>NZ_JBBOCK010000001.1:15000-4815000 GCF_038002385.1 Paenibacillus sp. FSL K6-1230
ACGTTCCCGGGTCTTGTACACACCGCCCGTCACACCACGAGAGTTTACAACACCCGAAGTCGGTGGGGTAACCGCAAGGAGCCAGCCGCCGAAGGTGGGGTAGATGATTGGGGTGAAGTCGTAACAAGGTAGCCGTATCGGAAGGTGCGGCTGGATCACCTCCTTTCTATGGAGAATCGCTTCCTGCAACGGAAGCATTCAAATCAGATCGATGTTCCATCGATCATAAGAAGAGGAATTCGGTACTGCGCTCTGCGCGTATGAAATCCTCTTAACAGCTCACTCGTTGCTCAGTTTTGAGAGTTCAACTCTCAAACTCATCTGTATGAAATTCATCCGCTCAAGCGAGATGGACCGGATTTCACACAGGGGCTGTTGTTTCACAACAGCATTGCACCTTGAAAACTGGATACCGAAACGAAAACATTGCGTTTTAGAACATCTTTTAGCTGAACTTGTGTAAGCAAGTGAAAGTTATTAGTGAACTGATATTTTGCCACAGGCAAAAATCATGGTTAAGCTAATAAGAGCACACGGAGGATGCCTAGGCGCCAGGAGCCGACGAAGGACGTGGCGAACGACGAAATGCCTCGGGGAGCTGTAAGCAAGCTTCGATCCGGGGATGTCCGAATGGGGAAACCCGGCTACTGTAACAGGTAGTCACTCTTTGGTGAATACATAGCCAAAGGAGAGGCAGACCAGGGGAACTGAAACATCTAAGTACCCTGAGGAAGAGAAAACAATAGTGATTCCGTCAGTAGCGGCGAGCGAACGCGGATTAGCCCAAACCAGGAAGCTTGCTTCCTGGGGTTGTGGGACGTCTCACACGGAGTTACAAAGGTGTACCCTAGATGAAGAGGTCTGGAAAGGCCCGCGATAGAGGTAAAAGCCCTGTAATCGAAATGGTACACCCTCCGAGACGGATCCCGAGTAGTGCGGGGCACGTGAAACCCCGTATGAATCCGGCAGGACCATCTGCCAAGGCTAAATACTCCCTGGCGACCGATAGTGAAACAGTACCGTGAGGGAAAGGTGAAAAGCACCCCGGAAGGGGAGTGAAATAGAACCTGAAACCGTGTGCTTACAAGAAGTCAGAGCCCGATCTATGGGTGATGGCGTGCCTTTTGTAGAATGAACCGGCGAGTTACGTTCCCGTGCAAGGTTAAGGTGAAGAGCCGGAGCCGCAGCGAAAGCGAGTCTGAATAGGGCGATTTAGTACGTGGACGTAGACCCGAAACCGGGTGATCTACCCCTGTCCAGGGTGAAGGTGCGGTAACACGCACTGGAGGCCCGAACCCACGCACGTTGAAAAGTGCGGGGATGAGGTGGGGGTAGCGGAGAAATTCCAATCGAACCCGGAGATAGCTGGTTCTCCCCGAAATAGCTTTAGGGCTAGCCTCGGAAAAGAGAGTCGTGGAGGTAGAGCACTGATTGGGTGCGGGGCCCGCAAGGGTTACCAAGCTCAGTCAAACTCCGAATGCCATAGACTTAGTTCCGGGAGTCAGACAGTGAGTGCTAAGATCCATTGTCAAAAGGGAAACAGCCCAGACCATCAGCTAAGGTCCCCAAGTGTGTGTTAAGTGGGAAAGGATGTGGAGTTGCACAGACAACCAGGATGTTGGCTTAGAAGCAGCCACCATTGAAAGAGTGCGTAATAGCTCACTGGTCGAGTGACTCTGCGCCGAAAATGTAACGGGGCTAAACACACCACCGAAGCTATGGCTTGATGCTTGCATCAGGGGTAGGGGAGCGTTGTATGCAGGTTGAAGGTGTACCGTAAGGAGCGCTGGACAGCATACAAGTGAGAATGCCGGTATGAGTAACGAAAAGATCAGTGAGAATCTGATCCGCCGAAAGCCTAAGGGTTCCTGAGGAAGGCTCGTCCGCTCAGGGTAAGTCGGGACCTAAGGCGAGGCCGAAAGGCGTAGTCGAAGGACAACAGGTCGAAATTCCTGTACCACCGTAAACCGTTATGAACGATGGGGGGACGCAGGAGGGTAGTGACGCGGACTGATGGATGTCCGTCCAAGCAGTGAGGCTGATGTGTAGGCAAATCCGCACATCGTAAGGCTGGGCTGTGATGGGGAGTGAAAATTACAGTAGCGAAGGTCATGATCTCACACTGCCAAGAAAAGCCTCTAGTCAGGTGAAGGTGCCCGTACCGCAAACCGACACAGGTAGGCGAGAAGAGAATTCTAAGGCGCGCGGAAGAACTCTCGTTAAGGAACTCGGCAAAATGACCCCGTAACTTCGGGAGAAGGGGTGCCTCGGTAGGGTGAATAGCCCGAGGGGGCCGCAGTGAAAAGGCCCAAGCGACTGTTTAGCAAAAACACAGGTCTGTGCGAAGCCGCAAGGCGAAGTATACGGGCTGACGCCTGCCCGGTGCTGGAAGGTTAAGGGGAGTGGTTAGCCGCAAGGCGAAGCTATGAACCGAAGCCCCAGTAAACGGCGGCCGTAACTATAACGGTCCTAAGGTAGCGAAATTCCTTGTCAGGTAAATTCTGACCCGCACGAATGGCGTAACGACTTGGGCGCTGTCTCAACGAGAGATCCGGTGAAATTTTAATACCTGTGAAGATGCAGGTTACCCGCGACAAGACGGAAAGACCCCATGGAGCTTTACTGCAGCTTGATATTGAATTTGGGTACGATCTGTACAGGATAGGTGGGAGCCGTAGAAGCAGGAGCGCAAGCTTCTGTGGAGGCGTCCTTGGGATACCACCCTGATCGTATCTAGGTTCTAACCTGGTACCGTAATCCGGTGCGGGGACAGTGTCAGGTGGGCAGTTTGACTGGGGCGGTCGCCTCCTAAAGAGTAACGGAGGCGCCCCAAGGTTCCCTCAGAATGGTTGGAAATCATTCGAAGAGTGCAAAGGCAGAAGGGAGCTTGACTGCGAGACCTACAAGTCGAGCAGGGACGAAAGTCGGGCTTAGTGATCCGGTGGTACCGCATGGAAGGGCCATCGCTCAACGGATAAAAGCTACCCTGGGGATAACAGGCTTATCTCCCCCAAGAGTCCACATCGACGGGGAGGTTTGGCACCTCGATGTCGGCTCATCGCATCCTGGGGCTGAAGTAGGTCCCAAGGGTTGGGCTGTTCGCCCATTAAAGCGGTACGCGAGCTGGGTTCAGAACGTCGTGAGACAGTTCGGTCCCTATCTGTCGTGGGCGTAGGAAATTTGAGAGGAGCTGTCCTTAGTACGAGAGGACCGGGATGGACGTACCGCTGGTGTACCAGTTGTTCCGCCAGGAGCACCGCTGGGTAGCTATGTACGGACGGGATAAGCGCTGAAAGCATCTAAGCGTGAAGCCCCCCTCAAGATGAGATTTCCCAGTATGTAAGACCCCTTGAAGACGACGAGGTAGATAGGCTGGGGGTGGAAGTGCAGTAATGCATGGAGCTGACCAGTACTAATCGGTCGAGGGCTTATCCTAAAGTAAAATGCAATGATTCGTTTCGGTTCCAGTTTTCAGGGTGTAACACCTTGAATCATATGCTGCAACATTTATACGCACAGATGTGCTGTACCAAATGTTTCGCATACCGTGTTTGTTTCACAAACACTCGTTTGGTGGCGATAGCGGAGGGGTTCCACACGTACCCATCCCGAACACGACCGTTAAGCCCTCCAGCGCCGATGGTACTTGGACCGAAGGGTCCTGGGAGAGTAGGACGCCGCCAAGCACAAGAACCACTACCGATCTTCGGTGGTGGTTTTTTTATGTTGTGTTGATTACAACTGTTAGTTCAGAGGGGATTGCTCCTCATGAAAAAGAAGTAGGCAGTTGTTATCTGATCGTGTCCTACTAGGAGGCATACATGAAGAGTAAAGAGTGATGCTGGAGTTTACAAGGCTAATGCTCCCCCTAATATGATTTTACAGCGGCGTGATACTCCAGATACTCCATGTGCTCATCGTTGCAGTCCAAATATCTTGCCAAGCATTATTTCAGGAGAGTCGTCAGCATCCCCAGATAGCCCAACTCTTTATTGAGATAGTATTTAACATAAGGCAGAGCTTAGACTTTATAAATGTATAGGCGTATCTCCGAAGCAGACTACTTGGGCAGATTATACAGATAATATGACATTGGACAGACTGACAGTTAATTAAAGCTATTTTCTAACAAAAGGAAGGTAACATTTTTGTTACGGAAAAGAGATATGAGTTGGTTATAATGTAAAAGTGCACAGAAGTATATGAAGTATTCCTACGATTATCCTATTGATCATAGAGGATTGAAGTTCGCAGTAGGTAATAAGGAGGAGACACCATGCGCAAATATAGATGGCTGGTCCTTATACTCATCATAAGCGTCGCGTCTATGCTTGTTATCGGATGTGGGGCAAAGGAACCCTCCTGGACGGCTTTTGAGGGAGCAGCCAATGTGAAGACCTTTCCTGTACCCAAGGAAGCTAACAAGACTGATCGTGCAAACGGAAATTCGGATATGGACTTTGTGCGTTACGCCCTGCCAGGTATGAAAGAGGCTGATGATATTCCAACTCCATATTTGCAGGAGATTGCAGCTTGGGGATGGAAAGAGGAGGAGGAGCAGTCTGCACCTTCCCAACGAGTATTTCTGAAGGATAAGCAAATTGTGCATCTATCCGTTCATGACGACTATTTCACGCTACTTGTTCCTAAAGACACCAAGTCGGCTGCTAATGTACAGGATTTAAGTTCTGATGACGACTCGGACATAGATTCTTACTAGAGCAGCACCTTTCCATTAACATGCTTGCTACAACTCTTCATAGAGCCACATGGAACAAGCCCTTACTGCATAGGCAGAAGGGATTTTTTTAATGACATACAGTGATACAGTGCGTGAACGAGAAAGCTTATTTCCAGTAGAACATGGTCCTGTTCAAATTGCTGGAGATAGGCTTTTTTGGTTTATGCGAATGATGAAGAAAAAAAATCGAACGATATTCGTGAGCAATACCAATATAAAGTGTGAAGGAAGGAGGGGTTGATGATAGACGGCAGAGAGAATGGTTGCAGCGAGGAGATAGCTATTAGTGAAGGGAAAGAGATTATTAACGAGACAGAGGCTAACAAGGAGAAAAAAACTAAGAATCGGTCAGAAGTGAACAAGGTTTTAGAAGTTAGTAAGCAGATCGAGGTTAGGATTCACAGAGATAGGCGAAGAGAGGAACAGAAAGCCAGATGTAACGAGCTGGTATACCTGACGCGAGCCGGGGACTACTCATCTTATGGGGAGCTGTATGAGCTTACGGTAGCAGATGTCTATCGTACTGTGCGATTTTTGCTTAAGAGTGCTACTGAGGCCGAGGATCTTGTGCAGGAGATATTTATTCAAGCTTACCGATCACTGGAGAGATTTAATACTGATTGCGACTTTCGCCCATGGCTCATGGGAATCGCTATGCGACAGGTTCAGAACTATCGGCGGCGTGAGCTGATTCAGTTCCGATTCATGCAGCGACTAAGAAAAAGTGATGAGGCTACAGAGTATGATTTCGCGGGAGATCTGGTACATAGGCTGTCCTTCAAGCCACTCATGGATCAGGTAAAAAGATTACCATATAAGCTGCAGCAGGTGATTACACTGCACTATCTAAATGAATACACTCAGGAGGAAATAGCAGCGATTCTGGACATTCCACTCGGAACCGTAAAGTCACGTATTCATGCTGCACTCCGTAAGCTGCGCCAGAAGCATCAGACAATGGAGATCTATAGAAAGAAAAGAGTGGAGGATATGATATGAAGCTGGAACATGAATTGCAGCATGCTTACCAAGAGGAGACTAGACAGTGGACGATCAGGGCGGAAGCCAGAGACAATATGCTCAAGTCTCTTCAACAACAGCGAGAGTCTCGACTTAACAGAAAACGAGCGAACTGGCTGGTGGCTGTGGTCGTAGCAGTTGTACTTATCATTCCATCAGGGGCATATGCCGGCTATACGTATCTAGCTGATTACATCTATGGCTCTGAGAAAAATATAACAGCCATCGGAGGGACAACGTCGGATTACCAGCGACTAGAGGCTAAACTGCGTGTCGCACAAGAGCAGCTAAGCTCTGAGGAGTTCGCGGCATTTATGGAAGTGCTGCTCGATTTCGGGAAGTTCGCTCTGACACATGCCGACCTTCGAGGACAGCTGCACCCAGAGGATTGGAGTATTGAGGAGCAACAGGTGTATAACCAGTTAGCTGAGCAGCTAGAGCCCTACTTCGATAAGCTATCGAATGCTGAGGCTCAACAAGTCATTATAGATGAGGAGCGTATTTGGCAAGAGAAGCTAGAGCAGGCCAAGCAACAGTTCTCCTCTGAGGATTACGCTGAGTTCACGTCTCTATTTACACAAATGAAGCAATATGAGGCTATTGTAGTAGATCAGGATAAGAGCCTTCACGAAGATCGCCTGTCACCAGAGCAAAAGCAAGAGTTGAAGCAATTAAGAGAGCGCATAATCCCTTATCTACAGCAGTTGGGGATGTAATAGCCAGGAGTGGCAGCATAAAAAAGGATAGGTCTTGTAACGTCGGCCCTGTAAAGTGTAGGGAGAGACGGCTGGGGGCTAGCCAGAGATGGCACAGTGAGAGTTATTAGCAGGGTGAAACCCAAGAACGTAATCAGGAAGATACTCAAGAAGGTACTCAAGAAGATATGGCGTAAGGGATTGAATGAAGAGGCTCGAGAGGAGCTCAAGATAGGTTGAAGATAGGCTGAAGATAGGCTCAATAGGATGCTAAAGAAGATGCTGAAGATGAGGCTCAAGAAAATATTAGAGAAGGAATTGAAAATAGAGATTGAAGGGAGAAGACTCCAATGCCACGTATAGTGGTATGGAGTCTTCTTGTACTTCTGTCAGGAGGATGATTACGGGTCACGCTACTGCAGTAGCTCTAAGCCCTCTTAGCTGCATTCCATTAGGCTCCAGATAAACTCTAGTCTGTTTGGCCCAAATAGAAGCTGCTCTTAGTGTAGTACATTCCGTGTAGTGCATTTAGTGTGTGTACGTGTCTTGCACAATTATGTATTTCAGAGGTAGTCTTACTGCTGATAGTACGACACATCGCCTGGATTGAATTTGAGCATGCCATCCTTCCGCTCCCGACGCAGCTGAATCAATGTATAGAGTCGGGGTACCAGCAGCCACAGATGCCAGAAAATCAGCGAGATTGTGAATACCGGTGGTGACCAGAGTAGAAATACGGCGGTGATAAAAAATCCTGCCCAGAGCATGTGAAATTGCATGCGGTTGAACAAAACATACTTAATGTACTGTTCTGGCATGTAGCCCTGCCATGGGAACTTCCAGCTGTACTTCCAGCGCTTGCGTGAAGAGTTGCCGCTTACATAAAGGACCAGGCTGGACACCACAAAATGAATCCACATCATGACTGGCAGGGCTAACAGGAACAAGAATAAGCTCGTCCAGGTTAGTACCAGAAGGAACGCAAGCATGATGATGGGCAGGGAGTAATAGCTCCACAACATTTGACGATGGATATTAATCTTCTTAATCAATTGATAGTGATAATAGGTGGCCTTGGTACCCTGAATCTCTGCCATTCAATCAGTCCTTTTCATTCATACGGAATATCAATCATGCAAAAAATAGGGGTGAGGAGAAATAAAGGTGCTTTCCTATACATTATCGGCTACAACAGGTATTTTTTTGAATAGGCTTTTAGGTACAGACACCTCGGGACGCCAGTAGGAATAGGCTGTATAAAAATGTTGAAATGGCTATGAAAAGGTTTAAAATAATAGAAACTGTATCATACTGATAGTAAAAGAAGATGTAAGGGTGGGATAAATCATGTATGATAAATTGGAATGCCGATGCATCATCTGTAATGAACCCAAGACGGAAGGGATCTTTATTATGTCGGAATTCATTTGTGATGACTGCGAATCTGAAATGGTGCACACTGATGCTGCCGATGCCAAATATCATTTTTTTATTCATCAGTTAAAGCAGATTTGGGTACAGAAGAACGCGTGATCAGGAGTAGCGATTAGAAGAATTAGCTCTCTGGATTAGAAGAACTGGCGTTTTGCATAATGCAATATGTAGAGTTGAATACAATGGCTTGTTCAGTACACTGACTTGTTCAACACAATAGCTTTCTAAAAGGGATATCATGTTGGAGCAATGATTGACTAACTATAGATACAAATGAAATATTTACTAACGAATAATGAAAACGAACTAATGATAAAACTAACGAATAATAGAACGAATTATCTGTTGTGAAGGATATTAAATTGCTGTATTCATGTGAATGATGAACATTTATATAAGCTGCAAATAGATTATATCGAGGAAAATCAGGCCTGTAATGGCCTTTTTTTGTTGTCCTGTGATTGCAATGTAGGATAGGATTCAAGATGTGTTTGCGATACAATATAAGTAGCTAATTCAGGTATGGTGTCTCATAGAATAATAATATTATTAGTGCTATTCGCAGTATGATTGCAGGGACTACAGGAATTTGCTGCGTCTGGAAGGAACCCACAATATGACGAATCAAGCGAAGGAGGCACAGGCTCCGATTATGGATGCCTTGCTTCATTATAGAGAAGCTGGACGAGCCTCCTTTCATGTGCCAGGACATAAGAATGGTCAACTGTATAGACAAGATGAGAGAGCTCGCTTGCTTCAGGATGTGATGTCCATTGATGTCACTGAGATTACCGGGATGGATGATCTGCATCATCCGGAAGAAATGATACTAGAGGCACAGCAGCTTGCAGCAGATTGCTTTGGTGCGGAGGAGAGTTTCTTCCTGGTAGGGGGGAGCACAGCAGGCAATCTGGCCTTAATCTTGACGGTATGCAGTCAGCCTGGTGATATTTTATTGGTCCAGCGAAATGTGCATAAGTCTGTGCTGCATGGCCTTATGCTCGCAGGGGCCCGGGCCGTATTTATGGAGCCCTATATCGATCCTATTAGCCAACTGGCATCAGCGCCGGTGGATTCTACAATAAGGAGCGCTCTCGCAGCATACCCTGAAGCCAAGGGCGTGCTGATTACCGTCCCTAACTATTATGGAATGGGTCTTGATGTTGCGGCGATTGCTGAGGTATGCCATCAGATGGGGGTACCCTTGCTTGTAGATGAAGCACATGGAGCGCATTATGGTCTTCATCCCCAGCTTCCTGCTTCTGCGCTGGCCTCGGGTGCAGATGGGGTAGTACAGTCCACTCATAAAATGCTGTCTGCTATGACAATGGGAGCCATGTTACATATTCAGGGTGAACGGATTGATCGTGAGCTATTGCGTCAACGTCTGGCCATGCTTCAGAGCTCTAGTCCGTCCTATCCAATCATGGCCTCACTTGATTTGGCTAGGCGGTATGTTCATGTACATCGTGAGCAAGCATTCCAAGAGGGCATGGAGGCTATACGTGTGTTCCATGAAGGGTGGGCAGGCTTGACGCGCTTTGGGCTGCTAGAGCCAGTCAACGTGAATAGCACCGTTTCTGTACCTCCAGGGAGGGCTATTGAAACAGAAGTGCAGGGATTGGAGCCGTTATTGGAAAGCATTCCAGGCTATTCTACACAGGACCCGTTCAAAGTTGTTATTTATGATCGTCATGGCGTATGGAGTGGCTATCAACTGCAAGAAAAGTTAGAGCAGCAGGGCTGTATTCCAGAAATGAGTACGGAACGTTATGTGGTCTTGTTGTTCACACTGGCATCTGTAAAGGAGGATGCAGAACGATTGCTGCAGGCGCTAGAGGTTCTGGAGACGGAGTCTACTCTACCTTTACAGGTGAATGTAGGGGGTAAAGGCATACCGAAAAAGGATCATGAAGTTTCCACGTGGAACAATTTGCGTGTATTGAATTATTCTCAACCCATCCAATTTCATTTGCAGCCACCAAGAAAGGAGCAGGTGGAGAGCGTGTCATTGGAGCTGTGCAGTGGGCGTGTAGCTGCAGAGATGGTCATCCCCTATCCGCCAGGGATTCCATTGTTATATCCGGGAGAGACTATACAAGCCGAGACGGTAGAGCGGTTAATGAAGCTTCAGAATGCAGGAGCTAAGTGTCAAGGAGTTGCGGATCCGAGTATGAGGACGATCCGCGTGTTCAATGACGGGTCGGCTTAACGAATGCTACCAGTCTCCGCTTGCAGCAGATCTTTACCCACATTTTGTCTGATCAAGATGCTAGTGAACCTGTCTAGAAATATTAGGTTCAAAATATATAGGTTTTGCAGACAATAGCGTAGGAACAATTATAAATAGCATTATGTTATAGCTACAGAGTTAGCAATCCAGGGAAAGCAGGTATGATATGAAAGGCAAAGGCAGATTCATTACATTCGAGGGAGGCGAAGGCTCGGGCAAGACTACGGTCATCAGATGCCTTACGCAGAGACTGCAGGAGGAGGGCTACCCGGTCATCGCTACAAGAGAACCGGGAGGGATTGAGATCGCAGAACAGATCCGATCCGTTATTCTGGATACAGCCAACACGACAATGGATGCTAGGACTGAGGCATTGCTGTATGCTGCTGCTCGTAGACAGCATCTGGTGGAACGAGTAGAGCCTGCCATTGAGGAAGGAAAGATGGTCCTGTGCGACCGCTTTGTTGACAGTAGTATGGCCTATCAGGGACACGCACGCGGAATAGGTATGACAGAGGTAGGTATGATCAATCAGTTCGCAACAAACGCCCGGCAGCCAGATGTAACGTATTATTTGGACATTGAGCCCGAACTGGGACTTACCCGAATTGCCAGCAACCAGCGTGATCGGGACCGTCTAGATCGTGAAGGTCTTGAGTTCCATTATATGGTGAAGGAAGGGTATAGTCTTCTCATAGAACAGAATCCTGAGCGCATATGTGTGATTGATGCATCCCGGTCCATAGAGGATGTGACAAATGATATCTATGAGCACCTGAAAAAGAGGATTTTGCCGACTTTTCTCGAATAACTTCTATATGCACAAAGAAAATATTAAATAACAGGGCATAGCATGTGGCAGCAGGTAGTAAGTATGGCATAACAATAGATATAACCATCCGAGGCCTTGCGTATCATGTTGGTTTGCCGTTCTCTTGTTCGGGGATGGACGCCCCTGGCGTTGACCTGAAGATTATAGGAATTGTTCATTGAAGTAACCCATATTAAGGGAGGAATTCAGGATGAAACTGATTGTTGCCATTGTTCAGGATAAAGATAGCAACAGACTGTCCAGCGGACTGGTAAAGGCTAATTTCCGTGCAACCAAGCTGGCAAGTACCGGTGGATTTCTACGTGCCGGCAACACCACATTCATGATCGGAGTGGACGACAGTCAGGTCGAGTCTGTTATGAGCGTAATCCGCAATAGCTGTAAGGTGAGAGAACAGCTCGTGACGCCGGTGACTCCTATGAGTGGAACAACAGACTCTTATTTGCCTTTGCCAGTAGAGGTTCAGGTTGGTGGAGCCACGGTATTCGTTCTTCCGGTTGATCGTTTTGAACACTTCTAGAACTTCTACAATTCTCAGTACGATATGACGATAATATATGTATCTGCTCTTCCATGACTGGGAATGGCTGGCCTGCTGAACAGGTCAGGTATTGAAGGTGATGTATGGAGCTATACATTCTGCGGCGATGCTATGGTGCCGTGCCTGATTAGTGCTCAAGATAGTTACAGCTTGCAGCTCGGCTATGCCGGCTAGCCTGCAGATACCTCGATGAGCCGAGCAGGAGAAAGCAGGTTCATTATGAAAATTAATCCGGGCTATCGCCCATTACAAAGCGGTATCGCTCCAAGTGATACGAATACCAAGCCCGTTCAAAGCAAGAGCTTCTCAGATATGATGAAGCACAGTGGAGAGCGAGCTTCACAAGAAGAATTAAGTCGCCAATTCAAGGAAATTCAGATGCAAGGAGATCGGCTTGCCCGCTCCATGACTGTGCGTGAATTGAAGGCCTACAAAGTATTGGTCAAGAGATTTCTGGAGGAGACTGTACGCCGAGGGGTATCTATGAAGGATACCAAGGGCTGGGATCGTCGCGGTCGCAGCAAGCGTTATAAGCTCATTGATGAAGTAGACTCTATTCTGCTACGGATGGCAGAGGAGCTGCTAGATACAGAGCAGGGGAAGATTGAGCTCCTTCATGGTGTTGGGGAAATTCGTGGTATGCTGATTAATCTGGCTTTTTGAGTAAAGCAACAGACCTCAAGTGCATAATAACCTAAGCAAATAGCGACCCATAATATAATCTGTCGACTTTACAGTCGGCAGATTGTTTTTTAAGATAATTGAGTTATAGGTCTTCACAGGTAAAAATCATAACGACTCGTGGTTTGGAAAGTGAGGCAATATGTCTTTTCAGGATATAATAGGTCAGGAGTTGCCGAAGAGTATGCTGCAGCACGCGCTTCACAAAGGAGCGGTTAGTCATGCTTATCTGTTCCATGGTCCAGCAGGCAGCGGACAGTTGCAGATGGCCATGGCCTTTGCCAAAGCGTTGTTCTGCGAGCGATTAAGCGATGATGCTTGTGGTGAGTGTCTGGAATGCAGAAAGGTCGAGCATGGCAATCACCCCGACCTGCACATCATTGCTCCAGATGGCAACAGCATCAAGATCGATCAGGTTCGGGAGCTTCAGCGTTCGTTTTCGTATCGCTCGGAAAGTAAGCACCCGAAGGTGTATATCATTCAGCAGGCAGATCTGTTAACGACACAGGCAGCAAACAGTCTGCTGAAATTTCTGGAGGAGCCACAGCTGCCTACGGTGGGGATTTTGCTGACCGATAATGGACAGGCCGTACTCCCTACGCTACATTCACGGACTCAGCATGTACCGTTCTCTGCTCTGAATCCGGAGCTTATGCAGCAAATACTGACAGGAGAGGGCTATTCAGCAAGTCTTGTCAGATGTGCGGTTCATATTGCTTCTGGATTGGAAACAAGTAGAGAAATTCTCCAGCAGAATTGGTTTGCAGAAATTAGAAATGTAATGTTACAATTAGTAAAGGAGTCGTTGAGTAGAGGGAGTTCCTCCGTCATTTTGGCTCAACAGAAGGTGTTCAAGGCCGGACTCGGCGAGCATCTTGATATCCTGTTTCATTTGTTTCACCTGCAGTTCAAGGATATGCTGCACTTCCAGTATGGAAGGCACGATAGCATTGTGTTCATAGATCAATTGGAGATGATCTCCAAATTGGCAATCACCCGCAGTACCGAACAATGGGTCTCTTATATGGATTTGGCCGCGGAGTGCAGAAGAAAGCTCCGTTTCAATGTAAACGGTCAGCTTTGTGTAGAGCAGCTGATGATCGGTCTGTCCCCATCATGAGACAGATCCAGCGCCGATGGTCCGAGACTGCGCTACGGACAGGTTACGCATGAGCAAGGCCTGTCCCTCGCATACCGAATATGGGAGATTGTGCCCGTGGCACGTTCAGCTAAGATGTCCCCAAGCAAGGTTCTAGTGGCACACAAGGGGGTTTATTTTTGTACAGTGTAGTGGGTGTTCGCTTCAAAAAAGCGGGCAAAACGTATTATTTCGATCCGCTCGAGCTTCCGCTGGAGAAAGATAACTGTGTAATTGTTGAGACGGCGCGCGGTATCGAATATGGTAAGGTTGTTGTAGGCAAGAAGGAAGTGAATGATTCCGATGTCGTGCTTCCCCTGAAGAAGGTCATTCGGCTAGCTGGCGAAGCGGATGCACGGATTGTAGAGGAGAATAGACAGGCTGCCAAGGAAGCCTTCGGAACTTGTCTTCATAAGATCAAGGATCATGGACTCAAAATGAAGCTCGTGGACGTGGAATTCACCTTTGACCGCAACAAGATTATTTTCTACTTTACGGCTGAGGGGCGTGTTGACTTTCGGGAGCTGGTCAAGGACTTGGCTAGCATTTTCCGGACACGAATCGAGCTGAGACAGATTGGTGTGCGGGATGAAGCTAAGATGCTGGGCGGGATTGGGCCTTGCGGACGTATTTTGTGCTGCTCCTCCTGGCTTGGCGACTTTGAGCCTGTGTCCATCAAGATGGCGAAGGATCAAAGCTTGTCCTTGAATCCAACCAAAATATCCGGTCTTTGTGGAAGGCTGATGTGTTGCCTCAAGTTTGAGCATGATAATTATGAGAGTGCGAAGGAAGAACTTCCTCAAGTCGGCAAGCTCGTCGTAACTTCCATGGGAGAAGGTAAAGTAGTAGGTATTAATGCAGGTCATCGAACTGTTCACGTACAGCTTTTTGAGATTAGTAAAGTCAAGGAACTTCCAATGGATGATGTAGTCATCAAGTAAACCATTAGGTGGCTTCGGGGTGGAATCTTGGAAAAAATAAATGTTTTCGAGCGTATTCTCGAGTTGGAGACGCAAATGGGGCAAATGTACGGTGATCTTGGTGAATTGAAGCTGGCTGTAAAAGAGCTGCTTGAAGAGAACCAGCGACTGACGATTGAAAACGAACAGCTGCGTAAGATGCTGAGAGACCATACACATGCAGAGGAACCAGAACGTATAACAACATCAGACCATCCGGCACATCTGATCAAAACAGAGGAAGTGCAAGGAGAAGTCGTTGGTGAGGGGTACGATAATCTGGCGAGACTGTATCATGAAGGCTTTCATATATGCAATGTTTATTACGGACATTTACGAACCGAGGGCGACTGCCTATTTTGTCTGTCATTTTTGAATAAATAACATCAAGCCGTAGGACACGTGCCTACGGTTTTTTTGTAAGGAAACAGAACAATTACACTAGACATATCGCGTGAGGGCTGCAGAAAAGGAAGGGAACGTTTGATGATAAATGAACCGCTTAACGACTCTGAACGAATTGATGATTTGCTGACACACGATCTTCGAATCATACAGAGTGAGGAAGTATTCAGCTTCTCTATGGACGCTGTACTACTAGCGAGATTTGCAGGTATTCCGAAAAGAGGGAAGATTCTCGACCTGTGTACAGGCAACGGGGTTGTGCCGCTCTTATTAACGACTCGGACACAGGCACAGATTGAAGGCATCGAGATTCAACCACGACTTGCAGATATGGCTCGTCGGAGTGTAGCTCTGAACGGACTAGAGAATGTAATTACGATTCGTGAAGGCGATCTGCGTCAGCTATTCGAGGTTACCGGACATGGTGTGTATGATGCGATTACGGTGAATCCGCCTTATATGCCTTTGAATGGTAGCGATCTCAAGGTTAATATCCATGAAGCCATCGCACGCCATGAGCTGCACTGCACCCTAGAGGAGGTTATTCAGGCCTGTACAAGGCTTATTCGTACGGGTGGAAAGGTAACGATGGTGCATCGGCCACAGCGGCTGGGGGAGATTATCTCCTTAATGCGTGAGTATCGTCTGGAGCCCAAACGAATTCGATTCGTCCATCCACGGCCTCAGGCAGAGGCGAATATCGTCTTGATTGAGGCACTACGGGATGGCAAGCCAGATGTGCGGCTGCTCCCGCCGCTCATTGCGTATGAAGGTGAGGGCAGAAATCAGTACACACCAGAGATGCTGGAGATCTATACAGGGCAGAAGGAGGAATAAGCATGGCTGCTACGGTGCAAAAAAGCTTTTTGGATGGGGAACAGGAACAGGGCATACTGTATCTTGTGGCCACTCCGATCGGCAATCTGGATGATATGACATTTCGAGCGGTGAAGGTGTTGAAGGAATGTCATATTATTGCGGCGGAGGACACGAGGCAGACGCGAAAGCTGCTTACACATTTTGACATATCACCAGAGATGCTATTCAGCTATCACGAGCATAATAAGGCAGCAAGTGGGCCTGAACTAATCAGATATATAATAGAAGGAAAAAATTTGGCCCTTGTGAGTGATGCCGGGCTACCAGCGATTTCTGATCCAGGAGCGGATCTGGTGAAGCTGGCCTTGGATGCTGGAATCTCGGTCGTACCGATCCCCGGAGCGAATGCGGCATTGTCTGCATTGATTGCCTCAGGGCTTGATACCGATCGGTTTACTTTTGCTGGATTCCCCCCTCGCGAACGCAAGGAGCTTCAGGAGCTGCTGCAATCCTTTGGAGCTTCCCATGGCACGGTCCTCTTTTACGAATCCCCGCATCGAATTGCCAAGACACTTGGAGTTATTCAGGAGACGCTTGGTGCAAGAAAAGTCGTATTAGCACGTGAACTTACGAAAAGACATGAGGAATGGCTGCGCGGAACAGCCGAGGAATGTCTACAGTGGCTGAAAGAGCATCCACCACTGGGCGAATATTGCCTGGTGCTGGAGGGGAAGAGTGAGGAAGCCGAGGAGCAAGAGCGTCAGGCCTGGTGGCAGGAGCTGAGCTTGGCTGAACATGTGACTCAATATGAGCAGCAAGGGCTGAACCGGAAAGAGGCCATGAAGCGTACAGCTTCAGACCGATCGATCTCTAAGCGAGACGTATACAATGCACTGTTGTAATTCTGTGACAGGAATGTGCGAAATGAAGAGTCTACACTGAGGGCACTCTATCGTGAACGAGGGGATTTGTACGATTGCTATGATTCAGGGCAGTTATCCAACCCCTAAATGCTCCTTAGACAAAAAAAAGGCCTTCCACGAGTGGGTTCTTACCCGTGGAAGGCAACAAGGAGATATGAAAAGGTTAGAATTAACAATAGGTATAATTTAATTATATACTATAAATCTTATTTTGTCACAGGTGTTGGAATTTCAGAAATACATTCATTACATACGATTTTACCCTTGAAATATGTAACGTTCTCGGCATTGCCGCAGAAGATACATGCAGGCTCGTATTTTTTGAGCATAATGCGCTCTCCATCTACATAGATTTCCAGAGCGTCCTTCTCCCCAATACCCAACGTACGACGCAACTCGATTGGAATTACAACGCGTCCAAGCTCATCAACTTTTCTCACAATACCCGTAGATTTCATCATAGATCATCAGGCTCCTCTCGCCGTATCAAAAGTATAAGTGTCAAGTTTCGACATTATTTTATCTTTTATGATATACACTATACCAACCATTCCCAAAACAGTCAACCTATAAAATAACGACAAAGGTTAAAATTTCTAATAAAACAACTGAAAATTCGCTGAATACGCAGAAAAAACAGTTAAAATCGCAGTTTGCTGAATTTGTCGATTTGGAAACTGGAAAAATCTATAATTCGACACTATTCGACATTTTGTGTCGAAACCGACAAGAAAATAGTGATAAAACAGGTGAATGTTGTGTAATCAAGTTTTTGGAATAAAATAGAGTTAAAGGAGTGGATACCTCATGAGTGGATTCCAAAACCCTCTGACAGAAGAAAAAGTATTCAAGGACCCTGTACATAATTACATTTACGTTCAGGAAGTGGCCATATGGAGGCTTATTAACACACCTGAATTCCAAAGGCTTCGCCGTGTAAGACAGCTAGGAACCTCCTACCTGACCTTCCACGGTGCCGAGCATAGCCGATTCTCACACTCTTTAGGGGTATATGAGATTACACGGCGGATTATCTCCCAATTTGAACGCGGTGATTATCCGGACTGGCCCAAGGAAGAGAAGCTGGTAGCTCTGTGTGCCGCATTGCTCCATGATGTGGGACATGGTCCATTCTCGCATTCTATAGAAGAAGCTTTTCAGATGCATCATGAGGATTGGACATGTCGGATTGTACTCGGCGATACAGAGATCAATAAAGTTCTGAAGGATATAGCTCCTGATTTCCCCGAGAAGGTAGCAGCCGTCATTGCCAAGGATTACGATAAGCCCATCGTCGTGAACCTTGTCACGAGTCCGCTGGATGCGGATCGGATGGATTATCTGCTGCGAGACGCCCATATGACAGGTGTCAATTATGGAACGATTGATCTGGATCGTATCCTGAGGCTTCTTCGTCCTCATCAGGGCAGGATTGTTGTCAAAGAGTCAGGAATGCATGCGGTTGAGGATTATCTCATGTCCAGATACCAGATGTACTGGCAGATCTATTTTCATCCAGTGACCCGTAGCTCTGAAATACTATTGCGTCAAATCTTCAGAAGACTTAAGGAGCTACGCTATCAGGATTACGGCTTCAAGTTCATGCTGGAGCCGATTCCGCAGCTCATTGATGGTCATGTGACCGTGCAGCAATATTTAATGCTCGATGAGGCGTTGATCCAGACGACCTTTAACCAATGGAGATTCGAGGATGACCCGATTCTTAGTGATCTGTGCAGCCGGTTTCTGGATCGCAGACTGTATAAATATATACAGCTGGAATGTCTGGATATGGATAAGGTCGATCATATTCGTGAAGCATTACGCGATGTGGGGCTGAACCCCGATTATGACTTGGAAATTGATTTTCCGACCGATCTTCCTTATGATGTGTTCAGAAAGAATGGCTCGACCGAGAATCAAATTCTGCTGCTGGGCAGTAAAGACACCGTAAGAGAAATATCGGAGGTGTCTGATATTGTGCGCTCCATCAGCGGCATTCATCGCGGCAAGTACCATCTGTATTACCCGCATATGAAGCTGGAAGCCGTCAAAGATCAGTTACCGCATGATATTCAAAAGCTATTTGTTAAATGATCACCCATTTGTCTATAAATTGTAAACGGCCATGCCTAAAACTGATTATTGCAAATTATTGAAAAAAAGAAAAAATACGATGAGTCTTGTCTGAATATTTGAGCGCTTTGCTGTAAGTCTGTGCTGTAATATGGAAAGGAGTCAGTCATGCAATTATTCGACACACATACACATTTAGATGCGTCCCAATTCAAAGAGGATCAAGAGCAAGTCATTGCACGGGCTGTCGAGGCTGGTGTCACCCGAATGGTTAATGTCGGTTTTAATCGTGAGACGATCCCAACGACTATGGAGCTTGTCGAAAAGTACGATTTCATTTACGCCGCTATTGGATGGCATCCTGTCGATGCTATTGATATGAAGGAAGGCGATCTGGAATGGATTGCGGAGCTGTGCAAACATGACAAAGTAGTGGCTATCGGAGAGATTGGGCTGGATTATTACTGGGATACATCTCCGAAGGACATCCAGCACCAGGTACTTCGTCGGCAGATTGGACTGGCTCGTGAGCTCAGCATGCCGATTGTCATTCATAATCGGGATGCACATGAGGATATTGTCAAAATTCTTCGCGAAGAGAAGGCAGGAGATGTCGGCGGAATCATGCACTCCTTCTCTGGTAGCTGGGAGACCGCGAAATTGTGCCTCGACATGGGCTTTCATCTCTCCTTCGGGGGACCGATTACATTCAAGAATGCACGTCAACCAAAGGAAGTGTTAGAAAAGGTACCACTGGATCGCTTACTGATCGAGACGGATGCTCCATACCTGACTCCACATCCGTTCCGAGGAAAGCGAAACGAAAGTGCCTATGTAAAATATGTGGCTGAAGCAGCAGCTGACATTAAGGGGATTTCACTGGAGGAAATGGCCGAAATTACTACTAAAAACGGACTGGAACGATTTGGCATTGTGAGCAAGGAAGAGAAAACAAGCTGAAAAAAAGAGATAGACGAAGACAATCATGAATTTGTTGCAGTAAAATCGAGAATATTACAATATTTTAACCGATTATTTAGAAAAACACACTTGAAAGCCGCTTTACAACATGGTTACAAACAGGATATCATTTCAACAGTGAATTGTTGTTCACGATTTAGGTCCTAAGTCGTGATCGAAGCAACTCACTTCGTGAACCAGTCTCGCTGAGTCTCCAACCTGGAGAACGGGGGAACCGAATCGCACGCTGTCTGTCAGCTGTGCATCGATTTCTTTTTTGGGTCTTCGGGGTGAATGTGAAGGTGTCCGCCCTGAGCGGATAACTGGAACTAGGGCGATCTCTACGTCCGAACCCGACAGCTAACCCCGTAAGCGTAACAAGAGAGAAGCAACCTCGTGCATGAATTTCCGCATCAGTCATCAGTGGAAGCCACGAAAGAGCTCTCTTGCTCTTTTTTTGGCTTTTTTTGCTTGTGGCCTATGTTCGGGAGTGATGTCCAATCTACAGTCTTGAAGTTGATGTAGATGGCGCATGCTGCGAAGACGGGAACATGATGCAGGACATCGGGAAGTTCCGAGGTGGTCCTGTAGAAAATCTGGTATAGTCGCGTCTATTTCAAGTTTGCATCATTCCAGACGGCGAGGCTATGTAAGGAGGGACGGAGAAGTGGGCATTTTCCAAAAAGGGGAGACCCATGAGTCACGCTCATCCAGCATGTCTTACGCGTTGCGATGGAAGTATGGAAAAATCAATCGGACTACGCTGGTTGCACTTTTTCTAGTCGCATTAATTACCATGATCTCTATTCTGGTGTACATTCAAGACAAGAAGCAGGTGTCTCTCGTTATTGATGGTGAGGCTGTCACCTTGGAGACACGCGAAGCGCTGCTGCATGAATTGCTGCAGAAAGAAAATATTACTCTCGAACCGCATGACATGATCTCCATGCCACTGAATGGGGCAATTCAGGATGGGGACGAAGTGGTGATCAAGCGTGCTGCACCTGTGCAAATCACGGCTGATCATCAGAGCAAGACACTATACACCACTGAGAAGACAGTTGGGGACGCAGTGAAGTCTCTGGGGTATAAAGTGTCCTCCAAGGACATTGTCACTCCGGCACTCGATACCCAAGTTTCGTCTAACATGGATATAAAAATCGTTCGGGTAACGACGCAATCGCTTGAGCAGGAAGCCGAGATTCCGTTTCAGGTCATTAAGACAGCCGACCCAAGCTTGTTCAAGGGGGATAATCGCGTCCTTCGTAGCGGCAAGGCTGGAGTTATGATTCAGAATATTGAGAAGGAGTACCATGACGGTGTACTCATCTCCAAACGGATGGTCAGCAAAGAGGTAGCCACGAACCGGGTCGACAGAGTGGTTGCAGTCGGCACGAAGAAGCCAGTGGTGCTCGCAGCCTCCACGGGACCAGCTAATGCCAAGACGGTAAGTGCTAGCGTAGCAAGCACGGGCAATAATGTCGTAAGTAAAGCTGGAATTGATTTTAAATATAAAAAGGTACTCAACAATGTATCCATGACAGCATACTCCTCTCAGGAGCCTGGCATTGGTACACGTACGGCTTCCGGTACACGCGTAACCGAGGGCCGCACGATTGCAGTAGACCCGAATGTAGTACCGATCGGCTGGTGGGTCTATATTGAGGGATTAGGCTTCCGTCGTGCAGAGGATACAGGCGGAGCCATTAAAGGCAACAAAATTGACGTGTACTACGATAATCTGAATCATGCGCTTAACTTCGGGCGTAAGTCAGGGATTACCGTATATGTCATCGGACCCGTGAAGCCAGAGCTGAACTAGTGTCTTCTGGACATAGCTTGTATTACAGGTGTCCATTAGGATAGTATAAGATCAAGATTATGTATACTTAAGAAGAGGGTGAATACTCTCTTCTTATTTTTTGTTTGTTCATATGTACGTTGGAGCCCATACGAATGCATGTCGTGTCGTGGCCCCTATTCAGGAAGGAAGGCACGAGATGATTAAGGAAGTTATCGTGGTGGAGGGACGGGACGATACAGTAGCCATCAAACGCGCTGTAGAGGCGGATACGATCGAGACCGGAGGCTCTGCCATCAATGCGATGACCATACGAAAAATAGCCCTTGCCCAGCAACGCAGAGGCGTTATTGTGCTGACGGACCCGGATCATGCGGGAGAACGTATCCGCAAGATTATTACCTCCAAGGTGCCTGGCTGTAAGCAGGCGTTCATCCCCGAGTCCGAGGCGACGCACAAGGGAGATATCGGAGTGGAGAATGCCTCTCCCGAAGCCATTCGTCACGCGCTGGAGCGTGTGCGCACGACGGTGGACGAGGCGGAGCCGACGATCGCTTGGAGTGATCTGATTGAGGCAGGCTTGATCACCCATCCCCGGGCCTCAGCCAGACGGATGGCGCTGGGTAACGAATTAGGGATCGGATATTGTAACGGAAAGCAGCTCCATAAGCGGCTAACGGTATTTCAGATTAGCCGGGAGGAGTTCCTGGACGCATTAAATAAAATTGAAGGTGAAGGACTGTGATGGCATGAAAGGATTCGAAGATATCGCAACACCCCGGCGTACAAAGGAGATCATTCAGCGCCATGGCTTTTCCTTCAAGAAAAGTCTAGGGCAGAACTTTCTGATTGACCAGAATATTCTGAGAAATATTGTCGCGGCCGCCGAACTGGATGATACTAAGGGAGCCTTGGAGATTGGTCCAGGCATTGGGGCGCTCACCGAGAAGCTGGCACAGACCGCCAAGCGTGTCACGGCTGTTGAGATTGACCAGCGACTGCTACCGATTCTGTCTGAGGTATTGGAGCCTTATAGCCACGTGAAGGTTCGTCATGGAGATGTGCTACAGCTTGATCTGAAGACGGTGTTTGCTGAGGATTTTGCCGAGGTAGAACGGGTTAGTGTTGTCGCTAATTTGCCTTATTACGTAACAACGCCAATCCTGATGAAGCTGCTGGAGGAGAAGCTCCCACTGGAGAACATTGTAGTCATGATTCAGAAGGAAGTGGCACAGCGGATGGCCGCTTCACCAGGGACGAAGGACTATGGTAGCCTGAGCATAGCTGTACAATATTACAGCATCCCGGAAATGGTATGTATTGTGCCCCATACGGTATTCATCCCGCAGCCTAATGTAGAGTCTGCCGTCATTCGTCTACGTGTGCGTGAGAAGCCGCCAGTTGAGGTTATGGATGAGCAGCATTTCTTCGAGGTTATTCATGCTTGCTTCGCCCAGCGTCGCAAGACGATTGCGAACAACCTGAAGAGCAAGTTCTTCACGAAGGAGAACAGGGACGAGCTTGAGCCGCTACTTGGGAAGGCGGATATTGACCCTACAAGACGTGGTGAGACGCTCAGCGTAGCAGAATTTGCCCGTCTGAGCGATGTCTTGCTGGAAGCAGGCATTCGCTAATAATAATCCTCCGGATGGTAACCAATCGGGCAACTGCCCCATACCATGAAGGAGGGGTGATACAGTGTGATGACATTAGGAGACTTGGTCGTTCGGAGATCGTATGGCGGAGATGTGACATTTCGCGTAGAGGGTATCCGGCAAGATAAGGCCATTATCAAGGGGACAGAATTTCGATTGCTTGCCGATTCCCCCGTGAACGACCTGGTCAAGGTCCCGGCTGCATCTATGAGCGACAAAACGAGAAAGGCATACATCAAGGCGAATCAATCACTGTCCCATCTGCAGCAGGATCGACAGCACCAGATGGAGAGAAGTCGTTCGATATTGTCGGAGCAAAGTCAAGATTCGCATATATCCTACTTCGAGCTGCCGGGGAAGGTGCTGCATCTAGATGGCGATGCGAACTATCTGAATAAAAGCCTGAATCTGTATAAGCAGCTGCGTGTGCCCGCAGAGGGATATCATGTGCATGAGTCGGCCATGGCCGATACCCTGTATCGTCTGCTTCCACGCTCAAGGCCCAGCATCGTAGTCATAACCGGACACGACGGCGTGCTGAAGCAAAGAGTTCCTTATGATCTTAGCAGTCTGTCCAGCTATAAAAATTCGCAGAATTTCGTAGCTGCCATCCAGGTAGCGCGGCAGTATGAGAAGAATCTGGATGGGCTTACGATCGTAGCAGGGGCATGTCAGTCTCATTTTGAGGCGCTTATTCGCTCTGGAGCTAATTTTGCCAGTTCCCCCGGTCGGGTGCTCATTCATGCGCTAGACCCGGTCTATATTGCAGCTAAGGCGTCATTTACCTCGATTCGGGAGACGGTCAGCATGTCGGATATTTTCCATCATACGATTAGTGGTAGCCAGGGTGTCGGTGGAATCGAGACAAGAGGTAGTTATCGTGTCGGTCTGCCAAGGCTTGAGGATCTATCTACCTTGAAGGTTACGCCGTCAGCCATCTGAGCATTTTGCCATACATGCAAATGGAGTTCAACTAGAGAATCAGGACAGCACAGAACGAATGATTAAGCCTGTTATTTGCTCTGTACTCAAACGAAAGTCTAATCGAATAATAGGCAAAATGGTGACGATAAAAGCTCCATATGGGGGCTTTTATTTTTTGTGCAAAAAAAACAATTGACAATATATTTTTGTAGTTGTTATAATTATTGTTTTGATTTGACATCGGTTATCTTCTTTGTTATAATGGACAAGGAAAGAGGTGGTCGTTAGCAATGGCAAAAAACTCGCTATTGGATATCAAACGCAGTCTCGATGCACATGTTGGGCAAAAGATTTTGCTACGGGCTAACGGCGGACGCCGTAAGACCGTTGAACGAACTGGTGTCTTGGAAGAAACGTACCCTTCTGTATTTATTGTAAAGCTGGATCAGGAGCAGCAGACCTTCAAGCGTGTGTCCTACAGCTATGCCGATATCCTGACGGAATCGGTGGAAGTAAGCATTTATGATCCTGAAGGCGAGATCGCCATTGAATATTCTCAAGCATAACCTTTGTTGGTTGTGTATCGTATAGAGAGAACTGCATCCCTAAGGGGTGCAGTTTTTTCTTTCCTCGATTATGGATGAGCATGTATTTTGTATTTGTCACAGCTGCTCCTCTTAGGTATCCTACGCTGCACTTCATAATCAGCTTTGGTCTGTATAGCTCCGTTCATGAGCAGGCATACTAACGTCGGTAAGATCCCGTACTCTTGATTTTCATATTACTGAGGGAGGTGCCTTCATGAGCCGGAGAAGACGCAGCGTGATGTCTGAGGAGCTAAAGTATGAGTTAGCGAAGGATCTGGGCTTCTATGAGACAGTACAGCAAGAAGGTTGGGGTGGCATTAAGGCGAAGGATGCTGGCAATATGGTCAAGCGTGCGATTCAACTGGCAGAGCAGGCTGCTGCCCGTAAGCCTTAAAGTGTTGCTGGGAAGGCTCCGGTGAAGTGACCGGAGTCTTCTTCCGTTGTAATGCATGCATAAGTGAGGCTTAGATTGAGAACTTGAAGTGTGATAGAAGAAAAGGTATTTATTATAATGTAAGCGATTACTTAATGCCATGCTGCCTCTTCTATGCTTGACAGCTATGTTCTGATATAATATGTTAAGTTGTCTTGATGGAAAGGTGAGGACGGGTGAACGCCTTGAAAATATACGAAAAAGCTCCAGCTAAAATTAACTTGATGCTTGATGTACTGCGTAAAAGGGATGACGGATATCATGAAGTTGAGATGATCATGACAATGGTTGATCTGGCAGACCGATTGGAAATGCATGAGCTTCCACGAGATACGATCATGATCTCCAGCCAAGCTGGCTATATTCCGCTGGATGAGAAGAACCTGGCATTCCAAGCAGCAAGGTTAATCAAGGAACGTTATGATGTGAAAACTGGGGTATACATACATTTGGATAAAAAGATTCCGGTGGCAGCAGGCCTGGCAGGTGGCAGCAGTGATGCTGCAGCTACGTTGCGGGGTCTGAATCGGTTATGGAAGCTCGGCATACCGGATCAGGAGCTGAGAGAGCTGGGAGCACAGCTGGGCTCTGATGTACCGTTCTGCATTACGGGAGGCACGGCCCTTGCGACAGGTCGCGGGGAGCTATTGACGCCTCTGCCGAACCCTCCTCAGTGCTGGATTGTCCTCGCCAAGCCACCAATTAATGTGTCTACTGCGGAGGTATATGGACGCGTGCGTGCGGACCGGATACAGCATCATCCTTCTGCAGCACGGATGGAAGCTGCCCTGCGCACAGGCTCATTTCATGACATATGTAACGAGCTTGGCAATGTACTGGAGGATGTAACGCTGAACCTGCACCCGGAGGTAAGGCACCTGAAGGAAGCTATGGTTCGCCTGGGAGCAGATGGGGTGCTGATGTCGGGCAGCGGACCAACCGTATTTGGTCTCGTATCGAAGGAAGCGAAGATTCCGAGGATCTATAATGGGCTACGCGGCTTCTGTAAAGAGGTTCATGCGGTCAGATTGTTGACCTGATTAGAGTGAAGTGTGTATTGATCAGCAGAGGCTTGTACAAGATTTTGCAGATTAACTTGTGTATACACGTACAAAAATGTTATATTTTAATATAAATATTCGGATTTTAATGAAAACCAGCAACATTTATGCCTGTGAAGGGGTTCGTCATACGGGATATGTGACCCTGACCCAGCAAGGATGATAAGATAGCGAGGAATCTCACGTGAAAAAATTAAAAAGAAGCGCACGCTTAGTTGAGATGACCCAGTTCCTGCTTGCTAGACCGCACACACTTGTGCCCCTCACTTATTTCGCGGATCGTTATGGAGCTGCGAAGTCATCGATTAGCGAGGACTTGGCGATTATCAAGGAAGTATTTGAGGATGATGGCACGGGAGAGCTGCTGACATTGGCTGGAGCTGCGGGTGGAGTGAAGCTGATTCCAAGGCTGTCCACGGAGCATGCCCTGACCTTTGCAGAGGAGCTGTGTAAGCAATTGGAGCAGCCTGACCGGATTCTGCCTGGGGGCTATCTGTATATGTCCGACTTGTTGGGTCAGCCCGCGATGATGAATGAAGCTGGCAAGATCTTTGCCACAGCCTTCGCAGAGAAGAGTATTGATGTAGTCATGACTGTCGAGACGAAGGGGATTCCACTGGCATATGCTACAGGTGCGCAGCTGAATCTACCGGTAGTCCTTGTAAGAAGGGATCATCAGGTGACAGAAGGTTCAGCGGTAAGTATCAACTATGTATCCGGCTCTCAGAAGAGTCTACATACGATGTCTCTATCCCGTCGAGCCCTCCGCGAGAAATCGCGTGTACTGATCGTGGATGATTTCATGAAGGCAGGCGGCACGATCCAGGGTATGGTTGACCTGCTGCAAGAATTCAATGCTACGGTAGCAGGTGTTGGCGTGCTGGTCGAGTCTGGTGAGGTGCATAGTGAGGAACGGCTGTTGCACGATTATGTATCATTGGCCCGTCTGACGGCGGTGGATGCACGTAGCAAGCAAATTAACGTGCAGCTTGGTAATTACTTCAGCTGACATTAAATTGTCATATTCCATAAAAATGCCCTTGTAACAGGCAAAAATTGAGGGTATTGAAAAATTTTCCTGATTTCAGGATACAAATTGTACAAAAAAAGAAGGAATTTGCTCCGGCGTGTGGAATTATACACCAAGTCCTTATTGGAAAAAGGTGGTGAATACAACACATGCAAATTACGGATGTAAGACTTCGCCGCGTGAACTCGGAAGGGAGAATGAAGGCGATTGCTTCCATTACGATCGATGGAGAGTTTGTCGTGCATGACATTCGTGTCATTGATGGTAACAATGGAATGTTCGTGGCTATGCCAAGCAAGCGCACCCCGGACGGGGAGTTCCGCGATATTGCCCACCCAATCTCCTCTGGTACCCGTGAGAAAATCCAGGCTGCAGTCCTGGCAGAGTACGAGCGGGCAGCTGTGGAGGAAGAAGAAGTAATCGAAGAAGGCGCCTAAGATACAACTTGGACGCGATTGGGGTTTTGAAGAAAAGAGAGCCACGAACTGTGGCTCTCTTTTCTTTTTGGCTAATATAAAATATAATCTTTATGGTATTGACTATAGGCAACAGCATGAAGGGCTAATCTTGAGGCAGCATATCTTGAGCAAATTCGATGAAGCAACCATCAAGAATTGGATTCCTGTAATGTGAAATATAGCTGAATGCAGCAAAAGGTTGAGCTAAAGGATTGGAGGATAAGCACTTGAAAAGGATGGCTGTGATTCTTGCCGCAGGGCAAGGAAAGCGTATGAAGTCCAAGCTCTACAAAGTGCTGCATCCCGTATGCGGCAAGCCAATGGTCGGCCACGTTCATGATACAATTCGTGAAGCTGGCGTGACACGCACAGTCGTGATTGTAGGTCACGGTGCAGAAGCCGTACAGGGATATTTGGGAGACAAGGCGGAGTATGCTCTGCAGCAGGAGCAACTGGGTACTGGTCATGCAGTCAAGCAAGCTAAGGCCCTCTTGGGTGAAGAAAAGGGCACTACCATCATTATCTGCGGAGATACGCCACTCGTTACACCGGAGACGGTAGAGGGGCTTATTGCTCATCACGAGAGCAAGGGTGCTGCAGCTACTGTACTGACAGCTGAATTGCCAGATCCACATGGTTATGGGCGTGTCGTACGCGATAAGGCAGGTTCTGTCATCAAGATCGTAGAGCAGAAGGATTGCTCGGCAGAAGAAAATGCTATTAGCGAAATCAACACGGGTACGTACTGCTTTGATAATGCCAAGTTGTTCAAGGCGCTCGAACAGGTCACGAATCAAAATGCGCAGCAAGAGTACTACCTGACGGATGTAATCGGCATTTTGCGCGGTGAAGGTGAAGCCGTCGAGGGGTATTTGGCTCATGATCCGGCCGAGTCCATCGGTGTGAATGACCGGGTAGCCCTCTCAGAAGCTGAGCGTTACATGAAGGAGCGCATCGTTCGTCGCCATATGCTAGGCGGAGTAACAGTCATTGATCCGGCTTCCACGTATATTGGTAGTGAGGTGGAGATTGGAGCAGATACCGTACTTCATCCAGGGACGATTCTCACAGGCACCACTCGTATCGGTGAGTTCTGCGTCGTTGGACCGAATGCGAATCTGACAAATACGATTGTGCATGATCATGTGGAAATTCGCTATTCCGTTCTGGATGATGCAGAGGTGGGACAGCGTACATCTGTCGGTCCATTTGCATATTTGCGTCCTGGCTCTCGTTTGGGCGAGCACGTCAAGGTTGGCGATTTCGTAGAGGTCAAAAATGCAACAATTGATGACAACTCTAAAGTGTCGCATCTTAGCTATATAGGGGATGCGAAAGTGGGTAAGAATGTAAATATAGGGTGCGGTGCAATAACGGTGAATTACGATGGATATAATAAATCCATTACAGAGATTGAAGACGATGCATTCATTGGCAGCAACGTGAATCTGATCGCTCCAGTCCACATCGGTAAGGGCGCATATGTCGTGGCAGGCTCCACAATCACCTCGGACGTTCCTGACAACGACCTAGCGATTGCTCGCAGCCGTCAAGAGAACAAGTCTGGCTACGCGGACAGAATTCGCAATCAGGCGAAAGCCAAAAAGGAACGCGGCAATTCATCTAAATAGACAGTTATACACTAGTTGATTCAGTGATAGTAGGCATCATTTCCCGGTTGTTATTTGAAAATCAGCAGATGAATACAGTGTGTATCAGATTCCAATGAATGAACCAGCACGGAGGGTTTATATTAATGACTTATTGTGATTCCAAATTAAAGATTTTCACCTGTAACTCTAATCCTAAGCTAGCCCATCAGATCGCAGATTATATCGGGATTCCAATGGGCGAGTCCCACACCACCTCATTTAGTGATGGGGAGATTCAAGTCAAATTGTCCGAGAGTGTACGTGGATGTCACGTCTACATCGTGCAATCCACCTGTAATCCAGTCAACGATAACCTGATGGAATTGCTGGTTATGGTAGATGCGCTTAAGCGTGCCTCTGCCAAGAGCATCAACGTTGTTATTCCTTACTATGGTTATGCCCGACAAGACCGTAAGGCACGTTCACGTGATCCGATTACGGCCAAGCTGGTGGCCAACCTGATTGAGAAAGCCGGTGCACACCGTGTCATAACAATGGATTTGCATGCCATGCAGATTCAAGGCTTCTTCGATATTCCGGTTGACCATATGCTGGGGGTACCTATTCTGGCTCAATATTTCCGCTCTAAGCAGATTGAGAATCCCATTGTCGTATCTCCTGACCACGGTGGCGTAGTCCGGGCGCGCAAGCTGGCTGATTTCCTGAATGCCCCGCTCGCGATCATCGACAAACGTCGTCCAGAGCCCAATGTAAGTGAAGTGATGAATATCATCGGTAACATTGAGGGCAAGACAGCCATCCTGATCGATGACATTATTGATACGGCTGGTACAATTGTTCTTGGTGCGAATGCACTCAAGGAAGGCGGCGTGAAGGAAGTCTACGCGTGCTGTACCCATCCCGTGCTATCGGGTCCAGCTATGGAACGTCTTGAGAATGCTCCACTCAAAGAAGTGGTGGTAACCGATACGATTCCTATCATTCATCCGAATCCGACGAGTAAGTTAAAGGTCCTCTCCGTGGCGCCGTTAATGGGTGAAGCCATTATCCGTGTTCATGAAGAACTGTCCATTAGTAAGCTGTTTGAAATCGAATAAGAAGACCGGGGTATGACGTAGGGGTTACTTTTCCATTCAGGAAAAAGTAACCCCTATCGGCGTGTCTCATAGGATTGCAGGGAATACATGGATAGTGCGGCTGGCATGGTAAATATATGATGCTGGATTATCCGCTTGATCAAAAGCCAGGACGTGAGATAAAGGTGAATCGTTTGCGGTGATAGAGAGTACCACCAATCTCTACGAAATATTCATTGAACCGGGCTATGAGCCCAAGTTCAATGTGCTTACCTGTGTCATCATATACCTGGACAGGAACGGCGTTCTTCAGATGATACAGAAAATGGCTGTCATATGATAGTGTATCTGACGGGTCTCGAATGTGCTGTCACCTTCCTATTCAGAGCTGGAATATGCAATATATTCAATATACAGATTACAGACTATTGTATCAAAAAAATAAGAACTGCAAAGAGAGGCGAAGCCGCAATGAAATGGATTGTTGGATTAGGGAACCCAGGTCCACAATACGAGAAAACTAGACACAATGTCGGCTTCATGGCATTGGACAGGCTGGCTGCACGCCACGGCATTGCTGTTAATCAGAGTAAATGCAAGGCCTTGGTGGGTGAAGGAATGATTGGCGGGGTGAAGACGGTCATCATCAAGCCGATGACCTACATGAATCTGTCTGGAGAGTCCATTAGAGCCTATATGGATTATTATAAGGCTTCGCTTGAGGATTTAATCGTCGTATACGATGATCTGGACACCGAAATCGGCAAGATTCGTCTTCGCTACCAAGGCAGTGCAGGCGGACATAACGGAATCAAGTCGATTATTCAGCACACAGGTACTCAGCAGTTCAATCGCATTCGGATGGGAATCTCGCGCCCAGAGCCTGGCTATGCCATTGTGGATTATGTGCTCTCCACCTTCCCCAAGAAGGAGAAGGAGCAGCTCGATTCCATGATTGAAGAGACCTGTGATGCACTGGAATTCAGTCTGAATGAGACGTTTGAAAGAACGATGGCCAAATTCAACAAGTAAATGCTCAACAAATAGGACGATTAACAGAGAGTAAGAATGAGAAGGATCATCACAACGATCGGGTAGGGCTAAATTGGCATTTTCCGGGCATACTGAGAGTATGGACATGGCTACATCATTCATGAATGTGGCATGTTCAGTATAAAAGACTTTCAGGAGGCATATAGATGTATGGCAGTTAATTATGTATGCAGACATTGCCGGACGTTCATTGGACGAATTGATGCTCCCGATATATCAGAGGAACGGCTCGGCTTCCATTTCTTGACCCCGTCCGAGCGGCGAGATATAATAGCCTATAATTCAAGCGGCGAGATTACGGTTCGTATCACTTGCGATTACTGTAGGGAGAATCTCGAAGATCATCCGGAGCTGAGTCTCCTGGCCAACCCGCTACAATAAGAACCAGATGGCACAATGATGGCCCCGTCTTCCTGACCATGGCAAGATGAGCTTGGCCTTGTGGAGCCTTGGCAGCGCTGCCGAGGCTTCTTTTGAGTTTTATATGTTCTGGCGTATACATATGCCTCCAAGTGATATTGATGAGTATGAATGAAATGAATGTAAAAAGGGGTGCCTTTTTTGTTACAAGCACTTATTCAGGATTTTTCCAATGATAGCGATTTTGGATCAGTTGCTGCCGGACTTTCATCCGGGATGAAGGAGCAGCTTATTTCTGGTCTATCCGGGTCTGCTCGTCAGCTGCTCATTGCAGCACTAGCTTATGAGACGAAGCGGCCAGTACTTATTATGACGCATAATATGTTCGCCGCACAAAAAATCATGGATGATTTGCAGGAAGCGCTTTCATCCGATCAAGTGCTGTTATACCCAGCCAATGAGCTGGTAGCTGCTGAAGCTGCCGTATCCAGTCCTGAGACGTTGTCCCAGCGGATCGATGTGCTGACCAAATGTGCTCAGGGCTTTCGCGGCGTAGTTGTCGCTCCTTATTCAGGCATTCGCCGTTATCTTGCTGTGCCAGAGGTTATGGCGGGGGCTAGAATTGAGCTGAAAGAGGGAGAGAGTGTACAACTGGATTCGTTCTTGCTACGTATGGTGGAGTTAGGCTATCAACGGGTAGAACGGGTGGAATCCCGAGGCGAGATGAGTGTGCGTGGAGGAATTATTGACTTCTATCCTATGACGACTTCGTTAGCCTATCGGGTCGAGCTGTTCGATGACGAGATTGATTCGATTCGTACCTTTGATCCAGGAGACCAACGATCCATAGAGCGTGTCCAGACCATTATAGTAACTCCATGCAGAGAGCTCATTGCCGATCCGGCCCGAATGAGCCGTGCAGCGGACCAGGCTGCGATGCTGCTGGGAGAACAGATCGAGAAGACGACAGATCGGCAGGCGAAGCAGCGTCTGAAGGAGGAAATCCAGAAGGAGATTGAGCTGCTGCGGGAACAGGTATACTTTGATGAAATATATAAATATGCCTCACTCCTCTATCCAGAGCACAAGACACTGCTGGATTACATGCCGGAGGATACGATTCTAATCATTGACGAGCCAGCACGGATGCTGGAGACAGCCAAGCAGCTGGAACGTGATGAGTCAGAATGGAATCTGCATCTATTGCAGAACGGCAAGACGTTACCCCAATTTGAATTAGGGGCATCTAGCGATACCATATTGTATCAACGACGCTTCCAGACGTTATTCATGTCTCTGTTCCTGCGCCAAGTACCACATACACAGCCGCAGAATATTCTGAACTTTATCAGCCGTGCCATGCAGGATTTTCATGGACAGATGAATGTTCTGAAATCGGAAATGGAGCGCTGGATCAAGGCGGGTACCAAGGTTATTATGCTGGCTAACGGAGAGGATCGACTTGATCGGATTCGCCGTGTGCTGCAGGATTATGATATTCCAGAGCCAACGATGCTGATTGGCAATCTGCAGAGCGGCTTTGAAATGCCGTCTATTCATCTAGCCGTCATAACCGAGGGCGAGATGTTCTCGCAGAAGCAACGCAAGGCACGTAAGCAAGGACGCCATGTAGACAATGCAGAGCGGATCAAGAGCTATAGCGAGCTGAAGATCGGCGACTATGTCGTTCACCAGAATCACGGGATTGGTAAATATCTTGGTATTGGCACCCTTGAGGTCGGAGGCATACACAAGGATTACATGCACATTCTGTACGCTGGCGGTGACAAGCTATCTGTACCAATTGAGCAGATTGATTTGATTCAGAAGTATGTGGGCTCAGAGGAGAAGGAGCCCAAGATCTACAAGCTGGGTGGCAATGAGTGGACGAGAGTCAAGAATAAAGTCCGCAGCTCGGTTCAGGATATTGCTGATGACCTTATCAAGCTCTATGCTGATCGACAGTCCTCCCCTGGCTATGGCTTCGAGAAGGACACACCAGAGCAGCAAGAATTCGAGGCCATGTTCCCTTATGATGAGACTCGTGATCAGATTCGTGCAATTGAAGAGATCAAGAAGGATATGGAAATGAGTCGTCCCATGGATCGTCTGCTGTGCGGTGATGTAGGCTATGGCAAGACAGAGGTTGCCATTCGGGCAGCCTTCAAGTCGGCTATCGAGGGCAAGCAGGTCGCTGTGCTTGTACCGACTACTATTCTGGCTCAGCAGCATCATGAGACATTCGTAGAGCGGTTCGCTGGGTATCCATTCAATATCCAGGTACTCAGCCGCTTCCGCTCACGCAAGGAGCAGAATGAGACGATCAAAGGTGTGAAGCAGGGTACCGTTGATATTGTTATCGGTACGCATCGCCTGCTGTCGCAGGACCTGATCTTCAAGGATCTAGGTCTGTTGATTGTGGATGAGGAGCAACGCTTCGGTGTAACTCATAAGGAGAAGCTGAAACGGCTCAAGACCAATGTGGACGTGCTGACGCTGACGGCTACACCGATTCCACGTACGCTTCATATGTCTATGCTGGGAGTCCGTGATTTGTCGGTCATTGAGACACCACCAGAGAATCGTTTCCCGGTTCAGACATATGTTGTCGAGCACAGCCAGGCGCTAGTACGTGAGGCTATTGAACGAGAGCTGGCTCGCGGCGGTCAGGTGTATTACCTGTACAACCGTGTTCAAGGCATTCAGGAGATGGCTGCCGAGATCAATGCTCTGGTTCCTGAGGCCCGCGTGGGAATCGGTCATGGACAGATGTCGGAGTCGGAGCTTGAGAAGACCATTCTGGACTTCCTGGATGGTGAATATGATGTGCTGGTGAGTACCAGCATTATTGAGACGGGTGTAGATATTCCTAATGTGAATACCCTTATCGTGCATGATGCTGACAAGATGGGCTTGTCTCAGCTGTATCAGCTTCGTGGCCGCGTGGGCAGATCGAATCGGATTGCATATGCGTATTTCACCTACCAGCGGGACAAGGTACTGACAGAGGTTGCAGAGAAGCGTCTGCAGTCGATCAAGGAGTTCACAGAGCTCGGTTCAGGCTTCAAGATTGCGATGCGGGACCTCTCTATACGTGGAGCGGGTAATCTGCTTGGAGCAGAGCAGCACGGATTTATTGCTTCTGTCGGCTTTGATCTATATTCACAGATGCTTGCTGAAGAGATTAATAAACGTAAGGTCACTATGTTCGGGGAAGAGCCTGAGCAGACACAGCATTGGAAGACCAGCATTGATCTGAGCATTGATGCGTATCTCCCTGGCGATTATATCTACGATAGTATTCAGAAGATTGAGATCTATAAGAAGGTGGCAGCAATCAGTAGCTTCCAGGAGGCGACAGAGCTGGAGGAGGAGCTGGTGGACCGTTTCGGGGACTTGCCGGAGGCGGTGGTGAATCTACTGGCAGTCGCAAGGATCAAGGTGTACGGAAGAGCTTATGGAATCGAGTCACTTACTCAGCGTGCTGATCAGATGGTTTTGCGCTTCTATGAAGGGCAGGAAAAGGCGATTCAGCCTTCCGGAATTGCCCAGATTGGCAATCGCTTTGAAAGACGTGTACAATTTGATCAAGGGGTTCCTATGACCGTTGCTATAAAAGGCGCGGGTCTAGGCGATCGTCAGCTTATGGAACTGCTTGAGGAATTCCTAAGCTCCATGAAGGAAGCTTTTAATTTAAAGGGGGAACTTTTGGATGTTGTCAAATAGACTGAAATCCTGGAGGACGTTGCTGCTGACGCTTGCAGTAGTAGCGGCGGTATCGCTGCTAGCTGCTTGTGGACAGAAGGGTGATCAGACGCAGGAGCAGCAGGATAACAGCAAGGTGGTTGCCACTTATGACGGTGGTCAAATTACCGAGAATGAATTCAATCTGGAGCTGGGCATGATGAAGATGCTGTATCCAGAGTATGAACAAATGCTGGCTATGGATGAGTTCCGCGAGACCATCGTGAAGCAAGAGATTGCGTATAAGTATCTTGCAGGTCAAGCAGATGAAAAAGCGCAGCAGGATGGAGCCAAGAGCGCGGAAGAGCAGTTCGCGAATTTCAAAAATTCGGTCGGCGAGGAGCAATTCCAGAAGATGCTGACGGATCAGAAGCTGAGCGAGCAAGATGTGAAGAATTATATGACACGGATCATGACTGTAATCAAGAGTGAGACGAACAAGGTGACGGACGAGCAGGTGAAAAAGGAATTCGAGACTAACATCGACCAGTTCACAACTGCATCTGTGCGCCATGTACTGATTAATTTCACAGATCCGAAGACCAATAAAGAGCGTCCGAAGGAAGAAGCGCTCAAGCTGGCAAAAGAAGTGAAGGACAAGCTCGATAATGGGGCAGACTTTGCAGAAATTGCCAAGAAATACTCTGAGGACCCAGGCTCTGCCGAGAACGGCGGATTGTATGAAAATTCGCCAGTGGGACAATGGGTAGAGGCCTTTAAGGAAGCAGCTAAGACACAAAAAGTGGGCGAGATCGGTGAGCCAGTAGAGACAGAGTACGGCTACCACATCATCAAGGTGGAATCCCGGAATGAGGCGAGCTTCGACAAGCTGACTGCAGAGCAGAAGGATGGTCTGAAGAACAAGCTGGCTTCTGACACGATCACGAACTTCATGAGCACCGAACTGGAAGGAAAAATCAAGAGCATCGATCTTCCTAAGGCTCCGGCAGCAGAAGGAACTGAGGGGCAGCCAGAGAACAGTGGTGCTACTACTCCTGAAGGCAGCACCGAGAATAAATCTGGTGATGCAGGTGCAGGCGGCAACGCGACGGATGGAAGCAATGCAGCCAATGATGGTGCTAAGGATGCAACAGAAGGGAAATAATACCCACTCGGTAGGTCTACGCAACACCTAGCAACCACACCTGGTGATCATTTGGACAAGAAAGGCGCGGAAACCCGCGCCTTTTCCTATTCGGGGCCAGTTCTTGAATCGCATGTATAATGAATTGGGAGCGGATGAATACTATGGTTAGACTTCAATAATTACCGTTTTGAGGCAGGGCCGTAGTAATTAATCTTCCTAGAAAGTGGGGCAACATGTACATGAAAGCTACTGGCATTGTTCGACGCATAGACGATTTGGGTCGGGTAGTCATTCCGAAGGAGATTCGCAGAACACTGCGTATCCGCGAAGGAGATCCGCTCGAGATTTTCGTGGATCGGGATGGAGAAGTAATTCTGAAGAAGTATTCGCCAATTGGAGAACTGGGTGATTTTGCGAAGGAGTATGCGGAATCATTGTACGAAAGTACAGGTCATATTACGATGATATCAGACCGTGACAGCTTCATTGCCGTTGCTGGTGGATCCAAGAAGGAATACCTGGACAAGTCCATAAGTACGCTAATTGAGGAATGCATGGAGAATCGCAAGACGCTGCTGGAGACCTCAGCTGGCACCTATGAGATCGCGAAGGATAACACGGAGCAGATCTCGTCATTTGTGGCAGCGCCGATTATTTCCGGGGGTGACCCCATTGGAGCCGTAATCCTGCTTAATAAGGACGAGAATGTGACCATGGCACAGATGGAGACCAAAATGGCAGAGACAGCTGCTGCATTCCTTGGCAAGCAGATGGAACAATAACAAAATGAAGCAACTGTAGCGCTCCCGGAGGCCTCTAGTCTTTCGGGAGTTTTGTATGTCTACGGAAGCCGCTATAATAAGAGGGGTGTAGCCGCTAGTTAGGGACAGTAGCGATTGTGATTCTTACATAGTAGGACAAGCATAGAAGTGGATAGCTAAGAAAAGTGCAACAAGCGTAGGAAGCAAAATCCAGAGTATGAGCAGGGTATATTCATGCAAAGTCAGTTATAACCTTGCAAGTAGGAGGCCGTCATGGGCAAGAACGATAAGGCAGGGAAGCTGCTGCAAGGAGCGTTGATTTTGACGGTGGCTGCCATCGTCACCAAGCTCATCGGTGCACTGCAGAAGATTCCCTTGCAGAATATTGGCGGCGATGGTGTATTTGGCATTTACAATACGGTCTATCCGTTCTATACCGTGCTGATTACCATAGGCGCTGCTGGCTTCCCCGTAGCCATCTCCAAGTTCGTAGCAGAATACGAAGCAGCCGGGGACGAGCAAGGAGGGAAAAGGGTAGCCAGACTAGCTTACATGGTGTTGGGTACATTCGGGCTGGTCCTGGGAATGCTGACGTATGTGTCTGCTCCACTCCTGGGTAAATGGATTGATAATGCACACGTCATTCCTTCCATTCGGGCGGCTTCGGCAGCCTGCCTGTTTATCCCAATCATGGCCGCGATGCGTGGATATTTTCAGGGACTCCAGAATATGATCCCTACTGCTGTGTCTCAGGTGACGGAGCAATTGATCCGCGTGACAGTGATGATTGTGCTGCTGCTGTATATGATCGGTCAAGGCTTCTCCCCGGACTGGATTGCAGCTGGAGCCATGCTGGGCTCTGCGGCTGGCGGCGCTGCAGGCCTCTGTATTATGCTGTTCTACTGGTTGCGGGCCAGTCATGGCCGTTCTCGTACGACAAGACCACCTTATTCGCCAGAGGTGGCGGCTACCTCAGAGGCGGGGTTGGCTGACAGGCATAGGTATAAGTCAGAGCGTACAGGCCACTCTGATAGGGATATAGATAAGACTGCATTACTGGATGGCATGCTGGGCGAACAACGGGGTCAAGAGGAGCCGTCAAGCCATGAAGGGCGCAGCTCGCTTCACCAGACCTCGGACTGGAAGACTGCTCAGGAGAACGTATCGGGAACCAGAGGGCATACAGGGCTCAGAGGGCGCGTATCGAGGTTCGGAGAGCGCGGTTATGCTCAGCCAGAGTATAAACAAATTGAGAAGCTGCCTGGATCGGAGTTGTCCCGGCCAGGGGCCTTCAAGCTTCTGCGGTCTCTAATGCGCTACGCGCTCCCTGTATGCCTAGGCAGCCTTGCGATTCCGCTCATCTTGATGGTTGATACGTTCACGGTCCCGCGTCTGCTCAAGCAGGAGGGGTTGGGAGAGGCCGAGGTTATGGTCGCCTTCGGAATCTATAATCGGGGTCTGCCTCTGGTACAGCTGGTCATGATGCTAGCGACGAGCCTGACGGCGTTATTCATCCCGGCCTTGGCCGAGGCTAAATTCAGGGGCGATGATGGGCTGATCCGACGTCAGAGCGGTCTGGCGCTGCGCTGGTCCTGGCTGCTCGGCTTGGCTGCTGCGGCTGGTCTGGCCATCCTGGCAGAGCCCATTAACCAGATGCTGTACAAGGATGCCGCGGGCAGCGATGTCATGAGCTGGCTCGCGCTGACCGCAGCCGGCGGGACAGCCAGCATCATCTCGGCGGCGCTGCTGCAAGGGCTGGGTGCCGTCCGTGCGCCGGCGCTGCACCTGCTGGCCGCCGCCGCGGTGAAGGCGGCGCTGAATGTGCTGCTCGTGCCCATCTGGGGCACGACAGGCGCCGCCATTGCAGGCGCAGCCGCCTATACGCTGGCGGCTGCGCTCAATACTGCGCAGCTGGCCCGCCTGACTGGGCTGCGCATGTCTTGGTCCGCCGGCGTGCTGAAGCCGGCGATCATGCTGGCCGCCATGGTGCTCGCGGCGGCCTCGGTCTCCTGGGGCACCGGCGCAGCGCTGGGTGCCCTGGGCTATGCGGCCGACAGTCGAACGGCCGCGATGGCGAAGAGCCTGCTGGGCGTAGCCGCAGGCACCGCTGTGTTCATGCTAGCCGCTGTTCGATTGCGGCTACTGACCGAGGCTGAGCTTCTGCAGCTGCCGAAGCTCGGCTCTCCGCTGGTGAAGCTGCTGCGCGGCCTGCGGATGCTGAGCTGAGGCTGGTCACCCGCCTCAGCTAATGAAAGGCTTGAAGGCAATGCAAGGCAAGCTTGAAGCCACATGTGGTAAGATAATAGTCACACGAGTTCTGTTTCAGACGTGATACTTGAGATGATATGCAAAGCTTTTATACAACTGAAATATTTAGCTTAGCCTTTTGATTCATTCGATTTCAGTCAATTTTCAATACAAAATATGCATGAATAAAATCGTTTCGATTAATATCCTGCTGACTACGTTCTTTGGATTTATGTAACATGCTCAGCTAAGAATCGCTTAGACGAATAGGAGGATGGCCATGAGCAGTACCCTGACAATAGTCGGTCTTGGGTCAGGTGGCCCTGACCAGCTTACGATCGGCATTCTGAATCGACTGAAACAAGCGGATACCTTGTATCTCCGAACCAAGGAGCACCCGGTGACCGCCGTTCTGGAAGACTACAACATCAAGTCTGAATCCTTTGACGACGTCTATGAGGCCAAGGACTCTTTCCCCGAGGTATATGAGGAGATCGCACAGCGCTTACTTACACAAGCCTCACAAGGGGCTGAGGGCACCAGCATCGTCTATGCCGTTCCTGGTCATCCGATGGTGGCTGAGGCAGCTGTACAGCTATTGAGAGAGCGTTGCCCGGCTCAAGGGATTGAGCTGCATATTCTGGGTGGGGAGAGCTTCCTGGACGAAGCCTTCGTGCGACTCGGCTTTGACCCGATTGAAGGATTCCAGCTTCTGGACGCAGGCAGTATGGATGCCAGCTGGCTTCAGCCGCGTCTACATACGCTGATTGGACAGGTCTATGACAGCTTCACCGCCTCTGACGTCAAACTATGCCTTATGGAGCGTTATCCAGATGATTATCCAATCATCGTGGGACATGCCCTTGGTGTAAGCGGTGAGGAGCAGATCCATAGAATACCGCTGTACGAGCTGGATCGGGTGCAGGGCTATGGCAATCTGTCGGTTGTCTTCATTCCACGGAGTGAGGATACTTTCCTGCGGAGGCATTCCTTTGAGCGTTTGCACGAGATCGTGGACATCCTGCGAAGCCCTGAGGGGTGCCCTTGGGATCGTGAGCAGACACACACTTCCATTCGCAAGAACCTGATCGAAGAGACCTATGAGGTACTGGAGACGATTGATGAGGATGATCCAGAGCACATGAAGGAGGAGCTTGGCGATCTATTGCTGCAGATTCTTCTTCATGCCCAGATGGAGGAGGAAGTGGGGACCTTCAGTGTATATGACGTAATTGCAGGTCTACACGACAAGCTAATCTTCCGCCATCCGCATGTTTTTGGCGAGCAGACCGCAGACAATGCTGAAGAGGCCTTGCAGAGCTGGGAGCAAATGAAGGCGGAGGAGAAGCGGCTGAAGGGAACAGATGTACAGGAGGCCTCGCTGCTGGATGGCATTCCCAAGGACCTTCCTGCCTTGATGAAGTCCTATAAGCTGCAGAAGAAAGCAGCAAAGGTCGGCTTTGATTGGGAGCAGATTGAGGATGTTTTTTCCAAAATACGCGAGGAGCTAGAAGAACTGCAGGAGGCGGTGCAGGAAGGGCAGACTGCTGAAGAACAGATGCTGGAGCTTGGCGACCTGCTGTTCGCTGCAGTAAATGCTTCAAGATTCATAGACGCCGATCCGGAGGAGGCACTGGCGCGTACGAACCTCAAATTCACCCAACGATTCCGCTATATTGAGCGCCGTCTGCAGGAGCAGGGAAAGACGCCTCAGCAAAGCACACTGGAGGAAATGGACCGTTATTGGGAGGAAGCAAAGCGGGCTCTGTCATCTGACAATTAGCGGTGTGAGCTCTCAATGTATGTAAAAGATGGGAACGGATATACTGAAAAATACCTAAAAAAATACGCTATTGTTGACCCGTCTCGTAAAAAAAAGTAATATCGTGTTGCAGGAATTCGGTAAGACATCAAGAATACTTGATCTTAGTAATTCTAAACATTCAGTGCTCCTGGACGTATCCCAGGCTGCCGATTGTTCAGTTTACAAGGTTCCAAGCAGGCTTGGTTTGGAAATCGTCCCGACAGGGAAGACGTACAACCTGCTACCAGGCTGAATCTATTTCTTTTTAATTCTAGGAGGCTCTTAATCTATGAACAAGACAGATCTGATCAACAACATTTCCAGCAAAAGCGGACTGACTAAACGTGATGTTGAAACCGTACTGAACGGTTTTCTTGGAGAAATTACAGACGCGCTCGCAAGCGGTGACAAAGTTCAATTGATTGGCTTTGGCACATTCGAGACTCGCAAACGTGCTGGTCGTACAGGCCGTAACCCACAAACAGGTAACACCATCGAAATTCCTGAATCCACGGTTCCTGCATTCAAAGCTGGTAACAAGCTTAAAGAAGCAGTGAATTAATGCGTCTTGATAAATTCCTGAAAGTATCCCGGCTCATCAAGCGCCGTACCGTTGCCAAGGACGTCTCTGAACAGGGACGAGTGATGGTGAATGGTCGCGAAGCCAAGCCAAGCAGCTCCGTCAAGGTAGGTGATGAGCTTACGGTCCAATTTGGACAGAAGCTGGTCACGGTGCGAGTGGAACGACTTGCGGATACGACACGCAAGGATGAGGCGGCAGGGATGTACACGCTAATTAAAGAAGAACCGATTGCCAAGGATAACGGAATCGATTGGTAAGGAGAAGCATTCCTTCGTTGCAAGTTCATTGCACAAAGAGGAATGCTTCTTTTTCGCATTGACGCAAAAGCTGTTCGCTGAATTAGGTTCTACCAGTCCCTTTAAAACATCAAGATTATAACCGACATATAATATTGGTTCTATTTGCAGTTCCCCTTCCATAAGCTATCAACAGAAGGAGGGGTACATGCCATGGTGGAACACAGCAAGCCGAAAAAGCATGATCTGCACATGCAGAACCGCAAGCTACTGGACCTGACGGGAGTCAGCAACGTAGAGAGCTTTGACAGCGAGGAATTTTTGCTCCAGACCGAGCTTGGCCACTTAACTATTCGCGGGCAAAATTTACATATCAAAAACCTCAGCCTGGAGGAAGGGCTTTTGTCGATCGAGGGCACGATTAACTCCATTGTCTATCTGGATCCCGGTTCTCGACCTAAAAGCAACAAAAGCCTGATCGGCAAGCTATTTAAATGAGTCCTTACACACAGTGGATTACCTTGATCTGGATGACCCTATCTGGAGCAGCTATGGGAGCGGTGTTCGACAGCTACCGGGTGCTGTCTGGTCGCTTCCGCTTCGCCAGGTGGACGGTGCATATCCTGGATCTGCTGTATTGGATACTGTCTGCGCTGTTTATTTTCTACATGCTGTATGAGAGTAACAGGGGACAATTGAGGTTTTATGTATTTTTAGGACTAGTTTTAGGAGTTTGCTTCTATTTTTGGCTGTTAAGTGTTACGACTCAACGATTTGTGGTAATGTTAATAGAGATCATCAACAGGTTTATTTATATACTGTGCAGAATATTTAATGTATTGATTATACAACCACTGTTGGGGATATACCGCCTGATGCGAGCGCTAGTTATCGGACTGTGGCGACTGGTTATCCTGATCGGTCGAGCTATGATTGTGCTGCTTCGGCCTTTCATTAAGCTAGGGTGGTGGATCATTCGTCCGCTGGTCGTACTGATTCAGACCAAATTCCCCAAGCCACGTTGGCTGTTTCGGGTATGGAACTGGCTACAGCGATGGTGGACAAGAACATGATTATATTATTATTGCGCAGAAGGAGGTACAATCCATGAGACATTCGTCTGTCGGCACAACTTCATCTTCATCAACATCCAAGTCGCACACTGGTGCACGCAGACGAATCATGATCTGGTTGACGGCGGTAGTATTGTTTGCTGGTTGGACGATATTCACCTTTTTCTCTCAGTCGTTCAGTATGCAGGAGCAGAATAGTGCACTGCAGCAGAAGCTTGCTGCACAACAGGCTGCACAGGCTGCTGAGAATCAACTGAAATATGAGGTGAATCGACTTCAGGACCCTGAATTCATCGGCGAGCTTGCAAGAAGCAGATATGGACTGTACAAGCCTGAGGAAACACCCATTCTAAATGAACAGAAATAGGCGCCATTATAGGCATTGCTTAGTTGACCTAAGTTAAGCCATTTTGTATAATCAAATCACCACAGCGTGATTTTGAAAAAATCGGTTGCATATATTTAAGGGAGGATCATTTTATTCTATGGCAATTGAAGTGGGCACCAAGTTAGAGGGCAAAGTGACAGGCATCACGCATTTTGGAGCATTTGTGGATTTGTCTGGAGGTGTCACGGGTCTCGTTCACATCTCGGAAATCGCCGATAACTATGTTAAGGATGTCAACGACCACCTGAAGATTAATGATGTCGTGACGGTGAAGGTCATTAATGTTGACAAGGACGGGAAAATCGGACTTTCCATCAAGCAGGCTGTAGATAAACCGGCTTCCGAATCTCCACCACCACGAGCCCCAAGACCGGACCGCGGTCCAGGAGAACGTTTTGGCGGTGGTGGTCAAGGGCAAGGACGTAGCGGTGGCGGTGGCGGATTTAACCGTGATCGTGGGGGACGGTCGTTCAAGCCTGCAGCGGGTAAACCTTCATTTGAGGATAAAATGTCACGCTTCCTGAAGGATAGTGAAGAACGTATTTCCTCGCTCAAAAAGAACACCGAAGGAAAACGTGGAGGACGCGGAGCGAAGCGCGTATAACCGCGTTAAGTATGGCGTTCATCACAGCACACAAACCGATCAATATAGAAGAACCGCAGAGCCCATCGGCTACTGCGGTTTTTTTGTCGTGTCTATAGAAATGTCCGACATCATACAACGGTAATCCAGATAAGTCTGGGCAAAATCCAGTCGACTCGCCTGTGCCGACGTCGCAGAAAGCGCCATTCACTTGCTTTATCATGATCGGCAGGGGAAGGAAGAGAACGCAAGCGTAGGGGATCAGCGGGCTTTTCTCCTTGTTTCGCATGCGTCTTTTTTTTGTCGGAAATTTCTTTGGCATCATGGAGAGTTTCTGACAAACTTTCACAGCTTGTCCCGGTTAAGATAGGAACCATCAAATTGTTGAATGGGGTGCCTGAAAATGATGAACAAGTGGAATGTGCTTCAATTTCCAGGATTGAGAACAAGCAAAGCCAAAAATAAAAAAAGCGGAACTGAACTAACCAGCCGCTTGGTAGATTGGCTCTACTCCTTCAAGATCATACAGGCACTGGATGCGCAGAAATGGACACTCTTACTCTCGGCTATGGGCTTCTTGCTCGGAAGGGCTACAATTCTGGATGAGCTATCCCCTTTTGCAGCAGCTTACTTCGGGGTTATTCTCTTTATGCGGCGTGACTTGATGATACCAGTGGGCATGTCTCTGCTACTTGGTAGTCTGTTCGCTCCTTATCCAGCCGTGTGGGTAGTGGCGCTCCAGCTGCTTATCTTCTTCCTCCTCAATAAAGGGATCAGCGCTTACGGCAAGCCGGATCTGTCCTATATTCCGATCATGGTCTTCGTATCTGTCTTCATGGTGAATCTGTTCCACGTCGTTATCGGTCCGTCCATGTCATGGTATGCCTTCATGATGATGACGACGGACGCCATCCTCAGCTTCATGCTGACATTGGTGTTCATTCAGGCGATTCCACTCTTCACCTATCGCAAGAAGGTTGCACAGCTGAAGAATGAAGAGATTCTATGTCTGATTATTCTGCTAGCTTCCGTCATGACGGGAGCCGTCGGCTGGAGCGTATACTCCGTATCCCTGGACCATGTGCTGTCCAGATATCTTATATTAGTATTTGCCTTGGTTGGTGGAGCGCCCTTGGGAGCGTCTGTCGGGGTCATAATGGGTCTGATCCTGAGTCTGGCCAACATATCAGCGATCGTCCAGATGAGTCTACTGGCATTATCGGGGCTGCTTGCAGGGATGCTCCGTGAAGGTCGCAAGATTGGGGTGGCGGTCGGACTCTTACTTGGCTCCTCTATATTGACTGTCTACCTGGACGGCACTAGTGATGTCATTACATCAACATGGGAGAGTGGTATTGCCATCCTATGCTTCCTCCTGACGCCAAAGAGTCTATTCTCTGCCATCGCTAAATATGTCCCCGGTACCCAGGATCACGCCCGCTCGCAGCATGAATATGCCAAGCGAATCCGCGATCTGACGGCGGAGCGCGTCAGTCGCTTCTCCGAGGTGTTCCGCCAGCTGGCACGGAGCTTCCATCAGATTACCGCGGCAGATCAAACCCAGCGAGAGGATGAGATGGAGCACTTCATGAGCGCTGTAGCCGACAGCACCTGTGCCTCCTGCTTCAAGCGGGAGCAGTGCTGGGACCGAAAGTTCATGCAGACCTATCAATTCATGACAGAGATGATGGGTACCATTGAGGATCAACCGGATATACAACCTGCAGATATGCCTGCCAAGTGGAGCCGAAGCTGCGCCAAGACAGAAGCTGTGCTGCAGGTGATGAAGCAGCAATACGGTCTATATCAGCATAATATGCAGTGGAAGCGCCAGGTATTCGATAGTCGTCAGCTCGTGGCGGAGCAACTGTCAGGCGTATCGCAGGTGATGGATGATCTGGCACGCGAGATTCAGCGGGAGACACAGGCCATGTACCGCCAGGAGGAGCAAATACGGGATGCGCTGGACAAGCTGGGACTCTCCATTTGCAGTATTGAGATTATTAATCTGGATGCGGGGCAGGTAGAGATTGAGATTGTTCATGCCTATACACAGGGCTTTGATGAATGTAGGAAGATGATCGCACCGTTGCTGTCCGATATTCTGGATGAGCATATAGCTGTGCTGGGGGAATCCATGACCGACGCCAGGCAGGGGCTGGCTACGGTAACCTTTGGCTCGGCCAAGACGTTCGAGATTACTACGGGCATTGCTTCTGCGGCCAAGGGAGGGGATATTCTGTCCGGGGACAGCTTCAATGCTTCTGAGCTAGGGAATGGCACGTATGCGGTGTCACTTAGTGATGGAATGGGGAATGGTGAGCGAGCCAGACAGGAGAGCAGCGCAGCCTTAAATATACTGGAGCAATTGCTGCAATCAGGAATGGACGAGCGTCTTGCGATCAAGTCGGTCAATTCCGTCCTGCTGCTGCGATCTCCTGAGGAAATGTATGCAACCGTCGATATGGCATTGATCGATCAGTATACCGCCAAGACCACCTTTATGAAGATTGGCTCTACGCCGAGCTTTATCAAGAGGGGCAATGAGGTCATCCCTATTTCGGCTAGCAATCTGCCGATCGGGATTATTCAGGATATTGAGGTCGATCTCATCTCGGTTCAACTCCAGGCAGGAGATACTCTGATTATGATGACCGATGGGATCTACGATGCTCCAGGCTATGCGGTCAATAAAGAGCTGTGGATGAAACGGCTCATTATGGAGCTGGAGGACGATGATCCGCAGCGTATGGCAGACCTGCTATTAGAGAGGGTTATTCGCTATCAACAAAATCAGATCATAGATGATATGACGGTCGTCGTCAGTCAAGTAGATCATTACCGACCGGAATGGGCAACCCTGCATATGCCTGGTCTGAGCCGAATGGAGCGACCACGCACGGTGAGCTAGAGTGGCACTAGAAGAGCTTGCGCGTTCTGTACTACCTTTGCGTCCTCATGCCAGTCCTTGGCTTCGTCATGAAGCCTACACGAAACTTCACTAAGCTACCAAGTTTGAACTATCGATCATTCGGGAATGCTAGATGATAGATAGATTCATGCTAGATCATAGCGGAGGTGAAGCGTATGAGACAAATTTTGTTGATTACAGACGGATGCTCCAACGTAGGAGCAAGTCCAGTTATGGCAGCGGCTCATGCACTACAGCAAGGAATTACGGTCAACGTTGCAGGAGTCATTGACTATGGAACTATTGGTGAGCTGGGAAGTGTAGAGATTGAGGAGATTGCCAAGGCAGGAGGTGGGTTCAGTCGAATTGTGGGCACCAGGCAGCTTGCGCAGACTATCCAGATGATGACTCGCAAGACGGTGGTTCAGACCATTCAGCATGCTGTGAATAAAGAGCTTAGACATATTCTCGGTGAAAATGGACCTGGCAGTATAGAAGAGCTGCCACCACCAGAGCGTGCCAAAGTAGTAGAGGTGGTGGATCAGCTGACCGAGACGAGCAATCTGGAGGTGGCTTTGCTGATTGATGCCAGCGCGAGTATGAAGCCGAAGCTGGCAGCGGTGGAGGAGGCGATTCGTGATCTGAATTTGAGCCTGCAGGCTAGAATGGGAAGTAGCCGAATTTCCGTATTTCATTTTCCTGGACAGCGATCGGGGCAGGATGTAGTCCGAACCGTGGATTGGACCTCAGACCCCGCCGCTCTCAAGACGATATTTGGCAAGTTGCAGATGAAGGGGGCGACACCGACCGGACCGGCCATTTTAGAAGTGATTGATTATTTCCGATATGATACACTAGAGGGACAACAGCATTTGGAAGAAACTTACGGCAAAGGAGAAGGGATGCTTGGTGACTACGTCGTCTGATCCCGGTCTTGCGCCGGGGACTACCATCACAGGCAGGTGGAAGCGAAGCAGCTATGTCGTCCAGCGCATGCTGGGACGTGGAGCCAATGGAACTGTGTATTTGGTGAAGGAAGCCGGGGGGAATCGGCACTATGCTCTGAAGCTCGGGAGGGATCCCATGGATATCCAATCCGAGATCAATGTGCTAACCACGCTCCAGTCGGAGGGCGGAGCACTGCATTCGAACGGCGTTCCTTCCTATTTATTTGAAGTAGATGATTATCCAAGGATGAACGGTGATGTTCCCTTTTATGTGATGAAATATGTAAAGGGCGAGCCGCTTCATCGTTTTGTGGCCCAGCGAGGAGTTACATGGTATGGGGTGGCAGCGGCTGGTGTCTTGAAGCAATTGGCCGAACTTCATAATGAGGGATGGATCTTTGGTGATCTGAAGCCTCAGAATATTCTGGTGAGTCCATATGGACAAGCAGAGCTCATTGATTATGGAGGCGTTACTCGTGCAGGCCGCAGTGTGAAACAATTTACCGAGTGGTATGATCGAGGCTTCTGGAACGCAGGAGGGCGCAATGCTGACCCGCAATATGATTTGTTCTCATTCGCTCTGCTGGGCATTCATATTATGGAGGCGGATGCTCTTAAGGTAGCGGCAGGCAAACTGCCACAGTTAAGGAGCATATCTGATCTCACCTCCATTGTTGCGCATAGTCAGGTGCTGAGACCCTATGCAGCGTGGCTCATATCTGCAGTACGTGGTGAGCACCAGGACACTCGACAGGCAGCGAGAACCTGGTCGCAACTGGCGGCTGCTCACGCCAAGAGCCCCGGGACCAGGAAGAGATATAAGGCACGGTGGCTGGGCTATGCATTTACGGTATCACTTTCCCTGCTGGCAGGAGCGATCTGGCTGGCGTTGCGCTAGTAAGAGTGGACAATCGGAAATCGACAGCATAGCGTAACGTCTGTTGTCATGTCAGAAATGAAGGCAGCCAGTGGGAGTATACATAACGAATTCCAACGTATTTCTGGTTGATGTTAGATCAGGTATAGAAAAGAGGACGATCTATGGAAGGACGAATGTGGGAAAGCATTGTGGAGCATGTGCTTAGGTCCTCGGCTGAGCATGCTATGTGGGCACCTGGAGACAGTATAGTAGTCGCAGTGTCCGGGGGACCGGATTCTGTGGCTCTTTTGCATGCATTGGAAGAGGTCTCAAGGCTGCATACGCCACTGCGTCTCATCTGTGCACATGCTCATCATGGCTTCCGGCCAGAGGAGTCAGATGAAGAGGCTGAAGTTGTGCGCAAGCTTGCGAATCAGCTGAATATCCCTTTCGTCATGTCTAGGCTGGAGGTGCCGGCTTACATGAAGAGCTCAGGCAAGGGACCACAGGAGGCAGCGCGTGTGCTACGATATCGTTTCCTCCATGAGACTGCCATGCAGTACGGGGCCAAAAGCATTGCGCTGGCTCATCACGGTGACGATCAGGCTGAGACCGTGATGCTGCATCTACTACGAGGGAGTGGTACGACAGGGCTTGCTGGAATGCGTCCTGTGCGCATGGAGAAGAATGTGCAACTGATTCGTCCACTGCTTCGTATGTACAAGACGGAATTGGTCAGTGCCTGTGAGCAGAAGCATATCCCGTATGTAGTGGACAGCAGCAATGAGCATAACAAATACAGACGAAATGCAATCCGTATGGATGTACTTCCTTATTTGGGGCAATATAATATTCAACTGACAGAGTCCCTGAATCGGCTTGCAGAGGTACTGCGTGCTGAGGACGACCATATGGGGGAAGAGGCTGAACGTGTATTCTCGGACCTGGTGAGGCGGGAGCCAGACAAAATGACCATTGATCTTCCGGCCTTTCGGCGCTTAACCCTCGCTTTACAACGGAGAGTGATTAAATTAATATTAAACTACCTGCCTTCAGATCATGAAAATGCAGATTTTCACAAAATTGAAGCCGTGCGGCGGGGCTTTATTCAAGATAAGCCTACGACATGGAGTCTGGATTTGGGAGGTATGGCAGTATGTATCCGGGAATACGATACAGCCAGCTTTTACAGCGAACCATTAAGCTCCTGTACCGAATATAATTACAAGATTCAGCTCAATCAAGCTGAGGGAACCCTGGAATTACCGCAGAAGAGCAGTTTATCATGGTTTTTGCGTGAGCAGGAGAAGGGTATACAAGTACCTTATAATGCCGATGATGCTGTATTTGATGCGGAGCAGCTCATATTTCCGTTGACGATTCGTACACGAAGACCGGGAGATTCCATACAGGTTATGGGGTTAAAAGGAAGAAAAAAGGTTAAAGATATTTTTATAGATGCCAAAATTCCTCCTTCCGTAAGATCCTCCATTCCTGTAGTATGCGACGGTTCGGGTACAATTGTGTGGCTTCCAGGTATCCGGCGCTCGATTCATGCCCCGGTGCAAGAAAGCACATCTTCGGTTATATATATGTCATGGCGTACAGGGAGCGCCCGCAAGAGCGGAAAGTGAATCGGTAATCGCCCGGTTGCTGCGTTCATAGTATATATTTAGGAGGTTCACTCAGTTGTATAACGATATTCAGGAAGTGTTGATCAGCGAGGAAGAAATTCAGGCAAAAATCAAGGAACTAGGCGGCATTCTTAGCGAACGCTATGAGGGAAAGAATCCGCTGGTGATCTGTGTGCTGAAAGGTGCTTTTATCTTCATGGCTGATTTGGTTAAGAATATTACAGTCCCTCTTGAGCTTGATTTCATGGCTGTATCCAGCTATGGAGCTTCGACAAAGTCGTCGGGTGTAGTCAAAATCATTAAGGATCTGGATCAATCCGTCGAAGGACGTGAGGTGCTGATTGTCGAAGATATTATTGACAGTGGCCTGACGCTCAGTCATCTAATCGAACTCCTGAAGAGCCGGAATGCAAGCTCGGTTACGGTTGTAACCCTTTTTGACAAGCCTGCTCGCCGCACGGTCAATCTGGAGGCTGATTTCACAGGATTTACACTGCCTGATGCCTTTGTGGTCGGATATGGTCTGGACTACGGTGAGCACTACCGCAACCTTCCATACATAGGGGTATTGAAGCCAGAGATTTACACCACCTAACATCCCGTACTACAGTCCTAGGACTGTACTAGTATGTGTGTTGAGAACATCTTACAGGCTATGGTAAAATAACTTGAGTGTTTTGAGAGGAGGTAGGGGATGAATCGGTTCATCCGGAATTCTGGTTTTTATTTGATACTTTTCTTAGTCGTGGTGGGCATTTCTCAATTTGTAATTCGAGGTAATGAAACTGCCGATCTCCCTAGTTATAACGAAATTCGCAGCGAACTGAAGGCTAACAACATCAAGAGTGTTACCGTTCAGTACGAAGGTTTCTCATTTCTAGTAACAGGTACTTACAAGCAGAAGCCGAGTGAGGCGAAATCGGAAGACTTCTCACTGTACATTCCACCAACGGATGCAGCGATTAATGAGTTTGTCGCATACAGCGAGAATAATGGATTTGATTATCAGCAGAAGAAGATGGAAGGGCAGAGCATTTGGCTCACGTTCCTGACCTCCATTGTTCCGTTGATTATTATGTTTATCTTGTTCTTCTTCTTGTTCAATCAGGCCCAGGGTGGCGGCGGCAAAGTGATGAACTTTGGCAAGAGCAAAGCCCGTCTGTATAACGAAGAGAAGAAACGCATTACCTTTGAGGATGTAGCAGGAGCTGACGAAGAGAAGCAGGAGCTTGTCGAAGTCGTGGAATTCCTCAAGGACCCTCGCAAGTTCGCAGCTGTGGGCGCTCGCATTCCTAAAGGGGTACTCCTTGTGGGCCCTCCGGGAACAGGTAAGACTTTGCTGGCGAGAGCAGTAGCTGGTGAAGCTGGAGTACCGTTCTTCAGTATCTCTGGTTCCGACTTCGTTGAAATGTTCGTCGGTGTCGGTGCATCCCGTGTTCGGGACCTGTTCGAAAATGCGAAGAAAAACTCCTCCTGCATCATCTTCATTGATGAGATTGACGCGGTTGGTCGTCAGCGTGGCGCGGGTCTTGGCGGTGGCCATGACGAGCGTGAGCAGACGCTGAACCAGTTGCTCGTCGAAATGGATGGATTCGGTCCGAATGAAGGCATTATCATCATTGCGGCGACGAACCGTCCAGATATTCTGGACCCAGCCTTGCTTCGTCCAGGACGTTTTGACCGTCAGATTACTGTAGACCGCCCAGACGTCAAAGGCCGTGAAGCGGTACTGAAGGTACATGCCCGCAACAAGCCGCTGACCAAGGACGTCAAGCTGAATGTAATTGCGAAGCGTACGACAGGATTTACAGGAGCGGACCTTGAGAACCTCCTGAACGAAGCTGCGTTGCTCGCTGCTCGCCGTAACCGCAAGGACATTTCCATGCTGGAAGTGGACGAAGCCATTGACCGTGTCATTGTCGGTACCGAGAAGCGCAGTCGTGTCATTAGTGATCGTGAGAAACGCATTGTGGCCTACCATGAAGCGGGTCATACGATTCTGGGATACTTCCTGGAGCATGCCGATATGGTGCATAAGGTAACAATTATTCCTCGTGGGCGTGCTGGCGGATATGTCATTATGCTGCCGAAGGAAGACCGCATGCTGACTACGAAGCAAGAGCTCCTCGATAAAGTAACGGGACTCCTAGGCGGACGTGTTGCGGAGGAGCTGTTCATCGGTGAGATCGGAACAGGCGCTTATAGCGACTTCCAGCAAGCAACAGGTATTGTAAGAAGCATGATCGTGGAATACGGTATGAGTGAGAGACTTGGACCAATGCAGTTCGGAAGCTCACAGGGTCAGGTATTCCTGGGCCGTGACATCGGTCATGAGCAGAACTACAGTGATCAGATCGCTTATGAGATTGATCAGGAGATGAACCGCTTCATCACTGAGTCTTATGAGCGGGCGAAGAACCTCTTGACCGAGCGTTCCAAGGAAGTCCATCTCATTGCACAGACGCTGCTTGAGCAGGAGACATTGGAGCTCGATCAGATCAAGCAGCTGATCGAGACAGGTTCCCTTGATCCGTCCTCCAGTAGCGATCCAGGCTCAGAGCAAGGAGAGCCTACGATTGATAACATCGGAGATGTTCGTGTCCGTATTCAGGGCAAGGACGAAGAGAATCAAGGAACGCAAAGTTCTGGAGATCTGCTGAAGAAGTCTGATGACGAAGATGGCAACTCCAACAACTCAGGCGGAACACCACCAACGAATGCTTAAGTTGAAATAAATAGTACAAGGCAGTCTCAGTAATGAGGCTGCCTTGTTTTTTATTATTGGTCCCTATGCACGGAGTGAGAGCATCAGGGGCTATATTCATTTATTCAGCACCATGCAATCATCGTCATGCGACATCAGGAATTAGCTTCATCCAAGCGCTGAAGTATCAAACGCTTCTTATAGAGCATCTGTCCAGCCTCTGCAACATCACGGATCGTATTTCGATTGCTGACCGAGCCGAACCACATACCTGCAATGGGGACAAGCTGGAACAGCTTTTTCCAACCAAAGGATTCTTGATAGGACAGCACAACCTCTCTCCACCCTTGAATCTGCGAGATAATTTGTACCTGTCGCTCAGGGTTGTCATAGTCCACTAGTTCTTCAAGAATGGCCTGCTTGCCAACGATGTCTGCAGAAGAGTACTGGAGGCACTTCACGATAAAGACACGCTCCTGTGGTTCATCAGGGTCAAAGCCGTAGCACAGGGCCATTTCTTGCAGAACCTTCAGAGACAATCCCAAGACAAGTGGAATATCCGCGATCATGGTCACGGCCCCGCCAATCCCTGTAGTGGCCCCTTGAGCTGCGGCGAACTTTACTCTGCGTTCCGTGATATGCTGAGCTGCTTGGTCGAGCACATCAAGTGGGAGCTGCTGTACTATTTCCTGAGAGCTGTTGACCTTCTTCCCTCTCTGTTCGGTTGCGAAAGAGTAGTCTGCTGAAAGAACTGCTGAAGAATCCACTGGATGCTCTGTTGAATGCTCTGTCGAATGCCCCGCTGGTTGATCTTCTGAAGAATCGGTTGAAGAATCCAGGTAGCCTGCCTTGGCAGCCTCTTCCTGCAGCAGCTTGACGATTTGCGAGGGCTGTACGAGATATTTCCCACCATCCTGTACGAACTTTCCAACCTCATTCAAGGCTGTGGCAAGCTTGTCCTTCAAGCCCTTCGGCAGAACCCGGTCAAGCAGGGCAAAAGGCAGTCTCCCCAGCTTGTCCCACCACGCAGTATCCTTTTGCTCCTGTTCCCATCTCTTGATGATATCCAGCTCTTGATTCAGTCTCTCTCGTGAATCCATAATATCCTCCCTTGCTTATGCCTCCATAATATAAATCACGCAATTTCATCATTCTATCTTAGTGGCTTTTACGTACGACTTCGTCGAGAGGTTGCTCGTATACGCAAAATCCTTTGTGATTTAAAAATTGACACGCACGGTTACGTTGTGTACATTGGAAAGGATGTACCAAATATGAGTTGTGGTATCATATTGACATCATGGCATGATAGGCTTAAGCTGATTCAGCATGGTTGCAATTGGATATTAACATGAAAGAAAGAAGGTACCCCATTGATTCTTGTAGTAGATATAGGCAATACAAATATCGTGCTGGGTATTTATCATAATCGTGAGCTTCTACATCACTATCGAATTCTGACATCCAGACAGTCTACCGAGGATGAATACGGAGTCCTGATCCATAATTTATTTGGTATGAAGGGCATATCCTTTCAGGATATTGAAGGTGTAATTATCTCATCTGTCGTTCCTCCATTGGTCAAGGTCCTGGAGCAGATGTGTACAAAATATATTGGTAAAACCCCACTTATCGTAGGGCCTGGCATTCGTACCGGACTTAACCTCCGCTATGAGAACCCGCGTGAGATTGGTGCGGATCGGATTGTAAATGCTGTAGCGGCTGTGGAGCAGTATGGTGGACCGCTGGTTGTCGTGGATTTCGGTACAGCGACTACCTTCGATTGCATTGATGATCAGCGCAATTATCTGGGCGGTGTCATTGTGCCTGGCATTGGAATTTCGACGGAGGCGTTGTATCAGCGTGCCTCGAAGCTACCGCGTATTGAGCTGGAGAAGCCCAAGAAGGTGATTGGGCGCAATACTGTCAGTGCGATGCAGTCCGGTATTATCTACGGCTATGCAGGTCAGGTCGATGGTATCGTAGCTCGTATCCGTCAAGAGATGCAAGCTGAGCCAACCGTGATTGCCACGGGTGGCCTTGCCGAGCTGATTGCAGGGGAAACGACCAGCATTCAGGAGATTGCTCCGTTGCTGACGCTGGATGGGCTGCGTATTATATTTGAACGCAATCGGGACTAAGAACTGCTTGAGATGCTAACAGCATCTCAAGCACCGAGCCGCCACGCCTGACTAGTGTTTCCTGGTTTGGCCTTGGTGGTGTTTTTCGTCTATAATGAGTACAAACTAGAGACATATACAATGAATTTCATTTGTGCATAGAGAAGGAGCTGTACAGGTATGGAGAAGAAGCAAGATCGGTTGATCCGGGGCACGGCGATGGAAGGACGGGTGCGTGCTTTTGCCATCCGGACTACTGAGCTGGTAGAGGAGTTGCGGAGAAGACACGATACCTTTCCTACAGCTACTGCTGCATTAGGGCGTACGGTCACGGCCGCTGCCATGATGGGCGCTATGCTCAAGGGTGAGGAGAAGCTAACTGTTCAGGTGAAGGGAGACGGACCCATTGGTCAGGTCGTGGCGGATGCCAATGCCAAGGGTGAGGTCCGGGGCTATGTCAATGAACCACATGTGCATCTTCCTAGCAATCGGCTGGGTAAGCTTGATGTTGCAGGTGCAGTCGGTACTACTGGATTCATTAACATTACCAAGGATCTGGGGCTGAAGGAGCCTTACCGTGGAAGCATTCCGATTGTTTCGGGAGAGCTGGGGGAGGACTTTACGTATTACTTTGCCAAATCTGAGCAGACGCCATCGGCAGTGGGGCTGGGTGTGCTGGTGAACGAGGATAATTCGGTGATTGTCGCTGGTGGTTTTATCATTCAATTGCTCCCTGGGTTGAACGATGCTGAGATTACGGCCATTGAACATGCTGTAGGAGCACTCCCGCCAGTCACTTCCCTGCTGGACGAGGGATTGGAGCTGGAAGAAATGTTACATCGGATGCTGCCAGATGTTCAGGTGCTGGACGAGATGGACATTCATTTCCGATGCCAATGTACGCGAGAACGTGTAGAGGCTACGCTGATCAGTCTGGGACAAAGTGAACTGGAGCAAATGATCGAGGACGATGAGCAGGTAGAGGTCGTGTGCCATTTTTGTAATGAAGCCTTCCAGTTCGATAAAGACGAGCTGCAACAGCTATTGATTCAAGCCAAGGCATAAATTACGGGAAGAGAGATCAAATGGGATGACAAGACAGGAAAAAGGGTTGTTAGCGGCTGTCGTTGTCTTAACCATCAGTGTTGTGGTGCTGGGTAGTATGGTCTATAGAGGGTTCCAGCCTGCCCGGAATGATGCAGATACGACCGGAATGGACAATACGGACGATATGTCTCGCATAGCCGCTATAATCGGTGGGGAATCCATTTCGGAACAGGAATGGGTTAAAGAGCTCAAGAAGCGGTACGGTACCAATACGCTGCTGGAAATGCTGAACCGAAAAGCCATCACCTTGGAAGCCAAGCAGCGGGGTATCCAGGTTACGCAGGATGAAATAGATGACAAGCTGAGTCGGCAGATGCAAGGGTACGAGTCCCCAGAGGCTTATTATGGTGAGATGCAGAACCAGTTCGGTCTTTCGCGTGATGATCTCAGGATTGAGGCTGTTTACCGGCTTAGCCTGGAGAAGATTGCTACGCTGGACATTCGGGTGGATGACCGGGAGATTGATCGGTATCTAGAGGAACATGCAGCTGATTTTCAACCGCACAAGCAGATGAACCTGTCGTGGATCAAGCTGTCCAAGGCTTCCGATGCCGAGCAAGTGATGACGAAGTTAGAGCAAGGGCAGTCCTTCGAGGAGCTGGCAGGAACGTATTCCGTTGATGAATTCAGCAAGGATGTCGGCGGGGAGCTGGGTTGGCTAGATGAAGGCGATCCCTTCATATCGGAACAGGTCATGTCTGCTGTCAAGTCACTAAGTCCTGGTGATATTGCAGGACCCATCACATTGGATGAAGGATTCGCCATTGTGTACGTTAAGGGTATCCGAACCGATGGTGAGACGAACCCGAACAAGATTCGTGAAGCTGTCCGTGAAGAGCTAGCACTCCAGCAGGCTGGGCCACTCGATCAATTGGAGGAGAGTCTGCGTGCCAAATACGGGGCTCGTCTGATTGAAGATCAGCCTTCGTTGTAGTATCGTACTGAGCATGAGTTTATGAGTTTGTTTGCCTCAAGCCTGGCTAAATACAGATGAAGATGATGGGTACAAAGCGCACTGAAGAGGTCGATGATCGATTTGGTGTGCTTTTTCTCATTTTGAAAATAATATCGTACTTTCTTCTTCCTCTCAGTTGACAACAAAACGATAACTTTGTTATGATTATCTCAAAACCAACCTGATTACTCGGGAATTGATCCTTTACACACAGAAGCGTTGGAGCATTCATTCAAGCTTAATATCACAGCTATATATTTATTGCCAAGGAGGCCATGATTATGCCGAAAGTCGTTAATAACGTAACTGAACTGATTGGTGGAACACCGCTTGTTCGCTTGAATCGTATCGTGCCGGAGGATAGTGCAGAGATCTACGTGAAGCTGGAGTTCCAGAATCCGGGTGCGAGCGTTAAGGATCGGATCGCTGTCAGCATGGTAGAGGAAGCGGAGAAAGATGGTCTTCTGAAACCAGGCGGAACGATCGTAGAAGCAACAAGCGGTAACACGGGAATCGGCTTGGCGATGGTGGCCTCTGCTAAAGGCTATAAAGCAATTATTGTAATGCCAGAGACGATGAGCTTGGAGCGTCGTAACCTGCTTCGCGCCTACGGTGCAGAGCTGGTACTTACTCCGGGGTCTGAGGGGATGAACGGCGCTGTCAAGAAGGCCGAGGAGATTCTGAAGGAGAATCCAGAATACTTTGCAGCAGAGCAATTCAAGAACAAGGCTAATGTGAAAATCCACCGTGAGACTACAGGTCCTGAGATTGTAGAAGCTATACAGTCTATCGGGGGTAGCCTTGACGCTTTCGTAGCAGGGATCGGTACTGGTGGTACAATTACAGGTGCAGGAGAGGTGCTCAAGAAGGAATTCCCAGGGGTGAAGGTAGTGGCTGTCGAGCCAGCTGCTTCTCCAATCCTGGCAGGCGGTAAGCCTGGCCCTCACAAAATTCAAGGGATTGGCGCGAACTTCATTCCAGAAATCCTGAATCAGGAAGTCTACGATGTAATTACTCATGTCGAGAATGATGAAGCGTTCGAGACAGCGCGTCAACTAGCCAAGGAAGAAGGCATCCTGTCCGGTATTTCCTCCGGTGCGGCGGTCTTCGCTGCGCTCAAGGTAGCCAAGGAGCTGGGTAAGGGCAAGCGCGTAGTTGCCATTGTCCCTAGTAACGGAGAACGCTACCTGAGTACGCCACTATACAACTTCGAGGCTTAATTGCATAGTGATCTGTAGCCATACCCTCATCTCTGTCCGCTGTAGTGACAGGGGTGGGGGTTTTTCTTATGATAGATTTCCACCAGTTGCTCATGATATAAAGAGATAAGCAGATGAGCCGGAATGGCGGAATTGAGGAATGACTCATGAGTATACAGGATGTAATTACACTGGAGCAGTGGAGGACATGGTGGCAGGAAGGAACTAATGTACTTCCCTTCCTGCTGAAGACAGAGGCTGCGGCCCTCCCCTCTACCTGGAGTCGGGCCTGGGAGCAGGCTTCTGATTATGCATTTGTGCTGGAGAGCGGCAAGGACGGACGGTATACGTATTTGGGATTGCAGCCTGTCGAGATCCTGTCAGGCAAAGGATTACATGCACAGCTGAAGAATCTGGTGCACCACGGGGAGAGTGTCAATGAGGGACAACCACTTGAAGTGCTGAAGCAGTGGATGACTCCGTATCGTGCTCCTCGGCTTAAGGACGAGCCCTATTATCATGGAGGCTGTGTCGGATTCCTGAGCTACGATGTCGTACGTTCCTTGGAGCGACTTCCAGAGCAGGCCACTGACGATCTAGGACTGCCTGATTATCTATGGATGCGTCTGAATGAGGTATGGATTTACGATCACCATCAGCAGGTCATCACCTGTGCGGTTAGCGTATGTCTATCGGATTCAGAGGGCGAGGTGTCTGACAGTCAGCTTGAGGCCATGTATGCCAACGCGCAGCAACAGGCCTTGAGAATGCAGAAGCTATGGCAAGACATTACCACATTGCCAGTCGAACAGCAGACCCAGCGTTCCAGACGAGAGACGTGGCTAGCTCAGCAGACACAACAGACACATCAGACGGATAACGTAGCAACAGAAGAATGGGCTACTCCCTTTCCGCAGCAGGATTTCGAGCAGGCGGTAACCCGTATTCAAGAATATATTGCACAAGGCGATGTCTTTCAGGTAAACCTCTCGTTACGGCAACATCGCAAGCTGGATTCCGCGCCAGAGGAAGTGTATGAATGGTTGCGCTTGATGAATCCATCCCCTTATATGGGTCTGCTACGCACGCCAGACTTCCAGCTGATAAGCGGGTCGCCAGAGCTATTGGTGAAGCTGAGCGGTGAGAAGATCAGTACCCGACCGATTGCAGGTACTCGCAGGCGTGGAGCGACCGCTGAATTGGACAAGGCGATGGCTGAAGAGTTATGGACCAATGAGAAGGAACGTGCCGAGCATATCATGTTGGTGGATCTGGAGCGTAATGACATCGGGAGAGTGGCGGCGTATGGCTCGGTACAAGTCCCGGAGCTAATGACCATCGAATATTATTCGCATGTGATGCATTTGGTATCTCAAGTAGAAGGGCGTCTTGCAGCTGGATATAGCGCCTATGAGCTGATTGCGGCAACATTTCCAGGTGGAACAATTACAGGTGCGCCTAAGGTCAGGACGATGGAGATTATCGAAGAGCTGGAGCCCGTTCGTCGTGGTCCCTACACAGGCTCCATGGGATGGATTGACTATAACGGGGATATGGAATTAAATATAATTATAAGAACGTTAGTGGCCAAGGACGGAATGGGTTATGTACAAGCTGGTGCTGGCATTGTCATTGATTCTGATCCTTACCGAGAATACCGCGAGTCCCGTAGTAAAGCTAGAGCAGTGATGAAGGCAGTTGAGAACAGTGAAGTCGAGCATGCCAATATTCAAAAGGCATAAATTAGGAGGGAATTGCTGATGATTCTGGTAATTGATAATTATGATTCATTCACTTACAATCTGGTGCAGTATTTGGGTGAGCTGGGGCAAGAGGTCGTTGTGAAGCGTAACGATGAGATCAGCCTGGAGCAAATTTCTGAGCTGGGACCGGATCATATTCTGTTATCGCCTGGACCTTGTACACCCAATGAAGCGGGGATAACCCTTGATGTGATTGAGCATTTTAAAGGGAAAATACCGATTTTCGGTGTATGTCTCGGACATCAGGCCATCGGCCAGGCTTTTGGGGGCAACGTCATTCGTGCAGAGCGTCTTATGCACGGCAAGACGTCACCAATTCATCATCAGAACCAGTCGGTATTTGAAGGGTTGCCTGCGCCGTTCACAGCAACAAGATACCATTCGTTATTGGTGGAGCGGAGCAGCTTGCCTGATTGTCTGGAGATAACCGCAGAGACCGCTGAAGGTGAAATTATGGGATTACGCCATAAGGAGTATGATGTGGAAGGGGTACAATTCCACCCCGAATCCATTATTACCGATTATGGACACCAGATTTTGCGCAATTTCCTCCAGCGTAGTATTCGGGTTTAAGCGATGCAGATGATTGGATTGAACGGTGTCCTGACAAAGGCCGCTGATGCCGTGATTCACGTAAGTGATCACGGCTTTTTGTACGGCATGGGACTATTTGAGACGTTTAGAACCTACAGAGGGCGCCCCTTCCTGCTGGATCGACATTTGCGACGCTTGGAAGAAGGCTGTCAGCTGTTGGGTATTCCTTATACTAGTGACGAAGCATCCCTATCGAGGCTCATTGCACAGCTCATGGCCGCAAATGACCTGCAGGATGCTTATGTAAGATACACTGTATCGGCAGGAGAGTACGCCCTAGGCTTGCCAGGAACGGATTATCTGCAGCCGAATGAGGTGTTGTTCGCAAAATCATTACCACCTGTGCCTACTGAAACAAGTGCTCGCGCTAAGTCGCTATGCCTGCTGCATACCCGGCGCAATACACCAGAAAGCGGCGTGCGATTGAAATCGTTGCATTATATGAATAATATTCTCGCGAAGCGTGAGCTCAATCGGTACCCTGTAGCAGTGAATGGTCTACAGACGGAAGGTCTGATGCTTACGGATGCGGGCATTGTTGCCGAGGGGATCGTGAGCAATGTCTTTTTTGTGAAGCAGGGCAGATTGTGTACACCATCTCTCGATACGGGGGCACTGGGAGGGATTACACGGGGCTTTGTCATGGAACTGGCAGGTGCCAAAGGAATTCAAGTGGACGAGGGACTGTACACCTGGGAGGAGCTTATAGAGGCAGAGGAGGTCTTTCTTACGACTTCAGTTCAGGAGATTAGCCCTGTGACCTCACTCTCTGACCCGGAGGGGAGAACTTATGTGATCGGCAACGGGCGTCCAGGGCTGATGACAGAAGAACTGCTAGAAGACTATCAGAAGAAAGCGTGGGGGTAAAATGACACCCGTCATATATGAACGAAGCTACACATGCGGTCCAACCGAGCTAAGGCTAGGGAAGAGCACACTGATCATGGGCATACTGAATGTAACCCCAGACTCCTTCTCCGATGGTGGGAGCCATCAGACTCCGGAGCTTGCTCTGCGTCATGCACTACAACTGGTCGAGGAAGGGGCAGATATCATTGATATTGGCGGTGAATCTACGCGTCCAGGCCATGATCCTGTCGGACTGGACGAAGAGCTGTCACGCGTTATACCTGTCATTGAGCTATTACAGCAGGAGGCGCCGCATATTCCGTTATCCGTGGATACATATAAAGCTGAGGTAGCCAAGCAGGCATTGCATGCAGGGGCCCATATCATCAACGATGTGTGGGGGTTGAAGGCTGATTCTGGTATGGCTGGCGTAGCAGCTGAGGCCGGGTGTCCCGTAATTATCATGCACAATCGGCATGATCGGGAGTATACCCATCTGATACACGATATGGAAGCAGATCTTCTGGAAAGCATCAAGCTTGCTGAAGCCGCTGGTGTGCAGCGTGAACAGATTATTTTGGACCCCGGTATCGGCTTCGCCAAAAATCATGATGAGAACCTGCAGGTCATGGCCTCCCTATATAAACTGGGCGAGCTGGGATACCCGCTGTTGTTGGGCACATCACGCAAACGATTTATTCGTACGGTGCTTGATCTGCCTGCTGATGATGTGGTGGAGGGGACAGCTGCTACGGTGGCCTTCGGTATTGCGCAGGGGTGCCAGATTGTACGCGTGCATGATGTGGGCAAGATCGCGAGAACAGTCCGTATGAGTGATGCGATGCTGTATGCCTCGCAAGACTTGAGAAGGATCTGAGTGTGTAGTGTAGCTGAAGCTGCAGTGAGGTACTGGACATACGTCGTTAACTAGTTAAGGGGGCATTAAGATGGATAAAATCATAATCCGCGGCATGGAGTATTACGGGTATCATGGTGTATTCGCAGAGGAGCGTAAGCTTGGTCAGCGCTTCTATATTGACCTGGAGCTGGAGCTTGATCTGCGGGCAGCTGGTGAGAGGGATGATCTGAATCAGACCGTCAATTATGCCGAGGTGCATGAACAAGTGAAGCCGATTGTAGAGAAAGAATCGTTCCAATTAATTGAAGCCTTGGGGGAACGTATTGCATCTTCCCTACTGGACAATTATACTAGTGTCAATGCACTGACCGTCAGGGTCACGAAGCCGCATCCGCCTTTTGATATCCATTTCCAAGGTGTGACGGTGGAGCTGTATCGTACAAGAAAGTGAGACATGTACATGACTGCTTATCCGACCTCTGAATCATCAGAGGCTTATATTGCTTTGGGGGCTAATCTTGGAGATCGGGAACAGACGCTGCGCTCTGCGATTGCATTGTTGGATGCGCACGATGAGGTTCAACTACTGCGCTGTTCTGGAATCTACGAGACAGATCCTGTGGGGTATCTGGATCAGCCCGCTTTTCTAAATATGGTCATTGCAGTAACTACCACGTTGTCTCCACAGGCACTGCTTGCCTGTATGCTGCAAGTAGAGCAGCAGCTGGGACGCGAGCGTAGCATTCGTTGGGGCCCTCGCACAGTGGATTTGGATTTGCTGTGGATGGAGGATCAGAGTATTCAGACGGAAGAACTAGAGCTTCCCCATCCTCGAATGGAGGAACGGGCTTTTGTCCTCGTTCCATTAGCGGATGTTGTTGCGGCTGACACGCCTGTGCTCCATCATCTAGTACAGACTGCCCTAGAGATAGTGGAAGGTAAGGGAGGCGTCCGGCTGTGGAAAACATGCGTCTCGCATATCGAATCCGAGCCTTCAGGAAGCTGAAGGGATACACGCAGCAGCAATTAGCTGAAAAGACAGGTCTATCCTTAGTATTAATTGGGTCCATTGAGAGAGGTAACCGCAAGGCAACTTCTCAGATCGTTGATAAAATTGCGGCAGCTCTAGGCGTTAGTAGCCAGGAGCTGAATCCGGAAGATGAGCTAAAGGGGTGAAAGAGGACAACATGCTGAAGATTGGATCAATCGAATTGAAGAATCAGGTTGTGCTGGCTCCGATGGCCGGCGTCTGCAACCCGGCTTTTCGCTTGATTGCAAAGGAATTCGGTACAGGGCTGGTCTGTGCTGAGATGGTTAGCGACAAAGCGATCATGCATGGTAACAAGCGCACGCGTGAGATGCTGTTCGTCGACGAGCGTGAGAAGCCGCTCAGCCTGCAGATTTTTGGCGGTGATCGGGAGACACTGGTTGAAGCAGCCAAGGTTGTGGATCAAGAGACAAATGCCGATATTATAGATATCAATATGGGTTGCCCTGTACCAAAGGTAACGAAGTGTGATGCTGGCGCACGCTGGCTGCTGGACCCTAACAAAATTTATGAAATGGTGTCGGCGGTAGTGGATGCTGTCCAGAAGCCCGTAACAGTCAAGATGCGTATCGGCTGGGATCACGAGCATATCTACGTGGTAGAGAATGCCCGCGCGGTTGAGCGCGCCGGTGGACAGGCTATAAGTGTGCATGGACGGACGCGTGAGCAGCTCTATACAGGAACGGCTGACTGGAGCTACATCAAACAGGCCAAAGAGGCGGTATCCATTCCGGTTATTGGCAACGGTGATGTCGCTACGCCAGAGGATGCACGCCGGATGCTGGATGAGACGAACTGTGATGGTGTCATGATCGGACGTGGAGCGCTTGGTAATCCGTGGATGCTCTACCGTACCATTCAATATCTTGAGACTGGGGAGCTGCTACCTGATCCAGCGGCAGAAGAGAAGATTCGTGTAGCCATTCTGCATATGGACAGACTCGTGGCGCTCAAGGGTGAGGCTGTTGCTGTACGGGAGATGCGCAAGCACATGGCCTGGTATCTAAAGGGACTCAAGGGAGCTGCACGCGTCAAGGACATCATCATGGAGGAAACAAAGCGTGATGAGATGGTTCAGATTTTGGAACAATATGTAGCAGGACTGGAGACGGCAGAGGAAGAAGAAGCGAAAGTATCCTGATAGGCTTCATTGACTTTTTGAAAACCTTGCCATATAATCTTTCAGTATAAAATTCTGATGTGGTGAGCCCACAAGAGGAATTCAAGTAAGACATCTGCAGAGAATGTTCTCATTTTCTCAGAACGGCATATAGTGTTACGAAACGTGCATGAGCTGCACATTTAACTTTTTCCATGACAGGAGAATCGGTTGATGAGCGATAAAGAAGTCATTCTTACACAGGAAGGTCTCAAGAAGCTGGAAGAAGAGCTTGAGAATCTGAAATCGGTTAAGCGCCGCGAAGTAGCGGAGCGGATCAAAGTAGCCATCGGATACGGTGACATCAGTGAGAACTCCGAGTACGAGGATGCGAAGAATGAACAGGCTTTTATCGAAGGCCGCGTTATTACACTGGAGAAAATGCTGCGCAACGCACGCATTATCAATAGTGATGAGATTGATACTGACTCGGTAGGGATCGGTGCCACAGTTATTGTGGAAGACCTTGAATTTGGCGATGTAATGGAATATACGATTGTGGGAACGGCAGAATCCAACCCACTTCAGAACAAGATTTCCAACGAAAGTCCGGTAGGTAAAGCCATTCTGGGCAAGAAAAAGGGGACTGTCGTTGATGTGACTGTTCCTGCAGGCGTCATCCAATATAAGATTGTGGATATTAAGAAGTAACACCATAACTTCGGAATTACGAAAAGCTTCCTGAGGGAAGCTTTTTTTCTCATGATATCAGGGAAGTACATACTTTGATGATATTAGACGAAGCTCCGCGGACGATGGGATCTGGCATACAGCATATCGAATAACAAGCGGTCTGAACCGCTAGTAAATAAAGGAGTTGACCTAGCGATGCAAGAGGACAACAACATGAACCAGGAGAATCAGGACAATCAGCAGACCGGGGAAGAGCTCAGTGAGCTCTTGCAGGTTCGCCGTGCCAAATTGGACGAGCTACGAGCACTTGGTATTGACCCATTCGGGCGCAAGTATGTCCGTACAGAGGAAGCGGGGCAGATTCTTGCCAAGTATAATGACCTGACACAAGAAGAGCTGGAAGAGAAGCATATTGAAGTGAGCCTTGCCGGACGGATTATGGCCAAGCGTGGAATGGGTAAGGCTAGCTTCGCCCATATCCAGGACCTGAGCGGACGCATCCAGATCTACGTGCGTCTCGATACGGTGCCTGAGCATAAGTACAAGGCGTTCACCATGCTGGATCTCGGGGATATCATCGGGGTGACGGGAACTGTCTTCAAGACGAAGACAGGCGAGACTTCCGTGAAGGTGCAGGATCTGGAGGTCCTCTCCAAGTCCCTCTATCCACTGCCTGAGAAGTATCACGGTCTGAAGGACGTTGAGTTGCGGTATCGCCAGCGCTATGTAGACCTGATTATGAATCCTGAGGTTCAGAAGACCTTTATTACACGTTCCCGCATCATTCAGTCCATGCGTCGTTATCTGGATTCACTGGGGTATCTGGAGGTGGAGACACCGACTCTGCATTCGATTGCTGGTGGGGCTGCTGCGAAGCCTTTCATTACGCATCACAATGCGCTGGATATGCAGCTGTACATGCGGATCGCCATTGAGCTTCATTTGAAGCGTCTGATCGTCGGCGGATTGGAGAAGGTATACGAGATCGGTCGCGTATATCGTAACGAGGGAATCTCCACACGTCACAATCCTGAGTTCACGATGATTGAGCTGTATGAAGCCTATGCGGACTATAAAGACATTATGCAGCTGACTGAGAATATGATCGCTCACATCGCACAAGAGGTTTTGGGCTCCCAGCACATTAGCTACCAGGGGCGTGAGATTGATCTGACTCCGCAATGGCGTCGTGTCTCTATGGTAGATGCAGTCAAAGAAGTCACGGGTGTGGACTTCGGAGTGCACATGACGAATGAAGAGGCGCATCGACTGGCTAAGGAGCACAAGGTGGCTGTAGAGCCTCATATGACTTTTGGTCATATCCTGAATGCCTTCTTCGAGCAATTCGTAGAGGAGACTCTTATTCAGCCGACGTTCATTACAGGACATCCTGTTGAAATCTCGCCGCTTGCAAAGAAGAACGAGGAAGACCCTCGCTTCACGGATCGTTTCGAGTTGTTCATTGTAGCGCGTGAGCATGCTAATGCGTTCACAGAGCTGAACGATCCAATCGATCAGCGTCAGCGCTTTGAGGCGCAACTGGTGGAGCGTGAGCAAGGCAATGATGAGGCTCATGAGATGGATGATGACTTCATCCGTGCGCTTGAGTACGGTATGCCGCCAACAGGTGGCCTCGGCATCGGTGTTGACCGACTCGTCATGCTGCTGACGGATGCAGCTTCCATTCGCGATGTGCTGTTGTTCCCGCATATGCGTAATCGTTCTGTAGAATAATTAGCTCTGAGTAGAGTAGCATAATTAAAGATGTTTACTGTAACTCGTATGATATGTAAAAGAAGAGGATCAGGCAGGTCGTGTCCATGCCCTGTTCCTCTTTTTTCTTAAATAACGTATGTAATGAAGTGTAGATTTGAAAAAATGGATGGAGAGAAGGCAGCTATGAAGCTCACCGTCAAAATTACCCGCTGGGCCTCGCCGCCTATTATTCTGGTGCTTGGGCTCCTCATAACTATCGCTATTGGCACATTGCTGTTGAAGCTGCCTGTCTCGACCCAGGATGGAGTAACCCTCCAATGGGTGGATGCCTTCTTTACTGCGACCTCAGCAGCTTGTGTGACTGGACTGGTTGTCGTTGATGTTGAGACTACCTTCACCGTCTTCGGAGAGACCGTAATCGTCGTGTTGATGCAAATTGGCGGTCTGGGGTTCATGACCATGGCTACGCTGTTTGCATTAGTGCTAGGGCGGCGTTTGTCACTCAGGGACAGGTTACTGCTGAAAGAGGCCATTAATGCGGAGAGCATGGAAGGGATCGTCCGGATCGTCCGTAAGGTTATGATCTTCTCATTTACCATTGAAGGTATTGCTGCTGTCATACTTGCACTGCGTTGGGCGACAGAGATGTCATTGGGTCAGGCGATATATTATGGGCTGTTCCATTCAGTATCCTTATTCAATAATGGTGGCTTTGATTTATTCGGGAATAGCTTTCAGTTCTATACGGGAGACTGGCTGTTCAATCTGGTAGCCTCGGTGCTGGTTATCTCGGGTGGGTTAGGCTTTGTAGTGTTGAATGATCTATTCGAGTATCGCAAGACCCGGCGTCTGTCACTCCATTCCAAGCTCGTGCTTTCCGTATCCGGTGCGTTGATCGGGATTGGAGCCCTAGTTCTGTTCGTGTTCGAATTCACCAATCCTCACACCTTGGGCTCGTTGAACTGGAGCGAGAAGATCTATGCTTCGATCTTTCAGTCCGTGTCCACACGTTCATCGGGTACGAGTACCATTGATATTACGGAGATTAGGCAGGCAACTCAGTTCTTCTTCATTTTGCTGATGTTCATTGGGGCTTCACCCGGTTCTACCGGCGGCGGAATCAAGACCACAACCTTCCTGCTCATGATCGGGGCGGTATATGCCATGATTCGGGGCAACCGAGATATTGTATTCTTCCGTCATCGTGTGCCAAGGGAGCTATTGATGAGAGCTCTGACTATTATTATGGTAACGCTCATGATCTTCATGGTGGTCGTTATGTTGCTCCTTGTAATCGAGGATGAGCCTTTCCTGTCAATTATGTTCGAGGCAGCCTCAGCCGTAGGTACGGTTGGTTTATCGGTAGGGGTAACTGCGGAGCTGAGTGATATAGGGAAGATCCTAATCGCGTTTACAATGTTCGTCGGCCGGATTGGGCCGTTAACGATTGCTTATGCACTCCGTCCGCGTAAAGAGAAGCAGCTGTATCGTCATCCTGAGGGCCGAATTATTATTGGGTAATGATCAGTCGGACCTGACCAGCAACATGCAAGGAATGAAGCGGTGGGTAATTCTGCTGAATAGTAGAAGTTATAGAGGTATAGATAAAGGATGTAATGGGAAGGCTCGCTATGAGCGAGTTCTTCTATATCAAAGCCGTAAGCACTGCAATAGCCCGTGGTAACAACGGGAAGCTGCATTGTTGCTTGCGGTTTTTTGTTATTTGAAGAGGGAGGCTGTATCGGTGTTAAACATGATAATTAAAAGGGTTGCAGTTTTTTTGAAAAAAAGTGTTGCATTAAATTAATGCACATGGTATATTCTAATTCCGGCCAAGAAAGCACTGAGAAATCAGAGCGACAAAGCAGTATTTAGTTTCCAAGGTTAACAGCCAAAAGAAATTAAAATAAATGCTTGCAAAATTGGTAAGGATATGATAAGATATAAAAGTTGCTGAGCGAGAGTTGCTTGGTGAAGAAAACAAAGTTGATCTTTGAAAACTGAACAACGAGTGAGCGAATTTCACGCAAGTGAGATTCAAACAATGAGATATTAAATCTCGTCAGATTCAAAATGAGCAATCGCTCTTTTCAATAACTTTATTGGAGAGTTTGATCCTGGCTCAGGACGAACGCTGGCGGCGTGCCTAATACATGCAAGTCGAGCGGACTTGATGGAGAGCTTGCTCTCCTGAGAGTTAGCGGCGGACGGGTGAGTAACACGTAGGCAACCTGCCCTTTGGACTGGGATAACTACCGGAAACGGTAGCTAATACCAGATAATTCACTTCTTCGCATGGAGAAGTGAGGAAAGACGGAGCAATCTGTCACCGGAGGATGGGCCTGCGGCGCATTAGCTAGTTGGAGAGGTAACGGCTCCCCAAGGCGACGATGCGTAGCCGACCTGAGAGGGTGATCGGCCACACTGGGACTGAGACACGGCCCAGACTCCTACGGGAGGCAGCAGTAGGGAATCTTCCGCAATGGGCGAAAGCCTGACGGAGCAACGCCGCGTGAGTGATGAAGGTTTTCGGATCGTAAAGCTCTGTTGCCAAGGAAGAACGTCCTTAAGAGTAACTGCTTAAGGAGTGACGGTACTTGAGAAGAAAGCCCCGGCTAACTACGTGCCAGCAGCCGCGGTAATACGTAGGGGGCAAGCGTTGTCCGGAATTATTGGGCGTAAAGCGCGCGCAGGCGGTCATTTAAGTCTGGTGTTTAAGCCCGGGGCTCAACCCCGGATCGCACGGGAAACTGGATGACTTGAGTGCAGAAGAGGAGAGTGGAATTCCACGTGTAGCGGTGAAATGCGTAGAGATGTGGAGGAACACCAGTGGCGAAGGCGACTCTCTGGGCTGTAACTGACGCTGAGGCGCGAAAGCGTGGGGAGCAAACAGGATTAGATACCCTGGTAGTCCACGCCGTAAACGATGAGTGCTAGGTGTTAGGGGTTTCGATACCCTTGGTGCCGAAGTTAACACATTAAGCACTCCGCCTGGGGAGTACGGTCGCAAGACTGAAACTCAAAGGAATTGACGGGGACCCGCACAAGCAGTGGAGTATGTGGTTTAATTCGAAGCAACGCGAAGAACCTTACCAGGTCTTGACATCTGAATGACCGGATCAGAGATGGTCCTTTCCTTCGGGACATTCAAGACAGGTGGTGCATGGTTGTCGTCAGCTCGTGTCGTGAGATGTTGGGTTAAGTCCCGCAACGAGCGCAACCCTTGACCTTAGTTGCCAGCACTTCGGGTGGGCACTCTAGGGTGACTGCCGGTGACAAACCGGAGGAAGGTGGGGATGACGTCAAATCATCATGCCCCTTATGACCTGGGCTACACACGTACTACAATGGCTGGTACAACGGGAAGCGAAGCCGCGAGGTGGAGCCAATCCTAAAAAGCCAGTCTCAGTTCGGATTGCAGGCTGCAACTCGCCTGCATGAAGTCGGAATTGCTAGTAATCGCGGATCAGCATGCCGCGGTGAATACGTTCCCGGGTCTTGTACACACCGCCCGTCACACCACGAGAGTTTACAACACCCGAAGTCGGTGGGGTAACCGCAAGGAGCCAGCCGCCGAAGGTGGGGTAGATGATTGGGGTGAAGTCGTAACAAGGTAGCCGTATCGGAAGGTGCGGCTGGATCACCTCCTTTCTATGGAGAATCGCTTCCTGCAACGGAAGCATTCAAATCAGATCGATGTTCCATCGATCATAAGAAGAGGAATTCGGTACTGCGCTCTGCGCGTATGAAATCCTCTTAACAGCTCACTCGTTGCTCAGTTTTGAGAGTTCAACTCTCAAACTCATCTGTATGAAATTCATCCGCTCAAGCGAGATGGACCGGATTTCACACAGGGGCTGTTGTTTCACAACAGCATTGCACCTTGAAAACTGGATACCGAAACGAAAACATTGCGTTTTAGAACATCTTTTAGCTGAACTTGTGTAAGCAAGTGAAAGTTATTAGCGGTTTGATATTTTGCCTGTGGCAAAAATCATGGTTAAGCTAATAAGAGCACACGGAGGATGCCTAGGCGCCAGGAGCCGACGAAGGACGTGGCGAACGACGAAATGCCTCGGGGAGCTGTAAGCAAGCTTCGATCCGGGGATGTCCGAATGGGGAAACCCGGCTACTGTAACAGGTAGTCACTCTTTGGTGAATACATAGCCAAAGGAGAGGCAGACCAGGGGAACTGAAACATCTAAGTACCCTGAGGAAGAGAAAACAATAGTGATTCCGTCAGTAGCGGCGAGCGAACGCGGATTAGCCCAAACCAGGAAGCTTGCTTCCTGGGGTTGTGGGACGTCTCACACGGAGTTACAAAGGTGTACCCTAGATGAAGAGGTCTGGAAAGGCCCGCGATAGAGGTAAAAGCCCTGTAATCGAAATGGTACACCCTCCGAGACGGATCCCGAGTAGTGCGGGGCACGTGAAACCCCGTATGAATCCGGCAGGACCATCTGCCAAGGCTAAATACTCCCTGGCGACCGATAGTGAAACAGTACCGTGAGGGAAAGGTGAAAAGCACCCCGGAAGGGGAGTGAAATAGAACCTGAAACCGTGTGCTTACAAGAAGTCAGAGCCCGATCTATGGGTGATGGCGTGCCTTTTGTAGAATGAACCGGCGAGTTACGTTCCCGTGCAAGGTTAAGGTGAAGAGCCGGAGCCGCAGCGAAAGCGAGTCTGAATAGGGCGAGTTAGTACGTGGACGTAGACCCGAAACCGGGTGATCTACCCCTGTCCAGGGTGAAGGTGCGGTAACACGCACTGGAGGCCCGAACCCACGCACGTTGAAAAGTGCGGGGATGAGGTGGGGGTAGCGGAGAAATTCCAATCGAACCCGGAGATAGCTGGTTCTCCCCGAAATAGCTTTAGGGCTAGCCTCGGAAAAGAGAGTCGTGGAGGTAGAGCACTGATTGGGTGCGGGGCCCGCAAGGGTTACCAAGCTCAGTCAAACTCCGAATGCCATAGACTTAGTTCCGGGAGTCAGACAGTGAGTGCTAAGATCCATTGTCAAAAGGGAAACAGCCCAGACCATCAGCTAAGGTCCCCAAGTGTGTGTTAAGTGGGAAAGGATGTGGAGTTGCACAGACAACCAGGATGTTGGCTTAGAAGCAGCCACCATTGAAAGAGTGCGTAATAGCTCACTGGTCGAGTGACTCTGCGCCGAAAATGTAACGGGGCTAAACACACCACCGAAGCTATGGCTTGATGCTTGCATCAGGGGTAGGGGAGCGTTGTATGCAGGTTGAAGGTGTACCGTAAGGAGCGCTGGACAGCATACAAGTGAGAATGCCGGTATGAGTAACGAAAAGATCAGTGAGAATCTGATCCGCCGAAAGCCTAAGGGTTCCTGAGGAAGGCTCGTCCGCTCAGGGTAAGTCGGGACCTAAGGCGAGGCCGAAAGGCGTAGTCGAAGGACAACAGGTCGAAATTCCTGTACCACCGTAAACCGTTATGAACGATGGGGGGACGCAGGAGGGTAGTGACGCGGACTGATGGATGTCCGTCCAAGCAGTGAGGCTGATGTGTAGGCAAATCCGCACATCGTAAGGCTGGGCTGTGATGGGGAGTGAAAATTACAGTAGCGAAGGTCATGATCTCACACTGCCAAGAAAAGCCTCTAGTCAGGTGAAGGTGCCCGTACCGCAAACCGACACAGGTAGGCGAGAAGAGAATTCTAAGGCGCGCGGAAGAACTCTCGTTAAGGAACTCGGCAAAATGACCCCGTAACTTCGGGAGAAGGGGTGCCTCGGTAGGGTGAATAGCCCGAGGGGGCCGCAGTGAAAAGGCCCAAGCGACTGTTTAGCAAAAACACAGGTCTGTGCGAAGCCGCAAGGCGAAGTATACGGGCTGACGCCTGCCCGGTGCTGGAAGGTTAAGGGGAGTGGTTAGCCGCAAGGCGAAGCTATGAACCGAAGCCCCAGTAAACGGCGGCCGTAACTATAACGGTCCTAAGGTAGCGAAATTCCTTGTCAGGTAAATTCTGACCCGCACGAATGGCGTAACGACTTGGGCGCTGTCTCAACGAGAGATCCGGTGAAATTTTAATACCTGTGAAGATGCAGGTTACCCGCGACAAGACGGAAAGACCCCATGGAGCTTTACTGCAGCTTGATATTGAATTTGGGTACGATCTGTACAGGATAGGTGGGAGCCGTAGAAGCAGGAGCGCAAGCTTCTGTGGAGGCGTCCTTGGGATACCACCCTGATCGTATCTAGGTTCTAACCTGGTACCGTAATCCGGTACGGGGACAGTGTCAGGTGGGCAGTTTGACTGGGGCGGTCGCCTCCTAAAGAGTAACGGAGGCGCCCCAAGGTTCCCTCAGAATGGTTGGAAATCATTCGAAGAGTGCAAAGGCAGAAGGGAGCTTGACTGCGAGACCTACAAGTCGAGCAGGGACGAAAGTCGGGCTTAGTGATCCGGTGGTACCGCATGGAAGGGCCATCGCTCAACGGATAAAAGCTACCCTGGGGATAACAGGCTTATCTCCCCCAAGAGTCCACATCGACGGGGAGGTTTGGCACCTCGATGTCGGCTCATCGCATCCTGGGGCTGAAGTAGGTCCCAAGGGTTGGGCTGTTCGCCCATTAAAGCGGTACGCGAGCTGGGTTCAGAACGTCGTGAGACAGTTCGGTCCCTATCTGTCGTGGGCGTAGGAAATTTGAGAGGAGCTGTCCTTAGTACGAGAGGACCGGGATGGACGTACCGCTGGTGTACCAGTTGTTCCGCCAGGAGCACCGCTGGGTAGCTATGTACGGACGGGATAAGCGCTGAAAGCATCTAAGCGTGAAGCCCCCCTCAAGATGAGATTTCCCAGTATGTAAGACCCCTTGAAGACGACGAGGTAGATAGGCTGGGGGTGGAAGTGCAGTAATGCATGGAGCTGACCAGTACTAATCGGTCGAGGGCTTATCCTAAAGTAGAATGCAATGATTCGTTTCGGTTCCAGTTTTCAGGGTGTAACACCTTGAGGCATATGCTGCAACATTTATACGCACAGATGTGCTGTACCAAATGTTTCGCATACCGTGTTTGTTTCACAAACACTCGTTTGGTGGCGATAGCGGAGGGGTTCCACACGTACCCATCCCGAACACGACCGTTAAGCCCTCCAGCGCCGATGGTACTTGGACCGAAGGGTCCTGGGAGAGTAGGACGCCGCCAAGCACAAGAACCACTACCGATTTTCGGTGGTGGTTTTTTTGTGTTATTTGGATTTTTTAGAAAGTTATACTCAAAAACCAATTACAACCGATATAAAAAGAAAGGAATCATCTTAAAAGAGAATTAACCATTAGATATGTCGAAATGTGTGATCCCACAATCACCACCTGAACCAACCGTACAATATGCAGAGTTTATGCAGAGGAATACTATTGTCTCCTCTGTGAGTCGTCTAATGAATATTTCTAAGGAGTTGACTTTCAATGAAGTGGGTTCGCCAATGGTCACTAACGGTTAAACTGGTTACATCGCTTGTTCTCGTCCTTACCTTACTATTCGGAGCATGGATAACCATCAATCTCGGACAAGTGAAAAATCTGAGTATGCATAATGGTGAACTAGAGGCAGAGATTGCTGGTGAACAGTTCGCAACGCAGATTAAGAACAAACTAGTCGCTAACGAAAATATGTTGAAAGCCCTTTCTATTTTGCTGATGGATGCGAGAGAGCATCAGACTTACTCGCGTGAGCAGGTCGTGGCCCTCTTTGAGAAGATGCTGGCAGCAGATGAGAAGGTTCTAGCTATATACACACTATGGGAACCGAATCAATTTGATGGTGCAGATGCTCGTTATAAGAATATTAATGCTTATCATGATGCTACAGGCCGCTTTATTCCATATGTTGTTCGCAGTGATAACCAAATTATTGTCGATCCACTCGTGGATTATGAGCAGCAGGGAGCAGGTGATTACTATTTATTGCCGAAACAGACGAATAAGACTACGCTCGTTGAGCCCTACAACTATCAAGTCGGCAACAAAACGGTACTAATCACTTCGCTAGTACTGCCTATGTTGGATGAGTCAGGCGCCTTTGTAGGAATAGTCGGAGTGGACTTTTCCTTGGATTCTTTACAGACAGAGGCATTAGCTTACTCGCCAATGGGTGGGCACGTGAATATCATTTCCAATTCAGGAGTCTATATTGCCAATTCAAACAGCGCAGATCAAGTGTCACAGACCTATTTGGATGGTCCGGAGAAGCAGCAGCTCTGGGAGGACGTCGTACAGGGCGCAAGAAATTCCGGCTATACGAGCAATGCTAAAGGCGACGAGGAATTGAGAGTGCTTCTTCCGGTAAAGCTGCAGGCTGCTAACGAAGCCTGGTATGTGGAATCGGTCATACCGCAGTACAGCATTCTACAGCAATACACCAGTGAGCGGCTTAAGTCAATTATCATAGCGTTATCTTCGCTGCTTATTACCGCTTTTATTGTATACCTTTGCATTCGATTCATGGTTACACGCCGATTGGGTGCCTTTAGTGAGAAGTTTAGATTAATGTCAGAAGGTGACTTCACCCAGACCATCAAGATTCGTGCGGCGGACGAGCTTGGCGAGATGGGAGAACGATTCAACGCCATGTCTGGCGAGCTTCGCAGCATGTTCAGACAGGTATCTGATCTATCGTTATCTGTAGGTGCTACTTCAGAGCAGCTGACAGCTGGTGCCGAGCAGACGGGCCAAGCTGCCGAGACCATTACCCAATCCATTCAGGAGGTTGCCGGAGGCTCAGAACAGCAACAGCAGGCCAGCGGTCAGATGATGCGAGCCATTCAGGAGATGTCTGTTGGCATTCAGAAAATAGCTGAGGCATCCTCGTATGTCGCTGGGGCTGTGGAGGAGGTTCAGACTCAGACGGTGCAGGGTAATACTCAGATTCATCAATCTGTAGCACAAATTCTCCAAGCTCAAGAGCGTGTAGTCCAGTCCGAGGAAGCGCTGCGCTCTCTAGAGCAGAAGTCTCAGGAGATTACTGGGATTATTGACTTAATCACTGTAATCAGCAACCAGACAAATATGCTGGCATTGAATGCAGGTATTGAGGCGGCACGAGCTGGTGAGCAGGGTAAGGGGTTTGCGGTAGTAGCCAATGAAGTACGGAGACTGGCTGAGCAGACAAAGGATGCAGCTAATCAAATTCGCACGGTCATGGTGGAGATGCAGTCAGAGACAGCACAGGCTGTGACGGCGGTAGGGATGAGTACGGCTGAGGTCAAGCAAGGTACACAGAGTGTGCAGGAGAGCGGACGTATCTTTGCTCTCATCACGGATGAGATGGCGAAGGCCACGGAGCAGGTACAGGAGGTATCAGCGGCAGCTGAGCAGATGATTGCCAGTGCAGAGAGCGTAACGCAGACGACCGAGCACTTGGTGCATATCGCTAAGGATGCTGCTGACAACTCCCAGCAAGTGGCCGCGGCATCCGAGCAGCAGTTGGCTTCAATGCAGGAGATTACTTCTGCAGCGGAGAGTCTTAGCTCTATGGTGCAGGAATTAATGACAAGTGTGACCCGGTTCAAAATCTAATCCGCATAACTAAATTGTATAGCTGTACTAATATACACAAGCAAGTGGCATGACTCTCTAGCGGAGGCCCACTTGCTTGTGTTATTTTGTCCCCTATATATTATGTAATACTCGGCAAATATCGTGGCAAATACTCTGATGCATGTACATATGTCCACCCCCCGCACACAGTTCCGAAAAGGCTGCAGTAAAAGATACAAACAGCAGGATATGGTGCCTTGACACCCCTATACTGCTTTGCTAAGATAAGCAATAATATAATTTCAGAAGCTTTCAAAATGTCCGTCACAGGCACACATTTGTGTGAGAGTATAGAACTTTTAAGGAGGAACAATCGGGTGTGGGAAGATAAGTTTACAAAAGAAGGCTTAACCTTCGATGATGTATTGCTGGTACCGCGTAAATCTGAGGTATTACCTAAAGAGGTGGATATTTCAAGTCGTCTAAGCGACAAGGTTAAGTTGAACATGCCGCTGTTAAGTGCCGGAATGGATACCGTTACTGAGGCGGCATTAGCTATAGCTATCGCCAGAGAAGGTGGCGTCGGCATTATTCATAAGAATATGACTGTTGAGCAGCAGGCAGAGGAAGTAGACCGCGTTAAACGCTCCGAGAGCGGCGTTATTACGAATCCATTCTCATTGACTCCAGACCACTTAGTGTCAGATGCTGAGGTCGTTATGGGCAAGTTCCGTATCTCCGGTGTACCGATTGTTAATGAGCAAAATAAGCTTGTAGGGATTTTGACGAACCGCGATCTGCGCTTCATTCATGATTATTCTATTAAAATTAGCGATGTAATGACCAAGGAAAACCTGGTTACTGCTCCAGTAGGGACAACCCTGCAGGAAGCTGAAGGAATTCTCCAGAAGCATAAGATCGAGAAGCTGCCATTGGTCGATGAAGACAATAATCTTAAGGGTCTTATCACCATTAAGGATATCGAGAAGGCCATCCAGTTCCCGAATGCGGCAAAAGATTCGCAAGGACGCCTGCTTGTAGGTGCTGCAGTAGGAATTTCCAGCGATACCTTTGACCGGACTGCCGCTCTAGTTAAGGCAGGTGTTGATTTGATCGTAGTAGACTCTGCTCACGGACATCATATCAACATCATTGATGCAGTCAGAAAGCTTCGCGCAGCGTATCCGGATCTTACGATTGTAGCAGGTAACGTGGCAACTGGAGACGGCACACGTGAATTGATCGAAGCTGGCGCCTCGGTTGTCAAAGTGGGCATCGGACCAGGATCGATCTGTACGACGCGTGTAATCGCAGGTATTGGTGTACCTCAAATTACAGCTATCTACGATTGTGCTACTGTAGCTCGTGAGTATGGTATTCCAATTATCGCTGATGGCGGTATCAAGTACTCTGGAGAGATTACCAAAGCATTGGCAGCTGGCGCATCGGCAGTTATGCTGGGTAGCTTGTTCGCAGGTACGGAGGAAAGCCCAGGTGAATCTGAGATTTACCAAGGTCGTCGTTACAAGGTTTACCGTGGTATGGGCTCTGTAGGAGCTATGAAGCAAGGAAGTAAGGATCGTTACTTCCAGGATGATGACAAGAAGCTCGTGCCAGAAGGAATTGAGGGCCGCGTAGCCTATAAAGGTCCATTGTCTGAGACAGTACATCAGCTGCTGGGCGGCTTGCGCTCAGGTATGGGATACTGTGGTACACCTAGCATTGAGTCACTGCGTAACGATACACACTTCATTCGGATCACTGGAGCTGGTCTGCGTGAGAGCCATCCGCATGATGTACAGATTACGAAGGAAGCTCCTAACTATTCCTTGTAATACGAATTAATTCCTATATCACCAAAGACAGGTTAAGCAGATTCGCTTAGCCTGTCTTTTTTTGCTGTATGGCCTGTGATAGAATAGACAAGTACTAAGTTATTAAGTTGGCATGACTGGGAGTTCTAACGACTACTGCCAGCGAACAAATGCAACACACCTATGATGAATGATAAGAACGGGCGTTAGCTCAGACATAGATAATATAGTGAAATGATATGGAATCAAGCGTTTTTGACAGCATAATTGGCTTAGACAACCCATGAAGTACCTGGCATATGCGGCATTATAGGTAGGGTTGAGTATGAGAGGAGTTCGTAACCGTTGAAAGAATTGAAATCATTGAATGTGAATCGTGACATGAAGAAGAGCAAGCGTGCCAAGGCTGGCAAGCTGGCGAAACAAAGCGCTGCTGCACTAGTAGCTCTTAACCTCCTGTATGGAGTGGCTTTACCGTCTGTAAATGTACTTAACCCGGCTTTTGTAGCTGCTGCTGAAGGAACAGCGACTGCCTCTACGACTGCCCTGGTGGGGCTTGGCGGCATTAAGACACCAGATCTGGAGCTCAGCTCAGCGATCCTGATCGAGCCTACTACAGGACAAGTTATTCTGTCCATGAATCCGGATCAGCCTTTGCCGCCGGCAAGTATGACCAAAATGATGACGGAGTATATCGTAGCTGAACAGGTGAAGCAGGGGAAACTAAGCTGGGATACGGTAGTCACCGTTGGTGAGAATGCTGCCAAAAGTGTGGGTTCACGCATCTTCCTTGCAGAAGGAGATCAACATACAGTCCGGGATCTATATATCGCTATGGCAGTCGGTTCGGCAAATGATGCAACGGTTGCCTTGGCTGAGCAAGTGGCAGGCTCTGAGGAGAACTTCGTGGCTATGATGAACGAAGAAGCCCAGCGCATGGGGATGACGAATTCATACTTTATTAATTCAACGGGCCTTGATAAGAAAGATATGCCTGCGAAATATCAGCCTAGCACAGACCGCGAGACAGTAATGACAGCACGTGACGTGGCTACCCTGGCTGGTTATATTGTACGTGATCATCCAGATTATACCGAATTTACAACGATCCAGTCTCATCAATTCCGAGAGAAAGATACAGCGCCAATCATCAACTGGAACTGGATGCTGGAGGCTAATAAGGACATTCGCAACTTCAGGCAATATGCGTATGAAGGCCTGAACGGTATGAAGACGGGACATACAACTGCAGCTAAATACTGTTTTGCAGGCACAGCCGTACGTGATGGAATGACGCTCATTAGTGTAGTTATGGGGGCTAAGACCGAACCGAAGCGTTTTACAGAGACACGTAAAGTACTCGACTACGGCTTCAATAACTTTGAGATCAAACAGGTGGTAGCTCCAAAATCCGTCGTTCAAGGCGTGGAGAGCGTACCTGTTACCAAAGGTAAAGAGAAGACGGTTGGTGTCGTCACAAGTGATGCTGTGAGCTTCATTGTTCCTAAGAACGCGGCCAATCCGCAGCTTACTTTTTCGACGAATATTACACCTGAGGATCAGTTGGTTGCGCCTTTGACACAAGGTGCCAAGGTTGGAACTGTAACCTACTCCTATAAGACAGATGGGATGGAGCAGGCACAGGAAAAGACAGTGGATCTGATCACGACAGCTACCGTGGAGGAAGCGGGTTGGTTCAAAATGTTGTTCCGTGCCATTGGAAGCTTCTTCGGGGATCTATTCGACGGGATTAAGAATCTCTTCTAGCTTTGAACTGTGGATTTTTGTTGTGATTTTAATCCTATTCCAGTAGAATAACAAGTTAGAATAATACACAAGATCATTGTGTTAACGCACAGTGAATGTATAGGTTACATGAGCTTACAATTCTTCTATGGTAGAACCATAACACAGGAGGTCAGGTATGGAAACGGGAACATCGCGTGTAAAAAGAGGTATGGCGGAAATGCAAAAGGGTGGCGTCATTATGGACGTCATGAATGCTGAGCAGGCAAAAATTGCTGAGGCTGCGGGTGCCACTGCGGTTATGGCTTTGGAGCGTGTCCCATCTGATATCCGTGCAGCTGGCGGGGTAGCTCGTATGGCTGATCCTACCATTGTGGAAGAGGTTATGAAGGTCGTTACCATTCCCGTCATGGCGAAGGCGCGGATCGGGCATTATGTAGAAGCAAAGGTGCTTGAGTCTCTGGGCGTCGACTATCTGGACGAAAGTGAAGTCCTCACGCCAGCAGACGAGGTATTTCATATTGATAAAAAAGAATTTACTGTTCCATTCGTATGTGGCGCGAAGGATTTGGGTGAAGCACTGCGTCGGATCGGTGAGGGTGCCTCGATGATTCGTACAAAGGGTGAGCCGGGTACTGGTAACATCGTAGAAGCAGTTCGTCATATGAGATTCATCAATAGTCAGATCCGCAAGGTACAGAATATGTCCAAGGACGAGCTGTATGCCGAAGCCAAAAATCTGGGTGTTGCCTATGAACTCTTGTTTGAAGTACATGAGAACGGCAAACTGCCTGTGGTGAATTTTGCAGCTGGTGGTGTAGCAACTCCAGCGGATGCAGCGTTGATGATGCATTTGGGTGCTGATGGGGTATTTGTTGGTTCCGGCATCTTCAAATCGGACAGCCCTGAGAAATTTGCACGTGCTATCGTGGAAGCGACCACTCATTATACGGACTATAAGCTGATCGCTGAAGTGTCCAAGAATCTGGGTACGCCAATGAAGGGCATTGAGATCTCCAAGCTAGCTCCACAAGACCGCATGCAGGACCGCGGCTGGTAAGGAGAGCGGGTTCATGAAGATTGGAGTACTGGCGCTGCAGGGCGCTGTAGCAGAGCATTTGAAGAGTATTTCGTCTGCAGGTGCAGAAGGAATTGCCATCAAGCAGATCGAACAATTAAGTGAGATAGCTGGGCTTATCATTCCTGGTGGAGAGAGCACTACGATTGGCAAGCTGATGCGGAAGTACGGTTTTATCGAAGCGATCCGGGAATTCTCGGGGCAGGGCAGGCCGATATTCGGCACCTGTGCAGGTCTAATCGTACTGGCCAAGGACATTGAAGGAAGCGAAGAACCACATCTTGGACTGATGAACATCACTGTAAGCCGTAACGCCTTCGGTCGCCAACGCGAGAGCTTTGAGACAGATCTGGACATCAAGGGGATCGAGCAGCCTGTACGTGCGGTGTTCATTCGTGCTCCACTCATTAGCCAGGTAGGTGAAGGTGTAGAGGTGCTGTCAGAGTACCAAGATGAAATCGTTACTGCGCGTGAAGGGCATCTGCTGGCGTCGTCATTTCACCCGGAGCTGACTGACGATTATCGGCTGCACCAGTATTTCGTGGATATGGTCAAGCAGCAGAGTATGTAAGATGCATATGAAAGCATAGGCATGTCAATCAAACCAACCTTGACCCTTCATTCTGACTCCTTAACTCGGTACAAGCCTCTTGGAGCCGATTAAGGCATAGGATTAGCCAGAGAAGATGTTTCTGCTGGAGGGTCAGGGTTTTTGTGTAGGAGGGCTATTCGTGTTAGATGTCAAAATATTGCGTAACGATTTCAGCCGTGTAGAACAAGCGCTGCAGAATCGCGGCAAGTCGCTGGAGCTCATTAGTGGTTTCCCGGAGATGGATACGCGGCGCAGAGAGCTGCTGCAGGAGAGTGAGGCGCTCAAGAACCGTCGAAATACGGTCTCTGGTGAAGTAGCTAAGCTCAAGAAGAACAAGGAAAATGCAGATGAGCTAATTCTGGAAATGCGTCAGGTATCTGATCGCATCAAGGAGCTGGATGATCAGGTCCGTGAGCTGGAGGAGCAAATCGAAGAGCTTACCATGGCGATTCCTAACCTGCCAAGCGGAGATGTTCCTGTAGGCGCGTCCGAAGAAGAGAATCAGGAGGTTCGTCGTTGGGCGGAGCCTAGAGTGTTTGACTTCACTCCCAAGCCACATTGGGAAGTTGCACAGCAGCTTGGTATCCTTGATTTTGAAGCAGGTGCCAAAGTAACAGGTTCACGCTTCACCTTTTACAAAGGGCTGGGTGCACGTCTGGAGCGAGCGCTGATTAACTTCATGATGGATCTGCACAGCACGGAGCATGGCTACGAAGAGATGCTTCCACCATATATCGTCAATAAAGACAGTCTGTATGGAACAGGACAGCTTCCCAAGTTCGAAGAGGACCTCTTCAAACTCCGGGATACCGAATATTATCTGATCCCTACAGCTGAGGTACCCGTAACCAACTATCACCGTGAAGAGATTATGGATGCAGAGGAGCTTCCTAAGCATTATGTTGCCTATAGCTCTTGCTTCCGCTCTGAAGCTGGCGCAGCTGGCCGTGATACCCGTGGATTAATCCGTCAGCATCAGTTCAATAAGGTGGAGATGCTGAAGCTGGTTCACCCGGAGACCTCTTACGATGAGTTGGAGAAAATGACGGCAAATGCTGAACGTGTACTTCAGCTATTGAACCTGCCATACCGCGTATTGTTGCTGTGCACAGGGGACATGGGGTTCAGCTCTGCGAAGACTTACGATCTTGAAGTGTGGCTGCCTGAGAGCGGTGTGTATCGTGAGATTTCCTCTTGTTCGAATTGCGAGGATTTCCAGGCACGTCGTGCCAACATTCGTTTCCGGCCAGAGGCCAAGGCGAAGCCGGAGTTCCTGCATACACTGAACGGCTCTGGATTGGCAGTAGGACGCACGGTAGCGGCTATCCTGGAGAATTACCAAGAGGAAGATGGCTCTGTTCGCATCCCAGAAGTGCTACAGCCTTATATGGGCGGAGTACAGGTCATTTCCCCACGTTAAGAATAATTGCATTTCTCAATAACTTGTGGTAAAATAATTTTGTTGCGCTCTTGTGAGAAGTCAACATTATGTTTTACCTACTCGGAGAGGTACCGAAGCGGTCATAACGGGGCGGTCTTGAAAACCGTTAGGGGGCAACTCCACATGGGTTCGAATCCCATCCTCTCCGCCATATTATATAAATACAACTACTTGAATTGGATTGAGACCTTATACATGAGTGTGAGGAGGATGCCGTTTAAGTAGTTTTTTTGTATTTGCAGGGGATCACTCTATGATGGAGGTTAAGGGTTATGCACACAATTCAAAAGTTATTTGATCATATGGATTGGGCCAATCTGCGATTGCTTGAGGCATTGCGAGTAGCCACACCCGCTGAGGCAAGTAAAGCTGCAATTCTGTTTCGACACGTGCTCCAGGCGGAGAGCATTTGGCTGACAAGGCTTCAGGGTCAAAGTAGCAAGGGAATTGCAGTATGGGTCCATGAGGCTGACATGGATACTTGTGAGGAGCTAACCAAGGCCAACCGAGAGGGATTTCAGGCTTTGCTGGGCGCATTATCAGAGGATGCATTGGATTTGCCTGTAGAATACGCCAGTCAGAATGGCACACCTCATAGGACATCTACCCGTGACATTTTAATACATATTGCTCTGCATGGTCAGTACCACCGAGGACAAATCAACGCTATGCTTCGTACGGTTGGGTTGGAGCCGGTGCCTATGGACTATATTTTATATTCGCGAATTGCTCCACAATAACGCCATGCATACAGGGGGAATACCAGACGTTACTTCGAGTCACTCACCCGGTTGATCGTCTCCAAGAAGAGGATAAGAATCAGCTCTAGCCGGGATCAGGAGAGAATGTATATATTTCGCCTCTTTGCCGCACCTTATCAAGACGGAGGAGGTGCTAACATGAATAAAGAACTAAACATAGACCAACAGCAGTTAGTTCAAGCTTGGCAAGAGCGCTTGCCTGAGTTGTTGCATCCAGGAGATCATTCGCTGGTCGCGGCAGATGAGGCAAATGGTAAAGCGCTGCGCATTCATATTGATGCTAATGGGCGTCAAAGCTATTCATTGGACTTCGCCTGTACGTACGTAGATACACGCGAGGTGCAGGTCCAACTCGTCGATGTTGAACGGGATGGACAGACGATTGATGAGCGGGGAGATTATGTTCAGGAGCTCGCTGATCATTACACGAGACATATTCATCAATGCGCCCAAGCATTGCAACAGATTACGAACCCCTAGTTAAAATGCGCGACCGTCTACCAGTATAAGAGGTGGAAGTAGCGTGCAAAGAAAGCCTTGAAGAAGTGAAGCGTTCTTAATAACGAAGGATGTCCAATTGATGGAACTTCAGATGTCCAATCCGATGGAACATTTAATGGAATGGAAAGGATGTGTAGCGAGCATGAGCAAAGCCAAGCAAGGCCTGGACAAAAACCTGAGCAATGTAGTGCAGGACCTGAATACTACCCGTGTGAATTCTCATCACGCACAGCAGCTTCAACAGGATCGCAATGATCGCAGACATCAGGACGCTCTGAACCATGATGAGACTGAGGATATGAACCCAAGTCATTCCTGAAGGCACAGATGAACAAGCTCTCCGATAGAGGGATAAGTAGTTCATAAGTTCAGAACATCGATCTGCTTGAGATTCAGATACGTACTATACTGATCAAGTAGACGGCGTCCATGACAAAATACATCTGTGTGCTTCAACTATGTTTGCATAAGGAGGTATAAAGGATGAGCAAGCCCAAAGCAGTACCAGTACCGGAAGCTCAGGACAATAAGTCCAGAAGAAATGACGACCGAAGCGGTGGCATGCAGGAGCCGTTGTCGGGCTCCAAAAAGGTGAAAAATCGCAACCATGTCGACCATCTGAATCCGCAAGGTTAGTACCTTAACCGAATCAGATTACATGTGTAATGATCTGGGACGTAGTATTAGCTGAAAGTGTTCTATGCTTCGAATTTGACCTATTTAAAATAACAGCGTGCGAAAGGAACTCTGATTAGTCCACATACTAATCAGGGTTGTTTTCTGTTCCATGCGTTAATATACACAAAGCTTATGTCTCAGGTATCAATTTCCCTTTAAAGTGTTTCAATACCTCGCTAGTTAGGTTATGATTAAGGTGATATGTGTTATATTGATGAACAATCGATAAATACATATCTATTTTTTTGAGGGGTTAATACGAGGGGAGAGACAGAACTTAGCATGAACAGAAAATGGACAACATTGGCAATGTGTGCGCTACTGGTCTTCATGTTGGCACTTGTAGGCTGTGCTAAAAAGCAGGAGCCGAAGGAACTGATTAACTCAGTTGTAGAGAAGACGAGCACAATGACTTCCTATGAGATGGCTACAAAATTGACTATTAATGACCTATCCTTCACTTCACCAGCGCTGGAGAACGATCCAACAGCTGGCATGATGATGAGTATGCTGAAGGATGCTGAACTTACAGTGAATGGCGTCTACCAGCTGGAGCCAGCACAGACGGAAGTAACAGTAGGTATTCATCTGAAGGGTGATATGGCAACAGAGCTTACGATCCCTATGGTAGTAACCCAAGATAAAATGTATGTGAAAATCCCAAGAATTCCGATGCTGCCAATGCCGGAGACGGTTGTAGGCAAGTTCCTGGAGCTGGATCTGAAGGAGCTGGCGGAGCAAAGCGGTGGCGAGTTCACTGCAGGATCAGTGGATCAAGTCCAAGCACAGAAGCTTGTGAATGAACTGTCTACTGCTGTACTTGCAGAGTATGATCAAGATACCTATTTCAAGGACATTGATCCTAAGGATGCTGCTCTTCCAGAGGGTGTAAATGCCAAGCAAGTCGTGCAATTCAGTGTGACTAATGATAACGTTCAAGAGACACTGAATATTTTCATCACAAAGGCACTTCCTAATGTGCTCGATATTCTAGCTAAGGAAGAGTACAAAGAGCTACTCCAAGGAGATCAAGCTGAGATTGTAAAAGCCAAGGAAGAGCTCCAAGCCAATAGCGGAGAGATCACCAAGCAGCTTGATGAGCTGAAGAAATCGCTGAAGGTGAATCAGTTCGACGTTAACACTGCGGTGAACAGCGACGATCTGCCGATCTATCAAGAAATGAAAGCAAATCTGGAGTTTAATGATGCAGAATCCCAAAGCAATGTGAAGGTTGCCTTCACGGGTACATCCCAATACTCCAAGATTAATGAGAAGCAGACCTTCGTCATTGGCATTCCAACGGGTGATGACGTAATCACGATGGAAGAGTTCCAACAACAAACAGGTGCAGGCTTCTAATATCAGCTTCATCATAATAAACTGACAACAGATCGTGTAGCTAGTTCTCTTGCGTTTGAGAGGATCCTCTTACATCTGTTGAAAACAAAAAGCAACGCCCGACCATGCCAATGATATGCATGATACGGGCGTTGTTTTTGTGTACAGGGAATTCATGCTAATGCATGCTAAGCAAGAGCGAATGAGGCTACCCTTGCAAATAATCCAGCTCATCATCTACCATAACAGAGAATCTGCGATGATCCTGCCACTCACCATGAATCTTCAGATAGCGACGCGAGATACCTTCGCTCTGAAAACCAGCCTTGAGCAGTACTCGCTGCGAGGCTTCATTATGCAGAAGTGTACAGGCTTGAAGTCGATGAAGCCGCAGGGCGTTGAAGCCATATTGGACAATAAGCTTTAGAGCGGCTGTCATATGGCCTTTTCCAGCATCCCCCTGATTGATGAAGTAGCCAATATCGGCGTATTGGGCAACGCCCCGAACGATATTGGATATGTTAATCTGCCCTATTAATCGCTCGTCCTTCAAATCAAACAGGCCAAACAAACAACCCCGGTCCGCCGCGGCATCATCAAGACGTTGCTGAAGGAACCTTTGTTGGCCGTCTAGGGTAAAAAAGGATTCCTCCCGGATCGGCTCGTAGATCGCATGCGCCTCTCTATTGTTGATGCGAAGCTCCAGCAGTCTGTGTGCATCGTCTAGCTGAAGCTGGCGCAAAAAGATTCCTTGGGGGGTGTTATATAAAGTAATAGTCATACTGGATCGCCTCCTTTAGTTTTTTTGCGTAGCTGTCGAAAAAAATCAGTAAGCAAAGAGGAGCAGTCCGACTGAAGTACATTCGGAATCACCTCTGTCTGGTGGTTAAAGCGAGGTTCCTGTAACAGGTTCATCAGCGTTCCTGCACAGCCAGCCTTCGGATCTGTTGTTCCATAGATGACTTGGGGCACTCTGGACTGCACGATGGCTCCTGCACACATAGGGCACGGCTCTAACGTTACATACAGACGGCAATCCAGTAGACGCCAAGCGTCCAAATGCTCACTAGCCTGGCGAATGGCAACAATTTCTGCATGGGCTGTGCCATCTTTTGTCGTCTCGCGCAGATTATAGCCGCGTCCAATAATCTCATTATTATGCACAATGACAGCCCCAATGGGGACCTCGCCAAGCTCCTGTGCTTTTAAAGCTTCAGCTATCGCCTGTCTCATCCAATATTCATGATTATGCTCTTGCTCCATGATGCTTAATGTGGGCCCCTTTCTCCAACGGTTATTCGACGAACAGATATTCCGTTGTTAACATGATGTGCATAACTCTGTGTATAAGTCTGAATTTATACACAGAGTTATGCACAATCCGTTAATAATTTTGTGGATTTGTGTATAATATGTGGATGAAATCCTTCTTTATTGTAGTCAATGCCAGAGTTAATGACAATACCAAGTGATCCCGGCTGAAATAACACCTTCTTTTCTTTTCAAAATGCTGTAAAGCGGTTATGATGGAATTACTATTGCCAGTTATCCCCATAACCCGTTAAGGGGTGAACTTTCAGTGTGTCGATGAAAATAAAACTAACTCTAATTATGTCAGGTTCTGCACTATTGATTCTGTTGTTGAACATTGCGCTTAATCTCTATTTATTGAATGAGAACGAACGAAGGGCTGTTGAAGTACAGCTGCATCAACTGGCAGAGCAGCTTAGTCACGCTGCCAACGAGAGTGGAAATTATGTGAGTGATAACATTGTAGCGCATACGGTGGAAAGCGATCCAAGAATTCTGGAGATTACGGGGGTGCGCGCACAGCAGCTTTTGGAGGGAACAGCGAACGATAGCTCTTTGGCCGTAGCCTTCGGCAATTATGAGCAGGGTACTCTAAGTGATGAAAGATCTGCCATTGAGGAGGCTGTTCGCACCTCCAATATGGTATTCCAGTACAGTGGCTGGGGGCAGAATCAAGTCGTCAAGATCTTCTATCCGTTCTATTCCAATACCTTCGAGGCATATGTCATCCGCATCATGGCGGATAACTCTCAAGTGGCTATCATGGTACAGGAGCAGCTGCTGAGCATGGTAGTTATCTCATTAGTATTACTTGAGGTCATTATTATCGGCAGCTACTTCTTGGCCGGAATGATTATTAAGCCAATTCAGGGTATTCTCGGCAAAGTGAATGAGATGGCGGCAGGGCAGTTTGATACGCGTCTGACGATTCGTAGTCAGGATGAGCTGGGACAGCTGGGAAGCCGTATTAATGTCATGGCCAACAATCTAAGCCTGTATACCCACCGTCTGGAGCAAATGAACGAGGAGAATCGCAAGGTCAAGGATTACCTGGAATCGGTCATTAATCAGACTGCTGATGCTATTCATGTGACGGACGCCAACGGGATTGTCGTGCGTGTCAATCGGGCATTCGAACAGCTATATGGTTGGCGACAGCAGGAGATTCTGGGCAAGCAATTGGACTTCATTCCGGAGGAATTGAAGGAAGAGCATATGCAGCAGCAGCATAGATTGCTCGAAGGGCATCAGATTCATTCGTATGAGTCGGTGAGATTACATAAGGATCGAAGTCAGGTCGAAGTGAGTATCAGTATTTCTCCGATTCATGATGAGAATGAAGGGATAACGGGCTACATCAGCGTCTCCCGGGACATTACCGGGCACAACCGAATGGAGGAGCTGCTCCGTCGCTCCGAGAAGCTGAAGACGGTGGGCCAGCTAGCCGCCGGGGTCGCACATGAGATTCGTAATCCGCTCACGACATTGCGAGGCTTTCTGCAGCTTCAGCAGCAGACAGATCGCTTGAATGCAAAGCATGTAGACCTTATGCTATCGGAGCTCGACCGTATTAATCTGATCGTGGGTGAGTTTCTGATTCTGGCGAAGCCGCAGGCGGTTCAATATCAGAAGCTGGATATTCGATATGTACTGGGCGATGTGGTATCTCTTTTGGACAGTCAAGCTCATCTGCATGATATCCAGTTTGAGCTGGAGATCAGTCTGGCCTGCGCTATGGTCTATTGCGAGGAGAATCAATTGAAGCAGGTATTCATTAATCTTCTGAAAAATGCCATTGAAGCCATGCCAAGGGGAGGAATCATCCGTATTAGTTTGTTCTCTTTACCGGGAAGCGTTACAATCAAGATCAAGGACCAGGGTCCAGGCATCGCGCCTGAGATTCTGGCGAAGCTGGGTGAGCCCTTCATTACCAGCAAGGCTTCGGGGACAGGGCTAGGACTAATGGTGAGCCAGCGTATTATTCAGAATCATCAGGGTACGCTGGAGATTGAGAGTCATTCAGAGGAAGGAACAGTTGTTACCGTGCATCTGCCCGAGGCCCAGAGACATTCAGCTTCTAAGCTGGCAGGTCCTGCAGAGGGTGAGAATGAGATAGGAGTGTAGAGAGCTTGCGTATCAATAAGTTTATCAGCGAGACAGGCTTCTGTTCGCGACGTGAGGCGGACAAGTTGGTAGAAGGCGGCCATGTGACAATTAACGGCGTGACTGCTGTGCTGGGGAGCCAAGCCGAGGAGGGTGACGATGTCCGTGTGCATGGCAAGCCGCTGACGGGGAAGTCCGGGCATGTCTATATCGCCTTGCATAAGCCTGTAGGCATCACCAGCACTACCGAGAGTCATATTCAAGGGAATATTGTAGATTTTGTAGGACATACAGAGCGAATCTTCCCGATCGGACGGTTGGATAAGGACTCTGAAGGACTTATTCTGCTGACGAATGACGGGGATATTGTGAACAAAATTTTAAGGGCAGAAGGCCGTCATGAGAAGGAGTATATCGTCACTGTGAATAAGCCGGTGACAAGCTCATTCCTGTACGGGATGTCCACAGGGGTAAAGATTCTGGGGCAGCGTACCTTGCCTTGCAAAGTGACTCAGGTCGGGGAGCGAGTATTCCGTATTATACTGACAGAAGGCAAGAATCGACAAATCCGGCGAATGTGTTCTGCGTTCGGCTACGAAGTGCACCGTCTTCAGCGTATTCGCATTATGAATATCCAGCTCGGCACGCTAGCGAGAGGTAGCTGGCGTGATCTATCGCAGGCAGAGAAGCAAGAACTGGGGCAGCTGCTCGATTACAAGCTTACTTAGCATATATGTGCTAAGTCTGAAGCTGGGGAAGAGGTATTCTGCCTGTAATTCCACCAGCAAGTATATTTGCAGCATGACAAGCACGAAGGCCTCAAGCTTGTAGTAAAAAGGTAGTAAATAGGCAGCAAAAGAGGCATCACCTGACTCATGGAGTTCAAGGAGATGCCTCTTTTTCTTATGGATTATTGTTGTCTGAGGTTGCACTTATGACTTGAGTTCCGTTCTGATACTTACGAATGACGGATATTTCAACACGTCTGTTCTTCGATCTACCTACGTTATCATTATTGGAGGCTGCCGGACGATACTCTCCATATCCGATAGCGCTGAATTTGCGTGGGTCCAGCTTGTCGTCCAGCAGGAGAATACGCATGAAATTCAATGCTCGATCTGCACTCAGCTCCCAGTTCGACGGGTACTGGCTGTTGGAGATTGGTATATTATCCGTGTGCCCCGATACAATGATATCATAGTCTGGGAAGCGTTCCAGCATAGTAGCAATAGCTAGAGCGATCTCGCGTGATTCAGGCTTCACGATAGCCTGTCCTGATGAGAATAGTGCATTATCGGCGATGGTAATCATGAGCTGGGACTGATTGAGCTTGGTGCTGAGCAGATCTGTGAGGCCGTTGCTTGAGATGTATTGATCCATCTGCTGTTTGAGCTTCTCCAGGTCCTCTTGCTCTTGCTTGGCCAGCTGTTTTTGAAGGTTATCGGTCGTCTGCTTGCTCTTGCCCAAATCTACGGTAGGATCTGTAGGATTGGCAGATTTGTAATCAAGAACGCTTGTGCCGCCATTGAAGGCGGAGCTCATAGACTTCGCCATTTCTTCGAACTGTTTGGCATCCAGAGAGCTCATTCCGAACAGTACGATGAACAGAGCGAGCAGCAGGGTCATTAAGTCCGAATAAGGGAGCAGCCAGCTTTCGTCTGCATGTTCTTCATGCGGCTCATGTCTACCTTTTTTACTCACTGCCCCTCTCCTCCCTGTCGCTCATGGTTGCCCGCTCTGTTGGAGTCAGGAAGACAGTCAGCTTCTGGCTGATTGCGATCGTGGATACGCCAGATTGAATGGACAACAGACCTTCAACCATCATGAGCTTCACTTCGACTTCTTTTTTGGATAGACGCTTCAATTTATTGGACATCGGGTGCCATAGGACGTAACCTGTGAAAATACCGAGCAGGGTAGCGATAAATGCAGCTGCGATCGCATGGGAGAGCTTCTCCATGTCACTAAGGTCAGCAAGGGCTGCAATCAGACCTACGACCGCACCGAGTACCCCGAGCGTAGGAGCATACATGCCGGCCTGTGAGAACATTAACGCACCACTACGGTGTCGATCCTCTGTGGCATTAATATCTTCCATTAATACATCTCTTACAAATTCCTGATCGTTACCGTCGATAATCATCCGCATACCACCGCGCAGGAAGGCATCATCAATTTCTTCGACTTTGGCCTCCAGGGCCAGCAGACCTTCACGACGAGTAATGGATGCCCATTCCATAAAGGTAGAGATTAATTGCTTGCGGTCAGGCAGCTTTTGTTCGGTGAACAGAATCTTGAACAGCTTAGGGATCCTTTTCATATCGGACATAGGAAAGGCCATGAATACACTCGCGGCGGTACCCACGAAGATGATCATGTAGGCAGCAGGGTTATTCACCAGATTGACAACCGGAGCTCCCTTCAAAATCATACCTACAACGAGCGAAACTAGCCCGAGTACCAGCCCGATAATTGTTGAAATTTGCATGATACACCTCATCCATGAGAAATTATTAACAATCTACGCCGAAAGGACATCCTTGCCCCGGCGTATTGAAACGCGATTATAGTATTTATCGACACAATCCGCTTTTTTTTTAAGGGCAATTTTCCGGTATAATATAGTGCACAAGTACGATTCTTACTTTTGGCTTACTGAATTTGTCCCCATAAGAGCATCTATTGATTGGAAATTATGTAACCGGGCAGGGAGCAGAAGCCGCTACAGGAAGGATGAACAGGCCAAGATGGGCGTAAAGCATGGACGTGAATATGAAGAGATTTTGCGGGAGCTAACAACTGCCGTAGGACAGATTGCGGATAGCTATTTATTTTTTGAGATGGAGTCGGACGAATGGGGGGCCCTTGGTCAGGTAGAGCAGCACGAAGTGAATGAGGCGCTTGCGGAAGATTTGTTCTATGCACTGAGTGAGAATCCCGTTATTACGGTGGGTAGTGGGGTCATCATTCATGATCCGGAACACCATCGGATTAATATCCTCATCGGTGAGGAAGAAATTACCGTTGTATCCCTGGTATAGAAGCCCTTGGTGGCATTCTGGCTATCGTCATGGTAATATGAAACACGATATTAATCGGCGCATTGCACCATCGAAGGCAGCTAATGCTGTGAAGAGGTGTAATGGCGGGGGTTTGTCTAGCGGAGAGGAGTAGAGAATCATGCCTTTTACACAAGAAGAAGTTGAGGCCCACCTGGAGAAGCTCGAAGGCTGGGAGTTGGAAGAGGGGCGCTGGATTATCCGCAAATTCAATTTCTCAAGCTTCATGAAGGGAATCGCATTCGTTGATGAGGTTGCTGGCATATCAGAGGCCTTTAATCATCACCCCTTCATTACCATTGATCATAAAATTGTTACGCTCCGTCTAACCTCCTGGGATGATGGAGGAATAACAGCTGTGGATATTAAGGAAGCTCAGCAATTTAATGAGCTCTACGAGAAGATGCGTGCAGTTGATTAGAATTGGGCATGGATGCGTGAGGTCTGCCCTGGATTGTGAGAGGACAGGGTTCACGGCTCAACTATGTGCTTAGCACAGGATGGAGAACGAGACGATGAATGAGCGCAAGGATACTATTGCTGTTGTAGGAAGCCTGAATATGGATCTGGTGGTTAAGGCGACTCGTGCACCTGAGCAGGGGGAGACTGTGTCGGGTGAGGCACTGTATTATCTTCCGGGGGGAAAAGGAGCCAATCAGGCTGTTGCTGCTGCAAGACTGGGTGCGTCTACGTACATGGTTGGGACGGTCGGTGATGATGCCTTTGGTCAACAGCTAATCGACTCTTTGCAGGCAAGTGGCGCAGACACAACGAAGATTCGCAGATTGTCCGGGCAAACGACAGGAACGGCCTCCATCTGGCTGTCTGGCGGAGATAATCGGATTATCGTCATTCCCGGTGCAAATGGACAGCTGACCCCTTCCATCCTACATGAGGAAGAGGTAGCAGGGACGATTGGTCAGGCCAAGCTGGTGCTGCTGCAACTGGAGGTACCACTGGGCACAGTGACCGAGGCGGCACGTATAGCTGCTGCCGGAGGAGCGCGGGTCGTGCTGAATCCGGCCCCAGCCGTGGAGAACCTGCCCGAGGAGCTCTTGCGGAATACGCATGTGATCACACCTAATCGAAGTGAGCTTGCTATGCTCACCGGGCGTGGGGTGTTGGAGGAACGTGAGGCGGTCGAGGCCGCAGTAGCAGAGCTGGCTGCATCCATTGGAGCCGATGTAGTAACGACTCTGGGGGCAGATGGAGCAGTGTACGCCTCCATCCCGGAGGCTGGTAAGGACATCGTAGTACGTCATGTGAAGGGCTATACGGTAGATGTTGTAGACACTACGGGCGCGGGAGACTGCTTTAATGGAGCTCTGGCTGTGTCCTTGGCACGAGGGCAATCGCTCGATGAGGCAGTATCCTATGCGATGGCTGCGGCCGCTCTGTCCGTCACCAAGCTTGGAGCCCAATCGGGTATGCCAACTGCGGTGGAGGTCGAGGCCTTCCAGAAGAAGCAGTCTCAAGTCTGAGTGAATACCTGATGAAGAGTTATGGCCGCTGGGGAACAGCTATTACAATAGAAAAATAGCGAATAATGTAAGGGAGTCGTGCACTAACACGGCTCCCTTTTGCATTATTCGCTCTGGCTACCTGCCTGATAGACCATACAGTGGAAGGGCTTCATGCCCTCAGGAGTCTGTCTCTCGTAGGTGTCCGTAATTCGAAAGCCTGCCGCCTGATAAGCACGGATGGCCCGTTCATTCCAGATCAGCACCTCAAGGTCAATCTCGTTCTCCGGATTCCTTCGTATGGCTTCATTAACGATGGCTGTGACAAAATGCTTGCCCTGTCCGTGTCCGCACAGATCGGGGCGCATACCTAGACCGAGACGGGTAACACCAACCATGGGAAAGAATTGTACAAATCCACATAGCGTGCCGGTAGCATTGAAGACAACCGCATATTGGGCCTGTCGTAGCTCGGGATTACCGAATTCAATCTCCAGTGCTTTCATCTGCTCCCAGGGGAGCCAGCCGTATATGTCATAAGGTGGAGTGTATTTCCAGCTGCTTATGATGGCTCCATGAGCCTCCTCCATGGGGAGGACATGATAGTCACCTGCTTCAGATGTCACCGTCTTCAACTCCTTGCATATCTTGAATATTAGCTTAATATCCCCCAATGAGTGGGTCAAGTCAACCTCTCATCTTACGTGATGGTATGTTTGGAAGCTAGCCGGCGGGGTAAATAGTCTATATAGAACGTTATAACCATTCGGTTATGTGCATAATTTCTGCAACCTTTCTTTGACTTACATCGTTAATGAAGTAGAGAATACAAAAAAACCGCAGAATGATCTGCGGTCTTATCCGTTGGATATATTATTGGAAAAATTAGCTTAATTATTCCACATCGTCGAAATCTTCACTGTCGACAGCTGCTTCATGATAAGTGTCTGTACTCATGATGCGTTTTGCACCTACATAACGATTCACATAGTAGCTCTCGCTCATAGAACTGATAATAACGCCACGAGAAGAAGAGGAGTGGGCGAATTTGCCGTCGCCGACATAAATGCCTACATGAGATACGCCTCTACCGCTAGTATTATAAAATACCAAGTCGCCTGCTCTCAGATCCGCGCGGGAGATAGCTGTTCCCATCTTGTATTGTGCACCGGATTGGTGCGGCAGCTTGATGCCAAGTTTGTTGAATACAAATTGAGTGAATCCTGAGCAATCAAATCCGTTAAGAGTTGTTCCACCAGCACGATATTTAGTACCAACGGCATCATCGATGACCTGATTCATCTTAGAGTCCGCAAAAGCGCTTCCTGCTCCAAAGGAGAAAGTGGAGAATGCGATCGCGAAGCTCACAGCTGCGATAGTTAGTTTCTTCTTCAAAAAAGACAAGCCCCTTCCAATGCCTACGAGGTTAGCTTAAGGATTCGGTAAGAAGGTCCCCTATGATCCCTCTGTTACAAGATCAATTCACCCAAAACTGGTTCCCCCGCTCCCCAGGTGCGAGGATTCGGCAACACATAATTTTGCACCTAGATTCAAGCGATATCAGCAGATTACAAGTTATTCATAATCATCACGGCAAAAATTACAAAGTTGTTACTATCCAATCACTGCGACTATTGTAACAAAGGATTATCAATTTGGCAAATGTTTCAAAGCAAAAAGTAACAAAAAAGAAGCCCTAGCATTTTTGCAAGGGCTTTCTTTGTAAAAATAATGCGTAATTATGAACAAGAACAGACGTTTTTTCTTGCTTTTTGGTCAAGATTCCTTCGTGTATGTGCAGTGGATTTCTTCAGGAATGTCTCTTTTTCAAAACACGATTACAACGATTTGTTCCTCAACATTGCCAATAGTTCATACTTTTTCTTGAAATTTTCTTTAAAGAATTTCTCGCCTTTTGAAGATAGCTTCCCCTCTTCGTATGCCCAGGACAACAGATACTCCTGAAGACTGACATCAATCTTGAGCGATAAGGGGATACATTCTGGCGGTCGCTGGGCTGCTTCGATTATATTAGTACAGTTTTCATTATATATCTACTGATGTGAGGGAGCACTACTATGAAGACAATCTGGATGTTGAAGCTGGTGGAGCAACAGAGTGCCAGAGTGCATATTGCGAGCTAACGTGCCAGAGTCCGAAGAGACTGATCACCACATGATACAACTGCTGAAGAATGAGCGCAGCGAGACCTGTCCACAGCCACTGTACACCACCAAAGAGAAGGAATAGCAGACAGGAGAACAGACCGAGCAGTAAGGATATCGTCATCCCGGGAAGCAGATACCGCAGACAACGTAGGAGAGCTCCCCAGGCTCCAGTGTGGCTGACAGTGCCGAGCTGCATGTGTAGGATGCATTGCTTTATAAGCCAGCCATAAGCGATCCATGCGGCTACATAAGGAAGGATGTAGGTAAGATGAGCGAGATTTTGCGGAAGTCCTTCGATATGGGGAAGCAATCTCTGAAGTATCCAGTATCCAGGCAGCCAAATCAGGCAGGTCTCAATCCAGTAATAGAGCATGGATGAGCGCCAAGTCGTCTTCATGCCATGGAAGAAGGCGAGCTTACCGTGCTCTCCATTCTGGGCATACAGTGCGTAGTAGATACCTGCGCGAATGATTGGGGTCACTATCATGCGTATAAGCGCCATCACAATGATGACCCATATATAGGTCTGGACGCTACGCTCTCCTGTGAGCGCCAGCTGGCCCTCTATCCAGAACAGCGCTTGGTTCAGCTCGCTTTGCTCCTTTCCAGGATAGCGGAGCAGGATAGGGACTACAGCGTATTGCACAACTTGGTAAATGAAGACACCCCAGAGCAGACGGTATAAAAACAACATCACGACTATGTGCAGCCGGGCGCACACCAGCCCCCAGCCTTCCTTAATATATGCAGGCATTCAGCAGACACCTCACCATGACAGACTTCCAAGCCATAGCTCAATCAGCTTGGTAATACCTAGATTCCAGCGGATAGAGACCTGCTCATCAAGCCGGGCCCGAAGCATGTTATTGATATGCTTGTGCTCCAGTACGATGGTATGCAGTGGATCGATGGTAACGAGAGCGACTGGTGAGCTGCCTTCGAGCTTATAGGTAACGCTGCTGTCTGCACCGTTCCAGGACTTCATGAGCTGTTGTCCATTTTCAAATGTGATCTGAATGGGTACCGCCGGCACATCTCCCCCGCGCTTGGAGATCGTGACTGTCGATTCATAACGGCCGGCTCCAAGTCTCTTCGTCCTTATCTGATCGACCGCAAAATCGGCCATCTGACTACCGTACACATATTGCTCAAAGAAATCGCTCCAGGACTTATGGGTAACCTGTTCCACGACAGACTGGAAATCCTGCGAGGTCGGATGCTTGAAGCGGAATTTGCGCGCATAGGTGCGCATAATCGTATTCATTTTGTTCTTGCCCACCTGCTGCTCAATGGAATACAGAATCAGCTTTCCCCTGAGATAGGAGTTCTGGGCGTAGTTCGTGGACGAGCTGTATTTCCATGCTTCCCGGGTCAAAGGCTCTGGTGATGATATCTGACTGGCCTGTAAGGGCAGATTAGGAATTAAGCCATACTCCTGCTCCATCAAGCGGTCTTCAGCATAGCTAGTGAAGCCTTCGTCCAGCCAAGGCTCTTCGAACTCATTACTCGCAATCATCCCGTAAAAATACTGATGCCCAATCTCATGCACTACCGTGCGCTCAAGCTCATAGCCAGGTTGGCTGTCATCTGCTCCAAAGGCTGTGATCAGAGTAGGATACTCCATGCCGCCGGCTCCATTGCCCATCTTGGGAGGGACTACGATGGATAGTGTGGAATACGGGTAGGTGCCGAACGATTTGCTATAGTTCTCCAGTGCTGACTTGGCAGCATAGAAGTAACGATCCTTAAGGTCCTTGTGAGCAGGATCGAGATAAAGCTTGATCTTAACGCCAGGTACGCCTGCAGAGGAGAAGGGCTCCTCCGCTGTTACGAAGTGGGGTGAGGCTGCCCAGGCAAAGTCATGTACATCATCCGCATAGAACTGATAAATCTTTTGCCCATTTTGTGTAACAGGGGTACTGGTCGGGAAGCCTGTAGCAGCTACAATGTAGCGGTCAGGGACGCGAATGCGGACACTGTAAATTCCGAAATCTGCATAAAATTCCGAGTTGCCATGATATTGATGCAGGTTCCAGCCCTCCACAGCCCGTCCTCTACGGCCTTTCGGCTCATATACACTCAGCTTGGGGAACCACTGTCCAGCCATTACAAAATCCCCAGCCACGCCCATGCGGGCGAAGATCTGCGGAAGCTTAACCTCGTACTTCATATGCAGCGTGATACTCTCCCCGCCCTTGACTGGCTTAGGAAGGCGAACCTTGAGCAGGGTGCGGTCATTCACATTTCCATCATCCGGCTGTACATATTGCGTACGGTGCATCAGGGAAAGCCCGTCCTCGGTTGTTAGCTCCTTGAGCGTAATGGAGCCATATCCATCCTTGGGCATTCGGTCATTGCGCAGCTTGCCGCCTGATTCCTTCATGAAGGTTGTATTGGCGGATTCGAAGGCATTCGGATACATGTGGAGGTATAGCTCGGTTACCGTTTTCGTGCCGGGATGCTTCCATGTTACGGTCTGGGTGCCTTGCAATATCCCTCCATCCTCCAAGGCGACATCCATGTGATATTCCACAAGCCGTTTGCTTAACACTTCAGCCTGGGGTGCAGGAGGGGGCGTGGGTGGTGTTGGAACCGCCGCTGCTGCGGAGGGCTTGGCCGGATTGGAGGCAAGCGCAGAGGCGGGATCAGGATACAGCCAGCTGCCAGCTACCAGCTCTCCTGTGATGAGCACGATCATGAGCAAGCACTGAATAAAAGTTTTGGCGCGTGTTGGAGCCATACATTGGATACCTCCCGTTGACAAGCATCTACAGCATGTATATGTTTGCAATCAGGAGATTATTAGTTAAAATATTTAGAGTACATACTGGTTGGTATGGATGCTATGGAAGTTACCTGCTGGAATTAGGGTTGATATACTAAATACAACGTGTCATGGAGGATCGATATGGAGCAGAATCAGGATGGCAAGAAGCAGATTGCCTTGAATATTGTAAGCGCGAAGAGCAAGCACAAGGGCTTTGGTGCAGGGTCCATTGACCTGAATAACATGTCACCGGTCATTATTGATCGTGGTGAGGCCAAGATTGATATTGGAGCGATGCATGCCAAGAGCAAGGTGGAGCGCGGTATTAAATTTTCTACCAATAAAGAAGATGTACCCAATGGACGTCAGGTATGGCTCGTCTGGGTAGCGGTGGATCGTACGCCAGAAGGCCGCTTGTATGCAGGGGCTACGGCATGTGAGATGTGGATTGATGAAGAGGCCAAGCGTGGCTGGAAGATTCTCGCCGAACATGTGAATAAGATGGATTATGCCCTGAAGCGTCGCATCATGCTGGATGAGCTGGGGCAAGAGGAGAAGGCAGCGCTGAAAACTCTGCTGATCTCCCATAATGAAGAATGGTGGAATGCCTCACCTGATGAGCTGAAGCAAGCACTGGAGGCCTAGCATTCGTAGCTGCGATTGATGTATCGTTAGTAGACTGAGCATGAATTCTGTTGTACAGAGTATATGTATACAAAAATAAGACCGGAAGAGATCCTATGATCCTTCCGGTTATTTGTATGGCTGGAAAGCAGCTATTGTGTTAGGTGTAGGAACGAAGCAGCCTTTGCAGGGCAGGCAGAACCTCACCGCTGAAAATCCCGCCATGATAGCAGATCAGTGTATCGATCTCATAGTTGGCCAGTTGCTGAACGGATCTCACTGCCTCGGGAAGATTCAGCGTATATTGCGGATTAGCAATTCCTAGCTCTCCACTGGGCTCAATAACTACAGCATCACCGGCAATCAGTGTGCGGCTAGCCGCCAGATAAATGGAGATATGTCCAGGTGTATGCCCAGGCGTATGCACAATTTTCATTCCTGAGCACCCAGGTGGCTGCTCCTGATCCTGCACAGTCTGATCGACTGGGGCCGATTCAAGTGACTCCAATACCCCGATGAATTCCTTCGCTGCTGGCAGCTCCTGTACAGGGAGGAGATTCAGCGAATCCAGAGCCTGTTGTAGGCGTGGTGCGGTGCACTTTCCTTCTATATATTGAGCCTCCAGCTCATGGGCAATAATACGGATGTGGGGAAACGTTCGTTTGATCTCGGCAAGCGAGCCTACATGGTCCAGATCATGATGTGTCAGGATTATTCCTGTTAGGTTTGAGAAAGAAGTCCCTTCTTGATTTAATGCTTTTTCGATCTTAGATATGAAGCCGGGGTACCCACAATCCACCAGGAAAGTATGCTGCTCATCTCTAATCAAGGTTGGGGTAATGACCTGGGTCTCTCCGTTATAGTCAAATTCAATATTTAGAGCTCGAATATATATGTTCATTTCATACGCACCTCCATGTACTTATGCCTTTACCCCCAATAGGATACGGTTGTAAGGTTTCTAAGGAAAATAGTAAAGTATCCTACCGTCAGGGAAAAGGTCATAGATGAGACAGCCTCAATGTTGTCCGTTGATCTGGTCCAAGTTACCATATTTCTTATAAAAGGATAGTGGCGCCTTGGGTACCGAATTAAACGCATGATCCCGGATGATGAAGCGCCAAGGCTTCTCGGCGTAGGCGCCTGCGTAGTCGATATTAATGCGGGGCCCGCTCATAATTTGCATATCTGGGTCTATCGTGGCCGTCTCTAGCCAGAGCGGCCCCTCTGTACTGCGAAGCGAGCAGCCGTTAAGGCTCTTATCAATACGCAATGCACGACATAGCTTGCCTGGACCATTGCTCATATCAGCTGGCTTCCTGAGCTCAGTCCCTCGATAGCGCTTCATTAACAGCTCATCCTGTAGTGTCAGCGGTTCGACGGCACGGATCAGTACGGCCTGAGGGTCATCTATGGCGCCAGTGACTACATTGAGACAGTGGTACATTCCATAGATGAGATAGATATATGCAGGACCACCCGCCTGGAACATAAGCTCCGTGCGGGCCGTGCGCCGATTCTGGTAAGCATGGCTGCCCTGATCCTCAGCCCCTCCATAGCTCTCAGTCTCCACAATGCGGCAGCGAATGACCCCATCCTCGGTAGCTCTAACCAGCGTATGGCCCAAGAGCAGTGGAGCGGCTTCTAAGGCGGTAAGGGGGTAAATGTCGGATATAGTGACTCTCTCAGCATCGGCAGAGCCATTATTCAGCAAGTGGACGCCTCCTTTCTCGGCCTTTCTCGTACGAGGTGACCTGAAGCGTCTAATACTTCTGATCCCTTTCTTCTATTGTATCGGCAATCGGTTGTATAGCAATCTTATGTATGGTTGTTACCCAAGTATGGTTACCAATGTACGGTCATCGAATGTGTGGTTATTAAATGTATAGTCATCGAATGTATAGCTAACGATGGATACGACATAACAAGAGCTTCACTCTGGCCGCAGCCAGGGTGAAGCTCTCTTTTACCATCGACTTAATCCATCCACCAGCGCTTGAAGTCAGACCACCAGGAGCGCTTCTCTTCGTGTCTAATCTCTGTGGTTCCAGCTGGCTCTGGCACAAGTGGCCCTCCACCATGTCCGTCACATGTCTCCTTAGGCTCGGTGCCGCTGACGAACACCTCCAATTGCTTGTTCGGGCACTGGGCTGAAGCCAGCTTGCCTGAGTCAGGATCAACATAGACGCTCACGACTCCATCCGGAATCGGAAAAATCTTGGGTGGCACATTCGCCAGAGCTTGCTCAGTATACTCCGCGAAGATCGGAGCCGCCCTTCTGCCATCCGTCGTACTGATTGCACGGTTCTTATCGTAGCCGACCCAGACCGCTGTAGCGAGCTCTGGTGTATACCCGACCATCCAGGCATCGGTATGCGTCGTGCCGCTTTTCCCGGCTACAGGGCGTTTCATCGTCTTCGCAACACGGTTGCCTGTTCCGCCCTCTTCGAAGACGCCCTCCATCAAGCGGGTCAGCACATAGGCGGCGGCGGGCTTCACGACCTGGACACCAACAGGTTGGGGGGCTTCATAAAGGATGCGTCCGGTTGCATCCGTGATTCGGAGCACCGCGATAGTAGGGCGCTTCTGGCCTCCTCCAGCCATGACAGCGAAGGCCGATGCCATCTCGAACGGACTGACGGGGGAAGCACCCAGAGCGAGAGAAGGTACTGCCTCCAGCTCAGTGGTGACACCCAGCTTACGTGCCATCTCGATGACGGATTCTGCTCCGAGCTGCATGATCGTGTTGACCGCGTAAATATTGTCGGAGGCCGCAATGGCTCGCCGCATATCGATATCTCCCCAATATTTATCCCCGAAATTGCGGGGCTGATAGGTCTTGCGGTCATCGTCGTATCGGAACAAAGTAGGCCTGCTCTCGAATTTGGAGGAGCTGGTCAATTGCCCCGAATCAATGGCGGTCAGGTACATGATCGGCTTGAACGACGAGCCTGGCTGCCGGGTCGCAGTCAACGCGTGATTATACTGGTTGACTCTATAGTTACGTCCGCCGACCATGGCCTTGACGTGACCTGTACGAGGATCAATCGAGAGAAGGGCTGTCTGCAGCTCCTCGGTACCCTGCAATCCTTTGGCTACAGCCTGTTCTGCAGCTTCCTGCATCCCCATATCGAGTGTCGTATAAATGCTGAGTCCCCCATGCTCCAGCAGTGCTTTGCTAATTCCCAGCTCGTTCAGAACAACATTGCGGACGTAATCCCGAAAATATGGCGCGGCCTCCACCGTGGTTCGTTCGCTTGGCGCCTTCAGCGGCAGCAGCTGTTCATAGGCCGCAGATGCCTCGGCGGGGCTAATTTTGCCAGTGTCCACCATGGCCTGTAGCACAACTTTTTGCCGGTTTTTTGCATTCTTCATGTGATTATAGGGTGAATAATAGGTAGGGCCTTTGGGAATCCCGGCTAGTAGAGTGCTTTCCGCCAGATTGAGCTCACGGGCAGTCTTCCCGAAGTACATCTGGGCAGCTGCTTCAATGCCGTAGGCCCCATGACCGTAGTAGATCTGATTCAAATACATCTCCAGAATCTGCTGCTTGCTGTATTTCATCTCAAGCTGAGCTGTATATACGGCTTCCTTGGCCTTCCGTGTCCAGGTCTTCTCATGACTAAGATAGAGGTTCCTGGCCAACTGCTGTGTCAGGGTACTCGCCCCTTGTGACATGTTCATCTCTTGCAGATTTACGAGTACGGCACGGGTAAGGCCCTTAATATCAAAGCCGAAGTGCTCGAAGAACTTTCGGTCCTCCACAGCAATAGTTGCATCAATGACGGGCTGTGCAATGTTCTCCAGTGCTACAGGGATGCTGTCTTTTCCGCCGGCTGAGAAGGTGGCGATCACTTGTCCGCTGCTATCTAGCATTCTGGAGTTGCGGTCCGTATCTGCCAGAGGCAGGCTGGTCGTATATAGGTACAATGCGGCTACTGCGGTTAGTAATACGCACAACACGCCCGTAACCCACATGGTCTTGAGGAGCAGTATAAAAGCACGCAGGCGTGATTTGGGCCTGCCATCGGCGCGACTCACGCTTCCACCTTCTTCCATGGTTTTATACTCAGTATGTGCAATCTGCATCGGTCTATTCATGTGCTTGGGACAGGCGGTTAGTAGTGAAGATGCAAGAAGAGTTGTGGGATGGTTCTGGATGTATGCACCATGGAAGCCAAGGTGATGATAGGAAGACCAACACTATGTTAACGGAAAGAAGGGATATACGATGGAATTGTGGTACACGGAGAAGCAGACACCAACCTTCGGAATTACAGCCAAGATCACACAGACCTATGTAACAGAACAGACGGAATATCAGGAGCTGGCCATGATCGAGACGGAGGAATTCGGCAACATGCTCGTGCTGGATGGCATGGTTATGACGACGGTAAAGGATGAATTTGTATATCATGAAATGGTGGCCCATCCGGCGCTTCACACGCACCCGAGCCCCAAGAGCGTACTGGTTGTCGGCGGGGGAGATGGTGGTGTAATTCGTGAGGTGATCAAGCATCCCGAGGTAGAGAAGGCTGTGTTGGTTGAGATTGATGGCAAGGTGATCGAATACTCCAAGAAATATTTGCCGGAGATTGCAGGAAAGCTGGATGAGCCGAACGTAGAAGTGCTGGTGAACGACGGATATATGCATATTTTGGAGCACAAAAATGAATATGATGTCATCATGGTCGATTCTACCGAGCCTGTCGGTCCGGCTGCGCCGTTGTTCGAGCGGGGCTTCTATCAAGGGATCTATGAGGCGCTCAAGGAGGATGGCATCTTCGTCGCTCAGACCGATAACCCGTGGTTCAAGGCGGACCTCATCCAGAAGGTAAACAAGGACGTCAAAGAGATTTTCCCGATTGTTCGCGTCTATAGTGCCAATATTCCAACCTATCCAAGTGGGCTGTGGACGTTCACGTTGGGCAGTAAGAAATACGATCCGCTAGAGGTGGATGAGTCACGGATTCCGGAGATGGACACGAAATACTACAGTCCACGCCTGCATAAAGCAGCATTCGTATTGCCTAAGTTCGTAGAAGATTTGACGAAGTAGACTGCTGCAGCTATGACTGCTTGTAGCTAAGCTACTGGATGCATTCAAGTCTTTATCCAAGGACAGTCCCCAGCAGTATGACAGCCCACGCTCTACTGGAATGTGGTAGTAGATTGGAATTATGAGGTTAGCTGAATATAGCGAGGTATGGCCATAGTAGCCGTCTTCCCTGGTGGTCTGCAGGCGAAGGCGGTTTTTCATGCGGATATGGGGCATACTGGTGTCATTTTTTTAGCCGGATATGTATATATCGTAACTTGTATATGTATACCTTGACCTATAAAATGTGAGGTGTGAGACAAGCCATTCAGGAGGTGTTCATCATGAAACGAATGAAATCAAGTCAGTCAGCCAGATTGTCATGGAGCACCCTATATCGGCGAATAGGAATCATAATGCTTATGGGACTGCTGACGGTGGCGAGTATGCCAGCAGGAACAGTGAATGCTACAGCGGCAACCGGAGCATGCATGAGTGGAGATCAGGAATTGTTAAGCAAGCTGAAGCAGGAGGGCACAGGCCATCCGAGAGAGCAGCTGGTCCTGACGGATATTGATTTTCTGAATACGAAGACGGGCCGCGTAGCGGGCAGTGGTTTTTTAATAGGGACATCGGATGCAGGCTGTCATTGGCAGGCTATTTATACAGGTCAGTGGAATTTCGCGCAGATCGACTTCCCCAATAATGTGCAAGGCTGGGCTCTGGCCACTGTAGGCGAGCAGCCGACGATGTACTTACTAAGAACAGAAGATGGTGGATCGCATTGGAAGCGCCTGAATACGCCAGCTCCGTTCATCCGCATTCAGCTGCTGAACAAGAGCACGGGGTTCGGCTATACATCGTCAGGTGCTTATGTGACCAAGGACGGTGGTGACAGCTGGAGCAAGGTCAAGGTGCCAGCCAACACGCGTGGAGCGACCTTTGCTAGTGCACAGGATGGATGGGCAACCGTCGTTCGTCCGGGAAAAGGATATGCGGTGATGAAGACAGTGAATGGAGGCACTAGCTGGAGTCTCGTATTGGAGGTTCCCTTCAAGGACCCCGTTCAAGGTGATCTGTATGTGAAGGATAAACAGGTCTATGCCTTGCTGTATGGCGACTCTGGTATGTCACAGGTGTCTTACGCGCTGTATGGCAGCAAGGATGGGGGTAAGCAATGGCGACAGGTGCTGAATCAGGCGACAGCAGGCGGAGGCCCGGCACCAGGTGGACAGGTATCCAAGGTGCACGAAGGTCCTGCTAACCCTGGAGGACATCCAGGTAATATGGAGCTGATCGGGAGTCAGACTGCATTTCTGGCTGGTGGCTCTCCGGCAGGCGGCAAAGTGGCCGTAGGCTACACTACTGATGCCGGTGTTCATTGGACCAACAACACTCCTGTAGTAGAAGGTTATGGTGCGAGAATATCATTTACAGACAGCAAGACAGGGTATATGGCAGTGATCGGCTCTTCGACACCAGCAGTGTATGCTACACAGGATAGCGGTAAGCATTGGAGCCAGCTGCTGAGGTTACCATCCCTTTGATATCCATATGAGGTTTGGCCGAGGTTGCTGCAAGGTGTGGAGCGGAGGAATTGTAAAATCTTCGCTAAATTCATCGTCTACTCCGAAAATAGCATTATATTTGCCAATTCTTATGATCTAGATCACATGTGAAAACATCGCTCCCTCCCTATAATGAGTACAGCCCGAGGGCCTTAACGGCTTTCGCGTACAATTTCATATGGGAATGGGAAGTGAGTTATGGGCTTAGCATCTAAAATTACGTATAGCCTGATTGCTCTGCTGTTGGTCATGGGCATGATTCTGGGGATATTCAGCTACCGGACTGCTTATGAGCAGGTGAAGACGTCGGCTGGCGTTGAATTGGTCGGCTGTGCCAATATTACGACAGGGCTGGTTAATCCCAGCGATGTCGAGCAGCTGCTGCAAGGTAATAACGCAGGTCTGGCAAGTATGGAGCAGCGATTGAATTGGACCGTGGAGCATAAATCTCTCTTCAAGGAGGTCTTTCTGCTCTCGCTGGACGGTAAGATTCTAGCCGCCGATCAGAATGTGAAGGCGCGTGGGTATCAGTCAGGAGATAGCTTTTATTTTGATCCAGTGGCGCAGCAGATGATTAAGGAACAGAAGCATTCCATGTACTCGGACGTATTCACCTATGATGGTGTGGAACTGATGTCTGGCTATGGGCCTATTTATAAAAATAATGACTCCAGTCAGGACATTATTGCTGTGATGGTGATCAACTTCGATGCCTCCATCCTGAACGAGCGTACCTGGGATACCCTGTCTACGCCGCTAATGATTGGAGCTGGGGTGCTACTGGTGACAGCTCTGTTGATCTATCTTCTGGTCCATTGGATGATGAGGCCGATTACGCTGTTAACAGCGGAGGTGGATCGGGTGACGGCGGGAGATCTGACGATCAAGCCGCTCCCATGGACGAGCAAGGATGAGGTAGGAAGGCTCGCACGTAGCGTGGAGACGATGGTGGCGCAGCTACGGGACATGATAACGAAGGTGAACGATGCCTCCTTGCAGGTGGGCTCATCAGCACAGGAGCTGTCAGCCAGCTCTGAGGAGACCAGCAAAGCCAGTGAGCAAGCCGTCATGATTATTCAAGAGATGTCTGATGGCGCAGAGAGACAGCTACAGAGCCTTGAGTCCGGATCTGCAACGATACAAGACATGGCTACCCACTTATCTCGCATGACTGAGCATGCTCATGAGGCTGCACGTATTGCTCGCGAATCATCCTCCTTTGCTCTCGCAGGAGGACAGTCCGTGGCGCTCAGCAATCAGCAGATGAACGCCATGGATCGTCGAATCAGTGAGCTATCTTCAATTATTCAGAGCTTAACAGGCTTCTCTACACAGATTAACGGTATTTTGGGCGTTATCACCGGTATTGCAGGCGAGACCCATTTGCTGGCGCTCAATGCAACCATTGAAGCCCAGCATGCTGGAGAGCATGGGAGGAGCTTTGGTGTCATTGCACAGTCCGTCCGTCAGCTGTCAGAGCGATCCACGGCTTCTGTGAAGCAGATTGCGGATATTGTATCAGTCGTCGTGCAACAGATGCAGCTGGCCTCCGAGATGATGCAGACGACCTCCGGGGAGGTTGCCCACGGTACGGAGCTGGTGCGCAGCGCCGGAGAGGCTTTTGTCGCCATCGAGCAGTCTGCACGTCAGACAGAGACGGCTATTGCAGAGGTAGCAGGGGCGGCGGACCATTTATTGCTGCGCTCGGACCATCTCGTGCAGTCTATGAACGAATTGGTTGAAGTAGCGGATACGACAGTGGACGGAGCACAGAGCATGTCCGCTGCATCTCAGCAGCAGCTTGCGGCGATGCAGGAGGTAGATGCCTCCGCAGCGCTGCTGTCCGAATTGTCGGGCAAGCTACAGCAATTAATCGAGCGATTCAAAGTATATTAGAAATGAAGAATAAGGACCGGAGATTTCTACTCTTGCAGTATGAAATTTTCCGGTCTTTTGTGATAACATAGAAATGTGCTGCTAAATCCCAATTGAATTGCTTGGGTGAACTGGATATAGTAGTACAATAGGACAGATATGCAGGGAGTCAAAGCCATGCCGCAATTCACACAGGTAAGAGTCCGTCTGCACAGTCGCCACCAAGGTGAAGATGTGGTGCAGGACATTCCAGCTGAGGCCATCCTTCGCGGCAGCACGCTGTACATAAGGTATGAGGAACCGCAGGAAAGTCCGCTGGGCGGAACAACCAATGTCACGATTAAAATAGGACAAGCTGAACTGAAGCTGATTCGACACGGTGAGGTGCAATCCGAGCAGTCCTTCGAAGAAGGAAAACGACTGCCCGGTTTTTATCGTTCTCCTTACACTAATTTTTCCATGTCCACGGATACTAGCAGGTTAACCATTCAGCGTGAAGGTCTGACTGCGCATGTGGAATGGGACTATGATTTATATGTGTATGAGGATTTGTCCGGAGCGTTCGCTATCAGTTTGCATATACAGGAGGAACAGGAATAATGACGAGCAATCCCCTTGAACGAATTCACCAGCAGGTGGTGGAAGCCATCGAAGCTGCGGTACTGGCAGCTGGTATTGTGAGCCAGGAAGAGATTCCGGCGATTACACTGGAGGTCCCGAAGGATAAAGCGCATGGTGACCTCGCTACGAATGTGGCTATGCAGTTGACCCGTATTGCCAAGCGCAATCCACGTCAGATTGCTGAGCAGATCATTGAGCATTTGGATCGGAAGTCTGCATCCATCGAGACAGCGGAGATTGCAGGCCCGGGCTTCATTAATTTTCGACTGGACAAGAGCTATTTGTATCCTGTAATTCAGCGTGTGTTGGAACAGCAGGCGCAATATGGACGGGTAGAGGATGGAGCTGGCAAGAAGGTACAAATGGAATTCGTAAGCGCGAATCCGACGGGAAGTCTTCATCTCGGTCACGCGCGTGGTGCGGCTGTAGGAGATGCACTCTGTAATGTGCTGGATTTTGCAGGCTATAAGGTAACCCGTGAGTACTATATCAACGATGCCGGTAATCAGATCTATAACATGAGCCGCTCCATCGAGGCACGTTACCTTCAGGAGCTGGGGCAGGATGCCGAGATGCCTGAGGACGGATACCACGGTGAGGATATTATTGGCTTCGCCAAGGAGCTCGTGGCTGAGAAGGGGGATTCGCTGCTGTCGATGAGCCCTGGTGACCGTGCAGGCTTCTTCCGCGATTATGGTCTTGAGAAGGAGCTTGGCAAGATCAAGCGTGATCTGGAGCGCTTCCGTGTGCCATTCGATTCCTGGTTCAGCGAGACCTCACTGTATGAGAATGGTGAAGTATTGAAGGTGCTGAATGAGCTTCGTGATCGCAACGAGATCTACGAGGAGGAAGGCGCAACCTGGTTGAACACCACCAAATACGGTGATGACAAGAACCGTGTATTGATCAAGAATGATGGGACTTACACCTATCTGACACCGGACATTGCTTATCATCGGGATAAGTATGCCCGCGGCTACGATACGATCATTAACATCTGGGGAGCAGACCATCATGGTTACATTCCACGGATGAAGGCGGCTATGGAGGCACTGGGTAATGATCCAGACAAGCTTAAAGTCCTCATTGCGCAGATGGTCAGTCTCTTCCAGAACGGCGAGAAGGTCAAGATGTCTAAACGTACGGGCAAAGCGGTAACGATGGAGGATCTGATGGATGAAGTGGGCGTGGATGCCATCCGTTATTTCTTCACCATGCGCAGTATGGACTCGCATCTGGATTTCGATATGGATCTCGCGATCTCCACGTCCAACGAGAATCCGGTATTCTATGTACAATATGCACATGCTCGTGTATGCAGTGTGCAGCGTCAAGCAGAGGAGCAGGGTATTACATTGCGCCCACTCTCTGAGATTGCACTGACCGAGCTGAATACCGAGCGCGAGTATGATCTGATTCGCAAGCTGGGTGAGCTGCCTGAGGAAATATCTGTAGCAGCAGCCAACTACGCACCGCATCGTGTCATCCGCTATGTATATGACCTGGCATCCATGTTCCACAGCTATTACAAGGCCGAGCGTGTCATCACTGACAATGTAGAGCAGACCCAGGCTCGTCTGGCGTTGCTGTCTGCAGTACGTGTTGTCATTGCGAACGTACTGAAGCTGGTAGGCGTGAGCGCGCCAGAACGGATGTAGCTTGTTCAACCGTACCTCTTAAGTGATTACAATTTAAATAAAATGGTCTCAGAGCTAGTTTTGTTGCAGGACGGATTGTAATGCGAAGTGTGCTGAGACTCAAAGAAAGGGCCATCCTAGGGGGTGGCCTATTTTCTTTATAAGGTGCAGTAGCCGCGGTTTCAGCCCATTTGGGTGCTCTCCACCAGGATTCTTTGGAAAAAAAATCATTGTCGACCACATTCTTCTGGCTTATAATCTATTCCCATATTGATGGGAGAGGTGACTATGAACAATAGGATTGAATCATTTAGGGGATCCAGACATTTTCGACTGAATCGCGTAGCGGATAGTGTAGTAGCAGCAATTGCAATTCCTGGTACAGGTTCTTTGGGGAATGCAGCAATCATTGATTTAGGCGATACAACTGTTGTGGTGGATACCTTCTCGACAATACAGGCTGCAGAGGATTTGAAGGCAGCTGCAGAGCACCTTACGGGAAACCCTGTGTCCTACGTAGTCAACACGCATTGGCATAGTGACCATACTTCTGGAAATCAAGTGTTCATCCCTACGGCCCAAATCATCTCAACATCCATTACTCGAGAGATTATGGATACGTTTGCGAGAGACAGATTGGCTCAACATCTGAAAAACATGGAGAAGCTCAATCAGGCTATTGATGAATCGGATGTGCAAATACAATACGAGACAGATGAAAAGCTGAAAAGGGAAATGGCATGGGAAAATGCTACCGACCGTGAGTTCGTGAAGATGCTACCTAATCTCGTACATTCGCTGCCGACGGTCACTTTTGAGCAACAGATGACCATACATGGCAGCAAGCGTAGCATTCAGCTCCATACCTTTGGCGGCGGTCACACGCAAAGCGATGCAATCGTGTACATCCCGGAGGACAAAATTGTCGTAATGGGGGACCTGGTACTATCACAGCATCACCCGGTTCTAATGTATGCCAATCCTCAGGAATGGCTTAATATTTTGGGGCAGGTCGAACTGCTGGATGTCGAGACTATCGTACCGGGACATGGCGAGGTATGCTCTTTGCAAGAGCTTTACGAAGTGAAGGGATACATAATGCGTATCACTGAAATAGTGACCGAAGCCGTTCAGCGTCAGGAAAGCATTGATGAGATTCATGTACCGCTAGAATATCATGACTGGTACTTTACTACATATTTCAAGTCAAATTTGAGTAAAATTCATGCCATGATTACGGAATCTGTGGGTGTACGATAAGTATTCGTTTAAATATTTATAAATTTCTGAAAAATGGGGATGTTCACTTGGGTGACAACCCCATTTTTCGTATGAACGGAAGCCTTCCTGTCAGAATCTTTACTTGGGCCCAATAGAGATTAGACAGGCTGGTATGCGAGTGCTATATACCCGGCTAGATGTTGAATGAGTGCCGAACGGTGCCGATCTGAGTTGCTGACGAGGTAGATGTACCGTTCGTAAGGGTTGTCAGGAATCGGCTGAGCGATAAGTTGCCCCCTAGCGACTTCGGCCTCCACAGCAATACGGGATACGAAGGATACGTGCTCTCCCAGCATAACTGTCTGTTTAATGGCCTCCAGAGAGTCCATCTCCAGTCTGGACGTAAGGGATCTGCCTGCATTAGCTAGCCACTTGTCCGTTAGCTGTCGTGTGTTGGAATCCCTGCCGTGGAGAATGAAGGAGGCCGAGGCCAAGATATCCGGGGTAAGCTCCTGCGTGCTCGCCAGTGGATGTGTCGGGGCACAGATTAAGACCAGCTCATCCTTACAGATCTGTTCAGCTGTTAGGGAGCTCATAGTGAATGGCTCGGTGGAGACGAGACCAAGATCGAATTCACGGCGATGCAGCTTCTCTTGAATGACTGGAGCGGTCTTGACGGACAACGAAATCTGAATGCCAGGATACTCCTGAGAGAACCGATGCAAAATGGATGGCAGAATGTAAGTTGCCGATACATAGCTCGCGCCTATGGAGATGTGGCCACGCTGCAGGCTGTCGAATTCACGGACCACCCGCTGCGCTTCGTTCGCGAGCGCGTTAATTTTGACCGAATAATGCAGTAAGGCACGTCCCGCATCCGTGAGCAGGATTCGACCCATACGTGCATCGAAGAGCTTAACCCCCATTTCCTTCTCCAGATTTTTCATATGAAAGGTCACCGTTGGCTGCTTCAATCCCAGCAAATCGGCAACTGCGGTGATTTTCTGATGCTTATCCAGCAATTCCACGATATGTAGCTTTAGTAGATTCAGGTGCAATTCACTCTCTCCTTTCAAGCTGGTACCCATCTGAAGATCCCTCTATATAGATTAAATCTATGAATGTTAATAGAATTCATTGAAATTATTAATTTTGCTCTTACCTTCCGCTGACACTGCTCTTAAATTGAACAATTACACTGTAAACAGTCATGACAGATAAGAAATAACAGGGAGTAAGCAATGGATCTGAATATACAAGGAGTTAGCAAGACATTCGGTGAGACCACTGCACTGCATCAGACGGATCTCGTCGTACGCCATCGTCGGTTCACTACGTTACTTGGTCCTTCCGGCTGTGGCAAAACAACGCTACTGCGGATGATAGCTGGTCTGGAACGTCCTGATACAGGACGGATAACCATGGGTGACCAGACGCTGTTCTCAGCTACGGAGCGCAAGGATGTGCCCGTGCACAAGCGTCAGTTCGGCATGGTGTTCCAGGATTTCGCCCTCTGGCCGCATATGACGGTGTATGACAATGTAGCCTATGGACTTATGGCAGGCAAACGTCACAAAGATGTACGTAGCACGGTGATGGAGGCATTGGCATCTGTACGGCTTCAGGGTATGGAGCAACGCTATCCTCACGAGCTCTCGGGTGGCCAGCAGCAGCGGGTAGCATTTGCCCGGGCAGTGGCGATCCGTCCAAGACTGGTGTTGTTCGATGAGCCGTTAAGCGCGCTGGACGCTGTATTGCGTGAGGAAATGCGGGTGGAAATGATGTCATTGGTACATGATCTCGGACTGACGGCATTATATGTCACGCATGATCAGATGGAGGCCATGTCCATGTCGAGTGAGATCGTGGTGATGAACAGCGGGCAGATTCTGCAATCAGGAGTCCCGGAGGATATTTACAACCGTCCTAGAAATGCGCTGGTAGCCCGGTTCATTGGCAAATCCAACTGGTTGATCGAGAACGAGATCATGTTCCGGCCAGAGCACATCTTATGGGAGGCGGATCAACAGTCTTCTGTTCAGCAGTTGGAGCGTTATCGGGTGAATATACGACATGTCAGCTATTTGGGGGACCGATACGAGATTGGACTCACTACAGATACAGGGCAGCACTGGCTGGCCTACCATCACACAAGGTTATCTGTTGGTGAGCAGCGCGATGTCTTTGTATCCAAAGAACATATTCACTATATGAAGCAATCATGAATTAGGGGGAGATGGAGAGATGAAGAGCAAGATGAAATGGACACGTGGGCCTGTGCTGAGCAGTCTGGCCTTGATGATTGGGTTGGCAGTGACAGGCTGTGGAGCGGCGGGCCCTGCGGCGACGACAGGGACATCTGGAGCTGAAGCAGGAGCAGCACCAGTATCAGCAGAGAAGAAGCTGGTCGTGTACAGTGCCGGACCAGAGGGGCTGGCCAAAAATCTGATTGCAGGCTATGAGCAGGCAAGTGGTGTTAAGGTGGAGATGTTCCAAGGTACGACTGGCAAGATTCTGGCCAGAATGGAAGCAGAGAAATCCAATCCAGTCGCAGATGTCGTCATTCTGGCATCCTTGCCATCCGCACAGGGACTCAAGGCTGACGGCTTGACCATGGCTTATCCAGAAGCTGCGAACGCAGACAAGCTGAACCCGGACTGGTCCGATGCTGAGGGTCATTACTTCAGCACCAGCGCATCTGCACTTGGCATTGCGTACAACACGAATGAGGTCAAGATCCCACCGACATCTTGGGCAGATCTCAGCAAGCCCGAGTTCAAGGATCAGGTGAACATTCCCGATCCATCGCTGTCAGGGTCTGCATTGGACTTCATGACGGGCTATCTGAGCGTGAAGGGCGAGGAAGGCTGGACGTTGTTCGACGACTACAAGGCTAACGGAGTTGCGCTCGCTGGAGCGAACCAGGAGGCGCTTGATCCGGTTATTACTGGTGCAAAGGGCGTAGTTGCGTCTGCGGTAGATTATATGACTTATAAGGCCAAGGATAAGGGCGAGCCAATCGACATTATTTACCCGAAGGAAGGCACTGTAATCAGCCCACGACCAGCGATGATTATGAAATCCAGCCAGCACGTGGATGAAGCCAAGGCATTCATTGACTACCTGCTCTCGGATGAAGCACAGAAGCTGGTGGGAGATGCTTATCTGCTACCAGGGCGTACGGATATTCACGCTGAGAATCGTGCCAATCTCGATGAGATTCCGGTGCTTGCAGTGGACTGGAACTGGATGTCTGAGCACGGTGCTGACGTAACTGATCGCTTCCTGAAGCTATTCAAGTAATACGGGAGTATACATGACGAGTCGTTATATACGGGCGTGTAGCATAGCATTGGCGCTGCTCGTCCTTACTTTTCTAATTATTGTTCCGCTGGGTATGATCTTCGTTCAGAGTGTGTATCCCGAGGGAGAGCTGGATATATCATCTCCATTCTGCGTTATGCTGGAATCGGAGCTGTCTGGTGTGTTACTGGACTCGATTTGGCTAGGTGTATGCGTAATTGCGGGAACGACGGTGCTGGCGCTGCCCTTGGCATGGATGATGTCGAGTACCAGCTTGGGCAGGTACCGCTTCCTGGATGTTATTTTCCTCATTCCGTTCATGACGCCACCTTATATTGGGTCCATGGGCTGGATTCTGTTCATGCAAAAGAATGGTTATCTGGAGCAGCTCGTACCATCTGCCTCGAGGATCACTCCTGCCTTCTTCAGCTTTGGGGGTATGGTGATGATCATGAGTCTACACTTGTTCCCCTTCCTGTATTTGCTGCTGAGAGGGGCGCTGATTCAGATCGGAGGAAGTCTGGACGAGGCAGGAGCCGTTCATGGTGGGGGCTTCCTGTACCGCTTCCGCAGAATCATAGTCCCCCTGCTGCTGTCTGCCTTCGGCATGGGCGCGATGCTGATCTTCGTGAAGACCATCGCAGAGTTCGGCACCCCTGCTACCTTCGGAAGAAGGATCGGGTATGAGGTGATGACGTCAGAGATTCACAAGTACATCTCTAGTTGGCCTATTCATTTTGGTAAAGCAACGTCGCTGGCTTCCGTCCTGCTGGCCGTATGCTTGGTCGTATGGTACATGCAATCTCTCATCAGCCGTAAATACTCCTATCGACTGGTAGGTGGCAAGGGAGCGAGAGGTACCTCATATCGTCTAAAAGGCTGGGCACTGTGGCTCTGTTACGTGTATGTACTGCTGCTGCTGTTGTTCTCTATAGGCGTACCTTACTTCTCCATTATTGCGGCATCTACAATGAAGCTGAGAGGCGTGGGATTGGCCTGGGATAACTTTACGCTGGATTATTATGTGCAATTGCTGACATGGGGTTCTGAGAGCATGAATGCTCTGGTTAGCAGCACGCTGTTGTCGCTCGCCGCATCTACGGTAGCCGTCATCTTGGGTACCTGGTTCGCTCTCATTATTGGGCGCTCTGCGACGAGAGTTGCACGGGTGACGGATTTGTTCAGTCTACTGCCTAACACGGTCCCTGGTATTGTCATTGTCGTGGGTCTAATTCTGCTGTGGAACTCACCATGGATGCCGATCCGACTGTACAACACATATGGAATGGTAATATTGACGTATGTAGTGCTGTTCGTTCCTTATACAGTTCAATACGTCAAGGCAGGACTGAATCAGCTTGATCCTTCTCTATTTCAGGCAGGCGCGGTATTTGGAGGGGCACCCTTCTATATTTTCCGGCGGATTATGTTGCCTCTGATATTACCGGGGATGCTGGCAGGCTGGATGATGACGTTCACCATTGCCTCACGTGAGCTGGTAGCTTCATTGCTGATCCTGCCGCCTTCTGTTCAGACTTCTGCCACTTATATCTTCGCGCAGTTCGAGCAGGGACAGGTATCCCTTGGTATGGCGATGGCTGTCGTCACAGTGGGTCTTACTACAGCGATATTGATATTAATCGAGAATGTAAGCTCGACAAGAAAGTGGAATGCACGATGATTAGTGTGACAATCTGGGGAGGAGCAGGGGAGCATGGACGTTCCTGCTACCTGATCACAGGCGAAGAGCATAAGATCCTGCTGGATTGTGGTGTGAAGAAGGTTGGCACCGGCGAATATCCGTTGCTGTCCAATGAACGGGTGCCTGAGCTGACCGCAGTATTCCTGTCCCACGCCCATGAAGACCACTCCATGGCATTGCCCTTGCTTTACAAGCTGGGCTATCGAGGAGAAGTATGGACGACGCGCGCGACAGCAGAACAGCTTGACTCCTATTTCCGTTCATGGTCTACCTTCGTTCATGCAAGACAAGGTGAGCTCCCCTACGAAGAGGAGCATATTCAAGCAATTACTTATCGTTACATTGAAGAGACTGTATCTGCAGGACAATGGCATAGGCACACTGAAGGAGTATCGTTCAGATGGGGCCGCACCGGTCATTTGGCTGGATCCGTATGGTATGACGTGGTCATGGAGGGCCGGCGAATCTTCTTCTCGGGAGATTACAATGCTGAATCTGAACTGATTGCAGCAGATCGACCAGAGGTCCAGGTAGCAGAGGAAGCTTCGCTATCTATTCAGCAGAATAAGGGCGGTTGTCCCGATATTTCGATCGTCGACGCAGCGTATGGCATGGATGTGGAGACACAGGAGGACAAGCAAAGCCAATTGCGTGCGGAACTGGTGGCGACCTTTCAGAATGGGGGGCATGTGCTAATGCCTGTTCCGGCTTTTGGAAGGGGACAGGATCTGCTAGTGTGGGTCGGTGAGCAATTTCCTGACATCCCTCTGATCGTTGAGAACAAGGTCTGGAATGGCTTGAGGCAGTTGCTACAGTGGAAGGATTGGCTGCGTCCAGAGGCCGAAGCAAGAATTGTGGCGGCAATGGATAGGAAGTTGCTACATATTCCGTCCAGTGATGCCGAGAGAGTACAATTGCTCGCCGCAGGTCCATCTGTCATTTTCACGGCGGATGGCACAATGGAGTCGGTGAGCTCTCAATGGTATTACCAGCAGTTAGCCACGGAATCCACGCATACAGTGCTGCTAACGGGTCATACCTACAAGGATACATTCGGAAATAGGTTGCTGAAGGGAGAGCTAGTCTCCGGGTTCAATGTGAAACGAATCACATACAAGGTGCATCAAGGACTGGAGGATGTCCGTGTCATGCTTCGCAGCATGCCAGCGCACCAGACGTTGCTGGTGCATGCTCCTTGGGAGGAGACTAATCTTGTACGCGATGAATTGGAGGGCTCCGGGTTCAGTGGCATATACTCTCTAAAGCCAGGGATGACTTTGGGCTGCACCGAAGTACTGAGTGTCCCTATAGTGTCTACAGTATCTGAGTCAGGTCCAGCAAAGTAGCAGGGTAGATCGCAGAGTGGGGCTGAATGGCGACCACACAACACAGCGGGAGACCAGCCTTGGTGAGATAAACTAGTCAAATGGCTAGTTTCAGGTCAACAAAGGTCTTAAGGGGTAGTCCAAGCCGAATAAACGGTCTGGCTCCCCTTTGTTGTGCTCTATCGTCGAAAAAACCAGCCGATGCCTATTTCATATTGCGTAGCCTGATTGGCCGCCCAATCAATAGGGTCAGGACACGACCTCGCGAATGTCGCCGTCTACGCCATGCTGCAGCTCCAGTGACTTGAAGATTACCTGGCAGCCCTGCCCGATAGGAGACTGGGCTACAATGCCGATCTTAATGTCCTCTGGGCAATCCAGTCCGAAATAGCGAACGAGCTTCCAGCGTTGTCCATCCTTCGAGTAATGAAAGGCGAAGCTGTTGCCAGCTCTTGCAATGCTTAAGTAAGGTGTAGGGACACCGGTAGGGGCAGATACACAATCATCGGATGTGCCACGGGTCACGACACTGAGAATGGATGGCTCCTCCTCGAAGAATTCAAAGCATACCTTCGCCCAGTAATTCTCCTTCGCCATGATCATTAAGCAGCCAGAGTCATATTGCTCCTTCATATCGACACGGACCTGTGTGGTCAGTCGGAAGTCTCCGCTTACGTTGGTATAGAGAAAAGGCGCTGAATTCTTGGGTGCGGAACCGCCTGGGTCAAGGAAGAAATCACCGCCAGCAGGAGCCTCGATGACAAGATTTCCATCTTGAAATCCCCAGTCCTGAGGCTCATTAATCCATTTCAGATTCGAAGATAGCGCTTTCTCAAAACAGCCTTCAAACAGGTTCATTAGACTCGCTCCTTACCATCAATCATCATTATTCGAGGTGGAGATTGGGATAAATCGACAAAATATCACTGTTCTAGTGTGCCTGCTCATCCCATCTACTTACCTAAGATTCTATATTCGGCTGCGAGCTGCTGAATTCCTGTTAATGGTCTGAGAACTCTTGAAATATCGCTAATCAGCCTATGAGATTCACATAAGACTGTGAGATTCACATCAGCCTGTGAGTTCGCAAGGGGAAGAGTGGGGCAGCCACTTCTCGTTCTGCCCTGCTCCTTATCTTGTTTCCGTTATGAAGTGTAGCGACAGCTTATTTCAAGCCTTCCTGAAGCAGACGATAGGCATCGATCTCTCCAAGTTTGCTGGTCCGACGCGTAGCCCCCTTGGGAGAGCGAATGGGAGAAGATGTCTTGCGCAGCAGCGCCTTGATCTCGGAAGGAGACAGGTCAGGCTTCTGGGCGAGCAACAAGGCAATGGCGCCGCTGACATGAGAGGTGGCCATAGACGTTCCACTCATCTCATGGTGTCGACCCTTGATCCAGGAGGATATGATTTTGTCTCCAGGGGCATATACGTCCACGTAAGGACCACGATTGCTGAAGGTGGCGACTCTTTTGAATCTGTCTGTAGCACCTACGGCTATGGTCTGTGGGTAACGTGCCGGATAATCAATGCTGCTGCGTTTGCCATCATTTCCAGAGGAGGCGACGATGGTAATCCCGCTTTGATGGGCTCGATTCACGACATCCAGCAGCGCTTTACTACGGGTCTTCATGCCGAAGCTCATATTAATGATATGAACCTGGTTGCGTACACACCAGTCAATGCCAAGGACAATATCTGATACATAAGCGGAGCCATTATGGTCAAAAGCTTTCACAGGATAGATGATGGTATGTGGGGCGACACCCATCAAGCCGGATTGGCCGTTGATGCTAGCAATGGTACCGGCAATATGAGTTCCATGACCGTTATCGTCGTAGGGCCATAAAGCACGGTTCAACAAATTAACCCCTCGTGCGAGTGCGTGCTGAAGATCCGGGTGCTGAAAATCCACACCAGTATCAATAATGCCGATCCGGACACGGGAGCCTGTTGAGATTGGCCAAATGCGGGGGGCACGAATTTGCTTGATCCCCCACGGAATGTCGCCCTCTGGCTCAATACGGATCTGCGGGGTACTACTCTTATGAATTCGAACACTGGAGTCACGTTCAATCACCAGTCTGTCCTGAAATCGCTCCAGACGTTCGCGGCAGGCGGCAGGAGCAATCAGGGCACGAATGGAATGGGCAGCCTGAATACGCCGAAGGCCAGAGAATCCGGATTTCATCTTCTGTAGGTGCGACAGACATTCCCGATATTGTCCAGGCCTGTTGAAGCGGATGATGTGCTTGTGACGTCCGCCATGGGCGGCGGAGCTCTGGATGGCTTCATGTAGCTGCTGCAAAAAAAACGAGTAATCCATACTCTGCGCTCCCCTCAGATGAGCTGTGCTGAGGTATTGTATGAAGGACATGGGGGAACGGCATGAGGAACTTGCCCCTTTTTTTACAGAATAGGCCTGCGCTCGTGTCAAATGTGCTGAACGGACATAGGATACATAGAGGGCTCAGGCCCTTAATGCACCAACTTTGAGGGCGCGTCCTTCAAAGCGGATACAGTCGAGAGGCGGGGGGAATTTCCTTCCGTCCTTTTTCCTTGATTGGACTTGGCCCTACATACTTGCATTTTGTGCCTAAATAGGTTTTACTTATGTGTGATAATGGATAGTGACTTGTGAATTATGCGTGAGAGGAAGTGTCCTTTAGTGAGTACGCCACTCAATTTGAAGATTGACCCTGAGAAGGTCCATGAAATTCCTATGGTGGATCTGGCGTTTATGGTGCTCAAAGCAGCCAATACGCCTTATTACTACCGTGACTTGATGAATGAGGTCGCCAAATTGCGCGGCTTGACCGAAGATGAGATTAATGATGTTATCGCTCAGCTATATACGGAAATCAACATCGATGGGCGGTTCGCTTGTGTCGGCACGAATCTGTGGGGACTGAAGCGCTGGTATCCTGTAGACAAATCCGAAGACGCCCTTACAGGCGCCAAGCGTCCACGTATCATCAATGATGAAGACGATGAGGACGATGACTATCAGGACGAGGAAGAGGAAAGCTACGACGCGGACGACGACTTCAGCAGTGATGATTCCGATGATGTGGATGATGACCTGTTCGATGGCGAAGACGACGACGATGATGCGGATGAAGAAGTTATCCTTGATGATGAAGATCTTGAGGATGAGGAAGAAGAAGAGGAAGACGAAGAGTCCGAAGAAGAAGGCGAGCCGGACGATCGTTAATTCGACTTGGAGAAGGGCGGGTATCTCTGCTTGATAGCAGGGGTGTCTGCCCTTTTTTTCCTGTTATAACGCCTTGGAGGTAGTCGTTTGAAGAGGCGGCAAACTTTTGTAAAATCTAGTCCCAACTTTCCTTGACACGGCAATACACACAAGGTAAACTATTGCTTGGGCTTATGATTAGTATGTATATTAAATCATTCCGAGTGATAAAAAGTGCCCCGTACAGCGGGAGTGCTTTTTTTGTTTTTATAATGTCAGAAGTATAAGTTACGGAGCATCAGCTTCCTGATATTGCAAGGAAAACAACGATATATGTTTTTCTTATAGGGTGCTTGCACCTGTGGTAACCAGGGCGAGGCGGCAGGGTTGAAAGATCATTCTGCTGCCTTCTTTCATGGATGATGATCCGTGCTGGATGGATGACGATCTGGCGGGTTACGCTAACATCATAATGTCGCCTGAATTTTTGGACTATATTTAGGAGGGTATTAAACAGTGGCAAAGTATATTTTCGTGACGGGCGGGGTTGTATCATCTCTTGGTAAAGGTATTACTGCGGCTTCACTAGGAAGACTTCTCAAGAACAGGGGATTGAAGGTTACGATCCAGAAGTTCGATCCCTATTTGAATGTCGATCCCGGGACAATGAGTCCTTATCAGCATGGTGAAGTATTCGTTACGGATGATGGCGCAGAGACGGATCTGGATTTAGGCCACTATGAGCGTTTTATCGACATTAACTTGTCCAAGAATAGCAATGTAACCACTGGTAAAGTCTATTCCAGTGTCATCAGCAAGGAGCGTCGTGGGGAGTATCTGGGCGGTACAGTTCAGGTTATTCCTCACATCACGAACGAGATCAAGGAGCGCGTGTTCCGTGCTGGTCGTGAAGCAGGTTCCGATGTAGTCATCACTGAGATCGGTGGTACAGTGGGCGACATCGAGAGTCTTCCGTTCCTGGAAGCGATCCGTCAGATCAAGAGTGAGGTTGGACGTGAGAATGTGATGTACATTCATGTAACCCTCATTCCATACATCAAGGCTGCCGGTGAAGTGAAGACTAAGCCGACTCAGCATAGCGTAAAAGAACTGCGTAGCATCGGTATTCAACCGAACGTGATCGTGTGCCGCACCGAGCATGAGCTGTCGGCCGACATGAAGGCCAAGATTGCCCTGTTCTGTGATATTGACGCGAATGCTGTAGTGGAATGCCGCGATGCTTCTACTTTGTACGAAGTACCGCTTAATCTCCGTGAGGAAGGCCTTGACGAGATTGTCGTGAACCACCTCAAGCTGACCACGCCACCACCAGATATGAAGGATTGGGAGAGCCTGGTTGAACGGATTAGCAAGCTGGAGAAGACGGTTGAGATTGCCATTGTAGGTAAATATGTAGCTCTGCATGATGCGTACCTGAGTATCGTGGAATCTCTCTCGCATGCAGGCTTTGATGCCAATGCAGATGTGAAGATTCGCTGGGTCAATGCAGAGGAGATTACAGACGAGAATGTACAAGGACTTCTGGGCGGAGTTGCTGGTATTCTGGTACCAGGTGGCTTCGGTGATCGTGGTATCGAGGGCAAGATTAGTGCTATTCGCTATGCCCGTGTGAACCAGATTCCATTCTTCGGTATCTGCCTGGGTATGCAGGTATCCGTCATCGAGATTGCTCGTGCACTCGCAGGATTGGAAGGAGCGAACAGCTCGGAGATTAACCCTTCGACTGAATATCCAGTTATTGACCTGCTGCCTGAGCAGAAGGACATTGAGGATCTGGGTGGCACTATGCGTCTAGGACTGTATCCTTGTAAGCTGGCAGAAGGCTCCCTGGCTATGGCCTGCTATGACGATGAGCTGGTGTATGAGAGACACCGTCACCGGTATGAGTTCAACAATGAGTATCGTGAAGTGATCGAGAAGACTGGTTTGAAGATCAGCGGTACTTCACCAGATGGACGTCTGGTAGAGATCGTCGAATATCCAGATCACCCTTGGTTCCTGGCTGTTCAGTTCCATCCGGAGTTCACCTCCCGTCCGAACCGTCCGCAGCCGCTGTTCCGTGAATTTGTCAAAGCAGCCCTGCAATTGCAAAACTAAGCTGGTTATAGCAGCGGGTATTGCTAACCTAAATAGCGCGTGTCGGTGAATCTCACCGATGCGCGCTATTTGTGTTCAGGGGCACGTATGATCATAATGCAGCAGGTGCATCTCTAGGCACAGACTCTAACTAGAATTCACCTTTCCAAATGGGGCGCAGGTTGGTGTAGCCCATATCCCGCAGCGTGTCCCATGTATTTTCAATAATGTGTGGTTGCCCCTTACACCAGAGCTCTGGCCGCTCCTTCTTCAGATAATCAATGATCTCGGCTATATGTCGGGGCTTGCCTAGATGAATGATCGTCTGTTCATTGTTTTTCTGTGCAGTAATGTCGTAAAAGCACCAGGAGGTGAAGGGGTCTTCGTCCGGTGGATCGGCTGCAAAGACGAGCGTGATTTTTATATTTTTGTCTACCTTGGGTGAGATATGTAGGACAAAGCGTGGTCCACCCGAATGCCAGTACACAAATGCGTGATTATCGACGGTAATATTTCTTAATGGGCTCTTCATTGTGTGCCCTCCCCTTGCGTTAATACACTGAACTTTACTTAACTACTCTGCTAAACACACTAATTTGGGATGCCTCGACAAGCCGACGTCGCCACATCAATTCGTTGCCCTTTCATAGGCATAGTGTATCTTATTTTAAGTTGCTTCTACAGTTTGGAGATACGATATTTTCCACAATTTTGTATCTGTGCAGGATTTCCCCGTACAATCTAGAATATCTTTGTATCAAACCTTATCTGATGCAATGGCATACTGCGCAACTTGAAGGGAAAGGCATCTGTTGTTGTTTTCATGACCTTGGGAGGTAAGAATGTGGAAAAGAAGAAAGTGTTGATTGTCGATGACCAGAACGGTATCCGTATTCTACTCATGGAAGTGTTCAGCAGTGAGGGATACGAGACATTCCAGGCTCCTAACGGCAAGATCGCTCTGGAGATTGTCGAGCAGGAGGTTCCTGATCTTGTGTTGCTGGACATGAAGATCCCGGGAATGGATGGACTGGAGATTCTCAAGCACATCAAAGCTATGAAGCCAGCCGTGAAGGTCATCATGATGACAGCTTATGGAGAATTAGACATGATCAAGGAAGCGACAGAGTTGGGTGCTCTGATGCATTTTACCAAACCGTTCGATATTGATGAGATGAGAGTTGCCGTTAATGGACATTTACAGCATAGTGGAATTAACCGTTAAAGCTGATTGTTGAGTCCTGCGCCCAGCAGGATTTCTTTGTCGTGTGCGTAGGCCAAGCCGCTGTAAGGCCCAGCTAGGAAGACGGCATATCATTGACGGCTTCTAACAACTGGAGTAATTCCTTCAACCCTTTAGAATAGGCCTTTCAGAATGATATAATATTCAAAGAAGGATTATTTATTTTCTGTGCTGGTGTGAGGAATTGTATAAATCGACAGGTAGCCCTTCAATCCTCAACATATAGATCGAAGTGATTCTATTCGTCTATACGTTGTGTTGATCAGGGCACTTCCTCCTGTCAATATTGCGAACCCCATAAACGTTGGGAATGAATTATGAAAAATACTTATGAAACAACGTGCAATATTCCCTTCAATGATTGTAAATGCTTGTTTAGTATTTGACATGGGATGTGGTATAATAACCCCGTATTGTAAGTCGGCTAAACAAATACAGACAAACGATAATCCTAGGAGGATGAACCATGCCATTAGTATCGATGACAGACATGTTGAACAAAGCGTTGAAAGGAAAATACGCAGTAGGTCAATACAACATTAATAACTTGGAGTGGACCCACGCAATCCTTGAAGCAGCTCAAGAAGAGAAATCCCCAGTAATTCTGGGTGTATCCGAAGGTGCAGCTCGTTACATGGGCGGATTCAATACCGTTGTAAAAATGGTTGAGGGTCTGATGGCTGACCTGAAAGTAACTGTTCCTGTAGCTATTCACTTGGACCACGGTTCTTCCGTTGAGAAATGTAAAGAAGCAATCGATGCTGGTTTCACTTCCGTAATGATCGATGATTCCCACAGCCCGATTGATACTAATATCGCGACGACGAAGCAAGTCGTTGAATATGCACATGCCAAAGGCGTATCCGTTGAAGCAGAAGTTGGTATGGTAGGCGGTCAGGAAGACGATGTTGTTGGTGACGTAATGTATGCGAAGCTGGACGATTGCGTACGTATCGTTAACGAGACAGGCATCGATACACTGGCTCCAGCTCTTGGCTCCGTTCACGGTCCTTACAAAGGCGAGCCTAACCTGGGCTTCAAAGAAATGGAAGAGATCTGTAACGCAGTAAGTCTTCCACTCGTACTTCACGGCGGAACTGGTATCCCAACTCATGACATCAAGAAAGCAATCTCTCTGGGAACTTCCAAAATCAACGTGAACACTGAGAACCAAATCTCCTTCTCCAAAGTTGTGCGCGAAGTATTGGCTGAGAAGCCTGAAGCTTATGATCCTCGTGTATTCCTGAAACCAGGCCGTGAAGCTATCAAACAAACAGTTATCGGCAAAATCCGCGAATTCGGATCCAACAACCAAGCTTAATCTAGCTTAGGCAACACTTTGAATGGCGAGTCTAATTGGACAAGTCTGCATGAATGTAAGCTTTAGCGGCTAAATGTAGCCAAATTTGAATAGAATGATATGGAGAGCACACCGCTTAGCCGGTGTCTTTCCATTTTCACCACTTTCACAGTACAAGCACCTCAGCATCATGTCTGCATCACCAGTTGCAAGTCACGTAGGAGGAACTTCTGGATTATGGAAAAATTGATGATCACCGGCGGACGTAAACTTCAGGGTATGGTATCCATCAGCGGAGCTAAGAATAGTGCGATCGCTTTGATTCCTGCCGCGATATTGGCGGAGTCGGAAGTAGTATTAGACAATCTGCCGCTCCTCAGTGATGTGGCGGTGTACGCAGAAATATTGGAGGAGCTCGGGGCCTCTGTAGCTTGGGAAGGCAGCCAGATGCGAATTGATCCTTCGGATATCAAGTCAATTCCTATGCCGAATGGTCCGGTGAAGAAGCTGCGTGCTTCTTATTATATGATGGGAGCTATGCTTGGACGCTTTAAGGAGGCTGTAATTGGCCTGCCTGGTGGCTGTAACTTTGAACCTAGACCGATAGATCAGCATATTAAAGGATTTGAGGCACTTGGTGCAACCGTGAAGAATGAGCATGGGGCGATTCATCTTTATGCGAAGGAATTACGAGGTGCCAAGATTTATCTGGATGTGAGCAGTGTAGGTGCTACCATTAATATTATGCTGGCGGCAGCGAGAGCCAAAGGCGCGACAACTATTGAAAATGCGGCCAAAGAGCCTGAAATTATAGACGTGGCAACACTATTGAACTCCATGGGAGCCAGCATTAAAGGAGCAGGAACCGAGACCATTCGGATTGAGGGTGTATCGGAGCTGCATGGCTGCCGACACTCTATTATTCCTGACCGGATACAGGCTGGAACCTACATGATTGCAGCCGCCGCCACCCGTGGCAATGTATTGATCGACAACGTAATCCCCAAGCACATGGAAGCTCTGACGGCCAAGATGCAGGAGATGGGTGTGGGTATTGAGGAGTATGATGAGAGCATTCGCGTCATTGGTGCTCCAGAATATGCTCATGTTGATGTGAAGGCTTTGATCTATCCAGGCTTTGCTACGGACCTTCAATCCCCAATGACCAGTCTGCTGACGCAGAGTCGCGGAGTCAGTGTATTGAGTGATTTTGTATATAGTAATCGCTTCAAGCATGTCCCGGAATTAGTTCGTATGGGAGCGAAGATTCGCGTGGAAGGTCGATCAGCAATCATTGAGGGCAGTCCGCTGAATGCAGCTAAGGTCAAGGCCTCTGATCTGCGAGCGGGTGCGGCACTTGTCATTGCTGGCCTAACTGTCGAAGAAGGTATAACCGAGGTTACGGGTGTAGAATACATCGACCGCGGCTATGATCATTTGGTATCGAATCTGCGTATGCTGGGTGCAGATGTGTGGCGTCAAACGGAGTAGTAGGGTTGCGTTGACACAGCTAACATCGAGTGTTATATTATCCGATATATTCCATAGGCGATCTTGCCTGGAAGTATCGATAGGCTAACCGCAAACAAGGTGATAGATATAGAGGCTGCGGATACATTTGATATCTGTATAGCCTCTGTAATATTATAAATTCTTAAAGAGGTGCATAACCGATCTATAATTGGGTAATTATAGTTTAATGGGATTTTTGTGCCTGTCTGATGGACTTATTAATTGAATAGGTGGTTATTATATGGATCTGCAAATTTCCAATTTGGAAGAAATGAAGCTGACCGATTTGTATAAACTGGCGAAACAGCACCAGATACCTTACTACGGTCAGATGAAGAAGAAGGAACTCATCTTCGCGATTCTGCGGGCGCAGGCCGAACAAAGCGGACTGATGTTCATGCAGGGAGTTCTGGAGATTCTTCCTGAAGGATACGGCTTCTTGAGGCCGATTAATTACCTCCCGAGTGCGGAGGATATTTACATCTCTGCATCACAGATTCGCAAGTTCGATCTTCGTACGGGTGATCTGGTATCAGGGAAATGTCGAGCACCTAAGGAAAACGAGCGTTACTTTGGATTGCTGCAAGTGAATGCAGTGAATGGTGAAAGCCCCGAACATGCTGCTGAACGGCTGCATTTTCCAGCACTGACTCCACTCTATCCACAGAAAAAGCTAGTCCTAGAAACATCCCCCAAAAATCTGTCTACTCGCATCATGGATATATTAGCTCCCGTCGGACTTGGACAGCGCGGACTGATTGTTGCACCCCCTAAAGCCGGTAAAACACTGCTTCTCAAGGAAATTGCCAACAGCATTTCTACCAACAACCCAGAAATTGAGTTATTTGTGCTGCTGATTGATGAGAGACCGGAAGAGGTTACGGACATGTCGCGCTCGGTAAAGGGTGAGGTTGTTGCGTCTACCTTTGATGAGCTGCCAGAAAATCATATTAAGGTTGCTGAACTGGTGTTGGAGCGTGCACTGCGTCTCGTAGAGGCCAAGAAGGATGTTGTAATCTTGCTGGATAGCATCACTAGACTTGCTCGTGCCTACAACCTGGTCATTCCTCCATCTGGCCGTACACTTAGTGGTGGTATTGATCCTGCTGCATTCCATCGTCCCAAGCGGTTCTTCGGTTCTGCGCGTAATGTGGAGGAAGGCGGTAGCCTGACGATCCTGGCAACGGCTCTGATTGATACAGGGTCACGGATGGATGATATTATCTATGAGGAGTTCAAAGGAACGGGGAATATGGAGCTCCATCTCGATCGCAAGCTGGCGGAACGGAGAATATTCCCGGCTATCGATATCCGTCGATCTGGTACGCGCCGTGAAGAGGTGCTGCTGAACAAGGAAGAGTTGGATACGATCTGGGCAATTCGCAAGAATATGAATGACAGTCATGATTTTGTAGAAGGCTTCCTGCGGAAGCTGCGTAATAGTGAGAATAATGCAGAATTCCTGGCGTCCTTCGACACCAGTTCGCTTGGCAATAATACAAGCAACTCTGGCACAGGAACCAGTGGCCAGCGTAGAACGTCTCGTTCCACGACAGCTTCTGTACCAGCCTCCACGAACTAACAATTCTCTGACTCCCACCGACGACGTTGCCTTTCTGGCATGAGTTATTACGGGTTGTTGGTGTGGCGGTCTGATTCCCTCAGTGACGTATTACAATCAACTTGAATCTACACTGGAAGGAACGAAAGGAGTTCCATTTATGTATTTGGTATACGCCGATGCTAACGGGAATGTATATGACCATGCTTCCTTGCATGGACTTGCCCGCAGCGCGGATATGATTGTCGAGATTATGGAAGAGGAGCTAATCCCTCTACCAGCGGGAGCTACTCTGGTTAGCCTTCCAAGCACCCGGCCAATAGGTATGGACCCGAGCACGGGTGAGATGGTTCCGTTGCCTGGCGATCTGCAAGCCGTAGGTGCCCTGCTACCGCAAGGCTTTACGCGGCTGTGTCTTCCGGGCTATGTGAAGACGGATAAGGATTATAAGTTACCTTTATTCGGATATGCCGCGGTGGTGTGGAAGGATGGTAATTTCTATGTAACTGCTGAACAGAGCGATAACCCGGATAAGTGGAACCCAGATCATTGTGACCGTACTCAGGTGAAAAGGGGAGTAGAGCGACTGGTCCAGCAATACCCGGACAATCGTCTATACGAGCATTTAACCAATTGTGCGCTTGGTTATGAATGCCTGACCTCGTCGAATACCTTCCTTGGTCGCTGGGAGGGTGGAGTCCCCGTCTCCTATTCCTGTAATGCTGGCTGCTTCGGATGTATATCGGAGCAACCGGAGGATAGCGGCTTCGTCTCTCCGCAGACCCGGATGAATTTCCGTCCCCGCGTGGAGGAGATTGTAGAGGTGATGCTGGAGCATCTGAAGACACCGGAATCGATTATCAGCTTCGGGCAAGGCTGTGAGGGAGAGCCATCCACTCAAGCCAAGCTCATTATCGAAGCGATTCGTGAGGTTCGATCCATCACAGATATGGGCTACATCAATATCAACACGAACGCAGGGCTGAACGACCATATCCGGGGCATCGTGGATGCAGGACTTGATCTGATGCGTGTGAGTACGATCAGTGCGCTGGACGGACATTATAATGCGTATTACAAGCCACGTGGTTATACACTGGAGAATGTCGAGAAGTCCCTGACCTACGCGGCCAAGCAAGGCGTCTACACCTCCATTAACTATTTGATCTTCCCGGGCGTAACCGATCGTGAGGAAGAGATTGAAGCGATGATTGAGTTCATTCGCAGAACAGACCTGAAGCTCATTCAAATGCGGAATCTGAATATTGATCCGGAGAGCTATCTGGAGCTGATTCCTCCAGCCCAAGGCGATGTGCTGGGAATGAAGCAGATGCTGGAGATCTACCGGGAAGAATTGCCGGATGTTGTAATTGGATCGTTCACACATGTTCCCCCAGAAGGCAGTGCACGCCTCAAGAAATCCATTCCCTTGCTCTAACAATTCCGGATGATTGAAGTATTTTTTAGTGCGCGTGAAAAAGGCGGGATGTGTCTATGTGGCTACAGCATGTTGTGCTGAGGTGGGATAAGTATACTAGGGGTGCCCCTTACTCGTCACTCAGGAACAGGTATCAGCGTGCATTCAAGCTTCCGGCAACGGCTCTTGAATTCCATCGGGATTATGGTATGCCTTGTCATACTATAAGTATATGGCAAGATCAGGAGGGTTTTCGCCAAAAGGAAAGTCTTACTATACTCAAGCCTGGTGCTGAAGAGTGGAACATCGGTTGTATAGATGTACTCCGTGAGGATGAATGGCTACATGTTGATTTTCGCTATGAAGCCTTCCTTGGCGCTCCTTACAGGTATGATTATTGGGGGAATTTGCTGCATGAGCGTGCTTTTTCCCTGAAGTCTGATGAGTACGGGCGAATCCAATATAATGGCCGAATTTCAACCCACGAGGATCCTTATTATGAGTTGAACATTATGAACATCTATAATGGGGAAAAGGTGGACAAGCACTGTTTTAGCAGCCACGAGCCTGATCAAGAGTATAGACAAATTGTGGATTTATACTAAGGTGTGTTTTGCGGTATTTTAAATACAATAAAGTATTTGCATATTAACATGGGTAGTGCTATAATTCGTTCATGTGTCTACATTACTCTGGGTGGACTAAGAAACTCAGGGCGGAAAGAGGTGAAACTCAATGCAACAAGCAATCCAACCGAAATACTTCAAGACAACTGTAACTTGCGCTTGCGGTAACACGTTCGAAACCGGCTCCGTAAAAGAAGCACTGCGCGTAGAAATTTGCTCCGCTTGCCATCCTTTCTTCACAGGTAAGCAAAAATTTGTTGACGCTGGTGGCCGTGTTGATAAATTCAAGAAGAAATACGGTATCTAATCTGAATGTTGCCTGATGGCATCATTTAGTAGCCATTCCCCCTGTCTTTGGCAGGGGGATTTTTGTGTGCCTATCCTTGATAAATGGATAGGACAAATCATGGCATAATTGCCACACACCTGTTGGTTGCAATTTGTACATGCTTAAGATATACTTATTTTCACCGTGCTAGATGGGGAGGTAGCGGTGCCCTGTAACTCGCAATCCGCTATAGCGAGGTTGAATTCCTGTTAGAGGTATTGCTGATGTGAGGCTGGTCCCTGCGCTTGGCGTTGACGGCTGGGTCCTCCGCAATGAGCACTTGTGAACCTGGTCAGGTCCGGAAGGAAGCAGCCATAAGCAAGAGCGCTCTTGTGCCGGAGGGTAGCCTAGCCTGAGCTGATGTTCAGGATTGCCGCTCGGGTCGCAATATCAATAACAGGTGCACGGCTTAATTTTATCCACCGGACTATTTTTTTTCTGTAGCATCAATATTCTCTGGATGGGGATTTAATTAGGTTATACAAATTAGCGATCGACATCTTGCGCAGCAGCGCGAGATGTTTTTTTGTGTTCAGGATTATAGTATAATGAGTAACACGATGAAGGTCACCATAGTGAACTGAAAGAGGGTAACGCGAATTGGAACACATAGCGTTGTACCGTGCTTGGCGATCCCAGTCGTTCCAAGACATGGTAGGACAGCAGCATATTATCCAGACCCTGCAGAATGCTATTCGCGACGGGAGGACCTCTCACGCCTATCTGTTCAGTGGGCCGCGGGGCACAGGAAAGACCAGTGCAGCCAAGATTTTGGCCAAGGCAGTCAACTGCGAGCGTGGGCCGTCGGTAGAGCCTTGTAATGAATGCGAGACCTGTGTTCGAATTACGGCGGGGGCGGTCATGGATGTGCAGGAGATTGATGCTGCATCCAACCGCGGTGTAGAGGAGATTCGTGATCTGCGGGATAAGGTGAAATATGCACCGACCGAGGTAAGACGCAAAGTCTATATTATTGATGAAGTACACATGCTGACGACGGAAGCATTCAACGCATTACTCAAGACGCTGGAAGAGCCTCCGACGCATGTAATGTTTATATTAGCTACAACCGAGCCTCATCGCCTTCCGGCCACGATTATATCCAGATGTCAGCGCTTTGACTTCCGGCGAGTGCCATTTGAAGAACAGTCTCAGCATCTGGCGCGGATCTGTGAGCAAGAGAATATCTCTGCTGATCCAGACGCATTGCAGTATATTGCTCGTTTGTCTGATGGCGGGATGCGGGATGCGATCAGCCTGCTGGATCAGATTGCTTCATTCACAGATGGGACTATAACCTACCAGCAGGTGCTGGGTATGACGGGGGGAATCCCTGCTGAGCAATTCGGCAAGCTGGCACGTGCGCTTCATGCGGAAGATGTGGCCACTGTATTACAGATGATCGATGCCTTCATGCAAGAGGGTAAGAGCGCGGATAAGTGCATGGAAAATCTGCTCTACTATTTCCGCGATCTATTGATGGTCAAGATGGTGCCGGGTGCTGACCGTATGACGCAAAGGTTGCTGGAGCCTGAGCATTTCAGAGAGGTAGCCGACCTGTTCACTAGTGAACAGCTGTTCCAGATTATTGACACACTCAATCACTATCAGAACGGTATGAAGTATGCTTCACAGCCGCAGACACTCTTTGAGGTGGCTTTGCTCAAGTTGTGTAGCGTCCCTGCTTCGCCTGGTCAGGCGACTACGGCATCAGCCGAGGCGGCTGATCGTGGCGAGGTGACGGCATTGCGTAAGCAGCTGGCAGACCTGGAACGTAAGCTGGAAGGTGCCCTGCAAGCGGGGCTATCAGCTGTCAAGGGACAGGAACAAAGCTCTTCAGGGCGTGGGCCATCCAAGCCTCCAGCAGCACGGGTGTCGTCACCGGCGAAGCTCCCTTCCCAACTTAGTGAATTCGTTGCACAGAAGGGAAGCTCTGAATTTTCCGAGGCTACTCGAAAATGGAGTCAGATTTTACAGCGGGTCAAGGAAGAGAAGGTCACGGTCCATGCGTGGTTCATGGATGGCGAGCCAGTATCGGTGTATGATGATAGTGTACTGGTAGCCTTCAAGAACAATATTCACCGTGATACCACGGAGAAGGCAGCTAATCGTCAGGTCATCGAGCGAGTGCTTCAAGAGCAGCTGGGCAGACCTATGCGTCTGGTGACGATGATGCTGCGGGATTGGTCCTCCGCGATTGAGGGCTCAGCCACCAAGCAGGAGGAAGAATTCCGACTGGAGCCGGAGGATGCTGGTTCGGGAAAGTCGAAGGAGCCCTGGATTGATGAGGCCATGGAGTTATTTGGCGAGGATCTGATCGTCATTAAAGACTAGGGCTGTTAATAGTCTATCTAGTAAACCAATTAAGGAGATGAATAACATGAACAATATGAACCAGATGATGAAGCAAGTGAAGAAGATGCAGGAGCAGATGCTGAAGGCACAGGAAGAGCTTGGAGGCAAGACTGTAGAAGGAACATCCGGTGGTGGTGTAGTAACTGTCGAGGTGAATGGTCACAAGAAGGTTCTGTCCATTGCGATCAAGCCAGAGGCTGTTGATCCGGATGATGTTGAAATGTTGCAGGATCTGGTCCTGACTGCTGTGAACGACGCGCTTACGAAGGCGGATGAGCTTGCTAATAATGATATGGGTAAATTCACAGGCGGCATGAAGATCCCGGGCCTGTTCTAATCTAATCTTTATATACGAAGGAGCAACAGACCATTGTACTATCCGGAACCGATAGCCAAGCTGATTGATGCTTTTACACGCCTGCCGGGCATTGGTCCCAAGACGGCTGCGCGTCTTGCCTTTCATGTACTGAACATGAAGGAAGATGATGTGATTGATTTTGCCAAAGCTCTGGTCAGTGTAAAGCGCAATCTCCATTATTGCTCGGTCTGCTGCAACATCACTGATACCGATCCCTGCCGGATTTGCCAGGATAAGACTCGAGATGCCTCGGTTATTTGTGTAGTCCAGGATTCCAAGGATTTGGTAGCGATGGAGCGCACCAAGGAGTTCAACGGGTATTATCATGTGCTGCAGGGGGCCATCTCTCCTATGGAGGGTGTGGGACCGGAGGATATTCGTCTGAAGGAGCTGCTGACTCGTCTGAGTGATGAGCGAGTGGAGGAGTTAATTCTCGCTACGAATCCGAACATCGAGGGAGAAGCGACGGCTATGTATATTTCCAAGCTGGTCAGACCTTTCGAAATGACGGTTACCCGGATTGCCCATGGATTACCTGTGGGTGGAGATCTTGAATATGCAGACGAAGTTACGTTGTCCAAGGCATTGGAAGGTCGACGTCAGTTGAACTGAGCGAAATATAATTGTCATCCAACTTTATAGCCAAGCCCAGGATTAGGATTTGGACAAGCCTAAAAGCCGCTATTGCGGCTTTTTTGTCATAGGATGGCATTGTTTGAAGTGGAAAGGAATCAAGATGATCATAGGGCGGTGATTATATGTACGAGCGTATTCACATCATGGAGTATGAAGGCTGTGATCAATCACAGATATCGAAGCTTATATTACATATCCAGCAGGAGGAATACCGGATTCCCATCACGATAGAGGATCAGCCGGATTTATTGGCTATCGAACAGTATTATCAACGAGGCAACGGGAACTTCTGGGTAGCTAAGGACGGAGACCGGATCATAGGTACGATAGCTCTATTAGATATTGGACGACAGCAAAGTGCTTTACGGAAAATGTTCGTACACCATGAGTACAGAGGTACAGAGTGGAAGGTAGCCTATCGCTTGCTACAGGAGGCTATTCGTTGGGCTGGGAGTAGGCAGGTTAGCGATATTTATCTGGGTACAACGCCGCAGTTTGTAGCTGCTCATCGCTTTTATGAGAAGAACAGCTTTATTGAGATCACAGTAGACCAACTACCAGGTAACTTCCCGGTAATGCGGGTGGATAAAAAGTTCTATCACTATCATATTTCGCCTGTACAGCCTTAGGTTAGCTGGAGGATTATCCCAGCAATATGTCTGTCTCCTGATAATGCAGATGGTTTCTTTCTGAGGATTGTCTCTTAGATTAGTTCGATCCGGAGGCAGAACGTTGTAGAGTTGTTAGGTTGTCGCTATGGAATATTGTGCATTTGTCATCTGGAGCAATGTAGTTCTTGACTTGTTCAGAGGAGTTCTTCGCCTTCCGTACTGTTAGCAGAATGCGGTTCTAAGTTTGTCCCCTTTTCGATATGAATGAATAGAGGGCAGTCGAAAGACTGTGATGCGAATGGTAGGGAGGCGCGCGATGATGACTATCTGGTATAGCAAGAAGCTGCGCAATCAGCTCCGCAAGGAACGAATCAGATCGGAGCTTTACGCAGAGATTATCGAGGGTGTCCGCCTTGCTCATGCGGACTGGCTTAGAGCACAAAGAATGTTTGAGGAAGCCGTGGGTAAGGATCAGGTGGACTATGCTATTTTTCTGCTGGAGGCAGCAGAGTTGAATTATCAGATTCAGCTAAAGCGAGCAAAGCAAGCGAATGTACATCGTCCTGATTATGACAACGATGGTGAAGAGAGCGGAGGGGCCGAGAGGGCCGCTACAGGGGAGGTGCTGTAGGGTGAGGAGTGTTCTGTGGATACTGCTGTCATTCTCTTCACTTATGCTTGTATATATTCTTATCAAGAAGAGCATGGGGTTCAGATGGTTGGGTGTATTCGTAACTCATATGGCGCTTGCAGCAGTTGCAATCTATGTAGTGAACTACTCAGGTTGGATCACACATGCATACATTCCCGTAAATCCAGTAACAATTGGGACCGTCGCTACTTTAGGTCTTCCGGGGGTTGGGTTGCTGCTGGGAATCAAGCTGGCTCTTTTTACTTGATGGCGGTCATGCGTATGGTGGGGAGGAAGCGCATTGCGATCATGTCCTCCACCCTGCGGGCTCTATATGGATATTCGAAATGAGATCTGTAGGCTTATGGGGGAGTTATGTGGAGGGAGTAAGCTGTGGAACTATGCTGTGGAACTATGCCAAAATCATAGGTCTAGACCATGTGTGGGGGCTTCTGGGGAGAAGCTCTTTTTTGTTGAAATTTAGCGTATGGAGAAAAAAATGAAAAAAGGTGTTGACCTATTTGTGAGGTGTATGCTATATTATAAAAGTCGCCGCTGAGATGCGGTGGTAACGCAAGAAAAGAAACGAATGAATGAAGTTGATCTTTGAAAACTGAACAACGAGTGAGCGAATTTCACGCAAGTGGGATTCAAACAATGAGATATGAATCTCGTCAGATTCAAAATGAGCTATCGCTCTTTTCAATAACTTTATTGGAGAGTTTGATCCTGGCTCAGGACGAACGCTGGCGGCGTGCCTAATACATGCAAGTCGAGCGGACTGATGAAGAAGCTTGCTTCTTCTGAGGTTAGCGGCGGACGGGTGAGTAACACGTAGGCAACCTGCCCTTTGGACTGGGATAACTACCGGAAACGGTAGCTAATACCAGATAATTCACTTCTTCGCATGGAGAAGTGAGGAAAGACGGAGCAATCTGTCACCGGAGGATGGGCCTGCGGCGCATTAGCTAGTTGGAGAGGTAACGGCTCCCCAAGGCGACGATGCGTAGCCGACCTGAGAGGGTGATCGGCCACACTGGGACTGAGACACGGCCCAGACTCCTACGGGAGGCAGCAGTAGGGAATCTTCCGCAATGGGCGAAAGCCTGACGGAGCAACGCCGCGTGAGTGATGAAGGTTTTCGGATCGTAAAGCTCTGTTGCCAAGGAAGAACGTCCTTAAGAGTAACTGCTTAAGGAGTGACGGTACTTGAGAAGAAAGCCCCGGCTAACTACGTGCCAGCAGCCGCGGTAATACGTAGGGGGCAAGCGTTGTCCGGAATTATTGGGCGTAAAGCGCGCGCAGGCGGTCATTTAAGTCTGGTGTTTAAGCCCGGGGCTCAACCCCGGATCGCACGGGAAACTGGATGACTTGAGTGCAGAAGAGGAGAGTGGAATTCCACGTGTAGCGGTGAAATGCGTAGAGATGTGGAGGAACACCAGTGGCGAAGGCGACTCTCTGGGCTGTAACTGACGCTGAGGCGCGAAAGCGTGGGGAGCAAACAGGATTAGATACCCTGGTAGTCCACGCCGTAAACGATGAGTGCTAGGTGTTAGGGGTTTCGATACCCTTGGTGCCGAAGTTAACACATTAAGCACTCCGCCTGGGGAGTACGGTCGCAAGACTGAAACTCAAAGGAATTGACGGGGACCCGCACAAGCAGTGGAGTATGTGGTTTAATTCGAAGCAACGCGAAGAACCTTACCAGGTCTTGACATCTGAATGACCGGATCAGAGATGATCCTTTCCTTCGGGACATTCAAGACAGGTGGTGCATGGTTGTCGTCAGCTCGTGTCGTGAGATGTTGGGTTAAGTCCCGCAACGAGCGCAACCCTTGACCTTAGTTGCCAGCACCTCGGGTGGGCACTCTAGGGTGACTGCCGGTGACAAACCGGAGGAAGGTGGGGATGACGTCAAATCATCATGCCCCTTATGACCTGGGCTACACACGTACTACAATGGCTGGTACAACGGGAAGCGAAGCCGCGAGGTGGAGCCAATCCTAAAAAGCCAGTCTCAGTTCGGATTGCAGGCTGCAACTCGCCTGCATGAAGTCGGAATTGCTAGTAATCGCGGATCAGCATGCCGCGGTGAATACGTTCCCGGGTCTTGTACACACCGCCCGTCACACCACGAGAGTTTACAACACCCGAAGTCGGTGGGGTAACCGCAAGGAGCCAGCCGCCGAAGGTGGGGTAGATGATTGGGGTGAAGTCGTAACAAGGTAGCCGTATCGGAAGGTGCGGCTGGATCACCTCCTTTCTATGGAGAATCGCTTCCTGCAACGGAAGCATTCAAATCAGATCGATGTTCCATCGATCCTAAGAAGAGGAATTCGGTACTGCGCTTAGCGCGTATGAAATCCTCTTCGCAGCTCACTCGTTGCTCAGTTTTGAGAGTTCAACTCTCACAAAAGCATAGCAAGACGTTTGGTGGCGATAGCGGAGGGGTTCCACACGTACCCATCCCGAACACGACCGTTAAGTCCTCCAGCGCCGATGGTACTTGGACCGAAGGGTCCTGGGAGAGTAGGACGTTGCCAAGCGCACAACCCGGGAAGGGTAACACCTTTTCGGGATTTGTTATGGGCCCTTAGCTCAGCTGGTTAGAGCGCACCCCTGATAAGGGTGAGGTCGGTGGTTCGAGTCCACTAGGGCCCACCATAAATGAATACGTAATAAAGAACCAGATATGGGGCTATAGCTCAGCTGGGAGAGCGCCTGCCTTGCACGCAGGAGGTCAGGGGTTCGATCCCCCTTGGCTCCACCAAAAAAAGTTCTTTTACGAACAAAGAAGCTGTGTTACAATCACAGCATTGCACCTTGAAAACTGGATACCGAAACGAAAACATTGCGTTTTAGAACATCTTTTAGCTGAACTTGTGTAAGCAAGTGAAAGTTATTAGCGGTTTGATATTTTGCCTGTGGCAAAAATCATGGTTAAGCTAATAAGAGCACACGGAGGATGCCTAGGCGCCAGGAGCCGACGAAGGACGTGGCGAACGACGAAATGCCTCGGGGAGCTGTAAGCAAGCTTCGATCCGGGGATGTCCGAATGGGGAAACCCGGCTACTGTAACAGGTAGTCACTCTTTGGTGAATACATAGCCAAAGGAGAGGCAGACCAGGGGAACTGAAACATCTAAGTACCCTGAGGAAGAGAAAACAATAGTGATTCCGTCAGTAGCGGCGAGCGAACGCGGATTAGCCCAAACCAGGAAGCTTGCTTCCTGGGGTTGTGGGACGTCTCACACGGAGTTACAAAGGTGTACCCTAGATGAAGAGGTCTGGAAAGGCCCGCGATAGAGGTAAAAGCCCTGTAATCGAAATGGTACACCCTCCGAGACGGATCCCGAGTAGTGCGGGGCACGTGAAACCCCGTATGAATCCGGCAGGACCATCTGCCAAGGCTAAATACTCCCTGGCGACCGATAGTGAAACAGTACCGTGAGGGAAAGGTGAAAAGCACCCCGGAAGGGGAGTGAAATAGAACCTGAAACCGTGTGCTTACAAGAAGTCAGAGCCCGATCTATGGGTGATGGCGTGCCTTTTGTAGAATGAACCGGCGAGTTACGTTCCCGTGCAAGGTTAAGGTGAAGAGCCGGAGCCGCAGCGAAAGCGAGTCTGAATAGGGCGAGTTAGTACGTGGACGTAGACCCGAAACCGGGTGATCTACCCCTGTCCAGGGTGAAGGTGCGGTAACACGCACTGGAGGCCCGAACCCACGCACGTTGAAAAGTGCGGGGATGAGGTGGGGGTAGCGGAGAAATTCCAATCGAACCCGGAGATAGCTGGTTCTCCCCGAAATAGCTTTAGGGCTAGCCTCGGAAAAGAGAGTCGTGGAGGTAGAGCACTGATTGGGTGCGGGGCCCGCAAGGGTTACCAAGCTCAGTCAAACTCCGAATGCCATAGACTTAGTTCCGGGAGTCAGACAGTGAGTGCTAAGATCCATTGTCAAAAGGGAAACAGCCCAGACCATCAGCTAAGGTCCCCAAGTGTGTGTTAAGTGGGAAAGGATGTGGAGTTGCACAGACAACCAGGATGTTGGCTTAGAAGCAGCCACCATTGAAAGAGTGCGTAATAGCTCACTGGTCGAGTGACTCTGCGCCGAAAATGTAACGGGGCTAAACACACCACCGAAGCTATGGCTTGATGCTTGCATCAGGGGTAGGGGAGCGTTGTATGCAGGTTGAAGGTGTACCGTAAGGAGCGCTGGACAGCATACAAGTGAGAATGCCGGTATGAGTAACGAAAAGATCAGTGAGAATCTGATCCGCCGAAAGCCTAAGGGTTCCTGAGGAAGGCTCGTCCGCTCAGGGTAAGTCGGGACCTAAGGCGAGGCCGAAAGGCGTAGTCGAAGGACAACAGGTCGAAATTCCTGTACCACCGTAAACCGTTATGAACGATGGGGGGACGCAGGAGGGTAGTGACGCGGACTGATGGATGTCCGTCCAAGCAGTGAGGCTGATGTGTAGGCAAATCCGCACATCGTAAGGCTGGGCTGTGATGGGGAGTGAAAATTACAGTAGCGAAGGTCATGATCTCACACTGCCAAGAAAAGCCTCTAGTCAGGTGAAGGTGCCCGTACCGCAAACCGACACAGGTAGGCGAGAAGAGAATTCTAAGGCGCGCGGAAGAACTCTCGTTAAGGAACTCGGCAAAATGACCCCGTAACTTCGGGAGAAGGGGTGCCTCGGTAGGGTGAATAGCCCGAGGGGGCCGCAGTGAAAAGGCCCAAGCGACTGTTTAGCAAAAACACAGGTCTGTGCGAAGCCGCAAGGCGAAGTATACGGGCTGACGCCTGCCCGGTGCTGGAAGGTTAAGGGGAGTGGTTAGCCGCAAGGCGAAGCTATGAACCGAAGCCCCAGTAAACGGCGGCCGTAACTATAACGGTCCTAAGGTAGCGAAATTCCTTGTCAGGTAAATTCTGACCCGCACGAATGGCGTAACGACTTGGGCGCTGTCTCAACGAGAGATCCGGTGAAATTTTAATACCTGTGAAGATGCAGGTTACCCGCGACAAGACGGAAAGACCCCATGGAGCTTTACTGCAGCTTGATATTGAATTTGGGTACGATCTGTACAGGATAGGTGGGAGCCGTAGAAGCAGGAGCGCAAGCTTCTGTGGAGGCGTCCTTGGGATACCACCCTGATCGTATCTAGGTTCTAACCTGGTACCGTAATCCGGTGCGGGGACAGTGTCAGGTGGGCAGTTTGACTGGGGCGGTCGCCTCCTAAAGAGTAACGGAGGCGCCCCAAGGTTCCCTCAGAATGGTTGGAAATCATTCGAAGAGTGCAAAGGCAGAAGGGAGCTTGACTGCGAGACCTACAAGTCGAGCAGGGACGAAAGTCGGGCTTAGTGATCCGGTGGTACCGCATGGAAGGGCCATCGCTCAACGGATAAAAGCTACCCTGGGGATAACAGGCTTATCTCCCCCAAGAGTCCACATCGACGGGGAGGTTTGGCACCTCGATGTCGGCTCATCGCATCCTGGGGCTGAAGTAGGTCCCAAGGGTTGGGCTGTTCGCCCATTAAAGCGGTACGCGAGCTGGGTTCAGAACGTCGTGAGACAGTTCGGTCCCTATCTGTCGTGGGCGTAGGAAATTTGAGAGGAGCTGTCCTTAGTACGAGAGGACCGGGATGGACGTACCGCTGGTGTACCAGTTGTTCCGCCAGGAGCACCGCTGGGTAGCTATGTACGGACGGGATAAGCGCTGAAAGCATCTAAGCGTGAAGCCCCCCTCAAGATGAGATTTCCCAGTATGTAAGACCCCTTGAAGACGACGAGGTAGATAGGCTGGGGGTGGAAGTGCAGTAATGCATGGAGCTGACCAGTACTAATCGGTCGAGGGCTTATCCTAAAGTAAAATGCAATGATTCGTTTCGGTTCCAGTTTTCAGGGTGTAACACCTTGGAATTATGGAGAGATACCCAAGTGGCTATAAGGGGACCCTCTGCTAAGGGGTTAGACTGCGTAAGCGGTGCGAGGGTTCGAATCCCTCTCTCTCCGTAGTAACATTTTTAAGAAGTACAAGCTTCATTTATTATGGCGGTGTAGCTCAGCTGGCTAGAGCGTACGGTTCATACCCGTGAGGTCGGGGGTTCGATCCCCTCCGCCGCTATACATACCCAGGAGGCTTAGCTCAGCTGGGAGAGCATCTGCCTTACAAGCAGAGGGTCGGGGGTTCGATCCCCTCAGCCTCCACCATATGTGCCGGTGTAGCTCAACTGGTAGAGCAACTGACTTGTAATCAGTAGGTTGGGGGTTCAAGTCCTCTCGCCGGCACCATTTATGAAATATGCGAGGAACTGTGGTGTAGAGGCCTAACATGCCTGCCTGTCACGCAGGAGATCGCGGGTTCGAATCCCGTCAGTTCCGCCATTTTCTTAAGCTTTACACTGTTTAGTATGACAGACACTGGTAAAGTGGAAAGGGGTATCCCCTGTACACTTTATTTTTATTTTATAAGGATTTTTGATATGGCTCGGTAGCTCAGTCGGTAGAGCAGAGGACTGAAAATCCTCGTGTCGGCGGTTCGATTCCGTCCCGAGCCACTTTAATCTGGAGGATTAGCGAAGTGGCCAAACGCATCAGACTGTAAATCTGCTCCCTTACGGGTTCGGTGGTTCGAATCCATCATCCTCCACCAGAATTTGAGCCATTAGCTCAGTTGGTAGAGCACCTGACTTTTAATCAGGGTGTCGAAGGTTCGAGTCCTTCATGGCTCATTCATATAAGTCATCAACTTTACGTTGATGGCTTTTTTGTATTTTCATCGTGTGTGATAAAATATGAGATATACTCTACATAAAGCGGGGATTTGCTATGAATCATACCGAGACGTTACAGCAGCTACAGCAGATTACGGGTTTAACTTTTTCCATAGTTGAGCTTACGGAGGGGCACGAGCCTTGGTTACCACAGGTTAATCAGGAGCAGGGAAGGAGAGAATCCTTCATTTATGAGCACCAGATTTTTTTCCCAAAGCGTGCTTCTGCTGGAGCCGAGCTTGCCTTTGTAATTGACGAGCAACAACTCTCACCGCGTGAGCGCAGGCTTGTGGATGCTTGGCTGGATGGTGTTCCTGGGCATGGGGATGCCTCGGGAGATCTGGAGGATGACGAAGAGGGGCGCATGAGAAGACTGGGGCGGTGGGCTCTGGAGCAGTCGATATTGGATGAAGACCAACGTGTACCGCATCAGTTAAGGCTAGATCAGCAGTTCCAGACAGCAATGGTACCACTGCTGCTAACAGGCGAGGGCTTGCATTCAGGGCAGGTGAACTATGCCTTGCTACAAAGATTTTTGAACTCTTATTTTGGTGGAGTGGTCATGCTCATCCCTTTGGAGGATCAGGAGTGGTTCATCTTGGCGGAGGAAGAACTCGTCGTAGGAGCCGAGGATGAACGTGACACAAACACGGCAGAGCAAATGGAAGAGGTGCTTACGGCCTTTGCCCTCGGGCTGTACGAGCTTGTTGCGAGCGAATGGGTAGGGGTGTTCCATATTGCAGTCGGCAAATCTATCACACCTTTGGTAGAACTACCAAGAACAGTGTCTTTGCTCAGAGAGACGATTCATCTGGGGCGTATCTTCCATGTAACAGAGCATATTCATCTTCCATGGGAGCTAAGCCTGGAGCGTATGATCTATAGTATCCCTGATGAGCAACGCAAATTTTTCGTGAAGCATGCGGGCAACCAGTCAGCCATGTTCGAGGATGCAGAGACCCTCACGACACTGGAGACATTTTTTCAGATGGATTGTAATGTCAGTGAGACGGCGAAGCGATTGTATGTGCACCGTAATACCCTCATCTATCGACTCGATAAGATCAAGCAAGAGACGGGACTTGATGTGCGTACCTTTAATGATGCGGTTTTGGCCAGACTTATTCTGCTATTGTACAAAGTAACAAAAAGCAAATAGCTTTTTTGTGCAGTTTGTGGATAGCCAGTTAGGCAGGGCTCGGGTAATATATGTATTAGGAAATGTATTCGATTTCATTACGAGAACTGAGGAGGCAAAACCCATGGCTGGTGTACGTTTAGAGCATATTTTCAAAAAGTATCCGGGTTCCGATAAAGCGACTGTAGTTGATGTTAACTTGGACATTAAAGATAAAGAGTTCCTGGTATTGGTTGGTCCTTCGGGTTGTGGTAAATCCACTACGCTGCGGATGATCGCAGGTCTGGAAGAAATCTCGGAAGGTAAGCTATACATCGGAGACCGTGTTGTAAATGATGTAGCTCCTAAAGATCGGGATATTGCGATGGTATTCCAATCCTATGCCCTGTACCCGCATATGAACGTATACCAAAACATGGCGTTTGGTCTGAAGCTCCGTAAAGTAAAGAAAGAAGAGATCGAAAGACGTGTTCGTGAAGCAGCAAAAATTCTCGACATTGAGCACTTGCTGGAGCGTAAGCCGAAGGCTCTCTCCGGTGGACAACGTCAGCGTGTAGCCTTGGGACGTGCGATCGTACGTGACCCTCAAGTCTTCTTGATGGATGAGCCGCTCTCCAACTTGGATGCCAAGCTGCGTGGTGCGATGCGTAATGAGATCACTAAATTGGCAAAACGTCTGGAAACTACCGTTATCTACGTAACACATGACCAGACTGAAGCGATGACAATGGGTGACCGTATCGTAGTAATGTCCGAAGGGATCATTCAACAGGTGGATTCTCCAGATGACCTGTATAATAGTCCGAAGAATCTCTTCGTTGCCGGATTCATGGGTTCACCAACAATGAACTTCATCAACGGTAAGCTGGTGGAAGTGAGTGGCAAGGTTCATTTCCAAGCTGAGAATCTGGACGTCGAAGTTCCTGAAGGAAGAGCACAGATCCTTAGATCCAAGGGTTATATTGGTAAAGAGGTTATCCTGGGTATTCGTCCAGAGGATATTCATGAAGAGCCTGTATTCCTGGAAGCTTCCCCGAATACAACCTTCAAGACTACAGTAGATGCTACAGAGAACCTGGGTCACGAGACCCTGTTGTACCTGACAGGTGCAGGTCCTTCCACTGTCATTGCTCGTGTAGATGGTCGCTCTACTACTCGTGAAGGAAGCAAGCCTACGTTGGCCTTTGATATGAACAAAGTCCATATCTTCGACAAAGAGTCCGAAGCCAACGTATTTCTAGTTTAATAGAGATATGACAAAGGTTGAAGCTGCCGAGGTAACTCGGTGGCTTCTTGTTGTTATGTCGGTTATATCTTTATGCTAGTCATAGCTTATGAAGCTCTGCATCACCTGCAATTGCATTTAACTGAAAATTCCTATACGATGGGTATGTATCATGGGGGAGTTATTACTACTCAGCTTACATAAGACTCATTAGCTTGTTTGGTTGATCTGTAGAAGAAGTAAGTGCTTTGTTCTGCTGAATTGCTATACGCTCGATGGTTATTCACAGTCTTTAGGTAATTCCAGATCTTGAGTATTGCAGCAGAGCTTGCTTGCAGGCTCTGTATGATAACATATCGGACCCGGCTGAGGTTGAAAGGAAGAGAAACATGCCCAAAAAAGTGAAAGTGAGCGAACTCGTTCAGCAGTTTCATTTGGAAGTTATCTCTGGTGAACAGGGGTTGCGCAGACCAATTACGGTAGATGATTTGAATCGCCCAGGTCTGGAGATGGCCGGATATTTTGAATATCACCCACAGGAACGGGTGCAGCTCTTGGGTAGAACTGAGCTGGCGTTCTTTGCTATGCTCCCACCAGAGGAGCGAGTGGATCGGATGCAGCGTCTTTGTACAGAAGATACGCCGTGTATTGTAGTGACTAGAGAGCTAGAGGTGCCGCAGGAGCTGATTGATGCGAGTAGCAAGCATGACATTCCTGTGCTGCGCAGTAATATGGCCACCACAATCTTGTCCAGTAGAATCACCAATTTCCTGGAAGGGAAATTAGCGCCTACAGCTACCATTCACGGTGTATTGTGTGATGTATACGGGGTAGGTATGCTTATTACCGGCGGAAGCGGCATCGGTAAGAGTGAGACAGCATTGGAGCTGGTGAAGCGTGGACATCGTCTGGTCGCTGATGATGCGGTTGAGATTCGTCAGACCTCAGACTTTCAGCTGCATGGCAGTGCGCCTGAGCTCATCCGTCATTTGCTGGAGATTCGTGGGGTAGGTATCATCAATGTTATGACGTTATTCGGTGCAGGTGCTATTCGGAATCACAAGCGTATTACGCTTGTTGTTCGTCTTGAGGCATGGCAGCAGGACAAACAATATGATCGACTTGGACTGGATGAAGAGACTACACGTATCATTGATACAGACGTGCCTCTAGTCACTATTCCGGTTAGACCCGGACGGAACCTTGCTGTTATCATTGAAGTAGCTGCAATGAACTATCGACTGAAGCAAATGGGCTATAATGCTGCATTGCAGTTCACTAACAAGCTGACAGCAACAATTGCTGAAGATATGGATGATATGGACTGATTCTGAACAGGAGTTCAGGCTAAAGAAAACACTGGCATTCAGGGAGTGAGATAAATCATATGGCAACACTGTTAATAGATCCGATCGCGTTCGCTATTGGACCGCTTAAGGTACACTGGTATGGTCTAATTCTTGGATGCGCGGCGCTGGTGGGGCTGCTGCTGTGTATTCGTGAGGGTAAGCGCTATGGCATTCCTCAGGATTTTTTCATGGATATGCTACTGCTGGGCGTACCTTCAGCCATCATTGGGGCCAGAATCTATTACGTGGCCTTCAAATGGGAAGATTATCGTGACAACCTGGTCGATGTCTTAAAAATCTGGAACGGCGGTATAGCCATCTACGGGGCTTTGATCGGTGCGATTATTTGCGGGGTCATTTACTTCCGCTACAAAGGCTACAACTTCTGGAGGATTGCGGATATCTGTGCACCAGGTCTACTCATTGGTCAGATGATCGGACGTTGGGGGAACTTCATGAATCAGGAAGCCTATGGTGGACCTGTAGAGGAATCCTTCTTGCGTTCACAGCTTCATTTACCAGATTTCATTGTGAATCAAATGAATGTGAACGGCGTGTTCCATCACCCTGCCTTTTTGTACGAGTCCATCTGGAGCCTGATTGGAGTAGGCCTGCTTCTGCTGCTTCGCCGCCGCCCATTCGTGCGTGCTGGGGAGATCTTTGCTGGCTATTTCATTTGGTACTCCATTGGTCGCTTTTTCATCGAGCGTCTGAGAACAGACAGTCTGGCTTTTCAGAGTCCAGAATGGCTAGCTTCCTTCATAAATGGGCTGTGGGCCCCAATGACATGGTTTGGATTCGAGCCAGGCTATCTGGACCCAGCGTATGGAAATGTACGTATTTCGCAGCTCCTCGCTATTGTGCTCGTGCTGGCAGCCGTTATCTTCATTGTATATAGACGTAAAACGTATCCGAATCTGCCGCACTACAATGATCCGATTGTCTCTACCAAGGTTCAGCATGGACAAGATGGTGCTACAGCATCTGAGAAGGTGGATTCCGCGCAAGCGAATACCGCAGACCGCCATGCAGAGGAGGCATCGGAGGAGACAGAGGCACAGCCAAAGGAGCGCAATCATGATTAACACAGTATTATTTGATTTGGACGGTACCATTATGGATACGAATGAGCTGATCATCAGCTCATTTCTCCATATTATGAAGGATCAAGGCTCGGCTACGCTGACACGGGAGCACATCATTCCGCATATGGGCGGTACCTTGGAGAACCAACTGCGCACCTTCACGGGCGCAGCGGATGTAGCTGACTATGTGCGTCAATATCGGGCATATAACCTGCTGCATCATGACAATATGGTCAGGCCGTTCCCCCATGTGGAGGAGGTTATCAAGTCTCTGCATGAGATGGGTATACAGATGGGAGTAGTAACTACCAAGATTCGTCCATCTTCGTACCGGGTGCTTGATTTGTTTGGATTGACCTCTTATATGGGTACTATTGTAACAGTGGATGATGTAGAGCATCCCAAGCCGCATGCCGAGCCTGTACTAAAAGCGGTCTCCGCATTGAATGCTGATCCTGCGCGCACGCTGATGGTTGGAGATAGCTCGTTTGATATTCAGGCGGCGCATGCTGCAGGTGTGCTATCGGCTGGAGTGGCTTGGTCCCTGAAGGGTGAGGAGACACTGCTGAGCTATAAGCCGCACTATATGCTGCATGATATGAGGGATCTGCTCAAGCTGGTTAAGCAAGGCTCTGAGGCGCTGTGAGACGACTGGAACGTTATCCTGTTGAAGGCGCGAATGCACTATGGCAGATCTACAGAAGTGTAAGCCCCTGGAAGGGCGTCAAGAATTTCATATGCATTCAGGCAGCACGATATTGCCCAGTGCTTCCCCTTAAAAACTGGATATACCGCAGGCTGCTCGGCATGCAGATTGGTGAGCACACGGCCTTCGGGCTGATGGTCATGGTCGATGTTTTCTTTCCCGAGAAGATCAAGATCGGCACCAATAGCGTAATTGGGTACAACACGACCATTCTTGCCCACGAGTATTTGATTCAGGAGTACCGCCTTGGCGAGGTCATTATTGGCGATGGGGTGCTGGTTGGAGCGAATACAACCATTCTACCTGGTGTAACCATTGGGGATGGGGCAGTAGTAGCAGCTGGCTCCATTGTGCATAAGGACGTCCCGGCAGGAGCCTTTGTGGGGGGGAATCCTCTGCGGGAGCTGAAGCAGTCTGGGCCGCGTTCGTAGTACATACCGATTCAGTGCAGATACTTGACAGACGTGTAATGATCGAACAAGGCCGGACAGCTTCAGTCGGGCCTTTTTTGTTGGTACATGGCAGGTGCGTCTTTATAACATTCAGCTTGCTCTCAGGGTGCATTTGGTTGGTAGTCAGAATCAGCCTGTATACTAGCGAAGCACCGGTGAATGTGAAACAAGTTACATTGTGGTATATAGGTAACTATTGGGATATTAGTTGATCTAACCTGGTGAATCGTCTAAGGTAATGGAGAGGCTTGTCTAAGAAGGAGGAATGATGATGGCACGGCAGCAAAAGGAAAGGTTGCCGCAACTTGATATATTCCGAGCCCTGGCTATTCTCGGCGTGCTCCATGTTCATGCTACATCCTATGCAGCAGGCATACAGGCAATGGAATCACCTTATTACTGGATATTGAATTTTGTGAATATCTTCTTTAAGTTCGGCACCCCTTCATTTATATTCTTGAGCAGCTTTGTGTTGTTCTACAATTATTATGATCGTCCGATTGACCGAGGGATGATTGGCCGCTTTTACGGGAAGCGAATGAGCTATATTCTCCTCCCCTATTTCATCATCTCACTTGGCTATTTCGTATTGGCCCAGACCGTGAACGGAGAGTTGTATTTACCGATTACAGAGCAGTTGCAGTTTTTTCTGTACAGACTCCTGACAGGATCTAATTATACGCACTTATACTTTGTATTCATCAGTATTCAATTCTACATTTTGTTCCCGTTCCTGTTGAAAATGTTCCAATCCTCGCGTTGGCTTGTTCGCTGGGCGATTCCCGTCGGACTTGTGTTGCAGTGGGCATTTATCTTCATGAACAAATTTGAGTGGCAGATTGTGAATAAAGGAAGCTTGTCGATCTCCTATCTTGCTTATTATTTTATGGGTGCTTTTGTGGCGGTTTATTTTGATCGATTCAAAGTTTGGCTAAATTCTTCATGGTCTGAGCTATCTGCTACGCTTCGCTGGCGTACGATACTGCTGTGGGGAAGCTGGCTTACGGTGTCGATTGTACACGTACTCTTGTGGCTGTATGCCCGCCGAGATGGAGTATGGGTGGATACGCTATGGTACGAGCTGCTGTGGAATGCACATACCATGCTATCGGCACTAGTCCTGCTGCATAGCGCCTTCAGGCTGTATGCGAGAGCAAATCAGGCTGTGGTGACCTTCCTGATTCGGATGGGAGAGGCATCCTTTGCAATCTATCTGATCCATCCGTTGGTGCTGGCTGTATATCGCCGTTTCCGGTACCACATCCCGATTGATTCCTTTACCTATGTTGTATGGATCGCTGGGGGGCTGGTGGTTGCTCTCTTCCTTACCTGGCTGATGGTTGCCTTCGGCTTCCGCTATGTCCCATTCGTTAGAATTTTCCTGGGGAGTGTGCCCAGGTCCTATCTGCCAACAGCAGGGAAGGACTCATCCAAGGTTCAGTCACGTCGAGCTAACATTTAGGAAACGCCCATTGAATCTATAGATTGTTCGGCCATCTTTGGGCATTTGGGCCGTTTTCGTATGATCAGGTTAGCCAGCAATTGCTGGTTGACCTTTTTTGTGTATTTATTGCTATGATTCTCACTAGCTACGCAGACTATAGATAACATTGTAGATTAGAGATAACAATCGTATTTGTACCTTGCCGCTCTAAGGCTAGCCAAAGGTTCGCAATTGACTGAATAAGGGTATTCATGTTAATATAGCGAAATATCGAACGCTTTAATTTGTTAGCACTTTACCATAGTGAAGTGATTTGCAGTAACAGGTACAATGTAGTCATGTATGTACATGTGATGATGAATATAAGTGTAATGCTGGTACTGTAGAAAAGAACAAAACTTTCTACAATGTTTCTATTAAACGATAACTGATCTTATAAATGGAGTGAATAAATATGTCCAAGCCGAAGGGATTCGAGAAACCGATCGGGGTAAGAGATTATCTACCACATGTAGTGGCACGGCTTCGCGATATTGAGAGCAAGGTGCTTGCTTGTATGGAGCGCTGGGGCTATCAACAGATTATAACCCCGAGCATGGAATACTATGACACAGTTGGTGTTGCTAGCTCAACCTCGGATCATAAGCTCTTCAAATTGTTGAATAACCGCGGTACTACGCTCGTCCTTCGTTCTGATATGACGGCACCGATCGCTCGTGTTGTATCCTCTCTTCTGAAGGCAGAGGCCCTACCGTTGAGATTGTCCTATCATGCGAATGTCTTTCGGGCTATTGAGGAGGAGGCAGGTCGTGAGGCTGAGTTTTTCCAGACTGGACTGGAACTGGTGGGAGATGACTCTCCCGAGGCTGATGCAGAGGTCGTGGCACTGGCAATCGCTTCACTTCAGGCCGCCGGTGTGCAATCCTTCAAGATTGCAATGGGTCACGTCGGATTTCTGAATGGACTGTTCGAGGAGATTATTCCGGGTCAGACGGAAGATCAGAAGCTGCTGAAGGAGCTACTGCTAAGACGTGATGTGGTCGGCTATCGTGCCGCTGTGCAACAGCTTTTCTCGACAAATTCTGGGAAGGGTGCAGATGCTTCAGAAGAGGCACAGAATCAACTGGAAGCTATTCTGCGTCTGCGTGGCGGGAAAGAGATTTGCGATCAGGCTACGGAGCTGAGCTCGAATCCGCTGGCAGTGGATTCTGTCTCACATCTCTGCAAGGTATGGGAGGTGCTGGAGGCTTATGGTGTATCCGAGCATGTGCTCATTGACCTGACGATGATTGGCGATTTTTCCTATTATACGGGCATGATATTCGAGGGCTATGCTGCGGGAATCGGTTCTCCTGTCGCCAGTGGAGGAAGATATGATAATTTGCTGCAGCAATTTGGACGGGATGTGCCAGCTACGGGCTTCGCTCTGAAGACCAACCGGATCGTGGATGGAATGGAAGAGCAACAGGTGACGGAGCAGCATACCGTGTTCATTCGATATGACGCTGAGAGTCGCAGAGAGGCTCTGACCGAGGCTACACGATTGCGTGAAGCGGGTAAGGTGGTTATTACTGGAATACTGGGAGGCACAGCCGATACGGAAGCTTCGGCCACTGCTTATACTGAAATCATCACCTATGAAAAGGGATTGGCCACTCGGCCGGGAATATAACACGATAGGAGGGATTACGAATGACCGAGATTCTGAAAGTCGCCATGCCCAAGGGGCGGATCTACAAGCAGGCTTCGGTGCTATTCCGGGAGGCTGGTATTCCGATTCCAGAGGATGTGGATGATACGCGCAAGCTGGTCATTCCATTGCCGGAGCTGGGGATGGAATTCATCATGGCCAAGCCGGTAGACGTGCCGACCTACGTGGAATACGGTGTGGCTGATATCGGTATTGTAGGCAAGGATGTTTTAATGGAAGAGAACAAGGATGTGTACGAGCTACTGGATCTGGGTATCGCACGCTGCCGCATGTCCGTCATCGGGTTGCCGAACTGGCAACCTGGCATTCGCCAGCGCGTGGCGACCAAGTATCCGCAGGTAGCCTCGCAATACTTTCGAGAGCATGGCGAGCAGGTGGAGGTCATCAAGCTTAATGGCTCCATTGAATTAGCTCCGCTGATTGGCCTCGCGGACCGGATTGTGGATATGGTCGAAACTGGCCAGACGCTGCGTGAGAACGGGCTGGTAGAGCAGCACGAGATCTTCGAGATTACAAGCCGTCTCATCTCGAATCGAGTCAGCTACCGGATGAAGAATGAACGGATCCAGGCGATATGCGATCGACTGCAGCAGGTGATTCCTGGGGCCGTCAAGCAAGGTGGATAGTGTATCTGAGCTACAGCTAGAGTTCAGTTATATAGTATTTAAGGATTCAGATGGATCGGATGTGTACGGAGGAGGAACGGTAATGAAGATAGTAGCAGCCCGTGACCTGCAGCTGCAGCGTGAAGTGGATTACGGAACACCAGAGCAGAATGCAGCCGTGAAGGACATTATTCGTGCAGTGCGTGAGGAAGGTGACCAGGCGCTGCAGCGATATACGGAGCTTTTTGACAAAGTAAGTTTGTCTGGCGCTTCACTGCGGGTCTCACCAGAGGAGCTGACAGCAGCTTATGACCGGGTGGAGCCAACTTTCGTGGAAGCGATTCGAGCCGCGGCAGCGCAGATTCGAGCCTTTCATGTCAAGCAGAAGCGCACATCCTGGATGGATCTGCAGCCGGACGGTACGTTGTTGGGTCAAGTATTGCGACCTCTGCAGCGAGTAGGTGTATATGTGCCTGGTGGAAAAGCCGCGTATCCATCCTCCGTGCTAATGAATGTCATACCTGCACAGGTGGCCGGAGTTCCTGAGATCGTGATGGTAACGCCTCCGGCAACGAACGGAAAGGAAGGCATCGACCCGTATACACTGGTGGCTGCTGCTGAGGCAGGCGTAACTGAAGTGTATCGTGTAGGTGGTGCACAGGCAATTGCAGCCCTTGCCTATGGAACGGATAGCATTCGCCCAGTGGATAAAATCTGCGGTCCCGGGAACATCTACGTGGCTCTCGCCAAACGTGAGGTCTATGGTGCCGTTGATATTGACAGCATAGCGGGACCGAGTGAGATTGTAGTGCTGGCCGACGATACGGCCAACCCTGTCTATGTGGCAGCAGACCTGCTGTCACAGGCTGAGCATGATGAGATGGCTTCTGCCATTCTGGTTACGCCATCGCAGCAGCTCGCTGAGGCGGTATCTGCGGAGGTAGAGCGCCAGTTAGCTGATCTGCCACGCCGGGAGATTGCTGCTGCGTCTGTAGCGAATTATGGCTCTATTGTGGTCGTGGATGACATTACGGAAGGGCTATCCATTGTGAACCGCTTGGCTCCAGAGCATCTGGAGATTATGGTCGAGAATCCAATGGAATACGTTGGCCGAATCGAGAATGCCGGGGCAATCTTCCTTGGACCGTATAGCTCGGAGCCTGTAGGGGATTATTTTGCAGGACCAAATCATATTATCCCGACCAATGGTACAGCGAGATTCTCTTCACCTGTAGATGTGGACGATTTCATCAAGAAATCCAGCCTGATCTACTACAGCAAGGAAGCGTTGCTGAAGAACGGGGAGACCATCATGGAGCTGGCAAGACACGAGGGGCTTGAAGCGCATGCCAGGGCCATTCTGGTACGGTTGAATAATGAAGGAGAGGTGTGATCCCAAGATGGACAACAATAATACAGTACAAGCTCGGACGGCTGATATCAGCCGCAAAACAAATGAGACTGATATCCAATTGGCATTTGCAATTGATGGGACAGGCCAGACAGAGCTTGAGACCGATGTTCCTTTCCTGAATCATATGCTGGATTTATTCGCGAAGCACGGACAATTCGATCTGAAGGTGCAGGCACGAGGCGATATTGAGATCGACGACCATCATACGGTGGAGGATATCGGTATTTGCCTGGGACAGACGCTGCAGGAGGCGTTGGGAGACAAGAAGGGCATTAAGCGGTATGCGAGTGTATTTGTTCCCATGGATGAGGCGCTTGCCCAGGTGGTTATTGATCTGAGCAATCGTCCACATTTCGAGTACCGTGCTGAGTATCCTTCAGCTCAGGTGGGGAGCTTCTCGACTGAGCTCGTTCATGAGTTCCTCTGGAAGTTCGCACTTGAAGCCCGGATGACGCTGCATGTCATTGTGCATTACGGTCAGAATACGCATCATATGATTGAAGCGGTGTTCAAGGCACTGGGACGTGCACTGGACGAAGCGACGTCTATTGATCCACGTGTGAAAGGTGTACCTTCGACGAAAGGGGTGCTGTAACATGACCATCGCGATTGTAGATTATGGCCGTGGCAATCTGCATAGTGTCAGCAAGGCTGTAGAGCGGCTTGGATACGAGGCTGTGGTGACGAGCGATGAGCAGGAGATCCGTTCCGCTGCAGGTGTCATCCTGCCGGGGGTTGGCGCATTTGGCGATGCCATGGAGCAGCTGCGTAAGAGCGGACTGGATAAGGTGATGAAGGATGTAGCTGCCTCTGGACAGCCGCTACTAGGTGTATGCCTAGGGATGCAGCTGCTATTTAGCCGGGGGGAAGAATACGGTGAGCACGAGGGACTGGATATTTTGCCTGGTACCGTGGTACGGTTCGCTGCCAATTCTGGGCTGAAGGTGCCGCATATGGGATGGAATCGTCTGCATTTCTCCCAAGGAGATCATCCGCTATTTCGAGGACTAGAGGAAGGTCACGTCTACTTCGTGCATTCCTATCACGCACAGACGGAATCTGCTAGTGATCTGCTCTCTGTAACGGATTACGGCGGACCTGTTACCGCCATTGTAGGGCGTGGCACTGTCTATGGCATGCAGTTTCACCCGGAGAAGAGCGGGGAGCTGGGAATTGCCCTGTTAGGGAATTTCCTCGCTATGACACATGATAAAGCATAATCAGTGAGTCAATTCGACTCTCAACATATGAATTCACAGTACAGGGAGGCAGCGTATGTTCACGATCTATCCCGCTATTGATATTCGGGGCGGTAAATGTGTAAGGTTGATACAAGGGGATTACAACCGTGAGACAGTATATAACGACAATCCACTTGAGGTAGCTCGTGAGTGGGAGCGACTGGGCGGGACTTTCATTCACCTAGTAGATCTTGATGGGGCGAAGGCCGGTCATCCCGTGAATGATGATATTATCCGCAGCATCGCATCTGCGGTACAGGTGCCTGTTCAGGTCGGAGGCGGCTTGCGGACGCGGGCGGATGTAGACCGTGTGCTGTCACTCGGTGTAAGTAGGGTGATTCTCGGAACGGCTGCTATCGAGGATCGTGCCTTTACGGAAGAGGTGCTCGGCACCTACGGAGACAAGATTACTATTGGATTGGATGCCAGAAATGGATACGTAGCGACACGCGGCTGGCTGGAGACCTCGGAGGTCAAGGCTGAGGAGCTCGCTCGTGAGCTGGCTGCCAAAGGTGCAGAGACGTTCATTTTCACCGATATATCGCGTGACGGTATGATGCAGGGGCCAAATGTTGAAGCGATCCTGTCATTGGCCAAGAGCAGCGGTCGTCAGGTCATTGCCTCGGGAGGAGTCAGCACGATGGAAGATCTGCTGAAGCTGTCCTCTCATGCCAAGGAAGGCATTGGCGGAGCGATTGTGGGCAAGGCGCTGTATACCGGTAGCATTCAATTGGATGAAGCAATTCGTGCCGTGGCTGGAGCCGAATAACAGAGCCAGAGCCAGAGTCAGGTACAGGATTCGAACTATTGTAAGAAGCAAACGACCGGATCATGCCCTTTACTGTACGTGATTCTGGTGTTAGGTAAATGTAAATCGTGGCGGGGAGGTAAGGAGATGCTGGCTAAACGTATTATTCCATGTCTGGATGTAAAAGACGGCCGCGTCGTAAAGGGTGTGAATTTCGTCAATCTCCGGGATGCAGGCGACCCAGTAGAATTAGCTGCTCTGTATGATCAGGAAGGTGCAGATGAAATTGTATTTCTCGACATTTCGGCCTCGGTGGATGGGCGAGCGACCATGGAAGAGGTCGTGCGTCAGACCGCAGGTGAAATCTCGATTCCCTTCACGGTTGGAGGAGGAATATCTCACGTCGACGATATGAAGCGGATCTTGCGGGCTGGAGCGGACAAGATTAGCATTAATACAGCTGCGGTATTGAACCCGAAGCTGATTACGGATGGAGCCCGTGGGTTCGGATCACAATGTGTCGTGGTAGCCATCGATGCCAGATATAACGAAGCCTGGGGCGAGTGGGAAGTGTACACTCATGGTGGACGCACAGCTTCCGGCATTCGGGCGCTACAGTGGGTAAGCGATGTGGAGAAGCTGGGAGCAGGCGAGATTCTGCTGACGAGCATGGATGCGGACGGAACGAAGGATGGCTTCGATCTCGCCTTGACTGCGGCGGTAGCTGATCGGATCAGCATACCCGTGATTGCTTCCGGTGGTGCCGGCAAGAAGGAGCACTTCTACGATGTGTTCACCGAAGGCGGTGCTGATGCAGGACTAGCGGCTACGATTTTCCACTATAAAGAGATTGCCATTCAGGAATTGAAGAAGGATTTGAAGAACAGGGGAGTGGAGATTCGATGACGAGTAGTGAAATTAACGAGCAAATCTCCCTGGAGCAGGTCGTGGAGAATGTGCGATGGGATGAGGCCGGTCTAGCGCCTGCGATTGTACAGGATGCGGTGACTGGGCAGGTACTGACATTGGCCTATATGAACAGGGAGTCTCTGCGTAAATCCCTGGAGAGTGGGGAGACGTGGTTCTGGTCACGCTCTAGACAAGAGCTATGGCATAAGGGAGCTACTTCGGGCAATACACAGCGGATTGCATCCTTGAATCTGGATTGCGATGGAGATGCACTGCTTGTACGTGTACACCCGGCTGGTCCGGCCTGTCACACGGGAGCCATTACTTGCTTCGACCGTGAGATTGTTCTTCCAGGCAAAGAGGTTACCGCTACAGGTGAGACCTACAATGCTCGTCCGGATCGCTTCGCTGTACTGGCTGAGCTGGAAGCAGTGATTGCCGAGCGTGAGCGTACGCGCCCTGAGGGAGCCTATACCACATATCTGTTCGAGAAAGGCATCGACAAGATTCTGAAGAAGGTGGGCGAGGAGACGTCAGAGACGATCATTGCTGCCAAGAATCAGGATAATGACGAGCTACGGCTGGAGGTAAGTGATCTGCTGTATCATCTGCTGGTGCTGCTGCAGGAGCGTAAGCTTCCACTGGATGAGATCATGACGGAGCTGGAGCGCCGACACGAACGTCCTCGACGGGATTAATCGGGATCGGGGTGCGCTTATCGCGCATTAGTAATTCAGCTTTCATAACGTTTATCTAGAGCTTGTGAGAAACTGGATTTTGATCACATAAAGGGGGAAAGACTGTGCGTATTGATTATCATACACACCATGCCCGTTGTGGGCACGCAGTCGGCAGTCTGGAGGAGTATGTTCAACAGGGGATTCGGCTTGGTCTCGACCAACTGGGCTTGTCTGATCATATGCCTCTGCTTCATGTGAACCCTGCGACGTATTATCCCGAGATGGCCATGGCTATGGAGGAGCTGCCCCGTTATGTTGAGGAGTGCTTGAGCCTGAAGGAGCGCTACAAGGATCAGATTGATATTCGAGTCGGTCTGGAGGGTGACTACATTGAGGGCTGGGAGCGTGAGATCGAGAAGATCGTAAAGGCCTATCCGTGGGATTATGTTATCGGTTCGGTGCATTTTCTCGGGGAATGGGACGTGAGCGACTATCGTCAGGTTCACAACTGGGAAGGTCAGCGTGTCCTTGAGGTGTATGCAAGGTACTATGATGCAGTGTCCAAAGCAGCTGCCACCGGCTTCTACGATATTATGGGTCATCTTGATGTCATTAAGCGGTTCGGTCACTACCCGGAGCCATCCGAGGAGGAGGAGCTTCGGGAGCTGGAGCGAGCGACGCTGAGCGCGATAGCCCGCAGTGGTCGAGCAGTGGAGCTGAACGCTTCGGGGTTATCGAAGCCATGTGCGGAGATGTTCCCAAGTCAGCGCATTCTGGAAGAAGCACGGCAACTGGCGATTCCTGTAACGCTGGGCTCGGATGCGCATGATCCGCTCAAGCTGTCCGAGCATCTGGAGGAAGCGCGTGCGCTGCTCTATGATGTGGGATATCGGGAGCTGGCAGTCTTTCGGAATAGAGAGCGCTCATTCGTCGAGCTGGCATAAGACTCTAACAGGAACGGTTAGAATGAATGAGCAGGATAATATGGACGTCGAATAATAAAGGGTAACTTACAGCAGTAACCGATCTCGATTCGAAGGCATACGTGTCTGAGCAAGATCGGTTATTTTCATAGCTCTAGCGGCTAAAGGGCGTTATAATCCACTTAGAGGAACATGAAGTATATAGAAGCTCAGATGACGTTTTTCTTATATTGAATGGAAGGTCGGGGGAGGACAAGCATGCAACAGAGTCTGCGGATTTTCTCGGGATCATCGAATCCTGAGCTTGCTGCGAGCATATGTGACAAGCTGGGCGTAGAATTGGGGCGCATCAAGCTATCGCGTTTCAAGAGTGGAGAAGTCTATGTTCACTATGAGGAGAGCATACGTAACTGTGATGTGTTCCTGGTGCAATCCCTCGCGCACCCCATCAATGAGCTGTTCGTGGAGCTACTTGTCATGATTGATGCGGCTAAGCGTGCTTCTGCCCGAACAATTAATATTGTGGTACCTTACTACGGTTATGCGAGACAGGAGCGCAAGGCGGCTCCACGCGAGCCGATTTCCGCCAAGATGCTGGCTGATGTCCTGACTACGGTAGGGGCTACACGTGTCGTGACGCTGGATTTGCATGCGGCAGCTATTCAAGGCTTTTTTAACATTCCGGTGGATCATTTAACCGCTCTGGATCTAATTAGTGAGCATCTCTGTTCGCAGTCTCTTGAACGTCCCGTAGTTGTATCCCCAGATGCAGGCCGTGCCTCCATGGCAGAGAAGCTGGCGAATCAACTGGATTCCCCGTTTGCCATCATGATCAAGAAGCGTCCTGCTCATAATGAGTCTGTCATTACGCACGTTATCGGAGATGTGGAGGGGCGTACGCCGATTATTATTGAGGATCTGATTGATACCGGAACTACGATTGTGAATGTGGTGGAGAGCTTGAGGGAAAGAGGCTCACAGCCAGTCATCGTCTGTGCCACGCATGGGCTGTTCTCGGGCGGTGCTCTGGACAAGCTGAATCATCCGTTCATCCGGGAGATTGTCGTGACGGACTCCATCAAGCTATCCGCAGAAGGGATGGAGCGGCTTAAGGTGCTCTCCGTTGCGCCTATGCTGGCTCAGGCTGTTCGCATAATTATGGATGGTGGCTCAATTGCTACCCTGTTCAAGGACGCAGGCATTTAAATGCCATGCGTCTTTTTGGATTTTTTATTGCTGAACATTTGCCAATTTGGGAGATCGTGAGCTCAACATAGAGTAGCCCCTATCGTAAACACTCAGTTCAATCTCCGGTCAGAGGTGAATTGCTCGTAATTGCAGCTCACAGGGAAGTGAAAAGTGAAGCATATTGTAGTGCGTTGTCCGGAGCTGGTGCCAAAAATAACTTGCTGATTTCTGTGAGAAGTGGCAATCAAGTTATGTTATAATAGATAGGCTCAATAGCAAGTTAAAGGAGGTGCCTTTGTTATTATGAAAGGCAAAAACCTGCGGGTTACGGACACTCGCTCCAATATGATCACTTTGCGTCTCGACGCGTCCTTTTTCTTCGAGAGAGCCGTCCGCTCGCTGGATCGCAATCATTATGACAAGGCATTGAAATATTTTCGCAAAGCTGTGGAATATGAACCGGATAATCCGGTGAATCATTGCAATATGGCGGGTATATTATCAGAGATGGGGAATTATACAGGTTCCAACGAGGTTCTGGACCACGTGTTGACGCATGTCAATCCATCAATGACGGAATGCTACTTCTATATGGCTAATAACTATGCCAATATGGAACAATTTGAAGAGGCGGAGCGTGCCTTGGTCACCTATCTGGAGGAAGACGCAGAGGGGCAGTATCTGGAAGAGGCAGAGGACATGATGGAGCTCCTGTACTATGAGCTGAATCGTCCAACCAAGCTGAGCCGGATCAAGGCTCGGGGTGGAGTCGTCGAGCATGATCAGGCCAGAAAGCTGCTGGAAGAGGGCAAATTCGCCCAAGCGGCGAAACTGCTGGAGCAGATCTCGGGTGATCAGCCTGAACTGCTTGCAGCCCGTAACAATCTGGCGTTGTCCTACTACTACATGGGCATGTTCAAGAAGGCCAAAGAGACCATTCTTCAAGTACTGGAGTCTGATCCGGGCAATCTGCATGCCTTGTGCAACCTGGCGATCTTCTATCAGAATGAGGGCGGTGGTCCCCATCTAGACGCATTGATCAAGACTCTCGCGGTCACAATTCCCTTCCAGCATGATCAAGTGTTCAAGCTAGGCACAACCATGGGCATTCTGGAGCAACATGAAGAGGCGTATTACCATTTCCGGCGGCTGTTGAGGCAGACTGAGAGTGGAACGGACCCTTCCTTGTACCATTATGCTGCCGTAGCGGCCAGCAATACAGGACGATATGACGAGGCCTTGCGACTGTGGGCGAAGGTGCAGAAGCTAGATCCTTCCTCCGAGATTCCGAGGTTCTATCTATCCCGAATGGATGAGCTTAAGTCGCAGGGGAAGCAGCTTGAGAAGCTGAGCTATCACTACCATCTGCCATTCGACGAGCAGTTCAAGCTGTGGGAGAAATATGGCTCGCGCAGTATGCCCGACGATATGAAGAAGGACCCGCTTGTACGCTCTTCCTTCTTCTGGGCTCTGCACCATGGTGATGATGCAACCAGGCTTCAGGTGATTCATGCCCTGGAATTGATCGGTGATGAGGAGGTACGGCAGGCACTTGAGACATTCCTCACCGAGACGGGTCTGAGTGACACCTTGTATCAAGCGGCCACCAAGGTGCTCCGTGAAATGGAAGTAGAGCATCCTGAGCAGGAAGCAGCCCCTTCTGTCACGGCCATTCCGGAGAAGCTGCGAAGTGAAACGATGTTCTCGGATTCTGCCAACATTCAGCTTCAGGCTGTTCTCGACAGAGCCGTCTCCGTCATGGGACAACGCTATGACGCCGCCCAGATCAATGATCTGAAGCAGCTCTGGTCTGAATATGTGAATCATGTGGGGCATGAGCTCGTGATTCAGCATGTAGAAGGCTGGTCTGCAGCGCTGGAGTATCTGACGGCTAAAATGAATCACCAACGCGTCACCTATCGTGAGGTTGCAGATTACTACGGAATATCGGTATCCACGATTAGTCGGTATGCCCGGCAGATTGATTCGGTATGTGGCATCAGCACAAAGACGAGCAAGACCCTGAAGGATTTCACAGAACGAGTATAGTGTGGCAGCAAGGATGTACTCGGGTTGCACCCAGCACAGACGAAGAACTACTTTGAAGGAGGTCATTTCCATGTACAAATCCCTTATTATCGGCACAGGTCCTGCAGGCTATACCGCAGCGATCTACCTGGCAAGAGCCAATATGAATCCACTTGTCATTGAAGGCATGCAACCAGGCGGACAGCTTACGACAACTACCGAAGTAGAGAATTTCCCAGGCTTTCCTGATGGCATTATGGGGCCTGAATTAATGGATAACATGCGCAAGCAGGCCGAACGCTTTGGAGCCGAGTTCAAATCCGGCTGGGTGGAAGAGGTGGATCTGTCCAAGCGTCCTTTCAAAGTCAAAGTAGAGGGAGTGGGCGTCATTGAGACGGAATCCCTCATTATTGCTACCGGGGCATCCGCCAGATATCTGGGCATTCCGGGTGAGCAGGATAATGTGGGCCGGGGAGTGAGTACGTGTGCTACTTGTGATGGCTTCTTCTTCCGTAACAAAAAAATCATTGTGATTGGTGGAGGAGACTCGGCGATGGAGGAAGCAAGCTTCCTAACGAGATTCGCGTCCAGCGTTACCCTGGTTCACCGCAGAGAAGAATTGCGTGCATCCAAGATCATGCAGGATCGTGCCCGTGATAATGAGAAGGTCCTCTGGTCCTTGAATCGTACTCCGCTGGAGGTTGTGGCTGAGGCTACTGGCGTGAAGGGCTTGAAGGTGCTCAACAATGAGACTGGGCAAGAGGAGTTCATTGAAGCGGACGGTGTATTCGTAGCCATTGGTCATACACCGAATACAGGCTTCCTCGCGGGACAGGTAACGACAGATAGCCATGGCTATATTGAAGTAAGACCTGGAACGACCGAGACGAACATCCCAGGCGTCTTCGCATGTGGAGATGTGCAGGATACCCGATATCGTCAAGCCATCACAGCAGCTGGTTCCGGTTGTATGGCAGCTATGGATGCTGAGAAGTACCTTGAGGGTAGCATGGTGCATGATTGGAGCGAGACTCTGGATCAATAACCAGAAGCAGAGATTCAGGCCACGAATTTGGTCTTACATCGTTAATTGTATTCCCCACACCCACCTTGCTGGCAATATGCATGTGTGGGTGTTGCCAGTTTTCTGCCTGGGAAGCTATCCTTTCTCGTCTGCTTGACCGGATGAATAGGTTCGCTTATAGTTGGATACGTAGGTAAGACCAAGGCGGGAAACCCCTTGCTGTAAGCGCGATAATTTGAATTTTAGTCTCTTACTAAAGTTATAGAAGAAGGTGGCTTAATATGTCCGAGGGTATCTACGTTGGTGTTGACTTGGGAGGTACAGCAATAAAGGTTGGTATCTGTAACAGCGAGGGACAGCTTCTACAGACCTATGAGGGACCGACAGGAACCGGTGAAGGTGTGGAGAAAATCCTATCCAATATCGAGCAGTACGTCAGACAGATTGTCGAGGATTCTCCCTATAGCTGGGATCAGCTGCAAGGGGTAGGAGCTGGCATTGCTGGATTCCTGAACTCCGAGGATGGAGTTGTTGTACTGGCTCCCAACGTAGGCTTTAAGGACGTGCCGATTCGTGCTCTGCTGGAGAAGCGGATTGGTAAGCCAGTGAAGATAGAGAATGATGCCAATGTAGCGGCACTGGGTGAGGCATGGGCTGGAGCAGGCAAAGGAGTTGCCAATTGTGTATGCTTTACGCTGGGAACGGGCGTAGGTGGTGGTATCATCATAGGCGGCAAGATCTATCAAGGCTTCTCCGGTATGGCTGGTGAAGTCGGTCATATCGCAGTTGTTCCTGATCTGGAAGCCATTCAGTGTGGCTGCGGAAAGATGGGCTGTCTAGAGACTGTATCCTCGGCAACAGGGATTATCCGTATGGCGAAGGATGCCGTGGAACGGGGAGAGCTTACTGCGCTTGCTCAGGTAGAGCATATCATGGCTAAGGATGTCTTCGATGCCGCAAAGCAGGGTGATGAGACAGCGGTCCGCATCGTTCGCCGCGCAGCCTTTTATCTAGGAAAGGCCATGGCTACTACGGCAGCCGTGCTGAATCCGCAGATGTTCATCGTCGGTGGGGGCGTCTCCAAGGCAGGGGATATCCTGTTCGATGAGCTACGTGAGGTTGTTCGTCAGCTGACGCCGGGGCCGTTGTATCAGGGACTCACGGTTGTGCCCGCTATTCTCGGCAATGACGCTGGAGTCGTAGGGGCAGCAGGTCTGCTGTTGCGTTCCTGATTAGATAGCTATAATTCATTCAAGCGTATGGGGAAAGAGGGGAGCCGCATGTCGGAAAACAGCTCAATAGCAACCGCGACCGCAACACTAATCATCATTACAGGGATGTCGGGTGCAGGGAAGACGATTGCCGTCCAAAGCCTGGAGGACCTGGGATTCTTCTGTGTAGATAATCTTCCGCCCGTGCTGATTCCCAAATTTGCCGAATTGATTGAACAATCGAAAGGCAAGATTGCCAAGGTTGCCCTGGTCATTGATTTGCGGGGCCGGGAGTTTTTCACGGCGCTCTCTGAATCGCTGAATTACGTTAAGGATCATTTCACCATACATTGTGAAATTCTATTCTTGGATGCCAGTGATGCCGTCCTTGTACAGCGGTACAAGGAGAGTCGTCGTCGTCATCCGCTTGCTCCGGAAGGAATGCCGCTTGATGGCATTCGTCTGGAGCGTAAGATGCTGGAAGAGCTGAAGTACTCGGCTACACAGGTGATCGACACCAGCTCGCTGAAGCCAGCTGTTCTGAAGGAACGCATTATTGCGCGTTTCTCACATCTGGAGGGCAGTCAGTTCTCGGTCAACATCACATCGTTCGGCTTCAAGTATGGAATTCCGATTGATGCAGATTTGGTATTTGATGTTCGGTTCCTGCCTAATCCGCATTATGTGGAGCAGCTGCGACCACGCACGGGACAAGATAGCGACGTATATGATTATGTTATGAAGTGGCCAGAGACCCAGTCATTCCTGACCAAGCTATTGGATATGCTGCATTTCCTCATTCCACAATATCGGAAGGAAGGAAAGAGCCAGGTCATTATTGGAATAGGCTGTACTGGTGGTAAGCACCGCTCGGTAGCGATATCTGAGTATCTGGGCAAAATGCTCGGTGCAAGCGAAACAGAGGTTGTCTCGGTCAGTCACAGGGATGCCGATCGGGATCGGCATTAAGATAGAGGTGAGTTTATGAAAACAGCGGGACAACAGCTGGAGCGTCCACGTATTGTCGTTATGGGCGGGGGTACGGGCCTGTCAGTCATGCTAAGAGGTCTTAAGCAGAAGCCGCTGGATATTACCGCCATTGTCACTGTAGCTGACGATGGCGGTAGCTCAGGGATTTTACGAAATGAGCTACAGATGCCACCGCCGGGGGATATACGAAATGTGTTGACTGCATTGGCAGATGTAGAGCCACTGATGGCGGATCTGCTCAAGTATCGCTTTGCCTCCGGCTCAGGGCTTGCAGGACATAGTCTGGGTAATCTGATTTTGGCTGCCATGACCGATATTTCTGATGGTGATTTTGTTACAGCCGTGCGAGAGCTTTGCAGGGTATTTGCCGTACGCGGGCGCGTGCTTCCTGCTGCGGGTGAGGGCGTCATTCTTCATGCCGAGATGGAGGATGGCTCCATCGTCACAGGCGAGTCCAAGATCCCGGAGGCGGGCATGCGGATTAAGCGAGTCTACCTTGAGCCGGATCACGTGGAGCCGTTGCCTGAGGCTGTGGAAGCGATCCAGAAGGCTGATGCGATACTCATCGGTCCGGGAAGTCTGTATACTAGTATTTTGCCTAATTTACTGGTTCCCAAGCTGGCTGAGGCTGTGGTGTCGTCTGATGCGGTCAAGATTTTTGTCTGTAATGTGATGACACAGCCTGGAGAGACGGATAACTACAGTGTCGGTGATCATCTTCAAGCAATTGTGGATCATGTAGGACATCAATTATTTGACTATGTTATTGTGAATAATGGGGAGATTCCGGCTCAGGTGCAGGAGAAGTATGCCGAGCAAGGAGCAAGACCCGTACAGCTTGATCTTGGACCGGTGTCAGAGCGAGGATATAAAGTGGTGGCGGATACACTGGTGCTATTTCGAACGTACCTGCGCCATGATGCTGACAAGTTGAGCCAGCACATTTATCAGCTGGTACAGAATTGGATGTTCAGAAGGAGGTGAAATCCATTGTCATTTGCGGCCCAGACCAAAAAAGAGCTGACCCTGATTGAAGCTCAGGATTGCTGTGAGAAAGCAGAATTGTCAGCCCTGATTCAGATGCTTGGCTCAGTCCAGCTTACGAACAAAAAAGTCGTTCTGGATATATCAACGGAGAATGCCGCGATTGCACGACGGATCTATTCCTTCATCAAGAAGCATTTTCAAGTGCATACTGAACTGTTGGTTCGTAAAAAGATGCGGCTTAAGAAAAATAATGTATATATTGTCCGTATACCGAGCAAGGTACAGGAAATTCTGAAAGAGCTTCATATTGTGTCTGAGGGATTTGTATTCACCGAAGGGATTAATAAGGAGATCATTCGGAAAAACTGTTGTAAGCGGGCTTATCTGCGCGGGGCTTTCATGGCTGGAGGCTCCGTGAACAATCCCGAGGGCTCGTCCTATCATCTGGAGATCGCATCGATGTATGAGGAGCATTGCCAGGCACTCGTAGAGCTTGCGAATGAATTTCATCTGAACGCACGTTGTATTGAGCGCAAGAAGGGCTTTATTCTCTACATCAAGGAAGGCGAGAAGATTATTGAGCTGTTAAGCATTATTGGTGCACATCAGGCCCTGTTCAAGTTCGAGGACGTACGTATTATGCGTGACATGCGTAACTCGGTGAATCGGATCGTGAATTGTGAGACGGCGAATTTGAACAAGACGATCGGTGCCGCTGTCCGGCAGATTGAGAACATCAAGTTGCTGCAGAAGGAAGTCGGGCTGGAGTCTTTGCCTGATAAGCTGCGTGAGGTAGCGGAGGTTCGGCTGGCTCACCCGGATATGAATCTGAAGGAAGTCGGCGAGCTTTTGAAAGGTACAGTGAGTAAATCGGGCGTCAATCATCGTCTCCGCAAGATTGATGAAATGGCCGAGAAAGTACGTGCAGAACTGTCCTAGCGGACTTCCAACTGCTGCATCTGGCATCTCGACTGGACGGTTGCTGTTTTTTTTCTAGTTAATGGCCCCGGTTAATGGTATAATGTGATAAATAAAATGGTGTATTTATGTTTCATTTGTGTTGATAGATTGCACTCTAAAAAAGGGGGAGTTGTTGAACATGTCTAAACATCCGGTAGTTGTACGTTTGAAAACAGGACTGCATGCCAGACCAGCTGCATTATTCGTACAGGAAGCCAATAAATATTCTTCTGAGGTCTTCGTAGAGAAGGACGACAAGAAAGTAAATGCCAAGAGCATCATGGGAATTATGAGCCTGGCAATCAGCTCCGGGACAGAAATCTACATTAGTGCTGAGGGTGCGGACGCTGAACAGGCTGTAAACGCTTTAGTAAGCTTGGTAAGCAAGGAAGAACTCGAAAATCAATAATCGGCGCTCTGTCGGTGTGCAGCCCCTGAAGAGGGGCTTTTTGTATATAGTCAGAATAGTAATCCGTAATTAGAGTCGGGATGTATTTATTGAATTATTTTTTTGAATTTTGAAGTGTTATACATAGGGTGGAGAAGCTATACACATGATCAGGGAGAGATTCCGCTGATCTTTTTTTGTACTCTGGGTTTATGTAGTGCAACCTTTTTTACGTAATTCCGTCTAGAGGTTAAAATTATCCAACTTCAACATAAGCAGGGCCATATCAAAGGAGGAGCATGTAAATGAAAACATGGACAAGAGCAGCAGGAGCAGCCTTGCTGGCAGGCAGCGTATTTTTGGGCGGTTTTGGTACCGTAGGATTGGGAGGACAGGATAGCGGCCGGGCGTATGCAGCTACAGCATCAGATGTAATCCGTAATGTCATCAGTGTTAATGGGTCTGGAGAGATTTCGATCAAGCCGGATATGGCTACTCTCTACATCGGTGTGCGGACTGAGGGGAAGACAGCGGCTGAGGCTCAGAAGTTGAACGCACAAAGAATGACCAAGCTGAACACACTGCTCAAGCAGACATGGGGCATTGCAAACAAGGATATCCAGACGAACCAATTCTATGTGCAACCTAACTATAACTATACTGAAAAAGAAGGCCAACAGCTCATTGGCTACGTTGCTACTCACACGTTGAGCGTGAAATACCGCGATCTGAGCAAGGTGGGCGAGCTGCTGGATGCGGCAACCAATGCTGGAGCGAACAGCGTGGACAACATCCAATTCTCGGTAGAGGATACACAGCCGTATGAGGAGCAAGTGATCGCGAAGGCGCTGGCTAACGCCCAAATGAAAGCTGGCGCAGTAGCCAAGGCTGCCAATCGCCAGCTTGGTACCCTCTTGAATGTGAATTTGGAGCAGGCTCAAGTACCTTTCGTGTACCTCAAAAATGAATTGATGGAATCCAGAGCGGGCGGCACTGCGGACTCCACATCTTTCGAACCAGGTGAAGTGAAGATCAGTACGCAGCTTAGCGCACAATATGAAATGAAATAAATAACTATTAGCCATCCAGATCCAATCCAAGCGGAGGCTGTCACTGAACTTGCATAAGAGAGTGGCAGCCTCTGTTTGATATTTGACTCGTCTGATGGCAGGGAGAAGGTTCTAACAATCTTGTAACCGGGGTTGTTACCCAATTCAACAGGGGGCAGCGTAGAATAGCTTCTTGAAGAGGTACATATTTGTTGATAAGGAGAGACGAATGTTATGAGATACTACACTAAGCCTATAGGGCGCCTGCTGCTGGCTACAGCAGTAGTTACAGGGGCGGTGTTGCCTGTATCGTCTACCTGGGCTTCATCGACCGTAGAAGAAGCTCAGAATCAACAAGTGAAGCTGTTCTGGGGGGGACAAGAGCTTAAGGATAAGGGCTTGTTGATTCAAGGTAAGACTATGATTCCTGTATCCGCATTGCGTGATGATCTGAAGCTGGGTGTCTCTTATGATGCCGAGAGCTTGACCTATACAATTAATGGTGGACAGAACAAGGTTCGTATTTATGACGGGAGCGATGAAGAGCTGTTCTTGAATGTGAACCAGGTTTATATGAAGGGTATGGAAGGAACTAAGAAGAACGGTAAGCTCTATATACCGATTGGTGTGGTGAAGAATTATCTGGGCGTCCAGGCGGCGTGGGACGGTGTGAGTAAGCAGGTTCGGATGAGTGCGGGGAAGAATCAGCTTTTAAAATGGTCAATGGAGCCTGTGCTGCAGAAGGAAGAGCCTACGGTTCAATATGATATTCATACATTGAAATTAGAGGGAGACTATCCCGGAATAGCCAAGATCAACGAGATCCTGAAGAAGCGTGCGGAAGAGTTGGCGGCTGCTTCCAAAGAATCTGTAAAGACTGGCGGCCCGACGGCAGACCATCCATTTCAATTTGAGAATAACTATTTGGTAACGGATCTTCAAGCTGATGTCGTCAGCCTGGTTGTGGATGAGTATGGATACCTTGGCGGAGCACACGGGATGACAGTCCGTAAAGGCTACACCTTCTCTCTGAAGGATGGACAGCTGCTGAAGCTGGAAGACGTATTGGGGGCGAACCCGAATTACCTGAAGGCGCTAAATGACAAGCTGACTCCACAAGTTACGAACCATGGTGGATATCTTGGGGATTTCAAGGGCATTGGCAAGGATCAGGATTTCTACCTGTCTCCTGCTGGCGTCGTGATCTTCTTCCAGCAATATGAGTATACGGCTTATGCTGCCGGGATTCCGGAGTTCGTATTCCCATATAGCTCATTGCTGCCACAAGGGAAGGCCCCCTTCTCTCGTTAAGAATATGCTAAGAATAGCTACTTTCACAGCGACTCAAGAGAAGACCTGAATACACAGTCAAACCAAGAAATTACACACTGTATCAAAGGAAACATAAACAAGCTACCTACAGGACAGAGTGAAAAAGCTAAATAAGCCGCCTTCGGCTATAACCGGAGGCGGCTTATTTGTTCTGTCAACTATTGCCGTGGTACTAGGTCACGCCATACCCTCAGGCAAAGTGTATTAGACACCTTGTGGTGGAGTGCTCGAGATCACTTGGTCAACCAGACCATATTCCTTGGCTTCCTCAGCGGACATGAAATAGTCGCGGTCGGTGTCCTTCTCAATCCGTTCCAGCGGCTGTCCTGTGCGTTCAGCCAGAATCTTGTTCAGCTTGTCACGCATCTTGAGGATGCGACGTGCACGAATCTCGATGTCTGTCGCCTGTCCTTGGGCTCCGCCCAACGGCTGGTGAATCATGATCTCACTGTTCGGAAGGGCGAAGCGCTTGCCCTTGGCCCCTGCATTCAGCAAGAATGCGCCCATCGAAGCAGCCATACCTACACAGATGGTAGATACATCAGGCTTAATGAAATGCATAGTATCGAAGATCGCCATGCCGGCTGTGATCGAGCCGCCAGGACTGTTGATGTACAAGTGGATGTCTTTTTCCGGATCTTCCGCAGTCAGAAACAGCATTTGAGCGATAATGGAATTGGCAACAACATCATTTACATCAGAACCGAGGAAAATAATGCGATCCTTCAGCAATCTGGAATAGATGTCATAGGCGCGTTCGCCGCGATTGGTTTGTTCAACGACCATAGGAATGTAACTCACGTAAAAACCTCCCTTAAATTAGTTCGATTATGTGTTGCGAAAGGTCTTAGAATATATTCTTCCAAAGTCCCTTCCCATTAAACTGTTACCTTAATAACCACATCATAAACAATTTAAATCAAAAAGTCAAAGAAAGTCAAACTAAAGAATCAAAAAAAGAGCGAATCCGCTCTTACATGGTTAACAATATAATAAGTGCTTATGTACAAGTTCTTAGAAAGTATGGCGCGCCCGCAAGGAATCGAACCTTGATCTCAGGCTCCGGAGGCCTACGTCATATCCATTGGACCACGGGCGCATGCTATTTATTAAAGCACTACTCAATCAATTATATTCTCTAACTAACTAATTAACTAGCTAATTCACTAATTGGCGAGCAAAGTTGATTATATGCTAAGTGGAATGAAAAAGCAAGTATCTGATTAGAGCGCACGCTTATTATGTGATCTATGGATATTTACCGATATAACATGCCACCTAGGGTAACATAACTGACCAATACCTAACGGAAGATGTATCTTTTTGCAAAATTTATAGCCTGAATCTGTTTTTTTGACGTAAAGATTCCTTACTTATGTATAAAGGGCAAAAAGGTAGTGAAATATAGGTTCGGGGCACTTGCTTCTGAAGCAAATATTGGGTAGAATAACTGTGGGACTTAAAAAGTTAACCCGGGACATTTTGAGACCAGCTAGGTTTGAGATGGACTGTACCATCTGATTGTGAGTTAGAGCAGAATAGAAGTCTGCAGGAGTGGAAAGCATGCGAAATATATTAGAAATACAGAAGCAGCTTCTGCCTGATCTCACGGAAGTTTTGAAAAAAAGATATACCATCCTGCATCAGATCATGCTGTCTGAGGTGGTTGGCCGCCGAACGCTGGCGTCATCCCTTCATATGACAGAACGTGTACTGCGAGCTGAAACCGATCTGTTGAAGGCCCAAGGGCTTCTGGAGATTGATCATGTAGGCATGAGGGTGAGCGAGGCCGGATACGAGCTGCTAGAGCGGCTTGAGCCGATTGCCAAGGAATTGTTCGGATTGTCCCTGCTCGAGGAACAGATTCGTCAGATGTACAACCTGAGGAAGGTTGTCGTTGTACCCGGTGACTCGGATAGCTCGCCTCTTGCGAGAAGAGAACTGGGAAGAGCGGGCGCCAAAGCCCTTCTGGGGATTATGGGGGATGAGGATATCATTGCCGTCACTGGTGGCACTACGATTGCCGAGGTGGCCGAGCAGTTGACTACACCGCCCACAGGCCCGATTCGCGGTGGATGGTTCGTACCCGCACGCGGCGGACTTGGCGAGAGCATGGAGATGCAAGCGAACACGATTGCTTCCACTATGGCACGCAAGGTTGGTGCCCAGTACCGACTGCTTCACGTCCCTGATCTGCTTAGTAACCATGCTTATGAATCATTGCATCAGGATCAGAGCGTTCAGGAGATTGTCAGTATTATCCGTAAAAGTCGAATTATCATTCATGGCATCGGGAATGCCAATGAGATGGCCCGCCGGCGCAGGCTGGAGCAGGAAGTCATTAATGAGATTCGTGCTGAAGGGGCCGTTGCAGAGTCATTCGGCTATTACTTTAACGAGGATGGTATTGTCGTTCACAAGATGCTGACGCTTGGGCTCCGACTGGAGGACATCAAGCGAACTGAGATTGTGCTGGCGATTGCTGGAGGTTCTAGCAAGGCTACGGCGATTCAGGCAGTTCTTCGTTTTGGTCATGAGGATATTCTGGTCACGGACGAAGCAGCAGCTAACATTATTGTGAGCAACAGCTAGATTGCTGTCTTAAGTAGCATAGGCAATCATTCATATTGTTGTCTTGACGGGCTTAACCGCTCTGTCTTGAATAAATAAAAACGAAACTTGGGAGGAACTTACTCATGGCAGTTAAAGTAGGTATTAACGGTTTTGGACGTATTGGACGCTTGGCTTTCCGTCGTATTCAAAACGTAGAAGGTATTGAAGTTGTTGCAATCAACGATTTGACAGACGCTAAAATGCTGGCGCACTTGCTCAAATACGATACTACTCAAGGACGTTTCGAAGGCGACGTTGAAGTACATGACGGCTTCTTCAAAGTAAACGGCAAGGAAGTTAAGGTTCTGGCTAACCGCAACCCTGAAGAGCTGCCATGGGGCGACCTGGGCGTTGATATCGTTCTGGAGTGCACAGGCTTCTTCACAACTAAAGAGGCTGCTGAGAAGCACCTTAAAGGTGGAGCTAAGAAAGTTGTTATCTCCGCTCCAGCTACTGGCGACATGAAGACGATCGTTTACAACGTAAACCATGATATTCTTGATGGTTCCGAAACTGTAATCTCCGGTGCTTCTTGCACAACGAACTGCTTGGCTCCTATGGCTAAGACGCTGCAAGACAAGTTCGGCATCGTAGAAGGTCTGATGACTACTATTCACGCTTACACTGGCGACCAAAATACACTGGATGCTCCACACGCTAAAGGCGACTTCCGTCGTGCTCGCGCTGCTGCTGAGAACATCATCCCTAACACAACTGGTGCTGCTAAAGCAATCGGTCTGGTTATTCCTGAGCTGCAAGGCAAATTGGATGGAGCTGCACAACGCGTACCAGTAGCTACTGGTTCCCTGACTGAGCTGGTAACTGTACTGGACAAGAAAGTAACTGCAGAAGAAATCAACGCAGCTATGAAAGAAGCTTCCGACCCAGAAACTTATGGCTACACTGAAGATGAAATCGTATCTTCCGATATCAAGGGTATCACTTTCGGTTCCCTGTTCGACGCTACTCAAACTAAAGTTCTGACTGTTGGCGACAAGCAACTGGTTAAGACTGTAGCTTGGTACGACAACGAAATGTCCTACACAGCTCAATTGGTTCGTACTTTGGAGCACTTCGCCAAACTGGCTAAGTAATCCCTGAACCTGAGTAACACTATAGAGCGGAAACAGTCGTTATTGTTTCCGCTCTTTATCTATGAACTTGTTGCCAGATGACAACAGAGTTGTACTCACAAGTGACTCCTGTGGAATGCTCTTCCTTGGGGAATTCCCATTAAAATATTAAGGGTATGGAGGAACATACGATGAACAAAAAGAGTGTACGTGATATCGAGTTGAACGGGAAAAAGGTATTTGTCCGTGTAGATTTTAATGTGCCTGTAGAAAATGGTAAAATTACAGATGACAAGCGAATCCGCGAGACACTGCCAACAATCAACTATTTGATTGAGCAAGGCGCTAAGATCATCCTCGCTAGCCACTTTGGCCGTCCAAAGGGTCAAGTTGTTGAGGAAATGCGTCTGACTCCAGTTGCTGCACGCTTGTCCGAGCTGCTGAACAAGCCTGTTCAGAAGGTTGATGAGGCAATTGGCGAGAACGTGAAGGCTGAAGTTGCCAAGCTGAACAATGGCGATGTATTGCTGCTTGAGAACGTTCGCTTCTATCCTGGTGAAGAGAAGAACGATGCTGAGCTGGCTAAGCAATTTGCTGAACTGGCGGATGTATTCGTGAACGATGCCTTCGGAGCTGCACATCGTGCTCACGCTTCCACAGAAGGGATCGCACATCACCTGCCAGCAGTATCCGGCCTGTTGATGGAGAGAGAGCTGGATGTATTGGGTAAGGCTCTGTCTAGCCCTGAGCGTCCTTTCACTGCGATCATTGGTGGATCTAAGGTTAAGGACAAAATTGACGTGATCAACCATCTGACTGAGCTGGCGGACAACATCATTATCGGTGGTGGTCTGGCTTATACGTTCTTCAAGGCTCAAGGACACGAGATCGGTAAATCCCTGCTGGATGAATCCAAGCTGGATGTGGTTCTGGGCTTCATCGAGAAGGCTGAGAAGCTCGGCAAGAAATTCTACCTGCCAGTAGATATCGTAGTGTCTGATGATTTCAGTGCAGATGCTAACACTCAAATCGTAGACATCGACAGTATTCCTGCTGAATGGGAAGGCGTGGACATCGGACCGAAGACTCGCGCGATCTACGCTGATGTTATCAAGAACTCCAAGCTGGTTGTATGGAACGGACCAATGGGTGTCTTCGAAATGGAGCCATTCGCTGGTGGTACTCGTGAAGTGGCTGAAGCTTGCGCGAACACAGAAGGTTACACTATTATTGGAGGCGGGGATTCCGCAGCAGCTGCAGAGAAATTCAATCTGGCTGACAAGATGAATCACATCTCCACTGGTGGCGGCGCTTCTCTTGAGTTCATGGAAGGTAAAGCACTTCCTGGCGTTGTAGCACTGAACGACAAGTAATAAGGCAAGGGAGCTGAACATATTGAGAACACCTATTATTGCAGGCAACTGGAAGATGTTCAAGACTGTTCCAGAGGCTAAGGACTTCGTTCAAGAAGTCAAAGGCAAAGCTGAAGTTGAAGGCGTAGAGAGCGTCATTTGTGCACCTTTCACGAATCTGCCAGCATTGGTAGAAGCGGTTAAGGGAACTGCCATCAAAGTTGGAGCACAAAACGTCCACTTTGAAGAAGATGGTGCGTTCACTGGTGAGATTAGCGGACGTATGCTGGCGGATCTTGGCGTAGATTACGTCATTATCGGCCACTCCGAGCGTCGTCAGTATTTTGCTGAGACTGATGAGACGGTGAACAAGAAGGTTCATGCTTCCTTCCGTCATGGCTTGACTCCGATCGTATGTGTCGGTGAGAAGCTGGAAGAGCGTGAAGCTAATCAGACGAAGGAAGTCTGCAAGGTACAGACAGAAGCTGCATTTGCAGGTCTGGCTGCAGACCAAGCAGCTAAAGTAGTTATCGCTTATGAGCCAATCTGGGCGATTGGAACTGGCAAATCCTCGACTGCACAGGATGCTAACGAAGTCATTGCTTATATCCGTAGTCTGGTTAAAGGACTGTACGGTGAGCAAGTGGCGGATGCTGTTCGAATTCAATACGGCGGTAGTGTTAAGCCTGAGAATGTAGCCGAGTATATGGGACAAAGTGACATCGACGGGGCTCTTGTTGGTGGTGCAAGCCTTCAGCCTGCATCCTACATTGCACTTGTTGAGGGGGCGAAGTAAGATGACTGCACCCAAACCGGTTGCTCTCATTATCATGGACGGCTTTGGTCTGCGTGACAAGGTTGAAGGTAATGCTGTCGCGCAAGCCAATAAGCCGAATTATGATAAATACTTGACTCAATATCCGAACACGACGCTCACGGCTTCTGGTGAAGCTGTAGGCTTGCCTGAAGGACAGATGGGTAACTCTGAGGTAGGTCATCTGAATATCGGTGCTGGCCGAATCGTGTATCAGGATTTGACTCGAATCTCCAAATCCATTCGTGACGGTGAATTCTTTGATAACCCGACATTGGTGGAAGCGGTTCGCCATGCGAAGCAGAACAATACCAAGCTTCATCTGTATGGTCTGCTCTCCGACGGCGGCGTGCACAGTCATATCGAGCATTTGTTCGCGATGCTGGACCTCGCCAAGAAGGAAGAGCTGCAAGAAGTCTACATCCATGCCTTCATGGATGGCCGTGATGTCAGCCCGGATAGCGGTGTTGGCTTTATGGAGAAGCTGATTGCCAAGATCGAAGAAGTAGGTATTGGTAAAATTGCGACGGTTCAAGGCCGATATTATGCTATGGACCGTGATAAGCGCTGGGAGCGTGTAGAGAAGTCCTACCGTGCCATTGTGTATGGTGATGGACCGAAATATACCGATCCTCTGAAAGCACTTAAGGAATCGTACGAGAAGTCCGTATTCGATGAATTCGTAGAGCCGACGGTTATTACCAAGGCAGATGGAAGTCCAGTAGGCCTGGTAGAGACGAATGACTCGGTCATCTTCTTGAACTTCCGTCCTGACCGTGCAATCCAGCTGTCCCAAGTGTTCACAAGCAACGATTTCCGTGGCTTTGACCGTGGACCGAAGTTCCCACAGTCGCTGCACTTCGTATGTCTGACCCTGTTCAGCGAGACGGTGAACGGCTTCGTGGCTTACGAGCCTAAGAATCTGGATAATACCTTCGGTGAAGTGCTTGTGCAGAACAACAAGAAGCAGCTGCGCATCGCTGAGACGGAGAAATATCCACACGTAACGTTCTTCTTCAGTGGTGGGCGTGATGTGGAGCTTCCAGGCGAGACACGTATCCTGATCAACTCTCCTAAGGTAGCTACATATGACCTGCAGCCGGAAATGAGTGCCTACGAGGTAGCTGATGCCTGTGTGAAGGAGATCGAAGCGGACAAACACGACGCGATCATCTTGAACTTTGCCAACCCGGATATGGTAGGTCACTCCGGTATGATGGAGCCTACAATCAAGGCGGTAGAGGTAACGGATGAGTGTGTAGGTCGTGTGGTTGATGCAGTCAAAGCCAAAGGCGGCGTCGTGATCATCATTGCGGACCACGGTAATGCAGATATGGAGATTGACGAGCAAGGCCGTCCATTCACTGCACACACAACGAACCCTGTGCCATTCATCGTTACAGATGAGAATGTGGTACTGCGTGACAAAGGTATCTTGGCCGATGTCGCACCAACGTTGCTTGATCTGATGGGGCTGCCTAAGCCTGCCGAAATGACAGGCCAGTCCATGATTGCAAGCCGTAAGTAAATTGGTACTGACGCTTCTTCAATCTCTGCTGAAAGCGGGAGCGAAGAGGCGACCCTCATAACATAATTAAAGGAGACTGTGTACAAATGACTATTATTACTGATGTATACGCCCGCGAAGTCCTTGACTCCCGTGGTAACCCGACTGTTGAAGTTGAAGTATATCTGGAGTCCGGTGCAATTGGCCGTGCGATCGTACCTTCCGGTGCATCCACTGGTGCTCATGAAGCTGTAGAACTTCGTGACAACGATAAAGATCGTTACCTTGGCAAAGGCGTTCTGCAAGCTGTTAAGAACGTAAATGAAATCATCGCTCCAGAAGTTATCGGTCTGGATGCTGTGAACCAAGTTGAGATCGACAAGCTGATGATCAGCCTGGACGGTACTCCAAACAAAGGTAAACTGGGTGCTAATGCGATCCTCGCAGTATCCATGGGTGTAGCTCGTGCTGCTGCTGAAGCTTTGGCTCTGCCACTGTACCAGTACCTGGGTGGATTCAATGCGAAGCAACTGCCAGTACCAATGATGAACATCGTTAACGGTGGCGCTCATGCGGACAACAACGTTGACGTACAAGAGTTCATGGTTCTGCCTGTTGGCGCTCCAACATTCAAGGAAGCACTGCGTATGGGTGCTGAAATCTTCCACAACCTGAAAACCGTACTGAAAAACAAAGGCCTGAACACTGCAGTTGGTGACGAAGGTGGATTCGCTCCTAACTTCACTTCCAACGAAGATGCTCTGTCCTCTATCATCGAAGCTATCGAAAAAGCTGGTTACAAACCAGGCGAAGACGTATTGCTGGGTATGGACGTAGCTTCCACTGAGTTCTTCAAGGATGGTAAATACGTACTGGAAGGCGAAGGGAAATCCTTCACGCCTGCTGAGTTCGTTGACCTGTTGGCTTCTTGGGTGGAAAAATACCCAATCGTTACCATTGAAGATGGCTGCTCCGAAGACGACTGGGAAGGTTGGAAATTGCTCACTGAGAAACTGGGCAACAAAATCCAACTGGTGGGTGACGATCTGTTCGTTACTAACACTGAGCGTCTGGGCAAAGGTATCGAAGAAAACATCGGTAACTCTATCCTGATCAAAGTGAACCAAATTGGTACATTGACTGAGACTTTCGATGCGATCGAAATGGCAAAACGCGCTGGTTACACAGCTGTTATCTCCCACCGTTCCGGTGAGTCCGAAGACAGCACAATCGCTGATATCGCGGTTGCTACTAATGCTGGCCAAATCAAAACGGGTGCACCTTCCCGTACAGACCGTATTGCAAAATACAACCAACTGCTTCGCATCGAAGACGAGCTGGGTGAATTGGCACAATACAACGGCCTGAAATCCTTCTACAACCTGAAAAAATAAGTAACGGTTCCTGACGTCTTCACCTGAAGACTTGGAATGTGTGCTTAGCATAGGAATGAGTGCTGATGTACTGTAGTATCCTTACACAATAAGGTGCTTCTGTATGAGGGCTTATTCCACGACAAAAAGCGGACCTGCGGGTCCGCTTTTTCTTTTGCATATGGGCTCGCAAACGTATCGTACTTGCTGAGGTGTACAACCAAGGGTCGTCACCTGACATCTAGATAACTAATCTGTATGTGCTCACTCTGAGTAATCGGGCTTGCACGTATGCATCCTCGTCAATCAGGAGCTTTCCAATCGTATTCCATGCGTCTAGCTGTCTGAAGGGCTGTCTCTACGTCTAGATAGCGACTGACGAGATGGAGGTACATATGAATACCTGCCGATATTCCTCCAGAGGTAATGATATCGTTCTCATCCACGTATTTGACGCCACTTTGGACCTGTACGGCAGGATAGTCTCGGGCAAGGCGCTCCAGATCCATCCAATGTGTAGTGGCTGAACGACCGTCGAGTAGCCCAGCCTCAGCAAGCAGTAATGCTCCTGTACAGACAGAGGCAATCTGCACCTTGTTCTGTGCCTGTTCACGCAGCCATTCCAGTACCTCTGGCTTGCGTATTTCAATTTCCTCCGCGCCATAGCCGCCTGGGACAATGAGTAGATCAACGACAGGCAAGGTCTGAAAGCTGTGACCCGGCTGTACCTGAAGTCCATTACGTGCCGTAATCATGGCTCCGTCCGCTGATACCGTATGCACGGTGAAGGCCTTAGCTGTCACGGCCGCCCCAGCTTCGTTCTTGTGGAAGGCTTGCGTCTCAGTGATCGAGAACACCTCAAAGGGCCCAGCGAAATCCAGCACTTCCACCTCGTTGAACAAAAATATGCCAACCTGATAAGGCACAGGCATGGACGCTCCTCCCCTCAATGAGCCGTTTTAATTAATCGCAATGTACAGCTCGATCTTATTCGCTTCGCTTTCAGGCTGGTAAGCAGCTCCCCATACCTCAAAATCGTAGTCACCAAGCTCATAGCCTTGAGACGGAATCCACTCTTGATAAAGGTATTCATAGGTCTCATCTAATGCAGACTCGGGGCCAACATGCGTATATCGGACATAAGAGCTCTTATTGAGATGATGTATAATGAGTTCGGACGGCGCCTCTACTATAACCAGCTGTACGGTATCCGATAATATGTGAGAAGGTGTCGCTCTTGGGATCGAATCCCTCATCTTCAGGGTATATCTGGATGAGTAATACCTCATCTTGATTTATGGAGGATAGCTCATGCTTACGATTGACCAGGGCATGATATGTGTCTTGGCCTAGCCCTGCTTCAAATTCCTGAACAGTGGCTTCCAATCGGTAGCCAACTACCTGAAAGGCATCCAGTTGAATGGTCTGGGGCTGCATGGGGGCTTAACCTCCTGAATGATTGAATGTTATTCATGACAGTGTATAAGTCAGATACATGAGCTACTAGAACTGAATCTTAAGTGTGTCTCCCTGGATATTCACGCCAGCCGAGCGACGAATGGCCAGCTTCTGCTCCTCAGTGAAACCAATGGTCTCTCCATCGCGCAAGGTAACATTATAACTGATAATATACCAGGCTATATCCGCCAGAAAATCGCGGAGCTCAGCAGGAGAAGCAGGGCTTTCGAGCACTTCAATCTCATCTTTGCCAAAGGAGTTCAACCCAATCGTATAGCCACTCACTCCATTCTCTGTCCGTACCAACCCGAAGTATACCAAATTTAACAACGGGAATTGCTCATTGGCCTTCATGTCCTCCGTTACCTCTTGAAAGAACGAAGGCTGGAATACCGTTCCCGAGGAGTACAGTCCGATCGCATTAGGTAGCTTAAGGCAGCTGGAAGCCAGCTTGGTGTATACGGCAGCGGTATCTAGCAGAGAGCTCTCCCGCTTGAATACAGCGATGATGATCTGGGCGACATGGGTGCGAGTGACCTCTTCTGCCTCGGGCCAGAGATAATTACTGGCTGCATTATGTACTGCTTCATCATCAGGAACAGGGGCATTCACGAAGCTGACAGCGATCATACAGCCCTCTGCTTCAAAGACCAGGGGAGTCGGGCCGTCCTGATCTTCACGAGAATGGTCTTCCTCCGCCACGGTAGCATCAACCGAGATGCTCCAGTCTTGAAGCAGATTCGCTTTGATCTGTTCTTCATTGAACTCAGAAGAATTCAGTAGCACGAATCCGGTAAATAGCCCCGGAGAGTCGTCGGAGTCATCGAAGTTATCGGAATCCGATGAGCCTCCCTGCGCTGGAGCTTCTCCAGCGGCTTCATAAGCTGCAGCTTGCTGCATCCAATATTCACGAATCATTTCCACCATCGCGATGGCATCCTGCTCGGCTGTAGATGGATTATAAGGCTGCATCTCACTGAATACGTGACCGCAGTGCTGCGCATCCTCGGGGCTCTCATAACCGCCGCATACCCCAATCAGCCAACCACCCAGTAGATTCTTCTTGTACTTAAATATGTAGTAGCGCATGCCGTGCAGTTCGAACTCTCCCGCTGGCTCAATCCTGCGAGGCTTATGCCCCAGCTCTTGCTCGTGTGACAACCATTCAATCAAGGACTCCTTGGCCGCTTGCTGTTGCACTGTCATGTAATTGTCTCCTTTGTTGTAGCTTGGAATTTTGTAATAAGAATGAATTGTCTTATTATACCAATACATGCAACGCCTTCTCAACTCAAATGCAAGTGCCACAGAGGCCCTTGAAGTTTTGTGAATTAAGAAAATGGAGCTCCATTAGCATCGTTTTTGTAATGATCTACTTTGTTGCTATTCCATGAACCAAATTTTCATTTTAGGAGCAACCGAAAAAGCTAATCACGTAAATCAGGTTGTCAACCTCCGTGGGGTATGATAGAATGAAATTGGTGTTTTAAGCATTATGCTTGGCCCTAATTACAGATAATCATCATTTGACATACATGTTGCTGTATTGGGTTCTTGAAGATCAGATGCAGTCTCATAGGAGGTGGATTAACATGGAATTGTTCTTGAAGATTGTGCTTGTAGTGTTGTCCCTGGCTGTGGTTACCGTAGTATTGCTGCAAAAAGGTAAGAGCGCAGGCTTGTCCGGTGCCATCTCTGGTGGAGCTGAGCATCTGTTCGGTAAAACCAAAGCTCGCGGTATGGATCTGGTGCTCCAGCGTGCTACTGCAGGTCTGGGTGCGGCGTTCATGATCGTATCGATTGTGGTTGCTATCTATACTTAATCAAGGAAATACGAAAGCCTTCGTTTCACAATGAAACGAGGGTTTTTTTTGTGAATGAAAATGCGGATTCGAATCTTAAAAAGGATAATGGGTCATCCTATACGGATGCTGTGGATTAATATGGTGTATACTAGGGTATGAGTATACTAAGGTCTGCTGTACAGAAAAGGTATGTTCTGGAGCAGACTTCGGATGTACCCGGCACAGCAGTGACGCATTGGCCTGGGGCTACATCGCCAATACGCACAGGTCAAAATTACAGGGCACCCGAGGTGGACAATACACATGATAACGAAAGAAGCAATTTTGGAGTTTATGCGGGAGACCGCTTATAAACCTATGACCTACCAGGAGCTGGAGCAGCATTTCGGCATTGAAGAGGCATCTGATTTCAGGGAGTTCCTGAAGGTGCTGAATGCGCTGGAGGAAAGCGGACAAATTCTGCTGACACACAACAATCGTTACGGGGTGCCGGAACGGATGAACCTGATCCGCGGTCGGCTGCAGTCTCATGCGAAGGGTTTTGCTTTTCTCATTCCTGAGGATCGGGAATCGAAGGATGTATACATTCATGCGAATGACCTCAAAGGGGCTATGAATGGGGATACTGTTCTGGTCCGTGTCACATCGAGCGGACCTTCTGGCGGGCGCCTGGAGGGCGAAGTGGTGCGTATCGTTACCCGTGGCATCACCCAGATCGTAGGTGTCTTCCAGAGCCATGAGGTATACGGATTTGTGCTGCCAGATGACAAGCGTGTGAATCGGGATATCTTCATCCCACAGCCATCCTTCAATGGAGCGGTGAACGGGCAGAAGGTGGTCGTCAAGATCGTCAATTATCCAGAGGGACGGGCAGCGGCAGAGGGAGAGATTATTGAGATTCTTGGTCATAAGGATGATCCGGGTATCGATATCCTCTCTGTCATCCGTAAGCATCAGCTTCCGGAAGCATTCCCGGAGGAGGTCATGGCAGAGGCAGAGGCTGCACCTGATGCCATTACGGAGGATGAGATCATCCGTCAGGGGCGTCGTGACCTGCGCGGCAAGACGATCGTAACGATTGATGGTGAGGATGCCAAGGATCTGGATGATGCGGTCAATGTAGAGCGACTGGAGAACGGACATTACCTGCTGGGTGTGCATATCGCCGATGTGGGCTATTATGTGCGGGAGAATTCCAAGCTGGACCAGGAGGCATATAATCGGGGCTGTAGCGTGTATCTTGTGGACCGTGTTATTCCGATGCTGCCGCACCGCCTGTCGAATGGAATCTGTTCCTTGAACCCGCAAGTGGATCGACTGACCATGTCATGCGAGATGGAATTCGATGAGCAGATGAAGGTCGTGCGCCATGATATTTTCACCAGTGTGATCAAGACCAAGGAACGGATGACCTATAAGAATGTTCGCATCATTCTGGAGGAAGAGGACCCGGAAGTGATGGAACGCTATGCCGACCTCGTCGATAACTTCCGACTCATGAAGGAGCTGGCGCTCAAGCTGCGCAACAAGCGGATGAAGCGCGGAGCGGTGGACTTTGACTTCGACGAGGCGAAGGTCATCGTGGACGAAGAGGGCAAGGCGGTTGATATTGTCAAAAGAGAGCGGACGATCGCCGAGCAGATCATCGAGGAATTCATGCTGGCAGCGAATGAGACGGTCGCTGAGCATTTCCACTGGCTAAAGGTACCGTTCATCTACCGGATTCATGAGGACCCGGATCAGGAGAAGCTGCAGAACTTCATGGCCTTTGCTGCGAACTTCGGACATCAGGTGAAGGGTCGTGGTAATGCGATTCATCCGCGTGCACTCCAGAGCTTACTGGAATCGATCGAGGGTACCAAGGAGCAGACCGTCATCAGTACGATGATGCTGCGTTCTATGAAGCAGGCGAAATACGATGCGTCGATGACGGGGCACTTCGGGCTGGCAGCTGAATATTACTCCCATTTCACCTCGCCAATCCGTCGTTATCCCGATCTGGTCATCCACCGCGTCATTCGCGAGGTCATTGAGCATGGTGGGCTCCTTCCGGCCGATCGCCAGGAGTATTTGGCAAGCCGTATGCATGACATCGCACAGCAATCCTCTGAGCGTGAGCGGGTAGCAGTAGATGCTGAGCGGGATACCGAGCAGATGAAGAAAGCAGAATACATGCTCGATAAGGTCGGGCAGGAATTCGATGGGATTATCAGCAGCGTGACAGGCTTCGGTATGTTCATCGAGCTGGAGAATACCGTCGAAGGTCTGATTCGCCTGAGCGGATTGACCGATGATTTCTATCATTTTGATGAGCAGCATATGGCCTTGATTGGTGAGCGCACCTCCAAGGTGTTCCGCATCGGGGATGAGGTCAAGATTCGCGTCGCTCGTGTCAATATGGATGAGCATACGATTGACTTCGAGATGGTCGATATGAAGCCACGCCGCGAGCGTGGGCGACCAGATCGTGCGGATGGTGGCCGTCCTGAAGGTGGCGGCGGCAGATTTGGCGGAGGACGAGGCAAGGGCTCTTCACGTAGCGAAGATCACCGAGGTCGCCAAGGCGAACGCGGCAAGCCGAAGTCCAAGACCGGCAACCCGGCGAAGTCCGGTGGGAATGGTCGCAAAGGCGGGCCTGAACAGGGGACACCGAGAGCAGATCAGCCTACACAGCAGCGCAGCTTTGGCTTCGGTAGCGGTAAGGGTGGCTACAACTCCCCAGCATCTGCTGTCGGTGGTAATGGCTCCGGTGGTCAAGGGCGCCGTAAGCGGACCAGTGAGAGCGGGATTTTCATCGGTGAAGGAGCAGCCCCTGGAGGAAACGGTGGATCGCGCCGCAAGCGGAAGAGCAAGAGTAATGGCAATGGCAACGGCACGGCAGCCTTTGTCCGGAAGAAAAAGAAGTAATTCGGCAAGAGAAATGATATTGTGAAAAGGCTTGTGGGGAGCACTCTGCAGGCAACACCAGTCGAAGACCTGGAAAGACACTCTAAAGTGAGCATGCCGAAAATAGCATAATGGAACGGCTGCGAGCCAGAGATGGTGAGCGGGTAGCAGCAGTAGTAACAGTAGTAACAGTAGTAACAGGATAACATATCGGTAAACAGTCACGGCATCGGTACTCCCTATAAGGATAGCCGATGCCGTATTGCTATTGTGAGATGCTTGTGATGGGTAAGTCTGGCATGGAGATTTCCTGATTGAGTTAGAATGGACAGCAGTGGGTAAGTGATCAGTATGATTCCAAGGAATGCTTCCAATGCGTAAATGAACAGCGGGCATGACATGCACTTGATTGCAGGGTTGCCAACGCCTGTGAGTAAATGATGCGCTTCCTTGCCTTGAGGGAGCCAAATTTGGTACAATAAAGCTCTGACGCAGACGGGGTATTCGTCGTATCTGACTTTTACATGATGAACAGAGGCCCTATTCTGACTGTTATTTTCACGGTGATTTCTGCGTGACAGTGTGATGAAGTAGGACATCTACAGTGTGAAGTCTGAGATGAGTGGTTGCGTGCAATTAGTGGATGAAGGAGTGAATCTCATGGCGAAGAAAGCGGACGGAAAAGTGCTGGCCCAGAACAAAAAGGCTTCCCACGATTATTTTATTGAGGATACTTATGAGGCGGGCATGGTCTTGACCGGAACCGAGATCAAGTCGCTGCGCAATGGACGCGCGAATATCGGAGATGCATTCGCTACTATTCGTAATGGAGAGATTCATATTCACAATATGCACATCAGCCCGTTCGAGCAGGGGAATCGTAGCAATCCGGATGATCCGACCCGTACTCGGAAGCTGCTGCTGCACAAGGCGCAGATTGTGAAGCTGCTGGGCCAGTCCAAGCAGGAGGGCTACTCGATCGTACCTTTGAAGATCTATGTGCGTAATGGCTATGCCAAGCTGCTGCTAGGTCTTGGTAAAGGTAAGAAGCAGTTCGACAAGCGCGAATCGGCAGCCAAGCGTGATGCACAGCGTGATATCCAGCGTGCACTGCGTGAGAAGCAGAAGATCGCTCGTTAATTTAAGGCTTCGGGCTTTGGATGACAGAGTTAAGGGCAAGAGATAGGGTGATAACTTATCTGATGGAGAGACACTGGCCAACAGGATAAGTGGTGACTAGAGAAGTTGGGTGACTAAAGAAAGCAGTGACTTAACAAAGTAGTTGATCCTCAGGGCGGTCACCTGCAGTTCATGAAAGAGCTGGCAGGATAGGTGTTTCCTGCTGTGGTAGCCTTGAATGACCTGTTTTGGATGTATTTTATACACCTTTAGTATAGCAGGATGTCTGTATTTAGAGACGGAATTATGCTATACTAACTAAGCAGTATTGTTATGGAAGTTATTTTTTGTGGCTAGATTAGATGCTTATTCCCGGCCTTGCCGGTCTTAATCCAGGCCCTTCTTAATGAGGGGGCGTTCTTGGATTCGACGGGGATAGTTCGAGCATGAGTAGCGGGTAGTGGGGACGCGTCCACTTCATCAACGCTAAAGCCTATTAAACGGCAAACAACAAACTAACTACGCTTTCGCAGCTTAATAACCTGTGAGCGTGCTCCTCTCCTGCATCGCCCATGTGCCGGATGTAGGGGCTAACCTATAGTGGGATACGCTGTTACATCTCCGCCTGGGGTGTACTGAAGAAGACAATCAGGCTGACCCAAAGTATAGCCGGTTACGGGGCGATACTCGGGTGACATCAAAACTGTGACTACACCCGTAGAAGCTTATGTGGCGTTATCTTCGGACAGGGGTTCGACTCCCCTCGCCTCCATATGTAGTACGAGTAACGGACACCATTTGGTGTCCGTTTTTGCTCGTTCACCACAGGCGTGATAGAGGCAGCGTGAATCGGCTGATTGTATTCTTTTTGTGTAAGCAATCCAAAGTATTATCTTTCTCGGAACAAGGTATTGACAAAGACTGCAAAATATTATATCTTTATATAAAGATAATTAAATTTGAAAGACAACCAATTCCGAAATCTTGAATATGGAGGTATACACATGCGTACAATGTTAAACAGAATTAATCAGCTCGCAAGAAAAGCAAACGAAGTTGGATTAACTGAAATTGAAAAAAACGAACAGACTAACCTCCGCAAGGAATACCTTCAAATCTTTCGGGGGTCTGTGAAAAGCATCCTTTTGAATTCTACCATTTATGATCCGAATAATGATGATGTTACTCCTGAAAAGCTGAGAAAAGAGCAGGCTAGATTAGCTAACCAATAAATCTAACTATAAATCTAACCCTGGCCAGTCAGTAAGATGAAGCAAATTAAGAATTGAATTATATAAAGAATGCTATGTAATACCAGCAACGGACACGATTTAGTGTCCGTCTTTGCTTGTCCGAACTTGTGGGAAGCAGGTGCGCTAGAATGGGCAGGCACTCCAGAATGGGCAGGTACGCCAAATGGTGTGCCTGCCTTTTCTATGCCTAAAAACAGCAGATGCTGCGCGTGATGGGGTGACGAACACCAGAAAGGGAGAGGTATTCAGTGGAAGGCATTTATGCACGTGTCGTGTGACAGTAATGGCTTGCATCAATCACTGGGTTCAAAGCCAGCATTTCTTCCTGGTTGCGTGGTATCAAGTTGTGCGGCAAATAAGATCATGAATGGTAGATCACACCACATTTACACATACTAAGAGCAGCAGAGATGACTTTTTAAAGCAGCGGAAATTCTTCAACATGGTTTATTGCACTGCTATCAGCGTGTAAATACCGATATTTGGAATCTCAAAAATGAGTAATCGTTAACAAATGAAACGATTTATTATCCCATTCTTTAAAATACTCATATTTTTAACAAAAGTGTTCTAAAAAGAAACGAATGAATTCGTGTAATTTCTTATTTAGAGAAACGAAAAATATTATTATTTTGCATATAAAGCGCTTTCAACAAAAACGATAAACTAACTACTTCAAGAGAGGATAGATAAAAATGACAATGGAAATGATTCTCGCCTTGGGTATCTTGGTCCTGATGATTGTAATGATCATGTCAGACAAATTTGCCTTTGGTGCACCGCCGCTCATTGCTTGTCTATTATTAGTAGTCACTGGTCTGGCAACGGTTCCAGAGGCTTTTGCAGGCTTCGTTAATTCCAGTGTTATTATGATTGCCGGATTCATGGTCGTTATGGCCGCACTTATGAAGACGCATTTCATTGGTAAGGTTCAGTCCGCTATGATCAAGCTGGTTAATAAGGGCGGATATAAAAGTTACGTTCTTTTAGTTATCGTGGTTATGCTCGGTGCCAGCTTGGCAGGCGCGGGTTCCACCGGCTATTATGTACTGATTCTGTCCATCGTATCGGCTATTCCTTACAATAAAAAAATGCCTACATCCAAGCTAATGTTGCCGTTAGGATTTGCGACGAACCACCCCTTGCTTCCCATTAACGTAGCACTCTTTTATGGTATTACTGTAAGCGTATTAGAAACAGCCGGATTCACCGGTGGGCTTTCGATGTCTAAATTCGCTGTTGTGAACTTCATCCTGGCGCTTGGATTTTTAGTATGGGCTTTGGTTGCTTATCGTTTTCTGCCAGATTATCCAGACACCGAAGAGGGGAATGCTGGAGTTAAAGAGGCGGCTGCTACGGCTGATGTTTCCACCATGCCTGCATGGAAGGAAACCGCTACCATTGCTGCTTTTATTATAGGTGTTGTTGGTATGATGCTGATGAGTGTATTAGGTGAGATTGCATATGTCATTCCTGGTATTGCAGCAGCATTCTTATTAATCATCAATGTGCTTGATTTCAAGGAAGTTCGAGATAATATGGGAGCACCTGTGATCCTGTTAATGGCGGGGGTAATCGGTGTAGCCAATACTTTAGCTGAGACTGGCTTTACGGCTATGGTTGGTGACTATGTAGCGAATTCATTTGGGACGAACCTCAGTCCATTTATGCTGATTCTGATCTTTGCACTCTTAACTAGTACTTGTGCAACCTTTACTGGGGCAGCTATGGGTTCTGTATATATCTTTGCACCTATTGCGATTGCAGCCAGCATCAGTCTGGGACTGAACCCTACAGCAGCAGCAGTTGCAGTTGTTGTCTCCGCATGGAATGGCGGGTATATGCCAGTTGATGGAATGCCAGCAATGATCTTTGGAATGGGTAAATATAAGCTATCCCATTTCTGGGCGTTTTCAGTTCCGATGTATATCATTCGGATTTTGGCGCTGACTGTTGGTGCGATGCTTTTGTTCCCTGTATGATGGACAAAACTTTCTTTATAACTTTTAAATAGATTGTAAAGGAGGAACAAAATTGACTAAACAGATGCCTAAAAAACCATTATGTCCACCAGGGCGCCCGCCACGCTTCAAGGATGTGCCCTTTGCGGATGTGACCCTGGACAATGGAGAGCCTCATACTTTAAAAATGGATATATATCAGGACCTTAACCAAAAAACACCAGGACCATGCATCGTTTATTACTTTGGTGGAGGCTGGATGCACGGAGAATACCAGCAGGTGACTCAAAAAGCAGTATATTTTCGCGAGCTTGTAAGACTAGTAGAGCAAGGCTTTACTGTTGTATCGCCGTCTTATCGTTTGTCTACCCAATCTGCTTTCCCTGCGTGTATCCATGATTGCAAGGGAGTAATTCGTTATTTGAAAGCGAATTCAGAAGAGTATCATATTGATCCAGAACGGATTGGAGTTCTAGGGAACTCTGCTGGTGGACATTTAGCTGCCATGGTGGCGTTGAGTGCCAACAACAGTGAAATGGAAGGCGACGTCGGCGGTAATCTCGACTTCTCCAGTGATGTAAAAGCAGCAACCATTTTTTATGCTCCAGCTGACTTAATAGAGTTCATCAGGAACAGTGTGCATGAATCCGTAAATGTATCAGGAACTGAGGTCGACAATACCAGTCAATCTACAGAGGATGTAATATCCAACATTCTTGGTTTATCTGGATCAGGAAAGTCGATAAAAGATTTGTATCAATTACTTGAGAGTGGCGACACAAATGATGAGGATTGGAAGTACCTGGAGTTGGCGAAGAAATGCAGTCCGATCAGCTATGTAGACGCCGATGGTCCACCCATCTTAATTTTGCACGGGGGACAAGATCCGCTTGTGCCTATTGAGCAAAGTGAAAGGCTGTATAAAGCTCTGCTATCTGCTGATGCGGAAGCGATGTATATATCGGTCTCCCAAGCTAATCATGGCCCAACGATGGGAAATGAAGCTGACCAAATGGCTTATCAGTTCTTAATCAACAGACTGTAGAAAAAAACAAATAACGGTTAGGTCGGTTTCTCCCTCAGTTCAGTGACAAGAGCTGGGGGATTATTTACATTGCAAAAAATCCCATCATAGTAGCAATAGAAGTTCCGATGCTTCTACCGTCTACTATGATGGGAGCAGTTCAGCGATCGTATTCACCGACCGCATGGGTGTACTTCCTCATTTATGGATCATGTATAGTGCCTGTATAGCTGGCATCTTGACCGAACATGATTACAGTCGCTTGTAGAAGCTATCTTCTCATGTGACCCGGTCAAGGCACTAATCTATCTTAAGATATCGCCATAGCGTTGTTCTGCTTATACCTAGCTGCTTAGCCGTCTTCGTTTGATTGCCCTTGTTTTGCTCAAGAACAGCGTTAACAATTTCGGTAGTATAGTCGAAAAGCGTCTTATCCTCAACCAGATGCTGTGTCAGATTAGCAGTAATATTAGCGGACGGCAATTCAGTTCTTTCATGCTTTAGCACTTCCAGCACTTGATGCTCTGAAATGTAATATGAATTAGAATACAGAACTAACTTTTTAATGGTTTGCTCAAGCTGATTAAGATTTCCTGGCCAATCAAAGTTCAGTAATTCCCTTAAAGCTTTAGGATCAAAGCCGATGACTTCCTTGTTACATTCAATATTCGTTTTATTGAGCAGAAGGGTGATGATCCCAGACATTTCATTTTTTCTCTCTTCAATAGAAGGCGAGTAAATACTGCCACAATCCAATTGGGTCATAATTTGATTGAAGATTTGTTTGTCTTGATCCGCACCGTTCGTACTGTAGGTAAATAAAATATTATTTTTTTGCAGCAGCTTGGTATTACTAATAATAGTTAGCAGCTTCTCTACATCTTGAATGTTCATTTGTTCAATATCTTTGAATAATAGCGTATTACCCATTTCTACTAAAGGGCCATTCGATGAATTCAGCAGGTATTTCCATGTTCGTTCGTTAACGAGCTCAGAATGAATAACAATTAGATTATTCGTATGATTTTTTTGCTTAAGGTAGGCTGTGTAGGCCAAGCTGGTCTTAGCCGTGCCGCTCTCTCCAAAAATCAGCATGGCATTGTAATAGGAGCCTAACTTTTCGATCTGATTTTTAGAGGCTTCCTGGATATAAGAGGTAAATAAGAGCTTTTTATTTATAATTTCTTCGATCTCAGCTTTATTCAGGTACTTCACACCGAAGCTATTGTTGATTAGGGGAGGCGTTGAATGCTTCACTTCACAGAGCACGTACCCATCCTCTATGTCGAGTTGCTTTATTTTGAGCTGATAAACCTGTGTATTATGTGTGTGATAGAATTGTTGTTCACCGTTTAAAGTCCCTTTGGTTGTGAGAAAGTGACGAATTGATTTTTCTAGCTTCTCATCGATATTAGAGAAAACGCTTCCTAGTTCATTATCGAAAATGGCGACTTTCTGCGATTGCGTATGAAAACATGCGGTTAGTAGCTCATTCTTTTGTTTGATTTTTTTAAGATCATGTACCAGGGAAATAGCTTGTCGATAGGCATGCTTGATACTCTCGATCCCGGAGGTAATCAGTATCGTATTAATTGATTTACTCAGGGCAATCTTATGAGTAACGGCATCACACAGTACCATTTCGTAATGCTCATCTTTTAATTGGTCTAATAAGTTATCAGCACTCGAAGAGTTATCTAAGGTAATAATTTTTATATTATATTGCAAAATATCGCAGATCAGGTGGGCGGCTTCTGTAATGCTGGGATATCCTACAATGGCAAAGTTACTAGTATAGTTGTTAGCAAGCTTTATGGCACCCAAAATATCATACACGGAAATAGATACATCGATCACAGGGATGGAGACGGACTTATGAAGTAAGCTAGCCGTGCCACCTCTAGAAATAATAGCATCATAGTTGTCTACGGATAATTCAGAGACTAATTGTTGTCCTTCTTCTAAATCGGCAGTGTAAATCTTGATATCAATCTCCTCAAATTGTTCCCCGACAATTGTCATGGAATGATTTAATTCTTCGTAAGGTGCAATACCGAGTAATTTGATTTTTTGGGTCACCAGACTTCGCCTCCTCCAGAAAAACGTTTCATTTATAAACGATTATAATGCGAAATCAAAACTAATAATACAATCATTCATTAATCGTTTCAAAAAGAAACATTTGGTTCGTGTATAAGGTTACTTAATCATTAGTATGGCTATAAAATAAAATTGTAATCAAAGAGGGGGTGAGTTGATGCTGAAATTACTGGTGATCGCTGATGACTTTACGGGAGCTTTAGATACGGGGGTTCAGTTCGCGAACCTAGGCGTGAAAACCTTAGTCACAGCAGATCTAGTTATTGACTACGAATTACTAGAGGATGACCTGGAAGTGTTGGTTATTGATACGGAAAGTCGCTATCTGTCATTCACCGATTCCTACAACATAATCAGTAGCCTTATAGAACAATCCAAGAAGGTTCAAGTGCCCTTCATTTATAAAAAAGTTGATTCTGCTTTGAGGGGAAATATCAGCAGTGAAATCAAAGCTGTTCTGGATCATTTCCCGGAGAAGACCATTTCTTTTATACCCGCTTTTCCAGAAATAAACCGAATTGTTCGTGATGGTAACCTTTACATCAATGGACAGTTGGTTGCGGAAAGTGTGTTTGGTCAAGATCCTTATGAGCCTGTTGCAGAAAGTAATATTCCCAAAAGGCTTCTAGACGAGGCCAATGTAGATACTCAATTGATTCGTGATGATCAGATCGAAGAAGCCAGAGCGGGCTTGCTGCTCTTTGATAGTGAAACAGACGAACAGCTACTTCAAATCATGACTGCATTAAAAAAGCATAATATTTCAGACATTACCATTGGATGTGCCGGGTTTGCTAAGGTTTTAGCTGATACTATTTTTTCAAATAGAGCAGCTCACAAGGCAGCTATTCATGAACCGTTAGTTGTCATCTGCGGATCCGTTAATCCTATTACCAGACAGCAAATTGAGTATGCTGAAACGAAAAAATGTAAGCGCTATTCATTAAGCCCCCGTCAACTGCTGGAGACAGATTATTGGGGAAGTAGGGATGGACAGGAAAGTCTCGAATCCTATCTTGTGGACATGCTCGAAAATGAGTTAATCATATTCGAAACACTCAGCGATTATACCATGAATAATTTGGAATCTTACGGAGAGTCTAATCATGTTCCATCTTCAGAATTTCGTTTTAGAATAGCACAGTCTTTGGGGAATTTGTCGAAACAATTACTTAATAGAAATATAAATCGGACCTTACTATTCACTGGTGGTGATACTTTATTCCAGTCGATGCAGGTCTTGAAGATTAATGAAGTAACACCACTCTGTGAAATCAGTCAGGGGGTTGTGTTATCCGAGATGATGTGGAAGGATAAGCCGATCCAGGTGATCACCAAGTCTGGCGGGTTCGGGCCTAAAGAATTATTTGACGATCTTAATAAGCAAATCATAGAGCAGGAGGAACAGACATGTTAGTAGATTACAGTTTGAAAATGCCTAAGAATATTTTCGCAGGTGAGCATGCGCTGGAACAATTGGACACCATTCTGTCAGCCGATATTAAAAAGGTTGTTATCTTCACGGATAAAGGTGTGTTGGGTGCTGGATTAATCGCAATCCCGGAACAAATTCTTACTAGTAAAGCTATTGAATATACTATTATTTCTGAAATTCCAGCAGAACCTAGCTATCATCAAGCACAAGACATTGTGGATCGGTTCAAAAACGAAAAAGCGGATTTCATCATTGCGGTCGGTGGCGGCAGTGTGATGGACGTAGCAAAACTGGCCTCCATCCTGGCCACAGATGCTTACACGGTGAAGGATTTGTTGGACAACCCGCTTTTGGCCAAAAAGCAGGTAGCTTCCTTAATGATTCCAACCACTGCAGGAACAGGTGCTGAGGCAACACCAAATAGCATCGTTGCTGTGCCGGAAAAAGAGCTGAAAGTTGGCATTGTGAATCCTGAAATGATTGCTGATTATGTGATTCTGGATGGCCGCCTGATTAAAAAGTTGCCAAAACCAATCGCAGCAGCTACAGGGGTAGATGCCTTGTGCCACGCGATTGAATGCTTCACCTCAACGAAGGCTAATCCGTTCAGCAATACATTTGCAATGGAAGCACTTGATTTGATTATGAATAACATTATTGAAGCTTGTACCAATCCAGAAGCACTTGATGCGAAAAATAACATGCTACTGGGTTCATTCTATGCAGGTGTCGCGATTACATCTTCAGGTACGACAGCCATTCATGCTCTGTCTTACCCGCTTGGTGGCAAATATCACATTCCACACGGCGTGTCGAATGCCATCTTGCTGACACCGGTTATGCGTTTTAACGAGCCGGTCATTAAAGAACACTTAGCCAAAGTATATGATCGTGTAGTAAGAGGCGGTAACCCTAATCTATCCGTGGATGAAAAATCGAAATATATCATTACAGAGCTGGAACGAATCGTTGCCGTTCTTGAAATCCCAACAAGCCTGAAGACGTTCAATGTGCCAGAGGGTGATCTGGAGGGATTGGTTGAAGCGGGTATGCAGGTGACACGTCTGTTGGTGAACAATATGCGTGAAGTGACACCCGATGACGCAAGAAACATTTATTTAGAAGTGCTATAGGCATTGTAGAAGAGCCATAAGGATGAAACGATTAGGAGGAAGCCGGAATGGTAGATATTAAAGGAATTATCGCCCCGATTATTACACCTATGAATGCTGATGAAAGTGTTAACTATGATGAACTAAGAGTGCAGATTGACCGCCTAATTGGGCATGGTGTACACGGGATCTTTGTGTTCGGGACAAACGGTGAGGGATATATCCTGTCTGAAGATGAAAAGTGTGAAATTATGAAAACGACCGTGGATCAAGTGGCTGGACGAATCCCTGTGTACGCTTCAACGGGCTCGAATAGCACACTAGATACCATTCGTCTATCGAAGAAAGCGAAAGACATCGGGGTAGATGTCTTGTCCATTATTACACCTGGGTTTGCAGCTGCTTCACAAGATGAACTGTACACACATTTCAAAACCGTCGCTGAACAGGTGGACCTGCCCATCGTTCTCTATAATATTCCGGCACGTACAGGGAATGCGATTGCTCCGGCAACAGTCGGCAAGCTGAGTACAATCGACAACATTGTCGGTGTAAAGGATTCCAGTGGGAACTTTGATAATATTCTTCAGTATATTGAACACACGCGTGATCAGGAAGGCTTTGCGGTCTTGTCAGGTAATGATTCTCTCATTCTGTGGACCTTATTGGCTGGCGGTACAGGTGGTGTGGCGGGCTGCTCCAATGTGTATCCTTTTACCATGGCACAGATTTATGAACAATTCCTTGCAGGCGACATTGCAGCGTCACGTCAATATCAGGACTCCATTCGTTCCTTTAGAGATTGCTTCAAATTTGGTAATCCGAACACGATCGTGAAGTATGCTGTTGCTGAATTAGGATTCCCGGTCGGTAAATGCCGTGCACCGTTCAATCAACTTTCAGACCAAGGCTTTGAAGCCCTTCGTCGAGTGATTGCAGACAACCAAACCAATGGGATGAAATAAAGGAGACCAACCATGACAAAAATAATTGGTATTACATTAGGTGATCCTGCTGGCATCGGTCCTGAAATATCCATCAAAGCGTTCTCCAAGCCTGAATTGTATGACCGTTGTCGTCCGCTGCTGGTAGGTGATCAATCGGTTATCGAATATTATCTTGCACAGCATCCAGAATTAGACCTGAAGGTAAATGTCGTAGAGAATCCTAAAGATGGCCTTTACACGTATGGAACGATTGATTTGGTTGATTTGGGCCTTGTGAATATGGCTGATTTCCAAATTGCTGAAGTGTCCGTAACAGGCGGCGACGCGGCCTTCCAATATGTGAAGAAAGTGATCGAGCTGGCACTTGCGAAGGACATTGATGCGACCGTAACGAATCCACTGAATAAAGAAGCGATGAATGCTGCAGGGCATCACTATGCAGGTCATACGGAGATTTATGGTGATCTAACGAATACAGAGAAATATACGATGATGCTGGCTGACGGCAACCTGCGTGTAGTTCACGTATCCACTCATGTGTCCTTACGTGAAGCCTGTGACCGCGCAACCAAACAACGGGTACTGGATGTCATCCGTATTGCTGATAAGGCATGTAAAGATCTGGGGATTGTTAACCCGAGAATTGCTATTGCTGGACTGAACCCTCACTGTGGTGAAAATGGTCTTTTTGGCACAGAGGAAATTGAGCATATTAATCCAGCAGTGGAAGCGGCGAAAGCAGAAGGCATTAATGCATTTGGTTCGTTGCCAGCGGATACGCTGTTTTCCAAAGCTAGAGGTGGCATGTACGACATCGTGGTTGCCATGTATCATGACCAAGGTCATATTCCGTTGAAATTGCTCGGATTTATCTATGATCAAGAGACGAGCTCCTGGAAAGCTGTAGAGGGCGTGAATATTACGCTGGGCTTGCCGATTATCCGTACATCGGTTGACCACGGCACGGCCTTTGACCAAGCAGGTAAATGGACAGCAAGTGAGCTTAGCTTGGAAAATGCCATTGATTATGCCATTAGACTTGCCGAAAATACTCAATAGAAAGCGTGTCTGGACTATGATTATTGAACGAATTGAGCGTTTGGAACACTATCAGTCCATTCTCCCTAATCTGGATAAAGCACTTGCGACGATGCAAGGGATCGCTGAATGGAAGGAGGGGGAGCGCTACCCATTTGATGGGGGCTTTCTCTTCTTTCAGTCAGGCACTACGAAGCCTTTATCCGAAGCACAATTCGAAGCACATCGGAAATATATCGACATCCAAGTGGTCCTCAAGGGAACTGAGTATGCCGCTTTAGAGGATCTGAGAAACCTCTCGGTCGCCATTCCTTACAGCGAGGATCGAGATGTTGAAAAGTATGAAGGCGCGACGCAGCATGTCATGAAAATAACAGAAGGTATGGCGTATGTTCTCTTTCCGTGGGACGCTCACAAAGCCGTATTTCATATGGATCAACCGCTAGCCTTCACGAAGGCCGTCATTAAATTGGAAGTGAAATAACTTTATTGCTGAATCCCTTTCATAATGGACTAGGTATTAGGAAATGGATTCTAATTGGAGGGAGATTGTAAAATGACCAACTTACCACGAGTTCGAACTTCTGACCCCAATGGCATTGTGTATCATGATGAATTTTTGAATATTGATTTTGGATTAATCCCTACAGGTGGAAATAGAACCGCGCATGCGCCATCCTTGATTGAAACAGCAGACGGGGGCTTGCTCTGTGCCTGGTTTGCCGGCAGCTTTGAAGGTAGTGGAGATATTTCGATCGTCGTATCCAAGCTTGATCCTGACACACAAGTGTGGTCTATTCCTGTAACCGTATCCAAAGGTGAGGATCGTAGTGAGCAAAATCCGGCATTCTTTAGATCACCTGAAGGCCCGATTTGGTTGATTTATACCTCACAACTGAGCCGCCAAGAAGGCAAAGACAATATGCAGTTCACCTCCATTATTATGGTGCAAAAATCAAATGATGAGGGTCAGACATGGGGCGAGCCTGAAGTACTCTTTTCCGAAGAAGGTACGTTCTCGCGCCAAGAGATTCAAATTCTGAGCAATGGGCGCTGGCTGTTTGCAACCTGGCTGTGTGAAGATTCAGCAGAAGGGTTGACCAATGATCCAACGGAATTCCGTGTGTCTGATGACCAAGGTCAAACATGGAAGAAAGTCAGAATGCCAGACAGCAATGGCCGTGTTCATGCGAATGTATTGGAAGTGGAACCTGGGCATTTGGTTGCCTTTATGCGCAGCCGCTTTGCAGACAATGTCTACTTTAGTGAGTCACACGATTATGGCGATTCTTGGTCTGTACCGTCAAAAACCGTGCTACCGAATAATAATGCGAGTATTAGTGCCATCAAGCTCCAATCCGGTGAAATTGCACTGGCCTATAATGTAAACGCTGCCCGTAATCCGGAGTTCGGAAAGGTGGCATGGCCTGGTCTGAGAAATCCGGTGGCTGTGTCGATCTCTGAGGATTTTGGACAAACGTGGCCAGTTGGCCGTGTATTCGAAGCGGCAGAAGGATACATTGGTGTAGAAAACAAGACAAACAATTCACAACATGAATATCCAACATTGTACCAGACGAAGGATGGATTATTGCATCTCGTATATGCATATAAAAATAGAGTGTGTGTCAAATATGTACGTTTCTCTGTCGGTGATGTGTTTGGTGAAAAGCGTGAGGCGGACGGTGTTTACAACCCTACATCAGGTGAGGGCGTTGAAGCTTCAGAATAAGCACCGGATACAGCATTACGTAACGGCTTAGAGCAGATGGTCATCAAAAAGAAACCCACAGCCACTATGGTCAAGACCCCATTTAGTGGACATTGAAAAAACACCTAAGCTAGAAACTGGCGTCGGTACTCTACCGGCGTCAGTTTGTTTAATTTACGCTGTGGTCGTCTTCGGTTGTAAAAACGTATGTATTTCTCAATTCGTCTTTGTGCCTCTGCCAGATTTCGTATATCATAGGGATAGAGTCCTTCCGTTTTGAGATGCGAGAAGAAACTCTCCATGGAGGCGTTGTCTAGGCAATTGCCCCGGCGAGACATGCTGATTTGGGCGCCAACCTTTGGCAGCATGTCGTGGTAAGCATGAGACGTGTACTGGAACCCTTGGTCGCTGTGAACGACCAATCCGGTCACGTCTTTTTGCTTTGCAAATGCCTTGGCAAAGGTCTGGAGGACCAGCTCATTGTCGTTACGTTCGCTAAGTTGGTAGGCCACAATCTCGTTATTGAATAGGTCTTTGACTGCTGAGAGATACAACCAGCGTTCGCCTACCCGGTATTGAGTCACATCCGTCACCCATTTCTGGCTTGGTTTTTCGGCTGTGAAATTTCGCTTAAGCAGATTATCAGCTACACGCTCGGCAGCCTGGTATGTCATATTAAATCGACGTTTCCGGCGAATGCTGGCTTGAAGACCGAGCTTTTGCATAAGGCGCAGCACCTTCTTGTGATTCATCCATACACCTTCATCCTGCCACAAGAACAGCTGGATCTGCCGGTAGCCATACCTTCCTTCGTAGCGTTTATACACCGTGCGGATGAGTCGTTTAGCACCGGCGTCTGGGTCGTTGTTCTTCCGCTTCAAATATGCGTAGTAACCACTTCTAGAGACGCCAAGGAGTTGGCAGTATTCAGCTACTTGGCCGATGTCCGCTGCTTGCTCAATGAGCTTGAAGCGCTGTTCTTTCCCTCCCGCATCCAGATTTCCAAACACTTTTTTAGCATCGTATTCTCCCGTTTCAACTGCTGAACATATCGCTCCTGATCTAAATATTCTTTCCGCCTTCCTCGTTGATCCAATAGACCAAACTCACCTTTCTCACGGTATTTTCGCATCCAACGCTTCATCCGACCCTGATCTTGGATTCCGAAATGATCGTTGATCTGCCGATACGTCCACTTTTCCTCTACGTGCAGGCGAATTGCCTCCACCTTGAGTTCCTCGGAATACGTCTTAAACTTTTGACCTTTAATAGCCATTAAAAATGCACCCCCTAGAAATTCATCGGTTAAACCATGGGGTTTTTCCAATGTCTATTCTAAGGGGTGCAATTCACTAAGGCTATGGGTTTCTTTTAGGTGATGGGATTTTCTCTGTTATCATAGCCACTTTGCTGCTTCCAGGTGATTCGAGCTCAATATGCTGTTGCAGTAACCTACATGATGTTGCACATGTCGGATCTGCATGAGGATTACATCCGTTTTGGTTATTTCTTCATAGAGTGCACATGGCTCTAGTAATCTGTCATCAGTAAGCTCATCAAAGTAATTGCGAGCCATACTCAATATATCCTCGAGGTAATTTGTCATTTCCTCTTTAGTAGGGTAATCAGAGCATTCCTTATCTAAGTCTTCTACTACATCCTTACCAAAGTCAGGGATTATGAATTCGTCATCCTTGTGCTGCCTGAACCAAAATTTCATACTGGTGGTAGCATGAAAGATATGTCTCCAGTATTTTTGCTCAGCATCCATCCACAAGTCATCAGGGCATACCTCGATCAGATTCTTCAACATGTCTACAGTCGGTTCAAACAGTCTCCATAAGACAGCTAGCATCTTATCACTCATGCTCATCAACTCATTTCTCGAAATTTAGAATCTTAGCAATATTCTAACTCTCAATAACGCAACCCTTCCTTTTCTTAGCGGTGATTATGGAACTTATGTGAAATATTACACTTGGTCTGGCAGTGACCAGAACAATCACAGGCTTGCTGTATAATCCTTCGAATGCTCATTTTGCTTCTGGCTATAGTTATTAGTTATAACCAGGTATGACTTTTCGGTGTTACGTAATAAGAACTCTCTCATGCTACAATCAAACCAATAAAAAACACAACACACACAACACGTGAAGGATTGAGGGGGAAATCGTAATGAGTGATAAATTTCAAATCGTAGGTAGCCTGCTGCGACCGCCAGCGCTATTGAAATATAAAGAGCAAATTGAGCATCGTGATGACATCAACTATCCATTTTATCAAGAGTTTGAAGGATATGAGCAGTGTGAGACGGAGGCCATTCAGGCTGTGGTTGAGAAGGAAATTGAGCATGACCTGTCCATTATTACGGATGGCGAGCATTCCAAATCGATGTGGCATCTGGATTTTGTCTGGGGATTCCAAGGAATTAGTCGCTACATTGCGGACCATGGGTACTTTTTCCGGGATACCGATGGAACTTCCAAGTATGAGACACGGAAAGATATTGGATTGCATATTACAGATGAGTTGAGTGGCAAGAACCATCATTTCATTACTGTATTTAAGAAGTTGCAAGCTCTTGCTGGCGGCCGTGAAACCAAGTTGTGTGTACCTTCTCCGTCGCATATTTTTGGTGAACTGTCATGGTCGGATAACATTGGCGGCAAAAATTCGGTGTATAAGAATGCACAAGAGCTTAAAACCGGCCTTGCCAAGGCATATAAGGAATTTGTTGAGGAATTCGCTGCTGCTGGTGGGAAAATTCTGCAATTTGACGATTGTCTATGGGAACTGTTTGCGGATGACAATCCGAATTCTCCGTTTACCGGTGAGAGTATCAATCAAGAGGAAGTACAGGCTCTTGCTACTGAATTTATTGATATTAACAATACCGTGATTGATTTTGGTCATAGCTTGGGTCTGAAAATGTGGACGCACAACTGCCGTGGCAACTATGATTCCCGTAATATGGGCGGTGGATCTTATGTGAAAATTGCTAATCTGTTCCTGAAGCAGCTCAAATATGATCGATTCTTCCTGGAATGGGATGACGAACGTGCAGGTTCGCTTGAGGCTCTAGCTGTCTTCAAGGATAAGCCTAACACAGAAATTGTGCTTGGATTGTTGTCCTCTAAGACCAATACACTTGATGATGAAGAGCGTGTACTCCGATTGCTGGATGAAGCTTCGAGCATTATTGACAAGGATCGATTGTTGCTCTCCCATCAGTGTGGCTTTGCCTCCTGTGATGGTGGTAACGAATTAACTGAGGCGGAACAGTGGGCCAAGATCAATCAGGGACAAAAAATTGCCCAGCAATATTGGGAGAATTAGTATTCAGCAAGTAATTCTGATACTATTAGTCTAAACACTTCATGAATAGTGAGTTTTAATGGCAGAGTTCTAAGATTGAGGAGAATGAGATCTAACGCTGTTATCCTATATGTATATGTAAAAGCGACCATTGCTGGTCGCTTTTTTGTAATTAAAAGCATGTAAATTTGATGCCCTCATCAAAAAATATATCTGTACACTTGTCATATAATTGACGAGTAATCTCCAGATGAAAACCTCATATGAACTTTCTCTATCTCTTGTATTATGCCCAATGCATCTTCATATACTCCTATCTCTTTCAGCAAATCAATATCTTTGACTTTGTAAAGTGAAAGTAACCACTTCTCGTGATGTCTGCTACACACATTGCTATTCCCCTTTAACCTTTTGAACGTGCTTTTGCTTATTTGTTTGGGATAGGGTTCGTATCCTTTAGTAATATTTAAATGCTCACACATTGACAAATCATCCGAAATAAGAGAAATTGAGGAATGAGGTGCTCCTGAATCATCATAGTAAAATTCATATTCACAGTGAGAAAGAAAGTTAATTATTCTCATTTCTTCACTTTCATAACCAATTTGATTTAAATAGTTATTGATTTTTGGACCAACATATAACCGATTAAATTGATAAGGGTTTAATTCTTCATACAGTCTGTACAAACGTCCCTCCCAATCATAATTTTTAAAATAGTATGTTCCGAATTTACCATAATAGATGCTATTTTGAATTCTTGCATTGTGTTTGATGATTCGCTTCAATTTGTCGCTATTGTTACCCCATAATGTGCTCCAGAACTCTTGATGTGATTCTCCACAAAACTCTTCTTCATTTCTGTAATCTATTAATGTTGTTATAGCATAACAGAAGGTGTATATAGGAATATGGATGAAGCGAACCCATTGTGAATCTTGGAGAATAAGATTCTCAAAGACAATCTCGTAAAGATCTGGATCATTATATAAATAGTGATTATATATATCGCTTGATAAAAATTCAGAGAGCCGGATTACAGGTTCCTCAAAATACATGAAAAAACTGAAGGTTTCGGCACAGAATCCAATCAGCTTAAAGATTTCTAGATTAGCCCTTTGGTCGTGTAGGTTTTGAATGATTTGTATACAAATACTACCTTCAAGATCAGGAAGGTACTCAAGTTCAGTCAATGCTGTGAGAGAAAGTGATATTGATTTCATTGTTAGTAGATGATCATGAATGTAGTGATTGTAATTGTTTTCTAGTGTACTTTTCAGTTCCTTTTTTAATGAGGGTTGAAGCGAGCTCTCCATTATCAAATCTTCAATCTGCTGATCATCAAGGGGAATTTCAGCTGGACCAAACAGCCAAGTTTCTGCATTTTCTTTTATTACTTCTAATGATTGTTCTTCTTCATCTTTATACATAAAATTATTTAATAGGGTATTCCTCTCTTTTTCTACAGTTATTGGCCTTCGGCCACATAGAGAGTATATTTTCTCTCCAAATTTATTTGTATATCGAAGGCCAAAATGATTGAATACTTCTGGAATGTTATCAACAAGCATATCAAGTTCCATTTCCATGCAAAAATCATCTAGTACTTTTATTTCATTCAACAAGATTTTTTTTAATTGCCTTTTAATATTTGGTAAGTATTTTTGATTATAAATACTGTACTCATCTGGAAATACTTCCTGAATTTTTTCTATAGCCATATAATGATATACACTAAATGCTTCTTGATAAAATTGATTTAAGATATCTTCTCCATTGAAATACATTCCCTTTTTTATACAGCGAATTATAATACCTGGCAAGTTATGAAGATCTATATACTGCGCTTCTATATTTCCATGACCCATACTTGAACAGTAATTCTTAATCTCGGCTTCTAAAAAACTAAAAAGTGTGGGATGTAGATTAGGCTCGCAGCAACCTAATAGATGATGGAACCTGTGAAGTTCCTCCTTTCCCTGTGGTAAGTCATCTACAAAATCAGGCCCCCAATTCCAACTATAGTCAGGCTCATAGTAATAACTATATAAAAAATCTCTGTAATGTAAGATACATTGTTGCTCTAGTAGCTCTCTAACTGATTTGCTGGATTTTTCGGAAAAATGTTCTAGTAAAAATTGGAGCTGATTGTAATAAGCGCAGCATTGTATCAGCTCAGGAATAAACTGTTCCGTATTTTCTTCAATATATGAATATAAGAAATCCTGCACAGAAGGCTTAGTAAACTTTAACAGAATTTCGTCTTCTTCATCGCTATAGAAGGACTTGATCATTGTTTTTTCAAGCTCAGAGATACTGTCACTTAGCTTCCTTATACCCATTCGACTTGAATGAGTATTTATATATTGCGTATAACAGTGTTTCATATCTTCCAGATACATAGGTGTTGAGGATATGAGCAGAAGCATGGCTACAATCTGTGCCTCTTGACTTAAATCTATAAATATATCCTCCCAGAACGCGCCGGGGTTATCGAAATATTCACATAGTTTTATAAAATATTCTTCAGGAGAGTCTTCCTTATCTGCTTCTTTATTTAGATAGAGTGCAAGTACCCGTGGGTTATAACTGTCATGATTAATTATTTGAGTACAATTTTGAAAAAGATAAGTAACAAATTCATGTTTTAGGTTTGAGGTGTAAAGATGTTTGAACAAAATGTTGGCCTTTTCAGCAGTACTATACTTCTCCATAGTACATATAAGGGCATATTGCTCTAACGTTTCTTTCAGCATTGGTTGTTTTTGAAGCCCTTGACGAAGGATGTATTCCCTTGTTGTTAAGATGAGACGCTTATTTTCTCCATAAGCTACTATACGCTGGATCAGTTTAATAAGTCGGTTTTCAGTATTTCTACTTGTTTTTTCATTGTGAAAGATACTTCCCCAAAAATCATCTAAGATTATTACCTGTTTCTTATCATCCTCAAGCAAACTGTAAATATCATCAATAGAGTTTCCCCATATAAATCCGTCAATATCCTCTGGTTGCAAATATGCCAATGCTAAAAGGTAAGCTATTGTTGTCTTTCCAGCACCTGGTTCTCCAGAAATCACAATTACATGATTGTGTGACCATCTTTGTAATGCTTCACGATAGATTTGTGTTGGAGCAAATTTAGTAGATGCTTTCATTGCTTCTTTGAGTTCTTCAGCTGACTCCCTGTATAACGAGCGGTGTATGGATTTTGTAAGAAATTTTTCTAATACATTAATGCTTAGAGACCAAAGTTTAGGATGTACCCCTTCAATCCAATGATATTTCGGTATTTCCAATAGTCGATTAATATCTGTCTTGCTTAAAATATCATCCTTATCGTGAATCCACCCATCAAATAAATCTATAATTTTTTCTTTTTCACCAGGCTGGAAATCAAATGATACCGCCAAAATGTATCGGTCAGGCTTTAGCTTGTGCACCTTTGGTAGCTCGGAACTTTTTAAACTACTTAACAGTTGCTTAAACTCTTTGTAACGTTTTGCTTGAATTATAGTCTTCTTACCGTTGTTTATATAGGAACCATCAATGCCTGAATCACGACCTTCTTTATACATTTCTACAAAAAAACCTTCCCTGATTTGAATGACATCACAAACGAGCTTTTCAAATTCAAGTGGTTCCAATAGTTCATGAAAGTTGTAATTAGGCATACCTAATCCTCCATTTTCATTTAAAAAGTTGCACAAAAAAGTGCCAATCTGTGTTCATAGTTGAGAAGCATTCAAGAAGTAATAGACCAAATATTGAATTAAGGCTTATTAGAACTATAACTTATGTAAAGGTTGAAAATATATCCAAACGTAAAAAGATAAAAGGCAATGTGAAACCATTATTATGGAGATCTTTTTTGTTAGACGACTGAACGGAGATATTTAAGTATCGAGGGACTTAATTATATTATTGATGTGGCTATCGCTACTAGGTATCACTAGCAATAATCAACTAATAACGATAGCCGTTAAAGTAGAAGGTAATAACACTTGGAGTTTCCCTAGAGCTAGCAGTGGCTTGGGAGAAGACCTACTAGCTAAGCTATTTTCGATGGAGGCTATTTACTTTGTTTATTTACCATATCCTCATAACTCATCCGGCTCATCCATGAACCAAGAAATATAGGAGCATCTCTCGCAGACCAGTATCGTTGCACTGCGGTTAGCCCAATCAATCCCGAAGAACGTTGCTCCTCTTGTATTCAGTTGGCGATAGTCGATCTCGAACGTATCGTTTCTGCAGCACGGACAATATATTTTAGTCTGATTAATGCTATATTCCACAAGTACCACCCTCTCCGTCTTAGGAATGCTATGAATACTTACGCCATAATTCTTAATTTGGTTCCTGTGATGCGGAATAAATGGAAGGAAAATGGATGGAGTTCATGTACTTCAGCAGCAAATAGTCAGTGATTAAAGCCAAAAACCAGCATTTAGAGAGTTGTGATGCGCCATCAAAACATTGCCTTTTCTATGGGAATATTTTCTTTCGTTTATAATTATCCAGCTAATTTACAGTGAAAAAAATAATAGGAAATATTTCGGAATATATGCTACAATCTTGAATGTTGAAAAGAGGAGAATATTGGCGAATGCTGACGATTGGTGTGACGTAACCTTAGAAGCCCTGCCTCTGCTCTTTTATATCTTCTTTAATTAATCCTCAGTGATGAATATCACACTATTCATTACAGGTGAGCCCATATCGAAGGTTCAACTTATAGGATTCATGAGGGACCGACCCACATAATACATATATCAATTTTAATAGTACATAGCGTGAATGAAAATGATGCTACATAGGGAAATCCTTGTATTATGCGGGTGTAAGCGAATTCATAGTACGTGTTGCTCATATGATGATAACGAGGAGGTGATGTGGTACTGGTGTGCTCGTAATCAAGACTCAATGGTGTGTGTGTTACAAATTAAAAGTGGAGGATTGTAAATGAAAAAGAGTGCTACAAAAGTAATGAATATGGTTCTATTATTTTCTCTTGTACTAACGTTAGTATCTGGAGGACTGCAAAGTCACACGGTTGTTGCTGAAGGTATTTCGATCACCAAGAATGGGGGCTGGAACGAAACTGCGTTTGTAGAATGGACACCTGTAGATCATGCGGAGGGATATAATGTATATATTAAGCGTGCAAGTGCGTCAGATGCTTCCTACCAACAAATTGATAACGATCTGATTCGACAATACCCATCTTATTGGCGGGCTGATGCTGTAGGGCTTGCAGCTGGAGAGTATGTCATGAAGGTAGAAGCGAGACTTACAGATGGTTCTACGCTTCGCGCCATTTCTGATGATGTATCCGTTGCAGCTCATGACAGATCCGGATTTGCATTCTCATCAGATTCGCCATATGGTACGGGTTCAGGCGCTTATAATGAAGACGGAACACTCCGGAACGGGGCTCAGGTGCTGTATGTGACCTCCGAGACTGCAAAAACAGTAACTCTTGATGTCATCATCAATAACTCTGGACGCGTGCAGACTGGGGTAGGTATCGGCGAGATTCTGAAGCTCAGACAAAAAGGCTATGATAAGACGCCGCTTGCGATTCGTTTCATTGGTCAAGTCACAGGCGCTGATATGAGTGGACAGCTCAATAGCAGTGGTTATCTGGAAGTCAAGGGTAAGAATAACTATTCAGAGATGAACATGACGCTTGAGGGCATCGGAGAGGATGCCTATGCATACGGATGGGGCTTCCTTCTGAGAAACACGGGGAATGTGGAGGTCCGTAATCTGGGCGTGATGCTGTTCCCTGACGACGGAATCTCTTTGGATACAGCGAATGTAAATGTCTGGCTGCATAATAATGACCTCTTCTATGGCGCTGCTGGAAGCGATGCTGACCAGGTCAAGGGCGATGGCTCCACAGACGTCAAGAAAGGCTCGACCTATGTCACAATCTCGTATAACCATTACTGGGATTCCGGGAAGGCAGCTCTTGTCGGCTTGAGTGAAAAGGATGAGTTCCTTGTAACCTTCCATCACAACTGGTTCGACCATTCGGACTCTCGTCATCCACGGATCAGAGTAGCTTCGGTTCATATCTATAACAATTATTTTGATGGAGTCTCGAAGTATGGAGTGGGTGTTACAACAGGCGCTTCCGCCTTTGTAGAATCCAATTATTTCAGAAATGCCAAAAACCCGATGCTGAGCTCCTTACAAGGTACAGATGCTAAGGGAGCTGGTACGTTCTCAGGTGAGACCGGAGGAGTAATCAAGGCTTATAACAATGTTGTAGTGGGTGCTGCCAGCCTGATCTATGCTAATTCCAATGACGGAACAGCGAAGGCACATGCAACGTCCTATGATGCTTACTTGGCTTCCACCAGAAATGAAGCTGTACCTAGCACTTACAAAACATTAAAAGGCGGCACAGCCTATAATAACTTTGATACAAAAGTAGATACTGGAGTACGCACTGCTGATGTTGATAACGTCAATGATGTAGAGCAGATTGTTACGGAGAAGGCCGGACGTCTGAATAACGGAGATTTTACATGGCAATTCAATAATTCCGTTGATGATGCATCTTATGCAGTTAACTCAGCTCTGATGGCTAAGATCAGAAGCTATACGACCCAGCTTGTATCCGTAGGTGGGAACTCAACACCAGGATCGACACCAGAACCAACACCGGAACCAACACCAGAACCAACACCAGAACCAACACCGGAACCAACACCAGAACCAACACCAGAACCAACACCAGAACCAACACCAGAACCAACACCAGAACCAACACCAGAGCCGACCCCAGAGCCAACACCGGAACCGACGCCAGAACCAACACCAGAACCGACAGTCGGTGAGTACCATGACTTTACTGCTTCTGGAATCAACAGTGACTTCTTCAATATTAAAGGGAATCTTTCGACAACGAAAGGAACTGTAGAGTACAACGGATTGACACTGACGCAGGCTCTCAAGATTGAGAGTTCCACACGCATTGGGTTCACGACTACAGAAGCTGCAACATTAACACTAGTATTCAATTCTGCAGACGGAACAAAAATCATGATTGATGGGACCAGTTATTCCATGACGGATGGCATTGTCAGCGTATCTCTTGCTCCTGGTGAGCATACCATTACCAAAGACAATACTGCGAACCTCTTTTACATGGAATTACGTTAGTCTAAGAGACATCCAAAGACATACTTAAGCTAGATAACCAGTTGCCGGCGCTGAACCGGTGACTGGTTTATTCATTTGGCTAAGAACAGATTGATGACATTCGTGCATCTGTAAATTAAATACCGTATAGTGAAAAAGCGATCCTGCGAGATCGCTTTTATTACTTTTTATGACGAAGATATATCTAGAGCAGTTGTTCAGCTTTCACCAGCATTTCTCGTAGTACATGAGCAACCCGACTTTTTCTTCCTCTTGCACTGCGACTGATGCGACTTAATGACTGTCGGTATGCCATAGTATGACCTCCATGACAGAATTGCTTGGCTGCCATTCGCAGTGTTCTCCCCAGCAAGCGTGCAGAGGAACGAGTACGTGTATATCGAACCCCACGGCGCAATATCCGCAATATATCCTTGTATTTATCCAGGTCCTCGGATGGGGGCACAAGAGCAAATAAATTCAATGACGAATCGTGGAATCCATAGCTTTTGAACATGATCTTGAGATTGTCTGTATTCAAGGTATCTCCTCTCATGAGGCTAGGATGCTCCTGGTGATACCCGACAGTCTCATTGATCGTACGGAAAGCAATCTTCATTCGATGTAGCCTGTAGCCCAGGTCCCAGTCTTCGAGTCCATAGAGTACAAACTGTTCATTGAACCCTCCACTCCGTATCAAATAGCTGCGCTTCATGGACACACAACGAGTGACGAGTAGCATCCAGGGTGCTACGTCTGTCTTGGCGAACTGGGCCTGAGTGTTGTGCGGAATTCTGGATGGAAACACGGCCTTGGACAAGGCTTCAGAGCGATGAAGGATATCCTCTGGTGTGATTAATGGAATAATGTCGGTTGCCGTCTCAAAATGGGGGTTCCATAGGCCGGAAGGTGTAATGATATTGCGAAAATGTTCCTTTTCCTCAGGAGAGAACTCCGGGTAATAGTGGGTGTAAATATTGTCCCATGAGTAGGGGAAGCCTGACAGCACGGACCTCGGAAATCTGCGATGATAGCGGTCTACCACCTGAATGAATTCGGGCAGCAGCAGGAAGTCTGAGTCACAGAAGATGACGTAATGTCCTTTGGCATAACGTAGCCCTAAGTTCCTAATCGCTGAACGACCACGCTGTTCCCCCTGTGATGCATAGATTAGCCGATAGGAAGTGTGGAGGTCTGCTACCATGTCTTTTGTTCCATCAGTAGAGCCATCATCAGCCACAATGACTTCAAATTGATCCTTCGGATAGGTCTGTGTCTCCAATGAGGTGAGTGTCAGCAGCAGCTGATGGAGACGGTTATAGGTCGGAATAATGATGCTGTAGCGGATGGACAGTGTAATCCCCTCCCCAGACGTATTGAGAACTCTTGAATACGGATTGATAACATTATATTCAAGGACGATAGCCTGACCTGGTCAATAGCCCTCAAGTTACCAAATAGGCTGAAGTCATTGCCGTCTTATGCCAAAACAAATCCCCATTACCCTATATAGAGTAACGGGGATTTGTACGTTGTGTGCTGGCATGGACTAACTGGGTAATGAGGGTTACAGCTTGAACTGGCTGACCAGATTTTGCAGCTTCTGCGCCAGATGGGCCAGTGAATCTGCTGCGGAAGTAATCTCCTGCATGGAAGCGACCTGCTCCTCGGTCGCCGCCGAGATGCTCTCCGTACCGTCAGCATTTTGCTGTGAGATGGATTGAATATGTGTAATGGACCCTACGACCTCAACCGTGCTGGCGGACATCTGCTGGGAGGCCGCTGCGATATTCTCAAGCTGGCTGTTCACGAATCCGAACGCTTCATTGATCTGGGCGAAGGCTTGGTCTGCTGACTGCACGGCAAGTATGCCATTATCCACGTCTATCTTACCGCTATGCACGCGCTGATGCGTCTTCGCGATCTCTTGCTGAATGGTTGATACCAGCTCTACGATCTTCTCCCCAGCGAGACTGGATTGCTCGGCAAGCTTGCGCACCTCCGTTGCCACAACGGAGAAGCCACGTCCATGCTCACCAGCTCGCGCTGCTTCAATGGATGCATTTAGTGCTAGCAGATTGGTCTGGGCGGCAATATCAGTGATCGCGGACACCATCTCCCCAATCGAAGCGGAATGCTGGCCGAGCTGCTCGGCGGTGTGCTCCATATTTTGCACAAATCGGCTCACGGAGCCCATTTCCGAGACAGCTGTCTGGATGGTGGAATTTCCTTGCTGTGCCAATTCACTGGCCTGCATGGCAGCCTCGGATACCTGCTGGGTGCTGTCAGTTACTTGTTTTACCCCTCCAGCTAGCTCATTCATCTGTTGTGCCGTGTGCTTCAGGTTTCCTGCCTGCTTCTCAATCCCTGCAGCCGATTCCTCTGTGATGAGTGCGACGGATTCGGTTGCCTTGGTTGTCTCCGAAGCGTTAACTGCTAGTTGGGCAGAGGAAGCAGTCAGTTCATCGGCGGTGGAACGGACATCTTGGATGACGCCACGCAGAGAGCGGCTCATCTTATTGAAGCTAGTGCTCAGCTTACCGAGCTCATCCTCTCCTCCTACAGGAACTTCAATGGCTAGGTTCCCGTCACTAATGGCCTCGGAGGCTTGGACGATCTGATTCAGTGGTCGTGTAATGGATCTTACAATCCAGAAGATTATCACAGAGCTCAGGATGATGGATATAGCGATGACGATCACGGTAGTGTTCAGAATCGAACGTACCGAATTGACCACCTCATCGTTATCTACGACACCAACAATAATCCAGCCCGTAAGCTCGTTGGTGGCGAAGACAGCATGCTCGCGGTTACCATCCAGCGTGTAGGCCAGCTCCCCGTTCTTCTGGGCAATGATGTCTACATAAGGAGGAGTGGTGGCCTCTGTTCCTGGCTCAATCGTAGGATGAATAATGATTTTATTTGCGTTATCTATGATATAGAAATAGCCTTTTTCGCCAATCTTGGTTGCGTTCACGGTCTGTGACAGACTCGCAAGCGACAGACTGACAGACACGACACCATGTCCATCGGCAGTGGTCTGGGCGACAGATGTCACCACATTTCCTGTATTGCTTGATATATAGGGGGTAATTACAGTAGGGTTATTTTTATTCTGAGTCGCAGACTGATACCAGGGACGCTCACGTGGATCATATCCGGGCTTGTTCACGGCCGTGACGGGAGCATTAATATACACACCCTTGTCTGTACCGATGGATGCCAGCTCTACATCATCATGGGTATCCTTGTATGCGTCGAGCAATGTTCGAATCGTCTCCGTCTCGTCACCTTGCTGAGGGCCTACTTGACCTGCGTCGAGCTGGCTAGCCAGGAAGTCCACATTCTTTTGCGTGGCTCCGATGATCTGATCAATCGTCTGATTCAGCACTTGAACACTGTTCTGGGCGTTCTCAAAGGTCTTGTCCTCAACTTTCGCACGGGCGGTCTGAAACGAGATGATGCCGAGGCCAATCGTGGGAAGCAGTAATATGACTGCAAATGACAAGATCAGCTTTTCTCTGATTAATAACTTCCTTCTGGTCTTACGGTTGCTGATTTTGCTCATGTAAACGCACCCTCTCTATCTTATCCTGAACACCCATATTGCAAGAGCAATACGGAATATATCGGTCTTTGAGGGGGCAATAGTTAGACGGATACACGATCCAAATTCAAACAAATTTTAAGGAAGTAAGGACCCCTTTTTTCAGAGGGTTCATAATAAGCTGTGATATAGATCACGGAATGCACGATGTTTCATTTCAATAATAAGGTAAGTAGCATTAGATGCTGTGCTAAAAAGTTAGCGATAATATCGTGAGCAAGGAGGTATGGAATGATGTCAGTCAATCGAGAAGCGGTGAATCAGGATTATATCATTGAGCATGTGTGTGAGCTGTTCAGGTGCAGGGTGCTGTGGAGCGAGGGTCGTCCTTGTCTGGAGTACGAGAGTGAGGAAGAACTAGGCGAGATCGTTCTATATGTCAAAGAGAACTTTGCGACAGAGTTGCTGGATGTATTTTTTACTGCCATACCGAGCTTGGCGGTGGAAGACTAGAAAAGCGACCTCTGAGGGTCGCCTACTTGGTACCGTCGCCATTACGCCTCTGCTGCGTGCCCCTTGTCTAGGAGTGAACCGGGTGGGAAGGACGCCGTGCTGGTTCTTGACTAGTTGCTGGATGTAGTGCGATTCGCTAACTTACTCAATCAGTCCGAGACTCAGATAATCCTCGTAGCCAGCAACGCCATCTATAGGCAGATTGTGTTGCTGCTCATAAGCCTTCAAAGCAACCTCGGTAGCATAGTTAAATTTGCCTTTGCACTCACCTGAATACAGTCCCTCACTTCGTAATCGCCACTGAAGGAGCTGGACATCTCCACCGCTATCCCCCATGGCTATCAAGCGAGGATTATCCAGCGGCTTGCCGAGTACATGTCCGCCAAAGCTTACCGTCGTTCCTACGCGTACCCAATCGTACAGCTCCTCGACATGATGGTTATACATACGAATACAGCCATGGCTGGCACTGTGGCCAATGGAATCGGGCCTATTTGTGCCATGAATGCCGTAAATGCCCCAAGGCACATTAAGACCAATCCAGCGGGTGCCGAAGCCCTTGCCCCAATTTTTATATTTATTAATGACCATATATTCGCCTACAGGCGATGGAGTATTAGGCTTGCCCAACGCGATCGGGAAGGTCTTCATCAGCTGATCATCTGCATACAGGCGTAGTCGATGCTGGATAGGGTCCACCTCAATATAGGTATTCTGATAGGCTTGAAAAGGCTCGGCAGCTGGAATCGGGTCCATTGCCGTCAATACATGAATGGTTAACAACAGCTTGTGCAAAAACATGACGTCCGTCCAGGCTCCCTTCTGATGTCTGGGTATGCAGACAAGCGATAGCTAGTGTGTAAATGTTGTTGTAATGTATGATGCGAAGCCGAGCAGGATTCTATGCTAAAAAAGGCCACAATCCATTGCGTATGCAATGGACTGTGGCCTGTATTACATTCATTATTTGCTTAGAACAACAATGCATCCAGTGAATAGGCTCCTGCCCCGGTCAAGGCAACGCCTGCAGCTACAGCAAGCAGAACCAGATTGTACTCGTAGCCGTTAGCCGTTGACCACAGGCCGTTCTGACCATGCACAGTCTTGATTGCGCCAATCATCGTCAGGATAATCAACACCGCCCCCACAGGGGTCAACAAGCCAAGAGCGAACAAAAGGCCGCCCACTAGCTCCATCAATCCTGCCGCGACTGCCATGGTAACACCCGGCTTCACACCAATGGACTCTAGCCAGCCACCAGTTCCTTTGGGTCCATAACCACCAAACCAACCGAACAGCTTCTGCGCGCCATGTCCTACGAATAACAGACCTACAATCACACGAATTACCAACAAACCTACTGCCATCATCATTAGAATCATCTCCCAATTTTTAATAAATATTATTATTGTTATTCTTAATATAAAGATATTAGACCTGAATAAAGTTCATGAATTCGATTCTTTATACTTGAGCTTCTTAACGAACAAGTGAATCCTTACTCACTAATGTTCGCAATAGCCGATAGAACCGTAATGGCCCGGAAACACTGAATGGATTCGCTAATGGTTACTCCAGATGATCTGGAACATAGCCCTAGCCTTTCGGCCCAGAGTATGCATCTGTTCACCTACTTTTTTATCTCAATTTAACTAATCTTTAAGTTAAGATAAATATAAATCAGGATAACGGAGCTGTCAATACCTTTTATGAAGAAATGTATGAGTCCTTAGACATATATTGGATTGAAATAAATGGAATTTACCATTTTTTTGTTGAAAAAAGATGGGACCATTGTATAGTTAGTGTAGATATCGATATGGCATTGGTCTAATATGGAAGAAGTATAAGAATAAGAATTAGATCATAAGACATAGAGCCCCTCTCGAAATGTGGGTAAATGTATAGAGAGGGCTTTTTTTGTGATTCCAAAAAAGAAGGGTGAACTGATGGCGGCGGAAAAAATGACTCAGATGGAAAAAAAGACACCTTTGCATGGCTTGAAATGGGGATATATTCTGCTCATTGCAATGGCACTCTTACAGGAAGTATTGGTCTTCTGGAATATTTATAATACCCAATCCTTTACCTTGAAGGATTTGTTGTTTAATGCGCTGGCTTTGCTGGCTCTGCTCATCGGTATGCTGCTGCCAGTCGGGGTGTCTGTTGTCGCAGTCTTCGTATTTTTCGTATTGTATCTCGTATGGCTGGCTACCTATGCACCACCAGAGGTCCTGGTCATCTCATGGCTGCTGCTCATTCCGGCGAATATGCTGGTCGCGGCACTGATTAAGACGTTCATGATCCGCAGCAATCGATTCCTGGAGCGACTGGAGGAGCTGGAGCGCAGGAACCCGCAGGTTGATCCACACACTACGCTGGGCAATAAGGAAGCTTTCGCAGACGCCATTGTCAAGCAGTCCAATCTGGCTCGTAGATATCCGGACAGATACGGCTTTTGTGTGGCGATGTTCAAGATTGAATTTTTACCGCTGGTTCAGGAATCTTTGGGTTCCCAAGGATACTCTACCTTACTGCTGGATCTGTCGGACACGATTCAGAAGCAGCTGCGGTATGAGGATTACAAGTTCTTCATCGACGGTGGTCGCTTTGTCATTATCTGTCCGATGACTCGTCCCGAGTTCCTTGAATCCATGACGGAGCGGATCAAGCGGGCGATGATGGAGATGTCTGTAATGGATTTGAAGGGAAGGCCCCTCAAACTGGTCATTCGCTCAGGTGCTCTTGTATTTCAGCCAGATCAATTCAGCAAGTACGAGAATATCAATGGTGTCATTAGTGCACTGGAGAGAAATACCGAGACCGATCTGATCGGGGAATTTATTTAGGGGAAGAGGTCATCAGCTATGGTAAGTTACTTGGACTGGTTTATCCCGCTCTGTATTGTTGTCAGTACGTTTTTTATTATTACGATCCTGGGCTTGACCGTGGCTACCTTGGTATTCCGTGCACAGGTCTATCGAAACTACGATCGGGGGAAGACCAGTGACTGATTTTGTACTGCTTGTCACCATTATTAGTATTTGGACAGCTGTTACCGAGGCCATCATAATTATGGTGGGCGCGATTCGTTTTCTGAGCAGGCAGAATCGGAATAAATTCGTGGTTCCTGCGTCAATGGAGGATTATCCATCCGTTACCGTACTTGTACCTGCGCACAATGAGGAGATGGTGGTCGCTATTACGGCAGAGCATATCCTGCGTTTGAACTACCCTCATGATAAGGTGCAGATTATTGTCATCGCGGATAACTGTACGGATCAGACGGCGGCGAAGCTTAAGGAGCTGAAGAGCCGACCAAGCTATCAGCACCGTGACTTTGAAATTATGGAACGCAAAGGCACAGGCGGCAAGTCTGGGGCCCTCAATGATGCACTGCTAAAGACGAAGGGCGAATGGATATGTGTATATGATGCTGATGCGGCGCCCGAGAAGAATGCACTAATGTTCCTTGTGCAGAAGGCACTGGAGAAGCCGGGCCTATATGGAGCCGTTTTCGGACGCAACAAGGCACGCAATCGGGGACAGAACTTCCTGTCCAAGTGTATTAACCAGGAACTGGTCACGATTCAGCGGGTACACCATACCGGATTGTGGGAGCTGTTCAAGATCGGCACGATTCCAGGTACGAATTTTATCGTCAATACGGCATTGATGCGCGAGATTGGCGGCTGGGATGAAAATGCGATTACAGAGGATACAGCAGTATCCTTTGAGATCATGAAGAAGGGCAAGCTGATTGCACTCGCTCCACAGGCTGAGGCCTATCAGCAGGAGCCGGAGCAGCTCAGTGTGTATATGAAGCAGCGCGGACGCTGGTCGAAGGGGAATTTTCATGTCATTATGGATAACTTCCATCATTTATTCGATCGAACCAGCTGGCGAATTAAGCTGCATATCATGTATTATGCGGCCAGCTACTTCTGGTTCATGCTTGCGATTCTTGTGTCCGATGTAATCTTCCTTGCGAATATTGGCTACCAGATTGCGCGCTTGTTCGTGCCAGATGTACAGAGTCCATTCCAGTTCTCGGGTGATGTATACGTCTATCTCGTCATCGCGTGGGCGCTGATGTACTTCATCTATGTCCTGCAGATTAATCTGGCGCTAGCTTCGGATATCGGACAGAGCAACACGGAGAACTTTGTAATATCCTGTCTATCCTATTTCACTTATGCCCAGTTATTCCTGATCATCTCGGTCAAAGCCTTCTGGACAATCTGTGTCGACAAGATTACAGGTCGCCAAGGAAACAAATGGTATAAGACGCAGCGCTTCGGCTGAGACTCTGATTCAAGGATCTCCTAGTATGGAGCTTAGATGCAAGGCCCCTTCCAGATTCAACAATCTGGTGGGGGTCTTTTCTCATCTGCAAATCTACGGATTACGGATACTAGGCTTACTACAGATATTACGGATAAGATAGATGAAAAGCAGGCACAAACGCCTTACAATTGTAACCGCATTCTTTTCCTTTTTGACCATATATATTGGTATAATATGACTTGAAGCTATGAACACACGGGAGGGAAACCACTTGAGCGTATCACAAAGAGGTGTACCATTATCGGGCTTTGCCGAGTTCAGCAGGAAAGTGGCAGCTGAGGGAGCTGTATTGCTAAAAAATGAGGGGCAAGTACTACCACTACGACAGGGTGAGCGTGTCTCCATCTTTGGCAGAGTTCAGGTGAACTATTATCGTAGCGGGACGGGCTCGGGTGGCAGTGTCAATGTCCCCTATACGACGAATCTGCTGGATGGCCTTCGCAGCAAGGCTGGAATCACGGTGGATGAGGAGCTGGCTGCGGTCTACACACAATGGATTGAAGAGAATCCATTCGACAACGGTGGCGGCGGCTGGGCAGCAGAGCCCTGGCATCAGCGAGAAATGCCGCTAACGGACTCGTTGGTGGCAGCAGCCCGTGGGCGTTCCGACAAGGCCATTATCGTCATTGGCCGCACGGCGGGAGAGGATCAGGATAACGCTACTGCACCTGGGAGCTATCTGCTGACGGAGGAAGAGCAGACCATGCTACAGCTGGTGACGACACATTTTGAACAGACGGTGGTCGTGCTGAATGTATCCAATATTATAGATATGAGCTGGTTGGAGGAGCCTGAGGATGGCGGTAATGCGGTTCACCCCATTTCCAGTGTCATCTATGCATGGCATGGGGGGATGGAAGGTGGACATGCGATAGCTGATGTTCTCGTAGGCGAGGTCACACCGAGTGGCAAGCTGACGGATACGATTGCTTATACGATCGAGGATTATCCGTCCACTAGCAATTATGGTAATGAGCTGAAGAATCTGTACCAAGAGGACGTGTATGTAGGCTATCGGTATTTTGAGACCTTTCGGCCAGAGCGGGTACAGTTCCCCTTCGGCTATGGCTTGTCCTATACGCAGTTCCAGCTGGAGCCTGGAGAGGCCCAGCTTCTGGAGCAGGAAGGAGAGCGCTATCTGTCTGTAGACGTCACGGTAAGAAATATCGGGGGGGCGTTCGCAGGCAAGGAAGTTGTACAGCTTTATTGTGAAGCACCACAAGGCAAGCTTGGGCAACCGGCGCGGGTACTGGCGGCCTTTGGCAAGACTGGTGAGCTGCAGCCCGGTGAGTCAGAGCGTCTGGTGCTGACCTTCCCGGTACATTCATTATCGTCTTATGATGATGGTGGTGTGACGGGCTATCGTTCTGCTTATGTGCTGGAGGCTGGGACCTATCATCTGTATGTAGGGAATAGCGTTAGGGAGCTTGTACCGATTCAAGTCGAGGGACAGCCTGGCTATGTGGTGGAAGAGTTACTGGTCGTGGAGCAGCTGGATGAGGCGCTTGCGCCGACAGAGAGCTTCACGCGTATGAAGCCGGGTGCTAGATTAAGCAGTGGCGCTTATGAGCTGGCCTATGAGGAAGTACCCATCAGGACGGTCTCATTGGAGGAGCGTGTCCGAGCTGGACTTCCTGCCACATGGGAGCAGACAGGGGACCTGGGCTTCCGCCTGCGTGATGTTCATGAGGGCAAGGTCCGCATGGAAGAGTTCGTGGCGCAGCTCCGTGACGAAGAGCTGGCCGCGATCGTCCGTGGTGAAGGGATGAGCAGCCCGCTAGTGACATCGGGCACGGCTTCCGCCTTCGGCGGAGTGAGCGACGGCTTGCTGCAGTACGGTATACCGATTGCCTGCACAGCAGATGGACCTTCAGGTATCCGCATGGATAGCGGAGAGCTGGCGACACAGGTACCGATTGGTACCTTGCTGGCTGCTACCTGGAATCCGGGGCTGATTGAGGAGCTATATGTGCTGGAGGGGCGGGAGATGTTAAGCAATGAGATCGATGCATTGCTTGGTCCGGGGCTGAATATCCGGCGTAATCCGCTGAACGGACGCAACTTCGAATACTTCTCCGAGGACCCATTAATTACGGGGTTATTTGCAGCTGCCTGCACCCGTGGTATCCGGCAGGGAGGCTCACATGCCACGCTGAAGCATTTTGCCTGCAATAATCAGGAGCAGCATCGTCATATGGCGGATGCGGTCGTATCCGAGCGCGCGCTGCGGCAGATCTATCTGAAGGGCTTCGAGATCGCGGTGAAGCAGGGAGGGGCCAAGGTAATTATGACCTCCTACAACCCGATTAACGGTCACTGGGCTGCATCGAACTATGACCTGAATAGCCATATTTTGCGTAAGGAATGGGGCTTCAAGGGTATTGTGATGACGGATTGGTGGGCGAAAATGAACGATGTTGTCCACGGGGGGTACGCCGACAGAACCTATACCAACTGGATGGTTCGGGCCGGCAATGATCTGTATATGGTCGTTCCGAACTATGGGGCAGAGACCAATGCGATGGGAGATAATACGCTGAGTGCCCTCAAGGAGGGGACATTAACTCGTGGGGAGCTGCAGCAGAGCGCAGCGAATATATGCCACTTCCTGTTGGAAGCACCGGTATTTGCACGTGGGCAGGTTCAGACGGAGACTATGGTTACCTTCAAGGCTCAGCCTGGGCTAAGCGGAGATGCTATCTCTGCTGAATCTCATCTTCAAGGTACGTCTACTCATGGGGAAGAGCAACCGGCTATTATACGCATTGAGCTGGATACAGCCGAGAGCGCTGTACTGAATGTAGACTCAGCCGGGAGCTACCGCATGTTCGTCCGCATCATGTCTCCAGATCATGAGATGGCCCAGAGCGCCTGCAATGTAAGCTTGAACGATCAACTGGTAACAACCGTCCAGACGAATGGAACGGAGGGCGCATGGATTACCCGCAAGCTGGTGAAGCTGGGGTTGGAAGCAGGCCACTATGAGGTGAAGCTAGATTTTATCAAGCCAGGGATTCAATTCGAATGGATTGAGCTGAGGAAATTATAGTATTTCTTCTAAAATGAAATGACCGGAGCCGCCGCTCCGGTTCATTTTTTAGATAAGCCATTGTATCGCTGCAAATAACGTCGTAGTTAATAATATCGTCATCATTCAGCCACGTAGTCACAGTTTACAGGGAGTCCTGATAGGCATTTTTGCCTGTATATAATGCATTGATACCTTCCTTATCCAGCTTGGATAGCTGGGAGCGCTGCCCGATGCTAGCACCTGCTTGTGTCGGTGTCAGAGTCTCTGTTCCTTTCGTCTTCGCAAAGGCTGTTCGCCCATAATGCATAATGGAGCCATAATCATAGTCCATAGATTTGAAGAGCTTGGGATGGTTCACAATATCAAAATTATGAAGTGCACGCGTAATAATATTATCTTGATGGACTTGTACATATTGATCGCGGTTAGGCTTGGTATGCTCATGAAGCAATCCAAGAGCGTGGCTGATCTCATGAATGACATTTCCGACAACATACCCGTTACGGCTCAGTGTAATCGCCTGCTTGCCACCCTGCATTCCGACATAGGAGCTACAGCCGTCGCCCATGGTGAACGAGATATAATTGGGCTGCGTTGTCCTTGGGGTGAAGCTTACGCCTTTGCAGGAAGCCGTAATATTGGCGATAGCTGTGTTGATTTTCTTCTTGTTGGCCTCATCGACGGAGTTGTCGAAGCTATAATAGACCTTTCCTTGTGGCCACAGGCGACGCATATCAATGATGACCTGGGGATGAGGGACTTCGTCGAGGCCCTGGGCGAGCAAGCCTTCCACAAGGGCGGTGTGCTGCTTCATTCGAGCAGCCGTTGCTACGACGATATCTCCATCAAATACGGCTAACTGATCGTATTCCATATAATCCACTTTGATGGGGGTCTTATCATCCGCCAGGAATACATAGCCAGATTCAGGAATTCCTTTGTCTAGCAGATCTGGGGCGTATATTTCTGCAGATTCATTTTCATATGGCATATACTCATCCTCCAAAGGTTCAAATTTTGTAGATCAGGAACGGTCTGTCACATGCAGCTCGTTCAAGGAAGAGATAGTGACCGCCAGATGTGTCGAGGTCTCGTAGTCGAGCTTAAGGCTGTAGTCCGTATACATGTCGGGAGTAATGATATCGCCCGCCTGCCAGAAGCCGTAGGTCAGATAGAGCCGGGGTCTCGGGTGGAAGGCTGTCATGGTGTTGGGGTGCGCCTTCACAGCTACGAGGGGAACTCCGTTCTGAGCTATCCCGACAAAGGCATGATCATGTGGGACGATGGTTCGGTCTGCTGAAATATAATATCGATCCCGATCAAAGGCAGCGAAGGTGGGGGAGAACTGGTATCCACCCGCCGTGTTGCGAGATAAGTTCACGCCATTGTTATGTGTAAGCTGCGCATCGGTGACCTGCATCTGGTTCAAGTGTATGCCGTGCTCCGCTGCACCTATAGACTCTATGCGCCACATGAACTGTAGCCCTGGCTCCCAGACAAGCCTCAGGTCGGACGTCTCGGGAACGGAGGGAGCGGACATGTAAATATAGGTGAGAGCACTAGGGTCCTTGAGCTGCTCGAATACGTAGTACAGACATATATTGGCGCTGAAGGTGGCGTGATTCGTCACAGAAAGAGTGTAGTTAGGCACGATCCTCTGGCTCCTCGCTAGATTTTGCTTCTATATTGTAGAGGGAGCTACACGGGACAGGAGTATCCCGCATAGCTCCCTTCTCTTACCTTAGACCAAGTGCAATTGATTGCGCTCATTCAGCACCACATTGTGTTCGGTTACACCATCGAATGTGATTTTCAAAGCCTGATCGGAATATTCGCTTACATCAATGACGGCTCCCTGCTCAATGTCGCCATAGATCAGATAATAAGTAGGGTGTGGTGTGAACTCTGTAATGGTACTCGGCTGAGCTCTCTTGGCAACAACCGGTTGGTTGTCGATCAGAATGCCGATGAATGCGTTATCGTCTACCTCAATTGTCTCATCCTGGTGTACATACAGAATATTCTGATGGCCAGCTGAGCTTGTCTCCGAGAGAACATAGGTGCCACCAGTTAGCTTGCTGAACCCGATAGAGTTGTTGCTCTTCAGGTCGGCGTCTTTAGAGGCTGTGGATGTAATGGTGGTTCCTGGCTCCGGACTTTTGACCTTGGTCCAGTAGAAACCATATTCCACGGTCCAGGAGATCGTCGTCTCTTGTCCGTTGGCAGATGGCTCTGCGAGCCAAGCCAGAATCAGCGTGTCGGGGTTCATCATGTCCGGATCTTCTTTGTAGAGGGCGAAGCTTCCGGGATGAGTACCATTGTTTTTGATCTTTACAGAGTAGGTTGTGCCTGTAGCTGTTGACATGTGTAATTCCTCCTAAAATGTTTTTGGGTATAAGTGCGTGCATCCTGTGAGGTGCACCTTTACTGTAATCCAGCTGCAGGAGTCGGGGTTAGTAGCCAAAGTCATGACTTGACATGACGCTATATGCCTTGAATATGGAATGTATACATGACCGAAGTCATATACATTTTGAATGTTTTATGTTATCGATTTCCTTCTGAGCTCTTTACGGCCTTACTCGGTAATCCATATAATGAAGTCAGGCATTTCGTACCAGGAAATGCCATAAAAAGGAGGTAGGCGCTATGAAAAAAACGGTAAAATATGCAGACATTGAACCCCGTCTGCAGACCGGCGATATCCTGCTGTGTCACAGTGTCATGCATGAAAGCATTATGATTGAATTCATCGAAGGGTCACCCTGGTCCCATATTGGTATGATTGTGCGATTGCCCCAATATGACTATCCCTTGCTGTGGGAATCGACGACATTTGACAATGTGAAGGATGTCTTGCTTGGCAAGACCAAGAATGGCCCGATGCTTGTACCACTATATGAGCGCCTCCGCACAGATATTGATAATCTATGGGACCCCATGTTCGCCTTCAGGTTACTTGATATGGAGCGTACTCCAGCGATGGAGCAGGCACTGCTGAAGACCATTCAAGAGGTTCATGGAGCTGTCTTCCCGAATGAGGTGGAAATGCTGGAGATCGTAATGGCTGGCAAGCTTGGAGTGAATCCGGGGCATCACAGTATGTTCTGCAGCCAGTTATTCGCTTACACGTCTATGCAGCTCGGTCTGCTACCAGCTTCTCCAGTGCCGAACAGCTATTGGCCTGTTGACTTCTCCAGCGAAGGCAAGGTACAACCGCTGCATGGTGCCACATGGTCTGAAGAATACTATCTGCTGGCTGATGGACTGCCGACTGTCGAAGAGAATGAAGCTATGTGACACAGGTTTGGCTAATGCGTCTAAGATTCGGCTAATAACGACCAGACGAGGCTCGCTATGGTGGATATGCACGATATTCTCCATATGCCTGTTCATGACTCTGCCTCAGCCTCAAGCTGCAGCTTCGTATATTGCCGAGCAGGGAGTTCTGGACTTGAAGTCTTGGGATGCAGACCACGATGGAGCCGTGCGATTAGACGGGGAATGGGCTCTGGACTGGCAACAATATACGAACCCGGCACTCTCGTCTGGAGCCGAAGTGAACTGTGAGAGCTGTAATACAGGCTACGTCCAAGTGCCGGGTATATGGAAGTCGGGTGCCGAAGCCCCGCTCGGAATACAGGATAGCGGCTATGCTACCTATCGCTTGACGATCCAGACAGCAGCGACGGATGGGCTGTATGGTCTATATTTGAAAAGTGTCCACTCGGCCTACCGACTGTACATTAACGGTACACTCGTCTCTAGCGTTGGTGAGGCTGGAACAAGTCCAGCATCGACAACCGGGCACTATGGCAGGCCAGTCGTGTTATTCCATCATCAGGGTACAGAGCTTGAGCTCATGCTGCAGGTCGCTAATTATTCATTTCCGACGGGGGGAATTGATAAGAGCATTCTTTTTGGTACCCAGGAGCAGATCACAACCCTGCGCCAGGAAGGCTTGGCAAGAGATCTGTTCTTGTTCGGGGCCATGTTCACGATTGCCATCTATCACATGGTGCTGTATGTCCTGCGTAGGCATAATTGGTCAACGCTGTATTTCTCGCTATTTTGCTTCATGATGGCAGCACGTACATTAGCAGTGAATGAGCGATTTATTCTGATGCTGTTCACCGACATGACGCAGGAGATATTCGTCAAGATATCCTATGTGACCGTGTATCTGGGTCTTCCTCTCTTGATCCTGTTCATCTACAGTCTATATCCGTCCTATTACTCTCTGCGCATTGTCAGAGCGGTGTGTGCGATCAGTGGGGTCCTGTCATTATTGATTTTGCTCACCCCTGTTCGTATCTATCATTTCACGCTGCTCTACTACCAGGTGTTAATCCTTGTGGTCCTGATCTACATCCTTGCTCGATTAGGGGTTGCTGCTTTGCAAAAAGAGGCAGGCACGACTCTACTGCTGATTGCCTTCGCCAATCTTTTCGTCTTCGCGTTGAATGATGTCCTCTATAATAACAATCTGACGCAATTTGGCACACTTGTCCCGTTTGGAATGTTCGTGTTTATTTTGCTGCAATCCTTGCTATTATCGATTAACTTCTCCAAGGCATTCACGCGGATCGAGCAGCTCTCGGATCGTCTGCTTCAGCTGGATCGCTCCAAGGATCAGTTCCTGCATAACACTTCACATGAGCTGAAGACACCGTTACAGGGGATGATCGGCTTGGCTGAATCACTCGCTGCGGGGGCTGCGGGCCCGCTTCCTGCTGAGGCTGTGCGTCAGCTGCGTCTGATTCAATCCAGTGGACAGCGGTTGTCCCATTTGGTGCATGATCTGCAGGATTTTACGCGTCTGCAGGATAAAGAGATCGTTCTGCAGCCGACAGTATTGCATATGCATCAGGCTGCCGAATTGGTAATCAGATTACTGAAGCCTCTAGCGGAAGGGAAGACGGTTGCCTTCAACAATCAGATTCCGGCTGACGTGCTCGTGTATGCTGATGAGAATCGTGTATTGCAAATCATGAGCAACCTCATTGGCAATGCATTGAAGTTCACAGATGCTGGCTCCATCACGCTGGAGGCGTCTACACTCGGTCAGTGGCAGTGCATAACGGTGCGCGATACGGGCATCGGGATACCTCATGATCGACAAGAGGCGATCTTTGAAGCCTTCGAGCAAGGAGACGGCTCGATCACCAGATTATACGGTGGTACGGGTATCGGCTTGAGTATCACCAGACATCTGGTGGAGCTTCATGGAGGGCGCATTTGGGTCAGATCGACCGAGGGAGAAGGGGCAGCATTCAGCTTCACGCTTCCTTTACACGATCCAAGTTGCCAAGCTATGCCTATGGATGCCGAGACTAGGACGGATGTGAAGACTCAGCTATACAAGTCATCTGGTCTAGCCCTTGCTGAGATACATCAGCAGCTGGAATCCATACCGACCCCGTACTTGGAAGGCATGAGGGAAGAGGAGAACACGGAGGGACAGAGGAGGGAGAGGTGTGAATCGCCTTGTATTCTGATTGTGGACGATGATCCGATTATATTGCAGATTCTGCATAATCATCTCTCCTCCGCAGGTTACATCGTAGTACAAGCCAGCAGCGGACAGGAAGCTCTTGAGCAGCTGACTGAAGGCTGTGAGCCGAGTCTCATTATTACGGATCTCATGATGCCCCGCATGTCAGGCTATGAGCTATGCCGAGTTCTGCGGGACCAATACGGGGAACGAATCCCTATTCTGATCCTTACGGCCCGCAATCAATCAGAGGATATCGAGCTGGGCTTCGACGCAGGCACTACGGATTATCTCATCAAGCCGATCACGCGAGCGGAGCTCCTTTCCAGAGTAGAGCTGCATCTGAAGCTGGCGACCTGGAATCATAGTCTGGAGAAAGAGGTCATCAAGCGCACGGTACAGATGCGCCAGACCATGAAGGAGACAGCAGTAGCCATAGCCGATATTAGCGCTGAGGAGGAGAGAAAGCGCATTACGAAGGAGATTCATGATGCGCTGGGCTATTCCCTTACGACGACCCTGCTGCAGCTTGAGGCTGGCAAGAGTCTGATCCCGAGCAAGCCAGAGGAAGCGCTCAAGTACATGAGCAATTCCCAGGAGCTGGTGCGACGTGGTCTGAGCAGCATCCGCAGGTCGCTGAGGCAACTGAAAGAGCATGGGGATGAGCAGCAACAGCAGCATGAACGAGAGCAAGGGCGTCCATTTGCGGAGCGAATTCAGCATCTGATCCAGGAGACGGAGGCGTATACGGGAATTCAGGTGCAGTATGAGCTGCAGGTGGGTGAGGCATCATTGAGCCCTGAGCAGCAAAAGGTTCTATACGATGCGCTGCAAGAGGGAATTACGAATGGTATCCGACACGGACATAGTCGTGCCTTCCAGCTGCAGTTACTTGAACAGGATGATTGGATTGAATTCAGATTAAGAAATACAGGCCATCCCTATGCTCCAGAGCAGCCCGGTATAGGACTCTCTTCAATGAAGGAAGCTGTGCATCGTCTGGGAGGCCAGGTAACCATAGGCTCCGATGAGGGGAAGGGCTGCCTTATTACTATACATTTAAAGAAGGAGCGAGATTGACGTGGAGCGAATTCGAATCATTATTGCAGATGATCAGCGGCTCCTCAGAGAAAGCCTGCATACCGTACTGGAGCTGGAGGAGGATCTGGAGGTGATCGGGTTGGCGGAGGATGGCCAGCAGGCTTATGACCTAAGCGTCAGACTGCAGCCTGAGCTGGTGTTGATGGATGTACAGATGCCGATTATGGACGGTATTCGTGCAACTCGCAAGATCAAGGCGCGCTGTCCTCACACCCAGATCCTGATCCTCACGACCTTTACAGATGACGAGTATATTATAGAAGGACTGGCTGCCGGAGCCATGGGCTACTTGCTGAAGGATATGGACAAGACTACGCTCCTGAAGGCGATCCGTGATGCCGTAGAAGGGCGTCATCTACTGACACCTGAGATTGCAGCCAAGCTGGCGGCACGTCTGTCCTCCATGTCCAAGGTAGAGCCCGTTGCTCTGAACCAGGAGAAGCTTCACGGCATGAGCATTGAGTTCACCGAGCGTGAGAGACAGATTATTGCACTGATGGTGCATCCCATGACCAACACGGAGATTGCGGAGACTCTGTACATTAGCGTGGGCACTGTGAAAAATTATATCAGCGTCATCTATAGCAAGCTCGGTACGAGCGACCGGATGCAGGCTGTTGCCTACCTGAATAAGCTCATGACCTCTGGCTAGCCAACGGACGGTTAGGCGAGATTAATCTTGGGGATAAGCATTCCTACGTAAGCATCGAATAAGCATGGAGTCCTCATTACATTTCGGATAGACAAGCCTGGCCTGTAGGTCAGGCTAATTTTTTTTGCAAATAAGATCAGTGAAGAGTGGTTCATTATAAATAGAAACAGAAGAAGCTTGAGGAAGACAATGCTGTTTAGAAAAGGTGTTGACAACAATTACGAATTATTATATCTTTAAATCAAGATAAACGAAATTGAGGTAAACGCAATTAAGGTAAATGCAATTGAACATACATGATGAGCAGTCTAATCGGCATTCTATAACCTATGGGAGGTTTTTCAAATGACAATTCAAACAACAGGTATTCATCACATCACTGCTTTTGCAGGCGATCCACAGCGTAATGTTGATTTCTACGCCGGTATTCTTGGCCTGAGATTGGTGAAGAGAACGGTGAACTTCGATGCCCCGGATATCTACCACCTGTATTTTGGCGACGAACACGGTAGCCCGGGTACAATCATTACATTCTTCCCGGCTGCAGATACACCGAAGGGGAGAGTCGGCGGTGGACAGGTGGGCGTTACATCGTATGTAGTGCCTACAGGGGCGTTGGAATTCTGGCGGAATCGTCTGGAGAGCTTCGGGATCGCAGTGACGACTGCTACTCGCTTCGGAGAGACTTACTTGCAATTCGAGGACAACGAAGGGCTGAAGCTGGAGCTTGTTGAGCGTGAGGGTGGTGCTAACGGCACCTGGACACATGACGGCATTACTTCGGATACAGCGATCAAGGGCTTCGGTGGTGCAATTCTCTATAGCACGAATCCTGTGCGCACCATGGATGAAATGGAGAACCTGCTCGGAATGACCAAAGTAGGCGAAGATGGCGAGTATGCACGTTATCGTGCAAGCGGGGACATCGGTAATATCGTTGATATCCCGCTGGCCAGAAAGGCTCCAGGGTATGGTGGTGCAGGTACGGTTCACCATATCGCTTGGCGGGCAACGGATTTCGATCAGCATGAGCAGTGGAGAGCGGCCGTTCAGGCTTATGGCTACCAGCCTACTAATGTAATTGACCGTCAGTACTTCAACGCAATCTACTTCCGGGAGCAGGGGGGAATTCTGTTCGAGATTGCTACAGATCCACCAGGGTTCGCCAATGATGAGCCTAAGGAAAGCCTGGGCCAGAAGCTGATGCTGCCAGAGTGGTTCGAGCCGAAGCGTGAGCTGATCGAAGGCAACCTGCAACCTATTGAAGTGCGCATTCCACCACGGCAGGGTTAATGAAGAGGGTTTGCAGCTTCTAAGCAGGCCAAGACTAATTCATCTTATGTAACGTAAAAGAGCCTCCATCTCCACGATGTACGTACAGTGGATGTGGAGGCTCTTTCTGAATCGAGCAGAAGTAGGAAGCGAGGTCAGGTCGTAACCATGTCTCCCCCGTTGATATGCACACATTCCCCGGTGACATAGGATGAATCCCGGGAGGCCAGATATACATAAGCTGCCGCCAGCTCATAGGGCTGTCCGGCTCGGCCCATAGGAGTCTCGGTCCCGAAGACCATGACATCCTCAGCGGAGAAGCTGGAAGGAATCAGCGGCGTCCAGATCGGACCAGGTGCTACGGCATTCACCCGAATTCCCTGAGAAGCAAGTGATTTGGCCAGCACGCGGGTCAGGGACACGACCGCCCCTTTTGTAGAGGAGTAGTCGATCAGCTGCACATTTCCTTTATATGCCGTTATGGAGGCTGTATTAATGATGGAGGATCCACGGCTCATGTGTGGCAGCGCCGCTTGTATCAGGAAGAAATAGGAGAAGACATTAGTCTGGAACGTCTGGTATAGCTGCTCCTCTGTGATATGTACAATGCTGGATTGAACATATTGCACCCCATGGTTGTTGACCAGTATATCAATCCTGCAGAAAGTATCTAACGCAGCACGAATGACTGCCTCGCAATTCTGCTTCAGCCTCAGATCGATCTCAAGTAACAGACAGCGCCCCCCGACCTCCTCGATCCGCTGCCGTGTTCGTTCTGCATCTGTTCGTTCATAAAGATAGGCAATGACGATATCAGCACCCTCCTTGGCAAAAGCAATTGCCGCTGCTCGCCCGATCCCGCTATCACCACCCGTAATAATAGCCACCTTGTCTTTAAGCTTGCAGCTACCGATGTAGGCGGGATCTTCACTGATGGGCTGCGGTACCATAAGGGTCTCTAAGCCCGGCTGTCGATCCTGATGCTGTGGTGGGAAGGCGATGTTCTGTTCCTTACATACCGTTGTTTTACTGTAAAATGGGTATACCGGATTCATGCAGCAGTTCCTCCTTTATTGGGCGTCCTCAGATCATACGGTTAGCCTATGCATTCGCCCAGGAAATGGTGAGTGCGACAAGATATGAATCCTTTTGGGCCTAGTTCGAGTATTATATAGGTAGATACAACCTTTGGAGGAGGGATTACGATATGGGAATCCTATCGAGGTTCAGAGATGTAATGAAAAGCAATGTGTATGCTTTGTTGGAACGGACGGATGATCCAGAGAAGGCCATTGAACGTTACATGCGAAGTATGCAGCAGGATTTGGGCCAGGTCAAAGCAGAGTCCGCTTCGGTGCAAGCACAAGAACGCAGGGCAAGGCGAGCCATGGAGGACTCCCAGGCCGAGATGGATAAGCTTCATAGGTATGCCGAGCGTGCGGTTAGGGACGGAAATGAGCAGCAGGCTCGCACATTTCTGGAGCGCAAGAGTGATCAGGCCCGCAAGCATCAAGCGCTGAAGGCTGCTTATGATCAGGCAGCAGCAGCGGCAACAGGAATGGAGCGTATGCAGGATAAGCTTACCGATGACCTGTCGCGTCTGGAGGAGCGCCGGGCTCAGCTGAAGGACAAGATGGCCGAGACGAGACAGCAGGAGCGGCTGAATGCCATGAATACCGGCGGTGAAGGAGCTGGGTCTGCATTCGGTGCGCTGGAGGAGAAGGTCAATCAGGCCTATGATGAGGCTATGGCACTGGCGGAGCTTCGGGGTGAGCGTAAGGATGATCTGGATGAGCTCATTGCCGAGCTGGAGCGGCAGGAGGCTGGCAAGAATGCGGAGCGCGGTGGGAAGGATCATCTCACGCAGGCAACGGACATCGTGCTGGACCCCGAGGCAGAGCTGGCTGCACTCAAGGCCAAGGTGGACCGTGGAGAATAGGAGATTATTGCGTTGCTTTGAGGAAGGACCTTCCTTCAGGGAGGAAATTCACGTCTATGCAACGATTATATGGACCGTAATAGGCATGAACGGAGAATGTGAGGTGAATAATGCCGGTTATTGATTATAAATGCCCAAGCTGCGGGGGCAGCATGGCCTTTGACAGCACGAAAGGCATGTTGGCTTGCAGTAGCTGTGGGAGAACCGAACGGATCGAGGACTTTCCCGATCCCCTGAAGCAGTCTGTTTTTACAGATAATGAAGCCAGAGAGTATCACTGCAATAGCTGTGGTGCGGACTTAATGACCGATGCAGAGACGACAGCTACCTCTTGTAGCTTTTGTGGCTCACCGGTCGTGCTTGCAGATCGTCTGACGGGGCGAAGAGCTCCGGTGAAGATTATTCCGTTCTCCATCAGCAAGGAGGAGGCGATTGCAGCCTTCAAGAAATGGTGCCGGAATGGCTTACTTACTCCAAGGGGCTTCATGACAGCGGACCGGATCAAGGGAATTACCGGGATCTATGTGCCATACTGGCTGTATGATCTGGATAATGATATTGAAGTACAGGCCCGAGGTACGAAGGTTCGCAGCTACACAAGAGGCGACTACCGATATACCGAGACAAGCCATTATGATATTTATCGCAAAATACGTCTTAACTACGTCGATGTGCCGATTGATGCCGCTGCCAAGATGGACGATCATATGATGGATAAGCTGGAGCCATTCCCTCTCAGGGAGCTAAAGAGCTTCAAATCACCTTATTTGGCCGGATTCATCGCGGAGAGCTACAGCTATGATGATGGAGAGCTGCTGCCGCGTGCCAAGAGCAAGATCAGCTCTTATATTGATTCCTATATTCGTAACTCCATGGCAGGCTATGCCACCGTGACGAACGTCGATAGACAGATTGATACGCAGCTGAAGAATGCTGACTATGTCCTGCTGCCAGTGTGGATGGTCATCTATGATTACAATCGCATGGAGCATGCCTTTGCCATGAATGGTCAGACAGGCAAGGTGGTCGGCAAGCCGCCACTCAGTAAAATGAAAATAGCTACCTGGTTCGCGGGTATTGCCGGGGCAACACTGCTTACCTTGAAGATTGCATCCTTCATGATGGGAGGAGGCTTCTGGTGATGAGAAGATTCGGTATATTGCTGACGGTACTGCTCATATGGACAGTCGGAGCATTACACGGGCCTATAGCTTCTGCTACAGCTTCTACAGCTACTTCTACAGAGCACAAAACCTTGATCTATGACGAAGCGGGCTTGCTTAATCCGCAGGAAGTGGAACGACTGGGTATACTGGCTAACCAATACAGCGCGAATCGTGAGACGGATATGATTGTGTACACGACCAATAATCCTGAGAATACCGATGTAATTCTGCTGACACAGAATTTCTATGATGAGCGGGCACCTGGATATGACCATGCGCATGGGAATGCAGTCATTCTGACGCTGGATATGTACAATCGTGATGTCTATCTAGCCGGCTTCTACAAGGCTGAAGAGTACCTCGATAATGGCAGACTGGATAAAATACGTGCACGCATCACACCGAGATTATCAAGCGGTGATTATGCTGAGGCGTTCCAGATCTATCTGCAGACAGCAGACCGATATATGGGCTATCCGCCCGGAATGAACCCGGACAATCTCCTCTTCAATGGCTGGTTCCAGCTCATTGTATCCTTGGCAGTTGGAGGGGGAGCTGTAGCGATCATGACCTATCGGTCTGGCGGGCGAATTACTGTGAATGGCAGCACCTATGAGGATAGCGGTACGTCAGGCATACTGCAGCGCCGGGATCAATACCTGCACACGACGACGACAAAGACCGCAATACCGAAGAATAATTCTTCGGGTGGCGGTGGCGGTGGAACGACGGGCGGAGGTCATTCCCATAGTGGCAGCAGGGGTTCATTTTAAAAGTAGGAACGAGTTCAGGACACATTCACAAGGTTGACGACGAGGGGATGGATAATTGTGGGATTTTTTAGAAATCAGTTTGCGAATGTAGTGGAATGGGAAGAATTCAGAGATGATATGATCTTCTGGAAGTGGAGCAATCGAGAGATCAAGAAAGGGAGCAAACTGATCATCCGGCCGGGTCAGGATGCTATCTTCATTAATAACGGCAGGATTGAGGGCGTATTTGAGGATGACGGAGAGTTCAACATCGAGTCGGAGATTATTCCTTTTCTGTCAACGCTCAAAGGCTTCAAATTCGGCTTTAACAGCGGGATGAGGGTCGAGGTGCTCTTCGTCAATACGAAGGAGTTCACCGTGAAATGGGGTACGCAGAACCCAGTGCTGATCCAAACTGCGCAGCTTCCTGGCGGAATGCCGATTCGGGCAAATGGAACCTTTAACTTCAAGGTAAGCGATTATGTCACGCTCATTGACAAGATTGCCGGTGTACGAAGCAGTTATCTGGTAGATGATGTGAAGCTGCGTATCACGTCGGTGCTAGACCAGCTGCTAATGAAGTGGATTAGCCGAGAAGGGAAGGATATGTTCAACCTGCAGGCTAACGCTTCGGATATTGCCCGGGGAATACGTGAAGACCTCGATATGGAGGTTATGGATAATGGTATAACCATTACAGGCTTTCATGTGATGAGCTTCAACTATCCGAAGGAAATACAGGATATGATTACGAAGACGGCCTCACACGAGATGGTGGGCAATGTTCAGAAATACCAGCAAATCTCCATGACGGATGGTATGGCCTCCGGGAAGATTCAAGGTGGGGGCGCCGCTGCGGATATGGCTGGAATGATGATGGGGATGAACATGGCTAGCGAAATGCTGAAGAATATGAATCAACAGGGTCAGCAGCAAGCCAACCAACAGCAGGGAAATCAGCACCAAGGTAGCTCACAATCGGGCCCACAGCAGCAAGGTGGACAGCAGTCCGGAGGTCCTACGAGCGGTCAGACGTCAGGCTCTGCTTCAAGCGGAGAGGGTGCAAAACGACCGAACTTCTGCCCCAATTGTGGTACGAAAAATGAGGGAGCGAACTTTTGTCCTAATTGTGGATACAAATTAAGTTCGTAACTGTGAATTTTTTACTTGCTAATCCTGCAGACTTGGACTATGATGTACATTATAAGTAAGCGTATACAGTTTGCGGGTTGTAACTGTTGAATCAGGCAAAACCGACTATCTTGGGAAAGGTAGGGTTCTGCCTTTTTCTATATACTGGAGCGATTTCTGTATATTGGAGTGGATAAGGTGAAGATCGAGAAAGTGCTTAACAATAATGCAATCGTGGCCCTCAAGGACAACCAGGAAATGATCGTGATTGGCCGCGGCATCGCCTTCCAGAAGCGCCCTGGTGATGTCGTCTCTGAAGAGCACATTGATAAGATATTTACTTTACAGAACGAAGATATACAGGAGCATTTCAAGACGCTGATCTCCAGTATACCGATTGAATACATGAAAGTGTCGGAAGATATCATCGCGTACGCCAAGCTTAAGCTAGGAAAGAAGCTGAATGACAGCATCTACCTGCACCTCACGGATCACATTTATTTCGCGATTGAGCGGTATAAGAATAACCTGCCGATTAAGAATGCCCTGATCTGGGAGACCAAGCAACTGTATAAGGAGGAGTACGAGATTGGGCTTGAGGCGCTGAACATGATATGTGACCGCTTTGGCGTTATTCTTCCAGAGGATGAGGCCGGATTCCTGGCACTTCACCTCGTCAATGCAGCCTTGAATGAGGAGATGCCCAATATTCGCAGCATGACACAGGTCATGCAGGAGATATTGACGATCATCAAATATCATTTTAAGACGGATTTGAATGAGAACTCGCTGAATTTTTACCGGTTCGTCACACATTTGAAGTTCTTTGCCCAGCGCTTGGTTAAGGGGAATCATTACAAGAGCAACAACGACGATGAATTGTTCAAAATGATTCAGAAGAAATACCCCGAGGCCTATAAATGCACGCAGAAGATTAGAAAATTCATCGAGAATAACTACACGTATCAACTAACGGATGAAGAGATGATGTATCTGACCATTCATATCGAAAGAATGGCCTATAACACAGAAGAATAATGCTTGTAACTAGCGAACAGGGTTGTAACTTATGAAGGCAAAACCTGGGTTGCTGGTATGGAGTCAGACTCGGATATTCCGATTCTGTTGCTTCAGACCAGTGGCTCAGGTTTTTTTTGAAGCTCAAGGTAATACTACAAACAAAAAAAGAGGGAGACATTCCAATGAAATACGATCAATTGGCGAAAGATGTCCTGTCCCGAGTCGGGGGCAAGGAGAACGTAAACAGTGTATTCCACTGTGTGACACGGCTTCGTTTCAAGCTGAAGGATGAGAGCATTGCCAAGACAGAAGAGCTCAAGGCGTTGCCAGGTGTCATTACGGTTATGCAAAGTGGTGGCCAATATCAGGTCGTTATCGGTAACGAGGTACCTGATGTGTACAATGCGCTGATCAAGGTAAGTGGACTTCGTGCTGAGGGTCAGGTAGAGGCGGAGAAGGAAGAGGGCCCTAAGGGCAGTCTGCTCAGCCGTTTCATTGATATTATCTCTGGCGTGTTCACGCCATTGCTGGGTCTACTGGCTGCAACAGGGATGATTAAGGGCTTCAATGCCATGTTCAGCTCCTTCGGCTGGATTGAACAGACCTCAGGGACGTATCAGCTGTTAAATGCGGCAGGGGATTGCTTGTTCTACTTCTTCCCGATCTTCTTGGGTTACACCGCGATTAAGAAATTCGGCGGTAATCCATTCCTAGGTATGGCGATCGGGGCCTCCATGGTCTATCCGACACTGGCGGGGCTGAGAGCTGGAGATCCGCTGTACACGCTGTTCCAGGGCACAATCATTGAATCACCGATTCATGTTACGTTCCTTGGCATTCCAGTCATTCTGATGGATTATTCATCGACGGTTGTACCGATTATCATTGCGACGTACTTCGCAACGAAGGTCGAAGGGGTGCTGAGACGCATCATTCCAGGTGTCGTAAGAACATTCCTGGTTCCATTCTTTAGTGTACTGATTGTAGTTCCAATTACGTTTATGGTGATTGGCCCAATATCCACTTGGCTCAGCCAATTGATCGGTGCTGGCGCAGTAGGCATTTATAACCTCAGCCCGACAATTACAGGATTGCTGGTAGGCGGATTGTGGCAGATTCTCGTAATATTTGGTTTGCATTGGGGGCTCATCCCGGTCATGCTCCTGAATATTTCTCAATTTGGAGAAGATCCGTTGCTTGCCATGATATTTGTGCCATCTTTTGCTCAAATCGGTGCTGTAGTAGCTGTAATGATTAGAACTAGAAATTCCAAGCTGAAGACACTCAGTGTACCTGCATTCATCTCGGGTCTCTTCGGTGTTACAGAGCCAGCCATTTATGGTGTGACACTGCCGTTGAAAAAGCCGTTTATTATGAGCTGTATCGCAGGCGCTGTCGCAGGTGGCTTCCTTGGACTGATGGGCGTTAAGAACTATATGCTCGGTGGACTTGGAATTTTCCAGATCCCATCCTTTGTAAGTCAAGCAACAGGTATTACTTCTAATATGTACTATGGAATCATTGGTGCAGGGATCGCCTTCGTACTGGGTCTGGTACTGACTTATGTAGTGGGCTTCAAGGACTCGGCTGAGACGACTGCAGCTCCTGCACAGGAATCCAAAGAGCTGGAGCCTAATCCGAATGTACGTCATGACATCTATAGCCCGATGGAAGGTGAAGTCGTAGATCTGAAATCCATTGATGATATTACCTTTGCTGGTGAACATATGGGTAAGGGGATTGCGATTCGTCCAACGAGCGGAAGAGTCGTTTCCCCTGTGAACGGGGTTGTACAAACTGTATACCGTACCAAGCATGCGATTGGTCTGGTTAGTGATGATGGTGTGGAAATGCTGATCCATATTGGTCAGGATACGGTTCAACTGAAGGGTAAGCATTTCACAGCGCACGTAAAAGATGGCGATCGTGTTCAAGTGGGAGACCTTCTGGTGGAATTCGATCTGGAGGCGATCAAGCAAGAGGGGTATGAGACCGTAACACCGATTATTGTGGCAAATACCTCCAACTACCTCGATGTAGTAGGTGTTGAGGCGACTGCGGTAAAAGAAAAGGATAAGCTCCTTACGGTTATGGGATAATCCTGTAGGTTGAATAGAGGTTGTCAGATAGATCGTATCAAACCAACAACATGATTCGTCAAAGGGCAGCCTCGGGAAGAGGTTGCTCTTTGGCTATAACGATACATAGCAGGATGAAGTGTCATGCGGCACCTATCTATATCATCTACAGTACCATCTGCACCCATCTGCACCCATCTGCACCCATCTGCACCCATCTGCACCCATCTATAGCCATCTTCAGCCATCTCCACAGCATGAGAGAACGGCTCTACAAAAGCAGATAAAATCAGATTATTGAGCACGATAAAATTTTTTGCTATGTTTTCTGCAAAGCATGTAAATTTTTCTTCGACAATTACCGACAATATATCTTATACAATCTTTATGCAAAGATTATGAAATTACTCATTGAGATGACAATAATCATTTAGGTAATGAGCGAAAGGTAGGTTATCCCCCGTGGAAATTGTTGAAGCTATACTGAAGTCTATTCCTTATTTTAAAACTATGATGCGTGAAGAAGTGACCATTACCGTTTTTGATCGGACTCATGTTTTAGGTTACTTTGAATCAGAGGGTATTCGACTGGGTTTCAATGTAGGCGATCCTATGGCTCCAGGCTTTGAGAACTTTGCGTCTCTCAAGAATGGACGAGAAGCTACATTGGTGCATCTTCCTGCGGATCTGTTCGGCGTACCGCTCGATATGATCAATATCCCGATCTTTGACGATAATAATGAGGTTGTTGCTGCCTTCGCTGTCAGCTACAACGTCACTATGCAGAATGAGCTGGACAAGGTCATTACTAATAACCGTGAGAGCACAGAGAACCTGATTGAGATGGTGCAGCAGGTAGCCGCACATTCCGAGGAGCTGCAGGCGACTAGCGAGCAGATTCTGCAGAATACGCAGCAGGCGGTGCAGAATTCCGCCAAAATTAACAAAGTAGCCGAGTTCATCAAGGAAATCTCTGAGCAGACGAACCTGCTTGGCCTGAATGCAGCGATTGAAGCAGCACGTGTAGGAGAAGCGGGCGCAGGCTTCGGTATCGTCGCTCAAGAGGTACGTAAGCTGTCTGTAGAATCCAAGAAAGCAACTGTCGATATTGAGGGTGCGCTGCGTGACGTACAGGAGTCGATCCGTCAGATGGAGAAAGAGCTGGAACAGGTCGTAACCTCATCCAAGGAGCAAGCCAAGATGGTATCTTCCTTTATCGACATTACCGAACGGATGCACAAGAGCAGTGAAGCGTTGCAGCAGGTAGCCAATAATCTGACCTCCTATCAGGTGTAAGCTCTTTAGAAGCGTGCTTTAGAACTCAAAAGTGGGTTAATGAGCAAGTGGTTAATGGATCTGAGTCAGAAAAAGATAAGAAGGAAAAAGATAAGATAAGAGCCCCACATCCCCAGTACGTGAGCTATGAGCTACAGGGTGGATACTTTGAGACAAAGTAATCTGCCTGAGCCATATTTCTGTGATAGGGAGTGGGGCTCTATGTCTTGGAGCTGGAAAGTTTGCTCTGCCTATTCCAGATTGGCATGCATGCCATACATGCCTTGTCCGGTCTGATGGGTGAGCTCCATAATTCGAAGGATAAGTGCATCTCCGCATAGCAACAGGGATTGCTCAAAAAGTGAGCCCATAGGCTGGATGGTTACACTGCTACTGTCGTTATTATCCTTGGGTGCTCCTGGTAGCTGGATGGCTATATCCGCCATCTCGCCAATTCGTGAATTGGGAGCGGTCGTCAGGAGCGCAACCGAGGCACCGAGTGCCTTGGCCTTGTTCGCCATAGCAGCCAGACCTGCCGTCTCGCCTGACCCGGAGCCAATCAGGAGGAGATCACCCGCTCCGATTCCTGGTGTCGTTGTCTCCCCGACGACATAGGCTTGCTGACCCGCATGCATGAGTCGCATGGCCAGCGAGCGCATCATGAAGCCGGAGCGACCTGCCCCGGCACAGAAGATTCGCTTGGCACCCAGCAAGGCCTCTACCAATGGCTCGGCTGCTCCATCCTTCAGGAGCCCGGGAGCGGTCTCCAGTTCGGAGATAATGTGTGCCAAATACTCATGTGTCTGCATACTCTTATGCCTCTTGGCGGACCAGCTGCTGCATGCGGCTTGCTACCGCTGCTTTGTCCTCTACACCTGTAATGCCACCGCCAACAATGACGAGGTCTGGCTTGGCTGCAATGACCTCTTGCAGGGTGTGCTCTTTAATGCCGCCAGCTACAGCAGTTTTGGCTTGGCTAACAGCCTTTTTCACTGTCTTCAGGCCTTCAAATGGGCTCTCACCCTCAGCTTGCAAATCATAGCCGGTATGAACACAGATATAGTCGACCCCGAGTGCATCCACTTCGCGTGCACGTTGCTCCAGGTTCTTAATACCGATCATGTCCACCAGAATTTCTACGCCACGCTTACGCGCTTCCTCAACTGCACCCTTAATCGTCGCATCCTCAGCTGCAGCAAGAATGGTAACGATGCCAGCACCTGCCTCAGAAGCCTTCATGACCTCATAGCCACCTGCGTCCATGACCTTCAGATCAGCGAGAACAGTCATTTCAGGGAATGCTTCCTTCACAGCCTTCACCGCGTGCAGACCTTCATTAATAATAACTGGTGTACCAATCTCAACGACGTCAATATAGGATTCAACCTCACGAATCAAAGCGATGCCTTGTGGGATATCTACCAGATCCAGAGCCAATTGCAATTTCATATTTGTCCACTCCTTCATCATTTGTACATAGGTTTACCGTTCTGCCAGTGACCAATGCAGTCCTGACCGGCTTGGACATTATTTTAAGTTCATAGCCGTGATAAAGAAAGTACGCACTATTTTGTAACGTAGTCACCAAAAAGAAACTATGGAGAGCTGGAATATCTCGTGAAGCCGTAAGTTTGTGCTCCTTCAGAGGCTACCATGTCTCATATCACAATGCTGTGAACGCAAAAAAAGCAGGCCATCCATTCAGGAGGACTGCTGTGCTGACTTGCCTCAAAGCTGTAAGCTTCAAGCTATACGTACTTCAGGGCTGAGCATGCTCCAGATGCTGCTGATGACGGCTTCCCCACACGGCCATGACATCCAGCAGATCGCGTACACTTGAGCCATATTCGGTTAATGAATATTCTACTTTGGGCGGGACCTGAGAGTATACCTTGCGATGAATGATTCCGTCATCCTCCAGCTCCCTTAGCTGCTGGGTCAGCATTTTCTGGGTTATTCCCGGCATATCACGGCGCAGCTCGCCAAAGCGCTTTGTGCCATCTGTCAGATGGCACAAAATAACGGGCTTCCATTTTCCACCGATGACCTTTAGCGTTAGTTCAACCGCACTTTTGAATTGTTGATCTCCCATCCTCATTACTCCTTCGTCCTGTCTTATTGCATTCATTGTATCGGACTGTACGAGGTTCTGCAAAACAAGTCATGAGCCCACGCATTTCTCTGGCTAGACCAATATGCTGTTTTGAGCATTTTGCCTGAATGGGAATCTGAGTCAGCCGCAATCAAATAACTACTACAAATCTAAGCAGTCAAATGCTGAGTCCAAATATAAGAATGGGTGAGCTGATTGGCGACATTTGCAGAGGCACTCGCGTTGAAGACAAGATTAGCCCCGAGATTATTGAAGAATGTCCTGGTGCAGGCCGTGGGGGTCGGATATGCAGATCCCACGCGGCCAAGCAAGGGAGCGGCTGTCATTATTTATACACATAAAGGAGTATCTTACTCTTCACTCGGGATGAGCCTCGGGCCGGCGGTATTGAAGCAGGAGAAGTCAGGTCATGCTGTGCGGGTGGTTCAGGCCGCGAGACTGAATGCGCATGCCTGCTATCGCAGCCGAATACGTCCAGTTCCAGCAGGCTATAGCGTGGGGACGGTTGATGGCTCCGGGACCGCAGGACTGATCGTTGTGCCTGTAGCGGACAAGGAGCATCGGTATTTGCTCAGCAATAATCATGTACTAACCGATCCTGTGAATTCACGTCGCTTCGTGGCAACAATCCAGCCTGGAGGCGCAGATGGTGGGCGGAGCAGAAGAGACCAGATTGGAAGGCTGTACCGTATCATCAGATTGAAGCGTCGCGGTAAGAATTATATGGATGCCGCATTGTCGAAGCCCTTTTGCAGCAAGCTCCTGGACCCGAGGTATGCGACGGTAGGTACCTTGCCGGGCTATGTAACATCTTACCGAGTCGGAGATCGCCTTGTGAAGGTAGGGCGCACTACGGGAAGGGTGTCTGGAAGGGTCGACTCTGTCCATACCGATGTACAGGTCAGCTATGGGGAGGGACTCGGCATCATTACCTTCCGGGATCAGACCATTATCGCGGGGAAGTGTGCTGTCTCTCTGCCGGGAGACTCGGGTTCAGTCTGGCTGACCTGCCGAGATCACTATGCGGCAGCTGTGAATTATGCGGGCACAGACGATGGTAAGCTGTCCATTGCCTATCCGGTGAGTTGGTTCATGCGAGCCTTTCGGATGCAGGTGGCGAGACCAGCAGGGAAGGGAGCAGCGAGGGTCAAGTGCATCCATACAAAGGGAAATCCCGCCTATGCCAGGCAGCTTAGCCAGAAGGAAATACAGGGTTTGTGCATGACCCGACCTTTCAAGCTCTGAGGTGTGGACCGGTCATCAAGCAGATGTTTAGAGAGATCATTTAGAGAGGTCATGAAGTAATAGCGTATAAGGTAATGAGTCAAAAAGTAAAAGCGTAAAGAAGTAAAGAGGTAAAGAAGTGGTGGGCTATGAAGTAATAGCGTAAAGAATTCGTGGGATATGAGGTAGTGCGATAATAATGTAATAAATGTGAACCGTATTATTGTGTGGGTAGGGATAATGAATAATTTCGCTACTCTATTTTGGTACAACATACAATTCAGCTTCCAGCAGATTGCTAATCCATAGTAGAGAATATAACATGATTTATAAAAAACGTAATAATTATGACATGTTATCTGACATTGAATGCCGGGTTAGAACATGAAGCTACTGATGGGGGTGGAGTAAATGAGTGTGGAGGCGTTAAATGAGCGTGTGCGGACAGACCTTGGATACCTGGCCTACCCTGGGGCAAATTGGGTACGTGAGCATCGCCATCCGGAAGGTCACGTCTACGATGTTATTGTAGTAGGTGGCGGTCAGAGCGGATTGGGCATCGCTTTTGGACTGCTGCGAGAGCGTGTGGCGAATATTCTGGTCATTGATGACAATCCAGAGGGGCAGGAGGGACCGTGGGAGACCTATGCCCGCATGATGACGCTTCGTACACCGAAGCATATCACCTCGATCGACCTCGGGATTCCTTCTCTGACCTTCCGCGCATGGTGGGAGGCTCAGACGGGCACTCAGGGCTGGGAGGAGCTGGACAAAATTCCGCGCCAGCACTGGATGAGCTATCTGCGTTGGTATCGTCAGGTGCTTCAGCTACCTGTACGCAATGAGGTCAGGTTGACCTGGATTGAACCGATCGGACGTGGGCTTCATCGTCTACATGTAGACGGTGCTGGTGCTCCCGCCGAGACGCTGCTGGCTCGCAAGGTTATTCTGGCTAATGGCATACAAGGCGGAGGAGAGTGGCACATCCCGTCTATGATCAAGGAGCAGCTGTCTTCTGAGCTGTATGCCCACACCTCACAGCCTATAGATTTCAATACGTTGCGGGGAAAGAAAATTGCTGTCCTTGGTGGCGGGGCCTCTGCGTTCGACAATGCCAACTATGCGCTTGGTGAGGGTGTGGCTGAGGCTCATGTGTTCGTACGCCGCGGGGAGCTGCCACGGATCAATCCTATCCGCCAGATGGAGCTGTCCGGGATGATCGAGCGTTACGCTGTACTTGGGGATGCCGACAAGTATGCAGTAATGTCACACTTCTTCAGGCATAATCAGCCCCCGACGAATGATACCTTCGAACGTGCATCCTCCTGGCCGGGCTTCCACCTGCATCTTGGTGCGCCTTGGGAGGCTGTGGAACAGACCGACGCTGGGGTGCGCATTACCACGCCTAAGGGAGTGGATACATTTGATTATCTGATCATCAGCACAGGACTTCTGACGGACCCGGCACTGCGCCCAGAGCTGAGAAGTGTGGAGCCAGTTATTACACGCTGGGGTGACCGATACACGGCTCCAGAGGAGGTAGCGAACCCGCTATTGGATCTGCACCCATATCTGAGTCCGGGCTTTGCCTTCATCAGCCGAACCCCGGAAGGGGAAGACAGGCTACATGGTCTGTTCAGCTTCAACTATTCGGCGCTGATCAGCTGTGGCTTGTCGGCCTCGGCGTTGTCAGGCATGCGCTTTGCGATCCCCAAGCTGGTCGGCGCCGTGACGGATCAGCTCTTCCTGGATGATCGGGAGGAGATTCTGGCTGATTTCTTCGCTTATAGCGAGCCTGAGTTCACCGGAGCCTGGCCAATAAGAGCATAGTCTAGCTAGCGACCAAATCGGTATTCCTTGGGGGAATACCCCGTATGTGTGCGGAACAGCTTGATGAAGTAGCTGGTATTGTCATAGCCCAGTGACTGAGCCACCTGCTGTGTCGTAATGTCCGATTGCTCGAAGGCTTCCTTGGCCTGCTCCATCTTGATGCGTGTCACATATTCAATAAAGGTTTCGCCCGTCTCACTCTTATAGATTCTGCTAAAATGGCTCGGGTTCATGCCGAGATGTCTCGCAACGTCCTCCATGCTAATTTTCTCATGCAGCCGTGCCGAGACGTACTTCTGAGCTTCATGGATGACGGGACGCTTGGATTGCTGGGCAATGGACTCTGCCAGTGTAATCTTGTCGCGTACATATCCGTCAATGAATTCCTGCAGCTCCTCCAGTGTATTGAACTGGAGGAGCTTCTTGTGCAGCGTCTCAGCGGAATGACCGTGGAAATGCAGAAGAGAGCTGTACTTGACCTCGATATCCATCAACAGCTTGAGCAGGAAGGCTCGCACGGCATCGACGTGAAAACGTCCGTCCCGAATGTACTGTGTCCATTCCCGAACGATACCGCTGCAGCGATCGCGATCCTGTACAGCAATGACCTGTTTGATATCATCCAGCGCCTGCTGGTAGCTACTAAAGATATCCTCGCTCGAGGTTGCAAAATTGGTACGCTTGTAGATGCTTCCCTCTGCTGCATAGAAACGTTGATTGTCTGTAACTAGTAGCTCCTGCATCCCCTTACGCAGCTCCGCCGGGGAAGAGAAGGGCTCGGACATGGCAGCTGACATCCGAATATGCAGCCGCTGAAATGCACTCAACAGTGAGGTTAGATGCCCACGTACGACCTCGTACTGGTTCTGCTTGATAGTCTTCGGGAAAGGAAATAGCAGCAGCGTCTCCTGCTGGCTGAACTGGAAGCTCACGCCGATCCCTGCGCGGTCGATCAGCTCTTCAATGACATTATCGAAAGCATAACCCATGAGAGTGCCATTCTGGAACCGTCTTTGTAGCAAGTGGGCGTTGTTAGGATATAACAGCACAGGCATGTAAGGTGTCGTATGGATATGAACGCCCAGCTCCTGCAGCTCACGCGTCCATCCTGCCTCGTTAATCACGGGATTATGCAGGGATTTGCGCATGAATTCGGCTTTGTACAAGGAATGAGTCTCGTGTACGATCCGTTGCATCTGCAGCTTCTTTTGCTGCTCGGTCAGTTCCCCTTGCAATTTGTCCACGATATTGCGCAGTTGTGTCGTAATCTCCTCAGGCTGCATGGATTCCTTAAGTATATAGGCGGTCACCCCGATGGATACGGCTTGCTGTGCGTACTGGAATTCATCGTGGCAGGAGAGGATGATCGTCTGCAGCTTAGGATTCCGTTCCTTCAGCTGACGAATGAGCGCCAATCCATCTACCTTGGGCATGCCGATATCCGTAACGAGAATGTCTGGCAGCGTCTGCTCGCAGCATTCCAGAGCTTCGCTGCCATTGTGGCAAAGGCCAATGATCTCAATACCAAGCTCCTTCCACGGAATCGAGTGCTGCAGGAATTCCAACACAGGGTAATGATCATCAGCCAGCAGTGCTTTCATCATACGTATCCCATCCTTTCCAGGGAATGTAGAGTTGGACGCATGTCCCTTCCCCCGGTGAGCTATCAATTCTCATATCACTGTCCTTGCCATAGATAAGCTGCAGACGGTGGTACACATTGTTCATGCCGATCCCTGACATGCCCTGACGCTGCGCGGAGAGCGTGTTGGTATCCAGCCTGAGATTCCGGTTCAGCTCCTCCAGCTGATCAGGAGGAATGCCCTGACCGTCGTCTGAGACAGTGACGATGAGGAGGTCTTCTTGTATTTCCGATGTAATGCAGATTGTGCCGCTACCCTTCTCCAATCCATGGATGAGCGCATTCTCAATAATGGGCTGGAGTACAAAGCGTGGCATCATGACGTCCAGCGTCTCAGGAGCGAGCTCCGTCTCGTAGTGGAATGGTTCACGCAGCGTTACCTGCATGAGCACCATGTATTCCACACTGATGCTGATCTCTTCATCGAGTCGTACCATACGGTCCTGGCGTTGGATCGTCATGCGCAGTAGCCTGGACAGGGAGCTAAGCAGATCGGCGCTCTCCCGATCGCCTCTCAGCCATATTTTCATACGGATTGAATTGAGAATATTGAACAAAAAATGCGGGTGAATCTGGGCTTGCAGCATGGATAGTTCAGCCTTGCGCTTGTTCTCTTGCTCTGTCGTGATTTCCTCTACCATTCCTTCTACCCGGTCCAGCATTTTATCAAAGGATTTGGCCAGCATGCCTACCTCATTCTCCCCACGAATACCCGAGCGCACGGAAAGGCGATCCGCTTCGATACTGGCAGCAACCCGACTTAACGCGACAAGCGGCTTGGTGAACTGGCGCAGCAGATAAATCAGAATCGTGACGAACAGGACCATGAACCCAACCTGCCACAGGAAATTAATCCAGTAAATCCGGTTCGCTTTGGACACCGCGTCATCATAAGGAATAAGACTGACGATCGACCAGTTCTCATAGGGCATTTTCTCCATGGCATACAGATAGGAGACACCATCAATGGAGATCACAGGTGATTCCTTGGCACTGTGCTCATTCATAGCATTAAGATGAGGGAAGGTCTCACCCACACCCTCTTGTCCGGCCAGAATTCGACCGTGGTCATCTACGAGTAGAATCGTCTGCTCCTTGTAGGCTTCGAAGAGCTCAGAGATCCGTTTCTCCGAAATGCTGACGACGAGGTACGCGTAGGGTCGTGTGCCCGATGTACGGAGCGTGCGCACGAAGGTAATGACCTGAGGATTACGCTCCTGTTGATTCTCTACATAGTTGGGCTGAATACCCAACCACTTGTTCTGATAGGCAGGCAACTGGTCCATCGTCTCGAACCACGGCTCCTCCATGAATTGGAGAGGAGTGAACTGGTTCATGAGCAGGTAATTGGTATAGAAGCGTTGATCTGGCGTGAGCACGGTCACGAATACCCCATCCTTGTCATGCGTCAGCGAGTTGATCCGTTCGGTAACATTATAGGTGCCGCGATAGAAGGTATCCTTGTAATTGCCGCTCTTCAAAAAAGGGGTGATGCTGCTGTCGAACTCCAGATGATTGGCAATGCTGAACAGACCCTGTATGGTGTTCTGAAGCTGCAGCTTGACGAGCTTGAGCGATTCAGAGGCATTCGTCACAGCCTGCTCCTTGATCAGATTGTTGGTGAACATACCGCTGATATAGACGACAAACCCAAAGGGAATAATCAGGCATATTAAGGAGGTCAAAATAATCTGGTGTCTCAGCTTGGAGTTGCGAATATATCGAAGCATATTGTTCATCCTCTTCAGGTAGTTCGGCATCATTTCCTAGTTTTTATTATAAAGCGCTTCCAAAAGGCATGCACCCCAAATTTTTTGTAAGGGGTCATAGAAGGCTGATATTCCGCGTGTGAATTACGATGCAGAGCACTTCGGCATCAAGTCTGTAGGCAATCCTGCGTTCACGGCACTGTACTTGAGAGGTCAGAATGGAATATTGGCTAAATGCAAGGAATTAGGACACCGCATAAGCGGGTCCTAATCCGTGGGATGAATCTATGAAGATGTAGTGCGCTATTGATTCGCGCTAATCAGGTTCTTAATGTTGGTCTGCGCATTGGTGACGGCCGTATCCAGATCCTGAGCACCCAGCAGCATTTTCTCCATTTCGTTCATCAGGGCTTTATCCAGCTCTTCTTGATAAGGTACGGAGATGTACATCTTAGCAAGCTTTGTGGCATCAAGCACGTGCAGCAGGGATTCCTTGTCGATCAGCTTCTCTGCATCAGGACCAGAGGTCATCTTGTCAATTAGAGCCTGGGAGTCCGATTTAGCCCAGCCGTTCAGGTATTTACCTTGCAGCTCCATACCTTCTGTAGTGAACCATTTTGCGAAGGTGTAGGCTTCTTGCTTGTGCTTGGATTTAGCATATACAGTTACAAAATCACCATCTGCCTTACTTGCAATCGGATCGCCAGCTTTAGCTGTCGGATAAGGAGCGAAGGCTGTCTTGAAGTTCTGCTTGATCGGTCCGTTACCGGCTGCTTCTGTAATCATCCAAGAACCGATCATCAGCATGCTAGCTTGACCGTTCATGAATACATTCCGATAGTGCAGCTTCTGGCTAATAGTATCCTCATAGGGTACAGCGGAGCCTTCCTTGGCAGCACGATCACGAATCGCGAGCCCTTGGCGGAACAGGTCGTTGTCTACATTCGGTGTACCGTCAGACTTGATTACGTTGTTGTTCTCCAGTTGACCCATCAGTGGCAGCATGGAGTAGTCTACCCATGTGTGGAAATAGGTACCGTATTGCTTGGAAGGGCCTTCACCCTTGGTCAGCTTCTGAGCATAGTCGAGATACTCATCCCAAGTCCATTCGGTCGGTACAGGCAGGCCTGCTGCATCCAATTGGTCTTTGTTCAGCATGACGAAGTATTGATTGACTTTACCAGGGAAGGCATAGTGCTTGCCATCAATGGCCGTGTCCACTTGATATTCATCGTTGAATGTCTGGCCGTCCTTCTCCAGATACTCATCGAGCGGCTCCAATACGTCAATCGCAGCACGCTGAGCATAAGCAGTTGGGTTATTCATAATCATAACGTCCAGCTCTTCGCCAGAGGCGATCGCAAGGTCAATCTTTTTCATCGTCTCGTTGGCGTCATTCAGAACACCTACGACGGATTCTACTTTAATATTCGGATGTTGCTTCTCGAATTCAGCAATAAGCTTGTCGAAGCCCTCGATTTTGTCATCGTACCAGTGGAAAAACTTGATTGTGACTTGTTCATTGCCACCCTCACCGGAACCGGAACCAGAGGAGCTTTGCTCATTCGCAGAGCCTCCGCAGGCAGTCAGTAATAGAGAGAGAAGCAGCACCGCGCAAAGGCTGATGGAGACAGAGCGCCGTTTTTTCATGGATATAACCTCCCTGTGTGTATGCTTTCTTTATAATGGATGAAACGCTTACATTGATCATCCTATCATTTGCACTGACATGCGACATGCAACTATCTTTTTGAAAAGCAAAATATTTTGACTTCATGTAACTTTATTTGTTGTTAAAGTTGTCATCCCTTTACGCCGCCAAGTGCGATGCCTTCAATAACCTGCTTCTGTCCGATGATGAACATAATGAGCAGTGGAATGATGGCGGATACGGCCCCGGCCATAATCAGGGAGTAATATTGCCCATACGCATCGGCGAATTTATTAATACCGAGCTGCAGCGTGTACAGATGGTCGGAGCGCAGGAAGATCAGCGGATTCTGATAGTCGTTCCACGTCCAGATGAAACGCAGGATTGCATATGTTGCAATGGATGGACGTACGAGCGGGAACGCAATCTGAGCGAAAATCCGAATATGGCCCGCACCGTCAATCTTGGCTGCTTCGATGAACTCCTGATTAATCCCCAGGAAGAACTGACGCAGCATGAATGTCCCCATAACACTGAAGCTACCCAGCATGATGAGTCCCAGATGGCTGTCGAACAAGCCGAGCCAGCGGTACAGGATGAACTGTGGTACGAGAATCGCCTGTGCCGGGATCATGTAGGTGGACAGGACGATCAGGAAGAGGAATTCCCGCCCGCGGAACTGGATCTTGGAGAATCCATAAGCCGCCATACTGGACACGATCACCGAGATGGCCGTCGTGAGCAAGGTTACCTTAATGGTATTCCAATAGTACAGAGCGAAGGGATAATCCCCGGCCCATACCTGTGAATAGTTCTGAATGGCGTTCCAGGTCGTCGGAATCCATTCGATTGGATATTTGAAGACATCTGCTTCGATCTTGAAGGATGTGGACAGCATCCAGATGAATGGCATCAGGAATATGATTCCGATAATCAGCATAATCACGGTCATGATCAGCTTGCCGGCCTGCCCTTTAATCGATTGTAGCATAGATATGTTCCCTCCCTTGGAGCCTCATTAGTAATTGACCCATTTCTTCTGTGCGACCCATTGAATACCCGTAATCGCCAGTACCATGAGCAGCAGGACAATCCCCATGGATGAAGCATATCCGGTCTTCAGATTCACGAATGCCGTGTCGTAGAGATAATACACCATTACAGAGGTGGAGCCGGCTGGTCCGCCCTCGGTGAGGACCTTGATCAGATCGAAGATCCGGAATGTAGAGATGACACCGGTTACCAGCAGGAAGAATGATGTTGGTGACAGCATAGGAACCGTAATGAATCTGAATTTGTGGAAAGCATTGGCTCCATCAATATCAGCGGACTCATACAGGTCCTTCGGAATGTTCTGCAGTCCTGCCAGATAGAGGATCATGTAGAATCCGATACTAGTCCAGACGTTAATCATCATGACCGAGATCAAGGCAAAGTTCGGATCAGCGAGCCATTTCGGTGGGCTGCTCATTCCAAGGGACATCAGGAACTGGTTCACTGGTCCATAGGAAGGGTGGAACAACACTTGATACACGATAGCTACAGCTACTACGCTGGAGATGTAAGGCATGAAGAAGATGACCTTGAACATCCCTTTCAGGAATACCTGCTTGTTCAGCACGACGGCCAGCACCAGCGAGACAATCATCGTGACCGGAATGACGATCAGGAGCAGCAGGTTATTAACTAAGGATTGAATGAACAACGGGTCCTTCGCTAATTTAATAAAGTTGTCCAGACCCACGAATTTGATCCTGTCCAATCCAGCGACGAAGTTCCAGTCCGTCAAGCTCAGAACGATTGTAGCCAGAATCGGAATGAGTGTGAATACGAATAAGCCAGCCAGCATCGGACCGACAAATAGATATCCCATGAGTGTTTCTTTGCCGTTTTGACCAGCTGAACGGACCTTTGTCTTGCGCCATCCGGTCTGTTGTGTTTCTGCCACGGCCGTGTTGCGATTCCCTTTCATAGTCATCCCTCTCTCTATAGAATTTAGCAAATGAGTTCATTACGCATCTGCGCTGCAGCGTCTGTGCCTGGTCCCAATATGTTGTGCCAGGGACAGCTCAGCGCTTGCTCTATACTCCACATTGTAGGCAGGGAGGGGTGTCCATACATGAAATATATTTTTCAGTTTTGGAATTATTGTGCGCGTCTGTGCGCCGCAGGAATAGAAGAATGCTTGATGTAGACCCATTTGAGCCAAGAAATCAAGGTCTAATTATGCTCAGAAGATGGTGTACATCGGTAGCTTTTATGGCAATGAACGCGATAGCTTCTATAGATAAGTCAAAAAGCTTTGTGAAAAGAAAAATATGTTCCATCTGCTGCAAGAACAAGCCGAGTATAATGGGGGCATAACCTCAAGATTAAGGAGGAAGAAAGCATGTTCACGTCTGCCGAGATACGTCAGGCCCTGCAGGATGGACCTCCCGCTTCGTTTCCTGTCATGAAGGACAGAGAGCGCTGGGAGATGATAGGCAGAGCGGATGTATTGCAAGCATTAACGAACGAAGTCAGGGAAATGGCTCATCAGGATGCCCACAGCGTGCCACCTCGCCTGACCTACTCCCTGTATCGGCTATTCGCCGAGACAGGTGACCGGACGAACTATCAGGAGGCTTATTTCGAACGGAGACGCCGTCTAGCGAGTCTGGCATTGAGCAGCTTGTTGGAGAATAGTGAAGAGCTGATCGCACCGCTGGAGGATATGCTATGGGACATCTGTGAGGAATTCACCTGGAGCCTTCCAGCACATATATCATCCACCCAAGATATCAGCAGTGTCAGCACGACGGTGGATCTGATGGCTGCAGAGACAGCACAGGCGTTGGCAGAGATTGCGGTCTGGCTGGGGGATAAGCTAAGTCCTGAGCTTGTTCGAAGAATTCGCTATGAGGTGGATCGGAGGGTGCTGCGTCCAGCCTACGAGGGTCCTGTTCCGTTTCACTGGGAGCAGGCGACGCATAACTGGGCGGCAGTCTGCGCAGGAGCTGCGGGCATTGCCGCATTGCTGCTCGTGCAGGATCGAGACAGGCTAGAGCGGATATTGAACAGAGTGTGTGGATCAATGGCCTGCTTTGTAAGCGGATACGGTCATGATGGCGGATGTGCTGAAGGGCTGGGGTATTGGGTATACGGGTTCGGCTATTATGTGTACTTCGGTGACCTGTTATATGAATATACCGATGGCAGGCTGGATCTATTAAGGCAACCAAAGATTGCTGAGATTGCCTTGTTCCCTGAGCGTATTCACTTTGCTGACGGTATATCCGCGAACTTCTCGGATAGTGGCGAGATCGAGCCTCTTCCTTCAGGGTTGCTCTCCAGACTATCTGTACGGATACAGCATCGTTATTCGCTCCCGCTCACGGTTCCGGCTTTTGGCGAGGACCCTTGCTACAGATGGTGTCACGTCTCACGTAACCTGCTGTGGACGAAGGAAGAGGCTCTGGGACGGGCACAGGCTACAGAGAGCCATTACTTGCCGGAGCTGGCCTGGCTTATTACGAGAGGTATCTTGGAGAATTCGCAAGGCGAGAAATTGACTGCAGGTCTGGCCGTCAAAGGGGGACACAACGACGAGCCGCACAATCATAACGATCTGGGCCATGTGACCGTGCATGCTGGAGGAGAGAATATCCTGTGCGACCTTGGAGCAGGGGTGTACACGAAGGCGTACTTCTCAGACCAGCGTGATGAGATTGTGAATATATCGTCCCGTTATCATTCTGTGCCCATCATCAACGGACAGGTCCAGCACTCGGGCAGGCAGGCAGCCAGCATCGTTCTGAATGTGCAGTATGCACCTGACAGTAGCTCTATCGCACTGGATCTGACGGGAGCATACGAGGTAGAGGGGCTGCAGTCGTACAACCGCTCTCTGGATTGGCAATGTGCAGAGCCTGACACGAGGCGTGGAGATCGTGCCGATTCGGGAGATGTGCTTACGGGAGCGAACGGAAATGATGATGCCCTGACCAAGTTGGAAAAATACACCTCACATACAGCGTTTGGGACGCAACATCCCCCTGCAATGGCCTCACTGACGATCCGGGATGTATTCACCTATACAGATTCTGCGGCACCGCTGGAGGTAGAAGAGCGATTCATTAGCTGTCATCGTCCTGAAGTGACTGCTAGCAGTATATGCTGGACAGGAAGCAAGGTAGAGGTGGAGCTCACTTATGATGGAGAGCAATCCAAGGTGGAGGTTACCCCGGTAGCGCATCTGGACCACGACGGGCATCCCTTTACCTTCTACGTTACTGCCATAACAAGGAGTGGAGTAAGCGGGCCTGCTGATCCGGCAAGATCAGGGCAGCCGATGGTTGAGACTTGGGAGATGAATATGACGATTCGGGCGATTTGAGCGATTTGCAGCGGATGATTGAGCCTGGACCTGGCGATTGGTACATGATGATCAGCTTGGACCCAGACTCGTCAGCTTGAACCCTTATGTATTGCCAATGAATATTTCAACAATGCAAATAGTGAAGACGAGATAGAAAAGGTAAATAGATAAAGCAAATAGATAAGTATACAACTTTTTGCCCAAGCAGATAAGTATCACCACCCTTTGCATGGTGCCATGCAAAGCAACAAAAAGCTCACGAAGGAGCGGTTATGACGATGAAGCATGTGACAGAAGTTACCCGGGAGGATTACCCATGGTCAGTCCAGGCGCAGGAATACCTCACAGCACTATCCTCGACTGAGGAGTCTGTAGCCAGTGGCTGGGATCGTCAGCGGAAGCTGGCATTACTTGAAGGCTTGGTCAACGCCTATAAGCGGCACCAGGATCAGCACGGGGCTGTTATTGACCCCTATTCGGATCAGGAGCGATACTACTCTACGCCTTGTTATGCACTTGCCGCGGCAGTGCTAGTAAATGAGGGGAGAACAGAGCTGCTGGAATCCGCAGCCTCGGCACTGGAGAGCAGCATCCAGAGCGTGGTGACTCGCACCGCTCCCGACGAGCACCCCGATTTCTTTCCAGTCATGATTATGGGGGCTTACCGACTGCTCAAGACACGGCTGCCTGAGCGTGCAGCTCATTGGCATGAGCAACTGCAACAGATTCAGCCAGAGGAGTACTATCGGTTCACCATGAGCCATATGAAGAATCCGAATCGGATGATTAACTGGAACGCCATTATGATCTCCGGCGAATATGTTCGCTATCTGGAAGGAATGGCATCTGAGGCAGGCTGGATGGATACCTATCTGCGTAATTATCACTTGCCACGCTTCACGGCACTCGGACTGTACCAGGATGGTCCGCTTAATCTTCCGAACAGCCCCTTCTCCTATGATGCCGCGACGAGATACCATCTTGGTACGATGCTGAGAGCCGGCTATCATGGGGAGTGTCTCGGGGAACTGGAGAAGCATCTGGCCCGCGGAGCCTTCAGCTCACTGCTCATGCTGTCACCACAAGGCATGATCCCACCGCGGGGAAGAAGCGGTCAACATCAATGGAATGAAGCAGCGGCGGCCTTCACCTTCACGACATCGGCTCAAGCTGCCTACGAAGCGGGAGATGTGGCCTTGGCTGGAGCCTTCCGCAGAGCTGCCGCATTATGCTGGGATGCGATTGGACGCTGGGTTACACCTGAGGGGAATTTGCGCATCGTCCGCAACTATTACGAACCAGAGGCACGGCATGGCTTCGAGGTGTACAGCAATCACACCTGTTACAACCTATGGACGACCGCGGCCTTGGCTTACACGATCCTGCATGACGGCGTGGATGTGCCGGAGCGGCCTATACCTGCAGAGCTTGGCAGCCGCGTGCTCGTCGGGGATGGCTGGTTCCAGACGATCCTGGCTGCGGTGCCTGGACAACAGATGGTCATCCAGACCTCGCTCAATGATCCCTATCATATTCCAGGTATCGTCCGTATCCAGCATCAGCAGCTTCCTGAGCTGATCGGTCCGGCTGCACCGGGACATAAGGATAGCGGCTTCACTGAATACGGAGAGGGGGAAATTCTTCCCATCAGCTACGCTCCAGCTTGGCGAACCTTGGATGGACAGTGGCACAGTCTGGCAGAGGGTCTGGAAGGCTCCAGCCCGTTCGATCGGGACGTGGGCATTGATCCCGCGGACGGTGGGGGCGCCGTTCAAGTGAAGCATGAAGCAGCTGGTGAGCAGTTCAGTGAGCTGGAGCTCTCCTGGAGCGGTCCATTCAAGGGTGTATCCGAGGTACTGACTCGCTACAAACAGGAGCCAGGACGCATTACCGTGACCTATGAAATAAATGAAGAGGTAGATACTATCGGGGCTATCATACCGCTAATGCACTTCGACGGACAGGAGCATAGCCATATTCGCCTTGAAGGCCAGACAATTACCAATGAGTTCAGAGGTGCGGCGGTGACGGTGACAAGTGACACCCCACATGCGGTAATTGAACTCCAGGAGGAGACTGTTGCCTGTCGAAACGGATTGCTCAAATGGGCGCGCATCGAAGCGAGTGGACGCGAGATTAGCTTTCAGATCGTGCTGGCTGAGAACGCTACGAGTTGATAGCGTGTGGGATGGTTAGAGTTAACGGCAAGTAGGATGACTTATGAGAGCTGACTATATTAGCAAATTAAGGAGTGATTAGAGTTGACTTCGACTTGGATTGATGCTGCCTGGCAGCATACAGTAGATAGTACGCTGCGAACGGCTCAAAGAATCAGTGATTCCTTCCCTCATGTTGTCTTGGATGGGGCCTATGACCAGCGCGAGGCAGCTTGGTGGACAGCGGGCTTCTGGCCCGGACTGCTATGGCTCGTCTATCGCTCAGAGCAGCGTAATGAGCTGCTACCTATACTGGCAAGCTGTGAGCGACAATTGGAGGAGTGCCTGCATGATACAGAAGCTGTGGACCATGATCTTGGATTCATTTGGCTACTGAGCGGAGTAGCCAGCTACGGACTGACTGGAGAGCAGGACTCAAGACGGCGCTCGCTGCTAGCGGCGAATCTTCTCTCGGCTCGTTTTCATCTGAGCGGCCGCTTCATTCGTGCCTGGAACTTCGAATCTACGTTCATGGATACCCGTTATGTTGCGATTATCGACAGCATGATGAACCTACCGTTGCTGCACTGGGCATCCGCGGAGAGCAGAGACTCCAGATTCGCAGAGATTGCCGTGGCTCATGCCGATACGGTCGCGAGCGAGTTCGTCCGCAGTGACGGCTCCATCTCTCACGTCATGGAGTTCTTGCCAGGGCAGACTCCAATTCAGCACGGTGGTCAGGGCTATGCCCCGGGATCAGCATGGGCGAGAGGGACCTCTTGGGCAGTGTACGGCTTCGCGCTCTCCTATGGCTGGACCCGGAATCCGCGTGATCTTCAGGTGGCCGAAGGAGCGGCAGACTTCTTCCTGGCTGAGCTGGGCGATGACATCGTCCCTTATTGGGACTTCCGTGCTCCAGAAGAGCATCGAATCGCTTGGGATTCATCAGCGTCTGCTATTGTAGCAAGTGGATTGCTAGAGCTGGCGCGTTATTCGACCAAGGGCGAGAAGTATAAGGAAGCGGCTGAAAGAATCCTTAAGGGACTCTACGAGCAGTATACTTCACCAGCAGGTGAAGAAGGGATCATCACGAAGGGGACGGTTCATTACCCAGAGCAAAAGTACCTGAATGTGCCGATTATCTACGGAGATTATTTCTTTGCAGAGGCGCTCGCGAAGCTGCGTGGTGAAGAGGGCTTCTTCAGTCTAAGTAGCAAGTAAGAGCAAGCCAATAGAGGCTGCCAACTATATATCAACGTTACAACAACGGATACGCTAATTAAGCTGTATCCGTTGTTTTTGTCTAGGCATCTCTGGGTAGTCATCCTACTTGGCTTTTGACTATGAAGTAAAGGTCTTGGCATCCCAATATGAAAAAGAGCATGCTTCTACCTGCTCTCACAGCTCGTATGTCACAGCCAAAATAGGAAATGAACGATACATACTGCGAAGAGATCAGGAGAAAACAGCTCTTCTGTACGGAAAGTGCAGTAAAACTATGCTTGTTGAACGATTTTAGGCGCTAGGCCACTTTTTATCACCAGTCAGATACTTCTCGGTCAGCACGGACAGCAGCTGAATGCCGACTTCATTTTGCCCACCCTCGGGAATAATCAGGTCTGCATATTTCTTTGAAGGCTCGATGAAGGCTTCGTGCATAGGCTTGACGGTAGTCAGATATTGCTGATGAATGGATTGAATCGTCCGTCCGCGCTCCTCAATATCACGGAGTACACGCCGCAGAATCCGCACATCAGGATCAGTATCGACGAATACTTTGATATCGAGAAGTGTACGGAGCTTCTCATCTGATAACACATGAAGCCCTTCCAGAATGACAATGTTGTTAGGCTTCAGCTTGATCGTCTCCGTAGAGCGTGCATGGCGAGTAAAATCATAGATAGGTGCGTGAGCCGGCTCACCCTGCTTAAGCTGTGTCAGGTGCTCCATGAGCAAGTCGTTGTCAAAAGCGAAGGGATGGTCGTAGTTCGTCCGTTCGCGCTCCGCGAAGCTGAGGTGAGGCTGGTCTTTATAATAATTATCCTGAGAGATGAAGGTAACCTTCCCTGATCCCAGGCGGTCAATAACTGAACGAGCAACGCTGGTCTTCCCAGAGCCGGTGCCGCCGGCGATACCAATAATGAGCATGGTGATTCAATTAACCCCCCTGAAGTTATAGGCTGTACAATTCATGTATTGTAGCACAAGCTGCACTTTTTTTCACGCACTGAAGCAAGTTATTTCAGGAGTAACCCATCTGGTGCACCCTACACATCAAGACAGCTGATTACAAGAATCGCTTGTGTGCTGTATCTGAATTGCTATAATCCAATTTTATAAATCGAAGCGACGAATATCCTTTTTTCTCCGCATGTTTTATGCCTGCCTCAACAAACTCAGGATGTACCTCTAGCATATCAATATTTTCGTTGTAACTATATTTTTTCATGATGATAGACCCCCAATCTTTGAGGAATTTAAAATTTCTATAAGCATCAATGCATACACAAAATATATACGCCAAGAAACCGTCCCCGTGTAAATGGCCAGTCGTACTTCCATTTTACCAAGAGACGGTATGTACCTACTTTTAGTATAAAAAATCAGGCTAAACAGCAATCTTTAAGGCTCGTTTGCCCGGAATGGACATTCATCATGTTGCGTCCTGAATCGGTCCGCATATCATCCTATTCATAACGAAGCGCGTCGATCGGCTTGAGCTTGGAGGCCTTAAGTGCCGGATATACGCCGAAGACTACTCCAACCAGTACGCAGCTGGAAAAGGCATAGATAATTGGCTCATACGAGAATTCAATCGGCATACCCGCGAACTTCTGCAGCATCTTGGCTGCGCCAATCCCGGTGCCAATCCCAATCAAGCCGCCAATCAGACTGATGAAGACCGACTCGGTCAGGAATTGGGTTAGGATATTGCTGCGCCTTGCTCCAATCGCCTTGCGGATACCGATCTCCCGCGTACGCTCAGTTACGGATACCAGCATGATGTTCATAATGCCGACCCCGCCAATGACGAGTGCAATACCAGCCACGCCAAGCAGCAGCAGATTCATCGTATCGTTGACACCAGAGGACATTTGCATGATCTCTGATTGCGTCATGAACTGGAAGTCATCTTGCTCCTCAGGCTTCAGCTTATGACTGCTACGTAGCAGCTGCCTAATCTCCTCCTTGGCCTGATCGATCTTGTCGAAGGTGATAGCGGAGGCATTCATTTCCTGAATATTCATCTGGCCGAACATGTTCATCCCCGTCGTAAGGGGAATGTAGACCTGATTGTTCGTATAGCTGCGTGCGCTGTTGGCTGGATTCATCACGCCGACAACCTTGAACGGAATATCCTTGAGCTGGATCGTCTGTCCTACAGCGGTAGAGGCTGCTTGCCCGAAGAGCGACTGTGCTGCATCGGAGCCCAGAATGATAACGTTCATGCGGTTGTCCACCTCATGATGGGTGAAGGTGCGACCGTACTTCAGCGAGAGCTTTTTGACACGGTAAAAGGACTCGGTAGTAGCTTCAACCTGAGCATCTACGACTTGCCGCTTCCAAGAGGCTTTGGCTGAATTCATGGCACTAGGCGCTACATCAGCAACAGAGGGAAGCTTCTCCATGCCCTTTGCATCTTCGAGAGTGAAATTTTTGGGCTGGGCCATCGTCATCCAGTTATTCTCGTCGAAGGGTGCATACGGATAGATCATGAGCAAATTACTGCCTAGTCCGTTGATCTCCTTCGTGATGCTGGCGGACGTTCCGCGGCCAATAGCCATGATGGCAATCACCGCACCGATCCCGATGATGATCCCCAGCATGGTCAGGATCGTACGGAGCAGATTACTGCGCAGACTGCTCAGTGCTACACGAATCGTCTCGAGGAAACTCACTCCACCACTTCCTTTCGCGCGAATCTCCGGTTCTCTACCGGATGATCCTGTTCAATCTGCCCGTCACGAAAGTGAACCAGTCGCTTGGCGTACTCCGACACCTCAATATCATGCGTGACCAATACAATCGTCTTCCCATGATCGTTGAGATCCTGGAAGATCTCCATAATCTCGCGGCTTGTCCGCGAATCCAGCGCTCCGGTCGGTTCATCAGCGAGCAGAATTACGGGATTGGCGACGAGCGCTCTGGCAATGGAGACACGTTGCTGCTGTCCGCCGGATAGCTCATTTGGCTTATTGTACATTCGCTCGGCCAGTCCGACACTCGCGAGCGCCTCAATGGCTCGTTCACGCCGCTCTCGGGCGGACACACCCGCGTAGAGCAGAGGCAGTTCCACATTTGCAAGAGCTGTCGAGCGGGGAAGCAGGTGGAACTTTTGGAAGACGAAGCCGATCTTCTCATTGCGGATATGTGCCAGCTCATATTCACGCGCGTCCAGAATGGAGTATCCGTCCAGATAGAATTCGCCGGATGTAGGCGAATCCAGACAGCCCATCACATTCATCATCGTGGATTTCCCGGAGCCGGACGGTCCCATGACCGCTACGAATTCCCCTTCTTGAATGGACATACTTACGTCCCTGAGTGCGTGGATCTCCTGATCACCCACGTGATAGATTTTCTTCAGGTTTCGAATCTCCATTACTGCACTCATGGGAAGACCGCTCCTGCCGAGCCATCCATCATTCCAGCGCCGCCTGGTGCAGGGATGACGACCGTATCTCCCTCATTTACGCCCGACTTTATTTCCACACGGTCCGTCGTGTAGAGTCCCAGCTCTACTGGCTTGAATTCATAGACAGACGTATTGGAGGGATCAGCGGCGACATAGACCCCGTCTGCTCCTCCGTCGGATTGGATGGCTGTTACGGGTACGAACAGGACATTCTCGACCTTGCTGAGCTCAACAGCAATATTCATAATCATCCCCGTCTTCAGCTTGTTGTCCGAATTCGTAATGGATAGTTCAGCGGCGTAAGCATTCACGCCCTCATCTGCAGATACTTCTGGCGAGATGAAGGTGACGGTTCCCTCGAATTCCTCGCCAGGATAAGCCGTCGTCGTCAAAATGGCTTTTTGCCCCGTTTTCACCTTTACGATGTCACTCTGGTTGATCTTGGTCGCTACCTTCAGGTCACTGGAATTGGAGTTGTTCATCACGATGAATGGAGCTGTCGGGCTCGTGCCCACATCGCCATTGACCTTGAGGATGACACCGTCCCAAGGTGCCGTAATCTGCAGCTTGTTCAACTCGCTGCGCTTCTGCTCCAGGTCTGTCTCAGCGCGGCTAATGTCGATTTGCAGATTCTCAAGCGTGTCCTTCTCCGGTGGATCTTTCAGTTTCTTCAGCTCCAGCTGGGCTGTGCGATAGGACATCTCTGCATCCTCAATGCTGCTCTCGATCTGATCGCGAGTCTTGCGCATCTGCAGCTCAGTTGAGTCATAGCTGGCCTGTGCTTTCTCCCAAGCCTGCTCGGCCTCTGTCATTTCCTTGGCGGAGATGGCTCCCGAATCGCTCAGGAACTTTTGATCCTCGTAGGTCTTGCGTGCCATCTCCAGGTCGCTCTGGGCTGTCTTGAGCTGATTCTCGGCCTCCTGCAGCTCATAGCTGCTCTTCGCGGTCTCCAGTGCCTTCGCAGCCTTCTGCACGTTCATTTCCTGCAGCTCCACCTCGGTCTCCTTCGGACCCTTCGTGGCATCCGCGAGCTTGGAGCGGGCCATGCGGAGGGCATCCTCGGCGTTCTGGATTTGCAGCTTGGCTTCCGTATCGTTTAGCCGACCTAGCAGCTGTCCTTGCTTCACCTGATCTCCGATCTTGACATTGACCTCAGCCAGCTTGTCTGTACTGGTGCTGTTGAAATTCAAATTCACTTCCTTGGAGGCTTTGACCGTTCCCGTAACAGACAGGGTCTCGGTGATGTCACCGCGTTCAACAATAATGGATTCATTCGGAATGGCCATCATAGCTGGCTCATCAGACTTGCCCATGGAGCTGTATACGGCGGCCCCTCCGCCCCCAAGTGCTAGTACCACGATGGCACTGATGATCCATTTCTTCCGGCGTTTCTTCCGTAGCTGCTGTAATGCGTTGTTCATTTGGTTCTCTGACATGTCTGGTTCCTCTCCTAAAAGTTTTGTGAGCTTTACTTTCTGAGTTACCTTCGTACAAAACTCGCTTCGGAAGCATGGACTTAGTTTTGTGAGCTTTACTTCCTGAATTACTTCTTACAAAACTCAGTTCGAAAGTATGGGTTAGCTGCTCCAAGGTTTGTTCAAGGTATAGTTGGACTGAATCAGCCCAATGGCCAGATCGTTAATCTGCTGCTTCAACTGCTCCACGCTCAAGCGGGCTTTGATGAGCTCTAGCTCTACGATCATGCCGCGCTCCCATTTCTTCTGAGCCAGCACTAAGTCAGCTTGGGCAATCTCCAGATCTTCGTGCAGCTGTACGTATTTTTTCTGTTCATCCTGCAGCGTGGTGTATAGAGATCTTACCGATTCGGCAAAATTATCCTTGCCGTTGGTCAGGGCCTCGTTGGCATTTTTTAGATCCAGCTTGACCAGTTCGTAGTCCTCGGCGGTGCCCTGAAAATTGTAATAACGCAGCGTAATTTCTGCATTCTTGACGGCGTCCTGCAGCTGCCAGATCGTTGGGTTATCTTTGAGCAGGCCTGTGATATGTGTCTCCACATTCATAGGCTCTGGTTCCTTATAGACTGGAGGATCCACAAGGTTGAATGACGTACCTTTGGGCTTGTTCATCAAGGTATTCAGCTCGTCCTTGGCCTTCTGTAGATCGGTCTTGCGCTGCTCGAGCGTCTGCTCCGCATCGGAGCGTGCTTTCGTGCTATCGATCTTGCTCTTCTCCGAGATTAGCCCACGGGCCAGCTTGGCAATGGCAATCCGCTCCTCCAGCTTGGCGATCTGAACAGACTCTTGGGCGACAAGGAGCTGATTCTCGGCTGTGAAGATCCCATAGTAGGTTTTCATAGTCTGAGCATAGACCTTATCTTTCTCGAATTCGGACTGCTTCTTGGCTGATAGATAGGAAAGATTGGCAGAGGTGTAGTCTCTCCAGGCAGAATTATTGGCGGAGGAATCCGACTCTTCCAGATTGGAGGGTTGCTGTATGTATCCCAAAGCATCGATGCTCTTTTTCAGCTCGAGGTCTTTGCGTTCAAGGTCCTGTGCGGCTGTCTTCAAAGTGTAGCTGTTGGCCTGGGCCCATATGTTAGCCTGCTCCAGAGTCAGATCCTGTTGCTGGGCGTTGTTACTGCTGTTGACTGTCTGTGTTGTAGCAGTGGGTGTAGTAGTCTTGGCTTGTTGGGATGAGGTAGATAAGGCTGCTTCCGTGCCAAGGGGAGCTATAGATGTGGAACCCCCGGCGGCCCCGACAGCTGACGGCATACTGAGGGCAGCAGACAACGACAGCAGCAGCACGGCTGCGGCTGGTTGATGTTTCATGGAGATGCTCCTTTCCAAATGACAAAATATGAAAATATCAATCTCTTAACATTTTACTGAGTGGAGCGGCAACAAAACAAGATTCTACAAACAACACTTTTGTAATCAATTCATCGACTTTATATGCTGCATGGTGCGAAATTTGTCACAAAATCATGAGATACCTGTTCACTTGAAGTGATCTGAAGAAGTATAGGGAATATTGTACGACAGGTTGCCGTTGTTAGAGGAAATAAAGGTTGAACAACTGAATAGCGAAGCGATCGGTGTACGCAACTCGAATGGAACTATATACATATAGTCCTGTGCTGAAAATAATACAATTTTGTAAATCAAGCATCACCATGATCATGAAGGAACAAGCATTTTTCACAAATTAAAAAGGCATTTTGCATAAATCCATAACCATTCGCTAAGGTCTGGCAGGACATGGTGTCGAATGCAGACGATTCTACAAGCGGAAACAATCGGATTTATGCAAAATGCTACTATCAATCCTCGCGCTCTCAAGGCCTTGAGGCGTCTGAGGCTGTCCAATCCTTGCGGAGCGTAATCAGCTCGCCCAGCTCTTCGGTTGTAAGCTCCGTAATCCAGCCCTCGGAGCTGGAGATGATATGCTCACTAAGCTGCTGCTTGCTCTCAAGCATCTCGTCAATACGTTCTTCGAGCGTGCCCAAGGCAATGAATTTGTGCACCTGAACGTCCTTGGTCTGGCCCATTCGGTACGCACGGTCGGTCGCCTGGTTCTCGACAGCCGGGTTCCACCAGCGATCGAAATGAAAGACATGATTGGCAGCCGTCAGATTCAAGCCGACCCCGCCTGCCTTGATCGACAGGATGAATACGGCAGGGCGTGTTGAGGGGGGGAGAGCCTCAGACTGGAACTCATCAATCATTCGGTCACGGGCCTTCTTCGAGGTGCCGCCGTGCAGATACAGCACTGGCTCACCGAGAACACGCTGCAATATCTGTTGTAGTATATTGCCCATCCCTAAATATTGCGTGAAGATCAGACAGCGCTCATCCGCTTCCCGTAGCTCCTGCACCATGCCGAGGAGGCGTTCCAGCTTGGATGAGCGGGCAATCATTGCAGCGTCATTCATCTCCTGCTCCACTTCGGTTAGGCTGGTAGCGCCAGACATGGTGGAGGAGATGTCTTCCTTGGTCAGCAGCACAGGGTGGTTGCACAGCTGCTTCAGCTTCGTAAGAGCTGAGAGAATGGCACCCTTGCGCTTCATTCCCTCCAGCACCTGAACCTGGGACATCAGCTCACGCACGGTCTGATCGTAGAGTGCGCTCTGCTCTGGCGTCAGGTGAATGTAGGTCTTCATTTCATTTTTGTCAGGCAGGTCCAATTGAATGGAAGGATCCTTCTTCTTGCGTCGGAGCATGAAGGGCTGTACGAGCTTCTGTAGCTCTGCTGTCTTATGCTCGTCTCCATCCTTCTCGATCGCCTTTGCAAATCGATTCTGGAAGGCCTGTGCGCTACCCAGATAGCCTGGATTGGCAAAATCATAGATGGACCATAGCTCCGCCAACCGATTCTCAATCGGTGTGCCCGTCAAGGCAATACGGTGCTTGGCAGAGAAGGTACGAACAGCTGCGGATTGACGGGTCTGAGCGTTCTTGATATTTTGTGCCTCATCCAGACATAGCGACTCCCAAGTGAACTTCTGCAGCAGCTCCTGATCAAGGGCAGCCGTGGCGAAGGAGGTAAGCACAATATCAGCACTTGCAACCGCAGTAGCAAATTCGGCATCCTTGGCTCTCCCGCTCCCATAGTGAAGCATGATTCTCAGAGAGGGTGCGAAGCGCTGTAGCTCCTTTTGCCAGTTCCCCAGTACAGAGGTCGGGCAGATCAGAAGTGAGGCGCCCGGCTCAGCATGTTCGGCCAGCCAAGAAGGTAGAGATGTGCTATTGTACTCTGCTTCCGTCGTCTGAGAAGGGCGAGTCCTCTGACTGGTATCCGTTATCTGAGCTTCATCAGATGTAGCTTCATGTCGCTTGCCATGGTCAGCAGATGATCGGGCAGCTTGTCGGGTCTCTTTGACATGCAAAAGATAGGTAATGAACTGAATGGTCTTGCCAAGGCCCATATCGTCCGCCAGACATCCGCCAAGGCCTAAAGAACGCATATATGCCATCCACGAGAAGCCCTGAAGCTGGTAGGAGCGCAGCTCAGCCTGCAGTCCACTCGGAGCAGGCAAGAGCGGCCAGTCTGACTGCTGGGTGAGCCGCTCGATCACCTGCTGCAGATGATCATTCAGCTCTACCTCCAGCTGCAGCTGGGATGCATCCTCGGTACCGTCGCCGGCTTCTGTCTCGCTTTCGGATGCGATCCTGATATAACCGCCGCGTAGTTGGAGCTGGAGCACATCCTGGAACGATAACCCACGCTTGCGATTCATGCTTCGCATAGCCTGACGAATCTGCTCCAGCAGAGCGGGGTCGAGTGGAATCCATTGTTCACGGAAGCGGACGAGCCGCTCATTACGAGCGACCAGAGCTGCGAATTCTTCCTCAGATAACTCCTGTCCACCGATTGCGATACGCCAGTCGAATTCAATCAGGCTGTTCAGTCCGAAGAAGGAGCGTCCGCGGGCTTCGCCTTCATCCTGCTGCAGCTTGGCACGAAGCCGCGGCTTGCGGCGTGAAGCGGCCTCCCACCAGGCCGGCAGCAATACTTGCCAGCCGCTCTCCAGCAATCGCTTGCTGTCGACCGTCAAGAACTGCCAGGCCTCCAGGTTGCTCAGCGGCTTGTCCAGTATGGACGAACCTTCAGCACGTTCAATGGCCTGCTGGGTGATTCCGGGCAGACAAGCTTGAATCCGTTGCGTCCAGCTCACTGAACGCTCGCGTATCGTTGCAGTCCATAGCTCAGGCCAGGAGCCGTGGGCTTGTCCATCCCTATCCAGCCATACCGGGTATAGCTCTGCGTGATCGTGTATGGCCTGAAGCACCAACTGAAGGTGCCATTCGGGCTCAGGATGAGCGGTGTCAACAGAATTCGCTTCAGACATATCAGCATCCGTCATTTCGCTCTCGATGATGGGCTCCAGCAGCTGCAGAAGTGGTCGGAATGGCATGGTCTCTGCTGTCCAACCAATATGAGCGAGCCAAGTCTGCTCATCCATACCTTCCCACACACCCTCTGTTGCGAACAATGCCGGATAATCACGGCGAAGATCTGCTGCTTGCTCCTGCGTACCATAGTATTTATGAAATACGCTGGCTGAGAAGGCAGCGAGGATACCTTGAGCGAACCCGGAGTCTTGCTGCTCGACTTCTTGCCGCTTCACTCTTAATTCCTTCACCAGACTTCGCTCTGAAGGCCTCAGTGCCTTGGGATCGGGTGACCAGTGAAGAGAGCCGTTTCGAAAGCTCTGTAGATCAGGAGCATAATGACCTGCTCTCAAGCAGCCGATCAGCAGAGGGGCCAGCCGCTGTAATTGGGTGGCATCCTCGTTCCAATGCCATTCGATGTGGACTGGCCAAGCTCCATTGGCGAAGAACGGAAGCACCTGCTCCGCAGGGAGTAGAACAATCTCTGTATCTCCAGCCTGCTGAACCGCTAGCTCCGTCCCGTAATAGGATGTCTCGTCCCATGCGAAGAGACGCTGCTTGAGCACGATGCCCTGCAAGGGGCGCTGTAAGCCATCGTGACCATAAATGAGGGCATCGCCATATTCGGTCATATGCACATGTACCGTCATGGTATCTATAACTGAATTGAAATCCATACTGTAATCTCATCCTTATAAGTGAAGAGTAAAAAAACCGATGGTGACTATGAGAGTAATTTGCTCTTGCGCAGCTCTTCCTGCAGCGCCCGAAGACGACTGTGACGATTAAGGAAGGCAACCATAAAATCATCCCATCGCTCTGTCCGCTTCAGCTTGGTGTAGAGCTTGGACAATCTTTTCATAAGCTTGACTGCAGCCTTGTAGCCGGTTCGGTTCTTCTGGACAATGTAGCGCTCGACAGCCTGATGATACCAGGGAAGAAGTAATTCAGGGGCATCCTTCTCTATAGGCTGGAGCATGCTCACTCGATAATCCAGCGGCTCGGCACCTGTGCTGAGCTGGAAGTCAATCCAGCGTCTCCATTCTCTATGCGTGTGCAGCAATTCAGTGTACAACACTTTTCCCTTGCCTGGCAGGCCAGCCAGCGTGCTCCACATCTGTTGCTCTGCTTCTGGGTGATGGAGGAGGACCTCCTCCCAGTACGATGCATACACCTTGAGCTGACTTGAGCGCAGTAGACTTGAGCCTGACTGGGGTGGGAAAGCAAGTAGCCACTCCTGTAATCGGAGCCAGCCTGCACTCTGCTGGAGCTCCTCCAGGTAGCGCAGCAGCTGTCTTCCAGCGGCTTCTCTGGCTTGAGCGGCGTCCTGCAGTAATTGTCTAGCCTGCTCATCCTGCTGCATCCCCCAGAACATGCGGCTCTGCGCCAATTGGAGTCGTGATGCTGAGCGTGTACTCCCAGCCACCTCATAGGCTGCTTCGAGCTGTGCCAGCTCCATTTCCATCGGCTTAAGTGTCATGGTGCCTTTAGATGAATCAATCCATTGCGGTCTTAGCCACTGCTGCCAGAACAAGTCGTAGAAGTCCGAGTATAACTGAATCTGCTCAGGCTCAATCAGCAGTAGGCGCCGCAGGTAGTCTAGTGTCTCGTCTAGGCGTGGTAGATAGTAGGAGCGATCCGCCTCCGTAACGTTCTCCAGCGGTTCCTTAAGCATCTGCATAATCAAGGTACTCTGATCGTCTATCGCTACCTGCAAATGATAACTAATATGGTAAGGCGCCGACCGACCGCGCTCATGAAGAGGGCGAATAAGCTGCTCCAGCACATACAGGCGTGCATGAAGAAGATACAGTCGCTCCATCTGGTACGACCATTGGGGCTGCAGTCTTAGGATGGAATTTATCGCTTCATGAATCATCAATCCGTCAGGTGCATGCAACCGGAAGGAGGCTGTGCATTGACGAAACAATTCGTGCCATGTCGGTATGGGACGCTCTGCCAGATCCACAACAACCGTATTGCCCTCCGTCTGCTGGCCTTTCCTTGCAGAAGGGCTTATGCCTGCATTGACAATGGCAGGGATAGGCCCTCCGTGAGCCTTCGTATAGCCTAGCAGTGCAGCAATCATGTGCTTGCAGCCTTCTACACCGCAGGTACAACGGCTCTGCTCAACGGTGTTCAGCTGTATGACAACCTCCTGAGGCTCCTTATCGTCCACGACTGCGCAGATTAATCCAGGAGGATATTCAATTTCTTTAATCCGTCCTTGGGTAAATAGAGAGAAGCCACGTTTAATGGTAAGATCGTCGAAGGTATCAGCTATCTGACGAATTAAGGTATGCCAATGCTGTTCCGTTAGATTCCTTTCTGAATGTGTACTCATGGTAAGGTAATCCCCTAATCTTCAAATCTGGTGATGGGCAATCAAGATATGAACTTGAACTAAATTATAGTTGGTCAAGCGTAGTTAACCTGATCGAGTTGAATATAATTACTTGATATTATACCAGCTATTGAGGTTGCAAGGGGAACAAGTATTCGGAATATAGGGCGACGGCCTTAATTTTTACGAGGAAAGTAAGTACTAGAGCGGGTGTGGGATACTATGAATGGGGATTTTGAATAAGTGAAAAAAAGGATCGCCGCTTCTCAACGAGAAACGATGATCCTTTTACTTTTGACGAATCGAGCCAATCGAACAAAGGGATGAACTGTTTCAGATTGTTTTGTTAAAAACATTTAGAAGTGCTAGCAGTTCGTATTCCTGCCCTTTATCTCCGGGTCTTCCTCCAGAGCAGGAAGATGAAGAAGGGACCGCCCAGAACAGCCATGACGATTGAAGCGGGAATTTCATAAGGTCTTGCTACATAACGGCCAAGCGTATCAGCCAGCAGTACGGTGAAGCTCCCAAGTAGGATCGAGAATGGAATGAGCCACTTATGATTGGAGCCTACCAACAGGCGGGCAATATGTGGGGCAATCAGGCCGACGAAGGCCATCGTACCCGCCACAGCTGTGGAGATGCTCGCCAGCAGCACGGCCACGGCTGATACACACAGTCTAACACTGGCTACACGTACGCCGAGATTACGAATGACTTTCTCCTCCAGCCCTAGCAGATTACAATAACGAATCGTGAAGAATGCTAATAACAGGCCAGGGGGCACATAATAAGCCAGCGTTCGTACATCATCCCAGGTCTTCATGGAAATATTGGATCGCACCATCGACATGACGATGCTCTGTTTGCCCCCGGTCATATACCCTAGCGCATCCAGTAATCCAGTGAAGACGGCATGGATTGCAATACCAGTCAGAATAATCTGCAGCGCCTGAAAGCCACCCCGCCAGGAGAAGAGGAAGACGAGAGCGCAGGCAGCCACCCCGCCGACAAAGGCGAACAGAGGGCTGAGAAAGTACAGTTGAGGGAACCACATAATCACGATCACGGCTGTCAGATTCGCACCACTGGAAATCCCTATAATACCTGGATCAGCCAAGGGATTCTTCATGACCGCCTGCAGCAGTACGCCAGATACCGCTAATGCAGCTCCAGACAGCAGGGAGATGATGATTCGCGGAAAGCGCAGATCATATATAATCTCTACCATCTCGTTATATTCGATGAATAGTCCCCTGAACAGCTCCGAATACGTCACCTGGATGCTACCCAGATTCACGGCTATGCCCACCAGAATAATAAGTAGTACAGTCAGTGCAATACAGTGGGCAAGTTTCCTTTTCAGTGTGAGACTATGATTCATGCGCAGGCTCTCCGTAGAATATCGCCCTCAATTCATCCAGCGCTTCCTGGTAGTTCAGATTGGCGCTCATGCCGAAGCGCTCATTGCTCAGATCGTATACGTCACCAGCCTGCACGGCTCTAAAATGCTTCCAGATATCACTTGTGGCAAATTCCTCGCGGAACATCTCTTGTACCATTTCTGGCATGGCATGGGAGGTGCGCAGAATAATATCCGGATCAAGCTTGGAGAGGGCCTCCGTGTTGAGTGTAAGCAATGCCTCTTCCTGATCCTTCAGCACATTATCTCCACCAGCCAGCTTGACCAGATTTCCGGCATAGGATTTTTCAGTAGCAACCATATACGAGCCCGGAAGACCCATTAGTATGAGCACCTTTGGTTTGGCTTGATCTGCGATATCTGTGCGCAGCTCTGCCATGTACGCCTCAAATTGCTGTCGTAGCACCTCTGCCTGCTTCGTGCGGTCATATTTTACCCCGAGCTGCTCGGTGCTCTTCAGCATACCCTCGACACTTCCCAGATTCACGAAAGTAGCGGGTACTTGGATGCCTTCGTATTGGGGCTTCAGATCATATTGCAGGGTGTTTGGGCTGATCACATCTGTCGGGCGTAGGGACTTAATAATCTCCAGATCGGGTGTCATGGGCTGCCCAATCTGAACAGAGTCCTTATAGCGCTCAGGCAAAGCGAAGGCAGTGTCCGGTACACCTACCAGGTCAAGCTCTAGCTTATCGAGTATCATACATAATGCCGCTGAGGTGCTAATAATCCGCGGCTGTTGTGTACTCGCAGCATTCGAATCTGTTTTTGCGCGTACTGCACAGGCGGGAAGCATCGCCAGCATGGCGGCACACAGGAAGAGGGTTAATCGTTTCTTCAACACGTCATTCCGACTCCTTAGCTGGATAACTCCGTTCCAGTTTTTTTCTAGCTGTACCTTACAAGATCAATCATCTGAATTCCCAGGTCTGTTACTTCTTCCGCAGCTTCATTAACTTCATTAAATACAGGCCTGCTGCACATACTGCAAGCAGAACTAGTAGCAGCGCGGGCATGGAGAGGAGTGATCCGCTCCTACCGCCTTCATCCTCCGTTGCAGAGGCAGCACGCTCATTCTGCCGGGCACCGCTCTGATCGAACTCTACGATTCCTACTTCATCATCGCTAACGTCGGCCCCGGATGCAATGATATCTGTCGCTATGGGTGCTGCTACTCCTTCAGTTGCCTGCTCGCTGGCGACAGTTCCGTCTTTGGAGGCTGCATCCATCTGGTCGGCAGATGAGCTGGGTCCCCCTGCCGGATTCGTGTCTCCGCTCTCAGTGTGTTGCTCAGTTGCCTGTTGCTCAGAAGCTTGCTGGGCAGCGGAGTGAGCTTTGTTAGCAGTCAGATCAGTGGAGTCCTGAGCTTCTGCGCCTGATGTTGAGGCGGAAGCGCTGGCCGCCGTTGGTACGGATTGCTTTTCCTTATTAGCTTGACTGGCTGTATTGGCTGAGTTGACTGTACCGGCTGTCGATTGCTTCCCTTCACTTGGAAGTGCTGGAGTCGCATTTTGCTTTTGCTTGGAAGACGCGTCTCCTGCTTTATCTGTTTTACCAGCCTTGTCATTTTTGTCAGTCTTGTGTTCCGAAGATGAGTCCCCCTGAGGGGTACCGCTATTCCCAGATTTGGTGTTAGCCGTTGAACCAGAAGTTGAGGCAGCGGACTTGTTGTGACTAACCGAATTGTCGCTCGACTCCATACTGATTCCTTGCGGTAGATCTGGCTCAGCCGCGGACGTTTGCTGCTTGCTAGTCTGGTTATAGGCTTGGAAGGACCCTTTGTCTGGCTGAGCTGAATCCTCAAGCAGGCTGACGAAATACATGACATCACGCCCCATAGGCTCCACATAGATGACTGGCTTGATGAACAGGGTCGGGTCACTGACCTCGAATTGATAGTCGCGGGTATCCTCTGCCTTGTTCTCTCCGGTAATTTTGAACGATACAGGAGAGTAAGCATCCCCGTCCCCCTTGGACTTCTGAACATGAATAGTAACCTTGCTAATATACGAGATCATCTTCATTCTCAGCGTGACCAGGTACTTGCCGTCTCGAACCTCCAGCAGGGACTTGGAGTAGGTGACATTACGGCTCATGCCGTTACCAATGGAGGTGTCACCGCCATCATCTACCTTGCCCGTGTCTGGATTCGTGTAATAAGTCTTGTTGTCCAAAAGGTATAGTCCTTTATCCAGCCCAGCGGCAGTCGCTGTACCTCCGAATAGCGGACCTATCACCATAAGCAGCATGCAGGCCAAGCCTACTGTGACGATGGAAGTGAAATATCGCCTGGACATCCGTTATTCCTGCTTTCCAGTGGAGTCAAGGTTCAACCCCTTGGTTAGCATGCTGGCGATCTCGGCACGAGTAGCTGGTGTCTTCGGTGCAAAATGCTGATCATCCTTGCTGGTCATGATCCCGGCCTGTAGCAGCTGTTGTACCTGTGTTGTTGCCCAGGAGCTGATCTCAGAGTCATCCTCATATACGGGCCGAGTCTGCCCCTCAGCCTGCGCAGTCAACGAGATTCCCGTATCCTTCATATAGGCCGCGATAATCACAGCTGCTTCCTCGCGGGTGACAGGACGTTCAGGTGCAAACAAGCCCTGACCTGTGCCTTTGACGAGCCCACGCTCAGCAGCCCAGGATACATAGCTCGTATAATATTTCCCGGCAGGTACATCGGTAAAGGAAGAGGCAGGTGTTGAGGTAGACTTGACACCTGCGTGTCTGCCGAGCACAGTAGCCAGCATGCCACGCGTGACGGATTGCTCGGGGCTGAAGTGTGTCGCATCGGTACCGTTGAACAATCCCAGAGAGGTGACTACGGCGACCTCCTGTTGGGCCCAATGTCCTTGCATATCTGAGAATACCTGTGAGCTGGTCGCTACGGGAGCTTCTTTACCCGTTTCTTTTACATTCTCTTTTACATTCTCTTTTGCAGTCTCACCTGCAGCCTCTTTCACAGCCCCTTTACCACTCTCAACGGTAGCTGCTGCATTAGACGCTTCCTTATCATTAGCCTTCTCATTAGTCTTTTCAGTGGTTGCAGCCTTTGTCTGCAGTGAGGTCGTATCCAGGCTCAGGCGGAATGTGGGCTTCTCCTCTCCCATGATGAAGGGGACGGAGACCTGCATGCTCTGCGGCTTCTCTATGCTTTGCAGAGGGACGACAGCCTCGATTGAATTGGTACTCTCGTTAAATAGCAGTGGAATCTCCTTGAAGCTGCCTGTAGCATCCTGATACCACAGCCCCTTTACTTCTTTTAGCGGAATATAGGCATTCCCTTGCAGAAGAAGGATAGCGGAGGGCTGTCCATTCCTGATCTGCAGTACAGTTCTGGAGATCAGTGCGTTGCTCATGGATACTTCGTCGCTATTCTCCTTGAGTGCTTGAGCAGAGATGGTGTAGAGCCCATCCTCCAATGAGGTCACCGCTTGGACACTAGATGCCGCTGCAATTGCCGTGGTCGTTGGTGCTGCAATACCCGACCATATGAGCGTTGCTGCCAGAGAGCAGATGATCGTGGCACCCCAGCGCGTGTTCCTTTTATGGCTTGTGAACATGTTTGTATTCTCCTTTCGATTGTGTACATAGCTTAGTTATTCGTTGCATGGCTCGGTTATTCGTTGTATAGCTCAGTTGTTCGTTCATGGTTCCTAGCACGTAGCAATTGTCTTTATGTGCTCATTCGTTGTCTGAGTCGGTACAAGGTGCTGGAGGCCATGTGCTTGAGGGCTAGACCTGGATGGTAGAGTAACATCCGCGGCCCTGAGTAACGCATAACCTCCTTGATCCGGGCTCTCATCTGGCGTGAGTAGCAATGAATGGGACATTGCTCGCAAAAGCTCTTGGATTCTCCGAATCGGCATTGATCGAGACGCTTGTGAGCGTAACTCAGCAACTCGTTGCACTCGGGACATAGACTGGAACGGTTACTAGAATGTCTGTGTCCGCGGCAAAAGACAATAATCATCTTCTCTACAATGTATTTCTCAGATGCGATGCGATTATTCCCATTATCCATAATTTAGGACACTCTTCCATTATCAATATGATGTACCTCGTCAGCAATGCTCATTGTAGAAGCACGGTGGGAGACGAGGACAATGGTCCTCCCTGCACGCTCCTGGTTCAGGGCTCGGAGGATGACGGCTTCGTTGAAGCCGTCCAGATTACTGGTTGGCTCATCCAGCAGCATGAGTGGTGCCTCACGAACGAAGGCACGTGCCAGACCAATTCGTTGCTTCTCTCCACCAGACAAGCGGTCTCCAAGCTCTCCAACCTTCGTCTGATAGCCTTCTGGTAGGGACATGATGAAGTCATGTACAGATGCTTTGCGGGCTGCGGCTTCGATCTGTTCGGGAGTCGCTTTCGCCCTTCCGATACGGATATTGGCCTCGATCGTATCATTGAACAGGAAGGTATCCTGTGTGACATAGCTTTGCAGATTCCGTAGAGCTGCCGTATTTACTGTACGAATATCTTGGCCTGCGATCTGGACGGAGCCGGTTTGCGGATCGTAGAAGCGCATTAACAGCTTGAGCAGCGTAGATTTACCTGAACCGCTTTTCCCTGTAATCCCCAAGATACGGCTACGATTCACAGGAATATGAATGTCATTCAGCACGGGAGCTCCGTCATACGTGAAGTTGATGCGATCCCATTTCGCACCAGTGAATGGTGGCTCACTTCCGGTCGTTACCTCTTTAACGGTCTCTTCCTCATCCAATAGCTGAAGCAGCCGTTCTCCGCTGGCAAAGGTCTGCAGCAGATTGTTCGACAGCTGGCTGAGTGCCACGACGGGGCCGAAGGAGCTGAAGAGGGCAATGGTTGGTATTAGCACACCACTATAACCCAGCGCTCCTGTTGATTGAAGCTGAAGAGCAACGAGCAGCAGAATGAAGGAGAAGCCAAGCACGGCTGACTCGGAGAGTGCACGTGTTACGCCCTCATGCTTCTTGAGCGTTTTTTGCTTCTTCTCCAGGTCCTCGGTCATAGCTGTGATGCGCTGCATCCGAGCCTCTCCCTGTTCGTATTGAATAGACTCCTTCATGCCACGCAGACTTTCCAGGAAATAGCTGCTAAGTACGCCGAAGCTATTCCGGTACTCCATGCCCTGGCGTTTGGCCATTCGTGAGGTCACAACAGGAATAATCAGTCCAACGGTGATATAAGCAGCGACAGCAATCCATGCCAATGTACTATGGTAGGTGGCGATGAATATGGTCATAATCAACGAGGTCGTGATTCCAATCACGATGGGAGCGATCGTATGCGCGTAAAATACTTCAAGCAGCTCAATATCCGTAGTGATGACGGCAATCAGGTTGCCTTTATCCCGACCCTCAAGCTTGGCTGGTGCCAGTCTGCGCAAGGCGTGAAAGACTTTGTCCCTCAGCACCGCGAGCAGCTTGAAGGCGATATAATGACCACTCAGCTGTTCGCCGTACCGCAGCAGTCCGCGCAGAACGGCGCACGCCGCTATAGCGAGCATGAGATAGCCAGGCTGCAAGGAGCTGTCACCGAGTCCAATGCCATAGAGCAGCAGATAGCCGCCTAGTACTGTGATGGCTATAGCTACGAGAAAGCCTAGTACCCCAAGTACTATGGTAACCAGCATGACGGGTACCAGTGGCCCAAGCAATACTATGAGTCTCGACATAATGTTCAGACCACTTCTACGCATACACCATTCCTCCTGAGACATATTGCTCGATTTCCTGCTGGCTGTTGAACAGTGCCGCATAATGACCATGTTGCCTCAGCAGCTCTTCGTGTGTACCACTCTCTACCAGCTGACCATCGGAAAGGACATGAATCCGATCAGCGCGAACTACATTCGCTAGTCGATGTGAGATCAGGATGACAGTTTTGCGACCAACCAGATTGTGAATAACCTCCATAATCTTCTCTTCACTTTCTACATCAATGTTGGAGGTGGCTTCATCGAATATATACACATCACTGTCATGCAGCAAAGCTCGGGCCAGAGCAAGCCGTTGACGCTGCCCACCTGAGAGATTGGCCCCCTGCTCCTCAAGCTCGTAGCCAAGTCCGCCCTGAGAGAGGACGAAGTCTCGCAGATTTACCTGAGCCAGTGCCTGGAGCATGGCGTCTTTAGTTGCAGCAGGGGCACCCATCCGCAAATTGTCTTCTACCGTGCCCTTGAAGATATAGCTGCCCAGACTTACCAAGGTAATTCGCTGCATAACTGTACGCTCAGAGATGTCTCTCATTTCACTACCACCGACAATCAGACGTCCTTCATAGCCACTTGCCGAGCCCATCATTAGTGCAGCCAGTGTGCTTTTGCCTGATCCGGACTTACCGACTAGCGCTGTCAGGCTTCCTTGCGGAATGTTGAGACTGACATCACGAAGCGTCGTGTTCTTGGTCTGATCCCGATCTGAAGGTTTTTGGTCAGTATAAGAGAAGCTTAGCTGCTCCATACGAATGCTTCCGTCACGGATTTCTGCATTCCCTGATGTTCGTTCTTCAAGAGCGAGCAGCTCGAAAATCTTGTCACTAGCTGCCATGCCGTTCATAGCGATATGGAAATATGAGCCTAAGAGTCGCAGCGGAATGAAGAATTCCGCAGAGAGCAGCATGACGGTCAAGGCTCCCCATAATGGAATCCGCCCAGCTGCAAATTCAGTGGCTGCAATGATGACCCCGATTCCAGCTCCGCCAAAAGCAATGATGTCCATGATCGCTACCGAGTTCAGCTGCATCCGCAGTACGCGCATGGTGATCTGCCGAAAGTTCTCCGCAGATGTATTCATCTCTTCATGTCGCTGTTGATCAGCTGCATAGATTTTCAGGGTAGTCAGTCCCTGTAGGTTCTCTAGGAAGCTGTTGCCAAGGTTGACATAGCTGCCCCAATACTTGCTGAACAGCTTTTTGGCGAATTTCATAATAGCAATGATTGACATGGGGATGAGCGGTACACAGATCAATAGAATCAGTGCTGATTTGAAGCTAATGAACGATAATGTGACGAACAGCGTAAGAGGGGCAAGCAGACTATAGAACAGCTGCGGCATGTAACGTCCAAAATAATGCTCCAGCTGCTCAACTCCCTCTACAGCGACCTGAACAGCTCCGGCGGTGGAGGTCTGTTCTGTGTAGCCAGATCCTAATCGGAGAAGCTTGCTATAGAGTCTGGCGCGCAGGGTGTGCTTGGCATTGTTGGAGGCACGCCATGAGAGCAGGCTGGAGATATACGCGCATACCAGACGAATGGCGATCGCCCCGGCAATAATGAGGCAGGCATTGAACGTGAGGCTGCTCGACAATCTCCCGTCCCAAGCGTATTGCAGCATGGTAGCGACGGTTATGATCGCGCAAATGTTAGCCAGGAGACCGATCCAGTTCGTGAATACGCCAAGTGCAATGTATTTGCGTGAATGCGCGACCATGGACAGCAATCGGCCATCCATCATTTTGGAGCGCTTGGGCGCAGGGACTGCTTCTGAAGCAGCCTGTGCTGTTGTGCTTCGCTGAGGTCGCTCCGTCTTAATTTGAAATATGAAGTAGTAATATTTGAACACGACGATCAGCAGAATCACGCCACGTACCCATATCGAATCGGTAAGGATGAAGGGAATCGCAAGCATGCAGGATGCGAAGCCTACGGTTACAATCTTGGCACGCAGCTTCATGGAACGAGTCTGGAGGAAGTTCTCCAGATGATTTTTGTACAGCTTGGTAGATGTGAACCAGCGGTTGAAGCGGTCAGAGCCCTTGGCGAAAAAGAAAGCGGATAGTAGTAAGAAGGGAGTGGTAGGAAGTAATGGTAGCACAGCACCTACCGCGCCGAGACAAAAAAAGAAAAAGCCAAGTCCGACATAGATCGACTTCACAGTGTACACCTCCTATTAGGATTGGTTTCATAGAATGAACATATACAACAGGACAACATGGAGCTCAAGTAACTAACTCCACTAGTGAGAAAAGGGGCCATCCCATATTCGGAATGGCCTTTTTGAAGATAATAGAATTTATAAGTTTTCAGCGGAGCTGAACCATTCGATTATCGCAAGAAAAGCTTCAGCTAGACGTATTCTGTCTTCTGTGAAAGTACGATGATAGACGTTGCTCTTACCGTCAAGCTTATTGTCCTGTCAGTTCAAGTAGAAGCGCCAGAAGCTTAGCTGCTTCAGCTCTGCTTAGGGTAGCCTTTGGAGAGAATTGACCTTGATCATTCGTCTCCAGCAGTCCAGATCTCACGGTCAGCAAGGCACTTTCTTGTGCCCAAGTCGATATTTCCTTCTGATCGCTGAATACAGGAGACTGCTCCGTTAGAGAAGGCTGCAGCTTGGCATGCTTCAGATAGCTTGCCATAATGACTGCAAGCTCCTGGCGGGTAATTGCTTGATCAGGGTGGAATAGACCGTTACCGGCCCCTTGCACAATGCCTTTATCCACTGCCCAGGTAATATACGTCGTATAGTATTGATTCAAAGGCACATCCTTGAAAGCTGTATAGGTATAGCTCTCGGCACTTGGCCCCTGGAGCCTCCCTAACAGCGTAAGTAGCATGCCTCGGGATAACGTGGCATCCGGGCTGAAATGTTGTTCGTCAGTTCCCTTGAATAACCCTTTGGATACTACAAGCTGGATATAGCTCTCGGCCCAGTGATCCTGCGTATCGACGAAGGAGGATATGAGCGGGCTTGCATCTTCTTCTGTTGCTGTCTCTGCTTCATTCACTTCTGCAGTCTTCTTCTCAAACACGGCATGAATGGTAGCGTTGCTGGTTACTTTTTCGAAGGTATAGCTACTCACCGCTCCGACAGATTTATCATTCACGAGCACATCCTTGAGAAGGTAGCCCTCGTCGGCTGTAATCTCAAAGCTCTTGTTCTCATGAATAGCGACGCTTACTTCGCCTTCTGGAGTGATCTTCCCACCTTGATCTGCTGTCGCTTTTATCAAGTATGATGTCACCGCAGAGCTGTCAGGCATATTGGACTTGGCCCCCTCCTGAAGAGAGGACAGGTCGAATACCAGACGGAAGATTGGCTTATCTGGGAGAATATTAGGTACCGAGACTTGCATCTTCTGGGCTGTCATCAAGCTTGTTAGGGAGAATCTCGCCACGATACTATTGCTGGATGCGTTATACTCCAATGGAATTTCCTCAAATTCATTCTCCCTGTTCTCGTACCACAGGCCTTGAACCTCCTTGAGTGGGAAGGCTTCACTGCCCTTCATGACCAGAATGGCTGTTAAATGACCTCCTCTGACCTCAATACCAATTGGGTTGGAGATCAGCGAATTGCTTAAGGATGACTCATCGGAGTATTCTTTCAGAGCTCTACCCTTAATGGTGTATTCTCCATCCGGCAGATTAGCTGGATCAAGCTTGCCCCCACCTTGTGATCCACTTGGATTATGTCCAACGATGGAATAGGTGCTGAAATGATCGGTATAGAAGGATGCGGTCAGGGCATCTTGGTTAAAGCTGGCGTTCATGTCCTCCAGGCTTCCAGCAGCAGGATCATAATAGTAGAGCTTGCGGCTAGTTGATGTGAACAGTTGGGAAGCTTGCTGTTGGCTCAGGGACGCGATAATCTTGGTACGTCCACCAAGCCCGCTAATCGGGGTCACAATTTCCTCATGATTCACGACTTCCAATTGAAGGTCAAAGGATGAAATAATGAGATCTTTGCTATTTAATGCACCCTTAATCTCCTTCAGTGTCTCGCTAGTGGAGGGACTCCATTTTAATTGAAGTCTGGCGCCATTATTTTGATCCAGAAGCTCTTGCAGCTGACGGGCAGGGAAGACGATGATGATATCATCGAAGACCAGTCCCAATGTAGCTGATTTGTTCAGACCCTCCAGATTCGCAGGAGCAATGGAAAGGGTGCCCTCAACGGCTTGAAGCTGTCTATCTGGTACGGCTTCAAGATCGGGCTCAGCAGGATTCTCTCCTGGTTGTTCTCCTGGCTCCTCATCATCTTGTATTGGAGTCAGTGTATCCAGGTCGAATTTCAAGCGGATGTTCTGGACACTATTCAACGGAGCTCCGACATACATAGCGAGCTTCGGCATCTCCACAGACTTGAGTGGGAACTGGTAAGTCTGGCTTTGTTCCTCGGGATGGACCGTACCCTTGACTCCAGTCCCTAACTCGGTAGCGCCTTCTGGCTCAGGCCACACTTCGCTGATGGAGTCGCCCGTAACCTCGATTCCCATGATGCTCGTCTTCACGAACTTGATGGAGGCGAGTATTTGTCCGTCCTTGACCTTAAGGGTAGCTTTTTTGTCGAGCGCACCACCCATCATGGAAGCAGCGTCTCGGGTAGCATGCCAGCCATACACATCAACCGTGTACAGTCCGTCCTGAATAACAGGATCTGTAGCTGGCTCTTCGATTGGAGTTAATGTACTCAGGTCGAATTTCAAACGGATGTTCTGGACACTATTCAACGGAGCTCCGACATACATAGCGAGCTTCGGCATCTCCACGGACTTGAGTGGGAACTGGTAAGTCTGGCTTTGTTCCTCGGGATGGACCGTACCCTTGACTCCAGTCCCTAACTCGGTAGCGCCTTCTGGCTCAGGCCACACTTCGCTGATGGAGTCGCCCGTAACCTCGATTCCCATGATGCTCGTCTTCACGAACTTGATGGAGGCGAGTATTTGTCCGTCCTTGACCTTAAGGGTAGCTTTTTTGTCGAGCGCACCACCCATCATAGAAGCAGCGTCTCGGGTAGCATGCCAGCCATACACATCAATCGTGTATAGCCCGTCTGCAGGAACGGTATAGGTTACCTCGGTGACGGAGGCTATGGACGACATGGAATCCTTGTTATCATTCAGTGCATAAGTCGCTGAGTTTACAGAATCTACGGGAGATTCGAATGTCTCTGGACTAGCAGTTTCTTGTGAAAAATGCTCGTTAGCTTCGGCAGCCTGAATTCCAGCATCGTTAACGATGCTGTCCCCGTATATGGGCGCAGGCACTATTGCGAGTGCCAAGATAGCTGTCATACACCCGCTGAGCCAAGCTTTTACCTTCTGGTTCATCCCCTGTCCCCCTGTTAGATATAATTGAAATAATTCATTCATGTACTCTTGCTGCTGGCTCTTGCTGCTAGACGCTCTCGTCCATTGGTGAGCTCCTTCCTTGCCCGATTATGTATTGGATGATAAAGCTGCGGCCAGCGTATGTTTTTAATAATGAGAATCATTATCATTTGTTATTATAAAGGGATGTAGAGCAGTAATATGTGATTTGAGTCACAATTCATGGTAGGAGGCATGGCTAAAGGGTAATAAAATTTGATTTTGCCCCATTTGGTTACCTATGGTAAGATATGATTCAGTTTCGGAATACATGTGCAATAAGGTCTAGTGACCATTAAATGGAAGCGCTTTCGTAAAAATGAATGTATTTTCTTGCAATGGTTGGCGTGGATCTTGGTACAATAGATAGAGATGCCTAATATGGGCTGGAGGTGTGGTCATGGAACAACTTTGTAAGATTCTTATTGTGGATGATGAAATATTGGTCAGACAAGGAATCAAGCACCATCTGAATTGGGAAGACCACGGTTTCCAGATCGTCGGTGAGGCCTCCAATGGACGTGAGGCTTTGGAGATGATCGAGCAGCTGCGACCTCATATTATTATTACAGATATTGTAATGCCTGTCCTGGATGGTGAAGAGCTGACCCGAATCGTGAAGCAGCGTTACCCGGACATGGAGGTCATTGTACTAAGCAGTTATGGTGAATTCAGCTATGTACGTTCCACCTTCCAGAGCGGCGTGGCTGACTATATCTTGAAGCCTAAGCTGGAGACCCAGGAGCTTCTGGAGACATTGAAGCGCACTGCGCGCAAGATTCCCTCTATTCAATATGGCGCCCAAGCAGGGGATGGCAATATATCTGTGGAACGAATCGTAGACAAGCTATTATCTGGATATGAACCGGACGAGGCCTCTGCTCTGGCTGCGAACAGCTTTGCATTCACGAGCTTTTGTCTTATTGGTGTGCTCGGCGGGCGCACTTATTTACAGCATTCTGGCTCCGAACTGGGCTTGCAGCTTGTCGACGTGCTGGATTCTCAGGTGTGTACCGTATATCAATCAGCAGAGAATACCTCTGGACTTGATATATACCTGGCTAATCTTGAGCAGGAGGCTTATCCGGAGCTAGTCCACTCTTTGAAGCTGCTTGCCGATGAGCGAGCGGAGCATGCGCCGACACTGGTATGGGCTGTTACCTCGTTGTTTGATTCAATCAACCAGGTAGGTGAGGTGTTCCAGAACCGTCTGAAGAAGCTGATTGATGCCAAATTTTATTTTCCTGACCAGTACATATTGCTGGAAGAGGAGATGCGATCTCCAATGGAACCGGCAGGAACCTTTAATCTGAGACTATTCACAGAGGAGATGAAGCGAGGGCAATTCGATAGAGCCTTTGAGCTGCTGAATCAGCATCTGGATATGCTGTCAGAGCATTATGAAGCACCACCTTTCGAATTCAAATCCTTCATTAGTAATACTATATTCAATATTACGATTCTGTTGGGTAATCTGGAATATGATACACATGCGCTGGAATCCGCCAAGTATTCTTATTTTAAGTCCATAGATGAAGCAGTTCATGTGGATGAGGCCAAAGGCTTACTACAGTCATTCTTGAACGATGTGAAGAGGGAGATCTCTGATGCACAGCAGCATGGCAATAGTGGGATGAAGAAGCTGCTGGAGTATATTGAGGAGCATTACGATCAGCCGCTCAGTCTGACCTCGCTAGCACATCATTTTCATTTCAATCCGTCATACTTGTCCAGCTATTTCACGGCTCATAATAAAGAGGGCTTTAGTGAATATTTGAATAAAGTCAGGGTCGAGAAAGCAGCTACGATGCTGCGCAATGATGATCATTCTATCTCGGAGATCAGCAGCCGAGTGGGTTACTCGGATCACAGCTATTTTACCAAGGTGTTCAAGAAGCTGATGGGCTTCTCGCCCAGCCAGTATAGAAGGCGTTATATGAATGGGAAAAGAGAATGAGCATGAAGAATTTTTTCGCACGATGGAAGTATAATGGGCTGTTCAATCAAATCTTTATCGTTACAGTCATCAGTATTATTACGGTCAGTGTGCTGACCTCATTAGTTACGATTCGTATGTCTGAGCGACTCTTCATTGATACCTTCAGCATCACCAATTCCAAGATCCTGAACCAGATCCGTAGCAGCTTCGAATCATTCAATGATACGATCGTGAATGCTGCAAGCCAGGCAGGACAGAGCCTTACAGTGAAGAACTTTCTGACAGAGGGGCCCTCGGATTCCACTACGACCAGCCGTTCTTTTTTCAATATGGGTCAACAAATGGATCAGATTAATTCAAATGTGGATGCCTATAATGTGAAGATACTGGTTACGGGGAGGAATGGACGTATCTCTTCGACAGGTCAGACGTATTGGAGTCTGCCGATTCCGTCAGAGGATGATTATTCTATTATCACCAAGACGATGGAGCATCCCAGACGTGTGATGTACCAGTATGATGAAGAACAATGGGGGGATCTGAACGACCACTTTATCGTGGCCTCCAAGGCACTGATGGAGCGTACGACAGGTGTCCTCTATGGTGGAATTTATGTAGCGATTCGAGAGCAGGACTTTAAGCAGTTCTATACCAATTTCACCAGTGCAGGCAATGATATTGTTGTACTGAATGCTCAAGGGCGCGTCGTATCGAGTAATCGTGATGAGCTCATTGGCCAATATTCAGTGGAGCTGAGGGAGTATGCGTCCGAGATTCGCAGCGACAATCTGAAATACAAGAATGCAGATTTCATGGGCACCGAGTATATTGTGCTGTCCACGTATATTCCTGCGTACGACTTTTATCTGGTCAATCTGATTGATCGTCAGGTAGCTGCCGGACAGATTATTGATGTGAATTCCATTCTCTTGATCTGTCTAGCCATTGTAGGGATTGCCGTACTGCTTGTCTTCCTGATTTCTCAGCGACTGACGAATTCACTGACCCGTCTTGTGCGGCAGATGTCGCGTATTACGGAGAAGGACTTCCACAATTATATTGACGTATCTGGCAGCTATGAGGTAAAGGAGCTAGGCAGGGCGTACAATTACATGTTGGACGAGCTGAACGATTACATTCAGAAGCTTATGGAGACGCAAAAAGAAGTGCGCAATGCAGAGCTGGCTGCGTTACAGCGTCAGATTAATCCACATTTCCTCTATAATACACTTGCCTCGATCAAGATGCTGGTACAGCGCGGCAATAAGGAGACGGCCTCCGAGACGATCAATGCACTGATTTCCCTGCTTCAGAACACCATCAGCAACGTAAGCGAGACGATTACGATTGAGCAGGAACTGGTGAATATGAAGAACTACGTCTTCATTAATCATGTGCGCTATGGGGACCGAATCAAGGTCAACTATTTTGTGGCCCCGGATTGCATGCACTTTCAGGTGCCCAAGTTGATTATTCAGCCTTTCATTGAGAATGCCTTCTTCCATGCCTTTAATGAGAAGCCTGGGGGTACCATCTATATTCTGGTCTCGTCGGATCGTGATCGCCTGATTATAGAAGTGGTCGATAACGGGGATGGTATGGATGAGCTTTCTAACCAAGGAGAGCTGCCCAATCCGAAGAGCAAGCGGCAGCTGTTTACTGGCATCGGCGTGCAGAATGTGAATAATAGAATTGCCTTGTTGTATGGGGAGCAATATGGTGTTGCTATCTCCAGCACGAAGGGTGAGGGGACAAAGGTTAAAATTACATTGCCGCAAATCGAATAAAAAAATTACTACAATCCAAAAATATTACTAATGAAAGCGGTACCTTGGTAACGATTACACAATAATTGAACAAATCCAGACAAAGATATTCCTAACAGGTTGTGAAACGGAAGTGCTAGAATTTATATATCAACAGCAAACGCTTTCAACGAATTATCAATTTGTGTTAAGCGCTTGCAGGTAGCACAAAAAATATAAAGATCAGGGGTTGAATGCATTGAAAAAGGTGATTTTGCTATTGTTCGCAGCCATGCTGGTGCTCTCTGCTTGTTCCAGTGGTTCTAATGAAAGCGCCTCATCCGATCCGAGCAAGAAAGAGATTACAATTTGGGCATGGGACCGTAACTTTAACGTTGCCGCACTTGAAGTGGCTAAAGAACTATATGTATCCAAGCATCCAGATGTAACCATCAATATCATTGAAAATGCTCAGGATGACATCGTTCAAAAGCTGAACACAGGCTTGAACTCTGGTACAACTAAGGGTCTTCCGAACATCGTTCTGATTGAGGACCAACGTGCACAGAACTTCCTGCAGTCCTACACGGATTCCTTCCGTGACATGAGTGATAAGATTAAGCCTGAAGATTTTGCAGATTACAAGATCGGAGCAACAAGCCTGGATGGCAAGCAATATGGTATCCCGTTTGACTCCGGTGTTACAGGTCTGTTCGTGAGAACCGACTACCTGCAAGAAGCTGGCTACACAATGGATGATCTGCAAGATATCACTTGGGATCAGTACATCGAGATCGGTAAAAACGTAAAAGAGAAAACTGGCAAATTCATGCTGACTCAAGATCCTAAAGACCTTGGTATCCTGCGCATGATGGCACAATCTGCTGGTAAATGGTACATGAAGGATGACGGTAAGACTCCGGATCTAGCAGACAATCCTGCTCTGAAGGAAGCTATGGAGACTTACAAGAAAATGATGGATGCAAACATCATTGATTCCCATGCTGACTGGGCACAATTTGTAGCTAAAGTTAACAGTGGCGATGTAGCATCTGTACCGACAGGTAACTGGTTTGTTGCTTCCATCAAGGCTGAGGCTTCCCAAAGTGGAAAATGGGCTGTAGCACCGTTCCCTCGCTTGACGAACAATGCTGATTCTGTAAATGCTTCTAACCTGGGAGGTAGCTCCTGGTATGTATTGAACATGGATGGTTCTGATACAGCGGCTGACTTTATGACACAAACTTTCGGCTCTGATCCGCAAATGTACCAAAAGCTGCTTACGGATATTGGTGTTGTAGGATCACTGAATGCAGCTTCTACAGGATCCGCTTATGACGCAGAGGATGCATTCTTCAGCAATCAAAAAATCTACACTGACTTTGCTAAATGGAGTCAAAGTGTTCCAAGAGTAAACTATGGCCTTCACACTTACGCCATTGAAGATATCATGGCTGTAGCGGTACAGAGCTACTTGGGCGGCACAGATCTTGATACCGCACTGAAAGATGCGCAGGCTCAGGCTGAAGCTCAGTTGAAATAATAACTGACTTTACCTGCTAGAGAGATAAATTATAGCAATGCGTAAAACCTTGGACGCTTCTGGCACAAGGTTTTACGCGCTTGCTGAGTCGATAGGATAAAGGATATATAAGGGACAAGAGGAGTTGAAAGCATATGAGATCAGCGAAGACGGCTCAGGGCGGACGCTGGAAGACGGATATGACAGGATGGCTGTTCATTCTGGTGGCTGTGCTAATGATCTTCATTTTCTATTTTTACCCGATGATTCAGGCGTTGTTCCTGTCTTTCCAGACAGGCACGGGAGCGAGAATGTCGTTCAATGGCATTGATAACTACAAGCGGCTGTTCACCGATACGGTGTTCATTACGGCTGTGAAGAATACTTTTATTTACCTAATCATTCAAGTTCCGTTGATGATTCTTCTGTCATTATTCATATCAGTGTTGCTTAATGATCGGAATTTGAAGTTCAAAGGCTTTTTCCGGACTGCAATATTCCTGCCTTGTATCACTTCGCTGGTTGCCTACTCCGTTGTGTTCAAATACCTGTTCAGCAACAATGGGTTGGTCAACTCGTTCCTCATGAATGTTCATCTGGTCAGTGAGCCCATTCAATGGCTGACCGATCCTTTCTGGGCCAAAGTAACGATTATCCTTGCGATTACCTGGCGCTGGACTGGTTATAACATGATCTTCTATCTCTCAGGGTTGCAGAACATTGACCCATCTATTTATGAAGCAGCCAAGATTGATGGTGCTTCTGCTACGCGTCAATTCTTCAACATTACGGTTCCTTTGTTGAAGCCAATTATCTTGTTCACATCGATCACTTCGACAATCGGTACTTTGCAGCTCTTCGACGAGGTCATGAACATTACGAAGGGTGGACCGGCGAATGCGACGTTGTCGATTTCCCAGTACATCTATAACTTGTCCTTCAAGTACTCGTCCGATTTCGGTTATGCAGCGACAGTATCCTACTCCATCGTGATTATGATCATTATTCTGTCGTTCATCCAGTTTAAAGTGGCAGGTGATAAAAAATAATGGCTAAGACAAAGAAATTTTTCGCGTATCTGTTCCTGAGTGTGGCGGCCTTTGTCTCCATATTCCCGTTCCTGTGGATGATTGTCAGTACTACGAACCCATCTGTTGATGTAACAAGAGGAAAATTGCTGCCAGGCTCGTATCTGTTCGAGAACCTGCGTGAGCTGTTTGGCTCGGTAGATATTTTGCCTGCACTTGGGAACTCAGCCCAAGTGGCGATCAGCACTACGATTCTCTCCCTGCTGATTGGTTCCCTTGCAGGCTATGGCTTTGAGGTGTACCGCAGCAAGGCGAAGGATATCGTATTTAATATTTTGCTGTTGTCCATGATGATTCCATTCGCCGCCATTATGATTCCTTTGTATCGTATGTTCGGTCAGATTTCGAACTTTGCTCCAGCCATCGGTATTGATACGCTGGCAGCGGCAGTGATTCCTACAATCACAACGGCATTCCTGATCTTCTTTTTCCGTCAGAACTCCAAGATGTTCCCTAAGGACCTGCTGGAGGCAGGGCGGATTGACGGTCTGTCAGAGCTAGGGCTCTTCTTCAAGGTTTATGTGCCTACAATGAAGACCACCTATGCAGCAGCTGCAATCATTACCTTCATGTCGAGCTGGAACAACTATCTGTGGCCACTCGTTGTGCTCCAGACGCCTGAGAACCGAACGATTCCGATTCTGATCTCCAATCTGGGATCCAGCTACACTCCAGACTATGGTGTCATCATGACGGCGATCGTCATTTCAACGCTGCCAACGGCAATTGTATTCTTCATCATGCAGAAGCATTTCGTAGCAGGTATGATCGGTTCTGTAAAATAAGGTTTCCTAGAGTAGGAAACGGTGCGTGTGACATCGAATTATGCAAAATGACGAAGTATAACCTTGCTGGAAGAGACTTGGCTGACAGGTCTTGGCATGATATGGCTCTTGAATGAGGGCTTTGCGTGACAGGACTTGTTTGCCAGGTCTTTGACTATGTCTGGGCAACTAAAACGTTAATCCAAGTAGAATCGGGAGGATCATATGCTTATGAAATCATCAACAACACCTAGCTTGAGCTGGCTTACGGATACTAGTGTATTTGCAGTGAATCGCTTGTCGGCCTATTCCGACCATCGTTATTACAAGACGTTGGCTGAGGCCAAGAAGCGCGGTGACATGAGCTGGCGTCACAGCTTGAATGGTAATTGGAAATTCAACTATGCAGTGAATCCGGGCAGTCGCCCTGAGAACTTCTATACACCAGAGTTTGATTGCGGTGGCTGGGGAGACATTCAGGTGCCAGGACATATTCAGACACAAGGCTACGGCCAAATGCAATATGTGAATACGATGTACCCATGGGACGGTCTAAGCGATGTACGTCCACCAGAGATTACGACAGATTATAATCCAGTAGGTAGCTATATCACCTATTTCGAGGTTCCTGCATCCCTGCAACCAGGCCCTGTCTATATTTCCTTCCAAGGTGTGGAGACGGCCTTTTATGTATGGCTTAACGGACAATTCGTCGGCTATGGCGAGGATAGCTTCACTCCATCCGACTTCGATCTGACTCCATATCTGCAAGCGGGAGAGAACAAGCTGGCGGTAGAAGTCTATCAACGCAGCACAGGCGCATGGCTGGAGGATCAGGATTTCTGGCGCTTCTCCGGTATTTTCAGAGATGTATATCTGTATAGCGTTCCAGCAGTGCATGTGAGAGATGTAGCTGTGAAGGCTAGCCTGGATGATGCTTATGTGCAAGGTCTGCTGGAGCTGAGCCTGCGTCTGGAGTCAGCAGAGCAGCAAGGTAAGGCTGTCGTGGATGTACAGAACGCAGACGGTGACAGTGTAGCCAAGCTGGAAGGAAGCTTCGCAGATGGTAAGCTCACGTTAAGCACGGAGCTGGATCAAGTGTCCAAGTGGAGCGCAGAGAATCCTTATCTCTATACCTTGTACATCGAGGTCTACAACAACCAAGGCGACCTGATGGAAGTTATTCCGCAGCGTGTCGGCTTCCGCAGATTCGAGATGATCAATAAGGTGATGTGCATTAACGGCAAACGAATTGTATTCAAGGGTGTGAATCGCCATGAATTCAACTGCCGTACGGGACGCACTATTACGGCTGAGGACATGCTATGGGATATCAAGACACTTAAGAAGAACAATATGAATGCGGTCCGTACCTCCCATTATCCGAACCAGACGCTCTGGTATGAGCTATGTGATGAGTATGGAGTATACGTGATTGACGAGATGAACCTGGAGACACACGGCTCCTGGCAGAAGCTAGGCGCAGTAGAGCCTTCCTGGAACATTCCAGGCAATCTGCCAGAATGGCAGGATATTGTTATGGACCGGGCTATATCCATGGTGGAGCGCGACAAAAATCATCCTTCCATCCTGATCTGGTCCTGCGGTAATGAATCCTACGCTGGTGAGGTTATTCTGAATGTAGCTAATTACTTCCGTACAGCCGATCCAAGTCGTCTGGTGCATTATGAAGGCGTATTCCACAACCGGGACTACGATGCTAGCAGTGATATGGAGAGCCGGATGTATGCGAAGGTAACGGATATTGAGGAATACCTGAACAATGACCCGCAGAAGCCTTATATTAGCTGCGAGTACATGCATGCCATGGGGAATTCGGTTGGCGGAATGCATAAATACACCGAGCTTGAGAACAAATATGAGCTCTACCAAGGTGGCTTCATCTGGGATTATATTGACCAGGCTGTCATGAAGAAGAATCGCTATGGCGAGGAGTACCTTGCTTACGGCGGTGACTATGATGATCGTCCGACTGACTATGGCTTCTGTACAGATGGCATTGTGTATGCAGACCGCACAGAATCTCCGAAGATGCAGGAGGTTAAGTTCCTTTATCAGAACATCAAGCTTCAACCAGATCGCACTGGGGTAACAATCGTGAACGAGAACCTGTTCGAAGGCACGCAGGATTATGAACTGGTGTACACGTTGTTCAAGGAAGGTGCTGAGGTATTCACTGGTCGGACAGCGGTGGACGTTGCAGCACAAAGTGAAGGACGCGTCTCCTATGAGCTTCCAGCTGTGGATGAAGAGTCTGGCGAATACGTGATCCATACGGCTCTCGTTCTGAAGGAATCCACGCTGTGGGCTGCTGCTGGACATGAAGTAGCGTTCGGACAGCATATCTTCCAGGTGGAAGCTCAGTCACAAACGGCTGTACCAGCAGGTGCGCTTCGTGTAGTAGAAGGCGACGTGAACATTGGCGTGCACGGCAAAGGCTTCAGCATCATGTTCTCCAAGGGAGCAGGTAGCCTGACCTCACTACGTTATGAAGGACGCGAATTCATCTCCGTTCCTCCGGCACCGCTCTTCTGGCGTGCGACGACAGACAATGACCGTGGAGCGGCTTGGGGCTTCGAGGCAGGTGGCTGGTTCGCGGCGAGTCTGACACGCAAATGTACAGCAGTCGAGCTGACTCAGGCTGAAGGAGCTGTGACTGTAACATTCAGCTATCGTCTGAACATTCACGGGGATGTACAGGTTACCGTAGCTTACACGGTATATGGCGATGGCAGCATCAAAGTGAATTCCAAGTATGACGGGGTTGCAGGCCTTGCAGACCTTCCAATCTTCGGCTTGTCCTTCAAGGTGCCAGCAGAGTATCATCATCTGAACTGGTATGCTATGGGACCTGATGAGAACTATACAGATCGTGCTTTTGGAGCAAGACTGGGTGTGTTCAGCAATGAGGCAGCGGACAATGTGTCTGGTTATGTAGTACCACAGGAATCCGGCAACCGTACAGGAGTTCGCAGAGTCGATGTAACGGATGATCTGGGTCGTGGTCTGCGTATTCAGGCTCCATCAAGCGCTCCTGTAGAGTGCAACATCTCCCCTTATACTGCGTTCGAGCTGGAAAGTGCTGCACACCTGTATGAGCTGCCTCCTGTTCACTATACAGTGGTCACTGTGGCTGCCAGACAGATGGGTGTAGGCGGCGACGATAGCTGGGGTGCACCAGTGCATGATGAATATCGGATCAAGTCCGATCAATCGCTGGAGTATGAATTCTATATTAAGCGTGTCTAATGCAGCAGGAGATTCCCGGAAAATTCCTCGGGATAAGGCGCCTGTGCATTTAATGAGTTCCCCCTTAAGTTAAGACCGAAAAAGCTGTGCCAGCCAGGAAGAGGAATCCTGAAGGCACAGCTTTTTTCTATTACGTTATACGAATACTTTGTCGTACATCCTATCCACATCCGTAATACTGTGATTATTCTATTTATTCTCCTTGTGCTTATAGGTATATTTCCTATCATCCACTCCATGAACAGGAGCTTGTCCATACTGAACAACTATACCATCCGCTACCTTATAAAAATATCTGGCATTCGTTTCATCTTTAAATATAACTTCTGAGCCAACCAATGGCGCCTTACTTATAGAGGTTTCAATTGAGGATATTTCATTCATTTTGTATTTTTTAACCTCTGTAAGGTAGTCTAGTACTTTGTTTTGAGTATGATTAATAATCGCCTTGTTAATGATCCCAATTGTTAAAATTAGAACGAGTACTGAAGCAACTAACCCTATCCAATGCTTTCGTTTCATAAAATTATCCTCTCTGAAATAAATTTCAGGGAATGTAATTGCAGATCTTTATCAGACTTACTATGGGTGCTCGCACCCACTGCTACTCAATGCTTCTCCTGTACATACTGCTGCTGTGTATATGCCAAAGCAGCCTCATAAGCCGGGTTATAGTCGAATTCCTCGCTCTCAGGGATGACGAACAGCAAGGACAGAGCAGAGCTGACCAATCTAGTCATCACATAATATGAGATCACTAAGAGGGCATCCGCCATATAACTAATCGGCATCCATATATCATCGGGGTCGTGTGCCGTCACGAAGAAGTTAAGAAAAGATACGATCAGCAACAGGCTGAACATCATGATCAACGTTGCCTTAACCAGTCTTCCCCGCTTCTCCAGCTGCGGAATTTTACGGAAGAAGAGGGACAGACGCATGTAGGTATCAATAATTCCCCATAGATGAATGAATGGAATCATTCGCACGAGGCCCATGATGGGAGTAATAGGATAGTACCTGAATTTGAGCTTCATGGCCTGATGAACTCGGGTAAGCCAGATCAGGTAGGTGATGATGAGAATGAAGTTAAGCACCTGCTGGAAGACGATCGCCGCTTCATCCCATTTGTATACCTCATCGTAGTACCAATCGTAATTAAAGGCATACACTACGTTCATGCCCACCATGATAAGGCTGATAATCACAGCCACAAGGAGTAGTTTCTGATGGATGCCGCCGATCATTCGCGACGGAAAGCTGATGTCCTGTCTCAAGCTGATGCCCTCCTATGTCTCATACAATAAATAATCGATGGCTTCATATAAGGATTCCACCGGGACGATCTTGAATTGCAAATTCCGTTCCTTCTTAACCCGTTCCGCTTCAGCTTCGTTACTGTCCTCACCCCACCATTCATAATCAGCAGGGACGAAGAAGATGTCCACGTCTTCAGTTTCAGCGGCAATTAGCTTCTGTTCCAGGCCTCCTATAGAACCGACCCAGCCATCCTCCTCCATGGTACCCGTACCCGAGATTTTAAGGGTGCCCCCCTTGGAAAAGTCGATATCATTCTCTTCCTCATACAAGCCTACGGCCACCATCAGGCCCAGCGAGTTGCCATAGAAGCCCTCCAACTGCTCCATTAGCTCACTCAGCCTTTGTGCTTCCACCTCGGGATCAGTCTCATGCTCATAGGTAGCTTCGTTTTCATTTAGCTCCGCAGCTGCATGGACAGCCTGCTCCAGCGTATATGTCATGGTTTCGGTCTCCAGATATTCGTCGGCATACTCCTCGGAGCTCTCTGCTTCTACTTCTTCAAAGGCAATATCGCGATAATCGCCATCGTAATTCATATACACAAACAAGCGCTCGATGAGACTGTCGGTATATCCGCCCTCGACTACTGCAAAGTGAACACTTCCCTGCACACCGACCTCAGAGACGGGGATAGAGGGAGAGGGCTGCGTATACTCCGCTGGCATAGACCAGGATGACAGGAAGGTTGCTCCTGCCGGGATCAAAAGCAGAGTGAAGGCGATGAGATATTCCAGCAACCGGCGCACCCAGGAGTACGTCCGAACGGGAGGATTATCAATATTCACGGCTTACACAACCTTTCGCTTCTCATGCTGTACAAAAATGGTATTGAACTGCTATGCTCATCTAAACTATTTTACAGAATATGTATCCTCCTTCATATGGGTAGAAAGGCTTGTAAATGCCTGGGAAGCGCCTGATTGTCCCTGCACAATTGTGTAGGGGGACCTGTAAGCGGTAAGCGGTGATTTCTACACTGGAGCAACCCTTTCGCACTAAATCTGGTATTGCTTGCGGTATTGCAACGGCGTACGATTGGTCATTTGCTTGAACACTCTTCCGAAATGGGCGATGCTGTCGAAGCCTGTGCTCTCAGCGATGCGGGTTACTCGCCAGCTGGTCTCACGCAGCAGCTCCTGTGCCTGGCGAATGCGGACATAATTCAAATACTCAATGACCGTGAACCCGGTGGTCTCCTTGAAGATTCGACAGAGGTATGGACTACTGATGTAAAAGACATCCGCAATGTCTTCGAGTGTCAAGCGGCGGGTGTATTCCTGATTTAAATGCTCGATAATTTCATACACACGCTCTTGTTTCTCGCTTCGTTCAGGAATGATTGGCGAGTGACCCGCAGCCTGAATGCGCCGAATTAATATCAGAAGCTGGACAAGAAGAGACTGCTGACAGAGCAGCTTGAAGGAAAGCTCCTGCACTTGCTCCCGCAGCATGGCTGACATCATCTCCCGGATGGCCTCCTGTTCTCTCGAATCGGGGCGGAGAAGAAAGTTCTGGTTCGGGAGCAGTGGCTGGCTATCCTGATGGATATCCAGTGCCTTACGTATGAAGCGGTCATCGAAGTTGATCAGTATACGCTCGTGTCCCGCCGGGCCTTTGTTCGTGGTGCGATGAAGTTCATTTTTGTTAATGACAATCAGATCCCCAGCCTGCAAGGCATATAGGCGATTATGAATATAATAATATCGCTCACCGTCCAGCAAATAGTAAATCTCGTACGAATCATGAAAATGGTCAGTCATCATATCGAATTGCTCTGTACGCCGGACCTGCTCGATTTCAAATAGATAATCAGGGGTCATGGGGCCCTCCTTGTCCGAAAAATAAAGCGTTATCATTAACGTGCAGCAGTGGGATAAGATATGCATCATTATAGCGTATTGAGCATGTGAGCTACAGCCCATCCATGATAATAGTTCCTTGACCAGATCAAATGTGGGTATAGACACGCTCAAGGGGCTGTCTCATAAGTAGATATTCTACTGGCGGAGACAGGCCCTTCGTCTTCCCAAAAGCTTAAAACGTCAATAGAGCAGCGATTCTCCCGTTAATGGAGATCGCTGCCCCGCGTTTTTGGTCATTTGCAGCTTGCTTCAATAGATTATGGGCGAGCGAAAGCCAGCCGACCTCCAGCGTCACTTTTTCGATGCCGCGAAGCAGAATCGCCGGAAGCCCCGGTTGTTCTTCAGTTGTCCAAATACGCTTTCTGGCTCTGTCATTCGGCGTACGGATAAGAGGTATCTTTCCTCGCTTTGCAGCATTTCCCGAGCCTGCCTCTGATAGCGTAACCGTTCCAAGCTCACCACGACTTCCCGATTTCCCCTTGTCTTCGTGCAGCTTTCTTTTAGCGGACATCCTTCGCAGCTCTGACTTCGGTAATGACGCTTCCGAATTTCGTATTAGCATTGGCCTCGATTTTGGTTCCGTTCCACAAAGTACTGCTCCAAGGAAACGTATTTTTCGTCAGCCAGAAACTGAAGCACGGCGGTAAATACGGCTTCGAGAACGCTCTTCATCCGCTGGGAACGGAAGCGGCTCAAGGTACGAAAGTCTGGCCTCTGCCGTTCAGCGAGCCACATGAAGAGGATGTTGCCCCGGATGGATTTGGCGATTTGGAGGGAGGAATATATACGCTGAGTGTAGGCGTAAATGATGACTTTGGTAAGGGGGGACAACAGCGATTGTAACAACGGTCCGTTTCACGGAGCCTTCTCTCGAAGTGCCTAAGTATATCCTAGTCTAAAACCAAAGGGCGTCCCAAGCAGCCATTTCATGGCTTTTGGGACACCCTCTTGACGGAAAGGATCGCTGTTGTGCTGCGTTAATACTGCTCACACTGCTTTTTGTTGATGGTAGTAGTGCAAGGACACATCATCAATCAAGCTTATGGAAGCAGCCTCTATTACTCTTATACTCGCGTGGCTCTTCAGTCGAGAATTCAGGATTTTTTCTTAAAGTTGGATTGAAGCAGAGATAAAGAGAGCTCTGCTGTGGATGAAACGATCAGATCTGCTTTCTGCATCTGTGCCGGTGCCCCGACACCCACGGCATACATCCCAGCGGCAAGGATTGCCTGAATGCCTGCTTCAGCATCCTCAATGCCTATGCATTGGGTGGGTTCTACACCCAGTCTTGCTGCACCGGTTAGAAAAATCTCCGGGTCCGGTTTGCCGCTTGCAATCATATTCACGTCAACAACGTGGTCTAGGTAATGAGCGGCCTCCAGACGGTCCAGAATAAAGGGAGCATTCTTGCTGGCGGAAGCAAGGGCTGTACGAATGCCTGCTTCTCGCAGCTCCATTAGCAAGTTCTCAATGCCAGGCAGCAGATCGGCCGGTGTTATTTTATTGATCATTTCTTTGTAGACCTCATTTTTCTTTACAGCAAGCCTATGCTTTTGCTCGTCCGTGTACACGGTATCCCTGAGGGAGAGAATAAGTTCAAGAGATTCCATGCGGCTTACGCCCTTCAATTTCTCGTTAAACTGTCTATCGAAAGGAAGCCCCAGCTCATTGGCGAGGCTATCCCAGGCAAGGTAATGGTACTCTGCTGTATCGGTAATGACTCCATCCAGATCAAAAATAACTGCTTTCAATGTCTGCATCACTTGTTTCTCCTTTCTTCGCTTATGAAGTAAGGGCTGTCACTAATGCAGCTTCGCCCGTAATGAGGACATCCTTCCCGTACAATTTCATAGTCAGTGGCGCCCCGGTTATCAGAGTGATTGTAACCTCGTTCTGCTCCACACTGATGTTCAGGAGACGATCGCGATAATTGATGTGAAATTTGTATTTTGTCCAGTCCTTGGGCAGGAACGGAGAGAAGCTGAGTGTCTCGTTATACGTGCGCATGCCAGCAAAGCCTTGAACGATGGCCAGCCAGCTTCCGGTCATGGATGTGATGTGCAAGCCGTCCTCGGTATCGTTATTGTAGTTGTCGAGATCCAGGCGAGCCGTACGTTTGTACATCTCTACTGCTTTCCTTTCCATCTTCAACTCAGCAGCCAGTACAGCATGAATGGATGGGGAGAGGGAAGACTCGTGCACAGTCATCGGCTCGTAGAATTTGAAGTTGCGTTCTTTTTCTTCCAATGTGAACTGGTCGCCGAAAAAATATATACCCTGCAAAACATCGGCCTGTTTGATGAAGGGGGAACGCAAGATCTTATCCCAGGACCATTTCTGATTGAGCGGAAGCTCATCTTCGTTAAGAGACGATACGGTACGAAGTTCCTTATCCAGGAACGTGTCATGCTGAACAAATACCTTCCGCTCCTCATCGTAAGGAAAGTACATGCGATCAATGATGTCCTGCCATTTCTTCATTTCTTCCTCTGTTATGCCGAGCTCCTGCTTTCTGGCATCGGATACTTTTGGAAGGCTCTGTATGGTATAGCTCAACACCCAGGCCGCCATTTTATTGGTATACCAGTTATTGTTGACATTATTTTCGTACTCGTTCGGTCCGGTTACACCATGAATCATGTACTGATCATGACGAGTGGAGAAATGAACGCGGTCTGCCCAGAATCGGCTGATTTCGACCAACACTTCAATTCCTTGATTTTCCAGGTAATGAGTGTCTCCGGTATAATTCGTATAATTGTAGATTGCATAGGCAATGGCGCCGTTACGATGAATCTCCTCAAACGTAATTTCCCACTCATTGTGACATTCAACGCCAGTGAACGTTACCATCGGATACAGTGCACCCTGCAATCCCTGTTGGCGCGCATTGTGATTTGCCCCGGTAAGCTGATTGTATCGGTAGTGGAGCAGGTTCTCAGTTACGTGCTTGTCGGCAACTGCCAGGTACATAGGAATGGCATAGGCCTCGGTGTCCCAGTACGTTGCACCGCCGTATTTTTCCCCGGTAAAGCCTTTGGGGCCAATATTTAGCCTCTTATCATGACCATAGTAGGTGGTGAAAAGCTGGAAAATATTAAAGCGGATTCCCTGCTGTGCCTCAATATCGCCCTCAATTTCGATGTCCGCTTTTTCCCAGCGAGCGGCCCATGCATTGACATGCTCCTGTCTTAGCATCGGGTAACCTCTGTTTAGCGCTTCCATGACTATGCTCTCTCCCGCAGGAATTAGCTGTTCCATACTCATATCACGCGTTGTATTAATAGCGACAAATTTTTGGATACTCGCTGAGCCATGTGGCCCAATGTCATAGACGTAGTGAACAGCAGCATATAGGCTGTCTACTTCACTGGTTTTGGTTTTGGAGAGGACGTTATCCGTTACAATTCCCATCGTTGCATTGACAGTAAAACGTTCAATACCAAATTGATTTTCTTTTGTCGTGGCAGCAAGACTTATGCAAGGATCCCCAATTTTACGTGCCTCCTCGTTCCAGAAGCTTTCTTCATAGTTGGCATCTTCATTTGTCGTATTGGCATCCAGGAAAGGGATTAACTCAATCTTCATATTGTCCTGAGTCAGATTGGTTACACAGTAATCAATCAGGCACATCTCCAGCTTTGCAATGCTCAGAAAGCGCTCCGTTCTGATGTGCACCTTACCATTAACGGTGAATGAACGGCGCAGAATGCCTTCCTTCATGTCCAACTCCTGATAGAAGTCAGTCACGTTATCCTTGAACAAGTCTACTTCTTCATTATTGATTAGGACACGGATCCCGATAAAATTCATGGCATTGATTACTTTTCCGAAATATTGTGGGTAGCCATTCTTCCACCAACCCACTTTTGTCTTATCCGGAAACCATACACCGGCGATGTAAGTGCCCTGGTGATGGTCGCCGGAATATGCTTCTTCGAAATTTCCGCGCATGCCCATGTAACCGTTGCCGATTGAGGTCAGGCTTTCCTGTAGGCGCATGTTATCTTTATGAAGCTTGGTGGTCGTCAATTTCCAGGCATCAACATCAAAAATACGTTTATAAGACATGTAATTCCTCCTTATGAGCGTGAACGTCACGATGGGTAAATTGATAATTTGTGGAGCTGTTATGTTAGTAAATTGAAAACGACGAAGGTGTATCATCATGCTGCGATACCAAGTATATTGTGCAACCGGTTGCATTGTCAAACAAAAAAACTGTTTGTATCGAAATACAAACAGTTCACGTTTCGGTATGGGCTTCTTTTATGTTCGCTAACCATTTTCAGTGATATTTTATGCACGATTCGCGTTCGATGATCCGATGAGGCACAATAATGTGTTTTGTTATTTCTTTAGGGTCCTGTATTTTTTCAATTAAGCTTTTGGCTGCCTGAAAGCCGAGCGTGAAAATATCAATATCGACCGAGGTGAGTGGAGGATTCATCATATCTGCCAAAGTCAAATTATTAAAGCTGATCAGAGAGCAATGGTCCGGAACTAAGACCCCGAGCGGATGAAGTGCCTTCTGCAATGGCAGTGCCGCCATGTCGTCTCCTACAATGATGGCGGTCGGTGGGATGGTCAGTGAGAACAGCCTAGAGATGTCCTCGTTGGTAAAATCTGTACCCAGGACATAATCGGCATTGACGGCAAGCTTTTTTTCTTCAAGCGCTGCATGATAGCCCCGAACCCGTTCCTTATGAACCGTTCGTACGATATCGGCACCCACGTAAGCGATATGCCGATGTCCAAGCTCGGTCAAATAGTGGACAACGTCTTTTCCTGCCTGAAAGTTATCGTTATCGACATGTGTTGTTTCGCTGACATATTGCTGAGGCTTGCCGATGACGGTATAAGGTATTTTCTCGCTATGGAAAAAATCAACGACAGGGTCATCAGGCTTGGAATACAGCACGATAAACCCATCTACTCGGTTGGCTCTTGTCATCGTTTTGACGCGTGTCAGCACCTCGTCGCTATCCTTGCCGGTGACAATCGCCATTGTAAAATTTTTCTCATTAGCCAATTCACTGATTCCTCGGATACTCTCAAGAAAGAATGGATTCTGGAATATAGATACATCCGCCTCAGGCATTATAATGCCCAGGGATTGCGTCATTCGGTTCGCTAAGCTTTGGGCCGAATAGTTCGGCTCGTATCCGAGTGCCTTCATCTCTTTACGAACCCGCGCTTTGGTAGCCTCACTGATTTTTGGGCTGTCCTGAAGGACACGGGACACGGTGGAAGTGGCAACATTCGCACGTTTAGCAATGTCTTTAATGGTTACTGCCATCGCTTGTCCTCCTTTACTTACAGTATTCGTTTTTATATTAATCATACACACATAACTTGTCATATCAAACAGATGATCCAAGAAAAAGCCTAATCTCGAAAAAAACAGAGATATCCCTGCTCCTTTAGTTGCAATGGAAAGATGAGTAACCATCGTGTAGAGGAGAGCAAGAGCAACGTCTCATGTTCAGGTTAGCAGAACGGAATGCAGTACACAATGTTATTCATCTGTGGGGCTGAGTTTGAAGACGGACTCCCTGTATTCATCGACTTCAAAAAAATGAGTTGCCAAAAGAAAGAGAATAAACTTATAATATCAATGCAATCGGTTGCATTAATTTTGCGCATTATTGCACAGCCTCTTCGCTTAGCCTAAGCAAAAGCAAGATCGGAAATGAAACCGTTTTTATCATTGTTTCGTTTTCAACTGCCTTGCAGTAATTAGAAGGTTGCACAATAAAAATACAGGAGGTATGCATATGAAAAAGCTTCTGTCTTTTGAGTTTTGGCAGAAATTTGGTAAGTCATTGCTTGTCGTCGTTGCTGTGATGCCGGCTGCCGGGATCATGATTTCATTGGGAAAAGTCATTGCAATGCTCTCGGAAAATGTCGCATTTCTGGTTACAGTTGGCGGAGTTATGGAGAATCTTGGATGGAGTATTATAAATAACCTTCATATCCTATTCGCTGTGGCTATTGGTGGATCGTGGGCTAAGGAGAGGGCAGGGGGTGCATTCGCAGCGCTGCTCGCTTTTATTCTGATTAACATAACGACAGGTACTATCCTGGGAGTATCGAATCCTATGCTTTCACAGGAGGGGGCCACGACAACGACGTTGTTTGGTCAAATGATAACGGTGAATGGATACTTTACCTCAGTGCTTGGTGCCCCGGCGCTCAATATGGGTGTGTTTGTCGGTATTATTTCCGGTTTTCTTGGAGCGGTCATCTTCAATAAATACTATAACTTCCGAAAACTTCCCGAATCCCTTGCCTTTTTTAACGGAAAACGGTTTGTTCCGTTCGTCGTCATCTTATGGTCTGTCATCGTCGCCATAGGAATGTCTGCGTTCTGGCCGTTTGTTCAGACGGGGATCAACAGCTTCGGTAAATGGCTTGCAACTTCCAGCGAGTCTGCGCCGTTCATTGCTCCTTTTCTCTATGGAACACTGGAGCGCATCCTTCTTCCATTCGGACTTCATCATATGCTGACAATCCCGGTAAACTATACGGAGCTTGGAGGAGTATACACCGTACTTACAGGCAGTAATGCCGGCAGTACTGTAGCTGGACAAGATCCGTTATGGCTTGCTTGGGCGAGTGATCTGGCCCATCTGCATGGAACCGATCCACATGCTTACCAACAGCTCATTGACACGGTAACGCCAGCACGTTTCAAGGTAGGGCAGATGATCACGGGCGCAGGCATTCTGATGGGGATTGCCCTTGCTATGTACCGCAGAGTGGATAAAGACAAGCGATCCAAATACAAGTCCATGTTCCTGTCTGCCGGTCTGGCTGTATTTTTGACGGGGGTGACAGAACCACTTGAATTCATGTTCATGTTCGCTGCACCGCTTCTTTACGGGGTATATGCAGTGGTTACCGGTTTGGCCTTTGGCATGGCCGATATCATTCATTTAAGACTTCACTCGTTCGGGATGATCGAGCTACTGACGAGAATTCCGCTGTCGATCAATGCCGGTCTGGTAACGGATATTATTAACTTTGTCATCACGACAATTGTGTTCTTTGCCGTCTCGTACTTCATTGCTTACTTTATGATTGGAAAATTCAAGCTGGCTACTCCGGGACGACTTGGGAACTATACGGATGAAGAGCCCAATAATACAGATTATTCCAGCGGTGGTGTGTTGGATAATGAAGCTGCGGCAGCAGGCATTGACGACGATCTGCCAGCCCAAATCATTGCCGTGCTTGGCGGTCCCGCCAACATTGTAGATGTCGATGCATGTATGACACGTCTCAGAATTACTGTTAACGACGTGAATGCGGTGGGAAATGAAGCGGAATGGAAGAGGCTTGGAGCGCTTGGATTGATTAAGAAGGATAACGGGATTCAAGCCATCTATGGTCCGAAAGCCGATGTGCTGAAGTCTGACATTCAGGACAGGCTGGGGTGAGGACACTTGAATATTTTGACACTAAATGCGCATGCTTGGATGGAAGAGAATCAGTCGAATAAGATAGCTCAGCTTGCCAATTTTATTCATGAACAGGATTTTGATATTGTAGCACTTCAGGAGGTTAACCAGTCCAGGCATGAAGCTCCGCTTGGGGATGCTGCATTGTCAAGGTTCCATGCGACGAGCGGACGGCCCGTGATTAAAGCGGATAACTATGCATATAACTTGTGTAAGCAGATAGGTAGAGAATATTACTGGACGTATGTCCCCGTGCATGTCGGTTTTGATAAGTTCGATGAAGGTCTTGCAATCCTGACGAAAATGCCGATTGTGGATTCATTCGAAGCATACGTCTCTGAGCAACGGGATTATGATAACTATCGAACTCGGAAAATACTAGGCATCCAGACGAAGGGGGCTGGAGAACGCATATGGTTCATTAACGGACATTTCGGATGGTGGCATGATGGGGATTCATTCAAGGGGCAGTGGGACAGATTCCTGGAACTGTCTGAACGAATAATTCAAGGGCAGGCTGCGTTTATGATGGGTGATTTTAATAATGCAGCACATCTGCATGGAGAAGGATACGATTATGTGATTCAGAGCGGATGGCATGATTGCTATACTCTGGCTAAAGAGAAAGATGAAGGTCACACCGTCGTCAAGGAGATTGCAGGCTGGGAGGATAACAAGCAGCAGCTTCGTATTGATTATGTGTTTAGTAATCGTGAGCTTTCTATACATTCATCCAAGGTCGTCCTCGACGGCAAAGACAGTCCGATCGTATCCGATCATTTCGGGATTGCTGTTACTCTATAATACATACAAAGGCACACGTCTTGCAGTCCTCCAAATGCAGGGTGTGTGCTTGTTGTGTGGCGTAGCTGTATGACCAGGCAAGGAGGACCGGCAGAATAGCTGAGATTGCCGTCTGTACGGGTGAGGGTGATGTTCTCTTCGATTCAACAATTGGTTAAGATATGCATAATTATAGCTCAAAGGGCTAATAAATGCTTAGAAAATGATATTTCTTATACTATAAAATGAAGTCAAGTTAATCAATGTCAGCTAGACAGGGCAGCCTGTCAGCCCAAACAGAGGAGCTGTGATGACCTTGACGAAGAAGAGCTATGCGATTGTAGGAACCGGCGGAAGAGCGGAATTTTTTTATGGTGAATTGGTGACGACCTTTCAAGAGACCTCCGAGCTCGTGGCGCTCTGCGATGTGAATCAGACACGCATGGACTTTGCGAACCATTTGCTGGCGGATAAATATCAGTACCATACAGTCCCTACCTACAAGGCGCACGAGTTCGAGCGCATGATTGAGGAGGTGAAGCCGGATGTCGTACTGGTTACGACTGTGGACCGGACGCATCATGACTACATCATTCGTGCGATGGAGTTGGGCTGCGACGTGATCTCCGAGAAGCCGATGACGGTCGATGAGGAGAAGTGTCAGGCAATTCTTGATGCGGTGGAGCGCACGGGGCGCAAGCTGCGTGTGACCTTCAATTACCGCTATGCTCCTCATAATACGAAGATTCGTGAGCTAATTATGGATGATGTGATCGGCGAGGTCATCTCGGTAAACTTTGAGTGGCTGCTGAATACGGAGCATGGGGCGGACTACTTCCGCAGATGGCATCGTGACAAGCGCAATAGCGGTGGATTGCTCGTCCACAAGTCTACGCATCATTTCGACCTGATGAACTTCTGGCTCGGTTCCAAGCCTGCGACCGTGTACGCCCAAGGCGACCTGCGTTTCTATGGCAAGGAGAATGCTGAGAAGCGGGGCGTGACTGAGTTCTATAGCCGAGCTTATGGTAGTAAGGCTGCAGAGAATGACCCGTTCGCACTGCATCTGGATCGTAATGAGCGCTTGAAGCAAATGTACCTGGATGCGGAACATGAGGACGGGTATCTGCGTGATCAGAGCGTATTTGGCGATAATATCAGCATTGAGGACAGCATGCATGTCATGGTGAAATACCGGAACAAGGCTGTTATGAACTACACATTAAATGCCTATATGCCGTGGGAAGGCTTCATTATCGTGTTCAACGGCACGAAGGGACGTATCGAGGTACGGATCACGGAGAAATCGTATGTGAACTCTGGCGGGGAGAAGGCGGATGAAGGAGCCTTGAAGTCCAAGCACATTCGTGTCTATCCGATTGATGCCGAGCCGTATGATGTGGAGATTGTCGAGCAAGCTGGAGGACACGGCGGCGGCGACCCGCTGCTGCTACAGGATATCTTCGGAGAGCCACTGGAAGATCGCTTCCAGCGGGCCGCCTCTCATCAGGATGGGGCTTGGTCCATACTAACAGGGATCGCGGCCAATCGCTCGATCCGTACAGGACAGCCAGTACAGGTGGATGATCTGATTCGCTGGTCATGACGAGAAGAGCACACTTTATTTGATATCTAACGGGAAGTCCGCATATAGCGGGCTTCTTTGCTTTCGATATTTCTTCGGTGTAACTGAAGGCGAGAGTATGGTCAAGGTTATAGGTCTGTCTGTCCAATATATCGACGGTTTACTATCAGTGGAGCTTCCGTCGCTAGCAGATCCTTGATCCAGAATAAAAGTTAAAGTAAAGTTCGGATATATGATGAAAGAATACTGTAGGATAGGCTAAATGAAGGGATATGAAGGGAGGGGTACCTGTGAATCACCAGGACAGAAGGACGGGAAGTCTATTCCAGAATGATTTACGCAGAGAGGACTACGGCCCACAATTCTACGCCTATTATTACAAGCAGTGGAGCAACTACCGTATGTCCTACCATGAACATGATTCTACCGAAATCATGTACATCATCTCTGGTACGTGCAGGGTAGACGTGAAGAAGGAGAATGGAATAGTAGAGCAGGCCGTGTTGAAAAAGGGGCAATTCATCTTTCTGGATGCAGGCATACCGCATCGTCTGCTGGTCGAGGACGGTGTTCCTTGCCGGATGCTCAATGTGGAATTTGGTTTTGCGAAGGTATCACCAGACAAGCCGTCCATTCGTCAGCTCGCACTTGAGGAGGAAGAAGTAGCGGAATTGCTGAACAGCGCGGCACCGTATTTAGTGCTGTCCGACCCTGAGGAGGTATACCATATTTTGAAGAGTCTCGTGCTGGAGCTGGATCAACGGGGGATTATTGCTGAGGCGAGATTCCGTTCCGCAACCAGCTCCGAGGGTAGTGACGAGCCGAGTCTCCTGTCTGATCGGGTACCCAGTCCTTTCGCTAGTCCTTATTCTGATGCAATGCTCACCTCCAAGCCTGCCGATGCAGTACCTGTTATACCTCGCGTTCTGGATCAGGGGGAACGGGCTCGCCCACGAGAGGCTCGTAATCTGCAGTTGCCTGAGCAAGGTACATTGGTTCGTACATTGTTCATCCAGTTGCTGGTGAGAGTGGCTCGCCTGTATATCGAACAGAGTAGGAGCACACTAGACCAGACTGAATCGTATGTCAAACGATGTGTGGAGTTCATGCATCAGAATATGGACCGCAGCATCCAGATGAAGGATATTGCCTCTGCTGTCAATTTGCATCCAGGGTATTTGCATCGTATTTTTCGTAAACATACAGGTCTAACGCCCACGAATTATCTGACGACGCTACGCATGGAAAAAGCGAAAATGCTGCTCCAGCAAACCGACATTCAGGTCTCGGATATCTCTGATTATGTGGGCGTGGGCAGTCGGCAGTATTTTCATATGTTATTTAAAAAGTATACAGGACTTGCTCCTGTGGAATATCGCACTTCTATGGAGCGGCAGGTCAGACAGTATCCTGAGTAGGAAGTTAGAATATTTGACAGTATATATTCGAATAGGTCATGATTTTGATAACGGCCCTCCCGCGGTTGTTGCTACAATGTCTCCATAAGCGACACATCATTAGCCGATGCGAAGTCTTCGGATGCGGGAGGATTTTAGACATGTCTTTTAAGGTGGCTTTTATTGGGGCTGGCAGCGTCGGATTCACGAGAGGGCTGCTGCGGGATCTGTTATCTGTGCCGGAATTCAGCAATCTTGAGGTGGCGTTCTGCGACATTAACCAGAAAAATCTGGACATGGTGACAGAGTTATGCCAGCGAGACATTCATGAGAATGGCCTGAATATTGTGATTCAAGCGACGACGGATCGACGAGAAGCACTGAAGGATGCGAAGTATGTATTTTGTACCATTCGCGTGGGCGGACTGGAAGCTTTTGCAACCGATGTGGATATCCCGCTGAAATATGGAGTCGATCAATGTGTTGGGGATACGCTGTGTGCTGGCGGTATCATGTATGGTCAGCGCGGTATTGCCGAGATGCTGAACATCTGCAAGGACATACGCGAGCTGAGTGCACCGGACGTGTTGTTACTTAATTACGCAAATCCGATGGCGATGCTGACATGGGCGTGCAATAAGTATGGAGGTGTGCGCACGATTGGTCTATGTCACGGCGTTCAACATGGACACCGCCAGATTGCCGAGGTATATGGTCTGGAGATGGATGACGTAGATATTGTCTGCGCAGGTATTAACCATCAGACGTGGTATATCAAGGCCTCGCATGAGGGTAAGGATCTAACCGACGGATTGCTGGAGGCGTTCGAGCAGCACCCGGAATTCAGCCGTACAGAGAAGGTACGTATCGACATGCTGCGTCGCTTCGGCTACTACAGTACTGAATCTAATGGGCACCTGAGTGAATACGTACCTTGGTATCGTAAACGTCCGGAAGAGATTCAGGATTGGATTGATCTGGGCAGCTGGATTAACGGGGAGACAGGAGGGTACCTACGGGTATGCACTGAAGGACGCAACTGGTTCGAGACGGATTTCCCGAATTGGATGAAAGAGGAGCCAATGCGGTTCCTGGCGGAAAAACGAGGTCAGGAGCACGGCTCCTATATTATCGAAGGGCTGGAAACGGGACGGGTGTATCGCGGTCATTTCAACACGGTTAACAACGGGATCATCACTAACCTGCCTGATGATGCTATTATCGAGGCACCTGGATATGTAGATCGCAATGGTATATCCATGCCATATGTAGGAGAACTGCCACTGGGCCCAGCCGCTGTGTGCAATGTGAGCATTTCCGTTCAACGTCTGGCCGTAGAAGCGGCTGTACGTGGGGATGATCAATTGTTGCGTCAGGCCTTTATGATGGACCCGCTCGTAGGAGCGGTATGTAATCCGAAGGAAATCTGGCAGATGGTGGATGAGATGCTCGTTGCCCAGGCTCAATGGCTACCGCAGTATAGTGAAGCTATTGCTGCAGCAGAGCAACGGCTGGCGGCAGGGAATCTCATCTCGACAAAGAACTATAATGGTGCTGCCCGCCTCAAGGTGAAGACAGTAGAGGAAATGCAGCAAGATCGTGAGGCCGCCAGCAAGAATGCAGGAGAGTCTGATAAAGGCAAGGATCGTGAGAAGGTAGAACAATAAACGATTTTATGAATTGAGCACCTCTTATACGGTGTGGTCAAGCCATCTCTCAATAGAGCTACTTGAATTCCGATGAATGAGATAACAGATCAAGGTACGTTAGGTACTGCGATCTGTTTTTTTTTATAGCTTATAGTCTGTCACTGAATACTGGAGCGCTGGTGAAGAATCTCGGATGGGGGATGTCCCATATGCCGCTTGAATATCCGGTAAAAATAAGAGACATCACTATAACCTACATATTCGGCGATCTCCGCGATGCTCAGTCTCGATTCGGTCAACATATAGGTGGCTGTCTTGATCCGTTGACTATGGACATGCTCACTGATGGTTCGCCCCGTTACTCGCCGCAGCAAGGTGGCTGCATAGCCAGGAGATTTTTGAATGACGTCCCCAAGCTCATCCTTGGTAATTTTCTTGCGATAGTGAATCTGAATGTATTCCTTCATACGGTCTACATGGCGATGGTGCTCTGGCGTCACTTCACCGCGATCCCACTCCATATTCAAGTGTATGAGGGCCTCCATACATAACGTTGCCGCCATAATCCGATAATAGGGTGGCCGATCCGACCAATGCTGCTGCACAAGCTTGATTCGCTCATGGATCAGATCGTAGCATCCGGGCTTGAGATGAAGTGGAGATGGCTGTAGTAACAGAGGCAAGGTTAAGGCATCCACCCGTGTCATTCCCTCACCCTCCTCTTCCCTTTCTATGAAGGTTGTATGTAGAAGAGGCTTCCATAGTACGACATACTTGGTGTGGAACAAGGTAGGGATACTTTTGCCATAATAAGATACACCTGCAGGAATGTATAAAATGTCACCTTTATCGAGAATATATTTCTGATCCTTCACCCAATATACACATTTTCCAAATGTCAGGACGACCAGTTGGCATAGCTCACTCCCATTGGGGGCGGATTCGTACCATTCGGTGCCGTGGTCCTGTCTAACCGCTGTTAATTCAAGCATTTCGTCCCTCATCCTCCTCTTGGTGAACGATGCTGCGTGAAGATCATTCAGGTATATTAATCAGGCTATTATAGAACATGGCTACTACTGTTCCAGTATACTGTACTATAGTTCAAAAGCTGTACTATATTTCATAGTTTCCATACACGAGTAAGGCTACAATAGACAAGAAGCGACAAATAATCAGAGCATTTTGCACACATCCAAGCGCGATCTCCACAAGCAATAGATCAGGCGTAGTAATTGCCTACGTTTGTATCATATTTGTTCTCTGGAGCGGAAGCGCTTGAGATCAAAAGATTGCAAAATGTGATCAAGGAGGATTTGCATCCATGCAAAAAACAAAAATTATTTGTACAATTGGTCCGGCAAGTGACACAGTACCCGTATTGAAGGAAATGATACAGGCGGGGATGACTGTGGCCCGTTTAAATATGGCTCACGGGGAGCTGGACGAGCATGTCAAGCGGATGGAAAGTGTCCGTCAGGCCGCCGCAGAGCTGAATACTTTTGTACCTATTATGATGGATATCAAGGGACCCGAGGTTCGGATCGGTAAGCTGAAGGAAGCCTCTTGTGAGCTGAAGACCGGAAATGAAGTTACGCTGACGACAGAGGAGATTCTGGGTGATTCTGATCGCATCTCCGTGAACTATCCTGATCTGACGAAGGACGTGAAGGCTGGGGACCGCATCCTGATCGACGACGGTCTGGTAGATTTGACAGTACAAGCTGTTGAAGGCACCGAGATCCGTTGTAACATCGTTAGCGGAGCTAATCTGAAGCCGCGTAAGGGCGTTAACCTGCCAGGCATTGCTACCTCTCTACCAGGGGTGACAGAGCGTGATGTGATGCACATTCAGTTCGGCATTGAGAATAAGGTCGAGATTATTGCAGCATCCTTTGTAAGAAAAGCAGAGGATATCCGTGAGATTCGTGCCATTCTGGAGAAGCATAATGCGGGTCATGTACAGATCATCTCCAAGATTGAGAATGAAGAGGGCATGAGAACTCTGGATGCGATTATCGAAGCTTCGGACGGTATCATGGTTGCCCGTGGTGACCTCGGGGTAGAGGTGCCGATTGAAGAAGTACCTATGATGCAAAAGGAAATGATCGACAAATGCAATCTGGCAGGCAAGCCGGTTATCGTAGCTACACACATGCTGGAGTCGATGCAGGTGAACCCGCGTCCTACACGCGCTGAAGTCAGTGACGTATTTAACGCAGTTGTACAGGGAGCCGATGTCGTGATGCTGTCTGGCGAATCCGCAGCGGGTAAATATCCAATCCCGTCCGTGAAGACGATGGCAAGCATTGCGAGAAAAGCAGAGTCTATCATTGACTATCGTGAGCAGTTCGACAAGAAGCGTGCCCAGCAGGCTACTGATATTACGCAGATTATCAGTCAAAGTACGGTAAGTGCTTCGCTTGAACTGAACGCCAAGGCGATTATCACTTCTACAGAGAGCGGCTTCACTGCGCGTATGGTATCCAAATACCGTCCAGAAGCTCCGATTATCGCAGTTACTCAGCATGAGGAAGTGCTGGCCAAAATCTGTCTCCTCTCCGGTGTCATTCCGGTGAAGGGCGACAAGGTAGCAACGACGGATGAGATGTTCGAATCCTCCACCCGGAATGCCATTAAGACTGGCTATATCCAGCAGGGAGATACTATTGTCCTGTCCGCAGGCGTACCCATTGGTCAGACAGGGAATACGAACCTGATCAAGGTATTGAAAGTATAGCTGATCGTTTACTGATCAAAGATGTAATTAGCAGTAAGGACCGCACAAGGTGTGGTCCTTTTTGTGTTTATTCGCTGCACGGGTTGTAAAGCATGCACCAATATTTCCTATATAAGTGAAGGGGTCATCCACTTCATACAAACTATATAGGAAAGGGTGTTGGTCTTATGCCACTCAAAGGGTACAAAATTTTTATTGATCCAGGTCACGGGGGTTCTGATCCAGGTGCAGTCGGTGGGGGTTATGAGGAAGCAGATATCGTACTGGAAGTCGGAAAGTTTCTGAAAACAGAGCTTGAAAAATCGCGTGCTACGGTGCAAATGAGCCGTACGACGGATACTTTTCCGCAGCTAGCCGCTCGCTCCAAGGCTTCTAATGATTTTGGGGCGTCGATCTTCGTGAGTCTCCATGTGAATGCGGGCGGTGGAACAGGGTTCGAGACATGGATTCACGATAACGCAAGCAGTAACACAGCATCGCTGGCGAGATACGTGAATAATGCTCTGGTAGGGTCTTTGGGTAAAGCTAACCGTGGAGTGAAGAAGGCGCCTAGCGGGCGTAATGGAACTAATATCTATGTCATTGATCCTAAGAACACCAAGGCTTGGGCGATTCTTCCAGAGCTGCTGTTCATTGATACCGCATCTGATCGCAGCACATTGGTAGCGAACAAGCAGAAGTGTGCACAGGCGATTGCGAGCGGTATCAGAAGCTTCGTTAATACGCTGCCACCTATTGAATAGACCACAGCTTTGAAGCAATCAGAACAAACGTGGCGGAGGTACAAAATAGAAAAAAGGATTAAGAACTTACGAGTTCTTAATCCTTTTTCTAATGCTCGTATGTTAAAATATCCCTAGAAAAAGGAGGTATATAATGAAGAAAAATCTTATTATGCTAATTTTAGTCGTATTGTTGTCTGCATGTAGTAATGCGGGGTCTTCGTCTGAGCCGACGGGTAGCCAGCCAGCAGAGGGGGCTGATACAGCCGCTCTGGAGCAGCTCCAACAGGATAATGCCATGCTGCAGGAGCAGCTGGAGCAGAGCAAGGAAGCTGATAAGGCTGTTGATGGTGCCCTGAGAGAGACACTGAATATGACCTTCCGACTAATCACCGCAATGGATGATAAGGACTATGATTATATTGCTTCTGTATCCTCTAGCAATGTAGAGGTATCTCAAGATAAGAATATGCTTATTGTTCGTAATGAGCAAGCCCCGACCGAAGCTCCCACTGAAGTTGCACTTCTGAGCGGTCTTGGCCTGGCTGAGCTGGAATTCCGTGGCTTTGAACAGACGGATGAGAATCATGCGGTACTGTTTATGGCAAGAGTGTCTACAACTAAAGGTGCAGAGGGAAATGCGGCACTTAACTTTCAGTTCGTTCGGTCAGGGGACGGAGCCTGGCAGTTTGATGGATTACTAACCAATTAGACTAAAACATAATTAGCTTACATGGAGCTCCCCGTGGGTCATCACGCTCAAAGCATAGCAAGGGGTAGTCCGGCTAAGGTAGATCCGTTAAGGTGGAGCTAGTTAAAGCTCGGTCCCTGATGCCTGCTCTTTGTCCTATTCGACAAGTGCTGTGATGATATGATACACTGACCCTTTATTTTTTTGAAGGCGGGGGTTGCTTATTATCATGAATACTATCTTTCACTTTTTTGACGAGATCAGATGGATCGATGCTGGAGTATCGGTAGGCATCCTGTTGTTATTTCTATTATTTCGTAAGCTCTTTACGAGCTATCTGTTTTCTCTGCTGCGACGTCGACTGAATACGAATGGTGGAATCCTCAAGTGGGCTGAGGCCTTTGAGAAGCCTTTGCGTAATCTCTTCGTACTAATTGGAGTGTACCTTGCAATTCGTTATTTCGTACCCGCCGAGTGGGGCTGGATGTGGGGACTGAACCGGGTTAGTCGAAGTATCGGTATCTTCCTGGTTGGGTGGGGAATCTATAATATGACGGCCTCCTCCTCCGCACTGTTGGAAGGGATTAGCCGAAGAGTTGGCATAGATGAGAGCAGCATGCTAATTCCCTTCTTATCCAAGCTGCTGCGTTTTGTTGTCATTGTACTGATGGTTACGGCCATCGGGGCCGAATGGGGCTTCAGTATCAATGGCCTCGTAGCAGGCATGGGGCTGGGCAGCCTAGCCGTAGCGCTCGCAGCTAAGGAGACTCTGGGCAATATGCTAGCAGGCGTAGTTATTATTTTGGAGAAGCCCTTTTCCAAAGGGGACTGGATTATGACACCCAGTATTGAGGGAGTTGTCGAGGATATTACCTTCCGCAGCTCCAAGATACGTACCTTCGCAGATTCTGTCGTAACCGTGCCCAACGCTACTCTGGCGGATCAGCCGATCACGAATTGGAGTCGAATGGGGAAACGACGCATTACTTTTACGTTAGGTGTTGCCCTCGATACGGATCGCAAGGCTTTAGAGCATGCTGTGACGCGAATCGACCAGGCGCTTCGAACCGATGAGAAGATCGACCCGGCGATGATCATGGTGCGTTTCACCGATTTTCAGGAGAGTAGTCTGGGAATTTTGCTGTACTTTTTCACGAAATCGACTGTGTGGGCAGAGCATCTGGCTGTCCGGCAAGAGATGAATTTCATGATCCTGCAGATTCTGGAGGAGGAGGGGGTGCGACTTGCTTATCCATCCAGAAGGCTGTATGTCGAGGAGGCCGCATCGCCACTCCATCAGAGGTACTCGGCTGAGTAATCCTCAGAGCGGTATTAGAACTCTTATTCTCTTGATGCCCTCTGTTCCGGCCCAGCTTCCGATCCCAGCCAGAATGGCGTTATGGAGAAAATGCATAGCGATAGAATAAGTGATTGACCCGACTACCATCTCCATGATAATGAAGCGTTTAATATCGGAGGAAGTGATCACATATATCTTGAAATTTTGGTCCATTCTTCACCTCTGCTATTTTAGGTTATCCTTATGCATTAGCTGGGTTGTCTAATTCGTCGAGAGACCTCCTAATTTCCTGCATTTGAGGACTCGTCGAAGTTTAAAATCCGAAGAGAGGTGTACGTGAGGGTGATGACTCTAGCCATTCTACTTATGCTAACATTTTGGCTTATCTATGGGCTCATCGGAATTGTTGCAATCCAATGGATTGGGCGAATAATATATAAGAAAGAATTGAGCTATGCCAAAGTACAGTTCATTGCTTCGATTGTGCTGTTACTGATGATGGTTGGTTTTTCGATAAGTTACAGGACCATTAACCTGCTCCTCTTGGTTGCTGTCAGCTTGTTATTGCTTGTTCGTTCCTATTCAATGATGAAAAAGGAATATTAGATGTAGTTAGCATAGGTGCGGATGAGTGAATGAGTGAAGAGACAGTGGCAATTCAGATGTTCGATCTCTTAGGGGGAAAATATTATACGTTTAGGTATGTAGGTGTCTGTAGAGAGGTGATCCGCGTTCAACGATCAGTTGATCGGGATCACCTCTTGCTATGCGTGGGGGAAGTTACAGTCCATATACACTGTTGGTGATGACTTCCTGCAGCTCCTCGATATGTGCCTCGTATTGCTCCTGTGTAATTTCGCCGTTGTGAAGACGTTGCTTCAGCTGTTCGGCCAGCTCATTTACCTGATGATCAATAACCTGTTGTACATCTGCACCCTGACGATCAGCGATGTCAGCTAATGTCTTTCCATCATACAATTCGTAGTACAGCTCTTCATCCGATCTTAACTTCAATATTTGAACCAGATCTCTGCTGGCAGATACCGTGGTGCTGGCGTCGGTCAAAGGCTCGGCGGTCTTGGCCTGAGCAGTGCTTCCCTGTGTCTCACCAAGGGCAAGTGCCAAGGCAAGGGTGCTAAATAATAATAGTCTTTTCAGATTCATAGAACTCTCCTTCTCCCCGTCCTATCATTACTCTTACGTTGATCATTGGGACATTGGATTCGGGGTTGTCTTGTTCATATCGTTACTATACCTACCCAACCTTAGGATTAGATGAAACGGGGATAAAAAACAACTGAAAAGAGACGCATAAAACGTGTACTTGCGTTCATCCTAACCATATCTGAATTGGAAAAGGAGTTAACGCGTGTATGAATTATCGTGAGTTGGGGCGCTGGATGGGAATTACGATATTAGGGACAGCTCTATTGTTATCGGTTGGTGGTTGTATGGATCAAGCTTTTCGCAAGGACCTCGTGCATACATCCTCACCAGTCGCTGAATCAGCTCAGCTAAGGCTGGCAGGCAAGGCAGGAGCGCATAAGCTGAATGTTTATAAGGATCAGGCAGGGCGTGTATGGGTCCCGCTCCAGCCTACAGTACAGGCGATGAATATGAAGCTGCATCAGACTGGAGACCACTACATCATCGGGACTACAGATCCGAATTATACGGTGCAGATGAATACTCCATCAGCCCGAACAGGTGATCAGACGGTGGAGCTGCCACATGCACCTCGCATGTTAGGGGGCACCCCACATCTGACGGTACAGGCGATGTCGGCTTTGCTGAATACTCCTATGCACTGGGATGCATCACGGGCTTCAATCGTTGTAGAGCCTCAGAGTGCAGGAGCTCGTATACACAGTCAGAGCCTTCCGGGCCTCCCGTATTCTGGGGCGGATGGTCGTATGGGGGCCATGTCACGTGGTGGATCTAATCTGGATACCGAGGCTGAGAAGCAGGAGCTTATTTCCTACGGAAAGAAGTTCATGGGCACTCCGTATGAATTCGGTGCAGGAGATTATAGCGATAAACGCACATTCGACTGCTCCTCTTTTGTACAATATGTGTTTTCACATTTTGGTGTTGAACTGCCACGTACCTCCATCTCACAGGCAGGAGTTGGACGGCGAGTGCAGCTTGGGGAGCTGAAGACGGGAGATCTGCTGTTCTTCTACACCCCGGGTCGCTATGACAGCAATAACACCGTCGGGCATGTTGGGATCTATGCGGGTAACAATCGGATTCTCCAGACGTATGGTGACCCTGGCGTTACCATGAGTGAGCTGGATGATTACTGGAAGGGAAGATTTTTGTTCGCCAGACGGGTGCTGGATTAACGCTAGGCAAGAAGGCATGAATAAAGTTGGATGGTGAACCAGATTATCATGTATAGATGTGACATGAAAGGGGAAGCATTAAGGGAGGAGGCAGGGCAGTGTCCTTAAAAAGCAGTGACTGTCATGCACGCCTCCCTTTGATTTGTATGCTGTGCTAAAACAAACAAAATTTAGAAATATACTGCGCAGATAGCTGGTAATTCGACTGAAGCTGTGCTATAATAAGAGCTAAGAAATGTGACCTGAATTAGCGAATTCGCATATTGTAGAGGGTTATTATTTTTGAGGCATAACCTTGTGCAATATGTGAATTTTTATTTTTGAATAAAAATAAAGGTCATGTATATAAATTTTGGAGGTGTTCCCATGCAAACAGGAACAGTAAAATGGTTTAACGCAGAAAAAGGTTTTGGATTCATCGAAGTTGAAGGTGGAAACGATGTATTCGTACACTTCAGCGCAATCCAAGGCGACGGTTTCAAAACTTTGGACGAAGGCCAACGCGTTGAGTTCAACGTAGTTGAAGGAAGCCGCGGACCACAAGCTGAGAACGTTGTAAAACTGTAATTCTGCCATGCTGCCCCGAACTTTGTTTGGGGCATTTTTTTTAACGAGACTATAGACATCCGAGATTTGTCTTCCAATATTGTAAGAATAAGCATCGCCTAACGCGATCTTTCTTCTGCGAAGGACATCAAGGGATGTCTTTCTTAGTTGCAGAGCAAAGCCGTACGTTAAACGAGTTTTCTTCTTCATTACATTTTATCTTGAGGAAAGAGGGGACGTTCATGTACAATTCGCGCAAAAAACCAATGGAAGAGACGATAGAAGAAATTACAGTGGTCTGGTCTTGTACCAGCGAGAGCTGTAATGGGTGGATGAGAGATAACTTCTCCTTCGACGTACAGCCTTCTTGTTCTCTTTGCGGCTCACCTATGGAAAAAGGCGAGAAGAAGCTTTGCGTGCTCGTAAATAACAGCTTTAGCAATAACAAGCACTAGACTATCATCCGCTTATAGCTATTATCCATTTGGAGTTATACGGCGTCTGAACGCATTGCTATATACTTAAAGAGCCTTCGAGTACACTTACGTGCGCTTGAAGGCTCTTTTGCATGCGTTCGCCTATCTGCTGATTCGGGTCACAAAGGACTTTGGGGTGCTGGCGTATACCCGTTCTCTGGCCCTGCATTGGTCTGTGTGTTCAGCCGATGCTGGTAGATTTCCCGTAGAATATCTTCCTCAACCTTGGCATTCCAATTGCGAATCATGCCTGGCAGCAAGAACAAATCCACGATGACCCAGATGGTCAGAGCACCACCGAATAGTATCAGTGGTATCAGACTTCCTAGGAACCAAGCCAATCCGCTCGAGGTAGTCTCAATGAACTCCATTGCGAACAGCATAACAACATAGCTAATCATGGCGAGGATGAATAGAATCAATTGAATAATGCCAGTTGCGATTCTCTTGACATAAAAACGATGGACACCCAAATGACCACCAATGAGCATCAGATACCCCAAAGCAAGTGATTTCTCATGATCTCTCAGGGCACCGTTGAGGATCAGCAGCTCATTGACCGTCAAATCACTCCGACTCAGCTTCATAGGTAAGGTGAAGGCGGTGGAGGAGGATAGGAGCCTTGCATTGAGATCTCGTCAATCAAGCGGTCCTCAATCACCGCATTATGCTCACGGACCCAGGTGTGAAGCAGAAATGCATCTACGATCCACCAGACCGTAGTAACGATCATGCCGATGACGGTAAGGCTCAGGATCAACTGTGCAACGGCGCTGCCCGTTTTGCCCATATAGAAGCGATGGCCCCCGAACATGCCGAGGAAATACCACAGAATATAAGCTACGACCATATTCTTGCCCTGACGCTTGAGCTCAGAATCCAGCAGCATCAGTTCACGTGCATCCATTTGGCTCTTCTTGCTGATGTTGTACAAATTCAATACGAATACCTCCCGTACCAATATCAATGGAAACAACTCAATGATATCAGATAATGGAAGGGATGACGATACTCTTTGGGGATTTTACACAAAAATGGGTCTCCTGTAACGCTTCCCTTCTGTTGCTGGGCTCAAGGGAGACAACGCCTTTAATCGGTTAAACTGTTAGCATGGTAGCACAACTGCTTGAGAGGTTGGGCGATCCGTGATTAGATGTAGGTGTGGTCATGACACGAAGTGATAGGCTTTCCCGGGTCATGCTCATAGAACAATTCGGGAGAGTAGGCTGTAACGCATGAGAAGAACAATTACAGATGTATTGATCATTATGGTGGGTGCCCTTGCTTTTGCGCTTGGAATTAATGTATTCATCATTCCCCATGAATTTGGCGAAGGTGGCGTGGTAGGGGTTACGATTATTTTGTATTATTTGCTGGAATGGTCGCCAGGCTGGACGAGCCTGATTATCAATATGCTGCTGCTGGCGGTTGGCTATCGGTTCCTTCCAAAGCGAACGGTCGTATACACCGTGCTTGCAGTCTCCTTTCATTCGTTGTTCCTTCATCTGACGGAAGGGTGGCGGATTGTCTCCAGTGATCTGATGGTGAACGCGATCTTTGGTGGTGCGATTATTGGACTGGGCATCGGATTGATTGTGCGGGTAGGAGGCACGACAGCAGGGACAGTCATTATAGCGAAGTTCATGAATAAATACTGGGATTGGAATATTAGCTATGCACTGCTATTCTGCGATGTGCTCGTTGCGGCGTCCTCTTATTTCATAATTGGACCAGAGCGATTGATGTTCACCATTATTATGCTATTCGTTGCGACCAAGGTCATGGAGTTCGTGATTGCAGGCTTGAATCCGACCAAAGCAGTGACGATTATATCCAAGGAGCAGGACCGAATTGCCGAAATGGTGAATAAGCAGATGGATCGAGGCGTGACGGTGCTAAGTGGTCGCGGATATTACACGAAGTCTTCCATGGACATTCTATATATTGTAGTGAGTAAGCAAGAGATTGCTATGCTTAAGAAAATTGTAAAGGCGACAGATCATGAGGCTTTTATAACGATTCATGATGTGCGGGATGTATTCGGTAAGGGGTTTGTCGATCTCCAGAATTCCTAAGCTTAACCAATATAGAACCAATATAAAAGTGTGGACCCTCCTGCTATTAGGCAGGGGGGTTCTTTTGCATGTGGAGAAGATTTACTCCGTTCGCTTGACCTCAGCAGCCGCTTCAGCAACCGCCCACTCCAAATAGAGCTCTACTATAACTATATAACAGCTATATATCGGGCAATGTTATATAAAAATACCTCTAAGTAACCTATTTATGCTTTGCATCAGAAGGGACTAGACAATGTGACTGGCCAATGCGCTGCATTTTTGACTTGCTGTCTAATGAAGTGGGATATGTTGTTCTATACAATGTAAGAAAAGCAAACACATATGTAATTGCAGCTGGAGAAAGGAGGACTCCTGTTGAATCGGTCAGAGGGCATGGCACCTGAAATTGTAATGGATCGTGTGACGATGAAGTACCAGAGTGATCAGAAGGAAGTGCTGGCATTACAGGAGGTTAGTCTGAGTGTAGGTAAAGGTGAATTCGTATCCCTGCTCGGTCCCTCTGGGTGCGGAAAGACCACACTGCTACGCATCATGGCTGATCTTCAACAGCCCACCTCCGGCGAGGTGCTGATTGCAGGAGGCTCTGCTACCGAGGCGCGGCTGGCGCACAAATATGGCATTGTCTTTCAGAATCCTGTGCTCTATGACTGGCGCAAGGTACGAGACAATATCGCCCTCCCATTGGAGATGGGCGGGATAGGGAAGGCGGAGCGGTATCGCAGGGCTGATGAGCTGTTGAGTCTGGTGGGGCTGGGCTCCTTTGGCAATCACTACCCCTGGCAGCTAAGTGGTGGGATGCAGCAACGAGCAGCGATCGCAAGGGCCCTGTCCACAGAGCCGGAAATTCTACTGATGGATGAGCCCTTCTCCGCGCTCGACGAGTTCGTGCGTGAACGGCTGAATGAAGAGCTTCTTGCCATCTGGAATCAGGTGGGGAATACGGTAGTATTCGTAACCCATAGCATAGCCGAGTCCATCTTCCTTTCCGACCGCGTCTTCGTCCTCAGTCCCCACCCCGGTCGACTTGCTGCCGTCATTGATATTTCTCTCCCTAGACCTCGTACTCCGGATATGCGAAGCACCCCGGAATTTTATAACCTGATTTCCCGTGTTCGAAGCTGCTTTGGGGAGGTGTCCGTGTGAAGGATGGTGTGCTGCGTGTGCACGGGCGTCTGCTGCCTGCGCTGATGTGGCTGACCGCGTTGTTTATATTGTGGCAGTCTGCTTCCTGGATGCTGCTCCATATCGTGCAGACTCCGCTGGCCCAGTCCAAACTCCCTTACATTCACGAATTGGTAGCTGAGCTATCGCGCTATTACCCAACGCTATTCAAGGAGGGCGGAATTACACTCTTGAATGCGACTTGGGGCTTCCTTCTGGGAGCCGTGGGAGGCATTCTACTGGCTGTAGTCATGAGTATGTCCCGCTGGATCGAGCAGGCGGCTCTTCCTTATGCGGTGGCCTCGCAGATGATTCCCGTGCTAGGTCTTGCCCCGATTCTCTATGGTATTGTCCGTGATGAGAACATCGCACGCGTTCTGATTGCTGGCTATATTACCTTCTTTCCTGTGACGTTGAATATGCTCAAGGGACTCAGGAGTGTGTCTCCGACTGAGCTTGAATTAATGGCTTCCTGTGCAGCCAAGCCTTGGCAGGTGTATGTGAAGCTGCGTGTGCCTGCGGCACTGCCGGCCATGTTCAACGGTCTTAAGATTGCGGCTCCACTAGCGGTAACGGGAGCCATTCTAGTAGAGCTGATGGGTGCGCGTCGTGGGATTGGTGTCATTATGCTGCGAAATCTCTACTATGGACCGTCACATGCCTATATGTTCTGGTGTACGGTCATGACTGGAGCTGCGCTTGGGGTAGCGAGCTATCTGTTCATTAGCTGGCTTGAGCGGCGGGTGGCTCCCTGGCAGCCTGATTTGCGCAGAGGAGGTGCATGAGGATGAAGGGAGATGCCGCAGAGGCAGGATGGCCATCGCCACAGATGGAGGTAGGAGCTGCTCCGCTACGGCGTCCAAGGAGCGCTCGCAGTATTGAGTCGATACGAAGCCTGCTTCTTCCACTGGTGGCAGGTATTCTGCTCTTGGTGCTCTGGCAGGGTCGAGTGCTGCATGACGTTTTGAATCTTCGTACGTATCAGTTGCCCTTGCCTTCAACCATCGCGCAGGCTGTATATGAGGATGCTGCGCTACTGCTTGCTTATGCAGGTTATACGCTGAGTGAAGCGGTGCTGGGCCTAGCGGTTGGTTCTTCCTTGGGATTGACTATAGCTGTCTGTGCGACCTTCTGGCCAAGGTGGGGGAGTGGTGGCGTATGGTTGGTGGCTGCTCTGAATGCTGTACCGATTGTGGCGCTTGCCCCGATTACGAACCTATGGTTCGGGGATGGGATGGGCTCGCGGATCGCCATTGTATCTGTGACGACAATGGCTGCCATGGCGGTAGGTGCCTACAAGGGGCTGACCGCGGTAGATCCGCTGGCGATGGATTTCATGCAGGCGAATGCGGCGAGTCGTTGGCAGATTTTTCGATATGTACGTATTTACAATAGCCTTCCTTATGTGCTGACAGCACTTAAGGTCAACACGACTGCCGCAATGATTGGAGCAATCGTGGGTGAATTCTTTTATTCCTCGAAGGGGTTGGGGTATCTGTTGTCCAACTCGATCAAGGTAGCCAAGATGCCGCTAGGCTGGGCCTGTATCGTCATTGCTGCACTAGCAGGTATCGCATTCTATCTGCTAGCTGACAGCCTGGAGCGGCTACTCTTGCGTTGGCATGCCTCCCAGCGCACCTAAGGGGGGACTGTGGAGCTATGTATAATGAGAATTTTTGATGTGATCGATCCTTGGTGTGTGAACTCCACTCTATCAATTCTAGTGTGTATGGACTCTAGTGTATATGAATTCTAATGTATGAATTCTAATGTACGAATTCTGGTGTACGAACCTCAGTGGTGCGATAGAACCTTGAAGTATGGTTGGTTGCCCTGCAGAATACTTCTGGGGCTGTTGCAGCATGCTGCTGTTGCTTGCGGTGAAGTGATCGTATTTAGAAATAAGGGGGAGAGCGTATGGGCCAATATGTACAACGTGCTTACTCACGTGCAGTCGGATTGGGTGTGCTGGTGCTCACGCTCATGCTTGCCGGATGTGCAGGCAACGGAGGTGCAGGAAGCGGAACTGCTGTGGAAGGAACGGACGGTGCTGACTCGCGAGCACAGCCCGCCGAGGTGAGGCTGCAGCTCAAGTGGGTGCCACAGGCACAGTTCGCTGGATACTTTGTAGCTCTGGATAAAGGCTACTATGAGGAAGAGGGGCTTCAGGTCGAGATTCTGCCTGGTGGCCCGGATATCGTGCCAGAGCAGCAGGTGGCGAGTGGTGCAGCGGATATCGGTGTGGACTGGGTGGCGAGTCTGCTAGCGCATCAGGAGCAGGAGATGCCACTTGTTCAGATCGCACAGATCTTCCAGAAGAGTGGGCTGGTGCTGGTCGCGAAGAAGGATTCTGGAATAGATAGCCCGGTGGGGCTGAAGGGTAAGAAGGTAGGGAATTGGATGGGTGGCAACGAATTTGAGGTGCTGGCTCTATTTGACAAATATCAGCTGGACCCAGCGAAGGATCTTGAATTTGCCAAGCAGGGCTTTACGATGGATCAATTCATATCTGGCGAGCTGGATGCAGCCTCGGCTATGACCTACAACGAATATCAGGTAGTGCTGGAGCAAGGTGTGAGCGCTGATGAACTGATTGTCATTGACATGAATGATGAGGGTGTGGCGATGCTTGAGGATAACCTATTCGCGAACGGGGATTGGCTGGAGGGGAACAAGGAGACGGCAGCCAAGTTCGTTCGGGCATCCCTGAAAGGGTGGAAGGACGCGATCGAAAATCCGGAAGAGGCGGTAGATATCGTCATGAAGCAAGCAGAGCAAGGGAGTACCTCAAGAGAGCATCAGCTGAAGATGATGGAGGAGGTTGCCAAGCTGATTTTACCCAATGGAATGGACCCTGCACGTATGGGGCAGATTGATGATGCGATGTTCAAGCAGACGGCGGATATTGCTCACCAATTCGGGGTCATTAAGCAGCCTGCTGATCTGGAGAAGGCCTATACCCATGAGATTATGGAGCTTGCTTCCAAGCCATAAGGTGTGGGCATGGTGGATACTATTTGAACAGATTGGCAAGTGGTTCATTAGTGATGTCTAGGTGAGAAAAGTCAGCAGTAGTGAAAAGTAAGCAAAAACGACGAAATAGCTGGATGGTGACATAACGAGAGTGAAATGACGAAGGAGGCTGCACATGGATACGGTAACAATCGGAATGATTCAGGCCATGCATCCACTGCATGGTGATGAAGCCGTGGAAGCACACAAGCAAGCTGCAGTGGAGCAGCATGAGAGTCTGGTTCGTGAGGCTGCAGCCCAAGGGGCCAAGATTATCGGCCTACAGGAGATTTTCTATGGACCTTACTTCTGCGCGGAGCAAATCCCTAAATGGTACGAGGCTGCCGAGGAGATTCCGGGAGGACCCACAGTACGCCACTTCCAGGAGCTCGCCAAAGAACTGTCTGTCGTCATTGTGCTGCCTGTCTATGAGCGAGAGGGTATCGCTACCTATTACAACACCGCAGCTGTCATTGATGCAGATGGGAGCTACCTGGGCAAGTATCGTAAGCATCATATTCCACATGTTGGGGCAGGGAAGGGTGTGGCGGGCTTCTGGGAAAAGTATTACTTCAAGCCGGGCAACCTTGGGTATCCTGTCTTTGATACGGCGTATGCCAAGGTAGGGGTATACATTTGCTATGATCGTCACTTTCCCGAGGGTGCAAGAATGCTAGGGCTGAACGGTGCGGAGATTGTCTTCAACCCGTCGGCGACTGTCGCAGGTACATCGGAATATCTGTGGAAGCTGGAGCAGCCAGCGCATGCGGTAGCCAATGGATATTACGTTGCGGCCATTAACCGGGTGGGCACCGAAGCCCCTTGGAGTATGGGGGAATTCTATGGACAGTCCTATCTGGTGGACCCGCGCGGGAGCTTCGTCGCCATGGGTAGCCGGGATCGTACCGAGATCGTGCTGGGAGACATGAACAAGAAGCTGATTCGCGAGGTGCGAGAGAGCTGGCAGTTCTACAGGGATCGGCGTCCCGAGACCTACCAGCAGCTATCCAGTATATAGCGAGTGGTCTGTGGGCTTTGTGGTGGGGTAAGGCTTACAGATCATGGGCTTATGCCGATTGAGATAAGAATGAAGTGTGGCTCGATGAACGAGCATATGACGTATGGAAAAACGACGGATAACGCGTGGGTATCGCACATGCGGAAAGACAGGCGTAGTTTTTGCTGGCTAGAGGATCGATGCAGAAGTATAGAATCGTGGATATAAAAAAAGGAGATGAGCGACCTGATGCAGGCAACCGACGAGATGGAGCAGGCGTTAGACAAGGACCGCAAGTACCTGTGGCACAACATCCTGCCTTACCGGGAGGATCACCGTCCCATGGTTGGTGTTCGCGGTGAAGGCTCATGGATTACCGACCTGGAGGGCAATAAATATCTGGATGGCATGTCAGGCATGTGGTGTGTCAATGTCGGGTACGGGAGAACGGAGCTGGCTCAGGCTGCATATGATCAGTTGGCGGCTCTGCCTTATTTTCCGCTCACCCAGAGTCATCTGCCGGCGATTCAACTAGCTGAGAAGCTGAATGAGTGGCTGGAGGGGGACTATGTCATCTTCTTCTCCAACAGTGGATCAGAGGCCAATGAGGTTGCTTTTAAAATAGTCCGTCAATATCAGCAACAGATCGGACAGCATTATCGGCACAAATTCATTGCAAGATACCGGGGGTATCATGGCAGCTCGCTCGGCGCCCTGTCCGCCACGGGCCAGGCACAGCGCAAGTTCAAGTATGAGCCCTTGGCGGGAGGCTTCCTGCATGTGAGCCCTCCGGACAGCTACCGCCGCCCGGCAGGGTTGACACTGGAGCAGTTCAGTGAGCAGTGTGCGCAGGCGGTTGAGGACATGATCATCTGGGAGGGGGCAGAGACGGTAGCAGCCGTCATTATGGAGCCTGTCATTACGGGTGGCGGCCTACTGGTGCCAGAGGCATCATATGTACAGAAGGTCCGCGATATCTGTACGCGTCACGGCGTGCTGCTCATCATGGATGAAGTGATCTGCGGATTCGGACGCTCGGGCCGCAAGTTCGGGCATCAGAACTTCGGCATTCGCCCGGATGTGATCACGATGGCCAAGGGGCTGACCAGCGGCTATCTTCCGCTATCGGCAACTGCTGTTCGCAAGGAGATCTATGAAGCCTTCAAGGATTCCGAGCTGCACGGCCACCTTCGTCATGTGAATACGTTCGGCGGCAACCCTGCGGCTTGTGCACTGGCACTGCGTAATCTGGAGATCATGGAGAGAGAGCAACTGGTGGAACGATCGCAGCTGCTCGGCGAGCGTCTCCATCAGCGATTAACTGCTCTCCATGATCATCCGCTCGTAGGTGATATACGCTGCTTCGGCTTCATGCTCGGGATTGAGCTGGTTGCGGATAAGCAGACCAAGGAACCAGTCCCGTTGTCTGTCATTACAGGGATTATAGCTGAGTGTAAGCAAAGAGGGCTGATCATTGGCAAAAATGGAGACACCGTCGCTGGATTTAACAACGTGCTGACGCTGGCGCCTCCTCTATCCTCCACGGATGAGGATGTGGAATTCATAATCCAGACGCTTCTACAGGTTATGAGTATCAGTCGGCTTGATGGGCTTGTGGGTGAAGCGACATGAGTGAATCAAGCTTCTCTGAAGTCTCTTGTTGAAATCTCCTGTCGAAGTCTTCTGTTGAAGTCTCCTGTCGAAGTCTTCTGTTGAAGTCTTCGTAATCCGAAATGTCAATGATGTCTGGCTATTGTTGGAGAGAGACGGTACGGTTCGGAAGCTTGAGCTTCTCGGGATACAGAAGCTGGTAGGCTCGAATCGCAACCTGTATGGAGAGGCGGTGCTCGGCCTGCATGAACTCTGCCCCCAGCAGTTCGGTGATTTTGTCCAGGCGGTAATACAGGGATTGGCGGACGATGAATAATTGCCTGGCAGCCATTTGCTTGGAGCCATCGTTATCGAGATATACCTTGAGTGTGAGCAGGAGTTCGCTACCCTTGATCTCGTCGTGACTGATGAGTGGTCCGAGGTAGGAGGCTATAAAGCGCTGTAAGGTATGGCCATCGTTCAAGTGTGGAAGCAGCTGAAAAATACCCAAATCCTCGTAGAACAGTAGTGGTTGGCGAATACAAGGGTACAGATTCAGTGCCTGTAATCCTTCCTGATATGCTGCAGTAGCTGCGGCAAGCCCTGTGTGCACATGGCTGACGCCAATGATCAAGGCTGCTATCTGCATCGGCAATGCCTGTGAAGTGGGCGTCCCGGCAAATGAGCTTAAGTGGTTATTTGGGCTAATACGTTGTCGTGTATTCGCGATGCTGGCGTTCTCCGCATTGTACGTGATGCTGCTCGTGGTATCTCTCGTGCTTGTATTATTTCTGATGCCTGTAGTATCTCTGATGCTGATGCTATCTGTATGCCTATTATGTTCTGTATTACGGATCGTGCCTGTAGTGCCTTTAGGGCCCGTAATGCCTGAGAGTGTCTGCAAAAGTCTTTCTTTGTCGTGCTGAAGCTGGGGGTCGGTGATGAAGAGGATAACCCTGTTGGGACTGGCAGTGATCCACAATCGGTATCCGGCCTGCTCCAGAATATGGCGGAGTGAGGGAGCGAATTGCGAAAGGCTGCTGCTGACGTCAGCTCGTATGTTACTGCTCGGGGCTTCGTGCTCCAGGATCGCGATACGATATGGTCGCTCGTTGAGGGCGTGATAGTCCGGGCCAATCATACCCATTAACTGACGCTCGTCCCGGATTTGCCCTTCTACCAGCTCTTGAAGCCATTGCTGGTGGGTGGACCAGCGGCGATCCTCCAGCGTATGGCTGCGGAGCAGCTCCTGTGCAATGGATAAGGCGGCAGAGTCGAGCAGGCTGAGCTCGTCGGCTGTATCATCGCCGTGATGCAGGAAAGCGAGATGGGCCCAGGTCTGCCCGAGTGCACCGATGGGACGGATCGCAAGTGTGGGTAGAGCCATAGTGGATTGCTGCCCGGATGCTTCTTTAGTGTGAACTGGTGCGTGAATGACACCCATCTGTTCTGTAGAGAGAGGAGCTGATGTGCAGTGGAACTCCTCAATGATCTGAAGCCAATGGAGATGATCCTTGGCCGGATTGGCCGGCAGGAATATCGCTTTTCCCACCAGTGGGCGATAGACAAGTGGGCGCCCGATACTCTCGTGGAGCAGGCGAAGAACATTCCTACTGCCCTGCGGCATCAGGGTTAGGCGGTGAAATTCGCGGGTAATGTGCTCCAGCTCCCGCCGCTTGCGCTGCTGCTCGGTGAGGAGCAGAGAGTGAAGATCCAGCGTAATATCCACGAAGCGGACGGTGTGCGGGAATACTACGAGCGGAAATTGCTGCTCATTTGCCATGACGATTACGTCCTCCGGGATCGCAGGACATTGGGGCCCCAATTCTACACAGAGGCACGCTGCATTGCTGTGGATCAGCCTGTTAATGAAGGTCAGCATATCCGCTTGCATGCCTATACCTGTCGTCAGAATCATTTCCCCGCCATGAATCAGTGAATCGAATTGCTCCGTCTCCAGAATGTGAACCCACCGAATCGGCCGGGTTGTTCCTGCGTGACCTGCAATCAGGTATGCTCCCTGGAACACAGGTCTGTTCAAAGCCTCATCCACGGTACAAAGAACTCTCCAATCCAATTACAGCACCCCGTTTCCTAAATAGTGTCGTTGGTACGTAAGGATTTCACAAGCGCTTGAGCCAAACGGACATTCTTGAAGAATTTGAAGAATGTAACAAATTACAGCATTCCTTTTGACAACATGTCTAATGTTAAAGCATTCTTATTCATCTATAGTTGGGATTATATCATGTTAGTATATATAACTGCGAAGGGAAATATATTTATCCTATATATATCAAATCTGTTGTGCAAAGAAATCATTCGTGTGTGCTGGATTATTCGTGTAACAAAAGTTGACTTGATTACCTGCTCGCTTATCTAAAGGAGGGATATCGTTGAACACCTGGGCCATTCAGCAGGAACGAGTGATGGAACGAATCGAGGCACTATCTTGCATTGGTAAGATCAGTCCCACCGGGGTATGCAGACTGGCTATGTCTCCTGAGGATCTGGAGGCTGTGAAGGTTGTCATGGGCTGGATGGAGCAGGCGGGGCTGAAGACGCACATGGATGCCTTCGGTAATGTGATTGGTCGCTTGGAAGGACGTGATGCATCCGCTCCAGCTGTAATGCTGGGTTCACATCTCGACACTCAGCCTTATGCAGGGCGCTTCGATGGTATTGTGGGTGTCATCGGTGCGTTGGAGGTGGCAGAGGTGCTGCAAGAGCAGGGAATTACGCTGGATGCACCACTGGAGGTTGTCGCCTTCAGTGATGAAGAGGGCTGTCGCTTCAATAAGGGATTGTTCGGAGTCAGGGGACTTCTGGGTCGCCTGGAGGAAGGGGAGCTGGAGCGTGAGGACAAAAATGGGATATCGCGCCGCGAAGCATTGCTTGCGTTCGGTGGCGATCCGGAGCGGTTCGCGGAGAGCCAATACGCTCCAGGGGCGGTCAGAGCGTATGTCGAGCTACACATCGAGCAAGGTCCAGTCCTCGAAGCGGGAGGGCATTCGGTCGGAGTAGTTACAGGGATCTCGGGCCCGATCTGGTGGACGGTAGATATGTATGGCTTTGCTGGCCATGCCGGGTCGGTGCCGATGTTCATGCGCAGGGATGCGCTTGTTGGAGCAGCGCGGGTTATCCAGTACCTTCATGAGCTTGCCTCACGGGAGCCGCAGGCCCCGACGGTCGCGACGGTGGGCTCGCTGCAGGTCATGCCAGATTCCCGAAATATCATCCCGGAGCACGTCCGGTTCACCGTGGATCTACGAGATATGGATATGGAGCGTCGGGATCAGCTGGAGCGAGAGCTACGCTCCTTCATGGATACCACCGCAGGCTCACTTGGGCTCACATATACTATACGCGAGGATACAGTCAGTGAACCGCGTTACTGCGCTGAACGCATTATGAGTACGATACGCGAGTCGGCTGAGGAGATGAAGCTGGAGTTGCCTGAGCTGATGAGCGGTCCGTTCCATGATGCGCTGGAGATGTCACGTTACTGTGACTACGGCATGATCTTTGTCCGATGCAAGGACGGTATCAGTCATAATCCAGCGGAATACGCCAGCCCTGAAGATATTGCAGTCGGGACTGAGCTGCTCTATCGAACGGCTCTCCGACTATGTTCCCAACCCATTGCAACGAATAGCCGGCTCGTATCCGGCATGAACAAGGAGGCTTAACCCTGATGCAGATGAATGATATGGAGATGAATGCCCAGCTTGAGGATGCCTTTGCCGAAATACAGCCCGGAATGACGCCGCACGCAGCCCAGGATGAATCTAATCGTTGTCTGTACTGCTACGATGCTCCCTGCATTCAGGCTTGTCCCACCAGTATCGATATTCCGTCCTTCATTCATCGAATCGCGACGGGGAACCTGAAGGGGGCCTCCCAGACGATTATGGATGCTAATCCAGTCGGTGCGAGCTGCGCACGTGTCTGCCCCACAGAGGAATTATGCGAGGGGGCCTGTGTGCTGAATCACAGCTCGGAGCCGATACAGATCGGGATGCTGCAGCGCTATGCTACCGATTGGGCCATTCAGAGCGGACATCAACTGTTTCGGGCTGGTCATTCGAACGGTCTGCGTGCCGCCGTCATAGGAAGTGGCCCTGCAGGCCTGGCTGCAGCGAAGGAGCTTGCTGTAGAGGGCTATGAGGTCACCGTGTTTGAGAAAAGATCGCTTGCGGGCGGCTTGAACACCTACGGTATTGTGTCCTTTCGTCTGCCCCGGGCCGTTGCATTGTGGGAGGTTCAACAGGTAGAAAGCATGGGTGTACAATTCCGGACCAATACCGAGGTTGGACGAGATATATCCGTGGCTGAGCTTCTGGACGATTATGATGCGATTATCCTGGCAGCCGGGATGGGCTATGTTCCTCCATTAGGAATTGAGGGTGAGCAACTGGGTGGAGTGTACGATGCGATTGAACTAGTGGAGAGTACGAAGAATGGGCGGCCACCACTACATTTTCAGGGAACGCGTGTAGCGGTTATCGGGGCAGGGAATACAGCCGTCGATGCGGCTACGACCTCCGTTCGTCTGGGAGCAGAGCAGGTGAGGATGGTCTATCGACGTACACGCGAAGAGATGACAGCATATGCCTTCGAATACCGATTTGCCCGGCAGGAGGGTGTTGAATTCGATTGGCTGACCGCGCCGGTGCGTATCGTGGGTGATGAGAAGGGGCAGGTGACAGGACTGGAGTGTGTGCGAATGCAACTGTCGGAGGAGCCGGGAGCTGATGGGAGGAGAGTGCCGCGTCCGATAGAGGGCTCGACTTATCTGATGCAAGTGGACGCCGTAGTGACAGCAATTGGACAGGAGCGGCGGCTGAGCGTTATCGAGCTGCTGGGGCTTGCGCATGATCGTGGTGTTGTGCGGGTGGACCCGGATACCTACCGAACCTCTCATCCCAAGGTGTATGCCGCAGGAGACATTGTCTTCGGTGCAGGACAGGGAGAGGCTATGGTGGTATCGGCAGCAGAGCAAGGAAAGCAGGCAGCCCGTGCGCTGATTCAGGAAGGAAGTCGCCAGGCAGAACGTACAGCATGATGGATCACGGTGTGTGGGATGGTCAGAAGAAGTTCCGAACCAAGTGAGAATGTACGTATCGTGTGGACTGGTGTATCATGCGAATCTGTACATCATGCGGACCCAGACTCTTAGCATTTTCAGTTCTATCTATATACTACTGTAATCGAAAGGAGCTTGCTTATGGCAGACTTGAGCATCAATCTGGCAGGAATCCGTTCACCGAATCCCTTTTGGCTGGCCTCGGCACCGCCCACCAATACTGGATATCAGGTGCAGCGAGCCTTTGAAGCAGGATGGGGTGGAGCCGTCTGGAAGACGCTTGGAGATCCGATCATCAATACCTCCTCCCGCTTCGCGGCGGTGCATTTCAAGGGACAGCGCGTGGCAGGCTTCAATAATATCGAGCTGATCTCCGACAGACCGGTTGAAGTGAATCTGCGGGAGATTCGAGAGACGAAGCGTCTTTTTCCGGATCGGGCCTTGGTTGTGTCATTGATGGTGGAGCCAAAGCGTGAGAAATGGCATGAGATCGTCAAGCGAGTGGAGGATGTGGGTGTAGATGGATTGGAGCTGAACTTTGGATGTCCTCATGGCATGGCTGAGCGGGGTATGGGAGCAGCCTCGGGGCAGCAGCCGGATCTGGTCGAGATGCAGACGTATTGGGTGAAGGAAGTAGCACAGACGCCGGTCATTGTGAAGCTAACGCCAAATATTACAGACATTACGGTGGTAGCCCGCCATGCGGTGTTGGGTGGAGCGGACGTCGTCAGTATGATTAATACAATTAACAGTCTCGCGGGAGTAGACCTGGACACCTGGAATACCGTTCCCCATGTAGGGGGAAAAGGAGCGCACGGCGGATATTGCGGACCTGCGGTAAAGCCCATCGCGCTGAATATGGTGGCTGAGTGCGCCCGCACACCGGAGGTGAGCGTGCCGATCTCTGGAATGGGTGGAGTGTCCTCCTGGCAGGATGCAGTCGAGTTCATGCTCATGGGGGCTTCTGGCGTTCAGGTATGTACAGCTGCGATGCATCATGGCTTTCGGATCGTCAGCGAGATGATCGATGGTCTGAATAACTATCTGGATGACAAGGGGATTGACTCGGTTATGGATATCGTAGGCCAATCGGTCCCCCGTTATTCCAATTGGGGCGATCTGGACCTCAATTATCAGGTGGTTGCCCGAATTCATCAGGAGCATTGTATTCACTGCAACAAATGCCATATTGCATGCGAGGACACCTCGCATCAGTGCATTGATTTGCTGAGAGATGGAGCAGGCCGCTCGTATGTTCAGGTACGGGAGGAGGATTGTGTAGGCTGCAATCTGTGCTCTATCGTCTGTCCGGCGGAGGGGGCTATTGAGATGATTCAGGTGAATCATGGACGGCCACCGATGAGCTGGAATGAGCGTCAGCGAGTGTTGACAGGGCTGAACCGGGAATCTAGTGAAGCGGAGGTGCGATCTTCATGAGTAATCACGGCACGAGTGGCGGCAACAATAGCTTCAATGGCAACATCAATAACAGCGGGTACGAAAAAAAGGGCACAGGAAAGCTCATTCGTAACGGAATCATTGTCACAGCGGTAGACACATATAAGGCAGACATACGAGTGGATGGTGGCATCATTGTGGAGATTGGCCTGCGGCTTGAAGACCAAGGGGCAGAGATCATTGATGCTTCCGGCTGTTATGTATTTCCGGGTGGGATCGATCCTCATACACATCTGGATATGCCTTTTGGCGGTACCGTAACCTGCGATGACTTTGCGTCGGGCACGAAGGCTGCGGCCTTCGGCGGTACGACCAGTATTATTGACTTTTGCCTGACGAACAAGGGGGAGCCGCTGCAGAAGGCTGTCTCGAGATGGCATGAAAAGGCCTTGGGTAAGGCGGTCATTGACTATGGATTCCATCTGATGGTATCAGAGTTGAATGCGGAGGTGCTTGAGGAACTGCCCGTGATCATGGAGAAGGAGGGCATTACATCGTTCAAGGTGTTCATGGCCTACAAGCACACGCTCCAAGCGGATGACGGTACATTGTACCAGACGCTGAAGGTAGCGCGGAAGCACGGAGCACTAGTCATGGTGCATGCCGAGAACGGGGATGTTATTGACATCCTGGTGTCTGAAGCGCTCTCGGCCGGGAAGACCGAGCCGATCTATCATGCGCTCACTCGTCCACCGGAGCTGGAAGGGGAGGCAACTGGTAGAGCCGCCTATCTGACGGAGCTTGCAGATTCACAGCTGTATGTAGTCCATGTGACCTGTGCGGAAGCGGCGTGGAAAATACAAGAGGCGCGCAAGAAGGGACTGCGTGTATACGGCGAGACCTGTCCGCAGTATTTGCTGCTGGATCAATCAGCTCTGGAGAAGCCGAGTTTTGAAGGTGCGAAGTATGTCTGGTCACCTCCGCTGCGCGAAGCCTGGAATCAGGATGTTCTCTGGTCGGCGCTCGCCTCAGGCGGTCTGCAGACGATCGGCTCCGATCAATGCTCGTTTCATTTCAAAGGGCAGAAGGAGCTAGGGCGTGGAGATTTTTCGAAAATTCCTAATGGTGGACCTATGATTGAGGATCGGTTCAGCTTGTTGTACTCGGAAGGAGTGCGGAAGGGGCGGATTTCCCTGAATCAATTCGTAAATATGATCTCGACAGCCAGTGCCCGTCTGTTCGGACTATTCCCGCGCAAGGGGACTATTGCAGTAGGCAGCGACGCTGATTTGGTCATTTTCGATCCTAATCAGGAGCGGACACTCTCGGCGCAGACCCATCATATGAAGGTGGATTACAGCGCGTTTGAGGGGATGAAAGTAACCGGAGAGCCAGTGTCTGTGCTGGTGCGTGGTGAATTCGTCATTCGTGACAAGCAATTTGTGGGCACTCCAGGTTATGGGGCCTATTTGCGGCGTGACTCCTTTCGCATTGCGGAGCAGGTCAGAGTCCATGAACGTATTCCGACAGAGGAGGGTATCATCTGATGTCTGCCTATGAGGAATTCGCAGCGGAAACAGCAATATTGGATGACCTGCTGAATAGGGGATATGTGGTCCGAAGTGTACAGGAGGGGTTGGACGGAGCGGATGTGATGCTCATTCAACCTGCACATCCAGACCAGCATGAGCAAGTACATCTGGGTACCGCGGATGCCCGCAAATATCTGGGCACATTGCTGGTGAGTGGAGCGGCCTGTGTACCAATAGTCTGATTCACCCGGTTCGATCAAATATGGATTAAAAGCTCGCACCGAGTAAAATGGGCATCTAGATGAAGCTCCGAAACTCCGTAGACTCGGAAACTCCATAGACTTGGAAACCAAAAGGTCGAAGATTTGCACTCGAACAGAGTCCATCTTCGACCTTTTGGTATGTTCCAGTTGTGGGTGTGCAGGTATAGCCAACTATAAATTCAAAAGTTCAATCTTATTGCTGAGTCTTCGGTGCAGCATGGTCTGGTCTGGCTGGCTGCTCGCCGTTCACCAGCTTGGTGACAAGGCTCTTCAGATCGTCAGCTGAAGGTGCTGGCTTGCTCTTGTCGGCAGAGCCGTTAGCTGTGTCGTTAGCTGGGCGATCAGCGGTCTTTTGCGACATTTGGGAGACTAGCAGGCTGATCACCTTGTTCACATCCACACCTTGGGCTGTGGCAATGCTTGCAAGGGATTTATCGGATTGCAGCGCTTTGCTTAGCTCGTCCTGTGTTAAGCCGAGCAATGCTGCCAGCTCTGCATTGTTGGCGAACATGCCGCCTTTCCCCCCTTCTCCCGGACCGTCAGCCTTGAAGCTTCCCTTGCTCTCCAGGAGCTTGCCAGCAAGCTCGGTGTAGTTTGGAGCCTTTGCTGCGTCCTTCGTCGTCGTGTCTCCGGTCTTGTTCACATTCGCTGGACGGTCTGTGGATTGGTTATTCTCCAGCCAAGTAGCGATCTTCGTCTTCAAGGCTGCACTGTCCACGCCTTGCTCTGCTGCAATCTCGGCGAGGGATTTGTCCTTCAGCTTACTTTCCAGTGTAGTGCTGTCAAGGGAGAGCCAGCCCTGCAGTTGCGTGGACAAGCCTTGATTGCCGAAGTGCCCCAAGCCGCCACGTCCTTCAGGTGCTTGAGTGCCTTGAGCCTGAGCCTGTTTGCTGCCGGTTGCACTTGTGGCGCTGGCCGTCGCCGCCTGTGCTCCTTGAGCAGACCAGATCGTACCACCTGCGAATAGAGCAGCTGCCATAGTTCCTGCGAGGAGAATTTGCTTGGTGTTTTTGCGCTTCGTTGTATGTTTGTTCATCTTTACTTCCGCCCTTCAGTCATGGATTGTCTTACAAGGTCATTCTAGTCTGTGTATATGAATTCTCTCTAAATGCCCACTGAATATAAGCTGAAAGTGACAAGCAGTAGGAAATGGACTTGGAGCGTCCTGTGTCACCCTGAGAAAAAGGGGCAGAGTGCTAGAAGAGTGAAGGAATTGAAGAACCTAAAGTACTTAAAGAGCCTGAAGAGCCTGAAGAGCCCCCACCCGGACCAATGTTGGCTATCCGGGCTGGAGGCTCTATATTTTGTTACTGTAGTGGCTTCAGCTATATTACTGCTGCAATTGTGAAGCTCTGTCGATCACTATTAAGCTTGCTGTTCGTTGTGAATGAAGTTGATAAGCTGATGGACAGCAAGTCAGGATCATTGTAGGTCATTCAAGCCCTAGAGCGTATGCAGTCAAAAATCACTAGCTGTGTTCTCTGGCATTAGCCTGGGCCCACAGCGGTCGCAGACTCGCCTTTGACAAGGGTGACATAGATGCGCTCGTGCTCCACGGCTGCCCCCGACAGAATGCTCAGCAGCTGATCTGCTGCGACAGCTCCCCATTTTCGCTTCGAATAATCAATGGTGGTCAGCCGAGGCTGAATATAATGAGCTAGCTCGATATTGTCGAACCCAACGAGGTGAAGATCCCGTCCGATCTGCCGATCAGTAGCTGCAATTCGGTTGTAAAAGCCCACGGCCATCTCATCATTCAGACAGAAGACGGCTGCTGGACCGTTCGTGTGCTGGAGGATATATTCAGCTGCGTGCTCACCGCCAGACTTCTCGAAGTTCCCTGGAATCTCGATGAACGAAGCATTTCCACTGCGCTCAACGGTCTGCCGGACAGCATGGAGCCGCTGCCAGGAATCGTATGAGCCCTCGGGCCCAGTTACCACATAGAACTGCCGATGTCCAAGCTCTAGCAGATACTCAACAGCCAGTGTAGCTCCGGCCTTGTTGTCCAGTAGCACCTGATTAATATTGGCATGCTGTAATTCCCGGTCCAGTACGACCATTTTGTGCCCGAGGTCGGCGTACTTCAATAGCTCATCACTGTCAAAGGTCTGATCCAATATGATCGCTCCATCAATCATGCGCTCTGGTAGCATACGGTGTGACTGTTTGCCACTGCATACAATCAGGTCATAGCCCTTGCGATTCAGAATTTCCTTGATGCCATATAATAGATCACCATACACATCCCCGCTGAAATCCGTCAGGAATACGCCGATAATGCGTGTCTCTTGTTTCTTCAGATTTCTTGCTGCGGCATTGGGCACATAATTCAGTTCTTTGGCGATGGCCAGAATGCGTGCGCTGGTCTCAGGAGTCACCTTGTCGCTTCCGTTCAGGGCGTAGGAGACAGTCGATATGGATACACCCGCTTGGCGGGCAATATCCTTAATGCTGACCATATCGCTTCCCTCCCTTATCTCTCTTCTTTATTTCATCCTGATATCCATCAGGTTGTTCTCTTCCCGACAGGCGGCGATAACATCCTCCCGACAGATACGAATACCGCCAGTGCGATAACGGTTCGACAATGGAGTAGTCGGTAGTGGCTGCCCATTGAGAGAAGCCTGGAGCTGTCCTTGCCCCGTGTGTTGATAGCGGAATAAAATCTCGTGTCCTGCAAAAGCAAAGCGAAGCTCCAGGTTGTCCATTGTCGCCGGCAGGACCGGGTCTAGCACGAGATCGCCACCTTCCTGCCGAATGCCAAGACAGGAGGTGATGAGCTGCCCGAGATAGATGCCAGGTCCACTGGAATAGATTCTCCAGCCTCCCTTGACGGCGGCCTCTCCGGTGCGAAGCTTCTCGAACTGCTGCTCGGCTTCGTAACGATCATGGAATGCGCCGTCTGAGCTGCTAAAATAAGCATTGCTCTGGCGCAGTGCGGCATTCGGAACAGCGTGACGAAGCCCAACGGGATTAATCTGTTGCAGGCCGTTCCACGTCTGCTTGGGTCGTCCGAGCTTGGCCATGGCTTCGACATAACGGATGTGAGCATGCACATATTGCAGCCCCACCTCCCGTCCGAAGTTAGCCGCTTGCTCGGCTCGCTTGAAGCGACTGCTGACCCCTCCGTGATAGCTGGCAGGACGATTCATGAGCCGAACTCCATCGGGGCATAACAGATGCTCGTGAATGATGGCTTCATGAGCCTCTGCTTGTTCCATAGTCAGTAGCTCGCTAATCATGCTGCGCGTCATCGGAAGCAGACGGTACGCAATACCTGTCTCGATATCGGATGGATGAAGCATGCGCTTCATTTGCCCGGGTTGCTTCATATAAATAAACCCTGGAATGACATCATCGCTCAGCATGTAGCGGTCGAAATCCTGGCGAATGCCTTCAGCCATGCTCTGCAGCCTCTTCACTAGGGCAGGGAAGCTAGACGCTGCTGCGAGCGCGGAGGCGAATCGTTCCACCGCCTGATACGTGAGCGCTACCGTCCAGCTGCTGGCCATATATTGCCTCAGTTCGGCATTGGCGGGCTGAAGTGTGTCATCCCAATCACCGTCCCCATAAGCAGACAGATGGGTATCGTGTAGGAAATGCTGCTGGATGTACTCCAGCTCCTTCAGCGCGTGCTCCAGCACGGTTGCCGAGTGCGTCGTGAAGGTCAGGCGCTCTCGGTCCATATAAGGCACTTTTTCCTTCAGAATACTGTAGTCCCGGGTAGCGGTCAAATAATCACCCAGCACCTTCAGGGGCCAGACGATAATGTCACCGTGACTCTCCTCCTGCTGGATCTGTACGTAGTCGTCGAACATGAACCATTGCGGCCAATGACCTGTATCCTCATATTGATGGCTGAACACGGTGCACAGGATGCTTCGGACCTCATCGAACTGCTGAGTAGCCATGAAGAATTCCACAGGTCCCTGACATACATCTCTTGTCCCCCAGGCCGCTCCTCCATACTGCTCCAGCCCATGAGGAACGGAATAATGGACCAGCATATTATGGGTGTACCACCATGCGACCGCGTTCATGCGGAATAGCTCCTCGCTCTCTTGCCCTGCCTGTGTCAAGCGAAAGCCCTGCAGCAGGTCGCCTATATAACGGCGATATTGCTCACGCTTTTGCTCGAAATGCTTCGCTCTGTCGGGACATACTGCTGACGGACTGGAACGCTCAGGACTAGGCAGTTGAGCGGGATGATGATAGGGTTGAGCTAATTGCTTGATGAACTCCGCTTGCTCGGCCTGATCTTGATGTTCTGTCAGGGATGAATCGGCAGGTTGCCTATGGCTGATCTCATCATTTCTATTCTCACCATGTAGCAGGCCCTTGATTGTGAGCTCCCATTCCGACGAAGGCTCAAGCGCCAGCACGACCAATGAAGCTTCACCAGGCTGGGCAGTCGAATGGAGCAGACGCTCGTCACCGATGCTCATGCTCGCACCCTCCAGAAGCAAGCGGTACTCCAACTGCGGGTAGACTCTGCTGCTGGGAGCTTCAGGATCGGCGTGGAACAGGAGCGACCCTTCCTGTACCTTCATCTGGTAAGGCACCTCGTATTCGTGCATATGCATGCTGATTTGCTGGGTGATCAGATACCGATAGCTCTTGCCTGCCTCGGAGTGCAGGTGCAGCTTAAGCTCAGCTTGCTCCACGGTGGTCTCATTCGTCACGATCAGGACATCGTCACTGGTCTTGTAATACCAGCGTGCATAATTGAAGCCCATCTCAAAGGCTGAAGGCATGGCTAACAGGCGGTATTGCCCGTCCAGCTCGACATAGATGCGCTGCCCGGAGGTCTTCGTGACATTGAGCGCGTTACGGGCATGAGTGATGAGCTTGTTAAAATTCGTATTCCCGGTCACGACCTGCGCATTGAAGATCCCGTACATGTACGAGGTTGTCGTCATCCTTGTGCGGATTGGAGACTTGCGATGACCTCCCATCAGAATATGCCCGTGTGGGCGCTCTACATGCAGCTCTTTGGCCTGGAGTACGACATGCTCGTAGGTATCCTTGAAGAAAGACAGAAGCTGTTCATTCTCTCGCTCTTCCTCGTATCTATTGGGGAACAGCAGCTCAATCTCGGAGTCATCCAGCTCAAGAGCGGTGAAGGGGCTGCCGATAAACGTTTGTCCGGGTGAGTAACCTCTGGTCTGCTGATCTCCAGTCTGCTTAGGCCGGCTTTCAGTCAATGTGAACCTGGCGTCTGGATGGATTCCTGTCTCAGCAATGACTGATCGAGTCGTATCTATTGTTGTCGGATGAGCGTGCAAGCGTGGTACATCAGGCATTCCCTGTCTGGCTTCACGAAGCACATCCTCATAATCGGCTTGGGTCACTGCAGCGGGATGATCCGGTCTGAACAGACCATAAAAGGTGAAGCTAGACGAAGGGGTCTTGCTATCATCTGTGGGGATCATCCGTTCAGACTGCAATGCGATATACGCGAATTCGTATTGATAGATGCGGTTCGCAAGGGTCGGCAGCTCCAAGGCAGCAGGCTGATGGGTACGCTTGTAGTCAAGGCCAAAGAACTGGAACCCGTCTGTGGAATAACCGATAGCCGCGCTTAGCGAGCCCTGCTGTAGATATGGAAATCCAGAGCTCTGGGGCTGATTTTGCCTTGAACAGACGATGAAGCCCTGTTGCTCGTGATTATATACGGTATGATCAATATACTGTGATAGATAGGCCTCGTTGCTGCGCACGGCTGCTGTATCCGCAAGACCCAGATCCTGTCCATAAATGAGATCAGCTTCTGTCTGTAGTCCATTCAGCTCTACATCCCAGAACCACACGCCTTGCGGAGTAAGTGTGAAGGTTACACGATAGTGCACCTCATCGGCTTGCCCGTCCCAATATAGCTGCTGCTCTCCGAGCTGCCGAAATTCTTGCATGGTATGGCTGGATTGCGCACCCAGCAGGGGGAATAGCCGAGTGTGATTCGGATCGAACAGACGTAAATAGATGTTGTTCAAGGACCCGTCAAGCGGATTGCTTATTAACTGATTAATCATGATGTCCTGATAGGAGATACGGTGAATATCCCCGGTTCGCAGGAATGAGAACGTCAGGTCTCCCAGCTGGAGCTTAGTAACATAAGGATTTGTATATGTCGTGGGCATGATCGGACCTTCCTTTCATGTCGTTGAAGTACTGTGAATTGTTGATGTTAACAAACTGAAGGTAACGAGTTGATGGTAATGAGTTAATGGTGTGTGTATGTGTGTAACCTGTCTTTCGAAACGTTTCTATAGCGATGTACACAGGATTATATACGCTTTCAAAGGGGGAGTCAAACAGGGTAAACAGAAAAAAAAGCTGAAAACCGCTAATTTTCTTCTGTTTGGAATGCTCTGAGAACGGGTATCTAACGAGTATCTAGTTGAGTTGCAAGGACTAAGCTTTGAACTTTTGTATGAAGAGCGTAGTTTATGCTCTATATTTTAGAAGTTCCATCGAATTATCCATATTGAATGCGGTTACAAGTTGGTCTATAATGTTAATCGAAACGTTTCTATTGGTGAAAACTCTAACCTATGTCGTGAAAATCTCTAAACTAAGCTGAACCCAGCAAATGGCAAGTTTTATAGTAAAGTGTGTACATTTTTTGTTGGATATGATGGCATACGAACCTTGTAAAGGCGGAATAAGACGGGAGGATATCACTTATGTGGATCAAAAAATGGGGGACCCTCATCGCTGTAGCCACGCTGCTGGCAGGCGTATTGGCAGGCTGTTCATCCAGCGACTCCAACGCAGATCAAGATGGAATTACAACGCTGACCGTATGGGGAATGGGAGCTGAGGCCAAGGCGCTACCAGAGATGGCCGCACAATTCGAGCAGGAGAATCCGGACATTCGGGTAGAGGTGCAGGCACTGCCGTGGGCTAATGCTCATGACAAGCTGCTGACCGCAGTAGGCTCCAAGTCGGGCCCAGATATCGTGCAGATGGGTACATCGTGGGTGCCGGAGTTCGCGCATGCTGGAGCCCTGCTGGATATTACCCCTTACGCCCGGACCTATCCTGAGCTCGGCCAGGAGAACTTCTTTGAAGGTGCAGTATCCACCACGCAGTATGATGGCAAGACGGTGGGCGTTCCTTGGTACACTGAGGCACAGGTGCTCTTTTACCGCACAGACTTGCTAGCCGAGGTCGGCTATGAGGATGGACCCAAGACCTGGGGGGACCTGGCGGATGCAGCCAAGAAGCTCGCAGCCAGGGGAGAAGGCAAGTACGGAATTGCTTTTAGTAATAAGGAACAGTCGCTATCCTTCATGATGGCACGTCAGAACGGCTCTGAGCTGATTGATGCACAGGGAAATCCGCTGTTCAATCAACCAGAGTTCGTGGAGGCGGTGACGTATTTAAATAGCTTTTTCCAAAATGGCTCCAATGCACTGGATCTTGGCATCGACTCTATTCAGGGCTTGAAGGGGGATGGGATCGTGCCCATGTTCATTAGCGGGCCGTTCATGATCAAGCAGATTCAGGAGCAGGCACCAGAGCTGGAAGGGAAATGGGCTGTAGCAGAGCTGCCGACCAAGGAGAACAATCTCTCCGTGCTGGGAGGCTCTAATTTGTCGGTCTTCCAGTTCAGCGAGCATCAGGAGGAGGCTGCACGCTTTCTTGCTTTTATGAGCAAGCCTGAGAATCAGCTGAAGTGGATGGAGTTGGCGAGTGTTCTGCCAGCCGCAAAGGAGGCGTGGGAGGACCCATCATTACAGAATGATGAGCATATGCAGGTGATCCGTGGTCAATTGGATAAAGCACAGCCCATGCCACAGCTAGCAGCGTGGGAAGAGATCGCACAGCAATACCTGAAGAGCTTCGAACGGATTTATCGGGGAGGCGCCGATGTACAGACAGAGCTGGATGCCTTCAATGAACAGGCTGTAAGTATTCTTAAGAAATAGCTTCACAAGCCCAGAAAGTAATGGTCGCCATCTACTGCAAAGGAAGTGAGGATATGAAAGGAAGCTCCAAGCTGGTGCCCTATTTATTCATTGGGCCGTCTCTGATTCTGTTAACGCTATTCTCTCTGCTGCCCATTCTCTTGGCCCTCGTGATCAGCTTCACGGATATGGATCTGGCAGGTCTGGTCGATTATGCGAATATATCGTTCACTGGACTCAATAATTACGTCAACGTCCTGACTGACCCGGCGTTTCATACGGCTATGCTGAACACCTTGTTTTACGTCATCGTCGGTGTTCCGCTGGTGCTGCTGCTGTCTCTCACTGTGGCTATTTTGATCAATATGGGAGAGTCAAAGCTGTTCCAGTCGTTCAGGGTTATCTACTATATACCATCTGTCACGAATGTAGTCGCTGTCGCCGTCATATGGAGCTACCTGTATAATCCATCGCTCGGGCTATTTAACTATGTGCTGGGCCAGGTCGGAATGGACCCTGTAGGATGGTTGACCTCGAACCCGACTCTTGCGAAGATCGCTCTGATCCTTCTGGCCGTCTGGCGCGGGATTGGACTGAACATGATTATATTTCTGGCTGCGATCAAAGGTATTGCGAAGACCTATTATGAAGCAGCTGAGCTGGACGGAGCCAACCTCTGGCAGCAGATTTGGTATATTACGCTTCCGCAGCTCCGTTTTGCCATTTTCTTCGTCTCCATTACGACAATGATCGGCTGGCTGCAGTTTTTTGAGGAGCCCTTTGTCATGACCCAAGGGGGACCACTGGACGGAACGACCTCGGCAGCGCTGTTCATCTATCAGAACGGCTTTCAGTACAGTAAATTCGGCTATGCGGCGGCAGGCTCCTTCGTGCTGTTCTTCGCCATTATTACCATTACGCTAATCCAGTTCAGATTGCAAAATAAAGAAGAAGCCTGAGGAGGGGTGACATGATGAAATCAGCTATTCAGCAAGCCGGAGTGACGAGCGAGCGGACTGCTGGGGGCGTGAGGACCTTCCGCTGGGTTGTTGCCATTCTGTTGACGCTTGGCGGTGTTCTGATGCTGTTGCCCTTCATATGGATGCTACTGTCTGCCTTCAAGCCGGAGAGTGAGGTAACACAGATTCCGCCGACGTTGTGGCCGGAGCAGTTCACACTTGATAATTTCCGTAATTTGTTCGATAACATGGCCTTTGGTACTTATCTTGGCAATACGCTTATTATTGTGTTCTTCTCCTTCTTCGGGCTGTTCCTGAATGCCATGGCGGGCTACGGCTTCGCCAAATTCAAATTCAAGGGCCGTGGCTTCCTGTTCTACCTCGTGCTCGCTACGATGATGATTCCTGGTCAGGTCACGATGATACCGGTGTATCTAATCCTGAACCAGATGAGTCTTGTGAATACGATGGCCGGGGTGGTGTTGCCAGGTCTGGTCGGCGCCTTTGCGATCTTTTTGTTCCGGCAGTTCATGACGACGATTCCAGATGAGCTGCTCGAAGCGACACGCCTGGATGGGGCTGGAGAGTTCAGAACCTTTTTGCAAATCGTATTGCCGATCTCATCGCCGATTCTCGCCGTGCAGGCCATTCTTACCTTTATTGGCGGCTGGAACAGCTTCTTGTGGCCGCTGATCATTGCCAATGATGACAAGCTGTACACACTGTCTGTCGGACTCTCCCTACTCAAGGGCCAGAACGAAAACGCCTATGCGCTCCAGATGGCGGGATCGGCATTTATGGTCATCCCAATCGTCCTGATCTTTATCATGTTCCAGAAGTATATCATCGATAATTACACGATATCTGGAATCAAGTAAATCAGTCTGCGTGAACATCCAATGCAAAGTCGGGAGGTCGCCTAAACAGGCGGCCTTCTTTTACTTTTAAGAAGACTGAGATCCGTATCATTTTCATTTTAATTAATGTTATTATTAAGTATTAATAAAAATATTGACCATCCATCTTCATCATGTTATATTGTCCTTGCAGATAAGAGAGGCTCCGTATCCTCACATTTGGAAAGGATGGTATCCATGGCACAATCTTTAAAGGCAAAAATGATTATTGATAAGTCGTTCCGCATTGCAGAGGTGGATAAACGTATATATGGCTCTTTTATTGAGCATCTGGGTCGTGCTGTATATGGAGGTATCTATGAGCCCTCACATCCGTTGGCAAATGAGAGCGGTTTCCGGAGTGACGTGAAGGAATTAGTGAAGGAGCTGGACGTACCGATCATTCGTTATCCAGGTGGTAACTTCGTATCGGGCTATAACTGGGAGGATGGCGTAGGCCCGGTTGCGGACAGGCCCAAACGTTTGGAGCTCGCATGGAGAACCGTGGAGCCTAACGAGATTGGTACGAATGAATTTTTCCAATGGACTCGTGAGGTCGGCTCCGAGGTCATGATGGCAGTCAACCTGGGGACACGTGGTATTGATGCCGCACGCAATCTGGTAGAATACTGCAATCATCCGGGTGGTTCATACTGGAGTGATCTGCGTCGCAGTCATGGCGTGGAGCAGCCGCATAAGATCAAGACCTGGTGTCTGGGGAATGAGATGGATGGCCCGTGGCAGATTGGTCACAAAACGATGCATGAATATGGTCGCATCGCACTGGAAGCAGCCAAGGTTATGCGTTGGGTAGATCCGGATATTGAACTGGTCGCCTGCGGTAGCTCTAATACAGGAATGACTACTTTCCCTGAGTGGGAAGCTGTGACGCTGGATCATACTTATGATGCTGTAGACTACATCTCCTTGCACCAATACTATGGCAACCGTGACAATGATACAGAGAATTTCCTCGCGTTGACGATGGACCTGGATCATTTCATCCATACGATTAAATCGACTTGTGATTATATCAAAGCGAAGAAGCGTAGCAAGAAGACCATGATGCTGAGCTTCGACGAGTGGAATGTGTGGTTCCATTCCAACGAAGCAGATAGCAAAATGGAGCCATGGCAGATTGCTCCGCCGCAGCTGGAGGATATCTATACCTTCGAGGATGCGCTGTTGGTAGGGAGTATGCTGATTACCTTCCTGCGTCATGCAGACCGGGTACGTATGGCTTGTCTGGCTCAATTGGTCAATGTTATTGCGCCAATCATGACTGAGAATAACGGCAGAGCATGGAAGCAGACCATCTTCTATCCTTACATGCATGCATCTCGCTTTGGACGTGGTGTGTCCCTGATGCCAGTCGTGGATTCGCCGAAGTACGATTCCAAGGACTTCACAGATGTGCCTTATCTGGACAGCGCTGTAGTCTATAATGAAGAGAATGAGGAACTGACGATCTTCGCAGTGAACCGTAACCTGAATGATGCGCTGGAGCTGAACTGTGATGTTCGTAGCTTCGAGGGCTTCGAGATTGTAGAGCATCTGGTCATGGAAAGTGATGATCTGAAGGCTACCAACTCGGCTGCACAAGAGAAGGTTGCGCCACGTAGCGGCGGTAGTGCGAAACTGGATGGCGGTGTCGTATCCGCTAGCCTGAACAAGGCTTCCTGGAACGTTATTCGTCTGGCGAAAAAGTAATGTCAGGCAGGCTGGATAGCTTGTAATCGAATGATGTACAAAGAATAGGTAATAAATGAGTAAATAAACGAGTAAATAAGTGCGGACGCAGAGGAGAATTCCAATGCTGTCCGCACTTTCTGTTTTGGGAGGGATGCTATGAAAAAAGAGGTGTCTGTCACGCCTCAAGAAGGCTTTATTTGATCCAGTCTTGCACCTGACACAGCCACACCATATGCGGGGAATCCGGTCCCCAGCGATCCTTTGCAATTGCGTAGGGAGGCCCGAACTTCCGGGTCCAGCGCACCTGTGCTCGTCGATAGCCGCTATCGAGGCAGAATTGCTCGATCCCCTGCTTGTCCAACTGCTGTACCATTTCAATGATCAGTGCAGAACCAATGCCACGATTCTGATAGTCAGGTAGAATATAGAGACTTCCCAGTTCCCCAACATCCTTCAGCTGTCCGTTGGTGCATTCGGATATCAGCTGGCCAGAGGGGCCGTAAGAAATCGTGCCTACCACCTCGTCACGCACTCGGGCGACCAGGAAGTGCAGCGCAGGCTCTTGTGTGTACAGGGCATTAGCCAAGCGTTCCTGCTTATGGCTAATTTCGTATTTGATATCCTCCAGGTGCGCCTCCAGTCCTTCTTGCTTGAAGGCATCCCTGATCGCCAGCTCAAATACGCGGTGAATCTGTCTGATCTCGCCAGCAGCGGGCGGTCCAATGTTCAAATTGTACAGCGGGTTCATGGGTTGTTCTCCTTTGGTTCGTGTGTATTACATTCTTAACTGGCATCAAGCATATCGAATGATTTAGATCGTTTCAACCGTCTAGCCAGTATTCTAGCAGTAGCTGAACACCGTTTGGTGTCCCGCTGTCAGCGGATGTTTGCGAATCACACAATAGGTTTACATTTATTTCATACAGCATGAACATGAATAAGTTACGTTATAGTAAGTACGATTTGGACAAATATATAGACATACTAGTGTATATGAGATGACTGAATCAAAATAGAAACACACGGAGGTATACATAGATGACGACAACACCAATTATTAATTTTGCCCATCGCGGTGCATCCGGTACATGCCCGGAGAATACCATGGTTGCTTTTCGGCAGGCTATAGAGTTGGGTGCTACGGGGATTGAGACCGATGTACAGCGGACAAAGGATGGTAAGCTTGTGCTGATTCATGATGAGTCTCTGGAGCGTACAACCGGTCTGCCACGCTTGGTTAAGGATGTGACCAGTGTAGAGCTGGAGTCGCTTGATGCGGGTAGCTGGTTTGACTCGAGCTTTCAGGGGGAGCGCGTACCGGAGCTACATGAGCTGCTGGAACTGGGGAGAGAGCACGGGATTGTATTGAATCTGGAGCTTAAAAATGGAATAGTTCCTTATGAGGGTCTGGAGGAAGAGGTCACTGCTGCCGTTCGAAGCTTCGGTCTGGAGGAGCAGGTTATCATCTCAAGCTTCAATCATTATTCCTTGGTAGAATGCCATCGGCTAGCTCCGGATATCCGCACGGGAGTCCTCTACATGGAAGGGCTCTATCGTCCATGGCAATATGCACAATCGCTTGGTGCTACGGCACTTCATGCTTATAAAGAGGCGATCACTCCAGAGTGGGTGAAGTCCGCAGCAGAAGCTGGAGTAGCGTACCATCCCTTTACGGTTAATGATGAGGAAGAGATGAGAGTATTCCTTGGTTATGGGGTACGTGGCATCATCACGGATTACCCGGAGCGTCTGCATTCGCTGCTGACGTTGAGTTAAATGCTTTGAGCTAAGAGTATAGCGCTGATGCACGCGTCTGGATCGCATATGAGCTATGCTGAATTACGTCTAGAACTAAGCTGTGAGTGTGAGGATATCTTCAAAAAAGATAACCCATACTGGAGCAGTCGCACGCGCCTGAGGGGCATATTTACTTCATCCCCAGGCGCATCCGGTAGCTGAATACCACTTCTAGCGTCCGACCTTGGAAATAGTCCTGTACCAGTGCTGCAAAACGAATCAGCTTCTGATCCAGCTCCTTCGAACCCAGCTTGAATACCGTCTGGACACCACCCTGACTTAGCACCAGTCCGATATAACGATCTGCGTCGGCAATCTCGGTGTGATGGAAGCCTATTTCTCGGGTGTAACGGAAGACATGGCTCTCCTCCAGACGTCGCAGATGAGCAGACTTATCCAGCTTAAGCGGACGGTTCTGGGGATCTGCCAGCCGATGAATAATATCACTGGCGTGGTCCAGAATGTCCATATAGGCTGTCTCAATGTGCCAATTCGCACAAGGAGGCCATTCACAGTCATAGGCTGCAAATATTCCGCCCTCACGAAGCACACGTCCTGCTTCCTTCAGCGTGCTTGTCGGCTCCATCCAGTGGAAGGACTGCGAGCATGTGATGATATCCACGGAGGAAGAAGGTAGTGGAAGGGTATTGGAATAGCCCTGTTCAAAGCTGATGTGCGGGGCATCTGTATACAATGCCAGCTTGTGCTTGGCTAAGGTAAGCATATCCGGGCTGGGCTCAACCCCGATGATCTGATCTGCAGCATCCTTCCATATAAAAGTAGACAAACCGGTGCCGCAGCCGACATCGGCTACTCGTGCAGGTCGGTGTCCCAGATAGTCTCTAAGAATGCGAGTGACAAATTGAGGCGCCTGCGGACGATTGCGATCATAGCCATCGGCGAATCCGGTGAAACGGTCAATGTTGCTCAGCAAATTTCCTTCGGGAATCAAGCTGTCTCCCCCTTGTTCTGCATATTGAACCGATACGTGCTCCCATAACAGACTGTTAGATGGTGAGCATTGGCATCGTTCAACACTTATTGTACACGTCCAGGAGACATCCGGCAAAAAGTTCCAAGTCTTCTTTTGTTTACAATGCCACTCTAGGTCTGTTCTGTCTCTGCACTTCGTGGAACGAAGACCCATAACCGGCTCCCTGTGTAGTTGATCATGAGACCGGCAAATGTAGCGAGCAGCTTGCAGATTGGCAATGTCCAGTCGGTGAGCTGATCCAGTAGACTAAGTAGCATCGTAGTGCAGCCTAGTGTAATCAGGTTGAGCACGATGAAGGAGACGAAGGACTTCCATGTACCAGAGAGATTCCGCTCACGGAACGTCCAATTTCGATTCAATACATAGCTGTTAAGTGTTCCTGCAGAATAGGACAGAGCCTGGGCAAGCACAATGGATACCCCTACCCACGATAACCATAGGAAAATAGTGAAATCTATCGCCGTGTTCAACACGCCTACAATTGCGAAGCGAAAGAAGGAAGTAAGGCGGACTTGCAGAATGCGGTCGCGTGTCTGCCGTGGTGTCGGTTCAGTTGACCTTATTCGCTTCATTCGTTCAAGCTCCTCTTCTCGGGCGTGATGAATCCAGACTTCCGTGCGTATACACCATCTTTGCTGTCGCGGGGCTTGCTGTAGGGCTCACCGTTGGACCGTTAGCATCATAGGTATCTTCATTGTGCTGGGCACGGGCAGCTTGCTCAGAAGAGTGGAGCTGTTGTCCACGTTCGAGCCCGACACATTCCCGGACAATGTAGAGCGGACGTGCCTTGGTCTCATCATAGATCCGCCCTACGTATTCCCCGATAATCCCCAGGATGACGAGAATCATGCCGTCAAATATCAGCTGTAGGCTGATTAGTGAAGACCAGCCTCTAACGGCATTATCCGTGAACAGACGGACACACAGTACATAGATCATATACAGAAAGCCAGAGAGGGAGAGAAGAGCACCGAGGTATCCAGCCAGCTTCAGCGGCTTGTAAGAGAAGGAAGTCATGCCGTCCAGACACAACTTGAGCATCCGTTTTAGCGGATATTTCGTCTCCCCCGCAAATCGCTCATCCCGCTCATATTCCACAGCAATCTGGCGAAAGCCCACCCAACTGACCAGACCTCGCACGAAGCGATTGTTCTCAGGCAGACGCTTCAGTTCATCCACGACCCTACGGTCCATTAACCGGAAGTCGCCTGTGTCGACGGGGATTGAGATGTCTGTGGATGCGCGCAGGAGCCGATAGAATACTCGTGCGGACTGCTTTTTGAACCAGGATTCGCCGTGACGCTTGACGCGCTGGGCATAGACGACCTCATAGCCTTCCTGCCATCTAGCGACCATGTCCGGGATCAGCTCAGGTGGGTCCTGTAAATCTGCATCCAGAATAATGACCGCATCACCTATGGCATAATCCATTCCTGCTGTAATAGCTAGCTGATGACCGAAATTACGGGACAAATCAACCAGGATAACGGACTCATCAGTAGAGCTATAATCCTTGATCATATCTGCGCTACGATCGCTGCTGCCATCATTTACAAAGATTAGCTCGTAAGGCTCGCTTAGCTCTCGCATGACGTGTTTTATTCTGCGATAGGTTTCCTGAATGACAGCTTCTTCATTATACATTGGCACTATTACCGAATAACGGATGGTTGTCAGTTGCTTGGTGTGGGTCATTGTCGTGTCCTCCTTACCAGGATACTTCGTACAGCTGAGCAGAGGCAGACGCTGTCGATTGCCACTCGGCCGCAGGGATTTCTCGGCCATGCTCCTTGATCCAGTTGACGAGCTCAGAGCGATCACTGCCCATGCCGCTCGTCACGAGAAAGTATTTTACCTGACCGCTCTCCACGAGCGCCTGCAGCTTATCGGTATCATATACAGGATCAGATTGCACAAAGCCGTGTAAAATGATGACCTTCTCCCCGTAATCAATCAGATAAGGGGCAGCAGCTGTATAGTTCAGGGTTGCTAATAAGTAAGTCTCGTCCGTATTATGCTGGCGAAGATATTGAAGCAGCTTCTCATCTGCCTGTGGTGTACCGCCCATACCAAATCCCCTTGTCGGGAGGCTGACTGCTCCAGGGAATCTGGTCATCGTACCAGGTGCTTCATCTGCACTAGCTGCTTCATCACTTGCATCTGCTGAGGAACTAAGCATCCCGGGGGGTGTAGTTCGGTTCATGGCAGACTGGGTTCCGTCACCCCGCTCACCGTCAGGACCGCCCCTTCCTCCGCGATCACCTACTTGACTTGGACCTGCTTGCGGAGTCATGCTATTCTGCCCATAAGTAATGGGAGTAGCCGCCCAGTATATAGGTCCGATGAAGAGGGCCATCAAGCCAGTTATGACAGCTAGTCGTCTGCCCCAAATCATATAGCGACGGTCCGAGGTGGCGTGTTGTCCATCGGTGCCGCCGGTAGCTCGAATCCATAGAAGCAGGGTTGCACCGATCACACCTGTGACCCAGGCGGTATGGGGCCAGAAGCTACCGATGCTCTCGGTGTAGCCCTTCATGATATACCAAGCGAACACGCCTGTAAGGAGTATGGATGCTGGCAATAGCCAAGCTGTCCAACTGCTCCCTCTGGAGCGGTATTGCTCCCACATGCTCACCCAGCCTGCCCCGAGCAGCGCAGCAAGTGGAGGTGCGAGCATAATGAGATAGTAATGATGAAAGAATCCTGCAATACTGAAGAATCCCGCAATCGGTATGAGCCAGGCCAGCCAGAATAGGACCTCTTTCTGCTGGAGCGACCAGCTCCGTATGCGACGACGAGAAAGAATGCTAATCGCTGCGAGCACAGCGAATGGAATTAGCCAGCTCGCTTGACCGGACAGCTCGCTCTGGAATAGACGGAGTGGGCCAGGGGTCCCTGTTCCGAACATCCCGCCACTATTCAGCCTGTCGCCACCAGGACCTCCGCTGGTTGGGCCTCCACCAGTTGGACCTCCTGTGCCAGGACCCCCACCGGTTGCACCTCCAGCGCCAGGACCATAACTCGCTCGAGCACCACCATTACCGTTGATCTGATCTTGTGCCATCTCACGCTTGTCTTGATTGTTGTAGTTCGTCTGATTCGAGAGATTACCAGGACGTGTATTCTCTCTACCATCGCTCTGCCCTGTGCCCCCTTGCCCACGATCTCCCGTAAGACGAGCAATGCCATTATAGCCAAAGGCCAGATTCATGACGGAATTCGTCCCGCTGCTTCCTACGTAAGGTCGCTGATCAGCCGGAGTGGAATCCACTGCTAGCGGCCAGGAGAGGGAGATGATCAACAGGGCTGCAGCGCTCCCAGCAAGAGTAGCTACTTTTCGCTTCCAAGGTACACTCGCCGCGAGAACATAGAAAAGGATGAAGGCAGGAATAACCATGTAGGCTTGCAGCATCTTCATATTGAAGCCGACACCGATTAAGGCAAAGGAAGCGATGATAGAGCTACCGGAGCTGCGGCGAATGCCACGAAATAGAAGCCATGCCGCCAAAAGCAAGGTGAAGACCAGCATGCTGTCGATATTGTTCGTCCGACTTACGGATACAGCTACGGGTGTGCATGCCATAGCAAATGCACCTAGCCGTGCTGCCGTCAGGCCAAACGTAGGCTTTAGCAACGCGTACACCAAGAGTACAGAACCGATCTGAGCCAGGACTTGTGGAAGGATGACGCTCCAACCATGCAAGCCAAAGAGATAGGCGCTAGCTGCCTGCACCCAGAACGTAACAGGAGGCTTGTCGATGGAGACCGAACCAGCTGAGTCAAGTGACACGAAGAAGAAGTTGTGCCAGCTTTGGAGCATACTTGCGACCGCTGTCGTGTAATATGTGTTCACGTAGTGATCCTGCCAGATGTTATAACCACCGAGGAAGGCTGAGAATAGCAGGATGCACAGCAGTGGGATGTCTATTTTGTTCAATAATGTTGTAAGCCTGCGCCACATATCCGTTCACTCCCGACTCTTGTATGAATTTATTTATATAGTGGACCGAATACCTGAAGTACTCATGAGGCTGCGCTGAAAATTAGCTGAAATGTCTGGTGATGCGGCGACCATCAATTTTTTCAGTGAAAATTCAGTGCCATCGTTAGCCGAGTTGCGTCATAATGGAAATATTAAATTGTAGAGGGAATGGCTAAATGCAGCCGTTTGAAGTGGATGCTGTAGCAATACAATGGCTTCAGCAGTGTGCCATGGACTAGCTGAGGATTTGAGATATAGAGAGGATGTCGCACGTATGACTACCATGAATGGAATCAAGATATTGCTTGTAGATGATGAGCCACATATTCTGCAATTTCTGGAATTCGGCCTGATAAATGAAGGCTATGAGGTGAGGACAGCTTCTAATGGAAGTGAAGGGCTGGAACTGGCACGGGAATATCGACCGCATGTAGCTATTCTCGATGTCATGATGCCAGAGATGAATGGCTTTGAGCTGTGCCGTAGCCTGAAGGAGACAGGGGATAACATTGCAGTAATTATGCTGACGGCGAAGGATGAGGTGGATGATCGGGTCAAGGGGCTTAAGCTGGGTGCTGATGATTATTTGGCCAAGCCCTTTAATTTCGAAGAACTGCTAGCCCGGATCGGAGCAAGGCTCCGCAATCAGTTCCCTGATCTGCTTGGAGAAGTGACCTATGGGCCGTTCCGTGTAGATGATCGTCGCAAGGAGATTAAACATGCTGATCGGGTGCTGGAGCTGTCACCTACCGAATATGAGCTTCTGAAATTTATGGTGCTCAATCATGGTCTGGTGCTCAGCAAGGCGCGTATTCTGGACCGAGTGTGGGGTTATGATTTTGGCGGAGAAGATAATATTGTCGAGGTGTATATTCGCTCCCTGCGCGATAAGCTTCAGGATAAGGAACATAAGCTCATTCGCACGCTGCGTGGGGTGGGCTACCGGATCGATCTGCCATGAGGTGGAACAAGGAGCGGTGGAGAGACTGGATGAATATGAACTCACTGCGCGCTCAGTTGCTTACGCGAACGTTACTGATCGTGGCTGTGCTGCTTGTGCTAATAGGATTTTTGCAGTATGTATTCATGAAGGATTTCGTCTATCGCAACCGTGCTGAAGTCATGGAAGCGCAGCTGCGCTCTATGCCCGTGGACCTGTTGACCCGAGAGGCCAAGTCGAGTGGACGGGAAGGAATTCCACCGCAGGGACCGCCCGATCGGTATCTTTTTTTCTCGGATATGACACTGGCGATTATCCAGAAGGATGGAACCTTGCGGGATATCTCGCGTGAGGATGGGCTATCCGCTCCCAGACTATCGGAGGATATCTATGATAAGCTGCGTGCAAATGCCGAATCACGGCGACGAATGAGCGATTATTATCTCGTGGAGGATCGTCAGGGGAATGAGCAGCTGGTCGTGGTGCGTGCACCAGGCCCAAAGGGCTCATCAGGTGAGCTGCTGCAGATGGGTACCTCAACAGCTCCGCTCAAGGCACTCCTAATGCGCCAACAATTGACGTTCCTTTCTTTATCGTTGTTAGGGCTTGCTATCGGTGTGGCGTTAATGCTACCCATCCTGCGGCGGACGCTTATTCCGCTCTCCCAGATGGTCAAGACCGTGGGGTGTATTGACGCTGGTAATCTGACGGAGCGTGTGGCTACCGACCAAGGGCAGCAAGAGATAGACAGGCTTGCCGTATCATTTAACGGTATGCTGGAACGGTTGGAGGCTTCGTTTGCTACGGAAAAAGAAGCGCAGCTACAAATGAGGCGCTTTGTGGCAGATGCATCCCATGAGCTGCGAACCCCGCTTACCTCGATTCATGGCTTTCTGGAGGTGCTGCTCCGTGGGGCGGCCTCCAACCCCCAGCAGCTACAGGTAGCACTGGAGAGTATGTATGGCGAATCCAAGCGAATCAAGAAGCTCGTAGAGGATCTATTGCTATTGGCAAAGATGGATCGGGCTCCTGAGATGTTATTGAAGCCGACCTCGTTAGACGATATGCTCATTTCCATGAAGCCTCAATTACAGATGCTTGCTGGGGAACGTAAGGTGATCTACGATATTACCGCAGAGGTACATGCTCCAATTGACGTGGATGCGATGAAGCAGGTGGTGCTTAACTTGTTCAGTAATGCAGTGCAGCATACCGATAGGTCGCTAGGTATCATTAAGGTGGGCCTGAGCGTGGAGGAGGGAATGGCAGTGCTTGATGTAGGCGATAATGGCCCAGGAATGGAGAAGGAGCAACTGGATCGAATCTTTGAGCGCTTTTATCGTGGGGATACCTCACGTACTAGAAGATCTGGCGGTGCAGGACTGGGGCTGTCTATTACTGAATCCATTGTACATGCACATCAGGGGCACATTGGAGTGAAAAGCGAGCCTGGCGAGGGGAGTATTTTTACGGTGCGTCTGCCCTTAATGTAGCCTTGAATACAGAAGCCTCCGTTCCACAGTACATACGTGGGACGGAGGCTTCTTCACTTGATGCAGGTCCGTAGCCTCGCTGGATACTGGCGAAGGATGTGAACCATGAATGATGTCGTTTTGCTGGTGAAATCCTTAGTTAATCAGCTCACCCTGCTGCAGCAGCTCATACAGTACTTTCGCGGCTGCTTCACGCGTTGTAGCTGCTTCTGGACGGAAATAGGAAGTTCCGTTTACAGTCTCTCCACTCATGATACCTGCTTGGGTTACTTTATCAATGCTGAGCTCAGCAAAGTTCCCGAAGGAGGAAGCATCTGCATAAGGTCCACGAGGGGAACCTTGTACAGCTGGAGTGATCTGTAGCAGATCCATAGCTTTTGACAGCATAACGGACATTTCCTGACGCGTAATATGTGCATTAGGATCGAACTTTCCATCATTGCGGCCTGTAATCAGACCAGCATTATAAGCTGCTGCTACATCACCTGCATACCAGCCACCTGCTTGAACATCAGTGAATGGAGCAGTGTTTGCAGCTTGTAGGCCCAGAGATCTTGTCAGCATGGCTGCGAACTCGGCGCGGGTTACACGCTCTTTTGGTGCGAAGGTCTGCTCCGAAGTGCCGTTAATCAACAGCTTGTGTGCAAGCGATTGAATCTGAGATTGTGCGAACGAAGAGGAGATATCCTCGAAATACACGGTTCTCGTTGCGACTGCATAAGTGGACAGCCCTGGACGATTGACTACGACTACGGTTGTGCCATCATCCTGCTTGTTGAATACGGATGGAGTCGGTGATACCTTGCTTCCGCTAGTATACAATACACCAGCAGTGTTACCCTCAATTTGTCCAGGTACGGTAAAGGAGCGCAGGATGCGTTCTTTAGCTGGTACGTTCAATGGTGTACTGAGGTTGCCTGACAGTACATTAACTTCGAAGCTGACAGGTGTGCCAATAATCGTAGCGCCTGGGAAGCCTTTGGTGAAGATCTCCAGGTCCTGGTCCTGATCAGCAATGTTGAGCTCCAGGGAAGATCCGGCTGGAACAGAGCTAAGTGCCGACGTTGGCAAGGACAGGGATGATGTCCCAAAGTTCAAAATAATACTGCTATCTACGGTTGACTTGGCGAGCAAGCCAAGCTGATCAGCGGACAGAATCAGTTTGGTTGTAGGAGCCTCACTAGTGTTAATTGAGACAACAATGGCAACTGGTTTGGATTCTGCTTCGTTGAGGGCAGCCTGAAGTGCTTCATTGGTAATGCTCAGTGCCTGAATTCCATTACTTACGACTACAGAGGCTTGTACAGGCTGAACTGATTGCCCTTGTTTTACCACACTTTGAATGCTAGGTGCACTCGGTGTAGTTCCATCTGCAGGAGTGGCTGGAGTATCTGTAGCTGGAGTTGTTGTTGGAGTTCCACCTCCACCCCCGCCAGTGCTGCTGTTTCCGTTGTTGCCGCCAGTAGTATCATCATTGCTGCTACTCTTACGTGATGTATCAACTCGCAGAGCCTTGGAGGCATAGTATGTCATGAGTCCATCAGCGTTGTACTTAAAGTTGCCATTCGCATCAAGCTGTGGAGCAATCAAGGTTAGCTTGTAGGTTCCGGCAGTCAACTGGCGTGTAATCAGATTGCCGTTCGCATCCCTTTGAGGGCTCCCTGCTTCGTCAACAGCGAAGTAAGTTCCGCGGTAGTTCTCGAATGCATAGTCCCCTGGCTCCAGGAAGCCTTCCTCGGTATAAATATTATCAACAATACCAATGAGTTGGTCATTCACACCATATACTTGAAGCTCGATGTAGTTTGTATTCTCAGCTGTCAGACGGAATGTTACATCCGTCGTGGCCTTAATGCCGCCCCGGTTAGGTGTAATAATTGGATTGGATAGTTGCATCTCTTGCAGACCGAATCCGGTAGCAGGAGCCTTCTCGCCGACATGCACAGTGAATGGCAGGTGGAGTGTTGGGCGTCCTGTGCTTTCCAGTACAACTTTACCCTCATAGACTCCGTCTACAGCACCTTCAACAGGCTGTACTGACAGGAAGAATGGTTGGCTTTTTCCTGCATCAGCACTGATAGCACCGCCATCGCCGACACCCTGTAATTCTACACGAAGATTGCTAGGGCTCGGTGTAGAGGTCGGATTTGTAGGATCGGAGGTCACATCAGCATGCAATTCTACGCTAGCTTGATAGCGTACGGAGCTGGAGGATACGTTTTTCAGCTGAAGCTGAATTTGCTTCGCTTCACTTCCAGCCGGCAGGACGCCGAAGCTGGCCGATGAGCCATAATTGATCACATCTCGATAGGTCAGGTCCTTGTCCAAAATAGTCAGTTGCTCTACAGTTTGCAGCAGAGCTGGAGTATCTGTGGCATGATCCACATTGACTCTGCCCGCCCCTTGGGAGTAAGCATCATAAAGCTTACCTGATTCGTTGAACAGAGAGTCTGCAGTATTGGCAAGAGCTGCTCTGACGTCAAATGGTGTCCAATCCGGGTGCTGCTGCTTCAAGAGCAGAGCCAGACCTGCTACATGCGGGGACGCCATACTTGTACCGTTGCTGCGATTGTAAGCTTCGGCATAGGAGGCATCCGGATCGAACTTTCCGTATTTCGGCCAAGTGGACATGATGTTGACACCTGGAGCGGATACATCCGGCTTGATACCCAGCAGATCATCGCTATTTGGTCCGCGAGAACTGAAGGATGCCATACGATCACCGGGAACATCAATTTGAGGATACTCCTGGTCAAATGTAATGAAGTGGAGCTTGTCAGGATTTTCGACAATATTGCGAGCCCATGCTCGTCCTTCTCTACCTTTCATGTCAAATGTCGGAATGAAGCCAAGGCTATCGCCGAGACTGGTGTTGATGTAGCCGTCACGCTGTGCCACACTATCGGACAGATCGGCACTGTTAGGGTCGCTAGGGCTGGTATTGCCGTTGAAAATGATGGCAGCGAGTGCCCCTTGCTCTTTGGCAATCTCGATCTTATCTACGAATGCAAGACTTCCTCGGGAGAGCAGTACGATCTTTCCAGTCACATCTTTACCCACATAATCATCTACTTGACCAAGATCAGCATAGACAACCTCGATGGGGTGTGTGCCAAGGATAGAGGCAAAGTCATCATCGCCTGTTCTCCAGCCCATTAGCTGGTAATCATAAAGGTCGTAAGTATCCGCAGTAACGCTACCATTAGGGTCGACAGACTCGTATGTGGCTTGGGATACGGTACCCGCAGCTGTGTACAGGCGACCCGGGATCGTTGTCGCTCCGACGGAGATCGCTAATTGTGCAGAAGCTGGTGAGCCCATTGAGTAGTAGTAAGGGCCAGAATCAGCAGCGTTACCGCTCGCGATAACTGCCACAACACCAGACAGTACTGCATTATTGATTGCAATGGAGTCTGGTGAATTCGGGTCCTTCTCCTGATCGGAGCCCAGGGACAGGTTAATTACATCCATGCCATCCTTGACCGCACGCTCGATTCCATCAATGACCTGTGCAGATGAGCCGGATGAGCGCCCGGTTGCAGGATTCCGCCCGAGCACCTTATAGGCATACAGATCTGCATCATAGGCGACCCCTTTTTGAACGATATCAGAGGTCGTATTTTTGGCTTGACCAACAATAGTGCCTGCTACATGCGTTCCGTGAGATGTTCCGGCAAAGCCTGTTCCGTATGGGTCTTCATCAATGCTGACAGGAGGCTCCTCATAAGGATCATTGTCCTGCTCAAAGGAATCGTAGCCGCCTTTATAAGCATCCTTCAGGTCAGGGTGATTGTAATCGACACCGGTATCAATGACGCCTACTTTGAGTCCTTTGCCTGTGAAGCCTTTGCTCCAGGCCTCGGGAGCGCCAATCAGATCCAGTGGGGCGTTATCGAATTTCACTTCATAGGTATCATCCGCCACTGTGGAAGGATCTTGAACTGGGATTGTAAAATAGGTCTGGTTCTCATGAACGGATTTAACGCCAGGAAGCTTGGCGAGAGCTGGTATTTTGTCGGCTGCAACCGTAACCTCCATGCCATTCAGAACCGTGTTGTAGCGGTAATTAACCTGGAGAGAAATGCCTTGTTTTCTGGCAAGCTCTTCGAAAGATGTCTGCTCGCTCTTGATGGAGGATTCTGCAGAGCGCGTCGAGAAGGCACGGAGGCTGCCTGCGCTAAATCTCTCAACAGCTACAGGGTCGCTGCTGAGTTGGACAATGACTCGAACATCCTTGGAAGAGGAAGTGTCCAGATTAGGAGAGATGTAGGTAGGCTCCTGCAACACCTCGTTGGTCAGCTCAGAAAGAATCTGTTGGCTGATATCAGGCGAAGCTAGACTGGCTGAAGGAGCTAGTAAGCTCGCTGCCAGAGCGAAGATGGAAGAAACAGTAGTTACTTTATGCAGCAATGTACGTGTTTTCAAAGCTTCCCCTCTTTTCACAAGATTATAGTCTATTGATTTGTCTATCAGATTTGGCTTTACAACATTCTTCGTTGCCTGCAGGCCCCCTCTCATATTGGAATATGATTCGTAGAATGGTTGAGTATGTAGTTTTGAGGGATATGTTACCATATGACTAGCAGATTTTTCTATATGAATTTAATATTTTTAGAAAATAAAGGCTGTCAATAACAAATAAACCCATGATTCATCAGGTTTTGTCAGGCTTTTTACAGAGAATCTACCTTAGTCACTGCACTCACAAAATGATAGTTATGCAAGATTGCGGATGCACAGCATGGGAGATTAATGATATAATCGCATTGGAATTGTTGACTATAGTAAAATCAACCTTGATTAAGGAGTCGATTACGATGGCAAAAACACTGGTCTTTGGTCATAAAAACCCGGATACGGATACGATTACTTCTGCGATTGCATATGCTTTTTTGAAACAAAAGCTTGGTGTAGATGCTGAGGCAGTTCGTCTGGGTGAAGTAAGCGGAGAGACTCAATTTGCTTTGGATTATTTCAAGACCCCGGCACCACGTTACGTTGAGAAGGTGGCTGCTGAGGCCGAGACAGTTATTCTAGTAGATCATAATGAACGCCAGCAAAGTGCTGATGATATTCAAGAGGTGCGCGTGGTTGAGGTTATCGACCATCATCGTATTGCGAATTTTGAGACGAGCTATCCGTTGTATTATCGCGCTGAGCCAGTAGGCTGCACAGCGACGATCCTTAAGAAGATCTATAAGGAGAATGGGGTAGAGATTCCTAAAGATATCGCTGGACTCATGCTGTCTGCAATTATTTCGGATTCCCTGCTATTCAAATCTCCTACCTGCACAGAAGAAGATGTAGCTGCAGCGCGTGAGCTGGCTGAGATTGCTGGCGTAGATGCTGAGAGCTATGGCTTCGACATGCTGAAAGCAGGAGCTGATCTGAGTCAGCACACCATCGAGCAACTGATCAGTCTCGATGCAAAGGAATTCCAACTGAACGGTAGCAAGGTTGAAATTGCCCAGGTCAATGCAGTTGATGTGAATGATGTGCTGTCCCGTCAGGCTGAACTTGAAGTTGCACTGAATAAGACGATTGCGGATAAGGGCCTGGATCTGTTCCTGTTTGTTGTAACCGATATTGTTAATAGCGATTCTGTGGGTATTGCACTCGGCAACAAGGCTCAGGCGGTTGAACAGGCATACAATGTCAAGCTGGATGGCAACAAGGCGCTATTGAAGGGTGTAGTATCCAGAAAATCACAAATCGTACCTGTACTGACAGACACATTTAACGCACTGTAAGCACTGTTATTTGGGGAGCTTGGCTTCTGCGCGCTGCAGGGCCAGAGATATTTGACGCTCCCATTCTTCTACCTTTTGCTGAGAAGCATGTATATTGCCGAGCAATTGGTAGACGCGGGTAAGCTCAGCGAGCGCAAGGATGGAATTTCCGTTTTTGATACTTGCTCTATACCGTTTGTGTGCTGCTGTGCGGCTCTTCTTCACGGAGGCCACTTGTTTGTTCTCCGCTGTAATTTGCTTCTTGATAGCTTGTACAGGAACAAGGGCTTCCTTGACGGCCGCTGCCTTCGCAGTGGCCGTTTTTTTGGCGTCTGCAAGTGCCTTCTTCTGAGAAGTAATGTCCGCACGAGCTGCCGTAACAGAAGGCTTAAGCGAGCCTTGCTTCAATACCAACAGATCCACATTCTTCTTGTCCTTGCGCTTGCGGGCGTCGGAAAGTTGCTTATTCACCTCTGAATATTGCGTCAGCAAAGGAGTGTGCTTCTTCTGTGTCTGGTCAACCTTCAGCTTAAGTGACTTCAACAAGGCAGCATCTATCGCACTAATTCTGCTCTTGATGGACTTCATCTTATCGTTGTTGCTCTTGCTGAGGCTACGGATGCGTTGACCCTCCAATGTGATGACGGATTCAAGCGTGGTCATTTGATCATAGACTGCCCCAATTGAGCTGGCGGCCTCACTGGCCTGAGATTGACCTGGTACTAGGAGCAGAGCTGTGCAGCACAAGAGCACGATAAAGGGCTTCCATAGTGTATGGATGAATGCCGAAGATAATGGGTGAACGTTCTTCTTGTTCGAAATAGGTCTCATGAACAACACTCCTGTCTGAATTAGTATAGGTGTCCGGGATGAGGAATTATGTTATTTGAGTACACTCCGCTCTCTCGTACAACAAATAAAAGAAGCACCCCGCAAGTATGGCTGATAGCCTCACTTGCGGGGTGCTTCGCCCGCATCACCTATGAATTTGTAGTTAACTATACCTTCTTTTGGTATATATGTCAATCAATTTTGGGAACATATATTCTAATTTGCTGGTCCGGCACTCTGTTTCGCTCTTTTGGCCTCCCTTCCTATCGCTATCAACCCGTCCTTCCGCTTACCTCTCACTCTTGCTGTAAAGTACAATCCTGGGCAGGAACATGAGGTGCCAAGCCCTCTATGACAGGATGGCGCATTGTCCCTCCTGGTGTCCATTCCAGGAAGCTTACCTTCACGACGTACTGAGGGTGCAGCCACTGGGTATCACGCAGCAGTGGGGGAGTCGCGCGGAATGGACACGCTTCCACCACTGACTTCTGGACCTCTGCTGTGAGGCTGCGCCAATCAGCCGCCCCCCATTTTCCTGTACCTGCGTGACCGATATACTCCAGAGTTCCATCCGTATTCATCAGCCCGAGCAATAAGGAATTTACCATCTTATCCCGGTAGGTGACCCCGCCAATCAGTGCATATATATCTCGGCTTATCTTATGCTTTTGCCAACGATTGTCCTTCCCCTGAATCAGATATTTGCTATCCACTCTCTTCAGGATGACACCCTCCATTCCCTGATTGGATATAGCCCTGAATAAGGCTTGTCCATCCGGAAAGTTCTCGACCAGGTGTAGATACGGCTGTGGTCTAATTAGATCTGATAGAAGCTGCTGGCGTTCTATTAGCGGGAGCTCGGTCACCCATTGGTCATTAGCGAAAAGAATGTCGAAGACCATATATACGATTGGAATCTGTGTGGCAGCGTGCTGAATGGAGCGGCTACTGCGGAGGCTGTCGCGTTTCATAATTTCATAGAAGGATGGCTTGCCATCCTGGAAAGCAACCAGTTCACCATCAAGTATGAAGGAAGTTGCATGGCAATGTTCGTTCAAGTGCTGGAGCTCGGGGTATCGTGCAGTTCGATCATGCAACCGCCGATTCACCAGCCTTACCATGGTCCCGTCATAATAGCTCAACATTCGTACCCCGTCCCACTTGACCTGGGCAATCCATGAGGGCCCGACAGGGATCTGATCAATTCTGACGGGTTCAAAAGGAATAATAGGCTTCAAATTTGCATTTCTCCTGTCTTTCATATAGTCCGCCGTAGATTAGCTTATACAGCAATATCATTAGGATTCCCAATTAGCTGTGCAATAACAAGTCCTTATGAACCGACGCGTGACAAATGGTGCGCATACTGTCATCGACTGATTTTCAATACAAAATTGTGTTATATATTCTTACATAAAATCATAAAAATCATTGAGGTTTGTTTAAAATCCTGATAGAATCACAGTAAATTGTTACTTTTCGAGACATATACTAATGTATCAGTAGGGGGGTTTTGGTATGAAAAAGATTTATTTGTTAAGTTTAATGACATTTATTATGGTTCTATTAGCTGCATGTGGGCAGCCACCAGCAGTGAGTGAGCCGACACCAGCTACAGGTGGAGAGACAGCTTCTGGGGGAAATGGGCCGATCAAAATCGCTACAGATGCATCCTATGCGCCTATGGAATTCATGGATCGGGACCAGGTTACAGGCTTCGATATTGATTTTCTGGACGCTGTGATGAAGGAAGCCGGTATTGACTATGAGGTCGAAAATGTCGGCTGGGACACGATGCTACTGAGCGTCAAGCAGGGTAGTGAATATCAGGCAGGGATTTCGGCGATTTCTGTCACCGAAGAGCGGAAGGAGAGCTATGATTTCTCCCTTCCCTATTACGAATCAGCCAATATGATTGTTGTGAAGGAAGGCAGTGATATTCAGAGCGCAGCAGACCTGACAGACAAGCAGGTTGCTGTTCAGGCGGCTACGACTGCCGACACAATCATGTCAGAGCTGATGGGAGCCAGTAATCCTAAGCTCAAGAAATTCGATAGTAATACATTGGCGTTCATGGAGCTTGATAAAGGTGGGGCCGACGCAGTAGTAGCCGACAATGCCATCATTCAGGAGTATATTAAGAACAATCCAGATAGCAAGCTTGTAGGCATTACAGATAGTGAAGCGTTCCAGCCTGAGTATTATGCTTTCCTGATGCCGAAGGGCAGTGAGTTGAAGGCGAAGCTTGATCCTGCAGTGAAGGCTGTAATTGATAATGGAACCTATGAGGAGATCTATGAGAAGTGGTTCGGCAAAAAGCCGGATCTATCCAGTCTTAAAGCTGAGATGGCCAAATAACAATCGTAGGTTCAGCGGCCACGAAGTGCGGAATTGAGCTGGAGCGTGAATGGAAGGCTTCTCACTGGTTCGTATGCGTCTGCGCTATGCAGAATTGTGGGCAGGAGATTGCGCAGGCGCACGGGATCTAGTATTGAATCTCTCAAGAGAAGGCATGTGTTTGCTCTGGCAGGCGCATGCCTTCTTTGTCAGTGTCTGACGGGATCAGCCGAAGGCCTAAGTGATAAGTACAGGTGTGCTGATGCAAGGTAGCTACTTAAGGAACAGGAAAGGAAGAACGACATGGATTTTAGATGGGATATCATCGTGTACTATTTTCCGCTACTAATGAAAGGAACGCTTCTGACGATTGGCATATCCTTGGCCTCAATTCTTATGGGTGCTGTGCTGGGTCTGGGAATTGGCTTTGGGAAAATGTCGCCCAAGGCATATATACGGCTGCCCATGGCCTGTTACATTAATTTTTTTCGCGGTACGCCGCTATATGTGCAGATCCTGCTCGTTCACTTTGGGATTGTGCCCATGCTCATAGGAACTACGAATGCCGCAGTGGCGGCAGTTCTGGCCCTGACTCTGAATTCGGCTGCTTATACAGCTGAGATCTACAGAGCCGGCATTCAATCCATTGACAAAGGACAGCGTGAAGCGGCATTGTCTCTCGGACTGACCCAGCGACAGGCTATGCGATATGTGATACTGCCACAAGCGATCAAGCGTATGATTCCTGCTTTCGGCAATGAATTCATTGTGCTGATCAAGGACTCTTCCTTGGTTGCGGTCATCTCTGCGCACGAGCTAATGTTCTATAGTAACGTCATGAAGTCTCAGTACTACAGAGTATGGGAGCCGTATCTCACAGCATCGCTCATTTATTTTGTCCTCACATACTCCTTAAGCAAGCTGCTTGAATATATCGAGAAGAGGGTGAAGTGACGTGGAGCCTATCATTCGTGTGTCTGGATTGGGAAAATCGTACGGAGCTCATGTTGTACTAAAGGACATTCATACAGTGATCCATCGCAAGGAGGTTGTGGTCGTGATCGGGCCCTCTGGCTCAGGGAAATCCACCTTTCTTCGCTGTATTAATATGTTGGAGGTCCCGGATTGCGGAGAGATAGTGGTAGAAGGTCATTCATTGATGGACCCTGGCATTTCAATTTCCAGCATTCGTGCTGATATGGGAATGGTATTTCAGTCCTTTAATCTATTTCCACATATGAAAGTAATAGATAACATTACGCTCGCTCCTCTCAAGGTGCGTCAATGGTCTGCCGAGCAGGCTCGTGAGAAGGGAATGGAACTGCTCAGCAAGGTGGGATTGGCAGACAAGGCAGATGCATATCCCTCCTCGCTATCAGGTGGTCAATCCCAGCGTGTGGCAATAGCGAGAGCTCTTGCTATGGAGCCCAAGGTCATGCTGTTCGATGAGCCGACCTCTGCACTTGATCCAGAGATGGTGGGAGAGGTGCTTGGCGTGATGAAGGAATTGGCGGCAGAGGGTATGACGATGGTGATTGTGACGCATGAAATGGGCTTTGCCCGCGAGGTAGGAGACAGGGTAATCTTCATGGAGGAAGGCATCATTCTGGAAGAAGGCCCGCCCGGCATGCTCTTTGAACAGCCTAGACATGAGCGAACACAGAGCTTCTTGTCCAAGGTGCTGTAGAGGACCGGAAGAACGCGGCATCCCATGATCGTGTGAGGTTCCAGGTAGGCTAGCTCAAGACGGAGGCACTAATTTAGAAGGCTTGAAGATAGCTAGTGGAAGAGCCTATATAAGAGTCCATAATAAGAGTCCGGATAAAAGTACGTATAGGAGTTAGTGTAAGAGCTCGTCACCTCTCTCGTCATATGACGTTTCGTCTCGCCCATAATCGGGGAAACTAATGAACGAGTCGTTAAATTATAGAGAAGAGGAGCTGAAGCGGGTATATGCACGACATTCGAAAAGAAGATCATGCCTTCGTAATCATTGACGGCGAAGAGATTGTTGCCGAAGTGACCTTTGCGCCTGTAGATGAACACTCTATTGTGATCGATCATACCTTTGTGGCTGAAGAGCTGCGCGGACAGCATGTCGGTAAGGAGTTGATCGAGCGTGTAGTGCAGATGGCCCGAGAGGAAGGGAAGAAGATTGTCCCATCGTGTCCGTATGCCGAGGCTTTGTTCAAGCGAACACCAGCGTATCATGACATATGGAAGAAGGATTCGTGAATCATATCCTGATATCGTGGAGGGATGATGAATGAGACGGAAAATTCTGATTACTGGTGCGGCTGGCAGCATTGGTTATTGTCTGCTGGAAGGCCTGCGGCAGGTAGAGTCCTACGATATTGTCGGAGCAGATCTGAATGAGGACCTTGAACGGGGAATCACAGCTTTGAACATAACCGATGGAGAGCGCCTCAAGGAGCTGGCCCGGGGGATGGATACGATTGTGCACTGTGCCTGGGCGAAGGATGAGGAGGATTTTCTGGGCAAAATTTTGCCTGTCAATGTCACCGGGGCTTATTTGCTATACGAAGCGGCTCGCGAACAAGGCGTAAGAAGGATTATTTTTGCCAGTTCAAACCATGCTACGGGCTACTACAAGCTTCATGAGGAGGTCGAGCCTACAGATCCCTATCGTCCTGACAGCTTTTATGGACTGAGCAAGTGTTATATTGAGCTATTGGGGCAACTGTACGCTGATAAGCACGGCTTGTCCTCTATCAATCTGAGAATTGGCAATTTCACAGCGGATAATCGTCCGCATAGTGAGCGCTCGGCGCATATCTGGATATCACACCGGGACATGGTACAGTTGGTGCATCGCTGTATTGAGGCCGAGGATAGCACGCGCTTCATCTCGATGTATGGTACATCAGCCAATGAACATAACTATTATGATATTTCCTATTTGAAGGACCTCATTGGATATGAGCCGGTTGATAACGGTGCATACTGGTTAAGGGAGGCAGCTAGACGCGGAGAGCCGTTGAAGCATGACGAGACCCGATATCAGGGTGGGGGTGCTGTGCACAAGCATCAACCGTGAACCAGAGTCGTGAATCAAACAAGACCATCCGCGTTCAAGGGAACGAGATGGTCTTGTTTGTATGCGTGACTAACTAATTAACTAATTGTATATAAAGCTCAAGATGCGATCCATATGAAGAATTCCTACAAGGGAGGTCTCTTCTTGTTCCTCTTGCTTGGCATAGCCCATAATGTAGCCACTGTTGTTCCAGCCGGAGCGGGTCGGGAGCAGTTCACGATACTCTGAGATCTGTACGACCTCATCCACCAACAGTGCGGCATAGTTCCCGTCTATGGACACGATAATAATGCGTGCGCGATCATCAAGCTCTGCTCCGCCCAGGTCGAACAGATGCCGCAGGCTGATCACGGGTACAATCTTGTTCTGCAGCTCGATTAATCCCATCACCTCGTAAGGTGCACCTGCGGGCCTAGTAAGGGCAGGAACGGTCATAATCTCATGCGCAGAGGTCATAGCCATGCCATACAGCTGATCATCAATGGATATTACAATATACTGCGATGTGTGTGTGGGAGATGTCATAAGTCACGTCCTGTAGATTTTGGGATTTGAAATACAGATACTGATTCATTAAGCTCCTCGGCCAAATGGGCCAAAGCTTGGCTAGTGGATGCGGTCTCCTCGGAGGCTGCAGCGGATTCCTCGCTTGCTGAAGCAATGGTCTCCACAGACAGCATGACATCGGAGGCTTGCGCCGCTTGCTCCTCGCATGCAGCAGCAATCTCATTTACCTTCAGGGAAGAACTGCTTACCATATCCATAATAGTCTGGAATACTTCCTCGGTACGGTTAGATTGTACGACATTTTCTCCTACAATGGAAGCGCTCCGCTTAGTATTTGATTGCATGGTTTTAATAATGCTGGTAATCTCCTTGGTCGCACTACCACTGCGCTCTGCCAGCTTACGAACTTCATTAGCGACAACGGCGAAGCCTTTGCCTTGATCGCCTGCTCTTGCCGCCTCAATAGCAGCGTTAAGAGCTAATAGGTTCGTCTGGGCTGCAATATCATCGATAACTTCAATAATCTCACCGATCTTATCGGAATCGCCTTCGAGCAAATTCATCGTCTGGCGAATCTCATTCATCCCTTGCTTCGAAGCTTGGACGACCTTCTCGCCTTCCTGGGCTACACTCAGGGTCTGGTTGGATAGCTCGGCCGCTTCCTCAGCGCTGCTTGCTACTGAATTGACCGCTTCAGTCAATTCCTTGAACAAATCAGATATGGAGGAGGCTGCATCCGCCTGACTGGAGCTGCTTCCGGCGATTTCCTCGCTGCTGGCTGCAATCTGCTGCGAAGAGGCTCCGACATTTTGAGATGTAATGATGATGCCTCCGATCAAATTACGGAAATTATCGATCATTTGATTCAGGGATCTGGATACCTGTCCGATCTCCTCTTTGGAATCCAGTACGGATTTCTCGGTCAGATCGCCCTTTGACACCTTTTCGATCAAGGCGACCATATAATTCAGCGGCTTGGTGATGGAGTTCGCTACAATAAGTCCAATCAGGATGCTCACTACTACGGCTCCGATAATCAAGGTGATCGTAAGCGTCATCGCAGTGCCGTAATCTCGGTCAGCCAGATCGTTGGTATCTTGTGCGGCTTCGACATTAAGCTTAATTAGATGATCCAGACTTGCGCTGACCTCATCTCCAATGGCGAGGAGAGTCTCATTATTGAATTGGTTGAAGGCAGCGATATCGTCGCTTGCAGCAAGCTGCTTCGCGGTCTCGTATCTGTCTACATATTGTGCATATATCTTTTCGAAATTAGCGAGCTCTTCCATCTCTTCTTGTGTAGTGGCTAATGGACGGTATTGATCAATAGCCGACTGGACATCACGGGCCCGCTCATTCATGCGGTCCATAATTCTCTGCTCGTCAGCATCAGTCTGTGCAGCAGTGAGATCCACAATGTTCACGCGCATACGTTGGTACAAGCTCTCGACGTTGGATACCAATCGTACGGAGGTGAGGTTGTTGTCATACAACTCATTCATGCTGCTGTTCATGGATTCAAGGTTTTTGATCGAATAAATACCCATCACCCCAAGGATAACACATATGACTAGGAATGAAGTAAGGATTTTCACAGCAGTCTTGAGATTATTGAACCATTTCATAATCGTGATCTCCTTTTTAAATGAGTCTTAAGTAGTATTTTGTTGCACATATATATGTATCTCGACAAATTCTAACAACAAATGAAGTATGATTCGACAAAATAGCATTAATTTATCGACATTATGTATAAAAGATAATAGACAAGAATACAAACAGGGTGTGATGAGAGTAGGTGTGTTTTGAGGGGGAATGGGTTAGAATAGCAAGATGACTTATCAAGATGACTAATGGAAGCCACATTGTTCATAGTGTTGTCACTTCACAGTGATGGATGGCGTTCAATATAATAGAATTATTACAATTTTAAAATAACTAAAGGAGAATCCATTCTCATGAGCAAAGCGTCCAAGGACAAGCTCCAGCAGCCTACGACCAACCGGAATTTTACCGGACTGATTGTCACGGTATCTCTGGTAGCCAATGCTATCATTCTCGCGTTGTTCTTTACTCCGCTGGGATATCAGGGCGAGGTACACTTTGATCTGTCCCTCTTGCCACGCATGAACGCTATTTTCAACAGCTTCACCTTTATCTTTTTGCTAGCGGCTTTGTTTGCTATCATCAAGAAGAATGTCACGATTCACAAAAGATTTATTATGGCGGCATTCACAAGTACACTCTTATTTCTTGTCACCTACCTGACCTTCCACTACATGTCCCCTGGGACAGCGAAGTTCGGTGGCGAAGGAATCGTTCGGCCGATTTATTTCTTTATTCTGATTACACATAGCTTCCTGGCAGCCATTATTGTGCCACTGGCACTGTTCTCTGTTGTATGGGGATGGACGATGCAGGTGGAGAAGCACCGCAAAATTGCCCGTTGGACGATGCCGATCTGGCTGTATGTCAGCTTCACAGGAGTAGTGGTGTACCTGTTCATGGCTCCGTATTATTAATGGATGTACAGTCCTTAAGCTAGCTTCATACCTCATAATGCTCTCGGAGTTATGCTCTCGAGTTCAATGTAGTCTGGAGCAGGTGCCTGACCTAGACTTCTCACACAAAAAAAGGGTTGTCCTATTGTCATTGAGATGACAAGGGACAGCCCTTTTACTATTTTGGCAGCCAATAGACTGGAAATCTTGCTGGAATAGCGTGTTCAAGTGCCATACCCTGCTCTTATCCCTTGACTAGATTTCGGGGAAACACCAGCTGGCCATATGCTTCAAATCCTTGGCGTTATGAAACGGTATGCGATCAGGCTCCGGCAGTTGTGAAGCTGGACAAGGCAGCTCCCGTGCCACTCTTCTGACCCAGCTCGTGGAATCAATGGCAATCACCGAGCATTGCCAGCGTCCGTCCTTCCTTGGGCGAAAGGTCATCGTCAGATCCGTCTTGGCCGGCATTTCCTGATAGACTCCGTCAAGATATTCGACCTTAACCCGCTGATCCATGAGCTCATGGCAATACACTGTAATCCATACCCCATCTCTGACGCGAACGGCATATACATCGCCTGCCTGCACCTTACCGGTTCCTGCGTCGGGTGAAGCCTTTGGTACTTTTGCCCGTGGCTTTTTTTTATGCTCCCAAGCGCCTAATATCGTTTCCTTTATATCCGGGAGCTGCTGAGGTCTGTCGTCCAGTGATACGTTGGAGAGATCGTAATCCCCAAAAATCCGAGCCAAGGTTGTCTCATTAATACCAATGGAGGAATCCCACCACGCCAGCGGTGCCTGCACCTCAACCCGAATGTTGGGACGCTGGTCACGCTTCTGGTACGATGTGAATTCGGTTGCCATTCCGGGATAATCCGTCGTATCCAAAATGCCAATTAGCCCCAAAGTCTCTAATAGATTGCGGTAGGCGTACTCGCTACGTGTGGGCAGCAGCCGTTCTTTTTTGAGTGCCAAGGCTGCCTTACTATACCGTGTATTGGCTGGTAGCGAGCGAAGCACCGTCAATATGGCACGGAGTGTCCAACGATCATATTCGTTAGGGGTGGGGAGCTCTTGTCCCGTCATTTCCTGAAGTGCCAGCGCATGTCCAAAAAGGTTGCCGTCCAGTGGAGTCCCACTAGTCATTCTCCAATACCACTCCAGACTCGTATCCGTTGCCCTTGAGACGCTCAAGCCACAGATTTGGCAAGTACTAGAGGAAGGGTAAGGAGCGAACTCGTGATCAGGAACAGCCTCTGCAATCAGCTTGCCAGTAAGCAATGAACGCCAAATCATCGGCGCTGACCATAATGAGGCGACAAAGGCTTGCGCTGACTGATTCAATGTCCAGGGCTCGGCGAGCTGTCTTAATTCGGTCAATGTCTGTTCATGCTGCGGACTTACAAAGTGGTTAGGAGGATGGCCGCTGATCTGAAGTGCTTCTAAATCCACCTCTGATATCTCTGCCGGAATGGGATGCCGCGAAGTTTTAAACTCCTCATCCCAAATTGTGCTCTGATGATAGATTTGCTTCAACAGCCATAGCTGATGGACAACATCCATAAGATCTACCTACCCTTCAAGTGAGTTCCTTCAAGTGAGTGATTGTCATTTTATAGGGAGATTACTGGTAATAACTAGATTATTATTAGTTTAATATATCATAATTGCAGATAGTGGGCTGAATCGTATAATCGTGCCAGTTTTTAAATCAACAATTTAGAAAATAAAAAGGACAAAGCAGGGTGCGCTCTGTCCTCCATTTTCTGTAACTTATACTGTAACTTATTATAATTTGCTTTACTATAACCCGATTCTCTTAGATCTGCTTGCTATACTTCCACTTGCGAAAATCCATCTGCTAAGATCCACTTGCCAAGATCCAATTGCCAAGATCCAATTGCTTAAGATCCAATTACTAAGATCCGCTTGCACTGTCTCCATATTTATATAGATCTGCCGCTATAAATCTACTCTCCCAAAGGTGGCATCACTCTTCAACGTACTGCTGCTGGATTCATTCACCGTGTCAAGCCGCAGCGCATAATCATAATGACGGATGTAGCTCCCGGGCTGGTTATAGGACTCGAAGGAGAGCTTATTGCTCTCTGCCCAACCAGGAACAATCCGGAAGGTGGCATCACCTTTATAGCTGTCGGTGTTACTATAAGCCCCCAATATGATTTTGTTGCTCGAATCACCTGAATCACGCTTTAGAAAGTAACCGGGAAAATTAATAGATTCCAGAGATACACCATCTGTATTGGCGAGGCCAGGTATTACGCGAAAGTGTGAGTCAAGCTCAGGGGAGACGTTGGTATCAATCCGTGCGGCAAAGTTCGCATGGCGAATATAGCGCTCTGGATAATTGTGTGAGCTGAAGCGGCTGTGAGTTAAGAATTCAGGCTCAGCAGGTCCGAGTAATTTCACCTCATGGAGTGTAGGGGTATACCAGTTGCCAGGGTTGTTCCATAGTACCGCATTCACCATCTGAATGCGTACATAGCGTGCAGTGAAATGGACGGCATCCGTAGTGAAGCCGTAGGTGAGATTGTTAGTACGGTCGATGGTGGAGTAATTAACCCCATCGTTACTGACTTCAATTTTATACTTATAATAGCCCTCAGAGCCTTTGTACATGAACCACGAAATGTCGACCTCCGTGATGGTCTGAGCCGAGCCGAGGTCTACCTGCCACCAGGCAGGCCAGGTGTTGGATGAAGCCACCCATGAGGTCTGATAATTGCCATCATTGACATGGGAGGGTGAGGAGCCTGAGGCAGTCGAGATGGCGGTTGCTGGTTGGCCTTGAGCATGATTGACCAGTTCAGGGAGGGTTATTGTACCGGTAGTGGCGTCGATGTCCCATTCCTTGTACCAATCCAGGGAGGCGGTACCGTCTGCATCATTCAGGGAAAGTGGAAGCCAAATATGCTTGTGCTCGCCCAGCTTCATCGGATTCCAGCGATCGCCCATATAGATATAGGAGGTAGTGCTCTCGCCAGTGATTGTAGCGATATCGTGAATCTGTGAGGCAAAGGCCGATGAGTTACCGAATGGCTTCAGCGCTGACCAAGGCCCAGTCATGGACGTAGCTGTGGCATACGCACCTTGATTCGGATACCATCCCGAAGCTTGTGAGGTGAAGAGGTAGTAGCGAGTCCCCTTTTTGACAATGGCAGGAGCCTCACGGTAGGCGTTCTCGAAGAGCCAGCCCTCGAAGGATTCCACGTTTGTATAGTCCGCATTCATTTTGAAGATGGCCATGGTGTCATTGGCCCCGCCATTCTTGCGAGAGGCCGTCACTAGATAGCCTGTCCCATCCGTATCTACGAACACCGTCATATCACGAGATTCGTAGTTCAGGGGACGGAAGCTACCTACATAAGTGAAGGGGCCGTCTGGTGTACTGCTGGTTGCGACTGCGACCCGTCCAAGGTTGTAATCCGTGCCATTCTCGTAATGTGCCCAAAGTACATATTGTTCAGTTGAGGCATTATAAATGACCTTCGGACGTTCGATCTTGCTGGAGCCCAGCTCGTCTGCCGAATGCTTGGTCAGAATTGCATTGTTGAAGGTCCAGTTCTTCAGATCCGTAGATGTGTAGACATTCACACTGTCGAACTTGCCGTTCACTGCATGCTCACCGTACCAATAATATGTGTTTCCTACCTGCAGGATATTGCCGCTGTTCGCCTGAATGGGATTGCCAGCCGTGTCGAACCAATCTGTTCCATTTGTGATGGGGGTACTTGCTGCTTGTGTCCTCTCAGGTGGGCCAGCCAATACCATAAGCGTGAATACGAGTACAAGAATCCAGACCTTGTTCCTTTTCCTCATCTTCATACACCTCCCTAATATTCACAAGAAATCAAAGCGCTTACATTTACTATTTTATGTAAAAATTTGGACAATTCAAGTGGATATTTCATTTGGATGATGCCTTAATTCCATGAACAGCCTCAGGGGCACCTTCAGCACAATGCTATAATGTACATATAGAGAGAGGACGGATAGAGAAATTGCGGAGAAGAGAAGGCTTGCCTACTTGATTCGCATAAGTGGAGGGAGACTGTTATGCAGAAGGAATGGAGTGAAGGGGCCTGGCGCTTCTTCATTTATGCAGGTGTGACCGGACTTGCAGGAGGGACGCTGTTCGCATGGCTAGGTGTACCGGTGCCCTGGCTACTGGGGCCAATGACTGCTGTATTGATCGTATCCAATGTGCTGAGACAGCCTTTACGGTGGTCGTCTCAGCTTCGCGATGTAGGAATTGGTGTGGTGGGATATTCGATAGGGATAACGCTCACCCTCGAATCTTTGCGACAGATGATGATTCAGCTTCCGTTGATGCTGCTGTTCACTACATTACTGTTGCTCATGACGATGATCCTTGCCTATGTTTTCAGCCGTTGTACCGAGTACGACCTACCCACGCTTATGATTGGAAGTGTACCGGGTGGACTATCGCAGATGGTGACACTGGCTGAGGAGATCCGGGGAGTAAATATTAACGTAGTCACGATGATGCAGGTAACCAGGCTGATTATGATTGTATTTTGCGTGCCGCTTCTGCTCTACAGCCCTTGGCTTGGAGGTGGAAGTGTTTCTTCTGAAGGTGTAACTGTAGCTTCTGCTGCCGTAGCTACAACGGAGGGGGCATGGTCGGATTTGCTCCCGGAACTATTGGTCTATGCGCCGTTGTGTGTGCTGGGTGCACTCTTGGGGCAGAGGCTTCGTGTACCTACAGCTTTTCTGCTAGGACCGATGCTTGTCACCACGATTCTACATTTGTTCATGTTGGAAGCACCTGTTCTGCCAGACGCGCTCCTGAATGCTTCGCAATTTTTGATTGGCACTCACGTAGGCTTATCATTCAAAAAACAGGCTTCAGGTAATTTGGCCAAGACAGCTGCGCTGGCGCTTGGTAGTGGTACGCTGCTGATTATCGGCTCCTTGGGACTGACATGGCTGTTCGAGCATTGGCTAGGGACATCTACAGCGACGGCTTTTCTTAGCATGGCTCCCGGCGGGATGGATCAGATGGCGGTAATGGCCCATGAGGTCGGTGCTAATCTGCCGATGGTATCAGGCTACCAGATGTTCAGATTATTTTTCATTTTCTTCGTGGTATCTCCATTATTGGGTCTGCTGCTGCGTCGATTTACTGCTATTACACCTAAGTCGCGCTTGCATACGAAAGAGTCAGCCTGAGCCTTCGGAGTGCCACCATACAGGTAACATCATACAAGTAACGCTTATCCTATCGTTGTTCTAGTATCTTATCCTTGTTCTAGCGCCTTGAAGGGAGGAGGTGTGAGGACAGACTTGTTGTCTGCTAACGACTATGCTTCCCGGATCGTCATTCTGAAATCATATTCGTTCAAGGTGCTAGGCCCGAGGTGTTGTTCTAAGCAGTGAGGTCACTAAGGCATTCCGTGAGGTGAATGTCTTTGGTGTCAGCCTCTTGTTACCTATAAAAGAAAAAATATACCGCTAAATTATATTTTTGTGGAGAAATTATTCTTTTTGTGAGATAACACTGCTATAATTTGGTTAATTCATTATGCAATTGTGTATTTTCTATATTCGAAACAAGGGGGTAATGGTATGAAGGGTCCTAATAAAGGCTTGCTGCTTACGCTGTGCTGCCTGCTTCTGGTGTTCGTCATCAGCGGCTGCAGTGGAGGGGCAACGAAGTCTTCAGGCCAGAATGATGGTAGCGGTCAGGTGACGCTGGAATTCTGGACTATTGCGCTGCAGCCAACGTTTACGGATTATTTCAATCAGGTCATCGCCGATTATGAGCAGGCCCATCCGAATGTCCGTATTGAGTGGAAGGACTACCCGTATGATGCAATCACCAACAAGCTGTTGACCAGTATTTCCGGTGGGGACAGCCCTGATGTGGTGAATCTGAATACGGAATTTGCCAGTCAGATGGGTACGAAGGGTGCCGTGCTTGATATGAATGAGTACCTGACCCCTGACGAGAAGTCTGCTTATTTCGAGGGGATTTTCGAATCCACGGTCATCGGTGACAAGGCATATGCGTTGCCATGGTACACCGGAACCGAGGTGTTGTTCATGAACAAAAAGCTGGTTGAGCAGGCTGGTCTTGATCCTGCAGCGCCACCACAGACGCGTGAGGAGCTTATTGAATGGGCACGCCAGATTAAAGAGAAGACAGGTAAGGCCGGCTATGCCATGCAGCTCGTATCGAAGCTATTCCCGATTGATGGAATTCCGATTCTGAATGAAGACAAGAGTGCTGCTGCATTCAACAATCCCGATACAGAAGCGATGATTCGGAATATACAGCAGCTCATGGATGAAGGCATAGTCATCAAGGAGGATGCGGATTTCGCTAAGCAGGTTCAATATTATGCAGGCGAGCAGGTCGCCTTCGAGCTTGCTGGACCAACCTTCATTAACTTTATCAAGACGGCAGCGCCTGAGGTGTATAGCAATACGATTGCAGTTCCATTGCCTACGGGCAAAGGGGGAGTGCGGATGTCCAATTCCATGAACCTGGTCGTCCCTGCCAAGTCGGCACATCCCGAGGAAGCAGTCCGATTCGCCGTGTTCCTGACCAATGCAGATAGTCAAACGGCGTTCTCGAAGGTGGCCAACACCCTTCCTTCTACCAAGGCTTCGATAGAGGACCCATTCTTCACTGAATCGGATCAGTCTCTTGAGGCCGAGGCCAAAATCGTATCTGCTCAGAGCCTTGATAAAGCTACGGACTATATGGTAGGTGTCCCGAATGCCAAAGATATCAACTCTGCGATCACACGGGCATTACAGAATATTCTTCTGAACGGAGCGGATATGACCAAGACGCTGAATGATCTGGAACAGGAGGTAAACGGAATTTTGCAGCAATAGTCCCCAAGGATGCAACCTAAGCTGGAGCTCATGCAGCAATTTAGTGGACTTTAAAAAAAGACATACAAGGTGGTGATGCTTATGAAGCGGTGGCTGCGGTCAGAGGCTTTTGCTGCCTGGGCGTTCATGACACCGGGATTAGCTTTATTGGCAGTCTTTGTATTCTGGCCCATCCTGTACAGCATTCCGCTTGCATTAACGAATTACTCGGGGCTTACAGATGCCAGCTATGTGGGCTTCGATAATTTTGTGCGGGCACTCAAGGACCGTAATTTTCTGATCTCCCTATGGAACTCTCTAGTGTACGTGCTTGTGGTGCCCTTCATTCAGATTTTCTCTATCCTAATGGCGGTGTTGGTTAATGGAAGAATTCCAGGGATTCGAGCCTTCCGTGCCGCTTATTATACGCCAGTAGTGACATCTATGGTTGCTGTAGCCTTGATCTGGAGCTGGCTGCTAAGCAATAACGGTGTGGTGAACTATTTGCTCATGCAAGCGGGTGTGCTCTCTGAACAGATAGCTTGGCTGTCAGGCAGTGCTACGGCTCTGTATGTACTGATGTTCATTACGATGTGGAAGGGTCTGGGCTATTATATGATGCTGTATTTGGCTGGTCTGCAGAACATTCCTTCTGATCTGTATGAGGCGGCTAGAGTCGATGGAGCGGGGCGTCTACGTCTGATGCTTCATATCACCATACCGATGCTAAGACCGTATGTGCTCTTCTGTACATTGTTCTCTGTCATGTCGGCCATCCGCGTATTTGATGAGGTGTACATTTTGACTAAGGGCGGGCCGGGTACCTCGACATTGACCTCAAGTCTGTATATTTTCCAGAAGGGTATGGAGCAGTTCGAATTCGGCTATACGTCAGCGCTTGGACTCATTGTGAGCCTACTCGTTGGGGCACTTAGTGTGCTTGTATTCTGGCTGAACCGCAAAGGAGGTATCAACTCCTACTGATGCTGAACAGGAAAATAGATACACCAATTCGTCCTCTTGCCGAGTCCCGAGGGATGCGCTTCTTCAGGCGAACGGTGGGGCGACTGGTAGTCTATGCATTGTTGATCTTGCTGGCGTTATTCATGATGGGCCCATTCCTGTGGTTACTGAGTGTGTCCGTGATGCCCGGGCGAAATGTCTTTTCCACGCCACCTGCCATTTTTCCGACATTCGTGGACTTCAGCAATTACGTACAGGTGTGGCAGTTCATGGATTTTCCAAAATATATCTACAACACCGTAATCATAACCGCACTGGGTGTAGTTACGAATGTAGTGTTGGCCAGCCTGACGGGCTATCCACTTGCAGTCTTTCGCTTCCGGGGCAGGAATCTTATCTTCGGGCTGCTGATTGCGACCATGATTATACCTTCCTCTACAGCAATTATTGTGCACTATTTAACGATCCGAGCCATGAATCAGGTGTTGCCTTTCAATAATAGCTTCATGGATGTGGTGTTGCCTGCGGCGATCTCGGTTTTCAATGTATTTCTTATGAGGCAGACCTTCCTCAACATCCCACCAGATGTTCGTGATTCGGGCAAAATGGATGGTGCCTCCGAGCTCCGAATCTGGTGGCAGCTGGTACTTCCGCTGGTGAAGCCTGCCATTGCAGTCATCTCGTTGCTGGAGGTGATGGCTTTCTGGAATAACTTCTTGTGGCCGATTGTCATTATGGATGATCCGCAGGATTATCCTCTGGCCGCTGCTCTGACCTATCTGAATGGGCAGTTCTCTTATAACTTCGGCTGGATTGCTGCGGGTACGATGATTTCGGTATTGCCGATCATTATTGTATTTCTGCTCACGCAGCGATATTACATGGAGGGTCTGGCCGGGGCTGTAAAGGGGTGATATCTTCAGTTCTCGTTGGCCGTTTTAAGCCGGATCATTCGAATGATGATACTTCAGCAAAAAAAAGGCAGGTGGCAACCGTATGGAGTCACGACAGCGAATCTTGTTCATTCCGCTAGACGAACGTCCGTGCAATTACGAATTTCCATTCTTGCTCAGTCAGGGCACCGAGCTGGAACTGGTGCGTCCGCCAAAAGAAATGCTGGGCAACAAGAAGCTTCCAGCAGATCTGCCCCGGTTATGGAGGTGGTTGGAGCAAGAAGCGGCTAATGCTCATGGAGCGATCCTCGCACTGGATACACTGCTCTACGGTGGAATCGTGCCTTCACGTCTGCATGATCAGAGCCCGGCGGAGCTTGCAGAGCAATTGGAAAGATTACGAATGCTTAGGGAGCGTTGTCCGAACCTGCAGCATATTTATGCTTTTCAGTTGATTATGCGCTGTCCGCAGTATTCGCTGGCAGATGAGGAGCCGGACTATTACGCGAACTGGGGACGGGAGATTTTCCGAAAGGGATATATTGAACACCGTCATCTCTCGGGGCTAGCCACAGATGAAGAGCTGATAGAGCTTAAGCATATTGATACTGTCCTGCCTGCCGAGGTCCTTAAGGATTATCTGGATCGGCGCGAGGTGAACGCGCTACTGAATCGGGCGGCTCTGGAGCTGGTAAGCTCAGAAGTTATTGACTTTCTCATCATTCCTCAGGATGATTCCGCGTCTTATGGATGGACGGCAAGAGATCAGCAGAAGGTCCGAGAGCGTATTGCGGAGCTTGATCTGGAGCTACAGGTGTATATGTATCCTGGAGCAGATGAAGTAGCCTGTACGTTGCTCGCCAGAATGCTGAACCGGGTCAAAGGGGTTACTCCGCTGCTCTATCCGCGAATGTCCTCTGATCTGGGGGCACTGGTTACACCTTTGTTTGAGGACCGACATTTCAGCGAATCTCTGAAATATCAGATTCTCGCTGCTGGAGGCTTGATGGTCAGCTCAGCCGCAGAGGCTGACGTCATCCTGCTTGCGAATACTCCGGGAGATACAATGGTCGAAGCTGTAGATCAGCAGCAGGCTTCAGTAGGGTACGATGTACAGCGCAATATAATCGAGCTAATTGAATATGCGGCCTATGTGCAGCGGCACTGGGGCAAGCCAGTAGCCATCGCAGATGTAGGCTATGCCAACGGTGCGGATCTCAAGCTTTTGAGATTGTTGCGCCGCCGGGGGCTACTATTTAAGCTTGCAGGGTACGCAGGATGGAACACGAGCTCTAACACGCTTGGCACCGTCATTGCACAGTCCGTGGTGTACGCTCATTACGGGGCAACTCAGGAGCATCTTGATTTTCTGGCTCTTCGTTATACCGAGGATGCCTGCTATTGCGCTGTAGTGCGTATGGTCATGAATGAACGTATTGTGGACGGGATGGGATTGAGCAAGTTCGAACTGGACGGTCCGCGAGGACGTGCAGCAACGATCGTGCGGGAACAATTGGAGCTTGTGGTTCGTCAAATACTGCTTGGTCCCGATGAGCATATTCATATTCATGATTGCTACATGCCTTGGAACCGGACATTTGAGGTGGGCTTGCGTGTGAGTTATGAAGGTATGGCTGCAGTATCGCAGCAATCTGGCTGATTACTTGCTGATTAATAGTACTGCTCAATTCAGTTGCTCTCAATAAATCAGTCATTTCCGTTAGGAGAGCCTGCTCATTCATGGAGCCATACTATTACTGATGCACATGATTAGTGTGATTATTTTCTATATAAAGAGAGAGGGTGTACGAATGACCCCTGTTATCTACGGTATTCGCCCAGGACTTATCGTATCGTGCCAAGCGTTGCCCGGAGAGTCCCTGCATGGTTCAGACATCATGGCCAGAGTAGCCGATGCTGCCGAGAGAGGTGGTGCCGTCGCGATTCGTGCAAATGGTGCAGAGGACGTTCGGGTGATCAAGCGGACTGTGTCTATTCCAGTGATTGGGCTAATCAAGCGCGACTATCCTGATTCCGAAGTCTACATCACCCCTACGCTGCAGGAGGTGGATGAGCTTCACGAAGCGGGGGCGGACATGATAGCGCTGGATGCTACGAACCGGCCTCGGCCACAAGGGTGCACATTGGCAGGACTATTACAACATGCGGCAGGGCTGAATTTGCCTTGTATGGCAGACATCTCTACATTGGAGGAGGCTGTTCAGGCTGAGGCGCTGGGAGCTGCGTGTATTTCTACGACGTTATCAGGCTATACCTCCTACTCTCCGAAGATGAATGGCCCTCATCTGGAGTTGGTAAGGGAGGCGGCGCAGGCCGTCGGTATTCCTCTTATGGCAGAGGGGAGGATTAGCGAGCCAGCTCAGGTAGAGCAGGCACTGCGACTGGGAGCCTATGCAGTTGTGGTAGGTAGCGCAATTACTCGTCCGCAGTGGATTACAGCGAGATTCGCCGAAGCGGCCGCTAAGGTAGTGACATTAGAAAGGCAGTGAGCATGTATCAATGGACATGAACGATCGAATTCGGACGTATTATCCCTCTTTGACCAAATCTGAAAGCAAGGTGGCCTCCTGTGTGTTGGAGCGCTCCCATGATCTGATTTATTTATCCGTGACGGAGTTGGCTGAATTTGCTGGTACCGGGGAGACCACGGTGATGCGCTTTTGCCGGAAGATTGGCTTCAAGGGATATCAGGATTTCAAGCTGGCTCTGGCTCAGGATCAGACCGCACGCAGACCATATGAGCTACAGCCTCAGGAAGGCCAGCCTGATCAGGAGCCTGATATGATTCAGACTGTGTATGAGGCTATGGTGAATATATTGAACTCCAGTGTGGGCTTGCTCGATCGGGATCAACTGGAGCTAGCCGTGGAAGTGCTTGATCAGGCCGACTATATTCAGTTTTTTGGAGTGGGGTCCTCGGGGATTACGGCCCTTGAAGCCAAGAACCGCCTTCTACGCATGGGCCGCAGAGCGGAGGCAGTAGCTGACAGCCACATCCAATCTATGATGGCGGTAACTATGGGGCCTGGGGATGTCGCCTTCGGGATTAGTGTGTCGGGAAGTACACTCGATACGAATGATATGCTGCATAAAGCCAAGCAGAACGGGGCTACTATCGTCGCAATTACGAATTATGCCAAATCACCGATAACCTCTATCGCTGATATTGTACTCCTTACCGCTGGTAAGGAGGCTCCGCTTGAAGGGGGATCGATTGGGGCGAAGATCTCTCAGCTCTTCATCATTGATCTGATCTGTGAGGGCCTCGCGCGGAAGAATCTGGACCGCACCAAGCAGATGAAGGAGAAGACTGCGAGAGCCGTCATTGAACGCAGCTATTGATTCAGGTGCAATTTGTAGCCTTATAACCGAACGCAAACCGAACCGTTCAACTCAAACCTAACAAAAGGAGCATTCCATGGATAGAGTCATCGGGCTGGATATTGGAGGTACTTCGGTAAAAGGAGCAATCGTGGGTAGGGACGGAACGATTTTCGAGACAGCCAGCTGTCTAACCAAGCCGGAAGAGGGGCGAGAGTTGCTGCTTCAGCGGATGGAAGTGATGGTGTATAGGCTGCTGAGTGAGCAGGCTGATGGGACGGTAGACGCGATTGGAATTGCTTCGGCTGGTCGTGTGAACTTCGGGAATGGTGAGGTTGTATATGCTACGGAGAACCTGCCGGGCTGGCAGGGAGTTCAACTGAAGCAGTGGGCTGAGTCTGTGTTCGGCCTGCCGACGATTGTTGACAATGATGCCAATGCCGCATTGCTTGGTGAAATCTGGCTAGGGAGCGGTTCCCCCCAGGAGGAGCTTGTGATGCTCACTCTTGGCACAGGAGTGGGAGGCGCCTATTCCTTGCATGGGCGTCCTGTAAGAGGGAAGCGCTGGTACGGCGGAGAGTGGGGGCACAGTATTCTGGTACCAGGAGGAATGCCATGTAATTGCGGTAAGAAGGGCTGTGCAGAGCAATACATCTCAGGAACGGCGCTTCATCGGCGGGGTCGAGAATCAGTAGATAAAATCTATCCATCAGCTCATGATTTGATTAAAGGTGCCGAGGCGGGTGAGGAGGAGGCCCTGAGGGTACTGGAGGAATTTGTGTCAGATCTCGCCGTTGTCATTGTCAATATTGGGATTACCCTGGACCCGGATGCCGTCATTGTGGGAGGGGGACTCATCGACTCCAGCGATGTCTGGTGGCCTTTGCTGGAGCGGCAAATGGGTCAATGGGATGCTACATTGGAGATTCGCCGAGCTGCACTTGGCAACAGAGCGGGTTACCTTGGTGCAGCAAATTTAGCGTTGGATGTGAGTAATTCCTGTATCTGAGTATTTCCTGCAGATGTCCTGAAAGATGAAGATTACCAGGTTGATCAAATAATACTCGGGAGGAGCTATCATGGAACAGCGGAGAATGCAAGTGGATGTCGTCGTTGTTGGCGGTAGTCTGGGTGGGACGGCTGCTGCGCTGTCTGCAGCGGAATGTGGCATGAAGGTCATTATGACGGAGGCGACGGACTGGATCGGTGGGCAGCTGACATCACAGGCTGTACCCCCTGATGAGCATCGGTGGATCGAACAGTTCGGATGCACTCTTTCCTATCGAAAGCTCCGTGAACGGATTAGATCCTACTACAAGAGTAATTATCCCCTCACCAAGGATGCCCTTGACGACCCACTTCTGAATCCGGGAAATGGGTGGGTAAGCCGGCTCTCACATGAGCCGCGTGTGGCTCTAAGCGTATTGCAGGATATGCTGGCTCCATATGTAAATAGCGGGAGGGTGAAGATCCTATATCATACTGTGCCAGTAGCGGCCGATACTGTTGAAGATATGATCACTGGAATCGAAGTCCTGCATCTTAAGGATCAGACTCGTCACTATCTGCAAGCCTCTTACTACCTGGATGCCACAGATTGCGGGGATCTATTGCCACTAGCTGGTGCGGAGTATGTAGTTGGTGCAGAGTCGCGCCAAGATACTCACGAGCCTCATGCGCCGGAACATGCGGATCAGCAGGATGTGCAAGGGATTACACATGTAGCCGCAGTAGATTATACAGGGGGCTGGCAGTGTACTATAGAGAGGCCTGCTGACTATGAGTTCTGGAAAGGTTTTATGCCTCGATTCTCAACAGTTCCTCTGCTAAGCTGGTATGCCGCTGATGCAAATGATACTACCCGACTCAAGGAATTTACGATGTTTCCCAATGAGCACGGAGTTACATCCCTGTGGGATTATCGACGGATTGTGGACCCGAAGCTGTGGCGTACTCCTTTATTTGAAGGTGAGGTTACGCTCCTGAATTGGCCAATGAATGATTATTTTATAGGAACGATAATGGATATTGCTGATAAAGATCGTGCAAGTCATCTGGAGGCAGCGGTGCAGCTGACTTTGTCACTCGTGTATTGGCTTCAGACAGAGGCGCCGCGTCTGGATGGGGGAATTGGATTCCCGGGCGTCCGTTTGAGAGGGGATGTGCTTGGGACTGTAGACGGGCTTGCGAAAGCTCCATATATAAGAGAATCCCGTCGGCTCAAAGCGATGCAGACGATTACAGAGCATGATGTCAGCAAGCAGCTTCGTGGAGAAAAGGGGATCCGCCGCTACGCGGATAGCGTGGGCGTCGGAAGCTATCATCTAGATATACACCCTACCACGATAACTCAACGAACGTATTATATCCCTAATTACCCATATGAGATTCCTTTGGGTTCTTTGATTCCGATTCGCATGAAGAACCTGATCGCGGCCTGCAAAAATATAGGTATGACGCAAGTAGCGAACGGCTGCTACCGACTTCATCCGACAGAATGGAATATTGGCGAGGTAGCAGGAGTACTGGCTGCGTATGCTATACAGCACCAGATCTATCCGGCACAGATTAGAGAATCGAATAGTCATCTCAGTCGTTATCAAGAATGGTTGCTTGCTCGGGGCGTTGAGCTACACTGGCCATTAGGAGTGGAATTTACACCTGATTTCGACATGTAAAAACATGGTGCGGAAAAAGATTTATTTTGGGGTTGATAATAAAGTGAAGTTCGTGATATATTATTACGGCTGACACTGATTCAGCATTCGAGATTGAAGTTGAAAAAAAAGTTTTTGAAAAAAAAGCTTGCACTTCTCTCGGGGACGTGATATGATATTATAGCTGTCGCAAAAACGACAGGAAAGAAAAACAAAGTTGATCTTTGAAAACTGAACAACGAGTGAGCGAATTTCACGCAAGTGAAATTCAAACAATGAGATATGAATCTCGTCAGATTCAAAATGAGCAATCGCTCTTTTCAATAACTTTATTGGAGAGTTTGATCCTGGCTCAGGACGAACGCTGGCGGCGTGCCTAATACATGCAAGTCGAGCGGACTTGATGGAGAGCTTGCTCTCCTGATGGTTAGCGGCGGACGGGTGAGTAACACGTAGGCAACCTGCCCTTTGGACTGGGATAACTACCGGAAACGGTAGCTAATACCAGATAATTCACTTCTTCGCATGGAGAAGTGAGGAAAGACGGAGCAATCTGTCACCGGAGGATGGGCCTGCGGCGCATTAGCTAGTTGGAGAGGTAACGGCTCCCCAAGGCGACGATGCGTAGCCGACCTGAGAGGGTGATCGGCCACACTGGGACTGAGACACGGCCCAGACTCCTACGGGAGGCAGCAGTAGGGAATCTTCCGCAATGGGCGAAAGCCTGACGGAGCAACGCCGCGTGAGTGATGAAGGTTTTCGGATCGTAAAGCTCTGTTGCCAAGGAAGAACGTCCTTAAGAGTAACTGCTTAAGGAGTGACGGTACTTGAGAAGAAAGCCCCGGCTAACTACGTGCCAGCAGCCGCGGTAATACGTAGGGGGCAAGCGTTGTCCGGAATTATTGGGCGTAAAGCGCGCGCAGGCGGTCATTTAAGTCTGGTGTTTAAGCCCGGGGCTCAACCCCGGATCGCACGGGAAACTGGATGACTTGAGTGCAGAAGAGGAGAGTGGAATTCCACGTGTAGCGGTGAAATGCGTAGAGATGTGGAGGAACACCAGTGGCGAAGGCGACTCTCTGGGCTGTAACTGACGCTGAGGCGCGAAAGCGTGGGGAGCAAACAGGATTAGATACCCTGGTAGTCCACGCCGTAAACGATGAGTGCTAGGTGTTAGGGGTTTCGATACCCTTGGTGCCGAAGTTAACACATTAAGCACTCCGCCTGGGGAGTACGGTCGCAAGACTGAAACTCAAAGGAATTGACGGGGACCCGCACAAGCAGTGGAGTATGTGGTTTAATTCGAAGCAACGCGAAGAACCTTACCAGGTCTTGACATCTGAATGACCGGATCAGAGATGGTCCTTTCCTTCGGGACATTCAAGACAGGTGGTGCATGGTTGTCGTCAGCTCGTGTCGTGAGATGTTGGGTTAAGTCCCGCAACGAGCGCAACCCTTGACCTTAGTTGCCAGCACTTCGGGTGGGCACTCTAGGGTGACTGCCGGTGACAAACCGGAGGAAGGTGGGGATGACGTCAAATCATCATGCCCCTTATGACCTGGGCTACACACGTACTACAATGGCTGGTACAACGGGAAGCGAAGCCGCGAGGTGGAGCCAATCCTAAAAAGCCAGTCTCAGTTCGGATTGCAGGCTGCAACTCGCCTGCATGAAGTCGGAATTGCTAGTAATCGCGGATCAGCATGCCGCGGTGAATACGTTCCCGGGTCTTGTACACACCGCCCGTCACACCACGAGAGTTTACAACACCCGAAGTCGGTGGGGTAACCGCAAGGAGCCAGCCGCCGAAGGTGGGGTAGATGATTGGGGTGAAGTCGTAACAAGGTAGCCGTATCGGAAGGTGCGGCTGGATCACCTCCTTTCTATGGAGAATCGCTTCCTGCAACGGAAGCATTCAAATAGGCAGATGGAACATCTGCCACCGAAGAGGATATTCGGTACTGCGCTCTGCGCGTATGAAATCCTCTTCACAGCTCACTCGTTGCTCAGTTTTGAGAGTTCAACTCTCAAACTCATCTGTATGAAATTCATCCGCTCAAGCGAGATGGACCGAATTTCACACAGGGGCTGTTGTTTCACAACAGCATTGCACCTTGAAAACTGGATACCGAAACGAAACATTGCGTTTTAGAACATCTTTTAGCTGAACTTGTGTAAGCAAGTGAAAGTTATTAGCGGTTTGATCTTTTGCCTATGGCAAAAATCATGGTTAAGCTAATAAGAGCACACGGAGGATGCCTAGGCGCCAGGAGCCGACGAAGGACGTGGCGAACGACGAAATGCCTCGGGGAGCTGTAAGCAAGCTTCGATCCGGGGATGTCCGAATGGGGAAACCCGGCTACTGTAACAGGTAGTCACTCTTTGGTGAATACATAGCCAAAGGAGAGGCAGACCAGGGGAACTGAAACATCTAAGTACCCTGAGGAAGAGAAAACAATAGTGATTCCGTCAGTAGCGGCGAGCGAACGCGGATTAGCCCAAACCAGGAAGCTTGCTTCCTGGGGTTGTGGGACGTCTCACACGGAGTTACAAAGGTGTACCCTAGATGAAGAGGTCTGGAAAGGCCCGCGATAGAGGTAAAAGCCCTGTAATCGAAATGGTACACCCTCCGAGACGGATCCCGAGTAGTGCGGGGCACGTGAAACCCCGTATGAATCCGGCAGGACCATCTGCCAAGGCTAAATACTCCCTGGCGACCGATAGTGAAGCAGTACCGTGAGGGAAAGGTGAAAAGCACCCCGGAAGGGGAGTGAAATAGAACCTGAAACCGTGTGCTTACAAGAAGTCAGAGCCCGATCTATGGGTGATGGCGTGCCTTTTGTAGAATGAACCGGCGAGTTACGTTCCCGTGCAAGGTTAAGGTGAAGAGCCGGAGCCGCAGCGAAAGCGAGTCTGAATAGGGCGACTATAGTACGTGGACGTAGACCCGAAACCGGGTGATCTACCCCTGTCCAGGGTGAAGGTGCGGTAACACGCACTGGAGGCCCGAACCCACGCACGTTGAAAAGTGCGGGGATGAGGTGGGGGTAGCGGAGAAATTCCAATCGAACCCGGAGATAGCTGGTTCTCCCCGAAATAGCTTTAGGGCTAGCCTCGGAAAAGAGAGTCGTGGAGGTAGAGCACTGATTGGGTGCGGGGCCCGCAAGGGTTACCAAGCTCAGTCAAACTCCGAATGCCATAGACTTAGTTCCGGGAGTCAGACAGTGAGTGCTAAGATCCATTGTCAAAAGGGAAACAGCCCAGACCATCAGCTAAGGTCCCCAAGTGTGTGTTAAGTGGGAAAGGATGTGGAGTTGCACAGACAACCAGGATGTTGGCTTAGAAGCAGCCACCATTGAAAGAGTGCGTAATAGCTCACTGGTCGAGTGACTCTGCGCCGAAAATGTAACGGGGCTAAACACACCACCGAAGCTATGGCTTGATGCTTGCATCAGGGGTAGGGGAGCGTTGTATGCAGGTTGAAGGTGTACCGTAAGGAGCGCTGGACAGCATACAAGTGAGAATGCCGGTATGAGTAACGAAAAGATCAGTGAGAATCTGATCCGCCGAAAGCCTAAGGGTTCCTGAGGAAGGCTCGTCCGCTCAGGGTAAGTCGGGACCTAAGGCGAGGCCGAAAGGCGTAGTCGAAGGACAACAGGTCGAAATTCCTGTACCACCGTAAACCGTTATGAACGATGGGGGGACGCAGGAGGGTAGTGACGCGGACTGATGGATGTCCGTCCAAGCAGTGAGGCTGATGTGTAGGCAAATCCGCACATCGTAAGGCTGGGCTGTGATGGGGAGTGAAAATTACAGTAGCGAAGGTCATGATCTCACACTGCCAAGAAAAGCCTCTAGTCAGGTGAAGGTGCCCGTACCGCAAACCGACACAGGTAGGCGAGAAGAGAATTCTAAGGCGCGCGGAAGAACTCTCGTTAAGGAACTCGGCAAAATGACCCCGTAACTTCGGGAGAAGGGGTGCCTCGGTAGGGTGAATAGCCCGAGGGGGCCGCAGTGAAAAGGCCCAAGCGACTGTTTAGCAAAAACACAGGTCTGTGCGAAGCCGCAAGGCGAAGTATACGGGCTGACGCCTGCCCGGTGCTGGAAGGTTAAGGGGAGTGGTTAGCCGCAAGGCGAAGCTATGAACCGAAGCCCCAGTAAACGGCGGCCGTAACTATAACGGTCCTAAGGTAGCGAAATTCCTTGTCAGGTAAATTCTGACCCGCACGAATGGCGTAACGACTTGGGCGCTGTCTCAACGAGAGATCCGGTGAAATTTTAATACCTGTGAAGATGCAGGTTACCCGCGACAAGACGGAAAGACCCCATGGAGCTTTACTGCAGCTTGATATTGAATTTGGGTACGATCTGTACAGGATAGGTGGGAGCCGTAGAAGCAGGAGCGCAAGCTTCTGTGGAGGCGTCCTTGGGATACCACCCTGATCGTATCTAGGTTCTAACCTGGTACCGTAATCCGGTGCGGGGACAGTGTCAGGTGGGCAGTTTGACTGGGGCGGTCGCCTCCTAAAGAGTAACGGAGGCGCCCCAAGGTTCCCTCAGAATGGTTGGAAATCATTCGAAGAGTGCAAAGGCAGAAGGGAGCTTGACTGCGAGACCTACAAGTCGAGCAGGGACGAAAGTCGGGCTTAGTGATCCGGTGGTACCGCATGGAAGGGCCATCGCTCAACGGATAAAAGCTACCCTGGGGATAACAGGCTTATCTCCCCCAAGAGTCCACATCGACGGGGAGGTTTGGCACCTCGATGTCGGCTCATCGCATCCTGGGGCTGAAGTAGGTCCCAAGGGTTGGGCTGTTCGCCCATTAAAGCGGTACGCGAGCTGGGTTCAGAACGTCGTGAGACAGTTCGGTCCCTATCTGTCGTGGGCGTAGGAAATTTGAGAGGAGCTGTCCTTAGTACGAGAGGACCGGGATGGACGTACCGCTGGTGTACCAGTTGTTCCGCCAGGAGCACCGCTGGGTAGCTATGTACGGACGGGATAAGCGCTGAAAGCATCTAAGCGTGAAGCCCCCCTCAAGATGAGATTTCCCAGTATGTAAGACCCCTTGAAGACGACGAGGTAGATAGGCTGGGGGTGGAAGTGCAGTAATGCATGGAGCTGACCAGTACTAATCGGTCGAGGGCTTATCCTAAAGTAAAATGCAATGATTCGTTTCGGTTCCAGTTTTCAGGGTGTAACACCTTGAATCATATGCTGCAACATTTATACGCACAGATGTGCTGTACCAAATGTTTCGCATACCGTGTTTGTTTCACAAACACTCGTTTGGTGGCGATAGCGGAGGGGTTCCACACGTACCCATCCCGAACACGACCGTTAAGCCCTCCAGCGCCGATGGTACTTGGACCGAAGGGTCCTGGGAGAGTAGGACGCCGCCAAGCAAGCTTTTTTGGATGAGGAGCAATTATACATATTAGGGCCCTTAGCTCAGCTGGTTAGAGCGCACCTCTGATAAGGGTGAGGTCAGTGGTTCGAGTCCACTAGGGCCCACCATCATCCATTAAATAATTTGGGGCTATAGCTCAGCTGGGAGAGCGCCTGCCTTGCACGCAGGAGGTCAGGGGTTCGATCCCCCTTGGCTCCACCAAAAATTTTCCCTGATAGCTCAGTTGGTAGAGCACTCGACTGTTAATCGAGTTGTCACAGGTTCGAGTCCTGTTCGGGGAGCCATTTTGTACACTATTGAATTACTATATATAGGTGGCGGTGTAGCTCAGCTGGCTAGAGCGTACGGTTCATACCCGTGAGGTCGGGGGTTCGATCCCCTCCGCCGCTACTCGGAGAGATACCCAAGTGGCTATAAGGGGACCCTCTGCTAAGGGGTTAGACTGCGTAAGCGGTGCGAGGGTTCGAATCCCTCTCTCTCCGCCAACTCAATTTCATAGTGTATAGTACAAGTTATCAAGGCCCGTTGGTCAAGGGGTTAAGACACCTCCCTTTCACGGAGGTAACAGGGGTTCGAATCCCCTACGGGTCATAAGGCTATCCCATAGCCGATGAAAAATGAGAACCCCTAGAGGTTCGTCGGAGCATAAGCTTCGGAAGAATTACACGCAGTCGGCTCACATCGTAAGACGCAACCCATACGAGTCATAAATATGGAGGCTTAGCTCAGCTGGGAGAGCATCTGCCTTACAAGCAGAGGGTCGGGGGTTCGATCCCCTCAGCCTCCACCATAATATAATATCGCGGGGTGGAGCAGCTCGGTAGCTCGTCGGGCTCATAACCCGAAGGCCGCAGGTTCAAATCCTGCCCCCGCAATTATCTTTCAAGCGATTGAAAGTAACTCATGGAACTGTGGTGTAGAGGCCTAACATGCCTGCCTGTCACGCAGGAGATCGCGGGTTCGAATCCCGTCAGTTCCGCCATTTGTGTTTTTAATAGAATAGGCCATGTTCTTGGATAAGTCATATTAGTATTTGGCTCGGTAGCTCAGTCGGTAGAGCAGAGGACTGAAAATCCTCGTGTCGGCGGTTCGATTCCGTCCCGAGCCACCATTAGACTTATTGAAGTGAACATTTGCCGGTGTAGCTCAACTGGTAGAGCAACTGACTTGTAATCAGTAGGTTGGGGGTTCAAGTCCTCTCGCCGGCACCACTGTGGAGGATTAGCGAAGTGGCCAAACGCATCAGACTGTAAATCTGCTCCCTTACGGGTTCGGTGGTTCGAATCCATCATCCTCCACCAGTTTTTTTAAATTATGGCGATCGTGGCGAAGGGGTTAACGCACCGGTTTGTGGATCCGGCATTCGTGGGTTCAAGTCCCATCGGTCGCCCTTGATTTAATTAATATTGGGGATTAGCCAAGCGGTAAGGCAACGGACTTTGACTCCGTCATGCATAGGTTCAAATCCTATATCCCCAGCCATTTACTCTCTTATTGAGAGCCATTAGCTCAGTTGGTAGAGCACCTGACTTTTAATCAGGGTGTCGAAGGTTCGAGTCCTTCATGGCTCACCATGTATTATTTGCGGTCGTGGCGGAATTGGCAGACGCGCACGGTTCAGGTCCGTGTGGGCTAACCCCCCGTGGAGGTTCGAGTCCTCTCGACCGCACCATTATTATGCGGACGTGGCTCAGCGGTAGAGCATCGCCTTGCCAAGGCGAGGGTCGCGGGTTCGATTCCCGTCGTCCGCTCCATATCATACGGCGCCATAGCCAAGTGGTAAGGCAAAGCTCTGCAAAAGCTTGATTCCCCAGTTCAAATCTGGGTGGCGCCTTTACCAAATTTATTTTGGCCCTATATGTCCCCTTAGCTCAGCTGGATAGAGCGTTTGACTACGAATCAAAAGGTCGGGAGTTCGAATCTCTCAGGGGACGCCATATTCACTTACAATCGTTATTTCAAAGATACTTTTATCTATGGAATAATCTTATGATATCGGGACGTAGCTCAGCTTGGTAGAGCACCTGGTTTGGGACCAGGGGGTCGCATGTTCAAATCGTGTCGTCCCGATTGTATTTGCGGGTGTAGTTCAATGGTAGAACTCCAGCCTTCCAAGCTGGTAGCGTGGGTTCGATTCCCATCACCCGCTTTTCTTTATGCGGATTCTTGTCACACCAGTTGTGACACCTTATAGATAAGAGAGCCCGTCTCGGACAAGGCTCTCTCTTTTTTTTGCTCAAATCCCCTCGCTGCATTAGTGAGGGGATTTGTCGTTCATCATTTGTTGTTTATATCTAATTGGGAGTATGTTCTGTATGTTAATTCATTTATTATATCCACAAATATGTGTATCAACATGTGTATCAATAATTCCTTGTTTGCTTCATGCTGCTAGGCTTTCTCAAGCGCATCATCCTGGTTCTTTGGCATGGTCAGCTCTACCCGTGTCCCATTTCCAGGCTGAGAATCAATGATCAACTGCCCTCCGACACTTCTCGCCCTTTCCTCCATGCTGAACAATCCTACTCCGCTGGAAGAGGTGCCTGGTGTGAAGCCCGCTCCCTTATCCTGAATACAGCTCCACACTTCAGTACCTCGATCCTCCAGAATTACCTGAGCCTCTGACACGTCTGCATACCGGGCAATGTTGGTTAGTGCCTCTTGCACAATACGGTACATAACAATTTCCTTCTTTATCTCAAGACGTTTACGCAGATTGCACTGAAATTGAACGGTAATTCCGTAATGCTTGGTATAATTCTCAATATAAGTACGAACAGCAGGCACGACCCCCAGGTCATCCAACACCGAGGGGCGAAGCTCCCAAGCCAGGCCGCGTACGTCTTCCATAATGGAGGTGACCTGCTTACGAAGCTGGGCGAGCTTGCTGTCTGCATTACCTGACAACTGTTGATCGATCTGAATGATCAAGGAGAACAAGCTTTGTCCGATCCCATCATGTAGCTCTCGTGAGATGCGTTTACGCTCCTCCTCTTGAATTTGCATGACCTGGGTCATCATGAATTGGAGCTCGCCTTCTACCTTCTTCAGCTGTGTGACCTCATTACGAATAGCAAGGTATTGATAGGGCCGGCCATTCTCGTCGTTTATAGGCACAATGGTCGTGTTCACCCAATAATAGGAGCCGTCTTTGGCGCGGTTGCGAATCTCGCCTCTCCATACCTGTCCTGAGGAGATGGTGCGCCACAGATTTTTCATGAAATCTACCGAATGATACCCTGAGTTGATAAGTCGATGGTCTTGGCCGATTAATTCTTCCCTGGAGTATTGAGATACTTCGCAGAACTTGTCATTTACATACTTGATGATACCCCTGGGATCTGTGACTGCCACAATAGAAGACTCATCCAACGCGAATTTGAGATCTGATAGCTGATGTAGTGAATATCGCAAGGATTCTCGGAAAACTGGGTCAGGTATATAGTGATCCAATTCCTGAAGCAAGGAGGAGGCTTGTTGACCAATGACATGCTTCGGGGTCCCCTTCGGACTACTCATAGTTCAACAATCCCTTCTTCATGGCGAACTTCACCAGCTCAGGCCGGGTTCTAAGATTTAATTTTTCCATCAGATTACTCTTATGTGTCTCGACTGTCTTCACACTAATAACCAGATGTTCGGCAATTTCCTTATTAGAATATCCCTTGGCAATCCAGGACAAGATCTCACGTTCACGGTCAGACAGAGTATCATAAGGGCCTGAAGCGCCATCCTGCTTAAGTTTATCCAGATATTCACTCATCAGGCGTTTGGTTGCGCTTGGATAGAGGTAGGCACTTCCACCAGCGACCGATTGAATAGCTGATAGCAGCTCTTCATGTGGGGCGCTTTTTAGAACATATCCGGATGCTCCAGCTTGAATGGCGCGGAACAGATATTCTTCATCATCATGCATTGTCAAAATAAGAACCTCGATATCGGGTAGCTGCTTCTTCAGTTCCTTCGTGGCTGTGAGACCATCTTTACCCGGAGGCATACTAAAATCCATTAGAACCACATCCGGTAACAACTCGGCTGCTTTAAGTATAGCTTCGTCACCGTCTGCGGCATCGCCAATGACCTTCATATCGTGCTTGCCATCCAGTAAGGCAATCAGGCCGGATCTGACAACGACATGGTCATCCACTACAAGTATACGAATCAAACGTTATCCCTCCTGCCAGCTCATAAAGATGAAGCTGTTAACAATATCATAGCAAAAAAAAAGAATCCTACCAATGAAGGATTCTTTGGTCTTACATTTAGATGAGCAGTACGCGAGCACATAACCAATTTGCACTCTTGAGAGTTCCTTATCTTGCTTGCTCCGAATGACGCATACATTCGATCTGTCGTGCAACCTCTTCAGTCACTGCCAGCTCCTGAGGCAGGAAGATTCGGGCACTACGATTGCCGATGAGCAAGACCCCTTGCGGTAGCGGCGTACTGTCGTCATGTAGCGGAATGGCCACAGCGGAATGTAGCTGTTCAGCCAGCATCAGTGCACACTCCTGACGAAGCCGTGAGGCACCTGGTACAAGGGGATTGGCCGTCACTGTGCGACCGAGTCGGATAGCTGTACCAGCCACACCGTAGCCGGATTTGAACGATATGCGCCGATATCGCTCACTGCGGCAGCCTGTCACATATCGCCAACGAAAATAGCTGTCCCCTTGATCTATCCAGGCTACTGCGACGACGTCACTGGATATACTATCGCGCAGGAGTTCAAGCTCCTTGCATAACTCGACAGTTATATCAACCATCACACAACACTTCCTTTTTCAAGTCGAACTGCAATATATATTATTAAGTCTGATTCCTTTTGTTATGATAATAGAATTTCAAGGCAGGTCACCGATATCTCAACTTTGTGAACACTTCCACTATTCCATTGTAAATCTTTGCGTCTGAAAAGGGACTAAGGGAAAACCCTTATTTTACTACAGAGAAACACTGGTTTTGATAAAATCCCTGTAAGAGCGCAGAAGTATCACATTTTTCCAGCCAAGGAAGTGACTTTCGTCACAACAAATCAGGGAATTGCGAAGGACAAAATCAGGTATTCTCCTGATAACGGATTTGAGGCTATACCATTATGATAGAAGTATCAGGAAAGCAAAAGGAGACGGTGAACATGCCAGCAACTTATATGCAACGTGTAGACGGAAAACAGGGCACAGGTCGGCAGGGAATACACGTATTTTTGAATGATGACCAGTTTGCGTTGCTGCAGACCATTATGACATGGAAGAAAGTAAAAGCTGGCAATACCCTGTTCATGGAAGGGGAAGAAGCCGGTCAGCTATACTATATACGTTCGGGACGGATTAAGCTGCGTAAATCGACGGAGGATGGCAAAGAGCTCATTCTAACGATTCAGCGCAAAGGTGATGTAATTGGCGACTTCGGCGGCTTTGGTAGCGAGGATTATAATAGTACTGCGGAGACAGCGGATGCTTGTGAGGTTGGCGTTATACAAGTTAAGGAGCTGGAGGGGCTAATTGCCAAGCATGGAGATCTGGGTCTTCAATTTGTAAAATGGTACAATCTCAAGCAGCGCATCATGGAGTCGCGTTTTAGAGATCTGCTGTTGTATGGAAAAGCGGGTGCACTGGCTTCGACCTTGATCCGTGCATGCAATACGTGCGGCACTCAGGATGAGGACGGAATTACCCTTAGCATGAAGCTGAATCATACCGAGCTCGGGGAGATGATTGGGGCAACCCGTGAAAGTGTGAACCGGATGTTAAATTCGTTCAAGGAACAAGGTATTCTGGAAACGAAGGAAGGCAAAATTGTCGTCCGCAATCTGGAGGATCTACGATTCCTGTGCGGCTGTCCAGAACAAGGACATTGCCCTAACGAAATCTGCCGATTATAACAAGAACTATGTATACACCCTTTCTATCAAGCCGCTGGGCGGTTCTATAAGCTAGACAGCCTATAGATGAAAATGACCTCGATTCGACAGTTTCATCTCTGAACCACTAAAAAAAGCTAACCCGATGTAGTCGCAGGTTAGCTTTTTCTAGATGGTTTTTTTTGAAACTATAAGAAGGGCCACATGGGCCGAACTAGACCCCGAAAGGATATGAACAAAACTCTTCATACGCTTACCATCTTATGAGATCACAGATGAAGTCATTAGGTCACATAATCAAGTAATCAAGCAGGTATTTAAGTAATCACATCATGCAATCTAGACGTCAGCTTCTTCACGAGTGCAGAGCAATGTCTGCAGCTTGCGGTGAATTTCTCTCTGCCATCTCTTATCCTGTACCTGAATAGCCAGATTGAGCAGGTCGAGATAATCATCAATGTGAAGAGAAGTCTTGCGCGTGGCGGCACTCACCAGGCTATTCCCCCTATCAAGGTATGCTTGAGGCAATAATGCTATGTAGTCCTCAGCAGGTATTTATTAACTTAATAATGATAATCATTATCAGTAATTCTTAAGTCTTATTATAATGCTTAATTTCAGAAATGCAATAGTAATCGGCAAGGATGGTATGTGCAATTTCAAATCATATACTCGTAGAGGGCTGATTGTAGGTGCTTCTAGGCTGGAATCAAGTGCTTCTATTTCGCTGACAGAACTGCCTTAAAAAAACAAACCCGACTTCCTAAGTTCAAACATTGTTCACATTATAAAGATGGAAGATAATACATATATCACATGAGTGTTTTGTGCAGAGAGAAAGTCTACAGACAGTCGGTCGCGAAATGCTCAATACGATGAGGAGGAAAGGGTCATGAATACGAGAAAGATGAAAGCGCTTGCTATCGCATTGACAAGCGTCATGATTTTCATTCTCGCAGCCTGCAGCAGTCAGGAAGGCAGTCCATCCCAAAGTCCTGCTACCGAAGGAGGGGATTCGGGCAGCAAGGAAGTAACCATCACATTCCAGAACATTTATCCCGATCCAAGCACACCATCCTACGAGATGATGAGACAATTAGTGGATCAATACCAGAAGGATCACCCCAACGTAAAGATCGAGCTGGACTCCCTCAATACAGATCAGCAAAAGCTGAAGCTCAAGACGCAAGCAGCCTCCAAGGAGGTACCAGACATTACTATCGTAAATCCGGCGGCACAGATGAAGCCGTTCGTCGAGGCGGGCCTGTTGGCGCCACTGAACGATATGGTCGATAAAGATGGCCTGCGCGGCATGTATCAGGATGGTCTGTTGGACTATTACAGCTTTGATGGCAATGTGTATGCTGTACCTGACGGCAATAACATTGAGGTTGTCTTCTATAACAAGGAGATCTTCGAGAAAGCTGGTATCAAAGAAATACCAACGACCTTCGACGAGCTGCTGGAGGTTGTGAAGACACTCAAGGCTCAGGGCATTACACCGATTGCCATTGGTGAGAAGGATTCCTGGACCGGATCGTTCCTCTTTATGAATGTGCTGCTGCGGACCAATGGACCTGGCTTCCTGCAGGACGTCATGGACGGCAAGAAGACCTTTAACGATCCTGCCTTTATTGAAGCCGTTGACGCGTTCCAGGAGCTGGTGCAAGCCGGAGCCTTCCCGGATGGAGCTACCTCTATTGACTACAATGCGGGCGGAAACATTTTCCGTACGGGGCAATCTGCTATGTATATCATGGGAACGTGGGAGACAGGCGCGATTGATGCATCATCCGTGGCAGGTAAAGTAGGAGCCTTCCAATTCCCGACGGTGAACGGAAAAGGTGATCTGAATGAATACATGCTTGCACCAGGCAGTGCCTTCGCAGTCTCAGCGAACAGCGAGCATTTACAAGAAACCAAGGACTTCCTGCACTACTTCTCCACGGAAATGCCGAAGGTACAGTTCGAGCTGAAAAATGCTGTCGGTAGCGGACATAAAATTGAAGGTGACTTCAAAGCTGCTGGCTACTCCGATCTGGCCGTAAGCCTGAATGATCTGTTCAAGAACATTAAGGGTGGCGACCTTGCATTTGACAACACTATGAATCCTGCAGTAACTCAGGTACATCTCAGCAGCATCCAGAACCTATTCGTACAAAAGGTGGATTCTGCACAGGTAGCTCAGGAGCATCAGGCAGCCTTTGAGGCCAATAAATAAATCTGCTCACAGCTTCCCACCAAAGCTACAATAAGCAATCCTGAGGATCTTGAACTGATCACCATCCTGACCATCTGCAATGGGGGAGGGGCCATCCGGTCCTTCCCTTCTCTTGGCTACAGATAGATTTGTTAGGGATAGAGATGAGACAAGGAGGTAAATCATGAATGTGCTAAAGGTCAGTGCCCGTACAATTGCGATATTCGTTCTGCCTTGCTTGCTGCTATATGTATGCATGGTGTTCATTCCGATTCTGGTATCGATCTATACCGGGTTATTGGACTGGAACGGGATTGCCGGAGCCAGATTCATTGGACTGGACAACTTTCAGAAGTTTCTGTTCGATGATCCTTTGTTCTGGCCAGCCGTGAAGCGGACGTTGATGTTCGCTGTCTTCTCTATGGCCGAGATTCCAATCTGTCTGTTCATTGCGATATTGCTGAATAGATATGTACGCAAGGCTAACTCACTCGTAACTCTGTATTTTATGCCTGTCATCCTGTCCGTTGTCATCATTGGTCAGCTCTGGAAGACTATTTATAACCCCGCCTCCATGGGCGGCATGATTAACGGTGTGCTGATCTCTCTGGGATTGGAGGATTGGGTGCGCAACTGGCTGACGGAGCCCGCGATTGCGATGTATTCAATCTATATTGTGGCGTTATGGCAGTATTTTGGCTACCATCTGCTGATTCAATTCACGGGGGTACAGAATGTTCCCGGCGAGCTGTACGAGGCGGCGAAGATTGATGGAGCAGAAGGCTTCAAGGCGGACTATCATATCACTTTTCCCCTGATTGTACCCATTTTGAAAATATCAATTGTACTGGCATTTATCGGTTCACTGCAATCCTTTGATCTGATCTGGGTCATGACGGGAGGCGGGCCGGCTAATGCTACAAATACAGTTGCTACCTATATGTATAACATGTCGTTCTTGTCCATGAAGTACGGCTATGGCAGTGCGCTGGCGACGTTTCTCGTAGTGTTCTGTCTGGTGTTCACCATCATCATTAATTTTGTTTTCAAACGAATCGAAAATAAGGTAAGCTAAGGAGGCCGAGCAGCAGATGAGAGTAGTGAAAAAATCGTTCATTTACGCCTTGCTGGCGGTCCTGGTCGTGACCCAGATCTACCCGTTATTCTGGCTCTTGACGTATTCACTCAAGACGAATGAGGAGATCCTGGGCGGTAGCTTCTTCGCGCTTCCTGATGTCCCACAGTGGCAGAATTATAAGGAAGCCTATGAATCGGGTAGCTATCTGCAATACTTGTCCAACAGTGTGTTCGTAACCAGCATTACGATGGTCTGTGTCATTCTGCTCAGCTCCATGACAGCCTACGCGATTACCAGGTTCCGCTGGCGCTATGGCTCAATCGTTATGCTCGTCTTTCTTGTAGGCATGATGATTCCGATGCAGGCTACGCTGCTGCCGTTGATGGTCATGTTCAAGAATATCAAAATTCTCAATACACATTTATCATTAATCCTTCCCTATATTGCCTTTCAGACACCCATTGCCGTATTTATTCTAAGTGGCTTCATGCGCTCGATCCCCCATGAAATTGAGGAGTCGGCGTACATGGATGGTGCCAGCATCTATCGGATCTATCGAAGCATCATTCTACCCATCTCTTTGCCTCCAGTGATGACGGTGTGTATTCTAACGTTCATTAATATATGGAATGAGTATATATTGGCCGCGACCTTCATCTCCTCGGAGCGTCTCAAGACCCTTCCCTTTGGCATATACACCTTCGTCAGTCAGTTTTCCGTCAACTATGGCAATATTGGAGCCTATCTCGTCATGGGAGCCCTGCCAGTCATCATCATCTACTTTGTGCTCTCAGAGCGAATTACCAAAGGAATGGTTGCTGGTGCAGTGAAGGGGTAGTGGATCATCTAACAAGCGAAGAAGAAACAGCACAAGCGAGAAAGGAGCGTAATCTGCTTGCTTAAAGGATTTCAATCCATTCAATATCGTTTGTTCGTGCTGTTTCTTTTTTGTATGGCTGGTATTGTGCTGGCAATCAGTCTGCTCTTCTACAACCGCACAGCGGCAGAATATCACAACAAGATCAGTGATCTGGCACGCAAAAATGTGTCGCAGACCGCTGGGCTGTTCAGCCTGTTGCTGGATTCGTATAGCAGTCTCTCCAAGTCGATTACGAACAATTTTGAATTGGTCCGCCTGCTAGGAACAAGTACGGAGCTTGCTCCTGAGGCCGCCTATATTAGCGAACAGAAGATTACGAATACGCTCGGGGCCATTTATTATTCCAGAACAGACTTAATAGGGATTCATGTGCTTACCAACTCAGGCAGAGTGTACAGCTACGGGAACTATATGAATGTAATTGATCGGGACTATGCGCAGACTGATTGGTATCAGGAAATTGAGCGCGCGAAGGGGAAAATAGCCTGGCTTGGCGTCTATCCGAATTCGGTCATTGACCAAATGGAGAAGAGGCCAGTTTTTGCGTTCGGACGCCAGCTCTACGATCTGGATGAGCATAAGCCGATTGGTATCGTATTATTCGAGGCCGAGCCACGTTCAATCCAGGCTGCATTGCATAATTTGCGTCTTGGTCCCAATAGCGAGGTGTATTTGATCGGACACGATAACCGAATTGTGTCAGCCACTACCTCCCGACCACCACCTGTCATACAGGGGCCAGAAGCTGTAGGGGCAGATGCGGTGGTGGTGGAGCGCAGAGATCAACAGATTATGATTGCATCCCAGCTCCCTTTTGTCGATTGGTCCGTCGTTAGCGTCACGCCAAGCAAGGACTTGAATGTAGAGCTGGCACAGACACAGCGTTATCTCCTCATAGTAGCACCTGCACTGATTATTCTCTCTGCTTTGATTGCTTCTATTATATCCAAAAGAATCTCACTGCCGCTCAAGCGCCTGATCCGGGAGATGAAGCGAGTGGAGACGGGGAACTTCAGGGGTACGCTGCAGGTAACCTCGTATCAGGAGGTGAACCAGCTTGTGGACTCCTTCAATCATATGGTTGGACGCATAGCCGAGTTGATCGAGATCGTGAAGATATCCTCTGTCAGTGAGAAGAATGCCGAGCTTCATGCGCTGCAGACGCAGGTGAATCCGCATTTTCTGTATAACACACTGGATATGATTTATTGGATGCTGGATGAGAAGAATGAGGATCAATTAGGAGAGCTTGTCCTTTCCCTGTCGCATATGTTCAGATACAGCAGTCACTGGCACGAGGGCGCGAATGTGACGCTGCGCGAGGAGGTAGAACAGATCAGTCATTATCTGACCATCATCAAGGCACGCCTCCAAGGGCGATTGGGGGTCAAGGTGCATATTGATGAGCAGTGGCTGAATATCCGTGTACCCAAGATGACGCTACAGCCGCTGATTGAAAATGCCGTTAAGCATGGCCTGGAGCCGCTTCATACCAATCAGCAGGGAGAGAATGTACAAGGAGAGCTGAGGCTGATCGCCAGTCGCCGGGAGGGGCGCTTGTATCTGACCATTATGGACAATGGCGTAGGGATGGATGAGAGGCGGCTGGAGCAGGTGAGATGGGCGCTGCTGGAGCCTGGAAAATATGATAGCCATGCTGGCGGGGCTGGCATCGGGCTACAGAATTTGCAGCTTCGTCTACATCATATGTTCGGCTCGGACTACGGGATTCGGATATCCGGACAACCCGGAGTAGGAACTACCGTTACTGTAGAGCTTCCACTTCCGCATGAGGAGGAGAATGTAGATGAATATTTTGATCGCTGATGATGAGCAAATGATTCGACAGGGTATTGGACGCACGCTCAGCCAAGCCTGGCCGTCTAGCCAAATCTATGCGGCCTCGTCAACGGAGGAGGCGGCGATGATTCTGTCGGAGCATCCCGTAGATATTGTTCTTACCGATATTCTAATGCCAGGCATGGATGGGTTGGAATTCATGAGAATATCAAAGCGCAAGCATCCTCATCTGCAATGGGTTGTGATTTCGGCGCATTCTGATTTTCAGTATGCACAGCGAGCAGTTCGCCTGGGAGCCAAGGATTATTTGCTGAAGCCGATTGGCAAGAAGAAGCTACTGGAATGTGTGGAAAGTCTGGCCGATGAAGCTCAGGCTGAATCTGTTCGGATGAAAGAGGGCAAGCTCCTGCGGAGCAGCCTTGGTTATCTCCGTGAGGCTGTCTTTCAACGGTATGCACTGGGGCTTGATACTGGAAAGCTTGATATTCAGCCTTTCGTGGAGAATTACCCTGATTTTCACCTCTACATGGTTCGTATGGAAGCCGTTCAGCGCAAGACTCATCTGGAGCATTTTATTATCGAGAATGTCCTGTCTGAGCTTCTGGAATCTGCAGGGCATGGCTTCGTAGTCAGCTTGGATCGACATAGCTTGCTTGGGATCGCAAGACTGGACGATATCTCTGAAGGACAACGAGTGGCTGAGCAGCTACGGGCTCATTTGCGTCGCTATCTGAAAATCTCCTTTCAGGTGGCACATTCCGGTCCCCATGAAGAATTCACCAGACTTCCTGATGTAGTAGGGGAGCTGCGAAGTACACCACTGGAGAGGGAAGCGGCAGACAGTAACGCATGCTTGAAGGACAGCGTTCACACCATTGACGTAGCGTTGCAATATATCCGAGCTCACTATACAGAGGATTTGTCATTGGAGCGGGTGGCCTCAGTCGTATTCCTGAATCCGGTCTATTTCAGCCAGCTGTTCAAGCAGAAGACAGGGCAGGGGTATAAAGACTATGTGATCTCTTTACGAATGGAGGAGGCGAAGAACCTCTTGCTCCAACCACAGCTTAAGCTCGCAGATATTGCAGAGAAGATCGGCTACCACGACATGCGTCATTTCACACAGGTGTTTAGACGCAAATGTGGTATGACCCCTACCGAGTACAGAGCTAGCAGCAAACTCCGCTAGGGGCTAGGGATTTAATTGTGGTAGACTAGGGTGAGAATACCATTAGTGCATATATCCCCCGTATAAAGGAGTTGTGAATCATGAAGGAGTCGGCTCTACCCCCTATGTTGGTAGAACTATTGAATGGACGCGATCTGGGTGACAAGCAGCAAGAGGCTTTCCAGTTACTGACGATTAGCTCGGACGAGTGGCCTCATACCTCCATGGTTAGTGTGGGTGAGGTCGTGGCGCTGGATCAGGAGCGACTGCGGATATCGCTGTGGCCCGGGACACGCACTACGAACAATATCCTGCGCACAGGTAAAGCCAAGCTGGTGATTAGTAAAGACGGAATCGTATACTATGTCCGCATGATGCTAACACAGCTACCGGAATTACAGGGAGTACGCTACAGGCGTGAACGCTTTGAAGCTAGAGTGGTAGCCGTTCGTGCGGACAAAGCGTCATATGCAGAGGTGGTGTCCGGCTTCAAGATTAAGCTGCGTGAGCCAGGTGATGTCGTGGAGCGCTGGGCCGAGACGGTGAGTGATCTGTTAAAATAACTTCTTTATTGTAAAAAATACATATTGTTACAAAGGTGGCGTCATTCTGTATGGTTCTTAGGGTCTGCGGGAACGTAGGTACTAAGAATCATTTTGCGTTCATAGGGATGAAAATGTCGTCCTTTTTGATTAAAAACCTAAATAATTCCTGTGCTTTCGTCGAAAAAAGAACAGACGAGATATTTATCGTAATTGGGAGGACACTTATTTTGAAAAGAAAATGGTCTGCGTTTTTGGTGTTAGTGATGCTGATGACGAGTATTGGATCTTTTGCCGGTGTAGCTTCAGCTGCAGATCCGGTTCTGACAAAACTGGTGCTGTCAACCAATGAAGTGACATTACAAACGGGAGATACCGCCTCTTTGACAGCTACAGCGGTGTATGACACAGGAAAGACCACGAATGTAACGGTGGATACGGATTGGAGTACCGAAAGCTCAGCAGTAGCTACCGTATATAACGGAACCATCACTGCCAAGGCTGAAGGGACTTCTGTGATTAGTGCTAGCTATCAAGGTCTTCATCAGACGGTAGCCGTTAGTGTTACCAAAAAGGTAAAAGGGTTAACCAAGGATGTGCAGAAGCTGGAGCTGCGTTCTGGCCAGACGGCTAATATCGCGCTAACAGCTACTTACACTGACAATTCTACTGCTGAGGTAGCTAATAAGGCAGACTGGACGACGGATAATGATGGTGTAGCTACCGTGCTGAACGGTAAAGTAACAGCCGTAGGAGCAGGTACAGCTACAATTAAAGCAGTATATGGCAAGCAGACGGTCACGGTACCCGTATCGGTAGACGTCGTGAAGCGTCTGGATGTAGACCAAAGTCAACTCTCCTTGCTGCTGAAGGATAAGGAGTCAGTGACGGTCAAGGCAACCTTCCCTGATGGTACAGAGAAGGATGTAACGGCTGAGGCAGAGTGGAGCTCCAGCAATCCGACTGTAGCGGATGTACTGAAGGGTGAGATTACTGCCTATAGCGCAGGACAGGCTACTATCACAGCCAAATACGGCACAATGTCGGCTACAGTTGCTGTAGATGTAGACACTACAAGCAAGCTGAAGGCCAGTGAATCTGACGTATTCATGTACCTGGATGCTACAAAAGCGATTGAGATTACAGCGGTATATCCAGATGGCAGCACAGCAGTTGTGACAAATGATAGCACATGGACCTCCAGCAACGCGTCAGTGGCCTCTGTCAACAAGGGGAACATTATGGCCAATGCTGCAGGTACGGCTGTTATTTCGGCGAAATATGGCGATAAGACTGTCAACATTCAAGTAGATGTCGAGACAGCCAGATACCTAGATCTGAGCGAAGAGAAGGTATCGCTGCAGGCGAAGGAAAGCAAACAGCTTACCTTGAAAGCAACTTATATCGACGGTAAGACAGAGGATATCACGGCTAAAGCAAACTGGACCTCCAGTAACAGTGACACAGTCTTCGTTAGCAAGGGCGAAGTTACAGGCTACAAATCAGGTGAGGCGACAGTTACTGCCTCCTACGGTGGCAAGAACGCTACAGTGAAGGTAGCTGTTGATGTACCGAGTGACGTCACACTATCTACGAAGACGCTGACCATTGATTTGAATGAAACTTATCAAGCGAAGCTGACTGCGGATTATGGCGATGGAAGAACTGAGGACGTTACTGCGGATGCGGAATGGTCAACTAGCTCAGCTACAGTCGCTTCGGTCACAGGTGCGGGTCTCGTCAAGGGTGAATCCTCGGGTAAAGCAGTTATTACAGCTACCTACAACAGCAAGAAGTACACGATGAATGTAGAGGTAGGTCTGGTAGATAAGCTTGAGACCGAGACGCAATTAATTATCATGGGTGCACAGGAAACGAAGCAGCTCAAAGTGTTCGCGATTAAAGGCACAGATCGAGTCGATGTTACTGCTGATGCGGATTGGAAGACAGGTAATATCAAAATAGCCGAGGTTAGTAAAGGGCTAGTAAATGCTAATAGCCGCGGTAAAACAAATATTACAGCAAGCTACGGTAATCAGAGGATTACCTTCGCCGTTGAAGTGGACATCGCGACCAGTGTAGAGGCAAGTGAAGTCGCTTTGTCGCTCAAGAGTGGGGACAAAAAGACGGTTAAGCTCACTATGAAATCTAGCGATGGTAGCACAAAGGATGTTACTTCCCAAGCTCAGTGGAAGACTTCCAATTATAAGGTAGCTACGGTGAAGGATGGCCAAATTACAGCGGTGGCCTACGGTAAGACGAGCATTACAGGTAACTATGGCGGCAAAACTTATACCGTACGCGTAGATGTAGATACGTTGAAGTATTTGCAGACAGATGAGGTGTTGCTGACTCTGACGGCAGGGCAAACAGCACAACTGACGGCTACAGCCACCTTCATGGATGGGACAGACAAGGATGTAACCAAGCCTGCGCTCTGGACGTCCTCCAAGATCACGGTAGCTACAGTGAAGGATGGCAAAATCAAGGCGCAAAGCAAAGGCCGCGCCACGATTACGATTAAGTATGCAGGCAAGACTACGAGAGTAAATGTAACTGTGCAATAGGAATGATACGAAAACAGATTTCTATACACGAAAAGAACATGCCCCTTGGCGAACGGATATCGTTCATCAAGGGGCATGTTTGTTACTAGGCTACGAATTACAATTAACCTACGTAATTCTACATTCGCATTTGGAGCTGTTAGATGAATGACAAGATGGCTATGAAAGCACAGCTGATAGGCGATCTACTGAACGGAATGAACAGAACATCAGAGTGTCTTACATTATTCGTGTCCGATGGGCTGGTTGCTGTTAGCAGCAGCATTTTTCTTCGGATTAGCGAGTCCTTCCGTCATACGACGTCCAGTAGGAGTCTGGGCAAGCCCGCCCTTGGCAGTCTCTCGGTGCTGGGTTGGCATCGCACTTCCTACCTCCAGCATCACATCAATGACCTCATCGGAAGGAATGGCACTACGCACGCCGGCGAGGGCCATGTCTGCCGCAGCCAAGGCTGTTACGGCACCGAGTCCATTGCGAACGATACAAGGGATCTCTACCAATCCTGCTACCGGATCACAGATGAGTCCAAGCGTATTTTTCAATGCCAGTCCGACTGCATGCATAGCTTGCTCAGGAGAGCCTCCTCTAAGTTCTACCATCGCACCTGCGGCCATTCCAATGGCAGAGCCGATCTCGGCTTGACAGCCGCCTTCAGCTCCAGAGATGAAGGAGTTATTGGCAATGACATAGCCGATAGCCCCTGCCGCGAACAAGCCATGAACCATATGCTCATCCTCCCAGCCGAATCTCTCCTGCGCACTGATGAATACACCCGGAATGACACCGCACGAACCAGCGGTCGGTGTAGCTACGATCCGTCCCATGGAGGCATTCACCTCCGATACGGATAGTGCATAAGCCATAGCAAGGGCCGATGCATCACCGGAGCAGGCCTCTCCTGTACGCAAGTATTCGGCCAGGCGCTTACCGTCTCCTCCAGTCAATCCGCTACGGGATACCGTGTCCTCGGTCTGTCCCCGGTGGACAGCCTCCTTCATGATTTCATAGTATTTGGCCATTTGGATGTAAATCTCTTCAGGAGAGCTGCCGCTCTCCTTGGATTGCTCTTCGAGCATCAACTGGCCAATCGTCTTGGATTCCTGTATACATAATTCGCTTAATTCACGCAGATGCCGAAATCGCATGTGACTAGCCCCTTCCTGTTCCTAACCTAATCTTGATGCTTACTTTGCCGTGTTACGAATATCCATCACCTTCACCTCGTACATGTAGGTGAGAGACTGCAGATATTCCAGAAGCGGTCTTGGAATGATGCTATCTGTCTCTATAGCTGATAGTGCCTCTCCATCCCGACCGGTGCGGTCTACGTGCATATAGGCAATATTCACACCGGATGCACCTAAGGCCGTAGTTATGGCCCCCAGCATACCAGGCTTATCTGAATGTAGCAGGGTCAGGATCGGGAGCTCTCCTGTCAAATTGACACGAAATTCGTTGAGCTGCTGTACCTGAATATTCCCGCCGCCTATGGAAGAGCCTACGAGTGTGGACTTACGACCGGCCTGCCATGCATCAATTCGTACCGTGTTGGGATGAAGTGCAGGTAGCGAGCTTGTGACGAACTCATAAGTCATTCCGGCCCGTCTGGCCTGCTCTTCTGCATCAATGATCCTCGCGTCATCAGTGTTATAGTCCAGCAAGCCTCCGAGTAATGCCAAATCAGTGCCATGCCCTTTGTACGTATCAGCGAAGGAGCCGTATAATGTCATGACACACCGCTCGGGTGTACTACCTACCCAGTGATGGGCCATGCGTCCGAGCCGGACGGCCCCTGCTGTGTGCGAGCTGGAGGGACCGGTCATAGCGGGTCCAATAATGGAAAACACATCTTTAAAGCGCATAAGAACTCCTCCTGTACATGATGATTTGCCTTCAGTATCCACTAATATTCATCTGTTCACTCTAATCCTGCCGCGTCATGTCAGCACAAAAAAGGACAGGATAAGGAAGTGATCCCTTATCTCTGTCCTGTGTACCTGAGAGTTTGCTGCGGGTTCTTGGTTGCGATCCCCCGCCTTACCCCTTTGGTGGCTTACGCTCTCTCCAGAGGCGCGTCCGTTGACGGTACGGGTACCTGAGAGATTAACTGTCGGCCGGGTGCCGTGCAGCTTGCTCCTTCGGTGCCCTGCTCTTGCTGGCAGGTCTCTCCCGTCAATATCATCCGCAATATATGTACAATTACATAGGTTAGCCTGAGAAGGCTCCCTTGTATACTTCATGGATCAAGCGGGAGATCGGATCTCCATGTCATATCCCTGTTAAGAGATGGTTGGCAATCTTGACACAACGAAGATATTAACGGTTAAGGCCACTCTTGTCAATATAATAGTATGCGAGAGTGAAGTTAGGGGTGCATACAAGCTAAGCATGCTAGAGGAGTGTTCATAGTGAGATGTCCCTAAAACACGAACGTTATTTCAATAATCATTTGACACATTCGTGTTTACTGGCATACAATGAGTTAGGGGAGATTAAGGGAAGCTCCTTCGACCCTAGAATCGTACATTAGCTTGACGACCCATCGACATTTGTTAACATTCAATGATCAGTTAGTCAACATTCAGTCAGTATTTAATCAACGTTCGTATAACCTCAATAATCAGGATTGAGGGTTTCTACAGGGAACCGTAAATTCCCGGCTACGAATAGGCTGCTTCGGCATACCTATGGAGAGCCGGGATTTTTTTGTGCGCTCATTTAAGGCCGTGGTGGAGCAGGCTCATGTGGGGAGGACGCTATGAAAGCATATGATGTCATTATTGTCGGGGCAGGCCCGGCGGGAATTTTCGCAGCATACGAATTGAGCAGGAGGGCACCGGAGTGGAAGGTGCTGTTGGTAGACAAGGGACATGATATTTATCGTAGGCGCTGTCCGATTCTGGAGGGCAAGATTGCACTGTGCCCACCTCCAGCAGGGAAGAAGGATCATGCCGGATGTCTCCCGGCCTGCTCGATTACAGCCGGATTCGGCGGGGCAGGAGCATACAGTGACGGTAAGTTCAATGTGACTACCGAATTCGGGGGCTGGCTGACAGATTATATAGCTCCTTCCGAGGTAATGGAGCTGATTCGATACGTGGATTCCATTAATCTGGAGCATGGGGCAACGACAGTAATTACAGATCCTACTACTGAGACTGTACGCAGTATTGAGCAGCGAGGATATGCTGCAGGCTTGAAGCTATTGCGTGCAGAGGTGCGGCATCTGGGAACGGAGCAGAACCTTCAGATTTTGCAATCCATCTACGAATATTTGCAGGAACGGATCGACATGGTCTTCAAGGCTGAGGTGGAGGATATTCTCGCAGAGAAGAAGGATTCTGACTATCATGTGAGCGGGATCCTGCTCAAGAATGGGGAGACCTATCAGGCTAATCGGGTCATGATTGCACCGGGACGTGACGGCTCTGTGTGGCTGGCAGAATTGCTGAAGAAGCGCAAGATCAAGATGTACAACAATCAGGTGGATGTCGGAGTGAGGGTTGAGACGTCGGATGTGGTGATGCAGGAGATCAATGAGCATCTGTATGAAGGGAAATTTATCTATAATACTTCAGTAGGAACCCGGGTGCGTACCTTCTGCAGCAATCCATCCGGTCATGTGGTGGTCGAGAATCATAGTGGGATTATGGCAGCCAATGGACATTCCTACAAGGACCCGGCTCTTGGCTCGGCCAACACGAATTTTGCCTTACTCGTATCGCATAGCTTCACTGAACCATTCGATAAGCCTAATGAATATGCCCGTGAAATCTGCAAGCGTGCCAATGACTTGTCTGGCGGTGGTGTGATTGTGCAGAAATACGGGGATATCATAAGAGGGCGGCGTTCCACTGTCAACCGGATCAAGGAGGGCTTCCTGGAGCCTACCCTGAAGGAGGCCGTACCTGGTGATCTAGGATTGGTGTTGCCTTACAATACCATGCGCAGTCTGATTGAAATGATGGAGGCGCTGGATAAGGTAACGCCGGGTATCGCTTCCGAGCATACACTATTTTATGGCGTGGAAGCCAAATTCTATTCGGCACGGCCCAAGCTGGACTCCAATCTCCAGACGGAGATTAAGGGGCTATACTGCGGGGGAGACGGCGCAGGTATTACGAGGGGACTGGCGCAAGCTGGGGCAGCGGGAATAAGAATTGCCCGGGCAATGTTAGCTTGATTGAAGTGGTAAAAACTTAGCTTGAACAGGCAAGGAAGGCTCCTTCTGCGAGGGGCCTTCCTTTTTTCTTCATACCAGACCTATAAGTCGGGTTATGTGCGGACCTCCAATCGCTTGGCGATGAGTGACATGCCATAGTTTACAAAAAAATACAGGAAAGCTGCGAACAGCAGGGCAGGTATTACAAAAGACTGGTTCTGTGCTCCAGCAATCTGTGCACTATGCGTCAGTTCAGGTAGTGATATGATAACGGCCAGTGACGTATCCTTCATGAGCGAAATATACTGGCTCACCATTGGAGGCACCATTCTGCGTAGACCCAGAGGTAGTACAATGTGCCATAATGTCTGTGTATAGCTAAGGCTAGAGGAACGGGCTGCCTCGATCTGGCCTTTATCCACCGAATTGAGGCCGCTACGCACAATCTCCGCAATCATGGCTGCTTCAAATACAGATAGACCGATGATGGCAGACCACTTTAATGGAACGGAGAACCCGACGGCTGGCAGCACGAGGAACAGGAAGAAGATAATGAGCAGGAGTGGCAGATTGCGGATGATATCAATAAGGAACGCAGAAATCTGCGAGATGACTGGTAGCCGAGTATAGCGCAGCACCCCGAGCAATATGCCTAAGGCTGTACTGATGAGTATCGAATATAACGCGACCTCTAGCGTAAGCAGGAAGCCGTCCAGAATGAATCTGATGTTCGTCCATGTGAAAAATGTATCCATGTCGGGCTTCCCTCCTTAGGATGTTTTGGCCAATCGTCTCTCCAGATACAGCACCCCGAAGCTAAGTGGCAGCGTAATAACCAGATAGAACATGGCTGTAAAAGCATACACGCTGACAGGCATGAAAATATCAGAGTTAATCTGATCAGATACGAGCATTAGGTCCGCCCCAGCTACGATGGCAAGGATGGATGAATTCTTGAACATATTGATGAACTGATTACCGATGGCAGGTAGGGAGATTTTGATGGCCTGCGGCAGGATGATCTCGATCATCGTCTGGTTGTAGCTGAGACCTGAGGAGCGACCAGCCTCCATTTGTCCTTTGGGTACGGTCTGAATGCCTGCTCTAATGGCTTCAGCGACGTAGGCGGAGGTATAGATAGTAAGGCCGATCGTCCCCGCTGCGAACCCATCGAAGTTCACCCCGAACGAGCCCAGACCATAGTAAAACAAATATACAGTAATCAACAGTGGAATATTTCGAAAAAATTCGACGTAGGCTGTTCCGAACCAATTAAGAGGCTTGACTGGTGCGATCCGGAAGACAGCGATCAGGGCACCCAGAATGAAGCTGCCGACCAGTCCGATCAGACTGACCTGAAGGGTCGTCAGGAAGCCGTCTATATAGCGATCCCAGTTGTTGAATAGTACATTGATGTCGAAATCAAGCATTAGTGTCATCACACCTCCGTTGCATCAGACGATATGGGAACAAGATGATCTTCGACTCACCATGAAAGAAAGGAGCTCGCAGCTTGCGGCTCCTTCCGCCATTTTGAAAAAGCTAGGTTGTCACATTTGTGGGATAGGGGGTTCTAGTACCTGGCTAGTTCTTGTACATGCTGGTTCTCGGGCCTATTCAGGCTTCGTGCCGAACCATTGCTCGTAGAGGGTGTCATATTCACCGCTGCTGTGCAGCTCAGTCAAGGTATCATTCACTGCCTGGAGCAATGCCTCATTCCCCTTCTTCACAGCGATACCGTAAGGCTCGTCAGTGAAATTGCCGCCCACCAGATGGAAGCTTGGGTCCTGTTGCTGCATCCCAAGCAGGATCGCATTATCTGTAGTCAGAGCATCGCCTTTGTTGGCCTTGAGCGCATTGAAGGCGTCCTGATAGTTCTCGAATTCAAGCACGGTGGCGTCCGGAGCTTTCTCCCGTATATTTTTGGTGGATGTAGAGCCCTTAACTGCCAGTACCTTCGTGGAAGCGTCCAGCGAATCAATACCTGTAATCGGGCTGTCTGTCCGAACGAGAAGCGATTGTCCTGCCTCAAAATATACTTCGCTGAAATCCACCTGCTGTTTACGTTCTTCCGTAATGGTCATGGTAGCAACGATCATATCAATCTCGCCGTTCTGAAGTAATGGAATACGCGTCTTGGAGGTAACCTCCTTGAACTCTACCTTGCTCTCATCACCGAATATCTGCTTGGCAATCGCTTTAGCTACATCAACGTCGAAGCCTTCAATCTCCCCAGTGGCTGTATTCTTGAGGCCGAAGAGCTTGGTATCATTCTTCACCCCGACAATGAGCTTGCCACGTTCCTTGATAGCTTCCAGAGCAGTAGTCTCTTCACCGCCTCCGGTACCAGCATTACTTGAGCCACTGTCGGTACCTCCGCCACAACCAGCAAGAATAAGGAATAAGGATACGAGTAATAGCATGGAGACATTCCATTGAATTCTTTGTTTCATGTGAGATGATCCCCTTTCTCTACTTTTGTATTTAGATTAATGATTGATCAAACGGCTGAGAAATGTGCGTGCACGCTCTTCCCTGGGTTCAGCGAAGAACTCTGCAGGTGTGCTGTCTTCCAGAATCTGTCCCTGATCCATGAATATGACGCGGTCTGCCACTTCACGGGCGAAGCCCATTTCATGCGTAACGATGACCATGGTCATGCCTTGATGAGCCAATGAGCGCATGACATCCAGCACCTCACCGATTGTCTCGGGGTCCAGCGCCGAGGTGGGTTCGTCGAAGAGCATAATCTTCGGCTTCATGGCGAGACCACGTGCTATGGCAACACGCTGCTGTTGACCTCCGGATAGCTGCGCCGGATAGCTATCGGCTTTATCCTCGATGCCAACACGCTTCAGGTAAGTCAAGGCTGTAGCCGAAGCCTCTGCCTTGGAGACGCCAAGCACCTTCATGGGTGCGAGAATGATATTCTCAACAACCCGCTTATGCGGATAGAGGTTGAAATGCTGAAACACCATGCCGATGTCCCTGCGGAATTTGTTGATGTCCACGCGCTTGTCATGAAGAGGAACTCCGTTAACAATCAGTTGTCCCCCGGAGATCGTCTCCAGCCGGTTCATACAACGAAGCAGGGTGCTCTTGCCTGATCCCGAAGGGCCGATAATAACGACGACCTGACCTTCCTCAATTGTAAGATTGATGTCCTTGAGTACATGGAAATGACCATAGTGCTTGTTAACATTGCGAAATTCAATCAGAACAAGTCCTCCTTCCTTAACATGCCGCCTGACATCTGCATAATGAAGCCCTTATTGTACTGAATTATGCAAATCATCGTGCAGCGTTTCTAGTACCTTGACGAATCCAACGTAGTGTAGAATCGTTCGAATCATCCAAAAGAAAGCAAAAATAGAAAATAGTTAACTAATGATACAATGACAAAGGGATAATTACAATAATTTTCCGTCAATTAATATAACATTAAAACCCCTAATAAACTTATTTTATATACATTAGGTCAAATATTAGATAGTTTCAAGTTAGGTTTATTACATTTAATTTTTGATTTATGTCAAAATATTATAAAAATTTACAAATACAACGCGGTTACCAAGTGTTTCGTTCGAAAACATGACATATATTGCTCTCAAACGCTACAGGGCCTATTGCATACGTGACAAATGCAGCTTCATGTTTTACATTAATAAGTGAGCTTCGGCTTCTGTGTATCCCAATTGCAAGATATGGATGACATAAAAGATGAATAAGTATGAACTAAAATGAATTAGCTGAAAGAAGGTAATTGTAATGAGCAAAGAAATCTCTCCGCTTGTAGCGGCCCTTGATATGGAGCCTCATCCTGAGGGTGGTTGGTACAAAGAAATGTGGAAGGCGAGCTTCCAGATTCCTAAGCCAGTGCTTCCGGATATTTATTCGGGGCCAAGATTTGCAGCCTCATCTACGTATTTTTTGCTGCATCCAGGTGAGTTCTCGGAGTGGCATGTTGTACATTCTGATGAGCTGTGGCTCTACCATTCGGGTAGTCCCATCGAGCTGAAGCTTGGGGGCAATGGCGAGAATCCTGGTGAGGAGACCGTTATTATTCTTGGGGCAGATGTGGCTGCTGGCCAATCCCCACAAGGACTAGTGCCTGGAGGTGTGTGGCAGACAGCTCGTCCACTCGGTGATGAGCCTGTACTCGTCACTTGTGTTGTAGCTCCTGGGTTCCACTTTGATGACTTCAAGCTGATCTCGCGTTAAGGCTGTGCCAGATGGCGTATTTCCTTCAATATTTGAGCACATCCTCAGGAATTGAAGGTGTGTTGTTAGGGATACGCGGGGGATGTAGGAATGAGGGCATACTTTTTTCAAAGAAGAGCGTCCTTCTCAGACTGAGCTTAGTACTCGGCGGGAAGGACGCTTTTAAATAGTAGGCTTTAAGACTTTAATAATCTTTAGCAGAGATTTGTCGTAAAGGTGCTTTTCTTGTATGAAACTTAATTGTATGAGAATTTCTTGCATGAACAGATCACCTAAGGATTAGGCAACGTTAGGTACCTGCATAATGCTGAGGTCCAGGATTAATGTCGAGCACGATTCTGCGGGGCTGAACGAGCGAGTATTGATGCTCACATACCCAGCGCTGCTCCTCATCGTAGCCTACTGTCTCGCCATCGGAGATCACATCTCCCTGATTGAAGAGATAGTGGGCAATATTCAGCAGGAAGCCCGCCATCTCGTTAGGCTCAAGGGAATGGAAGTGGCACTGCACGTCAGGAATCCCGAGAGCGGCCAGCCCACAGCTGTCCATGACCAGATCCGATCTGCCCTCGATGGGAGCTGGTGCCTGATACATCCTGATGTTGAGCGCACCATATAGCAGCTGACCATCCTCCAGCGCTGCGAGATAGGCTTGTGGCTCCACCAGCTTATCGCTGCCTCTCCAGTACACAGCCTCACAAGGCAAGGTCTCCAGGAGCGCCTTCAGCACGCCAGTGAACAGCTCCAGTCTTCGCTGGTGTGGCAAGCCTGAGGCTACCAGATCATGCAGGATCAACGAATAGGAGCTACGCTCCACAGCTTCTCTTGCATCCGGCCAGTGCCAGGCCTGTTGAGTAGCAGTTGTATACGTAGAGGGATCATACGCTCTATCCAGCGGGACGATCGCAGTCTGCGCAGGTAACGAGCCATCCTCATATTCAACCATATAATTGAGATGGAAGAAATGTAGCAATGCTTCTGGATGCTCTTCGTTAGGCTCCCACACAGCAAGATTCTCCTCACTCGTTGCGGCTCCATTTTTCTCATTCCCTTGGTTAAGCGGGCCTGTGTATTCTTGAATTTTGGCGTAAAGCTTGTCCCTCTGAAGCACTGGCGGCTCCTTGAGCAGCAGCTCTACACTATATATTGCGGCAAAGCCATATTCATTCTCGGCTACCGTATCCTCCATGTTGTCAGTCATTCGAGTCATCCTTCCTGTATCTGATCTCTAATCACACTAAGTACCGCTTATTTGCGGCTGTAAACATGCCAGTCAAGGCTAAAGGATTAGCTCTTGCCCTGAACGGGTTCCTTGCCAGTCTATGTATGCTACAGCTTGCTCTTATGAAGCTCATTATACAGAGATTTACTATGGAAATCATGTGACCTTCAGTCTGGTCAACCTGACCAGCATCACCCAAAATGACCAACATCACCAACATTATTGAATGATTCCCACCGAAGGATGATGGGGCTATAGACTTGGAAGTTGGCATATCCATTGCCCTGATACTTCGTCATCTGGTCCTCGAATATCGGGGCAGCTGATAAGGCTACCCCGAGCTTAATCACGATCCCATCAATCATTAAAGCTAGCAATAGTTTTGAAATGGTCAGAAATTAAAATTATCCGGGTCCGGGCCCGTGCGCTTGTCCTCATTTAATGCGTCGATCTGCTTCATATCCTCTGGAGTCAGTTCGAAATCAAAGATGTCAGCGTTGGCTCGAATACGCTCCTCGTGGACAGATTTGGGGATTGTAATGACACCATGCTGCAGATCCCAACGCAGGATCACCTGTGCTACTGATTTTCCGTACTTCGCTGCAATGTCCTTAAGCGTACTGTTGTCCAGGAGAGCACCACCACCAAGCGGGGACCAGGCTTCAAGCTGAATTCCCTGCTCCTTGCAGAAGCGTCGTAGCTCCACTTGTGTGAGCTGGGGATGGAACTCTACCTGATTCACAGCCGGAATGATCTCGGAGGAGCTCATCAGGTCCTGCAGATGATGAATCTGGAAATTACTTACGCCAATGGCGCGAATACGCCCTTCCTTATATAGCTTTTCCATGGCTCTCCAAGTATCCTTGTACTTTCCTTTGACAGGCCAGTGAATCAAATACAAATCCAGCACCTCCAAGCCCAGACGGGTCATGCTACCCTCGAAGGCTTCCAGTGTGGATTCATAGCCCTGATCCTTATTGAAGAGCTTGGAGGTAATGAACAGATCCTCCCGAGGAACACCGGTTTCGCGAATGCCTTGGCCGACGCCCTCTTCATTATTATAGCCTCTAGCTGTATCAATGCTGCGGTAGCCCGATTGAATGGCATATTTGACGGTGTCCACGACCTCTTGCCCATCCTCAACCTTCCAGACGCCCAGACCGAACCAAGGCATCTTGACGCCGTTATTCAAAGTGACTGTATCCTGCAAATGCTTCATTACTTGAATTCCTCCCTCACTGTCATGGTACACCGGAAAGTCCGGCCTTATATATTTACCCTTATTTTAACGGATACAAGCTGCATCTGGGCAGAAAATAACGTTGAAATTTGGGATTTTCCACGGACGGTGATAATATGGTTCCAAAGGATGATTGCAGGCTTAATGATGGAGGATGAACATGGCAAAACCGAAACAGACCAAGAAGGCGGCCACCTGGTCGCTTGTCATTATGGGGGCGGGCTTCGCGGCTACGTTACCTTTTCAACATATACCAGGTGTCCGTCTTGTGACGGGCGCATTCGAAGCAGGCATGGTTGGAGGATTAGCGGACTGGTTCGCAGTCACCGCGTTGTTCCGACATCCGCTGGGGATTCCTATCCCCCATACAGCACTATTACCAAAGAATCGTGAGAAGCTAACGGATGCACTTGTTAATACTGTAGAGAATAATCTTTTGAACAAGGAAAGTATTTCCTCCAAGATCCATGGAGCTCGTCTGGCTGAGCTGGTGGTGAATGCGCTGGAAAAAGGATTGGAGACTCCACAGGCCTCCAAGACCATCGACCATATAGCAAAGCGGCTGGTTGAGCACATTCCGCTCGAGGGGCTGGTGCCTGTGCTCACTGCAGAAATTCGCCATCAGGTCACAGCTATGGATACAAGGCCAATCCTGGAGCAATTGGCGAAGGGAATCGTGGACAAGAGCTACGATTCCAAGGTGCTTGACTATGCTCTGGGGCAGGCTGAATCCTGGCTAATGAAGCCGGATAGTCAATATACGCTAGGCTCCATGGGGATGCAGGCCATTGCTGGCCTCCAGCTTAATGGGCTGATGCAGTTCGCGGTGAATGCATTTATGGGCTATCTGAATGAGGAGCGTATGGGCGAGATGATTCGTCATTTTCTGCTTGAGCGAATCGATGAACTGCGAATGCAATCCCATCCACGCCGGGAGGCAGTCCTGAGAGCGATGAAGGAGCAGGTCAGAAGGCTCGCGACAGACGATACGCTGTATGAAGGTCTGAACGACTGGAAGGCAGATTGGGCCGCTTCCTGGCAAGGTGAGGAGCTTATTCATGCCAAGCTGGAGGAGCTACGTACCCGATTGCTGGCAGGGATGGAGGATGGAGCCTATGTAGAGCGTCATCTACTGCCTGTCGTTGGGCGGATGATTGATTATGTGCGCCAGGAGCAAGGATTACTGGATAAGCTGAATTCCCAGGCAGTGGACCTTGTCACAGGACTTCTAGAAGCTAATCATGGAAAGATCGGCAAGCTGGTACGTGAGAACGTGGATAAAATGGATAACGACACCTTAATCGCGTTGATGGAGGATAAATTGGGCCAGGATATACAGTGGATTCGAATTAATGGCGCGCTGACGGGCTTTTTAATCGGGATTGTATTAACAGGCATCCGTATGATCCTTGAGTAAGTTAAGTGAAGTGGTGAGAGTGGAGTAAGACAAGTGTGTCGTGGAGATCGGCGACGTTATAAGATCGGGTGTTTGGAAGAAAGCAGACTGGAGTGTAGGTCGGGTTGATAGCAAAGATGCAATTTTTTATGCAAATATAGGTAAAGTAAGTGTGGATAGTCATCAAAGCTGCTGGTCAGGAAGGGATGCGTGCACTCGTCCTTCGGCAGCTTTTTTTGCGTTATGCAGCGATAGAATGCACTCAATGGTGGCAGCGGCATGTATGCAAGGAAAGGAGTATAAAAGTGAAAAAGATGTCGAAAAAAAGGATAATATTTTAGTTCTAAAGGACCGTTTTTTTCGATGTAACTAACATAAATATAGCTTGATCTCGATATATTCCATGAATACTATAAGTCTGGAGGTCCTAGTACATGAGTCCAGAAGGCCCATATTTTGAGAACAATACATAACCATGACTAGATAGAAGTATTTAGAGAGTATGTAGACGCTTATAGAAAAGACACAACATGATTACTATACCTTTTGAAGTAAGCTAATTCGGATAGTGGGTCCGTAGAAGAAGTATTATTTTGTCCATTTTCAACATATTATGGAGGAGTGAGTCGTCTTGTTTAATAGGTTACGGTGGAGTACGCTCCCGTTTTTTGTAAAAAATCTTGTGATTTCCTTCGGAAGTATTGTTCTTATCGGCGTTATATTAATTACATCAAGCTACCAGCTTCAGAAAAGTATACTGGTGGAGCAACTGTATGATCAGGCTGAAGTCATGACTCTGAAGTGGTCCAATGATCTGGACGTAAGCAAGGTCGTTGCAGCAATAGATGAAAAAAGCTATGCAGGTCCTGTGCAAAAGGAGTTGAGGGATTACCTGGATTCGATTCATGAGTTCTATCCTAACATTGCACAGGCCTATATTTTTGGGGTAGAGCTTGAGGGCGGTAACCATACCTCCGTCATTGCAATTCCTACGAATCTTGTAGAGCCGTTTGAGAAGGATAACCTGCCAGCAGGTGCCATGTATCCTTTGCCTCAGGAGAATGTGGCGGCTCTTGAACATATGATGAAGGATGACAAGCCTTCATTCAGTACCTTCTATACCGACGATTACGGAACCTGGACAACGATGATCTATCCCGTCAAAAATGACCAAGGTCAGTTGATCGGAGCACTTTATTTCGATATTGATGCGAGTGCCGTGCCTAAGGGACTGAACAAGATGCTTACTTACGGCTCTATTTTCCTGGTGGCCTTCCTGCTGCTGTGTATCGTGTTGCAGTTCATTTTGCTGAAGAAGACGCTGCGTCCGATTCGCAATCTGATGCAGGGCATCGAGGAAGTGAGCACAGGGAATCTGGATATCGCAATAGAGACGGGAAAAGATGATCTGGGTGTCATCAACCAGAAGTTCAATGAGATGATCGGGCGGATCAATGATACGATCTATAAGGTTCAAGTAACCGCAGGTCAGCTGTCAAGCTCGTCCCAAAGCCTGATGGAGATCTCAGCGACCAATAACAGCAGCATTCAACGGATTAGTGGCAATATTCGAGAGATTTCCACAGGGCTTAACTCTCAGGATCAGGCGACGATCGAAAGTGCGCGATCCATGGCAGAGATGTCAACCGTAGTACAGACGATCGCCAGTAGCTCCGCAGATGTGGCAGATGAGGCTCTAGGTATGGAGGAGCGTTCCCGCGCGGGTCATGAACGGATGAGTCAGGTCATCCAGCAGATGAACCTAATCTCTGACGCCGTGCACAACACTTCAAGCTCGATCCGTTCGCTGGAGAATCGCTCTAATGAGATTAGCAGCATCGTGAATATGATTACGGAGATTGCCAATCAGACCAACCTGCTGGCGTTGAATGCCTCGATTGAAGCCGCGCGTGTAGGGGAAGAGGGTAGAGGCTTCGCTGTAGTAGCCGGGGAGGTTCGCAAGCTGGCTGAGCAGTCGCAGGAATCAGCGCAGCAAATCCGTGGATTGATTGACGAGATTCAAGAGCACATTGGGAAATCAGCAGTGGCCATGCAGCAGGGTTCGATTGAGGTCGACAAGGGCCTGAATGTCACTCAAGAGACGGGTGAATTCTTCGAGAATATCATGGCAGCCACGAATAAAGTTGCTAACCAGATACAAGATATCTCCAGCTCTACTGAAGAAATATCCGCAAGTACTCAGGAAATGACAGCGACTGCGGAGGAATTATCTATTAGTGTAAGTAAGGCTGCGAACAGCAGCAAGCAAATTCAGGAATCTACGGCAGAGCAGGAAGCCTCCATGGCGATGATCGTGACGGCCTCTGATGAGCTGTCTACGGTATCGCAACAGCTACAGGAACTGATCTCCTTCTTCAAGGTTCGGGAGAGCTGATCCCTTAAAAAAACACCGCTTCTCTTCGGCGATGCGAGCACCTTGTGTGCTACACCTGTCGAAAGAAGCGGTGTTTTTTTAGATCAACAAAACGCGGTCTGTCTCCTGAGAAAGTACGGCGATAGAGGTTTTTCTTTAGATGATTGAATATATAAATTTTCAGCGGAGCTGAACCATACGATCATCGCAAGAAAAACTTCAGCTAAATGCGGTCTGTCTTCTGAGAAAGTGCGACGATAGACGTTTTTCTTTAGATGATTGAATATATAAATTTTCAGCGGAGCTGAACCATACGATCATCGCAAGAAAAACTTCAGCTAAATGCGGTCTGTCTCCTGAGAAAGTACGGCGATAGAGGTTTTTCTTTAGATGATTGAATATATAAATTTTCAGCGGAGCTGAACCATACGATCATCGCAAGAAAAACTTCAGCTAAATGCGGTTTGTCTTCTGAGAAAGTACGACGATAGACGTTTTTCTTTAGATGATTGAATATATAAGTTTTCAGCGGAGTTGAACTATTCAATCATCGCAAGAAAAACTTCAATTAAATGCGGTCTGTCTTCTGAGAAAGTACGACGATAGACGTTTTTCTTATTGTCGTGTCTGGATTATCGACGTTGACGATTACGGATCGCTAGCGTCAGAGCTGCCAGTGAAATGACAAGAGCAGCAATACTGATTACAGTTGTACTCGTGTTCATAGGAGAAGCAGCAGTCTCCGTGCCAGATGCTGTCTGTCCAGTGCTAGCATCCGTCTGCGCTGGAGTACCAGCTTGCTCCTCGGCAATTTCTGGTGCTGTGCTACCTGTCGATGAATCTGTAGCTGCCGTATCATTGGAGGCCTCATTATTGTCTGCTGATCCTGTAGTGCCCCCGCTCAGATCCCCTTCAGTATGATGGCCATCCGCGTTACCGTGGGAATGTCCTGTATCCGCTACTGCAGTATCATCAGCAGTGACCTTGGTGATGGAATGGGGACGTTGGGAGCCTTCCCCGCCGGTCCATTCAACGATGCTTCCATCAGCATAGTATTGGAAAGCATTCCAGGTGACATCTGCATCTCCTGAGGGATTAACTGCTACGAAGCTGAAGCGTTGATACTGACCAGCTTCAATACCATCTCCTTCGGATGTCCAGGTGACGGTGTCGACCTTTCCCGCCGCATTGCGGTCAATGGCGACAGTCCAGCCAGGCACGGGCTCATATTGTTTGAAATCTACATTATCAGGCACCTTCAACGCGACTTTGTTGGTAGCAACCTCTTTCTCTACAGGGACCTTCATTGTATAGGTCTCCCAGGCACCAGGTTTGGATACCGCAGGGGTAACAGTGACATGAGCACTAGCAATGCCAGCGAACAGCAGCATCGCTGCAGTAGCTGTAGTCAGCGTTGCCATGAGCTTGGTGAATGGACGGGAGTGCTTCTTGAATCGTGTGAACATATTGAATACCTCTCTTTATGATTGAATTAGGATACTTCGTTAATTGTTACAGACAAAATCAAGCAAAAGGGCGTTGTAAAGCTCCGATGTAAGTTCAAGGGCCGAATTACATGCGCTCGTAGCTTAGTCGGCAGATACGGCAACGGTGAACTCCGCATCAATAGAGTCCAGAGATGCCGTCAAGGCGTGTACCTGTATGGTCCAATTTCCGGCAACAGGCAAGATTTCTGTGGCTGTGAACGGCTGTTCTGCTTGGGCAGGTATGATAATCTCCTGTGCTGTGCGCTCAGCCTGCTCCGGTATAAGGGTCAGCGTCACCTGTTGTATGCCTTCGACAGGCACATTTGCCTGATCCGTGAACGTTACCCCGAGGGTGCTACTGCCGACCCGCGTCGGTTGGACAGTCAATGTGACCTGATGATTGGCTTCATCCGTCTGGGTAGCTTGGAAGGAAGCGCTGGCTACCGGAGATGGAGATGTAGTTGTAGATGGAGCCGGTGTAGGTGACAAATGAGTCAACAGTGCTGCGAGTAGCAGGACAGCGATCCCGGCCCCCAGCTCCCATCGGATACCCTTACCTACCGGGGGGACTTCCTGTGGCTTGCGCACCCTGCGGAACTGAATGCCTGCAATCCCGAGCATCATCAGCATCAGGAGGGCTTTGCCTAGCAGGGTCCAGCCGTAACCAGTCGATACGAGTGCCTCTAGTGAAGGCAGGTATTCAAATGAGGTATAAACCCCCGTCCCAAGCAACAGCGCTGTCGCCACAATGCCCCAGCCGCCGAAGCCTCGCAGCAGGTCACCCATGAGGAGCTTGTGCTCCTCGGGGGCCATTACACGCCGTTGTACGCTCATACAGATCAGCATCACGCTAAGCGATCCGATCCAGAAGGCTGCTGCTGCAAAGTGTACCCAATCAGCCAGAATGGCTGCTATAGGCAACGAAGCCGCTGCTGCATGCCCTACTGAGGCCTTGGCCAGCATAATAGCCAGAGTCAGAATCACAGTAAAGTGTGCGTATCGGCGTTGCTTGGCAATAGGCTGCTCACGGTCGTTTGCATAGATCATAGTGACACTGATGATCAGCAGCAGCATAACTTGAACGAACCATAGCTGGCCTGCATGAGTGAAGCGTAGTGCCTCTCCGATGAGTTGCCCACTGAATCCTTGGGCGATAGGTACAGCAGCATCCCAGGATACCTGAAGGGGAAGCGCCAGAATTACGGCAACAGTGAGAGCGGCATATCCGCTCCATAACAAGGCAGGGAGATGTGGAATGGTCAGTGCTCGTAGCCTGTTTCTGGCTGTTTGCTTATCAATGCTGCTGTCCTTCCCGGAGTCTGTGGTACCCCAGCCCTGTTGTAGTACATACAGTCGAAACACAAGCCCTCCAAAGAGCATCGAAATCCCCAGGTACATCAGCCAGCGAATCAGAACGAGGTCGATACGAGTCTGCTCAGTCTCGCCAGAGCTGATCGGCGTTGTAGTCAGGGGGAGTTCCCCGGTCTGACCAGCCAGAGCAACTTGAAACGGAATAATCCCTTCAATTCGGTGCCCATCCGCAGAGATTGCCCGCCACTGTATGGTGTAGACCCCGGAGGGCAGATCGGTCTTCAGATCCCCTTCCATAACGCTGGAGTTAGTCGGCAAGAGTCTGGTTTCACCTGTATCTACACGCTGCCCATCCTGATTCGTCACCTGAATGGACATGAACGCAGTCTGTAGCGGTTCGTTGAAGGTTAGCTCAACTCGTTCGGGTGCCTCCTCAAGTACCGCATTGGCTTCTGGAGAGGATTGGATCAGTGAGGCATGTCCCCAAGCGACCCCAGGTAACCCCAGTATGCCTAACATGCAAAGGACGGTGATCAGGATGGTCACTGCCCGACGGTGTATGATGAGCATGAGTCACGCGACCTCCCTTAAAAAAAATTTAGTTCCAATGCTAGTATACGAAAGTTCATTATAAAGTCTTGCTGGCAAGTGCGAACATCACCATATAGGGCTATAAAGGTGTGTTTTATACGATTAAATTTGACGATTATATGAAAAATAGGCAAAAAAGACGCACTACGATAACAGCAGATCCACCTTTGCACCTCCTGTGCACGGCCTCTTGGTCTAATCTCTGCGTGTATAGTATGCGTCTTTAGTATGTGTTTATAGCATGAGTCTATGTTATGACTTCTCGTAAGTATCGAATCACGCTGCATTAGAGCCATTGTTCATTTGGATAGCTGAGCCAAAATCATTACCGGGGAGTTCCGGGGTCGCGCTCGACCAGGCCTTGCTCGATGGCATAACGCGTAAGCTGTACTCGATTCTCCAACTGCAGCTTGTGCAGGATGTTCTTGAGATGATTCTTCACGGTCTGCTCCGAGATGAAGAGGCCTTCGCCGATCTCACGATTGGTCTTGCCTGAAGCGACCCAATTGAGAATCTCGCGCTCGCGTGCAGTCAAGCCATGTGCTGCCTCGTTCCCCTTCGGTGAGGTTGGGAATTCCTGCAGTATCCGATAAGCCAGCTCTCGGCTGAGTGGCGCGTCTTCCCTTACGATGGCTTGCAGGTACTCCAGCCAAGTGGAGGGAGACAGATTCTTCAATAAATATCCCTGAGCTCCCCGCTTCAACGCTTCGAACAGGTGCGTTACATCGTCCGATACGGTAATAATCACAATCTTGACATATGGAAAGCGCAGCTTGATCAAGCTCGTAGCTTCTAGTCCGTTCATATCGGGCATGCGTATGTCCATTAGCAGCACGTCGGGCATCAGCTCCTCGGTCAACGTTAATGCTTCGGCCCCACTGGAGGCTTCGGCAATAATCTCAAAGGAGTCGTCTTCAGACAGAATGTCCCGTACAGCTTCACGTGCATGTGCAGAATCATCGGCGATCATAACGCGGACAGGTAGATTCATGCCTGTACCTCCTTGCTGATTTCAAGTGTTGTCTGGCCATTCGATCGGACGAATCGGAACATCCAGCCGAGTCTCTCACTGCGTTCTTTGGTGATTTGTAGTCCATAGTGGTCTTTACGCTCCAGAGGATGATCGTCGAATCCTACGCCATTATCGGCAATAATGACTCTCCAGCCCTGCCCCGGCAGACGTTCACCCTTTACGTTCACCTCTGTGGCTTGAGCATGCTTTCGGACATTCAATAGCCCTTCTCTTATACAGGCAAGCAGTTCAATCTGCTCCAAGGCAGTAAGCTGCTTGTCTTGAATGTCCCAGTCTAGTCCGGCCTGCGGGTAGACATCCCTCGTAATGTCCTCTACGCGCTGCAGCAATGCGGAGAATTCCGCTGACGGATGTGTAGGCTCGACCTCTCTCAGATTGGAGATGGCCTGGCGGACATAGCGATCCATTTCATGTAGAGTCTTGCGGATGCCGCTCCAGAATTGCGGTAAGGCTGCAGCTTCTGCTGAGCGTTCTGCCTTATCCACCTTTACCGATAGTAGAAAAAGGGACTGAGCAATACCATCATGCAGCTCTCTTGCAAGCAGCTCTCTGGACTCCAGCTGGTCCTTGGCAGCCCGTTCACGCTCCAGCTCCGCTCGTGCCGTCTCCATCATATGGAACAGCCTGTTCAGCAGCGTAATACTGACGAGGAGTAGAATAACAGGGGTCAGCCAATTGCCGAGTTCCATAGAAATGTAGGGCATCAGGAACTGATGTCGAACATACTCCCATAATCCGACTGTAACTGCAGGAATGAACAGAATCATCCGCTTGATATCTCTGTAGGTCATGTACTCTCCTTTACTGTCGAATTCAGGTTCTATACCTGATCCGATACAGGGCGTATGCTTGTGATGTATTCAATGAAAATCTCTGTAAGGACCGGATCGAATTGGGTGCCGGAGCATTTACGTAGCTCGTCCAGGCCTTCATCGAAGGTCTTCGTTCGTTGGTAGGGTCTCTCTGTCGTCATGGCGTCAAAGGAATCAATGATGGTTAGCATCCTGCATAGCCAGGGAATCTCTTCGCCGGCAAAGCCATAAGGATATCCGCCGCCATCATAACGCTCATGGTGCAGCTCGATGAAGGGGATGAGCTCTGCGAAGCGGCCATTCGCCTCTACTATACGTTTACCCCAGGTTACATGTCCCTTCACCATATTCCATTCGTCACAGGTCAGTGGCTCCTTCTTGTTCAGAATCGACCAAGGTATTTCCAGCTTACCAATATCATGAATCAGGGCCCCCAGCACGAAGCGGGATCTCTCTTCAGGACTGAGGTTCAGTACTTTGCTGATATCGTTGGCGTATTTGAACACCCGTTTGGAGTGCTTGAAGGTGTCGATGTCCTTGTACAGGAACAGCTTGAGCTGCTGCTCGATATCGTTAATATCCTGCTTCAGATCAATGGCACGCTCCAGGTTGTCGAGGCTGCCGGAGATATGAACGGTATTCTTCCCTTGTCTTTTGGCATAATAGAGTGCCTTATCAGCTCGTTCTACCAACTGTGATTTATCATAAATGTCTATCCGATATTCGGCAATCCCCGCAGAGAAGGACAGACAGCCGTGTGGAAATATCTCCACACCTTCAAATAGAGAGTCATTCAGACGCTTGCGCAGTCGATTGACGAAGAGAGCGGCTTCATCAGCATGGTATCCAGGGAGCAGCAGGGAGAATTCCTCGCCGCCATAGCGGTAGGCTGTAATATCGGTATCTTCTGTCTCCTTCAGTAGCAGAGCACCTACAAATCCAAGTAACTGATCTCCTTTCAGATGGCCAAAATGGTCGTTATACGCCTTGAAGTCATCAATGTCGATTAGCGCCAAGGATAAGGGAGTGCTGTGTCCTCTCGCCGTCTTCACATTACAATTCAACACATTCTCGAACTGCGTATGGTTAAATAATCCGGTCCTCTGGTCTACATTCGCCTTCTGCTCGACATCACGGAACATATGGAACAGCAGCTTGAAGGCATGTGAGAGCAGACTGCTGAGTGCCAAAAAGATAGCCAGTCCCAGGAATCCATTATGATACAACAGAACCGTCAGCACGAGCGATAGAAGGAGAGTGCATACGTACACAAGCAAGGATTCTGCAAAAAATGCTTTGCGAAGCTCGCTAAGGGATTCCTTGTAGGCAATATAGAAGTACAAGCCGAGCGTGAGCGTATTGATGACGAAATAACTGATCATTGCTAGAAGATATGCCGCAAGCTGGGAGCTGTCCAGCGGACCTGTCTGTCCTCCGCTAGCTGTAAATACCTGTGTTGCTACAAACATGGACATGGAGTAGATGGAGAAATTGACAGCGTGCTTCCACCATGACAGCGATTGTTCACGCACAGCCGCAATGATACTGCTCAGCAGCAGGATGAAAATAGCCATCTCCAGGCTGTATACGAAAATGCAGGCCAGATATACCGAGGTGTCCATAGACTGCTTATTGCTCGCCGGGGGAATCTGGAAGGTAAAGTGCTCCAGTACCATTACGGCGCCCAGTAGTGCATACACAACTATCCATTGCTCCAGGGAATAATGGAGAAAGGACAGATGATTCGCATACGTAAAGACACTGGCACCGAGCAAGCAAATGCTGAGAATATAAATCCGGATCGGTGTGACGTGCGGAAGCAACAGATTAAATAACCTCATTTTGATTCTCCTTGCCATGGTTATGTATCAGCATTTCCATGAGAAAATAAAAAAACAGGCTGGGTAACCAGCCTGTGTCCAATCTGTCAGGAACAAGACTGGTCGCTAGCCTCCGATCTTGTACCCGGAAGTCAAGGCAATGACAGCAGATACAATAATGATGGCATTGATCAGGACGCGAGAGTATTTGAGCGAATTCATCTAGGATTACCTCCTCTCTTGAAGTATAGCTTCAGCAAGATGACTGCTAGTGCCGGCAATCTTGCATGGAAATCAGGCATGATGCGGATTAGCGCTACTATATCCCTTCTTCTTGGGCACCATCAAATGCTGTATCAGAAAGAAGATTCCCAGATTCATAATGACATCTCCGATACTAATGACCTGTGTTCGTGGATATGGGCTGGATAATGGAATAATATCCCCGAGAAAGGGTAATCGCGTGGAGGTGTCCATCATGACATGCTTGGATATGACTTCCCCCGATGATAGCAGCTCCATATAATATGGACCAAGTATCGTCGAAGCCGTCAGAGACACAGGCATCCGCCCGCCATTGACCGCCATGGCCAGAAAATTAAGCAGCACGCCTATCAGAATGAGTGTAAATCCCGGATGATGTCGATTGAGCCACAGAAAGATCATTCCTGTGACATATACTGCCATGAACAGTATGCCATTCATAGATGCCAGTAACGCGAACTTGCCTTGCAGGTAGAAAATAACGAGTTGTACAAGCAGTAGCAGAGGGAATACCCAACCAGCCTTTAATCTCAGCTGACCCAGTCGGCGGAGCCCTTCAAGCTGCCACCCACCTCTAAATAAGCCGACAACAATACCAATAATAATTCCGTCATAGACCATGGCAGCTCTCCAGTTTCATAAAATAGGTGTAATAGAAATATTCGACATATATATGGAAAATCCTTCTATATTTTTTTCGGGGACTAAGCAATTTGTTCTAAATATATAAATCAGGAGTATGACTCTGATAACCTTAATTAATAGTTATTTCCGGTATATTGGAGGATAAAATGCCAGAATGATTTGCAAATTATTGAGGTAAATGAGGGGAGGGAGCCGAATTGGAGATATATCTAGCTTTAAAATGTTGATCTTCAACCAAGGAGAATAAGGCTTTACTTCTTTTGAAGTAGATGTTATTTTTGTGCCTATGACTGGCGTTCGAACATCCATGGAACCGGAGCAGGAATTGATGGTATTCCGTTTGCCATGTTAGGATTATGTGGGATCAAACCTTGTGATGCGGGTACCGTTTCAGCCTATGTATTTTTATCGAGAAAGTATTCATTATCAAGGGGAGTCCTGATCCTTAACCGAACGTAAAGTCATGGCCGAATGCAAAAGGAGAGGTGCGGCATGAGTACAGACGCTATTGTTACACATGATTTACTCCGTATAGGTCGTTGATATCCATCAACTTATACGGAGTAACATGAAAATAGATGGATATGTACCGACTTTTTATAAGAAGTAATGGGTTATAAAAAGGAGGAACTTTTACATGTCAATGATTCAAGTACAGAACCTGACGTTTTCTTATCCAAGCAGCTTTGATTATATTTTTGAAGATGTTAGCTTTCAAATCGATACTGATTGGAAGCTCGGATTTATTGGTCGAAATGGACGAGGCAAGACCACTTTTTTTAATCTACTATTAGGAAAATATGATTACAGCGGAACAATTATTTCTTCCGTCGAATTTAATTATTTTCCATATCCAGTTTCAGATAAAAGCAGATTTACACATGAAATACTAGACGAAATTTGCCCTCGGGCTGAAGATTGGGAATTTCTTCGAGAATTATCTTATCTAGATATGGACGCCGAAGCGATGTACCGGCCCTTTGAGACATTATCGAACGGGGAACAAACAAAGGTGTTGCTTGCTGCACTTTTTTTGAATGAAGGACAATTTTTATTAATTGATGAGCCGACGAATCACCTGGATACGCATGCGCGAAAGTTGGTCGCCAATTATTTGAAAAGGAAAAAAGGGTTTATCCTAATTTCGCATGATAGAAATTTTTTGGATGGCTGTGTGGATCACATCTTGTCCATAAACAGAGCCAATATAGAAGTTCAAAGTGGTAATTATTCTTCTTGGAAGCTGAATTTTGATAGACAGCAGGAGCATGAGGAAGTAACCAATGAACGCTTGCAAAAAGACATTGGAAGGCTGCAGCAATCTTCAAAGCGCTCGGCGAATTGGTCTAATCAAGTCGAAGCATCCAAAAATGGCACAACCAATTCCGGCTCTAAATTGGACAAGGGATATGTAGGGCATAAAGCTGCAAAAATGATGAAACGTGCAAAGAGCCTGGAATCAAGGCAACAGAAGGCTATTGAAGAAAAGTCGAAGTTGCTAAAAAATGTTGAAAAAACAGAGGCATTGCAGGTAGAGCCATTAGAATACAAGTCCAAGGAACTAATACAGTTAGTGGATGTGGCTGTGATGTATGATGGTGAATTTGTGAACACGCCAATCAGCTTTTGTGTGGAACAAGGAGATCGTGTGGTGCTTGAGGGAAGGAATGGCAGTGGGAAAAGTAGTATTCTAAAACTGATTCTAGGGCAGCCGCTCCAGCATACGGGTGCTTTGAGTGTGGGTTCAGGACTTGTCATTTCTTATGTGCAACAAGACACCTCTCATTTAAAGGGAAAGCTATCTGACTTTATTGAAGAAAATCAGGTTGATGAACAGCTGTTCAAAGCTATTTTGCGAAAAATGGATTTTGACCGAATCCAATTTGAAAAGGATTTATCCCACTATTCAGGTGGACAAAAGAAAAAGCTGCTTATTGCTAAAAGCTTATGTGAAAAAGCGCATTTATATATTTGGGATGAGCCGCTAAATTTTATTGATGTGTATTCGCGTATGCAAATAGAAGAGCTAATTAAAAACTTTATGCCGACAATGGTTTTTGTTGAGCATGACCAAGCCTTCCAAGAGCATATTGCTACGAAAACGATAACCCTCTAAGATATGGGATTAACGGAGACTGCAGCGAAGTAACAGAGACCACAACATAAGAAGATGGTTGACCAATCGACGAAGGAGCGAGGCAATGTTACTGGGTTGCTCGCTCCTTTGTTTTGAGCTAAGCTGTATTAACAATAGTTACATATAACTCATGATAAATTCAGCTACATGTCGAAGAATAGACAAAAATTCTGCAACAGGCCCTACATGGACTAATTTTGGATTCATTCTCAGATCAATCATGTGATTGGCCCATAGTTACAGGATTCTCGGACGTCTGGCGGTATTGACGGTGCGCAAGGCGTAGGGTATATAATGCTACAATCAGGCTTTGCAAGCCTATGAATGGTATCGAGTTGCTTGAGATTCGATTCAGTAATTCGATCAGCAAGTGATTAGGAGGATCTTACATAATGAAATCTTCATCCAGTACTACCATGCAAGCCAGTCCATTAAAAGGTGGACGTGTGCTATGGATTGCCTTTGTGCTGGGAGCACTCAGCGCCTTCGCACCATTATCCATTGATATGTATCTGCCCTCATTGCCTATACTGGCCCAAGATTTGCAGACGACAGCCTCACTGGCACAATTAAGCTTGACGGCTTGTCTGCTGGGGCTTGCAATCGGACAGCTCATTGCTGGCCCACTTAGTGATGTACGAGGGCGCCGCGGGCCATTAATCGTGTCTCTGGTGCTCTATGCCATTGCTTCGCTGTTGTGTGTATTTGCGCCTAATATCGGAATTTTGCTGGTGCTACGGTTCATTCAAGGACTTACCGGTTCAGCGGGGATTGTCATCTCGCGTGCTGTTGCTCGCGATCTCTATTCAGGGCCTGCGTTGACCCGGTTCTTCTCGCTCCTCATGCTCGTGAATGGGCTGGCTCCTATCGCTGCCCCGGTCCTTGGGGGACTTCTGCTTAAATTCATGCCTTGGCGTGGAGTGTTCATGGTGCTGTGTATTATTGGAGTCGTCATGCTGATCGCGGTTGTGCTGGGACTTCCTGAGACGCTCGCGAAGGACAAGCGTTCTACTGGAGGGCTGAAGCAGACGCTGTCGACCTTTGGAGCATTGGCGGCGAATCCTATGTTCATGGGGCTGGCATTGTCTCAGGGCCTGATTACAGGCTCCATGTTCGCATACATTGCCGGTTCTCCGTTCGTGCTGCAGGATATCTTCGGTGTGACGCCACAGGGCTTCAGTCTATTCTTTGCGTTGAACGGAATAGGCATTGTCCTCTTTGCTCAGGTGGCAGGTCGTCTAGCCGGACGTGTGGGTGAAGGTCTCTTATTGCGCATTGGTCTGATTATCGCGGCCCTTGCAGGTGTAGCGCTGCTTCTGGTGTCTTTAATGGGTGGAGGACTCATATCCATTGTCATTCCATTATTCTTCGTAGTGGCTTCCGTGGGTATTGTGTCCACGATGACGACATCTCTTGCCATGCAGAGTCAGGGAGCGAATGCAGGCAGTGCATCGGCACTACTCGGTCTCCTACCGCTCCTCATTGGCTCTATTACGTCTCCTCTAGTGGGATTGGGTAGTGGAACGACGCCAATACCGATGGCGCTGGTCATCGCGATTGGGGAGCTGGCAGCACTGGCCTGTTATATCCTGTTCGTGCAGCGTCATTTGAGGAATGCAGGTTGATTCTTTCCGAATAGGGCGATAATGATCTGGTAGTCTAACGGATTTCGGGAGACGAAGATGTTGGCCTGGAGCTAGTCAGGGTTATAGCACCGGGAAGAGAGAAAGTGTTCAGGAGCAAGACAATAGACTCCCTTGACATACCCCATAGGGGTATATTAGAATGAACCTGAACAGATTGACAGGAAGGGGTAAGCCATATGAGTGCAGAAGAACAGAATCAGACAACGGAGTCGGCAGCTCCGGCTTGTGCCCCTGAGGGTCATGCTTGCGGGCATGCCTCAGCCTCTGCCGAGGGTGTACGGCGCAGCCATCATCCCGCCGAGCTGAAGAACAGTATGATCTCCCGACTCAACCGTGTTGAGGGCCAGATTCGCGGCATCAAGGGGTTAATTGAGAAGGATACGTACTGTGACGATGTGCTGAACCAGATAGCGGCTGCACAGTCTGCTCTGAATGCGGTTGGCAAGCTACTGCTGGAAGGGCATATGAAGAGCTGTGTCATTGAGCGCATTCAGGCTGGTGAGGATGAAGTGATTGACGAGCTGCTGGTTACTGTCAAGAAGCTGATGAAATAATATACTTTGGGCAGGAGGAATGTGAGGATGTCTCAAGTTACTTTAAATGTAGAAGGTATGTCTTGCAACCATTGTGTACAGGCTGTGGAGCGCGCGGTGAAGGAAGCGGGTGCGGAGGCCAAGGTTAATCTGGAGGCGAAGACTGTATTGGTGGACTTTGATGAAAGCAAGATCTCAATTGGTGAGATCAAGCATGCTATTGAGGACCAAGGATACGATATTGTCTAATCAGTGCGGCTAGCAGTATGCTATGGCAACAAGCTGATGACAGGCTTAATTAATGACAGGCTCAATTGTGGAAACGAATGGGTCCATAATGAAGTGTAGTACCGATTGAGATCGGAGATTGTGGGTCTGATCATCATATGCCGCGGATAATTGGGCTCGCACAGGCAAGTTTACCGGTGCAAGCACAGGATATAACTTGAGAAGAGGCTTTCTTTACTAAGGCAAGAGAAGGCTTCTTCTTGAGCTGTGTACCCGGCAGGGGTATCCTATTTTCCACTGACTGTTGCTGGTAACGTCGGGTATTCAAATTCAAGTTCTAATTCGAAATATTACACTGGAATACGTCGTCGCAAGACGTTTTTATTTTTCAAATATATATACCCCCATAGGGTATATGAATGGAGGTGCTCACAAATGGAACGAGATATCGCTCAGTCTGAGGCGCATACGACGCTGCATGTCACCGGGATGACCTGTGCGGCTTGTGCCACAAGGATTGAGAAGGGTCTGAACCGCATGGAAGGGGTCAGTAATGCACGCGTGAATCTGGCTACCGAGCAAGTGACCATTGATTACGTAGCGGGACAGACAGGAATTGGCGAGCTGCGTGGCAAGATCGAAGCTTTGGGGTATGGAACGGTGACTGAGCAGGCAGATTTTAATATTACAGGCATGACCTGCGCGGCTTGTGCTACCCGGATTGAGAAGGGGCTGTCGCGCTTGCCTGGAGTAGAGACAGTGAATGTGAATCTTGCGCTCGAAACGGCACATGTCGAGTATACAGCAGGTGTCCTCGACCGAGCGGGCATCGTAGACAAGGTGCAGCAGCTAGGGTATGGAGCTATCCCGCAAGGGGAAGGGCCTGATCTGTTCGAGCAGCGGCAGCGAGAGACAGCACGTAAGCTATGGAAGTGGGTCATCTCCGCCGTACTGTCCTTACCCTTACTGTGGGCCATGGTGGGCCACTTCAGCTTCACGTCCTGGATGTATGTTCCCGAGCTGTTCATGAATCCCTGGTTCCAGCTGATTCTAGCGACACCTGTCCAGTTCATCATAGGCTGGCAATTCTATGTCGGAGCCTTCAAGGCCCTGCGTAGCGGTAGCGCCAATATGGATGTGCTGGTGGCACTGGGGACCTCGGCGGCCTACTTCTATAGTCTCTACCTGACCTATCAATCCGTTGGTGCACATGCTCATGGACAGGTCGAAATGTATTATGAGACGAGCGCCGTGTTGATCACATTGATATTGGTGGGAAAATGGTTTGAGGCTGTCGCCAAAGGACGCTCCTCCAGCGCTATTCGCAGCCTGATGAACCTGCAGCCGCCTCAGGCACGTGTCTTGCGCGACGGCGAGGAGCTTGAGCTTCCGGTGGAGCAGATTGTTCCCGGAGACTTGCTACTCGTTAGACCGGGTGAGAAAATTCCACTCGATGGCACGGTAGAGGAAGGACGCTCGGCCGTGGATGAATCCATGCTCAGCGGTGAGAGTATTCCAGTCGATAAGCAGGCAGGCGATCCGGTAACGGGAGCGACGGTCAACAAGAACGGCTCACTGAAGGTGCGAGTGACCCGTACCGGGCAAGATACGGCTCTGGCACAGATCATTAAGGTAGTAGAGCAAGCCCAGAGCTCGAAGGCACCGATTCAGCGTGTTGCCGATGTCATTTCTGGAATTTTCGTACCGATTGTTGTAGGAATCGCCCTAGTAACATTTGTTGTGTGGTACCTGCTGGTAGCCCCGGGTGATCTGTCGGGTGCGCTGGAGAAGGCTATAGCTGTGCTGGTTATCGCTTGTCCTTGTGCACTTGGGCTCGCAACACCTACCTCTATTATGGCAGGCTCCGGACGAGCGGCAGAATACGGTATCTTGTTCAAGGGCGGGGAGCATCTGGAATCGGCTTATCACACCGATGTTGTCGTCTTCGACAAGACGGGGACGATTACACACGGAAAGCCTGAGCTAACGGATACCATGGCTGCCGATGGGGGGAATGCCACGGATTGGTTAAGTCTGCTCGCTGCCGCTGAGAAGCATTCCGAGCATCCGCTTGCTGAGGCGATTGTGGCGGGGATTGTGGAACGGGGTATTCAGATCCCTGAGGCAGGAGACTTCGAAGGCATTCCTGGCTACGGCGTCAGAGCTGTCGTAGAAGGCCATGTCGTCTATGCGGGCACTCGTAAGCTAATGCAACGGGAGGATGTGTCCATTCCGGGCGCAGCTGCCGACCAAATGAAAGCATTCGAGCGTGCAGGCAAGACAGCGATGCTGGTAGCGATTGACGGTGTCTACGCTGGTCAGGTGGCGGTAGCGGATACGATCAAGAGTACGTCGGCGGAAGCTGTGAAGCGCCTGCAGGCTATGGGCAAAGAGGTCATTATGATTACCGGAGATAATGAGCTGACTGCACGAGCCGTAGCCGCACAAGCAGGTATAGCTAACGTACTGGCAGAGGTACTGCCTGAGGAGAAGGCAGCGGAGGTAGCCAAGCTGCGTGAGCAAGGACATCGCGTAGCCATGGTAGGTGACGGGATCAATGATGCGCCTGCATTAGCCACGGCGGACATTGGTATCGCCATGGGAACAGGGACAGATGTGGCGATGGAGGCTGCGGATATTACGCTGATGCAAGGCAATCTGAACAGTGTGCCTGATGCGATGGACATGAGTAGGCGTACCATGCGCAATATCAAGCAAAATCTGTTCTGGGCGTTGGCTTACAATGTCATAGGCATTCCTATTGCAGCACTTGGCTTCCTGGCTCCATGGCTGGCTGGGGCTGCGATGGCCTTCAGCTCCGTCTCCGTTGTCCTGAATGCCCTGCGACTGCAACGGGTAAAGCTCTAAGCTGTAATTGGCCATCACGCCTGCAGCTTATCTACATTCGCTTTTGAATGGTCGAGGCGCTAAGTATTACGCGTATTCTCTGCAATAGCTATAAACGAATAGCAAGCCCGTAACAGCCTGTAATTGGGTTTTACGGGCTGTTTGTTATGTACTTTTGTATATTTCGAAAGTAACATATTATTTTCTGAAAATTGTTGACATGTTTCGCTTGAAATCTTATATTTTATATAAAAAATGAAACAAACGTTTGTTTGAATTCGGAGGATGAATCATGCTAAATGCGGTTAAGGCATATATGAAAAAACCCCAGACTATGATTGGCATCATCACAGCTATCATGTTTCAGATCATTTTTAGTGTAATCTGGATGACAGCTTATCAAGGTGTTAATGATCGGGCAGATCAATTGCAGGTGGCCCTTGTGGTCGAGGACGAATCCGCACAAGCTCAGGAGATTGCAGCGCAGCTGAGCAACAATCTGCCTTTTCAGGTGAAGGAAGGTATGACACTGGAAGAGGCTCAGTCCCGTCTGGATGCTCGTGAGGTACAGATGGTCATTGATATACCACAAGGCTTTACTTCTCAATTGACCACACCGGGCGGCCAGGCTGTCATTGGATATACGATTAATGAGGCTAATCCAGTTACCGTGAAGAGCATCATGAGCAACGCAGCGGCCTCCATCACAGCTACTGTGAACTCCCAGGCCTCTACGGCCAGTGTAATGGCTCAATTGGTCGCTTCAGGTGCGTCACCAGAGCAAGCCCAGCAGGTAGCTCAGACCTCTATCCATAAGGTTGGCTCACAGCTTAGCTCGATCCACCCGGTACAGGGAATGAACAATCAGATGGTGCCCATGATGCTTGTCCTTGCTTCTTATGTAGGTGTCATGATTATGGGGCTGAATGTGCAGATGGCTACCGGAATGCTCGGTGCTGCGTTCACCTGGTATGAGAAATTTGGAGCTAGAATCATCATTAACGTGGTCTCTTGCCTCCTGATCGCCTTGATCGGCTCTACGCTAGTCGTCATACTAGGTGGACAGGCAGAGCAGGGCTTCCTGAAGCTGTGGATGTTCCAGGCATTGTTCGTAGGAACGTTCATGTTCTTTGCCCAGCTCTTTCTCATCGTATTCGGTAGTGCAGGTATGCTCTTCAATATTATCGTTCTGTCTTTGCAGCTGGTCTCATCTGGCGCGATGGTACCAAGAGAGCTGCTATCTCCCTTTTATCAAACGATTGGAGAATGGCTTCCTGCCTCTTATGCCGTTCAGGGGATTACAGCTATTCAATTGGGAGGCATGGGAGCTTCAAAGGCTTCATGGATGCTGCTCTTGATATTGCTCATCTCCTTGCTGATCGGATGTACAGCCAGTGCACTGCGTGGAGCCAAGGCAAGAGCAGCTACTGCACCAGCGATGAACTCTTCCGTATAGGACCAGGCTCTGGTTTACAGTGAATTGGCCCCATTGTAATGGGAATAACGTAATGTAAGGGGGGGCGTAGGCGGTGCAGAATCCATCTGTGCCGCTTACTTGCGTATTGGTCCATAAAGTAACATAATACGAGGTAAATATTGCTGTAAGGAGAACGCTGTATGTCATCACTACCAGAGCACAGAGAGCAAGATGTCAAAACACGCATATTGTTAACGGCCAAAAGCTGCTTCGCCGAGCAGGGATATGATGGGACAAGTGTTAGACAAATCTGTCAGTTGGCAGGAGTCAATGTGTCCATGGTATCCTACCATTTTGGAGGCAAGGAGAAGGTTTATGAGGCCATTTTTGAGTGTTTTCATCATGTGAACCAGCTGAGAGACGTTGACTACGCTGCAATCAGTCCAGTCGAGGGTCTCGTGCTCCTCTTGCGCAGCATTATTGAATCGACCATGCGGGACAAGGAAATGAGTGACATCATTCAGCAAGAGATGACAATGCATTCGGAGCGACAGGAGTATATTCTCAAGTATTTGTTGCCGATCTGGAAAAGGGTCAAGCAGGTGCTGGAGCGGGGGCGCGAGCAAGGGGTGTTTAACTACCGTTCTCTGAATCAGGCGCTGCTGCTCGTGCTTCATGCGTCGATCTCCCAGAAGCGGAGAGGACAACTGGAGTCCATTCTTGAGCCGGAGAACTTCTCTCAGGATGAGATTGTGGATCAGACGATAGCTTTTATTCTACAAGGATTAGGAGTGAAACCCGCATGAATGATACGATAGCGCTGTTAATGAATCATCGCTCAGTCAGAAAGTTCAAGCCGGAGCCTGTAACCGAGGAGCAGCTGGCGCAGATCGTCGGAGCCGCCCAGATGGCTTCGACCTCCAGTAATGTGCAGGCCTATACAGCCATTGCCGTCACAGATGATGAGCTGAAGAGACAGCTTGCCGAGCTGGCAGGAGGACAGGCCTATGTAGCGGAATGCCCAGTATTTCTGGTGTGGTGTGCAGATTTGTACCGTGTACAGCAGACTGTGGAATGGCATCAGCCTGAGGCTCAGTCGCAGGTATCCTCTACGGAGAACTATGCTGTTGCTACTATTGATGCGGCCTTGGCTGCACAAAATGCGGCCATAGCCGCTGAATCCCTTGGACTTGGAATTGTCTATATCGGTGGCATTCGTACGAATATTGCTCAGGTATCCGAGCTGCTCGGCTTGCCAGAGCTTGTGTATCCAGTCTTCGGCATGTGCATCGGTGTGCCTGACCAAGAGGTCGGCAGCAAACCGCGCTTGCCGCTGTCCGGTGTGCTGCATATGAATGGCTATGATCGCGAGCAGTCCAAGGCAGCTGTGAAGCTGTACGACCAGACGATGGTCCAGTACATTACGGAACGCACAGGTGGGCAGCGGACAGCCTCCTGGTCGGAGAATATGGCCGCAAGACTCATCAAGCCAACACGGCTGGAGCTGAGGGATTATTTGCATAGCAAAGGATTCATGAAGTTCTAGAGCCAACTTGCCCCTAGGCCGATCGAATGCTGTGATGTGAGGCTGCTGCGCCGTGAATCACGGTGCAACAAGCCTGCGCAGCCTTTTACAGTCCATATCTTACAGCCCATATAACCGACAGGCGTTAGCATGAAGAAGTGCCCGGGCCTCCGGCTCCTGCATCCCCCGCAGCTTGCTATAGGTGCGTATGACCTCGCTCACCATCCATGGAGAGGTAGTCTGTCCAGCGAATGGACCCTCGAACGGCCAAGGACCGTCTGTCTCGCTCATGACCAGCTGGGGAGGATATTGGAGTGCCAGCGCCTGGATCTCCTCCTCATACACAATATCGGGTGTGAAAGAGATATAGTATCCATTGGCTGCCATTCGTTGAACGGTCGCGATATCTCCCTTGAACCAGTGAAAATGAGCCTGCTGCACCTGATGCCTTTCCAGCAGATCGCAGGCAATCTCGGCATCCTCATACACAGCATGGAGAATGATGGGTTTGCGATAACGGGCGGCGAGCATAATGAATTGCTCTAGCAGCTCAATGTATCCCGTCCGGTCGAACACTTCTCCCTGAGCAGCCTTTTCCTGTGCAAGGTAATAGGGGAGACCGACTTCACCGACAGCAATCATATGGTCCTGGTGCTGCTCGATCCAGTGAAATAGCTCCGCCAGTTCGTCTGCTGTCGGCAGAGCTTGCTCAGGGTGGTAGCCGAAGGCTGGTAGCACCTTGCCCGGATATTGCTGTGCTAATGCCAGATTGCTGCGACTGGAGGCGAGATGCATAGACACGGACAGAAGGGCTTGCACGCCTGCAGCATCCATCTGACGAATCATGTCTACCTGCTGTTCGGGTAAGTATTGATCCAGGTGAATATGTGTATCAATTAAGCTATACTTGGAGGCTGCTGGACTGTTGCCAGCATGAGTGACTCCAGTGCAGTGCAGGCCAGTGTTAGGCTGCATAGGGGGACGGGATGCTTGTTCACTCATCAGAATCCCCCCTGAGCAAGCTGCACAGATTTCTGTCGTTCCTCTTTCATCGACAGGGTCAGCTCCTGCTTGAGCCGGGTAAACTCCAATTGCTGCATGATCTCCTCCCGGCGTGGCCGGGCAAAGGGGACATCAACGACACGCAGTACCGTAGCAGGACGTGCCGAGAGCACATAGACGCGGTCTGACAGCAGCAATGCTTCCTCAATGCTGTGGGTGATGAACAGGACGGAACGCCGGTGCCGCTCCCATACGTGCAGCAGCCAGCTTTGCATGTCACTGCGGGTCATGGCATCCAGCGCGCTAAATGGCTCATCCAGCAGTATCAGCTCCTGTGGACTCAGCAATGCCCGCAGGAACGCGGCCCTCTGCTGCATACCCCCTGACAGCATGTGCGGATAGGCATCCGCGAAGGCTTCCAATCCGATCTCGGCCAGCTGCCGCCTGGCCTCGGCTCGTGACTCAGCTCGCGACTTGGCGCGGCCTTGCTTCCGCTGGACTGGTGCATTATCTTGTCCCATCAGGACATTATCCAGGGTCGTGAGCCATGGGAAAAGTGCAGGCTGCTGGGGCATGTAGCTGATATGTCCTCGTTCGCCCGTTACCTCTGCACCATTCATGAAGATCCGACCCTCCTGCGGTGTCAAGAGTCCCCCGATCATATGAAATAGCGTACTTTTACCACTACCGGAAGGTCCTACGATGGATACGAACTGTCCTGGCTCCACCGTCAAGGAGAGGTCCTGTATTACGGGTAGCCATCCACTACGACTGTGGAAGCCGGCGCTAATCCGGTCTACCTGAAGTGCGGCCTGCGGTTGCTCTGTCTTCATCTGCTCATTCCTCCTTGAACCCTTTCACTTACTCACTAATTCAAAAAGACTACAATGTAGATGTGATGATATTGATGCACGTCGTGTCATGATGTAGTGCACATCATTGGTGCATTTTCGTGCGTATTTTCATGAATACATTGATTACTATCTATGATCACTGGCTATGACCGCTAGCTACGACTACTGGCTGTGCTTGCTGCTATTGCTTGCGTTGTGGTTGCCAGCGGACCAGCCACTTCTCCAGCAATATAATGATCAGGAACATAAGCAGACTCAGAATCACAATAATTCCGATGGCTGCGAATACGAGATCAGTACGGTATGCCGCCTTTTGCAATAGCATGTAGTATCCGATACCCTTATCTGCGCCGATCCATTCGGCAATAATGGCGCCCATGACACTATAAGTAGCGGCGATCTTAATGCCTGAGAATACCGACGGCAGCGCATGAGGGAGCTCCAGTCTGGCAAATATCCGCAACCTTCCGGCCCCTGACATTCGCATGTAATTCATCATGGTGCGATCTGTCTGCATGAATCCGTCCATGGCTGCAACAGCAACCGGGAAGAAGCAGACGAGTGTGATCACCATGAGCTTAGGCAGAAGTCCGAACCCGAACCAGATCATAAGCAACGGGCCGAGCGCAATAATGGGAATATTCTGGCTAAGAATCAGCAAAGGATACAGCGATGTTTTGAAAAATGGAATCATGTGCAGCACAATGGCAATCAGCAGTCCGATTGTTGAGCCAATGGCGAAGCCCCCGAGCATCAGCTTGACGGTCGCCCAGGTGTGTCCAGCGAGCAGGGCTGATTGAGCTGCCCCTTCGGATATAATCCGAATCGGACTGGGTAACAGCCAGGCCTCAATGTTCAGGAAGGTCGCTGCAGCCTGCCATAGCGCCAAAAAGAAGAGGACCGCCACAAGTGGCGGCCACACGCGCTGTAGCCAAGAGCTCCGTGAAGGTCCCCTACGGCTCATGGACGATATTTCTCAGTCAGTTGATCCATGCTGATCCCCTTCGGATTATGTGCGATCTTGATCTGAGAGATCACGCTGGGGCTTCCCGCCTCGATGAGGGCGGTATGCATGTCCTTAACTACCTTCAGTAGCTCGTCGATGTTTCCTTCCATCGTAGTCTCCAGCGGATGAACCTCGTGCTTGACGCCGGATTGCTGAATGACCTCGATAGCACGGTCTACATAAGGGATGGAATCCTCCCCACCGGGAGTCTTGGGAATAACCTGAATGCTAAGCAATGTATCTGCCATGTTAACTCTCACCTTCTTGGTTGAATTTTTAATCCATTATTGTCACCGTTATTGTCCTTGACATTGCGGCAGGAAGTCATTCGTGAATGCTTTATCTACCTCAAGCTCCTTATCCAGTAGCTTGCGTTCGAACATCCACTCGGCATAGCCCTGCCATACTTCCTGTTTCTGCAAGCCCCACTGTGAGGCGTCATCCTGATAGCGGGGACTCAGCCATGTTTGAGAGGCGCGAACAAGCTCAGGGTTCAGCTCTGGCACGGCCTGGATCAAGATGTCTGCTGCCTCCTCAGGATGCTCAATCGTATACTGATAGCCCTTGGCTGTAGCTCTCATGAAGGCCTTTACGAGCTCGGGATCATTCTGGATTGTCTGTTCATTGGTTACAATGACTGGTGTGTAGTAGTCCAGCTTGTCTGAGTAGTCCTTGACATATAGCATATCAAGCGGCTCGCCACGTAGCTCCGCCTCAATTCCTGTCCAAGCGTAGAAAATCCATGCAAAATCAATATCTCGTTTGACCGCGGTGAAGAAGTCTGCACTCCCCATGTTCACCATTTTCACCTTGCTAACATCGGCCTGCTCAGTCTCCATAATGGATTTCATCACTGCTTCTTCAACGGGGGAGCCCCATCCGCCATAGCTTTTTCCCTCAAAGTCCTTGGGAGAATGGATATTGCGATCCACCGGAGCGGCGAAGCCTGACGTATTATGCTGAATAACCGCGGCAATGGAGACGAGTGGTACATCCTGTGTACGAGCCTGAGTCACACTTTCCTGATAGCTGATGCCAAAAGGAACCGCGTTGGAAGCGACCATCTGATCGGCTCCGCCAGATCCTGGCTGCACAATCTCTACTTTCAGCCCCTCTTGCTCATAATAACCTTCTTGCTGGGCTACGTATAATCCTGTGTGGTTCGTATTCGGCGTCCAGTCGAGTACGACCTTGATAGCCTTCAATTCCGGAGTGGAGCCCGAGGCTCCTTGACTGGAGGACTCCCCAGATTCGCCAGCCGGTGATGTAGGTGCTGCGGCTCCACAAGCGCTCAGCAAGAGCAGAAGAGCCATCAGAAGGGCCGTCCCTGTCCATTTAACAGACATCCGCCGCTGTTGAGCTGTTCTTGTGCTAGAAGAAATTGAAGTACCAGTAGATCGTGTAGTGCTTCGTAATTGTGTCATGTAGAGCATCTCTCCTTTTTTCTTTACCCGCAGGTTAAGCATAGTATTCTTCAACGATGGGTACTCTATGGGACTAGCAGCTCCTAATTTGGAGTGAATCTGTACATCTGCCGAGCGAACACAAAAAAACGCCCCGGACCGGGACGTATGCGATGAATAAGGAGCATGGCCATCGAACGGGATGGACATGGACTAAGGCTTCCTACGCTGGCATTATCCAGATCAGGTTAAAGGGTCAGTGTCATTTGCGGGACACAATCTCAGCCGGCCGATTCCAGCACCCCTGACAGGGTTATGAATTTTTTGTGCTACAGCCAGCATATGTAGATATGTGTCTGCACAGGTGTAATTATAGGCCTTTCCACTCCAGCTGTCCATAGTGGGATATAGTTGATGTGGGCAGAAGATATGTTGCCTAGGGGCTTTCTCTATACAGCGGTGACATCGGTCTCGGTTCAAGGGCTCAGGTTCAGGATTCGGTTCAAGGCAGAATAGACAGGGTACAAGTAAGTGATGCATCATTTCGAACAAATGTTGTGAATAATACCAACAAAAAGGAGCGGATGATCATGGGTACAGCAACAAAAAATCGTGAACAACTGGAGCAAAGCATCATCAAGGCTCTGGAGCAAAATTCTTATTGCTCGCTAGGTACTGTCGAAGGCGGCAAGCCAAAGGTGCGCTACATGGCCCTTTTCAATAATGGTCTGAATATTCATCTGGCTACGAGTCGCAAGACACATAAAGTGGAAGAGCTCAAGGACAATCCGAATGTGTATTTGCTGCTTGGCTATGAAGCAGGAGGTACTAAGGAAGTTGTTGAGGTCGAGGGGACCTGTGAGATTACGAAGCAGGAGTCACTGCGTCATGAGCTGTGGAACGATGAGCTGAAGCAGTGGTTCTCAGGCCCGGATGACCCAGATTATGTGATTCTGGATATTACACCTGCTCGTATTGAGTACACAGGTCAGGGCATGGAGCGCCAGGTCTGGGAGAAGTAAAGCATAAGGTTGTTAATAAGACCGTCAGGAATTATCCTGGCGGTCCTTATTAATTTTTCTAAAAGATTTTTTCTAAAAGATGATTGCTGGGCTGTGGAAGTCTTCTCTAGCGGTTGACTGCCCAATCCTTTTTATGAAGTGTATAATAGTTATACTTTTCATGATCAATATCGATAATGTGCTGAAAGCTAAATCCACATTTTTGTATTACTCTATTTGATGGAACGTTACCCAATAAAGCAACAGCACTAAGCACTGCAACGTCTGTATGGCCAAATAAATATTCGATCATTCCTTGTGAGGCTTGGGTTGTGAAGCCTTTACCTCGATGGTCCTTAGAGATTGCATACATGATTTCTCGATTTGGCGCTGGTAATTCCTCCTTAATTCCTGAACAACACCAACCGATAAATTCCCCGGTCTCTTTCAAAATAATTCCTAATCGTAGACGTAGCTCACCAATGTCTTCTCTTTGCAATACAGCATTCAAAAACTGTTTATTTTCTGGGATTTCATAGTTGATAAACCAATCTGTCCGTTGCTCCTTCGATACGTTCCAGCCTGGCAAAAATTCATGTATTTCAGGCTGCCAGGTGAGTGAATGAAAATCGTCTAGATCAGCAACTAAGAATTCTCTTAAAATGATATCCTTACATTCAATCGTAAAATTGTGTTCTGCGGAATGTGAACTTAGATTCGCGTTCATATACATCTCCCTCTAATTGCTGTGTTATTATCAATCTGCCATCTATAGATTATTTGGCTTATCTGGCATACCACTCACCTACTTTAATATGTGCAGGCTGATCCAGCCTCTCTAGTCTATTGAATCATATAACATAAATAATACCAATCAATGTCCACATGGAATCGTGAGGCTTAAGCTACTACCTGCTCTCATTCCTTGGCTTCTCCATGCTTGTTCCCACGTTCACATGACTATTCTTGTAAAAATAACGTTAACGTAATGTTTACATATCTCTATTCAATTGACCCAAGTTAGATTAAAATGTTCAGTGAATCGTACATTTGGATTCGGTTACATACATATTGTACGGGAGGGGTTATATTTTGAATTCGCGAAAAAGTCTGTACAAGGGATTGGCTGCGGTCTTGCTGGTAGCGAATGTCTGGGTACTGCCCAGCTGGTCTGCATCTGCGGCGGAAGGTAATGCTACGGTCAAGCTACGTATTATGGAAACAACCGATCTACATGTCAATATGGTTAACTATGATTATTACGCGGATAAGGCCACAGATGAGTATGGTTTTGCCAAGACAGCCAGTCTGATCAAGGCGGCTCGTGAAGAGGCACCGAATAGCCTGCTGTTCGATAACGGGGATCTTATTCAGGGGAATCCGCTGGGCGACTATGTAGCCAAGGTAGACCCGCTGAAGCAGGGGGAGACTCACCCGGTATACAAGGCCATGAATCTGCTGGATTATGACGCCGGCAACCTGGGAAATCATGAATTTAACTATGGACTAGACTTCTTGAAGCAAACGCTTGAGGGAGCTAATTTTCCATATGTGAACAGCAACGTGTACTATGCAGAGGATCAAGAGAAGAATTACTTCACACCCTATGTGATTCTGGACAAGACAGTCAAGGATGAAGCAGGCAAGGAGCATACCGTCAAGGTAGGTGTGATCGGCTTCGTACCGCCACAGATCAATCAGTGGGATGAGAAGCATCTGACTGGCAAGGTAGTCACGAAGGATATGGTGGAGACAGCACAGAAATTCATCCCGAAAATGAAGGAGGAGGGCGCCGACATTATCGTCGCGATCCCGCACTCTGGCTTCGAGGATATTCCTCAGACGCCTCTGATGGAGAATTCCGTGCTCTATCTAAGCAAGGTAGAGGGAATTGACGCCATCCTGTTCGGACATGCCCACAAGGTATTCCCAAGTGCAGACTTCAAGGATAAGCCAGGCGTAGACCTGGAGAAGGGCACGATTAATGGTGTTCCATCCGTTGAGCCTGGATACTGGGGAGATCACCTCGGAATCATTGATCTGGAGCTGACTCTTACGGGCGGCGAATGGACAGTGAGTGACTCGTCCACGGAAGTACGCGCCATCTATGACAAAGCCAACAAGAAACCATTGGTAGAAGCAGATCAAGATGTACTGGATGCCGTATATCATGAGCATGAAGAGACATTGGAGTACGTACGTGGACCTGTTGGAACGACAACAGCCCCAATCAACAGCTTCTTCGCTCTGGTACAGGATGATCCATCCATCCAGATTGTGACGAATGCACAGAAGTGGTATATCGAGCAGCACCTGCAGGGAACCGAATATGAGGGCTTGCCTGTCCTTTCCGCTGGAGCGCCATTCAAGGCAGGAGGACGCTCGGGACCATCGTATTACACGAACATCCCGGCTGGTACTATTGCGATTAAGAACGTAGCTGACCTTTATGTCTATCCGAATACAGTATATGCGGTGAAGATCACAGGGGCTGAAGTGAAGGAATGGCTGGAGTGGTCTGCGGGGCAATTCAACCAGATCGATCCACTGAAGACCGATGAGCAGCAACTGATTAATGGTGACTTCCCAACTTATAATTTTGATGTGATCGATGGCGTTAACTACCAGATTGATGTCACACAGCCTGCGAAGTACGATGCCAAGGGTACAGTGTTAAATCCATCAGCTAGCCGGATCAAGGATCTGAGCTATGATGGCAAGCCGATTGATCCGAAGCAGGAGTTCATCGTGGCTACCAATAACTATCGCGCTTCCTCCTCCAAGCTGGCGAATCCGGATGGAAAGCGCATCGTAATCGCTTCACCAGACGAGAACCGTCAGGTAATTATCGACTATATTCGTGATAACGGGACGATTAACCCGACGGCGGATAATAACTGGTCGCTTGCTCCATTTGGCGATGCCAAGGTTACCTTCGTATCTTCGCCAAGTGCTCAGAGCTTGACGGCTTCCAGTGCAACGATGTCTTTCGCAGGCACGCAAGAGGATGGCTTTGCCAAATACACACTGAAATCTTCAGTATCAAGTAGTGCAAAGCCAACAGTCACTGAAGAGCCGACAGCACCTGCTGCGAAGCCGACGATGCCTTCCAAGGACTCGAAGCCAGTGGCCGCTGACAAGCCAACAGCTGTACCTACTACACCTGCAGCATCCGCGAAGCCGGGTAGCTATATTGTGAAGAAGGGTGACAACCTGTACCGGATCGGCCTGGAGTATAGCGTGAGCTGGCAGGAGCTGGCGAAGTTGAATAATATCAAAAATGTGTATCAGTTGCAGGTAGGGCAAGAAATCGTATTGCCTAAGTAAGCTGCTGTTATCACAATCGGCCTGGTGACAGTCACCTGTGGTGCTGAAGCTGGTCAACTCATACAGGCAAGCTTTGTTGCTCCTTCGAGGGCACAGGGCTTGTCTGTATTTGGTTTAGATTGGTCAAAATGGTTTCGGATACATGTGGATTGTTTATGTAGAAGTATGTCGATAAATTTTAAGTTATACAAATAATTATGCACAAAGATGGGTATGCACTCATACGCAGATTGTTTTTTCGTAAATGAACTCGAAACTATAGTTCTTAAGGCCTTTTTCGTTGTGGATAATTGTTGAAAAGTAAAAAATACGTCGAAAAAGTAGTCCTATTGTTCTAAAATACATGTTATGATATTCATAAAAAAGGAAATTTAGTTTCCAGGGAGGCCCATATTTATGAATTGTGGCAGCTGCAGTACTATTCCCCCGATCCGCACAGAGGGGACGCTATGGATTCGCCCAGTGGATGGAAGCATCAGGCATAAACTTCAGCAAATGGGACACGTCGTGTTGCTGGATAACCATGTCATCGGATGCCCCTATTCCAATATGGACGAGCTGCTGCAACTGTTTCTTCTCCTGGAAGCTGAGGAATCGGCCTTGGAAGGAAAGCTGAAATCCCGAAGTGAAGAATCGGCTGTACACCTGCTGTCGGACGAGTGGGTAGAACTTGCAATGCTGCGGGCACGTCTGGAGCATTACGATATAGTGCAGCTTATTCTCAGGCGGGAATTCAGCAGCCATATGCAGCCCATTGTGGATCAGGATCTGCAAGTGATCGGTTATGAATTTCTGCTTCGCCAGTCATCACATGAGCAATTGATCTCACCCTATCAATTATTCGAGGTGGCTCGAAGCACGGGGTTGTATACATATCTGGACCGAGCTGCTTGCGTCAAAGCTATTGAGACAAGCGCGAGATATCTGCCTCGGGGTACGAAGCGATTTGTGAATTTTTTGCCCTCATCTATCCGAAATCCGAAGTTTTGCCTCCAGCACTCCTTTGACATCATTGCACAGCTGTCGCTTGATCCTGCTGATTTTGTGTTTGAGGTCGTTGAGACGGAGGAAATTAAAGACCTGGATGTATTGAAGCGTATTTTCGATGAATATCGCAGACACGGGATTGCCGTGGCTCTGGATGATCTGGGAGCCGGATACGCGACGATGGAGCTCATGAACAGACTTGAGCCTGATTATGTGAAGATAGATCGTAGTCTCATTCACGAATGTCACCGTGATCCGCAGAAGCAGCGTCAGATTGAGCGAATTGTGCAATCAGCTAATGCTTTTCATGGGAAAGTACTTGCAGAGGGGATTGAGAATCGCGAGGATTATCTATACTGTCTGCAAGCAGGAATTCCACTGGCCCAAGGCTATTTGTTCGGACGTCCGCAGCAGGAGCCGCTGGACTATGTATCCACTGCATAAGACCGGCTGGGATGCATCCATAAGGACACAATTATCGTATATGTGGGACTATAGTAAAGCACACAGGACCCGGGAGAACCTTCATCCCTTGACCTGTGTGCTTTATTGTGCTGAGGATCATCATAAGAATGAATTAGGGGGACTAATAAGGACTAATTAAGGATAATTAAGGACTCGTCACATAAATGCCAAGTGGAGTACTGGCACTGCCAGCCACCATGAAGCTGAACGAATACGAGCTGCGGCCTGGAGGAGCAGTTATGTCTGCAAGTCTACAGACTTGGGTATTGTTACGCAGAAGTGGAATGCCATACACGGTATTGTCCAGTCGTACTGAGCCTGCAAAAGCACCTCCGCGTGGATTGGCATAAATGCGTACTTGGCGTTCCTCCGATAGAGGGTTATAGATCGGGATTGTGACATGGTAGATGACCCCGAACTGTCCCCGATTATCAAGTGCTGGCCCTAGTTCACTACGTGCTGCTGTGAACAGCAGGTCAGCCGGGACTGTTCCGTCCAGCCGTGAGGCAGCACAAGCTCTATAATTAGCACTTGTACCGATGATATACTCCGGCATGATGGCGTCCGTCTCGCTAAAGCTCCAGCTTCCTCGGGGGTGGGCTTGTGGTGGCGGTACGGGCGGTAGAGGTGCCGATACCACCTCACGCAAGTCAGCAGTTAGGTCCTTACTCACTACGGTTCGGATCTCATAATCTAGCTTCCCTCGGTGTCCCGGACGGGTCAACGTCAGATCATAGACGAAGCCAGCCAGAGACCCCTCTGGCACCTCGAATTGTTCCAGCAGAGATACACCCCGACAGGCCTGAAGTGAATCCACTGGACGAATGCGCTCCATCGTCCCGGCCAGACAGGACTTGGCAATACACTGTCCGACATCAATGATCCAGCTTGCTGTCTCCGGCACAATCTTCAATTCTCTTTCCAGTTGGCTAAGCCTCATGGGTGCCCCATTCTTATTCTCGATCGTAACACCGATACGGACTGGGCCACCTGTCTTGTTGTAGTGCCAGCCGAAAATCCGATGCCGTACAGTCTTGTCGGTAGTGTGGACCACATCGTGCCATAAGGTTCCGTCGACTGCGGGTACATTGGTCGAAGTCAATGTCTCAGGGTTGTCACTGAGCATTAAGCGTCGGGTACCATGTGGCTGAGCGGAGGCAACGTCGATATTGATGTTGCCAGGGACTGACATCGTTTCACCGATCAGATTGTCCTGAGTGCAGGTCATGCGAATTCCTCCCATCATGAGAATCGTACCACGAGTTATCCTTTTGCAGTGGTCAAGGAGCCAGCCGGGCCCGGCTATAATTTCTCCTCTTATCTATAGGTAATTTGAACGGTCGAAGTACAACCTAAATAGACCCTGGAATTGTACTGTTTCTCCTATATCCAGAGAAGGCAGCTATTCCGGGGTCTATGTGTGTAGATGTCGAGAGGCTAATCCTTTACCCTTGACTAGTTCAAATGTGAATATAGAGTCGCTGTAAGCGGGAGCCTGTCGACTGTTATTCAGCTTGTTGTTCTACGTACTATATATGCTTATCGGTAGGTTTTATGCTGCAGCTCATCGAGGCTCTTGAACGTGTAGCCTTGCTGCTGGGCCGCCTGAATAATGGAAGGCAATGCTTCCATGTTATCCTTGGACACCGAGTGCAGCAAAAGAACGGCTCCAGGGTGGAATTGTGAGACCACCTGCCGGAAGGCATGATTGGAGCCCATTTGCCGCTGTACATCCCAATCCTTGTAGGCGGCAGACCAGAATACGTTGGTATATCCTGCCTCTTGGCACACCTTCAATACCTTTCCGCTGAAGATTCCACGCGGGGGTCTGACATACTTCATTTCCGATTGTCCCGTAATCTTGCCTGCTGCCTCGCGTACCTTGTCCAGCTCTGTACGGATCTGCTCAGCAGATAGTGTGGTCATATCCGGGTGACTCCAGGAGTGGTTGCCGATGATATGGCCCTCATCTGCCATTCGGCGTAGCAGCTCAGGCTGATCTCGCACGAAATGTCCAGTAACGAAAAAGGCGGCCGGTACCTTATGCTGCTTCAGAACATCCAGTACTTTGCCTGTGTAGCCATTCTCGTAGCCATTATCGAAGGTCAGATATAGCTCCTTGTGGCTCGTATCTCCCAAGAAGACGGCTCCTTGCTCCTGTAGCTTGTCCATGAAGCCCTCTTGTGCAATGGATGGAAGCTCGCCGTTACGGCTTTTCTTGAATCCAAAATGAAAGGGCTGACCGTCTCCAGCCGCTGTGGCTACGCTGTCCATGCCTGGTACAGTCAGGATCAGCAAGCCACCTAATAGGAGCCAGCCTAGCTTCTTCACGATCAATGTCTTCAATACGTTAAACCTCCTGTTCATGATGTGCATCTTCCGCACGACACGGATACTCATAGGCTTGTCAGGAAGCGGAGCAAATATGTAAGCTTTTTGCATAAATTTTCTCAAGAGTATCTATCCCACCTTCGATCTTGTATTGCTCAGAATCCGTTCAGAGGCACGATCTATAATACATTTGGAGAGGTACATCAGAATTACCATGATTTGTGGTCTTTATTTGGGGTAAGAGGATGACGGATGACAGTGAATGGGCTACTATAGCCTTACAGCTGGATAATGGCAGGTTCCTTGTCCAGACGCCAAAAAACCGGGAGAGCCTCTTATCTATGAAAAAGCAAATCGTAAGCATAGCTGTGATTGTACTAATGACCGTAGCTCTGCCAGTGTATCTCATCCTAGCTTGGTCCGCAGATAGCCGGGAGCTTCCGCGTGCAGAGAAGGGAGTGCTGGATCTTCGTGACTGGAACTTTCGTGAGCAGGGTGTAGTACAGCTTCGAGGTGAATGGGAGTTCTATTCGGATCGCTTCCTACCGCCATCCCCTCCTGTTATGCGGATGACAGAGGCTTCACTGGATGTGCACTCGCTGAATAGGGTTCAGAAATCATACATAGCCGTGCCTGGAAAATGGGACAGTGCTCTCCCGGATGGTCAGCCTGACGGATTTGGTACTTACCGCCTTCGAATATTACTGCCTGATGAGCAGGAGGACGTATACGGTGTCACCATGCAGAATATTCGCTCCGCCAGTCGTGTCTACCTGAATGATACGGAGATCGGAGCCAGTGGGGAGCCTAGCAGAACCGCGGATACTGGACAACCAGGGAATGTTCCGTTTACTGGATTCGGCAAAACAGATGGCAGCACGCTTGAGCTGACGATCCATGCAGCCAACTATAGCTATGCTTCAGGAGGGATGGTCAAGCCGTTGCTCTTCGGAGATACAGGCTCCATTCAGCAGGTACGGAATAAGGCATTAGCTATGGATCTGCTGGTTGCCGCGGGATTTTTCCTGCCTGCGCTCTATTTCATGGTACTGTACCGTCTGCGGAAAAAGGAGCTGTCTCTGCTTTATCTGGGCGGATTTTGCTTCGCCGCATTGCTGTACTGTCTGGTGCAGGGTGAGAAGCTGGCAGGTACAATTCCAGGCATTCCCTATGAATGGATCCTGCGCGTTCAGTTGATCTCATCAACACTGGTGTATTTTTTCCTGCTAAGGTATGTGAGCACCTATATAGAGGGCTTGGTGCACCGTATCGCTCTTTGGATATCGACAGGCTGCACTGTACTGCTGGTGGCCATCGGCCTGCTGCTGCCTACGATTATCATGTCTACTACCGAGCCGGTATTGCTAATGTATGCCATCGTAAGTGTGCTCTATTCGGTGTATGCGATGGCCAAGGGGCTGGTCATGCGACCGGAGAGTGTTACATATATGACGGCCAGTATGCTCAGCATTATGATGACGGTTGTCGTAACCATCACAAATCTGGTGGGGAGGTTGGAGATCAAGGGCTTGATTGCCTATGAGGTCCTGATCTTCGTCAGTGCCCAGGCGCTTCTGCTGGCTCATCGGTATGCCAAATCGTTCTATGAGGTGGAGAGCCTGTCTCATCGCTTGCTCACGCTGGATGGCTTGAAGGATGAGTTCCTTGCCAATACCTCGCATGAGCTGAGAACTCCACTGCATGGCATTATTAACATTGCCCAGTCCACCATCGAGCGCTCAGAGGGGCGATTGGATGAGAAACAGCTCAGCAATTTGGGATTAATCACAGCTGTGGGGCGTAGACTGTCATACCTTGTCAACGATATTCTGGACTTCTCGAATCTTAAAAACGGCAGGCTACAGCTCTATCTTCGAGCTGTAGATGTACGATCCGCTGTATACTCCGTGCTGGAGGTACTGAGTCATACAGTAGGCAAGAAAAGAGTTGTGTTCATTACGGAGCTGCCAGAGGAGCTCCCACGTGTCCTCGCTGACGAGGATCGACTGAATCAAATTTTGTACAATCTGCTGGGGAATGCTGTGAAGTTCACGAATGAAGGAACGATCACGATTCGGGCAGAGTTGAACGAGCGCGAGCTGAAGCTCACGGTTGAGGACACAGGAATTGGTATTGCCAAGGAGCATCTTCAGGATATATTCCAGCTGTTCAATCGCGGAGGCCAATCAGATCAATCTCCATACAGCGGGACCGGATTGGGGCTAAATATTACGAAGCAGCTTATTGAGCTGCATGGTGGACGTATTCAAGTGCAATCCGAGGTAGGAAAGGGCTCTATCTTTATCTTCACGCTCCCGCTTGTCGACGCAAGTCATAAGCAGCCTGTCGTGACTATGTCAGCAGAGCTACTGGACCTAAACGAATACCTAGTCGAATCGGAGCTGGTAAGGTACGGCAGTCTGAACGAGACAACGGCTGGTAAGCAGATGTCTGCTTTATCGTCTCTGGTAGAACAGCGAGCCGTTCTACCAGCAGATGAGAGACAGCATACAATACTAGCAGTGGACGATGACCCGATTAATCTGCAGGTTCTGGTGGAGCTGCTTAGCTCGCCTAGCTGCAGGGTCATCGCTGTTGATCAAGGGGCCGAGGCCTTGGAATATGTGTCCGGGCAAGAGCGTATTGACCTGGTCATTACGGATTGGGTCATGCCGGGCATGTCGGGAGTCGAGCTATGCAGAGCGATTCGTGAGAGCTATTCTCTCGCCGAGCTGCCGATCCTGCTGCTTACCGCCAGGGATCTGCCTGGTGATATTGAAGTTGGCTTTGAGGCAGGGGCTAATGATTTTCTGCGCAAGCCTGTGGATGCTCAGGAGCTGCGAGTGCGTGTGCATACACTACTGAATATTCGTTCCTCTGCCCAGGAGGTTGTCCGCTCTGAGATGGCATTTTTACAAGCCCAGATCAAGCCGCACTTCCTGTACAACGCCCTGAATGTCATTATTTCAACCTGTACGGTGGACCCGGATCGGGCAATTGAGCTGTTGATGGACTTAAGTCAGTATTTACGTGGCAGCTTTGATTTTCAGAATCGCGATCAGACGATTCCGCTGCAAAAGGAGCTTGAGCTTGTAGAAGCCTATGTGTCCCTTGAGCAGGCACGATTCGAGGAGAGGCTTCAGGTTGAATACGATATTAGTGAGGAGGCGAAAGCGCTCATTCCACCACTAACCATTCAGCCGATTGTGGAGAATGCGATCAGGCACGGAATTATGCAGAGGGCTACTGGCGGACTTATACAGATTGTAATATACCATGAAGACAGCCACATCCATATTCGGGTGAGTGACAATGGTGTCGGAATTCTGCCTAAGCTGCTACCACAGCTTCTGATTGAGGGGACTCATAGCAATAGTGTAGGTCTGCGCAATATTCACCGCAGATTGATGACTTTATACGGGCACGGACTTGATATCAAGAGTACACCTGGAGCGGGTACGACGGTCAGCTTCAAAGTACCTTACAAGCTACCTGGAGAGGTAGCGGCGAAAGGATAATAATTAGCTCAGGAGGGGGACGCTTGCTGAAGATATACTTACTGGATTGCGATGAAGATCACATACGCAGTATGAAGGATATATTTGGGTATATGCCCGAGGCTCAAGTCGTTGGATGCTCAAGTAACCCCAAAATTGCATTAAATGAGGTAGAAGCTCTAAAGCCTGACGCTGTTTTTCTCGATATAGAATTAGAAGGCATTTCTGGATTGGATATGTCAGATATTATTCGGGCGAAATGTGCGGCGGAGATTGTCTTTGTGACAGCCAGTCGCCATTATGCGCTGCATGCCTTTGAGAAGCAGGCCGTGGACTATATATTGAAGCCGCTGACAGCAGACCGTCTACTAAGAACTATTGGGCTGCTGGACAAGCGCAGCTCTTTGCCGGAAAGCCGACTATTATAAAGAGAACAACAGCAGGGAGGAAGGCTTATGAAGGCTATTCTGATTGATGATGAGCGTTCAGCACTGAATCAACTGGAAAGACTCCTACAGAACGACGGGCGGCTGACAGTCGCAGGCAAATACACCTCTGCCAAGCTGGGAATAGAGCACTTGAGCACAGCACATACAGATGTGATATTTTTGGATATCGGTATGCCTGAAATGAATGGCCTGGAGGCGGCTGAATGGATTGAGCAGCTTGGACTAGGGGCTCAAATCGTCTTCATCACAGCGTATTCTGAATATGCCATCGAAGCCTTTGAGCTGCAAGCGCTGGATTACGTGCTCAAGCCTGTGCATCCTCAGCGGCTCGGCAAGACGATTGACCGCATCGTAAGCAGGGGCCCGGCTCAGCCTGTGGAGCCGCTGGTGGCAGAACCGGATGTGCGCTGCTTCCAACGCCTTGAGTTAACGTCACTCGCCGGGTCTGTGCCGAAGGAGTTTGACGGTAAGCCTTTCAAATGGAGGACGCTCAAGTCCCAGGAGCTGTTCGCTTACATGGTTCAGCAACGGGGAGAATGGGTCAACAAGCAGCAGCTCCTCGATGACCTGTGGCCGGAATATACAATGGATAAAGCTGTTGTGCATCTGCACACCACCGTCTACCAGATCCGCAAAATGCTGAAGGAATGGCTGGAGGGCATCCGGCTTGAATTTAATCTGGACCGCTATCGTCTGAATGTAGGGCACTGGAGTACAGATGTGGATGCCTTTGAGCAGGCCGTTCAGGCCTTTCGAGGCGCACCTGAGGGCCAGGAAAATTATGAACAGCTGGATCGTGCGCTGCAGCAGTACCGCGGACATTATCTGGAGGAGCATGATTATGTATGGGCTTACTCCCGTCAGGAGGAGCTGCGAGAGCTCTATGTGGAGGGAATGCTGCTACGAGCCCGTGAAGAGCACCGTACAGGACACTCCAGAAAGGCAGCCCAGCGTCTCTTGCAGCTTCAGGAGAAGGAGCCGTATTCCGAGCAGATATGTACCGAGCTGCTACGAATATACGATGAGATGGGGAATCACACAGCTCTGATCCAGCACTATGAGCGCTTCTCTACGCTGCTATATGAAGAGCTTGGCGTGGAGCCATCCGCCGACATGTGTAAGGCATATGAGCGTTATGCCGGGGAGCAATCTCATACAGCATGATGGGAAGGACACCTCGCTGGGGGAAGATGGGCTGACCCAGCTTCGAGCTCTGGCGACAGAATGTGCAGGCGGCACATTTTTTGACGAACAGTGAAGCAAGACAACATATACAGAGAAAGACACATACCAGCAGCATAGGACATAGACATACAACTGGGACACACACCTACAGCATTAGACACAACATACAGCACGAGACAGACATAAACAGCATGAGACACACAAACGGAACTTAGACCTATCGCCCGAGCTCCCAGATGTACAGAATGAGTCAAGGATGCCAGAACTAATCTTGGGAACGTGTAAAGAATCTTGAGATAACGTAAAAGAACAAGACCGTGCCAGTGGTCATCATACCATGGGCAGCGGTCTTGCTTTGGTTAGAGGAGAGAAGGACGGATGCAAGTCAGGAACTCCTCGAATGGTAATAAGGAGCTCCTAGTAGCTCTTGAATGCGGCTTACATTCCTATCGGATCAGCGATTCGTGGGGTAGGCCTGATCACCTCTAACAATCTACAAGGCGCCTTGCCATACTGCGTAACCGAAGGGCGGCAATTCCGTCTCCAGAATGTCTTCATGGAGGACTCCCTGCGAATGGCCATATCGTGGCTTCAGAGGTGTCGCACCTGTTGCCTCTAATGCCACCCTGACTGCTTGCGGATGGTTCTCACGGTTGAGCAGAATCAGGAGATGCTCTTGGTGTGAGCGACGTTCGTAGACAATTAATCCACTGCCCGCCTTCGCCTCTAGAAAGCGGAAGCTTCCATCAGCACGCAAAGCAGGATGCTCATGCCGCATCTGAATCAATTCCTGATAGAAGGAGAACAGCTCACGATCCTGCAGCTCCTCGTCCCATTGCATGCATTTCCGACAATCCGGGTCTGCCCCGCCATCCATGCCAATCTCATCACCATAGTAGATACATGGTGTGCCGAGGTAGGTGAACTGGAAGAGCGCCGCTAGCTTCATGAGCCGCGTATCTCCATTGCATAAGGTGAGCAGGCGCGGAGTATCGTGACTGTCCAGCAGGTTGAAGGCAACCTCGGCAGCCTGACGAGGATAGCGGGCCAGTTGATTGCCGATGGAGAAGGCGAACTGCTCAGCATCTGTCTTATTATCCACGAAGAAATCAATAACCGATCTAGTAAAAGGGTAGTTCATCGTGGCATCGAACTGATCACCCTGCAGCCACTCGACAGAATCATTCCACATTTCTCCCAGAATATAAGCCTCGGGATTAATGGATTTCACGGTCGTACGAAAGGCTCGCCAGAAGGCATGATCTACCTCATCGGCAACGTCCAGGCGCCAGCCATCAATGCCGATCTCTCTCGTCCAGTATTCGGCCATCTGTAGCAGATAGCTCCTCACCTCGGGATGCTCTGTATTCAGCTTGGGCATCATCGGCTCCAGTGCGAATGTATCGTAGGTAGGTATGCCATCATTTACAGTCAAGGGAAAGCTATGTACATGGAACCAGTCTCTATAGGAGGAGGCCTCTCCCTTCTCCAGCACATCCACGAACGGAGCGAAGGTCCTGCCCGAATGATTGAACACGGCATCCAGCAGCACCCGGATTCCTCGCGCATGGCACGCATCCACCAGCGTCTTCAGCAGAGCGGCATCGCCGAAGTGGGCGTCCACCTTCATATAATCCTCGGTATCGTATTTATGATTGGTCGTCGCCTGGAACACAGGAGTGAAGTAGATAGCTGTTATGCCAAGGCTCTCCAGGTAATCCAGATGATTCAGCACGCCTTGCAGGTCCCCGCCGAAGAAGTTGTCGAACCGTGGCTGTCCGCCCCAGGGCTCTGTCCCCGGAGGATTAATGGAGGGATCGCCATTCGCGAAGCGTTCCGGGAAGATCTGATAGAACACAGCATCCTTGACCCAAGCAGGTGGTCGGAGAATATCGATAGGGTTGAGAAAAGGATACTGGAACATGCGATCAGGATTCTCGGGCTCTTCTGTTACAAAATCATGCTCAATCATCCATAGCTGCTCTTCTCCCGAGCACAGGAGGAAGCTGTATTTCAGACGACGGTGGCGTGGCTGGACCTTGCATTCGTAATAATCGAATCGGCTGTCGGTAGCGAACTTGTACATAGGGATGAGCTCACGCGTCCGCTCCCAGTCATACTTATCTCTGGTTAGCGCATGAACCTCAGTCATCTCGTTCTTCTTCGTGCGCAGACGAAGGTAGATGGTCTTCTCATCATATCCAAAAGCCCAGTTGCGCTTCGGATCATGGTGTATTGCCTCCAGTAGCATGGACATTCACTCCTTTTGGGTTGGAGGATTTGGTAACAGGTTAGCTAATCATTACCCGCAAGCCCTGTTCTTTGTAACAGGTTAGAAGAAGTATGCCGGGCATACGACATCTATTGTGCTCCAAATTCCAAAAAAAAACAAAAATTTAGGGCGAATGTAAGAAAAAGCACTGGAATATAATACCTGATCTGTGTATGATGTACTTGTGTATAGGCTTTAGGCTGCTCACGTATTACAGTGGTTGTGTACAAGCAGCGCCCAATCGACCATTAAGGAGGGGAGAGGCTCTTACGGGAGCTAAGAGCGTGGAGACGGCCGTAGGATTGACATGATTCATAATTCAAAGGAGGAATATCCATTGAGTACAATCAAATCCAATCGTAACACTGCAAGTGCAGGACGAGCCCATACCCGTTCCAAATCGAAATGGTCTTCGGCTACAGTAATCACAGGGGTTGTTGCGGCTCTCATTGCTGGAAGCGCTTACTATGCATCTCCATCTTATGTTCTGGCTTCGGAGGCACAGCCTGAGGAGGCAGTCATCAGCTTGGCTACTACGGATCTTTATGTAGCTCCTAATGGAAGCGCAACCAATCCGGGCACGTTAAGCAGTCCAATGACATTGGAGGCAGCGTTAACCCAGATTGCACCTGGCAAAACGATCTATATGCGTGGAGGCACGTACAGCTATGGACAGACGATTACCATTGAGCGCGGGAATAGTGGTACATCCGGTAGCCGTAAGGGGCTCGTAGCGTATGGAAGCGAGAAGCCTGTTCTTGATTTCTCTGCCCAGGAATTCGCTTCGGCGAATCGGGGTTTACAATTATTTGGCGACTATTGGCTCGTGAAGGGTCTGGAGGTCAAGGGAGCCGGAGATAATGGCGTATTCATCGGGGGGAGCTATAACCGCCTCGAAAATATAGAAGCGCATCATAATCGTGACACAGGGATTCAAATCGCCCGCTACAGCTCAACCGCAGCCAAGAGTGAGTGGCCTAGCTACAATGAAGTCATTCGTTCCTATTCACACAATAACTTTGATCCAGATGATGGTGAGGATGCAGACGGCTTCGCAGCTAAGCTGACTGTTGGCCCAGGCAATGTCTTTGATGAGTGCTTGGCGGCATATAATGTAGACGATGGATGGGATCTCTACTCGAAGTCGGATACGGGCGCCATCGGAGCAGTCACAATCCGCAATAGTATCGCCTATCAGAATGGGCACACAGAGGACGGTACATCGACCTCCAACAGTGATGGCAACGGCTTCAAGCTGGGTGGGGAGAAGATCAGTGTTGATCATATCGTGACCAACAGCATTGCCTTCCAGAATAAGAAGCACGGCTTCACCTTCAACAGCAATCCGGGCAGCATCAGCATGAAGAATAACACTTCATGGGCCAACGGGCAAAGCAATTTTGCTTTTGATAATGGAACGCATATCTTTACTAACAATCTGTCGTTCAATGGCGGAAGCAGTGATAAGACTAGTGGTACGGATACCGATAGCTCTAACGTATGGTGGAAGAACAAGAAGAGCACGAATGCCAAAGGCTTGGTCGTGAGTGCAGAGGACTTTGCCAGCCTCAGTCCTTCGGTCATTCGGAGTGCAGATGGCTCCCTGCAGCTTGGCAACTTCCTGAAGCTGGCAACAGGCAGTGATCTGATTGGGTCCGGAACGCCAGCGGGTACGAATGTTGGTGCACGCTAACAGGATGAAGTGTTGAAACGGCTTGTAGCTGGTTGCTTGAGATTTTATTAGGATAGCTACACAGGTCAGGAGTACATGCTACTTACATCTAACTTGTATGAAGCGATTCGTAAAGTGTGAGTAAGAAAAATGTGCACGTGAACAAAAGACCGCTTGCCCCGGGATGAGATGATCTGTGAGCGTTGTTAGCTCTTCGATCCGCTCAACTTCCCAGGGGCGGCGGTCTATTTTGAAGAAGTGATTACACGATAGAGAGTTGGTCGAGGCTTTGTTGGATGATATTGCAGGATTGATTGAATTTGACCTGCTCCTCCGCTGTCAGCTCCAGCTCTACGACCTCTTGAATTCCCGCCCCGCCAATAATCGCCGGTACCCCGATGGCCAGCCCGGAATGGCCGTATTCTCCTTCGAGCACCGCTGAGACGGCTGTAATCTTGCGATCATCGTTCAGGATGGAGCGTGTGATGTAGGCCAGTGCATTTCCAATTCCGAACTGAGTGGAGCCCTTACGGGTGAAAATCTCCCAGCCAGCATCCCGCGTCTTGCGCTCGATATCCTCCAGGTCCACATGAGCGAACCGATCCTGATGCTGCCGTAGGATATGAAGAATAGGCTTGCCGCCAATAGTGACGTGCGACCAGGCGACGAACTGTGATTCGCCATGCTCACCTAATGCGTACCCGGAGACGCTGCGGGGATCAATGGCAAATACCTCCGAGAGCAGTGTCTTTAAGCGGGAGCTGTCAATGGATGTACCGGTGCCAATGACCTTGGAGCGTGGGAAGCCTGAGAGCTGCCGCACAAGACAGGTTACGACATCCACCGGATTGGAGGCAATTACGAATATCCCCTGAAAGCCACTGTCCATCACCTCTTGAACAACATTTTGAATGATGGTAGCTGTTGCCTCTAGGACGGTCAGTCTGGATTGCCCTGGTTGTGGGTTGGCTCCAGCCGTCAGAATCACTACGTCCATATCTGTACAATCGGCGCAGGTGCCTGGGTAGACCTTGGTTCGAGTATGGGTAAAATCCATGCAATGGGACAGATCAAGTGCTTGGGCGAGAGCCCGGTCGCTGGAACGGTCAATAATCAAGATTTCATCACATACCGCCTGATTCACCATGGAATAGGCACAGCTGGAGCCTACCATCCCCGCACCGATCACTGCCACTTTACGCGTTTTCCCTTTCATTCGATACAGCCTCCTATGTGGATGAACATCCTTCTTAATATAGTCTATGCAAAAGCCCAGGTATACGTCACGTTTCTTCACATAATGCAATTGAATTATAGATATTTCTATCCTAAAACATTTCATTCCAGAAAAATACAGGTGAACAAGCGATAAAACCGACAGTTTTTTGATCATTTCATGACAAGAAAACTGACGAATGCGCGAACGACAAAAGTTCTTAGTAATCCTCAATATTAGAAGAATTCAGCCAAAGGAGATCGCCGCTCTAAAAGCGAATTGGAATTACATTGCGAAAAGCCGAGGTTACCCTTCGGTATACGAGCCGTCATGTCAGAAGGCTGCATCCATTATAGATTCAGGAGGGATTACGAATGCAAGAGCTGAAGTCAACCGCCGATATCGCCAGAAAGCTTGGCGTAGGAACAAGTACGCTTCGTAAGTACGCTGCTGCAATGGAGGAGAAGGGGTACCGCTTTGAGCGAGCGGCGAACCAGTCCAGAATGTTCTCTCAGAAGGATATGGAACGGTTCAGGCTGCTGAAGACGGCATTGAGGGAAAATAATTTGCTGCTGTCAGAGGCTGTAGAACAAGCCCTGTTCGCGGAAGATGGACAGCGTGCAGCATACGATATTCATAATTCAGGGAGCGTAGGGGTGAGCGTGACAAGTGGGATGGAGGAAGAGCCGGCAATGCTCCTGTATTCGGCCAAAAGGGCCGAAAAGGGCGATGAGCTGAGGTATCTTGTGGAGGCAGTCACAGCGGCAGCATCCGAGAAGGAGTACACGGGCAAAGCGAAGGCAGAACGAATGGAGGAGGATCAGCCTTCACTGTCGCGGAGGGAATTGAACGAAACTTTAGGACAGGACATTCATATGGAATCAGCCGTCGGGGAGCTGCAGTCTAATTCCGTGCTGCAGTCTGATCAGCCGCTATCATCAGGTCAGCGACTACCATTAGATCAACCTATACAATCGGGTTCATCCATGCAGTTCGATCAGGCTGGGGGCTCAGATCAGCCAGCGCAGACACCGCAAACACCGCAGACAGAGCAGCAAATATCTTTCCGCCCTGAGGCCGTAAACCCGGACTGGGACAAGCTGTATCGCCGTATTGAGGAACTGGAGGAAGGACAGCTACAGCTGCAGCAGCTGAATAGTCAGCTGACTGCCCAGTTGGAGGAGCAGAAGAATTGGATCAAGGAAAGGACGGAGGAGGAGCGTGATCGTCAGCTGATCACCAGTCTGCGTACGTACCAAGGTCGTAAAAAGAAGACCCGCAGCTCTATCTTTGCCCTACTGGGTCTGGTGCCGCGCAAGAGCAGGGAGGCATAGGTCTGCTGGCTAATGATATAATGGGGCTGTAAAGATGGCGACAGTCCATCCTCTTACGCTAGGAGGAACAGTGGTCTTAGGATATATTCGGAGGAGCATTGAGGCATGGCAGGATTATCCTTGTGAGCCGGGGGAGATCATTGCCGACCGCTACAAAATACATGAATTGCTGGGTGAGGGTAGTTATGGCCTGACCTACGCGTGTACTGACGAGCAGGATGGGCGGATCTATGCGCTCAAGCAAGCCCGACCAAGCAAGAAGGCAAGAGGAGAGCTGCTGCTGAAGCAGGAGGCCACTGCCTTAAGTCAGCTGGAGCACCCGCGTATTCCTGCACTTAAGGCAGCCTTTACTTATAAAAAGCGACAATATATAGTGACAACGTTTGTCGAAGGTCGCAATATGGAGGAATTGATCTTTCAGGAGCAGCACCAATTCAATGAGCGGGAATGCGTATCTTATATGCTGTCCCTGCTGGAGCTGGTGGAGTATGTGCATGAGCGTGGCTTTGTGCATATGGATTTGAGGATTCCTAACGTTATCCTGCATGGCGAGGACCTGTATCTGATTGATTTTGGCCTCGCTTTGCCGAGTGGGGAAGAGCCAGCTACAGCGGCCATTCAACAGCTACTAAATGAGCGGGATCCACAGCGACGTCTCCCAGTCATTCAGAGTGATCTCTACGATCTGGGACATCATCTGTTGTTCCTGCTTTATACGTCGTATGAGACGGTCGAGGTTACAGAGTCGCTGTCATCTGCACCGAAGCAGCCGCCTGCAGGCTGGGAGCAGGAGCTGCAGCTGCATCAAGGCACTCGTCATATATTGGAGCGTCTGCTGCAATTAGGCCCCTGCTATGAGGATACGCTTGAATTGCGCCATGATCTACAGCAACTGCACACCCAACTAGCGGGCGAATTTCACTGAAAATGGGATATTGTCCCTTACGCTTATAGGATCGTCTACATAGGATGGTATGGAAAATGAGCGAAAGGGGTGCTGTGCATGAGCGGTAAAGCGAAGAATATGGGAATTGGGCCGGCGTACGGGGGTGATAAAGGAGGTTCCTACGGGCCTAGCTATGGGTATTGTCCAGGACCATTTACCTCTACAGGCGCCATTCTTGTCCTGTTCATTCTGCTGGTAATTATTGCGCAAATGTTATTCATCTGCTAGTCGACCGAACTATTTTAATTCGAGTACCAGTCACTGAGTTACGTGATCTCTGTGTCCAATACACTCTTGTGCCGTATCGGATGAAGCCGATGCAGGTCAAGGGTGTTTTGTCATGTGTGGAAGAAAAAAACGCATTAGTCAAAACTTTCTACGGGGCTGTGAAGTCTCTTTAATAGCATGATAAGATTCGGCCGAGTTCATAGCATGCGAATGGAGAGGAGTATTGCATCATGGAGCTAGTGGAAGAAAAGCAGCTTGCAGAGAGGGCCTGTGCCGGGGATGAAGAGGCATTTCAGCAATTGATTGCTGTGCATAGAAGACGCTTGTACGGGATTGCCTATAGCTACTTGCATTCTGAGGCTGATGCCCTGGAAGCCCTTCAGGAGACCGTGTGCCGGGGATGGCTCAAATGTGGTGGCCTGCGGGAGCCAGAGACCATGATTCCTTGGCTCATCCGCATCCTGATGAATATTTGTGCCGATGAGCTGAAGCGACGCAAACGATTCCAGCCCTTGTTCAATCATGAGAGTCAGACGACGAGCGAAATGATTAGCGACAGCAAGCTTGATTTGCAGGAGGCTCTGGCGCACATGAAGCCCAAGTACAGAGATGTGCTCGTGCTGAAATACTATCAGGATATGACGATCCCGGAGATCGCCAGAGTATTAGACAAGCCCGAAGGAACGATAAAGACCTGGTTATACAAGGGATTGAAGCTCATGAAGGGCAAGCTGGAGACTGGAGGTGAGGTGCAGCATGGGAGAGCATGAGGAGCAGCTGCGCAGATATTTCGAAGACAGCCGTTTGGCGGAAAGAAGAATTCAGGAGGTTCAGCTGGAACAAGCGATGAAGCAAGGGCTGCGACAGGCGGCGGAGCGAAAACGTGGCCGCCGCTTTGCTTATATCCTGAGATGGGGTGGAGCAGTCATCGCGATCTGTCTGGCTATCTTGGCCTCACTATACTATATGCCGCAGGGAGAGCCTGCCAAGCCCGCTTCCTCGGATGCTATAGCTGCACTTCCGACGTATGTACAGAAGCTTGTGGAGAAGGATAATACCCTGCTACAGGCTGTCGAGCATGGATTATATCAGTCATTGAATCAGACGCTGGAGTCTGGACCTTATGTCATGCAGATTGATGGTGCGATTGCCGATTCACAGCGTGTGATTGTGTTCTACAATCTGACTAGTTCATCTACCTCAAATAAGGTGAGCCTTGAGAATAACAAGCTACATCTTCTGGATCGAGATGGCAAGCCTACATCTGCTATCTATATGCCATATATGATGGAGGGTCAGATCATAAAGGAGGAAAATAAGATTGCCTTCGACTTTCCAACAGGAGAATATGTACCATCTGAATTCAGGCTAACGGGATATATTCAGGAGGAGAGCAAGACTGGTGGATTGCATAATGGGCGATGGTTCGAGACGGAGGTACAATTGGACCAGAGCAGATTCGCTGACTTGCACCGAGAGGCCGTGATCGAGAAGCCATTCAAGATCGGTGAGAAGGAGTATGTGCTTGAAGGCTTTACGCAGACCCCACTTCGCTCGGATGTGAAGATTCGGGAGGTTGATGTCAAGAATCGGCCAACGTATCACCTGCTCGATCCTCGATTGCAGCTCGGTAAGGATCATCAGTTTAGCGAGATTTTGCATATGTATCAGGATATAGACAATAGTAGCGGACAGCATACGATCTATTTCCCAGGCAGCTGGTATCGGGAAGCTACGCCTATGCGATTTACGCTGGGAGGTATGAGCTTCAGGTTTGACACAGATATCAAAATCAAGCTGGATACGGAGCGTAACGAGCAGGTGTACGCATCGGATGACCGAATCAAGAGCAGTATTATTCGCGAGGAGGGGGGGAAGAAATGGGTTTCTCTAAAGCTCGCAGGTTCTCCGCCCTATTCATTCGAAACATTTGATTGGGCAGATGCGAATGGACAGAAGTACGATTTTAATATGGAGATAGGAGCTAGAGGAACTACAGAAGAGGACTCTCTAATTATTATTCTGAACGATCAGCAATACAAACAGCCGCTCACGTTCAGTTTCAAAAGTTTTGCAGGCAGCATAATCTATGATGGAGAGAGTATGACCCTAGTTCCTTGATTGCCACAGATCACATCAAGCCAAGCAGCCTTCACCTCGTAGGATCATGGGTGAAGGCTGCTGCTGTACTGCTCGCTTTAGATGCTATTGCTCATCGAATTTTCCTCAAAGATTGTTGCTCAGTTCCTGATGCTCGAAGGCTAAGCTCTCAAGGTGGTGCCTAGAGGCTAATGCACTATTGCCTTATAGCTTATTAGCCTTATAGCTGCATAGCTGCATAGCTGCATAGCCTTTACAGCTTAGGAGCTGGAATAGCGTCTGTGTCTGTTCTTGTAGTAATCCTGACCGTGTGAACGATTACCGTATTTCAGATCCGAAGAGGACATCTTACGTCTATAGCCTCTGCCATGATCACTGCTCGAATACCGCTTATATTGTTTCCCGCGTGAGCTGCTGTAATGGCGTTTGTGCGAGGATGAGGATGTGGAATGAAGAAGCTTGTTTATGATTTTGCGTAGCATATATTCGACACTCCTTGTATTTAAAATTTTAGCTTTTCATCATATACGGCTCGTGTCCCGGTGTGGTTTCAAGCTTGGGCAAGCTAAAGTCGAACCTTTACGCTTCTTCATGTCCACGATGCTTTCACGCTACCCTTTCAAACTACCCACCATCAACTGTGCTATTGCTTCGCGGCCTCCTGGGTAAGACGATTCTGCAAGCTGGCTAGCTCGCTGTATTCCTCCTCGAACTTGCGGGACAGGCGAATGTAGATTGGCAGCAGCTCACGATATACTCCGACATGGCTGTGAACAGGCTTGTGCCGATATGTGGTGCCCATCATATAGCTTGCTCCATCCAGCGTCGGAATTCGTTCCAGTGCATACAGTCCCAGAATGACTGCTCCGAGACAGGAGCTCTCCAGACTCTCAGGAATGACGACCTCCTGGTCGAAAATATCCGCCATCATCTGCCGCCACAGCTCCGAGCGGGCAAAGCCACCCGTGGCATGAATCAATGCAGGACGACCAATGACCTCCTCCATGGCAAGCATTACACTGTACAGATTGAACAGTACGCCCTCCAGTGCAGAGCGAATCATATGCTCCTTCTTGTGCCGCAATGTTAAGCCGAAGAAAGAGCCCCTTGCCTGCGGGTTCCAGAGTGGAGCACGCTCACCCGATAGATAAGGATGGAACAATAGCCCCTCTGACCCAGCAGGCACCTGCTCAGCGATCTTCGTCAATACATGATATGGGTCTAGTCCTAGCCGCTTGGCTGTCTCGACCTCCGAAGCCGCGAATTCGTCTCGTATCCATCGGAAGATGATACCGCCGTTGTTGACAGGTCCGCCAATGACCCATTTACCCTCTGCCAGAGCGTAGCAGAAGAATCGTCCTTTCGGGTCCGTGACGGGCTCGTCTACAACGGTTCGAATGGCACCACTGGTGCCGATGGTGACAGCCACAACCCCGGGCTCGGTGGCGTTTACCCCCAGATTCGAGAGTACCCCGTCACTGGCTCCAACGACAAATGGAGTGGCTGGATCCAGCCCCATGCGCTTAGCATAGTCTGGTTGAAGCCCTTTCATAATATGAGTCGTCGGTACGAGCTTCGAGAGCTGGTCCGGGGTAACGCCAGCTACCGCCAAGGCTTCGGCATCCCAATCGAGCTGCTTCAGATTCAGCATTCCTGTAGCAGAAGCGATGGAATGATCTATGACATATTCACCGAACAGCTTGGCAAATATATATTCTTTGATGGAAATGTACTTAGAGGCGCGTTCAGCGATCTGTGGCAGATCACGAGTGATCCACATTAGCTTGGTTAATGGAGACATAGGGTGGATCGGTGTTCCAGTCCGTCTGTAGATCTCATGCCCGTTCAATTGTTCAGTCAGGACGCGTGTCCAATCGGCACTTCGATTGTCTGCCCAGGTAATGCAGGCTGTGAGGGGCTCGCCGTCTGCATCCACAGCCAGAATGCTATGCATGGCTGAGCTGAAGGATACGAAGAGAACAGACTCAGGGGCAACCTTGCTCTTGTCCATAACCTCTTTGGTCACCGTTAATACAGCCTCCAGAATAGCCTTCGGGTCCTGCTCGGCAGCCCCAGGCTCGGGGGTGTCTAGCGGGTATCCGACATGATGCTGGGCAAGGACACGTCCCTGTTCCTCGAAAAGCACGGCCTTGGTGCTGGTAGTTCCGATATCTACGCCAATCATATATTGTGGTGCGGTCAAGCTGTTTCCTCCTCTCAAAGGTCCCGTCTAGCTTATATTATGGAAAGTTACAATTATCATAAGCTTTTGTACTTTCTGACTGCAAGCCGGGCCAACAACGTTTCAATTCTTGTCGTTTCGAGATACAATATACAGTAGGCTACAAGCGTAGGAAGCTGTATTTGCATTTTAACCATGTTAAGGAGACCACCTGATGATTATTTTGAAGACGAAAGAACAGATAGAACATATGAAGAAGGCGGGAGAGATTCTCGCAGCCTGCCACAGGGAGATTGCGAAGCTGATTCGTCCAGGCATTAGCACGATGGAGATCGACGCCTTTGCGGAAGCCTTCATGCGCAAGAATGGAGCTACTCCTGAGCAGAAGGGATATAATGGATATCCGTATGCTACCTGTGGATCGGTGAATGATGTGATCTGCCACGGATTCCCGAACAAGACACCACTGCAGGATGGCGATATCGTAACGATTGATATGGTCGTGAACCTGAATGGCTGGCTCGCAGACTCGGCTTGGTCCTATGCTGTGGGTAACGTATCCGAGCAGGCTGGCAAGCTGCTGGATGTGACGAAGGAATCCCTGTACAAAGGGATTGAGCAGGCTGTGATCGGCAATCGCATCGGCGATATCTCTAATGCTATTCAGGTATTTGCCGAAGCAGAGGGTGTGTCTGTCGTGCGTGACTTCATCGGTCATGGTATTGGCGAGAAGATGCATGAGGAGCCGCAGGTTCCTCACTATGGACCTCCGCACCGCGGCACGCGCCTGAAGGAAGGCATGGTCATTACGATCGAGCCGATGCTGAACACAGGCACTTATCGCTGTAAGATTGATCAGGACGGATGGACAGCGCGCACACTGGATGGCGGACTATCCGCACAATATGAGCACACGATTGCGATTACTGCAGATGGACCTGTAATTTTGACGGAGCAGTAATCGTATGATGAACAAGGCTAGCCATATCGGTTAGTCTTGTTTGTTTTAAATTGAGATGGAAGGGGCAGGAGAATGAATGTTTATATCGAAAAAGCCAATGTAGATGACTCTGAGCTACTGACTCAAATTCAGCAAGAGAGTTTTGACGACGAGTCAAGAACCTTTAATCATGAGCCAGGTGGCCCTGATGGCTACGATTCTAAAGAATCACAAATTGAATTCATGAAACAGGGACATTACTATAAGATCGTAAAAAATAGTGAAATTGTTGGTGGTGTTATCGTTTTTGTGGGTAGCAATCTTGTATATAATCTGGGGAGAATCTATATTGATCCCAAGCATCAGAATCAAGGGATAGGCTACCAAGTGATCAAGCTAATAGAAGCTGAGTACCCTGAGGCGCAAAAATGGTGGCTGGATACTCCGAGTTGGAGTGTTGGTAATCATTATTTTTATGAAAAAAGTGGTTATGTCAAAACCAAAGAAGAAAACGGTCTATTTATTTATGAAAAGCGCATGCGTAGCTAATGATTGAAATGTAAGCGAATCCATAAATAAGTGAGTATGTGATTTACCGTGTCTCACTATGGCGGCCTTCAACAGTCGAGTTATCTTTCATAGCATAGACTTGGCGGAGCTTATCCGTTTTTGAATCCATAACATAGAAGTACGTAATATCAGGTTCATCATTAAAACGAACAAGTATATGTATACCAAACTTTCCGCCTTTGGAAGGCATACTTGTGATGGAATCGACCTCACGCTGGGCGTATAGCTTTTCTTGATACAGGTAATCTTCCGTAAGCCTCTCATACTCATTCATCTTAATGGCTATAAAGCCCATATATCCCCAATATATAAAAAAAGGTATCGTGAAGGGTATTAAGAAAAGCAAGAATCTTTTTAGACGGCCCATGTACTCGTCCCCTTTCGGCAATTATGCTTATGTGGTTCAAGGTGTCAGCAAAAAAAGGCAGCCATCTCCCGATGACTGCCTCATGTTGTTCGTTGTATGTTGTTACTGGGCTGTTACGACTTCTTGCCCGGCTACATTTCCTTCCGCGAATGCGGATCCGCAGGGGCAGTTGGCTGGATTTTGCGATACTCCTTGTACATATAGAGTCGCCAGTGGGTCAGTGTACCGAAGGCGAGAATGAAGAATACACCTGCCGTCTGCTGGATGGAAATGTACATGTAGACTAGCTCGTGCAGCAGCAGTCTCACAGCTAGCAGCGTAAGCAGAATGAAGAAGAATGCCCGCGAGCGCTGGACAAAGACTTGACCCTGCTGTACTTCGAAGCGAGTACTGCGAATGAGCGGATAGGAGAAAATGAACCATCCGATCAAGAACGAAGCAAGCGCCCATAACAGCGGGATACGCACATCCGGTACGACAAACATCGCAAATCCTGTCGCCATGCCTACAGGGGGCATAATAATGGTCTTGCTGTTCACCGGACGGTGTCCGACCTTCATACGTATGAAAATAGCCATCAGCGCAATGGTAAGCATGCCAAACGTAGCGCCATATTGCAGGTAAGTCGGGTTAATCTGAAACATGCAGGAACCTCCTTCTGGAGATACAGTTGCTTTTATGATGTATTGTTGATATCTTGAATTTTAACTACAATAGTATACCATATTTAGTAGGCCTGATGCTCGCAGTCGATGTCCATTCAGCTGTGATTGAACTGTAATGATCCCTCAGCGTGGTTATACAGAATATGAGAGCAGGTTATGTAACAGACTACAGTATAACCCTTGATGGTTATAATATACAGTTACTCTTGGAATGCCAATGATCAGTTCTTGCCACTGCGTTCTGCTCGAACCAGGTACAGCATGGCGCCAATAATCATGATGAAGGCAATCAAGGCCAGCATCGGGATCGTAATGAATCCGAACCAGTTCAAATAGTCATTCTCACAGGAGACACGCCCACAAGCGGTACCACCTGAAGGTGCAGAAGCGCGGGAAGCAGCAATCCGTTGAATAATGACATGATAGGTTGAGATGGCTGCGCCGATCCCAGCCAGTGGCAGCACGTAGGTCCGAACACCCGTATCACCACGAAAATAGGCAATCCCTAGCAGCACGGTGAGTGGATACATCAGAATACGCTGATACCAGCAGAGCTTGCAGGGCTCGTACCCCAGATATTCACTGAGATACAGGCTCCCTAGTGTGGCGATACATGCGACAACCCATGCACCGAAGAGAACCAGATCGCTTTTTTTGTAACCAAGCATAAAAAATCCCCTTTATATAGTATAATCTGGCTCTTCCTGAAGTAGGACAACATTCCTTAATGAGCCGCTATCATTTGAATCTGTTAATATCATATCTAGGATTACCTGATTATGTAAAGCTATGCTTGACATTCTTAGTTGTAACTAATAAAATTACATTTGCTGGTTTTCCGAAGACTACGTGAGCCGTGAGTCATGGTGCATCCTTGCTGGGTTGAGGTAGTTTTCGGAGATCCGTGGACGAGGAGCTCGCTGTCGCTGATTCGCGAAAACAATATTTATATTTCTAGGAGTGTGAACCATGTCTAACATTGAACATAACGAGACGCTGCGTGTCATTAGCGAGCGTCATGCTGTCAAGAAGTATGTAAAGGATGCAGCTCTTCCTGAAGAGCATCTGCAAGCGATCCTGCGTGCTGCTGGCCAAGCTCCATCTGCTTGGAATCTTCAGCATTGGAAATTCCTCGTGGTTGAAAGTGAGGCTGACAAGCAGAAGCTGCTGCCTATCGCTTACAATCAAAGCCAGGTTGCAGATAGCAGTGTGACGATTGCCGTCCTTGGTGATCTTGAGGCTAACCGTAATACATTTATCTATGACCAGGCTGTTGATAATGGCTTCCTGCCTGCTGAAGTGCGTGATGCGCTGGTAGGACAAATTAACGGAGCTTATCAAAATCCGCAGGTAGCGCGTGATTCTGCAATCCTGAATGCTTCTCTGGCTGCACAGAACATCATGCTGGCTGCCAAATCTCTTGGCTATGACACCTGCGCTATGGGCGGCTTCAATCCGGCACAGCTGATCGAGAGCTTCCAGATTCCTCAGCGTTACATTCCAGTTATGCTGATCACGGTAGGAACAGCACTGGAGCCTGCTCGTCCATCAGGTCGCCTGCCACTGGAAGACGTAGTTGTACGCGGCAGCTTCTAAGAAACGTCATATCCCTGACCAAGCGTATCCGGTTAACGAACAATATAAGTTATAAATATTATGCGAAGAGGGACTGCCTTGTCGCCACTAACTGTGGTGAACGGAGGCAGTCCCTCTTTTGGTGTTATTTCATCTTTTTTGAGACCAGATACAGCAGGTCGGCGGTCAGAATGGGCAATGACACCGAGGAGGGATAGGCCAGATAACGTGGCTCCCACGAGGGGTTGAACTTTTCCTTATACCGCCTGAGTCCCTGAAATCCGTACCAGTTACCACCGTATTGAAAGACCAGCCGTGCCATGCGTTCTTCACGCAGAGCCTTCTCGTTCTGGCCGACGCTGGACAGTGGTGCCATTCCGAGACTAAAGGTCGTGTAGCCCTCCTCCCGCGCCCATTCCATGACATGAGTGAACAGATAGTCCATCGTCCCATTCGGAGCATCAGGTAGATGTCGCATGAGATCAATGGCGATCTTGTCATCCCCGTCATAGGCTGGGGCCAGAGAAGCGAATGCGATGATATCCCCATCTGGATTGCGTACGAGTGCTACTGGTGCGCGAGACAGATAAGATTCCTGGAACCAGCCGAGAGAATAGCCTTTTTCCTTGCGTCCCTTGAGCCACTCGCATGATACATGCTCAAGCTGCTCCAGCAGGGATGGAGTCAATGGAGGATGCACCATGGCAAAGGAATAGCCCTCCCGGTCGTAACGGTTCCTGACGGTTCGTAGTGGCGTGTTCTTCTTCCCGGAGATGGTGAATTCCTCCAGCCTGACAAGAGCCACCTCCCCCAGCTTGAAGAAGCGGTATCCATTCTCGTGATAGATGGGCAGGTAGTCTGGGGACACCTGGTAAAATACCACGAGCAGGGCGTAGCGATCCGCATACTGTTGGAATTCCTGTATAGCTCGGCTAATTTGCTCCCGAGGGCCCAATGGATCACCGAGCACGACCAGCTTGTTGCGGGTGCGTGCATATGGAATCAATACGTTGCCATCACAGGCCCAGTAGAGATGCTTGTCGCCAAGGAACAGCATGTGTGTCAGCAGATGACCGTCCTCGTCCTCCAGGAATTGCTCAAGCTTGTCCAAGGCTTCCTCATCCAATTGCTCGGATCTGCTGCGCTGAGGGCGAAGCACCAGATACATCGTCAGGAAAATCCAGGCGAACAGCAGGCTGAGGACCGCTGTAATCGCGATTCGATTCGGGCCAATAAACAGATGCGAGTTCATACCTTGCGGCAGCCAGTGTGAGAAATAACGATAGCCACCAGCCCCAATCAAGAGGTAGACTCCGGTCACAAGGACCGATATACCGCCCCAGATGAACAGATTCGTCCTCCGCAGCGGTGCTCCAATCCGGTAAAAGCGAGAGCGGGACAGCCATAGCATCAGGGCAACGAACAATAGGTAGCTCGCCTCCTCGAAGTCCAGTCCCTTCACGAAGGTGAAGACGGCCCCGGCAAGGAGTAGCACGAGTGTCAGCCGCAGTGCTCGCTTGATTCGCAGCGATATGCCGTGAGACAGTACAATGAGCATAATCCCGATCATGACGGAAATATCGTGGGACAGCCGCATGATCGGTAGCGTCAGCAGATGCTCGGCCCAGCGAAGCCTGTATAGCAGACCAGGTACAGCAGCCGATAGCAGCAAGACTGCGCCGGCGATCAGCACCAGCTTGCTCAGTGCCCATACGCTCAGGTCGGCCAGGAAGCGGAACTGCCCAGGCCAGCCCCAGAATCGCTGCCATTTGTTCAGCGAATAGGTCCAGCCAGCTCCGGCAAGCTCTCCAAGCTTCTCCCGTCCGGGCATCATTTCAAGGGCTGCCAGCACCATCCCGATGAGCCAAGGGATGACGAAGTAGAACAGTCGGAAGAGGAGCAGGACGGTGACAGCACGATCCGCGTCTACCCCCAGCAGTTGGAGGCCTAGCAGTGTGGTGACATCGAATGCGCCCAGACCGCCTGGTGCGAGACTGATAATGCCGGCAATAGCCGCCACGACATAAATCCCGATCAAGGCGTCTATTGGAAGGCCATTCAGAATCTGAAGTGCGGCCACGGCAAATGCAAGGCCTGCGAACAGCCATTCCAGCACCGAGGAGAGGAGGAAGGCCAGAATGGTCTTCCACGGAATTTGTCCCTCACCTTTGTTGAACCATTTGCCGAACATGGGTGTGCGCTGAAGCAACATAAATACTGGAAAGTACGCTGCCATCCCCCATACAGCCCAGCGAAGCCAGGAATATTCCTGCAGCATGGCACCTACGGGCAGAATATGCAGAATACATGCCCATGCCAGTAGAGACAGACCAATAATTACAATGGGCGACAGGAAGATAACCGCAGTCGTAATGGTCTTGAGTGGTACACCGCCCTTCTTGTACAGCAAGGCCCGCAAGCCCGCCCCAGTAAAGCCGGCGAAGCCAAAGGCATTATTGAAGGTGTTGGCGATCCATCCATACCGAAAGGCTGCCCAGCGGGTGACCTCCAGCTTGAAATGGCGCCGAATCACAAAATCATAGGAGCTCATGACAGCAGCAGCAATCAGCGAGAAAATGAACATGAAGACAATGGAGCCAGACGATAAGCCCCGCAGCTCGTTCAGCATGCGTCCCGGATTAATGGATTGCAGCTCCCGGCTACCCAGCCACACGACCAGGGTAATAATAACTACCGGAATGATCAGGCGTACAATTCGTTTCTGATAGGCGGAGACCACCAGTTGAATGATTTTGAGAGATGCTAAGCGCTCTCTGAAAGGAAGCATATTTTCACCTACCTGGTAATCTTGAACACATCATTCGTGCCTTAGTGGCACAATCTGTAATGAATCCATAAGTACATACGCAATTGTTGAAGCCTTGGTTCATAATACTACATTAATACACAATATCAAGTTTCAGGACGCCAAATTGTAAAATCATTGTACGAAGCCCGTTATTTTACACAACTGTAGTGAGAGATTGGCTTTCTTTTTACTAGAAAGTGTATACTAGGGTTAACAGATCTGAACAATCGTAAGATTTCTAATCCAGATCATATAGAATTTAAGCTAGATTGTACGGGAGAGATGATTCATGGTAAAGTTCTTCAAAAGTATGCTGAGCTGGATATGCTCCTTTGGGATTGCGATCGTCATTACATTAGTTATCGGTATTTTTGGTATTCAACCTTATACGGTTGAAGGTCATTCTATGGACCCGACGTTACATGACCAACAGAAGGTGCTAGTATCCAAGATCCCCAATACGTTCCCGGGAACGATAGAGCGCGGGGATATAGTCATTATTGATAGTCGTGTACATGAGGCGCGCACCATTCGGGATGATATCATGGAGCAGCCCATCATGCGCTGGCTGAGCGATGAGCCGACGGACTCCATCTATGTGAAGCGTGTAATCGCCAAGGCTGGCGACGAGCTTGAGCTGAATCAAGGTCAGGTATATTTGAATGGTACACTGCTGAATGAGCCATATATCAAGGAAGAGATGATGGATCAGGGGGACCAGACGTGGGACGTGCCAGAGGGCTATGTCTTCGTGATGGGAGATAATCGCAATAACAGTAACGACAGCCGGGTGCTTGGTTTCATTCCGCTCAGTCATGTGATTGGTAAGAAGCTGAATTAGAGCGCTGGAGCAAGTAGGCTGCGTTCATTATAGTTAGATAATATACTCGCAACATGAGTGATATCGCCGTCAGCAAGGGGTATCACGGTGTTGTGCGGTAATGATACGTAGGGAATACATCTAAGATCGAGGGCAGGCTGGATAAAGCTTTGTCTTCGATCTTTTTTGTATATATAGCTATTACCTAATTTATGATCCTGCCATGAGTAACGCTGATAATTGGGTAATAATGATAGACGAAATATCTATCTCATGATCCAGGGAGGAATTTGACCATGGCACAAGAGCAGATGTACTACTTTTATACAGGAACATATGCATCACGGGAGGAGAAGGCCCTATACCTGTGCAAGATGGATGGCGACAATGGAGAGATGAGCATTGAGAACGGCACCGATGGCATTGAGCGCCCGTCCTTTCTGGCTCTACATCCAGAGGAGCATCGTCTGTATGCTGTCAGTGAGGACGGCGAGGGGAAGGTATATGCTTACGAAGTCGATGAGCAGACTCACGAGCTCCGGCTATTGAATCAGCAGTCCACACAAGGGGCCCACCCCTGCTACGTCTCGGTGACGAAGGATGGTGCTTTCGCTCTGGTCTCGAATTACTCAGGAGGCAATGCCGGGATGTTCCCTATCGTGAGTGGTGCAGGTCTTGAAGAGATGGCCTCCCAAGTCAAGCATGTCGGGTCTAGTGTCCATGCAGAGCGCCAAGAGGGACCACATCCCCACTCGATTGTGCCAGACCCTTCTGGCGATTATGTGATGGTCTGTGATCTGGGCATGGACCAGATCGTTATCTACCGGATCGAGGAAGGCAAGCTGGTGACGCATAAGGAAGCTGAGCAGCCGAAGGGGGCCGGGCCGCGTCATCTGGTCTTCCATCCGAACGGCCAATTCGCCTATGTAGCCAATGAACTGGACAACACGGTCTCGGCCTTCTTGTACGATGTGCACTTTGGAGAGCTGCAGCCCCTCCAGCATCTATCTACGCTGCCTGAGGATTATCGGGAGGAAAATACGGCGGCTGATATTCGGGTTACGCCATGTGGCCGCTTCCTGTATGTATCGAATCGCGGGCATAACAGCATTGTGTTGTATCGGATCGACGAGGAGAGCGGGAAGCTTGAACGGATAGAATGGGTGGATACGCTGGGGAAGACACCGCGCAATTTTAACCTGGTCGGCGGTTATCTGATCGTGGCTAACCAGGAGAGTGACAATCTCGTCTCCTACTCTATCGACGGGGAGACTGGTCGATTGACAGCGTCAGGACATCAATTAGAGCTGAAATCGCCTGTATGCGTGGAGCCTGTGGTGCGATAGTGGTTAGGTAAAGCGAGTGTAGTAGCCAGATAAAATGAGCTTAGGGCAAGTTAAGGCGACATAAATATAGTCAAATATAACGAACGATTGAAGGGGCGTGTGTGGGACGCCTCTTTTTGTATGAGCTATCTTCGTATTTGCACCGCATCAGAACTGGTCCTTAGTAACTAGACAACAATGAGATATGACTCATGAAATCATGGATTCAATTTGTTTATCATTATAAAAAGGGGAATGTATGTACCCATTGTGGAATATTTATATATGCAATAAAGGAGGCGCATCATGAGGATTGCCGTGACGGTCAAGAGCATAGCCAAGCGCAAGCCTGTATTGGCTAAGCAAACTATTGAGCTTCCTGAAACAACGAATACATTGAGACAGCTAATTGAGCATACAGTTGCTTGGCAAATTCAGAAATATCAGGATCGTCAGGAGGGGAATAACGGACTTGCTTATTTGCTTCCGGAGAGTATCGATGATCAGGCATACACCGGGAAGGTTAGCTTCGGAGCCATCAATCGTGATGGGATGCCTGACGTGACAGAGGCGTCTGCGGTTGCTCTTACTGCCTATAAGGATGGCTTGTACCGTGTATTCCTGAATGAACAAGAGCTCGAGCAGTTAGATGAGCTACTACCCTTAGAGGAGGGTGACGAACTGGTCTTTATCAGGTTAACCATGCTAGCAGGGCGACTGTGGTAGCCTTTCACAACTAGAGTCAAGAAGACGAAGGAGGAGAATGATTTTGAACAGCAGGAACTCCGTGGAAGAGAAGGAATATTTGAAGCATTTGCAGCAGTCGGCAGAGCGGCTGAAGGGCCAGGAGGGTGAGCTCGCACAATGCATTGCACAGCTGGCCCATTCTCCATATGTGAATGAGAGTGAGCGGACTTATGGAGAAATTGTTCGTTTGTTGGGACAGAATATCGCGAAATCCGTACAGCAAGACTCCACACAACAGGGTCCGACATTTCTCCAGCCGTTGGTTCAGGCAGTAAGAAGCCTGACAAAGCAGCCAACAGCTGATTTTTTTGCATATGTGGTGGAACGTGCACTGCTATATCCACACAGTAACGGATATAATCGTAGACCCTTCCGAACCCGTGATTACCGTGCCCATTTGCCGCAGATCGTGCGCAAGCTGGCTTCCGTGCTGAGAATGGAGATGCTTGGCTTTGACCTGAAGAACTACTTATCTTTGCCTGCAAATGAGCCCTACCCTCATCATGAAGTCAGAACGGTTCTGCCGGATCGTATTGCTTATGCGCTGGACAACGGAGATGCACATGTACAGCAGGTGCTAACGGATATTATTTATGGAGAGCAGCAGCATGCACTTCTTAGTGGAGAGATGATCAAGGGGGTGCTGATGAGTAGCTGGGAGGATGGCTACCGTCAGATTGGTGAATTGCTGGTGGCTGCCCGACTGCAGGAGGGTCTCCGTCAAAGCATAGTAGAGCGCATGGATGAGGGGACGGTGGAGGCCTTCATCTATATGCTGCGTATCCTGATCGACCATGAACTGATCCGCTTCAGCTCCGTAGTGCGGGCGATGTCAGTATGGACAGGTATGGCTCTGGAGTCAGCTAACCAGCGTGTAGCTGGGCAGCTGCTGGAGCAAGCATTGCAGGCGTTGGTGAGTGAGCAGGTTCGCGAGGAGTGGTTAAGGGAAGAGAATGCTCATCGTCTGTTGATGAGTCTGTGGGCAACAGCAGTACTTGAGGAACAGGATCTAGCACAGCTGGTCCCAGAGCTCATGAAGCAGGGGCAGCTCTACCAGCAGGTAGTCTCTCAGTATGTGCTGGCGAATAGCCAGAACCGACAATTGAGACTGAGCATCGCACGTCAGCATCTGCAAGTGCAGGACCCTGAGTTAATCTACTGGGTTATCATGAACTACGATGCAGCGTATACGAGGAACTGGGGCTTTAAGATCGAATGGAATGTTGCAAGTGAAGAGAAAGGTTCAAGTGTCCTTCTGACTCCTGTATCCGAGCTGGCGAGCAAGGCGGAACGCCGCCGTGACTTTGAGCTGTTCAAGCAGATGCTTGAACAGCTTCCACCAAGTGGGGAGGAACGGGCATCCCGTGTGCTGGATTATGTCCATTATCATATTCATCGGGATGATGTGGTTCGTAAGATGCTGTATTTGGCAGCCTACGACATGGACCCGGATTGGATCGCAGAGGTCATCCTGCTGAAGGATCAGCTGGGACCCGATCTCCGTGGAGAGCTACTATCTTTATTCGTACGTGGATCAGAGCATGCAGCGCAGCGTAATTTTATATTTGAGAGTCTATCCGACAAAAGTATGTCCAATCGTGAACATGCACTCGCCCATGCCAAGCAGATGCTTCTTGGACCTAATGAGATGAAGCGATTGGAGGAGCTGCTCAAGCTGAAGACAGGCTCGTTACGACAGCTTGTCATTCAAGTGCTGCTGCTTCAGGACGAGGCCCAACTGGATACATCACTGGCACGATTGCTGCAGTCCAAGTCTGAGCTTCAGCGTCTGGGTGCGCTTGAGATCCTGACGGAGCAGGTGGCGGTACGACCAGAGCTGAAGCAGGAGGAACGTGTACAATCTCTGCTGGAGCTGGTGACTGAGCCCACACCCAAGGAGAAGCCGCTACTCGACAAGCTACGTCCATCTCATGCCAGATACACACTGGAGAATGGCTTCGGGCTATTTGATCCTTCTCGCCGCAGAGCACTGCTGGAAGAGGTTCGGGATGTTAGCGATTTCCGTCCAGAGGAGCTGTTCACCCTGACTCCCGAGCGGATAAGCACATGGCTAGAGGGCTTGGATCAGCTAGTGCATGAGCACAGAGATTATGAATATGAGATCGAGTATTATGCGGGATATCGTCATAGCTATCTGCTGGGTACTTGTCTGCAATCCAAGGTACGGTATAACGAGCGCAAGCATATCCCAGAGCTGGATCAACTGCCGCTGTCGGAGGTATGGCACGCCTACTTCCGTGATCATCAGCTAACCAGTCAGGAACTGCTACAGCTGTTTATCATTGCGCGTTTTCCCAGCCTGCAAGGCACCTTGAATGAGTATTACCAATATTATCATTACACGATGGATTCCTATGATGACATGAAGAAGATCTGGCTGCTGGAGGGCTGGCGCAAATCCTATATAGAGCAGGTATACCCCGTATCCTTGATTGAGGACATCCAAGGTTTGCTTCTTAATCTGCAGTATAAAGACCAGGTGAAGACGCTGATTGAGGCAGCCTTTACAGATAGCAACCGAGAAGATACCTTCAGCATGGCAGAGCGATACTGGTCGGCAATCCTGCATCTTATGCCCGAGGATCAAGTGCAGCAAGAGGCGGGACTGCTGAGCATGCTGACGGACACGTGGGCTTATCTCGTGCGAGATCGTAGCTATGATGACGCAAGCTTCCAGCGATATTTCCAGACAGCCTATCAAGCTATGGTTAAGGTGGAGAAGGTATATCCGAAAATGCTACTGTCCTTGTCAGATTTCATTCGAGCCTATGAGCTGAGTCTGATCGATGAACAGGAGATCTACTACCAGCTACTAGCAGGACCTAGCTCACCGCATTTCCTCATGGACCTGACTTCTCCGCGAACAGAGACAACAGATGGACATCCTCATATAGAGGCTCTGCGTGACACGGCCATAAGCCGGATTGTGGAGCTGGAGCTATTACGTGGGGAGCTACCGACTGAATTGACGGAGCAGGCGATGAAGCTGGGCCGACTAACTGGCATCGAATATTGGGTCCGATTGGTTGCAGCACTTGACCAGGATTCCTTTGTGCGCGGATATATATATTCCTATGGGAACAGCACTACACGCAAGGAGACATTCAGCTATCTCATACGCAACTGCCATCCACGCCCAGGAGAGGGGAAGAAGGAGCTTGCCGAGCTGCTTCAGCAATACCCCCTGACGGAGAAAAGGCTGTTGGAGGCCGCCATGTATGCTCCGCAATGGCTGGACATCGTATCCGGACACCTTGGGTGGGAGGGACTGCATAGTGCAGCTTGGTACTTCCATGCCCACATTAATGAGCATTTCTCTGCGGAGAAGGAGACGGTGGTCGCTTGTTATTCACCGATAACTGCTCAAGATTTCAATGATGGTGCCTTCGACATTCGCTGGTTCAATGATGCCTATGCCACCCTTGGTGCGAAGCGCTTCAAGCTGCTATATGACTGTGCGAAGTATATCTCGGGTGGGGCTAACCACCGCCGCTCCCAGCTGTTCGCGGATGCTGTGCTAGGGGAGCTGTCACTTGAGGAGATGCACGGCTCCGTAGTGGCGAAGCGCAACAAGGATCATCTACTGGCGTATAGTCTGATTCCGTTAGCACTTGGCTCTGAGCGCGAGCAGGATGTACGTGGACGGTATGATTTTGTTCAGCAGTTCCTTAAGGAAAGTAAGAAATTCGGGGCTCAGCGTAAAGCCAGTGAAGGTACGGCTGCTCAGATCGCTCTCGATAATCTGGCACGTAATGCCGGATATGCCGATGTGACGCGTTTGACATGGGATATGGAGGCGAGCAGGCTGGATGGTCTGGAGCCGTTCCTCGAACCGTATGAGATAGAGCCGGGTCTGCATGTGAAGCTGGAGATTAGCAGGGAAGGACAGACGAGCATTGTGGCGGTGAAGCAGGGTAAGGAGCTAAAATCCTTGCCGTCCCGTGTGAACAAGCATGAGCATGTTGTGCGCCTGAAGGAGCTGAAGGGCGAGCTGACGGATCAATACCGTCGTGCTCGGCAGGAGCTGGAGCGATCCATGGTGCAAGAGACCGTGTTCACCGCTCAGGAATTGTTCCGTCTCATCGGTAATCCTGTGCTTGCTCCGCTCCTGCAGGCGCTTGTGTTCCGTAGTGGAGACGCCTTCGGGTACTTGGATGAGGGACAGCGCTGTCTGCTTGGTCCACAGGTACAGTCTGGTTCAGAGCAAGGGGGCACGGATAATGGAGAACTGGGTTATGTGAGTCACCCGCTGGAATCCGAAGATCAACTGGTCATTGCTCATCCACTGCATCTGTTCAAGAGTGGCCTGTGGCACCTGTACCAGCGTAACAGTATGGAGATGCTATTCTACATTGGACAGCGTGAACGAGAGGATCTCAAGCAGCGCGAGCCTTTCAAGCAGGTGTTCCGCGAGCTCTATTTGCCTAACGAGGATGAGCTGGCTAACGGGCTGGTCTCGAATCGCTATGCAGGGTATCAAGTGCAGCCGAATAAGACGGTCTCGTTGCTCAAGCAGCGTCAGTGGACGGTTAGCTACGAAGAGGGGCTGCAGCGCGTGGATTACCAGCATAATCTGATTGCGCGGCTGTACGCGATGGCCGATTGGTTCTCCCCGGCGGATACCGAGTCACCTACACTAGAGACGGTGCAGTTCTTTGACCGAAAGACCAATGAGCCCGTGGCTCTAAAGGATGTGCCTGGAGTATTATTTTCCGAGGTGATGCGTGATCTCGATCTGGTCGTTAGCGTTGCTTATGTTGGTGGAGTTGATCCGGAGGCCAGTCTGACGACGATTGAGATGAGGCGTGTCATCGTGAAGGAATCCCTTCGCCTGTTGAAGCTGGAGAATGTAAGGCTGGAAGGCAACTATGCTCGTATTGCAGGCGAATTAGGCGAATATGCCGTTCATCTTGGCAGTGGGAGCACATTCAAGCAGGCAGCAGGTGACTTGTATATTGTACCTGTGCATAGCCAGCATCGGGGGCGAATCTTCCTTCCTTTCCTGGATGAGGACCCCAAGACGGCAGAGATCTTGTCCAAGATTGTGCTGCTGGCCGAGGATCGCAAGATCAAGGACCCGCAGATTCTGGAGCAGCTGCGTTCCTGAGTGCAGGTGTGAGTCTCATAAGGGCTGGCTGGAGCCTCATGCTCTAATAGTCAGGTTGGCGGCAAAACGCACATATGATAGAATGCATGTTAACTTTGCTCTCTTAAGAGGAGGTAACATGATTCATTTTAGAATAGCTACAGTAGATGATCTGTATAAAATTGTTGAAATGCTTGCGGACGACGAACTGGGCAGAATGAGAGAACGCTTCGAGACTCCCCTTCCGGACAGCTATGTAAGAGCGTTTGAGGCCATTGATTCAGATCCGAATAATGAACTGATTGTGTCCTGCCTGGAAGAAGAGATTGTTGGCGTACTACAACTTACGTTTACTCCTTATCTTACTCATCAAGGTAGCTGGAGAGCTACGATTGAAGGGGTGCGGACGGCTTCTTCAGTAAGAGGAGAAGGCATCGGGAGCCAATTGATTCAATGGGCGCTAGAGCGCGCCAAAGAGCGAGGCTGTCATATGGTCCAGCTAACGACAGATAAAAAACGAGCTGATGCGTTGCGTTTTTATGAGCGTTTAGGCTTTACCGCGACACATGAAGGGCTGAAAATGAAGCTGTAATGCTTGTCTCATACTCTATTTTTTGTGGACAGCTATGAGGCGGGAAAGAGAGTTAATGAAGACAAAGGCGATGCTAAGCGCGGATGTATAAAAGTCTAGTCTGACAAAGAGGCTCTTCCACTGGGAAGGGTCTTTGTCATCGCTACGGGTGCGCAGTAGATTTTACTTTAGAGTAAGCAGTGTAAGTATAGTATAAATAGCTCAATTTGGAGGAGTCTGAATGCCGTATTGTAAAGTCAAGAATGCCAATATATATTACGAGGAAATGGGTGAAGGCAGACCGATTATAATGATCCACGGCTTTACACCGGACCATCGGTTAATGAGTGGGTGCATGGAGCCCATATTTGAAAAAAACTCCGGTTGGCGTCGTATCTATCTTGACCTGCCTGGAATGGGACTGACACAGGATTACGATCAAATCAATAATTCAGATGATATGCTGGAAGCAGTAGTCGATTTTATCGAAACACTTATTCCGGACCAAGATTATCTTATAGCAGGTGAATCGTACGGTGGATATATCACAAGAGGGGTAATCAATAGACATAGAGATCGTATTGGTGGTGCTGCGCTGATTTGTCCATTAATTATTCCTGAGCATAAGAGAAGAATCGTTCCCGAACATGTTGTTATTTATTATGATCGTGAGTTCATGGATACTTTAAGCGAAGAGCAAAGAAGTGATTTTAGCGCAAATCAAGTTGTTCTCAATGAATATAATTGGAAAAGGTATTCTAATGAGATCGTGGCAGGCTGCAAAATCGCTGATTATGATTTTCTTAGCAAAATTCAGAGAAACTATGGATTCTCTACTAATATAGATGAATTCATTTTCGATAAACCAACCGTATTTACTCTCGGTCGCCAAGATGCAGTCGTTGGTTATAACGATGCTTTTGGCATTTTAGATAAATATCCTAGAGCAACCTTTGCCGTTCTGGACCGGGCAGGCCATAATCTTCAGATTGAACAGGCTATCTTGTTTGAGTCACTGATCAGTGAGTGGCTTGAAAGAGTACAAGAGTGTGGATGCTAGATTTCTATGAATACCTAGATGGTATATGAACAAGAGAGGTTTAATTCAACGAAACAGCGACAGTCTAGGACATTATGTTCTCCTCCTTTACTGTCGCTGTTGCGATTACTCGGGGTATCAGTTGATCCCCTAATACTTAAAGACCTTCTCTTGCTGCCGAGTCCAGTAGCTTGTAGTACAGTCGGAAGATGATATCCTGATTGTAGTTCCCGAAGCCAGAGCCGAATAAGGTCACACCGCCAACATGTCTTGATTCCTCCAGCACGGCGATGCGGAAGGTCCACTGCTTGTTCTCGATGCCTACCTGCTGTATGCCTACGTCAGAGATTTGTTTCCCATCAATGAAGGTGCCTTCGGCAGTAATTCGAAGCCGCTTGAGCAAGCCGTATTGGTTGACCGTATCGGGCCACCAGCCTGGTGTATACTTGCCGCGACTGTCTCCGAAATCACCCGGGCTGGTCCACGTTCCAAGCTGAACATCATTCAGGAAGAAGGTAATGTCCGAAGGCCAGTTGTTGTTCGTAGAAGGGGCTTCGGATGAGAGCTCCAGGGAAATCTCCAGTTCCTCAGGCTGCTCACTGGAGAGCAGGAAATTGGGGATTTTGTAGTCGATATAGCCTTTACCGAACCAGAGAATTTTGGCATGGACTCGCTCCGCATCCAGAAAATAACGGGGTTCGTCGTACTCACCAATAACGCTGTCAACGGTAGCCAGTCCGCAGGTGGGCTCAATCTTGAAATCGGCATAATGACCAACGGAAATCTCGGTATGATGATATTGACGCACCTCTTGCTGCTGTCCAGGGAGCGTAATCTCAATCTTGTCTGCGGCGAGACTGCATACCTTCTGCACACCGCCACGACCTGGCTGCATACGAGTGGAGATCAGGCCAGCCTTCTCCAGCTTCTTGACATGCATGGTCATAATGGCGCTGCTCAGTGTCAGTGCATCTGCCAGTTCACGGATATTCATCGGCTTGTTCGCCAACAGTTGTATAATCTTCAATCGGACTTCACTGGCTAATGCTTCGTACACCGGAAGAGATTTTTCTGAGATATCGAGTTCCATGGGCGCTCCTCACTTGTAAATTCTATATCGTTTACATATGTGTATATTATTTATATTTTTACTAACTATAATACGATGATTTGTCCCCGGTTACAAGCCCAATCCTTGGCCTGTCTCCGGGGACTGGCCGGATGACAACATAAGATGAAATTACCGATTTACCGTACGCACCATCCAGTAGTCGGGCATTAAGCGAGGCTATTGGCTCGTGTTACCGGCATCAGCAGATGTGCCCTTAGGGGTCTCAGGGTCTTCATCCGACTGACCTGCATAAGGGCGGTTACTGCGGGACCTCCCACGAGTGAAGCGGAAGCCGAGGACGAACATCAGGAGCTGTACGGCCAGAATATAAGGGGAGGCTCCGAGCCCCAGCCACTGTAGCAAAGCCATGCCAGCGATAAGAAACGATACAATGCTGGCCGGGATATGAGACGCTGTCACATCCAGGCCATTCTGGCGCCGAAGGCTGAGCAGGCGGTAAACACACAGGATGGCTAGCAGGCCAGACAGGAGCTGCATCCAGAGCAAGCTATGCTCCCACAGGGTAGCCGTATCTTCGAGTGCTAACCATTGACGCAGCATCCGCCAGATCAGCCAAAGAATGCCGATGAGTGCCGCTGGACCGAGAGCCGGGCGGAGCATACTCCACCAAGCCGTTCCCCATCCGGGGGCATGCGTCTCTTGCAGCAGCATTCGCCGTTCGTCGATGAGCTTGTTCATTTCTCGTTCTATTGATCTATGCAGTAGCGAGATATGTGAGCTGTCCGCCTGCTCTAGACAATCCTGAATCTCCTCCTGCAGATAGGGGGTTAGATAAGGAGCTGCTTTGGCTTTCTCCAAAGCCCGGACAAGACTGCTATCCAGCTCACCTCGTCCTGAGCCTTCCCTTACGCATGCCAAGGCTCCAGCAAGCTCGCCGTATATGTATAATGATTCCTGAAGCTCGTCCAGCCTGCTACGACGAGATAGTCGCAATTGCGCAGTGCTGTGCGCATACAGCCATACCACGAGGACGCCGGTCCAGGTGAACGCCAGCATGACGAAGAGTTCAATCCAATTCCAGTTCATAGGCTCCGCTGGGGACAACGCCGGTCCCTCCTTTCCTTAATAATTACACTATTGCATAACCCCGATATACATTTCAAGAAAGATGCCAAAAATCCTTAGCTCGAAACGGAAGGCTAAGCTTCGAGGATCATTAGTAAGGTGTTAAATACAGTTCTTTATTCATATAAACGCGCAAGATCTGGAGGCAAACGCTGTATGGGGTCGTGTTTGTGATTTAATTTTGTATAATACTGTTACAATGAGTAAGATAAGCGAGCACGGAAGGAGAATGGTACAGATGGAGATTAGATATGATATACCTGCTGCTGAAGAGTACCTATCACTGCGTGGAGAAGCTGGACTATCCGTGTTCAGCCTGGAAGCAGCGGAGAAGGGACTTGCCAATAGTCTGTTCGCGGTAACGCTCCGTGAGGCGGAACAATTGATCGGAATGGGGCGAGTAAGCGGGGATGGAGGATGCTTCTTCCTGGTCACCGATATTGCTGTTAAGCCGTCAGAGCAGGGCAAGGGCTACGGCAAGCTTATAATGGCTGAGATTATGAAATTCCTGGAGCGTGAAGTTCCCTCAGGAAGCTTCGCCAATCTCTTTGCAGATGTCCCTGCTAACCGACTGTATGAGCAATTCGGCTTTCGGTTAACGAGTCCCGTCTCGGAGGGAATGTACTGGAGGAAGCCTTGAAGGAGTAAGATGGCGAGAAATACGTTTAGCCAGAGCAGAGTAAGGATAAGTAATAACATAAGATGTGTATTCACCAGAATGATCAGCTGTATAAGACAAGAACTTCATTAGAAAAGGGGAAATACATGTGCAAATGAACATTATCGTATTTGGAGCTACAGGAAGAGTTGGACAAGCCATCGTGAAGGAGCTGCTGAAGCGGAAGCATCAGGTTACTGCGGCCGTGCGGGATGTGCAGCGCTTAGGCGGGTTGACTGGAGATGTGAAGGTCGTAGAGGTCGATCTGTTGTCCCTAGCTGACGTGACTGAAGCGGCACGAGGTCATGAGTTGATCATTAGTGCATACGGACCGCGCTTCGGGGCCGAGGATGAGCTGGTCGAGGTGGCTCGCATCCTGATTGAGGCAGCCAAGAAGGCTCAGGTACCACGGATACTGGTCGTAGGTGGAGCTGGTAGCCTGAAGACGGGCAGCGGGGAGCTGCTGATGGATACGCTGGAGTTCCCAGAGGAGGCACGTCCGCTGGCTCTAGCTCATGCTGAGGCGTTCACAGTCATCTCCCAAGCTGATGTGATTTGGACGTATTTTAGCCCTGCTGCGGTCATTAAGCCAGGGCTTCGCACTGGGAATTTTCGCATAGGCACAGACTGGCTCGTCACCGATGAGCTCGGTTACAGTCGGATTTCCATTGAAGATTACGCGGTTGCTCTCGTAGATGAGGCGGAGGAAGCCGAGTTCGTCAATGCCAGGTTCACGGTTGGTTACTAGAAGCCTGACCAGATCAAATAGGAGTGCAGATGGAAGGATGCTGCAAGCGGGGAGCCCTGTCGCCCACGGTTAAGATTGATGCTCTTTCGAAGGAAATGGATTAGCTGATGAAGGGAGGGGAGTAATAGTGGAGATTGTAACTGCTGAAGAAATGCGAAAGATCGATCGCTATGCAATTGATGTACTAGGGATTCCCGTAGCAAGCCTAATGGAGAACGCTGGCCGGGTGGTAGCGGAAGAGGTGCTGCGATACTGCTGGAACCGAACGGGAAAAAGACCATCCAGTACGAGGGGCTGCAACTCGGAGAGTGAGCACAGAATGGCGTTGCATGGGCATACTGCACAAGGTATCAAGCTCAGTAGTATGTATAGCAATGCTCGAGACACTATACATGGCTATGCAAAGGACCATGAACAGGACCATGCTATAGAAGTCGATTTGACGGAGGATGCTGCTCTCCACTCAACTGAGCATTGGTTCATTCTCACGGGTAAAGGCAATAACGGTGGCGATGGTCTGGTGGCAGCTCGTCATCTGCAGGACGCTGGTATCCGCGTTACGATCGTATATGCCGACGCCCCCTTACAGCTAAGGGCCGAGGCTGCAGAGCAGCGCAATATTGTAGAGGCATTGGGTATTCCTGCTTTGGTGTGGGGAGAGGATCAGGTGGAATGGGAGCATGGCACCGGAATCGTCGATGCGTTGCTCGGCACGGGAACCTCTGGTGCGCCACGCTCGCATTATGCGGCCTTGATTCAGGCTGCGAACGATAGCGGCTTGCCCATTGTGGCGGTGGATATTCCTAGTGGACTGGATGCTGATACTGGTGAGACACACGAACCTTGCATCCGTGCCAGTCTGACTGTCGCGTTGGCTTGTCTCAAGCGTGGGTTAACGCAATACCCCGGTGCAGAATATGCGGGCAAGATCGTCGTTCGCTATATTGGCATTCCCGCCAGTGCCATACGGAGGCAGGATGTACAGGTTCAGCTCCTGACCGAAGCCCTGTTAGAGCAACAGCTGGAGATAGATGTTAGCCGTAGCAGGCAGGCCGATGGTCATAAGGGCACCTACGGTCATGTACTGGTTGTTGGTGGGACTCTGGAGATGAGTGGAGCGGGATTAATGGCCTCAAGAGCCGCGCTGCGAATCGGTTGTGGTCTGGTGACCTGGGCGTTGCCTGCGGCTCTGCTCCCCCACATGATCGGTGCTGCACCTGAGCTGATGCTGAGAGGCGTGTCTGGTAATCAGGCTACTGGCACAGGCAAGACGGATCGTGACCAGCTATCCAGCAGTGAAGATGATCGTGAGGAAGGCTGGAGTGCGTACACCGTACAATCCTTGCTGGAACTAGCAGTTCAGCGGGATGTAGTCGCTATCGGTCCGGGTCTTGGCAGGTTCAGTGAAGATACAGACTGGCTACGACAGTTGTGGGAGGGGATAGAGGCTCCGTTGGTCTTGGACGCTGACGCCCTGAATATCCTGGCAGATGCAGGCGATGAAGCATTATCGTGGTCCAGACCGAATGGTGGACCTGTAATTCTGACCCCGCATCCCGGTGAAATGTCCAGGCTACTCGGGGTGCCTACGAAGGAGCTTCAACGTGATCGAATCAGTGCTGCTATGCAGTATGCTCGTACAAGACGAGTAACGCTAGTCTTGAAGGGAGCGCGTACCGTCGTAGCTACTCCTGATGGACAGGTCTACGTCAATACTACAGGGCATGCAGGTATGGCAACAGCTGGTGCTGGAGACGTCCTGACCGGAATCATTGCAGGACTGCTCGCGCAGGGCTTGAACCCTACGCAGGCAGCTACATTTGGTGTGAGACTCCATGGTCTGGCGGGTTCACAGGCAGCTGCGCATCGGATGAATGCAGCGTCTGTGATTGCTGGTGATATTATTGAAGCACTCTAAGACAGGATTCGGAATAAGTGTTAGTGTATGTTTCAGTGATCCAAGGTAGTGATGATTAAAAGTTGATCTGTAGCTGAAGAAGTCCTCATATTTGTAGAGGGCTTCTTTTTTTGTTGGAAATTTTAAACAAATTCATGTTGACCACTGTTGAATTCTATTGTGTAATGTAATTACATCCTATTTCTGGATTTTATGAGAGGAGGCGTATGATTGGGTGACCCCGATTCGTGATATTGTGGCAGATTATATGCTGAAGCATGATTATAAGATTGCTCAATTCGCCGACTATTCAGGCATGAACCCTGGTACGCTCAGTCGGCTAATCCAAGGGAGCAAGCCCATTGCCTTTAATCAGCTTGTACAGGTTACACAGGCTATGGGGCTGTCAGAGGATTACTTCTTCGATCGCTATGTCCATGAATGTGTCGCTACCCCCTCATTACGTAGAATTCGTCCATTCATACTGCGATGTGCCAAGCTTGAACGTCTTGATTGTATAGAGCGATTAGTTTATGAACTGCTTGAGGACAACTCTTATGTATCTACTATGTTCGAAATAGCCGAGGAATTGTATTCAGATAACCTGTTACAAGCCGCTAAGTTCATCTATCTGCGGGTTAGTGAGGCGGAGAGGTATCAGCACTCTGAGCGTCTGGCGCTGTGCCGGTATCGTCTCTTTGTCATTTCGCTGGGTACAGATCTAGAAGCGAACTATCGAGCCGCTATGGTATTTGAGGATTATGTTGATCGGTTGGATGAGATGGATCAATTGGATGCATTGAAGCATTTGATTAATGTATTTGCAGCCGTACATGATTGGAAGCGTGTAGATAGACTAGCACAAGAAATACTTCGACTAGCCACGATGTTCTATAGTCAAGGATCAAAGGATAGAAGCGAAAGAACGTCCTCTCAGCCGATGTACTATTATATTTTATATGCGTGGCTGGTATGTTCCAATGTGTGTGAAGAAAACCGAGACTACCAAGGTGCCTTAGAGTTCGTGGCTCTTTACAGTACAGGTGAGAGTTGGATCAGGGAGGATGACGAGCAGGCACACAGGTGTATCCTACAATTCAAGGAATGGGGGGAAGCAAACGCGCTCCTCTACAGAATGATGTCGGGAGAGGCCGAGGCTTTACAAGAATATGCTGATTACATAGCTTCTTATCCTAATGAGATTTCTTATGCGTTATGTTTTATAGTTCAAGCTGCCAATAAATATAACTACATCATTGAAGAGGTTTTAGAGCGATTTCATGACTATATTCTGTTTCCCTCAAATGAACAATACAATGAAGCATTTATGGCAGAGAAATACACAAGATTTTTAGCAGATTTGGCTGTGTATCAGTATAGCCATCGGCCAGAGCTTTCCATAAAATTAATTTTGGATAGTTTGAAAATAGCTGTTAGAATTCACAGTGTGCTGAATATGCTTAATTGTATGACCCTCTTTGAGCAATATCGGGACTTGGCTGAACCGGAGGAACTAAAGGAATTCAAGAATCTCTCCATGGAGGTGCATCGTATCAATGCGGAGGCGATACCAATGGGTAAGGCTTAGTTTTATTATGAGTTTATCAATTGTTATAGGAAACATTGTTACAACTTTGGGACATGGTATGGGTTCTTAAATGATACTCGCTTTCTCGACGTTCGCTACCTTTCAATAAACTAGAACCAGAGTGTTGGATTACATTTTTCAATATTTTTATGAGGGATATTCAGATAACAAAGGAATCTTTAATTCTACTGTTAATAGTAGAACTGAAGACTCCTTTTTTCTTTGAGCAGGATTATCACTGGGATTACCCTTTAATATAGCCATATTATTTGTAGATGATTTGTAGCAGTTGTGTCATTTTACTAAGATAATCACATTTGACAAAAATAGTTAATATATTACACAGAAGGAGGTGAATTAATCATGCCAAGCAAAAAGTTTTTTGTCCGTGTACGCATTGAACGTGAGCGAATTAAACTACATCAAGTAACTGCAAGGTATCCTATGCAGCATCCGAAGGTCATAGCCCAATCGGTGAAGCTGGATGAACTAATCAATTATTACCAACAGCTTGGTAACGGAACAAGAATTAAGTCAATTGTTTAGGTAGACGGGGAGGGCGAGTAACACTTTGGCCGGGTTCGCTCGCTCTGCGCATGTTAATACTTTTACCATTTTACTATTAAGAGTATTTCGATTGGAGGTAATTTTTTGAGAGTAGCGAAATTAATCCTAGCAGTTTCACTGGTTATTTCAAATATTGTATTCTTCACTCCCGTAAGTGCATCACCTGAAGTTAGCCAAAATCTAGAAAAACAAAATACGAAGGAAACCTATGATGTTATTGTTCAAGGAGAAAAAATTGGTACTAAAACTATTCATTTGGAGATCGAAAGAGAAATAGAAGGGGAAGACATTACAGTAAATTTGGTTGCTGAAACACGCTATAATTTAAATAGTAATGCTACTGAAGTACAGAAGGAGGTATTTACAGATAGTATAAATAAGACTCAAATCCAAAAATTAAAAAATGAATACTACATTGATGGAGAAAAATTAAATACTACACATAATACTCAATCAATCATTCAACCCAATGATTTCAGTTTAGCGGCCGGTCAAGACACCGGAGGGTTGCCTGCAATTGCTCACTATTATGGCGATTATAGAACGTATTCTTTTAGAGTGTATAATGATTTTGCTTTCTGGACGAGTTGGGGACCTGCTGGGAGCCATGTCAGTAAAAATGGAGTCTCAATTTCAAATAACTATGTCCCACTAGCTATGGCTAATATAGACGCTTTTGCAACTAACCACAATAACATGAGATTTGGTGCTCTTGGTTTAGTTTCACTGTTAGGTACGACTGTAATATCCATTCCATCTGTTATAGCTGCTCTAAGTGCTGGTGGGGCAACTGCATTACAAGCTGGTTTAGTATATGAAAATTACAACGCAGCTCAGGATAACATAAAGAAAGCTTACAATTATGTGAGCAGAATGTAATACTAATTGTTTGGATAGCCTGCTAAATTTAGTAGGCTATTCCTGTACGTTATAGTTGTTAATAATTATATAGAGAGGTGAGAATTTATGTTGCTGGCGGGTTTTGCCATATCATTTTTTGTTCTGATCCTGCTTACGTTTAGAATTAGAATACACCGATTCCGAAAGTTCAACCTACAGAGTATCTTCATATGCATTATCTATATAATTACAATCTATATGATAAATCTAAGACATTACAGTGTGCTGAATTGTGTGATCATAGGGATTTTTGTGCTTTTTCTCCTAGTGTTTATTATTGGTGGTGTAACATCAAAAAGAGATTGAGTTGACCAGCTTGTATAAAATTCATCAAGTGATATCCAATTCACAAAATGTACCATACGATTGCTTGCGACTTTATGCAAAAGTGGAATGTGTAGACATGAATCAGTGTTAATATCCTGAATTCTCGGAGGCACTACGTGCAAAATGCTTTATTGTTTAACCAGCTCAAATTAAGTGGTGTAACCATAGTAGCAGCTACGTATAATCGAGCATTCTCGGAAAGCTGCGACGATACCTATTTGTTGACTAAGAACTGTTGACAAAGAAGGGAGGTAAAATGGTTTATTTATATATGTTTCTAAGTATCGTTATTTTCTACGTTGTCGGGTTCATACTTTCACTCTTTAATATGCACGTGATTGCAGGAGACGAAACTATCTATCTTTTATTAGTGATAATCATTGGAGTTCTCGTATACATTGCGGAAACATTAGATGAAAAAAAGTAGAGCTCTATTTTTTAGTTTGAGAGGTGATGATATGCTTTCATTATACATTTTATTATTTCTTATATACTGTGGGACATACATCATACTTAAAATCCTGAGTGCTATCATAAAACATTGGAAGTCCCATAATAAGGATAAGGCAAGTCGTAAAGAGAACTTGCTGCTACGAGCCCCGTCGCTCACTGCCCTGATTATCATTATTGTGATTTCATTAGGAACGTATATCCAACTACAAATGAAATATATCCAACTTGAAGACAACCTAAGAGATCATCTCATTCGTGTAGAGGGATACAGTCCATCCGAGATTGTCAGGATCGAGGCGAAGCTCAGCAAAATGCCGCAATACCCTGTCTATGTCGAATTTGCTGATGATCCAGACATCGTACATATATACACAGATCGAAATTCTAATCAATGGGTTCACTTAAATGCAAAATAGCCCAAGCCAATCACATAGGCAATCGGCTTGGGGCGAGCAACGCTTTGGCCGGGTTCACTCGCCCTATTATTATAATTGAGATTAAGAAACACCTACAAGCAGCATTTTAGACATGAGCTTAGGACGAATTGAATTTTGCATATTGTTAACCTCCCACAGAAACTCTTCTTACACTCATCGTATACGATGGAGTGCAACAGCTCTTGAAGTAATACAAGGCAGCGTGGAAGAGAGGCGAAGGGCATGATACAAGCGGTGGTGTTCAATCTGGAAAGCACAATGCTGGACCCCGAAGGACTTCGATTATCGCAAGGCATGGCCGACATTTTTCGCTGGATGGGGGTTCAGGTCGGTCTTACGGATATCAGGCGTGGACGGGGGTTGCCCCTACGAGAGCATATCGCCCATATTTTGCAGCTTGCTGAAGTGCGAAGGAACTGGGTGAATCATTATGGACATGAGCCTGGGCTTAAGGATGTGGAGCATATTTACAACGAGCTGCTGCCGATGCTGCAATCCATGCTGCATGGTACGGCCCCGGCGAAGGGATTGAATCTGGCGTTACAGGAGATACGAGAGCGGCGTATCCAGTGTGGTGCAACTTCTGCTCTTTCGCTTGAGATGCTGAGTACGGTCCCAGGTCATGTATTTAATACATTGGGACTGGATTGCATGGTGACGCCTTGTGAGGTGAGCAACGGTCGTCCTTATCCGTGGATGCTGTATGAGATGGCCCAACGCATGCAGGTATATCCGCTAAGCGATGTAGTGAAGGTGGGAGATACGGTTATAGACATGCAAGAGGGTAGAAATGCCGGGGTATGGACAATCGGGGTGCTGAATCGGAATGAGGAGCCTGCCGCAGCGGATGGAACGTCAGCCCCAACCCCATTCGACAAGGAAGAGCGACGTCGTGAAGCAGCGTACAATCTGAAGCGTGCTGGTGCACATCTCATCATTGATTCATTATCTGATCTGCCCTATATGCTGCGCGAGATTGAGCTGCTACAGCACACTGGAGGATATCCGGCGTAATCAACGAAATAACTTGCATCAGCGTTAAATAACAAAGAACCTTCATTTCCACACACTCAAGTGGTTATGAAGGTTCTTTTGCGTGGTCACATACTCTTGATTTGCAGGCTTTTTCGATAAGAGCGTGGGGTCGTTCCCGTCTCTCTCTTGAACATGTTGCAAAATTGAGCATCATTCACGAAGCCAGCTTCGGCCGAGATCTCGGAGATGGACATCTGCGTGCTAGCCAGCAGGTGCTTGGAGTAATCCAGACGCTTGATCAGCAAGTACCTGGAAGGGGCTGTACCATAGCGCTCTTTGAACAAATGCCGAAATCGATCATAGCTGTAACCAGACATATCAGCCAGCATATCGACGGATAGACGCTGTTTGAAATGCTCATCAATATGAGCGAGTACATACTGTAACCGATCTCCAGAGAACAAGGGATGCCGCTTGCCTGTCCCTCGTTGTAGCAGATGCAGCAGCATATGGTGAAGACGATCATTCAGATGCTTCTGAAAGCCCTCTCGACGTCTTGTATATTCGGTGCTCAGCTCCTGCATATAGCTGCGGATACTGTGCTCCTTGTCATCCCGATGCATACCCTGAAGCTCCGTAGCCTTGGACCTAGCTGTCTGAAACCCGATGAACAGCACCTCGGCATCCTCGCGGTGGTCTTCGTCATGCTGCTGTAACGGAGGGATCAAGGCATAAGAGCCAGCTTGAAAATGGTAGCTATGCTCCCCGATCGTCGAGGTCCCTTTGCCCTTGAGATAATAGATCAGCTCATAGCATTCATGGTGATGAGGGATAATATGTGTGAATCTGGCATGTTCCGCCCTGACAACATACAGAACTTGATCCATAATCGCCCTCCCCGAAATTTCGACATTTAGCCGAATCGTACAAAAACATGGCCGAAATCATATAAATATCATGGCTGAATTTTGTTATGATCATACTCACAAACGAAAGTTAACTGTTGTTACCCATTGTTACGTTCGGTTTTTGGTAATGATACATTGCAATATGGTTCAAGTTGGCACATCTGATACACAATTTGTTAGAAAGACCTGATGTACAAGTATGACAGATCATCAATGATTTTAACAACAAACAGGGGTGTGAGTAAAGAAAATGAAGAAGAATGCATTGGTAATGTGTATGTTGGCTGTGCTGCTACTGCTGTCCGCTTGCGGAGGAACGAAAGGCGCATCTGAAGGAACGGGCACAAATGGTACTGACGGTGGTAGTGAACAGGGTGACCGCTTGAAGGTCGTGCTGCTGATTCCAGGTACGCTGGGGGACAAATCATTCTTCGACGCAGCCAATCATGGTCTGGAAATGGTCAAGACGGAGCTGGACGCCGAGACCAAGGTGATTGAGATGGGCACGGACAAGACGAAGTGGGAGCCTACGTTTAATGATATTGCAGCTGAGGACTGGAACATCGTCATTTCCGGTGGTTCCGAGATCACAGAGATGTTCAATGCGACAGCCGAGCTGTATCCTGACAAGACTTTTATTAACTATGACACAGACATCGAGGATGCACCTGCCAATGTCTACAACATGTCTTATTCTACGAATCAAGTATCCTTCCTGGCGGGAGCCGTTGCTGCGTTGGCCACGAAATCGGACATGCCACAGGCCAATGAAGACAACGTAATCGGTTTCCTGGGCGGTATGGATATTCCAGGCATTAACGCCTTTCTCGTAGGCTATATTCAGGGAGCCAAATATGTGGACCCTGACATCAAGGTCGCTGTATCGTATGCAGGTGATTTTGTAAATCCAGCCAAGGGAAAAGAGCTGTCGCTCATTCAATATAATTCCGGTGTCGATGTGATCTTCAACGTAGCAGGTGGTACTGGATTGGGCATCTTTGACGCGGCAAAAGAGAAATCCAAGTATGCCATTGGCGTGGATTCGGACCAAGCGGCACTATTGAAAGATACAGACAGCGAGAAAGCGAATCTCATTATTACCTCTGCGATCAAGAAGATTGACACAGCCATCCTTGAAGCGGTGAGCAAAGCCAAGGAAGGCACACTGGAGACGGGCAAACGCGAAGTATTGGGATTCGTCGAGAACGGTGTAGGGATTGCCGAGAATGATATTTACAAGGATGTGTTCCCAGCCGAGCTGCAGGCTCAAGTAGAGGACATTAAGAAGAGGCTGATGAACAATGAGATCACAGTAGCGAATGCAATGGGTATGGAGACTTCCGAGATCGAAGAGATCCGCAACAGTGTCAAGCCATAAGCCCGCTAACTGAAAGAGGTTGTGTCGTTTTTTCATAGTCTACTACCTTTGACTCAATTAGATTTCGGGTGTTAATGATCTTCGGAGATCGTAGTTAGCGGAAAGCGGGGAAGCCCTAGAGAAACGAGAGTGTCCACCTTTAAGCTTGCTGTTCATCAGCTTTTTAATTTCGATGGAAAGAACAGCAAGCTTAACAGTGGTCGACAGGGCTCCCCGCTTGCAGCGGCTCTACACTCACGTTTAATCTGGTCAAAGTATTAGTTGTATACGGAATTGATCTTGTACAGCTGGAAAGTGTAGTCATGCTATTTGATGCATTTTTCGGCTGTATATTTTTTGTGCATATTTGCTGTAGAGAGGAGTTGCCTACCATGCCCGGCGCGCTGCTGGAAATGCGAAACATTACGAAGGTATACCCGAATGGGGTCGTGGCTAACAAGAACATACAGTTCTCTTTGCAGGAGGGCGAGATTCATGCCATTGCTGGCGAGAACGGTGCAGGCAAGTCCACCTTGATGAAGATGATGTTCGGGATGGAGGAGCCGAGTGAAGGCGAGATTCTGCTAAAAGGTCAGCAGGTGAAGCTGGGCAATCCGCAGGATGCTATAGCGCTGGGTATTGGTATGGTGCATCAGCATTTCATGCTGGTACCGTCTTTTACAGTTGCAGAGAATATGGTGCTTGGTATGGAGCCAAGGCGAGGGGTCGGCATTCACTATGCGGAGGCCGTGCGGATGACGAAGGAGACGGCCCAGAAGTACAACCTGACGGTGAATCCCGAAGCGAAGGTCGAGGATCTGAGTGTGGGAATGAAGCAGAAGGTGGAGATTCTCAAGGCGCTGCTTCGTGGCGCAGAAATTCTCATTCTGGATGAGCCTACGGCTGTATTGACGCCCCAAGAGACGGAGGAGCTGTTCCGGGAGCTCAAGCAGCTGAAGGAGAAGGGCCATACGATCGTGTTCATCTCGCACAAGCTGAAGGAAGTGAAGGAGATCTGTGACCGGATCACAATTCTACGGGGTGGACGTACAGAGGGTGTATTCAACATAGTCGATGTCAGTGAGCAGGAAATCTCACGGCTGATGGTCGGGCGGGATGTCGTGCTGAAGTATGATAAGACGCGCCCGAGCTACGGTGACCCTGTACTATCGGTACAGGGACTTGGAGCTGTTGATCATGAAGGAAAGACTCTGCTATCGGATATTAGCTTTCATGTTCGTGCCGGAGAGATTGTGGGCATCGCCGGAGTCGAAGGCAACGGACAAGCGCAATTGATCGAGGCTCTGACCGGAAGACTGCATAACATTCAGTCCGTAGGAGAGGTTGCAGTAAAAGGTAGAAGCATCAACACTCTCGACATTCATGATATTCGTAAGCTGGGTGTCTCCTACATCCCGGAGGATCGGAATCGGCAGGGTGCCGCGAGTGAAGCCAGCATTGCGGATAATCTGATCTCTACCCAGTATCGTTCGAAGAATTTGAATAAAGGCTTGTTCCTGAGCATGTCATCTGTTCACAAGCTGGCACGCTCACTGATTGAGGAATTCAAGGTGCGATGCTCAGGCCCCACGCAGCAGATTGGTATGCTGTCTGGTGGTAATATGCAAAAGGTAGTCGTTGCCCGGGAGTGCTCGACCGGACCTGACCTGCTGATTGCGGAGCAGCCCACGCGTGGCGTGGATATCGGAGCAGCCCAATTCATCCATCAGAAGCTACTGGAGCTGCGGGATGCAGGCTGTGCTGTCGTGCTCGTCTCGGCGGATCTGAATGAGATCCTGGAAATGAGCGATACGCTGCTCGTATTGTACGATGGCAAGATTGTTGCACGCCTAGAGTCACCAGCCAGTGTCAGTGAAGAGGAGCTTGGCCTCTACATGCTGGGTATTCAACGTCAGCAGGAGCAATTGAGTGAGGAGGCTTCCCCATGTTCCGATTGAAGTATTTTGAAGTATTGCGGACCTCAGCGGTCATTCTGATTGCGCTTGCTATCGCATTCATTATTATTTCCTTGGTAAGCAGCCAGCCTGTAGAGACGATTCGCATCTTTCTGTTCGAGCCGCTATCAACGGTGAGCAGAATGGGAAATGTAGTCGAAATGGCTATTCCACTCATGTTCACGGGGCTGTCGGTATCGCTCCTGTTCAAGACGAATATGTTCAACCTTGGAGCAGAGGGTATCTTTTACATCTCTGGCATAGTCGCTGCGATTCTGGCTATTCACCTGAGCATGAACGGAATTCTGCACCCGATTATAGCTATTGCTGCAGGTTCTATTACGGGAGCGCTCATCTCGGCCATACCTGGCTACCTGAAGGCCAAATGGAATGCGAATGAGCTGGTTACCTCTCTGATGTTCAATAGTATTTTATTCGGGATCGGCTTGTACCTGCTGAATTATCATCTGCGAGATGCCAAGGCCTTCTCGAATGTATCCTATAAATTTGCTCAGACGGCCCAGCTAGACAAAATTGTACCAGGCACCCGCCTGCATACCGGGCTGATTATTGTGTTGGTGCTCATCGTAGCTGCCCACTTCTTCATGTACCGGACCCGGTGGGGGTATGAGCTACGTATGACGGGGGCTAACCGTGAATTCGCCGGCTACTCTGGCATGAAGACAGCCAAGGTGATCATTGTCGTGCATTTGATTGCAGGCTTCATCGCTGGTATGGGCGGCTCTGTAGAGGTGCTGGGTATGTATAATCGCTTCCAATGGACTGCGCTGCCAGGATACGGGCTTGATGGCGCACTTGTGGCCATGCTGGCTAAGAATAATCCGCTATCCGTCATTGGAGCGGCGCTCTTCCTGGCCTATATTCGCATTGGTGCTGATCTGATGGCTCGTCTGTCGGACGTGCCTTCCGAGATGATCTCGATTATTCAGGCTGTCATTATCCTGCTGATCTCGGCAGAGCAGTTCCTCAAATTCTGGAAGAATCGGATGCTGCTGAAGGAGGCCAAGCTTCATGAATAGTCTGTTGAACGTGATTCTTACGACGGATTTTGCATTTTCGGTGCTGCGGGTGACGACGCCGATCCTGTTCGCTGCTCTTGGTGCCTTGATTTCCAATCGTGCGGGCATCATCAACATTGGTATGGAAGGCATCATGCTGGTGTCGGCGCTGGCCGGGGTTGTTGTTAGCTCTTATACAAGCAGTGCCTGGATAGGCTTGCTGGGTGCGGTCCTTTCTGGTACAGCCATTGCCGGACTGCTAGCTTTCTTCACCCTCAAGTTCAAGACGCATATTATTCTGGGCGGAGTGGCTATCAATATGTTCGCATCAGGGGGAACTGTATTCCTGCTGTACCTGCTAAGTGGTGATAAAGGCTCATCCACCTCCTTGCCCAGCAAGGTGCTGCCCAGCCTGGATATTCCTCTGCTTAATCAGGTGCCGGTGCTCGGCCCCATCCTGTCAGGGCATCATATTCTGACCTATGTCTCTATACTGGCAGTCATCGCTGTCTATTATCTGCTGAAGCGAACGCCGCTGGGGCTGCAGATTCGCTCGGTTGGCGAGAATCCACACGCAGCTCAATCCGTCGGAGTCAGCGTGGTGAAAATTCAATATGCGGCCTTACTGCTGAGTGGTTTTTTCGCCAGTCTGGGAGGAGCCTACATGTCGATGGGGTACCTGTCCCTGTTCACTCGGGATATGATTGCCGGACGGGGCTGGATTGCGATCGCGGCTGAGTCCATGGGACGGAGCACGACAGTAGGTACAGCTCTGACCTCGCTGCTCTTCGGTGCAGCAGAAGCGTTAGCCAATGCACTGCAGGTGCTCAAAATCCCAGCCGAGCTGATCGGTACGCTGCCATATGTAGCTACCGTCATCGGGCTGATCGTCTATGCAATTGCAGAGACACGCAAGAAGCGCCGTAAGCTGGCACAAAAAACGAACTGAGGAGAGGACCATGACTAGACCCATTATTATTGACTGTGATCCTGGGCATGACGATGCCATTGCTATATTGCTGGCGCTGGCTCATCCTGCGCAGCTGGAGATCAAAGGAATCACCACAGTAGGCGGTAACCAGGTATTAGAGAAGATTACAGATAATGCACTGAAGATTCTGAGCTTCGTAGGTGCGGACATCCCCGTAGCCAAAGGAGCGAAGGGACCGCTGCTCGGTACGTTGGTGACGGGAGAAGAGGCTCATGGCGAATCCGGCATGGATGGTCCGGTGCTACCTCCAAGCCGTTATCGTCCGCTGGAGATGGGAGCAGTCGAGTTCATGCGGGAGATCCTGCTGTCCTCGCCTGAGCCCGTTACATTGGTACCGATTGGCCCACTGACGAACATTGCGACGTTGATTCGTGCCTATCCTGAGCTACAATCCCGTATTGCGGGCATTTCGATGATGGGCGGCGGACTTGCCTACGGCAATGTGACACGCACAGCGGAATTCAACATTTACGTTGATCCCGAGGCGGCTCAGATTGTCTTCGAATCAGGCATTCCTATTACAATGAGCGGTCTGGACGTGACGGATAAGGCCGCTATATTCGACGAAGAGATCGAAGCGCTGAAGACGCGTGGCCCAGTCTCTGTCATGGTAGGAGAGTTACTGGATTTCTATTCGATCTTCGGGAAAAAGATGGGCTATCATGGCAATGCACTGCATGATCCATGTGCTATTGCATGGTTGCTGAAGCCCGAGCTGTTCCAGTCCAAAATGGTGGATGTCACGATCGAGACACAAGGGACGTATACCCGCGGTATGACGGTAGGTGACCTGCGTACGAAGACAGACCGGGAGCCGAACGTCAATGTGCTGCTCGGTGTTGATCGTGAAGCCTTTATTCGTCTTATTTTTGAAGCCCTGGCTATACTGGATGCCAAGGTGCTGCAAGCCTCGCAAGGAGATGCATAACATGGCGGGCTGGACAGACTTGCAAGAGACGGTGAGGCTGGAGCTCATACAGCGGGGCGAAGAGGGCTGCGATACGCAGGGCTTTGCGGAGCGCTGGACAGCTGCGGGTCAGGACGAACATAAGCTGCTGGAGCTATATCATGAGCTAATGAACCTTACTGTAACTCCGGAATTCTCCTTCGAGGAGCCTTCAGATCTGGAAGGAATTCGTCGTCTGCGGCCAGATGGCCCACGGACTCTCCAGGCCGACTGGAGTGAGGAGATATGGCAGGATAAATTCCGTGGTGCCTGGCTGGGACGCAGTATTGGCTGCGCGCTCGGCAAGCCGCTGGAGCACCCTGATTATTTGTACGGCAAGGATGGACGACCTGGATGGGAGAATGTCGAGCTCTGGTTCAAGGGGGCGGACGCTTGGCCGATCCAAGGCTATACACCAGAGCATTCCAGAGCTGAACAGGAGTACGGACTGGGGTTGACGGAGCTGGGGCCCTTGAGTGTACGGGAGAAAATTCGCTTCATGGAAAGCGATGATGATATCCGTTATACGATTTTGGGCCTGCTCATGCTGGAGGAGAAGGGGCTGGACTGGGATTCCTGGGATATCGGGAAGCTGTGGCATCGCCGTCTGACGTACAGTCAGGTATGTACAGCAGAGACCCAGGCCTACATGAATTTTGCACAGGAGACTTCTCATCTCCATCCGGGCAAGCCTTCGAACTGGTTGGAGCGCCAGGAGCATGTACGGATGCACTTGAATCCTTATCGGGAATGGATTGGAGCTGCGATTCGTGCCGATGGTCTGGCCTATGGTGTAGCCGGGCGACCAGAGCTGGCAGCAGAGCTGGGCTGGCGCGATGCCTCGTTCTCTCATGTGAAGAATGGCATTTATGGTGAGATGCTGGCTGCGGCTATGATTGCGGCTGCATTCGTGGAGAGCGACAGTGAGCGCATTGTACAGGTTGGCTTAAGTGAGATTCCGAGGACCAGTCGCTTGGCGGCGGATGTTCAGCGCGGCATGGAGATTGGGCTTGAGGCTCGCAATGAACGGGAGCTCGTTAGCCGGATCTGGGATGCCTTCAGTCACTATGATGCCGTCCACACCAATAACAATGCGGCATTGGTAGCGGCATCACTAGTGTATGCGGGCAATGATTTTGAGAAGGCGGTAGTCACTTCTGTATACGGTGGAATGGACACGGACTGCAACGGGGCTACGGTAGGCTCCATTATGGGCGCACGACTCGGTGCATCACAGCTGCCGCAGTCCTGGACAGCTCCGCTAAATGATACGCTGTATGCTGACCTGATCGGCTTTGATCCGGTGTCCATCTCTTCTTGTGCCGAGCGTAGCTATCAGGTATTCCTGAAGCTGCGTCAGCAGGCGTAGAGCAGGAACTTTAGACTAGACTTTGACCGAATCAAATGCGAGTGTAAAGCAGCTGCAAGCGGGGAGCCCTGTCGACTGCTGTTAAGCTTGCTGTTCTTTGATTTAAGTTAAATAGCAGTTGAACAGCAAGCTTAAAGGCAGACACTTCGTTTCTCTATGGCTTCCCCGCTTTCCGCTAACCACGCACGAGAAGCTTCCAAGACCTTATATAAGGCTGGGAAGCTTCTTTTGGCATGGGGTATGATCCTTTTACGCCGGAAAACGAACCGTCCTGTACTCATAAGCTCCGAGCTTGAGCGGCCCGGGAGGCAGCTGTTGTCCGCTCAGGGCGTCCTCTCCCAAATACGGAAGTGTGACGGAGCCGCCATGACCGTCCATATTGACGATTACCCATAGCTCGTAGCCCTCTCCCTGGCGGGGACAGACAATGGTCCCCGAGGTGACATCACTCCGCAACCGAACCTCGGATTGCGCTGCATAATGATCAATCAGTTTGCGTAGCAGCAGATCTCCATCATCACCTGTTGGCAGCGAGCCCAGCATGACGACGGACCCGCGTCCATAGCTGCGTTCGGTAACAAAGGACAAGCCGGGTGTCAGTCCGCCGATGACTTCCCCTATACTGACCGCCTCGCCGGGAAGTGGCTCGAAGAGGGCACTCCATAACGATAAATCCGCCGAGACACCGAAGGCATGGCCGATCGCCCCGGACTGCTCCATCGGGTACGTATACTTCGTCTTGACACCAGCCAACTGTTCGAGCTCCTTGCCCAGCGCAGCATCTGTATGAATCGTATGCTCTTGGGTTCGTCCACCGCTTAAGGGACCTATAATCCAAATGCCACCCTCGGCTACAAATTGCCGAGCCTTAGCCAAATACTCGGGAGATATATAATGAACGAACGGTGTGAGCAGTAGCTTGTATCCACTAAGCTCAGCTCCCTCCGGCAGCAGGTCACGATGAATCCCCATGTTCAGCACGCGCTTGTAGTAATCCCCTAGCAGTCCACGGTAATTCAATCCCCGATGCGGCTCTGTTGCGAAGTACGCCTTGGTACGGTCTGAATAGGTAATGGCTACTTCGGCCTGCACGGGATGGCTATGAAGTAGCCAGGGCTCTAGCTCGCGTCGCGCAGACTCCACCTCCAGGACGTTGGCATAGCCTACCCCGTAATCGCCCCAAGCGCTTAGCACAGCACTGTGCGTCTGCTCACTGCCGCTGCGCTGCTGTCGCCAGAGCCAGTAGCAGAACGCTTCAGCTCCCAGCGCATAGGCAGCTACCGCCTCAGCCTTCAGATATCCATTCGGATGCGGATGAGCATAGCTCTTCAGTGAGCCCGCGAAGGAGGAGCTTGTCTCCATGATCCAGAAGCTCCGGCCCGGCTTGAAATTACGCCACAGGTCACAGTTCAGAAGATACGCGTGCACGTTCTCCTGTGAGGCGTAGGTATCGTATGAGGCGAAGTCGAGATTCTGGTACAGCCGTTCATTATCCACATGAAAGGCAACGCTGCTGTTGTGCGTGATGGGAGCATCCGAATAGCGACGCAGGACAGCCGCCTGCTCATCTGCGAATTCCGCGATCTTCTCCATGGAGAAGAGACGGTACATAGTCCACAGCGAGGAGCTATGCAGGAATGGAGCCGGCCCCGGCTGGGGCACCTGATCGAAGCGCTGATAGCGCTGATTCCAGATATTCGTTCCCCAAGCTTCATTCAACTGCTCGGTAGTACCGTAGCGTGCCTCCAGCCATGCATGCCATAGCCCCAGGCAGGTGCTACACATACATTCGGCTACATGGGCTTTGAATTCATTGTCCAGCTGCCAGCCCACAAGGCCAGGCAATTGCCCGAGCCCCCGTGCGAGATGCTCTGCCAGAATAGCAGCCCGTTCCCGGAAATAGGGATGATTCGTGCAAATGTGCTGACGGGCTCCGTGTCCCATGACTGTGCCTTGCTGATCTACGAAGCAGCGTTCAGGATGCTGATGGGTCATCCAGATCGGCGGAGTAGGCGTAGGTGTGCACATGATCGTATCAATCCCGTGCCGATGCAGACGTTCAATGAAGTCGGCGAACGGCGTGATATTAATACGACCCTCCTCTGGCTCCAGCATACTCCATACGAATTCCCCCATACGGACCAGATTAATTCCGGTCTCCTTCATCAGCCGAATATCCTGCTCCAGCACATCCTCATTCCACAGCTCGGGATACCAGGCGGCCCCGTGATACAGCTTAGCCGTCATATTCGTACAGCCTCCTTGTCTCGTAGGTGAGTAGATATTTCATTGCGTACACCGAACCAATTTTGATTGGCTCCTACCTGAATTTCTCCTATAGTAACTTAACAGGGGAAGCATAAGCGGCGGCGTCATTGCGCGCAATAGTAATGTTTTGCACCGTTTGCACTTTCTTGAAGAGGCCTAGTATCCGGTCAAATCAGGCCAATAACAGCCCCGTTGAAAAAGTCTAATTGCTGGAAAATGCTCCTCATTCCATAATGAACTCACGCAAAGGATTGTGGCATTCCATGGCTGCTTCAATCGTAATTGTTGTGATGACAACCGGAGGTGATTCGTAATGGAGCGTGGAGCAGTTCAGGACCTGGCAGCATCGCAGCCAAGACTGTATCCTAATAAATGGGCACTCCGCAAGAAGAGGCTGATTCGTGATCGTTGGCTGTATATTCTCTTGATCCCAGGTCTGCTGTATTTTCTAATATTCAAGTACATCCCGATGTGGGGGGTCATGTTAGCATTTAAGGATTATCAGCCGTTTTTGGGCTTTTGGAAGAGCGAATGGGTAGGGTTGGAGCATTTCCGTGTGTTTTTTCAAAATCCCGATTTCTTCATGCTGCTGCGCAATACATTGATCCTGTCCTTCTATAATCTTATATTTTTCTTCCCGGCACCGATCATACTGGCGCTGCTGCTGAATGAAATTCGGCTTTCCTTTTATAAGAAAACCATTCAAACTATGGTGTATGTACCACATTTCATCTCTATGGTTATTGTTGCGAGTATGTCTTATGTGCTCTTAACGACGGAAGGCGGCACAATCAATGAAATTGTGTATGCGTTTACAGGGCAAAAAGTTGATTTCCTCGCCAATCCTGACTGGTTCCGTCCGCTGATCATCCTCCAGACCATCTGGAAGGAGTGCGGCTGGGGGACAATCATTTTCCTGGCGGCGCTCTCTGGAGTAGATATGGAGCAGTACGAGGCGGCGACTGTGGATGGCGCGAACCGTTGGCGGCAGATTTGGCATATTACACTTCCAGCTATTCGCAGCACGATTGTTATTTTGTTGATTCTACGTATGGGGACGATCCTCGACAACGGCTTTGAGCAAATCTACCTGATGATGAATGCACTCAACCGTGAAGTGGCGGAGGTATTCGATACGTACGTGTACACACTCGGGATCACACAAGGTGCGTTCAGCTACAGTACTGCTGTAGGGCTGTTCAAGTCGGTGATCGGCGTCATTATGGTACTGGGCACGAACTGGCTGGCCAAGAAGTTTGGTGAGTCCGGCATTTACTAAGCTATGACTAAGATCTTCGGAAGGGAAGGATAGAGCGTGGCCAAACAATATAGAACTGCTGGAGGCGTGACGTTTGACATCTTCAACTATGTCTTCCTCGGTCTAATCGGCATTGTAGCCATTATTCCGTTCATATTCGTCGTGTCCGGCTCCTTCGCGACGGAGGCAGAGATTACGCAGCGTGCTGTATTTCTGATTCCGACTACATTTTCGCTAGATGCGTACCGCTTCATTTTCTCCACGGATACGATTGTGAATAGTATTGGCGTCTCGATCTATGTGACGGTCGTCGGAACGATTGTGAATCTCTTTTGCACCGTCACTATGGCGTATCCATTGGCGAAGAAGCAGCTGATGGGGCGCAATCTGATTCTGAATCTGATCATCTTCACCATGCTGTTCAGCGGCGGGATGATCCCGACGTATCTCGTCATTCGTGAGCTGAATATGCTCGATTCTCTGAACGCCTTGATTTATCCTGCAGCAATCAGTGCCTTCAATCTGATCATTGTGAAGAACTTCTTTCAGGAGCTGCCACTTGAGATGGAGGAGGCTGCCAAGATTGATGGCTGTACCGAGCTTGGGCTGCTATGGCGGATCGTACTCCCACTCTCCAAGCCGGTGCTGGCGACGTTCACTTTGTTCTACGCGGTGGGGCACTGGAACAACTTCTTCTCGGCGCTCTTGTACATCAATGATCCGAGCAAATGGCCCCTGCAGGTCATTCTGCGCCAGATTGTTATGCTATCCCAGTCGGCTGCTGGCGATCTAAGTTCAATGGACCCGAATTTTGTACAGCCACCGGACCAGGCAGTCAAGATGGCGGTCATCGTCGTTGGTACCGTGCCGATTATGCTGGTATATCCATTCCTGCAAAAGCATTTTGCCAAAGGGGTGATGCTGGGCTCTGTGAAGGGCTAAGTTATGGATAGGGAAGCGGAGTTGAAGAGGGTCATTAGCAAATTCTCAGACGAGTAGAGCAAGTTCTCAGACTGGCAAGAAAATGAATAAGTATAATGGAGGGGACATGTATGGCTAACACGAAACGCTGGTTGTCAATGCTGATTGCTGCTATGATGATAGTAACTTTGATCGCAGGTTGTGCCGGTGGCAACTCCGCCAATTCCGGTGATCAGGATCAAGGATCAGCAGGGGCTGATGATGGTGCTTTGAATCTGAATATCATGCTTCCAATCTTCAAAACGAATTATCCGAAGGATGGTAGTCCGACTGCAGCCGAGATTGAGAAGCGCACAGGAACGAAGATCCATTTTGAATGGGTGCCTAATGCTTCCTATGCGGACAAATTCAATATTACACTGGCCTCAGGCAAGCTGCCGCATATTATTTATGTAGGCGATGTCAAGGCATCCAGTTTTGTGAACGCTGCCAAATCAGGCGCCTTCTGGGAGGTTGGTCCTTATCTGAAGGATTACCCGAATCTCAGTCAGGCCAATCCGGTCATTATGAAGAACTCCTCAATTGAAGGCAAGAACTACGGGATCTATCGTGGACGCAACCTCGGTCGTAACGGTATGGCATTCCGGAAGGATTGGCTGGATAAGCTCGGTATGAAGGAGCCAGAGACGGTCGATGACTTCTATAATATGCTGAAGGCATTCAAGGAGCAGGACCCGGATGGCAATGGTCAGGCTGACACCTACGGTATGGTGCTGGTGAAATGGACCGGACAATGGGCAAGTGGCTTCGATACAATCAAGCTATGGTTCAATTCGCCTAATAAATGGGGTGTGAAGGATGGCAAGCTTGTACCGGAGCATGAGTATCCTGAATATTTGGAAGCGCTTAAATTCATGAAAAAGCTCTACGAAGAGAAGCTGATTAACTCAGACTTCCCGGTCATGGACAGCGCCAAATGGACAGATCCGATCGTGAATAACAAGGCTGGCGTAATCGTAGACGTGGTAGACGGTGGAGCACGGATCGACAATCGGATTCACGCTGCGCTGGAGAAATCAGGTCAGGATCAGCCGGACCAGCACTATATTGATGTTAATGGTGGAGTCAAGGGTCCAGATGGTCAACTGCGTACGCTGCCGACTTCAGGCTTCTCAGGAATCCTGGCCATTCCGAAATCCACGGTGAAGACGGAGGATGAGCTGAAAAAGGTACTGAAATTCCTCGATCAGCTGAACGATGCCGATAATCAGACACTGTTGAACTATGGCCTGGAAGGCAAGCACTATGCCATAGTGGACGGAGCCGTAGAGCGTTCCAAGGATACAGTCCTGCTGGAGAGTGAGGTTGAGGGACTGAACCAAATGCTGGCATTCATCCCTGAGGATCGCACGGCCAAGGTGAAGCAGACGCCTCTGTTGATCAAGCAAAATGCTGTACAGAAGGCCAATGAGGAGTTCATTGTGAATAATCCGGCGGAGGCCTTCATCTCCAAGGTATATTCACAAAAGGGCTCGCAGCTGGACAATATCATCAACGACGCACGTATTAAATTCATTGTAGGACAGCTTGACGAAGCAGGCCTGAAGGCTGCATTTGAGGTATGGCGCAACACAGGCGGAGATGAACTGGTAAATGAAATGAACGAGCTGTACGCGAATTCCGAGAAGTAAGGGCCACTTACGATAGTTAGATCCTGCTATGGCTGACATAGGCTCCATTCATCGTGGAGTCTGTGCCAGCCATGAAGCAGTATATTACTTCGAAAGGTTGTCCAAGGCAGCATCCCAGTAGCGATAGCAACCATGGCGTATAGAGCAGCAAGATGTGTGTGCTCTCATGGATGCAGATCCAGTCGGATGGAGCCGAAGGAGAAGCGTATAGTTCGGCTTCACTTCAAATCTAATTCGGCTGGTGAGAGCACATTGAAAAGGATCGCGATGCAATGGAGTCGGTACAGTCCGTTCCGGGCGGGACACCGGGGACGGTATTTTCGTAGTAACTTGACTATAGTCCTCGTCGTGTCCTCCATTCCTGGATTCATTATTGGTGCAATGATCTATTGGATGGCTGGCGGCAGACTGGAGAGTGAGCTGCTGGCGAACCACAATCGTCAGATCGAGCAGCGGGCAGCTTACATGAATGATCAATTAACGAATCTGGAGCTCATGCTGGCGCATTGGGCCTTCGATCCGAAGTTCGATTACAGTCTCAAGGGAATGGATTTCACGCTGAACCATGAACGGGCGTGGGATATTACGAAGACACTGGTGGTCATGCAGGGCTCTAGCTCCATGGCAAAACAGGTAGAGCTGTATTTGTCAGAGGAGCAGCCTGTTCTATTCAATCCCGAGTATGGTCTCGTGTCCTCTGCTGCGGTAGTCGAGCGCTATGAGAAGCTGATGGAGCAGGAACAGAGCACCTACTGGGCGCAGTGGGCGTTTGATCCCAATCGACCTTGGGAGAAGGACCTGACGCTGGTGCACCATATTCCTGGTGGCAGCCAGAGCCCGAACGGAGCTCTGCTGATGCGCATGGATTCAGAGAAGGTAGCCGCCATGCTGAAGACGATGATGCCTTACAAAAACGGCGAGACCTTCCTGCTGAGGACAACAGGGGATCTGTTCGTCTCAGCCGGGGGGAGTACGGAGGACGCTCCTTTCGTGAGCGCCCTGCGCAGCGCCATTCAGGAGCAGCGTGCCTCCGGGAGCTCGTCCTCGTTCCTGTTCAAGTGGGAGGATGTGACCTACGCTGTTACTTATGGCAGCTTCTCTCGGATTGCTGCGGAATGGCTGTATGTCTCGGCTTCTCCAATCACGAATATTACGGCTCCTGTCATTTTTATTTCTCGTCTGATCTTTGCGGTAAGCTCTTGTGCGTTACTGCTGGCAGCTATCCTGTCTTGGTTCGCCTCGCGGAAGATTTATTCTCCTGTCAGAAGGCTCATGCAGACGTTAATGCCAGAGGATGCGGCTGCTCATGCCCGAGTGGATGAGTTCTCCGTGATTGAGCAGCGCTGGCTACATCTATACGGGGAGAGTCACGCGCTACAGTACACGCTATCCGAGCAGCTTCCCCAGGTGAAGGAGAGCTTCCTGCATCAGCTTTTCCAAGGGAATATGTATGCTTATTCTGAGCAGGAGCTTCGTAAGCGAATGGAACGCTATCAATGGAGTATGGACAACTGCCAATTGGTGGTGCTCTATATTCAATTAACAGGGATCTCCAGCCTGGAGGGGAAATTCAGGGATGGTGACGAGAGTCTGGTATCCTTCGCGGCTGTTAATATCATGGGTGAGATGGCTGCTGAACACTTTCACCAAGCGGAGAGTATCCATTTCCACGATCTGACAGCTGGCTTGCTTATTATGGGGACACCTGAAGAACAGCTGTTGAAGCAGGTACAGACCTTCGCAGAGGAATTGACAGGGGCGATCAATCGCATGCTCAAGATGAGAGTGACGATTGCTTTTGCCGCCCCGACGGACCGGGTATCAGCGGTTCCGCTGCTCTTCGAATCCGTGAAGCAGGCTGCCAGCTATCGTCAGTTCAGTGGAGAGAATCAGATCATCAATCTGGAGCAGATGGATCGTACTGGCGAAGCAGCGCCAGACTCGCAGTATTCCTTTACATTGGAACGGGGGCTCATTCAGGCTCTTCGTATGGGAGAGGCGGATGAGGCCTATCGTCTGCTGGAGGAGTTCCTGGAGGCGCTATGTGCAGATGGTGCGAAGGCGATAGATGTGCAGCAGGGCATGCTGCACCTGCTCGGGAGTATCCAGCATGCGATTATGATATCAGGCGTTCACCCTAACCAGCTGTTCAAGGGTGCGAATATGTATGCTGCGCTGTCGCAGATTCATGAGCCGCGTCTCATTCTCGACTGGTTCAGATCGAAGGTGGTCGCTCCGTTCCTGAAGGAGATGGCAGAACGCTCGGACGCCGGCCTCCGACGGACCGTGGAGCAGGTAATGGCTTATATGAACGAGAATTACATGCACAATATTTCGCTGGATAGCTGCGCTGATTATACGGGCACAAGTCCGTTTGTACTCAGCAAGTGGTTCAAGAAGGTCACAGGGAAGAACTTCATTGATTATCTAACGGAGCTACGGCTGGATAAGGCCAAGGAGCTGCTGCGGGATACCTCGTTGTTGATTAACGATGTGGCGGTACAGGTTGGATATCAGCATAGCTACTTCAATCGGATCTTCAAGAAGCAGGAGGGAATGACCCCGACGCATTATCGCAAGCTGTACCAGCAGGACAGCTCTGAATCTGCCCGGCAGGACGGGAAATAGTGGCGTATTGCTTATGTGCTTTTTTTCATGATGATACTTAATACCACTTGAATACTTCAATACTATTAGGATATTTCATTAAATATGAGACTACTTTATTACTCTCGAATCACCGAATTACTGTGCTGTCCTGCTCAGGTTGCTGCTTCTTGGACCTCAAGAAGCAGCTTCACTATAAGGAGATGATTATGTTGAACATGGTGCCAAGGATTCCTCTACGCTGGCTACATAAGCCGACCATCACCACAGGAGTAACCTGGGGGGTGCCGTGGAGAAAAGGAGAGCTGTCTCGCAAGGAGTTGCCTCACTTGGTTGCAAGCAGGCAGAAGCATGATGTCGAGCTCCCACTACAGAGCCGCCCAGCCGCCTACTGGCCCGACGGCAGCATCAAGTGGTCCTTCCATACCGCCATCTGTGAGGATTCCCAAGTTGGAGATGAAGAATGGATTCTGACTGAGGCAACAGATCCCAAGGGTCTAGATGCAACAGAGATACAAGCCCTTCATCCCCGAGTGGCTGTTCAGGAGACGCAGGAGACCTTCATCATAGACACAGGTGTTATGACCTGTATAGTGAACAAGCAGGGACGAGGATTGCTCCGCAGTATCCACCGAAGATCAGGTGCGGCAATCCCTGTCTCCATAGTAAGCGCTCCGGCTACAAATGGAATGGTACAGCTGTGCGATGGGGGCGAATTGGTCTGTATACGTGAGGTGCAGGATCGGGTCTCCGGGACCGTGACGATCCGGGAGGAGAGCTTCGCGGGGCATACCCGGAATGTTTTACTGGAGCAGGATGGTCCGCTGCAGGCTGTGCTGAAGCTGGAGGGAAGACACCGTTCCGTATCCAGCTCAGGTTCGCGGGAATGGCTGCCATACACGCTGCGTCTGTATTTCCATGCCGGACTGGATTCTATAAGGGTGGTACATACCTTTCATTACGATGGGAACCCGCATCAGGATTATATCAGAGGACTCGGAATACGGTTCAGCATTCCTATGCGTGGGCCGCTCTATAATCGCCATGTTCGTTTTGGTGGTGACCGTGGCCTGTTCAGTGAATCGCCCAAGACGTTGCATACCCGGCGCACGAAGGGGAAATATCAGGAGCTGTTCACAGATCAGACTGAGGGTCGCCCCGTAGCCTTCGACGCGGATGAGGATGCCTATTTTCTCAGCCTGCTCGCGGATTCGGCGACCTGGAACGGCTTCAGGATCGTACAGGACTCCGCAGATCACTACCGGATCGTCAAGCGCACAGCTGAGGGCAATGCCTGGATCAAGGCAGCCGAAGGGCGTCGTGCTGGTGGTCTGGGGTACATTGGCTCGGAGGGTGGCGGCGTAGCAGTAGGACTGAAGGATAGCTGGCGCAAATATCCCTCGGGCATGGAGATTGAAGCAGCCGCGACGGATAGCGCAAGCTTGACGGTCTGGTTCTGGTCCCCGGAAGCGGGAGCTATGGACCTAAGGCATTACGATACGGAAACGCATGTGGAATCATCCTATGAAGGAGCGGAGGAGCTGCGAGCGACACCGTATGGAATTGCGAACACGAACGAGCTGACGCTCTGGTGCACGGAGCAGACACCAGACAGGGAAGGGCTGGCGCGAATGCAGACAGCGGTGGATACGCCTGCAAGGCTCGTGTGTACACCGGAGTATTACCATGAGGCCGCTGCCTTTGGGATCTGGAGTCTGCCAGATCGAAGCACACCGTCCAAGAGCTATCTGGAGGATCGGTTGGATGGGATTATCGAATTCTATCTGGAGGAGATCGAGCAGCGTAGATGGTACGGCTTCTGGGACTATGGCGACTTCATGCATAGCTATGATCCAGTGCGGCATGTCTGGAATTACGATCTGGGTGGCTGTGCCTGGCAGAACGGTGAGCTGGTGCCGAATATGTGGTTGTGGCTGACGTTCTTGCGGACCGGACGCGCAGATGTATTCCGAATGGCCGAAGCGATGACTCGGCATACGAGCGAGGTGGATTCCTACCATTTTGGAGAATATGCTGGCTTGGGCTCGCGTCATAACGTCATTCACTGGGGCTGCGGCTGCAAGGAAGCACGGATCGCCATGGCAGGCCTCCACCGCTACTATTACTATCTGACCGGTGATGAGCGGATCGGGGATGTTATGGATGATGTGAAGGATGCGGATTTCAGTACCGTGACACTGGACCCGATGCGGGCTTATTTCCCGAAGGACGAATTTCCGACTCATGTTCGGGTAGGACCAGACTGGGCGGCCTTCAGCTCGAATTGGATGACAAGGTGGGAGCGATTCGAAGATTCGGCTTACCGTGACAAGATTCTGACGGGGATCGAATGCATCAAGGGAGCGAATCTGCGCTTGCTGTCGGGACCTACCTATGGCTACGATCCCAAGACCGGGATACTTTACGGCATGGGGGACGACAATTGGGGCAGACACCTCGCCATTAGTATGGGCGGTCCGCAGGTCTGGTTCGAGCTGGCAGCCATGCTGGAGGACCCGGAGTGGGAGGATATGCTCGCGGAATTCGGTGTCTTCTACAATCTGCCACAGGAAGAGAAGGACGCCATCACAGGAGGGATCATCAATGGTCCACTTCGCTTCGAGCACGCTGTATTGAGTGTGGGTATTGCTGCTTATGGAGCGTATTACCGACAGGATACGGCTACGGCTGAGCGTTGCTGGAGCATTTTGCTGGCCAATCCGTTCGGGCGTGTGAATCTGCAGCATGAAGCTGCACGAGTGCAGTATGTCCATGAGCTGAGTGAGATTGACTGGATGAATACCAATGAAGCCTCGCAGTGGTCCATCAATGCCATTATTAGCCTGGAGCTGATCGCTGCTGAACTGCCTGAGGATGCAGCGGCGATTGCTGCTCGTGCCTAAGAGGTATGGGCTCTGAATGGATGCCAGAGAAAAGCAAACGGGAGGTGGAGGATATGACGCACACTGAACGTCCTGTCTTGATTCCACAGCAGTGGGAACGAGTCTATTATAATCCACTCGCATCTCCGGCGGATGTTAGCAGCTTCCGTCTGGAGGGGCAGGGGGCTGTGACCTTCCCTATGGGTCGAATGCGGCTCGAAAGCACACTGGACCCGAAGGAAGGACAGCGTGCCAATGTCGTATATTGGTGCCCTGTGAGCTTTCCAGCGGACTGTGCAATTACTTGGCGCTTCCGTCCTTTGCGGGAACCGGGGTTGGCCATTATGTTCTTCACTGCCAGCGGCCAGGGCGGGCGGGATCTGTTCGATCCTGCATTGGCAGTCCGTACTGGTGAATATAACCAATATCATCACGGGGATATCGATGCATTTCATGTCTCGTATTTCCGTCGAATGTGGGCGGAGGAACGCGGCTTTCATACCTGTAACCTACGGAAAAGCTATGGCTTCCATCTGGTAGCACAGGGCGCCGATCCGCTCCCGGGTGTGGAGGACATGCGAGATGCGTATGACATCCTGGTGCTGAAGCAAGGTGCGGAGCTTACTTTTGCCATCAACGGCTTGCCGATCTTCCGTTGGACAGATGATGGGGAGAGCTATGGTCCATTGCTTGGAGGTGGGTATATCGGCTTTCGACAGATGGCACCACTGATTGCGGAATATGCCCATCTGTCTGTGTATGCACCACTGGCATCGTCTCAAGCAGAAGAGCTGCAATAAGCAAGAGAAATGGTTATGGAGCGGCCTACCGGATCGCATGATCGCATGATCGCATGTTGGCTGTATAGAGGGAGCACGAGTAAGAATGAGTAAGTATGGGGAAGTGTGACGAAGCAAGAGGGAGAGTGAAGAAGAACAAGGAAGAACAAGGGAAAATAAGAAGTAGGAAGAAGCAATAAAGAGCAATAAAGAGCAATAAAGAGCAATAAAGAGCAATAAAGAAGTAAGAGAAGTAAATAGAGTACGAGGTTTCACGTTAGGATATACGAGCACAAAAAGGGAAAATAGTTGATGAAGTTGAGATAGAAAAGGAGTGCATGCGATCATGCCTAGTATTTATTACTGTTATCCGCAAGGTCGGCATAAAGCGCTTACCATGAGCTATGACGATGGGAAGCGAGCCGATGAACGACTCGTAGGCTTGTTCAACCAATACGGCATCAAAGGTACCTTTCACCTGAATTCAGGTCTGCTGGATCAGCCTGAGCGGATTCCCGCGGATGAGCTTGTGGAGCTGTATCGTGGTCACGAGATTTCTGTGCACACCCAGACGCATCCTACACTCGCACGGTGTCCTATGGAGCAGATCGTCCATGAAATCGTGGAGGACCGCAAGTACTTCGAGAGCCTGCTGCGTACACCCATTCGAGGAATGTCCTATCCAAATGGTTCCTATAACAAGGATATAATAAGCGTTCTTCCGTCGCTCGGGATGGAGTATGCACGTGTGGTGCCGACCACCCGAGGTGACTTCGGGCTGCCTGAGGATTGGCTGGAGTGGAAAATGACCTGTCATCATAACGATCACCTGATGGAGCACGGGGAGAATTTTGCGGCCCTGCACAAGCGGCAGTACCTCTACCTGATGGCGGTGTGGGGACATAGCTATGAGTTCGATCAGGACAACAACTGGGAGGTCATGGAGCGTTTTTGTGAGCTCATAGGACAACGTGAGGATATCTGGTATGCGACGAATATTGAAATCGTCCATTATCTAAAGGCGTGTAACCAGCTGATCTTCTCCGCTGCTCGTGATTTTGTCTACAATCCAGGGGCTTTCTCCGTGTGGCTGGCAGTTGATGGCTCGATCGTGGAGGTTCCCGGGGGCGCTCAGGTGGACCTGAACTAAGTACCTTGACCAGATCAAATGTGAGTGTAGAGCCGCTGCAAGCGGGGAGCCCTGTCAACCACTGTTAAGCTTGCTGTTCTTTCCAACGAAATGGAAAAGCTGATGAACAGCAAGCTTAAAGGCGGCCACTGTCGTTTCTCTAGGGCTTCCCCGCTTTCTGCTTACCCCGCTCTCTGCAGATCATTCCAACCCGAAATCGCATGCAGTCAAGGCACTAGGGTTGTTGCTTCAATTGAGGGATGTGTCTGCTAAGGAATGTATCTGCTCGAACTCGACTGTATTCGTAAAGATGGCATGGATTCGTGTGAAGAAGAGACAGGAGGACTGGTTATGGAAGCACTTATTCAAAAGTTGGCCCCGCATTGTCTTGCGGATATTGATATTACGGCTGCTGGCCCGCGGTGCAAGCTGCTGCTGGGCGATCTGAATGGAGATGGACGTGCGGAGCTGCTACTCGTGCAGCCAGACAACCGCCAGGATGTTCGCTATATTCCGCATCAGGTGCAGTGTCTCACGGCTTACGATCTGGAGGGAAGGCTTCTATGGCAGACAGGGAAGCCCGACCCGGGTGCAGGGAAGCAGGGCTCAGATTATCCTGTTCAAATCTACGACATTGACGGCGATGGACAGCTTGAGGTGCTGTGTGTAATGGATGGACGTTTTCATATCTTAGACGGTAACACTGGGCAGGTAAAAGCCGTGCATGATCTTCCGTCCGAGCATGCACATGACTGTATTATCATTGCCAATCTGACAGGGGGGGACCATCCCACGGATATTATCCTCAAGGATCGGTATCACCAGCTATGGGCACTTGACCGGGACTTCAATCTGCTGTGGACACATAAGGGCAATGTAGGGCATTTCCCGTGGGTGTATGACCTGGATGGAGATGGGCTGGATGAGGTCATGGCCGGGTATGACCTGCTGGATGCCAAGGGACAGCTGCGCTGGAGCTGCCATGATCTGGACGATCATGCGGACTGCATCTGGGTCGGTGATGTCAATGGCGATGGACTACCTGAGCTGGTCATCGGCGGCAGTGTGACGGTGATGTACGATCGGAACGGACAGGAGCTGTGGCGCTACGAGGGCTCGATTGAATCTCAGCATCTGGCTCTGGGACGATTCCTGAAGGATCAGCCAGGACTGCAGGTAGCCGGGCTTGACCGAATGGTACGGGAGGATGATGGCAAAGGATTAAAGGGCAAGGATGCCCTGTTCCTGCTTGATCACGAAGGCCGTGAGGTGTGGAAGGAAGAACGGACGACAGGCGGATGGCTGACGATTGTAGAGACGGTAGGTCACTGGGAGCAGGACGCACTGGATTACATTCTGGCCTATCGTCGGGGCGGAGGCGTGTATCCGGGCCTCTATGATGGTGAAATGAACAGAGTTGTGCAGTTCCCTCATGAAGGCTATGCTGCGCACGGGGATTTGCTGGGAACCGGACTTGAGCAGGTCATTATCTATGATGATGAGACTGCAAAGGTTTTTGCCTCTGCACCTATGGAATTGACCCCGGCTGCTGCCAAGCCGTTGAAGCAGAGCAAGCGTCTTTATAGCTCAACATTGTATCCTGGTGGAGAATGGGTCTGAGAGGAGGAGCGGACGATGAGCAGATTGGTTGAGAAGAATACGGACAATACGAAGGATGTAAAAGATTTAAAGGCTTTGCCTGCCATGATCCATTCAAGCACGGCTGTCCAAATAAGCGATGCCGCGGCTCACATTCCGACGTATTTTCCTCCTCATCATAGTATCAGCCGATATGCGGGAACGCAGATCGAGCAGGTGCTGACAGCTGTCGCTGGGCGCTTCGTGGGTGCACACCCGGCTCACCCCCCGGTGTATCGTGTCCATTCGGAGCGCGGCTTCCGGCGCTTGCCGGATTGTCGCTATGATATGAATCTGCATGAGAGATTCCCGTCTGTACAATCGGGCGACTTCGTCTATGTGTGGGGAAAGCTGTGGAGTGACACGGAGGCTGAGCTTCCTTTTGCGATCAGCTGCTACAGCCCCGCCCGGGTCTATATCAATGGGAGAAGCGTATTTCGTTCCAATCTGAACGAGGATGTGTTCCCTGAGCGGCGAAGCTATTTTCGGGCTAAGCTGGATGCGGGCTGGAACCATATCGTACTGGAATTCGTGGCTGTCGGCACAGGCTGCGGCGGTATATTCGGTACAGGCAGTGTGAAAGGAGCCCCGCTGCACTTCCTGATGCCGACTGACGAGCATAGCGGCTGTGAAGGCTGGCTATACAGTGCTCCACAGCAGCAGCGGTGGACCGTGTGGCCTGGCCAGTCTATGGCAGATTCGTCTGTAGCCAATATGCCCCATGGACAGCAGGCAACCGTCTCTTGTGCGATGAAGGACGGAGGAGCTGATGCCAACGAGGAGGTATCCTCTGCTTCATGGGGACATGAAGAAGCCGACTTTGCCGCAAGATGTACGTGGTATCCTGACCTCCGCTGGACTGAGCAGGAGCAGCAGGAGGGACAGCTCTCTCGTATCTTTGGTGTGAAGCAGGATGCCGTAGCGTTCTCCTGGTGCAGCATTGAATCTATGAATCCAGAGCCGATCCTTGTGAAGCTATACGGGTCCTGCCGGGCCATCTCGTCCCTTGCGGTGTACCTTGACGGCACACTGGTCAGTAACAAGGCACAGGATCGTGACCAGCTAGTCGTTCCATTGCGACTGGAATTTGGTCGCCATGAACTGATTGTGGAATCCGTATGTGATGGGGAAGGCTGGGGCTTCGAGCTGGAATTGGAGTCAGACGCAGACATGGGTCCAGATCTAGACTCAGCCTTTGACGATACCGCTTCATCGGTACTCCAGGCCAGTGCACCAGAAGATCGTGTGCACCGTAGGAGCGATCATACTGCTATGCAAAAGGTCCGTCTCGTACAGCCTTATCGCATTGAGGGCTCGACTGATGCGTGGCTGCATCTGGGGCCATTCGAGGTCGAGGACGCCCCGTCTGTAGCCTCTTTACCTACAGTTCGTGCGCTGCTGGGCGAGGAAGCCTCAGCCCAATTCTGGCGTGTGGATCAGCCCGACAGTTGGGTGCGCCCCTATACAGAGACGGCGATGTATGGGCGCTGGAACTATCCGCTGGGGGTCACACTATATGGTCTGCTGGCCACAGGGCAGGAGCTGTCGCAGCCTTATTTTGCAGACTATGCACAAGGACACATCGAACAATGTACTTCATTGCATACCTATGCGGTCTGGGACCGCGATCGCTTCGGAGCACCAGGAATTAACCATCAGCTCACCTTGATAGATTCGCTGGATGATTGTGGCTCCTTCGGTGCCGCCATGCTAGTAGCCCATCGAATGCGTCCATTACAGGGAGCTGTGAAGGCCGCAGCAGATATCGCTGCTTATATCACACAGGTGCAGGATCGGCAGGAGGATGGCGCTCTATACCGTGCAGCAGGGACTACGGATTTCATGAAGGATACGATGTGGTGCGATGATCTGTACATGAGCACGCCGTTCCTGACGGAGTATTACCGATTGACTGGAGAGGCAGCCTATCTGGAGGATGCAGCTCGGCAGTTCCTGCTGTACCGCAAGCGGATGTTCCAACCGGAGCTGGGCATCATGCATCATGTATATGATATCAAGTTCGACAAGCCCAACGGGGTGCCGTGGGGCCGAGGGAACGGCTGGGTTATTTTCTCCCTCACAGAGCTGTTGACCGTGATGCCAGAGGAGCATGAGCTGCGGGAGGAGCTGCTTCATTTCTGGAATGAGCTTGCCTATGGGTATTTGCGGCTGCAGGATCAGCAGGGCTTGTGGCATCAGGTGCTCACCGACCCTGAATCGTATGCGGAGGCATCATGTACATCCATGTTCATCTATGCGTATGCGCGTGGTGTGCGTCTGGGCTGGGCAAGTGAGACGGATATGTTCATCTCATCAGCTCAGCGTGGTTGGGAGGGACTATCCCGCTACTGTATTGACAAGGGTGGCAATGTATATGGTGTCTGCCGCGGCTCAGGCTATTCCTTCAACAAGCTGTATTACAAGGAAGAGCTGGATTGGCAGCTCAATGACACACATGGGATTGGAATTGTGCTGCTGGCTGGTGTGGAGCTGCTGCGTCTTACGCGTAGCTTGACGACAGGGCATGACGAATAGAGCTTAACTAAAAGACACAGCTATGGGGAGAGCAATTCAAACTCGTAGCTGTGTTTTTCCTGACCACGAATGCGAGCTTCAGAGGCTATGGGAACGAATATATTCTGAATGGTTCCCGACATCTGAATACGAACAGGTGGAAGGCCCTAGTTTTGAAATGTATTATGGTATGGCAGTGAATGATTCCGGGGAAATCTGGATACCTGTGCAGAAAAAATAGCTTTCTTAATTGGATGACATGCAAGCATTGGAGCAAGGGGAGATGAAACTGATTCAATTGAAGGTCGATATGAGTTTCGCTCGAAGCAAAGGAAGCTTGTCTATAAACTGAAGGAGGGCGTCTCAAGCAGCCATTAGATGGCTTTTGAGGCACCCTCCTTTAATTTGCAGTGACAGATAAGATTCTGGTCACCTGTAGAAGTTAAGCATATTTCTAGTATTCATGAATGAGTCTGCCCCATAACCTTCAGGACAACACGCTCTTGTTCTTCTTACAGATCGTCAAACCCGTTATCGTCGCCCACTTTACCATAGTTACGGGATTTGGCCTCGAAGAAGTCCGTTTTGGTCGCATTCAGTGCTTCGTCCGAGAATGGCTTGATCCACGGCATGCAGTTCACATCCACACCATCGTAAGCTTTCTCCATACCCATCAGGCGAAGGCGCTTGTTCGCGATGTACTTGATGTAATCGGACAGCTCATTGAGATCAATACCGCGTACATTAGGCAGTGTATAAAATGCCCAGTTTGTCTCCAGCTCCACAGCGCGGTGGATCGTGCTGTAGACATAGTCCATGTTCTCCTTGGTGTTCAGCTCCGGGAAGTCTACCAGCAGCTGCTTGAATACTTCCGCGAAGAAGTAGCAGTGCTGATTCTCGTCACGCTGAATGTAAGAGATCATCTGGCTGGTGCCCATCATCTTCTGGTCACGTGCCAGATTGTAGAAGAAGGCGAAGGTACTGTAGAAGAAGATACCCTCCAGAATCAGGTCCGCTACCATGGATTTGAAGAAGGTCTGCGGATTAGGATTGTCCCGGAACTCCTGATAGATGTTAGAGATAAAGGTGTTGCGCTCCAGCAGCACCGGATCATGCTTCCAGTACTCGAAGATTTCCTTTTGCTCCTGCTCGGATACGAGCGAGGAGAGAACATAGGAATAGGATTGATTGTGTACAACCTCTTGCTGTCCGATAATGGCGGCTACAGCTTCCAGGGAGGAGTCAGTGAAGTAGCGCTTCACATCTCCCACGAACATGGTCTGCATGGAATCGAGTACGGCCAGCAGGCCGATGTTGATCTTGAAGGTACGCTGCTCTTCGGCGTCCAGCAGCGGGAACTGTGATGCATCCTTGGACATCGGAATCTCATCAGCGATCCAGTGGTTCAGGAGCAGCACCTTGTACAGCTTGTACATGTGCGGCATCCGAATATCGTTCCAGTTGAGAATGCCGGAGCATTCTCCTTCTATAATACGAGTCGAGCGGTTAGGTGCTTCGGTGTTAAATATTTTTTGCAACTGCATGGGTGAGTCTCTCCTTCAGTTGGGTTTAGGATGCGCAGCTATCGCATTCCTCAATCGTCAGCGCACGGCTGCGAACATAATAGGTCGATTTCATACCGGATCTCCAGGCATGCAGATGAAGCTCCAGGAATTCGGTAGCCTTAATATCTGGACGAACGTACAGGTTGAAGCTTTGTCCCTGGTCGATATGACGCTGACGAGCGGCTGCCATGTTGATGGAAGCGTGCTGGTCTACGAGGAACGCTGTCTTGTAGTACCAGATAGTATTGGCGTTCAGGTCTGGTGCAGGGTTAGCGATCTTGTAGGTCGTCTTCTCTTCATAGGACAGCAGCTCATAGAGCGGATCAATACTGGCCGTAGAACCAGCGATGATCGAGGTGGAGCCGTTAGGCGCGATCGCGAACAACCAGGCGTTGCGTACACCATTCGTCTGCACCTCTGCAGCCAGCTCGCTCCACTGCTCAGTCGTTACGAATTTGCCTGGACGAGTCCCATCCGTGTAGTGGCGTGAGGTGAAATATTGTCCATTCTCCCAGTCAGAGCCTGCGAATTTCGCATAACGGCCCTTCTCCTTCGCCAGCTCCATACTGGATTTGACAGCGAGATAGTTGATCTTTTCGTACAAATGATCGTTATATTCTACCGCCTCATCGGACTCCCAGCGGATGCCCTCCAGAGCCAGCAGGTGATGAAGACCGAAGGTTCCGAGGCCCACAGCTCGGTATTGGCTATTCGTATATTGAGCCTGCAGCACCTCAATATTGTTGATGTCGATAACATTATCCAGCATGCGCACTTGAATAGGCACCAGACGGTCCAGCACGCCAGCAGGCACTGCACGAGCCAGATGGATGGAGTTCAGGTTACATACGACGAAATCTCCAGGGATTTTGGAAATAACGATGCGTGTCTGACCATCCTTGGTTACGAGCTCTTCCTTCTCTACCACGGTTGGAGATTGGTTCTGCATAATCTCCGTACACAGGTTGGAGGAATATACCATGCCATGAACGCGGTTCGGGTTCGCACGGTTCACGGTATCACGGTAGAACATATATGGTGTACCCGTCTCCAACTGGGACTTCAACACGCGCTTCATAATATCGATCGCCTGTACCGTAATCCGGGACAAGGTTGGATGATTCACAGCTTCCTCGTACTTCTCGCGGAATGAACCTGCTCCTGCTGTCTCGTCGTAGAAATCCTCCAGCCCCAGTGGACGACCATTCTCATCGGTCCAGCCCATGACCTTCTTGACTTCATGCGGACAGAACAGACTCCATTCACCGCGACTCTCCACGCGCTCCATGAACAAGTCAGGCAGGCAGACACCGTGGAATACATCATGCGCACGCATACGCTCATCACCATTGTTCAGCTTCAGGTCAAGGAAGGCCAGAATATCCTTATGGAATACATCCAGATATACTGCAATGGCACCCTTGCGTGTTCCAAGCTGGTCTACGCTGACAGCCGTATTGTTCAGCTGGCGAATCCATGGGATGACGCCGGAGCTGGTGTTCTTGTGTCCACGGATGTCAGAGCCTCTAGCGCGAACCTTGCCCAGGTATACGCCGATACCGCCGCCCATTTTGCTGAGACGGGCCACGTCCGTATTGGAATCAAAGATACCCTCTAGGGAGTCGTCTACGGTGTCAATGAAGCAGCTGGAAAGCTGTCCGGCTACTTTCTTGCCCGCATTGGACATCGTCGGTGTAGCAGCCGTCATGTACATGTTGCTCATCGCCCAGTAAGCTTCCTTAACCAGATCCATGCGGCGCTCCGCTGGCTCCTGGTGCATCAGGTACATGGCGATGACCATGTAGCGCTCCTGTGGCAGCTCCATGACCCGACCGTCAAAATCATGAGCAAGATAGCGCTCGGATAGAGTCAATAGTCCAATGTAATCGAACAGCAGATCGTTCTGGTATTCGATGCACTCACCCAACTCGTCGATCTGCTCTTTGCTGTAGCAGTCGAGCAGCTCCTGACGATAAATGCCTTTCTTCACCATCTCGGTAATGAGCGGGTAGAAGGCACCGTATGGATTGTCGTGGTAGGACTTATAGCGACGGTTATAGGCTGCCTTCTTATACAGGGAAGTGAGTAGAGAGCGAGCAGCTGCGAATTTCCAGTCTGGCTCTTCCTTGGTCACGAGCTCCAGAGCAGACATGATGAAGGCATTGCTAATCTCGTCTCCAGTGACCTCGTCACGGCGCAGCTTGGAGTTAACCCCGCGAAGCAGGCGTTCCTTATCAAGCTGATTCAGGCCATTCAGCGCCCGATCGGCATAGACGGACAAACGCATCTCGTCGAAAGCAAGCTGGCGGTTATTAGGTTTGGTCACGGTGTGTGGCATGGATGAATTCCTCACTTTCATGGGATGAATAATTTGCGATATGAATAACTCAAGGGATAAATGATGATTGGGCTGTTCGATAGATCGACAGCAACGATAAGAGGAGCATCACACTGTGAGCTATGGTCGGCAGAAGCGTATGCTGCAATCTGTTGATGGTGTTAGCCTGCTTATAGAAGTGGAAAATATATGTAAAGCTATAGGCTTAAGGACAAAATCGTCTTTTTCCGCTTCCGCACTATATTTAGATACTGTTTAAATAGGTTACCCCAATATATAGTGTTTTGCAAACAGAAAATTCGAAAGACGCAATGACGATTATAGCAAAATTCCATGCAAAAGGTAAAGGATATTGCTGGTTATCGTTCAAATTGCAAGCTTTTGAGAGTTAGAATGAGTATGCCGAAGTTTGGCTTAAATTTGAGCTTTGTGGAACGATTTATGATCGCCTTCTTGTTCCTCTCTACCTGAGCTCAATTGAATTGGCAGGCTGCAGACTGGTAGAATAGAGCTAGAATGATCCAATTTGAAGGAGGAGCAGCCAATGGCAATCGCTGAAGTGACCGTCATCCCAATTGGTACTGGAACTACAAGTCTGAGTGACTATGTGGCAGATATGCAGCGCGTACTGGCTACGCAGAAAGGAATCTCCTACGAGCTTACCTCGATGAGCACGATCATTGAGGGATCGCTTGACGATGTATTTACTGCAATTGCTGCGCTACATGAAGCGCCGTTTCAAGCAGGGGCAGGACGGGTGTCCACCTCGGTGAAGATTGATGATCGTCGTGACAAGGAATCCTCACGTAGCCTGAAGCTGCAATCGGTCACCTCCAAGCTGTCAGCGTTGCGTAGTAAAGACCTGAATTAGATGTGTCTGGTGCTGGACTGGACCACGGCTATTCATACATACATAGGGGAACATCGGCGACAGGATAACAATTCCCGCTCTTGAGCAGCATTAGTGTCTCCAAGAAGGCCAAGTCAGCGCGAAATTCAAGACAAAGTACTCCGCTGCATCGTAACCATCTCTACACCTAGGCATATACTGCTCGGGTAAAGGAGATGGGCGATGTGCTGTTTGCCATACTGCAATTGATCGGCGGTGTCATCTTATCCGTAGGCTGGGTGCCCCAAATTGTACTGATGTGTAGAGAACGCTCAGCCAAGGGGCTCCATTTGAACACTGTCATATCCATGTTCACTGGGGTTCTGCTAATGGAGATCTATGCATTGGATCTCATCACTAGCGGCACCGGGTATGCTTTCCTGATTACGAATACGATGTCACTCCTGCTGTTGTCTATTGTCCTGTTTCTGGCGCTGTGGTATCGGAGGAAGTGAAATTTGAACTGAAAGAAGGCTATTAACCATAAATTTCTCATATGGATAACGGAATCCGGAGACTCCAATTTGGTCTTTCCGGTTTCTTTGCATCTCATCTTTTGAGGGATCTTTAGGATATTGCTCCGGAGATCGGTTAGAATGTATAGGTGTCATGTTTGACCGGCTTCCTGCCTTTGGACCGGTCTTTTTTGTACCTGATGAGTAGAACGGATAACGACTTGTAAGGATGAAGCATTTACCAAGTGGTTGAAAAATATTAAAATTAAGCTAATCTGCTTGAAGAAAGGATTGGTTATGGTACATAAACCCAAGAAACTTACACCCACTGAATTGCTATTGAAGTTCCTCTTTATTACAGCGGGAGCAATTCTGGCAGGGGTGTCACTGGAGCTGTTTCTCGTGCCGAATGCGATTATTGACGGCGGGATTACAGGGATTTCTCTAATGATTGCGAATGTGACCAAGCTTCCACTCGGGATCTTTCTGTTCGTTCTGAATCTTCCGTTCCTGTTCATCGGATACAGACAAGTAGGCAAGACCTTTGCCTTGTCAGCTCTATACGGAATTGTGGTTCTGTCGCTTACCACCGGCTATCTCCACCATGTAGAGGCCTTCACAGACGACAAGCTGCTTGCAGTATTATTCGGAGCGCTGCTGCTGGGATTGGGAGTTGGCTTAGTGCTTCGTCTGGGAGGAACTACCGACGGTGCTGAGATTCTGGCGATCCTGATCTCCAAAAAAATCAACATCTCTGTCGGACAGATCATTCTCATCATCAACGTGGTTATTTTCATCGTGGCAGGCTTTATTCTGGGCTGGGATTCGGCGATGTATTCCATCTTTACGTTCTACATTGCCTCGAAGGTCATGGATATCGTCGTTGAAGGTCTGGATGAGTCCAAATCAGTCACGATCATTACGAGTGAATACGAGGAGATGTCCGAGGCTATTATGACACGTCTGGGCAGAAGCACTACCTACCTGTACGCTAGAGGAGGCTTCACCAAGGAGGAGACTCAAGTGATCTACTGTGTGGTCAGCAGACTGGAGCTGTCTATGCTGAAGAGCGTCGTGCAGGAAGTGGACAAGTCGGCCTTTGTCGCCGTCGAGGATGTCGCTGACGTGTATGGCGGTGGCTTCACCAAGAAGGGCGCACATTAAGAAGCAGGCTGTATAGGACTGCTTAGATTGGGAAGCAGACGAGGGTACCCTAAGCCTTGGAGGCAAGGGGTGCCCTTCGTTGTATTAAGCAATGGTGTAGACTTGTAGTGGCTTTACACTCCTATTTGATCTGGTCAAGGTATTAGTAAAAGACGGTTCAGAACGCAGGCGCTGCGGTTGGAGGATGGACTGTAGTCTGTTACAATATGATTGCACAAATAGTGATTTAGATGACGGATTGCAGGACGATATTAGTTCTATGTGTAGAGGAGTGAACATGTTGGGAAATTCAATTTTGATAGAAGCCTTGCTGTACTGGCTGCTGCTGATCGTTGCGGCGGGGAGTGTCGTGCTGGTCGCAGGCAAGAAGCGAATTGCTAGTCTGATTATTCTCAGCCCGATTGTGCTATTCAGCACACTGATGATCATGCAGGGGGCAAGCTACACGATATCGAACGGGATTCAGCAAGAGGATGTTCGAGGTATTTCGCATACGTTGGCTGTTGCGCTTTCCTGTATCTTTTTTGTAGTTGCCATCATTATCGTTCTGGTGAAGCGTAGAGGCGGTAAGCCTGGTGAACCCAGCAAAAGCAGCTCTTAAGGTATAATCAGACTTACAATAAGGGTATACAACAAGTAGGAGGCGATTGTGATGTCACAAATGACCCATTTGTTGTATATCCTGTTTTTTTCAGCACTGGCTCTTGGAGGCATTGGCAGTATCGCATGGTGGATGTATTCTGTAGGCCGCCAGGAGAGAGACAATGGTTGATGATTAAGGGCAGAGCACAGCTTCAGTTGAAGCTGTGTTTTTTTGGATGCGGCACAGGGTTGCCAACAGCTTTAGTAACTGTTAAAATAGGAACAAGCGTTCCTGTTTTCTGAAGTTATTTTTGGTGATCATTTTGTTAGTTTACTTATGTTGAACTGCTTATGTTGAGATCATGTTGATGGTTGGTGTGGTGTTGCATTCTAATTCGTGTAAGCAGATAGACTATGTTTTATTCCAGTTCATGAAGGAGGGGTTCCATGCTGCCAGATCTTGAGCGCAAGCTACTGCGTATCCTGTACAATTTCTATGCGCAGCAGCGGCGGATGCCTAATGAACGAGAGCTTCAGGTGAGGACTGGGCGGAGCAAGCAGGAGATAACGAACGCCTTTATCCATTTGGAGCAGCAGGCGTATATTCGATGGGACGACAAGTCCTCGTTTATGCAGGCGGTCATTCTGGAGGGATGGGAGCGTCCCGAGGGAAGCACCCAGACCAAGAGACCCTTGCCTCAGCGCTCCTCACAGGATGATGAGGCCTATAGATACTGGACCGATTATTAATCCTTGTAGAGGCGTTTAATTTAATCTTTCTTTAAGGTTCATATCATTTGATTTTAAGGTAGGCCACCTATACTACAGATATTAACCCCTTTCTTTCATCAAGTGTGAATGAACCCGCCCATAATGGACGGGTTATTTTTTTGCCCAGCGATTCTCTTAGGCTCATAGGCTCATTTTTCTTGGGTAAAAAAAGACCGCCCTACCATCTAAGATGGGGACAGCCTCTCTGTGGCGACGTACACACTTGTCAGCCAGTATTCTATATACTAACCCCTTGCCACCTTCGCTAATGAGGGCAGTTACCAACCCGGTAACAGGGCATTGCGATTCCATCAATTCATTTGCCAAACGACGAAAGCCCTACCTCTCTTCCATCCTTGCGGCTCCGATGACCGCGCCAGTGTGAATGCAAAATATACTGCAAAAAGCTCAAAATTCTACACGTTGGGTGATGAAAAAAATTGAATGAACTCCAGCGGTGAGCGGAGTGTACTTGTTGCGAGGAATCATATGGGGTTAAATCATACGTATATCACTATAACATATAGTGCGCTAAAAGTAAATCATTAACTTTCAAAATGAAAATTCGATTCCTTAGCACGAGTGTCGAATCAAATCACTTCATGGTATGATGGAAGAGTATGTGAGCCATCCCTAGGTTAGGGACTTCTATTCTGAATAGCAGGGGGAAGCTATGGAATATTCAAAGATGTTCCTGCTGAATTTAGGTATGCTGATCGCAGTGGCATACTGTGCGAACGTATTTTATAAATATGTACTGATCAAGGCCTCTACCGCTGTAAAATATGTGAGTTCTGTCCTGTTCATCATTTTGTGTGGCTGGATCAGCTCCGCATTCGGCTTTAATTTTAACGAGGAAGTTATCTTCGACCTCAGGTTCGTCCCGCTGATCATCGCTATATTGGTCTATCCTCATGCCTCTGTGCTGGTGCTGATCGGGGTGCTCACGGGGCTAGTGCGCTTCACCCTTGGGTTCAATGAAGCTTCTATCGCGGGCTTTATCAATATGAGTATATTAGGAGTGCTAGGAGCCGGATTGAACTATTGGATGCGGCACTCCAGCTATCGACTTATCGTCAAGGCTTCCATTGTAATAGGAATTGTTAATATAGCGAATGTCATTAATATTGCGATGTTCGGGGTTATTCCTACAGCCCATTATTTAGGGCATATCGTGCCCTATACGCTGCCGTTAGGCATAGTGTTAAGCTATCTGTTCGCATTGATGCTGCGTGATTTCCAAATGGATCAAAGGCGCAACCATCAGATTATCCAGGCCAACCGTCTGCTCTCAAGGCAGAGGGACGAGCTGCAGCAGGCCAAGCTGATTCTGGAGGAACGAGCCAAGCAGCTAATGATGGCTTCCAAATATAAATCCGAATTCATGGCAACCATGTCTCATGAGCTTCGTACTCCGTTAAATAGCATCATTAACCTTGCCCAGATTATTAATGAGCAGGGGAAGGAGATGGAGGAGGACAACCTTAAGCAATATTCAGGTATTATCCATGCATCAGGACAAGATCTATTGCAGCTGATCAATGATATTCTGGATCTCTCCAAGGTGGAAGCCGGGAAAATGGAAATTGTCATGGAGCCCGTCAATGTGCTGGAGCTCGGTCAGGTCATGATGGTGAATTTTGAGATTACTGCCCGCAACAAGGGCCTGATATTCCAGCTAGAGACCTCTGAGGATTGCCCGGCCCAGATGAATTCTGACCCGCAGCGTATTCAGCAGATTCTGCGGAACCTGCTGTCTAATGCGTTCAAGTTCACTCATGAGGGCAGTGTGACATTGAGTATCCATAAGCGCAAGCTTGTAGAGCCTGAACTGGAAGGTGAATGGGTTGTATTTGCAGTGAAGGATACAGGGATCGGCATCTCTTCGGAGAAGCAGCATTATATCTTCGAGGCCTTCCAGCAGGCGGACGGATCGATTAGCCGCAAGTATGGAGGAACGGGTCTGGGATTGTCCATTAGTCGGGACTTGGCGCGTCTGATGGGAGGCTTTATTCGCTTGGACAGTGCAGAGGGTGAGGGGAGCACGTTCGCGTTGTATCTGCCCCTCTACACGTCAGAGTCCCTACCATTGGAGGAGTCAGGTCGCAAGCAAGGATATAGGAAGAGGAGAAGACAATTGCATGGATCGTAAGGGATTGATTATAGGAGCGACAGGACTGGTAGGAGGCCTGATCGTAAGAGAACTACTAGAGGACCCCGGCTATGCAGAGGTGAGGGTCCTTACTCGTAAACCGCTTGGTATCCAGCACCCCAAGCTGACTGAGTACATCATCTCGTGGGATGAGCTGGAGCAATCCGCTCATGTATTTGAGGGGGTGCATGATCTGTACTGTGCGCTCGGTACTACGATCAAGAAGGCGGGGTCGCAGGAGAGGTTCCGGCTTGTGGATTTGGAATATCCACTGCAGGCTGCGAAGCTGGCACGACAGGCAGGGATCGTACAGATGCTCGCTGTCTCATCCGCTGGTGCCAATCCGCATTCACGAATCTTCTACAGCCGTACAAAAGGCGAGGCTGAGGAAGCGCTGGCCGAAGTGGGGCTGCCTGCATTGCATCTGTTTCGTCCATCCCTCATTCTGGGTGAGCGATCAGAACGAAGAGCAGGCGAGCGGGTTGCTGCGGTCCTCATGAAGCTTACGTCACCACTGTGGAACGGAAGGCTGTCTGCTTATCGGGCCATTCCGGCGGCAGCTATTGCCAAGGCAATGGTTCGCATAGCTCTAGCGGGTGCTAGAGGAGTCCATGTGTACCCGAATGAAGTCATTCACGCGCTGGGCTCCGATCCAGCGCAGTGATCTATAACTATCGCTCATGAGAAGCGAACGAATGCCATGGGAGTGCTCTGTCTAACCGACAGGTACTCCCATTTTGTTCAGATAATAGAATGTAAGTTTTCAGCGGAGTTGAACCATTCGATTATCGCAAGAAACACTTCAGCGAAAGGTGGTCTGTCTCACTTCCATGGGAGAAACGGGAGGTTCGAAACTACTTTTGTAAAAAAATCTGTGCTTTCCATGAAGGTTGCTGCCAAAAAAATGGGTATATATAACATAGAAGACAAAAGATTATTTTTTTTGGCAATGTCAAAAAATTATAAACACATGTGACACTAAAGCTGAAGATGTAAGCCACGAGCCAGAGTAGGAGTGGACAGGCCTAAAATCGTAAGGTCTTGGCAAGAAACCTGATGAAAAGGAGGGGTATTATGGTGGAATTGAGAGAGCTGGAGGGGAAAATCGAGTACTTTCGTGAAAAAATGTTAGACTCTGCACATCAGTTTGGACGAACAGACGATCGAGTACTGAGAGCCTCCGAACAACTGGATGACCTCTTGAATCGTTACTGGTATGCCAAAAAACAATACAAAAAGCCTACAGCCTAGGAGGACAATGAGCAGACAACATAACGAAGAGGCCGTGGCAGCCTACATTGAACAATTGAATATAGATTCCGGATAAGCGCAAGTTCACTGATTCTTGGTATTTTACGAGTCAGCGATACTTGTGCTTTTTTTCGATTCGATCCGAGCACTTCCGCTGAAAACAGACACTGAAAATAGTGAAAATAACAAAAGAAGTGGTTCCGTGGTCATGCTTTTCGACTTAGTAAAATTTGCCGTCGAGAAATAGCTAAAAAGTTTCATTGACCCCTGGTTAATTCTTACATATAATCTCAATAAATTCAAAAAAATACACTGTCTCTATATATGCTACCTAGAAGGGGGATAAAGTAACAAAATCGACTACATGCGTATTGCAGCAGGGAAAGTGAATTATAAGGTGATGTTCATATGTACTATGGTGGGAGGGAGCTAATGTGGAGGTTGGAAATAGACTGCGTTCGCTCATAGCGTCGTACTTAGAGCAGACGAATTGTTCACTTCAGGAATTCAGCAGACGCTGCGGACTGAATAAAGGGACTTTAAGTGCTATTTTGCGTTACCAGATTCCGAAACCGTTGTCGCTCAAGGAGCTGGACCGGATCACGGAGGCGATGGGGCACCCGGAGGGCGAGCTATACCCGATGTATCTGGAGGAGTGCGTTGTTGATAACAAATGGAAGCTGTCACGTCTGAAGCCTTATCTGCTGCAATGCGCACGCATGGGAAGATTGGATTGTATCCAATCGGCACTACCTGCTGTATTGGACGAGCTTGGGCATATCCCTGTTATTTTTTCAATAGGAGAGCAGCTATACCAGGAAGGGTATCATAAGGAATCGGCTCCATTCTTCGAGGCGGTGGCCGAGAGTGAGCAGTATCAGCATGCAGAGCGACTCGCACGTAGCCACTATCGTTTGTTCATGCTGCAGCTAAGCGATGATTACGAGATGAACCTGCGCGCAGCAATTCGATTCGATCCATTCCGTAATCGCTTGCCGGAGGAAGAGCAGCCTGATGCTATGCTCCAACTGATTAATGTCTATTTTACACTGAATCGACTGGACCGGGTTCACGAGCTGGCGAATGAATTAAGCAACTATACTTACACCATGTATACATACGAATGCAAGAACAAGCCATATAACGAAGAAGAACGTACAACCAAGTATCCACTTGTGGTCTATTATGGCTATGCCTATCTGATGAAGGCAGCGGCGTGTGACAAGCAGAAGAAGTATCATGAGGCCAAGCAGTATACGCAGTACTACACAGATTTGAGCTGGTTCAAGGGATTGGGTGAGATGGGTAAGGCAGAGGTGCGCAAATTCAGCATTTGGGCCAAGGCCAACGGCTTCGCCTATGAGCTGATGACAGGCAATACGAGCGTATTGCCTGCTTACATTGCGTATATTGAGCATAATGAAGACGAGGTCCTGCCTGCACTGGAGAAGATTATGGAGGCTGCGAACCGCTACAGTCTGGACGTCAGCAGCATACTTGATCAATTCGAGGACCGAATCTCCACCTATATCGACAGCCAGCAAGCGAGCAGTAGCTATTATAATATGCACTTCACCCTCGAACGATTCGCCAATTTCTGTTATGAATTGTCATATTACTATTATCAGCAGCAAAATTTCGACCTTGCAGTAAAATATGTACTCCAAAGTTTGTCATCATCCATTAAAATGGGTGACAAGGCTGGTTTTATCAAATGTGTGACATTATTTGAAGAATTTAGACGGCATACACGTGTTGAAAATCAGCGGAGTTATGAAAATATGATCAGAGGAGTGCGTAAAAATGCGGAAAATGAAATGCTTTTTGTTACTTACGCTTAGTGCCGGTATTATATTCATTACTCCAGGATTAACAGTTGGGACAGGGGCCGCCGGAAATATGGGGACCTATACACACGGAGCAGGCGGGTATTAATCCGTCGACAGTCGTTATGTACATGACATGCCAATAGGATGATTGCAGGCTGAATCAGAATAGATGTCGTATGAGCAGGGTACCGGGCGTTTCGGTACCTTTTTCATATGGTAAGGTGAGGATAGCTTGTCCTACACCCTGAGCATAATGCTATAATAGGCTCAGTATTCAAAAAGATGACCGAAGGGAGTACATAATGATGAAACCTATTTCGACAGAACGCGCACCTGGCGCAATCGGCCCGTATAGTCAGGCTATGCAGGCAGGCGATTTTATTTTTACCTCAGGTCAACTGGGACTTGATCCAGCAACTGGTGAGTTCGGTCAAGGTGTAGAGGAGCAGGCACGACTTTCCCTGAATAATGTCAAGGCTATTCTCGAAGAGGCGGGCAGCAGCTTGAGCAATGTAGTTAAGACTACAGTGTTCCTCAAGGATATGAACGATTTTGCCAAAGTGAACGAAGTGTACAGCTCCTTCTTCGAGCAGCCATACCCGGCAAGAAGTGCAGTTGAGGTGGCACGCCTTCCAAAGGATGCTTTGGTGGAGATCGAGACCATCGCACTGAAGGGCTAATCGTTACTTAGATATAATACAGGAAAAGGGGACTGTCCGCGTAGTGATAAGACTACGGTGGATGATCCCCTTTTTTTGTGAAGACATTGGATGTGTTATTATTCAGCGGAGCTAGACGATTGAATCATTGATTCAATCATTCAATCAGCACAGATAACTCCGCTAATCGCGATCCTGACTACGGGCGAATAGCAGCCAGATGGAATAGATCAGGATCAGGGCCGCCAGAATAAGGGCTGCAAGATAGACGCTCTGCGTACCTCGCTGCTCGACGGCTATGGCAATATAGGCCCATACGAACACGAGCGGATAGATACTGTCTCGGTATGGGAAGCTGACCAGAATCGCCAAGGCTGCTCCTATGCAGAGGACAATGACGGCCCAGGTGCTGTCGCTCAGGCCCCAGCCACTCCATTGATTCTTCTCCAGTATAATGGCCACGTTGAGAATCGTAGCGACAGATATCCAACCCATATAGAGGCTGAATGGGAGTCGTACGAACCATATTTCCCCGGAGCTCGGATAAGATACCCTGGTGGCACGATAGATTTTGATGAGTGACAGAAGCAGCAGGAGCATCACGAGGAGAGCCAGTTCAATATAGAGATTCTGCCACAGGAAAATCCAGGTGATATTGAACAGACAGCTCAGAATGAAGAAGACTCCGATGCCCTGTACAGAGTCCCGGGATTGGCCTCGGGGCAAAGCCTGATAGATTACGAATCCTGCCAGCAGCAGATAAATGACCGACCAGATCGAAAAGGCGTAGCCCGCTGGAGTAATCAGCGTTGGATACATGTCTGAGACAGCCGATGTGCTGCGACCTCCGATCGGCAGTGCCATGGCCAGATAGTTGGTCACGATGACCGCAACATAAGCAATGATATTCCACCATTTCAAGGGATGGCTTCGATGCATTTCGAAATCCTCCTAACTGAAGTGAATGTTCGCTCTACGGTCATTTGCGATGACCAGCGGGTCAAGAATGATCTATTATGAATATACCCATTTTGCCCACATGTAACATATGACATGATAAAATGTTATGTTGGACAGGTTCATTTGATGATCATGAAATTTAAAAACTAATCTTTTCATACATGGAGGATCTATGGCTAACCAAAAATTCTATGTTGTCTGGGAAGGGAAGACACCAGGTGTCTATACAAGCTGGGCTGAGTGTCAGACGCAGGTGAGCGGTGTAACGGGGGCGAAGTTCAAGGCTTTTCCGTCCAAGGCAGAGGCGGAGAAGGCATTTGCCCACGGCTGGAAGGGAATCTGGGGTAATGTGGCAGGAGGCAAAACCTCCTCGGGAAGCAAGGGCTCCAGTGCAGGCAAGGGCACAGCACATTCAGGAGGAGCACCAGCAACGGACATTGATTATGACAGCATTTCGGTGGATGTAGGCACACGCGGAAATCCGGGTCCAGTGGAGTATAAGGGGGTCGACACCCGCACTGGTGAGGTACTGTTCTCTTGCGGGCCAATTGCCAAGGGGACGAACAATCTGGGCGAATTCCTGGCCATCGTGCATGGACTTGCGTATCTCAAGAATCAGAACAGCAACAAGACAGTCTATAGCGACTCGGTCAACGCCCTGAAATGGGTCAGACAGAAGAAGGCCGTCTCCACTTTGCCGCGCGATGAATCGACACGAGAGATCTGGGATCTGGTAGACCGCGCGGAGCGGTGGCTGCAGAATAATACGTATACCAATAAAGTAGTCAAGTGGGAAACCAAGAGCTGGGGAGAAATCAAGGCGGATTACGGGAGAAAGTAGCTCCCCTTTCAGCTCAGTCCCTTCATTCGCGCGAATACTAGTAGGGCTGATCTCCCAAAAAAGCGTCTCCAGAATACCGGGGACGTCTTTTTGGCGTCAGCATAATTTCGAAAGCATTTTGATTTGGCGGGATTTTCGTATATGATGAAGAGTAACAATTAGAGGCTGGACGGGAGATTGATATGAACCAACCGCTGTACGCAATTTGGCTTGGAGATGTAATGTTCTGCTTCTCGGGTGAGACTTCTGAGCCACGTGTCGATGCCTGGAGCAGTGTCGTACGAAGACTGAAGCTATCTAACGGAATACAACCTTTTCGGCAGGCAGCATTGCGGCTGGCTGAGCTGCGTGTGCCCAATACTGGACGTGCGGAGCAATCAGGCGGAGGCAAGAGGCGAGCCATGCTCGGACGTACATTGGAAGGACTGGCATTGGAGCCTGCAGATGCGCTTGAGCTGCTGCTGCGCTTGAGTGAACAGGACTGTGCTGCTGCAGGTATTCGGGCAGGAGAAGAGCTGCCTTATTGGCGGACAGCGGCGCGGTTTGCGCTTGAACTGATTCATAGAGGCGAGGTTGTGCCAGGCATCCAGCAGGTGCAGTCTGGCGGTGCCAGACGACGCGGTGTGCAGGAATCTGCGATGGGTGTCTGGCAGCCACGACTGGAATCTGAAGAGGATATCGGTAGATTTCGTGAGCTAGCAGCAGCAATGCCTGCGATTGGTCTGTCTGCGCCAACGCTGCTTGCGAATCATGATCCTTCCTCTCGGGAAGAAGCCGCAGCGATCGTGCTGCATTCCTTCATGTCTGCCATCATTCAGCAGGAGATGCGCAAGGCGACGGCGGAACGTGAGCGCGAGCTCTCCAGGCAGCGCCCGGATTATCGCCGCGGGACCTCACCGCTGGCTGATCTATGGTGGAACAGTCTGCTAACAGGTACGCGACCGATCACCATTCAGGGTACGCCTGCTGAGATGGAGGAGCTTCATGCACAGGTGGCTTCATTGAATGGAGCAGGTATTCCGCAGAGTGGGAAGGAAGAAAGAGAGCCTGAGGAAGGGAGCTTGCGCCTGTGTCTGCGTCTTGAGCCTCCTCTAGAGGAGGGAGCGACGAATTGGCAGGTGACCTTCTGGGCGGAAAGTGTGCTGGAGCCGTCCCTCCGTCTATCAGCGGCGGATATATGGACGTATGACAAGCCTGATCTTGAACGCGGGCATATCATTTATCGCCATCTTCGTCTGCAGCTACTCATGAGTATGGGACGTGCAGCAGAGGTGTCGCGTGAGGTGAAGGGGGCTATGCAGAATCCCTACCCGGAAGCCTTCACCTTAAGCCCGGAGCAGTTCTATCCTTTCCTGCTCGAATCGGTCCCAAGACTACAGAAGATCGGTGCAGCTGTACAAATGCCTTCCAAATGGAGCAAGGAGGGACGCAAGCGTGCAGGCTTGCGTCTGCGTATGCGTGAGCATGCAGAGGGTACTGCGTTCGGGACAAACGCAGTGGAGGCCTCTCCACTAGGCATGCATCAAATTGTAGCCTTCGATGCCGAGGCGGTGCTGGGTGGGAATGTGCTGTCACTGGCGGAGCTTGAAGCCATCGCTGCAACTAACCTGCCCTATGTACACTTGCGAGGCGAATGGGTTGAGATTGATCCGAAAGAGCTGCGACAGGTACTGAGATACATCAAGAAACAGGAAGAGGGCGAGATGACTCTGGCCGAATGGATGCATTTGTCTGCCGAGCAGGACCCAGAGGAGGGCTCCGTCTGGAAGGGCATATCCATCTATGGCACTGAATCGTTCGGTCTGCTGGGCTCGCTACTGGAGGGCGGTGTGCTAAGATCTGTTGCCCCAAGGCGAGTGCCTCCCCAACTGCATGGACAATTGCGTCCATATCAGGAGCGTGGTTTCCAGTGGTTGTCTGCGATGCGTGATCTGGGCTTTGGTGTGTGCCTTGCGGACGATATGGGACTGGGAAAGACAATACAGGTAATTACCTGTCTACTCGATTACAGCCCGTCCAATAGCAACAGGGGGCCTGCGCTGATTATCTGCCCGACCTCCTTACTTGGCAATTGGCAGCGTGAACTGCAGCGGTTCGCACCCGACCTGTCGCTATATATCCATCATGGGGGCCAGCGACTGCATGGTGAGGATTTCGTGAACCAGGTTACGGATCATGAGATTGTACTGACGACCTATCATCTGGCTGGTCGCGACGGGGGCGATCTATCAGCCGTATCGTGGTCCTCCATTGTGCTGGATGAAGCACAATACATCAAGAATTCCAGGACCAAGCAATCGCAGAGCGTTATGAAGCTCTCGGCTCCGCATCGGATTGCCATGACAGGCACTCCCGTTGAGAACCGTCTCAGCGAGCTGTGGTCGATCTTTCATTTCCTGAATCCTGGTTATCTTGGAAGCGCGACCTCCTTCCGGCACCGGTATACCGGAGCAGTGGAGGATCGACAGGAGATGCTACGTGAGCTGCACAAGCTTGTCTCGCCCTTCATGCTGCGCAGATTGAAGAGTGACCCCGATATTCGCAAGGACCTTCCAGAGAAGCTGGAGCTCAAATCATATTGTGTGCTGACTCCAGAGCAGGCGGGTATGTACAGGGGCGTCGTTGATCAATTGATGGGGACCTTGGATGGACAAAGTGGCATCGCACGCAAAGGCTTGGTCCTCTCCTCCTTGACGAAGCTGAAGCAGATCTGTAATCACCCTGCTCTATTAGGGAGTAAACGGGGAGAGAATACCAAGTCAGAGGCCTCGGGCAAAATGGAACGACTGCTGGAGCTGATCGAGGCCATACGTGCCAATGGAGAAGCAGCGCTGATCTTCACTCAGTATGTAGCTATGGGAGAGCTTCTGGTATCACGTCTGGCACGGATGTATGACGAGCGTCCTTCTTTCCTCCACGGCGGGCTGTCCAAGCAGCAGAGAGATGAGCTGGTGCAGCGATTCCAGCAGGGGGAAGGACCAGATATCTTCGTTCTCTCGCTTCGAGCAGGAGGCGTCGGTCTGAATCTGACACGGGCTAGCCATGTCATCCATTATGATCGCTGGTGGAATCCCGCTGTGGAGAATCAGGCGACAGACCGTGTATTCCGGATTGGACAGAACCGCAATGTTCAGGTGCACAAGCTGATTTGTCAGGGCACGCTGGAGGAACGGATTGATGAGCTGATTGAGAGCAAAAAGATGCTGTCCGAGCAGGTTGTCGGCTCTGGCGAGAATTGGCTTACAGAGATGTCAGATGAAGAGCTGCGAGGCTTGGTTGCCTTGCAGAATGATATTTGGTTGCAGGGGGAATGAAGATGCGAATAAGTCTGCAGGTGGCTGCAGGGACATGGTCGGCAGAGTGGGGCGATGAGCGGCAAGAGCAGCCTGTATGCACAGTCACAGGCAAGACGGAACTGCTTGCTCTTCCAACCAGAGAGAGCATATTGAACAGGCTACGCGGCTTCCCCCTGGAACTGTACCAACTATTGCAGGGAGAGGCATCTGAATGGATCAAAAGACAGCTGCCCCTCCTCATCCTTGAAGACTGTAGCTGTGGAGAGCAGGAGTGCAGGCATGCCACGGAGGCACTGGCTGTGCTAGAGGCTGATCCGTTGCTCAGACTGGAAGCAGCAGGGCTGTCGAAGGCGGAGCTGTTATCTGGCGTATTTGACGAGTGGGCGAGAGACCGGGGAAGGACATCTGGAAGTAATCCTCTCGAACGACTCGCTGTCGATCCGTCTGGGGAGGGCAGACGAGGGGGGGGCGCATTCGGTGAGTGGATTGCGGAGGCAGCGGCCGAAGGAACCCTTCATCAACCAGGCCCCGAACTGCATACGTTCGAGATTCGCTCATCTACAGGGCCGGTGTCTCAGCCTGAGCTTCGTGATGTAGCCGCCCTGATGTCTCATCACCCTAAGGCGCTTCAGGCACTCGACATCGTTCGTCAGCATGCCGCTGCGAATGTGCAGGAACGAATTGGAAGTCTGTCGAAAAGAGACGTCTGATAGACGAATTGGGCTATAATGGGACTATATCAGTTACTCAGTTCATGGCATGGTCCTATATGAACATCGTGACTTATTCACAATTTGGATACAATGGGATGGTGCGATCTGAAGATCGAATATTCATCCTGACATAGATTAAGGAGCTTATCTCATGGAGCATATGAAGCACCGCATGAGCGGTTATAAATCTTGGACAAGACTGTTGATTCCGGGCCTACTGGTGCCAGCAATGCTGCTAGGCGGTTGCGGCGAAGGAGGAGCCGGCAAGCAGGAGAGCGACAACCTGGCGGCCTCTCAAGGAGAGCAAGGCGGAGAGCAGTCTGTACAGCCTGCTGCACCGGGGACAGATACACCAGCAGTAGACGGCAGCACTGACGACAACAACACAGAGTTATCCCCGGGGTCTGCTACTGGATCTACTGGTGCAGGACAAGCATCGGGAGATCAGGCCGCAGGTGGGGACTCAGGAGTGGGACAGGCTACAGGCGGTTCGAGCTCGTCAGCAGCTCCGGTGCTGGCACAACGTCAGAACAATGCACTGCAAGCGACAGTACAGGAGCAGGGAAGCAAGGCTGTAGTGACGAACGCTGAGGCCATTGCTGTCATTGTGAACAAGCAGCGTAGCCTTCCAGATGGCTATGAGCCTAGTGATCTGGTCGAGCCGAATGTACCGTTCTCCTTCGACGGCCCTCATGAGAAGCGCCATATGCGTAAGGAAGCAGCTCAGGCACTTGAGGAACTCTTCGCAGCAGCAGAGCAGGATGGGATAGAGCTGCGCGCTGTCTCTGGATACCGGTCCTACAAACGTCAAGAGGCCATCTATAACAACAACGTGAAGACCAAGGGTGAGGCCTATGCATCACGCGTGAGCGCCGTCCCTGGTATGAGTGAGCATCAGACGGGGCTGTCCATCGACGTATCCAGCCCAAGTGTAGGGAATGCGCTGGAAGAGTCGCTTGGCAGCACCAAAGAAGGCAAATGGCTCGCAGAGCACGGACCTGAATATGGCTTTGTCATTCGCTATCCAGATGGCAAGGAGAGTATTACGGGTTATGTATATGAGCCTTGGCACATTCGGTACCTTGGCAAGGAGCTTGCACAAGACGTAGCCAAGCTGGGACTGACGCTGGAGGAGTATTTTGACGAGGATCATATGAAGCTGTAGTGACACGAGAATCATTGAAGTGTAGTGTATCGGAGAAGCAACTGAACTTGCAATGAGACGAGGATCATGCAAGGTCATAGCGATCTAACAATAGAAAAAACAGGTCGGGGACACAGCTTGATATGCTCCCATCATAGTAGACAGTAGAAAAAACAAAACTTCTACTTCTACTATGATGGGAGTTTTTGTAATGTCCAAGAAAAGTCCGATTTCGTACGAATTAAAGATTCAGGCTGTGCGGCGTTGTTTACGGTATGAATCAAACCCAAACCATGAGGCGAAGCAACTGGGAATCTCTCCAGATACGGTGACCGATTGGGTCAGAAAATATCAAGCAGATGGAGAAGAAGGATTAAGAAAATCCAAAGGATGGAAGGCTTACTCCAAACAACTAAAACGATCAGCTATCCAGGATGTACTTTCTGGCGAATACTCCGTACGAGCAGTGGTGAAAAAGTATCACATTTCGAGTAGAAGTGTGTTACAGAGTTGGGTTTCCAAGTATACTGGAGAGATACCCATGAAACCAACTCGTAGAGAAGAAGGACAACCCTACATGAACAAAGGACGGAAAACGACTTACGAAGAACGGATTGAAATTGCACAATACACCATCGCTCACGATCTCGATTATCAGAAAGCAATCGACAAATATGGTGTCTCTTATCGGCAGGTATACGCATGGGTTCGTAAATATAAGGCAAGTGGCCAGGAGGCTTTACAGGACCTCCGGGGCCGGAAGAAGCCGCCAGAGGAGCTAAATGAGCAGGAACGCTTAAAGCTTCGGATTAAGGAACTTGAAGCGCGTAATGAGCACTTGGAAATGGAGAATGCACTCTCAAAAAAGTTGGCAGAGATCCGGCGAAGAAACACGGACTAACCTTTGTTCGGCATGTAGACATCTACCAAGCCATTAAGGAATTACATGCCGACAAAGGATATGCGATCAGCAAGCTCTGTGAGCTAGCAGGAATCGCCCGATCTGCCTATTACAAGTGGCTAAAATGGACGCCATCCACCCGGGAACTCGAAAATCTTGCACTGGCTAAGGAAATCAAACAGCGTTATGTCAAACGAAAGGGAATACTCGGCTACCGCCAGATGCGTATGCAATTGAACCGTAAGCTGAAAAGAAGCTACAACCGTAAACGATATTACCGCATCATGCGTGCACTTGGATTAAGGTCAGTCATTCGCAAAAAGCGACCAAACTACGTGAAGGCTCCAGAACTTCATCTCGCAGAGAATGTCATGAACCGGGACTTCCAAGCGGATGCTCCAAATCAAAAGTGGTGCACCGATGTGACTGAGCTGAGGTACGGAAATGGCCGCAAGGCCTACCTGAGTGCCATGATCGACGGATATGACGATACCTATGACGATCTCCTGCACAGTGTGAGATCCTATATCCGTTATTACAATAATGATCGGTACACAGAACGACTAAACGGCTTGTCCCCGAACGAATATCGACGAGCAGCTTAACAAAGAATAATCCCCCTTCACCGAGGGGGACTACATACAGATGTTTTTGTTTTTTTAGACAGTCTACTTGACAGGGAGCATATCACTCAGTGGTTCTCGACCTGTTTTTTTGTTCTCTTCACTGATTGTAGCACCAGCTCCAGATAGCAGAACTGGTCACAAGTCAGGCCTGCTCTCGGGGCATAAGCTTGTGCTCCGGGAGCAGGCCGTTTTTGTTCACATTGTCATTAGGACAAGCTAAGAACGGGACTAAGAAGGCTGTCGCTGTCCGTCACTCAGGGACAGGATTTCACGACGCAGACTCAGCATCTTGTCATCCAGCGCATTGGCCGCTTTGGCTGCCTCGGCGAGCTCAGTCACAACATATTCCGGCACCTGTTTGTCAAATTTGTAATACAGGATATGCTCCAGGCTGGCCCAGAAATCCATAGCGAGCGTACGCATCTGAATCTCGACCTTCATCCAGCGCTTGCCCTCGAACAGGATCAGGGGCACCTCTACAATGACATGCAGACTTTGATAGCCGTTAGGCTTAGGATGAGCAATATAGTCCTTCACTTCTATGATGCGTATATCCTCACGGGTCTGCAAATGATCCAGCAGACGATAGATATCCTTGACAAAAGCACATACGATACGCATACCCGCTATGTCGTGAATCTGGGATAACACGTTATCCACCGTGACTTCATATCCTTTACGGCGGACCTTTTCCAATATACTATGGGGCTCCTTGATCCGAGTCTTGATATGCTCAATGGGACTGAAGCCATCCATGAGCTTCCATTCGGTCTGAATCAGCTTGATCTTGTTCTGGAGCTCCTCCAGAGCGAGCTGGTACATGACGGGTATTTTCTTCCACTCCTCGAACTGCTTGGCGAGCTGATGATTAGTCTCCAGATGCTGCTGGAACTCATGAAGCGGGAGTGGGATTTGATTCAAAGTTGACGAATTGGATTCAGTCACATGCATTCTCCTAGCCGGCCGTACATGGAAGTTACATCGCAGCAGGGCAGTGCTGGCAATCGGTGTTCCCAAAAAGTAGATGGGCTTCACGATCCACGGCCTCGTTAAAGCGTGGTGACCTGCCAGATATCCTGTCTTGCTAATATTCAGCCTGCGAATTATGTACTGCTGAGCGCTGTACACTGTCACTTTCGTATTGAATAGCCCTGCACGTGCCGTATGTGTTTTTTTCGGGCTGTTCTTGCCTTAATTCTATTGTACACTAAGCCGAATCTTACAAGCAAAAGCTTCACGCTTAAAGTGAGCTTAAATTATGAAAAAATGTGCATAGCGTATGCGTGGAATCTTCCGAATTTATACATATAAAGGATTTCTGATGCTTATCGGGCGGGCACAGCACGAGTACCCGTCTGCATCGCTGCTGAGCATAGCGGACATGCAGGCGATGCCTCCCGCGTCGTCTGTCTGGTAAATCCAGCTTGTTCTGCCTGGCCAGCTGTTCTTTGTCTGGCCTGACCTGTCTTTTGGTGAACTGCTGACGATCCGCTTCGGTTAGCAGATGAGGCTGCTGACGCTCCAGATGCTCCCCGGGTGTCTTGTCGCATCCAGGCTCCGCAAGCCACATCCGGGCAGACCCACACCGGTATGGTGACGGTGCGGGGGCTTCGCCCTTCGCTAACTCGTTCCTTGACCTCCGGTCTTGATGTCGAAGGGCGAGAGGGTACCTGCTTGACTCCGTAAGCTTCCAGCAGAAAACGGGATACAGCGGCAGGCTTCCCATGATGAGACGCTGGAGACGTAATATACAGCATATGCTTCGCTCGTGTGACCGCTACGTAGGCCAGTCGCCGTTCTTCTTCAAGCAGGGCATCTGTATCGGATAAAGTCGTGCCTGAAGAGCCCGCAGCTGCCTGACCTTGGCGCAGGTCCTCCGGTGCCTGGGAGGCTAGAGCCGAGCTGTGTGGGAGCAAGCCCTCGCTGGCACCGATCCAATATACGCAGGGAAATTCGAGGCCCTTGGCACGATGAATGGTCATGAGATGCAGTGCATCCCCGTCAGCAGCAGCCTGTAGCTGCTCCATTTCTTGATGACGCCTTGTCAGCTCGTTAGCGAAGCCTACGAAATCCTCCACTGTCTCGAAGCGCTGCGCAGCAGTCTCAAGCTCCTCCAGACTTTCCTGAATGGTCTCTTTGTAGTGTGTCCATGTACCCGGATCACCGCTCTCCAGATATTTATCATAAAATGTGCGTCGCATTTCCTGGATGGCTGCTACAGGCTTCATCCCTGCGAGATTCTTAATCAGGCGAATCCGTTCTTTGACTTGCTCATGCTGGAAGCTCTGCAGTCGATCCCAACGGGTCAGGTGAATGAGCGGATACTTCTTGGGCTGCTTGCGGTCCTCCGTCTGGAGATACTCGATTCCTGACTCCCGAGGCACATAGAGGGGGCCAAGTACACTGGGAAGCGCCTCCTTCAGCCGAGGGTTCAGGGCCAGCCGCAGATGATCCATCAGCGGACGAATCAGGGACTGATCATAGAATACGGAGCTCGCACCATATTGGACAAAAGGAATCTCACGCATGACTAACTGCTCGAATATCGCCCGACTGGCGCTCGCGGTACGGTGTAGAATAGCGATATCAGCATAACGCAGCGTACCCTCCTCTACCTGCTGGGTCAGGTGCTGGATTACATGGGCGGCCTCCTCTTCCGCTTGAGCGGGAGTGAAGTATTGCGGCTCTAGGCCTCCTGGACCTGCGGACATGAGAGTCTTCTTCCGTCTCCGGCGATTCACAGCGATGATGCGAGAGCCCAAGCCGAGAATGCGAGGATCACTGCGATAATTAATATTCAGGGTAATAATCCTGGCTCCCGGATAGACGCGGTCGAACTCCAGAATGGACTCCTGACGCGCACCATTGAATGTGTAGATGGTCTGGTCGTCATCACCCACGACCATCAGGTTGCGATGTGGGGCGGCCAATCTGCGTACCATTTCATACTGGAGCACATTGGTGTCCTGGAACTCATCAACCATAATATAAGAGAAGCGCCGCTGTAGTGGACGCAGGATGTCTGGATCACGCATCATAGTCGCTGCCCGGAGCAGAATGTCGTCGAAGTCTATTTTATGACGATCCCGCTTCCATTCCTCGTAGCCCAAGACGACCTGCTTCAGATCCGCTTCCTCGGGAGTAGACTCGGGCAGCTCCTCCACCTGTCTACCTTCTCCCTTCCAGGCAGACAGGGCAGACAGGATGGTCTCTGGCTGCATGGCATCACTTAACCGCAGACGACGCAGGAGCATTTTCATCACAGTATGCTGTGCCTGCGTATCTCCGAAGATTTCCTCTTGTACACCCTGATGCCGGAGCAGTGCGAGTGCAAAGGAATGGAACGTACGGGCTTGTACGGCTTTGGCAGCAGCGGGTCGAATTCCGGGTAATGCGGCGATTCGCTCTTTCATCTCGGCAGCAGCTTTACTGGTGAAGGTAACGAGAAGCAGTGAAGACGGGGCTACACCACGTACCGTAATAAGATAGCCCGCTCTGGCGGCGAGCACTGTCGTCTTGCCGCAGCCTGCACCAGCCAGGGTCAGAAGAGGTCCTTGTCCGTAGCGCACCGCATCAATCTGCGGCTTATTCAGCAGAATACCAGCCTGCTCAAGGGCGCGAAAATAAGCAGCATCTGGCTCGTGCTCGTGCACTAGCTCCCTGCTGGTATCGAGAGAGGCTCTGGAAGCCTCCGGCTGTGTTGTATGATAGGCAACCCCGAGTGGACGGGGGTAAAATGTACTTATGGGGTTCATACTGTGAAACCTCTTTCGTTTTCAAAATCTTCCATTTTCACATTCCAGCACACTTTTTGGTATGATAGACATGTTCTGAACAGACAGGCGCGACTTTCGAGCGAAAATTGCGTCCAACAACTAATATGAATATATAGAAATCCATTATAGCGAAGATTGGCCGCTTCCAACAGTAGCCTGGCAAAAAGGGGATTGCGTATAGACCTAGCCACAAGGCTGACCCATAGCCGTGGAAATATCGTTAGGCTCATACGGTGCAGGCGCCTGAAGGATGTCTGGCAGGCATATGGCTTGAAGAGGAACGAGGAGGATACAGATATGAAATTTATTCAGCGTATTAAAGATGGGGCGAACAGGGCGACAGAGAAGGCCCAACATGCGGTAGAGATCGGGAGAATTAATAATCAGATTGACGCGATCCAGCAAGAGATGGACGTGCATTTCTTGCGGATGGGGCAGGTCTTCTACGAGGGCTACCGTTATTCCGATATGTCCATTGCTGAGGTGGAAATGACCCAGCTGTCCAAGGAATGTGATAAGCTGCAGGATGATGTGGATCGGCTGCGTGGGATCATTGCTGAGCTGAAGAACGAACGGCTGTGCGAATGCGGTGCCTCCGCTGCACTGGACGCCAACTTCTGTCCGAAGTGTGGGCGCAAGCTGACGAATGACTTCGGCAGCTCGCCATCTCGCACTCAAGCTCATACTCAAGCCCAAGCTCAAAGCAATACTCAAAATCATACTCATGCCCATTCTCAGGCTGCAGTAGCAAGCGACATTTCCTCGATTCTGCGGGAGAGTGGCTTGGGCCATCAGGAGCCTATCCTGGAGAAGGCACCAGAGCAAGGGCAGGAGAAGCGCAAATTCGAGCTTCCGGAATTGGACGAGGATAGATATGATTATGCAGATAGTGATTTCTCGCCTGAGGAAAAGGCGGAATTCGATGCAGAGTGGGAGCGTCGCCGACAAGAGGAGCTGGCTGCCAAACAGATGGAGGAAGAGAAGCTGGCACGTGAACGCAAGCGTCAAGAGGTGTTGGATGAGCGAATCCGCTACTGGCAGGAGAACAATCAGACTGACGCTCAGGCAGCACCACGCGTAAATACGGATCGTGAGCTGGTACGCTGCCAAATCTGTACTGCTGAGCTGCCACAAGGCTCCAAGTGGTGTCCCCGCTGCGGTGCTGAACAAATCTGATGCAACTGGGTCCCTGCTGAATAGGCAGGGATCTGTCGTTCGACAGCATGGAGGGACGAAGAGGATATGGAACGATTGCTGCATCATCTTAGAAATCTGGGATTTACCGAAATGGAGGGCAAGACCATGCTGGATCTTGCCCGGTACGGAGCCTCCTCAGGCTATGAAGTAGCCAAGCGCCTGGGAGCCTCACGCTCGAATGTGTACGCCGCCTTGCAGCGGCTCGCCAGCCATGGCTATTTGCGTACCAGTGAAGGAGAGCCCGTGCGGTACAGCGTACTGCCGGCTGAGGAATTAACACGGATTATCTCAGGCCAGGTACAGGAATCACTGGAGGCTGTGGTAGAGGAAATGCCTCGTCCGGAGCCTGATAAGTCTCCCTTCTATAACATGGAAGGGGACAGGAACATTATTGATACCGTGCTGCGTGAGCTTCGTCGCTCACAGCATGAGGTCATTGCGGATGTGTCCCGCGAGGAAGCTGAGCTCCTTAGAGAGGAGCTTGCACAGGCGGAGGAACGAGGCGTCAAGCTGCTGTGGTCGTATGACGGAGGCGAGGCTCCGTCCGTGCGCTTGCTGCCTTTGGATACATTCGGCGAGCTGACGCCTATGACGGGGCGCGCCTTCTCGCTGATCATTGATCGCCGCTGGTGCATACTCGGCACGAGGGACGGAGAAGGTCAGGCGCAGGCGGTAGTAACTGAGCACCCGGTGATGACTCGACTGCTGCTGAACCATTTTGCACAGGAAGTAATCTTGTTCGAGCTGGAGCACGATATGGGCACAGAGCTCTCTGCCCGCTACGGTCCAGGCTTCCGCTCCATTGTAGATAAATACACGCGCTAGTGCAGGCGCGTGTCCACCTCATTACTGCCAGCTATGAAGTGTAATAGCGCTCTGCATACTCGCTGATAGTAGTCCATCTGACGAGGAACGAATTGATCTGCCGTGATTTGTCGATCTTCCAGTGAAGATGAGCTACCTGCGGACTTGGCCTCCACATTCACACCACGGGCGTGGACGGTAGGCAGCCTGCCTTCAAATAAAGCCAGCATGTCCTCCAGCTCTGCTTCGTATAGCCCTGCTACTTCCTCTTGCTGAAGCTGATACGCATGCAGTGGTCGTTGATCCAGTAGGCCAAATACGGAGCTAACCTCACGATCCACGAACGGTACTCCTTTCAGATAACCCTGTAGTTCCTCTCGTGTATGTCCTAAAGGAATCAATTCATGCAGCTCTGCCTTTACTCCCAGCTCCTCCTGAAGCTCACGGGCGGCCATACTCATATCCTCTCCTGCGGTCAGATGTCCAGCAGCCGTGATGTCATATAGATCCGGATAGGTATCCTTGGTGGACTGTCTTTGCTGGAACAGCAAATAGCTTCGGGCACCCTCCTGCCGAGCAATCCAGCAATGGAATGAATGATGCCAGTAGCCTAAGCGATGGGTGTCATGCCTGCTGGCTGTGCCGATCCACCGATCCTCTTCATCATAGATATCGAAACGTTCCTCTGTCATGCTCGTAATCTCCTTTGTGGACATATTGTAGCTGTATTAGAAATGGGGCCTTATTCTGATTAAGCGTCTTACGTTTGGATAAAATACATAAATTTTTGCTAATTGCAGGGTAGTTCTCTTGATCAGAATGGTAAACTATAGGTAAGGGTCTGCTGTATGGTTGGTTATACATTATACGCCCATCGGCCTGCTTTGCCGAGTGTGGCAAGGGAATTACAGCTGGTTAACCTGCGCAGATCGGGGCAAGCTGGATAAGACTATGGAAGTGTATGTGACGAATTATGGTATTAAGGAGGTGGAAGTGATGGAATGTATCGTTCACTTTCGCGTTGTGCATGATGAAGAGGTCAAAGAGCTAAGAGGCTTGATCTTTACAGATGATGGGGCTGCACCGAATATGAATCAGCTGACAGAAATGTTCGGGAACATGGGCTACAATGTAAGAGCAGATCAGACGGATGAATTGGTGTTCAAGCCGACAGATGCGAAACCTGGCTATAAGTATATCCGTGTGACGGAATTGGATACGGGGGAAGAGGTGTACAGTGAGGATCGCAATCTGCGTGCCTTGCTGGAGAACCTGTTGCCTAGACGCTAAGAGGCCAAGAGATCAGCTACAAGTCACTCATACAGCATGACGATAAGCGCCCACGACGTGGTATGCTGCTCACAGACATGCCACGCCGCGGGCGTGTGATATTCGCCCGAGCTATACTGGACGAGCCGATCAGGAGCTGACGGACTCCTCCAATTGGGAAGTGCATTGGGAGCAGCGTACAGCCTTCACAGGAATCTCGGAGAGACAGTACGGGCATTCCTTGGTTTTTTTCTCGGGAGCAGGCTTGTCCTGTTCCTTACGCTTGAGCATATTGATGCCTTTGACGAGCAGGAAGATACAGAACGCGACGATAACGAAATCCAGCAGGACATTGATGAATTGTCCGTAAGCAATGACAGCTACACCTGCATCCTGGGCCTGAGCGAGGGACATGGAGCTGCCATCCGGGTTCAGGTGATTCTCATCCAGCGGATAGTATAGGTTGGAGAAGTCTGTATCTCCGAGAATTTTACCGATCGGCGGCATCAAAATATCATTCACAATAGATGTGACGATTTTGCCGAAGGCGGCTCCGATAATAACCCCTACTGCAAGATCAATGACATTGCCACGTACAGCAAACTCCTTGAATTCATGTAATAATCCTTTTCTCTTCATACACAGTGGCACTCCTTATCTTGAGATAATCGAATCGAGCTTGAGTTTCTACAGCCTATTTTACACAAAATTTGTGATGTTCCAAATATGGATTTGGTGATCGGGGGTTGAAATCATGCAACTTTTACAGGATAAGGTGCGTAAAGAAGGTATTGTACTCAGTGACACGGTGCTGAAGGTGGATTCCTTCCTGAATCATCAGATGGACCCCATGCTCATGAAGGAGATTGGCCGTGAATTCACGCGTCGCTTCTCGGATCAGGCCATTACGCGTGTGCTTACCATTGAATCATCTGGGATTGCACCAGGCATCATGACCGCTCTGGAGCTGGATGTCCCCCTGATCTTTGCTCGCAAGCACAAGTCTCTCACGCTGCGAGAGGATATTTGGGTCGAGCAGGTGTATTCTTTTACCAAGCAGGAGACGAATGAAATCACGGTGTCTCGCAAATTTTTGCACGAGGGTGAGCGCATTCTGATCATTGATGATTTTCTGGCTAATGGAGAAGCGGCCTTTGGGCTGGCACGGATTGTGGAGCAGGCAGGAGCGGAGGTCGTTGGCATCGGTATTGTGATTGAGAAGGCCTTCCAGCCTGGCAGGCATCTGCTGCAGAAGGCTGGTTACAGAGTCGAGTCTCTGGTGCGTATTGCGTCACTGGAGGATGGTAAGGTTCATTTTGTTGAGTAGAATCTTGATAGGATAGCTGTCGTTAGACAGGAATGGTATAGTTTAGTAACAATGACCGAAATGGTGCCGAGCGTATATACATGTACATGTTGTTGGATTTGTTCAATATGTACTCTTGTTATTTTGAAATACAGAAGTGGAGCTCGTGCCAAGAAATGCTGAAAGGAATGAATCCGACATGAGTATCAATATGAAATGGTGGAAATGTGGAGGAAGTGTAGCGCTGGGGGCCGTATTACTGTTATCTTCTCAGCCAGCGGTCTTGGCAGCTAATGCAGCCGATGTAAGTGTATCCAAGCCACTGGAGGCTGCTTATTGGAATGCTCCGTCCTTGCCTGTGGCGCAGGCCGAGCAGAAGCTACTTGAGCCGAATAACTCCAAGGTGTACGCCTTGCCATCCAAGCAACGGGTGTACGTATACACGCAACAGCCTGTTGTGAAGTCTGCTGAGGGGCAAGAGACTAGCGACTCGTATCTGTATACATTGCAGGCCTTCAATGATCAGACTGGGGAGTCACTGTGGCAGTATACATTCCAATCCAAGGACGGGGACTATGCTAAATCCTTAGAGCTGATGCCCACGGAATCAGGTTCCTTCTACGCATATGTGAAGTATACTGACGGCACGAACAAGGTCATGTATCTGTCCGATAAGGGTAAGGAAGTTTGGAGTAAAGAGGTATCCGAAGGCAGTGTGGTAAAGCTGGTAAAAGGCGAATTGCTTTATGTTTTTAAGGAAGAACCTATTCGTCAAAATGGAACTATAGCAACAAATGTGTACAGGTATAATACAACCGGACAATTATTAGGGCAGATGGTTGTTAGTGGTTCTCTGAAAGCTGCGGACAAAGATCGTATTATTTTGGATGCTCAGAGGTTTGATCAGACAAAAGAAGGCTGGAAGCTAGCGGGCAATCCTATACTGAATGTATACGATCTAGATTTCAGACTGCTAAATAGCTATACTCTACCCAATAATTATTCTATTCAAGGTAACTGGCAGGAATCCTTCTATGCACTCGATGATAGCACTTTTATGTTACGTGTGAAATCTGCTGGTGTCACCAGTGATATGATTCTTGGATTCGATAAAGATGGTATAATGCGATGGGATTTTGCATTGTCCTCAGATGATCAGATCAAGCTATCTGGAACTTATTTTCTGCTATTCAACGAGCATAGTATAGCTCGCTACTATCAGACTAATAAGGTAGTACAGCGTACTTACCCTGAAGATTCCATTCGTAAGGAAGGTATAACCTTTATGTCCGATGGGAGTCCGCGTGTGCAGCTATCCAATCATTACGAGGTTCTGGACACAGTTAATCTCCAGCATGTACGTTCTTTCTCGACAGGATATGCTGATGCACCTTCTGTACTTACAGACACGGCTTACTATGCCATTGTAGATAATAAGCTGATAAAACAAATTATTAAATAAATTCATCTTCAAGTATTGAGAGAAGCTACGGAGCGTAGCACTTGAACTAAGTGGTTTGGGAGTGAATTGTTAGGGCTATTTCTGTTAAAAATCAAGTAACCGCAGGCTCCCACGTAAGGGACCTGCGGTTTTTTAAAGCGGGCCTATTAAGATCTCATGTAAAGCTCGTATGGGCTTAGCGGTCACCACGCTCCATGTGCCGACGAGGATGAGTAATCTTCCCTTGCTTGTCCACGTCATCCTCCTTGGGAACAAGGCGTGGATCGGTGCGGCCTTCATGATGATTGTCAAAGGAATACTCCGTCAGCTGCCACTCACTGGACCCCAGTACCAGATCCGATGGAAAATGCTGTCCCCGCTTCAGATGCTGCTCGTGACCATCCTCATCGGTGTAGACTCCATCTACCTCCACTTGCTCTCCCGAGAGTGGGAGCATGTCTTTCCCTTTACGTTCCATGGCTTGGCTCCTTTACGTCAACTTGATAGCACTCGCCAGCAAGGGCTTGCTGGATGGCTCCATATACTCCTATTAAGCTGTCCGTACTGACGTAAAGTTATGCGAGAGCCCAGTAAAGATACGTGGCCGCTGACTCTGTTTTTCTGCTTCACGGAGGCTGTATGCTGTAGCGTTCTACTGCTCCATAGCTGTGGGCAGAGGAGCGAACCATTGCTGTATAATATCCTCCGCAATGTGCTCTGCCGCCCATGGCTTCCCGAGCTGCCTGGCTGTAGCTGCCATCGCTGCATAGGTATGAGGGGCGGACAAAATCCGGGTAACCTGTTCAATTAACTGCTCGAAATGAGTAGAGATGAGTGCGGCTCCCTTGCGCTCCAGATATAAGGCATTGTTCATTTCCTGTCCTGGTACGGGACGGTAGATCAAGATTGGCAAGCCAGAGGATAGACTTTCCGACAGGGTAATTCCCCCGGGCTTTGTAATGACAAGGTCACTCCTACGCATTAATGCTGCGATGTGATCTACGTACCCGAAGATCTGGATATTGGAGCAGTGCGCAAGATCTCTCATCAGGCGCTCCCGTAGTGACTCGTTCCGACCGCATACGACCAGCACCTCGACATTAGGCAGAGCTGCCAGCCTACTGCACAGAGTGTGCATCCCGGTCATGACGCCATAAGCGCCCCCTAGCAGCAAAATCGTCTTGGTCTTGTTGTCTCCGCCTGCATTGAGCTCTATGATATTTGGCTGATGGATCGCTTCAACCACCTGAGTCATCTCCTCCGTGCTCTTCTCGTGAAAGGAAGCATGGACTGGAATGCCTGATGGGACAATCCGTTCCGGGTCCATCCCCCGCTCGATCGCCTCAAGCTTCATATCCTCGGTCGGCACATAATAACGATCTATTTCAGGGTGTAGCCATCTTCCGTGCAGATCAAAATCAGTAATGATGTTCACAATGGGCAACCGGATTCCACGTTTGCGCCGCAATGCGGGTAATGCGAGTTGTGGAAACGTATGAATGACCAAGTCGGGTTGTTCCTCATTCAAGGCCTTGGCGAGCTGACGGATACCGAAGGAATGCAGGACATGGCCGAAGGCAGACCGTGCGCTCATGTCCTTGGTGCGATTGTAGACCCAGCCGTACATCCTTGGGATCGTCTTGAAGCTCTGCATGTATACGAATTTCGTAACCTCATTGAGCAGAGGGTGTGCCTCGGCCATGAGATCGAGCAATCGAACCTGGAATCCTCTATTCGTAAGGCTTTGCTTGACCGCGAGTGAGGCCTGATAATGTCCAGCCCCGTAGCTGGCATAGAGAATCAAGACTTTGGGCTGATTCTTCAGCATGACGCTTCCTCCTAATAGATCGCTTCATGAAATGGGCTTAAATCGTGCAGGCAATACTACGCAGTTGATCATGATGAATGTTCTCTTTTGAGAATATGCCCAAACATATTGAGCTGTAAATACCGATATTAATCTATAACCGTGCTTTGCATCGAAAACATGAAATTAAAAAAAGTTCATGAAGCCCGGAAAGCTGAAACGAAGTTTTGAATATGTTATACTATGAATGTGATTCATTTTGGTCAGATTCGGGTAATAAAAGTGTCAGGTACACTGCCATTAGGTAGTTCCCGACCTAAGCTGCGTTTTCTACACCTACTTCAAATGTATATGACAACACAACTTTGCGGCATTCTCTTCAACGAAGCATTTATTTTTCAACGTTTTGGGAGGGAGTTATCATGGCAACGAAAGGTCATAACGAAGTAAAGGAAAGTCTGCGGGAGATGACTCGAATTTTCCGGCCTAAAGATCCCAAAAAATTCGTAAAAGAGTACGTACGCAAATATCGGATTACGGGAGGTTATGAAGAAGAGCTAACTCTAGTCGTGGAGAATGAGCTGGGGCGCCTGAACTCTTCTGTCTCTTGAGCCGTTCGTTTGCTGTATACACATAAACGCATCGGCATGGGGCCGTCCAGATCGCAACAATGATGTTGTGGTCGGACGGCTTTTTTGTGTCTGTTGAAGCCATAGAAAATCAATGTATTGACAAATTCGTAGTTGTCCTATAGGATTTAGTCATTAACCGACTGACTGATCAATCGGGAGGGAAGGACTATTGAAAAAAGACACATTTATCGCACCAGATGATCGACGCGCTCAAATTCTGCAAATTGCATTAAAGAAATTCGCCACAAATGGCTATCATATGACTAAGGTATCCGAAATTGTTCGCGAGGCCGGTGTAGCTCAGGGAACCTTTTATTGGCATTTCAAGAGCAAAGAAGCACTGGCTCTGGAGATTATCGAGACCGGGCGTGTTGCCCTATTGGATGTCATTCATCAGGGCTATCGGCAGCAGCCAGGGGATATACCGGATATGGTCAGAGCCTCAGAGACACTGTTCTGCTCTCTATTCATGTTCGCAGCGGACAATCGCTATTTGATGGAGCTGCTGCTTAAGGGGAACGGTGTCGAAGAGACGGTGCGTCAGCATATTGTTGAAGTAAGACAGGCGATGGAACAGGCATTTCGCCGAAATATCGAACGTGCGATGGAGCTGGGGATGCTGCCACCTAGCCTTGATGTAGAGCTGCGTGCGGCACTGCTGATGGGCTTGCTTGAAGGTCTCATTTCCCGTTGGCTGTTCGGCTCGGAGAAATTACATCAGTCAATTGCTTCAGCTACGGCTGAGCGACTCGCCGCGGAAGCAGCTAATTTTGAATTTTACGGATTGCTGGGCAAGTCCCGGGACCAAGAATAAGGAGAGAATGAAGATGAAGACGAACCCACGCAAGAGCTGGCAATGGACAATTACATTACTCGCGGTACTCACATTAATCCTGAGTGCATGCAGCACGACCAACAACCCGGCAGCGAATAGTGGCACTAATGGTAACACTGAGACTCCAGGTACAGAGACGGCTGGAGGGAATCTGCTGGAGAACATCAAGAGTGCTGGAGTGCTGAAGGTGGGGACGATGGGAACCTATCCACCCTACACATTCCTGAACAATCAGAATGAAGTAGATGGCTTCGATCCTGATATTGCCAAGGAGGTTGCAAAGCGTCTGGGTGTAGAGGCCGAGTTCACAACTCAGGAGTTCTCCGGGCTAATTCCTAGCCTTCAGACAAGCAAATTCGATGTTGTGGCCAGTCAAGTGACGATCACCGATGAGCGGAAGCAGCAGATCGACTTCTCAGATGGCTATATCACAAATAGCGTCAAGATTATTGTGAACAGCAGCAATAACGATATTACCAAGCTGGAGGATTTCAAAGGAAAGACGATCGGCGTCGGACTGGGCACCAACGATGAATCCTACCTGCGCAATGAAGTATTGCCAAAGTATGGACCTTTTGAAATCAAGACCTATAACGATGTAATTACCTCCCTCAAGGATCTTGACGTAGGCCGGATTGATGCCACGATCAATAACCTGTATGCGCTGAAGCCGCTTGTAGATCAAAACGGATTCAAGATTAAGGCGGTTGGCGAGCCCATCAAATCAGATCAGGCAGGAATTGCGCTGCGCAAGGAGAACCCTGAGCTGCGAGATGCGGTCAATAAGGCGCTTGCGGACATGAAGAGTGATGGAACGTATGAGACGATCTTCAAGAAATGGTTCGGCGAGGCGCCGCCTGCCCAATAACAACACATGGTGTGCTGCTGAGGCTGTTCATGGATCGTTCATGAATGGCCTCATGCTGTGACGATAATATACGGGAGATCCCGACTATCGTCTTCGGGAAGGAGAAATTTACATGCTGCAAATGGTATTAAACGGCTTGCCATTCCTATTGGAAGGCGCCTATTATACGCTCTTGCTAACGGTCGTGTCCATGACTTTCGGTCTGTTGATCGGACTGGTTACGGCAGTGGCACGGCTGAAGGGCAATCGCTTCATTCGCTGGCTGGCGCGGGCCTACGTGTCGATCATACGCGGTACCCCTTTGCTGGTGCAGATCTGTATCATTTATTACGGTCTAGTCGATTATGGTGTTACGCTTGGCTCGCTGACGGCAGCTTATATTGCACTTAGCGTGAATGCGGGTGCTTATCTATCCGAGACGTTCCGTGGAGCGATTCTGTCTGTGCCGAACGGACAGATGGAAGCGGCGCTCGCCACGGGAATGACTCCCTCACAGGCGATGCGTCGTGTAGTGCTTCCGCAAGCTGCTCGGATTGCGATTCCACCGATGGGCAACACCTTCATCGGCATGCTGAAGGAGACCTCACTGGTCTCGGTCATTACCGTCAGCGAGCTGCTACGTCAGGCTCAGCTACTGCAATCGCAGACGTTCGTATTCATGCCGTATTATATCGCTATTGGCATCATTTACTGGCTCATGAGCACAGGGCTGTCATTCCTGCTGGAGCGTGTGGAGCATAGACTGGCGCGAGCTTATTGAGATGCAGGACCACTGAAATTCAATGGAGTGAGTGCATATGATTACAACTAAAGGCTTAACGAAGCATTTTCAACATAACGAGGTTCTGAAGGGCATTGATCTGCATGTGAAGGCCGGAGAGATTGTTGTGCTGCTCGGGCCGAGTGGGTCAGGAAAGAGTACGCTGCTACGATGTCTTAATGGCCTGGAGGAAATATCCGGAGGAGCCTTCGAGGTGAACGGCATCCAGGTAGCAGCAACGGCTCCTGTTCGTCAGAAGCAGCAGGCAATCCGTGAAATTCGCAAGCAGACAGGCATGGTGTTCCAGCAATTCAACCTGTACCCTCACATGACTGCACTGGGGAATGTCATTGAAGGGCTTGTCACCGTCAAGAAAATGGATCGCAATAAAGCCATTCCCATTGGCCAGCGTCTGCTAGATCGAGTAGGGCTGAAGGACAAGCAGGATGCGTATCCCTCCAGATTGTCGGGAGGACAACAGCAGCGTGTCGCAATTGCCCGTTCGCTCGCGATGGAGCCAGCCATGATGCTGTTCGATGAGCCTACATCAGCGCTGGACCCGGAGCTGGTAGGCGAGGTGCTTAGTGTCATGCGCGAGCTGGCCCGTGAAGGAATGACGATGCTCGTCGTCTCTCATGAGATGAAGTTCGCCCGTGAGGTCGCAGACAAGGTTATCTTCATGGCGGATGGATTCATCGTGGAGGAGGCTGCACCACAGGCATTCTTCGAGGCTCCGCGTGAAGAGCGGACGAAGCGTTTTTTGCGGCAGATTACGGAGTTTTAGTGCGATATATAGACAATTGGAGCGATTAGCGACTTATATTAGGTAAACAAATTTACAGCGGAAAGAAGGATGAACATGAAAGTTACAACAACCTGGGAAGGAAAACGAGCCTTCACCTCCGAAGGACCGTCAGGATATAGCGTAGGCATGGATGCTACAGCCAAATATGGTGGGGATGGCAAAGGGATGACACCCATGGAGCTGCTGCTGGCAGGGCTCGGCGGATGCATGGGAATCGATATCACGATGATTCTGGATCGTTTTCTTCCATCCATAGAGCGCATTGATATTGTAGCTGAAGGCAAGCGGAAGGAAGAGAATCCTACAGGCTTCACCGCGATTGATCTTACGTTCCATGTCGATGGCGATATCCCGGATTATCGGGTATGGAAGGCGATCGAGATGGGCAAAGAGAAGTATTGCGCAGTATCAGACTCTCTGAAGGCAGAGATTCATATGCACCTTGTCTTGAACGGAGTCGATACACCGAAGCCTGCCTGAGTCGTTCAGTAGGGTAAGGAGCAATAGCTCGTCTGGAACAGTGTGCTCTGGAAGAGTATCTTCTGGAATAGTGTAATAGCCGTGTAATAGCTGAAACAGTATGTTTAGGTGTCAGAAACACACGTAATATTTGATTACTAGATTACGGTATAAGCCGTCCGACTACAGCAGCATGTACAGCATGTGTGTTGTTGTGATTCGGGCGGCTTTTTGACGTTGCTAACACCTGCTTCTTCTGGCATTCACAGGAACAGCATGCGCGAGTTCGCATACAGCTTCATACAATGGAATAGGTATGACTCTATAGGCGTGACGATTGTCAGGATAGAGAAAGCTGAGTGAACAAGACATAGGGAGGAGAGAGGGCTCATGACCATACGCATACGTACCCCGGAAGAGATCGGATATATGCGGGAGGCGGGCAGGATTCTGGCGGCATGCCATGATCAGATTGCACGCTGGATGGTACCTGGTATTACAACAGCAGAGATTGACAATCGGGTGGAGGAGTTCCTATACAGGCGTGGAGCCACCCCGGAGCAGAAGGGTTATAAAGGTTTCCCTTACGCTACATGCGCCTCGGTCAATGATGTTGTCTGTCATGGCTTTCCCAACAGCACGCCACTTGAACCAGGGGATATTGCAACCATTGATATTGTGGTGAACAAGGATGGTTGGCTAGCCGACCGGGGCTGGACTTATCAGGTGGGGACGGTCAATAAGCCAGTGGCCCGCCTGCTGCACACGACACATAAGGCACTTATGAAAGGCATCCAGAAAGCGCACATCGGCTTCACGCTGGGTGATATTGGATATGAGGTAGAGCAAACGGCGAGGCAGGGTAGAGTGGGAATCGTCAAATCCCTCGTTGGACATGGAATTGGCAGACAGATGCATGAGCCGCCGGAGGTGCTTCATTTCGGAAGACCGGGTACAGGGATGAAGCTATGCGAGGGTATGGTGTTCACGATTGAGCCTGTGTTCATGCTCGGCTCTAGTGGTGCTGTATTATGGGGTGACGATGGCTGGACGATCAGTTCAGCTGATGGAAGCTGGGGAGCTCAATATGAGCATACGATTGCTGTGACGAAAGAGGGGCCGCTCATTCTCAGTGAGTAGTAAGAGTAAGGATTAGGTGTTCACCAGACAGTATACTAGCGTCATACCATTATTTCATATTTTGATACTGTTATGGTTGTACTGCCACGAACACAAAGGCCTCTGACTCCTGCATGACAGGAGAAGAGGCCTTCGTATTGCCATAGACTACAGATTCCGCGAAAAGTTGACAAGGTCCTGCGACATCCGGTTAATCTCATCCATGGAGGCATTGACTTGCTGTGTCAGTGCCGCCTGATTCTGAGTGAGGAAGGACATCTTACCGATGTGGTCCAGAATTTGATCGATCAAATTCTTCATGTCCTGCATGCTTCCCTCAATATTCACTGTAGCCTCTGAGCTGTGATCCGCCAGCTTCCGAACTTCCCCGGCTACGACGCCAAAGCCTAATCCCAGCTCGCCTGCCCGTGCAGCCTCAATGGCTGCGTTCAAGCCGAGGAGATTCGTCTGGCTGGCGATCTCGCGAATGAAGGCGGTAATATTCTTGGTCTCTTCCGCACTGTTCTTCACTTGCAAAGCGGCTTCTGCCGATTGCTCCTGTGCATTGACCAGATCTTGAGCCTGCTCGGTGATGGAGTTGATGCCCCGGATCATTTCGTTAATGGCATCGAATAGCTGCTGGGTCTTCAGTGTCATGGCCTGTACGACTTCTTCCTTGTTCTTCTCATGAGTGACATCCCGGATCGTACCAGCTACCCGCAGAGGCACGCCTTTGCTATCACGCACGGTCTCCCCGCCGGCATGGAACCATCGGTATTCTCCGTTCTTGAGCTGCAGACGATAGTCCAAATCGTATGGTGTCCGTCCCGAATAATCATTCATATGCGCTGCAAAAGCATCCACTGTCCGCTGGGCATCCTCGGGGTGAAGTCGACTGCTCCAGCTGCTAAAGATGTTAGGGAAGTCGCTCTCATCCTGAAAGCCAAGCGTCTTGCGGAACTGAGGCGACCACCAGAACTCGTTGTTCGGGTTGACCACATCTCCGGCTACGACAGTCATATCCCAAGGGGCCTCCACTAGGGCACGGTTGATGAGATCATATCTGGTAATCAGAGCTTGCAGCTCATCGGCTTCTACCTTCTGTTCATGAATGTCGATGATTAGTGATAATAGCTTGTAAGGGATTCCTTGTTCGTTATACAGGAATTTGCAAATGGTACGATACCAGCGGTACTGATCTCCTTTGGTATGTACGCGGCCTTCCAGCTCTAGTGGCTGCTGATTCCGTTCAGCGGCGTGCTGTGTGAGGGAATTACGAATCAGCGGCTGGTCTTCCTGATGGAATACATCTGTCCACGAATGAAGAGATTTAGGCATATCATGGGTATGATCCAACTGAAATAATCTTACGAATTCTGGGGAAGGCAGAACGCGATTGTCCCGGTGCAGTGGATCACCATCGACAACAGTAATCTCACAGAACCCGGAAATGGCAGAATGTCTGTATAGCTCAAGCACCTGCGTACTTGTCTCGACTCTGCCGGTCAGCTTGTCTACGATCTGATTGATCTCCTGGGCTAGCTCTTGGGCAATAGCAGGTGCAGCCTCATCCGTGGACAAGCGCGCCCCTAGTTGACCTGAATCCAATGAAGCGGACAATTGCTTCACCTGGTCAAGCATCTGCTGAAGTGATGTAGCTGTCTGTGATGGCTTGGAGCTTGCGTTTTTGAGGAACATGGTGAAGGTCTCCTTTATCATTTTATAACATGCACAAAGAGCGTATGCAGTAATGAAGGTTGTACGGGTTAATCACTTTATCGACGAAAATCATGAAGCACATAAGCATTTAGGAGGAAATTTGAGTAGCTGTTATACCATGCTAGAATAGGAATTTTCAGGGTCATAGGGCTTGGTGGTGTGAGATTAGGAATACAAAAGGGTTGACTTGGGGAACGGGTGTTTATATACTGTGTATAAAGATATACACAGTAATCACACTAATCACAGTGAGCACACTAATAGTATTAAGGGGAATAATGCTAGTAACTGGCCGAATCTGATTTCATATATCCCAAGTACCAGTATCTGTTACGGGTGAAAGGTGTGCAGCTGATTTTTTCTCGTAGAAAGGATGAAGATAGCATGATGGATATGAAGCAAGCGTGGTTAATTACGGTAAGGGAAATGACGATGGAGCGCTGGACCATTCCAATGACGATCCTGTTCTCGTTGTATCTGGGCTTCACCACCTCCATGGTAATGGCTGTACAGTTCAATGGAGAAGACGTTTCGTTAAGCCCCGTGATGGATTTTCTGATTTTGTTTCTACTTCCGTTTCTCGGCTTTCTGTTCAACCGGCGAAGCTTCAGGTATTTACAGGAGGATTCCTACACGACGATGCTGGCTTACTACCGGACGCTGCCGATTCCATCACGGATCGTGGTTATGAGTCGCATGCAGCAGATGTTCGTTGCCTTTGGGATGAATGGTCTCGTGTACTTTTGTTGTCTATTTGTACTCGCCGGCGATTTGCGATCGAATTTCTCCATTGCTTTTTTCCTGACCACCGCCTTGACCTGGGGCGCTTATGGAATCATCGTGCACTGTATCTATATCTTCATGGAGATGACCGTAAGCGGGAAGAGGTACTTCTGGAACTCGCTGATTGTCGGGATACCGATCGTCATATTAGTTATTGTCGTCAGCATGTTGGACTCCAGTGTCGTGAGTTGGGTAACCAGTATCAGCCGTGATTTAACATTGGCGTCCCCTCTGCTGTGGGTGCTGCTAGTTGGAGCTGCTGCAAGCGTGTGGACCTCCGCCCGTCTGACGCTTCGTTCATTGCTTCGGCGTGATCTGGCTTGAAGCGGATTGGGAGCATGGACATGGAACAGGGGGGAGGAAGATAGGTGAATATACCGGTGCAAATTGATGAGAACAGTACAGAGCCGTTATATGCCCAGATCAAGAACCAATTACGGTCCTTGATTATTGCAGGTCAGATTGATGAAGGTACACTGTTGCCTTCCATTCGCGAATTTGCATCATCGTTGAATTGCAGTGTAATTACAGTACGGAGAGTATATCAGGATCTGGAACAGGAGGGTCTGCTCCGTACCCGACAAGGGACGGGAACCTTCGTAGCCAGAGTAGGCGAGGATCTTAAGAGCAGCTACAAGATGAATGCGGTAACTAACGCACTGGAGCAGGCCGTCGATATCGGCATTTCGGTACAGTGCCAGGAGCAAGAGCTCAGGCAGCTATTCGATGATATTGTACGCAGGAAATATGGGACAGTAAAGGGGAAATAACACGATGGAGAAGACCATGATTGAGATGAAGAATGTTCGCAAGCGAAGAGGCGTGACAGAAATCGGACCGCTGAGCTTCTCCTTGCCACTAGGGCATATCCTTGCTTTGGTAGGCCATAACGGCTCTGGCAAAAGTACGCTGCTCCATATGCTGACTCGCGTAGTTAGACAAGATGAAGGCGAGATTCAATGGTTCGGACAGTCCTACGAGCATGAACTTCCTGCCGATGTCAGGCAGTGGATCGGCTACATGCCAGAGCATTTCACCCGGGATGAGGATCGATTGACGGCAAGGCAGGCAGCAGCTTTTCGAGCCAAGTGGTATACAGGCTGGGACGAATTGCGGTTCCAGGAGCTGATGGATCGCTTCCAGGCACCTTGGGACAAGAGATTATCCAAGGTCTCGAAGGGAGAACGTCGCAAATTCGAGCTGGCTGCTGCTCTCGCCCCACATCCTAGATTGCTATTACTGGATGAGCCGTCGTCAGGTCTGGACCCGTTCTCGTGGAAGATCATGATTGATGAATTGAAGGATTGTATGCGCAATGAGCGTACCACCATCATTTTATCCAGCCATATCATTGATGAGGTCAGGCGTCTCGCGGATTATGTGGCGTTGATGGATAATGGGCAAATGCTTGGCGTGGCCGAGAAAGACCTCTTACTGGAGACAGGTAAGGAGATCTGGTTCGAGGGAAGCAAAGAAGATGCTGGCGATCTGCCAGGTGTCGTAGAGCATACGCAGGAAGGCATGCTGCAGCGCGTGGTAACAATGGAGGCGCCCGCGGTAGCAGAGATGCTGGAGGAAGCAGGCATTCGCATTTTGCGTTCCCGGGCACTGGAGCTTGATGAGCTGATGACGTATTGGGTGGATGGACAGGTGCCCGAAGACATTCTCGTGAATAAAGGAGTGATCTGAGCATGAACGTACTGGAGCTACAGGATGTGGTGAAGCACTATGGAGAACAGACGGCGGTAAATGGCATTCGTCTACAGGTGGAGGCAGGAGAAATCTATGGCTTGCTTGGAGGCAATGGTGCGGGCAAGACGACGACGATGCGGATGGTGCTTGGACTGATCTATCCCGATGAAGGAAGCATTATGTATCATGGAAAGCCGTTCAGTCTGCAAATGCAGCATGGTATGGGCTATCTTCCAGAGGAGCGGGGGCTGTATCCGAAGGTCAAAGTAAGTGAGCAGATCACTTACCTGGCCAGGCTAAGGGGCATGTCTGCCAAGGATGCGGATCAGAGCCTGCGGTATTGGCTGGATCGCTTTGCGGTACCGGAATACTATGATAAGCGGATCGAAGAGCTGTCCAAGGGGAATCAGCAGAAGATGGGCTTCATCGCTGCCGTAGTTCATCGTCCGTCTATTCTGGTATTGGATGAGGCATTCAGTGGACTCGATCCCGTGAATGTGGAGCTGCTCAAGGAGACCGTGAAGGAGCTGCGTGATGAAGGAGCTGCCATTCTGTTCTCGACACACCGTATGGAGCATGTGGAGGAGCTCTGCCGCAATATTACCATTTTGCATAAATCTAACACAGTCGTACAAGGCAGTGTCAGAGAGATTAAGTCCAGTTATCCGCGGGAGCGACTGCGTCTGGTGACCTCGACAGAGCTTGAGGGGCTGGAATCAATACCAGGCATTAGCCATGTAGAAAAGCTGGAGCGCGGCTGGATGCTGCATATGGAGCATGAGGATGCCGCCAGGCTGGTGCTGAATAAAGCGATAGCAGAGTCTAATATTGAGCATTTTGAGATTAAGGAACCAACGCTGAACGAAATATTCATCCGGGAGGTTGGTGAATCGCATGAATAGAATAGGTACGGTCATCGGGTTCACATTTCGCCAGAAGGCAAAGACCAAGTCATTCCTTATCACTACACTGGTATTAGCCTTGCTCATTACGATCGGGATGAATATCCCTTATCTGATTACCCTCTTCAAAGGGGAGGATAAGGCCTCTTCTCCCATGAAGGAGCAAATGTCGATCGGCTTGATTGTCCAGCAGCAGGATGCAACTGTGGCCGAAGCCTTGGAACAGTATACTCAACTGCAATCCGTCACACCCCTAAGCTGGATACGATATGACAGCACGACTGATGAAGCACTACAGTCTGCCCTGCAAAATGACACGATTACAGGCTATGTGGAGCTGACATCGGCTGCTGGAGAGTTCCCTACTGTCGAGTATGTCGCGAAGGGCGATGCTCCTTCACCAGATGTGATCGCACTGCTTCAAGCTGGACTTCAGTCCGCCAAGACGAAGCTGATTGCGGGGACGACACTAAGTGAGCAGCAGGTGCAGGAGATTAGCACTCCCGTACAGATCGACAGCCGTACGATCAGTGTAGAGGCAGAAGGCGGCAATGGAGCGGACGATAACGCAGGTGAGAATCTTTCTCCGATCAATTATGCGCTAGTCTATGTGCTGATGATTCTCTTCTTCACCTCTGCCATGATGACAGGGAATATGATCGCCTCCGAGGTGACGGCGGAGAAGAGCTCACGGATTATGGAGATTCTAATCACCAGTGTGTCGCCACTGACTCAGATGTTCGGCAAGATTATCGGTATATTCATGATTGGGATGCTGCAAATTCTGGTATTTGCTCTTGTAGTGGGAGGAAATCTGCTGCTACCACACAACCACGTCATTCTGGCGGATGCAGGCCTCAGTCTTGCAGAGCTGAATGTACAGGTGCTGGTCTATGGGCTGATCTTCTATATTCTCGGCTACTTCCTGTATGCAGTGCTGTTCGCTGCTGTGGGGTCCATCGTGAGCCGGACGGAGGATCTGGGGCAAGCGGTGATGCCGATCACCATGCTGGCACTGGCCGCATTTTACATCGGTATCTTCAACATCTTCACTTCGGATACGATGCTGGTGAAGGTCAGCTCGTTCGTACCGTTCACGTCACCTACAGTCATGCTGCTGCGGATTGGATTAGAGCGGGCTGCACTATGGGAGATATGGCTGTCGCTTCTCATCCTGGTCATATCCATTCTGGGCTTTGGCTGGTTGTCCGCGAAGATCTATCGGACGGGTGTGTTGATGTATGGCAAGCGTCCGAGTTGGAAAGAGCTGCGCAAGGCAATGAAGGCCTACAAAATCTAGAGCTAGCTCAATACGTGTGAGTACCCCTCCATACCAAAACACAACAAGGAGAGACACTGAACATGAAAAATTGGAAACGAATGCTCTTATCTCTTACATTATCCGCCGGATTGCTCGTTACAGCCATGCCTGCCTGGGCTGCTCCACAGCAGCCTGCTGTCAAGGTGAACGACCAAGCAGTGCAATTCAATGCTGGGGCACCGATGAATGATCAAGGTACAACATTCGTACCCCTACGCACAACATTGGATGCCCTGAATGTGAAGCTGACCGCCGCCGAGGATGATACCATCCAGGCTATAGTGAATGGCAAGACCATTACACTGAAGAGCAAGCTCAAGCAAATAAATGGTGTGACCTATGCACCGATTCGTATCATCGGGGAAGCAGTCGGGTATGAAGTTCGCTGGAATGCAGAGTCCCGCACTGTACTGCTGGTGTCCCGTGGAGCAGTGGCCGAGCCTGAGCTTCCTGTGGATGATACATCATCAGAACCAGCTCATACAGAAGGACGAGGCTTTCTATGGGAAGTGGAGAGCAACGGTAACACGGTCTATCTGGTAGGCTCGATGCACATTGCTGATGACAGCTTCTATCCGCTACGCAAGGAGTTCGAGGAGGCCTTTGCAGAGGCGGACTATCTAGGGGTCGAGATTGATATCAGCAAAGCGTTGGATGAGGAGAAGCAGCAGCAGATTCTGCAAATCGGTATGTATCAGGATGGCACGACATTGAAGGAACATATATCCAGTGACACCTATGCCAAGCTGGAGAAGATCCTGACGGACAACGGCATGCAGCCCAATGCTTTGGACGCGTTTAAGCCATGGGTGGTAGAGACCACACTGAGTACCTTGAAATCGGCGAAGGCAGGCTACGAGGCGTCAGCTGGAGTTGATCTGTATTTCATCCAGAAGGCGATTGAACGCAGCATGCCGGTGCTGGAGCTGGAGACGTACGAATCGCAGCTCGGGATGTTCGACGGTCTGTCCAAGGAGCTGCAGGAGAAGAACCTGAATATTGCGCTGGATAATTTCGATGTGCTGGATGAGACTGTGGGACAGATGGCCGAGATGTGGAAGACGGGAAATGACGAGCAATTGCTAGAGCTTACGAATAATCTCGCCGAGGACGAAGAGTACAACAAAGCGTTGCTAGTAGATCGTAATATTGAGATGGCCAATAAGATCGATGGTTATCTGAAAAACGGCAATAATGAGGAGTATTTCATCGTCGTGGGCGCGGCTCACTATCCTGGTGAACACGGCATCGTGAAGCTGCTGCAGGATAAAGGATACACGGTAGAGCGTAAATGATAAGCAAAATTGTTAGCCTGTGTCAAAGAAACCTTGATTCGAATTTGTTGAATCAAGGTTTCTTTGTTTTATGTATGGATTTTGACCCCCTCGTTGCGGAACCCTTATAATTATAAAAAGTTGATGTTCCACGACCAATATTAGAAATAGGAAGTTATCGGTACAGAAGTGATTTGTTGATACTGCGAGTACGGTTTACCTGAGAGGTCAGTGATAGCGAGTACTTTAGGTTATTACTATAAATAATTGATATGGGGGTTCTGAAATGGAAATGAATAAAGAGAGCATTATGGTCTGTGTAAACTACGGACCTCATGGGCAGCGATTGATCCAAAGAGGGAGTCAGTTAGCTGGGTTGCTGCAAGCCCCGCTGACAGTACTAACGGTAGATTCATCCACAGAGAATGAGTATAACCAGGAGAAGCAGCATTACCTTTCTGGGTGGCAGAATCAGGTGGAGGAGGCCGGGGGACAATTTATAATCCGTAAGTCCAATGGAAAAAAAGCGGCTGAGGTGATTGCTGAAACTGCCCGTGAAAGAAATATCACACAGATTGTAATGGGGCAATCTATTCAAACGATATGGCAAGAGATTACCCAGGGCAATTTTATTAATGATCTGATGAAGCTGTTGGGTCCAATTGACCTTCATATGGTTGCGGTCCAGCGATATCCGGAGTTGCTGGAACAATCTCATGAGCAAGGTTTTACCGCATATCTGATTAAACAAGGCGATCGATATGTCCTTACGGAAGAGCCCATCGGAGAAGAAGCGATGAAGGGTGTATTCTTCCGTGAACTGAATACAGATTTTAACAGCGGTCTTTTTAAAATCGTTCAGAATGGTGAAGCGCAATATTTGAAGATTGTGCAAAGTGAATGGATTAAGCCAAGATAAGCAACCTAAAGTCAGATATCCTCCTTAATCAATTTCATTACTTATTCAACCAATTAAAACATGATCCTCAGGGTATCCGATCTTGGTGATTAACCATTTGAATACGAAATCGTATAAGTTATTGAGCGCAGGAGTAGTGTTCTACTGTTAGCATCAGTCATAAGTGGAGAAGGTTCTGGAGTGAAGGATGCTATTCTAGGAGCAATGGTGGGTGCTGAAGCAGTTCTCGCTGTTGTTAGTCTATGGATGTATGGTAGCAAGAAAAAGTACTGAAGAACTAAATGAAGAACTAAATGAAGAACTAAATGAAGAACTAAATGAAGAACTAAATGAAGAACTAAATGAAGAACTAAATGAAGATATAGGTGCTACTCTGAATTGGGGTGGCACCTTCTTTGCATTGTAATATTCAGGCTTTTCGTTTGGGTCATAGAAAAAAGCTATATCTGGGTATAGTTTTTTTGTGTTTCCCGATAGCAGCTTCCACGCTCTATACTAAAGCCAACATTTAGCCAAGGAGCTGTTACAATTGAAAACATCCATTATCGGTTATCCACGAGTCGGCGCGCTCAGAGAACTTAAATTTGCATCAGAAAAATACTTTAAAGGCGTTCTTCCCGTTGAAGAGCTGCAACAAACGGCGGCTCAGCTTAGATACGCAAACTGGAAGCTTCAACAGGAGAACGGCGTCGATTTTATTGCGTCCAACGATTTTTCCTTCTACGACGGACTGCTCGACACAGCTTGCTTGCTTGGGATCGTTCCACAAAGATACCAGGAACTCGGATTAAGCCCGCTGGAGACGTATTTCGCAATGGCGAGGGGCTATCAAGGCGACAAAGGCGACGTTAAAGCGCTGGCGATGAAAAAATGGTTCAACACGAACTATCACTATATGGTGCCCGAAATCGAAGATACAACAAGCATCCATTTGGCCGGCTCGAAGCTGTTCGACGAATTTACGGAAGCAAAACAGCTTGGGATCGCAACCAAGCCTGTGCTGATCGGAGCATTCACCCTGCTCAAGCTTGCAAGATTCACAGGCTCGAAGCAAGTGAAGGAGTTCGTGCCTGCGGTTGTCGAAGCTTATACTGCTGTTCTGAACCAATTGAACACTCTTGGCGCAGCATGGTTCCAACTGGATGAGCCTGCATTAGTAACGGATTTGACTTCGGAAGATATCGAGCTTTTTACGGAGCTATATAGCGGTATCCTGTCTGCCAAAGGCGGTGTGAAAGTCGTCGCACAAACGTATTTTGGAGACGTTCGCGACTGCTATCAGGTACTTCAAGGTCTGCCGTTCGACGGAATTGGCATCGACTTTGTCGAGGGCAAGCTGTCTTTGGACCTCGTGCGCAAGCATGGCTTCACAAGTGACAAGGTGCTATTTGCCGGTGTAATCAACGGAAAGAACATCTGGAAAAACCAATATAAACAAACAATTGCTCTCGTTCAAGAGATCAGCAAGCATGCAAACCAAGTCGTGCTCAGCACGTCCTGCTCGCTGCTTCATGTCCCCTACACGATTAAGCACGAGTCAAAACTGACGGAGACGAATAAGCAATACTTCGCGTTCGCGGAAGAAAAGCTGTGCGAGCTTGCAGAACTCAAGTCGATTTTGGAGCAAGAGAGTCCCGAAGCTTCCACTTATTATACAGAGAATGAGAAGCTGTTCCGTGCATCGCGACTCACGAATGACAATTCGGTACAGAAGAGAGTAGCAGAGTTGACTGACGCCGACTTCACAAGACTTCCTGCCTTCGTCGAACGGGAAACGCTTCAGAAAGCCAAATTCAATCTACCGCCGTTACCTACGACGACGATTGGTTCGTTCCCTCAGACGGCTGATGTCCGCGCGAACCGCGCAGCCTTCAAGAAAGGCAACATCACCGAGCAACAGTATAAGCAATTCAACTTTGACCGAATCGCGGAGTGCATTGCGCAGCAGGAGGAAATTGGAATCGATGTCATTGTTCATGGCGAATACGAGCGCAACGACATGGTCGAATACTTTGGGGAATGCTTGGATGGCTTTATCTTCACTGAGAACGCTTGGGTGCAGTCTTACGGAACACGCTGCGTAAAGCCGCCGGTTGTATGGGGCGATATTAGTCGTAGCAAGCCGATTACTGTAGAATACTCGATGTTCGCGAAGAGCCGTACCAACAAGCCGATCAAAGGCATGCTGACGGGTCCGGTAACGATCCTGAACTGGTCGTTCCCTCGCGAAGATATCAGTCTGAAAGAAAGCGCACTTCAGATTGGCCTTGCGATTCGTGACGAAGTACTTGATCTCGAAGCCAATGGAATCGAGATTATCCAGATCGACGAAGCCGCATTAAGAGAGAAGCTTCCGTTGCGACATTCCGACTGGCAGAGCGAATACTTGAGCTGGGCGATTCCTGCCTTCCGACTCGTGCATAGCGGCGTTAGAGCCGAAACGCAAATTCATACTCATATGTGCTACAGCCAGTTCAACGATATCATTCGTGACATCGATGCGATGGACGCCGATGTCATTACATTCGAAGCGTCGCGCTCAGACTTGGCAATTATTGACGCAATTAACGAGTGTGGCTTCCGCACTGAAGTCGGCCCAGGCGTGTACGATATCCACTCGCCTCGGATTCCAAGCGTCGAAGAGCTTAAACAAGGACTGGATCGTATGTTGGATAAGATCGAGGTCTCCAAGCTATGGGTTAACCCGGACTGCGGACTTAAAACTCGCGGTGTCAATGAAACGTGGGCCAGCTTGAAGAACCTTGTCCAAGCAGCCAAAGAGGTAAGAGCAACTTTGTAATAACGTATAAGAGGATGGGCTCAAGCGAGCTCATCCTCTTGGTTTATTTCATTCAGAAGGCGGTCAACGTAGCATACCAGTACTGAAGCTGGAGACGTACAGCTATTCAAGTGCATCCTGTTCCTTATCTAGATCAGCGACTATGTCCTCTAAAGTGACATGTTCAAGCACTTTTTCCAATGCTCTTTGTGCCAATGAAAAAATAGGTTCAATTGTTGATTGAAGGTTCTTGCCAACAGGACAATCCGGGTTTGGCTTGACTTGAATATAAATAGGTTATTGTCATTCACTGCTTTGTAAACATAGAATAGTGTTATTTCACTTAGATTGTGTGCAAGTGTAGCCCCTGCTTTTCCGCGGATTACATGCACCAATCCCGATTTTTTTAACATTCCCATAATTTTACGGATCATTACAGATGTTAATATCTTCTGTAGTGAGGTCGAATACACTTTTTTCGAGAATTTGAACACCGCTCTTATTCATCTTGCTTGCATCTCTAACAATGGCAGTTACTTGATGTCCACGTTTCATAGATTACTCTAATGTTACACATCCGCTTTTCCGCTAGCTCCAATAATTGCAATTTTCATAGTTGGTTCACCCTACGATGCCCCATTTCGAGTTCATTCGTAGGCGCATCGGTGTAAAAACCACCACGAGCCTGAATGTGAATTGCTTTTTTATCCGTCAGTAATCCAATGGGTTGGCCCTGTTCTGAGTAACGGAATTGGTCAGACAGTTCTGCGAGACGCTTTACTTTTGCCTGCTCATCGCTTGAAAGTTGATTCAGTTCACTTCCTGAGTCGAGCTTTCCTCACCCACTAAAAACTTGTGCATCAATGTGAGGAATATATTCTTTATATAAATCAATGTTCACAATTTCATCTTCCGGGTTAGCTTTCTTGTAAGATTCGATAAATGCTCTACCTACAGCCAGACTATACGATGTGGACTCCTCTAAAGGGTGTGCTGTAATAAAAAGTAGCTTCGTCATGTGTATCATTCCTTTGATATATTTCGCCTTAATGTAATAATTATTATTACATCTATTACATGTAATAATATAATGTCGTAGAAGCGTTGCTTCAATGCATGAAGGAAGTGCATGCCACTCCATTAATCCTCGGTCAATCCCGTAGACAGTTATGGTATTCACTAATGAGGGAGACGGTTGTCCATTTCATGCTGTGTCGGGCGCGTTGGGTAGACATGTTGATCGTTGCAGACTTCAACAATAGCTATACTTATGATGGAAACGTTACAATAGGGCATATTCTTATCCAAGCATTTCGTCAATGGCTTATCATTATTGTATGCTCGATTGAAAGTGGATGAGGCCTGAATGTACTCTATGGATAGATTTATGCGATGTATAGGAGGAGGCTCTCTCTCATGAATATTTTGATGTTTGGTGCAACTGGCCGAGTCGGGGCCCATATCTTGCAGCATGCTCTTGATGATGGACATCATGTAACTGTATTAGCTCGGTCTCCAGACAAAATTCACATGGATCGTGAACATTTAACCATTGTTCAAGGGAATGTCCTGCATGGAGAGGATATCACACATGCAATGCATGGGATGGATGTAGTCATTAGCGCACTAAATACAGATGGTACTACAACATTATCAGCAAGCATGCCCCTGATTATTGAGGCCATGTATAACGAGAAGATTCAACGTATTATAACCATTGGAACCGCCGGTATCTTACAGAGTAGAATCTCTCCCCATCTACTGCGGTATCAATCCAGTGAATCCAAGCGGAAGTCGAACCGGGCAGCGATTGAGCATCATCAAGTGTATAGCTTGCTAAAGGACTCGTCTCTGGAATGGACTATTGTATGTCCAACGTACTTGCCTGATGGAGAAAGGCTCGGGAAGTATCGTGTAGAGCGTGATGTTCTGCCTGAAGGTGGAGTGGAGATATCTGTTACGGATACAGCGGAGTTCGCTTACAAGCAATTAGAGGATAGCAAGTATATTAAGTCACGTGTAGGCATTGCTTATTGAGATAGAGTCCTCGGGCTTCTATAACCATGGAAAGAAGCCTTCCCGGCTATTGAATTGGTAGCTAGGAAGGCTTCTTTGCTTTGGTTATCCGCTGCGATTATTGGGGTGTCGGCTCTATTTTGTGATTTGGCCGAACCTATTATTTATACTTCTGTGTTCAACTCATCGCCAATCTCAAGATTCCTAAAATAATACTTCTTATCATGCTCGTTAATTTCACGGAGCACTTTGCACGGGTTACCCACAGCTACTACATTTGCTGGAATGTCTTTAGTTACAATACTTCCGGCTCCAATCACGGTATTATCGCCAATCGTAATCCCGGGCAGTATGACGGCACCAGCGCCTATCCAACAATTTTTGCCGATGGTTACCACGGCATTGTATTGATACGCCTGTTCACGTAGTTCAGGTAGAATAGGATGCCCTGCTGTGGCGATTGTTACATTTGGACCAAACATGGTGTAATCGCCCACATAGATATGTGTATCATCCACGAGGGTCAGATTGAAGTTGGCATATATTTTTTTGCCGAAATGGACATGCCTGCCACCCCAATTGGAATGCAGTGGTGGTTCAATATAGCATCCTTCTCCGAACTCAGCGAACATTTCTTTGAGTAAGGCAGCCCGCTTCTCATATTCCAACGGTCTCGTCATGTTGAAATCATAAAGTCGTTCTAGACAGAGCGTTTGTTCTTGGACGATTTGTTCGTCGTTAGGTAGATATAGGCTTTCATTGTGCATTTTTTCTTTGTTACTCATGTAGTTGCACTCCTATATTTCAAATTCCAGATCAATTAATAGGGTAAGGCGCTTCGTTTCAATATAGCTAAGCCGTTGACTGGCAATTCAAGAGTAGATGCCGCTGGCTCGCCTGTCTCCATGTTGAGGTAGCTGCGTCCGTCCAGTTCGATTGCCTGAGAATGACCACTGAAGTTCTGTACAAATACATATTCCTGTTCACCATCTGTACGCACTTGGGCAGTGATGCCCACCGGTAGCTCACAGTCAAGCACTGGCTGGATGCCGATGTCCCTTGTAATGGCTCTGTACAGTTCCGTGTAGAAGGCCTGCTCCTTTACCCGAGTTGCCAGATGATATGCTCTACCTTCGCCCAAGTGGTTCACGGTCAGTGCAGGACGTCCCGCGTAGAAATCGTTCCGATAGGTGCCCAGAGTCTTGGCTCCCTCCAGATGAATCAGCTCGGCGATCTCATGAGCGTCATAATCACCGGTCAGGTTCAGCTCATTACCTGCTTCGAGGATGAGGCCATTCATATCACGGCTATGCAGTCCTTCCGTTTCCTCAGCCCAGATGCCGAGTGTACGGCGCAGTGGTCCGGGGAATCCGCCGAGATGGCACAGATCGGTCTCATTCACGACGCCTGACCAATATGTGGCGAGGAATGTGCCACCGTTCTCAACATACTGTTCAATATTACGCCCATTCTCTTCGCTAATCAGATAGAGCATAGGTGCGATAACTAGCTTGTAAGAGGCCAACTCATCGCTAGAGCCGATAACATCAACAGGAATACCTAGCTCCCACAAGCCGCGGTAATGCTGTATAACGGTCTCCTCGTATTTCAGCCCGGAGTTGCGGATACCCTGAGCATCCTTAACCGCCCAACGGTTGTCCCAGTCGAACAGGATAGCAACCTCAGCCGGAGTGGAGGTACCCACGACCTCGTTCAGTCCAGCAAGCACCTTGCCTACTTCAGCAACATCACTAAATACACGTGTATGCTCATGACCAGCATGGTCAACAACTGCACCGTGGAATTTCTCGCTGGAGCCGCGACTCTTTCGCCATTGGAAGTACTGCACCGAATCCGAGCCGTGGGCAATCGCTTGCAATGAGGATAGCTTATGCATACCTGGACGCTTCATCTTGCTAACGGATTGCCAATTCGTCAGGGAGGGTGTACTTTCCATCAGCAGGAATGGCTTATTCTTAAAACTACGGAACATGTCGTGATGGAAGCCAGTCCACGCTGCTAGATGAACATCATCACCGTCGTCCGTAAAGTGCCAGCTTGGGTATGCATCCCAAGAGACAACGTCCAGAATTTTGGCCATCTCACGGTAGTCGATTCCATCAATATTGTGCATATTAGTCGTTATTGGTAGCTCCGGGTTGAAGCTACGGACCGTGTCCATCTCATGCTGGCAGAAGTTGATCGTCTGATCGCTTACAAAACGCCGCCAATCCAGATTCAATCCGTGTACCTGAGTTTCACCATGCGGTGCTGGGGACTCAATCTGCTCCCAGGAAGTGAACGTGTGGCTCCAGAAAGTGGCCCACCAGGCATGATTGACTGTATCGAGATTGTTGTCGTATCTCTTCTTCAGCCACACTCTGAATTCCGCCTGACATAGATCGCAGTGGCATTCGCCGCCGAATTCATTCGAGATATGCCAGCCGATCACGGCAGGGTGGTCCGCATAGCGCTCAGCCAGCTTAGTATTAATAATCTTGGTCTTCTCGCGGTATACTGGCGAGGTGTAGCAGTGATTATGCCGGAAGCCGTGCAGATTGCGTACACGGTTACGCTCGACTCTCAGCACCTCCGGGTATTTCTGGGACATCCATGCTGGACGTGCACCGCTTGGGGTAGCCAGAAATGCATAAATGCCGTTAGCTGTGAAGCGTTCCAGCAACTCATCCAGCCACTCAAATTGGAACACGCCTTCCTCTGGCTCCAGGGATACCCAAGAGAATATGCCTACAGACATGACGTTGCAGCCAGCCAGCTTCATCAAACGGATATCTTCTTCGAGCACCTCGGGGTATTTCAGCCATTGTTCCGGATTATAGTCGGCGCCGTGCAGCATGTATGGCGCCTTGCTGCTAATTGCGGGATGTTTGAGTGTCATAATAAGTATGTCCTTTCGGTTGGGGATTGTTGTAAGGATGAGATTATTCTCGGATACACCTTTTTAACTCGAATCTTGCACTGGTATTGTTATACGCTTAATATACTAAAAGATACGCCATAAATATCGTTAGGATTAATGACTCGAATCGGTAGGACAAAATGAACATGAGGTGATTGTGTGCTTCCCTTCTCTTTAATTGAAATGCCACGTGATTCGATGGCATTTCCGTTATATCCTTATTCAGTCGGCCGACACAATCAATACCATCATGTGCGGCCTACCGGGTTCCCGGTGGCGCAGCTATTCATGGTCCGTAGTGGCCAAGGGTTGTTTCGGGATATGAAAAGCGGCTCGGAGACCATATTAGAGCCAGGAATGGCTTATTTTTTTCCATCTGAACGCGGTCATGAATATTTTCCGTTATCTCACGAGCGATGGCATATGGGCTTCGTTGGGATCGGAGGTAGTCAAGCCTTGGAAATACTTCAAACCTTGAATTTGTTACCATCAGAGGTCCGTCGATTGGACCCCGGGGCGTTTGAATCCTGTTGGGGAATCATCGAGGACATATGGCGCATGGTCAATAATCAGACAGCTGATCAACATGGGAATCAGTTAGCGCAGGAGCTGTCGGTACAGCTCTATCGACTGCTGCTGTTCGTGAAATCTGCCTCGGATGGCGAGCAATCCATTGGGCGCCCTGCGGGGCACGAGGTGCGTAATGAAGCGATGCAGAAGGCAATACAGCTGATCAACGAGCATTTTACAGAACCGTTGCAGGTGCATAATTTGGCGGCTGCAGTCGGCTATTCCGTCCAGCATTTTCAACGCTTGTTTCAGCAGGAATACGGTACATCTCCACATCAGTATTTGCAGAATCTGCGGCTACAGCGGGCTGTTCAGATGATTACTGAGGACCCGGAGCTGCCGGTTCAGGATATAGCCTTGCATCTCGGGATGGAGACGAACTATTTCATTCGTGTATTCCGAAAGGCTTATGGTTGTACTCCAGGTGTAATGAAGGAGCGGTTGAGTCACAAGGGGCATCGAATTCACCAAGAGGACAAGCCTTTGCATAACAGACCGTTGTAAGCTGAACATGGGTGATGAGTAGCCTCGGCATCATTTTTCTGAAATTGTGCGTCGACGAGTACGCTGGAACCTGTTCCTCTCCCTTTAGTTGCACGTAGACGCAAATGTTGAATGAAGTAAAAAGTATTTACCCTATGTCATTATTTTTGGCACCCGAAATATAGTAGGCTCGTAGACAAAACGTTTCTCTAGACCCACACGATTCTCGCTTGATAACATAAGTGTCATGTTCAAGTTATTGGCTGGGGAGGATTAACGAGTTGGAACAGTTGAAATACGATAATCTGAGGATGGGCGAAAAAGGGGCGATTATAAGCATCGTCGCTTATATTATCCTGTCTTTTTTCAAGCTCTTCATTGGCTATGCTGCAGATTCAGAAGCATTGAAGGCAGATGGCTTGAATAACGCGACCGATATCATTGCATCTATAGCAGTATTGATTGGACTGAGACTATCTCAGCGTCCTGCGGATCGAGATCATACATATGGTCACTGGAAGGCAGAGGGAGTTGCATCTCTGGTAGCATCTTTTATAATGATGGCCGTGGGTCTGCAGGTATTGTACGGAGCAGTAGGCTCGATCTTTGCGGGACGCCAGGAATCCCCTGATCCTGTGGCAGCTTATACCGGAATCATATGTGCGGTTGTTATGTATTTCGTCTATAGATACAATAAGAAGCTTGCCGAGAAGATACGCAGTCAGGCACTTATGGCTGCTGCGAAGGATAATATCTCGGATGCATGGGTAAGTATCGGTACCGTCCTCGGAATTGTGGGTTCACAGTTTGGCTTGCCTTGGCTGGATCCGTTAACAGCTGTTCTCGTAGGCTTATTAATTTGTAAGACAGCATGGGATATTTTTCGTGATGCAACTCATCATCTAACAGACGGATACGATGAGGAGAAGATCGATTCCTATAGAGATACCGTGTTGACGGTAGCAGGTGTACAGGGTGTGAAGACGATCAGAGCCAGATCCTACGGCAGCAATACCAATGTAGATATTATTTTGTATGTGAAGGCTGACCTGGATTTAACGGAGGCTCATGATATCTCCACTCATGTAGAGAACCAATTGAAGGTCGAGCATGATATCTCCGATGTACATGTACATGTTGAACCGTATGTTGGCAAAGATGCTACCTAGCCTGATAGACAAGAGAAAAAAAAGATTGTAAGAGCCTATTACTTTCCTTATAATAACTTTAAGGTTCATATTTTGCATATCTAGGACGCAATATCTGGTAAATGAAACTTAGTGTCATGTCTACCGTACTATCTTCATAGACGGATAGACACACCAATGATATATGCTAGACAACCCTAAAAGGGGAGTAGCTTTTACAGTAAAAGTCGTCATTACGAGTGCTCATTTTGAGCCTCCGGCTTTATTGGCAATGCAGATACAGCATTGTTAGCGAGACCTTTGCCTACCCAAGGCAAAGGTCTCTTTTCTTTTGGGCAAATTTAGTCATAGATGCATTGATATCAAAGGAGGATGGGCATGGATTTAGGAATGTTGTTAGAGTATGGTTGGGTGTTATTGGTGCTGGTAGCACTGGAAGGACTCCTGGCAGCGGATAACGCGCTCGTGCTGGCGATTATGGTTAAGCACTTGCCAGAGAAGGAACGTAAAAAAGCTTTATTCTATGGATTGTTTGGGGCTTTTATTTTCCGGTTCTTATCCTTGTTCGTTATCTCTTTCCTGGTGGATGTATGGCAAGTGCAAGCGATTGGTGCGCTCTACCTGTTGTTCATCGCCGCGAATCATATCGTACGCAAGCTCATTTTGAAGCAGGGCGAGGACTCTGCTGCCAAGGAAGAGGGCAAGCAGCCGAAGCAGAGCGGCTTCTGGGTAACTGTACTTAAGGTAGAGGTTGCCGATATTGCCTTCGCTGTTGACTCCATCCTGGCCGCAGTAGCCCTGGCTGTTGCTTTGCCAAAGACAAACCTGCCGCATATCGGCGGCATGGATGGTGGACATTTCATTGTCATCTTCCTGGGTGGCTTCATTGGTCTGGTCATTATGCGTTTTGCCGCATCCCTCTTCGTGAAGCTGCTGGAGAGCCGTCCTGCACTTGAAGTGGCCGCATTCTTCATTGTCGGCTGGGTTGGAGTAAAGCTTGCTGTTCATACCCTGGCTCACCCTGCAATTGGTGTCATTCCGCACGACTTTGCCGAGTCGACAGGCTGGAAGCTGACCTTCTACATTGTGCTGGTCATCATCGCAGTGACGGGCTGGTTCCTCTCCGGGGGCAAAGACAAGGAAAAGCAAACATCGCAAGCAGCATAATGTATTGCCACACAAGCAGCTCGACTACGAATAGTCAGAGCTGCTTTTTTTATATTTAGGACATGACGTGTTTTGCCATCATGAAAATGGTGTATACATGTTACATAGTATTCGGAGCATCCAAACCAATCCGATAGTATGAGCGAAAAATAAAAATGAAACAAATGAAACCACGTTGTTTTGTCTTCCGTACTACCTCCATATAGGTTGTTCAATTGAATAAGAAGGACCACTCCAGAAGGGGAGTAGCTTTTACAATAGAGTCGTCATTACGAGTGCCGGGTTACGGCCTCCGGTTCTATTGGCACTGCACCGACAGCATTGTTAGCGAGACCTTTGCCGATTCAAGGCAAAGGTCTCTTTTCTTTTGGGCAAAACTAAATACACATGACACATGATGTCGAAGGAGGATGGATTATGGATTTGGGATTGTTGTTGGAGTATGGTTGGGTATTGCTGGTGCTGGTGGCACTGGAGGGTCTGCTCGCCGCGGACAATGCGCTGGTGCTGGCGATTATGGTCAAGCATCTACCGGAGAAAGAGCGTAAGAGGGCATTGTTCTATGGTCTTGCTGGAGCATTTGTCTTCCGTTTTGCATCCCTGTTCGCGATCTCGTTCCTGGTGGACGTCTGGCAAGTACAGGCACTGGGGGCGCTCTATCTGTTGTTCATTGCTGCGAATCATATCGCCCGTAAGCTTATTGTGAGAAAAGGTGAGGAAGCTGCCGCCAAGCGTGAGAAAAAGGAACAGAAGCAGAGTGGCTTCTGGACAACGGTGCTTAAAGTAGAGATAGCGGATATTGCCTTCGCCATCGACTCCATTCTAGCTGCTGTTGCGCTGGCTGTTGCACTCCCAACGACTAATCTGCCGAACATCGGTGGTATGGACGGCGGTCATTTCATCGTTATTTTCCTCGGTGGCTTCATCGGTCTGATCATTATGCGTTTTGCAGCTACGTTCTTCGTGAAGCTCCTAGAGAGCCGTCCAGCACTTGAGATCGCTGCATTCTTCATTGTTGGTTGGGTCGGTGTCAAGCTGGGAGTTCACACGCTGGCTCACCCCGCGGTACATGTGATTCCGCATGATTTTGCTGAGTCGACAGGCTGGAAGCTTACCTTCTATGCGGTTCTGATCATCATCGCAGTCGCGGGCTGGTTCCTCTCCGGAAGTAAGCAAAAGGAAAAATCCAATGCAGCATAACTCGTCTACCTGACACTAGGATTCCAGAGCAAATGTTGGTTATAGCGGAGTGTGGGGGCCAAAGTGGTCTTCGCACTCTTTTTTTTGAATACGATATAAAAATGCATTGCGGGGGTAAATGATTTTGTGGAGGTTCCAGCATCGCATCAGCGTGGCTTCAACCCAGACAACTGTTGGACTACAAGGTGCATCTCCCCAAAACCATGACGTGCGACTGGATGGTTCAAGGTCAGATGTGATATAATCTTTGTCAACAAATAAATCGCGGGAAGGGAGGTGGACTTTAGATGGGAAGGCGTCACTGTATACTCGTTGTTTGGCGATTGTAATTGGTTGTGCTCTTCTCACGTATTCCGCCTTCATATCCGGACGGAAGCGAAGCGTGAGTTGTTGAAGCGTAAGTTATTCAAGTTACTTATGAGCTCGTGTTCATCAGTAAGGTGAGCATATGGAACAAATGGCTGTCAGGCCTATTCATTGTGGAGTGGCCCGAGCAGTATTTTATGAATTATCGCGTCTTACGGACCGAAGTGTATCGGTGAGCGTATGCCGTGGCACGTACATTGACATTCTAATATAACAATAGATAGCTCGACAGTAGCCAACGCTTGTAGCGAAGGGGCTTCTGCGTGCTGTAAATATTTTGGAGGTGAATCCCTCTTACGAGGGTAATCATTGGACATAATCACCCTGACGAACTTAGTCTTGCTGGTTATTTTATTGCTGTTAACCGCATTTTTTGTTGCATCTGAATTTGCCGTAGTCAAAATAAGGATGTCCCGGCTTGACCAGATCATTGCAGAAGGTAATAAGAAGGCTATTGTAGCCAAAAAAGTAGCGGGAGATCTGGACTACTATCTGTCTGCGTGTCAGTTGGGTATTACCGTCACCGCCTTGGGACTTGGTGCACTTGGTAAGCCTGCTGTAGAAAGCCTGCTCTACCCTGTGTTCAGTGCCTTGAACGTATCGGGAGCAGCATCTTCCATCGCTTCTTATGCCATTGCCTTTATACTTGTTACGTTCCTACACGTGGTTGTCGGAGAGATGGCTCCGAAGACGCTTGCGATCCAGTTCTCCGAGAAGACGACTTTGCTGCTTGCAGGTCCTCTGTACTGGTTCGGTAAAATCATGTACCCATTCATCTGGGCGCTAAATGGTTCTTCTCGTGTTATTCTGCGCAGCTTCGGTGTGAAGCCGGCTGGTCATGAAGAGGGGTACTCCGAGGAGGAGCTCCGTATTATCATGAATCAGAGCTATGAGGGTGGAGCGATCAACAAGACGAAGCTGTCATATCTGGATAATGTGTTCTCCTTCGATGAGCGTGTCGCCAGAGACATCATGGTGCCGCGGATAGATCTCATCACGCTGGATAAGGATATGACGTATGAGGATATTATCCCGATCCTGGATGAATATAATTACACCCGTTACCCTGTCATCGAAGCTGGTGACAAGGACCGAATTATCGGTGTGGTGAACGTGAAGAAGATGCTTCCGAAGATGGTAGAGGGTACTGAATACAGTCTTGAGGAATTTGCACGTGATCTGCCCTATGTATCCGAGGTGACTCCCGTACAGGAGGCCATGATCAAGATGCAGCAGCATCGTGTGCATATGGCTGTAGTCATTGACGAGTATGGCGGTACGTCCGGGATTCTGAGCATGGAGGATGTGCTGGAGGAGATCGTCGGTGAGATCCGTGATGAATTCGATGCGGATGAGCGAGCTGATATTCAGCAGACTGCAGATGATCAATACGTCATTAATGGACGTGTGCTGTTGGACGATATTGAGCGTCAGCTGGGTCTTCTGTTCGAACGCAACGAGGATATTACGACCATCGGTGGGTGGATTCAGTATCAAAAGTCGATGAACGTCAACACGGGAGACGTCATTGAGCAAGAGCAACATGTCTGGACGGTAGCAGAGATGGATAATCATCAGATCAAGAGCGTGATTCTGCAACGTTCCGAATGATGGACATAACGGAATCGTTGGCATAACGATGGATTGTAACAACTATTCATAACCTATGGAGGTGAGTCCCTCACAGGAGGGATACATTGGACGGAATTATAATATTGAATTTGGTGCTGGTAGCGATATTTATTGGTTTGACGGCGTTCTTCGTCGGTGCGGAATTCGCCGTGCTGAAGGTCCGGATGTCCAGATTGGATCAATTGATTGCAGAGGGTAATAAGCGGGCGATTGTAGCCAAGAAGGTAGCTCATGATCTGGATTACTCCTTGTCTGCCTGTCAATTGGGTATCACCATAACAGCACTCGTGTTGGGGGCGTTGGGTGAGCCTACCGTGGAGAAGATGCTACATCCTGTGTTTGAGGCGTTTAATGTACCTGCGGCACTGTCTACTGTGCTGTCCTATGCTATTGCCCTGTCGATCATTACGTTCTTGCACGTCGTGATTGGGGAATTGGCTCCGAAGACGCTGGCTATTCAATATGCTGAGAAGATGACACTTCTTCTTGCAGGACCTCTATATTGGTTCGGCAAAATTATGTATCCGTTCATTACCGCATTGAACAACTCTGCGCGTGTGTTGCTGAAGCTGTTTGGAGTCAAACCAGCGGGTCACGAGACGGTGCACTCCGAAGAAGAGCTCAAGCTGATTGTGAACCAGAGCTATGAGCTGGGTGAGATCAATCAGACGGAGATGGGCTATCTGAAGAACATCTTTGCCTTTGACGAACGGATTCTGAAGGAAATTATGATTCCGCGCAAGGATATGGTGACGCTGGACCAGTCCATGTCTCTGGAGGATATGGTGAAGGTCGTCAATCAGCAGGAGTATACCCGCTATCCGGTGACAAGTAATCAGGATCGGAACTCCATTCTCGGCTTCCTGAACACGAAGGAGATTCTGACCAGCGTAGCAGCAGGACGGGAGTACGACATGGACCGATTCATTCATCATATTCCCAAGTTCAAGAGTACCTTGCCAATCCGTAATGTATTGATCAAGATGCAGCAGACGGGTGTGCATATGGCACTCGTGACAGATGAAGCCAATGTCATGATTGGTATGGTGACGTTGGAAGATATCCTGGAGGAGATTGTCGGGGATATTAACGATGAATATGATGAAGTCAAGGAACTCGTAACCACATAAGGTGGGAACGAATTAAGCTTGAAGCTTCAATCGTATAGGACAGAAATCATGCATACAATGTATTGCAGCGCGAGACTATAATAGAAGAAGCCCCTGATGCCAACGAATTTTCGCTGGAGATCAGGGGCTTTTTTGGCGCTAAGCTATGTATTACATACCAGGACAACTATGACTTAATCTATGACAAGTTAGTTAGCAAAATCAAATTTTGAACTTATTGACCTCTTGTAGCAGCATATCTGCATGCTCAGTCAGTTCCTTGGAGCGTTCTGTAATGCTGGTAATATAATTGAATTGCTCCTGAGTGGACGATGCGACCTCTTCAGTAGAAGCAGCACTCTGCTCCGACATGGAGGCCACGCCCGAGATCACATCCGCGATTCGGCTTGCGTTCGCATCCAGATCCTTAGTGGCTGAGGATACAGCATCAATCTGCTGACTCATGCCTTCTATGGAATGGCGTATACGCTCAAAGGAGGAGCGCATCTCATTCACGCCTGACACCTGTCGCTCCGCTGTGGATTCAGCTGCATTGACATCCTGAATCGTCTGCTCGCTGGCCGATTGAACGTCACTCAGGAGCACCATGATCTCTTTGACGGCATTCGCGGATTGCTCAGCCAGCTTGCGGACTTCCTCCGCGACAACGGCGAACCCTTTGCCGGATTCCCCTGCACGTGCTGCCTCAATAGATGCATTCAACGCGAGTAGATTCGTCTGAGTAGAGATGCCGTGAATCATGCCTGCAATGACCTCGATCTGCTGAGAGCGCTCGGCCAGCTGGGAGAGAGAATTTTTTACTCCCTCAATCGAGCGTTGGTTGTCGGAGGACATCGTGACCTGCTCATTGACAGCCTGTAGCCCAGCATTCATTGCATTGGTCGCTTCCTGCATCATCGTTACCGAATGCTCTACATTACGGTTAATACCACTAACGGCGTCACTCATCTCGCTCAGTCGGGCAGAGCCGTCATATACGGATTCAGCCTGAGAGCTTGAGCCCATAGCCAGCTCATCAGCCGCTACCGCAATCTGCTCGGCAATACGCTTGGTGCTCTGGGTGTGTTGGTTCAGCTCGGAGGAGATATCATGAACCTGCTCTGCAGACCCGGATACTTGCTTGAGCAGGCTACCGAGCTGCTCAGACATGAGATTGAAGGCGGTACCGAGCTCAGCCACTTCATCCTTGCCCTTAATGGTAATACGCTGTGTGAAGTCACCATCAGACATTTGCTGCGACAGCTTCTTCAGACGGATTAAAGGATTCACGAAGCCTCTGGCAATAATATAAGCAATCCCCAGGACAACGACTAACGTGGCCATAATAATTAAGGTGAACTGGTTACGCAGCTTGTAAAACTCACTATAGGCAAGATCCGTCGAGATTACGGACCCTACAATCCAGCCGGTGCTTGGTACTTGATTATAGAAGAGCAGTGAGTCTTTGCCCTGATAGGTGTACTCGGCTTGCCCCGCGCTATTCGCCTGCATCTCTGCGAGCCATGGCTTCAGCTCTTCATTAACTTACTTTTCAATTTCATTTTAGAAGTCCCTCCTACATCACTTGTTAGAGATCAATGATTAATATATCGTACTAATGACCTAAAAAATTTACATATTTGGCATTGGAATTGCATAGCGATGAAAGATAGTGATACTTTATACATAGGAAAATCAATTTTTATTACAAAATTTACATAAATTCGACATGCTTGCTGCTGGATGAAATTGGCGGGGGAACACATGCTAACTCGGATGTGTCAGATCCGTAGCCAGTGAAACAGTTGAGTAGGGCAGACACCAAACAAGAAAAACTGAAATATTTCGTCAAATTGTGATATATTACGTGTGAAATCATCCGCAGAAGCGATACGGTGGAAGAGCGGCAAATGATGCCATAATAGAGGAGTAATGATATTGAACATAAAAGAAGTATTGAACCATGCTTCATTCCGGCGGATCAGTGTACTAGTTGTGCTTAGTCTGCTTGTAGTCTCCCTGAAAAGTATGATGAACGTCCTGCTGCTCACATTGATTCTGATCATCTTGATTGGAAGTCTGTATAGGGCTGTCACGAAGCGATTATCCAGCATTGTACGGCTTCCACCGGCTCTGATCGTCATCTCACTCTATGTTCTTCTGCTCTCGGTTGTAGCTTGGGGTGTATATCGAATGGTGCCGCTCGTATCGACCCAGGTCAATGAGCTGTACGTTATGATCCAAGAGGCCTTTCACAATCCGCATGAAAATGAATGGAGCCAGCTCCTCGTCACATTCATGCAGGGTATTCATCTGGAGAGTCTGATCACCCCAGGTATGGAGTTCCTGCTGAAGACCAGTCATCTGGGTACCCAACTCGTGCTAGCGATTGTACTAAGCCTGTTCTTCCTGCTGGACACGAAATACATTGGCCGCTTCACAGCCTCCTTCCAGGAAAGCCGCTTCAGCTGGTTCTTCCGCGAGGCGGGGGAGCTAGGCAGACTGTTCCTGAGCACGTTCGGCAAGGTGCTGGAGGCACAGGTGGCTATCTCTCTGATTAATTGTACGATTACTACCGCCGTGCTGTGGCTGATGGGCTTCCCGAATCTGCTGGGGCTGGCTGTAGTCATCTTCGCAGCAGGCTTAATTCCAGTCGCTGGAGTCGTGCTCTCCATGGCGCCACTTAGTCTTATTGCCTACAGTCTTGGAGGGCTCCATTACGTAGCGTATCTGCTGATTCTGATCGTGTTCATTCATATGCTGGAGGCGTATTTCCTGAATCCGAAGCTAATGTCCAAGAAGGTCAGTGTTCCGATCTTCTACACATTCATTGTGCTGGTGATGTCGGAGCATTTCTTCGGGATGTGGGGGCTGATTACGGGGATTCCACTATTTGTATTCGCCTTGAATCTGATCGGGTTCAAGAGGAAGGATGCCGCTGTATAACTGTAAGGCAACAGTAAGGAAACCGTACGGCAAAAATATATCTTGCATAACAGGAGGGAGATTCTTTAGGGATCTCTCTCCTGCTTTTTTGTAAAAAGAAAACCATACGCTATGCGTATGGTTCGGGAGAGCTTTCAGCGATGTATAAAAAAAATCCCTCCTGGTGTTACAATAAATTTGGTTCGCCAACCGAATTTATCGCACAACAGGAGGGATACAGATGTCATCTGATGTGAACAGTTTAGCACATACAAAATGGAATTGTAAGTACCACATTGTGTTTGCCCCAAAGTATAGACGACAGGTCATTTACGGAAAGTTGAAGCAAGATATAGGTAGAATATTGCGACAATTATGCGAGAGAAAGAACGTAGAAATAATTGAAGCAGAGGCGTGTAAGGATCATATTCACATGCTAGTGAGTATTCCACCGAAACTAAGTGTGTCCGCTTTTATAGGATATTTAAAAGGAAAGAGTAGCTTAATGATTTTTGATCGACATGCCAATCTGAAGTATCGGTATGGGAATCGGAAATTTTGGTGCAAAGGATTTTATGTGGACACGGTGGGAAGAAACAAGAAAGTGATAGAAGAATATATCCGCAAACAATTGCAGGAAGATATCGTCGCGGAACAAATAACAATGGAAGAATACATCGATCCATTTACAGGAGAAGAAACCAAAGGTAATCGAAAGAAGAGATAGAAAAAACCCCTTTAGGGGTAGCGGAAAAAGTAGTGCGGTTGGCGAATCATTCAATGCCCTTTTAGGGCTGGCCAGTAACAAAGGCTTTCAGCCGCAGAGCAAACCACCCGTTATACGGGTGGTTCTGATTGTGGAGCTGCTCTAGGCTCTTTATTGCAGCACTGGCTCATTTTCTACCAAAGTATCCGCTATTAATAATTAAATGAACATGCTTCTTCGTATGTACAGCACAAATGCAATAATCTGATCGTAACATGAAGGTTTGCTCTACAACCAAGCCCATAAAATAAGTGAATATCCTGCCTGCAAAGAGTGCAATAAGCATCGGGAAATGCCGATAATATCATTAAGCTTTGAGATATGTACATTTAAGATTGTCAGGTACATTCCTGGTAGAAAAGAACCAAATGGAGACGGCGGTCGGGTGTTAACGATCTCTTGGGCAAAAAAGACGTGGATGTAGCGAGAGGAAGCGTGTGGTCGAATGAGGTTGTTCAGGCAGAATTTAGTGGTTCGCATCGGTACGATAGTTACGTTGATGATGGTCATCATCTCTACAGGAAGCTTACTGCTGCAGCTAATGATAATGAAGGAGGCTGCCCAGGAAGCGATTACCCGCTACAATATACAGATTGCCCAGAGCTACGCCTCCCAAATGGATACGAAGCTCTATGCTGAGGTAGCCAGAGATCGGCAGGAGAATAGCACATCACTCCAGATCCGGGATGAGCTGGATGATTTTCGTGAACGAATCGGGGCTATGTATGTGTATTTTGTCGTGCTTGACGGAAGTGAGCCCCTGATCATGGTGGATGGTATGCGTGATGAGGCGCTGGCTTCACCGATGAATGAAGTGACGGATATTCCGGAGGAGGCCGTGCTGGAGCTGCAGCAGGGTCAGACCGCAAGCTCATCCATTATTCGCAATCCCGAATATGGGGACTATATCTCCTCCTATGCCCCGATTGTGGATGCTTCGGGCACGATGATTGGTGTGCTTGGCATCGACACCTCAGTATCCAGTCTGGATGAGATTGAGGAGGGCATTATTCGCTCCAGTATTCCATTTTATATCGGACTGACCGTCATTACGATTGCTGGAATTATTATTGTGTTGTGGTTCGTACATAAGGGGCTGCGCCCACTACAGGTATTGAAGCGAAGTGTGGATCGTATGGCCAAGGGTGAGCTGTCCGAAGCCAATCATATCTTGACCCGTTATCCGTTGAAAAGTCAGGATGAGATCGGCAGTACCTTCAAGGCGATGATCTATATGTCAGGGAATCTGAATCAGATGCTGGCGCAAATGATTGCGGGTGTGACAGCTACGGCAGATACGTTGATGAGCTCTGCTCACCAGTTCAACCGTAATGCCGAGGCCATGCTGCAGATGAGTCGCACCGTAGACCAAGCTGTAGAACATATTCGGCAAGGTGCCCATACCCAAAGGCAAGGGGCAGAGGACAGTGCACAGGTCATGGAGGAGATATCCAAAGGCATCGTGCTGATCTCCGAGTCTGCCTCTTCTGTAGCGGATGCAGCTACTGGGGCACTGGCTTCAGCTCAGTCTGGCAAGCAGGGAATGGCGCAGCTGAGAGCGCAGGTTGAGCGAATTGCTACCGTGGCTCAGGAGGTAACAGTGATGGCAGGAGGGCTTCAGGGCTACTCGCAGCAGATTGGCGGCGCGTTGAATACGCTGGAGGAATTCGCAAGTCAGACGAAGCTGCTCGCTCTGAACGCTTCGATTGAGGCGGCTCGTGCAGGAGAACATGGCAAGGGCTTCGCGGTGGTTGCTGAAGAGGTAAGGAAGCTGGCGGAGGCCTCCAGCGTCTCTGTTCATACGATCTCGGAGCTGCTGCACGGCATTCAGCGAGAATCGGACCAGATCGGTACACAGATGGAGGTAGCCGGACAAGAGATTCGTGAGGGAGTTACGTCCTCAAGAGAAGCAGAGCAGGCATTTGTCCATGTCGTTGACGTCTTCGAACTGGTGGCTGGTCGTGTGCAATCGGTATCGGCCTCGGTCGAGGAGATTACAGCCAGCACGGAAGAGGCAGCTGCCTCGGTGGACTCCATATTCCGAATTGCGGCAGATGTCTCCGATAAGTCCAATGAAATCTATCAGCTGACGAATGAGCAACAGGTGATCTTCCAGAAGGTTGCCCAGACGGCAGAGGAGTTGCAGGAACGCACACAGGAGATGAATGAAGCGGTTCAGAAGGTACAGGTGTGAGGTGCGACGCGACAGAGATTGCTGCTGAGCTGATGGTCATGGAGAGATGATCAAGAAGATTCATAGAGTTAGTCGTCGGAGGGATACTCCTCCAATCGGCCTGTAGACAAGGTTCCGCGAGGAACTGCTCTACAGGCTTTTTTGTTGATCACGTAAGGGAAGGGGGATGGCTTGTGATAAAAAACAGACGAGCTCCCGTGCTTCTTTCGAAACAAGGAGTTCGTCTGCGATCCGTAACGACCCATGAAGGTCGCATATCTGTTCTTCAAGAACAGCTTGCAAGGCTGCTTCTCTGTCCTGCAAATTCTGCTCTATAAAAGCCAGCCTATAAAGCCTGCTCTATTATTAGGAATGGTTCGCTTTACAGCTTAAACTGTGCAATCTGCGTGCGCAGTCTTTCGGCCATGCTGGCCAGCTCTGCCGAGGAGGAAGCAATCTCTTCCATGGACGCCATCTGCTGCTGTGCTGCTGCCGAGACGTTTTGTGATTCCGCTGCGGTCTCGTTGGCTGACTTGGCAATATGACGAATGGAATCGACAAGGCTGTCAGTACCTGATGCAATCTCATCCGCTGCTGCCGATACGCTGTGAATGCTGTCGGCTACCTGTCCTATTGAAGAGCGAATCCGGGTGAACAGCTCACTGGCCGCTTCACCAGCTTGTCTGCCCTGAAGGGCCTGGGCAACGGTGAGCTCGGAGGCCTGCATGGTTCGCTGGATCTCCCCTTGTATGCTGCCGATGATGCCAGCAATCTGCTCCGCCGATGCCATCGACTGCCCGGCAAGCTTGCGGATTTCATCGGCGACAACAGCAAAGCCCCGCCCGGCTTCCCCGGACCGTGAAGCTTCAATAGCGGCATTCAGGGAGAGAATGTTGGTCTGACGGGCGATAAGACTAATGCCGCTGACGACCTCCTCAATTTTGGCGGATAGTGTGCTCAGATCTTGAATCGTGCCCGATAGCTCACTAATTCCGTGCTCCATCTCGCTCATCTTTCCGTTCAGCTGATCCATGGCTGTATGGCCGTCAGTTGCCAGAGTAGAGGCTGCTGTAGCGATCTTCGCTGCATCAGTGCTATGTACAGCAATACCGTTGATCTGCAGGGCTATATTCTCGGCGGCATGGCTACCGTCCTGAACACTTGCGGTCTGCTGGTCTGAACTCTCGGCAACGATGACAATAGCTTCTGAAATATTTTGTGCTGCCTGTGAGCCTTGGTCAGCTCCTGACGCAAGCTGGTGGGCAGAGCTGCTCAGCTGCCCGCTTAGGCCGCTCACATCCTGCATTAATTCGCGCATTCTCTCAATAGCCGTGTTATAGGCATGAAGTGCCGTGCTAATATCGTTATTTCCTTTGACCGGGATGCGATGTGTAAGGTCGCCTTGTGCTAGCTTGTCAATACCTTGTGTCAACTGACGAATCGGATAGACAATCTTCAGTGCAATAAAAACGTTCAGGATGAGGGCCGCAATAATCATACCTGTTCCGACGAGCAACACAAGCATGAGCATGGCTCTGATCGGCTGTAGAAATTCACTCTCCTCCAGATTGGTGACAACAAGCCAATTCAAATCCGTCTTCACGATATAAGATAGCTGGTTGGTCCCGTCTTGATTGAAGCTTACCGAGGTAGCGCCATTTTGCACAGCATCGGCGAATGCCTCTTCAAGAGCGGGGTTGCCCAGATCCGAGATTTTCTTGTTCATAATATAGGACTCGTCCGCAAAATAAATAAATGTACCGTCAGAGGTTGTCATGATCGCTCGCCCTGTCTCGCCATGTGTGAAGGAGCTCAGTTTCTCTACCACCGAGCCGATTGGATACGAGGCCAGATAGAAGCCGAAGGCTTGTCCATCCTTCATTAGTGGTGCTCCAATTACAACAATGATCTGATTATCCACCTTGGACAGTACCGGATCAGATACAAACGACTGGCCTGCCTGTATATCCTTGATATAGCTACGCCCAGACACGTCAATCTCTTTACCTGTGAGATCGAACGCAGACTTCCCTGTCGGATCAAGGGAGTAGATCATGGATGTGAATTCAGGGTGAAGCTGCTGCGAGCGATTAATGTTGTTAAGATGCAGCTCATGCTCTTCCCCGTACTCTGCACCATCCTCGGCTAATATTTGCAGGATGGTACGTTTATCCGAGAGCTGACTGTCAACTTGCTCTGCCAGCAGCTTCGTATTCATCTCCATTTCGTGTTCCAATCGGTTGATGGTCTCCTTCGAGGTCGGCACATAGAACGTGACGGACAGAACGGACACACAGACGATCACGACGAGTAAAGAAGATAACACAATACGGCCAGCTGTCTGACGGAGCGAAGTGAAGGTGAGAAACGCATGAACAAAGCGTGAATTTTTAAATGACATCAGCTTATCCCCTTTTAAATAACCACACAATTTAGAGATTATATCGGATGGAGGCATACGCTAATTTAATTAAGTTTTCTTAATATTAAGGAGTTGTGTGCGGCTTCAGATTGAATTGTTCTATCTGTGAATAGTCATAATCTATTGGAGTTCAATTGACGTTGATCAGGGGAGGGAGTAGATTTAACATCATAATTCCTATTTAACAGATAGGTATTATAAAGTATTGAAGCTTATTTTATTCTATCCATATACCATGATTGGGAGGTTATTTGATGCCATCATCCACTACTGTTGTCCTTTGGAGTAAGGAAGGCTGTCATTTCTGCGGAGAAGTGAAGTCTTATCTGGAGTCCAAGAATCGGCCTTATCAAAATATTGAAGTATCAGGCAACGACATTTTGCGCGACGTGCTGGAATTGAAGTATGGCATTCGTCACGTGCCTGTGGTGGAGGTAGGCAGGGGCGCAGTCTATGAGGCTTTGCTGGAGCCTGATCTGGCCAAGCTGGAGCAGCTGTTGGCCGCCGCTGGAGAAGAGGTCGTCTCGTAATTCGGCGGATTGGCCTCGTGAGATATAGCCTCTGGCTCTGACAGCTCATTCACTCCATTAGTGCCTTGACTGAATTTGATTTTAGGTTGAATGATCCCGGGAAGCGTAGTCGTAAGCGGAAAGTGGGGAAGCCCTAGAGAAATGAAGTGCCCATCTTTAAGCTTGCTCTTCATCAGCTATTCAAATTCGTTCATTAGAACAGCAAGCTCAACAATGGTCGACAGGGCTCCCCGCTTGCAGCGGCTCTACACTCACATTTGATCTGGTCAAGGTGCAAGCTTACCGAAATTCAACCAGGATTCATATATAGCCAGGCATAAACAATGCTGTAGTACGGGGTGTGTGGCCAATAGGAGGCCATATACAAGAGCAAGTGTGGGCCGTTCGTTGCCCAAGGTGCATTAAGCGAAAGTATGCGAAAGGTGGAGATGATTCATGAGTCAACGCAAATCAATCAAGTTGGGTGCTATTCTGCATGGGGTAGGCGGTAATATGGCAGGATGGAGACATCCTGATGCCCAGCCAGATGCGAGTGTTAGCTTCAGCTTCTATAAGGAGCAAGCACTCAAGGCGGAAGAAGGTAAATTCGATTTTCTCTTCGTAGCAGATGGGCTCTATATTACGGAGAAATCTCTTCCACACTTTCTCAATCGCTTTGAGCCGATTACCGTTCTATCCGCTCTTGGTGGCGTGACCTCGCGAATTGGTCTTGTCGGCACGTTGTCCACGACGTATAGCGAACCATTCACGGTGGCTCGTCAATTCGCCTCATTGGATCAGCTGAGCGATGGTCGTGCCGGATGGAATGTCGTGACGTCCCCACTAGAGGGCTCTGCCCTGAACTTCAGCAAGGGGCAGCATCCCGAGCATCCGCTGCGTTACCGGATTGCAGATGAATATCTGCAGGTGACCAAGGGACTGTGGGATTCGTGGGAGGATGATGCCTTTGTACGTAATAAGGAGGCAGGTGTATTTTTTGATCCAGAGAAGCTGCACACGCTCAACCATCAAGGTGAGTTCTTCTCGGTCAAAGGACCACTGAATATCGCTCGTTCTCGTCAAGGTCAGCCAGTCATCTTCCAAGCCGGGGCCTCGGAGGATGGCAAGACTCTGGCCGCGAAGCACGCAGATGCGGTATTCACGAACCATGAGACTCTTGAGTCAGCCCGGGATTACTATCAGGATGTCAAGCAGCGTGCGGTGGCCTTTGGAAGATCACCGGAGGATATTGTAATTCTGCCAGGGATCAACGTCATCGTAGGAGAGACGGAGCAAGAGGCCGAGCAGAAATACTGGGAGCTGGCGAAGCTGGTCACGATTCAGAATGCGCTGGATTACCTGGGCCGGTATTTCGAGCATCATGATTTTGGACAATATGCGCTGGATGAGCCGTTCCCGGAGATCGGAGAATTAGGCGGAAACAGCTTTCGTAGTACGACGGATCGAATCAAGCGGGAGGCTCAGGAGCAGAAGCTGACGCTGCGCGAGGTGGCATTGCGGGAAGCGACTCCACGGACGGGCTTCATTGGCACTCCGGAGCAGATTGCTGATAAGCTGCAAGCCTGGTTCGAGGCCGGGGCAGCAGATGGCTTCATTGTGGCAGGCGGTGTGCCTTCCAGCTTTGCTGATTTTGTGGAGCAAGTTGTACCGATCCTGCAGCAACGTGGACTCTTCCGCACGGAATATGAGGCGGACACGCTGCGAGGGAATCTGGGGCTGCCGATTCCGATCAATCAGTATGCAGCAGATTATAAGTCGTCCACGGCATCCGTGGATGCACCAGCTACAGCAGCGACCAGTCAAGTATACGGGGGGAAGAAAGAATTCTACCCCATTCCCTCAACGGATCAGGAGGTCATGATATGCCATATGTAGTAATCATTTCGGGCGCACCTTCGGTGAGCTCACGACTTACCGGGCTGACCAGCTACAGCGCGGAAGTGCTGGAGAGAGCGGGACTGTCTGTGGAGGTCATTCAGGTATCAGCTCTGCCAGCTGAGGCCTTGATATATGCCGACTTTAACAGCACGGCGGTCAAGCAGGCATTAGCAAGCGTGCAGGCAGCTGATGCTGTAATCGTGGCGACTCCAGTATATAAAGCGGCTTATTCCGGTGTACTGAAGTTGTTTTTGGACCTGATTCCACAGGAGGGATTACGAGGAAAGCCTGTGCTTCCGCTCGTCATTGGCGGCTCAATAGCTCATCTGCTAGCCATTGATTATGCGCTGAAGCCTGTGCTGTCTGCACTGGGGGCGAGACATCTGCTGGGAGGCGTCTATGCAGTTGATCAGGGAATTACTCGTCTGGAGCAAGGAGGGTTCTCCCTGTCAGCAGAAATTATTGAACGACTGGAGCGCTCCCTACAGGAGCTTACAGAGACGTTGGCTACTACTCAGTCTGCCATTTCTTAGGGATTCGAAGAGAGAATAAGCCATTAGGAGATTATCCATTGGTTGACAGCAGCGTAAGTCCGCATTATGATACAAAAAAACCAAGTAAGTTAATTGGTTATGTTGTATTTAAAGGTGTCTATAAGACGCCTGTGCGGAGGCGGCATATGAATATCGAGAATATTGAGGCATTCGTCTATATCCATCATTATGGCAGCTTCAACAAAGCAGCCGAAATTCTGTTCCTGTCTCAACCGTCGGTAACGGCACGTATCCAGACTCTGGAGCGAGAGCTGGGCTGCAAGCTGTTCAATCGTATGGGCAAGCAAATCGTGCTGACGGATGAAGGCAGAAAGTTCCTTCCTTACGCGCAGCAGATTTTGCAGGTGCTTCAAAAGGGACGGCATTCCTTACAGCGGCGTCAGGAATTACTGGAGACCCTGCGTCTGGGTAGTACGGTATCTGTATCGAATTATGTAATTCCCGACTTCCTGCCCAAGATCAAGGAGGCCTATCCAGAGGTCAGCATCAAGCTGACTACGGCTCCTACGGATCAGCTCGTGAACAGATTGCTAGCCAAGGAGATTGATCTCGCCTTTGTGCGCAAGGTGATGCATCCTTCTATCCGTACCGTTGCTTTCTATGAAGACCCTATTCAGTTGTATGTCTATGAAGATCATCCATTCGCGGGGCTGGGCCAGATTAGTCTGGAGGCCTTGCACGGCGAGACGCTTGTCTTCTTCGAATGCGGTTCTCTAGACTGGATGCGAATTCATCGTGCCTTCGACGCATTGGAGCACCCGGCAGATATCACCTATCAGGTGGATAACTCAGAGACAGCGAAGAAGCTGGTGCTCCAAGGGGCAGGTATTGCCTTCTTGCCAGGATTGTCTGTGAGAAAGGAAGTTCATGAGCGAAGCTTGATCCCGATTCATGTTCCGGAGGTTGCCGGGGTGTCGCTGCAAATTAGCGTAGTGACCTTGAAGGAGGAGCATTCTCCCTTTGCGGATACATTCGGGGAACTGCTTCGACATTTATAGAAAATATAGAAGTTCAGGAGGAGAGCTACATGGCCATTCGTCTTAGCATATTGGATCAAAGCCCGATCTACGAGGGGGAGAGTGCTACGCAGGCATTTCAGCATACGATCGAGCTCGCCCAACGGGCGGAACAGCTCGGATATCACCGATTCTGGGTATCGGAGCATCACGACTCTGCCAACGTAGTGGGCTCCTCGCCGGAGGTGCTGATCTCCCATCTACTCGCGAAGACGAACACCATTCGCCTGGGCTCTGGCGGCGTCATGCTGCAGCATTACAGCCCTTATAAGGTAGCAGAGAATTTTAATGTGCTGGCAGCTCTGGGGCCTGATCGCATTGATCTGGGCATCGGGCGAGCTCCCGGAGGACTGCCTCGTTCTACACGTGCATTGCAGCAAGAAGGGGGAGGGAGCATAGAGGCCGCTACAGAGTATGGAGGGACAGGAGCGTCGAATAATGCTGGCGCAGCTCCATCGCTGGAGGATAAGCTTGTGGAGCTGCGTCATTTCCTAAAGGATGAGCTACCTGGCGAACATCCCTTGCACGGCTTGCGTGCTACACCTGTAGTCTCCTCGCCACCTGAGTTGTTCGTATTGGGAGCGAGTGTGGATAGTGCACGAATGGCTGGGAGGCTGGGCCTGCCCTATGTATTCTCCCTATTCATAAACGGAGATATCACGGTGGCTGAAGAGGCGTTCTGCCAGTATCGGGCGTCATTCGAGGCGGCATCTCCGAAGGCATCCCATATACAATCTCAGCAACGTACACATGCTCAGTCGCATACAGAATCACATACAACTGCTCATTCTGATTCACACACGAACTCGGGCGCATTTCACGTTCGTAAGCCTTATGTGGTTCTGGCGCTATCCGTGATCGTGGCCAATAGTGAGGCCGAAGCGGAGGCTTTGGCTGGCGAACATATGCTGGTGAAAATTCATCTAGAGAGCGGTAAGACGCTGACAGTGGCTTCCGTCGAGCAGGCTGAGGAATATGGGCGCCAATCAGCTGAGCCCTATCGGATCGAGGTGCTGGAGCCGAATGTGATCCGGGGGACGCGGGAGGTGGTCGAGCAACGGCTCCGGGAGCTGCACGCCAAGCTGGCTGTAGATGAATTGGTCGTGACGACAGCTACACGAGTGTTCGCCCATCGCATCCGTACCTTTGAACTGCTGAGTCAGGCACTGCGGTCACCTGAGGAGCAAGTGATATGAGTAATGATGTGAAGGGAGCAGAACAGCGACATACGGGGGGAGATTCGGCAGGTAGCGAGAGACTCAGAACGTTCTATAGGCATTTGCATCAGTATCCAGAGCTGGCTATGGAGGAATATGAGACGACTGCCGCCATTCGCGACTGGCTGGGCGAGGAGGGGATTCGTGTTGCAGATCAATTTGAGCTCCCGACAGGGCTTGTGGCGGAAGTAGGAAGCGGGGGAGGTCCGATAGTCGCGCTGCGTGCTGATATAGATGCCCTCCCCGTGCAGGAAGCTAGTACGCATCATTATCCATCCAAGATCCCTGGTAAAATGCATGCGTGCGGCCATGACTTTCACACGGCAGCTCTGATCGGTGCGGGTATTCTTTTGAAGCATAAGGAAGCAGAGCTACAGGGGACTGTGCGGCTGCTCTTCCAGCCTTCGGAGGAGAATGCGAAGGGAGCCAGACTGGTCATTAACAGTGGTGCATTGGAGCAGGTAGAGGCTGTCTTCGGTCTGCACAACAAGCCCGATCTGCCGACAGGTGTGATTGGCATCAAGGAAGGAGCGATAATGGCCGCTGCAGACGGGTTCGTCATTGAAGTGGAGGGGCGTGGCACGCACGCTGCTGTCCCGGAGGCGGGATTGGACCCGATCGTTGTCGCGGCACATATCATTACTGCTTTGCAGTCTGTGGTCAGCCGGAATGTAGGGGCGCAGGAGAGTGCAGTCGTCAGTGTGACGCGTTTGCACAGTGGAGTGACCTGGAATGTCATTTCTGATAAGGCGGTGCTGGACGGCACAGTACGTACCTTCGATGAAGGAGTTCGTCAGCGGGTACGCACTCGGGTCGATCAGATTGCAGCCGGGGTAGCCGCGGCATTTGACACCACAGCTTCTGTCCGCTGGATCGAGGGGCCGCCAGCAGTGACGAATGCGGCTGCTTGGGTGAAGGCTGCTGAACAGGCTGCCCAGATAGCGGGATTAGAGGTCATTATACCTGTTCCTTCTCCGGCTGGGGAGGATTTTGCACTCTATCAAAAGGAGACCCCAGGCTTATTCGCATTCCTTGGCACGTCGGGTCCGCATGAATGGCATCATCCATCATTTGAGGTCGATGAAGAGGCTCTGCCTCTTGCAGCTCGTTATCTGGCAGAGCTCGCGGAGCGAGCACTGGATGAGCTAAATCATCGCTCCGATTCACGTAAGGCATGATGTATGCACGATGTACTCATGATGAACGCATGATGTGACATGATGTGCACATGTACATACTACCTAGCATCCTTTGGTATAGAGACAGGCATGGGCATCTGTAGGCCATAAGCGATTATGAGCATGAGTGTAGCTGTTGTTGTGTTATCTGATAAAGTGAGAGTAGTCGCCGGATTCATGCATGGATGATTCCGACGGCTTTTTTACCCTAGTCTGCGGGTAGCTCTGAGGGCAAGGGTCAATATTGTAGATTGTAAAATAAAGAAAATCTATAACACCATCAAGAACTCCTATTAGTTAGCCATTGCCGATCAGGAGTACGAGATGATATTCTGTGAAAAACATAAATCCGACTTTACAAATGTGAATAATTATAATTTATTCGTTACATAGGTAGTCGGGCATACATTAAAGACCGCTGCGCGGCACATAGGGGGAATCCATATGACAGTAAAGCACACCAGATTCAAGCGGATGATCAAGGCAGCTGCATTGATGATCACGATCATTGCCCTTGCCGGGTGCAGCTCCATCACTGGTCAAGATACCGAGGCAAGCTCTTCCGGGGCGGCTGGCTCCGGTACGGAGCAGGTTAAGAAGATTATCGTGGGTACGGGGACACAATTCCCTAACGTCTGCTTTATTGATGAGAACGGCAAGCTGACAGGCTACGATGTAGAGCTGATTCGTGAGATCGACAAGCGTCTGCCTGAGTATGAATTCGAGTTCAGTACAATGGAATTCAAGAATCTGCTGCTCAGCCTGGAGACCAACAAAATTGACTTGATTGCGCACCAGATGGAAGTGAATGAGGAGCGCCAGGCCAAATTCCTGTTCAATGATGAGGCCTATAATATTTTCCCGAACAAGGTCGTGGTTAGCCAGTCCAACAATGATGTGAAGTCGATTGATGATCTGAAGGGAAAGAAGCTGATTGTCGGCGCGACAAGTAATGCGGCTGTTCTGGCGGAAAAATGGAATGCAGCCAACGGAAATGGCATTGATATTGTTTACTCGGGAGCTGGTGAGGATACAATCACTCAGATCAAGACGGGACGTGTAGATGCGACGATCAGCACGCCATTTGCCATTGATTATCAGAACAAAGTGGTCGATGCGCAGCTGAAGACCGTAGGAGAGGCTTTATCGAATTCCAAGGTCTATTTCATCCTTAATAAGGATAATGAAGAGCTGAAGGCGAAGGTCGACGAGGCTCTGAAGGAAATTAAGGCAGATGGAACGCTCTCCAAGCTGAGCACAGAGTGGCTGGGGGCAGATTATACGGTTGAGGAATAGCGTGATCGCGGGAGGAGGAACGGTGAAGTATGGGAAAAGCATTTGATCTGTCACTGGTCCTGGATTTCCTGCCAGAGCTGCTGCGATATTTGCATATTACACTCATTGTGCTGGCTGGCTCCATCTCGTTGGGATTGGTGCTTGGATTGCTCCTTGCAGTAGTGCGTCTGTATCGGATTCCGCTGCTGAGCCAGTTCGCGACGGTGTATATCTCCTTTATGAGAGGAACGCCGATTCTGATCAAGCTGTTCCTGATCTATTATGGGCTACCCGAGCTGATGCGACCACTGGGAGTGGATCTATCACGTGCGGATCCGATGCTCTTTGTCATCGTGACCTATGCACTGAGCGATGCGGCCTCGTTCGCGGAGATCTATAGAGGTGCCGTACGCAGCGTGGACAAGGGACAGACGGAAGCAGCCTATGCTTCCGGGCTGACCGCATTCCAGTCGTTCCGGCGAATCGTGGCGCCGCAAGCATTAGTGGTGGCTTTTCCTAATATGGCGAATACGTTGATTGGTTCGCTTAAGGACACCTCGCTGGCCTTCTCCATAGGTGTCATGGATATGGTGGGGCGGGGGCAGACTCTCATCTCCGCTACCTCCCATGCGCTGGAAGTATACATCAGCCTTTCAATCGTGTATTACGTCATTGTGCTTGTGCTGGAGAGAATCATGGCGGCTGCCGAGGGCAGACTCCAGCGTCATCAGTTGCGGCCTTTGCAGGCCGGGAAGCGGAAGACATTCGTTACAAGTGGGCTGAAGAAGGGCTTGAAGGGAATCGGGGTGAGATCATGACGCTGGATTACGGATTTATTGTCAGTTCATTTTTCAAAATTCTGGAGGCGCTGCCGCTCACTCTGATCATCACGGTGGTGCCACTCATCTTCGGGTTCGGGATTGGGCTGCTCACGGCGTTCATCCGGTTGTATCAAGTGCCTGTGCTTCACCCGCTCAGCTCCTTCTACGTATCATTTGTACGTGGGACGCCGATGCTGCTGCACCTGTTCCTGATCTATTACGGGGTGCCCATGATTATTGATAAGTTATCCCAGCATTATGGATGGGGGATCACATCCGCTTCCGTACCGATTCTGGTCTTCGTGATTCTGGCCTTTTCCTTGACGGCAGGTGCCTACATGTCAGAGATGATCCGGTCCGGTATTCTGGCTGTCGATCCGGGGCAAATGGAGGCGGCGCAGGCCGTAGGAATGAGCACTCCGCAAGCTATGTACCGCATTGTCCTACCACAGGCTATTGGAGCCGTATTGCCGAATCTGTGCAACATGTTCGTAGGCTTTCTGCATGGTTCAACGCTGGCCTTTACCGTATCGCAGATGGATATTCTCGGAAAAGCGGATGTTGTAGCCTCGGTGAGTCTCAAATTCCTGGAGGCCTTCATCGCGGCGGCGGTAATCTATTGGGCCCTGACGGTGATCGTTGAGCGGCTGACGGCGCTGCTTGAACGCAGGGTAGCCTTGTATAGCAAGGGAGGAGTCTCATGATTCAATTAACTAATATTCATAAATCCTACGGGAATCATAAGGTGCTACAAGGCATTGACCTCAAGGTAGAGAAGGGGGACGTCGTAGCCATTCTTGGTCCAAGCGGTTCAGGCAAGACCACCCTGCTGCGCTGCGTGAATTTTCTGGAGCATGCGGATGAGGGAAAAGTGCAGGTAGAAGACCTGTCGGTGGATTGCCGCCATGCGCGTCGTGCCGATATTCTCAAGCTGCGCCGCAAGACGGCAATGGTCTTCCAGCAATACAATCTATTCAAGCACAAGACAGTGTTGGACAATGTAACCGAGGGCTTGATTGTGGCGCAAAAAAGACCCAAGGCCGAGGCCCGTGCTCATGCGGCCCAGATTCTGGAGCAGGTCGGGCTCTCATCGAAGCTTGATGCGTATCCCAGCATGCTATCTGGGGGACAGCAGCAACGGGTAGGTATTGCCAGGGCACTGGCGCTTAATCCCGAGGTCATCCTGTTCGATGAGCCCACCTCGGCACTTGATCCCGAATTGGTAGGAGAGGTGCTGGCAGTGATTCGGGCGATCGCGGAGCGTGGGATTACGATGATTATCGTGACCCATGAGATGGGCTTTGCCCGAGAGGTAGCCAATCATGTCGTCTTCATGGACGGTGGCTTCATTGTTGAGGAGGGCACACCCGAAGAAATATTTGTGCGACCACAGCAGGAGCGTACCCGCCAGTTCCTCAGTCGCTTCTCCAATGACTGGAGCTATGTCATCTGAGCTTGCATGTCAGCAGGCCATCGCGGCAAGCCTTTGAGCCAGATATTTGCGTGTGTGGCAGAGTATCTAGGTTCAACACAGCAGCCCAGCAATCCTTATCTTCCTCATACAAAAAAACTGCTCTATCTGTCCAAGAAGGTAAGAAATCTTGGAGGACAGGGCAGTTTTTTTGCTGCTAGCAGCGGTGCGTCGTGATCTGGCAAGGCATGCTGCAGAATGGCCTTCATGCCTCAAGGACCCGAATCAGGGCTAATACTAATCCCTCAGGGATTAATGATAATCGTATTGAAGGATTCGGGCTCCAATTCAAAACCGAGGGTCTGTTGTCCATAGGCAAGATTCAGGCTGCGACGCTCCTGATATGGATTGTTGATGACGATCACCAGACTCTCATCCGGATTGCGGAAGGCGACGGCCTTGCCACTCCATGCACCCGCCAGGCCCTCTCTACGTGCCCCAGGTGCGACAGCATAGGCGAAATGCTTCATAACGTAATATTCAGGATTGAGGGTGACCGAAGCATCTGCCGGGTCCACGGTAATCATGGAATTTTGCTCCCAGCCCCATGTGCTGCGTCCCTTTGGCTCAAGTAGCATGTTCCAATAGATATAGGCATTCACGCCGTTGGTGAAATAATGCTGATATAGATTGAATACATATTTGGCATACAGCCACGTATTGTTGCCATCACCGCATTCATTCTCTGTCTGCATATAACGAAGCTCAGGGTAGCTGGCTACAGTACGCTGAATGGCGTTCTTGCCAGCCCATTGGTAGCCAACACCTTTAATATAGGAGTAGGCCTTAGGATCACTGAGTACAAGACCTGCATATTCGTCAAAATCATTCGACTCCTTCTTGATCAGCTCCTCCCAAGGATCGGGAGCGTTGATCGTGCCGAGCCAGATTTCGGTATCCAGTCCGTGGCGCTCAAAGGCTGGGCCGAGGTAATCGGCAATGAACTCGCGCAGCTCTTCGCCAGTCCATTTGCAGGACGGGAACTTCTGGTCTGCGATGACTTCATTTTGCACATGAATCTGGTGAATGGTAATCCCTGCCTCTTGATAGGCCTGTACGAATTTGACGAAATACAGGGCGTAGGCCTCCAGAATGTCCTTCTCCCAGCGCAGTGTGCCGTAGTTGTACGCCTTCGGCGTCTTCATCCAGGTTGGCGGACTCCAGGGAGAGGCGAACAGCTTCAGGTCTGGATTGTAAGTAAGAGCTTCCTTGATATATGGAATCAGGTACTTGAAATCACGCTCGATAGAGAAGTGCTCCATCGCGGTATCTCCATCCACCTCGTTGTGGCTGTACCATTGCTCTGCATAGTCACTTGCGCCAATGGGAAGGCGACAGATTGTGAATTTATGCTCACCCTCGGGATGGAATAGGGAATGGAAGACCTGCTTACGCTGCTCCTCGTTCAGATGGGCAAGGGCCATATATCCCAGCTCATTGAAGCATCCACCGAACCCTTCGACAATCTGATGAGACTCATCGGTTAACCGCAAATTCGGACTTATTTCGACGGAAGAGTGTGATAGCGCTTTCCATTTGCTGTCTGGTGTGCTATAAAAACCTTGAACGCTAGGTGACATGTTGATTTCCTCCTCATTTGCCATGATAATATAACGCAAGATAGCGCTTTAATAGGTTCAGTATAGCAGTGCACGCTGTCAATGAAGATACTCGGTTTCAAGCAAAATTTGCCCAAATCCAAGGTGGTGAAGGCTTCGTGATTATCCCTAAGGAATACCGTTCATATTTGTCACCGGATGCGCGCTGGCTTCCAGCCACGGACTGGAATGTCAAGCTATTCGGAGCCCATATGCAGACTGTGCAGACAGGCTGGCGCGTGCCGCTGGAATCCCATCTCGCCTTTGAGATTGCCCTGATTCTCGCCGGAGCGCAGAGCACCAGACTGGAGCATGTGCAGTATGAGCTGCAGGAGGGTGATATTCTGCTCATTCCCCCCGGAGTCAAGCATACAAATGAATGCCGTGCTGAGCAGGGGTTAACGTATTTCATTGCCCACTTCAACGTGGATGATGCCTTATTTCGGCAGGAGATGAGTCAGCATGCGCAGCTGTTATTCGAGCGGGATACAGAGCATAATCTGCAGCTGCGGGAGCAACTGATGAAGTGGGTGAGGCTCTTGCAGCAGGAGGAGGATTACACAACGGCAGCCCTGTTTCGTAGTCAGGCGATTCTATTCGAGATCCTGAGTATTCTGGCTGAGCAGAGCTCGTCACGTCTACAGGAGGCTGTGCCCCCGCTGGCGGCTCGCTATGCAGCCCAGATCGCTGAGGCGATCAAGTCATGCTTCAGTCATGAGAATATGAAGAAGGGTGGCCTAAGCAATCAAGGTGTGCGGATTGAGGATATTGCGAGCTCTCTGAATATCAGCTCCGGGTATGCACTGGAGATTTTTCAGAAGGTATACGGGATCTCCCCGCGTCAGTATCTATCCGAGCTCAAGCTCCATGAAGCGAAGCAGTTAATTCACCAGCCGGACTTGAGCCTATCGGATATTGCCACATTGCTGGGGTATTCAAGTCTGGCTCACTTCAGCCGCCAATTCAAGAGATGGGCAGGGATAAGTCCAAGTGAGTATCGTCGAACATTGGGCGATATTCGCTTTTTCTAGAAAATAATTTATTTCACATCGGAAAAATCGGAAATAGATCTTTTCAAATGGCAATTCCTGTGAGAGAATGAGGTAAGCAATCCACCGATCTACTGTTAATCAAGCATTCTTTGGCACGATACAATGAAAGTCATGTGAAGCTAACAAGGGAGGATGCATTACTATGTCAAGTGAGCGTGAATTTGCCTTCGAGACACTGGCGATCCATGCAGGTCAGGAGATTGATCCTGTAACTGGAGCTCGTGCAGTTCCACTGTATCAGACCACCTCATACGGATTTCGGGATACGGAGCATGCGGCTAATCTATTCGGCTTGAAGGAGTTCGGCAATATCTACACCCGATTAATGAACCCGACTACAGATGTATTCGAACAGCGCATTGCTGCGCTGGAGGGCGGAGCTGCGGCTCTGGCAACGGCCTCAGGGCAGGCGGCCATTACCTTCTCCTTGCTGAATATTGCTGGTGCAGGCGATGAGATCGTATCTTCAGCGAGTCTGTATGGGGGGACCTATAATCTGTTCTCGACGACCTTGCCCAAGCTAGGGTTACAGGTCAAATTCGTGGACTCCAGTGACCCGGAGAATTTCCGCGCCGCCATTACGGATAAGACCAAAGCGCTGTACGCCGAGACGATCGGCAATCCGCAGGGCAACGTCCTTGACATTGAAGCTGTCGCTGCGATCGCTCATGAGCATGGAATCCCGTTAATCGTGGATAACACATTCCCGAGTCCCTACCTGCTGCGTCCGATTGAGCATGGAGCCGACATTGTAGTGCATTCAGCCACCAAGTTCATTGGCGGACACGGTACCTCTATTGGCGGAGTCATTGTGGATGGAGGCACCTTCGACTGGAAGGCTAGTGGCAAGTTCCCAGGCCTGACGGAGCCAGATCCTAGCTACCACGGAGTGGTATACACAGAGGCCGTTGGCCCGATTGCATATATTATCAAGGCTCGCGTCCAACTGATGCGGGATCTCGGAGCACCTATTTCTCCATTCAACTCATGGCTGCTGCTGCAGGGCCTGGAGACGTTGCATCTACGTGTCGAAAGACATAGCAGCAATGCTCTTGCTGTGGCGGAATACCTGGAAAAGCACGAGGATGTGTTGTGGGTAAGCTATGCAGGCTTGCCTAGCCATGCTTCTTATGAGCTGGCACAGAAATATTTGCCGAAGGGTCAGGGGGCCATCCTTACTTTCGGAATCAAAGGCGGACTTGCGGCAGGGCGCAAGCTGATCGAGAGCGTGAAGCTGTTCTCTCATTTGGCGAATGTGGGCGACTCCAAATCCTTGATCATCCACCCTGCCAGCACCACCCATCAGCAACTGTCAGAGGATGAGCAGCGCGCTGCCGGGGTGAACCCGGAACTGATCCGTCTGTCGATTGGCACGGAGAATATTCAGGATATTCTGCATGATCTGGAGCAGGCGATTGCACTCAGTCAGACATCGGCTGTGACTGCCCCTTAAATGATTCCAAAGGCCTCTCATCCGTGTCCTTCCGACATGGAGAGAGGTTTTTTTTGATGAGATTATGGCTTGATAGCGATCCTCCATGTGAGCATTTAGCGTGTGATACTCCAGTAACTGATACTCCAGTAACTCTGACCCGGCGGGCAGCTCGAAGTACACGTCAGCGAATCACAGGTCCTTGTCCTTCCTTGACACTATCTTTACATGGTACAGCACAGGAGTGGAAGACATCCACCGAGAGTAAGTTGGATCAGATTTAGAAATTATGACATAAAAAATATATATTTTTCCATTTTGGCTTGTGATATATTTGAAATAAGCTTGTTGCATTAGCTCCAAATATAGCTAGAATCTATTGTCAGGATGGTCTTGTGTCTGTCATGAGCTAAATGGGGGTGTGCAGCAGGTGAAATCCAACCTATCCATAGAAGGAGGAATTGGAAAATGAAAAGATTCACGCGTTCTGCTCACAAGGGATTGTTACTTGTACTGTCTGCTATGTTGTGCTTGACCTTGTTCACCCCCGAACAGGCTCAGGCAGCAGAGGCTTCTGTCAAAGGATTTTATGTAAGCGGTACCAATTTGATGGATGCGACAGGCAAGCCCTTCATCATGCGAGGAGTCAATCACTCCCATACCTGGTTCAAAAATGATCTTGAGGCTGCAATTCCGGCCATTGCTGCTACTGGCTCCAATACGGTGAGAATTGTTCTGTCTAACGGCAGCCGATGGACGGAGGATTCGATTGCTGATGTCGAGCGTATTCTGGCATTATGCGATCAGTACAAGCTTACGGTGATGCTGGAGGTCCATGATGCCACAGGGTCAGATAGTGTTGCTGAGCTTCGTAAGGCTGCGGATTACTGGGTTCGTATCAAGGAGGCTTTGATCGGCAGGGAGGATCGGGTCATCGTCAATATTGCCAATGAGTGGTATGGCTCTTGGGATTCGGGTGTATGGGCCACAGGCTACCAGGAAGTAATTCCTTACCTGCGTGCAGCAGGCATTAAGAATACGTTGGTCGTTGATGCGGCAGGCTGGGGACAATATCCGAACTCCATTTTCACCAAAGGGGAGGAAGTATTCGCTTCTGATCCTCTAAGCAATCTCATTTTCTCCATTCATATGTATGAGTACGCGGGTGGCAATGCGCAAATGGTAAAAAACAATATCGACAACGCGCTTGCGATTGGCGTGCCTGTCATCATCGGGGAATTTGGGCATAAGCATACGGACGGCGATGTGGATGAGGCCACCATTATGAGCTATGGGCAGGAGAAGAGCGTAGGCTGGCTCGCCTGGTCCTGGTATGGCAATAGCAGTGGTGTAGACTATCTGGATCTTAACCGTGGACCTGCAGGGGCTCTTACGGATTGGGGACAAGCGGTCGTGAACGGTCCAAATGGAACCTTGGCAACCTCCAAGCTTAATTCCATCTATACCACACCTGGGTATGAACCCGTACCTGCCGATGGTGGAGTGGTTACAGTTCCAGCGGCACCAACCCGTGTTGTGGCCACTGCTGGGGATGGTCAAGTCTCGCTTAGTTGGGGTTCATCCTTCGGGGCAGCCTCCTATACGGTCCAGCGTGCATTGACAAGTGAAGGCCCCTACGAGGATCTCGCAGCAGAGGTGACGGGGACATCATTTGTAGATGAAGGATTATCTAACGGGACTACCTACTATTATAAAGTGTTGGCAGTGAACAGTGCGGGAACCAGCCCAGCGTCTGTGGTCGTCCAGGCTACGCCGCAAGAGACCTATGTACCTGTGGGGAATCTAGAGGTGCATTATCGGGTGGGTGATACCAGTGCCACAGATAATCAGATCAAGCCATATCTGAACATTCATAATACGGGCAGCTCACCGGTGGAATTGAAGGATCTGAAACTGCGGTATTATTTGACACGTGATGGGGATGCGGATCTGCTCACATTTATCGACTGGGCTCAAATGGGTGCGCAGCATATGACAGTGACGGTTGGTAGTCTGGAGAGTACGAACGCCGATACTTATATTGAGCTTGGCTTCAAGGAGGGGGCGGGTGTGATTCCTGCTGGTGGCTCTACGGGGGACATTCAGCTTCGTGTTCATAAGAGTAACTGGACTAACTTTGACGAATCGGACGACTACTCCTATGACCCAACCAAGACCACCTACACTAGCTGGGAGAAAATAACCCTCCATCAGTCAGGTGAGCTGATCTTTGGCCTGTTGCCTTAAACATGGGGAGTGTGGGGCTAAGCGAGTTCAATCAAGCCTGTTCACTTATTAAGAGACACGGCACCGGCACAGGCTAGGGATTTTGAACTGCTCTAGGTAGCTGAGAACCAAACATAGTTCATATGAATTAGTTAGATGAGATAAGGAGCTTGAGCTCGGCATCGTGCCGGGCTCTTATTGTTTTTCGTAGTATGGGAGGTTCTATACAAAAATCAGTTGTAATACAGGAAGCTACGTTGTGCATACAGGAGATTAAGCTGGGGTATGCAATCATGTAGCCATTTCTCAGCATGCTCCTTACATGTTCTCTAGGTAAGCTCATGAACAGACCAATTTGTCATAGAGGCTGTTGTTCCTCCAAGGTTAAGGCTCAATGTAAGACCGCTTGATGCATAGAAGACGCCAATGACATCGCCTGCAGTCAGCTGGAAATCTCCCGTAAGTGTCACTGTGGCACTGCCAAGAACTGCTCTCAAGTTGAGCAAAGTTACATTGACATTCAGAATAGGGAGAAGTCCAGTAACCAGATCTGTAGTGGTGGGAGGAGTCCTTCTTAATACAAAGCTGGGGTTGACCCCGGCGCCCAGACTTAATGCAAGTGCCACTGTTGCTAGCTAGCAGGCTTGTGTATTTTCTTTATTTTTGAAATGTTTAGCGGTTAGCTTGGGAATCTGAAGTGGCTGGTTTGGGGAGTAAAGGTTACATGTATTCAACCCTTTGTAACCACTACTGTCATTTTTTGCTGGAGCAACAGGCGTATAATTCACGGAGTGGAGAGTTGCTCTGCAAATGTAGTAGAATCTAATGATGGAGTTTATCGTGTTGTCTCACTTGCGACCTCATACAAATTAATACAATTAACCATAAATCTACATCTTGAAGAAATCATCTGATCATGAGAAAATTTCCAGGCACCACGCGCTGGAAAACGAACAACGAAAGGTACGTACATCATGTCAAAATCAACCAGATTTAATTGCGCTTTCAAGGCCCTCCCGTTAGAAGCAAGGGCGACCTCTATGGCTGAGGGGGCACAGGCATGTCGCCATTAACAAAATCCACAAGGCACATGAACGGGCTGGATGGTCTGCGTGCGCTGTCTGTGCTAGCGGTTATCGCTTACCATCTAGGGATCGATAGCATCCCAGGCGGCCTGCTAGGTGTCGGTATTTTTTTCGTGCTGTCAGGCTATCTCATTACAGATCTGCTGCTGAAGGAGTGGCAGGATAACGGGCATATTTCATTGAAGGAATTTTGGTTGCGTCGTGCAAGAAGGCTGCTGCCTGCGATGATGACGATGATGCTTGTAGTTCTGATCTGGCTGTTATTTACGGACCCGACTCGTCTGAGCGCATTACGCGGTGATGTGATCGCAGGGTTATTATACATAAGTAATTGGTACAATATTGTTCACCAGGTGTCTTATTTTGAGAGCTTTGGTCCGCCATCGCCCTTTGGGCATTTTTGGTCACTAGCGGTGGAAGAGCAATTTTATGTGCTGTGGCCTATTCTGCTGATGCTTGCGATCGCTATGCTCCGGAAAAAGGGGCTGCTCATTGCAGCTATTCTCGGAGCAGCGGTAGTGTCTATTACAGCCATGGCCATCCTGTATAACCCGGACGTTGACCCTTCCCGAGTGTACTATGGGACAGATACCCGAGCATTTGCCTTGCTCATCGGAGCAGCACTGGCAGTCATCTGGCCGAGTCGCAAGCTGTCCTCCTCATTATCTCTAGGGGAACGAACGGTACTGGACCTTACAGGTGTGGTGGCCTTGGCTTTGCTGGTCTGGATGATGCTCAGCAGCGGAGAATATGATGAAGCTCTGTATCACGGTGGTATGGCCGTGCAAGCGCTAGCAGCAGCTGTACTTATAGCCGTGTTAGCACATCCATCCTCCATTCTGGCCAGACTAGTCGGCTCCTTGCCGCTGCGTTGGATGGGACAACGCTCTTATGGGATGTATTTGTGGCACTATCCCGTGATTGTACTGACTAGTCCACTCGTTGAGACTGGCGGTGCACATCCGCTCCGGATGCTCATGCAGTTCACGGCTACGTTACTCTTATCCTCACTGTCACTGAAGTACATTGAGAATCCGATCCGCTATAATGGCTTTGGTCTGTCCTGGTCCCGCTTCTGGAATCCGGGGCGGTATCGTCGAGGGGTTCGACATGTATGGTGGCGGCGCGCTGCGCTGCTGCTCACGATGGGAATTCTATCGTTGAGTGTGACGGAGATGCTATCCCCGACTTCCGCCCATTCCAATCATCAGCAGGGGCAGGGCGGTGCTTCGGCAGGGGATACAGCCACGGTGCAATCGCCAGCAGATGGTACAGAGGGAGGCAACAAACCAGACAAGAGTCTGCAAGCACCGCACCAGCCAAGGGCAGGAGATGCTGGTAGCAAGGGAGCAGGGGCATCATCATTGTCCTCATCGCAATCTCATGCTCAAGCTCAATCAGACGCATCTGGAGAACCAGCTCCTGTGGACGGAAATCCATCTGCTTTCTCTGCCCCCACGCCAGCGACAGACGGGGGAGCGGATTCAATACCTGCTATAGCGGCGGAGAACGCAGTACCGAAGGATTACCTGTATACAATCATCGGTGATTCCGTCATTCTGGATGCTGAGCCTTACCTGGAAGATAGTCTGGAGCGGGTATACGTCGACGGCCATATTGGCAGGCAGATGTGGCAAGCGGCAGGTATCATCAAGGCACTTCAGGACAATCAGCAGCTTGGTAAGCATGTCGTTCTGGAGCTTGGCACCAATGGTTCCTTTAATTCGAGGGACCTCTATGAAGTGCTGGATAGCTTGAAAGCGACAGAGAAGGTATATCTTGTAACGGTGCGGGTACCCCGACCTTGGGAGCGTAATGTTAACCGAGCGCTTAACAAGGCAGCTACAAAATATGATAATGTAACGCTGATCGACTGGTACAGTGCAAGTGCGGGGCATGATGATTATTTCATCAAAGACGGTGTGCATCTGACGAAGACAGGAGCCCAAGCGTTCGCTGCACTCCTGAAGAAGAATATACGATGAAGCTGAGCAACTAATAGAGGTAGAGAATGCAGTATTTCAGCGATTAAGCAATTAAGCAATTAAGCAATTAAGCAATTGAGTAATTAAGTATTTGAACTATTAAATGATTAAGGAAAATCAAATTCTGGAAATGTGGCACATCTCTTACTTACAAAGGGGTGTGTCTTTTTTTGTAGAAGATTTCCTTGGATCTCACATGACGTCTGCGCCTGTGCTAACATGCTGCCCGTGGGCTGTCAGCTCCTTGTATGATTAGTATGTCTTGTACATTGACAACAGCAGTGTACTTAAGCGTCGAATGGAGATCTAACTAGTGTCTATGAAATTCGAGACCGTGCTATGATAGGGAAATAACCTTGATGGGAGGAGCCAAAAGGATGGAAATATGGATAGATTATTGTGAGGACAAGCTGGGGGCAGTTCGCGATTATCCGTTTGGCCCAAGTCCGTTAGTGATGAAGGTAGGAGGAAAAATGTTCGCATTGTTATCGTTGGACAATGATGTGCTCCATATTTCACTCAAGTGCGATCCGGTCATTGCCGAGAATTTGCGAGAGCAGAACGAAGCGATTCAGCCAGGCTATCATCTGAACAAGAAGCACTGGAATACAGTACGGGTGGACGGGGTCTCCATCTCTGATGATGAACTGAAAGCGATGATTGATCATTCCTACGAATTGGTATATAAAAGCTTGGGCAGGGCGGCTCGTGCCGAGATTGCCGAAGAACAGAAGTGAGAATACAGAGGGGGTAGACGAGGCTGTATGCAGGTATCCTGTGTACAGCCTTCTTTGTGTGGGCTAAGAAAAATAATGTTTACCATCCACCATTTATTATTAGATACAATAATTGACAAAGTGAGAGGATGGTTTTATATTAAACTAGTAAATTCAGGAAAAGGAGAGTTTGAAATGTTGAAAAAACTGGCAGTCTTTCTCAGTGCTCTATTAGTACTGACCGTTAGTGTAAATGTTACTCCAGGCTATGCAGCATCTGCTGCGGGAGACGAGGAGGAGCTACAGCAAGTTGAGCTTAACATCGATTCACAGGCGCTCTCTGCCAAGGAATATGACCAACAATCGGCATATGAAGCTCTGCCCCAAGATGTGCAGGCTAATTCATTATTCTCTTATTCCCAAAACAACGAGTTGACGAGTGAAACTGTAGATGTTAACTCTTTGGTAGCAGAGGGATTGGATGAGCAAGCTGTAGCTACACAATTAAGAGCAGAGACCTCCGTCACAGCGGCTACATACGAGACGCCGGATAATACGACGATCGGTGGCGCCATTCAGATTCCACCAGGCTATCAGCTGCAAGGATTAGTTACGGAAGAAGGGCAGAATCGCTGGTATTATACATACGTGGACAAAGCGAACAAGCTTACAGTACGTATGGACCCACCAGCTTCTACATCCGTAGACTATAGTCTGGCCCTGTACAAAGAAGATCCTGCTACAGGTGAACTGTCCTTCGTAGCTTATTCTTTGAAGGACGCAGGGGTTTATGAGCAGCTGAGCTATGTAGCTACACCAGGATATTATGTCATTCTTGTACAATCCAATGTAGGCTTTGATACGACGAATCCTTTCACCCTGTCGGTAATAGCTTCTGATAGCTATGACAGCAGTGAGCCGGATGACAATCCATGGTTCGCCAAGGATCGTGGATCCGCGCCGTTTACCAGCAGTCAGACGATTGATAACTTCTTGGATGAGGATTGGAGCAAAATAACGATTACCGGCACAGGAAGCCCAATCATGATTAAGTTCGGGAATACCTCCCAATATGGGGACTACAAGCTCTATCTCTATGGAAGCAACCTGGCCAATCTGGGTGTCTTTGATCAGAACTCGAACATTACCGGGACACTGCCAGCAGGTGATTACTACATTATGGTATCTGCACCACAAAAATTCGATTCCACAACGCCATACACACTTAGCGTTAGCTACCAAAGTGCTGATGTGTATCGTGTGAATATTACTGGCGTCAGCAGTGAAGAGAGTGGCTTTATTAACTATGGCTCAGGCAATATGTATCGTGTTAAAGGAAATACTACCTTCACAGGGAAAGCCTTTGACGCTAGTGGTAATCCAGTAGCCAATGCCCAGGTTACGGTGAAAGTCACTGTACGAATCAATAATACTGTAGTGTCTACGACGGCGAACACAGACAGTCAGGGGAACTTCCAGGCCACTATGAGAATTCCTGCTGCGGCTGGATATTCCGTGTACTACAATGGTAGCCTCAGCAGGCACTACTACGATATTGTACCGATCCGCTTTGAGAGCGGCGGCGTGAATGTGAACGCTAATATCAGTAGCTTGTATCATTTTGCTTATTCTATTCGTAACTAAGAGACCTGCGAATCGTGACCTAGGAACTACCATGTAGCATCAAAGGCGGTACCTAGCAGATCATGCCCCTGTAGACCTGAGAAGGCTACGGGGGCATTGTCTATAGTTACGTGGTCGATAGGCTGATGTTGTTAAAGGATGCAGGCGTAATACGGATAAAGCTTAGTTGGGAATGTGTTGGGCAGACAGCTGTAATACCTCATGGTGTCTGGCCCATAACTAGTTAGTGTGCTCAGGGGATATTATATGTAGGATTACATAGGACATTGGAGTGCTGAAATACATAGTAAGTGCACAGTGAGTACACAGTAAGTACACTATATGTGCATAGTAGGATACAGCCAAGGACACTGTAAGGGCACAGCGAGTAAATATAAGTTTGATGTGTGTCGAACAGAATGCACGTAGGGTCTCATTAGGATGCCTAATGAAACGCATATACATACGAATACATTGGCTCAAAAGATACATTCATGCGTACATACGAAAACATCATAAAAGGCCAGCAAGGAGGCATCCTTGGCTGGCCTTGGATTCATTTGCGTAAAAAAGCTCCGTGCACGATGTCACGGAGAAGAAAAAAAAGTTATGACACTTATGAGTATACTAGAGTATATCAATTTAGTATATACTTATTTGCATGATTCATCGTGTTAATTCATGGATATTGGAGCTTATGTAGATAGGATCTCATCTGTTGGAATTAGGACTTATTGTGAATTAAATAAGCTGCTGGTGTTATGTATAATCTAAGTACAAGCCTAGACGACAATAAGGATTCGGGCAGAGGGGGTGCTGGCTTGAGAAAGCAAGGTGTAAACGGCAAAGAGAGCAGATTACGACTGCTGAACGCAGCTGCAGAGGAATTTGCCTTGAATGGATTTTACCAGACGAAGATCAGCTCCATCGTGGCCCGGGCAGGGCTGACGCAGCCCGCATTTTATCTATATTTTGAGAGCAAGGAAGCAGCTTTTGCAGAGCTGGTGGACGATTTCCGGAAGGAAATGAATCAGGTGGTGCGCGATAGCCACATACAGCCAGGGAAGAACAGAGCCGATCTGCAGCAGGCTGTAGTGGTCTCATTAGAGCAGATATACCGCTATTTGGCGGAAAATCCTGCCTTGACGCGCATTGGATTTTATCAATCTACAGAGTCTGTTCGTATCAAGGCCGAGGTGGCCAGACTTATGGAACGGAATCTGATTGAGGAGCAGCGCTTCGGGTATTACCGGCATGATCTGGATACGGAATTTACGGCGGAATGTCTACTCGGGATTATTGAGCGCTTGACACTGATCAAGCTGCTGCCCGGTCGGGAGGGTCCATCACAGCTGGCGCAACGTACACAGGATCTCTTTTTTCACGGCATATTGGATAACGACTACGGAGAAGACGGCAGAAAATAGGCGCGAGACGGGTCAAATGACCCAGTCCCTCCAATACATTAGCGCATAAGATGCTTGTGTAGACTATGGAAGGGAGGAAACAATGATGTCAGGCGTAGGCCCAGGTTATGGAGCGTTCACCTCAACAGGTGCTATCTTGGTATTGTTTATTCTGCTGGTCATTATCTCCAAGGCTTTCGTAGTTTAATGTCCAACATTTCTGGTACCTCCAATATGTCTAGAAGGGAGGATGTACACATGAGCGAAGTGAATTCCGCATACAACGGTGGATGTGGCTACCCTGGTGGTCTTTGGACTTCCACAGGCGTGATCTTGGTTCTCTTTATTCTGTTGGTAATTATCTCTCGTACATTTTTCCTGTAAGCAATAGTGGGGAGTAGCACTCTTAGGTCCTGGCGCTGAGGCGTCAGGGCCTTTCTTATGATCAGGTCCGCCGGTGAATAACCGGGGGATTTTTTTGTAAGACCAGGCTAGTCAGTAATTACTGGCTGGCATATTTTTATGAAATTTTGTTTGTACCCTGTTTGTGGACGGGAGGCTGGAAGATGCTCAGAAGTGAATGAAAACGCACCCTCCATCAAATTGTTTGCTGTCTTCCGATTAAGAAAGGGGAAATGGCGGTAATGTATCATGAGACGGTTTCACGGATATTTACATATTGACACACCTGTATATACAAGTTAGAATGAAGGCGTTATCAGAATACTTGTATATACAAGTTGTCTATGTGGAAACGATGATGTGCACCCAGCACAGAAATCATGTATATGACGATACGGAGGTGCGGAAGTATGGCGGTAAATCGCAAAGCAGTTGAGGATATTGTCAAAGCCATTGGCGGCAGCGGCAATATTGAGGTAGCTACACACTGTGTGACCCGGTTGCGTCTTTCTCTTGTGGATGACAGCAAGGTGGATACAGCAGCGCTGGATGCTAACGAATTGGTAAAGGGACACTTCTCCACACAAGGACAGTTTCAGGTCATTATTGGTCCTGGATTGGTGGACTCGGTGTACGAGGAATTCATGAGTATTACGGACTCCAAGCGTGCGACCAAGGAGGAGGTTAAGGCAGCAGCGTCGGGTAAGCTGAATCCGCTTCAACGTGCAATCAAGACACTGGCAGATATCTTCATCCCGATCTTGCCTGCAATCGTGACAGCAGGTCTTCTGCTGGGGATCAACAATATTCTTACAGGCAAGGATATCTTCTTTGAGGGCCAGGCACTTGTGGAAGTATATACGCAATGGGCCGATTTTGCAGCCATTATCAATACTATAGCTAATACGGCCTTTACATTCCTGCCAGCTCTTATTGGTTGGTCGGCGGTCAAGCGGTTTGGCGGGAGTCCGCTGCTTGGCATCGTACTTGGATTAATTCTTGTTCATCCAGATTTGCTTAGTGCGTACGGCTACCCGCAGGCTAAGATTGACGGTACTGTACCGATGTGGAATCTGTTCGGTCTCCAGATCGAGAAGATTGGCTATCAGGGGCAAGTGCTGCCCGTGCTGATCTCCGCCTATGTCCTGGCCAAAATAGAATTATTCCTGAACAAGCGAATTCCTGACAGTGTGAAGCTGCTGGTTGTGGCTCCTGTAGCTTTGCTCGTCACCGGCTTCCTGGCCTTTATCGTAATTGGGCCCGTTACCTTCGCACTTGGAAATATGCTGACAGCAGGCTTCGTGGCAATTTTCGACCATGTAGCAGCATTGGGAGGTCTGATCTACGGTGGATTGTATGCGCTACTGGTTGTAACGGGGATGCACCATACGTTCCTTGCGGTGGATATACAGCTCATTGGCAGTACAGGAGGGACGTTCCTGTGGCCTATGCTCGTTATGTCTAATATTGCCCAAGGTGCAGCCGCACTGGCGATGTTCTTCGTTGCCAAGCAGCAGAAGACCAAGGGTCTGGCTGCGACATCCTCTCTGTCAGCCTTCCTGGGTGTAACCGAGCCAGCTATCTTCGGGGTGAACCTTCGCTATCGCTTCCCGTTCATCTGTGGCATGATTGGAGCGGCGATCTCCAGTGTCGTTCTGATGATGGGCAAGGTGCAGGCTGCTTCGATCGGAGTTGGTGGCATCCCAGGCTTCCTGTCCGTTTTCAAGCAATATTGGGGCATCTTCTTCCTGGGTATGGGAATCGCATTGATCGTGCCATTCGTTCTGACGTATGCCTTCGGCGTATTGCGTAACCGTAAGGGGACGCTGGAGCAAGGAACTACAGAAGATACACAGGTGGTGAGCAGCTAATGAGTATAGAGAGGACTACTGAGCAGAAAAGAATTCACGATGGTAGACAGCATGCAGAGAGCAGTAGCCACGATATTCCTTGGTGGAAAAAGGCAGTCGTCTACCAGATCTACCCGCGCAGCTTCCAGGATACGACTGGCAATGGAGTGGGGGATATTCAGGGAATCATCTCCCGACTCGATTATCTGGCTTCACTGGGAGTCGATGTGCTGTGGCTGACGCCAATCTATGACTCGCCTCAGCAGGATAACGGCTATGATATCCGGGATTATTACAGCATCTATCCTGAATATGGAACGATGAAGGATGTACAGGAGCTCATCTCGGAAAGTCATACCCGCGGACTGAAGCTGATGTTCGACATTGTCGTCAATCATACCTCAATAGAGCACGCCTGGTTCCAGCAGTCACGTGCTTCGCGCGATAACCCATATCGAGATTTCTACATCTGGAGAGACCCTGTGGACGGCGGCCCGCCGAATAACTGGAAGTCGAAGTTCGGAGGCCCCGCGTGGGCCTTCGATGAACAGACAGGTCAATATTATCTGTGCTTGTTCGATAAGACGCAGGCGGACCTGAACTGGGAGAATGAGCAGGTACGGGCTGAGGTGTACAAAATGATGAAGTTCTGGATAGAGCAAGGGATCGATGGCTTCCGGCTGGACGTCATCAATCTCATCTCCAAGGATCAGGACTTCCCGAACGATGATGGACGAATCCCGCCAGGAGATGGCAGGCGGTTCTACACGGATGGTCCACGAGTGCACGAGTACATGCATGAGATGAACCGGGAGGTATTCGGAGATGCACAATTCGTGACGGTGGGCGAAATGTCGTCCACGACGATTGAGCAGTGCGTGCTCTATTCGAACCCGGATCGACGTGAGCTGAGTATGACGTTCAACTTTCATCATCTGAAGGTAGACTATCCGGAAGGGGAGAAATGGGCGCTGGGGGACATGGATTTCCTGAAGCTCAAGCGCATATTGTCTTCCTGGCAGGAGGGCATGCATGAGGGAGGTGGCTGGAATGCGCTGTTCTGGTGCAACCATGACCAGCCGCGCGTCGTGTCCCGGTATGGAGATGATGGAGTCTACCGTAAGCAGTCTGCCAAGATGCTGGGGACGGCTATCCATCTACTGCAAGGCACGCCTTACATCTATCAGGGAGAAGAGATCGGGATGACTGATCCCGGATTCGAGACCCTGTCTCATTACCGGGATGTAGAGAGCTTGAATATGTACCAGCTCATGCAGGAGCAAGGTCTGCCTGAAGAGGAGATCCTGACGATCCTGAAGCAGAAATCCCGGGATAATTCTCGGACGCCTGTGCAGTGGAACGGAGGAGTGCAGGCAGGCTTCACTACAGGCACACCATGGATTCCGATCGCTGCGAACCATGAGCATATCCATGTGGAGGAAGCCCTGGCTGACCCGGAATCGGTCTATCATCATTATCGTGCGCTTATTCGCTTGCGCAAGGAATATGAGATCGTGACTACTGGCAGATTCGAGTTGCTGCTGGACGAGCACCCTACTCTCTTCGCCTATGCGAGATGGGGAAGCGATGAGCACCTGTTGGTTATTAATAACTTCTATAATGAGCCAGCATACTTCGAGCTACCCAAGGATTCAAAGCTATTCGCCTGCAAGCCGCAGCTACTGCTGTCCAATTATGCGGATACTCCCGAAGCACCACAGAAGCTCACCCTGCGTCCTTATGAATCGGCTGTATATCTCATGAAGGAAGTATGAGCGCAATTCCACATCGACAGCGAATCATGCTACAATTACTGACGGTGAGAAGGAATGAGAGAAAATATATTTGTCACAATATATCATGAGCTAGTGGAGCAGATTCAATCAGGTCAGCTACGAGCAGGAACGAAGCTTCCTTCGGAAAGCGAGCTGGCTGAAGCCTACAATACGTCACGTGAGACGGTTCGCAAGGCTTTAACAATGCTGTCACAGAATGGGTTCATCCAGAAGATCAGAGGCAAGGGCTCCTTCGTGCTGGAGCTGGGCCGTCTTAGCTTTCCCGTGACGGGGCTCGTCAGCTTCAAGGAGCTGTCGGGAACGATGGGCAAGCCCACCCGGACGCTCGTCTATCAGACGGAGCTATTGCCAATGGATCGGTACATTCGCAAGCAGCTGCAGCGGGAGGATAACGCGCTTGTCTGGAAAGTGCTGCGTGCACGCGAGATTGAGGGCGAGCGGGTCATTCTGGACAAGGATTATTTTGATGCCAAGATTGTACCTGACTTGACTCCTGAGATTGCGGAACAATCCATCTATGATTATCTGGAGGGCAGACTGGGACTGGAGATCAGTTTCGCTCGCAAGGAAATTACCGTAGAGCCTGTCGATGAGGATGATCGACGCTATATGGACCTACAGGGGTATGAGCAGGTTGTGGTGGTGCGGAACTATGTGTATTTGAGGGACGCCATGTTGTTCCAATATACCGAGTCCAGGCATCGGCTCGACAAGTTCAGATTTGTTGATTTTGCCCGGCGTATGAAGCCATAAGCTTTGCCAGCCGCTCCGAAATTGTACAAACCGTGTAATTCATGAAAACGTGATTAATTGTGCAAACTCATGAAATCATGGAGCCATGCCAACTCTCGATTTCATGAATTCATGAAATCGTACAAACGCAAAAAGACGATTCCTCATAAAGAGCGAATCGTCTTTTTGCGCTAGGGTCCTATAGCCTCAGAATCTCCTCAATGGCCTTCATAATGGGATACGGCCCCCGGCTCTGGTTAGAGGTGATGACGAGCTTCAAGTCGTGCTGAGGGTATACAGCGGAGACGAAGCTGACGCCAGGGTCAAAGCCCATCAGATGGTATTTGCGAATCTCCTTCTCCTGCTGCTCAATCCAGATTCCGTATCCGTAATAGGATTCATCCTGTTCGTGTACATGCGGGGTGAGCAGCTGCTGCAGCAGCTCATGTCCAAGCAGTTTGCCACTCATAAGAGCATTCCAGAAGCTCAGCATATCAGGAGCTGTAACATAGGCCCCACCGTCAGCCCCGCCTTTGACAGGCACCGAGAAAATATTCGTTCGCCAGCTGCCGTCATCGTTCTGGATATAGCCGAGGGCTGTATGGCGTGGAAGATTATCCATAGCAAAATACCCAGAGGAGCTCATGCCACTTGGGGCAAAAATATGACGTTCCACATAATCGGTGAAACTGCTCCCCGTCTGCTGCTCTACAATTAGGCCAAGGACGATAAATCCTGCATTGTTATAGTGGAATCGCTCACCTGGCTGAAACTTCATAGGTGCTTCACTGAACATAGGGAGGAAGTCACGAAGCTTCCGCAGTCCATACACCGGGCGCTGCTTCCATAGCGCCTCAAAATCATGCATTACTTCCTCGTCGAAATAATCGGGAATTCCTGCCGTATGCGTGAGCAACTGCCGAATCGTAATTCCTGCATCCCATAGTGGAAAATCTACACTCAGGCAGTCCTTTAGTCGTGTGTCCAGTGACAGCTTACCCTGCTCCACCAATTGGCAGATGCTAACGGCAGTGAACACCTTGCATCCAGAAGCAATGCCGAAGCGTGTATCGAGCTGAATCGGCAGGTCCTCTGCCCGATTCGCCTTGCCACGTGTCATGGTGAGAAGGGGGCTATCCCCTTTCGAATAAAGCAGGATGGCCCCTGAGAAATCTACACGTTCCATCGTCTCATGTAATTTAAGCGTCAATGTATTAATTGTTGTTGAAGTGATTTGTGTCATGTAGTGAAAGTCCTTTCTTCCATCATGGAACTCCATTTTCCATCAATATACATATAAATCGAAATCATGTACAGATCTACTAGCACGGAGAAGTGACAGCGGAGCGACAAGTACGGAATGAGCAGTGAAGGATCGCAAAGGGAAAATTATTAGTCATAGAACCAAGACGTACATGAAGGATTTGGAAATGAAGATTATTATGAAGAAATAACGCCATCAAATGATGTCACAAACACTTTCTTAGAATTGTTATATAGGCATCAAGACAAGGAGGTGAGCCAGTGCAGGCAACCATCCCCGGGGACATGCAGGTAAAACGTGATAAATACCAGCGCATCGAACAGGCCGTAGAGCGGGTCAAGGCTGGCGAGCAGGAGGCTTATGAGATCATTATTCTGGAATTTGAACGCCAGATGTATACCTATTGCTATTACATCTTGAGGAACCATGAGGAGACAGAGGATGCCGTACAAGATATTTTCATAAGAGCTTATGAGAATCTTGAACGGTATCAGAGGCAGGCGACCTTCTCGGCGTGGCTGTATAAGATAGCCTACAACCATTTAATGAATATCAAGAAGAAGCAAAGTCGCTGGCTGAAGCTGGTGAATGAGTTCAAGAAGACGGAGCCTGTCGTGCAGGTATCCCCTTATGCCACAGTTATTGAAGAGCTGTTGACCTATCTGACACCGGAGGAGCGTCATATTCTGCTGCTGAAGGCTGTTGAGCAATACAGCTTCGATGAGATCGGGGCAATCATGAACATCAAGCCAGCCACACTACGCAAGAAATATGAACGACTTCGTCGTAAGCTAATGGAGCATACAAGCAAAGGAGGATTTCTGCATGGACAGACAGCCCGTTCGCACTTATGAGCAAGAGCTTGAACAGCTGGAGCAAAGGATTCAGGATTCCCAGATGCCGCGAGGAAGTATGAGTAAGGAAATCATGAACAAGTTAGGAGAACGTACCATGACCAGACAGCGAACGAAATCCAAGATAGTACAACGGACTGTAATTGCGGCCTCTGTAGCTGCTGTATTGGGAACAGGTGTAGTTGGAGCAGGTTTTGTGTCGCCGACGATGGCGAGTGCTTTGAAGCAAATCCCGGGTATCGGAGCAGTGTTCTACGGACTGAATGCGGATGAAATCCAGCGAGCCGTAGATCAAGGTATTCTGACGCAACCGCTTGAACAAGTCACGAAGGACGGCGTTACTCTAACGCTGACGAATGTGCTGTATGATGGTACTCGTCTGAGTTTCTCCATTGAGCGCGAGGGTGAGATTTTTCCGGAGAACGCCGCAAGTCCATACATTCCTATGGATGCTAAGATGGAGGGAGGGGACGATGAGTGGGTGAAATCCCGCAAAATCCCTGAGGAAAAACAAGAAAAGGGCTACATTAAGTCTCCCGAGATTTTGATTAATGGTCAGAAGGTCACACTCTTTGGGAGCTTTGGAGATGATCCATCCAATTTGAATGCCGTCTTTGCGGAATATACCGAAGTAGATGCCCTACCGAATGAATTTGAACTGACCGTTCGTACGGAGGTGACCCGGGTAGATGGAGCTTATGAGTTCAAGGTGCCTGTAAAGCTTGACCAAAGTAAGCTCACCGTTCAGCCGAATGAGACGAAGAGCAGCGGAGACTTCAGCTACACGGTGAAGAAGCTGGAAACCACCGCGACAAGCACACGTCTGATACTGGACAGTAAAGGAGAAGTACCTGTTTCATCTGAGCAGACAGGAGAATATGCTCCGACCATGATGTATTATGAGATCGTGGATGACCAAGGCAAGGTGCTGGAGCAGCGGAGACTCGGATTCTTCCACAGCAAGCCTCTAACCGAGTACCATGTGGATGAGTTATATGCTGCCATTAGTCCGAACGCCAAATCCGTTACGATTAAGCCGTTCACTTTCACTATGAAGCCTGCGGATTGGAGTGTTGTTGGTGAGAAGCTGGACGACAACGGGAAGATTATCAGCAACGGAGACAGGACATATCTCAAGGAACTGGAGATGAACGTACCGCTGGAGCGTTAATTCATAATCAGGAGCAGGATTGTTCAGTAGATAAAGTAGTAAGGCTATGAATAATCTATCGGATGAATTAAAGTATAGGTAAGCAGCCATCTGCCAGTTCGAAGGAATCTGGCGGATGGCTGTCTTCTATTTGTTGCCTGGATCAGCTCAATCTGAATATTCATGTTCACCTGAGCATATCCGCCAGCACAGGAGCAAGGAAGCGTTCGAATACCTCCGTAGGCGGCTTGTCCCGCTTGCGCTTATCGTTCGTGAGTACTGTAACGATCTCAAGCTGGGGTATGACATGCACGAACTGTCCTCCGTATCCACGGGCGTAATAGTACCTAAGGACATTATCTGTAGAAGCATCAGGATACTCACGTGAATCAGCTTGATTAGTATCAGCTTGATTAGTATTAGTTTGATTCGAATCAAACTGATAGGTATCAGACCACCAATGCCAGCCATAGCCTCCGCGCCAGGGTGGCTCTACAAGTATAGCCGCCTGCGTGGATCTGGCGACCAGCTCGCGTGAAATGACCGTTTGGCCTTTCCAGACGCCCTGTTGAAGGTATAGCTCTCCGAATTTGAGCAGATCGTCTGGGCGCATCCGTAGGCCAAACCCTCCGGTATGGATGCCTTGCGGGTCCTGATCCCATGAATAGGCTGTAATGTCTAGCGGTCCGAATAGTTGCTGCTCTGCAAACCGGGTAACGGACATGCCAGATGCTTGGACAAGAATGGCCGTTAACAGCTGGGATACCCCGGAGTTATACTCCATTCGTGTCCCGGGCGTGTCTCTTAAGGGTTGGTCCAAAGCGAATTCCACCCAATCCGCTGTACGTGTCATACGGGGAAAGGAATTATCGCCGCCGAACTCAGTCCAATCGAAGCCGGCTGTCATCGTAAGCAGTTGCTCCAGTGTAATTTCTTTTTTGCGCGAATCACTGTCGTGTCTTAGCTGCGGAAAAAACTCCGTGATGGGGGTGCTTGTACCCGGCAGCATGTCATGATCCATTGCAATGCAGATCAGCGCGGACACAATACTTTTGGTGCAGGAGTTGATCTTGGCTACATCTGTTGCAGCCTCGGTATTCCGATAATGCTCATATATCAGCTTCCCCTGGTGACTAATAAGACAGCTTCTCAGGTCAAGTGGTGGAATGATGGTATCCAGATGAGAGAGATTCATAAGGTTCCTTTCTGTAGGTGCTTGGCTCTGTGCCTGTTATTTTCTGTTATTATACCAGTAAATAATGAAGTGCATGCTCGTGTAGATGAGCATTAGCTTCGCACAGGATTCTTTAGCCTGAGCAGTGAGTGATCCCCCCTATAGCTACTATTAATTAAGTACGTTGACTGATCTAATTTCATGGTGAATGATCTGGAAAGGGCAGTGGTTAACGGAAAGCGACTCAATACTCACATTTGATCTGGTAGAGGTACTGGAATTGGAGTAATTTGAGCTGCATCACTATGGTACCAACAGGTCTATTTGACAAGCTACAAGGCGGATGCTAGATTACAATCATATTTTACAGGCTAGTCTACAGGCTCAGTGTAGCGTACTCGTATTGTACTGAGCATTATTGGATAATAAAGATAACAGCGAAGCTATTAAGCAGATAACAGGGAGTGGAGTATAACGTATGGAAGCCATAACGGTGAACAATATTACCGACCTGATCGGCGGTACCCCAGCTGTGCGTCTTCGCAATCTCGTAGGCCCCGAGGACGCGGAGGTGCTGGTGAAGCTGGAATACTTCAACCCTAGCGGAAGCGTCAAGGACCGCGCAGCCCGCAATCTGATCGAGCAGGCCGAGCGTGACGGGATACTGCAGCCAGGTGCGACGATCATCGAGCCGACGAGCGGAAATACCGGGATCGGACTAGCCATGAATGCCGCTGCCAAGGGATATCGTCTCATTATCACGATGCCCTCTAACATGAGCAAGGAGCGGATTCAGATTATGCAGGCGTACGGAGCGGAGGTCATTCTGACCCCTGGGGAAGAGCGTATGCCAGGTGCGATTCGTAAGGCTCAGGAGCTGCTGGTACAGATCCCGGGCAGCTTCATGCCCCAGCAGTTCGAGAACCCGGCGAATCCGAATGCGCATCGTGGTACGACTGCCCGGGAGATTATGCAGCAGACGGGGGGCAGGCTAGATGTCTTCGTTGCAACATCAGGTACAGGTGGAACCATTACGGGGACAGGGGAGGAGCTGCGCAAGGAGCTACCGGATCTACGGATTGTGGTCGTGGAGCCACAGGGCTCTCCCGTGCTCTCCGGGGGGGAGCCTGGGCCGCACAAGCTGGTCGGTACGAGTCCGGGCTTCATCCCGCCCGTGCTGAATCGTGAGGTCTACGATGAGATTATGCAGGTCAGGGATGAAGACGCGCTGAATACGATGCGCCAGCTCGCACGACAGGAAGGAATACTGGTCGGCCCCTCTTCCGGTGCATCGGTCTGGACAGCAATTCAGGAGGCACGGCGCCTTGGAGCAGGTAGTAGGGTGCTATGCATTGCCCCGGATAACGGGGAGCGTTATCTAAGCTCAGGTATCTTCGAACTGGAGAATGCTCAGCCTTAGCCGCATATAGGTGGGTAGAAGAGCGAAGCTTCTATATAAGGTAAGGCTGGGTGAGGTCGGTTAAGAGCGACCAATGCAGCAAATGCAGCCCAAACGGCCAATACAGCAAATACTTAAAGCATGGAAAATCGGAATAAAGTTACAATTCTGAGCACAATCGTTATACGTTCTGGTTCGACGTAAGCGTATGAGGTGTTATTTCAGAAGTGGATAAGGCAAAAAGCCAAGCTCCCATCAATGAACGGGAGTTTGGCTCTTTTTATATATGGCGTGTATGTTAGTACGTTGACAGCGAGCTTACCAATGGTCGACAGGGCCGGCTGGGCTCCCACTTGCAGAAGCTGCCTGTACACTCACAGGTAATCTGGTCGAGGCAGTAAGTGGTACAATCAGCAAGAAGTGCAGGACCCGATCATCCTGCTCCTAAATGGAATTCGCCGCATAGAAACCAGAACGCACGGCGCTGCCCACCTTGCCGATCTTTACACAGTCCCCAATGAGACTAGTCTTGTGCCCATACGTGGCTCGAATAAGCTCAGCTATCGCGTAATTTCTTCTCATACCAAATGCATTGATCATGGTGTCTGCTTCAATGAACACTTTGGTGCCGTCACTTCGTTCAGCATGCAGGCCATGTTCCTCAAACGAAAGAACCTTATGCCCACCAAGAATCTTCACACCATAGCTATCGAGCATCGGCATTAATGCTGCCTTGTTAATATACATCACATCCTGACCTGCCTCAGGTCGCATCTCAACGATCGTCACTTGCTTGCCTTCCATAGCCAGCTCCAGACCCAGATCACAGCCGGTCAATCCACCGCCAGTAATCACAATGTGCTCTCCACGGACAAGCTCCTTTTGCAAATGTGCTTCGATTGCACCAACGACATGACTACCGTCAATGCCGGGAATCGGTGGTACGAGCGGTACTGCACCAGCACCAATGAAGATGTGATCCGCTGCTGCGAGGATCGGGTCCTCTGGCTTCATTTCATAATGAAGGTGTAACTCCACGCCCGACTGCTGCAGCTGACGCTCATACCAGCCAATCAAGGCACGCAGTTGGCCTTTGAATTCAGGGGTAGCTGCGCTGGTTACCTGTCCGCCGACCGTTGCCTCTTTCTCGTACAGTGCCACACGGTGCCCCTTGAGCGCTGCTACCCGTGCTGCTTCCAGACCGGAGGGCCCGCCGCCGATGACCACAATGTTCTTGGGCGTGTCTGTCTGATGTATGGCAAAACGCTTCTCGTTCGCAGCCTGTATGTTAACCGCGCAGCTAATCTTGGTATTTCGCTCGATGATCCGGCCAATGCATTCCTCGTTGCAGCGAATGCAGGGACGGATATCCTCACGCCGCTTGTTCGGTAGCTCGGCGTCAGCGATGAGGGCCCGTCCGAACATCACGAAGTCGGCATCGCCTGACTCGATCAGACGCAGGGCACTCTCTGGCGTGTGGCTGCCCGAGTTCAGAATGGGTATGCTCACGGCCTGCCGAGCAGGTGCACAGATATAATCCATGCAGGCATCCCCCAGATAAGCTGGTGGGAAAATATAATCAATCCGCTCGTAGGAGCCTGCGTCAATATCAATCGCATCGACTCCCGCGCGCTCCAGAATTTGCAGCATTTCGAGGCTATCGTCCACGGTTCGCCCACCTTCAAAGCGATGATCCAGCGCGATCCTGAACAGGATCGGCATGTCCGGGCCAACGGCTGTGCGAATGGCCTGGACAATCTCGACGGCGAATCGCATCCGTTTCTCAGTCGTTCCGCCGTATTCATCCTCACGTTGGTTCCAGATCGGGGACATGAACTGATCAATCAAATAACCGGCATGGGCATGAATCTCGATACCATCGAAGCCGGCCCGCTTCAATCGGGCTGCAGAATCGGTGAATTGTTCCATGATCGTCTGAATTTCCTTGACGGTGAGTGGATGACACAGGACGTCTGGGTTATAGATGGCTGGGATCGCCGAGGCAGACACAGGGGGCTTCCCGGAACGGTCTGGCAACGCATTACGCCCGGTACCACAGCTTAGCTGTGCGATAATCTTCGTACCGTGATGCTGCACGGCATCGACGAGATCAGTCAGGAGCGGAATGACATAATCCTTTTCCACAATTCCCTCCAACACACCCTGTGCCAGATCCTCCGTCAAAAATTGTGCACCGAGAATGATCATTCCAGTCCCGCCCTTGGCCCGCTCCTCGTAGTAATCAATCTCTTCCAATGAAATTCTGCCATCGGGACTTGCCGAGTTGGTGCCCATAGGCGACATCACGATCCGGTTCTTCACTTCCATGCTGCCGATCTTGAATGGGGTGAACAGTCTGTCGTACGAATAGCTCATAGATGTGAACCTCCTGCTGCATAGTGTCTGTTAACGCATGATTGTAATGGAATAGACGACGAATCCAAATGTTACCCGTGAGTAATATAATTCATTTAAAATATATAGGAGGTGGATACACGAATAAGTGAAAATAGTCACAATTTATGTTTTTTGTTCGTTGAACTCTGATTAAAGACATGATAGGGAGCCTCAACAGGCTCAATCTATCGCATCCTTCGTATGACGGTTTATTTTCTTCATCTTTCTAGAGTAGAGCTTGACTTCAGCAGGCCTGAAATAGGCAGAGATAAACGATAAAATATGGAAACTTTTATGTAATCATTACGTCTAATGTACTGGAAATGGTTTTTATTTACAGATCAATCATCTGAAAATAAAGGAGCTCACGCATGATCAGAAAAATTGGAGCAACACTGCTGCTGTTATGCATGACGGTAACCCTCCCCTTGACCGGGTGGGCTGCTGGAGCGAAGACGGAGATACAGATCGTGAAGTCTGCCCTGGATCATGAGCCGATATGGCCGCAAAGTGACGGCGCCTTCCACGATGGGCTGCTGTTCTCTCAATTGGCGAACGGTGAGAGAGTATACTACAACACTAAAGGCGTGCCCGCATTTACGTTACCTTCTGGCGTGAAGGCTGTCTCTGATTTTCGCGAGCAGCGAGCTATAGTCAAGGACACGACCACAGAGCGATATGGTTATATCAATACGCAAGGAAAGCTCGTAATTCCATGTAAATATGCAGAGGTTGCTCCTTTTTCGGAGGGCATCGCCCATGTGAAGGATGCGGAGGGTGGTGAGTTCTTCGTGGATCGTGTCGGGGCCATACAGATAACACTGACATCGGTCTATGATTCAGAATTTCAATTTGCCGAAGGGCTGGCTACAGCCTATGCGAAGCCAACAGGGCGTCTCGGATATGTGAATACCAAGGGAGAACTGGCTATTCCTTATGCATTCGACTACGCCCGTAACTTCTCGGAAGGGCTCGCTCTTGTGGGCAACGATGCAGGACAGTATGGCTACATTAATAGTAAGGGCAAGCAGGTCATTCCGTTCCGCTATGTCTCGGCAGGGGATTTCCAAGAGGGGCTGGCTCCGGTGCAGAATGCTGCGGGCAAGTGGGGCTACATTAACAAGCAGGGGAAGACTGTAATCGCTCACCAATTTGCAGATGCCTGGGGCTTCTCGGAAGGGCTCGCTGCTGTGTTTAATAAGAATAGACAGGTAGGGTACATCAATTCAGCGGGCAAGCTCGTCATTGGGTATCAGAAATACAATTCTGCAGGAGAGTTCTCCCAAGGGTTCGCTCGTGTAGGTATTGTCTCGAAAAATAACCCAAGTGGAACATATGGGTATATCGATCGCCAAGGCAGACTGCTAACGAAGCTGGAATACACGGACGGATCATCTTTCCAACGGGGCTATGCAATTGCAATCAAAGACGGCAAGGGATATATTCTGGCTAAATCCGTAAGGAATAGCAGCGTGAAAAAATAAAAAAATAAAGATTCTCTGGATCGAAGCAGAAAGAGCCAGCACTTCTTGAATGAAGGGCTGGTTCTTTCTTTTGTGACTTAATACAATTTCTATTTCGAATGGTCTTTTCTGTAAATCAATACCCTCATTCATCCGATAGATGTATATAATGGATAATCAAAATCTTATAGAAATTTTTGGTCATTATTTGAAATTATTCGATAATCAAGGAGGGTTCAAGTGGATTCTACGATAACTTACGGTCACATTGAAGTCATGCCATATACCTTTATTCGGTTACATGAGCTGAGGATTATCAAGACAGTCAATGATCATGCACGGATGATATGCAGCGGCATTATTGCGGAAGAGAATCGAGAACGATATGTACGCGCCTCAGATGAAGAGACTGAGGTCAAGGCATTCGTGAGGGATAAGTCGGGTAAGCGCCAGGCTCTATTTCGTGGGATCGCCCTGAATGTGGAGGAGAAGGTCGTGCATGGAGTTCATTATCTTACCTTTGAAGCGATCTCGCATACCTACCAGTTGGATATTAAGCGACGTTCGCGATCCTTCCAGAATCCTCGGCTTACCTATGCTGGCTTAATCGAGCAGATCATGTCAGATTACCCCAAAGGGGAGGCGATGGATGTGGTCACCCAGCAGAAAGCCATAGGGACCTTCATCATGCAATATGACGAGACCGATTGGCAGTTCCTGAAGCGAATGGCCTCTCATTTCTACTCCCCTTTAATACCAGCAGTGGGCTACGGTGTTCCCAAGTTTTATTTTGGGATGCCTATGGGATTAAGCAAGGGAGAGCTGCAATCTCCTTACTACAAGGCAACCAAGCGGGTAGCCGCGTATCAGACCGCTGCAGACAATCGTATTCCCGGGGTACATGATACGGACTTTATACAATACGAGGTTCAGAGTGAGAAGCTGCTGGAGCCGGGCTATGAGGTGACATTCAAAGGTCAGTTGCTGCTCGTGGCCGAGGTTGAAACGGAAATGCGTGAAGGTGTGCTGATCCATACCGCCAAGCTGTCCCCCCGGAGTGGGCTGCGTCCGATCAAGGATTACAACCGCTCGATTATCGGCGCCTCTATTCAGGCAAGTGTGCTGAGTGTCCGGCAGGATCAAATACGCGCCAAGCTGGATATGGACGATCAGCAGGACCCCAATACCGATTATTGGTTCCCTTACTCTACCATCTACGCCTCCGCGGATAATACAGGCTGGTACTGCATGCCGGAGGAAGGGGACAGCATCCGTATCTATTTCCCAAGCTACAAGGAAGAGGAGGGCTATGCCATCAGTTCAGTGAAGCGTCAGGCACAGGCGCCTGCTGCGAGACCTGCGGCTTCCGCAAGTGGGAAAGTGTCTGCCACATCCAGCCGCTCCTCATCTGGAGCGGCGTCTCAGACCGCTGCTGCTCCTGCTCCTTCCGTGGCTGCGGTAGCTCCCGCACCAGATCGAATGGCCGATCCAGCCATCAAGACGCTCCGGACCAAGTATGGCAAAGAGATCATGCTGGCTCCTGATCAAATTGTCATTTCCGGTGACGGGATGTCTATCGTCATGAATGACAATTCTGGGATTAGTATCGTCAGCGGCAAGAATGTGAGCATCAGTGCGGCCTCTGACATTGTCATGAATGCGGGCAATATTCAGCTGTCTGCCGAGACGATCGAGCTCTCGGGCAAGGGGAATACCGTGACACTTAACGATAAGACGATCATTTCTGGCACCGAAATCAAAATGAACTGATCAGACGGGAGGACTCACAGCCATGGACAGGTTGTCAGCGCTACAGCACTTCAGAGAACAGGAGGTGGCCCCGCTCCTCAATCATCAGTTGGACCTTCTTGAGACTACATTTCATCAGTGCCAGGGACAGTTGATCACGGATGTCCTCGCTTCGTTCCGACACCTATGCATGCAGATCCATCAGCAGCAGGAATTGGACCATCAAGGACCGATCGACTATATTCACTATTCCCTGCTGCGTACGCAGGTGCTAGAGCAGTCATACCTGTACATGGTGGAGGCTTATTCTGCCGGGTGGTACACGGACGACTCAGAGATTCGCTGCACCTATGATGCCTCATGGGCGTATGCGCCCCTGGGGCAGATGGTACTAGAGCTGGAGCAGGCACGCAAAAAATACATGGGCTCCATCCATCCTGCTGACGTCGAGCATTTGGTATTGGGGCTGGTTCCTTATTTTCATCAATATGTGAAGGCTCTCCTCCACTTGGCATTGCCTGCAGCCATAGAGTTGCCGGAGTATCAGGATATGGATAAAGCGAATCGACTCATGATTCGAACAGGCGAATATCGAGACTACAGTGAAAGTGTATATATTGAGGACTCGGTAGTGAGAAGTGCTGATGAACGGGTCGAGCAATTGCTACAAGCGGATGAGGACAAGCCGTATGTCTACGAGAATCTGAAGCAGCTCGCATGGCCACATCTGCACATATTGGAGCGGGATTTACGATACAACGATTTTAGCCATAGTGAACTCATTGCCAGTCGATTCGAAGCATGTATTCTGATCGGAAGTCGCTGGCAGCATGCTGCCTTGCAGGAGAGCAGCTTTGAGGGCTCCTTGCTGACGGATGCCGATTTTCGATTCAGTCAGCTTGCGAACACCAGCTTTCGCCGCGCCAGTGCACTAGCCAGAAGAGAAGGGGGAGAACGTTCACCGGGGCTATGCGGGGTACGCTTCGAGCATGCTTGCCTGGATGGGGTGGATTTTACGGATGCGGAAGGCTTTGAGCATGCTTACTTCGCGGGAGCCTCCATGCAAGGGACTCGTGTACCACGTAAGTACAGCCAGAGCTGGCGACTAAGTGAGCTTCAATCCCGTTCCATCATCTGGACGGAGTAAGGAGGACATGCTATGCACCAATATTATGCAATTGTAAATGAAGATCGTACCTCCCGCCGTCTCAAGCTGGTCCACCCTGACTTACTGGATACGCCGTTCGTCCGTATGCCACCTGCCCAAGTATGGCAGGCTCAGGCTGCGGCGGAGGAGGATTATACGGATTGGCTTCCTGTATCCAGGGAGCAGCCGTTAATGTCAGATACCATGAAGCGAATTCTGGAGCTGTACAACGTACATATTCGCTGGAAGCAGATCCATCTGGTGAGCCCAGACACGAATCATCAGGAGCTCTATTGGATAGCTCATGTTCCTGTAGTAGAGGGGACCTCCATCCACTCAGAGTTTCACCCGCATGATCAGACCCTGAAGCGTCTTGTACTGGATGCAGCGCAGATCAAGGAGCATCATTACTTTCGGCTTGGCGGAGTGAGAGAGCCTTACTTCATCGTGAGTCTGGAGGCTGCGGAAAGTTTGCTTCGGCGTGGTCTGACGGGCTTTCGCCTACATAAGCTGGAGTTCGTGTGAGGGGAGGAAGGACTTGAATATGTACTGGGATGAAACGTTCCTAAAGCTGCGCAATCAGCAAGTGCTGCGGGAAAAGATAGATACAACAGAGAACGAAGAGAACTGGATGCTTATAACCACAGAGCAGGCTGTAGAGGAGATTCCGCATGGCGCATTGGTGTTGCCGGAGGGGCAGCAGATTTCATTTCATCCGGTCCCCTTATTGGATGGTGATCTCATCCTGCACTTGCCCGTAAGCTGGATTCCTGAGACTCCTGCACAGCAAGCCAATAAGAAGCCCGGGAGCTGGACGGCTCGGGATCATGAGCAGGGGATCTTGTTGGGTATTCACCATAGCGCACAGGAACTGCTTCCTGCACAGGTGGAAGAATATCAGGAGCATCTGTTACATCAGATAGGATGTACACAGCCTGCCATGATGAGGGTGGAGCAGAAGCTTATACCGCTTCAGGATACTCACGTACACAGCTATACCTGCGTCTTCCCGGTGATGCCTACACCCTGTCTACAGATTGGATTCATCCGCTCTTGGCGGGAGAGGTCGTTAATGGTGAGCTGTCAATTCAAGCTGGAGCAGGCGTCCATGTGGACTCCTATCATCTACGCGATATTCCGCACGGCGACTTGGACGGATCGTAGCTGATATGGCGAATTCATGATGCGAAATACTGGGAAGCCAATATAAATGGGTTGAAATAGATAGGACTGAACATGATCCGATTAGAAGGAGGCTGAACATGCTTTTACAGATGCTAGTCAAGGCCTTAAGCCAGGGGGCATTTGGTGGTGAAAAGACTTATGTGGTGAGAGGGGCCACCTTGCAATGCAGTCAGGGGACAGATCCCGGTGTGCTCAATATGATGTATAGCCATGGTGTCTATATCAAGGACAAGCCCGTCTTGAGCGTAGAAGATGCCATATGCGGCGCCAACATAAGCAAGAAGTATGCTTTTGGACTATGCAAACTGCTGCAAGGTGCTCCTTGCGAGCCCCAGATTGAATTCGGAGCCAAATGGACGGGAGGGAAAGAGGATGTACTCATCGAGGGGGCCCCTGCACTGCTAAGTGATTGCACATTAACATGCAACTGCAAAGGCATACCTGGCGCTCGGATGCCAATAGGCCCGGCCCTTATTGTAGTAGATATTCCCGAGAGCGGCGGGATTATCTCGATTACAGACGATGGGCAGGACGCTTAAGACGATCTCTGAGTCCATAGATGAATCAGGAGAAGAACCAAGGAGACATGGGTATGAATGTAGAGAAAGACCGCCTGACCTATCAACAAATACATGTCGTCTGGCCCTATGGCAGTATCCGTCTTCAGCAGATGGACATGCTCCAGGAATGGGGAGATCACGCCAGACTAAGGATACAGGGGGGTGTTGACCCTTCGCTGGCAGAGTCTCTTCTCAAGGAGGCCAGTGCAGACGACAATATCGAGCTATGGTACGATGACGAGCAGGGTACAAGACGTCCATTGTTCATGGGCCAGCTGTATGATGTACAAGTTCAGCATGCCCCGGAGGAGGCCACGGTTCAGCTGGAGATCATCTCCCACAGCTTCAAGCTGGATACCGAATTCAAGAATCGATCCTTCCAGCGGGTGGATCAACAATTCGTAGAGATTGTAGATATCGTTCTTAATGACTACCCGGGGGCAGACAAGATCGATGAAGCTTTTGGCAAGCAAGCTACAGGGCAATTCATTCTGCAATATCAGGAGACGGACTGGGCCTTCTTACAGCGCTTGGCCTCGCATGCGGGAGCCACGCTCATTCCGAATACATTGTCCCATCACCCTCAGATCTGGATCGGGATTCCACAGACGGGTAAGCAGATTCGGCTGGAGGATGTTCCTTTTACATTGAAAAGAAATCTCGCTCCTTATCTGGATCAAGTCACGAACCGTGGAGCGAGCGTACGTGCAGAGGATTATACCCGTTATGCGTTCGAATGGAATCGTATCCTGCAATTAGGAGATGAGGTGCATCGGGGACACGAGGTCTATGTGATTACCCGGCGAGAAGGGAAGCTGGTACGAGGACTCATGACCTGGTCCTATGAGTGTGCCATTCCCGAAGGGCTGCGAGTACCCAAGAGGTACAACCAGACCATTATCGGTGCGTCGATCGAAGGCAAGATTATCGAGGTCAGCCGGAATCAGGTGCGCTTGCATCTGGATCTGGACAAGCAACCGCCACAAGCGGCTCAATGGTTCCCGTATTCAGCCGAGGGTAATCAGGTGTGGTATCTCATGCCGGAGAAGGGTGCACAGGTGAAGCTGTACTTCCCGGGGCAGGATGAGGATGACGCGATGGTCATTCAATCCGTGAGAACGAAGCCCTCGACGAATGTACCCCAAGCGTCTTCTGCTAACACTGCTGCGCCAGGAGCCATCGTCGAATCGCCAGCTCAACGTCATGCACGGAAGACAGCCGATCCCGGGGTCAAATCCTTTGCCAATCCAGAGGGCAAAGAAATCTCGTTAGGCCAGCAGGAGCTGGCGATGCATGCCCAGGAGGGCGCCCTGTACATCAACATGAATGCCGACTATGGTGTGAGCTTGAACAGCACTCAGCGTGTCCAGATTCAGGCGTCAGGCGGCCTCAGCCTATCTGGTGGACGTATTCAGTTCGTCGGCTCTGACGGTCTGCATCTGGGTACAACCACGGAGAAGCTGGATCTGGCGGAGCAAGTGAACAGCCAAGGGACGGAGGTACAGCTCGAAGCTTCCGTGCATCAATTTTATGGTGAGCCGATACTCTCGGCATTCGAACAGCAGGTAGCCGAAAAAGGGATTGGAATGGTTATGGCCTCCCGCGCCCTGGACAATGCGCTGGAAGAGGGCAAGGGTGCGCTGGATGCAGGCATAGAGTTCGTCGAGGGCGTGTGGAATTTTGCCGTGGATGTCGTCGATATGGGTGCGCAATTGCTCAATCCCGTGGTCGAGCCCGGCGAGATGTTTGGTAAAGGTTTTTTGGAGCATAATGAGACGCAGGCAGGGCTAGGACGTGCTGTGGAGGCAACCGGGACGTATATTGCAGATACGGTCACGCTGAAGAAAAGCTGGTCTGAGCTGGGCAACGACATCGTAGGAGCCGGGGAGTCATTGATTGATCCATTTGTGAAGGTCTATGACGATAAGGGCAACGTGCTCACTCGCAGCGCCGAGGAAAGCTATAATGCGGGATATAACCAGATCAAAGCAGCGGAACGGGCCGTGGATATCATCGGATTTGCAAAAGGTACAGCTAAGCTCGGGAAAAGTATAGGAGATATGAGCAAGGGCACTCCTGCAGTACACGGGGAGTCAACAGGCGGCAAGTCAGGTAGTGGGAGCGGAAATTCAGGCGGGAGGGGTATGGTAGTTCCTCGATGGAATGATACCCTGCACGAGGCGGTCAAAAGTCTGGGTGGAGATGGGAAATTGAAGACGAACGCCCTGCGGCTCCCGCTGGATATAGCCTCGCTGGAGAGCTTTATGCAGAGTCTTGCGAATCGGATGAATATCTTTTCCAAGCGACTCATTCCCGTCGGATTCGGGAAAATCAGTAATGGGCGACCGAGATGGGAGTTCGAGGATTATTCCCGGATGGATAGTAATGGTCGCGGAGGCTCTGGGGGTGGACCAGATAAGCCACCTAAGGATCATCATGGGGATGAGCGAAAGAGAAGGGAAGATGATACTGAGGGGACGGGTGAAATTCCACCTATTGGACCGCGAGGGGAACCTATAGAATTTGTTCCTTCGTTCAAACAAGAGAAAATAGCATTAAAGACTTATGAAAAATTAAGGGCATCGGGTTTAGATATGCAAGAGATTGAAACTTTTGCCCTAAATACTGGGTTGACCGTCGATGAAGCGATCAAATTAAAAGAACATTTGATCTTGACAAAACATGTTAATTTACCAGACCATGTGAATGGCAAATATTATTATGAAGGTTATTTTGATCCCGATATAGATATAGCTTATGGATGGGAAAAAGCATTAATAGATGAGTTATCACCTGAAGAAAAAGAGTGGTTCCGCCAACTTAAAGAACATGAACTAGATGAAAGCATTCGAATGAAAAATGGGGAACCTTACCGTGATATTAAGTCATACGACCCAATAGATGGTATGACGGGTGACCCGCCTGGAGCCCATGATAATGCACCGAGTCCACCAGGTAAATATCCAGACCCAGATTATAGTCCGAAATTATAAAATGAGGTGAACAATTAATGAATGAGAGATTTGAATCCACTAGAGAACAAATTATGAATATAGATTGGTCAAACGAAGAACCTGATAAGCCCTCACATGCAATTCTGCTTTTTGAATTCTATAGGAGAAGGGCCATTTTTTTAGATCAGCTTTCAATTGAAACTACTCAGAGGCGTGCTTTTTTTAGTGCTGCCAAAGAAAGCGAAATTGAAATACCTATTGATATTGAAGCAATGTGTCCTGAATTAGAACTGATAAAAAATGAATGGCTAGTAAAATGGACTTGTTTATTTAGTTTAGAATGGGCTTACTTAATTGACCAAAAAATACCCATTGCACTTAAATTTCATGATATGTACAACCCAATAATTGATTTATTTAAGAGAGGTGGGAGGGTGAGGTATCACCATGCTGATATAATATGTGGGAAAATTGGGAGATCCCGTATACCAAGTAGTAGCCTAAGTGAGTACGAATCAAGAGACATTAGTAATGAAGTGCTTGATATAATGGATAACGCTTGGTACTATAAGCAATTAGATATGAAGCTTTTTTTGGATATCTTAAATACTCAAGAAGAACAAAATGCTGAAGAAATCGCTTCGCAATTACTTGAACGATTAAAAAACTCTAAGTTTGCTTTAGGAGAGAGTGTGATAGTTCAAACTGTTTTGGGTGAATTATTACTTGATAATGATATTTTTGCAGTTGAGTATCTTAAAAATATAGAAACTGAACTTTTGACATATAAAATGAGCGACTTAAATATATTGTTACCTGAATCAGAAAAAAAAGATTTGTCTATGCGAGTTCATGATTTATTAATAAGGCTTAAATGTATTTAATATGATGAGTTTAAGGTAGTGTAATTTTTGTAACTAAATAAAAGAGATCTCCTTTTTAAGAATCACACAGTTCAATTAATAATACCACAATACGTGCTAACTAGCCGTGTTGTGGTTTTCTTTTTTATTCGACGCTATGACGTTACCGAGGGTCCGTCAATTTAAGATTACAACTTAGGGGACGGGTGAAGGTATAACTAAACCGACACTTCCTGAAGGCGGAAAACCTAGAGGTAAGTATGAAACGCGTGATCCTAAAGAATCGAATCCAACAACTTTGCAAAATGAAGCGGCAAACTTACTAGCAAACAAGGGTTACGATATAGAAATGCTACCGAATAAAAAGGGTGGTAATGGTAAATGTGTTTAACAAACATAAAATCCTTATTTATAAGACGGATTGTCAAGCCAAGTGCGACAGTTCCTCTGAAAAGGATTCGTGAGCGGTCCTCCAGTCCAGACATTTACGTGGTCTTTGGTTGATCAAGTGCAGAGCGTTTTCCAGAGCTTCATCCGTGATTTGCGCGAAATCGGTCCCCTTGGGGAAAAACTCTCGCAAGAGGCCGTTGGCATTCTCATTCGAGCCGCGTTGCCAGGAGGAATACGGATCTGCGAAATACACCTGTACGCCATGAGTAGCTTCCAAGCTGGCGTAACAGGCAAACTCCTTGCCACGGTCTGCGGTAGCGGTTTGAAATGCATGGGTAGGATACTGTGAGGCCGCTACACCAAAGGCAATCTCCATGGACAACGCGGTACGGTCTGGCATCCGAATGGCGGTGTACAAGCGGGTTTTGCGTTCGATAAACGTGGCCAAGCAGCCCTTGCTTTTCCCACGGCCTGAGACGACTGTATCGAGCTCCCAATGGCCGAAGGTCTCCCGGGAACGAACCACTTTCGGACGCTGAGAGATGGCCTTACCCACAGCGAACTTGCCGCGTGTCTCTGCAGGTCTCTGCCGTTTACCTTTGTGCCGTAAAACCGTAAGCACGCCTTTTACCAAACGGCCTGTATACAGCCAGCGATAGATCGTTTTAAAACATACCATCGCTTGACCCTCCTGACGCAATCGCTCTACGGTTTGCTCCGGAGACCAGGTCGCCTGAAGCTTTTCTTCGATGCGACTCGCCAGTTCTAGATTCCACTTACCTCCGGAAACTGACGCCTTACGGCGCTGGACATAGCCCTCTTGCGAGTTCTCCGCGCAGTACGGGTGTTCTGCTGCATTTCGGCGGAGTTCACGGCCAATGGTGGCATGATGTCTGCCAAGTTCCTTGGCAATCGCTCTGGTACTTTTCCCCTGCTGGTGGAGGATTTCTAGCTTGCTTCGCTCGATTATGCTAAGATGTGTGTAGCTCATGGTGGATTCTCCTTGTGTGAATGTGGTGTAGGAACCTTCATTCTACACGAATCCGGCCATGGGCTCTTTGGTATATTTATTTCCAGTAGGTGTCGCACTTCATATTACAATCCGTCATAAATAAATAGATATATTTTCTATTAGGTCAAACTTCAGAAGGATTTAAAACATTTAGATGAGCTATTAATCATTGAAGGTCGTCAAGTAACTAGAGCGTACTGGAGGTATGAGTAAAATGGATTTTTCGTTATGTATTGGTTCTAATTTGCCTAAAGAAGAGTTGGGGAAATTGCTCTACAATATGATATGCGAGGTATTATTTGTAGAATTAATTGATTATGAGGCAGAAGTATGGGATAGGTCTTATGCTCAACGCGTAAGTGTCGGTTGCACATATTTTTCAATGAGCATTGATTTAGATGATAATGATGATTATACGGAACGTTATAGGAAGGCAAATATTGATGCGTATGGTGTAGATACGAATGTTTTTATTAGTATTCAATTTATAACGCGTACATTTGATGTCGGATGGAAAAAACTACTCGAAGTTATTGGAAGACTATTGCAGTTAAACAGTCAGGATTTGGTTGTTGAAGATGATTCTACGTATCCTCTATTGAAAAGAGTTAAAGGACGTTTATTAATAAACAGTAAGTTGGATGAATATCGAATCTGGTATATGACAAGAGAAAATCTAGCTCTCCTGAATTATCCATATGAGAAGGGGATTTTGTAAGGATAGGGGGCGGCGCATAATGTGATATTTCCTTATCTGTTGAGTGAAAAATGATGAAGTACTTGTGAGAAGTTTTTAGGTGCGTTAATAATCTTGTATAACCAGTCGTTCAATACAAGATAGCCATCTGTATTATATTATGGTGTTTTTTGTTGGATGAATGCTCAGGCCCATTGCCGAATGAGTCAGGTGGCTGGTTCCAACGGTAGAACTCATCTAATACAAGTATAAGGTCTTCTCCATTTCGGTTCTATATACATTAAATCCTTTAGTTCTATACCCTAAATAACGCTGTTCCGATACATCTAGCAGGTTGATTATGGTCAGATAGCACCGTAATCGATCTGTTTTTTGTTACCTTCACTTTTTCATCAAACGCATCAGTTCGTCGGCTCTGACGGTCTACATCTGGGTACAACCACGGAGAAGCTGGATCCGGCGGAGCAAGTGAACAGCCAAGGGACGGAGGTGCAGCTCGAAGCTTCCGTGCATCAATTTTATGGTGAGCCGATACTCTCGGCATTCGAACAGCAGGTAGCCGAAAAAGGGATTGGAATGGTTATGGCCTCCCGCGCCCTGGACAATGCGCTGGAAGAGGGCAAGGGTGCGCTGGATGCAGGCATAGAGTTCGTCGAGGGCGTGTGGAATTTTGCCGTGGATGTCGTCGATATGGGTGCGCAATTGCTCAATCCCGTGGTCGAGCCCGGCGAGATGTTTGGTAAAGGTTTTTTGGAGCATAATGAGACGCAGGCAGGGCTAGGACGTGCTGTGGAGGCAACCGGGACGTATATTGCAGATACGGTCACGCTGAAGAAAAGCTGGTCTGAGCTGGGCAACGACATCGTAGGAGCCGGGGAGTCATTGATTGATCCATTTGTGAAGGTCTATGACGATAAGGGCAACGTGCTCACTCGCAGCGCCGAGGAAAGCTATAATGCGGGATATAACCAGATCAAAGCAGCGGAACGGGCCGTGGATATCATCGGATTTGCAAAAGGTGCGGCTAAGCTCGCCAAGAGTGTCGGAGATATGAGCAAGGGCACTCCAGCAGTACACGGGGAGTCAACAGGCGGCAAGTCAGGTAGTGGGAGCGGAAATTCAGGCGGGAGGGGTATGGTAGCTCCTCGATGGAATGATACCCTGCACGAGGCGGTCAAAAGTCTAGGTGGAGATGGAAAATTGAAGACGAACGCCCTGCGGCTCCCGCTGGATATAGCCTCGCTGGAGAGCTTTATGCAGAGTCTTGCGAATCGGATGAATATCTTTTCCAAGCGACTCATTCCCGTCGGATTCGGGAAAATCAGTAATGGGCGACCGAGATGGGAGTTCGAGGATTATTCCCGGATGGATAGTAATGGTCGCGGAGGCTCTGGGGGTGGACCGGATAAGCCACCTAAGGATCATCATGAAGATGAACGGAAAAGAAGGGAAGATGAGGAGCAACAGAGAAAGGATGAAGAGGCTGAGGGGACGGGTGAATCTGACCCCAATGTAAGTATTGGAAAAGTATTTCCTACAAGGAAGATTGATCTGAATAAAGAAACACATATTCTTGATAGGGTAAGTGAGTTGAGAGGTAAGCTTTCTAATAGGCTTAAAGATGAGCTGAATTTCGCATATTCTGAAGTAGATATTGCAGGGATTGACAAAAAGGAATTCTATGCACATAGTAGCTTAAATGGTGATAACAAGGCGAAAGATTATGCTGATTTTTCGTTAAAGCCACCTAAACCAAAGTATGAAGCAACACTTGCACCAGATAGAGGCGGAAATATAAGATTAAGAGATAACGATACGGAGTATAAAATACTCAATGATTTAGCCGCAAGACTGGATAAATTACCTGACCCTTCAAAGGCTAGTGGGAAAATAAAATTATTTACTGAGTTAGATACGTGTGCAAGCTGTAGTAGAGTTATTGAGAGATTTCATAAAGATTATCCAAATATTGACATTGAAATAATTCATAACGGCGATGAATTAGTAATTCCAAAGAATCCTTAAAGGGGACACTAATATGAAACGAAATTATGAGGCATTATTCGGTGCGTTTTATGAAAGATATTTTGATTTCAAGAGTGAGGGAATGAGCAATGCTGAAGCACTCGTCTGTACGTCTGAGGCATACTTCGGTGTACAAAAAAGAGGTGAAATGGAGAAAGCGGTAGTTGTCATTGCAGAAGGAAGGATTTATTTAACACATTCAAAAATCTTTATAAATTCTAAAGAGAAGATAGTTAATCAGCTGAAGGATTTAGATTTAGAAAAGTTACAACTTGAAACAACCTCTGATGAGTATCAAGATATACTAGAACGAAGAGATATGGTACTTGAAGGGATAGAAAGTATTCCTGTTGATCGTAGTCCGTATACAAGATGGTATTACAATGAAATGGAAAAAGAAGTAAAGGACTATTTTATGGAAATTATCGCCAACATCAACAATGCGAGTGGGATAATTGAGAAAATGGAGAAAAGGTTTGATCGTGAATGTAGGAGTACTCGGAGCGAGAATATTGTTGTTAAAACAACACTTGCCGAACTGCTTATTAGACATAGCATTAAACCAGAGAATGAATTTTTGAGTTTGAAAATTGAATTAGAGCGGTTCGATATAAGTGAAATAGGTCAACAATTAACAGAATCCGAGAAGTTTGATCTATCTATCCGAATTAAGGAAGTGTTAAGTAAAATTAAAAATTTATAGACCAATTTTCAAAAATGTTTTCTGAAACAATGTTAAGTTGGACTACAATCAATTGAATCCACAATACGAGTTAACCGCCGTGTTGTGGTTTCTTTTTTGTCCATCGCTGTATGCGAAAAAATACACTTATATAAGTGACGGCTTATCCTAAATTTTTGATTACTTGTGAATTGAAGAGTGGAGGAGGATCATTATGAGTTATAATATAAAGTGGTCTGATCAGGTATTTTTAGATGAAAAGAAAGTTAAAGACTTAGAGAGCAAGTGGAATGTAAAGCTTCCTAAATCGTATGTTGACATTGTGCTAAAACATGATGGCTCAGTACCATATGTCATGAATGATCAGGAGGAGTGGGAGATAGGAGTTGTTAAAGTGAAGGGGAAGTTAACTTGGAGCATTCAACTACTGTCTTTAATAGAAAAAGAAGTCCTGGGAGAGGTTATTTCTCCTATTGAATTAGCATATAATACTTTAAGTGAGGCATTACCCAAAAAGGTCTTTCCTTTTGCGATTAATGGAGCTGGAGATAAATTTCTGTTTGATTATCGAGAAGATGAGAATGAGCCGAAAATCGTTTACCAAAATCATGAGGACGTTATTCTGGAATCTGAAATTACTGATGAGGAATTGGAAGAAAAGCTACTAGAAGAGTGGCAGGACGAAACATTAGACTACGTTAGTGAATCCTTTGAAGTATTTCTTAGCCATATCTCAGTAAGAAAATAAGGTTTGAAAAAATAGCTAGATAATATCAATCCGCAATTGAGATTTTCTCTCATATTGCGGATTTTTCACTTTTTTTGGAGACAAAAGGACTATTCCCGGATGGATAGCGATGGTCGCGGCGGCTCTAGTGGTGGACTGGATAAGCCGTCTGAGGATCATAACGGAATGGATGGAAAATAGTAGAATATAAGGGGGCGGGAGAAAAGATGGGGCTGAGAAGCCGTGAAAAGTTGACTTAGACAAAGTCAGAGAAGTGCGACGGATATTTATCAGGAATTTATGGATAATTACGGTGATAAGGGAAGTTATCATGTAAGAGCACTAGATGAGTATGAAGATTTAGCAAGAGCAAATAGAATCAAAAGCATTATGGTTAGCTTTTTCCATATAAAAGAGAGGCAGTAATAAGCCAACTCTGTATCCAGTCCTTTCAATTTATTGCCATCCACCGCCCCAATACACTAAGATGAACATGAACTAGAGGGATGATCGTAGCCCTAGCTTTTGTTTTCTGGAAAGGATGAATACATATATGTTAAATCTTGTCCCTGAGCCGATCGGCTTCATCATATCTACGACGGATGTGGAGGTCGTCTACACCGAGCATGGCGGAGCTAAGATCCGGCTTGATGTCCGCAAACCTGATATTCAGCCAACGAATGCCCAGTCCACGGATATCCAGCCGATAGAACCAATGGAATACGAGGAATTGGAGATTTACTTTCCGATTGTTGCGGAGGTCAATTGTATAAGCTTGAACTTCTACGAGGCACATCATGGGGAGTTCGAGATTCTGGATGGGCAAGGAATGAATGGGTTCTATGCCGTACAGGACTCGCAGCATCTTCAGCAGCGGCAGCCTTTATACGACCCGCGCAATCGTCTGAACCTGCGGCATTATCTTATTACAGGGAATGATAGCTATATAGAGCTTATCGCCTCGGATTACAGTATACGCAAGACACAGAAAGAGAAGTAGTGCTACAGAAAATACGAAACAAGGACTCGACCACAAGCAGCTATCTCTGGATAGCTGTATTTTTGCATATTACCACAGCGTCCCAGACTTATAAAAGATCACAGAAGCGTTCAGACTATCCTTGTACAAGAGTATCGGCGTAAAGTAAATTGCAGACTTTTTATTTAAAATTTTATAGAATAAGATTCGACATATCACAGCGTCGTTTGGCGCTGACGAGGAGGAAGATTATACGAATGCTGGAGAAAAAGGTGACCTGGCTTGAGCTCTTCTACGATCTGTTGTTCGTCGCTGCGGTCTCCAAAGCCACGCATGTGCTATTACATGTCGAGCATGGCAGTATTTCACCAGAGCATCTGGGGAAATTCATACTTATTTTCATCCCGATCTGGTGGGCCTGGGTCGGTCAGACGGTGTACGTCAATCGTTATGGTGAGGATCGTAATACACAACGGGTAGCTATGATTGTGCAGATGTTCTTTGTACTGATCATGATCGCGAGTCTGGACGTGAACTTTGATGCAAACTATTTACCGTTTCTGATCGGATACATCGGTCTAAGGGCGCTAACTGCGATCCAGTATGTGATAACGGCCCGTGCTCACACGCATCATAAGCGCGAGACAGCGAGTTTCTTCGGAAAGTATTTCTGGATTGGCATCGTCATCTCTTGCCTGTCGATCTTTCTGGACTCGGGACTGCGGTATGTGGTGTTGTATGCGGGGATTGCGATCGATATCCTAGTGCCCATCATTGGGCGGCGCAAGCTGGTCATCACACCGATTCAGACGTCACACCTGCTGGAGCGCTTCGCGCTGTTCACCCTTATTTTGCTCGGAGAATCTGTTGTGAGCATGATCTCTGTGCTGGAGGAGCAGCATTTTACGATTCAGTCGATTGTGTATACAGCCTTGTCCTTCATGCTGGTCATTGCCGTCTGGTGGCAGTATTTCGAGAACGTCGAACGCTATGTGGATAAAGAAAAGCAGACGGCAGGACAGACAATTATGTACGGTCACCTGTTCATTTATCTCTCGCTAAGCATGATGGCTGCATCCTTGCAGCTGCTGTACCTTGGAGGCTTGGAGTACACGTTCATCTTGTGCTTTGTGTTCGGATCGGTACTGCTGTATTTCTGGTCGGTGATGTTCACCTTCCATTCGTTCAAGTTCAGCCATCGCAAGCCGAGCTACAAGCTCATGCTCTCCTTGACATCAGTCATCGGCGTGCTATTCGTATCAGATTTATATCTGGCTGCTTCACCGCAGCTGATACTGGATGAGCTGTTAGCATTCTTTATCATTTTTGCGAAATTAACAGCTTGATATGGGATCACGATGATATGTAGCGGTCTAATCGCGGGAATCTGGTGAATCGCGGGAGATCAATGGAGTAGTCTTATCGAGTAATCTTGACAAAGTAATCTCAACGGCAGGACAAAAAACATGAAGCGGGTAGCAGTGATCGTATGGATCGTGCACCCGCTTGTTTGTATTGGCAGGTATGCTAGCAGCAGAGCCTCTGCTCAGAAGGAGACTGTGCTAAACCCTGCAATTGCCCTAGAGCAGGTGCGGATAACGAAAGAGATGATAACTTTTTGTAAAAGATAGACTTACCCGTGGAACTCAGGATCTGTCTGTCGGACCACAGCATAGACCGCCTCTTGCAGCTCTGCATAATCTTCAGGATAGACCAGTTCCGCAGAACCGAATTGTAGCTCTACACCTCGCACACTTCCGGGTGTCAATTCGATTCTCTGCAGCTTAAGCTCAAAGGCAAGGCCATCCGCAAAGGCAACTCCATCCCGATCTCGGTAAGCATAGAGACCTGAAATGTCCTCCAACGTAACGTTCAGTATGCCCTGGTCTGTGAATTGCATATCAATCATCCTCCATGCTAGATTGTAGATAGCAAGAAATGGTGTGGAAGCGATTTACTCATATGGAGTATATATGATGGCACAAGACATAGGCAAATTCTCGCATAGACAGCGATAGACTCCATATTTTGCGTGTATGTGGGTTCTGAAGGCCAAGGTTTGTCTGTACAACAGCTATATGTAAGCTCAACAAAGTCAATTGGAATTCAAAAATGACTTGAGAAATTAGGAGGATTCACATGTCTTTGTCTGAAGAGAAGCAGCAGCAACTAGATCAATTGTTGGATGAGCACAGCTTCACACATGCTCGGTCGTATCTGCAGGAGCAGACGAGAGCGGGAATCCGCTTTATCAAAGCTGGAGCGGCAGACTATGGGCGAGTATGTAGCTCCAGAATAGGCGGGGAGCCGGATCTGCCAGAGGAGTGGGCATGGCCGCTAACCAAGGATGACGTGCCCGTGCCTATGACATTCCTGGCACAGCTTAATTTGGCAGAGCTGCAAGACGTAGACGCTACAGGCCAACTTCCTGCGAAGGGGATGCTGTATTTCTTCGTAGGAGTGGATGAGCCTGCCTATAACATCGAGCATCGGGTGCTGTATGCCAAGGAAGAGGAATTACCCACCGCACGTCGTCGCTCGACTCCTGAGGAAACTGCGCTGGAAGAGGAATTCAACGGTTACCAGCTAGCGGCACGCCCTTCCTTGGAAGCACCGAATTATGCTTACGTGGATTATGATGTGATTGAAGACGAGGAGCATGAGTACGAGGATTATGAGGATCTGCTATTATCTATGAACGGGGAGGAAGACGATGTAGCTGTGATGTTCGGTTATCCAACGGGGCAGCATGACGACGACTTCCATGAAGCAGCTCTTACGATCCTCACGGGCAAAAACTACGAATACAGTAAGGACAAAGCCTTGAAGGCCATTGCTGGACATTTTGATGGAGATGAGACCCGGGCACAGCAGGAAATTGATAATACCTTGATGCTGCTAGAGATCGAGACAGATAGTGAGATCGGCTTTTGCTGGTGGGATGCGGGCGTGCTGCATTTCTTCATCCGTAAAGAGGATCTGCTGGCAGGCAACTTTGAACGGACTTATTGTGCCTTGTATTCGAGCTAGGGAATATAAGGAAATAAAAGATATAAGTGATATAGGCGATATAAGTGATGTAAATGATGTAAATGATGTAAATGATGTAAATGTAAGTTAAATGATAGTGGATTGTGGTCACTGAGGAGGTTCTATGTGGGCATGGGGAATTGCGTGCGTTAGTGGTGCGAACCCCAAGCTCACATGAAATCCCCGGGGGATTCGCACCTCAGATTTTGTCGAAACTGAGTCGAATGTGAATAAGGTGTGAACAGGTGGCGTGGAAAAAGCCCTCTATACCTTTCATTTGTACGAAAGTGCGGTAGAATGGAAGGTGGAAGCACCTTTTTTACGTTGTTTTCCGCTGTCGCACTCTGTATGAGTGCGTGGATTGAAATCATACTTACTGGTATAGCGATCAATGGCTGCTTGGAGGTCGCACTCTGTATGAGTGCGTGGATTGAAATATATATGCTGCTTCTGCCCTCTGACGAGGCGTGGAAGTCGCACTCTGTATAATCTCATGAATTAATACAGCTTGTTAAGCTCCAGAATTCTCGTCGTTTAACGGACTAGCAGTCTTGATAACATTACTCTCCGGCACACAATTACTGGATACCAGAAATAACGGGTAAGCTAAAACTCGAAGTAAGAGGGCCCTTATTGTGGGGCCACTCTTTTTCTTTTCTGCAAAATCATGGTTTCGAGCATGATCTAATCAAGTGTCTGCATTTTATTCATTAGTCGTCTTAAATGTCTTCTATTAATGGAATATTATGTTTTGAGAATACTAGTGATATAATTAAAGTACTTGTGTATATTAATTCCATAAAACCATAAAAACGTAATTGCGGAGAGGGGTATCTCATGCATACACCCACGATTCGGACAGAAATTAATGAGTATTTACAGGTTCATAATATGAAAACGAGTGATTTCGCTACTGCTACCGGGCTGAATCCAGGAACAGTAAGTAGTATTTTGACTAGTAATCGTGCTCTATCTGTACACCAATTGGATTGCGTAACAACAGGGATGGGGAAACCGGAAGACTATTTTTACACCCGATATGTTCAAGATTATATCGTTGATACATCTCTGGATTGGAGGAGAGTTAAATCCTTTCTTAATCGCTGTGCGGTATTGAATCGTTTGGATTGTATAGCCCAAGTAGTAGTTCTACTGATGGACAATTTTACATATTATGCAGGGTTGGTTTTCGACCTGGCAGAAGATTTTTTTGAGCAAAAGCAATACGAAGCCGCAGCATTACTCTATAGAAATGTTGCTTTTAGCGAGAAGAACCAGCATTCTGAACGTCTAGCTACTTGCCACTACAGATTGTTTCAGATGCGCATTGGTGATGATCAAATTCAAAATATGAAAGCAGCAATTGAATTTGAACCGTATGCCGAACGGCTGGAGGAGATCGAGCAACTGGACGCACTGAAAGACCTCGCCAATCTCTACCGTGCTATAGGACAATGGGATAAGGTGTTTGAATTAGCCCAGAACATGGGACGGAAAGCCAAGATCCAGTATAGGCTGAAGCATCAGAGTGGCCGGAAAAACAATGATGCATTCAATAAACTCAGCAAGCCACTATTTACGTATATAGCATATTCGGACCACTTATCTGCAAGCGCCTGTGACGAGCGTGGAGACTATGAGCAGGGCGCACGTCATATTCAGGCATATGGTGACCTCAGTTGGGTAAAGGAAGAAGATTCTGAAGCTCTGCATTGGATACAAACATACCGCGAATGGGCTGAAATTAATGCTTGTGTGAATAAACTTATGTCAGGCGATATGAGCGTTCTCCATCAGTACGTAGATTATATTGAGAACAAACAGGACAATATCTTCGTGGAACTGATAAATGTTCTAGAAGTGGCTATGCTTCATAACGTAGATATAGACTCCATTATTGAGCGTTTTGAACATCGGGTCATGGACTCATGGGATCAGGAATCGGATGACGTGTACACCCGAAATGTATTACCAGATGAAATGGCTAGGTTCTGGTATAAAACGGCAAAATATCGTTTCGGACGTGGTTCTTATTTGTATGGCTTTAAATCTTTAATTCTATGTTTGGAATTATCTGTTACTATTAATAATAGATCACTGATACTAAGTGCTATGGGCCTATTTGAGTATTATCGTGATTATTCTACACCCGAAACACAGAAGCAGTTTAACAAAATCATCAAGGAGGTATGGGTTAAACATGATGAAAAGGATGGTTTCTTCTATAGTTTTAATTAGTTGCTTTATGGCGGTATGCTTCATAAATCCACTAATCCCAGGAGTTCCAGGAGAGCAGCCGATATCGCCTATAGTTATTCAACCACAGGGACATACAGGCGGGATGTAACATTTTAAATGATGGATTTCTCAATATATAGTGTTGTAGCTCCTTTGTGAGTTGTAATGCAGAGAAGGGGCCTTCCCGATCCGATTGGTGGATTAGGAAGGCTCCTTCGCCTATAAGATGGATTAGTCTTTTGGAGCTTAAGTTACAAAATGAGGGTGCAGACATCTGGTGCGAACCCCAAGCTCACATGAAATCCCCGGGAGATTCTCACCTCAGATTTTGTCGAAATCGAGTCGAATGTGTATGGAATGTGAATGGTTTCGAGTTGAAAGTATGAGTTGCGTTTTATTTTTTCGGGTTTACGTTAAAATAAGAGATGGAAACAACTCTTTTACGTTGTTTTCTGCTGTCGCACTCTACATGAGTGCGTGGATTGAAATTATTCGAGTGAACAGAGCCTCTCCAGCACCTTCTATGGTCGCACTCAGTACGAGTGCGTGGATTGAAATCTAATCTATACATGAACATAAGATGCACTGATATTTCCAATCGAAGGTATGAGTCTTTTGACTGGAGAGTAGTGCTTGAGGCCATGACTTTCGAGGGTGGAACCCCGTTCACGTCGTAGCTGAAAACTGCACGAATTATGCAAATCGGGTGGAATACGGCATTTGGCTGTGAAAGTTGGATGTTATATATCGATAGAATCATACAAAGATGTCGTTACAATATTCCGAGACGCGCAATCTGACATAGAGTCAGTGCGCGTTTTTTTAGTGGATGTTTGGCGAAAAGCAGGATTATGGAAAGAGTAGATGAGATTACTGCTGTCAGTTAAAACCACTAAATCTAGCTTATAAGCCAATTAAAATATATGCAAGGAATGAGACGTGAGTGTAGCGCCAGTGGGTACACAAATTGTAATGGATACTACAAATTTTGGAATAAGGATAATTTTGAGTGCAAAGATAACCTCCTTACTATGATAGGTTCATTGATTACAAAAAAATTAATAACAGATATACCTGAAAAATAAACTTACGATCTCAAAAAAAGAAATAATTTACAAAATATATCTATTTATGGTATATTTCTGATGTAAATTTATTTACAAATTATCAATAAAAAGGAGATGGGATTTTGTTTGACGGATTGTCAAGCCAAGTGCGACAGTTCCTCTGAAAAGGATTCGTGAGCGGTCCTCCAGTCCAGACATTTACGTGGTCTTTGGTTGATCAAGTGCAGAGCGTTTTCCAGAGCTTCATCCGTGATTTGCGCGAAATCGGTCCCCTTGGGGAAAAACTCTCGCAAGAGGCCGTTGGCATTCTCATTCGAGCCGCGTTGCCAGGAGGAATACGGATCTGCGAAATACACCTGTACGCCATGAGTAGCTTCCAAGCTGGCGTAACAGGCAAACTCCTTGCCACGGTCTGCGGTAGCGGTTTGAAATGCATGGGTAGGATACTGTGAGGCCGCTACACCAAAGGCAATCTCCATGGACAACGCGGTACGGTCTGGCATCCGAATGGCGGTGTACAAGCGGGTTTTGCGTTCGATAAACGTGGCCAAGCAGCCCTTGCTTTTCCCACGGCCTGAGACGACTGTATCGAGCTCCCAATGGCCGAAGGTCTCCCGGGAACGAACCACTTTCGGACGCTGAGAGATGGCCTTACCCACAGCGAACTTGCCGCGTGTCTCTGCAGGTCTCTGCCGTTTACCTTTGTGCCGTAAAACCGTAAGCACGCCTTTTACCAAACGGCCTGTATACAGCCAGCGATAGATCGTTTTAAAACATACCATCGCTTGACCCTCCTGACGCAATCGCTCTACGGTTTGCTCCGGAGACCAGGTCGCCTGAAGCTTTTCTTCGATGCGACTCGCCAGTTCTAGATTCCACTTACCTCCGGAAACTGACGCCTTACGGCGCTGGACATAGCCCTCTTGCGAGTTCTCCGCGCAGTACGGGTGTTCTGCTGCATTTCGGCGGAGTTCACGGCCAATGGTGGCATGATGTCTGCCAAGTTCCTTGGCAATCGCTCTGGTACTTTTCCCCTGCTGGTGGAGGATTTCTAGCTTGCTTCGCTCGATTATGCTAAGATGTGTGTAGCTCATGGTGGATTCTCCTTGTGTGAATGTGGTGTAGGAACCTTCATTCTACACGAATCCGGCCATGGGCTCTTTGGTATATTTATTTCCAGTAGGTGTCGCACTTCATATTACAATCCGTCGTTTAAAAAAAGATTGCTATTAGCTGTACCTATTTTGGCACTAAGTCTTTTTAGTATTGGTAGTGTTACTAATGCCGCAGAAGGAACTTTCTTAGGACAAACTTCAGGTTTACAAGGAGTGTATGGTGGTTGGAGTGAAGACGAAGGATATTTTACTATTCAACCTGCAATTAGTCCCAATGCAATTACTCCTTTTGCACCAAGTGCGGCGCCTAAATGGCATAAAGCTGATATTAGATCGTATTCTGCAGGCGCCTCTGTTATACGTGAGTACATTGTTGCAACTACAGAATGGCCAGATGCATATCATTACACTGTTGCGCAATACGAAAATAAATACAATGGTAATGTCCAAGCAAGTAGTGGACGAGTTTACGGAATGGACCAAACAACTGCAATCAGTGGAGATGTAGATGGAGAATTTCGAGGGCTTTATTTAAAAGCAAAATCATATTATGGTAGATAATAGTATAGCATGTATTTTGTTGATCGATTAGAAATATAAATTAAAAAGAAGAATTAGACTGATTTTATGTTGATGATCATACCCTTAATGTACCCCTTCGTCATATTATTACATACATAGTTTTAAACAAACTCAATGAAGGGGTTACCCTTTTTCTGAATTTCCGACTATCCATTTTTAAAATGTAGATAGCTAAACATGGTTAAGGATGCGATAAATTGTCATTATCTCAGATCAATCAGCGCCGGTTCTTTCGTCTTGGAATGGATGCTAGATTTTATATTTTGTTTTTAGCTCTGCAGATGCTGTCTGTAGGGATATTTTACTTTCTTGCCTATATAGATAATCTCAATATGCTACACAACGGCTACGTTAGTAAGCAATCCATCACGTTCAGAATGACGAGCATCCATCAACCACTAAGGTTTCCTGAACAGGATTATTTATTGATGCAGTATAATCCTGTCCAGCCGCAACTAAAAATAGTGCGAATAAGTGGTGATATCAAGCTTCCACCATTGCAGAGCCAGTCTGATCGACCGGATGAGATAGTTAAGTGGAATACAGAAGCTCGATTAGGAAAGGCGTTAATTGGTGATAAAGTGAATCCTCAAATTATTCCTGAAGGTTATGTATTTGCAGGACAATTTGATATTCCTGCTGATTATCAATTAAGTACCCAGCAGTGGCTGCTTCCAGCTTCTAATAAGGTGTCACTCGCAGATGGTGAGTTGTTTGTTATGAGTTCTCCTAACTCTAATACGATGGATCTAGTTCAAACATTTTCCAACCACAATCCGATTGAACTTATACATACCGAATTCAAAGGCACGTATGCATTGTTATCCAATCAATGGCTGGTACATCTCCTATGGGTAGTATTAGTATTTACGAGCTGTGTATCAATCTTGATCATGCTATATTGGCTGAGACAGGAGCGAGCTTTCATTCGTATTTGCAATGAACATGGGTGTACGTTTTGGCAGATGTACATGCATATGCTCGTCTATAAATTGTCTCTATTAATTGGAGCAAGCTTTGTATTGGTGTTACTTTGCACCTCAATCTTCCAGACACTCGTGCAGGTATGGAGTAGGCATTGGCAGCTTCAATCATGGTATATGGTAGGTGTATTTAGTCTACTTATCATCTTTATTACCTTCGTTATAACATGTTGGTACAGTACAAGGTCAAGGAGAGTTCGTTGATGAAGATGGTTTATTTGTTATTCAAAGGACATAAAAGCTTTCACCTACTTCATATTTTTCTAGCAGCCATACTATTCTTGCTGGTCCTTCTAATGCTGTTGAATATCCTCCAGTCTCGGATTGAGCTTCAGGCTACTTCAGCTTTTAAGGATAAAAACCTGTATCAGTTGGCAGATAACCTGTTCAATGACAAGGAGAGGTTGTTCTTTCAGCAACAAGACAGCTACAGCATTCTCAAAGATTTTGGTGATCATCTGAAGACAGAGCCGCGCTTTCAATATGCGGTTGTTAACTGGCAGCCAATCAATGTTGTGGATTTTAAAGGTGATGAGATTTTTGAAGCCTACTATGAATTAGGCCAATCACAGGATTCACAGACTTACAGGGGGGCTACCTACCGAAATATAAAGTCTTTGCAGATGAATCAGGGTTCGTTTGATATCTTTCAAATCAGGATCAGTTCTGGTCATGGATTCCAGGATAGTGATTATACATATGACGGTTCTAAAGAGACAATCCCCTTAATATTAGGCGCTGAGTTGGAATCTTACTACAAACTGGGCGATACGATTTCTCTGATGCTATATAATGAGCCTTTTACAGGGGAGGTTATTGGATTTACTGACCCTTCTCAGGTGGTTGTTAGTGCGAGATCTCAGGAGACATTGATTGATCGTTATATCATCATGCCAGCACTACAGTTTGACAAGATTACGCCTGATTTACTACGTAGTCATAAAGATACGCCATTTATACGTGCTTCATTATTTAGTTCGATTAATGGCTTTGTATTTACAGCCGCACAGCCACAGGAAGTGCAACGTATTATGGATACCATCTCCAACGAGGTGAAATTCTATGATTATTCTATCATCGGTGCTGATGGTGGGGTTTTGGGCGTGTTAATTCAACTTACAGACCAGAATCGAAATTTATTGTATGTAACTGTAGCTGTAGCTTTTGTCCTGATCTTGTTGCTGTATTTATGGACAATAGCTATACACATTCGGTACAGTCAAAAAACCTATGCAGTCTTACTTATCAGTGGATACCATCTGCAGAATATTCCCCACATAGTTGTCGTGCAGTTGGTGATTATGATGCTGCTGGGGAGTGTGCTGCCAATGCTGCTACTTTTACTTGTATGGCAACAGGCATGGATTATACTGTTAGCCTACATTCTGTCGGTGTTACTGGTGGTTGGTATATTAGCAGGAATAACACTTCTTTGTACCAGACGGGTCTTGGCTCGGATCGACATGATTCAACAATTGAAGGGATGAGTGTAGCTTGTGGCGACGATTGAATTAGACCAGATGGACAAGGCATTTGGCAGAAAGGTAATATTTCAGAAGGTTCGGTTGGCGGCTAGAACAGGTGAATGTGTAGCTATTAAAGGGAAAAGTGGTAGCGGAAAAAGCACGCTATTAAATATATTGGTTGGCTTGGAGGTTGCAACTACAGGGAGCTATCTGCTAAATGGGATTGAGATGACCAGGCAAACAGCACAGCAGAAAGCTCAGATACGTAGTAATCTAATCGGTTACATTCCTCAACAAAGCCCGGTTATATCAAGACTGACAGTACAAGAAAATATCTGCATACCGATTTGGGTAGGAAATGGTAAGCAAAGCAGTGAGCAAATAGAATACATGATGAATTTATGTGATAGGCTTGGAATGACGTCTTTGTTACAGCAGAAGGCGGGCAAGTTATCAGGGGGAGAAATTCAGAGAGTTGGGTTAATCCGAGCTTTGCTAAAAAAACCCGAGCTGATCATAGCAGATGAGCCGACAGGTGCGCTTGATGATGATACGGCTACCAGAGTAATCCAATTAATTCAAGAGCTATGTCAGCAAGGAGCCACGGCAGTGATTGCTACGCATAGTCAACATGTTGCTTACCATTCTAACAGGGTACTGGAGCTTACATACGATGGACTTCTTGATTTGACTTAGGCCTATCGCGTAACATTATATGGATAAATTCTCCACAGCTACATAGATTGAAACCCTGCAACGTTTTGATTCCAGCCGTTTTGACTGAATACGATTGTGGATTTGAACGATCTGAAGAGAGCGTGGTAAGCGGAAAGCGGGGAAGCCCTAGAGAAACGGAGTGCCCATCTTTAAGCTTGCTGTTCATCTGCATTCCATTGTATTCGAAAGAACAGCAAGCTTAACCGTGGTCGACAGGGCTCCCCGCTTGCAGCGGCTCTACACCCACATTAATCTGGTCAAGGTAATAGTCACACTTTTGAAAAGTGCTCGGTTTAAAGTGGTCATTGTCGATTGTCGATCTTTTACGCCTTCGTTTGAATAATCACACTCTACACACCGTGGGGGGATATCATGAAACCCAAACAAAGATCAAGGCTTAGACTTCTAGCTGGATCATGTTACTTCAAGTTCAAAAGATACTTGAAATGGCATTTTGGACATGTAAAGTTTGCTTCTCGTATAGAAAATGAAAAGCTCCCATATATCACCTTTACACACCAGACCCCTCTGCTAAGAAAGCTTAAAGAGGTCGATATGTGGCTGCAGCACAACAAAATCATTAATCTGAAGATCGCCAAGCAAAAGCTAAATAAGATCACGATCGCTCCGGGAGAGACTTTTTCATACTGGAAGCTAATCGGCAAGCCTACCAAAAGAAAAGGCTACGTGGAAGGAATGACGTTATTCTACGGGACGTTCAGGCCTGGTGTGGGGGGAGGGCTTTGTCAGTTATCCAATCTCATTTACTGGATTACGTTGCACACGCCGTTGGTCGTGACCGAAAGACACAGACACAGCTATGATGTGTTCCCTGATGCGAACCGGACACAGCCATTTGGTAGTGGGGCCACGTGTTCCTATAATTATCTTGATTTGCAAATTTACAACCCGACAGATCAGCCCTACCAGCTAGTCATTGACATCGACAAGGAGTACCTGTACGGTGAGTGGAGAACGACAGCGAAGCCGACCCACATTTATGAAATATACGAACGAGATCATAAGATCACCCAAGAATACTGGGGTGGCTATGTAAGAACTAATATGATATATAAAAGAAAATATAATCTGCATCAAGAGCTTGTATCGGATGAGTTAGTTACTAGGAATCATGCGCTTATGATGTATCAGCCATTTTTAGAGTCACCGCTGTAATTTCTATAATAGAAGAACCAGAGCCACCGCAGGATGAAAAATCCAGCAGGGTGGTTCTTTTTTTCACCTGTCTAGTATGCCATCATTATAGCTGGGGGCGATAAAGGATGTTCCAGGATTTCAGGCTGGTCGGAGACCGCCCGGTCGCATTACAAGTGAAAGAATACGTCACACGTTTAATCATAAAAGGATCACTCCAAGCGAACCAGAAGCTGCCCTCCACGAGAGAAATGAGCACGCTGCTGCAGGTGAGCCGCAATTCGGTCATCGCAGCCTATGAAGACTTGCAGGATGACGGTTATACGTATGCCCTTCCCGGCAAGGGCAGCTATGTCGCAGCCATGGTAGGCCAGTCGGCGGCAGCTCAAGGAGCGGCTGATGACACGGCAGCTTGGCAGATGGACTGGAAGTCCAGAATGAACGATTATGCTGTCGCAGCCGTAGAGCTGGACCTGATGAAGAAGGGCATTCGTGCACCCAAAGGCACGATTTCGTTCACAAGCATTGCCCCGGATGAGCAGTTGTTCGATCTGGGCGATGTGAAGCGTGCCTTCATGGACCGGATGGCCATCGAGGGGCAGGTGCTGCTCAACTATGGCTACGCCAAGGGCTACAAGCCGTTAATGGATTACCTGATGCGCTATATGGAGAATAAGGGCGTCGATCTGAGCGGCAAGGATATGCTGATTACTAGCGGATTCACCGAGGGGTTCGACATCGTGCTCTCGGCACTGCGTCCTACGGTGGGCCGTGGGGCGGCCATCTGTGAGAATCCGACCCACCATACGGCGATCAAGAATTTGAGGCTGCATGGCTTTGAGATTACAGGCATTCCGATGCAGCGCGACGGTCTGGATGTGGATCAGCTAGAGCAGGTATTGGAGCAGCAGACCGAACAGTTCGATCTTGCCTATCTGACACCCTCGTATCACAATCCAACAGGTATCGTCATGTCACCCGCCAAGCGTAGTGCGGTGATGCAATTGCTGACGCGCTACCAGATCCCAGTGATTGAGGATGGCTTCAATGAGGAGCTGCGTTATTCAGGAGCACATGTGGCTCCATTAATCGCAACAGCAGGGAAGGGGAACGGAGTCATCTATATCGGTAGCTTCTCGAAGGTATTGTTCCCAGGTCTAAGAGTAGGCTGGGTGCTGGCTGACAAGGCGCTCATTGATACGCTGGAGAGCATGAAAAGGGCACGTACCATTCATACATCAACGATTGACCAATCGATTTTATATCAATATTTGCTGAACGGAAATTTCGATAAATATGTCAAAAAAGCACGTGCCGAATACAAGCGCAAATATGAATGGACCAAGACATGCTGTGAGACGCATCTTCCAGAGGCCCAACTGTCTGGTGATGGGGGCTTACATCTGTTTCTTACGTTTCCGGCTGGCCTCGATACACGTCAATTGCTGGAGGCTTGCTTAGAGCAAGGGGTTATTTTTACGCCAGGGGACAGATTCTTCGTGCAAGCAGGCGAGGGGGAGAACACGTTGCGGCTAGGATTCTCGCGAGTAACGGATGAGCAGATTGAAGAGGGGCTTCGGATGATCGGTGAGCAGGCACGTCGCTTGCTCGGGAAGTAAAGTTATATACACAAATTGAGGAGCAGCAGCAACCGAGAGGGACCCATCACATGGCTTCCTCTCGCATAGCCTCCTATTACGAAGTCAGGAAGTGCCACACAACGAGATGAGGGGAGAATGGAGTGTCATGATGAAGATCGGCGTAATAATGGGTGGAGTATCCTCCGAGCGTGAGGTGTCCCTACAGACGGGTCAAGAGATGATCAGGCATCTGGATCGTAGTCGTTATGACGTGGTGCCCTTGGTGATCGGGCAACGCTCCGATCTGATCACGCAGGTACAGCAGACAGGGATCGATCTAGCGCTACTGGCGCTGCATGGGCAATATGGAGAGGACGGCACAGTGCAGGGAGCCCTTGAGACGTTGGGCATTCCGTATACAGGCAGTGGTATTCTGGCAAGCAGCCTATGCATGAATAAGCAGCTCTCCAAGCAGTTGCTGAAGGTAGCAGGTGTAAATACCCCGTCGGGGCTGTGCTGGCAAGGGATGAACGAGTATGATCCACAGGCAGTAGAGCAGTTAGGCTACCCTGTCATTGTAAAGCCGAATACAGGAGGCTCCAGCATTGGTATCCAGCTCGTGCGAAATGAACATGAGCTACTGCCAGCCGTTCAGGAGGCGGAGAGTCTGGGAGAGGCAATCCTGATTGAGCCCTACATTCAAGGCACCGAGCTTACTTGTTCGATTCTGGATGGTGAGGTCTTGCCGATCATCGGCATTCAATCAGCTCATTCGGAGTGGTTCGATTATAGAGCGAAATATGAGATTGGTGGTGCGGAGGAGAAGGTCATCCAGCTTCCACACGAGATCGAGCAGCGTGTACATGAGGCGGCACTAACCAGCTACCGCCAACTGCAATGCAAGGTCTATGCCAGGGTCGATATGATTCTGCGTGAGGATATGCCTTACGTGCTGGAAGTGAATACTTTACCGGGAATGACGGCTAACAGCCTGTTACCGAAAAGCGCAGCCGCAGCGGGAATCAACTTTTCACAGCTGCTGGATCGTATTATTATGAGCTCACTTCATGAGCGAACACAGGAATGGGGGATGGTCCAGCATGTGTAACGAAGAGCAGACAGGGAGCTTCCTATCCTCACGTGTACGGGATATTCGGCCATCGGGCATTCGTGCGTTCTTCGATCTGAATGTAGCAGGAGGGGATACGATCGCGCTTGGGGTCGGAGAGCCTGATTTTGTGACCCCGGAGAAGGTACGCGAGGCTTGCATTCAGGCCCTGCGCGATGGACGGACGAAATACACCTCGAATGCAGGCATGCTAGAGCTGCGGGAAGAGCTCGCAGCATATCTGTCCAGCAGCTTTGCGCTGTCCTATGAGCCTGAACACGAGATCCTCGTGACCGTGGGCAGCAGTGAGGCCGTCGATCTGGCGCTGCGGACCGTGATTGACCCGGGTGACGAGGTGCTGATTCCATCACCAAGCTATATTGCCTATGAGCCCATCTCTCATCTGCATGGGGGAGTTATTGTAGAGGTGGCAGCTACAGCAGAGAAGCAGTTCAAGCTGACTCCGCAAGCGCTGGAGGCCGCCATTACTCCGCGTTCAAAGGTACTCATGATTAATTATCCATGTAATCCGACGGGTACAGTAATGACGGAGCAGGATTGGCTGCCGATTGTAGAGCTGGTCATCCGGCATAATTTGGTCGTTATCTCGGATGAAGTGTATGCCGAGTTAACTTATGGGAGACAGCATGTGAGCATCGCTGCTCTGCCAGGAATGAAGGAGCGTACGATTGTGATTAGCGGCTTCTCCAAGGCGTTCGCTATGACGGGCTGGAGAGTAGGTTATGCGTGTGGTCCGCGTGAGTTGATTGCAGGCATGCTAAAAATCCACCAGTACACAGCTATGTGCGCACCTACCATTGCCCAGATTGCTGCGCTTGAATCTCTGCGTTATGGGCTGACTACCAAGGATGAGATGATGGCTAGCTACAATGAACGCCGCAAGCTGTTTGTCGCGGGTCTGAATGCAATCGGGCTATCCTGTCACGAGCCAGAGGGAGCTTTTTATGCTTTTCCTTCTATTGCGGATACGGGTATGTCATCGGAGCAGTTCGCGCTCAGGCTGCTGACGGAGGCTAAGGTAGCTGTCGTACCTGGGCATGTATTCGGATCAGGCGGTGAGGGCTATATTCGTTGCTCCTATGCAACCTCACTCGTCGATCTGGAGAAGGCACTGGAGCGGATGAGCCGTTTCATGCAGATCATGCAGCCTGTTGGATGAAGAATATGCGTTACCAGTGCTGTGATGAGCATCCTTCCTTCAAGCACAAAGAAGATCGCCCAGTCCTACCTGTGTAGGTGTCATCTGGCGGTCTTCTTTTCATAGCTGCAACCATTTCGACCCTAATCATGAATCGTATGGTGCGAATGCGCGCATCATGGTCATGCTTATCGAACATCCAGAGCATCGAAGTACGGAAACAAGCTCCCCGTCCAGATCGCTGCCGCAAATACCCCCGTAAAATAGATGCCCAGCCAGATATCTGCTTGCGAGTAACCTATTACATAATAATAGGTGCGCTTCTGATCTGAGAGTCCTTTGGCCTCCATGGCAATGGCTGTACGCTGCGCGCGGCGGATACTTTGCGCAAGTAGAGGGATCGCATACATCTTGATATGGGCGTACAGATTCCAACGGCTGACATGGCGTCCCGTGCCCCGGATTAACAAGGCATGCCGGAGTGTCTGGAACTCGTCCAGCAGCATAGGAATCATCCGCATAGCCGCAAGAAAGCTGTATGCATACCTTGGGGGAAGCCTCCATTGCTGCATCAGGGAATAGAACAGTCTCACAGGTCGCGTCGTCAGACCGAACAGCAGTCCAGCAACTGCCATACAGAGGGCGCGGCAGCCCAAGTGAATACCACGTAGAAAGCTCTCCTCCGTAATATGCACGAGTCCCCACCTCCACCAAGTTGTCTCTCCCGTTCCGAAGAACATCATCCCCGTAGATGTGGAGATAAAGATCAGGATGAATGGGGAAGCATACAGCAGCAATCGTCTCCATGGATGTCCAGACCATAGGAGCAACAGCAGCATTCCTGCAGCAAGATTAATCATGATATTCAGATTGTGAATCCAGATCACCGCTGGAAAGAGAAGGGCGAACACGAGCAGCTTCAAGCCCGGGTTAACCCGATGCAGCCAGGTCTCATGATGAGGAAAAGTTAATTGCATGCTCAACCCTCCCATGTCGGACCCGCCATTCATCCGTGCAGTAGCGGCGGACCGCCTCAGCATCATGAGTCACCATGATGATTGCCGTTCCAGCGCTGCGAAGCGACTCCAGCAAATCCAGAATAGAAAAGGTATTGCGGGCGTCCTGACCAAAGGTAGGCTCATCTAGCAGTAGCACCTTAGGTTCACGAATAATGGCGGTGGCGATACTCAAGCGGCGTTTCTGCCCGAGCGATAGCTGATAAGGATGTCTGTGCTCCAGAGATAGCAAGCCGAATCGGGCCAGGAGCTGCTGCACCGTATACTTCCGCTGCTCTGGATTCGGAAGATCGAAGAGTACCGAATATTCCACCTCTTCATACACCGAATTGGTGACGAACTGGAACTCGGGATTCTGGAATACAAATCCAATATGCTCTGCCAGTTGTCCTGTCTTACCTGCAGGCCGATGGCATATCTCGTACCGTCCCGTCGTCTTGAGCAGACCCATCATGGACAGCAAGAGGGAGCTTTTGCCCGCTCCGTTGGCACCGGTGATCCCAATCCATTGACCGGGAAAGATCTGAGCCTTCTCCACTCGGATGACTTCTGTTCTACTACGCAGCCCCGCAAAGTTGTCTAGCTCCATGACTGAAGAGGCACCATTACAATAGAAATTCTCATTACGTTGGTGTCTATTGGCTACGCAGTGGGCTTTCTCTGTATCCATATCTTTATTTATATCTGTACATGCATTTAAATCCGTATCCGTGTCTGTATTCGTATTCGCATCTGCTGCTGCATCGTTTGACAGCCGCGGAGAGGTCGCCTCACTCCACACCCCAGGGTACCAAATGCCGAACGCTCTCAACGTATCCTGAGAGGTGGCGAATACCTCTTCTGGAATTCCATCGGCGATGATTTCTCCATCGGGAGACAGTACGACAATCCGATCCACCAGTTGAATAATGTCACTGATCTTATGCTCCACGATGATCAAAGTCTTATCCGCAGCTATGCTCCTGATCGTGTCCCAGACCTGAAGGGTTCCTTCTTCATCCAGTAATGCGGTAGGCTCATCCAGAAATAGTACCTCTGCCTCTGCAGCGAGTACAGAAGCGACAGCCAGCCGTTGCTTCATTCCTTGTGACATCGCCTGAATAGGCATTCTAGCTACTTCTTCTGCCAATCCGACCTGTGTCAGACAGTCGTGAATGAGCGATGGCATCTCCTCGCGCGGAATGCGGCGGTTCTCCAGCACAAAGGCCAGCTCTTCATCTGCAAAGGGCATGCAGAACTGGGTGTCAGGGTCCTGGAATACCACGCCTGAACGTTCAGGTATGATGACCTCATCGCATTTCATCGGCACCTCAATGGAACGGGGAATCATGCCGCTCAGTACCTGTAGCAGCGTTGATTTGCCGCAGCCGCTTGGCCCGAGCAGCAATAGCTTTTCCCCTTTGCGAACGGACAGGGATAAGCCCTGAAAGAGTAGCTCCTGTTCTCCTGGGAACTTCAGTCGCAGATTGCTAACACCCGCAGCGATATCGGGAGTGTGCCCTAAATGCTTCAGATGCTTCAGATGCTCCACATGCTTCACATGCTCCAAATGATCCTTATGCTCTACATGCGCCACATGTTCCCAATGCTCCTCATGTTCTACGTGCCCCGCACGCCCTGAAAGAGCCATACTCAGTTCAAAGCCTCATAGTCCTCACGAGATGCCGGGCGGAGTGATTGGGTCACTCCAGTCAGCTCAAGCGCCCTCGACAGATAATAAGCGAAGATGCCTGCAATGATGATACTTCCAAGCAGACGAAGACCGATGAAGAGCGTATAGTTCCAGGCCGTCAAGGATTCGATGTATCCATAGTGAAAATCAAGCAGGAGTGATCCGGCTGCCGCGCCGATTGCGGCCAAGCAGGTCACCCACAGATTGTTTTTTCGGTAGAGAAACATGGCAAAGAACAGCTCTGCTCCCAGCCCCTGCACCAATCCATAATACAAGGTGGAGATTCCCCATTCACTGCCTAACAAAGCGCTGATGGTTGCAGCAGCTACTTCTGCAAGTATAGCCACCCCCGGCTTACGGATGATCAGATAGGCGAACGTTCCTGCCATGAACCACATGCCATAGGTAATCTGCTCTGCGTGCAAGCCGAGTGGCTTGACCATGTCATAGGCGGGGCCCCAGATTTTGTACACAATACCGAATACCACTGCGATGACGATTGTGACCAGAATGTCGGTTAGCTTGAGAGCTGAACCTTTTTTAGAAATAATTGCTGTCATGAGCCTCAACTTCCTTCCCGTTAATAAAATAAAAAAACCTGCCTCGATCCGGGCAGGTAGCTTGCGCAGTATGAACTTCATTTGCTGTCAGATGACTCTTGCTAGACGGCGTCAGGAAATAGCACGCATCGGCTGCGTCTACTCCATCTGCAGGTCTGCTTGAATACATACCGACTGCATTTGGTCTTCTCTACGCTGGCATTACCCAGATCAGATTTCACGGTCGGCGGCATACGGCCACCCTCTCAGCCTGACTTCATCAAGCTCCCGTTTCTTATTGGAATCATAGATTAATGTACACTACATTCGTTAAGCTGACAATAACCTTTTATAGAAAAAATAGGAACTTAGTAGTTGGAGTTTATATAAAAAATGCAGGTCTTTAGAGGGATCAATCTAAAGCCTGCATCTTTTATGTCAGCATTTTGCATAATTCGATTCCAATCTCTCATGGATACAATATATAGACGAATAAAATCATTTCGATCTATATATTGCTGGTCAGAAGTCGTTCTTAGGATTTATGCAAAATGCTTATGTGTATATTTATTTAGATAAACCTATTACCTATTGCTTTGATTGTACAAACTCAGCGGATTTGATACCTGCTTGACGTCCAAAGATAATAATCTCAGCAACAGAGTTACCGCCAATACGGTTTTCACCATGCAAGCCGCCTGTCAATTCACCTGCTGCGAACAAGCCTTCAATGGCTTTTCCATCTTTGTCTAACACTTCTGTGTTGGTGTTAATCTTTACACCACCCATAGTGTAGTGAATCCCAGGAGCGATTTTGATAGCATAGTATGGTGCGGCAGATAGGTCATGATCCATACCTGTTGTTCTGCCAAATTCACCATCTTGTTTGTTCTTCACTGCTTCGTTCCAAGTGTCTATAGTTGCTTTCAATGGATCCGCTGGAACGTTGATGGCTTTTGCTAACTCCTCGATCGTGTCACCTTTCACGACGAAGCCCATCTTGTCATATTGCTCAATAGCCTTCACACGAGATTTCACGCCAGCATCAAATACTAATGTAGCTGCTTTCTCAGGTAGGGCATTAATTGCTGCGGTTACTTTATCACGTGTATCCAATTCGTTCACGAAGCGCGTACCTTCAGTGGAAATAAGGAGTGCACCTTCACCACGTACAGCTTCACCAATTAAGTACGATTTATCCTGCTGTACAGTTGGATGAACCTGGATTTGATCCATATCTACAGTCGTACCACCAAGCTGCTCGATCATTTTAATACCGTCGCCTGTGCTACCAATTTGGTTGGTTGTTACTAAGCCTTTGAGATCAGGTCTAACCTCGGAGATCATCTCCGCATTAGAACCAAAACCACCACTCGTTACAACAACGGCTTTTGCAGTAATTACTTTTTCATCGGTTTGATCAATCAATACTTTAACACCGTTTACTTTACCATCAGCTTGCGTTATTTCTTTTACATCCGCATTGACGAACAATGGAATCTCTTTTTCATGTACATTTCTAACCAACCCAGCAACTAGATACTGACCTATTGCTGAACCATCCTCAGGACGGTGTGTACGTTTTTCTTTCATACCGCCTGTTATTGTAAGGTTGTTCAATCGGATTCCAATCGAATCTAACCAATCAATTGCATCTGCAGAATGATCTACAAAGAAACGTAGCATTTCTTTATCATTGGTGTTATGTCCACCTGCTAATGTTTCTTCATAAAATAAATCATTGCTATCTTCAATGCCTTGTTCCTTTTGGAATTTGGTCTGAGAAGCATTCATCCCTGAAGAGGATTTTGTTGTATTACCACCAGCGACTGGCATTTTTTCGAAAATAACAGGGTTCATTCCTTTTTCTTTTGCTTCCAATGCAACGGTCATACCAGCACCACCAGCACCAACAATAATAATATCATAGCTATCTTTTAACTGATCAATTGGTGTATAGCTTGCTTGTGACGCACCTGACACCGTATCCGTCTTTCTCTCCTCGGTTGTGCTTTGACCTTCATTTGCTTTTTTCTCACTATTACTACTACCATTATTTCCGCATCCTGCAATGACAAGAACGATGGATAGAAGGAGAGTAAGTAGTACTGTTGTGTTCTTTTTCATTTCTGTATTTCCCCCTTGTGTACCATTTCACAATATTATTGTGCATTATTTCACAAATGCTATAGTAATAAAGTTAACGACGGACTGTCAAGGAAGTTTCCGATAGTTTCTCTGGAAAAGATGCGCTAGCCGTTACAATCCGTCTTATGGCAAAAGGAGAAATTGAGTAGCTGGAATACAATAGATTATAGTCTGAGCCTGTACGTTTCTAGGCGAATTCCATACAATTATTTCGAGATTAAGTCATTGAACGCAACCGAATCAAAATGATCCTCCTGTACCAGCCACTTTCCCTCTTCATAGGATAGCGTTAGTGTTCCCTGCATCGGGACACGTTCACTGTCGCTGCTGACGTCATCTCCTAGAACGAGATCAACCTCATAGATCAGATCAATCATGTTCTCCTCGCGGGCAGATATGGAGAAGCTCAAATTTTCCGGGTGCAGGGAGGTGTTTCGTATATGTGCAGCGTGAAATGGAACGACAGTATAGCGAGTTCTTAGGGCCTTTTCCGAGAAATGCTCGGTGAAGTAAGGCTTCATCTCTTTCGTGCGCGCCAAGATAGAATCGTCAGACAGCATATCCTCTGATGCGGTCACAGAATATTCCTTGGTCTTGTAGGCTTCCGCTGCCTGTATAGCTTCCTGTACCATTTCCTCACTGAACGTTGATTCGGGAGCAGCTTCATTCCCTGCTACTGGATCACTCGAAGATGGAATTGTAGCATCCTTGCATCCTGCCAACAGCATAACAGCAAGTACCGCTGTGACTATGTACCACGTACTATTCCTTGAATTTCTCTTCATGGTGTCCCTCCTCTGTAATTAGCTAAAAAAATACCATATATTACTTGATAATACGCATAACATCCAGATGGGTCTCGCTTTTCTGGCAAGGAATTCACCAGCATCCTCTATTTTCTTGAGTGGAAGGTAGCGCTTCAAAGCTGGTTCGTAATGTGCTATCGGGGTAATGGAAGGTACCAAAGTCTACAACGCCCGCATCCGTATTCAAACCATGGAATCAATGAACAAGTGGTAGGAGATGGACTGTAAATTATAGGGGTAAGACAGACTATACAGATATGTCAGGCTATATAAACAGATACAAACAATAAAAAATATATAAATAGTACAAACAGATACAAGGAAATACAGGGAGGTGAGTATCGAGATGGCCTATACATTGGAGGAAGTGAGCGATATGTCGGGAATGCCGCTTGAGGAATTGAACCGCTACAAACACAATGGCTGGTTAAAGCCGTCTCTGGTCTCAAAGGATGGAGTTCATTATTACGATGAGCGGGGGTTATTGTGTCTCCAGCATCTCATGATCTGTCAGGAGCTGGTCATGCCAGGTGAGGAACTGGCGATGTGGATGCATCGCTATGAGGAGGCTCCGACTGATGTATTGCTGGAGCATAGGCTCAGGATTATGCAGAAGGCTCAGCGAATGCATCAGCTTGTTCAGACCATTGATCTAACCTTGAGTCATCTGAATGGTGAATTCCCGTTGGAGCATCGGAAGCTGTTCAGCGGACTTCAGTTGCAGCAGGGCTGGAACAATATGCATCAGTCGAACCAGTATAGCGCCCAGCAAAAGCTTCATCACAGTGAAGTAGAGCCGCTTGAGGTGAAGCCTAGTGCCATGGGGTGGTATGACGAATTGTCAGAACATGAAGTTATCACGGAAGATACAAGGACGGCAGATACGAAGAGGACAGTTACGAAGACGAGTGGTGTGAAGGCTGTGGATCGTGCAAGACAGCGAGGTCAGGGGCAGATGTCTGAAGAACAGATCGAGAACAGATCGGTCAATCTCTCAGCATCTGTAAGACAGGAGCATGAGGATCGAGAGGAGAAAGAGCAATCTCAGCACCCAGAGGCATGGCCGAAGGAAAAGTATCTGCAATCTCAAGCAGAGGTTGAGGAGATCCACCGTGAGCTGATCGCCGCCATCAAGGATGGGGAGGAGCCGGGGAGCAAGAGAGTGCAGGCGATTATACGACGCCATTTGGAGTGGATCAGCCACTTCTATACACCTACAGCACAGATCTATAGCGATCTGGGTGATTTGTATGTGGAGCATGAGGATTTTCATACGATGTATCGTGAATATCATCCCAGGTTGGCAGAATTCTTACGAGACGGCATGAAGATCCTTGCTGCGTGCGAGCTTAAATAGCAGGTGCAGACTAGCTCAGGATAAAGTATCGAGGTTAATAGGGACATGGTATATAAATTGGGTTAGACGCTCGCGGTAGGGAGCGTTTTTTTTGTTGATAGCCTGTCATTGAATAGCCCTGCCACCAGTAACGGGAGCAGGGCTATTCAAAGTTAGCTGTGCCAGTATGATTTGTCATGATCTTGCACCTAACCTTGTCAGGCGCGGGCGTTGCAGCTACTACAGTACCTACTATAGTAACTAAGACTAGTTACAGCTACTAATGTGTTACTACGGTTACAGTTACTAATGTGCTACTTCAGTTACTACAGATTTACAGCTGCTCGATCAGCAGTTCTGCGAATTGCTCCAGGAAAGCCTGGTCTTCGGCATCAAACCGATTTTTAAGCGGGCTGTCAATGTCCAGCACTCCGATCAATTCACCGTCCTTGACTAAGGGAACGACGATCTCACTATTGGAAGCAGCATCACAGGCGATATGTCCTGGGAACAAATGAACGTCCTCTACAACTACAGTGCGGCGTTCTTCAGCGGCTGTACCGCATACACCGCGTCCCAGTGGAATGCGAATACAGGCTGGAAGTCCCTGAAAGGGACCCAATACCAGCTCATGCCCATCATAGAGATAAAAGCCGGTCCAGTTGACATCGTTCATAAAGTGCTTAAGCAAGGATGCGGCATTCGCCAGATTCGCCACTCGATTCGGTTCATCATGAATCAGAGCCTTCAGTTGGTTCAGTGCAGAAGCGAATTGCTCACTGCGTGTTCCTTCATAAGGGATTGCTTGAAACATACCTTCACTCTCCTGCCTGTGGACATTTTGCATAAGCTCCATGAGCCGCTCCCGACTCTGAAGCTTAAAATTGCATCTACCAGCGGTTAATTAATTTAAGATATACCGGAATCATACATGGAGTCAAGAGTTACATATAGGTTCCTTGCAGGTGAAATTTGGCTGCTGGCTTGTTTATCTTCCGGCGCTTGAGGGTAATACATCCATATCTTGAAGGCTTTAGCCGGAAAGGGGTGTTGCTATGCACGCCGAGGTTCAGAATTTGTTCATCCGTATTCATATGCTTCATTTTGCCCAACAGCAAAATTTGTCGGTAGGTGAATTGCAGCCTGTTCTTGAGAGCCGTGGCTACAGAGTAGGGGAGCGAGAAATCAAGCAGGAGTTGGAGCATCTGACCCAAGAGAATTTTTTGACGGCTCATGGTGATCAATTCAGTATTACGGGCGCAGGTATTGTCGAGCTTAAGGAGATCCGTGTACAGCTAAGTACGCTCTGCAAGGATGTCGTGACGGAGCAAGCACAGAAGGAGCCGCAGCATTAGGATAGCTCATCATTCCAGATATTTATCTGTGTCTGGCACAAAGGCATCCGTTGAATCATGATTTAATCTGTTGAAATGAACACTATACATCCGTGGGGACAGGGAACAGGAGGCTTGGCATCCGTTGTCTGCTCCTGGGGGTGTATTTGGCGTGCAGCCGAGTATTCGCTATTTAATATTTGCGCTATATTCCTCTATATTCCTCTATATTCCTCTATATTCCTCTATATTCCTCTATATTCCTCTATATTTCTCTATATTTCTCTATATTGCCCTATATTGCCCTATATTGTTCTATAGCTCTATATTGCCCTAATAAGTTGCCCTTTATTAGAGCTGTATGGTTAAATTATGTATGGCCGTAGCGATGTGGAAGCGCTAACCATAGGGAGTACATTCAGGAGGTAGAATTCATTGTATACTTGTAATGGAAATATCCCGGTGCTTGAGGGTCCACGGCTTCGATTACGCCGTATGGACACGAAGGATGTTAAGGATATTTTTGCGATCTGGTCGGACCCTGAGGTGACACGTTATATGAATATCTCAGCGATGTCTTCACCGGATGATGTTCAGGAAATGATCGACTTGCTTAATGCTTTGTCCAGAACTGATGATGCACTTCGCTGGGGAATTGAACTGAAATCCAGCGGAAAAATCATTGGGAGCTGCGGACTGAACAATTGGCAGCTAGACGGAGCCTTCAAGGCCGAGATTGGCTATGAGCTAGGCCGTAAGTATTGGGGGCAACGCTTCATGACCGAGGCGCTGGAGCTCATGTACGCTTTTGCCTTTGATAAGATGAAGATCAATCGGCTGGAGGCACTTGTAGACCCGCGAAACGAGCCTTCCCAGAAGCTCCTGGAGTCTATGGGCTGGGTGCGCGAGGGATTGCTGCGTCAGTTGCAGTATACATCTGCGGGATATACGGACATGCTCATCTACTCCTTGCTGTATGAGGATTATACGAAGCGAAAAGCCGCAGCAAAATAGTAATTGTGTAATTGACAAAAGCTCATCCCCGATCGACAATATAACATGTACTGTCAGGCGGTCCGTCAGGTCCGCCTTTTTCAGCTTTCGAAGGCTTGTACAGGCCGTTGAAATTGTCAGATTATCTGTTTGTTGAATGATCAGTTTGTTGAATTATTGGATTATATGAGAGCAAGAGAGGATTCTGAAGTCATGAATAATCAAGCATCAACTAGCACTCCGGCATCAACTAGCATTCCGACATCAACCAAGCGTGGGCTTGTGCTGATCGGCGTGCTGCTAGCGACCTTCCTCGCTGCGATTGAAGGCACGGTAATCGGACCTGCTGGACCCACGATTGTAAGTGATCTGGGGAGTGTCAGTCTGCTGAGCTGGATTTTCACCGCGTACCTATTGACGATGGCGGTCACGACGCCTATTTTCGGAAAATTAAGTGATTTATTCGGACGTAAGCCCGTGTTCCTGATTGGCTGCACGCTATTCGTGCTGGGCGCTCTACTCTGTGGTCTGGCGGGCACGATGGAGCAGCTCATTGTATACCGGGCCATACAGGGTATCGGTGCTGGGGCCGTAATTCCAGTGACCTTCACGATCATCGGCGATATGTACTCGATTGAGGAGCGGGGGAAGGTACAGGGAATGATCAGCTCTGTATGGGGTATCTCCTCATTGCTGGGGCCTATTCTGGGTGGATACGTTGCACTCTACGCGGGCTGGGAGTGGATCTTCGGCTTCAATATTCCCTTTGGTCTGCTGGCGATCTTCTTCATTGCTCGTTATCTGCAGGAGGGCTCGGTTCGTCGCAAGGCGAAGATCGACTATGCAGGGGCGGTAACCTTTACGATTGGTATGACGTCGTTGCTGCTGGTGCTTACGATGGGCGGGCAATATATGGATTGGACGTCCGTTCCGCTGCTGTCTCTGCTGCTGGGAGCGCTGGTATTCCTAGTGCTGTTCTTCGTCATTGAGCGGCGTGCTGAGGAGCCTATGGTGCCGTTGAAGCTGTTCAATATTCGAGATATTGCTGTAGCGAGCATCGCCTCCGTTCTCGTGAGTGCCCTGCTGATCGGCCTGACAACCTATTTGCCATTGTGGGTACAGGGTGTACGAGGCGGTGATGCTGCCGCTTCAGGGCTAGCGCTCGCACCGATGTCCGTTGGCTGGTTGGTCGGGTCGGTATTTGGGGGGAGGCTGCTAGTGAAGCTGGGACCACGTTTCACCTCCCTGTTGGGGTTATGCTTCATTGTTCTGGCTTCCTTCATGATGCTACTGGCTAATGAGAGCTCCCCGATGGGAATCATTTATGGAGCCACATTTATCTATGGACTGGGCTTTGGCTTCTCACTGACGATCTTCACGATTATCGCCCAGTCTGCTGTGGGCTTCGAACTACGGGGGGCTTCAACAGCACTGAATACCTTTTTGCGGACCTTGAGCCAGACGGTGAGTGTGGCCGTGTTCGGATCTTGGCTGAATTATAGTATTATGCGCAATACGATGGATGATCGTTTATTGGAGAAGGGAATTACCCAGGAGGACATCAGCGGTCTATTATCCGCACACTCGGGTGGAGGGATTAGCAATGAGGCAGCGCAGTTGCTTAGACATGTGCTGGGAGATAGCATTCATGGGCTATTCTGGATCATGCTGGTGATTGCAGTAGCAGGATGGTTATCTGTTATGCTGTTCCGCAAGCGACTTGCCGAGGCTGGCTCCTGAGACACAAAATAAGACCACAGCGTGCGAGATACCACGCTGTGGTCTATTCATGTTGCAGGACATTGTGTGCAGTTACCGATAAGGTATCCACCTTCTTGATGGTAGGTACTAGCTTACTTATGGGAGCCTGCAGCCAGATTCTCAGCGCTGCGTCCCAGTTTTTTCAGGAGACGAATGAGAGTTTCCTTCTCGTCCTCGCTAATCCCACTGAAAGCCCTATCAATTTGTCTGGTGTAGGAAGGGTAGATTTCATCCATGACTCTTCGTCCCTCTGGGGTCAAATCAGCGTAGATAATCCGGCGATCCTGTGGACACGGCTGACGATACAGATAGCCTTTGCTCTCCAGCTTATCAATAACGTAGGTGACATTACCGCTCTGTAGCAGCAACTTCGCGCCAACCTGCTGAATCGGCTGTTGTCCCTTATGATACAGTACTTCCATAACGGCGAATGCCGTAGGATTGAAGCCCGCTGTCTTAATTCCAGTCACTGCGTGTTCGCTTATACTCTTGAACGATTTGGAGAACACACTGTGAAGATGCATGGATTGCTGCGTCTGCAGCGTTGGGGTATCAAGCATATTCATTCCGCCTTCGATATGAATTTGGGGTCCTCGACCGCTCGATCCATAGTGACCGGGCAACCATGCCCATGAAACAAGTGTACAGGAACAGCCGAACATCGCGACATGAGGTTTGTCACACTAACTGTATTTTTAATTATTCAATTTTAAAAGACAATCAATATTTCACTTAATCCTCACAAAATTTCTTGCTCAGACCTCACGAATCAACCTCGTAAACTAGATACCATGATCAGGCCATTATGAAAAGGCTGGAAGTGGTTATATTAATAATAAGAAATCTTGAATGTGGAGGGGAAAGTGATGAATACAGAAGCGGCGTCAATTCAGTTCTACTTTGCTAATGAAGGAGCTGCAGCATCCGCATGCGACACCTTGCGTGAGATTGGCTACGAGGCAGAGCATGCAGGGGGAGGAGAGGTCAGACTGCAGATTGAGAATCAGGACGTGGAATCTGCACTAGAGATTTGCCAGCTTCATGGGGGACAGCTACAGCTACAAGGAACGTCTCTGGCTTACGATGCTACACCTCATGCGTACGAAGCTGGGGGGATTATTATTCCGGCCCACACCGTGAATGAGGATTGGAGTGAGGCCTATAGCACAGGAGCTATTGATAGCTATCAGTCGCTGGAATCCTCCATGTCTGGTCGGAATGTGAGCAGTGATAGCCTGCCGGAGCCAGATGTTGACGGATTCTCGGGTAGCGTGAAGGCATAGGACCACTAGGGCACATAACGTTGAAAGTCAGAACTATGATACGAGCACAAGCCCTCTGTACCGCATTCCCACGATGTAATCATGGGGCGGCAGAGGGCTTGCTTAATGATGTGTAGCATAAAGTGGGGCATACATTAATAATTCTAACCTGCGATACTAGTATTTAAAGCGTAGCTGACAGGCTCCCCCGATTGCAGCGGCCTGAGCTCACGTTGGATCTGATTACGGAACTAGCCGTGACCCTTCAAGGTGGAAGCCGCATGCGTCCCGGCATTATGCCCGGTGGTGAAGGCAGCCGTAATGTTATAGCCTCCTGTATAACCATGAATGTCGAGAATCTCACCACAGAAATAGAGCCCAGACATGAGCTTCGATTCCATACTGCGGGGATCAATCTCCTTCAGATATACGCCACCGCCAGTGACGAAGGCTTCCTTAATGGAGCGGGTCCCGCTGATTCTTACGGGAATGGCCTTGATGCATTTGGCAAGCTCCATCCATTGCTGCTTTGGAATATGGGCATAGGTGATGTCACCAGATAGTCCGCTTTGTTCCAGCAGGATCGGCACGAGCTTCTCCGGCACGTACCCTTTGAGTACATTCTTAATGGCCTTCTTGGCATCCTGTGCAGCCAGCGCATAGCTTTCGTCATAGATCTCCTGCTCACGAAGCTGTGGAAGCAGATCAATGGTCAGCAGAACGTTACCGCCGCCATTCTTCTTCAGCTCCTTCACGACGAACTGGCTGCAACGCAGGGCCGCTGGACCTGAGAGGCCAAAGTGGGTGAAGATCATATCTCCCTCGTGGGTGACGATCCTTTTATTCTTGGCACTCCACACGGTCAGTGACACCTCACGCAGGGAAAGACCTTGAAGCTCTTTGCTCTGGATCACAGGCTCATTCGATACCAAAGGTACTTCAGTCGGGTACAGCTCTGTGATCGTATGCCCGGCTTGCTCAGCCCAGGCGTAGCCATCTCCCTCCGAGCCGGTATGGGGGACGGATTTGCCGCCTACGGCCACAATAACCTTCTCGCAGCGAATCTTCTCGCCATTGCGCAGGCGAACGCCAGAGACTGCGCCTTCTGTATACAGCACCTCCGCTACTGGACAGTTCGTCCGAATATCCACTCCAACACTGCGCACCTTCCGTACAAGAGCATCAACTACAGACTTGGCTTTATCCGTGATCGGGAACATTCGACCATGATCCTCTTCCTTCAGTCGAATCCCCAACTGCTCGAAGAAGGCAGCAATATCCTTGTTGCTAAAATTCGCCAGTGCACTATGCAAAAAACGCCCGTTTCCCGGAATATGGCGAATAAGCTCATCTAATTCCTTCGCATTCGTCACATTGCAGCGTCCACCGCCAGAAATACCGAGCTTCCGCCCCAGCTTGTCACCTTTTTCGAGCAAAAGCACACGTGCTCCCGCTTCACCAGCAGCAGCAGCTGCCATCAAGCCCGCTGAGCCAGCCCCTATTACTATCAATTCATATGTCATTGTTATATTATCTTCCTTTTTCATTAGTGCTAAAGATACATTTTTCCGACTTAACTGAACATAATCTCGGAAGTTATTACATATTATTGTAATATATTGTTGCCTATGTTTTAATCGAACTATCAGTTGCAGCCATTAGGAGGAGGAGATGGTCATTTTTACCGTGATGAAGGACATTGTACTCCAGATTCTTCTAGCTGCTGTAACGGCAGGCCTATTCTGCGTACTGCCCAAGGGATGGATCACGGGCTACTTCAAGCGCAGCGGCAAGAGTCAGTTGCATCTGGAATGGGTGATTCTGCTTGCTTGTCTGCCGTCGATATGGCTCTGCACCTTATTTCAACATGAGTTAATTCCCGGCGTCATTCTGAATCTCGGAATTGTTCCTTTGATGACCGGCGTACTATATGGTAACACGTTAACGGGCATAATACTCCTATGCTCCAGTATGTTTCTTCACTTTGGAGCCTCAGACCTCTTGTCGATGTCGAATCTGGTTCTCCATTCTGGTGTGCTACTGATTCCATTGCTATGGCTGGTTTCATTTCATTTTAAAATGAGATCCACCGTCCAGCAATATTGGATTATCTCCACATTGTCTGCAATTCACTGGAGCTTGGCCAGCTTGATTCCGTGGCTATCCTTTGATTATACATATTTATTTCGATTGCCAGGTGTAGCCATCTTGCTAAGTAGCTTGGCTGCGATGCTCTTGCTTCCGCTACTCCACGTCTATGCCGTTGAGAGGGTTACAGAGAGTCAGCAGAGATCGAGGGACTTCGACCAGCTTATGACGAAGTATCTGAATGAAGCCGACAGGTTCAGACAAATCTCTGAGGCACTGCCACTAGCTGTCATGGTGCTGGATCATGAGGAATCTGTTGTATTTATGAACAAGATCATGCTTCGCCTGTACCAGCGGGATCAAGCGAGTCTGCAAATGGAAGACGTGATTGGGAAGAAGATACCAGAGTTCACCTCGCCTCATTATATGAACGGTTTTCGAAGACGTTTTCAGGCCGTTATGGGGGGAGATAAAGTCACGGAACTGCTCCGTTACGGTCAGCACTCCTACTTATCTAATCTTGCTCCTCTACGTGACTATCAGACACAGGAGATTACTGGTGTGCTGATCTCCGCGCAGGATACGACAGAGCTGGAGGTGCTCCGCAGCGAGATGGGCAATGTCGAGAGACTCAGTCTCGTTGGCCAGATGGCAGCAGGTATTACGCACGAGATCCGCAATCCGATGGCTGTAGTGAGGGGATTTCTGCAGCTGATGCGTGAGAAAAGCCCCACCTCCTTACACCACTACTACCGAATTGTGATGGATGAGTTGGATCGAGCCAATGGAATCATTACGGATTTCCTGTCTCTGGCACAGAATCGTGCCGTCGAGAAAGAGGAAATGCATCTTCATAGCATTATACAGGAACTAAGTCCACTTTTGTGGGCTGATGCGAATCTTAGAGGACAGAGTATAGAGCTTAAGCTGTCAGACAGCGTATCCTCATTGCATATGAATTCTAAGGAAATGAAGCAGCTGATACTTAACCTGTCGCGCAACGCGATGGAAGCGATGAACGATAAGGGAACTTTAACTCTGTCCACTCGCTCTTGCCCCGATTACGTTGAGCTGGAGGTGCGTGATACCGGCCCTGGAATCCCGCAAAGTCAGATTGACCGACTGTTTGAACCCTTCTACACGACCAAGAGCAAGGGGACCGGATTAGGACTTGCGCTGTGTATGAGCATAGCTGAGCGCCATCATGGTACGATCATCGTGAAGTCTACGGAAGGGGAGGGAACCTCTTTCATCGTGAAGTTTCGCAAAATTGCAGAAGTTTCTGCTGTATAAAGGATTTCGTGCAAGCGAGGACTCGGGTTCTACTTTGCATTCGAAGAGCTTGCCTGTATAATAAGTAAGAAAATAAGTTTCAGTTGTGGCGATTTTTTATATCAAAGTTTATTGACAGAGAGATCTGTCAACAAATAACAATCCAACGGAAATAAAGGAGTGGACATACACATGTCAATGTCATTCGACCAATATATGAGAGACATGGTTCAACCTATGCGGGATGAACTGACTGCGCTGGGAGTTCAAGAGCTGCGTACTGTCGAAGAGGTAGAAGCTCAGCTTCCTACAGCCAAGGGGACTGCTCTTGTAGTCATTAACTCGGTATGCGGCTGTGCGGCTGGACAATGCCGTCCAGGTGTAGCACAGGCTCTGCAGCACGATATCACACCAGACCACCTGTTCACAGTTTTTGCTGGACAGGATAAGGAAGCAACGGCCAAGGCACGCGAGTATTTCGCGCCGTATCCGCCTTCTTCTCCATCCATTGCATTGCTAAAGGACGGCGAGCTGGTTCACTTCATCGAACGTCATCAGGTTGAGGACCGTTCTGCACAGCAGATTGCGGAGGATCTGACTAGCGCGTTTGACCGTTTCTGCCGTTAAGACAACGGATTCCATAACGCTCCTGCATCTTTCGTCTATCGAAAACTGCCGGGGCGTTTTACATATTTATTACGGTCTCTCACCCCTGCCTGTTAGAAAGTACATCGAGCAGCTGCAGGACTCTGTTTTATAATTGGTGTAGGCTCGAACCACATATGTGGTTAATGAAAGTCATGTGTAGAATGCATAGACTCAGGAAATAACAATTAAAAATGAGGTGTAAGAATGAGTTTACAGGAGCAAATCATTGCAGAGCTGGGCGTCCAGCCTACCATTAATGAGGAGACAGAGGTACGCAAGCGGGTTGATTTCCTGAAGAGCTACGTCCAAAAGACAGGCTCCAAGGGCTTGCTGATCGCCATTAGCGGGGGAATTGATAGTGCCGTAGCGACAGCCCTGTGCAAGCGGGCAACCGACGAGCTGAATGAGGAGCAGGAAGGGCCGTTCATGACGCTTGGCGTATTCCAGCCTTTTGGTACACAGCAGGATATTGAGGACAGCTACTCTGTAGCCAAGGCCTTCAACCTGAAGCACACGGCCGAGACGAATATTGAACAGCCTGTGAATGATATCGCACTGGAGGTCGAGAAGTCCTTCCAGTCCATGGGGATGGATCGCTCCATGACGTATCAGGGCAAAGGTAATGTGAAGGCGAGAACGCGCATGGTCGTACAATACGCACTGGCGAATGAGCTGAATCTGCTCGTTGTCGGGACAGACCACGCTTCCGAGGCGATTACTGGCTTCTACACCAAGTGGGGTGACGGGGCGGTAGATATTACGCCGCTGTCGAGTCTGAACAAGCGTCAGGTCCGCAAGCTGGCAGCCTATCTGGGTGTGCCTCAGCCGATTCTGGACAAGGCACCGTCTGCAGGGCTGTGGGAGGGCCAGACAGACGAAGGCGAGTTGGGCATCAGCTATGACGATAATAGCGATTATCTGGAGGGCAAGGATATTGATCCCAAAGCCCGCGAGATTCTGGAGAATTATTTCACCCGCACTGCTCATAAGCGGACAAGTATCCCAGGCATCTAAAGACCGTTGATTAAAGCCGCAAGGCTCTGGATAACCATCTGGAGTCTTGCGGCTTTTTAAGATTTGCTTACATACCTCTACCTATTGTATTAGGGTATAGGAGACTGCATCTTAGGTGGCTGAGGATGTGACAGGGGCAGTATCAGGTAAGGGATGGGTTCAATAATCGCTCCATGAAGCGATGCGTCTCCGTAATTGCCTGGTTGAGCTGCGGCGTCGTGCCTGCGAAGGGATGAACTGTATTGAAGGTATGACTGCCACCATCAATCTGCACCCATTCTATATCTGGCCGAACGGCAGTCAGACGTGCGGAACCCTTACGCAAGCGGGAGCTGTCCTCAGTGCCTTGAATCAGTACAGCCGGCAAGGAAGAAGCTGCAAGCCGATCAATGATCGCATATTGCCCCTGGTTCCGTTCCAGATCCTCCAGAATGATGACATCGAGTGGCAGTTGCTGGCCTGTCCGGGTATTCTCAACATGAGAGCGGCCCAACTCGCGCATCTCCTGCTTTTGCTCCTCCGTAAATAAATCGAGATCCGTGACCCCATTCCAGGAAATGACGCCGGTCACTTGATCCGGATGATCCAGTGCATAGACGAAGCAGCTCCCTGCCCCGCGGCTATGGCCGAGCAGGAATAAGGGGAGCTCACGCAGATCAGGCTTGTCCTTCAGAGCATGGACAACGGACTCCAGATCAGCCTGTTCGCGGCTGTAGGTATTCACAGCGAATTTCTCCAGCTCTGTGAAGCTCTCCATGTCCTGGCCTATACCATTGTGCGAGAAATTAAAGGTAACCACATGATAGCCAGATCGCAAAGCTTCAGCTACATAGGGGAACATGCCCCAGTCCTTAAATCCCTTGAAGCCATGTGCGATAATGATGACTGCTTTGGCTCTGTTATGAGCCGTATACAATGAGGCTTGGATGGCTTGGTCAGGTCCAGCGGAGATGATCCATGTCTGTGGCATTTTCAGTACCTCCTTGAATATAAGGGATTCTATTCCATTTTAGCATGCAAGCTTTTGGAAGGCGAAGAGACTCGCCAGCAGGTACAGCAACCTGCTACAATAAGGAGTGGCCTTTTCATAGCGAAAAGGCTTTACTACCACCATTGGTGCTAAATAGGAGCCAAGTCGTACATTTTGAAGCAGAAGAGAAGGTGATGAACATCATCTACGGGATCGGACACGATATCATTGAGATTGGCAGAATTATTGCCATACTGGAGCGCTCAACAGGACAGGCATTTATGCGAAGGGTGCTGACCGAGGCGGAACGGACACTGGCGGAGCAGCGTGCAGCCAGACTTGCTGAATTCGTGGCAGGACGATTCGCGGCGAAGGAAGCCATCAGCAAGGCATTTGGCTGCGGAATTGGGGGTAAGCTCTCTTTTACGGATATAAGTATATTGCCTGCCGAGGGCGGGCGACCTGTGGTGTGTATCTCAGATGAGGCTTGGCATAGGCTGGGGCTGCAGGCACAGCAACATACAGTTCATATCAGCATTACGCATCAGCCAGCCATGGCTTCGGCTTTTGCCGTGGTAGAGCAGGTGACGACGACATAATACGGTTCACAGGAGATATGGTATACAATGAATAGAATGGAGCATCAACGGTATTTTAGTAGAGAGCTACTAGGCTGGTACATGGTTAATAAACGTGATTTGCCGTGGAGAAGACATCGTGATCCTTTTTTCATATGGGTATCCGAGATTATGCTGCAGCAGACGAGAGTGGAGACAGTGATTCCCTACTTTCACCGGTTCATCGACCGTTTTCCGACCATTCAGGCTTTGGCAGAGGCTCCGGAGGAGGATGTACTCAAGCATTGGGAAGGGCTGGGGTATTATTCCCGTGCACGGAATCTGCAGCAGGCTGCCAAGCAGGTCATGGAGTTGCACGGGGGGAACGTCCCCGATGATCGTGTGGCTGTAGCTGCGCTAAAAGGGGTTGGACCTTACACGACCGGAGCCATCATGAGTATCGCCTTCAATCGTCCAGAGCCCGCTGTGGATGGAAATGTGATGCGCGTGCTGTCGCGTCAGTTCTTAATCGAGGACGATATTATGAAGGGCAGCACTCGTGCTGCGATGGAGGAGCTGGTACGCGAGCTCATTCCCGATCAGCGGGCCTCGGATTTCAACCAGGCCTTGATGGAGCTGGGGGCACTCGTCTGTACGCCAAAATCGCCGCATTGTCTCACCTGCCCTGTGATGGAGCATTGTGCTGGAAGACTGGCTGGGCGAGAGGAGACCTTACCGGTGAAGACGAAGGCCAAGCCGCCACGCTTGGAGCAGCGTTCGGTAGCCCTGATCGAGGGTGTGGGCGAGCACGCAGGGCGTATTCTGGTACGTCAGCGTCCGGCTACTGGGCTGCTGGCTCGCATGTGGGAGCTGCCGCATGTACCTGCTTCGCCGAGCGGTGTAGACGGTCCTGTACCGGATGAGCCGGCGATGGATTGGCTTGCAGGCAGTCTGCGTGAGGAGGGCATTGGGCTGCAGCCTCTAGGCTTCCTTCGAGAAGCAGAGCATACCTTCAGCCATATTCACTGGAACCTGCGGGTGTATCGTTGTATGGAGGAGCCCACGCTGGTGAAGGGTGATCGAATCGAAGCCATGGCTCCTACGACAGAAGGCGTACAACCGTTATTACGTTGGATTCAAGAGAAGGATATGGAGACGCTGGCGTTTCCGAAGGTCTTTTTGGATATTATTCGTGGATATTTTCAGCAATAATTGTTAGCAGTAAATAGTAGTAGCGATGGTAGAAGCAATAATTGTATGGACCATCATTATGAGTAGCCAAGAGTCGCATTCCGAAGCTATATGGGATCGCTCTTGGCTGTTTGCATTGTCTTGCTAGAATGAAACAAGAAGTACAAAAATAGGACCGATTAAAAGTGACCAATAAAAAAGCACCCCGCCGACCTCGCAAGGTCGACAGGGTACTCGTCACGTCACATAGCTTATTTTGCTGCTGCGTAGCGTTTGTTCACTTCATCCCAGTTGATTACGTTGAAGAAAGCTTCAATGTAAGCAGGGCGTTTGTTCTGATAGTTCAGGTAGTAAGCGTGCTCCCACACATCCAGTCCGAGAACCGGAGTCTGACCTTCCATCAGCGGGCTGTCTTGGTTAGGCGTGCTAGTGATTGCCAGCTTGCCGTCTTTGCCAACTACGAGCCATGCCCAGCCACTGCCGAAGCGAGTGGTAGCTGCTTTGGTGAAGTCTTCTTTGAATTTATCATAGCCGCCAAGCTCGCTGCCGATCGCATCAGCAATCGCGCCAGTTGGTTGTCCGCCGCCGTTAGGTCCGATCACTTCCCAGAACAGCGTATGGTTAGCATGTCCACCGCCGTTGTTGCGAACAGCAGTACGGATGCTTTCAGGAACGCTATCCAGGTTGGAGATCAGGTCTTCCAGGCTTTTGCTTTGCAGCTCAGGTGCGCTTTCCAGTGCAGCATTCAGGTTCGTTACATATGTGTTGTGGTGACGGTCGTGGTGAATCTCCATAGTCAACGCGTCGATATGCGGTTCAAGTGCGTCATTGGAGTAAGGAAGTGCTGGTAATTCAAATGCCATGATAAAATCCCTCCTGAGTTAGATAGTTGTTAAGGTGTTCCTATGTAATAATACCCTCGACACTTATATTAAACCGCATTCCACATATTTTTTCAACATTTTTGTTTAAAAAATACCCCGAGGTTAGGAATAGGCATCTCATAGCATTTCCTGGAACAGAGAAGCTATACATTTCTTGAAATACGAACGTTTGGTTAAATATAAGTAAAAATGTAAGCGTTTTATAGTAAGCGGTTGCACAAAAAATGAGATGAAATATGACTTATTTTGTGGTTTAATAATTGAGTGAGCCCTCCTAGTCGGCTTTTTTTGTCACTTTATTGTCACAAATATTTTACAATACTAGGAGAGTATAAAGAGCACTGAAGTAGAAATCTAATGTAGATTCTTTATGGCAGGCCGCTTTTTCCACATGTCACGGTCGGGTGTCCCATTTTCGACACATTCTGCGAGTTGTCAGTCGATTCGCACAACATTTGTCACTGCAAAATTACATTAATCCAGTACATATATAGTATAGACAGCTCAACCGGCTTTGTCTTGTGTGCTGGTTCCGGATGAGTGTACATTTTATTATGCTACGAAAAAGGGAGATATTACATTATGCAGATTCGTTCCTTTCAGTTGAGTGATGTTAGCCAAGTTACTGAACTTATGCAAGATGCATTATCTGAAGAGTGTTACACTAATACTATTGGGGCATTTGCCCGTCAATTGTCTTGGGATTCGGATCTTATTGTGGTTGCAGAGGACGAGGGGAAGTTGGTAGGTGCCCTGATTGGCACGATTGACCAGAACCATGGCTGCTATTACCGCATTGCCATTCATCCGGACCACCGGAGACAAGGCATCGGCAAAGCTCTGGTAGAGGCTATGGAGCAACGCTTCCAGACTCGCAAGGTTAGCCGGATCTGGGTAGCTGGCGACGAGCACAACAAAGCGGCTATGCCACTGTATGAAGCTATGGGATATGGAGCGAATCAGATTCTCCAAGCATTCCAGAAGCTAAGTATTTTGGCGCCTAACTGAACAGCAGGCTGGCAAGCTGTTTGTGAAAATTACCATAAAGGCATATCTCCCTAACCGTTGCAATCGGACAGGAGATATGCTTTTCTATTTGTACGGCTTCTGTGCGCACTAGGAAGGGGCGAGGATATGGATACGCCGGTAAGGGACAGGCTTCCGAGCGGGGAAGACACGGGCCAGAAGACCGCAGATGCTCCGTGGCTCACAGAGCTTAAGGAATGGCTGAGGATGGCGGTAATCGGTATGCTGATCGTGCTGCTGATGAACCTGTTCATAGTTAACCTATCTACGGTTCGAGGCTACTCGATGCACCCGACATTAACAGAGGGCCAGCATGTGCTTGTGAATAAATGGGTCTTTCATTTCTGGCAGCCCCAGCGGGGTGAGGTTGTGGTGCTCCGTGATCCTCAGCCGGATGGCGACGGGAGAAAGCTGCTAATCAAGCGTGTCGTAGGCGTGCCTGGAGATACGGTCGAGATCAGAAGTGGACAATTATATATTAATGGCAAGCTTCAACTGGAAGCCTATACGATGTCCATGATCGAAGGAGACAATTACGGGCCTTTGAAGCTTGAAGAATCACGTTTTTTTGTCATGGGAGATAATCGTCACTACGGAAGCAGCAAGGATAGTCGCTATTTCGGCAGTGTGGACAGGCATCTTATCAGTGGACGAGCTGAGTTCGTGTTCTGGCCTTGGGATGAACGCAAGCTGTTGAGGTAGTGGGGAGAGTCTAACAACACTGTGGCTTGAGGATATGGAATGCCAGAGAAGTATGGAGTGTCAGTAAAAAATGGAATTTTAGAAATACAGAATCATAGGGGAATACAGAGTACGAGAGAAGGATGAGCACGAGAGAGTGAGTATCGGCTCTGTGTAATCTGTGAAAATATGGATGCGTTCACATGCGTCGATAAGGAGGGGAAGAAGTTGGATACGAACCATGCTGCCACCGCAGTCAGAGTGAACTGGGAGATGCTGAAGCAGGAAGTGATAGCAGCAGCACCTGATTTGGGAATAGATGCGATTGGCTTTGCTGCGGCTGATCCTTTTCTCTCCCTGAAGAAGCTACTGGAGGAGCACCGGGCCAAAGGCTATGAGTCTGGCTTTGAGGAGCCAGATATCGAGAAACGTGTCTACCCGGCGCTGGATGATGCGGTTCCGGCTTCGTTGATCTCTATTGCTGTCGCGTATCCATCCAAAATGAAGGACCCGCCTCGCTCTGAGCCAGGGAAATATCGCGGTATATTATCACGATCAGCCTGGGGGCGTGACTACCATGAGGTCCTGCGAGAGGCGATGTCCAAGTTGGAGGCGTATTTACGAGATCGCGTACCAGGTGCTGTCATCAAGAGCATGGTTGACACGGGAGAGCTGGTGGACCGTGCGGTAGCGGAGCGAGCTGGCATCGGGTTCAGCGGAAAGAACTGTGCGATTATTTCTCCTGAGCTGGGATCATGGATATACCTGGGGGAGCTGGTGACAAACATTCCCTTCCAGCCGGACCAGCCCGTAACTGAGGGATGCGGAGAATGCACGAAGTGCATCGATGCCTGTCCAACGGGGGCATTGGTCGGACCAGGGGAGCTGAATGCACAGCGCTGCATTTCTTTCCTGACGCAGACAAAGGGTTTTCTGGAAGAGGAGTTCATGAAGAAGATTGGCAACCGACTCTACGGCTGTGATACCTGTCAGATCGTATGTCCCAAAAACAAGGGCAAGCATTGGGACAGGCATCCTGAGCTGACACCAGACCCCGAGATTGTGAAGCCGCTGCTGCTACCATTGCTGGATCTGAGCAATCGGGAGTTCAAGGAGCGCTTCGGACAGAGTGCCGCTGCCTGGCGGGGCAAGAAGCCTATCCAGCGCAATGCAGTCATTGCCCTCGGGAATTTCAAAGACAAGAGTGCTGTTCCGAAACTAACCGAGGTGCTACTGCATGATCCACGGCCTGAGCTTAGAGGTACGGCTGCCTGGTCATTGAGTCAGATTGGAGGGGAGAGTGCAATGAGAGCAGTCCAATTAGCAACAGAGAAGGAACAACATGAGAAAGTATTAGACATGCTTGATAAGGCCATTTCCCGTCTAAAAGGGGAAGAAGACGGAGCAGTAAGCAAAGACGAAGGTGGGGCCAAGTCTCAACATGTAGCGGAGCATGAGCACACCGCAGCCGGATATTCACAGGCAACCACAGAGACTCCCAGCCAAGCTACGCGGGGTACCGTGAATGTGCATCAGCAGCAGCCTGACAGCAGTCCGGTATACTATGATGAGTTGCACACTCCCATAGGGATCTTGACGCTATGCGCTACGGAACAGGGGCTATGCCGAGTCGAATTCGGAGCGTATCAGGTGCAGGAGGCGGTGCTTCAGCAATGGGCTCGTACATGGATCGGTGATTATACCTTTATACAAGAACCAGAGCGCCTTGTTGAGGCGGCTGATCAGTTGAAGGCTTACTTCGCGGGTAGCAGGGAGGCGTTCGAGCTTCCTCTGGATATCAAGGGAACGCCGTTCCAGCTACAAGTATGGGGCGCACTTGCCGATATACCTTATGGGGATGTGGTGTCCTACACAACGATTGCCCAGCGGATCGACAGACCAAAAGCAGTGCGCGCAGTAGGCGGAGCGAACAACAAGAACCCGCTGCCCATCATTATTCCTTGTCATCGAGTAGGCGGAGCAGACGGGCGGCTCGTAGGCTACGCAGGCGGCTTGCAAGTCAAGACGCATCTGCTGGATCTGGAACAATCGCGCACGATCCGTTGATATATAGACATTAGCAGAGCGGATGCTCATTCACGGGGGAAGACACGATGAAATATGTAAGCATAGATAAGGTGGAACCAGGTCAATATCTGGGGAAAACAGTGTATTCGGGCAATGGGGCAGTATTACTGTCCGCAGACGTGCAGTTAACGGTGTACATGATTAATACGTTGAATCGTATTGGTGTTACGATGCTATATATTAAGGACCCGACTTTGGAGGACATCGAAGTTGAGGAAGTACTGAGTAATCAGACCAAGACAGCGGTCATCACCGAGATGAATCAGACATTCAGTGCTCTACGCTCAGGTAAAGACTGGAGCCCGCGCAAGGTAGCAGCTAGTGTGGATCAGATTCTGGACGAAGCTATGGGTAACAAAGAGACGCTCATACAACTGACCGATATTCGTACTGTAGATAATGCGCAATATGTCCACGGTATTAATGTATGCCTCATGTCTACCATGATTGGAATTAATATGGGATTGAACACCCCCCAACTGAGAGAGCTAGCCATAGGTGCACTCTTGCATGATATTGGGAAGATTGACCTGAATTCCGAGACGAAGCTTCTGGATATCACCCGCAACCATCATACATGGCAGGGCTTTGAGCTGCTCAAGTCCAAGCGTGAATTCAATCTGCTGATCGCTCATGTGGCGCTTCAGCACCATGAACGGGTCGACGGTGAAGGTTTGCCAAGGGGACTAGCGTCAGACGACATCCATATCTATGCCAAGATTGTAGCTGTAGCCAATACCTATGATAATCTCGTGAATCCGTTTAATGGACGTGGTATGCTTCCGCACGAAGCCTGTGAGGAGCTTATGGCGATGTCGAACCGTGAGCTGGATCATGAGGTGTTAATCGAGTTCAATCGCATCATCTCTGTGTACCCGAATGGCAGTGGGGTACGTCTGTCCACGAAGGAAGCAGGTGTCGTTGTACGTCAGCATCGTGGCTTGCCGAGTCGTCCGGTTATCCGGATTGTGAAGGATCATGGTGGAGATCTAGAGGTTAAGGAAATTGACCTCGCGGTACACACGACCGTATTCATTGATTCGGTCATGGTATGATCCGTCAATTTGTTTGCCGGGAATGATGGAAAATGCTATGATATCGTAGTGCGTAGAGCCCAAAGCACACGCAACATATGAACATACAGAGGTGACAAGCTCATAATGTGGAGTTACATTATTCCAATTATTACGCTCATCGTAGGTTTGGTCGGGGGATTCTTCATCGGAGCCTATTATCTCCGCAAGCAACTGGAGAAAATGCAAAGTGACCCTGCGGCTCTGCAAAAAATGGCCAAGCAGATGGGCTACAATCTGAACAGCAAACAGATGCAACAGGCACAGCAGATGATGAAAGGCCAACAGTTTGCCAAAAATCAATCCGGACCGCGTAAAAATCAAGGTCGCCGGAAATAACTAGCATGAGCACAGACAGCAACAACAGCTGATATGGCGTAAGGAGGTTGAACAATGGCCGGAGTTAAGGACTACGTGAACGACAAGGTAACAGAGAACCGTGAAAAAATCGAATATCATGTGGAGCAAATCCTGAAGCTGATTGGCGAGGACCCTCAGCGGGAAGGGCTGCTGGAGACACCGGCACGTGTAACCCGGATGTATGAGGAGATTTTCGCGGGCTATGCAGTAGACCCCCGTGAAGCGCTGGGTATTACCTTTGACGAGAACCATGAGGAGCTTGTCATCGTGAAGGATATTGTGTACTACAGTCAATGTGAGCATCATATGGCCCCTTTCTTCGGGAAGGTCCATATTGGATACGTGCCTAGCGGCAAGATCGTAGGTCTTAGCAAGCTGGCAAGACTAGTAGAGGCGATTACACGCCGTCTGCAGGTGCAAGAGCGTATTACGTCCCAGATCGCAGACATTCTTACGGAGGTTGTTCATCCGCATGGCGTGATGGTGGTCGTGGAAGGCGAGCATCTGTGTATGTGTGCGCGCGGAGTCAAGAAGCCCGGAAGCAAGACCGTAACATCGGCTGTACGCGGCTCCTTCCGTCAGGATGCAGCACAGCGGGCAGAGTTCTTATCACTGATCAAGGAATAAGGTTCAGGGACAGAGCTACAGATCATCGGTGGCACGTATACAGGCTGATATAAGCTGGATCACGATAAGCTGTTCGTAGCAATTCAGTATATTTTATCTAACAGACAGGAGGCATCCCAAGCAGATTTTGAATCTGATGGAGTGCCTCCTGTCTGCGTAATGGCTACTTTGTGGATGAGGAGGTCAAAGAGACGTGACTAGACAAGACAGTGGTAACCAGAGAGTATCGTCGCTCCCCGCAGAAATTCTGTTGCAGGTGGCACCGCCAGAGCTGAGAGCAAAAGGTGTGCTATATCCGTTAGCCTGGGAAGAGCTGATGGGTAGAAAGGTGGGGCGGGGCGAGCTTGGTCCCGTACTACATCTATGGCAGCATTCTGGAGCTGTGGTCATCGGCCACCGTGATCGACGGCTCCCCGCAGCTACAGCGGCATTAGAGAAGCTACGTCAATCCGGTCTGGATGCCTGTGTCCGTCCATCTGGCGGGGCAGCAGTACTTCTGGATAGCGGTGTCCTGAATGTGTCCTTGATTATGCCGAACCCGCAGCATAGCATCGGAATTCATGCTGATTTTCAGCTGATGGCACAGCTGCTTGGTGATGCGATCCGTCCCTGGCATCCACTCGTGAGAGCAGGAGAGGTGTCAGGCTCCTTTTGCCCAGGGGACTATGATCTAAGCATTGACGGGCGTAAATTTTGCGGAATCGCACAGCGGAGGCAGGCCAAGGCCTACATGATTACCGCCTTCGTTATTGTTACCGGAGCAGGCGTGGATCGGGGGCGCACGGTTAGAAGCTTCTATGATACTGCAGCTGGCGGGTCGGCGCATGACTACCCACAGGTGGTACCAGAGACGATGGGCAGTCTGGCCGAGCTGGCCGGGGTTCCATCGGTTGAAGCTTACATACAATCCCTTCTGACTAGTGTGCAAAAAACAAGCACCCTCCAAATGCTGAAGGATGCCGAAGTTGGGTTATCTGATCTTGATGGACAGGTGACGGCTCTAAGAGCCCGTTATGATACGGATATCAAATGAGCATCACTATATTCATAGGCATCTGAATTTATAGGCGTCTGAATTCATAGGCAGCTGCATCACGAACAACTGTATTCATGGACAACCGCATTCATAGACAATTTCGTTTGGCCGACCTCGGTAATTACACCGACGTTGAAGCATTGGGAATGGTGTATTCTGACCAAAAAAGCTCGCCGTCAATAAGGTGTCCAGCGTAGCTTGGAGGCCTTATTGTAGCGCTCCTGAACAGCAGGCCAGTAGACCACATTCCACCAGTCCTCAATGTACTTCTTGCGCTCATTTTGATGCTTCAGATAGTAGGCATGCTCCCACACATCCAGCGGCAACAGCGGGATGACATCCCACTGGGACAGGTTCTGGTGCTTCTCGGCCTGGAGAATCTCCAAACGACCCGCTCTTGGACTCCATACAAGAATGGCCCAACCTCCGCCTTCCACCTTCTCGGCTGCCTGGCTGAATTGTTGCTTGAAGGCCTCGTAGCTGCCAAAGTCCTGCTTGATCTGCTCTGCCAAGGTTCCCTCTGGCTTGCCCCCTCCCTTGGGATTCATGATCGTCCAAAAAATCGTATGCAGGTAGTGTCCCGCACCGTTAAAGGCCAGCTCTCGCTCCCAGTGCTTGACCAGATCGAAGTTCCCTGTCTTGCGTGCTTCCTCCAGCTTCTTCTCTGCGGTGTTCAAGCCGTCTACATAGCTCTGGTGGTGCTTGTCGTGATGAATCCGCATCGTTTTCTCATCGATATAGGGCTCCAGGGCATTGTAAGGGTAGGGAAGGGGAGGTAGCGTGTGTCCTCCGATGGGAACCGGACGCTCGCCTTGCGGATTGTTGGCGCGATATTCAAAGATACGCAGGATAGCCCCCTCGTGCTGGAAGGGGAGGGTAGAGCTGAGAAAATACCGACTGTCCTCTGTGGCATGGCGAAGTACGTCTGGTGCCGACGGATAGTGCCGCAGCGAACGGCTTCTCGTCTCTAGCAGGGACAGATGATGAACGAACTCCTCCGATTGCCTCCGTGCAGCGGCCAGTAGCTGCTCCAGCTCTTCACCCAATTCCAGTGCGTGCTGCTCCTCTGCTTCAAGCTGCTCCTCCCACAGCTGATTGAATAGCTCCCCTGCCTTATAGCGCGTCCGCTCAAACACGTGATCCCAATCCTGCAAATGATGAACATATGCAGGCTCTAGCTCAGGCACAGCCGAGATGACCGTCTGTACATGTCTGCTCTCCAGGTGCTTCCAATGCCAGATCTCCTCCAGCATGCGCAGTGGCAGCAGATTACCGTAAATATGCAGCATGAGAATATTACCTCCCGATTGGACGAATTGACGCTGTTCATAGTGTATTCCTTGTAGCTGTTGTCCTATGACATATGTATCCAATCAGGATTATCAGTCGGGTAATTCAAACGAACATGGATGCGAGGGCCTGAATGTACTGTGCTGCATGAGGTGTGTCTGTTGCTGATATCCCCCTTGCTAACACAGAGCAAGTTCATTAGACAAAAAAAGCGACAGCTACGAGTGTATCTCAATCCGTAACTGTCGCTCTGTTCACATGCCCTTCGTCTCTGCTGTACTCGTGGTGGAATCAACCGGTTCATCTCCGATCTGTGCCTGGCTCAAAAAGGTGGACACACGCCGCAAGTATTCCCGCGGGTGCTGACGGAAGAGTAGCTCATGCAGTCCATCTTGTATGATCCATACATCAGAGGCCGGATTCGTCTGATTCGCAGCGAGCGTCTCGGCAATAGGATACGGCGCCTTCTCATCCTCTGTACCATGCACGAACAGGATCGGGAAGGGATAATCCTCACTCTTGACTTGCATATAAGGAATCTGCTGTACGCCAGTGCCGTTGACAAGCGGGAATAGCAGCTCCAGGATCTCAAGTGACGGATGACGAGGCAGATCAATCTGATTCTTGATGTTATGGTACAGTGTGTCCGGCTCTAGCAGGAAGGTACTGTCGAGAATCATGGCATCCACGTCCTTGGTCTGCAGTCCAGCCTGAAGTGCTGTGCCTGCGCCCATCGAGAAGCCCCATACGACCACCTTCTGTGCTCCACGCTGCTTGGCCAGCTGAATGGCTCCAAGCAGCTGTTGGGCTTCCACCTTGCCGCCTGTTGCGACCTGCTTGCTGGTCTGTGAAGCGAAGCCATAGTCGAACATAATGACATTGAAGTTCTGACGGTGCGCGTAATGGGCAAGATCATACATAGGAATCCAGCTCTCTTCACGATTAGCGCCATAGCCATGACTGAAGACGATCGTCTTGTCGGAATTCTCTGCTGGAATGTACCAGCCCTGCATCATGCGACTGCCATCCTTGGCGGGAAAGCTAATCTCTTCATAGGCCATTCCTTTGGCTTGCATCGGATTCGAGAACAGAGGGGCTACCGTTGGATTGGATAGCACCCAGGCGATATAAGCATGCAGGGCGATGAAGCAGAAGAGCAGAAAGAAGATGACCGACAGCAATAAGGAAATGACAATATGCTTGAACCGGATTAACCGGGGAGACAACTCGACGGGCGGCTCTTGGGGGGTAGCATGCAGATGCTTGCTATGCTGGGGTGTAAAGATCATCTGGGAGCCTCCTTACTTCTATAAGCTACTGTTGTGCTGTCGTCACAGCATCTACATGGATCATATTTATTCATCGTAAAATGCAGGAAGGTAGAAAGTCAATCTTACATGGCGAATTGTGAAGGATTGGCATCGAAAATGGCTGATTCTGTCATAAGGGTTATCGCCTACCTCAGTACTCTTTATTTATATAAACGCTTGAACCGGCCTTATACCAAAAGATATGTGCACTGGTGTAAGAGGAGGCTATGCAATAAGGAGAGCTGGCTCTCTGCATATCAGCTATCTTGGTTTGAGAATGTCAGTGTGCTGTTGGGCATTGGCCTATAACTTGCTGAAGGGAACAGAAATCAGCAGATGGACAGAGAAAGAGAAATACAGGCTTTATTCATATCACCAATCATTTTCAGCAACATACAATATTTTGTCTTCTATACTGTGCCGGATGCCGAACCGGAATAAGGACAGAAGAGACTTCTGAGGGTAGTTCGTCATCATAGAATAAGGATATGAATAAGTTTGAATTTGAGTGTAGGAGGGGTAGCATGTCTCAACCGAACATACCTAATATTAGTCCTACTATAACCTTAACAAGAGATGACGCAATTAACTTACTTTTAGCGTCCATTGCAATGGAAGAGCTGGGCCTGGGACACATCATTAATGCGGAAGCAGAGAAGATTCAGTATGCAGTGGGTACACTGCCGGGTCTGACAATACCTGCAACCATTAGTGAACTGTTAATTGTGAATCAGAGTGTCCAGTCCACATTGCAGGAAACGATCAAGAAAGAATTATTGCTTGATAGTAAGCTGCAGACTGTATTAAGCAGTGTAGGACCAGTACCTACAGGATTTACTGGAGCAACAGGAGCCACTGGCGCTACAGGTGCAACCGGGGCAACGGGAGCAACAGGAGCTACAGGGGCAACTGGTGAAACGGGAGCAACCGGTCCAACAGGTCCGACAGGCCCAACGGGCGAAACGGGAGCCACCGGAGGCACGGGAGCCACAGGTGAAACCGGAGCCACAGGTGGAACAGGAGCAACAGGCGAAACGGGAGCCACCGGCCCAACAGGTCCGACAGGTCCAACAGGTGAGACAGGGGCCACAGGTGGAACAGGAGTAACAGGCGAAACGGGAGCCACCGGCCCAACAGGTCCGACCGGTCCAACAGGTGAGACCGGGGCCACAGGTGGAACAGGAGCAACAGGTGAAACGGGGGGAACTGGCCCGACCGGTCCGACCGGTCCAACAGGTGAGACTGGAGCCACAGGTGGAACAGGAGTAACAGGCGAAACCGGAGCAACCGGCCCAACAGGTCCGACAGGTCCAACAGGTGAGACCGGAGCCACAGGTGGAACAGGAGTAACAGGCGAAACGGGAGCCACCGGCCCGACAGGTCCGACAGGTCCAACAGGTGAGACCGGAGCCACAGGTGGAACAGGAGTAACAGGCGAAACGGGAGCCACCGGCCCGACAGGTCCAACGGGCGAAACGGGAGCCACCGGCCCGACAGGTCCGACAGGTCCAACAGGTGAGACAGGGGCCACAGGTGGAACAGGAGCAACAGGCGAAACGGGTGCAACCGGCCCAACGGGGCCGACAGGTGAAACCGGAGCCACAGGCGGAACAGGAGCCACGGGCGAAACCGGAGCAACCGGTCCAACAGGTCCGACAGGTGAAACCGGAGCCACAGGCGGAACAGGAGCCACGGGCGAAACGGGAGTCACCGGCCCGACAGGTCCAACAGGTGAGACAGGGGCCACAGGTGGAACAGGAGTCACAGGCGAAACCGGAGCAACCGGCCCAACAGGTCCAACAGGTGAGACCGGAGCAACTGGTGCCACGGGTGCAACAGGTGCGACTGGGGGAGGACTTTCTGATTATTTAAGTATTCTTCGCGCTGATCCAGGCACAGGCACGGATTCGGTTCCTGGAAATGCGGCGGTTATCTTCAATGGATTATTGGCTAACGTAGGCGGGGCGTTTACATTTGTACCTCCATCAGCGACAATCACGATCACTGAGATTGGAACCTATTTGCTTAACGTAGTCATTCATAACCAAGGAGCTGGTGATTTTAACATCACCGTCAACGGTACACCTATCACCGCCTTTCCTTTCACTGGCGATGGTGGCGGACCTGTATCTGCTGAAGTAATTATCACGGTTACTGAAGTTCCTACAACCATTCAAGTGGTAAATGCTAGTGCGACTCCAGTGTTACTTCATAACTTTACCAACTCGACACTCACCATTTTAAAACTGACATAATTCCAATTAATCAACGCAGCCAATGATGTGTTATTACAGTAAAGTAAATGCTGATATATCGCTGAATCGAGATAAGATATAAAAGCACAAAACCCACCGTTAAAGCTGAATAGCCTCGGTGGGTTTTGTTGTGGAATACAGTCTGCCCTGTTAGGCATACGTCGCTGTTCCGGAAGGTTTCAATCCGTTATATTTTTTCGAATAGCTTGTACTTTTTCATCTGTAAAGACCCCTGATCCTAACAAGTCTAAAATGGAAAGCACCCCGCCACGAGAGCCCCAGCTTCCTTCATCAATGACCTGAAAGCTTACCCACCAGGCAGGAGAAGGCTCTGGAACCTCAAGAATGCTAGTAAGACTCCTGAAAGTATTATTAATTACTTCTTTGCGTACATCATTAGGCCAATCCCCATCCATCACAAGGATATTGATTGTGATCACATCACGCTCAGGCTGGTCTGATAACAGCTTTCCTCCAATAGCGATATAATCTCTCGGACGTTCTGTAAAAAGCACCTGAAATCCTTCCCTTGCAGGCGGACAAAATTGTCCAACTTCAGGAATCAACACAGCATCTGTTAAAGCTTCGGCTAAAAGGCTACGTTGTCTAGCGGAAATTCGTCCAATAGGGGAATTAACATTAATAATTGTCATATGTGAATACGCTCCTTCATATATCCGAAAATATAGAAAATAATATGAATCTGCCGGCAAAGTAAATATAACTCTGTCTGAAAAGTGTTGTCAACGTTAATTATTATAATAATATATATTTATTAAATATATATAAAATCCACAGGTGTAATGTGATACGATATAATTATTGCAATGTTACTAATAGCGTTAGCAGCTTTTAAATCCAGGAGGAAGATTGAAAATGGCAAATCGACCGGCGAGAGTAAACACTAAATTTGCGGTGTTAGGCATACTCACTTTAGGACCACATACCGGTTATGATATCAAGCAGCACATGGAAGAAAGCACAAGCTACTTTTGGAATGAAAACTACGGCCAGATCTATCCCAGTTTGGCTGAACTTTTGGACACAAATGATATCGAGGTTGAGATCATTCGCCAAGATGGAAAGCCTGACAAAAAACTGTACAGCATAACTGATCAGGGAAGAAGAACATTGTCTGCTTGGCTGTCTCAACCTACAGATTATGTTGTTGATCTGAAGAAAAATGAGTTATTGCTAAGAGTGTTTTTTGGTAGTAATTCCTCTCCAGAGACGATTATTATGCATATTGAATCTTATCAGCGTAAACTTGAGGAAAGCTTGCGGGTTTTTGAGGAACTCGAAAAATGGCTATTAAATCTTGAAAATAAGGATGTTAATTATAAATATTGGATGATTACGAACCAATACGGAAAGAAACATTTCATCAGTCTAATCGAATGGTGTGAAGAAAGTGTGCGGATGTTAAGAGACTAACGCTTGAGAGGTTCTTGCTAAATCAGAAATAAGGTAGAAAATAGCGAGGTTTTGGTAGACCATAATGCACGTTGATTGTACGTGTATTATGGTAACATTCTGAATCGGAAATGATCCCGTCAGCTTCTATTTCTCATAGTTGCAGTGTTAGTAGCCTTTCTGCTACATTCCCCATTAATTTCTTGGTCCACTCCATGCCGCTTCGGTCCACTCAGTACATACTGGATAATTACCCCTTTCTAATTACCCCTATATTATCTAATGTTGTTTCTACTGAACGTGAAAATTGTATTAGAGCAAGAGCATTTTGAAAGTCATAATATCTGTATGTATATCAGGCGTGTGACACGCAGTCGAGAATGACTAGAAATATACTTAGAAGTCTGAAAAATAACGTGCCGTGTTCATATACGATAGCAGCAATGGTTGAAATGAGATATAATTAATGTAACCACGTTTCACAGAGTGAAACTAGTATTTTGTAGATGGAAAAGAGGCGGTTTACTGTGGAAGACCGTAAATTGACTGTACGTGCCGTAGAACGGGCATTGGATATATTGTTGTGCTTCACTCAAGCGACGGATCTTGGACTGACGGAGATCGCTGCGAGAATTGGACTTCATAAGAGTACGGTGCATCGACTGCTGACCACACTGGAGGATCGGGGCTTTGTGATTCGGGATGAGGCTACGGAAAAATATCGACTAGGTATAAAAGTCTGGGAGCTCTCCACGCATATGTCACAGAGTGATGAGCCTGCTGTGCTGCTGCTACCCTTGATGGAGCGGCTGCGTAATCATCTGGGAGAGACCGTGAGTCTATATCTACGTGATGGACATGAGCGGATTCGCATTCAGGCGGTGCAGAGCACGCAGGGTATCCGGCGGGTGGCCCCTGTAGGCGCACGCATGCCATTATCGGTCGGAGCCTCCAGTAAGGTGCTGGTAGCATTCGCAACGGAGGAGGAGCGTCAGAGCTTTCGACAGGAGGCAGAGTGGGGAGCGTTGCTGGATGATGAGAGCTACCTGCAGCAGCTAGCTGAGGTTCGAAGCATCGGTTTTGCTACCAGTATTGAGGAACGTGAGCCAGGAGCAGCCGCTGTGGCAGCACCGATTCTGAATCGCAAAGGACAGCTTGCTGCAGCTCTGTCCGTATCCGGACCGGTGAGCCGACTGTCAGCCGAGACGCTCCACGAATTCGCACCGATCATTATGGATGCTGCCAAAGAAATGAGTATGCTGCTCCCGTAAAAGAGGTGTCAGGCTTTGGAGCCTAGCGGAGCTACAAGAGAGCGCTTTAATGGCATTTTAGTAGCATATGTGCTGCAGAAGTGAACGGTTGTGCCTGACTACGTATCACAGGCTACTAGAGGAGCCACGATTATAGCTTATTTCGACAGCCGTTTCCTTCGGGAATCGGCTTTTGCTAATCTTGCGCTATCAAAAGACGAGTAAGAAATAAACGCAGGTAGCAGGTATGAGAGGGAGGGCTGAAGAATACAAGAATGTCAGCTTCAAGGTTCAGGATATGGGATGTAAGTCCCTTCGAATACGACGTGATCTAATATGCTATTACCAGAGGAGTGTACCCATGATAAGGCTAGAGCCAGCTCAATATGATCGCATTTTAGGGCCATTAGGCACCCTTAAGATGAACACTTTGTTTGCGGAGTCCGTGTTACTCCAGGATGTGGATGGTACCGTGTATGTGGATCGGATCGAAGATCCGCAAGTATTTTACATTGCCCATGGCTATGGAATGTCATTGCTGTGGGGTGATATGCATCAGCCGGAGTTTAATGAAGCTTTGCGGAAGTATTGGCTTGAGAGTGAACGTCAGCAGAGAGAGTGGCTTCAGGTGTACCCGGATGGATGGAATGATCACATTCGAGCGTTAATCAAGGCTGGGAAAGGGAATATTGAGGAGCACACGCGAGTGAATTTTAGGTTCGATGCAACACGATACCGTGAGCTCCGTATAACGGAGCCAAGACCTGGCCTCGTACCTGTTCCGACGGATAAGAAGCTGTTCGAGCAGGCTCAAGGAGCAGTGGTTCCACGTTATTTTTGGAGAGATGCAGAGCAGTTTGTGTCCAAGGGCATTGGGTTCAGTCTGATATTGGATGGACAAGCTGCGGCTACAGCCTTTGCAGCTATTAATATTCGTGGGCGTCTGGAGATTGGCATTGAGACCGTGGAGGCATATCGTGGGCAGGGGCTAGCTCGTATTGTATGTACAGCATTAATTGATTATTGTCTTGCTCATGGTCTGGAGCCGGTATGGGCATGCAGACTTGGCAATCAAGGTTCTTATCATCTGGCCCAACAGTTGGGCTTTGTCCCAACACTACAACTTCCGTATTATCAGTTCAGGAATGGCGCCCTCCACGGATCAGATTGAGATGAGAGGGTTAGCTCTGTTGTTGTATCTACACGGATTTAGGCCGCTGTTGTGACGGCACATACCATTATACTCCGCAAGCGTGGTCAGCGGCAGAAGCGAGCCGTTATCTTGCCATTTTTTCATTCAGAATTTGCTGGAAGCTGAGCTTCTTGTCACTATCGTCCTTCTTGGAGTTCTGTACAGGATTCGTTCTTGGATATTGATGGTTATAAGGAATGAGCGTATGTAAGGTAATGTTCATGATCTGCATGCGTTCTCCTCCCAGATTCGTAATAGTAATCAAGATAGTAGATGACTATGCCAGTTATCTGCATTTTATGTAGGTTCGATTGAGTAGGTTACTTTGATATAGATAGATTACTTCAGCAGGGTATCGTGCACAGGTCCCAGATGACTCACTGTACTGATACATTCTCACTTCGTTAGGGTGTCCCCTATTTTACCCATAATTAAATAAAGGAAAACCCTTTTCGAGGAAAAGGGTAAAATGGTCTTAATCATCTTGTGGTGGACTCGGGAAGGTTGTATGAATATAGGTGGAATTGACTAGTAATCAAAGAGGTCTATAGGCCTTTGGAAAAGAAGCGCTTTCTAGGACTTAGGGGAAGCGCCTTTCACATGAAGTAAGGCACATCATTTGCGGTCTATAAGCTGTATGTAGCTTGCAGAAAGTGCTGTGTGTACAGGCCGGGGCTGGGAGCTATTCAGCAGGATCGTCTTCGCTGCGCTGGATCGCAACATAAATGTCAGCCTCTACGTGCGGGTCCGAGCCACTTCCATCGTAAAGCTCAAAATCTCCTGTGTATGTCCGACGGATTCCGTGCTGTGCAGCTGCTTCGGTCCAAGCCCAGATGTGCTGCCAGGTATCGAAAACGACTTGTGCGAGGGGCCCATTCGCAGTACGAAACACAGCATAGTCAGCTGACGGCAATGATGTAGAGACTAGTCCCTCCGGTAGTATTGGTACGTCTGCTGGAGCCATGCTAGTGCCGAGCAGTAAGGTATAAGCACCGTTTACCCCGTCCTCATAGTCCGTGTAACAGCCGTAGATCGGTTGACCTGGAATATATCCCGGGATCTGTCCCGGAATGTTCTCCTGCGTGAATTGACCCCATAAGCGAGGAATGAGCCCCTCATGGCCCGCATTGTCTGTCTCTGCGCTGTTGGAGGTGCGTGCTGCGATTCCTCCCAAGACAAAGCTCTCAAGCTTCACGAACCATGGTGCACGCGGCGAAGGCATGATACCAAAGGTTGGTAGTGTGTCAACAATTATACCGAGTGCTGGGGAAGACCCCTTGGGGCCGGACCATCTCTTAAGTGTAGGCAAAAATTCAAGCAGCATCGCATGGGCGTTCTCAGCGGTCCATCCCTCCTCCACCAAGTAGGGTAAAGAACCTTCAATCATGCTGTGAAGCGTAGCGTTTGGCTCGGTGAAGCTACCGTCTGTATAGCAGTATTTGCAGTAGTCTATGGAGGTGCTGCCATTCAGCTCGCTTCCTCTCAGGTCTTGGTCGTCTATCGGCATACCGCAGCTTTGACAATGGATATTCATATGTAATTCCTCCTGTATTCATTATTCATGAATAGTGTAGAGGTTGAAATATGACAGCTTTCTGTCAGGTTACTGGTGGAAGGCTATACTTTTTTTGCATGTCCAGCACCATCTCATGAACTCGCTGCCGAATGGCAGGAGGCTCCAGTACCTCAGCGACTGCTCCGATACTTAGTATGAAGCTGTAAAGCCAGTCATTTTCGGGCATGGATACGTACACCCGGGTGTAGCCAGCAGCGTCCTGTTGTTGTTGCTCCAGAGGGAACCATTCCTCGGCGAGATGTACTCCGTTAGGATGGAAGCGGAGAACGATGTCCACCTGCTGCTCTGGCTTGCCCCAATCCTGCTGCCAAGGCAGCTCCTCCACAGCGAGCGGTCGACGGATGAAGGTGTCTGGTCCCTGCCGAACGTCCTTCATACGTGACAGCTTGAACAAACGGAATTCGCAGCGAAGGTGGCAGTAGCCATATACGTACCATTGGTTTTTCTTTAGTACAAGGGTGTGAGGCTCCAAGGTTCGCATAGTGGACTGTCCGTCAGCATTCCTGTAGCTAAAATGGAGCATGTGGCTGTCGGCAATGGTTGCTCGGATTTGTCCCAGCATTTCAGGTAGTTCCCGGTGTCCACCCCAGTCCGATAAATCTACGACCAGTTGCTCGGTCTGAATGCGAAATTGCTCGGTTTTGGAGGGAGGGATGATCTGGGTGATTTTGTCTAGCAGCAGCATTTGCTCTTGATCTGGCATGGATGTACTGAGGCCACGAATAGCTGTCGTGATCGCAGCTAGATCCTGATCGGTGAGCAGGGTATGATCCAGACGGTAACCCTCTACTAGTCCGATCCCGCCGTTCATGCCCTGATAAGTCACGACAGGCACTCCGGCCTGACTTAGCGTATCGATGTCCCTGTAAATAGTACGCAAGGAGACTTCAAAGCGATCTGCCAGCTGCCGGGCGGGCATTCTCCGGTGCTTCAGTAATAGCATGACAATGGCCAGCAGCCGATCAATTTTCATAGTATGGATGACCTCCTGAGTGTCATTTGTGTATTTTATAGATTATTCAAGTATTGAAGTGTTGAAGTATCCCTGGCCGGTGGCTCTTGTGACATTGAGCTAAGCTTGTTCTATACAGTATAAATCATTGACAAAGAAAAGCAGCAGTTCATCCCAACATCGGAATGAGCTGCTGCTGTCTTTGTATCAGTATCAGGGGCTATCCATAATTCTGATTATAGATTTAGTTGTTCTTGATCATCTGGCGCAGTACCGTCTGCAGGATACCACCGTTACGATAGTAATCGATGTCTACCGTGCTGTCCAGACGAGCAATGACAGGGAATTCGAATTTGGTGCCATCCTCGCGCTTCGCTACCACGGTGAGTGCCTGACCAGGCTTCACTTCGTTGTCGATGCCCAGGATGTCGAACGTCTCTGTACCATTGATGCCAAGGCTGGACCAGCCATAGCCTTCTTGGAATTGGAGTGGCAGTACACCCATACCTACGAGGTTACTGCGGTGAATCCGCTCGAAGCTCTCCGCGATGACTGCTTTGACGCCCAGCAGGAAGGTACCCTTCGCTGCCCAGTCACGGGAGCTGCCTGTACCGTATTCTTTACCTGCAATAACGACCAGATTCTGTCCGCCGTCCTGATACTTCATAGAAGCATCGTAGATGGACATGACTTCATCCGTAGGGAGATACTTGGTTACGCCGCCTTCGGTTCCTGGAGCAACGTTGTTGCGGATCCGGATATTCGCGAACGTACCACGCATCATCACTTCATGGTTACCACGACGGGAGCCGTAGGAGTTGAAGTCCTTGCGCTCGACGCCATTATCAGTCAGGTATTTGCCACCTGGGCTGTTCACGGCGATATTACCTGCTGGAGAGATATGGTCAGTCGTTACAGAATCGCCGAGCAGGGCGAGTACGCGTGCATTACGAATCTCTGCAATGTCCTGAACTCCATCCTGCAGACCTTCGAAGAATGGCGGATTCTGAATGTAAGTGGACTTCTCATCCCACTCATACAGCTCGCCTTCCGGTACATCGATTGCATTCCACTTCTCGTTGGCAGTGAACACATTTTCGTACTTGCTGCGGAACATTTCCGGACTAAGGGACAAACTGATCGCTTCTTTGATCTCCTCGGAAGTCGGCCAGATATCCTTCAGATAGACAGGCTGCTGTTCCTGATCATAGCCGATCGGATCATTCTGCAGATCGACATTGACATTGCCAGCCAAGGCGTAAGCCACGACGAGCGGAGGTGAAGCGAGATAATTCGCTTTGACCTGGGCGTGAACGCGACCTTCGAAGTTCCGGTTACCGGACAATACGGCAGCTACAGTCATGTCATTATCAGCAATTGCCTGACTCACTTCATCTGGCAATGGACCGGAGTTACCGATACAAGTCGCGCAGCCATAGCCAGCTACGTGGAAGCCAAGTGCTTCAAGCGGCTCGATGAGTCCTGCTTTTTGCAGGTACTCGGTTACGACCAGGGAGCCTGGAGTCAAGCTGCTCTTCACATAGCCTGGCTTCACCAGACCGCGTGCTACAGCCTTCTTCGCAAGCAGACCTGCACCCAGCATAACGCTTGGGTTGGAGGTATTGGTGCAGCTAGTGATCGCGGCGATAACTACCGCACCAGTAGCCAGTTCGCTCTTGGAGCCATCTGGATGAGCTACAGCAACCTTTTGTGCAATCTTCTCATCGCTCAGGCCGTATCCGCCCTTGTCTACAGGGGTACGGATAATGCTTTCGAAGTTCTCTTTCATATGTGCAAGCTCAATGCGGTCTTGTGGACGCTTCGGTCCAGCAAGGCTCGGCACTACCGACGCGAGATCCAGCTCAATGGTATCCGTGAATACTGGATCAGTAGTGTCAGCTGTACGGAACATGCCTTGTGCTTTGTAATATTGTTCTACCAGCGCTACCTGCTCTTCGGTGCGGCCTGTGCTGCGCAGATAAGCGAGCGTCTCGGCATCTACCGGGAAGAAGCCAATCGTAGCACCATACTCTGGAGCCATGTTCGCTACGGTTGCGCGGTCAGCAAGACTGATATTAGCGAGACCTGGGCCGTAGTATTCAACGAATTTACCTACTACACCCTTCTTGCGAAGCATCTCAGTAACGGTCAGCGCAAGGTCTGTTGCTGTTGCACCCTCGGAGAGGCTACCTGTAAGCTTGAAGCCAATAACGTCAGGAGTTACGAAATATAGCGGCTGGCCCAGCATACCTGCTTCAGCCTCGATTCCACCTACGCCCCAGCCTACGACACCAAGACCATTAATCATGGTGGTGTGAGAATCTGTCCCTACCAGAGAGTCAGGGAATACAACAGTCTCGCCATCGATTGTCTTCGTGGCTGCGACAGAAGCCAGATACTCCAGGTTCACCTGATGCACGATACCGGTTGAAGGGGGCACAGCACGGAAATTGTTGAATGCTGTCTGCGCCCAACGCAGGAAGCGATAGCGCTCCTCATTTCGTTCAAATTCTACATTAATATTGTAATCCAGCGCGTCCTTGCTGCCGAAGGCATCAACCATGACGGAGTGGTCAATAACGAGATCGACCGGTACGAGTGGATTGATCTGCTTCGGATCACCGCCAGCTTTCTTCACGGTGTCACGCATAGCCGCAAGATCGACTACGACAGGTACGCCTGTGAAGTCCTGTAATACGATACGTGCAGGAATGAAGGGAATTTCTTTGTTCGCATCACGATCAGCTGCCCAATTCGTCAATTGCTTGACATGATCCTGGGTAATCGCACGTCCGTCGAACTGACGAAGCGCCGCTTCCAGCAATACCTTGATTGAGAATGGGAGCTGAGCTACGCCCGCTTCTCCTTGCTCTTCAAGTGCCTTAAGACTGTAGTAGCGGTAAGATTGTCCGTTAACCTCTAGGTTACGGGCAATAGAGAACTGGTCTTGTCCTGGCATGAATGAACCTCCTCATGAAGTTGTTTCATCAGATGAAACATAATTTCAAAAATCACCATGAGTTAAGTATACCGTTTTCATAGCTGTTCGTAAAGGCCTTTTAGCCTTGATTCGACTGCCTAAAGACACCATTAGGAGTAGCCAAATTGCTTTTGCCGAGAGCCTATGCTACGCTATATTTAGTTCCAGAACCAGCCAGTATTTTTATGAATGTGACTTTATTCAGATCAATGCGTTTATGACGCAGTATGTAGACAGATTGAGTCAATAGTATGCTTCCGAATGAGTGTCATTACTATAATTTCATCTACTATAATTTCATTTACTATAATTTCATCGAACGAGGATTGTAACTGGTGATCAGGCAAAACCTAAATCGATGGTAGAAGTGATTCCCTAGACCGGGGGAATTGTTTGTACCTTGGATTTAGGTTTTTCTTGTTTTTCGGGCATAGTTGACAAGTAGTTACGCAACACATTTTGCCGGGAATCCTGAAAAGCCCATATTAATGTAGAAAAGAGGTCGTTATCAATGAGTGCAGCAAAACAAGGATTTCCCGAAAATTTCCTGTGGGGAGGCGCTACTGCGGCTAACCAGCTGGAAGGTGGATTTGATGCTGACGGTAAAGGCTTGTCCACCGCAGACATGATCGCACTGGTGCCTAAGGACCAGCGTAGAAGCGTTCATGCTATGGAGATGACTACCGAGCGTATTCAGCAAATCCTGAACGGTGAAGTCGAGGCTCGTTTCCCTAAGCGTGACGGTATTGATTTCTATCACCGCTACAAGGAAGATATTGCGCTGTTCGCTGAAATGGGCTTCAAAGTATTCCGGATGTCCATTCACTGGGCACGTATTTTCCCTAATGGCTACGATGCGGAGCCGAACGAAGCGGGGCTGCAATTCTATGACAACGTCTTTGATGAGCTGTTGAAGCACGGGATCGAGCCACTCGTAACGCTGTCTCACTATGAGACACCGCTTGGTCTGACCTTGAAGTACAATGGCTGGGCTAGCCGTGAAGTTGTAGATCATTATGTGAGATATGCAGAGACAGTATTCAAGCGTTACAAGGACAAAGTAAAATATTGGCTTACCTTTAACGAGATCAACATCATGCTCATCAGCCCGTATACGGGTGGCGGCGTATTGACAGATCAAGTGGATAACAAGCTGCAGACGTCCTACCAGGCACTGCACCATCAATTCGTAGCAAGTGCAAAAGCAACCAAGCTGGCACATGAGATTATTCCAGGCTCCCAAGTGGGCTGTATGCTGGCTCGCATGGAGACCTATCCATTCAGCTGTAACCCTGCCGATGTACGCATGGCACAATGGGAGAATCAGGTGAACCTATTCTTCACGGATGTACATGCACGCGGTAAATATCCGAATTACATGGAGCGTTATTTTGCTGAGAATAACATTGTAATCGAACGTGAGCCAGGCGATGATGAGCTGCTGCTGAACAATACCGTGGATTTCATTTCATTCAGCTACTACATGACGATCACTCGCTCCTCCAATCCGGATGACGAGGTTGGTGAAGGTAACCTTATTGGTGGTGTTCGCAATCCGCATCTGGAAGCATCCGACTGGGGCTGGGAGATTGACCCGATCGGTCTGCGTGTGACGCTGAACAACTTCTACGACCGTTATCAGAAGCCGCTGTTCATTGTGGAAAATGGTCTGGGTGCCTACGATCGCGTCGAAGAAGATGGCTCTATTCATGATACGTACCGTATTGATTACCTGCGCAAGCACATCGAACAGATGAAGGAAGCTATCAAGGATGGCGTTGAACTGATGGGCTATACGAGCTGGGGGCCAATTGACCTGGTGAGCATGTCGACGTCCGAAATGTCCAAGCGTTATGGCTTCATCTATGTTGATCTGGATGATGAGGGTAAGGGAACATGGAACCGTTCCAAGAAGGATTCCTTCGACTGGTACAAGCGTGTTATTGCCTCCAACGGCGAAGATTTGGCGTAAAGATAGCTATTGACAACGTTACCAATCCTGGGCTAAGGTGAATTTACAACGATAGGATTGTAACCGCACAGACGGGCAAAACCTGACATATGGCTCCTGAAGCACATCGCATGTCTGAAGAGATGCAGATGCGCATGAGGGCGACCATTTGTTGGTTTTGACCGTCTTTTTTGTGTGCTGTGTGATCCTGAGAGGGAGGCTATAAGCAATGAATTTGGTAAGAAAAAGCTTGACCGGACTGTTGGCGGCAGTCATTGGAACCGCAGGGCTAATCGTACCTGCTGCTGCGGAAGAAGCGACGTTTGTTCAACAAATTACAGGCCAGGCGTATGTCGGGGATGCTGGAACGATGGTGGAGTCCTTTGATATCAAAGTATCGGATGTTAGTCGCTATGCTGATCTACAGGCTGAGGATTTTGATATTACAGGCAATTATGACGGTTATCCTGTAAATGAGCAGGGGGAGATTGTACAGGACAATTATGAGGATGATGGTCTTGAAATCGCTGTCAGTGAGGAGGCAATCCATCTTACCTTCAAGCCATTCCGTTATCCCGGAGGCACAGTATCCGCGTTCGCTGTAACCAATGCGAAGTTCCCGGAGCTATCCTTCAATGCAGACAAGGTTGATAGGGTATCCATTCGTACTGTAGATGAGTTCGAGCCTGGAACTTTCACAGCAAGCAATGGGGAGACGCTGCCGTATCGACTGAAGCTGAGTGAATCCACAGGACCGCAACCGCTTGTTGTATGGCTGCACGGTGGTGGAGAGGTCGGCACGGATAACATCAAGCAGCTGACCGAGAATCGTGGCGCCACGACTTGGACCGAATCTGGCAAGGATACCTCTGTGCTCGCGGTTCATTATCCGAAGAATTATGATTGGGCAATCTATAGCAATGCAGAACAACTGAAGAAGATGCAGGATTACTTCGTCCTGCAATATGAGCTGATTCAGAAGCTCGTTGCTGAAGGTAAGGTAGACCCGGATCGTATCTATCTGGCGGGGGTATCCAGCGGCGGCGGTGGTGCTTTCCGTTTCATGATGCAGTATCCTGATCTGTTCGCAGGTGCCATTGTAGTGGCGGCCAAGGATGCTGTTGCAGACTATAAGGGGCCGGTGGATGCTTTCAAGCAGGAGCTGAAAGGTCTGGTGGACATGCCCCTCTGGATCGTCCATGCGGAGAATGATCCGATTACGGACAGCCGTACTAGTAAGCTTGCTTATCAGGCACTGACCGAACTGGGCTCAACGAAGGTGAAGGAAACGCTCTACACTGATGAATTTATGGACAGTCAGCGTTTCTACGGTGCCATGAAGCACTGGTCCTGGGCTCCTGTCTTCAATGATCAGAATATGATCAATTGGCTGTTCTCGCAGAAGAGAGATTCCAGTGGGACACCTTCAACAGAGACTACTTCAGAAGAAGTTGCAGAGCAACTAGCAGAGCAACCAGCAGCAAGTGGGCCAATCACGAGATCAGAGCTTGCAGGACTGCTGACGACAGAGCTGAATCTACCAGTAGCAGCTTCTGTATATGGATTATATGAGGATGTTCAGGGTACCGAACGCACTCAGGAGATAGAAGCCGTGACCCAGGCGGGCTTAATGCGTGGTATAGGTCAAGGCAAATTCGCTCCAGATGCCGCAGTGACACGCGCTCAATTGGTAGTCATTGTAGGTCAATGGCTGGAGTCCAACGGCGTGGAGACAGCAGAGTCTCCCGGCTCCATGACAGGATATTCGGATGTACCCGAGAAGCATTGGGCCTATCAGAATGCAGTGATCGTTAGCCGCTTCGGAATTATGCCTGCGAATGGCGCTGGCCAACTGAAGCCTGCACAGGTGGTGACAGTAGCAGAAGCAGCACAGGTCCTGAAGTCTTTGCAGCAGTATAAAGTGAAATAATCACTTGTATCTGGTGTAGTTACGCGTAGAGCTAATGCAGTCAAATGAATAATAAGAGACCTGTACAGCAGTCTTGATCCATCTCAAGAAGTTACTATTCTTGAGTCCAAGCTCTTGAGTTCAAGCACTCACTGTGCAGGTCTTTTTCTGTAATCATGAGATCCAAGCAGACTGGTGGCGTCAAGTTGTAGAGCGCAGAATGAGCTTGTATTCCAACTGACTCTGTTTGAGCTCAGTATGCAGCAGCATGGGGGCAAGCATGTAGAAGGCATGCTCTGCCTGGGCTCTGATCGGGTTATGTACCGTCGTCAGCTCCAGTGTGCGTGATATCTCGTTATCATCGAACCCGACAATCGCTAGATCACTTGGTACGCTCAGACCATGCCTGCGTGCTTCGCACAAAATACCTGCAGCAACATAATCATTGGAGCATAATATGGCGTCTGGCAGCTCATGACCTTCCTTCTGGCGCTCAAGCAGAGTCTGAATCAATTGTTCTCCATGATGAACAGAATATATAGAAGAAAAATAAAGTTCCTGTGCGATGGGAAGCCCATGCTCATGCATGATTTTCTCATAGCTGCGCATTCTACTTTGCGTATTGAGACTTTCAGGGCGTCCAAAGGCATGAGCGATACGGCGTCTTCCTGTAGCAAGCAGATGCTTGAGCGCCAGACAGTAGCCTATACCCTGATCCATGGCTACAGAAGGGATGACATGCTCGGGCATTCGCTGCCAGGATACGATGGGGCCGTATTTGCTGTATGTACTCAGCAGAGAAGGTGGGTTAGCACAGGTAACGATCACGAGCGCATCCGTCCGCTTACTCCTTAAATCTTCAAAAGCTTGCAGCTCTGTAGCTGGATCATCACCAGTGAAATAAATGACCGTCTGGTAATCATGCTTTTTGGCTGTCTCAATGAAACCGTTCAAGAACGGCATGATAACTTCACTGATGGTCCCGGTTACCAGTCCGATCTGTTGCGTCCGTCCCTTGGACAGGGATACGGCTGTACGATTTGGTACATAGTCCATCTCATCGATGACCTGCTGTACCCGAAGTCTGGTCTCGGCACTCACATGAGGGAAGCCGTTGATGACCCGTGAGACCGTGGCTTTGGAGACGCCCGACAGCCGCGCGATTTGTTCTAAATTAGCCATTTCCATTCTCCTTCGGAAAAGTCGCTTGACATGAAACGCGTTGCAGAACCTAGAATTGAATCAGGCCTAGAATCAAGTCTAGCAAATCCATTTGATTTTGCAAAATCCTGAGCTATGAGGTCATATAGGCTTCATATCCATCCACTTAACGAAAGGCAGGTTCATGATTATGAGCACACCATTTCCACAAGGATTTCTATGGGGCGGCGCAGTAGCTGCCAACCAACTCGAAGGAGCCTATAACGTAGACGGCAAAGGCTTGTCTGTACAAGACGTTATGCCAAATGGCATCAAGACTCCGCCAACCCCGGAGCCTACCGAGGACAACCTGAAGCTGATCGGAATTGATTTTTACAATCGCTATAAAGAAGACGTTAAGCTGTTCGCGGAGATGGGCTTCAAGGTATTCCGTACCTCCATCGCCTGGTCCCGTATCTTCCCGAAGGGGGACGAGCTGGAGCCGAACGAGAAAGGTCTTCAATTCTATGATGATCTGTTCGACGAGTGCCATAAATATGGGATCGAGCCGCTTGTAACGATCTCTCACTATGAGACTCCGCTGCATCTGTCCAGAGAGTATGATGGCTGGGTGAACCGTAAGATGGTCGGCTTCTATGAGCGCTATGTGACTACTCTGTTCAATCGTTACAAGAACAAGGTTAAATACTGGCTGACATTCAACGAGATCAACTCGATTCTGGAAGCCCCATTCATGAGCGGCGGGATCAGCACACCTAAGGAACAGCTGTCCAAGCAGGATCTGTATCAAGCAGTTCATCATGAGCTGGTAGCCAGTGCGCTTGCTGTGAAGATCGGCCATGAGATCATGCCAGAAGCCAAGATCGGCTGTATGGTACTGAGCATGCCGACCTATCCGCTGACTCCTAACCCGGATGATGTGATCGCTGTGATGGAATCCGTTCATAAGAACGACTTCTTCGCTGATATTCATGTACGTGGTCAATATCCTAAATATTTGAACCGTTATTTCAAAAAGCACAACATCAACATTCACTTCGAACCAGGTGATGAAGAAATCCTTAAGAACACAGTAGACTTCATCTCATTCAGCTACTACGTGAGTATCTGTGAGACAGGTGATCCAGAAAAGAAAATTGCTGGTGAAGGTAACCTGCTGGGCGGCGTACCGAATCCTTATCTCCAAGCAAGTGAGTGGGGCTGGCAGATCGATCCGCAAGGACTGCGCTATGTGCTGAATACGTTCTACGATCGTTACCAAAAGCCATTGTTCATTGTTGAGAATGGTCTGGGTGCAGTAGATGAGCTGATTACAGACGAGAATGGCAACAAGACGGTACATGACGATTATCGCATTCAATACCTCAACGATCACCTTGTACAGGTGGGAGAAGCGATTGAGGATGGGGTAGAGGTAATGGGCTTCACGCCTTGGGGTTGTATTGACCTCGTAAGTGCCTCCACAGCAGAGATGAAGAAGCGTTATGGCTTCATCTATGTAGACCGCAACAATGATGGTACGGGCACACTGGAAAGATACCGGAAGAAATCCTTCAACTGGTATAAGGAAGTAATTGCTACTAACGGTGCAAGTTTGAAAAAATAGAAGAGCTTCTTTTTAACAATCCACCATCCATTGTTATTTACTTAGAGTTATGCTAGAATTGGTTACGGTCAAATAACTCTGGATTGTTACTGTTCATTCAGGCAAAACCAGCAACCGGCATTTTCAATTCATGCCTGTTTTGGTTTTGCCTTTTATACTATGACGGTTCAAGGTGATGGAATGAAAATTGCGAAGGTGCTCAACAATAATGTCGTTACGGTATTAGATGCATTCCAGAACGAGCTTGTGGTTATGGGACGTGGCATCGCTTTCAAGAAGCATGCTGGCGATACTATTGAAGAAGACCAGATCGAGAAAATCTTTTCGCAGGACAACAAGGAAGTATCACAGAAGCTGATGACCTTACTGTCCGATATTCCCGCAGAATATGTGGAATGCTCGGATGAAATCGTCCGGTATGCTGAGACGGTGCTGGCCGAGAAAATGCACGACAGTATTTACATTTCCTTGACTGATCATATCCATTTTGCCATTGACCGCCATAGACAGGGACTTCCGATTCGGAATGCGCTGCTCTGGGAGATCAAGCGGATGTACCGTAAGGAATATGCCATTGGTGAGAAAGCGCTACAAATTATCGAAGAGACGCTTGGTGTCTCCTTGCCAGAAGATGAGTGCGCTTTTATTGCAATGCATTTGGTCAACGCCCGGATGAATGGTGAAATGCGCGAGACGGTCAGCATGACCAACATCGTGAAGGACATATTGAATATTGTCAGACGCAGTTTTCTGGTGGAGCTGGATGAAGACTCTCTTAGTTATTATCGCTTCCTGACGCATCTGAAGTTTTTTGCTCAGCGCGTGCTGCAGGGCACAGCAGTTGAGCAGCGGGACAAGGATAACATGCTCCATGATCTGGTAAGTCGTCAATATCCGGAAGCTTTTGCTTGTGCGGAGAAGATCGGCAGCTATACTCGTAAGATCTACGGACGAGATCTGTCCAAGGAAGAGATTCTGTACCTCACGATCCATATTGAGCGGATTGTAGGGGGAGAAGCCAATTGAATAAGCAACACGGGATTGTTACTAATGTAGGCAAAACCTAGGCTTTGAATCACGACAAGCAAGCATTGCATTGCTTCGGGGTGATTCAGGGTTCTAGGTTTTTTTGTTTGTACATGCTATGGTTATTTCTACACATGCTACGAACTATCCAATCCAAATTCAAAGGAGTAGACATCATGGATAAAAATGCTTTGTCCAAAGAAATACTGAAGCATGTCGGTGGAGAAGAGAACATCGATCAAGTCACACACTGTATGACCCGTCTGCGCTTCAACCTGAATGACAACAATATTGCGAACAAGCAAGCATTGCAGAACACTCCTGGAGTTATGGGCGTTATGGTGAATGGCGGCCAGTTCCAGGTTATCATCGGTAACGATGTGCCAGTGGTATATAACGAGCTGGTGAATAACATGTCCAAATCCCCAGATGCGAAAAAAGCAAGCACAGGCGATACTGAGCCGGTCAAGAAGAAGCGCTCTGTAAGTGATGTGCTGGGCTTCATCTCCGGGATCTTCACTCCGATCCTGCCGGCCATCGTCGGCGCAGGGATGATCAAGGGGATTGTAGCCTTGCTGGTCTCCATGGGCTGGATGACCGAAGGCAGCATGAACCATTCCATTCTGTCCGCTATTGGCGACGGAGCATTCTACTTCCTCCCGATCATTTTGGGCTTTAGTGCAGCGAAGAAGCTGGGAAGTAACCCATATATCGGTGCAGCGATTGGTGCGGCTATAGTCCATCCGACGCTTATTACCTTGCTAGCTTCTGGAGAGCCTGTGACCTTCGCTGGATTGCCTGTATTGGCAGCAACGTATTCTTCATCGGTTATTCCAATTGTATTGGCCGTATGGCTGGCATCTTACGTTGAGAAATTCGTAGATAAATATACACATGCTTCCCTGAAATTGATTGTGGTGCCAACGGTAACTCTGCTGATCATTGCACCAATTACATTGATCGCAGTTGGACCACTTGGTGTAGTTGTAGGTAACGGATTGGCAGATGGTATTGCCTGGTTGTTCGCAAATGCCGGACTGCTGGCTGGTCTGCTTGTAGGAGGTACCTTCTCCCTGATTATCATTACAGGTATGCACTATGCCTTGGCTCCGATCATTATCGGATCGATTGCTACACTGGGCTATGATTATCTGATTCCACTGATGCTGATGGCGAACATGGCACAAGCAGCTAGTGCTTTCGGTGTTGGTCTGCGTACGAAGAATAAAGGGGTTCGCTCCACAGCGTATTCTACTGCTGTTACGGCATTTATGGGTATTACTGAGCCGGCGATGTACGGTGTGAACATGCGCTTTAAGAAACCGTTCCTGGCAGCACTCATCGGTGCAGCTGTCGGTGGTGCCTTCATGAGCTTCTTCGGCGCCAAGGCTTTTGCAATGAGTGGTATCGTAGGTATTACAGCTCTGCCGGTCATGATTGGACCATCTTTCGTATACACCATCCTGGGTCTGGTTATTGGTATGGCTGTGGCTGTCGTTCTGACTTATGTACTTGGCTTTGAAGATGTGAAAGAGGCAGCTCCTGCTACCGAGACTACAGCTGTTGAGAGCTCTGCTGTAGCAAGCGGGTCTGCTGCAACTGCGGCTGTACAGACACCAGAAGAAGTCAAAATGCAGGATGAGCAAATTTTCAGTCCGATTGCTGGAGAAGTGAAGCCGCTGTCTGCGGTCAATGACCCTGCGTTCTCGGAAGAGATTATGGGTAAAGGCGTGGCGATCCAGCCGTCCGAAGGCCGTGTGGTATCTCCAGTGAACGGAACGGTGTTCTCCTTGTCCAAGAGCGGTCATGCGATTGGTCTGGTAAGTGATACAGGTGCTGAGATGCTGATTCACATCGGTATCGACACCGTGAAGCTCAAAGGGCAGCATTTCTCACCGCAAGTCCAGGCGGGAGCGAAGGTATCTGTCGGAGATGTGCTGATGGAATTCGACCATGTTGAGATTGCCAAGGCAGGTTACGATACCATTACTCCAGTAATCATTACCAACATTCACAACTACAGCTCCATTGAATCCTCCGGTGCTTCCACGGTACAGGAGAAAGAGTTGCTGTATACCGTTAAGGCTTAAGCCTTGATGGACTTATAGAGATATAGAAGAATAAAGCCTTGATCGGAGCATTCGTGCTCTGTCGAAACATACTTGGAGCTTACAATGCTAATGGAGCTGTCCCAAAAGCCATGAAATGGCTGCTTGGGATGGCTTCGTTTTTTAAGTAGGATCAACGTGTGCGCTTGGATGGACGCTCCGCGAACGGACCTTTGTTACAATCGCTGTTGTCCCCAGATTTTATCTATTCTCCTAAGCGGTGAAAATCCGGGGACAAAGGCGACCGCTGCCGCTTTTCCACAATAAGTCCGTCCGCTCCGCTGCTTTAAGCGGAAGTGCTGCCTCAATCTTCGATTGGAGTTAGCTGTCGCAAGTGTAGGGGAAAACTACTTATGGGACAGTCCTCTGATATGAAGCTTAGCCCCCTTATTCCTGGAACCAGGCCCTTGCCTTATCGCTGGCTGGCGGAAGCTTCATTCCTTTTTTCCACACCAACACGCTGTCATCTGGTCTGCCATAATACAGGGCTGTGATCTCCCGATCTTCGCCGTATCTCTGCTTGTAGATTTGCAGCTCATGGTCTATGGCCTCATAATAACGAATTGCAATATCAGCCTTGGCTTTCGTGGGGAAGACAGGGCGGTATGGAATGACATAAAAATTCCCATCCTCATCCATTTCGTATTTGGCACGATTCGAATCGAACCCATCCGTCAAGGTGACATGATAAGCAATGCGGCCATTATCTAGCTGCCCTAGGTCCGTAATGGCAATAACCTGAGATGAGACAGGGATGACGTCCCAGCGAAACAGGCCAATGTAACCGAGAAGCAGCACACTACAAACGGATAAGGAAAGCAGGGTGCCCTTCACAAAGGACGTCCATTTTGAACGGCTCCAGCTTACTGATATTTTACGAATCACTTCGGCATCTTGACGATAAGGTTTGTTCGCTTCCAACGATAAGCGCAGATCTGCTCTCAGTTGTGCCAACTCTTCTCTTAGCTCAGGTGACGCTTGCAATTGCTTCTCCACCAGCTCCTCGCTCTCTAGGCTGCATACCCCGTCAACATACAAAGGCAGCAAATCTCTGATAATGTTATCATGTACCCTGTTGCTCATCCCTGTTCCTCCTCCTTCATCAACCCCTGAATCTTTTGCTTGGAACGATAGAACGTTACCCTTGCCCAGCCTTCGCTTTTCTCGAACAGTCCGCTGATCTCGGCGAAGGACAGCTCGCCAAATACTCTCAGCGTGAACACCTCTTTGTACGGCTCCTTCATGTGGTGCAGCGCCAGATGAAGGCGCATCGTTTCATCTTTTATCAGCAGCATTTTCTCCGGGTCGCCGTCTTCGTCCTGGAAGGGGCCATCCTCCTCCAGCGGAACCCAACGTTTTTGTTTGTCGAGATGGGAAAAATAAGTGTTCTTGGCAATCTGGCACAGCCAGACACCAAGCTTACAATGGCCTTTGAAGCTATGAATGCTTCTCAGCGCCTTGAAGAACGTCTCCTGTGTAATCTCTTCGGAAAGGGCTTCATTGCGGCTTAAAGCATAGACAAAGCGATAGACGTCCCGAAAATATTGATTATAAATCTGCTCAAAGTCTGTCACGCCTTCACATCCTCACGAACATATGACTGGCATGCTTGTCATTCGTTACAAAAGTAAGAACGAATTTTATAGGAAAATGTTTCCGGATAGCAGCTTACGGAGGGATCAGAGCATAAAAAGGTCAAAATTTGACCTTAATAAAGTAAAATAACCCCGCTGTCTGTAAGCGTCATCATGTTATGCTTAAGTTATTAAGTACTAACTTTGTTAATTGGGAAAGGAAGAGACAGATGAGTCCTGAGAAAGAATACACAAAAATAGCGCAAGATGTTATTAAAGGACTTGGCGGAGAGGACAATATCATTTCCATGGCGCATTGTGCCACAAGATTGCGTCTGATTGTGAAGGACAGGGAAATTATTGATGATGAGTTTATCGAAAATATTGACAAGGCCAAAGGGGTTTTCTTTACTTCAGGGCAATTTCAAATCATTTTCGGAACCGGTACCGTAAACAAGGTGTATGAAGCGATGATCAGCGAGAACATATCATCTACATCCAAGGCGGATTTGAAAGAGCAAGCCTCTACCCAGGATGATAACTTCTTCAAAAGAATGATCCGCATCTTCGGGGATGTGTTCGTTCCCATTATCCCTGCGCTGGTTGCCACGGGATTGTTCATGGGAGTTCGTGGGCTGGTCACCCAGCCAGCATTGCTCCAGCTATTTGGACTTACACCGGATACGATTCCCGCGAATTTCTTATTGTTTACCCAGATATTGACCGATACAGCCTTTGCTTTTCTACCCGTACTGGTCTGCTGGTCGGCCTTTAGAGTGTTCGGTGGATCGCCATTGTTGGGAATATTGCTAGGGTTAATGCTGGTGAGCCCATCCTTGCCTACATCTTGGGATGTCGCCCAGAAGGTGCAAGAGCCGCTTGTATTCTTGGGCTTCATTAAAATTGCAGGCTATCAGGGATCAGTGCTGCCCGCATTCATCATAGGGGTCGTGGGAGCATTGCTGGAAAAGAGAATTAGAAAATCTGTTCCGGAAGCCCTGGATTTGATATTAACTCCATTTTTGACCCTGCTGGTCACATTGGTGTTAGGACTATTTATCATCGGTCCAATTTTCCATGAGGTCGAAGTGTTAATCTTGGCTGGCGTGACGGCTATATTGCAATTACCGTTTGGTATTGGTGGTTTTATTTACGGTGGTATTAACCAGATTATCGTCGTTACTGGGTTGCACCATGCTTTGAACCTGATTGAAATACAGATGCTGGTGGATAACGGCTGGAATATGGTCAACCCGATTAGCTCAGCGTCTATTTGTGCACAAGCAGGAGCTGCGTTGGCTGTCGGACTGAAGGCCAGAAGTGTAAAAACCAAATCCATCGCTTATCCTTCTGCGTTGTCAGCGTTATTGGGGATTACAGAGCCTGCTATTTTCGGAGTAAATATTCGGTACGGCAAGCCGTTCCTGATGGGACTGATTGGCGGAGCGGTTGGCGGATTTTTCGCACGGATTTTTGATATTCAGGCAACAGGGATGTCGATTACGGCGATTCCAGGAATCTTGTTGTATCTGAATCAGCAGATCCTACTGTACATTGTCGTCTGTGTTATCGGTTTTGCTGTGGCCTTTGCACTTACCTGGTTCTTTGGATTCAAAGAGAAAACAGCACATCAATAAAATATAGTGGAGAGAAAACATGGACAACCAATTACTGCTTAAGAAACTAGATAGCCTTTCTATAGAAGAGAAAATAGGCCAACTGGTCCAACTGACCGGTGATTTCTTTGAAGGGGATATGGATACGGTCGTAACAGGACCTCTGAAGAAGTTGGGGTTAGACAGCAGTTACAATGTATACAATACTGGCTCCATCCTGAACGTGACCGATCCCGATAAGATTATCCGGCTGCAGACCGAATATTTGAAGAGATCAACACATCAAATCCCGCTGCTGTTCATGGCAGATATTATCTATGGCTATCGGACGATCTTCCCAATTCCGCTTGCTCAAGCTTGCAGTTGGAACTATGAGCAGATTGAGCAGGCGGCTGCGATGTCTGCACGGGAGTGCTATGATGAGGGCATCCATGTGACCTTTTCCCCGATGGTGGATATTGTTAGAGATCCCCGCTGGGGGCGAGTAATGGAATCGCCTGGAGAGGATACCCTGCTGGCTATGAAATATGCGGAGAGTCTGGTGCTGGGCATTCAGGGAGAGTCTGGGCAGCGCACTATACCACCTCATAAGATCGCCGCTTGCGTCAAGCATTTTGCCGCCTACGGGGCGCCTGTCGCCGGGCGTGAATACAACGCTGTGGATATGTCGGAGCATATGCTTAGGCAATATTATCTGCCAGGCTATCAAGCCGCGATTGCAGCAGGGGCCAAGCTGGTGATGACTGCATTCAATACCCTGAATGGCATCCCTGCAACCGGAAACGAATGGCTGAATCGTGAAGTGCTGAGGCGGGACATGAAGTTCGAGGGTGTATTGATCTCGGATTATGCCGCAATAGAGGAGCTAATCATGCACGGCTATGCTGAGGATGGTGCCGACGCTGCAAAGCTGGCCTTACTCGCTGGGGTGGATGTGGATATGAAGACGGCAATCTACGCCAATCAATTAGAGAAGGTCATATCAGGGAACGAGCATTTGCTGAGTCTATTGAACGAAGCAGTGTATCGTGTATTACAGTTAAAAAACGATCTGGGGCTATTTGAGGACCCATTCCGGGGCTTGCAGGACACCTTGCAGCAGCAGAAGAGTAGTGTGCTGTCGGATGAACATAGACAAGCTGCATTATCCTTGGCAGAGGAATCTGTAGTCCTGCTGAAAAATGAACACCAAGTGCTGCCACTGTCCAAGCATGCCAAGGTAGCTTTGATTGGCCCCTATGCTGAGGAAAGCTCTACCCTTGGTATGTGGGCGATCAAGGGGGACGAGGCCGATACCGTTAATCTGAAGACAGGACTCCTGAAGTACATTGTCCCCGACCTACTCTCGGTATGCAGGGGAGCGTACATGCTTCCACTTGCTGCGCGAGAAGCCCTTGGCAAATACGAGGAGAAGCTGGCTGCTGAAGCCGTTGCTGAGGACGATCTGCTGCAGGAAGCGATTCGAAATGCGAGCGAAGCCGATGTCATTGTTCTGGCACTTGGCGAAAGTGTCTACCAAAGCGGCGAGGGTGGATCACGAACAAGCCCGATGCTTCCGGAGTCCCAGCTAAGGCTGCTTCGTGAATTAAGCGTATTGAGCAAGCCAATGGTTGTCATTGTGTATAGCGGAAGGCCTCTGATTCTAACAGAGGTGGCTGCAGAGGCGGATGCCATGCTCCAGGCCTGGTATCCCGGCACTATGAGCGGGGAAGCGCTGGGCAATCTGTTGTATGGGGCAGCCAATCCGTCCGGGAAATTGACGATGACCTTTCCGCGTAGCGTCGGACAAATCCCGGTGTATTATAACGAGCTGAATACAGGAAGGCCCGATTTACCGGAAAATGGATCCTATCGTTTTGCAACCCGTTATATTGATGAAGTGAATGAGCCGCTATATCCGTTTGGGTATGGTCAATCCTACACCACATTTGAATACAGGCTGTTGTCCGTCAGCCGGGAAAGCATGCGCCACAATGAGACGGTCGATGTGAGCATCGCCGTCGAGAATACCGGAAGCCATGATGGGAAGGAGACACTCCAGCTGTATATTCGGGATAAATTCGCAAGTGTCGCAAGACCGGTGAAGGAATTAAAGGATTTTCGGAAAATCTTTGTGCGAAGCGGAGAGACGAGAGAGGTACAATTCTCAATTCATGAGGAAATGCTCCGATTTTACGGAAATACCTCAGAATATACAAGTGAGCCGGGCGAATTCGAGGTCTATATCGGTTCAAGCTCGCGTGATATCGTGTTTGCCTTCAGCTTTATGCTATTGCAGGAGGGGAAATCATGAAGAACAGCGAAGCTTATCACCTGAAATACCATATTACCCCGCCTTACGGACTGTTGAATGACCCGAACGGGCTTGCCTTTTTCCGTAGTCAATATCATGTATTCCATCAATGGAACCCGACTGGAACCGAGCATCGGAATAAATGTTGGGCCCACGTTGTGTCGGACGATCTGGTGCACTGGCGCAGGAAAGGTATCGCGCTGGAGCCTTCGGAATGGTATGACAAGGACGGCATTTATTCTGGAGGAAGTGTTGTACATGAGGACCAGCTGTATCTGTTCTACACTGGAAATGTGATCAGAGAGGACGGGGGGAAGGAAAGCTACCAATGCGCGGCCATCTCCGAGGACGGAGAGAGCTTCCGCAAGCTTGGTCCCTTGTTCCCGCATCCTCCGGGTTACACCCGGCATGTGCGGGATCCGAAGGTATGGAGAGACGATCGCGGGAGCTGGTGGCTGATCGTTGGAGCCCAAAGAGAGGATCAGACAGGAGATGCTCTGGTATACAAATCCGGGGATTTGTTGGCTTGGACATACCAAGGATCATTTCTGGAGCATGACCATACGTTCGGATATATGTGGGAATGCCCGGATGTGCTGTCGTTTGCCGAGCAGGATGTCTTCGTATTCTCGCCGCAGGGCTTGCCTGAAAAAGGAGAGTACTATAGAAATCCGAACCAATCCGGGTACATCCTTGGCGAGATATCAGATACAGGAAAATTTGATGGAAGCATAGAGGATTTTAAAGAGCTTGACCGAGGCTTTGACTTCTATGCGCCGCAGTCGTTTAAGGTTCGCGACCGACTGATCATGTTTGGCTGGATGAGTGCCATGAATGAAGATGCGGAGCGAGCTGTTCCGACCGTGCGTGAGGGCTGGCTCCATGCACTTACGCTTCCCAGAGAAATCGTACTAAGGAACGGCAGGTTGTATCAGATCCCGCTGTCTGAGCTTCAGGGCTTAAGGCAGCAAGGTGTACAGGCAGAGGTACAGGAGCACGGCTCATGGCAGCTGCCCTCTTTGCAGGCGGAGATTATCATTAGCTTCTCGGAGCTGAAGGAATCGTTCCGAGCAGTATTAAGAGGAAGTGTCGAGATCAGCTATGATTTCGAGGAGAACATTCTGACCGTCTGGAGAACGAGTTGGCTGACAAGCGAGAGAGAGTATAGGAAAGCGGAATTATCTCATAGACCTGTAGAGTTGCAATTATTCATTGAAAGCTCCAGCTTGGAGATCTTTGTGAATCAAGGAGAAGAAGTATTTTCTCTGCGATACTTCCTAGAAGATACCGAGCAGAGAAGCATACAGCTTGAGGCAGGCGGCAATAAAGGTCAGATTAACATTTATCCATTACGGGAATCCGTAGAATAAGGAGAGAATCATATGTTTCATTGGGGGCGAGATAAGAAAACAATGGAAGCGCTGGAGGTTGCTTTCCCCATCCCCGGCACAGCAGTAGCTCTGGATCAGGTGCCTGACCCTGCCTTTGCCCAGGGACATATGGGGGCAGGGGCAGCGATTGAGCCTGCCGAAGGAAAGGTGTACGCCCCGTTTGACGGGAAGATCGCTCATGTCATGGACAAGAGCAAGCATGCAGTTATTGTTGAACATAAAAGCGGTGTCCAGATTCTAATCCATGTCGGCATAGATACGGTCTCTTTAAAGGGCAATGGCTTCAGCCTTCATATCAAAAACGGAGCCAAGGTCAAAAAGGGACAATTGTTACTTGAGTTCGATATGCATCTCATCAAGGCTGCTGAGCTGTCACTACTCAGTCCTGTCCTTGTCCCGGATGGACTGGAGGTCGTGTCCGGTGTAGAGACTTATATCGGACAAAAGGGCGATGTCAGCAGTGGCACATTCATGACGGTGCATTTGAAATCATGAATCCGTCGAATAATAATCAGTTGCTTGTCGTGTGACCAGCAGACCAAGGAAGGTCGTTTTCTATTCCACATGTGGGATGAACGGCCTTCTTTTCGTGTTCGCTCGCCAAAGAATTGTAGCTTGTCGTGAGTAATTTTCTAACGGTATAGTTAAATTAATAACCAATAGATCCCCCGATCATGGCTGGCTGATGAGGTGTCGTGATGAAGAAGATATATGAACATATCGAAATAGACCGAAGAAAGATGATTAACCTCTTCACCTTTCAAGCGAGAGACATGGAGAGGGTTATTCCCATGCATTTTCATAGCAATATGGAGCTGATTTGCTGTATCAGCGGAGAACTGAAGGTATGGCATGAAGGGAAGATTACGATCCTGACGGACAATGACATGCTGTTCATGAACAGCAATGTCCCTCACTCCACCCAAAGTATTTCGGAGAACCGCGTTCTTGTGCTGCAATTTCCAGAGACCTTTTTTGCTGATGAACAAATCATTATACAATTGAATACACAGGAAGGGCAGGTTGAGGAGCCTACGCTCTCCAAATTAAGAACGCTCTTGATGGAAATATACGAACTGCATTACTCTACAGGCAGGTATGATTACATTCTCGAACAGAGCCGGATTGTGGAGCTTAAGTATTGGCTCCTTCAACACTTTGGCCAAGCCGTTGACTTTCAGCCGGAACTATTCAGTGCCAAGCAGCAGAAGCTCAAGACCATCATGGACTTTATTAAAGCGCATTACATGGAGAACATCAGTCTCGCTGAGACAGCGCGTGTCTGTGGGTATTCCGAGGCTTACTTGTCCCGTATGTTTCATGAATATACAGGCCAGACCTTTACTGAATACAAGCAAATTTTGTCCTTGGAAAAAGCCATTGACCTACTAGATACAACTAATAAGTCTCTGACCGAAATATCGTATGAAACGGGATTCCCCAACGTCAAATCTTTTCGTAAAGCATTCAGAGAAGTGATGGGGAAGACACCTTATGAATACAAAAAATCGCATACGAACTAAACGTATGACTACTGGTAAAGAAACCTGCATACATCCCATTCATAACGCGTCCCATTTCCTCATAGACTTCGTAGAAGAGGAGCCTTAGTTCTTGGGGGAGAGAGGGGAGGGTGCTCCATGGATGGGCAGGGTTGGAGACAAGCGCTATACAGCTATGTGAATCATTACAACAGAGTACAGGTGGGAGAGGGGCCTGTGCGGGAGGATGGCGTCATTACAGATCTGGGCCTACTGTACCAGCGAGGGGAGCTGCGGTCACGGCTTGCAGAATGGTATAGGGAGCGTGGAGCGGTGCCCCTGCGTAGCGAGACCCGGGCCAGTCAGCTCCGCGTTGTGACATCACTGCCGGAGGAGACTGTAGTGGATGTGCGACTGCAGCTTCGGGTGTTCTATGTGAAGGGTGGCATGACACATCGTGAGGACCGAATTGAGCAGGAGCGACTGACGTTTATTCGTGATGGACGGTACTGGATCATATCGCGGGTGGAGAGGGATTCCGCTGAGGGTCGCTCGGAGGCAGAGGCAACCTTCCCAGAGAGCGCGGATGGGCAAGGTTCGATCGTGAGACCAGACAATCCGCCATTTCTGAACCAGGAAGTGCTTGGTGCTAGCGGAGGAGGGCGGCCCATTCGATACAGGCGGGAAGAGGCAGTTGCTTATGCTGATCGATGGTGGGACAGCTACAATCCAGAGTTTGAAGCCTTCGATGTAGATTGTACCAATTATGTGTCGCAATGTCTCTTTGCAGGGGGGGCACCGATCCACTATACTGGTAAAAGAGAATCGGGCTGGTGGTACAAAGGGCGTTCTAGTGGCAAGGAGCTATGGAGCTTCAGCTGGGCGGTATCGAACGCGCTGGAGCGCTACTTGGGTGCTAGTGGGCGCAGCTTCGACGCGGTACCTGTGGAGCGACCGGAGCAGCTGATGCTTGGGGATGTTATCTCGTACGATTGGGATGGTGATGGTACGTTCCAGCATAGTGCGATCGTCACAGCTTTTGATGCCGGAGGTATGCCGCTGGTCAACGCCCATACCGTTAGCGCGCGTCATCGTTATTGGGATTACCGGGATTCTTATGCGTGGACGGACAGGACGGTCTATCGCTTTTATCATATTGCGGATCATCTGTAATCGATCACGTTTCAGAAATGAGTCTATCCAGATGGATGGCAGTTAAGCAGAACACACACAGGCTCGAGATCACTTGAGTCACAGGCATGGTCAGAAAGCGGAGGTAAGCATGGCAGAGAACAAATTGACAGTCGGTCTTGTCTATGGAGGCAAGTCAGGCGAACACGAGGTATCATTACAGACGGCATATGCCGTGCAGAATGCTTTTGATTTCAGCAAATATGCTATTATTCCATTCTACATCACTAAGCAGGGCGATTGGCGGAAAGGTGCGGAGATCCACGAGCCCTTCCCTGCCATTGAGGATCTGAAGCTACCGAACGCTAGCGCATCAAGCAAGGACGCAATGAATACCTTGTTCAGCAAGCTGTATGGTGAAGGTGGTGGGCCTGATATTATGTTCCCTCTGCTGCATGGCACATTCGGTGAGGACGGAACCATTCAAGGGCTCTTTGAGATGGCGGATATGCCTTACGTAGGAGCAGGCGTGCTTGCTTCTGCAGCGGGAATGGATAAGGTAGTCATGAAGAAGCTGTTTGCGCAGGCAGGACTGGAACAAGTCAATTTCTGCTATGCTACCAGCATTCAATGGCAGCAGGATCCGCATGAGCTGCTAATTCAGGTGGAACGTGAGCTGGGCTATCCATGCTTCGTTAAGCCTGCCAACCTGGGTTCCAGCGTCGGGATCTCCAAGGCCCGTAATCGTGAGGAATTGGAGAAGGCTGTGGAATTCGCCCTCCGTTATGATCTGAAGGTCATTGTAGAGGAGTTCGTGGATGCTCGCGAGGTAGAGGTCAGCGTGCTGGGGAATGAGGAGCCTATGGCATCTGTGCCTGGGGAGATTGTATCCTCTGCTGATTATTATGATTATGCTGCGAAATATACAGATGGCCAATCGGAAATGGTCATTCCGGCAGTGCTGGATGAGGAAGTTGTGGACCGTGTGCGTGAAGCTGCGTTGAAGGCATTCCGGGCTATAGAAGGCTGCGGTATTTCGCGAGTGGACTTCTTCGTCCGCAGATCGGATGGTCTCGTACTGATTAATGAGGTGAATACGATGCCAGGCTTCACCCCGTTCAGTATGTATCCGCTATTGTGGAGAGAGACTGGCGTATCCTATCCCGAGCTGCTTGATCATATGATCCGGTTGGGGTTAGAGCGTTATGCTCAGCGATCATCTCTGCAATATGAGCATGGTAACTAAGTTTGTTTATTTAATTAATTGTATTTAATACTAAGCATGTTAAGGGGAGAGATTCTCCCCTTTTTTTCATGATACAAGAGGTGCAGAAGTACACACTATCTACATAGTCCCAGCTACCATATAATATGTAATCCTCAAGTCTCTCTACAAGCCCTGTGTGGGGAATAATACATCGTGGAACGAACCAAGCTAAAATGATGTTCATGATATGGAATATTCACATACTGAACTCAGAGTTCACCAAGCAAGAGGGGTCTTGCTTCAGCTATCCGATAAAAGTTATTGCGTTACAGTTAATCGGCAATCGGAGATTAGCTGTTTTTCTGTTACAATCAATATACAGTATTCATATTTAGGAGGAATTCTCATGGGCTTCCAGACAGAGTTTAACTCGGTGTGTAAATTTAAGAGCGACCAAGAGCTGTACGAGCTGCTGGAATACGGGCGGGGGAAAATGGTGAAAAGCGGGCTGCGTGTCTTCCCGACAGGTCAGCAGGTTATTGCCTATAGTCCGGATAATGTTGCTGTTGCCATCGTAACCATCGTAGCGAGCATTGCCGAGATTAATTTTCAGGGTGAAGAGGTTACTGAGGTGGAAATGACGCTCAACCGTAAGCTGAACGAAGAGGAATCGAGAGTACAGACGGCCCTGGCAGATGAAATGTTCTTCAGTCGTCAGTCAGGTTCCTAGCATCTGGCGGAATTGAGACGCTACTTTCCGGGTAATATGCTTAATATAGACAGTCTGGCTTCGGGAGTGGATAGATGACTCGAGCAGGCTAGTGAAGTATGGACCCGGAAGGACGTGGAAGGCATGAGAGTCAGATTCGGATATGTAGCGATGTCCGTTACCGTCAGTAACGCATCTCCCTCCAGGACGATGACGTATGCCAGCTTTAGCAAAATCCCGGATAGAGAGGCTGCTATTCGCAAGCTGGAGCGTATCGGGGAGGAGAATCTACATAATACATTAAGGCTGCTGCGTCACAATATGGCGCACGATATTATGGTCTATCGCTTCTCATCCAAGCTCATTCCGCTGGCTACTCATGCGGAGCTGTGGGATTGGGACCCGTATCCTGTGTTGCGGCCAGCATTTGCCGCACTCGGAGATGTGATCAAGAAAGCGGGCATGAGGGTATCCTTTCATCCTGATCATTTTACTGTACTGAGCACGCCCCGCCCCGAGGTGCTTGCTAGCTCCGTCCGTGATCTCTGGCATCATGTTCGTATGCTGGAAGCCATGGGTCTGGGGCCAGCAGCGAAGAATAACATTCATATCGGTGGAGCCTATGGGGACAAACAGGCCTCAGCGCTACGCTTCGAAGAGCAGATAGCTCGTCTCGAACGGGCTATGCTGGAGCGGCTGACGCTGGAGAACGATGACAAGACCTTCACGGCATCCGAGACGCTGACCGTCTGCGAGCATACGGGACTGCCCATGGTACTGGACATTCACCATCAATGGGTTAACAATGACGGAGAGAGGCCTTGGGAGCTGTGGCCTGCCATATTGAAGACGTGGCATACACCACTCGCTCAGGCCGGATCTTCAGCAGATAAGCCCCTGCCACCTAAGATTCATGTATCCAGTCCCAAGAGCACGAAAGACCCAAGAGGTCATGCTGATCATGTCTCAATAGGGCCGTTGCTTGAATTTCTACGAGCCATAGCTGCCAAGACGCCGGAGCTCGATGTCATGATTGAGGCCAAGCGCAAGGATGAAGCACTGCTGAAGCTTATGGAGGATTTTCGAACCTACGAGGGTGAAGGGATTCGTATCCTGGATGGAGCGACGATTGAGGTAGAGGGCTGATGAGCGGAAATGCTGCTTGTCGCAATTTCGGGCGAAACTTTGCCATGGAAGTGGCGTATCTTGTACAAGCAAAGCAATCGAATTGATATTAATAATAACAACATCATGGGCACAGCAGCGTGGTTGCTGTGCTTATGGATGTGATATGAAAGTAGAGTGAGTGCTGTGAACGAGAGAGAACAAGAGAAGATTCCTTATGTCGTTACAAGCAAGAGCTATACTGCTGTAGCCATTAATGCTGCTTCAAAGGCGGGTGAATGGATCAAAAGTCGACTGGGAACGGTGGAGCACCTGAGTACGAAGCAATCTGCGCAGGATCTGGTCACCGAGGTGGACAAGGGAGCAGAGCAGATGATCCGCAGACTGATCCTGACCCATTTTCCAGACCATGCCATTCTGGGTGAAGAAGGTGTAGAGCCGGGGCGTGAGGCCGCTGCTGCAGCATTAAAGGCTGCACAGGAGGAAGAGTTCCTATGGATTATTGATCCGGTTGACGGTACGACGAATTTTGTACATGGCTTCCCTTATTATTCTGTATCCATTGCACTGGCTCATCAGGGTGAGGTTATCGTCGGGGTCATCTATGACCCGTCCAGGGACGAAATGTTTGTTGCTGAGAAAGGGAAGGGCGCTTATGTGCATGGTACACGAATGACTGTATCAGAGGAACGTGAGCTGGCCTCCAGCCTTGTCGCTATTGGTACGCCACCAGACCGTGAATTTGCGTTGCCCGTGAATATGAGGGCAATTCAGGCACTGGCTCCGCAGGTCAGAAGCCTCCGGGCCGGTGGCTCTGCTGCACTGCATCTGGCTTATGTAGCGGCCGGGCGTCTAAGCGCCTATACAGAAGTGGGATTGTCTCCTTGGGATGTGGCAGCGGGCGCCCTGCTGGTGCAGGAAGCGGGTGGTAGCATGACGGATACGGTCGGGAAGACTTATGATCTGACCGTACGCCATATTGTGGCCAGCAACAAGCATATTCATGCCGAGCTGCTGGATGTTCTGCACAAGAACAACGCAACAGGTCTGGAATAACGATGTAAAGTAATGTTGGTTCAAAATACCCCTTGCCGTTTAGTCCGGCTTGGGGTATTTTGAATGAAGATTATAGATTTTATACATTTTCGTCGAATGTAACCAATCTATATACGTCGGATAACCTTCGTGGACAATGGCTATTGTAAGAATGTACAGTGAGTGCCGCTATTCTTGTAACCTCAGCTTCCAGCTTGTACCTAACGATGTGCAGAAGGAGGAGTGTGATGGCGAACAAAATCAAAAGCGCTTTCATAAACGCTGGAATTCATCATAAGATGATGCTGCTCATTACGCTGCTTATGCTGACCAGCTTTGCCATTTTTGCTGCTGTGCTGACATACGTCTTCAACATATATGATGATCAAATGTACAAGAAGACCTCTCAGGTGCTGAACATGTCATCCATAGATATCGAGAATCAGCTCAAGGAAGTGGAGCGTCTCACGTTCAATGTCGTCTCAGACCAAGCGCTGCAGGATCATCTCAGACAGCTTGAGAAGGAGCAGTCCTCCTACGGTCGCACCGTGCTGCACAAGAAGATCACGAATCGGCTGATCTCTCTGGCTGGCTCAGAGAAATATGTCTATTCCATGTTGCTAATTGATAACGAGGGGAAGGTAATGGCGGCGGGGAACCGTGAAGGGATTCCTGAGGATCTGCGCTCTCATCTTGTCCGTCTTGCTCAGGAAAATAGCGGCTCCAATGCTTGGTTCGCTCCAGGAGACTCGTCACTGCTGGCAGCCCGTCAGATCAAGTCCTACACGGGTCAGACCTTTACCCTGCAAGGATTGGGTACCTTGGTGCTTAAGGTGCGTATCGACCGAATCGTCAATGAACGCGTACAGGATGCGGATAGCGGACAACTGATGATTGTAGACGGAGAACGCTTGATCTATCCTGAGGTCCCCCTGTTAAGCCCGAAAGGAATCAGCACGGAATTGAAGCGCACATTGCCTTATGGGATTGAATCCTACGACCAGGAGAGCTATTTTACGGCTAAAGCTACCTCAAGCTATACAGGCTGGACCTATTTGCACACGACTCCGTTTCAGGAAATGTTCCAAAGAGTCCAAGTGATCAAGGATCTGGTCATGGGGGTGTTCGTACTTATGCTGCTTGTAGCACTAGCATGCGGTGCGAAGCTCTCTGTCAGCATTACCAGGCCCATACAGCAGCTCATCGCGAATATGCGCAAGATCGAGCAAGGAAATCTTGACAAGCTAAAAGAGGAATCCCTTGGCCGCATGCCTTCTCCATCTCATAATGAAGTTAGTCTGCTCTATCGTACCTATATTAAAATGATCCGGCGCATTCGTGAGCTAATCGACGAGAATTATGCTAAGCAGCTATTACTTCGTGAGACAGAGTTGAAAGCGCTTCAAGCTCAGATTAATCCACATTTTCTATACAACACCCTGGAGTCCGTGAACTGGCTTGCCAAATTGAACAAGCAAGACAAGATATCGGAAATGGTGGAGGCGCTGGCTTTTCTGCTACGCAACGCCGTGAACCTGCAGGAGCAGCTGATTCCGCTTGAGCGTGAGCTGGATATTGTCCATAGCTATGTAACGATTCAGAAGACGCGCTTTGAAGAACGGCTGAACTTCGAGCTTGATCTGGACGAAGGAGTAGAGACAGCGCTTATTCCGAAGCTGACCCTGCAGCCTCTCGTGGAGAATGCCATTCACTATGCCCTTGAACCACGTATTGAGCCTTGTCATATCGTCATTCGTGTTCGTCGGCAGGATTCTGCGCTGGAGATCTGTGTTGAGGATGATGGTCCAGGGATGACCAGTGACTTCATAACCAGGCTGCATAGCGGCAAGGTCAAGACCCGAGGGCAAGGTATCGGTCTCTCTAATATTGAAGAACGTATTCAACTAACCTTCGGCCAAGCATGGGGTATCCGCCTAGAGAGTGGTCCTGGCCAAGGTACTGCTGTTCATGTCCGTATTCCATATGTGAAGGGGGAGGAAATTCATGTACAAAGTTCTGTTGGTTGATGATGAGCGTATGATTCTGGACGGCATATCTCAAGTGGTGGATTGGCAAAAATCAGGTGCCGAGCTGGTAGGCACGGCCCGCAATGGGCTGGAGGCTTACGATCAGATTGTGAGCAATCAGCCGGATATTGTGATTAGCGACATCTCTATGCCGGGACTGGACGGTCTTGGCCTCGTGGCGAAGACTCATGAAGCCTATCCGGATATCCGGTTCATCATGCTGTCAGGCCACAAGGATTTCGACTATGCCTGCCGCGCGATGCAATATGGTGTGAAGCACTATCTGTTGAAGCCATGTAATGAGAATCAGATCAGTGATGCTATCAATGAACTGCGTATAGAACGTGAAGAGCAGAGGGACCGGGACGACTTCGTAAGTCGGATGAAGCAGGATTTCGAGAAAATGCTACCTCATGTCAAATCGCAGGTGCTGCGTGAGTTCATCCTAAACAAGACATATGGAAGCCGGGATCTGGAATATTATCAGAACCTGTTCGGTCTGGAGCTGCAGAACAAGCAGGTGCAGATGGTGCTAATGCGACTGGAGGGTCCGCATGAGCCAGAGCATTGGTTCGCTCTTCAAAATATCGCCGCCGATGTGTTAGGCCGGGTTCTGTTCAGCACCACAATTCAGGGTCAGGTGCTTATTGTTCTGGAGAGTCCTGAGGAATCGAGTCAGCTAATGAGCGGAGTGGAGGAGGTTCGCAGCACCTTCCACAAATTTTATAAGCTGGAGGTCACGGCTGCTGTCACTGAATCGGATCGTATGTTAAAGCTGCGCAAGATGTACCGCGAGGCGCTAGAGTGTCTGAGTCACCGCTTTTATACGGGGGAAGGTAGTCTGATCACCAAGGATGATCTCGCTACGAGTGACTTGAAGGAAGGTGATGAGCTGGATCTCGATGTAGAGGAGCTGTGCATGCTTATTAAGGCTGGTAATCGGGAGAAAGCGGCAGAGGAAGTAGATCGTCTGTTCAGCATTCTTGCAGTACAGCGTCATGAGATTGCGGTGACCCGTTCCTACGTACTGCAGCTCTATGCGGCGATGATCCGGCTGTGCCCTCAGGAGGAACGAACAGACTTCACGGCTCAGATGGCCAGCCTGTCCGAGATGGATACGCTGTCGGAGCTACAGGAATTCGTCAAGAATGCGGCTGAGCGCCTGACAGCCCTCTATTACAAGCGTAATATCTATCGTCAGTCCTCAACTGTTGATAAAATGATCGGAATTATTGAGGAGAACTATCACAAATCAGACCTCTCCTTGAATGGGGTAGCGAATGAAATGCTTTATATGAACTCCGATTATCTCGGGAAGATCTTCAAACGTGTCACAGGGGACAACTTCTCTCATTATGTGAATCGCTATCGGATTGAGCGTGCAGCCGAGTACATCCGCCGAGAGGGTGATGTGAAAGTGTTCGAGCTGGCCGAGATGTTCGGTTTTGGTGGGAATGCGCAGTACTTCAGCCAGGTCTTCAAGAAATGGAGTGGGACGACACCCTCGGAGTATATCAGGTCCCAGCTGTAAGAGAATGAGGAGAGCGAGTCATTAAGCATATTCTTAGAGATAATTCTGATGTGAACTGTCGACTTGTTAAAAGTGAACCACTAGGATTAGGTTTCTGGTGGTTCATAGACGCTCTTTGTATAGCGCAAAGAGGATAAAGTAAGTTGAGGAAATCAACTCGGGCGTACGGCTTTATTCTGCAGGGGGGCGCTTTTTCTATAGGGAATTCTCATATATGAATAGAGGTGGGCGATGAAGCAGAGTCGGAACTTTTAAAATATGCTTGCTTTTATTCTGTGGACATGATAAATTAATGTTCTGCCGTTAAAGTGAGCGGCAAACGAGTGGATTAGAAAGTAAAAAGCCTTTTAAAAAAAGCTTGCACTTCTCTCGGAGACATGTTATGATCTTATAGCTGTCGCAAAAACGACAGAAAAGAAAAATGAAGTTGATCTTTGAAAACTGAACAACGAGTGAGCGGATTTTGCGAAGCAAAATCCAACGCAAAGGTTTTTGGTACATGTCTTTGACTGTATGAAAACTGGAGCAAACTAATGAGATATTAATCTCGTCAGATTCAAAATGAGCTATCGCTCTTTTCAATAACTTTATTGGAGAGTTTGATCCTGGCTCAGGACGAACGCTGGCGGCGTGCCTAATACATGCAAGTCGAGCGGACTTGATGGAGAGCTTGCTCTCCTGAGAGTTAGCGGCGGACGGGTGAGTAACACGTAGGCAACCTGCCCTTTGGACTGGGATAACTACCGGAAACGGTAGCTAATACCAGATAATTCACTTCTTCGCATGGAGAAGTGAGGAAAGACGGAGCAATCTGTCACCGGAGGATGGGCCTGCGGCGCATTAGCTAGTTGGAGAGGTAACGGCTCCCCAAGGCGACGATGCGTAGCCGACCTGAGAGGGTGATCGGCCACACTGGGACTGAGACACGGCCCAGACTCCTACGGGAGGCAGCAGTAGGGAATCTTCCGCAATGGGCGAAAGCCTGACGGAGCAACGCCGCGTGAGTGATGAAGGTTTTCGGATCGTAAAGCTCTGTTGCCAAGGAAGAACGTCCTTAAGAGTAACTGCTTAAGGAGTGACGGTACTTGAGAAGAAAGCCCCGGCTAACTACGTGCCAGCAGCCGCGGTAATACGTAGGGGGCAAGCGTTGTCCGGAATTATTGGGCGTAAAGCGCGCGCAGGCGGTCATTTAAGTCTGGTGTTTAAGCCCGGGGCTCAACCCCGGATCGCACGGGAAACTGGATGACTTGAGTGCAGAAGAGGAGAGTGGAATTCCACGTGTAGCGGTGAAATGCGTAGAGATGTGGAGGAACACCAGTGGCGAAGGCGACTCTCTGGGCTGTAACTGACGCTGAGGCGCGAAAGCGTGGGGAGCAAACAGGATTAGATACCCTGGTAGTCCACGCCGTAAACGATGAGTGCTAGGTGTTAGGGGTTTCGATACCCTTGGTGCCGAAGTTAACACATTAAGCACTCCGCCTGGGGAGTACGGTCGCAAGACTGAAACTCAAAGGAATTGACGGGGACCCGCACAAGCAGTGGAGTATGTGGTTTAATTCGAAGCAACGCGAAGAACCTTACCAGGTCTTGACATCTGAATGACCGGATCAGAGATGATCCTTTCCTTCGGGACATTCAAGACAGGTGGTGCATGGTTGTCGTCAGCTCGTGTCGTGAGATGTTGGGTTAAGTCCCGCAACGAGCGCAACCCTTGACCTTAGTTGCCAGCACTTCGGGTGGGCACTCTAGGGTGACTGCCGGTGACAAACCGGAGGAAGGTGGGGATGACGTCAAATCATCATGCCCCTTATGACCTGGGCTACACACGTACTACAATGGCTGGTACAACGGGAAGCGAAGCCGCGAGGTGGAGCCAATCCTAAAAAGCCAGTCTCAGTTCGGATTGCAGGCTGCAACTCGCCTGCATGAAGTCGGAATTGCTAGTAATCGCGGATCAGCATGCCGCGGTGAATACGTTCCCGGGTCTTGTACACACCGCCCGTCACACCACGAGAGTTTACAACACCCGAAGTCGGTGGGGTAACCGCAAGGAGCCAGCCGCCGAAGGTGGGGTAGATGATTGGGGTGAAGTCGTAACAAGGTAGCCGTATCGGAAGGTGCGGCTGGATCACCTCCTTTCTATGGAGAATCGCTTCCTGCAACGGAAGCATTCAAATCAGATCGATGTTCCATCGATCATAAGAAGAGGATATTCGGTACTGCGCTCTGCGCGTATGAAATCCTCTTCACAGCTCACTCGTTGCTCAGTTTTGAGAGTTCAACTCTCAAACTCATCTGTATGAAATTCATCCGCTCAAGCGAGATGGACCGAATTTCACACAGGGGCTGTTGTTTCACAACAGCATTGCACCTTGAAAACTGGATACCGAAACGAAACATTGCGTTTTAGAACATCTTTTAGCTGAACTTGTGTAAGCAAGTGAAAGTTATTAGCGGTTTGATCTTTTGCCTATGGCAAAAATCATGGTTAAGCTAATAAGAGCACACGGAGGATGCCTAGGCGCCAGGAGCCGACGAAGGACGTGGCGAACGACGAAATGCCTCGGGGAGCTGTAAGCAAGCTTCGATCCGGGGATGTCCGAATGGGGAAACCCGGCTACTGTAACAGGTAGTCACTCTTTGGTGAATACATAGCCAAAGGAGAGGCAGACCAGGGGAACTGAAACATCTAAGTACCCTGAGGAAGAGAAAACAATAGTGATTCCGTCAGTAGCGGCGAGCGAACGCGGATTAGCCCAAACCAGGAAGCTTGCTTCCTGGGGTTGTGGGACGTCTCACACGGAGTTACAAAGGTGTACCCTAGATGAAGAGGTCTGGAAAGGCCCGCGATAGAGGTAAAAGCCCTGTAATCGAAATGGTGCACCCTCCGAGACGGATCCCGAGTAGTGCGGGGCACGTGAAACCCCGTATGAATCCGGCAGGACCATCTGCCAAGGCTAAATACTCCCTGGCGACCGATAGTGAAGCAGTACCGTGAGGGAAAGGTGAAAAGCACCCCGGAAGGGGAGTGAAATAGAACCTGAAACCGTGTGCTTACAAGAAGTCAGAGCCCGATCTATGGGTGATGGCGTGCCTTTTGTAGAATGAACCGGCGAGTTACGTTCCCGTGCAAGGTTAAGGTGAAGAGCCGGAGCCGCAGCGAAAGCGAGTCTGAATAGGGCGATTTAGTACGTGGACGTAGACCCGAAACCGGGTGATCTACCCCTGTCCAGGGTGAAGGTGCGGTAACACGCACTGGAGGCCCGAACCCACGCACGTTGAAAAGTGCGGGGATGAGGTGGGGGTAGCGGAGAAATTCCAATCGAACCCGGAGATAGCTGGTTCTCCCCGAAATAGCTTTAGGGCTAGCCTCGGAAAAGAGAGTCGTGGAGGTAGAGCACTGATTGGGTGCGGGGCCCGCAAGGGTTACCAAGCTCAGTCAAACTCCGAATGCCATAGACTTAGTTCCGGGAGTCAGACAGTGAGTGCTAAGATCCATTGTCAAAAGGGAAACAGCCCAGACCATCAGCTAAGGTCCCCAAGTGTGTGTTAAGTGGGAAAGGATGTGGAGTTGCACAGACAACCAGGATGTTGGCTTAGAAGCAGCCACCATTGAAAGAGTGCGTAATAGCTCACTGGTCGAGTGACTCTGCGCCGAAAATGTAACGGGGCTAAACACACCACCGAAGCTATGGCTTGATGCTTGCATCAGGGGTAGGGGAGCGTTGTATGCAGGTTGAAGGTGTACCGTAAGGAGCGCTGGACAGCATACAAGTGAGAATGCCGGTATGAGTAACGAAAAGATCAGTGAGAATCTGATCCGCCGAAAGCCTAAGGGTTCCTGAGGAAGGCTCGTCCGCTCAGGGTAAGTCGGGACCTAAGGCGAGGCCGAAAGGCGTAGTCGAAGGACAACAGGTCGAAATTCCTGTACCACCGTAAACCGTTATGAACGATGGGGGGACGCAGGAGGGTAGTGACGCGGACTGATGGATGTCCGTCCAAGCAGTGAGGCTGATGTGTAGGCAAATCCGCACATCGTAAGGCTGGGCTGTGATGGGGAGTGAAAATTACAGTAGCGAAGGTCATGATCTCACACTGCCAAGAAAAGCCTCTAGTCAGGTGAAGGTGCCCGTACCGCAAACCGACACAGGTAGGCGAGAAGAGAATTCTAAGGCGCGCGGAAGAACTCTCGTTAAGGAACTCGGCAAAATGACCCCGTAACTTCGGGAGAAGGGGTGCCTCGGTAGGGTGAATAGCCCGAGGGGGCCGCAGTGAAAAGGCCCAAGCGACTGTTTAGCAAAAACACAGGTCTGTGCGAAGCCGCAAGGCGAAGTATACGGGCTGACGCCTGCCCGGTGCTGGAAGGTTAAGGGGAGTGGTTAGCCGCAAGGCGAAGCTATGAACCGAAGCCCCAGTAAACGGCGGCCGTAACTATAACGGTCCTAAGGTAGCGAAATTCCTTGTCAGGTAAATTCTGACCCGCACGAATGGCGTAACGACTTGGGCGCTGTCTCAACGAGAGATCCGGTGAAATTTTAATACCTGTGAAGATGCAGGTTACCCGCGACAAGACGGAAAGACCCCATGGAGCTTTACTGCAGCTTGATATTGAATTTGGGTACGATCTGTACAGGATAGGTGGGAGCCGTTGAAGCAGGAGCGCAAGCTTCTGTGGAGGCGTCCTTGGGATACCACCCTGATCGTATCTAGGTTCTAACCTGGTACCGTAATCCGGTACGGGGACAGTGTCAGGTGGGCAGTTTGACTGGGGCGGTCGCCTCCTAAAGAGTAACGGAGGCGCCCCAAGGTTCCCTCAGAATGGTTGGAAATCATTCGAAGAGTGCAAAGGCAGAAGGGAGCTTGACTGCGAGACCTACAAGTCGAGCAGGGACGAAAGTCGGGCTTAGTGATCCGGTGGTACCGCATGGAAGGGCCATCGCTCAACGGATAAAAGCTACCCTGGGGATAACAGGCTTATCTCCCCCAAGAGTCCACATCGACGGGGAGGTTTGGCACCTCGATGTCGGCTCATCGCATCCTGGGGCTGAAGTAGGTCCCAAGGGTTGGGCTGTTCGCCCATTAAAGCGGTACGCGAGCTGGGTTCAGAACGTCGTGAGACAGTTCGGTCCCTATCTGTCGTGGGCGTAGGAAATTTGAGAGGAGCTGTCCTTAGTACGAGAGGACCGGGATGGACGTACCGCTGGTGTACCAGTTGTTCCGCCAGGAGCACCGCTGGGTAGCTATGTACGGACGGGATAAGCGCTGAAAGCATCTAAGCGTGAAGCCCCCCTCAAGATGAGATTTCCCAATTAGTAAGACCCCTTGAAGACGACGAGGTAGATAGGCTGGGGGTGGAAGTGCAGTAATGCATGGAGCTGACCAGTACTAATCGGTCGAGGGCTTATCCTAAAGTAGAATGCAATGATTCGTTTCGGTTCCAGTTTTCAGGGTGTAATTCATGTGGATAACGTTTCAAGTAGACGTGATCCTACGTGAAGTACAAGCTGCATTTGGCGATGCAGTAACCTGAAAGAATACTGTGAAGGAATACGTATAAAAGTGCAGTACTCCAAAGCAGGCATAAGCATTTGTGAACCAAATGCACGTTTGGTGGCGATAGCGGAGGGGTTCCACACGTACCCATCCCGAACACGACCGTTAAGCCCTCCAGCGCCGATGGTACTTGGACCGAAGGGTCCTGGGAGAGTAGGACGCCGCCAAGCACCCCATATGGGGGTTTTTTTTCGCCTGTGCATGCGGCATACATACACATTGGAAGATATTCCCTGATAGCTCAGTTGGTAGAGCACTCGACTGTTAATCGAGTTGTCACAGGTTCGAGTCCTGTTCGGGGAGCCATATGGAGAGGTGTCCGAGTTGGCCGAAGGAGCACGATTGGAAATCGTGTAGGCGCCAAAAGCGTCTCGAGGGTTCGAATCCCTCTCTCTCCGTTGATTCACTAATTTACAAGGCCCGTTGGTCAAGGGGTTAAGACACCTCCCTTTCACGGAGGTAACAGGGGTTCGAATCCCCTACGGGTCATAAGGCTATCCCATAGCCGATGAAAAATGAGAACCCCTAGAGGTTCGTCGGAGCATAAGCTTCGATAGAAATACATCGCAGTTGACTTACATCGTAAGACGCAATCCATACGAGTCATAAATATGGAGGCTTAGCTCAGCTGGGAGAGCATCTGCCTTACAAGCAGAGGGTCGGGGGTTCGATCCCCTCAGCCTCCACCATAATTTAATATCGCGGGGTGGAGCAGTTCGGTAGCTCGTCGGGCTCATAACCCGAAGGTCACAGGTTCAAATCCTGTCCCCGCAATTATCTTTCAAGCGATTGAAAGTAACTCATGGAACTGTGGTGTAGAGGCCTAACATGCCTGCCTGTCACGCAGGAGATCGCGGGTTCGAATCCCGTCAGTTCCGCCATTTTGATTTAACTTCAGGGAAGAGAATCACTAAGGGTTCGTCGGAGCATGTGCTTCGTAAGCATGGACTTCTGTGTCGCACACGGAATGAGAGCATCCCGTTAGTTTTACCTTTTAATTTCATATGCCGGTGTAGCTCAACTGGTAGAGCAACTGACTTGTAATCAGTAGGTTGGGGGTTCAAGTCCTCTCGCCGGCACCATTGTGGAGGATTAGCGAAGTGGCCAAACGCATCAGACTGTAAATCTGCTCCCTTACGGGTTCGGTGGTTCGAATCCATCATCCTCCACCAGTTTTTTAGGGGCATAGTTTAAAGGTAGAACAGCGGTCTCCAAAACCGTTAGTGTGGGTTCAATTCCTGCTGCCCCTGCCATTTAACTCTCTTAATGAGAGCCATTAGCTCAGTTGGTAGAGCACCTGACTTTTAATCAGGGTGTCGAAGGTTCGAGTCCTTCATGGCTCACCATAATGTATCATATGCGCGTGTGGCGGAATTGGCAGACGCACTAGACTTAGGATCTAGCGTCTTTGACGTGGGGGTTCAAGTCCCTCCACGCGCATAGGTTTTGCGGACGTGGCTCAGCGGTAGAGCATCGCCTTGCCAAGGCGAGGGTCGCGGGTTCGATTCCCGTCGTCCGCTCCAAATAAGTCCCCTTAGCTCAGCTGGATAGAGCGTTTGACTACGAATCAAAAGGTCGGGAGTTCGAATCTCTCAGGGGACGCCATATAACTACTTACAGTGGTTTACAAAGTTCACTGATATGGATTCGAACGAATGAGTTCGTCGGAGCTAAGCCTCGTTAGCTTAACTTCGCAGTCCGACGCATGTTGTCGGTATCTCTCAGGGGACGTCATATTATTCAATATCGGGACGTAGCTCAGCTTGGTAGAGCACCTGGTTTGGGACCAGGGGGTCGCATGTTCAAATCGTGTCGTCCCGATCTTATACGTGCGGGTGTAGTTCAATGGTAGAACTCCAGCCTTCCAAGCTGGTAGCGTGGGTTCGATTCCCATCACCCGCTTTACATAGATTCGTTAAGAGAGATGGCACTGCTATAGTGCCATCTCTTTTTAGTATATGCTACACTGAATTTTGAAGGTATGAACACGGATTTGTGTATTCAAATCAGACCTGAATTTTGGGAAAATGATCTTAGGAGCAGATGAAAGCGCTATCAACAAAATGTTTTCCTGTGATTCCGACAGCTCCGTTCCATTACAGCGAAAAAGGGGAGAGCGATGTGAAGAAAAAAGGACTATTTTTGATGATGACTTTTTTGCTGCTGTTTGCTTCGGCTTGCAGTAGCTCAGGGGGAAGCGGGGACAGTGGCGGTACCTCTGGTGACGGACAGGTAACACTGCGTATTGCGTGGTGGGGGTCTGATAAACGTCATGAGTATACACAACAGGTTATTGACCTCTATAAGCAAAAGAATCCCAATGTGAAGATTGACGTGGAATATGCTGCATTCGATGATTACTGGAAGAAGCTTGCGCCTCAGGCTGCAGCCAACCAACTTCCGGATATTATTCAGATGGACGTATCCTATATCAGCCAATACGCTCAGAATGGTCAGCTGGAGGATCTCGGCTCCTATGTGGGCAGTGCCATCCAGACTGGAGATGTAGCTGAAAGCGTACTGCAGACAGGCGTCATTCAAGGCAAGCAATATGGCATCCCGACAGGGGTAAACGTACTCAGCTATCAATATGTGCCTGAGAAGCTGAAAGAGGCAGGTATTGAAATTCCTGAGAATTGGACATTTGAGCAATACTCTGAGCTCGCCAAGCAAGCTGGCTCCAAGGACATTTATTTTGACAGCTCGATGGCAGCAGACATTTTCTTCAACTATTATCTGCGTACGAAGGGACTGTCCCTCTACAATGCAGAAGGTACAGCTTTAGGATATGAGGATGACAAGCTCTTCGCCGATTTCTTCGGTACACTGGCTGACACGATGCAGGCCAAAGGAGCTCCATCCCCAGAAATTATCAATCAATCCAAAGGTATTCTGGAAGAATCCCAGATCGTGAAGGGCAAACAGATTGGTGAATGGCAATGGTCTAACCAATATGTGGCTCTGCAATCGGTAGTGGATAAGCCGATGGCACTGGCTCCAATGTTCGGACCGGATATGGAAAAGGGTATCTACATGCAGCCAACGATGTACTGGTCTATTGCAGCTAGCTCTAAGGTAAAGGAAGAAGCAGCTAAGTTCATTGATTTCTACACTAATGATCCAGAAGCTAACAAGCTGATCAAGGGTGAGCGCGGCGTGCCAATCTCAGCCAAGATTAAGGAAGCTGTCTCCTCAGAGCTGAATGAGCCAACTAAGCAAGTATTCGATTTCGTGGCAGAGATGGAGCCGAAGGCATCTCCAATGAGCCCACCACCACCAGTAGGCTCTCCAGAGGTTATTGCTACGCTGGCTGATTACGTAGAGCAAGTGAACTTTGGTCAAATGACACCAGAAGATGCAGCGGCTAAATTCCGCTCGGAAGCTAATAGTATTTTGTCACAAAATCAATAAACTAGCTTGCACGACAATAAATAAGTACTAGAGAGGAACTGTTGGCGGCCGGAAGCTGCGCATGGACAGAGTAGTCGTCTGTTGGATCATCCTTGAGATGAAGAATGGACGTACCGCTCGAATTCAAGTGCGAAGTCCGGCCCCTTCAATCCAATGCCAATGAGTACAAATACTATTGCTGCAACTAACAATGTATTTATACTACCAACCTTCACTGGAATTAGGAATTCGAAGGGGCATGTAAAGGATGGAATGGAGAGGAAAAATACGAAATAAGGAGGCTGGTACCGTTGCGGCGAAGTCATACGCTTAGAGCCAATTTGACCGGATATGCCTTTATCAGTCCGTTTATCATTGGATTTCTGGCTTTTACGTTGGTTCCTATGGTTATTTCCCTGTATCTATCGTTCACAAGCTACAATCTCTTTACTTCACCTCGTTGGATCGGGCTGGATAACTTTGAGAAGATGTTCACGAACGATCCAAAGTATTGGAACTCTGTAAAGGTCACCTTCCTGTATGTGGTTGTTGGGGTACCTTTCCGATTGATGTTTGCTTTGTTCGTGGCTATGCTGCTGAACACCAAATCACGGATGGTTGGCTCCTATCGGACCATGTACTATCTGCCGTCGATTATCGGTGGTAGTGTTGCCGTATCCATCATGTGGCGTAATATTTTCAGTAATGAAGGTGTCATTAATACATTGATTGGTGCACTCGGAGGAACCCCGGTCAAGTGGTTCGGAGATCCCAATGCGGCACTAGGCATGCTAATCTCGCTCTCCGTATGGCAGTTCGGTTCTTCTATGCTGATCTTCCTGGCTGGACTGAAGAACATCCCGATGGAAATGTACGAGGCCTCCAGTGTGGATGGTGCGAGCCCGGTTCGTAAATTTTTCAGCATCACATTGCCGTTGCTCAGCCCGATTATCCTGTTCAACCTGATTATGCAGACGATCAGCGCATTCATGACCTTCGTACCTGCCTACATTATCTCCAAAGGTGAGGGCGGACCACTGGATGGAACCCTGCTCTATTCCCTCTATCTCTTCCGGCAGGCGTTCATGTTCAACAATATGGGCTATGCCGCTGCGATGGCATGGGTGATGCTCATTATGATTGCGATCTTAACTGCGATTCTGTTCTTGACTTCTAAATTCTGGGTGTTCTACGAGACGGAAAGGGGACGCTGATCACGATGCTATGGAAAAAGATCAAATGGCCGGTCTATCACATTTTTGTGGCATCGCTGGCCCTTATCATGCTGTACCCAGTCATCTGGATGCTATTCAGTTCCTTCAAGGAAAGCCGCACCATCTTCGCAACAGCGGGCTATCTGCTGCCAACGGAATGGAAGTGGGAGAATTATCTTACTGGCTGGGCCGGGATCTCTGGTTACAGCTTCGGCAGATATATCTATAACTCACTAGTGATTGTAGTAATCGCTACGCTTGGGGCGGTTATCTCCTCTTCTCTAATTGCCTTTGGTTTTGCCAGACTTCGCTTCTTCGGTCGGAATTTCTGGTTCGCGTTGATGATGGTGACGCTGATGCTGCCACATGACGTCGTGCTCGTACCGCAATATATTATCTTTACCAAGCTCGGCTGGCTGAACACGATTCTGCCGATTGTAGTACCTGCTTTCTTCGGAATGCCATTCTTCATCTTCCTTATGATTCAGTTCATTCGTACGATACCCGTGGAGCTGGATGAGGCAGCGACAATTGACGGATGTGGCAAGTTCCGCCTGTATCTGCAGGTGATCATGCCGCTGCTGAAGTCCTCGATAGCTACGGCTGCGATTTTCTCCTTTTACTGGCGTTGGGAAGATTTATTGGGTCCGGTCTTGTATTTGAACTCCCCGGAAAAATATACTGTATCTATGGCGCTCAAAATGTTCCTGGATAGTGAGTCCGCTTCCAACTGGGGGGGCATGTTCGCCATGTCGATAGTCAGTCTGATTCCGGTTATCGCCGTCTTCTTCCTGTTCCAAAAGCAAATTGTTGAAGGAATGAGCACCAGCGGACTCAAAGGCTGATACCTGGATACGTTACAGTCTTGAGGAGGAAATGGAAAATGGAACGAAATTTTGACTTCGGGCCTGGCGAACCTGTACCGGGCTATGAAGGAGTAACACCGGATTGTCAGTACACTGCCGAGCGCGGCTACGGCTTTGAGGATACCTCCAGGGTGTATGGCAGAGTGCGTACACCTGGGGGGAACGATGAAGCAGCCCCTCTGGACAGAGCTGGCAACGCCCAACAGGAGATGGACATCTCCGTAATCACGCCGCGGCTTCGCAGCAGCTTCTGCATTCCGGTGGGAGCAGCATTCGTCGTGGATGTACCTGACGGTACCTATCAGGTGAAGGTGATTGTGGGCGACGAGCTCGCAGAGACGCATACCCTGATTAAGGCCGTGGAAGGAAAGCGGGTTCTTCCACCGATTCGAACAGCACCCGGGCAATATGCCGAGGAGCGCTTCTCCGTAACTGTGCGAGGAGGCAGATTAAGGCTGATCATCTCTGGCAAAGCCCCAAGATTGAATGCGCTTCAATTGGTCCAAGCTCCTCAGACGATGAAGCTATATCTGGCTGGAGACTCCACGGTGACGGATCAAGCAGAGTCGGGTTATCCCTACGCAGGCTGGGGACAGACGCTGCCAGCGCTGTTCAAGCATGACGTATGCGTGGATAATCACGCCATCTCGGGCCGAAGCTCGCGTAGCTTCATCCAGGAGGGACGGCTGGATGCGATCCTCCAGGAGCTGAAGGCAGGAGACTTCCTGTTCATTCAGTTCGGACATAATGACGAGAAGAATGACCCGGCTCGTGGAACAGAGCCTTTCACGACATATAAGGAGCATCTGCGTCGTTACATCGATGGGGCCCGCGCCAAGGAGGCGCGTCCTGTGCTGATTACTCCGATCCAGCGGAGATATTTCGAGCCGGATGGTACATTGTCAGATACGCATGGAGACTACACCGTTGCTGTTCGTGAGCTGGCTGAGGAATGCGAGGTACCACTGTTCGATCTGGCTGAACGCTCCAGACAGCTATTTGAGCAGACGGGAGTAGAAGGCACGAAAGACATATTTATGTGGGTGCTACCCGGGGAGTATCTGAACTTCTCCAGTGGTGTGGAGGACAACACGCATTTTCAGGAATCTGGGGCGATTCGCATTGCCCAGCTTGTAGCAGATTGGATCAGGGAAGAAGGACTACAGCCATTATTGATGTATTTAAGATGAGCATTAGATAGAGCTACAGGAGGTCTATTCCTTGCTTCTGTAGAAGTATTCCCCTGTAGAAGTATTACCGAAGGAGTAGCACTTATGTCGCTGTAGACGGGCGTACTCGCCTGAACAGACAAGGAGGTCACGACGTGAAGGATGGATTGGACACCCAGGCAGGCCAGCAGACTGGCAGGCAGGGAAGCTATTATTGGGTTATTCCTGATGGCTATATACCGCCAATCAGTAATGGGGAGCTTCTCAGTCACGAGAGTATCTGTGTATTGAATTGCGACCAGCAGGATGCGAACTTGAAGATTAGCATTTATTTCGAGGATCGCGAGCCCATTGAGGCCATGGAGGCGTTAGTGGAAGGCAAGCGAACACGCCACATCCGTACTGCTTCATTAGAAAAGGATGGGGAGCGAATTCCTGTAGGAGTTCCGTATGCGATCACTGTGGAAAGTGATATCCCGGTATTCGTTCAGTACAGCCGCCTTGATACGACTCAGCCGGAGCTGGCGCTGATGAGTGTCATGGCTTACCCTGCGGGTAACTGATTCACAGGTTGAGCAGACATCATATCTTGAACAAGAGGCAGACCGTGGGTCTGCCTCTTTACTATGTCGCCCATATTTAGTACCTTGAATGACCCACTCACATTTGAACTGGCCAAAGTACTAACTCATCTTTGATGGTCTAACGCCTGACTTGGAGGATTGACGAATATGACGTGTTCTCCAATTCGTTCCAAGCACCCCCAGCACGATCGCCACAGCGCCTACAATATGATAATAATGGATTTCCTCCTGAAGTAGGAGAGCTCCAGCCAGGATCGATACCAGTGTGGACAGATTGCTGAATACGCTCATCTTGGAGGCCTGAAGTCGGGAAAGTGCAAAGCTGGACAGTAGTGTTGTGATTAGCGTGGAAGCTATTCCTAGATATGCGATGGCTCCTAGTGCCACAGGGCTTGTCAGTGCGCGTGCATACTCAGGTAACGTCCCTTCGATCAGATGCTGACCGATGGCCAGAACGTTGAAGATCACAAAGCCCATACCCAAGGTTACATAAGTAATCTCAAGTGGCGCATATTTCTGGGTCAGGGGCCGGGCCAACACACCATAAGCTGCGAAACAGATAGCCGAGAGCGTAATGAGGGCAATACCGATGATGTTGGCTGTAGAGAGCTGCGCGCCCCCCTTCATGGCAAAGATGAAGACAACGCCGCCCACTGATAGTAGCAGAGAAAGCTTTTGAAGTAATGTCGTTCTCTCCTTCAGGAAGATCGTAGCCATAATCAGGGTGAATACAGGAACTGTAGCTTGAATGATCCCTGCCTCGGAGGAAGAGGTGGTGACCAATCCAAAGGTCTGGAACATAAAGAATAGTACGGGAGAGAATAATCCTAACGGTAGCAGACGCAGAAGGTCCTGACGCTGCACGCGGAAGGGGAGCCACCCTGCAATTACCGGAACGGTAAGTACGAGGAAGGACAAGGAGAAGCGATGAGCCAAAAGATCTAGCGGATTGGCTACCTGAATGGCCAACTTGACGAACATAAATGAAAAGCCGATGATGAGGGCATAGGCGATCGCAGCGAGATAAGCAGAGGCCGTACCATTAGATGTCTGTGTGTTCATAGGAAGCTCCTTGAGATCGTGTATTTGTCATACAAGAAGCAGAAGATCAAACCTGCCTTACTGATGACACTATTAAATATAATAGAGGTGGAGTCTTGTAGCTATCGTAAAACACCCCATCTGTACCGGTACAGGTTAGATTAAGCTGGAAGCTATGCTGGTATACGTGTCGAACAGACCGATGCGTGCTGGTGGCATTCCAGCTATCGTAATGCAGCTGCACCAATCATTGTATTATTGACCAGGTGTGTAGCCTTATATCAAGCTTGCCAGGTGAATTGGAGGTTAAGGGATAGATTATGAAAAGAACACAGTCACAGTCTGAATCAGCCCATACACAGTCGGAACCAACATATATACAGTCCGAACCAGCACATACACAGTCTGAATCGGCATATGCACAACTCGGATCAGCACAGTCCGAATCAGTCCCTGTGCAGCTTAAATATGCTAGCATTGCTGCGGACCTGCGGACAGAGCTATTGAACCGGCGAATTCCGCGCGGTGTGGATGGCTACAAGCTGCCATCTGTACGTGTGTTGGCAGCCCGATACCAATGCAGCAAAAGTACCGTCCTGCAGGCCTATGCGGAGCTGGAGAGGGAGCATCTTGTCTACAGTCTACCCAAGAGTGGGTATTTTGCAGTGACAAGTGGCCCAGATTCTCGTTCTGCCCAGGATGAAGGGGGGCCGCTGGATTTTGCCTCCGCCGCTCCTGACCCCAGAGTATTTCCCTATGTGGATTTTCAGCACTGCATTAATCAAGCGATCGACAACTACCGCACGGATCTCTTTGTCTATGGCACAGCTCAAGGGCTACCATCACTCAGGGCCTTGCTGCAGGAGCGATTGACGGACCATCAGGTATTTACCCGCCGAGAGCAGATCTGCGTCACGTCAGGAGTACAGCAGGCACTAGCTGTGTTAATCACGATGCCTTTCCCGAACAAGAAGTTAGGCATTGTCATTGAAGATCCAGGCTATCATAATATGTTTCCGTTGCTGCAAGGGCTGCAGGCCAACTATTATACGGTCCCTCGTCATTTGGACGGTCTGGATATGGATCGGTTGGAGCAGCTACTTCAGACGGGAGAGATCAAATTCATTTATGTCATGCCCCGGTTCCATAACCCGCTCGGGGTATCCCTGACGATACCCCAGAAGCAGCGTCTCATCGAATTGGCTCAACATTATGATAGCTATATTGTGGAGGATGATTACCTCGCAGATCTGGATACGGATAGCAAAAGGGACCCGGTCTACGCCTATGATCGCAGCGGGAGGGTAATCTATCTGAAGAGCTTCTCCAAGATCATCTTTCCTGGCCTGCGTCTGGGCGTGGCTGTGCTGCCAGCAGAGTTGATTGAGAGCTTCGCACATTACAAGACCATACTTGATATCGATAGCTCTACCCTGTCGCAGGCTGCACTGGAAATCTATATTCGTAGTGGAATGTATGATCGACATCGTCGCGGCATTCGTGAGCAGTATACGGCAAGGATGAAGATGCTCAATAGTATGCTGGACCGACTTGGGGATCACCCAGCCTTTGCCGAAGCACCACGTAATGGAGGAGAACATACGGTGCTTCCTTTGCCTGCAAACCTGTCCTACAGGGCATTACTTAGCGGGCTGTCTAAGCGAGGGGTGCATGCAGACACAGCTAATCGATATTTTGCAGATCAGGATCGAGCTACACCGTTATTGAGGTTGAACATTTCCAATGTGCATGAGTCGCAGATCGAACGGGGCTTGGTGATGGTACGTGAGGAGCTGGAACGGCTGGATCGCCGCAAAAGATAGGGCGGGATGAGTCCAAGGGATCTGGTTAAGCGGCCCATCGTCCACAGACGTTGTTAGTCACACGAACAGGGCTATGACACAGTCTTGGAAAAGACAGCAGCATAGCCCTGTATAGTGGCACTATATAATTAGCAGACCAAATGGGACAAGACATACAAACAATTTAAGATAAACAAGTTAACAAGAAATAGTTAACAAGAAATAGTTAACAAGAACAAGCTAACAAAAACAAGCTGAATAAGGGACTAGCTTACGCTCCGTCAGGTCATCAATTCTTGGCCTCGGCTAGCGACAGCCTGCAAGGTTCGTCCACGCTCTTACTTGCCCGCAGCGAGCAATCGGAGTGATTCATCCGCAGCTTCCAGCGTGGCGTCGATATCCTCATCTGTATGGGCGGTGGTCAGGAACCAAGCCTCATATTTGGATGGAGCCAGGTTAATACCACGATTTAGCATGTGGCGGAAGAAGCTGGCGAAGGCTTCACCATCCGTATCCTGTGCTTCATCATAGTTGGTAATTGGATGATCGCAGAAGTGTGTGGAGAAGGCTCCTCGAATGCGATTAATCGTAAGAGGGACACCATGTCTGCTCGCGGAGTCTGCCAGTCCTGAGGTCAGCTTGATCGCGAGACGCTCCATCTCCTCGTAGACGCCTTCTCCCTGGAGAACTTCAAGACAGGCGATGCCTGCCGAGATGGATGCAGGATTGCCTGCCATCGTACCTGCTTGATAGGCAGGACCGAGTGGTGCCACCTGCTCCATAATCTCCTTGGTGCCGCCATAGGCGCCTATAGGTAGTCCACCACCCAGAATCTTGCCAAGGGCCGTTAGATCAGGCTGGATAGCCTCTAAATTATCCAGTCCTGAATAGGTCTGCGTGGACCCGTAGTGGAAGCGGAAGGCAGTAATGACTTCGTCATAGATTACGAGGGAGCCGTTGCTGCGAGCCATCGCACACAATCCCTCCAGGAAGCCTGGTGCGGGCATGACCATGCCAAAGTTACCGACAATCGGCTCGACCATCACGGCAGCAACCTCATCCCCCCAATGCTCCAGGGCTTGTCTCAGGCTGTCCAAGTCGTTGAACGGTACGGTGATGACCTCGCTCGCCAGACTCGCTGGGATGCCTGCACTGTCAGGAATTCCTAATGTAGAGGGACCCGAGCCAGCTGCGACCAGGACCAGATCAGAGTGACCGTGATAGCAGCCCGCAAATTTGATGATCTTGTTGCGATTGGTATACGCGCGTGCGACCCGGATCGTCGTCATGACGGCCTCGGTTCCCGAGTTCACAAAGCGTACCTTGTCCAAAGATGGGATAGCCTCTTTGAGCATAGAAGCCAGCTTAATCTCAAGTCGGGTAGGGGTACCGTAGAGGACACCATTTGCCGCCGCTTCTGTAATGGCCTTAGTGATATGTGGATGGGCATGTCCGGTAATGATGGGGCCATATGCCGCCAGATAATCAATGTAACGATTGCCGTCCTCGTCCCAGAAGTGGGACCCGGCTGCCTTTTTCATGAAGACGGGGGAGCCACCGCCTACAGCCTTGAACGAACGCGAAGGGCTGTTGACCCCACCTACAATATGCTCCAGTGCTTCCTGATACAATGATGCTGAAGTGTCTCGATTCATGTATATAGATTCCTTTCTGCGCCTGTCAGCAGGCGATAACCTGATTTATAAGCTGTGCTGCATGCGGGTAACATAGCTATTATATCAGACTGCTGCCGCAGGTTATGTGACAGTTTTGGAGGAAAGGCTATCCAGTAGTCCGTTAAACTCCTTGTTTTTCAAAGCACAGCACGTGCAGTGAGCGGCACAAAAAAAGATGCCCTCCCCCATACAGGGTGGAGAGCATCCATGAACTGCTGCTGAATGTTATTTAGATGAAAATCAGTATCTCTTCTAATTTATGTCAGATACAGATGCTCGGCTGCTACTGCTGCCAGAAGAAGGCTCTGATGCAGATTCCCGGGGACTTGTTGGAGGCGGTGATTTGCTATCCGTCCCTGTACCCGTTCCCGTGTCATCCTGCTCTGGAGTCTCCTCCTCAGGCGTGGAGTTCAGGAATTCCTGAATGTATTCCTTAAGCTTATCCTCTCTGCCAACAGTCAGGACAGCTGCTCCATTAATACGTTCCTCCTTGAGCATGTTCATTGGTGGAATCTGTTCGCTGCCACCAAACTTGCTCTCGTACCCTACACTAGCCAGCTTCCACATATCGTTCACGGACAGGTTCGTATCAATGAACGGATTCACCTGCTCCAGAATGCTCGGCAGCTTGGCAATGGAGGTCGTGGTCTGCATTTTCTCAGCAATAGCCTTTAGCAATTCCCGCTGACGACTAGTTCGAGAGAAGTCGGACATCTTGTCATGCCGGAAACGGACATATTGCAAGGCTGTATTTCCGTCCAGATGCTGCATGCCCTGCTTGAGGTCAATGTCATAGAGATGCTTATCGGCCTTACTGATGTACTTCATGTCCTTCTCGACTTCAAAGTCCACACCGCCAATCGCATCGACCAGCTTGATGAAGCCTTGAAAGTCTGTGTATACGTAGTATTGGATATCAATTCCCAGTAAGTCGCCTGCGGCCTTCATTGCTGTATTTGGGCCGTGGGTAATCGCGGTATTGATCCGATTTCTTCCATGGTCAGGAATAGATGTGTACGTGTCGCGAAGCAAGGAGAACAAGTGATATTTCTTCTGCACAGGGTCCAGGGACAACACCAGCATACTGTCTGAACGTGGAACGCCTTCGTCCTGAGCATCACGAGAATCAACGCCCATGAGCAGGATGTTGACTCGCTCGGTTCCTTCCCATTTCGGTGGATCAGGAGTCACAACCTTGTCGATTTTCTCAATATTATGGAACGGAGAAGCCTCCCCAGTTTTTTGAAGCTGATTCAACTGATTATATATGGATGTAAAATAAAAAATGACAACACCGATCACCGCAACGGCTACGACAGCCAAAACGGTCCAGATCGTTCTTTTGGTCTTTCTGGTCATGTTTCCTGTTCTCCCTTTCCCTTTTCAATTCATTACATTATAATTTCTTTTTGGAGCTCAATCAATTACACAGTGAGGTACAATATGTTAGCTATTGATGTTCAGCAATTGCGCAAGACGTTTCATGTCCATAAGAGCCGGGAGGGCTTGAAGGGTGCCTTCCTTGATTTATTTCGACGCGAATACCGGGAAGTGATGGCTGTAAAAGATATTTCCTTTCAGATTCCGCAGGGGGAGATTTGCGGCTACATTGGAGAGAATGGGGCGGGGAAATCGACTACGATTAAAATGCTTACGGGCATTCTGGTGCCTACCTCAGGAACGCTGAAGGTAGGTGGGTATACGCCTTATGAGGAAAGAGAACAGTTCGTCCGCAATATCGGCGTCGTATTCGGACAGCGAAGTCAACTCTGGTGGGATATTGGCGTCATTGAATCATTTCAGCTGCTTCGGAAAGTATATCAGGTTCCAGATGCGGACTTCAAGCGTCGATTAGATGAATTGGTAGAGCGCCTGCAGCTTCAGGAACTGCTTAATCGTCCCGTTCGCAAGCTTAGTCTGGGACAGCGGATGCGTTGTGAACTGGTAGCAGCTCTGCTGCATAATCCGTCAATTGTCTTCTTGGACGAGCCTACGATCGGACTGGATATTGTGGTCAAATCGGAAATACGCGAATTCCTCAAGGATATGAACCGCGAGCATGGAACGACGATTCTGCTTACTACCCATGATCTTCAGGATATCGAGGCACTGTGCTCCCGGGTCATTATGCTCGATGACGGGAACATCATCTATGATGGTGGCCTTGATGAGTTGAAATCTCGCTGGGGAACCGGGCGGGAGGTCCTGTTCCAATTCGGGACACCTGCGAGCCTGGAGCAGCTTCGGCAATGGACTGCTGGCATGCCAGTAGAATGGGAAGCTGAGCATGATCTGATGGCCAAGGTATGGATTCCTCTGGAATATAACGTATCCGATGTGCTCGGTGTCGTCGTGGGGCGCACGGACATTACGGATATCAAAATTATCGAGACAAATACGGACGATATTGTACGCAGAATCTACCAGTCGGGTTCCGCTGATCGACCGGAGGCTGCTGCCCCGCAAGAGGAGGCGGTCACGCATGCTTAGTGTGTATTCCGATTTTATTCGCATTCGTTTTTTGACGATGCTGGCCTATCGGATCAATTATTACTCAGGCATACTTATATATACCCTGAATATCGGCGTGTATTACTTTACTTACATGGCGATTTATGGAGGCGGTAGCAAGGAGCTTGGAGGCTTCACCGCTGCGCAGATGACCACCTATGTGGCCGTATCGTGGATGGCCCGGGCGTTCTATTTTAACAACCTGGATCGTGAGATATCGACGGATATTCGCGATGGGAGCATTGCCATCCAGATCATACGGCCTTATAACTATATTCTGGTCAAAATGACGCAGGGATTGGGCGAGGGAATGTTCCGCTTTCTGATGCTGATGATCCCGGGCATGCTTATTGCCATCCTGTTGTTCCCGGTGGAGCTTCCCCGCGACCCTTACGCCTGGATCGGATTTCTCGTGATGCTGTTCTTCAGCTTCCTGATCAATTCGCAATTGAATGTCATTACAGGCCTGTCTGCATTCTTCATTGAAAATAATGAAGGTATGATGCGGATGAAGCGGGTCATTGTCGATCTCTTCTCGGGTCTGGTAGTGCCTATTAGCTTATTTCCAGGCTGGCTGGAACGCCTCTCGGCCTGGCTTCCTTTTCAGGCGATAACCTACCTTCCGGGCTCCGTGTTTACCGGGCGTGTGCAGGGGACAGGGATCTGGAATGTGTTAGGGATTCAGGTCCTGTGGTTCATCCTGCTGCTGATCCCCATGATCATCATTTGGCGTCTGGCGCGTCGCCGTCTGTTCGTGCAAGGAGGATAGGTGTAATGAAGTATTATTGGAGCTTAATCATTGAATATTTGAAAAATTACATGAAATCCAGACTGACCTACCGTGCCGATTTCTGGGTGGAGGTCGTATCCGATCTATTGTTCCAGGCCACGAACCTGATCTTCATCTTTGTGGTATTCATGCATACCGATAATCTTGGCGGCTGGAGTCAGAGTGAGGTCCTGTTCGTCTACGGCTATTTCATGGTTCCCTTCGGCGTGTTCAACTGTTTTGTCAACATGTGGGGGTTCGGAGAAAGGTACATCGTGAAGGGGGAAATGGACCGTGTCATGACACGTCCTGCCCATAATCTATTCCAGATCATGCTGGAAAATGTGGACCCACCTGCGCTGGTCGGTTCATTGGTCGGTGTGATCATCATGATCGCCAGTGGCGCGCAGATGAGCATGGTCTTCGAATGGTGGTACATTCCGGGCTTAATCATTATGACGTTAAGCTCAGTTGCTATTTATACAGGGATTTATACGATGCTGACGTCTCTGTCCTTCTACTCGGATGCGCCAACCGGAATCATTCCGCTGATGTACAACATCCAGGGCTATGGGCGCTATCCAGTTACGATCTACAACAGAACACTTCAGGTGCTGCTGACCTGGATCATTCCGTTCGCGTTCGTAGGAGTCTATCCAGCCTCGTTGTTCCTGGAGCGCTCCGAGATGCGCATGATGGCACTGCTTACTCCAGTCATGGGTGCTATCTTCCTGACTTTGGGCCTGCTGGCCTGGAATCATGGAGTGCGCCGTTATCGGGGAGCAGGCTCCTGAGTCATGGAGTAATAAAGTCACGGCATAATGGGCTAGAGTGAAATTAAAGTTAAGAAATCAAGTGAATAAGAATTAAGTAGGCAGCTGCTTGTGAAGCGTATTTCGGATTAGTGAACATGGCTTCCATGCAGGCTGCCTTTATCATTAGTGGTAATGAAGGAATCAATTGCTTGGAGCAAAGTTTGTATTTTTTGACTTCAGAGCTTTTAATAGAAGAGAGCTTGACGTGTGGATTGAATAAATTCTGTCCTTGTGTGAAGACTTCATTCAGCTAGTTAAATATTTAGGAGGTAAAGGGGCATGAGTGCAATCATAGGACAACCAGCGCCCGACTTTGAGCTGCCTGGCAGTGAGGGCGGTATGGTCAAATTATCAAATTACCGTGGGAGCAAGGTGATACTGTATTTCTATCCAAAGGATCTGACGGCAACCTGCTCGACACAGGCCTGTGACTTCCGAGATCATCATGAGCAGTTCACTGGACAAGGGGCAATCATTCTCGGTGTAAGCACAGATCCGCTCCAGCGGCACAGCAAGTTCATCGAGAAGTACGGCCTGCCATTCCAGCTATTGGCTGATGAGGAGCATACCGTATCAGAGGCTTATGGTGTATGGCAGCAGAAGCAAATGTATGGCAAGCAGTATATGGGGATTGTGCGTTCCACCTTCCTGATTGATGAAGAAGGAATACTTGTACAGGAATGGCGCAAGGTGAAGGTGAAGGGGCATATTGAGAGCGTGCTCCAGCATATTTCAGAATCCTGAGTGGCATCTCTACATAATAATTCATTTATCTAATTACTCTGAAAATGAGTACAATCCCAACGGGCCCTTGTGATTGATTACAAGGCCCCGTTTTTTGTGTCCCGCATTTTAGTGCCAGAAAGCTGACTGCAGCCATCCTTCAGCTAACGAATATCTTTTTTCGATGAAGAAGAGAAGATTTGAAATAGAGCCTTGCGATATTTGAGTAGCAGCAGGATTCCCCCCACCATTGCTATAGTAATCACGATCCTTATGGCATAACGCTCCGCCAACAGGAATACGGTATCCCACTGTGGGCCAAATACTTTTCCCAGACTGATAAAGAGTATGACCCAGAACATGGCCCCGCTATAGGCGTAGAGCGCGAACTTGCGAAATGGCACAGCTGTAATGCCCGAGAAATAGCCCGTAAAATGGCGCACGCCGGGAATAAAGTAGCCCACAAAGATGAGCATGTAGCCATATTTGACGAACCAGCGTTGGGTCAGGGCGAATTTGTCAGGCTTGAGCAATAGCCATTTTCCATAACGCTCGATAAAAGGAAGCCCCACTCTGCGGCCAATCCAGTACGTGATGCTCATGCCAATGGTCGTACCTAGGAAGGCCAGAGCGATCAAGGGCCAGAAGCTCAAGCTGCCTGCATAGGCAAGATACCCGGCGTAAGCCATGGATGTCTCCCCAGGGAAAGGCAAGGCGATGAATTCCAGCAGCAGTCCGACGAAGAGAACCCAGTACCCGTAATTTTCGAATAAACCCTCAATCCATTGCAGCACTTCCACAGCTATTCACTCCTGTTTTCCTCTGCGATATCTTTCTTTCGAAATATGCACCAGACTAGTCTATTTAACTTCATCATTTCATATATTTTATCAAAAAATACTAGGTTCAATATATGGAGGGATCACGATGAGATATAGATTCGTTGTGTGTATAACCATTCTATGGATGCTCACGTCCATTCTATCATACGAGCAGGCGCTAGCACGGTTTCAGGTGGATACCCCCCTGTTACAGCCTGGCCGATCAATAGGCTCGGAGCCATCCACGATAGCAGCCTCAGCTCGGACTACAGACAGCAACACGGTCTATTTGACATTTGATGACGGACCAGGCAAATACACCGGGCAGGTGCTCGACATCCTACAGCAATATGATGTGCAAGCAACGTTCTTTGTATTAGGAGAGCATGCCGTGAGGTCGCCAGAGTTGATTCGGCGTATGGCAGAGGAAGGTCATGTTATCGGTAATCACACCTATAATCATAGCTACGAGGAGCTATATCGCAATTTTCAGGAATTCTGGAGTCAGATCAAGCGAACGGAGAGCATTATTCATAGTGTTACAGGGGAGCGTCCTGCCTTGGTAAGAGCGCCTGGAGGAACCTATGGGCATTTTGATGATGTCTACTATAGCCTGTTGGATCAGGCCGGGTATACGGTGGTGGATTGGAATGTGGACAGCGGTGATTCGAGGCGGTCAGGTGTTCCGGCACAAGAAATTGTACAGCAGTCTACCCGGGGGATTACGGAACGCGGAGACAAGGTGGTGTTGCTACACGATGGAGGGGCAAGGGGAGAGACGGTGAAGGCACTGCCTCGAATCATAAAGAAGTACCAGGCGGCAGGGTATTCCTTTGCTGTACTCACTCCAGAGATGCGGCAGTGGCAGTTCCCGGTGTCACAGAAGGCAAAGGCGCTTACACGTTCCCAACCGGGGAAGAGCTGGATCGCCGAGCATATCTTGACGAACCGTGCGCTGCTTGAGTCTGGACCTGCTCTACATGTCGCTATAGGAGCACAAGAATTGAGCCTGTCCGCGAGCGAGTATGAATGGAAGCAAGGGCATGTGCTTGCCCCATTACGCAGTGTTGTGGAGAAGCTGGGCGGCACTGTGGTCTGGCAGCCGAAGACAGGGATCGCCTCTGTACGCATAGGCGAACGATATATAGAGATTCATGCCCGACAAGGTGGGATCTTTCAGACGAATAATAGCGGCAAAATGAGTTGCGTGCCCAAGCGCGATGTGCCTCTCCTGATGGTCAGTGCTCACAGCAGGAATGCAAGTATCAGTACTCTATCCAATCTGACGGGTGGTGTAAAGTATTTTACTGACTATCTGATGAAAACTAAGTTGCTTCAAAATGCATATATGAGTAAGACCTTTATCCAAAGCAAGGCAAACAGGAATTATGTACAAGAAGTCCAAGGAGCCCAAGGTGTGAATATGATGAATTCAAGCATTGAAATGAGAGCGGATAGTCTTTACCTGCCACTGAGGGACTTACTGGAAGGACTGGGCTATACCGTGACATATGAGAGGGAGCCATCGGCGGAGTATCGAATCAGGGCTATATGATGAATGAATGAATGCATTAGGACCCGTGAAGCTCGGGACAGCTGATGTGGTTCATCATTGATAGGGAATAATGGATTCAGCCGATTGGCAGGCGGTGGCAGACTTCCGTGGCCAAAGAACCAATTCACCCTGGTTATTTGGAAGAGATGATATGCCTGAAATCATTAAGATCTGTTCGCCTAAAGAGTCTGTGTTCTGGGATATCTTGAAAAGACAAGTGCCTTCCTTGACGACGTGTTTTGTCGTTGCGTATAATGAATCCATTAATTGAGGGAGGCACGGTAATGAATAAGCCTAATGAAATCGTTGTTGTTCTGGATTTTGGAGGACAATACAACCAATTGATTGCAAGAAGAATCCGGGATCTGGGTGTGTATAGCGAACTGCTTCCATATAATACACCTGCCGACAAGATCCGTGAGCTTTCTCCAAAAGGAATCGTGTTCTCTGGCGGTCCATCCAGCGTGTATGCCGAGAATGCTCCTCACGTAGATCCGGCTGTTTATGATCTTGGAGTTCCTATATTTGGTATTTGCTATGGTATGCAGCTCATGGCTCAGCAGCTGAACGGAAAGGTAGAACGTGCTGGCAAGCGTGAGTATGGTAAGGCAGACGTGCAGTTCAATGAAGGATCTGCTCTGGCGAAAGGGCTGGATGCTTCGCAAACCGTATGGATGAGCCATGGTGATCATGTTACTGAACTGCCACAAGGTTTCAAGCTGGACGCAGGTACAGAGAGTGCTCCGATTGCGGCGATGAGCCATCCGGATCGGAACTTTTATGCTGTTCAGTTCCATCCCGAGGTGCGCCATTCCCTAAAAGGTAATGAGATGATCAGTAACTTCCTGTACGAAGTCTGTGGCTGTGAAGGCAACTGGACGATGGAGTCCTTCATTGAGAATCAGATTCGTGAAATTCGCGAGCAAGTGGGGGACAAGAAGGTTCTGTGCGCACTGAGCGGCGGTGTGGATTCTTCTGTCGTGGCTATGCTCATTCACAAGGCGATTGGCGATCAATTGACCTGTATGTTCATTGATCATGGTCTGCTGCGTAAAGGCGAAGCAGAGAGCGTTATGGAGACCTTTGTCGGCAAGTTCGATATGAAGGTCGTGAAGATTGATGCGCGTGAGCGTTTCTTGTCCAAGCTGGTAGGTGTGGATGATCCGGAGCAGAAGCGTAAAATCATCGGTAATGAGTTCATTTATGTATTCGAAGAGGAGTCGGCTCGCTTCGATGACTTTGATTTCCTGGCACAAGGTACGCTGTATACGGATATCGTAGAGAGCGGTACAGCTACTGCTCAGACGATCAAGTCTCACCACAACGTTGGTGGACTGCCTGAAGACATGAAGTTCAAGCTGATCGAGCCACTGAGTGCCTTGTTCAAGGACGAGGTGCGTAAGGTAGGCGAAGAGTGCGGTCTGCCAGAAGCGATCGTATGGCGTCAGCCGTTCCCAGGCCCGGGTCTGGCTATTCGTGTGCTGGGTGAAGTGACAGAGGAGAAGCTGACGATCGTGCGCGATTCCGATTACATCCTGCGTGACGAGATTGCGAAGGCTGGCCTGGATCGCGAGATCTGGCAGTACTTCACGGCACTGCCGAACATGAAGAGCGTAGGTGTCATGGGAGATGCACGTACGTATTCCTACACGGTAGGTATTCGCGCCGTTACTTCCATTGATGGCATGACAGCTGACTGGGCACGTATCCCTTGGGACGTATTGGAGAAAATCTCTGTGCGGATCGTTAACGAAGTGGATAACGTGAACCGCGTCGTATATGACATCACCTCCAAGCCGCCAGCGACGATTGAGTGGGAGTAACTAAATAACAATTACAAAAAGCTTGGAGAGCCCCTAGGGTTTCTTCCAAGCTTTTTTTGATTCCATAATAAGAAGTATTAATCTTTATTTAATTGGTCAAACAGAACTTGTAGTTTTGCAGTGTTAACAGCATCGTAGTTTTGAGACCATAAAGTTGAACTTTTTCCAGCACTTTGAGGATTGTTACCAAGTTGTCGTGACATTTCAATTGTATTATTAACTAATTTTGATTTGATAGTATCCCAGATGATAAGTGGATCGACTTCCCACGTTAGTCCATTATTAGAATCCTTAACTAAAGCACGGAACGAAGCAACAATAGGGAAAATAAGACCTTGAGAAATTTGATGAATTGTTGCTTCAGCGAAAAATTTAGTAGTGCTATTTTCTTTTCGATCAACACCCTTTACACTTCCAAATCGACCTGATGAATTCAATTCTAGATAAGCTGTGGGCATATCTTTTTCGATTCTGTCATGAAGTTCAACTATTTTAGGTAGCAAAGGTGCTATTAATTTATAAGGATTGTTTGGATTATCATATTCTGTGAGATAATCTTTTAAAACCTGGGCTTTCCCACTATATGCTGAAATAGGTTGTACATTTGAATCTCTAGGATATTTGAAAATATTGTAGCAGAACATTAATCGAACAAAATCAACAGAATCTAGTCTTTTGTCAGTTTCATTTTCTCGGTAAGAGATTTCGTTAGCATATGGTTGATCGTTTAAAACGGCTTTGACGAATTCGAATTTTTCAGCCAGTTCAGCTATCGCTTTATCAGAAACTTGAGCACTAGTATTTCGAGCACTTGCAAGTTCATCAATGTTTCTTACTGCAGTCATAACTTCTAAATGAACATATTGTTTGATGTTTTGATCGTTTTTTTTACGATACTTTAGGATTGCGTTATAAGTATGTCCGCCGTCTAGTACACCGTATAACGTCTTAGAAAAATCATCATCATCATCGCCGAGGTCTAATGTTAGTTTTCTATTCAAAGTATCAATTTTAACGTCTTTCGCAGCGATTAGGATACCTCGATTGTTTACGAAGAAAGATTCATCACTTGAGGTGATTGCATTAGCTATTTTTTTGTAAACTTTTGTTTTATCATTTACATCTCTTGGATTTACATCTGTTGGGAGACCAGGGGGGATTTCATTTAAGTCAATCCAAAAATGGTAAACCATTCTTTTGTCATCAGGATAGGGACTCTCCATAGAAACATTTTTTTTATACATAAATACCTTATTTAATTTACTCATCATTGCACTTCCTTTTTTTGTATTTTGTAACTATCTTTATATTAGTTTATTGAATTTTAAAAAAACATGCACCGGGGGTTCATATTTTGACAAGTAGAAAAAATATTTATGCAGATGATAGAATATTTGAAATGGGCAAACGTTTAAGAAAACTAAGGAAATCTCAAGGTTTGACTATTTCTCAATTATCAGAGCAAATAGGTTTATCTGGTAGAATGGTTAGTAACTATGAGAGAGGGGAAAATGCAATTTCCTTAGAAATAATAATCAAAATTTATGAATCAAAGGTCTTCGAAGATCGAAGTTTAGAGGAACTTTTTAGATTTATAGTAATTGAAGTGTATAATAGTATTTAGTGGATTTTTTATAAAAAAATAGATTTGAAGAATACGAATCATATAATAATAGCCTTTCGTAGTCCAAATAATAAATTTAAGTTTTAGTTTATTTTTCAATAGGTCTCGCTATAAATTAATACATAGAATTAATATTGAAACTATCATACTCGGTTAAATGTTAGTGATCTTGGAAATAATAAATCATTAATAATAAGGCAACATTATTAGTCTAAAACGCTTATTCATTAGCGAGTCTTATTTGTATTTCGCTTAAACTACGCATTCAAGAATCTTTTATCTTGATTAAGTTTAATATCCTTTAGCTCCATCCTTTCCAATAGTAACTTTGGAAATAGTACTATTATTCTATCAAGATATATTTTCGTATTGAGCGGAATAAACATATCTACTCTTTGCTCTCATACAGCGTGATGAATAAACTAGACCGTTAAGTTGAGGTTCGTAACATTATATCAAGACTTCTGCTGTGGCTGAGAAATATCGCTGTATGACAGGAGTCTTCTTTTTCCATATTACTACGAGTGGAATTGGGTGAGCGTGGACTTGTTCAAAGGTGTCATCTTTTGACGATATTATGCTTTATAATATATCTGAAATCAGTTATACATATGCTGCCCCAATTCAAGCTGCCCAAAGGAGAATTTAAGATGCTAAAATTATTCCTATCCTCGTCCTTTAAGGATGTCGCTCCATCATTAGCCACCTTCGCCGCTGAACCGTTGGAAGGGAAGAAGATCACCTTTATCCCGACGGCAAGTATTCCGGAGAAGGTCAAATTTTATGTGAAATCAGCAAAGAAAGCATTGGAGAACTTGGGGCTGATCGTCGATGAGCTTGAACTAAGCACGGCCATGCAAGAAGAGATGGAATATAAGATTAGAGAGAATGACTACATTTATATTAGTGGAGGCAACACCTTTTATCTGCTTCAAGAGTTAAAAAGAAGCGGTGCCGATGTAATCATCAGAGAAGAGGTTCAAGCTGGAAAGATGTTTATTGGTGAATCCGCTGGCTCCATGATTCTGACGCCCTCAATTGAATATGCTCGGCTCATGGATCATGTGCAGGAAGGTCCGGCTTTGGATACCTTTGCAGCACTGGGGGTCATTGATTTCTATCCCGTACCCCATCATACGAACATTCCGTTCATTAGAGCAGTGGAGAACATTATTGAGGAATATGGGAGCCGATTAAATTTATACCCTATTAGTAATGCTGAAGTTATTCTGGTGCAGGAGGATAACATCCGTATTGAGAAAGTATGACTTCAAGCGAAGCGTGAATATGTGAATTCATGTTGACGTCTTATCCCTATCCGATATAAACTCTCCAAATTCGTATTGGAATGCCGGTGCAGGAGCTCCATACTCACATTTGATCTGGTCAAGATACTAGTTTACATACGAAATGCCGTTATCTATGAAGAATGGCAGCACACAACGATAATGGAGGGCAGAGCGTGATCAAATTATACAAAAAAGAACAGGATGGTAAGCTGCTGTATGTGGAGTACTGGCACGAGGAAGGCCAGGTCGTTGAGCATGCTGGCACAGTCGGCACCCGTGGCACAACGAGTAGAATTGATTTCCCGGGCATATATAGCAGCGAGGACGAATTCAGACGGGATTTCATGGACAAATACCATGCCAAAGGCTATCAGGCTCCCTGGGAGGATGACGGCTATATGCTAATCGTCCAGTATCCGATGAAGAGTATGGCAGGCAGCAAGCGTGATCTGTGGCTCAAGGACAAAGCCAGCGAAGCGTTGCAAAATGAATTGGGATGGATGGGTTTGGGGGATGTCGACGGATACGACATGGGGAAGACAGCGAGTCCGGTCACACAATATGCCCTGAACATATACTGCTTCGTAATCGTTGAAGAGCTAGGAATACAAGCAGTCAAGCGTGTGCTTCGAGAGTCGAGGCTCGACTACACCCAGATCAAGATAGCATCCAGAAGGCTGGAGGGAGACGGGGACTACATGTTGAAATATGCAGCGAAGAAAAATGAGCTGGAATTCTATTTATAAAGAAAATATTGTGTAATACGTAATCAGAAATTAGTAATCAGTAATCAGTAATTATACTTTTTATCACCAGCATATAGCTTGTTGAAAAGAGCCCTTTGATCTGCCCACCAGGCCGCTTGAAGGGCTCTAGCCACCTTACTCCGGTTTGGATGTAGGTAAGGTAGCCAAGCCCGAGTATGGCAGCTTTCATGAATGAATAGGGCGACCCTTTTTCCATTTGCGAATCTTTGTACGGAATGTCTGAAAAGGTGCGATGGTATTGATGTGAATCCATCTCGCAATCGGCCACTGGGGAAGCTTCCCTGTCCATTGTCTGTACCCTTGCTTGAACAACTCCTCGTCTGGTAAGGATTGAATCCAAGCATGATAAAGCGCAATGTCTGCTTTGAATTCGATAGTCATCTCCTCTAGTGTATGATTCTCGTATTGCTTGTAAAAGTGTCGGTATAGCTCTCCTAGCTGGTTCCATTTATAGCCTTCCAGCGGCATACTAACTTCCTGCCCTGCCAACTCCTGCTCCTCCCATTGCTTCACCAGCTTCATCCAGCCGAGCTGATAAGCCAGCATCTGTGCGGGTGTCCGGTCTACATCAGCGTGAAGGACGTCCTTGTCCTGCTCTTGAACCTCGTCGAACTCCGAAATGAATAGCTCAGCCCGCTTGTCCAGCTCATTCAATAAGGCTTGCTTGTCTGGGTAGTTAAAGCTTGCCATTATAAATACCTCCTGTATTTGTGAAATGTATAACTTTCTGCGACGCAGCGAAAAGACAAGCTTTATAGATTGAACGTGTATGGGTGCTTCCTTCAACTATTATAGGTGCTGGAATATGACAACTGATTGTCATGTTCATATGGGAGCCCCATGTTTATTTGTTGGAAGGTCGAATGATCTTATGGCTCCCTCATGCTTGTCTTACAATCAGTCATGGAGTCCCAAGTCTTGTTGAGCAAGAGAAGAGCCTACGATAAGATAATCTAAGTATAGAGTTTATTTTTTTCAATGGACAGAAGGGGTGACACCATGCACAAACGCATTCAAATGGAAGCAGGTTGGACGCTTGAATACATCAAGCATCTGGCTGAGGATCAAGAGGTTGGTATCGTGCAATACAGCGAGCCTCTCTATATACCTGATATGGATATGCTGCGTATGTTGAATGAGGAGCTCTTTCGGGTAAGGCCGGATATCGTATGGCGAATCTATGGCTTTCACCTGAAGCCGGGTGATCTCTCGGGTCTTGAGCAGATGAGTTATGTCGAGAAGCTCTGTGTAGATTGCAACACTCGGGTAACTCACATGGAGGCTATCGGGGCCTTGCCTAAGCTGAAGGAGCTTGAATTGGACGTGCATGAGGCTGATTCGCTGTCGGTGCTGGAGCTTGTTCCTGCGGACTTAAGGCTGCTCAGAATTGGCAAGACCAAGACGAAGAAGACGGATCTTTCGGTGCTCAAGAGGTTCACACATCTGGAAACGCTGAGTGTGAATGGGCATCAACGTAATCTGAGTGTGATTGGTGAGCTGACAAGTCTGAGGCAGGTTACACTTCAGGGTATGCCACTGGAGGAGCTTGAATTTCTTAGGGAGCTGCCTTTACTGGAAAGCCTAGGTTTAAGCTTTGGCAGCGCCGAGCATCTCGGTACACTAGCAGGACTAGAAGCATTGCAGCATTTGGAGCTGTTGCGGGTGAAAGGCTTATCTGATCTCTCTGTCGTCTCTGAACTAACAGGATTACGCAATCTGAAGGTAGAGGACCAGCCGCATCTTGCCGAGCTTCCTGCCTTGGATCATCTAAGTAATCTGCACAGAATTATACTTGCCAATGTAGGGCTGAAGAGCCTGGAATGGGTGCAATCATCCCAAGTGCTGGAGGAGCTGGCGATGTTCGAGATGAAGACACTAACGGTAGAGGATATTGAGCGATGTGTTCAACAACCGAATAGTCTGCGGCGAATGTTAGTGGGGCTTAAGAGTCTCAAGTCTAACAAGCTTGCTCGGCAAGTGGTTGAGGAGGCTGGTCTCTGGGATGATAGGACATGGTGGCTATGAGCGGTCCAAGAACATGATGCAAGAGCCTCTTTCTCATGAATTTATGGTCTGATTACATACAATGGCTTATAAAATCAAGGCCTAATATCATAGATTACGAACGATGTGACAGTTAAAATAATTAATGTTCGTTTATATGGTTGACAATCCTGCTGCCTCGCCCTAAAATGAGAAAGCAATGTCAATCCTTTGCACGTACATGAACTAGAGGTCTGCTGACAATAGTAGTAAGGAGTCTTGCAGTAACCGTACGAAATGCAATGACATTTTGAATTTAAGGAGAGAGATTAGTGGAACGATTTTTCAAATTAAAAGCGAACGGCACGACAGTACGTACGGAGATTATGGCCGGGATCACGACCTTTATGGCTATGGCTTACATTCTGTCAGTCAACCCGAATACACTAACAGCCTTCGGACAGATTGATATTGGCTGGTACTCCGTATTTCTGGCTACCGCGCTTGCAGCAGGTATTTTCACCATTGCTATGGGGCTGTTCATTAACTTCCCTGTCGCACTGGCACCAGGAATGGGCTTGAATGCGTACTTCGCTTCTGTAATATTGGCATCCGCTACGAGCGATCAGCCGTTTACTTGGCAGATGGGACTTACGGCTGTATTTATTTCCGGTCTGATCTTTATTTTACTGACGGTAACGAGAGTTCGTCAGACGCTGCTCGTAGCCATTCCTGATGGTCTGAAGCATGCGATTACAGTTGGTATTGGTATGTTCATTACCATTATTGGATTGAAGAACAGTGGAATTATGACTATCGGTGTCGAGGCTGGTAATGATATTCCGGCACACACCTTCACAAATGTATTATCCTATGAGACAGTCATTCATCTTGGAAGCCTGGAGAATACCAGTGTACAGCTCGCGATCTTCGGCCTGTTGCTGATCTCCATTCTGATGGTTCTGCGTGTGAAGGGTGCGATTTTGTTCGGTATTCTGGGCACGACTGTGATCGGAATGTTCATGGGTGCAGTAGATTATAGCGTATTATCTGGACCTAACGCTCACTGGACCCCTGATTTTACACAGCTGAATTTTATGGAATTCGACTGGAACGGTATTATGCATACAGGTATCATTTCGGCGATTGCCACGTTCACCTTTGTTGAGTTGTTCGACACCTTCGGTACTCTGGTGGGTACAGCCCAGCGTGCGGGAATTATGGATGAGCCGGAAGAAGGCAAGAAGCGTGTCGGTAAAGCCATGTTCGTTGATGCAGTAGCTGTTACTGGTGGTGCTATGCTCGGAACCTCCACAACGACGGCTTACGTAGAGAGTGCGGCAGGTATTGCTGAAGGCGGTCGAACAGGTCTGACGGCTGTAACTACAGGCGTATGCTTCCTCTTGGCTCTATTCCTGGCGCCGATTGCGGCTCTGATTCCAGGTGCAGCGACTGCAGCAGCTCTGATCGTTGTTGGCGTACTGATGGCTCAATCGATCAAGCAAATTGACTTCCAGGACATGGTCATTGCGATTCCAGCTTTCCTGACCTTTGTCATCATGCCATTCACTTACAATATTGCTAATGGTATTTCCTTCGGGATCGTGACTTATGTCATTCTGGCTCTGGTAGCCAATATGGCATCTGCGAAGACGGGTAAGAAATACTCCATCCACTGGATGATGTGGGTGCTGGCTATTCTGATTATCTTGCGTTATGTACTGGTAGGTAGCGAGGGCTAATCCTGAGATTGCCCGCTTCTTGTCTCTGAATTCACTAGACGAGACTGCAATAGGAGTTACTTCTAATACAACTTAAAGTTCGGTTAATATAGAATAATCACGCAACAAATTCAAGCTGCTCTAGGCGAAGGCCTGGGGCAGTTTTTTTTTGTCATTTTTTCGTCATGTGGCATTGGTAAGAATATACATACTATTTTTTGTTGACATCTGTCGAAAAGAGTCTAATAATATTCATTAATACATTAAATCCGATGAAATTAATTGGATATTTGATTGCCATTTTTCATCATTCATCAACAGAGCCGAAGGAGCTTGTGTCTCATGACTAGAGATGTACAACTGCAATATGCTTCACTCGAAGCAGCCCTGTCAGAACAGCCTGAAGGTACCGTCTCAAGAGTATCGCTTTCCTTTGCAGATGAGGCTACAGCCTTCTTCGTCGTGAAGGGACAACGGTCTGGGCCTACACTGTGGGTGCAAGCTGCTCTTCACGGGGATGAGTACGACGGGATTGTGGCGATACTTCGCTTGTTGGAGACTATAGTGCCTTCCAGTCTGCAAGGACAGATTATTCTATGTCCTGTCGTCAATCCTTCAGCATGTCTGGCGGGGACTAACGGTAGCCCCGTTGATTCGGTGAATCTGAACAGAGTATTCGGGCAAGAACGCAAGGATAGCTATTCTTACCACTATGGAGAGTGGCTATTACAACAGATTGTACAGCATGCTGATTTCTTGATTGACCTGCACGGGGGAGGGGCGTATCTGGATGTATGTCCGTTCGCCATGCTGCCAACGAATCACCTGCAAGCCTATCAGACCGCCGGGCGTCTGCTTAATCAGCTACAACTGACCGCCATATATGAGTGTCCATCGGATGCAAAAGGAATGTTGGTTCAGGCGGTGTGCGAGGCAGGTATTCCAGCTGTATTGCTGGAAAGTGGAGGTGGGATCGCGTGGAAGCCGGAGGCAGTGAGGCAGCATGAGCATTCGATAGCGATGATTCTATCGGGGCTAGGCATGCAGTCTGAAGTCGTACCCTTCACACCACTGCAATCTCCGACCACGATCCGTGAAGTGAAGGAGCTCAGGTTCGAGACCTCAGGTCTATTATTTCGCCATGCAGCGGTGGGTTCCATAGTAACTCTTGGTGAAGAGTTGCTTAAGGTAGTCAGCTTGCCAGGATTTGAAGAGAGTGTCTTATCGTGTCCGGTGCCTCAAGCGATCATTCTATCCATACATACGGCGTCCACTGTAAAGACACAGGGCTATGCCGTGATGTTAGGAGTTCTTGAAAGTTCTGTAGAGGATACACAAGGCTAGATCCACAAATCAGGGTTTGACTATAGAGAAGCACGAGTGTAAATCCGGGGGGTTCTGGAAATACCATAGTGTTGGTCTGTAAAGACGACCGCAAGAAGCATTGATTGTGGGGATAGCCGACAACATATAAGAAAGAGGGTTATGAAAGAATGAGAAAGAAATCCGCGCTGTTGCTATTGTTCTTGGCTTTTAGCTTGGTTGTTGCAGGCTGCACTACCTCGACCCAAGAAGGCAGTTCCCCAGAGCCTGCTGCCACGGAGCCGCTGGAGATCACGGTTGCCAGAGCCTTTGACGTCAATGGATTAGACCCTGGTTTCCTGACTGAAAATGCACAGGTCGTAGACAATATCTTCGATACGCTGGTCAAGCGTGATGAGAATGAAGAACTGGTCCCGGGCCTTGCCACAAGCTGGAGTCAGGTGGACGATACGACCTGGGAGTTCAAGCTGCGTGAGGGTGTCAAGTTCACGAATGGTGAGCCGTTCAATGCGGAGGCTGTCAAATACTCTATTGACCGCGTGCTGAAGCCAGAGAATAATGCTCCTACTGCAAGCTATATTTCTACCATTCAAGAGGTCAAGGTTATAGACGAGCAGACGGTGCATGTAATCACCAAGAAGGTTGACCCGCTGATTCCTACACGTTTCAATCGTTATCCGACGGAGATTGTTCCGCCGAAATATACCGAAGAAGTCGGCCAGGAAGCTTTTGCCCAGAAGCCTGTCGGTACAGGCCCTTATACATTCGTAAGCTGGGATAAAGGAAGCCAAGTGGTGCTCGAAGCGAACTCCGAATATTGGGGTGGTGAGCCGGCTGTGAAGAAGGTTACCTTCCGCTCAATCCCTGAAGCATCCACACGTGTGAGCGCCCTGTTGAACGGTGAGGTAGATATTATTACGGCAGTATCTCCAGAGAATCGCAATCTGATCGAGTCCTCCTCGGCAGCCAAGCTATCGGTTGTTGAGCGTGCGGGGAACACAGTCTATGTTGGCTTCAAAACAGACAAGGAGCCTTTCAACAATCCGAAGGTTAGACAAGCATTGAACTATGCAATCGATGTAAATGCAATCGTGGATAATGTACTGCAAGGGGCTGCTGTCCAGACGAACAGCCTGATTGGTCCTAAGGATTTTGGCTATGCTGGGGAATTTGATGGCTATGGCTATGATCCGGAGAAAGCGAAGCAATTGCTGGCTGAAGCAGGCTACCCGAACGGGTTCTCCACTACGCTGGATACAGTCAACTGGTACATCAAGAATACAGATGTCGCACAGGTTATTGCGGAGCAGCTTAAGGCGATCGGCGTAACTGTCAAAGTGAACAATGTAGAAAGCTCTGTATACCGCACACTGGTTCCTTCCAATAAGCAATCCGATATGTATGTGCTGGGCTGGAGCAGTACGAACACACTGGATGCGGATGCAGCGATCTATGCAATTCTGCGCTCTGGGGAGTCCTACTCTACCTACAATAATGAAGAGGTAGATGCGAAGCTGGATGAGGCACGCTCTACTTCAGATCAGGAACGCCGCAAGGCTCTGTACAAAGAGATTCAGGATATTGTGCTGCAGGATGCACCACGTATCTTCCTATATCAAGAGAATCAATACTACGGCGTATCGAATGAACTGAACTGGAATGGCCGTATTGATGGTTCAATTCCAGTAGTGACGATCAAGCCTGCGAACTAAGGCCATCTTAAAGATAGGGCACCGCTACATGGCTGGCAAAGCTTCTTGTATCATGAGGGGCTATGCCAGCGTAGCGGTACTACTTTTTGAAAAGGTACGAATGCTAGAAAAGTGACCTCATAACGAATATGTGCTGCTTCAATTATAAGCATCAGCATATGTCGGTGATAGGAGTGTGTGTGGATTGAGACCCTATATTATCCGTCGGGTCTGGCAGTCGTTGTTGGCGGTGCTGGGAGCAGCCACAGTTATCTTCTTCATTATTCGCCTGTCTGGAGACCCGGCCAGACTCATGCTACCACCAGAGGCTGGAGAGGAGCAGGTGGCGGCACTTCGGTCCAGTCTAGGCTATGATCGTCCCCTGCTTATGCAGTATGTGGATTACCTTAAGGACCTGATTACTGGTAATCTGGGCAACTCTTTATATTTTAAGGAGTCTGCTCTCCAACTGGTTCTGGATCGGCTACCGCAGACAATTGGTCTTGCTGTAGCTGCAATTGTGATTGCTGTAGTCGTAGGTATGCTGGTAGGCATTATGTCTGCATACAAGAAGAATAGCTTTGTTGATTACTTGTTAAGCACATGGATATTCGTGACACAGTCTCTGCCTGTCTTCTGGGTGGGGATTGTACTTATTCTGATCTTCTCTGTACAGTTACACTGGTTCCCGACCTCAGGTAATAGAGGCTGGGCCTCGCTGGTGCTGCCTGCCATCACGCTAGCGGCATATCCGATTGCACCAATTGCCCGCACGATGAGATCCGCCCTCATTGACGTATTGGAGCAGAGCTACATGATTACAAGCAAGGCACAAGGCTTCTCCAGGCGGCAAATGGTGTTCAGGCGTGGATTGAAAAATGCGCTGCTACCAGTCATTACAGTTATCAGTCTGGAGTTCGGTGTCATGATTGCGGGCGCTGTTGTGACCGAGACGATCTTCTCGTGGCCCGGAGTCGGGCAGTTAATCGTCCAGGGGGTAAGTAATCGGGATTTCCCATTGGTGCAGGCCAGCATACTCGTAATTAGCGTGCTGTATATTGCCATTAATTTTCTGACAGACCTTATCTATCTGTGGATCGATCCCAGAATTAAGGTGCAGTAACCAAGTGAGGAATTAAAAGTGAGGAGTCGCAATGAATAAATTAGCTCTGCTGAAAGGCAACTGGAAAGGGATTATCGGGATTACGGTACTAGCCATGATATTCATGGTAACTATCTTCTCGCCCGTGTTCTCGCCCTATGACCCATACAAGCAGTCTTTGCAGGACATCCTGATCCCTCCGCTCAGCCATTACAGCTCGCACGATGGTCTAAGTCTGCTCGGTACGGACCAGCTTGGTAGAGATATATTGAGCAGGCTGTTGTATGGTGGTAGATTATCGCTCTGGATGAGTATGGTGTCTGTAGCCTTTGCAGGTGTATTCGGTACAATGATTGGCATCGTTGCTGGATACTATGGAGGCAAGATTGATGCACTGATGATGCGCATTGCGGATATTCAGATGTCCATTCCAAGCATGCTGCTCGCGATTGTTATGGTAGCAGTTCTTGGCTCAGGCTTGACCAATATTATTATTGTACTGTCTGTTACCGGCTGGGTGGTGTTCGCTCGTGTCGTCCGCAGTCAGGTGCTGTCGCTGAAGGAACTGGAGTATGTAGAGGCAGCCAAGGCCATGGGGGTACCCAATCTGGATATCATGCGTCGTCACATCCTACCGAACACGTTATTCACAATTGTCACGCAGGCGGCCCTGCAGATGTCGCGTATGATCCTGCTTGCAGCATCCCTGAGCTTCCTGGGACTTGGTATCGACGTGTCTACTCCGACCTGGGGCGGGATGATAAATGATGGCAAGAATTATATTAGCTCAGCCTGGTGGCTGTCCACGATTCCGGGGTTAGTGATTGCCTTTGTCATTCTGACCATTAATTTGGTAAGTGATTGGCTTCGGGACAAGTCCGAGGCTCGATAGAGACAGAGGTATAGATGAAGGACAGACCTCTAGTTGGAGGGCAGACTCTAGATGGAGTACAGACGTCCATTCCCTGAATTGCTCACCTGTCCGTCGCTAAATTCATAAGACGCAAGCTGCTTCATCAGCTACTTCATCATTAGTTATGATCAGATTATGCTATGAAGTCTCAGAAGTAAAAGTAAAAGTAAAAGTAGAAGTAAGGTATGTTGGAGAAAGGAGGATTCCCGAATGTTAATCATCACTCATGAGCAGGTCGTTCAGAGCGGCATAGCTGAGCCTAAGGCAGCACAAGCCATCATCGAGCGTACTTTCCGGCACAAAACTGATGGTCTGGCCGTCTGTGCGCAAGAGATAGCCATGATTCCCGAGCAGCTGGATGCCGGGGCCTTCTATTCACTACCGGGATATTTAGTCAAGGAGCGAATAGCCGGTATTAAATGGACCTCGCATGTGCATAAGCACGCGGGACGCAGCTCATCCACGCACCCGATGATTATGCTTAATGATCTGGATACCGGGATGCCGCTTGCGCTCTTGGAGGGACTCCTAATCAGTGGATTGCGTACAGGTGCCGTATCAGCCACGGCTATTAAGCTGCTGGCGAACCCGGATGCCCAGACGCTTTTGGTATGTGGATCGGGATATCAGGCCAGGCATCAATTGATGGCGGTTATTCCTTTCCTGCCCCGCCTTAAGACCGTCTATATCTGGAGTCGTCACGAGCAGCATGCCAGTCGTTTGGCAGAGAGTCTGCAGAGCTTGGCAAGTGAACGGCATCTTCAATTGAAGGTCTTGCCTACTCTGCCTGATTGTCTGGATCTCGCTGAGATCGTCATCGGGATTACCTCTGCTACCACGCCTTATTTGCAGCCGACTCACTTTGTACCAGGACATTTGTACATTCACGCGGGTATTAGGGATGTTACACCGGAGGCCATTGCGGCTTTCGACCATATCATCTGCGATGATTATCAGAGTGGTGTACTGACCAGTAGTCAATCCTTGTTCGAGCTGGCTCGTCAGGATGAGACAGTCGTGACAGGTAAAATCTCTTTGCTGGAGGAGCTACTCTGTGGTCAAGTTGAAGCGAAGCGTGAGCAGCGATCCCGTATCAATCAGGGGCAGAGTCCTCAGGAACAGCCTAATCAACAACCGCATCTGAAGCAAAATGCACAGCATAAGCTAATGTTCAACGCATTCGGCTTGCAGATCTTCGATCTGGCGCTTGCGCATGCTGTACTGAACACAATACAGGAGCGAAATCAGACGGGCGTACAGGACATTGCTATGTTCGAGGAGATACAGCCATGACACGTAACAAAATCATTGAAGTGCTGGATGTCAGTATGGGCTTCGAGAAAAAGCAGCAATGGTCTCCGATCTTCAACAATTTATCCTTTGACATCTATGAGGACGAAATTGTGTGCTTGGTAGGAGAGTCGGGTAGTGGGAAGAGTGTGGCGGCGAAATCCATCATGAGGCTGTTGCCGACCCCACCAGCTCGATATACAAGCGGACAGATTCGCTTCAACAACAAGGACCTGCTTGCGATGAATGAGAAGGAGCTGCAAGCGATCCGGGGCCGTGAGATGGCTATGGTATTTCAGGATGCCCTCAGCGCGTTGAATCCTGTCTTTACCATTGGGACCCAGATGGTGGATGTGATCCGTCTGCATGGAGAGACCAGGCTAACGAAGAGGCAAGCTCTGGAGCAAGCCAAGGAGTTGCTTCATCAGGTAGACATTCGTAATGTGGAGGAAGTCATCCAGCAGTATCCATTCCAGCTGTCGGGAGGGATGAGGCAGCGTGTCATGATTGCGATGGCGCTATCCTCCAAGCCGCGATTGCTACTGGCCGATGAGCCGACTACTGCGCTGGATGTCACGGTGCAAGCCAATATACTGAAGCTGATTCGAAGGCTGAGGGAGCAATATGCGATGAGTATCCTCTTCATTACGCATGATCTGGGCGTGGTCTATGAGATGGCGGACAGGGTGCTTGTGATGAAGAATGGCGAGCTTGTGGAGCAAGGCACCAAGACGGATATTTTCACGAATCCACAACATGCGTATACCAGGCAGCTGCTGAACAGCATGCCGCGGATTTATTTTCAAAAATAAGGTAAAGAGCGTCATTCATTGTCGATAGGTAGTCAATGCCGCCTTAATGATGACTAGTACTGAGGGTGAGGTGATCGAATGAGCAGACCGCTCCTGGAGGTCTCGAATCTGAGAAAGATATACAAGACCAAGACGAGTGGAGAGTTCGCAGCCGTGAAGGAGGTCTCCTTCTCTCTGAAGCAAGGGGAGACGCTTGGCATTGTCGGTGAATCGGGAAGTGGCAAGACTACCGTAGCCAAGATGATAGCTGGTATGATTCCGGTGACCTCGGGTGATATCACCTTGAATGGTGAAGTGGTCAGCGGCCAGCGACGGAGCAGAGCAACGAAGCGTAATATTCAGTACATCTTTCAGGACCCTGTATCCTCACTCAATCCGAGACTCAAAATCAAGGATATTCTAGGTGAGCCATTACGCTTGTACTTCAGATATTCGAGGGTAGAGGTCGATCGAAGAGTAGATCAACTGCTGACGGATGTCGGTCTACCTGTCCATTATCGCGATCTATATCCGAAGGAGCTGTCAGGGGGACAGTGTCAGCGTGTCGGCATTGCCCGAGCCATTGCGGCTGAACCAACGGTAATTGTATGTGACGAGCCTACATCAGCATTGGACATGACTGTTCAATCACAAATTCTGGAGTTGCTGAAGCGGCTACAGCAGGATCGGAATCTGTCCTACATCTTCATCGCGCATGGACTCGAAGTTATCTATACGATATCGGATCGGGTTCTGGTCATGAAGCAGGGTGAGGTCGTAGAGTCAGGGGATACAGAGCAAATATTCAGACAGCCCGAGCATCCCTACACGCAATCGCTTATTCAGGCGATCCCACGAATCGAGATTCCTTATTTTGAATATTAGAGGTTGAATGGTTGAGGTCAAAATGTTGAAGAAATTCAAATTCAGAGGAGGACGATAGGATGAGTATAATACCTTTGGCGCAAGTAGAGGATATGACACCAGAAGCTAAGGAGTTCTACGAGGCAAAGCTGAGAGACAATGCAAGGGTAACGAATATGGTAAAAACCTTGCTGCATTCCATGCCGTCCTTTCGGGCGATGGAGTTCTACCCGATCCGTAATGAGCTGTTAAATGTAATTGGTACAAGAGCGGTATACTTCTATTGCTATGCGATTTCTACAGAAAACGATTGTCTCGTATGCTCTACGTATCACGCCAAGCTGTTGAAAGAACTAAATATTGCGTTCGATGAATTCGAATTCACAGAGATAGAGAACGTATTGATTGCTTACGGCAGAGGATTGGTTAATGATCCGAATCATATTGATTCGGCTATCTACGAGAAACTGAAGGAGCATTTCACGAATGAGCAGATTGTGGTCATCACAACGGTTGGCTGCAAGATGATTGCTTCTAATATATTCAACTCAGCGTTGAAGGTGGATCTTGATGAGTATCTATTCGAGGTAGACTTCGACAAAAGCATCCTGCCAGCCAAGGCATAAAATGATGAAATCGTAAATGGACGAGCTTGCAGCCCAATTGCAGGCTTGTCTTTTTATTTCGAAATGGTTCAAAGGATAAATTCAGAGATGAGTATGGTGAGTATGGTGAGTATGGTGAGAAAAGTTAGCACAGTGGAGAGGGTGTGGAACGTGAAATGAACTGTTACTTTGCTGCGTCTAGAGCATTGTCGGCAGAGTAAGATGTATCAGAGAGCATAGATTAGGTAATTAAGAAGCAAAAGTTAGTGTTTGGATGTGTACTGAGCGTATAGTTTGGTGATGAGACGAAACGAATGAAATGATGGACGGAAAAAATAAGGCACCTGTTATTGAAAAGTGAGAGAGGCTTGGGCATAGGCTGATCATCAATATAGTGAAAACGGCAAGATAGGGGTGAAAGTGGTGGGAGTGAAAAAAGTGAAGAGAAGTTTCTTGAAAAAAAAGTATTGCACTAAGTTGTTGAACATGGTATATTCTAATTCCGGCCAAGAAAGCACTGAGAAATCAGAGTGGCAAAGCAGTATTTAGTTTCCAAGGTTAACATCCAAAAGAAATTAAAATAAATGCTTGCAAACTTGGTAGGGATATGATAAGATATAAAAGTTGCTGAGCGAGAATTACTCAGTAAAGAAAACGAAGTTGATCTTTGAAAACTGAACAACGAGTGAGCGAATTTCACGCAAGTGAGATTCAAACAATGAGATATTAAATCTCGTCAGATTCAAAATGAGCAATCGCTCTTTTCAATAACTTTATTGGAGAGTTTGATCCTGGCTCAGGACGAACGCTGGCGGCGTGCCTAATACATGCAAGTCGAGCGGACTTGATGGAGAGCTTGCTCTCCTGATGGTTAGCGGCGGACGGGTGAGTAACACGTAGGCAACCTGCCCTTTGGACTGGGATAACTACCGGAAACGGTAGCTAATACCAGATAATTCACTTCTTCGCATGGAGGAGTGAGGAAAGACGGAGCAATCTGTCACCGGAGGATGGGCCTGCGGCGCATTAGCTAGTTGGAGAGGTAACGGCTCCCCAAGGCGACGATGCGTAGCCGACCTGAGAGGGTGATCGGCCACACTGGGACTGAGACACGGCCCAGACTCCTACGGGAGGCAGCAGTAGGGAATCTTCCGCAATGGGCGAAAGCCTGACGGAGCAACGCCGCGTGAGTGATGAAGGTTTTCGGATCGTAAAGCTCTGTTGCCAAGGAAGAACGTCCTTAAGAGTAACTGCTTAAGGAGTGACGGTACTTGAGAAGAAAGCCCCGGCTAACTACGTGCCAGCAGCCGCGGTAATACGTAGGGGGCAAGCGTTGTCCGGAATTATTGGGCGTAAAGCGCGCGCAGGCGGTCATTTAAGTCTGGTGTTTAAGCCCGGGGCTCAACCCCGGATCGCACGGGAAACTGGATGACTTGAGTGCAGAAGAGGAGAGTGGAATTCCACGTGTAGCGGTGAAATGCGTAGAGATGTGGAGGAACACCAGTGGCGAAGGCGACTCTCTGGGCTGTAACTGACGCTGAGGCGCGAAAGCGTGGGGAGCAAACAGGATTAGATACCCTGGTAGTCCACGCCGTAAACGATGAGTGCTAGGTGTTAGGGGTTTCGATACCCTTGGTGCCGAAGTTAACACATTAAGCACTCCGCCTGGGGAGTACGGTCGCAAGACTGAAACTCAAAGGAATTGACGGGGACCCGCACAAGCAGTGGAGTATGTGGTTTAATTCGAAGCAACGCGAAGAACCTTACCAGGTCTTGACATCTGAATGACCGGATCAGAGATGATCCTTTCCTTCGGGACATTCAAGACAGGTGGTGCATGGTTGTCGTCAGCTCGTGTCGTGAGATGTTGGGTTAAGTCCCGCAACGAGCGCAACCCTTGACCTTAGTTGCCAGCACCTCGGGTGGGCACTCTAGGGTGACTGCCGGTGACAAACCGGAGGAAGGTGGGGATGACGTCAAATCATCATGCCCCTTATGACCTGGGCTACACACGTACTACAATGGCTGGTACAACGGGAAGCGAAGCCGCGAGGTGGAGCCAATCCTAAAAAGCCAGTCTCAGTTCGGATTGCAGGCTGCAACTCGCCTGCATGAAGTCGGAATTGCTAGTAATCGCGGATCAGCATGCCGCGGTGAATACGTTCCCGGGTCTTGTACACACCGCCCGTCACACCACGAGAGTTTACAACACCCGAAGTCGGTGGGGTAACCGCAAGGAGCCAGCCGCCGAAGGTGGGGTAGATGATTGGGGTGAAGTCGTAACAAGGTAGCCGTATCGGAAGGTGCGGCTGGATCACCTCCTTTCTATGGAGAATCGCTTCCTGCAACGGAAGCATTCAAATATGCAGGTTTCGGCCTGTTGCTCACTCGTTGCTCAGTTTTGAGAGTTCAACTCTCAAACTCAAACGCTGTAACATTCATACACACAGCTGTGTTGTACCGAATGTTGCGCGGGGCGCTTGTTTCAAGCGCATTGCACCTTGAAAACTGGATACCGAAACGAAACATTGCGTTTTAGAACATCTTTTAGCTGAACTTGTGTAAGCAAGTGAAAGTTATTAGCGGTTTGATCTTTTGCCTGTGGCAAAAATCATGGTTAAGCTAATAAGAGCACACGGAGGATGCCTAGGCGCCAGGAGCCGACGAAGGACGTGGCGAACGACGAAATGCCTCGGGGAGCTGTAAGCAAGCTTCGATCCGGGGATGTCCGAATGGGGAAACCCGGCTACTGTAACAGGTAGTCACTCTTTGGTGAATACATAGCCAAAGGAGAGGCAGACCAGGGGAACTGAAACATCTAAGTACCCTGAGGAAGAGAAAACAATAGTGATTCCGTCAGTAGCGGCGAGCGAACGCGGATTAGCCCAAACCAGGAAGCTTGCTTCCTGGGGTTGTGGGACGTCTCACACGGAGTTACAAAGGTGTACCCTAGATGAAGAGGTCTGGAAAGGCCCGCGATAGAGGTAAAAGCCCTGTAATCGAAATGGTGCACCCTCCGAGACGGATCCCGAGTAGTGCGGGGCACGTGAAACCCCGTATGAATCCGGCAGGACCATCTGCCAAGGCTAAATACTCCCTGGCGACCGATAGTGAAACAGTACCGTGAGGGAAAGGTGAAAAGCACCCCGGAAGGGGAGTGAAATAGAACCTGAAACCGTGTGCTTACAAGAAGTCAGAGCCCGATCTATGGGTGATGGCGTGCCTTTTGTAGAATGAACCGGCGAGTTACGTTCCCGTGCAAGGTTAAGGTGAAGAGCCGGAGCCGCAGCGAAAGCGAGTCTGAATAGGGCGACTATAGTACGTGGACGTAGACCCGAAACCGGGTGATCTACCCCTGTCCAGGGTGAAGGTGCGGTAACACGCACTGGAGGCCCGAACCCACGCACGTTGAAAAGTGCGGGGATGAGGTGGGGGTAGCGGAGAAATTCCAATCGAACCCGGAGATAGCTGGTTCTCCCCGAAATAGCTTTAGGGCTAGCCTCGGAAAAGAGAGTCGTGGAGGTAGAGCACTGATTGGGTGCGGGGCCCGCAAGGGTTACCAAGCTCAGTCAAACTCCGAATGCCATAGACTTAGTTCCGGGAGTCAGACAGTGAGTGCTAAGATCCATTGTCAAAAGGGAAACAGCCCAGACCATCAGCTAAGGTCCCCAAGTGTGTGTTAAGTGGGAAAGGATGTGGAGTTGCACAGACAACCAGGATGTTGGCTTAGAAGCAGCCACCATTGAAAGAGTGCGTAATAGCTCACTGGTCGAGTGACTCTGCGCCGAAAATGTAACGGGGCTAAACACACCACCGAAGCTATGGCTTGATGCTTGCATCAGGGGTAGGGGAGCGTTGTATGCAGGTTGAAGGTGTACCGTAAGGAGCGCTGGACAGCATACAAGTGAGAATGCCGGTATGAGTAACGAAAAGATCAGTGAGAATCTGATCCGCCGAAAGCCTAAGGGTTCCTGAGGAAGGCTCGTCCGCTCAGGGTAAGTCGGGACCTAAGGCGAGGCCGAAAGGCGTAGTCGAAGGACAACAGGTCGAAATTCCTGTACCACCGTAAACCGTTATGAACGATGGGGGGACGCAGGAGGGTAGTGACGCGGACTGATGGATGTCCGTCCAAGCAGTGAGGCTGATGTGTAGGCAAATCCGCACATCGTAAGGCTGGGCTGTGATGGGGAGTGAAAATTACAGTAGCGAAGGTCATGATCTCACACTGCCAAGAAAAGCCTCTAGTCAGGTGAAGGTGCCCGTACCGCAAACCGACACAGGTAGGCGAGAAGAGAATTCTAAGGCGCGCGGAAGAACTCTCGTTAAGGAACTCGGCAAAATGACCCCGTAACTTCGGGAGAAGGGGTGCCTCGGTAGGGTGAATAGCCCGAGGGGGCCGCAGTGAAAAGGCCCAAGCGACTGTTTAGCAAAAACACAGGTCTGTGCGAAGCCGCAAGGCGAAGTATACGGGCTGACGCCTGCCCGGTGCTGGAAGGTTAAGGGGAGTGGTTAGCCGCAAGGCGAAGCTATGAACCGAAGCCCCAGTAAACGGCGGCCGTAACTATAACGGTCCTAAGGTAGCGAAATTCCTTGTCAGGTAAATTCTGACCCGCACGAATGGCGTAACGACTTGGGCGCTGTCTCAACGAGAGATCCGGTGAAATTTTAATACCTGTGAAGATGCAGGTTACCCGCGACAAGACGGAAAGACCCCATGGAGCTTTACTGCAGCTTGATATTGAATTTGGGTACGATCTGTACAGGATAGGTGGGAGCCGTTGAAGCAGGAGCGCAAGCTTCTGTGGAGGCGTCCTTGGGATACCACCCTGATCGTATCTAGGTTCTAACCTGGTACCGTAATCCGGTACGGGGACAGTGTCAGGTGGGCAGTTTGACTGGGGCGGTCGCCTCCTAAAGAGTAACGGAGGCGCCCCAAGGTTCCCTCAGAATGGTTGGAAATCATTCGAAGAGTGCAAAGGCAGAAGGGAGCTTGACTGCGAGACCTACAAGTCGAGCAGGGACGAAAGTCGGGCTTAGTGATCCGGTGGTACCGCATGGAAGGGCCATCGCTCAACGGATAAAAGCTACCCTGGGGATAACAGGCTTATCTCCCCCAAGAGTCCACATCGACGGGGAGGTTTGGCACCTCGATGTCGGCTCATCGCATCCTGGGGCTGAAGTAGGTCCCAAGGGTTGGGCTGTTCGCCCATTAAAGCGGTACGCGAGCTGGGTTCAGAACGTCGTGAGACAGTTCGGTCCCTATCTGTCGTGGGCGTAGGAAATTTGAGAGGAGCTGTCCTTAGTACGAGAGGACCGGGATGGACGTACCGCTGGTGTACCAGTTGTTCCGCCAGGAGCACCGCTGGGTAGCTATGTACGGACGGGATAAGCGCTGAAAGCATCTAAGCGTGAAGCCCCCCTCAAGATGAGATTTCCCAATTAGTAAGACCCCTTGAAGACGACGAGGTAGATAGGCTGGGGGTGGAAGTGCAGTAATGCATGGAGCTGACCAGTACTAATCGGTCGAGGGCTTATCCTATAAGTAAAATGCAATGATTCGTTTCGGTTCCAGTTTTCAGGGTGTAACACCTTGAATGATATGCTGCAACATTCATACACACAAATGTGTTGTACCGAATGTCTTGCATGCCGTGTTAGTCACACGGCAGAGGAATGATATTTTCTCACAGCGATTTCAAGAAGCGTAGCTTCGAAAAATCACGTTTGGTGGCGATAGCGGAGGGGTTCCACACGTACCCATCCCGAACACGACCGTTAAGCCCTCCAGCGCCGATGGTACTTGGACCGAAGGGTCCTGGGAGAGTAGGACGCCGCCAAGCACAAGAACCACTGCCGATCTTCGGTGGTGGTTTTTTTATATTCTGCGCACAGTGATAGCTGTCTTGATAGTTATACAAGATATCTATGCAGACTATATTCTGATCAGGTGAAAGAATAGCCATACATGCCATGGGCCAAAGTAACTGCAACACAGTGCTTTGGTTTTTTTGTATATGGAGGGTGGTAAGGTTAGTTTACTACCTTTTCTATGGACTAGACTCAGCCAGAATGGCTATTACAGTAAGTCTGGAAGAATATCTAAGCTTCGGTATCTCATACAAAGGGTAACTCCAAGTAAGTATAATAAATAAAATTTAAAATAATTTAGTACCAAGTACTAAGACTTGATGCTATAATTAAATCTATAGTAGGATAGTCTAATCCATATCATATGCAAGCTCTCAAAAATCTGTGGGGTGATACGAAATGATGCAATCCAAAGCTATAATTACAGCTATAGGCGCCTATGTACCTGAACGAATATTAAGTAATACGGATCTGGAGAAGCTGGTGGATACCAGTGATGAGTGGATTGTCCAACGAACAGGGATGAGGGAAAGGAGAATTGCTGCTGAGGATGAATTCGTATCTGATCTGGCGACCCGTGCTGTAGAGGATCTGATACGTCGTTATGCTGTTCGTGTAGAGGATGTGGATATGATCATTGTAGCTAGCAGCACAACGGAATTTGCTTTTCCTAGTGCAGCATCACGTGTACAGGCGAACCTGCGTATTCCACATACGGGAGTCCTTGATGTGAATGCTGCCTGCGCGGGATTCACTTACGGTCTGCAATTGGCCAACAGCCTCGTGACCAGTGGATTGCACCGTAAAGTGTTGGTGGTCGGAGCAGAGACGCTGTCCAAAATCACGGACTATACCGACCGGACCACCTGTGTGCTATTTGGTGATGGGGCAGGTGCCGTTCTGATCGAAGAGGCAGGTCAAGCTGAGGGAGGCTTTCTGGCTGCAATATCCGGTACGAATGGGGAAGGCGGCATCCATCTGTATAAATCGGGACTCTCCACCCAGATGAACGGGGTTCCTCTACAAGGGAATGGAGCACTGGTGCAGAATGGGCGAGAGGTCTATAAGTGGGCTGTACGCATGGTGCCTGAGCAGTTAACTGCAATGATTCGCCAAGCAGGCCTGTTGCCTGAACAGATTGATTGGTTCGTGCCCCATAGCGCGAATCTGCGTATGATTGAAGCCATGTGTGAACGGGGACCGATTGGGCTCGAAAGAACGCTGACCAGCGTGGAGTACCGTGGCAATACATCAGCAGCGTCGATCCCTTTAGCCTTGCAGCTAGCTGTGGATGAAGGACGACTGAAGCAGGGACAGCAGCTTGCCTTGCTCGGCTTTGGCGGAGGACTTACCTATTCAGGGGTAATCGTACGCTGGGGCGTCCCGGATACACAACGTTAGAAGAGACATTGCAGCAGGCGTTATAGCAGGCGTTACAGCAGGCGTTACAGCAGACGTTACAGCCTCCTTAAGAGGAGGCATTACAGTCTATGAGACTGTGGTTATTCAACCAGAATGTGTCCGACTGATAGTCTAACAAGAGGTTTCGAACGTCCATCCCCGGCGAGTCTATTACCTTCATGCTATAATGGAATAATTGAGGAAAATTCAGCGTTATTCCCTGATGGGCTAGCAGAAAGGAAGAATTTGCATGAAAACGTTAGTGCTCGCCGAGAAGCCATCCGTAGCCAGAGAAATAGCACGGGTGATGGGTGCACGTGATAAGCATAAGAGCCATTTGGAAGGTCCGAAATATGTTGTAACCTGGGCACTTGGACATTTGGTCGGTCTGGCCGAGCCAGAGGATTATGATCATAAATATGCTACCTGGAACCTGGAGGATCTCCCGATCCTGCCCCAGCGAACCAAGCTGAAGGTGCTGAGAGAGACGAATCACCAGTACAAAGCCGTTCAACAGCTCATGAAGCGTCAGGACATTGGCGAACTGGTCATCGCAACAGATGCCGCCCGTGAAGGAGAGCTGCTGGCGCGTTGGATCATGCAGATGGCCCAGTGGAAGAAGCCGTTCAAGCGACTGTGGATTTCGTCCCAGACGGATAAGGCCATCAAGGAGGGCTTCGCTTCCCTGAAGCCAGGCAGCCAGTTCGACCGATTGTATGAATCGGCTCGCTGCCGGGCAGAGGCGGATTGGATGATCGGGCTGAATGTGACACGGGCTCTGACCTGCCGTTTCAATGCACAGTTGTCAGCGGGACGCGTTCAGACCCCATCCCTCGGGATGATTATGGACAGGGAGAAGGAGATAACCGGCTTCCGGTCTCAAGAGTATGACACGGTGACTGTAGATCTGGGAGCATTCCAGGCTACTTGGCGTGCTGCTGGAGGGGATGCGCGGCTATTTGATCCGAAGCAGACAGAGGCGCTCAAGAAGCGTGTAGAAGGGCGTAAAGGAACCATTGCTCAGGTCAAGAAGAGCGAAAAAGTCGAGCCACATCCACTGGCCTATGATCTGACGGAGCTGCAGCGGGATGCGAACCGAAAATTTGGCTTCTCCGCTAAGCAGACCTCCAATGTCCTGCAGCGGTTGTATGAGCAGCACAAGCTGGTTACCTATCCACGTACGGATAGCCGTTACTTGACTGCAGATATGGTATCGACGCTCAAGGATCGGCTGGAGAGCGTTGCCGTCGGCCCTTATGCGTCACTGGCCAGACCCTTGCTGAGACAAAAGCTTAATATCACAAAGCGAATCGTGGACGACAGCAAGGTGACAGATCACCATGCGATTATTCCAACGGAGCAGACGTTGCTGCTGAACCAGCTTAGCCCTGAAGAGCGCAAGCTGTATGATCTGATCGTGCGGCGCTTCATCAGCCTTTTCTATCCGCCTGCTCGATATGATGCAGTGGCCATTACGGTCCAAGTGGGCGAGGATAACTTCCATGCGAAGGGAACCACGGTCAAGGATCATGGCTGGCGTGAGGTGTACGGAGGAGACTTTACCGATGATGAGGATGAAGCCGACGAGGATACCCATGAGGGCACTGGACGACTGTTGCCCGAGGTACAGAAGGGGCAGAGTGTAACGGTTAATCGTTGCCTGGTGAAAAGTGGGCGTACACAGCCACCGAAGAGATATACAGAGGCTGCTCTGCTCGCTCAGATGGAGAAGCACGGTCTGGGTACCCCAGCTACCCGTGCGGATATTATTGAGAAGCTCGTCAGCTCGGACACGATAGATCGGCAGGGGAACAGCCTGCATCCGACAGGAAAAGGCAAGCAGCTCATTGAGCTGGTGGCGGAGCAATTGCGTACACCAGAGCTTACAGCACGCTGGGAGGCAGAGCTGGAGCGAATTGCCCGCGGTCAGGGCAAGCCTGAGCCGTTCCTTGCAGGGATTCGTTCCATGGCGAAGGAACTGGTGGCGTCTGTGAAGGGAAGCAAGGCAGAATATAAACCCCACAATGTCTCCAACAGTCATTGCCCTGACTGCAACACTCGATTGCTTGAGAAGAAGGGCAAACGCGGCAAATTCCTCGTATGTCCCAATGGAGACTGCGGCTACCGACGTTCAGCAGAGAAGCGTCTATCCAATCGACGTTGCCCGCAATGTCACAAGAAGATGGAACTTAAGGAAGGCAAGGCTGGTCTTTATGTGCAATGCTTGCCGTGCGGCATTACGGAGACGCTGGATAAGGATAGACAGCATGTCAACAAGCGGGAGCAACAGAAGCTGGTTAAGCAATATGCCAAGCAGGAGTCGATCGGCTCCAATCTGGGAGATCTGCTCAAGGCTGCGATGGAGAAAAAAGGACAATAGGCTGTACAGCAACAGTGATATAGCGATATAACAACGTAACAATATAAAAACAAAGAACATAGCAATATAGCGATACTCCATCACCCAAACAACGCAAACTACAACATCGAAACAGCGCAATGCTCCAACATTGTAGTGCTCCAACACCACCAATATTGCAGTATGTGGTGTATATGAAAATGCAAACTACCTGAGTGTAAAGTATACATTTACTATGATGATAGAGTACGGATTTCATACGTTCTGCATGTTCAGCCAGGGGCTATGCCTCTGGCTTTGTTCATGATGGCTTCACAACGAAGCGGTTACGATACTCCTTCGGTGTGTAGCCTGTATATTTCTTGAATACCTTGATGAAATAGCTCTGATCATGAAAGTTCAGCAAGGAATAAATCTCACTTAAACTGTAATCCGAGAAAACAATCAGGTTCTTCGCTTCCTCTACCCGTTGCTTCTGAATGAAGCTCTTCAGACCCTCCCCGGTCTCATCCTTGAACTTGCGAGATAGATGCGAGGAGCTCATCTTCAAGTAATCGGCGAGACCACATAGATCCAGATCATCGTACAGGTGATCGAATATGTACTCCTGACACAGCAGGATATCCTTGGAAAAGTGGGCTCGCTGCACCTTCTCCACTCGTTCAGTGAAGTCAACGAGAATATCCTCCAGCAAGGGATGAATCGTATCAATCCTCGGCACATGCTCCACATACTGAATGTAATCATCACTCATGGTAAAGGCCAGCTCCGAATAGAGCCCTCCTTCAATAGCTGAGCGAGTGGCGAGGGTGATAGCTGAGATGATCAGGTTTTTCTTGCTACGAAGACTATCATTTTTGGATAGCGTGCCATAGACCCCTCTCATATCCGTATGCTGTTTGAGATAGAGTAGCATTTTCTTCTTGTTGCCTAGTCTGATCTGCTCAAAGATCTTTTTCTCAGCCAAATAGGATTTGTGGAACAGACTGTTCTCGCGCGGAGAGACGAGCTGGAGTTCTAACACGTCGTCTGTCTTGCTGTTCAGCATGCTTTGGTTCTCCTCGATGACCTGCTCCAGGCTAAGGGCTTCATGGTACACCAGATAATAGATCAGGACGGCGGCGCTCAACAGTTGGGTTGTATCGTGAGGGTAAGGAGCCGAGCTCTCTAACTGCTGATTCAATAGATTCGTATCCAGGAATTTGCGGGAGCTTGGCCACAGCAGCAGTCGGCCTTCACCGTCTGCTGTCTGAACAGGTATGAGAATGATCTTATCAGCCTGCCTGTTGATGTAGGCCAGATGAATTTTCTTGGTGACTGGCATCGCAAGAAGCTGACTAATCCAATCCCGCGGAAGACTACTCTTGTCCGGGTTGGAGGTATAGGTGCTAGTATAGGACCAGGAAGATTCGGGATTAGGCACATTTTCAATATAGAATACAGGAATTTGCGTGGCATCGTAGGCGAGCTTGGCCGCCAATTGTATGTGTGCAGCACTGGGAAGAAGCACAGGGAACCTCCTTATTGAAGTAAAATCAAAAGGTTACTATTTATCACAAATAAATACCATAATTATAAAAGGAAACGCTTTATATTTCAATTATAGAGTTGAAGCGCTTTCCTTCGTGGGATAAAAGGCTGTAAGCGGATTCTGAATAGGAATAAATAGCTACTGGCCTCAGACTCCTTCTGATTTGATGAAAGCGGTTATACATCAAGGAGGGCTGGGAAATGGCAACACAAGAAGAGGTCGTAACAAGAGTGCCCAAGGCAGCAACCGGTAAGCACGATAATGAGAAAATGGCTTTGAAGGAAAAGGTCAGCTATGGCTTGGGGGATGTAGCATCCAACCTGATTTATACCGTCATTACGACATATTTGACTTTTTATTTTACAGATGTATTCGGTCTGGGGGCTGCCGCAGTCGGCACGATGATGCTCGTCGTCCGCTTCGTGGATATGATTGATAGTCCGATCTTCGGAGTGCTGATTGATCGTACCAATACGAAGTGGGGCAAATCCAGGCCATGGATTCTATGGTTCTGTATCCCGTTCGCGCTATCATCTATGCTGCTGTTTATGGGACCTGATCTGAGTGAGTCGGGCAAACTCGTATACGCTTACATATTTTATATCGCATCGAGCGTGCTGTACGCAGCAGTCAACAATCCTTTAACAACGATGCTATCGAGCATGAGCAACAATGTTCAGGAGAGAACAGTAGCGAACATTTTCCGAATGGTTGGTGGACAAATTGGCGGTCTGATCGTCAACCTCAGTCTGCTTCCACTGGTGGCCTTCTTCGGAAATGGCAATCAGCAACAAGGCTTCTTCTATACGATGACACTCTTCTCTAGTGTTGGTGTTATCATGTTTCTGGTTACCTTTTGGAATACGAGAGAACGGGTACAAGGTGTCGCTGGCAATGAGGCGGTACCGCTGAAGGATGGTCTGAAAGCAATCAAGGGGAACAAGCCGTGGGTGATTGTCTCCCTGCTCGGACTCGTATTTTTCATGATGTATATTATCAAGCTGTCGGCCGGGATCTACTATATAACTTACAACCTTGGACAGCAGGAGCTCGTACCTACCGTCAATACGCTGGGTATGATGACTTTGGTGGGTATGCTGGCGGTACCTTTCCTGACCAAAAAGTACAGTAAGCGTGCGCTAGTAATAGCAGGTATGGTCATCAATATCGCTGGTATGCTGGTCATCTGGGCTGGTGGAGATCAGATCGGATTTATCCTGGCAGGGACAGTCATTTCTGCGATCGGCCTGGGCTTGCCTGGAGGCCTGATCTTTACGCTGATGGCGGATACGGTGGATTATGGCGAATGGAAGTCCGGGATACGCTCGCAGGGCCTTCTGGTATCCGCGGCGGGAATTGGCATTAAGCTGGGCTCGGGCCTGGGCGGAGCGATTCCAGCCTGGATGCTGGCTGCCGGGGGATATGTGCCTAATCAGGAGCAGACGGCTGCAGCACTCACGGCCATTACGACAAGCTACATTTGGCTACCTGTTCTATTCAGTGTGCTTGCCATTGTTATTATGTTCTTTTACAAGTTCGAGAAGCCGCATGACGAGATCATTGCTGAGCTGGAATACAGAAGAGCACAGAGCCAGAAAAGACGGAAGAGCCTATAGGAGGTCTTGCCCACCAGTGATATGATCATTGGTGGGCAGGGCTATTTTTTCAAATATGCTGTGGTAGGTTAAATGCATACAAGAGTCAACTGTCGAATAAGTAGATCATCATATTTTGACTATAGGAGTAGGTTATATGTACTTAGTATTAGATATAGGCGGGACATTCGTGAAGTATGCGCTGATGAGCTCGGCGGGGGATATCGTCAGCAAGAACAAGCGACCCATTGGTAGAACGAGTCTGGAGGAGCTACTGGATACAGTCTACTCCATCATTGATGAGCAGGATCTGACCTCAGTTAAAGGCATCGCTGTATGCTGCCCGGGTGCGGTTGATGTGAAGACAGGTATTGTATACCACGGCGGCTCCTTCCCTTTTCTGCATGAAGTAAATTTGATGAAGTTGATACGTGATCGCTACGATAAGGATGTATCCATCGAGAATGATGGTAAGTGTGCAGCACTGGCCGAGCTGTGGCTTGGAAGTGTGAAAGGAGCGAAGGACTCTGTCGTTCTTGTGCTCGGTAGTGGAATCGGCGGCGGTATTATCATGGGGGGGCAGTTGCAGCGAGGTGCGAACCTCTCGGCTGGCGAGGTCAGCTATATCATGAGCGCGATGGACCCGGACACCCAAGAGGCGACTTATTTCGGCTTGGAATGCTCGGCTGTGGAGATGGTACGCAGGATCGGCGAAATGAAGGGTCTTCAGGACCCTACTGATGGAGAGGCCGTGTTTGCCTTCATCAATCAGCAGGATGAGGAGGCAACGGCCATATTCAATGCATATTGCATGAAGGTGGCTGTCCAGATCATGAACCTGCAGTACATTCTTGATCCAGAGCTGTTCGCGATAGGGGGTGGCATCAGTGTGCAGCCTATACTGCTGGAGCGATTGCAATGGTCGATTGCCGAGATTAAGCGGCTCAATCCGTTCCATAAGGCTAACCCGCAGGTCACAGCCTGTGCATTCCGAAATGATGCGAATCTGTATGGGGCATTGTATCACTTTTTCGTGGAGCAGGACGAATCTTTTCGCAGTCTGAGAGGGCCAAGGACGCAATAAGGTTCGCATAAGATTACCCCTTTTCAGGCAACGTAAGCTGAGGAGGTGAATCGCCAATGCCACACAATAAGCCAGAGAAGATTCATAACCAGCAGAACAAGGACAGCATCAGGGAAGAGCATATTGCAGCACGACCCGTGAAGGCTGAGAGACGTCCAGCGAGTCTCAATGGTATTCCCAAGCAGGAATCTTAGTCTGTCCAACAAGTAATGGCAGCGGCTTACTGGCTGTACAACTAGCCCTCTCAGATACCTTGATTAGCTGCACCACTGGCTATAGGTGCTGCCACCTGGATACGATCGCCTGACTACCGACTATCTGACTGTCTAGTGGTTCCTCCTGTTTCCTGCGTTGAACATCCCACCTGTGAGGTCTATAATGAAGGTACGGGGAGATGTCCCGGGATAGGGGGACCGCTTGATCCGCATGATTACTGGATTAGTGATATGGTTTATATTTATTAATATTGTAGGTTACCTAGTGATGTCGGATGACAAGGAGCGTGCACGCAAGCGTCGTGATCGTATTCCTGAGCGTACTCTATTCCTACTCGCGTTCATTGGAGGCAGTCTGGGAGTATGGATTGCGATGTATCGCAAGCGCCACAAGACGAAGCATAACAGCTTTGTGTTCGGTATTCCGCTGCTGTTATTTTTGAATGCTGTCATGTACGGCTATTTCTTGCCATAGGTATTCTTCGCTTACGAGAGTAACCGCAATAGGACAGAGAGCTTATAGAAGGGATGGATGCAACATGTTGTTCTCCAAAATTCTCGTAGCTTACGATGGTTCGAAGGCTTCCAACAAAGCACTGGATCGTGCCATTGATGTGGCCAAGGCTTCACCGGATACTCAGCTTCATATCATTCATGCGTTTGATTTTCCAAGAGTCTTCATCGGTGAAGGGCTTGCACCGCTTCCAGCATCCGTGAACAAGGATTATTATGATCTGGCTGTGCAGCTTACAGAGGACGTGAAGACCCGCGTAAGCGATAAAGGTGTGCAGGCACAGGTGGAGATGATTCAGGGCTCGCCAGCAGCTGTCATTCTGGACTACGCTGAGGAGAAGGGTGCTGATGTGATCTTCATTGGGAGCAGGGGGCTCGGTGGCATTCGTGAATTCGTGCTGGGCAGTGTCAGCCACAATGTCGTGCAACATGCGAAGATTCCCGTGCTGATTATAAAATAATCATGCTGTATGATGTAATATGCCCTAATAGCTGCGTGTGCAGTGAGTGCTACATAGCTTGGGGAAATGGGTAGCTTGAAGGCCATGCTGCCGGAATCCCATGCTACTTGAGGGCCGCCCTATTGATGGGTGGCAAAGCATAATACTAATTTTACATGTTAACGAAGAAAACATTCCCAAGAAGTCGAAGATTTCGGCGCCGGGAATGTTTTTTGATTTGAAGGCGAACATTTGGTTCGTATGAAAGTTTAATGTTCGCCTTTTAAGTTGACATCTGGTGTCGCAAATTGTTAAACTGTTGTATGTATTGTTATGAATTTTAAATGAATGAATCATACTCGTATATGCCGGGGATATGGCCCGGACGTTTCTACCCGGGAACCGTTAATTTCCGGACTACGGGGAATGAATGGGCTGGCTTCATAGTCATAGTCTCTAGGAGGCTTGGCTTCGCTGTGGCGCGCCGTCGAACAGACGGTGTAGATGCCTTCATTTCCTGGATTCCGGTATCTTGAAGATGACTTTTATTTTCGAGGCCGGATTTTTTTGTGAAATTCATACGGATCTGACGAATAATAGCCATAATGAAGCTGTAGAAGACGATGATGTGGAAGACTAGATGATGTGGAAGACTATGAATGAGATTGAAGATACCGAGTGCAATAAGATACAGGAGAGTGGACATTCATGACAGTTCAGGTAGGAGTCATCATGGGCAGTACATCCGATTGGGAGACGATGGAGCATGCTTGTACGATCTTGGACGAGCTGAAGATTGGTTATGAGAAAAAGGTCGTATCCGCTCATCGCACCCCGGATCTGATGTTCGAATATGCAGAAGCGGCAGCAGGTCGAGGCCTGAAGGTCATTATCGCAGGAGCTGGCGGAGCAGCCCACCTGCCCGGAATGGTTGCGAGCAAGACAACAGTTCCGGTCATTGGCGTCCCTGTGCAATCCAAGGCTCTGAACGGACTGGATTCCCTGCTGTCCATTGTACAGATGCCAGGAGGCATTCCTGTAGCGACGGTAGCGATTGGTAAAGCCGGGGCAACCAACGCGGGCCTGCTGGCGGCTCAGATTCTGGGCGCTTTTGACGAGGAAGTGCGGGTACGAGTACAGGAGAGACGTGACCGTATCCGTCAGCAGGTGCTGGAGAGCAGTGATACGTTATGAGCGAGAAGAATAGCATGCATCCCGGTCCTGTTGCAGCCATGAACACGGAAGAGAGGGGAAGCCAGCCAGTCTCTACAGTCATTGAGCCTGGAGCTACCATTGGCATCCTCGGAGGAGGTCAGCTTGGCAGAATGCTTACACTTGCTGCGACACCTCTCGGGTATCGCTGTGTGACGCTCGACCCGACTCCAGATTCGCCGTGCGGCCAGATCGCCCGACAGGTGACAGCGGCTTATGACGATGTAGGGGCAGCACGCGAGCTGGCAGGAAGCTGCGACGTTGTCACTTATGAATTTGAAAATGTAGATGCTGGAGTAGCAGCCCTGCTGGAGCAGGAATCGTATGTACCGCAGGGAAGCAAGCTGCTCTACACGACACAGCATCGGCTGCGCGAGAAGCGTGCCATCGAGGCAGCGGGCGTACCCGTAGCTCCGTATCGCGAGGTTACCACTGCGGGCAGCATGCAGCAGGCGGTGGGGGAGCTGGGCTTGCCTTGCGTACTGAAGACAGTCATGGGAGGCTATGACGGCAAAGGTCAACGCGTCATTCGCCACCTGGAAGAGGTACAGGCTGCCTACGAGGAACTGAATACTGCTGGTGTAGGGTTGGTGCTGGAGAGCTTCGTTCCGTTTCAATGTGAAATATCCGTCGTTGCGGCTCGCAGTACGAAGGGAGAGGTACGGACCTTTCCTCCAGCCGAGAACATTCATGTGAATAATATTCTTCATGCTTCTATTGTTCCGGCAAGAGTGTCTGAAGAGCTTCAGGCCAGAGCAGAGCAGCTGGCTGCGCAGCTCATTGAAGGATTGGATGCAGTAGGCTTGCTTGCTGTTGAGATGTTCGTTACCAAGGCCGGCGAGATTTACGTGAACGAACTGGCACCAAGGCCGCACAATTCAGGCCATTACACGATGGATGCTTGTGCAACGTCACAATTTGAGCAGCATATTCGCGCCATCTGTGGCTTGCCGCTTGCTGATCCACGTCTACTCACTCCGGTAGTGATGGTGAATATTCTGGGTGAGCATATGGAAGAGGTACTGAAGCTGCTGACATCAACCGCTTCGCAGACAGCTACAGAGAAAGTCATACCGAAGCTGCATTTATATGGTAAGAGTGAGTCCAAGAACGGGCGTAAAATGGGACATGTCAATCTGCTCTGTCAAGACACAGAAGCAGCTATGCAGTGGATCGAACAAACCAATATTTGGAGGAATCATTAGTTATGATCGAACGTTACAGCAGACCGGAAATGAGAGCCATCTGGACCGAAGAGAACAAATTCCAAGCTTGGCTGGAAGTAGAACTGTGTGCCTGTGAGGCATGGGCAGAGCTGGGAGTTATTCCGAAGGAAGATACGGTGGCACTGCGCAACAATGCGACCTTCAACATTGAGCGGATTCTGGAGATCGAGCAGGAGACCCGTCACGATGTAATTGCCTTTACCCGTACTGTATCCGAGAGCCTGGGCGCGGAGCGTAAATGGGTACATTATGGCCTGACTTCAACAGACGTCGTGGACACCGCGCTTGGCTATCTGCTGAAGCAGGCGAACGATATTCTGGAGAAGGATATTCTGAACTTCATCGAGATCCTGAAGGATAAGGCGATTGCTTATAAGGATACTCCAATGATGGGCCGTACGCACGGCGTTCATGCCGAGCCGACTACGTTTGGTCTGAAGATGGCTCTGTGGCATGAGGAAATGAAACGGAATCTGGAGCGGTTCCGCAATGCCGCGAAAGGTGTACAATTCGGTAAAATCTCGGGTGCTGTAGGTACGTATGCCAACATTGACCCGTTCGTAGAGGAATTTGTCTGCCGCAAGCTGGGCACATCTCCGGCGCCGATCTCCACCCAGACGCTGCAGCGTGACCGTCATGCCGAATATATGGCGACGCTGGCACTCATCGCGACATCACTCGACAAGTTCGCACAAGAGGTTCGTGCGCTGCAGAAGAGTGAATTCCGTGAGGTGGAGGAAGCCTTCGCGAAGGGGCAAAAGGGCTCCTCGGCAATGCCGCACAAGCGCAATCCGATTGGCTCCGAGAATATTTCCGGTCTGGCTCGTGTCATCCGTGGTCATATGGTATCGGCGTATGAGAACGTACCACTCTGGCATGAGCGTGACATCTCACACTCCTCCGTGGAGCGTATTATTTTGCCAGATGCAACGATGCTGCTGAACTATATGCTGAACCGCTTCGGCAATATTGTGAAGAACCTGACGGTCTTCCCGGAGAATATGAAGCGCAATATGAGCCGTACGTTCGGCGTGCCATTCTCGGGCCGTGTCATGACGAAGCTGATTGACAAGGGCATGAGCCGTGAACAGGCTTACGATACCGTACAACCACGTGCGATGCAGGCATGGGAAGAGCAACGTCAGTTCCGCGATATTGTGGAGGCGACGCCAGAGATCACGAATCTCCTGAGCGCTGAAGAAATTCAGGATGCCTTCGACCCTTCCTGGCATTTGAAGCATGTCGATACGATTTTCACCAAGCTTGGCTTGAACTAAGATAACTCTATATCCTACAGAAATGAGGCTGGATAATGGCTGTATCCACCGCTGCTCCTTGGATTGATGCTCCGCTCGTCTATAAGGGCAAAGTAAGAGAGCTATATGATCTGGGAGAGCATTATCTGATCGTTGTAACGGACCGTATTTCCGCTTTTGACTACATCCTGGAGCCGCCTGTACCGGAGAAGGGCAATGTTCTTAATCAGCTCAGTGCCTTCTGGTTCGAGAAGACACGCCATCTGATCGAGAATCATGTCGTGCATACGGATGTGTACCGTCTGGGGAGCATCGTGAAGGAACCGGAATTGCTCAAGCATCGCATTATGGTGACTCGTAAGGCTGAACGAATCGATATTGAATGTGTCGTGCGAGGCTACATTACGGGGGGCGGCTGGCGTCAGTATTCATCGACTGGCGAGATTAACGGTATTCCGTTGCCGGAGGGACTTCGCAAGAATGAGCGCTTCCCGGAGCCACTCTTCACGCCAGCTGCCAAGAATGATGTAGGTCATGATGAGGATATCAGCCTCCAGCGCATGAAGGAACTGGTCGGTGTAGAACTGACGGCGGAGCTCGAAGCCAAGAGCCTGGCGCTGTATGAATTTGCTCGTGATTACTGCGAGCAGCGAGGAATCATTTTGGCAGATTGCAAGTTTGAATTCGGACTCATTGATGGCAAGGTCATTCTGATTGATGAAATCTTCACACCGGATGCTTCGCGCTTCTGGGCAAAAGAGAATTATGCGCTGGATGTCGAGATTGACAGCATGGACAAGGAGCCTGTACGCACCTATCTGGCAGACTCTGATTGGGACAAGAACAGTACACCTGCACCACTTCCTTCCGAGGTGGTCAGCGAGACAACGGCCAGATACACGAATATTTTGGAGCGTCTTACAGCCGAATAACAATTAGGCAGTAGTAGGCAGTGGATTATCAGGCAGCAGGACCATAGTGAAGTAAGCATCGAGGCTGCAAGCAACGGTTACTCATTATTACGGCTTCACCATCTGAAGGAGGATATGAAGGATCATGATTAAAGCTACCGTCTATGTCACTATTAAACAAAGCGTACTCGACCCTCAGGGCGTAGCCGTACAAGGCGCACTGCATTCCATGGGCTTTGCAGAAGTGGAAAGCGTACGTATCGGCAAATATCTGGAGCTTCAGTTGGACACTACAGATCGCCAAGAGGCAGAGAACCGTCTGACAACGATGTGCGAGAAGCTGCTGGCGAATACGGTGATCGAAGACTACCGCTACGAATTGGAGGACTGACATCCATGAAATTTGCTGTTTTGGTGTTCCCGGGCTCCAATTGTGACATTGACTGCTATAAGGCTGTCGAGGTTGCGCTGGGTGAACCCGTAGATTATGTATGGCACACGGCGACTGATGTCTCGCAGTATGACTGCATTCTCGTTCCTGGAGGCTTCTCCTACGGGGATTACCTGCGCTGCGGAGCGATCTCGCGTTTTGCTCCTGTAATGAGTGCAGTAGCTGAGGCAGCGGAGCAAGGCAAGTATGTGCTCGGCATCTGCAATGGCTTCCAGATCCTGACCGAGGCTGGATTGCTGCCAGGAGCGTTGCTGCGGAATCGTTCGATGAAATTCCTATGCCATGACACGGTGCTGAAGGTCGAGAATAACCGTACGCCATTCACCCGCGACTACGCCGAGGGCGAGGAGATCGTCATTCCGATTGCTCATGGTGAAGGCAACTATTATTGTGATGAAGAGACACTGGCGGAGCTTAAGGCCAATAATCAGATCGTATTTACGTATACTAACAATCCGAACGGCTCCTTGGCCGATATCGCAGGCATTAGCAACAAGCGCGGCAATGTTGTGGGCATGATGCCTCACCCGGAGCGTGCTACTTCGAACCTGCTGGGCTCAGAGGACGGCAAACGTATGTTTACATCGATTTTGAACGCATGGAGGGATCAGCATGGCGCAGCAAGTATCCGCTAAAGAACCGACAGCTGAGCAGGTCGCTGAGCATAAGCTGTATCAGCAAATGGGAGTATCCGACAGTGAGTATGAGCTGATCTGTGAATTTATGGGTCGCAAGCCTAACTATACCGAGATTGGCGTATTCAGCGTCATGTGGTCTGAGCATTGCGCCTACAAGAATTCCAAGCCATTGCTTCGTCGTTTTCCGACCAGCGGTCCTCGTGTTCTGATGGGACCTGGTGAAGGTGCAGGGATCGTCGATATCGGAGATAACCAAGCCGTCGTGTTCAAGATTGAAAGCCATAACCACCCTTCAGCGGTTGAGCCCTTCCAAGGGGCAGCTACGGGCGTAGGCGGCATTATCCGTGACATCTTCTCTATGGGAGCCAGACCCGTTGCGGTGCTGAATTCCTTGCGCTTCGGCAAGCTGGAGAGCGATCGTGTGAAGTATCTGTTCGAGCATGTAGTATCTGGTATTGCAGGATACGGTAACTGTATCGGTATTCCTACAGTAGGCGGAGAGGTTGTCTTTGACGAGGCCTATGAAGGCAATCCGCTTGTAAATGCGATGTGTGTTGGCCTGATTGATCATGACAAAATCCAGCGTGGTGTTGCCAAAGGTGTAGGTAACCCGGTCTTCTACGTCGGTCCCCCGACGGGACGGGATGGCATTCATGGAGCAACCTTCGCTTCAGTAGAGCTGACGGAAGAATCCGAAGCGAAGCGTACAGCGGTGCAGGTCGGTGATCCGTTCATGGAGAAGCTGGTCATGGAATCCTGTCTGGAGCTGATTGATAGCGGTATTGTGTTGGGAATTCAAGACATGGGTGCAGCGGGTCTGACTTGCTCCAGTGCGGAAATGGCGAGTAAGGCTGGTAACGGATTAGAACTGTATCTCGATCAGGTGCCACAGCGTGAGGAAGGCATGACCCCATATGAAATGATGCTGTCGGAATCCCAGGAACGGATGCTCTTCGTAGTGGAGCCGAAGGATGAAGCTCAAGCCAGAGAGATCTTCGAACGTTGGGGCGTCATCTGCGCGAAGGTCGGCAAGGTGACGGATGATGGCCGTCTGCGTCTATATCATCATGGTGAGGTAGTCGGTGATATGCCAGTCAATGCGCTGGTGGATGAGTGCCCGATCTATGATAAGCCATCTTCAGTGCCGGCATATTATGAAGAGCAGGCTAAGGTGGATACATCCAGCTACGCAGAAGTGAAGGAGCTCGGTGCAGCCTTGAAGCAGGTGCTCTCTTCTCCAAGTGTAGCAAGCAAGAAGTGGGTCTACGAGCAGTATGACTACATGGTTCGCACGAATACAGCGGTTCGTCCTGGCTCAGATGCGGCTGTAGTTACGATTGATGGCACACGCAAGGGACTGGCGATGACCACGGATTGCAACGGGCGCTACGTCTATCTGGACCCGGAAATGGGCGGCAAGATTGCTGTCAGCGAAGCTGCACGTAATATCGTCTGCTCGGGAGCAGAGCCGCTTGCCATTACGGATAATCTGAACTTCGGTAGCCCGGAGAAGCCAGAAATCTTCTGGCAGATGGAAAAAGCCGTAGACGGCATGGCAGAGGCCTGCCGTGTGCTCGATACACCTGTCATTGGCGGTAACGTGAGTCTGTACAATGAGAATACCAAGGGAGCAATCTACCCGACACCTGTCGTTGGTATGGTCGGACTTGTGCATGATACGGATCACATTACGACGCAAGGCTTCAAAGCCGAGGGTGACGTCATCCTGCTCCTGGGAGCTACGCAGGCAGAGCTTGGTGGTAGTGAGTTCCAGGCTGTCGTACATGGTGTGACTGAAGGTAGACCTCCAATGCTCGACTTGGCCACAGAGCAGAAGCTGCTGAAGGGAGTACTAGGTGCTATCCAGCAGGGCTTGGTTCGCTCAGCGCATGACTTGTCTGAGGGCGGTCTAGCTGTAGCACTGGCCGAATCCTGCATTAGCGGGGGCATCGGGGCCCAAGTGAATGTTGAGACTGCATTACGTGCAGATCTGGCGCTGTTCAGCGAGAGCCAATCACGCATTCTGCTATCTGCTGCACCTGAGCAGGTAGCTGCTCTGGAGTCCTACTTGCGTGAGCAGGATGTTCCAGTAACTGTGATTGGACGGACGGAAGGCACAGCCTTGAATATTGAAGTGAACGGACAACCTGCTGTAGCCGAGCCCGTAGCTGGCCTCAAGCAACTGTGGGAGGATGCCATTCCATGTCTGATGCAAGCATGAGTGGTCTCATGACAGGGAAGGACATTCAGGCGAAGACATTATGGACGGGCGATTATTATAATGAAGGCTCGGGCAAGGAAGGACTCGACAAGCTCAAGGAGGAGTGCGGCGTATTCGGGGTGTTTCGTCACCCTGAGGCCGCTTCCTTGTCCTATTACGGGCTTCATGCTCTCCAACATCGCGGAGAGGAAAGTGCTGGCATGTGTGTCAGCGACAACGGAGAGTTTCGTTATCACCGCGGCATGGGACTGGTCAAGGAAGTATTCGACAAGGATATGATGGCTTCCCTGACAGGAGATATCTCGATCGGACATGTCCGCTATTCGACCAGCGGTGATAGTAAGCTGACGAATGCGCAGCCGCTCGTATTCAAGTATCGTGATGGCGATCTCGCTGTAGCGACGAACGGAAATATTGTCAATGCGATCCAGATTCGACGTGAGCTGGAGCGTAGCGGATCGATCTTTCAGACGACCAGCGATACGGAGGTCGTGGCACATCTGATCGCCCGTTCCTCCAAGGATCTGGTGGAAGCAGCCAAGGATGCTTTTCGGCAGATTGTAGGCGGCTTCGCCTTCCTGATTATGACGAATGATCGGCTGATCGTAGCCTCTGACCCGCACGGCTTGCGTCCGCTGACGATGGGGCGGCTGGGCGATGCCTATATATTCGCGTCCGAGACATGTGCCCTGGAGACGATCGGTGCTGAGCTATTACGCGATATTGAGCCTGGAGAGCTGCTGGTGCTGGATAAGGACGGCCTGCGTGAGGACCGCTTCGATCATGGCAAGCACCGCAAGGCGTTGTGTGCGATGGAGTACATTTATTTTGCCCGTCCGGATACGGATCTCAACGGGGCCAACCTGCACGCGGCGCGTAAGCGTATGGGCAGCCAGCTTGCTATTGAGTCGTTCGTCGATGCCGATGTGGTAACGGGTGTTCCCGACTCCAGCATCTCGGCGGCGATTGGTTATGCAGAGCAGACAGGCATTCCCTATGAGCTCGGCATGATTAAGAACAAGTACACAGGGCGGACCTTCATTCAGCCGAGCCAGGAGCTGCGTGAGCAGGGCGTCAAGATGAAGCTGAGTGCCGTACGCCGAGTCGTCGAGGGCAAGCGGGTCGTCATGATTGACGATTCCATCGTGCGGGGAACGACGTCGCGCCGGATCGTGAATATGCTGCGTGATGCTGGGGCCACTGAGGTGCATGTGTGTATTACTTCACCGCCGTTCAAGAACCCTTGCTTCTATGGCATTGACACGCCAGACCGCCGGGAGTTGATTGCCTCCTCCAAGACGATTGAGGAGATTCGGGAGGAGATTAACGCCGATTCCCTACATTTTCTCAGTACGGAGGGGTTAATTGAGGCGGTCGGCGGATATAATCAGCAGGATTACAAAGGTGGGTTATGTATGGCCTGCTTCGACAATGATTACCCGACTCATGTCAGCTTCGACGGTGAAGAGAAGTTCGGGTGTAGCTGTTAATTCAGGTGTTGTGCCGGGGGTCATGATCTGATCTGGAAATGAAGGCGGGGCCTCATAAGCTGAGCAGATCATGAATGATCGGCCTTACATTGCTTTATGGTATTAACATGGGTCATGAACTGAATCAATAAAAAGTATCAATGGAATAAATCAATCGAATGAATTAATGGAATGAAGCCATGAGCTTCCCGCGAGCTGAAGCGAAAGTAAGGTTGCACATTTTGATATCTGATAAGGAGTGGGTCCCTAGTGTCCGATGCTTACAAGCAGGCTGGTGTCGACATAGCAGCTGGTAACGAGGCTGTCGAACGAATGAAGAAGCACGTTAAGCGTACGTTTCGTCCTGAGGTCATGACTGATCTGGGCGGCTTTGGTGCCTTGTTCGGCTTGAATAAGGATAAATATGAGGAGCCGGTACTTGTATCCGGCACAGATGGTGTCGGTACGAAGCTCAAAATTGCCTTCGCGATGGATCGCCATGATACGATCGGTATTGATGCCGTGGCCATGTGCGTAAATGATATTGTCGTGCAGGGAGCAGAGCCGCTGTTCTTCCTCGATTATCTCGCCTGTGATAAGGTCATTCCAGAGAAGATCGAAGCCATTGTAGCCGGCATTGCAGAGGGCTGTCATCAATCTGGCTGTGCACTGATCGGCGGAGAGACAGCAGAGATGCCTGGCATGTACAGTGAGGGCGAATACGATATCGCGGGCTTTACTGTTGGTATCGTGGACAAGCATAAGATTATTAACGGCACTTCCATTGCTCCTGGCGATACGGTCATTGGACTGGCTTCCAGCGGCGTGCACAGCAACGGTTTTTCCCTGGTGCGCAGGCTGCTGTTGGAGCAAGAAGGCTACCGTCTGCAGGACGAGCTTCCTGAACTGGGTGGTACATTGGGGGATGTACTGCTGGAGCCAACCAAGATCTATGTGAAGCCTGTACTGTCCCTGCTGGAGAAGGTGAAGGTCAAAGGAATGGCACACATTACCGGCGGTGGCTTCATTGAGAACATTCCGCGCGTGCTGCCAGAGCATGTGAATGTGGATATTCAGTACGGCTCATGGCCTATTCTGCCGATCTTCCGTCTTCTTCAGGAGAAAGGCTCGGTATCCAATCGTGATATGTTCACGACCTTCAATATGGGGATCGGACTTGTGCTCGTCGTGGATGAAGCGGATGCGGCTCTTACCCTGGAGCAACTGCGTGCAGCTGGGGAGACAGGCTACATTATTGGCCGTGTGACTGAAGGGGCAGCGCAGGTGACCTTTACCGGAGCGGAAGTAAAATGAAGTCCTTTCGTATAGCTGTATTTGCCTCTGGAGAAGGTACGAACTTTCAGGCTCTGGCAAATGCTGTTCGAACAGGAGCTTTGCAAGCCACGATTGAACTGCTGGTCTGTGACAAGCCTGGGGCTCGTGTCGTACAGCGTGCCGAGGCGGAGGGGATTTCCTGCCACACCTTCATACCCAAGGAGTATGCCAGCAAAGAAGCCTACGAGCAAGAGATCGCCAACATCCTAGACAACAGGGGAGTGGATCTCATTGTATTGGCAGGCTATATGCGACTGCTCTCGCCGATACTTGTGGAGCGATACGAAGGCCGAATCATCAATATCCACCCATCGCTTTTGCCTGCTTTTCCAGGTAAGGATGCAGTGGGGCAGGCTGTGCGCTACGGTGTGCGGTGGACGGGAGTGACGGTGCATTTCGTGGATGGCGGTATGGATACTGGGCCGATCATTGCTCAGGAGCCTGTAATAGTACATCCAGATGATACGGTCGAATCCCTTGCTGAATCTGTCCATGCGGCTGAGGTGAAGCTATATCCTCTGGTTGTATCCTGGTTTGCCCAGGGACTGGTGCAATTGGATGGACGCAAAGTAACGGTTGCCAGAGCGCATGAGGCAGCGGATAAATAGTCCTTATTAGAATGAAACAAAATGCTCGTCGAATGATGAGACGCAGGAAATGATATTTCTCGGGAAATAAACGAACAGCCTTTCGTCAGGAAGCGCTAAGTTGCGAATTACCAAAAGGAGGAAGCGAAGCGTGGCTATAAAAAGAGCATTGGTCAGTGTATCGGATAAACGCGGAATCGTTGAGTTCTGCCGTGAATTGTCCAACTTGGGCGTAGAAATCATCTCAACAGGGGGAACCAGCAGCCTGTTAGCGAAGGAAGGAATCCCGGTCATCGGTATTTCGGATGTAACTGGCTTCCCGGAGATTATGGACGGACGGGTTAAGACACTACACCCCGCTGTTCATAGCGGCCTGTTGGCAGTACGTGACAATGAGGAGCATCAGCGTCAGATGAGTGACCTGGGTCTTGACTATATTGATCTCGTGGTTGTGAACCTTTATCCGTTCGCTGAGACGATCGCCAAGCCAGACGTGACCTATGAGGACGCTATCGAGAATATCGACATCGGTGGGCCTACCATGCTGCGTTCAGCTGCCAAAAATCATGCATTCGTCACGGTTGTTGTCGACGCAGATGATTACAGCCAGGTGTTGGACGAGATTCGTGGCGGTGGAGACACCGAATTGAATACACGTAAGCGCCTTGCGGCCAAGGTGTTCCGTCATACCGCATCATATGATGCTCTAATCTCTGACTATCTCTCCAACGTAACGGGTGACCCACTGCCCGAACGCTATACTGTGACCTATGAGAAAATTCAGGATCTGCGTTATGGCGAAAATCCACATCAGCAAGCAGCCTTCTACAGAGAGCCGCTTGCGGCGAACGGCACACTGACCACAGCCAAGCAGCTGCACGGCAAGGAGCTGTCCTACAACAACATCAATGATGCGAATGCTGCGCTGCAGATCGTGAAGGAATTCAGCGAGCCTGCTGTGGTTGCCGTTAAGCATATGAATCCATGTGGTGTGGGTATTGGTAGCAGTATCTTTGAAGCCTACAGCAAGGCTTATGCAGCTGATCCGACCTCGATCTTTGGCGGCATCGTAGCGGCGAATCGGATTATAGACAGCGATACAGCGAAGAGACTGTCGGAGATTTTCCTGGAAATTGTGTTAGCCCCAGGCTTTACACAGGAAGCGCTTGATATTTTGACACAAAAGAAGAATATCCGTCTGCTCGACATGGGCGAGCTGTCCAGCGAGAGTAGCCAAGAAAGTCGCTATGTTGTGACCTCGATCGAAGGCGGTATGGTCGTACAGCAAAGTGATGTGCATGCGCTAGAACCAGCGGCTCTTCAGATCGTAACAGAGCGTGCTCCTTCCGAGGAAGAGTTGAAGCAGCTTCTGTTCGGGTGGAAGGTCGTTAAGCATGTGAAATCCAACGCCATCGTACTGGCAGCAGATAACATGACTGTAGGTGTCGGCGCTGGGCAGATGAATCGCGTAGGTGCAGCCAAGATCGCGATTGAGCAAGCGGGTGACAAAGCGAAGGGCGCCGTATTGGCTTCGGATGCTTTCTTCCCGATGGGAGACACGCTCGAAATGGCAGCAAAAGCCGGAATCACGGCGGTCATTCAGCCAGGTGGCTCAATCAAGGATGAGGAGTCTATCAAGGTAGCTAATGAATACGGAATTGCCATGGTATTTACAGGCGTCCGTCATTTCAAGCACTAGGATAACCAGGAGGTCTAGCAGAGCATGGATATACTCGTTATTGGCGGTGGTGGACGGGAGCATGCCATAGTCTGGTCGCTCAGCCAAAGTCCACAGGTCGGCAAAATCTACTGTGCACCGGGCAATGCAGGTATTGCACAGCTGGCGGAGTGTGAACCGATCGGTGTATTTGAATTCGAGCGTCTGGCAGCCTATGCCCTGGAGAAACAAGTCGGACTCGTAGTAGTCGGACCGGATGATCCGCTCGCAGCAGGGATTGTCGATGTCTTCGAGGCCCATAACATTCCGGTGTTCGGCCCTCGAAAAAATGCGGCTGAGATTGAAGGCAGCAAGGCCTTCATGAAGGACCTGCTGCATAAATACAATATTCCGACGGCTGCTTATCGCAAGTTCCATCAGTATGAAGAGGCGCTCGCGTATTTGCGTGAGCAGTCAGTACCCGTAGTCATCAAGGCTGATGGTCTGGCAGCTGGTAAAGGGGTCGTCGTCGCTCAGACGCTGGAGGAAGCCGAGCAGGCGCTCAGCGATATGATGGTAGGTAAGGTATTCGGCAGCTCTGGTGATCAGGTGGTAATCGAGGAGTTCCTGGCTGGCCAGGAGATGTCGATTCTGGCCTTCGTGGACGGGGAGACCGTACGTCCGATGGTCGCTGCCCAGGATCACAAGCCGGCCTATGATGGCGATAAGGGTCCAAATACAGGCGGAATGGGGACCTATTCTCCGCTGCCTCATATTGCCGACAGTATTATCGAAGAGGCGATTGAGACCATCATCAAGCCGACAGCAAAGGCTATGGTGGCGGAAGGAAGGCCGTTTCGCGGTGTGCTCTTTGCGGGACTGATGATCTCACCTGATGGGAAACCGAAGACGATTGAGTTCAATGCACGTTTTGGAGATCCGGAGACACAGGTGGTGTTGCCGCGCCTGAAGTCAGATCTACTGGACATTTTCCTGGCTGCGGTGAACGGTACATTGGATTCGGTGGATATTCAGTGGAAGAATGAGGCTGCCGTCTGTGTCGTACTGGCTTCCGGTGGTTATCCGGCCTCTTATCCAAAAGGAATTGCGATTCATGGTCTGGATCAGGTGGAGGATGGCATCGTATTCCATGCGGGGACAGCGGTCAACGAGCAAGGCGAGTGGATCACGAATGGTGGTCGCGTACTCGGTGTCGTCGGCCTGGGAGCAGATATTGCTGCCGCACGTACCAAGGCTTATGAGCAGGCAGAGCGCATTACCTTCGAAGGTAAGCATCAGCGTACGGATATTGCGCTCAAAGCATTGCAATAAAGCCATTGTAATAATTCTTTGTAGTATGAAGGATCTCCTAAGGGTCGATGACCTGAGGGAGATCCTTTTTAGGCTGTACAGCTTTTACATTGATTAAGGTGTGGCAAGGATGGGAGCAGTCTCGATTGGGGAAAATTTAGTTGATGGTAGTGTGGCAAAAGTGCACCGGTGTGGAAACAAAATAGTTGTGCATGAAATAAGCAGAAGGGGGATTGCAGAATGTAGAAAAGTATTTTATAATATAACAAAAATAAGAATCTTAATTTAGAAATAAATTTTGATTCTGAGTTTAAGTTTAAGTCTTTGTAGTGGTTATAAGTGATGAGGTTATAAGTGATCTAGTCAAAGCTTCACAATGAATATAAAAATAAAAGCAACCTAGGAGGTTATCATTTATGAAGCATATTTTCAAGCAAGGTACGAATCAAGAGGCTCCGGTATTGCTGCTCCTGCATGGCACAGGGGGTAACGAACAAGATTTGCTGCCTTTGGCGGATATGATCTCGCCCGAGTCCTCCGTGTTAGGTGTACGCGGGAATGTGCTGGAGAATGGCATGCCGCGCTTTTTCCGACGTCTTGCAGAAGGGGTGTTCGATCTGGAGGATCTGGTCTTCCGTACACACGAGCTGTCTGACTTCATTAATGAAGCTGCGGAGAAGTACGGATTCGATCGCCGGAACGTAATTGCCATCGGATACTCCAACGGTGCCAACATTGCAGCCAGCATGCTCTTCCATGACAAGGATGCTCTTCGTGGTGCTATCCTGCATCATGCAATGGTGCCGCTACGTGATATCCAGCTTCCTGATCTGAAGGGTACGGCTGTATTCATTGGAGCAGGGGAGAATGATCCGTTGATTCCGGCACAGGGCTCCAGAGAGCTGGAGGAGCTCCTCACAGGAGCAGGGGCTGAGGTGGAGACTCATTGGGAACGAAATGGTCATCAGCTTACTCGTACAGAGGTTGAAGCGGCAGCAGCCTGGTTCGCACGACAATATGGTTCTGCTGAGTAAGCCAATGAGCTCACTTGCAGCTAATTAGCGAGTACAAAGCAATTTAACTAATACAATGTAAATTAACAAATACAATATAAATCAACAAATACAAGGCTTATTTAACCTTAGAATATTGATTCCCATAGCAGCGATTCTCCATGTGAGGGTCGCTGTTATGCTATTAGGTTAGCAGGAGCTCGGCCTAATGCTCAATCTGGCGTAGTTACCGCTCGCAGCCCGCGCAATTCGACCCAAAACGTGGTATGATAATCGGTACAAACTATAGAACCAGCTTAACGGAGTGTGGAGTGAGCATATGAAATCAGCAGATAGTCCCCGGACGGATGTACCTACCGTGGGTATGGAGGATATTATTCGCGCGCATCATATGCTGCGTGAAGTGATTGTCAAGACGCCGTTACAGCGTGATGCTGTATTGTCGGCAAAATATGGCTGTGAAGTGTATTTGAAGCGGGAGGATCTGCAGGTGGTGCGCTCCTTCAAGATTCGTGGTGCGTACAACATGATTCGCAGTCTTACGCCAGAGGAAATGGAGAAGGGGATCGTCTGTGCCAGTGCAGGAAATCATGCGCAGGGTGTGGCGTTCTCATGTAATGCGCTGGGCATTAGGGGCAAGATCTACATGCCAAGCACTACGCCTAACCAGAAGGTGAAGATGGTCCGCCGCTTTGGTGGAGAGAGCGTAGAGGTCATTCTTACAGGCGATACCTTCGATGATGCATATGCGGAGGCGATCAAGCGTTGTAATGAGGATGGTATGACGTTTATTCATCCTTTCGATCAACCGAAGATTGTAGCTGGCAATGGCACCGTAGGCATGGAAATTCTGGAGGATCTGGGCATGCCGGCAGACTATGTGTTCGTGACGATTGGCGGGGGCGGACTCGCAGCTGGCGTTGGAACCTATGTCAAAACGGTCAGTCCGGCCACACGTATCATTGGCGTTGAGCCGCTCGGAGCTGCTTCGATGAGTGAGGCCATGCGCTTGAACGGAGTGGTTACACTGGATCAGATCGACAAATTTGTGGATGGAGCCGCCGTCAAACGTGTTGGAGAGCTCACCTATGATATCTGTACACGTGTACTGGATGACATTGTGAAGGTCCCTGAAGGCAAGGCTTGTACGGCCATTCTGGAGCTATATAACGAAAATGCGATCGTGGTAGAGCCAGCTGGCTCTTTGCCTGTGGCTGCACTGGATTTTTGCAAGGATGAGATTAAAGGCAAGACGGTCGTCTGTATCGTCAGTGGCGGCAACAATGACATTGACCGGATGCAGGAGATTAAGGATCGTTCCTTGATGTACGAAGGCCTCAAGCATTATTTCATGGTTAACTTCCCGCAGCGGGCGGGTGCTCTTCGTGAATTCCTGCAGGAGGTGCTGGGACCGGATGATGATATTACCCGTTTCGAGTATACCAAGAAGAATGATAAGGAGAATGGCCCTGCTCTCGTCGGCGTTGAGCTGATGTACAAGGAGGATTACTTCCCACTGATTGATCGGATGAATCGGAGAGGTATCCAGTATACGGAGCTCAATAAGAACGAGAATCTGTTCAATATGTTGATCTGAGGAAGCCAGTGTTATTAATTAGTACCTGAACTCGATCCAATAGAAGTGTAGAGCTGCTGATCATTATCACCAGTAATCATATCCAGTCGAGGTATTAGGAACTAGGTATTTACTGTCATTAGATAAATAAAGCTCAGTTAGATAAAAAAGCTTATTTAGATAACAGCTCATTTATATAGTTAAGCTCAGTTAGATAAAAAACAAAGCCGTATGCTGATCTGGAATCAGTGTACGGCTTTTGCTGTCTTTACAGCTGCCCAGGCTGCATATTCAGTATAAGACAGGACAGTCAACCCAATAGCCAGGCAACCTACACTGTTTGCTCTAAGTAACAAAAATTGAATGAAATGAAAGAGCTAAGGATAGTGCTTTTGACCTCGGACAAGGTGATAGCATTTCTGTTATGATGGCTGCAATCAAGTCAGCCTTGTGCTTATGAACCTGCAAAATCAAGATGAACATGATTCCCGCCATGAGGAGGATATAATGTCTTCATTTCGTTTGTTTCGTTCGCCACCATCGCTTATGCCCCTGCATCTCTACTGTGCAGGGATAGTTCCGAAGAAGCAGCAGCATCATCCAGAGGGCTTTCCTGAGCATCTTATGATATTGTCACACCAAGGCTCTGCGCTGCTTGAGCGGGAGGATGGCTCGACACGTCGCTTGCGTCCGTTCCAGATCACGACTGTATCCAAGGAGCTTGCCTATACCATTAGGCCAGATGACAGTAAGGTATGGGATCAGCGTTATGTCGGATTTGGCGGCACCCTCTCAAGTACACTACTGCGCACACTTCAGGATCTTGAGCACGTTGAATTAGACCAAGACGGATTCATGAAGCTGTGGCTGCAGCTGATCAGGCTATGGGAGCTGGACCTGCGCAATCCCCGTCTGCATGAGCAAATGAACGAAGTCACTTATCGGCTCCTGCCGGGAGCAGTAGAGGCACTATTATCTTCTGAAAGCTACAGGAAGGCAAGCGAAGGCGAATCCCAGTCCTTGAGGCCGGAATGTGATACCGAGCAAGAATCCTCAGACCTAAGCAATCGTGAGGGCTTCCGACAAGCGCTCGCCTATATGCATGCCCATTATCGCGAAGAGCTACTCTTGCAAAATGTAGCCGAGATCGTCGGGTACTCCGTGCAGCATCTGAATCGACTGTTCCACCAGGAATATGGTATGACCGGCCACCAATATATGCAGCGTCTGCGACTGGAGCATGCCAAGCAGTGGATGCTTGATCGTCCTTTGGCAACGATGCGCGAGGTAGCGGATGCCGTTGGGATGGAGCTGAATTATTTCATCCGCATGTATAAGCGTAGATTCGGCGTGACGCCTGGCGAGCAGGCTAGAATAACTCGTGATGGCATGCTGGACGAACCGATCGGATAACGTCGGGACTTATCCAACAGCTCAAGCTACAGCTAGTGCTAAACCAGTACTACAACCAGTACTAGAGCTAAGAGCAACAGGTAGTGCTACAACTGTGTTAAGTGCTAAGTGCTAGGACTAATGCAGTTCATCCTACTGCTCATCCTACTGCTATTGTTAATACTTGAAGGACCTGTTCAATGCTCCAATATAAGAGTAGGTATAGTTATAGCTTGCTATCCAGCGATCCTTTAGCATAGACCTACCACCACTCTCCAGTTGTTCTCCAGTGCTATGGGTAATTCTTTAAGCTAAGCCGAGGTCTTCCGACGTTGACTTCGTCTCCACATGATGACGATGAGCACTGCCCAGCCCACGATGCCGATGATCAGACTGGTCCATGGTGAGATGGTGAATACAGGCAGAGAGCCTCGCAGCAGCAGACCACCAATGAGAATTACGGCTACCAGCACCACATAGGCTAATATGGATCTGATGTTCATGCTGGCTCGCTCCGGGACATGGGGACGCTGATCTGCGGCGTCTTGATCCGTCTCATCATCCTCCGGTCTAACCATGAATTTGGTCAGGGCCTCAATGAGAACAATGGCTCCTCCAGCGATCAGAACGAGTGTAGAGATTCCCACCTTCGTGTAAGGCTCCACATTTCCCCCTGTAGATTGTACAACCAGCCCTACCAGGGCAATCGTCGTAAAAAAGAATGTCAGTGCAATCCAGGCAATCAGCACATAGCTACTATAGCTTTTATTGGCTTGCTTCTGATCCGTGTGCGTATCAGGCACGTGTACTCCTCCTTGCTGTTATCAGGCTATGAAGAAAGTATACCATCCCGCGAGTCCGTGTCCAGAATGTGGCGGAATGTTGACAAATGAAGAATATCGGTCCGAATTTCATTCTTGTAAGTATAATGTGAACGCTTCCCGTTGAAAATTACCCCATAAAGAGATTACAGCATGCAAGCATAGCAACAGTACTTGTACAGTATATGCTGCTGCTGGACCTCTCTACACGACTATTAAGGACGGGAGCGTGAAGCAGATGAAGGATGAAGGCACAGGTGACATTCAGCCAACCGCCAACAATGTCCATACGGACAAGGCCTCATTACCAGGAGCAGGCAAAGGGGCCCCGGTATACCGCATTCTGGATCAGGAGGAATTCTCCGATGAATTGGGGCAGCAGCCGTCAGTGAATCTGTGGGATGAGCATCGCTTAAGCGAGGAGCATGGATGGATGAATGCATGGAAGGGACGGAGTGAGACCCACAGTATGTTTCGTCAGATCTATGAGTGATCTCTAGCTATAGTTCCTCGTAACAGACGGAGCATAGCTGATGTAGCTATTAGTAGGCTCAAGTGGAATGTGCCGCTAGTAAAAGATGAATGGCCCCTGAGTGTATGTGCACCAGTTGCAGACTCACATCAGCTGATATGGAAGTAGGAGCAAGAACACTAAGGTATATGAAAAGACGTCTACAGTAAAGACGTCGAACAGTAAAGATCAAGGTCCTGGAGCTTAGCTCCAGGGCCTTAACTCGTGTACTAGCCAAGCTCATTGACAGATGGTGCGTGAAGGTGCTATATTTTCTCATACAACCTAATACCAATTAAAATAATCGGAATAATTAGATATTTATGAATCGCCATCGTGGCTTTCACTGTTAATAGTAGAATAGATGGAACATACGCATGGGAAACGGGAGGAAGAGAGTATGGAACGACAGATCGGTATTCGATATGAGGGAGAGGAATTGGCAGCAACATTTCATTATCCTAGTGACAATGGGGCATCCAAAAGACAGAACAAAGTACCGCTTATCATCATCTGCCATGGCTTCGTAGGTAGTCGTATAGGTGTGGATCGGCTGTTTGTAAGGACTGGTCGTGAGCTTGCAGCCAAGGGCTACGCCGTGATCCGTTTTGATTACGCAGGGTGCGGAGAGAGCTCAGGCGAATATGGTGAACAAAGTCTGGAATCCATGATCAATCAGACACGGGCTGTGATAGATTATGCAATGAACTGTATTGATGTGGACCCGAGTCGCGTCACACTACTGGGGCACAGTCTTGGCGGTGCAGTCGCTGTTCTGACGTCTGTGCGTGACAAACGCGTGCAGAACCTGATCATGTGGTCAGCTGTTGGCTATCCTTTCAATGATATTGTCAAAATCACCGGGCGGTCCACCTACGATGAAGCAGTTCAGCAAGGCAAGGCAGACTACCTTGGCTATAAGTTCACACCTGTGTACTTTGACTCGCTGGCCCAATATCAGCCGTTCCAGGAGGCGGTGAAATTCAACGGCAACGTGCTCGTTGTTCATGGGACCTCCGATGATATTATTCCAGTGGATTATGCTTTCTTGTACCAGAAGGTGTTCTGGATGCGCAGCGAGGGACGGTGCGATAAGGAGATCATTTTCCAAGGGGATCATACCTTCTCATCGGGCAAAGAGCGCGATCAGCTCATCACATCGACCCTCCAGTGGCTGACGAACCAGGAGCGTCTGGAGGAAGAATGGCAGCACTGGATGATATGATATTGGAAAAACCGCGTGCGCAGGAGTAAAATAGAGAGGTAAGGTATATTTCCGAAAGTCAAGCACCGCCGATAGCTGATGAAGGCCAGTATTGATCTAGGACGATATGTGGCTTGGACGATATAGTCTTCGTAAGCTCACTCGGTATGCATTCGGAATAGCCCTCACCATCATTTTGCGTGTGGAGGTTGGCAGCGATGACAATACCAGCACTATTCGTGGCGCATGGTTCGCCTACACTGGCTGTGGAGGACAATGCTTATACCCGCTTTTTGACCAGACTGGGTTCACGGCTGCCGCGTCCCCGCGGGATTGTCGTATTCTCAGCGCACTGGGATTGTCCCGATCAGAGTATCGGAGTGGACGACCAACATACAGCCATGCACGATTACTACGGCTTCCCCGATGACATGTATCAGCTGACCTATGATCCTCCGGGTGATCAGGAGCTTAGCGAAGAGATTATGGCCATGTTCAAGCAGCAAAATCTGTTCGTTCGTCCTGTACAGGGCAGGGGGCTGGATCACGGAGCCTGGGTTATTCTGCGGCATCTGTACCCTGAAGGAGATATTCCTGTCATTCCGTTATCCGTAGACTCACGCCGTTCGCCTCAAGAGCAGTACAATATCGGGCGCATGATCAGCGCTCTACGTGATCAGGATATTCTGATTATTGGCAGTGGAGGGCTCGTACACAACCTTCGCTTGCTGCGGGAGACCGATGAGGCTGAAGCCTGGGCTGTAGCCTTCGATGACTGGATCGGGGAGCAGCTAGCCGTGTGGAATCTGAGGCACCTCTTCCTGTATGACAAGAAGGCACCACATGCCCGCGAGGCCGTGCCGTCTTATGGCAGGGAGCACATAGCGCCCTTGTTCTATGCGATGGGTACAGCAGACAATAACGGGAATGCCGTGAAGCTATATCAGGAATATGCGCATGGATCGCTGAGCTTGAATTGTTGGGTGTTCGGAGCCGAGCCTGATTTTGGGCTGGAGGATTAGCAGTAGCATTTTAACTACAGACAACTCTATATTCAAAGCAATATTTGCAAAAACAAAACTAGATTACAAACAAGAATATATTCCAAACAAGACCGTATTCCAGAACAAGACTATATTACAAAAATAAGAGGCAGCTACCGCACTTGGCGGTGTCTGCCTCTTGGTGAATCTGGAAGCTGAGAGCATCAGTTATGAGGTCTCAGGTTATGCCCCTTTGAAGGCTGGGTCCTGACTGGTACCGCCTTTGCGGAACAATTTGCGAAGGTAAGGAAGTACCCAGTAGTCGAAGCCGATGCGACCAGCGTTAGCACCTGCAACTACGATGAAGATTTCAGCCAGCACCAGGATTGCGTTGGTGCTTACAGTGCCCGAGAACAAGAATGCGAAGTTCATGACCATAGCCATCAGTGCAGCCAAAGTAGTGAATGTACCCAAGATCAGTCCGAGGCCTACCAGGAATTCGCCCAGCGGGATCAGGAAGTTGAAGAGGCCAACGTTAGGCAGTGCGAAAGTCTCCAGGAACGCTCCCCACCAGCCTTGTACGGTTGGGCTTTCGCCCGTCGATTTTGCGATCGCTCCGGTAATGAAGCCGCCTGCGTCGAAGCCTCCACCAACGAGTTTCTTCCAACCGTGATCCATCCAATCCCAACCAATGTATACTCTCAGTACTGTCAGTAACCACATTGCAACCTTATTTTCTCTCAACCAATTGTTAAACATATGAACCACTCCTTTTTTATAATCAATAATTTGTGTTATTAATGCTGTTGTTACTAGTGCTTTTTGCTTTTGTGTGATGATCATCTTGGCTACATCCTTATTGTAGTGTAGGGAAGGGTGAATATTTGTGATATAAATCACAAAGTCAGAAATTTCTTTTAAATTTTAATTTCTCCTTGTTCAGAGAAAATTTAAGATGTCAAATGTTGGAGTTCTCAATGCCGGAATATCCTTATTTAACAGGACAAAATCGGAAGTCGGAGTTTATAATGAGAAAAAAAGTTGGAGGAAGGAATGTTGACCCAGATGAAACTTAAGCATTGGTGCATCGGTGCACTCCTCGTCACAAGTTCGTTGCTGCTCGCGTCCTGCTCAGAATCTGTACAGGAGCCAACAGTGACACCCCCTGTCGTTACCCCGGAGCCAGAGCCTGTTAAGGAAGAGACTCCTGTGGAGCCTGTCTATGCGTACAGTGCGCCGCTAACGGGAGTGGGATCGGATGAGCCTGTGAAGCAACGCCCGCTTGCGGTCATGATTAACAATGCGCCGGCGGCTAGGCCGCAATCCGGTCTGAGCGGAGCCGATATCGTATATGAGGTGCTGGCGGAAGGCGGAATTACCAGACTTGTAGCCATCTTCCAGAGTGGTGGCAAGGATATGAACATCGGTCCGGTCCGCAGCATTCGTCCTTATCTGATCGAGTTGGCGGAGAGCTATAACGCCCTTCCGATCCATGCAGGAGGAAGCAACGATGCCTATGCCATTTTTCAAAGACAAGGCAAGCAGCATCTGGACGAGATTACGAATGCAGGCACGTCCTTCTGGCGAAGCAAAGACCGTAAGGCGCCACATAATCTGTACACCGATCTGGACAAGCTGGTAGCGGGTGCCGAGAAGCGTGGTTATCCGGTGGAGGCAGATGCCCCTGCGTATACCTTCGATGATCCGAAGACACATCAGATTGCAGGAGAGGAAGCGACTGCACTGGATATTCGATTCCTGCTCAATAGCTATCGGGTGTCCTATACATATGATGTGGAGCAAGGACTATATAAGCGTATGATTAACGGCAAGCCGCATGTCGATCTGAACAATAATGAACAGCTAACAGCTACGAATCTAATCGTATTGTCTACGAATCATCGGGTACTGGATGATGTAGGCCGATTGGCAGTAGATCTGGATCGCGGAGGCGAGGCGGCCATTTTCCAGCAAGGTCGGATGATTCAGGGAACGTGGAGACATAATAAGGGAGATTCCATTCGCTTTGACGTGGACGGCAAGGAATGGCCATTGCTTCCGGGCAAAACCTATATACACATTGTCCCTACTGACAACAATGGGGTAAGCGGACATATTACGATTACAGAGCCAGTGGCTGGCTCGACAGATTCAACAGATAAGGACTCAACGGACGCTAAGGACTCTGCGGATTCAAAGGACACGACGAATTAAACGGATTCTTCGCAGTTCTGATGTTCCTGGGCTGAATGTCATACGTAAGGTGATGCCTTACCAAAGATGAAGTTAATGATTAAGGGTATTAATAAGCTTGCTAGTGAACTTGCTGATTGAGAATGTAAGAGGTTATTGAATAAAAATGTCATGGGAAGTATGAGACATATAAGTAGGAATTCGGATGCAATAGGCGAGAAATGTAATTATAAGGTAAAACTAAGTCAATATAATGTAAAGGAATTGCCCTATTGTATCCGGTTTCAATGAAAAACCGCTTAGAACTTTACAAAGCCTTTACAAAAAAGCTGTTACTTGTGATAAGATAGCAAAGGTTGTTTTTATCTGTCCGCGTTCAAGCAGTAACAATTTGTAAAGGGGTAATCGTTATGAAACTGAAGAAAAAGGATATCTTTTTTCAGACGCTGGAGAATATGGCAGATACCATTGTACATGCCGCTGACTACTTCTCTCAGCATGTTTCGAATCTTCAAAATGTAATTGAGTTTACAAGTGAAATGAAGAGATATGAGTCCAAGTGCGATGAATTCACGCACACGATCATCAAAGAGCTTAACAAAACATTTATTACACCGATTGAACGCGATGATATTATGGATCTGACAACCACTATGGATGATGTATTGGACGGTCTTGAGGCAACTGCATCCCGTTTCTATATGTATCATTTGACTGAGCCGGATGAGTATATCATTCAATTCGCAGATATTCTGCGGCAGTCTGCGTACGAGATTCAGAAAGCTGTTCACTTGCTGTCCCAGAAGAAGCTGCTGGCGATTCGGGAGCATACGATCCGACTGAATGATCTGGAGAACCAAGGGGACGAGCTGCTGCGCAAATGCATCAACAACCTGTTCGCCACCGTGAGCGACCCGATTGAGCTCATTAAGCGCAAAGAGATCTATGAACGGCTTGAGACGACTACAGATGCTTGTGAGCATGTAGCGAACAGACTGGAATCGATCATCATGCGTAACTCGTAAGGGGTCCTCTCACATGGAAACAAGTTTACTCGTACTAGGTATCGTTATATTTCTGGCTTTGGCTTTCGACTTCATCAACGGATTCCACGACACAGCCAATGCGATTGCTACTTCTGTCTCTACCCGAGCTCTAACACCACGCCGTGCTATTATACTGGCTGCTGTGATGAACTTCTTAGGGGCCATGATGTTCACTGGAGTCGCAAAGACGATCGGAGGAAGTGTCGCAGATCCGACGAAGCTGACTAATGGTATAGATATTGTCATCTGTACCCTGATTGCAGCAATTATATGGAATTTGGTAACCTGGTGGTTCGGCATTCCATCCTCATCCTCTCATGCGCTGATCGGTGCGCTGGCAGGTGCTGTATATGTAGGGGCTGGTTCGGACATGGTGAATTGGTCAGGCTTTATTGATATTGTTGAGGCGCTGATCTTCTCTCCATTAATTGCATTTGTAATCGGGTATATTGTCATGATGATTCTCAAATATGTCTTTGCCCGTCGCAGTCCGCATACCGTTAACAAGGGTTTTCGGATGATGCAGATTTTTACGGCGGCACTGCAGTCTTTTACACACGGAACGAACGATGCCCAGAAAGCGATGGGGATTATTACCTTCGCACTGGTCTCTGCCAAGTATCAGGACCATCTGGAGGTACCGCTCTGGGTTAAGATCGCAGCGGCTACTGCCATGGCACTGGGTACGTCCATCGGTGGCTGGAAGATCATCAAGACCATGGGTACGAAGATCTTCAAGATTGAGCCGATTAACGGCTTTGCTGCAGATATTTCGGCTGCGTCCGTTATCTTCACGTGTACGATTCTACACTTGCCTGTAAGTACCACGCATGCCATTACCTCTGCGATTCTGGGTGTTGGTTCAGCGAAGCGCTTCTCCGCTGTGCGCTGGTCACTGGCAGGACGAATCGTGGTAACCTGGTTCATTACGATTCCGATCTCCGCATTGCTGGCGGGAGCGGTATTTAAATTATTCTTTGCCTAGTACTTCGACCAAATCAGATGGGGCTAAGAGCTGCTGAACATTGAATCAGATTCGGTCAAGGTACTAGGTTAGGACAAGCTATGAAGCAAGGCAGTATGACACTCACATGTTGCAAGAGCGAAATCATGCTGCGTCCGTCTTCGTTAACGAAGTCCTGTCTATATGTGCATATTTGCAAGCTATAGGGGCCAGCCGTCAGGATGGCTTCTTTTGCTGTGCACATATGGATTATGGTAGATTGGGGTGTAGGCTGTAGAAATCCAGAGACAAAGGCGGTCGCTGGCGCTCCTTCACTTCCAAACTTCCCCTCCGTTGCTCACTCCCCTTCTCAATGTAACAGGATCAATTTATATAGTACCTTGACCAGTTCAAAAGAGAGTCGGTCACTGCAAGCGGGGGGAGCTCTGTAGACCAATGTTCAGCTTGTTAAATCGAGACAACGTAATAGGTTAAGGTACTATGAACTATATGAACTACGGATAATAATTAGGAGTTGTACATAAAGGGAGGGATCGCCTTGATCCGCACGATAGCTATCGGACATGCTCATGAAGTCATCGCAGGAATCCCGCTTCAGAATATAGATGTGGAGAAATACGCTTGGATATGGGTGGATTTTATTGAGCCAAGTGAAGAAGAGTCCAAGCTGCTGGATCGATATTTTCATTTTCATCCGCTGGCTATCGAGGATTGTATGCATGTACTGCAGCGTCCCAAGCTTGACCATTATCCGGAGACGGAGTTCATGGTAATCCATGCGCTCAGGGAGCATACGCTGGAGGTAGAAGAGGTCGGCGTGTTCATGAGAGAGCGTCTCCTCGTCACGTATCACCATGCGCAGCTGGCTGAGGTGGACCGGGTATGGGATCGGCTGGCTGACGGTCATACGAATACCGTCTCGACCAAAGGGCCACTGGCTGCGGCTTATGAGGTGCTGGATGAACTGGTGGATCAATATTTCCCCTGTGTATACGCCATTGAGGATGAGCTGGCGGAGCTGGAGAATCAGAGTGGGAATGAATCTGTTGAGCTGCTGATGACGCAGGTCTTCCAGCTGCGGAGCCGTCTATTGAAGATTCGCCGCACGGTTGTGCCCATGCGCGATCTGCTCTATCGCATCCTTAACTCCGGGCATGTCCAGGGTGCGGGAGAATATAAGGCGTATTTCACAGATATCTACGATCACCTGCTCAAGCTGGCAGACATGATTGAGGCCGACCGCGAGATGACGGCCGACCTGAGAGATGGTTATATCTCGCTGAACTCTAACCGGATGAATTCGATCATGAAGACACTAACGGTCATCACGACGATCTTCATGCCGCTAACGCTGATTGCAGGCATTTACGGAATGAATTTCGTGAACATGCCTGAGCTACACTGGACCTATGGCTATGCGATCGTCATGGTGGTGATGGTGGCCATGTCGGTCGGTATGGTGCTGTGGTTCTCCAGACGCGGATGGTTTAGGTAGTCAGAGATAGTCAGTAGCATGTAAATAAATTCGGAAAATATTAGTACATTGACCAGATCAAATGAGAGTGTGGGTATGCTGCAAGCGGGAGCCTGTTGATCACGAGTAAGCTTGCTGTTCTTACGAATGGAATTGAACTGCTGATGAACAGCAAGCTTAAAGGTGGGCACCTAGGCAGAATCCCTAGCAGCAATGGCGGTTAGTTAGCACGATTCGTGTGAAGCTACTGCTAGCTATCGTCTACGTCTTTTGCTGGAGCGTTTGCGCGGGGTTCCCCGCTTTGGCGCTGCTTTTTTGCGTCGTCTAGGTGGATCATAATCGTCGTAGGAATCATCAGTAGCCAGTAGTCCTTTGCCGCCGCCCTTGCCGAAGGGCAGAGAGCCCATGATTAATTTGGCCATAGGAGCGAATTGCTGCATCGTGCTCATGACCTTCTGTACCTTGCCAAAAGTGGCAATCATGCCGTCAATGCCGCCCATGCGGTCGATGAAGCCCTTGATCTCACCGAGGCTTGCAAGACCACCTAGTAAGCCTCCTTTGCTGTCTGTGGCCGCCGAAGTAGCTGTCAGCAGATCAGAATCTTGGGGAGCATATGGAACGAGGCCGGGTGAATCGACCTGTGGAGCTTGCTCGTATGGGCTGACCCCTGGGTAGGATGGAGAGGAATAGGGATCAGAGAGGGACCGATGTGAATGCGGTCTCCGGTAACGATTATCGCGCATGCAGATCACTTTCCTTTGTAATGTGATACTATACCTTATGTCACAGATGCACAGGACGATTAGGCGCGTGTCCCATAATTATGGATAAAAGCGGATTTGGGCGTGGGTGATGGCCCAGGTCGGCAGAGATAGAAGCGGAATGACAAGCTCGGTACGGTCACAAGGAAAGGTGAGCTGAGGGCGAATAGGCTGTAGCAGGCTCGTATGTAAGGATAGCCCGCAGGCTGGTGGGGGGCCTATCTGAGGGGCGATCAGCCCGCGAGCTATTCGGAGAGCATCAGAAAAGCGTGCTTTTCTGTAGAACACATCTGAAGAACAATCTGTAGAACAAATCTGTAGAACAAATCTGTAGAACAAATCTGTATAACGTATCCGAAAACATATATGAAAAACATATCCAATGAACATGCTTGGAGAGTATATCAGCAGAGCATATTTGAAGATAAATTTTAAGAGTAGCAGAAGCGATTTTTCATAGATGCACATGGATAGTGCCGGGTGTGAAGAACTGGTGTCCGACTAAGGTCCTGATATTGCTATTCTGTGATGCGTGAAACCGTTAACGCTTGAAAAACTTAGTGACACTCAGTTACAATGAAAGAACAAGTATCGGTGGGAGATGATTATACATGCAGCTTAAGAAGCTTAATGATAAAAGTATAGATCAATTATTTGAGGCCATTCTTACATTGAAGGATCTGGAGGAGTGCTATGTCTTCTTCGACGATCTGTGCACGATTAACGAGATTCAGTCGCTGTCGCAGCGTCTAGAGGTAGCGCGGATGCTCGGCAAAGGCAGTACGTACAACCAGATTGAAGCCGAGACGGGTGCAAGTACAGCTACGATCTCGCGCGTGAAGCGTTGCCTGAACTATGGTAACGATGGTTATAAAATGACGTTGGAACGACTGGGACGCTAAGATGAGCCGGCCGGGAATCCTGATCATCGGGCATGGCTCCATGACGGCTTCATGGGTCGCGCAGGTCGATGTGGTTGCTGGACGGCTGCAGCTACCTGCCGGGGTACCGGCGGTGGTTGCTTTTCTGGAGCAGGTCGAAGGACGCTCTATTCAGGACGGTATAGATAGACTGGAAGAACAAGGGGTGACGGATATGCTCGTCGTCCCGTTCTTTGTGTCCTCCGGTAGTACACATGTCGATGAGATTGGGTATGCACTGGGGACAAAGGCTGAGCCAGAGAAGGAGACGGATCTGGAGCCTTTCCGGATTCAGGCGCATGTCTATTGGGGAAATCCGATCGACGCTGGCCCCGCTGTAGCTGAGATTGTATGGTCGAAGGCGCGGCCATTATCGGTAGATCCAGAGCGCGAGGTTATTTTGCTCGTCGGTCATGGTAGTGTGCATGATGGGTTCCGGCAGCGCTGGGAGTCAGGGATGGCTTCACTGACGGCTGATGTGGCGGCACAAAGTGGAATACACACGGATTTTGCCCTGTTGAACCCGCTATCGGTGCGCGACAAAATCGTATATTGGACCGAGGAACGGGGAATGGCTGTTATTGTGGCCCCGTTATTTTTGAGTTCAGGGTATTTCACGGACGTCGTTATTCCAAGAAAGATGGAAGGCCTGAATTATCGCTATAATGGTGAGGCTTTGCTGCCGCATCCACTACTGACAGCCTGGTTACAAGAGCAGGTAGATGCTCTGTTCCTTCGTTATGAGCAGGATTTGGATAAGGTGGATGAAGTGAGGGGCTGACGGCCGCGACAGCATGTTGGCGCAGGTGTGTGCATCATTACACCGAGATAGCTAGGCTAGAGCGGGTGCTATTTAGGCTAGGCTAGAATAGCTACCTAAGGCTTGAATAGAGCCACCAAAGGTGCTGGAATAAAGCTACCTAAGACGCTGGAATAGAACTAGGCTGGGATGGGGCCACTTAGGGCTAGAAATAGATAAGCGGCTAAGTGAAGAAGCTATCCGAGGTCTACTTCATACTTGCTTGCCGCTAGGAAGGTAGTAGCTCCAATATGACAGCTAACATGGGTTAGATGCACATAGGGTTATGAGGTAGTATTTTCGGCTATGCTGATATAAGATGAATGCTTATGGATGTAGTCTGAATATGCATGGAACAGGTTGCCCTTTAAGGCATGCCCATTGTAAAAGAGTCTTTTTTCCAGTATGATAAAGCCTTGAAGATAGCGTATGATGCTTCAATGTGTGAGCTTGTCTGTGAGTGATGCTCGGCTGTAATGAGCGGATCGACAGACAGGGGGATAGACATGATACGCCAGGCGATGGCCTGGGTATACACTTGATATGGACATACTGCTGTGTAGTCTATTCATGCTTGGATTCATCATCAAATAACAGGTGGAATACGTGAATGAAAAGAGCCAGATTAATCTATAATCCTACCTCCGGACGTGAGGAAATGAGACGCAGACTGCCTGATATCCTGCAGCGGCTGGATCAGGGCGGTATTGAGGTGTCGGTCTATGCGACGACCGGTGAGGGGGATGCAACACGTGAAGCGACCGCAGCTGTCGAGCGTGGCTGCTATGATATGATCCTTGCCGCAGGCGGAGACGGCACCTTATATGAAGTAGTGAATGGTATGGCGGAGAGGGAGAACCTGCCTGCCTTGGGCGTATTCCCGCTAGGGACTACGAATGATTTTGCTCGTGCGTTGGGCATTCCGCGGCAATGGGAGGAGTACTGTGATCTGGTCATTCGTCAGGAGGCTAGACCTATTGATATTGGCAAGGTCAATGACAGATACTTCATCAATATTGCAGGCGGCGGCTCGTTGACCGAGCTGACTTATGAGGTACCGAGCAAGCTGAAGACAATGATCGGGCAGTTGGCCTATTACTTCAAAGGTCTGGAAAAGATGGTCAGCCTCGCACCACAAGAGCTGACGATTCAGGCGGCTGGTCATGAGACATTGCATGATGAATTCATGCTGTTCCTGATCGCCAATACGAATTCGGTAGGCGGCTTCGAGAAGCTGGCTCCAGGGGCCTCGATCGACGACGGCATGTTCGATGTCATCGCCGTGCGCAATTGCAATCTGGCGGAGATGATTCGTCTGGTCACACTGGCGCTGCGCGGTGAACATTTGAATGATAAGAAGCTGGTCTACTTCAAGACCGATTACATGGAGGTCACTTCTCCGGGCCACGTACAGTTGAACCTGGATGGCGAGCTGGGCGGGACATTGCCTGCAACGATTCGGAATCTGAAGCAGCATATTCAGGTATTTAGATGAGTCAATTTCATAAATCACTAAAATGGGTTCCTGAAACTATATATAGACAAACAAAACCATTTTAATCTATATATAGTCCTGATTGAAGCAGCTAAAGGTATTATGAAATTGACTTAGATGAGAAGAGTGTAGTTGTGTTCAGGAAGAGCTTAGCTGACTGTGCAAGGTAAGGCCTAGTAAGCAAGGCGCGGTTGGGCAGCAACAGGGGGAGACGGCAAAGACTTGGATTGTATATCCGAGCCTGTCGCATCCATGCCATGAGCAAGTCGCATAGTTAGAGGCTGATTGAAATGTCGTTCTCCCGTTAGGAGTAGCGGCATTTTTCGAGTTGTAGGAATGTCATTGTATGAAGATACAGAGGTTGAATGAATGAGTCGGTATTCTAACGATTAATATGATATTCTTAACAATTAAATTGATGATTTAAACGAATAATTCGATAATAGGTCGATATGTAGAAGGGAATGTGCAGCATGAGTAATTACCGCAGTGGCCGTGGAAAAAGCCGCCGGAACACGAATGGATCTGACAAGGAAGCAGCTCGTCAGAGACCAGCAGTAGAGAGAAAAGGTTCAGGAAATGAACGTGGACGTCAGCAACAGGGTACAGGGCAGAAGAGACATCAATCCGTTTCCCAAAAGGGATGGTCTGGTTACAGTGCAGGTGATAGTACCAGTACTAGCATCAGTACCAGTACGACCATGAGTACGAGTAAGAGAACGGGCAAAAGTATGGGTAAGAGCAATGATCAAGTAAGTGCAAGAGCGCCGCGCCTAGCCCAGCAGCGTCCAGCTGCTGAGATTAGTGGGCTGCCTGTAGAGAAGAATCAGGAGGTGGTCGTGGACATCATCGGGATGAACCACGACGGCGAAGGCGTAGGCCGTGCAGAGGGCTATACCTTGTTCATACCGGGAGCACTGCCGGGAGAGCAGGTCCGCGTCAAGGTGCTGAAGACGAAGAAGCAGTACGGCTACGCGAAGCTGCTGAATGTGGTGGTGGCTAGCCCTGACCGAATTGCATCACCTTGCCCGATCTATGACCAGTGCGGGGGCTGTCAGCTTCAGCATATGAGCTATGCAGGGCAGCTGGAGTGGAAACGTCAGCATGTTGTGGATGTGCTGGAGCGGATCGGTAAGCTGGAGATAGAGGGTAGTGAGCGGACGAGTGTGGGAGCGAAAGGGAAACTGAGACTGAGTAGTTCGGAAGCTCAGAATGGTCAAGGCGTTCAAAATATACAGGGTACACAAGATAATCATGATAGCCAGAGCAGCCAAGATAACCAGGATAACCAAGGCAATCAGGGCAGCTTAAATAGTTCCCAAGCTGCTAAAAACAGAGGGGGGGTTGTCGTGCATCCTACACTTGGTATGCAGGAGCCGTGGCGCTACCGTAATAAGGCTCAGTTACCGATGGGAGCAGCAGATGGCGGACTCATTGGCGGCTTCTATGCCAAGGGGAGTCACCGGATTGTCGATATGGAGACATGTCTCATTCAGCACGAGCATAATGATGAGGTCGTCGCCAAGGTGAAGGAGATCGGTAGCCATCTGGGCATCAGTGCGTACAACGAGGAGTCCGGGCGGGGCTTGCTCCGACATGTCGTCGTGAAGAAAGCCTTCCGCACAGGCGAGATGATGCTGGTGATGGTCACCAATGGTCACGATATCCCGCATCGCGATGCTTGGATCGGCAGCATTCGTGAGGCCATCCCTCATGTAGTGAGCATCTGCCAGAACGTCAACACGAAGCGGACCAATGTTATTTTCGGAGATGAGACCCGTGTCCTATGGGGCAGGGATGTCATTTATGATTATATCGGCAACGTACAGTTCGCGATCTCAGCTCGTTCCTTCTATCAGGTCAATCCGGTACAGACCGAGGTCCTGTATGGCAAGACGCTGGAATATGCTGCACTGACAGGCAAAGAGACCGTCATTGATGCCTATTGCGGCATTGGTACGATCTCGTTGTTCCTGGCACAGCATGCGGATCAGGTGTATGGAGTGGAGATTGTGAAGGAAGCCATTGAAGATGCGCGGAGCAATGCGCAGCTGAATGAGCTACGTAATGTCCGCTTCGAGGTGGGTGCGTCTGAGGACGTCATCCCACGCTGGAAGGAAGAGGGCATCACCGCCGATGTGATTGTTGTCGATCCGCCGCGAAAGGGCTGTGACCCGAGGCTGCTAGATACGATTCTGGAGATGAAGCCGGAACGTGTGGTGTACGTGAGCTGTAACCCGAGCACACTGGCGCGGGATTTACGGATTCTAGAGGATGGTGGGTATCGCACGATGGAGGTAACTCCGGTGGATATGTTCCCGCATACGGTGCATGTGGAGAGCGTGGCTTTGTTGGTGAGGGATGGTACAGAGGGCTGAGATTGCAGTGGTGGAGCGGGTTTGGGGAGCAGTATCGATGAGTTGAAAGTGTAAAACAGAGACGAGGAAATAGTAGAGTTGACTGATTGTTGACGAATTCGGTAGGTTAGGTTGAATACGTCTAACGTTAAGTCCCTTTGCTAAAGAAAAGGTACACCCCTCGGAAAAATGAGCGGTGTACCTTTTTCATGTATACGTCAAATATCATGAGGATACTTCCGCTTAGAAGGAATGTGAAGAATGCAAGGTCAAAATCATGAAATAAGCGATTCGAGCTAAGGTTCAACAGCATCACGCAGAATTTTTTTCATGCAGGAGAATTAATGCTCCCCCTACAATAACAGGTTTTATTATTTCACCTGTCTACCGTATGGGGAGCATATCAAAGTAGACTTTATACTACTCTTGGGACAGCCTCTTGTTAATGCTCGAAAAGAAATACGAAATTTGTCTTCGTTTTTTTTGATTGGGGCGTACTAATTAATATACAACAGAAAGCAAAAATTTACTGTAGAAATAGTTTTGGTATTTACATACCAAAACTAAATATTGTTTGACATGAATTATCTGCGGTGGTATGTTTTACGTATAGTTAATGGTGGGCCGTTTTGCAAGGGGGTTATAAAAATGCGTAACGACAAGCGGATAAGCCATATTTGGAATCGTTATAATGCATTGAGGGGATATACTTTTCAGTCTGATCTGCCTGTTGCATCGTTTCTTTTGAAAAAGACTAAAGAGGAGTTTGTATCAATTTCGAACCAACCCACCGAGCACAAAGCTTATGAGGTTATGCTTTCAATAGCGGATACTTACGGAATGAACAATCCATATCCAGATTCGAAGGCTTTTTTTAGTGCTTTTATGGCGATGTATGATGAAGATATTGATTTGGAAATGGCTCTTGCTTCTGTAGATCCTAAAGAGATGTTTTATATACCAAAAGTGTTGATTACCGAATTTGAAAAACACTTTAATCCAAATACTAGATTGGTATTGATACCTGAAGCTGAAAAGTTTGTACCTTACCTTACTGAATTAGTAAACCGACATTCTGGTTGTGAGTTCTACATAACTACCATGAATAGCGTGAGTAAAGTTCTTCTTGATGAAATGTTTAAGGAACATACGAATGTAATTGTCGAACAGACAAGTATCTATGATTACGAATTTTCAGCAAGGAAGTTTGATTTAATTTTGGCGGTACCTGTATTTGGGGCAAGAGAGCGTGGCGAAGATAATGGAAATTTCATTTGTAGGGAATATGAAATGATAGCCGTAGAAAACTTGCTCTTACATTTGAATAGTTCGGGTGTGTTAGTGATTGTACTACCAGCTAGAATAACCTTTGCGACAGGCTCGATAAAGGACTTAAGGGATTTTATACAAGGTATGTACAAACTAGAAGAAATAGCTGAACTACCAGCCGGGATATTTTCATCTACTGCTATTAAAACTTATATGTTTACGATCACCACAGGCCGAACAGAAGATGTAATGATTAAAAGATATGAAGCTCCTACAAGCAACATCAAAAAAAATAGCATCGATGAACTGATTCTCATTGATGATACATTTGTTATGTTGGACGAGTTAATGGAAATGGGTCATTGGAATGTTGATCATATCTTTGGGATGGTGGATGAGGATTGGCAACGTTATCAGAGATCAAGTACTAAAAAAGAAGAACTAGGAAATGTTGCTGAAGTTTTTCGCGGAAAGGCGATCAACAAGAAAGATGCTAATGGTAGCATTGGAGTCGTAAACATATCGAATCTAAAAGATTTTGACATCGATTATGAGGGTCTGGATCACATCGAAGAGGAAGAACGTAAAGTTGCGAATTACTTACTTAGAGATGGAGATTTATTATTACCAGCACGTGGAACGGCGATTAGAATAGCAGTTTTTAAAGAACAGAAGTACCCCTGCATCGCGTCATCAAACATCATTGTAATAAGACCGAATGAAAAACTGCTTTTAGGCACGTACTTAAAAGTTTTCTTAGATAGTCCTATGGGGAACAAAGCCTTAGCAGGAAAGCAGCAAGGTACATTCGTCATCAATATTAGCTATAAAGATTTGAAGTCGCTTGAAATCCCGTTGCTTAAGGTTGAAGAACAAAAGATGATTGCAGAAGAATATGAACAGGAACGTTCTAGATATGTAGAAAGCATTCGTCTTGCTGAAGATAGATGGAATGGAGTAATTGAGAGACTTCAAAATACTATTTTGAAGGTAAAACAATAAACTTAGATAAATGTGATGTAATTAAGTATCAGCCCGGCACACCTGGGGAGGAAGCTACACATGATCGGAGCTATAATTGGCGATATTGTTGGGTCCAGATTTGAATGGGATAATCATCGCTCGAAAGATTTTGAATTTTTAACATACAAGAGCTTTTTCACTGACGACTCGGTGATGTCATTAGCCATATGTGATGCACTAATGAGTTGTAAACGTGATTACAGAGACTTGGGCGACCAAGCTGTTAAATTCATGCAAGTTATTGGAAGACACTACCCGAATTGCGGGTATGGAGAGAGATTCTATAAATGGATGTTTAGTGACGCTCCTGAGCCATACAACAGTTTTGGTAACGGTGCCGCGATGAGAGTTAGCGCTTGTGGTTATGTAGCCAATTCCATCGAAGAAGCTAAATTACTTTCACACAAGGTGACAGCTGTTACACATAACCACCCTGAGGGGATAAAAGGTGCTGAAGCTACTGCGGTTGCAGTCTATCTGGCTCGAAGCGGAAAAAATATATTGGAAATTCGTGATTATGTTGATAAGCACTACTACCCCATGAATTTCTCGCTCGATGGAATCCGGGAAACGTATCAGAATAACGAAACTTGCCAAGAAACAGTTCCGCAAGCACTTGTTGCTTTCTTCGAGTCTTCCAATTTTGAAGATGCAGTCCGGAACGCTATCTCTATTGGTGGAGACAGTGATACGTTGGCTGCGATTACTGGAGGTGTGGCGGAAGCCTACTACGGTGTGCCGACACATATCAGAAAACATGCGCTGACATTTCTCGATGAACGGCTTCTGAGAATATTGCTAGAGTTCGAAAATCTATATCCCGCAAAGATGGAAAAGATACAGTCTTCAGGGAGCGTCAGCATTAAAGAAGAGCTTGTCGGAGCCAAAATAAAAACTGGAGGTAGAGAAGAAATGATCCACTCAGCAATGGATGCTGCTGACGAAGCACTAAAAAACACTACTTCAGAGCCTGAAGAAACAACAAGCCAAAAGCTATTTTCTCACCTTTTTGAAGCCTGCAATATTCTGCGAGGTCCAATTAATCAGGATGAGTATAAAAGCTATGTAACGCCAATTCTCTTTTTTAAACGACTATCAGATGTATATGATGAAGAAACCCAAGCCGCCTTGGAAGAATCTGGGGGTGATGAAGAATTTGCTGGTTTTCCAGAAAACCATCGATTCATTATTCCAGAGGGGTGCCATTGGCAGGACGTTCGCGAAGTTAGTGAGAACGTCGGAGTAGCAATAGTCAATGCAATGAACGGCATTGAACGTGCTAACCCAGACACACTCTATGGCGTTTTTTCTAGTTTTGATGACGCAAACTGGACTGATAAAAACAAACTTTCAGATGAACGCTTAAAGGATCTCATTGAACACATGTCAGAAATTAAAGTAGGCAATGAAAATTACTCATCTGATGTGATGGGAGATAGTTATGAATATTTAATTAAAAAATTTGCTGATCTTTCAAAGAAAAATGCAGGTGAATTTTACACGCCTCGATCGGTTGTAAAGTTAATGGTCAAAATCCTAGATCCTAAGCCAGGCGAGACGGTTTATGATCCTGCTTGTGGTACAGGAGGCATGTTAATCGAAGCGATACGTAACGTACATGATGATAAAAGTACGTATGGCAAAATTTATGGTCAAGAGAAGAACTTAGCAACTTCAGCAATCGCAAGAATGAATCTATTTTTACATGGAGCAAGAGATTTTAAGATTGAACAAGGTGATACTTTAAAGCAGCCTCTTTTCATACATCGGGGAGAATTACAAACATTTGATTGCGTAATCGCGAATCCACCGTTTTCGTTAAAAGCTTGGGGGGCGGATCAGTTTGCCTCAGATGTTTACGGTAGAAATCTATGGGGGAGCCCTTCTGATTCTAGTGCGGATTTTGCTTGGCTTCAGCATATGGTGAAATCTATGGATAAAAAGAATGGACGTTGTGCGGTCGTTCTTCCGCAGGGGGTCCTTTTCCATGGAGGCAGAGAGGGAGAAATTCGTAAGCAACTAATCGAATCTGACAAACTAGAATGTGTCATTACTTTAGTCAGTGGGCTGTTTTACAGTACAGGCGTATCAGCATGTATTCTTATCTTAAACAACAACAAAGTGCAAGAACATAAAGGGAAAGTCTGTTTGATTGATGCATCAAAGATTTATACTGCGCAAAGGGCTCAAAATATAATGACTGAGAAAGATGTTGAAGAAGTTTTTAATCTTTTCAAAAACTACGAGTCAGTTATTGAAAAATCTAAGGTAGTGTCTATTGAAGATTTAAGGTTGAAAGATTATTCACTCTCTGTGAACACCTATATTGAAAAAGCACCAATCGAGACGATTTGCCCTCAGGAAGTTAAGAAGGCATTTTTGGCAGTGCTAGATGAAGTGATTGAAGCAGAAGAAAACTTAAAATCCTTATTGTTAGATGGGGGATACATTAGTGAGTAATAGAATTACATTAGATGAGCTTAAGTCATATTTGTGGAATTCAGCAGTATTTTTACGAACCCATATTGATGCAGGTTCATATAAACAATACATCTTCCCACTCCTGTTTTTCAAAAGAATTTGTGATGTATATGATGAGGAATGTGCAGAAATCCTCGAGAAATATGACGGGGATGAGGATGCACTCGAGTGGGAAGAAAATCATAGATTCATTGTTCCAAAAGCTTTTCACTGGAATGATGTCAGGTCAGTATCAGAAAATGTGGGCGTTGCAATTGTAAATGCATTTCGAGCTATTGAAAAAGCAAATCCTGAAAAACTGCAAGGTGTTTTTGGGGATGGTGCCTGGACCAATAAAAAAAGATTGCCTGATAAATTACTTAAGGACCTTATTGAACATTTCTCTTCAAAAACGCTCAGTATGAAAAATTGTCCTGAGGATGAACTCGGACAAGGCTATGAATATCTAATTAAGAAATTTGCTGATGATAGTGGGCACACTGCTCAAGAATTTTATACAAATCGTACCGTCGTTCACCTAATGACAGAAATGCTTAAACCGCAGTCTGGTGAAAGTATTTATGATCCTACCTGTGGTAGTGCAGGTATGCTTATTTCAGCCTTTGCTTATTTGAGACAACAAGGTCTTGAATGGAGAAATGTAAAAGCCTATGGGCAAGAGATCAACTCTCTTACATCTGCAATTGGTAGGATGAATTTGTTTTTACACGGTGTAAAGGACTTCCATATAGTAAATGACGATACTTTAAAGAAACCTGCTTTTGTAGAGCATGGTGAGTTAATGCAGTTCGATTTAGTGTTAGCGAATCCACCATATTCGATTAAACAATGGGATAGGGAAGCATTCTCAGCTGATAGATATGGCCGGAATTTTCTCGGTACGCCACCTCAAGGAAGGGCTGATTACGCGTTCTTTCAACATATATTGAAGAGCCTTAATCCGAATACGGGTAGATGTGCAATTTTATTTCCACATGGTGTTTTGTTTAGGGATGAAGAGAGAGAGATGCGTGAAAAGCTTGTAAAAAGTGATTTGGTTGAATGTGTGATTGGAATTGGAAAAAATCTATTTTTCAATTCTCCGATGGAGGCATGTATTATTATATGCCGAACGAGAAAAGCACATTCTCGTAAAGGACATGTTCTGTTTATTGATGCAAAAAAAGAAGTAACTCGAAAAAATGCAGAGAGTTATTTAGAAGAAGATCACATACAGAAGATAGCACAAACTTACAGCGAATTTAAAGTTCAAGATGGTTTTTCAGCAGTTGCCACAGTAGAACAAATTATCGGATATGACAGTAAACTGAGTATCCCGCTTTATGTAAGTGGATCTAACAGCGCTGAAAGTGAGGAGACGTTATATTCTTTGGAAGAGGCACTAGATGGATGGCTTTCTAGCAGTGATAATTTTAGAGAATCTTATGAGACGTTGAAATACATGCTCTTTGAAAATGGTGGTGATGATCTTGATAAAATATAAACTTGGTGATGTAGTAAAGGTAATCTCTGAACGAGTTGATAATCCGGCTAATAGTGAATATGACAAATTTGTTGGTCTTGAACATTATGTATCTAGTGAAATTGAGATTAAAAAATATGGTGATACAAGTCTTTTGAAATCTGCTATGAAAGTATTTAAGTCAGGTGATATATTAATTGCCCGACGTAATGTCTATTTGAAAAGGGCATCAATTGTAAAGTTTGATGGGATTACTTCTGGTGACTCTATTGTATTGCGTGTCGAGGATAAACTGTTACAACGCATTATTCCGTTCATATTAAACACTGATGAGTTCTGGGCATATGCTGAGAAATTTTCCGACGGAACAATGTCTAAAAGATTGTCCCCTAAAGTTTTATTGGAATACGAGTTTATGCTGCCTCAAATTGAGCAACTAGAAAAACTCGCTGATCTATTATGGGCCGCTAATGATACAAAAGAGGCTTACAAGAAATTGCTTTTGCTCACAGATGAGCTTGTTAAATCGCAATTTATCGAGATGTTTGGCGATCCAGTTGAGAATCCAATGGGATGGGTGGAAACGGCGCTAGGTGATGTAGCAGAAATCAAAATCGGGCCCTTTGGAACATTGCTGCATAAGGAAGATTATATAGAAAATGGGCATGCGGTGGTAAATCCATCACATATTATTGATGGGAAAATATGTATTGACCCTAAACTTACAATTTCGGACAGAAAATATAATGAATTAGCTTCTTATCAGCTTAAAATTGGTGATGTTGTACTTGGTAGACGGGGGGAAATGGGTCGATGTGCTGTCGTTTATGAAGAAGGTTTATTATGTGGAACTGGAAGTATGATAATCAGAGCAGGACATCAAATGAAACCATTTTTTCTACATCATATTCTCTCAAGTCCTAAGTATAAAAAGATTATTGAAGATAAGGCCGTTGGTGTCACAATGATGAACCTTAATGTGCCAATTGTATCTAGTCTTCGAATCCCTTTATTACCTATTAACTTACAAGAACAGTTCATTTCGTTAATGGAACAGGCCAATAAATCAAAACTTGAATTAAAACAAAATATTAATAGCCTCGAAACTACAATTAAAGTTTTAATGTCAAGGAACTTTGGCTAGTGAGATAGATTCCTCCGCAAACAAATTAAATATGTTAAAGATAGGAGTGACGCTTGATGTTTAATGAAGATAATACGATTGAGCAAATGACGCTTACGACACTTAAAAGCAATGGATGGAAATATATTCCTGCTGAAGAATTGCAACGTGAACACTCTGATGTAATGGTTGAGACTATGGTTAAAGAGGCGCTCATTCGTCTTAATCCTGAAATTGCTGAAGAACCATCTCGCGCGGATGAAGTTATCTATAAACTGCGTACGTTGATATTGACTGTTCAACCACACAACCTGGTAACGCAGAATGAACTGTTCAAGAAGATGGTTTTTGAGGAGAACTCTTACCCGTTCGGCAAAGATGGCCGAATGATTCCAATTCGATTCTTTGGAACAATGACTAAGGAAGACTTATCGCTGAACGAATACGTTGTCACAAACCAATGGGTATATCCACAGAAAGAGAATGGTAAAAGACTTGATATTGTTCTATTGATTAATGGATTCCCTGTGGCGATTGGCGAGTTGAAAACACCTGTTCGTAATTCTATAACATGGTTGGATGCTGCTGGAGACATAGCTGCATATGAAAAAAGCATACCAGGCATGTTTGTAACTAACATATTTAATTTTGCTACAGAAGGTAAATGTTACAGATACGGTTCTGTTTGTATGCCTATTGGAATGTGGGGTCCATGGCATACTCCGGAACACAAAAGTGAAGGAAGTCTTGCTGATGTGAAAATCAGTATTGAAGACATGATTACACCTGAAAAGGTCATGGACATTTTTCAGTTCTTTACATTATATGCAACTGATAAACAGTATCGCAAATATAAAGTCATATGCCGGTATCAACAATATGAGGGTGCCAACCTTATTGTGGAACGCGTAAAGGCTGGGTACCCAAAACAAGGTCTTATCTGGCATTTCCAGGGCTCTGGTAAATCATTGCTGATGGTATTTGCAGCACAGAAACTTAGAATGATACCTGAATTAAACAATCCAACAGTGGTTATAGTTGACGACCGAATTGACCTAGAGACGCAGATTACTGCAACATTTAACGCAGCGGATATTCCTAATCTCGTCAGCCTTGGCTCAAAGGAGGACTTAGAATCCTTCTTCTTAGGGGACCAAAGAAAGATTGCAATTACAACAATTTTTAAATTTGGTGATGTGAAAAAAGAACTTAACCCTAGAGACAACATCATTCTAATGGTTGATGAAGCCCATAGAACGCAGGAAGGTGACCTAGGGAGTAAGATGCGTCTTGCTCTTCCGAATGCGTTTTTCTTTGGCCTTACAGGTACGCCGATTAATCGTATTGATAAGAATACTTTCAACACATTTGGTGCAGTTGAGGATAAGAGTGGATATATGAGCAAGTATTCCTTCTCTGACTCAATCCGTGACAATGCGACACTTCCATTGAATTTCGAACCAGTACCGGTTGATCTGCATGTCGATAGAGAAAAGCTCGATGCTGAATTTGAAGCATTAACAGAGAATTTATCTAAAGAAGATAAAGCTGAGCTATCTCGACGGGTCAACATGAAAGCAATTATGTATGACCGCAAGCGCATCAGAAAGGTATGTGAGCATATAGCTAAGCATTACCAGGAGAAGATTGAACCGAACGGATACAAAGGTCAGGTTGTTTGTTATGACAGAGAGTGCTGTCTTATGTATAAAGAAGAGCTTGATAAACTACTTGGTCCGGAAGCAACTACAATCGTGATGGACACCAACAATGACAAGGAAGATAAATATAAATCCTATAAACGCGATAGGGACGCAGAAGGAAAGATTTTAGATAGATTTAGAGATCCTAACGACCCGTTAAAGCTCGTAATAGTTACGTCAAAGCTTCTTACTGGTTTTGATGCACCTATATTGCAGGCTATGTACCTTGATAAGCCAATGAAAGATCATAACTTGCTTCAGGCCATCTGTCGTACGAACAGAACCTATGATCAAGGTAAGACACACGGTTTGATTGTTGACTACATAGGTATTTTTGATAATGTAGCAACAGCATTGGACTTTGATGAATCGAGTATGAAAAAGGTCATTTCGAATATTGAAGAGGTCAAAAAGCAGATCCCTGCACTAATGCGTAAGTGCTTGAGTTACTTCATGGGAGTAGACCGTACAATAGATGGTTGGGAAGGTTTAATTGCTGCACAAGAATGTTTGCCTACGAATAAAATCAAAGATGAGTTTGGAGCTGATTATAAAGTTCTCAATCGAGCGTGGGATGCGCTATCTCCAGATCCGTTTCTGAATCCTATGAAATACGATTTTCAGTGGCTGACAAGAGTGTTTGAATCGGTGAAACCGACTGATGGAAGAGGCGGGTTGATATGGGCCTCACTCGGAGCGAAGACGTTGGAATTGGTTCATGAGAATCTGCAAGTGGGAGAAGTACATGATGATATGGAAATTCTTACGATGGATGCGGATTTAATCGATGAATTTATTCAAAAACAAAAGGACCTGAGAAAGACAACGATCAAAGTTGAAATTGATTTGGTCGCGAAAATTCGAAAACACAGTAATGATGTTAAATTCGTTAAGTTGGGAGAAAAACTTGAAAATCTCCGTGAGAAACACGAACAAGGGCTCATTACCAGTATTGAGTTTCTAAAATTGCTATTAGAACTTGCGCGGGAAGCTGCAGAAGCTGAACAAGAAGTAGTTCCCGAGGAAGAAGTCGATAAAGGTAAGGCGGCATTAACAGAGCTTTTTGATGGGTTGAGGAATTCAAAGACACCAATTATCGTCGAACGAATTGTTGGCGATATAGATGATATCGTTAAGATTGTACGATTCGATGGTTGGCAGGGTACAACCGCAGGCAAACAGGAAGTGAAGAAAGCTCTACGGAGTGTTGTCTGGGTCAAATACAAAATTAAAGACAAAGAAGTATTTGATAAAGCCTATCAGTATATTGAGCAGTATTACTGATTCGGAAAATTAGATGAAAATCCCATAGTCCTCATAATCTCCATCATCATAATCTAAACGAGACGAGCGAGATTTTTTCAACGTTTTCCAAGTAACAGACTTACATCAACTTCTAAGCACGCACGGTGGGTATTAAGAAACCCAATCAAAACGTCTGTTTGCTGACACACTATTGTCGCTTAAGTGTTTTATTCTATAAAAGGCTAACGATATTTGGATTACTCCATATCATTAATAATTTACATTTTTAAAGGAGCGGTTGTAATGTGGACGGAACGCGTGCATGAAATTGATCAGTACATTCAAAATGGTGGAGAAGCCGTAATAAATTCGCGAGAAATGCTTTTGTTTATGGGACAGCCGCAGGTATTGCCGGTTTACAAGTTGCCAATAGCATTTTTAAGTTTCAATATCGATAACGGCCGCTTCGCAGCGGAGAAACGACTGAAAGAGCTGGAACTAGGTTTTGAATTAGATAATCGTAATCCTAATCATGAACAATATTTTATTGACCTTTTGATTCCAGACAATCCGAAGTCTCAACGTCTATTAGATGATTTGGAGCGTCACGGTCAACTTCGGCCAGGAGTTATCACTAATGATGGTTTCCTTGTAGATGCCAATCGACGATTAGCCTGTTTGAAGCTGCTCAATGCAAAACATCCGAACTCCCGGTATCAATACTTACTGGTTCACCGGCTTCCTGCGAATATACCTGCGAAAGAGATCTATAAGTTGGAAGTACAATTTCAGATCAAAGCGGATTTAAAAGAAGAATATAATCCGATCAATGATTTGTTAAAGATTAGAGAGGGTCTGCAGTACATGAGTGAGCAGGAGCTCTGTGAGACGCTTGACTGGAGTACCAAAAAAATTAAAGATTATCAGAATCGCCTGGACCTGGTTGATGGATTTCTGGAATATATCGGCCAGCCGGGGAATTACACGCTCTTGCTAAATTTGAATGAGCATTTTGTTGAGATTCAGAAAGAGATCACGGCGATGAAGACACTTGGGCTTAACGCCTTTAAAATTCAGGAAGCGATTGATGTGATGTACCGCATGCTCGAAGTGAACCTTGACAAAAACTTCGACAAAACAATCACCCAACGTGATCATATCCGTTATATCCGTGAAGCGTTCGTTAACGATAAGATCCATAGAGTACTAACGCAGAATATGTTCAACAATGAAGTCGCTACCTCCCAGGATATTTTTAACGACGTAACGGCCGCGGCAGAACTGGCGCGGATGCAGCGAAACAATGTTCGCCCTGTGGAACAACTTAAGAAAGCCATTTCTTTGTTGATACAAATCCAGGATGATGAAAGTGATGTATTTTCTAAGCAGGATTTTAAAGATGCCTTTGAGGAACTGGATGAATTGTTGTCTGCTATCAGACAACAAATGGGGGCCTAAACGCCAATGGTGCACATCGAGTATGACCAAAATGTACTTATTGTCAATGTAACAGAGCGACCAGACCTGTTTTTCGGTCAGTATTCGCTGATGTTTCGTGAGCAGGGGTTTGCGAAAAGTGAATCCTCAATGAAATATGTCATGGATGATCCCATCAAAATCAGAAGTACCGTGGATGATCTCATTGCGTTTTTCCGGCGGAAACGAATACCTGTGCAAATGAGTGAAAAGTTTGATCAGCTTAACGAACAAATTGGCGAAGAAAAACAGAGTTTCGAAGCCGCGGCAGAGCGAGGACTTACCGTGAAAGAGGGAACTGAGGAACTGCAAGCGATTTCTTTACCTGGATTCCAGCGGAAGTTGAAATCTTATCAGGAGAAGGCGGTCCACCATATGCTAGCAGTACGGCATTCCGCCAATTTCTCAGTACCGGGGAGCGGCAAAACAACGATGCTCTATGCTGGATTTTCGGTTTGGCGTGAGGCGAATGAAGTAGAGAAAATTTTCGTAATCGGTCCTCCTAGTTCCTTTATGGCTTGGGAAGAAGAATATGCTGGCTGTTTCGGGCGACCGGCAGTAAGTTATAGGCTTCTCGGGCCGGATAGGGATCGGAAGTATAAGACAACAGACCGTGCTGACCTTTTTTTAACAAGCTTTCAAACAGCATCAATTGATACAGATCGACTGATTGAACTGATGCAAAAGCATCGCGTCATGCTAGTCGTCGACGAGTCACATTACATTAAACGTTTTGAAAATGGAACATGGGCGAACGCACTTTTGAAGTTGGCACCATATGCCAAACGTCGAGCGATTAGCACGGGCACGCCGATGCCGAACGGATTGTTTGACTTATATTCACAAATGACTTTTCTGTGGCCTGGGAAATTTCTCCTCGGCGAGCAAAATCAATATAAAGCTGAAGTAAAACGGAACGAAGATGATGTCGAGTGGATTCAAAACAAAATTCGACCTTTCTTTTATCGTATCAATAAGAAAGACCTGGAGCTCCCTCCTCTCGAAATTCAAAGGGTGACAGTACCAATGTCGGATCTACAGCAACAGATTTACGACGTTATTGCTGCAAGAACCATTGAAGAATTGGAACGTTTCTCCTCGCGGGAAGTAGTGGAGATCGCAAGATTTCGCCGCGCGAAAATTATACGTCTCGTGCAAGCCGCGTCAAATCCTGCACTTCTGGCGGATTTTTCACAAGAGTTCCAGATTCCTCCGCTTACCTACGACGGAGGAGATTTTGTTAAACTGATAGAGCAGTACTCACAATTTGAGAAGCCAAATAAGTTGCAGAAATCGATTGAATTAGCTCAGACATTGGTCGAGCAAGGTTATAAAGTACTATTGTGGAGCACGTTTGTCAACAACATATTTCAACTTAGGCAAGATTTCGTCCGACTTGGGATACCGAGCTATTTAATTTTTGGCGGTGTACCAAAAAGTGACGAAGATGACGAGGAATTCAATCGGGAGCAACAAATCCGTTTATTCAAGCAATCCGACAAGCCTTGCATACTGATTGCGAATCCCGCAGCATGTGCGGAGTCGATCTCCTTGCATAAGGATTGCCACCATGCAATTTATCTAGACCGTAGCTTTAACTGCGGTCATTACCTTCAGTCACTCGACCGTATCCATCGAATTGGTCTGCCGGAAGATCAAATGACAACTTACTACTTTCTTGAGAGCGAAGGAGCGGTCGACGAGGTGATCCATCAGCGGTTGCAAGAAAAGGCATGGCTAATGCGTAGTGTCATTGATATGGATATGCCAATAGGTTCAATGGATCTAGATCAGGATGAGTGGGGTCAGGAAACAGAGCTCCAAAAGGATTTTGAGAGCGTGATCCAACACATACGGAGTAAACGTGCATGAAAAAATTTTGCGACCTGCTTTGGACAATTCGGACCGTATTGGACTACGAAAACAAATATCAATTCCGTATGACAAGAAGTCATCTTCTTCGTTTATTAGAAGGTTCGTTTCTAGGAGGCAGGAAAACAAAAGCGCAGACGGTATTGGAGCTTTTGCTTCATCTAAAGCTTATTGGGATCGATGAGGAACATCTAGTGTTTGTCCTGCCACGAGGAAAGCGTTTGACCAGTTTCGGTGATGAAAGTGGCTATGATCTAAGCGATAAGGCGAAAAAGCTTCTTACTTCGTGGTATGTTCCGGCATCAGGAGTGATAAGTAGGCAATGGCTGGAGTATTTTTCTGTAAGTGAATCAGGAAGATATCTGGCTTCTCGTTCAAAAATTTCCAGGACACTACAACAATGGACGGAAGAAATGCTCTATCTAGGTGTTGCGGCCCAATCAGGTGATTTATTAGAATTATCAGGGGAGCACGTATGGATACGAGCATATCCTATGGAGCAGCCAACGATGACGCTGGAAGAGTTGATGGCAAAACTGGAACAGCAGGCGAAATCGGGCAGAGAAGCGGAGGAGTTTGTTATGCATTTTGAGAAGCGGAGGCTTCAAGAAATGGGGCTTGTATCGGAGGCCAATCGTGTAGAATGCATCTCGGAAAGTTTAGTGAATGCTGGGTATGATATTTTGTCATTTTCTGATTCCGCGTTAGTACATAATCGGTTTATTGAAGTGAAAAGCGTAGGACCGGATAATTCATTCTATTGGTCTCGTCATGAGTTGGAGATCGCTAAAAAGTTAGCGAGACAATATTATCTGTATCTTGTTAAACAAACCGACCCAAACGAGCCGATAGTCAACATCATCGAGAATCCTTATGAGATCCTTTCCTTGTATGCCCATTTTGAGCCAGTCCAATATCATGTTTCATTTATAGAAAGCCATAGAGAAAAGAGATGAGAAAAATGGAATTATCGAGAGCAACTTCAGCTCTTGCTAAATTGAATGAGGAAAAATTTTGCAGGGCGTTCATGAAGTTGTTCGATAAAACATTTCATATAAATGACCTGAACTTTTGGTGTGAACTGACGGGAATCAGTACGAAAACTGCATGGGAAATTTTACGAAAAAAAGAATGGAAACGACTGGACGAGATCTATGTCCGGGGCACCATCGGAACGATGAAGGAATTAGCGGAGCTCTGCACATTCCATTCTTTACAGAAGAAAGATATTATTAAGGCCGTCGTTTCAGTTTTAAAGATGCGAAAAGGGTACTTGCCTGGGGCATTGAAGCAATTGCCTTTGTCTTTTGACATCATACATATATTGCTTGAACTACAGGACGAACTGGTACCAGTAACGCGATTATATTGGTTCCCAAAATATGTATTACCCGATCAACTCAGAGTTATCTCACGGTATGCTCACTCCCAGAGAAGCCAATGGGATGAATTAATTATTTCTACATTCATAAAGTCGGCTAAACCTTTGCGATTAGAAGAATTGATTTATCAAAGTATGGGGATTATTCCGGCTCCGGTAGCGTTAAAACGTTTGTATTCTTTTATGCTTAATCTACTCCCAGTAAGCAAGGTCGATGATACGGAGTATTGGATTTTAACTGAATGGAAATCAAAGGTGGATTTATTATTCGTTAATAACATTGCCGCCCAGTTGACTGGACAGGTAACCTTACCTTTGGTTGGAATCATGAAGAATTTGACGGATTACGAAGAATCGAAAGTTATCGAACTGCTGGAATTCTGGCCAGAATTCACGAAGCATTCTGATGGTAATTACGGATTAAACATTCATCCTTTGGATGATGAGGTATTGGCGATCCTTGTGCCATCATTACTAAAGAATCTAGAAGATTCGAATGATGGGATACCAACCACACAATTATTTAAACATGCCGAGATACTCGCTAATTCTCATGGCTTGAACATTCATGCTCGGGAGTTCAAACAATTCCTAAAAGGGTGGGGGGAAGTAGCTATTGTGGGCGGCAGGATTTATGCAATGCAGGAAGCACCCTTTCACCGTATGCGCTTAGGCGATGTCGCTTATTTGGTTCTCAAAGAGAATGGAGCCCCAATGCCATATACTGAACTCGAGGCAGAGGTTCGAGAGAGACGGAATTATTCAAACTCCATATCCTCAGTATTTCTGACGGAACCGAAGATGTCACGCCCCAGTCGGGGATACTGGGCATTGCGTGAATGGGGAATGATCGAGTATGACCCACAGATTCATGACCGCATCGGAGAAGTACTAGTTTCGATCATCGAACAGGCAGGTCGCCCTGTCCATAAGAAAGAAATTCGCAGTCAATTGCGCCGGCGGGGGATGAATATGAGTGAAGTGACCCTTCACATTGATCTCTCTGAGAATGAACGCATCCATCAGGTGGCGCGTGGAGTTTATGCATTGATGGAGTGGAATTTGACCTTTAGAGATCTGTTCCGATTCAATTTCCCATTTCGGTTGTCTCTTCCGGATGGCAACCCAACGATTTATGAGTTAGAACATGGCGTCATGATTGAATATTTCATCACTAAGAGTTGCCTAGAGTTAGGTAGGATTCTCGTGAAGAGGTATATAAACGAATTTTTCTCTGACCTCCAACAGTATTCCAAATACACAGTGACTGATTCTACCGGTAATATTTATGAAGGATGGGTCGATACGATGGCGGACGGTCGGTTTCAGTTCTTAGGTTTGCAAAGATGGTATAAAACACATAAGCCTCGGTATGGGGAGAATATATATTTGTACATTCCATACGGCAATGCGTGTGCCTTCACCCTGTTAACCACGGAGCAGGCGGACGAGTGGATGAATTAATAAAATATTAGGATGACGCTTCTTCAATTGATTTCTATATCAAACGAACTCCTAACTCAGACCATTTAAAGCCAGTGCAATAACTTCAATCAAAGTCTTTACATAATCATCATTGTGTCACTGAATATATTCGTTGCATAACAACTAAAACGACAACCCGCTTGCTTGGATGTCGTCTTAGTTGTTTATGGTCAAGTTTAAGTCCATTAATCTGATAGTATATTTAAAAGTCATCTTAATACGATAAGGAAGGAAGATATTCCATGATTAAACGAAATCGTAGTTGGTGGAAGGACGACTCTATTCCTAAACTTATTGGGTGTAAGCAGATAGACTGGTCCATGTTTGAGTACGGTACACACATACCTTTAGACTTCCGCGAGGATTTTGCTGAAGCAAATCACTCTATCGATATTCAACTAGGACAAAGCCAGAAGGTATTACTTATAACTGAAGATAATCAGTTTGAGTGTAATTTAAGCCGAATTAACCAATCTAAAAATAACAGAGAAGCTCTACAAATTAGATATGACTCCAATGTTCAACTCAAGAATTACATGGTTGATAGATTTAAGTCGACATATTTTTACTTGAACCGTAAACGGAGTCAGGCCAGTAATACAAAAAATCTGATTACTGTCCCAGAACAATTTGCAGAGTACCTCGAATTTTACGCAACTGACAAACCCTTCGTATACTACCTTAAACCCATCACCAGCGACACCCCAATTCCCGAAGACCAATCTTCTGTATGGTGGGTAAATCAAGGGACATCTTATAATTCGCAAAAGCAGGAAGGGGTCCTCTGGGCGCCGCTTAAGGACAAGAGCGGCAAACCGCAACATCATTGGGAGACCATGAAAGAAGTTAGATTGAACGACATTGTACTTCATTACTCTAATGGAGCTCTACGTGCTGTTAGTCAGGTCCAAGAAGCTGCTGTCGAGAAACCGAAGCCAGCGAGCTTGTCCGAACAGCAGTGGGAAGGGGGGGGACGTCTAGTTGTTACCGAGTACCACGAATTGAATCCACCGATACCATTGGAAGCCATCTCTCAAGAACTACTTCAGTTTCATGTTGCGAAGGGGCCATTTAACAAAAAGGGTGGAGTAAATCAAGGATATCTCTTCCCTTTTACGCTGGAAGGTTTAAGTATTGTCCAGAATAAATCGAAGGATACCCCTTGGCCGGCATTCACGCTTTTATCCGAGGTGGAAGAGGTGGAGCAGGAAGCAGAACTCGTACATCTTAGCGACGATGATACGGGCGGGCAATTACATATTGTGAAAAATTGCATTCAACAACAAGGGTTCACATACCCTGAGCTCTTGATCGAGAACTTTTACCTTTCCTTAAAAACAAAGCCTTTCGTTATCCTAGCCGGCATCTCAGGCACGGGAAAAACAAAACTTATTCAGAAGTTCGCGGAAGCACTTGGTGCGACCGAAGCAAACGGGCAATTTACATTAATCCCTGTTCGACCGGATTGGAACGACCCTTCTGATCTCATAGGTTACAAGGATCTTGGTGGAACTTTCCGTCGTGGGAAGTTAACGTATGTACTTGAAGCAGCCGCTGCTCCAGAAAACCGGCTAAAGCCTTATTTTGTTTGTTTGGATGAAATGAATCTTGCAAGAGTGGAACACTACTTTAGTGATTTGCTCAGTATTTTAGAGACGCAACGCTGGCAAGACGGTCACATTGTGACGGATACGGTTGTGGCGGAAGATCAAGTAGGCCGCAATATCGGTATCCCTGAGAATGTGTTCTTCATCGGAACGGTCAATATGGACGAAACGACGCATCCATTTAGCAAGAAGGTACTTGACCGAGCCAATACCATTGAGTTTAATCATATCCGGATCGACAACTTCGAGGACTTAGATGAAGCAGCAGCATCTTTTGATGAGGAAACGGAGTCTGTATACCCTACGGCTAGTTTCTTAACAAGTAACTATTTGCAGTTAAAAGATGCTTACAACGAGTATAAGGAACTCATTCGAAGAACTGTTCAACAGTTGGTTATCATCAATTCCATTCTTGAAACGCTCCATGCTCATGTTGGATTCCGAGTTAGGGATTCAATCTGCTTCTACTTGATTTACAATGATCGGTTTTCGTTGATGACGGCTGAAGAAGCATTAGATCTGCAGATTATGCAGAAGATCCTTCCCCGCATCCAAGGGAACAACTCGGCGGTGAAGAAGGTTATCATCGAACTCCTATTGTTCTGTCTCAATGGTAATATTTCGAACAGTCGCGAATATGTAGATGGCGAAAAAGATATCGAACTAGTTTGGTCAAGACACGTTAGCGAAAATAATGTAAGACACCCGCAGTCGGCGAGAAAGCTCATCTATATGCTACGGAGGTTGGATGATGACGGATTTACTTCCTTCTGGGTCTCTTAAGAAGAGCGTAATTCTCCTGCATATTGAAACAAATCTGTTCGATCTATATTTAGAGGGAAAGCCGTATCACCCAACGGTAGATCTGCTGCAGTTACATCGAACCGAAGCGAAAGCGTGGGAGAAGGCGGATTTTCATGTTTCTGCTCTCTCCGAGCGGCTGCAGGTTATATCCATTGCGGTCTTTAATCCTAATAGTGGAGAACTAGAGCCTTGGCAGAACGATCAGGCTAGTTTTCCGATTTTCTATGAGACGCAGACCTATAACTTATTAATAGAGAAGAAGGCGGATATAGACGTAACTTTTTACCACGAGAATGTTGCGTTGCGTGAGGCGGTCATGCATAAGGGTAAGCATAATCTGTCGGGGAACTTGAACTTTCAGAATGAGATCGGATTTACAGAGCTGGAACTCCGCTCGAATCGTTCCACTCTCTTGAAAGTTAGATTGGAAGTTTTCCCGGTGAAGATGGATTATAAGGGGGACTACCACGCTATCCTTCAAGATGTAAATCATCAGATTCATAATCTGACGTTTGATTTCTTGCGTAAAACGTACCAGTTAACTGGGTTGAAAGAGACGAAGCAACAGAGCTTAACGGAATATTTTACGATTTTACGTTATCTTTTCGACCAAATATTGAAGGCAGTCCAGCGGATAGAGGGCTCTCCTCATACAAAGATGCATCAGGACCAACGTATAGTTCCTGCCGAGAGGGCAAAGAAAATCAATACTAGGACAGTACAATACCTTAGTAAGCATCCTCAGCTACTATCTATAGATTCCGCTAATGGGATCGTACATGTGAAAGGCGAACGATATACACCTACGAATGTATTGGATACACGAAGAATCGTAAATTACGATACGCAGGAAAACCGATTCGTTCGTTGGGTGTTTCTCCGTATTGAGGGCAAGCTTAAGGACCTGTGGAAGTTATTAAAGGACCAAAAGAGATTAGAGGATCCTGTATTGGCCCAAACAATGAACCGAATGCAGACGGAAGTTCGAAGGGTACTCCAGTACGACTTCTTGCAAGTAGGAACTATGAAGCACATGTCGGTAACGCTTGTGATGCAGATGGCGCCGGGGTACCGAGAAGTGTATAAGTATTATCTCATGCTACTCAAAGGCCTGGCCATTCAGGATGATTTATTTCAGTTGTCTTTAAAGGACTTGGCAACGTTATATGAGTACTGGTGTTTTCTTAAAATACACCAGTTGCTTAGCAGCAAGTATGAGTTGATTAGACAAGATATCATAAAGTTGGATTATAGCGGCATATTTGTTAAACTTAAGAAATCTGCCGCGTCCACGGTGACATATCGTAACCCGAAGAACGGTGAAATATTCAAACTGTATTACAATCAGACGCTTCGGGGACCTACGTTGACTCAGAAACCGGACAATGTTCTTACGCTTCGAAAAATGGAGACGTCAACTGAGTACAAGTATGTGTTCGATGCAAAGTATCGTTTGAATCCCGCAGAGCCCAGCACGCCATATTTTGTGACCTATGATGGAATCCCAGGCCCCGAAGAAGGTGACATCAACACGATGCATCGTTATCGAGACGCTATTGTTCATGCGGAGAAAGACTCTGAGCAATTCGAGCGAATGATGTTCGGAGCCTATGTGCTGTTCCCTTACCCTGATGAGGAAAAGTTCAGGGAGCATCGATTCTATAAAAGTATTAAAGCTGTTAATGTCGGGGCATTTCCTTTTCTGCCGGGATCTACGAAGTTGTTGGAAGAGTTCTTGGATGAGATCATTCTGGATAGTCCGGAGAATGCATATGAGCGCGCTGTCCGGCCAAGAGGGTCGAAGGAGTATTACGATAATAAGTACAACGGTAAGAATGTATTGGTTGGCTGCATGAGTCGCGAGGAACAGTTGGAGATTGCGCTACGGAATAAATTTTACCATACACCACTTGAAAATATCACAAATCACAAGCTGCTGACACAATTGGAGTATGTGGCGCTCTATCAGTCGAAGAAGTTCTTCGGTAAGTCTAACGAAATTATCGGCGTGAAGTACTATGGAAAAATAAAGGACTGGAAGATTGTGAAACGCGGTGAAATCACGGTAATTTCCTCAAAGCACAATCCCCCAGATAAGCTTTATGTGGTGTTCGAAATTGAGGAATGGGAAACAAGGAAAGAAATCATTCTCCCCGGTGGTCATGGGGTGCGGAGCATTGCTTTTACGTCTAAGTATATATTCGATCGCGCACAGGAAATAGCCGAATTGAAGCTGGAGAATGAGGAAGAGCTGCTTCTATGGCGTGAGGCACGCCGAAGAGGTCGCGTGGAAGTAAAGTTAGATCACGAGCATCTTGACTATGCAAAGAAGGTAATGAGCGTGAGCTTAAAGGGGCAACAATAGGGAAGTGGACACCAAATGTTTCTGTTGACAACTTGTTGGCGAACATCGTCAACAAGAAACAAAACGAACAATACGCCATGGCTAAAATCCTTATATATCAAGGGCTTTAACCAACTAATACAGCTTCCAAACAACCCCCACATGCTCCCGCATACGGTGCATGTCGAGTCGGTGGCTTGGTTGAAAAAAAGATTGATATTTGGGGTTTATTGGTGTGTGTAACGGCGAAGCGGGGGAAGTCTCGCTTCTTTTTAATGTAGAACTCATTGAAGATTTTCGTTTTTCTCCACTCAAGAGCTGATAAATAACTGCTTCATTGCAAAAGTATGCTACTAGAGATGTCTAGAAACACTATGAAGTTATATCCTTGCAAAATGAAAATAATGAAATGCTATGATATTTTGACACAATGCTAATATGATTCTGCATCCATTGTTGGTGAGAACTTAAAGTTTCGCTGAATTCCAATGAGTTAAACACTGTTATAATCTAGAATACACTCATGATAGATTACAAAAAAATAACTGCCTATTAGTTGAATAAAAGCCGTTTTAAAACCTAATTTCAGTGTCTACTTGTTGATGGGAATACCTCAGCTAACAACAAACTTACTTACCTGCACTTTTTAAGTGAATTTGGTAAAAATATCGCTACTCAATCTTCACCCAGCAATTCTTGCACAGAAACCTCCAATGCCCTTGCTACAGCAACCACCTCATAATCTTGTACGAGTCGATGCTGTCCCTCCAATCGTGACAAACTGGTAGGACTTATATCTAAACCGTGGGTATGAAGTCTTGCGAGAAAATCCTTTTGTTTCATTTTCTTGGCTTTTCGAATGGCTACGACTCGGGTACCAATAATATTTTTGTCGCCTGGTGGCTCGTTTCGATGCCTCATTTGGTAATCACCTCACATTTACCCAAATTGTATGCGAGTTAAGTCTTGTTTTAATGCGATAATCGAATTAAAATGAAATAAACCGATATACGCACTAAAATTAGGTTGTATCTTCTGCGAATCCAGTCACGAGTTATTGAATGGGAGGGGATAGAAGGAGGATATGAAAGAGCTGATGTGTAGATATGAGCAGGAAAGAAACAAGCTTAATAAACTTGGTCAGAAGTCTCTTGAGGCGGGAATTCCGTTGGGAAGTAATAATGAAGTACAGGAGCAAAGCCGTAAGGTTGATAGATTGATAGCTTTGATTTACCAAGTGAAGCTGGGGCATAGAATAAATCATTACTTGAGCTGCCACATAGGAGGGGACAATTTGGATTTTCCAGCGTGGATTTTACAAGCGTTACGAGGTCGATTGGATGATGTATCTGCCCGAATTGAACATAACCCGGAATTTGGAGCTGCTTCTGAAGAGGAGCGTAAAGCATTTCAAACCTTGCAGGCCAGCACGGATCTTGGGCGAATGCCTGAATTTGCAAATTGGGAGGACAAGCATCATTGTAAGCAGGCAATATTGTATGAACGTCTATACTGGCAGGGGATAAAGGACGGTGTGCAGCTTGCGAGTGCTCTGAACTTCTCTACTATCCCGAATGAAAAAGAGATACCAAGTGAAGCTGACTGACTTTACATTCAAAGGTATAGCAAAAAACAGGAAATGAGTCAAAGTGGAGAAGGAAATAATATCGAATCGAGAGCAAGTGAAGTATTTTTTGAACGAGAATTTAAAGAAAATGGATGATCCGCTGCGTCTTTATTTTAAATTATGTCGTCTTGAGTAATATGTCCACTGGTATGGCTGACAAACTGCTTTTGGGGATATACAATTCATTTTTGACGTTACGGAGTACTAGGCCCAGTATACAAACTAAACAATGATTGATTTTCGCCTTTCTGGTTCAACCAGGGAGGCTTTTTTTGCTTTTTAAAGCCCTTTTCTAATACTGGGGATATCGAATCTAACAAAGGAGCGTGCCAATATAAAAGCTTCTTATTGTAATTTTGTGCAATGCAAAGTGGGCCGCAAAAAGGCTGCTGGTCAATGAAATGGCAGGATTGATTCAGTATCGGATAAGCTTTGTTAAAAGAATCATAAACTTTAAGCTGGTATAAGTCGATGAAATTATTAGGGCTTATACATACATAAAATTCTAAATAAGAATATACATAACAATTAATTTAAGCCCGAACGTAGGGGTCGGATTTAAAAATAAAATTCATTACAGGAGGTAAGCTATGGGTACGAGATTAGGCATTAGGTTTTTAGTTGTAATGATGATAGTGTATGTATTTGCTTTTAATCTGGGTGGGGAGACTGTGCAGGCAAGTTCCGTATATTATGTCTCTACGACGGGGGACGACATCACTGGAACCGGTACACTATCGAATCCATGGAAGACCATACAAAAGGCAGCAGATACCATGACAGCCGGAGATACCTGCATCATACGAGGGGGTACATACCAGGAAACCGTAACACTTCGTACTTCCGGAACTTCTGTAAGTCCCATTAACTTTAAGGCTTATCCGGGAGAGAACGTAACCGTATCCGGTGCCGATCCGATTACTGGTTGGGAACATTACTCTGGGTCCATCTATTATGCGGAAATGACGGGTTCCCTTGGAACCAAAGATCAGATATTTGTGAATAAGCAAATGCAATTTGAAGCCAGATGGCCCAATTCACCAACACTTGATCCCTTAAATTCAACATTGGCAACAGTGGATTTCGGTTCCGCTACAACCATCAAGGATGGGGACTTAACTCAGGAGCCAGGGTACTGGGTTGGCAAGACGGTATGGAGTGTTCCGGGTACAGGCTACAAATCTTATAGAAGTACCATTACTAGCTCAAGTGAGGGCTCCATTACCTTTGAACACATGGCTGCTGCAGCGACAGGCGGTAACAGCTATTATATTACTGGTAATCTTGAAGATCTGGATAGTGCGGGAGAATGGTATTATGACAGCATGACTAGCAGACTTTATTTGTGGGCACCTGGTGGAGTGGATCCGAATACTTTGACAGTAGAGGCCAAGAAGCGGACTTATGCATTTGATTTAAGTTCCCGCTCTTACATAAATATTACCGGAATTAATATCTTTGCCTCCAGTATTAAAATGTCTAATTCTAATTACTGTAAAGTGTCTAATATGATTGCGGAATATGTCAGTCATGATTCAGATGTTACCAGCCAATACAGCACAGGGATATTTATGTCCGGTACCAATAATGAGCTAAGAGACAGTACTTTGACGTACAGCTCCGGTAATCTGGTGAGTATACAGGGAACAGGAAATAAGGTGATTAATAATCTTATTCATGAAGCCAATTATTCGGCAGCGGATATTCCAGCAATCTATCTACTCGGGGCCAATCATCTCATCAGCCATAATACGGTATATAACGCTGGGCGTCATCTGATATTTATGCCTACCCAAAATAGCCGGATTCAATATAATAATCTGTACAATGCAGGTAAGCTGACAAGAGACTTGGGAATACTCTATGATTTTGCCTGGGATGGGCAGGGTACGGAAATTCATCATAATTACATCCATGATAATCTCGCAAAGAATTATTCCGGCACTGGTATCTATCTGGATAACGGTAGCAAGGGCTATATTGTGCATCATAATGTGGTATGGGGCAACTATTCAGCGATCAGATTGAATACCCCCAGTAATTTTAACCTGATCTATAACAATACCACTTACAGTAACGGGAATGTAGGATATTGGGGAAGTAATTTTCAGTCAGATCTGTACGGCGACAGAATATTCAACAATATCTTTACTACGGCCTTCACACTGCCTGGTACTCATATAGAGGGGAATAATATTACCTCAGAGACCAATCCGTTATTTGTGAATCCTACAGCATATGATTTCAGGTTGAAGTCCGCTTCTCCAGCTATTGATGCAGGGGCTGTAATACCTGGAATCACAGATGATTATGTTGGTGCGGCACCAGATATTGGAGCCTATGAGTTCGGTGGAACAGACTGGACTGCCGGGCATGATTTTTCTTCACCTCCGAACCCGTTTTTTGAGAATGTCAGCTTATCTTATGTGAATAACGTAAGGCAATCTGATTTTGAGAAAGGAATAGTCTCGCCATGGGAAGCAACCTATTCAGAAGATGCTGCAAGTGTATCGGAGCCAAGAAGTGGCTCTAAGAGTGTAAGACTAGGAACCGGAGAAGATGGTATCGAGCAGGTACTTACGGGGCTAAGTCCTAATACCAGCTATATATGTACCGCCTGGGTTAAGGCAGACCTAGGAGAGCAGATTCAGATTGGTGTGAATGGCTTCGAAGGAACGGGTGCATCTGCGACATCTGACAGTACATCCTGGACTATGATAAAAGTTCCTTTTACAACGGGAGAAGGCGCTACTAGAGCAACATTGTATGCTTACAAGAATCCTGGTACAGGATATGTGTATGTGGATGATTTTGGGGTAGTTGAGCAATAAAAAAATGTAATGAAGCGGCGGCTTTTTCCCGGAATTCAACCGGGGAGGGGTCGCCGAGTTTGTTGAATTTGTAAAATAACCTGTATAAACTCCCGAAATCCAGTATTATGAAAGTAATAGAATGGTGGGGAGAATAAGCAATCCAATAAACGGTCTCATCATTCATAAAGAAAGCCTGGTAGCCACAAATACGGGTAATAGGTATTGAAAACATAGGAGGATATATGTCCTGGAGTAAATTAAAGCAACAACTGGAGAGCTTCCTTAGTCCCGGGTTAGATGGAAGGGTCGAATACGGAGCGACCAGCTACCGTTATGTACCTGATAAATCTGGAACTTGCTATATCACGGTAGATAAGAAGAACATACTCAACATAAGTGATACAATTAGCCCAATCAAATGGTATCAGACAGAGATGGAAATTAAGAATGATCCCAATATCCAAATCCCTATCACCGATGAAGAGATTGAAGCGATCAGAAAGGATGCCAAGGGAAATATCCCGGAGGATCGTCTGGAGGTCATTGCAAGGGGACGGAAAATATCAGAGCTTGCAAAGGAGCTTTTGTCAGCTCAGGCCGCATTAAGCAAGTCTAATTTTACGGTTGTAGCTAATAAGTTCTTAACTACTTCTATTGAGGACAGCTTAGAGAGTAACGATATCTTGTTGAATATTCTAGCTCTCGTAGACAGACGAGTCGGGAAAAAGCGGATACTGAACATGAGCGAGAAGATAAAGCTGAAGCATCCGATTGTGCAGTATTTCTACGAGCTACGACGCAGAACGTTATAAAAGCGGATATCTCTTAATGCTATAACTATGGGTATCTCTTAACGTTATAACTAAGGATATCTCTTAATGCCATAACTATGGATATCTTCTAACGTTTTACGGATTTTTCGTAATGCGGTGTTAATAGGTGTTATTCTTGGGTAGATTTCGTAGGTAGATAATCCACTAAAGCCTCAAGACTCTACATTACAAGCAATTCTTCCAAAATCTATTTGTCACTATTTGTCCGATGCACACGCCAAAAATCGCTTTGATGCGTGCATCGGACATGTTTTATCGCCGTTGTTATCGTAATACATTGAATGGTGATCTCTAAAAATGAACCTATCCACCGTTGTTATTTTCTCTTAGCAGGAATCCACTTGAACCCACAATTCATACACCCGTTTACAAGATTCCCCCTTCCGACGAATCCCATTATGATACTTACGGGTAGGCAGAGGGAAAATGACAGCACCGCTAATACGCTTAACATTTGTAGAAACGCAGCTGCCCCATTCGTATTACTGTACAGGAGCATGGTACCACTGGCCACAACACAAAGTATTCCTACCAGGATCATAATTCCCAGCGTTTTGAACAGGTTGCCAAAGCTGTAGCCTCTTTTGTTCGCCACGACTTGCTGTGACTTGCATTTGCGGCAGATAACGACTTTAGTTGTGGTGCTCGTGTGGCTTCCCGCTCCTTTTGCCGGGCTGGCCGCTGCCCTGTTTATTTGGGGGCTATTTGCCTTCGGCTGGCCGCTAACTGCAGTGTTAGCATTAGTGGATGATGTCCTGCGAGGCTGATTTGCAGATGGTCTCGTATTACGTTGCACTTCTTTTGACTCCCTCCTGAGCAAATGTATAGGCATATAGTACTATTCGGGAAGTTCTTCCAAAATCCTCCTATTGTCTCTTCGCTTTTGTCCTATTTTTTATTAGAGTCGATTCTAGAATCTAACTAGAGGGTGTATGACTATTTTAGGAGAAGCTCACTCCACACAAAAGAATGTCATCACACTGTGCGCATTTAGCGAAGAGAAAGGAAGGACCGAGGCATGCAAGAAGCAGCTGAACAGCTCATTCAATTACTTGGGCAGCCTTACCAAACCAAGCAGGTTCAAGCCTTACTACAATCCTTCGGGGTCAAGCGGATGCCGTCCCCTAACAGCTATTTTAACGACGATATTATCTGGTCCGTGAAAGCTTCGCTACGTATCGATCTGTATCGTGCACCCAAAATAAATGATCTGACTGGACTTCAATATACAGCTGAAGAAGGATGGATCATTGGTGCCTTGCATTTCCTTGCGTCGGGGGCGGATGACCGAATTAAAGCTCCGTTTGCTGGAATCCTACCGAAAGGAATCACGATGAGCTCAACACCGGATGAGGCCATACAGGCGTATGGTCCACCTGCATTGGATGAGGAATGCTGGAGGCCAGGATATACTGGCCGGATCTTGGCATGGCGCCAGCCGAGCACAAATATTGTCATGGATTATGAGGATAATGAAGGGAATCTGGGGCTGAGAAGCTACACGGCCTGTCTGATTGGCTGCATAGGCGCCTGGAGAAACGATAATCCTGAGGTCTATGCTCCGTGAGTGCAAGTAGGAAATCCGCTCTCCGTAATATCTAAACTATTCCACCGTCAGCTCCTTCTGAAATGGGCCGCTACATTTCTACATTCACGATCGAGATGCTCTTTAGAAAGGATCCTTTATAAAGGATGCTGCTCTTCACAAAATTCCCTCTAGATATTATTGATGAAGTGTCATTGTTAAAGTGTACTCTTCTCTAAATTCCCATCACGAAGCACAAAAAGAACGCGAGCGGATCGCGTTCTTTTTTGAGTCATTCCAATTCTTCCATAGGCCCTATTTTTAAAATCAGGCTCTACCGATCCAATCTATGTCCTCTACCGCATAATGCCGGACTGCATACTCGACGGCCTCGTCCAGCGTATCCAGTAGATAGTCGTTGATAACCTCCCACTCGGCATCGCACAGGAACAGGTAATATCGCTCCTCGGACGCGTAGGTAGCAATGGCGAGAGCAGTAATTTGTATTTGATGGGTAGAGCCGTCGTCTTCCGCAAAGATGACAGAGCTTAATATGCGGCTGCCGTCATTTGTGGTGTACTGTAGCACCTCTGCACCGTCCAGTTGTAAGGGACAATCCATTAGCTGATCACGTCCTTTATTGCTTATATATTTTCCAATCACTGTAGAGCATTCATGTGATATTCTAGCTATAAATATAGTACATACACGAGTAATTTATCTATTAAGGATATGAATGTATCTTTAGAGGAGGTTGAATGATGACATATATATATTTAATGCATAATGTAAAGCCACTGAATGAAGAGCTTATCAAGAGCCATGTGGCCTATTTAAAAGAGTTAAATGGAGAAGGTAAGCTTGTACTTTGTGGGCCTTTTACAGATTACCCTGGAGGAATGGTCATGTTTTCAGCTGAAAATATAACGGAAGCCATGAGTATTGTAGAATCAGATCCCTTCATCGCTTCAGGATGCAAGACATTTGAAATGAGAACATTAGAGCTGGCTAACGAGGGGAACAATTACCTGTTGTAGCTAATACAACAATACCTTCAAGGTTACCGCCATATTTTACGACATGGTCTGGTTCATTAAGAGGGGCTATTTGGATGAAGATGAAGGACAAGGAGTAGGGGATGAATTATGAAAATAGAGCAGCTACAGCTTGAAGACAGAGCGGAGTTCATCGCGTATTGTGTACGGCATCGGCGTGAGGTGGACGATTCCTTTCTGTATGAGCAGGATTTAGAGAAGTTCGAGCCTAATGAAGAGAATCCTACCCTGGTGATCAAAGAGGATGGAGCAATCATAGCCGTGGCCTCCCTCATTCTTGATGACTATCATAGACGTGGGAGACAGGGGCGTTTTCGTATTTTGCACTCGGAGAAGCCAGACACAGAGGTGTATGCCCTGCTGCTGAACGGCATGATGGAGCACATAGCACAAGTGGGGCACGAGAAATATATATCCAAAGTAGAGTGTGTAGAACAAGCAGAGCATGTAGAATACGCAGAACGCATTGAGCATGTACAAAAAGCAGAACACGCAGAACACGCAGAACGTGTTGAGCAAGTAGAACATGTAGAACACGTGAAGCGCGTAGAACACAGGGCAGGACTCGAAAAAGTCTTTCTGTTCGTGCCGCTCGTCAATGAGGCGCTTGCTGCTCATGTAGAAGAGCTTCATTTTTCGGTGGAAAGGTATGTCTTCCTCTTAATTAACGACATGAAGGAGATTCAGCCTCTTAGCCTGCCAGAGGGTTACTCGATTCGGACCTTTCAACCGGGTCGGGATGAGGAAGCCTGGTGTCATATCCGTAACACGGCCTTTGCGCAGCTCACGGGCAGCACGACGCCGATGACGCTTCAGATGCTGCAGAACCAGATGTCACAGCCAGCTTATCTGGAAGGCGGAATGTTGCTGCTACTGCATGAGGATACGCCCGTCGGAATTATACGGGGAGCGGACGATGAGTATGAAGGAGAGGCTGCGATGAATATCGGGCCGCTGGCCATCTTACCTGCTTATCAGGGGAAAGGGCTAGGAAGGCAGCTGCTGAGAGCTTCATTGGCATTTGCAAATAGCCTCGACTATAAGAAGACAGTGCTGTGCGTGAATGGGGAAAATGAACGAGCCAAGGCATTGTATGTGCAGGAAGGCTTTGTTCAGGTGGAGGGCGTAACGGCCTATGAGTATGACCTGAATAGAATTAATGGACAATAGATAATAGGGAAAAGTGTGCCCATTACTGCGCTGTGATCTGGCAGGTGCACCATCCACATATATATAAATAGAAAAGCCCGAAGCTGCATTAATACAGCTCCGGGCTTTTGGATGCGAGGGATTCACCAGCTACCTCCAGAAAAGCGCCGAAGGTGTCGCATTCCTGAAGCCGATCTAGTAGAGGTTGTTGCCGGATGAGCTCGACACATAGATCGTAGATGCCCATGGCCTGCTCGTAATCCTCCTTGCAGATTGAGAGCAAGAATACAGCGTGGACGTGATTGTCCTCATCCCAGGGCAGTGGCTCCTCCAACAGGCAGATATACACCGCTGTACGAGTGGAGCTCAGCTCCAGTGGATGGGGAATAGCCATCCCCATGCCGAGTGCGGTGGAGGCCATGGCTTCACGCTCCAGTACCGCTGGCATGAATCCTTCGGTGACGACGCCTTGCTCCAGTAAGCGTGCGCTCATCTCCCGCAGGAGAGTATCCTTATCGGTGGCCCGTGGAAGGCGCATGAACCATTCGGGCCGGAAATACCGGAAGCAGGAACTCTCTTGCTGCTGGTCACTCGTGCGGACCAGTTGGGTGATGGTCGCCATATCCCGATCAGTCGGAATCGGAGCAACGACGGCAGCAGGCTTGTTCTTCTGGCCCGGTAACCGGATGGTGGAGATCACCATATCCTCCTTCACGGAGAGCATATCCTCGTATTCGCGCAGGGAGACGACGCGCGTCACATCCAGCTCAGCGAACAGGGAGCGCAGCCGGGATTCGAGTATACGTGCTGTGCCATAGCCAGAGCCGCAGACGAGCAGGACCGTTTTGCGTCGTCGATGCGGAATATGATATTTGCGTTCCAGCGCTGCACCGAAATGCAGAGCCAAATAACCAATTTCGTTATCGTTAATGTCGTATGGATAATAGCTCTGTAGCTGCTTCACCGCACCAATCGTGACCTCGTAGGCCAGTGGGTAATGCTTGCGGATATGGTGCAGCATCGGATTACGCATATTCATGCCATGCTCCAGCCGAATCATCATGGGCTTCAGATGAGCATACAGATCGCGAGACAGACGTTCATCATTCCGAAGCTCGTAAGCATAGCGTTCATGGACATAGTCCAGCATGCTTCGCACAGCGAGCAGCAGCCGATCCGATTGCAGCTCTTGCCATCGCTCTTCGTCTTCGGTCATGCGTTTGCTGGCAATATGCAATTGCACATAATTCCTCTCTCCCACAGGACATTCCAATTGATACGCCTGCTCAATACCGCGGATAATGCTATCGGCAAGTAAAGCATCAGGGTCATGGTGACCGTGAGCATCAGGGGGATCGAGTGGATTGAGATCACCCAGGTCAGCTAGATTATCGTGGGCATCTGGAGCATCAAGATCGTCAAGATCGTCGTAGGTATCGAGCTTATCGAGATCAACTGGATAATTAGACACGGTACGATCATCAGAAACATCAATAATGTCAGAAGTATCAGGAGCATCAAGGTGATCTAGGGCAGGCTGTCTCTGATCCTGCCGACGTCCCGGAGCTGCCTCCACAGCATTGTCGTCTGAGTATTCTCCAGAGCCAGAGGGCGGCATCTTGGAAGCTGATGCGACGGACTCAAAATGCTGTAGCCCATGGCCAGATTGAATACGTAATATCATGACAGCCAGATGAGTGATTAGATCCTTGAGCGCCAAGTCAGCCATCCGAACGTTGTGCTGCCGCAATTGCTCAACCACCATCCTGCGCAGCTCCGAAATCTGTACAGGATGCAAGAGATGCTCCTGATCCATGGAGCTGCTCAGCGTATGCTCCTCGTCGCGGACGTCTGCATATTCTGCGAGGCAATAACGAATGCTCTTCTCCTCACCAACGATGCTTACCCCGTACGATGGCTTGATGGACAGCTTGATCCCGTACTCCTCCATGATCTGGCGTAAAATCTTCACATCATTGTTCAGCGTTGCCCGGCTAATGTACAGTGAGTCGGCGAGGTCCTCCATACGGATGTCCTGATGTGCATTCAGCAGGGCGAATAGCTCGTAGCGGATGCGCTCCTCCGGCGTATCCGGCAGTGGAGGGGCATCGTCCTTCACGGGTGATGTCATGGACAGCTCGCGATAACGTTGTTCGTCATTGATGACAATGCTATAGCCATGCTGGCGACGTGACTCCAGGCGAGCCCCATGAGCTTGAAGGAGGTGATCCAGCTTCTTCAGATCATCTCGCACCGTCCGCTCGGTAACCTCCAGACGCTCCGCCAATGCACGTGTAGTCCAGCCTTGCTCCTGTCCACCATGGACCTCCAGCAACCGAAACAATTTCTTTAATCTCGGGTATGGAAATGTCATACCACATCAGACCTCCTTTCCGACTCACGTCATAGAACCTTTCGTTGATACCAAATCTTATCTGTGTTCTATTTGTATTCTATCTGTGTTGTATTTGTATTCTATTTGGATTCAGTCTATTTTTTATCTGTTTTCTACCCATCTTCTATATGTCTACTATATGCATCAATTGTTTTCTACAAGGAGGACTTACGTTCAGCAAGTACCGTCAGCAGCTTGGCGTGGGCCAGCTCGGGCAGCTGTACATAGCTCTCTGTTGCACTGTCAGCACGTGCACGTGTATCCTCCGGATTCAGCGGAGCTGCATCTGGACGCGGTTGCTCATCGAGCATGACCTGCTTCAGCTCTACAGGAACGGTAAAGGCCACAGTCGCTGCTGCCTGCCCATTCAGGTGCGGGTTGAATACACGCAGGATATAGCCGTCGGCGTGCTCAGCTTTCTTGAAGGCGCTCACGATGGCATTGGAGTCGGGTGTAAACGACATCAGGCTATAGCTTGGCTCCAGCACTCTGTCCTCGTCACGGAAGGCGAAGATCAGTCGTCCATTCAGAAAATCACACAGCTGATAGCTGCTCATCGGTGTCAGATACTCCCGAGCGGCCTTCGCAATATGTGCATCATCAAAGCTGGATTCATGCAGATGCAGGGCAAAGGTGCAGGACAGCTTTCCTAGCAGCTGCGCGTCAGGCGTAGCCACGATTTTCTCACCAGAAGCTCTACCCGGGCGATAGACGAGGTTCTCCTTGCCCATGAAGCCGAAGGTACGGAACAGGGTCAGGGCAATGGTGGTATAGCCATCTCCTACAATCTCGTACTCGCGCACGCCCTCCGTCATGACCATCATGCCGCGTGTGCCGTCATTTAATCCGGCATAGCTCTGCATGGCCTCGATAGTAATCGGCTTCTCCTGCCATTGCTCGGCCTCCCAGATCGCTGCTTCTGGTAGAGAAGTAGGCCGGGTAATGACACCGAAGGGCTGGTCCGCGATGGACAGACTGGAGGCGATGCCTGTGTTAAATAGCACCCGCAGACGGTGACTTAGCACCTGATTGTCGGCTTCTACCACATAGCGAATCAATCGCTCTCCCCGGCGCAGGGTGACACGCACATGGAGCGGCAGCTTGCTGCTGCACAGGCCGATAGCTCGTTCCTCCAGATGGCTAGGCACGTCCATAGCCAGACGTAGGGACAGCTCCTGCGATACAGGTGTATACTCCGTTACCGTCTGAACATCACAGCCGAGGGAGGAGACCACCAGGTCACGCTCTGGCGGAGAATAGTTGTAGGAATCGCCATCGTCGCCGTTATCCTCGAATACCATCTGATCACGGTATGTGCGCCCGGAATCTTTGTCCGTAATCGTCAGTGCGCCGTTCGTCTGCACCTCAATGACATAATGCTCATTCTCGATACGGTTGCCATTGGAACGAACAGGCAGGCTATCCGTGCTGGAGGGGGCTATGCTTCGTGCATGTGCAGTATCGGTGCCGGTAAGTGTATGCTGCTCACCCTGGACAGATGGTGAGTTGGATGAAGCCACAGGACGTATATCCTCTGCTCCCGTAAAATCGAATACAATCTGCGTGTAGCCCATTGGAGGAATCTCACTCAGATCCACCAGCAGCTTCGCGCGGAATACACGTTCAGGCAAATACACCTTGCGGCTCGGATTCAGGTCGATATGCTGTCCGAGCACATAATCGGTCTGTTCTACCTTTTCGATAATAGCATATTCCAGCTTGCGACCATGCAGATCGCGAATGACGAATGGCTTATCAGGCAGATAGGCGTCAAGCTCCGTAACTCCGGTGCGCACGTAAGGCAGTGTATTGAAAATAGTAAAGGCAAAGGTCTCCTCCTGCTTGATCTGGGAGGCAATCATACGCATGTGCAGGTCGAGCAGGTTGACGCCAATATCGTGTGCCTGCTTGTAACGGAAGGCCACATCCTGGTTCGTCGTATCACTATTGCAGCCCCCGATGCTGTCATGCGCGGCATTCTCGAACATAAGCTTCCAGATATCCTCGATAATCCGGTGCGGGTAGTCATGTCCGAGCGAGTGGCTGATGGCCAGTATCGGCTCTAGTGTATTCACGATGAAATTCTCGATCTGGTTGTTCATTTGCTTCAGATCAGCCCGGGTGGAGAAGATGGATTTGTGAATACGCATATGCTTCGCTTCCATCAGCTCGCCCATGAGCACGGGCAGATCGTGGCTCGCTTGCTGGATCTCCTGCATGAAGCGCTCGGGCTCGTTCATCACATATTCGCGTGTCGTGTCCAATTCGTTGAAGCGACGGATCAGCTCTGGCAGATTTTTGCGTACAGGGGCCTGATCAAATCCGTTCGGGAAATAGACATGGCGCGTCGAGGCCTTCGCCTCCAAGGCACTAATTTGCTTGTGCAAATAAGCCGGCAGATCCGCCTCATCCTCAGGAATATTCCCACCGTAGTAGTAGCCAAAAGGCATCTGGACAGCGAACACCGTACTGCCGTCCGAGCCTTCCCAAGTGAACTCGGTTTTTGGATTCGTGTTGTCTGCGACACCACGCCAGAACAGGAAGTGCTCAATGCCGAATTCGCGATAGATCTGTGGCATCTGGGCCGATTGTCCGAAGGCATCCGGCACATAGCCGAGCTTCATGGCCTGGCCGAATTTGCGTGCTGTCTCCATCCCATAGTACAGATTACGCACGATCGACTCTCCAGAAATGACAAGCTGGTCCGTCTGGGTGTACCATGGTCCGGTCATCAGGCGTTTGCTCTCCACCAGTTGTCGAATCCGGCCCTCATCCTCTGGACACCAGTGCAGATAGTCATCCAGCAACGATCCTTGGGCATCTAGCAGATAGTAGTGGAAGCCCTCGGTCTGCTCTAGCGTCTCCAGTACCTCCTTCACATGCTTCACGAGGTACACCTTGGAGCGAGAGGTGGTGAAATACCACTCCCGGTCCCAATGCGTGTGCGGAATGACATGTACCTTGGTCTTGCTAGCGTTGTCTACATCGTTATTTACGGTATGGTTCATCTCTGTTAGCTCCTTCCAAATACGCATTTCTATACAGGTCTACATCTATCTGTCTTAGTCGAAGACAAGCTCAATCTCTTCGCCGTTGTTCTTCACGGAAGCGTCCTTGGACGCGGCCTTCTGCTCTTCCTCATCCTTGAAGTTCACCAGCATGGTACCGCCTGCGATCAGGAGCGCCCCGACGATACCGCCTACGAGATAGGCTAGCGGAGTCCCCACGGAAATGGCGCCATACAGCCCGCCAATCGGTGGCATAATGACATGAGCACCGAGCAGAGCCGTTACGGCAGCACCAGCAGCACAGGCGAACATATTGACGGGAATCAGCTTCGCTGGATTGCGGAGTGTGAATGGAATGGCCCCTTCCGTAATACCGATTACGCCCATAATGACGGAGCCTTTGCCAGCCTCCCGGAACGTCTTGGAGAAGCGTGCTCTCATCAGCAGTGTCGCCAGACCATAGCCAAGTGGCGGGATACAAATGGCAATATTGATGAAGATATTCGGCAAATACACCCCGGAGAGGAACAGCGCGTTGCCAGCCATCCAGGCTGCCTTGTTGACGGGACCGCCCAGGTCAAAGCCAATCATGGCCCCAAGAATAATGGCCAGGACGATTGCATTCGTACCGCTCTGGCTCATGTATTGCAGCCAGTTCACCAGATACGTATTGATGGCGCTCAGCGGTCCTCCCAGAACGACAGCCATCAGGACACCTGTCAGGCCGACCGTAATGAGCGGCAGGATAATGAGGGGGACAGAGCCCGCTGCCGGACCCGTAATTTTGACCTTATTGCGCACCCACAGCGTGATGTATCCAGCAAAAAAGCCGGAGATCAGAGCGCCAAGGAAGCCAGCATTGGTCTGCTGGGCAAGTACACCGCCGATCAGACCTGCAGCGAGGGCGGGCTTATCAGCAATCGAGTAGGCAATGAAGCCGGATAATACGATGGTCAGCAGACCGATACCGCTCCAGCCCACATTTTCCACCAAATACAGAATATGAAGGAATCCGCTTTCATCTTTATACGGACCAAAATCGGTGACACCCATCGTCAATCCGATGATTTTACACACAGCGACAATAAGCGACCCGGCAATAATGACCGGCAGCAAATAGGAAATGCCTGTCATCAGATGTGTTTTTGCTTCGCTTAACCATTTCTTCATCGTAATCTCTCCTCATAGGAAGATATCCCCGGGCTGACCGGGGCAAAGATTATTACTTATTGCTTGGCGGCTATTGCCTGAACCGCTTTGGTCAGGACAGCCTCCGCATTGTTCACGGCATGGCCGATCTTGACACGTACGATCTGCTTATCTTCGAACCGCTCCATGTCCTTGACGGTCTGGTCGGAGGCGATCAAGACGAAGCTGGCCTCCGCAATATCCTCTGTAGTCAGCTTGTTAACCTGGCCCATTGCGCCTTGTTGCTCGACCTTGATCTCATAGCCAAGCTGCTGTGCAGCTTTTTCGAGCGCCTTGGCTGCCATCGGTGTATGGGCAAGGCCTGCAATGCAAGAAGTAACGCCAACGATTTTCATCATGATACCAATCCTTCCGTATATTGTTGTAGCAGTGCGTAGATGTCCTCCGACTGCTGTGCCTGCGCAATGGCTGTCTTGAAGGAGTCCTCCAGCAGCAGTGTCGCCAGGGATGAAATGATCTGCAAATGAGACATATCCACCTGATGCTTCGGTACGAGAATCGTGAAAATATACTGTACGGGCTTGCCGTCATGAGCGGCCCAGTCAATCGGCTCCTCCAGACGAATCACCATCACCGCCGGTTGCTGAATGGCTGTGCTCTGGGTATGCGGAATGGCGAAATGATCCTGCAGGCCAGTGGAGTAGATATGCTCTCGCTCCCACAGATCCTGTATCACCTGCTCGGGGTGATCGGTTAGCTGTAGCTTGGCTGCTTGCTCGGCAATGAATTCAAATACGGCCTGCTTGCTGTGCAGGGGCTGATCGAGAAAAATATGCTCTTTTGTAATCATTGAAGGTCTCTCCTCCTTCCTTACATCTCTATAGTGGGGTGTGTGCTTTGCTATCGTCTTGCTATGCGAACTGCTATTTGTACGGCTATGTGTCTTGAATCTATAAGCGCTTACAGGACCATTGTAGCCGATAGGCGGGACGGTTTTAATCTAGAAAATTTCCGCGTGCTGCGGAAAATCGTTAGCAGGTGCTTGTGACTTCGTACATACCCTGCATATGCGGAGGCTGTGAAGAATTCTCGGACGCGTGCTATAATCTCCTCAGCATGCAGAGAGGAGTGTGGCGGTGAAGGTTAACATTAGCATGATCCCAGCCGAGGAAGAGGAGGAAGTCCACCTCCACATCCATACGATGAGTGAGACGATCACACAGGCTATCCAACTGTTGACCTCTCCGGACAAGACAGTCAAGCATTTGCTAGGCAAGCAGGACGGGACCTTTTACAAGCTTGACGTCGATGAAGTCTTCTATCTCGAATCCATTGATCGTAGACTATTCGTCTACACGGGCACACAGACCTATGAGCTGGCGGACAAGCTGTACGTGTTGGAAGAGCAGTTATCCGGGCTTGGCTTCGTGCGAATATCCAAATCCATGCTGCTGAATCTGAACAAGATTCATTCCTTCTACCCCAAGCTTAGCGGTAATCTGGAGGCGGTCCTGATCAATCAGGAGAAGGTATCCATCTCAAGACGGTATGTGCCTGGCCTGAAAAAGCAGCTGGGAATGAGGGAGGCGTAAATGATGATTCGCCGGATTCAGCAGGTACTGAGGCTCAGCGCCACGATTTTCACCGTGTGTGTAGTGCTTCAGTTGGTAACTGGTCATCAAGTGAATAATGAGATGCTGCTCGGGCTGCTCATTTGCTCTGTTGGGGCATCTCTGGTGAGATTTTTATTATTTAGAGAGTTCTTGGCGGAAGCCACCGTTGCTAAGCAATTGCTGTATATGCTGGTCGTGTGGCTGATGGTCGTGGCCTTTAACTTCTTGTTCCAGTGGGGAATGTCCGTGGGCGGTATATTTGGCAATGCAGGCTTGGTGCTTATTACATACGTGTGTGTCCGCTTCATCAGCTATCGGCATGACAAGACCGAGGTTAGAGAAATGAACAGGCTATTGGAGCAGCTCAGAAGAAAGGATACGCCGTAGAGGTGCAATTCATGTGTTAAAAAAGACCGCTTAGGCAGGCGATTAAGCCGCTTGCGTCAGAGACTATTGTCCCTTCTGCATGGTTAGTGTACGCTTGGGCCACATAAGATCATGTGGGAGGAAGGGACATCTGATGTTCATTGTAGAGGTTATTCGACAGACGCCGCTGTATATTTGGTTTTTGCTGGCTTTTCTTATTGTTCGAGGACTTCGATCGGCCAAGGACGGAGTGCTGAGCATTCCGAAGATGGTAATCGTACCTGTGATATTCATGCTATGGGGATTGGAGACGATCTTTACTCGCTTTGAGCATTTGGGAGTAGCGCTGGTGGGCTATTTGTTTTTTGCAGCTCTAGGTACGCTCGTCGGGAATGCTCTATATGCGAAATACAGAACGATCTACCAAAAGGAGCAGCGTTTCTATCGCTCGGGCACTTATCTACCGCTGATCGTTATTCTAATGAATTTTGTAGTGAAGTATGCGCTAAATGTCAGTGTGATTCTTGATTCTTCGCTCTATGGTAATCTGGTGTTCACCGTTCTCTATTGTCTGTTCAGCGGCGTATCGGTCGGATTGTTCATAGGGGGGATCTGGAATGCGTATGTATGCTCCTCGCGTCTGAAATTGAGTACGTAGCGCCTGAAAGACTTGTAAGCTGAGAAGAGCTGAGAGCAGCTCTTTTTTTTCTTGTCTCGGAAGTAAGAAGAAGGACTTGCGAGTCTCCAGAATCACTCGTTGTGCTGTGATATTTCATGGATGTGTAGGCACGGGGGAAGAAGGTGTAGACTTATGCCGAAAATGAGCGAATTTCCTTATCCAATTTATTGAAGAGCGACAGAGTTTGACATATAATCAAATGGATGAAGAATTTGTAAAACACACTGGGGGAGATCACGCATGTTTGTGGGAAAAGGCGCAGTTCGTGAAATGGCCAATGAAATCGACAAGGTAATCAGAGAAATCGACCAGATTACACAATCAAGAATTGACCGCGTATCCGATAAAATTGACTCTGAGTTAAACTCCTGTGGTCGTGAATTGTCCAATGCGGCTGCAACATTATCTCAAATTCGTCCTCTAATGGACAGACTGGTGGCTCAGGTCGGCCAAAATGCGCCTGATCATGTACAGGTTCTCGTCACATCGATTGCCCAGGAAGTGATTTCCAAGGCAACCGGCGCTGGTGCCAACATTGATGAAGTGCAGAAGAACATTAAAGACGTAGACAAGTTAACCAATGAAATCGATGATCTGACAGATGAGATCGATAAGCTGACAGACAAGATCGATGAAATTACAGATAAGTATCAGAAGTAGGGAGGACTGTTCCTGATGAGCGATTATACACCGCCTGTTGGTCAGCCGAATTACATGTCTGCAGGATCGAATGGCTGGGGCAATAAGCAAGCCAAAGAAACCGCTGTGAGAATTGATCATATTGCTGATAAGGCCAAATTCGGTATTGAAATGCTGGGTACCGGCGTATCGGGTATTGATGCGATCGAGAAGGAATTGATCGAGCTATCCCATGCCCCGAATCCGCCGACGCAAGAACAAATTCGTGCCATGGCACACCGTCTGGATGCGCATCAGAAGCAGATTCAACAAGCTTTGGATCGTATTAAGGAAATGATGACTGACATTGAGAGACAGGCCGATTCGATTCATAATCAGCGTAATTCCTGGTAAGAGCAGCACGCCGAACTCATAGACGAAATGTATTATATTAGATCGCTTGACTAATCGAATGATGCAAAAATGCTGATGTATATGCATCTCTTGGAACGGATATCAGGGTTACGATTCAGATAATCCGATATGGTTCCTGGAGGTGCATTTTTTGCTTAGATTACGATGAAGACGGTGGCCATTCTTATGAAGATCATTTTTTTGTGCAGACCCTAGCCTGAATCTTTAATTAGTACGAAATCGGGCTTTCTTGGACATTACAAAAAACCATCAAGTAGAAGTTGAATTAGAAGTTTGATTTTTTCTACTGTTTACTATGATGGGAGCATATCAGGAGGCTCTTGCACGGCCAGTTTTTTTTACAGCAATAATCAAAATTTTGACAGGTCGGATTTATCCCGGTCCAGAATCACTCGGCATTCGGGCCTTTGCGGCTGGAACGTGTTCGCTGGTCTCATTTCGGAAGTGGGACATCTTCACATCGATTTTTAACAAAAAGAGTACGGCTCTTTATAAAGCTACTGACTATCCTCCTCCGGCGGATAATTTACCGCCCTTGACCTCAGACACAATTTCACCGGGAACTGTGTGCCGCTGCGGAAAACGGTCGGTCAGGGGGGAAGTCGGTTCGTCCATAATGATCGCCTTTGCCTCTATCATAAGCGCTTTGGCGATTTCAATCATTTGCTGCTGGCCGACAGAGCAGGCTCCCGCAGGTTGGTCATGGCGGAAGAGAAAGAGACAGCTTCTGCATCTGTTTATTTGATAGCGCTTTCATACTGCGATTGTTCAAGAATCCCCAGCTTGTTGTGAGTTCTTTTCCGAGAAAGAGATTTTCCAGTACGTGATTTGTTCCAAAGGATTTGTGAATCCCGTTCATCCTGATATTCAAGCATGTTCCCCCTTATCTGTAATGGTCACTTACAGAAAAACGCGTCGACGCTTTGAATCGAGACCAGATAAGCTGTGCATTGAATTGTGTCGCTGGATGCCTGACTGTGCCCACGGAGCGTACGGCGCGGAAGGGGTTTACTTTAATTAACTAAATTAAAATAATTAAAATTCATTTACGACGCCATCTTATTATCAATATAAAGTGCTGTAAATAATTGGTCTAGTTGATAAAAGCGCGAATAAAACTAAAATAAACTAAATTATAAATATAAATTTTCATTAAAGATAAGTACGATGTAAACTTCATTTATCCGTTGACAGGGATTTTAATCTAACTGATTTTCCAAAAATAGGTCAATTAATACAAAAATAAGAGGTGTAAGAAGGTGGTCAGCATGAATTCTTGTATGATAAAAGCTTCTGTATAGGTACGATAATAAATGAATATAGTACGTTTTTTAGTGTTGTGAGCTGAAAAATACTAAAAAATATTTCTAAACATTGCAACTCGGCGATAGACAGTATAAACTGCTCTTAACTGTTCGTAGTTTTGCAGGAATGGAGACTTTTTTTACTTAAATGGAATATATAGTAATCTTGCTTGGCAAGTATTACGAAGCGGTGCGTTCAAGATCTTAGACATCAAGAGGTGAGAACATGCAGAAATTGTCCAATATCCGGTTTCAAACCAAACTATTTGTTGTGTTCATACTCCTGAGCAGTATTCCGGCGCTGTTGATCGGGACGATGGCCTACCGTAAATCCTCTATGATGCTGCAGGCCCGGAACGAGCAGGATCTGAATGTGATTCTGGCTCAGTTGAATACATCTATTGAACGCCAGATCAGGGACTTTGACCGGTTTACAATGATTCCGTATTATTTGCCGGACATTTTCAGCTTTTTAAACCAGCCTTATTTGGCCAAGGAGCAGTGGGGAACAGCGGAAATCAAGGCGCAGAGAACGATGGCCCGGCTCATGGGCGCCTATCCTTCCATAAACTCATCGATTAAGGGACTGATGATCTACGGTATGAACGGGACCGTCAACGGCTATCGCTTGAGCGGAAATACGGTCATTAATCTCAAAGAAAAGGTTACAGATCAAGATTGGTATCAACAGACGCTTGCGCAGCGGGGCGGTTTTGTCATTAGCGGGGTGCGGGAGATCGACCAGTTTAAAGAAGGGTCATTCTCTGCCCTGATCGGCTCTCGCCTGCTGATGGACGAGGAATATCAACCGCTGGCTGTGATGGCTATCTTCATCAGTCCCGATTTTATTCCCAAATTTGTGGAGACGCTGGAGCTCCCGACCGTGAAGGTGACCGTCCTGGATCAGAACCGAAATGTTATTTATGCATCCGATCCTGTCCTTGCGTCCAGACAGCTGTCCATCGGTACCAATAGGCAGCGGGGCAGCTGGGAGGCCGCAGGGTCCGGGGATCATGGTCAGGAGGAATACAGCGGCGTTTTTCTTGAAAGCGGTTACTTGGGGTGGAAGGTGTATCTGGGAGTTAATCGTGAAGAGCTGCTGGCTGGCAACCGTTCTATCAGCTATTTTACGTTCCTTGTAGCGGTGGCAGCGGTGATTTGTTCAGCGGCCATTTCCTGGCTGCTTGCGAGAAGGCTGTCGAGGCCAATCAACCGCTTGATTCGCTCTATGCGCGAGGTTGAGCAGGGGAATTTCAAAGCCCCTGCACCTGTAGGGGAGGATAACGAAATGAGGCGGCTGGAAAACAGCTATCACATGATGGTCAGCCGTCTCGACAAGCTGGTGCATTCCATTGAAGAGAAGGAGCGCCAGAAGCGCAATGCCGAACTCTACGCATTGCGGGCACGCATACAGCCGCATTTTCTGTATAATACGCTGAATTCCATCCGCATGCTGGCCATACTGCAGCAATCGTCCCATATTGCCAAATTGCTGCAAGCGCTGGCTAAGCTGCTGCAGGCGAATATGAAGCTGGACAGCGAGCTCGTTACGCTGGATGAGGAGATTCGACTGCTGCAGGATTATGCCGCTTTGATGGATTTAAGATACACCGGCGTTTTTTCGATACAGTGGGATATTCCGCACGAGTGTTTGCACGTGCCCATTCCACCCATGCTGCTACAGCCGCTGCTGGAAAACTCGATCTTTCACGGAGCTAAAGGGCTGGATAGAATCCTGCGCATTTCCATTGCGGCAAGACCGGACGCGGAGAGCGGAGCGCTGTTCATTGAAATTGCAGATGACGGCAGAGGCTTTTCCGGCAAAGAGATTCTGCTACGGGAAGAGGACGGAGATGAGGAAAAAAAAGGGGGCAGCGATGGAGAAGGGAGCTCTGTTCATATCGGTCTGTGCAATGTACACGAACGGATCCTTCTTAGGTTTGGAGAACCCTATGGATTGTTGGTAGAGCGGAGCGGGGATTTGACCCGGGCTATTGTTAAAATACCACTGAAAGCAGCAGGATCAGAGACAGGGGGAGACAGAGATGTGGAATCTGTTGGTCGTTGATGATGAATCCATTGTCAGAATGGGACTGCGTTATATGCTTGATTGGGAAAAATTTGGAATATGCTGGAGGGCCGAGGCCGCCGACGGTGAAGAAGCGCTGCGGATTTTGGAAGAAGAAAGCATTCACTTGGTCATGACCGATATCCGGATGCCCGGTATGGACGGGATTGAACTGGCGCAAAAAATCAGGCACAGACAACCGGAGATCCAAGTTATTTTCTTAAGCAGCTACGATACTTTTTCCTACGTAAGGGAGGCCCTTCGGCTGGGAGCAGCCGATTATCTGCATAAACCTACTATGGATGAAGCTGAAATCGCGGACACGATTCAAAAGGTCATTTCTCGTTTTACATTGACCCCTAATGAGCCGCCGCGGCGCACAGAAGAAGAAAAAAACGAGCTTTTTCTATCGTTGCTGGATCCTTTTACATTTCCGGCGAAGCCATTGCAGCTCCTGCCCGAGCTGGCGGACGAATCCTTCAAGGAGGGTTATGAACTGGCGATTATCCGTAAAAGATGCGATGCGGTTCAGGAAGAGGAAGATGCGGAGCAACTGCGCTTTCTTTCCATTTTGCATCTCGTTGGCAAGCTGACGGTAAAGGACTGGGGAGGTCTGGTATTTCACAGGAACTTCCGTGAAATGATCTGGATTGTTCCTGTCCGTTCCCATACCGGGAATGGTGATATGCAAAGCTATCTGAACGGTTTGCGGCAGAAGGTGCTTGAGCTGTTGAACGTCCCTCTGATCTTTGCTTGTGCATCTTCTGCATGCAGGGATATTTCCGGCTTGCCCGACGCCTATATGTCTGCGCTTTTGCATTTTCCCCGCAATGAACAGAGCGACAGCTTTATTGTGCGCAGGGCTAAAGAATATGTGGACCGGCATCTTCTGGAGGATGTTACCCTGGCCAAGGTCGGTGAATCCATCCATGTTAGTCCGGGCTACTTGAGCAGGATTTTTCTTAAGGAAATTGGTGAGAATTTCAGTGATTACATCATACGCAACAAAATGGAGATCGCTCAAAAAATGCTGCGCGAGACCAGCCGCAAGGTGTATGAGATTGCGTCCGATCTCGGGTACAGCAACCCTCATTATTTCAGCAAGCTGTTCAAGGACCGTATCGGACTCACCCCTCTTGAGTACCGCAATCAATGATCCGGAGCCGGCAAGCATACCGATGCAAGTTAAAAAAACGTATGATTTCGCAAAAATCATCTATTGTCGGGACCGGAAGCATCCGCAGCATCTGCGTACACGTCAAAATCACATATGAAAAAGCCGATTCGCCCGCTACTACCACCAGAAGTTAATCATTAAAATGAATGGTGCAAGAGGTTGAATGACCAGAAGAGAAAGGGGCGAATCAGGTAATGCAGGAATTAGCGAACACGCCGGAAATTGAACGTTGGGGGAGATTTGATCTGCTACTTCCCGGACCGAAGGACGGTAATCCCTTTACGGATGTGGCGATCGGAGCACGCTTCAGCCAGGGACACCGCACCGTTGAGGTGGACGGTTTCTATGACGGGGAAGGCTCTTACCGTGTGCGTTTCATGCCGGATGCTGTAGGAACATGGTCTTATGAGACGGTTAGCAATATGTCTGAATTGAATCTTGTTCAGGGCACGTTCAAATGTGTTGAACCTTCAGCCGGAAATCACGGACCCGTTGGAGTGGATCGCGAGGTACATTTTGCCTATGCCGACAGCACACCCTTCTTTCCCTTCGGAACCACAAGTTATGTATGGAATCACCAAAGCGAAGAGCTACAGGATCTCACCCTTCGCAGTCTGGCTGAAGCGGGCGCTTTTAATAAAATGCGAATGTGCGTTTTTCCGAAGCACTATGATTACAATTTGAACGAACCGGCATTGTACCCGTTTGCAGGGTCTCTGGAAGATGGCTGGGATTTCACAGCCTTCAATTCCGCATATTGGCGGCACCTTGAACGCCGGATTGAGGATCTGCAGCAGCTTGGCATCGAGGTCGACCTCATCCTTTTTCATCCTTATGATCGGTGGGGATTTGCGGAGATGAGCCCCGAGACTGACGATTTTTATCTGCGCTATGCCGTCGCCCGCCTCTCGGCATTTCGCAACATCTGGTGGTCGCTGGCCAACGAGTTCGACCTGATGAAAGCGAAAACGATACGGGATTGGGATCGGTTCTTCAGAATCATTCAGGAGCGAGATGCTTACAGTCACCTCCGGTCCATTCACAACTGGCATCATCCGGGCATCCATTACCGCAGCAACCTGCATTGGTATGATCATGGCAAGCCTTGGGTTACACATGCGAGCATCCAGCACCATGATCTTCATTTTGTAAAGGAATGGCAGGAGACCTACCGGAAGCCCATTGTCGTGGACGAATGCCGCTATGAAGGAAATCTGAATCACGGCTGGGGCAACATCACGGCGGAACGGATGGTGGAATGCTTCTGGGAAGGTATGCTGAACGGCGGTTATGTTACGCACGGGGAGACCTTTCTGCACGAAGACAATATCATCTGGTGGTCGCACGGAGGAACACTGCATGGAGAAAGCCCGTCCAGAATCCAGTTTCTCCGCCGTATTATTGAAGCTGGACCACAGCTCGGGCGCTTGAGCGCCGACTTTCAATGGGATACTGCGGCGGGTGGGGTGGACGGCGAATATTACCTCGTGTATTTTGGGTCAAGCCGTCCGGGATTTCGCATTCTGCCGCTAGCGGAGGGTGTCGCTTGTACCATTGACCTGATCGATACATGGAACATGACGATTACTCCGTTGCCAGGGACATATGAAGGAACATGCCGTGTGGAATTGCCTGGCAAGCCTTACCAAGCACTTCGTATTCAAGCTATCAACGATAAAGCATAGGGGGACATACATGATGAAAAAATGGGTTGCGTTGCTGGCTAGTGTTCTGCTTGTAGTTACAAGTGTGGTGGGATGTTCTTCAAGTTCTTCGGATGCAGCTCAACAAAGCCAAGAGGGCTCATCCTCTGGCAGCCCCAAGGTCAGTATATCTTTGTGGACACTGAATACGGGCTGGTCATGGCTGAAGTCCGCGGTTGAAGATTTTGAAAGCGCTAACCCGGATATTGACGTGGAGCTTACCCAGTATGAGGTGGACCCGTTTAAAGAAACCCTCAAGGTAGCGGCAAGCTCAAAGACACTGCCGGATATGTGGTTTACCTGGGGCGGCACGTTGGGTTCTTTTTACCCGGAAAATGGCATGACGATGGATTTGACTCAGGTGGCGAAGGATAATAAATGGTCCGAAAAATTCAATCAGACCGCTATTGATATGTCTACTTATGACGGGAAAGTTTCCGGTTTTCCGCTGCATTTGAATGTACTGGGCATGTGGTACTCGAAGGAAAGCTATCAAAAGCTAAACTTGAAAGCGCCTGCAACATTTGCCGAATTCGAGTCGCAACTGCAAACGCTAAAGGATAGCGGGATGACCCCTCTGGCTTTCGGCAGCAAGGGCGGATGGCATACGATGCGGCTGACCGAGCAATTGCTCGAACATTTTGGCGGTCCGGAGCTGCATGACAAGCTGAACCGTCTGGAAGCGTCATGGAACGATCCGGCGGTCGTTAAGACATTTGAAAAGATTAAAGAATATACGGACAAGGGCTACTTCCCGATGGGTTATTCCTCATTGGACCCAAGTGAAGCCGAAATGTTGTTTTACCAGCAATCGGCGGCAATTATTAACGAGGGCACCTGGTTTGACGGTACCATTAGTGAAAATGGCTTTGATCCGGCACAATTTGATGTCTTCAAATTTCCGACAGAACAAACGCCGGCACGCGCATCCGTGTTCGCGGAAATGCTGCAGATCAACGGCGCATCCGACGCTGCGAAGCAAGAAGCGGCCATCAAGCTTGGGGAGTATTTAACGAGTGTTGAGACGGTCAATAAATATATCAATGATTACGGTTCTCCGGCCACGCTGGGCTTCACGGTCTCGGAAGAGACACCGCATCTTCAGCCGCTGCTGGACAGCGCTGAGGATGGTGGTTTCCTGATTACTGACCAGGCTCTTCCGCAGGAGGTGGTGCAGAAGCTGTTCGAAGCACAGGATAAAGTGGCTCTAGACGAGTGGACACCACAGCAGGCTGCCGAAAACATGGAGAACGCCGTGTCTGCGTACAAAAGCAAACAGAAATGATGATCAGGATCTTACCGCCTGGATTGAATCGGGCAAGGCGGCAGCAGGAGCTTCCTGCTGCCGCGATTGGTGTAGAAAGGGGAGAATGGCATGACAACAAGAATGCTTAAGCCGTGGCTGTTCCTGCTGCCTGCTTTAATCATTTACTTAACTGTTATCTTTGTGCCGGCGGTATACACCTTTTTTCTCAGTTTTTTCAGTTGGAATGGAGTTGCACCCCATAAGGAGTTTGTAGGCTTAGACAACTATGTCGAACTGTTCACACAGGATACCGTGTTCATGAGAGCGCTGAAAAACAATCTGTTCTGGATGATCGGTTCTCTGACCTTGATTATGGGGGCTGGCCTGGGACTGGCGCTGCTGCTGAACAAGAAGCTGAAGGGGCGGATCTTTTTCCGCGGCGTATTCTACTTTCCATATGTATTGTCGGGGATTGTTGTGGCAACTGGCTGGACCTGGATCTACAATCCGACGCAGGGATTTGTCAATAAAATGCTCGCTTTACTGGGATTAGAGAGCTGGCAACACGCCTGGCTGGCAGAGCCGGATATAGCGCTGTACGCAGTATTTGTAGCGGCCATGTGGCAGGGCATCGGACAGCCTATGGTTCTTTTCCTGGCAGGGCTGCAGAGCATTCCGCAGGATCCGTATGAGGCGGCTTTAATCGACGGAGCAAGACCTTATCAGTCTTTTTTCTATATCACGCTGCCGCTGTTGCGCGAAACATTTGTGATTGTGATAGCCACGACGCTGATTGCTTCCATGAAAGTGTATGACATTATTTACGGCATGACCGGCGGCGGGCCCGCCGAAAGCACCCAGGTGCTCTCGTCATGGATGTACGCCCAGACGTTCAAGTTTGCGAATATCGGAATGGGCTCGGCCATCGCCTTCATTCTTGTATTGATTTCCATGACCATCATCATTCCCTATGTGTACTACACGACGAAGAAATCTTATGTATAATGTGCGGAAAGTGAGTGGTGCAGCATGGAGGAACTGAGAGTCCATCCGGCAGTGACCGTACTACGGTACGTATTCCTGATTGTTTTGGCGGCCATGTTCTTAATCCCGGTCCTGTTCATCGCCTTCACTGCGCTGAAATCGAGAGCGGATCTGATGACCAGCCCCTTCTACGCGCTCCCTGAACAATTTCAGTGGGATAACTTTCTGAAGGCGTGGGACCAGGGCAAAATGAGCATGTATATGAAAAATACGCTTTTCATCTGTCTCGTCAAGGTTCCCTTGGGCATACTGATCGAAGCGCTCGCGGCGTTTGCCCTGACCAGGCTGAATTTTAAATGGAGTAATTCGTTGTTTGCCTTTTTCCTGATCGGCATGATGATCCCGATGCAGGCCACACTTGTACCCTTGAATATATTTCTGAACAAAACGCATCTTGTTAGCACGTATCCCGGGATCTTTCTCGTTTATGTCGGATTCGGGATTCCGTTTGGCATTCTGATTTTGCGCGGCTTCTTCCGCACCATTCCGAAGGAAATCGATGAATCCGCCTTAATCGACGGATGCGGGGATATGGGGAAATTCTTACGGATCATTTTACCGTTGTCCATGCCGGCCATCGCCACGCTTGTCATCTTTGACTTTATGGCGACCTGGAATGAGTTTTTGCTTGCGCAGATTTTCATCACCAAGGATACGATGAAGACGATTACAACCGGGCTGCTTGCCTTTAAGGGTGAGCACTCAACCGACTATACGCTGCTGAACGCGGGGGTGCTGATCTCCATAATTCCTACCTTGTGTGTCTACCTGCTATTCCAGAGATATTTTGTTTCCGGACTGGCAGGATCGGTTAAGGGCTGATTCTCAGTTATGTCCGTTAGTTAATTCACTATAGTGGCAAATAAAATCACAAGTGGCAAATGAAAATCGCAGCAAGCCGGCGCCGATGGAATACCGATGCCAGCTTGCTGCGATTTGTTATGCAATATGAAGCTCTTTTTCCGCGAGCTATGAATGGCAGTGTGGATTAATCAGCAGGGTATCCGGTCAGGGTGAGTACACCGAACACCGATGGGTCCATGTATGCATTACCAGTTGTATCATTCCAAGTTGCCACACTCTGACGGGCTCCGTCCTTGGCGTCATTGATCTGCACGTCAAAACCGAGCTTCGTGCCATTCACCGGCGTGATCGACCGAAGCGGAATCTTGGCCTCCACCGTGTAATTCGTTCCTGATACCTGGGTAGCGGATACGAAGCCATTCGCGATGCTGGTCGGATTGAAGGAAGCCTCATTGTTATAGTTCACACGATATTGCCCATCGTCCTCTTGATAGAAGGTCGTCTTGTCATTTCGCTCATCCAGGAATATTTCAATGGAATCCTGCTCCCAGACATTGGCGCTGCTCTTGTCAAGCTGGGCGTCGCTGACCTGAATGAGCACGTACAGGTAATCCTCATCCCAGAGTGCCTTCGCTACTCCGGTAGCTCCCTGCCATGCGGTCTGGTAGCGGTTGACGGGAATAGATGGTGCTGAGCTCCAGACTGCGTCTGCGGTCCCGTCAATTACAGGTGTGCCGTAGACGACGTTAGCTTGAAGCGCAGGAATGGACTCGGGGGCATGCTCGGCAATGAAGCTATCTGGGTCAATGACCCCGTAGTATGCAGGCTTGGCCTGCAGGTTCTTATCGAATAGCAGCGGATTGGAGGAAGAGCGCCAGCTGGAGCCGTCATCCAGTCCCCAGATCGTGACGCGCTTGATGGCATCGGCATGCTCCTTGAAGAGCTTGAATAGCTGAGCGTAAAGAAACCCTTGGGCATTGGCAAGTCTGTCTGGAAGCTGATAGTCGCTGCCAGCTTGAATATCCAGCTCCGTGATGCTAACCTCCACACCGAGATTAATGAACCGCTCCAGCGATAATCTTACATTCTCCGGGTTCGTGTTGACATTGTAATGACCTTGCATGCCGATTCCGTCAATTAACAGCTTACCCGGATGTGCAAGTGCATAGCGGTCGTTGATCTCTTCAACCATCCCGGCAATGGCTTGGGCCTTATTCTGGTTATCTTCATTGTAGTCATTGTAATACAGCTTGATATCCCACTCTGGATGATCATCCAGCACCTCACGGGCTGCCAGGAAGGCTTGCTCGACATAATCCGGGCCTATCGACTGATACCAGGGGGACTGGCGGAGGGAGGCTTCCCAATTGGTCGGATTCGGAGGATTATCACTCATAGCCTCGTTCACGACATCCCAGGAGATGACCCGATCACCGAAGTGCTCCATGACCGTGCGAATATGGGTCCGCATATTGGTTAGCGCTTCCTCGCGGCCCAATGGAATGGCGTTGTTCTGGGCATCCGGTCTTGTATTCATCCATTCCGGGGATTGCTGATGCCATACCAGCACATGGCCATGCATTTGCATACCCTCGTCCAGTACCTTGTTCACCATAGTATCAGCGGCTGTGAAGGTGAATTGCCCTTTGGTGGGCTGCAAGGCATCTGGCTTCATGGCATTGCCTGCAGTAGCCGTATTATGATGCAGCTTCAGCAATTGCAGACGGACACCACTCAGATCCTCGGCAGTAATAGCGTTGCCAATCAGAAATTCATTCTGGTAGGCTGCCTTGATGGGCGTAAGGTCGTCTTCAATGACAATCGGACCGGAACCTGTCCTGCGGAGGTTAATATCATCCATATAGAAGGAGGCCGTGCTGTTACTCGCGCTCTCGATATATATTGTCAAATACTCACTGCTGACATTGTTATAACGATAGGAGCCTTCGAAGAGCACCCAGCCGTCACTCGTACTGATCGTCTTGGGCGCAAGCGTGATATAGTTGGCGCTGCTGCCTTGACCGATCTGGGAGGAGAGCTGGAGCTGGGCGCTAGTGGGAGATATGAGCTTGACCCAGGCGGATATCGTATATTCGTGTCCCTGGTCCACATAAGGCTCGATCCGCAAGGTAGGGCCATGCCAGGTACTGCTGCGGCCCTCGACCTTCAGCCCGTAGCCGCCGCCAGGAGTATGGTTCGCTTCATTTGTAACCGTCAGTGTCTCAGAGCCGGACCGCCCGGTGAATCCGCTGGCTGTCTGATTTTCAAAGGTAATGGGTGTAAACGGCTGAGCAGGAGGTCGTGGTGGATTCTCGCCCCCGGTGTTGCCCTGCTGTGTGACCAGAATATCTCCAATGTAAAAGGGTACAGAAGCGCCGTTACTGTTGGACTGGACTCGTAGTGTCGCATCCTTGGTGGTGTCCACGGTGAATTCTTTCGTTAGTGTGATGGCTTTGCCAGCTTCATAATTGGCATTAGCCAGCAAAGCATAGCTGCTGACCGTCTGGAGGTAGGCTTGGGCACCAGAGGGCACAGCTACTGTAGGGTCTACATAGACAGATACTGTGACTGTATACGTGCGTCCATTGACCAGCCCCATGTCGCTGAAGCGGAAGTCCGCAGCATCCCAGTTGTTCTGACGGTTGCTCACGTATAAAGCTGCTCCGTCGTCGTTACCGCTGAAGACCTTTCCAGTGACGGGAGTCAGGTGAGCTCCGCCGGACTGTACCGCAATACCTTTTCCTTGTGTGAATGATTCATGGTATACCGTCTCTACAGCAGGAGGGTCTGCCGCCTCAGCAGCGGGGGTCCATAAGCCTGTCGGAAGCAGTACAGCCATGGCCAGAACCAGCGAGAATGCTTGCCTCAGTCTTGATCTCATACGCACACACTCCTCACAATAATTGTAAATAAACCAAATTAAGCGCTTACAATATTTTGCGAAACAGGACACACCTCCCTTCTCAACACCAATTATACGCGCCAATGGGCCATGCCTTTACTTAGGAAAGTATAGAATCTTCTTTGGTATGTATAGAAGGTCCCTGGTATGTATAGAAGGTCCTTTGTATAGATAGAAGAACCTTGATACATACAGAGGATTTCGCTGATATTTTTGAAAAAAGCACCCTTCAATGATCGTGGTATAATAGGTCGGCGAATCATTTCTATTTTCGGGTCAAGGGAGGAAAGGCATTGCACCCTTTATTTGAAATACGTCATCTACGCAAGCGACATTGGAAAAAGGGAGGAGAGGAGGTAGCTGATCGCTATATCGTCTCAGATCTGTCGACTGCGATCACTCAGCCGGATCAAATTGCCCTGGTGGGAGCATCCGGTCAGGGCAAGAGTACACTGCTAAGGATGCTGGCTCTGCTGGAGCCTGCTGATGGAGGAGAGCTATTGCTGAAAGGCCACTCCTGCACTAGTATGCACCCACGGCAGTGGCGCCAGAAAGTGTGTTATGTGGCCCAACAGGCTATTATGCTGCCAGGCAGTGTAGAGGACAATCTCAAGACGGTCAGCCGATTGCACGGAACGACGTACGAAGTTAAGCTTGTGCGTCAGCTGTTGGACCGTTGTGGTCTGGAGGAAATGGACCTTGACAAGCGTGCCGACGATTGCTCTGGAGGAGAGAAGCAGCGTATTTCCTTGATTCGTTCGCTCTTGTTGCGTCCGGAAATCCTGTTATTGGATGAGATTACAGCCTCACTCGACGTAAGCAGCACGCAAAAGATTGAAGAGCTTCTGCAGTATTGGTATACCACGGAAGGTACCTCCTACATATGGGTTACACATGATCTGGAGCAGGCTGGACGAATTAGTAGTACCGCATGGTTTCTGAATCAGGGAATGCTAATGGAGCAGCCTAGCCACGAACTGGTTCATCATCCCCCTGAAGCATTGGCGCGGAAAGTTCTGGAGTTCGCAGACAGCGAGGGCATCTCATGAGTCTACTATCCCTCAGCTTCACGCTGCTGTTCATTGTGGGCACCATGCTAGTCTCTGTGTGGCAGCGGCTTGGCCTGGAGAAGGACATTGCGGTGGGTACATTGCGCTCAGCGATACAACTGCTGGCAGTCGGCTACGTGCTACAGTTTATTTTCCAGACCGACCATCTTGCGTATGTCGTGCTTATTGTCATCTTCATGATCTGCGTTGCCTCCTGGAATGCTGCCAAGCGGGGTAAGGGCTTGCACGGTATCGTCTGGCGGATCGCACTGGCCATAACGGTGAGTGAGGTGCTTATGATGAGTATTCTATTAGGACTTGGTATTATTGACCCGACGCCCCAGTACATCATTCCCATTAGCGGCATGACCATCGGTAGCTCCATGATTGTCTCGGGCCTGTTTATTAACCATCTCAAGAGCCAGATTCAGCAGAGCAAGGGAGAGATTGAGACGTTACTGTCACTAGGGGCAACGGCTCAGCAAGCCCTGCAGGGGGTCCGAAAACGTGCTGTAAAATTCAGCATGATTCCGACAATTGACGGGATGAAGACCGTGGGATTAGTCCAGCTTCCCGGGATGATGACAGGGATGATCATTGCTGGAGCCGATCCAGTGATTGCCGTACGGTATCAGATTCTGATTGTATTCTCCTTCACCTGCGCTGCTGCTGTAACCAGCATTCTCCTCAGCGTATTGATATACAAGCTGTTCTTCACCTCAGATCTGCAGCTGCGACCTATGATAGATGGAAGTAGCTAGGGTGTAGCTATACATTTGAGAAAATAGCAGTGAAAAAGCAGTGATATACCATATGGGGACACCACAGAAGAGCTGTAAGAGATTACGGCTCTTTTGGTATTTTTATAAATATTTACATATGGATTGAAATTAAAACATTTTTCCATTATGGTATAAATAGAAACATAATATTCCATAAAATCCACTGAGAAGAAACCAAATCTTCTAAAATGGAGGGGTAACATGATTGTTCTATCCATTTTTGCTAGAGCTCGTATGGAGGATCAGCTTTTTATGACGGAATTGTATCAGCAATACTATCCTTATATGAGAAAAAAGGCACAATCCTTTGTGAAGGATGTGTATATCGTTGAAGATCTTATCCATGATGGATTTATGAAATTGTTGCCCAAGGCCTCTATTCTGCGTTCACTTGATGTCTCTAGAAGAACATCCTATATCTCACATACGATCAAGAGCGTATGTGTAGACTTCATTCGCAGACATATCCGCGATAAGCAGCGGAATATCGCAGGAGTAGAGAATATGGCTGAGCTGTTGGCTGCCTCTGAAGCCACACCGGAGGAAAGCTGTGTAGACAAGGAAAGCTATGAAGAGCTTGGTAGGGCCCTGGAAGAACTGTCGGCAAGAGATCAGCAATTGCTAGCGTACAAATATCAATTAGAGCTCAAGGATCAAGAGATGGCGCAGCTCATGAATATACCATCTCGCAATATCCAGACCTATTTAACCCGAGCTCGAAGGAGACTGCTATATAAGGTGTGTTGTGAGAGGGAGAGGACGAGTATACAGCACCCTGTAACCTCAGCAAACAAGAGCTCTAGTAATAACGGATGAATATTTTTACATATTTGTTATCCAAGGTGTTGTAAATCGGGGTCTTCTACGTCTTATATTTATGAGAAGTGTAATTCATATTATTGTAATTATTTTAAAATTTTACTATTGGAGGGTGTTAGGAATGAACAAGAAATGTTTGATCTTGTTGAGTGCTGTAACCACACTGTTGCTGGTTCCAACTGCTGGCTTTGCCTCTGAGGCCAGTAGCCCGCTCTCGATGCAGGAACTGAGAAGTACTTCCGGGATCGGCGATATAACGATTCAGAAGGAGTATTTCGATGAGAGCTCTTATCTGGATTATGAAGGAGAGACCGAAACTACCTTTGATTATGAGGTAAGCCATGGAAGCACGATCCGATACTGGCTGTTGGATGAGGACAAGGTAGGAATGACTGTCAAGATCTACGATGCCAGTAACAAGTTAGTAGCTACGGGACAGACTTCTTCCTCGAATAATTGGAGGGTCCTGAGCACCTTTACTCCTGCCAGCAAAGATCAGACCTATCTTGTACGGGTTGTTTCGAACACGGGTGGTGGATATGAGCCTTACGAGCTTTCTGTTCGGGCGTATTAGAGCATGTAGAGCGTCAGTCCCATCTTGCATTCCCTATTCTCAAAGAGGAGGTTCTTCATTGTGAAAAAGCAAATAATAGCACTTGCTGTAGCTTCCACGATGCTGGTGGCTTTTCATCCAGTTGCGTCGGCGCAAGGCGGTAACGAGCTTCTGGACCGTGCAGTGGCCCCGGCAGTAGAACAAACAGAGGTGATCAGTAGCAGCTTGACTTTGGAGCAGCAGGAAAGAATCCTTGCGGATATCAAGGAGCAATTGCAGGCCAAGTATGGAAGCGTGTACAAGCTTGATAATTTCTCTGCAACATTCGAAGCACCCGTCGTGGAGGACCATATGATCTACATAGATCTGAATGTAGACGCTGATATGACCTTGACGAGACATCCGGCCGATAGCCCTTATGTTCAAGGGATGGAAGCAGCCCTTGCCGAAGTAACAGAGGATAGCGAGAGGGAGCTTGCTCAACTTGAAATAGACAATTTCCTGCAAGAGGTGGAGCCTTATTATAATACGCCTTCACCTTCAGCGTTCCTCTATAGAATCCAACTGGATAGCGGCAACGAGCTTAACACGAACAGCCTGTCCTCGATTGACGAAAATAGTTCCTATGAGCTGTTCCATCGTGCGGATATTACGGAGGAGGAGGCGATTCTCACACCTGTCAAGCCAGCAGAGACGCTGGATGAATCCTCTGCTAGCGAGCTAGGAAGACAGTCCATCCAAAGTGCGATTTCAAGTACGAATCAGCTTAGCCAGGTGATGAAGGCGGCCGTCAGCTATGATCGGATTGCAGCAAGGGACTACGCTCTCGACCATGGTCTGGATGAGCCGGAATTCTCCAAAGCGAACAATATGGGAAGCGATTGTGCTAACTTTGTATCCAAGGCCCTGCGGGCTGGCGGATTCCCCGTGGACAAGGCCGGCAAATGGTATCCTAGTCCCAAAGCAGGCTCTTATGCAGGGGAGAACTGGATGCGGACAGGCTACTACAATAATGGCGGCGTAGTTCCGTATATGGTCGATAAGGGGTACTTTTACAAGCAAACCAAGCAAAACAAGGTTAATGCCGGAAGCATTCTATCCAGAACCGATACAAGCCATGTGGCGCTGGTGACCTACGGGGACGGCAGTGTGATCAAGTATACCGAGCATTCCAACGTAAAAGTCAAAAAAACGAATGTTGTCTATGCGGGCGAAAAAGCGGAATTTTACATGCCTAACTAATATATAAGTGGTTAATGTGGGAAAGCATGAAACCCTAGACAAATGTCTCAGGGTTTTGTGCTTTCTGCTCAGCATATCACAGACATCAAAATTGACACCGAAAGAGGAGATTTATGTGAAGCAATCCAAGAGGTATGTCACTGTATTTATGGCCGTATTATGTGCTGGCGCCCTGCTAAGCGGCTGTATGGACGGAGGCAATGACAAGCCACAAGCGAATGAGCCACAGGAGTCAAATGGGCAGCAAGCCTTGAATGTGCAGCAAGCCTTGAATGAGCAGATCACCAACAACGCCACCAGTCTATCGGCTGAGCAGGCCAAGACTATATTTAAGGATATTCAAGATTTGTATTCGTCTATATACAATAGCGATATTAACAAATTGGAGAACTTCACGATTGCATTCAGCAATGAACAGAAGCAGGGTACAGCCACATTCATTGATGCAGACGTAGAGGTGGACATGACTTTGATTAGACATCCAGAGGATAGTCCGCTGATTCAAGGCATGAAGAAGGCTATTGCTGAGATCAAGAATGATGCAGATCAGGCTAGAGCAGAGACAACGATGGAGGGATATTTGAAGGAAATGGAGGCGGAATATAAGCAGACGGCACGAGTTAATGCCCCCATGCAGATTGAGCTGAACACCAGTAATGCGGGTGATTTCGCGTATACTCTGTACTATCTGGTAGAGAACGGTGGGGAGATCACCAAGTATCCTGCCAAGGAGTATTTCGAAGATCATTTTAAGGAAAATGCAGTAGACAAGGAGCAGCAGGGTTATGACCTGATTAAGCAGGAATTAGCGCAATAAGCAAAAGTCATTGATCCCTATAGACTTCCTGAAGTTGCGATCGTATAATTGATATTGATTATCAGTGGGCAACTGTCATTTTGAGCTTATGGTGATGAATTACACATATTGGTCCATAAACACTACCCTAGGGTAGTGTTTTCTTCGGATACGGCGGTTGGCTTCTATACATAGGCTGAGAGATGGTTCGTAAGGGGGCTGCACCGACATGCAGATACCGCTACAAAATAATAACTTTTTGAAAAAAGCCAGGTTGGAGATTGAGGAGATTGATCAGGCGAAGGGAACTCCCGACTGGGCTGATGGACGACCTTTGAAGCACCATCTGTTGCTGTATGTTCGCGGGAAAGCCGAACTAACCGTTCACGGGATGACACGAAGTCTGGAGCGCGAGTCTTTGCATCTATATGTTCCCGATACGGGCGTACACCTCATTGGTTCTGTGAATGCCAAGATCGAGGTGTACTGGATATCGTTCGATATTTATAGATTAATGGAGAGCACAGAAAAGACACAACACTATCATCGAGATCATAGCTTTCCTGTGGAGGGACAGCTTCCCATGGGAGGAAGTCGCTTCAGAAGGCTACTGCATGTGCTGAGTTCAGCCAAGTCTGGTTACGAGAGCCTGAATCCGTATATAGTTCCGCAGCATTTGCATGATTTGCTGGAAGAGCTGCTAAGAGCGGCAGAGTCGCGTGAGTGGAAGGATATGGAGCAGCGGCTCAGGGCAACCGTTGATTACATGCATGAGTATTACCGCGAGGATGTGCGCATCGAGAAGCTTGCAGAGCTGGCACAGCTCCATCCGTCCTATTACTCTCAGGTGTTCAAGCGTTCTTATGGTAAGACGCCAGTGGCTTATTTAACCCAGCTACGAATGAATAAGGCCAAAGAGATGCTGCTGCAGACGGATCATTCCGTTCAAAATATTGCAGCGAAGGTCGGTTACAGAGATGAGTTTTATTTTAGCAGACGATTTAAAGAGACCAGTGGGTACTCTCCCAGTATTTTTCCGCAGAAGAAGCATTTGAATCTAGTCTCGTTATCATCGGCTTACACAGATCATCTGTTTACACTTGGCCTGAAGCCGATGGCTGCCCAGATGCACAGTCATATGCCCCTGGTTACCCAGAGTCTGAACCTGCCGGAGCATGCCTCTGATCCATGGAATATCAGCCGAGAGGATTTTCTAGCTATGAAGCCGGACCTGATCGTGTGTAAGGACAATGTGCTGGACAAAGCGAAGGAGCATATTAACGATATTGCTCCCATCATTGCTATCCCATGGACCAGTGCGGACGTGTACAGCCACTTGATGAGCATTGCGAGTCTTGTAGATCGGGAGCAGCAGGCGAAGATATGGATGGAGCATCATGAAGCCAGAGCAGAGCAGCTTCGCAAAAAAGTGCGCTCAAGGGCAGGCTCTGGCACCGTTGCGATCTGTGTCTGCCGTGAGCATGAGCTTCGAATGTATGGTGCGCGAAATTTCGGTCACGTATTTTATCGCTCTTTACAGATGCAGCCCCCTGTTCGCATTCAGCAGCAGCTTGACAAGCACCCGGCTGGTTCGCATTTCAACTGGATTGCAATGACTGCGGATGACATTAGGCACTATGAGGCTGACTATCTATTCGTCGCAATAGAGACAGAACAAGATAAGCAGCGAGTATTGGAGTGGCAGCACAGCAATCCTTACTGGCGCGGACATCCGGCGGTCAGGCATGGACGAGTCTATTTTCTGAAGTGGGACAAGTGGCTCGTGTATGCTCCATTTGTGATCAAACAACAGCTGGAGGAAGCGTCACAGCTGCTGTGTCAGTCTCCCAGTTCGAGGGAATAAACGAAATGACCCTATTTGTGTGATTTGTGTATATGCTCATCTAAAAATAGTCCAAAGCCGAATCTACAAAATTGTCATGGAATAATAGAGCGTTCCAATTATAATAATTTTATATGATAATGATTATCATGTTCAATTCGTGAAAAGGAGGCATGCAGCTCCCCAATATGATGAAAAAGACCAAACGATGGATGACCTGCATGTGGTTCATGGCTGCCATGGCAGGATTGCTGATAACGATGTTCATGGCCATCTCCTTTGGTGCGAAGGAATTAAATCTGAGTACGGTATGGGCAGCGGTGTTTCACTACAACGAAGCGATCAGTGCCCATCAGATCATACATGAGCTCAGGTTGCCGCGTGTACTGGGCGCTGTATTCAGCGGCATGGCTTTTGCCGTAGCAGGGGCTCTAATGCAGGGAGTCACCCGTAACCCATTAGCCGATAGCGGTATTCTGGGAGTCAACGCCGGTTCAGCTTTTGCGGTCGCTTTATGTTTTGCTTTCCTGCCCGGCTTATCCTATGGAGGACTCATTCTGTTCTCCTTCGCGGGTGCGGCTCTGACAACCGTGTTCATTGTACTGCTGGGCTTCTCCCAGCCTGGAGGGATGACGACACTGCGGCTGACGATTGCAGGCTCCGTGGTGGCTGCGATTCTGCATGCATTAAGTACAGGGGTGGCGATCTATTTTGAACTCAGCCAGGATCTTGCCTTCTGGTATGCAGGAGGAGTGGCTGGCGTAACCTGGGAGCAGCTACGCTGGTTCACCCCCATTGTCGCAGTGACCATTCTGTGGTCCATTCTGATGGGTCGCTCGGTCACCTTCATGTCGCTTGGGGATGAATCAGCAGTCAATCTGGGTGTACATGTGAACCGCGTCAGACTACTGGGATTGACCGCTGCCGTGATACTAGCAGGAGCCTCAGTATCTGTAGCTGGCTCGATTGCCTTTGTGGGGCTGGTCGTCCCACACATTGCCCGGAGGCTCATAGGCGTGGACTACCGTGTGCTGATTCCTTTCTCAGCCTTGCTTGGCGGAATCCTGCTTGTGCTGGCTGACTTTGCTTCCCGTATGGTAAGCCCACCCCGAGAGTTCGCTATTGGTGCCATGGTAGCTATGGTCGGTGTACCCTTCTTCCTGTATCTTTCCCGCAAAGAAAGGAGGGAGCTATGAGCATGAATCCATATCAGCTGGCTCAGCACAAGAAACGCAGGGTGCTGCTCATTGGTGCCATTTGCTGTGTTGCGGCGATAGGCGCTATTCTCATCGGCCTCAACACCGGAACGATTGCATTATCGCCTCTGGAGGTGTGGAGAACCCTGCTCGGAGGAGGCTCCCCAACCGAGCAGATGATCTTGTTTGAATACCGTATGCCACGTATTCTGGTCACCGTGCTGGCCGGGATTGGGCTCGGGATCGCAGGTTCGGTCTTTCAGGGTGCGACACGCAATGCACTTGCTGACCCTGGCATCCTTGGGATTAATAATGGGGCTGCTCTCGGATTAATTGTATTTGTTTCATTTTTTCGCACGATGGAGGGCCCAGCAGCCTTGCTCATTCCGATATTCACGTTCATGGGCGGCGCGGTCTGTGCGGTGATCATCTTCTTGTTCGCCTATGAGCGGCATAAGGGCATCATCCCCATTCGACTCATCCTCGTTGGTATCGCGGTAGCAGCGGGCTTCAGCGCCTTGACACTGCTATTGTCACTGAGGCTCGATCCGGATACCTATGCGTTTGCAGCCCGTTGGCTGGCAGGGAGCATCTGGGGAAGAGACTGGGTGCATGTGTGGTCCCTGCTGCCTTGGGTTGCTGTGCTGGTCCCGTTGATCTATTACCGTGCGAAGCTGCTGGATCTGTTCGCTCTCGGCGATGAGATCTCCTACAGCTTGGGGAATCCGGTGAATCGGGAAAGGCTGTTGCTGCTGTCGATGGCCGTTGCCCTGTCCTGTGCCAGTGTGTCCATGACGGGGGGAATTGGCTTCATCGGCCTGATCGCACCGCATATCGCCAAGCGACTGGTCGGGCCACGGCATCGATATTTTCTGCCGATAGCGGCCATGATCGGGTTAGTCGTGCTAGTAGCGGCGGATACGATCGGCAGGTGGATTTTTCGGCCAAACGCCATTCCTGCGGGAGTCGTCGTGGCGCTCATCGGTGGTCCCTATTTCTTGTACCTTTTATTCAAGTCCAAGGCAGCATAGATTCCTATTTTCAAAAGTGCCATGTGTGTACAAGCTACTATTATTTACTTAGGAATAACATGACATCTGGAGGTAATGAACAACATGAAGAAGATTTCCCTATTACTTATGTCCATTCTGCTGATCGGACTGCTGGCGGCTTGTGGCCAACCATCCGGCTCAGCGACGCAGGCTACTCAACCATCGGGGACTGCTGACAGCTCCGATACGAACACTACCGGCGGGGGCACTGAGAATCTCGTACACGATCCCAATGCCAAAATCGCGTCCATGTCCATTCATATTACGAACAATCTGCTGGCCCTGGGCATTAAGCCTGCGGGGTCCGTTGTAGGGGGCGATGTGAAGGACTTCTTGCCCCATGTAGCAGATCAACTGCAGGGAGTAGAGAAGCTGGGTGTTGTAACAGACCCTGATATGGAAGCGGTACTGGGCTTGCAGCCGGACGTCATCTATATCGACAAGGTCTACTCGGAGAAGGATCTGGACAAGTTCCAGAAGATTGCACCGACCATTGTAGTTGATATGGACAATGGGACGTGGCGCGATCACCTGCAGCAGGTTGCGAAGCACGTAGGACTGGAGGAGAAGGCGGAACAGTACATCGCGGATTATGATGCCAAGGCCGAGCGTGTGAGCCAATTGATTCATAGCAAGCTGGGGGAAGACGCCAAGGTCATGACGATTCGTATGACGGCCAAGGAACTTCGGGTCATGGGAACCAAGCGTCCGCTCGGACCGATTATGTTCGACGATCTGAAGCTGAAGATGGCGGATGGCGTAGAGAATATTTCGGCGGATGAGCCGTATCAGGTAATCTCGAAGGAAGTGCTTCCTGATTTCAATGCGGATGCTATCTTTGTCATTATCAGTAAAGGCAATGAGGCCAAATCCAAGTTCGAGGAATTGGAGCAGAATGCGGTCTGGCAGAACCTGAAGGCCGTGAAGGACAAGCATGTCTACATTCTGGACGGTCAGAAATGGCTGGATTACTCTTCCCTTGGTCAAAGCATGGCGCTGGACGATGCGGAGCAGCTATTTTCCAAATAACATGCGTTCTGCTTCGACCGTCGCTCTATCATCGCAATGTGTGGTGTTGGTTGATATTTCTCCGCCAACGCTTACCCCAAAAACGGGCTGTCTCAAAAGCCATGAAATGGCTGCTTGGGTCAGCCTTGTTTTACGTAGGATATACGTAGGCTTTTGGGGCGGACGCTCCGTGAACGGACCGTTGTTACAATCGCTGTTGTCCCCAGATTTAATTTATTCTCCTAAGCGGTGAAAATCCGGGGACAAAGGCGACCGCTGCCGCTTTTCCACAATCAGTCCGTCCTCTCCACTGTTCAAGCGGGAGAACATCCTCTTCATGTGGCTGGCTGGACGACAGCGGCCAGACTTTCGTACCTTGAACCGCTTCCGTTCCCAGCGGATGCAGAGTATTCTCGAAGTCGTATTTACCGCCGTGGTTCAGTTTCTGGCTGACGAAAAATACGTTTCTTTAGAGCAGTACTTTGTGGACGGAACCAAAATCGAGGCTAATGCTAACCGTTATACGTTTTGTATGGGGCAATGCAGTCAGTAAACACAAAGCCAAACTGCAGGAAAAGGTACACGACCTGTTTGCTGACATTGAAGCGGTAGAAGAGGAGGTCGGCTGGCTTTCGCTCGCCCATAATCTATTGAAGCAAGCTGCAAATAACCAAAAACACAGAGCAGCGATTCTCCAATAATGGGAGAATCGTTGCTCTGTTGACGTTTAAGCTTTTGAGAAGACAACAGGCCAGTAGAATATCTACTTATGGGACAGCCCCTTTTGTTATGTCAACTTTCATTCTAGTACCTTGACCGAATCAGATTTCATGTTGAATGGTCTGGAGAGATAGCGGTTAGCGGAAAGCGGGGAAGCCCTAGAGAAACGGAGTGGCCGCCTTTAAGCTTGCTGTTCATCTGCTAGTTATCATCGTTCAAAAGAACAGCAAGCTTAACAGAGGTCGACGGGGCTCCCCGCTTGCAGCGGCTCTACACTCATATTTGATCGGGTCAAGGTACTATAAGTTTTCGTAATACTTTTACCCTGTTCCGCAGGGGGACGTGTAAGTAGAATAAAGGCAATACAGTCACCAAGATTATTATTATCAGGCAAGCAGCAGCCAAGTTCTATCTAGTGGAGCGACAGCACAGCTAACCTTACGAATAGGATGGGAGAAATTCAAGATGGCCATTATTCAAGTGACATCCACCAATCCGCAGTTCTCATTTTTGATCAAAAAAAATCCGAACTCCGGTATGCTACTGCGCTCGGTTCGCAAGGGCATGGCGTACGGCTGGTACACAGATGCACAGACGTTCAATGTATATTTCAAGGATGCAGACAATGAAATCTCATATAAGCAGCATGAGCAGGAGAGCTTCGAATATTTGAATGTCTCCCGCTATAACACACCATTATTTCCACTCAATGCGATTAGCGAGTTCTTCTCGGCACCGCTCAAGGTACAAGGCGAAGCCGATACGGAGGGCTACGAGCATACCTTTCACATCAATATGATTCATGTTGAACTGGAGCGCTATATTCACTTTTTCGAGAAGCATTTGCTGGATTTCACCTTCGAGCTCACACATCTCGCGCACAAAAGCTACTCCTTGACCGTAAAGACCAAGAAGAGCATGTATGAGCTGCTACATACCGTCAGTGTCTTGTGCTTGTTCCTGTCTATATTCGGCAAGGAATTCATAGATATCTCGGATAGCATACTCAGTAAATATATCAAGAGCATTCACGTCATGGATGCACCCTTCTATATCCGCAGTCTGTTCGTACGCAACTTCTTATCTTCTCGGGATCGTTTTCGGAGGTACAAGGCTGAGCTGGAACGAACAGACAAGTATGATATTCAATTCGCCTATGGGGGTACTGGGCTTCAACGCAGGCAATACATCGGAAATGTGCTGCCCTTCGATAAGGCCATTGTGGACGTCGGGTGTGGAGAAGGCTTCTACGCGCTGAGCTTTGCCGGGAAGATCGAGGACAGCTACTATGCCATCGACATCAATGAAGAGCTACTGGAGAAGGTGAAGCGCAAAGCAGAGGCTCGTGAACTAGAGAATATCGTGACCTGCAGTTCGATTGACCAGTTCCTGGAGAGCTATAGCGGAGAGCGGGTCGATGTAATCCTCACCGAGGTGATTGAGCATATGAGTCTGGAGGAGGCGGAGCAGCTGATCCGTCAGATCTGTGCCAAAGTGGACTTCGACCGCTTCATCATTACGACGCCCAATGCGGACTTTAATCGATACTACGAGCTAAGCGGCTTCCGGCACGATGATCACAAGTGGGAGCTGGGAGAGGCGGCCTTTCGTCAATGGATGATTGGCATCATTGGTAATCTCGATGTTCAGGGTGAGTTTGTTGCGATCGGAGACTGCGTCAATCAGATTACAACGACACAAGGTGTCATACTTCAGAGAAAGGAGGCCTGATGATGGAAATTCGTACAAAGATGCACACCATCTTCATGCTCATCGGCTCTACCGAATGCGGCAAGACGACTTTTGCCAAGGAGGTGCTGATTCCGGGGCTGCGTTTCGCGGATGCTGATCGAAATATTCGGGCCAACATCCAATATCTGTCCTCGGACCAGATTCGGCAAGAGATCCTGGGCTATGACTATGACAAGTATGATCAAGTGATGCTGGAGGCAAGCGAGCAGGCCTTCCAGCTGCTGTTCGAGCGGCTGAAGCTGGCAACGTCTTTTCCGATCAATGCCGAGTTCGCAATCGTGGATACGACAGGGCTGTCCGAGGATTTTCGGGCCAAGGTCAAGGAGATCGCTCACCAGAATAACTACAATCTTGAAGTCATCGTGTTCGATTATCGTCAGCGAAGTGATTATTACGCGTCCGAGCGCTCTAAGCGATTGATTACCAATCATATGAATCGGCTGAGAAGAGAGGTCCTCGGTTCATTGGGCCGGGAGAAATATGGCAAAATCCATCGAGTGCGGGCAAAGGATTTCTATCTGATGGAGGAATGCAGGGCGAATCCTGAATATACCTTCGTCATTGAAGATATGGAGCAGTATTTGGCGACCGTGCTGCCACAGGAGCAGAAGTACATCATCATAGGAGACGTCCATGAATGCGTGGACGATCTGAAGGGACTGCTACTGGATTACGGCTATAAGTTTAGTGAAGGCAAGTCCGAGGCCGGCAAGCTGGTAGTGTCTGAGTCATTGAAGGATACGAAGCTGGTGCTGGTAGGGGACTGGATCGATAAAGGAAAACGCACCAAGGAGATCATTGAGTTCCTGTACGAAAATCGTGAGCACTTCTATCTGGTGCTTGGCAACCATGAGAACTTTGTGGATAAGTACATTCGGGGTGAAGTTCAGGGAGTGGACCAGGAGCTGATTCATTCGTATTTCGAATCTACTCAAGTACTGCTTAAGGATGCTGAGCTGTTGGCCAAATTTCAGTATTTGGTGTCGATATCGAAGCCGTTCTATCGTTATGTAGGTGTGTCCGGGCCCTCCTTCTATGTCACACATGCCCCCTGCCGGAACAAGTATATAGGGAAACTGGATGCGAATTCGGCCCGACATCAGCGGAATTTCCGCATAGATCGGGAGGAGCCGCTGGAGGGGCAGCTTGCCTTTTTGCAGGAGGAAGCTGTCAAGAACCACCCGTATCATGTATTCGGACATATCGCCGCCAAGCGTAGCTTTCGTATCCGCAATAAGCTGCATATCGACACAGGTAGTGTACATGGCAATCTGCTGAGCTCGGTCAGCATCTCGTTCAGACCGTTTCTGAAATCCAGAAAGGCCAGTCAAGCCGTGATCTCTAAGGAGCTGCCGGTCGTATTTCAGGAGGAGCGTAAGGTATCGGTACAGGATTTGGGTGAGGAAGAGCTTCGTCGCCTTCGGTATAGCTCACGCCATAAGATCAACTACATCTCAGGTACGATGTCCCCGGCAGACAAGAATGAAGAGACGAATGAGCTGGAATCCTTGCAGCGTGGCCTGGAGTATTTCAGGCAGCGTGATGTTCGGCAGGTGGTATTGCAGCCCAAATATATGGGGTCGAGATGTAACGTCTACTTGTACCGGGACAAGGAGCAGTGCTTCACCGTTAGCCGTAACGGCTATAAGGTGAATTATGCAGGGATGTCCGATATTTATGACCAGCTGCTGTTGAAATTCGGCGGATATATGCAGGAGCAAGCTGTTGACATACTGCTGCTGGACGGAGAGCTGCTGCCGTGGAGTGCTCTTGGTGAGGGGCTGATTAACAGACAGTTCAAGCCGATTGAGGCTGCGCTAGGGACAGAGCTGTCGTTCCTACAGCAGAACGGCTTTGAGGAAGCCTGTCATCAGCTGATCGCCGAATATGAAGCGAGCGGCTTCGAGCAGGATCAATATCATAGCTCCAAGGCAGCACTAAGTGACAAATACGGGGCAAACGTATACCAGAACTACAAGTATATTCACCAGATTAAAGAGACCTATGTACCGTTATCCACCCATGAAGAGGCCTATCGGACCTATAGCAGACAGCTGGAGCTGTATGCGCAGGATACCGAAGCGGAATATAAGCCGTTCGCGCTGTTGAAGCTGATCTATACGGATGGCAGGGAAGAGGTACCTAGCTGGAATACCAGTGAAATGTATCGCTTTTTGTCGGATGATGAGTCACTGTTGCTTGATCTCACTTCACCGACAGCGCTGGAGGAGGCAGAGCAGTATTTTGTGAAGCTAACTATGGATAAGCATATGGAGGGTGTCGTCATCAAGCCGGAGCAATGGAATGGTCGGACTGTGCCATATATGAAGGTGCGGAATCCGGAGTACCTATCCATCATTTATGGCTATGACTATCGGTTCCCTCATAAATACCGCAAGCTGCTGAAGCAAAAAAATGTAGCACAGAAGCAGCGCTCCTCCCTGCAGGAATACCAGCTTGGGCTGAAGCTCCTAGAGGTGCCGCTGTCCGACATTACACCAGAGCATGAAGCCTACCGGAATATTGCTGCCAATCTGCTCTTCGAGGTGGCTCAGGAGCGGGAGATCGATCCACGCTTGTAGGGGATGCGTGATGCTGGGATAATAGAAGAAGCTAGAATAATAGAAGAAGCTAGAATACTAGAAGAAGCTGGAATAATAAAGCATAGAATAAGTATTGGGGAAGCGTGCCATATGCTGCTCTCCAATACTTCTATGATGGTGAAGATACACCCATTAGGAAGTGATACGATGCTAGATCAAGCAAAGGAAAAAAGCTTAAGCAAACTGATGAGCCTGCTGCTACGACATAAGCCAGAGGAGTTCGGCGTAGTCCTTGATCCCGAGGATGGCTCGTGCCCGATCAAGGTGTTGCTGGGCGCGATCCAGACGCAGCGTGGATGGTCATGGGTCCGTCAGGAGGATATCGAGCAGGTCGTGCGCAATTCTGACAAGCAACGCTTCGAGATTGTAGAAGACCGAATCCGGGCCAGATATGGCCATAGCCATGGCAAAATCCGTTATGAAGCGACCCAGCCCCCGGCGGTGCTGTATCATGGCACGAACCAGAATGCACTTCCTTCGATTCAAAAGGAGGGCCTGAAGCCGATGGGACGTCAATATGTGCACCTGTCAGAAGGGACTCACTTTGCGACACTGGCCGGGAAGCGCCGGGGAGAGCTGGTAATTCTGAGAGTGGATACCCAGTGTGCGCAAGAGAGCGGAGTCTCCTTTTATTATGCTGGCAATGAGGTATGGTTAGCTGACCGGGTACCCCCGCAATGCTGCTCACAGCAAGCAACGGCAAGCAGTACCAAGATGTTGGGCGAAAATACAGGATTAGACTGAACCTTAAAGTTAGCAGCGGTAGACCCAGACTTGATCACTTAGTCTGGTCTACCGCTGTTGTTATTCATGAGTAACGTTCCCCGTTCGTTGAATGCTGAAGCATATCATTGTACTCCGTGTAATGCAGAATGATAAGTATTCATTCATATTTTCCCAAACCCTTTTTCGCAAGTAACGTCCGCACTGAGAATGTCATACAGGTTTTGCTTTGAGACATTTAATTGCTGTTGAGTAGCTTCAATTTCGGCAATTTTTAATTGTATCAGGCTTACTTGCTCATCCTTGGACATCCCGTTTTTCGAGATCATGGATTTGATTTCCTGAATCGAAAAGCCAACGGCCAAACAATTTTTAACAACATTCAGATGATGAATGATGTCTGACGAATAAATCCGATAATTATTTTGATCCCTCAATACATATTCATCCGTGATAATGCCTATTTGTTCATAATAACGGATCGTTGAAATCGGGAGATCAATACTTTTGGCTACTTCACTGATTTTGATGACCATCACCCCGTTTTTTAGCGCTTGCTATAAAGCATACTTTATAGTTTACCCTCTTACTAGTAATCATAAGAAACATCATTTCCAAACTCAACCGAAAAGGAGAGAAACCTGCATGAGCAACCTTACAGGCAACTACCACAAAACAAACAACTTCAACAAAATTGTACTGGAACGTCGTTCCGTTAAAGTGTACGATCCCGAAGTGAAAATCAGTCGGGAGGAAATGACCGAAATTCTGGCGGAAGCTTCCCGCGCTCCATCTGCTATTAACATGCAACCTTGGCGTTTCCTTGTAATTGACAGCGCCGAAGGTAAAGAAAAACTAGCGCCACTGGCTTCCTTCAATCAGACACAAGTCATGACATCTTCGGCTGTTATTGCGGTGTTTTACGACGCTAACAATATTGAATACATGGACGAAATTTTTAATAAAGCAGTAGAACTCGGCTACATGCCGCAGGACATCAAGGATATGCAATTGCAGCAGGCAAGGCCGTATTATGCAAGTCTGACTGCATCCGCCTTGCGCGACATTAACATGCTGGACTCTGGTCTTGTTTCGATGCAGCTGATGCTTGTAGCTCGCGCCCACGGCTACGATACCAACCCTATGGCGGGGTATGACAAGGATCGAATTGCGGAGGTCTTCGGCCTGGACAAGGAGCGATTCCAGCCGGTCATGCTGCTGTCGATTGGCAAAGCGAGCAAAGAAGGCTATCCATCCTACCGATTACCTGTAGAGACAATTACCACTTGGGCATGATTGGACATTTGGAAGCTTAGACATAGAGCAAAAAGGAATATAAGTGAGTACAAAGGAGCACAAGTAACGATCCAGGGTGATCATGCTTGTGCTCTATTTATGTTGGGGATTTTTATCCTACACGTATAGGTTCGTGGCGGTTGCGAATCTTATACAAGAGCAAGATTCGAATCAGCGAAAAATATTCCGCATAATGTTACATTTTATATTGTATTTCTTGTCACATTGGCGTAAAATTTGGCGAAGTAATTCTGCATCGCGTTAACGCGGGACTTCTAATAGAAGGATGGACATTAGAAAAGGGGAATTTGTTTGGAAACGAAAGAATTAAAGAGAGGATTAAAGCCCAGGCACATTGAACTGATTGCCCTGGGAGGCACAATTGGAGTCGGATTGTTCATGGGCTCGGCAAGCGCGATCCAATGGGCAGGCCCATCCGTATTGTTGGCCTATATGCTGGCAGGGATTATTATTTTCTTCGTGATGCGAATTATGGGAGAAATGCTCATACAAGAGCCTGTCACAGGCTCCTTCGCGACCTTCGCACATAAGTACATTGGGCCACTAGCCGGGTTCCTGACAGCCTGGAGCTACTGGTTCCTGTGGGTGACCGTGGGGATGGCCGAAGTGACGGCTATCGGTATCTATTTCGGCTACTGGTATCCGGATATTCCGCAATGGATTCCAGCCCTGGTGGGCGTATTGATTATTGCGGCAGCCAATTTGGCTGCGGTGAAGCTATATGGCGAGTTCGAATTCTGGTTCGCCCTCATCAAGATTATCGCGATCGTGTTCATGATCGTCATCGGAACGGGTCTGATCTTCTTCGGCTTAGGCAATGGCTGGCAGCCCATCGGTCTGTCGAATCTCTACAGTCATGGCGGGTTCTTCCCGGGTGGGCTCAAGGGCTTCCTGTTCGCACTCTGTCTGGTGACAGCCGCCTATCAGGGAGTCGAGATGGTCGGAATCACGGCAGGTGAGGCCGAAAATCCTAAATATACATTGCGCAAAGCGATCAAGAATATCGTCTGGCGCATTCTTATTTTCTACGTTGGTGCCGTCTTCGTCATGGTGACGCTGTATCCGTGGAACGAAGTCGGTCAGACGGGAAGCCCGTTCGTACTGACCTTTGCCAAGGTCGGAATTCTGGCAGCAGCGGGAATTATTAACTTTGTAGTGCTGACAGCAGCGATGTCTGGCTGTAACAGCGGTATCTATAGTGCTGGACGTATGCTGTATACGCTCGCGGGTAATGGACAAGCTCCAGGGTTTTTCGGAAAGCTGTCCAAGGGCGGAGTTCCGCGCAACAGTATCCTTGTGACACTGTCCTTGCTGTTGATCGGGGTATTGCTGAACTACCTGATCCCAGACTCCAAGCTGTTCCTTTATATTTATAGTGCAAGTGTCTTGCCGGGTATGATGCCATGGTTCGCGCTGGCGATCAGCCAGTTCAAATTCCGTAAGCAGTGGGGCAAGGAGCTGGCGGACCATAATTTCAAGTCCAAATGGTTCCCGGTCAGCAACTACATCATTATCATTTTCCTGGTGCTGGTCATTATCGGGATGTGCTTCAACCCGGATACACGAATCTCGCTCATCGTGGGTGCTTCGTTCATGGCGCTTGTCGTCATTGCTTATTATGTGTTTGGTATTGGAAAGCGGAATCAGAGCAAGTCCTGATACGTGGACTATGTCAAATGTGCGTGTATAGCGGCTGCAAGCGGGGAGCCCTGTCGACTACTGTTAAGCTTGCTGTTCTTTTGAACAAGGATTGTAAGCAGATGATCAGCGAGCTCCAATCGTAATTCAAGTCGTGATTCTCCAAGGGGGAGAGTCACGGCTTTTTTTGCTAGAAGAGCTGCAACAGGCCTTAAGCCTGGATTCAGCTAGTTTTAAGCTGGGACTCGTATAATCATAGCGAATTCATTCCGATGGAGGTGTGCGTGCATTGCGAATTCTTTTGTACGTACATTGTGCATTCCATGGTAGGAAAGAGGTGTCAACGGTTTGTTCAAGCTCATTCCTAAGCTGTTATATATGATCCTGATCTGTTTTATGGGATTGTTCGTGGGAGCCTCTCTGTTCGTCAGAGCGGAATATAATTATGCTGCATACGGAGATAATCCCATTTTGCAAGGGCAGCGTCTGTGGATATATATTCCGTTGGTCTTGCTGCTGCTCGTTGCGGGTGTCTTGTTGTACCAGGCAGCGCAAAGGCTGAGCCGCTATCGTTCACAGGTGGTCATCCCGAGTATTCTGCTCAGTACCTTAATCATGCAGGTGGCGCTCATATTCCTGTTCCCGCGCCTGCCTACGGATGATTCACAGACGGTGGTATCTCTGGCGCTGGACATGCTCTATGACCATGACTATTCTACGTTTGATCCTGGCGGGTATTTGCACATGTTTCCCTTTAACTTCTCAATGGTGGTATATATCAAGACCTTGTTGTCGTGGTTCCCTGATAACTATCTCATTCTGAAAAGCTTTAATATCCTCTTCTCCCTTATCACAACACTAATGGTCTACCTGATCTACAGGGAGCTATATGGTAAGGAGGGTGAGCGGGATTATGGTATATTGCTGCTGGCAGCCTGCTATCTTCCTTCCTTACTGATGAACAATCTGATCTATAACGATGTCATTGCCACCGCATGTCTGACCTCAGGGTTATATGCCCTGATCCGTTATTTGAAGCAGACATCGTGGACTGCAATTTTGTTAGCTTCTGTACTGATTGCTCTTGGTAACTATTTTCGAGGCATCGGAGTAATCTTTCTTATCGCTGCGCTGCTGACGATAGGCATGAAGCTGCGCGTACTTGGCTGGAGGAAGGGATTCATGGCTATTGTGCTGCTGGCCGGGATCTTCAACGTTCCGGGCTGGATGCAAAATGCGGCACTCCAGGCTACAGGTGTAGTTGATGAGCCAGTGGGCAGCAATGCGGCGCCAGTCTCGATGTGGCTGCATATGGGAATCAATCTGGAGCGCTTCGGATTCTGGGATAATATGCAGAGCTATAGCATCTACCAGCGTGAGGCGGGCTACGATAAGGCCGTCAGTGCGGAACTGTTCAAGGAAGGGATTGCTGAGAAGCTCGCTGCGGCAAGTCCGGGTGAACTGTTGAGTATGTATTTCAAAAAAATCGTATGGACCTGGACGGAAGGGACCTATCAGGTCGACCGTTACGGTATTGGTAATGATCTTGGTGATGGGAATCGTGGCCGTGTCTCGATCATGGGTGGCTACAGCTACTCTACCTTCGCAACGAAGTGGTTCGCCGGGGATTCTTGGCCGCGCACCATAGTGCTCTGGTGCCTATATACGATGAATATGCTAATGTATGGCTTTAATTTGGTGCGTCTGATTGGCAGCATCCGTTCCAAGCGCTATGAAGAGGTATCGCTCGTGCTGGTAGTGCTAGGCTTCATTAGTTTCTATATTCTGTGGGAGATCAAATCCCGCTACCTATACCCGGTGTATCCGCTGCTAATGGTGATGTCGTATATGGGCTTCAAGGATGTGTACAGGCTACTTCGAACCAGAGTGCTCGATTATGGCCGACTATTCTTGGGGAAAGGGGGAGTAAGATGAGTGGAATGACTCGTATAGCTTATGTATGCGTACTAAGCGTGAGCTGCTTGGTGCTGCTGGTATCTTGCGAGGCTGTTACTGCCCAGCAGATCACTTATCCCTTGGTTCATGAGGGGCCAGGGACGGGATTTCCCGGAGGTGGAAGGCCTGGCAGGGATGCAGGGGGAGGGCAGCATTGGCGTAGGCCTGGGATGAGTGACGGTCTAGAGATGAATCCTTCACCTGTTCAGAGTCACTCACCGGATCAGAGCCACCCGCCAGAAATGTACAATCCATTGCCGATGAATAGTCTACAGATTGAAGATGAGATGCCGAAGGTGCCCGGGCTGCCAAATTCAAGCGGTAGCAGACAAATGAATGAGGGCGGTAGTGAGGGTAGCATAAGTGATGGTTCCAGCAGCCGTAACCGTGCTAATCGTTAATTAGGAGGAGAGCTCCTCCTCTGGCGAAGCTTGCTGATAACGCTCCAGTGCCTTCGTCGAGGCCTCCAGCATGCGTCGTTTCAGGTAATCTCCGGTAATGACCCGCACTCGCTTGCCGAGAAAGCGAATCTTGGAGAGGAGGTATTCGGCCTCGTCACCTGGATGGGTGATATGAACTCTATAGGTGTCCTGCTCTGCATCATAATGAACGTCCTTCTCGAAGCTGGAGAAGGCATGCAATATGCGGGACAACTCCTCATTATACATCGGGACGACCTCGATCACGGCTTCCCGCTGGCGTGCTGCCTGACGGCGTGTGATGGATTCCAGCATGCCATCAACGGCATCAGCCTCTACGGCCTCTTCCTCCAGCTGCAGAATATTGCGCAGCGGCGTACTCATTAAGGATCGGTGTCGCATCCGGTACCATAGCACATACCACTCCCGCTTCACCATGGAGTACTCCAGCTTATAAGGCAAGCCCCATTGGTCTGGAGTCACCTGACCGCCCTTGAGTCGGCAGCGGATGCGCATGGCCGTTCTGTTCGCAATCATTCGGCGTAGCGGACGCAGGAGCGGATGATAGACATGCTTCTCCTTGCTGCCAGCCTTCTGGATGAGATGCTCCTCAACATCCATAGGCGGGTCTGCTTCCAGTATGCGATGCAGCTTGGCTAAGGTCTCCTCTGTAAATGCTTCGGAAGCCGCTGGATGCGCAAGCATCGTCTTCAGCCACGAGCGTTCATGCGACGTTACCATGAAGGTACCGGAATCCTCCAGCCGCGTAAGGAGCTGATAATTGAAGATTTTCTCAAACAGATTCATAGTAGGACTGGATCTCCTTCCATTCGTCAATCAGTTCCTGTCGGAACCGAAGAGGCTCAAGCACCTCACAGCTGGAACCGAAGCTGCGAAGCCACGGCTTGATTTCAGTGGTTCCGTTCACTTGAATTTCATAGATGAAGGCTTGCTCATCCTCCGCTATGATCTCACCCCATTGCCCCTGCAGCAGTACCCGCTCCTTGACGAAGTTATATTCCCCGAACCCGGGATTATAGAAGCGCGCCCTTACTGTCACCGACCGCCCTGTATCGATCAGCCAGCTATACCGCATCTTCTCGGCAAGCTCCTCGGATTTGGATGCGAACCATTCCTCTGGAACTGCCTCGTCCTCCTCCAATTGGGTAATCCCCTCCATTCGGAATTTACGAATGCCCTTGTGACCATGTGCCAGCAGATACCAGCGTCCGTATTGATGGTCGTAGACGATCTTCAAGGGTAGAGCAGTATTCTTGAGCCCTTCCTGATCCTTCTCGAACAGCGGATTGGTATTTCTGGAGGCATAGCTCTTGTCAGACTTGGGTGAGAAATAGATGAATCGGACCTTGCGTCGCAGACGCATAGCATGTAGCAGATTGAACAGATGTGCTTCATCCAGAATTCTGGAGTAATAATGATATTTATATATAAAATGCTCCAGTCTTGCTTCATCGTCATCCTGACGCCGGATATGCTTCTTGAGTCCATCACGCAGCAGATACCCTTGAACGGAAGGGACCTGTGTGTTCGCCATGACATCTACGAAGTCATAGAGATCGAGGAGTTCATCCTCAGACAGGCTGCGCACCAGCTCATTATCTATGCAGTAGCGGTAAGGCCGGGGGCCGGGTTCACGGCGAATGACGCCTACCTTCTCCAGATATTTGAGATCGGAACGAATCGTCTTCTCGTCCGGTAGGGGTAGATCCGTCGGCAAGCTGGCACAGCAGATGTCCAGCAGCTCCATAGCGGTCCATGCCTGCTCATTCATGGCTGCAAGCAGCAAGGATATTCGGTGACTCTCTGATTCACGAACCGACTTGGCACGGAACAGGAAGAGCAGCAGCGGGTCTGAGGATTCGTAATTGCTATACCTGACCGCTTCCGCCAACTCGATGCTCTGATCCTGTGAGAGTCCGGGGTGCAGTGAGCCAACGATATCCTTGATCCGGCGGATGGTCTTGTCAAAGGTATGTACCGAAATGCCCAGTCGATCTGCGAACTGCTGCCGATTGAAGGCCCCGCTGGTCAGCACGAGCATGCGTAGATACTGAATTTCCTTATCGAAGCTTTCCTTGGCCATACGAGTTCCTCCGTTCGTCTCGATGCTTATCTTTTTATTGTAACAGGAAAAAACTTCAATCGTAATACTTTTGCCATGTTCACAGGGGGCTGAATGAGTGACAATAAGAGCAATGATGGACCTCATGACCATAGATCATATAGACGATTAAAAGCATTTTGATAGATGAACTCGAGTGAACCAACTAAAAGGAGGGAAATCGCATGTCAGAGATTAGACAGCGCATTATGAAGGAATTAACAGATATCGAAGCCACAGAGGGGGTTCGTATTCTGTACGCCTGTGAATCAGGGAGTCGGGCATGGGGATTTCCCTCCAAGGACAGTGATTATGATGTTCGTTTTATTTATGTTCGACCTGTCTCCTGGTACTTGTCAATTACCGAAAGGCGCGATGTGATCGAACGACCTATTGATGATGTGCTGGACGTGAACGGATGGGACCTGCTCAAAGCATTAAGGCTGCTGCGTAAATGTAATCCCGCCCTGCTTGAATGGCTGCAATCTCCCATCATATATATGAAGCAAGGGTCTGCAGCGGATCAGCTGCGGAGCTTTGGGGGGCGTACATTTTCACCACGTTCCAGCATGTATCATTACCTGCACATGGCCAAAGGCAATTTCCGTGGCTATCTGCAAGGAGAGCAGGTCAAGCTTAAGAAGTATTTGTATGTGCTCCGTCCTCTGTTAGCCTGTGCCTGGATCGAACAGCATAACACGGTGCCGCCGATTCGCTTTGAGCAGCTGGTCAGCACCTTGGTGCCTGAGAATAGTGAGCTTGAAAGGGCTATTCGTGAGCTACTGGCACAAAAACAGGCGAGCAGGGAGTTCGATACCGGGCCAAGAATAGAGCCTATTCATGCATTTATTGAACAAAAGCTGGAGTATTATGAGCAAGCTGTTATACATAAGGCGCCATCTGAAGCAGATGTCGAGCAGCAGCTGGATGAGCTGTTCCACTCGGTACTGCAGGACGTATGGGGAAGAGGGGGGCTATTGTAGCATGTTGTTGGAGCATTTTACTGCAGGATTGTGGGAGGGGAAGACCTCGATCTATGACTATATACGTGAACAAGGCGAGGAGATCAATGGCTCGCTACCTGATGATGATGAGTTCTGGTCCGGCAGCTCTGTACGCTGGGTAGCAGGTGGACTGAGCGGAATGATGAGACATCTTGCAAGCCAGGATACGGTAATGGGAGAGACGCGTCAGCTAGTACGCATGTTGGCCAAGCACACTCGCAGGCCTAGAGCGGCAACCCGTAAAGCATTATATGCTTTGTTCATAAAGGAAGATCTAATCAGAGCCATAGACACTGTATTAAACGAAGTGAGGCAGTATCCCGGAATTCAATATGAGTCTTTGTTCGAGGAAGCTAAATGGTTAGCGCGACATGGTGCCCATCGAAATGCGGTCAAATTCGGCATTGCTCTGCTGGGAATGTTTGAGCATGAGGATACCGAGATCAAGGAGCTGCTGCTCACGCTGGGTCGACATGATGAGTTCACTCTATATTCGGTAGTAGCGATACTGAATGGACTGGAAGAGGGGAATGAGCTTGTTTTTGAGCTGGCACAGGCTGTGCAGGGCTGGGGTAAAATACAGGCTGTGGAGCGACTGGAGCCGACACACCAGCGCATCAAGGATTGGCTGCTGCGACATGGCTGTGTCAATCAGATTATGAATGAATATCTGGCCTGTATATGTGCACGCAAGGGAGAGCTCCATAGAGCACTTGGTGCTGAGAAGATAGATAGCGAGCTCTATGAAGGAGCGACAGATATCATCGACGCCCTACTCTGTGGGGGGCCTGCCGAGGATATTTATGACTATGAGTATGGTCCACAGGCCCTGACGGGATATGTCCGACATGCGGAGCGGTGCTGCAAGACGGTCAAGCATCTGACGGTCCTGCTGAATATCGGAAGCTTCCTGAGCAATGACAAGGATGAGCGCTGGGCAGAGCTCTACAGGGCTGGCTGGACGCTGGAGCTAAGAGAGCATTTGCTGACGGCATGCGAGGCGATGATTTCCCGTTCTGACTGGCCTGCTGTGATTCTAGAGACGCTGAGGTCGCGAGAGCCAAACGCACCTGCGCCTTATTACTGCTTCTCCTCTGCAGCTCGACTGGGGATGGATATCTGGGATGAGGTGTACACGCAGGCACAGCTTTATCCAACAGAGGTGGTGTGGTATTACGAGCTCATGACCACGGAGCAGCCGGAACGGATACATCGTATGGTGAAGCTCGCAGAGCAGCAGCTTCCGCTGGAGCAGATTGCTTCAGGCCCACGGGAGGAGCAGGGGTTCAGCAAGGAATATGATCCTCACCGTTGCCTCGGTATCATCGTTCAAGGGCTGGATAAGCTTCCGGGCACAGGTCGACCTTTGCTGCTCGCTGCGCTGCGCAGCCCCGTTACCAGTAATCGGAGTGCAGCTTTGATGGCTCTGGAAGCCTGGGAGTCTGACACTTGGGGCGCAGAATTGAAGTCGGCTGTTGCAGCGTTGCTGGATGACGAAGTGGATGAAGAATTGCGCCAGCAGATCGGCGAGCTCAAGGAGCAGAAGCAGTTCTAGAAATTCGGTAGCTTGACCGAACCTGATTTCAAGTTGAATGATCTGATCTGGTCAAGGTACTAATTAGACAGTAGCAGTAAAAGGAGATGACCTGTGAGTATGGCATATCAACAGATTGACAATGTAAAAGTATGGGGACAACCGGATGAAGGGGCGATGGCACAGGCCAGAGTATGCTCCAGAACAGGAAACGTGGTTCAGACCCTGCTCATGGCAGACCATCACAAGGGCTATTGCCAGCCGATTGGCGGTGTAGTCGTGTATGACGGGCAGATTTCTCCCGCAGGTGTCGGCTACGACATTGCCTGTGGCAACAAGGCTGTACGGACGAACCTGACCGCAGGTGAGATTCTACCCAGATTGAGCTCGATAATGGATGAGATCGCTCGGCGTATTTCCTTTGGGGTAGGGCGTGTGAATCAGGAAAGGGTGGACCATGAGCTCTTCGATGACCCCGACTGGGCTGTATATGAGGACGTGGATAAACAGGTCCATGACAAGCTGAAGGCGCTGGCCCGTGCCCAGCTCGGAACGGTCGGTAGTGGGAATCATTTCGTGGATCTGCTGGTGGAGCAGGAGAATGGAAAAGTATGGATTGCCAATCACTTCGGTAGTCGTGGCTTCGGTCATAAGACTGCGAGTGGCTTCATTAATCTGATGGCCGGACGAGAATTCATGGCTAATGCACATGGTGAGAAGATGGATCAGCCCCCTGCTCTGCTGGACCTCGACAGTGAGCTAGGGGATATGTATTATCGGGCGATGAGGCTGGCTGGTCGATACGCCTATGCAGGTAGAGATTACGTCATTCAACAGGTGTTGTCCATTCTGGGTGCTGAGGCAGATATTGAGGTGCATAATCATCATAATTATGCGTGGAAGGAGATGCATAACGGACGGGAGGTCGTAGTCGTGCGCAAGGGAGCGACACCTTCGGCTCCGGGCCAGGTCGGGTTCATTGGTGGTAGCATGGGCGACATCTCGGTTATCGTACGGGGCAAGGATACACTGGAGAATCAGGAGTCTTATTACAGTACGGTACATGGAGCTGGACGAATCATGAGCCGAACACAGGCAGCGGGCAAAATGAACTGGAAGACCCGTACGCGTAGCGGCGGCCAGATCTCGAAGGAGCAGATGGATCGGGCTGTTCGAGAGTTCGGGGTCGAGCTGCGCGGAGCAGGCACGGATGAGAGTCCGTTTGTGTACCGTCAGCTACGAGAGGTGCTTGATGCCCATGTCGGGACGATTGATGTGCTGCATGTGCTGAAGCCGATAGGTGTATGTATGGCTGGAGCGGATGAATTCGATCCCTACAAAGACTAGACATAGAGAAATTGAGAAACAGAGACTAGAGACATTATAGAAATAGAGTGAGAGCTTCAAGACAATCCTTGCAGGAGTCTGTCGAGCGATCCCTATTTGCCCGTCTCATGCGCTTCGAGAGGATAGAATAGTCCTGAAGCGTATGGGACGGGTATTTTGTCTTGCTATAGCATAGTCTTGAACACGAACAAGCATGTCTGCTGGATTTGTGGAGAGTGCTCCATTTACAATAATATCAGGCAGGAAAATAGCAGGTGCAAGGTTAGAACATGATGGGAAAGGAGGAGGTAACATGAACAAGAGTGATGTTGGGCGCAATCTGTACATGCTCAAGGGATCACTGGCGTACAAGGGATACGACTGGTGGTGGCACAGCTTCACTGGCTATAATCGGGAGACCGGAGAAGCCAAAGCCTTCTTCATCGAATATTACGTCTGCAATCCAGCGTTAGGTGGGGAAGTTCCCGTGCTGGGACAGTTGGCAGAGAATCGAGAACGTGGGGTCAAGCCCGCCTATGCGATGATTAAGGCAGGAGCATGGGGACAAGGTGCCAAGCAGATACACAACTTTTACCCCATTCCCCAGTTCAGTTGTCCCGCCGATCGGCTGGAAGTATGTATTGGGGAAAGCATGCTGACAGAGCAACGAATGCAGGGAATGTGTTCCTTAAACGAGTTGGAGGCTAAGGTACATCCGGAATATATGAGCGACGCGGGAGAAATGAGCTGGGATCTCACTATAGACAAGCAGATTGCTTATCATGTCGGCTATGGTGCCTCCTCCATATTTCGCCGACTGAATGCCTTTGAGATGTTCTGGCACGCAGAGGGCATCAAGACTAACTACAGCGGAACAGTTCGTCTGGATGGAGTAGTCTATGACATTATCCCGGAGAGGTCTTACGGCTATGCCGACAAGAACTGGGGAGCAGATTACACCTCCCCCTGGCTATGGATTAGCAGCTGCCATCTACGTAGTCTGATCACGGGACAGACTCTGGATCACTCAGCGGTTGAGGTCGGTGGTGGTAGGCCGAAAGTATTCGGAATACCGTTGCCCCGCCAGATCCTGATCGGCATGTATCACGAGGGTACGATGTATGAGTATAACTTCTCCAAGCCATTGCTGAGATCCCGCGTGACGTTTGATTTTGAGGAAGGGGATAAGCGTCATTACTGGAAGGTTCGGGCCAGCAATCATAACTCGGAATTCGAGCTGGAGCTGGAATGTCCACGGGATGAGATGCTGCTTATTAACTATGAATCACCGGATGGACAGAAGCGGCATAACCGATTGTGGAACGGCGGCACTGGCTACGGCGAGATCCGGCTCTACCGTAAGCTTGGGGGCAGCAAGCAGCTGATTGATCATATCGAGCTGAGAAACGCCGGCTGCGAGTACGGGGAATTCTCAGATTGAAATCCGTAATGTAATCAAGTGTGATCAGGAGGTAGATTGATGAAGAAGCATGAAGCAGGTGATATTTTCGTAATCCCCATGCATGATGGTAGATATGCATTTTGTCAGGTCATTTGCGCCTTGCGGGGGAGGTTCAAGAAGGTCTTTTCTTTTGGCGTTATGGGCCTTGCTGCAGATAAAGAAATGCCGAACGACATAAGCGAATGGAATGATTCTTTGCTGACCTTCGTTAACAGTAGAGGGAGCACGCGGGTTATTTTCGCAGCGACGGATAATCTTCGCAGTGGGGATTGGGAGATCGTGGGTCATATCCCGCTAACTACGGAGAAGGAAGCTTTGCAGGAATTTCAGAGCGCAGGTCATCTCTATCATGGAGATGAATGGATTCGTAACCTGACACCTGCTGAGTATAAGCTTTACAATACTATGGGCGTGGCCGGAAATGAGCTTGTACAGCAGTATCTTGCACAGCATTAGCGAGACTTATATGAATCTAGAAGCTATTAGCAATATAGCCGGGATTGTAGCTCCTGAGCTACCAATCTGAGACGTATGTGGTTCTAGGCTACCGAATGATCTATGGACGTATTCCTGCCACAATTGTCGAATGGTCTGATGGTACCGTTGCTATAGGAAGACCTTTATAATTTTTTTTACATAACCCTTGTACGTCCAGCCCTGGATCTACAAGGGTTTTTGACGTTCATGTTGCATGCAAATGCAGAGGGTGGACATGATGACATGAATTATTCGTAATTTCGACAAAAGTATAGACATATGATTTTAATGTATAGACAAATGAAATTGATGGGTTTATAATTGCCCTGTAAACGGTTTCTGCTAATTCACATTTTAAGCTTGAAAGGATGGAGAACAGTTATGAAAAGAATTCTACTTGCGTGCAGCTCTGGTATGTCTACAAGTATGCTGGTGACCAAAATGCAGGAGCATGCCAAGTCCATCGGAGATGAAGCCGAAATTTGGGCCGTAGGTCAGGATCAGGCGCCTGAAGAAATGGCTAAGGCTGATGCGGTACTGATTGGTCCACAAATGAGCTTCCTGAAGGGGCAATTGGAGAAAGAGGCTGCGGCGTACGGCATTCATGTAGAAGTTATAGATATGATGGCCTATGGCATGGTTGATGGTAAGAAGGCTTACGAGCAAGCGATGAAGTTGGTGGAAAAGAAAAATGGATAAGGTCGATATCGCGGAATTAACAGAAGAACAGATTAGCTTTCAGCTTATTTTTCATAGTGGCAGTGCCCGGAGTAAGATCATTCAGGCCCTGACGGAGTATCGTAACAACAACGCAGAGGGAGCAGATGAACTGCTGAAGGAAGCGAAGCAGGATTTGCGCTCTGCACACGACATTCATTTTCAGATGGTCAAGAAAGAGGCCGAAGGTACACCGACTGCCTTGAATCTGCTGCTGATGCATGCCGAGGATCATTTGATGTCCACAGTTACGATGAAGGATCTTGTTCACGAGCTGCTGGAGCTATTCAAATCCAGAAATATCTAAGCGAATCTTTGAAACGGTTTACATTCATATGTGAACTGGTTTTTTAATGAAATGCTGGCTGAGGATTCATATTCGATGATGACATACATTGGGGTAAGAAAAAGCGCCTCCTTGAGCTGGGACTGCAGGGCAGACCCAATCACTGGCGAGTGAATTTAGGAGAACGCTTATTACCGAGTATAGTCAATTCAGGCGGCAGAATCAAATCTTGCTATAAGCAAAGCATGTGAAGACGATGTTTACATGTAAGGGAAAATTATATTCTGTGGGAGGAATAGGCGTTGTTTGAGAAATTAAGCCAGATTTTGATACCCATTGCTGGTAAATTGAACAATAACCGTTATCTTTCAGTATTACGGGATGCGTTCATGCTGTCATTTCCATTGACTGTATTTGGATCGATTATCGTCGTTCTTATCAATCTTCCATTCTTGAGTGATTGGATGGGGGCAGACAACCTGGCGAGAACCCAGGAGCTGCTGAATATTGCGCCTAATGCCACCTTGAATATTATGACGGTCTTCGTCGTGGTCGGTATTGGTTATTATCTATCGCGAAGCTATAAGGTCGAACCTATATTCGGCGGGATGATTGCACTTGCCTGCTTCCTGATGCTCACACCGTTCCTGCTGACTCAGGGCGACGGCACGACGATTGCAGACGTGATTCCGAAGGAGCGCCTTGGTGCCAAGGGGATGTTCCTCGGGATGATCGTGGCCTTCATTGCGGGTGAAATCTACCGTAAAGTCACACAGCGTAACATCGTAATCAAGATGCCTCCGGGCGTGCCACCGGCAGTTGCTAAGTCGTTCGCAGCTTTGCTGCCTGCATGTATTACACTGGGCATCTTCCTGATTATTAATATTATTGTAAATGTAACGTTCCATAACAATCTGCATGATCTGATCTACAAAGCCGTTCAGGCTCCGCTAGTGCATCTGGGTAGCGGTATTATTCCTACCTTGATTGCTATATTCCTGATTCAGATTCTGTGGTTCTTCGGATTGCATGGTCAGATTATTGTGAACTCCGTGATGGACCCGATCTGGAATACACTGGCACTGGAGAACTACGAAGCTTACTCCACAGGTGCAGAGCTGCCGCATATTATCACCAAGCAATTCGTTGATATTTATACCGTAGGGATTGGCGGTACAGGGATGACCCTGACCGTAGTACTCACGATTCTCTTCTTCCTGAAGAGCAAGCAGCTGAAGCAAGTCAGTAAGCTGGCACTGGGTCCTGGTCTCTTCAATGTTAACGAACCGGTGATCTTCGGTCTGCCAATTGTAATGAACCCACTGATCATCGTGCCATGGGTGCTGGCTCCAATGCTCGTGACCTTGATTACCTATTTCGCGATGTATACAGGCATTGTGCCACCACCGAACGGTATACAGGTTCCTTGGACGATGCCATTGTTCTTCAGCGGTATGATGGGAACAGGCTCGCTAAGAGGTGGATTATTGCAAATATTTAATATGGCGGTCGTATTCGTCATCTGGTTCCCATTCCTGAAATTCATTGACCGGATGAATGTACGTAAGGAACAGGAAGAAGAAGCTAGTGCTCCATCCAAAGAACAAACACTGAGCATGTAATATACAAGCAATAGTACAGAAAGTAGACAGCATGTGCAGCGTACAAGAGAAAGGAGAAGGACCGTGAATCATACTGAAGTAAAAGAGAGTGTACAGAAAGAAATTCAATATCCGTTTCCGGCTGATTTTTGGTGGGGCTCCTCTGCCTCGGCGACACAAACTGAAGGTACTGTGGAGGGCGACGGAAAAGGACCGAATATATGGGATTACTGGTTCGAGCAAGAGCCAAATCGATTCTATGATGGTGTAGGACCTTCCAAGACGTCCGGGTTCTATACCAAGTATAAGGAAGACATCGCGCTGATGAAGGAACTGAAGCATAATTCGTTTCGGTTCTCGATCTCCTGGTCTCGACTGATTCCAGGAGGGACAGGTGCTGTGAATGAAAAGGCAGTTGAATTCTATAATGCCGTTATTAACGAATTAACAGAAGCTGGCATTGAGCCGTTCGTGAACCTGTATCATTTTGACTTGCCGATGGCTCTGCAGGAGAAGGGCGGCTGGGTGAACCGGGAGACTGTGGATGCTTATGTAAAGTATGCGAACATCTGCTTCGAGCTCTTCGGTGATCGTATCAGTAAATGGTTCACCCACAATGAGCCCATCGTACCTGTGGAGGGCGGTTATCTGTATGACTTCCACTACCCGAACGAGCTGGATTTCGGCAAAGCGGTGCAGGTTGGGTACCATACCCTCTTGTCCAGTGCGAGCGTAATCAAGTCTTACCGGGAACAAGGCTATGATGGCAAGATCGGTATCATCTTGAACCTGACGCCGACCTATCCACGCAGCCAGCACCCGGCAGATGTTCGCGCCGCAGCCGTCTGTGATGCATACTTCAACCGTTCTTTCCTGGACCCATCTGTGACAGGAGAATTCAATCCGCTTCTGGTGGAACTGCTTACCAAGGACGGATATCTGCCTGCCATGCAGGACGGGGACAAGGACATCATTCGTCAGGGTACCATTGATTTGCTGGGAATTAACTATTATCAACCGCGCAGGGTCAAGGCCAGAGAAAGCCAGCCTCATCCTGATGCACCTTTTGTACCTGAACATTATTTCGATTATTATGTAATGCCAGGTCGCAAGATGAATGAGATGCGGGGCTGGGAGATCTATGAGAAGGGTATCTATGATATCCTGACCAATGTGCGTGAGAATTACGGGAACATCGAATGTTTCATTTCCGAGAATGGAATGGGCGTGCAAGGGGAAGAGAAGTTCAGAAATGAACAGGGCATGATCTGTGATAGCTACCGTATCGACTTCATACGCGAGCATTTGAAATGGGTTCAACGTGCGATTACAGAAGGCTCTAACGTGAAGGGCTACCATCTGTGGACTTTCATGGATAACTGGTCTTGGTCCAATGCCTATAAGAATCGTTATGGCTTTGTATCCGTGGATCTCGAGAAGGATGGACAAAGGTCCATCAAACAAAGTGGATACTGGTTCAAGCAAGTCATTGAGCATGATGGATTTTAAGATGGTCCTTAGGACCATCTTTTTTTCAAAATCCCCCGTACCTGAGGATCCACTGGCCAGACACGCCAATAGCGTAATAATGACAAAAGACAATAATCAGCTCTCATGATGAGTATGCCAGGTAAAGACGAATATGCGAAGTACACGGTCTACTGGTGAGAATGTGTGTAGTTATGTATACTTACTAAATACTAATTTCTAAAAAGCTTTTTATCGTATACAGACTAATCTGGCACAACAATATCTAATACAGGTGATAAAAAGATGAATAAATATGAGCGAATTGCCCGAGAGGTCAAAGAGCGGATCAGTAATAAAACCTATAGCAGTGATGAACCGATTCCTGATGAGATCTCGCTGGCTGCTGAGTTCCAAGTGAGCCGGATGACGATGAAAAAGGCATTGGATACGCTAGTTAGCGAGGGGCTGCTGATACGCAAGAGAGGACACGGCACCTTTATCGTTAAGGCAGCCTATAATTCACCTGTTAACGTAGTTGTGAATGAAATGCTCGGATTGACCAATCTGCTGCAAGGGAAGGAGATCACCAACAAAATCATCGCCTTTGATGTTCAATTTCCCACAGAGGAAGTAGCCAATCGTCTATTTATTGATCCTAAATCTCCTGTATACCATGTGATTCGTCTGCGCATTGTGGAAGGTGAGCCTTACGTTATGGAAATTACGTATATGCCAACCAACCTGATCAGCGGCCTTACCGATCAAGTGCTGCATGGTTCGATTTACAAGCATATCAAGGAGGAGCTGGGCTTGAACATCGTGGGATCACACCGTACGATACGAGCATCGAAATCCACGAAGCTGGATCAGGAGAACTTGATCTGTGCATCAGATGACCCGATATTGGAGATAGAGCAGGTGGGTTTTTTGGATAACGGCATTCCTTTTGAATATTCGTTCTCACGGCACCGGTATGATAAGTTTGTATTCACTACCGTGAATCGGATGCGTTAATTCATTTTTAGAGAGTCTATTTCAACGAATCTGAGTTGAGGTAGGCTCTTTTATTTGTTAGCTTGTATTGGCGACAGCTCAGGGAATAAATGTAATTCGGGACCTTGACTTCGTGCGTCAAACAGCGTATATATGTATTATAGACTGACGGTCGGTCAAAAGTTAACGGTGTGAACCACTTGCAGAACATATCCCATGACGCAGAGCATCAGCAGGAGCCGGGGTTCTATCCTCAATCGGCCATCAGGTTACAGTTAATCCAAGCTTGGGAGGCGTATTGAGATGAGAGTGGTGAAAGAGCATGAAGAGCGTAGAAATGAGATATTGGATGCGGCAGAGGTGTTGTTCCTGACAAAGGGATACGACAAGACAACCATTAACGATATTTTACGGGCAATCGGGATTGCCAAGGGCACCTTCTATTACTATTTTACCTCCAAGGAAGCGGTTCTGGATGCGATGGTGAAACGGGTGGTGGATGCTGGTGTTGAGACGGCACGCAGTATCGCTAACGATTCTGCCATCACGGTGCATAAGAAATTCCTGCTCATTATGCTTGCGCAGAAGCCGAATACGGCAGTAAAGCAGCAGCTTATTGAGGAGCTACACGAGGCTAGTAATGCCCAGATGCATCAGAAGAGTCTGAGCTTAACCGTACAGCATCTTACGCCAGTGCTACAGGATGTAGTAGAGCAAGGGATACGGGAAGGACTCTTCCGCACCCCTTATCCTCGTCAGTCTATAGAGCTACTGCTGGTGGCTGCTGTGACCCTTTTCGATGAAGGGCTCTTCCGCTGGACACCTGAGGAGCAGGCTGAGCGGGTGCAAGGTCTGATCTATGCCATGGAGACATTGCTCGGCGCTGAGCAGGGAAGCTTCGCATATATTGTTCAATTGTTCGATCAGCCTGAATTAGCGAAGGCTCAGTCTCCCACGGAGGAGTCTGATGCTTTCAATGATAAGAAGGCTATGGAGGACAGAGACAAGGATGTTATTAAACAGACGATAGATAATAGCATGGTCGATAACAAGAAGTCCTCTGGTAAGAAGAGCAATGAGAGCAAGAAGGATAAGAAGCGAAAGTTGAAGAACGGCGATAAAGATAACGACAAGGGGAATAAAAAGAATAGCAAGAAGAGTAGTGATGGTAAGAAAGGGGACTCCGGTAAGAAACGCTCTGGTAAAAAGCAGTCTGGGAGCACGGAGGCTCAAGGTATAGGAGAACAGAAGGCAGATGAGCATGCTTAAGAAATCTTTTACTACCTTCCTGATACTATGGCTAGGGGAGCTGACCTCCAGTATAGGGAGTGGACTGACAGCCTTCGGACTGGGTGTCTACGTCTTCCAGATGACTCATTCTGCAACCGCGGTCTCCCTGGTAACGCTATGTGCATTTCTACCGATCATCCTGCTCGCTCCAGTAGGAGGTGTGCTGGCGGATCGGTTTGATCGCAGACTCATGATGCTGATTGGTGACGGTGGTTCTGTCTTGGGGCTGCTGTATATTTTGCTAATGATGATGACAGGACAGATGGAGGTATGGCACATTTGTGTCGGTGTAACCCTTAGCTCCATCTTCGCATCCTTGACGGATCCAGCCTACCGGGCGACCATTACCGATCTGCTCAGCAAGGAGCAGTATGCACAGGCTAGTGGAATGGTACAGTTGGCGGGAGCTTCGAAATACCTTATTTCACCTGTACTGGCCGGCTTATTTATTGGATTCATCGGTATTGAAGGAATATTGCTGCTGGATATGTCCACCTTTCTAGTAACCTTGCTTACGATTATAGTCGTGCGGAGCCGTGTGGCAGCCAGTTGCAGCAAGGAATCCAAGACAAGAGAACACAGTAATCTCTGGGCCGAGCTTCATGAAGGGTGGCATATAGTCATGAAGGCCAAAGGAGTGCGCTATCTGATGCTTATTCTGACCTTGGTAACGTTCTTTATCGGGTTTCTAGAGACGCTGTTCACTCCGCTGTTATTACCACTATCGGATGCGCGCACGCTGGGAATCGTTGAATCCATCAGTGCTACAGGCTTACTGCTCGGAAGCTTATTTATCGGAGTGTTCAGTATTCGTAAGCAGTACAGCAAAGTCATGGCCATAGGCCTGTTTATGTCCGGTATCTTCTTTGCCCTACTAGGAATGACGACGAATGTAGTGCTAATTACGACTATGGGATTTTTGTTTTTTGCTGCACTGGCCTTCGTGAATACGAGTGCTGATGTTCTCATACGTACCCATATCCCGAACGAGACTCAGGGGAGAGCCTGGGGAATGATTGGCTTGGTATCTCAGCTCGGATATATAGCAGCTTATGCTAGTGCTGGTATATTATCAGATGGAGTCTTTAATCCACTGCTCACGGAGCATGGTGTGCTGGCTTCTACAGTTGGGGCAGTCATTGGTACAGGTCCTGGCCGAGGAATCGGATTCTTGTTCTTGTTGGCTGGTGTGATGGTTATGTTCACGGCGGTCATGCTGATACGAGTACGATCCATTCGAGAGCTTGAGTTGTCCCCAGCATTGCAATAGAACAAGTTCGAGTGTATAGCGTAAGTACAATTAAAGAGGATCCTGGCCCACACGGTGCATGATCCTCTTGATCTACGTTTAGAGATGTTTTTTGGATACCATTCGTGGATGGTTACTTTCCGTACTGGATAAGTGTGGGTCCTTGATGTCTTTCGTAGCTTGGCTGGATAATTGATGAAGTGTCTTGTCAACCAACATGATTGACTTGTTGAGCTGCAGCAGTCTTTTGTCGAGATCGTCCAAGCGTTGGTTAAAGTTGCCCAGGACGCTGCGTAGCAAAATAATGGCGATCAGGCTGGGAAAGCCGACAGTGCCAATAAGAGTGCTGATCTGCTCTGCCGATAGGCTGTCCATAGGATGTGCTCCTCCTTCCATACTGATCAATGAATGATGGCGCTTCAGACGTCCGTCTGCAAGAATTCAAGGAATTCTACGATAATCTCAGACGCAGCATCCTCTCGTGGTAGATGTATATAACGGGATAAGCGCTGAATATCAGGCTGAAAGAGCTCGATAACAGCTAGCATCGCCTCCGAATCATGCTGTCTTGCCGCCTGGATCAGTTGTTCGAAGTGAGCTTCTGAGACAATTGCTTCAGCATTTTTCTCTTCCATTGATTCACCGCCTGTTGGCTAATTTTGAGCTGACGGGCTACCTCAGCTTCGGTCAATCCCTCCCAATACAGCTTGTGCAGCACCCGTTGTCCAGTGTCGGGCAAAGTATCTAGCAATTGCTCCAAGGTTAGAGCCTGATCAGACGCTACTGTGAAATCTTCCTTTATGGGTTCGTGCTCCAAAAGAGGGAGCTCTCTGTTTCTGATCTTCTTGGCTTTGTATTGAATCCTCCAACCAATCCGGTATATCTCTGCACGATACCGCTCATAGGCTGTCTGTCCGGTAATCATGCTATTCGCTCCTTTCTATATATACTTTAATTGCTTAGAGATGTATCTACTTATATAGGTATTTTTAGGTTGTGTTTTACAACTAAAAAAGGAACGTTTGTTCTCTTTTTTGCGAAAAAAATTAATGCCAGATATGTGCTATATAGATTGGACCTGTTAAACTAGTCTTAGAATTAAAGGATAAAATGAAAGGACAGAAGTGAGATGAAGCTGAAGTATTTGATTGTTGCCTTATTCATGGGGGGGTATTTGTGGTATTGCTCGATCTATCCCGATCATAAGGCTCCAGCTGCCATCGTCTTGTTCCTGGCGCTTGTCGTTGTGCTCCTGCTGCCTAGTATGTACAACATCTTATGGGAGACGAATATCAGGCGGCTGGAACGCTATTTATTGGCTAATCGAAGCAAGCCCGAGGTCTATCTCTATTACGCGGTTGGGAATGAGTTGAATGAAGAAGTGGAGCAATGCATCCACAAGCTGCTGGCCCAGCATAAGAGTACAAGCAAGCAGGCATTGTTCAAGACGTTGCTGGCGTTTCACAGAAAGAATCTGCTAGAGGTACAGGAAGAGATCGAACACATTCGTCCTCAGGCGTATAGCGATTATTATCGGGCGGCTCTTCAGATTGAACTGGGACATACGGAGGCTGCGCTGCAGATCATTGACGGGATACCCAAGGTGTGGATGCGAAACGCATTATTGTACGATATTAAGCGGAGGGCCGGGGAGATCGAAGAGGCACAAGCTCTGGCGGAGCAGTGCCTAAGCCAAGTGAGAGGATTACAGAAGTATATCCTGTTCAGAACCTTCCAGCGCTATCTACCGAACTTGCAGAGTGAGTGATCCGTTGCTGGATGCATTCTTCAACATGAGCCATGATCCTTAAGGAAGCAGAAATGGCTTAGTTCGTATAGTTCGCCTCCAGGTTGATTTGCAAGCAAGCTGCTGTGGAAGCCAGAAGTGATGAGAGGTTCTTAATCATATTACAGATAGGTTGATGGAGATGAAGATGGACATTCAAGAGGTCATGGCGTTGCTGATTCAGGCATGTCCCTCGTATCAGAACCGGGCAGAGTGCTACCTGAACGATAACTATGAAGCAGGGGAACAACGGCTGTATTATCTTGAGGTGGCAGATTTTGCAGAGCATCTATTCCCTAGGCTACTGGACCAACCAACGAATGAGGTGAAGGATGTATTCTCTGTCGTAGAGCAGATGTTCTTAGAAGGGAATGAAGAGGTGCGGACCTTGCTCACGACAGGCTTTTTCGAAAGTCTACAAAACCGGATCTTAGCGTGCGAGGGGCTCCAGCTATCGGGCTTTGAGCACCATCTGGGACGATTGTCACTTGGCGCCTGGAGAGGCCTGATCCATTATTGGGAAGGACGAAATATATAATTCAGTATTGATATCACAATGCTTTAACCGGAGTGCCGCCAGCCCACTGCTCTAACTCTTTGCGTAGGAGTGCTCGTTCATCCTCGTTCAACTCCAAACGAAGTCCATATTGATACTGATCCACGCCGAATATCCATCCCCATCGAACGCGCCCGGTGAAGGAGAGCTCTCGTTGATTTAACTGGTATTGGACCATGACATCGGAGGCACCTGCGGAGGGACGAAGCTTCAGCGAGGTGCGTATTTTGCAGCCTGCAAGACTAAGATCTACTAGTATGCCTTCTGCGGACAGGGTTGAGTCTGGTCTTGTGCTATTCTGTGGAAGCGTGATTAGACAAGGTAAAGGCTGATTCATGACATAACGGTAGGGTTCTTTTCTAACATGAGCTTGAGTGCTATCTTCCATTCAATGGCCTCCTATCTGGTGTATAAATGAATGTATAATGTACAGTGATCGATAATTATATATATATTAAAAGTATAAAATTCATAATTATATAAAATTAACCATTTAATATCATGAGTATATATACCCATTTGATATTATATAAGAGGTCCCGGATCGTGTCGATGCATTTACTTCATAACAAGGGAACTTCTGATAATATGACCAGCGCAAGCGGAGAGTGACTATAATTCCGATCGCAAAAGGTGTATTTGAAAGAGTAGCCCCGAGATAGGATAATAGATTTATGTGAATTTGGCTTTGCGATATGCAGGAAACAGCCAATTAACGCTTTATGAATTCATAGGAGGCGATATGATGTCGGATCAATTTGCATTTCAACTAATGAATAGAACTCGTCAGGGCTTGCTAAAGCACCTGGAATCCCTACCAGCGGACAAGCGAGGGGTGGTCCCGGCAGGCTTCAATAATAATGTACATTGGCAACTTGGTCATGTCATTACCGTGACAGATGGGCTTATTCATCGCTTCTCTGGAAGAGCCATTACACTGCCAGAGCACTTCGCTAGATTTTTCGGTCCGGGAACTAAGCCAGCTGATTGGACAGAAGAGCCACCAGCGTGGGATGACTTAATTCAATTGCTCAAGGATCAGCCTGCCCGGCTTCGTGAGACGTTTGAGCCTGTGCTGGAGGAGTCGGTTGCCCAGAAGGATAATTTTGCGAGTGCTGTGACTGTAGGAGATCTGTTCCACCTGTGCAATACGCATGAGAGCTCGCACACTGGAATGGTGAACGCGATGGTGCGGATCTTGAAATAGATGGTGTCTACATAACGGGACCAAACGTGGCCGACAAGACGAAGTGCTTGTCGGCTATTTCTGTATGTACAGGTATCCGGGGTAACGCTGCTGCTAAGAGATGGAATCCAAAGAGTAAGGAATACAAATATGTTGCTTAAGAATGTAACACTAGTGAACTACATCCGGTTGATAGATCTATTAAAGCTGGTGACACGGTTTATAAAATACTAGATTAAATAGTGCCGTAGCTGAGCTCACGTTCGTTCTGGTCGCCAGTATTGCTGACGATAGTGCTTCGGGGACATGCCGAATTTATCCTTGAAGCATCTGGAGAAATAGCTGGCTTGTGTAAATCCGACCTCCTCCGTGATTTGCTGGATCGACCAATCCGTCTGTAGCAGCAGATTACGTGCCTGCTCCAGCCGATACCCCATGAGATACTCAAGTGGCGTACACTGGAAGGTCAGCTTCATACAGCGAGCCAGATAGTTCTGATGTAGGTGAAAGTGAGCCTCCAGATCATGATTCGTGATTGGCTTCTGATAGTGCTGCTTCAGATACATTTCGATCTTCTCGGCAAGCCGTGCAGAGCTACTGGTATGGTTCTGATCATATTCCAGAGTGCGGAAAATGTTCACAAAGGTCTGTTGTGTCTCCCACAGGGCCAGCTTCCTTGGCTGCAATGTTGAAGCTAATAGGTAGTCCAGCTTGATAAAGAGCTCCTGCGCATTGTGCACTTGCTGGAATTTCGGCAGATGAATGGTCGTATGCTCCGAATGAAAATGCAGCTCTGGCATAGGAGAGCTCGGTGCGATCAGATGAGGAGAAGGTTGGGCCAGCCACGTACTATTGGTCTGAAAATGGAACCAGTAGAAGGAGGTCCGTGTCGTACATGCCTCCATCGGAAAGTGATGCTTATCCGGCTCCAGAATAAGTGCATCATGTTCACCCAGCAGCCATGAGCGACCTTCCTCTCCAAGGTGCAGCTTCCCTTCTTTGACGATAATGACGTCAAAATATCCCAGATTATACCGATTCGGATGTCGATCCCCTTCCTGGTATGTTGTGAGATTCCCCTCGATAAAATAGGGCAACGGAGGCACAAGGAAGGAGAGAAAGTCCGTGTCGCTCATATATGCTTCAGCTCCTTTCTCTAATATGCGGAATCCTGTATGCGAAATCACACTGTCTTCCGAAGAACATATGGATAGCCGTATATATGAGTTGAACTAACCGTCTAGACCTGGACAAGCCCTTGCATTCAGTCCGTGTAAGAAGTGTGGAATTGTATATGTTTTAGTTGAGGCTGGCGATGTTGTTTTGAGCGTAGGGTTGCTACACTTGAACCATGCTCATTACTTTAGCGTGAATTACCTAAAAATGAAAGCGTTATATTTTTGAAAAAGGATGTGGAAATCATGCAAGTCGCCAAGCCAGTCAAACAAGTCACGGTAGAGGATGCCTTCTGGAAGAAATATAAGCAGGTCGTAGCGGAGGAGGTGATCCCGTATCAGTGGAAAGCCTTGAATGATGAACTACCAGACACCGAACCCAGTCATGCGATCGAGAACTTCAGAATAGCTGCTGGGGAGTCTACTGGAGAGTATTACGGGACAGTCTTTCAGGATAGCGATCTCGCTAAATGGCTGGAGACGGTGGCCTTCAGCTTGCGCGATCATCCGAACCCGGAGCTGGAGCGGCAGGCCGACGAGATCATAGAGCTGCTCGGCAGGGCACAGGCTGAGGACGGATATCTGAATACGTACTATATGCTGAAGGAACCGGACAATCGCTGGACGAATCTGCGGGATAATCATGAGCTTTATTGTGCAGGGCACTTTCTGGAGGCAGCGGTCGCCTACTATGAGACAACAGGCAAGACGAAGCTGTTGCACATTATGGAGAAGTACGTAAGCCTCATTCAGCAGACCTTCGGTACAGGTGATGGACAGCTCAGGGGCTATCCGGGACACGAGGAGATTGAGCTTGCCTTGATCAAGCTATATAACGTGACAGGTAAGTCGTCTTACCTTGAGCTGGCACAATATTTCATTGAGCAGCGGGGGCAGGACCCGGTCTATTTCGTGGAGGAGCTGCAACGGAGGAAGGGGATTCAGACAGCGTCGACCTGGAATGATGATAACCGCATCAATTTCGGCCTTGGCTTCGAGTATCAGCAAGCTCATCGTCCCGTTCGCGAGCAGAAGGAGGCTGTAGGCCATGCAGTCAGAGCGATGTATCTGTACACGGCGATGGCAGATTTGGCAGCAGTAACTAAGGACGCTTCTCTGCTGCAGGCGTGTGACGCTCTTTGGGAGGATGTGACGAATCACAAAATGTACATCACGGGCGGGGTAGGATCAGCCGTCAACGGTGAAGCCTTCACCTCCAAATACGATCTACCCAATGACAGCATGTACTGTGAGACCTGTGCTTCTGTGGGATTGGTCTTCTGGGCTAACCGAATGCTGCGTATGGCTCCTGATCGTAAGTATGTGGATGTGCTGGAGCGTGCACTATATAACGGGACAATCAGCGGTATGGATCTGGACGGCAAGCGCTTTTTCTACGTGAATCCGTTAGAGGTGAATCCATATCAAGCCTCGCGGGCAGATCAGGAGCATGTGAAGCCAGAGCGGCAGAAATGGTTCTTCTGTGCTTGCTGCCCGCCGAATCTGGCACGCATGATCGCTTCTGTCGAGGACCATGTGTACACCCAGACGGAGGATACATTGTACACACACTTGTATATAGCTGGCAGGGCGAATCTGACTCTCTCCGGGCAGGAGGTTGAAATCGTACAAACGCATCACTATCCATGGAACGCAAATATTCAGCTTACGGTGCGTACGGCTAACCCAACTGAATTTACTTGGGCACTACGGATACCGGGCTGGTGTAGGCAGGCCGAAGTGCAGGTGAACGGTGAGAAGATCCCTGTACAGGCACTGGACAAAGGCTACCTTCTCATTCAGCGTACCTGGAGCGATGGTGATGAGGTTACCCTGCATCTGGCGATGCCCGCTGAGCGTATGCGCAGTCATTCTCTTGTCTCCATGAATCAGCAGCAGGTAGCGCTACAGCGTGGTCCAGTCGTGTATTGCCTGGAGGAAGTGGATAACGGGGAAAATCTCGGTTCTCTCCGCTTGCCGCAGGATAGTCCGATTCACGAGAGGTTCGAAGAAGAACTGCTCGGCGGGATCGTGAAGCTGAGTGCAGAGGGATACCGACTGACAGGACCCTCGGACCTATACAGTGCGGAGCCGCTTGCGAAGGTCCCACAGCGGATCACGGCTATTCCTTATTACGCTTGGTGTAATCGAACTCCGGGTGAAATGCGTGTATGGATCTATGAAGGCTAATTAAGCCTGCCGTGATTATGGATGATTGACTGATGAGAAAGGGAGCTATGAACTATGAGCACTAAAATTGTGGGCCCATCGCCAGCAACCGAGATTCCTACCGGAAAGGTGCCATTTCATCGCAAAATCAGCTACTCGCTAACAGATACGGCTGGCAACTTGCTATATTGCGTCATTTCGAGCTACCTGTTGTACTTTTATACAGATGTGTTTGGCTTATCCATCGGCATTGCGGGTACGCTGCTGTTCATTACCCGCTTGCTGGATGCGATTGATGCTCCAATCTGGGGAATTCTGATTGACCGGACGACATCGAAATATGGCCAGAGCAGGCCGTATTTTCTCTGGCTGTCTATTCCATTTGCGGTGTTCATGGTGCTCACCTTTACGACACCAGACTGGAGCGATTCAGCCAAAATAGCCTATGCTGCAGCCACCTATATCATAGCGGGTATTTTGTACACAGGGATCAGTACTCCGATTACCTCGATTCTGCCGAATCTGAGCACGGATTCCAATGAACGCGTTGTGCTGAACTCCTACCGAATGGTGGGTGGAAATGTAGGCTTCTTCGTTGCTACGACCTTTACTTTGCCACTGGTCGGCTTTCTCGGTCAGGGGAATGATCAGAGGGGCTTCACACTTACGCTGTCGTTGTTCGGTGTGCTGGCTGTCCTGATGTTCATTACGGCGTTTGCTTATCTGCGTGAGCATACGATAGTCAAGCGACAGTCCATACCAATTGCCAAGAGCTTTGCGGCCATCAAGCGCAATTGGCCCTGGATGCTCGTTGTCACCGCCAATCTCTGCTATTGGATCGGACTCAATATTCGTTCAGCGACGCTGATCTATTATTTGCAATACAACCTGAACAGCAAGGATCTGGTGCCCTTAATCAATGCTTTGACCTCGCTGCAGCTCATCTCCATGGTGCTGATTCCGCTATTTGCCCGTCGTATGGGCAAGTACATGATTATGGTGATCGGATTGGTGCTGGCCTCGTTGGGGCAGGTCGTGATTCTTGTTGGGGATACGAGCCTGACGATGATTATTGTAGGCTGGATTATCGGTGCACTTGGATCAGGCTTTGCTTGCTCCATGCCATTCGCTATGCTGTCAGATACGGTAGATTATGGCGAGTGGAAGAATGGCATTCGGGCCAGTGGCTTCCTGACTTCGATCGGCAGTGCATTTTGTATAAAGGCAGGTAGTGGCATCGGTGGATTGCTGCCCGCATGGGTGATGGCGCAGACTGGATATATTGCGGGAAGCGTGCAGACACCTACAGCATTGTCAGGCATTCAGTTCAGCTTTATTTGGCTGCCGTTCGTGATCTTCTTGCTTGGGACTTTGCCGATGCTCTGGTATAAGAGGTTCGAGCGTAATGAGTGTGTGATTCAGCAGGAGCTATTAAGCAGAAGGGAAGCTTAGTATTTAGTATTGAGAAGCATTGGCTGTACACAACGAGTCTTATAAGCTGCGCAAGCTCTCCGCTGGCCGGACAGAGCTTGCGTTTTTTAGTTCAACTTGCGACATGTAATCTCCATGAAAGGTTGGAATTCTACAAATATCGGTTGATCCTGTTTATTTCAGCGGGACGATATGCTTTGTACAATGATTTTGTAACGCTTACATTTCCAGGAAAAGGAGGTTGCGGCGACATGATGAGACTTCAGGAGATTGGCAAGCAAACCAGGAACTCCGGTTCCAGAAGGGGGCCGTGTCGATGAAGATCAAAGCATTTCTGGCGACTCTGTTGCTGCTCACTACAGCTTCAATATGGTGGCAGCAGACGGCTGCGGCACATGAGCTGTCGACGGGCGAGCTAACGATTCAGACGGGGCAACACGGGGAAATCTCATCCCTGCGCATTAATGGGGACACCTTTCCCACAGAGTATGTGATGAATGCTGTCGTGACTCCGGAGCAGAACACAGCGGATCATCAATGGCTGGGTGAGCTGATGTTCACGTACAGACTGGATGGGGGAAGCTGGACCAAGGCCTGGACGAATCAGTCAGCCGATGCCCGTACGATCACGAAGAGTGGCAACAAGGTCACTGTTACGTACGAGAACTCAAGTCGGCCTGAAGGCATCCGCAACTTCAAAGTCATCGAGACCTATACGGCAGAATCAGATGGTTCGGTGCTATGGAACATAGAGGTGAAGAATACGAGTGGTAAAGTGCTTGAGATCGGAGATTTCGGTCTGCCACTCCCATTCAATGAGCAGTGGACGTATGGGGATGCGATCTATGAGACAAGAGTAGTGACGCATTCCTTTGTAGGCAACAATAGCTCTTATATCACGGCAGGACGTCCTAGCGGCGTGGGTCCGTTCCTGCTGCTGATTCCTGATGCTTCCACAGGTGCGGGCTTCGAATATCAGGACCGCTGGCGGGATGAAGAGCATCCGGGCAGCAAATGGGCATGGAATCCGGCTAACGAGGGCAAATGGATTGAGGGGCTGAATGTGTTCTATATTCACTCCAACGTCATCAAGTCCACGAACCGTGGCTATCTGCCGAATACAAGCCTGATACTGCAGCCCGGCGCGAGCCGGAATTACGGCTTCAAGTTCATAGCGGTAGACGATGAGCAGGATATGAAGAACACGCTCTATGAGGAGAGTCTGCTGGATGTAACGGTCGTACCAGGGATGATTGTACCTACGAATCAGAAGGCCAAGGTGGATCTGCGCACGCAGCAGTCCATTCAGCAGGTAACGGATGCGCAGGGGAATGTCGTTCCGCTGCTGGAGACCAAGCCGGGCGGACATCACATCTATGAGCTGCATTTTGCGCAGCTGGGTCCGAATAATATTACCGTCCAGTATGGGAACGGACAGCGCAGTGTATTGCAGTTCTACGGGATTGAGCCGATTGATCAGGCCCTGCAGCGGCATTCGACCTTCATGGTCGACAAGACACAATGGAATGTGCCTGGAGACCTGCGTGACAAGGTATTCGACGACTGGATGATGCATACCAAGTCCAAGCGCAACGTCTTCAATGGCTATTGGGGCTGGGGCGATGACTGGGGGCTGACCCACGGACAGTTTCTGGCGGAGAAAAATGTACTGGCTCCCGTAGCGCGGGAAATCCAGGCCGTTGACGACTATCTGGAGACAGCCATCTGGACGAATCTGATGAATGGGCATCATGAGGACTACCTGATTCATGATTTCCTGATGCCAGAGCCGAATACGACACCGACATACCGGGGATACGCATATCCTCATGTCTACAATACGTACTTCAGCATGTACAAGATTGCCAAGGAATACCCGGAGATGATCGATTATGAGCATCCACCGGAGACTTACCTGCTTAGAGCCTATAATATCTTCAAAGCTCTGTATGAAGGGCCTGTCGCCTACAATTGGAACACAGGCCTGATGGGCGAGCTGACGACCCCGGACATAATCCAGGCGCTGCGTAATGAGGGGCTGGATGACGAGGCGGACGATATCGTAGAGAAGATGGACCGCAAGTTCAACAATTTCAAGAATACCAAATATCCTTACGGCTCCGAATACAGCTATGACAACACCGGCGAAGAAGCTGTGTATACGCTGGCCAAGATGAAGAAGGCTGCAGGGGAAGAAGAGAGCAAGGCACTCGATATGATGGGTAAAATCAATGCCAAGACCCGAGCGTCACGTGGTCATATGCCTATATGGTACTACTATGCTGATCCCGTTACGATCACCGGAGAGAACTGGTTCAACTTCCAGTACACAACCGCGCTAGCGGGGTACGCAATGGACGACTGGATTCGGTATCATGAGAACGAGGATCGTGAGGTTCAGCAGCGTATGTCCTATGCTGCCAAGATTGCGAATGTAGGTGCCATCAATTCAGGACAGATCAGTGCAGATCCTGAGAATATCGGTGCCGTAGCTTGGACATATCAGGCTGAAAAGGGCAACTATGGTACGAACGGTACCGGTGGTGGCCGCAATGTACCGCTGTTCAATGGCTGGCGCGGTATGAGCGGCGAGGCAGACCTGGGTCTGTTCGGAGCGCTTCATACGTTAAGCGCGGACGTTGCCGTAGACCCGATCTTTGGCCTTACAGGTTACGGGGCAGAGGTGAGCAAGAATGATAATATCTATACCATCGAGCCTTTGGATGGACTGTACAAACGAATCAATCTGATTACCGAAAAGCTGTACATGGAGCTATCCAAGGATCAATTTACAGAAGCGAAGCTCTCGACAGCGAAGGATTACGTGTGGTTTGAACTGAAGAATCAGACACCAGGTCAGGCGCATACGACTTACGTCACCTTTGAAGGCCTGCAGAAGGGAACCTATCTGATCGAGGTAAATGGGGAAGTGCGCGGTAAGTTTAACGCTTATGCCCCCGTTAACAGACTTGCTCTGGAGATCGGATCGGCTACGAGCTATACGGTCGAGCTGACCCCGACTACACCTGATCCGAATCAGCCACCTGTTGTTGATGCCGGTGAGGATGCTACGGTGAAGCAGCCTGATCCAGTGGCGCTGAAAGGAACCGTGACTGACGATGGACTGCCGGAAGGAGAAGTGACGACTGAATGGAGTCTGGCGGAAGGGCCGCAGGATGCTACGGTTACCTTCAACAGATCAAGCTCGCTCCGCACGAAGGTGACGGTATCTGAGCCGGGAACCTATCGCTTCAAGCTGACAGCCAGTGATTCACTGCTGACGGCGGAGGACACGGTTACCGTCATCGTAGAGGCAGCGGCTCCGCTGCCAGAGCAGCTGGCGTTGTATAAGTTCAATGAGAGCGGCGGGGCTGCTGTCGTAGATTCCTCTGGCAGTGGGAATGATGCTGCCATTCGCGGAGCGGTGGCACGGACACAGGGGATCGCAGGCAGGGCCGTCAGCCTGAATGGTACGGATAGTTATGTACAGCTTCCGGCTGGTATGGTGAGTCGCGCCGAGCAATTGACCGTCTCCAGTTGGGTCAAGGCGAATACTCTCAGCGATTATATGCGAGTATTTGACTTCGGGTCGGGTACGAATGAATATATGTTCCTGACACCTAAAGCAGGTAATCGAATGCTCTTCGCTATCACCGTTCAGGGGAATGGGCCGGGACAAGAGCAGACGATCAGCGGCCCTGCGCTGCCTACGGGAGTATGGAAGCATGTGGCAGTCACGCTGCAAGGCTCGACAGGTATTCTCTATGTGGACGGACAGGAGGTAGGTCGCAACACCAATATGACATTGACGCCACAGCGTCTAGGTCAGACGAAGAATAATTACATCGGGAAGTCACAGTATCCTGATCCTTATTTCAACGGGCTAGTGGATGATTTCCGCGTATACAGCCGTGCACTGAATGCTACAGAGATTCAGGCGCTGGCTGATGCGACTACGCTGCAGCAGGCCATCACGAATACGATGGTTTTGCAGGAAGTGCAGGTAACGACGCAGGTAGGAATCAAGCCAGAGCTGCCAAGTGTCATCGAAGCAACTTATGGTGACGGCTCGACGACATGGCTGAATGTCGTGTGGGGAGAAATGGATGCTGCACAGTATGCGGCACCGGGTACATTTGAGGTCACGGGTGAAGTGGAGGGAACCGAAATGCTGGCTAAGGCGGTCATTACGGTCGTCGAGGCGAATTCAGTGGCACCTGAAGCAGAACAGGATGCGCAGGATATGGGGCCACAGGATGCGACACTACAGGGTACGAGTTTGCTGGACGCGGGTTGGCAGAAGCCTGATCACAGTAAAATCTCAGGGACTCATGCCTTCTAAAGCGCCCCTTTGAACACAACATTTTAGGACACAGCAGAAGCCCTCCTAACCACGTGAAGTGGTTGAGAGGGCTTCTGTGTACTGATAGAATCACTATATTCAGTGAGTTAACAGAGCTACTCTTAAAGCGTAGACTTGTAAATGAGTAGCTAGAGCTCTCACGAATCTGGCTCCATGTTGAATCATCTGGTGGGCATAGCTCTAAGCGGAGAGCGGGGAAGCCCTAGAGAAACAAAGTGTCCGCCTTTAAGCTTGCTGTTCATCGGTTGCTATCTTCGTTCCAAAGAACAGCAAGCTTAACCGTGGTCGACAGGGCTCCCCGCTTGCAGCGCTCTACGCTCACATTTGATTTGGTACTGGTACGGTTATGAACCGATCTGTACAAGAATCTTGGCATGCCGCTTGTCCTTCATCAGCAGCTCAAGCCCTTCCTCTACGATGTCATCGAGCTTGATTTTCTTGGTGATGATCGGTTTGACATTCAATGCACCGCTTGCGATCAATGAGAGCACCTCAGGGAAGATGTGGCGGTAGGCCAGCGTGGACGTCACATTCGCTTCCTTCACCAGCAACTCGAAGAAGTTCAGCTGCAGCGGTTCAGGAATGGCTGCCACGACGACGACCTCGCCGCCTTTCTTAACGACAGATACTGCACTATTGAGCGTAGGCTGTACACCCGCTGCCTCAAAGGCTACATCAATGCCTCCGGAACGACTGGTAATGACCTCTGTAGCATTCACATTCGCGCTGTTCACAGGAATGGCTCCCAATTGAGCCGCTAGGTCAAGACGCTCCTGGAATACATCCACGGCATAGATCTCCGCTGCACCTGCCGCCTTCGCAGCCAGAACCGTCAGTAGACCGATCGGGCCTGCACCATACACAGCCACCTTTTGTCCTACCTTCAGCTTGCTGTGACGTACAGCGTGGAATGCTACAGCTGTCGGTTCTACCAGTGCTGCTTCCTCATAGGATACCTGCTCAGGCAGACGATGCACCATGTAATCCTCGACAACCACGAATTTGGCAAAACCGCCATCTCCATTCAGCCCGACGAAGCCAAACTGACTGCACTGATTGTATTTTCCCTGAATACAGTATTCGCATTGTCCACAGTGGTATAACGGCTCCACCACGACGCGATCCCCTATGCTGATCCCACTTACACCTTCACCTAATGCGCTGACCGTGCCTGAAAATTCATGTCCCAGCGTCAACGGAGCCTTCTGCTTGGACAGCGGATGCTCACTACCCTCCTGAATGCCAACACCGTGGTGATAGGCGTGCAGGTCACTTCCGCAAATGCCTGCGAATTCTACTTGAATCTGGACCTGCCGAGGGCCGGCTTCAGGAATATTGCGTTCCTCTACTCTTACATCATGCTTGCCATACCATACAGCTGCTTTCATATGAACAATCTCTCCTTTTTCGTCGAAAATATGAAGAAATATGAATAAATGATGAACTAATATCATTATAGCCCTTTACTTATATCATTTATAATTATGCTTATTAATGTTAGTATTAATTAAATTAATGGAAAATACTCATGAATGGGGGGGATGAAGGTGAACCTGGAGCAGTTGAAGTACGTTGTGGAGGTTGCTAAAGCGCAATCGTTGTCTGCCGCCTCAGCCCATCTTCATGTGACGCAGTCTGCCATCAGTCAGTCCATTCAACGGCTGGAGCAGGAGCTACACATGACGTTGTTCGAGCGCTCACGAAGCGGCACTGTGCCTACCCCGGCGGGCAAGGCTTTCATCGCGAAGGCACTGGACATCCTGCAGCAGATGGATGAATTGAGATTGATGTATACAGACCCGGATCTGATGACTGGGGAGCTCAGCGTTGCTGCTTTTCCAAGTGTCATGCCACATCTGGTCCGCACCGTTGCACAGATGAAGCAGGAGCATCCCTTGCTCAGTATATCCATTGAAGAAAAGGGTTCCATGGAGATCATTCGGGACATTCGTAGTAACAGGACCCATCTCGGATTTATCGTGATCTATGACAAAGATCTGAGAAGCCTCGGGGGATTACATTTTCGTCCGCTGCATGCGACCCGTCTAGTGGTGTGTGTCCATCATCAATCGGAGCTGGCGAAGCTTAAGCGTATTAGTCCAGCGCAGCTGAAAGCTTATCCGCTTGCCTTGTATCGGGACGGCTTCATCGAGGATTTCGTGGAGGAGTTCACATACCAGCACGGACCTTTATCGATCTTATTTAACACGAACAATGCGGAAGCCATCACCACGGTGCTGAGTGGCAATATTGCAGCCACCATCGGTCATGATTTCTCGTTCTACCACCATCCATTGTGGAAGTTAGGCCAATTGAAGCTGATTGAGCTAAATGTCACGGAACAGCCGAAGATGCAGATTGGCTTTGTGCAATCGGAATCAAGGGAGCTTGCTGTGGCCGCTGAGCGCTTCATGCAGCAATGCATTCACGCGATGGAGACAGAGCAGATTCAGGCTCGATGAATGATAAATACAGTCCAGAGGAGAAGCCTATGAATGTTGAAATTGATGGTCATGTCATTCATTGTCATGTCCAATACACCAAGGGCAGCAAGCTCACCGTTACCCTTGACCTTCCGTATATGCTTACGATTAAAGCCCCGCGCCATACAAGTCATGAGATGCTGGAGCAGTGGGTACGGGAGCGTGGTGATGCCATTGTACGTCAGTCCAAGCTGCTTGCTCAGCGACTGGAGGGGCCGCAGGCCAGAGAGTACGAAGCGGATGCGAGATTCATGTATCTGGGCCGGGAGCAGGCTCTGCACGAGCTTATAGGTGTAGAGGGACTGAACGAGGAGCAACGGAGGGCTGAGCTCAAGCGGTTCTATTTTGCGGCTTGCAAAAAAGTCATCCAGGAGCGTATTGTGGCATATCAGCAGAAGCTCAAGGTCAAGCCCAAATCCATTGATATCGTAGAATCACAGACCAAGTGGGGGAGCTGCAGCTGGGATAAGAAATTAACCTTTAATTATCGGCTTATTATGGCACCGCCAGAGGTGATTGATTATGTCATTGTGCATGAGCTGTGTCATATTCTGCATATGAATCATGATCGTTCCTTCTGGAGAAAGGTGGGCAGTATTATGCCGGATTATGAAAGTAAGGAAGCCTATCTCCGTATTCATGGTCGTGAGATGTCACTGTAGTAGCTCATATCTGTTGTGATTTTCGCCAAAATGAGAGCTTTGTCGCGGACAGACGGCTCATCTACCATGCTATACTGTATACAGTATGCCTGAACAACGCTGCTTGAATAAGAAGTCTGAACAAGTAACCCTGAACATGTATGAACCAGTATGTATGAACCAGTATGTCTGAACTATGCATGGCGCCTCAAAGCGGAGCTTTTTTCTACATAGATTATGTTCTTCGTATCCAAGGGATAATGTGTTCACCGACTGCAATGACTGTAATGACTGCAACGACTGAGTATGCTTGCCTTGGACTCTATTCAGCTATTTTGTGTCCTACCCATAATCTATCGTCATACTGAAGTCGATGTTCTCTGCTTTTACTGTAGTGTAGGGCTATGACGGTATCAGGTCTACGATGATAACGAGGGCTGAGCTCTGCAGCCCGTAGCAGGAGTGATATTGTGAATGGTCCTATGTTAATTACGCTCTTTACCCTAGTGATAGCTTCCGTGCTTTTCATCTCGGGGAAGCTGCGTTCGGATTTGGTGGCGATCGGTGCGCTGCTGGTGCTGATGCTGACGGGGGTTCTGACCCCGGCGGAGGGACTGGTGGGCTTCTCCAATTCTGTCGTCATTATGATGATTGGCCTCTTCGTCGTCGGGGGAGGAATCTTCCAGACAGGTCTCGCGAAGCTGGCAAGCCGGAAGCTGATGCAGCTGGCCGGCAATCATGAGACGTCATTGCTTATTATGATTATGCTGGTAACAGCAGTCATTGGAGCATTTGTCAGCAATACGGGTACCGTAGCAGTTATGATGCCAATTGTGGTTAGTATGGCGCTCAGCGCCCAGATCTCACCGGGCAGGCTGCTGATGCCTCTGGCTTTTGCGAGTAGTCTTGGAGGGATGCTGACATCCATTGGTACGCCTCCGAATCTGGTCATTCAAGAGACGCTGGAGAAGGCTGGCTACGGCAGTCTGAGCTTCTTCTCCTTTACGCCAACAGGATTGATCTGCGTGGTAACCGGGATCGTGGGTATGCTGTTCCTGCGACGCTTCTTGCCACGAGGCGAGGGGAATTCCTCTTCCAAGCGCGGCAGGCGCTCTGCCAGCGAGCTGGAGCAGGAGTATCAATTACATAACAAGCTGTTCCGCATACAGGTCGGCTCAGATTCAGGGCTAGTGAATCGAACCCTGCTGGAGCTTGGAATTTCTAGCCGCTTCGAACTGAATATCATTGAGATTCGCCGTAAAATATCTACGAAGAATCAGATCTTCAAGACGATTAATCAGGAGGTTGGGGGCCCGGATAGCGTGATTCAGACCGGGGACCTATTGTATGTATACGGGCCACGTGAGCATGCAGAGGCCTTTGCAGCAGAATACAATCTGATATTCCCGGATGCACAGCCTGTAACGGACGATCCCTCGCTACAACGCGCAGAGCCTTATGTCACCAGCGATATGGGGTTGGCAGAGGTCATGCTTACGCCGAAGTCACGTCTGATCGGACGACTGGTCAAGGAGTCAGGCTTCCGGGAGAAATATCGCCTGAACGTGCTCGGCATCCAGCGTAAGGATCAATATCTCCTTCATGACGTGAAGGAAGAGAAGATGCGCTTCGGGGACGCGCTGCTCGTGCAGGGAAGCTGGGCGGATATTGGCTTGCTGGCTTCTACGGCTTCGGAGGTCATCGTAGTTGGTCGACCGAAGGAGGAGTCGCGGCAGCTGACGATGGACCGCAAGGCGCCGATTGCTGCGGGGATTCTCCTGTTGCTGGTCATTCTTCTGATTACGCAATGGATACCCGCCGTTGCCGCCGTCATGCTGGCAGCCGTGCTCATGGTCGCACTGGGCTGTGTGCGCAGTATGGAGGAAGCCTATCGAACGATTAACTGGGAGAGCATTGTGCTGATCGCAGGAATGATCCCCATGTCCACGGCCATAGAGAAGACAGGTGCTGCTGAGCTGATGTCGGGACAACTGGTTACGATACTGGGTAGCTACGGACCGCTCGCGCTACTGGCGGGGATTTATATTACAACCTCGATCATGACGATGTTTATCAGCAACACAGCCTGTGCCGTGCTGCTGGCTCCCATCGCATTGAGTGCATCGGCACAGCTTGGGACCAGTCCGTATCCGTTCTTGTTCGCGGTGTCGATTGCGGCAAGCATGTGCTTTGCTTCTCCATTCTCGACGCCGCCCAATGCGCTGGTCATGTCCGTTGGCCGCTACAGATTCAGTGATTATCTCAAGGTCGGACTGCCGTTACAGATCATTATGGGCGTTGTGCTGATCTTTGCGCTGCCACTGGTCTATCCATTTTGAAGATAATAGAATCTATAAGCTTTCAGCAGGTACAGGATCAACAGCAGAAGCTAGGTGAAATGATACGTAGAGCAGCTTAAATATGACAGAGTCAAACACAAACAAGCTGAGCATTCCCTGTCCTTGCAGGGTTTGTTCAGCTTGTTGTCGTGGTAGTGAGATTTTCAGATTTTCTGCTGGTCAGGGTATTCGCTCCAGCGACTGAGCAATGCTTCACCCTCGCTCCCAAATGTACGGCGCTCCTTGAGGAAGGTGTCCACGTCCTGCAGGCGGGCGGGCCTTGGACCGGGTCCTCCACATCCACAGGAATGATAAGCATAGCCATGTTCATAGAGACGCTCGACCTTGCGCCATTGTCGAACATCTGTCTGCTTCGGTGCATGAAAGTCGTGCCCCATATGTTTCATAGGAGTGCTGCATTGTGGGCAAGGATGCGTGAGCTGCTCATATGTCCCTGCGGCCATCTCCCCACTGGAGGTCTGCTTATACACTTTCCTGCAGGCAAAGCAGGCATAGATGTCTTTGTAGGGCCCATACATGGCATATCTGCACATGGGAATCACCTTTCTTTCACTTTTTTTCTCTTTCTTTCTCGTTTATTCTCGTTACAAATTCATCTAGTAACTCATTGATTTACTGTGGCGTCGATGGCGGCCTTCCATGCTTCCAGTACAGGAGTGGGGGATATACGGCTTGTATCGCTACCCCCCTCTTGAGACCAGAGCGGAGGATAATAGGAATGAATCTGTTCAGGCTGGAGCTGCTTCGTATCCTCTACCCATCCGTTCCAGCGGAATGTCTTGTAGAAGAGACTCAAATCCCCCTCTGCCAGCCAGGTAATGAATTCGGAATAGGTCAACTCTGTCGATTCCCATTCGAGGCAGTCCGGGGCCCAATAATAGATGTGGCCGTCTGAGCCAAATCGCCCTGTATTGAAGGCGAAGAAGCCTCCTGCTGCATCATAAGCGACTACCATCATGCCTGACAGCACGGGGATATTTGTAGAGGGACTGAGCGCGCGAGTGTCACCCGCGTCGGCATCTGGGGTCTCCCCTCTTAATACCTTCGAGTCATCTCGGCCACTGGAGCTACTCAAGCCGTTCCATGAGATGAGACTACCAAATATCCCATTTGCTCCTGAGCCGAGCAGCCGAATCCAGCCCTCATCAATAAGAATGCCGCCTGTCTCGTAGGCTACGGCTCCGAGATAGGACCTGGTACTGACCTGTAATCCCATAAGAGTGCTTTTCGCTGCTTCAGAATCTGCAGGCAACACCTGATAGGTGTTGCTTCCATTACGGAATAGAGCAATTAGCTCCTCCCAGGCGTGATGCTCGTGATCAATAAGTTGTTCAATGTTTCGTATATCCATGGATGTGGGTCTCCTTCATATATGCCTTGAAAACTACATGCTAATGCTTCTATAAAGCCCTTTAAATCCCTAGATCTTTAGATCCTTAAATCCTTAAATCCCTAAATCCCTACAAAGACCGTGTAAAGGTCACTATAACTAAGTGTTATGTATAGCTGGTGTAATTTGTCATCATCCTAAATTATAGCTTGCGGCCACCATCCGAACAATCCTCTGAAGCGCCAGTATTTTTCCACGAGACAGAACAGTTTCAATTAAGGTTGTATGGAGATGTACATGTAAATAGGTTAATCAGCGTCAATCGCCTTCAGACGGACCTGATTCTGGGTGCAGCCCAGACTGAACTTGTTGGGTGATGTAGCCATATGTGCATCTGGTTGTTACAATAGCAATGATATGCAGTACTACAAATTCTGGAGGTGTGCCCATGAAACTGCGGGTATCCGCTGTGCAGTATCAACTGCAGACGATTAGCTCATTCGAACAATTTGCCGCTCAAGCTGAGCATTATATACGGACTGCCGATGAATTCGGCACGGAGTTCGTGCTGTTCCCTGAATTCTTCACGACACAGTTAATGTCGATTGGGGATCATGAAGGAAAGGCACTGACGATTGAAGATTTGCCTGATTTCACCGAGCCGTACGAGGCACTATTCCAATCCCTGGCTGCCAAATACAACATGCATATCATTGGTGGAACACATGTGATTCGCAAGGAGGGCAAGCTATACAATACGGCCCACATGTTCTATCCTGATGGGCGCATCGCCCGCCAAGCCAAGCTCCATATTACGCCAACGGAAGTAACGGAATGGAATATGGCACCTGGTGATGGGCTGGAGGTATTCGAGACGGAGAAGGGAACCGTAGCCATGCTGACCTGCTATGATATTGAGTTCCCGGAGATCGTGCGGATGGCGAAGGCCAAGGGAGCCGATATCATCTTCTGTCCGTCCTGCACAGATGACCGCCACGGATTCTATCGTGTTCGGTACACAAGCCACGCACGTGCTGTGGAGAATCAGCTGTATGTTGTGCTGACAGGTACGGTCGGGGCATTGCCTACCGTAGACTTTATGCGTGCGAATTATGGGCAGGCTGTTGTCATTACGCCCAATGATGTTCCTTTCCCGCCACGAGGCATTCTGGTAGAGGGCGAGATCAATAATGATATGATCGTGACGGCTGATCTAGATCTTGATCTGCTGTACGAGGTGCGTGAGCGGGGTTCCGTGACAACCTGGCGTGATCGTCGGACGGATTTGTACACGGATTGGAGCTAGTCTGCAATTGCAGCAACTACAGCAACTACAGCAACTACAGCAACTACAGCAACTACAGAAACTACAGAAACTCTAGTAATCTGAATAACAGGACAGGAGGGAAGACACCGTGGCTTTGTATCATAAAGAAGTATATCTGAAATCCCCGGAGCCGGAGCGTTCACCTGCCAAGACGGTTATTCGCAATTATAGGGCCTCGGATTTTGCAGAGCTGATCCGCATCCAGGCGGAGAGCTTTCCCCCGCCTTATCCAGAGGAGCTTCTGTGGAGTCGGGAGCAGCTAAGCAGTCATCTGGCCCATTACCCTGAAGGCGCCATCTGCGTGGAGGTGGACGGAGAGCTGGCAGGCTCAATGACCTCGCTTCGCATGACCTGGGACCCGGAGCACCCCGTATCCCATAATTGGGCGGAAGTGACGGACGACGGATATATCCGCAATCACCAGCCTGATGGAAATACGCTATATATTGTGGATCTCTGCGTACGTCCCAAATACCGGAAATGGGGCCTGGCTCAATGGATGATGCAAGCGATGTATCATTTGGTCATTGAGCAGGGCCTTGACCGGGTGTTGGGAGCTGGACGTATGCCGGGCTATCACAAGGTGGCTGAACGGCTGACACCAGAGCAGTATATTGAACAAGTCGTGGAGGGTCAGCTGCACGATCAGGTCATCTCATTCCTGCTGCGCTGTGGTCGGGTGCCGGTCGGCGTAGCGACGGATTATCTCGACGACGAAGAGTCCTGTAATTATGCTGCATTAATGGAGTGGCGCAATCCCTTCAAGGGCAGCTAATATCAACCTACTCGGCATAGGAACATACTGGGAAGTTTGTAACGCAGCGTATAAGGGACTACGAGATATAACGTGTAATGGAGTGCAATTAGAATAGAAGAAATGCTAATTTGTCAGGGAGGTATACGAAGCTATGGAGTATACGCGTATTACATCAATTCAAGACCCGCTATTTGCACAGATGCATAAGCTGATGCAGGAGATTTTCCCACCAGAGGAGGTTCTGGACTTCGATCTGTGGAAGGAACCGCTGGAGGACCCGGGCATCCGTGTATTCGTGGCTGTTCATGAGGGAGCCGTAGTCGGTGCGACAGAGTATCGCTACTATGAGGATTGGAATGTCGCCATGACTGATTTTACAATCATAGGTCGCGAGGGTCTGGGGATCGGGCGCTTCCTGGCTCGTAACCGTCAGCGTGATCTGGAAGCGCTGGCTGCTGCACAGGGGAAGGAGCTGTTCGGCATGTTCGCAGAAATCTACAATCCGTACTTGAGTGAGGATCATGGATTTGGCGGCGTCAAGCCAATGAACCCTTATGTGCGTCGTGAGGTGCTGTCCCATCTCGGTTACAAGCGCCTGGACTTCCCATATGTTCATCCCTCCTGGCAGGGAGATGGAGAAGCGGTAGGAGGTCTTGACCTCTGCTTCATGCCAGGCGATGAGGAGCAGTCGGAGCTGTCAGCTAGTCTGATTGTTGATTTTCTGACCCGCTATTATGCCGTCTTGCCGAATAAGCCAGAGGAATGGCTACGCATGGTGGAACAGCTGAGCAGTCAGCAGCAGGTCGCTCTGCTGCCGTTGTAACGGATGTAACCAGACAATAGCTTATGTAGATTGCGCTAATATTCCAATACGCTTCTGGCACCACGATATCGGTGGAGCTAGGAGCTTTTTGTCATGCCACAGATCGTTCAGGGCGGTGGAGATCATTTTTTGTGACATCAGGAAGGCCCAAGGTATTACTACTTCAACTAACTGTCGGATAGATTGAATTTTAAAATAACTCTACTTGTGAGAATGGTTATCAATTATAATATAGCTAGCTTGCGACTGGAGAAAGGAATGAAACAACAGATGAAACTGGGCGACCATATCTTGTTATGGAATCATGCTTCTATACGGGTAATGGATATACGCCATAACGTGATCGAAAGTGGGGAGGAGCTTCTGTCGTATCGACTGCCTGCCAGTGCTTTCCTGTACACGACTCGTGGGAAAGCTCGCATCTCACTGGATGGCACAGAGACGGTGGTGGAGCGTTTCCATATCCTGCATGGCGGGAAAGGTATGTCCTTGGAGATCAGACCGGATGGTCTGCTGGAATATTATATGATTATGTATAAAGCTGTCCTTCCACAGCCCAGCCGCCGTGAGCTGGTTAGCATGATGGAGAGCAATAATCCCTTTCGGCTTCAGTATAGCTTCATGCCCGGCTTCCCAGTTGTGCTGCTGAACCTGCTACAGCAGATGGAGCAGGAATGGGAGCGGCCAGGGCAGTTGGAGCAGCTACATATCAAGACCTTGTTCTATCATTTTGTCTACGAGATCTTCCACCAGTTGGCGAAGCAGGGGATTCAGGTGCAGAAGGCGGACCCTGTACAGCAAGCGGTTCGGTACCTGGAGGAGCACTATGCCAGACGAATAATGCTGGATGACCTGGCGGAGCTACTGGATTGCAGTGTCAGCTATCTCTCACGGAGATTCAAGCGTGCGACAGGATACAGTCCCATTGATTATTTGATTGCTTATCGGATTGGCAAGGCCAAGGAGCTGCTGGCCACATCAGATGCTACTCTGCAGGAGATTGCTGAAAGTGTGGGCTTTCAAGATGACAGCTACTTTCATCGCATATTCAAGAAGCAAGTCGGCGTATCGCCAGGACAATTCAAGCAAAAGGTTCAAAATAATCCGGTCTCTGGTTCAAGATATGCAATTGTCCGACCTAGTCTCAAACGTTATAGTGATTATGAAAATCATTATCAATATGAGAAAGAGGGGCCATTTCATATGTACAGAGGGTCAAGACTATCTATGGCAGCAACATTGTTGATATGTATAACGCTGCTGCTGGGTGCCTGCTCGGCAGGAACATCCAGTTCCAATACAACTGCAACATCGGGAAATAATACAGCGACGTCCTCTTCGACACAGACGGCTTCAGAGCCAGCTACAGAAGGAACGCAGCGAGTGATCAAGCATGCTATGGGCGAGACGACCTTGACGGGAACACCGCAGCGGGTCGTGATCCTGACTAATGAGGGCACGGAAGCGCTGCTGGCGGTCGGCGTGAAGCCTGTGGGCGCAGTAATGTCATGGTCCGGGGACCCGTGGTATGACCATATCAAGGACGAAATGCAGGATGTGACCGTCGTAGGGGACGAGCTCCAGCCTAATATTGAGCTGATTGCCAGCCTGAAGCCTGATCTGATCATCGGTAACAAGGTCAGACAGGAGAAAATATACGAGCAATTGAATCAGATTGCACCTACAGTGTTCGCTGAGACGCTCGCAGGCAACTGGAAGATCAACTTCGAGCTGTACATGCAGGCGCTGAACAAGGAAGAGGAAGGCGACAAGGCCATGGCTGATTTCGATCAGCGGGTAGCGGAAGTGAAGGCGAAGGTAGGAGAGAAGGCAGCTACAAAGATTTCGGTAGTTCGCTTCTCGGAATCCCAGGTCCGTATCTATCAGAAGCAGACGTTCTCGGGTGTACTGTTCGAGCAGCTTGGCTTTGCACGTCCAGAATCTCAGGATAAGGATGACTTCATGGAAGTATTGACCAAGGAGAGCATTCCGAAGATGGATGGAGACGTGATGTTCTATTTTGTAACCGAGACAGAAGCGTCCTCTGGAGCCTCCAAGGTAGCAGAGGAGTGGATGAATGATCCGCTGTTCAAGAACCTGAATGTCGCCAAGAACAACAAGGTTGTGCAGGTAGACGAGGCAATCTGGAATACGGCTGGTGGATACAAGGCTGCAAATCTGCTGCTGGATGAGATCGTGGATTACTTCGACATTCAATAGCACCGCTGCACATAATTCGGTTGGAAGAAGCCGACGCGCTGACGTCATTACCAGTGGCGTCGGCTTCTTTTATTAAGATCATAGAATTTACAAGTTTTCAGCGGAGCTAAACAAATTGATGATCGCAAGAAAAACTTCAGCTAAAAGCGGTCTGTCTTCTGTGAAGGTACGTCGATAGACGTTTTTCTTAAGATCATAGAATTTACAAGTTTTCAGCGGAGCTAAACAAATTGATGATCGCAAGAAAAACTTCAGCTAAAAGCGGTCTGTCTTCTGTGAAAATACGTCGATAGACGTTTTTCTTATAAGCATGACATGCGATAGATAGGGGGATATGACATGTCGGGTTGGCTGAATAGCCGCACCGGAAGGCTGGCCGGATTGGGTGTGGGAATCGTGGCTTTGCTTGGAATCATGCTGGCGAGTGTACTATTTGGCCTACAGCAATTCAGTCTGCGGGAGCTGTGGCAGGCCTATCGCCATTTTGATGGCTCCAATGAGCATCTGATTCTGCTCAATACACGTGTGCCGCGCACCTTGATTGCTGTAGTCGTAGGAGCCAGTCTGGCGATAGCCGGGACAATCATGCAGGTGCTCACCAAGAATCCGCTAGCCTCACCGTCCGTGTTCGGTGTGAACTCGGGAGCTGTCCTGTTCATTGTTATTGGACTGGCGGTGACGGGGTCCTCCTTGACGATGACGAGTATGATTGGGCTTGCCTTTATAGGTGCCGCAGTGACTTCATTATTCGTATATGTACTGAGCATGCAGGGTAGGGGTGGCTTCGAGCCCATACGGCTAACGCTGGCAGGGGCTTCGGTAGCCGCATTCGCTTCCTCGGTCACCTCTGGACTGATCTTAATTAACAAGCAGTCACTGGAATCAGCTCTCTTCTGGATGGTTGGCTCTGTTTCAGGTCGGAATACAGAGCATCTGCTGCTAGTGTTGCCGTATATCATAGCGGGACTCATCTTGTCCTTCCTGTTGGCAGGCTCGCTGAATGTACTAGCCTTAGGTGACGAGCAGGCAAAAGGACTTGGACAGCGGCTAACGCTCATACGGCTGGGATGCACCGCAGCGGTGGTACTGCTGGCTGGAAGTGCTGTAGCAGCTGCTGGGCCGATTGCATTCATCGGATTAGTCATTCCGCATCTCTGCCGCTATGCAGTAGGTAACGACCATCGCTGGCTCCTTCCTTATGCGGCTGTATCAGGGGCGCTACTGCTGGTATCTGCTGATCTGGCCTCGCGCTTCATCCTCGTGTCCAAGGAGGTTCCTGTCGGTGTTGCTACCGCGCTGATCGGGGTACCTTTTCTGATTCATGTGGCAAGAAGGAGGAAATATGCGTAGACGCAGCAAGGGTGTTCACATCACCATGTTGACCGGACTTGGTCTGGTTGTGGTCGCATTGTCCATCATTTGTCTATCCTTAGGAAGTGTATCGATCCCTGTAAAAGAAGTGCTGCTCTCTCTCCTCCGCCGTAATCCGGAGGGTAGTGATCTGATCATTATGCAATTCCGATTGCCACGAGTTGTAGCGGCAATATTAATTGGGGCCGCGCTAGCCGTATCGGGGGCTTTGCTGCAAGGGGTGATCCGCAATTCGCTGGCTTCACCGGATCTGCTTGGGGTGACGGGCGGAGCCTCCGTAGCTGTCGTGGGGTTCATGACGTTATTCTCGGGGCTGAGCATCCATTGGGTACCGATGATAGCTATCATCGGGGCCTTCGTTGCCGCTGCTTTCAATTATATCTTGGCCTGGAAGCATGGGGTCTCAACCTTCCGGCTGGTACTTATTGGAGTCGGGATCTCGACGGCGATGAGCGCACTTACTATGTTCCTGCTCATAAGCGGGCCCGCTTATCTGGCTGCCCAAGTGTTGAATTGGATGACAGGCAGCATTTACGGGACGAACTGGACTCATATTCAGGCCATGTGGCCGTGGGTAGCCATATTCATCCCGGTGTCTCTTCTATATGCCAAAGAGCTGAATATATTGGCGCTGGGGGAAGAGATTGCGAGTGGCCTGGGGAGCAGACTGCAGTTGAATCGGTTATTGCTGATCTGCTTCAGCGTTGCTCTGGCAGGAGCCGCAGTAGGCTTCGCAGGCACGATTTCGTTCATCGGATTGCTCGCCCCGCATATGGCTAGACGAATCGTGGGGCATTCCTATGCTGTACTGATCCCTGCGGCGGCCCTCATCGGAGCAACAACACTGCTGCTGGCTGACCTGGCGGGCAGAATGCTCTTTGAACCGCTTGATATTCCTGCGGGAGTGTTCACAGCCGGAGTAGGCGCACCGTTCTTCCTGTACCTGTTATTCAAACGCAAGGCGTCGATCTAGTTAGTAGTTGTTCTTGCTGGTCGAGTCTTGAGTGGGGATGAATAAGGTTATTATTAAAAAATAAGTACCAAGCACAAAGAGCGAGTATCAGTGACAAAAGGCCACTAATACTCGCTCTTTGTTGTATTCTCCTGCTCCTCAGCTTGGCGTGTACTCCAGAAGTAGCAGAATAATGGAGGACAAGCATAGACAGGTACTGATGAGATAGAGCACGCCCACGACCTGTTTGTGATTCAAGCCTGCCCGGAGGAGACGATAATGGGCTTGACTCGCATCTGCCTCATAGATGGCTTTTCCCTGCAGGAATCGCTTGATCACTACGAACAGATTATCGAAGATCGGCACGCCCAAGGCCAGAATCGGGATGAACAGGGATAACACGGTAGCCTGCTTGAAGGCTCCGTCCAATGCGATAACGGCAAGAATGAACCCGAGGAAGGTGGCTCCAGCATCCCCCATGAATACCTTGGCAGGTGGACGGTTGTATTTGAGATAGCCTAGTGTCACACCGACGAGGACCATCGACATTAGCGCCGAATCACTCTGTCCCTTGGCTAACGCGACGATGAACAGGGTGATAGCTGAGATGGCAGACAGACCACCTGCTAGCCCGTCCATGCCGTCGGAAAAGTTAATCACCGTCGTCACTCCGAATATCCACAGAATGGTCAGAATGAACTGTAGCCAGAAGGGCAGCAGGACATATTCCGCATTGAATGGATTCACGAAGCCTGTAAAAGAGATGCCTGAGGCAAACACTAACACCGCTGCTGACACCTGAATGATCATTTTGGGAAGCGCAGGGAAATCCTTGCCTTTCGTCTTGTACCAATCATCAATGGTACCAATCGTCAGCAGTAGAATACCGCCTGCAACCAGCGCAGCGGTCTCCCAGGATAGCTGCTTGGTGAATGCAATGTATGTAATGAAGAAGCCGATGAAAATCGCGTAGCTTGCCGTCAGAGGGATCGGCTGCCTATGAAGCTTGCGTTCTACGTCCCGGCGGGGTTTGTCGACAAAATCAAGCCGATGCGCCAGCCGCCCGAGTGGAGGAATAAGGATGACAACAACCGTGAAGGATAGCAAAAAAGCCAGTATGTACATCATGATAAGCCTGAATTCACTCCTATTCATTCAAGTTTCAAGCTCGAGGCTTTGTTCATCATTATAAGTGTTCGGGACGGGCCTTGTCGATTACAGAGTGTTCATTTGTATGCTTGGAGTCAGGTGTAGAGTTGACATCCAAAATTAGTATGTGTTATATAAAAGGAGGATTTAGCACTCCTTCAGATGGAGTGCTAATATATCAACCTAATCATGATCATGATAGAGGGGAGATTTATTTCATGGCGAAGAAGCAATTCAAGGCGGAGTCCAAGCGACTACTGGAAATGATGATTAACTCCATCTACACCCAGAAGGAAATTTTCCTGCGCGAGCTCATATCTAATGCAAGTGATGCAATCGACAAGATCTACTACAAGGCTCTGACAGACGAGCAGTTGGTCTTTAATAAAGAGGAATATTTCATTAGAGTGTCCGTCGATAAGAACGCACGTACGCTCACGCTGTCCGATACCGGGATCGGGATGACGAAGGAGGAGCTGGAGAATAATCTGGGCGTTATTGCCAAGAGTGGCTCCCTGGCCTTCAAGAAGGAGAACGATCAGCAGGACGGTCATAATATTATCGGCCAGTTCGGGGTAGGCTTCTACGCTGCCTTCATGGTGGCGGATGTGGTTACTGTGATCAGTAAGGCGGTTGGTTCGGATGAAGCCTTCAAGTGGGAATCCAAGGGGGCAGACGGTTATACCATCGTGCCTGCCGAGAAGGAGACTGCGGGAACCGATATTATCCTGAAGATCAAGGATAACACCGAGGAAGAGAGCTACGATGAGTTCCTGGAGCAGTATCGTCTGCGGAGCATTATCAAGAAGTATTCGGACTTCATCCGCTATCCGATCAAGATGGAGATGACGAGCTCCCGTCTGAAGGAAGGCACTGATAACGAGTTTGAGGAAGTACAGGAAGAGCAGACCATCAACAGCATGGTGCCGATCTGGCGTAAGAACAAGAGTGAGCTGACCGATGAAGACTACAACAACTTCTATAATGAAAAGCGCTACGGCTTCGATAAGCCGCTCAAGCATGTACATATCAGTGCAGATGGTGCTGTAGTCTATAATGCGATTCTGTTCATACCGGAGAATACCCCGTTCGATTATTACACCAAGGAGTATGAGAAGGGGCTGGAGCTGTACTCCAATGGTGTGCTCATCATGGACAAGTGTTCGGATCTGTTGCCTGATTACTTTGGCTTCGTGAAGGGAATGGTCGATTCCGAGGATCTCTCACTCAATATTTCCCGAGAGATGCTTCAGCATGACCGCCAGCTTAGCCTGATTGCGAAGAACATCCGCAACAAGGTTAAGGGGCAGCTACAGAGTATGTTGAAGGACGAAAGAGAATCGTATGAGAAATTCTACAATTCCTTCGGTCGCCAGCTGAAATTCGGCGTCTACAATAACTATGGAGCAGACAAGGACGTATTGCAGGACCTCTTGCTGTTCTACTCCTCTAAGGAGAAGAAGCTGGTCAGCCTTGATGAATATGTATCGAGAATGCCTGAGGATCAGAAGTATATCTACTATGCCTCCGGTGAGTCGATTGAGCGCATTGAGAAGCTGCCTCAGACCGAGATGGTAGCTGACAAGGGCTATGAGATTTTGTATTTCACCGATGATATCGACGAATTCGCGATCAAGGTGATCATGAACTATAAGGAAAAGGAGTTCAAGTCCGTATCTAGTGGTGATCTCGGTCTGGAATCGGAAGCAGACAAGGCTGCAGAAGAGGCTGAAGAGCAGGAGCACAAGGATCTGTTCGAGCACATGACCTCCTTGTTGAATGGCAAGGTCAAGCAGGTCAAGGCGTCCAAGCGTCTGAAGAGCCATCCGGTCTGTCTGTCCGCTGATGGTGAACTGACGATCGAGATGGAGAAGATTCTGAAGGCTATGCCGAATGGACAGGATGTACAAGCCGACAAGGTGCTGGAGATCAACGTCAATCACGAGGTCTTCCAGACCCTGAAGGAAGCTTTTGCGAGTGACAAAGCCAAGCTGGACTTGTACACAGGCGTGCTCTATAATCAGGCACTGCTCATTGAGGGACTGCCGGTCGAGGACCCTGTACAGTTCACCAATGATATTTGCAAAATTATGGCGTAAGCCAGTTTGATTCATCTGCGGTGCATGATGCCCTGTATCCAGCCTGAGCCGGATACAGGGCATTTTGCTTGAGCAGCCAGTGTACGCTGTGCATGCCGCAGGCGCATGTCTGCTAGTGCTCTAAAGTGCTCTAAAGCGCTCTAAAGTGCTCTAAAGTGCTCTAAAGTGCTCTAAGGTACTCTAAGGTACTCTAAGGTACTCTGCTGCTGTCTTCCGCGGACTCATGTACTTTTTGAACAAGGAGGGTCTAATGTGTCCAACGTATTTCGTACCTTTTCTACTCGTTTATCTATCACGATATTGGTTATGGTAGCAGTATTCATGGTAACCATAAGTGATTATGCAGAGTCCTCTATGGCTGTAGATAATACACAAGCTCACCAGATCACTCCTGAGGAGAGATTACGTCTGGAGAGACAGTATGGGCTGGAGCCACCGGATGGGAGCAATACGAGGGAACACAGCGTTTCTGGAGGGGATATCGGCTTTTCCATAAAGGGGTTCAAGGGGAGTAGTGAGATTGTTGCCTCCATATTGGAGCTAATCAGGCTCCTCATCTTCATATGACATACGTGTGCCTGTAAAAAGCGCTCTGCGGTTACCCTGCATTCGAAGGCCAAGCTTACTCTGGTTGGAGCAGCTTGGCCATTTTGCGATGAGGGATGCCTACCTCAGTGAACTCCTCGCTAATGATGCTATAGCCGAGCTTCTCGTAGAAGGGGATAGCAACCTGACGGGCATTCAGCACGAATCTGGCATAGCCCTTCTCCCTCGCAATCTCTTCGGCAAAAACGACCATACGGCGTCCTATCTGCTGACCCCGCAGTGATTCGTCTACGGCGACCTGCCGCATCTTCAAAGTGTCCTCCTCTTGAGGACTAAGCACCAATACACCGACAGTGGCTAATCCCAGACGTGCCCGGATGTGAATGTCCCGTTCCTCGCCCTCCAGGGAATCTTTGGCGATACTCATGCCAAGCGGCTTGCGCAGCACCTCGTCTCTCAATTGGAGGGTCTCTTCGTAAGCGGGTGTACCCCATTCGACAATCTCCATCACCATTTCTTGTTGCATACTTATATCCCTCCATAAGACCAAGAAAATAGAACCTGATCGAATCTGATTTTATAATGAACTTATTTTATTACGATCCTTTGTCTATCGGTAGTGCCATGTCAAATTTTTCGCAAGGAAATATTCGACAAATTCTGGTCTATCAACGTGACCCCTTCCTGTCGACACTCATAGAATACCTTGATCTCAATAGAGGAGGGGTTCCTATGGAAGTCTACTCGATGCTGCAGCTTGTCAGGCAGCATGCGAAGCAGTTGGACAAGGATTTGCGCAATCAGATTCTGGAACTGTACCGCACTTTATTTCGGTGGACGCCTTGTGTACTGCACACTGCATTAGAGCGTTTCCTGAAGAAAACACAGACCTATTCGGTCATTATCGAATTCGAGGATCAAGTAGATTCGTATGCGGACATGGTAAGCTTCACTCACCAGACGGCAAGGCAGTATTATGGCTGCCGTGTGAAGTACAAGTTCCCGGCGATATCCAGCTGCGCCGCTGACATCACGCTCCAGGGCATTGAAGAGCTGCTGAGCAGCGGCTACCAGATCAAGAAGGTGCATGCTGATCGTGAGTTCAAGGCGCTGCTGAATGTGGCCACCCCGTCCGTGCATGCCGATTGGCTTCATGAAGAGGGGCTGACAGGCAAGGAGGTTACGATTGCAATCCTCGACACGGGAATCTATCCGCATGAGGATTTGACGGAGCCAGAGAACCGAATTGTAGCGTTTCAAGATATGGTGAATCATAAAGCAGCTCCTTATGATGATAACGGGCACGGGACCCACTGCGCCGGTGATGCAGCCGGGAATGGACGCGCCTCGGGTGGAGTGTATGCGGGCCCTGCCCCTGAAGCCAAGCTCGTTGGTGTCAAGGTGCTGGACAAGCGGGGCTCAGGTCGGCTATCTACCGTCATTGCCGGTGTGCAGTGGTGCATCGATCATAAGGAGAAGTACTCCATTGATATTCTGTCGATGTCTTTGGGGAGTCGTGCAGTCAGCCGGGCAGCGGATGATCCGATAGTCAAGATTGTGGAAAAGGCATGGGAATGCGGCATGGTCGTGTGCGTCGCAGCTGGTAATGAAGGGCCCGAGGAGCGAACCATTTCCAGTCCCGGCATTAGCAGTCGAGTCATTACAGTCGGTGCCATGAATGATAACAATACAGTGGACCGTGGGGATGATGTGCCGTCGGATTTCTCCAGCCGAGGGCCGACGATGGATCAGCTTATGAAGCCAGACCTGCTCGCGCCTGGCACGGATATCGTATCGCTCCGTTCCCCCGGTTCTTATCTGGACAAGCTCTACAAGCCCAGCCGGATTGGCAGCGATTATACGACCATGTCAGGCACGTCGATGGCTACTCCGATCTGCGCTGGAGCAATTGCCTTGCTGCTGGAACGATTCAGAGGAGCCACGCCTGACGAGATTAAGAGAAGGCTGCTGGAGGGCTGTGAGGACCGTAAGCTGCCGGAATATATTCAAGGCCGTGGCTATCTGGATGTTCGCCGATCTGCACAGTCCAAAAACTGAGCCGTGGGACTCTTCCCACAGGAGCTTGCTGTGGTACAATACTCTAGTCTGTAGCCGAGCTACAGACCTGCGTTTTTTCTAGCAAAGGAGCTTATACCATGAAAGATCATTCCATTCCACAGCAGGCGCTGATTACGGTTGCAGGTACGGTAGGAGTCGGCAAATCCACGCTGACCTCCGCTGTTGCAGGGCGTCTGGGCTTCAAGACCTCGATGGAGAAGGTGGAGCAGAATCCGTATCTTGAACTCTTTTATCAGGACTTCTCCAGATGGAGCTTCCATCTGCAGGTGTATTTTCTGGCGGAGCGATTCAAAGAACAAAAAGCGATTGTCGAGGCTGGCGGCGGCTACGTGCAGGATCGATCCATATATGAGGACACGGGAATATTCGCAAAAATGCACGCTGATAAAGGCACAATGTCGAAAATGGATTATGAGACTTACACCAGCCTGTTCCAGGCTATGGTGATGACGCCCTATTTTCCACACCCGGACGTGCTTGTCTATCTGGATGGTAGTCTGCCCTCCATTCTGGAGCGAATCCAGCTGCGTGGACGTGAAATGGAGATCCAGACAGATCGTTCCTATTGGGAGGAGATGTATGGCCGATATTCAGTGTGGATCGAGGAATTCGAGCAATCCCGGATTTGTCCGGTGCTGCGCTTGAACATTGATGAGTATGATGTACATGACCCGGACTCCATGGATGAGATTATCCAGAGAATTAGTAGCTCGATTCAATCACCAAAAGGGCTGAAACAAAAAATGTCAGAATCGATGTAACGATGTTTGATCTATGAAGCAGCAAATATGAACTAGCTAGACTGCCTCGACAGGAGACTGCGAGGCAGTTTTTTGCTATATTCTTTGCTATATTAGCTGTTTTTTGCTATAGCATGTATTAGGGTAATCATGAAGAGAATCTATTAATTTAATGGCAGGAGGCCGAGTTGGATGATAAGCTTCAAACGACTTCATCATGTAAGTCTGGCAGTGAGAGATCTAGCAAGAGCTAAGGTCTTCTATGCAGAGGTGCTGGGATTGCGGGAGCTGGAGCGTCCCCCGTTCAAGTCTAGAGGAGTGTGGTACGCGGTGGGTACCGACCAGCAGCTTCATCTGCTGGAGCATCCTCCTGGCGAGACGCTGCGCTCGGGCGAGATCGATACGACGGATGGCCACTTCTCCATCTGGATCAAGAGCTACAGCGAAGCCATCGCATGGCTGGATGCCAAGGGAATCCACTATGAAGCCCGTCCAGATAGTGTTGCAGGCTTCGCCCAGATCTATATTCTGGACCCGGACCACAACATTATTGAGCTGGGGGCACCTTACGGCAGCTGAATTAATCTATACATGGTGAAGGGATTCGATTCAATAGGTGACAACTCAATAGGTGACAACGAATGTGAGCTGAGGGCATGACATTTGTCATGTCTTCGACTTGACATTTGTCATGTCTTCGACTTGACGTTTGTGACTACTGCGGGTGGACGCTTTCCTTTAGGATAATAGTAGTTCAATGCGTCTAATGGGCCTCCGTGCTGGAATTAGGCGATATCCGAGGAGGAAATGTATGAAGGATCAAGCCCGTTTGTCCCATCTAAAAAAAAATGTAGCTGCTTTTGAGCAGACGAATACGAGGTCCAGCATCTGGCAATTGATCAATACGCTGGGGCCCTTGCTGCTGCTGTGGTATGCGGCCTATCTAAGCCTGTCCATCTCGTACTGGCTTACACTCCCGATCTCGATCGTTGCGGCAGGCTTCATCATCCGCACCTTCATCATATTTCATGACTGTGGTCACCAATCCTTCTTCAAGAGCAAACGGGCCAATGATATCGTGGGCACCATTACGGGTGTCATCACACTCTGTCCTTATCAGCAGTGGAAAAATACCCATGCTATTCATCACGCCACGAGCAGCAATCTCGATAAGCGTGGTACGGGCGATATGTGGGTGCTTACCATCGAGGAGTATGTGGCTGCAGGCTTCTGGCAGCGTTTGGCCTATCGTTTTTATCGTAACCCGCTTGTCATGTTCGTTCTAGGGCCAATATATATATTCCTGATCTCTTATCGCTTCAACCGTAAAGGAGCAAAGCGCAAGGAAAAAATCAATACGCATGTAACCAATATATCCATCGTTGTTCTCTATGCTCTGTTATGCTGGGCTATCGGCTGGGAGGCCTTTGTTCTTGTGCAGGCTCCGGTGTTTTTCGTGTCAGGTATGCTCGGGATCTGGTTGTTCTACGTTCAGCACCAGTTTGAAGAATCCTATTTTGAGCATGATGAGGAATGGAGCTATGTGAATGCTGCGGTAGAAGGAAGCTCTTATTACAAGCTACCTGCCGTGCTACAATGGATCACAGGAAATATAGGATTCCATCATGTTCACCATTTGAGCCCGAAGGTGCCTAACTATTATCTGGAGGAAGCTCATAATGCAACTCCACCGCTGCAAAAGGCAACAACAATTACCATCGGCACAAGCCTGAAGTCGCTTCGGTTTCGGCTATGGGATGAGCAGCGCAAGACCTTTGTCAGTTTTGGTGAGGTCAGGCATTTGCTTCGTAAGTCATCAGCAGCTACTGAACAGGCGGCGGGACCTGGTTCTGGTTCTCCCTTGCGGGGGAACAATGTGACCAGATAGGGTAACTAGGACCTTTGCCGAATACAATTTCTGGTCTGAATGATCTACAGAGAGCGTGGTTAGCGAAAAGCGGGGAAGCCCTAGAGAAACGGAGTGTCCGCCTTTAAGCTTGCTGTTCATCATTTTATCAACTTCGTTCGAAAGAACAGCAAGCTTAACAGTGGTCGACAGGGCTCCCCGCTTGCAGCGGCTCTACACTCATATTTGACTAGTCAAGGTATTAGGTAAAGCAAAGTTATAGCAAAGCAGGAGGCAGCGGGTCTCTCCAAGGAAGGAAGAACAGCCGTGCAAAAATGGTATCATATTCTACACAAAAGCACTGGCCTCAGTCCGTATATATGGGTGGTTTTGTATATCCTCCCTTTTTATTTTGTGTTCCCCGCATCGACTTATCAGATTGTGCTTGGCTGCATTATGATCGTGGCTTTTTTCATTAGCTATGTATTGTCCTTTCTAACCAAAGGGTGGCAAGTATACTTCTGGATCAGCGTTCAAATCTTGATCTCGATCTGGATGACATTGCTGTTCGGCTATGTATATTTCTCACTGTTTGCAGCGTTCTTTATCGGGAATATCAAGAACAAAGCCGGCTTCATTACGCTGTACACGATTCATCTTGTATCAGCGATTGCAGCCATCAACTACGGCTTTGTCACTCAGAATCCTATATTCATTACCCAACTGCCCTTCGTGCTGCTTAGTACGATTGGAGCCGTGCTGCTCCCCGTCACGACATATACGCGGAATAAGAGCGACCAGCTTCAGGGCAAGCTGGAGCACGCGAACAAGCGAATCTCCGAGCTGGTGATGCTGGAGGAGCGGCAGCGGATTGCCAGAGATTTGCACGATACAATAGGCCAAAAGCTGTCCTTGATCGGCTTGAAGAGTGATCTGGCCAGCAAGCTGATTACGAGCAATCCGGTGCGGGCCAAGGAAGAGATTGATGATGTCCGGCAGACAGCGCGTAGCGTGCTCAAGGAGGTTCGAGAGCTAGTTACTCGCATGCGTGGGACCAGTCTGGAGGATGAGGTATTTCGCATTAAGCAGATTCTGAAGGCTGCGGAGATTGATTTTATCCTGGAGGGCAGCACTCATCTGAATGATACCTCCTTACTGAATGAGAATGTGCTGAGCATGTGCCTGCGGGAAGCCATCACCAATGTAGTCAAGCATAGCGGGGCCACGGAATGCAAGGTGACTATTGCGCCTCAGCGTACAGAATTGCTGCTTCGCGTGGAGGACAACGGCTGCGGAATTGCTAGTGCTGGGGATCATATGCTCATTAAGGGCAATGGACTACGGGGAATGAAGGAACGGCTTGAATTTGTGAATGGAGATCTAAGCATCAGCGCAGAGAAGGGAACTGTCGTCGAGATTCGTGTTCCGAATGTACTGAAGCAGACCCCTAAGGAGGCAGAGGCATGATATCTATTGTTATTGCAGAGGATCAGCGAATGCTGCTGGGAGCCCTTGCCTCCCTGCTGGACCTGGAGGAAGATATGCAGGTAGTAGGCATGGCTGGCAACGGAGAGGAAGCCGTCAAGCTGGTGCAGCTGCATCAGCCTGATGTCTGCATCATGGATATTGAGATGCCGCTCAAGAGCGGGCTTGACGCCGCAGAGGAGCTGAGAGGCTTCGGCTGCAAAATTTTGATTCTGACGACCTTTGCCCGGCCCGGTTATTTCGAACGAGCGCTGAAGGCTGGAGCTCATGGCTACTTGCTGAAGGATAGTCCCAGTGAAGAGCTGGCAACCTCCATCCGCAGCATCATGAGCGGCAGAAGGATATACGCACCGGAGCTTGTGGATGACGTCTTTCATGAGGAGAACCCGCTGACAGAGCGTGAGAAGGAAGTACTGCTGCTAATTGCTGATGGCAAAAATACGAAGGAAATTGCGGGTGAGCTATTCATCACAACAGGGACCGTCCGTAATTATATTTCCATTATTTTGGATAAATTAAATGTAGGCAACCGCATTGAAGCCATCACGCTCTTCAAGGAGAAGGGCTGGTTCAAATAAATAATACTTCAAAATCATAATATTCCTTGTGGACAGAGTGAGTCTGTGGTGAGAGAATAACAGACAGACAGATTAACCACTTTAGAGGAATGAGGGATACTGTGGTACGATTTGGTATCATTGGAACTAACTGGATTACGGAGCGTTTTATTCAAGCTGCGCAGGAGACGGATCATTTCAGTCTGACAGCCATCTATTCGCGTACTGAGGAGAAAGGTGCCGAGTTTGCTGCGAAGTATAACCATCCAACGGTGTTCACTGGACTGACGGAGATGTTGCAGTCTGATCTTATAGATGCCGTATATATTGCCAGTCCTAACTCATTTCATGCGGAGCAGGCCATTCTCTGTATGAAGCACGGCAAGCATGTCCTCTGTGAGAAGCCAATGGCCTCCAATAGCCGTGAGCTGCGGGAGATGATTACAGTAGCCAGAGAGAATAATGTATTGCTCATGGAAGCGCTGAAGTCTACACTGATGCCCAATTTCACGATTATTCAAGAGAATCTCTTTAAAATAGGTCAGGTACGCCGCTACTTTGCAAGCTACTGTCAGTATTCATCACGGTATGATGCGTACAAGGAAGGCACAGTCCTGAATGCATTTAATCCCGAATTCTCCAATGGCTCCTTGATGGATCTCGGCATTTATTGCCTGTATCCAATGGTGGCTCTATTTGGCAAACCGCATACCGTCAAGGCGGTCGGAATTATGCTTGGCTCCGGGGTAGATGGAGAGGGAAGCATTAACATGCTGTATCCGGAAATGGATGCGGTCGTTTTGCATTCCAAGATTACGAACTCCTACGTGCCCGCTGAAATTCAGGGTGAACTGGGTACCATGGTCATTGACAAGATCAATCAGCCATACGACGTGAAGATTCATTACCGTGATGGCAATGTCGAGGATCTGACCCGTCCGCAGATGCATGAGCCGATGTATTATGAGATTCGCGAATTCATTCAGCTCATTCAGCAGGGTGCGCGTGACAGCCTCGTCAACTCCCTGGAATGCTCGCTGGCGGTTGCAGAGGTCATGGAAGAGGCCCGCAAGCAAATCGGACTTGTGTACAAGGCAGATCTGGTGTAAGGCTTCACTATTAGGTCGGCTCTATTGCGATATTGGGTAGCTATGTGAAGGAGAAGAAACATGATGAGGTTTGATCCCACCATTTTCGACAATCTGAAGGTGGCACTGGAGAATGAGCTGTACGATCTGGACAATCTGGATGGCATCATCCGGATCACGGGCCGAAAGGATCTCATGGAGATGTCTGTCATGTCTCGGAGGTGTGCTATTCAATTCGAGCTTGCTGAAGCCTCAGGGGTCACAGCGGAGCTGCAGCTGGATACGGGACTACTGGATCTGGCGACAGAAATTCTGGATATGGAAGGGCACGTGCCAGGCTGTCAGGTTCTGCTAACCTTTAGCATGGAAGCCAAAGCTGAGGATGAACTGCGAGCCCAATGTGAGTATGCCAGACAGGTGCTGACAGATGACTGGAGTGCGGAGGCAGAGCTTACGCAACGAATAGCTTATTCGTATGGAGCATTATCTCCAGTGTACGATCATATGGCGGAGCTGCACTTTCGGCGGCGTATAAATGAGGAGCAGATGGAGGACCTGACGGAGCTGGTCCAGCATGCTGTAGCCAGTCTGCGTAAGCTATCCCGGCTGGACTGATGAATGCTGGCGCCAACAGGCGGGCGATTGGAAGCTATTGGTGGGTAGGAGGTGCACTAACATCGGAGAGTCGATATTGATCGTAGAGGACGAGCCCAAGATTTCAAGATTGCTTGAAATTGAATTGGAATGCGAGGGCTACAAGGTTACTATAGCAGATCATGGGACAGCGGGGATGGAGGCCTATCGGGCAGGAGCCTTCGACCTGATATTGCTGGATGTTATGCTGCCCGGAATGAGCGGAATTGAACTGCTGCGACGGATTCGTTCACAGGATCGACGGACAGCAGTTATTTTGCTGACAGCGCGCAGTATGGTGGAGGACAAGGTGGCTGGTCTTGATCTGGGGGCCAATGATTATATTACCAAGCCCTTCGAGATCGAAGAGCTGCTGGCACGCATTCGGGCCGTCCTGCGGACCGTAGTGTCCGTGACCGCAGAGGATGGAGATCTGCCTAGTGAGACATGGCTTACAGCTGGGGAGCTCAAGGTGAACGAGAGTACCAGAGAAGTCTTGCGGGCCAATGAGGCCATTGAACTGACTCCCCGTGAGTTCGATCTGCTGGTATATCTGCTGAAGCATCAACGTCAGGTGCTGAACCGGGAGCAGCTGCTGTCTGCAGTATGGGGCTACGAATATGCCGGGGAGACGAATGTAGTGGATGTGTATATTCGCTATTTACGCAAAAAAATTGATCATAACCGCAGTACAGCCTTCATTCATACGGTGCGGGGCGTCGGTTATGTACTAAAGGACAAGCCATGAGGCTAGGGAGCAAGATACATCTGTACTCCTCGGTCCTTTTTGCCGTTCTTCTGATCCTTATGAATGTGTCTGTATATATTGCCTTTAGCCAGCAAATCGTGCAGCACGAGATGCAGCGGGCTGAAGCGGAGGGATATCAAGCGGCAACGAGTATTCGAGACGCTGCAGAGATGATTCCGGCGGAGGACCTGCTGCGGAGCTTCGTACCGGTAAGTGGAATGATTCGAATTGTACGTGAGCAGGGAGTAGAGCCAGCTCCAGTTACCTCTCTGTCGGAGGCTGCCCTGAGCGACTGGAGACCTGCGTATTCGACTACTTTTATGATGCAAATGCATGATTTAGAGGGAAAGAGATATATCAGTGTATCTGTACCTGTCATTTGGACGAATGGTGAAATTATGAATGTGCAGTTCACAGAGAGTATAGAGGCAACGATGGGCACCTTAAATATGCTTCGAGTGGTGCTCCTCGTTGTAACCGTGATCTCCTTGATCCCCGTGCTGCTATCCGGGCGTCTGCTCTCCAGACTGATTATGCGCCCCATTGAGATGATGACCCGGACGATGAATGATATCCGGCGCAGCGGGCGTTTCCGTAGGCTTGCCTTGCAAGAGAAAGGCGGGGATGAGCTAGTAGATATGGGGCATACCTTCAATGCGATGATTGATCTGTTGGAAAGCAATTATGAGAAGCAGCAGCAGTTCGTATCTAACGCCTCACATGAGCTGAAGACGCCGCTGACCATTATTGAGAGCTATGCCAGCTTGCTAAAGCGCAGAGGTGCAGAGCGTCCCGAGCTTCTGGACGAGTCTGTTAATGCTATTCATTCCGAGGCGATCCGTATGAAGGAGCTGACCGAGCAGCTGTTGATGCTGGCCAGTCCGAAGGAGCAATGGAAGCTGGAGCTGAGCGTAGTCGATCTGGAGGAGCTGAGCAGGGAGGCGGCAAGAGCCTTCAGCAAGGCTTATCATCGTGAGGTAGCGGTTGGACAACGCACATTCGAGATGAGCGATGAGGGGCAATTCGTGGTGAGTGATGGAGCCGATGCTACGGCAGAGCAGGCTGAACTTGCGAACCAGGCTCTCGACAAGCCAGCGGAGCAGCCGATTAGTGGATATACAGATGAGCAGAAGCTGCGTCAGCTATTGTTCATATTCCTGGACAATGCAAGAAAGTACAGTGAGGAATCGATTGCAATAACGGTCGGGCAGCGAGGAGAGGAAGCCTACATCCGCGTGGTCGATCGGGGAATTGGCATTCCCAAGAAGGACCTGCCACGTGTGTTTGACCGCTTTTATCGGGTCGATGAGGCTCGTAATCGCAAGAGTGGCGGATCGGGACTGGGACTCGCTCTGGGTGCACAGATTGCTGAGGCCCTCGGCATACGTCTGGAGCTGGATAGCGTGGAGGGACTGGGCACAACGGTGACCTTGTGGATTCCGCAACGAGAGCAGATGATCGAGCCACAGGGCTAGAAGGAGGCGAAGCATATGAAGCGGAGCAAACGAAGGATAGGATGGACAGCGGCAGCGGTGCTGGTACTCCTTGTACTCCTGATGGCCGGGACACAGTGGCTCCGTCAGGAGGCTCCGGTAGCAGCGTTGAACCAGGAACAGGCTGTACGTAGTGTCCTGGCACAATACGAGGGCGAGGTAGAGAGTGTTCAGCTGCATGAAGGAAGCTACATGATTCAACTTCGCTCCACGCAGGGGCTGTATGAGCTGAAGGTCAACCCGGTTGATGGCATGATTCATTCGATTCAGCGACTAGAGACACCAGTCTCTTCAGCTCCAGTGGCAACGGCCTTTCCTGTGCCTGCGGGAGCTAGCGAAGGTCATGGGAGTCCGGCGGAGGGATCGAGTGGGGGCAATGGTCAGACAGGAAGGCCTGACGGTAACCAAGGCTCAGCTCCGACCAGTCCGTCAGGATCGGGGGACTCAACCGATGCTTCGGGCTCAGGAAGCACGGATGATAGTTCAGGAAAAGGTGCTGGAGAAGGTAGTGGTGGAACCTCCGGCAGCAAGCCTGCTACTGGCCAAGGGACAGCAACTGATGGACAGCGTGCTGTCAGCGAGCGTGAAGCGGCCAGACTGGCCCAGGCACAGGTTCCTGGTGAGGTCAAAGAGATTGAATACAGTGGCCGCGGGAGCAACAGGTATTATCTGGTTGAGATCGATTCCCCAAACAAGGGGGAGGCTGTCGTACAAATTCATGCCATATCCGGCAAGGTGATGTCCATTGCGTGGGACGATGATGATGAAGAAGAAGATGACGATGATGACGATGCATGAGAGTGACGATACCAATAACTTCGTTACAGCTATATAGATTGAACCTGTAAAATTGAGAAAGGGGAATAAGCAACGGAGGTTCAAACGTTCACCGCAGTTGCACGGACCCGAACTCTTAACATTTTCAGTTCAATCTATACAGGTAGAGATTAAAGACCCGAGCAATGGATATCGCTATTTTCTCATCAAATTCTAATGTTCCTGACGGAGAGTTCTCATGTTCTACGGTTATAGTAGCTACAGGAACACAGAACAGCCAGAGGGAGGCAGTTAGAATGATGAAGACACCAACAACACCAAGAACAACATCAAAGACTAAGAAAATGAGCAAAAAAGCCATTGTCATCAGCGCATTAGCTGGTACGCTACTACTCGGAGGGGCTTATGGTGCCGGATGGATCGGGTCAGGGCAGGCAGAGGCGGCGTCGAATTCCGTCAATCAAAACGAAAAGCAGCGGATCGGTGCTGAGCAAGCCGTACAGAAGGCACTTGCTGCCTTCAATGGCACGGTAGAGGGCGTCGAACTGGAACGCAAGGGCACAAGCCTCTATTACGAGGTGGATATTGAGAATAGCCAGGGGCAGGAACGAGATGTTCTGGTAGATGCTTACACAGGCAAAGTGCTGAAGATCCGCATGGATGACGATCATGATAAGGTAATCAGTCGACAATCCGGTCAGTCAGCACAGTCATCATCCAGTACCAATAAGCAGACTTCTTCCAATACGGTGATTAATGAGCAGAAGGCTGCTGATATTGCTTTGAAGCAGGTCAATGGTAGCAGAGTTCTGGAACTGGAGCTGGATCGTGAACGTGGCAAGCTGGTCTATGAAATTGAAGTACGGATTAGCGGCGGTACGGCTGATGTCGTAATTGATGCAGGCACAGGCAAGGTGCTGCATGTCGATAAGGACTGGGATGACGACGATGACGATGACGACCACGATGATGACTATAGTGACTATGACTTTGATTGATCGAACAGCTATGAAATAGGCATAATAGTAAAGATATAGATGTGAAAGAAGACGGAGCCATGAATGTGGCTCCGTCTTCTTAGTGTAACTGTGCACTGAAGGTTGCACTGAATGATTACATCTGCATGACTTGACCAGATCAAGTTGTAAGTGTATTAGTATATATCAAATTTTTCGCTAACAACAAATATGTGAAGATCATCCAAACTCGAAATCGTATGCAGTCAAACGTGTTAGCTTGTAGTTGACGCATCTATAAGCTTTATTAGTTTGAGCTCATGAGTACGTGAGCTTACGGCTGTGCCAGCTCTGCTACCTGCGCAGGAGACAACGCTCCATCGAAGATATTCAGCTCGTCCATGCTCCCGTGAAACGGTGGGTCCCACCAGTTCACAGCCAGACTGAAGACTCCAGTCTGAGACGTGAAATGATTAGGGAATCCACTCCCTGTGAATTGAAGCTGTCCATTTACAAATACGTTGGCTACCCCTTCCTCCACAGTGAAGGCAAGGTGAGTCCATTCATTCGTGGGAATGCTCAGCCCGGTGCTACCCGTGTACCAAGGTGAGCTACCAGACCAGAGCATCATCGTATTCTGCTCAGGGCCTCTTGGCAGCAGGCTGATCCAGTGATTAGCGTCTGCGGCGCCGAAGAAGGTGGTGGTATACATGGTCAACTCCTCGGGATTGACCCAGAGTGCAACGGAATAAGAGTCACCGGATAACAGTCCATCTGGCAGCGCTACTCCAGATGCCCCATCAAAGACGGCAGCCTGACCGCTAATGCCATCTGTGTAGGTAATGGTGCCACCTGCGCGGTCTATGCGGTCTCCAATCACTTCCCCGGCAACGAATGAACCAGTGTGATCCTGCAAATTCCCGTCAAATGAATATTGAGCGGTCAGCTTCGCTGCTTCATACGGAATGACTGTAACGGTAAAGGACTTCTGCCTGTGAATATTCCCTTTGGTTATTGTCGCTGTCAGGGTGGCCGACACGGCCTGTTCCCCGGCTTCAGGGCGAGCGATCTCGCCACTTGCTGTGACTATACTAGGGTCTGAAGTGGCCCATGTAATAGACGATTGACGGCTTCCTTCACTTGGCAAGGAAAGGTTAGCTTTGACCTTGCTGGTATCCCCAAGGGTAAGCTCTCGATATACGTTGTCTACAACAGTAGTCGGAGGCAGCTCCGTCAGCTGACTGCCCCAGAGCATTTCCCCTTGTTCGGACATAACAGTGAAGACAATCTGCTCCTGCTCGGTAACCTCATCCCATTGTTTTAGAAAGACACCCTCATATACGCCATTATCCAGCGAGAGACGTGCTTGTGCCACTCCTGTCTTTTGCCAGGTACCCTGTAGATCTCCTGTAACGGTAAAGTCTGCGTTAAGACGTACAGACTGTACATGCTTAATCTCGGCAGAGGAATCGCTGCCATGTGCGATGAATTGGTAATCACCGACAAGTGCATCGTCAGCGAGTGGGGTCAGGGTCTCACCACTATAACGGTAAGGAGCGACGACGGGCCAGCCATCCTCGTTCATGAACATCTGATGAACACGTACCTCGTGCAGCTCTCCTTGCTGCGGGAAGCGGGTGTGGAAGACCAGAAACACTTGACCATTATCGGGATTGGTATAGACCGAGTTGTGCCCCGGAGATACATAGCCATAGCCGATTCCTTCACCCGGATCTCCGATCTTGCTGTCGAACAGGAAGTTGCCGATCAGCTTGTTGCCATAATCGATATTTCTTGCTCCCTCCGGAAGCACGGCATTTTGTCCTTTCGCATCCAGGTATGGGCCTGTTGGCGAGGTGGAACGGAAGGTTCGCATGTTATAGCCGCCGTCCGAAGCCAGCCCGCCATAGGTGACGTATAGGTAGAAGTAACCAGTATCTTCATTGTATTCGATATAAGGTCCTTCACCAGACTCACCATAGCCGCCAGCGATTTTGATACCAAAATAGCGATCAATCATTCGCCCGTCGGCTGTCGTACCATCTTGTCCCGGATAGATTGGTGCTCCAGTGGTCTTGTTCAGCTCCAACAGGAAAATCCCTCCCGACCATGAGCCATAGGTCATCCACAACCGTCCATCTGTGTCATAAAAGACCGTCGGATCAATAGCGTTCGGGAACAAGTGATTACCGTAGGAACCATCAGCATTGAACCATTCTGCTCTTGGGCCAGCCAGCGTTCCTTTCTCAACTAAGTGTTGAATGTGGGTATGGGTCCATTTCTTATCCACCTGGCTGTCCCGGTCAAAGGCGCTGTCTCTCGTGAAGCCTGAATACACGATTGTATCAGCATATTGATATGGACCTTCAATATCCTGGGATACCGCCATCCCGATCGCAGAGCGAATATAGGTGGAGGAGGCGCTATAATAGATGATATAGGCTCCCTTCGAGCCGTCCTCGTTAATATAGTCCTCATTCCAGAATACATCAGGTGCCCACACGGAGAACCCGCCTTTGCTGTCTGAATCATTCTCCCCGGCCCAGGCGAAGGAACCGGCAAGGTTCTCGGATAAATCACCATACAGTGTGTTCCCTGGTGTTGTGTAACCGTTTGCAAAAGAAGTCCAGTGAGTCAAGTCGGTAGACTTGGCTGCGGCAATGTGTGAGCCGAATACATAATAGGTATCGCCATCCTTCACAATGGAAGGATCATGGACAGAGACGTTCGAGAAAGTAGGTATCTGTACAGGATGAGGTGCAGCTTTCGTGAGCGGAGTATTCTGTGCGTTGTGATTGGTGGTATGCTCATCATGCTGTGTGGTCCCCGTAGGTTGGGGTTCAGATGCTGCAGCTATAGCGCCTCCTCCCCATGAAGAACCTGCAATCGTTAACAAAAGAATTAGCATTACTACTACGGTGTTTCTTGTGAGTCTGGCAGTTACCCATCGAATCATCCAGATATTCTCCTTTCTGAATTGAGAGTACAGCGATATATATTCTGGATTAATCAGTAAAATCCTTTATGTTTTTGTGAAATGTTAAGGATAAATATAAAATAAAATGGTCTAGTGACATATTACCTGCGCTTCATCAAGCGAGAGTCTAGAGTGAGTACATTCCAAAATAAGGAGAATACAGATGATTATTGTTCTGAATGATGATTTGCAACTGCGGGCGCTTGAGCTTAGCGATTCGAGCACACTTGTCAGGTGGCTGAGCGATCCTGAGGTATTGACATACTATGAAGGTCGTGATCGTCCGCATGATTCGGCATTGGTGCAAGAGCATTTTTTCGATCATCAAGATAACATGAGCTCGTATATCATGGAGCATAAAGGCACGGACATTGGTTATATCCAAATCTATCCTCTTGATGATGATGAAGCACAAATATATGGCTATGAAGGTCATTCGGCTGGCTTATATGGAATGGATCAGTTTATAGGGGAGACTGAGTATTGGAATCAGGGCATAGGCTCCCAGCTTATAACAGCGGTGGTCAAGCATCTCGTTGAGAAGAGAGGGGCAAGCAAGATTGTATTAGATCCGCAGGCTTGGAATACAAGGGCCATAAGAGTCTATGAGAAGTGCGGATTTACCAAGAAAAAGTATCTAGAGAAGCACGAGCTGCATGAAGGAGAATTAAGGGATTGCTGGTTAATGGAATATGTAAAACCGTAAATATTATATATAGAAATCGTCTTATCGGAAATCCGCTCTTCTCATGTAAAAACTCATTTTACATAAAATGACGTTAGAATTAATAAATATACAGTAACCTTGTCTAATGTCACGGTATGGAGTGGAATCAACTCCATCCTATGGATGAGATAGGAGTGTTTTTGGGGCGTCATAGCCAAGAGAACGGTGAGAAGAGAATTGGATAAAGAGAGGATTTGATGCAAGTCATGAAACATCTTAACCGGAATGCCTCCGCTGCGTTGTTGTCAGTAGCATTGCTGTCGAGCACCCTGGGCGCAAGCCAGGTAGGTGCAGCAGAAGCAACGACTACACCAGCTACAACCACACCATCTACATCAGCAACATCGACTCCAACAGCTAGTACCCCAGCTGAAGCCTCAACGAGCTTCGTAGATCATTACAAGAATAATAAATCAGACTTCAAGACCGAGGATACCAATCCTGCACTTCGGTTGCTGTCTGAATTCAATAAGCTGTGGAAGCCAGGTGCTTCCTGGGATTCAGGTACGAAGCTGAACAGCAGTGTACTGGATGCCAACATTCAGAAGGTGGCTGACATTGCAGCCAGCCGGACAGCCGCTGACGAAGAGCATGCTTATCTAAGTGACCGCAGAAGCCAAAGCTATAGCGTCATTGATGGTCTGGGTTCCTTGACGGATATTTATCGTGAGAATGCCGGAGCAGTCACCACCATTACCAGTGTTGCGCAAGATGCCACATCCAAGAAATATGATGATGAAGGCAACAATGCAGGCGATCCAGAATCCAAGCTGGGCAAGGTCGTTACGTTGGTGAACACGCTGCGTGGCGAGTATTCCTCCTCGAACCCGTCCAAGAATTATTTCAACTATAAGCGTCCATTCCGCTGGGCAGATGATTCTCTGATCATTCCTACGCTGCTGCCAGCCAAAAAAGATGATCCTACTACTGACGGAGGATTCCCTAGTGGACATACGAATGCTGCCTATCTGACTGCATTTGCTATGGCTTACGCTGTACCAGAGCGTTATCAGGAGCTATTAGCCAGTGCCTCAGAGCTGGGAGATAGCCGCGTCGTAGCGGGTATGCATTCACCGATGGATGTCATGGGTGGACGTGTGTTGGCTACAGCATTGTCTGCTGCGATCCTGAACGATCCAGAACATAGTGACTTGAAGAAGGCAGCGTATGAGCAGGCTCATGAAGTGCTGTTGACGCAGCAAGGTACAGCAAACGATCTTTACACCGATACGGTTGCTAATGAGAAAAAGTACATGGAACGCCTGACATATGGCTTCGCACCCATTCAATCCACTACGGCACCTGCCGTGGTACCTAAAGGTGCAGAGGTGCTGCTGGAGACTCGCCAGCCATACCTGGATGCCGAGCAGCGTCGTACCGTACTGGCTACTACAGCATTGCCTTCCGGCTACCCGCTGCTGGATGATGAAGAGGGCTGGGGACGTCTGAATCTGTATGCAGCTGCAGACGGCTTCGGTTCCTTCCCGGAAGCAATCACTGTAAATATGGATGGTACGAATGGCGGCTTCCACGCGCTAGACAGCTGGCGTAATCATATCGCTGGAGTCGGCGGGCTGACCAAGACAGGCAGCGGTACGCTGAAGCTGGAGGGTAACAACTCTTATTCTGGGGGCACAGTGCTCGAAGAGGGCATACTAGTAGGGGCTTCTCAGACAGCCTTTGGTAAAGGTGATGTCACAATCAATGGGGGTACACTGCAGAAGAATGTGAGCGGCGAGCTGAAAATTCAGGGCAACCTGAAGCAATCAGATAAGGGGACGCTGGAGCTGCATCTGAGCAGCAACAGCGATGTCCTGACCATCCAAGGTGCCGCTGAATTGAACGGCAAGCTTCGCCTCGTATTCGAGAATGGCTACGTGCCTGCTATCGGTTCCAAGATCATAAGCTATGGTGCATGGAAGCAGACCGGTGACTTCACTTCGATCGAGACAGTAGGTCTTCCTGAGTCCTACCAGATCAGTCTGGATTACAAAGGCGACCAAGCTCAAGTGAATATCACCAGACAGTAATTCTCATCATATGAGAGGGACTGAATAATTACTGAATGTAACGGCGTCTGCCTACCCGAGCGGTAACGGCAGGCGCCGTTGTGTCATGCGGAGAAGGGAATATGCCGTGGCCTGCTTCCATAGCCTGTAAAGCTGCATGCCACTCAGGAGGAATACGGTTCGCTACAGGCGCGAATTGGGACAGATAGGCGAAGTCAGGGAATACGATATTCTCGGTTAAATAGGCGGAGCGATTACTTCCTGGTCTACGGTGTCTGTTCAGCGATGCAATGATCTCCTCCGCTGGCAGAATTCCCATTCCGTGCCCATAATACATCGTATCATTGAGCTTGATCGTGTTCTCACCCTTCCACTCAGGCGTCTCTGGCGATACATCCGGATTGATGAAGTATAGAATATCTCCGGGAGCAGCCCGGTGGCTGCCTTGGACCTGGATAAGCCTCAGATCCTCGTCATAGTGCCAGTCATAGAGCAGAATATTGGCAAATAGCCGATTGAATTGCTGTTCACCAATCGAGTCCAGCACAGCTTTATATAGCACAATCACCATGGCGGTTGCACACTCAAAGGCATACATTCTTCCGTTTCTGAAGATATCACGTATCCCTTCAGCGGGAGTGACTTCCTTTCGGATGCGAAAGCCTCCCTGATCTGTCATGTTCCAATATTGCGGGTTACTGCGTGAATTCTCAAAGTCGGCAAAGGAGGCTCCGCTATAGTTCAGCGCTTGGGCGGCTCCTACGATATTCTGCCTCATGATCGCCTCGAATTGTTGTCTGTTCATATGGATATTGCCCTCCTGGAGTCTTGGAATACTCCATTATATGGGGACAAATGCACAGGGTGCGAAGATAATCCGGTATGCCTGAGATCAATCAGGCAAAAAATTAGCGTCCGAGCAGCGGTCTGATCTCCTGAATCACCTGCTGTAGCTGGCTTGCGCATTGCTCATAGAGCTGTTTTCCTTTCTTCTGCCTTGTAGACAGGGCGAACATCTCCAGATCAGCCTCGCATTTTTTGAGAGTAGACAGTAACATGGCTCTTTCTTCTGGCTGCGGAACAATCAGATCATCTGCATACAGATCGACATACAGCTGTCCATAGGAATCAACCTGAGCCAGAAAAATACTACTCGTAGTCAGCTCAAGCTTATCCAGCTCGGTATAGAGCCATTCTCTGTTGAGTCCCAGCTCGGATAGAGGAGAATCCAGAATTTTACCATCCATAATGACGATCTGCGGTGACTGCTCAGGTGCGACCTTAATGCCCAGGCTAGAGGGAGTCAAAGGCTGACTTTCCTTCATGGGTAATACATTCAGCACTCCGCTGGGTTCCATAATCGCGAACTCAACGTCGGATAGCTTGAATATATTCTTAGCACGAAGCTGCTCCATGAGCTCATCCGAGGTCAGGCGCTCTTTCTTGAGATTGTCCTCCAGCACCTTGCCATCCTTGATAACAACCGTTGCTTTCCCATCCATGAAATCCCGTGCCTTCTTACTGTACATCTGAACATATTCGATGCCCAGCGATGCCACCACCCAGACAATCAAGGAGATGACACCAAGATACCAGGTCCCTTCGCTTTCCAACGGGATATAGGCTGCAATGCTACCGATCGTAATTCCGGTAATATATTCGAACAGGGACAATTGGGACACCTGTCTCTTGCCGAGCAGCTTGGTCATGAAGAAGAGTACCACCAGCGCGACCAATGTGCGATAGGATACGATTAACCATTCAGGCATAAGCTTGCTCCCTTCCTTGGGTCACGAAATTTAGTAGTCATATATCACAGGATGTCTGCTTATCCTGTTTTTTATGCGATAGCTTCCATTTGAATAGAGGAGTGGAAAGCTCGTCATAATAATCCAGTCAAGATATGACCGAGAGTAGGGAGGTGAGTACACATGACTGTAGCATCCGATGTGAAGACCTGTCTGGCATCCTTGAAGAGTGCTCAAGCGAGTCTAGAGCAATTTGCATTATCGACGCAAAATGAAGATGCCAAAAATCTGTTCACGAACGCTGCGCAGCAAACACTGCAGATTGTGAATCAGGTTCAAAGCAGAGTACAGCAGCTAGAGGATGAGGAGCCGCAATATCAGGGCTTCTAAGATGAATCGACTTGTACATTGAAGATCAAGAGGGAAATAGATGAGAAACAAGAGCGAATCTCTGCACAGGAGATTCGTTTTTTTTGCTAGAGGGAAATCAAGATGCCAATTTTCTTTTTTTGATTTGGAAATAAAATAAAAAAATAAAGAAAAATGTCATGAAAATATATTGTTTTTATGGGAAAATTATGTATAATTTAGTCAGATATCGCCTACAACGGTCAGCCCATTTTTAAGTAGCATTTATTGATAGCGGTTACATATGGAGAGAGGTGCACATCTCTTCCATTGACCCATTGCGTTCCTGATCCAGAGACTACTGCGGGTGGTACTATACTAAAGTATAGGAAGGATGGTTTCTAGTGAAAAAGGGATTAGCTATATTATTGTCTGGATTATTGTTAACGATAACATGGGGGGCTTCCCCGGTACAAGCCGCGCCAGAAGTAGTGGACAAGACGATTGTAGTTGAAGCGGGCAAGACTTATGATGGTAAAGGGAAGACTTTTGTGGCGAATCCGAAGACGCTTGGTGATGGCAGTCAGGCCGAGAATCAAAAGCCAATCTTCCGACTTGAAAATAATGCGACACTCAAAAACGTATACATTGATGCTCCAGCAGCTGATGGTGTACACGTATATGGAAATGCCACAATCAGCAATGTCACCTGGCTTGATGTAGGCGAAGATGCATTGACGCTGAAATCCTCGGGAACAGTTAACATTACTGGTGGCGGGGCTTTCAAGGCCTACGACAAGGTCTTCCAGGCTAACGCCTCTGGCACTATTAACATCAAGAACTTCCGCGCGGATGACATTGGCAAGCTGGCCCGTCAGAATGGAGGAAGTAGCTATCGTGTGAACTTTACGCTGGAGAACTCCAATATTTCCAATGTGAAGGACTCTATTTTCCGAACTGACAGCAGCTCCAGTACTGCCAAAATTACCAATACGCGCTATAGCAAGGTTCCTACGTTGTTCAAAGGTTTCGCCTCTGGCAAGACAAGCCAGTCCGGTAATACCCAATATTAAAGCCTTCTTAATTGATAAAATATAGCTGTCTAAAGGGAGCACAGGTGAAGCCTGACTCCCTTTTTGTCGTTGATGCGACATAGCTGTCTATAATCTGATAGAATGAGAATTGGAATAAGCATTCAGCTTCAAGACAGATATCACGCTTACGCCTGTATTCGTGTATGTACAACACTACAAGGTAGCGACGCGGATGCAGTTCAAATTGCACTCAGGGAGGCAGAATTGATATGAAGGAAGCAAAACGTGTGAAGTGGGGCTTGATTAGTACAGGATGGATCGCGGAGAAATTTGCAGCGGACTTGGCTCATGCTAGTAATGGGGAATTATATGCGGTAGCTTCACGTACGATTGAAAGCGCAGACAAATTTGCTAAGCAATTCAATATACCCAAGGCATATGGCAGTTATGAAGAGTTGTTGGCGGACCCGGAGGTAGATGTCGTCTACATTGGTACTCCACATCCGATGCATAAGGAGAACATCCTTAGTGCCCTTCATGCGGGAAAATCAGTCCTCTGCGAGAAGCCAGTTACGATGAACAGTGCGGAGCTGGAAGAGGTGCTGGCGGTTGCCAAGGAGAAGCAGCTCTTCTTCATGGAAGCGATGTGGACACGTTATCTGAAGCCGATTCGTCAGGTGAGAGAGTGGCTGGCTGAGGGCAAGATTGGTGACGTGCTGCTGGTCAAGGCTGAATTCGGCTTCCGTATGGAATGGGACCCCAATCATCGTCTCTTGAATCCTGAGCTGGGAGGGGGAGCACTGTTGGATGCAGGCATCTACCCAGTATCATTTGCTTCCATGATATTTGGTCCGAACCCGGAACGTATGGCTAGTACGGCCCATATCGGTGAGACAGGGGTAGACGAGCAGTTCTCAATCATGCTGTCCTACAGCGAAGGACGCACGGCTATGCTGAATGGAGCGATCCGACTGGGGCTACCGAATGATGCTTTCATCCACGGAACCAAAGGCTACATTCATATCCCGCGCTTCCTCTTCTCGGATTCAGCAACACTATATGTGGACGGTGAAGAGCCTGTGGTCATTAAGGATGATCGTGAATTTGCAGGCTACGCTTATGAGGCTGAAGAGGTGGGAAGATGTCTGCAGGAGGGGCTTCTTGAGAGCCCGGTCATGACATGGGAGGAGTCTCTGGGCATTATGCGCTTGCTGGATCAGGCGCGTGGCCAGTGGGGACTGCGTTATGAAGCGGATGACAGTACAAAAGCTTAACGCATCCACTGTTACCTAAGTACTTCAGCATCAGGCCCAAGGCTGAGACCTTAACCGGATGTAGACTGGTTAATTTATAGGTCTTTTCACTACCCTGAACTTGTAATGGTATGGTAATATAATTTGTTGAGTGAACTTGCTCGCGTGGCCGCCTAGTTCGGCCTAGCGGGCTTTTTTCAAGTTCTTTATCGGTCGGTGGCCGAGACATATCATCTTTTTTCGGGGGGACTCCATGATTTCGCTGCAGGAAGTGAGCAAGAGCTATGTGGGAAAAGAACACACATATACGGCAGTCGATTCCGTATCTATAGAGATCGAGGCAGGGGAGATCTATGGTATTATCGGCGCCAGCGGTGCCGGGAAATCCACTCTGCTCCGTATGATCAACATGCTGGAACGGCCAGATCAGGGGATTGTCCAGGTAGACGGACAGGATATGACCCGACTGCGAGGAAATGAGCTAAGAACAGCCATTCGTTCGATCGGGATGATATTTCAGCATTATCATCTCATCCATAACCGCACGGTGGGTGGTAATGTAGCCATGCCCCTGGAGCTGGCAGGCATTCCGAAGCGTGAGCGTGCGAAGCGAGTGAAGGAGCTGCTGCACTTCGTGGGACTTGCGGACAAGCTGGAGCAGTACCCGGCACAGCTGAGTGGTGGACAGAAGCAGCGGGTCGCTATTGCTCGCGCATTGGCGAATCACCCTAAGGTGCTTTTGTGTGACGAGCCAACCTCTGCGCTCGACCCGCAGACGACAGAGGAGATCCTGGAGGTACTCCGTCACGCCAATAAAGTATACGGGGCAACGATCGTACTCGTGACCCATGATATGCAGGTGATGAAGAGCTTCTGCCATCGTGTAGCCGAAATGGAGCAGGGGCGTCTGGTGCGGACCTTTCGGGTAGAGCAAGGGAGAGGGGAGCGGACGGATGTTTGACGAGTTGATAGCGAATCTTATCCATTATCAATCCCAGATCTGGCAGGCCATTGGTGAGACGTTCATTATGGTGGGTGTCTCGATTGCTGCGGCCGTACTGGTTGGTCTTCCGCTCGGTACGATCCTGATGCTGTGCAGGCCTGGGCAGAAGTATGAGAACAGAATCATATTCAATATAGCCAACAGTGTGGTGAATATTATCCGTTCGTTTCCGTTTTTGCTGCTAGTGGTCTTCATGATTCCGTTTACCCGGCTTGTGGTCGGTACGGCACTGGGGACGATTGCAGCGACTGTTCCACTATCCGTGGTGGCGATTGCTTACTATGCCCGACTTGTCGAGCAGGCATTGCTGGATGTACCCAAAGGCGTGATGGAGGCAGCCTCCTCCATGGGAGCTTCCACCTTGCAGATGGTATACAAGTTCTTGTACGTTGAGGCACGGTCAGGGTTGACGCTAGGTCTGACGACGGCCACGATTACCTTTATCTCCTATTCTACCGTTATGGGGGTCGTTGGAGGTGGCGGTGTTGGTGATTTTGCCATTCGTTATGGCTATCAACGCTTTGAGACGGAGCTTATGTTTTTTACAATTATTATTATGATTGTTCTTGTGCAGGCGATCCAGTTCACAGGGAATACCATAGCGCGATGGCTGGACAAGCGCTGAGTCATAAGGCTATAGTATGTATTGATTGCTCGAATACTTAAAAATCAGATATTGAGAAATGTGTCTATCCACACTCACAGATCGGCAACCATGAAGAGCAAGTCAAAAAAAGAGAATATGTTGGGGGTTAAGAAAATGAAGCAGAAAATGAGAAGCACCTGGATGATGGCATTGCTGGCAATGATCCTGTTAGTAGGAGCCGGCTGTGGGCAGCAGGCAAGCGAGCCCAAGAATACGGAGTCTGCTCCCGCTGAGGAAGTGACTCTGAAGGTAGCATCTCTTATTCCGCCAATGACGGATATTCTGGATGTAGTCAAGCCACTGCTCAAGGAGGACGGCATTAATCTGGAGGTCGTGGTACTCTCTGACAATGTACAGCCTAATACGGCTCTGGCGAACAATGAAGTGGATGCGAACTTCTTCCAGCATGTGCCCTTTATGGAGCAATATAATGAAGCAAACGGATCTGATCTGGTCGCAGTAAAGCCGATCTATCATGCGCTCTTCGGCGCGTATTCCAAGAAATATAAGAGTATAGATGAGCTGCCAGAGGGTGCCGTTATTGCGATTCCCAACGACTCCACCAACGTTGGCAGATCGCTTGTTATGTTCGAGCAGAATGGCATGATCAAGCTGAGAGAAGGGGCAGGATATGCCGCAACGCAGGCTGATATCGTGGAGAACAAGAAGAATTATGTCTTCAAGGAAGTAGATCTCTTGATGCTGGCCCGTTCCTATGATGATGTAGATGCGGTGGCCATGTATCCTGCGTATGCAAGTCCTCTCGGCTTGACACCGAAGAAGGATGCTTTCATTACCGAGAAGACGGACGACCGCTTCGCGATCACACTTGTGGCTCGTGGAGACAACGCTAACTCTGAGCCCATTCAGAAGCTGGCAGAGCGTATGACCGGACCAGAAGTAGCAAAATACCTGGAAGAGAACTTTGGTGAGGTATCTGTACCTGCATTCTAATGTAGAAATTAGCTCTCATCACCATGCAATCAGACCTGAAAGACTCCAATTTCACCCTAATCGTGGAATTGGAGTCTTTTTTCGTGTACCCGCATGTCCAGTTCTGCCATCATTCTTATACTTTGTGCATAGAATTCAAAGGGGATACTCGAGACGGTGAGGACAAATTCAGACCAAGATTGTGAGATGTCGAGGTGCAGCATATTTTAATAGTGATAGAGAAGATAGGCTTTGCACGTATCACAGTTCACTTGCTACGACATAGAATATGATATCTTCTGTGCTGTACCGGAAATCAACCGGAATTGGGACAGAGTGTACTTCTTCGGGTGTTCATCGATTGTGTAACAGGGTATGCCAGAAATTGAGCTGAGGAGTGATAGCATGTCTCAACCCAACATACCTAATATCAGTCCTAACATAACCTTAACAAGAGACGATGCAATTAATTTGCTCCTAGCGTCCATTGCGATGGAAGAGCTGGGATTAGGTCACATCATTAATGCAGAGGCAGAGAAGATTCAATATGCTGTGGGTACATTGCCAGGTCTGACGATTCCTGCGACGATCAGTGAACTCTTGACTGTGAACAAGAGCGTTCAGTCCACCTTGCAGGAAACGATCAAGAAGGAATTGCTGCTTGATAGTAAGCTCCAGACCGTATTGAAGAGTGCCGGGCCTGTTCCAACAGGATTTACGGGAGCAACTGGCGCTACCGGAGCAACAGGAGCAACAGGAGCAACAGGAGCAACTGGCCCGACAGGTCCGACAGGCGAAACCGGAGGAACTGGAGCCACAGGCGAAACGGGAGCAACCGGGCCAACAGGTCCGACGGGTGAAACCGGAGCCACTGGAGGAACAGGAGCCACAGGCGAAACGGGAGCGACCGGCCCGACAGGTCCGACAGGCGAAACCGGAGGAACTGGAGCCACAGGCGAAACGGGAGCAACTGGCCCGACAGGTCCGACGGGTCCGACAGGTGAAACCGGAGGAACTGGAGCCACAGGCGAAACGGGAGCAACCGGGCCAACAGGTCCGACGGGTGAAACCGGAGCCACTGGAGGAACTGGAGCCACAGGCGAAACGGGAGCAACTGGCCCGACAGGTCCGACGGGTGAAACCGGAGCGACTGGAGGAACCGGAGCTACAGGCGAAACGGGAGCAACTGGCCCGACAGGTCCAACAGGTGAAACCGGAGCGACTGGAGGAACCGGAGCTACAGGCGAAACGGGAGCAACTGGCCCGACAGGTCCAACAGGTGAAACAGGAGCCACAGGAGGAACAGGAGCTACAGGCGAAACGGGAGCAACTGGCCCGACAGGTCCGACGGGTGAAACCGGAGCCACAGGAGGAACAGGAGCTACAGGTGGAACCGGAGTCACGGGCGAAACGGGAGCAACTGGCCCGACAGGTCCAACAGGTCCGACAGGTGAAACGGGAGACATTGGAGGAACTGGAGCCACAGGCGAAACGGGAGCAACTGGCCCGACAGGTCCGACAGGTGAAACCGGAGCCACTGGAGGAACCGGAGCCACAGGCGAAACGGGAGCAACTGGCCCGACAGGTCCGACGGGTGAAACCGGAGCCGCTGGAGGAACCGGAGCCACAGGCGAAACGGGAGCAACTGGCCCGACAGGTCCGACGGGTGAAACCGGAGCCACTGGAGGAACTGGAGTCACGGGCGAAACGGGTGTAACTGGCCCAACAGGTCCGACAGGTGAAACCGGAGCAACTGGTGGAACAGGAGTTACGGGTGAAACGGGTGTAACTGGCCCAACAGGTCCGACAGGTGAAACCGGAGCGACTGGTGGAACAGGAGTCACAGGTGAAACGGGAGTAACCGGCCCGACAGGTCCGACGGGTGAAACCGGAGCCACAGGAGGAACAGGAGCTACAGGTGGAACCGGAGCAACTGGCCCGACAGGTCCGACAGGCGAAACCGGAGCGACTGGTGGAACAGGAGTTACGGGTGAAACGGGTGTAACTGGCCCGACAGGTCCGACAGGCGAAACCGGAGCAACTGGTGGAACAGGAGTTACAGGCGAAACGGGAGCAACTGGCCCGACAGGTCCGACAGGCGAAACCGGAGCCACCGGAGGAACAGGAGTTACGGGTGAAACGGGTGTAACTGGCCCGACAGGTCCGACAGGCGAAACCGGAGCAACTGGTGGAACCGGAGTCACAGGTGAAACGGGAGTAACCGGCCCGACAGGTCCGACGGGTGAAACCGGAGCGACTGGTGGAACAGGAGTCACAGGTGAAACGGGAGTAACCGGCCCGACAGGTCCGACGGGTGAAACCGGAGTAACTGGAGTAACCGGAGCGACAGGTGAAACGGGGGCAACAGGAGTAACTGGAGCAACGGGTGCCACGGGTGAAACGGGAACCAGCCTTACGGCCAGCTCTATTTTTGGAGCTAACACAACGGGTGCAACTCTTGTTTTTGTACTAGGAGCTGTGGATGTACCTTTACCGGATAACCAGGTGATTGGACCAGGAACAGCATTCAATGGAACGAGTACTATTATCACATTGACCGATGCGGGCAATTACTTTGTGTCTTACTCAGTTAACTTGACTGCAGCACTTCTCTTGAGTTCACAGGTGTTGTTGAATGGTGCAGCAATACCTCAATCAGTCATAACTCCAGTGCTGGGTATATCTGCATTTACTAACGATTTTATTGTTACGGTTCCAGCGAACGCAACGCTACAGTTGCAATTGACGGGTGTACTTGGTGCAGCAACATTGGCTACGGATGCCCCAACTAATATGACTGTAATTCGCTTGAGTTAATAATTAGTAAATTATATCAGCCGCTGTCCCGTCATGGGATAGCGGCTTTTTTTCTAACACCTAAGCTCTATATTCACTAGTAAATTGAAAAGAAATTTGGTGAGGTATCTGTACCTGCATTTTAATGCCGAAATAATCAATCTTCACCATTCATTCAGACCAGTAGGACTTCAATTCCACTCTAATCGTGGATTTGGAGTCTTTTTTAGTGCGGTTCAGCATATCAGCAGCGCATAGAGAAGTTAGGCTTGGCATGTATCACGGATCATTAGCTACTACATAGAATAAGATATCTTCTGTGCTGAACTGGAGAAATACCTGAATCGGAACAGAGTATATTCCTTCAGGTGTTCATCGATTATGTAGAAGGAGATACCAAAAATTGAGCTGAGGAGTGATAGCATGTCTCAACCGAACATACCTAATATTAATCCTAACATAACCTTAACAAGAGACGAAGCAATTAATTTGCTCTTAGCATCCATTGCGATGGAAGAGCTGGGATTAGGTCACGTCATTAATGCAGAAGCAGAGAAGATTCAATATGCTGTAGGTACATTGCCAGGTCTGACGATTCCTGCTACGATTAGTGAACTTCTGATTATAAATAAGAGTGTTCAGTCCACATTGCAGGAAACGATCAAGAAGGAATTGCTGCTTGATAGTAAGCTGAAGACAGTATTGAAAGTGTTGGACCAGTGCCAATAGGAATTACGGTAGTAACAGGAGCCATAGGAGAAACACGGGAACGAGCCTTACGGCCATCTCTATTTTCGGAGCTAACACAGCGGGTGCACTTCTTACTCTTATACTAGGAGTTGTTGATTTACCTTTACCGAATAACCAGGTTGTCTTATATTAGCCGCTGTTCCGTCATGGAATAGCGGCTTTTTTTCTAATACCTAAGCTCTATATTCACTAAATACATACATCCGATACGAGGCTGGAAGAGGGGCTTTGCTGCGACTAGCAGCATGTACAAATCCATTGCTGCTAAATCCTACATAAATCTAGAAAGAAATAAGTAAAACAGGCCGGTCAAAGTGATTCCTGACTGGCCTGTTGCACGAACACGAGTTGCTTATTTGCTTATTACGCACGTCATGCCTTCAATAGCTCGTTAAGCCGTATTAAGGCATCTGAAGCTGGGGTGTAAGTATAAGATAAGCTAAGTGACTGATAGTAGGCGTGAAGCGCCTGCTCTAGCTGGCCCTCCTGCTCGTAGCATTGACCTTTGTAATACCAGGCATGAAAGCTGCCTGAGCCACGGAGAGTCAGGTGCGCGAGATTACCTTCGCCCATCTCCAGACAGTGGTCAAAGGCTTCATGAGCCTGTTCGTACCAGCCTTTTAAATAAAGAATAATACCCTTGTACAGATGCAGGTCTACATAGTCAGGATACATTTCAATGGCTTTCTCAATGCCAGGCCATGCGCCCTCTGCGCTTCCTGTAGAGATTAGAACCGAATACTTGAGCTTGTATAGCAGTGATGGTGGAGCTACGCCTTGTTCCAGAAAACCTTTGATCGAACGATTCACATAAGCAAAGGCTGACTCGTATTCCTGAAGATGAGCATATTCACTGGCAAGATGATATTCAATCCATGGGCTGTGGCCTTCTTTACCGAGCTCTTTCAGGAGAAGATTCAGGTTGCGTTCAGATTTCTTTTTATTGGCAATAACGGATTCAGTGTACCCTTCATGATGGATTCGCACGGGCAGTAGCTTGATGGCTGTAGGAAGCTCCTCAGGAGACAAGGCTTCAGTAATGTTCAAGGTCTCGTGAATGGTAGCCCGGAATTTGAATCCCTTTCCATTGCGAAATAAGCGCGTCTGAGCAATATGAAACGCATCATCCGCATTGCGTGTATCGTTAACGTAATTAATCAGATGCACAGAGAGCACATGATCTTCCTCTTCTCGCAGCAGCTCCTTGACGTAGGCCGCGTCGTACGTATCCAATGCTTCGTCTGCATCCAGCCACAGAATCCAATCTCCAGTGGCATGGGGCAATCCATGGTTACGAGCAGCGGAGAAGTCATCATGCCATTCATAATGAAGTACAGTAGCTCCATATTGCTCACAGATTGCAACGGTCTGATCACTGGAACCAGTGTCCACGATGACCATCTCATCGACGACTCCCTGAACGCTTTCAAGACAGCGTGCCAGGCAAGCTTCCTCATCCTTGACAATCATGCAGAGTGTTAGCCGAGGATCTTCCATATTGTCTCACCCATCTCCTTCATACCTGTAAAATATAATGCCCTGTTGGTCGATCTCACCGCAGATTAGTGGCATGATGCCCCAATAAGCAGATAAATCCCACTCCTATAAATGTATTTCCTCCATGGAGTAAGTATGCTTCTGAATACAGACCCTGTGTTGGCAGGCTGCACCCCTATAGCCTTGGAGCGGATGGCGCATGAGTGTCCATAGTGTGAATAGGGATTTATGCCAGTAGGCTATCTGGCAGTGTGTTCACTGCTGGCATGCGGCTTTCTGGTATGATAGAGTATAGAGCGAAATTATCCAGTACGGTGATGTACGAAGGAGAACAGGGAGGATTACGAGCAATGAGCTTTCCATTGACGATTCGTGTCATTAAGCTACTCTGCGGCAGAGAAACCTGCAATGAAGGGGAAGCTCTGCTGCAGGACGATAAAGTCCTCCTCACCAGCTACAATCCTGAGGTAAATGTATACAAGGCTATGGTACGAGACGGGATCGGATATGAAGTATACGTGGAAATTGACCAAGATGGTGATGTGAAGGCGGATTGTGACTGTCCAAGCCATGCTACATCTGATTATTTTTGCGCACATATTGCTGCAGTACTGCTACACATTCACGAGCTTCGTCATGATGGAGGAGCGGCAGCAAACAGCACGGGGTCAGAGGGGTATGCATCATCTGGTACAAGGACCTCTGGAGGTACGTCTACCACAGGCTGGACTGGGCGAGCAGGTGAGATGCAGGTGCGTCATGGCACGGTGGGCACTCAGCGTCAAGGACGCCAGGGATTGGTGTCCAGTCAGACACGACTGGCTAATGGTGTGCTGGGGCTATTCTCTGAACGCCCCCCACGCCCCACAGCGGCTGCACCTTATTTGGAGCATCGCACGCTGGTCGAGATGGAGTTCCTGTTAAGGCCATTTCCTACCGGGAGTCGCACCTACATGCTTGCGCTGGAGCTGAAGCTGGGGACACAGAGGATGTATATCGTGCAGAAGCTGCGGGCTTTTCTGGAAGCGATTGAGCATCGACAGCCCTTTCCCTTCTCCAAGAGCTACACCTATGATCCAGCAGTGAATTGCTTCCGTACCGAGGACGATGATATCCTGCAGCAGTTGGTAGCCATTTACCATCATGAGCTCTGGTATAAGCAGACCTCACAGGGGAGTGGACATCAGGGACGAAGCATTAGCGGTGAGCGCATGCTGCTCATTCCCCCTTCCTTCTGGAAGACGCTTCGTCCGCTACTGAGCCGTTCATCTGCGGTACGTCTAGAGCAAGACGGGACACTGTATTCAGGGGTTCACGTGGTGGAGGGTGCTGAACTGCTGGAGTTCCGTTTTGATCAGGCACAGGGCCAGGTGGAGGAATATGCGCTCCAAATCGAGCGGTTGGATGACATCCTGCTGCTAGAGCCTTACGGAGCGGCCTTGTATGAGGGGAAAATGATCCCTCTCTCGCCAGACTCCTGCCGTCGTCTGTCCGAGTTGAAGCAGCTGCTGGATACTTCCCGCCAACGAGAGATTCGGATTCAGCCAGAGCAGATGGAATCCTTCATGGAGAAGGTGATTCCTGGTCTTCGTAAGCTGGGCAGTGTCACAGTGGCGCCTGCGGTAGCGGATCAGATTGTAAGGCATCCACTCCGAGCGAAGCTGTACCTAGACCGGATCAGACAACGTTTGCTGGCGAGTCTCGAATTCACCTATGGGGACATTGTCCTGAATCCGTTAGAGGAGTCATCTACCGGCCATGGTGGGCGTGGGTATATCCTGATGCGGGATGGAGAGCAGGAGCAGCAGATTATATCCTTAATGGAGCATAGCGCTTTTGCGAGAACGGACAGCGGCTACTTCATGGAGGATGAGGCAGCGGAATATGACTTCCTGTATCATACAGTCCCTCAGTTGGAGCAGCTGCTGGACATCTATGCGACCTCGGCAGTCAAGGAACGGCTGTATCAAGGCCCTGCCCCTATAAGAATTACGGTTGATGTCGATGAACGAACGGATTGGCTGGAGCTTCGCTTTCAAGTGGATCGCATGGATGAAGCGGCTATTCGTGAGCTACTGCAATCGCTAGAGCTGAAGCGCAAGTACTATCGGCTTCCCGAGGGAGCGCTTATGCCGCTGGATACCGAGGAATTCAGGGAAATTGTACTTCTGATGAACGAAGCCGGGGTGACTCATACCCAACTGGAGGGGGGAAGCATTCGCGTTCCGGTGGCCCGGGCTTTTCAATTGACAGAGCTATTAGAGCGCGGAACGGTTGTTCAGTCTGGACAGGCCCTGCGTCAATTCATGGAGGATATGGGGCACCCAGAGATGTTGAGGGCTGCATTGCCTGAGAGAATGGAGAGCGTGCTCCGTGAATATCAGAAGTATGGATTCCAGTGGATGAAGACACTCGCGCGCTACCGCTTCGGTGGCATACTGGCCGACGACATGGGGCTTGGCAAGACGCTGCAGAGTATTGCTTATATCGTCTCCAGTCTGCCGGAGATTCGGGAACGGAGGCAGCCAGCGCTTGTGCTTGCCCCCGCTTCCCTGATCTATAACTGGGCCAATGAGCTACGGAAGTTCGCACCAGAGCTACGGGCGATGATTATTGATGGTGAACGTTCTGAACGCACAGGATCACTGGAGACGTGGTCCGAGCAGGATGTGGTTATTACTTCGTATCCGTTGCTTCGTAAGGACAAAGAGCTATATGGGGGAATGGTCTTCCATACGATGATTCTGGATGAAGCGCAGGCAATCAAGAACCATACATCGCAGACGGCGCAGGCAGTCAGAGGGATTGTGGCCAGACAAAAGTTCGCTTTGACAGGCACACCAATTGAGAATGCTTTGGAGGAGCTGTGGTCCATCTTTCATGTGGTATTTCCAGACCTGCTCCAGAGCAAGCAGGACTTCCAGGCGTTAAGCCGAGAGCAGGTTGCTAAGCGAATAAGACCCTTCGTGCTGAGGCGACTGAAGAGGGATGTGCTTACAGAACTGCCGGAGAAAATGGAGTATCTTCAGGTGTCGGAACTCCTTCCTGAGCAGAAGCGGCTGTACGCTGCCTTCCTCGCGAAGCTTCGTCAGGATACGTTGAAGCATCTGGATGACAATACGATTCACAAGCATCGCATCCGTATATTGGCCGGACTGACCAGGCTCCGACAGATCTGCTGTCATCCAGCCTTGTGCGTGGAAGGCTACACAGGTAGCTCCGCCAAGCTGGAGCAGCTGCTTGAGATCGTGGAGGAATGCCGCAGCTCGGGACGCAGGATGCTGATCTTCTCGCAATTTACCCAGATGCTGGACCTGATACGTCGTGAATTCACGCAGCTTGGTGTGCAATACTTCTACCTGGATGGTCAGACTCCGCCCAAAGAAAGAGTAGAGCTATGTGCCGAGTTCAACGAGGGAAGCAGGGACGCATTCCTCATCTCGCTTAAGGCGGGTGGTACCGGACTGAATCTGACGGGTGCCGATACGGTCATTCTCTTTGATCTGTGGTGGAATCCTGCGGTAGAGCAGCAAGCGATGGACCGGGCCCATCGGATGGGACAGAAGAATGCTGTCCAGGTCATCCGGTTAGTGACTCAGCATACGGTCGAGGATAAGATGGTGGAGCTGCAGCAGCGAAAGAAGAATTTGGTAGAAGAAGTGCTACACTCTGGTGAGACGGATGAATCCTTCTGGACAGAGGAGGAGCTTAGAGAAATTCTCATGCTTCAGCCATCATAATCGTTCCCGGACGGGCATATGCTCTTGGTGAAACGGGAGCTGACAGGCTGTGCACGGGTAAGTGGTACACGAGGGGAAGCTCATCCAAGGGAAGGGAGATGAACTGCCTGATGCGTAAGCATGCACCTGTACCCCCGGAGCCGCTGAGCGGAATGCTGCTGGTCTTGTCCGAGCTGGCTGAGCAGGTATATGCACGACGGGAGAGTATCGGAAGACAAGAGTACATTTTGTTCGGCTACCGGCTGGCAACGATTCTAGAGGTATTGGACGGCTTGCATTCTGCCTGTGTCCGAGTGGGGCTTGGCACTACAGGAGAGAGCACACCTGCATCGCAGGTCGTGGAGCATCTTGTGTATCCAGAACGTGATGCGCTTAGCTATGGGAGCATGGCCTGGATGCATCCTGACGACGCACTTCAGCGGCTCGAATGGCTTATGAAGCAGTGGCCGTTCCCATCATTGACCTACCGGGTGAAGCTGCTGACGACGCTGCACAAGCTGTCTCCGTACTATAAGCATATGCGACGTAGATCGCTCCCTGAGACGGTGACAACCCATCTAAGAGAGGGTACCCCTGCCCCACCTCTACTGCTCCTGCCTACAGATGCTCCCGGTTGTCCTGCCGCTAGGCCACGGAGATCGAGAGGATCAAAAGGATCAGGGGAAATGCCCGGGTCTGAGCTCAGAAGTCGACGCAGCGCAAGATCAGCACAGAGATATCGTGCAGCCCATACAGAGGTTGTGTTAAAGGTTGGTGACAGGCATTACTATGAAAAATCTGCTCGTAACCGGGTATCGCGCCCATGAATTGAATATTTTCAATCAGCAGCATGAGGGCATTGCCTATATCCAGAAGGCGATCACGGGCAAGCTTATTCCGCTCATCGAAGAGGGGCTGGAATGGGTGATTACCCCTGGCCAATATGGAGTGGATCTGTGGGCATGTGAGGCGGTGCTAGCGCTCAGAGAGGAATACCCACACGTGAAGTGTTCTATTCTGGCTGCGCATCAGCCTACAGATGAGAAGTGGAAGGAAGAGCGCAAGGAGTACTACCAGCGTCTTGTGGAGCAAGTTGACTATTATGGGCTGGTCAGTAATCAGCCGTATCAGGGAATCTGGCAATACAAGGCCAGAGATGAGCTGCTTCTGCGAAAAACGGACGGAATTCTGCTTATTTATGATGAGGACGCCGGCCCCGCCAGCCCCCGGTTCATGAAGGAGGCTGCGTTGAAAAAGCAGGAGAAGGATGGCTATGTATATATGAGCATCAGTGCAGAGGATATCCAATCCATTGCCGATGATGATAGACGATATGAAGACTGATTATAGTGTACAATACCCGCAGCCGATCTTCCTAATGGGAGAGGCTGTTTTTTTTAGATGATAGCATGTATAAGTCATTAGGACATGCTTTCGGTTAGTATTTTCAGTGCATATTTTCTGTAGCTATTTTCGGATCATGAGAGGGAGTACTTAGTTAGTGAGAGGAGAAATCTGATTTGTGAAGTGTTTGACCGGATTTTTGAACAAAAAGCAAAGGTGGCTCGTCTTCCCAAAAATGTAAGCGTTATCATATAATGAGTATGTAAATTTGTTCCAGTCTAAGCTACCCAAGTCGAACAGGCACAGCAAATCCAAATCGGTAAGGAGGAGCATTATGGGAACATGGAGACGAACATGTCGTAACGTAGCCCTCGCTGCTATTGGCAGTATGGTGCTTGCTGGGATGTATTCTGGTGGAGAATCAAGTATGGCTGCTGCGGCACCTAGACAGATGGAGCAGCTTGACCGAGGTGCCATCGCTGTACCAGTAGAGGGTGGAATGCTGGTAAGCTGGCGAATGCTGGGCACGGAGCCTGCCCATGTCAGTTATGATGTCTACCGGGATAGCCTCAAGATCAATGAGGCACCGATTACGGCATCGACCAACTTTTTGGACACATCGGGTACGACCTCTTCTGAGTACACCATCAAGGCAATTCTTAACGGCGAGCCACAAGCAGAATCATCCCCAGCGATGGTATGGAACGATACCTACATGGATGTGCCCATCCAGCAGCCAGCAGGAGGAACGACGCCCGATGGTGTAGTCTATACCTATAATGCCAATGACGCGAGTGTGGGGGATCTGGATGGAGACGGGAAATATGAGATTGTGCTGAAGTGGGACCCTTCCAACTCGAAGGATAATTCGCAATCAGGCCACACCGGACCTGTCTATCTGGATGCCTATCAATTGGATGGAACCTTGAAATGGAGAATTAATCTGGGACGCAATATTCGTGCCGGTGCGCATTACACTCAATTTCTGGTCTACGATTTTGATGGGGATGGACGGGCAGAGATTGTCAGCAAGACCGGAGATGGCACGATTGATGGAGTCGGTCAGGTCATTGGGAATGCCACGGCGGATTATCGCAATTCTGCAGGTTATGTGTTAAGTGGACCAGAGTATTTGACCGTGTTCGACGGGGATACAGGACAAGCCTTGACTACAATAGACTACGAGCCGCCAAGAGGCAGTGTATCCTCATGGGGAGATAACTATGGTAACCGCGTGGACCGGTTCTTGGCAGGTGTAGCTTATCTGGATGGAACTCGCCCCAGTATCGTCATGGCACGAGGATATTATACGCGTTCTGTCCTGGTCGCCTACGATTGGCGTGATGGAGAGCTCACACGAAGATGGATATTTGACAGCAATGCTCCGGCGAATGCGGGGACCGCAGGACAGGGCAATCACAGTCTGAGCGTAGCCGATGTGGATAACGACGGCAGGGATGAGATCATCTATGGCTCCATGGTCGTGGACGACGATGGTACCCTCCTGGTGAATACCAAAATGGGACACGGGGACGCCCTTCATGTTGGCGATCTGAACCCGGATCGTCCAGGCCTAGAGGTCTTCAAGGTGAATGAGGATCGAAACGGCAAATATGGAGCAGCCATGTACGATCCGCAGACGGGTGAGATTCTGTGGGGAGTGCACACCGGGGTGGATACCGGACGCGGCATGTCCGCAGACATCGACCCTCGCTATAAGGGAGCGGAGCAGTGGGCATCGGGAAATGTAGGCTTGCGCACCGCTACAGGAGAGCTGATTAGCAGCACATCCCCTTCGTCCAGGAACTTTGGCATTTGGTGGGATGGAGATCTGCTGCGTGAGCTGCTGGACCATACCCGATCTAGCAACAACGAGACAGGCGTCGGCAAGATTGAGAAATGGGACTATATCAATGAGTCGCCAGTGCTGCTGCTGAACGCGGATGGAACGTTATCTAATAATGGCACCAAGGGTACACCAGCTCTGCAGGCGGATCTCTTTGGCGACTGGCGAGAGGAAGTTATCTGGCGAACAGCGGATAATTCGGCCCTGCGAATCTACTCTACACCGTATGAGACGGAGCATCGTTTTTACACGCTTATGCATGATCCCGTCTATCGACTAAGTATAGCCTGGCAAAATGTAGCCTATAATCAGCCTCCACATACAGGCTTTTATCTGGGTGAGGGGATGGAGTCGCCTCCACAGCCAGCCATTTATACACCTTAGAGTTCAGGGATTATGCTGACACCTTATGGTTAAACTTAGACAGAATGTAATGAGCCAAAAAGTTACTCATGAGATTGGAGTACAAATCATTAAAGGAGACAAGCGAATATTCGCCTGTCTCCTTTAATTATGCGAACTGAAAGAAATTACGTTTGATGATCAGGAGCAGGCTAAGGCGTTGGGGAAGCGGAATTTAGAATACGAGTATAAAAATTTCCCATTTTCACAAAGAGGGTAGTTTCTATGATAAACTAACGCTATGCCACATTACAGTGTCGAGGTGTTGGTTGGCATTTCTATTTTGAGTCCGGAGGAATAAGATGAGAACGGCATTATTGAAGTGGAACCGAATAAGTCTTATCAAACGTATTTTACTGGGAATTATCGTGGGGATTGTCTTGGCCCTGGTTGCTCCAGGTGCAACTGGTATTGTGTTATTGGGCTCCTTATTTGTGTCAGCATTAAAGGCGGTTGCCCCGGTATTAGTGCTACTTTTGGTGATGGCTGCTATAACCAACCATAAAAAGGGCAGACAGACCAATATGAAAAGGATTATTGTTCTTTACGTTCTAAGTACCTTTCTGGCTGGGCTGTTATCGGTCGCGGCAAGTTTTATATTTCCGGTTAGATTGACGCTGGTATCGGGCACACAAGATATGACTCCGCCTGAGGGCATAGTCGAGGTTCTAAAAGGCTTGTTGTTTCAGTTTGTTGATAATCCAGTAAGTGCTCTAATGAACGCCAACTATATCGGTATTCTTGCATGGGCGATCCTACTTGGTGTTGCTCTAAAAGGCTCCAGCGATAACACTAAAAGCCTGATCACTCAATTTTCGGATGCCGTATCAAAAATCGTCAAGTGGGTTATCCAGTTCGCGCCGTTCGGGATTATGGGCCTTATTTTTGACTCTATTACAACGAGTGGACTTTCGTCTTTGCTCGATTACGGCAAATTACTCTCCGTTCTAATTGGATGTATGTTATTTACGGCATTGGTGGTCAATCCTTTAATCGTGTATCTGAATATTCGTCAAAATCCGTATCCGCTCGTGTTTCAGTGCCTAAAAGAAAGTGGGATTACGGCATTCTTTACACGAAGCTCTGCGGCGAACATTCCAGTCAATATGAGATTATGCGAGAAATTAGGACTGGACAAAGATACGTATTCGGTATCTATTCCATTAGGCGCAACCATTAATATGGCGGGAGCAGCCGTTACAATATCTGTCTTAACTCTGGCGGCGGTTCATACGTTGGGTATTCAGGTGGATTTTGGTACAGCACTGATTCTAAGTATCTTAGCCGCTATATCCGCTACGGGCGCCTCGGGTGTAGCCGGCGGGTCTCTTCTGCTTATTCCTTTGGCATGCAACTTGTTCGGCATTTCGAATGATATCGCGATGCAAGTCGTTGGGGTTGGCTTTATCATTGGAGTATTGCAAGATTCTTTTGAGACGTCACTGAATTCATCCTCGGATGTCCTCTTTACCGCTACGGCAGAATACGCCAAGAAGCGTAAAGAAGGAAAGACAACGGCGGTTCAGCTCTAGAATTATAGCCCTTTGTTATATCCCCTCTGATGATTGAACAAGGCATAGTGTAATGGGCTAAAAAGTTACCCGTCAGATTGGAATAGAAATAATTAAAGGAGGCAGGCGGTTATCCGCTTGTCTCCTTTAATTATTTCTATTATTAAGACGAGCCTGAACGCATGTATTTCTATAAAAAAGAATCGAATCACAATGCTCAGTATACTTTCATCCCAGCAATACATAATAGGCAACTCGATTATAAGCATGCAGAAAAAGAGTACAATCAAGCTGAGCTTCTTACCATGACACAAAAGTCCGGAGGCGTGAATCGCTCTCCGGACTTTTGTTAGTTATGTTGCTTGTTGCTCTGAGATCAGTGGCTCAATGCTCTGCTTCGTCCAGAAATGGGCGATTCACGGTGTAATACATGACACCCATCAGGAGCACTCCGCCAACGAGATTGCCGAGCGTGACGGGAACGAGGTTGTGAATAACTCCCTCGATGGAGATCGTGCCCGGATGGTTCAGCACCAGAGCAATAGCGAATGTACACATATTCGCGATGCTGTGTTCATAGCCAGAGATGAAGAAGCAGAAGACGAACAGCATCATGGCGAACATCTTGGCGCCATTCTCCTTCATGAACATCGGAATGAAGAAGGCCAGGCAGACGAGCCAGTTACACAGGATGGCACGGAAGAATAGCTGCATCGTCGGTGCCTCCATCTTATGCTCAACGACGCTGAGCAGGAAGCCATTCACGTTGGCAGGCTCGAACAGTCCTGTCAGCAGAATCAGCAGGGCGAACACCCCGGCACCGAGCAAATTACCGACATAGCTGGTAATCCATAGCTTAATGACCTCCAGCCAGCGTAGCTTCTTGCGAAGGGCTGCATACGTGTAATAAAAGGTATTGCCTGTGAACAGGTCTCCTCCCCCGTAAGCGATGAGGATAATGGCAGCACCGAACGTAATGGCGGCCATGGGGTAGGTAAAGGGAGACTGCTCCATATAGAAGAAATTCCCTGTCTTGAAAGCGACGATTACCCCGAAGCCGATGAACATGCTGGCAAGCATCGAGCGTGACAGATAACGAATTTTGCTTTGCTTGAAAATCTTGTACTTCTTTAAGGCTAGTTGTTCCACGTTGCGTAATCCTTCAGTTTCCATGCTGTTACCTCCAGATAATGTGCTGTAAGCAAGTGTCCCCGCGGCTGAAGTGCCAGCGGGTAATTGGGTTACTCGGGCATTGTCTGCGCTGAATAGAGGCGCATGTAACTGGTCTGGCAGTATACTGCTTATTGTAAGTAGTTTCCTTAAAAAATCAACTATTCATGGATGAAATCATATGTATCAGTTAGAACCATGAATCCATGAAGATAAACCACCATTTACAAGCAGAACGAATCATAGGGTAGTCATATATGCCAAAAGCCTGTCCCCTTACTCAAGTAATAAGGAGAACAGGCTCTAAGGCAGCATCTCATTCGAGATATCCTTCTCTACAGCAGCCCCATCATTTGCAGGCCGTGCCGAATTCCATCCTCGTCCACCGACGTAGTCACGAACTTGGCAGCAGCCTTCGCTTCTGGCATAGCATTGCCCATAGCGATGCTATTCGGAATCATTTGTAGCATCTCAAGATCATTCAGCGCGTCGCCGAAGGCATACTGATGTTCAGGAGCGATGCCGAGCTTAGCGATCATTTTGGCAATGCCGGCTGCCTTGGAGCCTCCTGCGGGGATAACGTCCATTGAGTTCGGATGCCAGCGGATGAACTGGAACGCATCACACACGCTCTCGTATAGCACTTCTTCATGTGCCTGACACATCAACAGTGCTTGATAAATGTCACGGCCTTGATGATAGAGCGGATCATGACCGGGGCTTAGCTTGAGCTTCAGTGTCTTCATGCTGGTCTCTACGAAATCATCATTCGGGACCGTAGTCTTCATATCATCACTGCTAAGATAGACCATCGCATGATTGTGCTGCAGCGCCATTTCGGTCAGTGTTTGTAGCCTTACTGGATTCAATGGATGTGTATGAATGACCTCACCACGCAGCACAACATATTGACCATTGAAGCTGACATAGGAGTCGATGTCCAGTTCTTCACGTAGCTCCTCGAACATAAAGGGTGCTCGCCCAGTGGCGATGGCCACCTCATGCCCTCGTTGCTTCAGCTCCAGCACCGCGGCTTTCGCTGAGGCCGGAAGATTCTTGTTATGATCCAGCAATGTTCCGTCGATATCGAAAAATATGATTTTTTGTTCAGACATAACCCATTCCCTGCTTTCCGTTGTAAAGTGAGCACGTTGTATGTATTCCTGCCCTTATCCCTTTGCTCCAGACCTTTAAAGGAAGCTCATAGATCTACACAGTTCTATTTAAGCTCATATTGGTCCATATAAGTTCATATAGGTCCATGTACAGGAGAGCAGCAGACATCTCTACTAGTATAACAGATGGTGTCCAATCTTCCTTCTGAACGGAGCTGTACCTTATTTCACGATGAATTGCACTCGGGTTCCATCGGGATATTCCTCTAACTGATTGCCTACCCAGGCTCCTGCTCCGCGATTATCCTTGGGAGCTATGTATTCAATATGAGCGCCCTTGCCTCCCTCAGAGCACATGGCCATCGGCCATTCATCCCGGTCGTAGCCTTTCTTGGTGGGAACGCCAGCTAGTGATTCTGCACGATTCTGTTCAGCCATCTCCCGATTAATAGTGCATACAGGTGAGGCTCCGGAAGCAATGGCGTCCTGAATATGCTGTCCGGTCTCCGGGTATTTGTCCGCCGGGAATTCCAGCATGACGTCGGCCTCCAATGGGGAGCTTACGGACGGCTCAGGATCAGGGAATTGCACATACATTTTCTCGTAGAAGTACAGTCCAACAGCAATCAAAATAACAAGGGGCAGGTGAAGACGAGTTCTTCTTTTTTTGTTCATTGTAGTGTCCTCCGGGCAAATATGCCGAGTGTTTACCAGCGAGCTCTTACGAGACGGAATGGCTGCTGCGGCATGATTGTTCGGCAAATACCGACAAATATTACATTACAGTAACATATATCGGTCTTGGAGGTCGAAAGTTGAAGTTATAGGTCGATGAAGACTTGAGATCACTCTGATGAAAAGTCAAGGGCCCGCCTGCATAACAGTCGAACGGCTTCACCTTCTGGAGTGAAGTCATGGTTCGACGTATGCCGCGGACCCTTGCCTACATCTATGCAGCTACCAGTTAGACCCACCTGAGGAGTGACCGCCCCGGTTGGAGGAATCACTGCTATCAGATGAGTAGCTGCTACTTGAGGAGCTTGATGATGAATCCACATAGGAATTGGAACTACTCCAGCTACTACTGGACTGATTATGATGATGGTGATTGTTATGATGATTATGATGCTGTCTACGAAGCTCGGCTTCCCTTCGCTGACGGGCTAATTTGGCTTGCCTTTCAGCATTTCTTGCCCGCTGCCAACGGCTATATTCCTGATTCATCTGACTAATCAGAGGTTGGAGTGCTGACATGCGAGACATGGCGTGCTCGAAGTCCGCTTTCTCCAGCAGTGCCAACGTATCGTGTCGAATGATCTGATACTGCTGTAGATAATAGCCTGACAGCCCAGCTGTTCTGGATGCACGGTTATGAATATCATTGAAATGGCGAGTCAGCTGATTCCAACGCTGCATGGCCTCTTTCTTCTCTTTTACCTTGTTATGAATCTCGCTGCGCAGCTGGTGAACCTGATCGACCAACGGCCTGAGCACCTGCTCGATCTGATCAAGGTCTATGATCTCTTGCTGAAGCATTGCTGTGACGGATTGGTAATGCTCTTCTATGAATTGGATGTTATGCTTCCATCGGACTACAGGAAGCTCCTTCGCAATGATTTTACGAGCAATCTGATATTCCTTCCAGGCATCCTTATAGTATGATTTGGCCTTTTGGTGCCGCTGCTCCAGTTCTTTAATGAGCTGAGCCGCCTGCCCCAACAGGGTACGTGCGGAGTCGAGTGCCTTCAGCTGTTCATCTAATATGGCCCGAGCCTCATCAAGCTGCTGTCTGTGCGGCTCTGTCAATTGCTCAGCCTCGGCTACCTTCTCAGGTAGCTGCTCTATCTTCATGATGGCCTGCTCCAGCTGATTGCAGGTCTCCGCCCAATGATGCTCAGCGTATTGTTTCTGAATGAGGTAGAACTGGTTATTCATGCTTTGTAGCTTGGAGGCCAGCTGGGGTTGCTCAGCAAGCAGCTTGGGCATGTCCGCCTTGTTCTTGCGCTGATACTCAACCTGCCGCTCAGCTGTAGAAGAGGCACGCTCCTTCAGTTCATCCATTCTTTGTGTCAGGCTCAATACATCTTCCATATGGCCATGCTCCAGGGAAGCATACATATGCTCGTTCAGAGCCAGCGCCTGCTCAAGATCCTCATATGGATTCAAGCGGGTAATGGCTGCCTCCAGCTGCTGAAGCAGGGTCAGCTGCTCGATCTCCAGCCGTACCGCCTGTATCTCTCCCGGAAAGCGTTGATGCTTGGCAACATAATCGGGCACGATCGTGAGATGCTGCCGGAGTGATGCGAGAAGCTCTTGAGCTCCCTCAGATTGCTCATAGGCCTTAAGCGGGTCATGAGTCTTGAGGCGTCCGGTGTCCTGAATGGATTCGTTCAGGCTGTTGTAGCGTTCCACGAGCTGTGTCAACGGCAACTGATGAGCTGCGAGAAGCGCGGCTAGTATATGCTTCTGCTCATCGAGCTCTTCGACCAATTGAACCATACGCTCGTGCATCAGCCGGTCCGTCTCTTGAAGCTGCCGGACCTCACCGCTCCATTGCTGGATACGCTCCTTATGATCGTTCAGGATGAGATGAAGCGCCTTGCGCTGCTCCAGCAGAAGTTTGAACTTGTACATGGGGATCGAGCGCCCCTCGGCCTGCTGTCTGTCACTGAGCGTGTGTACCTCGCTGTGTAATCCATTCTTCAGACGCTGAACGACGGCCAGCGTATGTCCCTGCGATGCATCATAGGAGTCGAGAATGGACAGCTGTTGATTGGCCTCGGCGATTAGTGAGGGAATCCGCTTGCGTACTCGCTCCCATCGGAAATTACAATAGAGAATGTAGAGCAGCAGAGCCAACAGGGCCAGGAACACCAGCATGAGTGCAAGGTAGATCAGCTGCTCTGTCGGGAAATTCCAGAACAACTGGCCACCATCCCCGTTAGCTAAGGCGGACAGGAAGCCAGGCTCACCAGCCCCTGAGGCTGCACCCGAGCCGGGCTGCTTCTCCCCAGCTGAACTACTGCCAGTTGAGCCTGCCACATCGGTGGCACCTGTATCTTTGGCGGCATTCTTTTGCTCAGCAGGATACAGGCGATTTAGCTCAGTCATTGTCTGTGTTACTCCCTTAGCGAATTGATTGGCTTTGGCTGAGGGAATAAAATGCTTATTCAGAAAGGCCGTCAAGCTGGAAGGCTGTGAGTTGCTGATCCAGCCCTTCTTCTTCGCAAGCTGGTCCAGCTCCTTCCGGAGCTCGTCATTGTGAAAATTCAGCTCGATCCGGCGGTCTTTCTTGGACATGAGTAGAATGACATCATTACTATCCAACTTCCAGGCTTTATAGATTCTGGTGGCATATGCCGCGGGGTCCTCGCCAGCCAGAGAATCAAAGGTAATAATTCGGAATTGAAGAGGTCCTTTTTTCGCCTCTTTGGCTAATAGCTCGACCTCTTGCTTCGTGAAAAAGCCTCCCCGGTCCGTCACAGCCCCCCAGCTCTCGGGAACCTGCTTCGCCATGGCAGGCGTGGCCGCCGTGAACAGCAGCAAGAACATCATTACAAAAAGCACATACTTTTTCATTCATTTCCTCCATTAAGCCAGTTGCCTTTTATGCCTGGTTCATTTCAATATAATGTTTGAGTAAAGCTAAGTAATAGGTCCATTATACACTTTATTCCAGAAAAGCTAATGCAGGAAATGTGCGCATAGTAACGGATGTTTAGGCTGGCAGGATAGCCCTGTGCGTCAATATTTAGTTCATGTATCAACATATAGTCAAGCATCAATGTTTAGCTCATGCGTCAACATCTAGTCAATGGACACGATCTGCCACTGTCCCTTGGTATTTTGCTCCATATATAGATTGTTGCTGAACTCACGAATGCCCAGCAATTCATCATTGGCAATGCCGTCGATCGGAACGATTCTTCGCTGGTGCTCTTGAATCACGGTGCCGACCTGCACGAAGCGATACCGATCAGGCTGCTCCAATAATGCTGCGAAGCTGCCGTAATCCTGATCTTTATACCGTGGAAATAACTGTTCAAAGGTAGCTTTGTCACCTGTGGCTACGGCCTCGGTGAATTGTTGGAGCACGCTCAGCATGTCTTGGTCCATAAGCGGGTCTTGGATGCTACCCCAGTCAATGTGAACTCCAGCCTCGAAGGCTTCGGGATTCAGCTCAGCAGGGTCCGGGCCAGGCTGTGCAGGCGCTTTGCCAGGCTGTCCGGAAGGCTCCGATTGTGGTGGAGTTTGCTGTTCGGTATCATTACCTTCTGGTGTCCCTGAATCTGTGGGCTCCTGCGGAGTTACTTCTGGAGCTGGATTCGGCTGATGATCAGGTGAAGGCTGTTCTGTTCTGGAGCAAGCGGTTAGCAGCAGGATCATCAACACACAGATCAATCCAATAAATATCCTTAGATGGGGTCTACCTGTCCATAACACGGTACGCAATCGTTTCATGACACAGTCACCTCTTTCATGGAATTATAACCCTAAGGCGTGTAGCAAATAGTACCCGATTCCACGGCTTCATAACCCTATCCGTACTCCCAATTCTTATTCAACTGGCGATGACGATGCTCTAAACTATACTCTCAAAATATACATGCATAAGTATACATAATTATGAAATAGAGTTAGATACAGGTCCTAATTATCCTCTGCCATCTTCACTGCCCGCTCCAAGTAGCCGATGAACATCTTCGGTTAACTATACGGATTGGAGTGGAAAATGGTGCAACGAAAATACCTATGGCTCAGAATGGTGACAGTACTAGCAATTATTACCTTGTTGATTAGTGGCTGTGCATCGGCTCAGACGAGCGATACGAATGTGGCTCTAGGACCGTCTCAAGAAGTCAGCCCGAACAGCGGCGGTGATGCTAAAGATGGAGTTAAGAAGGATACAAATTCAGATACAGTGAGGTTCATTAACGCCACCTACGCGCTCATCACGACAAGCAATGATATGGATACATCCATATACGGAGGGTTGAAGCGCTCTTTCCTGAACAATATGAGCATGGAGGTAGCTCTGAAGGACAGCTGGAATATTACCGATACCGCCAGTGCGGAATCCACCATTGAGTGGCTGATGACAGAAGGACACAACAAGGAGTTCATGGACCTTTTACAAGAATATCAAGACAGTAGGGAGGAAGTGATGAAGTTCCGGCAAGAGCTGAAGGCGAAGGGGAGTCTGACGTCTGATGAGACACAGTTACTGGAGCTGTACGACATGCTGGAAGAGGTGAATACAGATAATCCCGAGCAGGGAATTCTGGCGTGGGACTTGTGCCGGGCCACCCAAATCGCCAGTTGGTCTTATGTTGCTGGGTTCCTGAGCTACGAACGGTCGATGGAAATCAGCATTGAGGCCAGCGCTCGTCTGCAGGAGCAGTTCGTTTCTTGGGATCAGCTTGTGCATAACTATTTGCTGGGCTATCAGTATTGGTCTGGTGAGAGTCCCGAGGATGCAAAATCGGAATTAGTCTATCGCAAGCAGATCTATACGAGGCTGAAGGCGGATCCGTCGGGTCCTTATCAGGTGGATTGGAATACGGCGCTTCAGGAGAAGGATGCGTAACCTACCGCGAATCTTCTCATGGATGCTAAGAGACTGCTGATTCGTAGTCAGGCTACTCATTGTGAATATCTAGGTGATTTGTGCTAACATCATATTTAAATAAAGCAGACCGTCGGGGCCATCTTGAAAATGAAGGAGGATGTAATGTGAGAATTGAGTGTCTGAACACATGCAGTACATCTGAGATGGTTGAGCTATGGAATGCAGCTTTTCAGGACTATATTGTACCTGTAACGATGAGTGAGCAGGCCTTTACAGAGCGAATGCGAGTATTACAGCTCACACCAGCTGCTTCCTTCGTGGCTATGGAGGAGGGGCGCTTCGTCGGCATTTGTCTTCAAGCCATCTCAGCAGACGGTCAATCTGCATGGTGCGGAGGACTTGCCGTGCTACCAGCTTACCGGGGGAAAGGGATAGCTCGTAGCCTGATGGAGGCTGCCATTCATTATTGTCGGGTACAGGATGTTCGCTCGATGTATCTGGAGGTACTGGCAGATAATCCTGGTGCTATAGCGCTGTATGAGCGTCTCGGCTACCACAGGCTGACGGAGCTGCATTATTTTCAAGGCGAGCTCGCCTCTGGGCAGCGTCATGAACCGAGTAAATGGAGCCAGACTGAGCTAACTGACAGGCTGGAGCACACGACTCCACCAAGACAACGGCTACTGTCTATAACGGTGCAGGATGAAGCTGAAGAGGGAGTCTGGCAGACTGAGGATGAGCGAATTCCGTGGCAGGCCAGACGAGAGCAGACACCGGATCGGGAGCTGCTGATTCTGCTGAAGTCCAATGAACCCATCGGTACAATAAGTTTGAAGCATTCCAGTGGGGGAGTTGCTGTCCATCAGCTACAGCTTCAACGTCCAGCGGATGAACTGTTGCTCAGGTCGTTGCTGGCGCTCCTTGGAGAGCGATACGGCGACACCGCATTAAGCTGGAATCATGAGTATGTACAGCCAGAGCTACTGGAACGTATCGGGCTACAGCATAGGTTCAAGCAGTACCATCTTAAGTACGAGCTACACTAATCCCTATCTCCAATCTGATTTCATGTCGAATGATCGGGAGAGTGTAGTGGCTAGGGCACAGTGGTTCTACATTCACAATTGATCTGGTCAAGTTACTAGCGATTTCACCATCAGATTTCACCATCATGACCATCATGAATAGGAGTGAGGCCAAGATTATGAACAGCAAGAAGTGGATATGGATATTCCTCTCGGGGGTGTTGGTTTATTTTCTGGTCACCATTATATTAAGCCAAATGTAAGGCAGATAGCTGAAGGGCGCAGAGCATTGAGTCTGAACGTGTCGCATACACATCTGAAAGAGGGTTCCTGTACAGTCAACTTGTGAAGGAGGATGACGATGAGTAATTTTCTGAACAAAATGAAGACGGGCATGAATCAGGTCAAGGATAAGGCTAACCAGACGGTAGAAACGACGAGGCTAAGCACGCAGATCACATTGAAGCGTAAAGACCGAACACACCAATTCGCCAAGCTGGGAGAGCTGGTCTATCAGGCTTATGTGACGGGAGGGGCCAATGCTCCGCTGGAGAAGGTGGCGGCCTACACACAGACGGTGCAGAAGCTGGATCGGGAGATTGAAGCCCTGGAATGGCAGCTGGCACGGCTAAAGGGTGAACGCATATGCGTGTGTGGCAAGGTTGTAGCGAGGGAATCCAGATACTGCAATCACTGTGGTCAGCCGTTATCGATCTTGAAGGATCCACCGCAAGGATAACAATTAAAGAAAGAACCGCATGATCCACGTGGAATTCTTATTGACTCTCATAGCATTTTTTAAAATGAACAAGAAAATAGAGCTATACTAACTGAGCAAGCTCAATCCCGACGTGTATGCCCGGGAAGAGCTTGTTCTTTTTTTGTCCAGTCTTATTGAACTACATCGAAGTCAGCCTGCGATATTGACCTGGCGTGTGTCCCGTGCATTTCTTGAACACCACGTTAAAGTTGGGCGCATTGGCGAACCCTGCTCGCTCCCCAATCGCCTGAATAGGAATATCGGTATCCCTCAGCATATTCTGGGCCTCACGAATGCGAATGTTTTGGAGATATTCTCGAAAGGATACGCCAGTAATCTGTTTGAAGCTTCTGCTCAGGTGAGATGGGCTGATGTAAAAGGATTGGGCCAGATGGTTAAGGCTATGGGGCTGGTCGTAATGCATGGTTATGTAATCGGCGATTTCCAGGATTTTATCTCGCAGCGGATGCCCTTCAGGCTCCACGGCAGGGGGATGCGGCTTGCGCAGCTCCAGTCGGTGAATTCGAATGAGCAGCTCCAGCAGCAGCGCACGAACCAGCTCCGTATTACCGGGCTCGCGGACCTTGGCTTCATGCAGCATATTGCCGAGTAGGTGCTCGACCGCAGTCTGTTCATTCATATCGAAGCGGACGACGGGCCGCGATTCTTGCTGGTATCGACGCTCGAAGGAAGCACGCACCAGCTCAGCATCCACAAAATGCTGGGAGAAATTGATCAAAATGCGCTCACAGTGAACGGGTGCGAAGCTGAAGGTCTGGTGCATTTGCTCAGGAGGAATGAAGACCAGGTCTCCTTTGTTGACCTCTATGGTGGTGCCTTGGATGGTATAGGTTTTTGCGCCGCTCAGCACGTAGAAAATCTCGTAAAAGGTATGTGCATGCGGATTCTTCATATTGGAATAAGCCTCGCTCATCTTGTACTGAATGAAGAAGCTGTCCTCTGCGAGCGAGAACTTGATCTCTGGTAATTTTGCCACGGGTGATCCCCTCCTAAGAATGGATTGGAAAATGCGCAACAACAATAAAATGATAGCGCATACAAAGCATGAAATCAAAACTTTTCTATCCATCACCGTACTATAATTGTTATTGTCTGGAATGTGAAAAAATTGAAAATATGCCTTGTAAAAGGGAAGGGGATGTGTAAAATGACGAATTTGGGATTTAGGCAAACCTCACGCAGCTTCAAGGTTCTTCTGGCAAGCACTCTGTTGATTACGGGGCTGACAGGCTTCGCTCCCTCCATGCAGGCCGAGCAATCTGTCAGTGAGCTGGTGAGCACTACGGCGACGGCACCTACAATCGTGGTTGACAAGAATGGAGGAGGCCAGTTTACCAGTGTTCAGGCGGCAGTCAATTCCATTCCTGATGGTAACAGCTCGGAGCGAATAATCTACGTGAAACCTGGGGTCTATGAAGAGAAGATATTCATTCCGACCTCCAAGACGAACATTACCCTGATCGGGGAGAATGCCCATAATACGATTCTGACCTATAACGACACGAACAGCAGCTCAGGCAGTACAACGAACAGCGCGAGCACGTCTGTACGGGCCAATCATTTTCAGGCCAAAAATATTACCTTCCAGAATACAGCCGGACGCAATGCAGGTCAAGCCGTCGCCCTCTACGTCTCGGGTGATCGTTCCCGGTTCGAGAATATCCGTGTACTCGGCTTCCAGGATACACTTTATTCTAATGGAGGACGGCAATATTACAAGAATAGCTATATCGAAGGGACGGTAGATTTTATCTTCGGGCGGGCCACAGCGGTGTTCGATAATTGCGAGATTCGCAGTCTTGGAAACGGATACATTACAGCTGCCTCCACAGAGCCGACCTCTGAGTATGGCTATGTAATTATGAATAGTCGCATCACGCGCTCTGGCACAGGCGACCATTCTGTCCACCTTGGCCGTCCATGGCGTCCATATAGTGCGGTTATCTTCATGAACAATTGGATGGATAAGCATATTCGTCCTGAGGGCTGGCATAACTGGGGCAACGCTGCCAATGAAGCCACTGCACGCTACGCTGAATTCAATAACTCAGGTCCCGGCTGGAATGACCGTAACCGTGTAGGCTGGTCGGATATACTTACGTCTGCACAAGCCTCTGCGATCACCATTCAATCTGTGCTGGGCGGAAGCGATGGCTGGGACCCTAGATAAATGTCATCAAGTCGATATGCTGATTCAATTGTAAGTATTCGGGAAATGATGATCCTTCTTTTCTTCATTCTCAACGAAGCTGTTGAGCGTTATTTTCAAGTGTAGGAGGAAGATATGTTGAAGTCCAAATTATGCTTAGTGTTACTTGCCTTTGTCGTCGGGGCTACGGCGCTGGTGCCTATGGGAGATGGCCGGACAGCCAGTGCGGCGGAGCCAACGCGTATTCCGGCTTTTCCTGGTGCTGAGGGTGGCGGGATGTATACGACAGGCGGCCGTTTCGGTGAAGTCTATGAGGTTACGAATCTGAATGATTCGGGTCCGGGCTCATTCCGGGATGCCGTATCTGGCAGTGATCGAATTATCGTATTCAAGGTGGGTGGCAATATTCATCTGAAGTCCAGGCTCCAGATTACGGGCTCGAATCTGACGATCGCAGGCCAGAGTGCGCCTGGTAACGGAATTGCTGTACTGGATTATGACACGTCGCTGCAGGGTGATAATGTGATCATCCGTTATATGCGCTTTCGACTGGGCGATAACTTCTTCTCGGAAGAGGATGCCTTCGGTGCCCGCAAGCGGAAAAATGTCATTCTGGATCACTGCTCCTTCAGCCATTCGGTAGATGAGGTGCTGTCCCCTTACCAAATGGAGAACCTAACGGTGCAATGGTCCATCATCTCCGAAAGTATGCTGATGTCCAATCATTCCAAGGGCAGACATGGATACGGTGGCATATGGGGCGGTAAAAATACCACCTTCCATCACAATCTCATTGCTCACAATGCGAGCCGCAACCCGCGTTTTGGGGGAGAGCAGGACAATATTATCGATTTTCGCAATAACATTATCTACAATTGGCAGTTCATGAGCACGTATGGCGGTGAGCGTGCACTGGGCAACATCGTAGGGAACTATTACAAATATGGACCGGATACGGACCGCACGAAACGCGCCCTTCTACGGGACACACCTTCCAAGGATAGTCAGTGGTTCATCGCTGACAATATTGTGGATGGCTATCCCGAGATTGCGGAGGATAACTGGCTTGGTGTCATCGGTGATGTGCCGGAGGTAGCCAAGCGAAGCGAGCCTGTTGAGATGCCGTATGCGTACACGGCGGAATCAGCTACTCAGGCTTATGAGAGAGTACTGGACGAAGCTGGAGCCACTTACCCTGCCCGTGATTCCATGGATGCCAGGGTGATTCAGGAGGTGCGTGAGCGCGGTGGACGACTGTCCAATTCTCAGGATGAGGCAGGTGGATTCCCGGCTCTGCCTGAAGTGACATCGGCATTGGTAGACAGTGATGGGGATGGCATTCCGGATGATTGGGAGCTGACGAATGCCCTTGATCCGAAGGATGCAAGTGATTCGCAGCAGATTGGCCCTGAGGGGTACACGTATCTGGAAATGTACCTGAATGAGCTTGTCGCAGATTACACGCCATCGAACCCAGAGGTGAAGCTCGTGGCTCCTGAGCATGGAGAGCTGGTGGAGGCTGGCGAGCCTGTGGTGCTAAATGCTACGGCAAGCATGAGTCAGTCAGCTATCCAAAGAGTGGAATTCTACGCCAATGACGTGAAGCTCGGAGAAGCGACAGCAGCTCCTTATGAACTCACCTGGGAATCTCCAGAGGATGGGACCTATTGGATTACAGCTAGAGCCTACGACACGCAGGGGGTTGCAGCGGATAGTCCTGTGCACCCGCTCTATGTGGTTCATCCGCAAGAGGTGTCCAGTCCGTGGATGTCGGTGGACATCGGCTCGGCGAAGATTCCTGGTCATGCATCGGAAAAGGATGGAGTCATTACTCTCCGCAGTGGCGGTCGCATTGGAGGAACGGATGATCCGGTGCTGGTGGATAAGACACGGGATTCCTTCCACTATGTGTACCAGACGCTGGCTGACGATGGACAGATTGTGGCGCGTATCAACGAGGTGGGCCGTGTGGATAATGAGTCCCAGGCCGGAATTATGATGCGCAGCAGCCTGGACCCGGATGCCCGCATGGTAACGCTGACCCAGTCGCTGGTCAAGTACGGACATGTAGCCCGCTTCTGGGAGCGTACCCAGCAGGGAGGGGAGGCCGCTTCACGACAGATTGAGGACTTCCTGGCGCCAGGCTATATTAAGCTGGTCAGACTGGACGGGATTGTGTATGGCTATCTGTCTCAATACGGGAATGATTGGACATTGGTGGGCACGGTGGATATTGCTGACTGGCCGGAGACGATCTATGTAGGGCTCGCAGCCGATGGAGCGCTCATCAATAACGATATTTACAATTACGGATGGGGCCGTTTCGCTGAGGTCGCTGTCAGCAATCTGGAGTCAATTCCTGCAATTGTCCAAGAGCTTGAAGCCCATGGTAAGGCAGAAGGCATAGAACTGAAATGGCAGACGTCTGAAGGGGCTAGCGGCTATCAAGTAGAGCGTAGTCTGGTGGAGAGCGGGCCATATTCGGTAATTGCTCCGAGTGTCACAGACACGAGCTATACAGATACGACTGTGGAAGCTGGCAGCGTATATTACTATCGAATTATAGCTACGAATCCGGCTGGGGATACTCTGCCTTCGGTCGCCAAGTCTGCTGCCGTTCCAGGTACTATAGCCAAGCAGTATACGGTGAAGGATAACTTTGACACGACCCCGGCGAATAGTCCGCCAGCCGGATACACGGTATACCCTCCTTATCCGGGCAAGGAGGATGCTTATGTCCGAGTGACCGAGCTTCCTGATCTGGCGAATGATGAGGAGCGAGGCAACGGCTTGCTCATGCAGAGCAGTGCGATTGATCTGGCCACGCTCACCAAGCGTTTTCAGGCTCATGCTGACAAGCTGATCCTGGAGGCGGATGTGATGGTTCCGATTGCTGCTTCGGCCTCCGATGCAGGCAAGCATTTGATTCAGCTGCTTAATCTGCCGGGTGGCAAATCTGCTGTTCGCCTCCAGCTGAATAAGGATGGATTAAGCTACATCACGCCTGCCAAGGAGACGATCCTGTTGGAGCAGGTCGACTGGAAGGCGGGAGAATGGCACCGTCTGCGCGTGGAGCTGGATGTACCTGCGCAGCAGTATTCCCTGTATGTGGATGGGGAGCAGGTCGTGGAGCAGCAGGCCTTCGTGGATAACCCGGATGTGGTCGGCACGTTCTGGGTGAATTCGGAGAGCCGTCTGTATCTGGATCGTATTCAGGCATATCGGATGGTGCAGCCTTAAGTCACAGGTGATCGTAGTGCTGGGAACGAGTGCCTTAGCGGGAGATTTCGTTTAAGTGGAGGATGGATTCTTTCGCTGGGATGCTGCATATGGTTGTTAGGATGGGTCCGCACTTCTTGGAAGGGGAGTGCGGGCTTGTTTTTGTTTTGGGGTACGTACATGTACATTCCGCAGCCATGGAGAGAGTGCATGGAGGAATACTCCGAGCATGTAGATGGCTCAAGCACATAGAGCGCAGATGAGTCAAGTACGTTGAGGGATCAGGCACGTAGTCCACTTCAAGTGCGGAGTCATTTTCCACACACGTGGACCTTTCCGAGTGCAGAATCGTCTTCCACACACGTGGGCCACTCCGAGTGCAGAATCATCTTCCAATCGCTGTTATCCCCAGATTTCTTGAAATTTTTACAAAGGGGGAAATCTGGGGATAAAGGCGAACGCTCCGCTTCTCCAGATCGATTCTGCACTCTCCGTTATACGTGTCGTTGGTAAGGGATTTAGTGAAAGAGCTTGCGCAGCGGCCTGGATGGCCTGGGCGTGTTGAAAATCAAAGCGTCGCACTCAAGTAGAGTGGGACATGATAGAGGCGAGCTGCTGCTTGTAGAGGATAAAATTTCAATCCACGCACTCATGTAGAGTGCGACCACAACGTCCGACCGCTTAGGAACTGCCGCAGATTATTTCAATCCACGCATCATGTAGAGTGCGACACATTAAGGTGCCCTCCCTCCTGCGATCAGTTCTTATTTCAATCCACGCACTCATGTAGAGTGCGACTAGCCGCAAAAGACATAGCCGCTCCTGCAATTTGAATTTCAATCCACGCACTCATGTAGAGTGCGACCTGTGATACATCATGCAGCCCGGCGTCTTGGAGCAGATTTCAATCCACGCACTCATGTAGAGTGCGACAGCGGAAAACATCGTATAAACGCTGCATCCAGCACCTATTTTACCGTATATCCATCAAAATGGAAGAGGGCGTTTGCCTCGGAGACGGGCTCTTGTTCACACTTTATTCACATTCGACTTCGTTTCGACAAAATCTGAGGTGCGAATCTCCCGGGAAAATCATGTGAGCTTGGCATTCGCACCAACTCCAGCGAAGATTTCGGGGAAAGACGCATATCAGTAACACACGGATTTGTAGCGTATGTCTGGGCTATATCATCCTGACTATCACTACAGTTGTTTATTTTATAGTCTTCAATAAATTTCGCTACTAATTCGGGCTGCTGCCTGTGAGGCTATTAAGGAATTCGCGATTTTTTTGAACGAAAATACATTAGGGATACAACAAGGTAAATTGCGTGTATCTGCATGGTGGTAATCTCATTGATTGTGACGATCAAGTTGTGGATGCTGTGAGAAGTTTTTGTGGGAAAGTACTTAAAAACGTATAAATTACTTAAATAAGTAATTTTGGGGTATACAATTGTTCCATAACTTGGTATAATATGAATAGTTAAGAAATCTTGCAGCGTACTTACGACTACATAGCATAATTAGCACTGTTAAGTTTCGAGTTGACGTTGAAAGGGTGGTTTTTGATGCAAATCACACCTACGATTCGGACAGAAATTCAGGATTATTTACACAAGCTTAGCCTGAACATGAGTCAATTTGCTTCAATAGCAGGGCTGAATGCAGGGACGATCAGTGGGATGCTGATGAGCAATCGCATCATGTCTGTACATCAGTTAGATTGTGTTACGAGGGCCATGGAGAAGCCTGAGGATTACTTTTACAGTCGATATATACAGGAATCGTTGCTTGAGGCATCCGTCGATTGGCGAAGGGCCAGAGTATTCCTACAGCGCTGCATGGAGCTCAATCGACTGGATTGCATAGCCCAAGTGGCGAATGTGCTCATGGAGAATGTAACCTACTATGCTGGACTGGTGTTTGAGCTGGCAGAGGAGTTTTTTGCGCAAGAGCATTATGCTGCAGCGAGGATTCTATATGAGAATGTCGCTCTTAGCGAGAAACACCAGCACTCAGAACGACTTGCAGTGTGCCAGTACAGGCTGTTCAAGATTCGTATTGGTGATGATCAGGCCCAGAACCTAAGAGCTGCTACATTATTTGAACCTTATGTGGAGCGGCTGGATGAAATTGATCAACTCGATGCACTAAAAGATTTGGCTAACGTGTACCGTTCTTTGCGTGAGTGGGATCAGGTTGAAGAAGTAGCAGGCAGAATGAAGGGAAAAGCGAAAATCCAGTATTCAATAAAGCATCAACAGATCAGTAAACATGAGGATTCTTTTGAAAAGTTGAGTCGTCCTCTATTCGTATATATCACCTATGCTGACCTGCTATGTGCAAGCGTGTGTGAAGCCAGAGAGGATTACCAACAAGCGCTACAATATACAGATGCTTATGCCAATTTAGACTGGGTCAAAGAGACGGATGAGGATACTGTTCATTGGATGAACTTGTTCCAGCATTGGGCGGAAGGAAATACTTACGTAAATAAACTTTTGTCAGGGGATGTGAGCGTACTTCAAGACTATGTTCAGTATATAGATACAACAAATATAACGAATACCGAGTTGGTCACCAAATTGTTAAATGTATTGATCGCAGCTAACCGATACGAAGTTGATGTAGATCACATACTTCGGCGTTTTGACACGGTAATCAATTCACTTATTGAGCAGGAGAGCGCGTTAAACGAAATCTATGCTAAGCAAGTAATCCCAGAGCAGTTTGTACGATTTGGATATGAATTGGCCTACTACTATTTATATCGCTCTATGTATAGTTATGGCTATAAATATTTGATGTATGCTATGTCAAAGTCACATATTATTAATAATAAGACTTACTTTTTAAACTGCATGGGTTTATTCTTACACTTTCAGGAGCATGCGCTTCCTGAGATTAAAGATGGCTTTCTAAATCTCGTAGAAAAGGTGTGGTTAAACAATGATGAAAAGATTGATAACACTATCCATCGTAGCTAGTATTTTATTTATGTTCACTTTGCCCATTCAATCACCCGGGCCAATTCAAGTTCGGGATCAAATTGGAGGAGCTTAACCCTCTTAATTAGGTGTTGCTCCAGTGTGCAGATAAGGTAGAGATGAATAGCTTGGTTTAAAAGAGCAGATTATTCTGCTCTTTTTTTCGTGCAAGAAGTAGATATTGTTGTTGCCATGTGGAATCAATAAAGTCTTATATGCCGAAGGTGAAGGATTCTGCAGTTGAAAAAGGGGCTAAAATTTCAATCCACGCACTCATATAGAGTGCGACTCCCAGCTCAACCGCACTGCTTAGCTTGCATGATAATTTCAATCCACGCACTCATATAGAGTGCGACCTTTTCTTTCAGTGTGCAAAGCCAACGATATGTGAATTTCAATCCACGCACTCAAGTAGAGTGCGACTCCCGTAGCAGCCATGCTTTTTTAATTAGATTTTTATTTCAATCCACGCACTCAAGTAGAGTGCGACAGGTAACTGTGATGAGTTTTGGAGTGACGATCAAGATTTCAATCCACGCACTCAAGTAGAGTGCGACAGCGGAAAACATCGTAAATACGCTGTATCCAGCCCCTATATTACCGTACATCCGTTCAAATGGAAATCTTCCCCGGCTTTAAAAATAGATTTTGTATACAATTTATCCACATTCGACTTCGGTTCGACAAAATCTGAGGTGCGAATCTCCCGGGGAAATTATGTGAGCTTGGCATTCGCACCTCATCATTCCGCCTTACTGTCTTCCACTCCGTTACTCGGCTACACTCGCCGGGTCTGTGCACCTTTTTCCTCAACTATGATGGATTTTCGTCCTCGCAGCCAGCGAATAAGTACGAACACTAGCAGCACGACTCCCGGGTACAGCATGGCCCAGCCTGTGAAAGGGAACACGACAGCTGTGGCTACGAAGGAGATACCGCTAATCCATTGGCCGAAGCGATTGCCCTTCAGGAGACGGACCCCTGCAGCACAGCCGCCCAGATAGGTCAGGATAAAGGAGGCATTCGGTAGCTGAATCAAGGTCGTTAGCGACACGAGTCCACTGCCATACAGGAACATGACCAGGATGAAGCAGAGGCTCAGGAAGCCCAGCGCTCCTATCGGTGTAAGATATTTGCTGGACAGCTTGCCCATCCAGCCAGGGGCCGCTCCTTGTCTGGCCAGGGCATAGGCGACTCTGGAGGACGCGCCGACGTAGGCAATGATCGTAGCCATGCAGATGAACAAGCCCGTAGCCCCGGTCAGCACAGCTCCGTATATGCCAAGCGGCTGGCTGATGATCCAGATCAGGGAAGCATCTGAGCCTGCAATGATATAGCTATTAGTAGCTACTGTAGCCAGTGCTGTCATGAAATACAGGACACCTACGAGCAGCGCGGCGATGGTCACTCCGCGAATGGCAGCACGCTGTGGGTCCTTGAATTCCTCAGACAGATGGGACACAGCCTCCCAGCCGATGAAGCACCAGAACAGCAGCGCTCCAGCCTGACCGACACTGGTCCAGCCATGAGGCGCGAAGGGAGTCAAATGCTCCACGGACATATAGGGTATCGCTGCTATGAAGGTGAACAGCAGTACGGCCGTAATAGACAGGACGACGGCCACCTGAATGCGTCCGGCCAGCTTCATGCCGATCCAGTTGATCAGCAGCGCGACCACGATGGTGATAGCGGCAATGGTGATACGCGCCCTCTCGCCAAGCCCGAGGGCGGCGGTCAGGTAGCCAGCACCAGTCAAGGCGGCTACAGGTGCGCCAATCGGCACGGACATCAGGAAGAACCAGCCGATCAATGCCCCGGCCCGTTCACCGAAAGCTAGCGTTACATAATGGGATACGCCCCCGGCATTGGGGTATTTGGCGGAGAGCAGCCCCATACTGAGAGCCATCGGTAGAATCAGCACAATCATCAGCCCCCAGGCTGCCAATGAGGCAGGACCAGCCACCTCGGCGGCAAGCCCAGGTACGAGCAGGATGCCGGAGCCCAGCACCGCACTGATATACAGGGCAATCGCCTGCGGCATTCCGATGGTCTTGTGCAGTAGCTTGGATTGGGATGTCATTAGCGTTATTCCTCTCTTGCTTTTTTTATCAGCGTAACAGACAATATACCCATCTGAAAAACGGAAGTTTTGAATGTTTTCCATTCGAAAAACCGATGGAAGGACTGATCAGCATCGAATCCCGACATTTATTCACCTTTCTGGTCGTTGTCGAGACGGGCAGCTTTACCAAGGCCGCATTGAAGCTGGATTATGCACAATCTAGTATTACCTCGCAGATTCAGGCTCTGGAAAATGAGCTGGGGAAGCCCCTTTTTGACCGTATTGGTCGTACAATTCGTCTAACTACAGCAGGAGAGCGATTGCTTCCGTATGCACAGGAAATCTACCGCATGCACGCCATGGCAGAGAATGCTCTCAGTACGGACGTGGAGACGAGTGGAACGATTCGTATCGGTGCGCCCGAGTCTCTGGCTGCTTTTCGTCTACCCTCGATTATTCGAGAATACCGGGAGCGGTATCCGCAGGTGCGCATCATTTTGAAGCCAGGGTTATGCTGGGAGATGCTGTCCCTCCTTCGAGCAGGTGACCTGGACGTAGCCTTTATCCTCCAGCCAGAGGCAGAGGAGAGGGATCTGCATATTGAGACGCTGATACAGGAGAACATGGCGCTTATCGCTGCTCCGAATCATCCACTCGCGGGTTCTCTAATGGTGGAGCCCGGACAGCTGAAGGAAGAGAGTATTCTGTTCACCGAGTCAGGCTGCTCCTACCGGACTTTATTTGAGAGGCATCTGCATCAATCCGGAATCGTACCCGATCCGAGTCTTGAGTTCTGGAGCATCGAGGCTATCAAGCAATGCGTAGCGAATGGATTAGGCTTGTCCTTCCTCCCCTACATCACCGTCCACAAGGAAATACAGGATGGCAAGCTGGTGCGCTTGAACTGGAACGATGATGGGCAAAGGGTGGCTACTCAGCTGGTATACCATACGAAGAAGTGGCAGTCCCAGGCTATGCTAGCCTTCCTTGAGACGGTGAGGCAGCATGCACCACGGTGGCGCGAGGAGCAGGCGGGACTGGCACAAGTGACGAATCTATAAGACAGACAGCCTGTGGTTACCTAGAGTGACTTAGAGTGACCTAGAGTAACTTAGAATGACCTAAAGTGACCTAAAGTGACCTAAAGTCACTTGAAGTGACCTTGAAGTGACCTGAAGTCACCAAAAGTCACTCCGCGGGCTGACCCGCATGATTTCTTCATGAAAAATATTCATTATGGCATTCGAAGGAGTGTATTCAGTATGGCGGAATTGTCCTCGTTAAGAGAAGCCTATCGTCAGGCGCCTTACCCGCTCGGCGGCCATCATGACCGGAAGCTTCGTGTACTTACCGAAGCGTTGGAACAACTGGACCCTGAGCTGGATAGCGATATGTATGGCAAAGGAGAGATTATTGAGAATTTCGAGCACCGTCTTGCACAACTGACCGGGAAGGAAGCGGCGGTGTTCTTTCCCAGTGGGACAATGGCGCAGCAGATTGCCCTGCGCATATGGTGTGACCGGGTCAGCCTCAAGCGGGTGGCTTATCATCCACTGTGCCATCTGGAGATTCATGAGGAGGATGGACTGAAGGAGCTACATCATATTGAGCCTATTTTGCTGGCTGACGAGCATCGTCTGATTACGTTGGAGGATGTGCAGGCACTGGATACGCCCGTGTCCTGTCTGCTGCTGGAGCTGCCCCAGCGTGAAATTGGCGGTCAGCTTCCCTCCTATGAGGAACTGGTGGCGATTGCGGATTACTGCCGTGGTCAGGGCATCCGACTGCATCTGGATGGAGCCAGGCTGCTGGAGGTAACACCTTACTATGGAAGAACTGTGGCAGAGCTGTGCGGCTTATTTGATAGTGTATACATTTCCTTCTATAAAGGAGTCGGCAGTGTTGCTGGTGCAATTCTAACCGGCAGTGCTGACTTCATAGACGAATCCAAGCGCTGGAAGAGGAGGTACGGTGGAGACCTGATCAGCCTGTATCCTTACATTCTGAGCGCAGACTATTACCTGACACAGCGCATAGGCAAAATGGAGCACTATTATCTTAAGGCGAAGGAAGCCGCAGCTCAGTTCAATGCCTGTCACGCCACGCGCACGCTACCCGAGGTGCCAGTATCGAACATGTTCCACGTTCACTTCGAGGTGTCGCAGCAAGAGCTGGAGCCGATTCTGATAGCCGTCATGGAGCAGTCTGGTATAGGCTTCACTCCATATCTGCATGCGACAGGTGAGAATAGCTGCTACTACGAGCTGAGTCTAGGCGATCGTTACGCCGATATTCCTAAAGATCGCTTGCACGAGGGCTTCCGTCTGCTGGATCAGGCTCTAAGAGAGCTCAGGGAAGAGCTAGGTAAGTAGCTAGGTAAGTAGCTAGGTAAGTAGCTAGGTAAGTAACTAGGCAATAACTAGTATCTTGACCGTATACGTTTTTGAATTTGAATGATCTTGTAGAGAGCGTGGTTAGCGGAAAACGGGGAAGCCCTAGAGAAACGGAGTGCCCATCTTTAAGCTTGCTGTTCATCAGCTTTTCAATTTCGTTCGAAAGAACAGCAAGCTTAACAATGGTCGACAGGGCTCCCCGCTTGCAGCGGATCTACACGCATATTGGAGCTAGTCAAGCTTGCTTTGCTGTTCATATCTACGTTGCCGATAGGCCAATGCATGACTTGCTATGCAGCCCCGAATGTCTAGAGATGTAGCAAAATCGAGAGATACAAAGATCATACGCCCTTTGTGCTGGCCTTGCACGGTTTTAGCGTGAAATATCGTTAATTCTGACCGGAATCGAGGTTTACTTTGCACCGCGTTGGGAGTATATTTTAGCTGTTTCCACGAATTGAATACGCAAGCCGCTTAATTTCCGTCATGGAAAGCGGGGGAACCAATCAATGGCTACTTCATTGTCTTAGATCCGGCCATTATGGGGTGAATCCTGAATAGATGCAGTTGGCATCTTGACAGGTAGGGCGACTCTTACCGCCCGAATCCGTCAGCTAACCTCGTAAGCGTATGTAGAGGGGATGAATACAATGTGACCGCCGTTGGAGCCACAGAGGATACCCTTTGTGGTTTTTTGCTGTGCATTTATATGAATCTGAATGCGTGGCTAGAGCGAGTGTTCGTTACAGCTGCAAGGATGAGGACCAGGTCTTTGTCTGTAGTAGTACCGATTGCTTAATCAAGAGGCTAAATATATGGAACGGATTGTACAACGAAGGAGTGCTTAGTAATGAAAATGGAGCGAACAGGACACGGGACGTCGAAGCGGACAGTAGTGCAATCTACTACTACCTTGAATAGAAAGGACACGGGACTGCCCACGGTAACGACGGAAGGCCCCGGCTGTGAACAGAGAAAGGAGGAGGGAGCGGATCATGACGACGGCTACGACTCTGGAAGCTCCTGCACAGGCACCAGCACTAGAGCGATAGATTATGACAAGCTGCAGAAGGAAGGCTACATTGTGGTCTGTGCTCCGACAAGTGAGGGCGAGGAGTTCATTAAGCTGCTGAGATACAGAGGGGAAAAGGTCGCCGGTCTGACCAACAATGCGGAGGAGAAGACCCGACTGGAGCGCCTTGGTGTCGAGCATACAATCATCGTGAACACCAGACATGAGCAAACATGGGTAGTTCCCTCTTTCCCGGTCAAAAAGCTGTATATCTTCGAGCGTAGCCTGACACAGTGCTCACGGTATATTCAAATTTGCCGTTCATGGACGTGTGGGCCGCTAATAGTTATTACAGATTCCAGGCATTCCCGGCTCATGTACAAGAGTCTGGGTGCTGATGACGTTCTCTATTGCCACCGGGCTGATGCGATCCTGCATACGGAGACGATGTAGCCACTTATGGCTCACTGCTACTACCTTGCCCGAAATCTGACCCTGTTGAGCGTGGATAACAGCAGTCGACAGGGCTCCCCGCTTGTAGCGGCTCTATACTCACATTCTATAAATTTTCACAAGGAAATATAAATAATCTATTCCAAAATTTGAGATTTAATGTAAAATGAAAGAAGCTATGCTAGAGCATGGCTTCTTTTTTAAGTGTATTGCAGCGATGATGCCTATGGTTTTACTTTCTGCCCCCAGAGAGAATGTTGTCGGCATTATCGTCTGCATACGCTTCTGTTGCTCGGATGATACATAATGAGAATTTTAGTAGGAAGAGACAGCTAGAAAGGATGATCCGACGTAGAGCTAGCATTTTACCAAAATCTGAGTGGAGGGATTAGTAGTGAGAATAAGAAAGAAAGCTTGTCTGGCTGTACTATCAACCAGTCTGCTGTTGACGGGAATGGCTCTCGATGCCGGTACTGCAGCAGCTGAGGAGAACATGCAGGTGTCTGCCTCTCGAGAGGCTTCGATTGGAGACGCTTCGCTGCAAGCGGCATTGGATAGCATGCCCACGGCGCTGCGGCCTTCGATTGAGTGGGTGTATACGAATCGGATGCTGGTGGAGGATTCCGTAAGCCGTAAAAATCTGATCTTCGATCAGATCTATGCAGGCAAGGGGACCTTGAATTACGTGGTCCGCTGGCAGTCAAGCAAGAACCTGACACGCGAGCAGCGTCAGAACATGGCGAGTATGATGGAGCGGCAGATTAACAATTGGACCAAGCATCTGGAGGGCTACGATGGCTGGCCATATGGACATATACCAGTCAAGATTGTAGGCTGGGCCGTAGCTGACTCCAGACAAATTCTGGACAGGCAGCCTGATGAGATCGTCTACACGGATACGATTCGGGACGACCTGAGTCAATCCGATCCTCGTATTCCGGCACAGCTGCCAGTAGCGCCAAGAGAATTGTCGCGCTTTGAGAACTTCCACAATTCGGGATACGTCTATCCAGGTGGTCTGGACAAGCGCTTCGACATGTATTTGTGGGGGACAGCGAACTTCGGCGGGGGGGCCGGAGGAGACTGGGGACAGCGAATGTCCGATGATTACATCCTGAGCAATCTTCGTGCCCAGGAATCCGAGATTATCGAGCATGAGATTGGACACGGCTTTGGCTTGCCTGACTTCTACCAGGCGCATGAGCGTCCACCAGGAGGATTCCCGGTACCAACGATCATGTGGGCAGGTAATTCCAGAACTATAACGAATTGGGACGTTTGGATGCTACGCTACACCTGGAGTCAATTGAAGCAGGATCAAGCCCGCTTCCCGACGGCGCCAGTCACTAATCAACCAGCGAATCTGGCAGGACAAGCCAGTGTATCTTCTTCTTATACATCGCCGTGGGAGAATGTACAGGCTTTGAATGACGGCGATGAACCGACTCATTCCAATGATCGCTCCAGTCTGGTGTATGGTAACTGGCCAGAGACAGGGACGCAATGGGTCCAGTATGATTTTGACCGGGAATATACCTTCTCACAGAGCGAAGTGTACTGGTTCAAGGATGGTGGAGGTATTGATGTACCGAGTGCCTATACGATTCAATATTGGAATGGATCAGATTGGGTTGAGGTACCGCGTCCTAACGGCTACGGCCTTCAGGTCGATACGTACAATCGTACTTCCTTTAATGCGATCAGCACGCGTGCACTGCGTCTTGTGATCGAAGCGAAGGCTCCGGCTTCAACAGGAATTCTGGAGTGGAAGGTCATTGGGGAGTAATGCTAATTGCTTAGAGCAGACGTTAGGCTGATCATGGGATCAATGTTAACTAAGTCTTAATCACGAAGGTGCATTCTAGTAATCATCGTACTCTCTCTTTTAACAGATAATCGGATATAAAAACATGTAGAGACCGTCTTCTTGGTAAAGGATGGAGTAGTCCATCCCATGAATCAAGAGGCGGTCTTTGTTTGTGAAGCTAAAAAGCCATCCCTCCAGTCAATGACTTCAGGGACGGCTTTTTGGTAGTGCCAGATCAGTCTGCGAGGCAGACAGTCTGTTAATTATTTTACAGCAATGCTGCCTAATTCACAGTAATTTCGCCTAATTTACGGTAATGTTAATCGTAATGGTCTTCTTATTCCATTTGGCTTTAACGGAAGCCTTGCCCTTGCTGACAGCGGTAATTCTACCGTTATTGACAGTAACAATATTGGGCTTGGAGCTGGTCCACTCCACATTGCTGGTTACCACGTTCTTCTGACCTGTATCATACAAGGCGAAGATGCTGACATTGGTGCTGTTGCCTGGTGCAAGGGTGACCTTGCTATTGCCTGCAACGAGCTTTTTCAGAAGGGGCACAACCCGCACTTCAGTGACTACTTTCATATTCTGATAGGTCCCTGTAAGGGTAGCTTCACCTTGCGCGAGGGTCTTCACCGAACCATTTTTGACAGTGGCTACAGACGGATTGGAGGACACCCAGTTGACTTGCTTGGACAGATTCACCGTCTTACCACTGCTGTAATAGCCAGTTACCTTTAGCGGCTTGGATTTCTTGATATTCAGGTTCGTCACGGCCGGAGTGACCTCCATACGCACGATTTCATCCTCTATGGCAATTGGGACTCTTACAGTCTTGTCGCCATATTTACCCACCAAGGTCACTCGACCAGGAGTTACCCCGCGGATCGAACCATTCTCAAGCACTGCATTACTGCCTGACAAGGTCCATTTAATAGAACTCGTTACATTTTCCTGAGAACCACTAGTACGCGTAATTGTTACTTTTGGTAGGGATTGAGTTTTTCCTTTGGTGAATTTATAAGATTTTGGAGAAGCCACAATTGTTTTAATAGGCTCTTCCACTATGACATCTGACTGGGCTGTGAATCCTTGCCAAGCTGATGTTAGCCTCGTTTCTCCCTTGGCAAGTGCTTTAATAGAACCATCTTTCACAACAGCTACAGAAGAGTTGGAAGATTTCCAAGTCATATTCTTAGATAAATCCACTGTCTTACCAGTGCTGTAATAGCCAGTTACCTTTAGCGGCTTGGATTGCTTGATATTCAGAATCGTCTCGGTCGGAGTTACCTCTATACGCACGATTTCATCCTCTATCGCAATCGGAATCTTAACGGTCTTGCCGCCATAGGTGCCCTCAAGTGTAACTCGTCCAGGTGTGACACCTCGGAATGATCCATTCTCAAGCACAGCGTTGCTGGCAGACATGTTCCATTTCACGGAATTCGTAACATCCTCCTGAGATCCATTCCCGCGAGTAATGGTCACTTTAGGCAGTGTCTGCACGCCCCCTTTTGCAAAACGATAGGATTTAGGGGAGGCTTCAATCTTGTTAATCTTATCTTCCACTTGAATGTGTAATTGGGCTGTGGCACCCTTCTGGCTGGCTGTCAGCGTGGCCTTGCCACTCTTCAACGCCTTGGCCTTGCCTTTGGTCACAGTTACGATGGAGGCATCGCTGGTCGTCCATGTAACGGTCTCAGTCACGTCATGCTTGCTCGTCAATCCTTCGATGTCAGCCATCACTTTAAGCTGTACGGTCTGGGATACGGTGAGCTTCTGGGGATTCTCGTTAACAATCGTCAGGGCAGTGATATCTCCCGAGGCCGCATTCGATGTGGTGGGTAGAAGCACCACTGCAAAAAGGAGAAGAGCTAGCCATCCTTGCAACCTCAATAATGCTCTTGTCATCGAATCTTCCAACTCCTGTTCTTAAATGATATTAATGGCGGATCGCAAAATACAAGAGTAATGATTTACTTATACATCCATAATATCCCGTATTTTAGCGCCTACCTCCATATATCGGCAGTTCACTATGATTCTATTAAGTGTATATTCAGAGTAATTGATGAAATAAAGCTCAAAATTATGGATAATAGAGCCAGAATATCAAGCTGGAGGGACGAAGGATGACTGAGCGTATTCCGTGCAAAAGTGAAGATTGTACCGCAACCATATTGCCAACGACCGCTGCCAAAACAGGGGGCTATTGCATGCCCTGTCATCAAGGGATGGAGCGGAGAAAGTGGGAGGAATATGTAGCCGCGAACCGTCGTACAGTGAATTTGTATGCCGATGTGACGGATGCTGTGGATATTTTGAAGGTGATGTATACAGAGCACCCGCGAGATCCGCTGATAGAATATCTTCCTTATGAGAAGTCCAAGGAAGAGCTCTATGTATCCTTATCTATGGCTGAACAGGAACGAATGCTGGAGTATGCCATGAACCATCTACGTGAAGGCGATCAAGACATCTGCCGTGAGGTGCTGACTTCCTTGGTATGCTACAACGATCTGTCTTTGACAGAATACCTGCCAGAGCTATTGGAGCACGAGGTCTACGATCCGGCTATGCTCTACAAGGATGCTTCCCCCGAGCTGAGGGGGCAACTGATGCAGAGGGTAGAGACGGATGAGGAGAATCGGAACCATCTGCTGATGATGCTGGCGTGGATCGGTGATGAAGTCATTGTGAAGCAGTTTAGGCACTGGAGCGAGCAGGCACCATCATGGTCTGATAGCTTGTATGTACCTGTACAGGACTACGCCAAGACGGCGAATTGGGAGTTAACGGATGCGGGCGAGCGCCGTGATCTATATTATCCGCACAGCTATGCGATAATTGCGAATGTTGAACAGAGCGATGATTTGAGCTACGAGCTTAGATATGATCAGGCTCAAAGCCAGGCCCAAGATGAGACTCAAGCCCAGATTCAAGCTCAGACTCAAGCCCAAATTCGATCTCAGAGTCTATCTCAGGGTCAAGCTCAGACGCAGAAGTCTTTTCGGCTATTAGCCTCTGCCACTGAGAGCTGTCCGTGGTGTGGAGTGCGTCTAACGCATTTGGTGGATATCGAAGCCAGCCATCCAGCTCTGGGTGGAATGCCCTGGAACGGAGCGAGGCTAAAGGTACAGACTTGTATTTTATGCAGCTGCTATACGACCGTCTATATGGACATAACTCCTGATGGGGAGCCGGAATGGAGTGCCAGTAATGAGCGCCCGGATTATTTGCCAGAGCTTCAGCCAGAGGACTTTGACCAGAGCTATCTGGCTGCTGGCCCACGATATCGACTTGCGGAGCAGCCGCGTCCTGCACTGCATGGTAGTGAATGGACACTGGAGCCAACGCTATCACAGCTGGGTGGCCATCCAGCCTGGATTCAGGACGCCTATTATCCTGAGTGTCCATGCTGCTCGAAGAGCATGCGCCATATTGGGCAGGTAGACTGGGCGGCGATTGAGCGTTTGGGAGAGGGCATTTACTATATGTTTGTCTGTGAGGATTGCTGCAAGACGGCAGTGACATTTCAGCAGACTTGACACATGCTGGATCTTTGATGGGGGCGGGAGCGTGAGAGACTCCATCACAAAAAATGACACGTAAGCTATCCCTCCTGCGTATTGCTTACTAACAAATTACTTATGGCTACTGATTTTTGATCCTCTAATATCCAGTGAATTCCACTTTGCAGAAAAGCTTTATAGTACAATGGGAAGATGAATGCATGCTGTAATGCATGCCGTTAGGTAACGTCCTGCAATGCAAATGAGTATATCTGTATGTACTGTGCCTTGGACGTGGGAAGGGAGGAAGCCGGATGAGATTAAGCTCTAATAAATACATAAATCTACTGGGACTCATCCTTGTTGTGGTGTTCTTGAATATACTTTTGTTCATTCCTGGCTGGATTGATCTCGGAGCTAGAACAAGCGCACTCGGAATTGCTTTTACGATCACATGGATACTTGCCAATATTCTGGTGCTGCTGTATGCCAGCTACATGACCTTTTTCAAGCCACCCGCTGTATTGCCTGTCAAGAACATCGAGAAGCATGAGGATTATCTCCAGGCATTGGGCTACTACAAGGGCATCAAGGTGCTGGAGGAGGATGTCACACTCGTCATCTCACAGCTAGAGCGGATGAAGAAGAAGCGGGAGGCTTTCCTGAATGTACTGAATCACCGCTTCGACCCGGGAGAAATGAGCTTCAAGAAGTTTGCTTCGGTCTCCCAGGAGGTCGAGAAGCTGTTATATCTGAACGTCAGAAGCATTCTCAATCGCCTTCACGTGTTCGACAAGGCTGAATATGGCAATATGCTCACGAGCAAACCCAAAGGCCTTACCCCCGAAATGATGCAAAAGAAGAACAAGGTCTACAACGATTATCTAACCTATCTCAAAACCTCCCTGAACACCAATGAAGAAATCCTGCTCAAGCTTGATCAGCTTATGCTCGAAATCTCACGCCTGGATAGCTTCGAGGAGGGGGATATCGAACAGATGCCTTGCATGAAGGAAATTGATCTATTAATCAAGCAGACCAAATTGTACAGAGATTAAGGAGGGTTACGCATGACCAAGCGCAGCAAGTTCTTCCTCGTATCCGGTCTATTATTGGTATTGGTGTTCGGACTGGTGTACACGGGGCTATCATTCTTCAACAGCTTGAGTGGAAAATCAGGTGCGCAGCTCAACATGGAGCAGGCCTCGCGCAAGCTGAACAAAATGTACACCAGCATTGCTCCCACTACCGCAGAGCCCATCAAGGGACAGATTGATCTGGACCCGGTGAATCTGGCAGATTCCTTACCGGATATCTCCAAATTCGAAGTGACTGTTGAGAACACTACGCCGCAGTATGTTGAGATCTTCTCCTCGACCGAGAAATCCGGCACAGGTGTAGATGGCTGGCTTGTTGGCGTAGCCAATGATTTCAACAAGTCCAAGATTATGGTGAACGGGAAGCCTGTATCCGTAAAAATTCGCAATATCGCATCAGGAACAGCAACCGATTACATTAAGTCAGGCAAGTATATCCCTGGTGGATTCACGCCTTCAAGTGAGCTGTGGGGGGAGATGGTCAAGGCCAGCAATGTCAAAACCGAGCTGATTAGCAAGCGTCTCGTAGGTAATGTTCCTGGCATTGTCATCTCCAAAAATAAATATGACAGTCTGAAAAGTACATATGGTGAGGTCAATGTACAGACCGTTATTGAAGCCATTAACAAAAACGAGCTGGCTATGGGCTATACAGACCCGTTCGCGAGCTCGACGGGACTTAATTTTCTCATTACAGCCCTGAAGTCCTTCGATGGTGCCAATCCGCTCGGACCGGAGGCCGTGAAGCGCTTTGAGCAGTTCCAGGCCAATGTACCCTTCACAGCTTCGACTACGCTGCAGATGCGAGGAGCCGCTCAGTCGGGACGTCTGGACGCTTTTGTGCTGGAGTACCAGACCTTCGTGAATACACCCGAACTACAGGGTGGGTACGTGTTCACCCCCTTCGGTGTACGGCATGACAGCCCGCTCTATGCTTTGGGAGAACTGCCACAGCAGAAGCTTGATATTCTTCGCCGATTCAGCGAATTCGTGAAGCAGGAGAAGTATCAGACCTCCGCTCAGAAATCAGGATTCAACGGGAAGTCTGATTATGCTTCTCCTTCTGATCAGGTGGATGGCGGTACGCTACTGGCAGCCCAGAAGGTATGGAAGGAGAAGAAGAACAGCGCTCGGCCGATTGCGGCTGTATTTGTGACAGACGTCTCCGGGAGTATGAACGGGGAGCCCTTGAACAAGCTGAAGAAGTCGCTCATTCAAGGACAGAAGAATTTGGGTGCAGACAACAGCATTGGCCTCGTCTCCTATTCGAGTGCTGTTACGATCCAGTTACCGCTGGCCAAATATGACACTAACCAGCAGTCCATGTTCGCAGGCTCAGTGGAAAGCCTCTCCGCAGGAGGCGGCACAGCAACCTTCGACGGCGTTGTCGTCGGGTTGAAAATGCTGGAGGACTATATAGCTGCTAATCCGAATGTCAAGCCGCTGCTCTTCGTGCTCAGTGATGGGGAGACGAATGAAGGTCACTCCTTGAAGGAGATTAGGGAATTGATTGAGGCTTACAAGGTCCCAATCTATACGATCGGCTACAATGCAGATCTTGATGCCTTGGAGAGTATCTCCAGTATCAATGAGGCTGCAAGCATTAACGCAGATACGGACGATGTTGTCTACAAGATCAGCAATCTATTCAACGTGCAGATGTAGCTGAGCTCTTACATTCGTGCCAGCAGGCGGTGTCATACTCTGTGGTTGTAATTGGAGGCTGAACTGTCATTGTTCATCATCGTTGTATTGTCATCATGCATTATGCATCGTGACTATACAGTTATTATCATCACTACACAGTCATCATTGTGACTGCACCGTACGAGGTTGTGATCGGGAGTGGGCTCATACGTGATAAGGGGGAATTAATATGTCATCATTTTCTATGGAAATCCCAAGTGAACAAGAGATTCAAGCGGTGATTGAAGAAGAGACGAAGCCTGTCCCGGCTGAGGTCGCCGAGCTCCAGGCCGTAGCCAATTCCAATGTAGAGATGATCATGACACTGGATATGGATTCGCTCGATAAGCGCCGGGAGATTATGAAATCCATCGACAGCTTTGGTCTCAATACCATGAGATCCTCCTCGGAGAAAAATGCACTGCTTCAGGTCTCTGTCGGTCATCTCTCCAAGACGGGAGACGAGGGAGGACAGGTGGCGAAGGACTTGGCTGAGCTGCATATCCAGCTCAAGGATCTGGACCCGAGTATCGTTGATTTTGCCAAAAAAGGGCTGCTCGGGAAGCTGTTCAATCCGCTGCGGGCGTATTTCCTGAAGTTCGAACGGGCCGACTCGGTGATCGGGGATATTGTGAACTCACTGAACAAGGGCCGAGCCACACTGAAAAATGACAATACGACCCTGGAGATCGAGCAGCATAATCTGCGTGAGCTGACGAAGAAATTGCACAAGGAAATACAGCTGGGCATGCTGATGGATGAATCCATTGCTACGCAGGTAGAGGCGGCTAAGCTGCGTGATGAGGACCCGGAGAAGATTCGTTTCATCACCGAGGAAGTATTATTCCCTCTCCGGCAGCGCGTGATGGATCTGCAGCAGATGCTGGTGGTGAACCAGCAGGGGATTATGGCTATTGAAGTGGTCATTCGCAATAATAAAGAGCTGATTCGTGGTGTCGATCGTGCCAAGAACGTTACCGTATCCGCCTTGAAGATTGCTGTCACCGTGGCAAGCGCTCTCTACAATCAGAAGATTGTGCTTAAGAAAATTGAGCTGTTGAACCAGACGACCAATGATCTGATTGCCGGCACCTCACGGCTGCTCAAGAATCAGGGGGCGGATATTCAGAAGCAGGCACTGGAGACCAGTATTTCCGTAGATACGATGAAGCAGTCGTTCAGTGATGTGCTTGATGCGCTGGATTCAATCAGTGCCTACAAGCAAGAAGCACTGCCACGCATGCGCCAGACCATTGATCAGTTCCGCGAGCTGGCAGACACGGGTGAGCAGCAGATTAGACGACTGGAGAAGGGGCAGAAGCTGGGGCTGTAGTCTATGTACCCTGGCTAACGGCTACCTGCAAGCCTTTATATTTGTTGTTTTATGCATCTGAACGGCATCAGAAGGAGCCTATTCGATCCCTCAAAGGGATTTCGAATAGGCTTATTTTCTCTAGAAGATCATGATGGATCAGCATGCTGTTCATTAGCTTTTCAAACTTAATCCCAAGTCAGCGAATTGAACCATGCTTGACAGAGCTCCACACCAGCAGCTCTACACTCTGGATTTAATCTGGTCAAGGTACTAGGATGGCTCATGCATCCGCGATCGGGACATGCCCGCTTAGCCAGTTCAGCTCGCTATCCAGCATGAAGCGTACGTGCCAGCCCTTCTCATTTTTGGGCCATGTACGGAATTGATTTACACTCTCAAATAGCTGCTCCACATGCTCTGGGGACTTGGTCTTCAGGACAGTGTCCATTTGCTCAAGTAGACCTTCTGGCTTATCCGCTGCTTCGCCTAGCACTCTCATGAACCATTTATGATAAGGATATACCATTTCATTGTGGGCCAATATCAGTCTTCCTGCGAACAGCACGAACTGCGGGATCGCGTATTCCATCAGGTAGGTCTCGTTACGCTTGGCCCCTTCATAATACAGCCACTTCCAGCCTTCGAATTGAGCATAGAATTTCTCGATCATCTCTTCCTTACGTGCCTTCGGGTATTGGGAGGCTGCTGCGACCAGCTCCGCCAATCCGTCTACCTCACTATAGGTCACGATAGCGTCACGATACGCGAAGCGTGCGGGCTCACTGCCGGATTCTGCGACCTGGCGGATGTAAGAGATGGATGTGTACTTACCGTCTACATATCCCCCTTCATAAGGAGTAGCTTCCTTCTCGTAATAGCTGACATCCCCACTGTCAATTCGAGCACGGAAATCCTCGTCCGACACGACGAGCATCAGATCAATATCGGAGTCCTCCTTGGCATAGCCATGGGCTACCGAGCCCCCAACAATGATTCCAAGCACGTCCTCTCGTGTCTTGAGCTTGTTCGTAATGACTGTAATGGCTTCCTGATGATGCAGATACATCGGTAATACACCCCTCTAATATTCATATAATTAGTCGTAATATCCCAGTTATTTTGGATGAAGCTGGCAAGAAGTTCATTACATTTATTGTAGCGCTTTCATAAATGGCGTCAGCGTCGGAAGGGATGTGAAACCCTAGATCCGGTTTTCCGCTGACTAGCCAGTGCTTGGAGGTCTGTATGATAGTCATTGCTTAGCTTGCTCAGATGTGCCTTCCGCATGGGAGTGAGCCCAATGATTATATTATTTTCGCCGATTGCTCGCTGTGCGAGAAGCCACATACTGCTCGGCTTTGACGATGTGATCGGCAGTGGCCTCATCGGTAATCAACATGTTAATGTAGCGCCCCTTCAGGGCTGCCACGATGCAGTCAATCTTGTGCAGGCCGAAGGCCATGCCTACGACAGTCTTCGTCTGCTTCAGTTGCTCCAGGCCAAGCCCGATGACTTTTTCGTTAATGGGATGCTCACTAATCTCACCACTACGGGTGATGAAGCGTGAGTTAATGTCGGCAACGACATCCAGCGCTTGTAGCTCCATCAGCACCTGCTCATTCAGATAGCCGGATCTCTCCATCGTGGACATGGAATAGGGATTGCCGATCCCGACCAGGGCCAGATCGATATGTTCTCCTTCTTGAAGTACCGATGCGATGTTAGGCAGCTGAACGATCTGCTCCTTCAATTGCTCCGTCTCGACTACCGCAGGGGCATAAAGCGTATCACAAGTAACACCGAGTCTCTTGGACAGCTCATAGGCGATCTGATTGGAATGCATCTCATTGCGTGCGCTACCCGTACCGCCGACCAGAGGAATGAATTTGACGTTCTCTTTCTTCTCCAGCGGGAACTCTCTGACCATATAGTAAAGCGTATTGCCCCATGATACGCCTACCCGGTCACCGTTGCGAATCAGCTTCAGCACGAATTGGGCGGCGGCCTTGCCGACTGCGCTGGACACCAGCTCTTTGTTCAGGTCCTTCGTCGGTACGACCAGCACTTGCTGTAGACCAAAGAGCTGCTCCATATCCTTTTCCAGCTTGGATACCTCATGGTCGTCATCATGGATGACAATCTCGACAATTCCCTCATCTCGCGCTCGCTGCAGCATTTTGGAGATGACCGGTCTGGATACGCCCAGATGGGCAGCAATCTTCTCTTGCGTCCATGCTTCGTAATAGTAGAGTTTGCATACCTTCACCATGTTCTTGCGTTCTTCTATATTCACATATAGTCCGCCTTTTAAGAATTATTCAACTTCCTGATTTATTTCTCAAGTACAACCCCCACTATAAATTGGCTGTCGACAGCGAGTCAAGCTGCCCTCCATTTACCAGCTGACGTTTACGTAAAATTGACAAACGCATGACACAACAATAACAGAGGGTAATTACAATTGTAATCGTTCGGAACAAATGTAAAGGACGAGAACAGATGTCGCGAACAAAATAACAGATGCAATCAGCACACAGGCTTCTCAGTTTCGCCATAGTAGTTGATCGACATATCTTCTATTGGGAGTAGGAGCCATGTAAGGGGAGCAGAAGCAAGAGGTGACAACATGAAGGTGAAGATATTGGGCTATTGGGGCGGATATCCCTCTGCTGGAGGAGCTACTGCCGGATATTTGGTTACAACGGATGAAGGGCACATTCTGCTGGATTGCGGGAGTGGTGTGATGAGCAAGCTTCCTGCCGAGGTGAAGGTAGAGGATTTATCTGGCGTTATTTTATCGCACCTCCACCATGATCATATGGCAGACCTCGGAGTGCTGCAGTATGCGGCGGCTGGCGCTATACGCAATGCCCGGATGCAGCATCGACTGAAGCTCTTTGCACCGAGTGAGCCTGTAAGCATGCACCAGAGTCTCTATGGGGAGCACACGGAGGTGCATACCATTGATCCGTTCGTGAAGATCAGGCTGGCTGGCGCGGAGATTGAATTCGTCCCGGTGGAGCACACCATTATGTGCTACGCCATCCGCATTACCTATGGTGGCAAGGTGCTGGTCTATTCCGGCGATACCTCGTACTGTGATTCATTGATTGAGCTGGCGCGGGACGCGGATATATTCCTGTGCGAGGCTACAATCTGTGAGGGGAGTGTACATACCTCGGGGCAAGGACACATGAATGCGTTACAGGCAGGCACGATCGCAGGTATGGCTAACGTCAAGCAGCTTGTGCTTGTTCATCTGCCGAGTGATGGTAACCTGGAGCTCATGCGTCAGGAAGCAAGGCGGGTATTCCAGGGTCCTGTTGATATCCCGGAGCCACTGCGGATGTACACGATCTAACGAGGAGGAAGGAGACACAGGATGTACAAGTTGTTGGCACTGGATATGGACGGCACACTGCTGAATCCTGACAAAATGATCACACCACATACAATGGCTGCCATACGTAGGCTCATGCAGGAGGAGGTGCTCGTCACCATCGCCTCTGGGCGCTTCCCGGCCTCGGTATGGCTGCATGCGAGAGAGGTAGGCATGAACTTTCCGCTCGTAGCTCTCAATGGTGCAGTAACACTGGACGCCATAACGGGGGAGTTATTGGAGGGAACACCTCTCTTGTCTGAGCAGGTGCTGTCCTTACTGGAGCGGATCGAGGAAGCTGGCGCTTATGTGCACTTCTATGGCTACAATGTGCTGTATGTTCGCGAATTAAATGATATGAATCGGCGCTGGCCGTTGAATAATGTGGTCGTTCGGCCCCAGCGTGAGCTGAATGAAGCCAATTACCGTGATCAGACGATGCTGATTCAGGTAGAGGATGTTGGCGGAGATTTTCGTTCGTTCGTGCAAAATCGTCAACCCGTGCTCTACAAGGCGGCAGTTATCTGCCCGGATCATGCTAGTCGTGAACAGCTCTATGAGGAGCTGGAGCGTCAAGGCTCTTATGAGCTGTCGCGAACCGGAACCCTGCGCTTTGATGTCAACGCCACGGGAGTCACGAAGCGAGGGGCACTGGAGAAATTGTGTGCTCAGCATGATATTAGGCGAGAGCTCGTTGCTGCAGCCGGGGATTATGACAATGATCTGGACATGCTGCAATGGGCAGGACTTGGCATCGCGATGGGGAATGCTGAGCTGCATGTGAAGGAACGAGCTGCAGTCGTTACTGGGACGAACCGTGAAGACGGAGTTGCACAAGCCATTCATGGCTATCTGCTGCACTCCGGGTTAACTGCTGCCTCAGAGAGCTGAGAGAGATAGCGTTTTATTTACTAATACAATGTATTCACCACTATACGACAGCTATATAGATTGAACCTGTATTAATGAGGAAGGGTATGAGCAACGTCGTTTACATGGGAGAACCCTGGAGATAACAGCGACCGGATGACCAGATGTTCACCGCAGTTGCACGGACCCGAACTCTCAACATGTTCAGCTCAATCTATATAGGTAGAAGCTATACACACCAAAGGAGAGATTAATCGTGATTCCATTCAAAAAAACAGCAATTCTTCCCCTGCTTGCAGGTATGTTAATCTTTAGCGGCTGTGCTTCTCAAGGACCGACCGCTTCCCAGCCAAGTGACAGCGGCAATGGTGCTGCTAACGAAATCTCTGGCAATCTGTCATTCTACACCTCTCAGCCTGAGGAGGATGCCGGCAAGCTGGCAGATGCCTTCAATGCACAATACCCTAACGTGAAAGTGAACATCTTCCGTTCCGGAACCGAGGAGGTTACGGCCAAGCTTCAGGCTGAGCGCCAAGCTGGCAAGATTCAGGCAGACGTCTTGCTGCTTGCGGATTCGGTTACTTTTGAGAGCCTCAAGAAGGATGACCTGTTGTTGTCTTATAAATCCCCTGAGCTGAGCGAGATTCCAGCAGCACTGGTAGACCCGGATGGCATGTATGCTGGAACGAAGGTCATGGCGACTGTACTGGCGACCAACACCCAGAAGGTAACGACTGCACCTGATTCGTGGCAGGCTTTGGTCGCTGCCGATAGCAAGGATGCCAGCATCATGCCAAGCCCGCTGTACTCGGGAGCTGCCGCTTACAACATCGGGGTATTCAGTCGTACTGATGGCTTCGGATGGGACTACCTGCAACAGCTGAAGGATAATGGTATGTCCGTTATTAAAGGTAATGGGGCCGTAATGAAGGCTGTCGCCAGTGGCGAGAAGTCCTATGGACTTGTAGTAGATTATATGGTTGCCCGTGAGAAGGCCAAGGGTTCCCCTGTAGAGCTGACCTATCCTAAGGAAGGCGTTCCAGTGATTACAGAGCCAATTGGTATTATGAAGGATGCAGCGAACGTACCTGCCGCTCAGGCATTTGTAGACTTCGTATTGTCTGAAGAAGGACAGAAGCTGTCTGCTGAGATTGGGTACGCTCCGATTCGCAAAGGTGTAGCACCTCCAGAGGGGCTGAGAAGCATTGAAGAGATGACGATGCTGTCTGCTGATCTGGTACAGCTGACTGATGAGCGTGAGGCAGACAAGCAGCAGTTCATCAAGGTATTTGGAGAGTAAGCATGGAGCAAATGGAGCCGGTGTGGACGGATAGAACACAATCTGGTGAGCGATCACTGACAACCTCCAGAAAAGGGCGCACGCCCTTTTCTGTGCTATTGGCGTTATTTAGCAACAAACGAATACTCACGCTGCTGGGAGCCATCGCGGTATTGATCTTGTTCGTGTACCCGATTTTGAAGCTGATTCTGCTGAGCTTTCAGGGAGAGCAGGGCTGGACGCTTGCTCATTATATGAATCTGTTACAGCAGGACCGATTCTGGACGACGATGCGCAATACAGCTGTAATCGTGCTGGGCTCTACGGTATTATCCGTGGTGCTGGGAGCCGCCTTTGCATGGATCGTGGCTTATACGGATATTCGGCATAAGGGACCGCTGCATATGGCAATCCTGCTGTGCTTTATTTTGCCTTCGTATGTATTGACCCTGTCCTGGTCCTCCTTCATGGGGCCCCAAGGCTGGGTGGCGAAGCTACTACAAGGGATTCATTCCGATCTTGCACCGTGGAGCATGTATAGCATGGGGGGGATTATTTTTGTGATGGGCATCCATCATTTCCCCTTGGTGTATTTGTTTACGGTAGACGTCTTCCGTAAGATTCCGCGCGATCTGGAGTGGGCGGCAAGAGCAGGAGGAGCGACCAGACTGAATACGCTGCGCCGCATCACTCTGCCACTTGCCTTGCCTGGCTTGACTGCAGGTGGACTGCTGGTGTTCCTGGCCTCACTCGACAATTTTGGTATCCCCGCTTTTCTGGGGAGCCCGGTCAATATTTCGGTCCTGAGCACCTTGATCTATGAAGAGATTATTGGCTTTGGCCCGACGGCCTTTGCGCGAGGAGCCTCGCTATCTGTACTGCTAGGTCTGGCAGCGGTGCTGGGAAGCCTGCTGCAATGGCTGCTATTGCGCAAGAGCCATGCCTCGGACACCATCCAGCCGGATCTGACTCCACGCTATACGCTGGGGAGAATGAGCAAGCCATTATCCTTCGTTCTGTGGGGCTTCCTGTTACTCATTACTGTAGTGCCGCTATCGTCGATGATCTCCATGTCGCTGAAGAGAGCCTACGGTCTGGGGCTGACCGCTGAGAACTTCACACTGGATAATTATCGATACATTTTACTGGAGAATCAGCGGGTCTGGCAGGCGATTCAGAACAGTCTTGTGCTGTCTGCCGTGACGATGGTGGTATGTCTTGTGATCGGTTGCGCCTTTGCTTATATGCGGGTGCGTAGACCGAGTGCCTTCAATAAGGCTGCCGAGCTGGCAATGGCTGTTCCTTATACGCTACCGGGCATCGTGTTTGCCCTGTCCATGATTCTGGTGTGGATGGAGCCTATCCCTGACTGGAACCCCGGTATTTACGGCTCGATGACCATCTTGTTCATTGCTTATATTTGTCGCTTCCTGATCCTGCAGGTCCGTTCAGGAGTTACATCGTTCATGCAGTTGGATGTGTCTATGGAGGAGGCTGCCCGCATCTCGGGAGCGGGAGCATGGCGTAAATGGACAGCTATCCTGCTACCACTACTGCTACCAGGCATTCTCACTGGAGGGATGCTAGTGTTCCTGACGGCACTGACCGAGCTGACGGTATCGGCACTGCTGTATTCATCAGGCTCGCAGACGATTGGCGTTACGATCTTCGGCTTCGAGCAGGCGGGAGATACGCTGTATTCGACGGCATTGTCCAGCCTCATCGTAGCCCTGATTGCGGTAGGCGGAGCATGCATGCTGGTGGTTCAGCGCTGGGCGGCGCGTCGAGGCTATAAAGCGTGAACAGGTAAAGGTAGGTATGCAAAGGTAGAATGAAAAAGTAGGTATGCAAAGATGTGCGTATATGATGCTATACAAGAACGGCATAGCAAGGATAGAGGTCAGCAAATACAGGGCCGCGAAGCTAAATTTACAGAGCTATTATCTGGAGCTAAGTATAGGAGACTAAATGTACAGAGTTAACTATAGAGGACTAAATGTACAGAGTTAACTATAGAAGACTGGATATGTAGGGCTGGATACCGGAGCTAAGTATATATAGGTAAGGAAATAAGACGGGAGTGGTGGCATGAGCATCGAGATCAGGCAGGTGAGCAAAGCATTTGGCTCCTTTCAGGCTTTGCATAGTATTAACTTAACGATTGAGAAAGGGGAGTTCGTAGCGATCTTGGGACCTTCTGGCTGTGGTAAAACGACGCTGCTGCGTATCCTCGCTGGCTTCGAGCAGCCGAGCGGTGGCGAGGTACAGATGGACGGGCGTATTGTCGCAGGAGCAGACCGGTTGCTTCCCCCGGAAAAACGCCGAATTGGCATGGTATTTCAATCCTTCGCTCTCTGGCCGCATATGAATGTGACAGAGCATATTCGTTTTCCTATCCGCACCCATAAGGACACACCTGCACATATTCGCGGCCAAGAGGAGCAGCGCATTCGACAGGTGCTGGAATTGACCGGATTATCGCACCTGGCAGAGCGAATGCCACATGAGCTGTCTGGCGGGCAGAAGCAGCGGGTAGCGATTGCACGAGCCTTGGCCTCGGAGCCTTCCTTGCTGCTGATGGACGAACCCTTAAGCAGTCTGGATGCGATGCTGCGAATGGATATGCGTCGTGAGATTCAGCAGGTGCACCGCAGTACAGGATCGGCGATCGTGTATGTTACCCATGATCAGGGAGAGGCTCTGGCAATGGCGGACCGAATTGTCGTCATGAAGGATGGCCGGATTGAGCAGGCGGGGACCCCGCAGGATATTTATTTGCGCCCAGAGACGGAATTTGTCGCCAGATTCGTGTCCAAGTCCAATCTGATCCAAGGTCGCTGGAGTGGCAGTAGCTTTATCCCGCAAGGCAGCGCTAACACGGTATGGGACGGGACAGAGGTCGCTGGATACTTCAAGCAGCACGACCTGTACCCGGTGCGTCCCGATCAATTCCTGCTGCGCGCAGGCGGTGAGGCTGGAATTCCTGGTGAGATCGTCAATGTACAGTTTCAGGGCAAAGAATTCCATTATGATATTCGCTGTGATCAGCATCAATGGGAGGTCATTTCGCCACTGGCCTTCCGGCTCCGTGACAGAGTGAGTCTAAGTCTGGCTGATACTTCTGTGCTGCTGGGAGTGTGAACGTTGTGGGGGAGAGAGCTGACAAACTTATTTTATTCGATATTGACGGTACACTGCTGGATCACAATCACCAGGTCCCTTCCTCGGCGAAAGCGGCTGTAGCGGCATTACAGGCTGCTGGTCATACCGTTGCGCTAGCTACCGGACGATCTCCATTTATGCTGGAGCAGCTTAGATTGGAGCTTGGCCTCAGCTCCTATGTAGGCTTCAATGGACAATATGTGGTGCATGAGGGAGAAGTAATCTACATGAATCCACATGCTACAGAGCTGCTTCGTGAACTGGCGACATTCGCTGCTGAACGTAATCATCCACTCGTTCATCTGGATGCAGAGCGGATGAGCTGCAGTCAGGCGTATCATCCATATGTGGAGCAGTGCATGAGCTCGCTGCGGGTGGAGCATCCTGCATGTGATCCGTTATTTTATGAAGGAAGAGCGATCTATCAGACGATGCTATTCTGCACGCAGGAGCAGGAGGAGGCTTATCGTAGCCGCTTCAATAAGCTACATTTTGTCCGCTGGCATAGTTACTCTATGGATGTGCTTCCAGCAGAAGGCTCCAAGGCTGCTGGCATTCAAAGGCTGATGGCAAGGACAGGCTTCCGCCCAGAGGATACGATTGCCTTCGGAGATAACTATAACGATATGGAGATGTTCAGCTACGTCGGCTGCGGCATCGCTATGGGGAACGCACCTGAGCCAGTCAAAAGCCTGGCTGCGCATGTGACAGCAGAGGCCCATCAGGATGGGATCTGGCGTGGGCTGCAATGGGCGGGGTTGATTTAAATAGGCAACACTTAGAAATCATAAAATTGATGTGATAAAACGTATGAAACTCACTTCGACTGGTGAAGCGCGCGAAACAAAAAACCACCAGCTATGCGGGTGGAGGGATTGAGGGTTTGAGGGTTTGACCACCATGACCATTCCAATAAAATTGAGATGTTCAGGCTCAAAAGAGAGGAATGGTCATCAATGGCAACCAAGAGCTACAGCCTAGCTCACACAAAGTGGATGTGCAAATACCATATTGTGTTCACCCCGAAGTATAGACGGAAAGAAATCTATAATCAAGTGAGAAGAGATTTAATCGAAATCTTCAAACGTTTGTGTAAGTACAAAGGAGTAGAGATTATAGAGGGTCACATGATGCCCGATCATGTCCACAATCATGCCTGACCATGCATCGTTTGCTTCCACTGACTGCGGCTGGTTCATGAATGTAAAACCATACGAAATCATTACGGTAGGCATTCCTAGTAATAAGCTACTGAAGAAAAAGGACGGGGCTGAGTAGCAGCCTACGCAATAAAGACGCCTCAGATTCCAGGCATGCGCTGGGTGAAGAGGCGTCTTTGGCATTAAGTGTGGGACAATGCTTACGAGTCTATTGAGCCACGGCACTAAGCTGGCTCTTGAAGTCATGACCAGGGAGAAGCAGCCGGTTGCCTCTGAGCATGGAGACTAGCGATTCTTTAAACTTTCCAGATCAGCCTCAAGCTTTAACTGGCGACGATTCAGAATATCTATACTGTGTCCGTGCGTAGTCAGTTCGGAGGATACCTTTCGTTCAAAGCTGTGCAATGAAGATTTATTTTGCTTCGATAGGTCCAAAGTTTCCAGCACAGCTTGCTTGATGGCGGGTATATCCTTGGTGTGGTTTTTGATCTCAGAGATATCAGTTTCCAGGCTATCCAAGCGTGTGTCTATACGGTCGAAACGTGAATCCACACCGTCCAGTCGTGAATCCATACCATCGAAACGTGAATCCATACCATCCAATCGTGAATCTATACCATCGAAGCGTGAGTCCATACCATCAAGTCGTGAATCTATACCATCCAAGCGTGAGTCCATACTGTCCACTCTGATGTTTAAGGTTTTCAGCTGCTCTAAAATTTGGGTTAAAATCTGTTCGCTCAAGTATTCCAACCACCTTTTGTAGAATGATAAGTTTTCAATGAAATGTAGAGAGAACTGTTCATCTTGCTGTAGAAGCAATTATCCCTAAAAGCAGCATTAAAATCAATGTGAAAATCTGCTGTCTGGGACTTGCTTTCGGCGCGGTCATTCGGATATAGGTGATGTAATTAAGCGTATTACTTTATAGGAATAACACAATGAATGTAATGTCTTATGATTTTTACTGATGCTGCTGGGAAATGTTTGGTCCGAAGAAGAAATGTGGCTATACTGTGTATTCTAAATGCCACCGTATTAGATCAATCATTAAACTAAAATGAGCGAAAAGGCCCGGAAACTGTATTGCCAAAATGGGTGTGCTAAGTCTGAGTATACTTATCCATTGTATCATGGTTTATATCACAGCTAGTATCGCAGCTAGCAGCATAGCGACACAATGCAGAAAGACGCTCTCGTTACCAATGCCCCTCTATACGAGCGGGGGCGTGGACTTGAAAGCGTCTTTTGCAGGTGTATATCCAGCAACCGAAAGAGAAGCTCCTCTCTCGTTGCTGTTTTGGTCGTGGGAATAGAACTAACGTTCCATTCCCATCGTAAAGTCCTGTGACTCCAGTGGCTCTGTATCAAGCCATTCGGAGATGATCTGGGCCAGCGCATGCTGCTCATGCGACACAGTGACGGCATCCGCTAGCAGTTGCAGTGCTGGTACTGCATTCCCGGTGGCGATGCCGAGATCCGCTGTCTGCAGCAGTTCAGCGTCGTTCATTTGGTCGCCGATAGCGATCAGATGCTTGTGCTGCCAGTCCATCAGCGTTGCCAATCGAACCAGTGCGGTTCCCTTGGAGCAGCCTTCGGGCAGCAATTCCAAATAATTCGTCTCAGAGAATACAACCGTGCAGCCAGGCATCCGCTCACTCAGTTGCTGCTCCAACCAACGTGCGGCTGCTGGCGTCTGTGCTACCGCCAGCAATTTGACTGCTTCCTGAGCGGCCTCCTGCCATTGGGCAAGACTAGTGGCGATGCTCTGCAAGCTGTCCTTGCGTTCATGCTGCACGATCAACTCATTGCGGCATGGAGTCAGCATCTGATCGCCTGTGCACAGCAGCAGCCCAAGCTGGTTGTCTTGCACCTGCAGCTCGTACAACCAGGCACTTAGCTCTGGCTGCAGAGACAGCCGCTCCGTACGCAGCACAGTATTGCGGTTCGGACAATACAACTGGGCACCGTTGCATACGATCAGTGGCTGCTCAAGCCCAAGCTCGCACGCATACGGCAGCGCCGACTGCCAAGGACGGCCAGTAGCGATCACGAACAGGCCACCAGCCTGCCGGAAGCGGGCGATCGCTGCCGCATTCGTTGTGCTAATTTGCTGCCTGCTATCTAACAGGGTTCCGTCCAGATCGCTAATAATGACGGTGTGTGCCGCCTTCATTGTTACGCTCAGTCCAGCCTGTGCATGAGCTCCCATCCTCATACGCTCTGGCGCAGCAGCTCGGCCTGCAGCAGCTGCTTGATGTCATCTGCCGCCCGTACCTTGATCGGCAGGCATGACGAGATGGCTACCGAATAGTCGCCTTCCTTGATGCAACGCTTCAGATCGGCGATGGTGTCGCAGGCGCGTCCAAGTGTATTGACAATACTGCCTACCTGCAGGGGATGGTGCGTATCGCTTCCACCTACCAGCGGCAATGCTGCCTGAGCAGCATATTCTCTCATCTGCGAATGCATGGCTTCCACTCCATAGGTGCGCAGGTCCTTGGCATTGAGATCGACCGCATCCAACTGGCTCAGCTGTTGCTGACTTAAGAGCTGCAGCGAATTGCTGGAACGGAAGGGGTGGGCACCGATCATCAGCATTTCATGCTCCGAGCACATCGTCATAAGACGATCAAAGGGAATAAAAGAGTCGTCAGTCATGTGCCCTGTCAATTTTGCGTGTATCGACCGAATGGATTCCCGCGGGCCTATCACGAGAATATGTCCGCCCTCTGCCACATCGACCTCCATGCCAGGAAATACCTTAAAGCCATCGACGTCATAATAATGATTGCGGTAAGGATAGCTTCGGTCTAGCTCATCATAGATATCGTTAAAGCGGAGCGTGTTGAAATGCTCAGTCATCGTGATGGCCTGCAGCCCTTCCTGTCTGGCCTCGGAGATCATGGCTTGAAAATATTCGGGGGAGAATGAGACCTTTTTAGATAATTTAACATGGATATGGAAATCGATCTTCATCAGTGTATAGCTCCTTGTTGTATGAGTTTGGCTACATGTAATAGCTCATTATATTACTTAATAATAATTTACAAAACGTTTACAATGTAAAATTATTTTCACTATGTGCGCTGTTGCAGTATAATAAGAACACCACTTTGCCGGAGGTATTCGGCATGCCAAAAGGAGACAGCACTTGTGAATCAACACTTCGATTGGGATCTGGACAAGCTGTCCAAAAATCAGAAGAAAATTGCCAATTTTATCGAAAAGAACACGAACCGTATCGCTTATTTAACCGAACAGGAGATGGCGGATCAGGTCCGTGTCAGCATAGCCTCGATCTCCCGCTTTTGGCGAGTGATCGGCTACAAGAACTTCAAGGAATTCAAGCAGATGCTGGCCGATAATCCCGACATTACGCCTGCATACAAAATCCAAAACCTGATTAACAAGGTGGATGGAGAAGACCTGCCCGGTCAAATGCTGAAGCTGGGCGTCCAGTATCTCACCGAAACGGCAGATGCGCTCTCCCGCCCCGACTTCCACAGGGCAATCGCCGCCTTGCGCGAAGCGCAGCGCATCTATGTGTACGCGCCTGGCCCTTCGCAAGGTCTTGGCGAGCTGCTCTCCTTCCGACTGAAGCGCTATGGGATGCATATCATCAACATGGGGATGGGCGGACACGAAATGTACGAATCGCTGATGCATTTGCAGCCTGCGGACGTAGTCGTTGTATTCGGATTCTCCAACATCCTTCCTGAGACCAAAGCCATTATGCAGATCGGCAAGCAGGTGGGCTACAAAACCGTATTTATTACCGATTTCATGGTATCAGACATGCTCAACGAAGCGGATATTGTCCTGTACACCTATCGCGGCAAGCTGAGCGATTTCCACTCCATGGTGGCCCCGACGGTGCTGGTGGAAAGCTTGATTGTCGGCGTAGGACAAGCTGAGAAGGAGAACATCATCCCCAAGCTCAACTATCTAAATCAATTGCGTAAGCAGTACGCTTCGCTTATCCCGAAATAGCTGTGGTGCTGGTCAACCCGTCTTTGTTCTGGGCAGAGCCTGAAGCAGGGGGCGGCTCGGACAGGGAGGGGGCTGCTGCATGTGCAGGAGTACCATGCTTTGGTGTGACATCGGACAGGGCCTTAGGTGTGGATTCACCTGCCGAAGGCTCCGGTGATAGCAGCTCACCGCTCTGATTGTCATAGGCCAGCACCTTCTGCCGATCAATATGCACCCATACCGTGGAGTCGAGCGGATATTCGCTCTCGCCAATCTCCTTGACAAGCAACTGCGTATCCCCGCTTTGTAGCTGAATGAGCGTTTCCGAGCCTGCTGGCAGCACAGAATAGACCTGAAATGGTGTGGCATCCTTGACCGGCTCACGGGAAATGACTAGATCCTCAGGCCGTAGTGCCAGTGTAATCTCTCCTAAGCCTTCGGGGATCAGACCATCCAGCCACAGTCGTCCAAGCGGAGAGTCGATACAGGCGTAGCCCTCAGCATCTGTAGTCTGCGCATACCTTGCCGATAAGAAATTGATCTTGGGATTGCCGATGAAATCGGCGATGCGCAGATGCTGCGGACGACGATACAGGTTGCGCGGCGTATCCACCTGCAGCAATCTCCCTTCGAAGAAAACGGCTACTTTGGTTGACAATGTGAGTGCCTCCGCTTGATCATGCGTGACATAAATAACGGTAGTATTCAGCTCGCGGTGCAGTCGCTTCAATTCTGAGCGCATCTCTACTCTGAGCTTGGCGTCCAGATTGGACAGCGGCTCATCCAGCAGCAGAATGCGCGGCTCCGTCACGATGGCCCGGGCAATTGCCACCCGCTGCTGCTGTCCGCCTGATAGCTCAGATGGATAGCGATCCTTATAGGGGAGGATGTGCAGCTTTTCGAGCGTAGCCTCCACCTTTTGGCGAATCTCCGCCTTGGGTATTTTCTTCATTACGAGACCAAATGCAACATTATCCATGACAGTCATGTGAGGCCAGAGCGCATAGTTTTGAAAGACAAGATTAAGCCCGCGCTTGGCGGGAGGGACGAACTCCAGCTTGTCTCCATCCGCGACCGTGGCACCGCCAATCCGAACCACTCCCCGCTCCGGATTCTCTAGTCCGGCGATGACGCGAAGGGTCGTTGTTTTACCGCAACCCGACGGTCCAAGAAAGGTCATGAAGTCTCCTTCCTCCACCACAAGATCAATATCCTTCAAGATGGGCTGGCCTGCAAAATGCTTATTAATTTGCTTTAGCTCAATCAAATTCATCGTTATCCTCCAATTCCTTTGGTGAGGTCCGCTTTGCCGAATTTGCTCGCCAAAAAGTACATAATTAAAATGATGATTACAATAATGATCATGATGGCATTGGCATATTGTTGAAAGCCTTGCTCAGCGTATTTGTAGATCAGCGTAGTGAGCGTACCCGTCTGCGGCGTTACCAGCAAAATAATGAGATCAAGCTCCTTCATCACGCTGATGAACAGTAGCATGAAGCTGCCGAATAATCCTTTGCGGCACAAGGGCAGCAATATTTTGGTGAACCGCTTGAACCAGCTGGCTCCCTGCATCTGGGCCGCTTCCTCCAGTTCCCCGCCGATCTGGTACATCGTGCTGGCACCCGACCGTGTTGCGAACGGCAATTCATTGACGATCGAGATGAGGATGATGAGAGTCATCGTCCCGTACAGCGCGGGCAGCAGTAACGTAGGCTGGGCGAACATGGACAGATAGATGGCTGATAGCGCAATACCAGGGATCAGATAAGGCAGGAACGATACTTGCTCGATCAGCTTAGCGGACAGCAAATTGCGTCGCTTGGCGATAATGTAGCCGAACAACAGACCGATTACGCTTGCGACGCCAGCTGCTACGAGCGCAATGTGCAGGGAATTACGTAGCGCCTGAACGATACCATCATTGACCAGCACGCCCACCTCTCCCGATGCAATCCGTGGGTTCGATTCACCTGTCCAGAAGTGGAGGGTAAAGTTGCTCCAGCTAAAATCACCGTCTGCCAGCATGAAGGACTGCAAGACCAGAACCAGCATGGGCAATATGGCGATGATGAACATAAAGCACATTACCAGCATGGCAACCGGTATTCTCCAGCGTCCCAAGTCAAACAGGAATTTGCGCGAATCCTTGCCGCCTACAGTGGCATAGCTTTTGCGGCGACCGATCATTTTTTGATTCATATAAATGGTAGACGCACACACCAACAGCAAAATCAGGCTCAGAATGTATGATTCCGAAACCATCCGGTTCTGCATGCTCCCGTGCAGCATCGTGGAGATTGTGTAATATTTGATCGGCAGTCCCAAAAATGCTGGAACACCGAAGGAACCAAGCGCCTTGGAGAAGGTCAGAATAAAGGCCGACAGAATGGCTGGCATGACCAGAGGAAAGGTGATCTTGCGCAGTACCGTCATGCGGCTGGCCCCAAGCAGACTTGCCGTTTCCTCCAGACTGCTGTTGATTGACGAGAGTGTGACCGAAATGAGCAAAAAGAAAAAAGAAAAATAATTAAGGCTTAGACAGATGACAATCGGCAAAAAACCGTAAGAAACCCAGTCAGGCGGGCTGACACCTAGCAGCATTTGAACGATTCCCTGGCTTCCGCCAATGCGATCATTCTTGAAGATTGAAATCCAGGCAAAGGACGTAATCCAGGATGGAAGCATATACGGAATGATCGCCAGGAATACGAGCGTCTTCTTGAAGGGTAGATTGGTCTTGGTAGTCAGCCAAGCGAGCACGCCGCCAATTACCATAGACAGCAAGGATACCCATACGCTGATGTTTATCGAGTTCAGTAACGGCTTGTATAACAGAGACTGACTGATATCGCTGCTGAGCACCCGCATCCAATGGTACAGAGTGAATGCTCCCGGAACGGCTTCACTGACACGGCGGGCATCGTTAGCTGTCCACTGCAGGCTGTGCAGCACGATTTCCCACAGGGGCAATACCACCGTATAGGCGAGAAAGACGAGCGACAAGCCCGTAATGAGATACAACGGGCTTGTAACATAACTCTTTACACGATTAAACAGGCGCTGCATGCGAAGAAAAGAACGAGGGGACTGAGCCCCTCTATTGGATACTGACACCTTTTACACCATCCCTGCTATTGATTGGCCAGTATGAAATCGATGACCTTCTGTGTATTTTGATATAGGAACTCACCGTCATATTCCCACAGATTAAGCTCACTGGTCGGACGCTGCTCAGTCAGGTTAATGTCCGTCCGGGTAGACCATGAGCCGAGCACGTTATAAGGACGGAAGCCCTCAGCCTTGCCGTCTGCTTCCCCGGCCATCCAGCGAATCAGCAGCTTGGCTGCGCTTGTGTGGTTTGCCTGATCAGCAACGTACAGGTAAGACGTGCCTGCTACCGACATTTTAGGAGCGGTGTCATAAATAAACTGCATCTTGAAGCCTTTGTCGACGATGTTGCGTGATTTGCTTGACGTGGATACGCCCAATGGAGGGTCCTGTTGGCCTGGCGTACCGACTGCTGTTACTACGTCATCGCTGGATTTGACGAATACAGGATCATTCGCAAGCAGACGCTTGATGAATTCGTACCCGGCATTTTCGGTGCCGTCCAGCACAATTTCCTCGCCGTATTTTTCCTTGTAGGCCGCCGCCATGTTGTCGCTGTTCGCAACCATAGTTACGAGCAGATCCATCGTATCCGCCGAGAGCATCGGATCATCAACGACAACCTTACCTCTCCAGCGCTCATCGGTCAGATCCCACCAGTTGTTGACAGGCGCCTGATCATATACCTCGGTGTTATAGAAAATAGTTCGCGTCGAGAAGTAGAATGGCAATCCAGGGGAGGATTCGAAGCCAGGGGCCAGCTTGCTGACAATGTCTTCAGGCATGTAGGCGTGCAGTGCACCTTCAGCTACGAGCTCCTGCGACACCGTGCCTCCAGCGTCCTTGATAAACACGACGTCTGCGTTATACAGGCCTGCCTGCTGCTCACGAACCAGCTTTTCGATCATTTCGTTGGTGGACATATCGTAGGCCTCAACCTCAATGCCAGGGTACTCCGCTTCGAAGCTTGCTTTGACATCCTTAATGCGGCTGGATTGCGAATAGACCGTTACCTTGCCTTCCAGCTTGGCTTTTTCATATAGCTCCTCAGTGGTCTCTGTCAGATCCAATCCAGCTTGCTCCAGCCAGCTATTGGCTGCAGCTGGCGCATCTGCTCCGGATGGCGAAGCAGAAGGAGATGCCGTCTGGGAGGTAGATGCTCCACATGCAGTCAGAGCAAGCGAAAGAATGAGCGTACAGGTTATGCCTGTCAGGCGGAGATTCTTTTTCATGAAATATTAAAGCCTCCTAAGTTATGATGTTGACCTCAGTATAGGAAGCTTTTATTAAACGAGGATTATCGCAACGTTAATTGGTGTAAAAATTATTTCATTTATTATAAATTGAATGTTTTATTACAAAATGTTGTTTTGCGAAGAAAAATACAGCACCAAAAAAAGACGAGCCCATCGCTTATGCGGAGAGTCCGTCTTTGGGCTCGTTACTATGACTGTTGTTCAGTGGCCTACGCACTGAAAGATTGGAGAAACAGGCTACTCACTCTTGGCAATCTTGGAAGGGTTGTTGATCTTGTAAGGTACAGGGTACTTGGCCAGCTTTTTCTTAATGATCTTGGCCTCAAAGGTAAGCACATCTCCCTCCGCCAGCTCGTGCTTCTTCATCGTGGCACTGTGGCTGGACCAAGCCTCGCCCACCTCAATCAGCTCCGGCTCCAGAATGCTCACCTGCTCATAAATGATAACCTCATCGTCGTTATCCGAGAAATGATTGGGAACCGTGGTGAATTCTTTAACAATGGCGGTCATTTTCACCTTGCCCTCTGGTAGCTCCAGCTTGGGTGCTTTTGCCTTTCCGCCCTTGGCCTTAGGCTGCGCAGGGGTCGCAGATGCTGTCTTGCTCTCGGGCGCAATATATTCCTCGACGAGTCCGTCTGGATCCCCCTTGAAGGCTGTATGCTCGTGACTTTCTGCTGCTTGTCCAGCGTCTTGCTCCTCTTCTAAGCCCGATTCGTCGCTGTAATCACCTTCTGTATCCGCTGGCTGATCGTCTATGGTTAATCCGGATTGACTCTGTTCCTCGTCTACAGCGTCCTTGGACTGAACGGATGTCTTGGAGGCTGAATCGGCTTCCTCAGCTTGTTCGCCCTTAACCGTGGTATTCTTGGCGCCGAAGCTGGCAGCCTGCATTTCCTTCAGATAGGAGGGGTGGATGGTATGCTTCTCTCCATTGTCGAACTGAATGACCGCTGTTACGTGATCGGTATATCCTACCAGCTCACAAGCGATGTTCAATCCATTCCCTTTATAATAGAAGGTCTTCAGCTTGGTGGCCTTATCTGACACTAACCCCCATGCTCTGCACTGCTTCAGCAGCTCATCTTCATTGGTAAAGCTTATGTAATACTCAGGCTCAATTCTGAAAGCGTAGGTCATAGCTCCGAGTTCCATCCTTTCTCATCTTGTCTCGTACCCTTAGTGTAGCATAGATGGTCTGCTCGCTTCATCATACCTGGCCGTATGAAGCTCTGAAACAAAGGAGCGAACCCCGCCCAGAGAAGTCATTCGGTTTGATACGATCCGGCTCACTGCCCCAAGCGTTGTATTTTGGAGCGCAAGGAACTTCGTACATGAATAAGGCAAACGATTGCACAAAGGTGGCTAAATATGCTTCGGCAGCACAAATAGTGAGGATTCCCGAACCATCAGCTGATGAGGAATAATGATTGGATGGGGAGGGGGTGTCTCACCCTGGAGAATTTTTAACAGTAGCTGAACGGCGGAATAACCCAATTGGTAGGTTCCGATATCGATGGAACTCAGCGGCGGTAATGCGAGTTCAGACAGGGCAATGTTGTTAAAGCTGACCACGCTGATATCCTCGGGAACACGGAATCCGAGCTCTGCCAGAGCACGCAGTACGCCGAAGGCCACATGATCGTCGATGATCACGATGGCGGTTAGTCGTTCCGGCAGTGACATGAACAGGGACATAGCCCGAAATCCGCTCTCCAGCAGATGTTCTCCTTCCAGAATCCAGTCCTCATGAACCTTCAACTGAGCATCCTCCATCGCTTTGGTATATCCGACCATGCGGTCATGGGACAGAGTGAATTCAGGCGGTCCGCTGACGAATCCGATCCGGGTGTGGCCCTGTGCAATCAGATGGCTGGTCGCGTCATAGGCCGTCTGCACATTATCGTTATCCACCATGGGCGCATGTGGATGGGTCTCGCTGCGTCCAATCAGTACAAAAGGGAAGCCTTCCTCTTCCAGAAAGGTAATACTTGGATCTTCCCGTCTTGAGGAGAGGAGCAAAATCCCATCCACTCTCCTCCCATATACCAGACGGGAGAGAGCGTCAATCCCATTGCCCGAGGAGGTCTCTGTAGACAGCAGCAGCTCATAGTTCATACGGGTGGCAAGCGCCATGATACCGCGTAGCAGCTCCCCAAAAAAATAGTTCTGAAACAGCTCCTCGGCTGGGCGGGGAAGCATTATTCCCAGAGTATGTGACGTTTTGGACACCAGGCTTTTCGCCATGATATTCGGATGATAGTTGTATTCTTTCATGATCTGTCGAACTTTTGCTGAGGTTTCGATACTGATTCGGGGATGGTTCGAAATCACCCGAGATACCGTAGAGGGGGATACACCCGCCAATTTGGCAATATCTTTAATTGTGATCATGTGAAAAAATCCCTTCTCTACCATCATTTCAGATATGATCTTATGTTAATTCATGGTTTAAAAGAAATCAATCGTTAAGTAAGCGTCTCAACAGTCAAAAAAAGGAAATTGAAGGAAAATAGAGCTAGGTCAAGAAAATAAATACTTTTCATGCCAGATGATAATAAAATGGGCTAATTTGACCTTAAATCATTTGTGCAAACGTTTGCGCAAATCAAAGACGATGATATATGATTTGATTGTTATTTTAGCGCTTACATAGGCGGTTTTATCGAATTCATGATCTTTTTTCTCCATGGACATCAAGGATGGAAGATGACGAATCGAATCTTGAGCAAACGTTGCTCTTGGTTGTTCGTCATGTATGGTGATTCGGATCTTCAGCAGCCAGAGCACTTCAGGTGAAAAAGAGCGCGAAAATTACACTTGTGCCAATCAGAGGGAAGGGGAAATGAGAATGAAGAAATGGCAGGGGGCTTCACTTGCGGTATGGATGTCCTTGACGATGGTTGCTTGTTCAAGCGGGGGTGGGACAATAACCCAGGGAATTGAGGGAAAGTCTGAAGGCGTGGCTATAACTGCAGATAGCATTCAGCCGGAGCCCGGGGCCACATTGGTCATCTGGGAGGACAAGAATCAGCGCAGCTTCATTGAGGATCGAGTTCGGCTATTCGAGGAGCAGTACGGCGTGCCGGTCAAATTTGAAGAACTGCCTCCAACGGACCAGGTTGTCAAGCTAACGACGGACGGACCGGCAGGACTTGCAGCGGATGTGGTCATTTTTCCGCATGACAAAATTGGAAGTGCCTCGGAAGCTGGCTTGATTCTGCCCAACGATGTGTTCGAGTCTAGAACTGTGGAGTCCACCAGCGAAAACGCGCTGAAGGCGGTCACGTTTAAGGATATTCTCTATGGTTACCCGTACAGTGTGGAGACCTATGCCTTGTTCTATAATAAAAAACTGTATCCCGAGGCACCAAAAACGTTCGATGAGATTATTGATTTTGCCAAGAGCTACAATGACACTAAAAATAATCAGTATACGATCATGTGGGAGCTGCAGCAGTTCTATTACAATTTTGCGTTCCTTGCCACCCAAGGGGGATACATCTTCGGGGATGATGGCATGAACAGTGAGGATATCGGCCTGAACAACGAAGGTGCCCAGAAAGGCGGACGGTTCCTGCAGAACCTGAAGAAGGATGTACTGCCTGTCAAACTGGGCGACGTGAACTATGATATCAAGAAGGGGCTGTTCAGCAGCGGAAAATTGGCGATGGATATTAACGGTCCGTGGACGATCTTCGACTACCGCAATGCAGGCGTAGATTTTGGCGTGGCACCGCTTCCAGAGATCGATGGCAAGCCGATGACTTCTTTCTCCGGGGTCAAGGCCTATTATGTTAACGCATTTACCCCTTATCCGAATGCTTCAAAGATGCTCGCGGCATTCCTCTCAAGTGAAGAGTCGCAGATGATCAACTTCGAGATGAATGGAACCCTTCCAGCGGATAAAAATGTAGCTGCGAACCCCACTCTGCTGGCTGATCCGATTTCCAAAGCATTCCTGAAGCAGTTCAATCACTCGACACCAATGCCATCGCTGCCGGCCATGGATAGTGTATGGGGACCTATCTCTTCGGCAGTTACGGACATATGGGACGGTGGCAAGGACGTGAAGTCCTCCTTGGATAATGCCGCCAACCAGATCAAGGAAAGTCTCGCAACGACGAAATGAATTCCAGCCGAGAATCTCGTGAGATGGACAGTGGGCTGCCCATAATGACGCTAATGATGCAACTGTCCAAGAGGTTACCTAAGCCAGATTCAACCTGCCTGTATCCCAGGTACGGGCAGGCAATTCTGATGCCGGAAGGAGAAAAGCGATGAAGCAGCAGCATGTTCCGGTGAACGCGAAGCCGGAAGGAGAGGGACAGTACCGTCTGACTGCGGCTGTACTATCCATTATTTTACAGGGATTGGGGCAGATATATAATGGTCAGTGGATCAAAGGGATTGCCCTGCTTGCGCTGGAAGGCGTGGGGCTGGCCTACTTGATTCCCCGCCTGAGCCACGCTCTCTGGGGCATACGGACCCTGGGCGAGCAGACGCAGCGATTTGTGAAGGTAAATGGTTCAACCGTTTTGCAGAAGGGAGACCACTCCATCTTTTTGCTGCTGGACGGCCTGATTGTACTGCTCGTATTTTTCGTATTTCTGTTGATATATGTCCTTAATGTTCGAGATGCCTATCTTACAGGCAAATGGAGAGAAGAGGGCAAGCAGCCGCGGACTGCTGGAGCTTCCCTGCGAAATGCTATGGACACCCAGTTTCCGTTTCTATTCCTGTCCATCCCCGCTCTGGGTGTACTGTTCTTCACGATTATGCCCATCCTTTTCACCATCACGCTAGCCTTTACCAACTACTCGGCACCGGATCACATTCCCCCGGCAAAGCTGGTGGATTGGGTCGGCTTTGGCACATTCAGCGATCTGATTCAGCTCAAATCCTGGAGCCGCACCTTTATTGGGGTGTTGGGCTGGACCATTGTATGGGCTGTAATGGCTACAGTTACCACCTATTTTGGTGGCGTGCTGGTTGCGCTTCTAATTGAGCAGCGCGGTATCCGCTTCAAGAAGATGTGGCGTACGATCTTCATCCTGCCTTACGCCATACCGCAGATCATCTCGTTGTTGCTAATGCGCAACCTCTTCAATGGACAGTTTGGTCCGATCAATACGTACATGAGGGCATTTGGGCTTGAGGGTCTGCCCTGGCTCACCGACCCTTTCTGGGCGAAGGTAACGGTCATCATAGTAAACATGTGGATCGGCATTCCAGTTAGCATGGTACTAATACTGGGTGTGCTGACTGCGATTCCGCGCGACCTGTATGAAGCTGCTGAGGTGGATGGGGCGAGCAGTTTCCAGCAATTCTACATCATTACGCTGCCATTCATTCTCTTTGCCACAGGCCCTGTGCTGATTATGCAGTTTGCGGGCAACTTCAACAACTTCAACGTCATATACCTGCTGACGAACGGCAACCCGTTGCGCGGTGATTACCAGTATGCCGGATCGACTGACCTGCTGGTGACTTGGCTGTATAAGCTGACGCTGGACAATAACAAATTCAACATGGCTTCAGCAGTGGGCATCATTATTTTCTTGATTATCGCTTCGTTCTCTATCTGGAACTTCCGCCGTTCCAAATCGTTCAAGGAGGAGGACATGATTCAATGAATAAACGCAATCATCCGCTACGGCTGGCGTCAAGTTATGTCATACTGCTCATCATTGCGGTTGTCTCGGTCTATCCCGTGCTGTGGATATTCCTCTCGTCCCTGCGTACAGGCGCGGCGCTGTACAGCGAGCGCCTGTGGCCCGAGGCGTATACGCTGATTCATTATGTTGAGCTGTTCACTAACCCCTCTTTCATGTACGGACGCTGGTATCTGAACACGGCCAAGATTGCTTTCTTTACTATGATCTTCTCTACCTTGCTGGTAACTTTGGGAATGTATGCCCTGTCCCGTTTCCGTTTCCGTGGGCGACAAACTATTCTTTCCACGATGTTGATACTGGGAATGTTCCCAAGCTTCATGAGCATGATTGCCATTTACATCATCCTATTGCAGATCCAACTGCTCGATACCCATGCTGCGCTCATTCTGGTGTACTCGTCGGGAGCAGTGCTGGGTGGTTTCATTGTCAAAGGGTTCTTTGATACCATTCCACGCAGCCTAGATGAAGCAGCACGCATTGATGGTGCGAGCCATCTACGAGTGTTCACCAGCATTATTCTGCCACTGTCCCGGCCGATGCTGACCTATGTTGCCTTGACCAGCTTCACGGGAGCATGGATGGATTTCATCTTCGCTCGCCTGGTACTGCGCACCAAGGAGAATTGGACGCTGGCAGTGGGTATGTGGGACCTGGTTAGTCGCTACCAGGATAGCAACTTCACGCTGTTCGCTGCCGGGGCGGTGCTGATTGCCATACCGATTACGCTGCTGTTTGTATTCCTGCAACGCTTCTTGGTTCAGGGGCTGATGACAGGAGCCTCCAAGGGATAAAGGCTGATTGCCCCTGGATACCCTGTCTGCTGACCTCGGTCAGAAATCAGGGGAGTACAAAGCATATACTCCTTTTGTAGGGACAGGGCGCAAGCGATAGCTGCTGCATATTCATTTGAAATAGAATTCAGGCGAAATAGAATTCAGGCGCTCTTGAAGGCGGTCCTTGCATGGGCCTGTTCAGGGCGCTTTTCATCACTTACATTCACCATTCGGGACGTCGAGGCATATTGGCAGACAGACATGGAACGTAGTTACCCCCGGGGCAGTCGCTACAGGCGTACCACCTCGGGGGCTGTTGCTTTCGTGAATGGATAAAGAATGCTTCTGTATTCCGTGTTATTGCCAGTTGACGGTGACTGTTGCAGTTCCGCTGGCTGGAGTGGTGTACGTGTGGTTAGATCCACTTTCCCAAGTTACGGTCGATCCGTTTTTCTTGAAGAATTTGAACTGTAATGGCGTTCCGGCAGGCACACTGACGTCATAATACCAGGTTGGATAAGCGTGTATCACCTGGTTGAAGGCTGGTCCGATCGCGTTAGCGCCAGTGGACCAATTGCCAAGCTCTGCTACGTTTCCAGACAGGTAGACGTTCTCGCCCAATGCAGTTGTTGCATTGTTGACCACAAATCGGACGGTAACCTGTTCTCCGCTTAGTATGTTGAAGCCGCTGTACCCATTGCTGCTCATACCTTCAGCGGTCACTTTTATCGTATAGTTACCAGCTGATATAGATGGAACGGTAACCTTGATCTGGCTATCCTCCCAGGAGGTAATAGCCGAACCAGTGACGGCGGTGGTTCCAAAATAGACAGTGCCCTTGGTTGAACCGAATCCACGTCCGTCGATAGTAATGACGTTGTTAGGCTTGCCCATCAGCGGTCCCACATGTCCGATGGTTGGTTTGCTTTCCTCCATCGTATACTGCCATACCGCGGTTGCCCCGCCAGAGAGTGTAAAAGAGGAGATATTACCGTCGCTGGATGTAATGCTGTTGCCGCCCAGTACATCTCCAAGAAGATCCGTATAGGTTCCAGAGGGTAGTGAAGTCACAAGCCCACTGATGGGCGTCGACGAGGAAAGATTGCGGTTGATGGCTACAACGGCCACGCTATTGCCGAATTTACGTTCATAGATATACACATCATTATTGATCCAACGCTGTTCGGTTGAACCGTAGGCAATGGCCGGGTTGGACTTGCGCATTGGCGCCAGCTTGCTGATCACATCGAATGCGGTGGTCGACTTGGAGAAAGATGTCATTTTAGCCCGATTATCGGGATCGCCGTTTCCGGTCATGTATTGTTCTGTTCCGAAATAAATGGCAGGCACTCCACGGGAAGTAAGCGTGAATACCAGAGCCTGCTCCAGGTGGCGGTTATTGACCGTATTGGTCTTGAAGCGGTCCATGTCGTGATTATCAATGAAAGTTACCTGATCATTCACTTGGGCATATTCTGCCGCTGTGCTATTGATCATGGAGTCCAGCGCGTACATGGTGGAGGAATTGTTACGGAATACGTTGCGCACTTCATGGGTAAACCGGAAGTCCAACAGGCTCATGCCGGATGTGTTCGCGAATCTCGTATTATCCGCATCCGAGGCGGAAGATCCCAGGAACCATTCACCGAAGGTAAACACAGGCTTATAGTCATAGATGCTGGACATCCAGCTCTTTTGCCAGCCTTCGGGCATATGCTTCACCGCATCTACCCGGATACCGTCCACACCCATATCGAGCCAGAGCTTGATAGCGTCCTTGAAATATTGGTCAATGGTGCTGTTATTGTGGTTCAAATCGGCTAGGTCATAGAGGTTTTTGTAGATTCCGTTCTCCAGAGAGGAGAAGTCCGAACCGCCGTAGTGATGGAAATAGCCTTTGGTATCGTTGGTGTATCCGCCGAGAAGTGCTCCGTTGTCATATAGCTTGCCGTTCTCGGCAAAGGAAGTATTAGTCTCCATGGCTGGAGATGTGTGATTGGGAGCGAAGTCGATAATAACCTTGATTCCCTTGGCATGTGCTGCCTGAATCAGATTCTGGAAGTCGGTCATAGAGCCGAAATACGGATTGGTTGTCTTGAAGTCCCGTGCCCAGTAACCGTGGTAGGAGGTGCTGTTCACACCTGAGTAATTGATGACAGTATGGATGTTCTCCACCGGCTGCGAGATCCAAAGGGCGGTAATGCCTAGGTCCGTGAAGTAGTTGTCGTTGATCTTGTTAATTAGGCCCTGCCAATCCCCGCCGCAATAGAGTTTCAGGTTGGTGCAGCTGGCATCGTATGCCTCCCCGGAAGGATTATTGGAAGGATCTCCGTCCAGGAAGCGGTCAGTAAATACCTGATAGATGACATCGGTACTGAAATTCTGCTTGTTCGATACTGCCGTATCCGCATCTGCATACACTGAGGTCACGGGTAGGAAGGGAAGTGCGCTTCCAGCCAGTAGGCCGAGAGTTAAGGTGATACTTAGAATGAAGCGTCTGGTCACATTCAACAAGTTAATCCACCTTTCGTTAGGGTTGTAGTATCCTGCAATCATCAACAATGAAACGCATTCAAAATGAAAAGGATCAAATATGATTACAATTTCTGCTGAACCTGCCCTCCTTCCTGCATGCGAACAACCCCGGCACCTCCTGCTGGAGTTACCGGGGTTGTCCTAGACCTTAGGTCTAAAAGCATGGCCCTCGTGTTGTAATCACAACGTAATCATAAGAAATTAACAATTATTTTGTCAATAAATTTCTATATAGTATTTTTTTTCTTTTTTTGTATCTGAAAACAATTATGATGAATTATAGCGATCCGTCATGGAATGCATGAGCGAATTCAGGACTTCCCGGTGGGGAAACAGCTTGATGGGGATCAGCAGATCGCTTCGGGAATTTAGAAAGGACTGATTGTGTCATCCTGACGTGTTGGACAAAATAACGTTCTTGTCAGATCGGCTGGTTGCAAGATGATCATGCGACCAGCCATGATCTAAGTTCAGCCGATGAATTATCGTACTTCGAGTTTTAGCAGGCGGTATCCCAGTCCCTCAACCGCTACGTCTAGCTTAAGGTCGCCAGAAACCAGTGCTTCTCCGCTATAGGCATCACGCCAGAATGCTCCCTCAGGTACCGGAAGTTGCAGAAGCTGCGAGGTTTCCCCTGCATTTATCAGCAACCGGAATCGTTCATGACCGCTCTCATCTGAGCGCTCAATCACCAGGGACGCATCTTCTTCGGCGGCATGCACGACCCGCCAATGAATGCTTCGAAGGGCGGGATGAGTCTTACGCAGGGTGATGGTTCGGGTATAGAAGTCCAGCAGATCCCGGTTCTGCCGCTCCTCATCCCATTCCATGCACTTCCTGCACCCAGGATCGTAGCCACCCTCCAGGCCGATCTCGTCGCCATAATAGATGCAGGGGACTCCCGGATAGGTCAGCAGTAGCAGAACAGCGAGTTTCATCCGGCGCACATCACCATGACAGATAGACAACAGTCTGGGGGTATCATGGCTGCCCAGCAGATTGAAGGCCGCTTCCGTTACAGACTGCGAATAGGCCATGAACAGGCGCCCGATCTCTCCTACGAAGCCGAGGCTGTCCAGCTTGCCGTGGACGGCAAAATCCAGTACTGAATTCGTGAACGGATAGTTCATGACTGCATCGAACTGATCCCCCTGTAGCCACATGATGGAGTCATGCCAGACTTCTCCAAGGATATAGGCATCGGGCTTAATCGCTTTAACCGTCTCGCGGAATTCGCGCCAGAATTGGTGATCGACTTCATTGGCGACATCCAGTCTCCAGCCGTCGATACCGATCTCCTGCACCCAGTAACGTGCCACCTCAAGGAGATACGCCTTGACCTCAGGATGTTCGGTGTTCAGCTTGGGCATGATGGGCTCGAAGGCGAAAGTCTCGTAGGTAGGAATGCCATCCTCGATCCGTAGTGGCCATTCCCGAACGTGGAACCAGTCCGCATACCGCGAAGCCTCCCCGTGCTTCATCACGTCCTTGAAGAAAGGAAAATCGAGGCCGGAATGATTGAAGACGGCATCAAGAATAACCCGGATACCCCGCGCGTGGCAGGCGTCTACCAACTCCTTCAGCTTCTCGTTCGTGCCGAAATGGGGATCTATCGCCAGGTAGTCGGCGGTGTTGTATTTATGGTTGGTGCTGGCTTCGAACAGCGGGGTGAAATAAATGGCATTTACGCCTAGTCGATTCAGATGGTCCAGGTGATCCAGTACCCCCTGCAGATCCCCGCCAAAAAAATTGACTGGCGTAGGCTCGCCTCCCCATGGCTCTACGTTTTTGGGGCTGATTGTGGGATCGCCATTAGCGAAACGCTCCGGGAAGATCTGATAGAAGACTGCATCCTTCACCCAGGCTGGCGCTTCGAACATATCCGCCGAATGCAGGAAGGGGAAATCGAAAAATTCAAGTGGATGCTCCGGCAAGTTCGTCTCGAATCCCCGCTCGGTCATCCAGAGACGTTCGCCGTCTTTCTCCAACTCGAAGCCGTATCGTAATCTGCGGTATGGAGGCTGCACCTCCACCTGCCAATAATCGAACAGAGCATCGCTGGCGAACCTGCGCATCGGAAGAGTGCGAGCTGTGTGCTCCCAGGCGTATTTATCCCCGATGATGGCGGATACTTGCTCCATGTCGTTGTGACCTGTTCGCAGACGGATATGGAGGGTGTTGCGGTCATAGGCATACGACCAGTTCAAACGTGCACGGTGATAGATGGCTTCAAGTAGCATTGGACATTCACTCCTTGGATGGGATAATGGTGGTATTTCGGCCATGAACGCAAAAAAGGTACAACCTCCAATGTTGACGAGGTTGTACCTTTCGGCAGCATAGCCTTTAAATTATGTCATTATTATACAGTTGAACAGGTGAAATGTGAACCCTTCCGACCACATTTTTTACCAGGAGCATCAAGTGGATGTGGGAGCGCTTCATTTTGAGTTGAACGAGATGCTGAGAAAGTGGAAGAAAACAGAAAAACTTTGCTCATTCCGCCCATGCGCTTTATACTAGGAAAAGATAGATTGGGTTCTAAGACGCTGTGCTACGATAATGCTATTACGATATAGTGGTGGATTGGTATACCAACTGCATACATGGAACGGGTGCTCCATCCATAAGGATGGCTGCTTAAAAGGGAAGTCCGGTGCAATACCGGCGCGGTCCCGCCACTGTAACAGAGGAGTCGCAGCAAATGCCACTGGGTGATCCCCGGGAAGGTAGCTGTATGGACGATGATTCTGGAGCCAGGAGACCTGCCCGTTCAACAACACAGCAATGCCTACGGAAGATAGGAAGGTGTTACAGGAGTCCGATTTTCACCGAAAATCTGTCTATTTGGAGCGACTTTTTTCCGTTTTTTACACGGGAGAGGTCGCTCTTTTTGCTATGTGCGTAGCCTGCTCCATGAGGATGAAAGTATGCATCCTACTTCGTAATACAGTATTTCAGACCGGCAGCAATGCAGAACTGCAGAACTGCTTATTTCAGCTGCTTATTCATATCAGGAGAGGACGGCGAAAGGCGTGAGCCGATATATTGTACAAAGATTGCTCCAACTGGTCGGCGTGCTGCTGGGGATTTCCTTCCTGACCTTCTTGCTTACTTATCTGTCGCCGGGCGATCCTGCAAGGCTGATGTTGATGTCTACGGGAGTCACCCCTTCGGAGGAACTAGTCGCACAGGTGCGGACAGAGCTGGGGCTGGATCAGCCTTTTCTTGCCCGCTATGGCTACTGGGTCCTGCGGGCGCTGACTGGTGATTTTGGCATGTCCTATACATACGGACGTCCAGTGACGGAAGTTCTGCTGTCCAGAATGCCTGCTACGTTAGAGCTGGCTGGTGCTGCTCTACTACTGGTGGTGCTGATTTCATTTCCGCTTGGGATGACAGCCGCGATGCAGCCTAACCGTGCCAAGGACTATCTCATTCGGGTCTTTTCTTTTGCAGGACTGTCGATGCCTAGCTTCTGGCTGGGACTACTTCTCATGCTGCTCTTTGCAGTCAAGCTGCAGATTCTCCCGGTCGTGGGCAGGACAGGTGTCCGCAGTCTGATCCTCCCGGCCTGTACGCTGGCCGTACCGTTGATAGCGCAATATAGCAGACAGATACGTACAGTGCTGCTGGAGGAGATGTCTCAGGATTATGTAACTGGGGCCAGAGCCCGTGGGATACAGGAGAGGACAGTCATGCTGCGGTATGTTCTGCCGAATGCGTTGCTTCCGATCATGACGCTGCTTGGGATGTCCACGGGTGCTTTACTGGGCGGCGCTGCGATTATTGAGAGTGTATTTGTATGGCCGGGTGTGGGGCAATTGGCACTGGAAGCGATTATTGCACGCGATTACCCCTTGATTCAAGGCTATGTGGTCTGGATGGCTGTCATGTACGTGGCGATTAATCTGTTCGTAGATATCTGGGCACATGTAAGAGATCCGCGCCTCAGACTTGGGGAGGATGTCTAGATGAGCATGTTGACACAACGGCTAATACGGCTATGGATGCAGCATCGACTATTCTCTGTCTGGTTAGGCGTGGCTGGTCTATGGCTGCTACTCGCCATCCTCGCGCCTTTACTGGCACCACATGATCCCTATGCCACGGATTTCACGAGGGTGCTGCAGCCGCCAGACAAGCAATACCCCTTTGGAACGGATCAACTCGGACGCTGTTTGTTGTCTCGGGTGCTGTATGGGGCAAGGACCTCACTACTTATGACCTTTGTGTTAGTTACAGTGGTAGCTGCAATCGGGATGACGGTAGGTATCCTGGCAGGTTATGCAGGCAAATGGCTGGATACGGTGCTTATGCGACTTGCGGACACGCTTATGGCCTTTCCGGGCATTATCTTCGCCATTGCCGTTGCGGGAATGCTTGGTCCAGGTCTGCTTCATACCGTAGTGGCACTGTCTGTCGTGTGGTGGGCCAAGTATGCCCGTATGGTGCGAAGTATGGTGCTTCAGCACAAGCAAAAGGAGTACGTTACGGCGGCTGCACTCGGTGGAGCATGCCCCGCCCGAATTCTGCTGAGATATATTCTGCCCAATGTACTGCCACCTTTAGTCGTAATGGCGATGATGGATATCGGTGGTATGCTGCTGTCCATCTCGGGCTTGTCCTTCCTGGGTCTAGGCGCACAGCCGCCAGAGCCGGAATGGGGGGCGCTCCTAAGCGAGGGACGAAGATATATGCAGACAGCTGCTTGGCTGCTGATGTATCCGGGGCTTGCCATTTTTTGCACCGTGATGATCTTTAATCTGCTGGGAGATAGCTTGCGTGATGTGCTCGACCCCAGACATAGACGCTAAACAAGGAGGAGATATCGTGAATAGGTGGAACGAATTTTGGAATAGGCTGCAATATAAAAATGTGACGGTGTGGCTGGTGATGCTGCTACTGCTGTCTGCCTGTGGAGGGGGAGCAACAGGGAATTCCGGTGGAGGGGCTGAGGGCTCACAAGGAGCAGGAACGACAACAGACTCTGTAGCTACTGGAAATGAAGGGTCTGCAGGTGGTCACTTGAATGTGGCCTTGTTCTGGCTGGGAACAAATCTTGATCCAGCTGAGGAATGGAACGGCTGGACACTGACGCGTGCCGCTATTGGCGAGACACTCGTACAATTCGATGAGAAGATGCAGATGGTTCCCAAGCTGGCAGACCGCTGGGAACGTCAGGATGACAAGACGTGGCTGTTTCATATTCGAGAAGGGGTGACCTTCCATAACGGTAATCCCGTGACGGCCGAGGCGGTGCAGCATTCGCTCGAACGCTCCCTTTCGCTGAATCCGCGCGGCAGGGCCACGCTCCCGATAGCTTCCATGAGCTCAGAAGGGCAGAATCTTACGATTCGGACCAGTGAACCTTATGCTTCTTTGTTGGGCAATATTGCTGAGCCTTTATTTGTCATTGTGGACACGACAGCGGACACGGCTGCTTTTGCGAACAAGCCTGTAGCCACGGGTCCATACATGGTCACTTCCTATATACCGGAGCAAAAGATCGAAACGAAACGCTATGAAGGCTATTGGGGCGGTGCAGCCGAGGTAGAGAGCATTACGTTCAAGTACATCGCTGATGATAATACAAGAGCGATGGCTCTGCAATCCGGAGAGATTGATGTAGCGAGTAATGTAGGCCGCAGTCAGCTGCCACTCTTCCAGGATAGCTCCCGTTACAAGATTGATGAGATCCCAGGATTACGTACTCAATTTGTCTGGTTCAACTACAATAATCCGGCACTGAGTGATCTTGCCGTTCGCCAAGCGATCTCCTACGGCATTGACCGAGAGATGTATGCCAGCACGCTGGTAGGGGGGCAGGCAGCCAGGGGACCGTTCACTTCGGCGCTTCCGTTCGGCTACGACAAGATAACAGGCTATACCTATGACCCCGAACAGTCCAAAAAGTTACTGAGCCAAGCGGGCTATGAAGACCGCGATGGTGACGGCATCCGTGAGAAGAATGGGCAGAGGCTCGCCCTCCGCTTGATTCTGAATGCTTCCTATGAATCGGATTCCATTGTGGCAGAGGCCATGCAATCCCAGCTTAAGGAGCTTGGTGTTGCTCTGGAGCTGACTTCTTATGAGGATTTGACGGATGCACAGAAGAGTGGCAACTTCGATCTGGCGCTGACTAGTATCAATACGGGAATTACTGGTGACCCACAGTATATTCTGGACTTCTACTTCAAGACGGGGGCCGAGTGGAATATCGGTGGCTACAGCAATCCTGAGCTGGATACATTAATCAACAGCCTGTCCTCGGAATTTGAGACGGAACAGCGCTACAAGATTGCATCCAAGGCACAGCAATTGATTATGAATGATGCGCCTTATCTGTTCGTGACCTACACGCCAATCAACATTGTGAGCAAGAGCTCTGTCACAGGAGCAACCATGTACCCGATTGATTTCTACCTGCTGGATCGCCATATTCGGCTGGGACAGCAATGACTAGAGTTCTCGCTGACAGTGTACAGAGTCAGAATGAAGGCTCGGATAGCCTGCTGCGGGTAGAGCATCTAAATGTCAGCTATACGGCCAATGAGCGGCCAGCGCTGCATGACGTGAGCCTGTCGGTGAAGTCCGGTGAGGTTGTAGCATTGGTCGGTGAGAGTGGCAGTGGCAAATCCACATTGCTGCGGGCCGTGATTGGCCTGCTAGGAGCTGGTGGTCGGATTACAGCTGGAGGCATTATGCTGGAGGGCCGTTCGCTCACCGCTCTGGGTACACGCGATTGGGGGAGTGTTCGTGGGCGGCAGATTGGTATGGTATTTCAGGATAGTGGGGCTTACTTGAACCCTCTTCGCAGAATGGAAAGTCAATATATCGAGGCGATTCGAAGTCATTTACCATTATCAAGATGTGAGGCTTACCAGCTAGCTCTACAGCATTTGCAGGATATTGGACTGAAGGATCCGGAACGGGTTATGAAGGCATATCCGAACCAGCTAAGTGGAGGTATGAAGCAGCGCGCGGCCATTGCAATGGTTATGACACTGCAGCCGAAGCTACTGTTGGCAGATGAACCGACCAGTGCACTGGATGTGCTGGCACAAGCCAAGGTGCTGAAGCAGCTCAGGATGCTGCGTGACCACGAGCAGACAGGGATGATTCTCGTTACTCATCATATGGCGATTGCAGCTTCTATTGCTGATAAAGTGGGAATTATGAAGGAGGGAACCCTTCTGGAATGGGGCAGCACCTCACAAGTGCTTCAAGAGCCGCGTAATCCATATACTCGCGAGCTACTGGCGGCTGTACCGGAGCTACGGATATCGGAATGGGATACACTACGTGAGCCGCACCCACGTGATTCGGAAGTTCACCCAGCAGAGACACATCCCAAGGAGAATGCCAAGGAAATAAAGGGGGATGAACATGCTTGAATTACAGCAGGTGACCAAGAGCTATCATCTCCCTGATGGGAAAAATGTTCCTGCCTTACAGGCAATCAATCTGGTGCTGCAGCGAGGGGAATGGCTCGGAATTGTCGGTGAGAGCGGTAGCGGCAAGAGCACGCTAGCACGCTGTATCACTCACCTGGAATCGGTGAACTCTGGTCGCATTCTGTATCGACAGCAGGATGTCACAAGTATACAGGGTGAGGCGCTGCGACAGCATTACAGACAGATTCAGCTCGTATTTCAGGAGCCAGGCTCCGTGTTCCATCCCCGGATGCGAATTGGCGAGTTCCTGTCGGAGCCGCTGCGTAACTATAAGCTAGTGCCAAGACAACAGATGGCATCTGAGGTCGGCCGGCAGTTGGAGCGTGTGGGGCTTTCCCCTGCTATGGCTGGCAGATACCCTCATGAGCTGAGTGGAGGCCAGTTGCAGCGCGTGATGATTGCCCGGGCAATTAGCATTCAGCCACAGGTGATTGTCTTTGACGAGCCTACCTCGGCTCTGGACGTATCCAGCCAGCGACAGATTCTGGAGCTGCTGTCCACCCTGCGTCAGGAGACGGGTGTGGGTGCCATTTTTATATCGCATGATCTGGCGGTCGTACAGCAAGTCTGTGAGCGGATTGCAGTTATGCAGGAAGGACAGATCGTGGATGTAGTGACCGATAGTCGCCAGCTCGTTCCATCCGAGCTTCATCCTTATACACGCAAGCTGATTGAGGCTGTACCCACTATTCGCACAGCAATGAGGGGCAGTCAGTAGACTGAAAATGTAGTTAACATGTCAATTAGTACCATCAACATACCAATCATCGAAGTTAGTAGGTCGATCAACACGTCAATCAACACTGCTAACATGCTATCCTGCTTCTAATACGCTAGGAGGTGTCATTATGCTATGCCGAATATTTTATTCAACAATATTCGACAAACATGATTGACATTTGACTCTATCTGGCTATAATAAGAATATAACTTACACGGACTGTTACTGGGCGAACCAGGCATGACCGAATTCGATTGCTTAACTGTAATCGCTTTCGGTCATTTTTTGTTTAGATGTGCCAATCGCCTGGCATCCTAGTAAATACAGGGCTAGACGTTTTTTACAGCAGGGGGGTGAGCATTGTGAAGGTCATTAAAAAGGTAAACAATAACGTAGCTATCGCCATTAATGACAAGCAAGAAGAAGTATTCGTGGTCGGCAAGGGAGTTGGCTTCCTGAAGACGCCTTATGAGCTGACAGAGACAGATATGGTGGAGAAGATTTTTGTCGCGCCCAAGAACATTCGAATGTACGATCTGCTGAACTCTATTCCAATAGAGGATATTTATTTGGCCGAGGAAATCATCAAGCTAGGTGCACATATTCTGAGTAAGACGTTCCATCCGAATCTGTTACTGACACTGTCCGATCATATCAGCTTTTCGCTAGTGCGTGCCCGTGAAGGCGTTACCATTAAGAATCCGCTGGAGTGGGAGGTACGTACACTATATCCTGATGAGACAAGGGTAGGCGAGGCTGCTGTCAGGCTGATTGAGGAGAAGGCTGGGATTACACTGCCGTCTGCGGAGACTACACTCATCGCCCTGCATTTTGTGAACGCTCAGGTCGGGTCCGGTGAGATGAGCGAGACGACCAAGATTACGACCGTCACTGGTGAGATTTTATCGGTGATCAAGTATGCGCTCAAAATTGACTTTCAGGAAGACTCCATTCATTTTATGCGCTTCGCTACCCATATCCGATACTTCATCATGCGACAGATGAGTGGCAAGTCCCTCAAGGACGAGAATGAATCGCTCTTTGAGGTGGTGAAGGAGAAATCTCCGCGCGAGCTGGAGTGTGTAGAGAAAATTGCTGAATTTCTCGATAATAATTACGGCTGGAGATGCTCTAATGATGAGAAGCTGTATCTGACGCTTCATATTCAACGGCTTATGGCCAATTAATATAACATAACTTCATACGGACATTGGACTGTTACTGATTCGATCAGGCATGACCAGGCTTAGAGAAACGACCTTTGTTGTTCTCTTGGCTTGGTCATTTTTTTTACCCAGGAATTTAACGTGAGGAAATAACGGTCATCATGACGTTTTTCATAAATTAGCGTGATATTTGCAAATGCAGATATTACCTGCCTTTATCTACTCAATACTAGACTAATGAGAATAAGGAGATGTGCCGCATGAACAACAGAGATTTGGCTCAGCAGGTACTGGAGCTGGTCGGCGGAGAAGGTAACATATCAACACTGACACACTGCGCTACCCGGCTCAGATTCGTGTTGAAGGATGACAGTAAGGCAGAGCTCAAGAAGCTGGATAGCCTCGAAGGTGTCCTGAAGGCTCAAAATGCTGGAGGACAGGTGCAAGTGGTCGTAGGTGCGAAGGTAGACGCCATCTACGGTGAGATTCAAAAGCTGGTACCAGAGGGCCTGGTTACAGCCGAGGATAGCGGGCCAACTCGCAAACGCAACCCGATCAATGTCGTGCTGGAGACGATTGCTGGCGTCTTCACTCCAATCTTGCCGGCGCTGGTCGGCTGCGGGATGATCAAATGCGTAACTACGGTTATCACGACATTGGGACTGATGCAGGGTACAGGCTTCCTGAGTGTCATGAATATGATTGGCGACCTGATCTTCTACTTCCTGCCTTTCTTCCTGGCTGTCAGCGCTGCGAACAGATTCAAGACCAATCCTTACCTGGCGGTAGCCCTCGCAGCTGGATTGATGCATCCAGTCATTCTGGATGCTGCGGCCAAGATTGCAGAGACAGGGATTAAGTCGATTGATTTCCTTGGCATGCCGATTCTGCTCATGAAATATTCATCCTCAGTCATTCCGATTATTTTGGCTGTGTGGATTATGAGCTATGTGTACCCTGTAGTGGATCGCATGATTCCGCAGTTTCTCCGCGTGTTGCTCACGCCGATGATCGTATTGTTCATCATGGTTCCACTGGAATTGATTGTACTGGGACCTGTCGGTAACTATGTCGGCACATGGATTACAAACGGTATTAATGATCTCTATAGTACGGTTGGTGTACTAGCAGGTGCGATTATGGGCTTCTTCAAGCCAATCATGGTTATGTTCGGTATGCACTATGCCATTATGCCTATTCAGGTACAACAGGTGGCAAGCTTTGGCTCTACGGTATTGCTCCCATCTGCTATAGCAGCGAATCTGGCGCAGGCGGGTGCAGCCTTCGGCGTATTCTTCCTGACGAAGAACAAGACTATGAAATCTGCAGCAGGCTCTACCGGCTTTACAGCCTTGTTCGGAATTACCGAGCCAGCGATCTATGGGGTAACGCTTCGTTACAAACGTCCGTTTTTTGCAGCCTGTGTGGCGGGCGGACTCGTTAGTGGTTTCTTTAGCTTGGTTCATACTACGGCCTCTGCCATAGCACTCCCGGGTGTGCTTGCACTGGGTACCTATTCAGCAGACAACTATATGTATGTAATTATCGGTTGTATTGCAGCAGTCGTGTTGGCATTCGTCTTTACATTGCTGGCAGGTATTAAGGAGCCAGAAGAAGGCAAGACCGTGAAGCAGAGCTCAAATCCGACTGGTAATGGAAATACTGAATTCGTAGCTCCTTCTTCAGCAGTAAATGCTTCAACTGTGGCATCAAATGATATGCTGATCGTGAGCCCCATGACAGGCGAGATTCACCCACTCTCGGAGGTGGAGGATCAGGCTTTTGCTCAAGAGCTCATGGGTAAAGGCATTGCAATCGTACCTACAGAAGGCAAGGTGTACGCTCCCTTTGACGGTGTAGTAGAGGCGCTGTATCGCACGAAGCATGCTATTGGACTGAAGGCTGCGAACGGTGTTGAGATCCTGGTGCACATCGGAGTAGACACAGTTAGTCTAAAAGGCAAGCACTTCAACGCGCTGGTGGAGCAGGGGCAATCTATCAAGGCGGGCGATCTGCTGGTGGAGTTCGAGCCTGAGAAAATTAAGGCGGAGGGATATAATACGATCACCTCGATTGTTGTTACGAATATGCAGCAGTTCGGTGATGTACTGACCTCTTCAAACGAAGGCCCGATTCGCGAGGGTCAGCCGCTGGTGAAGCTGATTCCTTAACCGTAGGCTCTCCGCTTGCAGCGGCTCAATACACTACATGTAATCTGATCCATGAATAGATAAGCTATACAAATAGAAACTCAACACAAATAGAAATCAACACAAATAGGAGGAGAAACATATGACTGCAACCCAATTTCCCGAAGGCTTCCTGTGGGGAGGAGCGCTGTCAGCCTGTCAGGCTGAAGGAGCCTATGACGTGGATGGCAAGACGCTGACTATTCCAGAGGTAATGCAATTCAACCCCAAGAATGATCGCAAAGTGACCAAGCAACTAAAAATCAACATGGAGATGATCCAGGCTGCGAAGCAGGACCCAGACCCAGGGAAGTATCCCAAGCGTCGCGGTATTGATTTCTACCATACTTTCCGTGAAGACATCGCCCTGTTCGCCGAGATGGGCTTCAAGGTATTCCGTTACTCCATTGCTTGGGCTCGTGTATTCCCGAACGGGGATGATGCTGTTCCGAATGAGAAGGCCCTGCAATTCTACGATCAGGTTATTGATGAGTGCCTGAAGCATGGGATGGAGCCTTTGATTACCATCAGCCATTTCGATACACCCATTGTGCTGATCGAGAAGTTCGGCGGCTGGTATGACCGCAAAGTGATTGAGCTGTACCTGAAGTATTGTGATGTAATCTTCAAGCGCTATAAAGGAAAAGTGAAATACTGGGTAACCTTCAACGAGATCAATATGAGTGTCAAGGCTGGTGCCAAGACGCTTGGTATTCTGGATGAGGGACAAGCCAACTACGAGGAGATGCTCTTTCAGGGATTACACCATCAGTTCGTTGCCGCGTCTCAGGCAACCAAGCTGGCCCATGAGGTGGACCCGAACAATATGATCGGTAGTATGGTGGCCTATTTCACGACCTATCCATACACCTGCAAGCCGGAGGATGCCCTCCAGATGCAGAAGGATGACCAGATGAAGAATCAGTTCTTCCTCGATCTGCTTAATAAGGGCGCGTATCCGTATTACGCCAAGAGTTATTTTGCAGAGCAAGGTATTGAGCTCCGCATCGAAGAAGGCGACCTGGAGAGCATCCAAGCGTATACAGCTGACTTCGTAGGTATGTCTTATTACAATTCTATGATCTCCAGCAGCGATACTGAACAGCTAGAACTGACGGCTGGTAATGTGCATAGCGTATACAAGAATCCGCATTTGCCCGAGAATGAGTGGGGCTGGCAGATTGATCCGGTTGGTCTGCGCTATACGCTGAACCTGGTCTACGATCGTTATCAGAAGCCGGTATTCATTCTGGAGAACAGCTCAGGCTTCTATGACAAATTGAATGAGGATGGTACGGTGAACGATCCCTACCGTGTCGACTTCCTGCGCCAGCACATTGAGCAGATGAGACTTGCTATACAGGATGGCGTGGAGATGATTGGTTATACCATGTGGGGACCGATTGATATGATCAGCTCGACGACCTCGGAGATGAGCAAACGCTATGGCTTTATCTACGTTGATCAGGATGACTATGGAAATGGAACCATGAAGCGCTACCGTAAGGATTCCTTCTACTGGTACCAGCAGGTCATCAAAACGAACGGTGCCGAGCTGTAAAGCGGTATGAAGGCAGGCAACATGAAGGTTTTACAGACGATACAAAAAATACCCGCTGGTCTGCTGATCATTCCCATGCTACTGGCAGCGGCGGTGAACACGATCTTTCCCTCTTTCTTCCAGATGGGAGATCCAACAACAGCGCTGTTCACCAATAAAGGGACCATGGTGCTTATTGGCCTGATTCTGTTCATATCCGGTACACAGCTTAGGCTCAGTCAACTCATGGGTACGCTACAGCGTGCGGGAGTACTATGTCTGACACGGATACTGATCAGTTGCCTGGCAGGCTGGGCGTTCGTAGCCTGGTTCGGCATGGAAGGCGTGGCGGGAATCTCGGCAATAGCTTTTATTGCGGTCATTACCAGCTGTAATCCTGGTCTGTACCTGGCACTCATGAATTCATATGGAGATGATGTAGATCGTGCCGCCTTCGGTATTCTGAATCTGATCGCGGTTCCAGTCATTCCAATTATGATTCTGAATTCTGCCAGCGGAGTGGGAATTGATCTACTGAGTGTGCTTGCGACCTTGCTTCCATTCGTGCTGGGCATCGTGCTTGGAAATCTAGACACGCACATTCAGCAGATGTTCGCCCCCGGAACGATGATCATGCTGCCCTTCCTTGGGACGAGCTTTGGTTCGAATATTGATCTGCGCGTAGCATTTGACTCCAGTCTTTCGGGTCTGCTACTGACGCTGCTGTTCCTGATCATCTGCCTGCTTCCACTCATTGGCGTGGATCGTTGGGTGCTGCGCCGCCCTGGTACGGCCGCTGCAGCTACTTGCTCGGTAGCAGGGCTATCCTTGGTTGTCCCGTCCATGGCCGCTGCGCTGAATCCAGCCTATGAGCCCTATGTTGAGTCGGCGATTGCCCAGATCGCCTTCGGCGTGATCCTCACCTCTATTGCCGTGCCATATCTGGTGAAGCTGATGGCCGGAGCAGGTAAAGGCAACCAGCATTGAGGCAGAGTGATATCATTACGTACGAGTTCACATCATATGAATACATGAGGGCGTCTCCTAAAAGTCATGAAGATGACAGGAGGCGCCCTTTGTCTGTGCTCTCATATAGCTATGATTGAGCAAGGTCGTGTGTTTCACAGCAGGTGGAAGCTTAAGGATTGTGAGTGTGCATGAAAGATGCCTATGAATTAGGCATAGATAACGAAAGACTATCGACTTATTGTCAAAAAACATAACATCATAGTAAGATTGGATGGGATAATTCCCTAAAATTGTAGATTAATCTAGTGGATCAATATATCATCAGGAGTGATAGAGATGGAAGTCAAGGTAGATGATCTGAGTGGGCCAGAAGTAGCTTCGCTGATTGCGGAGCACCTGGAGGGAATGCATGCCGACTCCCCACCAGAAAGCGTACATGCGCTAGGTATGGAAGGACTCAAGCAGCCTGATATAACCTTTTGGTGTGCTTGGGAGGATGGGGAGGTGCTGGGCTGCGGCGCTCTGAAGGAGCTGAATGCCGAACACGCTGAGCTCAAGTCCATGCGTACGGCCAAGCTGCATTTGCGTAAAGGTGTAGCGAGAAAAATTCTGGCACATATTCTTCAGGAGGCGAAAGCTCGCGGATATAACCGGATCAGTCTGGAGACGGGCACTCCGGAATCGTTTATGCCGGCTAGAAAGCTGTATGAGGATTTTGGGTTTTCCTACTGTGGTCCCTTTAGCGATTATGAGCTTGATCCCTTCAGCGTGTTTATGACTAAAGAGTTATAGAATTGTAGAGTTATAGAGTTAGGGCATTGCTGTCATTCGCCAAGCCGTGCTACAGATGTACTGCCAAGCATACTGACCTTCCGGGGATACCTATGGAGCGCATGCACATATACTTATCCCCCACCACGAAGGTTATCTCTTCTTCAAGCGATGCTTGGCAGGTGTTTAAGAACACTTTTCGATGAAAAAGACCCCCTACTTCCCTTCGGTGCAGAAATTCACATCATGTTAACCAAAACATCATGCCGATTTAACAGAAGCCGCCTACACTGATGTAGTGCTTATTTCGTAGTGTCGTTTCCTGGTATCAGCACTCACACCTTGACGTTTTTGCTATATCGGTAGTGAGGCGGTAAGGCCACACTCTGTGAGCTAGTGACGCCTACTCAAGTGTCCTGCTCATATGATGTATAAGCTGTATAGCCTGGACAGGCTCCATACAGGCTCAGACATATTGTAAGCGCATGCCAACTACAATGAATGGGAGTTGAATGAATGTACAGCAAGCAATCAAGGCAAGCAAGATTATGGAGACAAGTGAGGGAGGCCAAGGCCATACAACGGTCCTTCCAATGGATGCTTATCTTCATCGTCATGATTACCGGAGCGATCCCGGCGGGACTCTTCGCAGATCGGGCATCGGCTGCTGGTGGCACCCTTACGGTGGATCAGGCTCTTGCGATGACTCCAGATGATTCTACGATATCCATTGAAGGATATGTCGTTGGCTTCTACGCAGGCACAGGCAATGTGAAGCAGACTCAGCCTTATGGCGGGGACACCAATGTAGCTATCGCAGCAAGTCCTGGCGAGACCGATGTAAGCAAGATGATGCCAGTGCAGCTTCCTACAGGCGTACGAAGCGAATTCGGCCTCGTATCTAAGCCTAGTATTTTTCAACAAAAAATTCTGATAAACAACGGAACATTCACCACCTATTTCAGCACCAAGGGAATTCGTTCCACCGGAGCTACAACCTTTGCTGTAGTTGACAGTACACCGGCTAATCAGGTGGCATCCGTGACGGCCTCGCCGCCATCTGGCCCAGTTCCAGTCAATACAGAGGTGTATTTGAGTACAGTTACGAATGATGCCTATATCTATTACAGCACGGAAACAGGTCCTAATGCACAATTCTCACTCTTTAATGGACCGATTACCGTAACAACGGACACGTACATCCAGGCCTATGCAGGTAAGGATGGCTTGGACCCAAGCCCGATTACAAGCTTCCAGTACACGATTGCAGATACTACCCCAGTAAGTATCACAGACGCGAGAGCCAAGGCTGAGAATGCCCCGGTTGCTGTACGTGGAATTGTAACCTACCGTGAGGTGTCTGGCGGTCAGACGAACTATTATATCCAGGATCAGGGTGCAGGTATCGTCATTCGAGCGAGCGAATCTGCCATTGAAGTCGGCGATCGCATCGAGGCTTACGGCCCCCTGACAATCTTCAATGGTCTGCTTCAGATTGAAGTGAACAAGAGTGGCTTCGCTGGCGGCTATGTGAGTGTCACGGAGCGTGATCAGGATCTGCCGACACCACTTCTGCTAACCTCAGCTGACTTTGCTCGCGCGAGCGATGGCAGCAAAGGTCCTGGTGGGCGCTATGAGGGCATGCTAGTAGAGCTTAGTACTACTGAGATTGCTCGCAGTAATAGCACAACCTTCTATGGTAAAGACACACACAGTGCGGAAGAGATTACGATCTACGCCAAGAATGCCCCTACAGCTCTTACAGTGGGTAAGACATACGAGCGTATTACTGGTGTAATGACCTATCATACAAGCTATGGTTTGGAATTGCTACCACGGGATGCGTCCGACGTGATCGAACGTCTACTGTCTGTACAAGCCAGTGTTCCGACAGGTGGCATTGTCAAGGGTGGATCCGTTGAACTGACTTCTCCGAAGACAGGCGCTACGATCTATTACACACTGAATGGGGAAGAGCCTACCCTGCAGTCTACTTTGTATACAGGCCCTATCGTTATTGAGGAAGACGCTACCGTCAAGGCTATTGCTGTTATGAACAGCGAAATCAGCAGCACTTATACGTTTACTTATAAGGTCCTTCCATCCCTGGATGGTCTGCGTATCCATGATATTCAGGGCGAATCCCATTCCTCATTATTCAATGGATTTGAGGTAAGGGGTGTAGAAGGGATTGTTACCTCCGTATCCGGTAGCTCCTTCACGATGCAGGAATATCCTGGTCTGGAGGATAACAATGATGCTACCTCTGAAGCGATTCAAGTATATCGTCCATCTCATGGCGTAACCGTGGGAACACCGGTGAAGGTGAGCGGTCAGGTGAAGGAATACGAGCCTGCTGCGAACGAACTGAGCATCACTCAGATTGTAGCTACAGATATTCAGAAGGAGAACACGACAGTACCATTACCTACACCAGTAGTAATAGGAGCAGGTGGGCGGACCTTGCCAAATGTCATTGATTCCGACAGTCTGCAGGTCTTCAATCCAGAGCAGGACGCTATTGATTTCTATGAAAGCCTGGAAAGCATGCGCGTACAAGTGAACCAACCAACGATTGTAGGCCCATACTCCAGTGAGCCAGGACTGGCAGTTGTGGTGGACAATGAGCCAAATAATCCGCTCCGCACACCAGCAGGAGGAGTTATTCTCCGTGGAGACGGCGCAGGTCAATTCGAGAGCTCTCTGAATCCGCAACGGATCTTCATTAACAAGAAGCCGTCTGTGGCTGTGAAGACGGGTGATCAGCTGAATGGTTCTGTCACAGGCGTCTTGACCTATGCCAATGGGAATTTCAAGATTCAGCCAGAGGGTAACCTTCCAGCTGTCATTCCAAGTGATCTAGGCCAGGCTGTTACTACGATTGCCCCAGCTGAAGACAAGCTGACGGTAGCCACGTTCAACGTAGAGAACTTCAGCAAGAAGGATGCAGCCAGAGCACAGAAGATTGCTGCAATTATTGTGAATAATCTCAAGCAGCCAGACATCATAGGTGTCATGGAGGTTCAAGACAACGACGGCGATACGAATAGTGGAAATACAGCGGCGGACCAAAGCTTCCAGACCCTGATCGACGCGATTCGGAATCAGGGCGGCGTTGACTACAGCTATACGGATATTGCCCCAGTGAACAACCTGGATGGAGGGGCACCTGGAGCGAACATCCGGGTAGGCTTCCTGTATAACCCTGAGCGTGTAAGTCTGACAGGCAATGCCGTGAAGGGCGATGCTGCAACACCAGTTGAGGTGAACACAGATGGTACTCTGTCGCTGAATCCGGGACGGATTGCACCTGGTGATGAAGCGTTCGCCAGCTCACGTAAGCCCTTGGCAGCGGAGTTCCAGTTCAAGGATGAGCGGGTAGTTGTTATCGCTAACCACTTTAATTCCAAGGGTGGCGATCTGAAGCCATATGGCAGTGTGCAGCCTGTTGTACGGAGCAGTGAGGTGCAGCGTGCGAAGCAGGCGACGATCGTGAATGGCTTCATCAAGCAATTGGTGGACCGCGATCCGAACGTCAGAGTCGTAGCACTGGGTGACTTTAATGATTTCCAATTCTCAAGAACATTGCACCTGCTGAAGGGTCAAGAGCTTACGAACCTAGTAGATCAGCTTCCAGAAGAGAAGCGTTACTCGTATATTTATGACGGTAACTCCCAGACTCTGGATCATATTCTGACCGATCGTAAGACGGCTAAGGCAGCGGCTATTGAGGTCGTACATGTGAATGCGGATTTCGAGCAGGCTCATGGGCGAGTAAGTGACCACGATCCGTTGCTCGCGCAGTTATCCTTCGAGGATCTTCCGCAGGATGGAGATTACAAGCTGCGTGTGCTTCATACGAACGATACACATGCCCATCTGGACAATGTGCCTCGTCGTATTACAGCGATTAACGAGCACCGCAATGACAACACCTTGCTTGTCGATGCCGGGGATGTATTCTCAGGTACACTGTATTTCAACCTGTTCAATGGATTAGCCGATCTACGCTTCATGAATCTGTCGGGATATGATGCGATGACGTTCGGTAATCATGAGTTCGACAAAGGACCAGCTTTATTGGCAGACTTCATCAAGAAGGCTGAATTCCCGTTTGTGAGCTCGAACATTGACTTTACAGCTGAGCCTAGCTTGTCTGGACTGTACCGTAACGAGATTGGTCAGCCAGCAGCCAAGGCTACAATCTATCCAGCCATCATCAAGGAGGTCGAAGGCGAGAAGATTGGTATTTTCGGTCTGACGACACCGGATACCGTATCTCTGGCCTCACCTGGGGAGCATCTTGTATTCAAGAATCAAGTAGCAAGCGCCAATGCTACGGTAGATATGCTTAAGCAAGAGGGTGTCAACAAGATTATCGCTGTCTCTCATCTGGGTTACACGGTAGATCTGGAACTGGCGCAGGCTGTACAAGGCATTGATATTATTGTGGGTGGGCATTCTCATACGAAGCTGTCCGAGCCTGTGGTAGTGAATGAGCAAGCCGAGCCGACGTTGATTGTGCAGACAGGTGAATACAATCAATCCCTTGGACAATTGGATGTGACCTTTAATGAAGAGGGCGTATTACAGACATGGGGAGGTTCATTGCTGAACCTGGATCAGAAGGATGGCTCCGGAGCTTACGTCTACAAGGATGACCCGGAAGCAGCCGCCATTCTGTCTGAATATGCTCCTCAGCTTGACGAATTCAAGAAAACGATTGTAGGAAGCTCTGAGGTGTTCCTTGACGGTGAGCGGGGAAGTGTCCGCAAGAAGGAGACCAATCTAGGCAATCTGATGACTGACGGTATGCTGGCTAAAGTCAAAAGCATCGTTCAAGCGAATGATGTGAAAGGCTATGTAGCCATTCAGAATGGCGGAGGTATTCGTGCATCCTTGCCTCAGGGAGATATTACCTTGGGTGGGCTGCTGACCACGATGCCATTCGGCAACAATCTTACAGCGCTCAAGATGACAGGTAAGGAAATTACAGCCGCTCTGGAGAATGGTGTCAGCGGAGTAGAATCTGGAGAAGGACGTTTCCCGCAAGTATCCGGACTCCGCTTCTACTATGACTCGACCAAGAAGGGTGAGAAGATCGACGCTACAACTGGACAAGTGACACAGGTAGGCGAGCGTGTTCGCCGTGTTCAGATCCAAAATGCGAATGGCAAGTATAGCAATATTGATCCTAATGCTTACTATATTGTAGCTACGAATTCTTTCATGGCTGACGGTGGTGACTTCTACCGCTCCATGAAGGCAGCGAAGGCAGATCAGCGTCATTATGAGCTGAACCTTGTCGATTACGAGGTGTTCCTGGAGCAACTGGATCGGGTAGGTGTCGTGAAGCAAGAGGTGGAAGGGCGCATCATTGATCTTAAGGGAGGTCCTCTTCCTGGCGGTGGCTCCAGTAGTGGCGGCTCCGACGATGTCAATGGAAATACCCCCGGAGGTAGCTCCGGCGGTGGAGGTGCTCCAACTCCTACTCAGCCAACAACACCAGAGCCAACAACACCGGAACAGCCGACAACGCCAGAGGTTCCTGGTGATAACACAACTCCACCAGTCTCTAATGTGAACTTCTCGGATACGGCAAGTCACTGGGCAAGAGAAGCTGTTCAAAAGGCAGTAGCACTTGGAATTGTAAATGGCTATGAAAATGGCGAATTCCGTCCTAATGCAAAAGCAAGCCGGGCAGAATTTGTGGTTATGTTGGCGCGAGCATTAGGGCTTGAGGCCAGTAGCAATAACCTTTCCTTCCAGGATGCCAACAACATTCCGGCCTGGTCCCGTTCATATGTGGCCCAAGCAGTGCAAATGGGCATCATTAGCGGATATGAGGACGGAACCTTCCGCCCAGCCGCGAACATGAACCGGACAGAAATGACAGTAATGCTGGTTAGGGCACTTGGTCTGACGGTGGACCCGGCAGCGAAGCCGACATTCACCGATGCAGGCCGCATCCCAGCATGGGCAGCTCCATATGTAGCTGCTGCGGTAGATGCAGGTCTCGTACAGGGTGCTGGCAACAATCAGTTCAATCCACTGGCAGAAGCTACTCGTGCCGAAGTGGTAACCTTGCTTCTGAACGCCCTTGAGGCGCGTCAAGCACAATAAGCTTAAGGGAGCTCATTTCGTCTAAGGTATAACAACAACAGGATTGCATTCGTAAGCTCACTGCTTGCGAGGCAATCCTGTTTGTTATTTACAAGCTATTACTTGAAAATGAGCTGCTAAAGACCATCATCCATCAAAGTGCCTTCAACGCATGATCGAGTTGGACGGCTGTATCGAGCGTGGCAGGATTATCCGTCTCCTCTGCATTGTACCAGTACAGAATCAGGACATTCTTGTGTTCGATAGCTGCTGGCTTTTTGATTGGGAGATTGGCGGTCTGTTCGTTGAAGTTGGCTAATCCCTCCTGCCGAGCCTGCTCGGAATCGAAGACATAGATGGTGACGATCTCGTTGTTCTCTGGTTGATCAGCCGAGCCATTGAGCGTATTTCTCTGTGGCTCTACATCATTTAGCACCCAGTCGTTCTCCTGCGAAGCTGCAGTAAGCTCCAGCCCTTGAGCCTGGATGGCTTGTTGGACCTGGTCCAGCGTTAAGATCGCAGCTTGTCCGGTGTTCGTATCCTCAGTTCCGTCAGGAGTGCCTGGCTCTGGTGTTGCCTCGTTATCGGGAGTCTGGCCATCGGGCTCAGTTACGACCTCCTGTCCATTTCCTGTGTCCCCCTGTGCGGGTTCTGTACCTGAATTGGAGCATGCAGCTACGAGAAGTAGGGCAGCTACGAGCATAAGACGAGTGAACCATTTCATAAAATATAACCTCCTGAGATATATAGAAAAGTTATGTTCTCATTAACCGATTTTTTATTATTCCAAACGTATACCTTAGCACGTGATGTCAAATTGACCGAGGGTAGATAATATTCTATAATCCTTTCATATGAATTTGTTTGAGGGAGGAGAATTCGTTGGAAGACAAGGTTTTGTCGAACAGCACGAATCTGGACACCCTGGTAAACATGATTGAACTAGCCCTTTCTTTTGAGGATTGGAGCACGATGATTACGCATGCGGATCATCTTGCACTTGTAGCGGGTAAGGCATACCAGTTGCAGCAGCGCTTCCGTAAGGATGGTATACACCCCAAGAGATTGCAGATGAATCAGCCCCTGGTACACTACTATGGCTACAGCCATATGATGAAGGGGGTTGCATACAAGAGGATGGGCGAGTATGAATTGGCAAGAGATTGTATAGATGCCTTTTCCCGCCTCGATTGGTTCGATGATCCGAAAGAATCGGAGTGCCATATAAGAAAGCGTTTTCGATCTATAGCAAGATTACAGCTGCTGGAGCTTGACCTTCTGTCTGGTCGTATTGATAAGCTTTATGAATATACACAAGTTTTACTTGAGCATAAGCCTGACATCCTCCCTGGTCTCGTCACCCTAATCCGCATAGCTAACCTACACCATCTGCTCATTGACGACTTGCTGCCTCTTCTGGCACAATCTATTTCGCTAATGAATCCTGCCCAAATGCTTAAGCATATATCAGATTATCATATGTACCTATTAGAGCTCATTAAATATAACGCTTCGCATCATCGGTTTGGACAAGTGGTGGAGCATGTCCTAGAGCTGCTTTCCTCGGCCATTCAGCATAATAGTGGAAATGACTTCAAGAAAAGCGTCGGGCTGTTCGAGCAATATAGAATACATGCCTCGAAGAATCACATTCAGCAGTATCAGGAACTTGTAGAATCTGCACTTAAGGAAGTACTGGTATAGATTGAAAGAAATCATTGCTCGTTATGCACAACATAAATGTGAATGCTGAGTAAGCCGATTACAGTATAACTGTAATCGGCTCTTTGTATTTCTCCTGTCATTGGCAGTGGTGAATACGATGAATTAGGGTACATTATCTTTAGGGGGTAGGAGGCTCGTCAAAGTTCTGGTACAATGATATTTTGCGTTGCAGGACTAATTGTCATCAGGAGGATTTTTACAAAGTGATAAAGGACATGATAAGTCTAACCAAGCCTAGGCTGCTGCAGTTAAATGTATTTGCCTCCTTGGCCGGCTTCTGGATTGCTTCACGCTGGTCGCTGGATTGGGGCATTATGCTCTGGATGCTGATCGGTACTACCCTAACGATTGCTTCGGCCTGCGTAATGAACAATTATTGGGACTATGAGCTGGATCAGCGAATGGAACGAACGCGGGAGCGTGCTGAGCCCATTGATCGACTTTCCTTACGATTTGTCTTCGGGTATAGTATTGTGCTCGGGGTCATCGGGATCGGAATTTTGTTCTTACTCGTGAATCCCGTCACAGGCTTGCTGGGACTGCTTGCCTGGTTCGTTTATGTGGTAGTGTATACAATGTGGCTGAAGCGCAGCTCCACCTGGAGCACCTCTATTGGTGGAATTGCTGGCTCCATGCCTCCGGTGATGGGCTATTGTGCTGTTCGTGGAGAGGTTGATCTGGGTGCATGGCTCCTGTTCATCTTTTTGTTTCTGTGGCAGCCCGCGCACTTCTGGTCCCTTGGCATTCGTCGGGTTGAGGAATATCGGGTAGCTGGCTTTCCACTTCTGCCTGTCGTAAAGGGCGTCCGTCGTACGAAGCTGCAAATGATTCCCTATGTACTTCTGCTAATACCTGCTGGCATTTTACTTTTCGTATATGGCTATACCGGATATATTTTCTTGGTGGTGTCGGTCATTGGCGGCGTGGCATGGCTGGTGCATACCATCAGCGGACTTCGCGTTCAGGAGAATGAGCGCTGGGCCAAGGTGAATTTCATGTTCTCCGTCAATTATCTAATGATCATGTTCATTCTCATGGTAGTCGATACGCCACGCCTGTAGTGCTTATTTACTCTTCGCTAAACTTATGCTTCCGAAGAAGCATTCATTCAGAAAGCTTTTAGCTTCGCTTCTCAGCACGCTTCAGCACGCTTCATTATCGTTTATTGTTGAATTGCTTCATATATAACGACTAGTAAGGTGCAGGAGGTTTGTTCATGATAATCTAATTGCACTTGTAGCATGAAATCCATACAACAAAACCTCCTGCACCTTGACTAAGGTACAGGAGGTTTTGTTCATGTTGATCTTATTGTGCGCTGTCGATAACCTCTTGCGGGATCGAAATGGCTTCCACCTCGTTCAGCTTGGAGAAGGTAGCGTTCATGGCCATGCTCATATCAAGGGATTGCCCATCCATGCTCATGTCCATCTGCATTTTGACAGTGGAGCTAAGTGGGAAATAGGTCTTTTTATCAATCAGATAGCTGATCTCCATACTCTTCAGGTTCATTTGCTGCAGCATCGCCGATAGCTGTTCGTCGGCAGCACCACTTTGACTCAGAAATTTCTCAGCCAAGGCTTTTACGTTATCGCCAGAAATCTTGGCTTCCATGAAGTATTGTCCATCCTTCTCGGAGACATTAACTTCGTCAAGGATCGAGCTGAGCTGCTTGAGCTGCTCCTCAGGATTCCCTTGTGCTTTCATCTGTTCAACCAGCTCTGTAATGGTCGCATCAGGCAGCTTCATCCACGTTCCGGCATTTTCCATGTAGGCCGCTTTTTCGGTAATGTACTGCTTCATGGTTGTTTTCTCGGCAACACCAGGCATTTCGGTAACAATCTCCGAATAGACACCAAGTGGCTCACCTACATAATCCATGTCAATAGTCATATTGAGCTTCTGATCCTGTGTATTCTCACCAGCTGTGATCTTCATGTCCTGGTTGATGCTGCTTTGCATGTGGAAGCTCTTCAGATTGGCTCCCTCACTAGCAACCTTCTCGATCAATTCCTGAGCTGTTGGCAATTTCTCTGCTTGAGTAGCTGTACCTGTACTTGCGGCCGGAGCCGCCTCTTGTGGAGCAGCGCTGTTGCTACCACATGCGGTGATGCTGATCGCCGCGAGCAGCCCCACTGCAATTGATGTCCATTTCTTCACAATTATACCCCCTAAAGTAGTTAGGGATTCTGCTTGTGTCGTGTAACACTTCTTTATTCCAGACTGCCTTCATGGTAATAGCAATAAAAGAAAACACAGAACCCTCTTTATTCAGTACTGCATAAAGGTTATGCAAATACTCAATACACCTAATCATAACCAATATTGGCGAAATATGCAGGAGTCTTAATTCCTAACATGGAATGTATTGTTTGCGCACCAAATTAATCATACTTTTTTTCAAAATCAGGAATAATGTCCTAGAAACAGACTTTTAGTATGTATTTTTTGTAAGCTATAATAGCATCAGGACAGCTCTGCTTTCACAAAAGAACATAATGTGGGATGATGAGGGCACAGGAAGGGGTAGGGATATGGGATTGGAGCCAGGAAAGACGGTTGTTGGTTTTATTGGTATTGGTGTCATGGGGAAAAGCATGGCTGGGCATATCAGGCGGGCCGGATATGAGCTGCATGTGTACACAAGGACAGCTGCAAAGGCGCAGGAGCTGATTGAGCTGGGTGCTGTGTGGCAGGAATCGCCAGCACATCTTGCGGAGATCTGTGACGTGATCATCACGATGATCGGCTATCCCAAGGATGTGGAGGAGGTATATCTGGGGGCAGAAGGGCTGGTCCAGCATGCTAAGAAAGGTGCTTATCTCATTGACATGACGACCTCCAGTCCACTTCTGGCTGCGCGGATTCATGAAGCTGCAGCAGCGAGGGGATTGCATGCACTGGATGCTCCCGTATCCGGTGGAGATATTGGTGCACGGGACGCGAGACTGTCCATCATGTGCGGTGGTGCGGAGGATGACTTCGCAGCCGTGCTGCCGATCTTGGAGCTTATGGGAGCCAATGTGGTGCTACAAGGTAAGCCAGGAGCAGGACAGCACACGAAGATGTGCAATCAGATTGCCATCGCAGCGGGAATGATTGGTGTGTGTGAAGCGCTGGCTTATGCACGTACTGCTGGTCTGGACCCGGCGCAGGTACTGAAAAGCATCGAATCCGGGGCTGCGGGTAGCTGGTCGTTAAGCAATCTGGGTCCGCGGATGATCGCGGGTGATTTTGAGCCGGGCTTTTATGTGAAGCATTTTATCAAGGATATGGGGATCGCCCTTGAGGCTGCTAAAGAGATGAAGCTGGAGACACCGAGTCTGGCTCTGGCAGAATCTCTCTATCGCGAGTTGGCTGCTCTGGGCTATGAGGAGAAGGGCACGCAGGTGCTCTATAAGCGCTGGTTTCAGGATTAACTAGCACTTTAACCAGGATCTAGATCAAGTGTGAGTGTAGAGTCGCCGCAAGCGGGTAGCCTTGTTCAATGCGAAATTAGATTCGCTCAAGGTACTGCTATAGGATTATTCAATAATCGCTAAGCTAAAGCCGTACGCCTTGGAGGGCTGTGAATAGTCTCCAAGGCGTTTTGAATTTCTACTATTTCGCAATTGCATAAATATGAAATGAACCAGAGACTGAGTACGAATAGATGACTTCAGCTAATAAGGGGAATTGGTACAAAGTTCTTAAAAAAAGGCTACCACAAGCTGATATGATTTATCGCCGCACTGTACTATGATGCAATAAGTGCATTATTTGTAAGAGACTACATAAGAAGATATAGAGGAGTGGGTATTTGTTTTGAAGACAGGACATCAAGATCACAGCACAGTACACCAATCAAGCCTAATGGACAGATTCAGAGGCAGTATCAGCTTGAAGCTGCTCATGATCGGATTAATCATCGTTCTGCTGAATGCATGCGGTAGTGGTAAAGGTAGTGGTGATGGACAGACGCTCGACAGTCCGAATATCGACAGTGATATCCAGGTCGGGCAGGAGACAGGTCAGCCGGCTACTAATGATACGAAGACAGAAGACGGGGCAAGTGAGACGACTGGAACGCAAGCGGCTGAAGACACAGCTACAGACTCAGGGACGGCCAGTCCCGCTGGACAGCTCGGATTAGAGACCTCGCAGGAGGAGCTGGGCTCGTATGTGGATGAGCATGGCTTCATTCGCATTAAGGAGCATCCCATCCGTCGAGTGAAGGTACAGGATACGGGCAACATCACTGTAGCCAATTTCGGGGATTCAGTAGTCAATGTAGAGACAGAGGAGGCCATCCATCCGAATTCAGAGCAATATATTCAGGATGCGTACACATTCTTCACAACAGGGCTTGCACCAGAGGAGACCTATAAGACATGGAACGAGGCCTCTAATACGGAGAGAGCGCTGGTGAAGGTACTATTTTTGTCGAGAGAAGGATTGCTGATCCTGGAGGAGGCTCAGCGGACCAACGACTTCACCAGTGAGTCGGCGCGTAATTCGCTTCGATTCTTCCAGGAAGCTTCTTCTTTGGATTCGTGGCTGCCTAGCGGGATAACCTCCTCGGACACGATTATGTTCACGAAGTATGACACGCTAACCAAGCCTGCCTGGGCGAAGCTGGCGGCAATTCAAGATCCGGCAGCACAGCCTGAAGCATTCGCAGCAGCCTACCAAGAGGCAAGAGCAGAGACTAACAATATCATGGGGCTTCTCAATATATTCCTGTCGCCGAATGCACAGGAGCGTCTAGACAAGCTGGATAATGGCAGCAAATAGAATCTATTCAGGTTGAACGCGTAAAATTAAGAAAAAGGAGAGCAACAGAGGAAGTGTGAAATGGGAAGAGACACCGCTGTATGCTCTCTTTCATTCTTCAATAATAGAGTCATAACTTGGCTGGCTAGAATGATCTAGTCAGCTCTTCTTTTTGTCCACCTCTGTACTCGGGGGGTCTTAGTTGATCCGCATATTCACTTCCTCCCTTAGCTAGTATCACCGATTCGATCCACTCATCCAATCCAATTATAGATTGTTCGCTTTCGTCCTATAGCGATGGATGCAGGAGCTTTATGAACTAGCTTCTCAGCATAACACCTCAAAGGTCGAATCATTGAAGAAATGGTACGGATTTTTGAACACTGTGGATAGAAGACAGAAATTATAATAATAAATGGTAATTCAGTATGGCGTGGTAGGGAGGCGCGCACCAGCAGATTGGCAGCATCTATTTTTGTAAGCGCAAACATTAACGATTGTTCAGAATGAATGTACCTTGGACCATGACTACACTTGGAAGGAGACTGTACATGAAGAAGCGAACAAAAGGAGCTGCGCAAAAAATAGCGATCATTGCTGTAAGCGCAATCATGATTGTGACTGGTGTGGGAGCCGGGGGGCAACCGGCAGCAGCCAGCACCGAGGGGGCTGGGGAGACAAGGATGAAGCAGATGGAATATCTGAACCGTGGACTAGTCGCGGCCACAACGCCGGACGGAGCATTCTTAAGCTGGCGTCTGCTCGCGGATGAAGCTACGGGCCATACAGCATCTGGACTTAGCGGACCGGGCTTCTATGTATACCGGAACGGGGAGCGGATTGCTTATGTCACGGACAGTACTAATTATCTGGACCGTGAGGGAACACCGGAGTCTCAATATTCCGTATCTGCTGTCGTATATGGAGCGGAAGCTGATCCAACGGGCGCTACTGAGGATGTGTATGGCCTAGAGCTGGAGAGAAGTCCTGTAGTACAGCCTTGGGATGGCGAGTATATGGACCTGCCACTGAAGAAGCCGGCCGATGGCGTTACGCCAGCAGGAGAATCCTATACTTACTCGGCTAATGATATGAGTGTGGGAGACGTTGACGGTGATGGAGAATACGAATTGTTCGTGAAATGGGATCCATCCAATGCCAAGGATGTGTCCCAGAAGGGCTACACGGGGAATACCTACATTGATGCCTATCGCTTGGATGGCACCCTGCTGTACCGTATTGATCTGGGGAAAAATATTCGTTCAGGCGCCCATTATACACAATTCATGGTCTATGATTTTGACGGGGACGGGAAGGCAGAGCTAATGTTCAAGACGGCCCCGGGCACGCAGGTCATTCCTTATGATGCGCAAGGTCGTGCAGGCAAGGCGCGTTATATCACGATGCCCAAAGCAGATCTCAAAGCAGGCTATAGTCATAAGGATGACTACCGCATGAGTGCGGAGGATTACTATGAGCATGTCGTGAACATGTTCATGAACTGGCATCGTCATGAGGAGGTCTTTAACGGGAACTGGCCAGCAACTCTGGAGGAGAGCTTCGGAATCGAGCCTCGATACAACTATCCACTCTCTCGTGCAGACGCTGAGAGCCTGGCTGACTATTTCATAGATGAATACGCTCCTTCCCGGAGTACTCGCAATGAATTGCGAAGCTTCGAGGGCTTCATCCTGGAGGGACCAGAATATCTGAGTGTATTCGAAGGACTTACAGGCAAGGAGCTACAGACGATTCCGTTCAAGGTAGGACGTCATGATGATGGTCTAATGTGGGGAGATTATGCCATGAGCCGTATCGAACCGGGTAACCGGGTAGACCGTTTTCTGGCAGGAGTGGCCTATCTGGATGGCGAGCATCCATCGGCTGTCTTCGCACGCGGCTATTACACACGTTCGACGCTGGTAGCGTACCGTTGGGATGGTGAGCGTCTGAAGGAGGATTGGCTGGTGGATAGCGGCTGGACACCGATGAGCAATCCGTTCAATGACGGACCGCATGGTGTTAATGGCACGGACCCTGAGTTCGGAACACTGACGACCCAAGGCGCCCATTCTCTCAGCGTGGCGGATGTAGATGGTGATGGCAAGCATGAGATTATTTATGGCTCGGCTACGATTGATCATGATGGCTCCCTGCTCTATAGCTCCATGGATGTCATGCCTCCAGAGAGCGCCACGCCAGGGACGACAGCACGGCTCGGACATGGAGATGCGTTGCATGTCGCTGACATAGATCCGGATCGTCCGGGGCTGGAGATCTTCATGGTGCATGAGGGGGGTTCCTATGCTCCGTATGGATATTCCCTGCGGGATGCCCGGACCGGTGAAGTCATCTACGGAGGATATACAGGCAGGGATACTGGACGTGGCATGGTCGGGGATGTAGATCCTTCGCATCGTGGTCTGGAGACCTGGGCTGTCCAGCTTCGTACCGCCGATGGGCAGCAGATTAGTACTTCCATTCCGGGCACGAACATGAATATCAAGTGGGCCGCTAACATGACGACACAGATTGTGAATGGCTCCCTGGAGAACACACCAACTATCGAGGACTGGCAACGGGGAACGTTGCTGACAGCAACAGGAACACGCACCAATAATCACACGAAGGGTACGCCCTCTCTTGTAGCTGACATCTTCGGTGATTGGCGAGAGGAACTGCTTGTGCGCACAGCCGATAGCTCGGCCATCCGTATTTATATGAGCACCGAGTTAACGGACCGAAAGCTGTATACACTCATGCATGATGCGCAATACCGAACAGGAATTGCATGGCAGAATTCGGGCTATAATCAGCCATCCTATCCAAGCTTCTATTTTGCTTCGGATACGGAGTGGTCTGCGGTGCCGCTTCCACAGCTGCGGGCTCCGGGAGCACTGCATGGAATGGGGGAGGCGTTGAAGCAATTCAAGGCTGATGGTGAAGTAGATGAGAAGGTGTCCCGTAAGCTGGAGCAGCGTCTGACCCAGGCACAGCGACAGCTGGATCGAGGGGAGCTTGGCAAGGCTGAGGAGCATGTGCAGCAGATGATCCGATTGCTGGAGAAAAGCAAGAAGCCGCAGGATATCTCCGTGCGTGCTGAGCATGGCTTGCTTCGATACACGAATATGTTCTTGGGTTCGAAGTAGATCGGGAACGTATTCATGTGACCCGACCCTGATCGCTTCATGATTCGTTAATATCTTCCGGTAGATATGGCCTTGTGCCATGATCTGCCGGAAGTTTTTTTGCAATTTCGGACGAAGCTACGGGCAAATGCAGAAAATCATAAAAATATGGGGTATATTAAAGTATACATATTTTGCAATTCACAGTATGAATAACAGGGTCCGATAAGGACGGAAAATTCCGGTTTCGGAGGAATGACTGACTATGGCACTCATATTTACTTTCTTGAAAAAATACCGGATTGCTTCTTGTGTGGCACTGAGTATGATGCTGATCGAACTAGTTGTAGAGCTGTTGCAGCCCTGGATCATCTCCAAAATCATTGATGAAGGAATACGTCAGCAGAATGCGCAGGTCGTATGGATGTGGGGGGGCATCCTGACTGGTGGAGCACTATTGGCCTTCACAGGGGGTGTATTTGGCTCCTTCTACGCCTCACATGCCAGTCAGGGAGTCGGCTACGATCTGCGTGATCGCCTATACCGCAAGCTGGAGTCACTGTCCTACGCAGCGTTTAGCCGCTTTGCCGTGTCCTCGCTCATTACGCGTCTCACAGGTGATGTCACGCAGCTGCAGGAGACGATCTTTATGAGTCTGCGTTTCATGTCACGGGTGCCATTAATCGTCATCGGAAGTGTCATCATGTCATTATTGGTCCACTTCAAATTGGGGCTGCTGCTAACGGTGATGGTTCCCATCCTGATCGTTATCTTGACCATCGTCATGAAACGGGCAGCACTGCTGTATCGAAGTGTGCAACGCAGACTGGATAAGGTAAATGGGGTCATCCAGGAGAATCTCAGCGGGATTCGTCTGATTCGCGTATTTGTTCGCATGAAGCACGAAATGGGCCGCTTCGCAGAGCATAATCGGAATCTGATGCAGGGAACGATGTCTGCCTTGCGGTTCACAGAGACGACAATGCCCTTTGTGCTGTTCTTAATGAATCTGGGCATTATCGGTGTGCTGTGGCTGGGAAAAGCGGATATTGCTACCGGAGATGCTACGATAGGTGAAGTCGTTGCGGTCATTAACTATATGCTACGGACCATTGGAGCCTTGTCGGCCTTGTCGTGGATTGTATCGACGTATTCCAGAGCTGGGGCCTCCGCACAGCGGATTGGTGAGGTGCTCTACGCCGAGGATCTTGCTCCAGAGAGCTCGCACGCTCTATCAAACTCGCAAGCACTATCGAACTCGCAAGCACTATCGAACTCGCAAGCACTATCGAACTCGCAAGCTCTAGAGAGCTCGTATGCTCCAAAGAGTCTTGTCCCACAGAGCCATGCATCAGTAGCGAGCCCTTCGAACGGTGATACTCCAATCTCCAAAGCTAATGGTACTACGGAACGGTCGAGGTCTGTGATAGTGCCTGCGTCAGTGCCGATTGTGGGAGACATTGCCTTCGAAGAGGTAAGCTTCAGCTACCCCGGAAGCGACCTGCCTGTCCTGCTGAATATATCGTTCCAAGCGAGAGCGGGGCAACGGATTGCCATCATGGGGGCTACGGGCTCAGGCAAGACGTCCCTGGTGCAGCTCATCCCCCGCTTATACGAGGAGAATTCGGGCGTGGTGCGTATGGATGGACATCCGGCGCGTGAGCTGGATGTGCACCAGGTAAGAAGCTCTATTGGATATGTACCGCAGGAGGTGCTGTTATTCTCGGGCAGTGTGCGTGACAATATTGCTTGGGGGAATCCAGCGGCAACAGCTGCGGAGATTGAGCTTGCAGCCCGCCAAGCACAAATTCACGAGACGATTGAACGTCTGCCACAAGGCTATGATACGATGATCGGCCAAAAAGGTGTGAATCTGTCCGGCGGCCAGAAGCAGCGGCTGTCCATTGCCCGTGCGCTAGTTCGCAAGCCAGCGATTCTTATTCTGGACGACAGCACAAGTGCGCTGGATGTGCAGACCGAGAATGCTCTGCTGCGGGAGCTAAAAGAATTGGCGTGCACAACGATTCTCATTACGCAGAAGGTCAGTTCAACGGCCTCAGCAGATCTGATTTTGCTATTGGACGAAGGACGGCTAATGGAGAAGGGGAGCCATCAGGAGCTGATGGAGCGCTCATCCTTATACCGTACCATTTATGATTCACAGCATGAGGAGGAGGGGCAGCATGTTCAAGGCATTCGTTGAGCCTTTCCGTCATCCACGTCCTGTCATAGAGCCGGGCGCAGGACAGGCAGCAGGCTCTGGCCGAAGAGGCAGACCTGCCAAGGTCAAGGACTGGTCTGCTACGTTGCGGAGATTGTGGACCTACCTTGCGTCGCGCAAATTAAAGCTGTTCTGGGTGCTCTTCATGGTAGTGCTTAGCTCAGGCCTCGCACTACTAGGACCTTATATGGTTGGGGTGGCGGTGGATGACTATCTGCAGGGTGCAGGTAGCTGGAGCTGGGGGTATTACCTCTGTGCACTGGCCCTCGTCTATGCTCTTGCCTCGATCACAGGCTGGCTGCAAAGCATCTGGATGATCGGAATTGCCCAGGATACGGTGTATCGTCTCCGGTATGACCTGTTCTCTCATCTGCATAGACTGCCGGTCGCCTATTTTGGCAAGCGCCAGCAGGGAGAGATTATGAGCCGTCTGACCAATGACATCGAGAATGTTAGCTCGACGCTGAACAGCTCGGCCATCCAGATATTCTCAAGTGTGCTTACCCTGCTCGGAACGCTTGGCGTCATGCTCTGGCTGAGTCCGTTGCTCACGCTGCTCACCTTCATTGTTGTGCCTTTGATGTATATAGGGATGCGCTGGATTACACGCAGGACAGGTCCCTTGTTCAAGCAACGCCAGCGCAATCTGGGCGATCTGAACGGCTACATAGAGGAAACATTGTCAGGACAACGGCTAATCAAGGCCTTCTCTCAGGAGCAGCGGGTCATACGCGAGTTCGGAGAGCGCAATGACCGCATCCAGTTATCTGGCTTCTGGGCGCAGACGATTTCCGGCTTCATTCCGAAGCTGATGAACGGACTGAACAATCTCAGCTTTGCCATTGTAGCAGGCATCGGCGGGATTCTGGCTATTCACGGAGCTGTGACAGTAGGCATCATGATCGTCTTCGCCGAGTATGCTCGCCAATTCACACGACCGTTGAATGATCTGGCGAATCAATGGAATACGCTCCTGTCCGCTCTGGCTGGAGCAGAGCGTGTATTCGAGGTGCTGGATGAGGACGAGGAGGCTGGTGATGAAGGAGCCTCTACAGTAATCTCCAGTGTACAGGGGGCTGTTCGCTTTCAGGAGGTCAGGTTCTCCTACGACAAGGATAGTGGTGTAACGCTAGAAGACATTACTTTTGAGGCTGAGCCTGGGGAAATGATTGCACTGGTCGGTCCTACCGGGGCTGGCAAGACAACCTTGATTCAGTTGTTATCCCGCTTCTATAATCCTGACGCTGGGACGATTACGCTCGACGGGCGCGACCTGGGCACGATCACCCGCGAAAGTCTGAGATCTCACATGGCCTTCGTGCTGCAGGATTCCTTCCTATTCGAGGGAACCATTCGCGAAAATATCCGGTATGGAAGGCTGGATGCTACGGATCAGGAGGTGGAAGAGGCTTCCAGGCTTGCGAATGCCCATTCCTTCATTTCCCGATTGCCGCAGGGCTATGATAGACTGCTACGGGCAGATGGAAGCGGAATTAGTCAGGGACAGAAGCAGCTGCTGGCTATTGCCCGAGCCATGCTGGCTGATCCTGCTATTCTCGTACTGGATGAGGCGACCAGCAGCATAGATACAGTTACTGAGATCAAGATTCAGGAAGGGCTTCACCGTCTCATGCAGGGAAGGACCAGCTTTGTGATAGCCCATCGGCTGAATACTATCCGCAGAGCTGACCGTATTCTGGTGCTGAAGGACGGAAGATTGATCGAGCAGGGGACCCATAAGGAACTTCTGGCCGAAAAAGGCTTCTACAGTCGCCTGGTCTCTGGTCAGTTGGAGAATTAAATAGCAGGTATATTACTGAAGGTCTATTAAGCAGAGCACTATTTCCCAACGATGGGGGAACGGGTGCTTTGCTTTTTTATATAACTGATCAATATGATTCTTTGTTAGAAGTCACTCATCCTGGCCTGTTCAGAATCCGTTCAGTGCGTCCTGTTAGAATGAGTGCCACAAGTTACTCAGACAGTCAGGTGTTCATTGAGTTCAATTCGAGAATGGGACGGCATTACAATATTATATAAAAGGACGGACAGGGCTAATATGAGTAAAAGTTCATACAGCTTGGCGTTGTTGTCGGGGAAGACTGTGGAAGAGCATTGTACAGAGATTATGCAAATCTATCGAAGATACAAGTTCATGAAGGATGAAGATCTCGGCAGGATCATCCGTTCAGCACAGCAGGAGCCGAAGTCAGCACAAGATAATGAATGGCGTTACATGGTATTCGCTGCAGCAAAAGAGGCCGTTCGCAGGGTAACAGGGCTGGAGGTGCATGATGTTCAGCTCTCGGCAGCCTGGTTCATGACAGAAGGATACTTCATCGAAATGAGATCGGCAGAGGAGAGGCTGCTAGTCTCTCTTTTGGCATCGACATGGTTAGCTGTACAGGGCTGTGGGGCTCATATCATGGCTGTCAGTGATGAGGAAGCCTTTCAGGACTATAAAATGCTGCGTCCAATCTTTGAATTGCTTGGACTGCAAGCAGGTATGAATTATCCACAAGGAACCGTGAAGCGTAAGCAGCAGGCGTATTTGGCTGATGTGACGTTCGGTGGTTTTCATGAATTCATGGCCGATTATTTGCACGATCATCTGACGATACAGGACAGGGAGCGCATTCAGACCTTTCACCGATATGCGATTATTCATGATGCTGAATCTGTGCTGATTCGTCATATGCTGAGTCCATTGATCATGCAAAGGCAAGGGTATGGAAAAGAGGATAGAGAGCATCTGTTACGGGCAGAAATGTCGATAGCTCACTATTACAGACAATATACGCACGTATGTGGATCGGCGGCTGTACTGACTTCCGATGAGGAGGAACTCGCAAGTATCTATGGTGTTGAATGTGAGATTATGCCTTCCTCGCATTTACGCCAGCGTGCACTCACAGAGGAGATTGTTCGCCACCATCGCTCAGCCGCCCAGATGACTTGGAACAGACCCGGCTACCAGCCGGAGTCATCAGACAGTCTTCGGGCAGCGGGATTAACTTGTCTCGCAATTAAGCCCGATGAGGAGAAGGAGCATGCCGAGAAGATCTTCAAGGAGCAGCAGGAGGAACTCTCTTTCCATCTGCATCGACTTGGGCGGACCAAAGAGATGAGGGCACGTGCAGCTGCGCTGGATGAGCCTTTATACGATCACCGCTCCAAGATATATAGCCGAAGAGATCAGATGTGGGAGAAGAAGTCTGTTGCAGGTCATCTCCATACACATATGAAAAGGTATATACGAAGGTATTCGGGGCCACGAAGTAGCCTTCAGCTACAATTATTTAACTTGGGGCTTGAGCTGCTTGAGGATCGACATCCGGTACTGCAGGAGGAGCCTTTAACAACTAGTGAGCTTATCGAGACCTGGGAAGATCTGTGGTCAGCCATGCTGCGTAGGAATGGTGCCTCCAGGATGCTCATGCACTGTCGGGAACAGTATATGCGTATGCTGGATAAGCACTGGTCACTATATACGGAGAGCTTATTGGAGCTTAAATGGGGAATGACCCAAGGCAAGGAAGAACGCCAAGGAGTAGCAGAGGCTTATTATCAGGCTGCTGAGCATTTCTTTCAGCAAGCGGATCAGGAATGGAACGGTGACTTTGCCTCATGGATGCTGGAGACCGCGTTGCCATCTTATTTGACACATGGGTCCAGCTTGGCCTGATCCTCTGCCCGAATCGGACAAGCTCGTGTATACTGTAACCATACAGTGACGAACTTAGGAACAGCGACATGTTGCTAGGATTCATGATGGAGGTTATTGCATGACTACACGAATCATTCTGGATGTCGATACAGGGATTGACGATTCACTCGCTATTGCCTATGCTGCAAGCTCGCCGGAGCTCGAACTGGTGGGAATTACGACTACGTACGGGAATATCTCGCAAGAAGAGGCTACGCGTAATTCCTTGATATTGCTGGAGCTGCTGCACCATGATGCACCGGTGTATCCGGGAGCTGCCAAGCCCTATGCCCGTGAGTTGTTCAAGCCTTATGCCCGGCATATTCATGGTGAAGATGGCATTGGCAATCAGCTGGCTGGGGAGCCGATCAGGAAGGCAGAGGAGAAGCATGCAGCCGACTTCATTATTGAGCAGGCCAAGCTTCATCCACAGCAATTGACGGTAATTGCTGTGGGACCTCTGACGAATCTGGCTCTGGCACTCGACCGATGCCCGGAGCTGCCGCAGCTGCTCGGCCATCTGATTATTATGGGGGGTGCTGTGACAGTTCCGGGGAATGTTACACCTACGGCAGAGGCCAATATTTATTCTGATCCAGAAGGAGCTGCTCGCGTAATCGAAGCAGGCTTCCACATGACGATGGTGGGGCTGGATGTGACGATGCAGACCCTTCTGCCACAGCGACTCGTAGAGAAATGGCGGGCACAGGGGACAGCGCTATCCGCTTTCTTGACAGGGATGATGGAGTTCTACATCGACGCCTATCAGAAGTTCAAGCCGGGCATTGCTGGTTGTGCGCTGCATGATCCATTGGCGGTAGGAGTGGCCATTGATCCGAGCTTTGTTCGCACGAGATCCATGCACATTCAGGTGGAGACTGGAGCTTCGGTGGCAGTAGGAAGAACGAGTGAGATCGAGGGACCAACAGGGGCCACCAGTCAGCAGATTGAAGTGGCGCTCGAAGTGGATGCCGACAGATTTCTGGAGCATTTTTTGCAGAGGGTCATGCATATTCACAGTACAACGGCTAACTAAACGTTTATTCTACAATCATGTCTCTCTTTTTGTGGGGAGCATGATTTTTTTTGTTGACACACCGTGCTAACTGTATTATATATGATAGTACAGTTAGTACAGATGACAGAGATAAAGAAAACTGGGGAGCATATGAAATGGGATCATGAACTTTAACCGAAAGGAGGAAGTGTATGTTTGAATTGGATGTCCGCAGTCGGAAGCCCATCTACGAGCAGCTAATGGATAAAATTCGATCCTTGATTGTCAGTCGTGCCCTGGCACCGGATGAACAGCTTCCGTCTGTACGCGTCTTGTCCTCACAATTGACGGTGAATCCCAATACGATTCAGAAGGCTTATCGTGAGCTGGAGCGGGAAGGGTATATTTATTCCGTGCCTGGCAAAGGCAGCTTCGTATCCCCGTTGGAGGAGCTGCCCCAAGGAGCCAAGCTGGAAGAAATACGGAAGCATATGCTTACTTTGATGGAGGAGGCTATATTCTTGGGAATGACGAGAGAGGACCTGTTGCAGCTATATGCGGAAGCATCTCAGCTTCGGGACGGAAGGGGGAAGCACGGTGATTCATATTAGTGGAGTCAGCAAAATCTATGAGAACGAGAAGGCGGTCGACAGCCTGACCATGCAGGTGCAGCAGGGATCTATTTTCGGATTGCTAGGCTCGAATGGAGCTGGCAAGACGACTTTGCTGAAGATGCTCGCAGGAATCATCAGACCTGATGAGGGAACGATTACGTTGGAGGGCCAGGGGATCTACGAGCAGCCCGAGGTGAAGCGGCGGGTGATGTTTGTACCAGATAGCCCGTACTTTTTTCCACAATCGAATCTGCGCCAGATGGCGGATTTCTACCGATCGCTCTATTCGTCATGGAGTGAGGAGAGGTATAGTCAGCTCAGTAGCATATTCAAGCTGGACCCTCGTCGCAAGCTGCATCGTATGTCCAAGGGGATGCGCCGTCAGGCAGCCTTCTGGCTGGCTCTCAGCAGTTCCCCGGATCTACTCATTTTGGATGAGCCTATTGATGGTCTTGACCCGGTGATGCGCAGACATATGAAGAACCTGCTGTTCCAGTATGCTGCCGAGCGTCAGATGACTGTTGTCATCTCTTCCCATAATCTGCGAGAGATTGAGGATATGTGCGATCACGTAGGCATTATGCACAAGGGGCGCCTCTTGCTTCACAAGGAGATCGATGATCTGCGAGGAGATACTCACAAAATCCAGGTGGCCTTCAAGGAAGGCACTCGTCTTGATGAATTAGAGCAGCAGCTAGATATTTTACATAAAGAACAACGTGGTACAGTCCTGCTCTATATCGTTCGTGGTGATCAGGTTCCTATTCAGAAGGTGTTCGCCTCCTATCAGCCTCTGGTTATGGACCTGCTTCCGCTAACTTTGGAAGAAATATTTATCTATGAAATGGGGGACGCCGGGTATGACATCCAACCGATCCTTCTTTAATCGTGGCATGTTTCGTCAGAATCTGAGACAGCACGGGTGGATCAGCATCCTGTATCTGCTCGCTCTTATTTTCGTACTGCCGATCCAACTCGTACTAGCTGTGAACTGGGAGGGGAGGATTGCAAGGGAGCAGCTCGATAATCTCTTTGTCATACAGGATGCTCTCCAAGCTCTCATTTTGGTCGTATTTCCTGTTATAACCGGCGTGTTCATAACCAGATACCTGCAGAGCAGGGCCGCTGCTGATCTCTACCATAGTCTCCCGCTACGTCGGAGCCAAATGCTGACCAATCAGCTATTGTGCGGAAGTATTATTGTGCTGGTACCCGTATGTCTGACCACAGGCATTATGATACTGATGACAGGCAACGAGCAGCTAGCTTATCTTTTTGAAAGTGCAGATGTATGGTATTGGGGAATTACCGCGAGTATGGTGTCACTGTTCCTGCTTGCCTTTACTATATTCGTTGGGATGTGCGTAGGACAGTCTATATTCCAGACGGTGGTAGTCAGTATTTTATTGCTTCTTCCTGCCCTATGGGTGGAGTTGATAGAGTTATATTTGCGAAAGTTCATCTTCGGGTATCCAGATGTCAATCTGCTGGGTGTGAAGATTGAAAGGCTATCGCCGCTAGTCACAGTATTCTCCGCTTATTATTTACCATTAACCTGGATCGACCTGCTCATATATATTGGATTATGTGTGATCTTCGTCGCGCTCTCATTCCTGCTGTACAAGAGAAGACATATTGAGAAGGCGTCACAAGCCGTCGTGTTTACTTACTTTCACCCGGTATTTAAGGCAGGGGTAGTCCTGTGTGCCATGATGGTGGTGGGATTTTATTTCAGTGAGCAATCACGAGGGAGTCTGTCATGGACGTTGTTCGGATACGTGCTTGGCGCGGTGATCGGATACATCGCTGCCGAGATGATGCTTCGCAAGTCGTGGCAGATCTGGGGCCGCAGGATGCTTGTGGAGTCTGCCGTATATACAGCTGTTATTGGACTCCTGCTCTATATTCCTGTCTCTCCGTGGACTGGCTATGAGAGTCGAATACCAGCAGCTTCTACGGTGGACGGCGTATTTTTCGGGGAATATTTACATCCATACAACCAAGATGGCAAAGATAGTAAGGACATTCCCTATGTGCAAAATGAAGAATATACGGCTGCTGTCCTGAGCCTGCACCGAGAGATTGTTACCACGCGTCCTGATGAACGTCGAATAACGGGCAGAGAAAGTCGACCTGTAGTCATCTCCTATCATTTAGAAAATGGAGAGACGATGCTGAGAGCTTATACGGTACCTGAGCAGCAGATGAGGGAGCAACTGAAGACGATTATGGAGATGCCCGCTTATAAGCAGGAACGGTATCGCCTGCAACAGCTGGAGGTTCTGCCGGATCGTGTCACCATTGAATCTGTTGACAGCTACAACAAATATGCCATAGTGTCTGGCAAAGACGAGATTCGTGAGCTGATGCAGGTGCTGACTGAGGAATATCTGGCGATGGATTATGAAGTGATGAGTGATAGCATTCGGCCCCGTGCAAATATTGAACTGTCGTGGAAAGGACAGGAAAAACAAGAAGAGGACCAGAACAGGATAACTTTGCAGTGGAAGCCTAGCTTCAGCAAGCTGAGTGCCTGGATGGAGGAGCACGGAGTTGCACAAGAGGTCGCTCTTCAGCCTGAGGACATTCGTAATATTGAGGTTGTGAAGTATACTTCAGCAAGTGCAGAAGCTATGTCTCAGCAGTGGCTGCCGCCATATGAGCTCTTCAAGCAATCGAATGCAATATCCTTGATGGAAGCTCGGGACGACGCGATGATGCAATATATTCTGGACCATAGAAGAGATTATGATCCTGCTGATCCGCGGACAGCCTATGTACTTCGAATGCTGGTTCAGAATACGGAGAATTTCTACGTACTGTTCGCAGAGGATGTGACACCAGAGCTGACTGCATTTCTTGAGCGCTGACCCATTGCATATCGCAAGATAAATTCAGCTTAAAGCAGTCTGTTGTCTGTGAAAGTACGTCAATAGAGTTTGTTATAATGGAATACCAGCGATGATCTCTGATTGGTTCAGAGGTCATCTTTTTTTTGCTATGTGCAAATAAAAAACGACAAGAAGTGATACGTTACGTATCTGTGTTACTTTACTTAACTCGAAAAACTCCTTGATTGCTGTAAGACATATATCATACAGATTAGTTTAAAAAGCATATATTAATTCAATTTAACATTCAAAATGTAAATAAATTAAGAGAAAAATGGTAGAAAACTAATATTTTTTGCGGTTATAATTATTTTTTTGCAACAATAATTGAAAAAGGTAATTGCCCAACCTCAGGAATCTGTGTATACTAATTGTATAATTCATACCACATAATGTTAAATAAACTAACGTGAAACAGCACAAAGTTTCACAAAACTCATTAGGGGGAATCTCAGTGAAGTTCAAGGGACAGGTATGGACCGTGTTAGCACTGATTACGGCGTTGCTCGCAGGCTGCGGAGGGGCTGGTGGTAATGAGGCTACCCCTGCAGCATCTGAGCCTGCAAGCAGCAGTGGGAGCAAGCAGGTTATCAAGATTGCTACCCAGTCTCCGCTGTCGGGCGGAAGCTCTGTTCAAGGAGAGGCAATCAAGCTTGGAGCGCAGATGTCCTTGGACGATCACAAGGAAGAATTCAGTGCTCTTGGTTATGAGCTGGAGCTAGTGCCGTATGATGATCAAGGAGATCCCAAGAAGGGGGTCGCGAATGCAGAATTGATCGGTGCTGATCAAGCTGTACTTGGGGTAATCGGCCACCTGAATTCAGGCGTTACCATTCCCTCCTCCGTTATATATGAGAAGTACAATATTGCCATGATATCGCCAGCCAGTACAGCAACGGACGTCACCGACCGCAAGCTGAAGGTTGTGAATCGGGTGGTAGCCCGTGATGACTTCCAGGGCCCGGCTGCTGCCGATTATGCAGTGAATACGGTCGGAGCGAAGAATATCTTCGTGGTTCAGGATAAGACGGCTTACGGACAAGGGCTTGCGGAGGCGTTCCGTGATGCGGCCCAAGGTCTTGGGGCTAACATTTCGGGATATGAAGGAATTACGGTTGGTGAGAAAGACTTTAACGGCGTTCTTAATATCGTAGCTGCCCAGAAGCCTGATTTTATTTTCTTTGGGGGTATGTATGCTGAAGGCGGCTTGCTGGTCAAGCAAGCACGCGACAAGGGGATTACAGCTCCGCTGATGGGTGGAGATGCGCTGGATTCTTCGGGTATGGTTAATGTTGCAGGTGCAGACGTCAAGGGTGCGTTATACAGCTCGGTTGCCGGGGATATTACGAATTCAGACAGCGGCAAACAATGGGCTGACAAGTATGAACAGACGTTCAAAAAGAAATCAGAGGGATATTCCGTATATGCTTACGATTCCATGAGTGTACTGCTTGAAGCCATCAAGAAGGGCATTGATGAGAATGGTGGCAAGCTTCCTACGCGCGAAGCAGTCAGCACAGCGGTTCGGGCAACGAAGGAGTTTGAGGGTGTAGCAGGCAAGATCACATTTGATGACATTGGTGACAATGCGTATGCGAAGGTGTTTATCTACGAGTTCAAAGATGCAGCTTACCCGGGTGAGATGATCTCGGAGATTGAGAACAGTAAATAATCATCGCATTTTGCAGCCAAGGGGTTCGTGCCGATTGGAGGCCGTCCTCCCTTGGCTGTTACTGCATTTGTCGAAAGGAGCAGAACTATGTTAGGGAGCATGCTGCAATCTTTGCCACAGGTATTAATTGATGGTCTGGCGCTTGGGGCGATCTATGCTGTCGTTGCCTTGGGATACACCATGGTGTACGGAATTCTGGAACTGATTAATTTTGCTCATGGCGAAATATTTATGACAGGCGCATTCGTGGGCACGGCGGTACTGTTCATGTTCCAAGCCTTTGGCTGGATGCAGGGAATACCGTCCTGGCTATTCTACATTCTTATTATTGTGGTAGCGATGCTGATTACCGGTGGGCTCGGGGTCGGTATTGAACGAATAGCCTACAGGCCCTTGAGAAAGGCCCCCAAGCTGATCTCGTTAATCTCTGCCTTTGGGGTATCCTTCGTGCTGCAGGATGTGATTCGTTTTATCGCGGAGCTGAAGACAGGGAATTTCGTGGTGAGCACCCCGACGCTTTTCTCGGAACGCTTCAATCTGGAGCTTTCCTCGATCTCCAGTGTATTTGCAGATGCGACGATCAAGGCGAATACGGTGTTTATCCTGATTGTGGCCATTCTTCTGATGGTAGGGCTCGACCTGTTCGTGAATCATACCAAGTGGGGAGTAGCCATGCGGGCGGTTGCCCAGGATCGGGAGACGGCTTCGCTGATGTCCATTAATGTGAACAAGGTCATCGTACTTACCTTCTTCATCGGCTCTGCTCTGGGAGGCTCGACAGGTGTGTTGTTCGCCCAGCAGTACGGCACGATTGATCCTTATATCGGCTTTATTCTGGGAATGAAGGCATTTACGGCGGCTGTACTCGGCGGTATTGGTAACATTCGGGGAGCGATGTTTGGTGGTCTGGTTATTGGTGTGCTGGAGATGTTCGCCTCCTCGAATCTGGGTCTGATGACGAGCGGCAACTTCGGTGCGGAGTACAAGGACGTGTTCGCATTCATGATCCTCATTGTCGTGCTGATCTTCAAGCCAGAAGGCTTGTTCGGCAGAGCAGTCAAAGAGAAAGTGTAGGTGGACTGTATGAAGCGAATTCAAAGCATGATTACAAGCTTAATTCAAGCTAGCAGGCCTATACAGGCTGGAATTCTGATCGTCTTTGTAGCGCTGGCAGCTTCGGGAGTCTATTTCATGGACAAATCGGTTGCCTCCTTCCTGCTGCTGCTAGGCTCATTGCTCATGTTGTACTACACAACCTTCAGTAACGGGATGAAATGGGCGATTGCCGGCGTGCTGCTGATCTTGATTATTCCGTTTGCCAGCTCGGGCGGACCTGCTTACGAATCCTACATGGAGGTAGCGACACAGTGCGGAATCTATATTGCTATGGCCTTGGGGCTGAATATTGTCGTCGGGTTCGCTGGGCTGCTGGACATGGGCTTTGTTGCATTCTTTGCGGTTGGGGCCTATACCTACGGCATTTTCGCTACGGGGCAGGCTAATAATTTTATCCGTGGCGATTTCTTTCCGCTCGATGGCACAAGCTTCTGGATCTTTATTCTACTGGGTGGCTTCATGGCGGGGATCTTCGGAATATTGCTAGGGCTACCTGTGCTCAGGGTAAAAGGAGATTATCTGGCCATCGTGACCTTGGGTTTCGGAGAGATCATCCGTATTATCTTCAATAATATGGAAAAGCCAGTGAATATTACGAACGGAGCGCTCGGGCTGTCCTCTATTCAACCCCCGGTGATGTTCGGATATGTATTTACGTTCCCGCATCAATTTTATTTCATTGTCATAGGGATTCTGGCCGTGGTCATCTTCGCAGTGAGAAGACTTGAGCATTCACGCCTCGGTCGCGCCTGGAAAGCCGTCCGTGAGAACGAGATTGCCGCTCAGTCCATGGGGATTCCGCTGATTCGTACGAAGCTTACGGCCTTCGCAATTGGTGCATCCTTCTCCGGGATGATGGGGGTCGTGTTCGCAGCCAAGCAGACCTTCATTGACCCGACGAGCTTCACACTCATTGAATCGACGACGATTCTAGTCATGGTGGTACTGGGAGGGATGGGAAGCGTCCCTGGTGTCATTCTAGGTGCGGCGCTGGTCACTATTCTGAATCTGCAGGTGCTGACGGAGTTCACAGGCTGGCTGAACCAGCTCTCCAACAAGGGGATCGTAGAGATTCCGAATGCCTTATCTCCGGCGAAGATGCAGCGCTTTATTTTTGGAGCTATTCTGATTCTTGTGGCCATCTACAGGCCGCATGGTTTGATCTCAGCCAAGAACCGTAAGGTGTCGGTACCAGGCAAGCGGGAATCCAGCGTACACCCAGTCTCTAGCAAGGCGACATTACCTGAATAAGGTTAGGAAGGAGGAGAGCAATGTCGATATTAGCAGTTAAAAACCTTAAGAAGCAATTTGGCGGCTTGCTGGCGGTGAATGGGGTGAACTTTGAGTTCCCGGATGCGACAATATCGGCTGTAATCGGCCCAAATGGAGCAGGAAAGACAACATTTTTCAACATGATAACCGGCATCTATGTCCCGGATGAAGGAGATATTGTGCTGGATGGGGAATCGATTGTGAATGTGAAGCCTGACCGGATTACGGGCAAAGGCATTGCGCGTACTTTTCAGAATATTCGTCTGTTCGGATCATTGACGGTGCTGGAAAATGTTCAGGTGGGGATGCATATTCACCTCAGGACGGGAATTGTCGGTACATTGCTGAATCTTGCCCGTGTCCGGCATGAGGAGCAGTATGCGCAAGAGGAGGCCTACCGTCTGCTTGAATATGTGGGGCTAGCCCCGTGGTATAACGATGAGGCTAGCAGTCTATCCTACGGTGCTCAGCGTCGACTGGAGATCGCACGAGCGTTGGCGGCCAGACCGAAGGTGCTGCTGCTGGATGAACCGGCAGCCGGGATGAATCCGAGAGAGACCGTGGAGCTAACGCAGCTCATTCGCCGCATACAAGAGGAGCTAGGCATAGCTATCATTCTGATTGAGCATGATATGAAGCTGGTTATGGAGTTGTCCGAGCATATCCTGGTACTGGATCATGGAGAGAAGATTGCCGAGGGTGGTCCGGCAGATATTCGCTCCCATCCGAAGGTGATTGAGGCCTATCTCGGAAAAAGCGCTGTAGAGGAAGAGGTGACGGTATGAGTCTGCTGCAGATGGAGCAGGTGGAAGCTTATTACGGTGGTATACAGGCGCTCAAGGGCATCTCGCTAGTGGTGGAGCGGGGTGAGATCGTGACACTGATTGGCTCCAACGGGGCGGGAAAGTCTACGACACTCAAGGCCATTTGTGGGCAGGTTCAGACGAAAGGTAAGGTGATGTTTGGCGGTAGTGACATCACGTCCAAGCCGCCCTATGGCATCGCATTAGAAGGGATTGCTCATGTACCGGAGGGGAGGCGAATTTTTCCCAAGCTGACCGTGAAGGAGAATCTGGAGATGGGCGCCTTTTCCGTAAAGGATAAGAGGCTGATTAAGGAGAGAATTGAGAAGGCATTTGTCTATTTTCCACGCTTGAAGGAGCGATTCAATCAGGCTGGCGGCACGATGAGTGGTGGCGAACAGCAGATGCTGGCGATTGCCCGCGGACTAATGATGGGGCCCAAGATATTACTGCTTGATGAGCCTTCTATGGGGCTTGCTCCTGTGCTTGTGGATCAAATATTCGAAATTATACAGGAGCTGAACGCTGAGGGGATGACGATCCTGCTGGTTGAGCAAAATGCTTACCATGCGCTTCAGATTGCGCATCGTGGATATGTCATTCAGACGGGAGAGATTATACTGCAGGATGATGCTTCCCGCTTGCTGTCCAATCATCAAGTGAAGGAAGCGTATCTGGCCTGATGGTTAACGGATATGGAATTGAATAGAGGCATCTTGATCATGATCAGGCAGGTCCCCTTTTTACCGTCGTGCGTTATCGTAAGGCGGAAGGAAAGGGGTCTTTGCTTACGACATACGGTGAGGATCAAGCATTATGATACAAGACTTGAAGCGATGTGATGGTGCAGATTGACGATTGTCGAACAAGGAAATATAATATAATTATTGTAAAAAAATGGTGTAATTCTCTCGTCAAATTCCGATTGGAGGTGTGATTCGTATGGCTGAGACCACCACGATTCGTGACGAACTCAGGCAGCATCTGATAAGACAGAACTATACCTTGGAGCAGTTCGCCGAGATTAGTGGGATTAATCGGGGGACGCTTAGCTCCATCCTGAGTCTACATTCACCGCGCCCCATATCTGTCGGGCAATTGGATCGGATCACTGAGGGTATGGGACGCATGGAGGGTGACTTGTATGACGTCTATGTAGAGGAATGTCTGGTAGAGTTCGCACCGCATTGGCGGAGAATTCGCCCTTTTCTTCTACGATGCGCAGAGCTTGGCAAGACAGCCTGTATTCACAGGGTGCTGAATCAACTGGCTGATGATTTGTCCTACATTCCAGGAATTTTCGAGACGGCAGAGCAGATGTATCAAGGGCAGCTGTATAGCGCGTCGGCAGTTCTCTATGAATGCATTGCTGAGAGCGAGCGCTATGCTCACTCGGAGAGGCTGGCCACTAGTCATTACCGTCTCTTCGTCATCGCCTGCAAGCTTCAGGGCAATGCAGCGGACGAGACGATTCGCTTCATGCCATACCGGACCAAGCTGCCAGAGAGCTATGCTGTAGATGCCTTACTGATGTTATGTCAGCAATTTGCCATGACGGATCGCTGGACTGACGTCTATGCGATAGCAAGTGAGCTGGAACAGTTAGCAGGGACTATGCTGCACAATCCCCGTGAACGAAAAGAATTTGGACAAACGTTGTTGCAGGAGAAGGAGCTTCAGCCGCTGATCGTCTACTATGGGCAAAGTCTGTTCTATCGTGGAATTGCAGCGGAGCAGCAAGGGAGGCTGGATGAGGCGCGGAGCTGCATTCAGGCTTACCAGGAGTTCAGCGGGCTTGGAGAGCTGGATGAATGTGGATTTCAGGAAGCGCAGCAGTTGGTTCGGCAGGCGCAGAAGCATCTGTATATGCTGGAGCTACGTAGCGGGAATGTGATGTTGATTACGGAATATGCTGAATTCCTGGCAGGAGGAGAGCCTGCGGAGCTTATGGAAGGGCTGCTGTTGCTGGTGCAGACGGCCATCGCTCATCGGATCTGCATTGATAAGCAGTTAGCGCTGCTGCTGGTCGATATGGAGTTTGGTAGTCATTCTGGTGAAGGACAAGGGGGAGGCAGTCTGGAAAAAGCACAATATGCCCGCTTCTGCTACTATTATGGCATCTACTTACTGAGCAGCCGACGCTATACCCTGGGCTTGAACTATAATCTGATTAGCCTCCGACGTTCGCTTGAGCTGAATCAGACGGAGCAATTAGTGCTATGCATGGCCTTGTTCGAAGAATATCGCAGCGAGGCAACAGTGGCCCAGCGTGAGCAGTTCGAATTGCTCTGCAAAAATGTACTGCGTCAGACAGAGCGGACGATCCCGGCTGCCTTAGAAGCCTTGGCATGAATCCTACACGCTTTATTGAGCGTGTTTTTTTTATCAAGCGATCTCAACCCTCTGATGCTGCGGAAATTGCTATCAATGAAGGTGAAAGGCTGGCTTCCGCCTGTAGCTACTACTACTTGAAGACATGTCATGAAGACAGTGCAAGAATTATTAAGGGAACGGGCAAAAGGACAGCTCACAAAAGTCTGTCCCGTGCCGGTTTTTATTTAACTGCAAATCTATAAAAATCTATAAAAATTTATGCAAGTCTACGCAAATCTACGCAAATCTATTGCAAGTCAACTTCTAGATTAGTGCCTCATAACCGCTTAATAATCGGACAGGCTTAGCCATCTCAAGAGATCTTAGATGCTTTATTTAGAGAAGGATCGATCTTACTGGGGGAGCTGTGATCTATCGAACGGAAGTGGCCTGCTCTGTCGGTGCCTGCGTTGCCAAAGCATCCTCTACGGACATATAGTTATATCCCAGATCTCGGGCTACAGCCTGATAGGTGATAAAGCCATTCAAGGCATTGGTCCCACTGCGAATGGCTGCATTACTGCGAATGGCTTGCTCGGCGCCCAGATCAGCAATGCGTATGGCGAAGGGCATTGTGGCATTGGTCAGTGCCAATGTGGAGGTCTGAGGGACGGCTCCCGGCATATTTGCGACAGCATAATGGAGGATGCCATGCTTCACATACGTAGGGGCGTCATGAGTAGTGATATGGTCGATTGTCTCTACGATTCCTCCTTGATCAATGGCTACGTCTATGATGACAGAGCCAGGCTTCATCGTCTTCACCATCGCTTCAGTCACCAGCTTTGGTGCTTTGGCTCCCGGGATCAGTACCGCTCCAATCAACAGATCAGCCTCTGCCACGGCAGTGGCGATATTGGAAGGTGTGGATGCGAGTGTGCGTATGTGTGTACCAAAGATATCATCCAGCTGACGGAGACGAGGCAGACTCAAATCCAGCATCGTAACATCTGCGCCGAGGCCAATGGCCATCTTGGCAGCATGTGTACCCACGACCCCGCCGCCAATAATCGTTACCTTTCCTCTCGACACACCTGGAACACCAGATAATAGAATGCCTTTGCCGCCCTTAGGCTTCTCCAGCAGCTGTGCTCCAATCTGCACGGACATGCGTCCGGCGACCTCGCTCATGGGGGTCAGCAGTGGCAGACTGTCATTCACCTCTATAGTCTCATAGGCGATAGCCGTCACTTTGTGATCCGTAAGGGCCTTGGCCAGAGCAGGCTCGGCCGCCAGATGCAAATAGGTGAATAAAATGAGTCCTGGGCGAAAATATTCATATTCGCTTGACAGAGGCTCCTTCACCTTCATGATCATTTCAGCACGTGACCATACCTCGGCTGTGTCATCAATGAGGGAGGCTCCTGCTGCCTCATATTCGGGATCAGAGAATCCACTGCCCGCACCAGCTGCACACTCGATCAGTACGGTATGTCCATGCTGCACCAGCTGTGCAGCCCCGGCTGGAGTAAGGGCTACACGATTTTCATTGTTTTTGATTTCTTTGGGAACGCCAATAATCATAATCCAATCACCTCATTCATAAAATGGCATGCAGGTTGTACATTTCCTTTCATCCCGATGGTGTCTTCGTTCGTAGTTGTTCAGGCCCGTTCTTCATAGCAAGTGTTAGATTTACTGTCAGTTTACTAGTCTCTGTTCCGGTTGGCACTATACACTCTGTCAATGGATTTACAGTGTGGGCGTTACTTTTTGTTGAATTATCCAGTGCGATGCCGTAAAATCCTCTTGTAATGTGAACTAATGTCACATAAGGGGGTCATTATGAACGGGAAAGATACATTTACCATCGCAGATCTGCTGAAGAGACCCGTATTCCAGCGAGCAGTTCTGGTCGCTGGAATCCAGGGCGTGCAGCGCACCGTCGGTTGGGTGCATGTACTGGAGATTACCCATGTATCTCCGTTCGTAAGCCGGCATGATCTTATATTATCTACGGGTCTTTGGATGAAGCGGGATGAGAAGGAACGAATCGAGTACATGGAGCAATTGATTCGTCAAGGAGCGGCAGGCTTATGCGTAGAATTTGGCACGACTATTGATACGATTCCCGAAGAAATTCTGTCGCTTGCCGATGCACATCAGCTACCGATTATTGTATTTGAGCAGCCTGTGAGATTTGTTGAGATTACTCAGGATATCCACTCCCTTCTTATTAACCGTCACCACCTGCTACTGCAGGATCTGGAGAGCTTCTCGCGAAAGCTACAGACAGAGACCCTGCGTAGCTCTGATATGACAGCAATCCTTCGTCTGCTTCAGGAATATGTGTCGCGGCAGGTTGTCTATATGTCCACTATTGATGGGAACCGTTTTGTCCCTTCTATTCATGCAAGGCTTGCCGAACGTCTGGAACAGCTATATTCACAGGAGGTAGAGGGGGCTTTGGGGTCGGATCGGGAAGCGCACTCCGTATTCAGGCTTAACGAGCATACATCCATCCTGTTCTCCCCTGTAGTCTGCTTCGGTCAAGTATTCTCGGCTGTCGGCATCTTCATTCAAGCGGATGAGACTCTGAAGGAGTCGATGTCACTGCTTCTGGATCATACGTCAAGGGCGGCTGCCACACTGGTGCTGCGCACACAGTTCTTGGAGGAACGAACCCTTCGCAATCAGAATGAGCTGATTCAGGATCTGCTTCATAGGAGAATTGCTAATGAAGAGCAGGCTCAGAGTCGGATGGGATTACGTCTCTTGACGAAAGGGCAGTATTGGTTCACAGCGGGCATGATCGAGGTAGAGCATCTGCGCAAGGACATTAGCCAGGTGCGTAGAGAGGCCGTACACCAGGATCTCCTGGTGCTGTTGCGTTCCTTGCTCAAGAAGCTGAACTTGCACGGGCAGATTATGGCCAAGGGGAATCAGGTCTACTTGCTGTGCACAAGAGAGGCGCTTACCCCCAAATCAATTGTGCACATTCGCGAAGTGTTAGCTCAATTGATTCAGGGTATGCGCAATTATGCAGAGAAGCAGCTGGAAGGAGTTCGAATCCATGCAGGCTTTGGCCGCAGCAGATCTCGTGCACTGGAGGCGAATCAGGGCTTTGAGGAAGCCTATCAGGTGATTGAGATCGCCCGAAGCGTGAAGGGAAAGCGAAATGTATTGTTCTATGAACAGCTTGGGATCTATCAGCTTCTGAAGGCAATTCCACGCAACCCTTTTTTGACAATGTTCGTAGAGGATCATATCGGCGAGTTGATCGCTTACGATCTGGAGCACCATATGCAGCTTATGGATACGCTGGAGATGTACCTCAATTGCTCTGGCTCCAAGCAAGATACCGCTGATCGGCTATTCATCCATCGGCAGACCCTCTACAATCGCTTGTCCAAAATCCAGGAAATTCTCGGTGAAGGCTACATGGAGGCGGATAAACGACGCTGTCTAGAGATGGCGCTGCTCGCTCATCGAATGCTCCAAGGTGAAAGCTGAATCGTACTAATTTAGGACCAAGGACCCTATCGTATGTAAGTGTTTACTCTCTTTAAGGCTGATTTACAAATGCAGCTAACATTGAGATAATAGGAGGGAAATTATTACTGGCATTGTAAAATGTTCATTAGGGAGGAGAAATCGCATTGAAGATTAAAAAGTGGCTTGCAGCTCCGTTGGTGCTGTTATTGATCGTCTTGACGGGGTGTCAGGCGGTAGGTGGTCTGGATGTGAACAAGGCTCTGTTAGGGAGCATTGATGTAAAGAGCTCGGAATCTCGCTCGACAATTTCGTTACACTTGGAACCAGCAGCGGGAATCACGGCCGGGGATAAGGAAATTATTGATCTTATTAATTCCATCAGTCTGTCCTTTGATGAAGTGAAGGCCCAATCCCAGGAGGTAGCTTCTGCCAAAGGGGTGCTGGCTGTTCAAGATGTCCGTCTTCCATTTGAGATGGCTGTGGATACGCAAGGTGTAACTGTGCTAGTTGAGGGGGCCAAGAAGCCGCTATACATACCTATGACGCAGGACCCTATGCTGGCTGAGCTGGGATTGAATCAGAAGGAGTTCCAGGAACAAATCGTTGAGCTGGTGAAGGATGCGGCTGGTCTGTTCGTTGAGCACGCTCCGAATCCATCCAAAATCACCGTTCAATCCGTGAACGAAGAGGTATACGGTGAGAAGCTGCAACTGACCAAGCTGCAGGCAGAGATCAGTGCCGAAGAGGCTGTTAAACTCGTTAAGCCGATGCTGGAAAGCCTGTCCAAGGATGAGACAGGGCTGAAAGAGCTTATCGGTCAAGTGCTGGAGGTTGCATCCAGCGTAACTGCATCAATGGGCGAAGAGGTTACGGAAGGTCCTCTGCAGCAATACCGTACAGACAAACAAGCGGGAATTGACGCAGCTTATGCTGAGGTGAAGACGGTTCTGGATGAACTGATTCAACAGTACGACGCAGGTGTGACCCTCATGTATACCCAAGTACCTGAACTCAAGACGGTATTGGGACCGAACACGAAGCTGAGCACTGAGCTGTACTTTGACAACAACCTGAACATTCGCAAGGATCGGACGGAGCTGGTCGTGGCTCTGCCTGCTAACCAGGGGGTTCCGATCTCATCTGCAAGCCTTGTTAGCGAGAATGAAATCTGGAATGTGAATGGTGCAGTAACCGCAGCCAAGATTGATACCTCTGCTGGTGTGATTACCCTGGAAGACAGCTCGTCAACAACTCCAGGCAACATGCTTCGCAATTTTGACAGCAATTCCTACATCTATTCTTTGTTGAAGGATACGATGAAGATCACCCAGAAGTATGGCTACTTCTACCCTGAAGAGGAATATGGGGTCATTAACCGCAATGGCACGAACCTCGTGTCGGTTCGGGATCTGGCATATACTTTCGATGCTGATTTGAAGTGGGATGCAGATGCCAAGGCAGTTCTGATGACTGATGATATTACTGGAACGGTCATTAGTCTGAAGAATGGAGCGAAGGAGATCATCGTTGATGGTCAAACGATTGCTCTGCCAACACCAATCTACACCGATAAGAATGGTGACATGTACATTCCGATTCGTCAAGGAGCACAGGCACTAGGAGCTACCCTGGAGATCGATGAGGATGGCATGATGATTCTGGAGCGTAAATAACCGTTGATGTACTACAGTGTAGCTGTACTATAGTATAATAGAGGGCGGCTCGGACAGAGAACTTCTGTCTGGGCTGCCTTTTTCGTCGTATGAACACTGACTTTTGAGAGAGGAGAGGTTGTTGTGGTCATGTACCCGCCTTGGTCCTATTCCCAGTCCAGAGCGAATATGTTCAATGAGTGCCTTCGCAAGTATTACTATCATTATTACGGCTCGCACAATGGCTGGAATCCGCAGCAGTCCACCCCAGAGCAGGTGGAATTATATCGTCTCAAACAGCTCAGCAACCTGTATCTGTGGTTCGGGGATCTCACGCATCGAATGTGTCAGTCAGCTGTGCAGGCGCTTGATCAGGGTAAGCCAGTGCCTCGAACGGCCTTTCTACAGCAGGCGATGAAGGATATGCTCAATCAAGGCTATCAGGAGTCAAAGGATGTAGAGGCGTGGCTGTTACAGCCCAAGCGCAGATTGATGCTTGCCGAAATGTATTACCAGGAAGAGGACAAGCTCCGCGAACGAATCATGGTGATTAAGGAGCGCCTTGGGGCGGTCATTCAGCATCTATATACCTCCGAGACTTGGTCTGAGCTGCAGCGGAGTGGAAGCCAGGTTGTAGAGGTGGAGAAGTGGGACACCATGCTGCTGCATGAGACTAAGACGTTTGTAAAGATGGATCTGCTGTATCGGCGGAATGACGGTCGCATGATTATCGTGGACTGGAAGACGGGCAAGAAAGAGGATTTCACAGATCAGCTCTATCTGTATGCTGCTTATGTAAGAGATACGTATAATCTTCCCTTACAGGACATAGAACTCCGTGTTGAATATCTGGCGACAGGTGAGCAGGAGACTTATCAGGCGACCAGCGAAGACATTCAGCGTGTAGAAATACAAGTGGGAAGAGACCTCGATGAGATGAAGTCGTGTCTGGATGATGAATACTACAATCGGCCCAAGCCTATGACATATTTTACGCCAATGCCCTCAAGACGAGCCTGTGGAGGCTGTAATTTTCGGGAAGTCTGTGAATATCGCGTCTACTAACAAGCTCTAAGACCCATATGACGAAAATATCTCTATCTTCATAGGTCTTTAGACTCTCGTACTCAAGGCCCCTGCTATTATATGGTAGTGATATATGTCACGCTATCTTTATGGATGAAATGGTAAAATTATTCAATGACGATTCAAGGGGGCATCATGAAATTATCTTTGGGCGCTAAAATGGTATTAGGCTTCATCATTATTTCTGCAATCACCTACGGTACCAGTTCCGTCTTTATCTTTGTTCTCAAAGATTGGATTGCTCCGTCCATGGCAGAGTGGGTCTACATTTCAATCATTCTGCTGTTGGGTGTGATGTGGAGCGGGATACTCGGCTGGCTCATCTCGAAGCTGCTCACCAAGCCGATCGTTGTATTGGCAAGAGTAGCAGAGGAAATCTCCTCTGGCAAGCTTGCGGTGGATATCCCTGAACGACGCGAACAGGACGAGATTAAAGTGTTGTACGATTCGTTCCGCCATATGGTTCATAATCTTAAGGACTTGTTCGAGGAAATCTCACATAGCAGCAATACAACCTCTCATAATGCAGAGACATTGAGCGCAGCAATCGCTGAAGCTACTGCACAGATTGAATCCATGTCTGGTCAGGTAGATGTCATTGTAGAGGGGGTAGAGGAACAGAAGAAGGCTTCCACTCAATCCATTGAGACAGCTGACCGCATGCTGGGCGATTTCAGGATGATGCATACCAAGTCTGAGCATATGCTATCCATGTCAACACAGATGGAGGGCTCGGTAGAGGCTACTCGTGCTGTCTTCTCGTCCTTGCTTGCAGGTATGAACGAACTTATGAAATCGCATTCGCAATCCAGAGATGTCGTATCCCGACTGGAGCAGGAAGCCTCCAAAATTGAAGAGATCACAGCGAGTGTCAAGGAAATTGCGGAACAGACCAATCTGCTGGCACTTAATGCGTCTATCGAGGCGGCTCGTGCGGGTGAGGAAGGTCGGGGCTTCGCCGTGGTGGCCGAGCATATTCGTGGACTGGCCTCCCAGAGCTCCGCATCGGTAGAGCAGATTAACGAGATGATCAGCCGTATACAAGGGCAGATTCATGAGACGGTCACGCTCATTCATCGTCAGAATACGTTGGTGATGGAGGAATCCAAGCGTAGCCACTCTGTCGAGGAGACCCTGAAGGGGCTCATAACGATGATTGCAGAGTTCATTGATGCTACGAGGGTAATGGAGACGTCCGTTGCACAGCAAGCGACTCGTGTCGAGCAGACGTACGAGTATATGAATCGCATTCAGGAAATGTCGACAGCCTTCCATGATGGGGCACAACGAATCTATGAGGCTGCGAACGAGGAGACAGCCATTATGGAAGAAATATCTTCCTCCTCCGAGGAGCTTAAGGCCTTGACGAACAAGCTGCTCATGAAGACACGGACCATACAGGCTTAGTGGCTGTATTAGCTGAAGGCTTCTAACTAATTCTTGATGACCTAGTATGGCCTTGTCGCTGAGCAACAGGCATGCATGGGACAGCTTGGGGGAGCTCGTGTAGCTTTACTAACAAAGAAAGAGGGATTCACGCAGCAACGGCTGCAGTGAGTCCCTCTTTGTGGTTATACTCGTGTATCGGATGAGGTTGGCTAGTCCTTCAGAGCGAAGAACTCGCAGTTGTCACGTGAATGGTAATCGACCTCGCTGACACTTCGCTGGACGACGATGGTCTGATCATCAAAGCGAATGACGATTCCTCCGCTGCCAACGAGCTGATCCGCTTCGAAGATGCGGACTGGGATGCGCAAATCCATAACTTCCTGGAAATCGGCGTCTGTATTTAATCTGCGATTAATTGGCATATGATATCTCCTTATTGAACGGAATGCAGTGTTAAGAATGCATGATAAAGTATGCTATCCTAATCATCATATAACAAATAGGCATAAAAAGCTGTAGTGTGAGCCGAAGAAGCTCCGAGGACTCATTTATGTTATAATTTGGCTTGTACAACTTAGGCTAATAGGGCGGTCGGCTAATCTCCCGGAAGGGAGGTGATGCCTGTGGAGGTCAAAGACGCATTGATGCTAATGGTAGCGTTCGGATCATTGCTTGTCGCACTGATCGGGCTTGTCGTTACAATATCCATTGCGCTTAATCAACACAAAAAGAAATAGACCGCCCGCCCAAGGGATAGGGTCTATTTCTGATCGCTTTCTCACAGCCGGCCGCTCTTTTAGCGGTGTTGTGCAGGGACCGGTTGCCGCCGGTCCTTTTTATATTCTTATGTTAGCATACACGAATTATACAAGCAATGTGACTCTGGACAGTTGCTGGAGCTGATGGATGAAGGTTAGGAATATGAGACGGGACAACAACGGATATCGTAAAGGACTATAGATGTAAGGAAGGAGACTTTATGAAAGATTGGCTGAAGACAATATTATTACTATTTGTGGCCGCGCTGCTAACAAGGTTCATTCCATTTTCTTATCTATTCCGCACACTGGATACAATGGTGCATGAATTCGGTCATGCTGTAGTTACGCTTTTGACCTCAGGCGAGGTCATTCGTATTGATCTCAACGCAGACCATAGCGGAGTGACCTATTCAACATTAACCTCCAACTGGGCGGCTATTCTTACAGCATTGGCAGGATATATCGGTGCTTCTCTGTTTGCTGTACTTCTTTTCTATTTATATCACAAAAGGCTTGAACAGCTGGGGTTCGCCGTGATGACCTTGATTGCCGCCGTTATGGTCGCACTGTACGTGCATGGTGGCTATGGCTTTTGGTGGCTAGCTGGCTTCATACTTTTGAATGCCATTATTATGTTCTTCGCGGGCGATTGGCTGCGCAAAGGGTATTATCTGCTGCTCGCGTTCATCACGCTTGAGGAATCGGTGCTAGCTCCAAGCATGCTCATGTTGGCTGCCGTCACCTCGCCAGGGCAAGCCGGGGATGCGTCTAATTTGGCCGCGAGTACGTTCATTCCTGCTCCGGTATGGGCTGCACTGTTCCTGTTTGTTGCGCTGTGGTGTGCAAGGCTGGCTGTCTCATTATTCTTACGCAGAAGCCGCGGGCAGAGCAGCAAGGGAGACTCTCGCAGACGACAATCCGTGGATATGACTGGATAGCAGGTACAATCACTGTACGTGGCATAGAAAGGAAGGGAGCTGTCACGATGACTGGCTTCATTAATGTCACACTCCAGTCGTGAACACGCTGGGCAGCCTCAAGGCACCGCCAGTAGGAAGAGAACAGCAGAGGGCTGAACAGTATGAGGGGATGGGGTCTCATTTCATGTTCGGCCTCTTGCTGTAGCTTCAAGCTACGCCGGAGTATGCATTGACACAGCAGTTATCCGCGGAGCAACGATTCTGCTCCATCGATGTAAATCTCGGTTCCGGTGACATGAGAGGACTCGTCAGATGCCAGAAAAGAAACAAGATGAGCCACCTGCTCAGAGGTACCCGGTGCATCTTCAAGAGGATGATCTCCCTCCGGGAAATCGACTGTAATCTGTACCTCTTCCAGATCGTCGGACGGATAAGTGTTGTCGTCAATGTCTGTCTCGATGGCACCAGGACAAATGGCGTTGACCCGGATTTTGTACTGGGCCAGCTCGAGAGCAGCCATTTTCATGAACGCTACTTGCCCGGCTTTGGTAGAAGCATAGGCTGAGAAGCCAATATTGGAGAAGGTACGATTGCCATTAATGGAGCTAGTAATAATGATGCTGCCTCCCCCACGTGCTCGTAGATGAGGAATGGCATATTTGACTGTTGCAAAGGTGCCCCGGAGATTAATGTTCATCGTCTGATCCCAATCCTCGATGTCCATCGTCTCAATGGGTGCCATGGAACCGTTGATGCCTGCGTTGGCAAAGATAATATCGAGCCCGCCCATCTGGCTTGCAGCCTGATCCATGCTGTCCTGGATCATATCCGTTCTGGAAATATCGCATTTCATGACAAGCGCTTCACCACCTGCACGTTCGATGATGCCCTTTGTCTTCTCAGCATGCTCTGGTGTACGGTCCAGCATGACGACTCTGGCGCCTTCCTGCGCAAATCTGATTGCCGCGGCTTGTCCGATGCCTGAGCCGCCGCCTGTGACTACGGCCACTTTTCTCTGTAATCGTGAATTTGTCATAGGTATGCTTCCTCCCTCTCTAACAGGCTGTGCTTTCTTGTATTCCATACCCTTGTCGAGAATAGGATAAACATAGGAGCACGGGAATACAGACAGCCTAAGCTAGAATGAGGGTGTGTGTCCCCTTAACCCGATTCTGATATCCGCAGAGACTGATGAAATTAAAGCGGGGGCTATAGAAGCCATGTGAATAAAAGGTTAATGAACCGACAGAAGTTCATGTGCAAATACAAGAACAGAGACACAAAGACACAGAGACACAGAGACACAGAGACACAGAGACACAGAGACACAGAGACACAGTATAGTTACAGACACAGATTCCGATAGATATGCAGTCCATATCTAGCAGCAGAAGAAGAAGGAGGCGGGGGAATGAGCGCAGGTACGTTGGGCCAGTATGAACGGGTACAGAGACTGATGACGGGAGCTTCTATTCAGATTGATCCGCTATTTGCGTATTACCAGGATCGCTCGGCTGACAGCGTGGCAGTAGAGCTTGAGGCTGCGGGCTATCGCTGTGTCCATTATTTTGTAGTCCGTGAGGATCAGGTCAACGATAAGATCGTAGAAGCTCTCCAGCGACGCGGAATAGCTGTATGGGCGATGATCCTGGGAAATGGGGCGTTCAGCACAGCTCATCTCCCTGAAGGCTGGAAGCAGTGGAGGATGGAGCTGGTAAAGGAGCCTAACGATAGCTATTGCCGACTGTCACCGTTCGCAGAGGAATATGTGCAGTGGCGAAAGCAGGAGGCGGCCCGCTTGGTACAGTGCATACCTTTCGACGGGTTCGAGATTGCCGAGCCTTATTTTCCCGAATGGGAGGGGTTAGCAAGTGGGACCTATGGAGATATCGGGGCACATGCGGCAGCTGTCTTCCAGGCACAATTCGGCTCTGCGATGCCGGATTTCAGAGACAAGCGTTCATCACGTTACTACAAAAAAGTCCCTGAGCTGTATAGCCAGTGGGTCGAACTCAGAGTGCAGGCCGTGAATCACATGATTGATGAAGTAATTAATGGAGCCGGTGGTGTTCGTCAAGCCAGACCGGATATTCAAATAGCGACCTGGTCGCTTGCTGTCCAGAGTGGACGGAAGGGGCCTGCGTTACTGCGGGAATGGCAAGGACTCGATGCCGTCTCCATGATTCGTCAGGTCAAGCCCGATATGCACATTCTCCAGACGCATTGGCCAGACTGGATGAAGACCAGATTACCTGCAGATTACATTACAAAGTATCGAGAGTTCCTTGATCCAATCCGTTCCAGCTATCCGGAGCTACCCATTGGTATTCAGGCGGATATTGGCTCGCTTCCTCGTATGGTACGCGGGACAGATTGGCTGCGGCAATTTGCTGCCCATGTTCCCGCAGCTGGATTTGATGCTTGGACTGCCTATGAATACCATGTTGGCGGTTATATGTACGAGCAGTCCCCGATCCCATTATCGGTCAGTCGTTCAGCGGCTGATGAGCTTGTCGTTACCTTCAGCAAGCGCATTGAGACGAATGCTGCACTAAGTGTTGGTCATTATCCTCGTCAAATCTCTGATTACGTTGTGGAGGAACTGCGTATACGCTCATCAGAGACGGATGGGAATCGCCTGTATCTGCTGCTTGAGGGACTACCTACCGGAGCTTTTGTTATGCGCCTGAGCGGAGTACAGGATACGCCCCAGCTCTGGCTACAGAAGCGCAGGAAAGCGAATTCTGTTCCTGCCGATACCCATGTTCAGGTACCTAGCTGGAGATAATCTCTCACTGGAATCCGCACCTAAAGTGACTCAAGTGCGTATAATTAGGGTAAAGAAAACGTATACATGATACATGAGCTTAGTTTCTCAAGATCACTTAGGTGGGTTCCGATGCAGGATCTCCTATACTTAAGCAGAGAGACCGCATGCATCGCATGCGGTCTCTGGTCCCAGGATATGAAGCTGAGATATAGATCAGGTTATGGTCACGAAAGATTGATCCGAGTTTGGATTATGCTCATCCTGAAGAATGGGCGCTCTCTTATTGTACTTTTACAGGCTCGGGGTACTCTTTACCCAAGGTGTCGATCGTTACCTTCTTCATAACTGGTGGATCATTTGGACGATCATTTGCACCGCGAGGAAGATTGACGATCTCCTCGACAACATCTTGTCCTTCCGTTACTTTACCGAAGGCCGCATATTGACCATCCAGCTGGCTGGCATCGGCTGTCATAATGAAGAATTGCGAGCCGGCAGAATCCAGACTTTGTGAGCGTGCCATGGAAATCACGCCTGTAGTGTGCTTCAAAGTGTTATCAAAGCCATTGGTTTTGAACTCACCTTTGATACTGTAGCCAGGACCACCTGTACCCATTCCTTCAGGGTCTCCACCCTGAATCATGAAGCCCGGGATGACCCGGTGAAAGATCAGCCCGTCATAGAAGCCCTGCTTGGCAAGGCTAATAAAGTTATTCACCGTATTTGGTGCTACCTCCGGATAGAGCTCAAGCTTAATCACTTTGCCGCTGTCCATCTCGATCGTTGCAATCGGATGAGATATCTCGCCCGTGCCTGCGGTAGATTCTGTCGGAGCTGCCTCTGGTGTTGGCGCTGGAGTCGCAGCAGGCTTCGAGCCGCAGCCCGCAAGAATCACCATGAGTACAGCAAGAAGGCTGATCAGGATAGTGTATCGTCTGGAACGCTTTTGATTCATAAAGTTCATCGTTTCTACTCCCTTGTACATGATATGTAACCTGATTGTGTGCGGTAACTTGGGTATGGCGGTATTGAATTGCTGCTGGATGCCCATACTGCTGCTATCCCAAGGAAAGGGGAAGAGAACAATATGGAGATGAATACGAAATTAATCAAAGGTCTGGCGTGGGGGCTGCTGTTCAGCCTTCCGGTATGGACCGTCGTCTGCTATTGGTTGCTTGCTATACAGGATTGGCTATAGTCTTAAAGATTACTCTTTTCATATACATTTTTCATATACATGCACTAAGAAGCATGTTGCCAAGCCGGAGCCCAGAGGGCTGCGGCTTATTTAGATGTTAGAATGTATAAGCTGTCATCAGGGTTAGCTACTTCATCATCGCAAGAAAAGAAACAAACCACTAGCCTTACTTAGCCGCATCCTGAAATGTACGTCAGCCGACGCTCATTTATGCTTTTGCCAGTCCATCTTGCTGTTGTTCAGCAGATACTCAAAATCATTATCCAACCGGGCTTGCTCAGCCTTGCGAGCCTCGGCGGCTCGTGTACGCTCTTCCTCCGCTTTCTTGTCCTGTTCGGCCTGAGTAGCTTGTGCTGCGGCCTTCAACTGGGCAAGCACATCACTGCTTAGCATATCCTTCAAGGTAGCAGGCTTATCCGGTGCAGAAGGACGAGCAGCTAAAGGCTTCTTATTCTTTTTAGCCATACAATCCTCTCCCAACTCTTCAGGTATTCCATTGGTTACAGCTATTTATTATATCAGCTTCTTCAGCGACATGCACCGAGGCTGGTGTGACGGATTCCATAGACCCGATGCTCGTGGGACTGTTGTAATTAGCTATTGATGTCAGGTAAGCTGGACATTTTCGGAAACAGGCGTAGAATGGAGGCAACGGAAAGGACGTGTGCACGATGGACTTCTCTTGGAAACGCAATCTGGTAGTGCTATGGATCGGTGTGTTTTTTTGCAGCACGGCCTATTCCATCTCGATCCCCTTTCTTCCGATCTATCTGACCACGGAGCTTGGTGTAACAGATCGTCTGGAAATCTGGTCTGGAGTGGCTTTTGGGATCACCTTTTTGGCCAGTGCGCTGATCTCTCCATTCTGGGGCTCACTGGCAGATAAATATGGACGCAAGCCGATGCTCATCCGTTCCGGATTCAGTCTTGCCGTTCTTTATTTATTGAATTATTTTGTGAGTGATCCTTACGCTTTTCTTGTACTAAGAGTATTTCAGGGCTTGCTGGCCGGGTTTGTACCGGCAGCCATTGCGCTCGTCGGGACAAATACCCCAGAGGAGAAGACAGGCTATGCACTGAGTATCATGGCTACCTCGGGTGCCACAGGCAGCATCATAGGGCCACTGATTGGCGGCGTAGTTAGTCATTATTACGGGAATCGAAGTGCTTTTCTGTTCTCTGCCGTGGTCGTTCTGATCTCGGCACTGATCGCTACGATCGGCGCGAAGGAGCACAAGCTGAATAGCTCTGCCCCTCGTTCTCATATCAAGGATGATTTGAAGGTGGCCTTTGCCAACAAGCCCTTTGTGCTGCTCCTTGGCATGGTAGCTCTCAGTTCATTCTCGGTCATGATCCTGGAGCCACTAATTACGGTATATGTCATGGAAATGGGTGTTGATCGAAATAGCGCCTCGCTAACCTCTGGCATTGTCTTCTCCGCTGTCGGAATTGCCACGGTGGTCATGGCTCCACGCTGGGGAAGAATCGGCTCCAGAATCGGGTTCGGCAAGGTGCTGTTCATTGGTCTGATCGGCTCGGGAATCGGTAACATATTGCAGTTTTTTGTAACGGATTTTGTAGGCTTCGGTGTGCTTCGCTTTGCATACGGACTATTCTATGCAGGTGTGCTGCCCTCTATTAATGCCATGATCGTTCAAGTCACGGAACGCGAATTTCGTGGACGGGCATTCAGCCTTAACCAGTCGGCATCCCAGCTGGCAACGATGGCAGGACCAATACTGGGAGGATTGCTCGGGTATCTGCTACCGATTCGCTGGGTATTCATCATTAATGGCATCATGCTTCTGGTGGCTGCAGTTCTCTTATACAGCAAGGCGAGAGCCATGGAGCCCAGAGTGCAAGCCAAGACAGCTCATTCTGCCCGGTAAGGTTATCAATATTACGATAAGATACTTCATGATTATGACGAGCTATCCAAAACACAGCGACTAGCCAGATTACCCGAGAACACAGAAGAAGACAGCCGCCTCATGAAATGGGTCGGCTGTCTTTCATTCTCTGTGAGCTTGTGCCCACTCCGATCTATCTATTCGCCCAGAAAGTATCTAATGGGCTGCTGCTGTAAAGTTCCCTTGAGTATACTTGAGATAAGGATGCTTTGCTATTGCCCGAGGTTATCCATACAGTACCTTGGGTATCCGAGCTATGTGGCGAGCTACGTATCCGAGCGCTCCTGAGGTAATGCAGACCCCGGGCCTCGTGGTCGATGATCTGCGCTCCCGCTATCACGCATACGATCCTCAAACGGGTCTGCAAGTGCCGACCGTACAGGTTCAGCTTTCTTGACGTCAGGGATTGAAGCCAATCCCTCGTGATCAGTGACGGTGCCTACATATTCCATATCACTCTCCGGAATGTCCGCCTCTGCACTTGGTGGAGAGAGCTTCTTATAGCGTTCGTAGGCCAGATCAGCCTGACTTAATGGGTCCTTATACATCATGCTTCATCTCCTTGTTCATGCGGATCGTATCATAGCATCGGAAAGACGTAGCGGACCAGAAAATACAGAAATCCAAAAAAGATAATAATATAGGCAGCATACTTGATGAATGTGGAGGCTACCCGGCTGGAATCGGAGGTTCTCCTTACTTCGGTACGTTCCATATCGACCTTGCGATGTTGTTCACTCATGATGTAACCCTCCTTGAATTCGGCGAATAAAGTATCTTGACACCACTTTAAACGGGTAACGGAGGCTTGAATCATAATTATAGTCTGTGTCAGTTGATTGCTATGTCTTTGCATAGCTTCAAGCTTAGCCTGATGTACGCTCAGGATGTGAAGACGCCACTTCAGCGTTATCAGGAGGCGTATCCTCTTCGCCATCGAAGCCGTTCAGCAGGTCGATTCCGTGAAGTAGCTCTTCGGGTGCAGAGGGATCAATCGGGCTGTTGGGACTGAGTACATCTGCATCAGGTACATTTTGGAGCGTCTCATTTTCTCCCTGTGTCAGATTGTCCCAGTTGTTCTCTGCGTTCTGCAATGACGGCTCCGTGTTCAGTCTCGGGTTATCATTAGGCATGACAATCATCTCCTTTGATAAATTAGATTGTGCATCTTTGTTGATCCTCTGAAATAATATGACCATGTTCTCTTGAATAAGAGACATCGCCACCTATGGCTACCTATGGCCTCTTATTGGCACCTTACCCCAACTACGCCAAGGTCAAACGGCGCATGAGGGTGATGAAGTATATATTACCTAGGGAAGTGAAAGGCTATTCAACCGATGCCTTATTGCTGTATGATAAATGGACACTTCTGACGCTGGTTTTTTTCAGCAAGGGACCCAACAACGGGAGGTAACACAATGGACTGGCTGACACTCGGACATATGGTGAGGTCTATCAGGATCGGACAGAAGGCGTCTACTCCGGGTTATGGTCGAACGGTGATCCGCCGCCCTGATGGCCTATACTGGGCAAATGGTATTTTGGCGGGCAAGGTTGTTGAACTACGGGACTATCTATTCAGTGATATATGGACGATATATGAGGATGAGGACAGCAAGCAATGGGTGGAATACAGAGATCAGATTGAGAAGCGGGAGCGTGAGATGATTGAGAACCAGTATGAGGAGGCCCGCTTTCGCTCCAGATGAGTTTGTGCATGCTACAAGCAGGTGTTCAAGGCGCGGCTATAGAATTATTACATGTAACATCAAGTTGAGCGAGTATTATAACTTCCATCATAGAAGTAATCACAGGATGGCTACATCGAAAATGAAACTGTTGAGGTGCCTTGCATGAAATACGCTTATAAGGCAATAACGGTTATCTGGATCGTAGTGATCTTCGCTGCAGTTGGCGCTATACCTGCATCAGCTACCCGAGTAGCTTCTACGGATCAGGTTATTCCGACTTGGGATATGAGATGGGCTGGACCAGGTGAGAGAGGGACGATTCATGAGGGTCTGTCCAAGGATCTGTCATGGACGACGGTTACAGGGGATGAGGTTCTGCCGGACAAGCCTGAACGTGTAACTGCTGCGTGGATCCGATTGAAGGTGCCCCAGTTGTATGATGAGATACCGGCTATCTATTTTCAGAATATTTACGGGAAGCACATTACGATCTACAAGGACAACATGATTATGTATGAATCGTACCGTCCTTACAGCTATGAATTGAACAAGGTACTGCTTCCGATCCAGCAGAAGGACAGCGGCAAGGAACTATACATATGGATGGACAGCCGTCAGGATAAGGTTGGAATTAGCGGTAAAGTGGTCGTAGGCGATCATCGGGAGCTGATGGGAGACCTGATCTGGGAGGATATACTGGATATCGTGCTAGGTGGAGCCTTTATCCTAATCGCAACCGTTCTGGCTTTTTGCTCATTCTTTTTATTCCGACCGAATCTGCTTCTCTGGATTTCTTTATGTATCGTGGTGCTGTCGGTAGGCGTGTTGATTGTCACTTATTCTCCGTTCCTGTTCACCTTTTATCGAGAGGGTGGCAAGCTCTATCTGCAATTATTCGATATTTCACTGTACATGTTGTCACCAGCACTCGCCCTGTTCTTCGAGCAGATTCTGGATGATAAGCGTTATATTCGCTGGGCACGGATTTGGCTAACAGGCTACTCCCTGTTCTGTATGGTGTTCATGGTCATTAATTTATCGTCGGGCGATCGTTATTACGATAGCTATTTCGTAGTTAGTGTTCTGCTTCTGGGCGTGCAACTCATCGCACTGCTCCTGCTACTCTTCTCTTCAGTCATTCGGCTGGCGCTGAAGGGGAGTAAGGAAGCCTCGATTATGTCCATGGGGTTCGCATGCTTCTGCTTCTCGTCTGTAGGAGAGCTACTGCTTTATTACGTCAGACAGGGGCAATATGAGTTCTTCTTATGGAAATGGGGCGTCGTTGGCTTCATTCTTTCACTGATTACGATTCTGGGCCGACGCTTGACAGAGAAGCACCGTCAGGTCGTCCAATATTCTCGTGAGCTGGAAATGTTCAATAATGAGCTTCAGCGCTCGGAGAAGATGGATATCATCAGTGATCTGGCTGCATCCGTAGCTCATGAGGTGCGCAATCCCCTGCAAGTGACACGCGGCTTCCTACAGCTCATTAGCGGTCAGGAGAAGGGCAAGAATAAGGGATATCTGGATATTGCTCTAGGTGAGCTGGACAGAGCATCCAGTATTATTACCGACTTCCTCACCTTTGCGAAGCCAGAGCCTGACCATGTGAAGACGCTGCAGCTGCTGGAAGAATTCAGGCATATTGAGGCCATCATCAGTCCAATGGCTAATCTGCAGGGTGATCGCATCTACCTAGATATTCCGCCTGGACTGAATGTGCGCGGGAACTCCTCCAAGCTGAAGCAGGCGTTCATTAATATTATCAAGAACAGCATTGAAGCTTTGGATGAAGAGGGTCAGATCAACATATGGGCATATCAGGAGGGCAAAGAGGTCATCATTCACATTCGGGATAACGGTGAAGGGATGGACTCGCAGACGTTGTCACGTCTTGGGGAACCTTATTTCTCCAACAAGACAAAAGGTACGGGGCTTGGAATGATGGTGACGTTTCGAATTATTGAAGCGATGGGAGGCAGCATTTCATTTACAAGCTCAAAAGGGGTGGGGACAGAAGCTGTTGTCCGATTCCCGTCAGCCGGATAACTCCGGCTTTTTTTTTCGGGTTGAGCTACGATGAGCTTCAGTTCCCCACGGTTAAACGCTGTTACCACCTTGCCTGAGGTCTAACGGCTGATAAGACTCCTGATGGATTCGGTGGCAGCACCAGATAGATTTGATCAGGTGTCTCCTCCAATGTCTTCAGCTGAATATGCTCTGGAAGCTGAATTCCGAGCATCTCCTGAATAACGGACTTAGGATCATGCAGCAGTCTTTCCCGGAACTCCGGATCTTCCCAGGCTTTTTGAATTACCTGTGTTTGAAGAAGTTCATTGATAGCCATCCATATCATCCTCTCCTAAGGGTATGAAGCGCTTGTCCCATCCAGTATAGCATGCAGCTTCGGAATTAGGCTATATTCATGATACATTTTGTTGCAATTTTAAATTATATAAATACCAAACATGCCAAGCAACTTGTGCCCGATCACTCCAAGTGTCTCGACAGCCAATACTCCAATCCCCCTCGCTGCAATCGCTGTTTCCCCGCTTCAAGTGATTCGGCCTCCTCCAGCAGTTCCCTTGCGATTTCCTCGGTGAATTGATGCAAATCCGGAATGACAGGCTGTACTTGCCCAAGATGCTCCGTGATGTCGATTGCGATGTAGGCATATCTCTTCAAGACATCGTGCAGGAAGATAGCCTGTTCAATCTGGTGCGCTTCCAGTCCTTCCATATAGCTGCGTCCATTCTCTGCACTGACCAGTGATAGCAGACAGTTGTAGTCTCCTGCTTCCAGATCTTCTCTCCAGTCTGCCCAGTCATCGGACATCTGCAGTACGACCAATGCGTCATCTATCATGCCAGTAACCGCAGGAATAAAGGCTTCCTTGCTAGCCAGTATCAGGGCTCCAGTACCAGCGAGCTTGAGCGGGCTAGCCTTCAGAGCAACCTTTCTCCGATCCTGCTGAAAATCATCCTTCAATAGCTCTCCAGCGACGCTGTCGGCCCATTCATGGACATATGTACGGTAGTACCCCCAGAACGCTGAATTGGTGGAAAAGTCACGCTGATATATATCCAGGCTTTCCGTTAGGAATAAGTTCGCTAGTACTAGCTGTGTGCGACAATCCTCTGCTTGAGAATCGATCACATCGTCCTGCAGCAGGAAGTACAGCATGACAAAGACATTGCCAAGGGCCAATCGGCGGTAGACATCATGGCTGAGACCCGTGAAATCACGCAGCCAGTAGGGAAGCAGATAACAAATGTAATTGCGCGTACTGTCCTCTTGAAGAGGATCAAAGCGATCCATGTACTGAAGAGCTTGGTTCCGCAGAGCTAGTGGGAATTGATTGACTCGGTCTCGGGCATCTGCAAAAACAATCTCCAGCTCATCCTTGTATGTCGTGTACCATTTCATAGTTAGCCTCCCGCCTTCCAATGTACGTCCCGTTATAGTCACAGGAAAACTCTGCATAATAATGGGACATCCATGTCATAATATTACGGAATTGGAGGAAAAGACAAGACAATAAGGAGGTATAATTGTGGCATTACATTGGAAACGGCCTGTATGGATTGGATGCACCGTGGTCCTGTTGCTGAGCTCAATGCCCATGCATGCACACAGCTCCGAGATCCATCCGGCTCATCCTGCACCATCCAGAGAGCAGAAGTCCGAGCCGGGTCATCATTTACTGTACAGATCACATAGACCTAAGCATTCGTTCATGGCAGAGACAGCTCGACTGCTCGGCATGAGCCGGAAGGAGATACACAAAGAGATTGAAGCAGGCAAGACGCTTGCCCAACTGGCTAAGGCAAAACGAGGCTGGAATGAGGTTCAGTTAATTGATCAGCTCATGCTCGTCATGAATAATAATCAACAGCAAATGCTGAAGGAGGGAAGGCTGACGCCAAAGGAGGCAGAGCAGCGCCAGCAACAAGCGAAGGTGTGGCTGCAGAAGATTGTGAATCAACCATTGCGGGATATCCACGCCAGGGATTCATCTCAATGCAAAGAGCAGAAATCGACCGGTAAAGGCACTGAGCGCTCCAAATAAGGCCGCAACTGTGATAAGACGCAGCGCGACCTTTAGCTATCAACAAAGTAATATTTAAAGTTTGTATTGCAAGGTTCTATACTTTCTTATTCACAGACTGGTTCCAGCTGCCGATTGATCAGCGGAGGTGGAGGTACGTGTCCAAGGCAGCTTCAGAGAACGCTTCTTGCCGGGACCCACGAGCCAGCGGCCAAGAGAAAGTGAGGACAAGCCTCTGCTAATCGCTAGAGAGACGCTAGTGACCACAACAAAGGTCAATAGTGTAGCAATCATGTGATAGCCTTCCAGGGACCATTCCCGGGTTAACAGCGACACCAGTAGCAATACCAGTGCATGAGCTAAATAAGCACCGTAGGAATAGCTGCCCATCCAGGCTAGCATTTTCCGGAACGGTCCTGGCTCCACCGCTGTATCCGTACGAAGTAGCAGACCATAGAGCAGCAGAATCTGCGAAATGATCAACAGGAAGGTGCTTGGCTTGAGATAGGTGGAAATGTTCAGATTCATGGTCGTACCTGACTGGTTCAGCACGGTATAACCCATAATCATGTACAACAGGACGAACGCGATGCCATTCCAGGGCAGGACTTTCATGACCCACCGTCGCCAGGCCCCTATCATTCCCGCACATACGGCTCCCAGTGCAATGTAAAAGAAATACATCAGCACATTATAAGTGCGGAACTGAATGAACGGTTGGAGCCAGCTTGGCATTCGTTCGTACCAGTCAGCCATGTCATAGTAGGACCAGTGCATCAGGAGCGCATAAGCGCAGCCTAGTACAGCTAACAGCATTCCGGTCAGTAGCGTGCGGAAGGTGCTGTCATACCCATTCAGTGCGCTACGGACCCGGTTCACTCCGATCACAACAAGAGGGAACAGAATATAGAACTGGAAGATCATGACGACGAACCACAAATGATAACCTTGAGTCGGGATTATAAATTCCTTCAATAGCCCCGTCCAGAAGGAAGGCTCCGTCCAGGTATGGGACGACCACATACGAGTCACCAGCCAGTAAATGATGGTCCAGAGCATAAACGGAACAAAAATATCAGAGAACCGTCTTTTTATATATTTCGGGTAGCTCACATCGTTCTTGTGATTATAAAATAGCAGCGCCGCTGAAAGAAAAACAAAGGTCGGCGTGCCAAAACGGGTCAGATGATAGATCATAACCAGCATGGTCGAATCCGGCTGCAAAATATCGCTTCTGTAAATATACTCCCCGATGCTGTGCTGCAGCACAATAGCCATAAAGGCAAGGCCGCGCAGCTCGCTCCACTCCGCAATCCGCGGCTTTCCTTTCTTTTCCAACATGCATGACTCCCTTCTTTCCCTACCCTAACCAACGGCTATTATAACGCAGCAAGATTAATGTAGTATTAATGTCTGAATACCGACGAACGTGTATATCAAAAAGTAGAACTTTATAGAAATATAACCTCGTAACATCGCTCAAAAACGACCATAACGTAGCAATATATACCTGAGCTGTGCGATTTGGCATATACAATATCCTATCCAGCGTTTATAATGATACCGCTTACTTTTTTCTAATTTGTGAAATTCATCCTATTCAGCAAAGTAAGGAGCGACGGTAATGTTTATTGGTCGACTTTCGGACTGGGCGCAAGAGAAAGAGCTTTTGCACCCAGCTATTCATCAAGCGATGGCGTTTTTGCAGCAGACGGATTTTTCGGGCCTGGAGAATGGTAGATATGATATTGATGGAGATCGGATCTTTTGTCTACTGCAGGAGGCTGAGACAGCACCTACAGCAGAGAAGCGTCCAGAGGCGCATGAGAGATTTCTCGATATCCAGTATTTGATCCACGGACGGGAGCGTATCGGTACGGCCCGCTTGAATGGACAACCTGTGGAAGAAGATTTAATGAGTGAGAAGGACATTGTATTTTTTGCAAGAGAAATGACTGATGAGATCGATGTTATTTTGGAGGAGGGTATGTACGTGCTCTTCACGCCACAGGATATTCATCGTCCATGCTGTGAAGCCGGTAGCAATATGACCATTCGCAAGGCAGTAATCAAGATAGATAGTCATATTCTGAAGTCTGCAGAATAACCAGTACATCAACAAAGCTAATACACCTGCAAAGCCACCAGAGGCGGTCTGAAGTGCACCCCTTAGAATAGACATTGGAAAAACCCCTTGGTTTAACCGATGAATTTCTAGGGGGTGCATTTTTAATGGCTATTAAAGGTCAAAAGTTTAAGACGTATTCCGAGGAACTCAAGGTGGAGGCAATTCGCCTGCACGTAGAGGAAAAGTGGACGTATCGGCAGATCAACGATCATTTCGGAATCCAAGATCAGGGTCGGATGAAGCGTTGGATGCGAAAATACCGTGAGAAAGGTGAGTTTGGTCTATTGGATCAACGAGGAAGGCGGAAAGAATATTTAGATCAGGAGCGATATGTTCAGCAGTTGAAACGGGAGAATACGATGCTAAAAAAGTGTTTGGAAATCTGGATGCGGGAGGGAAAGAACAGCGCTTCAAGCTCATTGAGCAAGCAGCGGACATCGGCCAAGTAGCTGAATACTGCCAACTCCTTGGCGTCTCTAGAAGTGGTTACTACGCATATTTGAAGCGGAAGAACAACGACCCAGACGCCGGTGCTAAACGACTCATCCGCACGGTGTATAAACGCTACGAAGGAAGGTATGGCTACCGGCAGATCCAGCTGTTCTTGTGGCAGGATGAAGGTGTATGGATGAATCACAAGAAGGTGCTGCGCCTTATGCAAAAGCTCGGTCTTCAAGCCAGCATTCGCCGGAAACGTCGATTTAATATGACATACCAGGCTGCCGAGCGTGTAGCTGATAATCTGCTTAAGCGAAATTTCACAGCCGAAAAACCAAGCCAGAAATGGGTGACGGATGTGACTCAATACCGGGTAGGCGAACGCTGGTTGTATCTCTCAGCAGTCAAAGACCTATTCAATAACGAGATTGTGGCCTACCAACTTAGCGAACGTAACGACAATGAGCTGGTCCTCCAGACCTTTGCCAAGGCATTTGCAAAGCAAAAAGACGTGACCGGATTGGTCGTTCACAGCGACCAAGGGTTCCAGTACACGTCTCATGCTTACCACGACATGCTGCCAAAGGTTGGCGCCCAAATCAGCATGTCTCGCCGGGGCAATTGCCTAGACAACGCCTCCATGGAGAGTTTCTTCTCGCATCTCAAAACGGAAGGACTCTATCCCTATGATATACGAAATCTGGCAGAGGCACAAAGACGAATTGAGAAATACATACGTTTTTACAACCGAAGACGACCACAGCGTAAATTAAACAAACTGACGCCGGTAGAGTACCGACGCCAGTTTCTAGCTTAGGTGTTTTTTCAATGTCCACTAAATGGGGTCTTGACCAGTCTGCAGGTGTATTTTTTTTATTAGATAATAGCATGTAAAGCTATCAGCGTAGCCCGAATGAAAAGTAGGTCTAGACTTCTGCACCGTTCTCCTCAGCCCAGCGATTAAGCGTGCGGTCTGATGGAAGCAGGTAAGTCAGTATGCCGAGCAGTGGCAGGAAGCCAGATACATACATAACGGTCGTAATCCCCGCGAAGTCTATCCAGTTCCCCATGACGAGGGCGCCCACGCCACCCAGACCAAAGGCAAGCCCGGTGATCAGCCCTGAGATGGTGCCGATCTTGCCAGGTACCAGCATTTGTGCATAGACGACGGTGACAGAGAAGCTGGACAGGAGAATGAACCCGATCAGCGCAAGCAGGATACCCGTCCAGAACAGATTGGCATAAGGCAGTAACAGGGCCATTGGCGCAGCCAAAGCCATCGACAGGAAGATCACATTGCGTTTTCCGAAGCGGTCAGCCAGCGGACCTCCGAAGAAGGTACCGACGGCACCTGCCGCAAGAAACAGGAAGATGTACAGCTGTGCACTGCTCAGATCCACCTTGAACACCTCCATGAGATAGAAGGAGTAATAGCTTCCGATGGAGGAGATGTACCATGAGCGAATGAACACCAGTAATACGAGCAGTACGAGAGCCGTCGCGATTCGTCGCCGCACATCGGGATGAATCGCGCGTGAATTCGTCTGCTTCCGCCGCTGGACTCCAGCAGTGAGCATGCGACCATACCAGCGTGCAATGAAGATTTGTACCGCAATCCCTGCAGCAGCGACTCCAGTGAACCAGATCGCACCGAACTGCCCCAGCGGGATGAAGACGAGACTCGTCAGGATTGGTGCCAGGGACTGACCAGCATTCCCGCCGACCTGAAAGATGGATTGGGCCAATCCACGACGGGCTCCGGCAGCCATATGGGATACCCTCGACCCTTCAGGGTGAAAGGCTGCTGAGCCAAGGCCCACAAAGGTAACCGCTACGAGCACGGCACTATAATCTTTGGCAAAGGCGAGCAGGAGCATTCCTGTGAACGTAAAGCACATCCCAATCGGTAGCAGGGCTGGTGTAGGCCGACGATCCGCGAACCAGCCGACGACGGGCTGCATGATGGAGGCCGTAAAATTAATTGTGAACGCAATCCAGCCGATCTGCGTGTAGCTTAGCTGCATGGATTGCTTCAGAATCGGGAATATAGCTGGAATGACGGATTGAATCGAATCGTTGAATAAGTGTACAAGACTAATTGCAATCAAGATGTAAAAGACCGTGCCTTGAGGCTGGGCTCCGGATGAGGGAGTCCCTGGGAGCTCTCGCGGCTTGGCGACACTAGGGGCGGGCATGCTCATTCTCCTTTGCAGATCATTGTGACAGCATGCTCGAAGGCTCACACAACATGCTTATGTAAATATACAGATAACAAGTGCTAACAGTATAACACAGAAATGTGAATAAGAGGCCGCCCTCTACCCATTCTACAGAATGATGAAGAGAGCGGCCTTGGAAAGGTACGTGCTGCAGACGTTCCTGAAGTCCGGGCTAGACCATAGCCTCGAATAGCCTCGCCTGTTGCTTATTGCTTATCGACGTGTTGTTTAACGGTTATCAATATTTTCCGGATACATATCGTGGTTCATCATGCGATGCTCAGCCATTTGCTCATATTTCGTGCCAGGCTTGCCATAGTTGGTGTAAGGGTCGATCGAGATCCCGCCTCGTGGTGTGAATTTGCCCCATACCTCAATGTAGCGTGGGTCCATGAGCTTGATTAGGTCATTCATAATGATATTTACGCAGTCTTCATGAAAATCACCATGATTACGGAAGCTGAACAGATACAGCTTGAGAGACTTGCTCTCGACCATCTTGATGTCAGGGATATAGCTGATATAGATCGTGGCAAAATCAGGCTGTCCGGTAATCGGACACAGACTGGTGAATTCAGGACAATTGAATTTTACGAAATAATCACGGTATGGATGCTTGTTGTCAAAGCTCTCCAAAATGCCTGGATCGTATTCAAAGGTATACTTGGTTCCTTGGTTGCCAAGCAACGTAATCTCACTCAGATCTTCTTTTTGTCTTCCTGCCATAAGTAGCACTCCTTATATAAATAAAAATAGATTGCGGCGCAAAATATGAATCAGACTCCTCGTTTATTGCCCCAGACCAGCGTATGAAGCTGAGGAAGTACTCTGACGTCATTCAACTCCGGGTCCTCCATGACCCGATCAATGAGCCACTCATAACGGGCCAGTAGCGACAAGGCCTGGTCTGTGATCGCTGGCGTGTGGACATCCGGATTACCTGTCTGGAGGAACAGAGGAGCATCCGGGTATCTTCTGTAGACCTCGCGAGCGTAGTCCAGATCCTGCTCGTCAAAAATAACAATCTTGATGCTGTATGACTTCGAACCAGGACGAGCTGCCAGACGTTGAACGAGTCCATCAAGAATGTCCCAATCCGTTGCCATTCCCGAGCTAGGCGGCTTGGGAGAGACCGTAACCTCATCAATGCTCAGCAGCCAATCCTGCCAGCGGGAGCCCTGAGTCTCCACTGCAGTCGCAATTCCATGCTCATGCAACAGCTCAATGAGGCCGGACAGCTGCGGAAGCAGAGCGGGATTGCCGCCTGAAATGGTAACGTGAGAGAAGCGATCGCCGCCGATGCTGTGTAGCTCCGTCCAGATTTCTTCAGGAGACAGCCGACGGATCTGATCCTTCGCACTGCCATCCCAAGTGAACGCCGAATCGCACCAGGAGCAACGATAATCACAGCCAGCGGTGCGGACGAACATGGTCTTGCGTCCGATGACCATGCCTTCGCCCTGTACGGTAGGCCCGAAGACCTCCAGTACAGGAATGGAAGCTGCCGTGCTTGTATTCATGGTGGCTATACTAGTCATTGAGCATCCACTCCCGTCTGACCTCCGCATAGCTCGTCGGTGTCTCGTACAGTCGCACGAATTCGGTACGTCCACCGCGAACGCGATCCCTGTATTCAGGTGAGGTAAGCGCGGTTTCCATTTGCTCGAACATCCAGACGACCATATTCTCTGCCGTTGTGTTCATCGGTGGCAATGTCTCATTAAGATAGCGATGGTCAAGATAGTCGTTAATATACTCCTGCCAGATGCTCTTGATATCGCCAAAATCAATGGTAAGGCCGACCTCGTTCGGATAGCCGCTAACGCCAAAGACTACCTTATAGGTATGACCGTGCAGGTTCTTACACTTGCCTTCGTAGGCGTGAAGATGATGGGCGGCATCGAAGGTGAATTCCTTGCTCACCAACACACGCTTGTTATGATAGCGGAGCTGATCGTGACGAATATCCTCTCCGAACTTTTGAAGTTGCTCAACGATCCGAAAAGGTCCTGGCTCACGCATGCGAAGCACCTCCGGCTGTGGAGTCCTTGGATGACTGGGCAAGCTCATTCCGATATTCATCCAATCCTGCCTTGCGCAGATGACACGCAGGACATTCGCCGCAGCCATCTCCAATGATGCCGTTGTAGCAGGTGAGCGTCCGGGTATGCACGAAGTCAAATGCACCCAGCTCGTCTGCGAGACGCCACGTCTCGGCTTTATTCAGCCACATCAGCGGCGTATGAATCACGAATTGATAATCCATGGACAGATTTAATGTTACGTTCAAGGATTTAATAAATACATCACGACAGTCCGGGTAGCCACTGAAGTCGGTTTCACATACGCCTGTAATGATGTGACGTGCACCTTTTTGCTTGGCCATGATCCCGGCAAAGGTCAGAAAGAGCATGTTGCGTCCATCTACGAATGTGCTGGGCAGCTCGCCCTCGGCTTGTGTGATCTCAATATCATCACGTGTCAGGGCATTCGGGGCCAGCTGATTTAGCAGGCTCATATCCAGCACCGTCTGCTTCACGCCAAGATCACGGGCAATGCCCGCAGCGACCTCAATCTCCAGCTTGTGGCGCTGGCCGTAATCGAAGGTAACGACCTCGACCTCTGCAAAGCGTTCAAGCGCCCAATACAGGCAGGTTGTGCTATCCTGTCCACCGCTGAATACAACGATGGCTTTCTCATTTTTAAGCATAAAAAAACCTCTCAATCTTCTTGGAATCTGCAAAGCAACGGCTTTGCCAAAGGAAGACGGAGAGTTTCATGAACTGGCATCCAACAAAAAACAGGCCTTGCCTCATCCAGAATTTTCACTGGGGGCCAAGCGCCAAATAGTTTTTTATAGAGGGAGTTCGCGAACCTCTCCCGTGACTATGCACGGAATATCTTCAATTATTGAACTGCTGCTTGATCTACTGCAACTGCACTGCGCGGGTGTTCTTAATTCAAAGAGCATAACCAGCACCGTAACATTATAGCATGTTAGAGCTATTTAATGAATACACTTCCGAAAGGAATAATTTCACGCAACACTCGTTTCATCAGTCCTTCATCCGCCAGATCCTGCTCCAGCCTGCGGCTATGCTGTCCGGCTTGAAACAGTACAGTTCCTTGTCCAGTCATCTTTAGATGATAGCTCATATGTTGACTGGCCAGATGATTGCCGTACACGGCCAGCTCCAGCTTGGCCTGCTCGGGATAAGCGATCACACTGCTCGCTTCGATGTACAGAGGCTTCTCGGGATCCAGAGCTTCCTGACAGACCATGCCGGGGGTCAGTAGACCAATCTCGCCGCTTCCATCAAATCTCATCTTGAGGACTTCCTTGGTGAAGAGCATATTCTTGACGTTAAGTAGCTTCGTTCTCATCCGGATGCCGTGCGTATAGTAGAACAGATAGCGAAAGTCGTACAGGAGGCTACTGCCATCCTCAATCGGCACCGTTGTGAAGGAGAAGCCTGGGGGCAGAGCCGCTGTGAAGCGGCATGGACCGCTGAAATCCGCCTGAATCAGCTTGCGCTTGCGGTACATGCCCTTGATATTCATCAGCTTGTCATGTCGTAAATGACTGGAGCCACGATATGCAATAATCTGCTGCGGATGAAGGACATGGACAAGATCATCTTCAACCAGATCAAAGGTCACGGCTGATCCTCCCAGATCGCTGAGCTCATTTTCATTGTGTATTTGCACCTTGTCACCTCGTTATCCTTGCTGCCTGTGATCCAATGACTACATTGGCATTGCAGAAATGATCAGTAGCTCTGTCCGGAGCGGAGCTTCATAACCAGACGTAATACGCGTATAAATAGGAAATAACCAGCGAATAGACCGACCGCGGTCCACAAAAGTATACGATTGCGATGTGAGGCAGCTTCCCGCTGCTGTTGCAGCTGGGTCAGCTCACTTACTGTAGCAGCCAGCTGCTGATTCTGTGTGGAGAGCTTGGCGTTCAGCTCCTGGTAGCTCTCAAGGCTCTGTTGGGCCTCCTCCAGCTGCGCTTTGGTCTCCTGGTAGCTGTCCTGAAGCTGCTGTACCTCTCCAGGCAAGCGGGAGAGCTGCTCCCAGCCATGGGTGACATCCTCCCAGTATCCAGCATGAGCTTGTCCACTCCACAGCCAGACTGCAACAGACATACTCAGAAGCATAAGCCATCGTGGAAGGAGACTGCGAAGTCTGAAAAGCATATAGGGTTCCTCCTCAGCTATAGTTGAATCAGGATTGGTTTAAGTGTACCCCAAACGGGGTATATGAATAAAGTTCAGAGCGACAGGGGGCAATACATCCATGTTGCTGCACTATTTGAGCCATACGAGCCATACTTCTATACTACGACACCATACGACCTTCAGTAGCACCCAGATCACTAAGAGCTGAAAAATTATTAGAACTATTTCACATAAAGAGGAGCTGGACGGATATGAAAAAGCAAGATGAAGCCTACAAAAAGATATGGATTACCGTGAATGGCAAGCCTTTGGGCAAGGAGCTTATGCTGGATAGTGTCACCTATGAGCTCATACAGACGGAGCTGGTTCATGAGAAGACGTCCCCGCCATCTGTGTAATGCTACAGCGTTCTTTTGGTTAAGCTGAGCTGAATAGCACAACTTCTTGAACGAGTTAATCTACAACCATTGTTACGATAGGCCACAGAGCAGGAAAAGCCACACGGCTTTCTAGATCCTGCACTGTGGCTTTTTGTCGTATATACCTCCTGCATATCTGTGATGTCCTACTGCGTAGAATGTCGCATGGAGGAATAGGGTCCGTGTTAGAATTCGTAATTACGCAAGCTTCTTGTTATTGATTTGTAGAATACAAGGGCATAGATAACTAAAATCAAAGGTTTTAATGTAAAAAACATCACAAAAAAAGGATTTTTTTAGGCTGAAATACACGCTTGACTAAAAATATGGGTATTTTCTTCCACGGAACTGATGTTCCCTGACAATATGATGACGATTCTTCCTGATAGGGTATAGATATATTTGCGTACAATAGGGGGAAATGTTCATGAGTAGCATGTTAGATGTTAGCTATACCTGGAGTAGAGAGGCTATGTCCGCTACTGGAAGGCATCAGGCTCATTTGCTGGTAGAGTGGGGGAAAGTCTATGGTCGCAGAAGACGTATCCATATGAGACCCAAAATGATAGGCTGTGATCTTCGAATGCACCTGATACCTGAACCAGGAACTCATTTTGGTAGAGTCTTAGGAACTAGAGTGGAAATGGATCTGAATGATCGCCCCGGAGAAGTCATAATACACTGTGGGAATTTGTATAGTGGCCAGAGCAGGCATGCTTTGCTAGACTTTCGAGTCGACCCGCATCCCTCCGGGAGGCATGCTGTATGTGCAGTAGAGTGGAGCTGGCGTAGACCTGGCAGTGACGAGCGCACCGCACTGCGTTCGGAAATGTTGTTTGTTCATTTTACGTTGCATACAGGTCTGATCATGGCCTCTCCTAACCCGAGAGTGCAGAAATTCATAATGTTCAATGAATCCTTCGAGATATTGAGAAAGGCACTGCGTCTATATGAAAGGGGGTCAGCTGTACAGGGAGGGGACATGCTGCGGAGACATGCAGATAGCTTGTTGATCCGGGCTACAAGACTAGGGGATTACGATTATTTGCGGGAAGCCGAGATTTTTTTGGATTTATATCGCTCATGGAACGAGACTTATGTAGTAAAAAAAGAAGTACTGGTTCAATAAGGAAATATTTCCCGCAAGCTCTAAATAGTCACAAAAACCATAGTTAACCTGCATTAAAATGAAAAATGTATGTCATTTATGAAAATGTTGGGCGAGTCTAATTTACTATGTTAAAGAGGAGGAAAGTCCTTGACTGATCGATTGATTCGGCTCATGCGCATCATTACCATTGTACAGGCGAACCCTGGCATTTTGGCAAGAGAACTCGCAGAGCGCTGTGAGACATCGGAGCGGACGATCTATCGGGATATGGAAGCGCTCAGTGCTATGCATATCCCCATCACCAATATGGGGCATGGTAAAGGATACATATTCATTAGCAATTTTGCCTTATACCCGCTGAATTGGACGGAACAAGAGGCAGCTGCTTTTTCCATGCTATCTATGGTGATGGATCGGGTGAAGCCTATGCTGCCGGATGGATTCGAAAGCGCCTATGAGAAGGTAATGGCATCAGCCCAGAAGAAGAAAGTAGAGCAGGCCAATGTTGCACAGCAGCTTACTAACATAATTCGCTTAGGTCAGCCTTCTAGCCGAGAAGATCAGCCTTATTCTCTTATGCCTATTATATTAGCCAGCCTGACCCAGCAAACGATAGAAGTAGATTATTATCCTGGCCAAGGAGTTGATGAGGGACTACAACGAATTGATCCCTATTGTCTCATTCCTCAGGAACGAAGGTTCTTCATGTTAGGTTATTGTCATTCTCAATCCAAGGTACGGACATTTCGGATCAGCCGATTCCGCAGTGTCCGAATACTCTCTCGTACGTTCCGCAAGGAAAGCTATGATGTAGAGCACTTTTTTCGTCATACATGGTCTGTACGCAAAGGTCAGGATCATACTCGATTTATCATTAAATTTGATCGTGAACTGGCGCAGACCATCAAAGCGGAGGAGCTATTCGTTAAGCCAATTCTGAAGGATCTACCTGATGGAAGTCTATTATTTGAGGTTACAGTGAATCGGGATAGCGATTTTTTACAATGGCTGTACAAGTTTGGACCTGGAGCTGAAATTCTTGAGCCCATCCACTATAGACAACGGTTAAGAGAAATGCTGAATATGTGGGGAACCATCTATGCCGAGCAGAAGGCAGAAGGAAGCGATTATTAAAACAGAGCTTCAACGAAAGCATAATTGCAGCACGGGAGAGAATGTTCGTCCTCTACTGGAAATAGGCTGACCATATTGCTAATCAGCCTGTGTGTTCAGGTCTTATCGCGAAACAGATTGGCAAGATTACCGAATGGATTGTAGCCCTCATCCTCGTCATCGCTGCTGGAATACACGACTTTTGAACTGATCGACTCCTCATTAGCCGCATTATTCGTCACGAGATTCAATTGATCGAAGTAACGAATGAATAGCTCGGCTGTATTCACGGCATCATCCAGTGCACTATGCTGACGCCCGTCGAAGACAATTCCGCAGCTTTCCAGCGCCTGGCCGAGGCTTAGCTGACGGTACTTCCCTGGTTCCCCTAGCACAGCCGAGATCTGTTTCTGGATATCGTTGGTATTGCAAATCCAGGACAGGTCTGTTCTATGCGTGCGACAGTGAGAAATAAGCTTCATCCGATCATCTGGTCCCCAAGCACACAAATAATAGCTGCCTGGTTCCCCCAGCCACGCTGCGAACTGGCTGGCGGCTTCACCAAATAAGGGCGCGGCATCAATCTGCTTCTGACCAATGCCAGTGAAGCGAATGGTGTCTGCAGATAATACGGGACGATTCGTAGGACGTACGAAGGTATGGAAGCGGTCCGAGATGACAAGCCTGTCGCCTTCCTGTGTGCACTTCACTGCGCCAATGTCTATGATTTCAGAAGAATAATTCGTATGGCGGCTGACGGTAAACTCCAGATCGTAGATTACGTATTGCATGGGCCAAGCTCCTTTTGCAAAAGAATCATAATAATATGCTGCATTTCTGGCAGCAGCTTGATTTATTAAGTATCTATCCTCAGGTATCACAGAGTCAATACGTTAGCTGGATATTTTTTTACATAGCAAAGGACCTCAGCTCCACGATCATGTGGAAGCTGAGGTCCTTGCTTCTTGCTGGAATTTGATGCATAAGTTCCTTGCGGATGCTGGTCCGTCAGACTAGCATTACTGAACTGTACTTGTCATCATGCCATTAGGATGCTGGCAGAATAATTTTTTGACCTGGATAGATCAGATTCGGATTACTCAGTTTGTTCAGCTTTTGCAGATTCCGCCAAGTTGTTCCGTACTTCTTGGAGATCGACGTCAATGTGTCTCCGGATTTAACGATATAGATCTCCTTATCCGTTGTCTGCGGAGCAGATGGCTTCGCAGGCTGTGGCTTAGGAGTGGCTACAGGCTCTGGTGTTGGCTGTGGAGCTGGAGTTGGAGCTGGTGCAGGAGCAGCAGGCTCTGGCGTCGGTTCTGGGCTAGGTACGGTCGTAGAAGCACCTACTGCAGAGATTCGACCATCTGCTTCAGCTGCAATGGTTCCTGGCTGTTGCATGTACCGGATCAAAGCCTCATCCAGCGAGCCATACATACCAGCTTGCGGATATTTCGTGAACATGCTGTATTGGTCTCCGCCAGCTGCAGTAAAGTCATTCGTAGCCAGCGTATACGTGGCAGCAGGGTCATAGGCTTCACCGCCTACCAAAAGGTCAACGACCCGATTACCCGCTGCTGCGGAAGTATCAATCTTGAAGGTCATGCCAGATACTTGCGGGAAGCCGCCGCTTGGTTCCGGGTAGGAAGCAACACCGTTCTCCAGAGCAGCTTTCAGGTCAGCACCAGTAACCTCAAGAGTTACCACTTGGTTACCGAATGGAAGCACCGTAATGATGTCTCCTTTGTTTACGTTGCCGGCCTTAATGGAAGCACGGATGCCGCCACCATTTGTCAAAGCTACATCAGCGCCACTCACGTCCTTGAGTGCATCGGCGATGAGATCACCAAGATTGGTCTCGCCTGCACGAACATGCTCACGCACGCCGTCCAGCTCTACAGTAGTCGTAGCGACCTGCTGTGCCAGAATAGGCTCTTGCTCTTTACGAATGGAATCAATGAGCGCAGCAACCTCTGTATTTGGAGCAATATCAGCCGCTTTGGTCTGATCGATCAATTGAGCCTTCTTGCTAACCACTTCGCCTTCATTGACCCAGAAATCAACGACTCCCAGGTATTTGGAATATTCCCCGGCGCTGGTAAGCAGCGTACCGTTATCGCTGACCAGGCCGTTCTCCAGCACGGTGTGGCTATGGCCATCAATAAAGATATCAATACCTGGAACTTCTTTGATCACCTTGAAGCTAGTATCCGTGCTAGAAGCATCCTGACCCAGATGTCCCATTACGACAATTACGTCTACGTCGTCACGAATTTCGTCCACGATCGCTTTAGCCTCAGCAGAAGGATCAGTGAATTCAATGCCTTCTACGTTCTTAGGGTTGGTCTTATAAGCCGTTTCAGGCGTAGTCAGTGCGATAAGCCCGACTTTGACGCCGTCTACTTCTTTAATGGTATAAGGCTCGAACAGGCGGGTTCCGTCTGTTTTCTTTACGTTTGCACTGAGCATAGGGAAATTCATCAGACCGGCCAGCTTTACGAGTTGAGTGGAACCATAGTTGAATTCATGGTTACCAGGAACCATCGCATCATAGCCCATTTTGTTCATTACGGTTGGAATGCTCTCGCCATTCACCAGCGTTGCAAAGGTTGTACCATGCACTGCATCACCGATATCCAGCAGCAGTGTGTTCGGGTTCTCCCCGCGATACTTGTCGATGATACCCGCCAGCTTGGCATACCCCATCTCGGGATCGTTTGCTACGACATGAGAGTGAACATCATTCGTATGCAGCAGTGTGATGTGCTTGCTGCCTTCAGGCACAGCGGTATCGGCTGCAGTATCAGCCATAGCCATTCCTGCAGTTCCGAAGAGCATAGTAGCAGACAATAGCACGGCAGAGAGCCTTCTCCATTGCTTCATGTAGATATAACCTCCTAATATGTTTTTGTATAGATTATAGAATCCGCTGAATCTGTAGGAATCGCAGGATTCTGTAACCGCAGGTAAGCAGCATGGGATGCGCTCCGCGTCCTCTTGGGCCAAGGCCTCCAAGGACATATTATGTAGTAGTTCTATCAGCCCAATATGATTCTATCAAAAAAAACGTAGAAAAACGTAAAAACTACGTAAAAATATATGCCATCAATCTAACAAACTGATTATTTGTTGATATCAGGAGAGTCCAGGCCCGTAGAGGGTGGCCAAAATACGGAGACCTCCTGGGGGAGACCAATTCTGGACATATACGTGTTCAGAGGCTCGTCTGGCAGAGGGGGATGCCCCTCACTGAGCAGTAGGATTGCAAAATGATTGGCCTGCCGCTCCCATTTTCCCGGCTGGAAATAAGAATGCTCTTCCAGAAAGAATCGACTAATTCCCTTGTGGAGTCGGTCATGGCCCAATTCGTGAGCACATACATAACGCTCCCATTCTGGGGTGAGATCGTTATGAATTACAATGAAGCGGCGGCGCAGCTTCCGAAAATACAGCCCTTTGGTCGTCTTGCCCAGATCCGAATAACGGATATGAATGCCAAGAGCAGAAGCAATATCAAAGGGACAATTGGTGCGGTGCTTGTGGATCAGTCTGCGAATCAGTTCATTCAAGGGCACTCACCTGCCATCCATTTTGTTGATGAGCATTTTACAGGCGCTTCGCATACAACTGTCATGCTGTAAAATGCGAGTATGTAATAACTTGAAGCTCGTCCATAAGTCCATTTCATGAATCGGTTGAAATATTACCCTGAGCCTGGAGGCTTGCGCTTATTCATCTGCTTGGCTTCCCAGAACAGCCCTGTCAATACATCCTTGATTCTTTGTTTGTCCTCGTCATCCAAGGGGATTCCATCGAACATTAGCTCACCATCCTCTTCCAGCATTTTTTTGAAATCACGCTTGTCCTTGGATGTAGCCCATTCCGGGACGACACGTTCCGTTACGGAAAACTCCTGCTCCAGATAACCAGCCTTGCTCATCAGTTCCTCATAGGGTACGGCAAGGGCATCCGCAATCTTACGAATCGTCGCGGGCTTAGGTACACCGCGAAGACCGTTCTCAATCCTTGATATCTGGGAATTACTTATGCCTGCAACGTCTGCCAATTGATTGATACTGATTTTCTTCTGTTCACGCAGTTGTCGTAAATAGGTTCCGAAATGAGACTCTTGCACGGTACGGCCACTCCTTTTTGTCCAATCATCCTGTGCTCTGATCCAAGCCTGTGTCGTGTCATGACGTATTCGTAGGACTGTATATATAGTAGATAGTTATTATGACGAGGCCTGAACCATGCAACTCTTGATTGGTAATGGTTACCTATCTACTATATAACCATGTTGCCTTAAGGTAAAGAGATAATGAGAGATATATGCCAAAAGGTATAGAAAATTAGAGCCACAGGTCGATTAGTGCTCGAATTTCACGAAAAATGACAGTTGGTGAGTACATCATAAAGTGGTATATTATCCCTACAAAGCGAACAAAAACACGAACAAATTGTGAACAAAAGCTGATGATAGATTAAAAGCTGACAACTATTGAAGCCTGATGCGACCTGCTTATCCTACTCCTGCCGGGATGAGTAAGACCATTGGACACATACTATTGCCAAAAGGCAAAGAAGGAGCGAATGCAATGATGAATGACATGCTGCCAGAGCTGGATCGACGTGCAACACAAGCTGCACTTGAAGGACTATTTGAGAAATACAGGATCTATAAGACCATAACCTTCATGGACAAAGAAACCTCTGTTACAGCCAGCTATACAGATCGTCCGCATGGTCCGACGAACAAAACCTCGGACGCTACCGCTTCAACTGCTATTCACAACGTGCACGCCGCCGCCGCGCGGGCAGCCTATTGCAGCATGATTGATACGGTGGTCGCCCGTCTGAGCGATCGTGAACGGCTGTTGATCCAGGAGCGTTACCTGAAGCAGGATGATGTCTTTGATTATAAAATCTACAATCACGTATTCGATCCTCCAGTGAGCAAGGATACGTATAGCAAAATCAGAACACGTGCCTTCTACAAGCTAGCACTGGCCCTGGCTGACAGGGGGCTGATTCGCCTGGAGCAGCTGCGCAAGAAAACAGTCTCAAAGGCTTAGAATAAGCAGAGCTGCATATGATGTATTATACCACAAACAAGAACGTTTGTTCCTATTTTTGTGTGACGAATTCACGTTAACTTTGATGTAAGTGAAGTGGAGATTCAACTCCAGCTCGCTTTGGCATAGGCTTCAGATCAGAGAAGAGTTGACCGCATTCAAGCACCCTTGGATTTATGCAAGAAGACATTTACAAGATGAAATATGTAGTTGGGATGTAGTAGTTAATATTCAGGAGCGCTATTATGTTGAGTCTTTACGTGGACTTATTGTACAAGAGATTAATTTATACAAGATTAATATATAAAAGATAATTACAAAAGATTAATATACAAAGAATTAATATATAGAAGATGATTGTGAGTACTATATAGATTATAGAAGCTTAATAGTATAGAAAATTAGAAGATTAACATAGAGGATTAATATAGAAGATTAATATAGAAGATTAATGTAGAAGATTAATGTAGAAGATTAACGTTGAAGATTGATATTGAAGGACAGTAATAAGTATTGCTTGGAAGCTACTATATAGAACTACTTTATAATAGGTACGGTATAGAAGATTATTGAAGAGGGTTTCCTTTTACTGGAATCTCCTCTTTTTTTGTTCTGAAAAAATGAGAACATGAGCTTAACCCGAGTTGTGGATTATCCCGTAATATCAGGGTTTTAGGCCCTGAATGAAGAGGAAATCTGATTCGAAATAAAACAGGAACATAAGTTCGTCTTTTTCTCTTCTATAATCATGCTTATCTACGTCATCACAGCCGGAAAAAGGCTGTAAGATGTTAATATCGGGAATGAGGACAAGAGAAACGGATATCGCCTGCACAAGGCTGGTATCCGTTTCTTTATGGACTGCTTTCATCTAGGTCAAGGCACACTTGGTGACAGTGACGATGATGTTATTTCTGTGGCTCTTTCACAGCTGCAGGTCATCTGAAATGTCAGCGTCATGGATGAAGCAGCAGCCATATCTGTGAACATCACGCCATCATGATCGACTGTCAGGATATGGCTTAAGCTGGTGGTGCCAGTGGTCAATAGAGACAGGGATGTGACTCACAGTTTGTGTTTATTTCTGTACATTTAGCAATGAGAAAGGAGGGCTATAGCTGCATGAGAGAAGCTTTGAAGGCGAGGATCATCGAACTGATCCCCCAATTAGCAGGCCGGGTGTACGACCTGCAATCGGTTCCTGACCCGCCTCCGGATACTTATGCGGAGCTGTCCTTCGGGGAAGCGGTATGGAAATCGGCGTGGGCTGGCTATCGACAAATTGTATGCATCCAGCTACACAGTCTCGCTACCCAGGCTTCAGAACGCGATGCCTGGGCACAGCTCCTGATGGAAGGTCTGCATAGACAGCCTCTGGACGATACGGACAGCAGCTCGGTAACGCTGCACTATGCTGGTAGTCGCGGGGCTGAGAGTGTGTCAGATACGAGGGAGCGGATCGTGCGGACCTTGCGGTTCGCTCTGTATGTGCCTGAGGCTGAAGTCGTAGACGTCGGAGCGACGGAGGATGCTTGGCTAGCGGCTTTGAAGGACTGGACCGCATCGCAGTTGGATGATACATGGCGGGTATACGGTGATGCCTGGCCTGAGGCTATTGGCTCCCGTGCCATCCTGTGGCGCATGACGGGCAGTGAGACACGAATCCCTAGTGCGTCCATGTATGAAGTCCGCAAAACGTTCACGGGTCATGTCTGGGCATCCCATCAGCGCCTGGAACAAGCTACAGCTTCGCTCCTAATGGAAGCGATTAGTGGGGCTTTGCAGCTTCCGCTGGATGCTGACACGCGGCGGTATATGTCCGCGCAGGAGATTCGTGCAGATTGGCAGACGGATTCTTTCCTGAACGGACAGATTAGCCTTACGCTGGCCCAGCGGCGAATGCGTCCAGCAGAGGAAGCGGCGTTGATTCGCAGGCTATATGTACATCCGAATTTGAAATGAGGTGCTTGATATGGTGTTCAAGAAGAAGACACAGAAGCTAGACCCACAGTCGGTCACAGACCCACGCTACACATTGAATGAACTGAAGGCCAAATCCGAGGTCTTGTTCGGTGTAAAGCCGGAGGTGCTGGCAGGAGCTTGTTATGGAACTGAGGATCAACTGCTATCCGTGGAGGAAGCAGGCACAAAAATTACAAAATTTATGAAAGCGAAGGTGGAGTAATATGGCAGGCGGAACTTGGGAGAACACGAATAAACCGGTATTGCCCGGATTGTATATGAATTTTCAGGCGGCGGCAGCATCCGCAATTCAAGGCGGCTCGCGCGGTACCGTCATTGTACCAGTCAAGGCCAATTGGGGTCCTGTAGGTACATTTGTGGAGATTGGCAGCGAGACGGCTATTGAGCAGATGTTCTCTGGTGGCACAGAGGATGGGGCTACTGCGTATTCCACTCTTTATCTAGCTCTGTTGGGTGGTCCGAGAAAGCTGCTCGCATACCGACTGGCAGACGATACCGCTGCGAAAGCTGCAGTGAAGCTGAAGAATGATGATGCAGAGGATGTACTCGAACTGACGGCGCTTTATTCCGGTTCACGCGGCAATCGCTTCACAGTAACGGTACAACCCACCATTGACAATAATGCAGTCAAAGAAGTGCTGCTCTTTGAGGGCACGAAGCTGCTGAAGACGTTCACGGCGGAGAGTGCTACGGTCGAGGCTATTGCTGCAGCTATTAATGAAGATAGCGAGAACAAATGGGTGACCGCGAAGGCGCTTGCCGCAGCAGAGGATCTGGCGAATATTACTGGTGCTGGTCTTACCGGGGGCATCAGCGGCAACAGCCAGTTGACCAACGCCGATTATATTGCGATGCAGGAAGCACTGGAAGGCGAGGACTTCAACGTGCTTGCCTTGGATTATGCGGCTGATATGGCTCTGCTGCAAAGCTTCGCGGCTTGGGTTAAGCGTGTGCGCAACCAAGGTAAAGGAGTCGTGGCGGTATTCGGTGGCTCCGCAGCTGAGGATGTATCTGCTAATGCGGTACAGGCAGCTTCTGCACGTTCCCTCGCACTGAACCATGAGGGCATCATCAATGTCGGCACAGGTGTGCGTCTGGCTGGAGTGGAGTACAGCTCTGCACAGACAGCGGCTTATGTGGCTGGTCTGATCGCAGGTCAACGTCTGAACCAATCTACGACGTATGCGGTGACACCATTCGAGGATGTGACACGCCGTTGGACTCGCCCAGAGCAGGAGCAGGCCGTTCGCAACGGGGTATTCCTGTTATTCCATGATGGGCGTCAGGTGAAGGCACTGCGCGGGATTAACAGTCTTGTCACGCCAGCAGCTGGTCAGAATAATGCTTGGAAGAAGATCCGTTCCATCCGCGTCATGGATGCGATCAATGCCGATCTGCAACGTGCAGCTGAGGAGACCTATATCGGAAAGGTCAACAACACAGAGGAAGGTCGTCTGGCACTGATCGGTGCTGTGAAGGAATATTTGGCACAGCTGGCACTCAGCAGTGTTATTGAAGCATCGGGCTACGATGTAATTCTGGACCCGGCCTACTACGGGCCATCTCCAGTCGTTACGCCAGAAGCGGATCAGGTGTTCCTGCAATGGAACGTCAAGCTGACCGATGTCATGGAGCAGCTATTCGGCACATTCTACGTGCAATAAGCCGCGAAGTACAGATGCCATAGCTTACGTATGCATGCTGTAATGCTGCTGTAATGCACATGAGGTACGTCATGATGCATCACATGCAGCTACATACAACCCATGCAGCATGAAGGTTGCGCATATGTAGGAGTGGCTATCATCCTATGGAACAATAGTGTACGGGTGCATGACAATGAGTCTTCATAATCATCATAGCTTCACACATGCAGCCCGCTGAGTAAAGCCCTCAGCAGAGCTTGATTTGGCGGGCTGTGTCTCATTTGACAGACTGTATCTACTTTAAAGGACTGTGTCTAGTTCAAATTCATAATTACACCATCCAAGGATGGTCCAATCACAAGGAGGAATATGCAATGTTGGATGCTTCAAGAGTAATTTTGGGAACGTATGGTCAGGCGTATATTGATGGGGTATGGCAGACGCATATTAACAAGCTGGAAGCCAGCGTGGAGATGGAGAAGCGTGAGCTGAATCTGGTCGGCAACGACTGGAAAGTGCACAAGAATGGCATCAAGAAAGGTACAGGCACGATGAGCGGCTACAAGGTTACTTCAGATATGATTCAGCGTGGCTTCAGCAAGTTCGATATCATTTCCAAGCTGGATGATCCCGAAGCGTTCGGACATGAGCGTGTGCGCCTCATCCGCTGCTCCCCGGACAAAATCCAGCTAGCTAACTGGACGGCCGGTGAAGAGGTGCAGGAGGAGACAACCTTCACCTTCGAAGGCTATGAGCTGCTGGACCCGATCGTTGCCAACTAATTGAGCTGGAAATAGCCCAATAAAATTAACATATGAAATCCGGGAAGCAGCTATGTGAGCTGTAGCTCCCGGATTCTTTGGTTTTCTTAAGAGAATCGAATTTATTAGTTTTCAGCAGAGCTGAGCAGTTCGATTATCGCAAGAAAAACACCCAGTTAACGCGGTCTGTCTACGGTGAAAGTACGATGATAGACCTATTTCTAATATCTGAACGATGAAAAGGAGATAGATTCATGAGCCTATACGAGAATATGACGGAAGAACAAATTTTGGACAGCCTGTTTGAGGCGACGGAGAAGCTGCCTGAGGAGACGGTGCATATTCGTCGTCTGGATATGCAGCTGGTGCTGCGCGGGCTGACCTCCAGCAAGGTGGATAGCATTCGTGAGCGCTGCACGGTTCGCCGCACGGTCAAGGGCCAGGTGGATGAGAAGGTGGATACGGAGATTTTCAACGCTCTGCTGATCTCGGAAGCCACAGCCAAGCTGGAAGTCAAGGGACTATCACTGAGCGGCTGGGGCGACCCACGCATTACGAGCCGTCTCAAGCTGTCGGGTGGCGAACAGGCTGTACGCCGCATGCTGCTGGCTGGTGAGCTGGATGCCGTCGGCGACAAGGTGCTTGAGCTGTCCGGATTTGGCGTGGAGATTAGCGACCTAAAAAACTAATCGGCTCCGGGGGAATGACGACGATGCTGTATCACTTATGGGTCCGGCATCACCTCCGCCCCGGAGATTTCTGGAGATTGCCTCGCGGCGAGCGCTTGCTGCTGCTGGCTTTTTCGGAAGAGGAACTGGATCGTGATATCAATGCAGCAAATCTGGCAGGGAGGTGATCATACACGATGGATGAAGCGGTGAATTACCGTATGAAGCTGGTTATTGATCCTAAGAATGTCGTAAAGGCTAACCGCGAGCTGAGAGCGATGGAGCGCTATTTTGAGCGTATACAGGGCCGGGTCATGAAGATTGGCCGCACTCGGATGGTGCCTGAGATTATGATTAGGGATTATGCCTCGAAGCAAATTGACGGGGTGTTGGGGAAGCTGAGTCAAATGAAATCAGCTGTCCTTGATGCTAATTTGAATATTAATATGGGATCGCTTGGTAGTGTCAAGCTTACTGGGACTGAAGGACTTGAAAGAGCATTAAAAGCAAACACAGCCGCGCTGATAATGTCTCCTTCTGGTCAAGCCAAAGGAGATTCACCTGCTAAAACGGATAATGGCTGGGTAGGTAAAGTTAAATGGCTTACCGATAATACAGGAATTGGTCCTGTAGCATTGGCTGGGGAAGCACGGGAATGGACTAACTCGTTTTTCGGTTTGAAGGATAGATGGAAAAAAAATAAAGAAGAAAAAAACGGTACCCCTCCTACTGATAGTCCAAATCCCAATCAAAATGGAAATTCTAACCTGACCAAACAACTCTCTCAGATTAGATCAGCTGTATACCAAGTGAAGAACAGCATTGATCGCAAGCAACTGATTTGCAATTGCGGTCCTGGTCAATTTACGGGTGGAGGTAGAGGCGGTAAAGGCGGCAAGGGCGGCAAGGGCGGCAAGGGCGGTAAAGGACCTAAAGGAAATAAAGGCGGTAATAACGGTGGGAATCGCAGGAATGGGCCATCGGGTAGCCCTGGTGGCCGCAGGATACCAGGAGGAGCTGATTCTAGGAGAGAGCGAGCCCAGAACCCAGAGTCTGCACGACGGGAGCGGGAAAGAAATGCTCCTGATCGTACTAGACGTGATGTGAGTAGAGGGTCGAGCCCGAATGGGGGGGGGCCTAATTCAAGAAACAGAAGAGGACGTGGCCGAGGAGCAGGTGCGTTGGGCTTGGCCTCCGGTATGTTGGGAATGGGCGGCGGCATGGGGGTGCCGGATTTTGGCTCATTACTGGATACTACAAGCGAACTTGCTGAACGTATGGGGGGCAGCAGCAAAGCGCTGAAGGGAATTGGAAAAGTGGCAGGCTTCGCTGGTGGAGCAGTGGGGATTGCAATGGATGCAGCCAGCATTGTCACAGCCAAGCCAGGAAAGGAAAGAGCGCAGGCTATTGGCTCCACTGTAGGCGGAATTGCTGGAGGGGCACTCGGCGGCGCGATTGGATCAGCGATCCTACCGGGAGTAGGAACGGCTGTTGGTGCGTATGTTGGCAGCATGGCAGGTGACTTTGTCGGCGGGAAGATCGGTGGATTTGTTCATGACAAGCTACCTGTCATCAAGGATACCTTCAAACAAGGCAAGGATTGGTTTACGGAAAAAGCAGGCAAGTTTGGCAATGCTGTCGGGTCTTTCTTTGGTAAGAAAACACCTAGTGGGCCTTCCCCAGGGATAACTCCTTCGAACCATGAATTTAGTGGTAGCAGAGGGGGCTTTTCTCAAGGCAGTGGTGGGTTAATGGGTTTAATGAATACTGACGCGCTCAAAAAGGGACTTATGCCTTTAGCAGATATGTTCGGCTTAAAGGGATTAGCGGATAAATTCAGTGGCTTCTGGCAAGAGAAAGGGCCAGCCATTAAGGAAAATCTAAAAGATAAAGTAGCTGTACGAAACAATGCTTCAGCACTTTCCGCAGCGACAAAGAACGGCCAGCAGATCCCGCAGATTGTACAAATCAGTCCCGAGCAAATGGGTCAGATTTCAGGATACCTCCAGAATTTCAAGAAAGACACGATCAATAACGTCAGTGTGAACTTCCCGGCAGGAGCCGTACAAATGAACGTTCATGAGAATGCTATTGATATTGGATCGATTGTGTCCCAGGTTGCTGCCCGTCTGGATGCTGAATTGCGTAAAGCACAGCAAAATCGCAAGCCTGCTCTTCCATAGCTATCATAATTAATTTATACAAATATCTTACACATGGCAGAGCACAGGATCAGCTTCATGGAATTTGTCAGGAAGGAGGCAGGCAATGGATTTTATATTAAAGGATGGCGCGGGAAATGAATTTAAATTTCCTGTAAATCCTGAAGAAGTGAGTATTTCGAGGCAAAAAGGCTTTGAGACGGTAAATATTTTATCTCATGGGGAGTACGATTTTGCACAAGGAGAGAAGGTGAAGGAGATTTCCTTCTCTTCTTTTTTTCCTATGGAATATGATGAATCCTTTTGTAATTGTAAGGTCGATGAGCTGCCGGACCCGCAGGAGGCCATGAATACAGTCAATACCTTCCTGCTGTCCGCACAGCCACTACAATTCATTATTACAGAGACTGCTGTCAATGTTCCTGTAATTGTATCTTCACATCAATCTACGTTCCGGGGTACAGAGCCAGGTGATGTGTCTTTTGATATTACGCTACGAACCTGGCGGGATATGAAGCTTGCACGTAAGCTTGGCAGCAATGGTAGCTCGACAGGCAGCAAGAGCATAGATAATAAGAAGCCGCGCACGGATTTGAAGGTATCCAAGAAGAGTTACACGGTCAAATCAGGAGATTCCTTATCCAAAATTGCCAAGCTGGAGCTGGGGGATAGCTCGCAATGGACTCGAATCTATAAATTAAATGAAAAAACCATCGGCAAGAATCCGAATTTGATCAAGCCGGGGCAGAAGCTGGTGCTGCCATGAGCTACAAGGTCATTATTGATAATCAATACGATGTAACCCCTTTTGTTGAGTCTATCTCACTTCGGGATTCACTGGAGCAGATTGCCTATCAGGGAACCGTCACATTGGTGAATACATCCGAGCTCCCCATATTCAATCCAGGTATGTCCATTCGGGTTAGCGGCATTCCTTATGGCAAGCATGATTATGTTCGGTTGTTGCACCCAGCTGTGATCTGGGAGGCAGAGAGTCAGAATAGCGGGACCAAGCGCTTGACTCTGACCTTGTATGACCGCACGGTCTATTTGGATAAATCGGAGGATGAATATTTATTCCCGGCCAAGCAGACAGCCTCAAAGCGCTTTCGGAAATACGCCAGTGATTGGGAGATTCCAGTGGCGTCCATACCAGATACCGAAAAGTCTCTTGGAAAGGCTGTGTATCGCACGCAATCCATCTATGCCATGATGCTTGCTGACTTACGTGAGACCGCTAGGGCAGGGGGAAAGCTGTATCATCCACGAATGATCACTTCGGGACTGGAGCTGTATGAGCTGGGTACCAATAAGGATGTATATTTGCTAGAACAAGTAACGGACACAACCCAATCCCGAACGCTTGAGGGAGCCGCTACGAAAGTAAAGGTACTTGCTACCTCAGCTAGCGAGACGGGAAAAGAGGTACCCTCCAAGATACTTGCGATTCAGACAAAAGATACGGATAAATACGGCACGCTTCAAGTGATCATTCAAGATGATGAGGTCAAATCGGGTGCGGCTGCGCAAGAGCTGGCCAAGAGTCGCTTAGCAGGCATTCAACAGACCATCTCCGTCACGGCACCAGATATCAACACCATTCGTGCAGGGGATGCAGTAATGCTAGGTAGCTTGCGCCTGATCGTCATTTCGGTCAGCCGTGAGTTGGGCAATCCGGGCAGTATGTCGCTGGAACTCGGCACCTATGGAGATGTAAAAAGGAGGTTTTATCTTGACTAAGGACCCTTATGTACACTTGGCTTCTGCCATCCAGTCCTCCTTCTCCAAGCACACCAAGCAGGCAGTGGACGGTCTGGGAGCAGTCCTGGGGACGATTACAGCCACTGGATTGAAGCTGGATGACTTCAAGCATGAGATTCAAGATTATCTGGTGGCCGAGCTGCCTGGTCTGCTGTCGATGCCACGGCATATGTTCAAGGGAACATCGACCCGTGTGCAGGAGCCTTACTGGGAGGATAAGACGATGAATACCTCCTATTATTTTGACGAGACGGAGATTGAAGAGGTCAATCTGCAGTTGGACAAAGGCCTGAAGCCCGGAGACCGAGTGCTGGCAGTACGGGTGAATAGCGGCAATGATGTCGTGGTCGTATGCAGGGTGGTGAGTGGAGGTGGCTAACCTATTTCCCGAGACAGAAGAGATTTTGGATGTAGATGTAACAGAGCTAGATACGTTGGCAAGCCAGACAGCTGTATTTGGCCGGAGCTGGCGTTTTGATTTTGCAAAGGGCGAATTCGTGCTAACACCGACCGGAAAGGTAGCGATGACGGATGAGAAGGATGCGTGGGTCATCTGGTGTGAAAAGGCCGTACGAACCCCGCGTTACCGTCATATTATCTATTCTCGCGATTATGGCAGCGAGCTTGAGGATTTACTGGGTAACAGCTACAGCCGAGCTGTAGTGGAAAGTGAAGTCAGACGAATGGTCAGTGAGACGCTGCTCGCAGATGCGCGTACAGCTGGCGTGGATCAGTTCGAGTTCAGCTGGGAGCAGGATGCCTGCAGATTCAGCTGTCGCATTCGGAATGTGAGAGACGAGATCGAAACGATAGAAAGTGTGGTGATCTAATGGCAACCTTGCCTGAGTATTTGCAGGATCAGACAGAGGATGAAATTATGCGGCGGATGCTGGAGCGGGTGCCTTCGGATTTGGATAAATCCGAGGGCTCTTTTATTTGGGACGCTCAGGCTCCAGTCGCTTTTATGCTGGCAGAGGCTGCGGTATGGGCGCAACAGGTGCTGGAACGTGGCTTCGCCAGCTCGACCTATGGCGATTATCTGGATCTGCGTACAGCGGAGCATGGAGTGAATCGCCGACAGGCTGTCGCTGCTGCAGGACAGGTGCGTTTTACAGGAACAGCAGGGGCAGTGGTGCCCAAGGGAACGGTCGTAGCGACACCAGCCGATGAGATATCCAGTGAACAGTCGGTCGAATATGCGACTACGAATGATGTGACACTGGGTAGCACGGGTGAAGCACGGATTCCTGTGACGGCTGTTGTGGCTGGCAAAAATGGCAATGTACCCGCAGGCGTCGTGACCGTCTTGGCAACGGCTGTAAGCGGGGTAAGTGCCGTGACCAATCCCGAGGAGATTACAGGCGGCGCTGATGTGGAATCGGATGAATCGCTGCTGGAGCGTTATCTGCTGCGTGTCCGCAATCCGGGGACGAGCGGCAACAAGGCGCAATATGTGCAGTGGGCAAGTGAGATTCCAGGCGTCGGCGGTGTACGGGTAAAGCCGCTTTGGCAGGGGCCGGGTACGGTAGGGATCTATCTGCTGGACAATGACAAGCGAGCAGCCAATGCAGAGATTGTAGAGGCTGTTCAGGAATATATTGACCCGACGATGGATGGACAGGGCGAAGGGACTGCCCCCGCGGGACCTGTCATTACGGTGCAGCCTGCACAGGAGGTCCGCATTAACATTAGCGCCAAGCTGACATTGGCCTCCAGTGCCAATCTGGAGGATGTGAAGCAGCAGATCGAGCAAGGGGCACGCGAATACTTTAAGCGAATTTCCTTTGGCTCGCCTGCCTCGCAGGATTCTCTTGTTCGTTATACCCGGATTTCGGCGGTGCTAATTGATATTCCGATGATTACAGACTACAAGGAGCTTCAGGTATTCAAGGCTACGGACCCCGGCGGGGAAGCAGACACGAATATCGAGATTTTCGAGGGGCAGGTCGCGGTGCTGGGAACTGTGAACGTATTTGAATAATGTCTGCGCCAACTATAAGCCACCATCAGAAACAGTGAGCAATATGAACCAGGCAAAGTCTGTAAGCGAAATAGAAGCGCACACGCGATAGGTAAGCATACAGCAGCTAGAAGATGCTGAGTAATATATGACAGCAGTGTCATATAGGGAAAGGAGGAGATTGCTTGTCAAGTAATATATATCCGGTCACAAGTCCAGCTGGGCTGGAGATGCTGTCCTTTGTACCTGCCTATTACGAAGCGTCACGAATCGTCAGGGCAGACATGGATGCCAAGGGCAAGGAGCTAGATCAGTTGACCCGGGCGCTGAATGAGACACTGGATCAATTCTTCGTGCGAACAGCGACGTGGGGACTGGAACGCTGGGAGCAGGAGCTTGGAATCGGTACGGACCATCAGAAGCCGCTGGAGCAGCGGCGGGCTGTCGTGGAATCGAAGCTGCGTGGATCGGGGACCTTTACCGGGAGATTCGTCAAAAATGTAGCCGAAGCCTATGACAATGGCACGGTGGACGTAACTTTTCAACCGAGCGAATGGTCATTCACAATCAAGTTCATCGATACGGTCGGCATTCCGCCCAATCTGGATGACCTCAAGGCGCTGATCGAAGAGATCAAGCCCGCGCATCTCGATGTTGAATTCGAGTTCCGCTATCTGGTCATTCGAGAGATTCATGAGGTAATCCCGCTGAAGGAGATGCAGGAGATTCCTTTACACAAATTTGCAGGAGGTGTAACCATTGTCTGAGAACACGCCAAAGCTTGATTTGCTTATGAAAGACCCCGTCCTCGATGGACATGAGTATTTTAATGTAAAGACGATGATGAATGATAACTGGGAGAAGATTGATGCTTTTGCCGATACCGTGGATCGTGAGGTGAAGGAGCTCCAGCAACGCCTTGATACAGAGCAGCGTAAGGAAATTACGCTCCAGCCGGGGCTTCAGATTATAGAATCGGACAAGACCGTACCGTTTCACCTTACCGGCCTGAAAGGCCGGACGTTGGTAAATTTGCTGGGGCGTAGAGGGAGTATGGATTCACTAACTGGATGGTCTACCACTTCCGGGACATCTGCCGTAATTGACACAACCTTGAAATCCCAAGGAACAGGTAGTGCTAAAGTTACTATTACTGGTACTAATGGGACCTTGTACATGCCATTAAACGGTATTGTTGATTTTACGAAGCATCACCTGATTGTGGCAGATCTTCGTAAAGGTGATTCTACGCACGTATCTATGTCGTTCTGGAATGGAACAGGTAATTATGGCTTAAAGACAGTTACCGCGAGCACTTTTACACCCACATTCATACTCGTACCTCCGAATCAATTCAATGTATCAGGTACGAATAATTTGCAAATATCAGTCAATGGTGCAACAGGTCAGTACAGTTATGCAGATGCAGTAAGGGTCTATGCGATTAGCGCAGATGAGTATGCTGCTCTAGGAAATATGAGTGCTGAACAAATTGCAGCTAAATATCCTTATGTAGATAGCGTAAAACCAGTGCGAAATCCTTATGTGATTCGGTATGGGGAGAACTTGCTCCCATCGTTTTATGAGTGGACATCCTCATCATCTACATCTCTGGTAAAGGTCTTAGCCCCATATAGTGGTGTTTTAAATGCTTCAAAAACAATCAACGAGGCGGTATACGTAGACATAAAGTTGTTACCCAACACTACGTACACGATGTCGTGTACGTCAGGGAGGTTATTTTGTACTCTGACATTAATAAATGGCACATCTCCCCAACGGTTTATAACGGATGATGGCGGATCAGTAACCTTTACTACGCCAACTGATATTTCTTCAGCTCGATTACAACTACTAAATCTTGTGTCCTACACAGACATAAACAATCCAAACACTTTTGTGTATTCAGCAGGTACGTATACAATGGTTAATCCTATTCTAAGCGTTGGCAGCGAGGTCTTACCCTTTGTCCCACGCGAAGATAGTATGCTTGCACTGCAGACAGACCTATACGCCGATCCACTGACGGGAGATAATGCTGATAGCGTGTATGAGCGTGATGGGCAGTATTACAAAAATAAAATTTGGAATCGAGTATTGTTAGATGGAACTTGGCCTTGGACGCTTGGCAGCAGCCCTACGGGTTACAAACTCGTGTACACAAACATGACTGCGCCATATAATCCGACGATGTGGAACCCAGCAGGAGTAAAGTATGATGGCAAAATACTTAATAGAACTGGAGGGGCTGATAACCTGTCGGGGAACGCAGGCGGCACCCTTGTACAAATAGGTATATCCAACTTGGACAGTGGATGGGGAGACAACTACAACGACCTAACAGCGGACGAGATCAAAGCATTTTTCATGGGCTGGCGTATGCGCGATCAGGTCACCACGGCTCCATTTAACGGCGGTGTAAAGGCATGGGGCAGTTTGATGTCTGGCGGCACGGACTACTATACCAATACGCTGCCTACAACTGTAGCGCCAGACTTTAGAGTGCCTTATGAGCTTGTGTATCAGTTGGCTACACCTACCACTGAGCCTATCGTGAGCGAGGGACAACTCGCAGTGAATGAGGGTAGCAATCAAGTAGAGGTAGGGACAGGGATTGTACTGCGTGAGAACGCCCAAGCGGCTAAAGACGCAGGCGGCAAATGGAACCTTGGTAATACCGCTGCATCCGCGACAGCAGTAGGCTTCAAAAACGTAGCTTCAAAGGTTCTAAACGTATATGAAAACGGTAGAGAGGATGCGGGATGGATTAAGGCATCTATAGCTCAAGAAATCACTGCTGGCGACACATACAACCAAGAAGCTGCTTATTCCGTTACCTATCTAATGCGTGATACATCGCCTGCAGTGCCTTTCGTCGGAAGTGTGTCGGACAACGAAAAAACGCTGCTCAGTGATCTTGTGCAAGATATGCAACAAACGTTAACACGAGTTAGTGTCGTGGAGAACAAAAAAGCGGAGAATGACAGTCCAGCATGGATCGTGCCGATCTTCCTAAATGGGTGGGTTGCCTATGGAAGTGGTAGTAGATCAGGCTTCTTAAAAAGAAGTGATGGCATAGTAATGGTTGAGATCATAGCTATGTCAGGTGCTGACAATAGTACAGTTTTTATACTGCCTCCTGGTTACAGACCGAGCCAAACTCTTCAGCGTGCAGGTCTCACAAGTAATGGTACAACCAGAGTCCCTGCAACGGTAGACATTCTGCCAGATGGTCGTGTCAATGTGTATGGGACATATACAACGGCCCTTAATCTTGCGTTTTCATTTCTTGCTAAATAGGAGGCTAAATAGGTGAAGTTAGCAATCAAAGTCAACACAGAAGGAAATTTGACAGAAGTTGAGCTAGTGGACGACTCATTTAACGGGGTCGTCCCTTTTTATGATGATCCACTGCCTGACGATGAGGGTAACACGCCTGAGCCCCAGCTTGCTGGATACACGGTAAGCATTCCCGCGCCGGATGGACTGTACCAGCCACGCTTCGATCTGAAGGCTTGGGAGGCTCACCAAGAGGCTGTTCAAATCGCAGAGCAAGCCTATCAAGAAGCTATCCAGCAATGGAACGGAGAGAGCGAGCAGCCCGAATACCGTGCTCCCCAGCAGCCAGAACTGTGGCTAGAAGCCTTATCCGAGGACGAAGTTGCCGAGTTAAAGCAACCAGGTCACCTAGTAAGCGAGACAGATCTGCTCAAGGAGCGCTTGTCGGATCTGGAGATTGTACTGTCAGAGATGCTCCTCAAAGGATGACAATGGCCTCAATACGATGATCGTTTCGTAAATTGAGATTACGAGAATCAAGCAATATACACCAAAATAAAAGGGAGGTGGTTAGTATGGCTATTATGTCCATGGCAATGATTCGGATCTGTGCCAATGCGTGTATCACGCGTTATGAGCGTGGTGAGGGCAGCATTGGGGAAATTTTAGGCTCGTATACGCTGGATGATCAGAATCGAAGCTTGGTCAAGGCGGAGATTTATGTCCGACGACCAGAGCTGGCTGCATCTTAAGGAAGTCGTAACATTGGGTGTTAAGTCGGGTAAGGGTTGATTTGAAATTTTATGAAATTAATACACTAAATACGAATATCACCCGGAAGAGCTCTTCCGGGTATTTGCTTTTTTTGCACCACATCAGGGCTATGAGCCATACAGAGGTTCATCGGACAACATATCTTGTACTAGAGCATTTAATATAAATCGACGATCAATTGAAACTCTCATGAAATGACCACATATAGCAGCGTGCAAGGCTAATATGTGAATCACAATAGATACAAGCCCAAGTCCATCCATTACAGCAGGCAAGGAGGGAGACAGGATGGAGCATAACCGAGGAGGGAAGGCCATACCGGAAGCAGATTTGTTAACGGAAATTCGGGTTCAGCTCGCTCGTATTGAGGAAACGTTGAAGACGTTGTCGACGCTCGCCACTACATTGGAGATCGCAAAGGAGACGGCTAAAGAGGCACTCCAAGTGGCAAATAACGCCAAGCAGCGGATTGATCTGCTGGAGCCAGTCAAGGATACGGCTGATGAGGCGCTGCGTAATGCCAATATTGCACTAGAAATATTGAGCAGGCAGGAAGAAGACCAAAAATGGTTCAGACGGACATTCTATGGCGCGATTATCACGGCGGTTGGCGGTGGCGTTGTCGTAGCTGTCTGGGCGGCCATTACAGTGACGGGAGGCTGATCCTATGGAGAATCTATCCAACGATATACTGACGCTCGCAGCTCTTGTAGCGGCCTATGTAGGGGTGGCGCGAAGCTTCGCGCTGCCGGACCGCTGGGTCCATATAGCGGCGCTGCTCATTGCAGCTGTCTTTGTGCTCGTGCCGGAATGGCTGCGCATGAACCTGGTGCAAATATCAGTGATCGGGCTTAGCGCTACAGGCGCCTATCAATTTGCCAAGAAGAAGGACTGAACATAGATAGAGGATGCAAGCACCAAATACGAGCACCTAATGCAAGCTCCTAATGAAAGTATTAAAACTAGCATTGGATACAAAGATAACCTAGAAGCTGATCCTTATTGGATCAGACAGTCACGATAGGGAGAGTGAGTAGTCCAGGTTGTACATAAGTTGAGGAGCAATCAACTCTGCTTGTGAAAATGGAGAAACGATAGCCGCCGTCTTTGTTTTTGGATATCCACCGCTATAAGTCACTTATATTGGAGATATGTGGAGATAATCGCGGCGACATTTCAAGCATTCACCGCAGTTGAAGGGCCCGAGCCCATATCATATTTAGTTCAATCTATGTAACGGATCGTTCAGTCGATCTATTTCAGCATACTTCTCACACCGGGTCCTTTTTTTGACCTAATCTATTTCATGTGTAGTGGTCTGGAGAGCGTGAAGATTAGCGAAAAGCGGGGGAGCCCTAGAGAAACGAAGTGTCCGCCTTTAAGCTTGTTGTTCATCAACTGCCCATATTAGATCAAAGAACAACAGGCTTAACAGCGGTCGACAGGGCTCCCCGCTTGCAGCGACTTTACACTCACATTTGATTGGATCGAATGACAGACACTCACAAGATGATTACAAGACTACCGTAGCAAGAAAAGGAGGTTACGATATGCAGGATAAAAAAGCTAACGCCGCAGAAGGGATCGACGTATCCCGTTACCAGGGTACCGTCGATTGGCGCAAGGTTAGAGCTGCTGGCAAATCATTCGCTTTCATTAAGGCAACACAGGGCAGCACCTACCGGGACCCGAATTATACCACTAATGTAAAAGGTGCGAGAGCAGCAGGCGTACTGGATGGTGCCTATCATTTTGTGGATGCGACCAGCACCGAAGAAGCCGTAGGGCAGGCACAGAATTTTGCCAAAGCCTTGCAGGATGCAGGGGGGGCTTCCTCCTTTGCCTTTCCGCCAGTCATGGATTACGAGAATAATCCTGCGAATCTGAGCAAGGCCCAGATTAATGCTATTGCCAAGAGCTTCCTGAACGAGCTGGAGCGGTTGACTGGACGCAAGCCGATGATTTATACAGGTAATTCTTTTGCGAATCAGTTTGATGCGTCCCTTGGGAGCTATACGCTGTGGATTGCCCGTTACAGCACGACAAGAGTTCCTGCTGATACCCCGGCATGGAAGCAATGGGATTTTTGGCAATATAGTGATAGTGGTCGTGTGAATGGTATTCAGGGGGCCGTAGATCTGAACGTCTATCGTGGGACCGAGCAGGAGCTTCGTCAGGCCTATGGACAGAAGGAGGAGACACCGATGACCGAAGAGGAAAAGAAACAAATGCAAGCGTTGCAGCAGCAAATGGCAGCTCTGGAGCACAGTCGTGACGTGCTGAAGCAATCTGTTCTGGAGCAGGCAGCACATATCAAGCAGTTGGAGACTCGCATCGGCGAGCTTGAGGGCAGACAGCAGCTAGAGACGCCGGCCTGGGCCAAGGAGGCTATGGAAGCTGCTGTTTCCTACACGCCTGCACAGCCCATCGTTGACTCTTCCATGAAAAGCAGCTTTACGTTTTATCGAATCCTAGTCATTCTGCATCGCCTTGGTCTGTTCCGCAAATAGAAAGCGACTTGCTGGGGAAAAAATCCAAGAATATTGCGCATGATTAATGCGTGAGTTTAATGCAGGAATAGTGACATACTCATCCAGCGAACATCATTCTTGTGCAGATAACAAATAAGCTTTACGGGAGATTTGCCCGTAAAGCTATTTATTGTTGTAAAAAGAAAACCATACGCTATGCGTATGGTTCGGGAGAGCTTTCAGCGATGTATTAAAAAAATCCCTCCTGGTGTTACAATAAATTTGGTTCGCCAACCGAATTTATCGCACAATAGGAGGGATACAGATGTCATCTGATGTGAACAGTTTAGCACATACAAAATGGAATTGTAAGTACCACATTGTGTTTGCCCCAAAGTATAGACGACAGGTCATTTACGGAAAGTTGAAGCAAGATATAGGTAGAATATTGCGACAATTATGCGAGAGAAAGAACGTAGAAATAATTGAAGCAGAGGCGTGTAAGGATCATATTCACATGCTAGTGAGTATTCCACCGAAACTAAGTGTGTCCGCTTTTATAGGATATTTAAAAGGAAAGAGTAGCTTAATGATTTTTGATCGACATGCCAATCTGAAGTATCGGTATGGGAATCGGAAATTTTGGTGCAAAGGATTTTATGTGGACACGGTGGGAAGAAACAAGAAAGTGATAGAAGAATATATCCGCAAACAATTGCAGGAAGATATCGTCGCGGAACAAATAACAATGGAAGAATACATCGATCCATTTACAGGAGAAGAAACCAAAGGTAATCGAAAGAAGAGATAGAAAAAACCCCTTTAGGGGTAGCGGAAAAAGTAGTGCGGTTGGCGAATCATTCAATGCCCTTTTAGGGCTGGCCAGTAACAAAGGCTTTCAGCCGCAGAGCAAACCACCCGTTATACGGGTGGTTCTGATTTTGAACTAGTTAAGCTAGCTCGATTGGCTACAATTCACCTTCGCATAGTTTGCACGTTAATGGAGAGTGTATTCCCCCTTACACACCCGCAATATCCAAAGCCCCGCACGATTCCCGAACAACCAGCTCAGGCTCCACCTTAATGCATTGATTTTCCATCTGCTTATTCATCAGATCGAACAGGACCATCGCGGCCAAGCGCCCGATTTTGTCCGTATCCTGCTTCACAGTGGTAAGTGGTGGATCGGTGTAACGACAGGCCTCAATATCATCACAGCCCACGATGGCAATATCCTCTGGAACACGCAAGCCCGCTTCCTTGAAGGCCCGCATGGCACCAAATGCTAGTAAATCCGTGACGGCGAAGACCGCTCGCGGTAGCTGTCCCTGTGCAATCATCTGCTTGGCCGCCTCGTAGCCCTCCTCTGCTGCATAACCCTTGCTATATGCCTTCCATTCTGGCCGGCTGTCTATGCTGAATTGCTTGAGCGAGCTATAAAAAGCCTCTTCGCGCTGCTGCATAACCAAGGAAGGACGCTCAATGCCGATGAACCCCATATCCCGGTAGCCATTCATATAGAAGTGCTCCACGACCTTGGAGGAGATCTTCCGATTATCTGACATGATATAGCAGGAGCTAGGCCCGGTCAGTTCAATATCTACCCCGATACACGGAATGGGACTGGCGTCCAGATCAAATACGCTGCGTTCCACTTCATCCCCGGCAATAATAATGCACCCATCGACCTGAAAATACTTGGAGCGAGCAAGATAATCCTCACCACGATCCAGAAATTTCTCATTGGAGAAGAAGAGCAGGTCGTAGCCTAATAGACCAATCTGCTTTTTGAAGGCATTAATGACCTCTACGAAAAAAGGATGGCTGAAATCCACGTTCAGCTTACCTGCGAACACGACACCAACGAGATTTGACTTCTTCGTAGCAAGCGTCTTGGCCGAGGACGACGGACGGTAGCCGGTCTCCTCCATGATCTTGAGCACACGCTGGCGTGTCTCCTCACTGATATCGGGATAATTGTTAATAATCTTCGATACTGTTGCAACAGATACGCCGGCTATACTGGCAATCGTCTTAATATTCATAATGCATCCTCCGGCACCTAAACTGGTTTAGTGGCATGTCTGATTTACGTTTCATTACTCATCTGCCTGTATTTTATGCTACTACACAAGGAGAGTCAACAGTACTTTTATAGGATGTGGGTAGATGATTCAAGGATTTCAGACTGTGGAAAGGCGCTTTTTTAGGGTTCATCCCGAAAAAAACTAGCAATTTTCTTCGATTATTCACTAAATCAAACGAATATTCACTAAAATATACGAAAAGGATCTACCAGATAGGGGATATGCATTAGAGGACTTACATGTGAGGGAAAAGTATTTCTTCAAAGGTTCTATAACGTTCTATAACGTTTCTTTCAGCGTATTACCAAAGGATTATTGTAGAAGGGTCATTATCTACAGGATGATTTTTTGCCAGAAAATATAGTAGGGTTCTTGGCATGGGATTCGGTATTATTCCTTTATTATCAAGGAGGATTAGCAGTAATACCAGGCAGTCATATTAGTGGATGCAGCGGATGTGTAACATGAATTTCTAACAAGAACATTCATGGTGCACTTCGCCTTGTAGCAGGTGATTCCAAATGACAGCTTCGTCAAAAAAATTTGAAATAAGCTATTTACAAAATTCCATGTGAGGTACATAATGGGGGTGTAAATAACGAAACTGATTTCGTTAACATCAACTCATACCAAGTTGGGGGATTCAGACATGCTGAAAAAAATTTTGTCATTGTCTATTGTAACCGTTTTAATTTTGGTGCTGGCTGCATGTGGCGGCTCTAGCAGCTCCAGTAGTGATGGAGAGCAGGGGCAGAGTGCGGGCGGCAAGGTTACCCTGAAGATTATTCACTGGCAGCAGGAGAATATCAACAACTACATTAAGGAATTCAACAAGAAGTTCGAGGAGAAATATCCAGAGGTAACGGTGGAGTATACGACGGTTCCGGCAGATGCGACTTATGATCAGCTGATGCAGACTCGTATGAATGCTGGTGCAACGGGAGACGCGGATATTATTCCACTGAAATTCAGCTTTGTGGGTGCCCCGCAGGAATGGTCCCCTGGAGCAGCTGACCCCATGTGGAAGCAATGGATCGACGCAGGGCTAATTGCTGATCTGAGTGATCAGCCGTTCATCAAGAACTACAATCCGGTAGACGTTGAGAACGCAATGACGTATGACGGCAAGGTATACGGCGTTAATATGGGGAAGGTTGCGTTCACAGGACTGTACTACAACAAGGAAATATTCGCTAAATACAATCTTGAAGTTCCAACCACATGGGATGAAATGCTGAATGTCATGAAAGTGCTGAAGGACAACGGTGTTGAGCCGATCGGACTGGCAGGCAAGGACGTATGGCCGATCAACCTTGCGGTGCAAGGGTTGCAGGCTTCCATTCATGATGATCAATTAGCCTATATTAAAGGCCTATGGACGGGGGAGAGCAAGCTAACCGATCCAGTGCAGCTGGAGGTGTTGGAGAAAGCCCAAGTGCTGATGAACAATGCAATGCCAGGCTTTATGGGTGTGGACTATGGAACACTGCCAAGTCTGTTTGCAACCGGACGAGTAGCCATGATCGCCGATGGTACGTGGGATGCAACAACGATTCAGACGGCCAATCCAGAGCTCAAATTCGGATATTTCCCGATTCCAGGCAGCAATGACCCTGCGAAGAACAAGGATTTGGCGGGCAAATACGATATGACGTGGATGGTAGTCGAGAATTCTCCGAAGAAGGATTACGCCCTGAAGTGGCTTGAGATGCTGTCTGAAAAGGAAAACTACACGGATTTCGTGAACACAGCAGGCTTCCTGCCGACACAATCCGATGTGGCGCTCACCAGTGAGTTCATTAAGGAAATTCAGCCGAATCTGGATAACTTCAAGCTTTCTTGGGATCAGCTGTTCATTAATCGCCAGAACGTCGGACAGTTCATCTCCGAGTCCAGTGTACATGCTGAATTCCTGACGCCAGCAGGACCACTGGCAAGTCCGAAGGAGCTGGCCGAGAAGTCTCAGGCCGATTGGGATGCCGCTGCTCCGAAGTAAGTAAGTAAGTAAGTAAGTAAGCTTGTCAGTTAGACAAACAACTTGTCAGTCAGACAAACAAACAGCTGTTCACATAGAATTCGATATTATAGCTCACGAACGCGCCGGAATCACGCTCAGGATGTATGCCTGCTATCACATCGTCCCGGGCCGTGTTCCGGCGTGAGCTATGTTTGCAGGAGAATGTGTGCCCCTGAAATACCTATATCAAATAACAGATGATCAGATTCAACGAAATGAAAGGTGTGAGAACGATGTATCCTTTCGGAAAAGGAAAAGCACGGCTTGTCCCGTACCTGTATTTGGGCATTCCACTGCTGTTATATGCTTTGTTTGGCTTTGGCCCTTCGCTGGTTACGGTGTTATTCTCCTTCACGGACGCCACAGGGGTAAGGGGACAATCCTGGAGCTTTGTCGGCCTTGAGAATTACCGGACATTCTTCAGTTCCTCCAATTCAGGGGATCGGATTGCTGCGATTGGGCGTTCGCTCTATTTTGCGTTCGCCGTGGTAGTGATTCAGAATGCCGTGGGTCTGTTCATGGCGATCCTCATTAACAAAAAGCTCAGAGGAGATACGTTCTACCGAGCTGTATTCTTTCTTCCAGTCGTGCTTGGTGTTACGGTATCCGGCCTGATCTGGCAGCTCGTTGCTAATCCGCTCGGCGGACCTGCGCAGTCGATATTGAACTTTTTTGGAACGAGCTCGAATTTCTTCGGAGACTACAATGTTGCCTTTGAGCTGATTATTTTCGTGCAAATCTGGATGTATATGGGCTATTCCATGACCATCTTCCTGGCCGGGCTGCAATCCATTCCATCGGATCTGTATGAGGCAGGCTATATGGACGGAGCATCAGGCTGGAAGGCGTTCAAGAACATTACGTTCCCGATGATTGCTCCAGCGTTCACGGTGAATATGCTGCTGTCCATCATTGGTGCGCTGCAGACGTTCGATATTATCTACGTCCTGACCGGAGGCAAATTCAATACGACGACCCTTGCCTTTGATGTCTATGCGACAGCGTTCGGCACGGGTACCTCGGATTATGGTCTGGCATCTGCGGTTGCCATGATTCAATTCCTGTTTGTATTCGTTATTTCGATGGTGGCTCTGTATTATCTGCGTAGAAGAGAGGTGGAAATGTAATGAAGGAGAGCAAGGTCACACGTACTGTCAGTTATGTCATCGTATTGATCATGCTGGCATTGTACATTTTCCCTCTATTCTATCTGTTCAATGTCTCCATGAAGACGCAAAGTGAATATTTACTTAATCCTGTGGCACTGGCTGAAGGGATGCGCATGGAGAACTTCACGGAGGCATGGGAACGCGGGAATTTCTCGCAGTATATGTGGAACAGTGTGCTTTACACCGGAGTATCGACTGTGCTCACACTAATGCTGTCTGTCTTTGCGGCATTTCCACTTGCACGGAGATATGTCAGATTCAGCAGTCTGATCTATGTATTTTTCTTAATCTCGATGTATTTGCCGAATCCTCTGATTCCGCAATTCTCGTTGATTAACAGTCTTGGTCTGTACAATACACAGATCGGCTTTATTTTACTGAAGACAACGGGGACGGGGATTGCCTTCCTCATGTTCACAGGATACATCAAGTCCGTGTCCCGGGAGCTGGATGAGGCGGCTGCAATGGACGGCTGTGGCTATACACGTTATTTGTTCACGATCCTCATACCTCTAATGAAGCCAATTCTGGCTACGGGCGTGATCCTGACGGCTATCGGTGTATGGAATGACATTATCGGACCGACGATCTATCTGTCAGACCCGTCCTATCAGCCTGTCACCAAGGGCTTGTTCACCTTCTATGGACAATACATGAATAACTGGCCGCTGCTGGCATGTGGGATTCTGATTGTGACGTTGCCGCTGGTAGTGCTCTATGTGCTGCTGCAGCGCTTTATTGTGGGTGGAGCAATGGCGGGGGCTGTGAAGTCCTGAGTATACCAGGAGGAAGTAATCATGCTATAGGCAGGGAAAGGAAGGGTTTGTGCGATGGGTAATCATGCTTTGGTTTTTCCAAATGACTTTATATGGGGGACATCAACCTCTTCATTCCAGATTGAAGGAGCAGCCGCTGAGGGGGGCCGCGTGCCTTCTGTGTGGGATACGTTCTGTCGTATTCCTGGCAAGGTGGTAAATGGGGATCACGGTGATATTGCGTGTGATCACTATCACCGCTATCAGGAGGATATTGCTTTGATGAAGCAACTAGGCTTCCAGTATTATCGTTTCTCTGTTGCCTGGCCGCGTATTATCCCTGCACCTGGCGTTGTCAATGAAGAAGGGTTGGCGTTCTATAGCCGGTTGTTGGATGAGGTGGAGCAAGCTGGACTCATCCCTATGCTTACACTGTTCCATTGGGACCTTCCGCAATGGCTACAGAATATGGGTGGCTGGACCCATCGCGGGGTACTGGAGCATTTCCGGCTTTATGCAGCTACGTTGATGGATCGCTTCGGAGCGCGTATAAGCTGGTGGAATACTATTAATGAGCCTTATTGCGCGTCGATTCTTGGATACGGGACTGGAGAGCATGCGCCGGGACATCAGAACTGGTATGAGGCGTTCGCAGCTGCTCATCATCTGTTGCTCTGCCATGGTATTGCGATGGATTTGCATCGGCAAAAGGGATTATCGGGTCAGATTGGAATTACGCTCAATATGGAGCATGTAGATGCAGCGTCCGCATCCAATGAGGATGTTGCAGCAGCCGCTCGACGGGATGGGTTCCTGAATCGTTGGTTCGCTGAGCCAGTCTTTCACGGAAGATATCCAGAGGATATGATCGCATGGTATGGAGAGCATGTACATGGGATGGATTTTGTACAGGAAGGAGATCTGGAGAAGATTCACCAGCCTGGCGACTTTCTGGGAATCAATTACTATGCGCGTTGTGTGGTCAAGGCAGCCGTCAATGACAGTCTCTTACAGCTGGAGCAGATCAAATTTACTGAGCCGGTCACAGATCTGGGGTGGGAGATTCATCCGGAATCCCTGTACAAATTGCTAAAGCATGTGGAGCAGAATTATACCAAGGGGCTGCCGATCTTCATTACTGAAAATGGTGCCGCCATGAAGGATGAGCTTGTAGAAGGCGTAGTTGAGGACATGGAGCGGCAGCAGTATATTCATGATCATCTGGCTGCCTGTCACCGTTTTATACAAGAGGGTGGGCAACTGAAGGGGTACTACGTGTGGTCCTTCCTCGATAACTTTGAGTGGGCGTTCGGTTATAGCAAGCGTTTTGGCATTATCTATGTCGATTACGGCACACAGCAGCGTACTCCAAAGCAAAGTGCGTATTGGATGAGCCAGGTCATTGCCGCCAACGCGCTGGAGCAGTGAGGTGACGTATGACAACGAATTACTATTTTGATGACGAAGGTAAATTCGTAATTGACCAGTATCAGCAGGTGAAGCCGTTCTCCAGCTTCCTGCCGGGAATTGCTGGCATTGATGGCATCCCGATGTGGGCGTATTATGTGAATCGCGGACAGGGGATTGCGAGCTTCGGGGTTGAGGACAAGAATGGTGCCATCATGGAATTTTTTCCAGCGGATCGCAGCTATAGCCTCGTGGCGTTGCATGGCTTTCGCACGTTCGTGAAGCATAGACCTGCCTTGCAGCACATGGATCCTGCACAAGCCACGGCTGATCCAACGTCCTCCTCAGAGCAGAGTAACAGGAGTGCTTCAGGTGATTCCTATGAATGGGGCTATCGTGAGATTTTCTCGACCATGAACATCCAAGAGCAAGAACAACAGCAGATGCGAATCTCACGGAATCAGCTGGAACTGGTGAGTTCGGATACGGATACAGGACTTCAAGTGCAGGTGCGGTACTATACTTTACCTGGCGAGAGCCATGCTGCCCTTGTGCGGCAGGTGGAGCTACGGAATACCAGTGATGCAGCCCTGGAGCTGGAGGTACTGGACGGAATGCCTGCCGTCCTGCCATTCGGGATCGAGAATGCAGCGTACAAAGAGCTAGGCTACACCCTGAAGAGCTGGATGGATGTCGAGGGACTGGGTAGCCAGGTTCCGTTCTACAAGCTGCGCGGCAGTACAGCGGATACGAGCGAGGTTCACAGGATTGAAGCAGGTCATTTTATGTATAGCTTCATGGAGCAAAATGGCCACGAACAGCTACTCCAACCATTGGTAGATCCCGGTCTTATATTTGGCAGCAATACGGCTCTGACCATGCCAGAGGGATTTCTTCGTACCTCCATTCGGGAGCTGCTGAACCAGCCACAGATAACCACCAACAAGGTTCCTTGTGCCTTCAGCGGATATGACGTTGAACTGGCTGCAGGGGCGACAGTTCGCCACTGTATGGTCATCGGTCATGTTCAGCGCATTGAGGACATTACAGAACGGCTTAATGAACTGGCCACGATGAATTATATCCAGCGGAAGGAGCGGGAAGCGGAGCAGTTGGCTCATGCTTTGACCGACGATATGGAGACCCGTTCTGCGGTGCCGCTCTTCGATGAATATTGCCGCCAGAGTTATCTGGATAACCTGCTGCGAGGTGGTTATCCGCTGTTGCTGGATAATGGCACGGAGAAGCCCCACGTCTATCATGTGTACTCACGCAAGCATGGGGACCTGGAGCGAGATTATAACTTCTTCAAGCTTCAGGCAAGAACGTATTCACAAGGCAATGGGAACTTTCGGGATGCCAATCAGAACCGCCGCAATGATGTATGGTTCCACCCGGAGATTGAGGATTTCAACATCCGCATGTTCATGAGCTTCATTCAGCCTGACGGCTACAATCCACTTGTAGTAAAAGGCTGTAGCTTCCGGCTTCGTACCATGGATGAGGAACTGCTTCAGTTGGTTGGTTCTGAAGCGCATGAGTCCTTTCGTGCACTCTTGTCAGGTCACTATACACCGGGGGAGCTTGTCGATTGGAGTGAGCGGTTCAAGAAAGTTCTAACGGTTGATCCTCCAGAGCTCGTAACAAGGGTGCTGGGCTGCTCGGAACAGAGCTTCGAGGCGGATTTTGGCGAAGGCTACTGGACAGATCACTGGACATATAATCTGGACCTGATCGAAAGCTATCTAGGCGTCTACCCTGATCGCTTGACGACATTGCTCCTGACCAGGGAATATCGTTATTATGACAGTCCTGCCTGGGTGCAGCCACGTCAGCATAAATATGTACAGCTCGATGATGGACGAATTCGTCAGTATGGGGCCGTGCTGGAAAGCAAGGAGAAGGAGGCACAGCTCCATGCTCGTGAGCGGGATGCGAGCTGGGTTCGTACACAGCAGGGCAAGGGAGAGATCTATCTATCCAATCTGCTAGAGAAGCTGTTCTCGCTCGCGATGATCAAGCTGGCAACGCTCGACCCCGAGGGTCTAGGCATTGAGATGGAGGCTGGTAAGCCGGGCTGGAATGATTCAATGAATGGGCTTCCAGGACTTATGGCTTCTGGATTCGGAGAGCTGTGCGAGCTGCAGCGTATGATCCAGTTCCTGCTGAGCGCACTTCAACAATTGCCACAGGATAGCACGGTTCGACTGCCGGTCGAGATGGTTCGGCTCGTGGATAGAGTGGACTGTGCTCTTGGAGCCTACGAACAGTCACAGCATGGACGTGAGCGGGATCATACCTTCTGGGCTACGGTGTCGGAGGCTAGAGAGGCTTACCGATGGGCTGTTCGTTGGGGCTTTGATGGGGCGGAGGAGGAGCTGAAGCTGGCTCGTATTCAACGTATTCTGATCAAGGCTGAGGGTAAGCTGCACGAGGGGATGAAGAGAGCGCTGGACATCGGTGAAGGCCTGTATCCTACGTACTTTTACTATGAAGCTAGTCAGTATGAGGTTAGTACAAATGAAGATGGACACAGCCAGATTGAGATCAAGGCGTTCAAGCGACATGATCTTCCGCATTTTCTGGAGGGACCTGTTCGGGCATTGAAGGTGAAGGGAGCGCCAATCTCGCCACAGGAGCTGCACCGCCATATCCGTAGTAGTGGACTGTATGATGAAGCGTTAGGGATGTATAAGGTTAATGAAAGTCTGGATGGGCAGCCGTTCGAGCTAGGCCGCTCTCGTGCATTTACACCGGGCTGGCTGGAGAACGAGTCCATATTCATGCATATGGAATTCAAATATCTGTTGGAGTGTCTGCGTAACGGGCTGTATGATGAATTCTTTGCAGACCTGCAGCGCGCGTTGCCCCCGTTCATGGATGCAGCAGTCTATGGACGAAGTACGCTGGAGAATAGCTCCTTCATTGCCAGCAGTGCGAATCCGGACGAGAGTCTGCATGGCACAGGATTTATTGCAAGGCTCAGTGGCTCTACTGCTGAATTTCTTCATATGTGGCTGTATATGATGATGGGAGAGAAGCCGTTCCGATATGAGCAGGGTAGGCTGACCTTCCGGCTTGCGCCGAGTCTGCCTGACTGGCTTTTTGACTCAGAGGGAACGCTGTCATTCCGCTTACTGGGAAGCTGTGAAGTGACGTATATTCGAGCGAATCGACAGGATACTTTTTCGCAGAACACGCTGGCCACAAGCTACGAGTTAATGTACAAGGACGGCAGCAGCAAAGCAATTCAAGGGGCTGTTCTTGAGGAGCCGGAGGCATACGATGTAAGGGAGCGTCGAATCGCTCGCATGAACGTATATTTGTAGCTGTGTATATAGTGTGAAATTTGTGAATGCACAAATGCACAAATGCACAAATATGATGGCATCATAGCTGTAATAGGGATAACGAATATACTGGAATGTTGCTGAGGATGTCCTTCTACCGATCGGAAAGCCATGAGCTTAAGCAAAGCATGGTGTGAATGAAGGTGGAGGTCATCCTTTTTTTTATTTTATAAGGAAATTTTATCTTGTCATTATACTTAACACCATGAATAAGCTAACTTAATTCCAATTACGAATAAATGTAAAAAAGACTTGTCTATTCTTCTGTTCTATTGTAAAGTTACCATTAATCACCTCTTTTCAATTGTTATGTATGTTATTTTACTTGACGTGTAGCAGTGTGATGCTCCATACCACGACAGGATTTACATACACTAGAAAACCCCGTACACCAAGAGCGATCCTTCACCGCGTTAACACCATGCCAAGACATCCATGTTCTGTTTTTCTTCCACTAGCTTAGATCTCATCTACAGTAAGTCATCCAGTATGCAAGCCAACTCTACTAGACCTACAGCATATGTCCGCCGAGGAATGCAATTATATATGATCATATTGCAGTGTATGCTACCCAACTTCCAGGTTCGCAGTAAATCGAATTCTAATCAAATTCCAGTCAAATTCTAGTCAACTCAACTCTAATAATTCTGGTTATTCTAGTAAACTCTAGTCCATTCTAGTCCAGTACCTTTTAATCCACTAATCGAATGTGTCTCTACATTTAAGATCCACTGGATGTCTGCGTCATTTTGACGTATGCCGTCTTTTGTTGTCATATTAACAGTGAATATATGTTATTTGGTATATATTATGTCATTTTAGTGACGTTTATTTTGTGTTACATCCATTCATTATATAAATGCTGCTGAAAGGGGTTATTCAATGTTGAAGAGAAGATGGTGGAGTGGTGTACTGATTCTTGTATTGGCGGTTATGGTGGGTATTTCCGGTTGCGGTGGAGGCTCCAATGAGGCAGCACCTGAGCCGGGCAATGAGCCGGCACCTGAACAGGATGCGACAGTACAGGATACATTGATTTTCGGACGGGGTGGAGATTCAGTAGCACTTGATCCCGGTATTGTTACAGACGGAGAATCTTTGAAAATTGCACAGCAGGTATATGATACGTTGCTGTCCTATGAGCCGGGTTCCACAAAAGTCCAGCCTTCTCTTGCCGAGAGCTGGGAAGTGGCTGAAGACGGTCTGACGTACACGTTCAAGCTTCGTCAGGGAGTCAAATTCCATGATGGAACCGACTTCAATGCGGAGGCGGTGGTTTTTAACTTCGAGCGTTGGAGTGACCCAGCCAGTGAATACAAGTTCGAGGGAGATTCCTTCGATTATTATGATTCCATGTTCGGTAGTGAGGATAGCCGGGTGATCAAGGAGGTCAAAGCCGTTGATGAGCATACGGTGCAATTCACGCTGAACCAGCCGCAGGCGCCTTTCTTGCAGAATATTGCCATGTCCAGCTTCGGGATTGCCAGTCCGACAGCTGTGAAGGAGAAGACTACCAATTTCAAGAGCGAGCCGGTAGGGACGGGGCCATTCGTATTCAAGGAGTGGAAGCGCAATGATTCCATTACCCTGGAGAAGAACCCGGATTACTGGCAGGAAGGCTTGCCTAAGCTGAACAAAGTGATTGTGCGTTCCATTCCCGACAATACGGCTCGCTTCAATGCCTTGCAGAATGGTGAGATCGACATCATGGAGGATCTGAATGCGGATGATCTGACTGTACTGGAGAGCAATGCGAACCTGCAGAAGATCGAACGTCCTTCCTTTAATGTAGGATATGTTGGTTTTAATACGAAGAAGAAGCCGTTTGATGATAAAAAAGTACGTCAGGCTCTGAACCACGCTGTCAATAAGCAAGCTATTGTGGATGCCTTCTTTGGTGGCTCCGCTCAGGTGGCGAAGAATCCTTTACCACCAACCCTTTGGGGCTATAACGATGAAATTCAGGATTACGCCTACGACCCAGAGAAGGCGAAGGTATTGTTGGCTGAGGCTGGCTACCCTGATGGCATTGCCGAGGAACTTATCTTCTATGCGATGCCGGTATCCCGTCCTTATATGCCAGATGGCCGTAAGGTTGCTGAGGCTATTCAGGCAGATCTGGAGAAGATCGGCGTCAAGGTCAGCATCCAATCCCCAGAGTGGGCTACTTATCTGGATGACTTGAAGGCTGGAGAGAAGGATGACCTGTATATGCTGGGCTGGACAGGGGATAACGGTGACCCGGACAATTTCATTTACACCCTGCTGGATAAAGATACGATTCCAGGCAATAACCGAAGCTTCTATGTAAATGAAGAGCTGCATACCATTCTGGTGGAGGCACAGAAGGAAGTGGATCAGGACAAGCGTGCCGAGCTATACAAGCAGTCACAGGTCATCATCAAGGAAGATGCCCCGTGGATTCCGCTGGTTCATACGACACCACTTATGGCAGCCTCATCCAATCTGAAAGGCTATACCCCATCTCCAACTGGCTCCGAGCCATATGCCAGCATTTACTTTGAGTAAGATATAACCTCAGACAAAGTGAACCTCGGCGGTATGTTCCGCGGCATGTGTAAGCCGCATTGGGACAGCCGCCGACATGTTCATGTCTGAGCTAGTGGATGGTGACCTGACATGAATTCTTACGTACTCAAACGAATACTTGTATTAATTCCAGTACTTTTTGGCATGACGATCATTGTATTTTCTATTATACATGCCATTCCGGGGGACCCTGCAGATACGATTCTGGGAGATAAAGCCACAGAGCAATCCAAGCAAGCACTACGAGATCAGCTTGGGCTCGACAAGCCCTGGATTCAACAATATGGAGCTTATCTTAGCGAGCTAATGCGTGGCGATCTGGGTGACTCTATTCGGACCCGAGAGCCCATTGCCCGGGAAATTCTACCCTATCTTGCAGCAACGCTGGAGTTGACGGCGGCGAGCATGTTTTTTGCTTTATTCGTCGGGGTAAATGCCGGGATTATCAGTGCATGGAGACAGAACTCCTGGTTCGATTACGCCTGTATGGTGGTTGCTCTTGTCGGTGTGTCCATGCCAATATTCTGGCTGGGACTGATGGAGCAGTGGATATTTGCGAACAAGCTGCAATGGCTACCGTCGATTGGCCGGATGAATCCGCGTGATCCGGTGGAGTCGGTGACGAATCTGGCAGTTATTGATGCCATGCTGGCAGGTCGCTGGGACCAGCTATGGGTAGTCATCAAGCATCTCATATTGCCAAGTATTGCGCTTGGTACGATTCCGATGGCGGTTATTGCCCGAATGACTCGCTCCAGCATGGTCGAGGTGATGAGCTCCGACTATATTCGCACTGCACGTGCCAAGGGGCTCGCTCCATTTTATATCGTATATCGACATGCCTTGAAGAATGCGGCCATACCCGTGCTGACGGTCGTAGGGCTCCAGACGGGCTCCTTATTGGGTGGCGCAGTTCTGACAGAGACCATTTTTGCATGGCCAGGTGTCGGACGCTATATCTATGAAGCCATCAGTGCCCGAGATTATCCAGTTATTCAGAGTGGCATTCTGATTATTGCCTTTATGTTCGTTGTAATTAATCTAGTGGTTGACCTGCTGTACGCTTTCATTGACCGCCGGATTCGCTACCAGTAAAGACAGGCAGGAGGACGTTATGAGTGAGATGATGTTGAATACCCAGGAGCGGCGAGTCGTTGTACCAGCGAGACCACGATCCGGGCCATGGCGCGATGCATGGAGGTCCTTCAAGCGTAACAAGTCAGCGGTAATTGGCCTGCTGGTTATTATTTTCTTCATTATAATAGCGCTTGGAGCTCCATGGATCGCACCAGGAGACTATAAGGAGCAGAAGTTGACCAACCGTCTGCAGGCACCATCAGCCGAGCATTGGTTCGGGACGGATGATCTGGGTCGGGATATTCTGACACGCACAATTTATGGGGCCAGAATTTCTCTGTGGGTAGGCTTCGTGTCTGTGATTGGTTCGATTGTGGTAGGCACGGCACTGGGGATCATGGCAGGCTTTTTTGGAAAATGGGTGGACATGCTCATTTCGCGTTTGTTTGATATCCTGCTAGCTTTCCCGGCCATCCTGCTGGCCATCGCAATTGTCGCGATTTTGGGGCCTTCCTTACAAAATGCCCTATACGCCATTGCCATTGTGAATGTACCGACTTACGGACGACTGGTCCGCTCCAAGGTGCTCAGTCTGAAGAACGAAGAGTACATTACAGCGGCGAAGGCTATGGGGGGGAGCAATGCACGAATCTTGATTAGACACATCCTTCCGAATAGCCTGACACCGATCATTGTTCAGGGTACGCTGGGTATTAGCACAGCTATTATTGAGGCTGCTGCTCTTGGCTTTCTGGGCATGGGGGCTCAGCCGCCTCTCCCAGAATGGGGCAAAATGCTGTCGGATTCCAGGCAGTTCATTCAGACGGCACCTTGGACCGTCTTTTTCCCAGGCCTCGCCATCATGCTGACTGTTCTTGGCTTCAACCTGCTGGGTGACGGGCTGCGTGATGTACTTGACCCTAAAATGAAATAGAAGAGGGAAGTCTGGGCATGGCAGTGGCTACACGCTTTTCGGAAAGCCTAAAAATGTGTATAATCACTCCAATAGGTTGGGAGTGAAACGTATGACATGGAAATCAAAAAGAGAACATCGCCAGCATCCTGAGGATTTGCGTGTGGATGCTTCGCGAGCTGCATATGAACGAGATTATTCCAGGCTGATCCATTCGCCGACGTTTCGAAGATTGCAAGGAAAGTCGCAGGTGTTTGGCGCTGGAACAGGCGATTATTATCGGACAAGACTTACCCATTCTCTGGAGGTTGCCCAGATTGCGAGAGAGGCTGCGCGCAGTCTGATTCGCTCCTACCCGGAGGTGCTGGCGGAGCAGGCCGATAATCCTGGATTGATCATTGACTCTGAGGTCGTCGAATGTGCCTCCATTGCTCATGACTTCGGGCATCCTCCTTTTGGACATAAGGGAGAAGAGGTGCTGGATGGTATTCTGGATCAGCTGGTGCATACCAAAGCCGAGCAGTTGGCGCTGTCACAGGGCTTTCCGCCACAATCCGAACCAGCTCTGCAAGCACGCGTCGCCATGCGACATAAGTATGAGCACTTTGAAGGCAATGCTCATAACTTTCGGCTTATGATGTTTCTGGAGAAGCGTGAGAATATTGATGGCCTGAATCTGACGGATGCAGTCCTGTTGGGTGTCAATAAATATCCGTACCCGGGAACGGTAAATAAGAAGGGGATGTATCTGCACGAGTGGCAATATATTCAGGCTATTCGCAACGACTGGGAAATTCCGAATGGGAAGAAGACGCTGGAGGCTCAGCTCATGGACCTTTGCGATGATATCGCCTATTCGGCTCATGATCTGGAGGATGGCATCAAGGCTGGCAAGATTGAGGTGCATGAACACTTTCTCTATGATCCGTATCTCAAGCGGCTGATTGTAGAGAAGATTACGACGCTGGAGGATGCCTTCTGGCAAGGCTGGACGGAGGAGCAGATTGGTCCGAAGGTGGATCAGGTGTTGTCGGAATTCCTCAAGGTATGGACTAGCAAAATGCCACTCTGCGAGCACGACTATTCCCGGACGAGACGAGAGGTCAAGGCTTACTGGGTAAGCTTGTTCGTAAGCAGTCTTGGTGTCATCGAAGATGGCAACTGGAAGAAGGTTACTTTCGTGAAGGAAGGGAAAGAGGATCTGGATATGCTGCGCACGGTGAGTGTCTTGAAGAGCTTTGCATGGGTGACGATGATTCGTGATCTGCGAGTGCAGCGTCTCCAGAAGCGAAGCGAATGGATGCTGAAGCGCTTATGGCAGGCTTTTCTAGATCCGGAGACCTCGAAGTCGATTATTCCGAGCGACTGGCTTCAGCGCTATGAGCGCGATCAGGCCAAGCCGAATCCGATCTGGACCTGGGAGCATATGGTCATTGACTATATTGCCGGAATGACAGACGCCTTTGCTGAGAAAATTTATAATGAGCTATACGGTCTGAAGGTAGGGTCTATCTACGATCTGGACTGATCTTATCTCATGGGTCCGCCTATTTGGTTGATCAGATATTCTAATGATTTGGTCATCTTCATGTAGATTCACTACAAGTAGATTTAGGTCACATTCATCCTCATAATCGTTAAAGCGAAGCAGAGCAGCATTCTCCTGTATTAGGGGGTGCTGCTCTTCGTTTTTAGTTATGTACTATTTGCTATAACTGTTTGCTTTAAAGTATAGATGCTGAGCTGAGCATAACCATGTCTATTTCATGGCTTTGGATAGATTCTAATGTTCATGCGGAATGTCATTGTTCCCTGACACAGAGGTCCTTATAATATAGGTTCGTATATTTCAGAAGGGTTCGATATTGGGCATGATGCCTGATTTTATGTAAGGGTTTATTAAACTTTCACCAATTTGTGTTAACTTTTCGCTCATAGCTTGACAGTAGGTAGCAAACTGCCGACACTAGCAATATAGGTCTATATAACTATGAAAGATGACGATTGAAGGAGTGGGCAGAAGGATATGGAAAAGGGAAAAAAATGGAGAGAGAAACGTACTGTAAAAGCTCGATCGCCCCAACAACGAAGCTGGAAGCATATATTTAGAGAACAGGCTTCCAAGCTACGTACAATCCCGTGGTCCAGCTTGCACAAGGGACTGGATGCCCGTGCCAGCATCAAAAGCTTCGTTCGGCTCATCTTTGGCATGCTTGTAGTCTACCTGCTGATCTTTGGAGCGCTGACATTATATCAGACGCTGAAAATGCAGCAGAGCACAGACGGAATTGTGAATCGGATCATGCCGTCTCTTGAGCATATTAACAATGTCCATTTTGCTACAGAACATATCCTAACACTTAGTTTTCGACATTTTGCTACGAGTGCACCAGCAGAGCGGGAGCTTATAGAGGAAGAACGGGCGGTAATGATTCGTACCGTAGCTGACAGCATGAAGGTGTTGAAGGCTACTGCCACAGATCCGACTGAGCTAGAGCATCTGGAGTCCTTGCGGAGCAAATGGGACCAGTATCTCAAGCTGAATACGCAGGCATTGAAGCTGAGCCAGGATGGGCAAGGGGAGCTGGCCTCGGAGGTTGCCGAGAAGGGCATGGATGCTTTTAATGTTATGCAGGGGGATATGGATCAATTAATCAGTCTGAACAAGGAGCGGGTGAGCGGAGAGGTAAGCCACGCTGAGAATAGCTTCACCTTGGCACTCTGGATTACCGTCATTTGTCTTCTGATTGCGGTAGCCGCAGCTTATTTTGCCAATCAACAAATGTTCCGCAAAATCGTAAAGCCACTGATGGATGTAACTCATGGTGTGAAGGTAGTCGCAGCGGGAGATTTGAGCGGTCAGGATATTGAGGTCCGCAATCAGGATGAGATCGGCACGCTGGTGCATGCTGTGAATGCGATGAAGCATAATCTGGTTGCAATGGTGACGAATATTCAGGATATTTCAAGTCTGATGAACCAGCGGAGTGGGGAGCTTAATGTATCTGCTGAGGAGGTCAGAGCTGGAAGTCTACAGATCTCGGTGACGATGGAGGAATTGACGAAGGGGGCGGAAAATCAAGCCCAAACAGCAGCGGATTCGGCCAGAACGGTAACTGAGCTAAGTGAGCACATTGTGAAGCACGCACGTCAAGGACAAGAGCTGCAGCAGACCTCACAGCTTGTCAGGGGCCAAGGAGAGAACGGTCAGCTTGCGATGAAGAATCTGGGACAGCAAATGCAAGCGATTGCAGGTCTGGTCAAGGACGCAATGAGCAGGGTCACGGAGCTGGATCATAAGAATCAAAGTATTACCAAGCTTGTGGGTAACATTCGTGAGATTGCCAGCCAGACCAACATGCTTGCATTGAATGCTACAATAGAAGCAGCACGTGCTGGTGAGAGTGGACGAGGATTTGCCGTGGTGGCAAAGGAAGTAAGCCTACTGTCCGCAGCAGTAAGTGACACAGTCGCCGAGATCACGGATATGACGGCTGGGATTCAGCAGGATTCCCGTACAATTGTGAAGCTTCTGGAGGACGGCGTGGAGCAGACAGATCAGGGCGATCGGCAGATGATCGTTACAGGAGACGCGTTCAAGGAGATCATTTTATCGGTAGAGCAGATGGCAGATATCATTACAGAAATTGGCGAGCGACTGCACGCGATGGAGCAGTCCAGTATGATAATGAAGGAACACAGCGAGAATATTTCGGCAGTGTCCGAGCAATCGGCGGCAGGAGCACAAGAAGTTACGGCATCGGTACAGCAACAAAGCGGAACTCTGGACACCGTGGCTGGCAGTATTCTGGAGCTGAAGGAGATGTCAGATAAGCTGCTGCAATCGGTGTCGCGCTTTACCCTAGGAGGATGATGATGGAAATAGACAAAGCGCATCACAACTTTGCATGGACTTACAACGAGCGCGCGTTAGAGAAATCTGAGAAATACCTCTATGTATACACCTGTCATATTACAGAACGAGAGCTGTGCCAATTGGAGCTTGACAGCTTGTTCGGGCAGCCGCCGCAGCACGATCATCTATATATGGCTAACAGAAGGATAGAACCGGGGCAAAGTGCGTTTATCCGTCTGCGGCTGGAAGTGCTAGCATGCTCTTCCGAATGGGAGGATATTTGTGAGTACGCCAGGCAGCTACGACTGCCTGAAGGGGAGACCTTCAAGGTTCATTGTCTAAAGGAAAGCGATATGCCCTTGGATTACTCGGAGCGAAGACATCTGGAGCGCCAGCTCGGCATGCTAATTCAAGGCTCAGCTCGTATGAAGAATCCCGATTGTACATTGGGGCTGACCTATGTCGAAGGAGAATGGGTGCTCGGACTTTGTGAAGAAAGTGATCGTTCGTGGTTGGAGCGCAGGCATAAGCCCTATAACTATTCGACAGGTCTACCGATGGTAGCAGTGAGAGCTTTGATTAATATAGCCTTGCCTGATGCTGAAGGCCGAACTTTGATTGACCCCTGCTGTGGAATGGGCAACGTCCTGATTGAGGCGCTGCATATGGGGATCAGAGCCCAAGGGGGAGATATGAATCCGCTGGCTATTCAGGGGGCACGCGTCAATCTTAAGCATTACGGCTATGGAGAAGAATACGTCACCCTAGATGATATGAATCATATCACAGCTCGTTATGATGCGGCGGTACTGGATATGCCCTACAATCTGTGCTCAGTTCAGTCAGTGACGGAACGAGAGAATATGCTTGCAAGCCTTAGAAAAATGACAGATCGGGCTATCGTTATCAGCATGGAATCCATCAAGGAATCACTAGAGCAGGCAGGGTGGATGGTTATGGATACAGCGAGGCTGTATAAAGGGGAAAAGAGCTCCATGGTCAGAATGATTTACGTCTGTGAGTCTCACTAGGTACACAAGACCAGGCCCACTTACAGACGTAAATCCAATTAACCGTGTGTGTGGTTGGTACAACGTCTAATGCTGGATTCCAGACCAGAATACTTTCCATGCAATGGCTATAGCTTGTTCGTAGGATTGGCGAGTCTCATAAACGAGCTGGACATCTAGCCCATCCATAAGAGTAATGAAAGCGATGGTCGCTTCTTCAGGACTTAGGCTGTTCAACGGCTGTCTAGCGAACGCAGCTGCCAACTCCTCTTTGAGCGTCCCGAGGTAAGTCCGATATTGGGCCATGATATAATCATGAACTTCCAGCGGTGTAATAAAGGACAGGACGTACATTAAAGACACATTTGGATGTGTTAGAAAGCGATTTTTGTGCTCCAGTAAAAAATGATACAGCTGCTCCTCTAGCGAAGGGGAAGCAGGTCCGTTGAAATAGCTCTTAACAAAGTGCTGCTCAGACTGAACTGCTTCCTTATATACTTCCAGCAGCAGCGCCTTTTTGGTCGGATAATGGTAAGCAAGAGATTGCTTGCGGATACCGGCCTCTTCGGCGATCTGTGCCATCTTGGTCCCTTCGTAGCCCAGACGGTTAAAATGCTGTACGGCGATATCCTTAATTCGTTGTTTGCTCAAGGTCTGCCTCCCTTGGAAGATCAGTATGCTTCCTGTTGTGCCTCCACTGTACTCGGCTGTAACCCAAGTATAACATTACATACACTACTAAAATTCCGATAGCAATACAATACACCACGGTATACGAAGATACAGAGGCAACGAGGCCTAGCAACAATGAACCGCCCCCGATACCGAGGTCGAAGAAATTGAAGAAGGACGACATTGCACTCTCATGCTCATGCTCCTCTACGAGGTTTACGCACCACGTCTGGATGGCTGGGAAGATTGCACCGAAGCCAAATCCGTATAACGCCCCTGAGATTAGAAAATGTAGCTCACTCTTAGCGATAATCAGTATTAGCAAGCCAGCCATGGCGAATCCGGCTGAGGGGAGCAGTACCGAGCCTGGACCCAGTCGGTCGAACATCGTTCCGGAAAATAAACGGACCACAAAACTTGCAAGGGCTACAACGAAGAAGAACCAGGCAACATTCCCGAAGCCCCGCTCTGCTGCAAATAAAGCAACAAAGGACATAATGGAGCCAGCTGCCACTCCTACCAGCATTATTAGAAGTGCTGGAAACAGTACCTTTCGTTCAATAAGCTTGACGGTAACCACGGGATGGCCAGATAGCTGCTGGTCCTTGAGTTGTCTGGGATGTCGGGATACGAATACAGCCATTAGAAGAGCAAGGAGGATAATGCACATTCCGCCAACAAATAAGCTTTGATAGTTATATTGGAGCAGTAGACTTGTACCAATGAGTGGGCCAATGGATATGGCTACAGTCTCACCAACGCCGAAATACCCCATGCCTTCACCGCGTCGATGCTTGGGAATATGCTCTGTGGCGATTGTGGCAAAAAACGTAGTCGCCAGACCAAAGCCGAATCCATGTATGATACGAAGGAGTAAAATCATCCAAATACCTGACGAGAGGTAGTATGCTCCTGTTACTAGGGCGCAGATAGTAATACCAGCGAGCAAGAGGTGTTTCTTGTCCATACGCGTCGCTAATACAGGAGTAAAAGGACGGACAAGAATAGCAGAGAACATGAAAATGCCAGTGACCAAGCCGATCTGTGAAGCGTCTCCTCCAAGGATTGAGACGAATAAGGGCAAGGTGGGAAGCAGCATTTCAAAGGCCATGAACAGCAACGCATTGGCCAGCATAACAAAGATAAAGGATCTCCTCCACAATTTTTGCGTGTTACTTACGGGCATGGTACTCATAACAATTGCCTCCATAATAGTTGTTGAGGTGATTTTACCTGACGATCGTCAGATTGTAAATGAATTAAGCAAAAAAAAGCCGTCCCCGATCATCTTCATGATCGTAGGGACAGCCGGAAGTAATGTTTGCGTCCTGTATAGTTCACAATGTTTGATCACCGCCGCAAGGTCTCATTTACTCCAAATCTCAGTTAATATTTCTTACTATAATCTACACGATTGCGACCGGGCTGTTGACCCTTGATGTAATCTTGTAGATTCTCCAGGAAAATCGGCAGGACTCGTTCGCTATAACGATCTGTGCTTCCGGCAATATGAGGAGTGATCAGGACATTGTTCATGCTCCATAGCGGGTGCTCAGCTGGTAGTGGTTCTTCCTCGAATACATCCAGTCCTGCATAGGCCAGTGTACCTTGCTCCAGTGCCTGAATGAGGTCATCCGTATTGACCGTGCTGCCACGGCCTACGTTGATGAAGCTGCTGCCCGGCTTCGCGGCCTGAAATGCACGTTCGTCGAACAAGTGATGAGTCTCTTCTGTGTATGGGAGAATGTTCACAATGACGTCAGCCTGTGCCAAGGCATCGTACAGGCCATCCATCGTATACATGTGATCCACATGCGGTACACTCTTCCCTGAACGGCGAACACCTAGCACTCGCATACCGAAGGCGCTGGCAATCCGGGCTGTCTCTGATCCGATCTCGCCGACGCCGACGATCAGCATGGTCTTCCCGTGAATTTCACCCAACTCGGATGCTGGAGGAGACCACTGACGTTGTGGCTGATGCTGAGCAGAGGGATGGATATACCGGGTATGTGCGAGCAGGAGGCCGAAGATCATCTCAGTAATGGGAATGGCATGGACTCCACTGGCATCCGTCAATACGATATTTCGATTCGCAAGCTTCTCCAAAGGCATCTTATCTATGCCAGCGGACCAGCTCTGGATCCAGCGCAGCTTGCTATCCTCATGAAGTGCAGCAGCCTCCAAGCCTCGTGACCAGCCGATGAGAATTTCCGCTTCCTGGATAATCGCTGGGTCGATCTTCTTGGCTTTCCCCAGAATAAGGCGGAATTCGGGAGCAGCTTCCCGAATCTGTGCTTCCTGCTCGGTCGTCAGATGATGCAGACATACTATAGTTCTCGACATGGTACTTGACATTCTGATTCCTCCCAAGTCATTCGCATGATATTACTTATCTATTTCTCAGCATAACAGATGAATGCAAGACCTGCCCAAGATATAGATCCATACGCTTCAATTGCTTTATATCAGTAATTTAACCCATTTAGCAGTGGTCACGCACAAGTCATGATCCGCTAACAGCCATGCTAGGCATGCATAGCATGGTGATGCTCGAGTTATACTGACTCCACAGCAAGTACCTTGACACAGATTAGATGAGAGTAGAGGATGCTATCCGTTAAGCACACACGTTCCATGTCCTTTAATCTGCACATATGTAGTCAAGGTGCTGATGCATGATAAGATGACACACAAGGCAACATAGAGCTACGTAACAGAAGGTTGCACTAAATGTAGTTAGGAGAGGGATGCTGAATGACCCCGCCGAATAAGGGTGCTGCTTCGCAAGAAAGAATATTTATCGCTGTTCCATTGCCAGACAGCCTCAAGGAGCAATTGCACGAGTGGGCTGAGATTTTGCGATCAGAGGTTTCTTTTCGCAAATGGACAGATTGGCGAGATTACCATATCACACTTCAATTTTTGGGAGATACGGATACGGCCCGGATTGCTGATCTTGTGCTGGCATTGAAGCGATCGACTGATGACCTTGTGCCATTTCAATTGAAGCTGGGAGCTGTAGGAACTTTTGGTACAACTGACCGACCGCGGGTTCTGTGGCAGGATGTTGAAGGGGAGGTGGATCACTTATATCGCTTGCAGGAGCGAATTGTGGATGCTACTGAGCCACTGGGCTTCCAGAGAGAGGCCAGAGCCTACCATCCGCACATCACAATTGCTCGCAATTACACGGGTACAGCCGCATTCCAGCACTCAGAGGATACGAATCTTCCACTTATAAATTCGACCTGGAAGGTGGAGTCTTTTGTCGTCTATGCGACACAATTAGGGCAACGACCAATGTATAGAGTTGTGGGTGAAATACCAATAAAAGGGTCCGAAACTTGCTAAACTTCTCTACAAGTGATAATATTGTTCAGCGTTATTCAAAAGTCACATTTTCGGTTACATATACGTTTAAGTGTGCCTAATGTAGCGGGAGGAACAATATGGATATCATTAAAGAGAATCGTTGGGTAGCACCGATGTTAAGCGTGCTGCTGGTATGTATAGTGGGGATTAGTCTGTATTCTGAGGTGCAAAATAAACACAAAATTTCGGAGGCTGTAATCTATAATTCTATCTATTGGTCGGGCATTGGCGAACGATCTATGCAACAGGGCAGGATCAGCTCTATGCATTTCTTAAAGGAATCTGATACATCCGTCCCAACCGGGAAAGAAATGCATAGATGGAAACAGATTGAATCGGCTCCCATGCTTCTGAATCAAGTGGAGGAAACGAAGCGACGAGCTATGGCGGAAGCCAAGCGAGCTGCTCAGGTTCAAAAAGCGGAGGCTGCCAAGAAGACAGCAGCTGTGGCCGCAACCTCACAGACCCATACCCCCCCTAACAAAATCTTCTTTACGCGTACGCAAACGCTCACGCAGGCAGAACAAGCCAAGTCTACCTGGAGCTACAGCGTCAAGGCGAATGAAGTGCTTTTGCTGCAAAAAATCGTAATGGCAGAAGCTGAAGGCGAACCGTACGAAGGCAAAGTGGCAGTTGCCAACGTTGTCTTGAACCGGCTGCGGTCAGCCAATTTCCCAGATACAATCCAAAATGTCATCTATCAAAAAGCTCAATTTAGTCCGGTAGCGAACGGGCGTCTTCGTCGTGTTCAGCCTAATGAGGATTGTATTCGTGCTGTGAACGAAGCGCTGAATGGTGTGAAGGCTGTGCCTGACAATACGTATTACTTCTTGTCTCTTACGTTGGCTCAGGATCTGACCGTTCATCATAATCGTGAGAAAGTGAAGACGATCGGGAATCATACTTTTTATAAATAATCGTGCGTCTTATAAATAATCGTGCGTCGTCATGTGCGGTTCTATTCGGCTTATGTACTGACAAGTGTATTTGTCCTCCGTTATAACGATAGAATTGAGGGTAAATAATAGCATGCGCTTAACATTTGGAGGTGCCGTTGAATCATGAAAATTACGTACTACGGACATTCTGCAATTTTAGTAGAGGAAGCGGGCAAACGATTCATATTTGATCCGTTCTTGACAGGTAATGCACTTGCTACTATTAAACCGGAAGAGATTCAAGTGGATGCCGTTCTATTGACTCATGGTCATGCTGATCATTTCGGAGATGCTGTGACGATCGCAAAGAATAACGATTGCCCAATCATAGCGGTCTATGAATTAGCGGAATATTGTACCTCACTGGGCGCAAAGGCAGAGCATATGAATATCGGGGGAGGCTTTCAGTTCGACGACTTCCACGTAAAATTCACACCAGCCCTGCATAGTTCTTCACTGACTATGGATGGGCAGACCATCTATATGGGCGAGCCAGCAGGCATACTGTTAACGCTAGGGGACAAGGTGTTCTATCATGCCGGAGATACGGCTTTGTTCAGTGAGCTTCGTCTAATTGGAGAAAGACATCAGATTGATGCTGCAGCATTGCCAATTGGAGACAAGCTCACTATGGGGCCCGATGATGCGTTGCTGGCTGCTTCCTGGATTCGAGCCAAACGAATCATCCCTGTGCATTATGATACCTTCCCCGGGATTGAGCAGGACCCTGTAGCCTTCTGTGAACGATTGGCCCAGGAGGGGCTTGAGGGCAGGCCGCTGCGTCCGGGTGAGAACTTTGAATTCTAGGAGAAGAAGACACGGTACGAATGCCATTTTCACCTGCATCTCTAACAACTAGCCTGTGAACTAAGGTAGATATGATGTGGACAGAAAACGATGTGCGTTATAGATGACAGAGGGTCGAGAGTATGCCTGTACTAATTGTACTGAGCGTCACTCTCGACCCTTTACTTTTTGGCTGAATTTAGCCCATGCTTAAATTTATAATTTGGTTTATCATGTTACTCAGCACTCAGCTTAGCCTGGCAGTCTCCTTGGTGCCAAGTGAATGCGAGGAAGGTGAAGATGGACCACCGACGCTACGGTGTGACGTCCTTTTCTCGGCATATTCTGGCGATAGGGTGCGGGAGGATACGAGCTGATGTACGACCCGTGCTCCTAACTGAGGGTGGTATGACTCCGCTCTAAGCCGGGAGTCGCCTATGCGAATGAGCTCCTCGATAGCTTGCTCCAGATCTGTTACATGCTCAAGCGTGAGCCCGTAGCCCTGCTCGATAAAATAATTGCGGTTCTCCTCCTCCTGTCCGGGAAGGGCTGGGAGGAAGAGCATCGGGATGCGTTTGACCATGGCTTCTGTACAAGTCATGCCTCCAGGCTTGGTAATGAGTACATCCGAGGCGTCCATCAATTGGCTAATCTTGTGAGTGTATCCAAGGATACGCACATGGGGATGATGCCATTGCGGATTCGAATGCAGCTGGTGGTAGAGCTTGCGGTTACTGCCTGTACAAATAATTAACTGTATTCGACCCGATCGCTGGATTAATTGTTCCAGCATCTCATGCTGCGCCGTTATGCCCCAGCCACCACCCATCACAAGCGCGGTAGGCAGGTTTCGTAATCCGAGATTTCGGCGGATACGCTCTTTACTACCCTTGCTCCAGAAGTCAGGATGGACAGGGAGGCCCGTGACTGAGATACGTGAAGGCTCAGCCCCATGCGAAATGAGCACATCACGAACCTTCATGGCCGGAGCCAGATAGCCATCGACCTCGGCATTGACCCAGGTACCGTGTGCGTCATAATCGGTAATGAGCGTCAATAAAGGTATATTCAGACCTTGCTGCTTCAGATGCGCGATGACGGCCGCCGGAAAGGGATGGGAGCAGACGATAGCGTCCGGGCTCCATGCCGAGATGATGCTTAGGGCCTTGGCGTAGAAGAGCTTATGCAATGCTAGACGTGTGAATCCATTCAAAGGCTTGTGGTATCGCTTGCGATATAGGATGCCGATCAGCTCTGGCTGGACACTCACAGTTCGGCGGTAAGCATCCAGTAGCACCGGAACCAGCTTCGGATTCAGAACCGTTCCAAGCTCCATCACACACGTGTCAGTTTCCGGGAACAGGTGCTTTAGTCCGTCTGCCAGAGCCTGTGCTGCCTTGGTATGCCCTGTACCAAAGCCTTCGGACAATAGCATGATTCGTTTTGCTGACATGATACACCTACTTTGCTTCAGATCATTTTATAGCATGGTGGCACATGGCTTGAATGGATGATGATAATATGGATGAGAAAAAAGATGAAAGCTAGAGCTTCATTAAATAGAAGCCGTTATTCAAATTGTATAAACGAAAAGAAGATACTTCAATCGTTATTTGTAAATTATGAATGTGAATTCGTTTTATGACGATCTGTTTAAATAGAATAGATATGACTGATAGAAAATACACATATTAATGTATAAATATGCATTGAATCCCCCTGGTTTTTGCATCATTACGGTAATGCTGTACATCAAAAGATTTATTATCGCTATCATAAAAACTTTGAATTGCTTACGCGTTAGGTGAGTGTTACAATGATATAACTTAATCTTTCTAATAAGAGAGTAGCTGTATAATTATCGAGATTGCACTCCGGAAAGGCCGAACCTTTCCACCTCCAACACGCAAATCGACATCGTCGCCCTCGTATCGAGTGGTGATGTTCGTCATACCCTCTTTTCTCAGCCACTGCTGCTGAACATTTCATTTGTCGCTGCCGTCGTTTCCAATCCGTCCTTACTGAAGGATGGCCCTGATTTTATTAGAGAAAGGTTGCGTTCCATGAGACAGACAGGTTTACCTCCAAAACAGGGTCTATATGATCCTCAATTTGAAAAAGATGCTTGTGGTATGGGTTTTGTTGCAAATATAAAAGGCAAGCCATCTCATGATATTGTGACCCAGGCGCTCACGATGCTGGAGAACATGGAACATCGCGGTGGTCAGGGAAGTGAACCGAATTCCGGTGACGGAGCTGGGATCATGATTCAGATACCACATCAGTTTCTTGCTGCGGAGATGCAGAAGCTTGGTGTGAACCTGCCTGAACCTGGTCATTACGGCGTTGGTATGCTGTTCATGTCTAATGATGCGGATGTCCGCGCAGCACACCAGCAGCGCCTGCAGGAGATCATCGCGGAAGAAGGGCAGGAGTGCCTCGGCTTCCGTGAAGTGCCTACCTATGATGAGATGCTGGGGCGGACGGCCAAAGCAGCCAAGCCATATGTATGCCAAGTGTTCATTAAGCGTGCTGAAGGAATCGAGACGGATCTGGGCTTTGAGCGCAGGCTGTATGTCATTCGCAAGCGTGCGGAGCAGGCCATTCGATACAATGCAGAGGATGCACATGGCGAGAGCTTCTATGCTCCGAGTATGTCCTGTCGAAAAGTGGTCTATAAAGGCATGCTGACTACCGCGCAAGTAGGCCAGTTCTATCTGGATCTGCAGGATGAGCGTCTGTCTTCAGCAATCGCGCTGATTCACTCGCGTTTCAGCACCAATACCTTCCCGAGCTGGGATCGTGCGCACCCTTATCGCTTCATGATTCATAACGGTGAGATCAACACGATGCGCGGGAATGTGAACTGGATGCATGCTCGTCAGGCGCAGTTCGAGAGCGAGCTGTTCGGCGAGGATATCAGCAAGGTCAAGCCAGTCATCAATCCAGATGGCTCAGATACTGCAATGTTCGACAATACGCTGGAGTTCCTGTACTTGAGTGGTCGCTCCCTGCCACACGTAGCGATGATGATGGTACCGGAGCCTTGGAGCAACCATGAGGGTATGGATGCCACGAAGAGAGCATTTTATGAATATCACAGCACGATGATGGAACCGTGGGACGGCCCGGCTGCTATGGCGTTCACAGACGGTATCCAGATCGGTGCGATTCTGGACCGGAACGGACTCCGTCCAGCACGCTACTATGTGACGAAGGATGATCTGATCATTCTGTCCTCCGAGGTAGGCGTACTGAACATTGATCCAGCGAACATCCTCTACAAGGATCGTCTGCGCCCAGGTCGTATGCTGCTTGTGGATACAGAAGAAGGACGTATCGTGTCGGATGAGGAGGTTAAGGCAAGAATCGCTTCCGAGGAGCCGTATCAGGAATGGCTTGATGAGCATCTGATTGATCTCGCCGAGCTGCCTGACGCACCGGAGCTTCCTGAGCCGAAGCACGATAACGTGAATCAGCTACAACTATCGTTCGGGTATACCTTTGAGGAGCTGCGCAAGCTGCTGGAGCCTATGGCTTCCACCGGAGCAGAGCCAATCGGTTCCATGGGTTATGACGCTCCATTGGCCGTGCTGTCGGATAAGCCGCAGCGACTGTATAACTATTTCAAGCAGATGTTCGCTCAAGTAACGAATCCACCGATCGACGCGATTCGGGAAGAGATCGTAACAGCTACGGGGACGACGATTGGACCAGAGCGTAATCTTCTGCATCCAGAACCAGAGAGCTGTCGTCAGATTCGTCTGGAGACACCGGTGCTGTCGAATGAAGATTTTGCCAAGATCCGTCATGTTCACCGTCCAGGCTTCAAGTCCATGACGATTCCTATGTTCTTCAATGCGGCTGATGGCGCCGAAGGGCTGCGCAGTGCAATGGAGGGAATGTTCGAAGCGGCGGATCGTGTCATTGAGAAAGGGCATAATATCCTGATCCTGTCGGACCGTGGTGTCGATCACGACAATGCAGCCATTCCTGCACTGCTCGCAGTAGCCGGATTGCATCATCACCTGATCAAGCGCGGTACGCGTACGAAGGTGAGTATCTTGCTGGAGTCGGGAGAGCCGCGTGATATTCATCATTACGCGCTGCTGCTTGGCTATGGCGTAAGTGCAGTGAATCCGTATCTGGCATTTGAGACGCTGGACGACATGATTCAGCAAGGCATGCTGCGTGGCATTTCCCATGAGAAGGCCGTTAAGAACTACATCAAAGCCGCTACTAAGGGCGTGCTGAAAATTTTGTCCAAGATGGGGATTTCCACAATTCAATCCTATCGTGGAGCGCAAATCTTCGAAGCAGTGGGCTTGAAGCAGGACTTTGTCGATCAATACTTTACCTGGACACCTTCTCGCATCGGCGGAATCGGTCTGGAGGAAGTAGCGGCAGAAGCCCTGTCACATCATTATCGTGCCTTCAATGAGAAGGATGGCAATGACAAGGTGTTGGATTCCGGTGGTGAATACCAATGGCGCAATGATGGAGAGGAGCATCTGTTCAATCCACAGACCATCCATCTGTTGCAGCAAGCAGTTCGTACTGGAGATTACCAATTATATAGAAAGTATGCCACGCTGGTGCAGGGCGAGAATGAGAAGAAGCTGACCATTCGCTCGATGCTGAAGCTCAAGCCGGTAGGCGAGCCTATTCCGCTGGAGGAAGTGGAATCCGCTGAGTCCATCATGCGCCGCTTCAAGACCGGGGCCATGTCCTTCGGGTCGATCAGTAAGGAAGCGCATGAGGATCTTGCGATTGCCATGAACCGAATCGGAGGCAAGAGCAATACAGGTGAGGGTGGCGAAGACCCTTCTCGCTTCGTAAGAGACGAGAACGGAGACCTGCGTCGCAGCTCGATCAAGCAAGTGGCTTCAGGACGCTTTGGCGTAACCTCCAATTATCTGGTGAATGCGGATGAGATTCAGATCAAGATGGCACAGGGAGCGAAGCCGGGCGAAGGCGGACAACTGCCTGGTCGTAAGGTATACCCTTGGGTTGCCGAGGTTCGCGGTTCCACGCCTGGTGTGGGTCTGATTTCACCGCCGCCTCACCATGATATCTACTCCATCGAGGATCTGGCAGAGCTGATCTATGATCTGAAGAATGCTAATCCACGTGCAGATATTAACGTAAAGCTCGTATCTGAGGTGGGTGTCGGCACGATTGCAGCAGGTGTTGCCAAAGGACGTGCGGATATTATCCTGATTAGCGGCTACGACGGAGGGACAGGAGCATCACCACAAGGCTCCATTCGTCATGCAGGTATGCCATGGGAGCTGGGACTTGCTGAAGCTCATCAGACGCTGATGATCAACAATCTGCGTGATCGTATCGTACTGGAGACGGACGGCAAGATGCTGTCTGGACGCGATCTGGCTGTAGCTGCTCTGCTGGGTGCTGAGGAATATGGCTTCTCTACCGCTCCGCTGGTAGCGCTTGGCTGTATTATGATGCGGGTATGCCAAATGGATACTTGTCCAGTAGGTGTGGCTACCCAGAATCCGGAGCTGCGCAAGAACTATATGGGGGACCCACAGCATGTCGTGAACTTCATGCGCTTTGTGGCTGAGGATGTACGTGAGATCATGGCTGAGCTGGGCTTCCGTACTATTCAGGAGATGGTAGGACGTACCGATTGTCTGGATGCGAATCATGCGGCCAATCACTGGAAGAAGAAGGGCGTAGACCTGTCCGTGCTTCTCCATGTGTCTGAGCTGGCTGCAGGCAGTGAGCGAGTTCGCACACAGCGCCAGAATCATGGTCTGGAAGAGACGCTGGATATGCAGCACCTGCTTCCACTCGCTGCACCAGCGCTTGAAGATAGCATTCCTGTAGAAGCAACACTCCCAATCACGAATGTGAACCGTGCCGTTGGTACGATTTTGGGAAGCGAGGTTACCCGCCGCTATGGAGCAGCGGGACTTCCGGAGGATACCATCCGTCTGAACTTCACAGGTTCGGCTGGACAGAGTCTGGGTGCCTTTGTTCCTAAGGGAATCACGATCAAAGTGGAAGGTGATTCCAACGACTATGTCGGAAAGGGACTTTCTGGTGGTAAAATTATCGTCAAAAAGCCAGCTGAAGCGACATTCGAAGCGAATAAGAATATTATTATAGGTAATACGGCCCTGTACGGTGCTACTAGCGGTGAGGCCTACATTAATGGTATTGCCGGAGAACGCTTTGCTGTTCGTAACTCTGGGGTCAAGGTCGTCGTAGAGGGTGTAGGCGATCATGGCTGTGAGTATATGACAGGCGGACGTGTAGTCGTGCTCGGGGATACTGGACGGAATTTTGCAGCAGGAATGTCCGGGGGGATTGCGTATGTGTATGATCCGGAAGGCACCTTCCTGGAACGCTGCAATCTGGAGATGGTACTCCTGGAGCGTGTAGAGGATATAGCTGAGGCCGCAGACCTAAGAGGGCTGATCCAACGTCATGCAGAGTACACAGGTAGTGAAATCGCTGAGCATATTTTGAATGACTGGCAGAATGCCATTGGGCATTTTGTACGGATCATTCCTAAGGACTACAAGCGGATGGTCGAGCATATTGAGAAGGTTGAAGCGACAGGCTTGACTGGAGATGAAGCTCTGCTTGCAGCCTTTGAAGCTAGTATGCGTGAATTAGCACGTGCCGGCGGGAATTAATTTGGACTCTGGTAGAGACCCCTCAGGGTGCACTATCAAGGTTACCCAATCATAGTTGAATATTGTCATAGCTGAATATTGGATTTGAAAAAGACCTGTAGAGTCTCTCTCGATCAGAGAGGACACTACAGGTCTTTCCATTTGTTGGGGTGGAGGAAAAGCTTGACAGCTCAAAAAAAAGGCGTTCCATACCCCGTTTTTTGTGGAATGAAACAAGATTTTGGCACAAAAAATACCATATTTTTTTCGATGTAAACGTTTACTATTTTTTGGGTGGCTTGTTATTTCGAAATTTATTCGGTATCATTTTTGTAACACATTGATTATGGACTTCCCGATTATCAACAGAATAGGGTGACATGATGAAGGCTAAGAAGTCTGCAGACGCCAGGATGATTTTTGTGTACAGGTATGCTTCCTTGGCGGTTACATCGCTTGCTTATGTATTTGGAGACTCGGGCCACGACGCGAATCACAAATGGCTTTTAATTAGTTTGCTATTCATGATCGTCAGTACATTCACGTATATTTATCGCAGGTACCAGAATCATCCCAAGATCATGATGTTCACCATTGCCCTGGAGACCGTTGGAATAATAGCCCTGTTGTTTCCTACGGGGGGAGCGGGAAGCCCCTTCAAATGGTACATCATTAATCCGATGGTGACTGCGGGAGTGTATTTGTCAACAATTTACAGTTGGATCTTGCTTACATCCTATATCGGAATTCAGCTCACTTTTTGTTATACCTTTTTTAACCAATGGCAGACTCGGTTTTTCCCGGATGTCCTGATTCAAAATATGAATCTCATCCTCGTATTGTCGATTACGATGATGGCGATGCAAATGATCGGCACCATGAAGAGGGAGCTGACACAAGCCAATACCCGAGTACATGAGACAATGGAGCATATCAGATCCATCTATCACATCATGGAGACGGCGAGCCGCAATGAGGCCATGAATATGGGGCAAGTAATCTCGGACTACACGGTGAAGCTGACTGGGCAGCAGAAGGCCTTCTTTTGGCTGGACCATATGGAGGAGGATGCACCTGCGAGCAGCCAGACGGGCTGGAGTGTGGAAGAGGAGGAGGAGCTCTTTGCCGAGATTAATCATCATCGGGAGCAATACCGCTCGGAGCGGGAGCCCTTCTTCAAGACACTGCCAGACTGGGGCGAATTCCTGATGATTACGGTGCCGATGACGACACGCTTCGTGGCTATCATCGGTGTTAAGCTGGAGCCCGAGCAGGAGCTGAGTCGTAGACGCTGGCTGGTGCAGCAGCTGATCTTCCTCGCGGAGCTAAGCGCCGTATTCCTGGAACGTTATGAGCTGGAGCGTATCGAGAGTCAACTGATCATCACGAATGAGCAGAACCGAATTGCCAACGAGATGCATGATAATGTATCCCAGAGCCTGTTCGGCATGGTGTATTCCACACATTCTTTACGTCAGATGTGGCATAAGCTGCCAAGGGCCAAGGTCAACGAGCAGCTGGATCTGTTACAGGAGTCTGCCAATCAGGCGGCACGGGAACTGAAGCTGGCAATACATAGCTTAAGCTCCCGCAAAGGAGGAGCTCCTACCTGGATGGCATCAGTGAAGAGTCATCTGCATATGCTTTCTCGTCTGAATGAGGTGCAGATTGACCTGTCTATTACAGGAGATCATCACACGTTGCCTTACCTGTATCAGAAAATGCTATATCGTGTCATATCCGAGTCAGCAGGTAATGCCATTCGGCATGGATGTGCGAAGCACATTAATGTTAGTCTGGCTATTCATCCGCAGCGAGTGAAGCTCGTGATTACGGATGATGGAATTGGATTTGAAGCAGATAAAATTACGGCAGGAGGTGAGGCGCTTCAGCCCGAAGGAGGCCTCGGATTAGGGAATATGGAATATTTAGCGAAATCTATGGGAGGTGAATTTAATGTAACCAGCGGGATCGGGAGCGGGACAGAGCTTGTCCTCACGGTTCCGGTACAGCTCAGTTCTTGATGTTCATGATGAATATACAGACACGACAGGGAACGGGATATTGCACGGGATGTGTTCACTGGAATGCGGATCATATAACAGATACATAAGATCAGGAGGTCGTTTCATGAAAGTAGTCATTGTAGATGATCATCCTTTGGTGAGAAAAGGGCTCGCTGCTGTAATATCAATGCAGCCTAACGTACACTTTGCGGGAGAGGCCAAGAACCAGCATGAAGCACTCATGGTGCTGGAGGAGACGAACCCTGATCTGGTATTACTGGATTTGAAGCTCGCAGATGAATCCGGTCTGGATATTATTAAGTCCGCCAGAAATCGAGGATTCAACAGCAAATTCATTCTTTTGACGTCCTCGGCAAGTCGGGAGGATTTCCTGAAGGCAGAAGAGGCCTCTGTAGATGGCTATGTGCTGAAGGAGGCTCTGCCAGAGGAGCTAATCTATGCGATTCAACTGGTGAACAAGGGTCGCAAATATTATGATCCGACGATTCTGGAGACGAAGCTTCGCGAGGATGCGGTGAACCTGACAGATGATCTGACGCCGAAGGAAAAGGAAGTTCTCATTGAGCTCGGGATGGGAGCCTGCAATCGTGAGATTGCCCAGCGGCTATTCATCAGTGAGTTCACGGTGAAGAAGCATGTCAGTCAGATCCTCGCCAAGCTCCGATTGTCAGATCGTACACAGGCAGCACTGTATGCGAATGCTATTGGTCTGGCCAAGTATGAGCCAATGAACTAAGCTACACAGCCATTCATCGAGTGTGTCTTCTATGCTTTGTTTTTTAAATAAAATATAGAATTAAAGTAAAAACACGGAAGCTATTCCGTGTTTTTTTATTTTGCTAATAAATATGGTACGAAAGTATACCAAAGAGTAGACACAGGTGGCAATCAAATGTCTACCATCGTTACGAATAAAGTGCAGCAAGGGGTCATGTGTGCCCACTGTGGCATTGATAAGATGAGAATATATTAATATGAGCATTTTCATAAATCAGGAGTGCTTCCAAGAGAGACTTATGAATATGCGGATCAGAGCGGAAAGGAGGAGATGTAATGGAGAAAACCATTATGGATTACCTTGTATTGATTCGGAAAAGGTTATGGCTGATTACTGCATTTGTTCTGATCTCATGCCTAACAACGCTGTATGTCAGTCAGAATTTCGTGAAGCCTGTGTATGCTGCTTCCAGCCAAATACTCATTAACAACATCTCGGGCACACCGCAAAGCAACAGCCTGAATGAAGTCAATGCCAGTCTTAACCTGGTGCAGAGCTACAGGGATATTCTTACGTCACCTTCCATTATGAACACTGTAGTCTCTGCTCACCCCGAATTTGGTCTCAATCAGGCGCAGTTGACAGAGAAACTGCAGATCAAATCCTCTGACAAGAGCCAGGTTATCGGGCTTACGGTAGAAGATGAGAGCTATCAGAAGGCAGCAGGTATTGTAAATGCCGTATCGCAGACCTTTGCGCGCTCCGTACCTGAGCTAATGAACCTGAATAATGTGAAGATTCTGAATCTGGCGGATGTTCAGGCTGATCCAGAGCCAGTCAATGGCAGTCCGCTGATGAATATTGCCATTAGCTTTATCGTGTCCTTGATGATTGCACTCGGAACGTTAATTTTCCTGGAGAGCATCAACGGTACGCTCAGATCTGAGAAAGAAGCTGAGGCAGAGCTCGGCATTCCTGTAATTGCAGCCATTCCGGTCATCCGCAAAAAGGATCTGGGCAGCGCCGCTGGCAAATCCAAAGAACGAGTGGGGGAACGAACTTATGCTGCAGTTGAGTGATGCGTTAATTACCGAGACGAACCCGGCTTCGCATGTATCTGAATCCTTTCGTTCACTTAGGACATACATCCGCCAGCAGGTCATCGGCACGAGTGATCTGGGAACAGCTCTCCTGGTAGCCTCGCCTGGTCATGGAGAAGGCAAGACGACATTGTTGGCCAATGTTGCTGTATCCTTCGCCCAGGAAGGACGAAAGATTGCTATTGTCGATGCAGACCTGCGTCGCCCGGCCATCCATGAAGTGTTCGGTATGGAGAATACCAGTGGATTATCGAGCTATCTTCGCAGCTCCGCCAGCTCCAAGGACATCATCCGTAAGGTAGACAGCAGCCTGTATGTGATTCTGGCTGAGAACAGCATCTATAATGCGGCAGATATGCTGGGCAGTGCGAAGATGAAGCAACTGATTGATGAGCTACGCGAGGAATATGATCTTATTCTGATTGACTCCCCATCTGCACTGGATTACACGGATGCCCGTCTACTGGCGCCGATCACAGACGGGGTGGTGCTGGTCGCCCAGCATTCGCGTACGAAACGCAGTGATATTCGCAAGACCAAGCAACTCATGGATCAGGCAGGAGCCTCCATTGTGGGCATCGTGTTGAACCAAGTGAAATAACTTATGCATAACCAATATCATTCTAGGAGGCCAATGCGATGAAAAAAGTGAAAAAAGCGATTATCCCGGCCGCAGGACTCGGCACACGGTTCTTACCGGCGACCAAGGCAATGCCTAAGGAAATGCTTCCAATCATCAACAAGCCCACGATTCAGTACATCGTGGAAGAAGCAATTGACTCCGGAATTGAGGACATCATCATTGTCACAGGTAAGGGCAAGCGGGCCATCGAGGACCACTTCGATAACGCCTTTGAACTGGAGTCCAGATTGCTCGAGGACGGCAAGCTGGACATTCTGAAAGAGGTGCAGCGCTCCTCGAAGGTTGAGATCCACTATATTCGCCAGAAAGAACCGAAGGGTCTCGGACATGCTGTATGGTGTGCAAGACGCTTCATTGGCGACGAGCCGTTCGGCGTATTGCTGGGAGATGACATTGTCACAGGCAAGACTCCATGCCTTCGCCAGCTGATGGATCAATATGAAGAGACCCAGAACTCCGTGATCGGGGTGCAAAAGGTGCCTGAGGAATATACACATCGTTATGGAATTATCGAGCCGGATCTTCAGGAAGGACGACTGTACAGAGTGAACAACTTTGTAGAGAAGCCACCGAAGGGTACGGCACCGTCAGACCTTGCGATAATGGGCCGATACGTATTCACACCTAAGATTTTCAAATACCTGGATTTGCAGGAGCGCGGAGCTGGCGGAGAGATTCAGTTGACGGATGCGATCCAAAAGCTTAATCAAAGCGAGCGTGTCTATGCTTATGACTTTGAGGGCACTCGTTATGATGTGGGAGAGCGACTTGGCTATATTCTGACCACCCTGGAATTTGCGATGCAAAGCGGCGATCTCAAATATCCTGTGCTGGATGCCATGGCTGAGTGGCTCGCCAAAGCTGATCATTCCACCACGGTTGGATCATAAGGAGGGAGTCATTGCGATGAGCATGGAAAATCTGCCGGATGACTATGAGGCTGTCGTGCCGGGTAAAACGTTTTACATGCCATATGGAACTAAGAAGGTACAGGATAAGACCTCATATCTGGTGACCAAACGTATTCTGGATATCTTGCTGTCAGGCATAGGACTCATCGTATTGCTACCACTGTTCGTGCTGGTGGGTATTCTCATCAAGCTGGAGGACCCGAAGGGAAGTGTCTTCTTCAAGCAGACGAGGGTAGGCAAGAACGAGAAGCTGTTCAGCATGTTTAAGTTCAGATCGATGGTGTCCAATGCCGAGGAGCTCAAAAAGGATCTGATGGCCATGAATGAGGTCAGTGGGGCCATGTTCAAGATCAAGAATGATCCGCGGATTACACGGATCGGCAGATTCCTTCGCAAGACCAGCATTGATGAAATACCGCAGCTGTGGAACGTATTGCGGGGGGACATGAGCCTGGTGGGGCCCCGTCCGCCTCTACCAAGCGAGGTGGAGGAATACTCCGACTATGACAAGCAGCGCTTGATCGTCACCCCGGGGTGCACGGGCTATTGGCAGGTTAGCGCGCGCAACAGTGTCGGCTTCGAGGAGATGGTGCAGATGGACCTCAAGTACATCCATGTGCGCAACACCTGGCTGGATCTGAAGATCATCTTCAAGACAGGGGTCATCATGCTCTTCTCCAGGGATGCCTACTGATGGACAACAATCAAGGAATTCATAACAGCGTACCTGAGCTGTCCATTATCATATGCACCTATAATCGGGCTGACCTGCTGCAGAAGACGCTGGAGTCATTGCTTGCCCTGAAGGAGCTGGAACGGTCAGAGGTCATCGTCGTGGACAATCGCTCGACGGACCATACCGCTAGTGTCATCGGGCGGTTCGAGGAGGCACACGGGCATAGGCTGAGCTTTCGCCACCACTATGAATCCGAACAAGGGCTGTCAGCAGCTCGCAATGCAGGTATCCATCTGGCGCAGGCTGACCTTGTAGCCTTTCTGGATGACGATGCCATTCCCTGCGTGGGTTGGATCACAACCATTGTGGACACCTTCCACAGGCACCCGGATATGAGTGCTCTTGGAGGACCGATTGCACCGATCTTCGAGATCGAGCGGCCCTCCTGGCTTAGCGGCCCTCTTGAATTGCCTTACACCATCGTAAATCTGGGCACGGAAGAGCGTGAGTATCCGAAGAACCTGAATCCGTTCGGCGCCAATATGGCTATGCGCACATCGGTATTTGCCACAGGAATGTTCCCGCTCCATCTGGGTCGCAAGGGCAACCTCCTCCTTTCGGGAGAGGAATCGTGGGTATTTGAGAACATTCGCAGGGCTGGCGGGCTGGTCATCTATCATCCCGATATGGCGGTGGATCATTTCGTACCTGCCGAGCGCTTGACGAGAGACTGGATTATGAACAGGTACTATTGCCAAGGAATGTCGTACGCAGCTCAGTGCAGTGGCCCCAAGGATTGGGCCATGCTTATGGCCAAGACGGGAGCTAAGCTGTTGTATATTGCTATGAGCTCCTTGAGAGCACGCAGTGAAGCAGCGAGACTGCTGATTCAATGCAGGATGGAAAGTATACGGGGAACGATGGATACATTTCGGAACCGAAATCGTGAGTCTGCCGCAGGATGAGGTGTTGAACAATGAGTAACTATCCACGGATAGCCAGAATGAATGCCTTTCAACAAGTGACGGTATTCCTGCTGGCTGCGTTGTTTATCGGGGTCGCAGCTACCTATCAGCCCTTCATCAGCATCGCTGCTGTAGTGGTGCTACTGCTGCTGGGAGTCTGTATCACCCACCCTGATCGGATCAGCTATCTCGTATTGCTGAGCACAGCCTTATCTGTGGATTACCTGATTCCCGGCGGCTTGTTCGGATTCGAGGTGCTATCCCTCTACAAGCTGGGCATATTGGCCTTGTTAGTCCCTTGTATGCTGGTCAATGGCATCCGACTGAAATTCAGCTATCCCATCTGGGCATTTGCAGCCATGCTTGGAATTACTTTTACATTCTCGGTCTGGCTTCCACAGATGAGCGCATCACTGGCAATCAAGGCCTTTATCGGGCTGTCATTGCCCTTCTTTTTTCTCCTAATCAAGTGGAAGAGGGCCGTGGCCGAGAAGCACATTCGCATCATCGCGATGCTTCCCGTCATTAGTGTCGTAGTAGGACTGCTGCTGGCTGTAGCTGGTATGCATTCCTTGGCATCTGTGGAATTCACTGGAGCCATTCGGCTGCAGGGGGCGAACATCCCGCCGCATCTGGCGATGCTGGCTTTTATCGGGATTGGCGTATCCTTGATCGAAATAAAGCGAAGACCAGAGCAGAGCATCTACTTTTACATGACACTGGCTCTTAATTTTATGATTCTGATCGGTACGGGGACTCGTGGACCTATCCTTGCGTTACTGCCGATTCTGGCTGTGTATTTGTACGATATTTCCCGTCAATATTTGCGGGGCAGGCTGAGATATATGCTTCCACTTGGAGGCTCGATTCTGGTGGGGATCGCTGCGGTAGCTCTGCAATGGGACAATTTGATGAAGCGCTCATTCGAGCGACAGACGGATACGGGCATTGATCTGTCGGGCCGCTCAGAGGCGTGGGATTATTTTCTAAGCCGGGTTCAGGACTATCCGTGGTCAGGAAGAGGACTTGGCGCGGTGACAATTGCGAACGATGGCACGCTGTTCAATGGCTTCGTCGTACCGCATAACGAATACATCCGCTTTTACTTTGATTCAGGATACATTGGCTGCGGCCTGCTAATGCTCTCGCTGCTGATCGTGTTCGTTCTCATTTATCGATCGCTTGCTAAGCCGATCAAGCCCTATTTCGCAGGTCTGATTACCGGATTTCTGATTTATTCCTTTTCGGACAATACCTTATCAACGGTTCAAATGATTATTCCGTTGTGCTGGTATTTGAATTGCTTGTACCAGACTTCAACGCAAACCGATTTCGCAAAAGAGAAGTGATACGATGAGCAGAGTGAACATGTTCGATGTCAATTTTGATAACTATGACTTTAATGATTTGTTGGATTACATTGATCGGACCATTCAGCAGCAGGACCATTCCTATATTCTGACCTGCAATGTGGACCATGTCATCAAGCTTCGCAAGGACAGGGAGTTCAAGCAGATCTATTCGGAGGCAGGAGCTGTAGTAGCTGATGGCATGCCGATTATCTGGGCCTCCAAGCTACTGCGCAAGCCGCTGAAGGAGAAGGTGTCCGGTTCCGATCTGTTCAGCAAGCTGGGTGAGGCCTTTGAGGAGCGTCAATATAGGCTGTTTTTCATGGGCTCGGCAGATGGAGTGGCTGAGAAGGCCATGCAAAATCTGAAGCAGTCCTATCCACAGATTAATGTAGTGGGCTATTATTCTCCCTCCTATGGCTTTGAGAACAACGAGGAGGAGAACCAGAGGATTATCCACATGCTGAAGGAGAGTCGCCCGGACATTGTCTTCGTCGGTGTCGGCGCTCCGAAGCAAGAGAAATGGATTTATCGGCACTATGAATCCTATCGTGCTCCGGTGTCAATCGGTGTCGGGGCAACCTTTGATTTCCTGTCCGGGTCCATCAAGCGAGCACCGGAGCTGATGCAAAAGACGGGGTTTGAATGGTTTTGGCGCTTATCGCAGGAACCTCGAAGACTATGGAAGAGATATCTGATTGAGGATACTCAATTTCTGCTCCTACTGCTCAAAGAAATGCTCAAAACCAATCGGATGAAGAGGGGAAACGCGGAGTAATCCGCCCGTATTCCTGCAGAAAGGAAGCACCTGAATGAGAAATGCCGGACGATTATCTAACCAGACGCAGGGATTCAGCCTGTGGAACACACGCGGATTGACCATATTGCTGCTGGGTATGGCGGCCTGTATCCTGCCACTCATGATCGGATATGTCAGCGCCAAGCTGAGTCCTACCATGAGCCAGCAGGCGGCTGCAGTGCTTGCACTGGTCTTTCCAGCATTTGTACTGGCGATGATCCAATCCCGCATGCTCGTTCCCTACACGCTCGTAGTATGGGCCATCGCGCCTGAAATACGCAGAATCATGGACTGGATGGAGGGCACTTACCATTCGGTATCGTTGCTCAGCGTCGCTCCGCTTCTGGCTGGAGCGATGATCATTATTCCCGTACTGCGCAGCATTCATCATGTCGATAAGCCCTTGGCCAGAGCTGTTCTGTATTTCGGGGTAGCTCTCGGCTACGGCAGCCTGATCGGGCTGGCCAAGAACGGGATGGGCTTTGCCTATGATCTGGCGAATTATGTGATCCCATTGCTGCTTCTGCCTTATTTCGCCGTAAGACCATTTTCGTCCAAAGATCTCGACCGATTGCTGTATGCGTATGCGAATATCGCCACACTGGTAGCGGTCTACGGCATAATTCAATACCTAACCGTACCTCCATGGGACGCCTTCTGGATGAATCATGTTGAGATGAATTCGATTGGCATGCCCTATCCACTCGAAATCCGGGTGTTCTCGACTTTGAACTCTCCGGGACCGTGCGCAGCCTTTTTGGCTTTGGCTCTCGTGCCCATGCTGATGGAGAAACGGTGGCGAGGCACGCTGGGATGGGTCGGTCTGCTGCTCACGGTAACCGGGTTGCTGATTACGCTAGTGCGCTCTGCCTGGCTGGTCGTATTCGTCATGCTGCTGGTATATATCGTCACATCCGCCTCCAAGGGAAAATGGAAGACGATTCTGCAATTGGTACTTGTCGGCGGAGCCATGTTCTACATTGTGCCGAAGCTGCCTGGAGCAGAGGGGCTCGTGGCCCGGATGGAGACGCTCACGTCGATTCAGGAGGATCACTCCTACAATGAGCGGCTGGACCTCCTGAACACCATGATCCCGGCTGTAATCGGGAACCCGGTTGGTCAGGGTATCGGAAGTGTAGGTACAGGTACGAAGCTGGAGAATGGAGGGGATCTGGGAGAGCACGGGGTTATGGACAACGGCATCATCGCGGTCTTCCTGACCTTCGGCATTGCAGGAGCGCTGTTCTTTTTTGGCGCATTGTTTTTCCTGGCCAAGAAGCTGCTTCAGCGCATTGCCTTGCGCGACAGCTATCAGCCGTATGCCCGTCTAGCATTTGCGGCGTGGGCGGGAGCGGTTGCGAACCTGATATCCGATAACGGCTTCCCGGGAATGCGAGGTTACCTCGTATGGATGCTGATTGGAATAGGGCTGTGGGCCAAAGACGCTTCATCGGAAAGAAGGTAGCAATCGATGCAATATTTACAGGCACTGTCCAGTCCAATTCGAAGCATATTCAGCTTTATTGTCCGCTTTGCCAAAAGCAAGGATAACAGCTCAGCAGCGGTCAAGACGATGTTCTTCAGCATTATGATCCTGATGGTGAACATGCTGACAGGCATACTGACAGCACGTTACCTCGGACCTACGGGGCGTGGAGAACAGACTGCGATGGTGAACTGGTCTCAATTTCTGGCCTTCTGTCTGACCTTCGGTGTGCCTTCAGCACTGATCTATAACGCCAAGAAGAGCCCCAAGGATGCAGGATCACTCTATGGGATCGCACTGCTGCTGGCTATTTTGTTCGGAAGCATAGCTACAACGATCGGAATCTTCGTAGTACCGATCTGGTTGGATGCCTTTGATCCAGGAGTTGTTCTATTCGCACAGATTTCGATGATCTTGTGTCCTCTGGTGGCGATCTCGCAGGTCAACAATGCCATGCTTCAGGTGCGGGGTGAATATAAGCAATACAACTTGTTCAGGTACATTACTCCGCTGGCGACCTTGCTCGGCTTAGGCATTCTGATTGTGACGGGCATGATGAACCCCTATACATCGGCGCTTGCTTATTTGCTCCCGGCTGTACCGGTATATGCGATCGTCACGGTACGGCTGATTCGGACCTATAAGCCGAAGATCAAGAATGGCTGGGCTCATTTCAAGCGTTTGTTCACCTACGGGATGGGTTCCTACGGAAATGATCTGATGGGTCAGGTCTCCCAATACATCGACCAGATTCTGATTGCGGCCCTGCTGAGGCCAGCAGAGCTCGGATTGTATGCAGTAGCTGTGAGCCTAGCGCGAATGGTCAATGTATTTTCGACCTCGATCATTGTCGTTCTCTTCCCGAAGGCATCCAGCCTGGATAAGGATGAGGCGATTGCGATCACCTTCAGAGCTTTTCGGATTACATCCACTGCCACGATTCTGGCGTCTGTGGTACTGATGCTGATTGCTCCATATGTATTCACTTTACTGTACGGACCGGAATTCAAAAGCGCGCTTACCGTATTCCGATTCCTGGTGCTAGAGGTGTCCATCGGCGGGGGAACCATGGTGTTGGCACAGGCATTTATGGCGCTTGGCAAACCAAAACTTGTCACGATACTTCAGGGGGCCGGTCTGGCCATGGTAGTTCCTCTCCTGATTGTGCTGGTTCCAGCTTATGGTCTGACTGGAGCAGGCATAGCGATGCTCATCTCGGTTATCATTCGTTTTTCCATGATTCTGATCAACGTCAAATTTGTACTTAAGACCAAAATTCCAAGACTCATCATTTCCAGACAGGATATTCAGTGGCTCCGGTCTACCCTGTCCACATATATCCGGAGAAAACCGGCTAACGGTTAAGAACAAAAGGAGGCCCCCTGTAATGAACCATATGTCGAGCGTACCTGTAGATAACAGGATATCCGTCGTCATTATCGCGCAGGATGACGAAATCCGGATTGCCAAGGCGATCCAGTCCTGTGCATCCTTCGCAGACGAGGTAGTCGTGATCGATGGAGGCAGCAAGGATAATACCGCTCAGGTCTCCGAAGCCCTGGGCTGCAGGGTATTCATCAATCCGTGGCCGGGTTATGCCAAGCAGCGTACCTTTGGGATTGAGCGGGCCCAGTACGATTGGATCTTTCTGATCGATACCGATGAGGTTGTGAATCAGGAGCTGGCCCGGGATCTGGTGGAGAAGAAAGCAACCCTGCATGATCCGGCTAAGGCCTACTCCATGTATCGGATCGGAGATTTTCTCGGAAAGTGGATGAACAAAGGCGAGTATCTGGTGCGGCTATTCAATCGCCGAATCTACGGTATTACCAACAGTCTTGTACACGAAATGCCGGATGTAGCAGAGGAACAGACCATTCGGCTGAACGGTGTGCTGTGGCATTACGGATTTCGTAGCATCAGTGATCATGTGATGCGATTCAATAAATACACCGATCTGGAGGCGGAGACAGCCTTCAGCAAGGGCAAGAGCTTCAAGATCATGAATCTGCTGCTCAGACCACCAGCACGCTTTTGTCAGAAGTACTTCGTGCAAGGCTTGTATCGGAAAGGTATTGCAGGGTTCGCTGTAGCGGTGTTCTGGGTCATGTACGAATTTCTGGTCTGCTTCAAGCATTATGAGCTGACCAAGCGCAGCAAGCAGGTCACACTCAAAAATGAGGAGCCGGCGGAGAAGAAGGGAGAGACCAGTTATGTCGTTCAATAACCGATTTGGTGACAGCGGGCTGAATATTGTAGCGACTGGACTTAGCTGGCCTTCGCTACAGGCAGGCGGGCTGAATACGTATTTCAAATCCGTATGTGAGCAGCTGTCACTGAGTCATTCCCTGGATGCCTTGATCTGTAATGAGCAAAAGCCCGAGGTTCCCCCGCGAATGAAGATCCATTCGATTGGAAGCAATGGGCAGTCTCTATGGAAGCGGAGAGAGCTGATGCAGAAATATGCAGCAGAGCTGTTCGACAGACAGCCTGTGGACGTACTGTATTCCCACTTTGCTCCCTACAGTGTAGGGCCGGCGGCCGAGGCGCGAAAGAGAGGCATTCCCGTCGTCATGACGTTCCATGGTCCCTGGACCGAGGAGATCAAGCTGGAGGGTCAGGGCTTCAAGCATCTTCTTAAGACCACCATGGCTCGCTCCATTGAGATGAAGGCCTATGGACTTGCCGACCGATTTATCGTCCTCAGTGAGACCTTCCGGGATATCCTTCATCGGCAGTACAAGGTCCCTTTGCACAAGATTCAGATTATCCCGGGCGGAGCGGATATATCTCGCTTCCATCCAGCTGACGACAAGGCTGAAGTCCGCAAGCGACTTCAGCTTCCACAGGAGGCAACGGTCGTCCTGACCGTGCGCAGACTCGTTAACCGGATGGGTCTTATTCAACTGCTTGAAGCCTGGAGGGCTGTTGCACAACGCTACCCGAATCATATTCTCCTGATTGGCGGGCGAGGTCATCTTCAGGCAGAGCTAGAAGCACGAATCGTGGAATATGGGCTGCAGGAGCAGGTAAGGCTGCTTGGTTACATCTCCGATGAGGAGCTGCCCTTGTACCATCAGGCCTCTGATCTGTTCGTGGTGCCGACGCAGGCGCTGGAGGGCTTTGGCCTGATTACGGTAGAAGCGATGGCCTCGGGATTGCCGGTCATGGCGACTCCGGTCGGTGGCAATCGGGAGATTCTGAGCCGCTTCCGGCCCGAGCTGCTATTCGCGGGAACGGATAGTGGAGAGATCCAGGATGGACTACTGAGCAGCCTTGAGCAGCGTGAGACGTGGCCGGATGCTGAGATATGCAGGGCACATGTGCTGCAGCATTACACCTGGGAGCGAGTAGCGGAGCAGATCGAGGATGTATTTCGGCAAGTTGTAGATAGAAAGGCGGCGGCAGGATGCTAAGAGTAGCTTACATTGATCATACCGCTCGCTGGAGCGGCGGCGAGGTAGCGTTGTATAACATTTTGACTCACATTGGCAAGGACATTAATCCGCTCGTGATTCTTGCGGAGGAAGGGGACTTGGCCGATCGCCTACGGGAGCGACAGATTGATGTTCGTATTGTGCCGATGGACGAATCTGTGCGCAATCGTGGGCGCAACACGGTGAATCTGGGCGCTCCAGCCGCAGCCTTGAAGCTGCTAGCCTATGGGAATAAGCTGGCACCGCTACTCAAGGATGAGCAGGTGGACTGTGTTCACACCAACTCCCTCAAGTCTGCGCTCTATGGAGCTGTTGCGGCGAAGAAAGCCAAGGTACCCTTGATTTGGCATATTCGGGATCATATCGGTCCACCGTATCTGAAGCCTGTGGTAGCTAAGGCCATTCGTCTGCTGTCGCGTTTTCTACCCAACGGAGTCATCGCCAATTCCAAATCAACCCTGAGTGCACTGGAGCTGCCGGCTGACAAGAAGACCTTGGTCGTCTACTCTGCCTTCGCGAAGGCGATTACGGAACGACAGGGCGCGATCGCAACCAAGAATGAGTTCAACATCGTGTTGGTTGGTCGCCTGGCGCACTGGAAGGGGCAGCACATACTGCTGGAAGCGGCCAGAGCGTTTGCAGAGGATGCACGTGTGAAATTCTGGCTGGCTGGAGATGCCCTATTCGGTGAGCAGGAGTATAAGCGTGAGCTGGAGCAGACGATTGACCGTTATGGCTTGAAGCAGGTTCAACTGCTAGGTCACGTGGATGACATTCAGGGCCTGATGCAGCGCTGTGATCTGCTGGTGCATACCTCCGTTACACCAGAGCCCTTCGGGCAGGTCATCGTGGAAGGGATGGCCGCCGGTCTGCCAGTCATTGCATCCAATGAAGGAGGGCCGACAGAGACAGTCGTGCATGGAGAGACAGGGTTGCTGATCCAGCCGGGGGACCCCGCCAAGCTGGAGGAGGCTATTCGCTGGATGCTGGAGCATCCGGAGGAACGGCAGGAGATGGGCCGGAAGGGGATGGAGCGTGTGAAGCGGCATTTTGTAATCGAGAATACCGTCAAAGATATCGTTCATTATTACAAAGGCTTGCTGGCAGGTATATAACAGACTCTCGTGTTTAAAAGGATGGTATTGATGAAAATAGCGATAGCACATGATTATTTGATCCAGATGGGCGGAGCCGAGCGAGTGGTGGAGGTATTTCACAGCATGTACCCGGAGGCTCCCATCTACACGACGGTGTTCAGTGACAGCCGCTTGTCCCATAACTTGAAGGATGCAGATATCAGGGCCTCCTGGCTGCAGAACATTCCGGGAGTGAAGTCCAATTTCAAGAGCGTGCTGCCGCTGTATCCCATTGCCATCCGGGATTTTGACTTCCGAGACTTTGACATTGTATTAAGCTCAAGCAGCGCATTCATGAAGAGCATTCAAGTACCCAAGCATACCTTTCACATTTGCTACTGTCATACTCCTATGCGGTTCGCCTGGGATTACGATACATACATGTCCGGGCAATCCCGATCCAATCTGTTCAAGAGCATGCTCAGGCTGTATATGAACCGTCTCAAGACTTGGGACCAGAAGACTTCGGTGCATGTGGACCAATACGTCGCGAATTCGTCTGTCGTCAAGCATCGAATCCGTTCTTATTATCAGCGGGATGCAGATGTAATCTTTCCCCCGATCAATACTTCGCGCTTCAAGAGCTCGACACGTATTGGGGACTACTATTTGATTGTCTCCAGACTCAACTCCTACAAGCGGATTGATCTGGCGATCGAGGCCTTTAACCGCAACGGAATGAAGCTCTGCATTGTTGGTGAAGGGCCGGACCGCAAGCGTCTGGAGGGCATGGCGAAGCCGAATATTGAATTCCTCGGCAGATTGGAGGATGCCCACGTTACGAAGCTGATGGCAGAATGCAGGGCACTGATTTTTCCAGGGATCGAGGATTTCGGTATTACGCCACTTGAGGCGAACGCGGCTGGCAGACCTGTCATTGCGTTTCAGGGAGGCGGTGCGCTGGATACGATTCAGCCTTATGTAAACGGCGTATTCTTCCGCAAGCATGAGGTGGAGGATGTTCTGGAGGCGGTGCAGGCTGTAGAAAGTCACGACTGGAATATTGATGGCATTATGAAGCATGCGCAAAAGTTCGATGAAAGCACGTTCAAGGAGCAATTCAAGAAGTACGTAGAGCAGGCCTATGTGAATTTTCTAAAAGGAGGATGAGGTTATGAAGCTGGCTGTCATTGGAACGGGTTATGTGGGTCTTGTCTCGGGGGTGTGCTTTGCGCTGAGAGGCAATGAGGTGATCTGCGTCGACTATGATGAGAGCAAGATCGAGAAGCTGAAGCGAGCGGAGTCTCCAATCTATGAGCCTGGCATTGAGGAACTGATCGAGCAGAATCTTGCTGAGCAGCGCCTGGAGTTCACGACGGATCTGGAGGGGGCTGTAAGGCGCTCCGATATCGTCATTATTGCGGTAGGGACCCCTTCGCTGCCGAATGGCGAGGCGAACCTGCACTATATTGAACAGGCGGCCGCCGCTGTAGGTCAGGCCATGAATGCGCATAAGATCGTGATGACCAAGAGCACCGTACCTGTCGGCACGAATGAGAAGATTCGGGAGGTCATTGCCCGTCACACGGAGCATGCCTTCGACATCGTCTCGGCTCCGGAATTTCTGCGCGAAGGCTCAGCCATCAGTGATACGCTTCAGCCTGACCGCATCATTATCGGGATTGATAATCCAGCACTGCATGAGACCATGGTCAAGCTGCATGAGGTGTTCACGAGCAACATCTATGTAACGGACGTTCGCAGTGCGGAAATGATCAAGTATGCGTCCAATGCCTTTCTGGCGACCAAAATTTCCTTCATTAATGAAATTGCGAACATCTGTGAGAAAGTAGGCGCTGACGTCACCAACGTCGCCGAAGGCATGGGGATGGATAAGCGTATCGGCTCCTCCTTTTTACAGGCAGGGATTGGCTACGGAGGCTCTTGCTTTCCGAAGGATACCAATGCATTGATTCAGATTGCGGGCAATGTGGATTACGAGTTCAAGCTATTGAAATCGGTAGTCGAGGTGAACAGCGACCAGCGTTATATGATCATTGCCAAGCTGCGCGAATCCCTCGGGCAGTTACATGGTGTGCCTGTAGGAATCTGGGGGCTGTCCTTCAAGCCTAACACGGATGACATTCGTGAATCTCCGGCATTGGAGATTATAGGCACGTTGCTTCAGGAAGGGGCGATTGTGAAGGTGCATGATCCGATTGCCATGGATAAATTCAAGTCGGAGCTGGATCATCCCAGCATTCACTGGTGCGATACACCTGAGGAAGCAGCTACGGGGAGTGACGCCGTCTGCCTGCTGACCGACTGGGAGGTCTACAAGCAGGTGGATCTCCACGGACTGGGAGCGTTGCTGCGCAAGCCAATTCTGATTGACGGTCGCAATGTATTCACTGAACCTCAGATTGCTAAATCGGGGCTGGAATACTACTCGGTAGGCAGACCCCGCATGGGCGGCTTGAGCGGTCTGTCTCCAAGTGTGGCAGGAGCTGTGTAGAAGGACGAGATAGAGAGAATCCCAATTATCGGAGAAGGAGTGTTGTGCAATGAAATTAGTACTTCTGTCTGGTGGTTCTGGCAAAAGATTATGGCCCCTGTCCAATGATTCGCGTTCCAAGCAGTTCCTGAAAGTGCTTCAAAATCCGAATGGTAGCGCTGAATCCATGGTGCAGCGTGTGTGGCGACAGCTGGGTGACATTGGCTTATGCGGCTCGTCCTATATTGCGACAGGACGGGGACAGGTGGAGATGATCCAGAGTCAGATCGGGGAAGAGGTCAAGATTATTGTTGAGCCTGAACGTCGGGATACATTCCCGGCCATTGCCCTGACAGCCACTTATCTGTACTCCATTGCAGGCGTCTCAACAGATACGGTCATCTCGATTCTTCCAGTAGACCCGTACGTGGAGGAGAGCTTCTTCCATACAGTGGCCCGACTAGAGGATACATTGACGGAGACGGGAGCTAACCTGGCCCTCATGGGTGTCATTCCAACCTACCCTTCCGAGAAATATGGCTACATTATCCCCAAGACGGATACGGAAGCTGGCGAGAGCGGCAGTCTTGCGGTTAGTCACTTTCAAGAGAAGCCGAACCGGGAGCAAGCGGAGCAGCTCATCGAACAGCAAGCCTTGTGGAACTGTGGCGTCTTCGCCTTCCGTCTGGGATATTTGCTCAATATTTTGGAGGACAAAGGACTTCCGCTGAATTATGAGGAGCTGCAAAAGCAGTATAAGTTGCTCGCGAAGATCAGCTTTGACTATGAGGTCGTGGAGAAGGAGCAGAAGATTGCCGTGCTACCATATGATGGGTTCTGGAAGGACCTCGGTACTTGGAATACACTGACGGAGGAAATGACCCAGCAGCAGGTAGGCAGGGGGGTAATGACCGAGGATTCGGTCAATACGAGCCTGATTAATGAGCTGGATATTCCCGTAACTGTGATCGGCGCAAGCGATCTGATCGTAGCTGCCAGTCCAGACGGAATTCTTGTAACGAACAAAGCCGAGAGCCCGCGCATCAAGGAGGTGCTCAAGGCTCATGAGCAGCGTCCGATGTACGAGGAGCGGCGTTGGGGCCATTACCGGGTCGTGGACTATATCAAGTACCCGGAAGGCAACGAGGTGCTCACGAAGCGCATCTTCGTCGAGGCCGGCAAGAATATCAGCTATCAGCTGCATCTGAAGCGCAGTGAGATCTGGACGGTCATCAGCGGCGAAGCCGAGGTCATCCTGAATGAACGCCTGCATCGTGTGAAGGCTGGTGACGTGGTACGTATTCCTGAGGGGACGAAGCACAGTATTCTGGCTGTAACTGATGTGGAGATTATTGAGGTACAGACGGGTTCTGAGCTGGTTGAGGAGGATATTGTGCGTTTCTGCATGGATTGGAATGAAATTTCTTTGCAGCAGTTCATTTCATAAGCAGTTTGTTTCAAAAGCAGTTCATCTCATAGACAGTACTCGAATCACAAAAAGAAAACATTGTCGAATTATTGTCTGTTTCTGAAAAATAATGCCGAAATACGCAAGATAACTGTAATACATGACAAACATCTATAAAAAATTGGCAGGAAAAAGTCGATACAAAGGATGAGAAGGAATTGAAAAACCTTCCAAATTCAAGTGAGCTGCATAGCAGCTCCTTAGCCTGAGGCTACTGCATACATGAAGAGACGGCAGCCAGGCTAGCGAAAGGAAGATTATTCGTGAAAGCTCATCCTTTGGATCGATGGATCAAGAGACTCCTGCCCACAGTTCTCGTAGGTGCTCTAATGACGGTTGGGGTGACGCAGTGGGCTGCTCCGGCTCATGCTGCTGTATCTCTGATTAACCCCGCCGCTTCAGCAGAGGCACGTGAATTATACAGTTATCTACAATCCATTAATGGTCAGAAGATGATAACAGGTCAGCATGATTACCTAGAGACACCCGACGAGTTGAACAACCGACTGAAGAAAATCAGCGGCGAATATGCCGGACTGCACGGCTATGAGCTGGGAGCGATCTCCGGTCAGACGGCCAGTCAAGCCGAAGCGCAGCGCAGCAAGGTGGTGGAGAGCGCCATTCGATGGCACCAAGCTGGTGGAATTGTGGCAATGACCTATCATCAGCCATTGCCTGGCAAGCCCATGACCTGGGCTAACGTACAAGCTAAGCTTAGCCAGAGTCAATTTGATCGCTATGTTACGCCTGGAACCCAAGAATATAGCAAGCTGATTGCAGATCTGGATCAGGTTGCTGTCTCGTTGAAGAAGCTTAGTGACGAGGGGGTTCCCGTCTTGTGGCGGCCCTATCATGAGATGAATGGTAGTTGGTTCTGGTGGGGGAAGAAGAATAATTTTGATGAGCTATGGGATTTGATGTATGACCGTTTTGTCCGTGTGCACAAGCTCGATAATCTAATATGGGTTTGGAACCCGAATGCTCCGAATACGTGGTCTGACCCGTATGCGACCACCTTTCCTGGTCTGACCAAGGTAGATGTGCTTGCCGCTGATATCTATGATAACGATTATAAACAGCGTTACTATGAGGAACTGCTTGCATTGGCAGGCAACAAGCCTATTGCCATTGGAGAGCATGGGGAGATGCCAAGCGCACGGGTGCTGGAATCCCAGCCGAGATGGACCTACTCTATGACTTGGGGCAAGATGCTGCTGGAGAACAACACAGAGCAGGATATTGTGCATTATATGGAGCATGATCGTACGTTAACCCGTGACGAGCTACAGGAGGATATGGAGGGGAATAACGAGGCGCCTACGCCGACACTGCCCCCACAAGACCCAGGCACTTCTGAAGGGAATCCGAGTCTACCAGAGGAGCCCATCGCTTCCCCACCTTCTCCTGCACCAGAGCCTCAGCCAGAACCAGAACCAGAGTTAATTAATGGCTTATATGGAGAGTATTTTAACAACATGACATTGAGCGGTGATCCTGTGCTTCGTCGATTGGAGGCCAAGCTGGATTACAATTGGCGTACGGCTTCTCCTGATCCTGCTGTACAAGCAGACCGGTTTTCTGCCCGCTGGACAGGGAGAGTAAGCCCACGATTTACAGATGTGTACACGTTTACGACGATATCGGATGATGGAATCCGGGTATGGGTAAATGATCAACTTATTATTGATAGCTGGTTCAAGCAGAGCTGGACAGAACGTAAAGGTAGCATCGCTTTGAATGGAGGCGAGCTCTACGACCTCAAGGTTGAATATTATGATCAAGAAGGCGATGCCATGGCACGTCTCATGTGGGAAAGTCAGCAAGAAGCCAAAGCAGTTATACCTTCTAATGCTTTGTTTCTGCCATTGAATTGAACGCTCTTTCCCGGCCATTAAACCAGTGGAGAAAGTGTGGACGAGGATATGAAAAAAAGGTTGGCGAACAAATATGCCTTATTATGCATGGGGCTACTAGGTCTGATCGTGCTGGTATCCCTGCAGCTGAATGGGGACAGCCAGACGACCGAGCCAGAATCCGTGAATGCGGCAACCACGATCTGGAAGCTGGGGACTCGTGACAACTCTGCGGAGGAGTTCAAGGGAAAGGCAGACAACCAGCCCGCGGCCGTTCGTGTGACCTCGGCTAACCAGACAGGAAGCAGCTCTGCTCAGGTGTCTTCGGGTACACTCAAGCTGGATGGGGCCATTCCTACTGGACTGAATGCGTCGATTAATCCCGAACTGGTCCTTCAGTATGAGCTGGATCAGGTTCCTCCTAACGGGGTGCTATTTAATGTGCGTATTCTGGATGCGGGCAAGGCAGTTCCTCAGATGGCTGTGTTCTCCAACCGACAATTGGCGGGCATTATCCAGATTGCTGGAGTATCGGGTACGGGAAGTACACACTCGTTCAAAGAGAACTATCAATTGTATATTCCCAAAGAGCAGCTCAAGAAAGGCAACAATGAGTTACGTCTGGAGGCAGTACGATGCCTCTACTGCACGAGCTCTGAGGACCCGAATCTGTGGTGGACCTGGGATGATCTGAATCTTCAGGCACTCTCTTCCCCGGCGCAGGAGCCAATTCATGGACGTTATATCCGTACAGGTACCAATGTCAACAATCAGGAGTTCTACTACGATCAGGGAGCTGTACGTCATCTGCCTACGGTGATGAAATGGCTTGGGGTTGCGTATAGTGGAAATATTATGAGGGTGACGTGCGCCAGTAATGTGGGCAATGCCTGCTCGGATGTGGATGATTACTACAAGACCCTTAAGCAGTACAATATGCAAGCGGTAGCCTTATATTTGTATACAGGTGATATCAAGCTAAAAGCCGACGGTAGTCTGCCAGACACGGCGAAGCAGAAGCTGACCTCCTATTTACAGAAATATGGACCTTACGTGCAATATTTTGAGGTCGATAATGAGCCGGGGCTCTTCAACCGTTCCAAAGCCGTAAATCTGGCAGTAGCCAAATGGCTGAATACGGAGGGCAAGAAGATAGCTCCTCATCTGAAGACCGTCGCACCAGGCTGGGCGTACTGGCCAGCTTATTCTGTCAAAGCCTGCAAGAATCAGGACGGCGGTGCGAAGGCTTGTGGTACACCTGATGGATGGGAAGCCGACCCGAAGCAGCGACTTGAGCTGGAGAAGGTTACGGATCTGACAAATGGTCATGCCTATGGTGCATCCTATGTGGATGCTGTAGGTGGCAGCTTCGTAGAGAACCTGCGTACCTTTGGCGGTGCCAACAATGGTCTTAGCAAGCCTATGCTGAATACGGAATTCGGTACGTCAGGTACGCATGTGGATGATCCGGCTTACGGCGCGAGTCAGCCGAATGCTGCGGCATTTGACCGAATTATGCGTTCGCAGATTGGATTCGCCGATATGTTCGTACAGCATGCGGCCTTTTATCAGGACTTCTCGCTGTTCAAGACGGGCTTTGATCTGCAAAATCATAATCCAGCAGCGACGGAGGTCTATCCGTTCAGCAATGGTCAGGATTCGAGAGTCGACATTATGCGTAGACTAAGCCTTGCTTATGCAACCCATGGCAAGCCCTTGACCTACACCGTATTGAACACCTCCGATACGGCGGACAAACTGGTGTATGTGCGTGCTGTAGATACCTCGTCGCTTGCTCCCATTGCTGGCAGTGGTGCTAAATCCAACAAGCAGCTGGTGAATTTGGTGAATTTTGAACCGACTACACAGCAGATCAAGGTTCGCGTAACGATGCCTCAGCAGGGAGAGTATCGTGGAGAGCGAATCGGTTCAGGTGCGACTTATACAGCGGCACATCGGAATGTGAGCGGTCTTAAGGCTTCACCGACGCTGGAGTTCGAAGAAACATTAGGGCCGGGCGAGTCTGTGCAGTACATTCTGGAAAAGGTAAATGCGACAACCGCGAGTACGGCTGTGGCCCCGGATTGGGTCCAAGCCAGTGCAGCCAAGTCAGATCAGATCCAGGTGAGCTGGATGCAGAGTGAAGGGGTGCAAGCTTACGACGTGCTACGTGCCAGCAGTAAGGAAGGGGACTACCGTGTTATCGCTGCGGAGGTAGAGGGAGGCTCTTATGCCGATCGTACCGCTGCAGCTGGTACCACCTACATGTATAAAATCCGTCCGACTGGATCTACCCAGATATCTGAGAAGGCTGAGGTGACCTTCACGGGTCTGGCGCAGTTGGACAGGAGCAATTGGAAGACCAGTGCCAGTGTGAACAGTGGCAATGCTAGATTGGCTATTGATGGTAATGGGCGTACCAGGTGGGACACGGGTAGCGCTCAGCGCTCGGGAGTCTTTTATCAGGTAGATTTAGGAGCGACGCAAGTCATTAGCCGTTTATTGCTGGATACTACCGCTTCGGAGGGAGATTATCCGCGTGCCTATGATGTTCAGGTGTCTGCAGACGGCAAGCAATGGACCAAAGTAGCTTCTGGGAAAGGATCAGGAGCACAGGAGGACATTAGCTTCGCTTCTTCCCGTGCTCGTTACCTCAAGATCACCCTTACCGGTACAGCTTCGAATTACTGGTCGATTCATGAGCTTCAGCTATATGGATCATAAGCTTCATGGAGCTTTCATCTGTAGGCTGGCAGGTACGACCTCTACTAGGAGGCAGATACAAACCAAGGCTTACTGGAGTCATGTCCCCTCCGGTAAGCCTTGGTTTGTTATATTCGCCAAAAATATCTTTTGCAGCTTGATGTCGATGATGGTCTCAAGCTTATAAGTCTTTACGGATGAATCGGCGCATTCCGATTGCAAAAAGCACTGCCGTGTATACGGCGGCATACACCACAAACGTTGTCGAGGGAACATCGCCAATACCGAAGGGACCGTCCATTCTTACTGGGATAATTCCCTGAATGTCTTCATAGCTGAACAACACAGCCTGCATTTTCCTGTGCAGTCCATCAGCCGGCATAATCAGTGACAGGATGCCTGTAATGTTGCTGAGCGTCTGGAGGGGGCCTGGCTCAAGTCCAACAGAGCCGATGATTTTGCCAATCATGCCGCCGAGCCACCCCGCTCCATAGAGCATCGTCATGACCACGCCATTCGCAATCGAAGACAGATAGCCAGACCCGAACATGGATACAGTTACGAGTAAAGGAACAACCGAAGCAAAGAGCAGAAACGCCTGTGCTAGCACCAGTGGGTCACGTGGAATGGAGGCATGTACATCGGTAATCCATAGAATTAGGCTATACAATATTAAGGCATAGACCAGACCAAATGAGACATAGCCGAGCCAGCGGCCTGTATACCATTTCCATCTCGGGATCGGTCGCGGCAGCATGGCCTGCATGATGCCTTGCTCCGCTTCACCTGCAATCGCAGAAAATGAGCTGAAGATCGACAAAAAGGCGAGCACAAAGCCAGCAAAGAGAAAACCGAACATCAATATTATCATGCCTAACATGAATTGCTGAATCATAGCTTCACTGTTCACGCTATCCGTCATGGCTGTGGGGGCTTCTCCACCAATGGCACTGGCGATGAACCAGAAACCCAGCAGGAACAAGGCTGTCAGTATGATCGTTAGCAGCAGGACCCGTTTGCGAAGGAGCTCCTTCCAGGTCATGGTCCAAATAATCTTCATTCCTGTTCCCCCCTATGGTTCAAACCAGCTACAGCCTCCATGAACCATTCTTCAAGCCGTTCCCGGACCTTGGTGACCTCGTACAGCGTCAGCCCTTGTCCGATTAGCAGTGAATTGACCCATCCAACCTGTTCTTCGTTCTCCAGCTCTGCTTCAAGCCAGACGATATCCTCTGCACTCGAACCATAGGCAGCTTCGCCCTGATTCTGTTCGTCATTATGTATACGAAAGCTGAATCCTGTTGTATCTATGAGCCATGATAGCAAAAAAGGCGAAAATCCACCGACTTTAAAACGCCAGCAGACTCGCTTTTGGAGCACCTCATCTACCCGTCCATGACGAAGCACCTGTCCGTTGTTCAAGAGTGCCATCCTGTCACACAATACCTCCACATCCTCCAGCAGATGTGAATTTAAGAAAATCGTCTTCCCTTGCTGCTTCAGTTCCTCAAGCAGACCGCGTACATGCATCCGTCCGACAGGGTCCATAGCCGAGGAGGGCTCGTCCAGAAAAAGGACAGCCGGATCATTCACCAGTGCGCAGGCCAGCCCCAGTCGCTGCTGCATGCCTTTGGAATAATGCTTAACACGATCCTTGCCACGTTGGCCGACACCTACCCTGCGTAGCAGCTCAGGAACTCGCTGGCTGATTACGCTCTTGTCCAAGCCGCATAATTGGCCGTGCAGACGGACAACCTCTTCGCCAGTAAGCCACTCCTGATACCTGTATAGCTCAGGCAAGTATCCGATCTGCCGCTTTGCTTCAATAGTACCGATAGGCGCACCCAGCAGGGTCGCTTCGCCTGCAGTCGGGTGGATGAGACCGACGAGCATTTTCACAAATGTGCTTTTCCCGGCGCCATTGGGACCGAGGAAGCCAAAGGCTTCCCCTTTCCCTACAGAGATCGTGACATTGCGGCAGCCACGTCCATTGCTGTATTCCTTGGTTAGTGCCTTCGCTTCGATGGCCAGTTCACTCATGCCTCGACCAGCTCCTTAAGCTTGTTCATGAATTCAGCCTCTTCTTCGTAGACGCTCCCGCCCTGAAAGTGGAACAGTTGCCCGTCCTTCACCCAGACCGCGATATGCTCTGTCAGCTGGTTGTATTGGCGTTGTTCAATGAGTACCTTCGTTCCGGCAATCATCGTCTCCTGGATGTCGGCTGCCTCATCAACTACATATGGCATGGGGATGGAGCCTGTTAAAATACCGCTCTGCTGCAGCTGTTCCTTCAGATCGGAAGGAAGAATAGGGAGCTGAAGAACGGCCTCCACGGCTTCTGTCACATCCACGGATGGATCAATCAGGAATTCAGGTGACTGCATTTGTCTCAATGATGCCCAATTCTGATCATTAGTGCTCATGTCATACATGATGCCTTCATGAATATTCAATTCCACTTCTTTGCCGTCCATGGACTCTGGTAGCAGCTTGGTCGCTCCTACGCGCTGCATAGCGTGATTCAGCTCATTCACATTTAGCTTCATCATAATCTTATGTGAGGGAGTAACGTAGACTTCCTCTTCGGTACCTAGGAGGTTGGCCGGAAGCAGCGGCACCCCTAGACGGGATATGGCTTCCTCACGCGTAAATTGTCCCTCAACGCTTCCACTTTCTGTGCTGAATTGTCCAAAAACATTCTCCCTGCTGGCCGATTCGCCCGGGACAAGTTGATTCAGCATATTCTCGATGCTTTCCCCGTCGACGGTAGCAATTTCCTGCACCTTGAATTGATTCAGAAGGGCAGCAAGTGCATTGTTGCCCATTGGTGTGACAAGAACTGTCCCAACGATCACGGCAGCGACGGCAGCACTGGTCCATTTCCAGCGTCGACCTCCCCGTCTGCGGTGAGTGTCAACAGAAAGCGGAGTGCTCTCTTTCATTTGTGCTGCTGAAGTATGCGTTGTAGACACTGCAGGGGCTGCCGCCGAAGACTGCGGGTGAGTAGCTGGCAGACGTAGCTCCTGCTTACTCGCTTCCCAAGTTTCCCATTTAGCGTTTACGGGCTCGCTCGCCAGTTTTTTCTGTAGTTTGTCCCATGCCTCGTGTGTGCTTGTATCTATTCCTGAATCCTGTCCTTTGTTAGTCATATCTTGTTCACCCTTTCATAGCTAGGTTAGTCTTGTTGGGCCATAGCTTTGCTAGCTGTCGTCTCCAGCTTGCGTGTTGCCCTTTGCAGCAGGCTTCCAATGAGAGGCCGTCTGACCTTAAGCTCCTCCGCAATCTCTGCATAGCTATAGCCTGAGTAGCGAAGCAGTAGTGCCTGTCGATCACGCTCAGGTAGGCTGCTCAGCCATGTCTGGACCTCTTCCTGATCTAGCTGTCTCATTAGGGCTTCTTCGCCAGATTCCGGGGTAGCCTCACCTTCATACATCAGCTCCTGCTTATCCTGGAGTCTTCTCTCTCTAGCTTTCTTCTCCAAATAATCGTAACCGATTCTTGTAAGTACCCGGTGCAGCCATGCCCCCAGGGTGGCAGGATTGTCTGGTGGATTTCGGTATAGTCTCAGGAAGACCTCCTGTGCCAGATCGTCAGCAGCGGCATCATCGCGCACCAGCGCGGCTAATTTTCTACGTACGGTTGGATAATGTTCAAAAAATATGTTACGGAATGCTGAGGATTCCGGAATACTCATGGTGTAATTGCCTCCTTTCAGCTGCAGCTATTAGGAAGACGAACCTTTTTACGTTTTTGTAGCATGAACAGAAAAATTTTCTCGGATTCGTCTGTATCCTTAGATTGGTATATATCTATCTACATAACAGAATATAGCATAGCTAATTCTAGTACCTTGATCGGATCAAATGTGAGTGTAGAGCCCGCTGCAAGCTTGGAGCCCTGTCGACCGTTGTTAAGCCTGCTGTTTTTTCGAACGAAGTTGAAAAGCAGATGAACAGCAGGCTTAAAGACGGACACTTCGTTTCTCTAGGGCTTCCCCGCTCTCCGCTCACGACTACGCTCCCCCACATCATTGAACCTGAAATCAGGTTTGGCCAAGGTGCTGGTAATACTTTGCCTACATTCGTCAAATTTCATCATAAATAGACCAATTTCGCATCCAGCAGACGACAGTATTTGCTGTTCACATTGAATATGATAGAGATATGCAGCGGGAGATTACCTGAGAAAAGAGGGGAGTTACATGGGTGAAGAGTTCCGGATCTATAATCGGGAACTGGCAGCAGAGGAGCTATGGGTACAGGGTAGACAAGCTGTAGAGGCAGTTCAGCTAGATATCCTGGACATTCTTCGGCAATGTGGGATCAAGCAGCCAGAGTGGCTGAAGTCCTTGCATCCGGTGGAGGACTGAGCAGAACAGCCCAAAAACGAACTCGCAGTCCCTAGGGGAAGATACGGGTTCGTTATTTTGGCATGTCATTTAATTGTGGATGAATCTAGCGCTCCATCATGCGCTCCATGCGTACAAAGGCAATAAATCTACGGGCTTCATCTTCGCTCAGGCTACGACCGTCAATGGTCAGGTTGAAGCGATTTAGAATATCCTTATCCGATAACTCTAACTGATCGATGAATTGCTGCATTTCCGATGGCAGCGTTGTATTCTTATGGGTAGTCCGTCCAATGATATAGTCTATGGATACGCCGAACAGATTCGCCAGCTTCATAAGCATTTCAAAATCCGGCTTACGCCGGTTTTTTTCATAATGGGAGAGTGCCGCACGGGTAATGCCAAGGGTATGGGCGAGCTCTTCCTGCTTAAGTCCCAGTTCTTCCCGAAGCTCTGCTATGCGTGTACCGTAGTTCATCTAAATCTCCTCCTGATTGCAATTGTGTGTGTATACCTAGGAGTAGTATTGTTAATCAAACTCGAGCTTATGGACACATCGCGGAGAAGATATGCCCATGGAGCCGTCATGGAGATTTATTCATTGAGGTGACTCCATTTATGTAAGATCAGATTAGAGCTACATGAATGTAAACATTCACATAATTATATGCAAATGGTATGTCTGAATCAGACGTTACGCGAGCTAAAAATATAATCATACATCATAATATATATAATATTTTACTATATAAAGTATGGTTATGAATAGTATTTTTACGCCAATATATGGTATGTAAAGGCGTCCTTATGTTCTAGTCATGTTAACTCGTTGTTATTGCTTGCTGGCAGGATGTGATAGACTGAATTTTAATGTAATTATTTTTTGAGGTAGGCAGCGAATGCTGCAAGAAAGGAGTTCATCGGATGAGTCTGGAGCCAATTGTTCGCCTTCAAGGGGTCAGCAAAATCAAAGGTAGCAAAAGACTGGTGGATCAGCTAACTCTAGATGTGTTGCCTGGGCAGGTGTTCGGTTTTCTCGGTCCCAATGGAGCAGGGAAAACGACAACCATTCGCATGATGGTCGGGTTGATCTCGATCAGTGAGGGGGACATCTCCATCTGCGGCCATAGTGTGAAGACGGACTTTGAGCAGGCGATCGCTCAAGTCGGGGCCATCGTTGAGAATCCCGAGCTGTATCGCTTCATGACGGGATATCAGAATCTGCAGCACTTCGCTCGCATGCTGCCTGGGATTACAAAGGAACGCATAGAGGAGACGGTTCGTCTTGTCGGCCTTGAACAACGAATACATGACAGGGTAAAGTCCTATTCCCTCGGGATGAGACAGCGTCTGGGTGTTGCTCAAGCTTTGCTGCATCGCCCCAAGCTGCTCATTTTGGATGAGCCGACGAATGGATTGGACCCGCAAGGAATTCGTGAGCTAAGAGATTATCTTCAGCATCTGAGTAGGGAAGAGGGCACCACGATATTTGTCTCCAGTCACTTGCTTAGTGAGATGGAGCTTATGTGCGATACGGTTGCCATCATCCAAAATGGACGTTTGGTGGATGTGAGGAAACTGAAGTCAGATGGCGCACTCCTTGCAGCTGCAGAAGTTGCTTTTGAAGTCAGCGATCCTGCCCATGCGCTTACATTAGTAACGAACGGGAGAATCCAAGGTCAGACGCTGGTCGTGCCACTGGATCGGGAGCAGACAGCTGAACTGAATCAACGCTTAATTGAGGCAGGCATCAAAGTATATTCCATTCGTCCATTGTCGCAGACGCTTGAGGATCAATTCCTAGAGCTAACAGGAGGTGTAGGAATTGTCTAACTTCTTAAAGCTTGTTCATAACGAGAATATAAAGATCTATATCAGAGTGCGTACATGGGTGATGCTGGGGATCTTGTTGCTTACGGCACTGGCAGTACCTGTACTGCTGTTATTGGCAAGTGACCAGATTGGATTATGGGACGGTGCGATGCTGACAACGTGGGTATGCTTCTTCCTGCTCACGATCTTCACGGTTATCGTCAGCGCAGATATTGTTGCAGGGGAATTCAGCTGGGGAACGATCAAGTTGCTGCTGATTCGACCATGGAGCAGAACCAAAATTCTGATATCCAAATATATAGCTGTCATTCTGTTCAGTCTGTTCGGCACGGTGCTGCTGACTGCAGGCAGTATACTTATGTCCGCGCTGGCGCTGGCGCCCGGGGCGCTCATCCCTGTGGGTGAAGGCTCGGGATTAAGTCCTGCACAGTATGCATTCGCTATGATCCTGACCAAGTACGTGACGCTGTTCATTATCCTGACCTTTGGGTTCATGGTGTCCTCCGTATTTCGGTCAGGTGCGCTTGCGATCGGATTGTCACTGGGAATTCTGTTCTTCCAGAACTTCGTGGGAACGATCCTGCTATTCCTGCAAGGAAGAGCAGAATGGGTGAAATATTTGCTTGTGTCTCACCTGGATCTGAGCGTGTATATCGACAGTCCAGTCTCCGAGATAGGCACGACACTGGGCTTCTCCATTACCGTGCTGGCTGTATACTATACAGTGTTCCTAGTGGTAAGCTGGCTCGTCTTCGTCAAGCGTGACGTCTCGTCCTGAGGCTAGTGGGTTATTTTGGATTGAAAAAATGTAGCAAGTGAACAAGCCCTTTGTCCTTCCGTATTGTACGGTTCTGGCAGAGGGCTTGTGGTTTATATAATGACTACGGTGCAGATAATAGGGAGCATAGGGTCAGTCTAGCCAGCCTCAGCACGTGAGTGAGCGGAGGAGGCCTCCGTATCTGAAGCATTCATCTCTTCAGCAGTAGTACTAACGGAACGTTCCATTTTGGTAGCTCCATTGAGAATGGCGCCTTCGAACACAATAAGCGAATTGGCGGTGATATTGCCATGAATTTCGGCTGTGGAGGCCAGTGTCAAGCGCTGCTCCGCATGTATCTCTCCGATCAGCTTGCCTGCAATAACGATTTCCCGGGCAGTGACGTCCGCAGTGACAATGGCAGACTCGCTAATAATGATGAGATCGGTGCTGGCAATGCTACCGTGGACAACGCCTTCAATTCGTACGGGGACGTGACAATGAAGCGTACCTGTAAAGGTCGTGCCATAGGACAGCACTGCCTCAACAGGGGCTGCTTGTCGCTTCCCTAAGCCAGGCTTGAACATGTACATCTCTCCTTCGGAATAGGATACCTTCTCACAACTGGAATAGGGTGTCGGCTCATAAAATTTACATATTAACGCACATACAGCAGGGGATCGATGGGGATATTTTGTTTAACCACCTGAAAATGTAGATGTGGGCCTGTACTGCGTCCAGTACTACCGAGCTTACCGATCAGCTCGCCCTTGCTGACTTGCTCGCCTACCGAGACAGATAAGGCGTGCAGATGCATATACCAGGTCTGTAGGCCATTTGGATGCTCAATCATAATATATTTGCCGCGACTGCCGTCCTGAGCGGAGGCAATGACCTTCCCTGCACCTGCCGCATAGATGGGATCACCTGTGTTCCCTGCAATGTCGATACCAGCATGATAGGCGGCACGTCCATTGAAGGGGTCTGTTCGATAGCCAAAGCTGGAGGTAATTCGCCGAGCGGCTGTAGGCCAGGCATTTGGCTTGCCATTCTCAGCCAGCTCCAGTTGTCGTGCCTTCAGACGAGCTTGCCGCTGGCGTTGCTCCAGCGAGGTCTGGACGGACTCGGCTTTCTTCAGGACACGAGGTATCGAGGATTCCATGCTATCCAGCATGGCCGTGATTTCCTCGAAATCCTCTGTAGTCTCCTTGCCGAGTGTGCTCAACTGTTTGTCATGCACCGCGATCCATTGGCCGCCCTTGTTCCCGTTGGCATCCCAAGCCAATGGAGTAAAGGAAGACGCTGAGGTCTTGCTTGATGAGATGTCATGCTTCTGGATAAATTGCTCCAATTGCTCCTCCAGCTCACGTATTCGCTGCATGCGTTCCTTGACGTTCTCTGCCTGATTGGACAAGAGCAGAATTTCCTGCTGTAGCCGCTGGATGGCTTCATCCTTATTCGTCACGGTCATTTCCATCTGTATGCTCTGGGTAGCCAATGTGGTCTCCAGACGAGATATCGTCTGTGAGGAGCGGATCTGGAGGGTAATAATCATAGTCGATATGGACAAAATAGCCAGCGTAGGTACTAGGATTACGATAGGCCTGGATATATGAAACTGCCGGGGGGACCGCTGTGCGTCAGAGAGCACAAGTAGAGTCATCCTCCGGTTCCAATCTTGTTTTCTCATAAACAGCTCCTTTCCGGCAGATTTCGCCCGGCATGGTGAAGTGCGTGAGTGAGGTGCCGGCTATATGCCTGTTTGCTTACTATTTATTCAGCAAACCTATTAATCATGACAATAATGTACAAGGAGGTGCCTTATGCTGTGGCTGATGATTGTGCTGCTCATATTTATTTTTCAGACCGCAACCATCCTCATTCTTGAGTTTCGACAGCCAGCTAAGGCGGTCGCCTGGCTCTTTATTCTGTTTTGTTTTCCGCTGATTGGCTTCGTTGTGTACTATTTTGTAGCTCAGGATTATAAAAAACGAAAAGTACTTCGCAATCAGGGGTCCAGATTGTTCCAGCAGATTAAGGAAGCTCTGTGGCGTCAGACCAAGGTAATCCATGACATCCAGCATATGTCCAACCCGGAGTTCATCCACTATGAACGCTTGTTCAACATGCTGTCCCGACTCACGGAAAGCCCGATTACAGGCTGTAACAGGGCAACGGTGCTCACGGACGGGGAGGAGACCTTTGCTTCAATGCTTGCGGCGATCGAACAGGCACAGGATCATATTCATATCGAATTCTATATTTTTCGCGCCGATACGATTGGATCAACCTTTCAGAAGCTGCTGATCCGCAAGGCCAAGGAGGGCGTCAAGGTCCGCTTTGTTGTGGATGGGCTGGGCAGCTATCACCTCCCATCCTCCTTTGTCCAGACCTGCAGGCAGGCTGGAATAGAATTTCATTACTTTCTGCCGCCATTGCTAGCCACGCTTGATAAACGAATCAATTATCGCAATCACCGCAAAATTCTGATTGTAGACGGTAGAGTTGGCTTTGTCGGTGGTCTGAATGTAGGTGATGACTATCTGGGCCAATATCCGAAAATGGGGGATTGGCGGGACACGCACACACGCATCGAGGGCGATGCGGTCTATTTTTTGCAGAACACCTTTCTCAGTGACTGGAAGCTTGCCTCGGGTGAGCGTATTGATGATCCCCGTCTCTTTCCGCCACATGAGTGCGAAGGGGAGGATCAGGTCCAGATTGTAGCCAGCGGGCCGGATTTGGCATGGAATGCGATTCAAGAGCTGTGCTTCGGAGCTATCGCAGTAGCCAGACGCAGAGTGTGGCTAACAACACCGTATTTTATTCCGGACCCGAGCATTTATGAGGCGCTCAAGACAGCGGCTGTCAGTGGGGTGGATGTACGAATCATCATTCCGTATGAGTCCGATTCCATACTGGTGAAGCTTGCCTCGTTGTCCTATGTAGCTGAGCTGCTGAATGCGGGTGTCCGATTTTATCAATATCGCAAAGGCTTCATGCATGCCAAGATTCTGATTGTCGATGATCTGTTCGGATCTGTAGGGACAGCGAATATGGATATGCGGAGCTTGTTTTATAATTTTGAGCTCACCACCCTGGTCTTCTCTCAAGCATTCATTCAGCGTCTGGAGCAGGACTTCAGGCGGGATCTGGAGCATTCAACAGCTATAGAGTCTGAACGATTCAAGGAACGCCATCGCATTCAGAAGACAGCGGAAGTGCTAGCACGCATGTTATCGCCCCTTCTTTAAAGTCGATTTGAGCCCGTTTAGCATAGATAATCCTGCTCATTGGAGAGTATACTGCTTTTTTCTAACTTTTTTGCCTAAAAATCTCCTGTTATGATATAGTATATATATGAGAAACAACGACGGGAGGAGGGGGCTGCATGGAGCGGTCCCTTTTCTTGTAATTGTAAGCTGAGAAAAATGGGGGGAGTAGAATGAGCAGCATGACTCCAGATGAGATAGCAACGAATCTACAGAAGCTTCCGGTTAGCCGGAAGGTACAGACGAAGCGGCTGCTGCAGAAGGGTATCTTTATCATACTCGGAGCAGCTTTGATGGCGGTGGCTCTTGAGATTTTCCTCGTACCAAATGGAGTAATAGACGGCGGTATTACCGGTATTTCCATCATGCTGTCTGAAATTTTCGGAATTCCCCTCGGCGTGTTCCTCGTGATGCTGAATCTTCCTTTTCTGATCCTCGGCTACAAGCAGATTGGCAAGACATTTGCGTTATGTACGCTGCTTGGTGTCGTACTGATGTCAGGTGGTACGTACCTGCTGCATGACGTATCTGCATTAACACCGGGTGAGCCCTTGCTTGGTGCAATCTTCGGTGGTGTCATTCTTGGTGTAGGTGTCGGTCTGGTCATTCGCTCTGGCGGATCCCTGGATGGCACGGAGATTGTGGCGATTCTCGTCAGTGAGAAGTCACCATTTTCCGTAGGCGAGGTCGTGCTGTTCGTCAACGTCTTCATACTCGGAAGTGCAGGCTTTGTGTTCGGATGGCCGAATGCCCTCTACTCCATGATCGCGTACTATATTGCGATGAAGATGATTGACATTACCATCGAGGGTCTGGACCAATCCAAATCGGTATGGATTATTAGTGAGAAATACCGTGATATCGGCGATGCACTTACCGATCGACTGGGACGTGGTGTGACGTATCTGGATGGAGAAGGCGGTTTTTCGGGTGACAGTAGGAAGGTTATCTTCGTCGTCATCACTCGACTGGAGGAAGCGAAGCTGAAGAGTATTGTGGAGGATTGGGATTCGCATGCATTCGTGGCGATCGGCAATATTCACGATGTGAAGGGTGGACGCTTCAAGAAAAAGGGAATCCATTAGCGAATCTGAAGCCGGCATAAATGAATGAATGAATGAATGGTTAGCAGGCTGTTGAACCAATAACTGGACCAATAGCTTGACGTATAGCGCATAGTGTGTAGCAGAAGTGCCCGGCAGGTAAGTGACCTGTCGGGCTTTTTTGTAAAAAGAAAACCATACGCTATGCGTATGGTTCGGGAGAGCTTTCAGCGATGTATTAAAAAAATCCCTCCTGGTGTTACAATAAATTTGGTTCGCCAACCGAATTTATCGCACAATAGGAGGGATACAGATGTCATCTGATGTGAACAGTTTAGCACATACAAAATGGAATTGTAAGTACCACATTGTGTTTGCCCCAAAGTATAGACGACAGGTCATTTACGGAAAGTTGAAGCAAGATATAGGTAGAATATTGCGACAATTATGCGAGAGAAGAACGTAGAAATAATTGAAGCAGAGGCGTGTAAGGATCATATTCACATGCTAGTGAGTATTCCACCGAAACTAAGTGTGTCCGCTTTTATAGGATATTTAAAAGGAAAGAGTAGCTTAATGATTTTTGATCGACATGCCAATCTGAAGTATCGGTATGGGAATCGGAAATTTTGGTGCAAAGGATTTTATGTGGACACGGTGGGAAGAAACAAGAAAGTGATAGAAGAATATATCCGCAAACAATTGCAGGAAGATATCGTCGCGGAACAAATAACAATGGAAGAATACATCGATCCATTTACAGGAGAAGAAACCAAAGGTAATCGAAAGAAGAGATAGAAAAAACCCCTTTAGGGGTAGCGGAAAAAGTAGTGCGGTTGGCGAATCATTCAATGCCCTTTTAGGGCTGGCCAGTAACAAAGGCTTTCAGCCGCAGAGCAAACCACCCGTTATACGGGTGGTTCTGATTGTCGTAAATAAGCTTACTATTTCTTGAGCTGACGGATAATCGGTTCCAGCGGCTGTGGAGGAAGGGAATCCAGCAGGTCGCCCAGCTTGCCCAGCCGTTCCTCAATATTAAGCAGATGATAATCCAGTGGAGAGACATTCTGTCTTACCTCTGCCCATGTGAGCGGGGTGGATACCGTAGCTCCAGCGCGAGCTCGCGGTGTGTAGGGGGCTGCGATCGTCTTGCCAGCGTAATGCTGCAAATAATCAAAGTAGATGCAGGTACCGCGATCTTTTTTTAACCGCTCAATCGTGAACAGCTTCGGATGCTTCTCCGTTACGTAACGACCGACCAGATGCCCTACACTGCGCAATTCGTCGAAGGTAATCCCCTGATGGATCGGCACGATGATCTGAACACCTGTAGCTCCCGAGGTCTTGGCAACGGATGCAATGCCTAGCGAACGGAGCACGTCATCGACAAGGCTGGCGGCCTCCATGATTCTAGGCTCGATCTCAAGCGTCGGGTCCAGATCAATAATCCATTCGCGAGGTAGTATGCTGCCTACGTCATGCAAGGAGGGATGAAATTCGAGAGCAGCCTGATTGCCAAGCCATAATAGCTGGGGCAGCTCGTTCAGCACAATATACTCAATATCACCATCACGGTACGTTGATATATACTCGGGCCTGGGGACAGGCGCGTTTTTCTGATAAAAAAATTTGCCATGAATGCCATGCGGCCAGCGAATGACGGTTAAGAGACGATTGCGGCAATATTTCAACAGATAAGGTGCGAGTAGAGCAAGCTTCTCCAAATAAATGGCCTTGGTAATGCCTGCCTCCGGCCACAAGGGCTTGTCTGGGTTCGTAATGGGAATCTCGCAGCCCATGATGGTGATCGTTCCCTGTGCTGTACGTGCCAATCCTGCACCTCCTTTGCTGGTCGGATATGTGGACTAGGTCTTGGTCCGTTTTGTTGTGCTTTTACGCTTGGGAGCCGCAGCAGCAGCACTGGCTTCGCCACCAGCAGCTTGCCGTGAGGCAGCTGGCTTACGCGGCTTGCGTGTCTTCGCAGGAGCTGGCCCAGGGTCTGTGGCGACAGGCTTAATGGACTCGATACTGGCTTGTAATGCTGCCATGAGATCAACGACATTCGTCTCTGGCTTGGATGGAGCTACCTTAATCTCCTCACCCGCGATTTTATGAGAAATGAGCTCAAGCACCTTGTCACGATAGGCATCCGTATATTTGGCAGGGTCGAATTCGCTCGAAAGCTGCTCAATAAGCATTTTGGCCATCGTTAGTTCCTTCTCGTTAACCTGCGGCTGCTCGGGCAGATTGGGGACCTGGCTGACGGGTCTTATCTCATCCGGGTAGAAGATCGTCTCGATCGCTAGACAGTTGTTGTACACCCGAATAGCCGCCAGACTGCTTTTGGAGCGAATGGAGATTTGGGCAATCCCGATTTTTCCGGTATCTCGCATCGCGTTCAGCAGTAAGGAATAGGCATTATCTCCAGTCTGATCAGGGGACAGATAATAAGTTTTTTGAAAGTAGATCGGGTCGATATCCTCCAGATTCACGAAATCCAGAATCGTGATATTCTTGTTGCCCTGCTCCGTGAGCTGCTCCAGCTCGTCCTTATCAAACATGACGAATCTGCCCTTCTCGTACTCGTAGCCCTTGCCAATCTCCTCCCATTCCACCTCTTTGTCACACACGGGACATTTACGAACATAACTGAGCGGACTGCCGCATTCCTTGTGAATGTAGCGCATGGAAATGTCCTTATTCTCCGTTGCGGAAAACATCTTGACGGGGACATGGACCAATCCGAAGCTAATAGCTCCTTTCCAGACGGTATGCATGAGTGCACCTTCCTTCCTCTTTGATTTGTGTGAGATTCAATTAGCATTTTGCATCGTATTTCATTTCAAATATTCTACTTGCTTCATTTGTGTGGATGCATCTTGGCGATCATATGACCTTAAGCTGGACGTATGATGTTTATTATTAACAGGCGCTATTGTTGAAAATGCCGCTTCACCCTTCGGTTGATATCCCGTTTATAGCTGTGGCTTGTGCATGAAGAATATGCGTCCATCTCGCTTACCTGTAGTATGCTTCATGAATGATTTTGTATGAACGCATGTCTGATGCATGTTCTGTACATAGTAACAAACGAACTACTTACGTGGAGGGATGAACAGCATGAAGAGACCCGCCAAGGTCAGACACAAGCTGGGTAGTCAAGCGTTGGTGATTCGTTTTCCGGCAGCCGGAGAGCGTGATGCATTGCCGCCAGAGTTCATGCTGTCACATGAATCTGTACCCCCATATCCTATTGCTGCACAGCATGTGAACTGGGAGGCACTGACCGCCAAGGACTCAGGTATGAATGAATATCCGGCACTGGATGTGAATCAGATGGCGGAGGATGAATTGGAAGCCATGCAGGATTCGATAGCGGTACGCAATGAACCAGAAGGATAAACTCAGAAAGGAGCTGTAAGCCATATGATGGATGTGAAGCGTGCAGTAGATATTTACAACTCCAAGGAGATGATTTCGGTCAAGCTGGAGGGAGAGCCGGTCTGGATCGAGCATGTGGATGCGGAGAATGGCATGGCGACGGTTCAAGTTGGAAGCAGGCCCACGAATACGATGACAGTCCGGGTGGACCGTCTGGAGGAAGAAAGTTAAGGTTGAATGAGCAGGCTCAATGTCAGGATGCTGCAGCGATTGTTGATGCGGGCATCCTTTTTTTGCGTAAATTCATAGGAATGAGCGTGCAATCGACTTAGGTGAATACTTCTTCATGGCAAGGTCTACATATATTATGAAATCACGAGCTTTCCTTGCTAGAGCTTGACGTGAAATATATAATAAAGGTCAAGTTATGGAAGCTGGAATAGGGACCGAATCAAATTTTTGGGATGAGTGATCTGGGAAGCGTGGTCGTTAGCGGAAAAGCGGCTGGACACTCACATTGGATCTGGTCAAGGTACTAGTCAGGCTCTGAGGTGATGATGATGACAAGTTCAAATCAAGGTAGCTATACATTTCGTTCCCGAAGTGAACAGGATACGGACAAGCTGGCAGCACAGCTGGCGCTAAGATCCGTACCAGGGGCCATTATCGTACTGGATGGGGATCTCGGAGCAGGTAAAACAGCCTTCTCCAAAGCATTTGCCAGACATCTGGGCGTAGAGGGCGTTGTGAATAGTCCTACATTTACGATTATTAAGGAATATGAAGGCAGATGGCCTTTGTACCATATGGATGTGTACCGGATCAGCCAGGAAGAGGCCGAAGAGCTTGGCCTGGATGAATACTTCTATGGTGAAGGCGTGTGTCTGGTTGAATGGGGGAGCTTGATTCCCGAGCTGCTGCCGCCGGAGCATCTGCACATCAGGATGGAGTACACGGGAGAACAGGAACGGATTATCCAGCTGAATGGCTATGGTGAGCTATATGCTGACTGGTGTGCCAGTCTTGGAGAGAATGGAGTATGAACGATATGAATCATGAAAAGAACCAGCCGCAGATGCGGCTATTGGCGCTGGATACAGCTACGGCGGTCATGGCCGCGGCAGTAGTGGAAGCACCTTCGCAGCAGCTGATCGAGGAGAAAAATATATACGGAGAGCGCAATCATTCCGTTCATGTCCTGACTGGACTTCAAGAGCTAATGCTGGAGACCGGGACAGCACGTGAGCAGATTGCGGGAATCGCTGTCGGCATTGGGCCAGGCTCCTACACAGGGGTGCGAATTGCTGTTACGGCTGCAAAGACGCTGGCTTGGGCCTGGAAGGTCCCAGTGGTAGGCGTATCCACATTACAGGCACTAGCCTGGGGAGGCTGGAACCGGGCACAGGCTGGTGAAGCAGCGAAGCATTCTGAAGAGAGTCAGATTGGGGGGACTGTAGCTTCCCCCGCGCAGGCCGAGGAAGCAAATTACATACAGTGGATTGTACCACTGCTGGATGCGCGCCGAGGTCAGGTGTATACATCGTTGTTCGCAGCAGCTGGTCGTAGTGAACCACGTCGACTAGCCCCGGATGCGATCCGGCTTATGAGTAGTTGGGTGGAGGAACTGGTACAGCTTGTCCGCGATACCTCACCGCAGGAACGTCCCAAGGCCATATATCTGGTAGGAGAGACTGAGGTGCACCAACTTGCCGCCACAGAGCTGGCAGAGCTATTGGAGCTTAGAGCTCAACCCTATGAGCTGGAGGGACGATGGATCGGAAGGCTCGGTGCTACACGGTTACAGGATGGACAAGAGGATGAGCTTCATACCTTGGTGCCGAACTATACGCAGTTGGCAGAGGCGGAGGTCAACCTGCTTCAAGCACGTACGAAGGGGGCGACAAGCACATGAGGGAGCTGAACGAGCAAGAACGGCAGGAGGCGAGCATTACCTTCCGTCCTATGCTGGTAGCCGACATTCAAGAGGTCATGAAGATTGAGCGTGAATGTTTTACATTGCCCTGGACCGAGGATGCATTTCGCAATGAGCTAACCCATAATATGTTCGCCAAATATCTGCTGATGGAGCTGGATGGAGACGCTATCGGATATGCTGGCATGTGGACGATTCTTGATGAAGCCCATATCACGAACATTGCCGTGCGTGAGCAATATCGCGGGCGCAGACTCGGAGAGCGGCTGCTTGATGAGCTGATGGAGCAGGCGAGCCAATTGGGAATGGAACGAATGACGCTGGAGGTCCGTGTCTCCAATCATGTGGCCCAGAAATTATATGAGAAAAAGGGATTTATACCTTCAGGTATGCGCAAAGGCTATTATTCGGACAATCAGGAGGATGCGCTTATTATGTGGGCCGACCTTCCTGCCGGACATAATCCCGAAGACCAGGAGGAGTGGACAAAGGGATGACAATGCAGGAGCACATCAAGGCAGATGTAATTGAACCATCGAAGCCTTGTTATATATTAGCTATCGAGACCAGCTGTGATGAGACAGCCGTCTCGGTCATCAAGGATGGTACGGAGGTGCTGTCGAATCTGATTGCCAGTCAGATCGATACTCATCAAGCCTTTGGAGGCGTCGTACCCGAGGTTGCTTCGCGCAAGCACGTCGAGAGCATTACCTATATGCTGGAGGAAGCTGTGGAGAAGTCAGGTATTGATCCGGAGGAGCTATCCGCTGTTGCCGTGACGCAAGGGCCGGGGCTTGTCGGTGCACTACTCGTAGGAATCGTAGCAGCGAAAAGTGCCGCGCTTGCTTTCGACAAGCCACTAATCGGCACACACCATATTGCTGGACATATTTACGCTAATGCACTGACCTCGGAGCTGAAATACCCATGTATGGCTCTCGTGGTATCGGGAGGCCATACGGAGCTGGTCCTGATGGAATCAGAAGGCAGCTTTCAGGTCATTGGACGCACACGCGATGATGCGGTGGGTGAAGCATACGACAAGGTTGCTCGTGCCATCGGCTTCCCGTACCCTGGTGGACCGCATGTGGACCGGATGGCCTTGGAATCGGACGAGGTAACCCCGCTTCCCCGTGCCTGGCTGGAGGCGGACTCCTATGATTTCAGCTTCAGCGGCTTGAAGTCAGCCGTGCTGAATGCTATTAATCAGGCGAAGATGAAGGGAGAGGAGATTCATCCCGGGGCGATTGCCCGCGGCTTCCAGGAATCTGTGATTGAGGTGCTTGTGGAGAAATCCGTCCGTGCCATGCACCAGTTCAAGGCGAAGCAGCTGCTGCTCTGTGGTGGTGTAGCTGCCAATCGCGGTCTGCGAGCTGCATTGCAGGAGCGCTGTGAGCGTGAAGGAATTGAATTACTGATCCCACCGATGAAATATTGTACGGACAATGCAGCGATGATCGGAGCCGCGGCTTATATCAAATGGCAGCACGGAGAGTCGTCCGCACTTGATATGAAGGCAGACCCAGGATTATCTCTGGAGCATTGGTCCGTTCAAAGGGCAGAGTAACGTTGAAGCTTTACTGTAGCATTGGCCAGACGAGCACTATGCTTATCCAGGACTTCTTGTGAACTCTGATTAGGTTGGTTATAAGACCCAAGCAAGCTCCAAATTAGATTGGATTAAGGGTAGCTTTAGATAGAATCACTGACCATTTAACATAGTGCCTGTCGTCTCTTGCAGAGTCGGCAGGCTTTTTTAATATACGCGAAAGCCATCCCTAAATCGGAAATTGGTGCAATGACATTTGTCAAGTTGTTAACAATGTTATCCACATATCCATGCTTTTCTGTGGATAATGACTGAAAAGGCCCGCCAGCCATGAAATTTGTCGAATGGGAGCACAGGGGATAGATCTTAACAAAATGATGACGAAAATTGTGGATAATGTGGATAAAAGGGTGGATAATACTGGTTATCGAGTGGGTTACTTAACACAGCCCTTATATAACAAAGAAAAAAATGACCAATCAAGGTCATTTTCATCTATTGTGAATGCAGTTTTAATGTGAATAACTTTGTGTACAGACGGCGGTAATAAAATTTGTCGTTTTTTTAACACATCGTTTACACCGCGACAGATTTATTCTCCTAGGAGCTGCTCCCAAGCTGAGTACACTTCTGTAAGCTCCTGCTTCCGCTCCTCAAGCTTACTCTGAATGGCCTGCAGAGCTTCGTAATCCTGATATACCTCAGGCGAGGCCATCTCCAGCTCCAAGGCGTGAATTGTCTCCTCCAGCTCGGCGATCTGCTGCTCATAGGCCTCGATCTTACGCTGACGGCTGCGTTCCTCACTCTTGGCCTGCTTTCCGGCTGCATAGGAGGTTGCTCCGTTCTTGTCCGCCTCAGACGGACTGGACTCGGTAGCGGTCTTGCTGTTATTGGCCGAGGAGGCATTTTCCATGGCAATCTCCTTAAGCTCCAGCTTCTTGGCCACATAATCGTCATAGTTCCCCAGGAATTGCTCCATACCTTCTGGATGCAGCTCAATGACCCGTTCAGCCATTTTATTCAGGAAATAACGGTCATGGGAGATGAATAGTAATGTTCCCTCATAATCCAGCAATGCAGCCTCCAGTACCTCGCGACTGAACAGGTCCAGATGGTTCGTAGGCTCGTCAAGAATCAGCATGTTGGCTTCTCGCAGCATCAGCTTCGAGAGTGAGAGACGGGCCTTCTCCCCACCACTCAAGGTGGATACCTTCTTCAGTACGTCTTCTCCACTAAAAAGAAAGTTCCCAAGCACCGTACGAATTCGAGCCTCTTCGAGATGCGGATACTCACTCCACAGCTCCTCCAATACGCTATTGCTGGGATTCAGACTGGTATGCTCCTGATCATAATAACCGATCTTGATCTTGCTTCCCCAATGAATGGCCCCCTGATTGGGACGAAGGGAGTCTGTCAGACATTTTAGTAGGGTGGACTTACCGACTCCATTCGGTCCGATCAGAGCCACCGTGTCTCCGCGCCAGAGCTGGAACGATACATTCCTGAACAAAGGTTGTCCCTGCTGGAACTCGACGGAGAGGTTCTCGGCTGTCAGCACGTCCTTGCCCGACATGTACTGGATGTCGAAGGAAAAATGCGCCTTCTTCAGCTCACCTGCCGGCTTATCCATTCGATCCATTTTTTCAAGTGCTTTTCGGCGACTCTGGGCACGCTTGGTCGTGGAGGCACGTACAAGATTTTTCTGAATAAAGTCCTCAAGCTTGGCAATCTCTACCTGTTGCTTCTCGAACTGCTTCATCTGTGCCTCGTACTCGGCAGCCTTCAGCTCAATATAACGAGAATAATTGCCGGTATAACGAGTGGATTGATGTCGCTCGATCTCGACAATGGTCGTGACGAGCCGATCCAGAAAGTAACGGTCATGGGATACGACAAGCAAGGCGCCTGGATAGGCACGGAGATAATCCTCCAGCCAGGTCAGGGTCTGAATGTCGAGATAGTTGGTAGGCTCATCAAGCATGAGTAGATCAGGTGCCTGCAGCAAAATGCGGGCTAGTGCCAGACGGGTCTTCTGGCCCCCGCTTAGCGTTGAAATTGGGGTATCCGGAGCGAAGCTGCCGAAGCCCATTCCGTGCAGTACGCTGCGAATGCGAGTCTCCATCTCATAACCACCCTGATCCTTGAACCAGTCGGACTTGCGAGCGTAGCGCTCCAGCAGCTCCTCGTAGGCCTTAGCAGATTGGTCCTGTGCCTGTTCTGCGATCTCCTGCTCCATTTGTCGCAACTCAGCCTCTGCGGTCACGAGCGTGTCGAATACACGCAGCATTTCTTCCCAGATGGATCTTTGAGAATCCAGTCCGCTATTTTGCGCCAGATATCCGATCCGGGTCTCTTTGGATTTGTATATTTGTCCTGCATCATAAGACAGCTCTCCTGCAATGATTTTCAGCAGGGTGGATTTGCCCGCGCCGTTCACACCAACGAGGCCGATCCGTTCGCGTTCAAGAACTTGCAGATTTACCCCGTCCAGAATCGGGTCAACTTCATATGCTTTTGTAATGCCAGATACTTGCAGCAGCATAACGATTCTATTCCTCCATCACAAATTGCGTCTGCTAACGGCAGACCTATTACCAGTGTACATGAAATCCTGCGGAATGCACAGCAGCGGCGGCTTGAGGCACCGGGCTTGTGGTTATTTTCCACAATCAATGATACACTACAAGTAGAATGTTTAGAGACTATGATCAGGCAGCATGGACAAGAACGAAAGGAACTGCTTCATGACGGATATCAGCCGAATCAAGGCCAGCATACGAGCCCAGCAGCGACAGCTCAGGAACGCTAGGGCTAAGGATGCTCACGCAGTGGACTCCAGTATGGCTTGTCAGCATGCGATTCAGGCCTGGGAGGAGCTGCGTGGACGCAGCGGAGGTGGCAGACTCACGCTGTTCAGCTACATACCCTACGGTAGCGAGATTTCGACGCTGGAGCTCATTCATCATGGCTGGAGTAAAGGCGATCTGGTGCTGGCACCGAAGGTACTGCAAGAAGCACATACATTAGAGCTGCGCGAGATCAGGAGTCCATCCGATCTGGTGCCAGGAGCTTGGGGGATTTTGGAGCCTGCTGAGCATTGTCCACTTTGGCCTCGGAAGCAATGGGGAGAGGTGAGCTGGGTAGTCGTACCAGGTTTGGCCTTTGATCAGAGTGGAGGCAGGCTGGGCTATGGAGGCGGATATTATGATCGCTTTGCTAACGTTGTGGGGCAAGCCCGTTCTGAACAGACGGACAAGCCTTGTTATGTTGCGCTCGCCTTTCCAGAGCAACTCATTGCACATGTACCGATGGAGAGTACGGATCTCAGGCTGGATTTCATTTTCACGAGTGATGGCAGTATTAGCACGACAAGATAATCAAGGGAAGGTGACAGGGTGGAGTCTTTTACCCATTTTAATGATCAAGGGCGCGCGCGGATGGTAGATATATCAGGGAAGACACCAAGTGTGCGTACCGCCGTAGCCGTTACGAGTCTTACAATGGCTCCATCTACCTTGCGAGCAATACGTGAAGGGGCTGTGAAGAAGGGTGATGTGCTGGCGGTTGCGCAGGTAGCTGGTATACAGGGAGCCAAGAAGACCTCCGATTGGATTCCGATGTGTCATCCGTTGGCCCTGACAGGCGTGAATATTAACTTCAGCGACAATGGTGAGGATACCCTCTATATTGAAGCGGAGGTTAAGACTGAAGGTAAGACGGGAGTCGAGATGGAGGCCTTGACTGCAGCTTCTGCGGCTGCTCTGACCGTCTATGATATGTGCAAGGCACTGCAGAAGGATATTGTGATCGGCCCGACCATGCTGCAATCCAAGACCGGAGGCAAGAGCGGGGATTTTCAGCGTGGTGAATAACTAGTTATATGATCTATATCTCCGAAATCTGGCGGACTGGGGCTTTGAAGTACTGTACGGTCGCAAAGAACGGGATAGGATACAAAAATCGGCACTTCAGCCTACGGGCTGTAGATGCTGAACATAGGAGAAGGGTGATCTTATGTTGTGGAGAACAGCGATTCTGACAGCCAGCGATAAAGGAGCCCGCGGGGAACGAGAGGATACCAGTGCTCAGGTCATTCGTGAACTGATCGAGGAAGAGTTGGGCGGAGAGATTGTAGAATACCGCATTGTGCCTGACGAGCCGGATGAGATTATAGCGGCACTTATTGAAATGACAGATTACTTTCATGCCGACCTGGTGCTGACGACAGGCGGAACAGAACTGGCCATTCGAGATGTGACTCCAGAAGCGACCCGGCGTGTCATTGAGCGTGAAGTCCCTGGTATGGCGGAGGCCATGAGAGCATCTGTTATGCAGAAGAACCGGGCAGCCATGCTCTTCAGGGGCACGGTGGGTATACGGGGACGTAGCCTTATTGTGAACCTGCCTGGTACTCCCAAAGGTGTACATGAGAATCTGGCTGCTATCATGGATCAGCTTCCGGAAGCTTTGCTCATGGTAACGGGTCAATTCAAGCAGGGCTCTTGAGGATTCTACGGCAGGAGACCATGACGAGTATGGACATGAAGCTGTGATGCTAACCTTATGCCTTGCATGATAAGGAGGAATGGACATGCCGACGATCGGGGCTTCAGGCTATATTTTGTTAATAATACTAGCACTGCTATTGTTCGGACCCCAGAAGCTGCCTGAGCTTGGGCGAGCGCTGGGGCGAACATTTCGAGAATTCAAGAACGGTGCACGCGAGCTGATGGCCGAGGAGCATGTCGAGGAGCACCAATCCAAGCCAGCTCACGCATCAGCTACTTCCTCCAAGCCTGTGTCTGCAACGGAGCAGAAGTCAGCAGCGAACAAACAAGAACCCTAAGCGATTCAGCAGGGTATGACCGGAATCCTTTCCTCGTGGAGAGGATTTTTGTGTCTAGGTTCGTATGTGTAGATGGATGGGAGGTTAACCTTTGGACAAGGAGCAGAAGCAGCAAGATCGACAGGAAGCAGGACAGGGAACAGGCCCTGACGAAGTCCAGAAGAAAGGGCTAGAGGAAGTCCTGAAGAAAGCACAGGAAGAAGTTCAGGAGGAAGTGCAGCATAGTGAGACAGACCAAGCTAGGCAACAGCCAAGCCTGGAGCAAGAGCGTCTTCTCCGGCAAGCTCGACTGCAGAAAGAGAAGCTAAGATCGTACATTCAGAGAACAAATGAGACCTACGAGGAGCTACTGTCCCTGACTGAGCATCTCACGGAGCTAAGGCGGAGAATCATATGGGTGTTGCTTGTGCTGGTAGGCACGTTGATGGGTGGTCTGTATGCAGCCGCTCCAGTGTACCGTTATCTTCTTACCAAGCGCTTTCCTTCTGATCTGGAACTGAACGCTCTCTCCGTATGGGATGGGATCAGCATCTATGTGAAGATTTCGTTCATATTCGCTGTAGGTGCTACTTTGCCCTTTGCGCTGTATCAGCTATGGCGCTTCGTGGGTCCTGGACTACGACAGCAGGAGCGCTCTGCGGCCCTACGTTATATTCCATATGTGTTCTTGCTGTTCGTAGGTGGAGCCCTGTTCGCTTATGGTGTTATCTATCCGATGGCTCTGGCATTTACAACCTCTGTGAATCGCAGTATGGGCTTGCAGGAGACTTATGGAGTCATGCAGTATTTTGGATTCCTATTCAACATCGTGCTGCCTGTGGCTTTGCTATTCGAGCTTCCGCTAGTCATTATGTTTTTGACGGCGATTCGCATCCTGAATCCGTCGCGTTTGCGTAAGGTGCGGCGTTTTGCTTATTTTGGTCTGGTATTTATTGCTGTTGTCATTACACCGCCCGATCTGGTGTCCGATCTTCTCGTCACTGGGCCACTTCTTCTGTTGTATGAGGGAAGCATACTCGTGTCCGCTCTTGTCTATCGGAGGCAGCAGCATGCAGATAAGGAGAGGAATGAGAATCTTGGAGGGAATAAAGTTTAAAGGGAATAAAGAACAGTGAAGTACAATAATGATCTTATTAGGAGCTTGTCTCTCAGTAGAATCAGGCGATTGGCATAGATAGACTAGAATTGGGTACAATGGAGTGGAGTTGGTGGACTTGCTGGATTTTTGCAAAAATCTTCAATAAAAATGACCTTTGGCACTTGAAATTGAATCCCAAGTTGAGTATTATGAAATTGGTTGTTAGCACTAAACGTTGTTGAGTGCTAATACATAGACCAACAACCCTATAATCCAGAACATTTGAATAAGGAGGCTATTTTTTCATGATCAAACCTTTGGGTGAACGCGTATTGGTGGAAGCGATCGAACAAGAACAGACAACTTCATTCGGAATTGTCCTGCCTGACTCCGCTAAAGAGAAGCCGCAAGAAGGTAAAATCATTGCGGTCGGTGCTGGCGCATTGAAAGACGGTGTCCGCATTCCTCTGGAAGTGAAGGAAGGCGATCGAGTCATTTTCTCGAAGTACGCCGGAACAGAAATCAAATACGAAGGTAAAGAGTATTTGATTATGAAAGAAAGCGACATTCACGCGATCATTGGTTAACGGTATATCAGCATAAGGATATATCCGGCTCAACCTGAATATAGGAATTGAACGTTAATTTATAATCCATAGGGAGGTTTTCTCAGAATGGCTAAAGAGATTAAATTCAGTGAAGATGCTCGTCGTTCCATGCTTCGTGGCGTAGATGCACTGGCTAATGCGGTTAAGGTAACTCTCGGTCCTAAAGGCCGTAACGTAGTGCTGGAGAAGAAATTCGGCAGCCCACTCATTACTAATGACGGTGTAACCATCGCTAAGGAAATCGAGCTGGAAGATGCATTCGAGAACATGGGTGCTCAACTGGTTAAAGAAGTGGCTACCAAGACTAATGATGTTGCTGGTGACGGTACGACTACGGCTACTGTACTGGCTCAAGCCCTCATTACTGAAGGTCTGAAGAACGTAACGGCTGGCGCTAGCCCAATCGGTATCCGTAAAGGGATCGACAAGGCTGTAAAAGCAGCTGTTGCAGAGCTGCAAAACATCGCTAAGCCAATCGAAGGCAAGCAATCCATCGCTCAAGTAGCGGGAATCTCTGCTGCTGACGACGAAGTAGGCGAACTGATCGCTGAAGCTATGGAGAAGGTAGGCAAAGACGGCGTAATCACAGTTGAAGAATCCCGTGGATTCGCTACAGAGCTGGAAGTCGTTGAAGGTATGCAATTCGACCGCGGCTACATCTCTCCATACATGATCACTGATACGGACAAAATGGAGGCTGTACTGGACAACCCGTACATTCTCATTACAGATAAGAAGATTACTAACACACAAGAAATCTTGCCATTGCTGGAGAAGATCGTTCAGCAAGGTAAGCCACTCGTTCTCATCGCTGAGGATGTAGAAGGTGAAGCGCTGGCTATGCTCGTAGTGAACAAGCTGCGTGGTACATTCAATGCTGTAGCTGTTAAGGCTCCTGGCTTTGGTGACCGTCGTAAAGCTATGCTGCAGGATATCGCTGCCTTGACTGGTGGTCAAGTGATCACTGAAGAACTGGGTCTGGACCTGAAATCCGCTACAGTGGACCAACTGGGTACAGCTCGTCAAGTTCGTATTACAAAAGAAAACACAATCGTTGTTGACGGTGCAGGCAACAAAGCCGACATCGATGCTCGCGTAAGCCAAATCCGTACGCAACTGGATGAGACTACTTCCGAGTTCGACAAAGAAAAACTGCAAGAGCGTCTGGCTAAGCTGTCCGGTGGCGTTGCTGTAATCAAAGTCGGTGCAGCTACTGAGACTGAGCTGAAAGAACGTAAACTGCGCATCGAGGATGCTCTGAATGCTACTCGTGCTGCGGTTGAAGAAGGTATCGTATCCGGTGGTGGCGTAGCGTTGCTGAACGTATACAATGCTGTGGCTGCTGTTGAACTGGCTGGTGACGAGCAGACTGGCGTGAACATCGTTCTGCGCGCTCTGGAAGCTCCAATCCGTACTATCGCAGCTAATGCTGGCGAAGAAGGCTCCGTTATCGTTGAGCGTCTGAAACGCGAAGAGATCGGCGTAGGCTACAACGCAGCTACTGGTGACTGGGTGAACATGATCGACGCAGGTATCGTTGACCCTGCGAAGGTAACTCGCTCTGCGCTGCAAAACGCGGCTTCCGTAGCAGCTATGTTCTTGACTACAGAAGCGGTTATTGCTGACAAGCCAGAACCTGCTGGCGCTGCTGGTGCCCCTGACATGGGCGGCATGGGTGGAATGGGCGGCATGATGTAATAAGGGCTGAAAAGCCTGTAAATACGGCTATTTGAAAGGCTCCCGAGAGGGAGCCTTTTTTAATGACAGATTGTAATATGAAGTGCGAGACCTACTGGAAATAAATAAAGAGGTGGCAAAACAGTAGCTAGCCAGATAATCCTAGCCAGCTAACTAAAGTCTATTGAAACATCCAGCATTGATGAATCACGGTACACGATTGAGGGGCGACACCAGCAGCAGAAGCAAGTGAAGCCATGGAAAGAGATAACACAGCAATTAACGTAAGTGTAGCGAATTTCTTTTTCATACTTACATTTCCAGGGTATTAGAGGTGGTTGTATCATATTTGGTGTTTTATGGTAAGTAATGAAAATGTGACAGACTCACTTTAAGAAAGGACTGGTGGATGAATGAAAGTACCACGTATGCTGCATTACCCAGTCCTATGGATCAAGCCGTAGCTGGTGGACAGGACAAATGGCGTTGTTTTGAGGATGTAGGGGGAAGAACATCCTACTATCCAAAAAGTGGAGATGCTCCGTATGTATTGATTTCTAAATACGTGAAAGAAATGTAGCTATGAAACCTATCGAGATAAATATTACACCAGTAGATATACCAATTATATTTCCGGTTTTTGAACTCTCTACATCCTGGTGCCCATAACTGATGCGTTTGAAAAATTGTGAAAACCTAGAATTAGGATACTTGTAATCATAAAGTGAGAAGAAAATTGTTGCGACACCCAAAGCGATCATTATCAATGATTTCATCTCCTTTAAATACTTATTACTACAATAGTAACAAAAAGTTCTATTTCTAAGCGATACTCCTTTATAATTTAATTACAGTATTACTATCTAAAGACTCTTGCAGAGCTTCGTGATTCTGGCATCATCACCGGGCAAGAATTTGAAGCAACGAAAAAGCAAATTCTTGGACTGTAATCGAAATCATTCAGGTATCCTTGCCAGCTGGCAGGGATGCCTTTTTTTGTATACAATATCACCCTTACCAGCATACTAACCATGAATTAGCAAGCAGGGGGGAGCAGCAATGATTCGAGATCGGCGGCGTAAGGGAACGAAATCCTCACAAACAACTCATAAAGATGAGACGGAGCAGAGGTCAGATGCTACTTCAAGGACCAGAGCTGACGCAGCAGAACAGACGAAACAGATACCGTCAACTCCTATAAGCTTGTCCCTGTCAGAGTCATTGGCCTACTTACGTGGGCGAATCGGAGAGAGCCCGGATTTTATCATTAGACGTTGGAGCATTCAGAACCATGCTGGGATAGAGATCCCTATTGCGGTCTGCTATATTGAGGGTCTCGTCGATTCAATGTTGGTGAGCCGTCTAATGACCCATCTGCTCAGCCATGAGTCAGAGCTAGTCAATAAAGATCATCATACAGAGCAATGGAGCAGATACATTACGGATGGAGATGTCACAGCGGTACGGAGTCGTGAGGAGCTGCTCTCTTCCATTCTCATGGGTAATGCGATGGTCATTCTGGAGGGGGACGATGAGGCTGTCGCCGTCTCGGTGCAAGGAGGGGCGAGAAGGGGGGTGGAGGAGCCCTCGACTCAGACGGTAGTACGTGGTCCGAAGGAGGGCTTTACAGAAAGCATCAGCACGAATCTGGCTCTCCTTCGCAACCGTATTCGCTCTCCTGAATTGACATTCGATCAACATATTATCGGCAAGTACACACAGACTCGAGTCGTGGTGGCTTATGTAGACGGAATCGTTAATCTGGAGGTTCTGCGGACGATCACTGACCGCCTTCGTGCGGTGGATACAGATAGTGTGCTGGAGAGTGAATATATTGAGGAGTTTATTCAAGATAAATTGTGGACGCCGTTCCCTACGATGTTGAACACAGAACGGCCGGATGCGGTCGCGGGTAACCTGCTGGAGGGGCAGGTAGCTGTGCTCGTAGATGGGACACCGTATGCTTTACTCGCTCCGGCTACGTTTTTTAAATTTTTCCAATCCAGCGAGGATTATTACCAACGGTATGATATTGCTACTTTCTTGCGGTATGTTCGCTTTCTAGCCTTTGTGATTACGCTGCTACTACCGTCTTTATATATTGCCGTGACTACCTTTCAACAGGAGCTGATTCCAACACCACTGTTGTTCAGCTTGACCGCCCAACGAGAAGGGATACCATTTCCCGCCTTGCTTGAAGCCTTTATGATGGAGATTACCTTTGAGATTATACGTGAAGCAGGTGTGCGTATGCCCCGGGTGGTCGGGTCCGCTATCTCCATCGTGGGCGCGCTGGTACTTGGCCAAGCTGCTGTACAGGCAGGGTTGATCTCCGCTGGCATGGTTATCGTGGTCTCCTTCACGGCGATCTCCAGCTTTGTGATTCCCATGGTAAATATGTCTGCTGCCATCCGATTGATTCGCTTCGCCCTGATGCTACTGGCGGGGGCATTCGGCATCTTCGGCATTATGTGCGGCGTAGTTACGTTGTTGTTCCATATGGCTTCACTCAGTTCCTTCGGCGTGCCTTATCTTACACCGATAGCTCCATTGAAATGGTCGAACATGAAGGATGTCTTCGTACGAACGCCTTGGCCCAAAATGGATCGTCGTCCTGTCCATCTCAGTCAGCGAAATCCGGTGCGTCAAGGTCCTGATCTACAAGAACGCGAGAAAAATGACAAGTAGGTGAACAGGCTATGTCCCGCTATTGGATGAAGATGTGGATCATTGTACTCGTTACTTCTTTGTTGACAGGCTGTTGGGATCGGCAGGAGCTCAACAAGCTGGGTCTGGCGATTGCGGTGGGGCTGGATTGGGAGGATGATCATTGGAAATTATCCTATCAGGTGCTCGTGCCCTCTGTTATTGGAGGCGGGATGAGCCCTGGGGCGGCATCTGGAGGAGCAGCAGTCCATGTGATTAGCACCCAAGGCAAGACCGTTCGCGAGGCATCCATGAAAACTTCATTAGAGAATACCCGACGTTTATATTTTGCGCATACAGATGTCATGATTATTGGAGAAGAGGCAGCTAGACACGGGATTCATGAGTTTCTTGACTTGTTATTTCGGATCAATGCTTCCCGTGAATCTGTGATTGTGGCCCTTACTGACGGTAAAGCATCTGACCTGATAAGAAAGCTGGTATTACCTGAGAAGTATCCTGGCATTGCACTAACTGAGCTCATCAGGCAGACGTCTACGGTCAATTCTGATTATCCAACTGTGAGGGTGTATCAGCTCGCGCAGAAGATCACTTCAGAATCACACGCGGTCGGCGTGCCAGTGATTATGGCTGGACAGCAATCTGATCCCGTGCTTGAGTCTGAGGAGGAATCCAAGAAGACTTCTACTCCTGGAGCTCCAAAAATCGTCAAACTCGGCGTCTTCCAGCGAGATCGTCTGGTTGGATGGCTGAGCCGTGAGGAGAGCCAAGGTCTGGCTTGGCTTACGAATCAATTCAAGATGGGGACCATCAGTATTCCGGTGTCTACCCGTGCGGGAGGGTACTCCAGCTTTCGCATATTTCGATCGAAGAGCAGGATTAAGCCGATCCTGGTTGGCGATCATTTCAAGATGCAGGTTACGGTTGAGCTGAAGGGTGAACTATTGGAGTATGGAGGCCATTTAGACCTGAAGAGCCCAGATAGTCTCAGACCCATTGAGCGTGAAGTAGAGAAGAAGGTAGCTTATATGATATCCAGGAGTTGGGAGGGCAGTCGGAGACTGAAGGCTGATCTGCCAGGATTTGCTGATGAAATCCACCGGCATTACCCCAAGAAATGGAGACAACTGAGCGATCATTGGGACAACGAACTGGCTGCTCTGGACCTTGACGTTCATGTTAAGGCGAAGATGAAGCGACCGGGTCTGCTGAATAAATCCTTTGAACAGCTATTGCCTCACTAGTAAAGTACCGTATGAGAAAGGAGGAAGGCTCGTGAAAAGAGAGCAGGTGCAGACGTCGCAGATTGTCAGTACCTTTATCGTGTTCCAAATGGGTGGACTCGCTATTTATTTCTTTGGAGGCTCAGCCAAGCAGGATGCTTGGCTATCTATGCTTCTGGCGGCATGTATTGGGCTGGTACTGCTCATGCTGCACTTTGCGATGCATCGCAGAGAACCGAATAAGAATCTATTCGAGTTGTTCCAGCACTATATGGGTAAGGGATTAGGCTCCATCATTGCCATTCTGTTCTGCATATATTTTGCCTATGAATCCTCGCGCAGCCTGCGAGATATTGGAGAAATTACAGTCTATATGCTGCTCAATCAGACACCTATTGTCATTCCCATGCTAATGATTTTGGGGATCGGATATACGGCAGCTCGTTACGGGCCACGCGTCTACTTGCTCGGAACTCAAGTGCTGCTACCAGTGCTGCTGATTAGCTATATCATCCTGCTTATTATGATTTTCAGTACAGGCTTGGTGAATTTTGAGTATATGCTACCTGTGCTGGAGCATGGAATACAGCCTGCCTGGGACGCAGCCATACCACAGATGCTATCCTTCCCGTTTGCTCAAACCATCCTGTTCATGGTGTATTTTCCTATGGCAAAGAAGGGCGGCAGACTGCGTAAATCAATGCTAATCAGCTACGGTGCAGTATCGCTCGCCATGCTAGTCATTAATCAGATCAATTTGCTTGTGCTTGGTCCCGTACTGGCCCCCACAGTCGTATTTCCGCTGCTAAAGGTGGTGCAATTGATTGAATTGGCTGAGGTATTTGAGCGAATGGACGTTTTATTTATTCTCGCCGCCTTTTTGGGGCTGGGGACAAGAATGTCCACCTTTCTGATCGCGGCAATCATCGGTTTCTCAGATACAACACGTACAAGCTATAAGAAATGGATACTCCCTGTGTGTGTAGCTGTATTTACCATGTCGATGCTGCCCGCTAACTTTACTGAATTTTATCATGCAGGTATTATTGTGGGGGATATGGTATATCCGATATTCCAAATTCTACTTCCTATCCTGCTCTTCATCGTGATGCTGCTCCGCCGTAATACACGATCATCCACTTCAGAAGACCGCAAACGCCTGTCCCCTTAAGAATCTGTATAGACTCGCCATAGTTTGCTTGCTGACCAATTCATGAAATCAAATTTCATGAATTCGGCAGGATGGAGGCTTTCCGTGTAAAGGACTGCCAACTCCTCTGTAAGCCATTCTGCATCAGTAAAGTTTATAGTATCATGAGTGCCATACCTACTAAAACAGGAGGGATGAGCATGTTGAATATAGCTTTTATCGGATTCGGAAATGCCGTAGTGAATTACCATCTTCCTTATGTGGAGCGCCGTGAGGATATCCGTGTGAAGTCGATCTTTCGCAGAGAAGAGGACCGGATTGGGGATACCGAACGGGAGAGCTATTATCCAGCTATTCGCTTTACGACGGACCTGACGGAAGTTCTAATGGATGATGAGATTGACGTAATCGTAGTGTGCACTCATGTGGATAGTCATGTGGAGTATGCCAGATTGGCCTTGGAGCATGACAAGCATGTGCTTGTGGAGAAGCCATTTGCATCAGATGCAGCGCAAGCACAGGAGATCTTCGAGTTGGCCCGGTCCCGCAACCTTATAGCCATGGCTAACCAGAATCGTAGATATGATGGAGATTTTCTTACATTGAAGAAAGTGCTGGAGAGTGGAAAGCTGGGCAATGTCGTAGAGATTCAATCCCATTACGACTACTTCTGGCCCAACTCTACAAGGCATGGATTTGGGCTCCTTCATGGTCTGGCGGTTCATACGATTGATCAGTTGATCTCATTATATGGCCCTGCGGATCGTATTGATTATGATGTGCGAAGTCTCGTGGCTCCGGGGCAGGCGGACGACTATGTGGATATCGATTTCAGATATGGACGGATGAAGGCCACGATCAAATCCAGCTTGCTCGTCAAGATTGATCATCCGAAGTTCGTGGTGCATGGCGACAGGGGAAGCTTCGTGAAGTACAGTAGCGGTCATCAGGCAAAAGGCCACACTGGGCCAACACTTGTATCCTTTGAGCAGGAGCCAGAGGACAATTGGGGCAAGCTGTCTTACATGGATGAGGACGGTATAGAGCATAACGAGCGAGTACCTTCTGAGATCACAGACTACGGCCTGCTGTACGAGGGATTACAGCAAGCGATTCGTCATGGAGCCGAGAAGCCAGTGAAGGATGAAGAAGTGCTGTATGTGCTGAAGGTGCTGGCAGATGGAGTGGAAGTGGCACGACAGGCACAGTAAGCTCTGCAAGTTCTGCAAGTTCTGCAAGTTCTGCAAGTTCTGCAAGTTCTGCAAGTTCTGCAAGTTCTGCAAGTTCTGCTAATTAGGCTGATACCCGCTATTCCCAAATGGCTTTATTACTGCGAGGGCAATATGACCTGGTATTCAGAAGTAACAATAATAAACAATGTCATATAACAACGTATTAATGTGTTATAAAGAGGGGATCGCTTACGAATTGGGGGATAAGGTATGAGAATTGGAACTATTGGCACAGGATCAATTGTAGATGGCTTTTTGTCAGCAGCAAGTCAATTGCAGCAGGTGAGCTGCACGGCCATGTATTCAAGAAAGCGCGAGACAGCGGAGCCCTTGGCTCAAAAGTATGGTGTCGCCACAATCTATACGGATCTAGAGGGGCTGCTGACAGACCCGGCTGTGGAGGTCGTGTACATTGCTTCTCCCAACAGCCTGCATTATGAATATGCACGGAGGGCGCTGGAGCACGGTAAGCATGTGATCTGTGAGAAGCCATTTACATCCACAGCACGCGAAGCAGAGGTATTGATGGAATTGGCTATGAGTAAGAAGCTGATGCTGTTCGAGGCGATATCCCTGATATACCTTCCCAATTATCATGAGATAAGAGAATACTTGCCTAAGCTGGGTCCTATTCGCTTCATTCAATGTAATTACAGCCAGTATTCGCGCAAATACAATCAACTGCTGGCAGGAGAGACACCGAATGTGTTTAATCCTGAATTTTCGGGAGGAGCACTGATGGATATTAACATCTACAACATTCATTTTGTGATGAATCTGTTCGGTAGTCCGGACAGCGTAGCCTACACTGCGAATAAGCATGTGAACGGCATCGACACCTCAGGCGTGGCCGTACTGCAGTATCCCGATTTTATCGCGGAATGTGTAGGGTCCAAGGATACGGCAGGTATGAACTTTGCCTTGATTCAAGGGGAAAAGGGATATTTACATGTGGTCGAAGGTCCGAACGGTTGCCGGAACTTCTGGGTGAAGTTGGGGGAAGAGGCCGAGGAGGTCAATGTCCAGACAGAAGCTAATCGACTTTATTACGAGCTAAAGTTCTTCCACGATATGATTGCAGTTCAGGACCTGGAGCGATGCTATGGACTACTGAAATATAGCTACTCTGTCATGCAGGTATTGGATCGGGCGCGACAGCATGCGGGAATCGCCTTTCAGGCAGACCAATCCCAGCCTTGAGTTCGGCTGCTATTTCTCAATAGTAATTACTATTGCAATCAATCCACTCCCTTTGACTGGTCATGATGGGACAGGTTCCTCTAATATGAGCAATAAGCCAAGGAAAGCAGCAGTAGCTGCCAATTCCTTGGCTTATTCATCGTTGTCCAAGAGACATACGTACAGGAGGTCAAAAATGTACATGATGGAGATCATGGAGGATGGCTTGGACAAGCGGAAGTCACCACGATCGTTCGGTAGCAGCAGTACGGCATCGCATAGCTTTGCCAGTGTAGAGCTGGCATGGGAGGTAATTGCAACGGTCTTTCCTTGTCTATGCTTTAACTGTCGGGCAGCTTCAAGCATCGCTGGAGTTTCTCCGGTTTTGGAAATGATGAGCGACAAGGGGAGTGCCTCCTGGTTCAGCTGGCGAATATAGTGGACATTAACCGTGTTGTAGGCCATCGACGATTTTCCGAGTTCATTCCACTTGCTGCTGGCCTGCTGTCCTAGATAATAATTTGAGTCACTTCCGTAGATATCAATGCGCCTACATTCCTGTAGCCAGCGATATACTTTCAAGAGCTCACTGTGGCTCAGCAGACGCCGGGTCTGCTCTACCGCTTGCTGATACAGATACGGGACTTTGTCCATGGCGAGGATAGTCGGGTCAGCCGCCTTCGCGTTCATTCTGTCCTCGTATACAGGAATATCCTGCGGCGAATGTGGGTATTGTAGCGCGAGTTGAAGCTGGAAATCCGGGTAGCCCTTGGTGCCAAGCTTCTTGCAGAATCGCACAATGGTCGAAGAGCTCGTGTAGGTCTGCTGTGCCAGCTCCTGAGCCGTTGAGGTAAAAACAGCCTCCGGATTGCTTAGTACATAGGCCGCAATATGCTGTTCCTGGATAGTCAAGTTCTCCGCGTACTTCAGCTGTTGGATGAGCATGTCTGAATCCTCTCTGTTCTTACATTCCTGTATCTAATTCTATATTACCTTGAAGCCTTCTATAGCTCAACATGCTGTGTCTGAGATAAGGGGCTTGGGATGGACAGTAAATGAAAAAAATCGACAAATTTCGCAAACTCTCTTCATAGTGCAGCAGGAATAACCGATGATTCTAACGATGGTACAAATTTGAAGAATAGAAGAGGGAGAAGTATCCGATGAACAAAAAGTTTCAATGGAATACGTTAAGAGTCAAACTGACAGCATTTGTGATGGTAGCCGTGTTGATCCCAAGTCTGTTGGTGGGATTCTTCTCATACAATAGCTCCAAGACGCAGCTGCAGGTCAAGCTGAATGAGTCAGCAGTTTCTCAGATGCAGCTTCTGGATGCCGCATTAAATCAGCTAGTAGAGATGGAGATAGCGAATGTTAACGGGCTAGCCCAGCAGCTTAGCTCGGAGCAATTGGATGTGGACGATCCTGAGGCGCGCAGAATCATTGATAATTTCGTGACCAGCCACCCAGAGATCGAAATTCTGGTCATCGGTAACGACCAAGGGGCATGGATGAAGTCCCCTGACCCAGGCCAGCAGGATTATGATCCACGTACCCGCTCATGGTATAAGACCATGATGGTAGACCCTACACAAGCTGCCGTAGCTGACCCCATCATATCGGCGACTTCAGGTAACTATAATCTGAATATTACAAGAGCCTTCCCGGATGGCAAAGGGGGCGTCACGCTCGCGATCAGCTTTGGCAAAATTAATGACATCATCAGTGGGCTACATGTCGGCTCAGAGGGTTATGCGTTTATTCTGGACAAGACCAATAAAATTATGGCTCACCCTACTATGACCCCCGGGGATCAAGTTGAGGGCAGTCAATACGACTATATTCAGCAGAACGATTCCGGCACGCTAGATTTTGCGCTGGATACAGGTGAACAGGTTCAGACGAATTTCATGACGAACAAGTATACCGGATTGAAGATTGTAACGGCACTTAAAATTAATGAGTATAGCGTGGCTTCACAGCCTATTCTGTATACGATGTGGATAGTACTCGGTGTCTCCGTTATTGTGATGCTGGTCATCCTCGTCATCGTGATTCGCGGGATTACGCGTCCAATCGAACAGATGGTGGTATCTACGAAGCGGGTAAGTGAAGGTTATCTGAACGAGCAAATCAATACGCGGCGCAAGGATGAAGTCGGGCAGCTGGCCTCTAACTATAATGCTATGATCATCTCCTTACAGAGGGTCATTCAAGAACTAGCCAATACGTCCACGCATCTGGTCGCATCCAGTGAAGAGATGAATGCAACGACGGAGCAGAACTCCAAGGCAGTAGAGCATGTAACCGAGCTTGTCGTGAAGTCGGCAGACGGTGCAGAGGTCCAGGCGAATGTCTCAAGAGAAAGCGCGAGAGCAATGGAGGAGGTATCTGCTGGCATTACGCGTATTGCAGACACCTCGAATACGATTTTTGCATCGACAGAGAAGACAGTACAGACGATTCAGCTAGGAAGTGGGAAGGTATCGGAAATGAAGGCACAGATGGAGGCTATACAAACCTCTGTTCGAGAGTCAGCTTCCATGATCGAGCAACTGAACCATCATAGCAGCGACGTCATTGAGATGAGCAAGGGCATTGCGGATATAGCGAAGCAGACGAATCTGTTGTCGCTTAATGCCTCCATCGAAGCAGCCAGAGCAGGGGAGCAGGGCAAGGGCTTTGCAGTGGTCGCCAATGAGGTTAGCAAGCTCGCGGATCAATCCAAGGGGACTGCCGACCAGATTCAGCTCGTCATAACCCAAATGATTGATATGATTCGTAATGTAGCACATATGATGGAGGGACAGGTGATCTCCGATGTCACGCATGGTCTGCAGGTGACTCAAGAGACAACGGAAGCCTTCGCTGATATCCAGGCCGCGACGGAGCAGATCGTAGATCAGCTTGAAGATGTATCGTCTGTAACTCAGCAGATCTCCGCCAGTGCTGAGGAGGTATCTGCATCCGTACAGGAGGTAGCCGACATCGCTCAAGCCAATATGGAATCCTTTCAGGGAGTCACTGCTGCTTCCGAACAACAGCTTGCTTCAATAGAAGATATTCATGCTGCCGCCAATACTTTGTCCAAGATGGCAGAGAACATGCAGCAGGTCGTAGAGCGTTTCAAGCTGTAAGAGGATAACCAATCCTTAGGCCTGAATCTGGGTACATGCACAATATGGAAGGCCCGCCTATATAATGTGTTAAAAAAGGAGCTCTCCAGCATGTATTCTACCTTGCCTTTCATGCATTACATGAATTCCTTCCAGGTGTACCGTCATGATCTGTGGACCCCATCCATGGTGGAATTGAACAGAACGCTTCGTGCATTATGGGAGCAGCATATCTATTGGACACGTTTGACAGTGAATAGCATTGTGGGCAGTCTGCCTGATCAGCAGGCAACGACGGCCAGACTACTGCGGAACCCGGAGGATTTTGCAGCGGTGCTGAAGCCACTCTATGGTCCAGCCATAGCAGGGGAATTTGCACGCTTGCTGCGTGAGCATCTCACGATTGCCGCTGAGCTAGTGCAGAAGCTCAAGTCCAACCAGATCAGGGAGGCGGAAGATGCCCAGAGGCGGTGGTATGCCAATGCGGATGCTATTGCAGCGTTTCTAGGCAAAATTAATCCCTATTGGTCTGAGGAGGAGTGGAGGCATATGATGTATGAGCATCTGCGTCTACTCACAGCAGAGGTAGCAGCCCGTATTGCGGGGAAATATGAGGAGAATGTTGCCACCAATAAGCTGATTGAGCCGCAAGCGCTAGAGATGGCCGACGTAATGACGAGAGGAATTGTGCAGCAATTCCCAGCAAGTTTTCAGGGGTAAATTGGATGCCAATGAATTCAATGAATAACATTAAGATGCCTTGCCCTTTATCGGGTAATGGCATCTTTTTGGGTGAGGCTATGCCATTGGAGGATTCTATCACGTCAGAATGAAAATTTCAAAATTTCTTAGTTTATAGGTGAAGAGCTATTTTTCTATATGTTTAATGTAATTTAATGTTTAGACCTAATTATTTACAAATGATACGATGATATAAGATTTATAGTTTTTTTACAATCATGGGAATTGACTAGCTAAGGAGCGTGTTTTGTTGTGAAGAAGAAAAGTCTTGCCTTGTTACTGTCTGGCTTTGCACTAGGTGTAACGGCATCATTCGGTGGTTCGGCCTATGCTGCGGTCAAGCAGTATATACTTACTGAATTCAACAGTCCGGTTGTTGTGAATGGAACCCTGTATAAGGACCAAACGAATCCTATCCTGAACTATAATGGAAAAACGTATATCCCGTTGTCTAAAATCGGTGATCTCACAGGCGTACCCTATAGATGGAATGCTGATAAAAAACAGGTTGAGATCGGGAATGCGACTTCTGGCTCTGCTTCCAACTCCGCTTCCAGCTCCGATGTAGATATTTACACCATTGATGATGGTCGAATTCGAAATACAGATGCCATGATTGCCGAGGAGCAGGCTATTAAGGACTTTAATAAGAATAACCAGGTCCTTGTGGAGAGTGAATCGGGTGTCTATCCGTCCAACGGGATCAAAGTATTCAGAGCTTATGACAAAAGTGGCAAGCTGATCAAGGAGTATACCGATTCGGATGATTCAAACCTGATTATTGCCGAGACTATGCCAGGAAGTACTATCCCACCTAAAATCTCTGAAGGCTGGCTTGCCAGCGAGCTGCTGGAGGATGCTTATGATTATGATGTGATCGTGGAAGGTAACGATCTGATCGTCAAGACAGGCCCGTTTGTAGCCAATACAAAAGAATTCGCACGTCTTACCCTCGACGAGAGCATCATTAATGGTACCAGTGGCAAGGCAACGGTGAATGGAATTGTCGTTACTAAGTATAAGAACAGCTACTATTTCAATATCAATAGCCTCAAGCAAGCTGGGCTGATCTGATTTGTTTTGTTTACCAAAGTAGGGTCTTTTGCTCCCATAAGTGATTATGGAGTGAAGGGCCTTTTCGTATTATTAGGTCAGCCAGAAACTTCTGGTTGGCCTATTTTTGTAGGTAGAATAAGATGGCGGTAGCCGGGAGAACGCAGGGCCTTTTGGGGAGAGTTACCCCGTCACAAAAACTGTTCTCCTACTATCTCCAATGACCATGTTTGAGCTGGTAGGGGCAATAGACCCCGCATCACAAGCGAAGCTATGGGTTTGGAACCATCGTAGGAGTGCCGGCAAATACGATTTAGGAGGTTGTTATGGAGCCTGTAGTGGGAGTAGATGTAGCAAAGGGATTCAGCGTGGTACAAGCATTTTTAAAGCGGAATGAGTCTTGGAGGAAGGCGATAAGCATCTCCCACGAGAAAAGTGGGTTGGAGCAATTGGGTCGGCTTCTATCCGAGTTGCAAGCACAGACTGAGCAGTCGCCAGTGGTTATTCTGGAAGCAACCGGTCACTATCATCGTGGACTTGTCGCCTACTTGAAACGCAGTGGATGGACATATTTCATCGTCAATCCCTTACAGGCTAAGCGGGCGAAGGGTACTCGGTTAAGAAAGGTGAAGACGGATGCGGCAGATGCTTGGCATTTAGCCGAGATGTATTACCGGGGAGATGTCACCCCGCACCGGACGTGGGAAGAGGGCTATACGGAACTTCAGCATGTGACGAGGCAGCATGAGTTTGTAACGGGGATGTTTGTACAAGCAAAATTAAATATGAGGGCCTTGCTGGATCAGGTTTTCCCGGAATATGAGAAGGTTTTTAGTAACCTGTTCTCGGCGACATCTCTACACGTGCTTACTCGTTGCTTGGAAGACCAAGCAGAGGATCTTCATGGAGTCATCCAAAAAAACGCAGGAAAATCACATTCTAAGAAGTGGGCAGAGGCGAAGACAGAACACCTCAAGGAAGTATTGTCCCGATGGAGTGAGGAGCCGAGGAGCCCTACACAAACCTCGGTTTTAAGCAGTATGGTAAGCTTAGTTCTAGCATTCACAGAACAATTGAGTGTACTGGAGAAGCAAATGGATGAGCTGGCAACGGTTCTTCCAGAGGTTGAACTCATGAAGAGTATACCGGGAATCGGAGATAAGTTGGCAGCCGCTATTGTCGCAGAAATCGGAGATGTTCGGCAGTTTAAAGAAGCCAAACAACTGGTGGCTTTTGCAGGGTTAGACCCCGGCATATTCAGCTCCGGAAAATTCACAGCGACTAGCTCCCGAATAACCAAACGAGGCTCCAAGAGGCTTCGTAGAGCGTTATATTTAGCCGTACAGTGTGGGATTCGAGGAAGTGCTAATCTAAGAATTCGGGAGTATTACGAGAAAAAAAGAAAAGAGGGCAAGCCGTACAAGGTGGTCGTGATCGCCTGCGCCAACAAGCTACTACATCACGTGTACGCCATCCTCAGTAAACAGCAGCCCTTCAAACCTTGACCCATAATTATCCAGAACCTTCACGCCAATGAGGGTTCTTTGTTGTGCTCAAAAATAGTATACCAAGAAGAACGTGAATCACCAATACAAAATCCTTGACAAGTATTAGCTGGTTTTCCAGTATTCTCATCTGCATATTCCATCACTCAAGCAGAGAAGCTAAACGAGTCAAAAAATAAAGGAGTGATATGTATGGGAATACTAAGTGGCAACCCTAAGGATGAACCAATGCATTACGGAGAAGTCTATGGAGTATGGCAGACATCCATGATGGCCAAAGGAGCACTCTCTTGTTACCAGGCGTACCTGAATCATGCAGGCGATAAGGATCTGAGAAAGACGTTAGAGGCTCTGATCGACCAAGCCAAGCTGGAGATTAAAGAGTGTGACACGCTGTTGACGGATAACGGAATTGCCCCATCCCCGGCTCTGCCAGAGAGACCTGCTGTTAAATTAGAGGATATCCCTGCAGGAGCTCGATTTACAGACCCAGAGATTGCAGCCAAGATCGCCGTAGACACAGCGGCAAGCCTGGCAGCATGTAGCTCCATGATGGGTCAATGCATTAGAGAGGACATAGGGGCACTATATGCCAAATACCATGTGACGAAGGCCGCATTGGGTGTGCGCATTCTTCAATTAACGAAAGAAAAAGGCTGGCTGATTCCTCCTCCACTTCAAGTGAAGAGACTTGAAACTGTGGAAGTGTAACTGTATCGCTAACTGTAGAACTAACGGGATATACCTTGCATGCCGAAGAGCAGGTGGCTAAGATCCGCCTGTTCTTTTCTTATATTTATTGCATGTGAATTGTTGCTTCAAAGGGAAGGGAATCGAACACTAGCCTTTTAAAGTACATACAAATGAATCTTTTTCGTTGCTTTAACTCACAATGAATTATAAGCGCTGTTGTACACACATCCTGATGGCTTAGAAAAATAGCGAAGTATGAAGTGATGAGAATAGAGGTGTTCAAGGTGAATTTCTATGAAGTATGGGAAGAATTCTGGAAGTCATGCGTTGTCATTATAGGAGCTATGGTGCTGTTAAGAATCGCGGGCCGTAAATCCATCTCGCAAATGACAATTCCCACTACAGTCATCATGATCTCCATTGGTACCGTCATCGTACAGCCGATTGCAGATAAGAGCATCTGGTTGGCTCTGATAGCAGCGGTTACATTCATTGCTATTTTGTTGCTGCTGGAATATTTGGAGCTGAAATGGAATTGGTTCGAGAATTTGATGCGCGGCCGCGCGGTGACAGTCATTCGTGAGGGACGGCTGCAGGAGCATGAACTAAAGAAGCTACGGATGACAGTGGACCAGCTGGAGATGAAACTACGGCAGACAGGAATTGCTCGTTTTGAGGATATAAAGACGCTGACGGTGGAGACCAATGGTCTGATCGGCTACGAATATATGCCTGAAGCGCAGCCTGTAACGTTTGGACAAGTCAAGGCTCTAATGGAGCAATACTGGGGAAGCAGTCAGCAGGAACAGTTGCAAACGCAGTCAGAAGCACAGTCACAGCAACAAGGACAGTCACAACAGCAGCAGCAGCTAAAGTCGGAACAGGCTTCAGCCTCCTCCGTGGAATCTGATTTATTCAAGGAGTTGAGCCAAGGAGAGGCCCATCACGAGAATAAAACCCTGAATTAACCAAGCGAGGAACGAGGCAGGCATTGAGGACAAGCTCATAATATTGTATGATGTAGCTTGAGTTTGCAGTCAGCTTCAAGGTAGCAGTGAGTCACGAGATGATTGCGTGTATTGAATCTTGTCTGATTGCAGGGCATCTTAGCTTGAGGTACAGAATTCTATAGTAAAGTGAGCCGTGAACATGTATCCAAATGAACAACAATACAGCATGCCGCCAGAATGGGCGCCGCATGAGCGTACTTTTATATCCTGGCCTGTGCAATCCTCCATGGTCTATCCTGACACCCATGCTTCCGTGTGTGAGGGCTACGCAGAGATTATTCGCGCGATGGCCGAATTCGAGCCTGTCACCGTAGTGGTGAATGGTGCTGATCTGGAGCAAGTGCGTGCACTCCAGCTTGGTGACAATGTAGAGTTGCTACCAATTGAGCATAACGACGCCTGGTTGCGTGATAACGGTCCGACCTTCATCCAGGATGCAAGTGGACGTCTGGCAGGTGTGAACTGGAAGTTCAATGCCTGGGGCGAGAAATACAAGCCTTGGGATCTGGACGATCATGTGGCGCCACAGATTTTGCAGCATCTGGGTGTTACCCAGTTTGATGCTCCGCTCGTCATGGAAGGAGGCTCTCTTCATGTGGATGGAGAAGGCACGCTCCTGACGACAGAGGAATGTCTTCTGAATCCGAATCGTAATCCACAGATGAGCAGAGCTGACATTGAAGAGCAGCTGTACCGTTACACAGGAGTGGAGAAGGTCATTTGGTTGAAGCGTGGATTATCTGGTGACGAGACGGATGGTCATGTCGATAATATTGCTTGTTTTGCTGCGCCAGGCAAGGTCATCATTCAGGTGTGCAATGATCCAGAGGATGAGAACTATGAGATCAGCCGTGAAAATCTGAAGATTCTGCGTAACACAACCGATGCTCGTGGGCGCAAGCTGGAGATTATCGAGATTCAGCAGCCACCGAGAAGAGATTATGAAGATAGCCGACTAACCCTAAGCTATATTAATTTTTATTTTGTCAATGACGGCATCATTCTGCCAGTATTCGGCGAGACGGCGGCAGAGACAGATCGACTTGCGGAGCAGGTGCTGAGTCAGGTGTTCCCGAATCGTCGTATCCGCACAGTAGACGGCATGGCCGTTATTCGTGAAGGCGGAAATGTACATTGCACCACACAGCAGATGCCTGCCTCAATCCGAGGCTAGTAACTTGGCCGAATCTAATTTCAGGTGTAACGTGTGAAGCGCAGTCGACAGGGCTCCCGTTTGTAGCCTCACATTTGACTGGTCAAGGTACGGGACCCTAGCATGAATCGTCTTAAAGGAGGATGAACATGAGAGAAGTGAAGGTTGCAGCTACCCAAATGAGCTGTTCAACGAATATAGATGAGAATATTAGCAAGGCAGAGACTCTTGTGCGCCAGGCGGCGGCGGATGGAGCGCAAATTATTTTGCTGCAGGAGCTGTTCGAGACGCCTTACTTCTGTCAGAAGGAGAAGGCTGATTACTATGTATACGCGACGGAGCTGGAGCACAACAAGGCCGTGAATCATTTCAAGGCGATCGCCAAGGAATTGCAGGTCGTATTACCGATCAGCTTCTATGAGAAGAAGAACTATGCACGCTACAATTCTCTCGCCGTCATTGATGCGGACGGAGAAGTACTAGGCAAGTATCGGAAGAGTCATATCCCGGACGGCCCTGGCTATGAGGAGAAGTTCTACTTCAATCCAGGTGATACCGGCTTCAAGGTGTGGAATACACGCTATGCGAAGATCGGTGTGGGCGTATGCTGGGATCAATGGTACCCGGAAGCGGCCAGATGCATGGCGCTCATGGGAGCAGAGCTGCTCTTCTACCCTACGGCGATCGGCTCGGAGCCGCAGGATGGAGACATTGATTCCAAGGATCACTGGCAGATGTGCATGCGTGGACATGCAGCCTCTAACCTGATTCCTGTCATTGCTTCCAATCGGATTGGACTGGAGGAGGATGAGGATTCCAGCATTACGTTCTACGGCTCCTCGTTCATTGCAGGTCCGCAAGGGAATATGATTCAAGAGGCTGGACGTACAGAGCAATCCGTGCTGACAGCTACTTTTGATCTGGATGCATTGGAAAATGCACGTATAGAGTGGGGAATCTTCCGCGATCGTCGTCCAGAGCTATACAAGGCTATCGCAACGTATGATGGGGAAATCAAGCTGTAGGCTCGGATCAATCCTTTCTCCCATTAGTATGGGCTGCACAATCAGAAGTACTGCAAATTTCACAAAATACTGTAATAAAATGAGACTGATGACTACCAGTGATGGTAAGCATCAGTCTTTTTCTCTTTTAACAAAACTACCCAATATTAACAGAGGAATAACAGTCGCATGATGCTCACATGACACATGATCTCTACACTGATGAAGGTAACAGGAACAATTTACCGTTTTAAGTCATTGCAGAAGGGATGAATTTATGAGTGAGCTTCACGAGTCGATGAATTTTCCGGTTCGCAAAAGAACCAAGGCGCGACAGAGCATGAATCGACCAGCCTCGCTACGGGTACAAATGCTTCGTGAGCAAGCATTGGCTTATGTATTCTTGGCCCCGTCGATGCTGCTATTTTCCATCTTCATGTTCTACCCGATGCTGAAATCCGTCTATTTGAGTCTTCACTCGACCTCGCCCACCGGGCAGGTAGCAGCATTCGTGGGACTGGATAACTTTGTGACGTTGCTTCGCTCGGGACTCTTCTTTCAGGGCATTCAGGTCACCGTTCTATTCGCCCTGCTCACAGTGCCAGTTGGCATTTTGCTAGCATTGGTACTGGCTGCGTTGACCCACACAAAGCTCAGGGGAATGCGTATCTTCCAATTCAGCTTTGCCTTGCCAATGGTGCTGTCGGTAGGCTCCTCAGCAGTCATCTGGAAATTCCTCTTTCATCCGACTCTGGGCATGCTGAATTATTGGCTCAGCCTGGTAGGAATTGAACCGATTCCGTGGCTGACAAGCCCGGACTGGGCCTTGTTCTCGATTGCCATGATGACCATCTGGATGAATTTGGGCTTCAATTATATAGTCCTGTCCAGTGGGCTTCAAGGGATACCGGAGGAGCTCTATGAGAGTGCTAAAATCGATGGAGCAGGGGCGATGGTTACGTTCTGGCGTATCTCGTTACCATTGCTGTCCCCGACAATCTTTTTCGTGGTTGTCGTATCCATCATCGGGGCGTTCCAATCCTTCGCTCAGATCAACATTCTGACCAAGGGTGGACCTATGAACAGCACGAATGTCTTCGTCTATTCAATCTATCAGGAAGCCTTCGTTAACTTTCGCTTCGGAACGGGCAGCGCCCAGGCACTCGTACTGTTCAGTGTCATCTTCCTGTTGACGCTCATTCAGTTCAAATGGGTAGAGAAGAAGGTGCATTATCAATGAAGCGTTCTTTGCAGACATCACTGATCTATGTTGTATTGACGATCCTGGCTCTGCTCGTGCTGTACCCGGTAATTTATACATTTTTTATGTCCGTCATGTCACCGCAGGATGCGAGTGCTTATCCGCCGCGTCTTGTCCCGACATCCTTTCATCTGGTGAACTTCGTTGAAGTGTTCGGGATTGTACCGATTGGCAGATTCATTGCCAATACGTTCTTGGTATCCGGGATCACCATGGTCGGTCAGTTGATTACCGCCAGTCTCGCAGCTTATGCGTTTGCCAAAATGGAATTCAAGGGCAAAAATCTCATGTTCAGCCTGTTCGTGGCTACCATGATGATCCCATGGGAGGTCACGATGATTCCGAATTATCTGACCATTCGCAGTTGGAACTGGCTCGATACATATCAGGGACTTACGATCCCTTTTCTCGCTACAGCCTTTGGGACTTTTTTGCTCCGCCAATTCTTCATGCAGCTGCCCAAGGAGCTCTATGAGGCGGCACGCATGGACGGATGTGGTCATATTCGTTATTTCCTGTTCCACGTGCTGCCGCTATCTCGTCCGGCACTTGGCACACTTGCGGTCTATTCTTTTCTGGATATGTACAATGCGTATTTGTGGCCATTGCTCGTTACGAACACACCACAGATGCGCACCGTACAGATTGGCATATCCATGCTGGAATTTCAGGAAGCCACCTCGTGGAATCTCGTATTTGCAGGAACTGCGCTCGTTATTCTACCGTCGCTGCTCCTGTTAATCCTTGGGCTGAAGCAACTGGTACGTGGGATGGCAGCAGGGGCTCTGAAAGGATAAACCAGTATCACATGATCTCTTTCACATGATCTCATTACCATAATCTCATTACCATAATCTCATTCACATTAATCCAAATCCATATTCATTCAAATCAAAGGAGCGATTCCATGTTCACGCGTAAGAAATCTATTCCACTCATGCTTATTTGTCTTAGTATGCTGCTCGTTCTCTCAGCCTGCAGTGGAGGTACAGCGGCGGAGAATGCCCAAAATCCTGCGAGTGATGGCGGTACTGGAGGTCCTGTTAAGGTAACCTGGTGGCACTCGATGTCCGGAAATGGTGAGAAGGCCATTCAACAAATCGCAGATAAGTTCAACAGCTCACAAAGCGACATTCAGGTTGAAGCGATCTATCAAGGGAAGTATGATGACAGCCTGAACAAGCTCAAGGCCTCCATGGGCTCGGATAGTGGACCGGATCTGATTCAGGTCTATGAGATCGGGAGTAAATTCATGATTGATTCCAAAGCCATCACCCCGGTACAGCAATTCATTGATAAGGATCAATTTGACCTGTCTAAGCTGGAGCCGAACATCACTCGTTATTACACGATAGACGGCAAGCTGAATGCGATGCCATTCAATACATCCAATCCAATTCTATACTATAACAAGGATGCCTTTAAGGCTGCGGGCCTGGACCCTGAGAAGCCACCTGTGACGTTTGAAGACTTCGAGCAAGCGGCTACAGCTCTGAATGCGAACGGACAGACAGGAGCTTCCATCGCGATTTATGGATGGTTCCTGGAGCAATTTTTTGCTAATCAAAATGCTGAGTACGTGAACAATGGCAATGGTCGAGACGCTGCTGCCACTGAATCTCTGATTAACAGCGAAGCCGGCGTGAAAACCTTGACGTGGTGGAAGGGCATGCTGGATAAGAAGATTATTTCGAATCTGGGACGGAATACCGACGACACGAACAGTGCATTTGCAGCAGGTCAGATTGCCATGACACTGGATTCGACAGCAGGCCTGCGTTCCATCGTGGAGAAGGTTGGAGACAAATTCGAGGTAGGTACAGCATTCTTGCCGCGTCCTTCTAGCGCCACTGAGGGTGGGGTCGTCGTTGGGGGAGCCAGTCTCTATATTATGAACAACAAGTCAGAGGAGCAGCAGCAAGCGGCTTGGGAATTCATCAAGTTCGTCGCTTCTCCTGAGGTTCAGGCGGAGTGGAGTGTGAATACGGGCTACTTCCCAATTACAACAGCAGCTTATGAGCAGCAGGTGTTGAAGGATAACATGGAGAAATATCCACAATTCAAGACTGCGGTCGATCAGCTGCACGCTTCTGCCGCGACGAAGGCAACGCAAGGGGCTGTCATGGGTGTATTCCCGGAGGCTCGTCAGATTGCGGAAGGTGCCATCGAGTCGGTGTTAAATGGACAACAGGAGCCGAAGGCGGCCCTGGACCAGGCAGCACAGCAAATTACGGAGAAGATTGCGCAGTATAATCAGACGGTGCAATAAGCACGCAGATTGAATGGTCTGGGGGAGTGTAGATCCGCTGCAAGCGGGGATCCCTTCGATCACTGTCAAGCTTGCTTTCTGTAGATCATTTGAAATCACAATCAATTTCAGTCAAGGTACTAGGTTCGTAGAATTGAATAGCTACAGCTGAAGAGGCTAATATGCTCTCCTCAGAGTGGATAGGTAAAGTCACATTTACCAACACACTTGAGGGGAGCCTTTTTATTGTCCATGTTGCTGGGAGCTGTTCCCAAGGTTATTGAACGACTTGTTTGAACGGTTATTCTAAATTCATTCGATTGGAAATTTTAGTATTGAAGTTAGGGCACTGACATGATTATAATAACTTCAGTGGATTTTTTGTACTGGATGGTCAGTTCAAAAAAAGGAGGAAGCATGAAAAATCAAACGAAGGAGCTCATCTTCAATGGTGCACTGAGGGCCTTTTCCGAACGTGGCTATAACGAGACCAATATGGAAGAGATCGCACGGGCATGCAGCATTGCCAAAGGCACGTTGTACTATAATTTCAAGAACAAGCAGGAGCTGTATATCTTCATTCTCAAGACAGGTATGGACCGATTCGTGGAGCAAATGAAGCAAAGCATGGATCTGATTCCAACGGAGAATGTCATGGAGCGGGTGGAGCAACTCTTTGAGCTTCATTTCAAATTCATGAGGGAGGAACAGGATTTTTGCCGATTGCTCGTCAGTAAGGGCTGGGTCGTCAATGAGCATCATTTTGATATTCGCCAGGTGCTAGATAGCTACTTTACCTACATGGAGAACGAGATTGATTCTGCCAAGCAGCTTGGGTTCATTGCACAGGAGCTCGACACCAAGACGATTACCAATTGTGTCTTCGGGATCTACATCTTCATGCCGATGAGCGTCGTTATTGGGGGAGACGGTGTTCCCGACCCGCAGATTCGCAGAACGGTAAGAACATTCATTTACAATGCATTGGGGCTGAAGGCTCCGCAATTATAATCAATTCATGGAGTGGATTAGAGATGACTATAAAGAAATATACAATTTATGCAGGTATTATACTTATCATTGCATTGGGCTTCTACGCACTGTTCGCTTTCCAGGGTACACAGACAACTTCTGGACAATCTGATTTCTCGGGTACTTCAGGAACTGTAGAATCAGACGTCATTAATGCGAGCTTCAAGACAAGTGGCCGCATCTCCGAATTGCTAGTGAATGAAGGGGATAAAGTTACTAAAGGCCAAGTTATTGCTCGGATCGAAAATAAAGAGCTAGAGGATAAAGTGAAGCAGGCTGAAGCAGCCCTGCAAGCAGCCAAAGCCAATGTCTCCAAGGCTAAAGCAGGCGTAAGCCAAGCCGAAGCAACGGTAGGCGCAGCTGAAGCCAAGAAGAGTCAAGGCAATACTGCGGTAGGTGTGACGTCCCAGACCGTTGAGAGCCAGATTGCCCAGGCCAAAGCAGCATCAGCAGCCGCGAAGGCAAAGCTGGATGCACTCAAGACGGGAGCTCGGCCACAGGAGATTCAACAGGCGCAGCTGAACCAGCAGGTTGCCAAGTCTGCATATGAGCTGGCGACTACGCAGCTACAGCGTATCCGTGATCTGAAGGATGCAGGCGCGGCTACGCAGGCCCAACTGGATCAAGCTACATTGGATCATTCACAGGCAAAAACTAAGTATGAGGTTGCCAGCCAACAACTGGACCTGATCCAGCAGGGCAGCCGAAGTGAAGAAATTGCAGCTGCAGAAGCTCAATATCAGCAAGCCCTTGCTGCTGTGAAGGAAGCCCAAGCCGGAGCAGGGCAAGTGACGTTGAAACAGGAGGATGTCAAGGCGGCTCAAGCCTCTGTAGAACAGGCTCAATCTGCAGTGAAGCAGGCGCAATCCACTGTGGAGGGTGCTGAGTCCCAAGTAGCACAAGCCGAAGCGGCGTTGCAGGAAGTACAGACGTATGTAGGATATTCTGAATTACTTGCACCGGCTGACGGAGTCATTCGCTCCAAGACGTTGAACCTGGGAGAGCTGGCTAGTGCAGGCTTCGCTGTATATACCATTGAGACAACCGGCGAGCGCTGGGCCAAATTCTATGTACCAGAGACACAGCTGAACGGTCTTCATGTAGGCGATGAAGTTCAAGTGAGTCTGCTGTCGGATCAATCTGTGGTCAAAGGAAAGGTTGCTGTAATGGATGCAGCAGCAGACTTCGCAACACAAAGACCGAGTCAGAACTCCGGTGATACGGATGTGCGTTCCTTTGGAATCAAAGTACTGCTGACGGATCTGCCAGATACCGTACCGACAGGCTCTACCGTATTCCTGCAGCAAGGGGCACATTAATATGGATGACAAACTGACAATCAGGGGCGTTCTTGCCCAGGAGTTCCGACTGCTGATTGCAGATCGAAGATTGCTGTTAATCTTGCTGGCTACGCCTATCCTTTATACGATATTATTTGGCTTCTTATACATGAATCAACGAATTACAGAAATGCCTGTGACGGTGTATGACGGCGATCAATCGCAGCTTAGCAGACAGATTGTTCAGGCGTTCGATGCGACAGATACGTTTGCCGTGAATCGGCAGGTCTTTAATGAAGACGAAGTCGTCAGACAGGTGGAGTCCGGTGAGGCTAAGGTAGGCATTATCATACCTGATAATTTCTCGAATCGGATCAAGCATGGAGAGAACATACCAGTCATGACACTTATAGATGGTAGTAATATGATGTATTCCAATAGTGCAAGCCGGATTGCGAATCAGGTCATCAGTAGCATTAGTGCAGGAGTATCCACCAAATCGCTGGAAATGAAGGGAATGAACCCGGATCAGGCTGCAGCGACGTTCAGTGCGATTCCGTTCCGCTCGCGGGTGTTGTTCAATCCGACCTATGATTATCAGCTCTTCATGCCTATCGGTGTACTTGGCGCAGCCTTGCAGCAATGCTTGCTGCTTGGAATTGCACTATCCTGTACCGGGGAGAAGGAGCGAGGAACATGGGCACGCTTCGGTGCCTGGCGCCATACGCCTTGGCGGCTGGCCATCGCCAAGCTGACTCCGTATTTCCTGGCTGGAGCGATCAACACGGTGACTGTATTCGGCATTAGCGCGTTAGGCTTCGGGATTCCGTTCAATAGTCAGCTGTTACCGTTCGTATTAGTATCACTGGCGTTCAATTTTGCACTCTGCGGGCTTGGCTTCCTGTTCAGTCTTATCTCGACGACGAAGGTCAATGCTACACAGGTGCTGATGCTCATCGCAGTTCCTTCCTTTATGCTATCGGGATATACTTGGCCAATTGAAGCGATGCCTGGATTTATTCAGGGGATTAGCCATGCGCTTCCGCTGACGTATTATCTGGAGGCTGTGCGCAATCTGACCCTGAAGGGCTTGGGGATGGACTACGTCCTGAAGGATGTTCTGGCATTAGGGCTTATAGGGTGTATTACCTTGCTCGTGTCATTCGTGATCTACCCGTTGTGGTTCAGACAAAAACAGACTAATGAGCAAGGTTCGGCGATTCTGGCGGATGATAATGCGGTTCGCGGCCAAGCCAGTCAGGGATGGAGTAGATAATATAACAAAGGTCGAGGCAGGCTCTTACACAGAGCTACTTCCTCGACCTTTACGTTGTGCAGTTAATGTTTTACAGATCCAGATCCAACTAAACTTTTTACACGATAACGGAGAGGGCAGAAACAACGTGGAGAAGCGTAGCGTTCGCATTTATCCCCGGATTGCCCCTTTAAAAAGAAAATTAAAAGAAATCTGGGGATAACAGCGATCGGAATGTTGTTCTGTCATCGGAGTGGCCAGTGTAAATACTCTTTTAGTTAACTTATAATAAGTTATTGCAATTCTTCAATGGAGTTGACATTCACGTAAGCAGGGACAACCAGCCCCGTCTTCACACCTGTCATATTCGCGCCGAGATCATCAAGCTGGTCCTTGTATTGGTTCCAGTAATCGGCGTGTGTAAGCGGAAGCCAAGCAGCAGGAGAAGCGTCCACATCGCCATTGGCGACTCCCGTCCACATCGGTCCAGCCTCTACCTGCAGAGCCTGCACGGTGTAGCCCAGCTTGTTCTCCATGACATACTTCAGCAGGTTCGTACTGGCAATCTCGGAATCCCAGGCCACATAGCTGAATTTGAAGGTATCACCATTCACAGGTGTCAACCCCTCGGTCCAGACGTCAACCTTGTCACTGTGCTTCTCAGCCCAATCCTGAGCTGCCTGCTCAGGGCTTGTGCCTGCCTGAATAGCGATCATCATCTCACCCATGTCGTCAGCGGTCCATTCGAAGCGGTTCAGGAACTCGTATGCGACAGGATGGTCCTCCTTCAGACCTTTTCGGGCAATGGTATGGATCTCTTCCGCATCACCGTAAGTTTTCTTAGGGTCCTCCAGATACTTCAGATCATACTTGTTGAACATCCAGTGCGGCGTCCAGCCGGTAATGATGATCGGCTGCTCGCTCCGCACGGCCTTGTCGAGTTCGGCAGTCATGGCTGCACCGGAACCCTCGATCAGCTTCCAATCCGACAGACCATAGTCTTCAATGGCCTGTGCTGTTGATTTCATAATCCCTGCTCCAGCATCAATACCAACGATCTGGTATTTGAACTCCTCACCGACAGCGGCGGTATTATCATTATTGGAGGCAGCTGTATTGCCGCCTTTCAGATCCTCAATGGAGTTGACATTCATATAGGCAGGGACGACCAGTCCCGTCTTCACGCCTGTCATATTCGCACCCAGGTCGTCAATCTCACCCTTGTATTTGTCCCAGTAGTCGGCATGTGTTAATGGTAGCCAAGCTGCTGGGGATGCATCGACATCGCCACTGGCGACTCCCGTCCACATCGGTCCAGCCTCTACCTGCAGAGCTTCGACTTTGTAGCCCAAACGATTCTCCAACACATACTTCAGCAGATTGGTACTGGCAATCTCGGAATCCCAAGCCACATAGCTAAGTTTGAAGGTATCGCCACCTACAGGGGGCAAGCCATCAGTCCAGGCATCGACTTTGTCGCTGTGCTTCTCAGCCCAATCCTGTGCTGCTTGCTCTGGACTTGTGCCATCCTGAATAGCAATCATCATCTCGCCCATGTCGTCTGAGGTCCATTCGAAGCGATTCAGGAACTCGTAAGCGACAGGGTGATCTTCTTGAAGACCTTTACGTGCAATGGTATGAATTTCTTCTGCTTCACCATAAGACTTCTTGGGATCTTCTAGATATTTCAAGTCATATTTATTGAACATCCAGTGCGGCGTCCAGCCCGTGATAATGATAGGGGCTTCGTTACGAATAGCCTTGTCCAGCTCAGCGGTCATGGCTGCTCCAGAGCCTTCTACCAGTGTCCAGTCACTTAATTCATAATCCTCGATGGCCTTCTGCGTGGACTTCATAATTCCAGCACCAGCATCAATACCGATAATTCGGTAGTCCACGGCCTCGCCTGCACTGGAGCTGGCTTGATGATTACCAGAAGCAGAGGAGTCATTGCCAATGAAATATTGGGATGCACCAGCGATCAGAATCACTACACCCGCAGCAGCAGCGATCAGCGCTTTTTGCTTGCTGGTCACACGACTCTGTTTTTTACGCCCCGAATTGAACAGGTTCTGTGTGAAGCGGTCAAGTACAATAGCCAGGACGACGACGGCCAGACCAGCTTCGAAGCCTTTACCAATCTGCAATTGGGTTACAGCACGATAGACCTCAGCACCAATACCTTGTGCCCCGATCATGGAAGCGATGACGACCATCGACAGAGACAGCATGATCGTCTGATTAATACCGGCCATGAGTGTTGGCATAGCCAGCGGCAGTTGTACCTTGAAGAGCTTCTGACCCGAGGTCGAACCAAAGGCATCTGCAGCCTCGACGAGCTCGCCGGATACTTGAGTGATCCCGAGGTTGGTCATACGAATCGTTGGCGGAATTGCGAAAATCACAGACGCAATGACACCTGGAACAACACCGAGACTGAAGAATGTTACAGCCGGTAGTAAGTATACGAATGCAGGCATCGTCTGCATAAAGTCCAGCAGTGGTGTAATGATTCGAGATGCTGTCTTGCTGTAAGCACACCAGATACCAAGCGGTACACCGAGTAGCACGGAGATCAGCGCCGAGGTAATGACAAGACCCAGCGTATCCATCGTCTGACTCCAATAGCCAAGATTATCAATCAGCAGGAATCCGAGCACGGTGAACAATGTTAACGGTACCCGTCCTACCAGGTAAGCAATTATTCCTAGAATGATTATAAATACAATCGGATGTGGCAGCATAAAGAGTCCTGAGAAGAATCCTACAATGCTGAAAATAACGGTAGAGATAACGCTGAACAATCCTTCCAGGTTCACCGCCATCCAATCAACAATACTTTGAACCCATTCAGCGAGTGGTATTTTCGGCATGCTCAGACACCTCCTTCAATGAGACTTCTCCGCCGAGAGCACCCAGCAGGGCACCACGTACAATGACTCCTTGCAGCTTGCCGTTCTGATCTACGACGGCCAGCGGAACCTTAGAGGAGCTTGTAATCTCGAACAGATCATTCATGACGGTATCCGGTGCTACCTGCGGTCCATCTGTTATTAGAATATCCTGCAGCTTCTTGTCTGCCTTCAGGGCAGCCGCAGCATCTTCAGCAGTAATGACTCCCAGCAGCTTCTTGGAGCGGTCGATGACAAACAGATTGGATATCCCGCGTTCGCGCATGAGCTCCAGGGCTACACGAGGACCACGATCCAGTGTTATCGTCTCGGGTCTGCGCATGACATGCGCTGCTGTAAGTACTTTGGACAAATCCACGTCTTCCACGAAACGCGCCACATACGAGTTGGCAGGCTGAATCATGATCTCTTCCGGAGTCCCGATCTGTACGACGGCTCCGTCCTTCATCAAGGCAATGCGGTCACCGATTCGCAGCGCTTCATCCAAGTCGTGGGTAATGAAAATAATCGTTTTCTTCATTTTATCCTGCAGTTCAAGCAATTCATCCTGCATGTCGCGGCGAATGAGCGGGTCCAGGGCACTGAAGGCTTCGTCCATCAGCAGTACCTCAGGATCATTGGCTAATGCACGAGCTAGACCTACACGCTGCTGCATCCCACCGCTTAGCTCATCTGGCATCTTGTCTCCCCAATGCTTGAGGCCGACCAGTTCCAACGATTGCTCTGCCTTCTGTCTGCGTTCAGCCTTGTCTACATTCTGAACTTCCAGTCCATATTCTACATTCTCCAGCACAGTACGATGCGGGAACAATGCGAATTTCTGGAACACCATACTGATCGTCTTGCGCCGAACTTCCCGTAGCTGTTCCTTGTTCATTTTGCGCAAATCCTTGCCATGCACAAGAATCTCGCCGGAGGTCGGCTCAATCAGACGATTGAACATACGTACAAGTGTAGATTTACCACTACCGGACAAGCCCATAATGACGAAAATCTCACCTTGCTGAATATCCATATTGGCCCGGTTGACCCCTACGGTAATATTCTTTTCCTTATTCAGTTTTTCCTTAGTCCATCCTTGCTCAAGCAGGGATACGCCTTGTTCGACGTTAGGACCGAATAGCTTGCTGACATTTCTGACTTCCAAAATAGTCATATATCCACCTCTTCTCTCTATCTTTCGCTTTCCATTAACCCCGTTGGTGCTTGTATGGCGATTGATGCAAAGTTAAGGGATTGCTTACGAAAGCTAATTGTATGAATGACCGTAGGCTTCGTTCGCAACGTTGATAATTGTAACAGACAGTCTACGTTTCTTTCAACCGAAAAATCTGTTCATAAGGAACGTACAGAAAAAACTGTATGAAATTATCCTCTAATATCCTCCACTATGCTCTCAATAGCTTTAACATTCGTAACTTTACTTTGCTTTATTCTTTTCTGTAGAATAGACAATAATCAGAAATATAAGCAAAAAGCAGACTTTTGAAACCGAATGTTAATGAAAAGGAAGCAAAGTAGTGAAAAAATGCATGTTCTTTTCTTAAATAATGTAAACAAATTCTATATAATTACAAAAAAGACACCAGAGAGCTTTTACAGCTTCATATTTAGAATGAGCAAGCGGGATTGGCATGATTCATGTCGGGTCCCGCTGTGTCATGAAATAGGAGAGCATCTGGCGGAGTAAGAACATGCGAGTTACATTCCTCTGGAAGCAGAGAAGCAAATATAAGAAGTATTGAAGCAAGAATAGCTGATAGGAGGTTGCAAGCATGAGCTTGGACCAATTGACTGAAGTGCAGCAGGAGACGCTGCAGAAGATTCGTAAAAGAGTGATTGAGGCCATTGGTAAAAATATGGATCTATATGGTGTAACTCTATCTACAGGGCACCTGTATGGGCTGCTGTTCTTCGCGGACCATCCCATGACGCTGGACGACATGGGACGTGAAATGGAAATGAGCAAGACCAGCATGAGCACGAGCATGAGAACACTGCTTGATCTGAAAATGGTCAATAAAGTGTGGAATAAAGGCTCCAGAAAGGATCTGTACGAAGTAGAGATGGATTGGCATCAGACCTTCGCAGATTTTTTCGCGATCAAGTGGCGTAAAGCTGTCGAAATGAATCTCCAGGTCATGCGCAAAGCCATCTACGAAATGGACAAGTTACTGGACCAGGAATTGGAGAATGATGAACTTAGGAAAATATTGGAGCATGATCGTGATAAAATGAAGCAGGCAGTATCTTTTTACAAGTGGCTGGATCGTCTGATTGACGCTCTGGAGGATGAAGAAATCTACAAGCTGGTGCCAAAAGAAGAGCAGTGAGCCGAAGGCTGTCTCACAGGATGATACCGCCGTGGAGTAGCTGCCTGAATGAGGCCTCAGATCCTAAATGTATATTTGATGGGGAGGTATTCAAATGTCAGACGGTCGTGTCCAGACACAGTACGGATGGTTACAAGGTACAGAGGAACAGGGTGTATGGGTATGGAAGGGAATTCCTTATGCAAGTCCACCGGTTGGAGAACTGCGCTTCAAGGCCCCTGAGCCACCCTCCAGCTGGGAGGGCATCCGCGATGCTGCACAATTCGGCCCCGTATGTCCACAGCCAGGCAAGAGTAGTGAGGGAATCTTTGGGTCAAGAGCGGAGCAGCCAGATCCTGCTGAGGATTGCTTGTATTTGAACATATGGAGCCCAGCATTGGCAACTGAGGCTACAGCGGTATCTTCTGTGGGCAAGCCTGTCATGGTGTGGATTCACGGTGGCTCTTTCGTAACGGGCTCTGGCAGCATGTCCTTGTATGACGGGCGTACACTTGCACAGCAAGGAGATGTGGTGGTCGTAACGATCAACTACCGTTTGGGACCGCTGGGCTTCTTGCATCTGTCATCGTTTGACCCAGAGCTGGCGTCCAATGCGGGCCTACTGGATCAAGTGGCTGCCCTCCGATGGGTACAGGAGAATATCACGGCCTTCGGCGGTGATCCTGAGAACGTAACCGTGTTTGGGGAGTCTGCTGGTGCCATGAGCATCGGGGCGCTGCTAGCTATGCCTTCGGCAAAGGGATTGTTCCAGCGGGCCATTATGCAAAGTGGGGCATCACAGGTGCTGGAGGCCAACAAGGCGCACGCAATCGCGGCAGCTTTTCTGAAGGAGCTGGGTGTAGAGCAGCCAACCGTTGAGCATCTGTCAGCCATACCGCTGGAGGATATTACGATGGCAACCTATAAGCTGCACCAGAAGGTTGGCTCTGCCGGGATTACGTTGCTATTCCAGCCCGTGGTGGATGGGAATACTTTGCCAGAGGAGCCGCTGTCCTGTATTCAATCCGGCCAAGGAGCTCAGGTACCACTGCTCATCGGAACGAATCTGGACGAAGGGGCCTATTTCGTTCGCGAACCAGAGCATCTCATCAGTCCCGAAATGGCAGTACAAGCGATCTATGCATTGACAGGATTGGAGAATGGGGAAGAACTGCTGCGGTATTATCCAATGACCGTCGAGGGGCAAAGCAAATTCATGACTGAGCTGTATTTCTGGCGCTCAGCTGTACAGTATGCCTCAGCACAAGCAAGACACCAATCCGTGTGGATGTATCGGTTCGATTGGTCACTTGCAGGCCACCCTTTTCTGGGAAAAGCAGTGCATGGAGCAGAGATCGCCTTCGTATTCGGTAACCTTGAGCTATTGACTGGACTTGGCATTCATCTCACTGAGGACATGAAGGAGCTGTCGAGACAAATGCTGTCGGCCTGGGCTGCCTTTGCCCGGACGGGCGATCCCGCAACGGCGGCGCTGCAATGGCCCGCCTATGAGACGACACAGCGTGTAACGGCGGTGTTTGATCAGGAGCTCAGTCTCGTCTCGGACCCGGATGCAGACAAGCGTAGACAATTCACGGGTGAAGCGAGCTAGCGGATTGTGACAAATCAGGTCGTAGTAGGAGAGGTTAATGAGAGGTTATATCGTGGGTACATAACAATTCCATGTGTGACCAATATCAGTTAACTCATAGGATGAATGCCTAGTAACAGGTGAGTACATTGAAGTAACCAAGGTAAGTGCCTTATAGTACAACAAGAGAAGGGCGATATCAGTAGTCAACTTTGACTCTGGTATCGCCCTTGGCGTTTATTAGATTTAATGAGTTGGGGAGATCCTAGATCAATGAACAGCAGGCTTAACAGTGGTCGACAGGGCTCCCCACTTGCAGCGGCTCTATACTCATATTTGATCTGCTTAAGATACTAGCTTAGGTTCCATGGCCGGTTCTTTATGCTGACGGGAAATGATGAACAAGGTGGCCCAGATCAGCATGAAGCCCGTGAGCTGGGGCAGCGTGACCATCTCTCGAAATGCAATCCAATTGATGATGACACCGATCATTGGAAAGCTTAGCTCAGCTAGCGTAGCATATGACGCCTTGGTGGTTGCGAGACCTTTGTAGTACAGGAACATACTGAGCAGTCCAGGCAAGAGGGCCTGAAGAATCAGGTTGAGCGTAACAGCACCTGCAGCCATTAGTCCAGCCGGGAACTGCCATGGAGCACCTTCTACAGCTGTAACGATCATCAACAGCGGCAAGGCCAGCATGAAGCGAAGAGAAGTTACCGTCTCGTATTTCATGGTGCCAAGCAGATAGCGTCCCATAACCGTAGATCCGCCCCACAGAGCCGCAGCTCCCAGAGAGAGCAAGCTTCCCATCTGGATGAATTCGTTGACATGACCAAAAGGCAGGGACCAGCCAAAGGTAAGCATATAGGTACCAGCCAGTGCGATTACCAGTAACCAGCCAAAGTGCTTCGGCAGCATTTCTTTCAGAATGAAGCGCGCTAGGATAATAGCACACAGTGGTTGGAGCTTTTGCAGTAGCAGGACGGCATTCGGATTGCCATCTGCCAAAGCCATGGTGAACAGGATGGTAGCTACTGCCGAACCGCCCCAGGATACAATGAACAGGGCGACAGCATGGCGAAGGCGAATACGCTTCAGCTCTTCCCGATGCTTCCAGAGGATAGGAGCTGCACATAAGAATAGCAGGACATGCTCCAGAAGGACGATCTGCGCGGAGGTTAGAGTGTCCAACAGCAGAATGCGGAACAGTGGATCAACGCCCCAGAGGGCTGCACCAAGGACGACCAGCCAAAAGCCGCTGTTCATTTTCGGTCTGGAAAAGCTAACAGAGGTTGCAGTAGTATCGCTCATGCTTTAAGACTCCTTTATGAATACAGGACCGGTGATGACGACAAAAGCCCCCGAAATACACGGATAAGGTGTACGCTCGGGGGCTAATCAAATAAACCAGTTCAGCATATATAGGATAATTGTAGGTATGTGAAATAATACACGTATACCTAAACCACCAGCTATACATACAAAAGGCTTAATGTGTCGATCTTCTTCCATCCGGACTATACCGTCGGCTCTGGCATCTCACCAAATCAGTCATACACTTATGGAAGCGCATGAGTCGCGGGCTCAGCTCTCATTAGAGCTATACCGCCGGTTGGGACTTTCACCCTACCCCGAAGATCCTTATTCCGTTTTTTTAGTTACTTACAGAATATATTGATTTTATGATTTCGTCCAGTGAAAAATATATGAAAATGTAAAAAGAATCTTGCCGTTTTACATGATTTTTCTCATTGCACAGATCATGATCTTATTACATGAATTTATTCCGATAAGAAAAAAGGAATTAGCTGCTTTTTACTCAATCCAAGGCACCAGCTTACAACCTCTTACTTCAGTGGAAAATACCCTGTCGCCTCGACCAGAGACTGGCCTTCCTCAGAGACGATCCATTGCAGCAACTTGGTTACACTTGGCTTCGGTGGCTGCCTGAGCTTTCCTTGGCGTTCAGCCGTCACCGCATAGAATTCTGAAATGATCGGATAAGCTCCGCTCTGGATCGCTGCTGTGTCGGGTAGAGCTCCATCGACAGCAAGCAGCTTGATTCCGTCATTTTTGTTCATGCTGGTAGTGAAGTGGTGAAAGGAGTATCCGATGGCATTTTTGTAATTATGGTAGCCAGCCGCTTGCTGAATAATTCCGCCCATCCCGGCGATCACATCCTCGGTAATGGCAGGCATAGGCTCCTCATCGCCGAGAAATTTCTGCAGCATCGCCTGACTGCCGCTATTTTCAGGCCGCTGGAACGCCTTGATGGGTTCGTTGTTGCCTCCGACCTGATTCCAATTCGTGATGCGTCCCGTGTAAATATCCTTAATCTGTTCGCTGGTCAGAGCTGTGACAGGATTATCCTTGTGGACAAAGAATACAAAGGCTTCGCGACCCACGGGAGTTAGCTTCAGATCAAGCCCCGATTCTGCGGCCATCTTCTGATGGACTTCCCCGGGTGACATGGCGAATATGATATCCGACTCGCCCATGATAAGCTGCTCATAGGCACGTCCAGTGCCTGAGCCCATCACTTCACTGTTATACAGGGTGTACTCCTTCTCAGGATATACAGCTTGCACGAAGGCTGAATACAGTGGATACAGTGCCGTCGCTCCATCCAGACGCGGCAGATCATCTGTGGCTGACAGGGTAAAGGAAGCCTTGTGTCCGAGCGCGGCTACGGTACCCTTGTTCTGGAAGGGCTGGTATTGCTCGATATCCACGTCCTGCACACTGTTGATTTCAAGGCTTTTGTGATACATATGATTGATTTCGTAGCCGCCAGCTGTCAGAAGACAGATACCCAACATCACTACGGAGAGCTTGTGGAACAGTCGCCGAGTGCGGAATGCACGGAAATTGAACAGAATGATATATAGCGCCAAAATGCCAATAACAATCAATAGCATAGGAATGTAGAACCTCTGGGTGTCCATGCTGAACGAAATAATGAATAGCAAAATGAAGCCTGTGAACAGCAGGAGTGCCAGTAACAGTAAAGTCACGGCAACCTGTCCAACGATTTTTAGGATCACGATCGTACCTCTTTTCTGGTAGCTTTATATTTGTCTTCCAAAAACCCCCTTTATTCAAGATAACGGCAGTTCTACAGGGGATCAAGGCCAGGAGAGATGGAGAAGGTGACAGTTTGGAATCATTTTTGGAACTATTTAAGAGATCCGTCCCTTTATTCACTCGAAAGAGTATGCCGTGCAAATTCACAACCCGGCTTGTCATGCTAGTCTGCATAAATCGAACAAGTCCCTCATAGACATGTACTATTCCGAATCAAAACATGTGCTGAAGGGGTTGATGATATGCGCCGGAGTTCATGGATGCTTGCCATGATCATGTGCGTGATCGTGCTGGTTGCCGGGTGCGGCAAGAAAAGCGCGGACGATGTAGTAAAGGATTTGAGTAATGTGGTCAGCGGGATGGATAGCTACCACGGCACGGCGCTGATGACACTGCATACAGGAGAGACGCCGCAAGAGTACTTGGTTGATGTGTCGTATCGTAAGCCATCCTACTATCGAATTGCCATGACCAATGAGAACAAGGATGTTACCCAGATTGTGCTTCGCAACGATGAAGGTGTCTTCGTCCTGACGCCAAGTCTGAACAAGAGCTTCCGCTTCAAGAGTGACTGGCCCGACAATCAAGGTCAGGTCTACCTGTATGAGACACTTGTGCGTAGTATTATTGGAGACAAGACCCGCCAGCTTGCCAGTGGCGAGAATGCATACGTCTTTGACGTAGCAGCGAACTATAACAGCAGCTCTCTTGTACGTCAGAAGATCTGGCTCAATAAAGAAAATTATGCGCCGCAGCAGGTTCAGGTGTCGGACGCGAATGCGAAGGTGCTGGTCGATCTCAAATTCAGTGATTTCAAATTCGGCACTAAATTCAACAAGGACGCCTTCGATATGGAACGTAATATGACCGCGGGCAGCACAGCTGTTCCACAAGCAGGTACCCCGGAGGCGTCAGGGGCAGAGGCAGCTGTCGATACGAATAATACGCAGCAATCCCAAGAGCCAGGATCAGCTGAGGGACAAGGAGAGAAGACTGACGAGGCAACTGGGAACGAGCAGCAGGGGACATCAAGCGAGGGTGCTGAGGATAAGGCAGGCAGCCAGCAGCCGTCTGCTGTTGAACCTTCCACCGATCCATCTACAGAGCAATCGGCAGAAGAGGGAGAAGGGGTCGTCGATCCGACCATGAGCGAATTTGGCTTGATTGAGCCTACCTATCTCCCAGAAGGGGTACAAATGCGCGATATGCCTGTCATTACCGACAGCAGCAATCATGCTGTCATGATTCGCTATGAAGGACAGTACAATTTCACCATCGTAGAAGCCAGACCTCAGGATCGGGCCGTGTCCCTGTCAGCAGGTAGCCTCATTGATATGGGCTTCGGAGTGATGGGTGTACTGACTGGAGATCAGCAGCGGACCTTGACCTGGATGAACGATGGGGTCGAATTCAGAATTACGAGCGCGGATCTACCGGTCAGCGAGATGACCAAGATTGCCGCTTCTATGCAGGATCAATCGGGTAAATAACATCATAACGGCGGATATTGACGGTCCAGAGCCAAGCCTCTGCTCCGCCGATATCCGTCTTTTATTGTTTTTTTTGCACGGTGTGAGAGGGCGATCAACCTTCCGGTAGCAGCTTCATTGACAGTCGGTTCGCAGAACATTAACATAGTTCTATTGACCAGAGCATCTTGTCAGGTAGTACTGGCCAAGCACAGGTGTATGGCGTGCTGACAAATGCTGGCGAAGGACTCTCAGAAATGAAGGTGAGGAATTGGAAGGACATTACAGACCGACCAGGGCCGAAATCAATTTGAATCACATTGAAGCTAATTATATGGCCTTTCGGCAGGCGCTCCCGTCGACCCAGAAGGTGCTTGCATGCGTAAAGGCAAATGCCTATGGTCATGGAGCTGTCGAAGTATCCAGGGAGCTGGAGAGAATAGGTGCTGATTATCTCAGCGTAGCGTTTCTTGATGAAGCGCTGGAGCTGCGTCATGCAGGCATCACGCTTCCCATTCTGGTGCTCGGTTATACAGGACCGCATGGGGTACAGATAGCATGGGAGCATGACATTACCATCACACTATTCTCCCCAGAGGTGCTGGAAGCTATAGCCCGACTGGATCGTAGTGGCGATTTGCGCAGGCTGAAGGTCCATATCAAGATCGACAGTGGCATGGGACGCCTGGGACTACTTCCGGGAGAAGACGCTGTAGCCTTCGTTAATCGTGTGCTGGAGACAGAGCAGGCTGAACTGGAAGGGCTGTTCACTCATTTTGCCCGTGCAGATGAAGAAGATAAAGAATATACATTGGAGCAATATCGCAGATTCTGGAGTGTGGCAGAGACGTTATCAGAGCAAGGCATCAACATTCCCATTATACATACGGCTAATAGTGCAGCAGCACTGGATACGCCAGGACTCTCGCCGAATATGGTGCGGATCGGCATATCGCTGTATGGGCTGTATCCGTCCGATGAGGTGAATCATGAGCAGGTGTACTTGAAGCCCGTATTGACCTTGAAGACAGAGCTGGTATATGTCAAGACCCTGCCCCCCGGCTGGGGAATCAGTTATGGTACCCGCTATGTTACTACGGAAGAGGAGTGTATAGGGACGTTGCCCGTTGGCTATGCCGATGGATATTCGCGTATGCTGACTGGCAAAGCCGAGGTCCTCGTTCGTGGAAGTCGTGTGCCTGTCGTCGGAACGATCTGTATGGACCAATGCATGGTCCTTCTCCAGGATTTTGCGAATGCTGCCAAGCCAATTCATGCCGGTGAAGAGGTTGTTCTCATCGGTCAGCAGTCAGACGGCTGCATCCGTGCTGACGAGCTGGCCTCCAAGCTGGGTACCATCCACTATGAAGTGGTCTGCATGCTTGCGGCGAGAGTGCCGCGTGCGTATTTGCGAGACGGTGTAAGGATTGCTCTTACGAATCCCTTGCTGACCTCTCGTGAGGAATAGTCTGATTGATTTCCATCTCCATGAATCGACAAGTCATACCACCATTAACGCGAATAACGCGAAGGTTACAAAACCGGTTCTCCTTGATTGGTAATATTTAACGAGGAAATGACAAGAGAAACCATATAAACTAGCAGGAGTTCGCCATTTGCATCTCGAATTATAAAATCTAGACGGTAAAATTGTTGTATAGAGACGATTTCCTATCGTTTTTCAGATCGAGAAGCACTGTACGTAGGCGGTCCGTGTAGTTTATAATGGGATACAGCATAGTTGATATACGGAGCACATATATTATTCTTGTATAAATTACCGTGAATAACGTTATAATGGTACAATGGCGACAAGGTTTGTGGGGGTGGAAGTAACGTTGGCCAATTTGCAGAGCACGAAAAGGATCATGATCAGTCTTCCAGATCATCTTTTGCAGGAAGTGGACGGGATTGTAGCTATGGAAAATTCCAACCGCAGTGAATTCATCAGACAGGCCATGAAGTTGTATTTGAACGAGCGTAAGAAGCGTTATATCCGTGAAGCGATGCAGCGCGGATATATGGAGATGGCGAAGATTAATCTTACCATGGCATCCGAGGCGTTTCACGCGGAGGAAGATGCAGACAGCACTCTGGGCCGCACAGTAAGCGGGGTGTAATGAACATTGATCGTGAAGCGCGGCGACGTATTTTTTGCGGATCTTTCACCTGTTGTCGGTTCGGAGCAAGGGGGCGTAAGACCGGTTCTCATTATTCAGAATGATATTGGCAACCGTTTTAGTCCTACTGTAATCGTGGCGGCTATTACCGCCCAGATTCAAAAAGCGAAGCTGCCAACGCATGTGGAAATTGATGCAGCGACGCACGGCTTCGATCGGGATTCAGTTGTTCTGCTGGAGCAGATTCGAACGATCGACAAGCAAAGGCTTACCGATAAGATCACCCATCTGGATGAAGAGACGATGCGCAAAGTAAGCGATTCTCTACAGATCAGTCTGGGCTTGATTGATTTCTAGACAACAGGCAAGATGCAGTCTTGAAGAGGCCATGAGGTGTCCGAACTTCATGGCCTTATTATTTGTTCAAGCTGCGAGCGCACATGCAGCAAATTTTGATATCACACATGATGCGTGGCGCCACAATGGGCCAGTCATGTGCAGCGTGGTAGCCGCAGCAATGCGGCTTCTTTTGCGTCAAGTATGCGGCACTGGCGCTTTGTCATGATTTTTGTGATAATAAGGAACGTGTATAAATGTGAACGTCCTAGCTGGTGTACCAGCCTTTAAATTATGGTAGCCAGCAGGCGTGACGGGTCCAAGGAGGAGTAAGACGTATGTCCAATACAGAGGAGCAAGAGCAGCAAAACATAGAGCAAAAGCAGCGGGCAGAGCGCATTATCAAGCAAGTATCGCAGGAATTGTCCCTGTCTCTTAAGCAGGTACGAACTACCGTAGCTTTGCTGGAGGAAGGTAACACGATTCCTTTCATTGCGCGCTATCGTAAGGAAATGACGGGTGAGCTGGACGAGAATCAGCTTCGTCAGGTCGAGGAGCGTGTGCAATACCTTCGCAATCTGGAGGATCGTAAGACTGAGGTGCTGCGAATCATCGAGGAGCAGGGCAAGCTTACGGAGGAGTTGTCCAAGGCTATCGTCAACGCTGTGAAGCTGCAGGAAGTGGAGGATCTGTACCGGCCTTATCGCCAAAAGCGGAAGACACGTGCAAGTGTCGCCAAGGAGCGTGGACTGGAGCCATTGTCCGCATGGATTTGGGCACAGCCCAAGCAGGGCAGTCTGCAGGAGGAAGCAGGCCGTTATATTGATCCTGAGCGCGGTGTGGAGACCGAAGCTGATGCGATTCAGGGTGCGTCTGACATATTGGCGGAGAATATCGCAGATGATGCAGCGATTCGTACTTGGGTACGCAGATATACGTTAGATCACGGCATGCTTGTATCGGAAGCGAAGGATGCTGAGGCAGAATCTGTCTACGAGAACTATTACAGCTATCGTGAGCTGGCCAAGAAGATGCCACCACATCGAATTCTGGCGATTAACCGTGGTGAGCGTGAAGGCATTCTGAAGGTGAATCTGGAGGTTGCAGCGGAACCGGTGCATCGTTATGTTGCGGGACAGGTTGTGAAAGGAAATTCTCTGGTCACTGAGCTATTACACACGATTATCGAGGATGCTTACAAGCGTCTGATCGCGCCTTCCATCGAACGCGAGGTCAGAGCAGAGATGACGGAGAAGGGCGAGACGCAGGCGATCTCCATCTTCTCGGGTAATTTGCGGAGCCTGCTATTGCAGGCTCCAATCAAGGGACAGCGCGTGCTTGGTGTAGACCCTGCCTATCGTACAGGCTGTAAGCTTGCAGCCGTGGATGACACGGGTAAGCTTCTGGAGGTCGCAGTGACCTATCCGACGCCACCCAACAACAAAAAGCGTGAGGCCGCGGAGAAGTTCAAGGAGCTCATCGCAAAGTATGACCTTCAGCTCATTGTGATCGGGAACGGAACGGCCTCCCGTGAGACGGAGCAATTCGTAGCCGAGGTCATTGCAGAGATCGGTGACAGCCGCTTGGCGTATCTGATCGTTAACGAGGCAGGGGCGAGCGTATACTCGGCGTCGAAGCTGGCGCAGGAGGAATTCCCCGATCTGGATGTGGCAGAGCGTAGTGCAGCGTCAATTGCCCGCCGGATTCAGGACCCGCTTGCTGAGCTGGTCAAGATCGATCCTAAAGCCATCGGGGTGGGGCAATACCAGCACGATGTGTCACAAAAGCATCTGGAAGAAAGCCTGAAGGCTGTGGTCGAGTCGGCAGTTAACCATGTAGGCGTTGACGTGAATACCGCTTCTCCTTCGCTCTTGTCCTATGTAGCAGGCATTAATGCGACTATTGCCAAAAATATCGTCAAGTACCGCGAAGAGAACGGCAAGTTCAACAATCGCCGTCAGCTGCAGAAGGTACCACGTCTAGGAGCCAAAACCTATGAGCAGTGTGTTGGCTTTATGCGTGTACCTGGTGGGGAAAACGCGCTGGATCGGACACCGATTCACCCGGAATCCTATGCGGTTGTAGACCGTCTGTTCAAAGAGCTGGGCATGGCTACCTCTGAAGTAGGAAGTAAGGAGTGCACTGCAGCTCTGTCTGCACTGCAGCCTGAAGAGTGGGCTGCGAAGCTGGAGGTCGGAGTCCCTACGCTGAAGGATATTTTGGACAGCTTGATGAGACCTGGTCGTGATCCACGTGACGAGTTGCCACTCCCCGTGTTCCGCAAGGACGTCCTCAAGATTGAGGATCTGACGCCAGGAATGAAGCTGCAGGGTACCGTACGTAATGTAATTGATTTTGGAGCCTTCGTGGATATTGGGATCAAGAGCGACGGACTCGTTCATATCTCCCAGCTGCGTAGTGGCTTCGTGAAGCATCCGATGGATGTGGTGTCTGTCGGTGATAACGTAACTGTCTGGGTGCTGAATGTGGATTTGAAGAAGGGTAGAGTTGGGTTAACGATGAAGGCACCGGCAGATGAGACCATGGAAGCTTAATCTGGTCTCATCTGGTGGGCCGTGTCCGTATGAATCAAGACAAAGGATTCCTGGCACCCTTCATTGAGGGTGCTGGAGCTTTCTTTTGAGTGCTTCGGTAATGGAACCAGCAGTCATTCAATAATTGAATCTGCTTGCGATCCCGCTTGTGAAAAGCACGCATTAGCTGGTTGCTGAGCCATTGGGGCATGCGTCTCTCCTCCTCTTGCGAACCTGTGTATGTCTAGCATATGGGGAAGCCGCCCAATGTGTTCCGTAAAAATGTTGTTTCGATGGGGAGTGTCGTGGGGAGGGAGCGCACATGGATAGGGAAACAGCGGCGTCGCAGCATACACAGATGAGTGATGAGGAGTTGCAGGAATGGATTGAGAGCATTTCGCTCAGCTCGTTTGGCGTACCCTTCAGGCACCAAGCACGCTTCAATACTCGTCTGTCTTCGACAGGTGGAAGGTATTTTCTGAAGAGCCACAATATCGAGATTAATCCGCACCAATTGGCTGCATTTGGCAGAGATGAAGTGGAGCGTATTATTAAGCACGAGCTCTGTCACTATCATCTGCATCTACGCGGAATGGGCTACAAGCATCGAGACGCTGATTTCAAGACATTGCTAGCCCAGGTGGGGGGGAGTCGTTATTGCCGGACCTTACCTGCTAACGATGCTCGCTCTACATCACGACAAGCACGACCATTTCGGTACAAGCTACAGTGTACTGCCTGTGGTCACATGTACATGCGGAAGAAGCGAATGGACCCAAGGCGTTATCAATGTGGCAAGTGTAGCGGAAGGCTACAGTTGTATGAGCTTTCGGGCTCGTAAGATGTCGCGCGTATAAGCATCCTTCGTAATCAAGAGCCTTTTCTACATCGGGAAGGCTCTTTGTCGTGCGCTACGATACAGTCTAGCGAATCTATAATATTATTACTCTTTTATGCTGAACTTTAGTGGATAAATGAGGTAATCTGTTAATGGGCCATGATGATGGTCATCGGTCTTTACTCGCTACTCGCCGCAAATGACGGTATATGATTTGGAAAGGAGGCTGAGTGATGTCGGGTCGATTTTCTCTACTCTGGGGTAGTATTTTACGTCTTGTAGCATTTATGCTAGGGGGAATGAACCCTTATTTAACTACGAACTGGAAAATTGCGGTGTTCGCTCTGATGTGTCTTGCTGGAATTGCAGAAGTGAACTTGGAGAGGCGACCCCAATGGTTGAGTGTATTCATCGCTTTCCTCATGGGCTCGCTCATTAGCTACATCCTGCTTCCTGTCTTACAATGAGAAGAGAAGTCGTTATAAATTACTTGTACGGGTAAAGTGAAGGTGAAATGATGAAGCATTGTATATTAGACCTATGGGCAGAAGAGCATCTCCCTATTAAGAATAGCCTCTATTGGGCTGATGGCAGATCGCTTGCCATGAACATCGAATCCTATCCGCATCCACGCCTGAAGCAGGGCGAGTGGTTCGATTTGTCGCACTTCCATGAGTGTAATCCAGATGAGATTACCTACATCACGATGACGAAGAGGATTCAATTATCCAACGGGGGGTATGGCTGTGTGGGCGAGGGGAGCCATGGCTCTGAGGGATTTGTCGCTTATTTGCAGCCAGGTGGGCAGCTCACCTGGGTCATGTATTCCGAGAGCTCCAATCCATTTGTAGATATTGTAGAGGAAGCTCATGGCGTGATTTGTGCGCATTCGAGTGCTAATTTCGTATTACGGCTCCATGTGGATGAACCAGACAGGGTAAGGCTGAATTTAATCAAATCGACCTAATACAGCAAAATCACCAGCCAAGCTTGCGAGTGGTCTCCAGGCATCAATGTTAATCTTGTGATCTCCCGCATAAGCTTCAGAGTCCACCTGTACGCTCACCTACTCCTGGCCCCACTGAAATCAACAACGTAGGCGGGTTTCGGGAAGCAACTGTAAAAAAAACTGAAGGGTGCCAAGTTGAGGTTACCATGTGTACTTATCGTCGTAATTCAGGCAATGGGTCTAGGTACAACTGAGCCGATCATGAGCTTATATATTTCGTTGTTTTTATTTTCATCAGTTCTGAACTCAAGGGCTGTATATTGCGGCATGAATACCATCCTTTCCTATCTTGTGGATGTTAGAGCTAGTAGCCAATCGACTAAGGGCTGTAAAGATGAGCAGCACAACACTATAAAGCATAAGTTAGGAGCCTAATATAAATAAAGTACGCACTTCAAAGTGAGTACCTTCTTGGGGAGTGTAGATCAATGACAGCTCATGAAACAGCGAGTCCAAAGAAACGGACACCCTTCGACTACACTTTATCTGTGATTGGTGGAAAATGGAGTATGAAGCTTATGTACCAATTAGCTATCAACGGGGTTACACGCTATGGAGGATTGAAGCGGAGTATCCCTGAAATAGCCCACAAAGTATTGACCTCACATCTAAGAGGATTAGAAGAGCAGGGTGTTATTCAACGAGTCGAATATCAGGAGAACATATCCAAAGTCGAATACTCATTAACTGCCAAAGGGGCAACGCTAATACCAGTTCTAGAGCACCTGTGTAAATGGGGACTAGATAACGGGCCTGAGCAAGCGTTCGACATGAACTTCGACATGAATTCAAAATGAAAAATGATAATAAATTGAAAAATGATGATAAACATCAGGTGTGACAACTTATATTCCGTGTATGTGTCGTCTTGGATGATCCTGCTGAGCAAGATTGGTTATCTTGACTCGGTCTGCAATTCATGATAAATTTATACATGTCCATACTTTTTCATTCCCTGATAGCTCAGTTGGTAGAGCACTCGACTGTTAATCGAGTTGTCACAGGTTCGAGTCCTGTTCGGGGAGCCATGGAGAGATACCCAAGTGGCTCAAGGGGACCCTCTGCTAAGGGGTTAGACTGCGTAAGTGGTGCGAGGGTTCGAATCCCTCTCTCTCCGTTGGATAGACGTCCTGCAGGGATGAGAACCCATATGGGTTCGTCGGAGCATAAGCTTCGTTAGGATTACATCGCAGTCTCGAGCGAAGTGAGAGTATCCCTCTCTCTCCGTTGATTAAGCAAAAGGAAACACGCTAATGCTACTAGGCATTTAGCGTGTTTCTTTTTTATAACCATGTCTGGTTGTGGGGTTGAATGGATACGGTGGTAGCTGATGTGACGGTTCATCTGGGCTATTCGCCTAGAGCTTGAGCATCCTCAATCTCATGCACATCATACAGCACCCGGGCAAGCAGGTCTTGGTTGTAATTCCCGAAATTTTTCCCGAAGATCGTAAGCCCCCGTTTGTTCATCGACTTATCGCCTACAGCGATGCGAAAGGTGAGCTCGCTCTTGTAATCCAGTGCAATATCATTCAGTGTGATATCCGAGATGCGGCAGCCATCAATGAAGCTCCCATCCTTATTGATCCGAATGAGCTTCAGCATGCCATACTGATTCAGATGGGGGGGCCACCAATCCGGATTGAACGTTCCGCGTACATCACCAAAATCGCCAGGGCTGGTCCAGTAACCAATCTCAGTACCATTGACGGAGAATTGGATATCGGATGGATAATTATCTGCATGACCAGGCGCCTCACTTCCGAGCTCCAGCGAGAATTGAATTTCTCGAAAGCTCTGATTGGCCTTGAGATAATTCGGGATACGATATTCGAGAAAGCCCTCAGCCATCCAGATAATACCGGAGTGAATACGCTGTGGGTCTGCAAAATAGCGTGGATCATCGAAGTCACCGATGATGCTATCCTTGGTGGCAAGTCCACAGGTAGGGGAAGCTTGGTAATTACTGTAATGTCCTACGTGAATTTCAACCTCATAGAGATTATCGGCCTCCTTGCTACGAAAATCCACCATGAGCTTATCTTTGTTCAAGTAGCATACCTTCTGAATGCCATGCTTGCCGACGGAACTGTGAATTTCGATCAGACCGCTCTCCTCCAGCTTTTTGATGTGCATCGTTATAGCCCCGTTGCTCAGATTCAGCCGCTTCGCAATTTCGTTCAGATTCAGCTCCTGATTCGATGCCAGTAGCTCCAGTATTTGAATTCTTATTTCCGAGCTGAGTGCCTTGAAGACTTCAAGCCCACTCATCAGATTTTTTATATAAATCATGGATTAGCAACTCCGTTCCAGAATGAAGTTTATTTTAGAACATTATAAAGTAAAAACGGATAAAAGGACAATTCCACCTCCTTAATGATATGAAACCAACTTCTTTATTCACAATTCCAACATAAATCACAATTTTTATTTTATAAAAAATTGAAATTAAGTAAGGTTTAAAGCTCGCGGAATCAACATTATACCCAAAAACAAGAAAAAAGTGGAGTTAAGTTTATAAAAACATGAATTGTTTTATATTTATTTGTTTACAACTGCTTAACTTATATGTTATCTTGTTTTTGGAAGCGGATACAATATATTTTTTTCCAAAACGAGCTGTTTAATGGTACTTCATTACACCCGGTAAGGACAATTGGGAGGGTCGAGCATGAAGAAAAAATGGTTTGTAATGTTAACGGTTGTATCTTTATTGCTTATGGTGTGGGGCTGTGGCAATTCTGGAGGAAGCTCCAGCAGCGGAAAAAGCTCCGTATTGGATGCTGGTGCAGGAGAGAATGCTACAGAGCTGTCTTATTGGACCTTTGTGGAGCTACATGGTCAGCACTTTGAGAAGATGCTGGGCAAATGGAATGAGGCCAATCCGGATCGGCAGATTAAGCTCAATGTAACTGTAATGCCTTACGATGACATGCATAACAAGCTGTCTATAGCCCTGCAGACGGGAACGGGTGCCCCGGATATCTCAGATATTGAACTGGGAAAATTCCCTGATTTTCTTGCTGGCACACCACATCTGGAGCCGTTGAATGATGTTATTGATCCCTATCGGGATACCATCGTTGAGTCTCGCATCAATATTTATTCAAAGGATGGCAAGAACTACGGCGCACCTACACATGTCGGTGCAACAGTAGCATTCTACAATACAGAGATTCTTGAAGAAGCCGGGGTAGATTATACCAAGATCGTGACCTGGGATGACTTCAAGAAAGCCGGCATTCAGGTCTATGAGAAGACAGGAAAATATATGGGAACCGCTGATACGAGCGCTACCTGGCAGTCTGGGATTATGCTGGCGCAGCAGGATACAGACTTTACGGATGCAGACGGACAGCCTCAGGTGAATACGCCAGAAATGATCAAGGGCCTGAGCGTGCTAAAAGATCTTCAGGACAATAACGTGATTGCCACCATAGCTGGAGGGCAGCCGGATACAGAGGAAGCCTACGGCGAATTCAATTCAGGCAACTATGCTACTGCGTTTATGCCACTATGGCAAATGTCCAGATATACGAACTATATGCCTGATTTGGCCGGGAAGATCGCGATTGCTCCTTTGCCAGTCATGGAAGAGGGCATGCCAAGATCACTCGGAGGTGGCGGCACAGGTACTGTAGTTACCAATACGGCTAAGGATGTGCAACTGGCCAAGGAGTTCGTAGCATTCGCCAAGCTATCTGAGGATGCTAATATTGAAATCTGGAACACCTTGGGCTTTGACCCGGTGAACCTGGATGTATGGTCTATGAAGGACATCACGCACAACCCAGAAAATCAATTCGTGAAATATTTCGTGAATAATCCATTCGATGTACTGAACGAGATCAAGGATGAGATCCAACTGATCAAATCCACCTCGGCCAATCCGACGATCAACAATGTGCTATGTACGGTGACATTGAATGAGATTTTTGAAGACGGTCGGGATATTACGGAGGCGCTCAACGACGCCCAGCAGCAAATAGAGCAGGAGCTTAAATAGCCTAGAGAGTCGAATTTCGGATGTGAATTTGTTCTAGAGATAGGAGTGAGCTGCTCTGTATAGAGCGGCTCTATTTTGAGGAAGGGAGTAAGAGAGATGATCAAAAATTTCCTGTACTCGCAAAAGGTTGCTCCGTACGTATTTGTTCTGCCTTTTGTCATCGTATTCGCCGTCTTCTGGGTATATCCGTTACTGAACTCCTTCGAGATGAGCTTCCAGAAAATATCCTTGGGGCAGGAGGCAAACTGGGTTGGCGTAGACAACTACACTCGGCTTCTGAGTGATGGGATCTTCTTGAAAGCTGTACTGAACAGCACGATGTACATGATCCTGACGCTAGCGATTCTGATTCCTTTCCCGATGCTCTTCGCCGTGTTAATCAATAATCGGATGATGTGGGGGAGAGAATTCTTTAAGTCATCCTTCTTCTTCCCTGCGTTGACCTCTGTCGTGGTAGCGGGTACCATCTTCCGATTGATTTTCGGAGAAATGGATGGCTCACTGATGAACAGTGTGCTCGGCTGGTTCGGTATTGATCCAGTCAAGTTCCTGAAAGGGCAGGTTACGGGTTTCATTGCCTTGCTTGCGCTCGCGACATGGCGTTGGACTGGGGTCAACATGCTGTATTTTCTGTCGGGGCTCAAGAATATTCCGGATGAATACTATGAGGCTGCTTCAATTGACGGAGCCTCTGCATTTCAGAAGTTCCGCATGATTACTGTGCCGCTGCTGAAGCCGACGACGATCTATGTTGTGACCATCAGTATTTATGCCGGCCTTGCTATGTTCATTGAGAGCATGATGCTCTGGAACGGAAACAATTCGCCAAAGAACATCGGACTTACGATTGTTGGTTACCTGTACCGACAAGGAATTGAGAAGAATAATCTTGGCTACGCGGCGGCTGTAGGGATTGTGCTGCTGGCAGTTACGATGATTATTAATCTGACGCAGCTGGCCTTTTCCGGCTTGTTCAAGAAGGAGGATTAAGCATGAAGAAGGATGTGATTATTCAGTCTTATTCCGGTCTGCGGCAGGATGCACAGGTGAAGAGAAAAGAACTGCTTCTTAAAATCAGTCTTGTTGTGATCTTTTCCATACTATGCGCGTTGATCCTACTCCCGTTCTATGCAATCGCCCTTGCTTCCTTCAAGCCTGGTCAGGAGCTGATACGCTATGGGTTGAATCTAAGCTTTGATACATCTGTAATGAGCTTCAACAACTATATGTACCTGTTCACAGGTGATCATGCGTACTTTACGTGGTTCTTCAATTCGATCCTGCTTACGGTCGTACAGGTGGCATTGACGCTGTTCATTAGCGCGACTGTTGCTTACGGGTTCGCCGCTTATGAATTCAAGGGCAAGAACTTTCTGTTCATCTGTGTACTGCTGATTATGATGGTACCTTTCGAAATTCTGCTACTGCCGTTATATACGCTCATTCATAATCTGGGGATGATGAATAGCTACTCGGCGATTGTACTGCCTGGTATCGCTAGTGCAGCGACCATTTTCTTCTTTAGACAGTACCTGAGCGGCATTCCCAAGGAAATTATCGCAGCCGGACGTGTTGATGGGGCGTCGGAGTATGGAATCTATATGCGTCTGATTCTGCCCATCATGAAGCCTTCTTTTGCAGCCATGGCCATTCTTAACGGGATGAATAGCTGGAACAATTTCCTGTGGCCATTCATGGTACTTAGTGACGAGCGTAAATATACATTACCAATCGGGCTCAAGACCTTGCTGACACCCTACGGTAACAACTATGATTTGCTTATTGTGGGATCGTTTTTCTCAATTATTCCGATCTTTATTTTATTCGTTGCTTTCCAGAAATACTTCATTGACGGGATGACAGCAGGCGCAGTGAAGGGCTAGTCAAAAATATTAAAATTTAATCTTGCCAACGGTCCTTGATTTTGATATACTCATTTTTGTTGTCACAAGGACATTGTTTATCAAGGCCCGTTGGTCAAGGGGTTAAGACACCTCCCTTTCACGGAGGTAACAGGGGTTCGAATCCCCTACGGGTCATAAGGCTATCCCATAGCCGCTTGAAAGATGAGAACCCCTAAGGTTCGTCGGAGCATAGGCTACGTTAGGAATACATTATATTAGTAAGAGCCATTAGCTCAGTTGGTAGAGCACCTGACTTTTAATCAGGGTGTCGAAGGTTCGAGTCCTTCATGGCTCACCATGAATTGTCTGCGCGGTCGTGGTGGAATGGCAGACACGCTATCTTGAGGGGGTAGTGGGCGTACGCCCGTGGAGGTTCGAGTCCTCTCGACCGCATCTGAATCGACCAAGAGTCTCTTCCTTCGAAGAGGCTCTTTTGTTATATTTACACTTGCTGTGGACTTCCGATTATGATGACAAATAACACGCCACTTATGAAAAAATCTGCTTTAGTGTACAATGGAAGATATGAGTTTTTGAGTAGCTAAGGATCGAGAGTGCATATAGTGCGTCTATGTGCTGCTTTATATCAGGGAATGGCGGTGTATGATATGAATGAGCCCATATTGGTGAATATATCAGAGAATCTGCTGGGGATTCTACCCTTAATCGGAAAGAAGATCATTGCCCCGAAGCTGGTGGCCAGTAATCTTCGTTATCCGCTGACTTCTTCGAATGTCCAGGTACTATTCATACTATGGGAGATTCGGCGGTCCACAGTATCGGATTTATCCAAGCATTTGCATGTGTCTAGGCCCAATATGACTCCTCTGATCGATAAATTAGTGGAATATGGACTTGTTGAGCGAATTCAAAGTGAGTCAGATCGGCGTGTCATTGATGTGTCGATTACCCCCAGTGGGGATGAGCTCTGCTTAGAGATCAGAGATTCCATGATTGAGACGGTGCAGAAGAGGCTAACTGTACTGGAGGAAGAAGATTTGACCCAGCTTAATGAATCGCTGAATCAAATCAAGTCCATTTTGATGAAGGTGGACAATGTTCCTTTTTAGAGTCATCGTCATAACGGATATGTGCTTCTGATCTTCTGCTGGGCGATTCTATCCGAATGGAGCGGGTGCCGTTCAAGGAAAGAACCGCCTTGTGTGCATATTGTGGTATAATATATTAAAATATCTCAGTATTTGCATTCTGGTAATGTAACTCAAGTTCGGGTGGAAGGCGGTTGAATATGCAATCGATCTATCAGAGGATTGAAGCGCTCATCGCAGAGCGGGGACTAACCAAGAAAGCGTTTTGTGCAGAGCTTAATATTAGTACTGGCAATTTTGGTGACTGGAAGCGTGGCAAGACTAAGCCAAGCGCAAGTAAGCTCATTGAGATTGCCACCTTTTTTGGTGTCTCTTTGGATTGGCTGATGATGGGACGAGATATGGGCAAAGATTTAATTAAAGAGCAGCGGGAAGCTTATTTTTTTGACATCATGGGGCAATTGAATTGCCAAGATAACGAGTTAGCTGAAGCGGAGAAGGACTTTATCAAAGAATACATAGAGTTTACAAGATTTCGTAAAGGAAAGCTTCAGCAGGCGAGTACTATGGAAGACGAGGAAGTCGAAGAACGTACTGTTGAAGATACTCAGTCCTCACAAAAATCCAATGAATAAAATGGATGATCAATATACAAAAGCCAGAATGAGAGCTGAAGGCCCCATTCTGGCTTTTGTTATTGTCTAATTGTATGACTGTTATCTTTTAAGGATGATCAAGGATGGAGGAGTAACCGGGATATAGTCGGCGAATGCAATTCGGGCAAATGTCATGTGTGCAGTCGACATGAGTATGCTTGAACAGGTAATCCTCAAGAGAGAGCCAATGATTCGCTTCGTCCTTGATGGATTTGCACACAGCGCAGACAGGCAGCATGTCCTGAACATGCTGATGGCTACTCATAGCAGTTAAGGCCTCCACCAACCAGCATTCTCTGTTTTTATAGTCTGTAATATTCGTATGGGAAATGACAAGTCCGCTGATCTTCAGGGAATGTGGCTCAATGAATGGGGTTATTTCAAGCAGGAACCAATCATTCCCTGCGCAGTGTCTGCGAAAGTATTCCTGTCTGTGGAAGTGGAGATCTCCTTGACTGACGTCACGAAAGCCTTTGCGAAGTAGCAGATCATCACCCTTGTGCTGCCAGTGTAGATACTGGAAGTAGTCCTGGCCCGCCCAATCAAAATTTGCAGGTCTGCCGTTGTGCATTCCGGCAATGATCCAGGCTTGATTCGCAGCGTGAATAATCCCTTGCTTATCAGTGGCCACCACTTGACTACGCAAGGAATGAATGGCATCCTCCAGAGACAATGCCTTGGTTCTGACCAATATCGTTCACACTCCCCTACCTGTAGTTGCGAGACATGACCCTTAGTCTTGGTCTAACATATGTATGCCTAGTATTTCGATAACCTGCTGCCTATATCGGTTCGCTTTTCTTGTGCCGTGAATCAGATTGGACAGGCGGGAGGGGGGGATTCCGTATTGCTTGCAAAAGCTTTGTTGATCAAGCTGTAGCTCCGCAAGTCTACGCTTAATAGCCCATCCCAGGGCAGTGACAGGTTTTCGATTATTCATGAAGATTCGCCCCTTATGATTTTCCAAGATCGAACGCTATACTATAATTCATGGTAAAACAGGCATGATTTAACCTTTTACGTCATTATACACTTGTTTAAGTGTTCTTACAATCTTAAATTACTTTGATAAGGTACTTTTGGTGACGTTATTAAGTCCTTGGATGAAAAGGAATACAAAGATAAGAACTCCTGCCGCAGGGGAGAAGAGCGGTAGGAGTTCTTTGGGATGAGGGGATGTATTTGGTCTTTCCGGGGCGACATTGTAGATGTTGCTTACTTTAGCTCGTCTGCATGTGAGCGTTCTGCCGTATAGGCAGCAGCATGTGCGCTGTGGAGATGGAATGGGGTACTACAGGACGCTGGAATTCAGCAGGGTCCAGGTCTTTGATGATATTCCACTCCGATTCAACCTCCTCCAGCATCTGCCGAGCTGTGGCTCGCGTCTTGTCCGGTGCGATGTTCAGACGTCTGGCGGCATTAAATATACAGGAGCTCACAGCAGCATCCAGATAGCCAGTAACAGCTTCGTTCTGATCAACCTCTAGCTGGAAATTAATCCATGCGTGGACTGTGGCAAGTGTTCCAGCGGCTTTATAACGATGTAGACAGGCTTCAAACTCCTCGAATTGGATCCAAGGATATAGTGCCTTGGCAAGCTTGATCAGCTTGGAGGAGGATAATGCATTGGCATCCTTGGCGTGGTCGCTTTGCTGAGAGTAGAGCATCTTGTCGATCAGCGCAATCTTCCAGCCATCCTGCTGTGCGGTGGCGGTGTAGATCCCCTTGATGGCCATCCCATCTGTTCTCACCAGATTACATAGGAGGTGATCCCGCATATACTCATGTACTTCTTCAAGCGTCTTGATCTGTCCTGAAGCGACCCTGGCATACAGAATATAGGCTTGTGAGTGGCCGCATGCTGGGGTTGTAGGGTTTAACAGATGAGCATAATCAAGCAATCGACTACTCTTGCTCATGGGGGCTCCCTCCTTAGGTTTGATTTACCTGACAACTCGCTATCCATGTTACTCTCTGTTTATATAGTAAAGTTTTCAACACTTATATTTTTGTGTGATGTATTCTATCATTTAAGTGAAGATTTCATTGCTTCCTTTGCTTTATGGAGTTTATTTTTACATAGATATAAAGACTTTGTCAATATAAAAAGCCATATTTTAGTGATTTATCTACCTTTTAAGTTACATTTTATAACATATAAATTACATAAAGGTAACATTTGTGATTCGACGTTGCATAGATCAAACATTTCACTTGCTGGATTTATGTAAATTGATGATTTAATTATGAATTAGAGGTTTACAAACTCATGAATAAGGAGTATAATAAATCTGTTGCCATTAAATAATACATGCGGTCGTGGTGGAATGGCAGACACGCTATCTTGAGGGGGTAGTGGGCGTATGCCCGTGGAGGTTCGAGTCCTCTCGACCGCATCCTGATTTAACAACAGAAGTAAGAACCCTTGTTCATTGAACAAGGGTTCTTTTTTTTGCCTTGAAGGAAGACTCTCATATCGAGGAATAGTGACGATCACGTCGGACCTATTGTTCTAGTAGCTGCCGGATATCGGGTATGATGTCAGCTGGTGGAGTATTTGGCGCAAATCGCTTGATGACATTCCCGTCGCGACTGACCAGAAATTTGGTGAAGTTCCATTTGACTGCCTTGGAGCCGAGTAGACCGGGGGCCGCGGATGCCAGGTGCTTGAAGAGGGGATGAGCTCCATCGCCGTTCACTTTGATTTTCTCAAACATAGGGAATGTGACTCCATAGTTAATCTGACAAAACTCCTGTATGTCATCGCTTGACCCCGGCTCTTGATTGGCGAATTGATTACTCGGGAATCCCAGAACCTCCAGACCCTGCTCATGAAGCTCGTTGTAGAGCTCCTGTAATCCTTGAAATTGGGGCGTGAAGCCGCATTTGCTGGCTGTATTGACAATCAGGAGTACCTTGCCCCGGTACCGGGATAGATCCACGGTCTCTCCTTTTAATGAAGTGGCAGTATATTCATAAATACTCATCGTAATCTCCTCTCCGTGTGGAATTTCCTCAGTTACTATCATAAATTCATGACAAATCTTTAGCAAGCTTTCCCATACCCCCTAAGGATCCTCAGCTATTTAGCCAGCGAACACCTGATAGACGAGAATGACATTCAGGGTGATAATGACGGCTGCAATTATCCAGGCTAGTATATTCTCCCAGCGTCTATTCACGAATTCGCCCATCTTGCTGCGATCACTGGTGAAGCGAATCAGTGGGATGATCGCAAAGGGCAGCTGCAAGGACAACACGACCTGACTAAGCACGAGCAGCTCCTCAGTGCCTCGCTCGCCTGCGATCGCAGTGACGATGACGGCAGGAATAATGGCAATTAATCGTGTCACCAAGCGGCGGAACCATGGAGGAAGACGCAGATTCAGAAACCCTTCCATGACAATCTGTCCAGCTAAGGTACCCGTAACCGTGGAATTCTGACCGGAAGCCAGCAGTGCAACACCAAAGAGGATACTCGCCATCGTTGTTCCTAGCAGTGGTGTCAGCAAATAATACGCGTCACTAATTTCTGCGACATTCGTCATACCTTGAGCATGGAAGACAGCTGCCGAGACAATCAGTATCGCTGCATTAATGAATAGTGCAAAAGTAAGGGCAATCGTGGAATCGAGTGTTGCATATCGAATCGCTTCTCGTTTGCCGGCACTGGAGCGCTCATAGTTGCGTGTCTGCACGATAGAGGAATGTAAATACAGGTTATGGGGCATAACCGTAGCCCCCATGATTCCAATGGCGATATAGAGCATACCTGATTGAGTCAAAATGTCTGTGTTCGGGATGAATCCATTTAGTACTCCACCCCAAGCAGGCTGTGACAGGAACAGATCAATTCCGAAGCACGCGGCAATGGTAGCCATCAACACAATGACCAGAATTTCAAGAGAACGGAAGCCCTTGTTCTGGAGCAACAAAATAAGCATGACGTCGAAGGCGGTAATGATAACTCCGTACAGAATCGGGATACCAAGCAGCAGCTTGAGTGCGATAGCTGAGCCAATGACTTCTGCCAGATCCATGGCAGCGATGGCTAATTCACACATGATCCACAGCAGCATGACAATCGGGCGGCTATAATGCTCCCGGCAAGCCTGCGCCAGATCTCGGCCTGTAGCAATTCCTAATTTTCCGGATAGGCTCTGCAGCAGAATCGCCATCAGATTGGAGATTAAGATCACAGATAGCAGACTATAGCCGAATTGCGAGCCGCCAGCAATATCGGTCGCCCAGTTGCCTGGGTCCATATAGCCGACAGCTACCAGATAGCCCGGGCCTGCGAAGGCGAGAAATTTTTTCAGCCTCGATGCATGGCGCGGGACGGATAAAGAGGAGTTCATTTCCGCGAGAGAAGCGGTCTGAACCGGTGGTTGTTCAACGTGATGTCCCATTTCTATCACCTCATATATTGTACAAAGTCAAATGATTTTCATCGGTTTCATCTTCTTACATTGTACTCCTTCAATTATTTTTGTCTAGTGCAACTTTTGTGTCTAGAGGCAAATGGGGCCTTGTTAACTAAGAACTTGGGGCAATATTGTGATAGACGTTTCATTTATGGTGAGAAGTTTAAAGGAAATATAGAGAGGGCAACCTACCTGCATTACTACACTATCTAGGCTAAAGGAGAGATTGGAATGGACGCATTATATACAGCAACAGCAACGGTACACGGTGGTCGGACTGGACATGTCGCTTCTTCCGATGGTGTGTTGAAGCACGATCTAAGTATGCCTAAGGAATTGGGTGGAGGCGGAGGCAACGGTACAAATCCTGAGCAGCTTTTCGCAGCAGGGTACGGAGCTTGCTATGAGAGTGCTTTATCCAATGTAGCCAGAAAAGCGGGGGTCAAGCTGGATAACCCTGAGGTTACGAGCCATGTGTCCATAGGGAAAGATCCAGCTGACGGAGGCTTCCGTCTTGCTGTACGGCTGGAGGTCAAGCTTCCAGGTATTGAACGGGAGCAGGCAGAGAAGCTGGCGAGGGATGCACATGCATTCTGTCCATATTCCAAGGCGACTCGTGGGAACATTGAGGTTGAACTGGAAGTGGTCTAAAGCTGGGATTCAAAAAAGCGCAGGCCGGGGCATCAGCTCTGGTCTGCGTTTTTTTGTGTCTATGATTCTGCATCCGCATCAAGTAGGACATTACTTTTATAAAAAAAATAGAGAAGTAGCAAACAGCTAAAGAAGCAATACTTACATAAAATGATATCTGTTTATCATCATATGGAAAATAACCTTGTCTTTTTGTGAATTCATACAAAAATAGGATGTCCACTATTGAAATTGTATACATATTAAGTGTTAATTGATGATTATCAAGTGAGTTTAATTCACATTCTGATGAAGAGTGTCCATGTATTTCGCGACAGTAGAGCCCGCCATAAGATAGAGGCCTTTGTGTAAATTCGACCAAAGAAGGTGTGTATATGAGTAGTAATCCTAGTTCATTGTCTGTTGCCCGGACGTCCTCTGCTCCTGAGCTTCCTCGTGACTGTACATTTTCCGCGGAGGATTGGAAGGTGCTGTCTTCATATTGGTACCCGGTAGCTCATGCAAGTGAGGTAACTGATCAGCCGCTCGCTGCCAAGCTGCTAGACATGAAGCTGGTCTTATACCGCAGTGGTGACAAAGTGGTGGTGGCCAGAGATCTGTGCTTCCATCGAGGAGCACCGCTCAGCAAGGGCTGGGTGGAAAATGGGGAGATTGTGTGTCCTTATCACGGCTTTCGATATAATTGTGAAGGGAAATGTACGGCGGTTCCTGCCCATCCCGCTGCCAAAATCTCTCCGAAGCTGAAGCTGATCGTCTACCCTTCGGTGGAACGTTATGGTCTGATCTGGACTACGCTCGGAGGCGGCGGTGAGGAATTAATTCCTGATTTTCCGGCCTGGGATGATCCTGATTATATTCAGATTCTGCCCCCGCCATTCGACATTGCGGGCTCGGCTGGGCGGCAAATGGAGGGATTTCTGGACGTATCCCATTTTGCATATGTACACACCGAGACCTTTGGTGATCGTAACAATACCGAGGTGCCGCAGTACACGGTCAAGCGCGATGGCAACGAACTGATTGCCGAATATTGGAGTACCGTGAGCAACTATGGAAAAGGGCAGATGAATGCAGCACCAGAGGGCTTCCAGTGGTTAAGGGAATTTCGGGTCTTTCCGCCATTTGCTGCTTCGCTCACAGTGTATTTTCCTGAGGAAGGTAGACTGAGAATTCTGAATTGTGCATCCCCGGTGTCTGCGAGGTACACCCGATTGTTTTGCCCTATCGCCCGTAATTTTGATAAAGAGGCCCCGATCGAGGACACGATCCGTTTCAATTTGCAGGTATTTGATGAGGACAGGGAAATGGTGGAATCCCAGACACCGGAGGATCTGCCACTGGATCTTCATGCGGAGGCACACATTCCAGCAGACCGTACTTCAATCGCCTACCGCCAGCTTTTGACGGAGCTTGGCCTGGGTCGGAATTATACATCTTAATTCGTTATCTCTCCTAGCAGTGGTCAATCATATAGATGCAACTGCACATGTAATACTGGAGTGATCTGTGCATAATCAAGGGCTGGCAAGGCTATCTGTCAGCCCTTTTGTCGTCGTTTGTATTTGACATCAAAGTGAAAATTCTTTAATATGACTTAGGTGATTCAGGTTTTTGCTGAACAAATTTGAGAACACAGGTGATGTTATGTCTTCTTACAGACCGAATATTGTCAACTTTACAAAAGCCAGCAGTAACGAGAACGAAGGGCTCTATGAATTTATGATGTACCTCGAAGACGGAACTGAATGTCGTGTCTTCTATCAGCGTCATCCGGAATGGACAATGACTAACATCAGCCGTTTGCTAAGAACACCTTGTCCTGTCTGCCGGAAGGATTTCATTTGCAAATGCATGGATCAGTTCAAGGGAGAACTGGGACAGCAACTGCACGATCATAACTGGCTTGAGAAGGCTGCTGCCGAATAAGCAGGAGTGCGCGAGAGAACTATAGAATGTATGAAGCAATTCGCATTTCAGACATCTTACGATGTGTGGGAGGATTGCCCATCAAGACGCCGTGATGAGGATTACGGTGTTTTTTTGTACTATAATTTGTGTGTGGATTATTCCATAACAGTCTGGTGCAAAAGGAGGGATTCCCATGACAAAAACCTCGCCTGAGGTGCCTACATCGACGGAGGAGCAGGAGCTTGTACAGTTATCTGCTTCATCCGCTATCGTGCTCATTGATGGAATATGTCATTTTTGCCAGGGGGCAACCCGGTTCATCATTGCACGGGACCCAAAGGGATACTTCAAGTTCGCTTCTCTGCAATCTGAACGGGGTGAGCAGCTGCTGCAGGTTGGAGGAATGTCAGCTCAGGCCCTTGATACCCTTGTCCTTATCGAACAAGGACGCTATTACACTCGCTCTACAGCAGCGCTTAGAATAGCTAGAAGACTTCGCTCGCCCCTTGCAATGATGTATGTCTTCATTCTGATTCCTGGGCCGCTGCGGGATGCAATGTATCGGTATTTTGCCCGCAATCGGTATCGCTGGTTCGGCAAAGCCAAGGAAGATTATTGCCAGATGCCCGCGCCGGAGATCAGGAAGCGTTTTTTGTAAGACGTCTGCGTAGCAGCCAGACTACCAAGGTCAATAGAACGATGCCCGACCCTGCTGTCCATGCTATACGCTGGATATTGGGGGCATTGACGACCACATTTACCGTATTGGGTCGGAGCAGGGATATATCCCAAGTGAGCGTCTTGCCGTCCGAGGATACATGATCCGCATTATGGGTCAGTGGCTTAATAGGAAGAGTCAGGCTAAAGGACAGATCGAGCTGATTGTCAAGCAGTCGCTTGGTCAGGAAATTCATGCTCTGGATACGCTGGGTCCATGATTCCAGGCCCCCGCCACTCATGAACTTCATCAGATCCGCTTGAGCCTGTATGTTGTATTCGGTCGTGAACAGGTGGGCCGTCTCCAGACGTGTAAAAGACAGACCTGGTGGTAAAGGCTTGGCTCCTGTGGTAGTCGTGCTATCCGTACGTTGCTCAGCTGCAAAATGTCGTCTGAATTCAAGTCCTTGTCTTCCTGCCTCCTGCAGTTCCTTCACCTCGATCTCGTAAGGCTCCAGCAACCTGGTGATGAAGCTCAGCGCGTCTGGGAAATTTAAGGTCTGCAGAGCCTGGTCACTGATGCTGACAAAGGCCTCGAGATCAGTGCTGTTGTCCCGATTGACCGTCACATGTGCTTCTCCTCTCGCGCAGGCGCTAAGCAGCAGCAGGCAGCCTGACAGAGCTGCTATAACGGCAATCAACCGTAAATGTCTGGACAAGCGTAATCCTCCTTTCGGTAGCTGCGGTTCAGAAAAAAGTTGCCTGTAGCTCATATCTATGATAACATACCAGTAAAAATATAGAACGTAACGGAAGCACCGTTCACCATTGGCTATATAGCGATGGATGGACGGTGCTTTTTTGCGTTCATGGAACGGAAGGAATGTGATGCTATTTGATGTCGATTACAGCCGTACTTGCCACGGAAAATCGTGAATACATTGAGCCATTGTTGGATTATCTCCACGGAAGTGAGTATAGCAGGCAGTTGCGAATTACGGCTTTCTCGCAGTCGGAGTCCTTCGCGCAATTTATGGAGGAATCGTCATTGAACAGAAGGCTGCCAGATGTCGTAGTGGCGGAGCAGGCGTTTCTGGATTCATGGAGTGGCTATACGGATTGTGAGCAGCCTCTCTTGCTGTTAAGTGAGCACGGAGCCACTATGGACGGAAGAACGGGTATTGCCATGTATCAGCCGCTGCCCCGATTGCTGGAGAAAATATTGGATGCAGGTAGACTACAAGCTGCAGTTGCGAGCAGGCGTAACCGTGAGGGGACACTTACGATTGGCCTAATCTCGGCAAGTGGAGGGACGGGGAAGACAACGACCGCTCTGAACATGGTCAAGCAGTTAGGCGGGGCCGGCTATTCTGTGTTCTATCTGAATCTGGAGACGTTGGATTCGAGCTCGTTATTTCACGACCAGAGAGAAGCTGCTGGAAGGGGCTTATCAAGACTACTGTACGATCTCAGGTCTGGCAAGGATGGACGCCACAAACAGAACTCGACTATTCTGCCGATTCAAGAGTACGCAATGCGGCACTCTGTGCTGAAGGCTGATGTATTCGCTCCTCTTGCCAATCGCAAAGAGGTGCTTGAGATGGATGCGCAGGAGACGTCCGCGCTAATTCAGGCAATTGTGGATGGTGGCCGCTATGATGTCCTTGTCATTGATGCTTCTACTGAGCTGAACGGGCGCTTGCAGGGTGTATTGGATAGAACTGATGAATTAATCTGGCTGTTGAATGACGAGTTGCTCTCCATGCATAAATGTATGCTGTGGCTAGAGCTGCTCCACAAGGAGTACTCATCTGCCTACGAGAGCTGGATGAGCAAAGTACACTTTGTCGTGAATCGGTATATGGGAGAATTGGCAAATACACCTCCTGCTCTTATAAAGCTGTCAGGGTCCCTTCCGTACATTCCCTCCTGGAAGCAGATGCAGCTGGATGAGCTGCTGCTTAGCTCACCTATTTTCCAGCGAGAGGTGAGGTTGCTTTGTGGAGCCATACTCGGGGATGAGCTATAGAATGCTGATGTGATGATGGTGACGATAAGTGATTATTACTAGTGGCTATTGGTGGGTGTACAAGGTATAGCAGGGCAATATGAATGCCTGCCACCAAGGGAATGCATGGAAGAGAGTACGGTGAAGAAAGGAGAACGGTATGAACGAAGAGACATTTCTTGCGCTTCGCAATGACATCCGTACAGGACTGAATGTCATCTCATCCCTCGACGATCAGGAGCTAATGGAGCAGATTGAACGCCGAATTCTGCAAGATCGTCAGCTGGATGAACTGACCTCACGAGAGAAGTACAGGCTTGTGCGTCGTATTTTTGATTCCTTCCGGGGACTTGATGTGCTGCAGCCGCTCGTGGATGATCCATGTATTTCGGAGATTATGATCAATAGTCACCGTGAAATTTTTGTGGAGCAGGGCGGGGAGATCATCCAGGTGCCTGTGGCTTTTGAGTCCAGAGAGCGGCTGGAGGATATTATTCAGACGATTGTGGCGGGAGTCAACCGCATTGTGAACGAATCGTCTCCGATTGTGGATGCGCGGCTCCGTGACGGTTCTCGTGTGAACATTGTCCTGCCACCTGTGGCCTTGAAGGGGCCAACGTTAACGATCAGAAAGTTCCCTGATAGTCCTTTGACTATGACGGACTTAATCGGGCTTCATGCACTGGATGAACATACCGCAGAATTGTTGAAGCTACTTGTAAGAAGTAAATACAACATTTTCATCAGTGGGGGAACCGGGTCAGGGAAGACGACATTTCTCAACGCGCTGTCTCAGTACATTCCAGCAGATGAACGGATCATTACGATTGAGGATTCGGCTGAGCTGAAGATTGTCACTGTCCCGAATCTGGTGTCCTTGGAGACCAGAAATGCCAATACAGAGGGAAAGGGTGCCATATCCATCCGTGATCTGATTCGAGCCTCGCTCCGGATGCGCCCGAATCGAATTGTAGTCGGTGAGGTGCGTGGCGCCGAGGCACTGGACATGCTTCAGGCTATGAATACCGGACACGATGGTTCCTTGTCCACTGGCCATGGTAACAATATACACGATATGATCAGCCGTTTGGAGACCATGGTGCTTAGTGGAGCAGAGCTTCCGCTGAGTGTAGTTCGGCAGCAGATTGGTTCGTCGATTGATATTATCGTCCATTTATCAAGACTTAGGGACCGTTCACGGCGCGTGATGGAGATTACTGAGGTCGTGGGCGTAAGAGATGGAGAGGTGGAGCTGAATCCGTTGTACAAGTTTCAGATTGATGGGGAAATGGATGGACGTATTACAGGACACTGGGCGCCTTGTGGGGACGGAATGGTGCATGTTGACAAGTTAGCGATGTCCGGGTACGAAATCCCTGTGGCCTGGGGGGAGAAGACTTATGCGTCTGTATCGTCTTCCTAAAGGAAGAGAGCGGAAGGCAAGAGAGAACAAGATAATAGGACAAAAGGTAAAAGAGTATAGAAATGAGGATTCCTCAGCGGACAATTCTTCAGGACATATCCTGCCTAGCTATACAGTGTATATGCTGTCCAAGCGACAGCGCTGGGTTATTTTAGTGCTCTCAGGTGGTCTGCTCTACGGTATAGGTTACTTGTTTTATCATCATGCACTAATAGCTCTAATACTTGCGGGTGGTGCAATGGCCTGTCCTGGACCGTACAGTCGATTCTTACTTGCAAGGCGAAGAGCGACGCTCAGTATTCAATTCAAGCAGGCATTATATTCGCTGTCATCCTCTCTGGCTGCGGGCAGATCCGTGGAGAACAGCTTTCGAGAGGCCGTTCAGGATCTGAAGCTGCTCAGCCCGGAAGGGGAGAATGATCTTATCCGGGAGTTCGGCATTATTATAGCGCGTATGGAGTACGGGGAGCCTGTAGAAGCTGCGTTGCTGGATTTTGCTCAGCGAGCTGCGATGGAGGAATTTTGCGGATGTATTCGTCACCTGTAAGCGTACTGGCGGGGACTTAATAGAGGTCATGCGCAGAACTTCTAGCGTGATAGGAGAGAAGCTGGAAATTCAACAGGATATCCGAATTATGATTGCCCAGAAAAAATTTGAGGCCAAGGCGATGTTCGCAGCCCCGTTTCTGTTCGTGCTGTTCATGAACCTATCTGCCGCGGATTATATGGAGCCGCTCTATAGCGGTGCAGGCAGAATAATTTCTACACTATGTCTTCTCGTCTTGGGGCTATGTCTAATGTGGATGAGCCGTATCGTCAGAATTGAAGTATGAGGAAGGGATAAGGGAAATACATGATTGAATCTGTCTTGGTTGTACTGGTTCTGCAAGTGGGCGGCTGGGTGGTGCTGAACCTAATGCACGGTAAGAAGTATCGTTCGATACAAAGCATCAGAATGCCGGGATTACGGCTACAAAGGTTGTCGGGTCCATTTATATGGATAATACTGTCGTCGTGCTTGATTCAGCGTTGTCCACTTCTGATGTTCCGACTGCAAAGAATGATTGGTAAGTTGCATGGAATGGATCAGCTTGGGGAGAGAACAATTCTACTATTGGCTGAACTGATGGGCTATAGCTATGGAATACTGGCTCTCGGCTGTCTGTTAACGGTCATAACCGGTGGAGACACGGCGGGGCTTATCTTGAGCCTGCTACTAGCCATACTTATTCCTGCTGCGCTGCTCAGAGATTTGCATACGAAGGTGATCAACAGGGACCAGGCCATTCTCATGGAATTACCTGAGCTATTGGGGAAGATCATGCTGCTTGTCGGGGCAGGGGAGACGGTACAGCGTGCTATGCTGCACTGTGTGAACGAGAAGAGTGGGGCTACTGAGCATCCACTGTATCAGGAGTTGAAGCAAGCAATTGGTGAATGGAATAACGGATATTCATTTCAGCAAGCTCTTGAGCAGTTAAGCAAGCGTTGTGCCATCCAGGAAGTAACGATCTTCACCACAACGGTGTTGTTAAATATGCGTAGAGGCGGCAGTGACTTTGTCATGGCACTGCACGAGCTGTCTCAGACACTTTGGAGCAAAAGGACCTCGATCAGTCGAATTCGTGGGGAGCAGGCATCATCCAAGCTGGTGTTTCCCATGGCGCTGATCTTGTTAACGGTCATTGTATTAATTGGAGCACCCGCTTTTATGATTATGGATCTGTAGGAGGAGAAAGCGATGTTAATGACGATAGCTTCAGGTTGGAAGAGACTGTGGAAGGAAGAAGAGGGACTTGGCACCCTAGAAATGATCCTGATTATTGCCATTCTTATTGCTGTGGCTGTCATTTTCAGAAAGCAAATTACAGAGATTATTTCCAGTTTGCTAGAAAAGGCAGATAAGAAGAGCAGCGATTTTATGGACGGCAAATGAGTCGGGACCTGGGTTCCGATGAGGCGGGGAGCTTTTCGCTAGAAGCATCCTTGGTGTTTCCTATCATTATGTTCATTATTTTTATACTGCTATTCTTCTGTCTGTATTTATACCAGAAATCCATTCTCATTCAGGTTGCCGCTACTGCTTCCGAACGAGCGGCATATAGTTGGGACAATAGCTATAAAGTACCGACAAATGGTGCGGTGGAGGAAGGGCAGCGTGATCCTCTGTATTGGCGTATGACAGATGATGCGATGATAGGGGCACTGTTTGGCTGGACTGGGGCCGATACACGGCAGGCTGTTGCTATACCAGAAATGTCAACGGGGCAGGGCTTGCCACAGAAGAAGATGTCGCAGGCAAGCGGGGCCATACCGGGCGGAATGAAGGGGCAGCAGTATTATGAGAATTTTATGATTAACCGGAGGGTGACGACGGAGCTAAGCAAGATGATACATCTGCCTTTATTAAGCCGTGTTCTGGAGGGAGACAGACTGTCCATCTCAAGCTATGCCGGGGTGGTAGACCCTGTTGAATATATAAGAACTATTGAACTGATGCGCTATTATGGGCCGAAGTTCAAGGGAACTGGTCAAGGGATACCATTGAAGACCGGCGCAGCAGGGGCAGTGCTACAGGATTACGCAGCCAGAGAAAATTAAGCCCGGAGTGGGAAGAGGAGAGGTAAAGATGTTCCGGCATAGGCACAACGAAGAAGGTGCAGTTTCTGTTTTTTTAATTATTATTCTGGCCTTTGTCTTTGCCTTCACCGCTGTATTCATTGATTACGCTCGTATCGCAGCCCTGCATGTTCAGACGGAAAAGCTGGCTCATGCAGCAGTCCGATCTGTAATGTCCTCCTATGATCCGGTGCTACAGCAGCAGTATGGGCTATTTGCTTATGGCGAAGGGACAGGTAACCGCATAATGACTAAGGTTCTGAATGACAGTACAATAGTTACTTCGCGTGAAGGAGCATTCGGCTTGATGAGGAGCCGTCTGGACAGCAGCACCTTGAGTATGGATAGGATGCTTGGTAGCTATGGGGTGTTCAATACTCAGATTCGAGAGGATATGAAGTACAGGGCACCCGTCACCTTTGCATACGAGATCGTGGATAAGCTGAAGCCGATCTCCCAAGAGATGAAGGAGGCCTCCCATACAGTCGATTTGCTGAAGCGGCTGCATAAGTTGTATGAACAGCGTGAAGCCAAGCTTGATGAGGCCTTAAACCAACAGCGTAAAGCAGCGGCGGGAGCCACAAGTCTTAGAAAGCTTATCATGGGGCAGAGCTCACTTGAGATGAATAAGTACATCTATGAGGAGATGGATAGTGCTGCTGATGCAGCATCGCAATATCTGGATTACCTAGATCGTTATGAAGCATTCAAAAGGGACCCTACCGAACGCAAAGAGAGGGAGCTTCGCGAGTTCAGACAACAGTTGAACAGGCTTCTAGCTCATATCCAGAGCGAATTGGACAGCTTCAGGCAGAAGCATGATACGGGGTTGGTTAAAGCTGAGGCATTGCTAGCAGAGGCCAGAAATATTAATGGTGAAATGAGGCTAGTCATTGCCCAATATAAGCAGCGAGCTGCTAATGACAGCTATGATACGGTGAGCTCATCACCATCACCCACAAATGCCGCTGTGCCTGCAGATGGCCGTCTTGCGGCTACCAGGGATAGAGTGAGCGAATTGCTTACTTCAGAGGATGTATTCCGATCCGTGGAGACAGGGATCGCTCAACAAAGAAATGCGTGGAATGCAGCTAACAACAATATAAGGAGCGTGATTACAACATTAAATAAAATTCCTCTGCGGGAGCATACCGACCTGGAAATGAAGGAAGCCGTAAGACGAGCCTTTGACCGTGTTTATGCTTACGAGAGGGCGTACGTAACGAAAGGCAGTAGCAATAAGCTGGATCAGGAGCAACAGGCACTCGATAGTGCCCGTGGGTCTGATCGTGAGCGCAAAGAGATGGAGAAAAAAGCTACCGAGAGGCTGAAGGAAGCATACGGTCTAATTGATCTGTTAACGAAGAACAAGGAGTCGAACAACTCTTTTCAGGAGCTGAAAGGATATTATGAACAAAGTCTCGCGTTCAATTCAACTGCAGCTCAGCCGACTAGCTTGGTGAACCATTCGGTTGATCCCACCGAAACGGGTGGAGCGGCAATGAATGCCATGGACCAATTATATGAAGCGGCTGCAGGCATGCTAAGCAGCATGGGAGATGAATTTTTTCAGAATGAATATGCACTCTCGTACTACTCACATATTGATTTTGGAAGATTCAAGGATGTGATTGGTTCAGGCACCTCCAGGCAGGGGTTAACGCAGGCCTTGGATGATCAGTTAGAGATTGGTAATCAGGAGGCTGAGTACATTATTTATGGGTTTCATAATGCCACAGGTAACCTGGCAGCAGCTTATGGTGAGATTTTTGCTATGCGAATGGCCATTCGGACGATGGAGGGTCTACAGAAATATTCTTCATTAGGACATCCGCTTGCTGTACTAGCAGCAGCATTGCTGTACGGAGTGGAGAAGGCCATAGAAGATATGCTGATGCTGGCCCAGCAAGGCTATTTGTATTTATCAGACTACGTTCGAATTAAGCTCACTTACAAGGACCATCTCAGATTGTTCATGATGATGCACAGCAGTAAAGGACAGAAGTTGTCTCGCATGCTGGCCTTGATTCGTTATGGGACGGGGGTGAACCCGGCCGAAAGACCGACCTATGCATTAGGTGAGGTGCGAAGTGGTATCAGGCTGTGGTTCCTGCCTGGAGTAATGAAGATGGTAGGAGCAGCTTCTGGAGAAGGTGAGGACATTGAGCATGGAACCTATTATGTCCGAAAGCAGGCACATTTCTCTTATTAAGCACCGATCTGGAAAGGTCTGGGGATTGGAGCGAGGGAGCATTGTGCTGGAAGCTTCTTTGGTCCTGCCTGTGTTCATGTTCTTCGTGATCTTGCTGGTATACATCGTACAAATGACGGTCTTCTCAACAGCTCTACAGACGGTTGCATCTGAGGTAGCCAAGGAGGTAGCAAGCAAGATCTATCCTGTATCGCTGGCCTTGAATAATGCGGATACAACTTTTGGAGATCTTGAGGAGCAGGAGATTGTACCCAAGCTTACGATGGGAGAGATGACAGAGCAGTTCGGACATTCGCTACCGGAGCCGATCGGGCTCTGGGTAGGAGATGCTGTAAGCTCGGGGACTGAGCCATTTGATCGAATGAAAGGAAAGATTACGGAGGCTATGCTTGATCCCGTCGCCAAGCCGTTGCTTAAGCCGTTCATGGATGACCGTATTCTGGACTTGGATCGTATTCATGTTACCAGCGTTCATCTTCCTGCACTCCGGGGCAGAAGCGATCCTTATTTTAAGATCGAGCTATCCTACGTCCTTCCTATACGTATACCTTTTGTTCAGCGTGAGCTGGTCTTGCAGGCGACGGCAGAGGAGCGGCTCTGGATTGGGGATACCGGTGAAGAAATAGGAGATGAGGCTTCGCCGGGTGTCACGGGTACGATTCAGCTTATCGAAGCACCGAAGCCAGCTATCCGAGGAGTGTATAACAAAATACGGGCCAGGATTGAGCCAGGCGGCTCAGCTAATCTGTCCATCTATTACAAGTCAGGAGCAAGTGTGGCAAGACACGTAGGATGGGCTGTGGCCGATGAGCAAGGCTACGTTGAATGGAACTGGTTCGTGGGTACGAATACGACCCTTGGTACATGGAGCTTTGTAATCGAGAGCGATAGTGGAGCAACGCTTGAGGGTCCACTGGAGGTGGCAGACAAAGCTAACAAATAGTTCATATGATATTTCCAGATGGATTAGAGCTGAGCTTGCTATACAAAAATGCTGAATAAAATAATTGGGGGCGTCCATATTGAGCTGGATGTATATAGGGTGCGCATGCTTCTTGCTGATAGCACTATTTACGGATATACGGTCCATGAAAATACCGAATAAGCTTACAATACCCACTATACTTTCAGGTCTGATACTGCACGGATATAGTGATGGCTGGGCTGGGATTCTTTTTGCTGCTGCAGGGCTTGGTACCGGATTCGGGCTACTGTTCATTTTATATTGGGTAGGTGCTGTTGGGGCTGGGGATGTGAAGCTATTTGGCGGGATTGGGGCTTGGACTGGTGCTGCTTTCGTATTACATGCCGCATTCTATTCCATCCTGTACGCAGGTTTGGTTGGAGTTATTATGCTTCTCTGGAGGCGTGAGATGGTAGGTCGTCTACGAAGCTTGCTGCTACAGATTGGAGGGTTCCTATTACTTAGAAGCAAGGTGGCTCTTGCAGCAGGAAGAGATTCTTATCTGCGTTTTCCATTTATGATTGCTGTAATTCCAGGGGTTATCAGTACTTATTTCTATTTGATCCATGCATAAGGAGGGCAGGAGGTGAATTTAACAAGAGATTTTGTTCAAAATGGCGGGATCTTTATGATGATCGACACTGAGAATGGTCTGAGCTCAACTGATCTTAATCGAACACAGGCAGGTATGCTGACCTCCAATCGGATTCACAGCTTATTGGCCTTTAGAATTAAAGAAGTAGATAATAAGGTCACATTTCAGTATGACGTTACAGGTCTGAAAATGCTCTCGCATATATGGTTCTCCCACAGACACTCCATTCAGATGCTGTACAAGCTACTTTATGAAATATTAGATGCATTAGACTCGTCCAGAGAGTATATGCTTACACCTTTGCAATTCGTTGTTCATGAAGACTACATTTTTGTAGAGGGTACGGGGGCTGAATATGCAGTACGTCTGACTTATCTCCCGCTAAGAGAGGGATTCGATGCATGCTCAGTGGGGCAAGACATTAAGCAATTAATTATTCGACTGCTCAGCTCCATAAAAGAATTGGAAGGCGATGGGCTGCAGCGATTACTGCAAATGTGCGATCAGGACATATTTGATCTGCAGGGAATGAAGCTGCTCTTGCTTGAATATTTGGAAGCTAACGATTCAAAGGAGACGAGTATAGCTACAGCCTCGGAGACAGCCATATACTCACAAGCATCTGCAGTACTAGATACGGGGGCTGCACCTGTTAATGTTAGCTCTTCTTCGAGAGCAAAAGGTCTTGTTGCTCAGCGGAAAAGCCAGATTTCAACAGATGGTGTTCAAGGTGATCATCTCTCTGAATCGAACTCGGCTGTGGATTCATATCTAAGTAAAACTGCTCTAAGAAAGACCGAACGACACCCGGAGGGGGAAGGGGAGTATGGACCATTCCTGGGACAACGTGGACGCAGTAGTGGTGAGCGAGCTTCGCACATGGTACAATCTCAGGCTCCCCAGCTTCAAGCTCCGTCATTTAATGATCCACCAGCGTGGAATTATGGGGAGGCTTCGGCTGACGATGATGAGATGGAGGAGGACATTTCAACGAATGGTCCTCGTAAATATCGGACATATATCATGTCAGCATGTATCCTCCTGGCCGCAAGCGTGTGGAGGTATCTTTATCTGGACCATCCAAGTCTCTCCAATCTGATCATAACATCGGCTGTCACCGTTCTACTTAGCACAGTGACGCTATTAGCATGGTTCGGGAAGCTACGTCTCAGCAGAGGTGCTAAAGATTACAGTGAGCATGTAGCAGAGCTTGATTCAGGTGAATTAGAAAACTATGAGCCAGCGAATTCAGGTAAAGGAGCCAAGATATTCCGTTTCCAAGTCGATCGTGTTACAGGCTACATGAGCAAGCAGCAAAGAAAAGGGGATCTAGAAGGCTCCAAAATGGAGATCAACCGTGGAAAGCACATAGGTAGACTAGGGCATGAAGAAGAGCGAACGAGAGAGGCGCTTGGCGGTACAGATCCGTATTTGGCAAGTGATAGTGGCAATGTTCCGGGGAGCCAGGAGAACAACAAATTAGACAATGACCGTAGCAATAGCATTCACTATGAAGAAGTGAATTCAGGTGACTACTATTCCTCATTAAAAGAAAATACGGATATTCTTGCGAGCAGTTCATCGGATGCAACCCGTTTTTTGGGGTCAGAGGATCGTAAGCTTGCTCAACAGCGGCAGGAGCACGACACGCAGGTCGCTTGCTTGTATCTATTAGATACAGAGGGCAACTACTTGAATGAGACGGTACCGATCAGGTTGTCGCGGAGTAGCTTCACTATAGGAAGAGGCGAAGAGAGTGCCTACCGGATTTCAGATGCCGAAGGTCTGTCACGTCTGCATATAGAAATATCAGAGTCTATGAGGGGGGAGTATCGGATCAAGGATCTGGCATCTACTAACGGCTCTCTACTTAATAATGAAGCGATGATACCGTATAAGGAATATCTACTTCAACATAGGGATATTTTGAAGCTGCCGGGAGTCGCTTTTCAATATTCAAGTCCTCTTAGTACAGAGAGACCATCTAATGTAAGTCATGGGCTGGCAAATTGAGCTAAGTGAACCCGACGGACCTAAGTGAAGCTGACCTATGAAAGCTGACCTAAATGAAGCTGATTACTTGCAAGTAGGCCTACTGTTCCATTATAATGGTCCGTACAATTACAGATCGGAATCACGCCATTGAAGAGAATCCAACTCGGAGGCGTTATCGCCAGGGGAGCTAGCTACTCTCCAAGTTAACCGGAACCGCCCGTTATCGCGGACCAAGAGGCCAAGCAGGCACCATAAGCATGCTTTGGCAAGTTGGGTGGCACCGCGAGCAGAGCGCTCCTCGTCCCAAGGGATGAGGGCGCTCTTTGCATTTTTTTAGCCAAAGGAGACGGTAATGATGTTGGATTTGAAATGGATTCGGGAGCATGCGGAGCAGGTACAAGAGGCTGCTAACGGCAAAAGGATTGATGTGTCTGTAGATGAGCTGTTGGCCCGGGATGAAGAGCGGCGTGCTCTATTGCAGGAGACGGAGCTGCTGCGGGCAGAACGGAATCGTCATTCGACGAAGGTCGGTCAACTGCTGCGTGAGGGGATGAAGCCGGAGGCAGATGCGCTGCGTGAGCAGGTGCTGAACATCAACGAACAACTGGCGAGACTGGATGCTACTCTGGATCAAGTGCAGCTTGAGGTGAAGCGTTTATTATATTTGATTCCTAACGTCGTATCTCCAGATACACCTGTTGGTAATTCTGACTTGGATAATGTAGAGCTACGTGTGGTAGGTATGATTCCCTCACTGCCGGTAGGCTTCCGGGATCATGTGGAGCTAGGGGAGCTTCATGACCTGCTTGATATTGCACGTGGGGTCAAGATGGGCGGGGCTCGTAGTTATGTCCTGAAAGGCGCCGGCGTATTGCTGCATCGAGCTGTTCAGCAGTTGGCAATGGATATCCTGCTACGCCATGGATTCACTCCTCTGGAGGTACCGTTACTGGTCAGGGAGCCAGCTTTACTCAATACAGGCTTCTTTCCGCTAGGGCGTGATCAGGTCTATAAGCTGGAGGATGAAGAAAGATGGCTAGTAGGCACATCCGAGGTTCCATTGGTATCCTATTACGCAGATGAAATTGTTGATGTAAGTGAACCTATAAAGCTTGCTGCTGCATCCACTTGCTTTCGCAGTGAAGTAGGCTCCAGTGGTCGGGATGTAAGAGGACTGTATCGGGTGCATCAATTCGCGAAGGTGGAACAGGTCATCCTGTGTGAGCCGTCTGCTGATGTATCCGAAGCCATGCTTCAGGAAATAACAGGGCATGCCGAGGAGCTATTACAGCTATTGGAATTACCTTATCGAGTGGTTGCAGTGTGCACAGGAGATATGGGGCAAAAAACGTACAAACAGTATGATATCGAGACATGGATGCCTAGCCGTAATGCATACGGGGAGACGCATTCCTCCTCGAACCTTCATGATTTTCAGGCTCGTCGCTCTAATATTCGTTGCAGGGATGCGGAGGGCAAGCTCGTCTATTGCCACACCTTGAATAATACAGCCGTAGCTTCACCACGCATTCTAATTCCACTGCTGGAGAATCATCAAATGGAGGATGGCAGTATTCGAATCCCTGCAGCCTTGCAACCATACTTGAATGGTCTGGAAGTGCTGGAGGCAAGCAAGTGAGTAGGTGAGAAGCAAGTAGATAAGAAGCAATTGAATAAATAAGAAGCAAGTGAATAGATAAGAAGTAAGTGACTAGAGCCATGTAGTGTTCAGGAGGGCTTAAGAGCCCTCCTGCTCCGCCCGATGCAGAGCCTCCAAAGCTTTTTCCAGCGTTGGGAATTGGAAGGTATATCCATGCTCCAGCAGCTTGGCAGGGAGTACCTTCTGTCCCTCCAGAACGAGCTCGCTGGCTTCACCCATGGCTGCGGATACTGCAAAACCAGGTACCTTCAGCCAATGAGGCCGATGATAGACTTTTGCAATGGTTTGGCCGAAGTCCTCATTGCGTACAGGATGGGGAGCTACAGCATTTACTGGCCCAGAGATGCTAGTATCGTGAATGCAGTGGTTGATAATGCCAACCATATCAGCGATGTGGACCCAGCTTGTCCATTGCTGTCCATCACCCATTTTGCCGCCGACACCAAGCTTGTAAGGCAGACGCAGCAAAGGATAAGCTCCGCCCTTATTGCTCAGTACCACAGTAATTCTAAGTTTCACTAAACGTGTATCTTGGATGGCGTCGGCTGCCTGCTCCCATTTTGAGCTGACTTCTGCCAAAAAGCTGTCAGTACGAGTGGGCGAGTTCTCTACAAAAGTAGCTGTATCCGAGGTGCCGTATATGCCCATAGCCGAAGCCTGGATGACTACTTTGGGCTTGTGCTTGAGAGCTGCTACAATGCTGGCGACAGAAGCAACTGTATCGAGTCTGGATTGCAGGATGCGCTTCCTGGCTGCATTCGTCCAGCGTTGGTTCAAATTCTCGCCTGCGAGATTGACCAGGGCATCGATTTCTTCCAAATGCTCTGGATTATGCTTCAGCTCATCCCAGGTTACATAAGTAATAGCGGAGTCTGATGCTTCTCGATCAGGAGATTTTCGCGATACGATAATGATGTCATGGTTATTTTTTTTGCTGAAGTCTACCAGTGCGCTGCCAATAAGCCCGCTTCCACCGCAAATAGCTATTTTCAAGTGTATCTCCGTCCTCTTCAATGGAGTGATATATACGTTGTTTCTAAATTAAAATACCCGTGTACAGATGCTTGACGCTTTTATCGCGCAGGTATGAATGTGATTCTTATCATAACGGAAATAATTGTCTGGAAACAAAAGGAGAAGAAATACAGATGTAGCTTATCCAACGCATTTACAGTACCCTTCGCATTCACAGTACCTACACATCCATCGTATCTTATGGGTCGTACCGCATCCATGGGTTTCTTTGTATCTATGGTTTCATGTGATCAACCGTGTCATTGCATCCTTCGTAACTATCATTCATCATCGTCATGTCTATGATATCCATCGTATCCTTTGCATCAACTACGCCGTCACATTGACACTTCTCTTATATTCTCATATCTTCTAGGATATTAATGTTGTTTGTACGTGATAATCACGTTAGAATAGGGGAATAATTCGCGAAGGTTAAAAGGGGGATGCAACATGTTGAAAATCGGTTCCCATGTATCTTTCTCGGACAAGGGCCTGCTAAGTGCCACGAAGGAAGCGGTATCTTACGGGTCCAGTTCATTTATGATTTATACAGGAGCACCACAAAATACACGTCGCAAGCCGATGGAATCCATGTATTTGGACGAAGGTAAGCAGCTTATGGCTGAGGCAGGGATGGGCGAGATTGTCGTTCATGCCCCATATATCATCAACCTGGGATCTTATAAAGAAGCAACGTACGAGCTTGCCGTTAGCTTCCTGCAGGAAGAGATTCGTCGCACACATGCGATTGGCGTGAAGAATATCGTGCTCCACCCGGGTGCCTTTACGGACAAGGATCAGGAATACGGGATTAACCGCATTGCCGACGGTCTTAACGAGGTGTTGAGCGGGGTTAAGGAGACGGAAGTCAATATTGCCCTAGAGACGATGGCGGGAAAAGGCACGGAGATTGGTAGAAGCTTCGAGGAGATCGCGGCCATTATGGATAAGGTCGAGCACAATGAGCGTCTAACGGTCTGTATGGATACATGTCACATTCACGATGCCGGCTATAATATTGTGGACAATCTGGATGGGGTGCTTCAGGAATTTGATCGGCTCGTCGGTGTGGATCGTATTGCAGTCGTTCACTTGAATGATAGCAAGAATCCGGTAGGCGCTGGCAAAGACAGACATACACCTATCGGCACGGGATACATCGGATATGACACGATTCGCAATATCGTCAATCATGAGCTGCTGAAGGATCGTCCGTTCATTCTGGAGACACCATGGATTGGTAAGGATGCCAAGACGCAGCAGCCGATGTATGAGGCTGAAATCGCACTTCTGCGCGGTAATGTAGCTGAGCGCTTCGGTGAGCAGTTCTTGACGCAAGTAGAAGAGCTGCATGCATTTTTCCGCAAGTCCGATACGAATCTTCGGGAATTTGTCCTGAGTACCTGGGATCTGCTGAAGAGTGATGCTAAAGCGAGAAAAGCTGACCCAAGGGAGCCACTGGAGCGATTGTACGATACCGTTGTGCAGGCGTCTATTTTCCCGGAGCTTACAGAACAAGAGATTAACCACCGCCTCATTGCCCTGCTGTCAGGCAAGGAGCTGTTGGTGAATGCATAATCAAGGGGGATCATTTTTCAAATGGAGCTTCATGTAAAGAACACACACAATGCTGCACACACGACTCATGCTAATCGTGCACGCATGTTGATTTCCTGTCCGGATGGTCCGGGCATCGTTGCAGCTGTCTCACGCTTTTTGCATGAGCACGGTGCGAACATCGTTCAATCCGATCAGTACACAATGGACCCAGAAGGCGGAATGTTCTTCATGCGTGTCGAGTTCGACCTTCCCGAACTAGATTCCTCGCTGCCAGGCCTGGAGCAGGATTTTGGGCAGGTAGCTTCCCAGTTCAATATGGATTGGACGATCACGAATGTGAGCCGTAAGAAGAAGCTAGCGATCTTCGTCTCCAAGGAGGATCATTGTCTCGTAGAGCTGTTGTGGCAATGGCAGGCAGGTGATCTGGATGCGGATATCGCTATGGTCATCAGTAACCATCCAGATATGAAGGAGTACGTTGAATCATTCGGGATTCCGTACCATCATGTACCTGTAACGGCGGATACGAAGGTTGAGGCAGAACGGCAACAGTTGGAGCTGATCGGTAACGAGATTGATGTTATTATTCTGGCTCGTTATATGCAGATCATCTCACCTAAGTTCATTGAGCATTACCGCAATCGCATTATTAACATTCATCATTCCTTCTTGCCTGCCTTCGTGGGGGGAAAGCCTTATGCGCAAGCCTATAACCGTGGGGTTAAAATTATCGGGGCTACGGCACACTATGTGACCGAGGAGCTGGACGGCGGTCCGATCATTGAGCAGGACGTTCAAAGGGTCAGCCATCGTGATGATGTAAATGAGCTGAAGCGGATTGGACGGACCATTGAGCGTGTCGTCTTAGCCCGTGCGGTCAAATGGCATGTAGAAGATCGTATTCTGGTGCATGAGAACAAGACGGTTGTATTCTAATCAATGACCGTATTCTAATTCAAGTGATTTTTTTGTATAGCCCGTAGAAGCTGTTCCTTGAGGACGGACTCTATGGGCTATATTTGGTTTTATACCTTGGCTTGGTGCACAGGTGTACAGGTTGATGTATACCTGTCGTGTATTTCCTTTTGTGTATCACTTGTACATTTCCATCTGTGTATTACTTGTGTGTCCCTGTCTTTAAAGCTGTTTGTGTTTGTGTTATATATGTTTGTGTTACATATGTTTCTGTCATTTATGTGTATGGCATATAAAGTTATGAACTGCTGACATGTAGCTACTTTATTTTTCATGGGGTGCCGTAGAGTACTATTACGTTGCTTCATTGTTTGTATGCTATGTGTTTACTTACTGACTATTGGTGCATTCAGGAAATACTCAACGTGCATTCATAAGTGCTTCAGCTTCATGGGAGATAATGTGAGGGAATCAAGAGTTCGTACCAATCTTATCTTTACTATTATCAATGGAAAGAGGCCTAATCCCATGGAAAAGAAAAACTTAGCTACAATTGCCGCAATGCTCACGATGACCGTTGCCCTTAGCGCTTGCGGAAGTACAAATGATACATCTAGCTCAGGTGCAACTAACTCCTCCTCCGCTGTATCCAGCACGAACTCTAATACTGACACCAATACCAACACCAAAACCAATACCGACATCGACACCGACACAAGTAACGATATGAACGCTAGTATGAGAAGTACGGATACGAATACAAGTAGTGGAACGGACGCTGCAACTCCGCAGGCTGCGAATGATGGCAGGACAGGAACACCACCGCAAGGCACGCCGCCGGCAGGTGGACCGCCAGAAGGAACACCACCAGATGGAACACCTCCTGAGGGTGCACCGCCGGAAGGGGAGGGCAATCCACCATCCAAGCCAAATGAAGATCAAGCAGCAGCAGACGGCGCCGCCTCTGGCAGCACATCGGATGCTTCAACAACTGCAACGGATGCGGGAAGCCAAAGTGGGCAATAATCCTTACTGGAGTTAGTCTGCAAAACCATGTCACTAGAATGCGTCAGACTAGTTGGCCCCACCTTTTGAGACCCAATAGAGAGAGTTAAATACCAACCCACACGCAATGTGTATAAGCTATTTTGGTCAAGGGCTTTCGCAGAGATGAGTTCCTTTTACCCTCATGGGTGAAGGGAGCTTTATTTGCGTTATTTTGGAGTTCTCTACCAACATGCATAATGATGCAGTCCTCATGGTAGCCCGGGTGAGGGGTATTCCGAGTGACGACACGGTCCGAATTGTATTCTGGTTTGACAATGGAGCATTGCTTTACTTATAACGGGTATATTATTTGATAATGGCTTCAAAGCGTTTTGACATCTGGCAAAGCCGCGTGGCAAATGGTACAATACATGAGAATGAATAAGTCAAATTGAAAGATTCAAGCAGATGGATTCCATCGGACAGCGCAATGACCAACATTGTCTGCTCTGGGGACGCCTCTGTGCCACGACTCACCAACGGTATACTTTGTTATTTATTATGAGGAGGCTTACCATGACTGACGACAAGCAAGCGATTCATAAGGAAGAGAACTCAACGATTGATAACCTGTCCATTACGACGATCCGTACACTGGCTATTGACGCTATTGAGAAAGCCAAATCCGGTCATCCGGGCATGCCAATGGGTTCGGCTCCAATGGGCTACCAATTGTTTGCGAAGACGATGAACCACAACCCTGATCATCCGACATGGATTAACCGCGACCGCTTTGTACTTTCCGCTGGACATGGCTCCATGTTGCTATACAGCCTGCTCCATCTGAGCGGGTACGATCTGCCTATGGAAGAAATCAAGCAGTTCCGCCAATGGGGAAGCTTGACTCCAGGTCACCCTGAATTTGGTCACACAGCTGGTGTAGATGCTACTACGGGTCCTTTGGGACAAGGTATTGCGATGGCTGTAGGTATGGCTATGGCTGAAGCTCAAATGGCTGCTACGTATAATAAGGATAAATTCAATGTCGTAGATCACTTTACATATGCGATTTGCGGCGATGGAGACCTGATGGAGGGTGTATCCCACGAAGCAGCTTCCCTTGCTGGACGTCTGCACCTTGGCAAGCTGATTGTACTGTTCGATTCCAACGATATTACTTTGGATGGTGAGCTGAATCTTTCCTCCAGTGAAAGCGTAGCTAAGCGCTTTGAAGCTTATGGCTGGCAAGTGCTGCGTGTAGAAGATGGTAACGATCTCCCTGCCATCGAGAAAGCTATTGCTGAAGCACAGGGCGAAGCGATTCGTCCTACCCTGATCGAAGTGAAGACGGTCATCGGTTACGGAAGCCCGAACAAGCAAGGTAAAGGCGGCCATGGTGGTACACACGGTTCTCCGCTGGGTGCGGAAGAAGCGAAGCTGACCAAGGAATTCTACAAATGGGTATATGAAGAGGATTTCTATGTACCACAAGAGGTTCGTGAGCATTTCGCGAGCGTGAAGGAAAAAGGAATCGCCACTAACAAAGAGTGGGATGCACTGTTCGCTGAGTACAAAAAGGCTTATCCAGAGCTGGCAGCACAATTCGAGATCGCGATTAGCGGCAAGCTTCCAGAGGGCTGGGATCGTGACCTGCCTAAGTACTCCGCTGAGGACAAGGCTGTCTCCACTCGCGTAGCTTCTGGTAATGCACTGAACGGCCTGGCACCGAACATTCCGTTCCTGACTGGCGGCTCTGCAGACCTTGAGAGCTCGACGATGACACACCTGAACAACCTGACCAACTTTACTCCAGAGGATTATGCGGGCCGCAATATCTACTTCGGTATCCGTGAATTCGGTATGGCAGCAGCCATGAACGGTATGGCTCTGCACAGTGGTGTGAAGATCTTCGGCGGTACGTTCTTCGTATTCACTGATTACCTGCGTCCAGCTGTACGTCTGGCTGCATTGATGGGATTGCCTGTAACCTACGTGCTTACGCATGACAGTATTGCTGTAGGTGAGGATGGCCCGACTCACGAGCCAATCGAGCAGCTCGCTTCCCTGCGCATCATTCCGAACCTGACTGTAATTCGCCCAGCAGATGGTAATGAGACTTCCGCAGCTTGGGCTTATACGATGGAAAATACGGGCAATCCGGTAGCGCTGGTGCTGACTCGTCAGAACCTGCCGATCCTGTCTGCTACAGCAGAGCATGCACGTGAAGGTATCCGTCGTGGTGCTTATGTCGTGGCTGATGCTAAGGAAGGTACTGCAGTGGCGCAAATTATCGCTACAGGCTCCGAGGTTCAACTGGCTGTGAAGGCTCACGAAGCACTGGCTGCCGAAGGCATCCATGTCCGTGTCATCAGTATGCCGAGCTGGGATTTGTTCGAGAAGCAGGACAAGGCGTATAAGGATTCTGTAATTCTTCCATCTGTAAAAGCTCGTCTGGCTGTAGAGATGGCTTACCCGATGGGCTGGGAGAAGTATGTGGGTGACCAAGGAGATATCCTCGGTATTTCCACCTTCGGTGCTTCCGCACCTGGCGACCGCGTCGTAAGTGAATATGGCTTCACTGTAGAGAACGTAGTTAGCAAAGTGAAAGCATTGCTGTAGTCTTAACTATAAGCCTTAGGCTTTTGGCAATATATCTGACCGGACAAAGGAGAAGCGGCATCCATGGGGCGATTTGACAACGTTAGCGTTATTAAGAAGGCAAATATCTATTATGATGGTCAGGTTACTAGCCGTACCGTCATTTTGCAGGATGGCTCCAAGGTTACGCTTGGCATCATGCTTCCAGGCTCTTATGAATTTGGGACTGATTCTCGTGAGATTATGGAGATTCTCGCTGGCGATCTGCGTGTACAACTCCCTGGTGAAGAGCAATGGCTGGAGATTCAAGGAGAAGGAACTTTCCATGTTCCTGCCAAGTCCTCCTTTAAGCTGGAAGTGCGCAGTGTAACGGATTACTGCTGCTCTTACCCGGCAGATTAATGTGAGTAGAGGGAGCTTACCGAGAGCAGTACCCGCTTTGGCCGGAACAATTCCTATTGAGGGAGCTAAGTCAGCCAAGTAGCAGTACTTGATTTTGGAGGCTGCCGGAGGGTAGGTACCGTGATATTACGGTCTTACCCTTTTTCTATCCCACAGCAGAACAGTACTATAGCACCATAGCACGATTACTAGTCTGACTTATATCACAGCTATAGCTGCTGCCCTGTGGCATCATGGTCAAGGGCCGCTTTGTGGCATACGCTTGTCAGGTTCTTTAAATTAAAGTATTCTATTGCTAAGTCGCATCAGAGGCAAATGCCCTGACCATTGGCAATGGTAAAACAGGAGGTTCTATCCATGTCCAAAAAAGTAACATTCGATTACAGCAAGGCACTGAGCTTTGTAGGCCAACACGAAGTTGATTATTTCGCTGAGCCCATCAAGCTGGCTCATGAACAGTTACATAACCAGACGGGAGCAGGCTCTGACTACCTCGGCTGGATTGATCTGCCGACCAACTATGATAAAGAAGAGTTCTCACGCATCCAAAAGGCAGCTGCCAAAATCCAAAGCGATTCCGAGGTTCTGATCGTCATCGGAATCGGTGGATCTTACCTGGGCGCGCGTGCAGCGATCGAGATGCTGTCTCATTCCTTCTATAATATGCTGCCGAAGGACAAGCGTAAGACTCCGGAAATCTACTTTGCCGGCAACAACATCAGCTCCACTTATGTGAACCATCTGCTGGATCTGATTGAAGGCAAGGATTTCTCCGTCAATGTCATCTCCAAGTCCGGTACGACTACGGAGCCAGCCATTGCTTTCCGTATTTTCCGTGCAGCACTGGAGAAGAAGTACGGTAAAGAAGAGGCTCGTAAACGCATCTATGCTACAACGGACCAAGAACGTGGTGCATTGAAGAAGCTGGCGAATGAAGAAGGCTACGAATCCTTCATTATTCCTGACGACGTAGGCGGACGCTACTCCGTGCTGACAGCTGTAGGCCTGTTGCCTATCGCTACTGCTGGAATCAACATCGAAGAGATGATGCAAGGTGCTGCTGATGCTTCCAAGGAATACAGCAATCCTAATGTTGCTGAGAACGAAGCTTACCAGTATGCCGCTGTACGGAACGCTTTGTACCGTAAAGGCAAAGGCACTGAGATCCTCGTGAACTACGAGCCTTCCCTGCATTTCGTATCGGAATGGTGGAAGCAGCTGTTCGGTGAGAGCGAAGGTAAGGACTTCAAGGGAATTTACCCGGCATCGGTTGACTTCTCGACAGACTTGCACTCCATGGGACAATTTATCCAAGAGGGCAGCCGTAATATTTTCGAGACAGTTATTCAGGTAGAGAACGTACCTAGCCATATCACCATTGAGGAAGATGCAGACGATCTGGACGGTCTGAACTTCCTGACTGGCAAGACGATGGATTTTGTTAACAAAAAAGCGTTCCAAGGAACGATGCTTGCTCACACAGACGGTCAGGTTCCTAACCTGATTGTGAACATTCCAGATATGACACCTTATTCGTTCGGATATCTGGTATACTTCTTTGAGAAGGCTTGTGGCATCAGCGGATACCTGCTGGGTGTGAATCCGTTCGATCAGCCGGGCGTAGAGGCTTACAAGAAGAATATGTTTGCACTGCTGGGCAAACCAGGCTTTGAGGAAGAGAAAGCGAAGCTGGAAGCAAGATTGACTGAGTAATTCAAACCTGAGGGAACTGAAGCACAGAGGTTGCGTCATCAAGTAGCCTCTGCATAACAAGACAAGAAAGCAGTTCACTGTATGCAAGCCGTGGACTGCTTTCTTGCAAAATCTGATAAGATTGGATTGTTACGCGTATGTTGGAAAGCTATCGAACCGTTCGTCAGGCCGGACATCGTGAGATTGTCATCAAGAAGTCCCGCTTCATCGGATATGTGCAGCCGGTGGAAGACGAAGAGGCAGCGATTGCGTTTATTGACGGAATCAAGAAGCAGAACTGGAATGCCACGCATAACTGCTCCGCTTATATGATTGGCGAGCGCGATGAGATTCAGAAGCAATCGGATGACGGGGAGCCGAGTGGTACCGCTGGCAAACCGATCCTGGAGGTCATCCGCAATCAAGGCTTGAAGAATGTTGCTATTGTAGTAACTCGGTATTTTGGTGGTATTATGCTGGGAGCCGGTGGCTTGATCCGCGCTTATACGGATGGTGCGGTCGCTGCCATTGAAGCAGGGGAAGCTATTACGCGAGTGCTACATCAGGAAATAAAGGTTGAATTGGACTACACATGGCTGGGCAAGGTAGAAAATGAGCTTCGGGGTCGTGGAGTCCGAACGGGGGATACTGTATTCACGGATAAGGTCGTGTTGGCCTGTTATCCTGTAAGTGGTGAAGCGGAGGCCTTTCAGCACTGGATGACAGATTTGACCCAGGGACAGTGCCTTTTAACGAAGGGAAGCCAGCTTTACTTTATCGAAGGGGAATAAATACTATGGCTAGAAGAGCAGTTGATCAGGAGTTGTCAAGAGAGAGGATATTGGAGGCCGCCAGGCATCTTTTTATTACCAAGGGATACCGTGCTATCTCCATGCGCAGCATTGGCCAGCATCTGGGATACAGTCACGGATCCTTGTATTATCATTTTAAGGAGAAGGCTGAGCTTTTCTACGCCATTGTAATGGAGGATTTCAAGGCACTGGGAGATATTCTGATGCACGCCGTTAATGCGACCCCGGAAGAGGGGCTGAGCAAGGCGGAGTATTTATTGCTGGAATTTATTCGTTTTGGCATTGAAAATCCGTACCAGTATGAGATTATGTTCCTCATTCGTGACGAGGAGTTGCTGGCCTACTGTCGTGCTGAGCAAAGCAGGTGTCTGGAGCTGTTCGCTTCGATCGTAAGAAATCATCTGGGTGCCGAACCGCATACTGACGAATCCAGAGCAAGGGTACCGCATAGTATCTTCTTGGCTTTGCATGGATTTATCTCGTACTACATCCAGGACAAAATTACATTTGAAGAGGTAAAGCCTACTGCAATTGCGCATGTACAGCTGCTCTGTAAAAGCATATAGAATCTGCACGTTTGCCGAGGATTTTTTGACGGCATTTTTATTAACTTTGATACTTCAAAACGTTGCATTGCGAAAGGAAATGTATGGTGACAAGACGAAAAAGACGAGGGAGCCTAATAGGTAAGGAACTCCTCGTCTATTTTTTGTTGATAATGATAGGCGTGCGACTACACTTCACGGATCATTCAACCTGAAATCAGCTTCGTCCTAGGGGGTTAGCCTTGGATGAGCTTAAAATGAATCTGGCGTGTCCGTGGTCCGTCAAATTCACAGAAATAAATGCCCTGCCAGCGTCCAAGCAGCAATCTGCCTTTATGAATAATCACTGTCTGCGAGTTCCCTGTTGTGATAGCCTTCAAATGGGACGCCGTATTGCCCTCCATATGACGATACTCGGGATGCTCCCACGGATAGACTTCGTTCAGCCTCATTAATACATCCTTTTTCACATCAGGATCTGCATTTTCGTTAATAGCAATGCCTGCTGTCGTATGTGGACAGTACACCACCACCAGTCCCTCCTGTATACCGCTCTGATCCACGAAGGCGGCCACCTCACGAGTTACATCACGCATTTCATCCCGCTTGGCTGTAGTGATCTCTATTGTATGCAGCATATGTATTTCTCCTTTCTGTGTGCTCTAGTAGAGCCTGTTCGATCATGACTTTTCTTTTGTTTACCCACTTCTATTATATTCTACTCATGGAAATATGAGATAGGGATTGACGTAAGTTCAATCAATTGGTAAAGTAGCTGTTAAGTAAAACCAAGTATGCTTATGGGTATTTAGGATAAGGAGAGCACGAGAAAGGATGGTAGGCTGGCATGAATACGGTTATCCGGCACCCGGGCTGGACATGGGGGTTCCGCACGACGGTACTGCTCTATTTCGTACTACTGGTCATACTGCCGGTTACAGGCGTATATTTCAATGCATTTACCCTTGGCTGGCACACGCTACTGGAGAATCTAAGCGACCCGATAGCTTGGAAGGCCGTGCTGCTGACTGTGAAGCTGGCTGCCATAGCCGCCTTAATCAATGTGCTGATCGGAACGATTATTGCCTGGACGTTGAACCGCTATGACTTCCCGGGCAAGACCTTGATGAATAGTCTGATTGATCTGCCCTTCGCGCTACCGACTGCGGTAGGAGGATTAATGATTCTACTGCTACTCGGACCGAATAGCCTGCTTGGGACAGCAGCAGGACGCTGGGGGCTGGAGATCGTATTTCACCAGCCTGCGATTATACTGGCAATGGTATTCGTGACATTCCCATTCGTTATTCGTGCAGTGCAGCCATTGCTGGAGGAGATTGACCCTTCAGCGGAGGAAGCCTCCTATACGCTGGGAGCATCCCGTGGGGTGACGTTCTGGAAGGTCATTCTGCCCTCCATGGCACCCGGTATGATTAGTGGGGGCATGCTGGCGTTCTCGCGTGCACTTGCCGAGTTCGGTGCGGTCGTGCTCGTAGCGGGTAACATTCCCGGCAGAACGCTAGTGGCATCGGTCTATATTTTCGGAGAGGTCGAAAGTGATAATACGTTGGGAGCTGCCTCGGTGTCGATCCTGCTGCTGACCCTGTCCTTCCTGATCCTTTGGGGCATTAATACGGTACAGAGCAGAGGGAGAAGCCGATGAGAAGATGGTGGATTACACTTACTTATGTTCTTATTCTTGTGATTATCATTATTCCGTTGACTCGAATTATATTCGGAGCCTTCGATCAGGGGTGGAGCGGCTTCGTGACAGCCATGCTTCGTCCAGAGGCGCTCCATGCGCTGAAGATGACAGGCTTGATTGTCCTCGTCGTAACTTTGATGAATACCCTATTCGGAATGATGACGGCACTTTATCTAGTGAGAGCAGGCTGGTTAAGTGAGCGTGTCAAAAACGTCCTGAATAGCATCGTCGATCTGCCGTATGCTGTGTCGCCTGTCATCGGCGGATTAATGATCGTCCTGCTGTTGGGACCGGATAGCGTTATGGGAGCCTTGTTCGAGGATAGTGGCTTCAAGATCGTATACGCTTTCCCAGGCATGGTGATTGCTACACTGTTCGTGACCTTTCCGCTCATGGTGCGTGAAATTATGCCTGTGCTGCAGGAGATCGGAGCGCAGCAGGAAGAGGCAGCTTCCACCTTGGGCGCTTATGGCTGGACGACTTTCTGGAAGGTGACCTGGCCCTCCATCCGCTGGGCGGTTATTTATGGAGTTGTGCTCACTGTGGCACGCTCTCTTGGGGAATTCGGTGCAGTGCTGGTTGTATCCGGAAATATCATGAACAAGACCCAGACAGCGACTACACTGGTGTATCAGGATGTAGAGAACTTCAATGTAACGGCGGCCAATGGCCTGGCTTTAGTTCTGGTGGCCTTCTCGGCAGGTCTCTTGCTGCTCATGGAGCTGGCCAAAAAAAGAAAGGGAGTGCACTGATATGCAGCATGTGGAGGTTCGTCAGCTCAACAAGCATTTTGGACAGTTTCACGCCGTGAAGGATGTGTCATTCGAGATTCGTAAAGGTCATCTCATTGGTCTGCTCGGCCCCAGCGGCGGAGGAAAGACTTCGATCCTGCGAATGCTTGCCGGGCTGGAGACGCCGGATACCGGGGAGATTGTGTTTCACGGACAACGGGTGAACGAGCTGCCTCCGCAGGAGCGTGGTATCGGCTTTGTTTTTCAGAATTATGCACTCTTCAAGCACATGTCCGTCTACGATAACATAGCCTTCGGCTTGAAGGTGAAGAAGCTGTCCAAGGCACAGATCAAGGAGCGTGTCACAGAGCTGGTGGAGCTAACGGGCCTCGCAGGCTTCGAGCATCGCTACCCTCATCAATTGTCTGGCGGCCAGCGTCAGCGTGTGGCCTTTGCGCGTGCATTGGCGCCGGAGCCTCAGCTATTGCTGCTGGATGAGCCGTTCGCCGCGATTGATGCAAAGATCCGGCAGGAGCTGCGTACATGGCTGCGGGAGCTGATTGAGCGGGTAGGGATCACGTCGATATTTGTGACACATGACCAGGATGAGGCCATCGAGGTGGCGGATGAGATCATGATTATTAACCAGGGCAGACTGGAGCAAAAGGGAACACCTTGGGATATTTACAAAAATCCAGGCACGCCGTTCGTTGCTTCCTTCATTGGCGAATCGACCATCGTGGAGGAGGCGTCAGCGCTCAGGGGCTTCGAGGAAGCCGCAGGAGCCGGGATCAAGGCGCTAATTCGTCCCGAGTATATCGAGATGGGGCTGGATCACGAGTTCACACTGCGCTCCGCGACAGAAGAAGGTACGGTTCATCAGCTTCATTTTCGCGGGAGTGAATGGATGGTTGAGGTCGAGATCAAGGGCCAGCGTCTGATTACCTATCGTTCGCTGGAGAAGGAGACACTCACACCAGGTCAGAATGTGCGTGTACTCATTCACCGGGCGTATTTATTCAATGAAGAAGGCAGCTGGATGGTTGAGAACAGGCTGAAGGAAGATCCGATGCCGATTATGATCTAATAGAACATGTATGGGATGATTGTGTAACTGAGATGAACAGCAAGGAGTCTGTGCCATGAGAAGGAAGCTGGTTGGATACACTCGCCATATAGGGGCTGCACTGTTCTGTCTGCTATGCCTGGGGGTTTTGTCGGCCTGTACAGCGGCAGAGTCTGATTCTGTCAGTGATCAGCCTACGCCTGGGGATACGGCTGATGTTACGCTGGTCATTGGTGCCTATAGCGTGGTTAAGGATGCGATGGCAGACCTTCTGCCACGCTTTCGTGAGGAGTACAAGGAGAAGACCGGGCAGACGATTCGCTTTCAGGAATCTTACGAGGCCTCTGGTACACAGGCACGGGCGATTGCTGGTGGCTTTGAGGCAGACGTAACGCTGCTGGCTATGGAAGGTGACGTGCAAAAGCTCGTTGATGCAGGGCTAGTTGCTCCCTCCTGGAAGGAACGGCCATACGGTGGAATGGTTACTCGCTCAATTGTTGTCATGGGAGTGCGGGAAGGCAATCCGCTCGGTATTCGTGATTTTCCGGACCTGACGAAGCCAGGTGTGAAGGTGCTATACCCTAATCCGAAGACGTCAGGAGGAGCACAGTGGGATATTAATGCGCTCTATGGTGCCGGGCTCAAGATGTCCGAACGTCAAGGGGAGAAAAGTCCCGCCGCAGCCAAGCAATTCCTGGTCGATGTGCACCGCAATGTGGAGTCCCTGGACAAGAGCGGACGGGCATCGATGGCGGCTTTTGAATACGGTGTAGGCGACGTCATTATTACCTATGAGAACGAACTGCTGGCTCGCATCGCCAAGGGCGTAAAATACGAGGTGATCATTCCACGCGACACAATCCGTATTGAGAATCCGGCAGCGATTGTCGATGCCAATGTGGAGAAGCACGGGAGTCGTGAAGCTGCCGAGGCACTTCTTGACTATTTGCAGTCAGATGAGGCGCAACGGATCTTCGCGAAGCATGGTTTTCGTTCGGTTAATGAGCAGGTGCTAGCAGCTGAGAAAGAGCGATTCCCTGACCCGGTGGACCTGTTCGACATCGAATATTTGGGCGGCTGGGATGCCGTGCGCGAAACACTGTACTCGAAGCGTGGAGTATGGTATCAGGTGCTTGCTGGTCTGTAGCAGTTCCCCAGTTCCCCAATCAGGGGCTACTCAGGGTCAAATCTGCATTGACTATATTAAATAGCTGTTGATATACTAGACTCACTTCAACTTCGGACATATTGAACATCTAAGATCATAATTGAATACTACCGTTTGCAAGGGAGCCTTAACCGGCTGAGAGGGTGTTACACCGACCTTACCTGATTTGGATAATGCCAACGTAGGGACGCAACGATAGAATGCTATACATGGTTAGCTCGTGCTATACCATTGTACTAGTTTATTTTGTCAGCGAAACGTCCTACGGATGTTTCGCTTTTTTTTGTCATTGAACATGGAAAGGAGACTAACACATATGAAAACTGTATTGACCATTGCTGGCTCTGACCCCAGTGGTGGCGCAGGAATACAGGCAGACTTAAAAACGATGACCTGCTTGGGCGTATATGGGATGAGTGTCATTACAGCGCTGACAGCCCAAAACACGACAGGTGTAGTTGGAATTTTTGAGTCTGAACCGGAGTTTGTTGGGCAGCAGTTAGACTGTGTTTTTACAGATATAAGACCCGATGCTGTCAAAATTGGTATGGTATCCAATGCCGCTATTATCCGCTCCATCGCAGCTAAATTACGGCAATATCAGGCAGAGCATATTGTTGTAGATCCCGTCATGGTCTCAACAAGTGGAAGTGTATTGTTGCAAAATGATGCACTCACCGCGTTAAAAGAGGAGCTATTCCCCTTGGCAGAAGTGATTACCCCGAATCTGAAAGAGGGAGAGCAATTGTGTGGCTTCGAGATTAACACGAAGGAGGACATGCTTAGGGCAGCTGACACGATCGGATGCAAGCTCACAGGTGCAGTTGCCCTGAAAGGGGGGCATAGTCTAGTGGATGCTGATGACCTTCTCATGATGGATGGCGAGTCTTACTGGTATAGGGCAAAACGAATAGAAAATATCAATACTCACGGCACGGGCTGTACGCTGTCTTCTGCAATTGCAAGCTTTTTAGCCATGGGACACAGCCTTCCGGAGGCTTTCGACCGTGCCAAGACGTACATCACCGCCTGCTTGCATGCGGGTCTGAATCTAGGAGCAGGCAATGGGCCTTTGCACCATAACTATGCTATTGCAGAGGGTGGCAGTAAATAAGCACATATCCTATCGAATCACAAAATGGATACAAAAAATTGATAAACGAAAGGAGCCATAGCAATGAATCCATCCCAGTACCTCACTCCTGTACGAAGCAACAATCCATTAGTACATTGTATTACGAATTATGTAACCGTTAACGATTGTGCAAATATTCTTCTGGCTGCCGGAGCTTCCCCCATCATGTCTCACAACAAGCATGAGGTCGCAGAGCTGGTGGCTGCGGCCAATGCGCTGGTCCTTAATATGGGGACGCTTGAGGATCTGGAAGCGATGCTGGTGGCTGGTAAAGAAGCGAATCGTCTTCAACGTCCTGTCATACTGGACCCTGTTGCGGCAGGAGGTACATCTTTAAGATTAGATGCTGTACATCAGCTTATGAACGAAATACAGTTTACCGCCATACGTGGCAACGCCTCGGAGATTAAAGCGATCGCCTTTGGAAAAAAGCTGGGTAGTGGCGTAGATGTGAGTACACTCGATCAAGTGACCAAGGAAAATCTTCCTCAAGCAGTGGATGTCGCCAGTATGCTTGCTCAAAAAACAGGAAGTGTTATTGCCATATCCGGTGCAATGGATATCGTAACCGATGGATCACAGCATGCCATAGTTCATAACGGCTGTGCAACGATGGCACGGATCACGGGCAGCGGTTGTATGCTTACGTCCTTGATTGGAGCATTCTGCGCAGGCGCATCGGAATCTAATTTTGAGGCAACGGTAGCTGCGATGGCCGCCATGGGTCTATCTGGTGAGCTAGCAGATGCGCGTCGTCTGGAAAATGGAACCGGCAATGCAAGCTTTAGAACAGACCTTATTGATGCCATGTTTAATCTGACGGAACAGGTGCTGGATCGGGGTGCTCGCATTGAAATGGTCTAAGCAAGCTCTGCGATCATCCATGCTGCTGTATGCCATTACAGATCGACGATGGCTGCAAGGCCGTTCCTTAGCACTAGTGACCGAAGAGGTGCTCCAGAATGGTGCAACCTTTCTGCAATTGCGTGAGAAGGAGCTGCCCTTCAAGGAATTTTTGGCAGAAGCGATTGAACTACGCCGCCTTGCACAGCAATATCATATTCCCTTTGTAGTCAACGACAATATTGAAGTCGCCCTGGAATGCGGGGCAGATGGTGTTCATGTGGGGCAATCCGATATTGTAGGGAAGGATGTTCGGTCCTTGATCGGCCCAGATAAAATTCTTGGCATTTCCGCCAATGGAGTAGCTAGCGCAAAGGATGCAGAAGCAGCAGGAGCTGATTATATCGGGGTCGGAGCTGTGTTTAACACCACTACCAAAAACGATGCAGAGTATTTAAGCATTGCTGACGTACAAGAAATTGTAGATGCCGTAAGCATCCCTGTCGTTGCTATTGGGGGCATTGATGACACGAATGTGCTACAGCTCTCGCGCAGTGGGGTAGATGGTGTCGCAATCATTTCTGCTATATTTGCACAGCCACATCCAGGCGCAGCCACTGCACATTTACTACAGCTAGCACAGCAAATGATCTCACAGCGCAGCTAAGCCATGCTGCTTCCTAGTCACGGGAGGGATGGCTTGATGGATGCTCAATAAGATATATACATGATTCGTACATTGTACATGCATCATACCCTACATCATCATACCTACATTATGGATTGGAGGAACACCTGATGACTATTACAGAACGACTATACCAGGCGGCACAGCCTGTGTGGAAGGAATGTCTACAGCATCCCTTTGTTACAGGGATTGGGGACGGCTCCTTAGTTGTAGAGCAATTTCGCTATTATTTGTTACAAGACTACTCATATCTGTTCGAGTATGCCCGTGTATTTGCACTAGGGATCGTCAAGTCGCAGGACCCCAAATTAATGCAGTTCTTTAGTAAAAAAGTAGACAACATTCTCAATGGTGAAATGAAAATTCATCGTTCTTATATGCAGCGGTTAGGAATTACGGAGGATCAGGTTTTTCAGGTACAACCAGCACTGAAAAATGCAGCCTATACCCATTATATGCTCTCTGTCTCACATGCTGGTGGCGTAGCAGAGGTGCTCGTATCCATATTAGCATGCTCATGGAGTTATGCAGAGATTGGCCAAGCTCTTGCCCGAAAGCCTGGCGCAGCTGATCATGCATTTTACGGTGAGTGGATAAAAGGATATGCATCCTCGGAGTATAATGAGAACAATCAATCCCTTGTGACGTTAACGGACAAGCTATTAGAAGGCTGTAGCGAGGAAGTTTACCAACGGATGGAGGATATTTTCGTGATGTGTAGTCGGTTTGAGCTTGATTTTTGGGAGATGGCATGGAGGCTTGAACGTTGAGTTTGCTAACGCTTCAACCAGGAAAAGGCACAGTTATAGGTATAGGTAAAAAATGGTCACCGAAAAAAGGAGTTTCGGCTTCGTCATTGCCAAGCTAATGTGACTGGAAGTAAGATAAGGAAGATGAGGCAGTAGAATGGCTGCTGCATTAGTTAAGGATGTAAGGGGAACGAATGCATGAGTACTGTTGTTAAAATATCTCAATTTACAGCCATCCGTCTGGAAAATGCCCGCCAGCGCGGCATGTCTGAGGAAGCATTACTTCAGGCGATTCGTGCGGAAGACACCGCAGCCTTTGACGCCGTCGCTGATGAAGACCTGAGCTATACCGATCTGTTCACCTATGCGAAGGAGCACGGGGAGGAGCTGGAGACAGCAGTCACGGAGGGATATCGGATCACCTTCAATACACGTGGGGGACTCGGCATCTGGATCTCCAAGCGGTTCGGCTTGCAGCCTGACGTCGATTTTACCGTTGGAGAGGGCGTTATTTCAGGTCTGCTGCTGAGCAAGGAGCAAGCTGAGGTACTGGAGCAACGACTGGCTGCAAACTGGGTTGTAACGGACACCAATGAGGCGGACAAAGGCGTAGAGCTGACGCTCAAGCTTCGAGCACTGGCCTGATCATTAGCCCTGAGCAAGGGACGTATTTATAGGGGAAATAAACAAAGAGCTCTGTTACCACAGCAATTGGGGTACAGGGCTTTTTTGCATTGCATGAAAGTCGGTTGTTCAATTTCAGTCGTTCATTGCAACCTTTGACTCATTTTTTCCTTATGATATTGTTCGAATTCATAGGTAATAAAATCAATAATATTGTGTACGAAGCTGGAGGTGAAATGATTAGTCTCCCTGAAATCCTCGATATAGGTTGAGATATGGAAATCGGATTGCTGACTCAGCCAGTTCTGCTGGGTATTGGTAATGGAGATCACGGGAATCTTCTTAAGTAAAGGTATCGTTAGTGCTTCCTTGAGTGCTAGATTCTCACCAGAGTAGGAGAACACAATTAGCAAATCCTCAGACTCCAACTTCTCAACGACCGCGCTGGTTAAATGTGTTCCGATATCTAATGGGATCAAGCTCATACTGATGCCGATCTTGAGGAAGTTACGTTGCAGCACCTGAGCTTGCAGCTGCTGTGTGAGTCCGGTAGATAGCAAATAAATTCGCTTGCTGCTGGACAATCGGCTATACAGCTTTGGCAGATCTGTCTGCTTTACTTTATTCAATATATGAATTAGCTGCTGCCCCACAACTTCAATCGAAATGTTCTGAGCTGTACCGAGTTCATGGTTGTCCCACTCAATCAGGTATTTGAATTCCGAATAGCCTGAGAATCCCAGCCTTTGTACAAAGCGAAATATGGAAGACTTCGAGGTATAGCTTTTTTCAGCTAGCTCCACGATGCTCAGCTTTGGAATTTCTGCTTTATGATTCAAAATAAAAGATGCAATTTGTTGGTCCAGTTCATTAAGTTTTGCATGGTTTTTTTCCAGTATATGTTCGAATTTCATCTGAATTCATCCTTTCATTTCCAGTTATTTTCTGAATGGTGGACATCTTCCCAAGGTGCTCTGAAAGCGTATTTTTTGTCGGAGGTCGAATGTATACTGAGTTTATCGTAAGCGCTTGCTTTAATGCAATAGTCCGGACATACAGCATTAGTGGCACTTGCAGCTATGGGAGGGGATCTAAGATATGAGCTATCAGAAGTTAGCGCAGGAAATCATGAAGAAGGTAGGCGGACCGGGCAATGTATCGAGTCTGGAGCATTGTGCGACCCGTCTAAGATTCAAATTGCATGACGAAGGACAAGCAGAAGCAGAGGCGCTCAAGGAATTAGAAGGAGTCGTAACCGTGGTTAAAAGTGGTGGCCAATTCCAGGTCGTCATTGGACCTCATGTAGCGGAGGTGTATAAAGAGGTTGAAAAAGTGAACCAGCAAGGGAGCTCGACAGCTGCTGCGGAAGTCCGGGCAGAGCCAAAGCCAGCAAAGAAGGCCAAAGTGCTTGACCGATTTATCGACGTGGTCTCAGGAGTATTCACTCCAGCTCTGGGTCTTCTCGCAGCATCGGGTATGGCTAAAGGTCTGGCGGCTATCTTGTTGGCTACGCAGGCTGTTACTGCTCAATCTGGGCTTTATATTATGCTGTGGGCGATCGGTGACACCTTCTTCTACTTCTTCCCAGTCGTTCTCGCTTACACTTCAGCTAATAAATTTGGGCTGTCTCCGATTCTAGGAATTATCATTGGCGCCTCGCTGGTCTATCCAGGTCTAACGTCCTTACTTAGTGGAGGCCAGCCGATCTATACCTTATTCGAAGGAACCGTGTTTCAGGCGCCTGTCTATTTTGAAGTATTCGGCATACCAATCCTTCTTATGAAATATGCACAGTCGGTGATTCCGTCGATCATAGCCATCTTCTTTGCCGCCAAGGTAGAAAAATGGCTGAAGAGCAAGCTACCTAGAGTCATCCAAATGTTTATGGTACCATTCCTCACCTTGCTAATTGTTATTCCGCTGACTTTTGCTGTGATCGGTCCCGTCGCCACTTGGCTGGGCGCTATTCTGGGCTTTTTGGCCAAAGGTGCCTATGATCTGAACCCAACACTGGCGGGGATGTTCATCGGCGGACTGTGGCAGGTGCTTGTAATGTTCGGTCTGCATTGGGGAATGATTCCGATTGCCCTGATTACCATCGCACAATTTGGTTTTGATCCCGTACTGGCATTAATGCTGGGTACGCCATTTGCGACATTGGGGGCTGTGCTTGGGGTCTTCCTGAGAACCAAGAACTCCAAGCTGAAGACACTGTGCGTTCCATGCTTCGCCACTGGGATTTTTGGAATCTCGGAGCCTGCCATATACGGGATCACATTACCGAACAAGTATCCCTTTATTTTTACGCTTGTAGGGGCTTCTGCCTGTGGAGGCTTGATGGGCTTCTTGGGCTCCAAAGCCTACGTTGTAGGCGGTATGGGTATTCTGGCTCTGCCTAACTATATTAACAACGGTGTTTTTGACATGGGCTTCTATGGTGCAGTCATTGGCATTACGATTGCCTTCATTATTGCATTCCTGCTAACCTTCTTCTTCTGGAACGACAGCAAGAGTGTTAACGCTATTAAATAATCAGCAAGACCACTACGGCGTCAACAAACAGGAGCATTATACAGAGGTACGCAGGCGATTGCATAAATCGCACATAGGGGTAACCAAAGGAGGTGAAGCTCGTGAAGCATATATCTGTACTGATCAAGCCAGCTTCTTCAGCATGCAATTTGCGCTGTGAGTACTGCTTCTATGCCGATGTGAGTGAGAAGAGAGCGTGCACCTCCTTTGGCCAAATGAACATTGAGGTTATGGAGAGCATGCTGGATCATGTGTTTATGGATCTTGAGGCATATGATCATGTAACCTTTAACTTTCAAGGCGGGGAGCCGACCTTGGCAGGTCTGGATTATTTCAAGGCTTTTACAAGCTATGTGGCGCACAAGCAAGACAGGCAAGTCGTTCATTATGGAATTCAGACCAATGGGACGCTGCTGGATGATCAGTGGTGCAAGCTGTTCAAGGAGCATAAATTTCTAGTGGGTCTGTCCATGGATGGCGGGAAGGACTCTCATGATCAATATCGTAAGGATGCAAGGAAGCAGGGAACGTATACCAGGGTCATGGCTGCCAAGAAGCGGCTAGATGCTCATGCCATTGAATATAACGTGCTATGCGTGCTGACGAATCCGTTGGCAAGACATCCGCGACAGGTATTTAACTTTTTGCTGGAGCATCAGATTCGTTATATACAGTTGATCCCTTGTCTCAATGAGCTGGATTCACGAGATAGATCGGTGTACGCCCTGACACCCGAGAGATTTGCCTCCTTCTACAAAGGATTGTACCCGTTATGGGAGCAGGAATTTCGAAAGGGCAACTACTTGCATGTGAGCTTTTTTGATCATCATTTGCAGCTATTCGCGAACGGCACAGTCGGCACCTGCGGCATGATAGGTCAGTGCCAGCTGCAGTATGTTATAGAAGCTGATGGTAGTGTATATCCATGTGATTTCTTCGTGCTGGATGAATGGTGTATTGGAAATATCACGGAGCACAGGCTCAGTGAGATGGCGAGATCGCAGCAAGCAGGATGCTTTATTCAAGATAAGCCGCCCTTATCGAAATATTGCACGGCATGTACTCATAAGGAGATGTGCAATGGGGGCTGCAAACGAATGAAGGAAGCCTGCTATGTTAACGACAAGGAATCTTATTGCGGTTATCAGGACTTTTTGGATCAGTATCTAGCAAGACTGCTACGGCTTGTCGGCGCTTGATGGCAAGTTAAATATATAAGAGTAATAATAAAGGATTGTGATGACATGAGAGCCATTATGATTATGTTTGATACCCTCACACGCAGCTATTTACCGAACTATGGGAATGAATGGGTTAAAGCACCTAACTTTGAGCGTTTGCGTGACAAGACAACGACCTTCGGCAATTTCTATGGTGGGAGCATGCCCTGCATGCCAGCCAGAAGAGAGCTACAGACTGGCAGATACAACTTCTTGCACCGAGGCTGGGGTCCACTTGAAAGCTTCGACAATTCCGTGTTCGAGCGATTACAGGAAAAGGGAGTATACTGCCATCTAGTGACGGATCATTCTCATTATTTTGAGGACGGGGGAGCGACCTATCACAATCGTTATTCGACCTGGGAAGGCTTTCGGGGGCAGGAAGGGGATCGTTGGGTTCCACGTAGTCAGGCCTTGCCAACGGACAACCATCATCCATTGAATAAAGAAGGAGTGTCGGCCATTCAGCATTATGCCAATAGAACACAGCAGTTGACTGAAGAGGATATGTCAAGTGTACAGACGATTCAGGCGGGACTGGATTTCCTGGCACAGCATCATGATCAGGATCAGTGGCTGCTGCAGATTGAATGCTTCGATCCGCACGAGCCTTTCTATGTCCCTGAGAAGTATCGAGAGATGTACGCATGTAGTGGGGACAAGGATATTCCATTCTGGCCTAAATATCAAAGAATTGATGAGAGCAGCAATCAAGAACAGGTAGAAGCGATGCGAAAAGAGTACGCTGCATTGCTAACGATGTGCGATCATCATCTCGGCAGAGTGTTGGATTTTATGGATGAGCACAACATGTGGGACGACACGCTGGTCATCATCAATACGGATCACGGCTTCCTGCTGGGAGAGCATGACTGGCTAGGCAAAAATATAGCGCCGATGTATGAAGAGATTATTCATCTACCGTTCTTCATGCACATTCCTGGTGAAGCGAACTATGACGGATACGTCTATGACGGGGTGTGCCAGACTATTGATCTTGCCCCTACACTGTTAGACTATTTCAATGTCGAGGATAGCTATGATCGTGATGGCACATCCTTGCTATCTATGATCAGGGAAGAGAAGCAGCATGCGGAAATATTATTCGGAGTCAACGGTGGGCATGTCAGCATTTATGATGGGAGATATCTGTATATGCGTAGCTCTGTAAGGCCAGATAATGGTCCGCTTATTAATCAGACTCTGGCCGTAACACGAATGAGAGGGTTCTTCGACGATCAATCCCTGTCCCAGATCAAGCTGGTGGAGGGGAATCGCTTCAGCAATGGCATGCCAGTCCTGCAATTATCAGTGCCTAATTACATTAATTCTTATCAAATCGGACATTTATTGTTCGATATGGAGCAGGACCCGAATCAGGAGCATCCGTTACAGGAGCCTGACCTGGAGCAACAAATGATTGAAAAGCTGATCCGGAAAATGAAGGAAATAGCAGCCCCTGAGGAAGAGTTCGAACGTCTTGGTCTAAGGCAATAAATATGTAGCTCTTGTACGAATAAATTCGTTTCATACAGAGGGAACTCCTCTATAAGCTTGCATTCATAAAAGATTGTCGCTAAGGGTCAGCTGAAATGTTCCAGCGGCGCTTAGCGGCTTTTTTTTTGCAAAAAAAATCAAGGAGGCTTAGAATCATCGTAGAAGCAGGATGAGACATAGAGAGGGGCTTGTACGATGAATCACGATCAGCTTATTTTTCTGGGGACAGGTGATGCTATGGGGGTTCCACGTGTGTACTGCGATTGCGGGGTCTGTCAGGAGGCTCGTAGTACCGGGCTGAACCGCCGCCGCCGCTCCTCAGTATTGATAAACGGTAGCGGAGAGCCATTCATGATTGATTGTGGCCCCGACTGGAGAGAGCAGATGGAAGCAGAGGGCATGCGTATGATTTCGACGATGCTGATCACACATGCTCATTTTGATCATATTGGCGGTCTTCCAGAATGGGCGGACGCTTGTCGTTGGCTAGGTATTCGTGGCAAGCTGTACGCACCGCAGGAGGTGCTGCTCACGATTGCACAGCAGTTCCCATGGCTTCGTGGCCATATGGATTTCATGGAGACCGATGGAGATATCGAACTGAACGGATGGCACATTCATTCCTGGAAGGTATGTCATGGGAAGAATGGATTCTCCTATGCCTTTCGTCTGATGAAAGGCGATTACGTCTGGGCGTACTGCTCGGATGCCATCAATCTGAAGCTGGAAGAGAAGAGACCATTGGCAGGACTGGACCTGCTCGTGCTGGGGACGAGCTTTGTGCATGAGCTGGCTGCGTTCGAGACGCGCTCGGTGTACGACATGTGGGAGGCTGTAGAGCTGCTGAAGGAGCTGAAGCCCAAGCGGACGATATTTACACATATGTCGCATGATGTGGATCTTCGTAAGAGCTACGATCTGAGTCCAGGTATTCAACTGGCGCATACCGGGCTGGCGATTGATTTGGCGAAAGCTAGGTAGCAAAAAAAGGAGATTCAGGATAACCTCCACAGGAAGTAGTAGAGTCTAGAGCAAAGGATGATTAAAATGGATCAACAACATCAAGAGAAGCCGAGTTCCTGTTGTACACCCGGACGAGAACAGCCGCAGACGGAGGAATTAATTACCCATAAAACGGATAGCTGCTGTACGAAAAAGCAAAAGAAGTATGCCTCCATGATTCGCTTGGAAGGGGGATCATTCCTTATGGGAACTGAGGATGAAGAAGGGTTCCCACAGGATGGAGAAGGACCGGTCAGAGAGGTGTTCGTGTCGCCTTTTTATATTGATCCCTATGCTGTCACGAACGCGGATTTTGCAGCATTTGTGAACGCTACAGGGTATAAGACCGAGGCCGAGCGATACGGCAATTCCTTCGTATTCCATTTATTGTTGACCTCCGAGCAGCGCGCTGACCGTTCCACGAGTGTGCCGCAGACTCCCTGGTGGCATGTTATTCAAGGAGCGAATTGGAGCCAGCCTGAGGGGCCGTTGTCCAATCTCGAGGGACGAATGGATCACCCAGTAGTTCATGTATCGTGGAACGATGCCGAGGCATATTGTCAGTGGGCGGGGAAGCGTCTACCCACTGAAGCAGAGTGGGAATATGCGGGACGTGGTGGTCTTGAACAGGCACGCTACCCATGGGGGGATGAACTGACCCCGGAGGGGCGGCATATGTGCAATATTTGGCAGGGACAGTTCCCTAGCCACAATGAAGCATTGGATGGCTACATCGGTACAGCTCCTGTTCATTCATTTGAGCCGAATGGTTATGGCTTGTATAACATGGCCGGCAATGTGTGGGAATGGTGCTCGGACTGGTTCGACCCACGTTACCATGTAAAATCCAGCCAACATAATCCCCTGGGACCAAGCCAAGGCCATGCACGTTCCATGCGAGGAGGCTCATACTTATGCCACCATTCTTACTGCAATAGGTATCGCGTCGCGGCACGCAACAAGAATACTCCAGACAGCTCGTCTGGCAATACAGGCTTTCGCTGTGTGGCCGATGCTTAAGAATGATGTACACACACCTTTGAGCGAGAGGAGTAGACTTCTCAGCCTGAAGGTGTTTTTTTCATAGCATTAAGATAGGAATAGTCTTTATTTATACCAAAATGGAATTAACTTTCCGATTTATGGCATTATGGGTTAGTTTAAAGGGCTTTATTCGCCTTTTATGCGCTTTTTTAATCTTACTTTATTCCAAAATGAAATAAACGTGCTATAATGGGGTTACTAGAGAATGATTAAGACATCACCAGAATGGATGAGAAGCTATGAATCAGCTTACGCAAAAAAAAGATTACAACACCTCACTTCTTGAATTGTTTATGGTATTTCTAAAGCTTGGTCCGTCTACCTTCGGTGGCGGGTATGCCATGCTGGCAGCCATTGAACGCGAAATTGTAGATAACAAAAAGTGGATGCAGCCCTCCGAAATGGCGGATATGATCTCGGTGGTCGGCTCAGCACCTGGCGGTGTGGCGGTAAACGCGGCTACTTTTATCGGATATCGCCTCAAGGGTGTGCTCGGAGCTATTATAGCAGTCGTGGGTATTACTTTACCGACGTTTGTTATCGTATTCTGCCTTAGCATTTTTGGTATGATGTTCAAGGATGTCCCCAAAGTAGAAGCAGCACTCAAGGGAGTACATGCAGCAATCGTTGCGTTAATTCTGATCGCTGCTTTCAAGATGTTCAAGTCCTCTATTTTTGATATATCTACGCTCATCATTGCAGGAATTTGTGTAGCCATATTGCTCTTCACCTCTGTTCATTCACTCTATCTGGTGCTGGGTGGCCCGATTGTGGGTGTACTCGTGATTGCCATCAAGTCGGCACTGGGCATGAACACGGCAACTGAGAAACGACCTGCCAAACGGCAGCAGGACATGACTTATCCTGAATATTACATTTGAAGGTGATGCATAATGCTTTGGCAGCTTTTTCTGTTGTTCTTCAAAATAGGAGCCTTCTCGTTCGGAGGTGGCTACGCAGTAATGACGCTGATACAGCGAGAGGTCATGGCACGGGGCTGGATTGAACCAAGTCAGTTTCAGGAAATGGTGACAATCGCAGGTATGGCACCTGGCTCTATTGCTACGAATACAGCGACGTTGATAGGCTATTCTAAGTTTGGGATATTAGGAGCTATTGTAGCGACAGCAGGCATTATATTGCCTTCATTGATTATCGTGATCTGCTGTGCAGCCTTTTTCTTAAGATTGCAGGATAATCGCTGGATGAACTCTTCCTTCTATGGACTGAGGCCCATTGTCACAGGTCTGATTGTATATGCGGCCATTCATTTTGGAATGGGGGCTGTGTCTGAGGAGCCCATCATGAGCTGGAATACGATAGGTATGCTATTCATCTGTGGTGCCTGTCTGGTCGCGATTGCGAAATACAGACTTCATCCTTTTGCAGTTATCCTACTGTCTGCTGCAGTTGGAATTGTGTTGTTCTAAGGTTCCCGTCTCACATCATTGTGGAACGGGAGCCTTTTCTCGTAGAGCAGAGATTAGTGCTGCTTCTGTTAGAAGCGCTGTATCAACTAAAACTTGCTGGATAAGATCCGCTGAGTAAGCAAGCGCATACGATCCTCGGCGTAAGCATACAGCATGCGGTAGCTTTTGCAGAAATAATCACAACCTATACTTGCAGAAGAATCCGATACAGGACGGTTGCGAGGGCAACCTCCGCGGCAATAATGAACGTACTCACACCGTTTGCAGGATAGAGGAAGATCGGATTTGGCCTGACGAAAGAATTCCCAGGCAGCAGCCTGGTTCAGTTCAGCTAATGTCTGAGTGTTGGCATTGCCGAGCTTGAAGCTGGGCTGAATGAAGAAATCGCACGGATAAGCATTACCCAGATGATCCAATACCAACACTCTCGGACAGCTGGAAGCATGAATACAGCTTGAGCTTTCCAGACCGAGCATCTGCTGTAGCCAGTCCTCGAACAATCTGATAGAGACTTCAGGTCTTCCCCCACGATACCACCAATCAAAGGCTCTGCACAGGAATGTACCATATTGCTCTGCGCTGATGGCGTAACTGGCGTCCGTAGTGGACTGCTGCGATGTGAAGCTCATACATGGTATGAATTGGACATGCCGGAATGACTCCCTGTCCATCCAATCGAACAACTCCTCCTGACGCTGAATATGATCCTCGTGCAGCACCATCAGTATATTAGGGTCTACGCCTTCTGCGCGCAAAGTATGCACCCCCTTCATCACAGCCGAGTAAGTGCCAGCACCAGACGAAGTGATCCGCTGCACATCATGAATATGCTGAGGACCATCCAGGCTGACCCCTACGACAAAGGCATATCTCTTGAAAAAAGCTGCCCAGCGCCGGGTAATTAACGTCCCGTTGGTCTGGATTGCGTTGTGTATCAGCGTATGGGGACGGGCATACTGGGCTTGGAAGGATACGATCTGCTCAAAAAATGGAAGACCTGCAAGCAACGGCTCACCCCCCTGCCATAAGAATGTCGCGTTACCGCGGGCTGCGGACATCATTTCGCGAATGACCTTTTGCAGTAAATCCGGTGCTATTCGTTGTACGCCTCCACGAAGCTGGCCCTGACAATGACTATAGTAGCAATACTTGCATGCCAGGTTACATTGTTCGGATACGGTTTTCCACATAATCGCTTGTGGTATTGCTGATGGGCTGGACTCTTTGATATAGGGAGAGTCGGCTGGTGACGAGATTCGATTCATAGCTAGGCTCCTGTCTTAGAACGTTATAGCCTGATGATAAGCGTTATAGCTCAAGTGGGACTGTGAGCAAATTGGACAGGTGGGGGCGATTTTTCATTTGTTTTTTTCCGACTTCGAACGGAATTATTCAAATTGAATGCGTTATCATTTTTTTTATACTTAAAGTATCAGCTAAGAGGAGGGTCTAGAATATGTTTGATAAAATGATGGCATCTATAGAAAAGTTCATGAGTCCAGCGGCTGATTGGGCCTCCAATAACCGCTATCTGCGCTCGATTATGACGGCAATTCTAGGTACGCTTACACTCACGATTGTAGGAGCACTTGCGGTATTGATCGGAAAGCCGCCCATTCCAGAGATAGTCATGCAGTCAGACGGCTTTGTTCCATCTCTGCTGCAAGGCTGGGCAGCGTGGGGCGCCGAAAATGCCTGGCTCCGCATTATTAATGATGTATCGACAGGAATTATCGGAATCGCCTTCACGCTTGGTTTTACCTACAGTCTGGCCCGTCATTATAAGCTAAATGAGGCGGGAGCAGTAATCAATAGTGCTATGATCTACTTCATGACCGTAGGTCAACCACAGACGGTGATGGTAAACGATGCTCCTACGCTACAGATGGCCATGAGCAACTTCGGAGCCACGGGCATCTTTCCCGGTATCCTGATCTCGATTGTGGTTGTTGAGATTATTCGATTGTTTCACAGCCGCAATATTGGATTCAAATTCCCGGATTCTGTTCCAAGCTATGTACAGACGTCATTTAACTCCATCTTGCCAGGTGTCGCTTCGGTAATCGTATTTGCTGGTTTGGACCGGATACTGCTAACGGCCTTTGATATTCGTCTTCCACAGCTGATCACGGCAATCTTTGGTCCGCTGGTATCGAACTTTGATAATGTATATATGGTCGGATTCTTCATGCTTCTCATCAACCTCTTCTGGTTCATGGGGATTCATGGTGGAAGTATCGTCATGCCGATCTTACTTCCGATTGAACTACAAAATATTGCATCGAATCTAAATAACTATTCTGCAGGTCTTCCTTACGATAAGGTGTTCACCACACCGGTGCAGTTCGGATTCATCATGATCGGTGGTGCGGGGATTTTCGCACTGGCGTTGCTTAATTTCTTCAGTAAATCCAAGGGATTGAAGCAGGTTGGGAAGATTGGGATTATCCCGGCAATCTTTAATGTCAGCGAGCCGACGATGTTCGGTACCCCTGTAACCTATAACACGTTATTATTCGTGCCGTTCCTGACGGTGCCTGTGGTCAATACCATCATTACTTATGCAGCCTTTGACTGGTTCAATATTCTGAATGCTCCTATATTAAATGTGCCTAGCCAGACTCCAGTCATCTTGATTGCTATGGCGGCTTCTGCCTCGTTCAAGGCCGGATTAGTTGCTCTGTTCATTATATTGGTAGACCTTGCCATCTACTTCCCGTTCTTCAAGCGTCTGGAGAAGAAAATGATCAACGAAGAGCTGCAGGAGCTAGCTGCATAGTGGAGTGAGTAGAGCCAGAGCCATTGGTTGAGAAGTTCGTGATGAACAGGAGATATTAGAGCTCCGAATTCGAAGGCACTTGAATGGCTTGGGATGCATTGATTTGTATAGCGACTGAGGATAGCTAGAGAAAGATAGATAGAGCACTGCAATTATTAAGATGTGGAAGGTGAATACCATGACTGAGACAAAAGAGTTTAATGTAGAAATGATCTGTATGGACATTATTAGTAACAGCGGTCTTGCCCGTTCTCTCCTGCTGGAGGCGATGGATTATCTTAAGCCACGCAATGAAGAAAAGATTCAGGAGCTACTCAAAGAGGCTAATCAGGCACTCAAGGCGGCACATCGTAGTCAGACCAGTCTACTGCACGCTGAATCAGGTGGGCAGAAGGTGGAGATGACCGTGCTGCTGGTCCATGCTCAGGATCATCTGATGACAACACTAGCTATACGGGATATGACTGAAAAATTTATGGAGGTGCTTTAATATGAATATATTATTGGTGTGTGCTGGAGGTATTTCGACTAGTATTCTGGAGAAAAGCATTCGAAATGCAATGGGGCCAGAGCGCTCGGACTGGAAGGTGGAGGCCCATGCGGTAGACCAGTTGGAGCAATTGATTGATGAGTATGATGTTGTATTTCTTGGTCCACAGATTCGTCATAAACTGCGTGCCGTACAGAAGGTATGCGATCAGAAGGGCAAGCCATGTGAGGTCATTGACAGCCGCATCTATGCGCTTGCCAATGGGGAGAAGCTACTGTCCAGAGCGATCGAGCTCGTAGACTAGAGGGACCAGTGATGAACAAGAAACCAAACATTGTCATGGTCGTTGCTGATCAATGGAGAGCCGATTCCATCGGATATACGGGTTGCGGAGGTGCTGTGACCCCTAATCTGGATGAGCTTGCGCGAGAAGGAGTTAGCTTCTCCAATGCTTATTGTCAGCTTCCTGTGTGCGTACCAAGTCGCAGCTCGTTTCTGTCAGGCTGGTATCCACATACAAAGGGCTTCCGCACGATGCACCATCTCATGGGTCCGGAGGATGCCAACATATTACGGACTTTGAAGGAAGACGGTTACCACGTGTACTGGGGAGGGCGCAATGACTTTCTACGGGAGGATGTCGAGGTAGAGGATTATTGCAGTACGAGGGATGACCAGTACCGTGCATTCTTCCAGCGGATGAGAGAATTGAAGGCGCGTCAACAACAGGAGACGGCTTCAAGTGGAGAGCAAGCAGTCGAGCACGATTACTCACATTATCACGGGGTTACGGAGTCGGCTGAGCATGTAGACCGTAATCAGATCGAACACGCTATCAAGTTCGTGCAGAGCTATCAGTCAGATGAGCCGTTTTGTATTTATCTCGCATTAGCATTGCCGCATCCACCCTACCAGGTAAAGGAGCAATGGTATAGCCAGATTGATCCGGCAGAGGTCCCAGCACCCATTCGACTTACCGAAGAAGAATGGGACGGGAAACCATCCATTCTAAGGGGGATTCGCAATAACCAGAAGCTATACGAGTGGACAGATGAGCAGCTTCAAGAGATGAAGCGAGTCTATTATGCGATGGGAACCGAGTTGGATGAATATATTGGCCAATTGCTTGAGACGCTAAAGGCAGCGGGTATGTATGATGATACGATGGTAGTCTTCTTCAGTGATCATGGAGATTATACAGGCGATTATGAAATAGCTGAGAAAAACCAGAATACTTTCGAGGATATGCTGACACGGGTGCCACTGATCATCAAACCACCAGCAGGGGTCGAAGCCAAGCCTCGTGTGACGGAGGCTATGACAGAGCTAATTGATATTCAGGCCACTTTACTCGATCTGTTAGGCATTCGTCCCGCCTACACCCATTTTGGCAAGTCTTTGCGTGGAGTGCTGGCAGGAGAAGAAGAGCTTCGTGATGTGGTGTTCGCCGAGGGCGGTCGCCTTGATGGGGAAGAGCACTGTAAGGATGCAGGTCATGCTCCAAGCAATGAATACTGGGCGAGGACTGTCGAGCAGGAGAAAATGCCTCAGCATACGAAAGCCATGATGATTCGTGACCAGAAGTACAAGTACGTATATAGGCTGTATGAGAAGGATGAGTTCTATAACATGCAGGAAGATCCCTACGAGAGACATAATCTGATCGATGATGAGCGTTATGCCGTAGATATTGCACGCATGAAGGAGCGAATGCTCAAGCATTTCTTCGAGACGGGCGATGTCGTCCCACACAGATATGATCGTAGAACCTGATGGAATATAGAGATAAAGGTGATTGCGTTGAACTTGACAAGCAAAGAAGCTAATCTCCTTAGGCAGCTATTGATTCAAGAGCAACCTATATCTATCAAGCAGCTATTGCTCAGCTTGGAAATCAGCGATAAGACGTTACGAGGCATGATCCGCAGTCTAAACGAAGGATTCCTTGACGGGCAGGGTGAAATTGTACTGGAGCGGGGCAAAGGCTACCATCTAGTGGTTCGTGATAGATCTACTGTCAAGCTGCTGCTCGAGGAATCCGTATCTGTGGAGGAGGCCTCGGTCATTGAAGTATTTCGGCATATGGTTGATTTACACGAATACGTCACGATGGACTATATCTGTGAGCAGCTCTACATTAGTAAGAGCAAGCTGAACGGTATTTTGGGAGACATCAAGCAGTTGATCCAACCCTTTGGATTAACGTTGAAGTCCAAGCCTCATTATGGCATGAAGCTGAAAGGTGAGGAGCTTGGTTTCAGGCTGGCTATTGCATCCATATTGAAAGTGGAGCAGTACATCCAGCATCAGGAATATGCAGTTGTAGAGTCGATCGTGGTAGAGGAGTTCCGTCGATTTGACATCCCTTGCTCGGATCTGATCCTGCAGCATCTGATCTATCATATCCAGATTATGCTGGAGCGCTGTACGAACGGACACGTCATCAACCTGGACACACACGACAGCTATGACATTAATCCCAATCTGCAGTTGACCGATCATATCTGGAATCGCCTGGAACAAGAGCTGAGAGGAACATTACCCGGTATCGAAAAGGGTTACCTGGTATCCTGTATTATCGGGCAGGTGGCGTCTATCCAGCAGCAGGATCTGGATGAAGTCAGAGTCAAGGTACACATGATTATTGATTCTTTTCTCCAGAAGATCGAAGAGATCTATGATGTATCCTTATGGGAGGACGCACATCTACGAACGAGTCTACAATTTCATCTGGAGCCGTTGATCAGCAGACTCAAGAATGATGTTCATTATAAAAATCCGATCCTGCAGGAGATTAAGCAGCAATTCGCGTTTGCCTTCAATCTGGGTATGCTGTGCGCGGATGAAATTACGAAGATCTACAATAAAGCATTAACAGAAGACGATATTGCCTACCTCACTATGCATATTGGCTTGGCACTGGAGCGGGATGTGAAGCTGTCCAGGAAGACCTTTGATCGGATCGCGATCGTGTGTACCACGGGGAAAGGCACTTCTGAGCTATTAAAGTTCAAAATTCAGCATTCCTTTCCGAATGCGCATTATGTCAGGACATTTTCGCTTTTTAATAAAGAAGAGATTCTGAAATTTGAGCCTGATATTGTATTCTCCACCGTACCTATTCAGGTAGGGAGCTATCCTGTTGAGATTATTAGTCCCTTTTTTACAGCAGAGGACCGCAAGAAGCTGGTTGTCTATCAACGGAGGAAGGACAAAGAGCGGCTGATTGATCGTTATTTCTCAGAGGATCTATTCTACGGGGCTTTGGATGCGGGAGTGAAGCAGGAGGCTATCGGTCAGTTGTGTAGCCGAATGGACAAGACAGGAATTGTTCCACCTAATTTCGAGGAGCTGTGTTTGATTCGTGAGAATCTGGCGAGTACTGCTTTTGGCAACTGGATTGCTCTGGTTCACCCGATTGAACTGTGCTCGGTCGTCACCAAAGTAGGTGTAGGGATTCTTAACAAGCGCATCGACTGGTCGGGCTTACCAGTCAAGATCGTCTTCGTTATTGCTCAGGCCAAGAGTAATGAAGCTCGGGATCTGTTACTGTTCATACAGGAAATCGTGCACGACTCTTCATTAATGCTACGATTGTGCGAATCTGAGACATTCGAGGAATTCAAGCGTATCCTTATGGAAGGAACAAGCTCCGAGTAATCATGGCAAGTTCATAAGGCACTGTCAGTGAGTCTATCGCTGCAGTGCCTTTGTTACGCAATGCTATTTTAAATTCGCGCGTCTGTTATCATGTCTTCTCCTCACAGCCTCTGTGCAATCTCCAGCAGCTTGTCGATGCCTAGCCGAATCTGCGACTCATTTACGTAAGAGTAAGATAGACGTATCCAGCCATGGTGCTTGTAGGGTGATGAGTCGAACACCTTCCCTGGGACGAAGGAGACAGATGCCTCCATACATTGGTATAGAAGGTGAGCGGTATCGACTCCAGGCGGCAATTCTACCCACAGATTCAGTCCACCATGCGGGCTGGTCCATGTCCATGTGCTTTCCCGCAGGCATGCTTCCATGACATCCTTGCGCATTTGCAGGGCTGTGCGGAGCTTGGACAAGTGCTGCTCCATGCGTGGGGATTGTACGTATTGGAGGAAGAGCTTCTGGTTGAGCAGCGGCGATCCATTATCCGCCAGCGCTTTTACCGCATGCAGTAACGGCATTAAGTCAGGTCGGCAGATTAGAATCGCTATGCGCAGACCTGGAGCTACATACTTGCTGTAGCTGCGAATATATAAGGCTCTCCCGGAGGTATCGTAAGCGAAGACGGGGGCCGGGGGATGTTTTTTGAAATAAATATCATAGGTGCTGTCATCCTCCACCAGATAGCAGCCGTATTTTTCGGCCAGCTCGGGTAGCAGCTTGCGCTGCTCCGTCGGAACTGTAAATCCCGTGGGATTATGAAACGTCGGCGTCAGATAAAACACCCTTGGCTTCTCAACTCGTAATATCCGTTCGAGCTCCTCCAGATCATATCCATAGGGATGGATATCGAGGAAGGTCAGTTGTGCGCCCTGTTTGCGGAAAATTTCCATAGCTGGACCATAGCAGGGCCGCTCTAGCAGAACCCGGTCTCCAGGTCGAACGAGTGCCCGCGCGGTCAGATCAATAGCCTGCTGGGCTCCTGAAGTAATGAGAATCTCATCGCCAGTGAGATAGAGATGCTCCTTCTCCGTTAGTTGCATCGCGAGTGCCTCACGTAGCTCGGCGTCACCAGCCAGGGTGGAGTAGCTGCCAAGCAAGCGTGGATACTGTTCTGTCAGAGAGCGTAACAGTACATTCCAGTAATGGTTCGGTAAGAGAGTCGGATCAATCAGCGACTGAGAGAATTGGTAGGTCGCCTGCAATGAATGAATGCGCGGGAGTGAATCCCAGTGACGCCAGACCGAGATAGCGGGATCGTCCGCCAGATCAGATGGAGCCGTGGGCTCTTTACCTCCGACATAGTAGCCAGACTTGTCTCTGACATAGATGCTGCCTTCCTCTTTCAGCACCTGATACGCTTTGAACACCGTAAGGCGGTGAACTCCTAGCTCCTCGGCCAAGCTGCGCACAGAAGGGAGCTTCTGATCCGCCTTCCATTCACCGCTATCCATTCGCACCCGTAAATATTCAATTACCTGCTCATACAGCTTCAGGCGATGGCTCGGCTCAAGTCTGGATGGGGGCCGAATCTGCTCTACCTGACCATTATGCTGCAACTGACCATTTTTCATATGGTGCCTCCCGACCTTGGATGATGTTGTGTTCTATTGTACCGCAAATCCTCTCGAAATCATCACAATCTGTTCTGTCATATTCATTCTGTTCTATGGTGGCTGCTGTATGATGAATGACAGATGAAGGAGGGGCTCTGATGATTGCAGTAGGTTATATTGTGATGTGTCTAGTATTCGGCACGACGTTCTTGGCTATTAAGATTGGTGTGGAAGCAGGGCTACCGCCATTTCTGTCCGCAGGCTTGCGATTTTTGGTGGCCGGGATACTAATGTATACCTGGATGAAGCTGAGGGGGAAGGTGCAGTGGTCGCTGCTGCTTCGCAAGGAGATGCTCCTGACGGGCTTAGGGCTTACCTTTGGCACTTTCGCGGCATTATATTGGGCAGAACAGTATGTCAGCTCAGGCATTGGGGCGATCCTGTCGGCTACAGGTCCTTTGATGATTATGATGATCCAGACATTGCTGCTACGGCAGCCGATGTCGGTCCGTATGCTTGCAGGATGTGTAACGGGCTTCGCCGGTGTTGTGCTGGTAATGCTGCCGGGTCTGTCTATTGCAGGAGGCGGGCTTTGGATGTGGGGATGTATTGTCATTCTGGTGGGTGAGCTGTGCTATGCCGCTGGAGCGCTGTATTCCAAACGAGTCATTGTTCAGTTCCAGGAATCTCACCCTGTTGCGCTGAATGCGGTGCAGATGATGTACGGTGGGCTGCTTCTGGGGATATTGTCATGCTTCACTGAGGCTTGGGACTACACGGTCATTACTGTATCGCCTGCAGTCTGGTCACTGGTGTATTTGACGGTGATTGGCTCTATGGTCGGGCACAGCCTGTTCTATTGGTTGGTAGCACGTACCAATCCTTTATTTCCAGCAACATGGTTGTATATTTCACCGCCAATTGCTGTAGGGCTGGGAGTGGTGTTCTACGGTGAGCATGTAACCTGGATGACATGGGCTGGTGTGGTGCTAATTGTGTCTGGATTGCTGACAATGAATGAAGGCGTCATGCGCTGGATCAGAGCACGGATGGGACGTACGGCTCCTATTCCAAAGCAGATGTCGTGACAGGATAGTCATATGGAGGATAGCGAAGTGGAGGGAACGATACGGCAGGATAACCCTATGAAAAAAGAAATAGGGCTTCGTATCGGAAACCTCCGACATTCAGCCTCTACAGCCCACAGCCTCCACAGCCTCCTATTGAGGGTTATCCAGATGTTTGTAGTTGACGTGGGCATTCACGTCATGGACGGGGGCGCTGCTATATTGGCGGATGCTCCCGTTTTCTTTTTTGTAGAAGTACCTTGCCTCTGGCTCATCCGTGAAAATGACCTCGGTGCTAACGACAGGAGCTTTTCCGATGCTGGTGTCGATGCGCTGGATATCGGATTGCTGGTATCCTTGGGTCTGCAGTAAATACCTTTCGACTTCGGTATCACGATTGCTAATGTAGTATTGGCGGTATGCAAGTGCGCTCAGGACAACAACGAGTAGAGACAGCAAAATATACAATGGAGCTCTCCGGGTACGCAATTGGATATTCCTCCGTTCAGGTTAAGAATTCGGTGAGGCTGTCTGGCTCAATTAAGCATCAGTGACGTGACCAGACCAGATATGAGATCAAGCTGAAAGAACTGGGGAGTCTAGGCGTTAGTGGATAGTAACGGACAGAGGGAGGCCATAACTTACACCCTCACATAGGATAAGACCAAGGTTCTATAGATTAAAGGCTATAGACTATAGACAGCCCTGATCCGCGAATAGCTTCATGGGAATCAGGGCTGTTGTGGTGTACCAACCCCAAAAAGTCGATACAATGGCAGTTTACTTAGTTGACGTTCAAAATAAACTTGTCGATGACATGCTTGACGCCATCCTCATTGTTGCTCAAGGTTACGTAGTCGGCAAGCTCCTTCAATGCAGGAATTGCGTTGCCCATGGCTACTCCAAGGCCTGCACATTCCAGCATTTCATGGTCATTCCAGGAATCCCCAATTGCAATGGTCTCGGACAGATCGCATTTATAATGGTCCGCAAGGAATGACAAGGCATGGCCCTTGGTACCTTCATGATGCATGAACTCCAGGAAGTGCGGCTTGGACTTCGTAATATGCACCTCGTTACCCAGCATCTCGCGCAGAATCGGAGCGATTTCATCCAGCACCTCAGGCTCATCAATGACGAGCATCTTGTGTGTAGGCTGCTCGACCATTTTGCTGAATACCGGCTCAATATAATAAGGTGTCTTGTTCAGAGCGCAGTAATCAATGAGCTTCTGATTCTCTTCACGTGAATAGAGCTTGTCACCGATGTAGGTCTGCAGGTGAAGATTACGCTCCAGACAGAACTCGTACAGCTTGCGAGCTGCTACGATTGGGAGATAACGCTCATAGAGTACCTGCTCATCAAGCAGATTTTTGATTAGAGCTCCTTGGAAAGTAATGATCGGTACGTTCAGACCTGTCTGGCGGGCAATAGCCTGTGCCGATGAATAAGCGCGGCCTGTAGCCAGCGTCACAATAACATCCTTGGCGATTGCAGCCTCCAGCGCCTGCTGGACAGCAGGGGTTACTTCCTTATCATCGTTAATCAGCGTGTCATCAATATCAATAGCCATCAATTTGTACATGGTTCTCGCTCCTATTCTCTCTGTAAATTCTCTCTAGGGTTACTTACCCTGTTTGTCTGGCATAATTCAGCAAGCCTAACTATGTTCGACAGGGCTCCTCGCTTGCAACTGGTCTATGCTGCATTTGATCTGGTCAAGGCACTAGTCCTCAAGCAGCACCAATCCGATGAAGTCATCTGTCTCCAGATTACCGAAATAATGCTTGAGATCCAAGGAGGACAAGGCTTCTCTCACAGCCGATTCCTCATAGCGCTGGCCACGCAGAGCGTCCTCAATGTCCGCAACATCACCTACACCGAAGAAGTCACCATAGATCTTGATCTCCTCGATGTGAGCATCCTTCAGATCCATACGAATGTCAATGAGACCGACCGGGAACTTCTTGACATGCTTGATGTTACTTGCTGGTGACAGACCATAGTTCCAGTCCCAGGACTGATAGCGTTCCTTGGAAATCTCATGAATCTTGTTCCAGTCCTGCTCGGTCAGCTGATACTGAGGTACCTGCTCGGCCTCCATGCCAAAGATATGGCGAAGCAGCTCCGCCCGGAATTCCTCAATCGTCATCGGCTTGTCCATCAGATCCGCAATATTGGCTACACGGCTGCGTACAGACTTAGTGCTCTTGGACTTGAATTTCTCAGGATTGACGTTCAGCGAAGCTTGTACATCATCCAGATTCAGATTGAACATCAGTGTGCCGTGACTGAACATCCGGCCGCGTGTAGAGAACTGGGCATTCCCAGAGATTTTGCGTTCGCCTACCTGTAGATCATTCCGTCCGGTCAATTCCGCAGGTACGCCCATGTCGTGAAGCGCATCGACTACCGGTTGGGTGAATTTACGGAAATTATGGAATGACTGTCCGTCGTCCTTGGTAATGAAGCTGAAATTAAGGTTGCCAAGATCATGATACACCGCACCGCCACCAGACAGGCGACGAACAACCTGAATATTATTGTCCTTAACATACTCGGCGTTGATCTCTTCCACCGTATTCTGATGCTTCCCGATAATAATGGAAGGCTTATTAATGTAGAACAGCAAGTAACTATCATCCAACGGTAAATGCTTGAGGGCGTACTCCTCGATTGCCAAATTAATCGCAGGGTCGGTAATGCCCTGATTGTCGATGAACAGCATGTTCATTCCTCCGTCTAAGCAATATTGTCTGGCATAATGCATACGTTCAGCAAGAGGCTCTCAAGTTTTCATGAAGAAGGCACACGAAGTATGTAGCGCGAAATGCATGGCACAAAAGGTGAAATGTCCCTAGGATGTGCAAGACAGCTCTGCTAACCGAGTCAGTTCGTATACTGAAATTCCTCATTATGCGCATCGAAGTCGAACGTATTTTGTCGATTCTATCAAAATTATAACATTCACAGACGCTCTCTGCACCGCCTGATCTGATTTTGAATTGACGGAGCAGGAAGGACGGCCCCATAATGGGAACCAGCTACTGGGCATGTTCGCCCAGAAAGGATGAATCGGTATGATTGAAATATACGGACATGGGGGAGACAGGGAGACGGCCGCCGGGCTGTACGGCTTGCCTGCGGCGGATTTTCTTGATTTCAGTGCCAACATTAATCCACTCGGACCACCCGATGAGGTCAAGGAGGCTTTGATGAACGGGTTACAGTCTGTCATCAGGTATCCAGATCCAGGACACCGTTCTCTGAAGAGTCTGCTAAGCCGAAGGCTACGCGTCTCTCCAGAACGAATCAGTATCGGCAATGGCGCAGCTGAGAGCATGGCACTCATTCTGCTTGGATTAAGACCACAACGGGTCGGATTGGTCGAGCCCTGCTTCTCGGAGTATGCTGAGCTGTCGCTCAAGTTCGGGGCAAGCCTCAGCCGTGTATATGGTAAGGCTTCTCTTCAATGGAGAGCGGATGTGGAAGATATCGAGCGCTTGATCTCGGAGGTGGATCTCCTGTTCATGGGGCAGCCGAACAATCCGAACGGGGTGCAATATGGGAAAGAAGAGCTGCTCGCTGTTGCCGCGGCTGCTGAGCGTTCAGGGACTTACCTGGTGCTGGATGAGGCATTTATGGATTTCATTCCAGCAACTGAACGCATCACACTACTGCCGGACCTCGAACGCTATTCACGTGTGATCCTGATCCGCTCCATGACGAAATTTTATGCCATTCCGGGTCTGCGACTGGGCTATGCGCTAGCTGCACCTGACGTCATCCGTCGCATGACGGACCAGCAGGTGACCTGGAGTGTGAACGGACTCGCCCTACTGGCTGGCGAAGCCTGTCTGAACAGTGGACAAGCTTACGAAGATCAGACGCTGAAGCTGATTGTTCAGGAAAGACAACGTCTGCTAAGCGGTCTATCCGAGCTGGGCTGTGGAGTGACGGCGAGTCAGACTAATTATTTGCTTGTTCGGGCACCAGGAATGTGGAAGGCGGTAGAGCTTCAGGATGCTCTGGGACGTCGTGGTGTACTGATTCGCAGCTGTGCTATGTATCCCGGCTTGACAGACAGCCATTTTCGCATTGCGGTCAAGGATCAGGAAGCTAATCAGGTGCTGCTATCCGTCATGGAAGCTGTGCTGGAGGGGGAACGACGAAGTGGTCGTTAGTGTCATTATTGCGGCAGCGTATGTGCTGGACCGCCTCATCGGTGATCCACGCTGGATTCCACATCCGGTGATCGGAATGGGCAAGGGCATCACTCTACTGGAAAAAGGAATTCGGGGCAGATGGCAGTCACCTCAGGCGCTTAAACGGGCTGGCCTGATCTTGCCCCTCTGCATTGCAGGTGGAGCCTATGGAATAACCTGGCTTCTTATTGCGGGGCTCGCCATACTTCATCCGTGGCTTGCTATCGGGGCTGAGATTATACTATTAGCGACAACTATAGCCTCCAAAGGACTCAAGGATGCTGGCATGGCGGTATATCAGCAGCTGGTGCAGGGGAACCTGCCCGCAGCCAGACAGGAGCTGGGCATGATTGTTGGGCGGGATACCAACGAGCTGGACGAGCCGGAGATTACACGGGGTGCGGTCGAGACGGTTGCTGAAAATATCGTGGACGCGATTATCTCACCGCTCTTCTACGCATTGCTTGGTGGAGTACCGCTCGCGATGGCTTATCGCGCGGTGAATACGCTTGATTCCATGGTTGGGTATAAGAACGAGAAGTATAAGGATCTGGGCTGGGCTTCAGCTCGTCTGGATGATGTAGCCAATTATATTCCTGCACGTCTGACTGCGTTGTTGCTCTTCATCGCAGCATGGCTGAATGGCAACAGCGTCAGTGGTAGTATTCAGGCGGTGCGGCAGGATGCTCGTCAGCATCCCAGCCCGAATAGTGGCTACCCGGAAGCGGCTGTGGCAGGTGCGCTGGGCATTCGGCTTGGTGGATATAATGTATACCATGGTGTCCGTTCATTCCGTGCTTACATGGGACAGCCACTTGAGCAGCTGCAGGCTGAGCATATACGCCGAACAGTAAGACTTATGTTCGTAGTCTGTAATCTATTTGTTGGCTTGTGTCTAGCTGTTACAGTCATCTGGCTTCTCATCGCATAAGTCAATTAGTGTAGCTCAGGATAACTTATGAATAAAGGCTGATCTGGAGGTTTGTTATCCATTTCGTTCAGCAGTGTCGGATTATGAGGTCCATGAATCAAGATCATTGAATGTGGATATTACACCATTCACCTTGGATGGGAAAGGAGATCGAGCGATGCGCGACAAAGTGGAGCTAACGCTGGTTCGCCACGGAGCTACACAGTGGAACCGGGAGAAACGCTATCTAGGACACACGGACGAGCCGCTATTGGCAGAAGCACATGATTCGCTTCGTTCATTGGGCTGTTGGCTCTCCGCGCAGAGCTTTGACCGTATCTACAGCAGTGATCTCCGGCGATGTCTGGAGACGCTGGAGTGTGCTGCTCCAGCGCTGCTGCCCAAGACGATTCGTGATGAAAGGCTGCGTGAGCTGCATTTCGGCGCGTGGGAGGGAGAGACCTATGCTACGCTTAAGGAGATCCCGCTATATCGAGCCTGGATTGATGATCCACGTCGATTCACGCCACCACAGGGTGAGAGCTGGAGTAGCATGGAAGCCCGGATGCTCTCTTTTGTGGATACATTGCGGCTGTTGTGCGGTCAGGTCCCATCTGTGGATCAGATGGATATGCAGGGCTCGACTCTCTTAGTCACTTTGCCATCTTTGACTCCTTTGTCCGTTCTGGCTGTTACCCATGGCGGAGTTATTCGTCAGTTGGCTGCCATGACCGTTGCCGGGTTAGACTTCTGGGATGTACAGGTGGAGCCGGGAGGGGTTGTCCGACTAGAGCTTACGTTTACAGCAGATGGCATCATCGGAAGCTACCTTGGACCTGTAGAGCTGGAATAAGGAAGTTGTTTTTTGTTCACTTGTACCAGTAGCTGGCGGTTGTAAGCCTATCTTATTTGGCCTATAATCACTAAGTAAGTGCAAGGGAAGCTGTCCATGTTACAATAATCTCAGCGGATTAGGTCAGCCTGTGGCAGATGTAGTGCAGGCTGTGAAAAGGGAAGCCGGTGCAATTCCGGCACGGTCCCGCCACTGTATGCTAGGGGATGTCGGCAATATGCCACTGTCAGCGGAAGATGACGGGAAGGCTGCCGGGATGCTGCACCCAGCAAGTCAGGAGACCTGCCTACTCTGCTTGGTACCACGATCCTTCGAGGAAAGGACGGCGTGTATTTAGTGATGTTCCATACAGCAGGATCATGCCGTATACACTGGAATGAACACTATAACGACCCGGTCCTCGTGAGAGGTCCGGTTTTTTGTTTTCCATTTTATTAAAGAAGACAGGAGAGAGATCATAATGACGAGAACAATGAAGATATGGATGACGGGGCTGCTGTCCTTACTACTCGTACTGGGGCTTGCAGCATGTGGCAACGGAGCGAATCAGGGGACGACGCAGCAAGGTGCAGAGCAGGAGCAGCAACAGGCGGTGGAGGCCGGTCCTACGGAATATCCGCTTACTGTCAAGGATGCGACAGGGCATGAATTCACCTTCGAGAAAGCACCGGAGCGAATCGTATCTGTCTCCCCGGCGGAGACGGAGGCACTCTTTGCTATTGGACTGGATGAAGAGATCGTTGGGGTGTCAGATTACGATGATTACCCGCAGGCAGCGCTGGACAAGCCCAAAATGGGTGGCATTACAAAGCCGAATGAAGAATCTATCATTGCCGCTCAACCGGATATAGTATTTGCGGGTATCTCATTAAGCGAAGAAGCTACCAACAAGCTAAGATCGCTTGGCATCCAGATTTTCAAGACAGATCCCAAGACCTTCGACGATGTGATGGCTAATATTACGCTCTATGGACAGATTGCAGATCGTCAGGTAGCAGCTCAAGCCGTGACGGATCAAATGAAGGCGGATATTGCTGCGGTGAAGGAAGGCGTCAAAAATATCGGAGAAGACCAGCGGCTGAAGGTGTATGTCGAGTTCTCGCCAGGCTGGACGGTCGGTAAGGGCGAATTCATGGATGAAATGATTACGCTGGCTGGCGGTATGAATATAGCATCAGACATGACGGGCTGGAATCCGATCAGTGAAGAGAAGGTGATTGCTGCGAATCCAGATGTTATTCTATACGGCAGTAATGTAGTGGATTCGAAGACTGGAGAGACGCTGGAGCAGATCATCAAGGGGAGACAGGGTTGGTCGAAGATTAATGCGATCCGCAACAACCGCGTATTCGGACTGGAGGATAATCTGATCAGCCGTCCAGGCCCGCGTGTCACGGAAGGACTCAAGGAGGTTGCCAAAGCAATCTATCCTGAAATCTTCAAATGATCCGTTCACTAGCAGGCTATGGAGCGCTTGGTGGCGCGCTGCTCCTTTTGACGTTGCTCGTCTGCCTGGGGATTGGCTCAGTGCATCTACCCATCTCTCATATTGCAGGCATTCTGGGGCATCAGCTTCCCTGGCTGAAGGAAAGTATTACGCCTTATTGGGAGGCTTCCGCTGAGCAGATTATTGTGCAGGTGCGCTTGCCCCGCGTATTGCTGGGTATGCTAGCTGGTGCAGCCTTGTCGCTGGCAGGAGCCGCTTTTCAGGGAGTGCTACGCAATCCGCTGGCGGACCCTTTTACCCTAGGGGTGTCCTCGGGGGCGGCTGTTGGGGCAGCGGTACTGATTTATTGGGGATTGCAGTATGCCTTCTTCGGTCTATGGACATTGCCGATGATCGCTTTTGTTACAGGAGTTACGACCCTATGGGCCGTCATTACGCTGGCTCGGGAAGGTAGGCGGATTCCCACGAATAGCCTGATCTTGTCCGGGGTGGTCATGCAGTCCTTTCTGGGTGCGGTTGTATCATTTCTAACAGCTATGTCCAAGGAGACGGTCAATGAGATTCTATTCTGGACCATGGGAAGTCTCAGTCTGAAGGGCTGGCCTTATGTATTCCTGCTACTCCCCTATGTGCTAGTCGGCATCCTGTTTCTGTGGAATCGCGCTCGGGTGCTGAACATTCTGGCTCTCGGGGAGCGTCAGGCCGCTCATGTAGGTGTGAAGGTAGACCGCACGAAGCTGTGGGTCCTGATCGTAGCTACGTTATTAACGGCTGCTGCCGTTTCCATTTGTGGCGTGATCGGGTTCGTGGGTCTCGTCGTTCCACATATGATCCGACTCATTACAGGTCCTGATTATCGTCTCATTATTCCCCTTTCCGCCTTGGGTGGTGCGATCTTTATGGTCTGGGCAGATACGGCAGCCCGCTCGTTACTGGCTCCTGTGGAGATTCCTTTGGGCGTGGTGACTGCCTTTGTCGGTGCACCGTTCTTCGCCTTTTTGCTTTATCGCAGCAAGCGACGGGGAGAAGGGGGCTGGATATGAGCAAGACTACTGTAAGCTCTGGTGTAAAGAGTCCCGCGGTGGATGTGCTGCAACTGCATAAGAAATATGGAGAGGTGTCTGCCATCACGGGATTGAACTGGTCCGCAGCACTGGGAGAATGGTGGGGCGTCATCGGTCCGAATGGCAGTGGCAAGTCTACATTAATTCAGCTCTTGTCCGGGGTCGAGCAGCCTGGGAAGGGTGAAGTACGGATTATGGGACGCCTTGTGTCGGAATATCGTCGCAAGGAGCTATCCAGAATCATTGCTGTACTCCAGCAGGAGGGGCTTCCTCCGATGGGCTATACCGTGCGGGATGTCGTGGACATGGGGCGTTTTCCTCATCAGGATTGGCTAGGTAGGGACCATGATGGTGATACGCGTCAGATCACGGAGCAGGTGCTGGAGAAGCTGGAGCTGCTGCCATTGGCAGAGCGCAGACTGGATCAGCTCAGTGGCGGTCAGCGGCAGCGAGTGGCACTGGCGAAGGTGATGGCCCAGGAGCCGCAGATTCTGCTGCTGGATGAGCCGACCACGTATCTAGATATCAGATATCAGCTTCAGTTCATGGAGCTGCTGTCTGAGTGGCGGCAGGAAACGGGGATCACCATCGTTGCAGTGCTGCATGATCTGAATCTGGCAGCACAGTTCTGTGACCGCATGCTGATCCTGCAGGAGGGCCAAGCTGGTATATGTGGTACACCGTCGGAGCTGCTGACGGAGGACACGCTTCGTAAGGTGTATGATATTGATTCACTGGTCATTGAGCATCCCGATCATGGTGCGCCGCAGCTGCTGCTGCGTAGAAGATCACATAGATAGAGACTCAAGGAGAGTACTAGCACCTTGACCGAATACGATTGTGGGTTTGAATGATCTGAAGAGAGCGTGGTAAGCGGAGAGCGGGGAAGCCCTAGAGAAACGAAGTGTCCATCTTTAAGCTTGCTGTTCATCAGCTTTTCCATTTCGTTCATTAGAACAGCAAGCTTAACAAGGGTCGACAGGGCTCCCCGCTTGCAGCGGCTCTACACTCCTATTTGATCTGCTCAGTAACAACATTTGCGAAGGGGATAGCAGGCTATGAATGAAGAATTACAGCAGCTCTTACATACCATTAGACACAATATTGCTGATCAGGAGGCCGAGAGCGCAGCTTCGGCTCACCTGGATCAACTCACGAAGCCGCCTGGTAGTCTTGGGAAGCTGGAGACCCTTGCCATTCGACTTGCTGGAATTACAGGGAAGATACAGCCAGAGTTCACGCAGCGTGCAGTTATTGTCATGGCTGGAGATCATGGTGTATGTGCCGAGGGCGTGAGTGCATTTCCAGCTGAAGTAACCCCACAAATGCTGTACAACATGCTAGAGGGTGGGGCTGCTGTGAATGTGTTGGCTAGACAGGCTACCGCAGAAGTCATCTGTGTCGATGTAGGGGTTAATGCGGACGTGGAGCATCCATCATTAATTAGCCGCAAGATCCGTAAGGGGACAGCGAATATGGCCCAAGGCCCTGCGATGACCCGAGATGAAGCAATACAGGCTATTCTGGCCGGAGCGTCTGTAGCGATTGATGCAGTGGAGCGTGGTCATCGGCTCCTGGTTACCGGGGAGCTGGGTATCGGGAACACGACTGCCAGTGCTGCGGTAGCGAGCGCGCTCACAGGGCAAGATCCGTCACAACTGGTCGGTAGAGGTACAGGTATTGATGATGCAGGCTTGGAACGGAAGATGGATGTAGTCAGAAGAGCACTGAAAGTCAATCAGCCGGATCAGACAGACGGACTCGATGTACTGTCGAAGGTTGGGGGGCTAGAAATTGCGGGACTGACGGGCGTGATCCTCGGCGCAGCCTCCCGTCGCTGTCCAGTCGTGCTGGATGGATTCATTTCCAGTGCTGCTGCGCTAGCTGCCCGTAGTCTTGAACCCCAGAGCGCGTACTATCTGCTGGCTTCACATTGTTCCCATGAGCAGGGGCACGCTGCAGTGATGAAGGAGCTTGCTCTGGAGCCCTTGCTCCAGCTGGATATGCGACTAGGCGAAGGGACAGGAGGAGTTCTGGCTCTGCACCTGATCGATTCTGCCGCCTGCATCATGCGGGAGATGGCGACGTTCTCCAGTGCGGGCGTCTCGGGAAAAGAGGTGGCTTCTTCATGAAGTCGCTGGTGACTGGTGGAGCCAGAAGCGGGAAGAGCAGCTTTGCTGAGCGTTTGTGCATGAGCCGTGCGAAGGAAGCCACTTATGTGGCTACTGCACAGGCCTTCGATGTCGAGATGGAGCTTCGAATTGCTGAGCATCGCCGTCAGCGGGAGCAGACAAGCTTTGCTTGGAAGACAATAGAGGAGCCATTGCAGTTACCTGAGCTACTGCATCATAATGGGCACAGCTCAGATGAATCACCACCACCAGCACTACTGGTGGATTGTCTTACGCTATGGCTGTCCAATCTGGTACTAGCTAATGAAGAGATGGCCGAGCAGACGGCACGAGCAGGAATTACAGCGCTGGAAGAAGCCGTCCGATCATATTCGGGGCCGCTGATTCTGGTAACAAATGAGGTAGGTAACGGCATCGTTCCCGAATATAAGCTGGGCAGGCTGTACCGGGACCTGAGTGGTGTCATGAATCAGCGGATGGCTGCTGTCTGTGATGAAGTATTCCTCGTGACGGCTGGCATCCCTGTTGAGCTGAAGCGGCTGGAGTACAAATGGTAAGCAGAGGCAGAGGGCATTTGGAGGCTGTTGCTGCCGCATTCCAGTTCCTATCCCGCTTGCCGGTGAAGAAGGAAGTGGACTTCACTCCCAAGGTGCTGAGACAGAGCACAATCTACTATCCTCTTGTGGGCCTCGCGATCGCCGTTGTCGTATGGTTCAGCGCTATCGTCTTCTCCTTGGTGCTTCCGGCATTTCCTGCTGCGGTACTAACCTTGATAGTATGGGTATGGCTAACCGGCGGCTTGCATCTGGATGGCTGGATGGATGCGGCCGATGCACTGCTAAGCTATCGTACACGGGAACGGATGCTTGAGATTATGAAGGATAGCCGGGTCGGTGCCATGGGCGTGCTGGCTTGTGTACTGCTACTGCTGCTGAAGCTGTCCTTGATCTATACCGTACTTACCGAAGGTCCCATAATAGCTCTAGTGCTGCTGCCCATGGTCTGGAGCCGTTGGTTCATGGTGAGGGCCATTCATCACTGGCCGACGGCACGTGGGGATGAAGGTCTGGCTGTGCTCTTCAAGGATTTGGGGACCGCTGAGCTCATTCGCTGCACGCTGTGGGCTGGTGGAATCACCCTTTTGCTGGTTGCAGGAGAACTGAGTCTTTACAATTCCAATTATTATTTAGCGGCGTTCGAGCCGATCGGTTATCCTCATACAGGCTATTATGTGCTGTGTTCTGTACTGCTTCCATTAGTGGCATGGGGGATCGGACATGGAGTTGCCGCGCATATCCATCGTCGTCTTGGAGGGTTGACCGGGGATATATACGGGGCACTGAATGAACTGCTAGAAACGGCTTTGCTGTTATTCCTGATCGCGCTGTACGGTATCTATTGACGTATGGATTGGCGTATGGCTGTGACGTTGAAGGGTTCACCCGGAATGCAGGCATGAAAGGAGGAGTCAGGATGGCATCTGATCAAATGGGTTCTGGAAAGAAGGCTGCGGTCCTGATGCTTCAGGGGACAGCCTCGGATGTGGGGAAGAGTATTATTACGACGGCATTATGCCGGATTTTCACTCAGGATGGTTATCGAACAGCTCCATTCAAATCTCAGAATATGGCCTTGAATTCCTACGTAACGCCAGATGGTAAGGAGATTGGACGCGCTCAGGGCGTTCAGGCCGAAGCATGTGGAATCATGGCTACAACGGATATGAATCCGATCCTGATCAAGCCCATGAGAGATATGCATTCCCAGATTGTAGTCCATGGTGCCCCATTTGCTAATATGAGTGCTGCCGATTATCGGAATCATTTCCTGCCTGAGGCCAAGGGGATGGTAATGGAGGCGCTGGATCGTCTTCGTGGACAGCATGATGTTGTGGTGATGGAGGGGGCGGGTAGCCCAGCGGAGATCAATCTGAAGCAGCGGGATATAGTAAATATGAATCTGGCTGGCTGGGCGGATGCCCCGGTGCTGCTCATTTCGGATATTGACCGTGGTGGGGTATTCGCTTCGATTGTAGGCACGATGGAGCTGCTGGAGCCGCACGAACGAGAACGGGTGAAGGGATTCATCATCAATAAATTCAGGGGAGATATTTCTTTGCTGCAGCCAGGGCTAGATTGGCTGGAGGAACGTACAGGGCTGCCTGTGCTCGGTGTGTTGCCTTACGTAAAGGATCTGCGGATTGAAGCGGAGGATTCTGTCGTACTGGATTCTTTGCCGCGTCAATTCTTGAAGGGGAAGGATATCGACATTGCAGTAATTCGTTATCCGCGTATTTCGAATTTTACAGATCTGGATGCGCTAGCGGCTGAAGAGGATGTCAGTGTGCGATATGTGACCGAGCTGAATCAGCTGGGTTCGCCAGACATCATGATCTTGCCAGGGACCAAGGATACGATCGGAGATCTACAAATGCTTAAGGCCAGTGGTCTGGATCAGGCGATCCGTCAGGTATGGAGTGAGGGCAGCTGCCAGCTTGTCGGCGTCTGCGGCGGATATCAGATGCTGGGAGATTTCCTTGTTGACCCGGATGCAGTAGAGCATCAGGAGGCAAGGGTAGAGCAGGGACTAGGACTGCTTCCGTTGACGACCACCTTTATGAAGGAGAAGCGGACGGTGAGAGTACAGGGTGTCCCGCTACAGGATTGTCCTATTCGCATGGCGGCGTATTCTGCACCAGGTGCAGCGGATTTCGTTGAAGGAGCCAAGCACAAGCCAGCTGGTAGTAGGGAGAATCAAGATTTGGAAGAGGCTACTCCACACAGGATGGAGATTGATGGCTATGAAATTCATATGGGGAAGACGGAATACTCGGCTTCTGAATCTGTACGAGCGCTGTTTCGCCTGCTGCGAGAAGACGGAACAGAGATAGAGGAAGGCTGCGGCACAACGGATGGCCGTGTATGGGGGACTTACCTGCACGGTATATTTGATAATGATCGGCTACGCCGGGTTTGGCTGGACCAGATCCGGGAGCAGAAGGGCTTGCAGCCACGTATGACGACCTTCTCGGCCAGAGAGGTCAAGAATCAAGAGTTCGACCGTGTAGCGGCTGTTGTGCGGGAGCATTTGGATATGGATCGCATCTATCAGCTGCTGCAGGCTCAACACGGGATAGAGATCGAGACAACCAGCTAAGGACTGTCTGGTAAGACTTGTTGGTATCATAATATTCGTTCAATCCAGCAGCAACGTTCAACATAAAACAGACTCCAGCATCACCATCGTAAATGCTCATGAGGAGCAGCTACATAAAAGGTGACTGGAGTCTGTTTATTTTAGACCCAGTATCTATATTTTGAATTTGCGAACAGCCTCTTGCAGCGCCTTGGCTTGCTCATGAAGCTCTCCGACCGTAGTAGAATGGCTCTCCATGTGCTCAAGCTGATTTTCGGCGGTCTCGCGGATATTCATGACCATTTGCTGAGACTTCCCTGTAATCTGCGCTGTCTCTTCGACCGAAGCACTGACCTCTTCTGATCCAGCGGACACCTGCTGTGCTGCTGCAGAGACGGACTGAATCGTCGAATTGATATTCTTGATGAGTTCTAGCAGTTCTCCAAATGCCGTTCCAGCCTGCTGCACGACCTGGCTACCGGATTGCACCTCTTCGCGGACCTTGATCATGGAATCGACGGAACGCTCGGAATCCTCCTTGACGGAGTTCAGATAGTCATTGATTTCTTCCATAGCCGTCTTGGATTGCTCGGCGAGCTTGCGTACTTCACCAGCTACAACCGCGAATCCACGTCCGTGCTCCCCGGCACGTGCTGCCTCAATGGAGGCGTTAAGAGAGAGCATCTGAATCTGCTGAGTAATCTCGAAAATCGACGATACGACCTGTCCGACAGCTTCGGAGCGCTCCTTCAGCGTACGGACGAATTGAGTCGATTCCTCCGTGGCTTGGCTCACATGGATCATCTGGTTCATGGCGTTCTGAGCGAGTTCATTTCCGTTGACTGCCTCTTCAGTTGCCTTGCTGATCTGTTCGGATACATGACCAGCGGACTCGGCAATATGCTGAATACCTTGAGTGATCTCTTCCATGGCGCGAGCATTCTCTGAGGCGGCAGTAGCAATACTGCTGCTGCCATTGAATACTTCGTCTGCTGCCACTGTGGATTCTTTGACGAGACCATTCATGGAGTCCACTCGCTCGAAGAGGGTGTTGGAACCTGTTACTACAGAGCTGGATGCCGTAAGAACCTGTCGAATCATTTGCTTCAGATTCTGGGTCATGGAGTGGAAGCTTTTGGCCAGCTGAGCGATCTCATCCTCACCCTTCACGCGAATATCATGTGTAAGGTCACCGAGAGCAATCTGTTCACTAAGCTTGGCCAAATCTGCCAGTGGCCGTGTCAGTCTGCCAATGACCCAGGTAGATACCAGCCAGCCAACGATAAGTGTGGATAGTGTTATTCCAACACAGATCCATAGAATCTGACTAATCTGACTGGTGATAGCTGTATAATCAACACTTACGCCCAATACGAGAGAGCTACCAGGAAGGCCGAGGAAAATCGACTTGTGAATTCCGTGCTGATCTGAGTAAATGTCACTCATCTGCGGCTCGCTGCTTTGGGCCAGGAGGTTAATCCCTGCTGGTGCTACGAAGCTATCTCCTACTTGATAGGTAGAGTCGGGATTGCGAGCCAGAATAACCACCTGCTCTTCAGTGGCATCCAAGAGAAATGCAGTTTGCAGATTCAGTTTGTTGACTTCCTGCTGCAGGTAAGTCTCTGCTGCCATCCGACCGCTATCTCCACCCTGCTTGGTTTGCATCGCTTGTGTAGTGTTCATATTCTTGTAGACATCCTGTGCTCCAAGCATCAATGCCTGATCGTATTGTGGAATCACGTGGGTATTGATGATGTTCATCGACACAAAATAAAAGCTGAGACTGAATAGTACCGAAGTAGCCAAGAGGATTACCAGGAGTAGGAGCCTCAATTTGGCTGATATCGAGCGCGAAATTCGATGCATGCAAAAATTCCCCTTTCAATAAGTATAAGCTCTCTTCTCTCTGAAGCCCCGTACAGGCTGTTACTCCGAAGGTCGCTGCACCTTGTGAGGTGCCCGCGTATTCTCTGTATGGCTTGTCCTTGGCAGTTCCGAACAGGGAATTGCCATAATACATTATCGTTTCCCTTATGTAATGGGCTCAAAAAAATAAGGTAAGATCTTCATGTCGAGGACCTGAAATTATTCCAAGAAGAAAGGGGAGAAAAGCGATGTTTGTATCATGACAGTCCCTAAAAAGCAGCTTAAGAACTATTCTACAAAATTAACCCGTGGTTGAATAGTAAAAAATACCCACTTTCGAATAAAAATTATACATCATTCATATAAGCTAACGCGGATATGTTATATATTATGTAATTACGCTGAGAAGAATATTTTTTATTCATGAGAATACATGTGATTATGGACGAAAACCCGCTTGAGTTGTAGGTATCATTCATCTCTGCGAAGACGAAAATGATTTTTTAATAAATAAGCCTACCTGTTTAATTGGTTTTATGGTATAGTAGTTCAGCATGTAGGGGATGGAATATCGAAGCAGAAGCGTATACATACTTCCAGATTAGGTTGGCGTTTAAAAGCTGGCACACTCGTTTAAAAAGCAGGATGTAAGTAGTTTGCTTCAATTTCAATAGAATCGGGAGGATCTTGAATGGATACATTATGGCTTATTCTTAATATCGTAATTATGTTGGGCTTACTGGGCCTCTTGTTCTGGACACAGAAGAAGCATCTATCATTCACGAAGCGAGTCTTTATTGGTCTGGGTCTCGGGATTGTGTATGGTGCTATTCTTCAGGTGGTGTACGGGGCGGGCTCGGAGGTCATCACGAAATCTGTAGACTGGTTCAATCTTGTAGGTAACGGATATGTGAAGCTGCTGCAGATGATTGTTATTCCACTCATTATGGTCTCGATTATATCGGCCATTATGAATCTGAAGGGTAAGCAAAACGTCGGCAAAATGAGCTTTTCGATCATTGCCATCCTGCTGATTACAACAGCCATTGCAGCTTCAGTAAGTATTGTAACGAGCCTGTCCTTCAATCTGACAGCGATTGAGATTAGCAGTGGCGAGGCAGAGCAAGCTAGAGGAGCAGCTCTGGAGGAGCGTGTAGGAGAGGTGCAGGACCTGACGATCCCGCAGCAGGTATTGAGCTTCATTCCTTCGAATCCATTCGCTGATATGACTGGAGCACGGAGTACTTCCACGCTGGCGGTCGTCATTTTCTCGGCCTTCATTGGAATTGCGGTGCTTGGACTGGACCGGAAGAAGCCGGAGCAAGCCAAGACCTTCCGTGACATGATTACGGCCGTGTACGCTGTCGTGATGCGGATTGTGACATTAGTACTGCGACTAACGCCTTATGGGGTGCTTGCCCTGATGACGAAGGTTGCTTCTACGACCAACGCAGAAGAGATTCTCAAGCTGGGGAAATTCGTCATTGCGTCTTATGTGGCACTGATCGTGATGTTCATTATTCATTTGGTTCTGATCGGGCTGTTCGGCTTTAACCCACTGACCTACTTGAGAAAAGTGATGCCGACGCTTGTCTTCGCCTTCACGTCCAGATCCAGTGCGGCTACGATTCCTCTGAATGTCGAGACGCAGACGAAGAAGCTCGGCGTATCTGACGGTATTGCGAATCTGTCTGCATCATTCGGAGCCACGATTGGACAGAACGGTTGTGCAGGAATCTACCCTGCCATGCTGGCTGTCATGATTGCGCCAACTGTGGGCATTGATCCTACGAGCTGGGATTTCATTCTCACACTGATTCTGGTGGTTGTCATTAGCTCCTTCGGAGTGGCTGGAGTCGGAGGGGGAGCGACCTTTGCATCGCTGATTGTACTGTCTACCATGAACCTGCCTGTAGCTCTCGCTGGACTTCTGATCTCTGTAGAGCCACTCATTGATATGGGGCGTACAGCTCTGAATGTGAATGATTCCATGACCTCTGGCTTGATCTCCAGCAAGATCATGAAGGAGAACGATCAGGATGTGTTCAATGACCGCGGTAGTGATCTGGATGCGGCAGTTCAATCCTAAATCTAGCCTGAATGGCTGGTATAGCTGAAAATGAACACGAGCCCGCGCGGGTGACACAGGCATTGTGAGCCGATGTCAGCCTGCGCGGGCTTGTTGGTGTTACAGTACAGTCAGTTCCTTAGGGAAGGAGGTTAGAACCTCAACGCCAGATGCCGTGACGTATACGTCATCCTCTATTCTTACGCCGCCAAGCTGAGGTATGTAAATGCCGGGCTCTACCGTGAACACCATGCCTTCCAGCAATAGATCTGTATTCGCTCCGTGGACGGACGGGTATTCATGAATGCCCATGCCGAGACCATGACCGAGGCGGTGGTTAAAGGCAGAGCCATACCCTGCGCTCTCAATGACGGAGCGAGCTGCTTGGTCAACCGATGCACAGGTTACACCTGGCCGAGCGGCCTGAATACCTGCGAGATTGGCCTGTAGCACTGCATTATAGACGGCTTCTGCCTCTGGCGCGATATGTCCGAAGGCGAAGGTCCGTGTAATGTCTGATGCATAGCCGTTCGCGTAGACACCAAGATCGAACATGAGCAGATCACCGTGCTGTAGCTTGCGGGTTCCCGGTACACCATGGGGCAGTCCTGTGTTGGTGCCGAACAAAACCATGGTATCGAAGGAGGGGCCGTCAGCACCGATCTTCTTCATGTGGTATTCCAGCTCAGCTACGAGTTCAACCTCTGTAACACCTTCCTTCACATGGGTCAGTCCATGACGAAGGACATCCTCTACAAGCTGGATAGCATGCTTCAGCCGCTGGATTTCCTCAGGCGATTTGCGTACCCGCATATCACGCAGAACTGGACCCACGTCAGCATATTGCTTCGCTCCAATGGCTTGTCTCATGAGCTCAAAGCGGGAGACAGAGACATGCTCCTTCTCGATCGCGAGCGTCTCCATCGCTGTGCCGGTCAATTGCTGCAGCAGTACGTATGGATCACTAGTATCTGTGTGACTCAGAATTCGGGACACGCTTGAAGCTTGTCTTGCGGCCTCTTCATCCAGTGCAGGAACGATAAGTGCAGGCTCCTCTCCTTGCAGCAGGAGCAATCCAAGAAATCTCTCATGGGGTTCACTGGCGAAGCCAGTCAGATAGTATACGTGCTTCGGATCGGTAATCAGGATCCCTTGCCATCCATGCTCTACCATCTGGGCGTGAAGGTTGTCCAGCTTGTTATTATTCACTTCTATTCATCCCTTTCCTGCAGCCTAGAGTTGACGCATAAATGTTGTAGGCTGCTGAACTTACATGCTCTATATTATAATTCAAGCAGAGATCATCTGCATCCTGCGCCTGAACATAATGCTATGAATGAACGTTTAGAGCCAGAGCAGTCGGGGTAATGCTCGATGTAAGCTGTGTGATCTGTGCTTATTCTGTGTTTAACCTGTACAAGCTGATGAGGTTCAAAAGGGGGCTACAACCAACGTGTCTAATATGAGATTATCTGCCATGATCAGTGGCTCTGTGTTGCTATTCGCGATGGGCTGTTCTTCAGGAGCAGCCGATACTCCAGCCGCACCGCCGCTCCAGTCAGGAGCACCACAACAGGAGCAGGCTCAAGGACAAGAAGCTAATATTGAAGCAGGCGTTCCTGGACATGATTTTGAAATCAGGCTTATTGCCGAGGGACTGAATGTACCCTGGGAATTCGTGCAGGCTGAGGATGGCAAAATGTACTTCACGGAGCGTCCGGGTGTCTTGCGAGTGCTGGAGAATGGTTCGGTGAGGAATGAACCACTTCTGGAGGCGCCGGCGCCATTTCTTAGTCGCGGAGAAGGTGGATTGTTAGGCCTCGCACTGGACCCGGATTTCATGACTAATGGCTATGCATATGTGTATCATACCTATGAGGAGAATGGGGAGACACTCAATCGGGTGTTGCGGCTTCATATCAAGGAGGATCAGGCCACCATTGATAAAGTGCTGCTAGATCAAATTCCTGGCAGCTCGAATCACAATGGTGGACGACTACGGATCGGCCCAGACGGTACGCTGTACGTCACGACAGGTGACAAGTCTGATGCTATGCTTGCTCAGGATCGTGAGAGTCTGGCAGGTAAAATTCTTCGCATCAAGCTCGATGGCACCATCCCTGAAGACAATCCTGTTGCGAATTCTCCAGTCTATAGCTGGGGTCACCGCAACTCCCAAGGTCTGGCGTGGGACCTGACGTCTGGACAGCTGTACAGCTCGGAGCATGGAGCCTCCGCCCATGATGAGATTAATGTCATTGAAGCAGGTGCCAACTATGGATGGCCGCTAATCCAGGGAGACGAGGCTGCCAGTGACGAGAGTAGCGAGGAGCTTCGTACACCACTGCTTCACAGTGGCCAAGATACCTGGGCGCCTTCGGGCATGGAGCTAATACAAGCTGGACCTTGGCAGGGCAAGTTAGTCGTAGCAGGTCTGCGAGGAGAAGGGTTGCTCCTGATTGAACCTCAGGAAGAAGGGAGTACGTTAGCGGATGCTGGTACAAGTCCTTCTGCAGAGCTGCGCTTTGAGGGGGAATGGGGCCGGATTCGCGGAGTCATGGAGGGTAAGGACGGTACTATCTATATTTGGACAAACAACCGTGATGGCCGTGGAAGTCCTACAGACCAGGATGATCGTCTGCTGGCCCTGGTCCCACGGAATTAGAAGATAGTTCGTCCAGCTGGGGAGCAAGGCACTCGTTCACATGATGGATATTCACCCTCAGGTCCTGCAGGGAAAGGGTCGTACTCACCGCTTATTGATCCAGTTCGAACGTGTTTGGCTGTATGTTATCAGTCAACAAAAGAAGCTGTGTACCAGTCATATGGGATTATCCCTTATGTCTGGTGCACAGCTTTTTGGTAGTTGGCAGGTCCGATGCTTGCACTTCCTTTATGTCCTCTCATTGCAATAGGCTTGGGATATGCAGCTTTGGCTACTCTCAAGGAAGGTTATCGTAGTGACTCCCGTAATGAGCGAAGTGTGTTAGCGGTATCATCATCGGAGTAAAGTCCGCCGTGGTAACACAAAATCTGCCGGATCTCCAGCTCCAGAAGCTTATCAAGGCTTAGAATAGCCTGCTTCATATCCGGTGTGGCTACCTCCATCGGGCCGACAAGCTCTCCATCCACCACCCGTAGCTCGTCGGCAGCGAGTAGCAGCCCTTCACGAGGAACATAGATACTGATATGACCAGGCGTATGTCCTGGGGTATGAAGGATCTGGATGCCTCCCCCATAAGGAAGGACATCACCGTCTTGGAGCAGCTTGACGAATCGCAGATCCGGTAAGCGAGCCAGAAGGGCGTCCGCATCCTGCCGCATCATCCCTTGGAGCTGCGAGATACGTTCCGGGGTCATTTTTATAAAAGGCTTATCGCCTGTCAAATAAGGGATCTCGTCTTCATGAGCCAATAATGCTGTATCCGGGAGCTCGTCCAACAGGCTGTGTACATTGCCGATATGATCAATATCCTGATGGGTCAGGATCACTCGCTTGATCTGCCTGTAGTCCTCGCCTTGCTCGGCAATGGCATCCTTTATGCGGTCCCATTGGGTGATCATGCCGGTATCGACCAGAGTCAGACCATCTTGATCCTTCAGCAGGACAGGATGAATAACCGAAGGTCCAAAGGTTGATTCCATAGGAACATTAAGTACAGTTACATGTGAGCTGTTAGGCATGAATCATACCTCCTTATTTGTTATAAGCGACAAGCTATACAAATCCTAGTTAATTGTATTATAAATTAGCGCGAATGCAGGATGCAAAAAGGATGAGCGAACTAATATGTGAACGAAGTCGTATGTGAACGAAGTAGTAGAAGGCTTATGGAATGCTCGGTATAGGAATACAACACATTAACAGTATGAACAAGTCGGATAGGCTAGACAAGATAGACAGGTGACGCTTGTACCGTGTTCCTGTACAATATAGCAATCCAGATTTATAGGTAACTGATATAACTCATACGTATGAAATGTGCAGAGTGGAGGCGCAAAGATGGAACAGGATTTTGTGATTGAATATGCGGAGCGTGAGGACCTTCCGGCTATTGTAGATATCTACAATGCTACGATTCCGGGCAGAATGGCAACGGCTGATCTGGAGCCTATAACGGTAGAGAGTCGAATTCCGTGGTTCGAGGAGCATAAGCGCGATGAGCGACCGCTATGGGTACTGCGCCAGCATGGACGCATTATGGGCTGGGCCAGCCTTCAGTCCTTCTATGGCAGGCCTGCCTATAAAGGAACAGCGGAGCTAAGCATTTACGTCCATGAGGAAGCAAGAGGGATTGGAGCGGGTAGCCGCCTGGTCAAGCATGCTCTGCAGGCTTGTCCACAGCTTGGTGTGAACACGCTGCTAGGCTTCGTATTCGGCCATAATGAGCCGAGTCTGGCACTTCTGAAGAAATTTGGCTTCGAGCAATGGGGACATTATCCGCGTATAGCGGTACTGGACGGTATTGAACGCGATTTGGTGATTGTAGGCAGGCGAGTAGATTAGACACAGCAGACAGCTTAGCCCACAGTCTGGATTATGGATATACAGACTGTGGGCTAAGAAGGTTACTTTTCCATATAGTTAGCGCACTTGTAAGTAGCAAGCTTAACAATGGTCGACAGGGCTCCCCACTTGCAGCGGCTCTACACTCCTATTTGATCGGGCCAAGGCACTAATTGTCACCTACAACTTCAGCGCCATATCTTCTCAGCCTTGGTTACTGTGATGTCTCAATCCTTCCCTTGTTCTCGTGGAAGCTTGAAAGAGCGCCGCCGCAGCATCTGGTTAAATACCTCCGACAGCACCAGCCCGACCGCAATGGAGCCAGAGATCATGAGAGCCTGCGCAGCAAGCTCCGTAGCGGCACTGTAGTCATTTTGCACAAAATGCCGCATGGCATCATAAGCAATTCCCCCAGGCACGAGCGGAATCATTCCTGCGACACTGAACACAATCACGGGCATACGGTACAGCCTGGCGAAGAACTGACTCACGACACCAATGACAAAGGTGGCTGCGAAGGTCGCCGGCACGGAATCCCAGTTGCCCACACTTAGATCGTAGACGATCCAGCCCACCATACCAACGAGTCCACATAGCAGTAGGGAACGGCGAGGGGCATGAAAGAGAATCCCAAAGGCAGCAGAGGCGATGAAGCTTGTAATGAGCTGAGCTACCATCAGAAGATCACCCCGTTCTTCCAAATCGAGAAGACAAGCGCTACGCCGGCTCCAATCGCGAAGGAGGTCAGGAAAGCATCGGCTCCCTTCGACAGTCCCGAGACCAGATGACCTGCCATCAGATCTCGAATCGCATTCGTAATCAACAGACCGGGAACGAGTGGCATGACCGAGCCAATGATGATCTTATCAATATGCTGTCCCATCCCGCCAAGCACGAACAAATAAGCGCATAATGCAATCAGGAACGACGCGGTGAATTCGGCGAAAAATTTGACCTGCACCAGCCGCTGGAAATACTGCACCGCAGCAAATCCCACCCCTCCACAAATGAAAGCCGCTGGAAAGTCGATCCAGGTCCCCTTGAACATGATCATGAAGCACCCACTTGCCAGAGCAGCAGCAGCTAATTGGACCTTCATAGTGTAGGCTAGCGGTTCATCCTCGACATCCTTGAGCAGCTTCATGGCTTCTTCTGGTGACAGCTCTCCTGCGCTAATACGACGCGAAATATCATTTACCTCGGCAACCTTGTGCAAATCCGTAGTCCGTTCCATGATGCGAATCAGCTTGGCTGGCTCAGTGCCGTCCGTCGAGAAAATAATACCGGTAGGCGTTACATAGCTATGTGAATGATAAATACCGTATGCAGCTGCAATACGGCTCATGGTGTCCTCTACCCGATAGGTCTCGGCTCCGCTTTGTAGCATGACCTTGGCTGCGAGCAGGCAGACTTCTATAATGTGATATCTGGAATAGGCTTCGCTGTTCATAACCATCTCTCTTTCGATCTGTTGAGCTTGGGACAGGCAGCAGGATTAGGCTTCTAACGAGCTGCACAGCCATATGACACCCATTGTAACATGAAGTGAAAGAGGATGTGAATGTAACGTAACGGAGGGTTGATTTTGACGATTAGGTTGGAGTATGATGTGTATAATGTTTAAAGGTTTAAACATTTGAACGAATTATCTGACGAATGATCCTATGTTCAGAAAATTTTTATATAGAAAAGTGAGGATAGCTATGGGACAACGAGCACTGGCGATTTTTCAATCGTGCATTCCACTCTTTCAGGTATTGAGTGATCCCCATCGACAAGGAATACTGCTCGTTCTGAATGAACGAGGTGCATTAAGCGTCAATGAAATCACGGAGCATGTGGAGTTATCCAGGCCAGCCGTATCACATCACCTCAAGCTGCTGCTGGAGAAGGGGCTAATTACGGTGGAGCAAAAAGGAACCCAGCGTTACTATGCAGCTTCCTTGGGAGCATCGGTACAGCGGCTGAAGGAGCTTGTAGCTGCGCTGGAGGAAGATTGTCTATAATCTCTGCTCTGATAGCAAGAGCGTGAGAAAGGCACACGTGGCAAGAAGAAATAGCGCTACACAAGGAGGAAAAGCAGATGAGCGAGGATAGCATACATGTACAGCAGGAGTGGAGCAGTGCGCAGGTAGAGGAGCTGCTACAGCAGCAAAAGTCATTCTTTGAAACAGGAGCGACGCGGTCAGTCACTGCGAGAATTGAGCGCCTGCAGCGGCTGAAGAGGGCTATCAAGGAATATGAACCCCGACTAGTTGAGGCGTTGTACGAGGATCTGGGCAAGAGTGAATTCGAATCTTATACGACCGAGATTGGCTTCGTGCTGGATAGTATCTCGCATACCGTAAGACACTTGAAAAGCTGGGCAAAACCCAAAAAGGCCAGAACACCGTATCAGCTGATCGGAGCATCCAGCCAGGTCATTTCCGAGCCTTATGGTGTCGTGCTCATTATCGGGCCATTCAACTATCCAGTACAGCTGCTGATTGAGCCGTTGACGGGGGCGATCGCTGCGGGCAATACCGCCGTATTGAAGGCCTCCGAGCACACCCCCCACGTATCGGCTGTCATCCGCGAGATTATCGGCTCTGTATTCGAGCCTGAATATGTACAGGTGGTAGAGGGTGCGAAGGAGACCACGACCGCCCTGATTCATGCACGATTTGATTATATATTCTTCACAGGTAGCGTCCCTGTCGGCAAAATTGTCATGAAGGCTGCCGCTGATCATCTCATTCCGGTAACACTGGAGCTGGGCGGTAAGAGCCCTGTCATTGTCGATCGCGAAGCAGATCTGGAGGTGGCAGCACAGCGAATTATATGGGGCAAGCTGCTGAATACGGGACAGACGTGCATTGCACCGGATTATTTGCTCGTCCATGAGCAGGTTCGTCATGCTTTAATAGATAAGATGATCATGACTATAGAAAGCTTCTTCGGACAGGATATCCGTCATAATCTTGATTATGGGCGAATTGTGAATCAGGGCCACTTCCACCGACTCCATGCGATTCTGGAGAAGGATCGCAGCCGAATTATTCACGGAGGTATGAGCGATGAGGCAGACCGCTTCATTGCACCTACGCTAATTAATGCGGACGACGGTCAGGCTGCCAGTATGGAGGATGAGCTCTTCGGCCCTTTGCTACCGATTATGACTTATCGTTCCATTGATGAGGCACTAAGCTTCATTCGTGAGCGTCCCAAGCCACTTGCATTATACCTGTTCACAGCGAACAAGCAGCTGCAGGACAAAGTGATGAGCGAGGTCTCCTTCGGTGGAGGCTGCATCAATGATACGATAACTCATGTTGCTAATCCACGGCTGCCCTTTGGAGGCGTGGGTCATTCAGGTATCGGCTCCTATCACGGGCGGTATAGCTTCGATACGTTCTCGCATCACAAAAGCGTGCTGACCCGTAGCACCCAGCTTAATCTGCCATTTCTATATCCACCCTACGCGGGAAAGCTGAAGCTGATCAAGCGGCTCCTCAAGTGAGTTACGCTCAAGGGCAGGGAAGCAACTTTCCGGTGTTCAGGGCTCAAGTAGGACGGAATAATATGATTCATGGAGGTGCACTGCTGCCTCTGCAAGTCCCATAAGCCGGAGCTGTTCAGCGACGAAGCAACGCACACGGGCGTCTCTGAACAAATGATAGAATTGCGCATCCCGAATGAATGCCAATCTCGCCTCAAGACTTCCCTCTGTAAATAGCTCCAGTACCTGGGCTTGCTCGTGCTCCCAACTGAATTGCTCGTTGATTTCCAGTACACGATGCATGGTGCTGCCAGGTGACAGCGCAGCAATACCAAGGTTGTTCACCGTAGCAACGACAATCTGCTCAAGGCGACTTTTGTGCAGCTCCGAGATATAGGCTTCCATATCCTGAATAGGGGTGATCGCAAAGCGTTCCCGAAATAGCTCACGTACGAGCAACTTTCGATCATCCCATACTCCTGCCGCATGCTCACGGGTATGACGTACATAGTCCTCAGCATGCGGATAATAATTCGTTAAAGGCCGACTATCTGTATATACGACACTAAGGAAATCCTGCATATTGCGCGCGACCAGCCATACCCCGTTGCGATGAATAGGGGATACGCTTACGATCGGGGCCGTCCCTATGTCCTTGATTGCTCCGAAATCCGTGCAGAAGCCATAATGAATGCCATCCACCCCCGCACGTGCGAAAGGAATAACATCAGGTGGCGTAGACATGTCACGCATGCCACGCTCACGCTCCATAATCAAGCCCAGATCGAACTCCAGTGAATGTCGTTGCTCCTCCAGCTCCTCTTCGAATTCAATCAGCTGTTGGATCAGTAATGTAGCGGAGCCATAAAGACCGCCAGATCCAGACTTCATAGCTAATTCCTCCTTATCCGTGCATGTTCTCTTGATGGGTTATTTCTATATATACGATCATGATTCGCAGTATGATAGCTTTATATTTTTACAAAATATAATATGTTAAGGCCCTATGGCACCTGTTACGATGAATATCGAGATCCCTGGAAGCGCTGTTCTTGCTGGGGGAGAATCCGCCCTTAAGGGATTGTACAGGATAAAGCATGGTTTTGTAAAAAATCGGATTTGTCAAGCCGAATGCTTCTTGATCAGGAGTTCTGTTAACAATGTATGTAATCTAGTCATCGCTTGTGTTGGATCGGTGTCTTCTATGGAGAGTAGCCTGTCTGATTGTTAACAGCTAAGTACTTATATTAGGTTATAATGAATTGCAGACGTCCATTTCCATACTTTGACGCATTACATATTTAGTGCTCTACATACTTAATGCTTATACATTAGGCTAATGGGGGATAAGGTCATGAAGATCGTTGGTCAAGGAAGAACTGCGGATATCTATACACTCGATTCCAGAACGATTCTCAAGCTGCTACGTAAAGGCTTCCCAGAAGGGGATGCGCGAGTGGAGTATGAGATCAGCAAGTATGTGTATGAGCTAGGAGTGAGCACCCCAAGACCCTATGACCTGGAGGAATACGACGGCAGGCTTGGAATACGATATCAGTACCTAGCAGGCCATACCATGCTCGGGCGAATGCTACGATATCCGGGACAGGTGCAGGAATATTCCCGTCAAATGGCAGTGATTCATGCTGAGCTGCATACCTATGATGGAACAGGTGTTAAGCGTTCCCAGAAGAAGCTGCTTTCTCGGCAGGTACACGATTCTGTCTATCTCATGGCTGACGAGAAGCGTATCATCCACGAATATCTGGAGAGCTTACCGACAGGTACCCGACTCTGTCACGGGGATTTTCATCCAGATAATATTATCTTGTCTGAGTCTGAGGCCCCTGATGAGAAATATTGGATCATTGACTGGATGACAGGTATGGAGGGGAATCCGGCGGGCGATGCGGCCAGAACTCTGCTGCTCTTCATGTATGGCACAATGCCTGACGAGACGCCAGCCGAACGGGTCAAGCAGTTCAATGAGGTAAGGGAGCAGCTGTTAGAGATATACCAGCAGCATTATCTCCTTCAATCCGGCCTCACTGCTGCATCCATTGACGCATGGCTGCTGCCTGTCGCAGCGGCACGACTATGTGAATGGATTCCTGAAGAGGAGAGGGAGGCTCTCCTCGGCATGATTCGAGAACGTATAAGTAAACTCTAGTAGACGAAGTTGCTATAGTGAGATGGATATAATTGTAAAGTGAGACGGACATAAATGAAGCGTTTACGAATGAATTGTATCGACCATTATGAAGAATTTTGATCATCATATGGGGGGGAACGATCATGGACAGGTTAGTAGCTGAGGAGATCCAACGCCTTGGACAGGAGATTACGTCACTGCAAGGGGCGCGGATCTTGCCGATCTACGGTGGCTTCTCTAGTGACCGTAAATACGTTGTAGGCCTCGAGGGAGAGCAGAAGCGATTATTGCGTGTGTTTGATCCTGCTAGAATGGACAATAAACAGAAGGAATTTTCTATCTTGCAGGAGATGGAGCATTATGGAGTGAAATCCTCCCGAGCGCTGGAGCTCGGTCATACATCCTGGGCTGGTTATATGCTCGTGAGCTATATAGATGGAGAGGATGCGGAGCGGAATTTACCGGAGTTCTCGGATGCGGAGCAGCTACACATCGGGATCGAGACGGGAGTAGAGCTTCGTAAAATGCATCAGCTACAGGCGCCGGAGGACGTATCTTCCTGGTATGAGCGCAAGGTGCGCAAGCACTATAGATATATGGAGCAATATGAAGCTTGTCCATTAAGAATCAACAATGAGGATCGAATTATTGCATTCATTGATGAGCATATTCGCTATATGCAGGACAGACCGAATCTATTCCAGCATGATGATGTTCACCCCGCTAATCTTGTCGTGAAGGACCGCCATCTGGCGGGAATCATTGATTTTGAGCGCTATGATTGGGGAGATCCAATTCATGAGTTCCTCAAGCTGGGCTTCTTCGGTCGTCATGTAAGCATTCCCTATTGCATCGGCCAGATTCAAGGATATCTGGATGGAGAGGCTCCGGATGAGGAATTTTGGACGCTGTATTCTCTCTATACGGCAATGGCGTTGTTCTCTTCAGTCGTCTGGACGTTGAAGACTGCACCTGAGACGATGGATACGATGCAAGGTCATATGGACAAGGTTCTGGAGGATCATAATTATTTTCGGCAGGTCAGGCCCTCGTGGTATGATCCCAGTTGAAGACAGGCTGATGCTAACTATATAATAGTCGATAAATCACGTTGAAATGTGAATGAAGGAAGTGTTGAAGCTGAGTAACTCCAAAAAACCGCGTGCCGTTTTTTTTGACGTAGATGATACGATGTATGACCATTTGCAGCCTACGCGTGAAGCCTTGCAGCATGTATTGAAGCTGGAGGATAGCTTTCCTTTTGAGCAGGCGTACCACCGAATACGCTACTACAGTGATATCCTTGCTGACGCAGACGGTCTTCTTGATCGTGATCCCAGTCCCGAGGAATTGGCGACGATGCGTGTCAGAAGGTTCATGTTAGCGTTAGAAGAATTCGACATTAAGCTCAGCCAGAGTGAGGCAGCAGATGTTCAGGAGAAGTATCTGGAGCTGCAATACCGAATTGATCCTTTCCCGGGAGCGAGGGAGCTCATTAGAGCCTTGCGGGAGGAAGGGACACTGGTGGGCCTCATTACCAATGGAGCGGAGCATCACCAAGGAAGTAAAATCCGTGCCTTGGCACTGGAGACGGATGTTGCGCCTGAGCATATATTCATTTCCGGTGCTGTTGGCTTTGCGAAGCCAGACCCGCGAATTTTTCACAGAGTGAATGAACTGACAGGCACGGCTGCGGAGGATTGCTGGTACATTGGAGATTCCTGGCGCAATGATGTGGTCGGAGCATCCGAGGCTGGCTGGAGAGTCATATGGTTCAATCACAGGCGCACCTCGCCGGAGACGGAGCACATGCCATTCGGTACAGCCGAGAGCTATGAAGAGCTGCGGGGACTGCTGATGTCTCATAAGATCGAGATCTGATTAGCGAAAAGAGGCGATGACATGGATGAGCACTGGAGACAAGCAGATCGTATAATAAGCCAGATTGAGATTATAGGAACAGAAGGCAATGAGCTTGTCGATATTAATGGTCATCCCCAGGGCGCGGTGTGTATAGGCATTGGTACGGATGCGGCAGTCTTTCTACTGAAGGAGCTTCCGGGATATGCCTTTAAAATCTATTCCGAGCTGTCTCAGGACAAAATTGAAGCAGAGGTTGCTGTGTATGAGCGCTTACGTGGCTGCCCCTATTTCCCGGTATATTACGGCAGGGGAGCTCACTATATTGTCATCAGTCATGAGGAAGGTCCTACTTTGCTGGATTGTCTTATTCAAGGCATTCCAGTCCCGGAGCAGGTCATTCAGGATGTAGAGGATGCCAGGACCTATGTGAGGGCACAGGGCTTGAACCCACGTGATATTCATCTCAAGAATGTACTGTTACAGGGAGAGCGTGCCAAGGTGCTGGATGTATCGGAGTACATCAAGGACGGAAATGATAACCGCTGGGAGCATCTTGTATGGGCATATCGCACCATTTATCCAAGGATCTCGGGCAAGCCGATCCCTGCGAGAATTCTGGATACGATCAAGAAGTGGTATAATCGGCTGGATAAAGCCAATATGAATCTTGAGGAATTCGCCAATCGCGCGAATGGCTTCTTTAAGCGCTGGAAGCTGTAGGAGTTCAGAAAATAGGAGTTCAGGAAAATACGAGTCAGGAAAAGAACCTTCGATATCCACGTTAGCTGTGGACACGAAGGTTCTTTCATATGTTAACGTAACATGCTAATTTGATATGTTACTACGAAGGTGCCGCAGTAACGGCTACCGGAAATCGCGTGGAATCCGGCGAGCTACACCGGTCTCCATCGCAGCTTGAATGACCTTTTGCCGGACCCGCTGTACAGCCTCCTCGTTGAATACTCCTGGAATAATATAGAGACGATTCAGCTCCTCAGGCCGGATGGTGCCAGCAATGGCTTCGGATGCGGCAAGCTTCATCGCTTCGTTGATCTCGCCAGAACGGCAGTCCAGCGCTGCACGGAAGATGCCGGGGAAGCACAGCACATTGTTGATCTGATTAGGATAATCCGAGCGCCCGGTCGCTATGACAGCAGCCACGTCTTCGATGAGCTCTGGCTGAATCTCTGGAGTCGGATTCGCCATAGTGAAGACGATTGGATCTTCGTTCATTCCCATGACGTCCTCGCGCTGGAGGATGCCGCCAGCAGACAGGCCAATGAAGACATCAGCTCCGCGCAGCACCTCACTAAGCGAGCCCTTTTGCCGGTTAGGATTCGTATGCTGGGCATACCATTCCCACATCGGGTGAGGGTCAGGCTGGTCGGCGGAGAGCGCACCATTCTTATCTACACCCACGATATTCGTTGCCCCGGCAGAGAGGAGGATTTTGGTGCAGGCTACACCTGCCGCCCCGATGCCGCAGACGACAATTTTGACCTCTGCCAGGGATTTTTTCACGACCTTGAGTGCATTGATTAATCCGGCGTATAGCACGACAGCTGTGCCGTGTTGATCATCATGGAATACCGGGATGTCGAGCTCCTCACGCAGCCGCTCTTCAATCTCGAAGCAACGGGGAGACGCAATGTCCTCCAGATTGATCCCTCCGAAGCCTGGAGCAAGCTGCTTGACTGCACGGATGATCTCTTCGGTGTCTTGAGTATCCAGGCAGATGGGAAAGGCATCAACGCCAGCGAGCTGCTTGAAGAGCATGGCTTTACCCTCCATGACCGGCATAGCCGCATAGGGTCCAATGTTCCCCAGTCCCAGAACTGCACTACCATCCGAGACCACAGCTACCGTATTTCGCTTGATTGTCAGCTTGAAGGCATTCGTCTGATCCTCGTGAATAGCCATACATACACGGGCTACATCAGGTGTGTAGACTCTGGAGAGATCGTCACGGTTCTGGATCGGGACTTTGGGCTGCATTTCGATTTTGCCCCCGAGGTGGAGGAGGAAGGTGCGGTCTGAAACCGACAGCACTCGTACACCAGGGGTCTGCCGAATCCGTTCGAGCATCCGGTCAATGATGGTTGGATCAGTGAAGGTAACAGTAATATCTCGCACGGTAACACTCTCTGATGTACGTATGACGTCAATGGCTATGACGTCCCCACCATTGTCATTGATAAGGGTGATTAATTGTCCAAATTTAACCTGTTCAATGGAAATTTCAAGACGCAAAATGATGTTCTTTCCGCCGATTCCGCTCTGCATCTGAAGGCCCCCCTTGTACAATTTTTTAATAGCTTGATTCCGAAGCATAACGAAAAGCATCCGTATATAACACTAAAGTAGTAATTTTGATACCGCTTTCAAATGATCTTTGCGAAAAATCAAAATTCATGATGTTCAGTGTTAGTGGATTGTATTATGCTTGGTATTAAGAATTTGGGTACATTCACCTAGACGCGTGAGGAGCATGTGTATTTTGCAGCTCGGTGAGTGACTATGCCATAGATTATAGTGACAAAAATCACGGTTGTACAGTCATTTTGGAAGGGGGAACATGATGTCTGTCGCACCTCTGCGTACTTTCGTTGTTGAAGATGATTACGGTATCGCCTCTCTATGTGGAGTTACGGTCACCATGCTCGAAGGCTATGAGCTTATCGGCCTGTCCGATGATAGTGCAAGTGCACTGGAACGTATCTCGGCAGAGCAGCCTGATATCGTCCTGTTGGAGGTAAGCCAGCCTGATGGATCAGGAATGCAATTGCTGCATCATATGGATCGGATGAATCTCTCCTGTGATGTCGTATTAGTTCTGAATGGGCCGATCTGGAACTATATGATGAAGGGACTCCAATTGGATATTTTCGGGTATCTGATGAAGCCCTTCGATACGAGACGACTGCAGGATACTCTTCAGAGCTATCGGCAGTATCGAATGCGTCGTGATTCGTTATCCGTACTAAAGACGAGACTACCCGAGAATAAGTTGCAGTCCAGTAGCATTTCCAATACAACGATGTTCAAAAAAGAGATGGAACCGGCCATTCTTGGACGCATTCAAGAGATATTGGGAGGCGATCAGGCCATGCTCACCTCCCGCCAGATTGCAGAGCAAACGGGGATCAGTCTCACGACCGTTCGCAGCTACTTGAAGTACATGGTTCGCAAAGGTACGGTAAAGGAATGTGTCAGCTTCGGTACCACAGGAATCCCCCTCAGATCCTTCCAGACGGTAGCAGAGCCATGAATATAAGCTGCACGGCACAGAGACCTCTCAAGTCGCGGTAAAGACCGGACTGGGAGGTTTTTGTTATAGTCATTTTATATTTTTCGCGTAATAGATCTCATCCATCTCTATCTTCAGGCGCTCGGTAATCTCCGACTGCTCCTCTGCAGATAGCTTATCCTTCGTATATCCGAACAGGTAATTATCGAGATCGAATCTACGCAGCTTGCATTTAGTATGGAAGATATTCTCCTGATACACATTCACATCAATCATATCGTACATATCGCGGGCATCCGCAGGAATGTAGTTCTGGATGGAGCTAATATCATGATCAATGAACAGCTTGTGTCCATTCACATCACGTGTGAATCCCCTTACCCGGTAGTCAATCGCCATAATGTCTGTATCAAAGGAATGAATAAGGTACGTGAGAGCCTTCAGCGGGGAGATTTCTCCGCAGGTAGACACGTCGATATCCGCCCGAAAGGTGCTGATCCCCTCATCGGGATGATACTCAGGATACGTATGAACGGTAATATGACTTTTGTCCAGATGCATGACGATGGAATCAGGTAACGGACCTGGAGATTCGGAGTAAGTCTCCTTGGATACATCTGTGATAGGTCCTTCTGAGATGAGCACCGTCACGCTAGCACCCTGTGGATCGTAGTCCTGTTTGGCGATGTTCAGGACGTGAGCCCCAATAATATCGGTCACATGCTTCAGGATTTTGGTCAACCGATCGGCATTATATTGTTCATCAATATATTCAATGTAAGCCTGACGTTCCTCCTTGGTCCTGGTATAGCATATGTCATACATATTGAAGCTGAGTGACTTGGTCAGATTGTTGAAGCCGTGCAAAGCAAGACGTTGTTCATGTGATATGCTCATCATTTCACTTCCCCTTACGCTTTCTTATGCGATCTACATCAATTGAACGACAGAATAGCTACTATTAGTTCAAGCTATATAGCACGAGTGTCCGTCACCTGCCTGATTTGAAGCCGAAACTTCTACCATACGATTTGTATTCGTAAGCCAGCTTACGACTTCGAGAAGTAGCTTCCAATAGCCAGACATGTGAAAGCTTACATACGACGATTAGTGTTAGTTGACGTGTGTCTTATCTGTTCCCTGCGAAGAGGACTCATATACCCATCTTTTTACCCAATTTCCTTCATTCCTAACAAGCAGGTCCCGTGCTCGTCTATCCATTAGGGTTCCACACACGATGAAATGAACAGTAGATAAAGTTCTCATGAACAATAGTTAAAATTCTGATGAAGAATGGATGAATAGAAGCTTTAATATGCTCTTCAAAAATCCCAAAGCCCTTGATATATAAGGGATTTCGGTTCTTTTCGCCTAGTTTATAATTACTTTAAAGTAAGATTGATTTTTGAATGATCTCTGCTATAGTGAACCATAACGAAAATAACGCATAGAGGACGCAGCCACTGTATTCAGTCACAGTGTTCAGTCAGATATGCTCCGCTCGAAATATTAAAGACGAGGTGATCTCATGAACAAACAATCGAACATGACGACAAGCTGGGGAGCTCCGGTAGGAGATAATCAGCATTCCATGACAGCTGGTAGCAACGGACCAACACTCATTCAAGATGTACATTTGTTGGAGAAGCTAGCACATTTCAACCGCGAGCGTGTACCAGAGCGGGTGGTTCATGCCAAGGGTGCTGGAGCACACGGATATTTCGAGGTGACCGCTGATGTCGCTTCATATACGAAGGCGGCATTCCTGTCAGAGGTAGGCAAGCGTACACCGGTATTTATTCGCTTCTCGACAGTAGCTGGTGAACTGGGCTCGTCCGATACGGTACGTGATCCACGCGGCTTTGCTGTGAAGTTCTACACCGAGGAAGGCAACTATGATCTGGTGGGCAATAATACCCCTGTATTCTTCATTCGTGATGCGATCAAATTTCCGGATTTCATTCATACGCAAAAACGTCATCCCCAGACGCATCTCAAAAATCCGAACGCGGTCTGGGACTTCTGGTCACTATCCCCTGAATCCCTGCATCAGGTGACGATTCTGTTCTCAGATCGCGGGATTCCTGCTACTTATCGTCACATGCATGGCTTCGGTAGCCACACGTTCAAGTGGGTGAATGCCGAGGGGCAAGCTGTGTGGGTGAAATATCATTTCAAGACAGAGCAAGGAGTCAAGAATCTGGATGTGGCACTGGCGGCCAAGCTGGCAGGCGAGAACCCGGATTATCATACGGAGGATCTGTTCAACGCGATTCAGGCGGGAGACTTCCCATCCTGGAAGGTGAGTGTGCAGATTATGCCAGTCGATGAGGCAGCAGCCTACCGCTGGGATCCGTTCGATGTGACCAAGGTCTGGTCGCAGAAAGATTATCCTTTGATTGAGATTGGACGTATGGTACTGGATCGTAACCCGGAGAACTACTTTGCCGAGGTAGAGCAGGCGACTTTCTCGCCCGGGAATTTTGTGCCAGGCATCGAGGCTTCACCGGATAAAATGCTACAGGGCCGCCTGTTCGCATATTCCGATGCTCATCGCTACCGTGTCGGAGCGAACCATAATACGTTGCCGATTAACCGTCCTGCTGCCCCAGTACAGAATTATCAACGTGACGGACAGATGCGCTCGGATGGCAATGGTGGTCATGCCGTATACTATGAGCCGAATAGCTTTGGTGGTCCGCAGGAGGCGCCACAGCACAAGACAACACCATTTGCGGTATCCGGCATGGCCGACAGCACCGATTACAATCAGGATGATCACTACACCCAGGCGGGAGATTTGTACCGATTATTGTCCGAAGAGGAGCGCTCGCGTCTGATCGCTAATATTGCAGGAGCTATGCAGCCTGTAGAACGGGAAGAGATCAAGATTCGTCAGGTGGGGCATTGGTTCAAGGCAGATGCTGAATTCGGTACACGTCTGGCAGAGGCATTGGGATTGCCGTCTCCATCCGCAGCAGAATAAGCTCGTTATTGGAGGCTAGTTTAAGTCACAGGTTCACACACGAATAGCTTGACCTGATTAAATGCGGGTGGGACCTTCGACGTAATATAGATTGATATTGAAATAGAAAGTCCGCTAGACAAGGACGGGTTCGCCAGGTACCCGGTCTTCGTTAGCGGACTTTCTTTTGCTTCTCTAAAGTTGCGCAAGGAGGATTGCAGGCAGCCACCTGATCTATTTTCCTCAAGGGGGATGTGTGAGCCTAATGACTTAGCCAGCGCTCAAAGAATTGCTTATAGCCTTCCTTCATCACTCGGCTGGAAAATTGCTCATGAGCGTAGATTTGGTGCTCACGAGAGGTCCTGATCGGACTTGCGGCAGCCATATTGACTAGCTCGAACCAGTTCGCCTCATTGCCTGCGAAGGCATGGGGGCCACGAATGTGACCATAGCAGGGATGCTCTGGCTTGACGATTATTTTCCCCATGGCCATTGCTTCTGTCAGCGGCATGGCGAAGGTATCAAAGGCGGAGCAGCTCCAGTAGACCTTGGCTGTATTCATAAGCGAGAAGACCTCGTCCTGTGTCAAGGCGAACTGAAGCTTCACGTTATGCGGAATATCGTATTTCTTCATGCTTTCCCGGTAGCGTTCCCCGCCGAACACCATGAATATCTCCTTGTCGGGGTTACGTCTGGCATACTCCAGCACCAGATCAGGGCGACGGTTGGCCTCATCCCGACCAATCCAGAGAATGCGATTATCTACGATGCCGGTTGGATCGAAATGCTTGGTTACCAGCTGCTCATTGAAGCCTATGGGAATGACCGTCACATCGTTCACGCCGAACTGTGCAGCCATCTCCCGCTTCAGAAAAGGAGTCTGGACGATGGCCTTGTCTACAATGGAGTAAAATGGCTTCATCATCTCGTACCCAGTCAGTGCCGGGTCGGGAAAGCTGTGAGGGAACAGGACACTATTTTTCAGGAACATATTTAGAAAAGTAAAGCCAGAGACGGTATAGATGACGTGCTCAATCCCTTGGCTATAGATCTGGTCCAGCACAATATCATAGTTGACCAGATCACCCTTCTCATGCTCGTAACCAGGAATCCAGTCATGGCCACTGACGTGCCGCTCCGGAGATATGAAGATGATCTCTACGCCCAGCTCCTGACCGATCTGCCGCAGACGCTCCGCGAATACTCGTGGTCCCTGCGCCTCGCTGAATTGGATCTTTCGCATGATTAATCCTACTTTGTTCATTAACCAGCCACCTTACCTTTATCAATATCCTTAAGTAATTCCGTCGCGCATTGGATGAGACTGTCTGTGGTCTCGATTCGTTGTCTTCGAAGTGCATGCTTCGGCCATGGTCCCTGTTCCTGCCTCAGATCTGTCTCAATCAGCAGGAGCATCCAGAGTGACAGCACACAGACGGACATCATGTATTGCTGCATGAAGGATTGTGCATCCAGCGCACTCCCATGTAATACTGTCTCCGCCAGATAACCGTGCAGTACTTGCTTACGTATATCAGGTGTAATGCGTTTTGGAAATAGCGGATGGGACATATCCAGCAGGTGGATCAGATCCCAGTGGCGTGTATTCCAGTGAGCATGCTCCCAGTCCAGAATCACCAGTCCGTGCGGAGTCTGGGCATAGTTGCCCAGATGCAGATCACCGTGTGACATGACCAGCTCTGAGGGACATTGGTAATCATGCAGAAGCTGGAGTATGAGCTGAATTGCTTGCTCGTCTAGCGGGAGATCACTGAGCAGCTCTACTACTTCATTTTGCCGCTTCAGGATATGCCCTTTCATCTGTGCTATGGCTGGCTTCGGCCCTTGATGACCCAGCTCAGGAAAAGAAGCACGCGGCAGTGCATGCCACCAGGCGGCATGCTTCGCGACTTGCTGTGCCGTCTCCATGGTGAAAGTATGCGTAAGGGGGCCAGCATCCTCCAGAATGAGCCAGCTGTTCTGAGGCGCTGTATCCATCCTTGAGCGTGTCACGATTCGAGGATAAATAGGAGGGAAATGCGCCAGGACATGATCGTGAACCCAGCGTTCCTTATGCTGCTGTCCTTGCTGAGTGACGGGCTTGAAGATATAGCTTTGATCCCGGGAAATGTAGAATCGCTCCACATCTCGTCCGCCCAGTCCTTTGTATAATATCTCATGTCTGCCACACCACAGCTTGCTGTAATCCAGCCTTCCGTCCGGTAGTACGAAGTGTTCGAGCATAATGACATCATCCTTATGTAAGCGAAAAGTTGTCCCTATTGTAACGCCTAGGTAATACGACTGCAAATCATAATAGAGCATGTGTGAAGGAAGAGAGCATACGCCGAGTATAGATTTTCAAGGCCCTTCACGCATGTAGACCAGATTGTCCGTGACATGATGTGATGGAGCTGTTAAATTTGTGTAATATATTGAGTTAAGCTAGAAAGAACTACTTCATGCTACAGGCAACAAGGAAGGGGAATGCAAGTGGAGCAAGACAAGAGAGAATCAAGTGTACAACAGAGCGGCGAACTGAGCATCAGCAAGCATAATGCAGAGCATTATGTATGGGGAGAGGTCTGCGATGGCTGGCATCTCGTTAAGGGTCAGGACCTCAGTGTAATTCACGAAAGAATGCCGCCTCACACGGCTGAGATCAGACATGTGCATCAGGTGTCCCGTCAGTTTTTCTTCGTATTGAAGGGCACAGCAACGCTGGAGATTGACGGAGAGATCGTAAATCTGCACGCACAGGAAGGAGCAGAGGTGCCGCCACAGATTCCTCACCAGATGCTTAATGTATCGGAGGCAGATGTAGAATTCCTTGTCATCTCGCAGCCAACGACCCGGGGAGACAGAATGGCTGTAGATTAGTCTCTAAAGCTCGGCGCTACCAGTCTAACACATTGATGTGGCGGCACAGTCTGCTCCGAAGCCGATCATAGAAGCAACCTTTTAAGTATGTATATACATGGAAAAAGACCCATGCGGTTAAGGTTCCGCATGGGTCACGAGGCGAGGGTGTCGTACGGGTGGACTTACTTGCCTCCGCCAACGCCCCCGCTCTCCAGTCATTAAATCAGTATCAGTCAGAGTATTAGTTCATGTACTCCAGATGCTGCAGGATTCGCTTTAGCATGACTATGCTATGGGCCCGGGTTGCAGGCTCCTTAGGTAAGAATTCTGCTGCTGTTGTGCCGCGAATGATACCGGAATCTAGCAGTTGGACTATGGGTTCGACAGCCCAAGCAGCTATCTGTTTCTGATCGGAGAATACCTCCTGCCCTTCCGATCTCGACGGGGGCATCTTCCCTGTGAGTGTGAGAGTTCGCGAGAGGATAACGGCCAACTGCTCACGAGTCACAAAAGCGTCTGGTCTGAAGGTTCCATCATCATACCCTTCAATCAAGCCCATCCCTTGGGCTGTACTCACAGCCTTGGCATACCCGGCTTGCGCTGATATATCGGTGAAAGAACTGGCTGCACTAGATTCAATTCCCCCTAGTGAGCGAACAAGCAGCGTTGCCAGCTCGCCACGGGTGATGGGAGTATCTGGGCTAATGTAGTTCCCTTCCCCCTGCACGATTTGTTTGTTGGCCATCAGCTCGATATCGTCCTGCGCCCAATGCCCATGTGTATCTGCAAAGACATGATTAGATGTAATCACCGCAAATAATCCATCGTGCGGCGAATAGATCGTTGCTACAGCAGAAGTCTTCATAGACGAATTCCTCGTATTGTCCTTCTCATGTTCACCTACCCCTGTAGCTTCGCTAATGGCTTCATTGGCATGAAATAAAGTGGGTACAAAGTGAATCGTGGCATCGGTATCCACCCATACAGCGGTAGAGCGAGTCGGGTCCACTGGAACGGGCAGGGCCATCGAACGCTTTGAGTACAATGGTGTGTGTATACTCGGTTTCATATTGTCCAGGCTGTCTGACGTCTGTCCATTAATTTCAAGCGAGAAAGTAACAGGACTGCCGATGAGCTTGGCACCCTGCTCTGCGAGGACAGCCTCTAGACGGCTGACCGTAGATGCATTAGCATGGCCAATTACCATTGTAACCACGGTGTTGACCTCCAAAGTAGGTCCAAGATTACGTAAGCGATCCAAGGGTAATGGATAACTTACATTGTTTACTGCGAGCGTAATCCCCTGATTCATTGCATTCGCTTCAGATTGCTTCAACATATCAAGAAGAGCCTCACCAGGCAGATCGAGATATACAACTGGGCTACTGCTGTCATCCACCTTAATAAGCAATTCATGGCTAGCATTGAACGCTTTGATCAGTGAGGCGGCATCAGGCTTCAGGCGAATGGCCTTCTGAGCGTCAGCTGTTGTCTCCGATGAGCTTGGTACCCATACGTTCTGATCATTCATAGATATTTCTATTAATGAGGCTGTTGGGAAACTTTGCATATTAGAAGAACGATCGTCGCGGTCCCTGGAGCCCTGATCTGGTGCAGGAGATGGTCCCGGCTCTGGTGTAGGCTCGTTCACAGGCGGTGTTCCCGGTTTGGGTCCGGGCTCCGGTTCAGGCTGAGGCTGAGGCGTCTCCGGCTCGGGCTCAGGACCTGGATGTGGTTCAGGTTGCGGCTGCTCAGGCTCCGAGGTCTCACTGAGCATGAGTGTGATCATCCCTGTGTCAGTGCTCTTTCCTCTCTGAACATTCACGGTCTGTTCGAACGTTCTATATCCTGAGGCTTCTACAATTATAGTCTGTAGACCCACGGGAATCTGATCGAGCTGGAATATTCCGTCATCATCAGTGAGTGACCTGTTGCTGCCTATAGATACTGCTGCACCAGTCAGCGGAACCAGCTCTGGGTCATAGACGGAACTGCTCACATTGCTGTATACAGACCCCGTTACCGTGCCAGTTGCAGGTATCACTGTTATGATAGCATCCGCAGTAGAGCCGTTCGAAGCTGTAGCCGTAATGACAGCTTCGCCTGGTGCCAGGGGAATCACCTCTCCGCTTGGACTAACTGAAGCTACCGTTGGTTGGTTGGATAGCCAAGTAACGGTTCGATTGGTGGCTTCAGCCGGCTCAAGGGTTGGGATGAGCTGGGTGGGTGCTTCCCCAACCATTAGAGTAAGGGCAGGCGGCTCAAGACGAATGCTGCTGACAGGGATGAACTGTCGAATATGCTGCTCCTCCAGCACGAAGCGCTGCCATCCTTGTATGCGCTGTTGACTATCTACCTCGTACACATCCAAGGTCTGCCCGGGACTCACGCCGGGGATAGGCATTCCCGGGATATATGGTATTGCATCTGCCGGGAGTGTGTCTCCTATCAACGGAGGACTAGCTTCTGCATGATTGAGTACGTAAGCAAAGGTATGTCCTGCCTGTCGAGGGAGAGCCATAATGGATGTCGAGCCTGCCGCGATTCCCGGTTGAACTGACGCATTCACAAGCTCTGGTGCCTTCGTCTTGACTTCAAGCTGAAATGAATGCACAGCGGCAGCAGCCCCTACATCAGTTGCTGTGACGACAACGATGTACTTCATGTTGCCGGGCAGGAGTTGAAGCGGTATGCCTTGTAACTCTCCTGTCGGGCTTAGGCTCATGCCTGGCGGAAGACCTGTTGCGCTCCAGGTCAGCCCTGCATGCGCACCGTCCCATCCTGATAATTTCTGGGAATATGGCTCCCCGGCTACTGCGGGTTGGATCTCCTCGGTGAGTATCTTCGGACGAAAATAAGGATAGCCATCGTTAACACTCGGATGCATATTCCAGGTCTGATTGAAATCCCAACCGCTATAAGTGGACTGTTGTTTCATTTCCGCTATCGATTTCCGCACAGCTTCGAATGTATCCGTATTATAGTAGCTACCCACCCCTGCACTGACACCTGTAGTCTCCTGATTGAAGTAGGAGCTGTAAATGTCAGTGCCGCTCGGATAACTGATAATCGCGGATCTATCCGTAAACGAGCCGGGGTTGTCGGGATGCATGTAACCACGTGAGTACGTATTCTTAATGGTATTTTGACTACCTGCGCCACTGTGAAAATAGGCGCCGATTCCTGCTGAAAACACAAACGAGTTACCAACATCAGCTACGTTGCGTACCTGACCATCAAAATAGGAATCGCTGATGGTACTACCCGAGCTAAAACCGGCAATTCCTGCGCCATACATGTTATAACCCCAACCAATGGTAACAGAGGCACTAGAGGAGGAACGATTGACTGTTGCATTCATGAGCCCCCCGGTAATTCCCCCTGTACTAATAACCTTGTTCGGGTCAAGCGCTGTCAGGCTCGTCACGCTGCCTTTCGTATAGACTCCTTCGATGCTCCCCCCAGACTGGTAGCCAGTAACCCCGCCTGTTCTTGAGCCGCCAGTAATATCCACCTCAAGGTTAACATTGCGGATGCTTCCAGATGCCTCGCCAAAGAAGCCGACATTGGTGCGGGTATCTCCATCAATGACTAGGCCTGTAATTGTATGGCCCTGCCCATCGAATATCCCGCTGAACGGAGCATATTCATTGCCGCCGAGTGGAATCCAGGAGACTCCCGTCAGATCAATGTCGTGATCAAGACGGATGTGGTTGTCTAGATACTGCTCCTGATGCTCGTTGATGTAGACGAGTTGTTCTGTGGTGGACACAACCAACCAGTTGTCCATTAACGGCAGTTCAACGGCCTGAATGTCAATGCTCGATTGCGCCTCGGCAGGTTCAACGATCCATCCGAGAGGTCCTGTGAACATAACGCTCAGGAGAAAGATGCTTGTAATTCTTGTAACAGCTCGAGATTTCTTCATGAACCACTTCCCCTTTAGCATGGTGTATTACGGCATAGACTGAAATTATGAGATTCCGATGTGGTGCTGGACATATTACAGTGCCAACCATTGGCACTTGACTCCATTCAAGCACTATGCTGATCCGAAATTATTATAGTATATTTAGATGAATAGGATGTTTCGTTTTTGTTTCAAATTTGAATGAAAGTAGCGTGCTGCATGAATTATTCGTCAATGGATCAAAGCGTTCCCCATCAGCCTATTGTCGGCTATGTCCGTGAAATGAAGGCATTATCCAGATGGTTGGAGACGGTTGATGCGGTTGCACAGATCTTTGCTGTATCAGGGATTGGTGGCATCGGGAAAACGACGCTGCTCACGGAAATGGCTGCTCTTTCCCGCAGGTCGGAAATAAGGACGCTGTGGGTGGATGGGCAGGTCTGCTTGCATACGCCAGGAGCGCTGTTGACACATCTGGATATGTGTCTTGAGACCGAATACGGCAGCGTTCGAGGAGAAGAGGAGACACTGATGGCCCATGTCCTAAACGAATTGAGCCATCAGCGCACGGTGATCCTGATCGATAATTGCGAGTCGCTGGAGCGAATCGAGAGCTGGTTACTGGGCAGTCTGCTTCCCAGACTGGCTCAAGCCCCATGCTTGCTGGTGATGGCATCACGACCAGGTCTGCCACTAAAATGGCACATACATCCTGCATGGGCTGATCGAATCGAGACCTTCCCTCTGGAGCTATTCACCCGAGAGCAAATTTATGAATATTTGCATAATAGCGGGCTACCATTGCATGTGCAGCAGAACGTAGCGCATAGAACGGGCGGACATCCGCTACTGCTTGCATTGACGGTTGACATGATGCGACGTCAGGGGGAGGACATATTGGAGCGCTCTAGTCAACTGCCAAGAATCCTTAGTGCAGAACTGTTGCAAGAAGTGTCAGATCCGTTCATGTATGAGGCCCTGCAATTGCTCGCGCTATTCCCGGCTGCGGACCAGATGACCCTCAATCAACTGCTGGAGCGTTCGCTATCAGCATCAGACTATGCATCGCTGAGCAGGTTATCTTGTATCCGCATGGTCCCGGGTGGTCTAGCATTACATCAGCTGTTGGGACGAATTTTGCGAGAGGATTATGAGCTTCGGAATCCCAGGGAATATAAAACGATGCGCCTTCGTGCACTGAGACTACTGATTGAGCAATATCCTGCAGCAGATAAGCTGCGGCAGATGCAGCTTGCCGCGCATGTGCTGGAGCTGTACCGGGAGCAATTGCCTGCTGCGCATCAGTATGTAGATTTCTCCGGTATTCATCAGCAGGAACGCCGACGGGGGATCAATGCCGAAGATATGCCTTATTTGCACCGCTTTTTGGCGACATCCATCTCTCGTTCCGACTGGCAGTCAGAACTGGTTGAGGAGGGAGCGCATCATCAGCTGTTGGATGATATTGCGCTGTATAGTCCCGAGAGCATCCTGGTCACACGGGACAACAATGGGATCCCGCTAGCATTTTCGGCTGGTCTGTGGCTGCACGCAAGAACACTGCCGTTACTGGAGCGATATGCGCCAGCCTATCTGCAAGTACTCGGCGAAGAGGCAGATCTACTGCGAAGGCTTCCTCCAGAGGCGGCCGATACTATGTGCATGCTGCTGGCCGCGGTCGATATCGAGCAGCCCTATCACCGACCGGAGGAGCTTGGGGCGATGCTGTTCCAGTCATGGCTCATTGAGGCGACGAGTGGGCTGCGGGCAATTATAGCAACAGCAGATCAGCAGATGAATATGTTACTGCCACTAATGGGCTTTCAGCAGAATGAAGAGACGAGCTTGGAGCAGCTACCATGGGCGAGCATGATGCTATGGGAGCTGGATCTGCGGCAGGCAACGTTCGAGGTATGGGTCGAGCGGATAATTCAGCAGACTACACAGGCGACTAAGATCGTCCATGCAAGCGAAATCCAGCCATTGCCTTGGACTGAGGTGAAGCGCCTCCTGCAGCATTTGTATGACGATACACTGCTGGAGACACAGACAGCGGTCCGAGAGATGGGAATGAAAGGGGCGGGACTGAGAGAACAGGTGCAGTATTTATTAACGACTGCGCCACCGCCGTATCCGTTAACGGAGCTGGAGCAGCATATTTTACGAGAGAGCTATTTGTATAAATATCATGGAAAATCGCAGCTCGCAGAGGCTTTTCATATGAGCCGCACGACGTTCTATCGCCATTCGAAGCAAGCCATTACGCATTTAGGACACGTACTTGCAAGGACAGCGAGGGAAAGAAATCTTCACAATCCTGATGCAGATCCAGGTCATGTTGGTTGAACTGGCTTCCACTTGATACATCTATAACAATCCTCCGTTGCTGGCCACAAGTCCGAAACAACGGGGGATTGTTATAAAGAGGTGTTGCTATGGATGGCAGCATTACATTCACTTCGGTGTAGCGAATGCAGGCTGCTGTACCCCTGTGGATGTCTGACCAGCCACTGGACGTTGGTTCATGTCTGGCTGCAAGCCTGCCTGAGACAGAGTCGCACATTCACGGAAGGCAAGATGCTTGCAGCCGATGCATTGCTTGGAATTGAGGTGCAGCATGGCGTAGTCTATCGCTTCTCCTGTATGGGCGAAGAAATGCTCTTGCCCGATTCGAGTATATAAGCCTGTGCGCTGCAGCACCTCTAATGGCTGTGTCTGAACACCAGCGAGCAGTATCTTTCCACCATGACTCTGAAAATGCTTCACGATACTAGCCAGGTTGGATTCCCCCGTCGTATCCATGAACGGAACCTTTCCCATCCGCAACAGCAAAATCCCGGGACGCTGATGAAGGGTATCCGTGATGGATTTCTCAAACAGATCAGCAGCACCAAAAAATAACGGTCCCTCAATGGTATACATGCTAACCTGCGGGCAATCGTGTCCTTCGTGCACCATATGTGGCATGACCTTCTCATGCTTGTGACTTGGATCGGGCAGTACCTTGGCCACCTTCATAATATCGCTCATGCGTTTGACGAATAGCAGGGCAGCGAGCACCAATCCGACCTCGACAGCTGTGGTCAAGCTTGTAAATACAGTAAGCAAAAAGGTAATCACCAGCACAATCGAATCACTGGTGCGCGTCTTCAGTACATGTGCGAAGGCTTTGCGTTCACTCATATTCCAGGCGACCACCATCAGGATTGGAGCCATACTGGCAAGCGGAACATGCGAAGCGTACGGTGCGAAGACAACGAGCACGAGCAGTACGACGATGCCATGCACAACACCGGATATAGGCGAGACGGCACCGGATTTAATATTAGTCGCTGTCCGAGCGATGGCACCCGTCGCAGGAATGCCGCCAAATAAAGGTGTCACGATATTGGCAATGCCCTGCCCGATAAGCTCCCGATTGCTGTTATGTCTTGTCCCCGTCATCCCATCGGCTACTACAGCAGATAACAAGGATTCAATGCCGCCAAGCATTGCAATGACAAAAGCAGGTTGGATTAAAGTAATGATTCGCTCCCACGTTAGGTCTGGAAGACTGAACTTCGGCAGCGTACTGGGAATAGCACCGAAGGCAGAGCCGATCGTAGCGACCTGTCCCTTGAACAAGAAAGCAGCAACCAGCGTAGAGAGAATCAGTCCAAGCAGAGATGCAGGTACTTTTGGTGCCAATCTAGGCAGGACCAGGATCACGGCCAGACAGATTCCGGCGGTAAGAAGGCTGTACACATTTAGCGTCGTTATGTGAATTCCGATCTCCTTCATATTGGAGATGAAATCTTCATGCTTTTCGATATCGCGGAGTCCCAGGAAGTTAGCAATTTGCCCCGAGAAGATCGTAACCGCAATCCCGGCTGTGAATCCTAGCGTGACAGGGCGCGGAATGAATTTAATCAAGGCTCCCAGCCGGAGCGCCCCCATGATTACTAGCATGACACCTGCCATAAGTCCGGCAATCAGCAGGTTCTCGTAGCCATATTGCATCACTATAGCGAAGAGGATTGGAATGAATGCACCTGTTGGTCCTCCAATCTGGAATTTGGAGCCTCCCAGCAAGGATATGAGTATGCCGGCAATAATCGTCGTATAGAGCCCATATGCTGGCTGAACGCCTGAAGCAATGGCAAACGCCATTCCCAGCGGAATGGCGATAATACCGACAATCAGTCCCGACAACAGATCCTTTCGAAAAGCGGATGCATGATATCCTTCAAATCTCCCCGTCCATTTCATCTGTTGTGACCTTCTTTTCTTTATATATTTGAATATTTGAATATATTAAGAATGTACTCCCGACCTCTACTCTTGTCAAACACGAAAAATCGGTCCAAACGGTGTAAAGAATCACGAAATCACAAAAAAACAAGAAGTTCCTGCGTCTTGCTCCACGGCGCTCCTTGTTCTTCGTGTTTAGGTTTCTTTGCGGATATCTTCCAGTAGGGAGATGGCGTCCACGAGATGATTGTCAAAAATTTGCTTGGCGACCACCAGCAGATCCTTGATCCGTGGGTCACGCAGAGAGTAAATGACGGAGGTGCCGTCCTTCGACCCTTGAACGACATTTTTGCTGCGCAGCACAGCCAGCTGCTGGGATACGGCGGAGCCTTCCGAGCCAAGAATGCTTTGCAGCTCATTGACAGTCTTGTCGCCATCGCTTAACAGCTCCAGAATACGGATTCTCATCGGATGGGCCAATGCCTTGAAGAAATCCGCCTTAAACTGTTGGATGCTCTGATTCATGCTCTACGCTCCTTTATTCAGACATTTGAAGATATGAATATCATAGCATAGATATGTGAGAAGAAGCACACTGCAGTGTAGGATACAGCATATCCATAGGGTCTGATTCTCGTTATAATATTGGGTAACAATTCCAGATAATCGCGTGTCACGTTCTTAATTCTAATTATAAGGGGGGGCCTATGAAAGAGGTGGTAATACTTGAAGCCTACAATGCCAACTGGGCTGCCGAATACGACATTGAACGAAGGAAAATACTCGAACTTTTGGGCAATCAGGTTATCTCTATCGAGCATATCGGTAGTACAGCTGTACCAGGACTTACTGCCAAGCCAGTGATCGATTTCATGGCTGGCGTGCAGGAACTGGAGATCGTTGAAGCCTTTATAGGGCCATTGGCTAGCTTGGGATACGAGCATGTGATTCATGCGGAGTTCCCTGAGCGAAGGTTTTTCCGAAAAGGAGCATGGAGAGCGGGAACGCATCATCTGCATATCTACCTTTACGGCAGTGAAGCGTGGACAAATCAACTTTTATTCAGAAATTATTTAAGAGAGCATCCGGAGGTAAGAGAGCAATATCAGCAATTGAAGGAGGAGCTCGCTGCGAAATTTCCTCAGGATCGGGTAGCTTACACCGAGGGTAAGCATTCGTTCATTGCAGATATCCTTCAGCAGGCTAGTAAGGAGAATGAGGGGGAGTACCTTGATACCAGACGCTAAGGAGGGATTCCATTGCAGCCAACATTGAACACGGAACGATTAACGTTGAGACCATTTGAATTGGCAGATGCCAGCAAGGTACAGGAATTTGTCGGGAGTATAGAGGTAGCGCGAACGACCTTGTCCATCCCCTATCCCTACCCCGAGGGAGGTGCCGAACGTTGGATTAGAGCCTGTATAGATGGAGCAGATGATGGGCATGGGTATCCTTTTGCTGTAATCCGCACAGAAGATGAGCAGCTCATAGGCTGTATGAGCATCAATATAGCCCCGTCACATCGAAGAGGCGAGCTGGGTTATTGGTTGGGAAGACCATTTTGGGGACAGGGATATGCTACTGAAGCGGCTAGAAGATTGGTTCAGTTCGGATTTCGGGAGCTGGATTTAAATAAGCTGTGTGCAGCGGCGATGACCAAAAATCCGGCTTCCGCCAATGTGATGAGGAAAGTGGGCATGACATTTGAAGGGGAGTTCAAGCAGCACATTCTCAAGTGGGATCAATTCGAGGATGTGGTCTATTACGGCATGACCCGAGCGGATTATGAAGCTAGAGGAGAGGCATAAATTAATCAGGCTTAAGTCATCCAGCATAAGGGGTGTAGGCAAATGAACGCGAAAAGAGGGCACAATTGCCCTCTTTTTACAAGTCATCGGAGTCATCTCGCCACGACTTCCTGCTTCGTAGGATATGGCTCGTAGACAGGGTTCATCGTCTTGCGGCCCGCGTATAGTCGACCTTTGATGATATTCAGAATGCACACTTCGGTGGCCTCAGTAATCGCTAAATGCCGATAATCCTTAAAGGTCTTGCCTTGCTTGGTCAGTACAATCTCATGCTTGCTCATTCCTTCACCTCAGGTCCCGATGGGCTTCATGTTCACGATCAACTCAGGCTTAAGCGGGGTAACCGCCCCCAGGTGGTGGCCAAGCGCCATAGAAGCGACGTAATAGCACAATCTCACCAAGATGATAGGAGTTATGCGATGCGATGTTACGCAACAATCCGGCCTTGGTCTCTCCGGGAAAATAGGGAAGAGACTCGTCCAGTTGGGCTTGTCCAGCAATCGCCACGGCTCGATCGACCCCGGACAGGAAGGCCTGAATATCTGCCTGCCAGCTCTCCTCATCCTGAGGAGCTGTCTCCTCTGGCCAGCTCTCCATGACACTTGCCGGCATGTGCGGCTTGCGACCCTCCAGATGAGCCAGCATGAATTGTTGCCAGTAATCCATGTGCTTTACCAACTGATAGATGCTGTAGGGCATACCTTCGTGTACTCGTCCAGCCAGTTCAGCGCTGATATCAGTCAAAGCACGGGCAATCGGAAGATGCCCACGTTCTCCAATGAGTGATTTGATGAGGGCTTGCCCAAATAATTGATTTGCATCCGACATGCGGAATCATCCTTTCTCTCTTGCCTTACTTGAATGCAGTTATAAAATGACGAATATCTAATTCACAACAATAAGTAGTATACAAATTAATTTACATAAATTGAAGTAAGGGAATTAACAGCAACAGCCGAGTTATAGGACCCTGTCGTAAGGAAAGGAATCATATAATTCGGCTATCGTGTTATAGAGTATTATCTTGATCGCTTACAGGCGCTTCAGAAGAATGAAGATAAAATTCATATATTTACCGGCCCCGGCTTCCATTGCACGGCGATCTGCTTGAGCATACGGATTATCAGAGGCCAGCCAGTCGGCCCAGCACTCAGCAAAACCGTTCATCTCCCGAATGGAGACGATATCTACTGTCTTGGAGGAGGACAACAGCTTACTCCACCATGCACAGCTATGCCATGTGTCCAGATCATCGAGAGTCCAGGTGACCGCCATCTCTGGAGGCAGTTCGCCATCAAGCTCTTGTTTCAAGCCGGGCAGAGTTAGGGCGATTAGTCCGTTCTGTGTGACAAGTCGGGACAAAACGTCATCCATATAACGCTCATCACGGCCAAAATAATGATAGGCATCTACACTGATAATCATATCGAAATATCCATCTGCAAACGGAGGATGATGAGCGTCGGCATGTATAGGAATGATCTGCCTGTCAAGCTGTGCCTGACGGAAGCGATGGTCATTCTCTGTGGCGGAGATCCAGAGGTCCATGGCAAATATGTTTGCAGGATAGCGCTCTGCCAGATACATAGAGGTCAGGCCGTTGCCACAGCCAAGATCAAGGATACGCTTAGCAGCGGGTAAATCAAGGTGAGGGAGCATCTCCTCCAGCAGAGTTAGACAGTTGGGGCCCATAAGCAGTGATCGAACAAAATCAGGATTGGATAAGTTACTCAAGTGGCTTCAGCTTCCTTTTCAAATGAGATCATGCCTCACAGAAAAAAAAGCAGACACGGTATAATAACCGCGTCTGCTTGGCAGAGTCCGGACAGGTGTCCGTTCGGCGGTGTCCGTAAGGCATGTCAATGGCACAACGAATCATAACGGCGAGCAGCCGTCAACCTGTGATAGACATCGTTCCTTAGCGGAGAACCGACAAACAAACACCTCCTTAAATCATTGTTATGCTCATTGTATGTTGGCAGTAGCCTTGTGTCAAACCTGGCTCTTGTCTAATCTCGTTATCTAATAGATGCTTATCCTGGCTCAACGCGCGCCCAATGCTCTGCTTCTGCAACTCAGGTCAAATAAGCTCATTCTCAGATTGCTATGATGGTGTCGAAAGGAGGGGAACTCCATGTATGAATGGAACGAGATGGTTCAGCTGATGATCAGCTGGATCGAGGATAATCTGGCTTCGACGCCGACATTGCTGAACATGTCCGAGGACTTGGGCTATTCGCCTTATTATTGTACGAAGAAGTTCCATGCTCTGACAGGCATGACGCTAAGAAATTATATATGGATGCGGCGTATTAGCCGCGCAGCATTAGAGCTGCGTGACTCGAATGCGCGAATTCTTGATATCGCTGTGAAGTATCAATTTTCATCGCAGGAGGCTTTTACGAGAGCATTTGTCAAAGCCTTTCACATGACTCCGGCTGCCTATCGTAGAGCCCCGCGTCCTATTCCGTTAGCCATTCGTGCGGAGGTGTTCTCTCCTTATCACTATCATCTGAGGGAGAGGATTGTAATGAGTGAAGTTGAAGTGAAGGCTGTAGAGGTCAAAATCGAACGGATCCCGGCGCATAAATTTATAGGAACCTGGGATATCGCATCCAAAAATTACGGAGATTTCTGGAGAAATGGACACAATTGCGATGAGATCAGCGGAACGCTAGATAGTATGTCTCATCTTAGCCTTCCTGGGCAGCTGGGGCAGACGGCAGGATGGTTCTACCAGGATGGTCAGAGGGGATATCTATATGGGATCATGGTAGCTGCTGACTATGATGGAGAGATTCCCACCGGTATGGAATGCCGTGATATTCCAGAGTCCGATTACCTGGTGTTCTTCCACCCGCCTTTTGATTACTTACGAACCAATGGGCAGGTCATGAAGATGGTGGAGCACAAGGCGTGGAATTTTGATCCCACGGAACTGGGGTTCGAATGGAATGAGGGGACCCTGTATGATTACCAGCGACATTACCCTGAGGGCTATGGCTATGCTGTGCTGAGGCCCGTGAAGACAATGGAGGAGAGTAGCGATGATATTGGGCAAGGGAGTAGCGGAGTATCCATTGTTGGAGACAACGAGACTACAGCTTAGAATCTTGACATTACAGGATGTGGAGGAGGTCTTTGGGCATTTTTCGGATGAGGCAGTAACAAGATTCATGGATATTGAGCCCTGCAAAAATCTGGATGAAGCGAAGGACATCATCAGCTATCATATGGAGGATGCAGGCTGTCGCTGGGGACTATTCGATAAGAGCGATCATCGCTTGATCGGTACATGCGGATATCATGATCTAAGAAAGACAGAGGGCGAATGGACCGCCGAGGTCGGGTTTGACCTGTCCAAGCGCTACTGGGGAAAAGGCTATATGCTTGAAGCCATGAGAGAGGTTACTCTCTTTGGATTTACTGGTATGGAATTAGCGACGATAGATGCGACTGTAGAGCCAGAGAACGTACGATCCATACATCTATTAGGGAAATTGGGTTTTGACAGAGCTGAGGAGCTTAGAGATGGCTTGGTTTATTTACAATTGCATCGAGAGGGCATAACGGAATCATCAATGCTACACCATAGTCAATGATATGGAGTCATGGAGCTGTATGAAGAAAGAGAGGAGCCGTCGCTCCTCTCTAACGTTCTTACTGATCCAATTTACCGATCATAATGTAATAAGTGCAAGTGCCTGTAGCTGATAAAAGATAAACGTTGAACGGAGTGGTCTACTCCTGAATGTGGAGCTTACTCTTCAACTCCGGATAGATCCGGTAATATAGCTTTTTACGCAAAATAGAATGGTACACAGCGAGTATCAGAGTTACGACGATCAGCACAGCAGGTACGAGATAGAACACAGGATGATCTATGAAGAATCCGAACATGTTCAGCTCCTTGTCGATCCAACGGCTGTAGATGTAGGCCACTGCAATCACGAGCAGCACCGGAAGAGCTGTGATCCCTGATAGAAGATTGACCTTTTTCATTTTTTTGTACGTAGTTTGATAGACATCCTCTCCAAGGTGTTGTTCCAATAAAAAGCATTGCCTATCGAAAGAATCGCTTTTACGCACCGGTAAATTGCTTTCTGTCATATGCTTGTGCAGCACATCCAACTGATGGCTGAATTCCAGCACATTATGAAGTGCCCTTCCATAATTCAATCCAAGGTACCTCCTTGCAAAATAAAATAGTCTGTAGCCCAATTTGCTCAAACTGTTACAGTATAGCAGTAATATCTGAAACGAACCGTGATAAATGCAATATGGGATAAGCGCGGCCTGCACTATCTGTTGGTGACTCACTAATGATTCTGAAGCCATGCTTCAAGTAGAAGCTTGTTGCCCGCGGGTTGTCCTTATTGACATCAACGGATGTTACGCCGCCATGAATCAGCCGCTGTATAATCTGAGTTCCATACCCCATGCCAAGCGCATCAGAATCCAGAAACAGCATCTCCAGATGTTGCTCATGGACAGAGGAGAAGCCAACCAAATGATCGTCTACGTACCACAGCTGAACATCCAATAGAGGTAGATAGGCAGGGATTTCTTTGCGAATCTCCTTCAGATCATCTGGCTGTAAAAAATCGTGAGTGGCCGTAACGGATCTTTCCCATAGCTGGAGTATCATCTCATAATCACTGGAATTTGCTTTTTTACTGTACATGCATTACCTCTCCTTTTTTATTTGTATGCTCACACTCCTCTCATGGCTTGCTTCACGATTTTCACGGTATAGCTCCATTTCATATAAGGTTTCATTAGCTCACCCTCCTCAAGTTATTTCGTTACATATGCTTGTAATGAACGACCTTCATCCCTGCTAGCACGAGCCCATGTTAGGTGAACAATAGCGTACGTATTGAGACCCTCAATCCAGAATAGTACATCATCATTGTCTATACGATGCGCGAGAGCGACAGACTTTGTACCGAACAGTTGATGTGATGGACTTAATTCTTTTTGTAGCTCCTGTTGAAGGGTTATAGCTGTGCTTTCAGTTAGATGTTCCCACGGACATGTTAAAAAGTGTAGCTCATGAAGCATCATATTCACTCCTGCCATCGTTCATCCTAATGATGTCTTGTCGTAGTGGAATGGTTAATGTCGACTCTAGACTCTTAACAGGCCACGGAAGCCTCTGGCCCCATAATAGGAATCTGCTCCATTGTGGTAGACAAAGATTGTATCATAGCGGCGATCACAGAAGATCGCTCCGCCGAGCTTTCTAATCGGATCAGGTGTTTTCACCCAGCTGGACGTTTTAAGATCGAATGGTTTAAGCTTCTGCAGCTCGCGGTACTGCTCCTCTGTCAGGAGCTCTATCCCCATCTCGCTCACCATATCCATGACGCTATTTTCCGGCTTGTGCTGCTTTCGGGATTCCAATGCTTCACGGTCATAACAGACACTTCTACGCCCTTTAGGACTTTCCACGACACTATCGTAAAAAATGTACTCGCCTGTCTCATGATCATGCATCGCAACGTCCGGTTCCCCACCCGTCCGCTCCATCTCATGGAGTGACCACAGCTTCTGAGGATGAGCTTCGAGCTTTGTCTCCACGTTAGCCCATTCGATGTCGGAATGGAGGGACATGTTTTTCTCAAAACGAGCTTTCAATGTTACGAGTAGTTCATTACGTTGTTCCGGCGACAATTCCTTCTTATTGTTGATTTCACTGTTCTTGGACATGTTGGTCTCTCCTTTGAATTGAGATGTAGGAAGGCTAGTCCTATGGATGGTTCATTCGTTAACTACTCTTTACTATTTTTACCAACACACACGGATTTAAATGAAGGTGGGAATGTTTTGTCCAACTTTTTGTACCTGTTAAAAAATGTGTTCATGTCATTTCTTACGCTATATATTGTAACTGCTTTTGAACCGTATTACATACGTATTGAAGAAAATAATTATAGTTGTAAATTATGTTTGATACAACGCTCAAGGTATGTTAGTGTCGATGGTAATAACAGTTAAGGGAGGCGTTTATTGTGAGTAGACAAATGCTAGTAAAGGGCAAATTTATTAAGGGGAACTCGCATAGCTAGCCCTCTAAACTGCGAAACCCCTTCTACTTGAGAGGGGTATTAATTTGAGTCAAGGATCAGCAGAAATGATTATACGTAATTTCCAACAAGAAGACATGCCTTTACTTGGTGAGTTGTACCGATCCGTAACAGCAAAAGAAAATGCAGTGTTTTGGTGGGTAGGGGACGAAGATAATTGGAGCAACGTGTATTGCGCATTTGAACATGGGAAAATGGTCGCCAAGGGGCAGGTTAGCATTATGAATATTGTACCTCCCGGTCGATCAAGAGAGAACAATCACTCCATATACATCAATCTTAAGACGATTACCGAAAGAGAAAATGACATTACTTTACTCGACAACGTCTATCGATATCTTCTCATAAGAGCAGAACAATTAAAGGAAACATTACCTGAAGAATATGGAACAATGCTTTGTGTTGGTAACGATTCCACCGAAACAGCTAATATTCAGTTTTTTGTCCAAAAAGGATATCTTCCACTGAATAGTCTGTTTCGTATGAATCGAGACTTGAATGAACCGATTCCTGAGTTAAGGCTCCAAGAGGAATTTCAATTTTCATACTGGAAGATGGAATCATCTGGTGAGGAAAGAGATTACCTCGATGTAGAAGCTGAAATCTGGCCTGATACTCCACTGGGACTGAATAGGTTGTCTGAATACAAGAATAACAAACTATGGACATCCATGGTCATACGTCAATCAGACGCTATTGTTGGCGGACTCATGGCATGGCAAGAGGCAGACCACGGTGTAATAGAGGATGTTTTTGTCCGCGAACCATGGAGAAAGCGCGGCTTTGCCAAGTATTTGCTTACACAAGCCCTGAGCTATCTCAAAGCCAATCAGCTAGAATATGCGAACCTTATGGTATTAACTACAAATAGATCTGCCTTATCTCTATACGAATCAGTTGGATTCTGTAAGGAATCAGAAGAGATTAGGTATTTTACAAAGCTGAATTAAGCTAAGAAAAAGAGAAAGAGGGGCGCTATGCCCCTCTTTTCTAGTTTTGTTTTCGCTCAACTATTCTTTATGAGCAGGCTGGCATTTCCTTAATTAGCGAAAGTGTACTCGTCGTTCGTTTTGTTCAGCATTTCCTTAAAGCCAGGAGTCGCATACAGCTTCTTGTCCTTGGTAATGAACAGTGCCTCGGTGTTGTTGTCCTCGGCAAACTTGAGTCCGTCTTCGATACCCATAATGAGCAATGAGGTATCCATCGTATCGGCTGCTGTGGAGGTACCGGCAATAATGGTGACGCTACTGATATTATTGTCCACCGGATAACCGGTGCGAGGATCGAGAATGTGCATATAGGTCTTTCCGTTCTCTACGAAAAAGCGCTCGTAAATCCCGGCAGTAACCATACTCTTGTCTGTCACCTTTAACGTCCCGATATCAATGCCGCGTTTCTGATCCGGGTGCTGAATACCGACGTTCCATTCGCGACCACCTGGCTTGTTACCCATCGCAAAGACGTTACCGCCGAGGTCGATAATGGCGCTCTCGAAGCCTTGGGCTTGTAAATAATCATAGATCAGGTCAGCCGCAAAGCCTTTGCCATACGAGCCGAGGTCAATATCCATCCCTTTGTCTTGAAGATAAATCTCAAGGGAGTCTTCATTTAGCTCAATCTTATGGTAGTCGACCAGCTTCTGTGCTGCTTCAATGTCGGCTGCCGGGGGGACGTGGGCACCTTCGTGACCGATATTCCAGAGACTGACGAGCGGCCCGATGGAAGGGTCGAGCAGGCCATCTGTTTGCTGGGCATAGTCCACGGCAATTTTCACCAGGTCAAAGGTTTCCTGCGATACCTGAACCGGGGCAATGCCTGCATTCGCATTTACTGCATAAATTTCACTATTCTCATTCGAACGATTGATTTTAGAGTCGATATCTTTCATCAGAGCTTCCAGCTCTTGAAAGTTTTTTGTAGTTGCCCGATTATCGTAAATCTTGATCGTGACGACGGTATCAAAAATGAAGAAGGTCTCGCTAACAGGAGTGACAGTTTGTCCGCTGGAATTCGTATTGCCTGTGCAACCGCTTAGAAGGGCTGTGAGCAAGGACATCGTGAGCAGCAGGACGGTGAATTTATTCATGTACTTCAATGTGCATCCTCTTTTCTCGATCATGTGGACCTTGAGTTTAGCAGAAAAGAATCCACATGAAATGTGTCAATTCTCACAGGGTTTTAATATTTATGAACTCTTTCTAAGTGATGATTTTGTGAAAAGTTAAATGAAAGATACATTTGTCACACGATGGTTCAGAAGCTAGCAGGTATAATAAATTCATCTATAATTTATGTAATTAAAAAAATAAGGAGTATGCTATGAAGCGCGGAGACATCCTACTGATCGTTCTTGTCGTTGTTATAGCAGGTGCATTTCTAGTGCCTAGATGGCTCGACGGCAGTGATAGTGAAATTAATCACAATGAGAAACGTATCGCAAAAATTACGATTGACGGCAAACTGTTCCGCACAGTAGAGCTGACAGAGGAAGAACAGGAGATTGAGATAAAGACCGACCATGGATATAACCTGCTCAAGGTTCATGATTACGGAATTGAAATGATTGATGCGGACTGTCCTGACCAGATATGCCTTACCTTCGGCTTCATCACGCGCAACGGCGGGACGATCGTCTGTCTGCCTTATAAATTGATCGTAGAAGTTCAAGGTGTGCCAGATGAAGGAGGCGATGTTGATGCCATCGTTACATGAGCAAGCTCATCTCTCTTTAAAAAGGACGGTGATCATCGCTATATTCTCGGCGGTCGCCGTTGTTCTTAGCTTAATCGAGAGCCTGATTCCAGTGAATGTGAGCATTCCCGGTGCCAAGCTCGGACTGGCTAACATTATGATCTTGACCTGTCTATATTTTCTAAGAGGCAGGGACGCATTTATGGTTGTTATTCTTAAAACCGTGCTTAGCTCATTCATTTTAGGAACGTTCTCCACCTTTCTGTTCAGTATTAGCGGAGCCTTGCTGAGCTTCCTGGCTATGTGGGGGCTACTCAGCCTGGGACGTGAGCATTTCAGCATGATCAGCGTCAGTATTGTCGGCGGGATCTCTCATAATATCGGACAGCTCGGGGCTGCGTCGCTCTATCTGAAGACAACCAAAGTCATGTCGTATTTACCACTGCTGCTGATCGCCGGCATATTGACCGGCATTGCGGTAGGGATCGCGGTGCGCTACTTGATCCCATCTTTGTCGAAGCTCTCTCTGTTTGAAGGTTTTTTGACGAAGCCAGCTTGAAGAAATGAAGAGGTTGATAGGAGAGCAAGGAGGGGAGAAGAATGGCAGAGCGGCAACCCGCTTATAACGTACAGCATGTATCATTCGCGTATTCACCAGAGAAGCCGGTGCTGAGCGATCTGTCATTCAGCATCCTCCCGGGAAGCTGGGTCTCACTGGTGGGCCCGAACGGCTGCGGCAAGTCGACGCTGGCCAAGCTGCTCGGCGGTCTGCTAACGATGAATGAGGGGACGATTGAGGTGGATGGAATCCTGCTGTCCAGCGGAACCATTGGAAAGCTGCGTCCCCGGATCGGAATGGTATTTCAGAACCCGGATAATCAGTTCATCGGCTCCACTGTGGAGGAGGACATTGCCTTTGGGCTAGAGAACCGTCATCTTCCACGCGAGGAAATGAAGGAGCGGGTCCGCAGCTATGCAGAGAAGCTGGAGATTGGCCATTTGCTGACCAAGCATCCGTCCGAGCTGTCCGGTGGACAGAAGCAGCGGGTCGCAGTAGCTTCAATATTGGCGCTTGAACCGGAGATCGTCATTTTTGACGAGGCATCCTCCATGCTGGATGAGAAGGCGCGAGGAGAATTGTTGGATATATTACGAGAGATGAAGGCAGGAGGCCGATACACCATGATCTCGATTACGCATGATGCGGAGGAGATTATGGCTTCAGACCGTGCCATCGTACTGAGCAGCGGTGGGATTGCAGCAGATTTGACACCAGGGGAGCTGTTTCATGACAGCGAACTGTTGCAGACTTGCCGTCTCATTGCCCCTTACTCCATCCGGCTGGAGGCAGAACTTTACAAGCTCGGAATTACGATGCCGAACGGGAAGCAGCAGAGCAGGGAGATGGCGGATCAGATATGGCAATTGTTTTCGAAGAAGTAAGCTATGCATATGATGCCCGCAGCATGTGGAGCCATTCCGCCCTGCACGATGTAAGTCTCCAGCTTGAGAATGGAGCCTTTGCGGGGATTGCTGGTGCATCTGGTTCGGGTAAATCGACATTGCTCCAGCATTTTAACGGGATATTGAAGCCCACTGGGGGCAAGGTGCGTGTACTGGACTTCATGCTGAAGGCAGGAAGCAAGCAGCCTCCACTGCAGGAGCTGAGGCGCAGGGTAGGACTCGTATTTCAATTCCCCGAGCAGCAGCTGTTCGAGGATACGGTAGAAAAGGATCTCATGTTCGGCCCGCTCAATTTCGGTATGGACCGTGAAGCTGCACGAAAGGGTGCGATTCGCGCCTTGGAGCTGGTCGGACTTGATGCCTCCTTCCTGCCCCGGAATCCATTCCACTTAAGTGGTGGACAAATGCGGAAGGTAGCGATTGCCTCTGTGCTGGCGATGGACCCAGATGTCATCGTGCTGGATGAGCCGACGGCAACGCTCGATCCCGAGAGCCGGGCCGAGCTAGCTGGTCTGCTCGGGAAGATGCAGGGGGAAGAAGGCAAGACGATTATCGTCGTTACCCATCGAATTGAGGAAATGCTTCCTTATGCCGATACCTGGATTGTGATGCATCAGGGAACGAAGGTATTTCAAGGTGGCCCGGCGGAGCTTGTGCGTGAAGCGGGCAGGCTTGAGCTAGAGTGCAATCTTGCTGTGCCTGCTTGCATCAAGGTATGGAACCGTCTTGCCAAGCAGTTGGGATTGGAGCACGAAGAGCCTTGCTTGACAGCGGAAAAGGTAGCTGTAAGAATTCATGACTTGCTGGAGCAGCGTGACATCAAGAGAAAAGGAGTCGGTTAGATTATGCAAAACAAGCTCCTGTTCGGACGGAGCATCAATACCGGCTCCTGGATTCACCTGATCGACCCGCGGGCGAAATTGACCGGGATGGTGCTGTACCTGGTGGCAATGATGCTGGTGAATTCATGGATTCCGCTCTTGCTTGCGACGGTATTTTCTCTAACGTATATGAAGATGACCCTGATTCCAATCAAATATTACGCCAAAGCCGCCAAGCCTTTGTGGGTGTTGATGGTTTTTATTTTTGTCGTGCAGAGTCTGACCGCCCAGGAAGGAAGGCTCCTGCTTGAGGTAGGCCATATTACGCTCTATGCTGGTGGACTGGCGCGCGGAGTGATCTCCGCATGCAGAATGGCCTTACTGGTATCCTTTACGGCGATGTTGACATTTACAACGACACCCGGGGTCCTGAATCAAGGTCTTGGCGGGGTGCTCTCTCCATTGAAAAAAATCGGCATCTCCGCAGAGCGGCTAACGCTGATGATGAGCATTGCGCTGCGATTCATTCCGACCATTCTGGATGAGACCCACAAAATACTCAAGGCCCAGGCGGCTCGCGGCGCAGACCTGAAGGAGCTCGCTTGGAAGGAAAAGGGTAAGCTGTTGGTTTCACTGCTCGTACCCGTGACCGTCAGTGCCTTTCGCCGTGCGGAAGAGCTTGTGTTCTCCATGGAGGCTCGGGGCTTCATCATCGGAGAACCGCGTTCGGAGTACCACAAGCTGGTCTGGTGCACACGGGCTACAGGGTTCGTGCTATCTTTCGTAGGCTTGATTGGAGTCGTGCTTGGACTCCAATGGATGCTAGGGGTTTAAGCTATAAAGATAAATAACACATATTATTCGAGACAACTAGAAGGAGGGGAAACGCTGTGGCGCGCTTTTTTAATGGAAAAGAAGTCGAATTGCTTGCACCGGCGGGAACGTTTGAGATTTTCAAGGAGGTTATCGTAGCGGGCTGTGATGCGGTGTATTTTGGGGGTCCGAGTCTGAATATGCGCATGATGCGCAAAGGGTACAATTTTACGTTTGAGCAAATTATCGAGGCGGTACAAATCGCACATTCCCTCGGCAAGAAGGTCTATGTTACGGTTAATAATTTGCTGAATGAAGGGGAACTGGAGGAAGCAGCAGATTACTTGCGCTTTTTGGAGCATGCCGGTCCAGATGCGATCATCGTTCAGGATTTTGCTATTCTGGAGCTGATTCGTGAATTGGGTCTGTCGATACCGGTTCATTCCTCGGTCATGATGAATGTTCATAATATCGAGATGGTGGAGGCCTTGAAGGAGCTGGGGGTCACCCGCGTAGTTACCTCGCGAGAGATGGATCTGGCATCTACGCGTTATCTACAGGCACAGACGGGAATGGAGCTGGAATACTTTATTCACGGCGATATGTGCTCCGTTCACGGTGCGAATTGCTACTTTAGCTCGATGGTATTCGGCATGAGCAGTAACCGGGGCAAATGTCTGAAGCCATGTCGTTGGGATTATCGAGTTAAAAAGGACGGCTTCATCTATCCTTCCGAATATCCGCTGGCCGTTAAAGATATGTATATGTATGAGCACATTCCAGAGCTGATCCATGGTGGAATTACATCCTTCAAGATCGAGGGCCGAATGCGGGACACAGCGTTCGTGCTTATGCTGGTTAACGCCTATGGAGATGCTATTGACCGCTATATTGCGGATCCGGTCGGATTTGAACGTGCCAAGGATCGTGATGTGCTGTATGACAATCGGAAACGCGACTTCTCAACGGCATATGCTTTTGGACGTCCTGGATTGTCCAACATCAATGAGCGCTATGAAGGAACAGGCAAGTTCTATAGTACAGGCAAAGTATTCAGCACACCGACCGAGGAGCGGGAGCTTGGAGAGAAGAGGCTGAACGAGCTTCGCAGCATGTGGTCTGCATATACAGGGACGCAGAAAGTGACTGCTGAGCGCCCAGAGATTTCTGTTCATGTGAATAATGTCACACAGGCCGAGGCGGCGCTTGCAGCGGGTGTGGACCATATCTACCTATCAGGAGATGTATACGAACCCGACCATGCGTTTACGAAGGAAGAGATTAGACAGCTTGCAGCCATAAAGGGCGAGGCGAAGCTATATGTCTGCCTGCCGCGGATGATGACAGAGCTACAGTTCGACATCTATGACGGATTGCTCTCGGGTGAACGGTTGCCGATTGATGGCGTCATGGTGACCAACCTTGGGGCTGTTCGTAAATTTTCCAGTAAAGGCTATCCATTAATCGGAGACTTCAACTTGAACGTATATAACAAGCTATCTGCTGGCTTCTATAGCAAGATGGGGGTGACACGTCTCACTGCTTCTATGGAGCTACCTGCGATTGATTTCCGGGCGCTGCTGGCGGAGACGCCGGTACCGCTTGAGGCGATTGTTCACGGATCACCAGCATTAATGTATATGGAGCATGATCTGTATGAAAATACGGAGGTGCTTGAGCCGATGGGCGAAGAGGATAATACCTATGTCGCCAATTCGGTTCTGGTGCTCAAAACGGATAAGGGAGAGAGTCCCGTGTACCGTGATGTGCATGGACGCAATCACTTGACCCTGGCCAAGGAACTCTGTCTTCTGCCGCTCGTTCCCGAGTTAAAGAAAGCAGGTCTGGCCGTATTCCGGATCGAAGGTACGACTTATCACCCGGAGCAGCTGGCAGCGATTGTCACAGCGTACAAGACCGCTTTGGATGAGCCGGAGCGTGCGGAAGAGCTACTCGCATCCCTGAACCCAATCTATGCCGGGTATACGCTGGGCGCACTTCAGTTTGACGGAGGGGCTGCTGTAGCGAATACGACCTTAAGCACCATGCAAAATGAAGCTGCAGTGACCAAAGAAAGCGAGCCGGCAGTACAGAGGTAAGCCAATGCAGGGGCCGGGCGCTATAACAGTGTCCGGCCGTTAGTATAAGTGAAATAGCGATTGAACAGAAGAGAGGCGAATGAAGCATGCAGCAATATATTGGACCGGAAGGTATTTTGGAGAAGCGGAGTAAGTATTTTTACCCTACTACGAGTCACTTCTATCGGAATCCACCTCAGCTCGTACGAGGAGATATGCAATACCTGTACGGACATGACGGGAAAAGATACATCGACTTTTTTGCCGGCGTATCGGTGGTGGCCAGCGGCCATTGCAATCCGGAAATTGTGGAAAGAACGATGGAGCAGCTTAGAGCACTGCAGCATACCTGCACCATCTATTTGACGCAGCCCAATGTCGATCTAGCGGAGCGACTTGCCGAGGTGCTGCCAGGAGACCTGTGCCGTACGTTCTTTGTCAACAGCGGCTCCGAGGCCAATGAGGGAGCGCTGCTGCTTGCCCGGCTGCATACAGGTCGCAAAGGATTCATCGCGCTAGAGCAGGGTCTGCATGGACGGACCTATTTGACGATGAGCGTCACAGGGCTACAGATGTGGCGCTCAGATCCGCAGCTCCCTAGGCTGGATGCTGCGGAAGACGTAACATTCATTCCGCGTCCCTATGAGCAAGGGATGAGTGCAGCTGCTGCGGCACGCCGCTCGCTCAAGGCGCTGAAGGCGGTGCTGGAGGAGAAGGGCGGCGATATTGCCGCTATGATCGTAGAGCCGATTCAGGGCAATGCAGGCATTATTGTGCCGCCGGATTGGTATTTCCCTGAAGTGAAGGCTGTGCTTGAGCAGTATGGTGTACTGCTCATCGCCGACGAAATTCAGACCGGCTTCGGCCGCACAGGCCGCATGTTCGCCATGGATCGCTGGGGCGTGACGCCCGATATTATCACCATGGCGAAAGCGCTCGGTAGCGGTGTTCCGGTGGCGGCTTTTGCTTCGAATGACGCCATTGCCACCAGCTTCACGCGGCCTTCAGCCTCCACGTTCGGCGGCAATCCCGTCTCATCGGCCACCGCGCTTGCGGTGCTGGATTACATCGAAGCGAACCGCCTGCCGGAACGTGCCGAGCGCTTGGGCGGCCTGCTGCGCGCCGGTCTGGAAGAGCTGGCAGCACGCTATCCGCGCGTGCTGTCCGAGGTGCGCGGCGCCGGTCTGATGCTCGGCGCTGAGCTGAGTGCGGGCGACACGGAGCTTGGCGCCCGCCTTGTCGATGACGTCCTTGAGACGCTGAAGGATCGCGGCTTCATTATCGGCAAGAACGGTGTCGGCCGCAATGTGCTGGCCTTCCAGCCGCCGCTCGTCATTACCGAGAAGGACATCACAGAGATGCTTGCAGCACTTGAGCAAGCGCTTGAGGAAGCGGTGCACACAGCATCATCCGTGGCACAGGAGGGAGTTCATCATGGAGATCACGCGTAAAATTGTTCACCGCATCAAGCTGTACGGTGAATTGGTTATGTTCTCCCACACACTGTTCTCCCTACCATTCGCGGTCATCTCCATGATCTGGGCGGCTGACGGGCTACCGTCAGGGCGGATCATGTTATGGGGACTGATCGCCTTGGTCGCTGCGCGTAATGGAGCAAATGCCTTCAACCGTGTCGTTGACCGGGTCTTCGATGCCCAGAACCCCCGCACGGCGCATCGTCACCTACCGAGGATGCTGTTAGGGGAGAGAGAAGTGCTCTTGTTTGTCGTGGTGAACTACGCTATCTTTATTGTCGCAGCGGGAATGCTGAATCCGCTCTGCCTGATTTTGTCACCAGTAGCGATCTTCTTGATCTCATCCTATTCGTATACGAAACGGTTTACTTACATGAGCCATTTGTATCTTGGCTTCACAATCGCTTCAGCACCGATCGGCGCCTGGTTCGCCGTCACAGGTGAATTCGCCTTTCTGCCATTTATCCTGGGAACCGTCGTGATGCTGTGGATCGCCGGGTTTGACATCATTTATGGCTCTCAGGACATTGAGTTCGATCGGGAGCACAAGCTATGGTCCGTCCCTAGCATATTCGGCTTAAAGAATGGTCTGCGCATTGCTGCGGGACTTCATTCAATTATGGTGCTGCTGCTTATCTCTCTGATTCCGATCCAGCAGCTAGGCTGGCTGTACATGTTGGGCCTGGTCATTTCGATTCTGCTGCTGATGGCAGAGCATCGTATCATCAAACCTTCTAACCGTAAGGTCATGAAGGTGGCTTCGTACAATCTGAATCAGGTGATTAGTATGACGATCCTGTTGTTCACGATGGCTGATTTTTTTCTGTTGAATTAGCATTGCAGGGCTGATGATTTCTCATGTGGTTGTTCAGGTTGCTTCGTTTGCGTTATGATGCTAAGGAGACACCTCTTCTTATTTGGTAGTGTTGCGGTCAACTTCACAATACCAAATCGTAGAGGTGTCTTTTTTGTTCAGCAACTGTCAAGAAACTCATGTCAATCCACTCAATCTGTCAAGTCCTAGTAGCCATCCTGTATGACTTTAGGTAAAACTCAATAGAGTGCAAATATAAACTACGTATTATATAATAAATGAACGATCAGAAATCTAAACGGGGTGCTGAACTAAGTGAATAAAAAAGAGCGAAGAGAAGAGTTGCTTATTGAAAATGCGCTCATGTCTTCCATGTTTAATAAAATCTGGTTGACTGACTGGAATTTTAAAAATCATCTGAATCTATCTATGACAGAGGTAAGCATACTGGAGATGTTAGCTTCAGAGGGACAAAAGCGTGCAAAAGAACTATCAGAGCCGCTACATATTACTTCCGGAGGCATAACGGGTATTTGTAACAGGTTAATCAAGAAAGGCTTTATTGTAAGGACGCGGGATGAGTCGTTTGATCGCCGTTCTGTTGTTCTTGAAATTACAGACACAGGCAGGAAAGTTGTCCAAGAAGCCTTTGATATGAGATTGGAACTATTGTCTACTCATTTTAGCATGCTGACGGATGAAGAAATCAAAGAATGGAACCGGATGTACAAAAAATTGCTCAAACAAATTACCTCTAAATAGTGAATTGAATTCATTTCTTAAGAGGGGCGAAGCAGGAACATTGTTTCGCCTTTTTTTTTTATGCTTGAAGGCCTGTTTAGCACTATCCAATGTGAATATTATCACGTTGTAAACATATTTAAGTGACAAAATTATGAATTGTAAAAAATAAATTTTAGGAGTATTATTTATCTTGCTAGTAAGATAATTATTAAAAAGATTCTTTTTGATAATTTAAAAATAACTACGAAATAAAAACAAAGGATGTGCAGAGCAGAATGAAAGCAGTCACGTACAAGCAAGGTCAATTTGAGGTAAAGGAATTACCTGAACTTCACCCAAATCAAGACCAATTGTTAGTTGAACCTCTCGCCATAGGTATATGTGGAAGTGATCTATCAGCCGTTGAACATACAGAGGATTTTCTTGAAAGTGTAACCAAAGCAGGGAGTGTGGGACAAGCCTTTGATCCTACCAAAGACCTTGTTCTAGGTCACGAGTTTACAGCCAAGGTAATTGAGGTTGGGGAAAATGTGACGGAATATGCTCCTGGAGATCTCCTCGTTATTCTTCCTTGGGTCATTGGAGATAATGGAGTCCCCTACACGGTAGGGTATTCAAATGACTATCCAGGCGGTTTATCCGAACGTGTACTAGTCGGAAATGGTGGACATTACAAAATACCTGATGGGGTTAACCCTTATCACGCTGCGGTAACCGAACCTCTTGCAACCGGATACAATAGTGTTCTACGAGCGGAGATCGATCCTAAAGGCGGAGCCATTATCACAGGTGCTGGTACAGTAGGTCTTGGAGCTGTTATCGCTTTAGCTACCCGTGGGATACATCCGATCGTGGTGTCAGATCCTTCCGAGACTCGGCGTGATATTGCTCTGAAGTACGGTGCTCATGCAGTAGTTAATCCGATGGAACAAAATCCGGTGGATGTATATAGCGAAATGGCTGATGCATCACAAAGATTGTATGTTTTTGAAGCTTCTGGAGTTAAAAATCTAATCAATAGTATGATCGATTCTGTTCCACACTACACCAAATTTCTGATTGTTGGTGCATCGATGGCAGATAATACGATCAAACCAACTTCTCTTATCAATAAAAATATTACATTGGAATTTATTACAGGTCCCGGATATGGAGAAGCCTCATATACGGCTCTAGGTGAGACATTTAAAGACATGAAAGACGGAAAATTTGATCCTTCACAGATTGTAACCTCCTACACAGGATTTGAGGGCGTTGGTAAGGCTTTTGCTGCGCTGCGTCCAGGAGGAGACAAAAAGATTGACCAAGTCAAAATTTTAATTCTACCTCACCTTCAAGGAGACAAATTCTATACTTCAGAAGAATTGGAACTCTAAAATTTATTTATTTTCACTTAAAGATTGATACTACAGCCAAAGAGGTGAACATAGTGTTGTCAGGCACCAAGAGTCAGACAGCATGAAATTATGGAAAGTCAGCCTAGTTACTCTAATTACCGTTGGGTTATGCTCGTATTGTCTGCCTTAACATCTTTGGTACCTACGGTTATTTTTGTAGGGCCAACAGTTTTTATTCCCATGATGATGGAAGACCTGAATATTACTACTGCGGAAGCCGGAATTATTGTTACGATTGTTTTGTTAGGCGCGGGGCTAACTGGAACATTAGGTGGTCCGCTCATGAGCAGATTCGGAATTAAACATACTCGCACCATCGCACTTGTGTTTTATACGGTAGGTGGATTGGTGCCGCTATTTACGTCTAGCTTCACGGTGCTCTTGCTTAGTCGTATATTGATTGGTGTTGGGATGGGGATTGCCGCAGGAACCTCTGTAGGAGTAACCATGGACTGGTATCCCCCCAAAGAAAGACCATTAATTAATTCTTTAAATTCAATTTTGTCTTTAGCTGGATCGTTCTTGGCGCTCGTTCTTGCAATACCTGTTTACAATCTAGTAGGTGGAAATTGGAAGATGACGTTGGAGTTGTTTGGCATTGCCATGCTGATTACGACGGTTCTATGGATTATTTTTGCCAAAAACAATGTACAGGCTGTTATAGCTGATCCAGTGGGCTCAGAAGCTGGTCCTTCAATTAGCCGTCCGGTGGCTAAAGAGAACGTACTGAAGCAGGTGTTGAGAAGAAAAGAAGTTATTCTGCTTATCGTTGCTTATCTATCCTTTATGTTGGCTAGTCAAAGCCTACAAACCTTCCTGCCAACATATTATCAAACGGATCTTCAGATGTCGGCAGCCAAATCAGGTACGATTGCCAGTTTGATCTCTCTAGCTTCAGTTGTGGCGGGTGTACTTGTGGGTATCCTAATGGCTGCTTCAGGTAGACGGAAAATATTTATGTGGCCACTTTTAGTTTTGCTGCTTATAGGATGCGTTGGTTCCGTCACATTACCGGATGGCTGGATGCTTTATGGTTCCGTCATTTTAATTGGTCTTGCCTTAAACGGATGGCTTCCTGCTATGTTTACAAGTGTTATGGAGCTGGAAGACATGACCCCAGAGAAAGCAGGCGCGGCACAAGGTGTTATTTTGAGCGTAGGTATGTTTGGCGGAGCTGTCTCTACGCTTGTCATTGGAATCATTGCCGAGTACACCGGACTTCGTAATGCATTGCTATATTTCAGTTTTCTCGCAGTATTTGCAATTATTGCAACATTGATCTTCCCAGAAACGGGACCAAAATCCAGACGTAATAAAGCTACATTGTAAAGCTTAAAACTCATGAACTGGCAGTCTCCTCTTTTTTTAGAATAAAGGGACTGTCCGTTTTTATTTTTATATACGACGGATTGTCAAGCCAAGTGCGACAGTTCCTCTGAAAAGGATTCGTGAGCGGTCCTCCAGTCCAGACATTTACGTGGTCTTTGGTTGATCAAGTGCAGAGCGTTTTCCAGAGCTTCATCCGTGATTTGCGCGAAATCGGTCCCCTTGGGGAAAAACTCTCGCAAGAGGCCGTTGGCATTCTCATTCGAGCCGCGTTGCCAGGAGGAATACGGATCTGCGAAATACACCTGTACGCCATGAGTAGCTTCCAAGCTGGCGTAACAGGCAAACTCCTTGCCACGGTCTGCGGTAGCGGTTTGAAATGCATGGGTAGGATACTGTGAGGCCGCTACACCAAAGGCAATCTCCATGGACAACGCGGTACGGTCTGGCATCCGAATGGCGGTGTACAAGCGGGTTTTGCGTTCGATAAACGTGGCCAAGCAGCCCTTGCTTTTCCCACGGCCTGAGACGACTGTATCGAGCTCCCAATGGCCGAAGGTCTCCCGGGAACGAACCACTTTCGGACGCTGAGAGATGGCCTTACCCACAGCGAACTTGCCGCGTGTCTCTGCAGGTCTCTGCCGTTTACCTTTGTGCCGTAAAACCGTAAGCACGCCTTTTACCAAACGGCCTGTATACAGCCAGCGATAGATCGTTTTAAAACATACCATCGCTTGACCCTCCTGACGCAATCGCTCTACGGTTTGCTCCGGAGACCAGGTCGCCTGAAGCTTTTCTTCGATGCGACTCGCCAGTTCTAGATTCCACTTACCTCCGGAAACTGACGCCTTACGGCGCTGGACATAGCCCTCTTGCGAGTTCTCCGCGCAGTACGGGTGTTCTGCTGCATTTCGGCGGAGTTCACGGCCAATGGTGGCATGATGTCTGCCAAGTTCCTTGGCAATCGCTCTGGTACTTTTCCCCTGCTGGTGGAGGATTTCTAGCTTGCTTCGCTCGATTATGCTAAGATGTGTGTAGCTCATGGTGGATTCTCCTTGTGTGAATGTGGTGTAGGAACCTTCATTCTACACGAATCCGGCCATGGGCTCTTTGGTATATTTATTTCCAGTAGGTGTCGCACTTCATATTACAATCCGTCATACGTAAAATTAAATAAGTATCTTACCGATAACATACTTAAAAGAAATATAAAATTGAAAATACAATTTCAGCCATTAAAAAGGAGATTGACCATGATTAGAGTAATCAAGAAGCTTTATGAGAAAGTAAGGATTAGAAAATTAGGTACAAAGTTAATTGTCATTGTTTCGTTGCTTATCGTTTTTCCACTAGCCACACTTGGCAAGATGTCTTATGAGGAAGCAAAGATGCAAATTGCGATTAAACTTGGAGAAACAGCGAATGGAACTGTTGAGACCTTGAGCACTAGTCTATCCAGTTCCTTTTATGCTCAACAATTAAATGTTCAGCAGCTAGCTTTGTTAGTAAGTGACCTAAATGAAAACGAAGAATCCACTGAAATCAATAAGATTCTAAGTGATTTTCTCCGCTTACATCCCGAATTGGAATCCGTTCTTGCAGTGGATCAAGAAGGCATGACGATAAATGCCGTCGGATCTCGTCTAGATCAAGAAAATAATAGTGAAACCAAATGGTTTAAAGAAGCAACTTCCCAACCAGATCAAGTTATTATTTCGTCTCCTGAACCAGCGGGGGACCAGCAAAATTTAGTTTTACATATCTCAAAAGCGCTCGAGAACGAGAAGGGAGTCATCACACTTATTTCCTCAGTTAAACAACTTGAATCATTGTTTAAATCTACTCAATTGGGGCAAAGTGGGTTTATTTATGTGCTTGATCAGAACGGTAGGGTGATATATCACCCTTATATTCCCCAAGGGACGTTACTTCAGGATGATGCCAGCAATACGATATTAAAAAGCGATAAGGGTGAACTGACGATTGTCAATAGTGATACTGGTGAGGTGGGACAAGGGTACTATCACACAAATGAATTAACAGGGTGGAAAATCATTGCAGTTATTCCCTTTCAAGAGTTCGCAGACGCAGCTGCTCCAATTATGAAGAAGACCGTATGGATTCTAACCATTAGTGTACTGACAGCTCTGATTTTACTAGTTATATTTACTCAAAGTATTACCAAACCAATTAGTCAACTTGTTCAGCTGTCACAAAAAATCAGTGAAGGCTATCTAAATGAGCGAGTTAAGATCAAACAAGATGATGAGATCGGTCGTTTAGGTGATAACTATAATCTTATGGTTAGTTCACTGCATGATATCATCCGCAACGTTTCCAGTTCCTCCGTGATTCTTGCTGCATCAAGCAATGAGTTAAGTCGAAGCTCGGATGAGACAACGGCAACGGTAGAACATGTAGCTGGTTTGCTTGAAAACTCAGCTGAAGGTGCACGTGTACAATCCCAATTAACAAAGGAAACTGCGAAAACGATGGAGGAGATGGCCGTTGGGATTAGCAGAATTGCAGAATCCTCCGCAACTATTGCCGAGCTTTCCAGTGGTACCGAACAGGAGGTCAAAAACGGTAGTAGAATGGTTGAAACCGTAGGAAGCCAAATGAAGCTAATTCGAGAGTCAGTCGAGGAATCGGCAACGTATATTGAGGAATTAAAGCACCTTAATTTCAAAATTACTGATATGAGCAAGGCCATTTCCGATGTAGCGGAGCAAACGAATCTCTTAGCCTTGAACGCATCGATCGAGGCTGCAAGGGCAGGAGAGCAAGGGAAGGGTTTTGCAGTTGTTGCTCAGGAAGTGAAAACATTAGCCGAACAATCAAGAGCTTCTTCTGTACAAATACAAGAAACCATTACACTTGTCAATCGACTCGTGGATAATGTACATGAAGCGATGACTAAACGAGTCATGGTTGAAACGGTTCGCGGAGTAGAGATATCAGCTGAGGCACTGCATGCATTACAAACAATTGAAATATCCACTCAAAATGTTGTTCAACAGATGTATGATGTTTCAGCCGTAACAGAGGAATTGTCAGCTAGTACGGAAGAGATTACGGCTTCTGTTTCTGAAATTTCCAATGTTTCTTCTACCTCATCAACAGCTTTTGATGAAATTAGTAGTGCAGGTCAAGAACAATTGGCATCCATGGAGGAGATTGCAGCTTCTGCTCAGAACATTGCCAAGATTGCTGCAGATTTAGATGAAAAAGTGAAAAAGTTCGTTCTGTGAAAAAGGAGAAGAGCACTGCCAGCAATTGTGGGCGGTGCTCTTGTCTGCATTTGCAGAACAATCCGAATCTTATGTGGGGATATTTGACGTGAATACACAGGTTAGCAGTACCAGAGGGCTATCTCAGTTGAAATGGGACGAACCATAAAAAAAGGCTGTCCCAAAGGTCATCGTAGATGACTGAGGGGCACCCTCTCTGGCATACATGTATGCCATTAATGTTCCCGTCCGCTAAGATAATTCAGCAGGACGGTCAAATCACGATGGGCAGGATAAGATTCCAACTGCCGAATAACGTGCTGAGCTTCATCGAGATATTGTTCACTGATCAGCTCGCTCTGCCGGAGTGCATCCGACTGCTGAATGAGGGTCACAACCGCATCAACCTGAGCTTTAGGAGTATCCGGTCCGATAGAACGAATTCTTGAAGCCAGCTCCTCCTGCTCCAGTGCGAACAGTACAGGAAGGGTTACCTGGCCCTTACGGAGATCGCTGCCAGCCGGTTTGCCAAGCTTCTCGGCGGATTGAGTAAAGTCCAAAATATCGTCGCGAATCTGAAAGGCCATTCCTAGCTTCTCACCGAAGGAATAAAGCAGCTCTGAGATATCATTCTTCGCGCCTCCAGATAATGCGCCGATCTTCAGGCACGAGGCCATCAATTGCGCTGTCTTGTTCCGGGACTTCTCCAAATAATCCTCAATATGAACCTCGTAATTATACAAATGGGATAGTTGCTGATATTCACCCAGGCATAGCTGAGTGGTAACAAGGGAAGACAAATCGTAGGCAAAGCGCTCCCGTTCTGCAGAATATTCGGTGATTAGCTCAACGACACGTGCGGACATATAGTTGCCGACATGCAGGGCATCATGGATGCCAAGTTTGACGTGCAGTGCAGGCTCGCCACGTCGGACCGATGAATCATCAATAATGTCATCGTGAATCAGGGATGCCGCATGAATGAGCTCAGCCGCCGCCGCCAGCCTCATGGTGTCCTTCTCTTCAGCGGATGGGCCGAAGCGTGACCCTACGATAACCAGCAGCGGGCGAATTCTTTTGCCGCCAGAACGGATCAGTTGAAGAACATGCTGAGCAAGCATGGAAGAACGGGGTATATCCTTATCGAATTTGACCATACTCTCGATGGCACGATCAACGGAGCGAAGCGAGATCCCTAGTTCTGCATCCAGTCTTGTCATATGATTCTCTCCCGATTGATGTTGATAAGGGCCTGTCGGCCTCAGATGGCACAACTCTTGCGAACATGTCCTTCCTCCATCTCCAGAAACAGCTCCCAGCAACGAAGCAAGGCATCGTCATAGGAAGCGCCTTCGATTCTCCGAATCTGTATTTGCTTAATAACCGGGGCAAGACGGACGAGAAGATCATGCTCATTCCATTGCAGACAAAGCTGCACATAGAAGCTATATAGATAGTCGCCGTCGAGCACACTGCGGGTCAACTTCTCTCCGTTCAGAGCGTTGTCGCATTCCGAATGACGCAGGAGGGCGAGCTTGATTGCGATGTAAATAGATAATAAACGGGTCGTGCGTAGCGCTGGAAGTCCATATTCAAGCAGCAGACTCGCCATCTCTTCCGCTTCTTCACAAGGCATATTCAGTCGAATTCCCGTATCCGGTGAAATTTCTCTCTGCAACATATGAAATGTGTCTTGGATCAGCTCGTATTTGTTCATGATGGCACACTCCTCCAGACGTATTGCTGCACAACTCAAGCTAGAAAAAGTAAAAATTAGAGTAATGCACGCATGCGCGCATTACTCTAATTGAGGCTATTTGTTGAGCTTACTCAAGTTCAATCCATTACTCTGTGTACAGATACCATCGTCGAACGAGAGGAATCCTCTTCCATTGCTTCTTGAGCCAAGGAAGTACATAGTAATCAAGTCCGAATGCACTGCCAGACCCACCGATCAGAGCAACACCTGCTGTCATGTACCACAGCATTTCAGCCGAGGCCATGCTGGAGGACCAGATCATAACGCCGAGAGCAACAGTAATAGCGGAAGCTACAGCTGTGAACAGACCGACGATGAGCATGAGCCCGACTGCAATTTCCATGAACACCATAAAGAATTGGAACACGCTAGCAAGAGCGGTATAACCACCATCTGGAGTATAGAAGAAAAGGTTCATGAACCAGTTCACACTACTACTCACAAAATCAGGAACTGGTAACGCAGTTACGGCAGTCGATGCGCTTTCTACAGCAGAGGCTGCGGACGAAGCGTCGACAGCGTCCTTGACCGTACCGGCCGCATCACTTGCTGCGGTCACAACATCCGCATGCGGTGGTGGTGGAATCAGGAATATATTTGATGGGTCCTTCAAAATCTTCGGTAGCTTGTCTAGACCCTCTTCCAGCCACTTCCAGCCAACAAAGACACGAAGCGGCACCAACCAGAAGTTCGGGGAACGCTTAGCGAAGTGTCCACCGACAAAGCTTCTGCGATGGTTCACATGGAAGAACTCATGCATCATATAAGTCCATACTTTATTAAAGCCAGCTACAGTGAAGAGGTAGTACATGTTGATCATGTGCTTGGATAACATCGCCATAAAGCCGGTGAGCATGAACATTTTGTTCGGAAGACCGACATTCGCTACGCCATAGCGGCTGCCGATACTTACCATGGTACCGTGGAAGCCTGGTTTGTAAGGCTTCTTCGGCTTGTTATGCACATCCGCATAGATGTTATGGGCGATCAACGGGCCTGCTTGCTCCGCATTTTCAACCATCTGTGGAACCGGACGAGACTCACCTTCAGGAATGAAGAAGATGTTGTCGCCGACGATGTATACATTGTCATGATCAACACTTTGCAGCTTGTCGTTAGTCACAATGCGCTTGCGACCTTCTTGTTTAACATCCAGCTTGCCGACGAGCTCGGAGCCCTCAACACCTGCGGTCCATACTACCGTATCAGCTTCAAGCTGTTTGTCACCGAGCACTACGCCAGACGGGGTAACGCCTGTTATTTTTGCGCTGGTTACAATTTCTACGCCGATCTTGTTCAGGTACTTGGTTGATTTTTCAATCAGCTTGTCAGGCAGAATCGGCAGAATTTTTGGTGCCATATCAGCAACGACAAGACGAACCTCGCTAGGATCGATATAGAATTCCTTGCAAAGCTCATCGCGGAACTCCGCCATTTCACCCACAAGCTCAACACCGGTAAAGCCAGCACCTACGATCACGAAAGAGAGCATTTTATGGCGTTTTACCGGATCATTTTCTTTAGCAGCCTTGCCGAATTTATCACGGATTCGGTCTTTGATTATAACAGCATCTTCATAGGACCAGAGAGTCAGTGAGTGCTCCTCCGCACCTGGAATTCCAAAGAAGGTTGGCTTACAGCCAGTACCGATAACGAGGTAATCATACTTGTAGGTTGTTTTTGCAGAACGAAGCTCTTTAGCTGCAAAGTCGATATTATCGATAGAATCCAGAACGACGTCAACCTTTTGACCGGCAAAAATCTTCTTGAGCTCAATCTTTACCGAGTCTTCAGGAGCGCGGTTAGCCGCGACCTCGTGCAGCTCCGTCAGGAGTGTGTGATAAGGATTGCGGTCGATCAATTGGATCGACACGTCCTTATCCTTCTTGAACAATTTGGCGAGGTGCTTACCAGTAACAACACCGCCGTAGCCTCCGCCGAGGACAACAATTTTCTTCAAAAGATTCACCTGCTTAACTAGGGTGGTGGGACTTACCTAACTTCTAATTACGAATTATTTCGCACCTTCAAGTGCTTTGGTTACAAGGTCATAGTAGCTTTTCAGGGAAATAGATACGCCGGAGATCGCATCAGTCTTGCCTTCTTCGTTAAATGTAAGGGAGGCAGGATCTTGTTTCTCGACGAGATAGGACTCAGCCAGAGCAGCCTGTTCATGCCATTCGGAAGATGCGCCGCCGGCTTTCATGCCGTATTTTCCATCGATGGAGTTTTGTTTCTTGTCTTCACCAGCTTCGTTCACACCACTGAAGTTAACATGGATGATCTTGCCCGCAGCGACAACAACGTCAGCCGTTTCTTTCCAGCCGGACTTCTCGGCGAACTTGTCAGCTTCGGCATGGTAGGTTCCGTCTTTATAAATACCTGCTTCTACCGGACCAGCTGCCAGTGCCTTGTCGGCAAGACCGAATAAATCTTTGACTTTCACTGAAACGCCAGAGATCGCGTCCGTTTTGCCTTCTTCAGTCAAAGTGATGTCTTTAGGATCTTGTTTTTCAATGAGGTAGGCTTCAGCCAGTGCAGCTTGCTCATGCCATTCGGCAGAAGCGCCGCCAGCTTTCATGCCATACTTGCCGGATTCGGAGTATGTCTTTTTGTCAGGGCCTACATTAGCGTTAATGCCGCTCCAGTTGGCTTCGGTAATTTTACCGCTTGCAACAGTCAAGGTAACATAATATTGCCAGCCGGTTTTAGCATCAACTTCACCAATAGCATAGTACACGCCGTCTTTGTATTGGCCTTGCTCAGCAGTAGTGTCTCCGCTGTTCGTACCGCTTGCTGCTCCAGTGTTTTCAGTCGTTGCGCCATTGTTTGCAGGGGCTGGATTTTCAGTGCTGTTGTTAGAGCTACAGCCAGCAAGAACACCGATTAACAGGGCAGTGCAGAGTAGAATAGATGCTTTCTTCATCTAAATGACCTCCAGTAAGATAAAATATATATATATTAAAATGCAACACATTTTAATAACAAAATTGGTAAAAAACGTTGTGTAGTAAGCTTTTAGCGGGTTATTCCAGAGTCCGAAACCATTGTTCGTTGGAATTTTAGCATATAAAGATAGGGGATAATGTGAAATTTATCACGTATATCCGTTTGCTTGAGGTTCCACCTGATATGTCGGAATAGAAGGTTCTACTAATACGCTGCAAGCGGTAATGAAATCAATCGAAGGTTACTACGCGGAACGAGTAGGACAGTAGATGATTATTATGTCAAAGGTTACCGGGGACAAGAGTGAAGGGCAGGAACGGTAAGGAAGTTCATTATACGATTGAACAGTACTTCACGTTTTGTAAAAGACAGGCTGTTGGTCTAAAATATTCCTCTCTAATCAAAGCATTAAGCGAGTTGAAAAATAAACAATAAAATCAACGTAATCAGGCAGAACAACAAGTCTTTACCAAGCAAAGCGGAATTGGAAACTGCTCTCGAAATGCAAAAAGATACGGAAGAACAATTCTGTGCCTTTCAGAAGTGAATTTGGTTATTTGCGCAGCTTGGCCTTGATGATGAGCAAGTCCTCAGCGAATGGGCGAATTATTGCAGAGAGCTTACGCTGAAGCCCCTTTCCATTTAAGTAGCGATAAGTGCTAACGGTAGAAAATAAAAAATATGATGCATCTGATATTCACCTGTATCAACTAATATGTAAAACGATCCACCAAACTTATGCAAGGTGGATCGTTCTACTATGACTCTCAACAGCCCTGTTTCAATTCGTATCCTGTAAATTTGTACTTAATAATACGCCTGTTTTATTGATTCAATGTTATATACAATACACATTAAAATATTCCTTGTAAGCTTCTTTGATAATTAGTTTTTAAATAAATTGGATCTATGAGCATTCATTTTCTTCCCAAGCAAGACTGAGAAGTCAAAAGTAATCTCCAGTTTATCCCTACCCAAAACTTGTTGTATAAGTTCTTCCGATGATCCCCAAGACAAGGGGGTCATATGGACCAACTGCTCAATGTACTTATTTTCCATTGTTACACCGTACTGAACACGCTGGATGTCAACAAGATCAAAATTACGTTTGAAAAGCTCTAATGTATTTTCATTTGAATATACAGTTCTATCTGTTTGATTGTAAAGTATCCCTCTTAATTCTTGAAGGTACTTACTTTCGGGGATAACTTTTATAACCATTCCATCATCCGCAAGCATTCTATGGAACTCAGAATAGTTGGAAGGTGATAATATATTCAATATGAAATTAAATAGTTTATCAATTAATGGACACTTTGCGAGATCCGCTACGCACCAGATTGTTTTGGAAGGACTTCTCGAAGCAATATTGATTCCCTCTTTAGAAATATCAACTCCTATTCCCAATAAGTTACATCGCGATTGTTCAATTATCCTTTGCTGTATATTGTTCAAATGTGAGCCTTCACCGCATCCAGCATCTAATATTTTTATGAATTTACTCGTTGGTTTCAACTCTTCTAACATATTCTCACAAATCTGAGCAATCAACGGATCAAAAAAGCCGCTTTGGCTAAACATCTTTCGAGATTCAAACAGTTTTCTATCATATTTTGTTTTAAGGGGATGGGACAATAAGTTAACATATCCTTGCTTAGATATGTCAAAACAATGATGATTGGAGCAAATTAAACTCCTTAAATTTATTACCTCAACTGGATTTGAACATATTGGACATCTAAAAATGCCTTCATATTCAGAGAGAAGACGTGCGTTTGTAATTTTTCGATTGTTTTCGGACAAAATAAAAACACCTCATTCATTTTAGTAAATGAAAAAGGCACAGCTAAATAAACCCAAGTCATAGTTTTAAAAAATGACGTGAGTTACTTAGCCTGCACCTTCCATTAACGTAAACGAATGAATTTGATGATCAAGAAAAACATCTCCTAATAACATATATTAAAGAAGAGCGATATCACTCTAGCTGTTAGTATAACCATGATGAAAGGGTGTGTACACATCACAGTTCTTTCAACTCTCGTACTTCAAAGCTCTCGCCATTATATTTGTACTCTGCAAACTTTATGGTATTGCGGCTACAGTGATTTTTTTGATATTGCGTATAATCTCAGAGGTATCCGTCTCATCAGCCTTGCAAATAGTGACAAGCTCAGCATAGCCAAGGTCTGGTATCAAACGCTCCGTAGTTGCTACGATTATTGCTTCCCCCTATCCCTGGACTATTTTGTCATTAGAATTTGTAAGTTGGTATGACATTTCCTTTCACTTCCTTTGAAAGATCTTATATCAATATACAAGTCGAATGGAGTTGATAACTAACAAATGAAAAAGACAAATCCATCTCTTATGATGAACTTGCCTCGATCATTTTCTTGTTAATTGTAATGTTTATTTTTTACTTCTAACTATCAACGCTACGCACTCCACATGACTCGTCTGCGGGAACATGTCTACGGGCTGTACCCATTGTAGCTCATAGCCGCCGTCCAGCAAGACTTTGGCATCCTTGGCCAGTGTCGACGGGTTGCAGGATACATAGACGAAGCGTTGAGGCTTGGTACGAAGTATGGTCTCCAGAAAACGACGGTCCAATCCTGTGCGCGGAGGATCTGCGATGATGACATCAGGCGTGAAGCCGCCCTTCACCCAGCGAGGCAGCAGTACCTCGGCTTCCCCTGTGTAAAAGGTTGCATTAACCCGCCCGTTCTGACGGGCATTGCGTGCCGCATCCTCGACAGCCTCAGGAATAACCTCGATACCGCGCACCTCGCTGGCGTAAGGAGCTAGCCACAGGCCAATCGTACCTGTCCCGCAGTAGGCATCTACGACCGTTTCTTTTCCAGTCAGCGCAGCTGCAATCCGTACACTCTCATACAGCTTGACGGTCTGCTGTGGATTGAGCTGGAAGAAGGCACGAGGAGAGAGACGGAATTCCAGATCGCCCAGTGATTCCTCCATCGCTTCTGTTCCCCATAGTGTATGGGTCCGATCCCCGAAGACGAGATGGGTCTTGCCAGAGTTAATATTCAGAGACAAGCCGGACATCTGCGGCAGCTCTTGCCGCAGCCTGCGAATGAGCTGCTCCTGCTGTGGTAGCTTGCTTCCTGCGGAGACGAGTGTCACCTGAAGCTGATCGGACTGGAACCCATGCCGTACAACAATCGTACGGATACCCTCGCGGTTGCCCTGATCCTTGTACAGCGGAATACGCAGCTCGTCCAGCACCTGCTTCGTCGCTGCTACCGCTTGATTGACCTTGGGATGCTGAATCGGGCAGCCACTAATATCCACGATCGTATGACTATTCATTTCATATAGTCCGGCTATGACCTCTCCCTGGCGACGGGTGACCTGTAGCTGCGCCTTATTGCGATAATCCCACGGATGCTCCATGCCTAGCATTGGCTTCATGGGTACGGAATCAAGTCCTGCATACCGATTGAACGCTTCACGGACAATATCGGTCTTGGCCTCCAGCTGTCCCTCATAGGACATATGCTGAATCTGACAGCCGCCACACTCTCCAAAGACAGGGCAGGGCGCATCGATGCGATGCACAGAGCGCTTCTCAATCTCCGTAAGAGTAGCCTGAATAAAGCCTTGCTGCACAGTATCTACCTTGGCCTTGACGACCTCATTCGGCAGCGCGCCCGTGATGAATACAGCTTTGCGCCGATAATAGCCAACACCTTCGCCGTTGATTCCCAGTCGCTTGATGGTGACGACGATCCGATCATTCGGGCGCAGCTCCTCTGCATCGCCAGCACTAGGCCGCTGGCGCTGAAAGGAGTGCTTATTTACTTTCGACTTGGGGGCGTCAGCAGCTTTCACATGTGAGCTCGTTTTTTGGGGGCCGGAATGGCCTACGCCTGGTTTACTTTTACTTGTACTGGGTTTGCCTGTACCCGGCTGGCCTTTACCTGATTGACCTTTACCTGATTGGCTTGTACTGGATTGATTGGCACTTGCATAACTTTTGCCTGATGTTTTGCCTCTATATGGTTGTGAATTGGATTGCTTGGTAGGTTGAGCCTTGGTTTGAGTCCCCTTGCGTGGGCGTGTGTGTTCACTCATAACGGTAAAATCTCCATCCTCTGTAGTATCGTGTCCACTATATCATGTGAGAAGGTGGAAAGCTATGTGGCGACTGGCGATAACGGGCCCGTGATTAGACTTTTTACAGGTGCGAAATAGGATGTAGACAGCTCAAATAGCACTCGAAGCAAAAGTTATCCAACCTGATCTTCCCCGTTAAACTTATTTTTAGATATTATAGTAGTAAGGTTGAGGTAAGCTTGCAGGCTTCCTCAGCTATTGAAATGATGCTGCTTTGATGGGAAAATAGAGTGTATTGGTTTTTTATAAGGGGTTATGAAAAATGAGTGTACAAGCACCGAGTCTAGAGCAGGCACGTGAGCTTTTGGTCAAATACTACGGATATCCCGACTTTCGGGAAGGACAAAAGAAGATTGTAGGCAGTCTCCTGGAGCGCAGCGATACGCTTGGTATTATGCCAACAGGAGGAGGAAAGTCCATCTGCTACCAGATCCCGGCCTTATTATATGAAGGAGTGACACTGGTAGTGTCTCCATTGATCTCCCTCATGAAGGATCAGGTGGATGCGCTGACGACGATGGGCATTCCTGCTGCTTATATTAACAGTACTTTGACTGGCAGAGAGGTAAATGATCGGCTGCGAGCTGCACGTCAAGGACAGCTGAAGCTGCTGTATGTAGCGCCAGAGCGTCTGGAACTGGACTGGTTCCGTGAAGAGATGAGCCAGCTCGGAATCTCCTGTGTCGCTGTTGATGAGGCGCACTGTGTATCGCAATGGGGGCATGATTTCCGGACAAGCTATCTGGCTGTATCTCCCTTCGTGGAAAGTCTGCCGGAGCGTCCGGTGCTGGCGGCCTTCACAGCGACGGCCACGCCGCAGGTCATGGATGACATTGTCAGGCTGCTGCGTCTGCGTGAGCCACAGACCTTTGTCACAGGATTGGGACGTCCCAATCTGGCCTTTAGCGTACTGCGCGGGGAGGATCGACGGTCGTTTCTGCTGAACTATGCGAAGGAGCATGCGGATGAGTCCGGGATCGTGTATGCCGCTACCCGTAAGGATGTGGATGATCTGTATATGCGCCTAAAGGAAGCAGGGCTCGCGGCCGGGCGATATCACGCAGGTATGAGCGATGAGGAGCGGGCGGAGAGTCAGGAGGCCTTCCTGTACGACGATATCCGGGTCATCGTGGCGACGAATGCCTTCGGGATGGGGATCGACAAGTCCAACGTACGGTATGTCATACATTATAATATGCCGAAGAATATGGAGGCCTACGTTCAGGAGGCAGGTCGTGCGGGCCGGGATGGTGATCCAAGCCAGTGCATTCTGCTCTTCGGACCGCAGGACATTGTGACCCAGAAGTTCCTGATTGAGCAGAACCCGCAGGATGAGGATCGCAAGCGCAATGATTACCGCAAACTGCAGCAGATGGTGGATTATTCCTATACGACTCGTTGCTTGCGCAGTGCGCAGCTGGACTATTTTGGGGAGCAGCATGACGGGGAAGGGTGCGGCAATTGCAGCTCCTGTACAGATGACCGCGAAATTGTTGATATTACCGTAGATGCACAGAAGATATTCTCCTGCATCCACCGTATGCGTGAACGGTTCGGCGCCTCCATGGTCGCCTCCGTGCTCAAGGGCTCACGCAACAAGAAGGTGCTGCAATACGGCTTCGACAGCCTGCCAACCTATGGTGTGCTGGGTAGCCGGACCGAGAAAGAGATCGTGGAGATGATCAACATTTTGATCTCGGAGGGATATTTATCCTTGTCGGAAGGACAATACCCAGTAGTACGGCTGCAGCAGCTGGCGGCAGAGGTACTCAAGGGGCAGCGCCAGGTCATGCAGCGTGTGGTACGTCATGCGACGTCCTTCACTGGAACAGGCGGCCGACGTGCGAAGGATGCCTATCCGGCGGCTGTGAACGAGACAGTCTTCGAGCAACTTCGATTGATTCGGCGTGAGCTGGCTGCCAAGGAGCATGTACCTTCTTATATTATTTTCAATGATGCGACGCTGCGTGAGATGAGTGTTGCCACTCCTCTGACCGAAGCAGACATGCTGCGTGTGAAGGGTGTAGGTGAGGTGAAGTTTCGGAAATACGGGCGTCCGTTCCTGGAATTCTTCCAGAAGCAGTCCGAGGCGGAGCAGGTTCCCTATGATGATGGATTTGACGACTACGCAGGGTACTAGATGACTTTAAGGTTGCTGTTCAACTGCTATTCATCTTAGATCAAAGAACAGCAAGCTTATCTGTGGTCGACAGGACTCCTGCTTGCAACGGTTCTATACTCACAGTGGTTCCCGTCAAGACACTAGCAACCTGCCCTACGAATTTAAATAAAGAAGGTGAATTATGAAAGTTGTTCTCTCAACGCTGAACGCAAAGTACATTCATACATGTCTTGCGATTCGTTGTCTGAAGGCTTACAGTGACAAGGATTTTGACATTGAGCTGGCAGAGTATACGATCAAGGACCCGGTCATGAACATTGTATCGGACTTATTCCAGCGCAAGCCGGACGTCATCGGATTCTCCTGCTATATCTGGAATATTGAAGAGACGATCAAGGTCATTGATATTGTGAAAAAGGTTATGCCCGAGGTACGCATTGTACTGGGCGGGCCCGAGGTATCCTATGATACAGAGGACTGGATGAAGCGCCTCAGGAATGTGGATTTCATCGTCATGGGTGAGGGAGAAGAGTCGTTCCATCAGCTGCTTCAGGAGATCGAGGGCAAGGGAAAGTACCATTTTGTCTATGGGCTTGCCTACCGCAAGGGAGAAGAGATCATTCTGATGCCAGGCCGCCCGAAGGCCGATCTGAATGACTTGCCTTCACCGCACCGTTTTGTGGAGGATATTCCCGAGCTGGCGAATCGGATTGTCTATTTTGAGACGAGCCGCGGCTGCCCGTTCAGCTGCCAATTCTGTCTATCCAGTATTGAGGTTGGAGTCCGGTACTATGATATCGAGCGAACGAAGGCAGATATCATCTATTTGATTGATCAGGGTGCTAAGCTTATCAAGTTCGTGGATCGGACGTTCAATATCAAGCGTGATTACGCTCTAGAGATGTTCCAGTTCCTGATCGAGAACCACCGGGGCTGCGTGTTCCAGTTCGAGATTACGGCGGATATTATGAGACCCGAGGTGCTGGATTATTTGGCAGAGCATGCTCCGCCGGGGATCTTCCGCTTCGAGATCGGTGTCCAATCTACGAATGATCCGACGAATGAACTGGTCAAGCGTCGTCAGAATTTTGCCAAGCTGACGCGTACCGTGACGAAGGTCAAGAACAGCCGCAAGATTGATCAGCATCTGGATCTCATTGCAGGCTTGCCACAGGAGGACTACAATACATTTCGCAAGACGTTCAATGATGTATTCGCACTGGAGCCTGAGGAGCTGCAATTGGGCTTCCTGAAGATGCTTCGAGGTACCGGACTGCGTCTGGATGCAGAGAAGTACAATTACACGTATATGGATGTAGCTCCATACGAGATGCTAAGCAATGATGTTCTGTCCTTCGAGGATATTGTACGACTCAAGCGTCTGGAGGATGTACTGGAGAAATATTGGAATGCGCACCGGATGGATCGTACCTTGAAGTTCCTGATGGAGCAGGAATTTCCGTCTGCCTTTGACTTCTTTCAGGAGTTCGGTGATTACTGGGAGGGGCAGGGCTGGCAGAAGATCGGTCATCAGCTGGAGGATCTCTTCATGCGTCTGCACTCTTTCCTGGAGCAGCGGGATACGAAGAATATGGAGATCATTCTTGGCCTGATGAAGCTGGATTACTTCCTGAATCACAAGTACAAGCCGAGGAAGATCTGGTGGGATTTTGGGCTGGAAAAGGACGAGTGGGGCAGCTATATGAAGCTGGCTGCCGAGCAGCCAGAGAAATTGCAGGCGGTTCAAGGAGATATCACGGATATGGACGGTGGGCTCGAACATAGTGGGCATGGGCGCGAGCTTGAGACAGGGAGCAAGAGCACAGCGGCATTTGCAGAGCTTCGACTGGGAGAGCGTGAGCTTCAGAAGCATGCGGTGCTTGAAATCCTGCCCTTCGATCTATCAGCAGTGCTTGCGGGTGATGCCGCAGCAGTGGCTCAGGGTCGTACATTGGTACTGGTGGTATATCAACAGCAGAACAATCAGAAGCCTCTTTATTATACGATGAAGCTGGAGCAGGAAGCTGCCGCTATTTAACTATCGAATATGAAGCTGCACCTGAGCCTTGTTGGTTAGCGACTCAATAATGATGGTAACAAGATGAACCCGAAGGTCCTAGGCTACTCTATTGAGATAGCTGAGGCAGTCGGGTTCTTTTGCTGTTATATGTAGGGACTTTGGACGGAGCTAATGCTACTTGGGGCTTATTGCCAGCTATTCATCCTCCACGTATACTATTAATTAACATCCAATTTGCACCAAATCGAAGAAGTGTTACAAACGGGTATTCGTATTTCTGACAACAGTACAGTAACTGCTAGAAGAGTGTGATCGGTCACAGTCTGCCTTGCAGCGTTCCTGGATTGTTGTTTTGTCATGGAAAGAATCTCTGTACCATCGGATGGATGACGATGCGCACAGCTATAATCACAGTGGTTCACAACGTCTAACAGTGGGGAAAGCGTAAATAACAAAGGAGAGTGACAGCATGAGTGAACAGGATAATTACCGTTTTCAGGTTAATCTGAGCGGCATGATTCAGATTCTATCAGATCATCTATATAGTAATCCCAAGGTGTACATACGAGAGCTGATGCAAAATGCAATAGACGCCATCACGGCACGCAAAGCCCAGGACCCCGGCTATGAGGAGCAGATTCTGGTGCAGGTTACGGGTACGGGCACTGAGGCTACTCTGATGATTGAGGATAATGGTATCGGTCTTACCGAAGCGGATATTCACGAGTTTCTGGCGATGATCGGTCAATCCTCCAAGCGGGGAGAAGGGCTGGAGCCCTTGCAGGAATCGGGCTTTATTGGTCGGTTTGGCATCGGCCTTCTATCCTGCTTCACCGTGAGCAATGAGATTGTCATGATCACCCGTTCCGCGAAGGGGGGACCCGCCCTCGAATGGAGAGGCAAGCCCGATGGCACCTACTCGATCCGTAAGCTGGATATGGATCTGTCGATAGGTACAAAGGTATATTTGCGCTGCAAGCCTGGCTTCGAATTGTACTATGAGCCAGAGCTGCTGGCTGGATGGTTGTATGACTATGGCGCGCTTCTGCCTTATCCAATCAAGTTGCAGGATCAGGAGCAGACCCGAACGATCAACGAATGGCGCCCAACATGGATTACGGAGCCAGGATTGGCACGGAGTCATCGGGAAGAGGTACTACAATTCGGCTCAAGACTGCTGGGTGAACGCTTCCATGACTTTATTCCGTTGCAGACAGCCTCTGGACGTACAGGAGGCATTGCCTATATATTGCCGCAGACCGTGAATCTGAATGCGAAGAAGACCCATCGGGTGTACCTGAGGAACATGCTGGTATCGGACAAAGCACAGAATGTGCTGCCGGATTGGGCATTTTTCGTAAAATGCATCATCTGGACTGATGAGCTGCAGCCAACAGCATCGCGTGAGGACTTCTATGAAAATGAACGTCTGGAGGAGGTTCGGACCGAGCTGGGTGAAGCCTTGCGTCAGGAGCTGGTTCAGATGGCTGATTCAGAGCCGGAACGACTCCGCCAGACGATACGTCTGCACGCACTCTCGATGAAGTCATTGGCTATGGAGCATAAAAACTTCTATCGAATGATTTATCGCTGGCTACCCTTTGAGAGTACCTTCGGTTCCAAGGAGCTAGGCGAGCTGCTGGAGGAAGGCAGAACCCTGTATTATACATTAACGTTGGACGAGTATCGGCAGATTACCCATGTCGCTGCGGCTCAATCCTTACTTGTCGTGAACGGTGGCTATCTGTACGATGCGGAGCTGTTGGCAACCTTGCCAGACATCCTGCCTGAGGTTGCCACGGAGCGATTGATCCCGGAGGATGTGTCGCTTGCATTCACGGAGGTGACAGCAGCGGAGCGGATGCGCTTTTATGAGCAGGTGCTCCATGCGGATGCTGTGCTGCAGCGTTTTCGCTGTCGTGTTGAGCTGAAGCGCTTCAAGCCAACAGAGCTGCCAGCACTCTTCACACTGTCCAAGGAATCCTCTGACATGCGGGCACTGGAGGCTGCTGAGGAAATTAGTCCGCAAGCCATATCCTCGGTCCTGGGAAGCCTTGGCTCCAAATACCGTGAAGCCGCATACTCCACGCTCTATCTGAACCTGGATAATCCGCTCGTAGGGCGCTTATTCGAAGCAGGCCTGACGAGCATGCTCAAGCCAGCAGTTGAACTGCTCTATGTGAATTCGCTCCTGATGGGGCATTATCCGATGAATAGACAAGAGCTGGCTGTGCTCAATCAAGGAATTTTACATTTTATAGATATGGGATTGGCAACAGATACAGCTCGTAAGGGCACAAATGATGGAGGGGATACACTATGAGTACCGAATTCGATGAGTTGATGAGTCAGGCCTACGCATTGCCGAATGGCAGGGCCAAAATTGCTCTTTTGGAGGAGGCCATTCGTACAGCGGATGTGCTGAATTTGGTAGAGGAGGGATATGCGGCTCGTTCAGAGATGGTAGAAGCAGGGACCTTTGGCGGCTATCCGATGAAGGCACTGGTAGCCTTCTCATGGATGCTGGGGCAGTTCGACCGTGAGCCGGAAGCCTATGACGAATTCGACTTACTATGGTCCTATAAATGGATTCTGAACAGCATCTCTGCATTTCCGGAGATCAGCTTGAAGCAGATTGATAATCTGCTGGAGGATATGAGGACACGCTATCAGGAATACGGCTACAGCGATCGCACATATTACTATTATAAAAGTCTCGTTGCCCTTATGTGCGGTAACATTGCCGAGGCTGGAGTCTACATGGACAAGGTCTTGGGCATGGAGCGCGATGGTATGAGTGACTGTATCGCCTGTGAGCAGGATCAATTCGTAGAGTACGAGCAGGTGGCAGGGAACATTGATGAACTGTTGCGCAAGGCCGAGCCGATCGTATCAGGACGTATGACGTGTGGGGAGATTCCGCATAAGACCCTGTCCCATCTGTTCCTTCCACTTCTTGAACGAGGCGAGACGGAACGGGCGGATAAGCTGGAGCGCAAGAGCTATCGTCTGGTCAAAGGGGAAAGGGACTTCATGATTCCGATTGCTCGGCATATTACATATCTGCGCAGAGTTCATCCGATGAAGGCGCTAGAGGTGTTCGAGAAGCATGTGGCGATGTCCATTGATCTGGAGAATCCGATTGCGAAGCTACAATTTGATGGAGCCTCAGCAGCGTTACTGCGACAGCTTGCCGAGGAGGAGCAGGGACTTCGACCCGTGTTACCGGCTTCGCTGCCTTATCAGGGAGATGCGGGGAATTTGCCGGGTCTTGCTCTGTATTTTGCGGAGCAGGCTCAAGCTACAGCCCAACGGTTGGATCAGCGCAATGGCAACAGCTTTTATACCGAGTTGCTCACAAAGCTTTAATAGACTGAGCTTAGTGCCAACTACAGCAGAAAAAAAGCAAGAAATCTATGACTATACTCGGCAGTATAGCACCAGGCACAGTAGCTATCGCCCGAACCAAGCTGATGACCTCCAAAGATTAACCAGATTGTTCATGTTTTTATCATAATGTGCATTTTATGCTCCTTCGCTTCGGGCTAGAATGAGAGTGACGTATTCTTCCTATCAAGGCTGAAAGGGACGATTCCTATGAATCAAGGACAGCACGCAGTTGTGATTGTGGGTTATGGAGGCATGGGGAGCTATCACGCCAAGCTCATTGGGCAGGCGAATAGTCTCCGTGTAGTTGGAGCTTATGATATTCAGACAGATCGGCAAGAGGCCGCTGTGCAGGATGGCTATCGTAACTATGACAGCTATGCATCCGTGTTGAATGACACGATGGTAGATACAGTGCTGATTGCTACGCCAAATGATGTGCACAAGGACCTGGTCATAAAGGCTCTCAAGGCTGGCAAGCATGTCATTTGCGAGAAGCCTGTAGCTTTGTCGGTAGCGGAATTCCGTGAAATGGTAGCTGTTGCCGAGCAGACAGGACAGATCCTCATGGTGCATCAGAACCGCCGCTGGGATGAGGATTTCCGTATAATCAAGCAGATGTATGATCAGGAGACCATTGGTGGGCTGTTCCGTATCGAATCTCGTGTACATGGGGCGAATGGTATTCCTGGCGATTGGCGTCATCTGGAGCAATATGGAGGAGGCATGCTGCTGGATTGGGGTGTACATTTGCTCGATCAGCTGGTCTTCATGGTGGATAGCAAGATTACCAGTATCAGTGGTCGGCTCAGCTACATTCTCGGTGATGAGGTGGATGATGGCTTCGAGGCTATTCTGGAGTTTGAGAATGGCGTCTCTGCACTGGTAGAGGTGGGAACGACCAATTATATTCCACTCCCTCGCTGGTATGTGAAAGGAACGGAAGGTACAGGCATCATCGAGGATTGGTCGCTTAGTGGTCGTGTGGTGACACGCAACAAGGATGTAGGTCGTATCGAACCGAAGCCAATTCAGGCGGGTGTGGGGCTCACGAAGACCATGGCACCTCCCTCGGAGGAAGCAACGATTACAGAAGCGCTGCCACAGCCCTTTGAGCATGAGAGCAGCTTTTATGACAACTATGTTGCGGTAGTAGAAGGGACGGGTGTGCCGATCGTGCGTAATGAAGAGGTGCTGCGGGTGCTGAATATTATTGAAGCGATCTTCACCTCGGCGCGCACTGGGCAGGCTGTACGAGATTTCGATCTATTCTAGACACTTTCAAGATTAAGGAGTATAGCGCCTAAATTGTATTCCATATAAATGATGTAGTTGTTCTAGTACCTTGACCAGATTAACTATGTGTACACAGCCGCTGTAAGCGGGGAGTCCCGTTTTTCGGGAGACAATGTTCCTAAAAAGGAATAAGGTCCGGAGAATATCTCCGGACCTTTGCTGCGTTGCAGTTCCTGAACGTGCTGCATCTACATCAATGTTGCTGAGCCTACACCTGTTGCATATTGTCTGCTGTATTCACAGCTGCTGTTTCTATCCAGGCAACTCTTATTTTTTGAAAATTTCGAAAATAACATCCGCATTCTTGGTGTTATCAATCAAGCCTGCGAAATTCTCTTTGCCTGGTCCATAAGCGTATACAGGCACTTCCTCACCCGTATGTCCACCTGTGGTCCAGCCAGTGAAGGAGCGAGTATTGAAAATCTCTTCAATCGCATTATCAATGTCTGCCACGTCTTTACCTACCGTAGCCTTCACCGATTGGATCTCCTCTGGTGTCAGCTCAAGTGCAATATATTGACTCAGCACCGTCTCCACATCTGCACCACCCGCAATTTCATTGGCCATGAAATCTGGAGTGCGCTTAGCTGCCTTGATCGGCTCAACATTGAAGTTATATTCGCCAGCAGCACCCAGGCTGAAGCCGCCTGTGGAGTGATCGGCAGTAGCTACTACAAGGGTATGACCATCCTTCTTGGCAAAATCAATCGCTGCTTGGAATGCTCGCTCGAAATCTTCCATTTCGCTCATGGCAGCGACAACATCGTTATCATGACCTGCCCAGTCGATCTGGCTACCCTCAACCATGAGGAAGAAGCCTTTATCATTCTTGCTCAGACGATCAATCGCTGCGTTCGTCATTTCCTCAAGGGAAGGAGTAGCGCTGGTACGGTCAATCATCTTGTCCAGTCCACCGTCTGCGAACAAGCCAAGTAATTTGGTGTTGCTATCCTTCAGCAAAGCATCGCGGTTGGTGACATAGCTGTATCCGTCTTTGGTAAATTCCTTCGTCAGATCACGGTCTGCACGAACAAAGTTCGTCTTTCCGCCTCCGAGCAGCACATCCACCTTATGCTCCCCATTGATCAATTCATCATAGTAGTCATTGGCAATAGCGTCCATGTTCTTGCGGCTAATGTCATGCGCACCAAAAGCGGCAGGTGTTGCATGTGTAATCTCGGAGGTCGCTACAAGACCCGTGGACTTGCCAATTTCCTTCGCTTGCTCCAGCACGGTCTTCACGTCCTGCTGCTTGGTATCTACAGCAATAGCCGCATTGTACGTCTTCACACCAGCTGACATAGCTGTTGCTGCGGAAGCCGAGTCCGTAATATTCTGCTTGTCATCATCCGGATAGGTCATTTGGGCACCGACCAGGTATGGATCAAATGCGGTCAATTCCTTTTGTGGAGTGTTAGGGTTGTCCTTCATGTAACGGTGTGCCGTAATGTAAGAGAAGCCCATACCATCTCCCACCAGAAAGATAACATTCTTGATCTCGCCAGTGTTGGTAGCCGCTGCAGCCGGCTGTGCTCCCGGAAGCAATGAGGCCATCATCACGGTTGATAAAATTGTAGCAGGAATCAGCTTTTTGCTGAATTTGGATAACATATACTACCTCCTGAAATGAGTGGAATATAAATACTTACATATAAAGATAAACTCGAAATATTATCATATGTTCATATTTGTGTTAATGAACTGTTAATTATATGGGAAATACACTTCTGTATGATGCTGGTAAGTGGTAGAGGGCATGTCGAAGGTCTGTGCTTACGCTCGTTGTGCTGTGTGGGCTGTGGGCATAGAAAAAAGCACAGCATAGCTGTGCTGGTGAGGGTTATGAAGCTACGAGGTGGTATTATAGCCTTTTGAGAATGGCAGTGGCCGCATCGGTGCACCCTGCTTCATGTACTGGATGAGCACCTCAACCTTTGTATACATTCCGCCTGCATTGACTCGGTAGCCGTTGGTATGGCCAGGGACATTGATTCCCCGCTTCACCGTGAAGGTCACATCAATTCCAAGGCTCTTGGCAAGACGCAGCGTATCTGCATTATGCCCTCCGTAAGGAAAGGCGAGTACGTGCAGATGATTGTTCAGTTGTGAGTCCAGCAAGCTGTTGGCCGTCCGAAGATCCTTCAGCACTCTCGCTTCAAATTCAGCCTGAGTCTCCATGCGTCCAAGCGCCTTCAAGTGAATGGGGGCCATGAGTAGCGGCTTTTGTTTGGTGTGCTCTTCATTGACGTAACCGTACCCGTGCGAATCATTAGTGTGGTTGTAGAAATCAATTCCCTTGGCATGCATTTCACGAATCTGCTCCCACGAGAGCTTGGCAACTCCGATATGCTTGGGGTTGTCTATTGTAGCGGTAATGACGAAATTGGTAGCTGGGGCGCCGTATTCCTGCAGCACAGGATAAGCACTGGTATAGAACGATTCATAGCCGTCATCGAAGGTCAGCAGGACAGCATTATCCGGTACAGGAGCACCATGAAGGACGAAGTTCACATACTGCTCCATCGAGATCCATTGAAAATGATTCGCCTTCATCGCCTCTAATTGAGCACGGAAGGAAGCAACACTAATGGATTTATCGTCCACCGGATTCGGGCTGACATCGTGGTACATGAGCACGATCACCTGATTGCGATAATAGGTCTTATCTGGTGTAGCTGAGGTATGGAAAATATGACGGGCCAGCCTGTCCGCATTGGCTGTCCGGGTATGTGCGGCCTTATCGGGCAGCGGTGAATGATAGTAGTCCTGCATGCTCCAGCACAAGAGTACGAGTACGCTGGTGAGTACCAGGATCAGCGAGACTATTTTTAACTTATGTAATTTCATGGATTCAATCCCTTTGACACAAAATTAAGCCTTTGGCAGAAGACTTTACCAAGATACCATGATTTGCGTAACGATGAACGACAATTTTGTCATCATATTTTTCATACACACCTTGATATTAACATATTGATAATATGTTTGTTTGATGATATTATTTTGTTAATAACAAATAGATAATATCAAAACGGTGAAATAAACTTGATAAAGGATGGTGACATGATGCTGGGATGGAAATTTGTGAAGTTTCAACCAAGCGAATATGTAATGAAGTTCCGGAGCGGCAAGGTAATCAAAGAAGGTGTGGGACTTTCCTTTTATTATTATGCCCCGTTGACTTCGATTGTGGTTATCCCAGTCTCATCTATTGATGTACCCTTCATGTTCGATGAGATGACTCGGGATTATCAGACGGTGACGGTGCAGGGACAATTGACTTATCGAATTACAGATTTTCGTCGCATTTCCCGACTGCTGAATTATACCTATGATCCCAGGAAGCACCGTCATCTCTCCGATGATCCGGATAAGCTGTCGCAACGCGTCATTCATATGGCAAAGGTGCAAATTCAGAAGCATATTGAGCATATGCCCCTAAAGGAGGTACTGCAATCAAGTGAACGTCTGGCGGGCAGCATTCGTCAGGAGCTTCGAGTGCATGAAGAGCTGGAGCAGCTAGGAATTGAGCTAATCGGTCTATCGATTCTGGCGATCCTGCCCAATAAGGAGACGCTGCGAGCATTAGAGGCTGAGGCGCGGGAGGAAATATTGCGACAGGCAGACGATGCCCTCTATGAACGACGTAATTCCTCGATTGAGCAGGAGCGACGTGTGAAGGAGAATGAGCTGAATACCGAAATCGCTGTGGAGGCCAAGAAGAGGCAGATTCAGGAGGCCAAGCTGGAATCCGAGCGCTTCGCCCTACAAAAGCACAATGAGATGAAGGAGGAGCAACTGAACCACGACACCCTTCTGGAGGAGCGCAAGCGTGAGCTGATTGAGCTGGCTGTTGCCAACAAGAAGGCCGAAGCGGATGCCAAGGCCTATGAATTGACAGCTGTCATGCGTTCACTGGAGGGAGTGGAGCCGGCTCTGCTGCAATCCATGACTCAGATGGATATGAATCCGGATAAGCTGATTGCCATTGCCTTCCGTGAGATGGCGGAGAACGCAGAGAAGATTGGTCAGCTGAACATTACCCCGGACTTGCTGCAGGGCTTGATGGAGGGGTCTAGCGATCATATGCGGACGACGAAGGAGCGGCGGGGCGATGGATGGAAATAAAAATAAGCGGGATGCCAAGTTTGTCCTGATTACCCGAAAGTCGCGTCTTGCGGAGTTGGTGGTTCGCTACAATACGGTGCAGCAGGCCCGCTTTTATATTGAGCGTCTGGGAGCGGATTTTGGAGATTACATGCAGGAGGATCAGGATTATAAAGCAGCACTTGCCAGCGTGCAACAGCAGCTTGCTGAGCTAGGGAGAGTGCAGCTGGTGAATCGTGCCTATGTGCCGAATTTTATATTCGGTCCTGAGGATATCGTCGTGGTCCTCGGTCAGGATGGACTCGTAGCGAATACGATGAAGTATCTGTCTGGCCAGCCGCTGGTGGCTGTGAATCCAGATCCTCTTCGCTGGGACGGTGTACTGCTCCCCTTTCTGGTGCAAGATGTTAAGGCCGTTGTGCGCGATGTACTTCAGGGCTATAGATCCAGCCGGGAAGTGACTTTGGCACAGGCTACTTTAAATGACGGTCAGATCATCTACGCTGTGAATGATCTGTTCATCGGACGCAGGACTCATGTATCTGCACGCTATCTCCTTCAGCTCCAGGGTCGGCAGGAGACCCAGTCTTCGAGCGGAGTTATTGTCTCGACGGGTCTCGGCTCTACAGGATGGCTAAGCAGTGTAATGACTGGAGCCTCAAGGGTCGCAGAACAGGTAACAGGCCAGCGGATGTCATGGACCTCCGATCAGCTTCGACAGTCCGAACGACAGCCTGTGAAGGAGGAGCGACAGACAGAGCAGCCTATAGCGCAGAATAGAGGCATGGATATGAACCGTTATAGTCGCTGGAGCTTACCCGAGTTGTTCTTTACAGTAAGGGAGCCATTTGTAAGCCGCACAACAGGTGGTGAATTAGCTTGCGGCTGTATTGAGCAAGGCCAGCAGCTTCGAATCACATCGCAAATGCCTGAGCAGGGCGTGATCTTTAGTGACGGTATGGAGGAGGATTATCTCGAATTCAATGCAGGTGTTGAAGCTATAATTCGTAGAGCAGACAAGGCTGGCAGTCTGGTTGTATAGGAACTGATATTAGCTTGCTGTTCGTTTATGCTCTCTCTGCTGGTTGGATCTGTGAATGTTTGGATAACCTATAAACGGGAGACTCTGAGTGATCAAGGTCTTCCCTATCTATGGTTGAAGGAGGATGAGCATGGAGCATCTATCTGAGGATCAAGTTCGGAATAAGCCAGACCCGAAGGGCGATTCATTGATGGAGAAGAAGAAGCTGTCCCAAGGACAGGACATTGAGCCAGAAGCAGAGGAATGGGTATCCAAGACCACACCGACCGCCACGGATGATCTTGATTCCTAAGCTCTTGGAGGATATCTTTTAGACTTGAAGAAGTATGCGCAGCAGATTGCCACTTGAGGCCAATCTGCTGTTTTTTTGCAGCATCCGACAGGAAAATCCTGTAGAATGATGATAAGATTGTGAAAATGGAGGCGATTCCATGAAGTATGTAAATACCTTCCTACTGGTAGCCCTACTTATACTTCTTAGCGGCTGTCATACGAATCCGCCAGTACAGGCCCCGTTGGAGCCTTCTCCGGTATATATCAATGAGGATGCCTATACAGGAGAAGAACGTGAGGTGATTTCCATAATTAATCGTAGTCTGGAATCTTTAAATGCAGGTAAGGAGGAGGAGTACCTGGAGCTGTTGCATTCGAACACTCCTTTACAGGGGATGCCGTCCTACCGGGTGAGCCATACGAGAGTTGTAAGAGATATTCAGATTCAAGAGCAGCGGAACGTCTTCCAGGTGGTGGTTCCTATCAAAGAGAAGCGTTACGGAAGTGAAGATGAGCTGGATTACAATTATGTACTTCAACGGGGAAAGCAGGAGGGTGACAGCTGGAAAATTGTCGATAAGGATTGAATAACGGACTGAAGTAAACGTACACAGTGAGCTTCTACTCATGCGACTGACCTATTCAGCATAACGTTAACGTGTAAGCAGGAACAAAGATCATCCAAATAAGGAGGCTATATAATGGATCAGGAGCATCAACTGCGGGAGATTAATTCAAGACTCACACATATAGAGCAGATCATGGAGCAGAGGAATCGAACGACCAAGAAGCTGTTAATTATCCTGATTGTGCTGGTAGGGATTCCAATTGTGTTCTCATTATTTTTCTTCATTATTGGTGTTCTCCAATTCGTAGCAAGGTAGACCGTACGCCCCCTTCAAATACTACTTTGGTGGGTTTGCTCCAGTCCTCTGATTCTTGGTAGAATTGTTCTATCTTATTCGTCTTTGGACAGAGGGGGAGTTATGGAGAACTGGATTACGTCCTTTATGGAGGAATACGGTTATTTAGGCATTATGCTTATGATTGCTTTGGAGAATGTGTTTCCGCCCATTCCGTCTGAGGTGATTCTGACCTTCGGCGGCTTTATGACCACAACATCGGAGCTGACTGTGCCGGGTGTAGTCGTTGCAGCAACGATTGGCTCTGTGCTCGGAGCTGTCATTCTGTATGGAGTGGGTCGTATTCTGAGCGTGGAGCGGATGGAGAGCATCGTAGAGCGTTGGGGGCATATTTTACGAGTCAAAAAAGAGGATATTCGCAAAGCGGATGCCTGGTTTGATAAATATGGTCCTTGGACCGTGCTGTTCTGCCGGATGATACCGCTGATTCGCAGTCTAATCTCGATCCCGGCGGGAATGTCCGGTATGAATTTCTGGGTGTTTCTATTCTTCACCACGATAGGTACCCTCATCTGGAATGTCATTCTCGTATCAATCGGTGCGGCACTAGGAGATCGCTGGGAGGATATTCTGGCCTTCATGGACGTATATTCTAACGTTACATATGCATTCATTGCTGCATGTCTGCTGATCTTCGTCATCTACTGGTTCCGTAAAAAAAGAAAAAAAGCGTAGCCCATGCATCCCCGTCCTGATTACGTCTCCCTCATAAGTCTATTATGAGCGGCTTCAGGACGGGGATGCTGTGTCAGAAATGACTTGGCTGAACTATTCCAGCCTGTACAATAGAATGAGATTGAAATTACATATTCGGGAAAGAGTGATAACGATGAGTCTGGAGCAATCGGAAGACAAGACAGAACTGCTGGAGCAGGCTGAGCAATACGTGAAGGAACAGCTTCAATACGATAGTAGCGGGCATGACTGGTGGCATATTTATCGAGTGAGAAAGATGGCTGTAGCTCTCGCCAAGCAGGAAGGGGCCAATGTAACCATCTGTGAACTGGCAGCTCTGCTTCATGATGTAGCGGACGCTAAGCTGAATCCCTCCAAGGAAGAGGGACTGAACAAGGTGCAGGACTGGCTCCAAGGGCGAGACCTGGACAAGCAGGACATGGCACATGTTATGGATATCATCGCAAATATGTCCTACAGTGGTGGTCATAGCGTGCCACTGGGAACGTTGGAAGGCAAGATTGTACAGGATGCGGATCGGCTGGATGCCATCGGCGCCATCGGAATTGGACGTGCCTTTGCTTATGGAGGGTCCCGCGGGCGTCTTATGCATAAGCCGGGCACAGTAGCTCAGGAATTTGCAACGGAGGAGGAGTATCGCAGTCATCAGGGAACGACGATTCAGCATTTTGACGAGAAGCTGCTCAAGCTGCGCAATCTTATGCACACCGAGGCCGCTCGCAAGGCTGCAGATCGTCGACATGCCTATATGGAGGGTTTTCTCAAGCAATTTGAGCAGGAATGGGAAGCAGAGGATATTTTTGCTGGAGAATGATTCTATAGCTTGGTTATAGCTGGTTGATCGATTCAGATAGAGAGTTAAGTAATAGGAAGTTCAAAATAGGAGATGCAGATATAGAAAGTGGGTGTAGAGGGTGCAGCTGCAGTTGGTTCGGCCTTCTCTAAAATGGCAGGAAGGGTATCTGAGATTTTACGAGAATTGGGTAGCTAGTGGTGAGCGAATGGTACCTTGGGTTATCGCACGGAATCCAGAAGATTTCGAGGAAATGCTGGCGCTGCTGTGCGGAGATGAACAGGCAGGCGAGCAGGAGGGGCGGGTCAGTAACTCCACCTACTGGCTTGTTAATCCTCAGCAGCATGTGCTTGGGGCGGTGAACATTCGACATGAATTGGGACCAGGGATGCTGAATCGTGGTGGCCATATTGGCTATGGTCTTTGTCCCTCAGCACGTGGCAAGGGCTATGCTAGCGAGATGCTAAGATTGGCGCTAATCGAGGGAGCAAAGCTAGGATTGGAGAAGGTCTTGCTTACCTGTGATGATACCAATGCGGCCTCCTTCCATACCATTGAGGGCCAGGGAGGGCAGCGCGATTCGGATTTCCGAGAGGATAACGGCAATCTGGTGCGCAGATACTGGATTGATTTAAGGGAGCAGAATCTCAGGGAACAAAAGGGGTATGATCCTGCTCAAGTGAATCTGTCTGTCCAGAACGGACATTTTCCAGATCATGAAGTGCAGATTAGAGCGTATGCGTCCGAGGAGGATTTGCATTATGTAATCGAAGCACACGCACGTATTTACGCTGAGGAATACCGTTATGATGATTCCTTTACGGCGTTCGTCAAGCAGACGGTATCCGAATTTGATCGTCACCATGATCCTGCGCGAGAGGGAATGTGGCTGCTGGAGATGGAGGGCCGCCCGCAAGGGTGTATCGGCATCATTAAGGCAGCTTCCGAGGGCGACTGCGCTCAGCTGCGCTGGATGCTTGTGGAGCCAGAGGCCAGAGGTAACGGCTATGGACGTATTCTGATGGAGCATGCGCTGCAGTTTTGCCGGAAGGCAGGGTGGGAGAAGGTCATCCTGTGGACCAATGCCGAACTGATCGGAGCACGGGCGCTGTATACTGCCTGTGGCTTTCAACTGGTAGAGACACGGGAGCAGCTGTTATCTGGCCGATTGCTGACGGAGGAGCGCTGGTTGTTGTCTCTATAAAGCCGTCGTTGCCGAACTTCTGGACAATATCCTGCATATGGATGAGTATACTTCACCGTATACTGCAGGTGATTCGGAGCGAGGCGATATCATGCTTGAAGTATGCAAAAAAACTGTATCGATCATCGGTGTACCTATGGATCTGGGAGCGGGACGACGTGGTGTGGATATGGGTCCTAGTGCCATCCGTTGTGCGAGAGTACAGGGGAAGCTGGAGTCGCTTGGATATCATGTGGTGGATCGTGGCAATCTGGTCGTTCGTGAGCCTCGGCATGAGGAAAGAACTGATGAACGCCTCAAGCATCTGCATGAAATTCGTAGAGTCAACACCCGGTTGGCTGCGCTGGTATCGCAGACGATCCGTGAAGGAGAGCTGCCTCTGGTGCTGGGAGGGGATCACAGTATTGCGATTGGTACGATCAAGGGACTGCTAGAGCATGTCCCCCGTCCTGGTGTCATCTGGTTCGATGCACATGTAGATGCCAACACAGCAGATACTACCCCCTCTGGCAACATTCATGGGATGTCGCTGGCTGTCTGCCTTGGATACGGAGATCCACGTTTGACGGGGATCAGGCAGTGTGGACGCACGCTACAGCCAGGCAATGTCGTAATTATAGGAGCACGCTCAATTGATCCTGGGGAGCGGTTGCTGCTGCGTGAGCTGGGGGTGACCGTGTTTACGATGCATGATCTGGATCGCAAAGGGATGGGACGAATCATGGAGGAGACATTAGAGCGTCTGTCTGGTACGGATGGTATCCATCTGAGCTATGATATGGATAGCCTCGACCCCAACGAATCTCCGGGTGTCGGGACGCCTGTCCCTGGCGGCATCACATATCGTGAAGGTCATTTGGCTATGGAGATGCTGTCAGCATCAGGTATGCTCATCTCCGCTGAGTTCGTAGAGGTGAATCCCGTACTTGATTTGGCGAATAAGACAGCACTTGCTGCCGTCGAGATGATAGGCTCGGTCTTCGGGGAACAAATATGAGCATACGAAATTATCTTGAGAACTAATAGCAGTTATATTGTGAATTTACGAAGTTATCGTGAGGACTAATGAAGTTAAATTGTGCAGTACTGTAGATAGGGTATATCTTATGAGTACAATTCGGAAGTTTATATCAATAGGTATCGTTCATAGTGAATAAAGAGCAGCGTTTAATTAACGATGTGCGGTCAAAAAAAGGCAGCGAGGCTATTGTCAGTGAACGACAATAGCCTCGCTGCCTTTGGTCTTAACATCAACAGCCGGTGTCCGAAGCCTAATTATAGCCCTTATCCCCGAAAGGCTGAAGGCGCTCAAGCCAGACTTGTTCCAGTTTTTTGAGTGCATCCTTGGCGTCGAAATATGGTGAATCCTCCTTCTTGAGTAGCTCTAGCACTTCGATCTCGAAGGTGTCCTCTCCGTATTCCTTCCATTCCTGCTGCAGCTTCCGATTTAGATCTGAGCCGGCATTCAGGGAGAATTGCTTGCCACTGAGGGATTTCAGATTCGGTGTTGAACCCACGAAGCATTTTCCATTCTGAGTGTTACGAATGCAGTATACGCCTGCCTCAATCTTGATTTCCTTATATTGTTCAATTAATTCTCGTCTTCGATTCATTATTCTCACTCCCAATTCTATTCAGTCAGCCAATATTGGCTGCCATCGGCTTCACGCTGCATGAAGCCATACTCGATTAAATATCTTCTAATGGTGACATAATCATCATAGATGTCCTTGAGTATCGCGTTGACTTCCTTCTCGGTATAGCGTCGGCCCTGAGCGAAGCGTCCGATGATTTCACGCAGCACGATCAGCTTGTGCTTCTCTTGCATGGTGAACTTCTTCAAACGGCCAGACGTTCCGTCTGGAAAGTATTTGCCAAGTACATTAGTGCGTTCCTCTTCGGTGATGTTATACCGATCATCGATCATGCCAGGCTTAGGCGGGATGGATACCATACGCGGGGCATGATGATCCTTCTCCTTAAGAAGCTCCATCATGGTCAAAAATACCTTGGCCTGTCGTTCCTTCTCCTTCAGGGCAAAGCGATGATTACGAATCGTTGAGGCACTACCGATCCCCATCTCCTGCTGAACTTCAGCGTCGCTTTTTCCATCATGAAATAAGCCCAGCAGTCGATTCTGGTGATCTGTCAATCCAGTGAGCTTCTTATCCAGACCGATCAAGTATTCGAACACGGAGCCGTGCTCATCTGTGATATGCTGGCGGGTATAACGCTCGGCATCCAGTAACGTATCCCCATAAGGGTAGATAATTCCCTGCTCATGAGTTCTTCCGCACAGTAGACAGATATATTGCTCGCCTTGCTGGGTATAGCCTTGCTTCAATTCGCTGATATCTGCATTCCAAAAACGTTCGGCATGCTCCATAAATAATAACACCTCAACATATTGTTTATTAATATATAGATAATATATAATAACGTCTATAAATAGTCAAACGGCTCATGAGCTTGATACTTCTAAGGAGAAGGGGAGAAAAATATAAATTTATTACATAAATGCGAAAAATTTATCGCCTAGCTACTAGTAATTTGCCTGCTGCTGTGATAGAGTTGTCTTATCAGGAAAGGAGGTGCGTCAACATTAGTAATCACATGTTGAGCGTATCCCTTACCCGGTCCAGCATCATCTAATCAACAGACTTGCTGGAGGCGCGGGATACGGATCAATGAATAATTAGCGCCACGGGTAGAGAGACCGTCTTCGGACGGTCTTTTTTCGTGTTCTTAAGTTCGTGTTGGATTTGGTGAACCGTCTTCCTACAGTGGGCAGTGTAAGGTGATTTAGGGATGTTTGATGGTCCTGAGTGTGAACTGAATCTGACAGTGTAGTAACGAAGGTTATGGAGATCCGAGAGATGGAGTTAGGTATTACTAGTGTTATGATATAGAAGCTACGTGAAGTTAGGTGAAGTTAGATGAAGTTAGATGAAGTGCGGTATAGTGAGATATATTGCAGGAATGTGATATATGTAACTTCATGTAAGCGTTTTATTGATTAAACTGGAAAGTGTATCCAACCCGCATTCAAGCTTGCCACCTGATCTCGGATAGACTTACTTGCTGATCGCTACCTGCTTTTGGAGAATAATCTCCACGAATTGTGTAGATTGAACAATTAGTCTTGTAGGAGGAGGAGCACAAGTGAGCTGCACAATAGTTATTGGTGTGTTACTGTGCTGTGGATTATGGACGGGAACAGGTGAAGTTCTGTATGAGCAGGTTCTAGATTATAAATTGAAAGCGTACTCTATGAGTATGGAGCAGAAGAATGTGGCATCGTTTCACGGACTATCACGAGAGTTGAAGCGACAGCATGCAGCGAGTCAGCTTGGACTTAATTCACAGCCTGAGCTTAGTTCAGGATTGGAGTCCTCGTTGACTGGTCCCAGTTCAACAGTTGAGGAAGAACCGCAAGTAGAACATAAACGAATTGGTCAGAATCTAAGCTCCAGAGCGGAGCCGATGCGGCAGGCTGCACAGAACAGTACTGCGCTCACACTTATGTATTTGTTGTGTAGTCTCATATTTGCCGGTGCTGGATTTTCGTTGATGAGAATGAACCGTAAGAAATAACTCCAGCAAGATGCATTGAACATCGGGGTATAGCGCAGCCAGGTAGCGCGCACCCTTGGGGTGGGTGAGGTCGTGGGTTCGAATCCCGCTACTCCGATCATGGAACTAACAGCATGGTAGTTGTGCATTTTTCGAGGCATCTCAAGATAGGATGCATGGTAACTTTCAAGGGACACAATTGTAGTTAGAGACGGCTGCTCCCTAATGGATTAACTACATTTCAGGGTGTGGTCTTTTTTTGTATTCAAGAGGATCTGATGAGGATTATGATTTTGCGTAATGAGGTCCTTGAGTATGTTGAGAAACTACTCTTTGACAGCCATGACCACGATACCCTTCAAATTTTAATGAGAAAGATTATCAATTAATCCTTTACAGCATTTGCAATCACCTACTATAATCGAAATAGATTAATTCATTACATAGCAATGTAGATTTTCGCTTTATTTAGTGTATTGTATGCTTCTGCCCAGAAGCAGCGCATGGGTCGACTAGATCACAGAAATCACAGGAATACCCTGCTGACGGGTGTGCGTTGGCGGGTTATTTGACTTGGGAATGTCGTTGAACCATATCTATTTGAAAAAAGAAGGTGAGTGTGTGCTAGGTCGTTTTTTTGATTTTTATCGTCCTTACAAGACGCTGTTCATATTGGACTTCTCCTGTGCAGTCTTCGTCGCCTTATTGGAGCTTGGCTTCCCGCTGGCGGTGAATTACGTGGTAGATAAGCTGCTACCATTGGGAGAGTGGCGTCCGATCTTGCTGGCCTGTGCCGGGCTGCTGGCTGTGTACATCGTGAATACAGCGCTGCAATTCATCATTAACTATTGGGGACATATGCTGGGTATCAATATTGAGACTGATATGCGCCGCAAGCTGTTCGAGCATATGCAGAAGCTGTCATTTCGATTCTTTGACAACAATAAGACGGGGAGTCTGATGTCGAGGGTCACGAATGACCTTAATGAGATCGGAGAGATGGCTCACCACGGTCCCGAGGATCTGTTCATTGCAGTGATGACATTGATCGGGGCGTTCACCCTGATGTCCTTCATTCATATGGATCTGGCCATTATTATCTTCATCATGATTCCGCTGTTGATCTGGCTGTCGATTTATTTCAACAAGAAGATGACCAAGGCATTTGAGAGCCTGTACAGCAGCATTGGGGACTTCAACTCACGTATTGAAAATACGATTGGCGGAATTCGTGTAGTTCAAGCCTTCTCCAATGAAGAATATGAGAAATCCCGCTTCAACAAGGACAATGGGCGGTTCCGTGCAGCCAAGCTGATGGCCTACAAGATTATGTCCAAGGGCTTGTCTGTAAGCTATATGTTAACACGCCTGGTTCAATTGGTCGTCTTGCTCAGCGGTGCATTTTACGTCATTCGTGGCGAGCTGACATACGGTGAATTTATTGGTTTTATCCTGTTATCCAATGTATTCTTCCGTCCGATTGAGAAGATTAACGCGATTATTGAGAGCTATCCCAAGGGGATTGCTGGATTCAAGCGCTATGTTGAGCTGATGGATACAGACCCGGAGGTAGCAGATCGTGCTGGAGCTGCAGATGTAGATCATCTGCACGGTGATATTCGCTATCGTGGAGTTTCTTTTGGCTATGGGGGCAAGGAGAATGTACTTCGCCAGATTGATCTGGACATTCGCGCAGGAGAGACGGTAGCGTTCGTAGGTCCATCCGGTGCGGGCAAGACGACTATTTGTAGCCTGCTGCCCCGCTTCTACGATGTTACAGACGGCAGTATTAGCATCGACGGTACTGACATCCGTGATATGACCCTATCCTCATTGCGGAGACAGATCGGGATTGTGCAGCAGGAGGTATTCCTGTTCGCGGGTACGATTCGTGATAACATTGCCTACGGGAAGCTCGATGCCAGCGAAAAGGAGATCTGGGAGGCAGCAAGACGTGCCCAGCTAACCGAATTCATCCATTCCCAGCCTGATGGCATGGAGACGATGATTGGTGAGCGCGGCGTGAAGCTGTCTGGTGGACAGAAGCAGCGGCTGGCTATTGCCCGCATGTTCCTGAAGAATCCACCGATCCTGATCCTGGACGAGGCGACCTCGGCACTGGATACCGAGACGGAAGCAGCGATTCAGGAATCACTTGCGGAGCTGTCTGTTGGGCGCACGACATTGGTCATTGCGCACCGCCTTGCCACGATCAAGAATGCTGACCGTATTATAGTCGTAACTGAGCAGGGCATTACTGAGCAAGGAAGTCATCAGGAGCTCATTGAGGCTGGTGGTGTATATCACCGTCTGCATACCGCCCAATTTGGTACCTGATTCACCAGCAAGCCGACTTGAGAGACAATCTCAGGTCGGCTTTTTTTCATATGGGGCAAGGGTTACGAGCTCTGTATATTTGAAACAGCCGAATTCATCTCAAATTCGCATTAATATGTTGAAAAATAGGAAATGTTATCGCGGTGAAAAATTAATACAATGTAAGGTGAGGAAGGAAAGCGCTTATAAAAACATTAGATTACTTCCTGAAGAGGCGTATATAAGATACGATACGCGCACTATATAAAGTATGAATAGGGCAATAGTGAGTGAGCGGAAAACATACTCGAAAATGACACAATGGTCGGAGTTATCATAGGAATAGGTTGATTGGCAAGCCATATGAGTTGATTCCGTCCAGCGATGAATCCCAAAACATGACGAAGGGAACGAGATGACGATGGCAGACAGTAGCAGACCGGTGCCATGGCAAACGTATTACGGACCAAATCTAGGCTATGTGCAGGAACAATATGACAAGTATGTGCAGGACCCGGGATCCGTAGATCCGGCAGACCGTCAGCTCTTTGAGCAATGGGGAGAGCCGCCTCAATCAGCAATAGGAATTGGGCCAGTGGCTGTAGCCCCAGGGCCAGCGACTTCACAGGCACTGAATCCCAACTTATTGAAGAAAGCGGTTACAGCTGGACGGCTGGTATCCAATATCCGTTCATATGGGCATCTGGCAGCCGACATTGATCCGCTTGGACTGAGCCCAGAGGCAGATAAAGGCCTGCTGGAGCCGGAATATTATGGCTTGACCAAGGAAGATTTGATGGAATTCCCTGCTTCTCTGATCTGGGATGGGGCATCCTCGGATACCCTGAACGGCTGGGAAGCAATTGAACGGCTACGTACAGCCTATACAGGGCCTCTGGCCTTTGAATTTTCACACGTCCATAACGAGAAGGAACGCGAATGGCTGAACCGTAAGGCTGAAGAGGGCTGGTCATCTACCTCATTGACGAACGAAGAGCGTAAAGAGCTCCTGAATCGACTTGTTGAAGTAGAGCAGTTCGAGGAGTTCTTGCATAAGACCTTCGTGGGGCAGAAGCGTTTCTCCATTGAAGGCAATGATGCGCTTGTGCCGATTCTTGATGAGATCGTTAGTCAAATGACCCGTGGCGGGGCCAGTGATATTCTGATTGGGATGGCACACCGTGGTCGTTTGAATGTGCTGGCTCATGTACTCGGCAAACCATATAGCAAAATTTTTGCTGAATTCCATCATTCCCCGAACAAGGACCTGATTCCTTCGGAGGGCTCGATGGGGATCAACTTTGGCTGGACGGGGGATGTGAAGTACCATCTTGGTGCTGATCGTTTCGTCAAGGCTGGGGAATCTGTTCAGGCCAAGATTACATTAGCTAACAATCCAAGCCATCTGGAATACGTCAATCCAGTGGTACAGGGCTTTGCACGTGCAGCACAGGAGGATCGCAGTGAGCCTGGCTATCCGAAGCAGGATGTGAACCGCGCGGCTACCATTCTTATGCATGGTGATGCTGCATTCCCTGGTGAGGGGATTGTTGCGGAGACACTGAATTTCAAGAATCTGACTGGCTTCAGTAACGGAGGCACATTACACATCATTGTGAACAACCGACTTGGCTTCACAACAGACAGTAGTGATTCACGCTCGACCCACTATGCCAGCGATCTGGCCAAGGGATATGAGATTCCGATTATTCATGTCAATGCAGATCACCCGGAGGCTTGCCTGGCTGCGGCGAGAATTGCTAGCGAGTACCGGAATCTCTTTAAGAAGGATTTCCTGATTGATCTGATCGGCTACCGCCGTTACGGTCACAATGAATCGGATGATCCGGAGACAACGCAACCGCTGGTATATCGGAAGGTTCGTAGCCATCCAACCTCCCGCAAGCTATACAGCACGAAGCTGGCTGCTGAGGGAGTTATCAGCGAGGAATATAGCGAGCAACGTATTGAGGAAGTTCAGAATCGGCTGAAGCAAGCCTACGAGGAGGCCAAGACACAGCCTCAGGAGAAGCCTGTAGTAGAGCTGCGAGCGGCTGAACAGGATAAGCTCAAGCAGAAGACGGCAGTACCGCTGAACAAGCTGAAGAAGTTGAATGAAAGCTTGCTCAAGTGGCCAGAGGAATTCAAGGCCTATCCGAAGCTGGCCAGAATTCTGCAGCGTCGTCAGAATGCCTTCAAGGAAGGCGAGAAGATTGATTGGAGCCTTGCAGAGACACTGGCATTTGCGAGCATACTGGCAGATGGCCGCCCGATTCGACTGACTGGACAGGATGCCGAACGAGCCACATTTGCACATCGTAATCTGGTGCTGCATGATGTAGAGAATGGCAAGACATTCTGCCCATTACATCATCTGCCACAGGCCAAAGCTTCATTCGCTGTCTACAACAGTCCATTGTCCGAGGCAGGCGTACTTGGATTCGAGTATGGATATAATGTATATTCGCCTGAGACCATGGTTATTTGGGAAGCTCAGTTCGGTGATTTTGCCAACTGTGCACAGGTGATCTTCGACCAATTCATCTCGGCTGGAAGAGCGAAGTGGAAGCAGAAATCGAATCTGGTTATGCTGCTTCCACATGGCGCCGAAGGACAGGGGCCTGAGCATACCAGTGCTCGTCTGGAACGATTCCTGCAATTGGCAGCTAATGATAACTGGGTCGTAGCAAATGTGACAAGTGCAGCGCAATACTTCCACCTGCTGCGTAACCAAGCGGCACTCGGTAACACGGATCAGGCTCGTCCGCTGATTATGATGTCGCCGAAGAGTCTCATCCGGAACAATCGTGTAGCTTCTCCAGCCACCGAGCTGAGTGAAGGTGAGTTCCGTCCGATCCTGCAACAGGAGGGTCTTGGTGCCCGCCCAGAGCGTGTGGAACGCGTCATTCTGTGCAGCGGCAAGATCGCAGTGGATCTGGAGGAAGCGCTGGACAAGGAAGCTGGAGAGGATCGGGATTGGGTTCACATTATCCGTGTTGAGCAGCTCTATCCGTTCCCGGAAGCCGAGATTCGCAAGGCGCTTGAGGGAATGTCTCATTTGAAGGAATTGGTATGGGTACAGGAAGAGCCTAAGAATATGGGAGCCTGGACGTTTATGGAGTCTCGTCTACGTGCTGTCGCTCCTCAGCAGGTTGAGGTACGCTATACAGGCAGACCGGAGCGTTCAAGCCCGGCCAGCGGATATCAGCATGTACACAGCATAGAGCAACAGCAAATTATTCAGAATGCGTTGAAGCCACTAAATACCACGAACAATATTCCGTTGGGGAGGTAGACAGCTGTGAGCGAGATTTTAGTCCCTGCTATGGGGGAATCCATTACTGAAGGAACAATATCCAAATGGCATGTCAAAGAAGGAGATAGCGTATCTCAGGGAGACGTGCTGCTTGAGCTGGAGACAGACAAGGTTAATCTGGAGATTAGTGCTGAAGAAGCAGGCGTTATTGAGAAAATTTTGCGGCAGGAGGGAGATACTGTAGAGATCGGCGAGGCACTTGGTACGATTGGTGCTGGCTCCGGGTCAACAGCAGGAGCTGCAGCTTCTGAAGCTCCTGCGCCTCAAGCTCCGCCAGCTGAAGCTGCGGCTCCAGCTAGTAGCGAGAGCAAGCCTGCAGCAGTAGCTGTAACGCCACCAGCACCAGAGAATGGACAGCATACGGCTTCGCCTGCTGCACGCAAGCTAGCTCGTGAACGCGGGATCGAACTGGATCAGGTGCAGGGTAAGGACCCTATGGGTCGCATTTATCAGGATGACGTAAAGGGGCATGCTCCAGCGAAGCAGGGAGCAGCAACGCCAGCATCCTCTGCACCTGCTAGCAAGCCAGTAGCATCTGCGCCGACAACTGAGGGAGGCTTCTCCAAGCCAGTGGAACGCCAGCGCATGAGCCGCCGCAGAGCAACGATTGCGAAGAGACTGGTTGAAGCACAGCAGACAGCTGCCATGCTGACTACCTTCAATGAAGTGGATATGACAGCGATTCTTGATGTGCGTAAGCGTCGCAAGGACAAATTTAAGGAGAAGCATGATGTAGGCCTCGGATTCATGTCCTTCTTTACGAAGGCAGTCGTAGGTGCCTTGAAGCAATACCCGATGGTCAATGCCGAGATTGATGGCGATGATGTAGTCGTGAAGAAATTCTACGATATCGGGATTGCCGTATCTGCCAAAGAAGGTCTTGTGGTTCCGGTTGTACGTGATGCAGACCGTCTGGGCTTCGCAGAGATCGAGAAGAATATTGCCGAGCTCGCTGCCAAGGCACGCAACAATTCGTTGGCACTGTCCGATCTCCAGGGAGGAACGTTCACAATTACGAACGGAGGCGTGTTCGGCTCCCTGCTCTCGACGCCGATTCTGAATGCGCCACAGGTAGGTATCCTGGGAATGCATAAAATTCAAATTCGCCCTGTCGCCATTGATGAAGAGCGGATGGAGAACCGTCCAATGATGTATATCGCGTTGTCCTATGATCACCGTATCATTGATGGAAGCGAAGCTGTACGCTTCCTCGTGGCTGTCAAGGAGCTCCTGGAAGATCCGGAATCCCTGCTGCTCGAAGGATAATCTTGAATATAGAACGAATGACACCAAGGCAGGCCGATATTGCGGTCTGCCTTGCTTTGTAGCATAGCTCAACGCCAGCAGAGCAGAATCAGGATGACAGAACAATAGTAGCTTTGCTGTTCTTTGTGCTATAGGAGAGGATGTACAGGATTCGAGATTATAGATGTGGGAGGAGTATCAGCATGGAACAGGATTTGAGGTACCCGATTGGAAAGGCCAATATGCCGCATGAAGTGACAGAGGAGCTACGGAAGGCATGGATTCAGGATATAGAAGAGCTGCCTCGCCGTCTGCGTACTGCGGTTCAGAGCTTGACTGACGAGCAGCTAAGCACGCCGTATCGTCATGGAGGTTGGACGGTGTGCCAGGTTGTGCATCATGTGGCGGATAGTCATCTGAACAGCTACGTTCGCTTTCGGCTGGCGCTAACAGAGGAGATTCCAGTAATTAAGCCATATGATGAGGGACGCTGGGCGGAGCTGCCGGATGCACGTGTTACTCGTCTGGAGCCGTCCTTTCACATTCTGGAGGGAGTACATGATCGCTGGGTGACACTACTGCGTTCTCTAAATGAGGAACAGTTCGCTAAGACGTTCATTCACCCGGCCTCTGGCGAGACGCTGAGGTTAGAGGAGAACCTGTACCTATACTCCTGGCATAGCAGACATCATACGGCTCATATTACCTCATTGCGTGAGCGAATGAATTGGTGATATACCTGTTTGTAATCGTATTTTACCTGATGTCTTTCTTACTCTTGTCAGGCCCAAAAAAGCTTGAATCCTAACGGATTCAAGCTTCAATCATACCTGTGTTAATCATACGTTTTAATTTGGGGGCACCACCCCGAAGTCTACATAGAGATTCCTGTCTCATTGTCATCAATACGAGATGAAAGGGCATACTGCGGAGAGCCGTGATGCTCCAGCCAGTGTAGAATATCATGGTAGACCTCGTTGCGGTTGATCTCATGAAGCATCTCATGGCGCCCCTCGGGATAAAGCTTATAATCGACCTGCTCCATCCCTAACGCTGTGTACATATTGACCAGATTCATGATCCCTTTGCCGAATAGCCCGACGGGGTCTCGCTGCCCGCCAAAGATGTAGACAGGCTTTGTGCGGTCAATCCGTCTTGTATTCTCAGGTAGATGGATTTCCTGCAATAGGTGAAAGAACGACTGGAAGAAGTCTGTAGTACAGATCGCTCCACACAGCGGGTCATTGATGAAGGAGTCCACCTCAGCAGAATCTCTTGATAGCCAATCAAAGGCAGTCCGCACCGGACGAAAGCTACGGTTAAAGCCGCCAAAGACAATGGCATTGAGCAGCATGCTACGGTGGTTGGCTCCTTGAAGCTTTCCTTGCATGAGAGCAAGCTGTTCACCTAGTCTCACAAGACTGCGTTTGCCGTTGGTCCCCGATAATATAAAGCCCTTGTAGCTCTCATGCCGTTCGTACATGACCTTTTGGGTGAGGAAGGAGCCCATGCTGTGACCCAACAAAAATATTTCCAGTCCGGGATGCTCCTTGGCAGCCACCTGTCCCAGCTCAATCATGTTGTGTGCCATACGGTTAAAAGCATCAGGCCCAGGATTACCGAGCGCATTCGCATCCTTGGCCGTACGGCCATGACCAATATGATCATTCGCGTACACGCCATAGCCATGTGCGGTCAGCTGTTCAGCCAACCCCTTGTAGCGAAGCGCAGTCTCGCACATTCCGTGGGCAATCTGCACAATCCCCCGCAGTGGAACATCTCCATCTGGCATCCACCGATATACGAAAATATCAATTCCTTCATGATCGTACATTACAAATGTATCATTTTGCATCAGTCATTCACGTCCTTGTACCCAGCTATAGTCTCATCAGAGAAGCGATTGCTGTATACAGCCATGCTCGCATGTATTTCTCCCTCTTGGGCGGTAAAATTTAAGGCAGATAGGATCTGAGCACGGTATTGGAGCCGTTCAGCTCGTAGGACCCCAGATTTGCTGGCAGCAAGAAGCAATCTCCGGCTTTGTAAGGTAAGGAACCTGCTCCATGATCCCAGGTCAGGGTACCTTCTCCGTCACAGACCACGAGGATTGTGAAGCTGTCAGCATGTGTAGTCAATGCCCAGTTCTCTTTTACAATACCCTTCTCCACTACAAAATAATCACAGGAAGCAAGAGTGAGCCATTGACCTGCCACAGCTCCTGAAGTCTCCATCATCGTAGCCCCTGCGCTATCATAGGAAGTCACATTCAGCGAATCCTCGATATGCAATTCACGAGGCTGACCATCCAGCCCAGGACGATTGTAATCATATAAGCGATAAGTCGTATCGGAGTTTTGCTGGATCTCGGCCACCACGACTCCAGCACAGAGTGCGTGTACAGTTCCTGCGGGGATGAAGAACGTATCTCCTGCCTTAACTGATACCTGGTTCAGATCCTCCATAATGGTGCCTGACTCAAGCGCCTCTCGCATGCTGTCCCGGGTCACACCTTCACGCAGACCATAGATGATCTTCGCATCAGGCTTGGCATCCAGCACGTACCACATCTCGGTCTTGCCAAGCTCCCCTGGAGGAAGTCCTTCGTAGCTATCTGTTGGATGTACCTGTACGGACAGATCATCATTGCAATCCAATAGCTTGATCAGGAGCGGAAAACGCCCTCCCTGTTCGGATACGCCCTTGCTGCCGAGCCAATCCTTGCCAAGCTGTTCACGGATCGCATCGAGTCCTTGACCAGCGAGTGGACCGTTCAATACAGTTGTGGTTCCGTTCGGATGATCGGCAATCATCCAGCCTTCACCAATATGTCCTGGCGGAGGGGTCAGCCCGAATGATTCAAGGGCACGGCCTCCCCACACTCTTTCTTTGAATTCAGGTTGGAATTGCAGCGGATAAGGTGTTAGCATAGCGGTGTCTCTCCTCCATTTGTGTAATAATCAATTTCATAATTTAATTAAGATTGATTTTTGTAACTAGACATAGACAAATTGAACCGTTTTGATCTATATCTAGTCCTGATTGAAGCAGCTAAAGGGATTATAAAATTGATTTTATATATGTAATATTAGATGGAACTACGTGTAGATTGGAAGAACTCCAGACGTTCACCATCCGGCCCGTCGAAGAAAAAGTACTGACTTCCATTAGGCAGAGTGGTGATCTCTGTATCCAGTCCATGTACGCCCAGTGTGCGTATACGATGGAATTCCACGTCGATATGATCGACGGAGAAGGCTACATGGTGCACACGTCCTTCACTCGGTAATGTATCGGAATACCCCTGAATTAGCTCCAACTCTACGGATTCTTGACCAGGAAAGGCCAGAAAGGCGAGGCGGATCTCGGGGTTCAGATGCTGAACGGTCTCCAAGTGACGAAGGCCGACCACTTTGACATAGAACTCGATCGACCTTTCGATCGAGGATACCATAATACCTACATGCTCCATTTTGACAACAGCCATTCTTGCTCCTCCTCCAGAACACAAATCAAAGCAGTTATAATTAGGAATGGAATACCATAGACTTCATTGACGACACGTACTGTGGGACAATAGTCATTCTGTAATAACAGTGACTGTGTAACAACGCGACTGTGTAACAACAGGAACCTTTTATTTTCTCTCGATCGCTACTACGAAAGGAGAGGCAGGTCGTTGTAGCTGGCGGTAAATGATGCTTTGCCCCTCGGACACAGGGAGAGCTGATGCCCAATCCAGCACGGCTTGCGCTTCTTCGTCTCCACCCTCATGGCCTGGATACAGGACCGTGGTGATAATCCCACGTGGTCGAAGCAGCTGTAAAGCAGCCTCCAGCGCACGCAGAGTGGAAGGGGTATGAGTGATAATCGCATGATCAGCCCCATCCGTTGGCAAATAGCCGAGATTGAACATTACTGCTGCTACTTTGCCATGGAGCTCTGCCGGAATATGCAGTAGCATTTCATCATGACTATGCTGCAGCAATGTCACCTGTGCTAGGACGCCCTCAGCACGTGTCAGCCGTTCTCTGGTTAGGACAAGTGCTTGCTCCTGAATATCGAAGCTGAAGACGTGCCCACGTCTCCCCGCTGCCTGAGCCAGTAACAACGTATCAGCTCCAGTTCCAGCCGTAGCATCAATGGCACAGTCGCCTGGCTGTATGCGGGCTGATATGAGCTGATGGGCATAGCTGAGTACCGACAGGAAGCCCATCAGAGCTTCCTCCAGAATTTACCCTGCCACGTATCACGATTCTTCAGCTCCGCATCGATAGCATTCAGCACTTCCCACTTGTTAAGTGACCAGGTTGGACCGATCAGCAGATCCCGCGGAGCATCTCCCGTCAGGCGATGAACGATCATCTCCGGTGGCAGGAACTCCAGCGTATCGACGATCAGCTTCACATACTCATCCTGCTCAAGGAAGCGAAGTAATCCTGCCTCATACTGCTTCACCATAGGTGTCTTGCGCATCAGGTGCAGCAGGTGGATCTTGATGCCCTGAACATCCATTTGGGAGACAGCTCTGCCAGTCTCCAGCATCATCTCATGACTTTCCTGGGGCAGTCCATAAATAATATGGGCACATACCCTGATATTACGCTTGCGCAGCTTCTCGACGGCTTCTAGATAGCATTCAGTGTCATGGGCACGATTAATCAACTCGGAGGTGGACTCATGAACCGTCTGCAGTCCCATCTCAAGCCACAGATATGTACGCTCATTCAGCTCTTCCAAATAGTCGAGAACGTCGTCAGGCAGGCAATCTGGACGGGTAGCTATAGAAAGACCTACAACCCCAGGCTGCTGTAAAATAACCTCATAGTATTCCCGCAATTCCTCTACCGGGGCATAGGTGTTCGTGTAGGCTTGGAAATAACCGATATATTTTGCGTTAGGCCATTTCAAGTGCTGCCTGTCACGGATGGTGTTGAATTGTGTAACCAGGTCATCGCGTCTTCGTCCAGCGAAATCTCCTGAGCCTCTTGCGCTGCAGAAGGTACAGCCACCCTTGGCTATGGACCCGTCGCGATTCGGGCATGTGAACCCGGCATCGAGCATGACCTTGAATACTTTATCCTGAAATTGCTCATGCATCTCATAATTCCAGGTATGGAATCTCTTTTCTCTCCACAAGCGGGGAGGAGTGATCAGATTTGAATTCATGAAGAAGCTCCTTATCGGATTGGAACCAGCTTAGTTGGACCCTGATCTGTTTTTTTATCATGTGAATGCTTGGCGCTTAGTGTCATGCCGCACAAGCAGTCCTGAATCGTATTTATTGTATCACTATTGATAGCAAAAGGGGAATTGAACGAAAGGTGTATTCTTGCGGAAATCAAGGGGATGAGCTTGAAAAAGTTAACACAATATGTTATATTGATAGCGGTACCAGATAATCACTTATAAGCCACCCCACAGTTGTAATATGCAATATCGCATATCCGGTTCCTAATAAAACTTGAGGTGATCTTGTTATGGAAAAAGCTTCTCAGCCGCGTCCAGATAAAGTGTTTGTGGAACTGACATTTGATGAGGCGCTTGCTTTGACGGGAGTTCGTTTTCCTCAAAATCAGCAGGTCGGCACGACAGCAAGACAAAAAATTCGGGCAGCCTGCGAAAAGACATTTGATTTACCCCCTACAGATAAGGTAGACTATGAACTACTGACTTAGTTGGACCCCAATCCAAATATATTGAAGAAGGAATTCCTTGATCATCCATTTCGGAAGGTCATGTGGATTCCTTTTTCCTTTTTCAGCAGTGACCAGGATTAGCAATACAGTATGTCTAACGAGTATTCATTGACCTGAACTGCGTAAGCAATTTGGGATGAAAGTACAAGCTTAATACACAAGAAATATGTAAAATCCGTATTTTGTCTAAAATAGCCGTTTACTTTTAAGCTGAAGTTCGGCACAATATTGCAGGGAGCAAGCAATACACAGGAACTTATTTAATGGAGGAATAAGATGCGTCTACGCGGTAGAAAAGGAATACGTGAAAATCTGGAGCAGCAGCCTGAGCTGGTCGTGCTGGAGCCAGGAGAGCATAAGGGGAAATGGGCAAAACTGTTCGGTAACGACCGCCCGATTCATGTGGAATTCGGTATGGGGAAGGGACAATTCATCAGTCAGATGAGCTTCCGCAACCCCGACATCAATTATATAGGCTTCGACATGTATGATGAGCTGGTCCGCAGAGCAAGCGACAAGGCAAGAAATGCCTGGAGTGAACGCGAGGTGGATACACCGCCCAACCTGAAGCTGGCACTGGCTAACATTGAGACCATCGAAAATGTCTTCGAAGCAGGAGAGGTTGAGCGGGTCTATCTGAACTTTAGTGATCCTTGGCCCAAGTCAAAGCATGCACGCCGTCGCTTGACTCATCCTCGGTTCCTTACGAAATACCGCCATATTCTGAATAGCGACGGTCAGATTCATTTTAAGACGGATTCTGAGACATTATTCGAATTCTCGCTGAATTCGTTCGCTGACAGCGGCCTGCAAATGACCAATATCTCATTGAACCTGCATAGAGACGGGATTAATGAGGAGCATGTCATGACAGAATACGAGCAGAAATTCATGGGTAAAGGGATGAACATTCACCGGGTGGAGGTTGTCATTGGCGAGAAAATTTACGCAGAATACAACAAGACCAGGCTGGACAAGTACTAATTGCGATCCATGTTATGGCGTACGTGCGCTCGGCAACTTGGTTCGGTAGTGGATAAGAAGGTCCCACAAGAGGGCGCAAGCTCAGGCTGCAACAGTCTGGAGCTTGTGTCTTTTTCTCGTAGAGTTAGGATGAAGAGTCATTATATGAAAATGTATATGTAACTTTTTTCCTTGTCGTGCGTTATATACGTTTGTTATGCAGTTTCAATATTCAATATATGCAGCTTATGCAGAGGAAGGAAAGGAAGGGAATCGTTATTTATTACTTCATGACTTATCGAAGCTGGTCAGATGAGCGTCAGTCCGAAACGGGGATACTTGACGAGATATCTGTTCCCCGTGATGAACTGTTCATGCGCAAGCTGGTAGACGCCACTGTGATAACAGGCAAGCTATGGCTCCATCTATCCAATGAGAGTGATGGGCGGGATCATGCAGTGTATGTGACAGACATGCAGCGCCAACTGCCAGCTGAGTATGGCTCAGCTATTATCGATGCTGTAAAGTCACCACGCTCGGCATCTCTGATGTTCATGGCGGAGTATAGACTATGGAATGGTAGATCATTCGAGGATAAGGAGCTGGCGGGTATCACGGCATATACGTTGGAACTCGCTGAACGCTTGCTGGACCATTATATGGTTCATAATGGGGCTACCTACGAATTCGTATACTCCGTCTTGGATACGGAGGCCAAGAAGGTGCTGCTGTTCATGAAAGAGGTGAATTTGTAAATGTCTGAAGAAGAGCGCAAAAGCAAATCTAGTCCCGGCTCGCGTGCGAAGCTGGCTGCCTTCTCTCTAATGCTGGCCGTCCCGGCAGTCTTGTCTGGCTGTGGTACGACCACGAATGACGATTGTGACCCAGAATATGATGATAATTCCTGCGAGCGTAGCTCCAGTCACAGCTCTTACCGCGGAGGGAGCTCTTTTTATAACGGCAGTAAGGATAAAAGCTCCTACAGCTCCTCAGGCTCGTCCAGCTCTAAGTCAAGCGGCTTTGGAAGCTTCTTCAGTGGCTCGGGAGGTTGAAGAGCGTGAGAGCAGTACATACTTTGCCCCTTAGCCATGAAGAGGTGTTCGAGGGGAAGGCTGGGCGACATGTCCCTTATCACCGAATGTACGGCAAGCAGTATTGTGTCCCGGCCTTGACCGTGTATACAAAGACCGAAATGCAGGAGCTGCGTGCTGCCGCAGAGGCTATTGATGCTATCTATTGCAAGGTCATGCGTTTCGTCCAGCGTTACCTACCTGACAACTTTTTGATTCAGCAGCTCGGTCTTCATCCTGCTCTAGTGCCCGTTGTACGTCAGGAGATGGTGACAGGGGGCATCACGCGTCAGGATTGGATCATCGGAGAGACCGGACTTAAATGTATCGAGAATAACACGGATACGCCTACAGGTATTCCCGAGGCAGCAGCGCTGGAATCCACTCTTATCGAACTAGCTGCAGGAGCAGGGTTATCGTCGCCGTCTGTAGCTATGGACGAATGCATTCGTGCCTGCTTTCGCATGTGGCTGGAAGCTTACGCACAGCAGGGTTTGCAAGGGCCCGTTACGTTCACCTCGTTCGGTGAGCACCTGGAGGACCGCACGAATACGGAGTACCTGATGCAACGCTGTCGTGAGGCTGGATTCGACATTCGCTATGCGCCGCTCGAAGAGCTGGAGATCATACCGGGCGATGCGCTATATCATGCGGGGCATAAGATCAATCTTTTATACCGCCTCTATCCCTTGGAATACCTGGTGGATGATCGAGATGAGAAGACAGGAGTAGATATTGGTGTTGCGTTGCTGGAACTGGTGAAGGAAGGCCGGCTTGGTCTGATGAATCCCGCACAGCATGTCCTGATGCAGAGTAAAGGCTTCATGGCCACGATCTGGTCCCTTTATGAGCGTAATGAGCAGACCCCGGAGTATTGCGGCTTTCGTTTGTTCCAGGATGAAGAGCTTGAGTTGATTTCACGATATTTGCTGCCTACGTATTTCGAAGCTGGTCCGTTTGAGCTGCAATCCATACCTTACGTTGCGAAGAGCTATTGGGGACGAGAAGGTCGGGGCACGGAGTTGTTTGAGGGGAATAGGGAACTGCTGCCTACAGAGGATAAGGATGAAGATGAAGAGCTTATGGCCTATTATCATCAGCAACCGAAGATTTATCAGGAGCTGGCCCCCATGCAGGAGGTTCGGATCGAGACAGAGGAAGGCCCATACTGCGGTTATTTGCTGACAGGTGTATTCGTGATCGGAGGCCGCTTTGCTGGCGTTTTGCCTCGTATTGGGGAAAAGGTTACTGGAGATATGGCTTATTATTGTGCAGCATCCGTGATGGATAGAGAACAGGAGGAGAACAAATGAATAATTTGGGAGTGAACCTGCTTAATGTCTTGACAGGCTTAGGCATTCTGCTGGTTGTGCTTGTGTGTAGCTACTTTGTGTTCAGCAAATTGACCCGCTATAACGATAGTGAAGAGATAGCCAAGGGCAATGAGGCTGCAGGGATGTATATGGGTAGTAAAATGCTTGGGTTGTGCATTATCGTGGGGATGGTGTCCTTCTCAAGCCATTCGTGGCTGGAAATGCTGCTGTGGTCCGTCGTGGGCATCGCGGTATTATGTCTGGTCTATATTGTGTTTGACTTCCTGACTCCTAAGATGCGTATATGTGACCAGATTGCTCAGGGCAATATGGCAGTAGCACAGCTGCTGCGCTCAATCATTCTTGGTGTGTCCATCGTCATCGGCACCTTTTTGATGTGAGCTGTGCGTGTAGAGAGCTCCGTCAATAATATCGGATAAAGAAAACCGCCTCCGAAGTGGAAGACTCTTCTTTCACTTCGGAGGCGGTTTGTTAGTTATAAGTCCTGATGATCGTGGCTCTGCGTGAGCCGACTGTCAGAAATGTTCTATTGTATGACTCCTTGCTGGCTACGCTCCAGCATGTCGATAATGCTTTGTGCGCTTTGTAGTGGGTGATACATGGCGATGCGGGCGGCTTGGGCCTTACGCTTTTGCTGCACCTCTGTATAATGGTGAACCATCCGATTCATCCATTTGACGATGACATCTGTGGATGAGATCGTCTCCCCCAAGCCTAAGGCAGTGAAGTATTGGCTGTTCTCTTCCTCTTGTCCTGGCAATGGGTTATGGAACAGCATCGGAATTCCTTTGGCCAGACCTTCAGAGCAAGTCATTCCCCCAGGCTTGGTAATCAGAAGGTCCGACACTTCCATCAGCTTATCAATCTCGCGGGTGAAGCCGAGCAGGTGGATATGAGGATGCCTGTAGCGGCTGTCCTGCTGTAGCTTCTGTAGCATTTTATGATTGTTACCAAGGCAAAAGATAATCTGAATATCCTTCTTCCAGCGGGAAATGAACTCATGAAGCTGCGTATCATTCAGCATCCCCCAGCCGCCTCCCATCACAAGCACCGTAGGGATGGCCTTAAGTCCGAACTGTTCCCGAATCTCCTCGTGACTAGGATGCTCCCAGAAGTCCGGGTGTACGGGGATTCCGGTCACCTGTATCTTCATGAACGGAACTCCTCTGGTGCGAAGCTTGCGCATGACCTCTGGCGTCGAGACAAAATATTTGTCTACCTCCGGTGTGATCCAGGTACCGTGTGCATCATAGTCGGTGATGACTGTACAGAGCGGCACGTTTAATCCCAGCCGCTTCAGTCTTGAGATTACTGCACTAGGGATGGGATGGGTACATACAATCATATCCGGTTTAAGCTGGCGAATGATGCTTCTTGTATGGGTATAGAACAATCGATGAAGAGCCATGGTTGTTAACCGATTAAGTGACTTCTTATACTGATGACGATACACCATGCCGACCAGACGAGGCTGAGAGGTAAGTGTTTTCTTATAGGCTGTAATGATCCATGGAGCCATCCTGGGATTTAGAAAGGTGCCCAGCTCCATTACCTTGGTCTGGACATGTGGTGACAGCCTGCGCAGACTACTTGAGAGTGCATGGGCAGCCTGCGTGTGCCCAGCCCCGAAGCCCTCTGATAACAACAAGACACGTTTTTTTGTCACATCTGTTCACCTGTTCCTGCAGGATTTACTCAGTCTTAACATATAAGGTTTATGGCCAGAATGCAACTGTACCCAGCGCAGCCGAGGAGCCGAGTGTGGCGCCTGCCAGTACATCAGATGGATAATGCAATCCGAGATAGATTCGGGAAACCCCTACGATCATGGCAATGGGTAGAAGCACGACCATGAGAATCGGGGCCTGTGCCATGAATGGCACGGTTACTGAAAAGATAGCTGTAGTATGCCCTGACGGAAAAGAATGATCGGTCAAAGGATTGCGAAAGGTATTAGTACCAGGCAGCTTGATGTAAGGTCTGACTCTAGGATACAGTTTTTTGGCAATCGCTACAGGAATATGGCTGACGGCCAGTGCTACAAGCGACTTGAAAGCTACATTTCCCCAAGGAGCTGGTGCTGCGAACCATAATAATAAGGAACAAGAAATCGTAAACGTAGCCCCTCCCAGGTGGGTGAGATAGTACAGCCAGAAGTTCAGGAAACGGTTGTGCAGCCTTCCGTTTATGAACTTGAATACTCCATGTTCCCATTGGAGCAATTTGATAACTAAGCGATTCATGGCGTTCCTCCGGCAACCGCTTCGCTTGGCGACGCGGTAGTTTATTTAAGCTTATAATTATGGCCAGCTTATCGGGCCCTTTCTCCAACATTTACATAATATGATTTCTGGTGCTTCGTCACAGATCATTTTTTAGCCAATGAATTGGTGTGCAACTCGTACAAGTTAGCCAGTCAGTCGTGCACTTATGGAATATATACCAAGAATACATATTATACACGCTTCTAAGCTACGAAGGGAAAATTCCCTATGAAACACTCTGATTCAACAAAATTCGCTGGGCCCTTTTTGCTGTGCCGTATCCTTTTTTAGGGAGAGATTAGGTACTCATTCATCATATTTTCTATTGTGCACTTTTTCAAGAAACATAATGGCAGGTAAATGTTAAAACCGTGCAAAATCATAATGAATGGCAACAAATTCCTTGATCACTTCGTCTTGAATAAGACAAGAATCATACCTGGGACTCATGCAGCGAGTGATTCAAGATAGGTGAATTAAGTTATATAAACTAATGAAATCGGAAATAACTGTTCACGCACCAACTTTGTCCAATCTTCCTTCAGATAGGCATCGCGTCTACTGTAGTTTGTCGAAGGGAGGGACCAAAGAAATAAAAAGTAAGCAAATGGATGAGAATAAGCAATAACAGGCACGATTGAAAGAGTGAAGGCTTAACATCCCCATAATCGGAGATTCCAGACGGTTTTTCTGCCATAAGAAGCAAATTAAAGGTTTTGACAAAAGAATGAAAACCAAGGAAAATCGAGATGGCATTCCGATGGGAGGTTCAGCAGCATTCTTCAACATCCAGTAAAATGAAACACAGGGGTCTTTGGCAGGGGAACCTGTCATGAAAGCTTGAACACAAAGATAAAAAAGAAACAGAAACAAGAGAAAGAAACAGACAGACAGTTCCATGATGATTGGAAGGGTATAAAAAGGGGGTTCTAGGAGAACATGCTGGACGCAATATTTATTACGGTGCAGCTTCTGCTTGCGCTAATCGCAGTCTATCAGTTTGGTTTCTCACTATTTGGCTTGTATCGCAAGAAGAAAAAGCAGCATGCGGAGCCAGTCAAAACTTTTGCCGTACTGGTAGCGGCACACAACGAAGAACAGGTAGTCGGGGCTCTCATGGAGAATCTGAAGCAATTGAATTACCCGAAAGAGTTGTACGATGTGTTCGTCATCTGCGACAACTGCACGGATCGCACTCCGGACATTGTCCGTAGTCATGGCATGAATGCCTGTGTACGTACGAACCCGAATCTGAGAGGTAAAGGCTACGCTATTGAATGGATGCTCAAGGAGCTGTGGAAGATGCCGCGTCAATATGACGCCATCGTTATGTTCGATGCTGATAATCTTGCCCATCCTGACTTCCTGAAGGAAATGAATAATGACCTGTGCGACGGTGCACGTGTCATTCAGGGATACATTGATACGAAGAATCCTGAGGATTCCTGGATTACAGCTGCCTACGGCATTTCCTACTGGTATATCAATCGCCTGTGGCAGTTGTCCCGTAGTAATTTGAAAATGGCGAATTTCCTTGGTGGTACAGGAATGTGCTTTGAGACCAACCTGCTGAAGGAAATGGGCTGGGGCGCAACCAGTCTGGTAGAGGATCTTGAGTTCACAATGCGTTGTACGCAGCGTAACGTATATCCGAGATTCAACTACGAAGCCAAGGTATATGACGAGAAGCCGCTGACATTCAAGGCTTCATCGAGACAAAGATTGCGCTGGATGCAGGGACACTTTACGGTGGCCCGTCGTTATTTCTTCCCATTGTTCTGGCAGGCGCTTAAAGAACGGAGTCTGACCAAGTTCGATATGGCTCTCTACGGGCTGAATGTGTATATCGTCTTGTTCACCTTCCTTATGACCGCAGCAATGTGGGTGGATAACGTGTTTTTCAAAGGACCAAATATCGCAAATATCTATCAGCACTTCCCGTTATGGATCGGTGTAGTTGCTATTGGCTTGAATATCGTTACCTTCCTGACAGCCATGGCACTCGAAAAGGTGACCTACAAGAAGGTGTATCTGTATCTGCTCCTATTCCCGGTGTATCTGATCTCTTGGTATCCGATTACGTTCTATGCGTTCTTCACGCAGAACAACAAGCAATGGAGCCATACACAGCATACCCGTGTAGTACGACTGGAAGAGGTTCAAAGCAAGCAAGGCTAATCATCGCTAAGTAAGCAGTTGGCGCGCTGATGTAGTGTGTCCCATTTTCTAGTGGCGATTAGTGCAAGGCTCGAAGTCATGCTGAGGATAATTGCTCGCATGGCTTCAAATTTTTTTTTGTGAAAAGACTTGACTCTGTACAAAATCATGATATATAATAATCGAGTATGCTATTGAGCATGGATTGATCAAGTAGAAGGTCGACTTCTCACCTGACCGATAATCCTATCGGCTGGTCTTCATCCAATCATTTATGAGATGCTTTATCTTCATGAAGAATTGTGATTTAGAAGGGATGTCGGCTGTCGAGCCTGCATCCCTTTTTTTGATTATATCCATTCAGTTTCTGGAGGTGGAAGGTTATTAGTAAGGAACATATGATCAATGATGAGATTCGGGTACGTGAAGTTCGTTTGGTTGGTGCCAATGGGGAACAAATCGGCATCAAGCCGACCCGAGAGGCACTGCAGATGGCGATTGATCTGAACTTGGATCTGGTAAATGTGGCACCACAGGCGAAGCCGCCGGTATGTCGCATTATGGATTACGGCAAATTCCGTTACGAGCAGCAGAAGAAAGACAAGGAAGCCCGTAAAAACCAGAAAATCGTTGATGTGAAAGAGGTATGGTTCCGTTCCAACATTGAGGAAAATGACTATCAGACCAAATTCCGCAATGTTGTGAAATTCCTGAAAGCCGGCGACAAGGTGAAATGCTCTGTCCGCTTCCGCGGTCGTGAGATTGCACATGCCAATGTCGGCCAGCGAATTCTGGAACGCGTAAAGGTTGAAGTTGCAGACATTTGCACCGTGGAGCGCCAGCCTAAGCTGGAAGGGCGCAGCATGATTATGATATTGGCTCCAAAGCTTAAGGAAAATTGAGGAGGAAGTAACAATGCCTAAAATGAAAACTCACAGCAGCCTCAAAGGCCGCTTCAAAATTACCGGATCCGGTAAAGTGACTCGTTACAAAGCTTACAAGAACCACTTGCTTTCCCACAAATCGAAGCGTGCTAAGCGCGTATTGGGCACTAATCCTGTTATGGCTCCAGGTGATGTAAGACGCCTGAAGCAAGGATTGGCTAACCTGAAATAGTATCGGACGGATTATTTGGAAGTACAACAAGCATAAACATTATTTGGGAGGTCTTTGAATATGGCTAGAGTAAAGGGCGGATTCGTTGTTCGTCGTCGTCATAAAAAAGTATTGAAGCTTGCTAAAGGTTATTTTGGTTCCAAACACCGCATTTTCAAAACTGCTAATGAGCAGGTAATGAAATCCCTGGTATACGCTTACCGTGACCGTCGTCAAACTAAGCGTAACTTCCGTAAGCTGTGGATCGTACGTATCAATGCAGCTGCTCGTATGAACGGTCTGTCCTACAGCAAGCTGATCCATGGTCTGAAGCTGGCTGGTATCGACATGAACCGCAAAATGCTGGCTGACCTGGCTGTGAACGATATCAACGCGTTCAACTCGCTGGCTGGCGTAGCAAAAGAAAAAATCAACGCATAAGTCATGCAATCGAATAAGCCGCCGGTCTCCGGCGGTTTTTCTATGACTATTAATCTTAAGAACAAATGCCTCTGTAACGTGACCGTTTTTGGAGTTCATGATGGGGGCTTTCTTGTGCCCACTATATTAATTCCAATAATATACATATGGAGCAAAAAGGTTCTTAGGTATGTTAAATGAAGTTCAAGTGAAAACTACAAATATACACGGGGAAATTGTTAAAATATCATTGAAACACGAATGAATATTCCATTACGTGTAATATTGTTTGTTTTTCGCCAAATTATAACGCTTTCATTGTGCAGTGCTTAAAAAAAATTGACCAAAGGTCACGTTTCAACTGGATTTTGTACGGGCTTAATTGTATAATCTCTACAGTAAGCGTCCATAACAGCTTCCTCAACAGATATAGACAAGATATGTCAAAGTGAGTCAGGCAGTTAAGGATTTAACATTAAGGGGGAACATATTCAGAATGAAGAAACTATTCAGTATGTCTTTGGTAATGCTTCTGGCTATCTCCGTAATTCTGGCTGGTTGCGGTAACAACGGTCAAGGCGCAAGCAATGAAGGTGGCGGTAACGCTTCCGGCGGCGAAGCTCCAAAATCCGAATTGAAGATCGGTATGGTAACTGACGTTGGTGGGGTAAACGACAAATCCTTTAACCAATCTGCATGGGAAGCTCTTGAGGCTGTTCAAGCAGAAGGCGGTGCAACCGTTAAATACTTGCAAAGTAAAAACGACCAAGACTATGATCCGAACCTGAACCAGTTCATTAAGGATGGTTACGCTCTGACTTGGGGTATCGGCTTCAACCTGGCTAACGCCATCGAGAAAGCTGCTAAAGAGAACCCAGACAGTAACCTGGGTATCATCGATAGCGTTGTAGATCTTCCTAATGTTAAATCAGTGACTTTTGCTGAGAATGAAGGTTCCTTCCTCGTAGGTGTTGTTGCTGGTCTGACAACAAAAACGAACAAAATTGGTTTCGTAGGTGGACAAGACAGCCCACTGATCAAGCGTTTTGAAATTGGCTTCAAAGCGGGTATCGAGGCTGCCAATCCAGATGCTAAGCTAATCTCGAACTACACAGGTGCTTTTGACAAGCCTGACCAAGGTAAAGCTGCTGCTGCAACATTGTACAATGATGGTGCAGATATTATCTTCCACGCAGCTGGCGCTACAGGTAACGGGGTGTTCAATGAAGCTCTGTCCCGTGTGAAAGCAGGTCAACAAGTATGGGTTATTGGTGTTGATAAAGACCAATCTCTTGAATTCGGTGACGAAGTTACACTGACTTCCATGATCAAGCGTGTAGATGAAGCGGTGAAGAGAGTATCTCAAGAAGTTGTTGATGGTACGTTCAAAGGCGGCATCGAGACACTGACGCTGAAGGAGAACGGTGTAGGTCTTCCTGAAACTAACAAGAACCTCAGCCAGGATGTACTGGATAAAGTTGAGGAGTACAAACAAAAGATCGTAAATGGTGAAATTACGGTTCCTGCTGAATAATAACTGAGTTCGATCTGAACAAGGAAAAGGTACAACAGGATTGTAAAATGACAAGGCTGGTTCCCAAGACTAGCCTTGTTCTTACGTCTACAGCATGTAAAAATTCAAGCCAACAATCTTAATGTAAGGGTGATCTCATGGATGCAGCGACTCCAGTCGTTGAGTTAAAGCAAATTACAAAGCGATTCCCCGGCATCGTTGCCAACGACTCCATTAGCTTGAAGCTGTTTAAAGGTGAGATTCATGCACTGCTTGGAGAGAATGGAGCGGGTAAGTCTACGCTGATGAACATTCTATTCGGCTTGTATCAGCCGGAAGAAGGCACGATCGAAATGAATGGCAAAACGGTAACCATTGATACACCCAATAAGGCTATTGAATTGGGCATTGGTATGGTGCACCAGCATTTCAAGCTTGTACAGCCATTCACTGTAACCGAGAATATAATTCTTGGCTCGGAGCCGCGCAAGGGGGTTAATATTGACTACAAGCAAGCTGCTGCCGAGGTGCGCAGATTGTCTGAGCAATATGGACTTAGTGTGGACCCGAATGCCAAGATTCAGGATATTTCAGTAGGTATGCAACAGCGGGTAGAAATTATCAAGACATTGTACCGCGGAGCGGACATTCTCATATTTGATGAGCCTACAGCCGTTCTGACACCCCAAGAAATCAGCGAGCTGATGGACATTATGAAGCGCCTCGTAGCTGAAGGCAAGTCCATCATCCTAATCACGCACAAACTGAAGGAAATTATGCACATTTCCGATACGGTAACGATTATTCGCCGCGGGAAGGTTATTGATACAGTTACCACTTCGGAGACCTCTCCGAATGAGCTTGCCGAAAAAATGGTGGGACGTCGTGTCTCCTTCAAGGTAGACAAGAAAGCGGCCGAGCCGGGTCAAGTCGTTATGGACATCAAGGATTTGGTCTCCAAGAATAAAGATGGCATCTCTGTGCTGGACAAGCTTAGCCTGCAGGTGAAGGCTGGTGAAATTCTAGGGATTGCTGGCGTCGATGGCAACGGGCAGAGTGAACTGATTGAGGCTTTGACAGGACTGCGCAAGGTGGATAGCGGGAATGTAATGCTTCTGGGCAAGGAAATCACGAATCAGTCCCCTCGTCACATCTCTGAGGCAGGGGTTGCTCACATCCCTGAGGATCGTCACAAGCATGGTCTGGTGCTCGATTTTGATATGAGCGAGAACATGGTTCTGGAGACGTATTACCAGAAGCCATACAACAATAAGGGCTTCTTGAATTTCGAGGCGATCTATGCCCAAGCGAAGCGTCTGATTGAGCGGTTTGACGTGCGTACACCAAGTATTAGTACCAAAGCACGCTCCCTGTCCGGTGGTAACCAGCAGAAAGCCATCATTGCGCGGGAAATTGACAAGAATCCTGATGTACTGATTGCTGCCCAGCCTACACGCGGACTTGATGTAGGGGCCATCGAGTTCGTGCAGCAACAGCTTATTGCACAGCGAGATCAGGGTAAGGCAGTTCTGTTGATTTCTTTTGAGTTGGATGAAATTATGAATGTGTCGGACCGCATCGCAGTCATTTATGAAGGTCATATTGTAGGTGAAGTGCTTCCGGAGCATACCAATGACCAAGAGCTTGGTATGATGATGGCAGGCAGCACGGCGAAGAGAGGTGCGGAGCATGGCTAACATTCTTAAATTTTTTACGAAGGATTCCTTCGTCCTCGTTATAGTTGCCATTATTATGGGCTTTATATTGGGAGCTCTTGTTATGATGGTCGGTGGTTATAATCCAATTACGGCCTATGGGGCACTGTTCACGCGTGTATACGGAAATGCTTACAACTTCGGGGAAGCCATTCGTGAGATGACTCCGCTTATTATGACGGGTCTGGCGTTCGCTTTTGCTGCGCGTGCAGGCTTGTTCAATATCGGTGGTGAGGGACAATTCCTGATCGGCATGACGGCAGCTTCTGTAGTCGCGATCCAGTTTAAGGGCTTGCCAGCATTCATTCATGCACCTCTGGCTATCATCGCTGGTGCGGTATTTGGTGGCCTGTGGGCTTCCATAGCGGGTATCCTTAAATCAACACGGGGCGTCAACGAGGTTATCACCTGTATCATGTTGAACTGGATCGGATTATTTACTGCGAACCTTGTGGTAAATCGGACCATGCTGCTGGAAGGACAGAACAGATCGCTCGATATTGAGCCGACCGCTTCGATCTCCATTGATTGGCTGGCTCAAATGATGGACAATGCTCGTGTTCACTGGGGTACATTGATAGCTGTATTGGCAGCGATCTTCTTCTACATTTTCCTCTGGAAGACCAAGCAAGGATTTGAGCTACGTGCAGTAGGCTTCAACCAGGATGCATCACGCTATGCAGGGATGAATGTGAATCGCAATGTGGTGAAGGCGATGTTCATCAGTGGAACCTTTGCTGGACTTGCTGGTGCCTTCGAGGTGCTCGGCGTGTTCCATTATCAATCTGTTATGGCTGGTTCACCAGGAACAGGCTTTGACGGCATCGCCGTCGCTCTGATTGGAATGAATAATCCATTTGGTATTTTGCTGGGCTCGGTGCTCTTCGGTACACTGACTTATGGCTCTGCAGGGATGAGCTTTACAGCAGATGTGCCGCCAGAGATTACACGTATCGTAATCGGGTCCATTATCTTCTTCATTGCGGCACAAGGGATCGTACGTTGGGTCCTGAAGCCGTTCTACATGAAGCGCAAGAAAGAGAAGGTGTTGTAATATGGATTTAGTAACCTTGGGTCAGCTCATCAATACGACGCTTGTGTTTGCTACAGCGCTCATATTCGCCTCACTCGGCGGCATCTTCTCAGAACGTTCTGGTGTCACCAATCTGGGGATCGAGGGTCTAATGGTATTCGGCGCCTTTGCTGCGGGCATTGGGGCTTACTATGCGGAGTCTGCTGGACTGAGTGGCTTTGCTGCCGCCTGCGTAGGAGTACTGGCAGCTGCTGTCTTCGGGATTATCGTATCCCTCATTCACGCTGTTGCGTCCATCACCTTCAAGGCGGATCAGATTATCAGTGGTATCGTTATTAACTTCCTGGCAGCAGGAAGCACACTATATCTTGTGAAGCTGCTCTTTAACGGCTCAGGTGAGACGGACTTGGTGCAAGGCTTCGCCAAGCTGAATATTGATGGGTTGACGAACATTCCATTCATCGGAAGTGTCTTCTTCAACGCTTATCCGACAACCTATTTGGCCGTAATTCTGGTATTCGCAAGCTACTATGTGCTGAACAAGACGCCTTTTGGTCTTCGTCTACGCGCTGTAGGTGAGCATCCAAGTGCAGCGGATACGGTTGGGGTCAAGGTTAATCGTTTGCGCTACCTGGGTGTAATGATCAGTGGTGCGCTCGCTGGAATCGGTGGGGCTACGATTACATTAACGACGACCAATACGTTCTCTCACAATACGATTTCAGGTCAGGGCTTTATCGCAATTGCTGCCATGATCTTCGGAAAATGGAATCCTGTCGGAGCATTCTGGGCCGCAGTGTTCTTCGGGTTCTCCCAGGCCATTCGTAACTATGTTACCTTGTTCGATTGGTCCAAGAGTATTCCCCAGGAAATTATCTATATGATGCCTTATTTGCTCACGATTATTGTGCTGGTAGCCGCTGTAGGACGCTCACATGCGCCTGCGGCACTTGGACAGCCTTATGATCCGGGCAAACGGTAAAAAAAACAAATATACAGGCGAACAGCAATTCTCCATAGTGGAGGGTTGCTGTTTTTTTTGTTGCTGGGATGCTCTTCGTTCACCTAACTTCTGCTGCATGGGACAGACGAACAATCCGATAGTTCCACCGTTGAATAATGTGAGTTATGCAGGTTGGTACAACCAATCGCAACATTGTCCCTGCATGGGGAAGGAGGTTCTAGCATTGAAATCATCTGTGACCAGAACACAAGCGAAGCAACTGGTAGGTAAGCAGATTGTTGCTATGAAAAAAGACGGCTCGCGTGTAACAGGCAAGCTACTGCGTATCTCCGGGAACAAGCTGATCCTGCAGAGAAACAAAGGTAAAAAAGTGCACACGAAAGCAATCATCCCGCTGGTATTATTCGATCTCTTGGCTATTGGAACGGCACCTTATGTCTATGGTGGCTATCCAGGCGGGGGTTACCCAGGTGGTGGGTATCCAGGGTGTGGAGATGGCTGCGATACGCCCAAACCTGTGCCGTATTCGTATGGTCCTGGCCCGTACGGACCCTATGGTGGAGGATTCTTCTAAATTAAAGTAGCTTATCCAGCTCATAGCAACGACTTGCAGAGATATAGCGAGCAATGTGGTACCCATGTCTTAAATAAAAGCGTACGGCTCGCTGATTACCCTCATCGACTAGCAGCTTAGCCTTACTGCATTGCTTGAGACGGCCATATTGCTCAGCAGCACGAAGCAAGCTACTTCCATGCCCCTTTCTTTGCTTGGAGGTATCTATGGCCAGCATATCAATGTTCAAGAGAGCACCGTACACGAAAAGGTGAACAAAACCAACCGCCTGAGCATCATGATCCTCACAGCTAACAAAGGTGACGCCCCGGCGAAGTCTCCGGGGCAGATCCTTCTTAACTTGTTGAATATCCTGAGGAGACAAGTGAGATAATGGTACTAGCTCCTGATCAATCAGCCACCGAATGGCTGCGTCATCTTGGGCAGATTTGCGGTGTCGGATCATGTGAGCATCCTCCTGTACGTGCGAGTCGAGAGCCGATACCTCGATACCTGAGAAGGAAAGATCAACTCTGGAATCTTGGCTTTGCTGTATCATATGCACGAATGGTATACTAGTGCTAAGTTGGCTTTTCGAGAACGTTTACACCGAGGCAGGAAAGGCAATGAAACACAAAACATCGAAATAAACATTTTTTTGTTGCGTGAAAGGTATTGACTATCCCTACATAGGGGTCATATAATGTGTCTAAACATTTGATTGAACTACAGATGCAATCAGCAATGATGAGGACGAAGTTTTAAGGGCCCTGTTGTCCAGAGAGTGGAATGATGTTGCTGCAAGTTCCGCCAATACCCCTTATATACGAGCTCACCTCGGAGCTATTTCCCTGAAAGGTATTCAGCGAGAGCTGTACTTATTAGGGGGAATCGTACAGTCTACGTTACAGACGACAGTGTATAAAAAAGGCCTGGCCTATTTATCGATGATTTTTTATACCTGCCAAGGTTCGATACTGTGAGGTAGCGAACAAATATGGGTGGTACCACGGAAGAACAACCTTTCGTCCCTCGTAAAGCGGAATAATCTGCTTTCTGGGATGGAAGGTTTTTTTGTTTTCTTTGTTGCTGTTGTATGTAAGATGTATGTAATCTTTGTGAAGGAGGATGACCCATGAGCGCTCAAATCCCTGAAGTGCGGTCAACTGAAGAATTACGTGAGAAATGGATGCGGCCTGAAGTCATTACTGGCTCAGAAATCCTGCTGCGGAGCTTGCTGCTGGAGGGTGTAGATTGCGTATTCGGTTATCCCGGAGGCGCGGTGCTTTACATTTACGATGCGATGTACGGATTCGAGGACTTCAAGCATGTACTTACACGGCACGAGCAAGGAGCCATTCATGCGGCTGACGGCTATGCACGTGCAAGCGGCAAGGTCGGGGTATGTATTGCAACCTCAGGGCCAGGAGCCACGAATCTGGTGACAGGGATTGCCACTGCGTATATGGATTCTGTTCCAATGGTAGTCATTACTGGTAATGTCATGTCATCCCTGATCGGAACAGATGCCTTCCAGGAAGCAGACATTACGGGCATTACGATGCCAATTACGAAGCACAGCTACTTGGTTCGTGATGTGGCTGACCTGTCCAAAGTCATTCACGAGGCTTTCCATATTGCGAATTCCGGACGTAAGGGACCGGTGCTAATAGACATTCCGAAGGATGTATCCGCAGCGAAGACACTCTTCGTACCACAGACTGAGCCAGTAGCCATGAGAGGCTACAATCCGAAGGTTACGCCTAATAAGCTGCAATTGGATAAACTGGTTCAGGCAATCGGCGAAGCAGAACGCCCATTCATCCTTGCAGGTGGTGGAGTAGTCTACTCGGGTGCACATGAGGAACTCTACGAATTCGTGAATAAGACACAAATTCCGATTACCACGACATTGCTTGGCTTGGGCGGATTCCCAAGTGGACATGAGCTGTGGACAGGCATGCCTGGTATGCATGGTACTTACACTTCGAACAATGCGATTCAGAAGGCGGATTTGCTCATTAACATCGGGGCACGCTTCGATGACCGTGTGACAGGTAAGCTATCAGAATTCGCACCACATGCCAAGATTGTTCATATCGACATTGATCCGGCAGAGATCGGTAAGAATGTACCAACAGACATCCCGATTGTGGGAGATGTGAAGACTGTATTGGCGCAAGCGAACGAGGAAGTGAAGCGGGCGGACAAGGCAGACGCATGGCGTAAGCAAATCCAGGAATGGAAGCAGGCGAAGCCATTTGCATACAAGGATTCTGATGAGGTCCTCAAGCCGCAATGGGTTATCGAACTGCTGAACGATACAACGAAGGGTGAAGCTATTGTCACTACTGACGTAGGTCAACATCAGATGTGGGCTGCCCAGTACTACAAATTCAATCAGCCACGTTCATGGGTGACCTCAGGTGGACTCGGAACGATGGGCTTCGGCTTCCCGTCAGCGATTGGTGCTCAGATGGCACATCCAGACAGACTCGTCATTTCCATTAACGGTGATGGTGGGATGCAGATGTGTTCTCAGGAACTCGCGATCTGTGCGATCAACAACATTCCGGTCAAGATTGTCGTTATTAACAATCAGGTGCTCGGCATGGTAAGGCAATGGCAGGAATTGATCTATGATAATCGCTATAGTCATATCGACCTGGCAGGCAGTCCGGATTTTGTGAAGCTGGCTGAAGCTTATGGCGTGAAAGGATTGCGTGCGACGACGAAGGCCGAAGCAGAGCAAGCATGGCAAGAGGCTATGAATACACCAGGCCCTGTTCTGATTGATTTCGTCGTTAGCAAGGAAGAGAACGTATATCCAATGGTGACGCAAGGGTCGGCGATTGATCAAATGCTGATGGGGGACGAGTAGCATGATGAAGCATACGATTGCAGTGCTGGTGAACGACCAGCCCGGTGTTCTGCAGCGTGTCGCGGGATTGTTCGGACGCCGCGGGTTTAACATTGAGAGTATTACGGTAGGTCAGTCGGAGGAAGCGGGTCTTTCCAGAATGGTCATCGTCACACCAGGGGATGAGCATACACTGGAGCAGATTGAGAAGCAGCTGTACAAGTTGATTGATGTCATCAAGGTTATTGATCTTAGCTCCAAGCCAATGGTGGCCAGAGAGCTGGCCCTGATCAAGGTAAAGGCAGAACCGCCGCAGCGTCCTGAGATTATGGGTGTCGTCGACACCTTTAGAGCATCAGTTGTTGATATTGGAAGCTCAAGTCTGACGGTTCAGGTAGTTGGAGATACCAGCAAGATTGATGCTATGATTGAACTGGTGAAGCCTTACGGAATTCGTGAGCTGTCCAGAACAGGTGTCACCGCGATGGTTCGCGGCAATCTGTAGCCATTTGGGACAGTGCAGCTTTAGCGAATCAACGCTTAAAGAGCAGTGCAGTATTAAATAGTTAAATGACTAAAAAGTCAAAGATTAAACAAGTAAGATTGACCCCGTAATGAGCGGGGGCTCGGGAAGCTGAACGTGATTCTAATGTCATTCAGCTGAGCTTCCAGAGCACCCGCTCATTATGAAGGGTTCCCAAATATAAGGAGGAATTAAATCATGCCAGTGACAACGTATTATGAAAAAGATGCAGAGCTTAGCGTACTTAAAGGAAAAACAATTGCCGTCATCGGTTACGGTAGCCAAGGCCATGCACAGGCGCAAAATCTGCGAGACAGCGGTCTGAACGTTGTCATCGGCCTGCGTGAAGGGAAGTCCTTTGAAGCAGCGAAGAACGATGGCTTTGAAGTATTGTCTGTTGCAGACGCTACTAGCAAAGCAGATGTAGTACAAATCCTGATGCCAGATGAGACTCAAGCGTCCGTGTACAAAAACGAAATTGAGCCTAACCTGAAAAAAGGCGCTGCGCTCATGTTCTCCCACGGCTTCAACGTACACTTTGGTCAAATCGTAGCACCTAAAGACAGCGACGTGTTGCTCGTTGCTCCTAAATCCCCAGGTCATATGGTTCGTCGTACTTATGTTGAAGGCTTCGGCGTACCGGGTCTGATCGCAATTGAGCAGGATGCTACAGGCACTGCCAAAGAGCTTGGTCTTGCTTATGCTAAAGGTATCGGCTGTACACGTGCAGGGGTTATCGAGACTTCCTTCCGTGAAGAAACAGAGACGGATCTGTTCGGTGAGCAAGCTGTACTGTGCGGTGGCGTGAGTGCTCTGGTTAAAGCCGGATTCGAAACGCTGACTGAAGCTGGCTACGCTCCAGAAATGGCATACTTCGAGTGTCTGCACGAGCTGAAGCTGATTGTAGACCTGATGTATGAAGGTGGTCTGGCTGGAATGCGTGATTCCATCAGTAATACAGCAGAGTACGGTGACTATGTAACTGGTCCTCGCGTAGTAACTGAAGATACGAAGAAAGCGATGAAAGAAGTGCTCTCCGATATCCAACAGGGTAAATTTGCACGTGACTTCATCCTTGAAAATCAATCCGGTCGTGCTTTCCTGACAGCTACTCGTCGTAACGAAGCGAACCACCCGCTTGAAGTAGTAGGCGGACAATTGCGTGAAATGATGCACTGGACTAAGAAATAAGAACTGACCTTAACGGGAGCCAGAATGTATCATCGGATCTAAATAGCATCATCTCTTCACGAAGCGGCCTGCTTGATCTGGGCCGCTTCGTTCTTTGTTCATGATTTATTTGGGCAGATTGTAACCACTGGGAATACATAGAATAGTTTTTTCGACTAGCCGACTTATTGCATTGTCAAATGTGATTGAAATCACAAAAATCAGCACCTTCTCTCGATATACTCGGTTTGTACAATCTTATGACTTGGAGGTTATCGTGATGAACAAAACAGCACTTGCTGATGTATTAGAGTATCGGGAGGACCGTTTTACCAAAAGAGTATTGCATCAAGGGGATCAACTTGTCTTCGTGCTGAACTTCTTGCCTGGACAGGAGCTTCCTGCTCATCGACATCCTGGGGCGGAGGTCAGCATTCTCGTTCTGGAAGGAGAAGGGCAGGTTGTAGCTGATGATGTAGCTGTTGAAGTCGGTAAAGGAGACGCACTGCAGCTATCAGGGGAGGAGAATTTTCTGTTCCGCAATACTGGGGACAAGGCTGCTAGCCTGTATGTAGTACTAAGCCATATCCCAAGCCCTAAATATGCACAAAATATATAATTAACGACACGAAAGGGGATACCGATGAATCGTTATCTTCCCAAGCAGCACGGAGCGTGGGCGATGCTATTTCTGCCTTTTCTGCTGGGGCTGTACGTCTCCAATGTGAGACTTGTACATATTCCCTTGCTGATATGCTGGGTTATCGTCTATCTGTGCAGCTATCCAGTACTGCAATGGGTGAAGACGGGCAAGCGTCAACGCTACGCAGGCCCTGTCTTAGTATACAGCTTGGCCATACTACCGCTAGCCGCCATATTGCTATGGCATGAATGGAGATTGATCGGCTACGGCGCGTTGCTAATGCTGTTTTTTATACCCAATGTTTATTTTGCCAAGACGAAGAATGAGCGAGCGCTGCTGAACGATATCATTGCCATTCTGATGTTCTGCTCCTTCATTTATCCAGTTGCTTATCTGGGCGGAATCATGGAGTGGCATACGGCGAATGAATTATTCCTTCTCTCTGCAGGTTATTTCGTAGGTACCGCGATCTATGTTAAGACAATGATCCGTGAGAAAAATAACACTAGCTACTATAAAGCATCACTGCTGTATCATGCCTTGTTCATACTAGGTGTGGCTTGGATTACGCCATTGCTGGCCATTCCAGCGCTACTGCTGCTCATTAGGGCTACTGTGTTCCCTAAACGTGGCCTGTCCGTCAAGATGACGGGAGTTACAGAACTGTGCTTCACTCTGATGATGCTTGCCGCCGTAGTGTTGTTCTACCCGGTGTGACGACAGTTTGGATTACCCTATACAGTGAAAATAATAAGACTTCGCACCTGCAGCATAAGGAGCGGAGTCTTTTTGTAATTCATAATATTATTTTCTTTTCTTGTTAGGACGCCGAACAACAATAAATAGGAGTGATGCGAAGAATAGAAGCTCCGAGATTTGTAGCAGCCAATTCATTCCTTCGCCATGTTGCCTGAGGCCAAATACAATATGAATCAAAGATATTATGCCAGTAATCCCCATGATAATAAATGCGATTATGTACAACAGAATCCTCCTTTGTACCTGCCGTGGCAGTCTCCCTACCTTCAACTCCAAATTAATCCATAAGATGTTCTCTCCATCATAGCATTGATGCTGCCATATGGGTGAATCGGTGTCATTTGTCGAGCATATTCAACAGATTTTGATCACAATGGGGGAATTCCCTGCTGGCAATAGGATATTCCCTAATGGGAACAGAGGCTACGCTCACGCATAATGAAGGTATCCACCTGCTGCAAGATATGGCTTGCAGTTGAAAGTGCGTTGTTTTACTTCTATTTATTGCTTCTATTTTATATTACTTCATCATTTTTGCCCAAAGGAGCGTCCTTCCCGATGAAAAGAAAAGGAAAACTGAACTTCTTCAGACCGATCGAAGGTTATTCCGACAACTGGTCCATTCTTGAAGAGAAAGACAGAGCGTGGGAGAACGTCTATCGTCAGCGCTGGTCTCATGATAAGGTCGTCCGCACCACACATGGAGTCAACTGTACCGGCTCCTGTAGCTGGAAGGTATTCGTCAAGAACGGAATCATTACTTGGGAGAATCAACAGATTGATTATCCCTCCTGTGGACCGGATATGCCAGAATTTGAGCCTCGAGGATGCCCACGCGGAGCCTCGTTCTCCTGGTATGAATATAGTCCGCTACGGGTGAAATTCCCTTATATGCGTGGGAAGCTGTGGCGTCTATGGCAAAATGCGCTCTCCAAGCATAGTAATCCTGTAGAGGCATGGGCGAGCATTGTAGAGAATCCTGAGCAAGCTCAAATATATAAAAAGGCGAGAGGTAAAGGCGGGCACATTCGGGTCCAATGGGACGACGCCCTGCAGCTTATTGCGGCACAATTAATTTATACCATTCGAACCTATGGACCTGACCGTATTGCAGGCTTCACACCTATTCCAGCCATGTCCATGATCAGCTATGCTTCCGGTGCACGTTTTATCTCGCTTCTGGGTGGAGAAATGCTTAGCTTCTATGACTGGTATGCGGATCTACCACCTGCCTCTCCGCAAATCTGGGGCGAGCAGACGGATGTACCGGAGTCCTCGGACTGGTACAATGCCGGTTACCTGATTATGTGGGGCTCCAACGTGCCTCTGACTCGTACGCCAGATGCCCACTTCATGACTGAGGTACGATACAAGGGGACGAAGGTCGTATCCATCGCGCCTGACCAAGCTGAGAACGTGAAGTTCGCAGATAACTGGCTGGCACCGCATCCAGGTACAGACGCAGCCGTGGCCCAAGCGATGACGCATGTTATTCTGAATGAATTTTACAAGGAACGCCAGGAACCCTTCTTCCTTGATTACGCCAAGCAATTCACAGATATGCCGTTCCTGATCTTGCTAGACACACATGAGGATGCATGGAAAGGTGGCCGCTTCTTACGGGCTAGTGATCTGGGAGAAACGTCTCCTCATGCGGATTGGAAGCCAGTCATTTATGACGAGCATATCGGAGAAGTCATGGTCCCTAATGGAACTATGGGACAGCGCTGGGAACCAGGGAAGGCGTGGAATCTCATTCTGGAGCGGGAGGATGGCACTCCTGTGAAGCCAGCACTGACAGTAGCCGGACACGGTGAGACCTGGGAGGATATCGTATTCCCGTATTTTGATAACCAAGGTAATGGTACGTTCAGAAGAGTCATTCCTGCACGCCGTATCCAACTGGCGGATGGAAGTGAGCGTTATGTAGCTACAGTCTATGACCTGATGATGAGCCAATATGGTGTAGAACGTATTCCTCATGAGACGAATGCGAAGGGCTATGATGATGCTACGAGTCATTACACACCGGCTTGGCAAGAAAAAATCACCAGTGTGAAGGCATCTGTAGTTGTTCAGATTGCTCGTGAATTCGCTCAAAATTCTCTGGATACCTCAGGTCGTTCCATGATCATCATGGGAGCTGGTATTAATCACTGGTTCAACAGCGATACCATTTACCGTTCCGTACTGAACCTGGTGGTACTGACTGCCTCGCAGGGTGTGAACGGCGGCGGCTGGGCGCATTATGTCGGTCAGGAGAAATTACGTCCGATTGAAGGATGGTCTACGATTGCCTTTGCGAGAGATTGGCAGGCTCCGCCACGCTTGCAGAACGCAACCTCCTTCTACTATTTTGCTACAGAGCAATGGCGATATGAGGAAAGTGGAACGGATTCATTGAAATCGCCTACTGGAGGCGAGCTCACATATAATCACCCTGCTGATTACAACGTGCTTGCGGCGCGACTTGGCTGGTTGCCTTCCTACCCTCAATTCAATAAGAACAGTCTGCTGTTCGCTGAGGAAGCTGCGAAGCAAGGTGCCAAAACCGATCAGGACATTGTGGATTATGCAGCAGAGGAAGTGCGCTCACGTCGAACTCGCTTTGCAGTGGAAGACCCTGGTGCGCCAGAGAACTTCCCGCGCTCACTCTTCGTGTGGCGTTCTAATCTGATCTCCAGCTCCGCCAAGGGACAGGAATACTTCCTGAAGCATCTGCTTGGCGCATCTGATGCTCTGCTGGCACGCCCGAATGAAGAAGAGAAGCCAGAAGAGATTGTGTGGCGTGAGGATGTGGAAGGAAAGCTCGATCTAATGGTAGCCCTTGACTTCCGGATGACAGCAACTCCATTGTACGCCGACATCGTCCTGCCAGCAGCTACATGGTATGAGAAGACGGATCTGTCCTCGACGGATATGCATCCATTCGTGCATCCATTTAACCCGGCGATTAATCCCCTGTGGGAATCGAAGTCGGACTGGGATATCTATCGTCGTCTGGCTGAGGTATTCTCGGAGATGGCGAAGACCTCTCTGCCAGGTGTGTACAAAGATGTTGTCACAACACCGCTGGGTCATGATTCGATTAGTGAAATTTCGCAGCCAATGGGGCTTGTGAAAGATTGGGCCAAAGGTGAGACTGAAGCGGTAGTAGGACGCACAATGCCGAATTTCAGCATTGTAGAGCGCGACTACACCCGGGTCTATGACAAATTCATATCCCTCGGTCCGAAGCTGACGACGGGCAAGGCTGGGGCACACGGAGTAAGCTTCTCGGTGGCTGATGAGTACGAGGAATTGAAGCAGCTTAACGGAGTATATTCAGATGACTCCATCAAGAACGGACTTCCTCGTATCCGTAACGCTCGTCAAGTAGCTGATGCTATCCTGCATCTGTCTTCAGCAACGAATGGTCGAGTATCGCAGAAGGCTTATATTGAAGCCGAGAAGGAACATGGTGTGCCGCTGCGCGATATTTCGGCTGATCGGGCTGCGGAGAAGATTACGTTCCAAGGAATCACGGCTCAGCCGCGAGAGGTTATACCAACGCCTGTGTTCACAGGCTCCAACAAGTCGGGACGTCGGTATTCGCCATTCACGACCAACATTGAACGGCTCGTTCCTTTCCGAACATTGACGGGAAGACAGCACTTCTATATAGATCATGAGATTTTCTTGCAATATGGTGAGTCGTTGCCGGTGTTCAAGCCAACATTGCCGCCAATGGTATTCGGTACACGAGATCGCGAGGTCAAAGGTGGACAGGATACGCTGGTGCTTCGTTATCTGACACCACACGGGAAATGGAATATTCACTCCACCTATCAGGATAACCAGCATATGCTTACGCTGTTCCGTGGAGGTCCAACCGTCTGGATCAGCGATGAGGATGCCGCAGAGCATCAGATTGCAGACAATGATTGGCTCGAAGTATATAACCGTAACGGGGTAGTAACGGCTCGTGCGGTAGTCAGTCCACGGATGCCGCGCGGTACGATGTTCATGTACCATGCCCAGGATAAGCACATCAATGTGCCGGGCTCCGAGATTACAGAAACACGCGGTGGTAGCCACAATGCACCGACCCGGATTCATCTCAAGCCTACACAAATGGTAGGTGGATACGCACAACTCAGCTATGGATTCAACTATTACGGCCCGATCGGTAACCAACGGGATGTATATGTAGCGGTCCGCAAAATGAAGGAGGTCAACTGGCTTGAAGATTAAAGCACAAATCGGCATGGTCCTGAATCTGGATAAATGCATCGGCTGCCATACGTGCAGTGTTACCTGCAAGACGACCTGGACGAACCGTGAAGGCGCGGAATACATCTGGTTCAACAATGTAGAAACCAAGCCTGGTATCGGCTATCCGAAGCGCTGGGAGGATCAGGAGGTCTATAAAGGGGGCTGGCAGCTGCGCAAAGGCAAGCTGGAGCTCAAGTCGGGCAGTAAGCTGTCTAAGATCGCCCTCGGTAAAATCTTCCACAATCCGGATATGCCTGAGATGAAAGACTACTATGAGCCATGGACATACAATTATGAGCACTTGACCAATGCGAAGGAACAAAAGCATTTTCCTACAGCAAGACCGCATTCTGCCGTATCAGGCGACAAGATGAACCTGGAGTGGGGACCGAACTGGGAGGATGATCTGGCTGGTGCCCATGTGACGGGCCCGCTGGACCCGAACATCCAAAAGATTGAAGAAGAGATTCGAATGAACTTTGAGCAATCTTTCATGATGTATCTGCCTCGACTGTGTGAGCACTGCCTGAATCCGAGTTGTGTAGCCTCCTGCCCTTCAGGAGCGATGTATAAACGGGATGAGGACGGCATTGTTCTGGTGGATCAGGAAGCATGCCGCGGCTGGCGCTATTGCATGACAGGGTGCCCATACAAGAAAGTGTACTTCAACTGGAAGACAAATAAAGCCGAAAAATGTACATTCTGCTTCCCAAGAATTGAAGCTGGACTGCCAACGGTCTGCTCCGAGACATGTACTGGACGGATTCGTTATCTGGGTGTACTGCTCTACGATGCTGATCGTGTACTGGAAGCTGCCTCCATGGAAGACGAGAAAGACCTGTATGAAGCACAATGTGATCTGTTCTTGAACCCGAATGATCCTGAAGTTATCGCTCAGGCTCGTAAAGACGGCATCTCCGAGGACTGGATTGAAGCAGCGCAGAACTCGCCAGTCTATCAGCTAGCGATTGAGCATCGACTGGCCTTCCCGCTTCATCCAGAGTACCGCACCATGCCTATGGTCTGGTATGTACCGCCGCTGAGCCCGATCATGAACTATTTCGAGGGTAAGGATTCGATCGCGAATCCAGACCTCATCTTCCCGGCGATTGACGAGATGCGGACACCGATCCAGTACCTGGCTAACATGCTGACCGCTGGGGATGTCGAGCCGGTGAAGGGAGCATTGCAACGGATGGCGATGATGCGATCTTATATGAGAGCATTGAACACGGGTGCTGATTACGATGTGGAGCGTCTGACTCGTGTCGGCCTGACCGCTGGTCAGACTGAACGGATGTATCGCTTGCTGGCGATTGCCAAGTACGAGGATCGCTTCGTGATTCCTACTTCTCACCGTGAGCAGTATGTGGAGGACCCTTATCGTGATCAGGGGTCTACAGGTTTCAATTCCGTTATGGGGGGCACAGCTTCCAGTAGTACGGACTGTGGCGGATGCACAGGCTGCAGCATCGGTACGGCAGGCCTGTTCCAGACACAGACAGCGCCGAAGGAGCCGGAGAAAGGCGTATTCGACGAGAACTTCTTTGGAGGGATTTGGCGTGATTGATCTTGATTTGTTGTATCAATACAAGCCTGTGCTCGCTTTTTTCTCCAGACAACTGATGTACCCGGAGGCACAAGACTTTCTCGGTGACCTGCCGGAGGAGGCGGTAGCAGCGGATCACCCCGCTGCTGACCACATTAAGGCCTATGCAGCGCGCATACGTCAATTGAGTCTGGATGAAGTAAGGGAGCACTACTCAGAGACCTTTGATTTTGATAAGAAATGCACATTGTACATGACCTATTCTCATTATGAGGACGGCAAAGAGCGCGGGCAGATGCTGGCTAAGCTCAAGATGCTATACGAAATGTTCGGACTAGAAATGCCTGATGAAGAGTTGCCGGATTTCCTGCCGCTCATGTGTGAATTCTTTTATGCGGCCGATTGGCGAGGAGATGCGAATGCAGCGGACAATTTCCGTATGCCGCTAGCCATTATAGAGGATGGGACGTATACCATGCATCAGGAGCTGGTGAAACAAGATAGCCCATATGCTTCCTTGATCAAGGGGCTGCGTGAGACGCTCAAGGCGTGTACTCGACAGGAGGCTTCTGCACAATGACCATGTTGAATCAGTTACTATGGGTAATTTTCCCCTATCTCTGTCTGGCCGTGTTTGTAATTGGTCACATCTATCGTTATCGGCAGGATCAGTTCAATTGGACGGCTAAATCCAGCGAATTTATTGAGAAAAAGCATCTAAGAGCGGGCAGCATGCTGTTCCACATCGGAATCATTCCAGTATTCTTTGGTCACGTATCCGGTCTTGGTATTCCAAAATCATGGATGCACGCACTGGGTGTCAATGACCATATGTATCATATCGGAGCCGTATATATTGGGGGATTGTTCGGTGCGATCACGCTGCTGGGAATGCTGCTGCTAACTGCTCGACGCTTCACTGTACGTAATGTTCGGCGCCTGAGCTCAGCTTCTGATATGGCTGTAAATGTTATGCTACTGACGATTGTATGTATGGGAATGTTTGCTACGCTTGTTACGAACGCAGTACAGCCTGAATTTGACTATCGGGAGACGATCTCGATCTGGTTCCGTGGGCTATTCTACTTGCAGCCGGATGCATCCTTGATGACGGATGTACCTTTATCCTTTAAGTTGCACGTGCTCATGGGCTTTGGTATTCTGGCCTTCTGGCCGTTTACACGCCTTGTGCATGTATGGAGCGTACCGTTGAATTATGTAGGCAGAAGTTATATCCTGTATAGGAGACATAAATCAAGCTAGGGAGAAGGCACAGCCTTCTTTTCCCGTTTTCACAGGAGATGAGCGATGAATAACAAGTCCGCATTCCAGTTGGAGCTTGATGAGGCGCGAGCCCAGTGTGGCTATGATTTCATGGGGCTTGCGATGGTTCAGCCAGCGGAATATCATTATGTAATCCGGTGGGTCTATGTATCCGGTAACCGGAATGAACGGTATCGCAGAATTGTCTTGCGGTCGGGTAAAGGCATCGCCGGAATCGTCTTCAAGACGGGTAAGCCTCTTCTAATTCCGTCGATGGAGCAATATGCCGAAGCAGACAGTCTGTTCAATTATCCTATTGTACAATCCGAACAGCTAAGAAGCGTGGTGGCTGTTCCGATATGGAGAGAAGGACGCGTGGAAGGTGTGCTCCTGGGAGCATACAGAGACGATAGATGCGTGACGGAAATGATGCTACAGCAGTTGATACGACAAGCTCAGGACGGATTTCAGAACATCCATGGTATAGAGGAGGTATCCCCGTGACGACACCGACCCCATTGGCAGACCTCACCCCAATCATTACCAAGCTGTTCGAAAATACAACGGAGGCCATTCTGCTCTTCGATCGTAGTGGCAGAACACTCGCCATGAATCCGGCTGCTGAAGCGATTGTGGGCGATGATGTCCAGGAGCGTCTGTATGAGGGTCAGCATCGTGCGCTATGCTCTGCATGTCGGGGTTACATGAGTGACACGGAGTTCCGAACCTGTCTGGATTGTTATTTTCAAGTGCCAGAGTCTGAGGAGCTACCATCATTCCAGGTCTATCTAGAGACCCGTGGTCGAGGAATCGTCCCTTATGCCGCATCTTTTCATACCATTGATTCAGAAGCAGGTATCCGGGTATTCATGCTACGTGATCTTGCGACCCAGTACCAGACGCAGGAGAAGCTGTATCAGAACAAGATGATGAAGCATGTCATTGAAGCACAGGAGAACGAGCGCAGACGCATATCTAGGGAGCTGCACGACAGCGTGGCTCAGGAGTTAATGAGCGCTGTAGTTGATCTGCGAGTGCTGAAATATATGACCGAGGATGACCAACTGCTCAAGAAGGTGAAGCAGACGGAAGCCTCGATGACTCGGTTGCTGGATGATATCCGCAACCTGTCAGTGGAATTGCGTCCTCCTGCGCTGGATGATCTGGGGCTGGAGGCAGCCTTTCGCTCGCATATCAAGCGACTGGAGCAGAGCTACGGGCTATTGGTGCAATTCACATCGGATATTTCCCAGAAGCGGTATCGCAGTGAGGTCGAGACGGTCATATATCGAGTAGGCCAGGAGGCTTTGCTCAATGCCTTGAAGTATGCTCAAGTGGATAACGTTGAAGTTACGCTTACGGATTCCGGAGAGCTGCTTCAGCTTATTGTGGAGGACCGCGGAGTTGGGTTCAATCCAGCTGCTGATCCACTCGGCACAGGAATGGGACTGTATGGCATGCAGGAGCGTGCCGAGCTGGCTGGCGGGAGCTTTAGCCTACAGTCGAGAGAAGGATTGGGCACAAGGGTGCTGCTAAGTATTCCCACCCGAGAGCGACATGAGGAGAGTGAAGCATGATTCGTATTGTCATTGCCGATGATCACGCTATTGTGCGTAGTGGCTTCTCCATGATTCTGAACTTCCAGGAGGACATGGAGGTCATCGGAACGGCGGCAGATGGCCTGGAGGCTTATCAGATCACCGCCAAGTTCAAGCCGGATATTCTGATTATGGACCTCAGCATGCCTCCAGGGGAGAGCGGACTCATTGCTACGGGGAAGATCAAGGAGGATTTTCCTGAGACGAAGATCCTTATTCTGACCATGCATGATGATGAGGATTATCTCTTCCATGTATTAAAGAACGGTGCGTCAGGCTACGTCCTGAAGAATGCCCCGGATGAGGAGCTGCTGCTGGCAATCCGTACGATTCACAAAGGTGGTACTTATATTCATCCGAAAATGGCTACTTCCCTCGTAAGGGAGTTCTTCAATAAGGATAAGTCACCTGCTGGACCAGAGGACCCGTTCGACCTGCTCTCAAATCGCGAACTGGAGCTATTGCCCTTGATCGCCAAGGGCTATGGCAATAAGGAGATTGCCGAGAAGGTATTTATCTCCGTCAAGACAGTGGAAGCGCACAAGGCACGAATCATGGAAAAGTTGAATGTGAAGAGTCGGCCTGAGCTACTGGAGTATGTGCTGAAGAAGAAGCTGCTGGAATTCTGAACTTTTACATGATAGAAGCAGAAATACTAATTAAGAAATTGGATATATAAATTAGATAACGAATCTACAAATACAGTTACAAATAGAAATACAAATAGAAATACAAATAGAAATACGGTAGAAGTAGAAGTAGCATCGGTTAGAAGCATAGATATCCTGTAAGCAGATTCTGATGTGGTACAAGCCACAGTATGATTGAGTACTAAGCTACACTCTGGCATTATTCCATAGAGCAGTGATTGTCCCGCGTGGGCAATCGCTGCTTTTTTTGGCATTCAGGTAATCCGTGAAGAATTCACACAATGTATACAAACGTGCCAGCGCCTTAAATGAGACTTGAAGAGCTGCAGCGCTGACCCGTAGTTCCCTATACACAGGGGCTTCTTTTTTCGGGTATTCCCTTGGGATAGAGAGGGGACTCCCCTATATATGGGGGAAGGGCGCAGAGCATACAATAGGGGCAGCAGTACCACAAATCCAAACTTAAACATAAGAAAAGGTGAATGAATTGATCAGAAAAATTCAACTGCCCCTACAAACGATGAATCTGGTTACAGGCTTTATGGTATGGGTGATTATCTCCTCATTGATGCCTTATATTGCAGAGGACATTACCATTCCTGCCGGACAGCTGTCCATGATTACGGCCATTCCTGTCATTCTTGGGTCGGTGCTTCGCATTCCGCTTGGCTATTATGCCAATCTCATCGGAGCTCGGCTAGTCTTTCTAATCAGCTTTATTTTGCTGCTATTCCCTGTCTACTATCTAAGTGAGGCTACCACAGTAACGGATCTAATCATTGGTGGTCTGTTCCTTGGTATAGGCGGAGCCGTCTTTTCAGTCGGTGTCACCTCATTGCCCAAGTACTATCCGCGCGAGAAGCTAGGTCTGGTGAACGGTATCTACGGTGTGGGTAACATGGGTACAGCGATCAGCACCTTCGCTGCGCCGCTCATTGCTTCCCAGGTCGGCTGGTCACTCACAGTCAAGCTCTACCTTGGGTTATTGCTCGTGTTCATTTTGCTGAATTTCTTCTTTGGTGATCGTCAAGAGAAGAAGATCAAGACACCGATTATGGAACAGATTCGTGGCGTATACAAAAATGAGAAGCTGTGGATGTTCTCGCTCTTTTACTTTATTACATTTGGTTCTTTTGTTGCTTTTACGGTCTATCTTCCAAGCTTTCTGGTGAATAATTTTGAACTTGGAAAGGTAGATGCCGGTATGCGCACCGCAGGCTTCATTGCGGTAGCGACCGTGTTCCGTCCTATTGGCGGCTGGCTGGCTGACCGGTATCGTCCGTTGTTCCTGTTAATGGGCACCTTTGCTATCTATACTATTGCCGCGCTTGTGCTGGCATTCTCACCCTCACTGCTGCTATATTCGGTGGGCTGCATCATAATCGCTGTCTGTGCAGGCACAGGCAATGGTGTCATCTTCAAGCTAGTACCTATGGTCTTCGATAAGCAGGCAGGCATCGTGAACGGGATCGTGTCCATGATGGGTGGTCTAGGCGGCTTCTTCCCACCGATTATGCTTGCTGCGATTCACGGGATCACAGGACAATATTCTATTGGCTTTATGCTGCTCTCTCAGGTAGCACTAGTCAGTCTGCTGCTGGTCTTGTGGTTGCATTATCAGGATCGACTGCACGTGGCATCCGAGGTGTTCAATTCGACGGGGCAAGGGATGCTGGTCACAGATGCAGATGGCAAGATCGTTGCCGTTAACCCTGCATTTGTGCAGCTGACGGGCTATAGCGAGTCTGAGGTGCTGGGCTCCAAGCCTAGTATTCTGAAGTCTGGCAGGCAGAATGCCGAATTCTATGGCAGCATGTGGAACGAAATCCGTAGTCACGGTACCTGGCACGGGGAGATTTGGAATCGTCGCAAAAATGGTGAGGAATACCTCCAGTGGCTGACGATCAGTTCTGTCAAGGACGAAGCTGGGCAGGATGTACGTTACGTTGGTACATTCAGTGATATTACATTAAAGGCGGCAACCAGCCGCTGACATCAAGGGGGAGCGGACATGGACAGGCATCGGCTTCGGGACGGTCTGCAGCGTCCTTTACATGATTTGCGTATTTCGGTGACGGACCGCTGCAATTTTCGCTGCACGTATTGTATGCCTATAGAGAAATATGGTCTTAAGCACAGCTTTCTCCCGCCAGAGCAGCAGCTGAGCAACGATGAGCTGGTACGGTTAGCTAGGCTGTTCGTAGCGCTGGGCGTGAGCAAGATTCGACTTACAGGCGGAGAGCCACTGCTGCGAGGGGGACTTCCCGAGCTTGTGGCAGATCTGTTGTCTATTTCAGGAGTCGAGGATATGGGCTTGACGACTAATGGTGTTCTGCTGGGCAGACTGGCAGAGCCACTCTATGATGCAGGCCTGCGGCGCCTGAACGTTAGTCTCGATGCGCTGGACCCCGTCTTGTTCGGGCGGATTAACGGACGTGGAATCGAACCTGCTGTTATTCTGCGAAATATCGAAATTGCAAGAGAGATCGGCTTTGATATTAAGGTGAACATGGTCGTGCAAAAGGGTGTAAATGACGCTCAGATACTACCAATGGCCGCCTATTTCAAAGCCTTGGGAGTCCCCTTGCGGCTGATAGAGTTCATGGATGTCGGCAATGATAACGGCTGGAGTATGGACAGTGTGGTTACCAAGCAGCAAATGCTGGACCAGCTCAGCGCTGTCTATGACCTCGTTCCGGTTGAGCCAGCGTATTTTGGAGAGGTAGCCAATCGCTACAGGTATGCTGATGGTGAAGGAGAGATCGGCTTTATCCCGTCAGTGTCAGCTTCCTTCTGCTCCTCTTGTACCCGGGCACGTCTGTCGTCTGATGGACAGCTCTATACCTGTCTGTTCGCTTCGGCTGGCTTTGATGTGAAGACTATGCTGCGGAACGGATCTACAGACGAGCAATTAAGCGATACCATAGCTGCTGTCTGGCAGCAACGAACAGATCGTTATTCCGATCTACGCTCAGAGATTACGTCTGCTCGTAGCAAGATCGGAATGTCCTATATTGGGGGCTGATGCCAGCCTTCTAATATCGGTCTTCTAGAAGTATTAAGTACGCACGGTGTTAGACCAGTGCGAGCTTTTGTATTGCAGCGGCCCTAGCTTGACGTCGTATATGCCTTACTATTTGCTCATATATTTGTCATACACATGATATTGAGATGATATAGACGAGTAACGAGGACAAGCCCTAATCCATATTTTGCATAAACGGACAATGAGGAATTCCTTGCTTGATCTATCAACCGGGTAGTAACGCAAGCGAGAATTGCAATGTTTCAGGCACTTACAGTGTCACTCATACCATGGTCGGAGCTCCAATTCCCTAGGCGAGGATTGGGGCTCTTATATGCATTTCAGTTATGTGACCGCAATCACATTATTCTATTGTGGGTGTGATACACTTTGACACAAGAGATGGATGGAACTAGAACAGAACAGGAGGAACGCGTAGTGACAATGTTACCGCAGACGAACGAGCTTGGATTTTATGAAATCCGACTGGAATCCATCGGGGGATTGGGGGCAAATCTGGCTGGTAAAATGCTAGCGGAAGCCGGGGTGAACGGAGCAGGTCTGAACGGCTCTAACTTTTCCAGCTATGGCTCCGAGAAGAAAGGTTCTCCAGTCAAAAGCTTTGTACGCTTTTGCGCACCTGAGGTAGAGATCAGAGATCATAGCCCTATTGAACGGCCTAATGTCGTAGGTATCTTTCACGAAGCATTGTACAAGACAGTCGATGTGACGAATGGACTGCGTCCAGGTGGTGTCGTATTGGTCAATTCTGCACGTGACTCAGCAGAGGTGGCTCGTGATCTGAAGATGGCACATGGAACGCTGGCTATAGTAGATGCACTCAGCATTGCGATGCAGGAGCGGACCAAGGTCAATACAGCGATGCTGGGTGCACTGTTCCGGATCTGCAGCTTCCTGAATCCGGATGACATGCGAGCGGTTATCACGCGTACGTTCGAGAAGAAGCTGCCACATCTGGTCGAGCCCAACTTGCGTACTTTCGATCGAGGCTATGAGGAGGTCAGCTTCGTGACGATCGGGTCAGCAGAGCATGAGACGGCAGAGTATACTCGCCCTGAGCCATTGTTGGGCTATAAGACGCAAGAGCCTGGCGGTATTTTGAATGTTATAGCGAATAGCATAACGAAGGATCTTAGCGGCTCAAGACAAGGCGTGCTGCCAGAATTCCATAAGGATCTGTGCATCAACTGCGCAGCTTGTGACACGGCATGTCCTGACTTTTGCTTCGTATGGGATCGTCAGCCTGACAAGCGGGGGAATCTGCAAATGTTCCTGCAGGGCATTGACTATCAATACTGTAAAGGCTGCCTGAAATGCGTGGAGGTATGCCCAAGTGCAGCACTCACAGAGCGTTTGGACGATGCCGGCTTTGCTGATCAGCACCGAGTGCCACAGCGTACTGCATTTCGTATGAAGGAGGAGACCGTGCAATGATTACCCATACCGAGACAGCTGAGCGGACAGAAATGCCTGTCCAGACTACTGTATTTGAATCCGGCAATGAGATGGCTGCGATGGCTGCAGCTCAGATTAACTATCATATTATGGGATACTTCCCTATTACTCCATCGACTGAGATTGCCCAATATCTCGATGTGATGAGGACCCGCGGTGAGCATGATATCAAGCTGATCCCGGCCGATGGAGAGCATGGCTCCGCTGGTATCTGCTATGGAGCAGCGGCAGCTGGAGCACGCGTCTTCAATGCGACGAGCGCGAACGGGTTCCTCTATATGATCGAGCAGCTTCCTGTGCAGGCGGGAACACGCTTCCCAATGGTCATGAATCTGGTCACACGTGCTGTAAGCGGACCGCTGGATATTCGCGGTGATCACTCGGACCTGTATTACGGACTGAATACCGGATGGGTCATCCTGACGGCTCGTTCTCCACAGGCGGTATATGATATGAATATCATAGCGCTGCGTGTCGCAGAGCATAGTGATGTTCGATTGCCAGTCATCGTGGCGTATGACGGATTCTTCACTTCACATCAGAAGCGCAGAGTTCAAATATTCGAAGAGCGCGATGTGGTGAGAGCATTCGTCGGTGAAGCTCCTGAAGCACCCCATGTACTGGATGCAGAGCATCCTATTGTAGTGGGTGCTTACATGAATGGTGATGATCTAATGAATAACCATTACCAGCAGTCTGTTGCGATGGAGCATGCCGGGCGTGTATTCGAAGAGGTAGCACAAGAGTATGCTGCATTGTCAGGCAGAACGTATGAGACGCTTGATTTGTACAAGATGGAGGATGCAGAGGTAGCCTTGTTCCTGCTTAATTCTGCTGCCGAATCTGCCAAGGATGTGGCAGATCAGTTGCGCAGTCGCGGCATCAAGGCTGGGGTCATTAGTCCGAATGTTATTCGGCCATTCCCGGCAGAGGCTATACGGAAGGCACTATCGGGTGTCAAGGCGCTACTGGTAGGCGAGCGGGCGGACTCCTACGGGGCTAAAGGCGGTAACCTGACGCACGAGGTCAAATCAGCCTTACAGGACCTGCGTGGCGAGCAGCCGATTGTGCTGTCCCGTATTTTCGGCCTTGGAGGCAAGGACTTCTATGCAGAGGATGCAGAGGCATTCTATGAGCTTGCAATAGAGGCAGCAGCACAAGGATATGCAGACAAGCCTTTTGATTATTACGGGCATACGCCAGGTTTGGAAAAGGATCGGCTGCAATCGTCCGTAGAGCTGCCGGGAGCAGATGCTTACAACTCAGGATTGATCACAGTCAAGGTTGATGAAGAGACCTCCAAGCTGTCAGTACGCGTCCCACCCCTTCGGTCTCTCACTGGCAAGCCTAAGCGAATTGCCGCCGGTCATGGAGCGTGTCCGGGCTGTGGCATTTTCCCTGGTCTAGAGCTGTTCTTCAAGGGGATTGAAGGCAATATCGTTACACTATTCCAGACAGGCTGTGCTTATATTACAACAACAGGCTACCCTTATAACTCTCACAAGCAGAGCTTCATTCACAATCTGTTCCAGAACGGTGCGGCTACCTTGTCTGGTACGCTGGAGGCTTTTTGGGAGAAAAAACGCCGGGGTGAGATTGACGTTCCTGATGACTTCACGTTCGTGATGGTGACAGGAGACGGTGGTATGGACATTGGTATGGGGTCAGCGATCGGGACCGCATTGCGTAACCACCGTATGATCATTCTGGAGTATGATAACGAAGGCTACATGAATACGGGGGCCCAGTTGTCCTATTCCACTCCATTAGGTCATATGACGAGCACGTCCGGTGTGGGTAAAGCTCAGCAGGGCAAGCCCTACCATCATAAGGATACAGCACAGATCATGGCGGCTACCCATATTCCGTATGTGTTCACAGGTACCGAGGCCTTTGGACAGGATCTGGTCAAGAAAGCAGCGAAGGCCCAATGGTATGCAACGCATGAAGGTATGGCCTACGGCAAGCTGCTCATCGCCTGCCCACTGAACTGGAAGTCCAATGATCGTGATGGAGAAAGTATTGTTGGAGCGGCAGTAAATTCTTGCTTCTTCCCATTGTACGAGGTAGAACGCGGACAGACGACGATTACGTACAACCCGGAAGCTCGTAACAAAAAGGTGCCTCTCACAGAATGGCTCAAATATATGGGCAAAACCAAGCACCTTCTCAAGGAAGAAAATAAGGGGATTCTGGATGAATTCGAGCGAGAAGTCGAGCGTAGATGGGATATTCTGAAGGCTAAGCACGAGCATCCGTTGCTATAATCGAATATGTACAGCAGGTCCATTCCTGGGATACCAGGTGTGGGCCTCTTTTTGCATCATGGCGGTAGTATTAAACGAAAAAGTATAGATTAAACTGAAGATGTTAAGTGTTTGGGGTCCGTGAAACTGCGGTGAACGTTTGAACCCCTGGCGGTTGTTGCTCCTCTAGTATGGGGAATGAAAAGAGCCTCATTCTCAAGTAAGAGAACGAGGCCCAACAATGCAATGCTAGTGCTAGCATGAATATTGTGAGTTTTATACAGTCATGAACAAGTTCATATCCTCTTCGACGCTGGTAATGCCAGCAATGCCGAAGTTCTCTACCAATACCTTCGCAACATTCGGTGACAGGAAGGCCGGTAGTGTTGGTCCCAGATGTATATTCTTGACGCCTAGATATAAGAGGGCCAGCAGAACGATAACCGCTTTTTGCTCGTACCATGCAATATTATAGGAGATCGGGAGATCATTGATATCCTCCAGACCGAATACTTCCTTCAGCTTCAGAGCGATTACAGCAAGCGAGTAGGAGTCGTTGCACTGTCCGGCATCAAGCACGCGCGGCAGGCCGTTAATCTCTCCAAGGTCCAGCTTGTTGTATTTGTACTTAGCGCATCCAGCTGTCAGAATAATCGTATCCTGCGGCAGTTCCTTGGCGAAGTCAGTATAGTAATTGCGTGATTTCATCCGACCATCGCAGCCTGCCATGACGAAGAAACGACGAATTGCTCCTGTCTTGACGGAATCTACAATCTGATCAGCGACGTTCAGGACTGCTGAATGGGCAAATCCGCCTACAATCTCACCAGTCTCCAGTTCTGTCGGTGGTGGACAGGTAAGAGCTTGGGCAATAATAGCCGAGAAATCCTTTGGAGCTCCGTTCTCACCCTCTGGAATATGCTTGACTCCAGCGAAGCCTGTATTCCCTGTCGTATAGATGCGATCCATATAGCTGGCTTTTGGCGGTACAATACAATTCGTCGTCATCAGGATAGGACCGTTGAAGGCGTCGAATTCAGTGTTTTGCTTCCACCATGCGTTGCCGTAGTTACCGACAAAGTTATTGTATTTTTTGAAAGCTGGATAGTAGTGGGCAGGAAGCATCTCGCTATGTGTGTACACATCTACTCCTGTTCCCTCTGTTTGCTCCAGCAGCTGCTCCAGATCCTTCAAATCATGACCACTGATAAGAATGCCGGGATTATTTCTGACCCCGATATTGACCTTGGTCACCTCAGGCTGACCATAAGTTCCTGTGTTGGCGGCATCCAGCATCGCCATGGCATCGACACCGTATTTACCTGTCTCCATTACCAGAGCGATTAGCGCTTGGGTATCCAGGGTGTCATCAAGTGTAGCGGCAAGCACCTTACGCATGAAGTGATCCATCTCATCATTTCCGTGCCCGAGCTGCCACGCATGGTAGGCATATGCAGCCATCCCCTTCAGGCCATAGATGAGCAGCTCCCGCAATGAGCGAATATCTTCATTCTTGGTAGCAAGGACACCGACCTGGTGAGCCTTGATATCCATTTCAGCTTCACTGTCTGAGTACCAGGTCACAGCGTCAGGCAGATCTTCTGTAGCAGAGGATAGCTGTTGTTGGTCACGGAAGTTCTTGACTTCATTGCGCAGCGCTAAGGCGTCACGCACTTTGGAGATGAATACATCTCGGTCAAAATTGGCATTGGTAATGGTGGCGAACAGAGCATCCATGATGAAATGAGATACTTTGCGGTCCTGCGCCTCTGGCAACGAAATATCAAGGCTAAGCCAAGAGATTCCCTTAAGCAGATGGATTAGCAAATCCTGCAGATTGGCAACATCCTGTGTCTTGCCACAGACGCCGACTACGGTACAGCCTACCCCCTTGGCCGTCTCCTGGCATTGAAAGCAGAACATGGGTGGCTGCTCCGATACCATTTTTGCCACATTAGTTGTCATTTCGATTACCTCCTGAGTATTGAACATCATACAGATAAGAATGAATGTCTAGTCTGAATTCCTCTGTATGACGCTGTAATAGACATTCAATACCCGGAGTATATCGTACAGCCCTTTGCTCTCAGGTGACTGGGATCACTTTTTGCCAATTCAATACCATAATCGCTAAATGTGGGTTGATTTTGTCATGAAAATGATGAAATTAGAGTCGCAGCTTGCGTGAACAGTGCTTGCAACAGAAGAAAGAAAACAGAAACTAGAAAATAGACAATAGCCCGTCCCTGGACCAGAAGTCTAAGAACGGGCTGAGAAAGGTTATTTAGCCTGCTTGTGAGTCTTGCGCATGAGTCTGTTAATCGTCTCTCGACGCAGGCCAATGAACTGGCCAATCTCGTCTTGGGTAAGAATGTCACTGATCGTAGAAGGGGCGATATAGCCTTCAATCCAGATCCGAAGCTGTTCCAGCTTGGCTGCAGGAGAGACTTCTGTTAATTGATCAATGCGCTTCTGCATCATTCGCAGACTGTTCTGCAAGGCCATGGCAACATCTTTGTAGCGTTCAGGCTCCTCGGCCAACTCTTTGTACCAGCGGTCGGTCGCAATAACCTCTACCTCACTGGGAACAAGGGCGATCGCCGTTCCATAATACGGGTGAGGACTAATCAGCGAATGATGGGGAATCGTATCTCCCGGAACGATGATATTCACCATGAACTGAGAGCCATCCTGGTGGACGCGGACAATCTTGAGCATGCCCTTGACAAGCTTGTAGAGTGGACCCGATTCTCCTTGCCTGAACAGGGTATCCCCTTTTTGCAAAATCATGGCACGACCTCCAAAAGCGATGTGATTTTAGTGGTGATATAAAGATGAAAGTTGATCTATTTTGTTTATCAAATTATAGCATAGGATACAGTAAATCATGGAGGGTTAGGGAAATCACCTTGCATGAATTAGGGATTTCCCTTATGAACGTAAGGGTATAACAGGACGAGATGTCACTCACCTCTATTTATATCCTATTTATGACATGTTCAAAGGGGAATGAATCAAGGACAGCATGACTTATAGGCTAAGCCTATCGAATCCATAGAATGTGTGTCTTGGTCAAATCCTTCACCCTATGGTACAAACATGTATAGGAAGAACTGCGTGACATGCGGAATAAGTTAGTGGTTCGACATGTGAACCCAAGAACAAGAGGAGCTGAGCCCAATGTCTGAAGTGAAAAAAATTGCGGTAATCGCAGGGGATGGAATCGGTCCTGAGGTGGTAGCCGAGGCGGAAAAAATTCTGAAGCGTGCGGAGGAGCTGTACGGTTACTCTTTTGAGACTGAGCATGCACTCTTTGGAGGTATTGCTATTGATGAAAAAGGAACACCACTGCCTGAAGATACGCTGAAGGTGTGTAAAAGCGCAGATGCGGTATTGCTTGGTGCTGTGGGCGGACCGAAATGGGATAATAACTCGAAGGAGTTGCGCCCAGAGACAGGATTGCTTGGTATCCGCAAGGAGCTGGGACTCTTCTCCAACCTGCGTCCTGCTGTTATCTTTGACTGCCTGAAGGATGCATCGACCCTGAAGCCAGAAGTGCTGGACGGGACGGACCTGATGGTCGTGCGTGAGCTGACAGGCGGTATTTATTTCGGTGAGAAGTTCAGACGTGAAGGAGCGCAAGGTGAAGAGGCTGTAGATACTTGCGTATATAATGTAACAGAAGTAGAGCGTATTGTACGCCAAGCCTTCGAAATTGCACAGAAGCGCCGCAAGAAGCTTGCCTCAGTCGATAAAGCGAACGTGCTTGAGACTTCCCGCCTCTGGAGAGAAGTAGTCATCCGTGTAGCACCGGAATATCCAGACGTAGAGCTGGAGCATGTACTCGTCGACAACTGTGCGATGCAGTTGCTTCGTAGACCGTCAAGCTTCGACGTCATCGTTACCGAGAATATGTTCGGCGACATTCTGAGCGATGAGGCAGCTATGCTGACGGGATCAATCGGTATGCTGGCATCTGCATCACTGGGTGAAGGCAGCTTCGGCTTGTATGAGCCTGTACACGGCTCTGCCCCTGACATTGCTGGACAAGGTCTGGCGAACCCGATCGCAACGATCCTGTCGGTAGCACTAATGTTCCGTCTTACCTTTGGATACGATAAGGCTGCTGATGCAATCGAGAAGGCGGTTGCCGAGGTGCTGGATGCGGGTCATCGTACAGCAGATATTGCTGCTGACAGAAGCCAAGCTCTCTCTACCAGTGAGATGGGCGATTTGATTGCAGCAGCGATGAAATAGGTTATATTGATATCTGCTCTTTACGAGCATGAAATAAGTTCATAACTCTTGCAATCCGGCTGGGCGAGCGAATCTACATTCCTCACTGGCCGGATTGTTTATTTTGAGTGGCGTGACCGTAAAAATAATCTAGCGTGCCCTCATATTCATTTTTATATGTATAGTTGCCCTGCTTCATAATGATGTGGGCCACGATAGATCGTGTGTTCATCAACGAATCTTAATGCTTCTCGCAAGAAGCTATAAATGGAAGCAACAGCTGCTCCATCAGCCTGCAATCACCCTCTTCAACGAAGCGGTAATTCCATGTCAACCCCATATAAATCAAGGACTAATGAAGATTAAATGAAGATCAGATGTAGATTATATTAATTATAAAAAAGTAACTAGTATAATGTTGACTTTGATTTCGACGGATGATAACATTTTCTATGCAGCTAAGGAAATTACACGATTATGCTAATGAGAAGAACTTGCTTCTTCTTCAATAGGCTTGTAGTATACTCAGTCCGATGAACGGAACTGAGCTGGCATTTAGTGCAGCACATGCTACAGTGCTCACATAACTTCAAAGGAGGATTTTATACTATGGAAAGATTAGTAGGAAAAGCAGCCCCGGATTTTGCAATGAATACCGTATCTGGTGATGGACAGGACTTTGGAGCGGTTAAGCTGTCCGACTACCGCGGCAAATGGCTCGTATTCTTCTTCTACCCGCTTGATTTCACATTCGTATGTCCAACTGAGATCACAGCTCTTAGCGATGCTGCTGATCAGTTCAAAGCTCTGGATACTGAAATCCTCGGCGTCAGCGTAGACTCTGAGCACAGCCACAAAGCTTGGATCAACACACCGAAGGAAAGCAACGGACTTGGCAAGCTGAACTTCCCACTGGCTTCCGACATTACGAAGCAAGTAGCTAGAGACTATGGTGTCCTGATCGAGGAAGAAGGTATCGCTCTGCGCGGTCTGTTCATCATCGACCCAGAAGGCGAATTGAAATATCAAGTTGTTAACCACAACGATGTAGGTCGTAGCGTAGAAGAGACACTGCGTGTGCTTCAAGCTCTGCAATCCGGCGGATTGTGCCCAATGAACTGGAAGCCAGGCGACAAGAATCTGTAATTCATAAAGTCCATGTATATGCAGCCCCCAAATGCCTTTGACAAGGTTTTGGGGGTTTGCTTGTCTTCATTTCTTACATTATGATGAACAAGAAAGTTTGAGTTGGAAGGAATTTCATAATCGTAAGACGAATAAGGTAAGGGAAGAATAATTATACGGAAGCGAACTGGTTATGTTCAGAGGAGGGTGAGCGCCAGATGAGTTATTGCTGTGGAGCAAGCATGGTGGGAACCAAAGGGACGCTGAAGCATTACCGAACGCAGGTTCATAATGTTCCTCTATTGTTCTGTCCGGTCTGTCAGCGCATCGAAGTGCATTACCGGGTTGAGAATGAATATGAAATTTTAGCCGAATACGCCCATGGCGATGGGGCCAACGAGATTGATTTTCAGGACTATGTGCTGGAAGAAGAAGAGGCTATCTTTGAGAATTGCGTCAATACCGAGAATGAAGACCCACTGGAAATCGTGAAAAAACAAATTGACATGTCTCTGGATTTACTAACAATCGCAAAACAGATTCAGGATGAGAAATGGGAAAGGGAGCTCAAGCGCAGACTTGCCGTAATGAGCCAACGACGCTCTCGGCTTCAGCACAACAAAAGCACCTGATCGCGTCCAATGGACTGTACACATTAACGTCATCAAGCCCCCGCGCACCGGGGGCTTTTGTGTGCTTCAGCACTGTTTTGTTGCAGATTTTGTAGTTTTTTGGTAAGCCTATTGTAGAATTTTGGCATGCATATTATGAGATGCGGGCGTGCATATCAGTTAAATAACAGATGTTCTACTGCTCCTATAATGACAGGTATTTCGGACTGATATTATCGCATGAATACTGAATGTTCTTTGCAGCCAAGTTGTGTTATGCATAAAACTGGCCCTGTTTTGCATACGTGTGCAAAAATATCATTGAAAAAAATTGGAAAAAAACATGCATTCGACATGTTTCCCCGTTGCGGTAAAGCTTGTAGTTGACTATCATTACTTATAGGATAACTATCTGATGCAAGTTGGTACACGACACTATTGGCCAGTTTTTATCAATCCGATAGGAGGGGGAAGCCTGGCATGATCAGCGAAGTTCAAGATAGTATGCTTCAATCGATACGCTCTTTCCATCCGAGACAGCCCAATACCGACAAGTATGAAAGAGTGCTGGAACACTTGGACAGCGGAATAATGCTGTTTGACAGCGAAGGAGTACTGACATTTATTAATGTACAAATGGCCAAGCTGTTCGAACTCCCGCGAAAGTCACTCATTGGATGTACGTTGATGCAAATTCTTCTTCATCCCAAGCTAGGCCGATATAAACGTAAAAAAATACTGAGAATCTACCGTGATACTATCCATCATAGAAAACGCTATCATGAAGTGATTGACGAGTGTGGTCGCCATTGGCTGGTTACTGTAACCGCTGGTGATGAGATGGAAGGTGACTTTCTGTTTAGTGTCAAGGACGTGTCAGACTATAAGCAAATCGAGCAGACCGCTTATCAGAACGACAAATTGGCCATGCTAGGCAAAATATCCGCTTCCATAGCCCACGAGATTCGCAATCCACTGACTGCTATCCGCGGCTTTATTCAACTCCTTAGACCCCACCTTACACAACTCGGCAAGGACGAATATGCTAAAATTATTCTGACCGAGATTGACCGCGCGAACGATATCATTTACGAGTTTTTGAATTCATCCAAGCCCTCCGCACCGCAAATGACGGCCGTTCCTGTCAGAAATCTGCTGCGTGAGGTTGTGATGCTGACTGAAAGCGAAGCGGTTATGAAGGGCTGTGAAATATCGCTGGAGGACACGTCCAGTGTGATGAGAGTCTCCATTGACGTGAAGCAGATCAAGCAGGTCATCCTGAATATTATCAAAAATGCCATGGACGCGATCGAGGGTATTGAGGACCACCGTAAAGGTATTATTCAGATCGCCATTCATCAGGAGGGAAGCTTTGTCGAGATTTCCATCTCCGACAATGGATTAGGCATGGACCACAATACACTGTCTCATTTATTCGATCCATTCTTCACGACCAAAGAGAGTGGTACGGGACTTGGTCTGTCTGTCAGTTACCGGATTATCAAGAATCACGGAGGGTTTATTCGTGTGGACAGCTCCCGGGGTGAAGGCACGGATTTCAAGATATTACTGCCACTGGTATGAGGATATAGCCTTAGAGAAGCAATGCTCAAGTGATTGCAAGAACCGTTATTTCCGAGTGCTGTGGAATGTGCGGTTCTTTTTTTATGCGTTAGCTTTCGATACCTTTACTTTTAAATATAGATTCAAGTATGATGAGGAGAAATAGTTAGCCTGGAGGGATAATTTACAGATGAAAACGAACCATACCAAAATTGTTGACTGTACGATCCGCGACGGAGGTCTGGTCAACAACTGGGATTTCAGCGTTGAATTCGTTCAAGCGTTGTATGCCGGACTTAATGAAGCCGGTGTTGACTATATGGAAATTGGCTACAAAAACTCACCCAAGCTATTGAAGGGTGCAGACAAAGCGGGCCCATGGAGATTCCTGGACGATGAGTTCCTACGCAAGGTTCTGCCAGAGAAGGGGAATACCAAGCTCTCCGCACTGGTAGATATCGGACGTGTGGATGAGAATGATATCCTGCCGCGCAGCGAAAGCATGCTGGATCTGATTCGCGTAGCCTGCTACATCAAGGATGTGGACAAGGCCATCGATCTGATCAACATTTTCCATGCTAGAGGCTATGAGACTACAATCAACATTATGGCTCTCTCCAATGTCATGGAGAACGAGCTGATTGAAGCATTCGAGCTGATTAAGGATAGTGTCGTTGATGTCGTGTACATTGTAGATTCCTACGGCAGCCTGGATCATAAGGACATCGTATATCTGACCGAGAAATTCAAGAAGCACCTTCCGAACAAGCGTCTAGGGATTCATGCTCATAACAACCTTCAATTGGCGTTCTCCAACACGTTGATTGCTGCCGAGAATGGCGTGGAGCTGCTGGATGCTTCGGTGTATGGCATGGGCCGTGCGGCCGGGAACTGCCCAACAGAGCTGCTGGTGACTCATCTGAAGCATACCAACTACAAGCTGCGTCCAGTACTGGATGTCATCGAGAACCTGATGATTCCGCTGCGTGAAAAGGAAGAGTGGGGGTACATTATCCCTTACATGATTACAGGTACGTTGGACGAGCATCCGCGTTCGGCAATGGCTCTGCGTGCATCCAAGGACAAGGATAAGGCTGTTGATTTCTATGACACGCTGACTACGCCGGAAGTATCTTTTGATAAATCCTAATGATAAGTCATAACTAGGCTGATGATCCGTTAGCCAAGTACAGTAGCACACAAATATAGTGGCAACACAAATGAAGCGAGTATGTTACACCCCTTTGAAATGGATGCGATGTTCATCTAGTTGATGACTTGTATCTGTTTCGAAGGGGATTGTTCTTTTAGAGCGAGCATGGGATGAACCAAAGGTGGTCACTCGCATCGCCAGAAATCGAATGTAAGCTCGTAATTTGATTGTGTAAAAGTTTGGGCTTGGACCATAATTGCATTTATATGGTATTTGCATTATAATGATCAGTACGTAGTTCGTATATGCGGGTGTAGTTCAATGGTAGAACTTCAGCCTTCCAAGCTGATAGCGTGGGTTCGATTCCCATCACCCGCTTTAACAAGCACAATAAATAAAGCTTGAACTCTGTAGAAAGGTAGGTACTTGCGTCCGATGAAGTAATTACATCTGTATCCCGTCAACTGCACATGAAAGCAGGCGGCTGTGAAGCTGCAGGGAACAGGTGTGTCTACATGACATCGGTATTGGACGCAGATCTACTTCAACTTGAGCTCATATGACTATGATAGCAGGCTATTTTTATACGCCTTGCTAGTGGTCGTCTGGGTTCGAGCTTTCGGAGTTCGGCTTTTTTTGTTATAGCCGGTTGTCGTCTTTTTTCCGTATCTCGTGCTCCATACCCGTATTCTTGCTGAAGTCGCAGACCGTCTGCGGTTTTTTTGTACAGATTACCGTGTGTTTGCCTCATCCAAGTAGATAGATACTGCGGATGAAGGTCGAACAGGATCACAGAGAGGAAGATCATGTATGGCAACAATCTTGCGTATTAAGGGCCTGACGAAGGACTGGAATGGCAGACGGCTATTCGAGAATGTAAATATGGAGATTAACGAAGGTGGGCGTGTAGCGCTGCACGGCCGAAACGGCTGTGGAAAAACTACGTTACTGCGAATATTAATGGGCGTGGAAGGAGCGACTCTCGGACAGGTCGAGCGAGTCTTGCCCCTGGAGGAATGGGGCTGGATGAAGCAGCAGGATGAACCAGCTACTGCAGGGTTAACCGTCCTGGAGCGGGTGCTGCTGGAGAGCACGGAGCTGTGGCAGACAAGAGCAGCATTGAAGCAGCTGGAGCAACTCCTTGAGACTGCCGATGGTGCACAAGCTGAGCAAGCTGCCATTGAATATAGCGAATGGCTGGAACGCTATGCGGAATTGCAGGGCTATAGCTGGGAGACACAGGCGGAGCTGTTGCTGACTCGGGTTGGTATGCCGAGTGAGACCTGGCAGCGGGAATATGGCCGATTAAGTGGTGGACAGAAGACGCGGGTAAGACTGGCAGCATTAATGCTGCGCAAGCCGCGTGTGTTGGTGCTGGATGAGCCGACGAATCATATGGATGAGGAGGGCTTGATCTGGCTGGAGGAGTGGCTGCGCGATTATCAGGGGACGCTGCTGTTTGTATCACATGACAGAACGTTCTTGAATCGAGTGGCCACCGAAATCTGCGAGCTGTCCGCCAGTGGAGTTGTTCGATATACCGGGGGATATGATGAATACCGTAGTCAAAAAGAAAGAGAGCGCAAAGAGCAGGAGACGGAGTATCGCAAGCAGGAGCAGGCAAAGGCTGCACTAGAGGCATCCATCCGCACCTATCGTGAATGGTTCCACCGGGCCCACGCAACTGCGAATCAGCAGGTGGAAGTGAAGATCATGGGCAGCTACTACAAAGCTAAGGCGAACAAGCATATTTCTCGCTATCATGCGAAGCAGAAGGCGTTGGAGCGACTGGAGGAGAATCGGGTTGAGAAGCCGAGGCAAGAGATGCGCCTGAACATGGAGCTGCAGACCAGCGAATATCAGGCCAAACACATGCTCAGCTTGGAGCAGATTAATCTCTCTTTTGGTGACAAGCAGGTGATCAACGAGCTTAACGTGCAACTGTTACGCGGGGATCGTTTGGCTGTCCTAGGGCCGAATGGGGCAGGCAAGACGACGCTGCTCCGACTGATTACAGGTGAGCTGCAGCCACAGTCAGGGAGGATTCGCAGGAATCCTCAGCTTCGCATGGGTTACTTCTCACAGGAGCTTGAGAATCTTCCCGAGGATCAGACCTTGCTGGATAGTCTCCTGGAGCTACCCTCCATGACAGTGACAGAAGCTAGGACGATTCTTGGATGCTTCTTGTTCTCTAGAGACAAGGTGAATCAACAAATCGGCAATCTGAGCATGGGGGAAAAATGCCGTATGGCTTTCTTGCGCTTGTATTTTAGCGGAGCCAATCTGTTGGTCCTGGATGAGCCTACGAATTATTTTGATATTGACACTCGTGAGGTTATTGAGGAGGCACTTAGCAGCTATGATGGTGCTCTTGTGGTTGTCTCGCATGACCGCGAGCTGATACGTCGTACAGCAACCCGTCTCCTCCTGCTGAGGCATGGTGGGGAGTACGAGCGGTTCGACGGAAGCATGGATGAACTGGAGCAGACCCGTCAGGTGCGAGCGGGGCAGCCTGCGGGAAGAGAGGAGCAAGAGGAGCAGCTTCGCCTGGAATTGAGACTGACGGAACTTATGCAACGCGATCCTGTATCAGCTGAGGATGCACAAGGCACGGAATTACTGGAGGAGATTCGCCGTATTCGTACCCGCTTGGATGAGTTACGTAGACAAGAGTAGCGATTATTAACCCTCCTGAATATTCCCCAATGAATAACCGAAATTTAAATTAGGAAAATATAAGGGGGGATTGAACTTGCTACGTATCGACTTGAACTGAATTTACTAGTGAGGGCATATCATAGGTATCGCATCCGATTCACCGATGCAACAGCGGGCGCTTAATATACATTGCTGAACCGGGAATGATGGGCTATTGACCTGCTGGAAAAGCCCTTGGCTTGCCAAGCTAAGTAAGTTCTCATATAATAAAAGCACTGGTTCATAAATATATTACATGCCATGATGGAGAGTAGTAAGCTGCTTCTGCTGCACAGGGAGGAGACGCCGTTGATTGAGAGCGTCTTTGCTTAGTTCAGAGCTGCCTGAATTCGCTCCTGAGCCATTCCTTGAACATCGCCTGCTCTATGCAGTGATTACTAGGGGACATCGCTTCACGCCCGTTATCGCGTGTATAAGTGAGATGGAACGATTCACAGTTCACTTGGCAGGAGTGTAGCCTACTGTATGGCACTCGCAGTGTTCAAGTGTTTCAGACATCTAACAAGGGTGGTACCACGGTCTTCTCGTCCCTTATGGGAGAGAAGGCCTTTTTTGCATTGTGCATCATATCGGGGACAGCCCGATGCATTCAAGAAGGAGGCATCAGCCAGAATGAAGGAAAAACTCGAGGCTTTGAAATTGGAGGCACTGGCCCAGCTAGAGCAAGTTAATGAGCCACAGTTGCTGAATGAATTACGTGTGAAGTATCTTGGGAAAAAGGGTGCGCTCACTGAAATCCTACGTGGGATGGGCTCGCTGAGCGCAGAGGAGCGTCCCGTCATCGGACAGGTAGCCAATGATGTGCGCGCTGCGATCGAGAGTATCATCGACACCAAGCAGGAGGCATTCCAGCGTGCAGAGACAGAGCAACGCCTTCAAGCCGAGAAGGTCGATGTCACGCTCCCGGGTCGTATTATGCCACAAGGCGCGGTGCATCCGTTGAACAAAGTTATCACAGAGATTGAAGATATTTTCCTCGGTATGGGCTATCAGGTTGCTGAAGGTCCAGAGGTAGAGATGGATTACTTTAACTTCGAGGCGTTGAATTTGCCAAAGGATCACCCTGCGCGTGATATGCAGGATTCCTTCTATATTACCGAGGATCTGTTGATGCGCACACATACCTCACCAGTGCAGGTTCGTACGATGCAGTCTATGCGTGGAGAAGTCCCTGTTAAGGTGATCTGTCCAGGTAAAGTATATCGCCGTGATGATGATGATGCGACGCACTCCTTCCAATTCCACCAGATTGAAGGCATTGTGGTCGGTGAAAATATTCGTATGAGCGATCTGAAGGGGACGTTGCTGCAGTTCGTGCAAGAGATGTTCGGTGCTGACACCCAGATTCGTCTGCGCCCAAGCTTCTTCCCGTTCACGGAGCCAAGTGCTGAGGTAGATGTGACCTGTGTGAAATGTGGCGGAAATGGCTGTCGGATCTGCAAGCAGACGGGCTGGCTGGAGATTCTGGGCTGCGGCATGGTTCATCCGAAGGTACTGGAGATGGGCGGCTATGATCCAGAGAAATATAGCGGATTTGCGTTCGGTATGGGCGTAGAGCGAATTGCCATGCTGAAGTACGGTGTCGATGACATCCGTCATTTCTATAACAGCGATATGGCATTCCTCAAGCAGTTCTCACGAATCTAGTACCTTGCACGGATTGCAATACGTTCGAATTCAGGAAAAAAGGAAGTGTACCTAAATGAAAGTATCAACAGAATGGTTGTCTGACTATATATCGCTCGATCAGCTGTCCGCTGAGGAGCTGGCTGAGCGTATTACGCGCTCTGGCATCGAGATTGACCAGATTGAGAATCGTAATAAGGGCGTAACGGGTGTCGTTGTTGGCTATGTGAAGAGTAAGGAAAAGCACCCGGATGCAGATAAGCTGAATGTATGTATTGTGGATGCAGGACTGGAAGAGGAGCTGCAGATCGTCTGCGGGGCGAAAAATGTAGATGCCGGACAAAAGGTTCCTGTAGCTCTGGTCGGCGCGAAGCTGCCTGGCGGACTTGACATCAAAAAAGCAAAGCTGCGTGGTGTGCTTTCACAAGGTATGATCTGCTCAGCGAAGGAACTGGGTCTGAACGACAAATTGCTGCCGAAGGACCAACAGGAAGGCATTCTGGTCTTGCCTGAGGAGACGGAGATTGGAACACCAATCACCAAGCTGCTCGGTCTGGAGGATCAGGTGCTGGAATTCGATCTGACACCGAATCGTTCGGATTGCTTGAGCATGCTGGGGGCAGCCTATGAGGTCAGTGCCATTTTTGGCCGAGATGTTACTTTGCCTAACCCACAAGCCGATCTTGTCGAGGTAGCTGAAGCTGCTGCCGAGGAGCTGAAGGTGTCGATTGCGGCATCCGAGCAATGCTCCCACTATGCAGCTCGTGTCATCAAGGGAGTGAAGATTGGACCCTCTCCGCTATGGTTACGCAACCGCCTGATGGCTGCTGGTATTCGTCCAATTAACAACATTGTCGATATTACCAACTATGTTATGCTGGAGTATGGACAGCCATTGCATGCATTTGATGCAGATAAGCTGGAAGGGAAGCAGATTTCGGTACGTCTGGCCAATGCTGGCGAGACCATGGTGACGCTGGACGATCAAGAGCGCAAGCTTGAGCCACATATGCTGCTCGTAACCGATGGTGCGAAGCCAATTGCAATTGCTGGTGTGATGGGCGGCGCCAATTCAGAGGTCAGCGAGACTACAGTGAACATTGTGCTGGAATCTGCAAGATTCAGTGGCAGTAGTGTTCGTAAGACTTCTCGGCAATTGGGCCTCCGTTCAGAAGCAAGCCTGCGCTTCGAGAAAGAGGTAGACTCAGGAGCAGTCATTCCTGCGCTGAACCGGGCAGCAGCCTTGATTGAGCGATACGCCCAAGGGTCTGTGCTGCAAGGTATTGTCGAAGCGGGAGAAGCTCAGACTGCGAATCGAGTTGTCCGCCTGAGCCTGGATAAGCTGAACCGTTATCTCGGTACGGAGCTGTCACTGCTGGAGGTCAAGACAATCTTTGGGCGCCTGCATTTTGATTACGGTGATGCTGAGCACGGTGTATTGGAGGTTGCAGTGCCAACGAGACGCGGTGACATTACACTGGATGTTGATCTGATTGAAGAGGTTGCTCGCTTGTACGGATATGATAATATCCCGACGACACCCATTGAAGGACCTACAACACAAGGAACATTGACACCAGCCCAGTCGTTGCGGAGAGCGCTTCGTCAACTGCTCGTGCACAGTGGATGGCAGGAGATGATCAGTTATTCCTTTACCCATCCAGGACAGAACGGACAATTTCCTTCCTGGCTGGAAGGTGCTCACCCTGTAGCCTTGGCGATGCCAATGAGCGAAGAGCGCAGTGTACTGCGTACCAGCATGCTTCCGCATATGATTGATGCAGCTGTCTATAACCGCAACCGCAAACAGGAGAATCTGTCCTTCTTCGAGATCGGAAGTGTCTTCCTGAGCGGTGAGGAGACTTTGACCAAGCAGCCTCAGGAAATTCCTGTCCTTAGCTTGCTGCTGACAGGCAGTCGCCGTACGAAGCAATGGAACGCAGCAGCTGAACCGGTTGACTTCTTCGACCTCAAGGGTGCGCTTGAGGCTGTCCTGTCCTATGCAGGTCTGGCTGAGCAGGCACGTTATGTGGCTAACCAGCCGCAAGGCTATCACCCGGGACGTGCAGCGTCGGTATACCTTGAGCTCGATGGACAGCAGGTATGGATTGGCACACTTGGACAGCTTCATCCGGAGATTCAGCACAAGCATGATCTTCAGGATACTTATGTGGCCGAGATCGCACTTGATGCCATCGTAAGACATATGAATCGCAATATTCGTTATCACGAGCTGCCGCGTTATCCATCCGTTGAACGTGATGTTGCCGTTGTTATAGATCAAGCGGTAGAATCAGGGGATCTGCTGAAGACGATCCGGGAATCCGGTGGCGAACTGCTGCAGCATGCGGAGGTGTTCGATATCTTCACGGGCAGCAAGCTCGGTGAGCATAAGAAGAGCGTAGCTATCGCTCTGCGTTATCGCCATCAGGAGCGGACGTTGACCGATGAGGAAATCTCTGTAGCCCATGCCCGTGTCGTAGAAGCATTGGAGCAAAGTTTTGGAGCAGAGTTAAGAAAATAGCAGGAAATAAGCCAGGCCACATCGAATCTTAAGGAAGCATAGGTTCGATGTGGCTTTTTTTGCATCTACAAAATAGTCTTGAATCGTGTTTTTGTACAATCGAGCCGAGATTTGCATCCTGTAGTGATACGAGTACAATTAGAAAAACGTCATCACTGTGCTTCCACAGAAGACACTATGAAAAAATACGAATAGACTACCACCATACAACATAGAATCTACATTCAGATCAGAGGAGGGCGTTATTGTGAATACACCGGAGCGCGTACGCGTCGCTGTTGAAATATATGGTAATTCCTACAAGCTTGTCGGTAGCAGCACCGAATATATGAAGCAAGTAGCGAGCTATGTCAATGATCGCATGCACACTGTTGCCCAGGCCCATTCACATCTCGATACGCCTCGACTGGCTGTGCTGGCTGCTGTCCATATGGCCGAAGAGGCTATTCAATTGAATGATGTGCAAAAAAACCTGAACCGTGTATCTCAAGAGCGGACAGAGTTAAGAAATGAGCTTGCTCAGCTGCAGACCCAGCTTGGAGAGCAGCAGGAAAAGAACACTTCGCTACAAGGTAGCTACAATCAGACGAATGAGGAGAAGCAGAAGCTTCAGAAGGAGCTTGCTGACGCCCAGCAGCGTTCCGCCAAGGAGCTGCAGGAGCTACAGCGTCTCTTGAAGCAGCAGGAGCAGCGGACAGCAGAGCTGACCAAAGCCGTCGCGAATGCGGAGAGCAGAGCAGATAAGATTCGTTCGGAGACAGAGCAAGTGACGAAATCTCGCCTGAACGAGGCAGAGCAGGCATATGCCAAGCAGCTTCAGAAGGAGAAGGAGCAGCTGCGTACCGAGCTCGAAGCCAAGCATGCTCAGCAACAAGCGGATTGGGAGGCCAAATTCGCGGAACTGACCAAGCAGCTGGAGGATGACAGCAGGCAGGCTCAGGCCCAGCTTCTGCAGGAGCAGGCCCGCTTGGAAGAGTCCGAGGCATTTCAGGAGGAGATGTCGCGTGATTATGAGGCTCAGCTTCAAGACCTGCGAGATCAGCTACTGGATGTCAAAGGTGACAAGGAGCAACTCTCCAAAGAGCTTAAGGGAGTTCTGGAGAAGCTTAAAGAAGCCGAGCAGACACGTAGTCAGCTTGTGTCGAGTCTGAAGGAAGTACAGGCAAGAGAGCAACAATCCGTACAGGAACGAGAAGAGCTTCAGGTACGCTACAGCAGTTTGGAGCAGGAAATGTCAGCATTGCATCAGCAACAGGAGAAGATGGAGGAGGAGCAGCGGCGAATTCAAAAGATTCTGGAGCAGGCTCATGCCTCCAGTCGCAAGCTGCAAAGCGAGCTGGCAGACCTCCTGCAGCAGAAAAAATCTGCTGAGGAACAGGTCGAGCAGTATCAAACAGAGATTGCAGCTCTTCAGGGAGAGCTGTCTGAGCGAGAAGAGCAGCTGCAAGACCAGCAGGAGCTATTGCAGCAGCTGAGGGCCACGGAGGAGCTGGCTGAGCAGCACGGAGCGCGAGTGACAGCCCTTCAGGAGGAAGTGTCGAAGCGAGAAGAGCAGCTACAAGACCAGCAGGAGCTATTGCGGCAGCTGAGGGCCGCGGAGGAGCTGGCTGAGCAGCACGGAGCGCGGGTGACAGTCCTTCAGAAGGAAGTGTCGAAGCGAGAAGAGCAGCTGCAAGACCAGCAGGAGCTATTGCGGCAGCTGAGGGCCGCGGAGGAGCTGGCTGAGCAGCACGGAGCGCGGGTGACAGTCCTTCAGAAGGAAGTGTCGAAGCGAGAAGAGCAGCTGCAAGACCAGCAGGAGCTATTGCAGCAGCTGAGGGCCACGGAGGAGCTGGCTGAGCAGCACGGAGCGCGGGTGGCAGTCCTTCAGGAGGAAGTGTCGAAGCGGGAAGAGCAGCTGCAGAGCCAGCAACAGAAGCTCCAGAGGGAGCAAGAACGGCAGCAACCGCTTGAACAGACAATCGCCCAACTGAATGAAGAGCTGAAGACCAGCGAGCAGCTTCTTGAGGAAGAGCAGGAGCGCTATGAGCAGCTAGTAGCAGAGCTGGATGTACGTGCAGCCGAACTGGACAAGGCGCGCTCAGCGATGGAACGATCGGCTAGTCTGCTGGAGGACTCGCAACGTTCACAAGATGAGCTTCAGACAGCCATCACTGTGCAGCAGCGGGAAATGGACGAACTGCATACACAGATGGCCCAGTTGGAAGAGCAAGTCAGCGTGTACAAGGTACAAGTGGGGCAGCTGGAGGAAGAGGCCATTGAATGGCAGGTGAGATGCGAGGAGCATCTGTCCACGATCCACGACCTGAAGGCGGAACAGGAGCAGCGGGAGCAGGAGATTAGCGCTTGGCAGCATGAGGTAGCTGCGGTATCTGAGGATAAGAGGCAACTGGAGCATGAGGCTGAGAAGGCAGAGAAAGCTCGCATGGAATTGATCAACACACGTGAAGAAGCTATCCATTCCAGAGATGCCCTGCAGCTACAGTTGTCGGAGCTAGGCGATCGTTATGAGCTTACAGCCCACCAGTTGAGATTACTTCAGGTGCAGCGAGAGCTGGAGCAGGAGCAGAACGAGAAGCTTGCAGAGGAGCATCGCCAGCTTCGGGAAGAGTATGCCAAGCTTCAAACGGAGTACAACGAATGGATTGAACTTATAGAACAGGACCAGTAGCTCCTAGGTACGAATCCATTTGTAGAAGTACTGTTATTGGGTATGAAGCTATATACAGGATTGCAAAGGAAGGCTGCATTATTCTCTGTGCAGTATGTTCCTTAAGTGCTTCAAGCTAGAGCATAGCAAAAAGGCTGCCGTCAAGCTTCATGCTTGGTCGGCAGCTTTTCTTGTCGTTCTCTTGTTGATCTTATTGATTTTGATGATCTTGATGTTCTAGTCGTTTATCCTATCCTTGCTATGTTCCGGAACTAGCTCTTACCGGTTCGTCCTGCGTCAAAGGGAGTCGCAACAGGAATGAACAGATCGATAATCCCAATGACCAAGGCAGCAAGAATGGCTCCCAATATGGAGACTTCCACGCCTCCGACGATAAACTGCGCAACATAGATCACCAGAGCGCTGACGATGAATCCAACGATGCCTCTACCGAATGGATTAACTCGTCTGCCGAACATGGCCTCGACGATCCAGCCAATAAGCGCTATGACGATCGCGAGGATTAGGGCGCTCATGAATCCGCCTACGCTAAAGCCTGGTACGATCCAGCCCACGACCATCAGCACCAGAGCGGCGACAATAAATCGAACGATATGTCCCAGAATTCTCATGTGTAACCTCCTATGGTCTTCTTGTGATACAGCATCTAGTGTGTTTCACATGTTCGAATCTTATGTGTCCAGTAACACAAATAGCGAAAGAGAGCTGGTTTCGTTATAATATGGATATAACGTTGAAGGAGTATGAATGTGAATCCGAAAATATTGCAGACAATGGAATACAGTAAAATTCTATCCGCACTCGCGGGCTACACACAGACACCGATGGGACGGCAGCGTGCTGAGGAGCTTCGCCCATTTACAGAAGTTCAATATATAGAAGCACTATTAAGGGAGACGGATGAAGCCTTTGCGGTGGACCGTCTGAAGGGAACCCCTTCATTTACCGGAGTAGTGGACATGTCACCAGCCATTAAGAGAGCACGGATCGGGGGCACCTTGAACCCTCATGAACTCTTGGGGATTCGTACAACGGTCCAGGCAGGCCGCAGAATCAGTTCATATATCAGTGCAATTCATGAAGAGCATCCGATTGGCGCATTGCTGGCAGTGAGCGAACAGCTCTCCGACCAGAAGGCGCTGGAAAATGCCATCAAGAATTGCATCGATGAGCATGCAGATGTATTAGATACAGCAAGCCCCGCCTTGGGACAAATCCGTCGTGAGCTTCGATCCGGTGAAGTCCGGATTAGGGAGAAGCTGGATGCGATGATTCGTTCCTCCACGGTGTCCAAGATGCTGCAGGATCAGCTTATTACGATTCGTGGTGATCGTTTTGTCATCCCAGTCAAAGCCGAGCACCGAGCTTACTTCGGCGGGATCGTTCACGACCAATCGGGCTCTGGGGCGACCCTGTTCATTGAGCCCGAGTCTATTGTGGCGATGAATAACAAGCTTCGTGAGACGCGACTGCAGGAGGAGCGGGAGATTGAGATCATTCTCCAAAAGCTAACTGCTCTTGTAGGAGAACAGGCTGATCTGCTGTTGTATGATGCGGATATGCTGGCAAGTCTTGATTTTATGTTCGCGAAGGCCCGCCTTGCTCGTCATATGAAGGCCACCCTGCCGTTCATGAATGACCAGGGTCGTATGCGTATTCGCAGGGGACGTCACCCGTTGATTCCGCTCGAGAAGGTTGTACCGATCGATGTGGAGCTTGGGGATAGCTTTACTTCAATTATTGTGACAGGTCCGAATACCGGTGGTAAGACGGTTACTTTGAAGACAATTGGTCTGCTGAGCCTTATGGCCATGTCTGGACTATTCGTCCCGGCAGAGGATGAGAGCCAGCTGTCTGTCTTCGATGCGATCTATGCGGACATTGGGGATGAGCAGAGCATTGAACAGAATCTGAGTACCTTCTCCAGTCACATGACGAATATCATTAGTATTCTTAAGCAAATGTCTTCTCGCAGCCTGGTGCTGCTTGATGAGGTTGGTGCTGGAACCGATCCGGCAGAAGGCTCTGCGCTTGCGGTAGCTATTCTGGAGCATATTCATGCAACAGGCTGCCGAATGGTCGCGACCACGCACTACAGTGAGCTTAAGGCTTACGCCTATGATCGTGAAGGTGTAATTAATGCAAGCATGGAGTTCGATGTTGCTACCTTGAGCCCGACATACCGTCTGTTAGTAGGTGTACCTGGTCGAAGCAACGCCTTTGCCATTGCTGAGCGTCTGGGACTTCCTTCCCGTATCCTGGATTATGCTCGCGGTGAGGTGACAGAAGAGGATCAGCGCGTTGAGCATATGATTGCTTCCTTGGAGGAGAATCGCCTTGGTGCAGAGCAGGAGCGCGAGGAAGCGAGACGCTTGCGTCGGGAGCATGAAGAGCTCAAGGCCCGTTATCAACAGGAGATGGAGAAGCTTGAGGGACAGCGTGATCGCATGCTGGACAAAGCTGAGAGCGAAGCCAGAGATGTCATTGAGAAGGCGCGTAAGGAAGCGGAGCAGATCATAGGCGACCTGCGCAGAATGGCTCAAGAGGAAGGGGCTTCAGTGAAGGAGCACCGATTGATCGCGGCCCGCAAGCAGCTTGAGGAGGCAGCTCCCAAACAACGCCAGAAGAAATCTGCTGTACGCCAGGGCGGAGGGCGCAGAAGTATCCAGCCAGGGGATGAGGTTGCAGTGCATAGCCTTAACCAGAAAGGCCATGTTGTAGAGTTGTCTGGTGCGAAGGAGGCCATCGTTCAACTGGGCATCATGAAAATGAAGGTCAGTCTGGATGATCTGGAGCTGCTGGACACACCTAAACAGCCTCAGAAGACACAGCGGGCTTCGGCTGGTGTGAAGCGTACCCGGGATGAGAATGTTCGCAGTGAGCTGGATCTGCGTGGTTCAAACGTAGAGGAAGCCTTAATTGAGGTCGATCGCTTCATTGATGAGGCATTTCTAGCGAACCTTGGAATGGTCTTTATTATTCACGGGAAAGGGACGGGCGTGCTGCGAACAGGCATTCAGGATTATTTGCGCAGACATAAGCATGTGAAGTCTTTCCGTATCGGAAATTATGGCGAAGGCGGTACAGGAGTTACCGTAGCTGAGCTCAAATAGTCTGGGCTGAACGGGGGCGGCGATATTTGATGATAGATCAATTGTTATCTTACCCGCTGGGGATGATGCTGGGCTACTTTTCAGTAGCGGTACTGCAGCTGATTGTGTTTTTGTATTGTTTTGAATTGGTGACGCGGTATAAATGCTGGGATGAGATTCGAAAAGGGAATGTAGCGGTCGCTATGGCAACTGGAGGGAAAATATTCGGCATATGCAATGTGCTCAGATTCAGCATCCTTGCCAAAGCAAGTGTCTACGATGCCATGATCTGGTCAACGGTTGGTTTCTTTTTGTTGCTGGCCGCCTATTTCCTTTTTGAATTTCTGACTCCTGTATTCTCGATCGACAAGGAGATTAAGGAAGATAATCGAGCTGTAGGATTATTCGCTATGCTCATTTCGGTGTCTCTATCCTTCGTAATCGGTGCCAGTATTGTATAATCGCCCTTGAGTTGTGAAATGGATTCACGAGTAAATAATAATGACTTTGAGCTGAACGCAAGAACGGAGGAGCAATAAGATGGAAGCAACTGTATGCCCGTGGTGCCATACTGAGATCGTATGGGATGAGGAGATTGGTCCAGAGAAAGAATGTCCTTATTGCCACAATGAATTGGACGGTTATCGCACGATTAGTGTGCATTTGGATGAGGATGAGGGCGCGGAAGAGCAGGAAGCCGTTACAGAAGCGGCTGATGACGATCTGGGGTGGGATGAGGAAGGGATGTACAACGTCCCTGTTCCACATACCCTGCAGAGACTGCAGGAAGAGGGGACAGACCTTGGAGCTTATCAGGATCGTGTACAGCAGGCATTGGATGGACAGGAGGAAGTACCAGAATGTCCACAATGCAGGGAGTATATGCTGCTTACAGGCACACAGGAGGTAACTGCGGATACCTTCAAGCCTGCAATACCAGCTTCACTTGGGAAGTCTGTTATGCAGCCTCCTTTTCACATGAATGTCTATGTGTGCACTAGCTGCTTCCACATTCAACACGCTTTGGCAGAGAATGATCGTGTACGCATGATTAAACATCTCGCGGCAGGAGACAACCAGTAATATTGGATGGACACAGGACTATGATTGGTTAAGAATACTTCAATTGCAAGCACAAAAGCATGTAGCGGCAGCTCAATCAGAAAATGATGAGAGCTGTCGTTTTTTGCAGTGTTTCAAAAAAATCTGACAATATGGAAGGACATGTTTTGCTGAATTAGGGGTATCTTAAAGCTGAGCGGCATCTAACGGCAGCAGCTATTGGATAGGGGGAACCATATGAGGACTAACCTCAACTTACAGTCTATTCTGCTGCTTGGCATGAATGGGCTGTTTGTATTTGCCGGAGCTTTATCGGGTACTTTTTTGAACGTGTATCTATGGAAGGCGAAGCAGGATTATATCATGATTGGCTGGTTCACCGTCAGTCAGCAGTTGGCCCTTGGATTAACTTTTTGGCTGGCAGGAAAATGGGTCAAAGAGCACAATAAGATGAACGCCTTGCGACTAGGTACGGCGCTGTCAGGGTTGTTCTATCTGGTGATCCTGTGGCTAGGGCCCAAGTCCATCGATTATATCTGGCCTTTGGGGATCCTTCTTGGTGCTGCGCTCGGGTTGTTCTGGTTGGCATTCAACGTGGTGTATTTCGAGGTAACGGATCGCGATAGTCGTGATAAATTCAATGGATGGGTAGGGCTGCTTGGTTCCTTTGCCGGGATTGTCGGTCCTTTACTGTCAGCATGGATTATAGCCAAAATGTCCGATGATGCTGGTTACCGGGTGATTTTCACAATCTCCCTGGGTATCTATGTTGGTGGTGTCGTACTGAGCTTTTTCTTGAAAAAACGCAAAGTCGAAGGGACGTATCATTGGCTGGAGCCCGTTCATCGCTTGCGAGGAGAGAAGAGCTGGAGATGGCTTTCCTTGGGGCTCGTCGCACAGGGTGTGCGTGAAGGTGTATATTCGTTTTTGTTCATCCTGATGGTCTATGTCGTCACGAATCAGGAATGGAAGCTGGGGCAATTCTCGTTAATTACCTCGGCGGTATCCTTGTTCAGCTTCTGGGCAGTCGGCAAATGGCTGAAGCCGCCATTTCGAACGTCGGGAATGCTGCTCGGCGCTGTATTGCTGGTGGCTGTTATGTGCCCATTACTGTGGAAAATGAACTACACAATACTACTGCTCGCTGGAGCTGGAACGGCATTGTTCATTCCGCTGTATATCATCCCCATGATCTCCTTAGGCTTCGATCTCATGGCGGCATCGGGGGAGGATGTCAAGCTGCGGGTAGAATTGGTCGTCCTGCGTGAGCTGAGCCTGATGACGGGGCGCTTGGTCGGTACACTGATATTTATCGGTGTGTTGTCACTCAGTCAAGCTCCACAAGTGATCATCTGGCTGCTGATTGGCCTTGGAACAGCTCCAGTCTTAGGGTGGCTGTGCATACGTCCGGTGCTGCAGTCTGCAGGCTGGCAGTCGAAGCCTGATGCTTGATGCATCAGGCTCGTTGCAACACATTCTCTTATGTAGATCTCATGGGGGGCTATGGTGCGGTGATGGCTTGGTTGTACGGGTCAGCGAGAAGAGCTCCAGTTCAGGACGTGATGTCCCGGTGATCTCATCAGTAAGCAGCTGTGCAGCCATCATACTCGTCACAGCACCATTCCCACCATATCCCTCCAGGAAATAGCAATGTGGGAAACGAGGATGACCCCCTATATAAGGCAAGCCATCATGCGTAGTGCCAAAGACGGCCCCCCATGCATAATCAATCTGCAAATCTTGCCTCGGAAAGTGTTCTTGCAGACGCTCCAGCAGGACCTTTTGTTGATGAACGATACGCCGTTCGCGTTCCTCGGGTATGAGCACATCTTCATCGAGGCCTCCACAAATGATTCGATTATCTACCGTGGTGCGCATGTACAGATAGGGCCTAGCTGTCTCCCAGATCAGGCAGCGTTCATACCAGTCATCCAGATTGTTGACAGGCTTCGTCACGATGGCGTAAGAGCTCTCCAGCACTGCCCCTGCATCACGTTTGATTTCTTGTGTCTCATACCCTGTGGAGAAGACAACCCGCTGTGCACGGATTCGACCGTCAGGAGTGTGGCAGAGAACGCCATCCTCCAGAAATTCCAATCGCTTGGCCTCGGTATTCTCATATATACGTAGACCTTTCTCTACAGCCGATTGAAGTAGACCCAGCGCGAAGCGGAACGGGTTCACCTCGGCATCCCCGCTCGTGTACAAAGCTGCAGGCTTCGTGAAAGGTAGACGATGGCTTATATCTTGGGCGTTCCAATAATCCACAGGGAAATCATGTGCTCTGAGATGCTCATATTCCGTCTGCAGCTTGGACACATCCTCCGGTGTACTAGCGTAATATAAGCTGCTGCGTCGGATGAACTTCGGGTCTGTCGGGATATTTTTGCTTAGCATCTCCAGCTGCTCCAGCGACTGCTGACACATTTTATAGAATAGTACCCCGTTCTCTTCTCCGAAAGTGTTCATGAATGAAGTCAACGACTTGTCATTGCTGTATTGTAATAGCCCTGTGTTAGCAGAGGAGCTTCCGTGAGCCACCTTTCTCTTGTCGATCAGCACGGTGTCCACTTGCCGATCTGTGAGCAGTCGGGAGATCAACGAGCCGCCCATACCGCCACCTATGATTAATACATCACAGCTAATATCTTCGGTTAACGGAGAATGCTGCGAGGTTTTACCTACAGTTGTTGGCCAATATAAACGTCCATTCGTTAAGATCATCTCCATCGTCCCTTCAAAAAAATATATAAGAACAGCTTGTTAATTGCTTTTTTGTATTGTTCAAAAAAGGTCATTATTTCTGTTGTGTCATAAAATTCGTAGTATAGGACAATCTAACTAGCGATGAAGTTACTGGACTGATCTGCCTGACTACATATCAGATTTGGGCCTGCCTGAGCGATTGTGCGGTGGGCACTTGCTCGTATAGATATACAGGCGGCTTGGTCCAGCAAGCATCTACATGATGAAGGAGGACATACCATGCAATCCATGCAAATGCAGCCTTTAACCACGAAAGAACTGGAGTACATTATGGATTCCATTTCCAATGAGGAGCTACTGTTGAAGCAGTGCACAGCTACAGCGGCCTCCAGCCAGCAGCCAGCCATTCAGCAAGCCTGCATGCAGTTCGCACGAACTCATGAGCAGCACCTGAACATGCTGATCCAGGCTCTGCATCAGCATCAGCAGCTGGCTCCTACCCAGCCCCAATAACGATTCGAGAGTCTATCTGTCAGCAGCCTGGCTCATTAGGCTTTACGACATCCACTCAGCATGCAGCCTAGGGTCATTCGTCCCTAAGCTCGAACAATTGATCAAGGAGGGAACACGTTCATGTATTCCAATCAAAACACTAGTTCATTTATGCCCGAAGAGGATTTGCTGTATACCATCCTGGCCGATCTGAAGCGCACATCCCGAGAGTATACGACGGCCACGACAGAATCTGCATGTCCTACCGTTCGTCAGCTATTCAACGATCTGACTGGTGCCACACTTCGGCAGCAAGGAGATCTCTTCCGTCTCATGCAGCAAAATCAGATGTATACATTGGGCGGAAAAGCGCTTCGTCAGGAAATGGACAAGCAGATCCAGGAGGCGCACAAGACTCAGCAAAAATGCCAGCAATTCATGCAACAAAAGCAGGCTTCCACTAGTGGCATGTACGGTCAAGCTCAGCAACAGGGGCACTACGGCCATACAAGCAATTCTTATTATATGTAAACGAGTGTAGTTGCCTTTGAAGCAGTGATACTTGTGACCGCCTGTATCCTTATTATGGAGCAGGCGGTTTTTTTTGCTTTGTAATTATTGTTATCTATGATTACTCTAAAGGATTTCTCACAAATGCTTGCTTTGCATAGCTAATGAATTATTGTAATATGAATATTAATCTCTTTTCGTGGAGGCTTATACATGACACAGGTGAATGAATTAAAGCTGAGAATTATGGATCTCTTGAAGGAAGATGCGAGAAGGACCCCTTCACTGCTTGCAACCATGCTGGGTGCAACGGAGGAGGAGGTCAAATCCGCCATTCAAGAGCTTGAAGATGAGCATGTCATTGTTAAATACGCAGCAGTGGTCAACTGGGACAAGGTGGACGACGAGAAGGTAACAGCCTTGATCGAGGTTCAAATTACACCAGAGCGTGGCAGAGGGTTCGAAGGAATTGCCGAGCGAATCTATTTGTATCCACAAGTGAAATCTGTCTATTTAATGTCAGGAGCCTATGATCTGCTTGTGGAAGTGGAGGGTCGCAATTTGCGTGAGGTTGCAAATTTTGTGTCCGAGAAGCTCTCCCCAATTGATTCAGTACTATCTACCAAGACGAATTTCACATTGAAAAAATACAAGCAGGACGGCATTATCTTCGAAGACAAGGAAGAAGATAAGCGCCTGAAGATTTCACCATAAGAAAGAAGGATATCCTATGACTCTCAAACAGCAGCAGGAATCTGTCACACATAGCAAACCAATGAGCTCTTATCTGGCGCCACAGGTCCGTGATATCCCGCCTTCAGGCATTCGCAAATTTTTTGATCTCGTAGGCACCAATAAAAATATTATCACACTGGGTGTCGGTGAACCGGATTTCGTTACGCCATGGCATGTAAGGGAAGCGTGTGTATATTCACTGGAGCGGGGCTTCACGAGCTACACCTCCAATGCAGGGACACCAGAGCTCCGCGAGGCGATCAGCGATTATCTGGATGAGCGGTTTTCTGTACGCTATGATGCGAAGAATGAGATAATAGTAACGGTAGGGGGAAGCGAAGCCATTGATCTGGCCCTTCGTGCCCTTATTACCCCAGGGGATGAGATTCTCATTCCTGAGCCTAGCTATATTTCCTATTCTCCTATTGCTTATATTGGCGGAGGCGTGCCTGTCGGCATCGAGATGTTCGCTGATAATAACTTCAAGCTGACGGCTGAAGCACTGGAGGCCAAGATCACACCTCGCTCGAAGGTGCTCATTCTGTGCTATCCGAGCAATCCGACTGGAGGAACGATGACCTATGAGGATTGGCTGCCGATCGCCGAGGTTGTGAAGAAGCATGATTTGATTGTGATCTCGGATGAAATCTATGCCGAGCTTACCTATGGTCAGAATCATTCGAGCTTTGCCTCTGTTCCTGGCATGAAGGACCGTACCATTCTGGTGAGTGGCTTCTCCAAAGCCTTCGCTATGACAGGCTGGAGAGTGGGCTACACCTGCGGACATCCGGAGCTGATTTCGGCGATGCTGAAAATTCATCAGTATACCGTCATGTGTGCTTCGTCCATGGGACAGGTAGCCGCCCTTGAAGCATTGCGCAACGGTAAAGAGGAGAAGGAGCGCATGGTCGATTCCTATAATCAGCGCCGTCGATTAATGGTGCAAGGGCTAAAGGATATCGGTCTCGATTGCCATGAACCACAAGGAGCGTTTTATGTCTTTCCGAGCATTCAGTCTACCGGCCTGAGCTCCGATGAATTCGCCCAGAGACTTCTCGCAGAAGGCAATGTGGCTGCCGTGCCAGGGAATGTATTTGGATTGGGCGGAGAAGGCTACCTTCGCTGCTCTTATGCGACTTCAGTAGCACAATTGACCGAGGCACTCGATCGAATCGGACAATTTGTGTATAAAGTTAAAAAAGAAGGATAAGAAGTTTGAAAAATTTACAAAATATGCTTTTCATTTTTGGAATATGTGTTATAATTTGTAATCGTTAAGGGAAGATCATTTCAAGGAGGAATGTTTTTGATTTGCGTCGAACAACAACAGCCTAAGTCAGTCGCAAGCAGCATTTCTCTGGAAGACGAAATACTGTACCTGCGCGATGAAATGGTGAGGATGTTCCAACAGGAGGAGTCACTTACTTCTGATTTGGTAGTCGAGATCAGTTGTCAGCTGGATCTGAAGATCAATGAATATATGAAATCATATTATGTGAAGAAGAGCTTTAAGTCATTGCACTCTGGGTGATTTAAGCTTGAATTGGGGGACCCTTCGGGGTCTTCTTTTGTTGTACCCTTCACTTGTGCTATATTGAAAGAATGAATGGGAGGGCTGGAATTAGATGAGAATGATGCGGTTGGTGCTTGGGGTATTTGCTATTATTTTGCTGGCAGGCTGTGGAGCAAAGGAGGATACATTCTCCATATTTATTATTGATAACCAAGGAGACCCTGGCCAGATCCAGGATCAGATGCAGCAGTTGCTACAGGAGAAGCTGGGGGAAGAGGGAACCAAGATCGAGGTGGCTGCGAGTCCAATTTATGATAGGCAGAAGCTGTTAATTGAATACGTTGCGGGTGAGCATGACCTGTTCATTCTACCGGAAGAGGATATGAAGATAAATGGAAATCAAGGTGGCAATCTACCTCTTGATGAATATTTTGATGCAGATACGTACAAGAACGGTGTTTTTGAAGGCGGTGTCTTCAAGCCGGTGAACCGGGATGGCAAGGAAGTGGAGGATATCGTGCAGGAGACGCATCTGTATGGAATTCCGGCAGCAGAGACGGCGTTATTTCAGGATTTAAAGTATACTTCTCCTAATTTGTTCGTGACGGTTCCGCCTAGAACCTCCAATATTGATGAAGCAATCAAAGTAATAAAGGCTATCGTGGAATAAGGGCAATGAAGAGATAAGTGCTGAAGGAGAGGATAGACAGTGGGAGTATATACACGTACAGGTGATGAAGGACAGACCTCGGTGATCGGAGGACGAGTCCGCAAGGATGATGATCGCGTCGAGGCTTATGGCACGATAGACGAATTGAACAGCTTTGTGGGACAGGCTATTAGCTTTGCTGAAGGCGAGCTGTTCCAGGATGTGCGTGAGCAGCTGCAGGAAATCCAGCAGGAGCTGTTCGATTGCGGGTCTGATCTGGCGTTCGTCAAGCTGAATGAGAGCAAGTACAAGGTGAAGGACGAAATGTCGGCACGGCTGGAGCAATGGATTGACCGCTGTGAGGAGGAGAATCCGAAGGTCGAGCGTTTTATCATTCCTGGTGGGAGTCAGCTCTCATCGACGCTGCATGTGTGCAGAACAGTGTGTCGCCGTGCGGAACGTCGCGCAGTTACACTAGGAGCGCATACCGATATTAATCCGGCTGTAAGAATGTATCTAAATCGGCTATCCGATTATTTCTTCGTACTAGCGCGTACTGCCAATGTACGGCTTGGTGTTCCCGATGTGGAGTACTTGCGGAGCAAAAAGGTGTTCGGGAGAAAAAAATGACACTGTATTACAAGCCAATTGAATATATAATATCCCCGGAGGAGGATGGACTACTGCTCAAGACGATTTTACAGAAGCGTATGGGCGTATCCCGCAAGCTCCTCTCCCGTCTCAAGCTGACGGAGCAGGGGATTATGCTGAATGGAGAGCGGGTATACATCAGTGTGCGTGTATCTACGGGGGATCTCATTCAGCTTCGGATGGAGCAGGAGGTATCAGAGGACATTTTGCCTGAGCCCATACCGTTCGACATTTTGTACGAGGATGAGCATTTGCTGGTTGTGAACAAGGCTGCGGGTCTGATCGTGCATCCGACGCATGGTCACTACACGGGGACACTGGCTAATGGAATTGTTCACTACTGGCGTGAACAGGGGCTTGCTTACCGCTTCAGACCGGTTCATCGGCTTGATCAGGAGACGAGCGGGGCGCTTGCGATTGCGAAGAATCCTTATGTGCACCAGCATATCTCGGAGCAGATGATTGCAGGCACAGTAGATAAGCTGTATACAGCGTTCGTGCATGGCAGCCCGCCGCATCCCACCGGAATGCTGGACGGGCCTATTGATCGTGATCCGGAGGAGCCGCATCGACGCATCGTTACGCCAACAGGCTATCCGGCGCTGACCAAATATCAGGTGGAGCAGCAGTGGGCGGCAGCGTGCAAGGTATCTCTGAAGCTGGAGAGTGGCCGTACACATCAGATTCGAGTGCATATGACGCATCTGGGGTGCTCGCTGATTGGAGACAAGATGTACAAGCACAGGCCAATGGCTGCCGATTCACCGGAGAGCTTGGCGTTCGAGGTTCTGGACATGCGCATCAAGAGACATGCACTGCATGCCTCCAAGCTGGTACTGGACCATCCGATTACCCGAGAGCGACTCGTATTCCAGGCACCGTTACCCGAGGACATGGCAAGCCTGGAACGGTATTTGAATAGTAATAGTAAAGATTAAATGGGTCTGTTGAAGGCCCCGATCAGCGATGGAATGTAACTGGAGGGATATCATGAGTAACTTGATCGTCTATCAATATGATAAATGCGGGACCTGTCGAAAGGCAGTCAAATGGTTGAAGGAGCAGGATCACGAGCTGGAGCTTCGCCCTATTTTTGACCAACCGCCAAATGTCGAGGAGTTAGCTCTGCTCGTTGCCAATAGCGGTCTGGAGCTTAAGAAGTTCTTCAACACGAGTGGAGAGGTCTACAAGGAGCTTCAGCTGAAGGACAAGCTACCTGGCATGAGCCGGGAAGAGCAGCTGGCCTTGCTTGCCTCTAATGGAAGGCTGATCAAGAGGCCGATCGTCACAGATGGAGACCAGGTTACGGTGGGCTTCAAGGAGGAAGCCTTCACCGAGGTATGGAGCAAGGCATAGTTCGAGCTATAAGGCTGTAGTCGCCTGCTGACCAGATTGACTAGCCTGATTATGCTATATGCTGCAAGCCGAGTGCATTTACCGGGTGCATTTACTGGAAGTCACGCCGTTCTTATACGAGGTATGCTATACTTGGATGAAATATTACACGAATAGGAGCGGAACGAGAAGTGAAGCAACAGCAATCCGTAATGCTCGTAGATGGTATGGCACTACTGTTTCGTGCCTACTACGCGACAGCCTCTAGCGGTTATATCCGCAGAACCCGTGATGGGGTGCCTACGAATGCCGTTTACGGCTTTATACGTTATTTTTGGGATGCGGTTCAGACCTATGAACCTTCACATGTGGTCTGCTGCTGGGACATGGAAGGACAGACCTTTCGTGGAGAGCAGTTCACAGCATACAAAGGCAATCGACCTTCGGCCCCAGAGGATCTGATCCCCCAATTCAGCCTGATTCGCGAGGTAGTGGACAGTCTGGGTATTCCCAATATCAGCGCGGCGGGCTATGAAGCCGATGACTGTATTGGCACCTTGGCGAAGCACTACAGTGGAGAAGAAGGAATAAATGTACTGATTCTCTCAGGGGATCATGATTTGCTACAGCTGGTGGATGATCGTGTCTCTGTCATTATTATGAAAAAGGGACACGGCAATTACAAGCTCTATACCCCGGATTCCCTATTAGAGGAGAAGGGGCTTCAGCCACAGCAAATTATTGATCTGAAAGGACTCATGGGCGATACCAGTGATAATTATCCTGGTGTCCGCGGGATTGGTGAGAAGACCGCGCTGAAGCTCGTACAGGAATTTGGCACGATTGATGTCCTGTTAAGCCGCCTTAATGAGCTGACTCCCTCAGTCCGAAAGAAGATCGAGAGCGATCTGGAGATGCTACATCTCTCACGGACACTGGCACGGATTCACTGTGAGGTTCCTGTTGCTTGCTCACTAGATAGCAGTGTGCTTCAGCTTGATCCGGCACTGGTGCTTGAGAAGTTCGAACAGCTGGAAATGAAGAGCCTGTGCAGCTTGATGGGCGTGGCTGTAGGTTCATAGGGAGGGATGCATGTGACTGAGCTTGATGCTAAAGTCATGTCGGTGAATGTGAGCATGCCATCACCGCTGCAGTATGGTGGCAAGCAGATACTAAGCGGCATTCATAAGAAGCCGGTACAGCATTCAGTAATGCTTACTCGTACTGGTGTTGCGGGAGATGGTCAGGCGGATCTCATTAACCATGGAGGTCCTGATAAGGCTGTATGCATCTACGATATCGACCGTTACCCCTTATTCGAGCAAGAGATGGGGCGACAGCTCACCTTTGGTGCCTTCGGAGAGAATTTGTCTCTTCAGGGGGCCTTAGAGGACGACGTCTATATCGGAGATATTTTCCGCATTGGGCAAGCCGTAGTTCAGGTAAGTCAGCCAAGGCAGCCTTGCTTCAAGCTGGCGGCTCGGTATGATTGGAAGGAGCTCCCGCTTCGCTTTCAATCGACCGGGTATACCGGCTATTATTTCAGAGTGCTGGAGGAAGGCGAGGTCGCAGAGGGAGATTCACTACAGCTACTGGAGCGGCCTCAGCATCCATTTACCGTAATGAGGGCGAATCGGGTCAAGTATCTGGAGAAGAATGATCTTGAGCAGGCCAGAGCGCTGATGGAGCTGGATGCCTTGTCAGGCAGCTGGAAGGATTCATTGTACAAGCGAGTAGCAGGGGAAGGGGAACGATAGAATGAAGGTATTGGGAGCCATTGAAGCAGGCGGTACCAAATTTGTATGTGGAATTGGAAATGAACAGGGCGAGGTGCTGGAACGGGTTAGCTTTCCGACGACTACACCCGAAGAGACGATGAAGCTGGTCGTTGATTATTTTACGGGAAAACAGGTCGAAGCCATCGGTGTCGGCTCCTTTGGTCCGATCGACCCGATTGTGGGCAGTCATACATATGGTTACATTACTACGACTCCGAAGCCGCATTGGGGAAATTACAATCTGATCGGCAAGCTGAAGGAGCACTTTGACGTGCCGATGAATTTCGATACCGATGTTAACGGTGCGGCTCTAGGTGAGTCGACCTGGGGAGCAGCCAAGGGCACGGACAACTGTATCTACATTACGGTGGGTACAGGAATCGGTGTAGGCGCTGTAGTCGGTGGCAAGATACTGCATGGCCTGTCACATCCGGAGATGGGACATATTGTCGTGCGCCGTCATCCGGATGACTCCTATGAAGGAACTTGCCCGTACCATAAGGATTGTCTGGAGGGACTGGCGGCTGGCCCGTCGCTTGGCAGACGTTGGAATGTGCAGGGAGCGGAACTGTCTGCAGATCACCCTGCCTGGGAGATGGAAGCCTATTACCTGGCACAGGCATTGATGAATTATGTACTTATTTTGTCACCACAAAAGATTATTATGGGTGGTGGCGTGATGAAGCAGGAGCAGCTGTTCCCGCTCATCCGCACCAAGCTGCAGGAGCTGTTGAACGGATATGTACAGCATGCAGCACTGACTACGGATATTGATCAATATATCGTACCTCCAGGCCTTGGCGACAACGCTGGACTGGCCGGAGCATTGGCTCTGGCAAATCTTGCACGCTAACGTTTGACGATTGGACATGAACAGAGTATTATTACAGTAACAGAACAGCACGGAATGATAAGGGAAGCACCTTTCTTGCCAATGGCAGGGGAGGTGCTTTTTTTGTGCTTATCTGTATATATTTTGATGTGGAACAGGAGGAACGAACGACATGGAGATTGTATTCTTGAACAGGCTGCACAAGGACGATGGCCAAGAGGCGGAAGCATTCGCCCAGATCTGGATCGGGGAGCAGGACGGACTATGGAGTACGGGCTGGAGTGAGGATACGGGAGAGGAGCGAAACGAAATCTGGTATGAGGGTGGAAATTGGTCAGAGCTGCTATGCATCTACCGGTATCAGCTTGCGCAGAAGCTGTCAGCTGGATATCGACCTTTGCTAGAGGGGGTTTTTCATGAGCATGATGATAGTAGCGGACGTGTCAAAGGGATTCAGCAGCTGTATTGCTATAGTGAGCTGCATAGTAATGAACAGCTATACGCAGAGCTAGTTGCTTGGCGGCGTAGCCGATCTGCACGTGATCAACGTGCCCCCTATATGATTGCTGGCAACCGTCTGTTACGATTGATCAGCGCATTTGTCCCGAGAACGGATTCTGAGCTATTAGAGCTACCAGGGATGGGAGATAGCAAGCTGGTGACCTATGGCAAAGAAATTCTGGAGCTGACGGCTCGTGCGGAGCAGCCGCGATCATTTCCACTGGACTGGGTTCAGGAGGAACTGGATCCGCAGCTATTCGTGAATTGGAGCTACAAGCAGAAGGAGCTTAAATATAAATTGGAGCTGGATCAATTCAACCAACGAAGATGCGTGCTACAAGGCATAGCTGATGGTCAGGGACTGGAGAAGCTCGGGCAGAGCACGGGCTTGCCAAGGCGTGAACTGTTGGATTTGCTAGAGGAGCTGGCACGTGACGGCTGTAATCTGGAGCCATTGATCATGCAGGAGCTGACACCGATGTCTGAGGATGAGCAGCATGCCGTCTGGTCAGCCTACGAAGAGCTGGGGGATCAATACCTCAAGCCCGTATTGCATAAAGTATATGGGACCGAGCAGCATGCTGAGGTGCGTAATAGTGATCGTTATGAGCGATTGCGTCTGATTCGGATTCGGTACAGGAGAACTGACCGACCGATCGTAGCTTGCCAATGAATGAATCAAGCGTGATCAACTAAATAAAAAGGACGGATTCAGCTAGAGCAGCTGTCCGTCCTGTATCGTTTCTTTCAAATCCAGTCCTTCTTGCGGAAGATGAGATACATGATGGTTCCTAATAGCACCATAAGTCCGATCACTACATAATAACCATGCTGTGTATGCAGCTCAGGCATGTTGTCGAAGTTCATTCCGTATATACCTGTAATCAGTGTTAATGGGATGAAGATCGTCGTAATGGCTGTAAATACGCGCATGATTTCATTCGCACGATTCGCAATACTTGACTGATAAGCTTCTCGAAGGTTGCCCATCAGATCGCGATAGGTTTCAAAGGTTTCGGAAATTTTTACCGCATTTTCATAAATGTCGCTGAAATACTTCTGTAATTGATCATCAATGAGACGCAAATCACGTTTATTCAGGGTATTGATAACTTCCTTCTGTGGACCAAGTACCTTTTTCAACCACAAAATCTCACTTCGGAGTCCAATGATTTCATTCAGATGCGTCTTCTTCGTATGCATGAGGATATCTTCCTCCAGCTTCTCGATGCGCACCTCGATACGATCACCGACCGTGAAGTAATTATCAACGATCAAGTCAATGAGCAGGTACATGAAACGGTCAGGCTGATGAACCTCCTGCTCCCATAGAATCGGCTTTAGCATCCGAAGCTCATTGATCTTCTGCTTGGTCACGGTAATTATGAAATGTCTTCCGAGAAAAATATTGAGTGCACGTAGGAAGATTTCCTCATCATCAAAGCGAATGCTATTTACAACAATGAAATAATGGCTCTCGTAAATCTCAATTTTGGGGCGCTGTTCCTCTTCGCTGAGACAGTCCTCCACAGCCAGATCATGCATGGAGAAGAGGGGTTGCAGCACAATTAGATCATCGACATCAGCATCGATCCAAAAGAAGCCTTCCTCAGGTGGTGTAACGGTCATAGCAATATCATCAATAGGGGTAAAGACCCCGTTCTGTACCAAACGAATTTTCATCGTAATCACTCCTTATGTTCCCGCCACAAGCGGTTGTCAATCACATAAGAAATGAGCGATGCATGGACCAGATTACATACGGGCACCGACATCAATTAAGAAGCCTGGGCAGGCATAGGTATCCCGTCTCCGGCAAGCAAGGCTCATTCCTATATAGTTATCTAGGTTCGTCCGCCTGTTCGAGCTCGGGTCGCCTTCCATTATGATGTCACCTCTCATCTGGAATTAGTATGTGTACAAGGACTCTAGTCCATAGCACTTGTATAGTATAACCCTCGACACCTGCGGCTTTCAAGGGTCAAATCACACGTTCTTCTTGCACAACAGAACAATATGTGTATAATTATGAACAAGTATGATGAATGTAATTGAATTACTGATTGCATTACTAATTGAATAAGCATGAATCAAGTCAATTTCTTATCAAGAGCAGGTGGAGGGACTAGCCCGATGAAGCCCGGCAACCGGCGATACGTCGCACGGTGCTAATTCTTGCAGCATGTCATTATGATGACATGTCTGAGAGATGAGAGAGGCGTATATGGAGTATAAACATGACCTTTCTCGAAACTTTGGGAAGGGTCATTTTTTTTAATCCTCGCAGCTCACAACTCAGATTAATTTCATTATACGAAGGAGGAGAGGGCACATGCCTATCAAGATTCCCGACACGTTACCAGCCAAAGAGATTTTGGCTGGAGAGAACATTTTCGTCATGGACGAAATCTTAGCTTACCATCAGGATATTCGTCCGCTCCGCATTGCGATACTCAATTTGATGCCAACCAAAGAAACAACCGAGACCCAATTGCTGCGCTTGATCGGTAATACCCCGTTGCAGGTAGATGTAACGTTGGTTCACCCTCAATCACACGTATCGAAGAATACGTCCCAGGAATATCTGGATATGTTCTATAAGACCTTCGATGAGATTCGCAATACCCGGTTTGACGGCATGATTATTACAGGGGCTCCGGTGGAACAGCTCGATTTTGAGGATGTGAACTATTGGGATGAAATCCAGCGAATCTTCGACTGGACGAAGACGAATGTGACTTCAACCATGCACATATGTTGGGCTTCACAGGCGGGTCTATACCATCATTTTGGTGTTCCTAAGTATCCGTTGGAGGACAAATGCTTCGGCGTATTCTCGCATAGTGTTGAGAAGCCCCATGTGAAGCTGCTTCGCGGGTTCGACGAGCTGTTCTATGCTCCTCATTCCCGGCACACCGAGGTTCGACGTGAAGACATTGTATCCATTGAAGAGCTGGAGCTACTGTCCTACTCGGAGGATGCGGGCGTATATATCGTTGCCACCAAGGACGGCAAGCAGATTTTCGTAACTGGTCATTCAGAATATGATCCGTTGTCCTTGAAGTGGGAGTATGACCGTGATGTGGCTAAAGGGCTTGAGGTCAAGCTGCCTTATAACTATTTTCCGAAAGACGATCCGACCCGCACACCACCGTCTGTATGGCGTGCCCATGCGAACTTGCTGTTCTCCAACTGGTTGAATTATTATGTGTACCAAGAGACTCCATACGATATCGGACCTCAGATTTAAACAGAAGAAATAGTATAATCATTAAAAATTCATACAGGTGACAGGAGGATTTCATATGGATGACAGAGAGTTGAAGATCGAGAGCAGGCTGGCACAAATTGGTTCCATTAACGACCCGAAGACAGGAGCGGTGAATTTCCCGATCTACCAAGCTACCGCATTTCGCCACCCACGTCTTGGACAGAGCACAGGCTTTGACTACATTCGTACGACCAATCCTACGCGCAAAGTACTGGAGGAGGCGGCTGCACAGCTGGAGTCCGGGGATGCTGGCTTTGCCTGTGCTTCAGGCATGGCTGCGCTGCAGACGATATTCTCGTTATTTGGACAAGGTGATCACCTGATTGTATCGCTCGATCTGTATGGAGGAACTTATCGTTTGTTGGAGCGGATCTTGTCCAAGTTCGGCGTAACAGCAACCTATGTGGATACGAATGATATCGATGCTCTGGAGCAATCCAGACGGGAGAACACCAAGGCAGTATTCATTGAGACGCCAACAAATCCGCTGATGATGATTACAGATATTGAAAGAGTCACCTCCTGGGCGAAGCGGCATGAGCTATTAACCATCGTGGATAACACCCTGCTCACACCGTATTTCCAACGTCCGTTAGAGCTAGGAGCAGACATTGTAATTCACAGTGCAACCAAATATTTAGGTGGACATAACGACGTACTGGCAGGCCTGATCGTCACGAAGGGCAAGGAGCTATCCGAGGAAATGGCCTTCCTTCATAACTCCATTGGCGCGGTGCTGTCACCTAGCGATTCTTATCAGCTCATGAAAGGGATGAAGACCCTCGCTCTGCGTATGGAGCGCCATGAGTACAACTCTCTGAAGATTGCCAATTATCTGCTTACACACCCGGCTGTGGCCGAGGTATTCCATCCAGGACTTGCTGATCATCCAGGACATGATATCCAGTCCAAGCAGTCCAGTGGCAATACAGGCATCTTCTCCTTTAAAGTAACCGATGCTCGCTATGTAGAACCACTCCTGAGACATATTCGCCTGATTGCCTTCGCAGAGAGTCTTGGAGGAGTGGAATCCTTGATGACTTATCCAGCAGTTCAGACGCATGCAGACATTCCATTGGAGATCCGTGAGGCTGTTGGGGTCGATGATCGCTTGCTGCGCTTCTCCGTTGGTATTGAGCATGCTGATGATCTGATTCAGGATCTGGGGCAGGCACTGGAAGCCGCGCGTCGCGAGGTTGAGGAGGGAAATGCGGAATGACTGCAGAGGATAACAGAAATACAGGCAAGGATCGCGCAGCACTGGATTTCGGTACGAAGCTGCTTCATTTCGGCTCCGAGATAGACAAGACGACCGGGGCATCAAGTGTGCCCATCTATCAAGCGTCTACGTTCCATCATCATGATATTTTTAATCCGCCAGTACATGATTACAGCCGTTCGGGTAATCCGACCCGTCAGGCACTGGAGGACTATATTGCACTCCTGGAAGGCGGTGTTCAGGGCTTCGCGTACGCCTCAGGCATGGCTGCAATCTCCAGCTCCTTCATGATGCTCTCGGCGGGAGATCATATCATCGTGACAGAGGACGTCTATGGAGGGACTTACCGACTGCTGACCACGATTCTGAGTCGCATGAATATTGAGACGACGTTCGTGGACATGACTGATCTGGATCAGGTCAAGTCCGCCTATCGAACGAATACTAAGGCGGTCTATATGGAGACTCCATCCAACCCGACGCTGAAGATTACAGATATTGCAGCAGTAACTGGCTGGGCGAAGGAGCATGGACTCATTACGTTCCTGGACAATACGTTTATGACACCTTACTATCAGCGGCCGCTGGAATTGGGTGTAGATATTGTACTGCACAGTGCTACCAAATTCCTGGGAGGTCACAGTGACGTGCTGGCAGGACTCGCTGTAGCTCGTACAGAAGAGCTTGCTAGGGAGCTGAAACGCCTGCAGAATGGACTCGGTACGGTGCTAGGGGCACAGGAATCCTGGCTACTGATGCGGGGAATGAAGACGCTGGAGGCACGGATGGTGCACAGTGAGAAGAGTACGGCAAGGCTGGCTGAGTGGCTCAGTCAGCGCTCAGATATCTCCGCTGTGTACTATCCTGGGCTGGCCAACCATCCGGGTCGGGACATTCATGAGCGGCAATCGAGCGGTTATGGTGCAGTAGTATCATTTGATGTGGGTAGCGGCGAGCGAGCCAAGCAGGTCCTGAACAAGGTACAGCTACCGATTGTAGCCGTCAGCCTGGGTGCTGTAGAGAGTATCCTGTCCTATCCGACAATGATGTCCCATGCAGCAATGCCTCCAGAGGTTCGCAAGGAACGCGGCATCACAGATGGATTGCTTCGTTTCTCTGTGGGGCTGGAGGGTATTGAAGATTTGATCAAGGATCTGGATCAGGCTCTCAGCGAGTAGTGCTGAGCGGTTTTGAATCTTATTTATTTATAGTATTAATTTTATGAATTTTCGGACAGCACCTAGATTAGGTGCTGTTTTTCACATTCGACCTGTGTTACGATGGAGAATAGTAAGAAAGTTTTCATATATCATAGGTTGCATTGTAGATAGCGTCACAGTTCTAATTTAATTTTAAGTTATGGAATACAGGATAGGAGGCACCTAAGAATGAGTACGATTGATCGTATCTTAGATAAAGCCCTGCGGGGCGAGCGTATGAATCTAGAGGACACCATTGCATTATTTGAATCCAATGAGGTAGAGAAGATTGGGGAAGCAGCCAATGTCATCATGAATCGGATGCATCCAGACCCGATCAAGACCTTCGTAATTGGGCGCAACATTAACTATACCAATGTCTGTGATGTATATTGCCGGTTCTGCGCCTTTTACCGCCGTCCAGGCTCGGACGAGGGATATGTATTGCCAGATGAATTGATCTTCCAGAAGATTCAAGAGACACAGGATGTGAATGGAACTGAAATTCTGATGCAAGGGGGAACGAACCCCAATTTGCCGTTCAGCTACTACACGGATCTACTGAGACGAATTAAGGAACGTTTCCCGGATATTACGATGCACTCCTTCTCCCCGGCAGAGATTCAGAAAATGAAGGAGGTCTCGGATGGCCTGACACTGGAAGAGGTGATCCGGCAAATTCATGAAGCGGGTCTGGATTCGTTGCCAGGTGGTGGGGCGGAAATTCTCGATGACCGGACGCGGCGTAAGATCAGCCGACTGAAGGGCTCCTGGACAGATTGGATGGACGTAATGAAGACAGCTCATCGCATTGGCATGAACACGACCGCTACGATGGTTATTGGCTTGGGCGAATCCATGGAGGAGCGAGCGCTGCATCTGATGCGGGTACGTGATGCCCAAGATGAGTGCATTGCCAACAAATATGATTCCGAGGGCTTCCTCGCATTCATCCCGTGGACGTTCCAGCCGGATAATACGAACCTGAAGCTGGAGAGACAGACACCCGAGGAATACTTGAAGACTGTAGCAATCAGTCGGATTGTTCTCGATAATATCAAGCATCTGCAATCCTCTTGGGTCACGATGGGACCTGAGATCGGCAAGCTCTCGTTGCGCTATGGCTGTGATGACTTTGGCAGCACCATGATTGAGGAGAATGTCGTATCGGCCGCGGGCGCTACCTATAAGGTGAATATCGACTCGATACTGCAGCTCATTCGTGAGACAGGTAATACTCCGGCTCAACGGAATACACGCTATGACATCCTGCGTATGTTTGATGGATCGAAGCAGGCAGAACGCGACTTTATCATGCAAAATTAATACAAACCACTTTCGGACTGAATAATAACAAAAAGCTTGTGCAGGTAAGAGAATGACGATCATCATTCATCTTACTGCACAAGCCTTTTTGTGTTCTAATATTAAGCTTCCGTACACTTAAGCTTTCATTACAATTACTCAAGAACAGCTATTATTCTGTACCCAAATCAATTTCTTAACTCATTCAACATTGATTTTTGTAACTAGATATAGACAAAATTAAACCTTTTTTTGATCTATATCTAGTTCTGATTGAAGCAGCTAAAGGTATATGAAATTGATTCACCCGGTGAAAAATTGCTATGATCGTTCTGCCTTTCTCACAAAAACGATATCCGCACCTGGGTCCAGGTCACGAATCATTGCCCTGAAGCGTGGCAAATCCAGAACATGCACCCTATAGACAATACTGTTGCTTTCGCCTCCAGAAGAAGCATATTCGCTGTTATGCTGCTCCTGATCCTGGATCAGAGCCGTCTTGTCACTTGCTGGGAGGGAAGGAACGGGAACCAGATGCAGCATCCTTTGCAGCACTGCCTTCGTATCAGTCGCAGCTGCAGTTCTGACATACATGTGACGGTATAGACCAGTTAACATGAATCGGGCCGTCTCAAAGGCAGCCAGACAAGCAACGGCTGAGTATAAGGCCTGCTCCCAGCCCAGCATGAGGCCAGCTGCCGAAAGTACGAGAATTTGAAACAGGGCCGCGATTTGCTCCATAGATAGACTCTTATGTAGTATAATCAGCCGGCTGCTGCTACGGAATTCAGCATCTCGCAACTCCAAGGCATCCAGCAGTCCTCCTGAACGTGCTACAAGACCAGCGCCAAAGCCAAGGGTGATCCCGCCCACGACTGCAGCGATAATCGTATGCTCACTCAAGGCAGGGACAGGCTCCAGCAGGAGCGCTGTTCCTGCAAAGGCAAGCAATCCCGGAAAGGCATACCAAGGTCCGGATTTGCGAACAAAGTACAGATACAGACTAACAAGAGGTACATTCAACAGTAATAAAAATAATCCAAGCTTCACTTCTGCAGCATGTGACATTAATGCGGAGACACCTGTCATCCCGCCTACTACAATCTGATTCGGATGCAGGAATAGCTCCAGACCGACAGAAGCGAGAATTCCACCAACAATAGCATACAGTAACGGATACGGATTCAGGGATGACGAGGTAAACTTCGACGAAGCTTCGACGTCTTTCCCAGGAGGATGCTTCATAGCCTTACCTCCCCGTTAAATATGATGGGTTCTGATCAGGCCCTTTCCTGTCGCTTGGGCCGATGATCCTTGAATCGGAATACTTTATTAAGGACATTGAATATTGATTTTGACTGTTTGGTCAATATTGGTGCCATAATGGCAAGGATTAGTACATATATGGCAGCAAATGGCTGCAAAATGGCCAGAAGCCCACCTTCACGTCCCAGATTAGCCATAATAATCGAGAATTCACCGCGAGCTACAACGGTCAACCCTATGTTTGCCGAGGCTAGTGGCGACAGAGCAGCCGTTCGTCCAGCCAGCATGCCGGCTGTAAAGTTTCCGAACAGTGTAACGACTACAGCTGCAAGTGCAAGCCAAACGGCGGTTCCTCCGAGTGAGAGAGGATCAATGGATAGTCCGAAGCTGAAGAAGAACACAGCACCGAAGAAATCGCGAAATGGAATAATGAGATGCTCGATTCGCTTGGCATGCTCTGTCTCGGCAAGTACCAGTCCTACGAGCAATGCACCTATAGCTTCTGCGACATGAATAGTCTCAGAGAAGCCTGCCACGAGGAAGAGTACACCGAAAATAACGAGCAAGAACAATTCATTGGACCGAATATTCAGGACTTTATTCAGCAGAGGAACAGCCTTACGTCCGATGATAATCAGTGTAAGCATGAAGCCGAGGGCAATCGATGCGGATAGGAGCACACCCCCAAGTGATGAGGAGTTACTCAGAACGAGCCCGGAAAGAATGGAGATATACACGGCGAGGAATACATCCTCGAACATGATAATACCTAGAATCATCTCAGTCTCAGGATTCGCGGTTCGCTTAAGGTCAACCAATACCTTGGCAGCAATCGCACTGGAGGAAATCGTGGTAATACCAGCAATAACGAGGGTTTCAGCAACAGGGAACCCTGTTACAAAGCCCAGTGCCAGCCCTAGAGTAAAGTTAATGGCAATGTAGATCGTACCGCCAACGGCGATGGAACGTCCGGACTTGATCAGACGTCCCACCGAGAATTCCAATCCAAGATAGAACAACAGGAACAATATACCTATACGGCCCATGAACGCAATGAAGGGCTCGCTTTCAATGAATCTGAAGTCAAGATGCCAGATTTGCATGGCATGGGGACCGACAGCCATTCCAATGAGGATATAAAACGGAATTACAGAGAAGCGCAGCTTGGCAGCGAGCAGACCGGATGCCGCTATCAACGCCAGCGCTAGACCAACTTCAAATATCAGATGGTCCATTCAATCACCCGCTCCACTTATTAGAATTTGTTTGAAGCGCTTCTGCTGATCCCGTTCGCCCACCGCAAGTACTGTAGAATTGGCTTTCAGTACCGTATCCGGTCCCGGATTGATGTGCTTGGTCTTCTGATCCTCCATCACGACAATGACAGATACACCAGAGTTCTGACGAACGTTCAGCTCCCCGATCGATTTACCAGCAGAAGCGTATTGTGGTTCAATTTTATACCATTCAATAATCAGATCGTTAAAGGCCATCTCGACACTTTCAAGTTGCTTTGGCTTATAAGTCATGCCACCTATGATGGCTGCAAGGTGACGGGCCTCTTGGTCCTCAAGTGTAATCATGGAGATGCTTTTCTCCAAATCCTCGTATTCGAAGTGATACAGCTCTCGTCTTCCGTCATCGTGAATGATCACGACAATCCGGTCGCCACTAGCCCCATCCAACTGATACTTCATTCCGATTCCGGGCAAAATAGTTTCACGAATATCCATTATAAAATGTGCCTCCTAGAGAGTGATGTTAGTTGTTGGAACAATGAATAATAAGCCATACTTGACGTCATATCAGTAGTAAATAAATGAAGTGGTACATTGAATTCAGTAATGTATTACACGACTGTCAAGCTCCTGAACCGACAAATTAAGTACGGCTATGCCATAGCCGCCACGAACTTAGACGTGTATTTTATAGGCTGAAGAAAATCAAGCTTTTTCCTAATCGAAATAATCGGAATAAAAGGTAAATAAGGTCTGGGAATCGTAAACAGACATAACCAAGTCATGATGATAAATAATGGGCTGGCTTGCGATATATTCTTGATGATGGACACTGTATGAGAGGGTGTACGAACGACAGGACGCTGATGCGTCTCACGCTGCTCATTTCGTGAAATATCTGTAGCCTCCACAAGTTCCTGGGTTTCATTGTGCTGAGCTGTGAAAGGAGCGGGAAATGACAGAGTCAGGACTACACTCAAAAGAACAAATAACGATATACGCCAACGAATCATCATACTCCCCCTCCTTTTGTGAAAAATTCAAATAAAGACAAATAGCTAGGAACGCTTACTTTAACTTTACCATAAATATTTAGGTTTATTCAATTCATAACCGCTCTTCCAGCAGTCTACCTCGTATAACCGCCACTTCCTCACCATATACTGTAACCAGAAAATGAAAGGGGTGAGCATATGGAGCTTTTCTCGATCTGGACGGATATCCAAGGCCCTGAGGATGCAGAGCAATTTTACCAAATGATTCGCGGCCGACTGAAGGAATTACATATTCCTGGTCAGGAGTTGCTGTTCTCCTACAACCGAAATCAGGATAGTGCCGTATGGAGATGCAGCAGTGCGAACCCGGCCATATCTTCGTTAACCTGCTTGCCCCGCCTCATTCGTGCTTTGTCGAGCCTGCTTGCTGATTATATGGAGTACTCGCTGGAGCGACCTGTGGTGTCAAGCTTGATTCGCAATCAGCAAGCTGGACTTGAAGAGGAAGAGTACGTAAGGATTGAGCAGCACTGTATGTCTCTTCTTCATCATACGAACGAAATGAGCCAAAAGCGTCATCATTTTTTGATGTTAGGTGTAGAATCTGCTCTGAGAGAGAATGCTGAATTGCATCTTAAGGGATTACTTCGCTTTCGACTACAGGCATACAAGCTAGCTCTTCAAGACCTTGTGGACTTTTCACTGGAAGAATTTTGGGCGGATCGTCAGTATGAGGAATTTATGGGCTTACTCAAGTATTTCGTCTTTTTCCAGGAAAGCATGATTCCGCTGGTGCATGTGATTCATCAGGGAGCCAGCCAATTCACCATACTTGATGCCAAGATGGAGCCTGTGAGCATGGAGCCTGCCCATGATATCATCGTAGAGCTTCCGGAGATGGAGCTTGGGATCGGAATGGAAGAGATGATCGTCAGCAGCCTGATATCGATCTCGCCTGCCCGAATTCTGCTGTATACAGACGAGCCGGGTGCAGCTATCATTCAGACGGTGCTGAACATCTTTGAGAATAAGGTGGAGATATACGAAAAAGCCGATATGCACAAGGATGGGCTTGACTATGCCGTGGATTACGAACTTCATCTTGACGGAAAAGAATGGGGCAATTATAATAACTGTTGAAAAAGCGATGATGAAGACAGCAATCATGGACTGGACGTCCCAGAGAGAGGAAACTCAGGCTGAAATTTCCTTACGAGCCCACCTTTGATTGACCCCTTCATAGCTGCTGTTCTGAAAATCGGCTGTAACTAATCCGATGTCTAGGAGCAGACGAGTCGTCCCCGTTACAGGATGCCAATTGAGGGCTGAATGCAGCATGCTGGTCTAGTAGTGACTTACTGGATTGGACGCATAAATCAGCCAAATTAGGGTGGAACCACGAGCACACACTCGTCCCTTGATACCGGGACGGGTGTTTTTTGTGTATACAAATAAGAACCGGGCGTCCCGGGCGAACCTGTTATTAACAATGAGGAGGAAGCACAACATGGCAGTAAGTATTCATTTGCCGGACGGCTCTGTTCGGGAATATGCAGAAGGTAGCAGTATTGAGGATGTGGCGGCTTCCATTAGCAGCGGTCTGCGTAAGAACGCTGTAGCGGGCAAGCTGAACGGAATCGTGGTGGATCTGTCCACCAAGCTGACAGAGGGAGCACAGATTGAGATTGTGACTCAGGATGCTCCAGAGGGACTGGAGGTTATTCGCCACAGTACCGCTCATTTGCTGGCACAAGCCGTGAAGAGATTATTCGGAAAAAATGAGGTTCATCTAGGGGTAGGGCCTGTCATTGAGGATGGCTTCTATTACGATATGGACCTTGAGCATTCCCTGAATCCGGAGGATCTGCAGAAGATCGAGAAGGAAATGGAACGCATCGTAAATGAGAATCTGCCAATCGTGCGTAAGGAAGTTAGCCGTGAGGAAGCTCTGGCCTTGTTCGGCGAAATGGGCGATCCGTATAAGCTGGAGTTGATTCGTGACCTGCCTGAGGACAGCATTATTAGCCTGTATGAACAAGGTGAGTTCGTTGACTTGTGCCGCGGCCCCCATGTGCCTTCTACCAGCAAGCTGAAGGTATTCAAGCTGATGAATGTCGCTGGAGCTTACTGGCGTGGAGACAGCAAGAACAAGATGCTACAACGGGTATATGGAACTGCGTTCGTGAAGAAGGCTCAGCTGGATGAGCATCTGCATTTTCTGGAGGAAGCCAAAAAGCGGGATCACCGTAAGCTGGGGAAAGAGCTCGGGATGTTCAATTTCTCACAGCTTGTTGGACAAGGTCTTCCAATCTGGCTGCCGAACGGTGCCAAGCTGCGCCGGACGCTGGAGCGTTATATCGTAGATCTGGAGGAGAAGCTTGGCTATCAGCACGTATACACTCCTGTACTGGGAAATGTGGAGCTGTACAAGACCTCGGGACACTGGGAGCATTATCAGGAGGATATGTTCCCAGTCATGGAAATGGATAACGAGTCGCTGGTATTACGCCCGATGAACTGTCCTCACCACATGATGGTATACAAGAGTGAGATGCACAGTTATCGTGATCTACCGATTCGTATTGCGGAGCTTGGTACAATGCATCGCTACGAGATGTCCGGTGCACTGACAGGTCTGCATCGGGTGCGCGCCATGACTCTGAATGATGCTCACCTCTTCGTACGTCTGGATCAGATCAAGGACGAATTCAAACGGGTAATTGATCTGATCATGATTGCTTACAAGGATTTCGGCATTCACGATTATCGCTTCCGCCTGTCCTATCGTGACCCGCAGGATACCGAGAAGTACTTCGATAATGATGAAATGTGGAACACGGCACAAAGCATGCTGCGTGAGGTTGTTGAAGAGACAGGACTGCCGTTCTTCGAAGCTGAGGGAGAAGCAGCCTTCTATGGTCCTAAGCTAGATGTACAGGTCAAGACGGCTCTTGGTAAAGAAGAGACGCTCTCGACGGTTCAGATCGACTTCCTGCTGCCAGAGCGCTTCGAGCTGGAGTATGTAGGCGAGGATGGGCAAAAACACCGTCCAGTCGTGCTGCATCGCGGTATTCTGGGTACAATGGAGCGCTTTACTGCCTTCCTGCTGGAGAATTTCGCGGGCAACCTGCCGCTGTGGCTGTCACCGGTACAAGCCAAAATTATTCCAGTCTCCACGAACTATGATGACTATGCCAAGGAAGTGGCTGACAAGCTGCGTCTGGCTGGAGTGGCAGTGGATGAGGATCTGCGCAATGAGAAGCTCGGCTACAAGATTCGTGAAGCCCAGCTTGAGAAGATTCCTTATATGCTCGTAGTTGGTGAGAATGAGAAGAACGATAAGTCCGTATCCGTACGTAAGCGTGGCGAGGGTGACCTTGGCGTGAAGCCACTGGATGAGCTGATTGCTATTCTGAAGGAGCAAATTGACTCCAAGACGATCTAGTCTCAAGCCCTTAAAAGACTATTAAACTTGCACAATATGTGATGGCTAATATATCCTTTGCCGTATATTTTGGCTGATTTCTGGAAAACCTTTGGAACAAGGGGAGGTTTTTGAATGAAATCAGTGATTTTGCGGCAAAGGATTTTTGTCGTTATGTTGTGGGCTTTGCTTATGTTACCGATAACGGAGGCCCATGCTTTTGAGCAGCCATCTGCGCTACAAGTTCAGTCTACAGGAGCCTTAGTAGAGTATGATCCATATAGTACTTCGTATCACGCATATTGGCAGGAGGAAGCAAGCCTGTCGTGGGAAGACTTTCAGGCACCAACTCCTGCATATGCAGGACTATGGGGAGGCCTGACTCAGGGAATGATGAGTATGCTTCATCCAAACGAAGGCGGTGGTGTAGGTTGGATGACAGAACTGCATGGTAAGCCAATCCGCCGACCTGAGGCAAGGACCATACGAAAGCCTGATAACCTGGAGCTTAATTCCGTACCCGTTCTGGCACCAACTGCAGAGCAGGTCATAACGACTATGAAGGTGACGGCCACTGGTTATACGGCTGGCTTCGAATCTACAGGCAAACGTCCTAATCATCCGCAATATGGCATTACTTATTCAGGAGTAAAGGTTACAAGGGACAAGAATACGTTGTCTACGATAGCAGCCGATCCACGTACATTCCCGCTTGGGAGCATTTTGTATATTCCGGGATACGGCTATGGAATTGTTGCAGATACGGGCTCGGCAATCAAAGGGCGCAAGATTGATTTGTATTTTGCCACGACCAAGCAGGTCTATGAGGAATGGGGTAAAAAAGACGTCGAGGTCCAGATCATCAAGCGGGGAGGTGGCCGCTGCACTGAGCAAATGATGGCGGAATTCAAGAAGGCCATCCAGGTGCACAAGATGATACCTGAATCCATGCTTGACGAGTCTCTTTAATGAAGCACACAGGCAACGCTGGCTGGGATCACCTGAATAATGTAGGAGTCGCCTTCACATAATATGTGCGGGACAGACAAGTTCCCAAACTCATTATACAGGAGGAATTATCGTGAACAACAAACAGCCGTCTAAAGCGGGTCTTGGTGCACAAGGTACGGAATTTGGTCAGGACACGCAACAGGTTGCTCAAAAAGTAAAACAAGCTCAACAAAACAAAGTGCAAGACAATTATCAGACACCAAATGAAAAGTATGATGCAGAATTTGGTGCTGATACAGCTGCTGGCGTCAACAAAAAAGTACAAGGTTCCCAGCGCCAAAAAGTACAGGACAACTATAAGACACCGAACGAAAAATTCGGATCTGGCTCCACAAATCAACAATAATTGCAAGGACGCGATAGCAAGGACAGCTTAGTATTGCGAAGCTGACTTTTGCAATGTGCATATGAAGAATAGCAAGCCCTCGGTCTATATGGTCAAGACCCCATTTAGTGGACATTGAAAAAACACCTAAGCTAGAAACTGGCGTCGGTACTCTACCGGCGTCAGTTTGTTTAATTTACGCTGTGGTCGTCTTCGGTTGTAAAAACGTATGTATTTCTCAATTCGTCTTTGTGCCTCTGCCAGATTTCGTATATCATAGGGATAGAGTCCTTCCGTTTTGAGATGCGAGAAGAAACTCTCCATGGAGGCGTTGTCTAGGCAATTGCCCCGGCGAGACATGCTGATTTGGGCGCCAACCTTTGGCAGCATGTCGTGGTAAGCATGAGACGTGTACTGGAACCCTTGGTCGCTGTGAACGACCAATCCGGTCACGTCTTTTTGCTTTGCAAATGCCTTGGCAAAGGTCTGGAGGACCAGCTCATTGTCGTTACGTTCGCTAAGTTGGTAGGCCACAATCTCGTTATTGAATAGGTCTTTGACTGCTGAGAGATACAACCAGCGTTCGCCTACCCGGTATTGAGTCACATCCGTCACCCATTTCTGGCTTGGTTTTTCGGCTGTGAAATTTCGCTTAAGCAGATTATCAGCTACACGCTCGGCAGCCTGGTATGTCATATTAAATCGACGTTTCCGGCGAATGCTGGCTTGAAGACCGAGCTTTTGCATAAGGCGCAGCACCTTTTTGTGATTCATCCATACACCTTCATCCTGCCACAAGAACAGCTGGATCTGCCGGTAGCCATACCTTCCTTCGTAGCGTTTATACACCGTGCGGATGAGTCGTTTAGCACCGGCGTCTGGGTCGTTGTTCTTCCGCTTCAAATATGCGTAGTAACCACTTCTAGAGACGCCAAGGAGTTGGCAGTATTCAGCTACTTGGCCGATGTCCGCTGCTTGCTCAATGAGCTTGAAGCGCTGTTCTTTCCCTCCCGCATCCAGATTTCCAAACACTTTTTTAGCATCGTATTCTCCCGTTTCAACTGCTGAACATATCGCTCCTGATCTAAATATTCTTTCCGCCTTCCTCGTTGATCCAATAGACCAAACTCACCTTTCTCACGGTATTTTCGCATCCAACGCTTCATCCGACCCTGATCTTGGATTCCGAAATGATCGTTGATCTGCCGATACGTCCACTTTTCCTCTACGTGCAGGCGAATTGCCTCCACCTTGAGTTCCTCGGAATACGTCTTAAACTTTTGACCTTTAATAGCCATTAAAAATGCACCCCCTAGAAATTCATCGGTTAAACCAAGGGGTTTTTCCAATGTCTATTCTAAGGGGTGCACTTCAATATAGACCGGGGGTTTTTAGCTTTTATCAACTTTTATAATGTTTTTAATGTGCAATTAAGGTTTAAGGTACAAAATAAAAACAGTTAACAAACACCTTGATTCTAAGGGTTGAGGAGGAGATACATGATGGACGATTACAAAAACAAAAACTCGAATTCCCGGTACGGAGAGCAGGATGATCAGAGGAATGGATCGAATGAGCGAAAAAATGACTCTTCCTACTATTATTCATATGGTCCGTTCTCATCCATGAATTCCAATGATCAGCGTTCTGGTTCATCCGAGGCAGATGCGCCCCGTCGGGAGGAGGTTCAGATGACCCCACCAGATCCGATCAAGCCGATTCCATTAGGCTATCGTGATTCATCCCATTCATCCAGCCAAGGCCGCCCTGAAGGTAATGGTCGTGGAGAAGGGAATTGGAATTTCAAGCAGAGCAAGCAACCTAAATCAGGCTCATCCTTCAAGTCGATGTTTCTCTCGTTCATGGCTGGAGCGCTTGTCATTACCGCGCTGATGTATACATCAGATGTAACGAATCTGTTCACAGGCAAGAGTGCTCTCGCACCGGCTGTTCAGCAGGAGCAGTCATCGGGCTCAAGCAACAATGGCAACAGCTCCAATGCAGTGACAGCGTCATTGCCAGCCGGGGCAGCGGATGTACAATCCGTCGTGAAGACAGCCAGTCCAGCGGTCGTGAAGATTGAGACACTTGTTAAGCAGTCCAGTGGTCGCAGCCGCCAGAGCAGCCCCTACTTTAATGATCCGCTCTATCAATATTTCTTTGGAGATCAGGGAGGGAGCAACAGCCAGAATAACTCCAACTCTGGCAATGGCCAACTGACCCCGCTGGGAATTGGCTCAGGTTTTATTTTCGATAAAACAGGCTATATTCTGACCAACAATCACGTAATTGATGGAGCAGATGTAGTACAAGTAACACTGGAGAACAACAACAAGCCTTTCGAGGCGAAGGTACTCGGCAGCAGTGCTGACCTGGATCTTGCTGTATTGAAGATTGAAGGGGACAACTTCCCGACCGTCCAGCTTGGTGATTCGGATCAGGCACAGGTAGGGGAATGGATGGTTGCGATCGGTAATCCCGAGGGCTTCGAGCATTCCGTTACTGCAGGAGTTCTTAGTGCGACAGGACGTACCATTACGATCAACGACCAATCTACTGGACGCCCAACGCAGTATAAGAATCTGATACAGACAGATGCCTCCATCAACCCAGGTAACTCTGGTGGTCCGCTCTTGAACTTGCAGGGGCAAGTCATTGGCATGAACGTAGCCGTTAGTGCGGATGCACAGGGTATTGGCTTCGCCATCCCATCCAATACGATCAAGTCCGTCGTGGAGAAGCTGAAGAACAATCAGGAGATTCCGAAAGAGCCTGTGCCGTTCATTGGCGCTACATTGATGAATCTGACACCTGAGGTGGCTAAGGAAATGGATACTTCCCTGACAGAAGGCTCTGTCGTGGGAGAGGTCATTTACAGATCACCCGCCTATCAAGCGGACCTGCGTTCGTATGATATCATCATCGGGGCTAATGGAACGAAGTATGCAACGACGCAAGAGCTGATCGACTTTATTCAGAAGCAATCCGTAGGATCGACCATTACATTGAATATCGAACGCTTCGGTAAGAAGATCGACTTGCCGGTGAAGATCGGCAACAAGAATGATTTTAATACGAATCAGACGACTACACCTGGCAGCACACAGCAGCCATAAAACATGAGTTAAGCGAAGTAAAGGGGCTTTTGGCAACGGATCTCCTTTGCTTCGTTTTTTTATAATGAACCTGCTACAATAGATGTAGCTTATGATAAGAAGGAGTCCGATCGTTGATGCGTTCAAGAATACTGATTATTGATGATGATGATAAAATTGTGTCCATGCTTCGTCGGGGCCTTGCCTTTGATGGATATGAGGTTACGACAGCCTCGAATGGTGCAGAAGGCTTGACCCAGATGCTATCGCAGGAGCCAGATCTACTCGTACTGGATGTCATGATGCCGCAGGTTGATGGCTTTGAGGTATGCCGAAGACTTCGGGCAGCAGGGAGTACGGTTCCAATCCTGATGCTGACTGCCAAGGATGAGGTAGAGAATCGGGTGAAAGGACTGGACACAGGGGCCGACGATTATTTGGTCAAGCCTTTCGCACTGGAGGAGTTACTTGCCCGTGTAAGAGCACTACTACGCCGCAAATCAGAACAGCAGTCGGGTGCAGGGCAGGCGCTGACGTTCGAGGATTTGATGCTGGATATGGATTCCCGTGAGGTGGTCCGGGGCGGACATCGCCTGGAGTTGACGGCCAAGGAGTTCGAATTGCTGCATTTATTCATGCAAAATCCGAAGCGTGTGCTGTCTCGTGATCTTATCATGGATAAAATCTGGGGGTACGATTACAGTGGTGAATCCAATGTTTTGGAAGTGTACATTGCGATGCTGCGTCAGAAGACAGAGGAGTATGGTGGGAAGCGTATTATTCAGACCATTCGTGGGGCTGGCTACATCTTGAGAGGTGACTCATAGCATGTCGATTCGCTGGCGGTTAACCGCCTGGTATTCCAGTATTCTTGCTTTTGTATTACTTGTATTTGGTATAGCTATATATGCTCTGGTTAATTTCTATACCTACAACGAAGTGAAGAATCTGATCCTGGAGCAGACACCGCGCATCCGGGAACAGCTGAAGCTGACGATTAACTCTGGCAGTATTTTGCATGGAACCGAGCCGAATCTGGATCTGAGACTGACCGGTACCAGTGTGGAAAGAAGCCAGCTTTATGTGCAAATATATAATTATACCTCTGATGTACTGAAGAAATCGAACAATCTGGTAGAGCTACAGATGGAGCTGCCAGTTCCAGCTACACCAGAGCAGGCGATTCAGGAGCAGGGCTTCACGAAGGTGAGCGTAGGCAGCAATCCCTTCATGGTCTATCAAAGGCCCATTGTGCTAGATCAGCAAGTGATAGGTCTACTGCAGATCGCTCAATTCACGGGGTCTCAGGATCGACTGATGACCAGACTGGAAAATGTGCTTGTATACGGATCACTGGTTGCGTTATTTGCAGCAGCGACCATGGGCTGGTTCCTGGCGACCAAGTCCATGAAGCCTCTGGTGAATGTAACCAAGGGGGCCAACCAGATTCAATCTGGCGATGATCTTAGTGTACGCATTGAGTATGATGGTCCACCCGATGAGATCGGACAGCTGATCGGAACGGTGAACAGTATGTTAGCTCGTACAGAGGGCTTCTATAAAGAGCTGGAGGATTCTTATGCCGCCCAGCGCCGATTCGTGGCAGATGCATCTCATGAGCTGCGGACACCATTGACAACGATCCGCGGTAATATTGAATTTTTGCAGAAAATGTGGACCACCGAGCAAAGCGACCGACCGGACATGGATGAGCATATGCGAATGGAGTTGTCGATGGAGGCAATTAATGATATTGCGGACGAAGGCAAGCGCATGAGTCGCCTAGTCAGTGATATGCTGTCGCTTGCCAGAGCTGATACAGGCCAGGTCATTGATAAGCAGCCTACTGCGCTGGAGCCACTAGTAAAGGAGGTGGCACGTCGCGCTCAGTATATGGACCGGACCGCTGAGTGGAGTGTAGGAGATCTGTCTGTGCTGAATGGTGTATATACGGATGGGAGCAAGGATTATTTGCAGCAAATGCTATTCATCTTCATAGATAATGCATTCAAGTATACGCCGGAGGGCAGAGTCAGCCTTGATGTCGCATTGTATCAGGGGCAGGTCGGTCTACGGATTAGCGATACCGGGATCGGGATGGATAAGAATGAGGTTCCTTATATTTTTGATCGCTTTTATCGGGCCGATGAGTCTAGAGGAGTGACGGAAGGTATAGGACTGGGACTGTCGATCGCCAAGTGGATTATCGATGAGCATAGCGGCTCAGTTGAGGTCGTGACACGACGCGGTGAAGGGACGACATTTATGATCTGGCTGCCAGTCAGCTTTTCGGCCCCGCTCGAATAGGGTATAATGTGACGTGAGCTCTATCACAATTATGTGATGCAGGGAAGTATGCTAGTGGATGATGATCAAGGGATGTTTACGACTCATCTTGCAGCAATTATCATAGAGCGGCCATTATGGAAATAGCGCTATACAGTCTTAGACTGTATACACGAGGCCGTCAGAAAGCAGGTGCTATCTTGGAGATCGTCAAAATTTCGCCGCGCGGATATTGCTACGGTGTGGTTGATGCCATGGTTATGGCTCGCCAGGCCGCGAAGAATCCTGATCTTCCGCGTCCGATTTATATACTTGGTATGATTGTTCATAACAGTCATGTCACCTCTTCGTTCGAGGAGGAGGGAGTCATTACGCTGGATGGCCCTAACCGACTAGAAATTCTGGAGCAAGTAGATCAGGGAACGGTCATCTTCACGGCACATGGTGTGTCACCGGAGGTACGAAGATTGGCCAAGGAGAAGGGCCTGACTACGGTCGATGCCACTTGTCCTGATGTGACCAAGACGCATGATCTGATTCGCGAGAAGGTTGCAGAAGGCTATGAGATTATCTATGTCGGCAAAAAAGGGCATCCCGAACCGGAAGGCGCCATCGGCATTGCGCCAGATCGAGTTCATCTGATCGAGAAAGAGGATGAGATCGCCGGGCTGGAGCTGTCTGCTGACAAAATTATCATCACGAATCAGACGACCATGAGTCAGTGGGATATCAAGGCCATCATGAACAAGTTACAGGAGAAATTCCCGATAGCCGAGGTGCATAACGAGATCTGCCTTGCTACACAGGTTCGGCAGGAAGCCGTCGCTGGTCAAGCCGGTCAGGCTGAACTGGTCATCGTGGTCGGTGATCCGCGCAGCAACAACTCCAATCGTCTAGCTCAAGTATCGGAAGAGATTGCAGGAGTGAAGGCATATCGAGTCGCGGATGTGACTGAGCTGAAGCAGGAATGGCTGCAGGGGATCCAGCGTGTCGCTGTGACCTCTGGAGCGTCCACGCCGACTCTGATTACGAAGGAAGTAGTACAGTATTTGGAGCAGTATGATCACGAGAAGCCTGAGACGTGGGAGATCAAGCGTACCATTGATAAGAGTAAGATTCTGCCGCCTGTGAGAAATAAGAGCAAGGCCTCTAGCACGACATAATTGTGATGGGGGCGCAGACATGCGTAGCTAGCTGGTAACATGTTCGATGGTGGAGACCGCTGCGGGCTCGAAGGCTTCTTCCGATCGCTGTTAAAGTCCTATTTCTTTTATTAACTAAGAGCATTAGCGGATGAAATTGTACTTTAAAGGCGAGCACTACGTTTCTTCGGAATTCCTTCGACCCTCCGCTATAGTGGGTGCATGTCTCGTGCTTTCGAATAAAGAGTGGCATAAAAAACAAGCCCGTGATCCGTCAGGATCGCGGGCTTTTGGCATTTGTAGTTAGGTTCTAAGACACAAAGACACCGACTAATATTATTGTGTAATTCATTTTACAGCACACACTCATGTAGAGTGCGACGAGTCAATCAGGATCAACGGCTCCTATTTCTTCCGATTTCAATCCACGCACCCATGTAGAGTGCGACCTTCATACGAAATTAACGACTTCGCAAACTTCCGCATTTCAATCCACGCACCCATGTAGAGTGCGACAGCGGAAAACAGCGTATAAACGCTCATCTAGCATCTAATTTACCGTACATCCGTTAAAATGGAAGACTTCATGCAGCCTGAAATGCAGGTGTGTTCACGTTTTGTTCACATTCATATGCTTTCGACAAAATCTGAGGTACGAATGTCCCAGGGAAATCATGGGAGCTTGGCATTCGCACCAAAGATAGCTGGAAACAGCTCAGTTTTGGGTATCTACTTTTTAAAGTAACTTTAGTGACGGAAGTAGCGGAGGGTCGGAGGATTTCTGTAGAAACGAAGTGGTCGCATTTAAAGCATGATTTAATCCGCTAATTCTTTTATATATTATGAATAAATCAGGCTTTAACAGCGATCGAAAGAAACCTCCGAGCCCGTAGCCTTTCTCCCCGTAGCCTTCCCAATCAGCTTTTCCAAGCACATAGCATTTCCATGTCGTTTCCCCTCACAACAGCTCCATTTTCACCTATTAACATGCCATGTCTCCACGAACAGCGGAGAATTCTGCAATTGCAGCCTCCATCCTCAAATCCCCCATTGAGTCAGACCTGCTTTGAAGCTTATAATATACAGGATTGGCAATACCGAAAATTTAAATTTTACAGAAAAGGTGTCATGCATGAGCATATTAAATGTAGAAAAATTGAGCCACGGCTTTGGTGACCGTGCTATTTTCAATGACGTATCCTTCCGCCTACTGAAGGGTGAGCACATCGGCCTCATTGGGGCGAACGGTGAAGGTAAATCGACCTTCATGAACATTATCACGGGCAAGCTCCAGCCAGATGAAGGCAAGATAGAGTGGTCCAAGCGTATGCGGGTAGGTTATCTGGATCAGCATGCGGTGCTGAGCAAGGGACAATCCATTCGTGACGTGCTGCGCGGTGCGTTCCAGTACTTGTTCGATATGGAGCAGGAAATGAACGACATGTACGGAAAGATGGGTGACGTTACGCCAGAGGAGCTGGAAAAGCTGCTCGAAGAGGTGGGCACGATCCAGGACACTTTGACGAATCAGGATTTCTATCTGATTGACGCCAAGGTAGATGAGACGGCACGTGGACTTGGCCTGACGGATATTGGACTCGACAAGGACGTTCATGACCTAAGTGGTGGACAGCGCACCAAGGTGCTGCTGGCAAAGCTGCTGCTGGAAAAGCCGGATATTTTGCTGCTGGATGAGCCGACGAACTATCTGGACGAGCAGCACATTGAGTGGCTGAAGCGTTACCTGCAGGAATATGAGAATGCCTTCATTCTGATCTCGCACGATATTCCGTTCCTGAACAGCGTCATCAATCTTATTTATCATATGGAAAATCAGAGTCTCACACGTTACGTCGGTGATTACGATCATTTCCAGGAAGTATATGAGATGAAGAAGCAGCAGCTGGAGTCTGCCTACAAGCGTCAGCAGCAGGAGATTGCAGACCTGAAGGATTTTGTCGCACGCAACAAGGCTAGTGTCGCTACCCGGAACATGGCGATGTCGAGGCAGAAGAAGCTGGACAAGATGGAGATTATCGAGCTGGCAGCAGAGAAGCCGAAGCCGCAGTTCAATTTCAAGGATGCGAGAACGTCAGGCAAGCTGATCTTTGAGACGAATGGACTGGTGATCGGATACAACGAGCCGCTGTCCAGACCGCTGGATCTACGCATGGAGCGCGGACAGAAGATTGCGCTGGTCGGGGCGAACGGGATTGGTAAGACGACATTGATGCGGAGCATTTTGGGCGAAATTCCGGCACTGGAAGGTACTGTCCAACGTGGAGAGCATCTGGAGATCGGATATTTCCAGCAGGAGATCAAGGAAGCTAACTATAACACCTGTATTGAAGAAATCTGGCAGGAGTTCCCTTCCTTTACCCAGTTTGAAGTGCGTGCGGCTCTGGCCAAGTGTGGTCTAACCACCAAGCATATCGAGAGCAAGGTTGCTGTCCTTAGTGGTGGCGAGAAGGCGAAAGTGCGCCTGTGCAAGCTCATTAATAACGAGACTAACCTGTTGGTGCTCGATGAGCCTACGAACCATTTGGATGTAGATGCCAAGGATGAGCTGAAGCGTGCACTCAAAGCCTATAAAGGAAGCATTCTGCTGATCTCTCACGAGCCTGAATTCTACCAGGATGTTGTTACAGACACTTGGAACTGCGAATCTTGGACAACGAAGGTATTCTAAGTAAAGCTCCCCGAGCGTAACTCTCTGGAAGCAGCGCATAAATACAACCTCTCCTGGCGGACACTATACATGGACAGCAGATTCATCTTCATCCCAAAGGACAGCTACTCCATGAGAAGCTTCACCTGATGTGAATGAGGAAGGAACTGTTGCTGGAAAGGAAGGTGCCGTCATGAGCAAAGGGTTCGAGAAAGAAGACAAGACAAATTACCCGGATATGGCTACCGTGGAGTCACAACGGAACGACCTGGCCTTTGAGGAATTTCCAGAAGGACCATATGGCTCATCCATTCCCTCCGCTAAGCTGGGGAAAAACACGCCATGGCGTGAGGACCAACGCTCACCGGGGCGATTTGACTATGAGGATCATGAGCAGCATGAAGGCATGACCCGAAATTATCCTGGAGAGGATGTCTACGACGCTGTTGTGCCTGATGGAAATCATGACAACGAGCTTAAAGGTAGCTGAAGCTTACATGAATAGGGCAAGAGAAGGGGCTGCGCCGAGCGCAGTCTCTTTTTTCTGCTGTCCGGTTCAGACCCAATCACACAGCTACACTTCTTACACTTCTTACACCTCTCACACGTCTCACTTGGATAACAAGCAATACAAGCAATACAAGCAATTACATGTCTCACGTGCATCATAGGGTTGACGAGGGCGGAAGAAATGCATATAATTACTTTAGTGATTAAAAGCTTAAAAGCGAACAAGCGTCTAAGCGTGTAAGTGCGTAAGTGCGTAAGTGCGTAAGTGCGTGGGTGTATAAGCAACTAAGTGCATGGGTGCGTAAGCAATAAGTGTTTGGTTCACAAGTACTTAAGTATTTAGCTGACAAGATGTCTTTTGAGTGTTCACAGAATGTTCAGTGTAAGAGAGAATTCAATGATTATTATTCGAACTACACAGTTGGCGTAGCGCCATGGAGCCATGATAAATTTCATTCACTAAGGGAGCGATGTTACGATGATCGTTATTACAAATCAGCTTATTGCCGAAGAACAAATTCAGGATATTGTCCGCGTGGTAGAAAAAGAAGGGCTGCAAGCCCACGTCTCCAGAGGTACGGACCGTACAGTCATTGGTCTGATTGGGGCGGTAGAGCCTAAGCTGTCTGAGCATTTGCGCCAGATGAAGGGTGTAGAGAAGGTTGTTAAGATTTCAAAGTCTTACAAGCTGGCAAGTCGGGATTTCCACCCGGAAAATACAGTTATTCGCATTAAGGATGTAGAAATTGGTGGTGGCGAGCTAGCTGTCATGGGTGGTCCTTGTGCGGTAGAGACGGCAGAGCAGATTGATGAGATCGCCAGACTGGTGAAGGCTGCTGGTGGGCAGATTCTGCGCGGAGGTGCCTTTAAGCCTCGTACAGGCCCTTACAGCTTCCAGGGGACAGGCGTAGAGGGACTCATCATGATGGCTGAAGCAGGCCAGAAGCATGGACTATTGACCATTACGGAAGTCATGACACCGGAGTATGTTGATATTTGTGCTGAGTATGCAGATATTCTGCAGGTCGGAACCCGTAATATGCAGAATTTTGATCTACTCCGCAAACTTGGAACCTGTGGTAAACCTGTTCTATTGAAGCGTGGCTTCAGTTCTACTTACGACGAATTCCTGAATGCAGCTGAATACATCCTTGCTGGGGGAAATCCGAACGTTATGCTCTGTGAGCGTGGTATTCGTACTTTCGAATCTTACACTCGAAATACGCTGGATTTGTCTGCCATCCCAGTCCTGCAACAGCTGAGCCATCTCCCGGTTATTTCCGATCCGAGTCATGGTACAGGCAGAAGAGAGCTGGTGGCACCGATGACAAAGGCTTCCGTGGCTGCGGGTGCAGACGGTCTGATCATTGAGATGCATACAGATCCTGACAATTCTATGACAGGTGACGGAGTCCAATCTTTGTTCCCAGATCAATTCGCTGAGCTGCTGCAGCAGCTCGAACAGCTGGCACCGATTGTTGGTAAAACCTTTTCAACCCAGAAACAACCTCTGAATGCATTTCCTTCAAGCGTTAATGCATAAACGTTATAATGTGGAAAAGTATTTCACGTGAATCAAGCGAAAAGCCCGTCATGACGGGCTTTTTTAGCATTTTGAACCCGCTATAAAGCGTGAGAATATCTGACATGTGGATAAAAAATACCTGACATGAGTATTGACCCATGTCACATATGAGATTTATAATGACGGAAAGAAAAAAATCGCACATGAACATTGCTTTCATCAAGTAATCTTAATGTTCGGGAAAATTGGGAGGAAGAAGACATGTCCGTTGAAAAAGTATTGAAAACGATCCAAGAAAACAATATTGAGTGGGTAGACTTCCGTTTTGTCGATCTGTCTGGACGCGTGCATCACATCTCGCTTCCGGCTACTGCAGTAGATGAGGAAACATTTGTTAATGGTGTTGCATTCGACGGTTCTTCCATCCCGGGCTATCGTGGTATCGAGGAATCTGACATGGTTATGTTGCCAGATCCAGAAGCCATTTATATTGACCCGTTCACACAGCATCCTACATTGAATGTAATGTGTAACATCGTCACTCCTGACGGTGAACAATATGATCGTGACCCACGCGGAATCGCAGATAAGGCTGAAGCGTTCCTGAAGACTGCAGGTGTTGGTACGGCAGCGTTCTTCGCTCCTGAGTCCGAATTCTTCATCTTTGATGATGTTCGCTATGAGAGCACGATGAACAGTTCCTCCTACTTCGTGGATTCCGAAGAAGCAGCTTGGAACACGAACCGTAAGGAAGAGGGCGGTAACCTTGGCTTCAAGGTTGGCGTGAAGGGTGGATATGTACCAGTAGCTCCAGTAGATACTCAACAAGATATCCGTAGTGAAATGTGCCGCCTGCTTGAAGAAGCTGGTCTGAGCGTTGAGCGTCATCACCATGAAGTAGCTACAGCAGGTCAAGCAGAGATCAACTTCCGTTTCGATACGCTGAAGAAAACAGCAGATAACCTGTTGGTATACAAATACATTGTTCATAACACTGCTCGTCAATATGGTAAAGTAGCAACTTTCATGCCAAAACCACTGTTCGGTGATAACGGAAGCGGCATGCACGTTCACCAATCCATCTTCGATGGCGACACACCTTTGTTCTACGAAAAAGGCGCATATGCTAACCTGAGTGAGACAGCAATGCACTACATCGGCGGAATCCTGTATCATGCTCCTGCATTGATCGCTCTGACGAACCCGAGCACGAACTCCTTCAAGCGTCTGGTTCCTGGTTACGAAGCACCAGTTAACCTGGTATTCTCCAAAGGTAACCGTTCCGCAGCAGTTCGTATCCCGGTAGCAGCTGTTACACCTAAGGGCTGTCGTATCGAGTTCCGTACACCGGATTCCACAGCGAACCCTTACCTGGCATTTGCAGCTATGCTGATGGCTGGTCTGGATGGTATCAAGCGCAAGCTGAACCCTGTTGAGCTGGGCTATGGTCCACTGGATACTAACATTTACGAGCTGTCTGATGAAGAGAAGGGCAAAATCCGCAGCGTTCCAGGTACACTGGACGAAGCGCTGGATGCTCTGGAAGCTGACTTTGAGTTCTTGACTGAGGGTGGCGTATTTACCAAGGAATTCATTGATAACTACGTACAATTCAAGCGTTCTGAAGCAAAAGCTGTATCCATCCGTGTTCATCCACACGAGTACAGCCTCTACTTCGACTGCTAATACGATATTTGCAGCAATTCGGGACCTCCAGAGCTCTGGAGGTCTTTTGCTTGAGCGATCCTGAGGCAAGGAGCTTGAAGCACCCGCGAAGCTAGGAATGAACGTATGGGGAGCAGTTGTTATAGAAACGTAAGAAGGAACCACTTTATACAGAATATATATTACACTCAATGTTATATATCGGATCTGACATTGTCATGTAAACGGAGTAGGAGAGCAAAGCTGACAAGCTACGTGTCAGCATCCCTGAGAATACTAAATGATCGGAACCGAGGGATCAAGATATAGTGGTGAAGCATTTCACAAAAACTTTGCAAAACGGTCCTGAAGCCCTTGAACACGCCCTGGAATACTGCTATTATAAGCGATAATATTTGCATCTTGTGTAGATATGGGTGACCTGTTAAAGAATCCATGTTAACCAGTAGAGAGGATGGGAGTACTGTTGAGCAAGAGAGCCTATAATTTTAATGCGGGACCTGCGGCATTGCCGCTCCAGGTATTGGAACGCGCCCAAGCCGAGTTCGTTGATTTTCGTAATACGGGGATGTCTATTATGGAGATGTCTCATCGTGGTGCCGTGTATGAGTCTGTTCATAACGAAGCACAGGAACGTATTCTTCGCCTCTTGGGTAATCCGGAAGGCTACAAGGTACTGTTCCTCCAGGGTGGTGCCAGTACACAGTTCGCCATGATCCCTATGAACTTCTTGGGCGAAGGCAAGACTGGTAGCTATGTGATGACTGGAAGCTGGGCGGACAAGGCGTTGAAAGAGGCCAAGCTCGTAGGAGAGACACATGTTGCAGCATCCTCGAAGGAATCAAGCTATATGAGCCTTCCGAACCTAAGCAATCTGGAGTTGCCTGAGTCGTCTGCATACTTGCATGTAACCTCTAATGAGACCATTGAAGGCGTACAGTTCCAATCATACCCGAGTACAGGCAATGTGCCTTTGATTGGGGACATGTCCAGTGACATTTTCTGCCGGCCGTTGGATATTACCCAATTCGGTATGGTATATGCTGGAGCACAGAAGAATCTCGGTCCTTCCGGTGTAACGGTAGTCATTGCTCGTGAGGAGCTGCTTGCGGATTCTCCAGGACATATTCCTACCATGCTGCGCTACAGTACGTTCCTGAGTAATAATTCTCTCTATAATACACCGCCATCCTTCTCCGTCTATATGGTTAATGAGGTCGTGAAGTGGATTGAGGAAGAAGGTGGCTTGTCTGGTATTGAGGCGAAGAACCGTGATAAGGCCGGCTTGCTGTATCAGACGATTGACAACAGTGGTGGCTTCTATAAGGGCTGTGCCGATACAGAGAGCCGCTCTCTGATGAACGTAACGTTCAGATTGGCTACAGAGGAGCTAGAGAAGCTGTTTGCGAAGGAATCCGAGCAGGCAGGCTTCATCGGCCTCAAGGGTCATCGCAGCGTAGGAGGACTTAGAGCGTCGATCTATAACGCTGTTCCTTACGAGAGCTGTAGTGCTCTGGCTGATTTCATGGGTGATTTCCAGAAGCGTCACGGTTAAGTATAATGTGACAAGTATATAGCAGCACAAGATAACCTTCCTATGCTGGTAGCAATAGGAAGGTTTTTTCTTGAAATCGAAAAGGAGAAATGAAACATGGCATTACACATTGTATTAGTAGAACCGGAGATTCCCGCGAATACTGGGAACATTGCACGCACCTGTGCGGCCACGGGAGCACACCTGCATCTGGTGAGGCCCCTGGGGTTTCGTACAGATGATGCGACACTGAAGAGAGCAGGGCTGGACTACTGGCATGCTGTACACGTGGAATATCACGATTCCTTTGCTGAGGTTCAGCAAAAATATGCTGATGGCAGGTTTTTTTATGCAACGACGAAGGCGGAGAAGCGGTATTCTGACTTCAGCTATCGCGATCATGACTTTTTCGTATTTGGCAAGGAGACAAAAGGCCTACCCCAAGAGTTAATTTCTTCCAATAAAGAATGGTGTGTTCGAATGCCGATGTCGAACGATGTCAGGTCTTTGAATTTGTCGAATTCGGCTGCAATAATGGTGTATGAAGCCTTAAGACAGCTTGATTTTCCCGGTTTAATATGAAAAAACTTGTATGGAACAACAGTTATTTTTCATAAAACCTAAACAGATTAGGGCTATCGGACGATAACATATGTATGTGGTATTGCTGTTTTTTGTTAATGACACACCTGAATGGTGCTATAGACGTGCATATTTAAGCACGAAATCACAAATTCGGGTAGGATTCGACAAGAATTCGGCGAATTGTTGAATGGAGGTATAAACAGAGTCTTTATACCTAGCATTCATCAGTATAATCATCTTAACAGGAGAGGTGTCTAAATAAATGAAGCCTGCTGGTGTAGTTCGGAAAGTGGATCAGCTGGGAAGAATCGTCTTGCCCAAATCCCTAAGAAAACGATATCAAATGAATGAAGGAGATCCCGTAGAAATTCTGGTTCAAGGGGATCATATTATTCTGGAGCGTTATCGCCCTAAATGTGTGTTCTGTGGCTCCATGGAAGAAGTTAGTGAATTCAAGGATCGTTATATTTGCGGTCAATGCATGAGCGATATGACACAGCTCCCTAAGCATGCTTAAGAGCTCATGACAAAGAGCATCACGAGTATTTCGTGATGCTCTTTGTATAGTACATTAGCTTTCCTCCAAGCGCTATTCATACTTTCGAGGAGTGCTGATGTACCCTTAACTGTAATGTTATTTAAAGAACAAGAAGTGTGTGGGCACTGGACGAAGCCTTCCGTCGGAGGGCTTATTCACAACCCGTCCGTTCAGAATCATGGAGGAGGAGCCGCCACCGTCCAGATTGTAAGCATTCTGGACGCCCAGATTGAACATTTTGGCTTGTAGCTCCTCCAAGGTGGCCCCTGAGCTGCCCTGCTCATTGTAGCCATCAACGACAATAATCAGCAATTGGTCATCCTTATAATTGCCAATGACAGTACGTGGTGCACGCTTGGGTGTCGTCTTCCATTTCGCTGGAATGGCAAGCTTCTGTCCGTTCTGAATGAGTACCGGTACGAAGGTAGCTCCAAATGAGGGCTGAAGGCCGTCAAGTGCAGCTTGATTTGCAAATTTACCGCCAATCAACCGACCTGACTGACTCAGACCGATAAAAGTCAGGTCCTTGAAGCTGGCCTGAAAGCCATTCACATATTTACCGTTCATTATAGTGGTGCTAAGCGGGTAACGCTTGCCCCCGCCATCAGCAAAGCCGCCAGCATTGATGCCAGCCACGGCCCCACTACGGGAGACGGCTCGCATTGTCGTCTCTGTACTGCCAGGCGTCCCCGTACCTAGGGACATCTGCATGGCCGTAGGATCCTTCAGCTTCACCTTCATGGCGTAGCCCTTGTAGGCACCGGGATTAACCTTGAACAGCTCGATAGTAATTCGATCACTGTTCACTCGCTCATAGGGCGTGCCTAGCTTAGCAGTTATTCGTCGATTGTATATGGTCTCAGGTCGGCTTGACTGCGCGGCAGCTGACTTGGCAATGCTGTTCATGGTCTGTGTCGTCTGCTTGTACAATTCGGCGGTCTTCTGAATGGATGTTACCGTATAGGATGCTGTATTCTCAGCTTCGTCCAGCTGGCCCATAATATGCTGGCTCTGGGCACTCCAATCACTTACAGGACCATACTTAATGTTAGTCTCTGGGAAGGCAAGCGGGCGATTCAGGAAGACCAAGAAGAGCAGAAGTCCAATAAACGGTGCTAACGTCATCATCATCAGACGGTTAAGTTGTTTGGCTTCCATTCTCATTTTAATAAGTCCATCTTCTTCTGCAGGGTGTCCAGCTGCTTCTTAACCTCGGCTAGTTGCGTATAGAGCTTGTTGCTATTGTCCGTCTTATCGCTCGCATTGTCCTTGGTGAACGTGAGCAGTTCATTCAACGAATCAACCTTGCCCTGCAACTCGTCCATTTCTTTGGACATCACGTCAAACTTTTGTTCATATTCCGCCTGCAGGCCTGCCATTTGTTGATCCACATGGCCCTGCACCTGGAACAGCATTTCTTGCTTCAGATGATTGCTGTACAGATAGGTTGCGGCTATACCGGCTAGGATCAGCACAACCCAGAGTATGAGAAAAGCCTTGACGGAAGGACTCTTCACCCGTTCGCTACGGCGTGATGCCGGAACTGTGGATGGTTCTGTAGAGTTCTGCATGAAATCACTCCCGTGGTGAATCCAATTCATAATCCATTTAGCCACAGCTAGTATGAATTGATTCTTTATAGTTCAATTTTCCAGTCTCATTCTATCACGGGCCTATACTAAATCGCAAAAATGTAATAGTATCCAAGCTTGAATTATAAATGATTGCCCCTGAATTCTAATAAGAAACCTACAGTACATATCCATACAGCAAGGATCGGGGGACATAACATTGGTCGCATAATCGGGAGGTACAACAGTATGAAAAAAGTGTGGCAGGTGGTTATCGTTGATATTCATCCGACAAGCATGCTCGGAACCAAGCTGATTCTGGAGGATCAGCAGGATTTGCTTGTGCGGGGGATGACATCAAGCGGCACAGAGGCACAGCAGCTGGCGGGCAGCATCAAGCCCGAGCTCATTTTGATGGACTATAAGCTGCCGGAGGGAACCGCCATTCCTTTCATTACTGAAATCAAGTTGGTCTCGCCTGAGAGCCACATTATCATTATGACAGATGCTTACGATCTGAACTTATTTCAGCAAGCGACGAAAGTCGGGGCAAGTGGCGTGATCTCCAAGCAAGCTTCCACCAATCAACTCATTCATTTGATTAACGGTTTGCGTGAGGGGGTCGTATCCGTGCCTTTGGAATGGATTCAGCAAGGGAGCTGGCCCATGACCCAACTTCTGTCACCAGAACCGTTCGATGAATTGACAGATACCGAAATTTTTATAATGGAACGTATAGTTCAGGGCATTACATATGATAAGATTGCTGTAGAGATCGAGGTCAGTCGCCGCTCTATAGACAATTATTTGAGAAAAATTTACGCGAAGCTGGGTGTGTCGAGCAGAGCACAGGCGATTGAGCGGTACGCCTTGTATGTAAGACAGTCCAAGCCGCTATATGCCTAGTACAAGTGTACTCCTTGCATAGAACCTGGCAGGTAAGGCGCATAATTGGATAACGAACCGAATACGTTGTAGGAGCTTTTGTACATTTCACAGCTGCTAGGACCGGAGCATCATGAGGTATACCAGAATACCCGTTAGGGTGTAAATGAGGGGGTTCTTCATGCAATATTCCTATGCTACACGTACGGCTGCCTTGCTGGCATCACCATTGCGTCACATTCGGGACCATGCCAGACGGCATTCTTTTATTTCTCTTGCGGAGGAGCTCCCTGCGCAGGAGCTTTTTCCCGTTAAGCTCCTGGATGAAGCGGCCCATGAGGTCCTGACCTCCGGGCCTGCTGTATTGCAATACGGTGATCCGGAAGGCTATCTGCCGCTGCGGGAATGGCTTACTGCGGAGTGGAAGTCCAGAAAGGGAATGAATGTTGATCCTCGTCAGGTGCTCCTTACGACCGGAACCCAGCAGGCCATCGATCTCGTCGTGAGGCTTATGGTAAATGCAGAAGACCCCGTGCTGATCGAGCAGCCAGGTTCCCCGGGTTCATTGCAGGTGCTGTCCATGCAGGGAGCGAGATTAATTCCCGTCCAGGCTGATGCACAGGGGACTGACCTTGCGGCGCTGGAAAGGCGAATGGCTGCAGATCGCCCCAAGCTGTTCATTGCGGCACCGTCTTTTTCGAATCCGACAGGCTTTCTGTGGACGCTTGAGCAGAGGCAGGAGATTCTGTCCCTGTGCCAGAAATACAATGTGTTGCTGGTAGAGGATGACTCCTATGGTGAGCTGCATCTGCATCAGAATGAACAGATTCCCCCTTCTGTGGCGGCTCTTGATGATGAAGGCAGAGGGGGACACGTGCTGTACATTGGCTCATTCAGCAAGACCATTGCTCCAGGACTGCGTACAGGTTGGGTGACGGGGCACCCGTCTTTAATTGAGGGTATGTCAGCTCTTAAGCAGCTTGCCGATATGCAATCCAGCTCCATGAATCAAAGACTGCTGCATCACTTACTTACAGATCATCGCTTCCGCTGGCATGATCATCTGGAGCTGCTGAACCGCGAATATCGTGTGCGACTCAAGCTGATGCTGGAGCTGCTCAAGCGGCCATTTTGGAAAGAGGTCACCTATCATGTTCCTGAGGGGGGCATGTATATGTGGGTACGTCTGCCAGAAGGACTGGAGAGTGCTGCCCTGCTGAAGGCTGTAATGCCTAAGGGTGTAGCCTTCATGCCAGGGGCGCTGTGTACTGCGGGGAACAGTGGCAATAGCTTTATCCGGCTGAACTTCAGTCATCCAGGACGAGAGGAATTGCTTATGGGGATGAATCTCATCGGCGAGACCATTACGGAGTTCACTGCTCGGCGTTCTTGAGTGAGCGTTCATCTGGAGCTGTCACGTATGGGGTCGGGGCTTCAGCCGCACATGAGGCCGACAGAGCTATTTGAGCCTCCAATACAGCCGCATATTCCTCCAATGCACCCTGCCCCGCTGCTGTTAATACATATTTGCCTCGTGCTACGCGTTCGAACCATCCATAATAGTTTTTTTGCAGTACAGAGGCAGCGTCAGCTGCAGCCCCTGCGCGTGCGATCTGGGCGGGCGAAGCCTCCTTCAGGGAAGCAAGTATGGACGCTACTCGCAAGGCCTTCTCTCTGTAGGCAGTTACCAGCTTGCGCCGTGTACTCCCACCTTCATTATAATCTCCACTACGTGCTTGAAATTCCCGGATGAGCCGCTCCTTACGTGAGCCTTTTCGCGGAGCTGCTGCGGTGTGTCCTTGTCCCTGTATGATTGCCGGGGTACAGATGATCTCAACAAGCGCAGGCTTCGTCTTGTATAGCGTTACTGTAATCAGGCCCAAGCCCAGCTTGCGGCACAGCTCCGCCAGCTCTTGCCAGCGCTGATTGACAGCGCCTTTTTTGCTGCGATTTTTCTCCACAGCCAGATAGACCTCGCCTCCCAGCTTCAATCGCTGTAGCCCCTGAAGGAGAAGCGCCAGGCTGAAGGTTTTCTTAATTTCTACGATCAGCGGCTGCTGCGAATTCTCCCTGAGACCCACCAGATCACAGTTGTTCACCTCTCCACGAATGATATAGCCCCGTCCCTCGAAAAAGGCTTTGATCGGTGCATATAGCTCTGTCTCTCGTTGGACTGCCATGGTAACTCCGCTCCTTTTTGATTCCATCTGCTAATAGTATATCACGGTCTTCAAGCCCGGATTTCGTACACGGCCACGAAAAAAAGCGGTCAATAATCCATTAGATTCTGCATAGTTATGTAATACGCTTTTGTAACGCATAACTAAGCGATCCTTAACCATTCGGAGCGGAGGTTACTACTAAGGAGCCATAGGAGGTACAGGTTATGAAGATTTTTGAGCGCGTTGCGAAGTACCAGGCGGAAAGCGAGCGTTTGGCGTGGAGTGGGAACTTCCGTGATTATCTGGAGATTCTCAGCAAGAACCCCTCGCCGGCGATGACTGCTCATGCAAGGGTTTATGAGATGATCAAATCCTTTGGAGTCGAGACCTCCGGGGGCCAGAAGCGTTACAAATTCTTTGAGCAGGAGCTATTCGGTCTAGACCGGGCTGTAGAGAAGCTGGTGGAGGAGTATTTCCATTCGGCAGCGCGCAGACTGGATGTGCGAAAAAGAATCCTGCTGCTTATGGGACCTGTGAGCGGGGGCAAATCGACCTTGGTCACTTTGCTGAAGCGGGGGCTGGAGCAGTTCTCACGCACCGACCAAGGAGCTGTATATGCTATTGATGGGTGCCCGATGTATGAGGAGCCTTTGCATTTGATACCTCATGAGCTGCGCCCGGAAGTAGAGAAAGAGCTTGGTGTTCGAATTGAGGGCAATCTGTGCCCTTCCTGCCAAATGCGTCTACGTACCGAATATGACGGTGATATTGAGAAGGTGCGTGTGAAGCGCGTACTCATCTCGGAGGATCAAAGGGTGGGTATTGGTACCTTCAGTCCATCTGACCCCAAATCCCAAGATATTGCTGATCTGACGGGAAGCATCGACTTCTCTACGATAACGGAATATGGCTCGGAATCCGATCCACGTGCATATCGCTTCGATGGCGAGCTTAACAAGGCGAACCGTGGTCTGATGGAATTTCAGGAGATGCTCAAATGTGATGAGAAATTCCTGTGGAACCTTCTCTCCTTGACCCAGGAGGGCAATTTCAAGGCAGGCAGATTTGCGTTAATCAGTGCAGATGAGCTGATCATTGCCCACACGAATGAAGCAGAGTATAAATCCTTCATTGCGAATAAGAAGAACGAAGCACTGCAATCTCGCATGATCGTCATGCCAATTCCCTATAATCTCAAGGTATCTGAGGAAGAGAAGATATATAGCAAGCTGATTCAACAGAGCGATATGCGACATATCCATATTGCACCGCATGCACTGCGGGCAGCAGCGATATTCTCCATCCTGACTAGACTCAAGGAGAGTAAGAAGCAGGGGATGGATCTGGTCAAGAAAATGCGGATGTATGATGGTGAAGAGGTCGAGGGCTACAAGGAAGCTGACCTTAAAGAGATGCAAACGGAATATCTGGATGAGGGAATGTCAGGCGTCGATCCACGTTATGTCATTAACCGGATATCCAGTGCACTGATCAAGCAGGATCTGGAATGCATCAATGCTCTCGATATTCTCCGGGCGATCAAGGATGGCCTCGATCAGCATGCCTCTATTAATAAGGAGGAGCGCGAACGATATCTGAACTATATCGCTATTGCGCGGCGAGAATATGACGAGCTGGCGAAGAAGGAAGTGCAAAAAGCCTTCGTGTACTCCTTCGAGGAGTCTGCCCGTACCTTGTTCGATAACTATCTCGATAACATTGAAGCCTTTTGCAACTGGTCCAAAATCCGTGACCCACTGACGGATGAGGAGCTGGACCCGGACGAAAGACTGATGAGATCCATTGAGGAGCAGATCGGGGTATCGGAAAATGCCAAAAAAGCCTTCCGCGAGGAAATATTGATCCGCATCTCTGCCTACTCTCGAAAGGGACGCAAGTTCGAGTATCATAATCACGACCGACTGCGGGAAGCGATTGAGAAGAAGCTATTCGCAGATCTGAAGGACATTGTCAAGATTACGACCTCTACCAAGACCCCTGATGCCAATCAGCTCAAGCGTATCAATGAAGTGAGTAAGCGATTGATCGACGAGCATGGCTACTGCCCGATCTGCGCGAACGAGCTACTGCGATATGTGGGTAGTCTGCTGAATAGATAGAGGACAGATGAATAGATTAGCCTTGAGCATCCCGGTGACTTCCCTCTTCAGGGCAGTATGGCAGGGATGCTATTTGGTCTGTATAATGAGAGCCATAGTATCCATAGCAATGGAGTGATGATATGGCCTCTATTCATGATGTCGCCAAGGCGGCAGGCGTATCTGTCGCGACCGTGTCGAAGGTGGTTAACGGCTACCCGGATGTCAGTGACAAGACTCGTAAAAAAGTGAACAAGATCATTGAAGAGCTTCGCTACCATCCCAATGTCATGGCCCGTGGACTCGTGAAGAAGCGATCGTGGAATGTAGGAGTGCTGATCAATGTACCGTTCACAAATCCATTCGTCTCTGAATTGCTGGAGGGTATCAAGACGGCGCTGGAGCATAGCGGCTATGATCTGATGAAGCTGTCCACCCGGCTTGATGATCCGTCCTATTCCTTTTATGAGCATTGCCGTAGCCGAAGTCTGGACGGTGTGGTGATTTTTGGGGCGGAGCCTGACAACAAGGGTGTATCCGATCTTATTGATTCAGATATTCCAGTGATGTTTGTGGATGAGGATGTCGCTGGGCCGCGCACAGGCTCGATCATGACGGACAGTCGAATGGCCCTTCAAATGGTGGTACGGCATCTATATGAGCTTGGTCATCGTAGAATTGCTTACATTGCCGGGTCCCAGGGGACGGCGGTTGCCCATTTGCGAAAGCAGGGATATGTGGAGGGTTTGCAAGCATGTGGACTTGCTTGTCTGGATGAATATATTGAGGAATGTGACTATACCTTTGATGGTGGAAGACAGTCGGCATCCAAGCTAATAACCATCGCTCATCCGCCGACGGCATTGGTATGCGTGTCGGACATGGCTGCCTTCGGTGCCATTCATGAGCTGATGAGTCGTGGTCTGTCCGTGCCTACCGATATTTCAGTAGTAGGGTTCGATAATACCTATTATGCGCAAGTGTTCAGACCAGGGCTGACGACGGTGAATCAAAATATTCACAACATCGGTATTCGCTGTATTGAGCATCTGATCAGAATGATTGAACAGCCTGATGCACGTCCCCCTGCAGCTCTGGAGCCACCAGACCTGGTGGTACGCGAGACGACTGCCGCTCCGGCACATCTTCTGGGATAGAGAGAGGATGAGAGCACGGGCATTGGCAGTTAGCAACAAGATAGGCTGACAAAGGGGAAATTACGAATTAGGGTCGCTAAGAATCAAGGGGGAAATATAACCGCATGTCAGAAGTTATTTTGGTCGTAGAGGATGAGGTAGCCATCTCGCGAGTGCTGAAGGCTTATCTAGAGAAATCGGGATATCAGGTAGAGCAAGCCTTTTCCGGGATGGAGGCATTAATGAAGTGCACATCCACGACACATCCGTCATTGGTGCTGCTGGATGTCATGCTTCCCGATTATGACGGGTGGTATCTGCTCGGGAAGATCCGTGAGCGGCATAACTGCCCGGTCATTATGCTAACAGCCTTGGGGAGCATTGATCACAAGCTGAAGGGGCTCGACCTTGGAGCGGATGATTACATTACGAAGCCGTTCATAGGAGAAGAGGTGACTGCTCGCGTCCGCACGGTGCTGAGGCGATCCCATAGTCAGGTGGCGACCAAAGAGATTATTACATACGGGAGTCTAATGTTTAATTTTAATGCGCATTCTGTGCATTTATGTGGTGAGGAGCTTTACTTTACACCAAGAGATCTGTCCCTGCTGCTGTTCCTCGCGAAGCATCCGAATCAGACCTTCACCAGAAATCAATTAATAGAGCAGGTATGGAGCATTGATTATGAGGGAAGTGATCGGGCGGTGGACCTGGCTGTGAAGCGAATACGCAAAACATTGGAGCGTTGGCCAAATGCAGAGGGAGAAATCAAAACTTTACGCGGATTGGGGTATCAGTTCAGTGTTGAGGAAGTCTAATCAGAGAACAACGATGCTTCGATACTGGACAACCAGATATCTGCTAACGCTGTGCATCGGGCTCATAACCATTGGTATATTGTCTTTCTTCTGGCTGCAGTATTACGAGAAGCAGAAGCAGCTGGATTACATGGATCTGCTGGCAGCAGATACGGCTGAACTGGTCGTTGTAGATGGGAAGCTGGCGCCGGATTACGATCTCTTCAGTATCGTGGAACGCAAGCAGAAGATGATTCCATTCAAGGACAAGCCCTGCTTCATCCTGCTTGACGATAATAAGAGGGTCATCTCCAGCAGTATGTATTACGATGTAAACGGAGAAATTATGAGCCATCTCCAGCGCTTTGCTGGAGGAGCGGATCGGACGGATAGCTTCCAGATCGGGCCAGGACCGGGGTTAAGCTTCTATGCTGTGCAAAAGGAAGTTGAGCATAATGACCGCACGCTGGGCTGGGTAATCATTTTACAGCCTGAAAAGCTGCTGGTCACGGCTCCATGGCAGGTGCATCTGCTGATCATTCTGGTACTCAGTCTCGGATTACTCGGCTGGGCAGTCATCTATCTGCTCACACGCAGATTGTATCGTCCGATCGGAGTTGTAGTGAATGCGGCAGAGCAGATCGTTGCCGGGAATTATGATCTGAGTCTCTATAAAGGTGTGAAGGAACAGGAAATCTATGAGCTAATGAATGCATTTGAGGAGATGGCGAAGCGCTTGAAGCAGATGGAGCTGATGAGAACACAGCTGCTGGCTGGCGTTACTCATGAGCTGAAGACTCCGGTCACGTCCATTAGCGGGTTGATTCAGGCTGTGCAGGAGGATGTCGTCAGTGGTGAGGAGGCGAAGGAGTTCCTGGATATTTGCCGCCATGAGACGAATCGCTTGCAGCACATGATTGAGGATTTGCTGGAATTCAATTCCTTTGCCGTAGGGGATTTCAAGGTGCATAAGGAGATGGTTCAGCTACAGGAGCTTGTGAAGGATATATTGCGTCAATGGGAGCTAACACAGGAGGCCAGATGCGTCAAGGTGTCGCTGAGCTCGAATAAAGAGGAGCTGGAGGTGTGCACCGATCCATTGCGGCTGCAGCAAATTCTGTATAACCTGCTGAATAACGCCCGCCAAGCCAGTGATGCTTCCATCGGGGAGGCGGAAGCCACTCCTCGTATAGAGGTGGACATCATGATGAACGCTCAGGAGATCATCCTGGATGTCAAGGATTGGGGTAACGGTATTCCTGCAGCGGAGCAGGCTCTTATATTTGAGCGTTTCTATCGGGGAGAAGGGAAGAAGCACAAGGTACGAGGACTAGGTATTGGGTTACCCTTCAGCCGCATGATGGCACGTTCGCTTGGGGGAGAGCTGTTGCTTCTGAGAAGTGGACAAGGAGAGACAGTATTCAGATTGGTGTTGCCTGTGACGGATCATCGGCTTGAAGGAACGAGATAGCTTAACTAGTACACTTGGTGAGGAAGTCTCACATGCAGCATGGCTTCATGTTGAATTATATATGCTTGGAACCAGGGACATTCGGGGCCGCTACGTGGCTTCGGGTTGTCCCTTTTTTTTGGGTTGCTTGACACATGCCTGACACATTGCATTGCTACGCTAGATTTAGCAGAGATGAGAGTTATGAAGGAGTGAAGGAAATGAAAAGACACACAGCTGTTGCCGTACTGATGTTGACCGTGTGTTCAGCCAGCCTGCTTCCGGCTGCGTACGCAGAGACAGAGCTGGTGGGAGGAGCCGCTGACCCGGCAAAGGTGAGTGAAGCGGCCAATCTGACGACTGAAGCGGCTAACGATGCTGCCAAGGGCGCAGCAATCGGAGACACGGGTACAAATGTACACACTTCAAGTGTGCCCAGTGCTGCAAGCTCCACCTCCAGTGCAACGGAGGCTGGGCAGGTATCAGGCTTGTCCCTGGATGATGCGATAGGGCTAGCTATAACGAATAGCTACAGCCTGAAGAGTGCTTTGAGCAGCTATCAGCGCAGCGGAATTAATCTGGAGACAGCTGCCGATAATCTGGATTACATCCCGACAGGGACAGGGACTGGTGAAGATGGCGCGTCTTCTCGCTCAGCCTGGAAGCAATATAACTCATCTAATGTGAATTATCTGATGGCACTGAGGAATATCGATACGGTGAAGGATCAGATCGCATACAAGACGGTGGTCGCCTATTATGGTGTGCTGTCCTCCGAGAGAGCGCTGCAGACAACGGAGACCTCGCTGGAGATTGCCCGTGCCGAGGAGCAAGCTGCGCTGGCGAAGGCCAGCAAAGGGAAGCTCTCTGGAGCAGCCCGGGATGAGGCTGTCCAGTCGAGAATCGAGGCGGAGCAGAGCTTGACTCAGGCTCGGGATACGTTGAAGCAGAAGAGGGAGAGCTTGCTAACGATGCTGGGTATGGGCCTGAATGAGACGCTTGTGCTATCGGACACGCCAGCATATCAGGAGCCAGAGAAGCTTGATATTGAGACTTATATTCAAAAGGTGATCTCTTATGATCCTACAATCTGGCAGAAGGAGAGAAGTGTGGAGCTGGCTGAGCTGAATGTCACCTACTTCTCGTTCAACTCCAGTGACGGTGAGTATGAGCTAGTCAAAATGTCTGTTGCCGATGCGAATAGCGAACTGACGAACAGCAAAAAGGAGCTGGGTGAATCGCTCAGAAGCACCTATTACAATCAGCAAAATCTACAGCAGCAGTATGAGCAGCTTCAGGGGAAGCTAACCGCTGCACACAATGCACTGACGATTGTTAAGAAGAAGTGGGAGCGAGGACTCGTTACACAGATTGATGTAATGAAGGCAGAGCAAAGCGTGAGCAATCTCGAAGTACAGCTTCAGGATTTGTTACTGCAGATGGATGAGGTGCAGCGTGTGCTGGAAGCGCCTTGGATTGATTAGCTTGGATTGATTAGTTAATTGGGTTCCATCAAGACAATTGGAGGTTACATATATGGGTGAAGCATCAATAACAAATCCGTTAGGCGCATTAAGAAAGAAGCGTCGCAAAAGATTAATGTGGACGGTTGGAATACTGGCCGTGGCGTTGGGAGCAGGTGGCTATCTGTATTTCAATATGCAAAGCACGCCCTCATTCGTGCCAACAGCTCAGACTGTGCAAGTAGCGCGTGGTGATGTGACGAAGACACTGGAGCTGTCGGGGACCGTGGAGGCTACCAAGGAGGTCAATCTGAACTTTACATCCTCTGACGATACCAAGCTGACGGCTGTGAATGTCAAGGTTGGCGACGTGGTCAAGAAAGGTCAGGTACTGGCGACGCTGGACCAATCAGATGGGCTGGTACAACTGAAGGAGTCACAGGCCAGTCTGGAGGTGGCCCAGGCTCAACTGGAGCAAGCGCGGGAGACTGCCTCGGAGAGCGAGATTGCCGTGCAGCGTGCGAATGTTAGTAAAGCGGAGCTGACGCTGGAGTCTGCTCGTACCGCAACCGATGTAGAGACGGCCCAGCGAACCGTAGATTCTGCCAAAAAGAAGCTGGATTCCGCTAAGCAGGAGTACGAGGATCAGGCGTACCTATATGAAGCGAATGCCATTGCCGAGTCTGAGCTTAATCAAGCAAAGGATTCGCTGGACAGTGCTCAGGAGGAGTATGACAATGCCCAGTTAGAGCTAAGTAATAAGCAGAAATCGGTAGACAAGGCAATCAAGGAGGCTGAAATCTCCTACCAGTCCTCTGTGGCACAGCTTAATGCTACCCTGGAGCCTCCTAAGGCAGCGAGTCTAGTGTCAGCTAGGGCATCTGTGCAGCAAGCTCAGACTCAGGTAGAGCAAAAGCAGGCAGACCTTGAGAAGCTGGTGTTGACCGCTCCGTGGGACGGGATTATTTTGCAGGTGAATGGGGATGTAGGTACTAGCCCAACTACGCCATTTATCGTAATGAATGACTCGAACAGCGAGGAGTTGAGTGTCAGCGCCGCTGTTAGTGAAAGTGATATCGGGAGTGTAGAGGTCGGGCAATCGGCTACCTTCAAGTCTGATACTTATCCGAACGAGAGCTTTGAAGGCAAGGTGACCTCAATCGCGCCGGAAGCGACGACGGATTCGGGTGTTACAACCTATGAGGTGAAGATGTCCATCTCGAATACGAATGGGCTACTGAAGACAGGCATGTCGATGGATGTCACGCTGGATTTGGGCACACATAGCAATGTGCTGTACATTCCTTCGACAGCTCTTATCACAAGAGGCGATCAAGACGGTGTGATGAAGCTTGCGGGCACTGGCTCAAGCACATCGAATAATAACCCTTCCAGTAACTCGTCTGGTGGCAGTGCGGATAATCAGTCCAGCACAGAGTCTCCGGCTGCTACGACACCATCTGAAAACAACAATACTGCTGGTAACAATGTAAATAAGTCAAACGGTGGTGTTCAGACTAATCGGCAAAATGCTGCAGGTGGGGTGCAATTCCAGCCAGTAGAGATCGGTCTCTACACAGCTGATCGTGTTGAGATTACCTCTGGCCTGGAGGAGAACGATACAATTACTATCCCGACCCAGACGGAGATTTCCTCCTCCTCATCCACATCGTCATCGTCCCGCTCACAGCAGAGCATCATGGGTGGCGGCAGCTTTGGTGGCGGCCCTGGTGGCCCTCCGGGAGGTCGATGAGTATGAAGCCCGTTATTCAAATTGATCATCTGATCAAGAACTATCAGGTTGCGGAGCAGGCAATCTATGCCCTGCGCGGTGTGAATCTGACGATCGAGGAGGGAGACTTCGTCACCATTATGGGTCCGTCTGGCTCAGGCAAATCAACGATGATGAACATGATTGGCTGTCTCGATAAACCGACTTCCGGTAGCTTTCTGCTGGACGGCTACTCCATTCTGGATGCTCATGATGATGAGCTGGCGATCATTCGCAATCAGAAGATCGGTTTTGTCTTTCAGAGCTTTAACCTGCTGCCACGTACGACAGCAGTAGCTAATGTAGAGCTGCCAATGATGTATGCAGGAATATCGGCTAGAGAACGTCGTACACGGGCGGTTGAAGCGCTACAGAGCGTAGGTCTTGGAGAACGGCTTCATAACAAGCCTAACGAGCTATCCGGGGGGCAGCAGCAGCGGGTATCCATTGCTCGCGCTATCGTCAATGATCCAGTGATTATTCTAGCTGATGAGCCTACAGGGGCCTTGGACACCAAGACAACTGCGGATATTATGGGGATATTCCAACGAATGAACGACAAGGGCAAGACGGTGATTATCGTTACGCATGAGCCGGAAATTGCAGCCTATGCGAAGAGGAACATTCATTTTCGCGACGGGCAGATCGTATCCGACGACCGCGTGAACAATCGTACTCTCGCTGGATCGGAGACTGGATGCTTATGAACATTATGGAGATCATGCGTGTCTCGGTTCGCAGCATCCTGTCGAACAAGCTGCGTTCCTTCCTGACCATGCTTGGCATTATCATTGGAGTCAGCGCGGTCATCGCGATGGTTGCCATTGGTAAGGGCTCTAGTTCAAGTGTCACCTCGCAGATTAACGGCCTGGGGAGCAATTTGCTGATTATCTCGCCTGGTCAGCAATCCTCTGGTGGAATTAATATGGGCTTTGGCTCATCCAATACATTGTCGCTAGATGATATATCAGCGATACGTGAGCTATCTACCGTATCCGATGCGGTGCCCAGTGCGTCATCCAATTTTCAGGTTATCTATGGGTCAAGCAACTATAATACCAGTGTAGAGGGAACAAGCGTCGCTTTTCCTGAGGTGCGGAGTGTATCGGTGCAATCGGGACGATTCTTCAATAATTATGAATACAATAACCATGAGAATGTGGCTGTAGTCGGTAGTGAGATCGTTACGAATCTCTTCTCCGAGGGTGCCAATCCCATTGGTGAGACCATCAAAATTAACCGGGTGCCGTTCACCATTGTAGGTGTGCTCGCCAGCCAGGGAAGTTCGGGGATGACAAACAATGATGACAAAATCATCGTTCCCATCTCCACCGCCAAAGCACGACTTGGCATGACGAATGTCAGGACAATCTATGCTTCAGCCACCTCTGCTGAGGTCATGACGCAGGCACAGAATGAGATTACGCAGGCCTTGCGCACCTCGCATGAGCTGAAGTCCAGTGACGATAATGACTTCTCGATTACGAATCAGTCCCAGATTCTGGAGACGGCTGAAAGCGTGACTAGCGTGATGACGACGCTGTTGTCCGGTATTGCTGCTATCTCGCTGGTGGTCGGAGGAATCGGCATTATGAATATTATGCTCGTGTCGGTCACGGAGCGCACACGGGAAATTGGTATTCGCAAGGCCATCGGGGCCAAGCGTGGTGATATTTTACGCCAATTCCTCGTGGAGTCGGTCATTCTCAGTATTATTGGAGGACTGTCTGGGGTAGCGATCGGAGTGGGAGCGGCGCTACTGCTGGAGAAATTCGCAGGTCTATCTATTGAGTTGACTATGGAACCGATGCTGTATTCCTTCCTGTCGTCCATGGCGGTGGGAATTGTCTTCGGTGTCTACCCGGCCAGGAAGGCGGCTCAGCTCAAACCGATTGATGCCTTGCGCTATGAATGATTATATCCTCAAGAAGCACAGTTCATTTGCATGAATGACTGTGCTTTTTCGTATACTGGTGAACGTATAGCACACTTGCAGTTGGATTGAGCAACTCCTAATCATAGCTTGAGCCATAGCCTAAGCACATCAATCCTTGTGAGAAATATTACGTACAAAACAGTCAGGAATTGGGTAATACATGAAGGAGATCTAAAATTGGAGGGTGAATGATGACGGATCGAATTTTTATCAGTCCGGGCAAATATGTACAAGGCAGAAATGTCGTGGACAAGACGGGACATTACGTCAAGGGCCTTGGCAGCATTGCGCTCGTCATTGCAGATGAGGTCGTATGGGAGATTGCAGGTCATCGGGTCGTCAATAGTCTGGAGCAGGAGGGAATTGCAGCGGTCAGGGCGGAATTCAAGGGGGAGGCCTCCCGTAATGAAATCGAACGTATTACCGAACAAGGAAAAGGGAGCGGAGTAGATATCGTTATTGGCGTAGGCGGAGGGAAGACCCTGGATACCGCTAAAGCCGTCAATGACGAGCTGGCGGCTCTCTGTGTGATCGTTCCTACAGCAGCTTCGACGGATGCACCTACCAGTGCCTTATCTGTCATTTACTCGGATAATGGGGAGTTCGAATCTTATGCATTTTACCGGAAAAACCCGGACCTGATTCTGGTGGATACGAAGGTGATTGCCGAAGCACCGCCATTGTTCCTTACCTCGGGCATTGCCGATGCGCTCGCTACCTGGGTGGAGGCCAGAGCGGTGATTGAAGCACGCAAGACAACAATGGCAGGTGGATTTCCGACTATTGCTGCCGAAGCGATTGCCCGCCGCTGTGAGGAGGTGCTCTTCGATTATGGTGTGCTCGCCTATGAATCAGCCAAGCGGAAGGTAGTTACTCCGGCTCTGGAGGCCGTCGTCGAAGCAAATACGCTCCTAAGCGGAATTGGCTTCGAGAGCGGTGGCCTAGCAGGCGCGCATGCGGTGCATAATGGCTTTACGGTACTTGAAGGTGATATTCATCATATGACTCATGGACAAAAGGTCGCATTCGGGACTTTGGTACAGCTGACACTGGAGCAACGTCCTTTGCTGGAGCTTGAGCGATATATGGAACTGTATCTGCAGCTTGATCTGCCTGTCACTCTGGAGGATATCAAGCTGAAGAAGGCCTCACATGAGGACTTGTACCGAGTGGCACAAGCGGCGACCAAGGAAGGGGAAACCTCGCACAATCTTCCCTTCCCGATCGACGCCGATCGGATGCTGGATGCGATCCTTGCTGCGGATCAGTATGCAACAGCATATAAGAAGAAGACAGGACGCTGAATAGATATATCCAAAAGACGGTCCTCCGCATGATGCCGGGGAGACCGTCTCGTTGTGTAGCTATATAATTGAAATGTAAATGTAATTGAAAATCGTATGTTGAATGGCACATCGTATATATGGGCCTACTATTGCAGGAACTTGCGATGATGCTTCTTTCCGTCAAAGGAGAACATGGCCCGCTTATCCTCAACGACTGTCTCCAGATGGACCGTTCGTCCCCAGAGTTTATAGACATAGGGGAGTGTACGCTCCATATATTTCAGATCGAGCTCCACGCCTTCATATTGATGCTTCAGCACCAGTTCTCCAGTACGCAGATAATCCGCATCATGGACGACCAGATAAGGAGACCCCCCGTTCAAACGGGCGTACACGAGTTGATCACGGATGTGCTCCCAGGATTTGTCGGTAATCTTCCACTCGGGTCCACGCTTTTCGAATACATACAGGTCCAGGTCCTCTGTCAGTTGTTTGGTCATGTAATTGCGTATGAACGAGGTATCCGAGTCTACCTCTCGTACCTCGAAGATTTTGGCACGTCCCTCGCCTGGGAGCCGTCCCAGCCGCTTCTGCTCCTCCTGGGTGGGTTGATCCCAACGACGCTCGATATCCTCGAAGATCTTCAATCCTAAATAGTAAGGGTTCAGACTTTGCTTGGATGGTTGGACGACGGATGCATTCAGCATAGCGAACTCAACCGTCTCGTCACTGGACAGATCCAATTCGCGAATGATCCGCTGATGCCAGTACGATGCCCAGCCCTCATTCATGATCTTCGTCTCCATCTGTGGCCAGAAATATAACATTTCATCACGCAGCATACTCAGAATATCCCGTTGCCAGTCGTCCAGCACTTCGGAGAATTGTTGAATGAACCACACGACATCCTTCTCGGGCTCTGGTGGGAAATGATGTACCTGAATGTCATCCGTAGTGTGCTGCGATTGAGCGGGGGCGTCCAGATTCCACAGATCATCATAGCGGCCCGTAGAGGTAGCCTCCTGTAAGGGCTTCTTCTGCTCCTTCATCTTCAGCTCCAGATAACGTTGCTTATCCAGATGGCGGGGCTTAATGAGCTGAGGGTCTACATGCTCCTGGATCGCAAGAGCTGCGTCAATGAAGGCTTCAACAGTCTCCTTTCCATACTCCAGCTCATAGCTGCTAATCCGTTCTGCGGTGGCGGACATGCTCTCTACCATATTGCGGTTAGAGGCCGAGAAGCGAGCGTTATTTTTGAAGAAATCACAGTGGGCCAGCACATGAGCGACAATCAGCTTGTTCTGGATTAGGGAATTGCCCTCCAGGAGAAATGCATAGCAAGGATTGGAATTGATGACTAGCTCATAGATTTTACTGAGACCGAGGTCGTATTGCATTTTCATTTTTTGGAAATTTTTGCCGAAGCTCCAGTGGTTAAATCTTGTAGGCATACCGTAGGCGCCAAAGGTATAGATGATATCTGCAGGGCAAATTTCGTAGCGCATCGGGTAAAAATCAAGGCCAAAGCCAGACGCGATCTCCGTAATTTCTGCAATGGATCGTTCCAGCTGCTTCATTTCCGCTTGCGTCATAACCATCCCTCCGCAGGTCTGTATTCTGCTTCATATTTTATGAGTATGTGCGGACAATCCGTTTATGTCGGTCGGCGGAAAAAGGACTTCAGGGCCTGATAGACCTCGCCCTTCTCCTTAATCACATAGTACATGAATTGCTCTCCCTTGATGTGCCGATAGGCGGACATCAACGTACTGCTGCGGTTGTATTGGTTCACCTCTCCATAGCCGAACATGTTGCTGCGTTGCATGAGCTCACCGATCAGCTTCACGCAGCGTTCGTTGTCAGAGGTCAGATTATCTCCATCCGAGAAGTGAAAGGGATAGATGTTATAGCTGGCAGGGGGATAACGCTTGTCGATGATTTCAAGAGCCTTGATGTAGGCAGAGGAGCAGATGGTTCCACCACTCTCTCCGCGTGTGAAGAATTCTTCCTCGGTGACCTCCTTGGCCTCGGTATGGTGCGCGAGGAAGACGATCTCAACCTTCTCATATTGCCTACGAAGGAAGCGGGTCATCCAGAAGAAGAAGCTTCTTGCACAATATTTTTCGAAGGAGCCCATGGAGCCGGACGTATCCATCATGGCAATGATCACAGCATTGGATTGCGGGATGTATTTGTCCTCCCAGGTCTTGTAACGCAGATCATCCGGACTGATATGATGAATTCCTGGCTGCCCTTGTCTTGCGTTGCGGCGCAGGTTCTCCATGATCGTTCGTTTTTTGTCAATGTTGGACTGCATTCCTTTTTTGCGTATATCATTGAAGACTATGGAATGTACCTCGATCTGTTCTTTGTCCTTCTGCTGAAGATTCGGCAGCTCCATCTCATCGAACAGCATATCCTCCAGATCCTCAAGACTTACCTCGGCTTCGATAATGTCGTGGCCTGGCTGGTCCCCTGCTTTTTCTCCTTTGCCTGGCTGCTTGCTCGGTGCCTGATCACGGCCGATCGTATCACCGACCTTACTCTTTCCGTCTCCCTGACCTACATGCTTTTGTTTGTTAAAATTATAGACGAAGCGATACTCATCAAGGCTGCGTACGGGGATTTTGATGATCTGCTTGCCGTCGGACATAATAATGTTCTCTTCCGTGATCAAATCTGGCAGATTCTGCTTGATGATATCCTTGACCTTCTCCTGATGACGCTGCTGATCCTGATACCCTTTGCGATGCAGTGACCAGTCTTCACGGGATACAACAAATGAATACGGCATATGTGATTCCGACACGATAGGCACCTCCTTGTAGTATGCTTGGGTTAAGTCAGCGACTTCGTTCCTTCATGCAATTGTAATGCTTGGTTCTTATGTATATTCAGACGGCAGTGCGATATGTGATGGCTCCTTAGAATAATTAGTGGCTATATTTTGAGATCGGGCAGTCTGGCCGCAGACGAATAGACAAGCAGACAAGACGAATGTATTCCGTCACAAGTCATCTACAGCTGCTGACATGCACCAGGAAGAGGAAGATTCGCAGTAGGAGTATGATCCAGGATGCCGAAGATGGCGGGAAATGTGTCCCATCTGTTATACTTGTGAATACTATATTTGGTAGATTTATCCGCTAACTAATTCGTCTAATTGTTTTTATAAAGATTTGATTCAATGTCTAACTGATTCGCTAGCTAATAAGCTAGCGAATTCGGTATAACGAGCCCGATTCGACTGATGTACGTGTTGGAATCTGCTGCAAAAGAAATAGTTGAACTGGTGTTTAATTTGCAGTAGTAGTGTTCATATACAAGAAGATAGTAGGAGTCGAAGGAATTAGGTAGTCTGCAGGAGGTCTCTTCATGGAAATCTATGCGTTAGATATTACAGATGAAGCTATGGAGCAGCGTTATGATGAGCTGACTTCGTGGGTGTCGAGGGACAAGAGGGACAGACTCGCACGATATCATCGCCGAGTAGATGCCTTGCGAAGCCTAGGGGGAGATGTGTTGGCACGTTGGGTGCTCTGCCGCCATTTGGGTGTGCCTAATCATCGCTTGCAATTTGGTGCCAACGCATATGGTAAACCGAGTCTATCGAGTCACGAAGGGCTGTACTACAATGTGTCCCATGCAGGGCGTTGGGTGGTATGCGCTGTGGATTTTGCGGAGATCGGTATTGATGTGGAGGCTGTAAAACCTGTGGAGGATGGAGTAGCGCGCATGATTATGTCAGATGACGAGTACATGCGATGGAGTGAGCTCGAAGGAAAGCCTCAGCTAGACTATTTCTATGATATATGGACGTTGAAGGAGAGTCTCGTCAAGGCGGAGGGGAAGGGCTTAAGCATTCCTCTGGATTCAATTAGCTTCGATATCAACATCGGTATACAAGGCATTGCTCTACGTACGAAGGACTGGTCCACAAGATATCAGCATTTCAAGCAGTATGATCTAGACGCAGGCTATAAGCTGGCAGCAAGTGCGCTACACCCTGGATTCCCGGACAAGCTGGATGTGGTGACAGTAGAGGAGATTCAGCTGCAATAGGAGCAGGCCAATTCAAAAGGTAGAAGGATGATATGATGACAAAAACTCTCTATATAAATGGTCACTTGTATGGACGTGCTACAGATGAGTTGGAGGCCATAGTTGTACAGGACGGGAAAATTGAGGCCATTGGTGGGCAAAAGGAGCTGAAGCTTCAGCTTAGTGGCCAACACTATGAGATCGTTGATTGGCAGGGAGGGCATGTGTTCCCAGGACTTGTTGATTCGCATATGCACTTGTCCATGCACGGGATGAAGCTGTCCATGCTCGATTTCAGCGCCGCATCCTCCAGACGGGAGATGCTCGACATGCTCCGCCGTAAGGCGGAGACGACGAGTTCTGGAGAATGGATTCTGGGCCTGAACTGGAATGAGAATGCCTTCCCGGATCGTATGGCCCCACATATCTCAGAGTTGGACGAGATTACTAGCACACATCCGGTCTTTTTGACTAGAACCTGCTTTCATGCTTTTCTCGCGAATACGGAGGCATTTCGTCGGGCAGGGATTCACAAGGATACACCTGATCCTGCGTCGGGTTCATTTGGCAGGGATGAGTATGGAGAGCTGAATGGTTGGGTGTATGAGGAAGCGAGCTTTCTATTCCAGAAAGTCCAGCCAGAGCCCGATTATGAGAGTAAAAAGCAGATGATACGTCAAGCATCCCAGGATGCGCTGAGATTGGGACTAACAGGTGTACATACAGAGGATTTGCGGCTGCATGGCAGTGTAGAAACGATGCTGCGCATCCATAGAGAGATGCTTGAGGAGGGGATTGCCCTTCGTACTCATCATTTGCTGTACCATCCATTCCTTGAAGAGGCTGTTGGATTGGGGTTGCATGGGGGTTCAGGAGATGAATGGCTGAAGATGGGCAGTGTGAAGCTCTTCGTGGATGGTGCCATTGGAGGCAGGACGGCCCTGTTGCGTGAGCCATATTATGATGACGATCAGACGATGGGGATGGCAATTCATTCGCTGGATGGCTTAGAAAAGCTTGTGGCTGCGGCAAGGCAGGCAGGCTTTCCGATTGCGGCGCATGCCATTGGCGATGGTGCGGCGGATCTATTGCTTACGGCTCTGGAGAAGCACCGCCTACCAGCAACTTCGATGCTGCCTGATCGATTTATTCATGCACAGGTGCTCGATCGTGGGCTGGTGGAGCGGATGTCGCAGTTACATCTCATTGTGGATATACAGCCGCGTTTTGTTGTTAGTGATTTCCCGTGGGTGCTGGAGCGAGTGGGGCCGCACAGAACGGAATTCTTGTACGCATGGCGAAAGCTTATGCAGGCCGGGATTCCTTGTGCAGGTGGCAGTGATGCACCTATAGAGCCCTTGGATCCCTTGCTTGGATTACATGCTGCAGTCACTCGGCGTAAGCCTGAAGAGTCACACGAGGGCTACATCACTGAAGAAAAGCTATCTCGATCAGAGGCGCTATTACTGTTCAGCAAGGGAGGGGCAGTAGCTGCTGGAGAGGCAGAAGAGCGAGGGATCATCCAGCAAGGCTATCGGGCGGACTTTACAGTACTGGACAGAGAGCTTATGCAGGATGCTCCAGATGATCTATTGAAGGCCCGAGTGCAGATGACAATTGTGAATGGGGTAATGGCCTATCAAGCTTGAGGGGCTCTGGGGTCGAAAAGAACTTTGAAGATGCTCTGATAGGAGGTGTGGATGATTTCCTATCAGGGGTATCGCTTATCTGCGATGCTACCTTAAGAGCTACTACCTGCTGTAGATGCTGAATAGTAGCTTTATATATGCCGCAGTCGATATGCACATAAACGGAGAGTACGGGACGGGTCCAAGGAAGTACTGCTTCCACACCTTCTGTAAGAAAGCTAATATTACAGGATTCTTTTATACTAGACGGATTGTCAAGCCAAGTGCGACAGTTCCTCTGAAAAGGATTCGTGAGCGGTCCTCCAGTCCAGACATTTACGTGGTCTTTGGTTGATCAAGTGCAGAGCGTTTTCCAGAGCTTCATCCGTGATTTGCGCGAAATCGGTCCCCTTGGGGAAAAACTCTCGCAAGAGGCCGTTGGCATTCTCATTCGAGCCGCGTTGCCAGGAGGAATACGGATCTGCGAAATACACCTGTACGCCATGAGTAGCTTCCAAGCTGGCGTAACAGGCAAACTCCTTGCCACGGTCTGCGGTAGCGGTTTGAAATGCATGGGTAGGATACTGTGAGGCCGCTACACCAAAGGCAATCTCCATGGACAACGCGGTACGGTCTGGCATCCGAATGGCGGTGTACAAGCGGGTTTTGCGTTCGATAAACGTGGCCAAGCAGCCCTTGCTTTTCCCACGGCCTGAGACGACTGTATCGAGCTCCCAATGGCCGAAGGTCTCCCGGGAACGAACCACTTTCGGACGCTGAGAGATGGCCTTACCCACAGCGAACTTGCCGCGTGTCTCTGCAGGTCTCTGCCGTTTACCTTTGTGCCGTAAAACCGTAAGCACGCCTTTTACCAAACGGCCTGTATACAGCCAGCGATAGATCGTTTTAAAACATACCATCGCTTAACCCTCCTGACGCAATCGCTCTACGGTTTGCTCCGGAGACCAGGTCGCCTGAAGCTTTTCTTCGATGCGACTCGCCAGTTCTAGATTCCACTTACCTCCGGAAACTGACGCCTTACGGCGCTGGACATAGCCCTCTTGCAAGTTCTCCGCGCAGTACGGGTGTTCTGCTGCATTTCGGCGGAGTTCACGGCCAATGGTGGCATGATGTCTGCCAAGTTCCTTGGCAATCGCTCTGGTACTTTTCCCCTGCTGGTGGAGGATTTCTAGCTTGCTTCGCTCGATTATGCTAAGATGTGTGTAGCTCATGGTGGATTCTCCTTGTGTGAATGTGGTGTAGGAACCTTCATTCTACACGAATCCGGCCATGGGCTCTTTGGTATATTTATTTCCAGTAGGTGTCGCACTTCATATTACAATCCGTCACTATAAAATAATCTAAAGAACTGGGGGGGGGGGGGAAGCGATTATAAAGACCGCTGCTATGGGGGGGCTTCATGCATCTCTTCAATTAAGGTGGTTGTTAGAAAAATGTATTTTTTAAAAAAAGGTTGCACTATACTGATGGACATGGTATATTCTATTTCCGGCCAAGAAATCACTGAGAAATCAGGGCGGTAAAGTAGAGTTTAGTTTGAATGAGGACATTTAAAATAAACTAAATTATTGCTTGCAAACTTGGTAGGGATATGATAAGATATAAAAGTTGCTGAGCGAGAGTTGCTTGGTAAAGGAAACGAAGTTGATCTTTGAAAACTGAACAACGAGTGAGCGAATTTCACGCAAGTGAGATTCAAACAATGAGATATGAATCTCGTCAGATTCAAAATGAGCTATCGCTCTTTTCAATAACTTTATTGGAGAGTTTGATCCTGGCTCAGGACGAACGCTGGCGGCGTGCCTAATACATGCAAGTCGAGCGGACTTGATGGAGAGCTTGCTCTCCTGATGGTTAGCGGCGGACGGGTGAGTAACACGTAGGCAACCTGCCCTTTGGACTGGGATAACTACCGGAAACGGTAGCTAATACCAGATAATTCACTTCTTCGCATGGAGGAGTGAGGAAAGACGGAGCAATCTGTCACCGGAGGATGGGCCTGCGGCGCATTAGCTAGTTGGAGAGGTAACGGCTCCCCAAGGCGACGATGCGTAGCCGACCTGAGAGGGTGATCGGCCACACTGGGACTGAGACACGGCCCAGACTCCTACGGGAGGCAGCAGTAGGGAATCTTCCGCAATGGGCGAAAGCCTGACGGAGCAACGCCGCGTGAGTGATGAAGGTTTTCGGATCGTAAAGCTCTGTTGCCAAGGAAGAACGTCCTTAAGAGTAACTGCTTAAGGAGTGACGGTACTTGAGAAGAAAGCCCCGGCTAACTACGTGCCAGCAGCCGCGGTAATACGTAGGGGGCAAGCGTTGTCCGGAATTATTGGGCGTAAAGCGCGCGCAGGCGGTCATTTAAGTCTGGTGTTTAAGCCCGGGGCTCAACCCCGGATCGCACGGGAAACTGGATGACTTGAGTGCAGAAGAGGAGAGTGGAATTCCACGTGTAGCGGTGAAATGCGTAGAGATGTGGAGGAACACCAGTGGCGAAGGCGACTCTCTGGGCTGTAACTGACGCTGAGGCGCGAAAGCGTGGGGAGCAAACAGGATTAGATACCCTGGTAGTCCACGCCGTAAACGATGAGTGCTAGGTGTTAGGGGTTTCGATACCCTTGGTGCCGAAGTTAACACATTAAGCACTCCGCCTGGGGAGTACGGTCGCAAGACTGAAACTCAAAGGAATTGACGGGGACCCGCACAAGCAGTGGAGTATGTGGTTTAATTCGAAGCAACGCGAAGAACCTTACCAGGTCTTGACATCTGAATGACCGGATCAGAGATGGTCCTTTCCTTCGGGACACTCAAGACAGGTGGTGCATGGTTGTCGTCAGCTCGTGTCGTGAGATGTTGGGTTAAGTCCCGCAACGAGCGCAACCCTTGACCTTAGTTGCCAGCACCTCGGGTGGGCACTCTAGGGTGACTGCCGGTGACAAACCGGAGGAAGGTGGGGATGACGTCAAATCATCATGCCCCTTATGACCTGGGCTACACACGTACTACAATGGCTGGTACAACGGGAAGCGAAGCCGCGAGGTGGAGCCAATCCTAAAAAGCCAGTCTCAGTTCGGATTGCAGGCTGCAACTCGCCTGCATGAAGTCGGAATTGCTAGTAATCGCGGATCAGCATGCCGCGGTGAATACGTTCCCGGGTCTTGTACACACCGCCCGTCACACCACGAGAGTTTACAACACCCGAAGTCGGTGGGGTAACCGCAAGGAGCCAGCCGCCGAAGGTGGGGTAGATGATTGGGGTGAAGTCGTAACAAGGTAGCCGTATCGGAAGGTGCGGCTGGATCACCTCCTTTCTATGGAGAATCGCTTCCTGCGATGGAAGCATTCAAATAGGCAGGTTTCGGCCTGTTGCTCACTCGTTGCTCAGTTTTGAGAGTTCAACTCTCAAACTCATCTGTATGAAATTCATCCGCTCAAGCGAAATGGACCGAATTTCACACAGGGGCTGTTGTTTCACAACAGCATTGCACCTTGAAAACTGGATACCGAAACGAAACATTGCGTTTTAGAACATCTTTTAGCTGAACTTGTGTAAGCAAGTGAAAGTTATTAGCGGTTTGATCTTTTGCCTGTGGCAAAAATCATGGTTAAGCTAATAAGAGCACACGGAGGATGCCTAGGCGCCAGGAGCCGACGAAGGACGTGGCGAACGACGAAATGCCTCGGGGAGCTGTAAGCAAGCTTCGATCCGGGGATGTCCGAATGGGGAAACCCGGCTACTGTAACAGGTAGTCACTCTTTGGTGAATACATAGCCAAAGGAGAGGCAGACCAGGGGAACTGAAACATCTAAGTACCCTGAGGAAGAGAAAACAATAGTGATTCCGTCAGTAGCGGCGAGCGAACGCGGATTAGCCCAAACCAGGAAGCTTGCTTCCTGGGGTTGTGGGACGTCTCACACGGAGTTACAAAGGTGTACCCTAGATGAAGAGGTCTGGAAAGGCCCGCGATAGAGGTAAAAGCCCTGTAATCGAAATGGTGCACCCTCCGAGACGGATCCCGAGTAGTGCGGGGCACGTGAAACCCCGTATGAATCCGGCAGGACCATCTGCCAAGGCTAAATACTCCCTGGCGACCGATAGTGAAGCAGTACCGTGAGGGAAAGGTGAAAAGCACCCCGGAAGGGGAGTGAAATAGAACCTGAAACCGTGTGCTTACAAGAAGTCAGAGCCCGATCTATGGGTGATGGCGTGCCTTTTGTAGAATGAACCGGCGAGTTACGTTCCCGTGCAAGGTTAAGGTGAAGAGCCGGAGCCGCAGCGAAAGCGAGTCTGAATAGGGCGACTATAGTACGTGGACGTAGACCCGAAACCGGGTGATCTACCCCTGTCCAGGGTGAAGGTGCGGTAACACGCACTGGAGGCCCGAACCCACGCACGTTGAAAAGTGCGGGGATGAGGTGGGGGTAGCGGAGAAATTCCAATCGAACCCGGAGATAGCTGGTTCTCCCCGAAATAGCTTTAGGGCTAGCCTCGGAAAAGAGAGTCGTGGAGGTAGAGCACTGATTGGGTGCGGGGCCCGCAAGGGTTACCAAGCTCAGTCAAACTCCGAATGCCATAGACTTAGTTCCGGGAGTCAGACAGTGAGTGCTAAGATCCATTGTCAAAAGGGAAACAGCCCAGACCATCAGCTAAGGTCCCCAAGTGTGTGTTAAGTGGGAAAGGATGTGGAGTTGCACAGACAACCAGGATGTTGGCTTAGAAGCAGCCACCATTGAAAGAGTGCGTAATAGCTCACTGGTCGAGTGACTCTGCGCCGAAAATGTAACGGGGCTAAACACACCACCGAAGCTATGGCTTGATGCTTGCATCAGGGGTAGGGGAGCGTTGTATGCAGGTTGAAGGTGTACCGTAAGGAGCGCTGGACAGCATACAAGTGAGAATGCCGGTATGAGTAACGAAAAGATCAGTGAGAATCTGATCCGCCGAAAGCCTAAGGGTTCCTGAGGAAGGCTCGTCCGCTCAGGGTAAGTCGGGACCTAAGGCGAGGCCGAAAGGCGTAGTCGAAGGACAACAGGTCGAAATTCCTGTACCACCGTAAACCGTTATGAACGATGGGGGGACGCAGGAGGGTAGTGACGCGGACTGATGGATGTCCGTCCAAGCAGTGAGGCTGATGTGTAGGCAAATCCGCATATCGTAAGGCTGGGCTGTGATGGGGAGTGAAAATTACAGTAGCGAAGGTCATGATCTCACACTGCCAAGAAAAGCCTCTAGTCAGGTGAAGGTGCCCGTACCGCAAACCGACACAGGTAGGCGAGAAGAGAATTCTAAGGCGCGCGGAAGAACTCGTTAAGGAACTCGGCAAAATGACCCCGTAACTTCGGGAGAAGGGGTGCCTCGGTAGGGTGAATAGCCCGAGGGGGCCGCAGTGAAAAGGCCCAAGCGACTGTTTAGCAAAAACACAGGTCTGTGCGAAGCCGCAAGGCGAAGTATACGGGCTGACGCCTGCCCGGTGCTGGAAGGTTAAGGGGAGTGGTTAGCCGCAAGGCGAAGCTATGAACCGAAGCCCCAGTAAACGGCGGCCGTAACTATAACGGTCCTAAGGTAGCGAAATTCCTTGTCAGGTAAATTCTGACCCGCACGAATGGCGTAACGACTTGGGCGCTGTCTCAACGAGAGATCCGGTGAAATTTTAATACCTGTGAAGATGCAGGTTACCCGCGACAAGACGGAAAGACCCCATGGAGCTTTACTGCAGCTTGATATTGAATTTGGGTACGATCTGTACAGGATAGGTGGGAGCCGTTGAAGCAGGAGCGCAAGCTTCTGTGGAGGCGTCCTTGGGATACCACCCTGATCGTATCTAGGTTCTAACCTGGTACCGTAATCCGGTGCGGGGACAGTGTCAGGTGGGCAGTTTGACTGGGGCGGTCGCCTCCTAAAGAGTAACGGAGGCGCCCCAAGGTTCCCTCAGAATGGTTGGAAATCATTCGAAGAGTGCAAAGGCAGAAGGGAGCTTGACTGCGAGACCTACAAGTCGAGCAGGGACGAAAGTCGGGCTTAGTGATCCGGTGGTACCGCATGGAAGGGCCATCGCTCAACGGATAAAAGCTACCCTGGGGATAACAGGCTTATCTCCCCCAAGAGTCCACATCGACGGGGAGGTTTGGCACCTCGATGTCGGCTCATCGCATCCTGGGGCTGAAGTAGGTCCCAAGGGTTGGGCTGTTCGCCCATTAAAGCGGTACGCGAGCTGGGTTCAGAACGTCGTGAGACAGTTCGGTCCCTATCTGTCGTGGGCGTAGGAAATTTGAGAGGAGCTGTCCTTAGTACGAGAGGACCGGGATGGACGTACCGCTGGTGTACCAGTTGTTCCGCCAGGAGCACCGCTGGGTAGCTATGTACGGACGGGATAAGCGCTGAAAGCATCTAAGCGTGAAGCCCCCTCAAGATGAGATTTCCCAGTATGTAAGACCCCTTGAAGACGACGAGGTAGATAGGCTGGGGGTGGAAGTGCAGTAATGCATGGAGCTGACCAGTACTAATCGGTCGAGGGCTTATCCTAAAGTAGAATGCAATGATTCGTTTCGGTTCCAGTTTTCAGGGTGTAATTCATGTGGATAACGTTTCAAGTAGACGTGATCTTACGTGAAGTACAGGCTACATTTGGCGATGCAGTAACCTGAAAGAATACTGTGAAGGAATACGCATAAAAGTGCAGTACTCCAAAGCAGGCATAAGCATTTGTGAATCAAATGCCCGTTTGGTGGCGATAGCGGAGGGGTTCCACACGTACCCATCCCGAACACGACCGTTAAGCCCTCCAGCGCCGATGGTACTTGGACCGAAGGGTCCTGGGAGAGTAGGACGCCGCCAAGCACAAAAACCACTACCGATTTTCGGTGGTGGTTTTTTATTATGGCTTTAGCCAGTTGAGTGCGTGAAGCGCGCGAAACAAAAAACCACCCGCTATGCGGGTGGAGGGATTGAGGGTTTGACCACCATGACCATTCCAATAAAATTGAGATGTTCAGGCTCAAAAGAGAGGAATGGTCATCAATGGCAACCAAGAGCTACAGCCTAGCTCACACAAAGTGGATGTGCAAATACCATATTGTGTTCACCCCGAAGTATAGACGGAAAGAAATCTATAATCAAGTGAGAAGAGATTTAATCGAAATCTTCAAACGTTTGTGTAAGTACAAAGGAGTAGAGATTATAGAGGGTCACATGATGCCCGATCATGTCCACATGTTGGTAGCGATTCCGCCGAAAATTGCAGTCTCAACGTTCATGGGATATCTAAAGGGAAAAAGTTCGCTCATGATATTTGAAAAACATGCCCAGTTGAAGTATAAGTACGGAAATCGAAAATTTTGGGCCGAGGGGTACTATGTGAGTACAGTGGGCCTAAATGAAGCAACCGTAAGAAAGTATATTCGTGAGCAAGAAGCACATGATCAAGCGGTAGATAAGCTGAGTGTAAAAGAATACGAAGATCCATTTGGCAGTAATAGGAGCAAAAAGAAATAAAACCAGTTTAACTGGTAAGTGAAAGTGACAAATAACACTGAGCCTGAACAGATTTGCTGTCAGGCTAGCGTCTTTAGGCGCAGTTTGGCAACAGGGGGTTATACCCCAAGAGCAAACCACCCGTTGGACGGGTGGTCATGATTTTATGTTTTGCTTTTATTGTATTTTTTGCATGATAGAATATACACTGCAGCGACGCTCACGGTCCTCATGACTCGAATTGAGCAGTCGCTGCTTTTACAATGGACTCAGGATTTCATTAAGGCTTACTTATGTTCCAATACTCCTGCTGCTATTAACAGTCTAGGCACTAAGGTGCAATAAATCGACGATCCGCGAACGTCTGGGCATTACGAAGACTAGTCCATATTTCATCTCCGGCAGCTCCAGTATACCAGTAAGCAAATCCCCGAATGCCTGCTTCTGTGCCTAGCATATACTTCAAGCTCAATGATCGGCTTTCTTCCAGCCACAGCTTATGCTTCTGTGTCTTTACCATATAATCGCCCTGATACTGACCCAGAGCTTCATTCCAGTAGAGACGTCCTGTCATTAGTGGCAGGCGAAGTGTCTGCTCATTAAGGGTAATGTCTGTAACGAAGGCAGTAGCTTGTGCAGGGGTTACCGCCCAGTCCCTTGTGTACAAAGGCAGGCCCAGAATGATTTGGTCTGTAGGAACTGATGCAAGCAATCTCTCTAGCCCTTGACGAAGCCAAGGTAGTGATGAGACGGAGCCTGGATCGGCTCGTCCAGCCCAATGCTCATCATATCCCATTAAAATGATGTAGTCCGTACTACTTCCCAGCGCTCTATAATCAAATGCAGCGGTCCATTCACTTCCCAGGTCAGGGGATACACATATGGCGAGGATTGCTCCTCGCTCGTGGAGTTGAGCAGATAGGTTGCGAACAAATGCTGTTAGCTGCTGGCGATCCTCGGCATTCACATTTTCAAAATCCATAACGATCCCGTCTAATCCGTAAGCATCGGCAGCGTCAGTAATCTGCTGAATCAGTGCTCCTACCTGGGAAGGACTATTTAATAGATCATGTGTGAGTGAAGCATCTGAATGATTACCGAGCATAGGCCAGAGCTGCTTATTGTGTTGGCTGGCCCAAGCAACCAAGTTAAGATCAGCGTGATTCGCTAATTGCCCGTTCTTCTCTGTGTAGAACCAGCGTGGGGATAATGTATTAATATTAGAGTTCATAACCGAGTGCTCATAAGCCTCCGTACTTTGGTTATACTGCCACCCTAGCTGAATAGGACTCGCACTATTACTCACGGAAGTCGAATTGCTTGAGACAGTGGACAGGACTCTCTCCAACAGCACTGCTGCTTCTTGACGTGTAAGGACAGCTTGTGGATAAAAATAACCATTGTGACCTGTCATCCATTGACGACTGCTGACGCTGCAGACGGCGTCCTGAGCCCATTTACTTATGTTCGTACCATCATGGTAATGAGGACAAATGTTAACGATGGTAGGCCCAACCGTGGAGGCTGGAAGCAGCCTGTTTAAGATGACAGCGGCCTCTTGCCGATGTATAGCCTGTTGCGGGTAAAAGAAGGATGCACTGGCACCTTGAACAATCCCCAATTGTGCCGCCGCCTGTATTTGTGGATAGTACCAGGCACCTTGCTTAACGTCACGATAGATGGGAACTGAAGCATGGACTCCTTGTAGCTGGAGGATCCGATTGATGATTGTCGTCCACTCCGCTCGTGTAACTGGGGCGTATGGTGAGAAGTGCTTGGTGTCGGTACCAGCCAGATAACCTTTTCTGTACATATTAATAATAGATTCTTTGGCATAGCTGGTGGAGATATCCTCAAAGGGCATGGTAATGATTGCTGCCTTGTTTGAGTTATTAGAGCTGATATATTGTGCCATGACCGGGCTTGATTCCCCAGGAGCCAGAGGCATAAGCAGCAGTGTACTTAACAGAAGCTTGCGGACCAAGCCGTTTCTAGTAATATATGATTTCATGATATTCCCTTCTTAATATATTCTTCGGACCATCGTAACAAAAAAGAATGAAGCAGGCATTGCTCAATTGCTGGAAACCTTTAATAGGAAGGTAGCTTTAGATAAGCAATTACTAATTAGTAATTAGTAGTTAGTAGTTAGTAAGGCAGCGAGGCCCGAGAGAGTTCCCCAAGAACGACCGTAGACAAAAAAATACCCCGTAGTGACGGGGTATTGGTAAATCCAATGTTCTGTTTACAAAAGATTTTTACAAAATAATATCAGCTGGTTCAGATTTGCTTGGCATAGAAGATACCGATGGTCTGAGGACCACAGTGACTAGATATAATACAGCCTGCTCTGGACATAGCCACCTCACGAGCTCCCGTCTGTTCCTTGAGAATCTGCTGAAGCCGGAGAGCGTCTTCTTCTGCCAGGGCATGTACGACAATGATTAAGTCATTATCCATGCGATCTTTTTGCGATAGCGCATTGTTAAGCATCTGGTCAATGGCCTTCTCACGCTTGCCACGTACCTTGTAGGCCGGTGTCATTTTACCATCAATGACCTTGATGACAGGTCTGATCTTGAGCAGGCTACCGATCAGGTTCTGCATCCCGGAGCAACGCCCACCCTTGTACAAATACTCAAGCGTATCGATAACGAATTCAGCATCGACTTGTGGACGCACCAGTGTCAGAAGCTGAACAATTTCCTCCATGGTACGTCCTTCTTCGCGGGCCCGCGCTGCTTTCATCACTAGAAGCCCAATACCGCAGCATAGATTCAGGGAGTCAAAAACAGCGATACGTCCCTCTGCAAATTCGCCTGAGGCAATGACAGCATTTTGGTATGTAGATGAGAGCTCTGAAGACAGGCTGATATATAAGATGGACTGGCCCTGCTCTATGTATGGGGTGAAGGCCTCAATGAAATCTGCTGGTGAGGGGGCTGCAGTCTTGGGAAGCTTCCCCTCGGCAGATACTCTCGCAAAGAGTTCGTCTGGGGTAATCTCCACCCCATCCTTTAGTGATTCGTCCCCGAACACCGTATATAGCGGTACAATACTGATATCATACCGCTCGACCCATTCAAGTGGCAGGTCACTGGTGCTATCCACGAAAAGTTTTATAGTCGACATGAATTACAAATTCCTCCTTAACGATGTCGGTCCTTACCAGGAACGACTGGACATAGCTGAATACATCTCCGTGCTGCCAGGTACCTGACTAAGACCAAACGTAATCAGTCCAACCAGCACAATTAAGATCAATACATTCAGAATCGTACCGAGAATGGCAAATATCTTCTTACGCTTTTTCAGGACAAGTCCAACAATACCAAGGATGACTCCGACCACATTCAGAATAATGCAGGCAAAAAAGAGTAGCACAAAGCCAAGAATCCCTGTCTGTACAAGACTTTCTTCTGTGATTGTACCATGCTGGAACAGATTGACGATATACATTGAGATTCCGATAAAGGAAGCGACAAACCCTGCAATCGTTAGGATCGCAATAATAAATGAAGCTATGCCAGGTCCGGAATGCTTGATTCGTCCCTGCTTGCTATAATTATCATAGGCAGGGGAGTCCGAGCTAGAATGGTATTGTTGTGATGGCTCAATGGAATGCTGATCCATAGATTGATCCTCTCCTTCTAAGCTGATACAGCCACATTTTATTGTCTCCAATTATGAACGAAAATGCAAGAGATACACCTATCCTTACACGCTAAAATGCCTGGACGAATCAGCAGCAAGACATTATTTATAGTACAATAGGAGCTACAGCAACAGGTGAATATGCAATAACATTACAATGTGATATGAGGAGATTATACGAGATGCAGCGTAGATGGCTTATGATTGGTGCTTTATTGATGATGCTGGGTGTCGGGTTAGGTGCCTTTGGCGCGCATGCGCTTAAGCCCCTTATAGGAGTAGATGCATTGTCTACCTATGAGACAGGTGTCAAATATCATCTGATTCATGCAGTTGGCTTGCTTGTTGTAGCTGTGATAATGGGACAGTGGGGTGAGTCCGGGCTGTTGAAATGGTCGGCTCGATTGCTATTTACAGGTATCGTCCTGTTCTCAGGGAGCTTGTATCTCTTAAGCATTACTGGTGCTCGTGTGTTTGGTCCCATTACCCCATTCGGTGGGGTATGCTTTGTAACGGGCTGGTTCCTGTTGTTCTGGGCGGCTCTGAAAAAACAACAGGGCTAGAAGGACAGCATCAATCTAGTCTTAGTTGAACACAAGGAAAACAAATGGAAACAAAGCTGGAATAGGAAGTTCGGATAGAGGATGCAGAGCATTTAGCTGTAGAGAATTAAGTTACAGAGAAATAATTGCGGAGTAATAAAAAGCCTTACTGACATATGGGGATTGCGGAAATCGCCCGTGTGTCAGAAGGCTTTTTTGTTGATACGTAGCAAGGCAAACGCGACAAGGTTCAGATCAGCTTAAGTGCCGATGATTTCATCAATTTCGTTAAGCTTGAAGGAATAGACCTGCTTCTCGTCAACATGGTATACGCTGACCAAGCTCTGTTCCTTGTCCAGATTAAGAATTCGACATGGGATACTACGCTGGCCACCGTATCGGTTCACAACGAGTCGAACCAACGAGTTCTTCTGAATGTACGAGTGGATCATTTCATGCATGAAGGACTGATGACTTTGAGCCGATTGGGCAGGTTTGTCATCGGTATTGTTTTTGATGGTGGCATCGGACTTTTGCGGTTTCTTTTGACCACGAACCAAGGTTGGTGAAGTTGACTTTTTCTCTGAAAGGGACTTTTTCTTAAGGTACAAAGCTGCTTCAATCAGATTACCAAGCTCGATCCCGGAGTGAACGCGGAAATCAGCGACTTGATTATTGGTGTTGAATATTTCCAGAAGGGACTGAAAAGCGACAGCATTCGACTTACCCTGAATTAACACATCTACATTAAACAAAAAACTTGATTGATCATTACCAGCTTGATCATTAGGTGGTACGTTACTCATAATTCCTCCAGCCCCTGATTCCATTTAAAATCTACTGAATCCCAATATAACACTAATCGTTCAATCAGAACAGACCATTAATATTAAAATTTGTATCAAATTCGGGAGATCGCTTGCCCAATGTCCACACCTCGCTTATCGTGATGCATACACTGATTCAGATGGCAGATCGAAGGAGGTGTTCAGAGCAGTATGATTCGTATGGAACCAATACAGATAGGTGAACACACGCTCATCGGCGTCGAGGTCAAGCTCCCAAAAACTACACTGCTAACGATCTCTACTTCCCGCGGATATATTATGTGCGGTGCTCTTGATGTTGGACTGCTAAATGAGCGATTGGCTAACCGACAGATTATTGCGGGCAGAGCCGTTGGAGTGCGCACACTCCAGGAACTACTTGATGCTCCGCTCGAATCCGTTACCTTGGAAGCTGAAAAAATAGGCGTACAAGTAGGAATGAGAGGTTACGAGGCTATTGTAAAAATGGTATGAGTCTATACTCGTCTCAACTTCTCGGCGCAATTGTCATGCAAGCTCATGGACTAGGACGATCATAAAAGCGCGAGCTACACTTCAGGCTGGCTCGCGCTTCTTGCTTGACATATAATTTTACAGCAGGATTGTAATCCCTAATCTTGAAATAGCTTGGCAAGATTCTCCTTGAAAGGAGCTCTGACAATTCCCTTCTCGGTAATAATCGCTGTTACATACTCGTGAGGGGTGATGTCGAAGGCCGGATTATAGACTTTGACCCCCGCAGGGGCTGTATTTTTGCCGAAACCTGCTGTGACCTCCTCAGCCGATCTCTCTTCAATTGGAATATCCGCTCCAGTAGCTGTGTTAAGATCAATGGTGGAGAGCGGAGAGGCGACATAGAAAGGAATTCCGTGAGCTTTGGCGAGTACCGCAACGCTATAGGTGCCAATTTTGTTGGCCACATCTCCGTTAGCTGCTACACGGTCTGTACCCACGATTACCGCCTGAATCCAACCTTTAGACATAACCATGCCTGCCATATTGTCGCATAGAAGCGTAACATCAATACCAGCCTGCTGCAGCTCGAAGGCAGTCAGACGAGCCCCCTGAAGTACTGGGCGTGTCTCATCAGCGAATACCTTAAGGTGAATCCCTTGCTCATGTGCCAAATACATGGGAGCGAGGGCGGTACCATATTTGGCCGTTGCTAGTCCACCCGCATTACAATGCGTAAGTACCCCCATGCCGTCCTCGAATAGTGGCAATGCATGCTCACCAATGCTGCGACATACCTGCTCGTCCTCTTGTTGAATGAGGATGGCTTCTTGCTCTAGCCCATTATTCCAGCTATGAACATCACCACTCACGATCAGTTCGCGTGCACGTTGCTTCATGCGGTCGAGTGCCCAGAATAAATTGACTGCAGTAGGTCTGGACGTCGCCAGATAGCTACTGACCGTCTCGACCTGCTGGAGCCATCCAGCTGCATCCGCAGCGTCAGTCTTGCGAGCGCCAAGCACTACTCCGTACGCAGCAGCCATTCCGATGGCTGGAGCGCCTCTGACCTTCATGGCATGGATTCCCTCCCACACCTCCTCAGGTGTGTAGAGGTCCAGCATGACAATGGATTCTGGTAGTAGACGCTGATCCAGCATGGAGAGGCGATTTCTTTTCCAGATCAAAGATACAGGTGCCTCAGTAGAAGATGGAGCAGTTATCGGTTCGGTCTGTTGCTTGCTAGGTTGTTCAGTAGATTCATACGATGTCATAAGGATTCTCCTTTATCGGCAGCAGCAGTCAATACAATATCCTTGAGCTCCTCAATGGATTGTACGCTACGGCTTCGTTTGACCAAGGCTTTTCCGATGGCGAGGGCCAAGCGCTCGGCGCGTTCTTTGAGCACAGGATCAGCGATAGTATCAATATCAGCTACATGGGACAGGCCCACGATACGACGAATCATTTTGCAGCCTGCAAAGCCGAACGAATCCTGCAGCAGTCGGGTGATATAAAAATCTTGATAACCTGGACTTGCGGCTAGTGGGTCCTTCAGAGCTTCGCTGCTCCATAGTTTACGGAATTCTTGTTCAAATTGTCCCCATACGTTCGTGGCGGTCTCCAGTAACCAGCGCTGCTGCTCCAGACGTGCGGAAGTATCCGCAATCCAGCCAATCTGTCCTGCCAGATTCAACAGAAGATTGGATATTACAGCTCCGACATCAAAGCCCATCGGTCCATAATAGGCAAATTCCGGGTCAATGACCTTGGTGGACTTGGCCGTCACGAAGATACTGCCTGTATGCAGATCACCATGGAGTAGTGATTCTGCATGGGTAAGGAACTTCTCTCTAAGGAGGGCAACCTCCAGGTGGAGCTGACCATCCATACGCAGCGCTTCCGCCTCATCTTCAATAGAAGGAGAGTAGCTGTTATTATCCGAAATTCTATAGGGGTCGTCAAAAATCAGATCCTCAGTAATCTTGCACTGATCGGGATTAATAAAGGAACCCACCTTGTTCTTCTTCTCAATTGGTCCTAGTGCCAGATCTGAATTCAGGAATAATGTTCTAGCCATGAACTGACCGATGTGTTCAGCAAACTCCGGGAATCTCTGGCCTTCAATCAAGGCCTTGCGCATAATGGTATATCCGCTCAGGTCCTCCATGATTGTCAAGGCAAGCTCATCGTTATAGTCATATACCTCGGGAACGAGTCCCGGACAGAGACGATGCTGCTCCTGCAGTGCCTGCCGCTCGATGCGTGCCCGGTCGAGCGATAGTGGCCATGATTCACCAACGACCTTCGCATAAGGAAGGGCCTGCTTGACAATAATACTTTTGCCTGAGGAAGCATCTTGTATATGGAACACCAGATTTAGGTTTCCGTCGCCGATCTCCTGGCAATTTAGCTCTGCGGAGCTAGAAAAAAAATCGGGAATGTCACGGACCAGCTCGATGACCTCAGCTGGAGTTAACGGATGATATTGGGACAAGGATGTGCACCTCCAATGGATCTAAAGCCAACTGCTTCACTTGGTTTAGAACAGTATACTCAAAAACATCTTAGATTTGTATCTTTTTTTGAATCGTGCACGTTTTTTGAAGATTACCACTTCAGCGACGTTTCAATTCATGAGAAGTTGGGTAAATGACTATTAGACGTCAGGCCGGTGATGAGCAGGTGCCAGCTGGCGTTTCCCTGTGTCATCACTTATCCACACATCGAAGGTGGCAAAGGATATAGCAATATAACTATATTTAAAAAGGAAGGGATACAACATGGCTAAAACTACTGGAAATCAAACTGGTGCAAAGGCACAATCCGTTGAACAACTTCTGAACCGTCAGGTTGCCAATCTGAATGTGCTGTATGTCAAATTGCATAATTATCACTGGTATGTGAAGGGCGCTAATTTCTTCACACTGCATGAAAAATTTGAAGAGCTGTATAACGAAGTAACTCTCAAAATGGACGAGGTAGCAGAGCGCCTGCTGACACTGAAGGGTTCACCGGCTGCTACTATGAAGGAATATTTGGAGTTGAGCTCCATCCATGAGGCCAATGGTAAAGAGGATGCCAACACGATGGTGCAAAATATCATCGAAGACTTTGCGACGCTGTGCGAAGAATTCCAGGAAGGAATTGAGCTTGCGGAGAAATCGGACGATCAGCCTACAGCCGATATGTTCACAGGCTTCAGAGCTGACCTTGAGAAGCATATGTGGATGCTTCGCTCATATCTCGGCTAATCAACTAGCTAGTACAAGTGTATCTTGTCGAGTCCGTGATAAAGCCGAACTGAATTCACTCCGTTGCCCCGTATGAAGGATGGTTGTTCCCTTGCTCCAAAAGAAGCTATAATGCGTGTATACGACAAAGGCTTCTGAAGGAGAGGATACGACTATGCCAGAGACGCCAATCATTGCCGGATTGAAGGAATGGGCTTCTGCCATTGCAGCATTAGAGAGCGGACGCCAAATCTTGGTTATGCGCAAGGGTGGGATTGTAGAAGAGACAAGACATTTTGAACTAAAAAGTCATGATTTCTTCTTATATCCGACTTACGAACATCAGCGGAGCGAGTTGGTGAAAGAGAATGATCGCCATTTTGTGGAGGAGTCTCTGCAAGGCTGGGATGCAGCTGATAGCTATGTAACGATCCGAACCTATGCCAAGCTGGTAGAGGATATTGAGATTGTGGATCAGCAGATGCTGGACAAGCTGAGGGACTACCATATGTGGACTGATGATTTTGCTGAAGCGCGGCTAAAGTGGAAGAGACAGCAGCCTTTGCATGTGCTTCTGCTCCAAGTCTTCAAGCTGGAACAACCGGTGGAATTGCCTATTTTGCCTGAGTATACAGGCTGTCGTTCTTGGCTGTCCATGGATACACGTCTGGTGACGAGCGAAATGACGCCGGTGCTGGACGCCCGGGAATTCGAGCGAAGAGTCAAGGAGATCAAGCAAGCGCTCAAGGCGTGATTAGCGGTGTGATGCAGTTAACAAGAGGAGCCAGACATCATCTTGGTGATGACGATGCGTTACTTAGCTTAGACTGAATGAGAATATCACTTAACAAAAATAGGCTTGACTGGCAATTGCGGTCAAGTCTATTTTCTCATTTTGAGTATTTTTTTATGGAGAAATCCTGAAGTAGCTAAGGCATCCAAGAGGAGGCCTGGTTGCATTTGCAAATACAAAATTATAAAATGACTTGAGAATCAATGAGAATCAGTTTAGAATGATTATAAATAAGTTAGTAACCATGAATTCAGGTCACATGCAGTGACGAAAGTCACAGCCTGTTTTCATTATACATGATTTTCGTTTGATCGGCAGCTCTAAATAAATGAAGTCACGGGGCTGTAATTTTGGGAAAATGCATGAAGATCATTTCGCAGATTATAAAGGTCTTGCAGAATGAGCACCATGCTTACACTACGTACATGGAGGGACATCACTTATATGGCTACAAATTTCGTGATTGAGGGACTTACAGCGACAATCGAAGGCAAGGAAATTCTGAAAGGGATCAACCTGGAAATGAAGGGTGGAGAAATCCATGCAGTCATGGGACCAAACGGTACTGGTAAAAGTACTTTGGCTTCCGCACTGATGGGACATCCGAAATATGAAGTAACTGGCGGGTCCGTTACTTTGAACGGAGAAGACGTACTGGACATGGAAGTGGATGAGCGCGCCCGTGCAGGTCTCTTCCTGGCCATGCAATATCCGAGTGAAATCTCCGGGGTAACCAACTCCGACTTCCTGCGCAGTGCCATCAACGCACGTATGGAGGAAGGCAAGGAAATCTCCCTCATCAAGTTCATCCGTCAAATGGAAGGTAAAATGAAAGAGCTGGAAATGAATCCAGAGTTCGCTCACCGTTATCTGAACGAGGGCTTCTCCGGTGGTGAGAAGAAGCGTAACGAGATTTTGCAAATGATGCTGCTGGACCCGAAAATTGTCGTTCTCGATGAGATCGATTCCGGACTTGACATCGATGCTCTGAGAATTGTGGCGAATGGTGTCAATGCAATGCGTAGTGAAGATCGTGGCTTCTTGATTATTACGCACTATCAACGTCTCCTGAACTATATCAAGCCTGATTTCGTCCATGTCATGATGCAGGGACGCATTGTGAAATCCGGTGGTCCTGAGCTGGCTGAGCGTCTGGAAGCAGAAGGCTACGAGTGGGTGAAGGAAGAACTCGGCATTGTGGATGAAACTGTGGGACAAGAGGCTTAAGATACAGAGCTAAAGGGAGGATTACTGAATGACTACACAAACCATACTTCCGGTGGACTCCGAACAGCTGCGTACCTTGTCCGGGCAGAAGAACGAGCCTACCTGGTTGACGGACAGCAGAGTTCAGGCACTGGAGCTGGCGGGTCGCCTGGGGCTTCCGGTATATGAGAAGACCAAGATTGAACGTTGGGAGCTGAGTGCTTACGGACAGCATCAGCCAGTGCAGCAGTTGAGTACGTTGGAAGAGGCACCTGCAGCCATTGCAGAGCTGCTCGGAGAGCAGCAAGAGGGCGGTCTTGTAATTCAACGTAATTCGGGAGCAGTCTTCTCCAAGTTGTCTCCTGAGCTTGCAGCCAAGGGCGTTATCTTCACGGATCTAGAGACAGCAGCAAGGGAGCATAGCGATCTGGTTCAGAAATATCTGCATACCGCAGTGAAGGCCGACGAGAGCTCTGTAGCTGCGCTACACGCTGCATTGTGGAACGGGGGCGTATTCTTGTACGTGCCGAAAAATGTTGAAATCGAGGAGCCGCTGCAAGCGGTATTCCTGACGGACGACGCTTCAGCAGCTTTCGTACCGCACGTACTTGTTATCGCTGAGAGCAACAGCTCCGTTAACTATGTTGACAACTATGTGTCCAGTGAGCTGTCTGCACCAATTTTCCATAATGGTGTCGTTGAGGTGTTCGCAGAGGCTGGTGCGAAGATACGCTATGCGTCTGTTCATCAGTTCGATAAGCTGGCGACAGATATCTCTAATCGCCGTGCGGTGCTCGGCAATGATGCGTCCATCGAATGGATCGTCGGCGAGCTGAATGATGGAAATACAGCAAGCAATACAATGACTATTCTACGTGGCAACGGCTCTACATCCGATGCCAAGATTATCGCAGTAGGCTCTGGCAATCAGAAGCTGAATTACACGACACAGGCACAGCATTTTGGCAAAAGCTCTGCCAGCCAGATGATCACTCGCGCTGTTATGCGTGAGGAGGCTTCATCAATCATTAACGGTATTACCAAAATCGAAAAAGGTGCTACGAAAGCGGACGGTCAACAAACCGAGCGTGTGCTGATGCTAAGCGGCAAAGCTCGTGGCGATGCCAACCCGATCCTGCTCATTGATGAGGATGATGTAACGGCAGGTCACGCAGCGTCTGTAGGTCAGGTGAATCAGGAGCAGATCTATTACCTGATGTCCCGTGGTGTGAGCCGAGAGGACGCTGAGCGCCTGATTATCTATGGCTTCCTGGCTCCGGTTGTATCGGAGATTCCGCTGGAGGGCTTGCAGCAGCAATTGCAGCGTCTAGTGGAAAGGAAGCTGGGACAATGATAACTGCACAGATTCGTGAGCATTTTCCTATATTGAATGAGACCATTAACGGTCACAAGCTGGTGTATCTGGACAATGCGGCTACCTCGCAGAAGCCTCGTATCGTCCTGGATACACTCAAGCAATACTATGAGCATGAGAACTCCAATGTGCACCGCGGTGTGCATACTCTCGGTAGCAGGGCGACTGATGCTTATGAGGGAGCACGCGAGAAGGTGGCACGGTTCATTCATGCGCGGCGCAGCCAGGAGATTATATTCACTCGTGGCACGAGCACGGGCTTGAATATGGTCGCTTCCTCTTATGGTAAGGCTAACTGCGGTGAAGGCGATGAGATTGTGATTACTCCGATGGAGCATCACAGCAATCTGATCCCTTGGCAGCAATTGGCCAAATCCACGGGAGCTACGCTCAAATATATTCCTCTTCAGCCGGATGGCAGCATTGAGCTTGCAGACGTCGAGAAGACGATTACAGACCGCACGAAGATTGTCTCCATGGCCTATGTCTCCAATGTCATGGGCGTTGTCAATCCAGTGAAGCAAGTAGCTGAGATCGCCCACCGTCGTGGCGCAATCATGGTCGTTGATGGTGCACAGAGCACTCCGCATATGAAGATCGATGTGCAAGACCTTGATTGTGACTTCTACACGCTCTCTGGTCATAAAATGTGTGGTCCTACCGGGATCGGTGCGCTATATGGCAAGAAGGAGTTGCTGGAGGCAATGGAGCCTGTCGAGTTCGGTGGCGAGATGATCGACGATGTCGGACTGTATGATTCAAGCTGGAAGGAGCTTCCCTGGAAGTTCGAAGCAGGCACACCAATCATCGCTGGAGCGGTTGGTCTCGGAGCTGCTATTGATTTCCTGCAGGAGATTGGTATGGATGCCATTGAAGCTCATGAGAGCAAGCTCGCCAACTATGCGATGAGCCGCTTGAAGGAGATTGATGGACTCCAGATCTACGGACCTTCGGTCAGAGATGTTGGTCTCGTTACCTTCAATCTGGGGGATGTTCATCCCCATGATGTAGCTACTGTACTGGACAGCCAAGGAATCGCCATCCGGGCAGGCCATCACTGCTGTCAGCCGCTTATGCGCTGGCTGAATGTTGGATCTACAGCACGCGCGAGCTTTTATCTGTATAATACAGAAGAGGAAGTTGATGCTCTGGTCAGCGCCTTAATCCAGACAAAGGAGTATTTTGGCGATGCAACTTGACGATCTCTACCGCCGTGTCATTATGGATCATTATAAAAATCCCCGCAATCGTGGACGTTTTGAGGAAGATTCAGTTACAGTCGACCTGAACAACCCGACATGTGGAGACCGCATTTCTTTACAGCTCAAGCTACAGGATGGATTGGTCGAGGATGCCCGCTATACGGGTGAAGGCTGCTCGATTAGTATGTCTTCCGCTTCCATGATGACTGAGGCTGTAAAGGGCAAGACGCTGAATGAAGCCCTTGAACTGGCAGAACGCTTTTCGTCCTTGATGAAAGGCGATGAGGTCGAGTTCGAGGATTACGAAGATATTGAAGCACTGTCCGGCGTGAACAAATTCCCGGCTCGCATCAAGTGCGCTACACTGGCTTGGAATGCGCTACGTAAGGGAATTGATCAGTAGGATCACGAATTAATCATAGAATGAGGAGGGTACAAAGACCATGTCGAAAAAGGCACCCGAGTTAGAAGAGTACAAGTATGGGTTTCGCGACGAGCATAAGGCCATCTTTCAAACTGGTAAAGGTCTGACCCCGGAAATCGTAAAAGAAATCTCCAAGATTAAAAATGAACCGGAATGGATGCTCGAATTCAGACTCAAGGCATTGAAACAATTCGAGAAGATGGACACTCCCCAATGGGGCGGGAATCTGGATGAGCTGGATTTCAATGATATCCAGTATTATGTCAGACCATCCGAGAAGCAAGGAAAGACGTGGGAAGAGGTTCCTGCTGAGATCAAGGAGACCTTCGACAAGCTCGGAATTCCTGAAGCGGAGCAAAAGTTCTTGGCTGGTGTATCCGCACAATATGAATCTGAGGTAGTCTACCACAACATGCAGAAGGAGCTTGAGGATCAAGGCGTCATTTTCACCGATACCGATACGGCATTGCGTGAGCACCCGGAGATCTTCAAGGAGTACTTCTCTACTGTAGTTCCAACAGCCGACAACAAGTTCGCTGCGCTGAACAGTGCAGTATGGTCAGGCGGAAGCTTCATCTATGTTCCTAAGGGTGTGAAATGCGAGGTGCCTCTGCAGGCTTACTTCCGGATCAACTCCGAGAACATGGGGCAATTCGAGCGTACGCTCATTATTGCCGATGAGGACAGCTTCGTTCATTATGTAGAAGGCTGTACAGCTCCGATCTACAGTACGAACTCGCTGCATAGTGCGGTAGTTGAGATCATCGCCAAGAAAAATGCACGTGTACGCTACACCACGATTCAGAACTGGGCACCTAACATCTACAATCTGGTAACCAAGCGTGCTGTTGCAGAAGAAAATGCAACTATGGAGTGGGTTGATGGCAACATTGGCTCCAAGCTGACGATGAAGTACCCAGCAGTAGTATTGAAGGGACGCGGAGCTAAAGGAATGGTGTTGTCCATTGCTGTAGCCGGTAAAGGCCAGCATCAGGATGCAGGAGCGAAAATGATTCACCTTGCTCCAGACACCACCTCTACGATCGTATCCAAGTCCATTAGTAAGCATGGTGGTAAAGTAACTTACCGTGGTCTCGCTTCCTTCGGACGTCAGGCTGAGGGCGCGAAATCGAACATCAAGTGTGACACGCTGATTCTGGATAACGAGTCCACTTCCGATACCATTCCATACAATGAGATCTTCAATGATAACATTACACTGGAGCACGAAGCGACGGTATCGAAGGTATCTGAGGACCAGCTCTTCTACCTGATGAGCCGTGGTCTGAGTGAAGCGGAAGCGACACAGATGATCGTTATGGGCTTCATCGAACCGTTCACCAAGGAGCTTCCTATGGAATATGCGGTAGAGATGAATCGCCTCATCAAGTTCGAGATGGAAGGCAGCATCGGTTAAGCCTTGCCCCACAAGGCTTAACCGAATCAAATAGCTAATTTGTCCGTTATTTGTCCGGTTAAGATTGAACATATTTCTCATAAAGCAGCAGAGCATCATCTCGATTGTCCCAGTAACGTGGAGATATGTGTTTGCAGTAATTTTCACACTTACGTGTCCGAGTTTTTCGGACACGTATTTTTTATTATGGCTTTAGCCAGTTGAGTGCGTGAAGCGCGCGAAACAAAAAACCACCCGCTATGCGGGTGGAGGGATTGAGGGTTTGACCACCATGACCATTCCAATAAAATTGAGATGTTCAGGCTCAAAAGAGAGGAATGGTCATCAATGGCAACCAAGAGCTACAGCCTAGCTCACACAAAGTGGATGTGCAAATACCATATTGTGTTCACCCCGAAGTATAGACGGAAAGAAATCTATAATCAAGTGAGAAGAGATTTAATCGAAATCTTCAAACGTTTGTGTAAGTACAAAGGAGTAGAGATTATAGAGGGTCACATGATGCCCGATCATGTCCACATGTTGGTAGCGATTCCGCCGAAAATTGCAGTCTCAACGTTCATGGGATATCTAAAGGGAAAAAGTTCGCTCATGATATTTGAAAAACATGCCCAGTTGAAGTATAAGTACGGAAATCGAAAATTTTGGGCCGAGGGGTACTATGTGAGTACAGTGGGCCTAAATGAAGCAACCGTAAGAAAGTATATTCGTGAGCAAGAAGCACATGATCAAGCGGTAGATAAGCTGAGTGTAAAAGAATACGAAGATCCATTTGGCAGTAATAGGAGCAAAAAGAAATAAAACCAGTTTAACTGGTAAGTGAAAGTGACAAATAACACTGAGCCTGAACAGATTTGCTGTCAGGCTAGCGTCTTTAGGCGCAGTTTGGCAACAGGGGGTTATACCCCAAGAGCAAACCACCCGTTGGACGGGTGGTCATGATTCCCTTCAGACTGGAGTAAATGAACTGTATGCATATGTCTCAATGCAAATGATGAAAGAACTATTAGTTAGATGTTTTTTTAGAATTTAACGAAAATATTTACGGTGGCTGGGATGAGATCAAGGGAGAATAATCAAATCGTTGAACCAAACAAAATACTTTGCTCAAAACATCGTTGCTAACGGATCTGAGCGGGTGGAGGATAGCAAGAAAGGGCAAAAAGAGCCTGAAAGTGAAAGTGCAGACAAGCTGGTTTCCAGCATATCGTTAGGTATTGTCACTCGATCTCTTATATTGACTAGAGTAGTGACTATCCTAGTGATTGGCGGGGTGATCTTGTTTGAAGGTTTCAGCAATTAAGATCGGGAAGCAGTATGTATTCAGGGCGGGTCGGATAAAAACGGTTAATGACATCGAAAACGGACATGTAAAATGGACCGAAGACAAAGGGGATAGCGGTCATTGCAAAGTAGAGTCATTTGCTAACAAGGCGCTCTCCGAGGTTCGGGGATGAAAGGATGGGGCTGCAATACAGATGGAGTTATCTCAGAACTCTTTATATTCTTTAATAATGTCGGCACGGGTTGCCTCACTGTCCATATTACTCACCTCGAAATTTAGTATTCGAGAACGCGAGTTTTTATTCACTGGGTGGATAAAAAAACGTGGCCGCCTCACGTCCACACCGCACACGGAAAAGAAAATAGACACAGATTTTAATAATTTCCACAATCACGTATGGTTTTGTTTCAGGAAGTATAATTTCTGTACATAGGACCCTGCTTATTCCTTGGATTCTTCCTTCAGTACAAATTAATGTGACTGCTTTAATCAAGCACACGATACATATTGTTTCGTTACTCACAAACTAGCTCCTAGGATGATAAATGAATTAAGAGTTGCTCAAATTATAACTGTGACCACAGTCATTCTAGTAAATCCCATGTTTTATGTCGCTAATAGGCGAATTGTTGTTTTTTCAGCAGATTACTCCCTTAGGGGCCTATTGCTAGTTTGTGGCTTGAATCTAGTTACTTTCTAATTTATATAATCAAGTTTGAGTTGCAAGGTTTTTCGGTTAAGCATTTTAGAGAGTTTGAGCGGTGAGAACAACATAAGCAAGAGACATGATACCGGAGGGCATGGTACCGTACATAACGGTCATATCCTTGTTTCAAATGAGCTGATTTATGAAAATGATACATGGGATATAGATACATAGTCAGCTTGGAGAGACTGATTAAAGTTCAGCTTGAAACGACTTATCAGTTTGAACTTGCCGAGACTTATGATTCACATCGTTAGCAAACAAAATAAAGAAGCCTAACTCTAGGATTAGGCTTCGTCGTTATGCGATCATTGATTGTTGAGTCAGCCAGCTGCTGCTCATATGATCTACAAATATACTTCTTCAATAGCCAGCTGTCTTTTCACAGACAAATCCACAAATTCATTCGTATCCAGCTTGACGAGCGGTCGGAAATAATCAATGGGATTGTTGAGTACAATGATACCCGTCTGGCCGGAATTTAGCAGCACTCGCTTGTTAATGAAATTAGGTAGCATATGCCGTATGAAGGCTTGTGTGGCCTCACCATTCAATTCACCGAAGCTCATCTCGTATAGCTCGCGCAGCACACTAAGCAGCTCTTGCTTGTTCTGGTAGACTCTGTGAGAGGTCATGGCACTGTACACGTCAGCAACGGCAACAATTTTGGAATAGGGATGAATCTCGTCCTTCGTCAATCCATATGGATAGCCACTGCCTGATTCTCGCTCATGGTGCTGCAGAGCAATGGTAGCGGATAGCTCATCACCGGTAGAATTTTTGATCAGCTCATAGCCATATTGAGTATGCTTCTTCATCTCGTGGAACTCGTCTTCTGTCAGCTTACCAGGCTTGTTCAGGATCGCCTTGCTGATCATGCATTTTCCGATATCATGCAAGTACCCAGCTTTACCAGTCAGATAGGCCTCTTGATCGGAGTGTCCCAGCCACTTCGCCAGATAGTAGGAGAGTACACCTACTTGCAGGGAGTGGTTGTATGTATACTCATCGCCGCCATCCAGCATGAGCAGCAATGAGACTACATCCTTCTGATTGCCTAGCTCCGATATAAGCGGGGTAAGCATCTCATCCACCTGCTGGTCATTAATTCTGCTAGAGGCCGCTGCTTCCAGAAACAGATTCTCTATGCCTTCCAGAGCATTGTCAAATAACGGAATAAGCGGACGAAGCAGCTCGGGAGAGGCAGGATGATCTGCTCCAAATTCACCCGCAACTACCTGCTGCCCTGGTTCAATGTCTATGTAATCAATGTGATGCTGAATCAGCTTTGATATATCGTCATGCGCAAGAACGGTCCCTTTGACCATCACAGGTACACCGTTTGCGTTGTAAGTATCGGTCTTTAGGCAATCTCCAGGCTTGGCATCGGTTACATGGACTCTCAAACGGACACAACCCTTTCTTATAGTGGGATTATGTCCAATATATCAAGAAAGAATTAGTGGCACAATTACTATTTTACTATGTTATATTTTTGGTAGGGTCCCAAGGTCCGGTTTGATGACCTTTCCACTCAGATCCATCTTCCCAGATCTCCTTCTTCCAGATGGGTACCTTCTGCTTCAGCCTTTCTATGGCATAACGGCTTGCTTCGTAGCAGCTGTCCCGATGAGGGGTGGACACTGCTATCACGACACTAGCCTCTGCGACATCCACCTTGCCTGTACGATGGGATATGGCACATTTCGCTCCAGGCCAATGCTCGGATATCTCTTGACCGATCTGTGCGAGCACTTTGACTGCCATGGGTGCATAGGCTTCGTACTCTAGATGTACTGTTTTCTGAGTCCCAGTCATTTCGCGCGTAGTGCCAACGAAGACTAGGGTAGCCCCATCATTGGGCGTGATTACTTTATGGCTTACAGCCTCCTGCGACAGAGGAGCAGAGGTGATTACATAATTTCCGCAGCTGCTAATATACGTAGCTCCGTCATCACTTTCTCCAAGACCGTCCCCACCGGAAACAGGTGGAATCAGGGCGATCTCGTCATCAGCTGTAAAGGTTAGATCAGAAGAAGCGAATTCCTGATTCACAGCTACGAAGGAGGCTTGGATCTGCGAAGCAGCCTCGGGATATCGAGTCTCAAGCCATTGCTTGAGCTGTCCAACGGTAAGAATGGAATCTTCCAACTGCAAGGTGATGATGGAAGAGCCGAGACGCTCCGCCAGCCCTGCAAAAAGCTTAATCTGAATGTCCATATGATAAAACGCTCCTTAGGTTGAAATTAGCCCCTCCAATATACCATATTGAACCGGAAAATGTTATGCTTAGCTATTAGAGATACGTCATCTATCATTGTATGAAAATGACCATCATATCACCAGCTAGGAGGGGCGGCTATGGATGAGATCGGCAGACAGACGCTTACGATTCTGCACACAAATGATATTCACAGCCGGTTCGGCAGCATGCCGTCATTGGCCGCCATGATTGACACAGAGAGAGGCGCCTGCAAGAATGAGCTGCTGTTGCTAGACATCGGGGATCATATGGACCGTATGGCTCCAGAGACAGAAGGAACGATGGGTGGCGCCAATGTGGACGTCATCAATCTGACAGGATATGATGCTATCACCATAGGAAATAACGAGGGGCTTACCTTTACGCCGGATATGCTCCAGCAGGTATATAGCGGACTGCAATGCCCTGTTGTATGTGGCAATGTGAGAGAGCGTGCGACAGGAGCTATACCGAAATGGATGAAAGAACACCTCATTCTGAATAAGAACGGAATTCGTATTGGTATCCTTGCTGCTACGGCTCCTTATACAACCTTCTATGAACTGTTGGGATGGGATGTACTGGAGCCGCTAGAATGTCTTAAGGAGCAGGTAGCAAGCATACAATCCGAGGTGGATATCATCATTCTGATGTCGCACCTGGGACTGGCGACAGATCAGGCTCTTGCTGAAGAACTGAAGGGAATAGATTTCATCCTTGGAGGACACTCCCATCATCTTTTAGAGGAACCCCTGTTCATCAAGGATACAGCGCTCTGTGCAGCAGGCAAGCACGGACTGCAGCTTGGCAAGCTCGTAGTATCCAGGGTAAAGAAGGATGAGAGGTTTCAGGTGGACTATGGAGGGTGTATTCCATTAAAGGATGAGCTACTCGACGAGAATGTGGCGGCAGCCATACATCTTCATCGTGTTCAGGCAGAACACAATATGCAAGAGACGGTAGTCATCATGGAAAGAGAGCTATCGATTCATTACGAGCAGGAGTCCGAATTCGGAAATGTGCTGGCACAGGCAGTACGTAACTTCACAGGTGCGCCTGCTTCGTTGGTTAATTCCGGACAGCTGCTGGGTGCACTTCCCTCCGGGACGATCAGTAAGTCCATGCTGCACAGACTCTGTCCATCGCCAATTAATGTCTGTACCTTGTCACTGACAGGAGCAGAGATTCGGCAGGCGCTGGAGGAATCACTGTTGCCCGAATTCTACCTAAGGCGTATCATGGGCTATGGCTTCAGGGGTGAGGTGCTTGGGAACCTGTGTCTGGATGGTCTAGAGGCCATATATGACCCTGCAGCACCAGATTTTCATAAAATTCAACAGCTCTCTATTCAGGGAGAGCCTGTACATGATCGTGAGTTGTATACCATAGCTACACTAGATATGTTTACCTTCAAGATCGGCTATGAAAGCCTGGCACAGGCGAGGAATCTTCAATACCGCTTACCCGATTTCATAAGGGATTTACTCGCTGTGGAGCTTCAGCGCCCGGAGGCACTGGAGGAGTGCAGTCGGAAGCGCTGGAGCTAGATGGCTCTATCAGGAGCCAGAACGAGGCAGCACGACAAGAGTTTGATTAAACATCGGGAGAGGATTGCGCATTGCGGCTGCTATCTGTAAGTCAACTGCAGCCTGGCATGAAGCTGGGCAAGAGAATTTTTAACGAGGATGGCATGGTATTGCTGTCTGAAAATGTGGAGCTGAGCGAACGATTGATCCGTCGACTCCACGAGATTGGCGTGGCCTATGTCTATATTCAGGACCCGCATACGGATGATATCCATATTCCAGAAATGCTCCAGGACAAGACAAGACAGCACGCGCTTAAGGAAATCAAGAAGCAGTTCAGACTCGCCTCTTCCAGCTCTTCAGGGTCCTCGGTGTCATATCTGGGTAAGTCCTTCGGCAGCATCATGAACTCCATTCTCGATGATATTGGAGGTCGGGAGGATGCTATGATCATGCTGATGAATATGGGGACAACGGATCAGGACTTGTATCAGCATTCGTTGACTGTCTGCGTATATACACTGGTCCTGGGCATTGCGAATGGTTACACCAAGAGCGAATTGCTGGATCTAGGCATGGGAGCTCTGCTGCATGATATTGGCAAGACTCGCATTCCCCAGTATATATTGCTGAAGCCTGACAGGCTCACAAATGATGAATACGAGCAGGTGAAGCAGCATACGACGCTGGGCTATCAGATCTTAAAGGACGAACCCAACGTCTCAAGTATATCTGCTCTTTGTGCGTTACAGCACCATGAACGAATCGACGGTAGCGGTTATCCGCATGGGCTAGCCCGTCATGAAATCCATGATTATTCCAAATTACTGGCCTTGGTGGATTCGTATGATGCCATGACCGCCAACCGTAGTTACCGAGAGCCGCTGCTGCCACATCAGGCCGTGGACGTTCTGTATACAGGAGCAGGGACGCTATATGAGCAGCGAATCCTCGAAATGTTCAGGGATTGTGTCGCTATTTACCCGCCTGGATTGACGGTGCGTCTGAGCACAGGGGAAGAGGGAGTAGTAGTTCGCATTCATAAGCGCATCCCTCAAAGACCCATCATTCGTGTCCTGAAAAGTGCTGACGGGCAAGAGCTGAGTACCCCCTATGAACTGGATTTGTCTGTAGTCTTGTCTGTCATGATTACGGATGCAGAGGGACTTAACAGGCCTCATTCACCTCCACAGCTCTAATTGGCTCAGAAATGAAGCTCGATTATCAGTAATAGATGCCAAGAACGAATAGTATGGAATCGAACAAAATGTATGAAATCGGATATAAAATGCAATATGCTGAAAGATAAGGTGAATACTAATGACATTGTTACACAATCATGAACCCGTATTACCGGAGATTACACCGACTAACGATCCGTGGGATCCGATTGTCTCGCTGCGGCAGCATGGCCGTCATGTGCTGACAAGCGTAGAGATGACCGTTACGCACTTGTGTAATATGCGGTGTGAGCATTGCGCTGTAGGGGATACACTGGTCATGAAGGAAGAGCCTTTCCTGCCGCTACCGCTTATGCTGAAAAGACTGGATGAGGTTGAGCATCTGCAGACCATCAGTATTACTGGCGGGGAGCCTGCCCTGCTGGAGAAGACGGTGGATGAGGTAATCGTGCCTTTGCTGAAATACGCCAGGGAGCGTGGCATACGCTCACAGATCAATTCCAATCTGACGCTCGATATCGGCAGATACGAGAAGATGCTGCCATATCTCGATGTCATGCACATCTCCCACAATTATGTGGATGCTGATAATTTCCATGCAGTGGGCTTTGCTAACAGTGGTAGACCCGTACCTTCAGCAGCGGCTGCGCGCCTGTATGAGAAGATGATGGAGAATTCCTTGCAGCTTAGTAAGATGGGGATGTTCATTTCTGCGGAATCCATGATTAATTACCGTACACATACGAGATTGCCTGAAATTCATCAGTTGATTCGGGAGATCGGCTGCCGACGTCATGAGGTGCACCCAATGTATGCATCGAATTTTGCAGCATCCCTTCCCGTGATCTCATTACAGGAGATGCGAGAGGCCATTCATCGTTTGCTGGATGCGCGTGATCCAGAGCTGTGGATGCTGTTCGGGACACTGCCTGTATTTGCCTGCTCAGACCGTGAGGAGGATCAGAAGCTGGTTCGTCGCCTTCGTACGGAGCCCAAAGTCACCGTTCGGAATGATCCGGATGGTCGTAACCGTGTTAATGTTAATATGTTCACGGGTAGTGTATATGTAACGGATTTTGCGGATATACCGGCCTTCGGGAATATACAGGAGCAAAAGCTGGATGATATCTTTGAGCAATGGCTGAATGAGCATCCGTTGAACAAAACTGTGAATTGCTATTGTCCAGCTGCCAGTTGCTGTGGGCCAAATCTGCTGGTAGCGGATATGTATTACCGGGGAGTGGATTTCAAGTCCAGGAAAGCCATTAACCTATAGAAAGAAGGAGTTTGTAGTGGGACATGCCGAGTTTCATCTTGGACAATTGTTCGTCAATCTGTTTCTGGTGCTGCTGCTCGTATTTTTGAACGGGGTATTCGTCGCTGCCGAGTTCTCGCTTGTTAAAATGCGACAATCCCGTCTGACACAGCTTCAGGCCGAGGGAAATCGTCTGGCAGGCTATGCCATTCGTGTGAACCAGAGATTGGATGCTTATCTGTCCGCGACGCAACTGGGCATTACGCTCACTTCCCTGGGATTAGGCTGGCTTGGAGAGCCTGCTATATCAGAGCTGCTGGTCGAGCCGCTGCTCTATCAATTCGGTGCAACAGATGAGCGGCTGGTAACGACCATCTCGGTTATGATTGGTTTTTGCGTGATTACATTTCTGCACATTGTGCTTGGGGAGCTGGCTCCCAAATCCTTGGCCATTCAGCGTACAGAGGGTGTGGCACTTTTACTCTCTGCTCCATTACTGATCTTCTATAAAATATTCCTGCCTGTCATTTGGGTGCTGAATGCTTCCGCCAATGCGTTACTTAGGATGTTCGGATTTCAGCCCGCCAGTGAAGCTGAGGGAGCACATTCTGAGGAAGAGATTCGTATTCTCATGAACCAGAGTGCCAAAAGTGGTGTCATCGACAAGGATGAGATCAAGCTGATGGATAATCTCTTCGATTTCTCGGATTTGCTAGCAAGAGAAGTGATGCTACCACGGACGGACATGCACTGCCTCTATGCTAATCTGACGCTGGAAGAGAACCTGCAGATTATCAAGGAGACACGTCATTCCAGATACCCTGTAGCCTTGGAGGACAAGGATCAGGTGATCGGCTTCGTCCATATTACGGATGTGCTTCTGTCCGAGGGAGAAGCTCCTGTCGATCTGAAGACGGTAGTCAGACCCATTCTGAGTGTGCCAGAATCCATGGAGATCAGCGAGGTGCTGCGTCTCCTGCAGAACAAGCATTCCCAGCTTACGCTCGTTGTAGATGAGTATGGGGGAACTGCTGGAATGTTAACTGCCGAAGCCATTCTGGAGGAAATCGTAGGTGATTTATATGATGAATTCGAGGACGAGCGGCCTGAGGTGGAACGGAATGGACATGAGATGTCTGTAGACGGACGATTGCTGATAGAGGATGTGAACAAGCTCACGGGTCTGGAACTGGAGGATCGTGAGGTGGACTCTATCGGGGGATGGCTGTTCAAGGAGCTGGCAGGTAGTCCTCAGCAAGGACAGCAGGTCCAGTGGGATGGTGCCGTTCTAGAAGTGGAAGAGGCTACTGCGCTGCGTATTTTGCGAGTTCGTATCATTTTGGGGGATTCCTACGCAGCTTCAGAATCGTCCAAGCGACCGTAATGAGACTCGGACACGAATCAATTGTAGTATAAGCGTCGTAGGAATGAACTGAATATCACTGCCAACACGGTGCCCCAAATGTAGCTGCAATACATATTGGACATCAGGCTGGTCACAGCTGCTTCTGTCTTTGGACAGGAGCGGTTTTTTTTAGTTAAAGATATTTATAAGTTCTCAGTAGAGCTGAACAATTCGATCATGGCCAGAAAATCTTCAACCCAACACAGTCTGTTTTCTGTGGAAGTTCGTCGATAGACGTTTTTCTTAAAAGCATGGATGATCGATGTAATACGAGACTGCTATGCGTATTTTCCAGTTCAGAATAGGCTGTGAAGTGCATAGATTGAATAACAGAGCCTATGGATTGTATATCGTATCGTATTGGATTGTAGATCATTTCTTAGAAGTCGCATGCCGATATGGAGTGTGATGCTTATAAATTGTATGTGTAGCGCATGAGTTGATCGTTCTGGAAGGAAAGCTGAGCGAAGGAGGTAAAGCCGTGAAATTTCCGCAAGAGGGTAGATACTATCCCTTTATAGGTCCGTGCGATCCCTGTCCGCCGATTCGAGTCAAGTTCTATAGCCTGCCCCCGAATCTGTTCATTACATTTCAGCCGCCTGGGCTGCCGCAATTCAGTCCAGCAGAGGCTTTGAGAAAAGGAACATTATGGCCTGCACTCTATAGTCCTTACGTGCCTAATCAGACCACGAAGGGGGGCGGAGTAGGATGAGCAATCAGGAGCCGAATGCGAAGCTGCCACAGCCGAATTCTCCGAATCAGCCGCTCTATGGGGCCGAAGCGGAGAAGATGTGTGATGACAAATATTATGAACTACTGGAGCAGCTGCAGGCCGTAGATTTTGTGCTCGTGGAGCTGAATCTGTACCTCGATACTCATCCTGATGACTATCAGGCGATTGAGCAATATAACAAGCTGACCAAGGAGCGGACACAGCTCGCCCATCAATTCCAGCTGCTATATGGGCCTTTAATGCACTTTGGTCACGCGTTCTCGAAGTATCCGTGGGAGTGGAGCAAATCTCCATGGCCATGGCAGGTATGAAGCGCGATTCGGAGAGGATAGGAGGTCCGTTACATGTGGATTTATGAGAAGAAACTGCAGTACCCAGTACGTGTAAGTAAATGTGACCCGCATATGGCCAAATTACTGCAGGAGCAATATGGTGGAGCAGACGGCGAGCTGGCCGCAGCCCTTCGATATCTTAACCAGCGGTACACTATACCAGATAAAGTCATCGGTCTGCTAAATGATATCGGCACAGAAGAATTCGCTCATCTCGAAATGATCGCCACCATGATCTATAAGCTGACGAAGGATGCCACGACAGAGCAGCTGAAGGCAGCAGGCCTGGACGCACACTATGTGAGCCATGACCGGGCGCTTTTCTATGAGAACGCAGCAGGTGTTCCGTTTACGGCGAGCTATATTCAAGCGAAGGGTGATCCCATAGCCGATTTGTACGAGGATATCGCAGCGGAGGAGAAGGCCAGGGCCACCTATCAATGGCTGATCGATATGACGGATGACGTGGATCTGCAGGATAGCCTGAAGTTCCTGAGAGAGCGCGAGGTGGTGCATTCTCTTCGATTCCGGGAAGCTGTCGAGATCCTCAAGGAGGATCGGGAGCATAAGAAGATCTTTTGAATGACGAAGAGCGGCTCGCCAAGTGCGGCCGCTTTTTATTATGGCTTTAGCCAGTTGAGTGCGTGAAGCGCGCGAAACAAAAAACCACCCGCTATGCGGGTGGAGGGATTGAGGGTTTGACCACCATGACCATTCCAATAAAATTGAGATGTTCAGGCTCAAAAGAGAGGAATGGTCATCAATGGCAACCAAGAGCTACAGCCTAGCTCACACAAAGTGGATGTGCAAATACCATATTGTGTTCACCCCGAAGTATAGACGGAAAGAAATCTATAATCAAGTGAGAAGAGATTTAATCGAAATCTTCAAACGTTTGTGTAAGTACAAAGGAGTAGAGATTATAGAGGGTCACATGATGCCCGATCATGTCCACATGTTGGTAGCGATTCCGCCGAAAATTGCAGTCTCAACGTTCATGGGATATCTAAAGGGAAAAAGTTCGCTCATGATATTTGAAAAACATGCCCAGTTGAAGTATAAGTACGGAAATCGAAAATTTTGGGCCGAGGGGTACTATGTGAGTACAGTGGGCCTAAATGAAGCAACCGTAAGAAAGTATATTCGTGAGCAAGAAGCACATGATCAAGCGGTAGATAAGCTGAGTGTAAAAGAATACGAAGATCCATTTGGCAGTAATAGGAGCAAAAAGAAATAAAACCAGTTTAACTGGTAAGTGAAAGTGACAAATAACACTGAGCCTGAACAGATTTGCTGTCAGGCTAGCGTCTTTAGGCGCAGTTTGGCAACAGGGGGTTATACCCCAAGAGCAAACCACCCGTTGGACGGGTGGTCATGATTTTGACAATAGCCCATGTTCGGTTTAAGGCTTCAGGGTTCTCCACGCCCAATAGAACCCTAATCATTAGCAAATATTGATAACATGCACTAAATTTATAAATCTTGTAAAAGGATCTAGTACAAAAGAGATATTTATGAACGATGTCACTCTACCGATATATGATTAGGCTCAATTAATTTTACATTATAACGGGGGGTACCACATTGTTTGCAGCAAGACTATCACAAAAAATAATATTGTTGGTTCTATCGTTAAATCTGATCATCAACCTACCGGTCGGTATTTTGATGTCGCAAGCAGGAGCTACTTCAGCTTCCTTAGCTACGTCTGAGAATTATGTCTGGACAGAGAGATTTCCGACGACTTTACCTCAAGCGAGAACAGCTCCCTTGATGGCCTATGACCCAAGAAGTGAGAAGATTCTCATGTTCGGAGGTTACGTAGGAGGCTCTACCATTCGTGTTAATGACACATGGACATGGGATGGGGAGAACTGGGAGCAGCTCCACCCCACGGTCACGCCGCCTGCAAGAAGTGGTGGTGGTATGGCCTATGACCCCATTTCAAATCGGATTATTATGTATGGCGGAGATGGTCGAACGAATTTACTCGGGGATACCTGGACCTGGACAGGCACTGATTGGCAGGAGCTGACGCCTTCTACTAGCCCTGGACTTCGGGGAGTTCCGTATATGGCCACAGATGAAAAAAATGGTAACATTGTCTTTTTCGGTGGTCAGTCTCAGACAGGCCTTACCAATGAAACATGGGTGTGGGATGGAGGTAACTGGGTTCAACAAGCACCTTCAACGAGCCCAACTCCCCGTGCTTTCGGACAAATGGCCTACGATCCGGCCAATCAGAACCTTGTGATGTTCGGTGGAAACTCTAGCGGAGGTTTTCTAAACGATACGTGGACTTGGGACGGCGTGGACTGGACTCAACATATAACCACAAGTGCCCCAAACATACGGATGGCCTATGGTCTAGCCTATGATGGTGCGCATATCATCCTGTTCGGCGGCGAAATACTGGGATCCGGCGGACGAATGAACGATGATACCTGGTTCTGGAGCGGGACAGACTGGAGCCAACAGCCTCTTGTCACCAACAAGCGTGGTCATGTTGCTATGGTGTATGACCTGAAGCGTGACCAGCTCTTTTCATTTGGTGGTTATTCAGAAGCGATGGGTTTCATCATTAATGAGACCTGGACGTTACAATCAGCTCCAATCGTAGCAACAGGGGATGTGAACACCATCACCTCAAGCTATGCGGAGCTCTCAGGTGAAGTAGTCATACAAGGCAAGAACCCTGTGACAGAACGTGGTATTGAGGTGTATGATTCCAACTCTCATGCTATCAGGTATGCAAGCACAGCAGGTGGTGCGGGGAATTACACAATTAAAGCGGCCAACCTTGCACCTGATGCCAACTATAGTTATCGCGCATATGCGATAGATCGCTATGGTATCACATACGCAAGCGAGATGAAGGGTTTTCGTACGCCTACCAAGCCTCCTATCACATTGGACAGCTCTAGCTACAACCTGCAGTTGAAGGAGACACACCAAACTGTTGTTACAGGTGTATACGAGGAAGACAACTCCTCATATGTCATCACAAGCGGGGTAACGTTCAGCTCATCGGAGCCCCAAATTGCTACTGTGAACACTGATGGTCTGGTGACTGGACTTGCTGAGGGGACTTCCGTCATTACAGCGGTCTACAACGGAATGTCTGCTGCGGCCATAGTCAATGTACTGTATAGTCCACCTGCCGTTACCAATCTGTCTGTAGATAATGCGTCATACAACCTATTAAAGGGTGAGACGCAGCAAACGGTAACACAAGCGGTGTATGAAGATGGAAGCCACAAGGTCGTAAGCGAAGGAGTAACGTATACTTCATCCAATCCGAACGTTGCCACAGTCAATGAGCATGGACTAATTACTGCAGTGTCTAAGGGCAGTACGGTAATTACTATTGAATATGCAGGTAGATCTATTGATATTGTCGTGAACGTAAGGACTAGAAGCAGCAACGACGACAATAATTCTGGCAGTGGAGATAACGGTGGAGGAGCCGGAGGCGGAGCCAATAACTCTTCTCCTGATACGACAGATGATCAGTCTTCATCATCAGATCATGATGCCTCTGAAGTTAAAGACGAAGTAACTGGTGACACGATCGCTTCGACTACGGTGCAAAATGAAAACGGAGAACAGGTGACTGTTGTTCAAGTGGACAGCGACAAAGCAATCTCTGTGCTCGAAAAGACAGGACGAAACAAATTGGTCATCAATTCTGCAAGGGAGAATACGGTTAGGACACAACTGGATGCCAAGCTTACTCAGTGGCTTGAGCAACAAGATGGTTCTATCGAAATCAATGCAGGTCAAGGTAGCACGATTCTGCAAGCCAGACAGCTTCATACGGACAGAATCGCTGATCAATATGGCGCAGCAACGGAGTTGCAAAGCCTTCATTACAGCATCACCGTTTCCGGTGATAACACAGCACAAATGCAGGCCATTGAGCGGGCTGCAACTGCTCGAAATCTCACCTTGGTAGGAACGGCAATCCATTTTGCTGTGACAGCAGAGTATCAAGGGGTACAAATCACTGTGCCAGATTTTGGGGAATATGCAAAATCGCTTATTTTATTGCCAGCAGGATACGATCCTAATCGTATTACCACAGGTATTGTGTACGATGAATCCCAGGTATCCTTCATGCACGTGCCCACTAAGGTTATACAACTGAATGGTCGATATTATGCACAAATTAACAGCTTGCTCAGCAGCGGGACATATGCGCTGATTTGGAATGAAGAGGGCTTTGCTGATACGGTGAATCATTGGGCGAATGGCGCCATTGTGAACATGGCATCCAGACTTGTCATTGAAGGCACCAGTGCTTCAAGCTTCGAACCTAATCGTGAGATAACCCGTGCTGAATTTGCGACAATTGCTGTACGTGCATTCGGGCTTCAAGACCAATCGCGGGTAGGCAAGACATTTAGCGATGTGGAGCAGAATGTCTGGTATCAGGATTATGTCAATACGGCTTCTGCATATGGACTTCTCACCGGATATGATGATGGCTCCTTCAAGCCTAATCGGAACATTAGCCGCGAGGAAGCGGTCGCAATCCTCATTCGTGCTGTAAAGCTGGCACATGTGGACACAGCTGCCAATAGCCTGTCTGAGCTTGAGTCGTATAAGGATGGGGATCTCGTATCTTCATGGGCTAGTGCCGCCGTAGGGTTCGCTGTACAACAAGATATTGTGCAGGGAGATCAAGCAGGAATGCTGAATAGTCAATCCCCAGTGAGCCGTGCAGAGACGGCAGCATTGATCGAAAGAATTCTTAAGTTTGCAAGTCTGATCTAAACAACTCTGATCTAAACAACTCTGATCTAAATTAGAATGCTGTTAGAAATGCCATCAGAAATACCTGAACAACCAAGAAGCCAGTCGTCAGTTCATGACGGCTGGTTTTTCATGAACAAGAATAATTATTCTGTTGAAATCATGGACTGAATTGCTTTATCATACGTAACAAGAATTCAACAAGAGTAGCAGGAAGTGAAGAAGAGTAGCAGGAAGTGAACAACAGCAGCAAGAAATTAGTAACAGTTAAGGTTGGATTAACTGATGGGCAATCGTTCAAAGCATGTAACGAACCGAGGTGAGCAGGGTGAATCGTATGTATAAGACGCTGAGAACGGATATGGAGCTGTTTGCTGCTGCCATGACACAGCTGCGCGTATATATCGTGTCTGTGGATGAGACGTGCCGGACAACCTTTGAGGATTTCGGTGGCACAGTAGAGCGCATTGCACCGGATTCGGTGACCATCGCTGGCAAAGTGTATGAACGCGATCAGTATGAATTCAGGGCTGCTGCCCATGTAGTTGACTAATGTTTAACAACGAAAGTTCCATGGCCAGATGGCTTATGATAAGCTAATCACATATAGCCATGTTGGAGGAAGGACGATAAGAACCCAATGACTAAGATATTGACCAAGCCAGAAGCGATGATTTTTGATATGGATGGTACGTTATTTCAGACCGAGACGCTTCTAAGCCCCGTCTACCACAAGCTATTTGCCCAACTACGGGCAGAGGGACTGTTCGAGGGAGATACGCCGCCAGAGGAGCGAATGATGAACAGTCTCGGTATGCTGCTTAGCGACATTTGGATGAAGGTAATGCCGGACGCCAGTGACGCGGCGCGGGCACGAGCCGATATTCTGTTGCTGGAGCTGGAGATGGAGGGCTTGAAGGAGCAAGGAACACATCAGTTGTACCCGCAGGTGAAGGAGACGCTGCAAGCTCTTCATGATCAAGGAGTACGGTTGTTCGTGGCAAGTAACGGCCTGGAGGATTATGTGAAAGGTGTAGCGGCTGCCCATGAAATTATGCCATTGTTCGAAGGGGTCTACAGTGCGGGACAATACAATACGGCCACAAAGGTCGATCTGGTGAAGCTGCTGCTGGATCACCATGGCCTATCCAACGCATGGATGGTGGGTGACCGCTCCTCGGATGTGGAGGCAGGCAAGGAGAATGGTCAGACTGTCGTTGGTTGTGCCTATGCTGGCTTCGGAGGTGGTGAGGAGCTGCGCGGCTCAGATGTAATCATTAAGGATTTTACAGAGCTGCTGGCGCTATACTCATCGGCGAAGTAGTTGTAGCTGACAACAATCAGAACACATGCTATGAATAGCATGTGACGATATGAATAATAAGTAGCGATATGAATAATATGTATGGAAGAGTCCCTTGTCTAGCGGGGGACTCTTCGTCTTCTTCCAGCAACCGTGGTGGAAGCCAGTTTGTTGCGGTGGATCCACAGTGCATATTCCAGTGGCCGCACGATCGCAAGTCGATAGATATCTTTCTCACCGATCTTTGAGAATACCTCACGAGCAGGCTTAGGATTGACCTCCAGTACATAAATGTGACCATGCTTGTTGATAGCCAGATCCAGAGCGAGCTCGCACAATGCACCGTACAAATTCTCTAGGTAGATAGCGATAGCCACACTGAGCTTCTCCGCATTGTGTCTGACTTCACGCCGAATATTCTCGTCCGGAATCCATTGCTTCAGTAATTCTTGCATCGGAACGGCATTTCCACCTCCGTGCAAATTGGAGGTTACACTGCGAGGGGGACCGACCCTGCCAGCACCCCCGGTAAATTCCCATTGTCCCTGCCCATTCTTCTGTACGAGCATCCGGTAATCATGCACCCGTCCGTTGCCCAGCATGATCGGTATACCCTCTTGAATGAGGTAGTTGTGCATATTCCAGCTGGAAAGTGCAGATTTGAGCTTTTCAATGGGTATTCTCTTCGGTGGGATGATCCTGCGTTGCAGGTCCCTTCCCTGAACCAGATACAGATTTGTTTTGCCTGGAACGGGTTCAATGCGCAGTACCCCTCTCCCGCCAGTACCATTGATGGGCTTGAGGTAGAGGAGTGAATTGTGCTTCAGCATCTCGCGTACGTCACTGAATTGATGGAACAGACGTGTCGCGGGTAGATGAGGATAGAACTCAGGTACAGCCGCCAGGGCCTGATGAACGGTCCATTTGTTGCGGAGTGGACGATTCAGAAAGGTCAGATGCCCATATTGTCTACGGAATCGCTTCAACTGCTCGAAGCGGCTGCCTCGCTGTATCCGACACCGATCATAGATCATTTGTGGGAAAGCCCGCCAAGAGCGAGTCCATGCTCCACGAACGGGATCGTAATCCTGAGCAAGCAGCATTTTCTTGGTAGGGTGTAAGTCGGATGGGGTGAATACGAATACCTCCAATCCCATCCGTCGGCCTTCCGTAATCATGCGCTGATAGACCTGACGGTCCTCAATCTGTTTGTTTTTATTAATGTAGAGCGTCATGATGCCTAGGACAGCTTCAGCCATGGTAATGCCCCTTCCTTGAAGGGAGGGCGTTCAGCTTGATCCAGCTTCCCTTCATACACGATTACGGTCTTACCTCCTGGACGACTAGTAATGCCTGTAGCAGTAAGTCCAGCATGATAGCACATTTTTTTAGCAGCGGTGTGATCATGATCCACGGTACAGACCAGATATTCAAGCCGTGACAGCTGCTCCTGCAACAAGCGTCTTCCTAGTCCACGGCCACGGTATAGCGGTCTGATGACAACCATGCATAGCTCATGACCGAACCCTACAGCCAGACAAAAGCCGGCTATTTGAGGTCCCTGCTCTGTACGCACATAGGCATACAAGAGGGAGGCTCCTTCCTCGTTCAGTTGTTCTGTCGACAAGGTAGCCAGCGGTCGCAGCAGCTCTCTGCTGATCCGCAGGCCCCCGCATCTTCGGGCGAATTGTAAAAGACTTCGTCGTTGTATAATCCAATTGTCTGTCGAGTATTCCTCCATGGTCGCAATGTGCGTCAAGTTGTCACCTCCTAACCGCCTGTTTTGATCTGATTGGCCAGATATGAGCTGTATTCGAAGATGCGCTCCAACGATTTACGGCGGATGTCCGACTCATCGAATTTCATGGGCTTCGCATTGGCCTCGAAGAACCACAAGTTCCCTGACCCATCGACGCCAAGGTCCATGGACATCTCCCCAAGGCTTGCGCCTGCTCCAATCTCAACCTGACGTGCAATCTGTGTGGCGGAACTGTAGACGCGCTGCAGCAGCGTGTTGCTCATGTCGGAGCCAAAGAGTCTGGACAACAGTGTCTCTGGATTCTCCACGCTTCCTCCGCGCGGGACATGAGTGGTAATGCTTCGTGCCCCTGCCAGTCGAGCACCGATCCCGGTGACGCTCCAGTGACCACGCTCATTCTTCTGGACCAGCACACGTAGATCGAACGGACGCTTGCGATAGAGTGTAAGCTCAATTCCTTGCTGGAAAATATATGGTGTGCTACCTGTCTCCTTGCGAATCCTTGCCCAGAGCTTCTGGAGATTTCCTGTCTTGTACGTTGTGCTCTTCCGAGTAGATTGGATCTTCAGCCGATAGGGCAGCGATTGCTCCTTGTTATACTTCAACAGCATGATACCTTTGCCGGCTTTGCCGCTCTCCGGCTTGAGATACAGAAAGGGAAATTCCTGCAGCATTTCCTCCAGACCGCTCGCATTATTCAGCTTCCGGGTAGCTGGTATGAATTTGCGAGTATTTTTGGAGGATTTAAGCCACTGAAATAGGTTCCACTTGTTGAAGAAGCTGGGGTTATACATGGCAATATCTCTTCGTTTACCCAATTCTCTTAGCTTGCGCCGTACAGAAGGTCTGCTCTCTTGGCTACGATTAGGAATGCGATTATAGACGACATGGGGGAGAGGGAAGCGACCAGGCTCCCACGTCCCCTTACTCTCGTTGAAGGTATATCCGCGGACAGTACCACCGGACAGTACAAGATCCTTGGCTGTTACGATATACACCAGATTCCCCAAGGATGTTCCTGTCTCCCATATATCCTGAAAGTTATCCAGATTTCCCTTCAATTTTTTGCCGGTGCCTCGAACGGTCAGAATAGCGAAGACTAGCCTCTCCTCCATGCGAATGTTCACGCGTCCTCCCTCCCCTGGAACTTACTCAGGTAAAGGCAATGATCCAGAATGTGGTCAATGGATGCTTTTCCTTCAGAGCGCAGCGAGGGATGGTGGAAGATCGAGCGGCCTGGCTTGGCATTGGCCTCGAACATCCAGACCTGCTCGTTGTGATCAATGCCCAGGTCAAATCCGATTTCTCCAAGAAGATGCTTATGCTGGGACTCAATTGCCTGTGCAAGGATAACCGCAATCCGCTTCATATTCTGAAGTACTTCGCCTGAACGAGACCCGAAGCTGCGACTGAGCGCCCGTTCAGGGGTTAGAAGTGAGCCGCCATTTTTGATATGTGTCGTTACACTACCTTTTCCAGCCTTCTTGGCGCCAATGCCGACGACCACCCATTGATTGGAGCCGTTTTTGTGCATGTGGAATCGGAAGTCAATCGGACACTCATCCAGCTCGATCAAATGGATTCCCTGCTGAACAACATAGCCTCGCATGGATTGCCCCAGTCTGGCCTGAAGCATTCGCATCAATTTGTCAAAGGAAGAGAAGCGCAGCAGTGCATTACTGCCCCCGCGCCTGTAGCGAAGGAAATATCCCTTCTGAGGCGTGTAGGTTAATTTATAGATACCTTTCCCAAGGCTGCCTGCACTAGGCTTGTAGTAAGCCATTTGATGACGCTCCAGAATCTGGGCAATCTGATCTCTGGTCGGATTCATATAAGATTCTGGTATATATTTGCTGACTGACGGCATATTCTCAAGCAACCTGTAAATATCCGATTTGTTGAAGAAGCTCCAGTTGAAGAACGGAATTTTCTTGCGAATGAATCGCTCCCGCAGCATGTTCGTGGAGGGCGAGAAGTCGAATTTTCGACTGGGCAGCCGATTATAGACGACATCCGGAAGAGGCACCCTCTTGCGCGTGAACTCTCCTTTATCGCTCAGAAAGTAGCCATTCACGGTCTCCTTGTTCCAATCAATGTCCCTTGGTGCAAAGGCAAATATATAGGCTCGCTTGTTCCCCTCTCGCAGCAGCTGTCTGATAAAGCCGGTTCGCGAGCCGAAGGGCTGGCTTGTCGACCCGGAGCCATCGGACAGTACACCGATTAGTGGCCCGAGCTGTACGACGCCGTTCTGTGTGTTTCGCAGGTAGACAGTACCTGCCTTGGGGATATTAATGGCATTGCGGATGCCATTAGCCAGGTATAGATGCTTGCCGGGCTTCCGAATGGTACGAACAGCAGCCGGAATTCGGCCTCTGCCAAGCCGCAGATGGATCTGTTTGCCACCTGCAAGGTTGAGGCTCTTCATCAGGTTGGTCGAAATATACACAACCTTCTCGGGCTGTCCCGTAAAGTGAACATTACAATGGGTCAAACTCATCTATTTATCCTCCTATCCCGACAGCCTATAGGGCCCGCGTGGCAATGCGGCAGCCGGGTCAGCTGGGCTGTTGACTTGGAAATGAGCTTCTGGTGAATGGCTTGCTGTCATCCTGTCTTGTCGATCGTGCATCCCTATTAAATAGCGGGCGTATTGCAGGGGGCGATATATGGATTGGCGGGCACTTGTCAGGTCCTCTAGTCCGAAAAAGGCTGATCTGCCAGGCCTTGAATTGACCTCCAATAGCCAGATGCGGCGAGAGGTGTCCACGCCAAAGTCAATTCCAAGCTCCCCGAGACTGCCGTAGTGCGCCTCAATCAGACTGGGAAGCTTGAGTGCAAGCATCTCTAATCTCTGCACAAGAATCGCTGCCATCTCTTGCCCGAACAGTTCCTCCAGATAAGCAAGAGCTTGATGAGCGCTTCCTCCACCATGGAGATTGGAGGTTAGCCCCTTCGGGTTGTTACCTTCCCGGACCACAAGTCCAGTCAGGGTCCAGATGCCCGCAAGGTTCTTCTGGACCAAGGCACGCACGTCAAACGGCCTGCCCCCCCGGCCCCTCAGGTCAAGGAAGGGCTGCACAATATAGCGCTGCCCGGCAATATATTCGTCTACCCAGTCGATTGCTGTATCCAGGCTCTGGAAACGAAGGCTGAATGACTGGTTACGGTGGTTGCGGCCAGCTACCGACAGGTACTTCCCGTCCGGGGAGGACACCACGGCTAGCACACCTTTACCGTGAGTACCAGCTTGAGGCTTCAGGAACAGTCTGGGCTGTTGCTGGAGCTTGTCGCGCAGCAGCCTCCCCCCATAGTAAGGAAGCGTAGGGGGTAACACGGGACGAAGTTGGTAATCGGTGGCAAGCTTCTTATACACATGCCATTTTCCAGGTAATCCTCTAGACCAGTAGCGCAGTGGCCGGGCTGCCTGCTCTGCTAACCGCTGGAGACCTAGGCAGCTGGAAGCACGCCGTTCGCTCCCGGATTGCCGATCGTAGATCAGATCGGGCAGAGTTATGCGACTCCTGATCCACCTTTTGTCCCGGTAGATGTAACCGGATATCAAGCCGTGCTGTGGCTCGATGCCATCCGCTGTGAAGATGAGTACAGTTAGTCCATAGCGCCTTCCAGATTGGCAAAGTCGGCGGCAGAATACAGCTTCGGCGATGGGTGGCGATCCTGTTCTTCGGTTCACGATGACTCCCAGTATGCGATGAGGAGCAGCAGCTTCAGCGTGTACGGACATGGATATCAGCCTCCTTGCACCGCTGTCAATGCAATTCAGCCAAATAACAGCAGTAATCAATCATTTTTTTGACCGAAGGGCGAATTTTCTGGTCACCCAGCGGTGTGTTGTCATTCTTGGATGGTTTGGAGTTCACCTCAATTAGCCAGACATGGCCTGAAGTATCCAATGCAAGGTCTATTCCCAATTCACCAAAATGGGCAGGGATTGACTGCTCCACACCGGATGCAATCGCAAGTGCGGCTGTCTTCAATGCTTGATAGGCGTTGCTCTTGACTGAAGAAGACAAGGAAGTCTTGGCGACGGCCTCCTTAACGGTACTGAGTGAGCCACCCCGTGCCAGATTCGAGACGAAATGACTTCCTCCCGCGATCCGAGCCACAATCGAGGTGACACTCCAGACACCCTTCCTGTTCTTCTGCACTAGAGCGCGAAAATCAACGGGGCGTTTGCTGTGGTCAATGAGCGGAAGACCTTGCTGGATCTGATAGCGGGTCGTTTTCATTTTTCCCGAGATGCCTGAGAACATTTTTACGATACTGGGATAGACCTGCTTCTTCGGCGCACTGGTGGATGTCGTGAGTGTAGTGAAGGTGCCGTCTACATTTTTGGTGATCCGAATGATTCCTTTGCCAAGACTACCTCGTACGGGCTTCAGAAACACGCTGCTGTAAGTAGAGCACATTTTCTTAAAGGTAAGGTAATTATCCAGCAGGTGAGATTCTGGCAGATAGCGTCTTAGCTCTTTGTTGTGCTTCAGGGCGTCAAAGACCTCATTCTTATCCAGAAATTTCTCGTTGAAGACCGTCGAGCCATACCGTAATTTTACTTCTTTCATGAAATACTGTACGCTAGGTTTGTTCTCGAGCTTGCGTGAGGTAAGCCGATTGTTGACTACATCTGCCGTAGGCAGAACCGCTTTTTTCCAGGACCCATCGTAGACCCAGCCGTCAACGTGACCGGGATGGGAACGAATATGATCGGGTGTGAAGAAGTAGACATAAGCGCCCTGTTTAGTGCAAGCACCAGCCAGCTCACGACAAAAATGGGTGATTGTACCGAATGGTCTGTCCGTCTGATCCGGAAAATCCCGGCTGATCAGGACGCCAATCAGCGGCCCCATGCGCAGGGTTCGACTGGGAGTATGGCAGGAGACGCGCAGGACACTGCTGGAAGTCAGACCCAGCTTATGTGCAAGGGCATTCCCCATGCGGATGCCATGTATTCCAGGTGCAGATATAGCTGTGATCTCTTGGCGGAATGAGCCGAATACGAGCTGCAGAGGATGCCCGGTCTGAATCTTCCATAGCTTCAGCAGTTGATCACTGATCATAAGAACGTCATCCTGCAGCAGGCCCGATCCGATGACTTGAACCGATACTTTTTTACTGGACATCGTGGATCTCCTTCCAGGCAGCAACTAGAGGTTAAGGCTGTATGGGCTGCGTCAGCACATTGCATGTAGTTCATCATATGAGGACATATATACCTTGGTGATTGACCTAATCCGTTAAATTGAATGGTGCTTCAACAATGTTAGGGAGGATGAAGAAGAATGAGTATTTATGACAAGGCGCATGATTTGGCAAAGGCTCTCAAGCAGAGCGGTGAGGTAGAAGAGATTACGGCAGCGATGAAGCTGGTCGATGCCGATCCCGAAGCTAAGCGCATGCTGGACGAGTTCAGACAACGCCAGATGGATGTGCAGCAGCGGATGATGAGTGGAGATATGCCGCAGCAAGAAGAGATTGAGAGCATGGAGAAGCTTTTCGAGGTGCTGAGCAGCAATCTTAACGTCCGTCGTCTATTTGATGCGGAGCGCCGTCTGAGCGTCATTATTGAGGATGTCAACAAGATCATTACGGAAAGCCTGCAGCATTTGTACGGCACTTCTCAATAAGATTGACTCATATCTTGTCCGACTTCCTCATAGACTAGAAACATAGAGTAGGAAGCGAGTACAGCTTTCCTAAGTCTCAGGTGGGAGGAAGGTTAGGATATGAAGTCTTTTAAGAAGTGGAAGCATGGCTTATATTTACTGGTTGCTCTAGTGATGCTCATTATCGCACTGCCGCGAATTCCTTTTGGTGGAGAAATGGGACTGGTAGAGCTATTCGGAGCGGTATGGGTGTTATTCTCGCTGATGGTGATCGGTGCCAACCTGCATTTTCTGCTGGGTGTGGATGAGGAGAAACGGGCAGCGTTAGAGCGAGTGCGCAAGGCCAAGCTGCAGCAATGGCAGCTGAAATGGGATGAGCAGGAGCAGCAGCAGGATGCCCTTAGAGGCAAGTCCTCTTGAAGGACTGACGCTTAATCTTATGTACCAAGCTGGTAGGACAAGATATGTATCTTGTTCTGCTGGCTTGTTTGCTATTGACCGGAGGATACGGGGATAGGCTATTTGATGAACCTACGCTGAGCTGAGAAGGTGACATACCTATCTTTGAAATGGAGGTGGATATGATATAATGAGTACAGATTAATACAGATTGCTCGCAGGGGGTGTAACAGTTGTGCAGGGGTTCGACGAAACGGTCACGAAGCATGAACAGCTATTACGACATATTGAACAGCTGAAGGTGGGCACCAAAATATCGGTCCGCAGATTGGCCAAGGAGATGGCTGTTAGTGAAGGGACCGCCTACCGTGCTGTAAAGGAAGCCGAGAATCTCGGCATTGTCATTACGAAGGAACGGATCGGAACGGTTCGGGTAGAAAAGAGGCCACGTGGAGTTTCCGAGCAGCTGACCTTTGCGGATGTGGTGAATATCGTTGAGGGGCATGTACTTGGCGGTAGCGAGGGTCTGGCCCAGCCGCTTCACAAGTATGTCATCGGTGCGATGAAAGTGGATGCCATGGCACGTTATATTGATCCAGGTAGCCTGCTCATCGTCGGTAACCGCGAGAATGCACACTCCTTGGCATTAGAACAGGGAGCTGGTGTGCTCATTACAGGGGGCTTTGGTACAAGCCGTGAAGTGAAGCAACTGGCCGACAAGCTTAATTTGCCGATTATCTCCTCACGTCATGATACCTTTACGGTAGCCTCCATGATTAACCGGGCCATATTTGACCGCCTGATCAAGAAGAAAATTATGCTGGTCGAGGATATTGTCTCGCGCAAGGGCAAGCCCCACACACTGAAGATCAACAGCACCGTTGCCGATCTGGAGGCACTGGCTGAAGCAACTGGAGAACAGCGTTTCACAGTAGTGGATGAATGGAACCGTCTCATCGGCATTGTGGGGCGAAAGGATATTCAGCATCTACAGGGCAATCAGTCTATTGAGAAGTGTATTCTTCGTAGCCCGATTACAGCCTTGCTGCAGACCTCTTTGGCCTCGGCTGCGCAGATTATGACCTGGGAGGGCATCCATTTCCTGCCGATCATTGACCGGAATCGCAAGCTGCTTGGGTCTGTGTCTCGCAAGGAGGTGCTGACAGCCCTCCGAGACGCCCAGAAGCAGCCACAGCTAGGAGAGACGTTCGATCATCTGATCTGGAGCGGCCTTGCAGAGGAGCGCGGACCGGAAGGGGAGCTGATGTTCAACGGCTTCATTATTCCGCAGATGGCTACGAATCTCGGTACGATCTCGGAGGGAGTGCTGATCAATATTATGACCCAGGCGGGCTGCCGCGTCGCCAAGGACCTGACAGGCAATGACCATGTGCTGGATCAGATCAGCAGCTATTTTATCCGTCCGGTACAGATTGAGGATGCTGTCGTCATTCGCTCATCAGTGATGGAGGTCAGCAGGCGAACCTGCAGACTGGAGATTTCTATTTTTCGAGAGGAGCTTATCGTCTGCAAATCGGTGCTGACCCTGCATTCCATTGACCATGGGTGAAGCACGATCAGGCCAGCTCATTTCAGGAATGACAGGGCTTACCGCTTGGAGTGGCTCTATGCTCATGTGATGCGTTCATGTCCTAGCTTCGTATATATGGGCGCATCTCCACCCAGATTTGCAGCACGCCTTCTACCGCTAGCATCGTCTTGACCTGAATGGAGTATTCTTTCTCGCGTACGGTATATATTTTGCGGTTGAGCAGAACACGGACCATCTTGCTGTCTGTATCAATCTCGAATATATCCCGTCCGCGCAGCACCTCCAGATCCTCATGCATCTGCCGCAGTATATCCTTGACCTCGATCGCCGAGATTTTATCTGCGCTTGACTGCTCAGCCCGGACCTTAATCTCTTTAATCACACTATGTCGGTTGCTGTGCTTGCGCAGAGTCTCATTATCCTCCTCTGCCTGGTCCAGCTGAATGCGCAAATCCTGATTATGCATCCAGAGCGCGTTATAGCTGGTATGCCAGATCGCATTGTATATAATGCTTCCCGCGACCATGCCAAGCACGAAAATACCTGATTGTCTCAAGAAGCTCCTCATATGCTAGCTACGTCCCCCGTTACATACCCATTTGACCAGCTCCGTCCCCATGTGTGCCCCCAGGAAAGCAAAGATCAGATATAGAATCTGCTTGATGGCTGGTGAAAGATTGCCATCCAGCACATTGCTCTCAATGACCCTCATGGGGTCAATGGTTCCGCCCACGGCCGCGGCAAGCGCCCAAATTTTAATTTTGCCTGCGATATCCAGCATCGTTTGCGTAGGTGGCTGCAAGGCGATCACGGCTCCGACTCCTCCCAGCATAGCCCCGCCTAGCACAATGCCAAATGCAATGAAGAAATCCAGAATAGCTTTGGTTAGAAATGTACTCATCATGTCCCTCACTTTCTCACTTTTGGCTTGTGGTGATCCTCTGTGCCAGCTTCTATGGTTGCTTATGTCCTGACGATATGGCCTTGTGCCAAGCCTTGATCAGGCACGATAGAGCCTGTACTTTTATTGTATGGGCGCGAGGTGCCAGGTTATGATAAAATAGTTCCAAAGGGAACAGACATTCCTACCGATCTGTTCAACAAGCGCCGAAAGGATGCGAAGCGCATGAGTTCATTTGTTCACCTGCATACGCATAGTGAATATAGTCTGCTAGACGGTGCAGCCCGGATCATGGAGCTGGTCGAGCAGGCTGCTGCATACGGAATGAAGGCTTTAGCGCTGACAGACCATGGGGTTATGTACGGGGCTATACCTTTCTATAAAGCATGTCAGGCACGAGGCATTAAGCCCATCATTGGCTGCGAGGTCTATTTGACTGCAGGCTCGCGCAAGGAGCGTGGCAGCCGCAAGGATCAGCCAATTTATCATTTGATATTGCTCGCACGTAATATGAAGGGCTACCAGAATCTGATGAAGCTGTGCTCCATCGGTCATCTGGAGGGCTTTCATTATAAACCACGTATTGATATGGAAAGTCTGGCGACCTACGGTGAGGGCATCACCTGCTTGAGCGCCTGCTTGGGAGGCGAGGTACCGCAGCATTTGCTACATGGCCGGGAGCGCGAGGCGCGGGCTGCAGCGAAACGCTACAAGGACATCTTCGGAGAGCACTTCTACCTGGAGCTGCAGGATCATGGGCTGCCCGACCAGAAGCGTGTGAATGGACTGCTGGTCGAGCTGTCTCGCGAGCTGGACATTCCACTCGTATTAACGAATGATGTGCACTATCTGACGGGTCCGGATGCTGAGGTTCAGGATGTGCTTATCTGCATTGGCACGGGGAAGACGCTGGAGGATGAAGAGAGATTCCGTATTCCGACAGATCAGCTCTATATGAAGAGTGCTGAGGAGATGGCACGCTTATTCCCACATTTGCCAGAAGCCATGGCCAATACGGTGCGTATTGCTGACGAGTGCCAGCTGGAGCTGGAATTCGGTCATTATATATTACCAGCTTATCGTCCTCTGCCAGAAAGCATGTCTCCTGGCGAGTATCTACGGTCTCTGTGTCTTCAGGGGCTGGAGGATCGTTATGCACAGGATATCCGCTGGCATGATGAGGAGCAACGCAGACAACTGGAGGAGCGGCTTGATTATGAGTTGAATACGATCGAGAGCATGGGCTTCAGCGACTATTTCCTGATCGTCTGGGATTTCATCGCTTATGCCCATCAGCAGGGAATTGCAACCGGGCCAGGACGTGGCTCGTCTGCTGGTAGCCTCGTAGCGTATGTACTCAAGATTACGAATGTAGATCCAATGAAATACCAGCTGTTGTTCGAACGCTTCCTGAACCCGGAGCGGATCAGCATGCCGGATATTGATATTGACTTCAGTGACGAGCGGCGGGATGAGGTTATCGACTATGTCGTTGCCAAATACGGCAAGGAGCATGTCGCCCAGATTATCACGTTCGGGACGCTCGCGGCCAGAGCGGCAGTGCGTGACGTAGGGCGCGTGCAGAATGTTCCCTACGGCGAGGTAGACAAGGCAGCGAAGCTCATTCCGGGCCAGCTCGGCATTCATATCCGTAAGGCTATGGAGATCAGCGAAGGGCTGCGGGAGTTATATGAGACGAAGCCGGCTACCCGTGCGATGCTCGATATGGCGATGAAGGTAGAAGGAATGCCAAGACATGCGTCTACGCACGCCGCCGGTGTCGTGATTTCGCGTTCGCCCCTGACGGATGCTGTGCCACTGCAGGAGGGAGGAGAAGGCGTACCCCTGACCCAATACGCCATGGAGAGTCTGGAGTCGATTGGCCTTCTCAAGATGGACTTTCTCGGCTTGCGTACGCTATCCATTATTGAGCGCAGCCTCCGATGGATTGGAGAGGAATATGGTACGACGCCTGATTTTAATCAAATTAATGATGATGATCCGTTAACCTATGAGCTGCTTGGACGAGGCGAGACGACAGGTGTGTTCCAATTAGAGTCTGCAGGGATGCGCAGAGTGCTCAAGGATATGAAGCCAAGCAGCTTCGAGGATATTATCTCGGTGCTCGCATTGTATCGCCCGGGCCCAATGGAGTTCATTCCGAACTACATTCAAGCCAAACATGGAGCAATAGAGGTTCGATATCCCCACCCTGATCTGGAGCCTGTCTTGAAGGATACTTATGGCATTATCGTGTATCAGGAGCAGATTATGCAGATTGCTTCCCGAATGGCGGGCTTTTCGCTGGGAGAGGCGGATCTGCTGCGCAGGGCCGTATCCAAGAAGAAGCGTGAGGTGCTAGACCGAGAACGAGGTCATTTCGTGGCCGGAAGCATCAACAAGGGCTATACGGAGGCCGAGGCGGATGTGGTCTATGACATGATCGTTCGCTTTGCCGATTACGGCTTTCCGCGTGCGCATGCGGCTGCGTACGGCGTTTTGGCCTTCCAAACTGCCTATCTGAAGGCTCATTATCCGGTTCAGTTCATGGCTTCCATGCTGACGGCGGTGATGGGGAGCCATCGCAAGGTGGCAGAGTATGTCGTGGAATGTCGACGCATGAATATGAAGGTGCTGCCGCCAGACGTGAATGAGAGCGGTGTACTGTTCACGCCGGTAACGCAGAATATTCGATTCGGACTTGCAGCCATTAAGAATGTCGGAACGCAGGCTATGGAAAGTATTCTAAGTGAGCGGAAGGAGCGTCCTTTCGACAGCTTGCTAGATTTCTGTCGTCGCGTAGATCTGCGGGTGTGCAACAAGAGAGTGATTGAGTCACTGATCCAGGCAGGGGCCTTCGATTCTCTGCCAGGGCACAGAGCCCAACTACTGACGATGCTTGATGAGACCCTTGAGGCTGCGTTGAAGTGGCGCAAGGAGCGTGAGGATCTGCAAATTCAGCTGTTCGATTTCGATGTCCTAGAGACGCCGAACTGGGAGATTAACTATCCTGACGTTCAGCCTTACAGTGCAGGCCAACAACTGGAGATGGAGCGTGAGCTACTGGGTCTCTATCTGTCCGGTCATCCACTGGATGACTGGGACGAGGAGCTGGTGGCCGCTGGTATAGACAAGCTCATGCAGCTGTCGGAGGCTGCGGATGAGTCTGTGATCGTTACCGCAGGCATGGTCGTATCCATGAAGACGATTACGACGAAGCAGGGGAAAGAAATGGCCTTCATGGAGCTGGAGGACCAGATTGAGCGCTGCGAGGTCGTATTGTTTCCTGAAGTCTGGAGAAGGAGTCGCCCCCATGTGGAAAAAGGAGCCCTGCTTGCCATTCGCGCGAGAGTGCAGCAGCAGGACGAGGGCTTCAAGCTGCTTGCCGATGAGGTAGCTCCGCTGAGTGGAGAGCATCTACAGCGCCTGCTGTCCCGCCGGAGCAGCAGCTCCAGACGTCCTGCCTCTGGACGTGCGCAGGGCAGTCCGCCTGCTGCTGTCACTGCAGCATCCGTTGCAGTACCCGCACAGAAGGTGTCCTCTGCCGCACTGGATCATGCTTCCCGAACAGATGGACGAAGTGCACAAAATGTCGACAGTCGTCATGAATCTGCATTGGTGAAGTCCTCAGGAGAGTCCGGCCAAAGGGTTACCAACGCCCACGCCGCAGCCAGCCGTGCTATCGAGGGGGCTATTGGAGCTGGGACAGGCAGGGAGACTAACGACCAGGCAAATCTATCTGATAGAGCAGGAGTGGAGCAAGACAGAAAGAGTGGCTCTGATCAGCGAATCTTTATCAAAATCACCAGGGAAGCTGAAGCGGATGCTGGACTGCTGAGCATGGTGAAGTCTGTACTGGAGAACCATGAGGGGGATCTGCAGACTGTTCTTTTCTACGAAGGGAGCCAGCGCTTGCTTGCACTGAGTGATGCCTACCGGACCAAGCCTTCCCCAGAGCTGTTCCAACAGCTGGAAAAGCTATTGGGCCAAGGCACAGTCCGTGTGAAGTAAGCTTATGGCAAGAACAATTCAGTAAGCTGCTGCATACACATGAGAACACCGGCTAAAAGTATCTCCGCAGCAACTTGTCCATGGGTGTTCATGGTGCGGAGCAGGAGGGAAGCTCATGTCACAACAGTATGCTGAGGCGCTTCTGAAGCGCAGAGGGGTCAAAATCGAGGACATTGCAGACATCGTCTATCATCTACAGAGCAAATATTATCCTGACCTGACGTTTCAGGAATGTATGGATAGCGTCAGGTCTGTGCTTGGCAAGCGTGAGGTTCAATATACTTTGTATACAGGAATAGCGTTGGATGAGCTGGCGGAGCGCAAGCTACTGCCAGAACCTCTGCAGACCATTATGGAGGCAGATGAGCCGCTGTATGGCGTGGATGAGACGATGGCACTAGGGATTACCAGTGTATATGGTATGATTGGGCTAACGAGCTTTGGCTATGTTGACAAGGACAAAACAGGAATTCTGGAGCGTCTGAACCGAAAGACAGAAGGTATTCACGTTTTTCTAGATGATCTGGTAGCGAGTCTGGCGGCCGCAGCATCCGCCCGTATTGCCCATGGAAATGCACTGGCTCGCAATTATCCACCCCCTACATCTTAAATTTGAAATAGCTCCCGACCAGCTGTCGAAGCTTGTACGGCGGGCATTTAGAATGCTAATTGCCCTCTTGAAGGAAGAGGGCCTTTCTTGCGGGAAAAAAGTAAGGTATGTTATCATGAGTTCATTAATACGGACTCGAGAGACATTTGCCTAGGGGGTTACAAGGGTGTGGACGGTGATCTACATTGCACCAACTGCCAAAATGGCTGATATGATCAAGCTCAAGCTGTCTGATGAAGGTTTTATGGTGAAGACACGGGCCATAAGTGCCTCCAAGCAGCAATTTGAGATCCTCGTCCCTTCTGGAGAAGTGGAAGAAGTTCAGGAAGTGCTGAATGCCATCCTGCATCCTTAGACCTATGCACCCACGCACGAACAACTGGCATGAGGGAGATCAGGCTGACGCCTGTGCTGGCATTTATTTTGGAATTATAGAAATTATACGTGTTCAAACGCTCCAACAAAGTCTATAATCGCAAGACATACGTTCCACGGAGTGGGGACTACTTCCACGCAAGTTCTTCGATAGACATGTTCCTAATATAGATTTTTTATGATGAAGACTTCCTTCATTGGCAGCTTCTATAGATCCTGGGCTGACAAATTAACGGCTGAAGAGGTGTAGTTGTGTTCAAAGATTTATTCCAGAAAAAAAGAAAATACGCAACGATTCCCGCAGAGCGGTCGCGTGGCGGCGAACAACCTGATACAGGTGATCGTCCCAAGCGTGAGATTCCTGAAGGGCTCATGACCAAGTGTGGAAAATGCGGAACGATTCAGTATAGCAAGGAGCTGGAGAAGAATCTGAAGGTATGCCCATCTTGCGGGTACCATATGAGACTGAATGCTCTTGAACGGATTAAAATGACGTTTGATGATGAAAGCTTCATAGAATATGATGCTGATATGATCTCGGTCGATCCACTCGACTTCCCTGGATACAGCTCCAAGCTGGAGCAGCAGACGATGAAATCGGGCTTGCGTGATGCTGTTGTGACTGGAGAAGGCTTGATTGGTGGACAACCTGTGGTTGTAGCTGTAATGAGCTTTGACTTTTTTACTGGAAGTATGGGCTCTGTCGTGGGTGAGAAGATTACTCGTGCTATTGAGCAGGCCATATCCAAGAAACTGCCGGTGATCATCTTCTCAACCTCTGGTGGTGCACGGATGCAGGAAAGTATTCTTAGCTTGATGCAGATGGCGAAGACGAGTGCGGCTCTCTCCAGATTGGACGAGCAGGGTGGACTCTATATTTCTGTGGTTACTGATCCTACGACAGGTGGAGTGTCCGCAAGCTTTGCTACGCTGGGAGATATTAATATTGCTGAGCCAGGCGCCGTATTTGGCTTTGCCGGTAGAATTGTAATTGAGCAGACCATTCGGCAGAAGCTACCAGATGACTTCCAGACGTCAGAGTTCAATCTGCAGCATGGGCAGCTTGATATGGTCGTTCACCGCAAGGACCTGCGCGGTACATTAACACAGCTACTTGAACTTCACAGCACGAAAGGGGTGTACTAGATTGGCGGGAGAATTGCCTTATGAGAAGCCTCTTGCGGAGATGCGCCAGAAGATAGAAGAATTGAAGCAATTTGGTCAAGAGAAGGGCATTGATTTCACGGAGGAAATCAAGCGTCTGGAGGAACGGTACGACCAGATGGCAGATGAGATATACAGTAACATTTCAGCTCCACAAAAAATGCATCTAGCCCGTCTTCATCAGCGCCCGACTTCTTTGGACTTTATAGAGCTTATTTTTACCGATTTCATTGAACTGCACGGAGACAGACTCTTCGGTGATGATCTGGCGGTTGTAGGGGGGATTGCGCGCTTGAATGGCACTCCTGTGACCGTGATCGGGCAGCAGCGGGGGAAGGACACCAAGGATAACATAGCTCGCTTCTTCGGAAGTCCGCACCCTGAGGGCTTCCGTAAGGCGCTGCGTCTCATGCAGCAGGCAGACAAATTCCGGAGGCCAATCATTACCTTTGTGGATACGAAGGGGGCTTATCCGGGGAATACAGCAGAAGAGAGAGGTCAATCGGAAGCGATTGCCCGCAATCTGCGAGAGATGGCCAAGCTTTCGGTACCTGTTATTTGTGTGGTCATCGGAGAGGGCGGTAGCGGTGGCGCCTTGGCGATGGCTGTCGGCAACCGTGTGCTGATGCTGGAGCATGCCATTTACTCTGCGATCTCTCCGAACGGAGCAGCATCTATTCTGTGGAAAGATGCCTCTAAGGCGGATCAGGCGGCTGAGGCGATGAGAATTACGGCTCAGGATTTGCTGGAAATGGAAGTCATCGAAGATATCATTCCAGAGCCGAAGGGCGGTGCCCACAAGGACTACGAGCTTGCCGCTGAAGCGGTGAAGTCCGCACTGGACCGTCACCTGAAGGAGCTATCCGTTATGGATGCTCATGAGCTCAAGGAAGACCGTTACCAGAAGTTCCGTAAGATTGGGGAATTCGGCTGGTACCAGCAACAGCAAAACGAGATCAACAGTGAATTACAGTAATAAGCAGACTCCCTTTGCAGTAACAGGTTCAATAGGACCGGTTGCTGTGAAGGGAGTTTTTTTTACAAGTCTACCTTTCATCCATCGCACTGATCTGCAGTGTGTTTTCTCTCATTGACGTGATTTTGAATATATGATAATACTAGAATACAATATGAAAATAATTCCATGTAAAATAATTATATATTTAAAATTATTTATTATTAATTCTTAATTTTAGGTTTTTATTTCGAAGGATGGAGAGTGAATATGGCTGAGGAACGAATAGTAAGGGCTATTGAGCATCATAGACGTAAATACAGGGATGAGGTCCCCACTCGTCAGTTCGTTGAACGCGAGCTACATATCAAGCAGCAGCTATGGGAAAAGAAGGTCAGGCAACCCGTGGAGACGTTGAGATCATTCATCAAACAACGAGTTAAGAGTATTGAGGTGAATGAGCAGCATCTGATCCTGACGCTGCACGACCAGAGAAGGTACTACGTAGATGACGCGGATTACTATGCGATTACGTACAATCTGCTCCGGGAGGGGAGAGATCACGAACTCTATGAGACGGCGATTCGAGAGCTGGTTCAGCCTGGGGATACAGTGCTGGATCTGGGTGCCAACTATGGATATTACACGATACTGTTCTCCAACGTGGTAGGAGAGAAAGGACAAGTGCATGCCTTTGAGCCTAATCAGCGCACCTTCACAGAGCTAAGCGAGCATTTATCCTTGAATAAGTCAGAGAATGTAAGCGCTTATAATGTGGCCGTCTCAAATCAGGCCAAGGAGGAGACTTTATTTTTTCTGGATGAGTCGCGTGCTCGTGCCTCTCTAAGAATGCAGAATGAGCATGCAGATCATGTACAGTCGACCCGGTGCGTCGCACTGGATTCCTTCTTCAAGGAGGCTGATCTCAAGCGCTTGACCTGCATGAAGATTGATGTGGAGGGTGCAGAATTATTGTGCATTGAGGGAGCACAGCAGACGATCAGACAGCACAGCCCTGTACTTTTGCTGGAGGTATGTGAGGCCCATCTGCTGCAATTTGGAGCTAGTGCACATGCCTTGCTGGAGAAGCTCAGCGACTGGGATTATGTGTTTTTTGAAATGGTGCAAGGCTCTATTGTCCAAGTGGAGCCTGGGGTAGTGACCCAGCGGAGCAGCATGTCGGATCTCGTCTGTATCCGGCAAGGTACGGATCGCTGGAAGGAACGGCTGACAAGATTCGCAAGACAGACGTAATAGCCCGGATTTCCCTGGCAGCCTTCATACTTCAGACATTTAACCTGAAGGGTGCTCAATATAATGACGAGGAGAGAGAGCATGGAGCAGTGGAAGGATTTCATGGCAGCATTGAAAAGTTGGGAGCATGAGTATCAGTATGCATTTCCCGGCGTATCTGTGAGGTGTATGACTAACCAGGCAAATGTTAACGTTTACATCCAAGCTTATCTAAATGCTATGCCCAAGCATCCTTCAGCCTATGTCAGTCAGCAGGAGCAGTATGTCATCCATCACAGGAGTAGTCAGGCATTGCTGGAGCAAGCGCTGGAGCTGGCAGGTCAATTGGAGCCAGGACACACACTTCACGTACACAAGAGTGGCAGCAAAGTGAATGTGTATCATGGTCAGGGCATACGGGTGTGCGTATGTACCGACGGCCACTATGTGGTAATCCAGCCAGAGGAGGGAGACTTGCTATACGTCTGTACCCGAGAGGAGCCGCTGGTCGGAGGATCTTATCTGCTTCGGGTCATTCGTGAGTTAATTCTCAGACATGCAGAAAATCGGCAGGGAATTATTATTCATGGTGCGGCTGCAGGAGGGATTGGCAGTGAAGGGGTACTAATTTGCGGGGATAAGGCCAGTGGCAAGACCTCCTTCTTGCTATATCTGCTTGGGCAAGGCTATGAATTTGTGGCAAATGATCGGGTAATCCTGCATCAGCAGCCCGGAGCCTTCAGCCTTGAATATGTGCCACTGGCCATACGGGTCGGACTGGGGAGTGCAGAGAGCTTTCCAGAGCTGGAGGTATGCCTGCAGGACTATGATTTCTCCCGCAAGCAGCCGGCTGAATGGCTGAACAAGGATGAGGATATTTTGCGGAAGATAGGTTCGTCCAAAAAAGCAGAGCTTACCCCACAGGAGCTATCTAGCCTATTTGGGGTACCGACTTGCTCGGATTTTCAGCTTAAGAAGATCATATTCCCCAAGTTCGATTATGCACTTCCTTATGCTCGAGCCTTCAGAATGGAGCAACAGGCAGCCCAAGAGGAGCTTCTAAAAGCATGCATGACCCCTCGCGATCCGAACTGGCTAACGCCTTGGCTGGTCAAGCGCGTGAAGCAAGATGCGGAGCTGGAGGCAAATGCTATTCAATTCATCACACAGCTTGTCGAAAAGTGTGAGCTTATTCAGGTAGAGTTCGGTCACAATACGCTTCGCTCAGCTGAGCACAATGAGCTGTTCGGAAAGAGCAGTGCATTGTGAAGCTCTATATCATTGGCTGCTCAGGCAGCGGGAAGAGCTATATGGCAGCCCGACTCAGCAAGCAGCACCAAATTCCGCATGCAGATCTTGATGATATTTTCTGGGAGGAAAAATATACTGTAGAGCGTGCTGCACAGCAGCGTGACGCCTACCTGTCCAATCTGCTGGGAGGAGAGTCGTGGATTATTGAAGGAGCTTATTTTGAGCCCTGGCTGGAGCCTGTGCTGTCCAAGGCAGACCAGATCATTTTCATACAGGAGCAGAACCTGTGCCTGATTAGCTGGAGAGTGCTGCGAAGATTTGCAGCCCGGCGCTTGGGTCAAGAGCCTCGGACCAGTGAGAATCTGAGAAGTGTCCTGCAGATGATCAGATGGACACGCGGAATTATCAAGCACCGACGATACGAGGAGTTCATTCAGCACGCACAGGATAAGGTCATTGTGCTGAAGGGTACACAGGACATTCAATCTTACTTGCATAATGATGGAGGCAGGATCCATGATCGAGGTCAAAGACTTGAACAAAACATTTAAGATTGCTCGCAGGGACGGAGGGACGATGTCAGCCCTGAAATCCTTCTTCAGCAATCGCTATACGACCGTGTCAGCATTGAACAATATCAGCTTCAATATTGCCGAGGGCGAAATGGTAGGCTATATCGGGCCTAACGGAGCGGGCAAGAGCAGTACGATCAAAATCTTGAGCGGTGTGTTGACGCCTGACAGCGGCACCTGTGTGGTGAATGGACGCACTCCCTGGAAGGAGCGGGTTCGTCATGTACAGGATATTGGAGTTGTATTTGGACAGCGATCTCAGCTGTGGTGGGACATTCCGGTCATTGACTCGTTCCAATTGCTTAGGGATATCTACAAGGTCCCTGAGAGACAATTCAAGGACAATCTGAACATGCTGACAGACCTCTTGGATATCGAGCATATCATCAGAACGCCTGCAAGGCAGCTGTCGCTGGGGCAGCGTATGCGCTGCGAGATCTCCGCTTCGCTGCTACATAGTCCAAGACTGCTGTTTCTGGATGAGCCGACGATTGGTCTGGATGCCGTCTCCAAGAGAGAGGTACGCAAGTTCATTTGGGACATTAACCAGGAGAAGAAGACGACCGTCATTCTTACCACGCATGACATGCAGGATATCGAGGCACTGACGAAGCGCATCATCGTGATCGGCAAGGGTGAAATTCTGCTCGACGGCTCCATCAATCAGCTGAAGGAAAGATACAACAAGCAGAAGGTGCTAACGATTGAATATACGGGGCAGGTGCCTACGATGTGCGATGGTCTGCGGCTCATCAAATCCTTGCCGGGGCACATGGATATTGCGGTCGATACCAGTACGATCTCCGCTTCGTCGGCCATTGCTTACTTATCCACCCAGGTACTGATTGAGGATATGACTGTGCTGGGCACTTCCATTGAAGAGATTGTGGTGGACCTGTACAGGGGGTTCGATCTATGAAGGTGTATTTTGCCTTTTTCAAGGTCCATACCGTGAATCTGCTGCAATATAAGCTTAGTGCGTATGCAGGAATCATAGCCCAAGTGTGCTGGGCGTTAATGAATATTTTCTTGTACAAATCCTTTTATGACAGCAATAATGTACAGCTCCCCATGAGCTTCTCTGAGGTAGTCACTTATATGTGGCTGCAGCAAGCTTTCTTTACGCTGTTCATTACCTGGTATCTGGATCGAGAGATTCTATCCTCCATCTCTAGCGGACAGATTGCGTATGAGCTATGTCGCCCCAGTGACTTATACGATATGTGGTTTGTGAAAAACATAGCGAGTCGTGTGGCCAAAGCCTTGTTCCGCTTTATTCCGATCATCCTGCTGGCATTCCTGATGCCGCAGCCTTACAGATTAAGCCTTCCACAGCATGGTGGGCAATTTCTATTGTTTTTGATATCTATGTTGCTGGCTTTATTCTTGGTGGTTGCTTTTTGCATGCTGATCTATGTTACGACCTTCTATACCATCTCCTCCACAGGGGTTCGGATGGTCATGTCGTCTCTGGTGGAATTTCTGGCGGGAGCGGTTATCCCACTTCCGTTCTTTCCCGATGCACTGCAGACGGTGATTAACCTAATACCATTCGCATCCATGCAGAATGTACCGTTCCGTATCTTCAGCGGGAACATCCAAGGGACAGATGCCTTGTACAGCATTCTTATTCAGCTATTCTGGCTGATTAGTCTGGTGTTGATCGGTAAGCTGGCCTTGCGGAGAGCGTTGAAAAATGTAGTGGTACAGGGGGGATAGACCATGAAATTATACATGGCATACATGCGGGTGTACTTCTATTCTGTCATGCAGCACAAGATGTCACTCACACTTACGATTATAGGACAATTTTTAACATCGTTTTTTGCCTTTCTCGGCCTGACCTTTTTGTTCGGCCGCTTTAATCAGGTGCTTGATTTTACATATGGTGAGGTGTTGCTCTGCTTTGCTACGGTGCTTATGGCATACTCGTTGGCAGAGTTCTTCGCCAGAGGCTTCGATACGTTCGATAACATGCTGGCTAACGGTCAATTCGACCGAATTATGGTGAGGCCGCGCAATGAGATATTCCAGATCTTATCCTCGACCTTTGAATTAAGCAGGATAGGGAGATTCGCCCAAGCGGTCATCATCTATTTGTACGCCATACCTAATAGCGGGGTCGTATGGGGGTTGGATAAGATTGCCGTTCAACTGCTGATGATTGTCTGTGGCACATTATTTTTTGCCACGTTATTTTTGCTGTATGCAGCCATCTGTTTTTTTACAACCCAGGGACTGGAGGTCTTCAATATTCTCACGGATGGGAGCAGGGAATTTGGCCGTTATCCGTTGTCGATCTACGGGAAGAGAATCCTGACCTTCTTTACGTACATTATTCCTTTGGCGTGTATACAGTATTTCCCCCTACTATACCTGACTGACAAAAGTACCAGTGTACATCATGCGTTGTCACCTTTGTATGCTACCCTGCTGATTGTGCCTGTCTTCTGGCTATGGAGGCTGGGCATCCGACACTATAAGTCCACAGGGTCATAGATAAATACGAAAGTGAGGAGAGCCATATGGAGCTCAGTAAAGAGAATATCAAGCAATTGATTAGTAATGTAATAGAGGTGAAAGGAGAGGAGGGGGCGGATACACCACTTGTCATCGGGGATGATGTCCCGCTTGATACTCTGGGATTGGACTCCATGAGCTTCATTCGCCTGATCTTGGCGATCGAGCAGGCATTTGGAATTGAATTTGCGGATGAGGCTTTGATGATGGAGAACTTCGAGACCGTGAATAAAATCGTCGAGCATGTGGCGAAGGTGACTATGGTTCAGCCATCTCCATGAGAGATGGAGGTGTATGAAGGTTCACGCTCCAATCCTACAACCTGAGCTTTACACTTCATTGCTGCTATGAGTTCGTAATGAGCAACCCATTTATGGAGAGGCTGAAAGGACGTGCTGAATGAATGAACACGGATGTCGAGGTATTATCCACTGAGCAGGAGATTGTGCTGCTGCTGGCCAGATTGACCTTCACGAAAGAGGAGGAGACACGGGTTCGCGATCTGGTAGAGACAGGTCGACTCGATTGGTACTTCATACTGAATGCGTGCGCCAAGAACAAAGTACTGGGACTTGCTTGGGGCAACCTGCTTCGGCTCAGGCTAGAGCATCTGGTGGCCAAGCCTTTGTTATCCGTTATGAAATTTTATCATCTTGGTCTAAGGAAGCGTACGGAGAGCTACATTCTGGAATCTAGGAAAATCGCTGAGGTGCTGGAGGCCAGCTCGATTCGCTATGCTCTGCTTAAGGGAGCTTATCTGGCCAAGCATATCTATCCGGATTATGGACTACGTAATATGAATGACATGGATATTCTAGTAGACCATGCAGATGTACCAAGGATAACGCTGGCTATGAAGGAGCTGGGCTACTGTCAGGGCGACTATGACAAGCCGACCCGAACGATCAGGGAGGTCAGTCGCACGAAGCAGATTCTATGGAAGAATAAGATGAATAATATGTATCCCTTCTTGAAAATAGCAGATTCCGAATATATTAATTGCTTCAAGCTCGATTTCTGCTTCAGCCTTGATCTGGATTTGAAGAAGCAGGATGTTCGAGACATGCTGGAGCGGGCAGAGGGCGGCGTACTGCAGCCAGCCGATTTCTTCCTGCACCTATGCTGTCACTTCTATAAGGAAGCGACAAATCTGGCCTGGATTTATAATGTGAACGATCTCACGCTGATTAAGTTATGTGATATCCGCGAGTATATTTTGGCGCGAATGGACGAAGCAAGCTTACGGGAGACGATGACACAAGCGAATAAGCTTGGCTATCGTGAAGCAGTGTACTACACACTATATTACTTGAAAACGATCTATAACGATGGCTATGAGGAGCGCTGGATGAAGCTGCTTGATGTGCAGGACATGCAGTTCCTTCAGGAATTTGGTCGTCAGGATTATGGGGAGAGCTCTGTGTGGCGAAAGAGCATCCGAGAGCGGATATTCTCCAGCAGCAACAAAGACGAGCTGGATGGCTTTGAGCCGAGGCACAAGCTACTTGAGGAATAGATAGCAATCAATCTGGAGAAGCGAAGAGGGATAAGCGATGCTGAGAGTGATACTGGAAGGGATCACAGGCAGCGGGAAGACTACGCTCCTGCACCATATGCTGAGAAGGATGGTTGCAGCAGGATATTCCAATATATATACGGCCTCCCAGCTCTATACCTCCTCACTCGTCTGGAGGGAGCAGGGTGCAGAGGTTCAGGATCGGATTTACTCCATTATGGACAATATTGTACGTAGTGTAGAGACGCTGGATCGGCAGTATGCAGAATATGGCGCGACTGATCCTTATCGGTCCTATCAATCTATCCTGGAGACCTTTCATTTGGAGAATTATATCAAGTCGTATTACCAAGATGAAGCGCTACTCATGGAACTGGATCAGCGTCTATATCGTGCAGGCTACAAGGTTGTCATGCTGCTGCTGCCCGACTCGGCGATTGAGGAGAGGAGTATTCACTCCACTCGCTACTATCGGAATTCGGTAAAATGGGATCGATATCTGGCGGGCCTTGGGAGGAGCGATCGAGAGATTGCCACTTATTTTCAACGTCTGCAGGAGGCCTTGAAGCAGGAGTGTAAGCGCACTCATATGGAGGTGCTGACGATCGAGACCCAGGATATGGAGTGGGAACGATATGCAGATGAGATTATGGAGTTCTGTGGAGGAACAGTTCGAAGCTGAGGTGATGATAGGTGAAGGTAGATATGCATATGCATACAACTTGCTCGGACGGCAGTCTTACACCAGATGACCTGGTCCAATACGCTGTCGAGCAAGAATTAAGGCTAATAGCAATCACAGATCATCATAGCGTGGAAGGCCTACTAAGCTTGAAGGATTCATATCCTGAACAGCTTCAGATCATACCCGGAATCGAGATCAATACGAGCAATCATCGTGAATTACATATTTTAGGGTACGATTTGGATATAAGGTCAAGTGTCTTGCACCGTTTTCTAAGCAAGCTCAGTCACTCCAGTCTTCGAGCGAATATGAAGCTACAGGAGTGTCTACGGCAGCAGGGCATTTCGCTCGACGTATCAGGCTATAAGGGGCAGGCGGCTTTCCGTCGGAATCTGGCCTATGCACTCATGGAGCAGGGTCTCTGTTCGTCTCGGGAGGAGGCCAATGTGCTCTATCTCGATTACCGACAGCATCACATCACTCCGCCTTACAAGCCTACAGCGCAGGAGAGCATTCAGATTATTCGCGATGCAGGAGGTATTGCAGTGCTTGCTCACCCGGGACGGCTGGAACGGCATGAGATCAACATTGTAGAGGTGGTAGAAGAACTAATCTTCTATGGATTAGAAGGGCTGGAATGCTATCATCCGTCTCACAGCTCCGAGCAGCAGCAGCGCTATGTCGCGTTGGCTAGTGGGAAGGGGCTGTATCGCTCGGGCGGATCTGATTTTCATCACAAGGAGCATACGGATACTGGCATCAAGAGCTCGTCCCAGACCTGGTGGCTGGACAGCAGCAAGATCAATATTCTGGATGCCCTATGACAAGTGGGGAGAACACGCATGACGTATTCTGTGCTGGTAGCTGTATATGTCTATATGCTGGTCCGAAATGTGATTTGTAGTCTGTTAGCAGCTAAATGGCTGTCTTACGAAAGACCAGTAAGCGTACAACGTCTGGATGTCCCGATGTATCTGCTGATTCCGATGATGGACGAGCAGGTGATTGCCCGGGATACTTATTTGCACTTTCGCAGTCTTGTGACCCATCGGTCAGGCTGTGAGGTGTTGTTCATTACAACGGCGAGAGAGCGACAGAGAGAAGATATTCCGCATACGAATGAGGTGCTGAAACAGGCTCAGACCGCCTTTCCCTCGCCTGGAATACACATTCTGCATTATGAGGATGCGAGCGGTGTCATGGCCCATCAATTGAATTTTGCCGTGGAGCAGCTTCGGGCCAAGCATAAGGATGGGGATTTCTGGATTGGTATCTATAATGCGGATTCCAGAATTGATGAGCGCGTCCTGGATTATGTGGAGCATCAGGCTGCGCAGAAGGGACGTGAGTGCTGCTTCCAGCAATACAGCTACTTCCCGCTCCCGATCGGGGCAGCATCCCGCTCCAATATCAGCAGTGCCGCACAGTGGCAAAATCGCTGGAGCGTCCTGTTCGAGCTGACTCGTGTTCGTTACCAAGTGGCTTTTGTCCGCTTGTGGAGTAGGCTTCCCCGCAGTTTGGGTCCGATAAAAAGCATGCTGGAGATTATAGCCGAAAAGATGAATTATGTCATTGGCCATGGCTTCTATGCACACAATGAGGTGCTCGGGCGAATGGGTGGATTCCCGGAGGAGAACATCAACGAGGATGCTTGTCTGGGATATCGGTTGAATGTACATCGCATCCCTATTTACCCGGTCCCGATCCTGGAGCAAGCCGAATTCACGAATCGCATTTCGGTCTATATCCGGCAGCAAAGTGTATGGTTCAACGGGCCGTTTCACGCTTTTAAGTATTTCACACAGCTTCTCCATCAAGGCGAACGGACTGCCTGGGAGACACTAAGAGCGGCTGTACTGGCTACTAAACTGTTTCTGTTGGCGATCTACTGGTTGTTCTCTCCGTCTGTGCTGCTTCTGGTGCTTCCAATCTGGACTACACTTCTCTTTGGGTGGTGGGGCTTCGCGGCCTCCATTCTGTTCATTTTAGCTTATCTTCCAGGAGTTCATTATCTCATTGCGCGTCTTATCCGACAGCACACCCGGCAACTCACTTCAGATCAAGTTGTGCTGCCACGATCATCACTGTACTGCGTATCAGCTTATCTCATTCATTGCTGGGGACCTTGCCTGAATATGGCTCAGCAGCTTCGAGGCCGCAATAACAAGACTGAGAAATATAAGACGCAGCGCAATGAAATTCAGCATGCTGACACGCAGTTGTCTGACGGTGGAAGAACTATACAGGAACGGGAGCTGATCTGAGATGGAACGGGTCATTTCGGTGGTTACAGGTGCTGGAGGAACGTTGGGAAGTGCGGTCTGTAAGCATTTGTGCGAGCAGCAGCATGAGGTCATCGGGATCATCCGACCAGGTGGGACAATCCCCTCGGGACACGAGCGGATGAAGCTGTTGGAGGTGGATTTGGAACAGAGCTGTACTCTATCGGAACTGTCCAGAGGTCTAGAGACGATTGCGAATTTCAGTAGGGTGGAGCGCCTGAATATTATTCATACGGCAGGTGTCTATCGAAAATGCTCGCTGCCCTATACCGCGGACGAGCTTCTTACCTGGGAGCAGATGTTTCAGGTTCACTGCATGTCACTGGCGGCTATTGTAAGTGCTCTCTTTCCCTACTTTGTGGCTTGCAGACAAGGAAGCATCGTGGCGGTGTCCAGCAATCTTGTCCATCGTGTCAATCGGCACAGTGCACCTTATATTGCAACAAAGGGTGCGCTAGAGGCTCTGATCAGACAATGGGCTTATGATCTCGGACCTTATCAGATTCGGTGCAATTGCATAGCGCCGGGTTATTTTCAGAGTGAGCTGAACCCGGATATAGGGTCAGAGCAGGAGGAGCGCATCCAGAGTAACACCCCTCTTGGTAGCATCGCTACGGGAGAACAGATCGAAGCAGCCATCTATGCCTTTGTGACAGACAGCATGAACTGGGTAACGGGACAGACCATAATTGTTGACGGGGGGAATAGCATTGGGTATTAATGAGCTTTCGGCATTTCCTAAATATATCGAATTTCAGACGCAATCGTTCTGTAATGGACAGTGTGCTCCATGTCCTTATAGCTCCACCGAAAAATGCTTCACACCAGCACGGATGAGTGATGAGGGAATAGACCAGATTCTGACGGAGCTTGCCGCACATAGCCATGAGGTTGTCCGTGCCATTCCATACATGAATAATGAGCCCACATTGGACAGAAGGTTCTTGTCCGTATTGCGCAGGCTTAAGGAGAGCGGAATTTTCGTAGAGGTCTCCTCCAATACGTCTGGTCTCAACGAGGAATTGATCGAAGCGATCCTTCTGGAACGGCTCATTGATGATTTCAGAATCAGCTTCTTCGGGGGAACGGAGGAGCTATACAAGGAGCTAATGCCCGGATTGAATTTTCACAAGACAGTAGACAGAATCAAGCATCTGCTAGAGCAAAATAAGGCGAGCGGTCTTCCGATTGACATACAATTGGTAGCCATCCTGTGTCCATGGGTGGATATGGAGGAGAATGTGAGAAGCATTGAGGAACTGTTCCCCGAGGCCAAGCTCCATTTGTTCGGATTCCTCGATCGAGCAGGCAGTGTGGAAGGACATGGGAACGCCAAGAAGCTGGCTTCGATTATAGGTATGGAGCAGAATCCACTGGCAGGCTGCCAGCTGCTAAGACCGTTCGAACGAATGAACATCTTGGCTAACGGAGACGCGATCATTTGCTCGCAGGATTGGAGACGGGAGGTCGTGCTGGGTAACGTACTGGAGAGTAGTATTGAGGCTGTGTGGCACAGCGAGAGAGCCAACGAGATCAGGCAGTATGTACGTGGGGAGACAGAAGGACTGCCATCGGATTTTATCTGCACGCGCTGCAAAGCTGCTCTTCTGAAGCCAGAGTTCGGGGGAGGCAGTAATTTTACGGGCGATCGATATTTGGATGAATCGGGCAGGAAGGCGATCGTTCCTGGTCAGAAGGCAGGGATATAACGATGGCTCAGATTCCCGCTACATCCAACAATCCATTCGTAGATAATGCAAGCAAGCTGTGTGCTGAACTGGAGGTCTCTTTATTAGAGCTACTAGCCTTACAAGTGGAGTCTCACCCGGAGCGTATTGCTGTCCAATTCCAGGGGAGCATGATGACCTATCGTGAACTGGATGAGGCCTCGGAGCATATGGCCCATGCTTTGCTGCAATCAGGGGTAAACCCTGCTGACCTTGTTGGCATATGGACCCGCCGGGGCCCGGAAATGCTCATTGCGATGCTGGGTGTAATGAAGTCGGGTGCAGCCTTCCTTCCGATTGATGCTCAATTGCCGCCTGCCAGGGTTGCGTATATGCTGGATAATGCGCAAGCTCCATTTTTACTGATGGATGAGGGCTTTCCGAATGTGGACGAGCTTCGGGCCGACGCGATCATTCTTCATTATCGGGAAATGGAGCAGCTAGAGGCGAGATCGGCATCGAATTGTCCAAATTGTCCGGGCACAGCTCAGGCTCCGGAGGAGCTTGCCTATGTCATGTATACCTCGGGCTCGACGGGTCTGCCCAAAGGGGTCATGATTACGCGACAGGGGCTGCTCAATTTCATATTGGATTTCCGTGCAGCCATAGATTTCGAACATCTTGATACGTTCCTGTGTCTTGCACCGATGTCCTTCGATATCTTCATGGTTGAAACTATACTACCGCTGACAATGGGTAAACGCGTGATCATCGCTGAAGATCGGCATCGCCAGAATCCGTTGTTACTGGGAAGGCTCATTGCAGAAGAGCAAATTGATTTCATTCAGATGACTCCCTCGGCTATGTCGATGCTGCTGGGCTTTGAGCGTGTTCGGGAGCATATCCGCCAAGTGAAAATGATCCTGGTCGGTGGAGAGCCATTCCCGCTCCCCTTGCTGCGCCAGCTACAGGAGCTGACAGAGGCTACAATTTACAATGTATATGGGCCTACAGAGGGGACCGTGTGGGTAGCTGCCGGCAATCTCACGAATGCGGAGGAGATTCATATCGGAGCGTTCCTTCGTCATACGGAGCCCTTGATTCTAGACGAGCACGGTAAGTCGATTGAAGATGGCCATACAGGCGAGCTGTACATTACCGGAGAATGCCTTGCTCGGGGATATATTCAAAATGCTGAGGAGACAGCAGCCCGCTTCCTAGTATATGAGTATCAGCAGAAGCAGCTACGGGTGTACAAGACGGGAGATTTGGTACGCAGGCAAGCAGACGGTAACCTTTGTTTTGTTGGACGGGTAGACCATCAAATTAAGCTCAAAGGACGGAGAATAGAGCCTGAGGAGATTGAAAGGGCAATGCTGCTGCATCCTTTGGTTACACATGCTGTGTCAGGTGTGGATGATCAAGCACACACGCCTTTCTTATTCGCTCTCTATATCAGCCAGGAGCTTGTGTCAGGCGAGCAATGGAGAGCATTCCTGAAGGATAAGCTCCCGCATTATATGATCCCTCGGTCGTTTCATAGAGCAGATGCCTTACCGTTGAACCATAATGGCAAAGTTGATCGAAAACAATTGAAAGGAGCGGGTTACCGTGTATATTGCAGTCATGAAGTCGAAAATACATAAGGCGACGGTGACGGAGGCAAATCTTCATTATGTTGGTAGCATTACTATTGATCAGGCCATCCTGGATGCAACGGAGATTCTCTCTAATGAAAAGGTACAGGTAGTAAATAACACCAATGGTGCCCGCTTGGAGACCTATGTTATTGCTGGTGAGCGAGGCAGTGGAGTCATCTGCTTGAATGGAGCGGCAGCAAGACTGGTGCAGCCCGGAGATGAAGTTATCATCATCTCTTATGCTTATATGGGGCGGCAAGCAGCAAAATCCCACGAACCCATCATTGCTTTTATGGGCCACGGCAATCGTATTGAGCAGCTACAGAACAAGGAAATACATGGAGAGTTCTATCCTGCACAAGGAAGTGAGAAGCGATGAACGGCCTCGTACGAATGGGTGTCGTGGGTATTGGCAGCATGGGCATCAAGCACATGAAGTATTTATTTGAGAACAAAATCACGGGCTGTAGGCTTACAGCAGTCTGTGATCATAATCTTCAGGTGATGCAAGAGCTGAGTGGGCAATACGGGACAGAGATCAAGCTGTACACCAACTATAAGGAAATGCTCGAATCCGGGGAGTTAGACGCTGTACTGGTGGCTACCCCCCATGTGAGCCATCCTGAGATTGCGACGTATGCGATGAAGTGTAATCTACATGTGCTGCTAGAGAAGCCAGCAGGCATTGACGTGGCAGAGGTAGCTGCCATGAATGCAGAGGCGCAGGCCAGAGGGATTGTATTCTCCATGATGTTCAACCAGCGGACCATCCCGATCTATCAGCAGGCCAGAGAGTTGATTAGGCAAGGGAAGCTAGGCGAGCTGCGAAGAACGAACTGGGTTGTGACGGATTGGTTCCGCACTCAGCGCTATTATGACTCGAATAGCTGGAGAGCGACCTGGCGCGGTGAAGGGGGAGGGATCCTGATCAATCAGGCGACACACCAGCTGGATCTGTGGCAATGGATGTGCGGGATGCCTAGCCGTGTTCGTGCCTTCATCTACTGTGGCAAGCATCGGATGATTGAGGTGGAGGATGAGGCAACTATCTATGCGGAATACGCCAATGGGGCGTCGGGACTCTTCATCAGCTCTGTATCGGAATATCCAGGAACCAATAGATTGGAGATTATTGGCTCTGAGGGCAAAATTGTAATCGAGAAGGACATTCTCCAATTTACCCAATTAGCGCAAGCAGACGATGTGTTCAATAAGCACGAGCAGGATATGTTCGCCAAGCCGCAGTATGTTGAACAGTCCACCCCGGTGTCCTATCAGAAGTTCGAGAGACATCAACTGATTACACAGAATTTCATTGATGCCATTCAGGAAGGCAAGCCCTTGATTGCGCCAGGGGAAGAGGGACTATGCTCTTTGCGGATTGTGAAGGCAGCCTACCAGTCCGCGTCGGAAGATTCTTGGTGCAATCTATGAGCAGGAAGATACTCCCGATACAGTTCCCGCCCGTTAACAACTGCTATAGCTCTTCAGCTGGACTTACAGCCGTGCTGCAGACCCACGCTTCTGGTCAAGAGATGATGCTTATGAACAGCATTTTTTTATATGTAAAAAGCAATAATGTCCTGAAATATGCTGTAGTGGAGAGAGCAAAGCTGGGAGAGCAGCTGGAGATTATCAGTCAGCAGGCCTTGGAGACGAAGCTTATTGAGCAGATGTCTGCCTGGATTTGTGAAGAGAAGTACATATTCATGTTCTTGGATCATTACTTTCTCCGGGATAGCGGTAGATTTCAGCGTCAGCATTTTCTCCATGATGTCGCCTTAGTCTATGGATATGATGAAGAGCGCGGGGTGTTTGCTGCTGCAGATAATTTTACAAATGGGAAATATGGCTGTCTGGAGCTGTCCTATAGTGAAGTGGAGCAGGCTCGATGCTTGAGTGGAGAGAAGATGTTACAGGAGAAAGTCTTTAATATATTACTGTTTAATATGAGTAAAATGAGAGAATACTATATTGATACGCGGAGAATAAAGCAATTACTTATGGACTATCTGGACTCCAGCTGTAAGCATGTTCTTCAGATGAACGACAGCTTTGTCGATGACAACGTGTTCGGCTTTCATTTCCAGCACCAGAATTATGATGTATCGCGCACTGTATACGGGATTGGTATCTACGATTGGCTAGTAGGATATCTGAATCAAGGGGCTTCAGCGGGCATTAAGCTTGACATTCGGCCCTTCCATCAGCTGAGCAATCATAAGGCAGTCCTGATCATGCTAATGAAGCATCTTGCCGCAAAGTATGGGTTACACTGTGAGCCAGCTTGGCTGGACATACTGGAGCAAATGCGTATCAAATGTCTGGTGAACGAGCAACTGGTCTTAAAATATCAAATCGAGCGTAAAGAAGAGTATATAAGACTAATAAGACATAACCTTGATGGCATTCGAAAGAGTGAAGCACAGGTTATTCAGGAATGTATTGGAAAACTGTAACCTGATTTGATAAAAAAGTGACCGTATGCCTATACAAATGGGTAAAAGTATAGTAGATTTAATTGTTGGAAAAAGATATAAAGACAGACCTTTTTGAAGAAAACGGAGGAAACCCACAATGCGCAAAACAAAGATTGTATGTACGATCGGACCTTCCAGTGAGTCTTTGGAGAATCTGAAGAAGCTCATCATGGCAGGAATGAACGTAGCCCGTCTGAACTTCTCCCACGGTGATTTCGAGGAGCATGGCAACCGGATCAAAAACATCCGTCAGGCTTGCAAAGAGCTTGGTAAGAATGTTGCTATTCTGCTCGATACAAAGGGACCAGAAATTCGGACTGGAAAGCTTGAAGTTGAACCAATTGAATTGGTTCAGGACGAATATGTGACACTGACCACGGAAGAAATTCTGGGCAACAAAGACCGCATCTCGATCACATATGCCGATCTTCCTTCCGATGTTGAGCCTGGTTCCACGATTCTGATCGACGATGGTCTGATTGGACTCACTGTTGTAGAGGTTGCATCTACTGAGATTAAATGTCTCGTTGTTAATGGCGGTACGATCAAGAGCAAGAAAGGTGTTAACGTACCTGGAGTAAACATCTCTCTGCCAGGAATCACCGAGAAAGACGCCAATGATATTCTGTTCGGAATTGAGCAGGGAGTTGATTTCATCGCTGCTTCCTTCGTGCGCAAAGCTAGTGACGTGCTCGAAATCCGTGAACTGCTTCAGAAGCACAACGCAGGACACATTCAGATTATTTCCAAGATTGAGAACCAACAAGGCGTGGATAACCTGGATGAAATTCTGGAAGCTTCCGATGGCCTGATGGTAGCTCGTGGTGACCTTGGTGTAGAGATTCCTGCGGAAGAAGTACCACTCGTACAAAAACGCATGATCGAAAAATGTAACGTTGCTGGCAAGCCGGTTATTACGGCTACACAAATGCTGGATTCCATGCAACGCAATCCTCGCCCGACAAGAGCCGAGGCAAGTGACGTAGCGAACGCAATCTTCGACGGCACTGATGCTATCATGCTCTCCGGTGAGACAGCTGCTGGTAAGTATCCGATTGAATCTGTACTGACTATGGCTCGTATTGCTGAGAAAGCAGAGTCTGCACTGGATTACCGTCAACTGTTCAAGAAGCAAAGAACAGCTCAAGAGATCAGCATCACTGAAGCGATCAGCCAATCCGTAGCGATCTCTGCACTGGATCTGCACGCCAAAGCAATCCTGACTTCCACAGAATCAGGTACAACAGCACGCATGATCTCCAAATATCGTCCAGAAGCTCCAATCGTGGCTGTTACTACCGATGAGAAGACGATGCGTCGTCTAGCTCTGACATGGGGTGTAGTAGCAGTAGAAGGACACGCTTGTGATACAACGGATGCGCTGTTCAACAATGCGATGGAGGGCGGCCTGAAATCCGGACTTGTGAAGGATGGCGACCTGGTAGTCATTACAGCAGGTGTTCCACTCGGACGCTCCGGATCTACGAACCTGATCAAGATCAGCCAAGTTGCAGCTGACGTATAAGACTGGGCACATTAGACGAATGAATCTGGTCCGTAAATTGCATAATTACTGAATACTTCAGGGAACGCCCCGGCAGTAGAGAAATCTACGCCGGGGCGTTTTTTTGCGTACGGTAGTTTGCACCCTCGGACGATCTGGCAGTAGAGGCCCTGCTCCTAGTCATCTGTAATGCAAGACGGCATCAAAATCGGATTCATCCAGGATGGGCTACGGTCTCCTGCTCAAGCCTCTGCTTGCTCCACTCGTTGATCAGGGCTGTAAGCTGCTCACCTGCTGGTGTTAACGACTCTGCACGGTTATGCATCCATACCTGATAGCGATACAATGGCGAGCGATTGGTTCCCTGTCCCGTTGATATCGCTTGCCAGTTGATTGCTTGTGGCAGTTGGGATGAAGCGATGCGTGGATAGAAGGAGATCAGGTTAGCGCTCTGCACCATGCCGGCCAGTGCCTGAGTGGAGTTCATTTCTAGTCCAGCGTTGTAGCTCAGCTCCCGATACTCGCACCAGCGCTGCGTGAACTGACCTAGCTGGCTGCTAGCATCCTGAACGATTAATCGGTCCGCCTTCATTTGCTCCTCAATCCATTGTTCTGTAATCGGAGACTTCATAATCCCGCGTTCAGTGCTGCTGTGCTCTGTGGTCTGATGCTCTCTACCTTGATCCTCAGTAGCTCTATGTTCCCTATTGTAAGAATCCACTGCAGCCTTCCCAGTGTGATCATTCACAGTTTGTATAATACCAATCTCGTCCTCCAGAATGATGCTTGAACTAAGACCAAGGGAAGCATCGGGTTGCTCGTGTGTGAATCCAATGTCAACCTCTCCGGCAGCCAGCATCGACAGAATGTTCTCTCTTGTCTGGACCATCAGCTTCACAGTTGCTGCGGGGTACCTGCCTGAATAATTCGCAATAAGTGTCGGTAATATAAAATTACCGGGAATATCCTCAGCAGCTACTCGTATTAGAGTTGCATGTTGAGTAGTGTAGTCCTTTAACGCCTGTCTGGCGGATGATTCCAGCGTGGTAATCTGCTTCGCATAGCTGAGCAGCACCTTGCCAGCACCTGTGAGACTTGTCCTTCCGCGGCCGATCTCGAATAAGCGGACTCCAAGCTCCTGCTCCATTTTTTTCATGTGAAAGGACACGGTTGGTTGCTTCAGCTTCAGTGACTGTGCGACCTCCGTTACTTTATGATATTTGTCGATGAGGACAAGAATCTGTAATTTGAGTATATTCATCTATCCGTGTACACCTCATGTGTGAAATATTCATTTCCTGATAACCCCAAAGTTTTCAATGGATGATAGTGAAAAACGAAGTTACATAGATATTCTATATACAAAAGAATAATTTATCTATGATTATTTAATATTATTTTTACAAAACGATGTTTTTAACCTAACATTCGATTTCTACAATGTAGAAGTGCTGATGGGAATAAACAAAAACCGTCACTTATTAAGGGGAGGACAAGTACAATGTTGAAAAAATGGCCGTTCATTCTGATGACTCTAACTATGGTGTTCCTGCTGGCTGCATGCGGATCAGGCACGAACAACGCGAGTCAAGGTGCGGGAGAAACACCAGCAAACAACGCAAGCAGCAGCTCGGAGACACCAGCGCTTAGCGGTAACGTTCTGGCTGTAGGATCCAGTGCACTTCAGCCGCTAGTAGAGCAGGCTGCAGAGAAGTTCATGGCTGTAGAAGAGTATAAAAATATTTCTGTACAAGTTCAAGGCGGCGGTAGTGGTACGGGTCTGACACAAGTATCCGGCGGACAAGCGGATATTGGTAACTCTGACGTATTTGCTGAAGAAAAGCTGGAAACTGGCGCAGATGAGCTGGTTGACCACCTGGTAGCAGTAGTAGCAATGTCCGCAGTAGCTAACCCACAAGTTGGCGTGGACGGCTTGACTAAGGACCAACTGGTTGGTATCTTCACTGGTAAAATCAAGAACTGGAGCGAAGTTGGTGGAGCGAATCAAGAGATCGTAATCATCAACCGTCCTAGCAGCTCCGGTACACGTGCTACTTTCGAGAAGTACGCTCTGGGCACAAAAACTGAAGATCTTCCAGGCTCCATTCAACAAGATTCTTCCGGTACAGTAAAAAAGCTGGTTGCTGAAACTCCAGGCGCTATTGGTTACCTTGCACTGTCTTACCTGGACAACACAGTAACTGCTCTGAAATATGATGGTGTTGAAGCTACTGTAGAAAAAGTAGAATCCGGTGAATATCCAGTATGGGCTTATGAGCACATGTACACTAAAGGTGAGCCTGCTCCACACGTAAAAGCTTTCCTGGATTACATCCTGTCCGATGAAATTCAAAAATCCGATGTTGTTGATCTTGGCTACATCCCGATGAGCGGTATGAAAGTATCACGTGATGTAGACGGAAATGTCACCAACAAATAATCCGGCTTTGATCTGGATCGTATAACGAAGAAGAGGCGGAATAGTTCCGCCTCTATTCTTCGGTTATAAGACGGTATACGATGTGATATGAAGGGAAGGCATCCATGGAACAAAATAAACAAGCCCAAGACGTAAGATGGAAAGAAAAACACTTTTGGGAAGAATGGACCGGCCGGTTATTGACGTCGGTTTGTGTCGTTTTTCTGATTGCTGTTATCATCTCTATAGTTTACTTTGTCGCTTCTAAGGGAGTGGCCACCTTCTATGTGAATGGTGTTAGTATTAAAGATTTCTTCTTCGGTTCCAAATGGGCACCGGATGGAGAGCCGAAGCTATTTGGTGCACTGCCGTTCATTACAGGCTCATTTCTGGTTACCATACTGGCGGCTTTGATCGCAAGCCCGCTTAGTCTGTGCGCCGCGCTATTCATGACAGAGATTATGCCGAAATTTGGCAAGCGCATCTTGCAGCCAGCTATTGAACTGCTCTCCGGAATTCCATCCGTTGTCTACGGATTTATCGGTCTGTCTGTACTTGTTCCGTTGCTGCGTAATATTTTTGGTGGTCAAGGGAACGGCATCTTGGCGGGCTGTCTGGTTCTGTCGATCATGATTTTGCCTACTATTACTAGTATTATGGCTGATGCGTTGGCATCACTGCCTAAAGGATTGCGCGAATCCTCCTATGCCTTGGGTGCAACCCGCTGGCAGACGATTGCACGAGTTGTTGTGCCGACGATGCTGCCTGCATTGCTGACAGGTATAGTTCTTGGTATGGCACGTGCTTTTGGAGAAGCACTCGCTGTGCAGATGGTTATTGGTAATGCACCGCATGTGCCTACATCCCTGCTGGAATCAGCTTCTACCCTGACGAGTGTCATTACCCTCAGTATGGGCAATACGGCTATGAACACGGTGCATAACAATGCTCTGTGGAGTATGGCTTTGGTTCTCCTGCTCATGACCTTTGTCTTCGTACTGCTGGTAAGAATGCTTGAAAGGAGAAACCGAATTTCATGATGAAGGCAAAAACGATAAATAAGGTCGCCACAGTAGTCATTTGTTTTTTTGCTCTACTCATTGTAGCGATTCTGGTAGGACTCATCGGTTATATTTTGTATCGAGGAATCAGTCATATTTCATGGGACTTCCTGACAAGCGCTCCTCAGACACTACGAGCTGGTGGCGGGATCGGACCACAGCTATTTAACTCGGTATTCTTGCTCATTCTGACTTTGTTGATCACCATTCCACTGGGATGGGGCGCAGGGATTTATATGGCACAATATGCAAGACCAGGTCGGGTAACGGATTTTATCCGCCTTACGGTAGAGGTGCTGTCGTCTTTCCCTTCTATTGTAATTGGTCTGTTCGGCTTGCTTCTGATTGTAAATACCTTTAACCTGGGCTTCTCTCTCTTGTCCGGTGCACTGGCGTTAGCGATCTTCAATCTACCATTGATGGTGCGTACGACAGAACAGGCGCTGCGGGCTGTACCGAAGGAGCAGAAGGAAGCGGGTCTCGCATTGGGTTTGTCCAAGTGGAAGATCATCACCTCCATTCTGATGCCAGCAGCACTGCCAAGTCTTATGACAGGTACAATCCTGTCTGCAGGCAGAATCTTCGGGGAAGCGGCTGCCTTGCTCTTTACAGCAGGTATGACGACACCTCCATTAGATTTCACGGATTGGAATCCACTGAGCCCACGGTCGCCCATTAATCCGCTGCGTCCTGCGGAGACACTTGCCGTTCATATCTGGAAGGTTAACAGTGAGGGTGTAGCACCCGATTCAGCACAGATCGCTGCAGGAGCATCTGCAGTTCTCGTTATTCTCGTGCTGGTGTTCAACCTCTCCGCTCGATTTATCGGTAAAGTAGTCTACAGAAAGCTTACAGCAGCCAAGCGCATGGATTAAAGAAAGGATGACAATACGATGGCACAACCCTTTAGTACTGAAGATTTAAGTATATATTATGGACAATTTGAAGCGGTCAAAAAGGTCAGCCTGGAGTTCCCTGCGCAGACCGTGACGGCGCTAATCGGCCCTTCTGGCTGCGGAAAGTCCACTTTCCTGCGCTCACTTAACCGGATGAACGACGAAATTGCCTCTTCTCATACCAAAGGGCATATCTGGATGGACGGGAAGGATCTGAACGATCCGTCTACCGACGTCATCAAGCTGCGTCAGCAGATCGGAATGGTATGGCAGAAGCCGAATCCGTTCTACAAATCCATCTATAACAATATTGCCTTCGGACCCCGCTACCGTGGCGTCAAGAAGAAGAGCCAGCTGGATGAGATTGTGGAGAGCAGTCTTCGTCGGGCCGCCTTGTGGGATGAGGTTAAGGATCGACTTCATGATTCGGCGCTTGCTCTGTCTGGCGGACAGCAGCAGCGTCTGTGCATCGCGCGGGCACTGTCGGTCAACCCGAGCATTCTGCTGCTTGATGAACCTGCATCTGCACTCGATCCTGTCTCGACAGGTAAGATTGAGGAGCTGATTACAGAGCTGAAGAAGGATCTGCGAATTGTAATCGTGACTCATAACATGCAGCAGGCGGCGCGGATTTCTGACTTTACGGCGTATTTTTACATCGGTACACTCGTCGAACGGAACAATACCAAGAACATGTTCACGAATCCCGAAAATGAGCTGACCCAGGAATATATTATGGGTCGATTTGGTTAAATGAGACAGGCCGCCTTTGGTGTGGCCTGTTTGTTATATAAGGTCAGTCAGATGCTTCTCTCTGGCTGGCCTATTCCGTCTTTAAGTTCATAGAATTTATGGCGTCATTCTTATTAGCTATTTTGTTCCTGGCATGCAAATATGGTTTAATGGATACATAGCTATGTAATGAGAGAACAAGCGCAGCTTGACCAAGAACAGGAGAGGGACGACATGACAGAAGAAAGAGAACAGGGGGGACGGTGGTCTTCGGTTGAACTGCGTGTGCATTACGCTGAGACTGATCAGATGGCTGTCGTATATCATGCCAATTATGTAAAATGGTTCGAAACGGGACGAACTGAAATGCTAAGAGAAGCCGGCTTGACCTACCGTATGCTGGAGGAACAGGGTGTGTTGCTTCCAGTGCTTGATTTGGCTGTTCACTATCGCCAGCCGGCACGTTATGATGACCGTATCGTTGTCTATACACGAATTAAGGATATGTCGAAATTACGACTAACCTATCAATATGAAGTAAAGCGTATAATGGATCAGAATGAGCCTTCCTTACCTAGAGAACAAGGCGAGCTGCTTGTCACGGGAGAGACATCTCATGCTTGGCTAAGCCAGGACTGGAAGCCGGTACGATTGGATAAACGGTTGCCCGAGGTGTATGAGCAATTACTCGCATTATATAAGGAAGGGGAGGAATAAGAGCATGTTAAGACCAATTTGGCTGCTAATGTTATTGATCCCCGCCGCTGAGCTGTATGGATTCATCTGGCTCAGTAATCAGATCGGTGCAGGCAAGACCATTCTACTGATGCTGTTCACGAGTATCATTGGTGTAGCTATGATGCAGTTCGAGGGACGCAAAGTCATTGCAGATGCCCAGCGCGCTATTAATCGTCAACAAATGCCTGGCAATAAGATGCTGGATGGCTTATGTGTATTTATCGGTGGTACGATGCTGCTAATCCCTGGCTTCATTACGGATATCATTGGATTTACGGTGGTGTTCCCGTTGACCCGACCCATCTATCGAATGCTGCTCTACAAATGGGTGGAGAAGAAAATGAAAAACGGCAACATCACTTTTTTTCGGCGCTTTTAAGAAGCTGCCGAATTTTTTTTTTTGACAAAATGAAAAAAAAAATTTTAAAAACTACTTACAAAAAATAAGTTTGTGTATTATAATAACAAATATACATAATGTACTAATGTGATATTTCGTACATTTGTGAATATGGCAAATGGGACTTACATACGAATCTCAAAGGAGATAGGAATATGAGCGATTTGAAAACGATAATTGAGACTAGACGGTCAGCCGTTAACTTTGTACCAGATACACCGATATCGGAGGAAGAGCTGCAGCAGATCTTTTCGCTGAATCGCTATGCACCATCCGCTTTTAATTTGCAGCACTCTCATTATATTGTTGCTACTTCGGAGGAGAGCAAGGAGAAGCTCTACCAAGCGTCCAAGCAGTACAAAGTGAAGAATGCTTCGGCTACGATAGTGGTGCTTGGAGATACGAAGGCTTATCTTCATGCGGGTGAAATTAATGTGGGTATGCTGAATCTCGGCATGATCAGTAAGCTGGATTATGACCAGGAGAATGAAGATATAACTCGTGCCTATGAGTCTGGTGGGGAAGCCTTTCAGCGTGATGAAGCTATTCGAAATGCCAGCCTGTCCGCCATGCAGCTAATGCTGATTGCTAAGGATCATGGTTGGGATACATGTCCGATGATCGGCTTTGATCCGGCAAAGGTGCAGGAACTCTTTGAAATTCCTGAGCGTTATGTACCCGTCATGCTGATTACTCTCGGCAAAAGTGTGAAGGACAAGGAGCGTCCGCGCGGATATCGCAAGCCTGTGAATCAGTATGTAAATATCAATTCATTCCAATCGCCTAATTAATACGATGGTTAGCAGGAGGGAGGCCGGAAGGCAGCTCTCCTGCTTTGTTTGTAAGCAGCTATTTTGCAGCCAAGTCCGTTACGTGTCGGGGAAGACTCATATAGCTGAAAGTTTGCTTAAATCCTCTGTATGAATATAGGTATTTGTGCCTTCCGATGATAATCTAGGTGATGAGCTAATGTATTACGTTAGTATACTTATTCGGATGGAAGGTGCGGATCAAGACATGAAAATATGGACAAAAGTAGCTACCGCTTCTCTGGCTCTGACATTGGCTGTGTCGGGAGTAGTGCTAACACAACCGGCTTATGCGGCACAGGCAACAAAAAGCTTACAGGCCGTCTACAACAATATCCAGATCGTCTACAACGGAACTCAAGTAGCGACCGAGGGGGAGCTGGAGCCGTTCCTCATCAATGGCACTACATATCTGCCACTGCGTGCCGTGGGTTCTGCCCTGGACAAGAAGGTTACTTGGGATGGTACCAATAAGCGAGTAGTCATTGAGGATACCTCGATAGCCGTAGATGAGACGACAATTACGGCCCTGAACAGTCAGATCAATACACTTCAGCAGGAGCTGACAGCATCACAGGCGCTTGTGCAGGAGAAGGATGCATCCATTGCCACGCTGAACAGCCAGATTGCCTCGTTACAATCTCAGCTGAATAGCAGTAGCAGCAGTAGCAGCATGACTGTTGCGAAGCTGGAGGATCAGTTGAATGACGATTACGAGGATTATCAATCTACGGACTCCGTTATTGATCTTAGTGGTGATGAGGATGATCTGTATCTGGAGATAACAGTGGACAGAGATGGCTGGAGCGATTTGTCTTCCAGTCAGCAGCGTAGCTATGTGCAGGATATAGTGGACGATATTCTAGATGAATATGAGGATGCGGATATTTCAGGTGAGGTGTATGATTCAACCCAATTGGCAACCATTAATGTAAGCAGCAGTGGGACGGTAAGCTTGGGTAGCACGATAGTAAGCCTGTCCGAACTTAGGGATGATCTGAATGATGATTATGGGACTTATAATGATGTGAATTTCAACATCTATCTTTCGGGTGATGAGGATGATGTTACTGTAGAGGTATACGTATATGAGGATGATTGGACAAGTCTGTCCAGCTCACGTCGTAGCTCCTTCGTGGATAATCTGATCGGCGATATCGAGGATGCTTATCCGAATGCATACATCAGTGGCTACATTTATGATGAGGATGATTCGTCTACAATTGAACGATTCAATAATTAATTCCATTGTAATAATATGAAAGTTGTAACTAGAGAGGCATCCCCGTTATTCAAGTCTAAATACGGTGGATGCCCCTTTTGTTTATTGGAGATTAGTATTCATTGAAGTAGGACTGAATTTGCGCAGGGTCATTCGTCTTGGTCAAGGCAAGCATCAATAGAATACGAGCCTTCTGTGGATTCAGAGAATCTGCTGTCACAAAATTTTTAGCCAGATCTGCGCTGCGTCCAGATACGGTACCGCTTCCTACCCGACTGGAGCGTGCGATGATGACACCCTTCTTGCCCGCATCTGTTGCACCTTCAGAGGAGGCGCTGGACATCGAGCCATTCCCACTGCCAGCTACAACAATTCCTTTGGCACCTGCTGCCACAGCGGCATCATACAAATATCGGCCGTTGTTTTGATATTCATACAAAATATCTACCTGTGGAAGCTCCGTCAGGTTCGAAATATCGAATTCAGTCTGGCTTGTATGCTTGCGAGTGGATTCATTGTAGAAGTGGATCTTCTCTCCCACAATCGCACCCAGATAGCCCTGCTCGTTGGAACGGAAGGTATCCACAGCTGTTGTATTTGTCTTGCTGATGTAGCGTGCAGCGCCAATCCGATCATTTAACATGATCATTACGCCTTTGTCTTTGGCCTCAGGGGAGCTTGCCAGTCTGACTGCATTATATAGGTTGAATGGACCATCTGCACTAATTGCGGTTGCAGGACGCATCGCGCCTACGACAACGACAGGCTTGTCACTTTTGACGACCAGATTCAGAAAATAGGCAGTCTCCTCTAGCGTGTCTGTACCATGTGTAATGACGATACCGTCCACATCATCTGATTGCAGCAGTTCATTAATACGTTTACCCATGTGCAGCAAGATGTCATTGTTAATGTTCGGACTACCCACGTTAGCTATCTGTTCTCCGCTGACATTCGCAAGCTTCTTCATCTCTGGTACAGCTTGTATAAGCGTCTGGATTCCGATTGCCCCCGCCTGATAGCCTGTAGTATCGGTATTGGAGGCTGCAGAGCCAGCGATGGTCCCTCCCGTGGCTAGGATGACTACATTAGGCAGAGATGAACGTACCTCGGCCTCCTTAACCTGAGTCACGGTCTCATTGGCGGCGGCTTCGCTAATCCATGATCCATTTACAGGTAGTAGTGAGCTTCCCAACAGAGCCGCAGTCAATAATGGAGCATATAATACATTTTTCAACTTCATCACGATTTCCCCCTAGTCAATGATGTTAATGAAAGCTTCTTTAGCTCGTATGAAATGAGTGATTGAGATGAATATGTAATACTTCTCCTCCCTTTTGTTATATTAAATGACGCTTTGAAAGCTTTAATTGCGATTATAAGAGCATTTGAAATGAAAGGTCAATATAATTGTTATATTTAATTACATTTAATGTTATATAAAATATCAAACTATTAAATTTTAGAGCACATAATCTTAAAAAGGTCATATGGTGTAGATTCGTGTCTGATCTGTAGCAAGCTTAGTCTGATTACAGTCTTCATTCGGCCTGCCAATCTATGTGTTCATTGGATTGCATCCATAAAATTCGAGTAAATAAAGATGGAAGTATGCGTGGTTTGTAAATAATAAAAAGGCCAAGTGAAAAAGCAAGGGAAATGGTGGTAATGTTAAAAAAATACATTTACACAAAATGAATATAACTTATTACCAGCATAATTCTATGACAGGATAGCCATAATCCTTGGAATTTAAGGGATATTTCTTGATAGTGTGGAGAATGAAACAGATAAGAATAAAAATGTGTATGTAGAATAGTGCAAATAAAAAAGAGTATCGGAATACAATATAAATGATGAAAAAACACCTGTTCATTTTATTTTATCAGAGCAATAAAACATTTGAATACGCATGAAGGGACTATTATTGTTCACATAACCGACAAAATCCAGTATAGTAATAAGTGATTCGAATATTGACACGATGCGTTAATAATTTTCCATTACCTTTGTGATTTGTTGAATTTTGAAAATGTTTTCATTGCAAGTCCCTTCAATCTGTTGTGAACAAAGGAGAGATGTACCTATGACTGCGACCAAAGGTCTGGAAGGTATCGTTGCAACGACCTCTTCCATAAGCTCAATCGTAGACGGTGTTCTGACGTACCGCGGATATGATATCGATGACTTGGCCGTGAATGCTGCTTTCGAAGAAGTTGCTTTTCTGCTGTGGTTCGGTAAGCTGCCAGATGCAGGCGAGCTAGAGCAGCTACGTGCTGAGCTTAGCTCTTATGCAGCCATTCCGGATGAGCTGATTGCCCAAATGAAGCTGTATCCCAAAGAAGCGGGTACTATGGCGGCATTGCGCTCTGCCGTATCTGCTCTTGCTTTGTATGACAATGAAGCGGATGACATGTCACGGGAAGCCAATGAACGGAAGGCTATCAAGCTGCAGGCTCAGCTACCGACCATCGTAGCGACAATTGCCCGTCTGCGCCAAGGACTTGACCCTGTACAGCCAAAAGAAGGCGTTTCCATCGCTGAGAACTTCCTTTATATGCTGTCAGGCAAAGAGCCCGATGCGATCGCCATCAAAGCCTTTAACCAAGCGCTGGTGCTCCACGCTGACCATGAGCTGAATGCCTCTACCTTTGCTGCCCGAGTCACAGTGGCTACACTGTCGGATATTTACTCTGGCATCACGTCTGCTATTGGTGCGCTCAAGGGGCCACTGCATGGTGGTGCGAACGAGGCCGTGGCGAAAATGCTTGATGAGATTGGCTCATTGGAGCGGGTAGAGTCCTATATTACCGAGAAGCTGAATAATCGTGACAAGATTATGGGCTTCGGGCACCGTGTATACAAGAATGGTGATCCTCGTGCCAAGCATCTTCAGAAGATGTCTCGTGAGCTGGGCGAATTGAACGGAAATACAATGCAATATGATATGTCCGTGCAGATTGAGGATATGATTACGTCCCGTAAAGGTCTGAAGCCGAATGTAGACTTCTATTCAGCTTCTGTGTATACCCAGCTTGGTATTGAGCGTGAGCTGTTCACCCCGATCTTTGCTGTGAGCCGTGTATCTGGCTGGACTGCACATATTCTGGAGCAATTCGAGGATAATCGTCTGATTCGCCCACGTGCTGAATATACAGGACCAACGAATCAAAAATATGTAACACCAGATCAACGCTAAAGCTCCAAAAACGATGGACTATGCTTGGCTGGGCTTTGATGGCTCGAATTGTGATAGAATAGTGGAGATGGCAGCGATGTGCTGTCTATGAATAGAATCACACATCGCTGACCATTCCATGCAAGAGCAGCATTGCTACAAATCTGACTAACACTAACCATTCAAGGAGGAACTAGAACTTATGTTGAAATTGGAAAAGTTTGATCTCCCTACCGAAGGCGATAAAATCACGATTGATAATGGCAAGCTGCAGGTACCAAATAACCCGGTCATTCCTTTCATTGAAGGTGACGGCACAGGCCGCGATATCTGGAAGGCTTCCAAGCGGGTGCTGGATGCTGCTGTGGAGAAGGCTTATAGCGGCTCCAAGAAGATTGCGTGGTACGAAGTATTCGCAGGTGAGAAAGCATTTAATACATACGGGGAGTGGCTTCCGAACGATACGCTGGAAGCGATTCGTGAATATATCGTAGCCATTAAAGGACCTCTGACAACTCCAATTGGCGGCGGAATCCGTTCATTGAACGTGGCGTTGCGTCAGGAGCTGGACCTGTATGTGTGCCTGCGTCCTGTACGTTACTTTGACGGGGTACCTTCTCCGGTGAAGCGTCCTGAGCTGGTAGACATGGTCATCTTCCGTGAGAATACTGAAGATATCTATGCAGGTATCGAGTATAAGGAAGGCTCCGAGGAAGTGAAGAAGGTCATCGAATTCCTGCAAAAGGAAATGAACGTGAACAAGATTCGCTTCCCTGAGACTTCTGGAATCGGCATCAAGCCGGTATCTGCTGAGGGCTCCAAGCGTCTGGTTCGTGCTGCAGTTGAGTATGCGATCGAGCATAACCGTAAGTCTGTGACACTGGTGCATAAAGGCAACATCATGAAATTCACTGAGGGTGCCTTTAAAAACTGGGGCTACGAGGTCGCTGAGCAGGAATTCGGAGATCGTGTATTCACTTGGGCACAATACGATATCATCAAAGAAAAAGACGGTGAGGAAGCAGCTAATGCAGCTCAAAAAGCCGCTGAAGAAGCTGGCAAAATCATCGTGAAGGATGCAATCGCGGATATCGCGTTGCAACAAGTTCTGACTCGTCCTGGTGAGTTCGATGTGATCGCGACATTGAATCTGAACGGGGACTACCTGTCTGATGCTCTGGCTGCACAAGTAGGAGGTATCGGAATCGCTCCAGGTGCTAATATTAACTATGTAACAGGACATGCGATCTTCGAAGCAACGCATGGTACAGCGCCGAAATATGCTGACAAAGATGTCGTGAATCCAGGCTCCGTCATTCTGTCTGGCGTCATGCTGCTTGAGCATCTGGGCTGGCAGGAAGCTGCTAACCTGATCTACAAGGGCATGGAGACATCCATTAACAATAAAACAGTTACCTACGACTTTGCTCGTCTGATGGAAGGCGCTACCCAAGTGAAATGCTCTGAGTTTGCTGACCAAATCATTAGCAACATGTAGGAGGACTTCTATCGTGACTATTCAACGTAAAAAGATCACCGTGGTTGGAGCCGGCTTCACCGGAGCGACGACTGCCCTGATGCTTGCGCAAAAAGAGCTTGGTGATGTGGTGCTGCTGGATATTCCGCAGTTGGAGAACCCCACCAAGGGCAAGGCGTTGGATATGCTCGAGGCCAGTCCGGTACAAGGCTTTGATAGCAACATTATTGGCACCTCTAATTATGAAGATGCTGCTGATTCGGATATCGTAATTATCACAGCAGGCGTAGCTCGCAAGCCCGGCATGAGTAGAGATGATCTGGTAAATACCAATGCCGGAATTGTTAAAGCTGTCTGCGAGAATGTGAAGAAATATTGCCCGAATTCCATTGTCATCCTGTTGAGCAATCCGGTGGATGCCATGACTTATGCAGCGTTCAAGACGCTTGGATTTCCTAAAAATCGAGTCATCGGTCAATCTGGCGTGCTGGATACCGCAAGGTACTGCACCTTCATTGCACAGGAGCTGAACGTATCTGTTGAAGATGTCCGAGGCTTCGTGCTTGGTGGGCACGGAGATGATATGGTACCGCTGGTCCGTTACTCCAGCGTGGGTGGTATTCCGATCGACACGTTGATCCCTGCTGAGCGCATTGATGCGATCGTGCAGCGTGCTCGAGTTGGCGGCGGTGAGATTGTGAATCTCCTTGGCAATGGTAGTGCCTACTACGCACCAGCGGCTTCGTTGGTGCAGATGGCTGAGGCCATTCTCAAGGATAAGAAACGGATCCTACCGGTCATTGCATACCTCGAAGGCGAATACGGGTATCAGGATCTATTCATGGGTGTGCCCGTCATTCTTGGCGGTGACGGCATCGAGAACATCTTTGAGCTTGAGCTGACGGCTGACGAGAAGGCTGCGCTTGACCGATCAGCGGAATCGGTTCGTGGTGTCATTGAGATCGTTACAGTGTAGAAAAAGGTATTATGAGAGTATGCCTGCACATGAGAATGTGTCGGGTATACTCTTTTCTTTTGAAATAGGCGTTGGTATAATTATTTTGATTGCAACTTTTGAGAGAATTATAGAATGTCAATGAATTTTATTACATGAAATGGAGGCCTACACAAATGGTTGTGTATTTACTGCACATGATCGGCACACTGGCCGTAGGGTTCTATCTCCTTCTGCCGCTAGTGGTGAAGTCGATGAAGAAATTGTCTGCACCTGCACAGGAAGGAAGTATGTCTGTCATCAGCATCCTGAACCGACTTGCCCAGTTCGCGCTAATCGTTCAATTGCTGACAGGTGGCTACATGCTAACGGGTGGCGGTGATCGTTACTCTGTAGCCTGGATGGTAGTTGTCATTCTGCTGCTCCTGATTATGGGAGGATTCAGCGGTATGATGGGCAAGCCCTTGCGTCTCGCGATGGAGGGTGTACGCAGTGGAGCGGATATCTCCGCGTCCCTACGTAAGATTAGTACATTCAGTATCGGAATGGCCGCGGCGCTCTTGGTCATGATATTCTTCATGGTGAATTCTTCAATTATTTAAGGAATTGCAGATAGTCTGAGCTGGAGAGGTCTTCACAGGATTCATAATTCTGTGGAGGCCTTTTTCGTATGTTTAGGTCGTTTAATCTTGTACCAAGAGGGTAAAAACATAATGAAAACGAGAGTAGACAGCATCCTTTAAAGACATCCTAATGAATCAGGACCCCAAAAGAATGAATCGAAGGAGTGAGATGATATGTCAACTCAGACGCAAAATCAGAAGCAGACCATGCCCCCACAGCATCAAAATGAACAGCCAGGTATTGAATCTAAAATGAACCCCCAGCCGGAATTCGAGAGAGCTTCCTACAAGGCAGCCGGCAAGCTTACAGGCAAAGTAGCTATTATTACTGGGGGGGACAGCGGGATTGGACGTGCCGTGGCCGTCACCTATGCCAAGGAAGGGGCTGACGTTGCTATAGTCTATCTCAGTGAGCATGGAGACGCAGAGGAGACGAAGAGGCAAGTGGAGCAGGAAGGACGTCGATGTGTCTTGATTGCTGGTGATATTGGAGATGAGAGCTTCTGTCAGCAGATCGTGAAGGAGACGATCGAGCAGCTGGGCAAGGTTGATATTCTCGTGAACAATGCAGCCGAGCAGCATCCTCAGCAGCGAATAGAGGATATTACGGCTGCACAACTGGAGAAGACCTTCCGCACTAACATATTCAGTATGTTCTATTTGACGAAGGCAGTGATGCCATTACTGAAAAAAGGCAGCACCATCATCAACACGACCTCTGTAACAGCATACCGGGGCAATCCTTCACTTATCGACTATTCTGCAACTAAGGGAGCCATTACCTCCTTCACTCGTTCCTTGTCCATGAATCTTGCAGATAAGGGAATTCGGGTGAATGCCGTGGCACCTGGACCGATCTGGACGCCGCTCATTCCATCTACCTTTGATGCCAAGACGGTCGGCGAATTCGGAGGCACCCAGCCGATGAAGCGGCCAGGGCAGCCAGAAGAGCTGGCTCCAGCTTATGTATATTTGGCTTGTGATGATTCCTCTTATGTAAGTGGTCAGGTTATGCATGTTAATGGCGGCGAGGTTATTAACGGTTAAAGGATTTTATCTTAAGCATTGAAATATAGCACCAGACACGAAGGACTCTCACTTTTTTTATTAAGTGATGGAGTCCTTCTTTTGTATGCTCGCTTGCATTTTCGCTGAACTGTCAATGGGGCTAGAGGGGTTGAGCATGTATGATTTCTGATAAGTGAGTGATATTTACATAAACTTAACAAAACTTCTGTAGCTCTTGTGGACAAAATCATTTAGAATACGAAAAGCAACGTCTAATACGAGGGAGAGACTATGAAGATTATGAGACCATTTCGTTTTCAACTTACCGCAATAATGCTGGCCTTGACGGGTATATCTGTACTGGCTGCAGGTATTGTGATGGGACATATCTTCAAAGATTCACATATTCATTCACTTGAGGAAAATATGGCCCGGGAAATAAATTTGCTTCGTAGCACGTTTCCTTTTGAATATGCATCCTCAGATACCAGTGAAGATACCAGCAAGTACTATACAAGCAAGGCCGAGGAGTTATCAGGGCTCATTCATTCCCGGATTACTTTCATCGCCAAGGATGGAACCGTCATTGGGGATTCAGAGACTAATGTGAGGCAAATGGATAACCACGCTCTCCGAGATGAGATCCGCCAGGCCAAGGAGACGGGGGTTGGCAGCTCCATTCGATATAGTGAGACGCTGGGTGAAAATATGCTGTATGTTGCTGAGCCTGTCATTACGGCAGATGGTTTTGATGGTTACATTCGTCTATCCATGAGCCTAGCCTCGGTGGAGGACGGTATGCGGCGCGCATGGACCTTTGTCATTATTGCCCTCGTTGTACTGTTCCTAGTCGTATCTCTAATCAGCTATCGTGTGGCCAAGGGATTGACTTCGCCGCTTGAGCATATTACCCGCGTCGCGAATCGAATCTCTCATCTTGATTATGATGCACGGGTGGAGCTGTCACGTAAGGATGAGGTTGGGCAGCTTGCGGATGCCATTAACGGCATGGCAGACAGTCTACAAAAGCAAATGGAGACTATTCGCGATAATGAAGGCCTGCTGCAGGGGGTCATGACGAATATGACCGGCGGGATCTTGTTGATTGATGAACACGACAACATCGCGCTGGTGAATCGGGAGACAGAGCGGATGCTGGGCATCAGCAGCCAGCGATTGACGGGAAAGCCGTTTCAGGAGCTACGCAAGCATTATGAGCTAACCAAGCTGGTAGAGGAAGGTATCAACAGCATGGAGATGCTCCGCAGTGAGGTTAGTGTCTATCATCCGAAAGAAAGGCTACTGCTTATGGATGGTGTACCTATGGCTGGCAACGATGGTGTCGAGCGAGGGATGCTGTTTCTGCTGCAGGATGTCACTGCTATTCGCCGACTTGAGAACATGCGAAGCGAATTCGTGGCGAATGTATCGCATGAGCTGAAGACGCCTATTGCGGCGGTCAAGGGCTTCGCTGAGACGCTGCTTAGCGGTGGTGTGAAGGATGAGGAGACGGCACGCTCCTTCTTACAAATTATCTATGACGAGAGTGAGCGACTGAATCGACTGATTGGTGATATTCTTGAGCTGTCTAAAATCGAATCGAAGCGCTCGCCATTGGAATGTTCACCTGTACATTTGACTACATTTTTTGAGATGCTATCAGACACGCTAGATAAAGTAGCAGAGAAAAAGCGTATTTCCCTTCATTTGGAGGTGCCAGAGGAGCTATTCATTGAGGCTGATGAGGACAAGCTGAAGCAAATTTTCCTGAATCTGCTCTCCAACAGCATTAACTACACGCTGGAGGGTGGAAGTGTTCGTCTGAAGGTGACTTCCATACCGACAGATGATGAGCCAGAGAAAGTGATTGTGGCAGTAAGCGATACGGGAATTGGAATACCGAAGAAGGATGTGCCGCGGATCTTCGAGCGCTTCTACCGTGTGGATAAAGGCCGCTCACGTAATTCCGGGGGTACAGGTCTGGGATTATCCATCGTCAAGCATTTGGTGGAGCTGCATCGCGGTACAGTCACGGTCGAAAGTGAGCTGGGAATAGGTAGTACCTTTAGTGTAGAGCTTCCCGTGATTCAGCATCAGGAATAGGTAGACAGTTGCATAATAACTTTTACACTCCGTTAACAATGCCGTGATAGAATGATGGATGTGCGAATCGTGAGCATGGGATATGGCTTGCAGACGAGGTTGCAGATGAGTTTCATCTAAATGAAGTTCATACTGTGGAATGGAGGATTTCATAATGGCACAACGCCTATTGGTTATCGAGGACGAGCCTACGCTCGCGAGATTGCTTACGTATAATTTGACACAGGAGGGCTATGAGGTAGAGGCAGTAGATCATGGTACAGCTGGCTATGAACAGGCTTCTACGGAGTCCTTCGATCTTATATTGCTGGATCTGATGCTTCCTGGAATGAATGGCTTGGATATTCTGAGTAAGCTGAGAAGCAGAGGCATTACGACCCCGATCATTATTTTGACGGCCAAAAATGGTGAAGCTGAGGTCGTTCAGGGACTGAAGTCGGGAGCAGATGATTACATTACGAAGCCGTTTGGGGTATCCGAGCTGCTGGCCAGAGTGGACGCAGTGCTGCGCCGTACCTCAGGTGACGAGGTCTTAACAAGTGAGCAGACCGAGGAGTCCCGCATCGCGCTTGGTGAGCTGGAGATCTATCCTGAGAAGTATGAGGTCATTCTCGGTGGACAGCAGATTCATTTGAGACCGAAGGAATTCGAGGTCTTACTGTATTTGTCCAAGAAGCCCGGAGTTGTGCTAACGAGAGATGATCTGATGAATGCCGTATGGGGCTTCGACTATATCGGGGGTCAACGGACGGTAGACGTTCACGTAAGCTCTTTGCGCAAGAAGCTGGAGCTGGACCCTGAGTCCGTTCATATTGATTCCATCCGTGGAGTTGGATACAAGCTGGTAGTGAATAAGAAGAGAGCATCCCAATCTTTGGTATAAGGGATGTTCTTTTTTTCTTTTCCAAGGATATCCACTATGCTTTTACATGGTGATAACAGGAAATCGAAATCCATCTAACAATGCGTGTTTACAATAGTCCCATAGACCTATATGTGAATGGAATTACATGGGAGGTTGCTAGGGAATGCCAATAATACTGGATACGCAAACGGATCTAAAGCGAAAGATGATTGGAGACTATGTGAGAGGACGGCAAGTCACCATTATTAATCTTCAAGTAACCTGTAAGGAATTACTGGATATATTCAGACAACAGCCTGAAATGCCCTGCGTACTGGTGGAGAATCAAGTAGGGGATATCCTGGGCATCATAATGAGAGAATCTTATAATCGTCATCTGGCAGGAAGGTTCGCAGCGGCATTGTTCTATGACAAGCCTGCTGCTGAATTCGTGGATCGGACTGCTCTTAAGGTAGAGACCACAGCAGCTGCGGAGGATATATTGGATCAAGTCTTACAGCGTCCAGATGCGAATTTCTATGATTGCATCATACTGCTGGGGGCTCAGCCACCTAGCGTCTTGACGCTCAGAGATGTCATGCAGGTAGCGCAGTTACTGCAGCAGGAAGCGGACGGGAGTCGGAAGCAGACGGTACAGCGTAGCTACCATCAGGTGCAGCATATTCAAGGTAATGTAGAGCAGGTATCCTGCGAGGCTAGGCAAAGCATGGAGCACAGTCAGGCGATGGAGCAGGCAGCACAGCGTGGGATGAAGAAGCTGGCTGAGGTTCAGGAATGCTATAGGGAGGTTATGGAGCAGCTGGAGAAGCAGCATACGCAGGCCCTGAGCATGAGCAACCATCTGGAGGTTATTTCCGGGATTGCTAAGGCAGTAAAGGATCTGGCAGGACAAAGTACACTGCTTGCCATTAATGCTTCCATTGAAGCTGCCCATGCTGGAGTATATGGACGCGGGTTTCAGGTTGTGTCGCAGGAGGTCAGGGGACTTGCTGCACAGACACAGGATTGCTCATCTCGCATCACTAAGCTGCTGGACGAGATCGGAGAACTGGTACGAGGACAGACAGATCTGACAAGCGAGGGTCTTCGTCAGGTAGCTAATGGATCGAAATTCGTAGATGAAGGAAATGAAGCCTTGGGGAGTATTATTCAGGCTGTTCAGCGGATGGAGCAGTTGAATCAGGATATGACACAGGCAGCGGAGCAAGCTCGTCTTACTGCGGGCCAGGTAGCTGATGAGCTTATGCAGATGAACAGAAGTACTGCGGACGCGAGCAGCTCTGCTGAGGATAAGGGTATACAGCAAGCTCAGCCAGTAGAGGAACAAAGAAACGTCTGGACTGATGATACTAAGGAAAAGAGAACAGCAGTGTCTGCGCAGCCCATTGGGCGAGTTGATGAACGGACTAGTAAGCTGACTAGTGGACAAGCTAGTAAAGATGCTAATAAAGATGCTAATAAAGATGCTAATAAACAAACAGTTGAACAATTAGGTGAAAAAGCTAGTAAAGAAGCTAGTAAAGAAGTGAAAGGGCTAGCTGATTTACAGGTGGAAGAAAAAAAGGATTGTACAACAAGTGAAGATACGAACGAAAATGCTGACAAAAAGCAAAGTGAAGAACGAGAGCTTGTTCTTATTTTACATTAAGTTAACAAATCCACTGTATTTCGTTTACACAAGGCCATTATAATCTTGATGTTATCGGTATTCGAGCTGAATGAGAACGAACTGCATACTGAAGGAGAAGCTCACATATGAATGATCCTGTGATTACGATAGAGAAGTTGAATTTGTATTATGAGAAATTTCATGCCTTGAAGGACATGTCTCTGGACGTCCCGGATAAGACTGTGACGGCATTCATCGGACCATCAGGCTGCGGGAAATCAACACTATTGCGTACACTGAACCGTATGAATGATATGATTCCAGGTACACGCATTGAAGGGTCGGTCAAGCTCTCTGGCAAGGACATCTATGCCGAGGAATTTGAGGTGGAGGAGCTGCGCAAACGGGTAGGAATGGTCTTCCAGCAGCCGAATCCTTTTCCAAAGTCGATCTACGACAATGTAGCCTATGGACCGAGACTGCACGGAATTCGCAGCAAGGAAGTGCTAGACGGTCTGGTGGAGCAGAGTCTCAAGCAAGCAGCCTTGTGGGATGAGGTCAAAGATTTCGTGAAGCGTTCGGCGCTAAGCCTCTCTGGTGGACAGCAACAGCGGCTGTGTATTGCACGTGCACTGGCGGTTCAACCGGATATTCTGCTGATGGATGAGGCGACCTCCGCACTGGACCCGATCTCCACACTGAAGATTGAAGAGCTGGTACAGCAGTTGAAGGACCAATACACAATTATTATGGTTACACATAATATGCATCAGGCAGCCCGGGTATCGGGTCAGACCGTATTTTTCTTGAATGGCGAGATTATTGAGGCTTCCGAGACCGAGTCACTATTCTCGAACCCGCAGGATTCACGCACGGAGGATTACGTGTCCGGCCGCTTTGGCTGAGTAATGGCAGAGAGGGAGGCACGCATAGGATGATACGCAGAAAGGATTTTGACGAAGGCTTGGAGGAGCTACGTACGCTCTTGCTTGAAATGGGTGGAAAAGTATCCGAGGCATTGGATCGTGCAATTACAGCCTTGGAAAAGAATGATACTGAGCTTGCACATCAGGTCGTGAGTAGTGATGCGCAGATTAATCAGATGGAGGAGCAGATTCTCGATATGGGCTCACGCCTTATCGTCACACAGCAACCTGTGGCAAAGGATCTTCGCAGAATTATTGTCTCCTTCAAAATATCCAGTGACCTGGAGCGCATGGGCGATCTGGCCCTTGATGTGGCGAAGGTCACACTTCGATTAGATGGTAAGCAAATGCTCAAGCCGCTCGCGGAGATCCAGGAGATGGCTGAGCTTGTGAAGACAATGACGAATGAAGCTATCAGCTCCTACCTGAACGAGAATACGGACCAAGCCTACAAGATGGCACAGCTCGATGACAAGGTGGATGCCTTGTACAGCCGTATGATCAGTGAGCTGTATACGTTCATCGGCGAGAACCCTTCCCAGGTATCGGAAGCTATGCTGATGCTGCTGGTCGGCAGATACATTGAGCGAATTGGTGACCATGCGACGAACATTGGTGAGAGTGCGGTATATCTCGTTACAAGCCAACGTCCAGATCTGAATCAATAGTGCACATGGAAAGACTCCTTGTCCCAAGGGGTCTTTTTCTTTATGTACTTTATGTGAGTGTTTTGAAACCTGAAAAAGAAATCAGCAACGGATAGATGGTAAAGATAATTCAGATGCTATTTGCAGGGCGGCGTGCAACCCTTTTTTTCAGGATACTCGCTGGATATGTTAAAATAGGATAAGCGTATAACGAATGAATTCGATGAGGTGCATAGCCAATGGACAAACTCATGCTTATTGACGGCAACAGTATTATATACAGAGCTTTTTTTGCAATCCCTGCGTTATCGAATTCCAGTGGACAGCAGACCAATGCGGTGTACGGATTTACGACAATGCTGCTGCGGGTGCTTGAGGAGCATAAACCTACTCATGTCCTTGTAGCCTTTGATGCAGGCAAGATAACATTCCGCCACGAGGGATATCAGGACTATAAAGGAGGGCGTGAGAAGACGCCGCCAGAGTTATCACAGCAATTTCCACTATTGAAAGAGTTACTGGATGGTCTCGGTATTGCTCAATTCGAGCTGGAAGGCTATGAGGCAGATGATATTATCGGAACGCTCAGCAAGCAGGCTGATGAAGCAGGTCATGCGGTAATTGTCGTGTCTGGCGACAAGGATATGCTTCAGCTGGCCTCGGATCAGGTGAAGATTGGCCTGACACGTAAAGGCGTTACCGAGATTGAGACCTATGGTCCAGCCGAGATTCAGGAGCGCTATGGTCTGACCCCTGCGCAGATCATTGATCTGAAGGGTCTTATGGGCGATGCATCCGACAATATTCCAGGCATTCCTGGTGTAGGCGAGAAGACCGCTCTGAAGCTGCTGCACGAGTATGGTAGTGTCGAAGAGGTGCTGTCACATACCAGTGAGTTAAAAGGGAAAATGAAGGAACGCATCGAGACTCATGCGGAGGATGCGAGACTTAGCAAGCAACTGGCTACGATCTATCGCGAGGTGCCCTTGGATAAGGGCTGGGATGGCATCGTATACAGCGGACTTAAGCAAGACACTGCAGGTCCTGCATTAGCCAAGCTGGAATTCAAATCTCTCCTGGAGCGCCTCCAGCTTTCTGGAGAGATCGTTGGTAGTGGCGGTGGGACTACACAGGCAGAAGCTGATGTAGATGTGGTTATTTTACAAGCTGACACGGTAAAGGAATTGGAGACGGCGCTCGCGCAAGGTGATGGTGGCGTTCTGCATGTGGAGTCCTACGGGGATAACCCACACCAGGCCAAGCTGATCGGCGTAGTAATCGGAGTACACGGACGACAGTATTATCTGTCGGATGAGCTACTGCAATCAGATGCGGGAATAGGAGTGCGTGAGTGGCTGGCGGATGCCGCCAAGCCGAAGCAGGGCTATGATCTGCATCGGGCTGATCTGGTGCTGCATTGGTACGGTATTCCGTTCGCGGGTGCTAAATTTGACGTGCAGCTGGCAGGCTATCTGCTGGACCCGACGGATGCGAATCAGACCTTGAGTGGACTGGCAGCTAAGCATAACCTGCCGTCGATTCGACCGGATGAAGATGTATGGGGTAAGGGTGCAAAATACAAGATTCCATCAGAGGACATTCTCGCTGATCATTTGGCTCGCAAGGCTGCCGTTGTGGGAGAACTTGTCCCTGCTCAGGAGAAGCAGCTTGAGCAGAATGGTATGAAGCAGCTCTTCCACGATATGGAGATGCCGCTGTCTCGTATTCTGGCAGATATGGAGAAGCAGGGAATCGCGGTCAACATGGATGAGCTGAAGCAGCTAGGTCATGAATTCGAGACCCAGATTGAAGCATTGGTGCAGGATATTTACCGGAATGCTGGCGTAGAGTTTAATCTGAATTCACCGAGGCAGCTAGGTGAGGTCCTATTCGACAAGCTCGGCCTTCCGGTCGTCAAGAAGACGAAGACGGGCTATTCCACGGATGCCGAAGTACTGGAGAAGCTGGCCCCATACAATGATGTCGTACAGAATATTCTGAAATACCGTCAATTGGCTAAGCTTCAATCGACCTATGTAGAGGGACTGCTGAAGGAAATTTCCGAGAAGACGGGCAAGGTGCATACCTTCTATCGGCAGACGATTGCGGCTACAGGACGATTAAGCAGTCAATTCCCGAATTTGCAAAATATTCCGATTCGTATGGAGGAGGGCCGTAAGCTGCGCAAGGTATTCGTACCTTCAGAGCCTGGATGGTCGATTCTAGCCGCGGACTATTCACAGATTGAGCTGCGTGTGCTGGCTGATATTTCTGATGATGAGCGCCTGAAGGAAGCCTTCGTGAACAATATGGACATTCATACGAAGACTGCCTCGGATGTATTCGGGGTCAAGCCTGAGGATGTGGATGCGAACATGCGAAGATCGGCCAAAGCTGTCAATTTCGGAATCGTCTATGGCATCAGCGATTACGGATTATCCCAGAATTTGAATATTACCCGTAAAGAGGCCGCGCAGTTCATTGATCAATATTTTGACGTGTTCCAGGGTGTTCGCAAATACATGGATGACATTGTGCAGGATGCCAGACGGGACGGATATGTTAAGACGCTGCTAGAACGCAGACGTTATCTCCCAGAGATCAATGCCAGCAACTTCAATCTGCGCTCGTTCGCAGAACGGACGGCGATGAACACGCCAATTCAAGGGACCGCGGCAGATATAATCAAGTTAGCCATGGTGCGGATGGATCAGGTGCTGAACGAGCGCAAGCTGCGTAGTCGTATGCTGCTGCAGGTACATGATGAGCTTGTATTTGAGGTTCCACAGGATGAGCTGGAGATTATGAAGGAGCTAGTACCTGAGACGATGGAGAAGGCTTTGAGCTTGTCCGTGCCTCTCAAGGCTGATGTGAGCTATGGAGATAACTGGTATGAGGCGAAATAGCAACCAGGCTGTTTTCGAACCTGTCCGGGTTCCAGTATAATAGAGCTTGAGGTGAAGGAATTATGCCGGAATTACCGGAAGTCGAAACTGTAAAACGAACATTGAATGAACTGGTAGTAGGGAAACAAATTGAACGAGTCTCTGTACATTTGCCGCGCATTATTCAGCGGCCTTCGGACATACAGGCATTTGCCTTCGAGCTTGCCGGGCATACGATTACTGGCGTGGAGCGTCGAGGCAAATTTTTGCGGATTCTGCTGGATGGACTTGTAGTGGTATCCCATCTGCGTATGGAGGGGCGATACGGCCTATATGCTGCGGATGAGGCAGTTGAAAAGCATACGCATGTCATTTTTCATTTTAACGATGGTACAGAGCTTCGGTATAAGGATGTGCGACAGTTCGGTACGATGCATCTGTTCAATACCGGTGAGGATCTGATATCCGCACCGCTGCATAAGCTCGGTCTGGAGCCACTGGATGAAGCGTTCACCGTGGAGGCGTTACAAGGGGCAGTCGGAAGACGCTCAACCTCCATCAAGGCAGCGCTGCTCAATCAAGCATATGTCGTTGGTATTGGGAATATTTATGTAGACGAGGCCTTGTTCAGGGCTGGGATTCACCCGTCCAAACCAGCTAATTCTTTAACTACAGAACAATTAACGTTGCTGCATAAGGCCATTGTTGGCGTACTGTCAGAATCGGTAGCTGCTGGCGGCTCTTCCGTCAAATCCTATGTGAACGGTCAGGGAGATAGCGGATCGTATCAGCATCAGCTCCAGATCTATGGCCGCAAGCAGCAGCCGTGTGTTGTCTGCCATACACCAGTAGAGAAATCCGTAGTAGCTGGTAGGGGCACGCATTATTGCCCTAAATGTCAGCCGACAGTTTAGTGGAAGTATAGGAGTGTGGAAGTGTAGAAATGATGGAAGTGCACACTGAGCCCATTTTTCTCATATAATGCCTGAGATATATAACCGAGTGCGCTATCGGGTATGTCCGGGCGCATGGCTATGGGGAGGGCTCAGGATGGGTAGTCATTGGATGTCCCTGCTGTTGCTTGCATTTGCATTAAGTCTGGATAGTTTTGGTGTCGGAGTTACATACGGCTTGCGGAAGATGAAGATTCCACTACTGTCGATTGTGATTATCTCTGTCTGCTCGGGTATGGTTATTTGGGTATCCATGCAGGTTGGTGTCATCATGCAGAAGATGCTATCTCCAACATTCACGACCTTGCTCGGAGCACTGATTCTGATTGGGATTGGCTGTTGGTCCCTGGTGCAATCTCTGATTCAAAAGCATGATGATACCTCGTCTATCTCGTTGGTGGAGCAGTCAGAGGCGCATGATGTGAACGAGCGTGCAACGGTAAAAACGAATGCGAAGGATACGTTAGGGACCGCGGTGGAGCAGACCGTTTTTTCGCTTGAGCTCCGCAAATTGGGGCTGGTCATACGTATTTTGCGTAGTCCCTCTGCAGCGGATATGGATGACTCTGGCAGCATCTCGCCACATGAAGCGGTATGGCTGGGGATCGCACTCTCCCTGGATGCTTTTGGTGCAGGGCTTGGGGCAGCTATGCTTGGTTTTGACCCTTTTTCTACAGCACTGGCTATCGCACTCTTCAGCGGGATCTTTCTCATCGGAGGAATGAAGGCAGGCTTTCGATTAACGGCCTTTCGCTTCATGCGGACGGTAGCCTCGCTGCCAGCGCTGCTCTTAATTATCATGGGCATATTGCGTCTAATGTAGTACTATGGAGATTCGAGCGTTGAGTAGGTTGCATGATTATAAGCGAAGGTATGAATTCGTACCGTGATCCGAATAAAAGTACAGTTTGAAGATTAGAATGAGGTTGAAGGCGGGTGTAAGCATGATCATCGGATTAACCGGAGGTATTGCAACCGGAAAAAGCACGGTGTCCGCTATGCTGGTGTCCAGAGGAGCCTTGCTCGTAGATGCTGATGTCATTGCCCGGGAAGTCATGCTTCCGGGGCATCCGGTCCTTGCGGCGGTCCAGGAGCGGTTCGGGACAGAAGTTATGAATGACGACGGAACCTTGAATCGCAAGGAGCTTGGACGAATTGTATTTGGAGATCAGGCCGAGCTGCAGGCGCTGAATAACATCACACATCCTGCCATTCGGCAGGAGATCAAGCAGCGGATGACGACATTTGAGCTGCAGCAGCCGGACAAGCTGGTCGTGGTGGATATTCCGCTTTTGTATGAATCCAAGCTGGACAACCTGTTCCAGGAGATTATGGTGGTATATGTTCCGCGTACGCTACAGCTCCAGCGCCTGATGGAGCGTGATGGGCTTGCGGCACTGGAGGCGGAGCAGCGACTGGCTGCACAGATGGATATAGAAGAGAAGAAGCGCAAGGCTGATATCGTAATAGATAATAGCAAGGATCTACAGTATACTGAGCAGCAGCTGGAGCAGTGGCTTCGCCACAAGAGGCTTTCATGAAGCTTTTTGCTAAAAAAAGAGTCCTGCTCATCTTGCTCGTGTCTTTTGTCGTCTTCGTGTTCCTGAGCTCTAACTGGATGGCGATTTTCTATCCGATCCGCTATAAGGATGAAATTCGGCAGTATGCGCAGACTTATGAGGTAGACCCATTTCTGGTGGCTTCGATCATTCGGGTTGAAACGAATTATAACACCAGCATGGAATCGCATAAGGGGGCTTTAGGACTGATGCAGATCATGCCTGATACCGCGCAATGGATTATGGAGCGGGCCAAGCTACCCAAGCAGCCATTGGATAGTGTGAAGCATGAGGCTGGATTGAATATTCAATTAGGTTCGTGGTACCTTCATAACTTGATGGAGCAATTTCCCGATCAGCCCGTTGCCATGATCGCCGCTTATAATGCAGGTCCAGGCAAAGTCGAGAGCTGGCTTAGCGAAGGGATATGGGATGGTCGTGAGGAGACGATACGGCAAATTCCTTACGGAGAGACAAGGCATTATGTGCAGAGGGTAACGCATTATTACCGTCAATATACGAAGATCTATGATCAGTTCTAGGGAATGGATTTCTGGAATGGTGATAAGGTTTAACGGGCTTTATGAGGGCAGTATGGTTCAAGATAATGCCATGGATAAGTTAAAAAGTGCAGGCAGGCTTATCGCCTGTCCTGCACCTTGCTTGTTATGACTTATTGAAATTGACCGGCCAGTTGTTGCTCGGCGATTGTCACCAGACGCTTGGTGATGTAACCCCCGATCGAACCGTTCTCATAAGATGTCATGTTACCTTGGTAACCATCTTGAGGAATGCTAATCCCAAGCTCTTGAGCAACCTCGTATTTCAGTTGTTCCAGTGCTCCGGACGCTTGTTTAACAACCAGATTGTTAGAGTTCCCTTGTGCCATTGTTGTTCACCTCCTCGCGGTTGGTAATTGTATTATGTGTCGATATTCGAATTTTATTAGTCTAATTAATGAAGAATTTATTGGTAAAAGGAAGTGAGTGATTGTCATGAAATGCCCTTACTGCGCTTACGCAGGAACGAAGGTGCTGGATTCCAGGCCAGCCAACGATAATAAATCCATTCGCAGACGCAGAGAATGTGAGCAGTGCGCCCGTAGATTCACGACATTCGAGATGGTGGAGGAAGCTCCATTAATGGTCGTGAAGAAGGACGGCAGCCGTGAGGAATTCAGCCGTGACAAAATGCTGCGTGGACTAGTTCGTGCCTGCGAGAAGCGCCCAGTATCAGTGGAGCAGCTTGAGCAGATCGTATCCAAGGTGGAGAATGCATTACGGAATACAGCTGCTACAGAGGTCGTCAGCCAAGAGATCGGTGAGCTTGTCATGGAGCATCTATATCCGGTGGATGAGGTGGCCTATGTTCGCTTTGCGTCGGTATATCGGCAGTTCAAGGACATCAATATGTTCATGAAGGAACTGAAATCCTTGCTGTCCAAGGAAGAGGCCGACGAATAAGCGTCGGCCCATAAATTTTGCGCTTTAAAAGTATTGACATTGCTGTGTGAAAATTATATGATATAGGAGTCGCCGATAATGGTGAGAAGTTAAAAAATACATACGGGGCCTTAGCTCAGCTGGGAGAGCGCATCGCTGGCAGCGATGAGGTCAGGGGTTCGATCCCCCTAGGCTCCATACTTAAAAGCCCGCTAGACACAAGGATTTCTGAGTGTTTAGCGGGCTTTTGCTATGTATCTATGATTTGATTTTATGGCTGTGGTCTATGAGTAAAGAAATGCCGTTTTTTTCGTTATTTAAGAAGTTATAATTTTGCACACGTACTAAAAAAAGTAGAGCAAAGTGTTCACTCTACCTTCTAGGGTGTGTGCGCAGCCTCTTCATACAGGCCGCCCTAATAAATCGCAATCGGCCCATAGGGACCGTCTATAATTTCAATTTTCGTTTCAAAAATATCGGTTAAAAGCTCTGGGTCCATAACTTCCTTTACTGTTCCAAAAGCGGCAATTTGGCCATGTTTCATGGCACAAATTCGGTCCGAATATTTGGCGGCAAAATTGATATCATGCATAACAGTCAGAATGGTTCGTCCAAACTCATTAGCGGCATGCCTCAAATGCTCCATCATCTGGACAGAACGAGCCACATCCAGATTGTTCAAAGGCTCATCCAAAAGCACGTATTCCGTCTCTTGACACAACACCATGGCTACATAGGCTCTTTGCCTTTGACCACCAGAAAGCTCATCCAGGTATCGATTTTCGAGATCAGTCAAGTCTAAAAAATCAATATACTTGGAGATAATAGCCTCATCCTCGTTCGTTAATCTCCCCTTAGAATAAGGAAAACGTCCAAATCCAGCAAGCTGTCTAACGGTAAGTCTCGTTACAAAATGATTTTCTTGACGTAAAAGAGTTACGATTTTAGCCAGCTCGCTCGATTTGGATGTAGAAACATCCATATTGGCCACCTTGATTTGGCCTTCGTCCAGATCCAAAAGTCTTCCGATCATCAAAAGTGTAGTGGACTTACCTGCACCGTTGGGCCCAATTAAAGAAGTAAGGCCGGCTTTTGGTATTTTAATATTCAAAGGGCCGATCGCTACCTCATCCGCATATGATTTTTTGACATTAGTAATCTCTATCATAAAGAACCCTTCCTTAAAATCACTATTAAAAATGTTAATCCGCCAACCAATTCGATAATAATGGAAACAACACCTTGCGCATTAAAAATATGATTCATAATGAAGTATGCACCGGTTAAGATTACAAACCCGATAGCAAGAGCCATGGGGAACACATATCTGTGGTCGTAGGTTTGTGCTGCCTGATAACTCAAAGTGGCAACTAAAAATCCGAAGAAGGTAAGTGGCCCAACCAAAGCCGTTGAAACAGCCATCAAAATGGATATCAGAACAAGCGTATAAATCACGCTGATTTGATGCCTAGTTCCCAAGGAAGTCGATACATCCTTACCCAGCGATAATACATTTAACCTCTTGGCATTAGCAAGCAAAAGGATGGCAACAATGATGACGATGGGGATGGCAATCGGGAAATAGGCTGAGTCTGCATTGTTCACTGAAGCAAACATTCTTGCCTGTAAAATATCAAACTCGGACGGTGCAAGAAGTCTTCTCATAAATGAGGATACAGACCTTAACCCGGTTCCAATAATAATACCGACTAACAGTAGAAGCTGTAAATTGCCGTATTTTCCGGAAAGCAACCAACCATACAGTATCAAACACATCAAGACCATCGCAGCAACTTGATATAAAAAGGAATCAACACCGCTAAAGCCTACAAATACAGCAGCGCCGAAGAAAAATATAGTACTTGTATGAATGGTTGAATAAATGGCTTCAAAGCCTAACAGTGACGGAGTGATAATTCGGTTATTGGTAATCGATTGAAAAGCAACCGTTGATAAGCTTTGGCAAATTACAGCCACAAGCATGGCAACAAGGGCTACAACCCTTCTTGTAACAACAGGTATGAAAGAAGGAGAGGTTACCGGAACTGGATTGTTATACACCAGTAGTCCAAACGAAGAAATAACGCCCAAAACTATCAATGTTATCAGCAAGATCCAATAACGCTTTTCTTCTTTCTTGGTACGAAAGGCTCTAGCTGACCTTTTTTTATGAGGACGGCTAGAATCGACTTCAACATGTAATGGATTGCTACTTACGAATTGGCTCATCTCAGACTCCTTCTTGACCTCCTTTGTCGTAACAAAATAACAATAAATACGACGGCTCCCACTGTTCCAAGAATCATAGATACGGGTACTTCAAAAGGCATAATAATGATTCTAGATAGAATGTCACAGATCATGATGGTACCCATCCCTAATACGCAGACCCACGGCAAATTGCTTCGGAGATCATCACCTCTAAATAAGGAAACGATATTCGGTACAATTAACCCTAAAAAAGGCAGGTTTCCAATCACAGCTGCAACAATGCCAACAGCTAGAGAAATCAGAGCAGTGCCAAAAAGAATGATCCTGTTATAGTTTACTCCAAGACTGGTAGCGACATCTTCCCCTAGTCCAGCTAAAGTCAATCGATCAGCAAAAATAAAAATAAGTATTGTAATCAATATAATGATCCATAAGTATTCATATCTTCCAATTTGAACAGGCGAAAAAGAGCCTACAAACCAGCTTTCGATATTTTGCGTCATTTGAAAAACAAGCCCAACGAAAGTTGAAAAGGCAGAAATGACTGCTCCAAGCATCATGCCAATAATAGGAACTACTAAAGACGAACGAAGTTTAACTTTTTTTAGAAACATGAAAAAAATCATCGTTCCTACAAAGGAAAAAATGATTGCACCTGTCATTCTTAGCACTAAAGTTGGGGCTGGAAAGACCAAATAAACAAACATAAGCCCCAGACCAGACCATTCCATGGTCCCTGTTGTTGTCGGCTCCACCAAGCGATTCTGTGTAATCAGCTGCATGACCAGTCCTGCCATGGCCATTGCGGCTCCCGTAAGCATCAATGCCAGGGTTCTTGGGACACGAGTGATGAAGAACATCTCCATTCCATCCGCTTGTCCTCTTATGTCATACACCCCAGTAAGCAGTGATATAATGCCCAAAATAATAGTCGCTGTAATGGCAATTATAAAAGGTAAGGTCCATAGTCTTTTGTGATTATGACGCTGGGGTTGAGAATTCTCAACCCCAGCTAAATTTGGTATCAAGTTTTTCAGCACTACGTTAGACTCCTTTTCACTGCTTAGCTAAAGCTTCTGAAAGGTCGTTAAAAATCTTGATAAAGGTTTCAATGGATTCATTGGTGTAAGTATCGTTTGGAGCATAGAGAATCTGCCCTTTAGTAATAGCCGTTGTGTTTTTAAGAGCAGGTGAGTTATCAATAACGTCCTGAGCAGGAACAGATGCTTCATCAGAAGAAATAGCTGCGTCACGATCCAGCACAAAAATCCAATCAGGATTGCTTTGGGCAATAGCTTCAACAGAGATATCATCTCCTTGATGATCGGAAGAAGACTTCTCAACTTCTAATGCAGGAGTCCAGTCAAAAATTTCATACAATGGTCCCCATACTCGCCCAGAGTGAGGAGCCGAGAAACCGATATCTCCACCAGAAACAACCACACTCATAATCTTATCTTCACCATTATAAGCGGCTTTAGCTGCTTCAATAGCTTTATCAAAATCAGCATTTAATTGGCTAGCTTCTTCTTGCTTATCGAAAATTTTACCTAAATCGGTTGTTGCATCTTTAAATCCATTTACCAGATTTTGTCCAGGTGTACCTGCCTCTGCAGAAACATCAAAATCGAGGTCAATAACTGCTGCATTTGGCACTAATTTTTTGATATCTTCATAATAGCTAGCAAATCTTTGACCAACAATGACAAGGTCAGGCTGTATAGAGGCGAGGAGCTCAAGATTTGGCTCGCGGTGATTTCCAATATTTTGTACCGATTCATCGGCTACATAGGGTGAATTCGCAGGCATTACATCCTTCGGCACAGCTGCTAATTTAATGCCCCAATTGGACAAAGTCTCAAAAGTTCTGTTATCCAAAGCAACGACCTTCGCAGGATTGACCGGAACAGTAACCGTTCCATGAGCGTCCGTAATTTCAACCGTTGTAGCAGCAGCAGGAGTAGCACTACCAGCGTCAGTAGCATTCGTATTAGCAGCACCAGAAGTAGCAGGTCCATTACTTGAGCATGCTGACAACAGCAAAGCAAAAGCTGCAAGTAAAATAAACATTGATTTTGAAGCATTGAATTTTCTCATATATATCCCCCTAGTTTAAATAAGATTGACGCACAAGCAGAGCATTGTAATTGATAAATCAAGATCACGTTATATTCTCAGAGCGCATTTTAACGAATGAATATGTACTATTTTTCATAGTAATGCAGAGTGACATGTCAATTACACGATAGTGATTATCAATCTCAATAACTTGTATTATATCAAGTTAGAAGTAATTTTCAACAACTTACTTCCTGTAACTAATGGCGAAATTGCGAATTAATGCCCCACTTTTTCACTTGAATTCATTCGTGAGTGCGCTCTTCTCAAGGTTTATGATATACTCGTTGGGATAAGTTTAAGATTTTTTCTTAGTTTTCATAGAGAGGTTTTGGATATGACGAAAGACAATTTTTGGCTTGAATTATCACGACCATTTTTTATATTGGCGCCCATGGAAGATGTGACGGATGTTGTGTTTCGTCATGTCGTAAGTGAGGCGGGCAGGCCAGATGTATTTTTCACGGAATTTGCGAACACGGAGAGCTACTGTCACCCGGAGGGAAACAAAAGTGTGCGCGGGCGTTTGACTTATGCAGCAGATGAACAGCCCATCGTGGCTCATATCTGGGGAGACAAGCCGGAATACTTTCGTGAGATGAGCATCGGTATGGCGAAAGAAGGCTTTAAAGGCATCGATATTAATATGGGCTGTCCTGTTGCTAATGTAGCTGAGAATGGGAAGGGAAGCGGTCTGATCTGTCGCCCAGCTATTGCAGCGGAGATTATCCAGGCTGCGAAAGCGGGAGGCCTGCCCGTGAGTGTAAAAACAAGGCTTGGCTTCACGGCTGTAGATGAATGGCGTGACTGGTTAACGCATATTTTGAAGCAAGACATTGTGAATCTTTCCATTCATTTGCGGACAAGAGAGGAAATGAGCAAAGTAGACGCTCATTGGGAGCTCATTCCGGAGATTAAGAAGCTTCGTGATGAGGTAGCACCACATACACTGCTGACCATTAATGGGGATATCCCAGACCGACAGACTGGCTTGAAGCTCGCGGAGCAATATGGTGTGGATGGTATTATGATTGGGCGTGGGATTTTCCAGAATCCGTTTGCCTTTGAGAAGGAACCGAAGGAGCATAGTAGTGAGGAATTGCTTGGTCTGCTGCGGATGCATTTGGATCTCTATGATCAATATTCAGCAGAGGAGCCACGTTCATACAGTGCGCTTGCCCGCTTTTTCAAAATATATGTACGTGGCTTCCGAGGGGCAAGTGAGCTTAGAAATAGCTTAATGAGCGCCAAATCAACCATTGAAGTTCGCGCATTACTCGATGATTTTGGAAGCCGGGAGCAAGATGGGGCGTAAAACTAAGCCATAATGGTAAGTCTTTAGTTCATAGAGCATCCTGCGGGGTGCTTTTTTTATCTATGTACAGAACAAGGTTTTCAGGTTCAATACGATCGTAATCTTGGATCATAAAGCGTCAACCAGGGTAATTATAGTCAATCAAGCTTATTGATAGAAATGTGCTCTTAATGAACGATCTTGCATGTCTTTCCTGTAAAATGAGTAATGATTCAGAAGGACCTTTTTTTCACAAAAAAATTGCACAAAAAAGGTAAAAATTTAGAGGAGGTAAAGCTAATGCTAAAAATTCTCACCACTTGGCTGTTATTTATTCTATTACTATTTCTTATTAGTAAAGGGCTTCGCAAGCTTGCCGGTACAGGATCGAGCTTAAGCTCTAGACGCTTTGGTGGATGGTTGACTGGACTTTTTATTGTGGGAGCTGTGCCACTCGGGTTTTCTCTATACACAGTGATCTTTGATGAACGTCTGGATGCCAACATCGGGTTGGGGCTTGCCATGCTTTTTGCTTGGGCCTACTGCGCACTTTTGCTATGTGCGGCATTGGTGATATGGGGAATATACACCTACAAAAGGGCTAAAAATAATTAACCTGGCTGAAATATGATTACTAATAAAGCTCGCTAAACACAAGAATTTATTACGTGTTTGGTGGGCTTTTTCTAAGCTGAAATATTCACTGTCGTGGTCATTTCTACACAATTGTTCTACATGATCGCATGAGGCTAAAGCGACTCAGAACGTACCCTTCATCCCATTTTCTTATGAAAAAATTCAATCAAGCCATCTGTTAATTGTCGATGCGAGCTGCTAATATACCGATCCGTACAGTACATGAGCTCCAGATGTCGTATAGGCGTAGGCCCCTTGAATGGTATAGCTACAATGTCCTGACGTTCCGGGAATTGAGCTAGCAAGCCTTGCGGCTGTATAGTAGCGCCTACCCCGGCAGACACTAATTGGAGCAGTGAATTGGCTGAGCTCGTCTCCATGACGGGGGTTAATTCAATCTCCTCCTGAATACAGACGGCATCCACCAACTCGCGACCGAGAAAGCCTTTCGGATACATGACCAGTGAACGCTGTCTCAGCTCTTGCAGTGTAATCTCCTTCCTGTCAGCGAGCTCGCTTGCTGCATGAACGAAGAGATGATAGGGCTCCGATCCAAGCGGGACCTGGATTAATCTTTTATCAGACTGACCCTGCAAGCCAATCCCGATATCGACTTTATGGTTAAGTACTTCATCTTGTACATATATAGTTGAGAACACCTGTAGCTGGATGTGGGGATATCTCTTCTTAAATTCAACGAACAGCGGGACGAGCATGAAGTCCAAATCCGAGGGCAGCACAGCCAGCCTAACCGTACCGCTATCTCCTGACAACAGATCTTGTATGGCATGCTTGGCGTCCCGTTCTGCTTGCAGCATCTTCAGCCCGTAGTGGTACAGGAGCTTGCCTGCTTCTGTAGCCACCACCTTTTTACCGATCCGATCGAAAAGAGGAGTGCCCAGCTCTGCCTCAAGTATGCGGATTTGCTGGCTTAGTGTAGGCTGTGAGATTCCGAGTCTTTCGGCAGCCTTTGTAAAATGCAGTAGCTCATATACCGCCATAAAATACTGTACATTTCGATTGTCCATCCGAAGGCTCCTTTCTTTAATAGTATTTAACTATCATAATAATATGAATTATAGAATTTATCAATGATTTACGAGCCCATATACTGAGAATGTCTTATACAGCTAAGAAGAGAGGGCCTATTTTATGAAGAAGTATTTTTTATTGCTAGCTATATTTATTGCAGCCTTGAATCTAAGGCCTCTGATTACATCGGTGGCCCCTTTGCTTGGTACGATACAGAGTGATCTAGATATGAGCGGTCTAACCGCAAGTCTACTCACCACATTGCCTGTCCTATGTATGGGGATATTTGCTCCAGCGGCGACCGTATTGCGTGATCGAATGGGCCTTGAACGTACGATTTTTGTGGCCTTACTCCTCATCACAGGAGCAACAGCTTTGCGAGGAATTGTTAGCTCAGTCGTCATACTGGTTGCTAGCGCGCTAATTGGCGGTATTGGGATCAGCTTGGCGGGGCCACTATTGTCCGGCTTCATTAAGAAGTATTTTCCTACCAAGCCCGGCATTGTCAGTGTGTATTCTGCTTCCATGACTGTAGGAGCTGCTGTTGCTTCGGCTTTTGCTATTCCGTTATACAATCGTAGTAATCACAGCTTAACGCTGACCTTGTCCTGCTGGGCCATTCTTGGTATGGTGGCACTAATCGTGTGGGCGGCTTTTCTTGGAAATCGGGCGAATCAGACTAGCGCAAGCTCGATAGGATCAAGCTCCAGGCTTCCGATCCGTAATAAAAAAGCAATTCTGTTGACCTTGTTTTTTGGCTTAATGGCCAATATTTTTTATTCGGTAACAGCGTGGATTGCACCGATTGCTCTGAATCTCGGCTATAGCGCGGCTAGTGCAGCTATGCTCCTTACGGTCTTTACGCTGATTCAAGTTCCCGTATCCTTAACGATTCCCTTCCTAGTAGCCAGATCCGGGAGACGTCGTTTGTATCTCATTCTTTGCAGTGTATCCGAGCTAATCGGAATCGTCATGCTGCTCTTTCAACTGCCGATGCTGCCAGCGGCGGTATTGTTGGGCATGGGAGCAGGCGGGTTATTTCCACTGGCACTCATGCTACCCATTGTCGAGACAGAAACGGCGGAGGAAGCTGGAGCATGGTCTGCGATGTCCCAGTGCGCGGGTTATATTATAGGGGCTATGGGACCACTAGCGATTGGGGCGATTTATGATCGAAGTGGAAGCTTTACGACTGCGCTTATTGTGATGCTGATGGTGATTGTGGTCATGATCGGGGTGCAGGTGGCGATTACTAGCGGGAAGAGTGGCGGTCGTGTCATTTCGAATGGGTAGTATGTAGAGAGATATCTTTAATTTATATCCAAAATAAAATAAAAAAGAAATATTTTAGTAATTATTTATATAAGAGCAAGTTAATGTTTAGACAGATTTTTGGGGGAATGTATCTTCAATGTATGTACATCACAAGGAGGAACTACTTTGAAGAAATTAGCAATCATAATCATTGGAATTCTTTTGTTATTACAGGTCTTTCCACAGAGAACCTTTGCAACGAGCGATCTGGAGTGGACAAGTGTGGAAGACATACCTGAGAATAGAACAGCATCGGCAATTGCTGAAGTAAATGGAATTATTTATATCTTTGGTGGTTCCACAGCAAAGTCTAACAATACAGGTGGTCAAAAACAAAATACGACATATGCTTATAATCCAGCAACAAATACCTGGGTTCAAAAAACGAACATGCCTACTGAACGTGCTGCCGTGTCAGCTGCGGTATATGAGGATAAGGTTTATCTAATAGGTGGCTACTATGATAAAGGTGGGAACTTAGCTAGGACAAATAAGATAGAGGTATACGAACCTTCTACGGATAGTTGGACTACAGTTGCTGATATGCTTCAGGCCAGATCATGGGCAGGAGCAGGCATCTTGGATAATATGATCTATGTTGTTGGTGGAGCAACAGCAAGTAGTGATTCTAAAATAGTCGCGACAGTAGAACGATATGATATCGCCAACAACAAGTGGACAAAGCTCAAAGATTTCCCCGCAAAATTAAATGGTATGAGTCTCGAAACCGTCAATGGCAAAATGTATGCCTTTGGAGGAGGCACGGGGTTCTCTAAGGGGATGTCTGCAAATATTTATGAATACAATGTCTCGAACGATAGTTGGATCAAGAGGAACACGTTTAAGATCGCTACTTCCGGGGCTGCCTCAACAGTATACAACGGTGAAATATATGTAATGGGTGGGCAGAAAGATACTACGATTCAATCTCGGGTTGAAATATTTAATCCTGACACCAATGAAATAAGACCGTTTACGAGCTTAACCTCTCCAAGAAATCAAAGTGTTGCAGCTACGGTCGGTGGTGACATCTTTATTTTTGGTGGAACAAGTGGGAATACAATCTTGTCCACTGCTCAGAAAATCTCTATGATGAATGAGCAACCAACACCGGAGCAACCAACACCAGAGCAACCAACACCGGAGCAACCAACACCAGAGCAACCAACACCGGAGCAACCAACACCAGAGCAACCAACACCAGAGCAACCAACACCGGAGCAACCAACACCAGAGCAACCAACACCGGAGCAACCAGCACCGGAGCAACCAACACCGGAGCAACCAACACCAGAACAACCATCCGGTAGCAGGGCGATTTTAGTGGTTACCATGACAACGGGGCTGGAGAAAGAATTTGATCTAAGCATGAAGGAAGTTAATGATTTCATTGCTTGGTACGAAGCAAAGCAGGCGGGAACTGGAAAAGCTTCGTATGCAATTAATAAGCATGATAACAACAGAGGACCGTTCAATAGTCGCAAGGAATACATTCTGTATGATCGCGTATTAACATTTGAGGTAAGCGAGTACTAAAATAAAAGCGATATAAAACTTCGTCAGCTAAGCTGATGGGGTTTTTTGTATGAAAAAAGAACTAAATCAGGCAAAAGCTTATCGATAAGATGAATAATAGTTAAGATTTGTTGGTTTATATGTAACCGCTTTAATTTTTCTATAGACAATGCGTATACCCAATGCTATATTGTTTCTGTAAGAAACAATATTATTTCTATGAAACACAAAAAATAAGCTAGATTACCGTCATGGCACACATACTAAGCGTGCTCAAGGCTAGAGTATTTCAGGTGTTTGGTGCTTGAGCGCTACGAAAGGGATGGAGAAGATATGAGCAGCATCGAGACAACTATTAAGACCTTTGATGGAACTCAGCTCTATTTCAGCAAGAATGTAGTTACTGATGCGAAGGCAGCTGCGGTTATTGTACATGGGCTATGCGAGCATGCCGGGCGCTATGATTATTTGACGGATCAGCTGAACAACCGCGATATTAACGTTTACCGATTTGACCATCGTGGTCATGCGAGATCGGAAGGGCAGCGTACGTTCTACAGTGATTTTCATCAGCTTATAGAGGATGTGAATGTCATTGTTGAAGCGGCCTTGCAGGAGAGCGGCGATACCCCTCTGTTTGTCATCGGTCATAGTATGGGCGGATTTGCGACCTCATCCTTTGGAACGAAATATCCAGGTAAAGTGAAAGGCATCGTTCTTTCTGGGGCACTTACCCGCTACAATACAAAGGTTGCTGGTGAGCTGCCACTTGATCTTCCTCCAGGCACGTATTTCCCAAATGAGCTTGGCAGCGGCGTATGTAGTGATCCGGAGGTTGTATCCGCATATGCGAATGATCCGTTAGTCGAAAAAGAAATTTCCGTAGATCTATTCAATAGTCTGGGTTATGGAGTGGTCTGGTTAAAGGAACATGCGAAGCAGTTTGTGGACCCGGTGCTTGTTCTGCATGGTGCAAACGATGGGCTGGTGAGTGAACAGGATTCGCGCGACTTCTACGGAGACATCGCCTCGACCGATAAAACATTGAAAATCTATGCTCACCTTATGCATGAAATATTTAACGAACCGACTCGGGATGAAGTCATTGAAGAAACGATCACATGGATTGAAAAACATATCTGATTTCAGTACATTGGAAGAGAAAGAATTCTGAAGATGAAAGGGATTACCCATGAAGTTAGATTGGATGGGCAACCATCGGACATTGATCGAGAAAATTATAAAGTACGGAAATGCATATTCTAACACCTACAAGCTGCAGCGAAGCTACGGTACAGACGTCATGTTCTCCGCCTCGCAGATCCAGACTCTGGAATATATTCTGGAAGCAGAGGATAAGGAAGAGAAAATGTCAGAAATGGCAGAACGTCTAGGTGTTAGTCGCAGCACATTCTCCAAGAACGTGAAGATTTTGAAGGAAAAAGGCCTGCTGGAGAAATATCATTTGAGCGGCAATCGTAAAGACATCTATGTGAAGCCTTCTGCGAAAGGACGCGAGGTGTACGCCCAGTACACTGAATTTGTTCGGGAGCTTTGCTTTGATGATATTTTTCGATATGCCGATACCATTTCGGAGGCTGACAAGGAAAGCTTTACTCGTATTTTGGATTTGTTTGCGAATGTATTGGTCTGGTATGGGGAGAAAGAACAGGAACCACGCAAGCTCACCAAGATTGATGCAGGTAACGAGTAAACTGGCTACAATCCATGAAGGTTGAATGAGTTATTCCAATGCTTGCCTCACTTCCCTGCCAGCATTGGAAAAACCGTACCCAATCAAGTACAATAATTCAGAAATTATCATATCAGACCAATAGATATAGCGTATGGAGGGAAGCATGCTGAATTGGAAAGCAATCTTCAAGGGTATGGCGATGGGGACGGTGGAGACGGTTCCTGGCGTAAGCAGTAGTACCATTGCGGTACTCATGGGAATTTACGAGAGGTTGATTGAGGCCATTGGCCAATTGACCTCGAAGCGCTGGAAAGAAGGCATAGCCTATTTAATCCCGCTAGGGATCGGAATGTTCGGTGGATTCATCATATCTGTCATGGTAATCAAGTACCTGCTGGAGCATTATTTTCAGCCTACCCATTTTCTATTTATGGGCCTGGTCATTGGCATCTTGCCTTCATTATGGAGAACTGCCCGGACAGAAAGTAAGGAACCCATGCGGTTGCGGCACTATGTACTCATACTGCTGTCTCTGTTGGCGGTAGCTGCGACAAGATTTCTGGATGTTGAACGAGATATTATCATGACGGATCTGACTGCTTCGGATTATCTGTTCCTGTTCGTCTCGGGCTGGCTGGCGAGCACAGCGTTAATACTGCCTGGCATTAGTGGGGCGCTGATTCTTACCCTGCTCGGCGTGTACTATACCGCGATCTCGGCCATATCCTCAATGAATCTGCCAGTCATCTTTACGATTGGAGCGGGGATTGTGGCGGGGATTCTCATTACAAGCAGACTTATTCGATTTTTATTGCAGCGTTATGCCCTGCTCATGTATGCTTCCATGCTGGGACTGGTGGCTGGCTCGATTGTGGTGCTGTATCCGGGGTATCCAGTGGGGGCTCTGAATAGCCTGATCTGTGTAATCGCTCTTGCCGCTGGTTATTGGATTGCCCTGATTGCAGGGCGCGTGAAGCGCGGAAGAGGCTTGCCTGTTGTAATAGAGCAGTGAGACTCCCTGCTTATCCGATATCGCTTTGCCCTGGTGTAGCTAGGGCAAAGCAATTTTTTTTGCTCGATGTTACTACGGAACTGGTCGATGCTACTATTCTGGTTGATAGAGCTAATAATCTGTGGAGTTAAAGCCAGTTATAAATAGCTGCAAGCTGTCCTGCAAGGAGGTGGGAGGGTGGCCAAGCAGCTGTTCCAGATCAGTTGTTGTTGATGAGGTATCAATTGTACGCAAAAAGTTAAATATCCAATGCTGTAGCTGTGGGTCCTGCTGCACAGCCATTGGCGTGCCGACGAGCTCCGAGAGAGCTGCTGCTAGATCAGAGAAGCTCCATGAGGTAGACGCAGTTAGCTCATAAATTCTGTTGCGATGTTTGCTGGGCTGGGCGAGTACGTTCGCTGTGGCGGCTGCCAGATCGGCTCGAATGACCGTATTAAATGTCCAAGCTTCAGGAGGGCAGACAATCTGCTGCTCTGCTATAATCGTCTGCAGATCAAGGGCCTCTATAATGTCGGTGTAGAGTGCGTTTCTCATAAAAGTGTAGGCTATACCAGAGGCGCGAATGGCATACTCCGTGGCCAAGTGTAAATGAACAGGAGGGCCTGAGCCATGCTCGGGGAAAGCAAAGCTAGTGTAGACCAGATGCTCCACCTTCGTCCTCTTGGCAGCCTCAATGACATGTGCATGCTGGCGAAATCGGATGGTATCATCCGTATGAGAACTTGAGATGAGTAATAGCTGGGAGGCTCCGGCCATAGCTTGCTCAATCGACTGGGGCTGATCATAATCGCATAAGCGCACCTGGATGCCTGCGGCACGATATGAATCTCCAGCTTCAAGACGCCGAACCCCTGCAATAATACGCTCTGGAGAGATCTGATGAAGCAATTGCTCGATAATCAGATGTCCCAGCTTGCCACTAGCCCCTGTAATCACAATGGACATGAGCGCATCGTCCTTTCCTTTACATGTAGTTTAACGCTTAACTATTTGGCTGCAAATGCACAATACGTACGGAATTTAACTACGGCGCTAGTAGCTCCCGTCAAGTGATTTGGCCATCCGTGATCTATTGCCTGCATTAAGCTCTCTTCAACTTAGCAAGCAACAGCAATAACTGTTCCAGCTCGCCCTCGTCAAGCCCCTGAAGGCCCTCTGCGATCCGTTGTCGATTCTCCGGTAAATGCAGCAGAAGCAAGCGCTGTCCCTCCCCGGTAATGGATACTACCCATTTTCTTCCATCCGTAGGGTGCGGGGCACGGTGAATCAGGCCATCCTGCTCCATCGGACTGAGCAACAGACTAATATTGGCCTTTGTTACTCCAATCTTGTGGGCGAGTGTCGTAGGAAGGACGGTGCCGCCCTCCTTCATTATTTCTACCAAAATACGTATTCTAGCTCCTGTCAGTCCCTGGGATTGCCAGTATTTCTCCGAGACATCGACAAGCTGGGCTGTCGTCTCGACCAGGGTGAAGAAGACTTGCTGCTGCAGCGGTAAGTCGGTTACAAAATCCTGTAAATCTTTCATACATACACACGCACCATTCCATATAGTTAAGTCCTTAACTATTATAAAATCTAATGGATCATAACTCCCTTGTCAAGCAGGGAGGATAGTAATCATTTTGAGTTCATGGATATGAATGGGTGATTATGAGGTAGAATTTGATTTATTCGTTGGTATCTTCCTGCACGGCTCGGCTGATAGAAAATATTTTATGATTTCGGTAAGAATCTCCTAAAAATCGCTTGCGCAAATACCGAAAATGAATATTAGATAACAGTTCAAAAGTAATATTATATAGGTCTTTGGATGGGTTGTGAGCGGAAGGGTTCATGATAACCAAACAAGGTACAGGGAGATGAAAGAATGGTAAAACGAATCATGAACAAATTTTCTGGCTCAAAAAGTATCGCGAACACACTTGCAATCATTTTATTCTTAAACATTCTTGTAGTGTTCAGCATTCTAGGCACATTCATGTATACGAATACCCGAGCCATGCTGGTGCAGCAACAGGAAGCGATGCTACAGACCAAGACACAATCTGTCATTTCACAGTTCGATGCGTTATTTAAAGAAAAAGGAGCATTGGTGAAGCAGATGTCCACCAATGACATTTTCCGGAAATACATTGAGACAACCTCTTCCTCGGAAGATGTACTTACTTCAACGCATGCGGCACAGACACAGGCAACCCTGGCAGCTATTGTGAAAGAAGAGCCTTCCTTTGCGGATGCATGGGTCCTTGGCATTCACGGCAAGGGCTTCTGGCTGCAAAATGATGGAGCGGCGGCCAATGCTGAATTCAATGTGCAGGATCGTCCTTATTATAAGCCTGCCATGGAAGCGAACGGGTTATATTTCTCGGAGCCTTATGCTGACGTCAACAATGGCACCATGCTGATGGGGATTTTTTATCCGGTGAAGGATGATAATGATCAGATTATCGGATTTGTCGTTGCAGACATTGCCTTCAAGGATATTCCGGACATCATGCAGAGCTACTCTCTCGGTAGCACAGGGTATTCCGTATTGACCACCAAAGATGGAGATATTCTGTACCACCCTGATCAGGATAAAGTTCTGAAGCAGAAGTTCAACGAGAGTGAGGGAGAACTCGGTGAGATCGGTCAGCAGATGATGGCCGGAGAATCTGGGGTACGGCTGATTAATGATCAGGGTGAGCGCCGATATGTTGGTTATGCTACTAGTGGGGATACAGGGTGGTCTGTAGCCTTGACGATAGCTGAGAAAGAAGTGCTGGAGGAGCTAGGCTCCTTTACCTGGATTACGATTGGTGGGTTTGCTGGAGCGACGATTCTACTGGTGTTGATCTGCTATGTTGTACTGCGTTCCATTCTGAGAAGCATTCCGAAGCTGCTTGCCAAGATGAAGCAGATTGAGGATGGTGATCTGACCGTTCAATTCGAAGTGAATTCCAATAATGAGTTAGGCCAGATTGCACAGGGAATTCAGAAAATGGTAGAGAAAATCTATGGCATGATCCAGATGGTTGGCAATACCTCTCAGGTGCTGAATCAATCCTCCAACGATCTGCAGGTCATTTCTACCAAGACAGCATCCACAATGAATGATACAGCGGTGGCTATTAACGAGATTGCCAGTGCGACCAATTATCAGTCTGTGGAGTCGGACAATATTTTGACGAAGACGATGGAGCTGTCCCATCAGATTGATGGTATTGCTAATGATGCGACAGCAATGGAGCAAATGGTACAGACGTCCTCGGAGCAGAGTGAATACGGACTCGACGTCGTAACTCAGCTGTCCCAATGGGCAGAGGAGAATAATAAGTCTACCCAGGCTATCTCGGCACTGATTCATGATATTGATGCGAGTCGCAGCGAGATTGCCAGCTTTGTGGGCACCGTACAACAGATTGCGACTCAGACCAACCTGTTGGCCTTGAATGCCTCGATCGAAGCGGCTCGTGCTGGAGAGCAGGGTAAAGGCTTCGCAGTTGTTGCTGGAGAGGTGCGCAAGCTCGCTGAGCAGACTGCGGCGGCTACGCAGGAAATCTATAAGAAGGTCGGATTCATAGAAGAGAAGACGAAGCTATCTGTACAGCATACGGTCGATGGTCTGAGAATTGCCGAGGAGAATGCCAAATCGGTGGACGCCACGAAGCAGCTATTTTCACATATTAGTAAGGATCTGGAGGAGCTTAAGCTACGGATGAATCAGATCAGCCGTGGTACCCTGAATATCCATCAGCACAAGGATGAGATTCTGCATGCGCTGGAGACGATATCTGCCACGACGGAGGAGAACTCGGCGTCTACGCAGGAGGTCAGTGCGAGTACTCAGGAGCAGCTAGAGAGCATCGAGAAGGTAGCGGAGCTATCCGATCAGCTGAACCAGATCTCCAAGCAGCTACAGAAGGAACTGAGCCAGTTCAAGGTTGAGTAGGCTGCAATAGAGTAAGTTTGCAATAGAAGAAACTGTAATAGAGCCACTGCACTAGAGACAACTGCACTAGAGACAACTGCACTAGAGACAACTGCACTAGATCAACGATAGCCCCTCATAGTAGACAGACTCATGCGAGATATCGCCCTGTTTATGATGAGGGGATTTTTCTATACAATTATCAACATATTTCGACAATATTCGCCTGACCTTTAATACTCTTGTGATACCTCGATAACAATTTGATGTGACAATGAGTAAGAGAATGCGTTCTGTATAGTCAGAACTCCACTTGTGTGTCACGTGAGTGCATAAGGAGGAGTTTTGCATAACAGACAGAGATTGAAGGTCAGGGAGGATTATTGTGTTGGGAAAACGATTGCTGTCATGTTGTGTTGTGCTTAGCTTTATTGCGGGGGCTTTGAGTCCTTTGTCAGGATTTACGGGTGTATCCTATGCGGCAGAGGGTGGTAGCCAAGATGGGCACGATGCGCAGGGAAGATGGGTAACTGGAGAATATCATATACATACAACACAATCGGATGACGCACAAGGTAAGTTGCAAGATGTACTGGATGCTGCATTTGAGCAAAATGGACTCGACTGGGCAGCCTTATCAGAGCATCTTCGCATGTCTGGACGCGATGAGGAAGGGAATACCCTCAGCTCTCCTATTCCTGTATCAAAGGGGATTGCGCTCTATCAGGCACCAAAGATCAAAGAATTGCAGGATGCCGGGAAATATGCGGGCAAGACGATATTCAGTGGCTTCGAGTGGGATATGCCGACTTATGATCATGTGAGCGTAGGGATCATTACGGATGATCCTGGCTCTCCTGCTGCGCTAAAGGCGATCAACCAATTCGAATATCTGTTCTCGAACCGGGATGCAAGTCTGTTCGATCCAGCAGACGTGCTAGCCTGGAATGCAGCTGATCAACGGGCCTACTCAACAGCCAGTGATGCCAGACAAGCATTTCGCTGGCTGGCAGCGAATTATCCTGACAGCTACGCCTTGTTCAACCATCCTTCTCGGAAGAATGGAACGAGCGCTGAGCTGAAGGTGCAGGACATTCGCGACATGAATAATATTGCGCCTCGTGTTGCTTTTGGCTTCGAAGGCATTCCGGGTAACCAGATGGCTCCGGATCGTGGTGAGACTGTGGATATCTACGGGGGGGCCGATGTTCGCATTGCTAAGGTCGGAGGCATGTGGGATGCCCTGCTGGGTGAGGGACGGAAGTTCTGGAACTTCGGGAACTCTGATTTTCATTTCAAGATCAGCAATGACCGCAGGTATTCCAGCGGCTATTGGCCAGGAGAGTATTCGAAGAATTATACATGGGTAGAGGGCAGTGACATGAAGTCCATTGTCGAGGGCATGCGTTCAGGCAAATCCTTCTCAGCGACGGGTGATCTCATTAACGCTCTTGATTTCAGCATCCAGAGTACTGAAAGCATGAAGGAAATGGGTGGCGAGCTTGAAGTAGCTGCTGGTGACGAGATGGAGCTGAAGATTCGCTTCAAGAGTCCGAACCAGAACAACAACGGTGATCCTGTGCAGGTAGACCATGTTGACCTGATTGTCGGCAATGTAACAGGACCAGTTGAGCCCGGAACTGCGGCCTACAACAAGGCTACCAACGACACAACCAAGGTCCTGAAGCGCTTCACAAGCGCAGACTGGGTGACGGATGCAGAGGGGTATAACACGATTACCTATCCGGTTGGTCCCGCAAGCGAGAATCAATATTTCCGACTCAGGGGAACGAATCTGGGCACGGACGTTCCTGGAGAGACGAGCAATGGGGAGCCGCTGCTTGACCAGAAGAATACGACGGTGGACAACGAGACACGTTTTACCCAGATCAATGATCGCAATTATTCGGACCTGTGGTTCTATTCGAATCCGATCTTTGTTAATGTGACGTACAGCGATGAGCAGGCCGTACAGGATGCATTACAGGATATCCAGCTTCCAGCGCAGCCTGTAAGCACAGATATTCAGCTACCGCTCATGGGAGACCATGGAGCCAGCATTACTTGGGACAGCTCAGATGCTGCGATTGCCGAGGTAACTGGTGGCACGCTACGAATCTCACCTCCTGCTATGGGACAACCGGATGCAGAGGTTACACTGACAGCCACGGCTACCAAGGGAGCTGTGAGTGACACGAGAACGTTCAAGCTTGTCATTCGAGCAATTACGATAGATGATGCGATGCTGCGGTATACCTTTAGCCAGGATACGGTTGCTGGAACCGAAGTAAGTGATATTTCTGGAAATGGTCATGCCGGCGTACTGATCGGCGGAGCCGAAGTGACTACTGATTACGATGGAGCCATAACCCTGGATGGTACGAATGACGCCATACAACTTCCGAATGGTATATTGAGCAATGTTGAGGCTGCTACCATATCCATTAGTGTGGAGATTGATCCAGCCAATGCCCGTCCATCATGGTTATACTCCTTTGCCAGCAATCCAACAGTTGTGCAGGGTACCCGCTATCTCGGGATGCTGGAGGATTCGAGTGGGATATACCGCACATCCATTACGCCGAACTGGTATGTGGGAGAACAGACCGTATCCAAGGGAGCTTCCGTCAATAAAGGGGTGCTGAAAAACCTCGTATACACCATCTCTAACAATACAGCAACATTGTATGAGGACGGTGTTCAGGTTGGACAAAACACTGCGATAACGCTGTCGCCAAAGGACATTGAAGCGACCGTAGCTAACTATATAGGCAGACCGCCTTATTCAGGTGACCGTTATTTCAAGGGCAAGGTCTCAGACTTCCGTATCTATAGTCGGGCCCTCAGCTCCAAAGAAGTTGCAGCTTTAGCGGCGGAGGAGCTGGAATACAAGGGCTCCATCAGTGGATTTGTTACTGACGGGACTGGGGCTGTGGAAGGGGCGAGCGTCGCTGTAACTATTCGTGGACAGGTCTATTCCACGATGACAGCAGCTGATGGCAGCTACGTACTGGAGGAGATCCCGGCTGGCTCGGGCTACGTGCTGTCTGTATCCAAGGACGGATTCATCACAGCCACTACAGGGAAGGTGCAAGTGAATAACGGGCAGACAACTACGGATATGAATGTGAAGCTAAGTGCTGTACCAGTTTTGCATACAGTATTGTTTGACAGCAACGGTGGGGATACAGAGGCTTCTCCTGCTACAGTGACCGTGACTGCCGGGGAAGCTATGACAGAGCTACCTACGCCGCCTACACGTCAGGGGTACAGCTTCCAGGGCTGGAACACGCAGGCCGATGGAACAGGAAGCGAATGGACCAGTGGTATACCTGTGAATACGAATCTGGTTGTGTATGCACAGTGGCAAGCGGATCAACCGGAAGTAACTACAGGTACAATTACAGGAATCATCACGGATGGCACACAACCTGTTGAGGGAGCCAGCGTCAGTGTATCTGTCGGCAGCAGCGTATACGGCGTAACGGATAGCGTATACTCTACAACTACGAATGTGAATGGCAGCTATACCCTGGTGAACATTCCAGCAGGTACTGAATATGTAGTCACAGCGCAAAAAAATGGCTACATCACCAATCAGATTAGTGGTGTGAGTGTAGCTGCGAACCAAACTACCAGCAACACTAATATCATTCTGACGCCGATCGTTACTGCGCCAAGCTACTATAACGTTGTCTTTGACAAAAATGGTGGGACTACTGAAGCAATACCAGGAGCCATAGCTGTACTCTCCGGTGAGCATGTGCCAGCATTGCCGAGCCCACCGACGCGCATGGGATATCGGTTCATTGGCTGGAATACACAGCCGGATGGAAATGGCACGACTTTTACGACAGAATCTGTTGTGGATAGCGAGCTGACCGTATATGCACAGTGGCGAGTAGTATCGAGCTCAGCCGATCATGATGATTCTTCCGGATCAGGTGGTGGTGGAAGCAGTACAACTACGACACCTGCCAGTCCGTATGTGAAGCCTGAGTTTATTGAAGAAGGTAGCGCAGGGGTACGCGTAGATCTGTCCCGGGGATCAACGTTATTGTCCCAATCGCAGATTACAGGGCTGGTGGAACTGAACAAGAGCCGTGAAGTTGTGCTTAGCGGACCGAGCTATTCCTTTACGTTCCCAGTTGGTAGCATGGCGGTTGTTCAGGGCACCACAGACTTTGACTTTGGACTGCGCTTCAACGCAGGAGCAAATCTCAGCACAATGAACGAATTAGCTGGCGAGCATGGAGCCTTGATTGTTAGCTACAATGGTACCGGGGAGCTGCCTGGGCAGGTAAACATCAGGCTTCTCGTGGGCTCACAATATGCAGGTCAGACGTTGTACTACTATTATCTAAATGAGACAACAGGTGAATTGGAATTCCTGCAAAATGCGCCAGTGGACAGCGAAGGCTACGCCACAGTGCAGCAATCGCATTTATCCGATTATGTGTTCACGACGGAGCTACTGACACCTGACAGTCACATTGGCAAGCTTACATTAACACCTGGCATTGCGTCGCTGTCGGATAAGACGCTTGTACCATATGTTATGGTGAATGGGATACAACGCATTATGAAGCTGAGCGCCATGTCTGGTGGACAGATGCATTTCATTGGAGACAGCTCAGTTCATTACAGCTTCAAGGATAATGCGAAGAGCTTCACGGATACAGCGGGACACTGGGCACGCGAGTCGATAGATTTCGTAACTGCACGCGAGTTGTTCGGCGGAACGACGGAGCAGACCTTCAGCCCGAATGCTACTATGACACGCGGCATGATCGTTACGGTGCTGGGCCGCCTGGCGGAGGCTGAGACGGAGGGATATGCAGCTCGCTTCAGCGATGTTCAGCCAGATGCTTACTATGCCGGCTATATTGGCTGGGCAGCGGATAACGGAATTGTTAGTGGCACGGGGTCTCAGCGTTTTGAACCTGATGCACCCGTGACTCGCGAACAGCTTGCTGTGATCATGGTGAACACATTGAAGCACATGGAGCTGACAACGGGCAATAATGAGGCTAATCCACCAACGATAGCCGCTTACACGGACCAAGACCTTGTCAGCAGCTGGGCCACGGAGAGTGTGAAACGTCTCATTTCGATGGGAGTCTTGAGCGGTAAGGCGGATTATCGTCTGGACCCGCAGGGGAACGCGACCCGAGCTGAGCTGGCTGCGATGCTTGAGAGAATGATTGAACATACTGTAGCTGGGCAGTGAACGTGTATTCCATAACCCTTAACTTTGTGGAGTATACAAGAAGCCGTATCCAGTTCTGTGAACTTGAACGTCGCACCATTCGCTAAAAATGTTATAACGGGCTTGGACCGTCTGAATAGCCGACTCCTCCAGTGTGTGTACTGTGAGGGGGCGGCTATTTATATAGCCGTGTAGTGCAATCGAGAGGGACGAGTAAGCTGTCCCTCAACTTTTGTCGAGTTTTGTTAAATAAATGCTTGACTTTTATGAACTCCAGGAGTAAGATATAAAAGTCAGCTCCGATAGAGAGCGGAATTGAGGATTGTTAGCTCAGTTGGTAGAGCATCTGACTCTTAATCAGGCGGTCCAGGGTTCGAGTCCCTGACAATCCATCGTATCATGTACCGAGTAAGTTGATGACTCACGATGAGTGAACATCACAACCTCCAGAAATGGCTGTTTCCCAGAATGTTGGGAGACAGCCATTTTGTTATTTTTCTACTTTTTCCCCAATGGGGGATATTTCACAACAGGCCATTTTTCCTTGCGCAGTGCATCCATCAGCTCGGGCGATGCATGGACATTGTCTTGTACAAGCTGCTTGGGAGTTAAGGCCATCCATTGATTCAATGAGATGTCTTCAAAGCGATCGCTGCGAAAAATTTCAAGGAACCACAGGGTGTCTGTTCCGGTGTTCTGTACATAATGCCCCATTGCTACCGGTACATAGCCAACGTCGCCTGCCCGGACGTCGAAGGTTCGAGCAGTGCCGTTGCCCCCGAAGACAGTCATGCGTCCTTGCCCTGTCAGGTAATATTGCCATTCATCCGCATTGGGGTGCCAATGTAGCTCCCGCATGGCTCCAGGAAGAATTTCGACTAATGCAGCAGCTACTGTCGTGGAAGCTGGAAAGTTCGTTGAGTCCACAATCCGTACACTGCCTCCGGGTGTGATGATCGGTGTCTGCTCCAAGAGTCGATATGTGAAGGAGAGCGGAACGGTCCCGTACGGTGAAGAAATAGCTTCACTACTAATGGGCCCGGGGACTGTATCCTGAAAAATATATACCTGCTCGTCGGGTCTGGCAGCAAAGGCCGTTTCCGGTACGCCAAAATTGGCAGACAGGATCTCTGCAGGGGTATGAGCGAACCAATCCGAGATCGACAGCGTATTGAGGTCTGAGAACGATCCGTCGTCAAATACGAGCAGGAACTCGCAGCCCTCCTCCAGTCCCTGGATCGAGTGAGGGAGTCCCTTGGGGAAGAACCATAAATCTCCTGGCCCGACATCCGCGATAAAATTACGCCCATTCTGATCGACTGATGTGACTCGTGCAGTTCCCCAGATCATATAGGCCCACTCCGATTGCTGATGCCAATGTAGCTCCCGTACACCCCCCGGTGTCAGGCTCATGTTCACTCCGGCGAGCGTGGTGGCAATCGGTAAATCTCTGACGGTAATCTCACGGGACCAGCCGCCATGATTCAATTGCATATGAGTATCAGAGAAGGACATGCGCAAATTGGGCATCAGCCCCGCATCGGTTGCGGGAGGGACGAGCATATCGGGGTTCTGGAGGTCCCTTAATACATCCCGGGGACCAAGGTCTAGACCACCTGCTCCGTCCTTACGAATGGGTTGTGGAACAATCCATTGTTTCTTGCTCTCAGAGTTCTTGCTCTTAGGTATGTCATCGTTCATGCTACAACGCTCCTTTGAGGTCGGATGCCGCCAACATAAGCTACTGTATATATAGGTATGAATTAGCGCTAGTCCGTTATGTTAAAAGGAGTAGTGAGCGATCTTTTCTGCAGTAATACAAAAAAACAGGACGGATAAGAATTATCGCGTCCTGCTCTGTGGCCCAGTTCCATCGGATATGGAGAATGAATAGTGGGATATAAGTATATTATTTCTTAATTTGCTCACCACTGAAGATCTGAAGATCCATTGGCGCTGCCATGAATTCTGGAGCAATCTTCACGAAAGCTTGAAAGTGCTCGCTGCTATTATGCACTGCTGTAGCAGCCTCATCCTTCCATAGCTCAACCATGGTGTAACGATACTCCTGCTCCGTGCTCTTAGTCAGCTCGTAGCTAATGTTTCCTTCTTCCAGTCGGGTAGCAGCCACGAGGGGCTTTGCGGCAGCAAGGAATTGTTGTTCCTGTTCAGGTTTGATTTGCATGTGCGCATGAATAATAAGCATAATATCTCCTCTTTTCGCTAGAATGAATGTGAAAGAATACTTGATATAGCTGGTTATTATATACAAGGGTGAATTCATCAAGGGGATTGATGCATTCAGCCAGTAACCACATTATGCCCAGGTTGTAACAGTCTCAACAGGCAGACGATAGGATGGGTAGCCTTCTTTGGCTGCTTTGCCAACGGTAATCAGCATAACCGGCTGGTAGCGGTCCTTGTCCATTCCGAAGGTTTCTGCAATGCGTGCCTTGTCATAGCCGCCAATCGGATTGGTGTCATACCCGTGTGCCCGTGCGACCAGCATGAATTGCATGGAGACGAGTCCAGCGTCAATCAGGTTCACATCACGCAGATCAGCTGGGGACTGGTTCTCATAATACCCTTTAACTCTAGGAACCAGCGTATCCATCACCTCTGCAGGCATATACCCGCGTTTTACAGCTTCAGCATAAATGTTCTCCAAATACTCTACATTGTTCATATCCACGAAGACAGCAACGACTGCAGCGGATGTCTCTACCTGCGTCTGATTAAAGCTAGCCAGTGGCAGCATTTTCTCCTTACCTTCTGGGCTGCCAATGACCAGGAAGCGCCAAGGCTGCATGTTGACGGAGGATGGTGCGCGCATTGCTTCCTCCAGCATTTCTGTCAGCTCTTCGCGGCTGATTTTGACCTCTGGATCGTAAGCCTTCACTGAACGGCGGCCGTAAGTCACTTCATTAAAATCGTTAGTTGCTTGGAAATTTCCCATGGTTCAACACTCCTTATTAGTTATATGTCTATTTGGTCTGTCTGCTGTGAAAGAACAAAGATAGACGTTTTCCTAGTCACCATTGTGACTTCGTGTGCGATTACACGGAGCATGCATACATTTAAATATTATTCTGCATGCGCTGCAGATAATCGGCCAGCTGAGATACTTCCTCTTCAGTAAAATTGTGTAGTAGCTGCCCCAGAAAGACCTCTTTTTCCTTGCGAAAGGCTGCTATCCGCTCTCGACCATGCTCTGATAGCTGCACGAAGGTAACACGCTGATCATCTGGCTTTTTGCTGCGGACAATCATCCCCTCAGCCTCCAGCTGCTTAAGGTGCCGAGTGATAGCTGCACTGTCGATATTAATTAGCTTTTGCAGCATCGACTGGTTAATCTCCTCCACTTGGCAGAGCTCATGCAGGATGTCTAATCTGGACGAACTGATTCCGGTACAACGCTCGAACTTTGGACTCATCTGGTTACCGAGTGTGTTCAGTAGGTATAGGACCTGTTCCTGGTCGTTAACTGGACGTGTCATGTTCCACCTCCTTAGTAGCTTCTATTAGTGCAGAGTGTCTTGTGACTGTCAGCTAATAGCCATCCAAGATCTGATACGAGACGAATCCTACGATCAACTGCGAATCTAATAAGCTGCGGGAGGATCGTGATGTAAAAGTCAAGGATTCTCTGAATAGGATTTTTCTGATAATATTACAAAATATATTCGTTGTATCATTAATATACATATCCGGACTTTAACTTTGCCTGATGTCAAAGTAATCATGGATTGCCGAGCTATATATGACAGGCCTGTTCATGTTAGCTGCTAGCTCATTCCTGCGCATGTTGTCCATGCTTGAAGAATAGAAGTCAGTGTACGATGTCAAGATTAGGTGTGGACATATAAATTCAGCTCACATCGTTCATGCTCTGCTGAACTGTTTGACCCATCAATACTTGACTCATCAATATTTGATGCCTCAATCAATATATCATGTCTAAATCCGAAATGCAATAGTGCAGTTAACACACAATAGACTAGTAATGGAGTGGACATTAAATTATCAAAACTTTGTAATTTTCTTCACAATATAATCCATGTGCTTCTATTATAATTATCTAATTGAATAGAATGGGGCTGATCATGACTGGGGTTGCAAAAACGGAGGAAAGGTAAATTTTAATTGGCACCTTTCTGTGAAAACGCTATAATTGGTAATAGGTACGACCTGAGGGGGATTTACATGAAAAAAGGAATCATGTTCTACAAAATCTTTTTACCGATTCTCGTGCTCGGTGTAACGCTTGTTATTAGCTTCGGCAGCTATATCTATATTTATACCACTAACTCAGTCATAGAGAGTGTTGCGAATGGCAAACAGAATTATATTACACAGATCAAGAACAATTTGGAGCAGAAAATTCAGACCATTGAATATGCCTTCAACACATATAGCACCACCAGCTCGTTTCGGGATGTCGTCCTGAGTCCAATTACAGAGAAAGATTTTATTGCATACAGGGACGTCAACACACAATTGAATTATATTGCTACGATGGGTATGGAGGGAACGGAGTATTCCCTAATCAGTCTGGAGAAGAACTGGAAAGTAGCCAATGGCACGCTAAGTTATCTGTCCGACGAAGATCGTAAAGAGATGTTCGCTTCCTATATAGAGAATCAGAACAGCTCTCAATTCTGGGTAAAGACAGATGAAGGAATACAATTCGTAAATACATTACCTGTATTCTCTAAGAAAAAGCAGGCTATCGCACTTTCAGATATTTCTTTGCAAACGTTAAACAACTCCATTCGTTCTGGTGACGAGAACACCAACGTGTACATTCTGAATCGCCAAGGTGTTCTTATGTATGAGACGGCGCCGACGCCGGGGCTATTGTCGGATATCCAGCTTAAGCAGATTATGGAGTCGGTTGGAACAGAAACTGCCGGAGGGAAGCTCACGCTTGAACAACAACGTGGCGGACCTTTGATGATTATGTATTCCAAATCCTCTTATAATAATTGGACTTATTTGACAGTATTGAATCAGGAGGAGATCGCCAGTGCCCTAAAAGTGACCAAATTTGGTCTGATTGCTATGGGCGTTCTACTGGTGTTGCTTATGGTGGTGGTAGCTTACATTATTGCAGTCTATTTTACGAAGCCCATCCAACAGATCAAGCGCAGTCTTCCCAAGAACACACAGGATGCAGCCAAAAATGAAATTGACTGGATTCTGAACTCAATAGACAACATCATTACCGAGAAGGAAAGCCTTGAGACTCTTATGGAGTCTGAGATGCCGCAGTTAGAGACTCAGCTCATCCTTAATCTATTCCGCAATAGAGTTACTGCGGAGGAGCTTGGGCTCAAGCTGCCACGCCTGGGATATAGAGATATGGAGCATTACAGATTCATGACGGTGCTAGTTCAGCTGGATAATCTCGGAAAGCGTGAGCCTACGGATATGGACGTGCTGCTAATAGCCATTAATAAGCTCACGGAGGAAGTGGTTCCTTCCGAACAGCGCATGCTCCCGATTATCCTGAATTCGAACACGCAGGCTACAATCCTGATGTTCAAGGATCTAAGCGAGCAGGAGATGAATAAGCAGGTGCTGGCTTATGCTAAATCCCTGATCAAGAGTGTTAAGGAATATCTTAATTTGTCTGTCAGCATTGGCATTAGTAAGGTCTATGATCAACTGCTTGAAAGCAAGGAAGCCTGTGAGATGAGTAAGCAAGCGCTCCATCAGCGTCTCAATCTCGGTAAGGAATCCATCATTTTCTATGAAGATATCTCTCAGGTCGTATCTGGACCTGTACTGGTGCAGTATCCTGCAGAGCTGGAGTCACAGCTATTCGATGCAATCCGTCTTGGGGATGAAGATATGGTTAGCCGATATCTGTATCCTTTGCTGGCTGAACTGATGAAGAAGAGCAAGAATTCCATGAATTTTGAAGTTATGCTGGTTCGACTGGTGAACAACCTGATCCAACTGGAGCAGACGCTTGGCATTGAGGTGCTCTTGACTCATGACAATCATGCTCTGTACCATAAATTACTGAGCATTCGCAATCCCGAGGAGATTGAGCGTTTGCTAGTGGACGAGGCGATCTTCCCGATGGTTCGATGTATGAAGGAGAAGACCAACAAGCAGTTCCGTGGGCTCTCAGAGCAGATTGCTGATATTATTCGCACGGAGTATGATCAGGAGCTTTCTCTTGAGATTATTGGCGATCGCCTTCATTACAACCCTAACTACTTGAGTAGTATCTTCAAGAAGGAGTTCGGGACGACCTTTAGTGATTACCTGATGAGCTATCGACTGGAAATGGCCAAGAAATGGCTGACAGAGACTGAGATGACTATTAAGGAAATTGCAGAACGGCTTCAATACCATAATCCTCAGAACTTCATCCGTTCATTCCGCAAGAAGGAGCTCGTGACGCCTGGTGCCTATCGCAAGATCAAGCAAGCTAATTAGTTAATATCAATAGAATATTGAAGGAGCAGAGGCTTCCTGGAATCACATGATTCCGTTGGGAGCTTCTTGTGCCTAAGCTCCTGCACATCCTGCTTTCATTCGTAGTAGAACTCGTAGAGCAGTGTATGTAGTGTAGTGCATGTAGTGTAGTGTAATGAAGTGAAGTGTAGTGTAATGAAGTGAAGTGTAGTGTAGTGTAGTGTAGTGTAGTGTAGTGTAATGAAGTGAAGTGTAGTGAAATGTCCAGTGGATCGGGACTCGTGCTAGATCAGTAAGTCCTCCAAAAGAAAAGCAGCAAGTTTCTGATAATGTCGGAAACTTGCTGCTTGGTGTCTTAACCTTTTACTGCACCCAGCAGGGCACCTTTAGTGAAGTGTTTTTGTACGAATGGATAGGCAATGAGCATTGGCACTGTTGCAATCACGATAACGGCCATTTTGATCGTCTGTGCAGGTGGTATGACATCGACCGAGCCTGAATCTGCCTGCATACCACTGGATACGATGACTATCTGGCGCAGCAGGATTTGTATTGGCCATTTAGTTGAGTCATTAATGTAGAGAATCGCATTCATGTAAGTGTTCCAGTAAGTTACACCGTAGAACAGTGAGATCGTTGCAATGGATGGCAGGGCTAGCGGCAGCATGATTCGGAAGAAGACGACGAAGTCATTGGCACCGTCCATCTTGGCAGATTCCTCAAGACTCTCAGGGAGCGCCTGAAAGAAGTTACGCATAATGATCAAGTTGAAGGCATTAATGGCAACCGGGATGATCAGCGACCAGTAGGAATCGATTAGACCCATGCTTTTTACTACGAGAAATGTAGGGATCATACCACCGCTGAAGAGCATGGAGAATACGATGATGAAGTTGATAGCCCCACGTCCGACTAGGTACTGTCTGGACAGTGCGTAAGCCATAAATGCAGTTAAGACCATACTTACTAATGTACCTACTAATGTTACGCCAACAGAGACACTTAGGCCCTTGAAGATCGTTGGCGTGGAAAGAATGTACTGATAGGCATCCAACGAGAACGTAGTAGGGAATAGTATGAATTTCTTGGCTACTACCTCCTGAGTCGTTGCGAATGAGCTGGCGATAACGTTTACAAAGGGTAGTAGACAAGCGAGAGCGATAATGACCAGCAAGGAATTGTTCACAACCGTAAATATAAGGTTGCTTGCGGTCTGCTTTTTGAAGGATGCTGATGCCATGCGTTAACCTCCTAGAGTAGAAATCATTTATAAGTTAACTTTACCAAGCATGGGGGATTCCGTATATAATCCGCAGGCGAGATTGTCCATGCTATGACCGGTACCGAGCAGGGGCATTACAGGATAATCATTATGTTGTGGGATAATCCTCAAATGATGTGTATACGGGAAAAACGCTGCAACCACAAGGGATCTGCAAGCGCTATCACGAGATGATTATGTACGGAATGCCAATGTTCCAGTAAGCTGAGGCATGTAAACGGAACGTTGATGAAGGAGGTTGCCCAGTGAAAGCAAATGTCACAGCTGTGGATGTGAACATTAAAAAGAAACGACGCACCAGCCAGTTCATGGGTATGAAACGAAACGCACTATTGTATCTCATGGTACTTCCCGGATTGATTTATTTTATCATCTTTAAGTACCTGCCGATGGGTGGTCTGATTATCGCATTTCAGGATTATCAGCCATACCTCGGAATCATGGGTAGTCCGTGGGTAGGATTGAAGCACTTTATTCGCCTTTTTACGGAACCAACCTTTTTTATGCTACTAAGTAATACACTGATTTTGTTCGCCTTGAACATCGTAATCTTTTTCCCGCTACCTATTATATTGTCTCTGATGCTGAATGAGGTGAGACACAAGCTCTTCAAGAACGTAATCCAGACGGTGATTTACATTCCTCACTTTATGTCCTGGGTTATCATCGTATCCATCTCCTATGTATTCCTGACAGTGGATGGTGGGGTTATCAATGAAATGATCGCTGCTCTGGGCGGGGAGAAAATAAGCTTCCTTACCTCTCCGGAATGGCTGCGTACCGTATATATCGGGCAGATCATCTGGAAAGAGCTTGGCTGGTCAACGATCATCTATCTAGCAGCTATTACAGTAGTTGACCCTCAGCTGTATGAAGCAGCAGAGATGGACGGAGCAAGTCGTCTGAGAAAGACATGGCACGTGACACTGCCAGCCATCCGTCCGGTTATTATCACACTGTTGATTCTCAAGATTGGGCATACACTGGATCTGGGCTTCGAGCATATGTACCTGCTCCTGAATTCACTGAACCGTGAGGTTGCCGAAATTTTTGACACCTATATCTATACAGCGGGTTTGCGTAACGGACAATTGAGCTTCAGTACCACCGTCGGTTTGTTCAAAGGCGTGGTAGGTCTGGTTCTGGTTGTGCTGTCCAATAAGCTCGCGAAGAAGATGGGCGAAGACGGAGTCTACTAAGATATTTACTACAGCAGGGGAGGATGTAAAATGATACAATTTGTGGAAACGGTCAATGCGTGGTGTATGAGGATACTTCGCTTGGTCTATCTGAACCTGCTGTGGACTGGCGGTACACTGCTGGGTCTGGTCCTGTTCGGGATCGGGCCGGCAACCATCGCTATGATGAGTGTGCTACGGCAGTGGATTCGCGGGAATGAAGAGGTTCCTGTATTCACTTCCTTCGTGAAGTATTACAAGGAAAGCTTCAAGGAAGGCTCTATACTCGGTCTGATCTATACGGTTGTCGGCTATGTGCTCTATATCGACTTGGCGAATATTAGTTCATGGTATCTGCGTGTCGTCATTTTTGTGGGGATTTTCCTGTATCTGATTTCACTGCTGTATATTTTCCCGCTGGTAAGTCATTATGACTGGAAGGGAATCTGGCTGAAGGTCAGAATGTCATTGATCATCGGATTCTCTAATTTACAGTATACCCTGGTGCTTATGGTGGGAATTGCCCTGATTTACTTCCTGATTCTTAATCTATTCCCTGGAATTCTTACTTTTGCCGGAGCGAGCCTGATCGGATATCTGGTCATGTGGATGACGCATCAGGTGTTCAGCAGAATGGAACGAAAAGCTGTGGCGAAAGAGGAAGATATAGCTTTGCAAAAATAATAAAGGGGCTGTAAACAAACATGAAGACAATGGTAAAGAAGTGTATGGCATTAATGCTCTGCAGCGGCTTACTATTGACGGCTTGTGCCGGTGGCGCGCAGGAAGGCGCTTCGAGCACGAGTGAAGGGGAAAACGGCAAAACCACGATTACATGGCTTAATATTCTGCACACAGCATCTCCACCTACAGACACGATTGTCGACAAGATTGAAGAGAAGACGAATACGGAAATTCAGTTCTCCTGGATTCCGGATGCCTCCAAGGAGGAACGAATTAATACAGCGCTTGCATCCGACTCGCTAGCTGACATTGTAACGCTAACGATGCTGGATAATTCCTCAGTTCGTAATGCACTCAAGTCAGGGATGTTCTGGGAGGTTAGACCGTATCTCGATGAATTCCCGAACCTAGCAAAAATCTCGGAGGATACGCGTGATTCTGCATCCATCGCTGGCAAGCTGTACGGTGTTCCATTCCAGAAGTCGCTTGCTCGTAACGGGGTAACGATCCGAAAGGATTGGCTCGACAAGCTGGGGCTTGAAGTACCGAAGACTACCGATGAGCTGATGGCTGTGGCCAAAGCGTTTGCAGAGCAAGATCCAGATGGTAACGGTAAAAAGGATACAACGGGATTCGTAGACCGGAATGACCTAATCTATGGTGCCTTTAAGACACTCGGCTCTTACTTCGGAACTCCTAATAACTGGAAAGTTACTGAAGACGGTAAAATGATACCGGAGTTCGATACAGACGAGTATGTGGCTACCATGGATTATATGAGACAATTATATGAGAGCGGTTACATTAACCAAGACTTTGCAGTTACAGCCAAGACGGATCAGCAGCAAAGCTTCGCTCAAGGGAAGGCCGGTATCTATGTAGGTGCCTTGTTCGACAGTAAGAACCTGCTGAACATGGCTAAAGGCATTCAGGATGATATGGAGCTCGTGGTTGTTAACAACATTACAAAAACTGGTAATGATGCAGACCGTGCGATCTGGGCAGCTAACAATGGTATTGGCGGCTTGCTGGCATTCCCGAAATCCCAGGTGAAGGATGAAGCTGAGCTGAAGCGCTTGCTGAAGTTCGTCAACGACCTGCTGGATGAAGAAGTCTACGCGTTAATGACGTACGGCATTGAAGGCGTTCACTATACTGTGGATGCTGAGAAAGCTACTACGATCACGAACAATGAGCTGTGGCAGCAAGAGGTGCAGCCGCTGTCTGCCAGCCGTCCGAAGGAATTTGGTTATGAGATTCACGATGCAGATCCGTTGAAGAAAAAAGCGGATGAACTGATTCTCGACAATGAGAACTACGCTGTGCTGAACCCGGCCTATTCGCTGGATTCCGATACATTTACAACACAGGGCTCTGAGTTGCAAAAAATCATCACGGATGCAACTTACAAATATATTCTTGGCAAGTCTAGTCTGGAGGAGTTCAAGGCATCTGTAGAAAACTGGAAAAAATCCGGTGGTAATGCCATTATCCAAGAGTATGAGGCTGCCTACAAAGCAATTCAGAACTAGTATTTTTGCATAAATACGACTAGCGACTTTCAAGCTCATGCTCAATCCACAATGAATAGGTCAAGGTAGTGTTTTTGATCTATTCATTGTGACCGATAGCGCTATGCTCCGAATGATGCAAAAATGCTGAATGAATCATCACAATACACATGAATTGGAGAATGGAACATGAAAAAGAAGCTTAGTGGTATTACAGCAGCAGTCCTGCTTACCAGCACACTGTTGACAGCTTGTGGAGGTGGCAGCCAAAGTGCAGCCCCTGGTGGAGATTCAAATGCGGCTTACGATCCTAATTCTACGGTGGAATTCACTTGGTTGAACGTACTTCATACGGCTTCCCCACCGACGGATGTCGTGAAGTCCAAGCTTGAGGAATACACCAAATCCAAAATTACATTTAACTGGGTACCTGATGCCTCCAAGGAAGAGCGGATTACAACAGCTCTGGCCTCAGGCCAATTGGCTGATATCGTAACGCTGACCATGATGACGAACTCATCTGTACGTAACTCTCTTAAATCCGGCCTGTTTTGGGACGTAGGTCCGTACCTGGATGAATATGAGAACCTGACGAAGATTCCACAAAATGTACGTGAAGCCGCTTCGATTGATGGCGTGCTGTATGGTGTACCATTCCAGAAGAATCTGGCCCGCGGTGGTCTGGTCATCCGTAAAGATTGGCTGGATAAGCTAGGTCTGGAAGTACCTACAACACTGGATGAGCTGTATAACGTAGCCAAGGCCTTCACCGAGCAGGACCCTGATGGCAACGGCAAAAATGACACTACCGGGTTCGTGGATCGTTCCGACCTTCGTTATAGCAGCTTCAAGACGTTGAGTTCTTACTTCGGTACTCCGAACGGCTGGATGGTAGATGATCAAGGCAAATTCACGCCTGAGTTCGAAACACCAGAATATCTGGAGACACTCAAGTATCAAAGAGATCTGTACACTAACGGATACATGAACAAGGACTTTGCTGTTACAGCGAAGACGGATCAACAACAGCAATTTGCTCAAGGTCGTGCAGGTATTTACACAGGTATGGTAGACATTGCGAACCTTCGTAACCTGTCCCAAGGCTTGCAGGAAGGTATGGAGCTGGTGCCAGTGAACAAGATCTCCAATGGCGATGGACAGTATCATATCTGGTCTGAAGGCAGTGGCGTAGGCGGCTTGCTGGCGTTCCCTAAATCCGAGGTGAAATCCGAGGAAGAGCTGAAACGCCTGCTGAAATTTGTAAACGATTTGATTGATGAAGAAGCATTTATGTATATGACTGGCGGTATTAAGGGAGAGCACTACGAGATTGATGAAAATGGCACTTACAAAATTATCGACAAGGATAAGTGGCAGGCGGATGTACAGCCATTCTCCAGCTCCAGACCAAGTGAAGTAACGTATACGCTGAAGGATGCCAACCCTGAGAAGGCGCTTTCCAATGAACTTATTGAGGAGAACTCTAATTACGCTGTTCTGGACCCTACGGTTCCACTGGATTCTCCGACCGCCAACGATAGAGGTACAGAGCTCGAAAAAATTATTACGGATGCTTCCTTCAAATTTATTATGGGCGAGCTGGATGAAGCTGGCTTCAAGGCAGCGGTAGAGAATTGGAAGAATGCTGGTGGTAACCAGATTAAAACGGAATACGAAGAAGCCTATGCAAAGACTAAATAAAACACAGCGGATATAACCGACTGTGACAGGAGGGATCAGGAGTGGAGCAGAAGCAATACTGGGCTGAGAAGACAGCTAAATCATTCATGGAACGAATGCCGAATATTTATGATGATCGAGGCCACAATCGCAAGTGGTCCTACGATTATGGTGTTGTACTAAAGGGCTTCGAGCTGCTGTGGAAGCAGACGGGAAATGAAGAATACCTGCGTTACATTCAGGATCAACTGGACTATTTTGTACAAGAGGATGGAAGCATCCGCGGTTATGGTATGGATGAATACAACATTGATCATATCAATAACGGCAAGCTTCTGTTTCTCCTGTATAAGGAGACTGGACATGAGAAGTACAAGAAAGCTGCTGCGCTTCTGCGCGAGCAATTGAAGACTCATCCCCGTACTTCGGAGGGGGCATTCTGGCACAAGAAAATCTATCCTTATCAAATCTGGCTGGATGGCTTATATATGGCATCACCGTTCTACCTGGAATATTTGCTGACCTTCGAGAATGGTGAGGGCATGGACGATGTCACCACCCAGTTCATTCTGTGTGAGAAGCATACGAAGGATGCCGAGACAGGCCTCCTGTACCACGCATGGGATGAGAAACGTGTGCAGCCTTGGTGTAATCCTGAGACGGGGCTATCTCTGAACTTCTGGGGACGTTCCATGGGCTGGTTCGTGATGGCGCTTGTAGATGTGCTTGCACTGTTGCCGGAGGAACACAAGGATTACAAAGAGCTCGTTCGTATTCTTAATGATACATTGACTGCGCTCAAGGCTCATCAGGACCCTGCAACAGGTGTCTGGTATCAGGTGGTGAACATGCCGGAGCGGAAAGGGAATTATCTTGAGGCTTCTGCTTCCAGCATGATTGCTTATGCACTGGCTAAAGGAATCCGTCTGGGCGTGCTTGATTCCTCATGGGAAGCGACACTTACGAAAGCATTCAACGGCATTATCACTGAATTCGTGCTGGAGACCAAAGAAGGCTGGGTGAACCTGAACAAGAATTGTGCGGTGGCTGGACTTGGTGGTGCGGATCAACGTGATGGTACCTTTGCTTACTATATTAGTGAACCGATTGTAACGAATGACCAGAAGGGCTTTGGAGCATTCCTCCAGGCTTGTGGAGAATATGAATGGCTGCAGCGCCAAGGCTTGAGAACAGGAGAGGAACAAAATGCCAGTGTATAATATTTCGGATTATGGAGTTACCCAAGACGGAGTCGCAACAGCTGCCATTGCAGCTGCGATTGATGCGGCCAGTAAGGCTGGTGGCGGTACAGTAGTCGTGCCTGCTGGTACGTTCAAGACAGGAGCAATCTGGCTCAAGAGCAATATTGAGCTGCATCTAAGCCCGGGAGCTGTGTTGTCCTTCAGTACAGACCCTGAGGATTTTCCAATGGTAGAATCCCGGTGGGAAGGAGTGCGCCGCGAGGTGCATTCTCCCTGCATTTTCGGTAAGGATCTGGAGAACGTCTCTATTACAGGTAGCGGAACGATTGAAGGCAATGGACAGCCTTGGTGGGATACCTTCCGTAACCGGAGAGAGGAACTGAAGGCGCCAAGACCGACCATGATCGGTTTTTACAATTGCAAGAAAGTTACGCTTCGGGACATTTCCCTGCAGAACTCCCCGAGCTGGACGATTAATCCGATCTTGAGCTACAACGTGACGGTGGATAACGTATCCATCCTCAATCCGGCGGATTCACCAAACACAGATGGTATTAATCCGGAATCCTGTACTAATGTTCGAATCAGTAATTGCAATATCGATGTTGGCGATGACTGTATTGCGATCAAAGCAGGTACAGAGGATACGGCCGAACGGGTACCGTGTGAGAACATCACGATTACGAACTGCACTATGGTGCATGGTCATGGAGCCGTTGTGCTCGGCAGTGAGATGAGCGGCGATATCCGCAATGTAACGATTAGCAATTGTGTCTTCAAGCAGACGGATCGAGGCGTTCGTCTGAAGTCCAGACGTGGACGCGGTGGTACCATTGAGGATATCCGTATTAGCAATATCGTCATGGAGGACGTCATTTGTCCGTTCATCCTGAATCTGTATTATTTCTGCGGACCACGTGGTAAGGACAAATACGTATGGGATAAGAATCCTTATCCGATTACCGATGAGACACCTTGCTTCCGTCGCATTCATTTTGCCGATATTACAGCTCGCAACGTCCATGCTGCTGCTGGCTTCTTGTATGGCTTGGCAGAGCGTTATATCTCGGAGATCACCTTCTCCAATATCGATATCTCGATGGCGAAGAATGCAATCCCGGGCAAGCCTGCAATGATGACTGGCATTGAGGATATGAACAACCGGGGCTTCTATCTTGGGAATGTAAAAGATATTCGCTTCCAGCAGGTAACGATTGAAAATCATGAAGGACCTGCCTTCTACATTGAGAACGGTGAGAAGGTAGAGCTATTGAATTGTGAATCCAGAAATACTGCGAAGCCGGAGCAATTGGTCGAGCAGGTAGAGGTTACAGCAGGAACATAAAAGGGGGGAGCGCAATGATGGAGGATCAGCTGAGGCTGTTGTTGGGCGATCTGCCCGCGGAGCGTCCGATCCATGCGACCACCCTGAAGGTTGAAGAACATGAGGGATTTCGTCTGGAATCCCTCTTGCTCGACCTTAATGGGCTGGAGCCTGTGCCTGCTTATGTGGCTGTACCGCTGCAGGGTAAAGGGCCATTTCCGCTCGTGGTGTTCAACCACTCCCACGGTGGCAATTACACAAACGGTCGTAAAGAATTTATCAAGAGTAGCGCTTATTTGCAGGAGCCATCCTTTGCCCAGACCCTAACGAGTATGGGCTATGCGGCATGCTGCATCGATATGTGGGGCTTCAATGAGCGTAGTGGTAAGGCTGAGAGTGAAATTGTGAAGGAGATGCTCTGGAAGGGACAGGTCATGTGGGGCATGATGCTGTATGACAATCAACGCCTGGTGGATTATATGTCCAGTCGAGAGGATATTGATGCCTCCCGGATTGGAACCATCGGTATGTCCATGGGTGGCTTGATGGCTTGGTGGCTTGCAGCGCTTGATGAGCGGATCAAGGTCACCGTAGATCTGTGTGCTCAAGTGGATGCCGAGACATTGCTTGCCAAGCGTGGACTGGACCATCATGGCTTTTATTCCTATGTTCCAGGTCTCTTGAAGCATTTCACAACGCTTGATATCCAGAAAAGGATTGTCCCTAGAGTTCGGATGAGTCTCGTCGGTATCCATGACCGACTCTGTCCCCCGGAGGGAGTACAGTTGTTGGCGGAAGGATTGCATGTAGCTTATCAGGATGCAGGCTACCCAGAGCACTGGCAGCCCATCCACACCGGCGGAGGGCATATGGAGACATTGGAAATGCGAGTAGCCTGGCAGGAGTTTCTTGCCAGACATCTATAAACTACAGAAAAGTCTGTTCGCCCAGCTAGCTGCCGCACAAGTCAGCTAATTAGGCAAGCATGGATGTTTTCTAGTGAACACAGTACGGTTCAGACTCATTGAATCTCCAGGTGAACAAGGTTAACTTGTTCACCTGACTGTATTTTAGAAATGCATCTAAGAAATGGCACTCGACAGAATGTGGGTGCAGCATAAGCGCATATTTAATCATCGAAGTTGCTTATATTACTAGGCTTGAACAGATATCTGCCAGGGAAGGAACGACCTCATTATGATCGTTGGTAAGCATACATTTTGTGATTATTCATCTATTCAGGAAGCGATTGATGCATTGGAGCAGCGTCCCTCCGATCAATGGGAGAAGCTGTACATTATGGCAGGCCTATATGAAGAGGAAGTGCGCATTTATCGTTCTCGCCTACATATCATTGGGCTGGGAGAAGTAGAAATTCGCATGAATCGATACGCTCGTGAGCTGGATGAGACTGGAGCCGAGATCGGCACATTTGCTACAGCTACCCTATTTCTCGGAGGAAGTGATCTGATAATTGAGAATCTGATCATATCCAATACAGCAGGACAAGGCGAAGCGGTTGGGCAAGCCGTTGCAGTAACGGCTCACTCGGATCGCACCATCTTCCGTAACTGCTCGTTGAAAGCCCATCAGGATACGCTGTTCACTGGGCCGCTCCCACCGCGTCCCAAGGAACGCACCGTCTTTGGTGGAATTGAACTGAAGGAGTTCCATCAGCAATATAGACAGCTCTATCAGAACTGCTACATTGAGGGTACTGTTGATTTTATTTTCGGTGGAGCGACAGCCTATTTTGAGCATTGTGAAATCCGTAGCCTGAGGCATGATCGTAATCATGCAGGTTTTGTAACCGCCGCATCGACACCGCAGGGACAGGAGCATGGCTATGTCTTTAATCAGTGCTATCTGACGGGTGAGGCTGATATGACTCCAGTATTTCTAGGCAGGCCTTGGCGTGAGTACGCCAAGACGATATTCGTGGATTGCTTGCTGGATAGCCATATTGACCCGAGAGGCTGGGACAACTGGGATAATCCGGCGAACGAAGAGACTACTGTCTATGGTGAATACGGCAGCAAAGGCCCGGGTAGCAATAGTGACGCCCGTGTCGGCTGGGCGGCTTGTGAAGAGCTAAGTGAGAACCAGGCAAGCACCTTCCGCAAGGAAGATATTTTCGACGAACATTTCTGGAAGCAGAGAGGGGAATAGCGGCATGATGGCACGGAGATGGGAACTGGGAATAGGATGGTTCGGCGCCATCGTAGCATTGGTATTCATGGGGGGGTTCTCGGTGGTCATAGGACAGATGTCGCTTGAGACCTTCGAGACGTCACTGTACCCCATGCTGCGTGAAAATAATACAGCAGTTACTTTGGAGGACAGCTATGAGGCCTTGCGGACACTAGGTGCGTGGTTCGGCACGACCGTCACCTTTGTCCTGATTCTGGTTGTCTTCGCAAGCTATAGCCTTGGACGCAAGGGACGGTATGTAATTGCAGCCGTATTGTATGGTCTGGCTGGCTTGTTGATACTGCTCGGCACGCAAATGTTGGGCTTTCCGGTAGCCTTCCTCTTCTTCGTATCCGCCATCCTGTGCATCTGGCGTGGCAGACAACAGGCTCAGAACCTATGAAAAGGAGATTGTATACACGATGACACATCTGATCCAAAACCCGATTCTAAGAGGCTTTAACCCAGATCCCAGCATTCTGCGTGTAGAGGATACCTACTATATCGCTGTATCCAGCTTCGAGTGGTTGCCTGGCATACGCGTGTACTCCTCGCAGAATCTGGCTGATTGGGAGCACTGCACCGATATTTTGACCGATCAGGTAGACCTGCGCGGCAACGCGAAGAACTGTAGCATCTGGGCTCCACAGCTCAGCTATAGTGACGGATTGTTCTATCTCCTCTATACCGATGTGAAGAGCACCAAACGACCGTTCAAGGATGATCATAATTTCCTGATTACAGCTCCGTCGATTACCGGACCATGGTCTGAGCCTATCTACCTGAATAGCAGCGGCTTTGACCCGTCCTTGTACCATGATGAGGATGGCCGCAAGTGGCTGCTGAATGCCTTGTGGGATTACCGGATTACGGAGGGGAACAAGTCGAGTGGTATTGTCATGCAGGAATATGATGCAGCCGCCAAACGATTGATTGGCAAGCCGATAAAGCTGTTCGATTGCACGCCGCTCAAGAAGACAGAAGCCCCACATATTTACAAGCTGAATGGCTATTATTATCTGATTACTGCTGAAGGTGGAACTGGAATTGGGCATTCCGTTACGGTTGCGCGCTCCAAGGAATTGACAGGTCCGTATGAGGTAGATCCGCTCAATCCGATGCTGACCTCCAGTGACCGACTGGATTGGCCGTTGCAATGCGCTGGTCATGGCAGTCTTGTACAGACACCTGGTGGTGAGTGGTATATGGCACACTTGTGTACTCGCCCAGTAGAAGGTAAGTATGCTATTTTGGGGCGTGAGACCGCGCTTCAGCAGGTATATTGGGATGCTGACGGCTGGCTGCGCCTGACTGCAGGTGGACATACTCCACAGCTTGGAGTTCCTGCACCACAAGGGGTGGAGGTGAAGCTAAGAGAGGATGGACATCGCTTCGAGGACCACTTCGACGGTCCGCAGCTTCATAAGAACTGGAACACTGCCAGAATTCTACCTGATGAGAGCTGGTGCTCCCTCAAGGCACGTCCTGGCTACCTTCGTGTCGTATCTGGCGAATCTCTGCAAAGTTTGTTCCGTCACCATCTGCTGGCAATCCGTCAGACGGACATGGAATTCCGGGCTGAGACAGCAGTAGATTATAAGCCGGATAGTTACCTACAGATGGCTGGGTTACTGTTATACCTCAATGATGATAATTATCTTTATGCCTACATTACACATGACGAGCAGCATGGACGTGTGTTGCGCAAGCTGAAGTGTGAAGCAGATACGTTCTCCCTTGTACCGGAGATGATTCCGCTGGATGCGGATAGTACAGTTGAACTGGCTGTAGAGGTCCACGACACGGTTGGACAATTCTATTTTAAGCTGAGTGAAGAGGAAGGCTGGAAGCCACTGTTCGGAGAGGAGAATATCAGTTTCTTGTCAGGAGGCTTCACAGGAAATTTCGTCGGGATTGCAGTGCATGATATGCAGCAATTCAACGGTAGCTACGCAGACTTCTCGCATTTTAGCTATGTTGGATCATAGTTGAGTAGTCGTTGAGTAGTTGATATAGAATGAAACTCTTATCCTTTTAAAAGCGCGAAAAGAGACCTCTCTTTGGGGCAATGGTAGTGTTAGCTACCACTCCAAAGGAGAGGTTTCTTTGTATCTCCATTACTGGTTTGTTGATGCATTCAGTCGCTAATATTCATCCCGATCACGAGGATTTAAGGATGATGGAGTATGATCAGGTTTGGTATGGCCGAATTCCTCCGATAGCTCGTGCAGGGACTTGATTTTACCATGGGGATGAATAGCCTCTTTTTGCTGCTTCCAACGGTTCTCCCGTCGACTCTTGGAACTGCTCATAATCAGCCTCCTTTTCTGCTGATAGTATGGAGCACCGCGAAGATGATTATACACTTGATACGTGAACAGATATAACAAAAGAAAAGCCCGCAAGGAATGCGGACTTTCATGACATATCAATGAGGTATATCAGACGATTATTCGTTAATGAAGGCTAACTCTGGCGATCATAGGAGGCTAGCTTTGAAGAATGATCTCCGCTAGCTGATTTTTTTCCGCGTCCGACAGTAACTTCTCCGCCATAGGGAATAATATCGTCTCTTCCTTCATGAAATGCGACACCAAAATCTGTCGTGCGGCTATGGCATGGGAAGCAATTTTCATTGCAGCCTCAGCAGCGAGAGGAGCACCCAGCTCATCGAGTGTATCCGTGGCGGCCAAGAACAGGGCGAGCTGTTCCTTAGCTTGGTTATGCTCATACTCCATGACGGCAATGGGACCATTGTCGCGGCCGATATATGTAGCCATCATAGGAAAGAGGAACCCTTCCTCCACTTCCGAATGACGGTGCAAACGCTCTGAGAAATCTTTAATTTGCACACGAAGGCGCTTCATGGGCTCATGCCAATTCTGTATTTGATCATCTTCGCCGACAAGTGCCGCTGCTGCTGAGAATTCATCCATTTGTGCACTTAGCGGCTGATGCTCCAGCTTCAGCTGGGCCAACGGAGGACAGAGCTCCACAGGCTCTCCGTTCAATAGACTGCTTGGACAAAATTGGCCATTCGGTTGCATAGTCATTCACTCCTAGGATTAGTTTTGCAAGCTTATTTTGTATATTTGAAGCCACGACTTCTTCCGTCACCGAAGTAATTAATGTTATGGACTCTTGAGATGAGTAATCCGCCATCTGCTGTCACATAGTCCTCTTCCAGGCAACGTCCCTTAATTCTGGCGATCAGATTCGTAATTCCTCCGAATTCGTCTCTTTCAATAACCTCTGTCAGACTGCACTCAATCGAGATGGGACATTCCTGAATAAGTGGGGCATGAACTACGGTCGATGCAGCAGGTGTCAATTGTACAAAGTCGAACTTGTGGAAGTCATGTCCAGAATGGGCACCGCAGTAATCCACCTCATTCTGTAAGGATTGGTCAGGCACATTTACAACAAAATCACGAACTTCTTTTATCTGCTGCACGGCATATCCCTTACTATTGAAGCCAAGCACCATCATATCCTTCAGTGTATAGGAGGAGGAGATGGGGGTTACGTTCGGTACACCATTTTGGTCATAGAAGCTTATGAGTACTGCAGGAAATCCGTAATACATCTTTTCAAAATTAACACGCACCTTGCTCATCGTTATTCCTCCATTACATTATTTATTCAGATTCAATGGTCTGACTGGCGTCCCCACCAGGTGGGATCATAGGATAGACATTCATTTCTTCAGTAATATCGAACTCTAATACTGCAACTCCACGCCTCGACAGGGCCTGATCAATAATTCGCTCTGCATCTGCATAAGAGCTGGCTCGATAGCCGGATGCACCGTATGATTGAGCCAATTCAATAAAATTCGGTGACGAGATCTTAACGGACGAATAACGCTTGTCGTGAAATAGCTGCTGCCATTGTCTAACCATCCCGAGATATCCATTCTTCAAAATGACGATGGTCAGATTGAGGTCGTAATCTACTGCAGTTATAAGCTCCTGTACATTCATCTGGATACTTCCGTCACCGCTGATACAGACAACCTGCTGCTCCGGACATGCCATAGCTGCCCCAATAGCTGCAGGTAGTCCATAACCCATAGTACCAAGACCACCAGAGGTTAAGAAGGAGCGCGGACGGAAAAATGGATAATGGTGTGCCGTCCAGATCTGGTGCTGGCCTACATCCGTGGCTACAATGGCTCGTCCTTCGGTCTTGGCATGAATGAGCTGAATGACCTCTTGCGGCTGTAGCACTCCTTCGCTTGGCTTGGGGAGAGAGGGAATTCTCTTGGAAAAGGTGTGAGTATGCTCGTTCCATTCCTTCCAGGAGCCCGCAAGCTTGCTCTTCAGTAGCTCTCTAAGTACTGCATCAACAGAGCTATGAACAGCCAGATCCACCTGAACGTTCTTATTCAGCTCGGTCATGTCAATATCGACCTGAATTTTGTAGGAATGAGGTGAGAAGGCTTTGGGATTGCCAGATACCCTGTCGCTGAAGCGTACACCCAGACATAGCAAAACATCCGCCTGTTGAATTGCCTTGTTTGCAGCGACGGTGCCGTGCATGCCGACCATGCCCAAATGTAAAGGATGGTTCGTTGGGAATGCGCCCAGACCCATCATGGTGGAGGTAACAGGAATGTGTGCTTGCTCAATAAGGGAGATCAGTAGTTCGGAGGCTGCTTCAGACATACATCCTCCTCCGATGAGCAGGGCAGGACGGGAGGCATGGGTCAGCTTGTTGACGATGGTACGGACGTCCTTAGCAGTAATGATGGGATCGGACTTGTAGCCTCTTAACAAGGCAATGGATGAAAGGTCTTCTAATTCATAGTTGCCTGGTGCTTGGGCTTGCATGATATTCTTGGGCAAATCAATTAATACCGGACCCGGGCGTCCTGTAGTGGCAATATGAAAAGCGCTCTGTATAATTCTTGGCAGGTCCTGTATATCCATAACCATGAAATTATGCTTGGTGATGGACATAGTCATGCCGTAGATGTCGACCTCCTGAAAGCTGTCCAGACCAATTAGCTGGGAAGCAACCTGGCCTGTCAGAATCACCATGGGCACGGAATCCATATAAGCTGTTGCTATGCCAGTGATTGCATTGGTCGCTCCGGGTCCGCTGGTGACAAGTGCGACACCTGGCTGTCCCGTAACTCGTGCATAACCATCGGCGGCATGTACCGCAGCTTGCTCATGTCGGACCAGCACATGCTGAATGGATGGACTCTCATACAAAGCATCGTATACTGGGAGCACCGCGCCCCCAGGGTATCCGAAGATAGTTGTTATTCCTTGTTCGATTAGTAGCTCAATGAGCAGTTCTGCTCCAGTCACAGTAGCACCCCCTATTATGTAATAGAGTAGCGCAACCAAAAATAAACAAAGTGATTCCAGTCACTTCTTGCTAAAAACAGCCTGCCTTGGGTAATGATGCGAATGGGGAGGAGAGGCACCGTACTGTAAAATAACTAGGGAAATAATGCTTGCTTTCTTGCTGAAGACAGCGTATAATCTAATTTATCGGGTTTGAGAAAACTTGATTATATGCGGTCGTGGCGGAATTGGCAGACGCGCACGGTTCAGGTCCGTGTGGGCTAACCCCCCGTGGAGGTTCGAGTCCTCTCGACCGCATCAACTTAACAATGAACGAGCTCTTGAGTTTCCTTTCGTGGAGATTCAGGAGCTTTTTTCATATTCGGAATTTGCAATGTATTGCTCATCACTTGAGCTGAAGAAAGCTTTGAGCTGTACTCAAGATGAACAAAATGTTGGCGGTCGTGGAATAATGGCTATACCCCAACCACGCCTGAATTTCCTTTAAACTTACACCGTTAGCAAGCAGTAAACTAGCACAACTGTGCCGAAGATCGTGAAACCGAATCCGCCGTAAATTGTACTTTTTCAGAAAGGATGGTTTGGCAAGCATTCTGGAAGGAAAAATTGTTCGCTCGTACTCTTTCATACCAGGCATTGATTTGTCAGGTTGCGTAGTCGCCTCTACTGACTCTAGATTTCAAGTGGGACAACAGGGTTTTGGTCACCGGTAAATAGCAGCAAGCCGCTGTTGATTCTGTAGGCGGTCATATGCTCTCAGCCATTCTGAGCAAAATCATGTATTGAGGTTTCGTTGCTGTTAGTGGCTTGACCGGAGGAACAGAAGTGCCGACAACCGTTATGTCGTTTATCTTGCGTAGACCGTTTGGCCTAGCCGCTTATGTGTTTACAGAGAATATAAATGAAGCAGTTTACATTTCTGAAGCATTAGAATATGGGATCATTAGTTTAAATGATGGTTCTCCGTCCGCAGTCCAGGCACCATTTGGCGGTTTTAAAGAAAGCGGTTTGGAACTGTTGAGGAAATGGGACATGCAGCTGCATTTCTTGCCTCCAAGGAGGCTGGCTTCATTACAGGACAAACAATTATTATCGACGGAGGACAGAGCTTGCCTGAATCTTCTCTTGGAGGTTTTTAGGAGGTTCGAGTCCTCTCGGCCGCATTGATCTTAACAATGAAGAAGCTCTTGAATTCTCCCATGTGAATTCAGGAGCTTTTTGCGCATTGGGAGCATGCAATGTGGCTTAGAACATGCAATGCGGCACTCATTTCACATTACATTAAGGTTATATCAAATCGGGATTAAGAATGTCTTGTTACACTGCAACGTGAACATAATGAGAGAAAGAGGAGAGATGTTAGATGAGCATGTGGCGAGCGTTGCGTGTCAAGACGGCTGCTGCTTTGGGAATCATATTGCTGGCCAGCACAATGGGAGGGGGGAATGCGCTGCAAGGCGCGTCTGTCGCCTCCTTGGAGCCGGGGCCGCAAGACCCGGAAGAAGTAGGCAGGTTTCTGGATGAGTTTTTTGCCCGACCGGAAATAAAAGATAATATGGCCGGGGCCGTGGTTATTGTAGCCAAAGGCGATGAATTGCTGGCGAAGAAAGGGTATGGTTATGCAGATATCGAGCGGAAGCTGCCGATAGATCCTGACCGGACGGTATTTCGGATCGCTTCGATCTCGAAGGTCGTGACCGCTACAGCGGTGATGCAACTGGCGGAGCAGGGGAAGATTGATCTGAACGCGGAGCTGTCCGCCTACTTGGGAGGAGTTCGAATCCCGAACAAGACGGATGCTCCGCTGACGATGAGACATTTGCTGATGAACAGCACTGGATTCGAGCACGGGGACACATCCGAGTTAATGACTCAGGATTTGCAGCGGGAACTTCCCTTGAAGACCTTTGTTCAGGAGCATGTGCCTACGGTAATCCGAGAGCCAGGGCGGTACTATCGCTACGACAACTTGGGCTTCACGATTCAGGGATATGCGGTCGAGCAAGTGTCGGGCGAGCCGTTCGACACATACGTGCGTGATCATATTTTTAAGCCTCTTGGTATGACGAGCAGTGATTTCCGGCTAACCCCGCAGCTGACGGAGCGCTTGGCCGTTCCCTACAACGTGGAAGGCGAGCCCATTGCAGCCTACACAACCGTTCCGACCGTGCTTCCATCCGGAGGTATGCTGTCTACCGGCTCGGATATGGCCCGCTTCATGATGGCCCATCTGAACGGCGGTAAGCTGGGAGATGCGCGGATTATGCAAGAAGCTACCGCTGCGGAACTGCATAAGCCCCAACTCGCCATCCATGCGAAGCTGTCGAATATGGCGTATGGCTTCGAGTACGCCAATCAGCAAATTTATAACGGACGCAACGTCGTGGAGAAAGGCGGAGATATAGACGGCTATCACAGTGATATGTGGCTATTGCCCGACGAGAAGGTCGGCGTGTACGTCAACGTGAACAAGGATTTCGACTTCCGTGGCCCTCTGTTCGAAGCCTTTATGGATCATTATTATCCGGAAAAAGGGGTCCCTGAGACACCGCTTGCGCCTTCGCAACAATCGCTGGCGAAATTTGAGGGCGTCTACGGCGATTTGCGGAACCGGATGTGGACGACCCGTATTCATGCCGAAGATGGACTGCTGATCGCGACTGATCCGCTGGGCAAGCACACACTTCGCGAGATCGAGCCAATGCTGTTCCGTGATGAGAACGGCGTAAAGGCAGCTTTTACGTTAAACGACGATGGTACGGTGCAGGCCTTCTACTACGATCAGAAGTCAGACAGCTGGTCGCTGAGATTACCTGAGCCTCGGCAATATTCGGATGTCGATTCGGATGATCCATATGCCTCTTACATCTATCACCTGCGTCAGCTGGAAGTGATCGGCCAAGAGGGCGGAGAGACGCCGTTTCAACCCGACCAGACGATCTCCAGAGGCGAATTAGTCGGTTGGTTCATCCGCTGGACTGGACTTCCTTCATCCGAGCAAACGCCGGTGTTCACCGACATTGCCGACAGCCCCTACAAGAAGGAAATTCAAGCTGCCTACGAATTCGGGATTATCAAAGGATCGGGAGGCGGCAAGTTCAAGCCGCTGGAGCCGATTTCCAGGGAAGCGGCGGCAATGATCGTGTGGAACATGGCGTCCGCCTATCTCTATGCGTCTCCACTAAAAGCAAATCTTGGCGGAACGACCGATCTGTGGGCGACTGAAGGAGTTCAGTTCGTTGTGGCGAAAGGTTTATACGGGCCGGAAATAGCCAAGGCTAGCGACGGTACGGTCGATTACCGGTCGAAAGAACCTATGCTGCGGAAGGAAGCTGCCGCGCTACTATCGACGTTTGCGGATAATCTATACTAAAATATATTGCGGGCCCCTGTTCGTGATTTATGTAGGACAAGCGGGAATTTGTTATAGGTAGAGGTGAGGGTTATCAAATCTATTTTGATCATCGACGACGAGAAGGAGATTCGGGAACTGCTCGTGATTTATCTTGAGAATTACGGCTATGCAACTTTCGAAGCCGGGAACGGGAACGAAGCGCTGGCGCTCTTCCGGCGGGAGCGAATCGATCTTGTCCTCGCGGATATTATGATGCCTGAAATGGACGGATTTGAGCTGCTCAGAAAAATGCGGCAAGACTCCCGCGTCCCCTTTCTGTTTATTTCCGCCAAATCCGACGATATGGACAAAATCAACGGACTGCAGCTCGGCGCAGACGATTATGTCGGCAAGCCCTTCAACCCGCTCGAAGTGGTCAGCCGGGTTCAGGCCTTATTCCGACGTACGGAAGCATACGCATTGCTGGAAAATCGGGAACGGGAGTTAATCGAAATCGGCGACATCAGACTGGATTTGAAGAGCTTCAAGCTTTACAAAGGCGGCGTGCATAAGGAAACAACATCCTACGAGTTTAAAATTCTGGCTTTGCTGATGAAGAACGCCGGCCGAGTGTTTACCAAAGCGCAGATCTACGAACAGGTGTGGGGGGAAGAATATATGGGGGATGAGAATTTGGTGATGGTCTATATCAGCAAGATTAGAGACAAGATTGAAGATAACGCAAGGAAGCCCGTTCACCTGATTACGATCCGGGGACTCGGGTACCGATTTGAAAAATGAAGCCTGATTCCTCACGCAAGCGGCAGTTAAAACGCCTGTTTCTGGCGAATTATTTGTCGATTGTCGGACTGGTGCTGGTGGTCATCGTATTGTCGCTGATCTTTATGGATGTTCTGATGAACCAGGTTATCGACCGAAGCCCGGACTTTAAGCAGATTGATACATCCGAACTTTACGGACCGGACGGAAGCCTTAACGGAGATTGGCCCGCCAAATATGGCGGATGGCTAGAGCTGGTAGATGGGGAGGGGACCATCGTCGCCGTCAATGGGGAGAAGCAGGATGAGATCGCCGCATATCGCGACAACCGCCTCTTTGCTCAAATGGACACATTCCGCAATGACGATTCGATTAGCTACCATGCGTATTCGGTTGAGAGGAACGGGGAGCGGTATATCCTGTTGTGGAAAATTCCACTGCCGTACAACAAATTGTTGCTCGCGGTGATCATCGCCATGATTTTTTTTATCATGCTGCTCTTCGTTGTCCTTTATTTCTACACGCGATATTCCGTACGGCAAATGAACAAACCACTACGGCAGATCGTCGAGGGTATCAAGGAGATGGAGAAGTTTCGCTACGAGAAACGGTTGGATTTTTTGGCAGAGAAGGAATTTGCGGAAATTCGCGACGCGTTTAACGATATGGCCGCGCGGCTGGAACTCGCTGCTGCGGACAAAGAAGCGGTCGAGCAAAATAAGAGAAACCTGTTGCTGCATTTATCTCACGATCTGAAGACGCCGATGACGACGGTTCTGGGCTATTCCCAGCTTTTGTTGGATAATCCGCAATCGGATGAAAGCCGGAAACGCCAATATATCCAGTACATCCACGATAAATCCGCCTATATGAGCAAGCTGATACAAGACTTGTTTGAATTGGCGAAGCTGGACGACGACCAGTTGAAGTTGAATCTGACAAAAGTGAATTTGACCAAATGGCTTCGGCAAAGGATCGTGGAATTTTATCCGGAAATCGAGCACAAAGGTTTTCGGCTGCAAGCCGATATTCCGGAGACGCCGCTGTTTGTCAGGATGGACCCTATGCAGATGGACCGCGTGGTTGCGAATTTGATCGGCAATGCGCTAAAGTATAATTCGTCCGGAACGACGCTTTATGCATCATGCGAGGGAAAGGACGGACATGCCGTGCTCTGGATAGGGGATGACGGTATCGGTTTTCGAGAGCAGGAGAAGGAAGGGCTGTTTGAGGAATTTGTGCGCGGCTCCGCTTCGACCAAGGATGGCACAGGATTGGGGCTGGCCATATGCCGCAAAATTATCACCCGTCACCAGGGCACGATCGAGCTTGTGACGGATAAGCGTTACCCGGCGCTGTTTCGAGTCACCCTGCCTTACGCAGATGTCCGAGGTTCATCCTGAGTATGCAGTATATTGCCGGGTAGCCGGTTGTTGCAGCTTTTATAACCAGACACAAAGAAGCATCCACAACCATTTTGCATGTAGGTTTGGAAGCTTCTTTTCTGTTTTTGACTTATGGGACGTCCCTGGTTTCAAGAGTGATTATATCTGTTTTCCGAGGATGAGCGAGAAATATTCTATATTTCTTATTAAAAAGTTTTTATTTTCATGGGCTGTATTTTGGATTTGGCTGTCCATATCTTGTAAGAACGCGGCCATATTTGAGGTGTCTGCGCTTTCAAACCGGTTGTCGATATCCGTGTTTTTCAAAACCTTATTCATATTGTCGATTTCAGCGCGATACTCATTTAACCATTGCGGGTTCTGCGCCAGTTTTTGATTAAAATCCATCATAATTCCCGTAAAACCTGCGCCGCTACCGCCATTTAATCCATCCTTGAGGGTCTCGGTTATTTTACGAGCAGATTCTGGCTCATATTTCTTCATCAAGTAATTCATATCGACATAATCATCGGGCGCACCGTCAGGCTTACGATGGAGATACATATAGCTTGCTTGACCGCTCTCCGGATCGACCGTTCTAGTCTTGGCATAGGCTGCGATCATACCCATCGTGCCGACCATTCCCGAATCCCTGCAAGGACATCCATACCGGATCTGTCCGGCAGACCGAGCTCCAGCAGAATAATATCTGGCGAGGTCAATGTCGCCTATCGCAAGCCATCCTCTCCTGTAGCCGCTTCACTGACTGCATATTGATGGGACTGTAGTGTGACCTTCAGCAGCTTACGGATCTGTGATTCATCGTTAATGATTAGAATTCGTGCTCCTTGCTCTTGCGTGGTCATTCTTCTTCTGGCTCCTTTCGCGAGTCTGTACGTAGCTGCATTGTTGGCCGCTCAGGCAGAGTAATCGTAATGGTTGTCCCTTGTGGCTCATGGGGTCCAGCTACAATCGTTCCCTCATGCAATTCAGCGCTAGCTTTGCTGATTGCCAGCCCCAAGCCTGTGCCTGTAATTGGCATGGCTCGCTCCGAACGGTAGAATTTATCGAAGATTCGTTCATATTCCTCCTGTTGGATTCCGATACCGTGATCCGAGACCATGATAATAACTTGTTCAGCCTCTAATCATACCGAAACGATAATTTGCTGTAATCCGGGCTGTACTTTATAGCATTGCTGATGACATTGACCAGCATTTGCTCCAGCAGCACCTCATCACCTAAGACCAGGATAGGGTCGCCCTCGGGTAGCTTGATTACGAGCTCACGATGCTCCTGATCGTCTTTGACCTGGGACAGCGTCACACCGATGATATCCTCAATGTCGCACCAGTTCTCTCGTAGACGCAGCATACCACCTTCAAGTCGTGCCATCCCTAGCAAATTCAGCACTAGACGATTCATGCGCAGGGCTCCGTCACGAATTGTCATTAACAGTTCTACACGATCCTTCTGAGAGAAGAGTCGCTCATTCTCAATTAGTCCTGTAGCCGAGCCGATAATGGCCGCAAGTGGGGTTCGTAGCTCATGCGATACTGAATTCAGAATGGGTGTGCGCAGGCGCTCTGACTCAGCTGTGAGCAAGCCTGGCTTCTTCCGCCAGCTTGATTCGCGCAATGGCACTGGAGATCAATCCGCCAAGTCCCTCAAAGAGACTAAAATATTCATTGCTGCTCCCGACAGCTGCTTCTTGTGACATATACAATGCCAGTACACCAAAGGGACCACCTTCTGTTCAATGGGTTATTTCCTTATCCCTATGAAGTATTTGAAGCATTTATTTACAGAAAGAATGTCTGCCGACAACTAGCGGTAGACATTTTTTTATTGACGATATCTACTACTATTCTTTATATTGATAATAATTATCATTATCATTTATGGGCATCGCGCTAGAGACAGATACAGAAATGATGCTGATATGGATCCGGCCGGGTCTTATTCATGAGTGTATATCAAAGTGTATATCAAGTTCGGGAGGGGACAAGATTGGTCAACCGTTGGAAGAAACAGTGGGCAGCAAGTATCGTTACCGCCTTGCTCGTAGGTAACAGCTTGGGTGCTACAGGAATTGGCTTTGCACAAGAGGCAGGGCAAGAATGGACCGGAATATCGGCGTCAGCTTTATCCGAGTTCGGGACGTCATCTACCAATCAGACAGGAAGGTATGGCTCGGGGGGGCCGTCCTTTAGAACACAACTGGAGACAGGCACTCTGCCGAATAATGGCACAGCTCTTAAAGCTGTGGGAGAGGTCACTTATGGCACGGATGGCCCAGCAAGTGTAATCAATACGACTTATGAGCCTGGTGGGGAAGTCATCATCATGGTGGAATTGGATGGTGCTCCACTGCTATCGCGTACATCTGCACAGGCGCTTCGCAGCCGAATCAGTTCATTCAGCACCAGCGAGAATAATCTTGAAGCTCAGCATAGAACCGTAAAAAACCGCATCCAAAAGCTTGCTGAGGAGGAGTTCGCAGAGCAGGCGGCGGCTGAAGAGGCACAGACGGAGCAGACCTTGAATCAGCAGGGGTTGATGGGGCAAGCGCTTCGTGAGTCCAAGCTGGCTGTTCCTTCTACATCGAGCACTGAGCTTGCAGAAGCGCCTGAAATAGAAGTCCTGTATGACTATTACATGGTTATGAATGCATTCTCCATCAAAGCAGACTACAGTAACCTGGAAGGAATTCAGCAGCTTCCGGGTGTAAAGAATGCCTGGGTTGCTACTACCTATGGACCCATTGAGCCTGTAGAGTCCATCGGCACACTAATGGAGAGCAGTTCTGCAATGATTGGTGCCAATACGGCGAACAGTTCAGGTTATACAGGGAAAGGTACGACAGTAGCCGTCGTGGACACGGGGCTGGATTGGAAGCATGAGGCCTTCTCCAAGAACATGCCACCAGCACTTACACTCAAGCACACACGCCAGAAGGTAAGTAACGTGCTAGGCAGTACAAGCATGTCCTCTGGCATTTCCGATGTGGATGCAGTGTATGTGAATGACAAGGTGCCCTATGCGTATGATTATGCGGACAAGGACACGAATGTTATCCCATCCGGAGATCCTGATAATGAGCATGGTACACATGTTGCAGGGATCGTGGCAGCTAACGGCGACCGCTTGAAGGGAGTAGCGCCAGATGCACAGCTCATGATTATGAAAGTATTTGATGACATGAACGGTTCCACGAATGATGCGAGCATCATTGCTGCACTAGAGGATTCGGTAAAACTGGGTGCTGACGTCATTAATATGAGTCTCGGTGCCAATGCAGGTTTCAGCACGGAAGGTGAGGCCAGCAAGGATGAGATGTACGATCGAATCGGAAAGGCTGGCGTCAATCTGGTTGTGGCAGCAGGTAACAGTTACAGCTCTGCCTATGGCAATCAGTCAGGTCAGAACCTGCCGTTCGCGACGGACCCGGACAGTTCCATCGTGGCATCACCGTCCACGTACGCTTCTGCACTGTCTGTAGCTAGCATGGCGAATATGACATTGTCGGATGTTCCATACATTGCTGGCGGAGACCGCAAAATTGTATTCAATGATCAATCTTATGATAGTGATCCCAAAATCCAGGGATTGAATGATACATATGACTATGTTCACGTAGGGTTGGGGAGTACTACGGACATTCAAAACGCTGGTAATCTGAAGGGGAAAATTGCCCTGATCTCACGCGGTGGTGAAATCAGCTTCCAGCAAAAGCTGAACAATGCCTACGCAGCTGGTGCGGTAGCAGTGGTCGTCTATAACAATGTAGCGGGTCAGCTTAAAATGGACATTGGCTCTTATTATATCCCTGCTGTAGCCATCTCACAGAACGACGGAGAATATCTGGCTGGATTGCAGACGAAAAAATTAACACTGAGTGATTCCTTGAAGACAAGCATAACGAATCCAGAAGGTGGTAATATGTCTGCGTTCTCCTCGTGGGGCGTAGCGCCAGACTTGAAGCTGAAGCCTGAGATTACAGCTCCAGGCGAGGGGATCTATTCCACGGTTCTCGGCAATGCCTATAAGAGCATGAGCGGGACTTCCATGGCTTCGCCTCATATTGCAGGTGCAGAAGCTCTGGTGAAGCAATATGTCACGAACACACTGAGCATCACTGATCCGGTGGCCCAAGAGAAATTGGTGCATTCCTTACTGATGAGTACAGCTCATCCGGCCAAGGACGCAAGCAGTGGTCAATTCTATTCTCCACGCAAACAGGGCGCTGGTCTGGCAGATGTGACCGGAGCCATTACGACTGGAGCGTACTTGAGCGTAGAGGGCAATGATCGACCGAAGGCCGAGCTGGGAGACGGCAAGAGTGGAAGCTACTCGTTCACCTTCCGCATCCATAACATCTCAGATGAGGAATTGACCTATGAGCTGAATACAGCAGCCTTATCTGAGAATGTAATAACTAGCAACGGCAAGTCTCTGCTGGAACAGAAATCTACGGATTATGCAGGTAATGGCATCAACATTCAATATGGTGGAGCAACTAATGGCAAGGTTACCGTACCTGCTCGTGGAAGCGCAGCAGTTACAGTTACGATTACACTGTCAGACGCCATGAAAGCACAATTCAATCGTCAGACACCTAACGGAACTTTTGTAGACGGATTTGTCATGCTGGACGCTGATTCGGGTGTGGATCTTTCGTTGCCTTTCCTGGCCTTCTACGGAGACTGGGGACAGCTACCGATGCTGGATGGAACTGAATATGGTGATGAAGGCTACTCCATGTTTGGGAGCACGGTATACAATGCATTTCCAGAGCAGGGCAATGTGCTAGGACAAAATCATATTGCTATCGCCAAAGGATTGAACTGGGGAGTGATGCCAGAGAAATTTGCAATCTCTCCACAGAGTCTGGGCAACAGCTCTAAAATCCTGGGTACGAACACGGGACTGCTTCGCAATGCGGAGGACATGAGCTTCACAGTCATGGGTAAAGACGGTCATGTCTATAAAGAAACCAATTATTCACATGTACGCAAGTCCTTGTATTTCCCATCCCTTGATCTGGTAAGCTGGGCGGAAGCGCTGCTTGGTACTGCCCCGACCTTTGATGGATTGGATGCAAATAACAGTGAAGTGCCAGAGGGTATGTATACCTACAAGGTAGAAGCTACTGCGGCAGGAACGAATGGGCAAGGTAAGGACACATGGAGCTTTGATTTTGCCTATGACAAGACCGGACCTGTGCTGACGGATTACAGCATTTATGAAGAGGGTGGAAAGACCTTCCTACAAATGAATATTACAGACAATCACTATATTAGTGGTCTGCAATTGGCTACCCTAGACGGCGGTGCCCTGAGCGATCTGTATCCAATTCGAGATGCGAATGAGAAGCTGGCGGATGGTACCGCTGTAAATAAGGTCACCATGGATATTAGCAACGTTCGTGATACACTGACGCAGAACGGTCTTTCTACGCATAGAATTAAAGTGGACTTGTTCGACTATGCATTGAATTACACTAGTGCAAATATCATACTGGACCCTATTGAGCTCACGGAGCTCACATTGGACAAGACAGAGCTTGCGCTTGTTGTAGGTACAACAGAGGATCTACGAGCATTCTTCACACCAGCTGAAGCAGAGCAGCCTGTTATTTGGACAACCTCTGATCCTGCAGTGGCTACGGTGGACACACATGGAGCCGTGACTGCTATTGGACCTGGTACAGCACAGATCACAGCTGAAGCTGGAGGGAAGACGGCGGTGAGTCAGGTGACCGTCACACCAATTGGCAACGAAGGTATTGTATTGAACAGGAAGAGCATGACCTTGACCATCGGAGCCAGTCAGACTGTGGTCGCATCGACGAATCTGGAGATTGTAACCGAGCCGATTACCTGGACAAGCTCGGATAACACGGTAGTCAGCGTAGATGCTAGTGGTGTAGTCAAAGCGCTGACAGCAGGTACGGCTACCATTACAGCTACAGCTTCTGGCAAATCGGCGAGCATCGTCATTACTGTAGAGGACCCGTCACTGGCTGACTACACAATTGTAGATGGCGTGCTGGTAAGCTATCAGGGCGACGGCGGTCACATTGCTATCCCTTCGCAGGTAAGGGAGATCGGCGATTATGTATTTTATTACCGCGATGACATTCTGTCCGTCCGTGTTCCCGGAACCGTCAAGAAGATTGGTGCTTATGCGTTCGCAGAGAACTCACACCTAGCTCTGGTTACGCTTGAGGATGGTATCGAGAGCATTGGTGAACGAAGCTTCTATAATTCGCTAAAAATCAAGAGCATCGAGGTTCCTGATTCAGTCAAGGAGATTGGCGATTACGCGTTTGCAAAACTCGGTTACCTGGTCTCTGCTCATTTAGGAAATGGCATTACCCGGATCAGTAACGGTCTATTCGCAGAAAACGTAAATATGACCACGGTCAATATTCCTGATGGGGTAACAGCGATTGGTGACAGAGCCTTCTATGCAGCCCAAAGTCTGAAAGAGATACAGCTTCCATCAGTGCTGCAGACGATTGGCAATGAAGCCTTCCTTTCTGTAAACATGGACTCGCTGGAGCTGCCGGACACGATGGTGTCTATAGGAGAGGCTTCTTTTGCAGGTACCAAAATCGCTACACTGGACTTGGGAAGCGGCTTACAGACGATTGGGAAATCGGCCTTTATCGAGACGCAGCTCCAAAGCCTGAATATCCCGGATAACGTAACAGCGGTTGGAGATATGGCATTTGCTTATATTCCTCGCCTGCGTCATGTTGAGATTAGTAAAGGTGTTACCTCACTAGGCAAGCAGGTATTTGACAGCAATGGAAGCTCCAGTCTGAGCAGTATTGAAGTCGATGCCGAGAATCCAGCATACTCAAGTATGGATGGAGTACTGTTTGACAAGCAACAGCACACGCTGGTGCGTTATACCGTAGGACATGGCCGAGACAGCTATGCCATCCCTGAATCGGTAAGCAAAGTGGATGATTATGCGTTCAACTATAGCACGAAGCTGAATTCCATTGATCTTGGGACGACGCTTGCAACAATTGGTGAGTTTGGATTTGCTAATAGCACCAGTATCCGTACGCTTACGATTCCTGATAGTGTGACTGATATTGGACGATCAGCATTCTATCATAATGATGGACTTGAATCCGTTACCGTAGGCAGCGGTGTCACGCACTTGAACCCGTATACTTTTGCTTACAATGCAAACACACGTAATATAGATCTGGGCACAGGTGTTAAGAGTATTGGAGAATATGTATTCCAATACAATAGCAGTCTGGTGGAGATTACGTTCCCAGAACAAGTAGAGTCATTGGGTAATTTCGTATTATCGAACAATGAGCGACTATCGGTAATTAACATTGGCAAGGGTGTAACGAAGATTGGCTCGAATCCTTTTGCCAGCTCACGCATGATTACCAGCGTAAATGTGGACCCGGAGAACAAGGCTTATGCCAGTGAGGATGGCGTACTGCTGGACCAAGCACGGACGCTGCTGATTCAATATCCGATTGCCAAGCCGGATGCTGTATACAGCATTCCGACAACGGTTACCCGGATAAGCAATTACGCGTTCCAGAATGCGAAATTCCTGTCAAAGGTGCAGTTCCCGGAAGGTTTGGAATCCGTCGGAACCTCAGCCTTTAACGGAGTTAATCAACTAAAAGAGGTTGCGTTCCCGAATAGTCTAAAAGATATCGGCGTGTTTGCTTTCTCGGATACTGGTATCGAATCTGTCGTACTGGGTAATCAGATCGAGCAAGTGCAGGATTGGGCGTTTGCCTTCTCCAGCCAGTTGAAATCCGTTGCTATCCTGGATAGCAATACGACTATTGGTTCCTTTGCCTTCACAGACTCACCACAATTGACGACGGTTGTATTGGGTGAGGGCGTATCGATTCCTGGGTTTGCAGTATTTGATGCGAATGCGGCTACCATTTACGGATGGAAGGGTTCGATGGCTGAGGAGCATGCGTTTAATGAAGGAATTCCATTCAAGGTGTATGATCCGATCACGGTGCAGGTGAAGGCGAGACATGAAGCTGGAGCTGGAACGATCAGTCTAAGCGCTCAGGCTGAGGGAGGTATTGGAGCCAAATCCTTCTCCTTCCGTGCATGGGATGCACAGACAGAGCAGACAGTGACATTGGATACCTATGCAGGAGCCACTACCTATGAATGGACCCTTCCTGAGCCAGGCAAGTATACGGTCTATGCCGATGCTAAGGATGAGACAGGTGTCGTTCGATCCGGTGCACGTGAACTGGAGGTCCTGTCATCCGGCCACGTGATCATTTCGGCTGTGTCAGCGACACTTACACCAGCGGTACGCAGTTTTAATATCAGCAAGCCTGATGATGTGAGCACTACGATCAACTGGAATGACGCACAGAGTGTAACCTTAGCTGTCTATGGCGTGAATGAGGGGCCTAGCATGAGTGTCACGGACGCCGTGTACAGCAGAAATGCAATGAAACAAGGTCTTGACTACACGATTGACGGAAATACACTTACCATCAAAGAAGGCTTATTGTCCGCCTTGCATCTGAATGAAGGGGACCAGGTGACTGTCGAGTTGTTCTTTGACTTCGGTGACAAGGCTGTGCTGACCATTGAGGCGATCCGTGATACAGAGGCGCCTCTCATCTCGGCAGACATCAGCCCTAGAACGGCGACCTTCGACAAGAAGGAGGACAAGCAGCAGGATGTTACGATGAACGTGACCTGGAACGACGCTTCCTCGATTACAGATGTCACCGTAAATGGTGAGTCTATCGGAGAAGGCTCCTATCGGGTGGATGGACAAAGTCTGGTTATCAGCCAAGCATATCTTGCTACGCAGCCTGTAGGAGAGCTAGTCTTGCAGGTACAGTTTGACCGAGGCCAAGCAGTTGCTATCGTAATCTCGATTATCGACTCTAGCAACAACGGAGGAGGTAACAATGGTGGTGGTAATAACGGTGGAGGCAATAATGGCGGAGGTAGCTCAGGAGAAGATATCGGCAGCGAAGCCGGGGGGAACCATAGCGGTACAAGCACAAGTGGAGGTGGAGCTACGGCCACAGTCCCAGCAACAGTGCGTGTGCTTGATGCAAGTGGAAATGCGATCACATCGTTCCAGACCCGATTGAATGCGAGCACAGGTCAAGCAACAATTACGGTGGATGAAGACTTCCTTACCAGCGCCTTCGCTGCAACACAAGCAGATGCCAAAGGGGTTACAACCGTGAGCATCACGATTGAAGCTGAAGGAGCGAAGTCGTATGAGGTAGTCATGCCAACTAGCTTCCTGACAGCATCGAATGCATCACGAGCGATACACATCAAAACCAATCTGGCTACAGTTACATTGCCAAGCAATATGCTTCAAGAGACACAGGCAGGAGATGCCGAGCAGGTTACATTATTGCTGAGCCCAGCAGATCATAACCAACTGGATGCAGCTGCACAGGCATGGGTTGGCGATCGTCCGGTAGTCGACATTCGTCTCAGGTTAGGAGATAGAGAACTCGCATGGCAGAACAACCAAGCTACCGTGACGATTGCTATTCCATATTCACCTACAGCAACTGAGCTCGACAATCCAGAATTCATTACCATTCAGTATATTGATGAGGCAGGGCAGGCTACTCCTGTTAGCTCTGGTCGATATAATGCAGCAACTGGAGAAGTACGCTTTACTACGAATCATTTCAGCAAGTATGCTGTTGCTTATGTCGTGCAATCCTTCCAGGATCTGAACCGTCATGTTTGGGCAAAACAACCGATCGAGGTGCTTGCATCCAAAGGAATTATCCAAGGCACAGCAGCAAATCAATTCTCGCCAGCGAAGCAGATTACCCGTGCAGAATACCTGACTTTGCTAGTGAAGACGCTGGGCTTGACAGCAAACATCGACAGTAACTTTACTGATGTGCAACAGGGTAGCTACTACTACGAGGCTGCTGGAATTGCCAAGCAACTGGGTATTGTAGGTGGTACGGGCAACAATGAATTCGGCCCGAATACGCCGATATCCAGACAGGATATGATGGTTATGACGTATAAGGCACTGCGTAAGGCAGAGGCTCTAACCGCCAATGTAGCCTCGGTAGAAGCCATTCAGGCCTTCAATGATCGTGCAGAGGTTGCTGGTTATGCCGCCGAGGGTGTAGCAACACTTGTACATGAGGGTTTGATCACGGGGGCTGATGGCAAGATTCAGCCTAAATCGCCAACAACCCGTGCAGAGGCTGCGGTATTCCTGTACAGAATTTATAATTTGAATTAAGAGAGAAGAACTTGGTGGCTTAGATTTTACTGAAAATTCAAGTCATTTAGGAAAAAACACCAAAGTAACTAATTAGAAATTGAGCTGCTCCTTGTATATGGCTGGTCGGTATATCCGTCACTATATGCAAGGAGTTTTTTTGCGAGAGCTGAAGATGACTGGTATGTGAGAATATAGACAGATTTTTCTGGTGCCACTGGACCGCGATTCAGAACTAACGGCTAGTGCTAATGATGATTGGCAATGAACTGACAAATCCTGTTGGTACAGCTCCCGGACGAAGCGGACTTGCTTGTGTGTATATGGATATTCTCTCCTAAGAACAAGCCCCTTTTCTAAAGGAATGGGCATGAATCTATACCAGCCTTAGACGGTTGACGTAGGATGGATTATCCATTAGGGAGGTGCTTAGTCCACATGAAATGTCATAACCACAATTCCAAATTGAAATGCAGAAAAAAAATCAAGAAAGTATGCAGAGTTAAGAAACACCGCGGAAAGGTAGTAGTACTGAAGAAAAAAGTAATCAAACCAATATGCCCTCCGCCGATTGTTGAGGTAACTCCGGTTCCAGGCCCACCAGGGCCACAGGGCCCGATTGGGCCAAAAGGGGCTACCGGAGCACAAGGTGTACCTGGAGTACCAGGGGTACCAGGCGTGCCAGGGGTACCGGGAGTACCCGGTCCAACAGGTGCTACAGGAGCTCGTGGGGCCACCGGCCCGACAGGTCCCCAAGGCCCGCAGGGCGTAACAGGTCCGCAGGGTCCAATAGGTCCGCAAGGTCCACAGGGGGTAACAGGGGCGACAGGAGCAACGGGAGCTACGGGAGCGACAGGAGCCACAGGAGCTACGGGAGCGACAGGAGCCACAGGAGCTACGGGAGCGACAGGAGCAACGGGAGCGACAGGAGCAACGGGAGCGACAGGAGCAACAGGAGCGACAGGAGCAACGGGAGCGACAGGAGCAACGGGAGCGACAGGAGCAACGGGAGCGACAGGTGCAACGGGAGCCACAGGAGCCACGGGAGCGACAGGAGCAACGGGAGCCACAGGAGCAACGGGAGCGACAGGTGCAACGGGAGCGACAGGTGCAACAGGAGCAACGGGAGCGACAGGAGCAACGGGAGCGACAGGAGCAACGGGAGCAACAGGAGCAACGGGAGCAACAGGAGCAACGGGAGCTACGGGTGCTACAGGAGCAACAGGAGCTACGGGAGCAACAGGAGGTATTTCTGATTTTGCTTTCTTGTGCAGTACAGCAGAGCAAAACGTAGCAGCCGCCCCAGTGGCCGGTGGGCAAGGTGGCGCGGTGACCTTTACAGACTCGTTGTTAGGCTCGGCTGCCATTACATTTACAGCGCCATCCAGCATCAATATCAATACGACGGGCATTTATAGCATTAGCTGGGAAGTGTTCCCACAAGAGGGCAACACAGCCTTCGGGTTGTTCTTCGATCCAGCAGGCGCACCACCAGCTGCTCTGGTACTGTGCAGCAACTATGGCTCAGATGCCGGTAATAATCCGTATCAGGGGCAGGTTGTTACAGCACTTACAGCAGGAGGGGTATTGACCCTGAACCGTATTGACGACACAGGAACGGTCATACTGCTTAACCAAATTGGTGGAGGTACACCAACAGTAAGTGCATCTATCGTTATTCAAAGGCTGGCATAGAGACAAACAGCCAACCTGATAATAAAAACCAAGCCTCGAATGTCCGCTACATTGCGGTACTGTTCGAGGCTTCTTTTTTACTAACCTAGTGCTGGTACCCTTGACCGATACATATTTGATCTGATTAAGGTACTAGGACATGTAAGCTTTGGGAGCACAACGGCGAAATCTATCCTAATCTTAGAGTGTTAGAATATGTCACTAATCATTACATTACTCAGTATCATTCACAATTGAATAGCTCTATAAATCGTGTAGCTGCGCTGGATAAAGGCATGTTCTTCATAATCATGAGACCGACGTGAGAAGGTGGAAGCTGTACGTCCAATTGCACCTCGAACAGTGAGCCTTCCTCCAGCTCCTTGGTGACGAATTCCCGGGTAACATAGGAGATGCCCAAGCCCCGTTTGGCAATTTCAATTAACAGATCCACGCTGCCGACCTCAATCTCGGGCCGAATTCGTTGGCCGAAGCTTTCGAATAATTCTGTAATGGCTACCCGGACACGACTGTTGCGTGAGAACAGAATAATGGGATACTCCAACAGCTTGTCCAGAGTTAGGACCTCGCCTTTCAGAGCTGCATATTTCTCTCCAGCGACAAAGCAATCCTTTAGCTGTAGCGTTTCTTTGACCTCCAGCTGAGGGTCAACGATCGGCATACGCACAACACCAAGATCAATCTTTCCTTCCTTAAGGAAGGATATTACTTCAGGTGTCGTACCGTGGTTCAGATGGAGCTTAATGCCCGGAAACTTGTGATGAAAGTTCTCAAGGTAGGGAAGAATGTAATGCTTGAACAACGAATCACTACCACCGATGCGTAGCTCACCGCTTTCGAGCTTTTTGAGTGCAGCCATCTTCTCCTCTGCCAGTGAGATGAAGATCTGGGATTGCTCGATATAGGAATACAAGACATTACCTTCCTGAGTCAGTTCTACACCCTTGGCATTTCGGTTGAAGAGGGTCATTCCGAAGCTATTTTCCAGTTGCTTGATCGCATGACTTACGCTTGGCTGCGTCAGATACAACGCTTTGGCAGCTTGAGTCAAGCTGCCAGTCTTGGCTGCCCAGTAGAATACTTTGTATAGCTCATAATTATTGTTCATAGACCTGATCTATAGCTCCTCTTAAATTTATCAATTACATGTATGGCTTCTGATCGTATTATAGTGTAGTTATCCAAAAGAAGCCAGAGCTTGCATGGCAACTCTGTTGAAAGGAGTAAGGAAAATGGATCCAACGACATTTATACTGTTTGGCGCGACAGGGGATCTTGCCAAGCGTAAAATATACCCAGCCTTGTACGAGTTGTTCCTACAAGAGAAGCTTCCCCATTCATTTTCCTTAATTGGATTAGGAAGAACCGAGCTCACAGATGAAGTATTTCAACATAACGTAGAGCAGTCGATTCATAGTTTTGCAAGAAGCCAAGCAGACGATGCTGCATTGAAGCGATTCTTGCAGGTCTTTCGCTACAATGTATTGAATATAGGAAACGTAGAAGACTACGTGCAGTTGCTTAAGCGTGTGGAGAAGAGAGAGGAAGAGCTGGGGCTAACACCGAACCGCCTGTTCTATCTGTCCGTGGGCCCTGAGTTCTTTGAACCGATTGCGGAGAACATTCAAGCAAGTGGTCTTGGCTCAGCTAACGGATGGAAGCGTCTCGTGATTGAGAAGCCGTTCGGACATGATCTGCCATCTGCTCGCCAATTAAATGAGAAGTTGAGCAGTGCTTTCCGCGAGGATGAGATTTATCGCATTGACCATTATCTCGGCAAGCCTATGGTGCAAAGACTGGAGTCTCTACATCAGACGAATCCGGTACTGCAGGCGCTATGGAACAACCATCACATAGCAAATGTGCAAATAACGGCCAATGAAACGGTAGGTGTGGAGACCCGAGCGGGTTACTACGATCATGTGGGTGCGATCCGGGACATGTTCCAGAACCATATGCTGCAACTGCTCATGATGACGGCTATTCAGCTTCCACATAATAGTGGTGCTGATCGTGTGCGTGCCAAGAAGAAGAAGGTGATAGAGGCTCTCGTTCCGGTGCAAAAGCATGAGGTAGGGTTAAGTATTATCCGTGGTCAGTACACGGAGGGTGCCATTCAGGGCAAGCCAGTTCCAGACTATCGCTCTGAACCTGGTATTGCACCAGAATCCATGAATGATACCTTTATCGCAGCTCGTCTACAGATTGATGATTATTTCTGGCGTGGTGTTCCCTTCTATATTCGTACAGGCAAGCGCCTGAAGGAGAAATCTACGCGCATTGTTATCGAATTCAAGGAGCCACTTAAGCAGACGGGTACAGAGCAGGGCGATATTGCACCTAATCTGCTGATTGTCGAGATGAGTCCAGATGAGCGAATTACGCTACAGCTGAACACACCAGATCCACAAGGAAATGGCAAGCTGAAGCCGATACACATTGATCTGCATCCGAAGGATGGCGTGCTGCCAGAGGCATATGAAAGTCTGATCTGTGATGCAATGCAAGGGAATCCAACCTTCTTCGCACACTGGGATGAGGTTGAGATGTCCTGGGCTTGGGTACAGCCTGTACTTGAAGCCTTTGCTGACAACCAGGTTCCACTTTACATGTATCCTGCTGGTTCCTACGGACCGGCTGAAGCCGATGCTCTATTGGCACAGGATGGGTACCACTGGTGGTTCGACGAGAAGGAGACGGACACTCCGGCTTCGGCTGAAGCACCTAAGGAAGTTGTTCTTGAACACTAATAAAATACACCAAATGGAGGTCGTTTACGTATGAAGTTTTTCATTGACACAGCTAATGTGGAAGCTATCAAGACTGCTCATAAAATCGGTGTTTTGTCTGGTGTAACAACAAATCCTTCGCTCGTGGCGAAGGAGGGTGTGAAATTCGAGGACCGCATTGCTGAAATTCTGCAGGCCGTTCCCGATGTGGAATCTGTCTCTGCCGAAGTAACGCCGAACGCGATTACGGCAGAAGAGATGATTGCCGAGGCGAACGAACTGATCAAGATCAATAATAATGATAAAAATATTACTATTAAGCTGCCGATGACATTGGCTGGATTGGAAGCCTGCCGTTACCTCACTCAAAAGGGTGTGAAGACCAACGTAACCTTGATCTTCACTGTGAACCAGGCACTGCTGGCGGCGCGTGCAGGTGCGACTTACGTATCTCCGTTCCTGGGGCGTCTCGACGATATCTCTGAGGATGGGGTACAGCTGGTAGCGAAGGTTGCTGAGCTGTTCCGCGTGCATCAGTTGGATACGCAGATCATTGCAGCTTCCGTTCGCCATCCGGACCACGTTACCCGCGTAGCCCTGGCAGGAGCGCATATTGCAACTGTACCATTCACAGTCATCGAGCAGATCGCCAAGCATCCGCTGACCGATCAAGGCTTGGAAAAATTCGCAGCAGATTGGGCCAAGACAACTCAATAATCGCAGCAATTCATTGGAGGCAAACAAGACATGAGCAAACAGCAAATTGGTGTAATTGGACTCGCCGTAATGGGTAAGAACCTTGCCCTGAATATTGAGAGCAGAGGCTTCACAGTCTCCGTATATAACCGTTCCCGTGAGAAGACGGATGCCCTCGTGCAGGAAGCCGCAGGCAAACAGCTGCTTCCGACCTACAGCATTGAGGAGTTCGTAGCCTCGCTGGAGGTTCCACGCAAGATTCTGATCATGGTGCAAGCGGGACAAGGGACAGATGCTACGATTGATTCACTGGTTCCTCATCTGGAGCCAGGCGACATCATCATTGACGGAGGTAACGCTCACTTCCCAGATACACAACGTCGTAGTAAGGATCTGGAAGCGAAGGGCTTCCGCTTCATCGGCGCAGGTGTGTCCGGTGGGGAAGAAGGAGCGCTTAAAGGACCAGCAATTATGCCAGGCGGACAGAAGAGTGCCTATGAACTGGTAGAGCCTATACTGACAGCCATCTCCGCCAAGGTGGGTGAAGATGCGTGCTCCACTTACATTGGACCAGATGGCGCAGGCCATTATGTGAAGATGGTGCATAACGGTATTGAGTATGGAGATATGCAATTGATCGGAGAAGCCTATCATTTGCTCAAGGATGTACTAGGTGTTAGCTCCTCCGAGCTGCATGAAATCTTCAGCGAATGGAACAAGGGAGAGCTGGACAGCTATCTGATCGAGATTACAGCGGATATCTTCTCCAAGACGGATCCTGACACGGGCAAGCCAATGGTTGATGTGATCCTCGATTCTGCTGGTCAGAAAGGTACGGGTAAATGGACTAGCCAAAGCTCTCTGGATCTGGGCGTCCCACTGTCCATCATTACAGAGTCAGTCTTCTCCCGCTTCATTTCGGCGTTGAAGGAAGAGCGTGTGGCAGCCAGCAAGAAGCTGAGTGGCCCGGCAGCGAGCAGCTTTGATGGTGATCGTGAAGAATTCATCGAAGCCGTTCGCAAGGCACTGTATGCCAGCAAGATTGCTTCCTATGCACAAGGTTTTGCTCAGATGAGAGCAGCTTCCGACACGTATGATTGGAATCTGGACTACGGATCTATCGCTATGATCTTCCGTGGTGGATGCATCATTCGTGCTGGCTTCCTGCAAAACATCAAGGATGCGTATGACCGTGAGCCTGGGCTGAAGAACCTGTTCCTTGATCAATACTTTGGCAAGATCGTAGATGATTATCAGGATGCTTGGAGAAAAGTAATTGCGATTGCGGTTACCCGTGGTATTCCGGTTCCTGCCTTTGCTTCGGCACTGGCATACTATGATAGCTATCGCACAGAGCGTCTGCCGGCCAACCTGCTGCAGGCGCAACGCGACTACTTCGGAGCGCATACGTTCCAGCGTGTGGATAAGGAAGGTACGTTCCACCATCAATGGATGTAATTGTTCAACACGACCACGTCACAGAGCAACTGTGATGATGGATTGTGAATGGGGCAAGCAAAGCTTGATAGTTAATAAATGATAGAAACAGCAAAAAGCACTCTGTGTAGTACGTAAATTCAAGGTTTTCCTTGATCTTACGACTACCGGAGTGCTTTTTGCTAATCCTTAATCATCCAGGGAATAGCTCTTATGTAGATAAGCTCGGCCACAAGTTCTACCATGGTCTGGGTCACAATTACAGCTGCAGCGATCGTACCCCATTCTCCTGGCAATGCCAGAGCCAAGGGGAGTACGACCAACGAATTACGCGTGCTGGAGCTGAAGAGCAGCGCTCTTCCTGCACCCGATTCGAGTCGGAAGCAACGAGCGATGAGACTTGAACAGATAGGCATCAGGACATGAAATAGCATATAGATTGGTAGAATCTGAAGAATGAGATGCAGATCACCCTTCAGCTTGGGAAGCTGTGAAGCAGCTACCACAAACAGTGTTAAGGCCATAAAAGGAACGGGGAGCCAGGCACTGATAACGATGCCTCGCACTCCATTCTGCGACCTTCTAGCCCAAGCTTGAAGGAGCACAGCCAACAGGCAGGGAATGACAATCAGGTACACAAAGGCCTCAATAAAAGGCCCCAGTTGCACCAGACCTGACATCTGTTCTCCCAGGAAGAGGTACAGATATACAGGAAGTAGTACAATTTGAATGATGAAAAGTACAGGAGTTGCGGTCAAGATGTATACTACATTGCCTCGCCCCATTTGCGTAAACATAATAACATAGTCGATGCACGGAGCGAGTAACACCAGGCATATTCCAGTTAGCAGGGGAACGGATAGAGCGGGAAAGCATTGTAATATGGCCCAGACCACGATGGGTACCAATACAAAATTGGATAACAGTAGCGCAATCAGGAAACGGGGACTTGCGAATGCTTCTTTGCGTTGCAGGAATGGGATCTGGGTAAACATGGAGTAGAGCAGGAGGGCAATGATCGGTGAGATCAGAGATTCCAATACGCTATTTACAGCGGGGTTGGCAAGGCCCAGGCCTACTCCCAGCACCAAGGCTCCCGCATATATGGAAATCTGATGCTTTTCAAGCTGTTCTCTAGCTAACACAGTAGTAGTCCCCCCTTCTTCTGGAATCATTATAGCATGCTGACCAAGGAGGAGGGAGGAACGGTGTTAATCACCTATATTCACGTATCTGGATAAAATGAACACGTTTTCATTTTGGGGGTCATAGGTTCTCAACCATTCTGGCTCTGCCGGATAGCTGTGACTGTATGACTCCGTAGTCCTAACTCAAAGCACTAACTCAAAGTTCTGAATCAAAGCTCTAACTGTTTGTTGTAACTGCGCAATATTAATTTGTAAATCTATATGCTGTGCCTTGAATTGCTGGTCTGTACTTTGGAGTTAAGGCAGAGGCTTGGAGAGAGTGTAGTAGCCGCTGTCGGATGCGAGCTGCAGCAGGTTGCGCGCATATGCGCCTGCCCAAGCATATCCATGACGGCGCTCTTCACTGATTTGCAAAATATCGTAATATTTCTGACCGTCCCGATCTGCGAAGAAATGTTTGTTGTCATCTACATTATAAAAGCGATACCATATGACGCTGGAGGGATCATTTACGAAATAATCTGGGCCTCTGCGTACATATTGGGTGCCGTCAACACGCACACTATCGTACCATTTAAGCGCGGCTTGAGCGGCTTGCCGAATTTCCGGTGTCTGCGGTCTGGACATGAGGAAAGCCACGATACCTACAGATTCACCCCCTGATTTGGACGGCAATTCATAAGCACGCCCTGCAACCGGAGCAAAAGTAACCGGATCATGCTGTGCGCACCATACCGTCCGTACTCCATTGTTGACAATCTGTGATTTTAGAATGTAATCCACGCCTTTATTCAAGGCCGTATTCAGATTGTTGCGCTGGGTGCTGGTGAGCAGGTTGTTATTGCTAAAGTCTCCCCTGCGGTTAACTATGTCATCAATGAGCACCATTACGCGAACCATGGCATCATCATTGAAGGTCACAGCATCAGAATAGTTGCCACGCTTCGGAAAGACCTGTGGGAATCCACCAGATGAATATTGCATACTGATAATGAAATCCACGGCTTTGCGCATGCTTGTTCTATACGCTTCATTGCCTGTCTGATTGTACATGTAGGCCAAGAAACGGATTTCTGCTACAGTGGCCTTGTTGTCAATTGTTCCAAGCTCGACCCCAGAGGCCACCCAACCTGACTTGGCTTCAGAGCCATTCCACGGCTTTTTGTATTGTTCCAGCATATCCTTGTAGAACCCACCATGAGGCATTTGCCAGGTCAGGATATTGTTGGCTAATGTGGTATCAGTGCTCAGATTGCCACTTATAAAATTACTAATATCTCTGTGCTTATTCAACAAACTGTCGGTGTTTACAGCAGCAAGTGAGAGATCTGTAGCCGCAATGGTGGTCTCGCTAGGGGATGTCTGCCCAGCCAAGGAAGCATCAGCCGAGATGACACCAACAGGGAGTGTTCCCAAGATTAATCCAGCCGTAAGGCATGGCAGCACGAACTTTTTGAACGAATGATTCGACATAAAGTACCTCCTGCTACAAGTATTTTGGAAGTCTCAAGCGTGGATGATACTAACGAACAGACATCCATGGAACAATGGTTCCTGGTTCAGTAGTTCATCTAACTTTTATGACTCAATTCAATCAAAGAGTTTAATCAGTTAAAATGTAAGCGATTACAAATGTGACTAAAAAATAAAACGCTCAGTCCCTCCTCTCCATGAGAAAACATTAAATGAATTAAAGTTTTCAATGAATGGAAAAAACAACCACGCCACAACGCTTATAATGTACCTTCTTATGAGCATTCTTGTCAAGTAACTATTTGGATGAATGACAACAAATTAAGAACTTATTACCATAATATATGCGCAAAATTTAAGAATTGAGGCTTCTTTTTTACAGATCACCTATGCTTCTGGGAACATATGGTGTAGATATGATGTTCAATGCTCGTTTATGACTGTTTAGTGGAATAATATGCTCAATTAAATCTGAAAATAGCTATTTACTTTTGATGTAACCGCTATTATAATCACAAATGAGCACAAAGAATCATAAATGATCATTTTGTTGAAAGCTCTTATTGCAATGTTGATGGGTTCCTTTATAGAACGAATTGCTATGAAATGGTCGTAAAATGAAGAAGCTATTCGGGTTGTAAATGTATGAAGAACAGGGCGGAAGACACATTCTAAGACTCTAAAGGGATTTAGCAGCTTGCATAGGAGTGCTTTTCGACCGAATCGGGGTGGTCCTAGATGTTGTATGAGGAAGAAAGGAAGCCGAGACTGCTTCAATATATTCAACAAAACCAGCGGGCATCCGTACAGGTGCTAAGCGAGGTGTTTCAAGTATCTGAGTCTACAATCCGCCGGGATCTGAAGGAGCTTGAAGAAGCTCAGCTTCTTAAGCGAACTCATGGTGGAGCAGTATCCTTGGAGAGTGCGAACATCGAGCCCGCCATCATTGATAAGGAAGATTTATTCCGTGAGGAAAAGGCCGCAATTGCTCGTGAAGCCGCAGAGCTCATTCGACCCGGTGATACTTTACTGCTCGATGCGGGTACGACTACGCTTCATTTGGCCCGCGAAATTCGCCGAATGTCAGATATTCGTGTGGTAACCAATTCCTTGCTTGTGTTGAATGAGCTCAAGGATTGCCGAGACATTGAGGTATCACTGACCGGCGGGATGCTTCGCCCGGAGACACAGGCTTTTGTTGGCCCCATCACCGAGGCTGCGCTGGACATGATCCGAGTAGACAAAGCCTTCATTGCCATGAATGGTATTGATGCACGGGCGGGGCTGACGACACCGAATATGGTCGAGGCGGCGGCCAAGCGCAAGATGATGGATATTGCGAATGAGGTCGTGTTATTAGCAGATCATAGTAAGTTTGGCAAAGTGGCCTTCGCCAAGGTAGCTGAGCTAAGTCAGGTACATCACGGTATTTTCGACAAAGAGGTGCCGGAGAACAGTATTCTGGCCATGCGAAAGCTAGGCATTGTGGTAACCATCGTATGATGCTTTGTGCAAGGTAGGAGATTATAGAGCTTTATGGAAAGGAGTCAGCACAGGTGAAGAACAAAGTCCTAACCGTGACCTTGAATCCTGCACTTGACAAGACGGTTACGCTACCGGGGTTTCAGGTCGGCGGATTGAATCGTATTGAGGAGATGCGAGTAGACGCAGGGGGCAAAGGCATAAATGTAGCCAAAGTGCTGAAGAGCTTCAATGAACCTGTTGTGGCTACAGGCTTTGCAGGAGGATATGCAGGTACTCAGCTCCTAGATCGACTTCAGATCATGAGGATAGAGCAGGCTTTTGTGAAGGTAGAGGGAGAGACTCGCACCAATCTGAAGATCGTGGATTCCGAGAGCAAGGTGACCACGGAAGTGAATGAACGTGGAAACGGTATTACGGCGGACGAAGCAAGTACCTTCCATACTCAGCTTGAGCGTCTACTAGGAGAGGTTGGGGTGCTTGTCCTTGGAGGAAGTCTACAGCCAGGAATGCCAGAGGATACCTATAGACAGATTGGTGAGCTGGCCAAGTCCAAGGGAGTCAAGACGATTCTGGATGCTGACGGCGAAGCCTTCAGGCAGGGGCTACAAGCCATACCGTTCGCTGTCAAGCCGAATATTCACGAGCTGGAGCAGCTGGTAGGCAAGCCGCTTGATTCCGATGATGCCGTGATTCAAGCCTGCCAAAGCCTACTGGAGCAGGGGATTGAGTGGGTCGTGGTGTCGATGGGTGGTGATGGATCTATTCTGGTAAGTGCTGATGAAGTGATCCGAGCCCGTCCCTTCCCGATTGTGCCTCAGAGTACGGTCGGAGCAGGGGATTCAATGGTAGCTGCCATCTCGGCTTGTCTGCTGCATAATCGCTCGTTGCTTACGACAGCCAGATGGGCGACAGCAGCAGGAAGTATTACTGCTTCCAAGCCAGGCACAGAGGTGTGTACCTTGACAGAAGTGGAGTCTCATCTGGAAGCGGTTGATATTCAAGTAATTCATAATGCGAAAAAAGGGTGAATGAATAATGAAAAAGCTGTTAGCTGTTACGGCTTGTCCAACGGGTATTGCCCATACGTATATGGCTGCTGAATCCATTCAGAAGGCTGCCAATGAGAAAAATGTCCAAATTAAAGTAGAGACACGTGGTGCGGTCGGCGTAGAGAACGGACTTACTCCTGAAGAGATCGCTGAAGCACATGCCATCATTATTGCCGCAGATACCGATGTTGATGAGAGTCGCTTTGAAGGCAAGCCTGTCGTCAAAGTACCTGTAGCACAAGGGATCAAGATTCCGGGAGAATTGATTGAGCAAGCTCTTGCCAAGGAAGCCACAGCACCTGTAGCGTCCTCGTCTGCTGGTAAGGAGAAAAGCTCTGCAGAGACCAAAACTTCATCTGGCAACAGCATTTATAAGAACCTTATGAATGGTGTATCCAACATGCTTCCGCTCGTAGTGGCAGGTGGACTTATCATTGCCCTGTCCTTCCTGTGGGGAATTAATCCTCCAGAAGGAAGTCTGGGCGCATCCCTTGGGGCGATTGGTGGCGCGGCCATGGGTCTGATGATCCCAATCCTCGCTGGTTTTATTGCCTTCTCGATCGCAGGTAAATCAGGTCTTGCACCGGGATTAGTTGGTGGTGTGATGGCTAGTTCGCTAGGTGCTGGCTTCCTCGGCGGTATTATTGCCGGCTTCCTGGCAGGCTACGTCGTGAAATTCCTGATCAAGGTAATCAAGCTTCCTAAGTCCTTCGAGGGCTTGAAGCCAATTCTTTTGATACCACTGCTGTCCGTACTGATTGTAGGTCTGTTGATGCATTATGTAATCGGTACACCATTGGCTGCGCTCATGGGAGCATTGACAAGCTGGCTGCAATCCATGGGTTCTGTCAACGCTGTTCTGCTGGGTGCCGTGCTTGGTGCTATGATGGCTATTGATATGGGTGGTCCATTCAACAAAACAGCTTATACGTTCGCTGTAGGTCTGCTGGGGAGTGGCGTGTTTGGCCCAATGGCAGCAGTTATGGCAGCTGGTATGACTCCTCCGCTGGGCATCTGGCTGGCAACGGTTATGGCACCTAAGAAATTTACGACAGAAGAGCGTGGCGCTGGTAAAGTAGCGGGCTTCCTCGGATTGTCCTTTATCACGGAAGGCGCTATTCCATTCGGTGCGGCTGATCCACTCCGTATGATTCCAGCATTCATGGTGGGTTCAGGAGTTGCTGGTGCCTTGTCCATGGCCTTCGGCGCTGCACTTCGTGCGCCACATGGCGGGATCTTCGTCATGGCGATTCCGAATGCAATCACCAATGTATTGCTGTATGCTCTGGCTATTGTTATCGGTACTGTAGTAACTGCCGTGCTTGTAAATATCCTGAAACGGAATAAAATCACGGTCTAACAGCTCATAATGATCCACAGGAAATGATTTAAAGGAGATGACATACATGAATATACATGATTTGTTGACTGAGGAGACTATCTTTCTGCCACTGGAATCTGGTAGCAAGGAGGACGTAATCCGCCGGATGGTGGAGGGGCTCCAAAAGACTGGCGCAGTAACGGATGCTGAGAGCTACGTACAGGCTGTCCTGACTCGTGAGCAATCCAGCTCCACAGGTATCGGGTTCGGTGTAGCTATTCCACACGGTAAATCCTCTGGAGTAGCCCGTGCAGGCCTGGCCTTCGCAAGAATGGCAGAACCAACGGAGTGGGAGTCTTTGGATGATCAGCCTGTATCCATCGTGTTCTTGATCGCAGTTCCGGCAGAAAATGTAGGAAACGAGCATTTGCAGATTCTCGTCGCTCTGTCCCGTAAGCTGATTCATGAAGACTTCCGCAATAGTCTCTTGCAGGCGAAGAATCCAGCTGAGGTGACAGAGGTGCTGAAGAGCATCTAATGCAGCATGGATGAACAGAGCATACGGTAATGGCTACTGTAGCGAACAGTTCAGTAAATTGAGGGTATTATGACCTCCACAAGAATAGAAGGATAAGGTAGTCGTCTTAAGCAAGAGTTCGCTTAAGGCGGCTTTTTTTCGTTTGACGGATTGTAATATGAAGTGCGACACCCGCTGGAAATAAAAAAAAAGGGGCCCATGGCCGGATTCGTGTAGAATGAAGGTTCCTACACCACGCATTCACACAAGGAGAATCCACCATGAGCTACACACATCTTAGCATAATCGAGCGCAGCAAGCTAGAAATCCTCCACCAGCAGGGGAAAAGTGCCAGAGCCATTGCTAAAGAATTAGGCCGGCATCACGCAACCATCAGCCGCGAATTACACCGAAATCCAGCAGCAGTTCCCTATTAGGCGGAACGCTCCCAGGACAACTATGCCAAGCGTCGTCAGGTGTCTGTTCCACTCGGCAAATGGACACCTGAACTAGCGAGGGTTATCGAAGAAAAGCTTTGTGCCACCTGATCCCCTGAACAAATCGTACAGCGGCTTCGTAAGGAAGGAGAAGCCCTCCCTTGCTTTAAAACGATCTATCGCTGGCTGTATACAGGCGGTTTGGTGAAAGGCGTGCTTACCGTTTTACGTCACAAAGGCGAACGACAGAAACCTGCAGAGACACGGGGCAAGTTTGCCGTGGGCAAGGCCATCTCTCAGCGTCCGAAAGAGGTTCGTTCTCGGGAGACCTTCGGTCATTGGGAGCTCGATACGGTCGTCTCGGGCCGTGGGAAAAGCAAGGGCTGCGTGGCTACGTTCATCGAACGCAAGACACGCCTGTACACCGCTATTCGGATGCCTGACCGTACCGCTTTGTCTATGGAGATTGCCTTTGGCGTAGCGGCCTCGCAGTATCCTGCCGAGGTATTTCGAACCGCTACCGCAGACCGGGGCAAGGAGTCTGCCTGTTACGCCAGCCTGGAAGCCACTCATAATGTACAGGTGTATTTTGCAGATCCGTACTCCTCCTGGCAACGCGGCTTGAATGAGAACGCCAATGGTCTCTGCCGAGAGTTTTTCCCCAAGGGGACGGATTTCGCACAAATCATGGATGAAGCTCTGGAGACCGTCCTCCGCTTAATCAATCACAGACCACGAAAATGCTTGGGGTGGAGAACCGCTCACGAATCCTTTTCAGAGGAACTGTCGCACTTAGCTTGACAATCCGTCGTTTGTATTTATTAATTGAAATGTCTTAAGAAGTTACTTGCAGAAAAGGAGTTGATGCTATATATTGTTTATATATAAACTGTTGATGTATAAACTATATCTGAATAATTAGTTTATACATCAACTAATTTTGTTTTATTTCATGGAGGATGATTGCAAATGGCAGATACAGCACGAAAACAAGAAATTTTGAAAGCTTATCAATTTAGGCACGCATGTAAATCCTTTGATATCAATAAGACGATTTCTGATGACGATTTTGAGTTCATTCTTGAGACAGGAAGATTATCACCAAGTTCATTCGGACTTGAACCCTGGAAGTTCGTTGTGGTGCAGGATGCCACGCTACGCGAAAAATTAAAGCCTGTGACCCCTGGTGCCCAGGGACAATTGCCTACGGCCAGCCACCTTCTGTTTGTATTAGCTAGAAAAGAAAGCGGGCTCAGATCCGATTCTCCGCACGTTACGAGAATGATGAAGGACATCCAACGTATGCCAGATGACATTGCACAATTCGTTTCACGTATGTACAACAAATTCACAGAAGTCGAGCTCGGCGGTGACGGGCAGCTCATGTATGAATGGGCCTGCAAGCAGAGTTACATCGCCATGGGAAATATGATGACGGCTGCAGCTCAGATCGGTATTGATTCCTGCCCCATTGAAGGTATTGATCGAGAGAAAGTGTGTGAATTATTTGTAGAAGAAGGAATTATTGATGATAATGAATTTGGAGTAGCCTGCCTGGTGGCCTTTGGGTATCGGTTAGAGGAGCCAAAACGTCCAAAAACAAGACAAAGCCTGAATGATATCGTAGTATGGAGATAAATCGTGCAGATGTGTAGTATTTAATTCATGGTACAGAGAGTTGCTTCTTGCCAGCAGCTCTTTTTTTCATGGCTCTAGCGGATGAAATGCCGCGGGTGCATTGCTCAAAGCTGCTCTACTGCCGCTAAATGCTCATGCTTGCTTGTAAAATGAAAGCTAAGGCTGTATAGTGTCTAATACATTGTAAAACGATATAAACGATGTACCATAAGAGAAAGAGGGGATGATTCTTGAAAACAGATTGGTCGCAGGAAGCTGAACTGTTATACCAGATGTACGGTGTTAACAAAGTAATCAATACTACGTTTGATGCATGTATCAGCGTTAGCCAATCTCGATTTGAAATCTTATCCTTGATCTATCAAGAGATTGAAATCAGTCAAGGAGACTTGCAAAAGAAAGTTACGATTGATAAATCGGCGGTTACTAGACACATCAAACAGCTTGAGGAGCAGGGGATCATCTTCAGACGAAAAAAGGATGAGGATAATCGCTTTGTCCTGGTCCGTCTTACGGATTATGGCAGGGAATTGATCGAGAACGCCCAAATTGAGAAAGCGCGTTTTGTACAGGAATTACTCACTGATATCAGTGAAGAAGAGCGTAATGCTTTTAGGAAGGTATTAACAAAGCTACATGCAAATGTTGGAACAATCAAGACGAGCGAAAGCCGTTCAGATAAGCAGCATTTATAAAGGATCTGATTTGGAAAAGGAGGAGCTACTCTTACTGCATCCGCTTTTTTTCGAATTTGGTCTTTTTTTGTTGTGCGTCTATTTATTAATACGCTACCGAAGGGACTATTTCATATGCGCATTCAAGGTTTGAATCATTTTTTGTTCTCAGTATCCAGTCTGGAGCGCTCCATTGAGTTCTACCGAAATGTATTTGGTGCCACATTACTCGTGCAGGGGAGGACGACAGCTTATTTCGATCTGTGCGGGATGTGGCTTGCTTTAAATGAAGAAGCCCACATCACACGAGTCCCGGTGAATGAGGCTTATACGCATATTGCCTTTACAATCCTGGAGGAGGACTTCGACGAGGTACATGCAAAATTAATCCAAATGAATGTTCATATACTGCCTGGCCGTCCTCGAGACAAGCAGGACCGTAAGTCGATATATTTCGTAGACCCGGACGGTCACCGCTTTGAATTTCATACAGGCACGCTACAGGATCGGCTGGATTATTATACGAGAGAGAAGCAGCATATGAGCTTCTACCCTCAAGAATCTGCGCGGGACTGATGTCTGTGCCTTGCTGCTCGTACACCCAGAACAAGCAGGGGTACCACGACCCCGAGTAATCCGCAGACAGCTACGGATGTCATCGCAGCATAGGCCTGCCATTGCATAATAAATGCCACTCCACTGCCAAATGTAGTCCCACCTAGTAGTCCAAGCGCGCTTATTACATCAATAGAAGCTTTCATAGTAGTTTCACTCCTTTCCTGCATTCACAAAATAGTAGGTCTGGTGGATTGCTATTACCATAAGGTAGACGTTGCCCCAAGTTGTGCGTACAATTAAAGAGTCTAATAGAATAAGGATTGACAAGATCGTGCGCATTGTAAACCTTGGATTAGCAAAATTCCTAACAGGAGGCACTTGCGAATGACAGCTCAAACGAATATGAATGAACGGATTGCCGCTTGGAATGCCGAAGCAGAGGCTTGCCCATGTGGCAGCAACCATCATCATGTAGACATGTACACCGTGATTAGTGACCATGCGCTTGAGGACATCGCATCTTATTTACAGGACAAAGGGTATCAGCATGTAACGGTGATTGACGATCCGCATACGGCTGCTGCAGCGGGAAATCGGGTACTGGAGCTGCTGCAGCAGGCCGGAATTCAGGCCGAAGAGGTATGTCTACCTCTCAATAGTGCAGGGGATGTTGTTGCTGATGAGCGCTATATGGTGAAGGTGCTACTTGGTATTTCCTCTACGACAGAGGCTGTTCTGGCTGTGGGATCAGGCACTATCCATGATCTGACGCGATTTGCCTGCTCTATGCGTAAGCTTCCGTTCATATCGATCCCGACAGCAGCCTCGGTGGATGGGTTCACTTCGGCTGGCGCCCCACTACTGTTGGACGGGGTGAAGCGGACGATTCAGACTGTGGCACCAGAAGCTATCTTCGCAGATGTCTCCTTGCTGGCATCGGCACCACAGACGATGACGGCTGCAGGCTTTGGCGATATGCTCGGCAAATACACGTCACTTGCGGATTGGAAGGTGTCACGGGACATGGCTCAGGAGCCATACTGCCCCCTTGCTGCGCAGATGACAGAAGAGGCGCTGCTGGCTTGTATAGAGCATGTAGATGAGATTGCTGCAGGAAGCCTGCATGGAATCGACGTGCTGATTCGAGCACTGATCGCCTCGGGAATCTCTATGTTAATCATAGACCATTCTCGACCTGCATCTGGTGGGGAGCATCATATTTCACATCGAATTGAAATGGAGCTGCTGGCACAGGAGCGGCCGCAGGTGCTGCATGGAGCCAAGGTAGGTGTAGCTGCAGCGCTGCTTACGGACTTGTATAAGGAGCTGGCCGTTCAGGAGCCGGAGAGTGCATTTCAGGTCTACACGACCCTTCCTGATTCGCAGCAAATGCGGGACTGGCTGCAGCAAGTGGGGGGGCCAGGGCGCTTCGATGAACTGGATGTAACAGAGGACATGCTGGAGCGAGCTGTGCACACAGCCCATACGCTCCGCGATCGGTATACTGGTTTGAAATATCTGAACGATCATAATCTGATTGATTCCAGTAAGCTCCAAGAGCTTAGCCGCAGCTAGCTAGCGCGAATAACAGAAGTGTTCTTGTGAGTTTCTCGTGAATTTATTCAATAATACATGTAAAAAAACGGCGTTATTACTCACCCAAGCCATTACGCTCGGATGAAGAATAACGCCGTTGTTGCACCAAGAAGGAGATACGATGGTAGCTGCCATCTTGGCTTACTTACTACATAATCGTTTGTTGCTTACAAGACAGATGGGCGACATCGCTATGGAGCCTTACAGCTGTGCTTCATAGCTCTTACAGATGGAGTAACAGCTGCTATGGCTACAAGCGATTGACAGCAGACACCAGGGCGAGCACCGAGGCCTTGATAATATCCTCGTCCTTGCCTACACCCCAGATCAGCTTGCCCTGAGCCTTGAGCCCAACATAGGCAATAGCATGGGCAGCGGAGTCGCTACCCAGCGAGTGCTCCTCATACACACTCAGTTCGTAGTTCAGCTCGAAGCGGCTTTTCAGAGCATTACTGACAGCATCGAGCGGTCCATTTCCTTTACCCTCGATGGTTACTTCATTACCTTCGTGTATGACCTTCATGAAGGTGGTAGTGAGCTTGTTCTTTTGCTCAAAATGATACGATTCCAGCTGCAGTGGGCCATTGTCTCGAATGTACTCTGCTTCGAAAATACGCAGTATTTCATCCGGGAGCAGCTCCTTTTGTTCCTTGTCCGAGACGCCTTTAGCCAGATACCCCATTTCTTCCTTCATTTTATCAGGGAGTCTCAATCCAAAGCTGCGTTCCAGCAGGTGGTTGACACCGCCTTTACCAGACTGGCTGTTGACACGAATGACATCCGTCTCGTACTTGCGGCCAAGGTCTGCTGGATCAATAGGTAGATAAGGAACCGTCCAGGTCGGACAGTCATGCTCTTCACGCCACTTCATGCCCTTGGCAATAGCATCCTGATGGGAGCCTGAGAAGGCCGTGAACACGAGCGATCCGGAATATGGCTGACGCTCATACACGCGCATTTTCGTCAAGCGTTCATAGGTCTCACTGATGCCAACGATGTCCGAGAAGTCGAGCCCCGAATCGACACCGTGTGAATAGAGGTTCAGTGCCAAGGTGATCAGATCCACGTTGCCTGTGCGTTCTCCATTGCCGAACAAGGTTCCTTCAACCCGCTCTGCTCCAGCGAGAACAGAGAATTCGGCATCGCACACGCCGCCTCCACGGTCGTTGTGAGGATGGACGGACAGAATGACATGCTCACGGTAGGACAGATGATTGTGTATATACTCTACCTGACTAGCGAATATATGAGGCATAGCTGTCTCGACGGTAGTTGGAATGTTGATAATCGCCTTATGATCTGCAGTAGGCTGCCATACATCCAGTACAGCGTTACAGATGTCCAGGGAAAATTCGACCTCACTACCCGGGAAGCTCTCTGGGCTGTATTGGAAGGTGAAACGTCCTGGTGTGCTTGCGGCCAGCTCCTTGACCAGCTTCGCGCCTTCTACGGCGATAGCCTTAATCTCCTCCTGGGATTTGCGGAACACCTGCTCACGCTGAGCTAAGGAGACCGAGTTATACAGATGAACAATAGCGTTTGGAACGCCATGCAGCGCTTCGAACGTCCGGCGGATAATATGCTCCCGGGCTTGTGTCAGTACCTGCACAGTTACATCCTCGGGAATGAGGCCACCTTCAATCAAAGTGCGCAAAAAGCGGAATTCCGTATCAGAGGCTGCCGGGAAAGCAATCTCGATCTCCTTGAAGCCGATGTCGACGAGCATCTGGAACATTTCCACCTTCTCCTCCAGATTCATGGGCTCGATCAATGCTTGGTTGCCGTCGCGCAGATCGACGCTGCACCAGATCGGGGACTTCTCGATATGATCCTTCTGCGTCCAATTCATTGAACGCACGGGTGGCATAAAATAGCCTTTTGCATACTTGGTGTGATCCATCATCGTAATTATCCTCCTCGGTTATTCTTAGTTATTCTTGGGTATAAAGTAACAACAAAAAAGCCTTTCGCCCCGACTGCACATGCAGCCGGAGACGAAAGACTTGAGCTTCCGCGGTACCACTCCTGTTTATGAACAAACGTTCATACCCTCATCAGACACGTGCTCATATCATTGAGCGTGATGTCTGTCCCTTGATAACGGTGGGCACCCGTCAACAACTACTTTTCGGTATAGCCTAATTAAGGGTTCTACCCGAATTTCGCATAGCCGCTCCAAGGCGAGTTCCCCGTATTTCCTCTACCGCCTCGCATCATCCGGCGGCTTTCTGAGAATCAGTCCTACGAGTACTACTCCTTATCCAAGCGTTTAGAGTCGTATATGGATATGGTCTATCATAGCAGGGCTGTCTGACAAAATCCAGTCCAATTAATTATCCGACGGTAAATTACTTTATGGGTATTGTTTCTATTTAGATTTTATTCGAAATAGGTATTGCTATAACTCTCACCATAAGTGATAATGTATTTAGATGAAATTCTAAATAGAAAAAAGAGGCGATGCATTTGGGTTTCCCAGAGACATTCAAAGCCCTATCTGATCCAGTGAGACGGGATATCCTGGTCATGCTCAAGCATGGCAAAATGTCAGCTGGGGAGATTGGGCAGCATTTCGAGATGACGGGTGCGACCATTTCGTACCATCTGTCACAGTTGAAGAAGGCCGGTCTTGTTTTTGAAACGAAATATAAAAATTATATCTACTATGAGATTAATGTGTCGGTCTTTGAAGAAGTCATGCTGTGGTTTTCACAATTTAAGGGGGGGAAACAAGATGAGGATCAAAGGTAGCTCGATGCAGCTTATTACAACAGTGGTATGTGTATTGCCGATTATTTTATCGCTGACGCTCTACCAACAATTACCTCCGCAGATAGCTGTGCATTGGGATGTAGCAGGTAAGCCAGATAATTATATGTCAAAGGCGGTTGTGGCTTTCGTGTTCCCACTCTGCTTGGCTGCTCTTAACATTATTGTCCATATTGTGATTAACAATGATCCTAAAAAGATGAATGTGGCCCCTGTCTTAAGAAAACTCGGCTTATGGATCATTCCTGTCTTGTCGCTCATCCTCATGCCGATCACGCTCTTCAAGGCTCTGGGTGCAGACTTGCCGATCCAGACGATTGCCCCATCCTTTGTTGGCATGTTACTGATTGTAATCGGTAACTATTTACCGAAGAGCAAGCAGAGCTATACGGTGGGAATTAAGCTTCCATGGACACTGGCAAGCCAGGAGAATTGGAATAGAACACATCGTGCAGCGGGCTACCTCTGGATATTAGGTGGGATTCTTATGATCTTGACGTCGTTTTTGAACGTATTTGTGGAGGTTGCGATCGTTGCAATCATAGTGCTGATTGTGGTTGCTCCAGCCGTATACTCTTTTTCATTGTACAAAAAGGGAGTTTAGACCTTGAATCACGCAGAGCTGAGCACCCCTACTCTTTTTTAGCAGAAAGCTGTACTTCATTCCTACTATTAAGAAAGCACTGCATACCGTCAATTCGGTTTGCAGTGCTTGTTGGAATGTGTGTCATCATCTTGGTAGTAGTGGATTCGCGCAAAAATGCATCGTCCCTTGATGCCGCAATTATTGGGTCAGCATGGCATCTGCGAACAGAATGGATTTTGGAATCCGAAAAAACTGCTCTGCTTGATCCTGAAAGGTCTGTGAAGGAACGGTCCCCTGATGGAGCCATTTGCGGAATGTGCCAGGATGCACTCCAATCCAGTGGCTAACGTCCGTTACTGATAGATCATGAACCATACACAGGCCAGCAAGAATGCGGTTTTTTACAGGTGATCTTGTTACCGTTCTTTTCATAAAACGTGAAGGCGCGGGCTGACAAATCATTGGTGAGCTCCGCACTACCGATTCATTAAAGAGGATATGGCGGGGATAGCCGAGCAAACGGCAGGCTTTCTCCAGATTGGTATTTCCAGGAATACGGCCTTCATATACCCATGCGCTTACACTGCGAGAGGAGATGGATAGCTCCTCAGCCAGCTGCGACAGCTTGATATCATTCGCCATTAATACGGCAAGAAGGATCCTGTTACGGATCTGACAGCGGGTCGGTTTGCGAAAGCGCTTGACGCGTACGCCTTTTCCCAAATATTTGCGGTTGATCAGAGACCACGCCTGTATAGAGTGTCGTTCTTGTTGTTTAGGCATATACCCTCCGATTTTTTTAATCAAATACTACAATAACACCGAGGGGAGTGCAAGTGTCCTCCAACTTATTTTCATGTAATGCTATAGACATAATCCGTGTGATGAAAAGAGGTCCTAACGACTAATATGAATGATTGAAAATGCAAGCCGGACAACGGTTTTGAGTGGCTTGCTGGGCCAAAGAATTGCTGAATTGTAACCTCAGATTGCGGGAATGTTTTATTTTTGTATCCCAATATTTACACAATCTCTTAAACTATCCTATAAGATATGATTCGAACGAATTGATAGTTTCGTTTGAGATAAAGAGAGAGTGGATGGTGGATCGAGATGCAGACAGAGCTTCAGTCACAAATTCAAATGGCAATACCCCATGACTTGTACCTTACGAATAAAGGCCACAGAGCAACAAGTATTAGAACCCAAGGGCTGAATGGAATATGGCGCGCAGGGCTGATTCTCCTACTGTGTATGATGAGTCTGCTATGGTCCAGCAGTAGCTATGCTGCTACAGCCTCAGCGTCGGCACTGTTAGTGGGCATAAATGATGAATTATTGCAGGATAAGGAAGCCGAGGCGGTTACATTACAAGGGCGTATGTATGTAGCAGCTGTGCCATTGGCGAAGGCCATGGGGGCCAGTACGGTAGTCCAGAATGACGATTTAACCATATCTTTGGGGGCGTATCATATGACTATGCCCTTGAAGACGGGAGAGACGATCATCCGGAATAATAGAACGTTGATTCCAATTCGAGATGTGGCTTCGGGCTTGGGCTATACCATTACGAACCCTGCTCCTGGTGTGTATCGACTCGTAAATGGAACAGCGACTATGACTGACCAGCAATTCGTTGCGGCTCACGCTGCGGCGATTCAGGAGCGTCAGAAGCTGGTACAGCAGAGTAATTCTAATAAAGGAAGTAAAGGCACCACACCGACGAAGGGGAAGGTTCTGTACCTGACCTTTGATGATGGTCCAACTAAGCATGCCTATGAGCTCCTGTCCATATTAAGCAAATATGATGCCAAGGCGACTTTCTTCATGCTGGGGCCACAGATTCAGCAGCATCCCGATGTTGTTCGCAAGATGATGGACAATGGGCATGGATTGGGCCTGCATGGTATGACACACGTGGAGAAGAAGTTCTATGCTTCGCCAGCCACAGCGCTCAAGGAGATGAAGGATGCGAATGCAATCCTGCTCAAGACAACAGGTGTTCAGACACGTCTGATTCGGACACCTTATGGTAGCAAACCATATATGAAGGATTCCTATCGTAATGCCATGCACCAGGGGGAATTCCGGATGTGGGATTGGAACGTGGATTCACTGGACTGGAAGTACAAGAAGAATCCAGAGCATATTGTAGCATCGGTGCTCAAGGATGTGGAGAAGATCAGTCGAACAGGGCGTGCGCCAGTAGTTCTGATGCATGACCAGGAGCCTACGATAACGATCTTACCGCAGCTGCTTGCTGAGCTTCAGAAGCGGGGGTATCAGTTCGAGACACTTACAGAGGAGATGACTCCTCTCAATTTCTGGAATGATCACAGATAGAGAACACAATTCGTAGTGGGATCATCATTCGCAATTAGGTCAAAGAAAAATCATTCTTGAGTCATATCACCTGGCGTATACGTGAATCGGCTTCCCCAATCGTAACGGGTATGTTAAAATTTTGGGACAAGCATACTATTCTATTATCGTTAGGAGCCTGTCCATGATTAAACATATCGTATTCTTCAAGCTGAAAGACCGTTCACCGGAAAGTATTGAGCATACGGCATCCGTACTGCGGGGCATGAACGGCAAGATCAAAGAGGTTCTGTCCCTGGAGGTCGGAACAGATGTGATTCGCTCCGAGCGTTCATTCGATATCGCGCTAACCGCCGTTGTAGCATCGCTGGAGGATCTCAAAATCTATAACGATCATCCGGTCCATCAGGAAGTGGTCAAGCATATTAATGAAGTGAAGGATATTTCGCTGGCGGTTGATTACGAAATCTAACTGAGGACATCGGGATGGAGGTACTTGTCGTTGTACTACGTAAATAGGGAACAAATAGAGCTTCGCCTGAGTGCGATTCCCGAGATCATCGAGGGCTTGAAGACGGCTATTCGTGATTGGGATGGGAGCCTGACACTGGGACTAGTGCAGGAACGTTGTCTGCATCTGGCCATTGAATCCGTTACAGATGTGGGAAGCTTCATTATTGATGGCTTCATCATGCGCGATGCTAGCAGCTATGAAGATATTATTGGAATCATACATGAGGAGCAGGTCATTGATTCTGAGATCTTTCCTTCCCTGCATGAGCTCGTTTCGCTTCGTAAGCCGCTTGTACAGGAATACTATCATTGGAAGCGCGCAGAGCTGCATCCGTTGACGCCTCTGTTGGTAGACAACCTGGACAAGTTCGCAGCAAGCGTACGGCAATATCTGGAACGCGAACTAGGCCCGATGCCGACAGACCGCTAACGTTGGAGGTCGAGCCAATGAATCATATACCCGAAATGCCTACTCGCCGGATGATTATGACACTTCTCAAAACAAGAGGTCCAATGGGCGTTAGCCCACTGGCCTCCGAGCTGGGCATCACGGAGATGGGGGTGCGCCGTCATCTCAAGTCCTTGGAGCAGGACGGATTGATTGAGGTGAGTGTTGTGCGGCAGGCCATGGGCCGACCGCTATATATGTTCGGACTCACACCGCTGGGAGACGAGCAGTTCCCTCGTAATTATGATCATCTGATGTTGGAGCTTCTGGAGGAGCTTGCAGATGAGCAGGGCTCATCTGCAGTGCATGCGTTGTTTGAAGGGCGCAAAAGGAAGCTGCTTAAGCGCTATGCCCCACAGCTCAGCGGGGAATCGCTTCGCTCGCGTGTCCGCGAGCTAGCGGATATTCAGCATGCTGCCGGCTATATGACCAGCTGGGAGCAGGAGGAAGATGGGAGCTACTCCTTCTACGAATATAATTGTCCAATCTCACAGGTGGCCAAGCAATATCGGAGAGCCTGTGAATGTGAGAAGGATATGTTCGAGGAGCTACTTGATGCAGAAGTAGTCCGTACCGATTGTCTGGCGGATGGTGGGCGTTGTTGCTTGTATCGAATTCGTCCGCGGACCGAGGATAGCAGAAAATAAGCTTGGCCTCTGTGTCATGACAAGCCTCCTCCGCTTATAATACAGTACACCAGTTGGGCATTCGCCCGGAACATACAGGGAGTCGGACTAGACGCTACGCAGTAGCCATAATTAGTCTGCTCCCACCCGCGAAGGAGTGGTTGGAATGAACGGAAAGCAACAAGGAATATTGTGGGGAATTCTGGTCGGAGCTGCTGCAGGATCAGCTGCCGCTCTGCTGCTTGCCCCGAAATCCGGCAAAGAGCTGCGCCAGGACTTGTCTGAGACATCCCGTACGGTCACTGAGGCCGGACAGGTGTGGGCAGAGAAGATCGGTGCTTCCGGCTCAGAGATTCTGGATATTGTGAAGGACACGGCTGCATTTGCCGTCCAGGAAGTTCAGGAATGGCGCAGCGGTCAGCCGACGGAGGAAGAAAAGGTTGTATTGTCCTCGCTCGTGGAAGTGTTTGAGGAGCTGCAGCAGCGTGCGAACGAGGAGCGCTTGCAATCCATTGAGGAAGAGCAGGATACGTTTGAAGAACAGAAGGACACGACAATCTAAGAAGACTACTGGACCGACTGTCCTATCCCGCGAAGAGATACGCGCCGGGGTAAGGCGGGCGGTCTTTGTCTGTTGAGACTATTAATCCGGGTAAGGTCTATAGACCGTGGCCTATGAAGTAGCGGAGCCAGGACAAGTATTGCTGGACAGATACATTTCGGGTAATATTTGTGGGTACCTTTTACTGCTCCAATACATAAGGTATGTAGCAACGACCTTTTGTCAGTCTGGTCGATATTTGAGAAGAAGGAAGCGGTGTGTAAGTGCAGCAAGCAATCGCAATATTGGACTCCGGTGTGGGAGGTCTGACCGTCGTGAAGGAAGTGATGCGTCAGCTACCGCGGGAGAAAATCATTTATTTTGGAGACACCGCGCGCACGCCCTATGGCCCTCGTCCGTCTGCAGAGGTGCGGAAATTCACAGGCCAAATTGTCGATTTCCTGACCCAGTTCAATCCCAAAGTCATTATTATCGCCTGTAATACAGCAACTGCTGCTGCTCTGGATGAAATCAGTGAACGAGTGGATATCCCTGTAATTGGAGTCATTCATCCCGGAGCCAGAGCCGCCATTAGTGCAACGAAGACAGGGCATGTCGGTGTCATTGGTACAGTAGGGACGGTCGGCAGCGGGGCTTACACCGCGGCGCTGAAGCAGCTGTCACCCTACGTGGATGTAGTTAGTCATGCATGTCCACATCTGGTGCCACTGGTAGAGCAAGGTGAATTCCGTTCACAGCATACGACGGCTGTAGTAGAAGAATCGTTACAAGGAATGAAGCAGCATCCCATTGATTGTCTCATTCTGGGATGTACACATTATCCTTTCCTCACCGAGACCATTCAGGAGGTCATGGGGCCGCGCGTGAAGCTTATTAGCTCTGCGGACGAGACTGCTCGGGAGACCAGTACAATCCTCTATGACAAAGGAAAGCTGGCAACTAGTGGAGAGCTGCCAGTCCATCAGTTTTTTTGCTCAGGCGACCCACAATTATTTCAGAGTATAGCCAAGCAGTGGCTTGGTGATCACTTGCGTAAGACACCTGTCGTGTGGCAGGTGACTCACCTGGATTAGGCAGGTGACCTTCTGAGCATAAAGGTGTTCGATTAGTGTTACAATCAGACTTACACTAGAATGAAACGATTCAATGGGGCATTATCATAGGGAGTTCCTTTATGGGACTCTTATGGTAATGCTTTTTCTTTTACCAGTAAGTGCCGGGAAAATGAATTTTATTTCGAGAAGAGTGTTAAGCAGATTCGTAATTGGTTTACAAGAAAATGAGAAAGCTAAGAATGTACCAGCTCTTTTTATTTTATAAGTATCTGTCTATGGTCAATCGTTATTGATTGTACGTCGGTTGTCAGTGAAATTGAAACTTTCTACGGTTTCGTACCGTAGCTTGTTAATAAAGGTCGAAGACTCTGCCAAATTGGTGGAAATCTAAAAAGATACATACATGAGCATTGCAGCTTCCAAAGAACTCATGATGACCTGCTCAAAAGTCAGCCCTAGAGAGGAGTAATCATCCGTGGAGCATTACCGTATTAGCGGAACTGAAAGTGTACAGGAACTGCAGAGCACAGCCAAGGGGCTTAGTTCTACAGAAGCCGAAAAGCGTCTGGAAAGGGATGGCTACAATGAATTAGAGGGGAAGAACAAGGTTCCGATCTGGAGACTTTTCCTCGAGAACTTCAAGGACCCCATGGTGGTTGTACTGCTTATAGCGGCCATTGTCCAAATTGTGTTAGGACATGTTATGGAATCGCTCATTATTTTCCTCGTACTGATCCTGAATGCTGTAATTAGCGTCATTCAGACTCGTAAGGCGGAAAGCTCACTCGCTGCCTTGCAACAGATGTCTGCTCCGGAAGCCAAGGTGCTGCGTGACGGCGTATTACAAACTGTGCCAGCAAGAGAGCTGGTTCGCGGGGATATTGTCATATTAGAGGCTGGTGATTTCGTACCCGCCGATGGCCGTGTGCTGGAGTCGGAAAGCCTAAAGGTCAACGAGGGCATGCTTACTGGGGAATCGGAAGCTGTTGATAAACACACGGACCCCCTTGGCTCTGAAGCCCCTCTCGGAGACCGGCGCAATATGGCTTTTAGCGGTTCCTTGGTCGTTTATGGACGCGGAACTATTGTCGTTACCGGAACAGGGTTAACTACTGAAATCGGTAAAATTGCCGAACTTCTTGAAAATGCGGAAGCTAAGCAGACACCGCTACAGCGTAAGCTGGATGCGTTCAGCAAGCAATTAGGAATAGCGGTGCTGGCGCTATCCATTTTAATTTTTGGTATCCAGGCTGGACGTATTTGGCTATCAGCGGATACGGTAGATACTACCGAAGCAATCCTGAGTGCTGTTATGTTTGCTGTAGCTGTAGCTGTTGCCGCGATTCCAGAAGCGTTGTCCTCCATCGTCACCATCGTCCTGTCTGTAGGTACGAATAAAATGGCGAAGCAGAATGCGATTATCCGCAAGCTTCCAGCAGTTGAATCGCTGGGCTCTGCCAGTATTATTTGTACAGACAAGACAGGTACGCTCACTCAGAATAAAATGACGGTTGTTGACTATTTCTTGCCGCAAGTAGATGATGACCCATTCAAGCAGCATTCCAAAGACTGGCCTGTTGAGGCAAGACGGCTTCTGCACATTGCTGTACTTTGCAACGACTCCAGTATCAATGAGGACGGTAAAGAATTGGGTGATCCGACGGAAGTAGCCCTGATTGCCTTTAGCAATAGTAAGAATAGAGACTATAAGGAAATACGAGATAATTTCCCTCGTGAGGCGGAGCTTCCATTTGATTCGGATCGCAAGATGATGTCTACCCTGCACACGTTTGACGGACAAAAAGCAATGCTTACCAAGGGCGGTCCAGATGTGCTCTTTGATCGCTGTACACACGTGCTGTTAGGGGATCAGGAAGTCCCCTTAACTTCGGAGCTGCAAGAGCGTTTTATCCAGGCGAATGAGGAATTCTCAGCTAGAGCTCTGCGTGTATTAGCGTATGCATACAAAACTGTGCCGAATTCTGTAACGGGGATTGATCTGGAGGATGAACAAAATTTGGTGTTGGTAGGCTTGTCGGCCATGATTGATCCTCCACGTGATGCTGTGTATGGTGCAATAGAGGAATCTAAAAAGGCTGGCATACGGACGATCATGATCACTGGTGACCACAAGACCACTGCACAGGCGATCGGTCGCAATATCGGACTGATGACCGAGCATGAAATTGCCATAACAGGCCAGGAACTTGATGCGATGTCAGACCAGGAGCTTGACCAGCAGCTGGAGCAGATCGGTGTATACGCGCGAGTCTCTCCAGAGAATAAAATCCGGATTGTCCGTGCATGGCAACGGAAGGGTAAGATAACGGCTATGACTGGTGATGGTGTAAATGATGCGCCTGCCCTCAAGCAGGCGGATATCGGGGTTGCTATGGGAAGTGGAACGGCTGTGGCGAAGGACGCAGCTGCGATGATTTTGACCGATGATAATTTTGTATCCATCGTCAATGCGGTATCGGTAGGTAGAACCGTATTTGACAATATCAAGAAAGCTATTGCTTACTTGTTCTCAGGCAACCTTGGAGCCATTATTGCCATTCTCTTTGCTCTGGTGCTCGGTTGGGTGAATCCTTTTACAGCCATTCAGCTCCTGTTCATCAACCTGGCTAATGATTCGTTACCTGCCATTGCACTAGGCATGGAGAAGCCTGAACCGGATGTGATGAAGAGACAACCTAGAGACCTCAAAGAAGGCATATTTGCTGGGGGTATGATGCAGTCGATCGTTATCCGTGGCCTGCTAATCGGGATAGCCGTCATCGTATCGCTATATATCGGGCTTCAGCATTCCTCAGATCTGGGTGTAGCCATGGCTTTCACTACATTGATCTTGTCCCGAACACTTCAGACTTTTGCTGCTCGTTCTAACAGCTTGACAGTGTTTGAAGTCGGATTATTCAGCAACAAATATGTCATTGGAGCGGTACTCGTCTGCTTCGTCTTTTACGGTGTTACAGTTCTACCAGGAGTTAGAGATATATTCTCGATTCCAGCTACATTCGGCATGACAGAATGGTTGACTGCCGCTGGTCTAGCACTCGGCGCGGTAATCTTGATGGAATTGGCTAAAATAGTCCGTAGAATGGTTACTCGACAAGACTCAGATACTCTTATGACCAAATCGACTTAAATGCAGCGCGATGAGCCAATGCTTGAAATGAAATCTTGTGCACATGCTAAACACACTTTGAGATATACTGAAGTCAAATTCAGTCTTTTCTAACCATCGAAAAGCTACCGGGGCAGCGATCAGCTACTACGGTAGCTTTTTTTTGTTCGGCTTGTAATCCTCCGGTGTGTGCAATCGACTGTGTACAAAAGGGAATAACTGACACAGCTTTTAGTACACTTATAATATCCCTGGAACGCGATGCTGGTCTATTCGGGTAACTAACTAATCTATCTTTGAGCTTGCGTAAAAATGCTATTGCGCAGGCAGTAATGGGGAGGCGATATGGTGTCTTTAACCGGGTATGGTCTTCAGGAAATGACACAGGATATCCAGCGCTGGGAGACGCTCTATGCCAAGCTTGGAATCGACACGGGCAGCATTGGAACGAGCGTGCTGGACCAGCCGATTCCTTACCTTCAGATTGGGCAGGGACCACGCAAGTTACTCGTACAGGCAGCGATGCATGCGAATGAGTGGATTACGGCTCCTTGCCTGATGGACTTTATGTATCGCTATGCGCAGGCGCTTCATGAAGGAAGGACCTTCGAAGGGCAATCTGTGGAAGAATGGCTGACGAAGACGTGTATTTGTGCGGTTCCTATGGTAAATCCGGATGGAGTGGAGCTGGTACTGGAGAGATTGGCCCCTAATCAGCCATTTTATAGCGAAGTGGTAATGCTGAACAATGGTCTGACGGACTTTAGCGGCTGGAAAGCCAATATTCGGGGTGTGGATCTGAACGATCAATTTCCAGCTCATTGGGAGGAGGAGGCTATGAGGCGCGATGTAGAGGGGCCAGGGCCGCGCGATTATGGTGGGCCTGCACCGTTATCTGAGCCAGAAGCTCGTGCTCTGGTGGATTGGACTGCAGGTCTAAATCCTGATATGACAATTGCACTGCATACACAAGGCAAGGAAATTTATTGGAATTACAGGGATATGGAGCCGTCATATAGCGAATCTTGGGCAAGGAGTCTGGGGGAAGCCATCGGTTATCCGCCGATCAAGCTAAGCGGGAGCGACGCTGGCTACAAGGATTGGTTCATCGCGGCTTATGGGCGGCCTGGCTTCACGATCGAGCTTGGCAAAGGGGTCAACCCACTTCCGCTAGAGGATCTGACAGGATTAAAGCAAGATACTCACCACATACTAAGTGAAGCCATGAATTTGCTCATTTGCTCTTGAGAATGCAGGCGGGGCAGACTCTCGATCAGCAGGAGCGGCGAGTTGCAACTGATGTAATGACATAAATGAGCCAATCGCCGCGGCAAAATTAGAATTGGTACGACGATGAAATGATACGATGCAACCACAGAGGCGGCTATTCGTATAATACTGCATGCGTTGCTTTCACGCATGAACATGTCGTTATGCTGCCTTTTTTGACTTAATTTCATAGAAAATGGGTGAATGTATGAAGGTAAAAAAAGTACCGCCTCTTCGTCGCTGGAGTCATCTCATGCATCGTCTGCCCAAGCTTCTCCGCTCTTCGAGAGTTCCATGGAGAGAAAAGCTGCTGTTTCTTATCCCGATAGCCCTGTACTGGGTATTGCCTGATGTGCTGATTCCGATTCCTTTCATGCCACTGGATGATATTGCAATTAGTGTGCTGTTATTGACCTGGTTTGTGAAGCGTGTGGAGCGAAAATATCCTGATTTATTGGTCTAGGAAGCAGCGCTGTGTATTGCGTAATGGCACTATATTCTTTACAATAGGACTATTGACTATACGCCAATGAATTTTGTTTATATAGGAGATGAGAGCCATGAATTGCAAGATTACACGCAATGCTGCGAAGGTGCTCCAACGCGAGCTGGACAAACCGGAGAACAGCGGTCAGAAGCTGCGAGTTATCATTACTCATGCACACGGGGACCACGCCCATTACGGTCTGGATTTGGACACGCCGGGTGAGAACGATACTGTAGTAACTACGGATAAAGGGATCGATGTGATTCTGGAGACTGGACAGGACCTGCTGGACGGTGTCAAGATTGACTATTTGTATTTTCCTGAAGAGGGCTTCGTAATTACGAATGCTTCGAAGGGCAACCACGGCGATCATTAATCGCTAATGGAAGGGAACAATTATGGCTAACGATATACGCGTATGTGATAAGTGCCAATTTGTCCGGATGAAATCTATCCTGCCCAAGCTGCAAAAAATGGCGCCAGATGCCGAGATTAAGGTTGGATGCAAATCCTATTGCGGACCATGCGGCAAGCGGGCTTTCGTCTATGTGAATGGTCGATATGTCAGCGCGCCGACAGAGGATGAGGTGCTGGCCAAAGCTGCCGCGTTCATCAAGCAGCCTTCAATCAATTCTTAAGCCTTGTGCGCTGAAATGGCATGAGACTCTGCATAAGAAGGGCTTCACTGACTCATATTAATGAATGGCATTCATTAAGCTGATGAAGGAGGCTGTTCATGGCACAGTACGATTCCGGACTGCAGTCCCACAGTGTGGAGGCTCAGACGCAAAACTCTGTTGACAGGCTGCATAATGCGGTATCCCAAGCGATGTCGCACCCGATGGAGCAATTGATCGAGCAGGCCGAGCGCTCCAAGGACCATGCTGAGCATGCAATCCAGCAGGCGAAGGAAAGTCTTGGGGAGGAAGCTGTTGAGGTGGCTGCAGACATGCTGGCTATTGAAGAGAAGCGTCTGGATGCGGTTAAGCAGGTGCACCGTCGTCAGTAGCTTCAGACATTTTATTTATAAAGAAACCGTTACTTCGCATTTGGAGATTGTATCCCATCTGCGATGCAACGGTTTTTTTATTTTAGGACGGCAAGCGTCCATATCTGTATGTGAATGATTAGTTTGCTGTATCGGCTTCTGTTGGCTTCGTCGACTTCGGGTTGACTAAGTTCTCTTTATTCTCCCATAGCTGCAACAGGTTGTAAGTAATCACTTCATCTGATATCTGAAGCCGCTTTTTAGCTTCCTGAAATCCGGGTCCACATGCCTGTACATCAGTTGGTGTCCGCGTCGCAAGATCATAACAGGTTCCATTCTCGAAAGCCTGATCAGCCGATGGGATGTAATATACTTTACCTTCTGTGAAGGCGCCAGAGCGGAGCACGACCATCCGTTCAGCATCTCCGAACAAATTATTCCCCATGAAATGATAAGGCACTGGGGAGATGCCTAACAAATGCAGAATAGAAGGCGTCAGATCAAGCTGTCCAGCTGGCTGGGAGTCTACTCCCTGCAATGAACCTCCAGGAACGTGCACAAGGAGGGGAACCTGATTCATAATTTGCTGCATATCCAGTGCATTCAGTGAACGGCCTGTGAACTGTTCATACAGCTTCTGCTCTGTAATGGAGTTGTCATGATCACCATAGAACATCAGAATGGTATGATCCCACAAGCCGTCCTGCTTCATTTGCTCAACGAGCTCGCCTAGGGCAGCATCGACATAATGCACGGATTGCAGATAATCTCCAAGCATCGTGCCCTGAAGTTCACCGACATCTAATACGTTCTCTTTCGCAGTCAGAGTATAAGGGTGGTGACTGGACAAAGTAATCATAAACGCATAGAATGGGCTCTTTACGTCTGTCGTCAATGCTTCAAGAGACTGTCTGAACATGGACTTGTCACCGAGTGACCAACCGAGCGGCTCGTCAATGACAAAATCCTTTTTACTGTAGAAACGATCATAATGCATCGCTTTATACATGGAATAACGATTCCAGAAGCTGCTGTCATAAGCATGAAACACATTAGGACTATAGCCTTCATTTTTCAAAATTGAGGGCAGCATGTCGAATGTATTCGCTGGATATCGGATAAACACTGATCCGGTAGGCAACGGATGCAGAGAGCTATGTGCACTGAAATCAGCATCAGAGGTGCGACCCTGACCCGTCTGGTGATAGAAATTACTGAAATACATACTTTCTTCCATCAGCTTGTTGAAGTTGGGTGTGATCTCCTCGCCGCCAACCTGTTGACCGATGAAGAAATTCATAAATGCTTCGCCCTGAATGACCATCACGTTGCTGCCTTTGAATTTTCCACGCAGTTCATTGTCCGTATTGAGAAGCTGCTGATGCTGATCGAACCAGGCTTTGGCCTCCTCGGTCCGTTCGTTCCCCAGCACCGGCTTCGGCCCGATATGCTCCTTCCCGAAACGGTAAAGATCATAACCATGGAATCCTACTAGCCCTGTAACATTGTACAAAGCCAGCGACCACCAGTTGCCGACAAAGATGCCTTTGGCCCAGGTAGATGTGTAGATGTTAATGGGCACGAAGGTCAGAGTCCATCCAAGGGCAAAGGCAACTACTCCGCTGACCAGGCGTTGGACCCATACCCAACGGGAACGAGGGCTCCTCGGAGTCGAGAGGTACATGCTGTACGCGTCCCTGCGTCTGCGAACGAGCTTCACCATCATCCAGAGCAGGAAGATAATCCAGTCCATAAAGAAGAAAATATCCTTCCAGTACAGCAGCGAAGCAATGCTGTCTCCCAAGGAATCGACCTGTCCCGCCTGCAATAGTACCGGAATCGTAATGAAGTCTCCAAAATAGCGGTAATACACCATATCCGAATAGATGATTGCTGTCATAATTACATGAAGTAACAGCAAAGCGGCTTGTCTCGCACGACCTGGTAGCCACAAGGTCCAGAAGGAGGCGAGCAGCAGGGAACCGATTGCGATCAGATAATCGACCGGATTCATATCAATATTTTGGGCATCGAGTTGATGATGTAACAGTGTCAGCTTATATAGCATGAGTCCGATGAATAGCCATAACCCGGAACCAGCCCGAAGCCACGCATATTTATTCTCGCCCAGGTTGCTTGCTGCGCGAGTCTTGCGTCTTAACAATGGATTTCCCCCTTTATAGCCTTACATATCTCTATACCATCACGAAATTCTATCATGCAAGCTCTAAGTATCGGCTGTACTGGCGCTTGGCTCATAGAGCGTGTCTATACTCACATCTGATTGGTCAAGGCACGAAGTAACATCAATGCACTGTACTCTCTATATAGCTCTGCATAGCTTACAGAGTGCAGTCTATCGCCTGCCATATGCAGCTTCATGTAAATGGAATATTAACGTAATGTTAATGCGGGTAAGGCCTTTATTTATTATAGCCTCCAGTTGTAGCTTTTCAACCGTTTACTGCATATTCATTATGTGATGAAAAAGGAACGTTTCTTCGTCGTAACCAACTCAAAGAACCTCCATAGCAATGGAGGTTCTGGAATCCATATGATGTTAGTTACAGGACTGGCCCGACTAAAGGATAAAAGGGCAAGCTGCAACAGCTGTGGGGATGATAGCTCTCTCTTACCTTAGTACTCAAGCGCCTCGATTGAGCTTAAATTGCGATTGGATTGCTCTAAAAGCTCTGTAAACGTCTCTGACACATAATATATAAAATCCGGATCATGCTCGTACATAATAATCTGGCCATACGTTCCCTGTGCACTCGGATCAAAGTCGAGCATCAGACACACGGAGCCTCCGCCAAGCATACCAAACGTAATCCATGACTTTTGAAATAAGTAAGGCTTGATTCGTGAATCCAGGTTGCTAATTTCCTCAGCGGTGTAGTATTGGTCTAATGTACTCTCTACAACCATCGCTTGCTCCTTCAGAATCCTTTCCAGGGACAATAAGTAAAAGGGGGCTGCTTCTCTGCCCTTCTCGTGATCTGGATATACAATATGAAAGCCATACCCGCTACCATTCTTGCGTTTATAAAAGGTGCGGAAATCGTTCGGCAAACGAACACCAAGCTCTTGCTCAAAGGCATCCAACTGCTCGTCTGTTACTCCCCCAAGCTGGCGGTACGAGTCGAACAGTTCTTTATTCTCCTCATCCTGCACTTTGTCCCGCAGCAAATTATCCAGTTCATCCATTAATGTATATACTCGTTGTTCTGGCATCTGTTCTGTGCTCATCTGCTCGTATCCTCCCACATTGTTAGTCATAACTAATTGTTGTAGGTCTCAATTTATAGGTCTCACATGGTAGGTGTCACACCGTGCAGGCCTCACAGAAATTATACGTAAGCTCATATTTCGATGCAAATAGGCGAGCCGACCTAATCGTATGCGGTTAGGTCGGCCCGAAGGAAGCTTATGAGCTGAAATTTTTGAAGACAACGCTTGTGGTGTCGTCTGTGTATTTTATTGCCCTGCTACTCTTGTGGAGACTTGCGGCGTGGGGGTAGCGGTCCGAGATACTGATAATATTGGCACTCGATGCGACCATTGAACAGCTTGCGACGCTTGTCTGCCTTGCGTCCCCAGTAGTGCTCGAATTGCTTGGTCGGGCTGATGGTGAAGAATGACCATGTCGGTACGGCAGCAGCCGTAAGTCCAAGGCCACGGATCAGCTTCTCGACCTCAGGAGCGTCACTCAGACGCTCACCATAAGGTGGGTTGGTAATCATACAGCCGTATTCTCCTTCAAGACGGATCTTGGAGGCAGGGAGAATATCCAGTCTGATCTCTCCAGCCAATCCAGCACTCTTCACAGCAGCCTCGGCTACCTTGATCGCTGCTGGATCATTGTCACTACCTGCAATGTGGAATTCTACATCGTCGCGCACAAGGTCCATGGCCTCCTCGCGAGCCTGCTCCCAGCGTTCGCTGCCAATGACAGGCCAGCGCTCGGAGTTGAAGGTGCGACGCATGCCCGGAGCAAGATTCCACGCCTGCATGGCAGCTTCAATCAGGAGTGTGCCTGAGCCGCAGCATGGATCATAGAACGGTCTGTCTGGTGTCCAGCGGCTGAGCTGAATGAGCGCCGAAGCGAGCGTCTCCTTAAGTGGAGCCTCCGTGACCAGCTTGCGGTAGCCGCGCTTATGCAGACCAGGACCCGTCGTATCCAGCGTCAAGAGGGCCTGATCCTTGAGCATAATGATTTCGATAACGTAGCGAGGGCCATCTTCTGGGAACCACTCTGTATGGTAAGTTTCCTTGAGCTTCTCGACGATCGCTTTCTTCACAATACCCTGACAGGCAGGTACACTGCTAAGCTGTGATTTGTGTGAGCGGCCTTCTACCGGGAATTCCCCATCCTGAGGAATCCAGTCCTGCCAAGGCAAGGCTTTGGTTCCTTCAAAGAGCTCATCGAAGGTGGTAGCCGGGAACTCTCCCATTTTGACCAAAATTCGGTCCGAGGTACGGAGCCACAGGTTGCAGCGACAAATATCAATGAAATCTCCACTAAAGATAACTCGTCCATTCTCGACAATCTGATCATGGTAGCCCAATTCCTTGAGCTCTCTGGCTACAATAGCCTCCAAGCCCATGGGCGCTGTAGCGATTAATTGCAGTTGGGACATTGCTTGTATTCACTCCATCTCGATCCTGCGGAGTCTGGCACCTTTGACCAGAGTTTAGGGCCGCTGCAAGCGGGGAGCCCTGTCGACCATTGTTAAGCTTGCTGCTGTTCTCGTACGAAATGGAAAAACTGATGAACAGCAAGCTTAAAGATGGACACTTCGTTTCTCTAGGACTTCCTCGTTTTCCGCTAACCACTACGCTCTCCGAATTATTCTACCTGAAATCAGATTCGGTCAAGGTATTCGGTCCGCCAAGGATCGCGTAATATTCGATCTTTACAGTATAGGCGATTGTGCTGACCGACACAATTATCTTATGATAAAGTATGGAACTGGCCTAGTCCGAGCTGAGCTTGTGGGGCTATGGCTGTATTGTAGCTAAGGAGAGATGATTATGAACTGGTCCCCGGACGAATATGTAGACCAATTATATAAGGAAGACGAGGCACTGCTGCGGATTAAGGAGGTCATCAAGGAGAAAGGAATGCCTGAGGTGTCAGTGGCTTATGCCTATGGTCGGTTACTGACCTTCCTGGTACAGCTGGCTCAGTCCAAGCAGGTACTGGAGATCGGAGCGTTAGGTGGCTATAGCGGATTATGCATGGCAAGAGGCCTTGGCGAGGAGGGGCGAATTACGTCATTGGAGCTGAAGCAGGAATATGCTGATCTGGCAGCCAAGCACATGGCGGAGAATGGCTATGGAGGGCAGGTAGAGTACCGGATTGGCCCAGCAGCGGAATCCTTGGAGCAGTTGCAGGCTGAGGGCAGAAGATTTGATTTCTTTTTCATTGATGCGGACAAAGAGAATTATCCTGTGTATTTGGAATATGCGATTTCCCTTGCTAACCCTGGAGCTATCATTGCGGGGGACAATTGTTTTTTGCGCGGCAGGACACTTAATCCGGACAAAAATGGACCCTCCGTACAGGCAGTGCGCCACTTCAATGAGATGATCGCAAGTGATGAGCGGCTGACAGGATTGTTACTGCCTGCTTATGACGGGCTGGCTCTTGCCCGGGTCAAGTAAAAAAGTCTGTTCTGTAGGATAGGCGGAGGTAGGCTCATGTCTTCTCAAAACCAAAAGAACAAGAATAAGAAAGTAAAAGCATAAAACGCCAACAAGCAGCGATTCTGTTAGTGGAGAATCGCTGCTCTACATTTGTGTTCATTTCCTACCTTCTTTGCCCCACACTCAAGTGTAATGGAAAGAATTGATTCACGGTATATTATGGTTCCCCCGCTTGAACAGTGGAGAGGACAGAATGGTTGTGGAGAAGCGCAGCGATTGGAACAACGATCTGTTCGCGGAACGTTCACCCAAGCTCCCAACGTATATTCTGCATAAATAAACAAGAGCTGACCCAAGTAGCCATTTCATGGCATTTCAATAACTGCTTATCTAAATTCATGCTCCGTGTGCTTGTAGAGCTTCAGGCGCACCCAGACCATATTCACGAGCAGCATGCAGCCTGACATAATGAACAAGCCCTCAATACCAATGAAGCCCGACAACACCCCGCCAATAACAGCGCCCAGCATGTTCCCCAGCGCTAGAGCACTGGTATTGAAGCCGAAGGCTCGGCTCTCCATTCCTTCTGGCGTGTAAGAGCGAATTAACGCATTCACACTGGGCAGAAGCCCGCCCATAAATACCCCCATCATGAATCGGACTGCTGCGAGCTGGGTGACTGATTGTACGAAGGCTTGGGGAATGAGCATCATAGCCGTACCCGCCAGTGCTACCAGCAGCACGCGATGCGCCCCGACCCTGTCGCTTACCCGACCGAGAATCGGTGAAGAGAGCATATTGGATAAGCCAGTTACTGCAGTGACGAACCCGGCCACGAGCGCAATACCCTCAGCGGTTCCGTACAAATTCTGTACATATAGCGGAAGGAGCGTCACCGTACTGATCATGGCGAACTGTAGCAGGAAGGTGACAGTGAACAGAGCCGGGAGCTGTGGTGTATGGCTCAATTCCTTCAGGCCTTCCAGGACAGAGGTCTGTGGCATCTTGGCTGCCTCGGAGCGGCTGAAATTCTCTTTTACCAGAAATAACGCCAACAAGCTCGCTGCGAAAATCAGTCCACCTGTAATATAGAAGATGGGTCTGAACCCGACCAGATCCGCCATGAATCCACCGAGCAACGGCCCCAGAATCGTCCCTGCCATCTGTCCCGACTGCATGATCCCCATGGAAAAGCCCATCCGTTCTTTGGGAGTCGTGCTGGAGATCAGAGAGATTGAGGCTGGGTTGAATCCGGAAATTGTACCGTTCAGGAGCCTCAGTGCAAGGAGCTGCCAGGGATGCGTGACAAGTCCCATACACCCGATAACGATGGCCATGCCAAAGCCTGAGCGCAGCAGCATGATTTTCCGTCCATAGCGGTCAGCCAGCTTGCCCCACAAGGGCTGGAAAATGAACGAGGTTAGAAAGTTGGCGGCAAAAATAAAGCCGGCCCATAGGCCGATCGCATGCTCATCTACAACATTCAAATCCCTCGCAAGATATAAAGATAAAAACGGGGTAATCATAGTCATACCCGCATTAACCAAAAATTGACCAAACCAGAGCACAATCAGGTTGATCTTCCATCTAGGCAAGACGAACACATCCTTTCACCAAAAGAAACCCTGATTCCTATATATCCAACAGCAGCAGATAGAAACGGATCGGGTGTCTTATAAAAGGTGATAACCAAAAAAAGCCGTCCCACTAGTATAACACACTTCATGCAAACTTTATCCAACTGTCACGGGTTTGTCATCGTTAACTGTTGTATCGAGGTTGTTCCGGCTTGCTAAAAAGGGCATAATAATATAAGAGTTTTGCGCAAAGGATTGCGAAAGCTGCAATTCGACGGTCGGGTATTTACTTGAATTGGGGGCTTACATTAATGACATACAACGATACATTCATTCGCGCGTGCTATAGGGAGCAGGTGGATCATATTCCTGTCTGGTACATGAGGCAGGCCGGGAGATACGACCCGGAATACCGTAAGATTAAAGAGAAATATTCCTTGCTTGAAATATGCAAACAGCCTGAATTAGCCGCAGAAGTCACTCTAATGCCAGTACGCAAGCTAGGAGTGGACGCTGCTATTTTGTATTCGGATATTATGAATCCGGTTGCTTCGCTCGGTATTGATTTTGATATCGTAAAAAATATAGGACCAGTCATCGAGAATCCGATCCGTTGCGCAGCAGATATCGACCGCTTGCGTCCCATTGACGTGGATGCGGACCTGAGTCACATTATGGAGACCATCCGAATTCTGGATCGTGAGCTGAAGGTACCACTGATCACTTTTGCCGGAGCGCCATTCACGATTGCAAGCTATCTGATCGAAGGTAGACCGTCCAAGGGGTATATTCGTACAAAGGAAATGATGTACGGAGAGCCAGACATGTGGTTCCGCCTTATGGATAAGCTGGGCGATATGGTTATTACGTATCTACGTGCGCACATAGCTAATGGTGGTAAGGCTTTCCAGCTATTCGACAGCTGGGTTGGTGCGCTCGCGCCCAAGGATTTCGAATATTACGTATTGCCAACAATTCGGCGGATTTTTGACGAATTAGCGGACTTGCATGTGCCCAAGATCTATTTTCCAGGCGTAAGCTCGGGAGAGCTGTTACCGTTGCTCTCAGGACTTAAGGCTGATGTTATTGGCCTTGACTGGCGCGTATCCATTACCGAAGGAAGACATCGACTTGGGGACAAATTTAGTGTACAAGGCAATTTGGACCCGTTCGTGCTCACAGCTCCGATGAAGGTAATTCAGGAGCGGGCTAAGGTGATTATAGACGAAGGGATGCAGAGTCCTGGCTACATCTTCAATCTGGGACATGGGTTATTTCCTGAAGCGTCACTCGATAAGCTACGTGAGCTGACAACTTACATTCATGAATATTCAGCAGCGGCTATTAGCAAAGGTGTAGGAGTAACGCGTTAATTTATATACGCACAATTAAATGAACCGGAGGTACCACACTGATGAAAACGAAGATAGGTGTACTTGTTATGTCATATGGCACGCCGGAGAGTCTGGAGCAAGTCGAGGCCTATTACACACATATCCGTCGTGGGCGTGCTCCATCAGCAGAGCAGCTGCAGGAGCTAACAGATCGTTACAAGGCAATCGTGGGCGGAGTATTCCCGTTGCGTGAGAATACAGATCGTCAGGTCAAAAATTTACAGGAAGCACTGGGACGCAACAATCCAGATCCGAACGTTGAGTTCGTATGCTATCAAGGCTTGAAGCATGCTGCACCGTTTATTGAGGATGGTGTTGAGGCGATGGCCCGCGATGGTATTCAGCGGGGGATCGGCGTGGTCCTGGCACCTCACTATTCCGTAATGAGCGTTGGCAGTTATATTAAGAGGGCAGAAGAGAAGGCACAGGAGCTGGGTATCCAGATGGATTTTGTGGAGAGCTACCATCTGCATCCATTGCTGATCAAGGCACTGACGAACCGTGTGACAGCCAAGCTGGATTTGTTCGAGGAAGCAGGAGCAGACCGAGCTTCTGTGCGGGTGTTGTTCAGTGCCCATAGTCTTCCTGAGCGAATTCTGGAGATGGGTGATCCTTATGTGGATCAACTGATGGAGACCTCCAAGGCTATAGCGGAGCAGGCTGGAGTGGGGTCCTGGCAGTTCACATGGCAGAGTGCAGGCAGGACGGCAGAGCCATGGCTCGGACCAGACATTCTGGATACTTTGCATGTGCTGCATGAGGAACAGGTGGAGTACGTATTGTCGGCCCCGATCGGCTTCGTATCCGACCATCTGGAGGTATTGTATGATCTGGACATCGAAGCTCAGGCCGTGGCACGCGAGCTGGATATGAGATTACAACGGACTGACTCGCTCAATAGTGATCCCCTGTATATGGAGACGTTAAGTGATGTCGTTATAAGCCGATGGAAAAAGGGATGAAGAGGACATGGGATTAACACCGCGCAGAATCGTCATTATCGGAGGCGGACTCACCGGCCTTAGCGCTGCCTTTTATAGTCGCAAGCTCTTTAAGGAAGCAGGCTACGAGCCGCAGATTACCGTGCTGGAGAAGGCCCCTGTCCTTGGCGGAAAGATTGAGACTTTACACAAGGATGGCTTTGTCATTGAGAAGGGACCTGATTCATTTCTGGCCCGTAAGACGGCCATGATAGATTTGGCGAAGGAGCTAGAGCTGGATCATGAGCTGGTTACGACCAACCCGGAGGCCAAGAAGACGTATATCGTGCAGAATGGGCGACTTCATCCTATGCCACCTGGCTTGGTGCTTGGGATTCCGACGGAGCTGAAGCCGTTTCTCCAGAGCGGTCTTGTATCGGGAGCGGGCAAGCTTAGGGCGCTGATGGATTTCGTCATTCCGCCGCGGCGAAGCACAGAGGACGAGCCGCTGGGCGAGCTGATCGAGCGACGGCTGGGCAGAGAGGTGCTGGAGAACATTACGGAGCCGCTGCTTGCTGGCATATATGCGGCTGAGATGCATCAGCTTAGTCTGCATGCCACTTTTCCCCAGTTCGGTGATGTCGAACGCGAGTATGGGAGCCTGATTCGCGGTATGATGACCGGAAGAAAGCCGCAGGAGACGCACACAGGCACACGGAAGAGCATGTTCATGACCTTTAGACAAGGTTTACAAAGCCTGGTACATGCCTTGATTCATGAGCTGCAATCATGCGAATTGCTCACCGGTACGGGCGCTGTTGCCATACACAAGACCGCTGCGGGCGCAAGCATAGCTTCACGATACACCGTACAACTGGATAATGGGACATTGCTGGAGGCAGATGAAATATTCGTAACGGTTCCTACATTCGCAGCGGCTCCCCTCCTGAGCCCCCACGTAGATACCAAGGAGCTTGCAGCGATGAACTACGCTTCAGTGGCCAATGTGATTATGGCCTTCGAGCGAGCAGACATCGAGAATGTGTTCGACGGCTCTGGCTTCCTCGTGCCGCGCAAAGAGGGCAGAGACATCACGGCTTGTACCTGGACCTCAGCCAAATGGCTGCACACCAGTCCAGAGGACAAGGTACTGCTGCGCTGCTATGTTGGCCGAGCAGGTGCCGAGCAGAGCGTTGGTCTGCCAGATCAGGAGCTGATTGAACGGGTGCGTAAGGACATACGCGATCTCATGGGTGTAACCGCTGAGCCGCTATTCACCGAGATTACCCGGCTCCCCAACTCCATGCCTCAGTATCCGGTAGGTCACACAGCTAATGTGGCAACCCTACGCAAGGAGCTTGGTGACGTGCTGCCAGGAGTATACGTCGCCGGAGCGGGTTATGATGCAATTGGATTGCCGGACTGTATTCGTCAAGCTAAGGAATATGCTGGCATAGCAGTGGAGCGGGCAGGCTTGTCCTCCGTTGCTGCAAGGTAATGCCAAAGACTGCTAGTGGATGATCACTGCTACCACAGTCTCGAAGTTCAAGGCCCAAAGACCTATTGTAGTTGAACCCTCCGCGACAGCGGGGGGTTCTCTTTGTAAACAGCGCTGTTATATAATAAAATGAGTACCCGAACGGAAATAGAGTTAAGCTGGATTGTCTGTGACGACTATGCGGCTTCTATGACATGATAAAGGAGAGAATGATGCCCCTCTCAAGAAGCGAGAAGTATAATAAGCAAAAGAAACGTCGCAAGCATAAAACCAGAATCATGATGATGGTGAACCTGACTTTGCTGCTCATGATTGGAGCAGTGGTGGGTGTCTACCTCTGGACTGAACATACGGGAGCCTGGATGAACAATCATCAAGCTACAGCATCGAATCCGGAAATGGCAGACAACAGCCGTGTTGTAGATGAACATAACGGTGAGCAGGAACGATTCGATGGTGCCGTGGACAGTGATACTTCTGTCACTGAACAGTTCGGAACAGAGGGAGAAGAGAAGACACAGCAAGCAGGTACTGAGGATGAATCTACTGATGACAAACCGACAGATGACAGCGGCGTAGCAACAGACACATCTGAACGTTCAGAAGCCGACGAAACGAGACAGATGGATGAGGCCGCTGGTGGCAGCTCCACAACAATAGAGGACATGGCACAGCAGGAGACTAGTGCTCCTGTAGAAGGTGGGGATACTTCCACAGGGAGCGGTTCAGTTGATCGGGTGCTCATGCACTTTGTGGGCGATATTCAATTTGCCGGCAAGGTCGAAGAGCGGCTGGAGAGCAAGGGCTTTGATTTTCCGTATCAATATCTTGGGGATCTATTTCGGACGGACGACCTAACGGTTGGTAATCTGGAAACCCCGGTCACGACTCGCGGACAGAAGGCCGAAGACAAGACCTATGTCTATAAATCCTCGCCGAAGGCACTTTCTGCTCTTGCAGCAGCTGGCATGGACGCTGTGAATTTAGCCAACAATCATATTTTGGATCAAGGAGTAGAAGGGCTGCTGGATACGATGAGCTACCTGCAGCAATATGGCATTGGATATATGGGTGCAGGCAAGCAAGCGGAGCGGGCTTACGCACCAATCTACTATGAGAGAAACGGGATCAGAATCGCTCTGCTTGGCTTTAGCCGTGTTATTCCCAAAGTCAGCTGGTATGCTGGTAATGGGCCTGGTGTTGCAGGGGCCTATGATTCCACCCTGGCATTGAAAGCAATCCGAGAAGCGCGCAAGCAAGCAGATCTGGTCATAGTAACTGCTCATTGGGGTAAGGAGAAGACGAGGACGCTTGAGGCGCATCAAAGCAAGCTTGCACATGAATTCATTGATGCTGGAGCCGATCTCGTCATGGGCGGACATCCACATGTATTACAGGGACTAGAGCAGTATAAAGGGAAATGGATTGCTTATAGCACGGGTAACTTTATTTTCTCCAAAGCTCTGGACCCGTTAACGCTGCAGACTGCCATCTTTCAAGCCTCGTGCACCAAGCAGGGGGATTGCCAGCTGCAGCTTATCCCTTATCGTACTGAATTGGGTCAGCCTGTACCTATGGGAGCCGAGGAGGCAAGCCAGCTATATCGGGAATTGACCGCGGTATCCATCGGCGGGGCCCGAGTCGAAGCAGATGGACGTGTGACGACGCGATAAAAGGCGTACATGATGCAAAACAAGGGAGAACAATCATCCTTTTGCCCAAGGAGGTTGTGTGATGAGGAACGGTTGTGTAGCTCACCGCGGCTGCTCAGATGCTGCTCCAGAGAATACGATGGCTGCTTTCCAATTGGCCTTGGACTGTTCTGCTGTTAGCTGGATTGAGCTAGATGTACAATTATCCCGTGACGGTGTACCGATGGTCATTCATGATTTCAAGGTGGATCGAACGACGAACGGAACAGGACTTGTGAGGGATATGACGTCCGCAGAGCTGGTACGATTGGATGCAGGAGCCTGGAAATCATCGAAGTACGCTGGAGAGCATGTCCCACAGCTTAGTGAGGTGCTGGATTTGTGCCAGGGCTCCGTGTCGCTTAATATTGAGCTTAAGACGTCGGGCAATATGTACCCAGGTCTGGAGAAGGCAGTGCTGCGAGAGATAATGGCGCGTGGGATGGAGAGGGATGTGGTGCTCACCTCATTTGACCGGCAGGCGCTTCGTCAGGTCAAGGTACTTGATTCTGAGATACAAACCGGACTGATCATTGACGCCGCCCCCAACGATCTCGCAGAACAGCTGGATAAGCTGGAGTGCACGTTTCTATCGCTCGGTTATCCCCATGTGAACAAGCAATTGCTCCGCAAGATGGCGGAGAGGGGAATTATCGTCATGGCCTGGACGGTCGATCAGTTGCGACTTATGAGGCGGCTTGCTGCTATGGATTCGGAATTGCTGATCTGCACGAATCGCCCTGAGCTGTGGCCGACGGCCATATCCAGGCGCAATTGGCTGCCGTTCCTATAATCCCTCTTGCCAGGAAGGCATACGTAGGCACCATATAGTCAAGCGTTACTGTTGACTGACAGTAAAGTCATCTCAATCGTAGCGGATTGTAATGGGCCATATTCTGGCTGTATCACACTTAATCATGCCCTACATACGTTCATAATCCGTACTATTTAAGCTCCTGATTTACCCATATAAGCTCCTGATTTAACTATATAGCTTCTGAGCTGATTTGTTACAAATTTTAGTCGTAGTAACTTCAATCTATACAGACAAAGGTGGCTGACGAGAATGATGAAGGAAATCCGCAATGTGTATTGTGTAGGACGTAATTATAAATTACATGCTGAGGAACTGGGTAATGCTGTACCCGAACAACCAATGATTTTTATGAAGCCGTCGCATGCGGTTGTACCTATGAATGGAGATGAACTGAGTCTTCCATTGGACCGCGGAGAGCTTCACTATGAGGCAGAGCTTGTATTGCAGCTGGGAAGTCAATACGAACCAGGGATGTCACTTGCGGAGAGCATTAGCGGCTTTGCCTTTGGCATTGATTTTACGCTGCGTGACGTGCAGTCGGTCATCAAGCAGAAGGGCCACCCTTGGACGGCTGCCAAAGGCTTCAAAAATTCTGCGCCAATTACACCGTTTCTTCCATTTCCAGGCATGGAGGCTCTGCTTCAGCATGATTTCACGCTGTTGAAGAATGGACAGGTGGTACAGCGCGGTAACCTATCGAATCTGATCTTCTCCTTGCAGGTTGTAGCGGATTATATTGCTGAGCATTACGGTCTGGGAGCGGGAGATATCATCTTTACAGGCACTCCCGAAGGAGTGGGACCAACGGTTCGCGGAGATATATTGGAGCTTCAGTGGGGAAATAAATCACAAGGCTCGTGCAAGATCGGCTAGCGTTGATGTGAATTTCTGCTGTAGCGAATAGTTGTAAAGAATGGGGCGCAATGCTTGAAGCGCGCTTGAAGTCATGTCATTGTGCAGGAGGCTAATGTGGACTGGATCATTGGAGCAGCAGCTGCGCTGCTGGTGAGCGGAGCTGCATACCGGAGACGCTCGCTGACGTTGTCCGGCTGTGCAGCAGCTGTAATCATAGGTACTGTATATTATGGAGCAGGCAATCTGTTCTGGTTCGGCACATTGCTGTTATTCTTCATCACATCTACTGCTCTATCCAAGTATAAGCAGGGACGGAAGGCTGAATTAGAGAAGTCCTATGCCAAGACCGGGAACCGTGATGCGGGGCAGGTGCTGGCGAACGGTGGCATCGGAATGCTGCTATGCATCTTGAACTTCGTATGGCCGCATCCCGTATGGGCCCTATTCTTCATTGGGGTTATGGCCACGGTAACGTCAGATACCTGGGCGACCGAGATCGGTAGCCTGAGCCGGAAGCCACCGCGATTCATTCTGAACGGCAAAGTAATGCAGCCAGGTACTTCTGGAGGCGTCTCATGGCTTGGTACCGGGGCAGCGCTAGCAGGCGGAATGACCATTGGCGTTGGAGCCTGGCTGTTCCAGCTAGTGGAGGGAGCTACCCTGCTTGGTTGGTGGGAATGGCTGCTGATCGGAGGCGTTGCTGGTATAGGGGGTGCATTCACAGATTCGTATCTCGGGGCTACGGTGCAGCTCATGCATCGCTGCAAGGTATGTGGCCGCGAGGTTGAGGTAGAGATGCACTGTGGTCAAGAGACTCTTGCCGTTCGCGGCTGGGGCTGGATGAGCAATGATGCTGTGAATCTGATCAGCTCTATTGTCGGTGGTGCGCTGGCATTGCTGGCACTGACTCTATGAATGTAGAACAGAGCACCCGATCGGGCAACAAGACAGAAAGGGGGAAGGGGCTATATGAGCGCCCTGCATGGAGATAAGCAGGAGGCGATCCTGGACGCGGCTTATGATATTTTCGGTACCAAGGGCTTCTACGAAACGAAGATTTCGGAGATTGCAGAGCAAGCAGGAATTGCCAAAGGTACCGTCTATCTGTATTTCGAAAGTAAGGAGCAGCTGTTCAAGGCCGTAACACGTCGTGATTGTGAGCAGTTCCTGGAGCGGCTCAGTCATTCCGTTCAAGGGTGTGCCTTCGAGGAGCAGATCCATAGAATGGCCAGCCTTCATTTGCGGTATCATTATGAGCGGAGGCATCATTCGAAGCTGTTCTTCATGCTACCCAACAATGATCCAGAATTGATGGAATATATGAGAGGCTTCATTCAACGGTATACAGATTTTGTGACCAAGGTGCTGGAGCAAGCCGAGGTGAGTAATGCATCCTTGCATGCTAAAGCCTTGATCGGTATGCTGGAGCGGCTTAAGATGGATTTCATGTTCAACCAGGAATATGAGGAGGCAGAGCTGCTAACTACTGTTGAGCTTGCCGCGAATCTGTTTTTAGGGGGCTGCCGGGCAATGCCTATCAGATAGTACCTTCACAGGTGTGGGCGTATGTAGCAAATGTAGTGAGTGTAGCATCAAGCATACGTACACCACAATCTAGGGCACGACAACTATAATCAATACTTTATTCAAACCATGAAGTGGCGGCTGTGGGGAATATTGTTTCAATTAAATGACAGTAAAAGAAGGTCAGTTCATAGAAAGAGTAGGGCAAAGCCATGAACATATTAACGGTAGAACAATTATCCAAAAGCTATGGGGTCAAGACACTCTTTCACGAAGTATCCTTCGGCATGGATGACAAGGATAAGATCGGGGTAGTCGGTGTCAACGGTACGGGTAAATCAACATTTCTGCGCACAATTGCAGGGATTGAGACACCGGACAGTGGACAAATTGCGGTCAATAACGATGTGCGGATTCAATACCTCGCACAGAATCCAGAATTTGATGAGCAAGCAACAGTACTACAGCACATCTTCGGCGGAGGCCTGCCGGAGATGAAGGTGGTACGTGAATATACAGAAGTTATGGAGCAGTTGGAGCTACAGCCAGGTAACGAATCGTTGCAGAAGAGGCTGCTTGAGGTCAACCAGCGGATGGATGCGCTGCAAGCCTGGACGTTAGAAAGTGAAGCGAAGGCAGTACTGACAAGGCTCGGCATCACGCAATTCGACGCACTCATGGGCAGTCTGTCAGGGGGGCAGCGTAAGCGGGTAGCACTGGCTGCTGCCTTGATTCAGCCCTGCGAGCTGCTGATTCTGGATGAACCGACGAACCACATCGACAACGACTCTGTCGAATGGCTGGAGCAATATTTGCAGAAGCGACGTGGCGCATTGCTGATGATCACGCACGATCGCTATTTTCTCGATCGTGTCGCTACAGTCATGCTGGAGCTGGATCGTGGTAATCTGTATCGTTATGAGGCGAATTACACTCGTTTTCTGGAGCTAAAGGCTGAGCGTGAGGAACGAGAGGCAGCCTCGGAGCAGAAGCGTCAGAATCTGTTTCGCAATGAGCTGGCCTGGATACGGCGCGGAGCCAAGGCTCGAACGACTAAGCAGAAAGCTCGCATTGAACGGTTTGAGAAGCTGAAGGAGCAACAGCCAGAGCAACGAGGCGGAGCTATGGATGTCTCGGTTGCATCTTCTCGTCTCGGCAAGAAAATCATGGAGCTGGAGCAGCTGAACAAATCCGTGGAAGGTCGTGTATTGATCAGTAATCTGGACTACACGGCGGTTCCCGGTGACAGAATTGGGATTGTCGGACCGAATGGAAGCGGCAAGTCGACGCTCTTGAATATGATCGCTGGCAGGCTGGAGCCGGATCAGGGACAAGTTGTGCTTGGCAGCACGGTGAAGCTGGGGTACTACACTCAGGAGCACCAGGATATGGACATGAATCAGCGTGTTATTGAATACATCAAAGAGGGCGCCGAGATTATACGAACAGAAGATGGCAGTACAATCACGGCTGCACAAATGCTCGAACGCTTCCTTTTCCCACCTGGGATGCAGTGGACGATGATTGGAAGACTGTCCGGCGGAGAGAAGCGGCGTCTATATCTACTGCGTGTACTGATGGAGTCTCCTAACGTACTGCTGCTGGATGAGCCGACGAATGATCTGGATATTCAGACACTTGGCGTGTTAGAGGATTATCTGGATGACTTCCCTGGTGTGGTTATTACTGTATCCCATGATCGTTATTTCTTGGATCGTACTGTAGATAAAATCATGGCCTTCGAGGGGAACGGAAAGGTTCGGACCCATGTAGGCAACTATACGGAATATGCGGAGTGGATGGCACGTCATGCTGCGGAGACGGCCTCAGTGATCGCTGCAGCCGAGAAGAAGACGGCTACAGAGAAGCAGGAGCAAGCTCCCAAAAAAGAGAAGCTGAAATTCAGCTACAAGGAACAGCGGGAATACGAGCAGATTGATGAACTGGTAGCGAAGGCTGAGGAGCACCTCGTGCATATCGCAGCAGAGATGGAGAAGGCGTTCAGCGACTCGTTGCGGCTACAGGAGCTAATGGAGCAGCAGGCACAGGCTGAAGCTGAGCTGGAGCGTCTGATGGAGCGCTGGACCTATCTGAATGAGCTGGCTGAACGAATCGAAGAGAACAAATAGTATCAGTTGGACCGCAGTCGCTTATTTAGTGACTTGCGGTTTTTTTATGTTGACGTTAGAAATGAACCTTTTTCCAGTTCAGTTAGTTTAAGAGGTAACAGGTTGGAGAGGAGGAAGGAAGCATTGACACAAAAGGAGCTTTTTAAGAGCTACAATAAGCAGGTCTACCGAACATGCTACTACATGGTACATAACGAGGCCGATGCTGAGGATCTTTGTCAGGAAGTATTCATCTCGATCTTTCGCAGCGACTGGGAGCGTGTGGAGCATCTGCGGGCGTGGATTATGCGTATTGCCGTGAATCGTTGTCTGACTCACCTGAAGACAAGGCGCAGACGAGAAGCCAAGGACATGCTTGTACAGAGCCAATACCGCTCTACGGATCAGGGAGGAAAAGCATTGGACCTGCTGATAGAGGAGCGGGAGGCTGCGGAAGAGCTGGCGAGAGACATGATGCAGTTACCTCCAAAGATTCGTGCCGCGATATCATTAAGGTACATGCATGATTTCAGTATGTCTGACATCGCCGAGATTCTGAGTATTCCAGTGGGGACGGCAAAATCAAGAGTGCATAAGGGACTAAAGCTTATGAAGCTAATCATGTCAAAGCGGGATTATGTTGTCCACCGTTCGAACAAAGGAGGATGTCATGAAGCATATCGAGAACAGACTTAATCAGCAATTAAACCATGAGGACGGTCTGACCTACCCTGATTTTAACAAGATGTGGTCACAAATAGAGACAGCGATCGATACGCAACCTGAGGCTCACGAGGGAGCAGCCGACACAGTATCTTTTGGGAAAGGCATACAACGATCCCAACAAAAAAATGGACTTATAATCCCTAAAATCAAAGCACGAGGCTGGCGCCGGGCTGTGATGATGGCTTCTATCAGCGCTGTCATCATTGCAGCGCCGGTATATGCAGCCTTTCAGGTCGATTGGACCCATTTGCTGAACGGCAGGAGTGGCATCCAGAACGCCTTAGCACAGAATCTCGGGCAGACGATTGAGCAATCGGTGACGAAGGATGGAATCACCCTAACGATTCACACAGCCGTGGTGGATGAGAATCGAACAGTCATCTTATATAGTTTGGATACGGGGAAATATGGGAAGAATCTGTGGCAGTTCGCGGACATGGAGCTGACAGATGAGCAAGGTAATCGGATCGAGGGCAGGGTCGGTAGACAGATGTGGAATGAACAGGCTGGGAGGTACATCGGTTATTTTGAATCAAATTGGACTCCTAAGTCGGAGCAAGCGACTATTGAACTGACGGCCGGCAAGCTGCAATTTTTCTCGAATCAGCAGAAGGAGATACCGCTTGATATCAGTAAATCAGGAGAGCAGCAGTTTGCTATCGAGCAAGATGGCATTTCCAAGCTGATGGTTCAAGCCTTTCCACGGGGAGAGGATAGCTTGATGCTGTCAACAGGTGTATTTTTTGCCCAGCCAGAGATCAGAGAGTGGGCCACTCCACAGGTGAATGCCTACTACAATAGCGATGAGCCTGTTCGCATCAGCAACGGTGCCTTCGGCAAGCCTGGAGATCATGGGGAGTATACGGCACAGCAATATTACAAGCTGGCTGATATACCAAAGGATGGTACTGTGTATAAACTCGACTACACCCGGCGGGATGCGATCGTTGATCAGCAATGGACATTCTCACTTCACCTGAGCAAGCAACAAATGGAAGCAGGTACCCTGCGTACCCAGATTGATATGCCTGTTCCCGGTACGGAGGACAAGGCTGTGTTGAAGGAACTGGTCATTACCCCTACGCAAATCCGTGTGACGGAAGAGCATCAGAAGCGCTATTACCAGCTCCCATTTGTCAAGTATCAACTGGAGGTGGACGGTCATTTACTACGCCAGGCATATTGGTCTTCTGAGAAAGGTCCTCATATAAACGAGCTATCTGTGGAGAGGCCGCTGGATTTGGAGATTACAGACACATCCGTCATCAAGCTGATTGGGCGGCATCTCATTGAATATCATGATGGTGATGAGTATCCTGCAATCATGCTTAAGAATATTGGTAGCGAGCGCCAATCCTTCATGCAGGACATTGGGGGCTATCCTGTCAAATGGACGTATTATCGCGAAGATGGTAATCTGTTCGTAGAGACGGAAAGCGCTGATCCTTTGTTCGGCGGCGTAAATCAGACCCACATCGGCAAAGGGAAGGATCGTATCATAGGCAAGCCGCTCACGGTCAATTTCTCAGGGGATGGAAATAACAAGTCTATTGATGTATATAAGGATTATGGTTCAGACAGCGCAGAAATCTACATGTTCTACTACACTACTGAACGCCCGGATGAGCAATTCAGCATCCAGCTTCGTCCGTAGTATGTTCATAGGTAGGTTCATAAGTAACGCATAGTTGGGATCACAGGAAGGATGATGGCATCTGAGCACGGAGGTACAGCGCTGCGCATGGGTCAACGCAGACCCTTTGTATATTTCTTATCATGATGAGGAATGGGGGATACCGAAGTACGGAGATCAAGAGCTGTTTGAGCTACTTATACTGGAGGGTATGCAAGCAGGACTAAGCTGGTATACCGTCCTGAAGAAGCGTGAAGCCTTCCGTGAAGCCTTTGACCAATTCAATCCAGAGCGGATTGCGGCCTACGATGACGAGAAGATTGAACAGCTGATGAGCAACCCTGGCATCATTCGCAATCGGCTCAAGATCCAGTCGACAATTACGAATGCACGAATCTATCTGGAAATCATGGAGGAAGGCAGCTTCTCTGAGCTGCTATGGAGCTTTACGGAGGGTGTTCCCTTGGTGAATCATTGGCGTGATGTAACCGAGGTGCCAGCTGTCACCCCGCAATCTGATCAGATGAGCAAGACGCTGCGCAAGCGAGGCATGAAATTCATCGGCTCGACCATTTGCTACGCATTTATGCAGGCTTCAGGGATGGTGGATGATCATACGATGGACTGTTTTTGCAGAAAGTAATAAGGTTTATGGTAGAAGGAGAGCTCCAACCTGCTTCCAGAGTACTTTTATGAATTCCCTAAATTTCGAACGGTGTCGGTGTAAATGTTGCTTCGCCAAGAAACCCTAATCTTATCCATAAGATTAGGGTTTCTTTTCTGTTGACAAAAGGCCCGCTCCTGCCTATTCTTAATGAATGAATATGAGAATCATTATCACGTATAAGAAGAGGGGATCTACATCCATGTTCGCACATCATCGCAAATCCGTTGCCTTTACTCTGGCGACAACCCTATTACTGTTATTCGTAATTGTAGGATGCAGCAATACAGGGAACAGTAATGTTGCTTCAACAACTACCTCAAATGAGACCGCTACCACCAAATCAATTACGATGTCATGGCCTCGTGATATCGGTACGATGAATCCACACACATATAATCCTTCACAGCTGTTTGCCCAGTCGATGCTCTATGAGCCGCTCGTTAGCTACCAGAAGGATGGTAAGCTGGAGCCGGCCTTGGCTGAATCATGGACAATTTCAGATGATGGCAAAGTATATACATTCAAGCTTCGTTCTGGCGTGAAATTCTCAGACGGCACTGACTTTAATGCCGAGATCGTCAAGAAGAATTTTGATGCGGTGATGGCACACAAGCAGACCCATAGCTGGCTGGGCATTGTAGGCGTGCTTGACAAGACGGAGGTAGTGGACAATCTTACCTTCCGTCTGACACTGACAGAGCCATATTATCCCGTTCTGCAGGATCTATCCGTAGTTCGTCCGTTTCGTTTTCTGGGCGAAGCTGGATTCCCTGATCATGGGGATACATCTGAGGGCATCAAGGAGCCTGTTGGAACAGGACCGTGGATGCTGGCAGAGTACAAGCAGGATGAGTATGCAGTCTTCAAGCGCAACCCGAATTATTGGGGAACCGCACCCAACTTCGACCAGGTTACTGTCAAAATTATTCCTGATGCAGAGACCCGCGTAGCTGCCTTCGAGAAAGGTGAGCTTGATCTGATCTATGGTGAAGGTGTCATCAGTCTGGATGCATTCAAGCAGCTGCGTGACAATAATGAATACACGACACAGCTGTCAGATCCGGTGGGTACCCGCAGTCTGCTGCTGAATTCCTCCAATCCGAAGCTGTCGGATGTAAGGGTACGCACGGCGCTTCATCAAGGCTTTAATAAGCAAGCTATGGTAGAAGGCATTACCTCTGGTCTGGAGGAGCCAGCTGATTCCGTCCTGTCCAAGAACTACCCGTATACGAATGTTGATCTTCAGCCGATCGCATATGATGCCCAGAAGTCCAAAGCTCTGCTGGATGAAGCGGGCTGGAAGCTACCTGCTGGTGGTACCGTTCGAGAGAAGGATGGTCAGAAGCTGGAATTCGAGATGATCTTCGATAAGACGGACCCGATTCAGAAGGCGATGGCCGAGACCATTCAGGCCGAATGGAGTGAGCTGGGTGTCAAGGTGAATCTGACGGGTCTTGAGCTGACCGTGCAAATCAAGCGTCTGAAGGCGAATGATTTCGATCTGTATTTCTGGTACAACTACGGTGCACCGTATGATCCACATTCCTTCGTGAACGTCGTGGCAAGCCCTGGATTTGGTATTTCAGAGACACTTAGTGCCATTCCGATGAAAAAGGAGCTTGACGAACAGATTCGCGCGGTCCTGTCGTCAACGGATGAGAAGCAGCGTCAGGAGCTGTACACATCAATCCTGAGCACATTGCAGGAGCAATCGGCGATCGTACCGATTTCCTATATCAAGAAAACAGCGGTATACCAGAAGCATATCAGTCAGTTTGTATTCCCGGCTAACCGCGATGAGAATCCTTTTGCAGGAATAGAATTGGGCACTCCGTGAATGATCGGTACAGCTGCGTAGTGTAACCCATGGGAGGAAAAATGGTGGTCAGCTATATCGGTAAACGAATAATGGCGATCGTTCCAATTGTTTTTATTGCTACACTTGTTACTTTCGCGCTTATTCACATTTCCCCGGTTGATCCGGCAGAAGCCTATTTAACAGCAGCTCATATCTATCCAACACCTGAGCTACTGGAGCAAAAAAGGCATGAATTCGGGCTCGATCAGCCCTTACTGACCCAGTACATGAATACGATTCAGAAAATGGTCAGACTGGATTTTGGTACATCCTATCTCACGAACCAGCCAGTATGGAAGGAAGTGAGCGCTAGGCTTCCAGCAACAGTAGAGCTGGCTTTATGGAGCATGCTGTTGTCTGCCCTGGTTAGCATTCCGCTGGGAATTCTAGCTGCTGTATACAAGAATAGCTGGATTGACATGGTGAGCAGGCTTATCTCTTATTTTGGAGCATCGATTCCACAGTTCTGGCTGGGCTATCTGCTAATCTTCTTCTTCTCGGTCAAGCTGGACCTGCTACCTGTTGAGGGTCGGGGAAGCTGGGAGAACCTGGTTCTTCCTACCGTCACTCTTTCACTGGTGCTAATCGCTGTGTATACGCGCCTGCTGCGTACCAGCGTGCTGGAGCAACTTCAGGAGACATATGTGCAGTACGCCAGAACACGTGGGTTACGCGAGCGGACGATTGTCCTGAAGCATGTACTGAGAATTGCTATATCGCCGCTTATTACCGGTATGGGTATGAATATGGGTAAGCTGCTCACAGGTACAATCATCGTGGAGCAGGTCTTCTCATGGCCGGGCTTCGGACGTTACTTTGTGGAAGCGATCTTCAATCGGGATATTCCGGTCATTCAATGCTATGTCTTCTTGGCGGCTTGCCTGTTCATCGTGTGTAATCTACTCGTTGATCTGGTTCAGCTCTATATGGACCCGCGGATTTCAGCGAAAGGACGGGCTGAGCAGTGATAAATATATGGCGTAAATGGTTCAAGGGTGAGAGAGCCATCCTAATCTGTACGGTGGTGGTGCTCTTCTTCTTCGCGGTTACCTTGCTGGCTCCGTGGATTGCTCCGCATGATCCGGTCAAGGTGAATCTGCTACAAAAGTTGCAAGCCCCATCGGCGGAGCACTGGCTGGGAACAGATCATCTAGGGCGTGATAACCTGTCCAGACTGATCTATGGAGCGAGGGTATCCATTGGATTTGCGACAGTGATATTCCTGTCTTCCTTAGTCATTGGTGTGGTAGTAGGCTCTGTTGCAGGCTACCTGGGAGGTTGGGTGGACAGCCTTCTTATGCGCCTTTGTGAAGGAATCATGGCCTTTCCGAATCTGGTGCTGGTATTAGGGATTGTAGGTATATTCGGACCAGGCCTGATGCAGGTGCTGCTGGCGCTCATGCTGGTGCAGTGGGTGTATTACGCACGGATATGTCGGAATATGGTAGTTAGCCTGAAGGAACGTAACTTTATTGCGGCTGCGCGAATTAGCGGCTCGTCTCCCTGGCGTATTATCCGCAAGCATATTATTCCGAACGTGCAGCGCCCTATTGTAGTGATGGGGACCCTTGAGATGGGCTGGGCGATCATGGATATTTCTGCATTGTCTTTCCTTGGCCTAGGCATCCAGCCGCCGAATGCGGAGTGGGGAGCGATGATCCATGAAGGGACGAGCTATATTCGCAGCCATCCCGAGTTGATGATCTATCCGGGCTTGCTGATCCTCGTGGTAGTCATTACATTCAACGTGCTGGGAGAAGCGCTATCCGAGCGATATGGTATTGCCAAACGGTAATGCCATCTCATCAGCAGAGATAGACGGAGTGGAAGGACGGTGAGACAAGCGTGATTAGTCCAAAGGAGATCGATAGGGTAATGGATCAAACGAGGCGCCCAGAGCAGGACAAGACGGCTACCGCTGCTTCCAATGTGCTTGAAGTACGTGACTTGGAGGTGCAACTCCACAATGTAGATAATCCTATGACCCTGCTGCAATCTATACAACTGGATATCGGAAAAGGTCGAGTGTTCGGCCTGGTGGGGGAAAGCGGCAGTGGCAAGTCGATTACCTGTAACGCTATTTTGCAGCTGCTCAATCCCCAGAGAATGAAGGTAACCGGGAGCATTCGGCTGAATGGGCGGGAGCTAAGCTCGTTACCAAGCGAAGAGATGCGGCGTATCCGGGGCAAGGAGATCGGATGCATTATCCAAAACCCGATGAATGCCTTTACACCTGTATACACCATCGGCTCTCAATTCATGGAGACGCTGCGCACACATGCTGGAATCTCCAAAGGACAAGCCAAGGAGCAGGCCATTGCAGCCCTTGCAGACATGAATCTGCCTGAGCCTGCCAAGCTGATGCGCATGTACCCGTTTCAACTAAGTGGGGGCATGCTGCAGCGTGTCATGATTGCGGTATCGATGTGTCTGCGGCCAGCTCTGGTCATTGCCGATGAACCGACCACGGCGCTGGATGTGGTGAATCAGCTTCGGGTGCTCCAGGCGCTGAATCGACTACGTACAGAGTATGGCACTTCGATTCTGCTGATCTCCCACGACTTGGGCGTCATTTCACAGATGGCGGATGAGGTAGCGGTCATGCAAAGGGGGCGCATTGTGGAGCAAGCTGGTGTTCATGAGTTATTTGACCAGCCACAGCATGAGTATACACGCATGTTGCTTCATGCTCGGCCTCAGATGGCTTTGGGAGCGGGGAGCACATGGAAGTGAGCTCTTAATCACTCCAAGCATAAGAGAGGATGATGAACCGTGCTTCAGGTACATGAACTAACCCATAGCTATGGCAGACGCAGCTGGTTGGACCGTGCTGGGCGACGGCCTCCAGTGCTATCGGATATATCGTTTACAATTGAAAAAGGCTGCTGCATGGGGTTACTGGGCACGAGCGGGGCAGGCAAGAGTACATTGGGCAAAATCATCCTCGGTCTGGAGAAGCCAAGCACGGGGCAGGTACTGTTCGAAGGCCAGGATATTTATCAGTCCAACAGGCAGGTATTGAGGGCCTTAAGACGTGATCTGCAGGTGGTATTCCAGGATTGCTATTCTGCCGTAAATCCGCTCATGACTGCCGCTCAGATTATTGGAGAGCCTCTGGACAACTATGAGCGCTTGTCACCACAGGAGCGAGATCGACGAATTGGTCAACTGCTGGAGCAGGTGGGACTTCGCATAGAGGATGGAAGCAAGCGACCGAATCAGTTCAGTGGTGGACAGCTGCAACGGGTTAACATTGCGAGGGCGATTGCCCTTAAGCCCAAGCTGATCGTGCTGGATGAATCGGTCAGCAGTCTGGACATGGTCCATCAGACACAAATATTATCATTATTGGCTGAGCTACGTGCGACTTATGGTCTGTCCTATCTGTTCATTACTCATGACATACGGGCTGCTATGGGAATCTGTGATCGGATTGCTGTACTGGATCAAGGGAGGCTCGTCTATCAAGGTGATGACAAGGATGCTATTCTACAGTCCAAGCACCCAGCGGTCCAACGGCTAGTGTCTTCGGTTCTACCGGAGCACCCATCCAAGCGTATTTCCTTTGCCTAATGGAGTGTTGAAGGCGCACATGCTTATATTTAAATCGGGTCATAAGATGAATTGGATTATAAAATGAGAAGACTGTTTCTGGCCGAGTGGCTTTGAGACAGTCTTCTATTGTTAAGGAGGGACTACTTATAAAAAAACAAGCTGACAGGGAAATGCAGGCGTCAGCTTGTGGTATTAGGACAAGCACCCAATTGAATTCGGGTGATCATTCTGATTCTGTTTAATCATCTCGACAGGCTCCATGCTTGTAGTGCTCAATACGCATATTTGACCTGGTCGAGGTACTAGGTTATTGCCGAATATAAGCGGCCAGTAAGCGAGTTGTATTGATTACAGCTTGCTTATGCGTGCGCTCCATGGAGTGAGAAGCATGTACGCCTGGTCCAATTAATGCTGCCCTAATATTGTGTCCAGCTTTGAGAGCTGCCGAGGCATCAGAGCTGTAACGTGGGTAAATATCAACAGCATATGGAATATCGAGCTGTTGCGCTAGGCTGATCAGTCGGCTTGTCATCTCATAATCATAAGGCCCCGAGGAGTCCTTGGCACAGATGGATACATCCGTCTCCTTGCAGCTAAGATCATCTCCAATAGCACCCATATCAACAGCGATCATCTCTGCGATGTCACCAGGGATGGATGCGGCTCCGTGACCTACTTCCTCATAGTTGGAGATGAGCAGTTTCACGGTATGACGGGGCTTCCATTGCTCTCGCTGAGCGGATTCCAGCAAGCCGAGCAGTGCGGCTACACTGGCTTTGTCATCCAGATGACGGGATTTGACATACCCAGACGGTGTGACAACTGGGCGAGCGTCGAAGGAAATGAAATCCCCAACACCGATCCCTAGTGCAAGTACATCCTCTTTGGTGTCCACCAACTCGTCGATACGAACCTCCATGTTGCTTTCCTTCCGCTCAAAGGTACGTGCTTCAGAGTAGACATGCACAGAAGGCTGGGTTGATAGAATTGTGCCTGTATATACCTGCCCGCTCCGTGTATGAATCTGGCAGTATTCATTCTCAATGCTGTTCATTGAGAAGCCACCCACAGAGGTAATGCGCAGCGTACCATAAGCCGATATGGAGCGTACCATAGCGCCAAGTGTGTCCACATGCGCACTGAGAGCGATAGTGCGACTGGAATCCTCTCCTGGAAGGGTGAGGATGGCACCGCCCTTGGCATTCCACTCCACAGGTACCCCGAGCTTATCAGCCTCCTCGGCAATCCATTTCATGGCCTGCATCGTATAGCCGCTGGGACTAGGGATGCTCAGCAGCTTTTGCAGTCGATCCACGATATATTCTTCATTTGGTTGGATATTCAACTTAATTTCCTCCTAGCTTGTTCGCACGCTCCGACTCTGTGGTCGAAGTTTCTGTCTCTAGTTGTTTGTTATTGGGTTCAGCGGGCAGTGGCTCGTAGCTTACCAGGCTCTCTGCGAATTCATCCCGTTGTGCTTTGAGGGCTTGAACTTCGTTTCTCAGTATCTTGATCTCCCGCTGCTGACGATATTGACGGAAGATCCCGAAGGAACCGACAATTAGTCCGCCTAGCAGGGTGCAGCCCAAAATGAGGAGGATCAGAGGAATGCTGACAACACTGAACAATAGATTAACCTGCACGGAATTCACGTTGATAACAGCAAAGACGGCTGTAATGAGTGCGATGAGCAGTGCTGCGATCAAGGACCATTGTAATTTCATGTATGCACCTCCAGATGTGTTTGCCCTCATGAAAATCCCTTGTCCCGGGAGGACAAGGGATGAATTGATGACACGTAGGTTATTGCTTAGGTGAGCTTTTCCATTTCTTCAATCAGGCTTTCGAATACACTCATGGCTTCCCGAATTGGTTTTGGCGAAGACATGTCTACGCCAGCCTTCTTGAGAATGTTAATGGAGAAGTCACTTCCGCCACTCTTCAGGAAGCCGAGATAACGATCCACAGCGGGTTGGCCTTCCTCCAAAATTTGCTTGGAGAAGCTGGTGGCTGCTGAGAAGCCTGTAGCGTACTTATACACATAGAAGCTGTTATAGAAATGGGGGATGCGTGCCCATTCCATGGCAATGTCCTTATCGACAGTCATGCCATCGCCGTGATATTTCATGTTCAGCTCATAATAGATGTCCGACAACGCCTGTGGTGTCAGGGATTCACCCTGCTCAGCACGCTCATGAATGATCTTCTCGAATTCGGCGAACATCGTCTGACGGAAGACCGTTGTACGGAACTGATCTGCATAGTAGGTTAGCAGGTACATCTTCTGCTTCGGATCTGTCGCGTGCTTCAGTAGGTAATCCATCAGTAACGCCTCGTTCGTAGTAGAAGCTACCTCCGCGAGGAAGATAGTGTATTGTGCATCCCGATAAGGAAGTGCCTCATCTGAGAAATAGGAATGCAGCGCATGGCCCATTTCATGAGCAAGGGTGAACATACTGTTCAGATTGTCCTTGTGGTTCAACAGCACATAAGGGTGTGTGCCATAGGCTCCCCAGCTGTATGCGCCGGTGCGTTTGTTCTCATTTTCGTAAACATCGATCCAGCGGTCACTGTAGCCCTTCTTCAGTACATCCAGATATTCCTTGCCTAGCGGCTTCAATCCCTCTACCGTCATAGCTTTGGCTTCATCGAATGTAATGTCCCATTTGTATTCCTTCACAAGAGGAGCGAACAGGTCATACATATGAAGCTCATCTACTCCGAGAAGCTTCTTGCGCAGCTTCATGTAACGATGTAGCAAGGGCAGACTTTCGTGGATCGTATCTACCAGATTGGTGTAGACTTCCTTCGGAATGTTGTCACCATAGAGCGACATCTCCAGCACGGAAGGGTACTTGCGTACACGGGAATAGAAGATGTTCTTGTTCACGTTGGCGCTTAGCGAAGCGGCGATGGTGTTCTTGTTCCGAGCGTACGTATCATATACCGCTTTAAAGGCCCGTTCACGAACCTCACGGTTCGGGTTCTCCAGATATTGAATATAGCTACCATGGGTCAATTCGACCTCGTTGCCATGCTCATCCTTGATGTTCGGAAACTTCAGATCGGCATTGTTCAGCATGCTGAAGATATTTTGCGGAGCCTGAGACAATGTACCGACCTGAGCGAGCAACGCTTCCTCACTTTTGCTCAGTATATGAGCCTTCTCGCGCTTCATTTCCTGAAGGGTGAACCGATATGGAGCCAGCGCAGGATCAGCAATGTACTGATCAAGCTTCTGCTCTGGCTGGGCCAGAATTTCTGGTGTAACAAAGGACAAAGCCTCACTAACCTCTACATTGAGCTTTTTGGCCTTTTGAGAGAGAGCCTGATATGTAGCTTCTGCAGTATCTTCATCATGATGAAGATGTGCATAGACGTAGACACGTTCTAGCTTGAAGGAGATGTCATCCTCCAGCTTGAAGCAATCCCGAATGACTTCAGCGTTGTCCAGTTTGCCCTGAAATTCCGAAGCTTTCTGCGCTAATTTCTTGATGTCCTGGAATTCCTGATCCCAGGCAGCTTGATCCGCGAAGAGGTCTTGCAGGTTCCAGGCATTCTCCGGTGATACCTCTGAACGCTTGATTGTTTTACTCATAGTGGACCTCCTTACCAAATTAAAAGATGATAGATCCGCCGCATTAACAGATACGGAGGATGTGAGCAGGCTTGCCGCCAGTAGTGCAATCAGAGCTTTGGGAGCATTCATTCAGGGACGGCCTCCTTGACCTAAGACTTAATCAGTCCTAGTATGGTCCGCCTCCTGAACAAATATATAAACTTTTCAGCCTAGGCTGTAACCCCCGTACATCAAACCGTATACAATAAGGAAAAAGGCAAAGGCAATCATGATGACAGAGGCAAGTGCCATCCATTTCTTCAGAGGAGCAGGAAGGCTGTCGCGCTTGAGAATCAACACAATCCCCAGAGTGAATGCCAGTATTATAAAAATAACCGGGCTGCTAGTATCCATGAAGCCTTATACCTGCTTGAAAGCGTTCATAATACGCTCCCATTCTTCCTCATTACCCTCATAAGTTTCCTTGTCAAATCGCTGCTTAGCCCACTGCATCATCGCAGGCCGACTCATGAAGGTGTGGGCTTCCTCGCCCCAATCGTCTGAGATTTCCCGGAGCACAATATAACGACCCTGTACTTCCACTGTCATCATATTCCACTTGTCTTTTTTGTATATTTCATGTTTTTTCATCATTGGCAATTTCTCCATATGCTGTTTTGGTTCATAATACCGCAGACTGTAACGAAAAACAAATGAATTGAACACTAAAAGACTAATTGCATTGTTGAAATTCATGGAGTATAATATGGATATTCGCCATAGATGGCGATATTTTTAGGAGGTTGTTCACTTGAAAGGTACAGTTAAATGGTTCAACGCAGAAAAAGGCTACGGCTTCATTTCCACTGAAGGTGGCGAAGACGTATTCGTACACTTCTCCGCAATCCAAGGAGATGGCTTCAAGACTTTGGAAGAAGGTCAAGAAGTTGAGTTCGAAATCACTGAAGGTAACCGTGGTCCTCAAGCAGCTAACGTAACCAAGTTGTAAGAATACTTCCGTGTATACGGATCTCTTATAAAAGGATTTGGCTGAATATGTGTATGAAAGCGCAGTTTCCCATTTGGGAGCTGTGCTTTTTTTGCGAAAAATACAACCTACCTGCAAAGGAGCTGGTCACCTTGTCCCTAGAAGCTAAAGGTAGCCCCGTACTAACAGAAGGGCCTATCGCCAAAACACTTTTCTTTTTTTCACTTCCCATGCTCCTCGGAAATGTGCTTCAATCTCTCAACGGCACAATTAATTCCATCTGGGTGGGTAAATTTCTCGGAGAAGCAGCTCTGACAGCCGCCTCAAACGGGAATCTGATTATGTTTTTCCTCCTCAGCTCTATTTTTGGTGTCACCATGGCTGCAACGATTCTGATTGGTCAAAGCGTTGGAGCCCAGGATGCTGCAGGAGCGAAGCGAATCGTAGGTACGAGCACCGTTTTCTTCTTCGGCTTGTCTTTCATTGTGGGGCTTGCTGGTCTTCTTCTCTCTCCCACTATACTGGTTGCTTTGAATACTCCTGCTGAATCGCTAGAAATGGCAATCATCTACACACGAATTGTATTTATCGGTATTCCATTCATGTTCGGCTATAACTACATCATGACTGTACTTCGCGGCTCGGGAGATTCCAAGACGCCATTTTATTTTTTACTGCTAAGCGTAGCGTTGGATATTGCCTTGAATCCGTTACTGATCTTTGGATTTGGTCCCATCCCAACCATGCACATTGCCGGTTCGGCACTTGCGATGGTCATTGCTCAATGTGTAAGTCTGGTATGTATTGTCATCTATTTGTATAAAAAGAAGTACTTCCTGCGTATTACGGGCTCCGAGCTCTATCTGCTGAAGCCAGACTTCAGCATTATTTGGGTGCTTATACGCAAAGGGGTTCCTATGGGGCTGCAGATGATCGTGGTGACTTCAAGCGCGATCGCTCTCATGAATCTGGTCAATGGTTTTGGTGTGGAGGCGGCAGCGGCCTATACTGCTGCTAATAACCTGTCTAGCTATGTGCAGATGCCAGCGCTGGCTCTAGGGGCGGCAGTATCCTCGTTTGCAGCCCAGAATATCGGTGCAGGCAAGTGGGATCGAGTACGCCGGATGGCGTGGATTGGTATTTTATTTAATCTGCTGATGACAGGTGGTCTGGTAGCGTTAATCTACATTTTCAACAGACAAGCACTGTTGATGTTTCTTCCATCCACCGGCGAGGCCGTAGACCTTGGCATACGAATTAATGCCATTACACTGTGGAGCTTTGTTCTGTTCGGTATGATGAATGTATATACTGGCGTTGTGCGGGCCACTGGAGCAGTCATGATTCCGTTATTGATTACAGCCGTCTCGTTATGGGGCATCCGTATACCGCTGGCTTATTGGTTCATTGACGATTATGGATTGGATGCCGTCTGGTGGAGCTTTCCGGTTGCTTTCATCATTTCACTAGCGGCTATTATCATCTATTATCGTTTTGGAAGCTGGAAGAACACGGGTGGAATGCTGCAGAAAACTGCTGAATAGAAATGAAAGCAGGACAAAAGTCTTGAAAAAAGTGAGATAGTTTATTTGTGCAAATAGGTCGCTCATATTATAATAAGAATGGTTTGGATAGGTATAATTTACGTAGACAACAATGTGGAGGCCGTGATTTGAGTGATATTGAGCTAAGACAAATTCAAGCACCACGCGGGCCGCTTGGTCTCATGAACCGGATGTACAGATATATTCTGCCGGAGACGAAGCGCGCGCTGGAGCATTGGCGTCAGTCAGCTAGCCAAATACCGGATCTTGAATTGAGAAGACAGGCGCTGGACAGTATTTCCGGTAAAGCGTTCCATTGCTATGGAGGGGCTGCTTATGCGGCAGCAAATCTGTCTGAGCACAGGACGCTGATATCCTTAATTGTAGCGTATCAGACGATTAGTGATTATCTGGATAACTTGTGTGACCGAAGCACTTCTATGGACCCGGCAGATTTCAGGCTGCTTCATCAATCCATGCTGGATGCTGTAGATCCTGCAGCTACTCCTGTGAATTATTATGCCCTGCGTGAAGAGCAGGAAGACGGTGGATATTTGCGCAGTCTGGTACAGACTTGCCAAGCCTGCATCCGGACGTTGCCCGCATATGATGCTGCGAAGCCGTATGTTCAGGATTTGGCCAAGCTATACACGGATTTGCAGGTATACAAGCACATTCGCCCTGAACTCAGGGAGGAGGCACTCCTAACATGGTGGGAGGAGCATAAGCATCGTACACCAGAGCTGGCTTGGAATGAATTTGCAGCTGCCACAGGGTCTACCTTGGGAGTATTTATGCTATTCCTGGCTGCAAGCGATATGAGCTTGACTGGGCGGGTCGCTGCCTCAATACATGATTCATACTTTCCCCACGTCTGCGGTCTGCATATATTGCTGGATTATCTAATTGATCAGAATGAAGACCGGATTGGCGGAGATCTGAACTTCTGCAACTATTATGAAGATACAGAAACGATGCTTGACCGGATTACATATATTGTGAATCGCGCGCGGGCGGATGTAGCAACCGTCCCTGCAAGCTCCTTTCACCGGATGATCATCGAGGGATTGCTGGCATTATATTTATCTGACCCGAAAGTGAGCGAACAGCAGGATGTACGCCTTGCGTCACAGAGGCTGATGAAAAAAAGCCCGCTGATGCGCATCTTTTTTCTGGTGAATAGTCGTTGGATAAGAAAAAGGCATTTATGAGGAGTCAATTTCATAATACCTTGAGCTGCTTTAATCAGGACAATATATAGATCAAAATGATTTTATTTGGCTATATATTGTTTCGAGAATCCATTTTTAGTAAGTTATGAAATTGACTTATGAGAATTATTAGGAGGAAATAATCATGACAGCAGTTAAGAAAATCGCAGTATTGACAAGTGGTGGAGACTCACAGGGGATGAACGCAGCTGTTCGTGCAGTCGTTCGCAGCGGTTTGTATTTCGGCCTTGAGGTGTACGGAATTCAGAGAGGCTACCACGGCCTGTTAAACAATGATATTTTTCCTATGGATTTGCGTAGTGTAGGGGACATTATCCAGCGCGGCGGAACTATCCTGCAATCAGCAAGATGCTTGGAGTTCAGAACACTTGAGGGCCAGCAAAAGGGTGCTCAGATCCTGCGTGATCACGGTATCGACGGATTGGTAGTCATCGGTGGTGACGGATCTTATCAAGGAGCGAACAAGCTCAGCCAACAAGGCATCAATACGATGGGGCTTCCGGGCACAATTGATAACGATATTTCCTTCACAGATTACACGATTGGCTTTGATACAGCGGTAAGCATCGTTGTGGATGCCGTGAACAAACTCCGTGACACGATGTCCTCCCACGAGCGTTCCTCCATTGTAGAGGTTATGGGTCGTCATTGCGGGGATATTGCCCTTCATGCAGGTCTTGCTTCCGGTGCGGAGACCATTCTCGTTCCTGAGGTGGAATTCGACATGAATGATGTAGCCGAGCGTATGAGACAGAACTTTGCACACGGCAAGCGTCACAGTATTATCGTCGTAGCTGAAGGCGTAGGCAAGGGTGAAGATGTAGCTGCCGAGATTATGAAACGCTGTCCATCCTACGAGCCACGTGTTACGGTACTGGGTCACATTCAACGTGGCGGTACGCCAACTGCCTTTGACCGCAACCTTGCTAGCCGCCTTGGAGATTTCGCGGTGCGCCAGTTGATCGAAGGACAATCGGACAAGGCTTGTGGAATTATCAAGGGCGAACTGGTTGCGACAGATATTGATAAGGTTGTTAATACGAAGAAGGAATTCAACATGGACATGTACGAGCTGGCATTGCGTCTGTCCCAGTAATTTCAGAAAAAATGCTTGGCTTGTTCAGTAAGATACCCTAGGAGCACCTTCGATACTTTGCCCGTAATAAACGCTCTATAAATGAAAAGCTCCCCTTGCAGTCAACAGATCAACTTAGGATCTGCTGCTGCGAGGGGAGCTTTTTTGTTGACGACTGATATTGAACCTGCCTGATATTCAATCCGTCTGATTGGCTACCATGTCCATACGTTCAAATCTGCGCTGAACGAGCATAAGACGAAGGAGCAAAGTGACTGCACCAACAGCAAGCCCGGTAATCAAGCCCAGCCAGTAACCGAATGCACCAAGGCTGGTGAAGGTGGCGAATAGATATCCAGATGGAAGACCAATGACCCAGAAGGAAAGGAAGGTAAGGAAGAAAGCTGGCTTCACATCCTTAAATCCACGCAAAGCTCCCTGAGTTGGGGTAGCGATGGCATCCGAGAGCTGGAAGAAGATTGCGTATACCAGGAAATGCTGTATTAGTGCGATAACCTCCGCATCTCTGGAATACAGTCCGGCAACCTGTTCACTCCACAAGAGAAGGATTACAGCTGAAGCAATTGAGAAGGCGGTAGCTGAGCCAATACCAATCCTTCCATAGCTCTTCGCATCCTGAATTCGTCCAGCCCCGGCCTCGAAGCCGACAAGGATAGTCAATGCCATACATATGCTCAGTGGAACCATGTACAAGGTGGAAGCGAAGTTCAGTGCTGCCTGATGGGCTGCAATGGTAATCGTGCTAAAGTTACTCATTAAGAGCGTAACAGCCGCGAATACGGCGGTCTCAAAGAATATGGCAAAGCCCATAGGCATTCCGATGGACAGGAGCTCCTTCCATGCAGAGAACGAGAAGCCCTGCCAGCTCCGAAAAATACCGTATTCCGCGAAGCTACGATGACGATGTACAAGAATGAAGGACAGCAGGAAGCAGATCCAATAGGTGAAGGCTGTTGCTACTCCCGCGCCGATCCCGCCTAGCTCCGGGAACCCGAGCTTACCGTAGATCAGAAGGTAGTTCAGTACAATGTTGATCGGAAGGGAAGCTAGCGTGATCATCATCGTTATGCGTGTCTGTCCCAGAGCATCCATGAAGCTGCGTAGAACCGTATACCCGAAGAAAGGCACGATCCCGAAGGCGAGCGTGACTAAGTAATAGATAGCTACATAAGCAACGCGTTCCTCCAGGTTCATGGCTTGAATGATGGGCTCGAGTCCAAGGAGACCCAGCAGTAATACAGCGATGGCGATTATGATGGAAAGCCACAATGCCTGAATGACATAGAAGGACACTCGATCCTTTCGCTGCTTGCCGATTAACTGGGCGACGACCGGAGTTACAGCAAGAAGAATTCCACTTAGTCCAGTCTGAACAGGATTCCAGAGACTGACACCAACAGCGACACCTGCCAGATCAGCAGGAGAGAAGCGTCCAGACATATTGGTGTCAAAGAAGGTCATGAGCGAGAGTGAGATTTGGGTGACTAAAATAGGGGTTAAAATGTAAAGGAACTGCTTCCATTTTTGCATTGTAGTGTATGTACGTTCCATGTGCGAACCTCTTTTTCAATAATTTACTTTATGTAGTGTTTGTGATTGCTTGGATTTGAATGTAGTGTCAGCATAAGCCCGACAAAAAAGCCCCGCAAGGGAGCTTTCTTGTGTAGAGCATGTATGAAATCAAAATATTGCGGGATAATTGCAGATCAATAATTGACGCCTTCTGTATAACGATTGGATGCGTTCCACAATAAATATTCATCAACATTCATGTCTTTCATAGCACGAATCTGTTCTTCGACTTCCTGTTTCCCGTACTTGGTATAGTGTCCTGATCCAAGCCAGCTAGCTGTAAAATCTTGAATCCAGGGACGTATGATCGGCTTTAGATCACCAGTAGGATCAAGCTTCTTGTGCGTGTCCTCCATGGAACCCTTAATTACTTGATATGGCTTCTTGTCTGGGTCCTTAGCTCCGTACCAGCCTGTGGAGTAATGGCTTGGATATACCATAGGGGAGATGACATCAACATTCTCGGATATTTTGGTGAAATCCTGTCCTATGCCCTCAGCCGCGGGAACTGCTGCTGCATATCCAAAGATATCTACGGAGACTCTGACACCCATGGGTGCAAGTTGCTGCCGGGCATACTGCACGAATTCAGCTACAGCATCTACACGGGACTGATCCTCGACCTTGGTATACTTGAGCTTGTCTGCCCGCTTCTCGAAGCCTTCAGGGAAGCGTACGTAGTCAAACTGAATTTCTTTGAAACCAAGCTTGGCAGCTTCCTTGGCGATCTCGATATTGTAATCCCAAACTTCCTTATTATAAGGATTCACGAAGCTGTCCCCACCGCCGTTCTTCCAAATGGATCCGTCCGGGTTAAGGAAGGACAGCTCGGGATTCTTCTTGGCGAGGATCGTATCCTTGAACACCACGACCCGGGCAATCGGGTAGACATCATGCTTCTTCAAGCGTTCCATCAGCTTGGGCATATCCTTAATGAAGGGCTGGGGTTTACCCATGGTTGTCAGCTTGGGATTGGTAGTCGGATAAGTTATGTAGCCAGCGTCATCCTTAATATCAATAACCATGGCATTCAGTTCTGTAGAATCCAGCAGGTTCAGGAGCTTTGCCATACGTTCGCCTCCGGCGCTGTATGCTGTTACGTAGATGCCCTTAATCGGCGGGGTTCCTGGCTGCGGATCTACTTTGGTTGGTGGATTGGAAGCATCCACAGGAGCATCCATGCCTTGACTTTGAATGACAGCCCTGTTCATCGTAGTCTGTAAGGTGGATTTCAATGAAGTATCCGTGCTTCCACTGCTGTCCGTACTGCCCATGCTCATTGCAAGGGCTAAAATGGCCAAAAAGATATTCATATACTTGTCTCTCCCTTTGTGCGGTCTGTGACCTGAGGCCTGATCTCTGAACTGTATTATACTAAAGCCGCCCGGTTCAAAATCAACATGTTTGTAACCACTGCAGCTAACCAGTCCAGTGCGAGAATCACATCAACAGATCGTAAAAGGTCTATTAACCGAGCAGCGGAAGCTGCAAACATGATGGACATAAATAATGCCGCTACCGTCCAAGAGCTGATCCTGGCTGGTAGCGGCATATTGGGCATCAGAGGCCATTAATGCAGAAAGCTGGGGTTCTGATGCTCACAAATACTGTACTGAATAATTTCAAGCGCATCTTCGGCTTCCAGAATTCCAATACCGTCTCTTAGCACAATTCTGGAGTTGAGCTCATTCTGTTTCAAAAACGGCAGCATTTCAGGAAACCATTTCAACACGATGTCGGACAGTTTTACCGTTTCCATTTCCACAAAAATCACCCTTTCCTGTTCTGGCTCGGAATCATTCATATGAATCATTCAGGCGAATCGGAAAAGCCAAGACACTGTGAAAAAGCAGGTAAAGCTGGTCTTCGGGAGGAGCGCGCACCCTTAGTGTACCACAAAATAAATTACCCGTGCAGCGGACATATGAATTATCTTCTGTTAAATGCGCCCATTACCCCAACGGTCTCCACAATATTGACGAAAGCGGCTGGATCACTTTCCTTAATAATGCGCTTCAGTTCTGCCAATTCATAGCGGGTTGTTACCGTCATCAGCATATCTTTTTCCTTATGGGAGAAGGCACCTTCAATCTTGATCTTGCTAACCCCTCGTGGAAGCAGCAGTAAGCGTGCGAGGACTTCCTCTGTACGCTCTGTAATGATGAACAGCGTAATCTTGGTATGGCTCACGTGGATAACATCCACGACCTTTCCCGTGACGTAGATGGAAATCATCGACATTAGGGCTATGTTCCAATCTGCATTGAGATAACCTGCTGCGAGAATGACGAGACCATTCATTGCAACGAGGACAGTTCCCACTGGGAAATCACGATAACGTGTCACAATGGAGCCGAGAATATCGAACCCGCCAGAGGAGCCACCCGCTCTGAAGGAGATCCCTACACCAATACCTACGAGCACGCCACCGACAACTGAGGCCAGGAGTGTTTCGGTTACCAGTGATTTTTGTGGAATAAGCGTAAGCAGCCAGGTTGTAGCCACAACGGACAGCATGCTTTGTCCAATGAATCGCTTGCCGAGCACGAACCACCCGGCTATGAGAATTGGAATGTTCAGGACAAAGTACATGATACTGATATCGAATTTGGAGAAATATCCAATCAGCATGGATACGCCGGATACGCCGCCACTTAATAATTGATGGGGGATTAAAAATAAATTAAAGCCACTTGCAATGGCAGCAGCTCCTAAAATAACAGTTAAACTATTCCAAAACATCCTTACCAACTGATTTTCACCTCATTATGAAATTTGCGAAAGCTTGCTTGCTGGTGTTTTTCATTTGTTGTGTGCTATAATACTGCGTGGATATTCTTGAGTAGAAGCGGGTTTAACTTTAACATCTCAAATTTAAAATGGTTACTTGAGCTTTTCAAGCGTAGTTTTTGATTCATCCGATCAAGTCATCCCATCCCTGGCTAGCAACTGTTGGTAACCATCCGGAGGATGAACATCTTGATATCTGACGCTGATTGTGGGGAAACTATACAATATTACGCTACTTAAGAATACAGACAAGACCGTGGATTGTCCACCATATCCGCGATAAACGAAGGAGTTTGAATACATTTGACAACATTTGCAGAGTTTAATCTAGAACCGAAGGTAATCCAGGCGATTACTGAGCTGGGATTTGAAGAGGCTACCCCGATTCAGTCCAAATCTATTCCAATCGCATTGTCTGGAAGCGACATGATTGGCCAAGCACAGACAGGTACAGGAAAGACTGCTGCCTTCGGCATTCCGCTGATCAGCAAAATTTCCAAGACGGACGAGAAGATCCGTGCTCTGATCATGGCTCCGACACGCGAGCTTGCTATTCAGGTAGCAGAAGAAATTGAGAAATTGTCCCGCTTCAAGGGATTGCGCACATTGCCGATCTACGGTGGACAGGACATTGTTCGCCAAATCCGCGCTTTGAAAAGAAAGCCTCAGATCATTATCGGTACCCCAGGCCGTCTTCTCGATCACATTAACCGCAAGACTATCAAGCTGGATGACGTGAACACCGTTGTATTGGATGAAGCGGATGAAATGCTGGACATGGGCTTCATGGAAGACATCCAATCCATTCTTAAGCAAGTACCAGAAGACCGTCAGACGATGCTTTTCTCGGCTACCATGCCTCCTAACATTCAAAAGCTGGCACAGCAGTTCCTTAAAAATCCAGAGCATGTCTCTGTAATTCCTAAGCAAGTAAGTGCTCCATTGATTGATCAAGCTTACATCGAAGTTCCTGAGCGTCAAAAATTCGAAGCGCTGAGCCGACTGCTGGACATGGAATCACCTGAACTGGCTATCGTATTCGGACGTACGAAGCGTCGTGTTGACGAATTGGCTGAAGCTCTCCAAAAGCGTGGATATTCTGCGGACGGACTTCATGGTGATCTTTCCCAAAATCAACGTGATACCGTAATGCGTAAATTCCGTGACGGTAGCATTGATGTACTGGTAGCTACAGACGTAGCGGCACGTGGTCTCGACGTATCCGGCGTGACACACGTTGTGAACTTTGACCTGCCACAAGATCCTGAGAGCTATGTGCACCGTATTGGTCGTACAGGCCGTGCTGGTAAAGAAGGAGCAGCTTGGTCCTTCGTAACACCACGTGAGATTGACCATCTGCACTTCATTGAGCGTGTAACAAGACATCGTATTCCGCGTAAGCCACTGCCTACTTTGGCTGAAGCTATCGAGGGCAAACAGCGCATCACAGCAGAGCGACTGCTGGAAGTAGTAGAAGCAGGCGAACTGAATGAATACAAAGGTCTGGCGATCCAAATGCTGGAGCAATATGATTCTGTACAATTGCTCTCCGCAGCGATCAAGTTGCTTACAGGCGAGAAGAGAGATGCAAATATTGAGCTGACTCCAGAAGATCCAATTCGTGCGAAGCGTCGCAAGTTCGATGTTCGTTCTGGCGGTCGCAAGCCGTCCAACTTCGGTAGCGGACGTGGCGGATATAACAGCCGTGATGGACGTAGTGGTGGTAGCGGCGGCAACGGTGGTAACCGTGGTGGCTACAATCGCGATAATCGTAACAGCAGTGGCGGTAGTGGCGGAAGCTACAACCGTGATAACCGCGGGGACCGCAGACCGCGTCCGAGCAGCAGCTCTGACACGCGCCGTGCCCCAAGACGTGAAGATTCTTCTTTTGAATAATAGCCACCTGCATATGTAGGGATTCAACAGCCGAAGTGAGCCAATCACTTCGGCTGTTGTTATCCTGTCAGTGAATTTTCTTTCGTGCCTCGATTGTGAAGATTATAACGATGAACTGGCGTAAAAGGGTCATAGTAGGTTATGATGAGGGAGAAGGTTTAGGCTTGAAGCGGATATAAAATAAACGCAAGAGCATCACGAGACAAGGGGGAGACAATTTGGAATTCAGAGGAGCCATGGGTGGTATTTACCGCCTGACAGAGTGGATAACGCGTTTTGCTGCTACAAATTTATTGTGGGCGCTTTGTTCGTCGCCTTTTATTTTCTTCGTTATACTAAAGCTGATTGCGATGAGCAATCAATGGGCGGACAACTCCCTCGTCATGAATTATGCCATGGCAATTGTGGCACCGCTTACTTTATTCCCAGCCACTGCAGCAATGTTCACGGTAGTGAGAAAATGGGTTATGGGAGACAGCGATGTTCCCGTCTTCAAGACATTTTTTAGAGGCTACAAAGATAATTATAAGCAGAGTCTGGTTGGTGGTCTCTTCTATACGATGCTGATCGTCATCATGTATGTGGACTACACTATATATATGACTCAGCTCAAGAATCTGCAGCTGCTGGGCATTATCATGCTGATTCTGCTCATTATTCTCTTTGTATCCTTGTTCAACTTCTTCTCGATGGTTGCCCACTATCACATGACGATTGGACAGATTCTGAAGAATTGCATTTTGCTGACGTTAATTAGACCATTTCGTGTGTTCTCTACACTGATTGGCTGTGCAGTCCTTATTTATATCGGTATTCATTACCCAGTACTCTATGTATTCTTCATTCCGTGTCTTATGGCCTGGTTAGCCTTCTTCAACTTCTATGGCACCTTCATGAAGATGCAGAGTCAAGCGGAGAAGCTGCAGCAGGATAAGGAAGGACAAGAGAAGATCGAGTCGGAACCCGAGGAAAAGTAATGAATTGTTTATAATTAAGTGACACTTAGTTAATACTTTATGCTGGATCACAATATAACTATTAAGCAGGCTCCCTTCGTGGAGTCTTTTTAAATTTCTGTGGATTGGTACGATTCTAGGTGCAATGGAGTTCATTTCTCTGGTCATGTGTGGGCTGCTGTTGCGCTTGCTTTTTTGACCACTTAGGGTAAGCTTGATAGAATAGATTAAGGTATTCCTGACAGATGTTATTACTTCACTATAGATTGGGTGAGCTTGAAATGGAAAACAGCAACAAGCTACTGGATGTTTGGTCATCCTTGTCCTATATCCACTCCAATATTAATGATAAATTGGAACATGCCCTTCAGCATCATTATGGGTTATCGCTTAAGGAATTCTATGTTCTTTATTTCATTTCTGGCTCTGAAGATAAAAAAATGAGATTGCAGCACGTTCAGGAGATGGTGGATCTGAGCCAAAGTGCTGTGTCGAGGCTCGTAGCGAGAATGGAAGCTGACAATTGCAGGGCTTTGCAGCGATCTGTTTGTGAGGATGACCGGAGGGGGATCTATACTCAGATCACCGAGATTGGGGAGAAGAAGCTGGAGGGAGCAACAAAGGTATTTCACGAGGTGTTGTCAGCTGAACTAGGCAAGAACAACGTGAAGTCCGAGTTGCAATCACTTATGCAAAGACTGTAATCGGTGAGATACAGCTTGGAGGCAAGGTAGGGCGCTTCATCTGTTGGCAGAAAGGCCTGTCTTTGCCGTTCTTGGATGGGACACAACATTACCTACATTTCTTGTATACGTAACCAAGGTAGATTGCATCCTATGAGTATTGACAAATGTACTCAAAGTGCTAATATTATATGCATGCGCATGCATTGATTTATAAATAGAATTATTATAGATGGAGAGGAGCTTTTTCCGTGAAAGATTTGTTTACCCCATATAGCTTTAAGGCACTGAAGCTCAAGAATCGCATTGTAATGCCGCCTATGTGTCAGTATTCTGTAGAGCAAAAGGACGGCATTGCGACAGACTGGCACTACCTGCATTATGTTAGTCGAGCCATTGGTGGAACAGGCCTAATCATCATTGAGATGACAGATGTAGAGCCGGACGGTCGTATTACGGACTATGATTTGGGATTGTGGTCTGATGAGCAGATTCCCGCTCTGAAAAGAATTGTGGATGCCTGCCACAGCTATGGCGCCAAGGTCGGTATTCAAATAGCTCATGCGGGACGCAAGGCTGAGGATGCTAAGGTGCCAGTCGCTCCTTCTGCCATCGCGTTCGACGAGAAATCTACTCAACCTCGCGAGCTTACTACCTCAGAGGTCAAAGGCATGGTAGAGAAATTCAGGGCTGCGGCAGCGCGTGCTGTACAGGCAGGATTCGATACGATTCAGATTCATGGCGCACATGGATACCTGATTCACCAATTTCATTCTCCACTTACGAATAGACGAGAGGATGAGTATGGCCAGGACCTCACCCGTTTTGGCCGCGAGGTCATTCAAGCCGTTAAGGCTGAAATGCCAGAGGATATGCCTCTGAGTATGCGGATTTCTGCCCAGGAATACGTTGATGGCGGATACGGGTTAGAAGAGAGCACGGCTTTTGCCCAGGAGTATCAGCAAGCAGGCGTAGACATATTCGATGTTTCGGCTGGAGGCGAAGGGCCGATCTCTGCATCTGGAAGACCAGGTACTCACGCAGCATACCAGGTGCCATTGGCCCGCGCCATCAGCCGTGCGCTGAATGTTCCGACAATTGCTGTAGGAAGATTGGATGATCCGATTCTGGCGAACGCCGTGATTGGCAACGAGGATGCAGAATTGGTGGCTGTAGGAAGAGGTATGCTAAGAAATCCACATTGGGCTCTTGAAGCTGCGGTAGCTTTGGGGAAAGAAACAGAAATTCCAAAACAATATCTCAGGGGATTCTGATACGTCCCATCCGTCGAATTGTAAGAGTGAATAAACATTACTCGACATTCTTTACTTTTGCAGTATAAAAGCCTATAATAAGTTTAACATCCTGCTGTGTACGTCACGGTCATTCGTTGTTTTGAACCAATGACATTGTCTAGGGAGATTTATACGATCAGCGGCTGACATGCCCTGTCAATTCTGACATGGGGACTTCAAATGCGTGATCTGCGATCACCCACCTGCTGAAGCAGGTTCAGAAGACACTATGGTCGGACGGCATCGGCGGGTTACATAAGTAATGCATAACGCCTCTGTTTGTTTGACAAACAGGGGTGTTTTTTGTATGCAACAATGATACACTATGAACTAGGAATATATCAGTCACCTATTCATACAACAGTCACTATACAACATTTAAGCGTTTGCAAAAAGACGCAGCTAACGGGTGACGGGGTGATTGTGAAGGAGGAAGTGTGTTGTCGTTAAAAAGGACTCTTGTGGGGATCATTCGCAGTCACGAAAGCACTGGTGATCGGGTTAAGGACCCTTTGCTGAAGACACGGTATTACAATCTGCCAAGGGACAAGGCCTGGGAGGAAATCTCCTCGACGTTGAAGAAAATTCCGGGATACAAGGTGCTTCATGAGGTAGCTTCGGTAGGTGAGATTACCCTTGAGAAGCGTACGCCATTCGGAAGACAAATTGATATCACCGTATCCATCGTATCGGTGTCTCCTGTCAAGAGTGCAGTGGACATCTACTCAGCCTCTCGCGGATCATTAGGCGATCTGGGGGGGAACTATCGAATTATTCTGCATCTGTTCGGCGTTCTTGAGAAGAAGCTCGCTGCATACCGGATCGATCAGTAGTATTCGTCCGGATGTCGTGCTTGGATCAGGTTCAATAACAAGGACCTCAATGGCCCGCCACTGGTGGGTGATTGAGGTCCTTTTCCTAATTTTGAGACAGCTTAATGTTAAGATAATCTACGAACAGTAGCCTAATAGTTAGTAGGATAGACTTACTGGATGGATGCTGTGCCTGAATGGCGGCAAGCTGCTACAGCATTCAACTATAGCAATGCTTTGACGGCTTCAATAGCCTTCTCATAATCAGGATGATCTGTCATTTCCGTCAGATATTCTACGTAAGCGATCTTGTCATCTGCGTCGATAACAAAGATAGAACGCATATCCAGATGGAATTCCTTAATCAAGACACCATACGCCTTACCGAAGGAATGCTCCTTGTAGTCAGACAACGTCACTACACGGTCAACTCCGGCAGAACCGCACCAGCGAGCTTGGGCAAAAGGAAGATCGACGCTGACTGTCAGCACGATAACCTCATCACCAAGGCCTCCAGCTTCTACGTTGAATCTGCGGGTCTGTGCATCACATACACCAGTATCGAGTGAAGGGACTACACTGATCAGCTTGATTTTGCCTTTGTAATCGGCGAGAGACACCTCTTCACCAAGGCTCTTATGTATCTTGAAATCAGGAGCAGCGTCCCCAATCTTTAACTCGGGTCCGATCAAAGTAATTGGATTGCCTTTAAAATGAGCTGCACCGCTACGTTCTTGTGTCATGTGTAACTCCTCCTTATTAATATTGGTTTGATTAAATTGTGTACAACTTATTATATCGAATTACAGTAAGGATGTCTAATCAGGGTAGGCGTCGCAATGGCCTAACACCATGGAATGATTGGTGATTCCTACTGAAATCTATTATAATCCTATTATAAGGGCGTATTATGCTTCTATATGACTTTAAGCTGACGTAGTTGCTTTTTGCCCACAATATATGGAAATATAGAAATGGAATGAATGTATGAATATGTAATATGTATCTTTAATTGATTGAAATCGGGCAAGTGGGAATGGAATTGAATTGGAATTGTAAAATGTTGCGTATACATGAATGTAGATTTTAATCTATGGAAAGAAGTGGTCACTTGATATTTCTACGCAATGAAAATTGGAGAAGTTATCTTCGCTACTATCCAGTCACCTGTCTGATCTTGCTGGCCAATGTGGTCATGCATCTGATTGTATTTTGGAACGGTGGCTCCCAGGACAATAGAGTCCTGCTGAGGTTCGGTGCGTTACTTAATATGCCACCTTACAGTGAGGAGCTGTGGCGTAACGTTACCTCGATGTTTCTACATTCGGGGTTCGATCATTTGTTCTTCAACTGCTTTGCCATCCTGATCTTTGCACCGCCGCTTGAGCGCTGGCTGGGTCCTTCTCGATATCTCTTGCTATATTTACTGAGTGGGATTGTGGGCAATGTGCTATCCACGGCTTACTATAATTCCATCTCTCAGCCTACCCTTTCGGTGGGGGCATCAGGGGCGATTTATGGTATTTACGGGGCCTTCTTGTATATTTCCTTACTGCAGCGGCAGATTATTGACGAGGCCTCTCGTAAGACGCTGTATGTACTGCTAATAATGGGGGTTATCTTATCCTTCACCCGCACGGAAGTGAGCTGGATGGGGCATCTGGGTGGCTTGCTGGGCGGATTCTTTATCTATGGACTTATCATTCGGCTATTGAAGCTGCCGCGGCAAAATAAGTCATGACAGGCTATCATAGTATGATTCGTAGGAATTGCGCAATTACAGATTGGAGCGAATAATCCGGTGGAATTAAGACAACTTCAATACTTTGTCAAGGTAGCACAAAAAGAGCACGTCACCCAGGCTGCGGAGGAGCTTCATGTCGCCCAGTCAGCGGTCAGCCGTCAGATTCATCAGCTGGAGCAGGAGCTCGGCGTGAATTTGTTCATGCAAAAAGGGCGTAATCTCCAGCTTACCCCTGTAGGACAGCTATTCTGCAAACGTGTAGAGACAATCCTGAAGGATTTGGAGAGAGCGGTACTGGAGGCACATGAATTTTTGGACCCGGAGCAGGGGGAGATTCGGATCGGCTTTCCGCATAGCTTGGGAATTCACCTGATTCCTTCGGTCGTGGCTTCCTTTCGCAATCGTTATCCGAATGTAAAATTCAGATTCAAGCAAGGGATGTATCCTTCACTTATTCGTGACGTATTGTCAGGGGAGGTGGATCTGGCCTTCGTCTCGCCGTTCCCGGGTAGTCATGATCAACTGGCTGGTGATATATTGCTGACAGAGGAGCTACACGCAATTCTGCCTCCGAATCATCCTCTGGCAAGCAAAGAAAGCATACAGCTGAGTGAGTTGAAGCATGAGAAATTCATCCTGTTCGGAAATGGTTACTCACTAAGGCCCATTGTCTGGGAGGCATGCCTGGAGGCAGGCTTTACTCCGGAGATTGCTTTTGAAGGGGAGGAGACGGACACCATCCGTGGTCTGGTAGCGGCAGGAATGGGCGTGAGCCTGCTGCCAGAGATGGCATTGTTCCAGACGAATCCGTTGCAGCCTGCCAAGGTGCGCATTACGGAACCCAAGGTAACTCGCAGCATAGGGCTTATTTATCGAACGACTGATAAGCTCCCGCTTGTGGCCCAGTCCTTCAGAACTTTCTTGCTTAGCTATTTCGGAATCCTACATTGCGACAAAACGAAAACCCCGACCGATTAACTGGTCAAGACCCCATTTAGTGGACATTGAAAAAACACCTAAGCTAGAAACTGGCGTCGGTACTCTACCGGCGTCAGTTTGTTTAATTTACGCTGTGGTCGTCTTCGGTTGTAAAAACGTATGTATTTCTCAATTCGTCTTTGTGCCTCTGCCAGATTTCGTATATCATAGGGATAGAGTCCTTCCGTTTTGAGATGCGAGAAGAAACTCTCCATGGAGGCGTTGTCTAGGCAATTGCCCCGGCGAGACATGCTGATTTGGGCGCCAACCTTTGGCAGCATGTCGTGGTAAGCATGAGACGTGTACTGGAACCCTTGGTCGCTGTGAACGACCAATCCGGTCACGTCTTTTTGCTTTGCAAATGCCTTGGCAAAGGTCTGGAGGACCAGCTCATTGTCGTTACGTTCGCTAAGTTGGTAGGCCACAATCTCGTTATTGAATAGGTCTTTGACTGCTGAGAGATACAACCAGCGTTCGCCTACCCGGTATTGAGTCACATCCGTCACCCATTTCTGGCTTGGTTTTTCGGCTGTGAAATTTCGCTTAAGCAGATTATCAGCTACACGCTCGGCAGCCTGGTATGTCATATTAAATCGACGTTTCCGGCGAATGCTGGCTTGAAGACCGAGCTTTTGCATAAGGCGCAGCACCTTCTTGTGATTCATCCATACACCTTCATCCTGCCACAAGAACAGCTGGATCTGCCGGTAGCCATACCTTCCTTCGTAGCGTTTATACACCGTGCGGATGAGTCGTTTAGCACCGGCGTCTGGGTCGTTGTTCTTCCGCTTCAAATATGCGTAGTAACCACTTCTAGAGACGCCAAGGAGTTGGCAGTATTCAGCTACTTGGCCGATGTCCGCTGCTTGCTCAATGAGCTTGAAGCGCTGTTCTTTCCCTCCCGCATCCAGATTTCCAAACACTTTTTTAGCATCGTATTCTCCCGTTTCAACTGCTGAACATATCGCTCCTGATCTAAATATTCTTTCCGCCTTCCTCGTTGATCCAATAGACCAAACTCACCTTTCTCACGGTATTTTCGCATCCAACGCTTCATCCGACCCTGATCTTGGATTCCGAAATGATCGTTGATCTGCCGATACGTCCACTTTTCCTCTACGTGCAGGCGAATTGCCTCCACCTTGAGTTCCTCGGAATACGTCTTAAACTTTTGACCTTTAATAGCCATTAAAAATGCACCCCCTAGAAATTCATCGGTTAAACCAAGGGGTTTTTCCAATGTCTATTCTAAGGGGTGCACTTCATAACCGGTCGGGGCTTTTTGTCATGATGTGTCACTAGGAACCATTGAATAATTTAGTAATTCTGAATGCCTTGGATGCTCTACATGTTCTAGACACTCAGAATACTCAATTGTGCACTTGTTACTATTCCCGATTGTTCAAGAAAATCATGACGTATCGGATCAGCTCCAGCAGGGAGATCAGTGCAGCGGCAACATACGTAAGAGCGGCTGCGTTCAGGACTTTGGCAACGCCACGTTCTTCATCGTTACGGATATATCCTTCGGATACCATAATCTCACGCGCACGATTGGATGCATTGAACTCGACAGGCAACGTGATCAGTTGAAACGCTACTGTAACACTAAAGAATAGGATTCCAAGACCGATGAGATTGAAGGCCTGGAAGATCAATCCACCCATTAGCAAGAATGGTGCAAGGCCGGATGCAAAGTTCACGATCGGGAAAATGCGGTGACGGAGCACCAGCATCGGATAGTGTACTTTATGCTGGATAGCGTGACCTACCTCGTGGCAGGCAACGGAAATGGCCGAGATGGAACGTTCGTAATATACCGGCTCGGATAGGCGAACCACTCGATTAATAGGATCGTAGTGATCCGTCAGCTTGCCGCGTACGGGCTCGATCGGAACATCATGAAGGCCGTTGCTGTCCAGCATATTACGTGCGACCTCGTAGCCGGTCAAGCCTGCCTGATTAGCGGTTGTAGCCCATTTGTTAAAGGTGCCTTTAACCCGAAACTGGGCCCATAAAGAGAATAGAAAAGCAATAATAATCAGGATAAACATCCCATCAAAATACATCTATACAGTCCTCCTTGATAAATGATGAGTGTAAATGCGCTCACATCATGGTACTTCGCTCCAGCAGATATTTCAGGGCCTCAATACAGGCTGCGCTCTGAGGCAGGAGTCCTGTAAGCACCTTGCGGGCCTGAACAGGCTTCAGCTCCTTCAACAAAGGCTGTAGCTCGTGTACCTCGCGTTCCAGCCGCTGCATGTGCATTTGCAGGCTCGTCAGCTTATCAGTGACCTCTTCTTCCCCGCAAGCTTCGTTCCATTTATGGAGCGTCTGCTTAATCTCTTCAAGACTATATTTGTCTTGCTTCATCTGATTAATACGTTCCAGTCTGACGAGGGTTTCATCATTGTACAGTCTGTAATTCTTCAATGAACGCTCTTCGGGAGTAATCAGACCGAGCTTAGTATAGTAGTCAATGGTCCGTTCACTTACAGAGGCAATTTTGGCTAGTTCGCCAATTCGGTATAGCTTCTTATCCCCATGTGTCTCACCTCGCGGTTCTGATGAATCTAAAGGCCGAATAGAAGGCCTTCTGCTGCTATTAATGATACATGATCCACAACCGTACAGTCAAACGTCATGGTATTTGCTCATGTCAGATATAGATGATTCCAAGTGCTTGGGACCAAGGTCCTGAAGTTATTTTAAAACTTTTGAAAAATTCTCTTGTCAACTTTCTTATCTTCTGCTTATAATGACAATAAGAGTTTCACGAGATGTAAAGAAAGATAACATTTAGGGGAGTGTTTTGGATGAAGAAAAATTGGTTCATCACTTTACTCGCAGCACTGATGGTTATGGCATTTCCTGTCGCTGCATTCGCAGCTGAAGAGGGTCCTTCAACTGCAGAACTGCAAGCTGGCTTGAACTCTACTTTCGTATTCATAGCCTTCATGCTTGTATTCTTCATGCAAGCGGGCTTTGCTCTATTGGAAGCTGGTTCGACTCGAATGAAGAATGCAGGGCATGTCGCTGGTCGTACGGTATTGACACTGGGAGTATCGGCTATCTCATTCTGGGCACTGGGCTTCGGGCTGGGCTTCGGAAATGACAACGGCAATGGGTTCATGGGACTGACGGGCTTTTTCCTGAGCGGTACGGATGCAGCGCCATCCTTCGATTCCCTATCTGGACTTGATATTCCGATTACAATTATGTTCTTGTTCCACTTTGCCTTTGCAGCAATCTCACTGGCAATCGCATGTGGTGGTATGGCTGAAAGAGCCAAACTCAGCGTATACATTATCTTCGGCGTACTGTTCTCCATCATTATTTATCCAATCGTAGCGCACTGGGTATGGGGCGGCGGCTGGCTGACACAAATGGAAATGCAGGACTATGCTGGCTCCACGGTAGTTCACTTGACAGGTGCTACAGCAGCACTGGTAGCTACCATTATGCTGAAGCCTCGCTTGGGCAAGTACAATAAAGATGGTAAACCTAACATTATCCCTGGTCACAATCAGGTCTATTCTATTCTTGGTGTAATTATTCTCTGGTTCGGCTGGTATGGCTTCAACCCAGGATCTGCAGTATCCGCTATGGGTGATGGATTCTTCGGTTATGTGGCATTGACGACGACCCTGGCGGCGGCGTCTGGTGCGATTGCGGCACTACTAACTTCCTGGGCTGTATTTGGCAAGGCTGATATTCCTAGTATGCTGAATGGTGTGCTGGCTGCTCTCGTAGCCATTACGGGCTCCTGTGCTTTCGTAGCTCCATGGGCGGCGGTTGTAATTGGTGCTGTGGCAGGTATTATTACGTTCTTCACAGCACAATGGGTTGAGAAAAAGCGTATTGATGATCCGATCTATGCGTTCTCTGTGCACGGTGTTGCGGGGATGTGGGGAGCAGTGTCCACTGGATTGTTCGCAACTCCGGCTCTGGTTGACATTACAGGTGTAGGCAGACCTGGTCTGTTCTATGGCGGTGGCTTCACTCAACTCGGCGTACAAGTGCTTGGTGTCGTTGGAACCTTCATCTTCGTAGTGGTTGTCACTGCAATTATCCTGGGTGCCATCAAGGCAGCTGTAGGAATCCGCGTAACTGAGGAAGAAGAGACGATGGGTCTGGATCTGAGTGAGCATGGGACTTATGGATATCCTGAGCACATGAAAATGATTAACGATTCGGAAAAACGCATGTAATCTGTAGTTAGTGGGAAGGAGGCGGGCAGATGAATTCACAGGTACCTTACGACATCACTTTTCAAGCTGTGCTTGAGGCGAGTTCTGCTGCGGAACTTAGGCAGGTCCGAATTACGGAGCAGAACCGACTGAATGACATCCGTCCGTCGTTCTCCATGAAAGATTGGATGCATATCGTGAACACCTTGCATGACAAGATAGCCATAAGAGCTGTAGAACTATGTGAACAAGGGATGGTAGAGGAAGGTCTAGGCCTTCCTCCCGTCCCTTATGCCTTTATAGCCTTTGGAAGTGCCGGACGGTGTGAATCCACTTTATGGAGCGATCAGGATAACGGGATGATTATTAGTGATGAGCCTAATCCGAATAAAGAAGAATATTTCGCGCTCTTTGGTAGCAAAATCTCCAATCTGCTGGAGGGACTGGGGTATGCCAAATGTGAGGGAAAGGTCATGTGCTCTGAGCCTCTGTGGCGCAGGACGATAACGGAGTGGAAAGGGCAGTTGTCTGAGTGGGCGGGTGATTTCAGCTGGGAACCGATCCGTTATCTCATTATTGCCTCGGATATGAGGCACATATCTGGCGATGGAAGTCTATCTCAGGAGTGGAAGCAGCAGTTCAGCGAACTGTTCAAGCAGCAACCACGACTGCCAGAGGCTATTCTACGCAACACTGTCAAGCATAAGGCCACACTTAACGTCCTTGGCCAGATCGTGACGGAGCGATTCGGGGAGCATGCAGGAGACTTCGATATTAAATATGGTTGTTACATTCCTCTGGTTAATGCAGTCAGGTACATGGCCTTGCAGGATGGTGTGGAGGAGACATCCACATTGGGACGATTGCAGAAGCTTCGCCTGCTGGACCCGGCCAATCCGCTACTGGATTCCTGTGAACGCGCCTTTGTCATAGCTCTTCAGCTCAGGGTAAGCACACCTTACGAGAATAGAGAGGGGCTATTGTTCAGCAGTGGATATATTCCAGTCAAACAGCTAAAGCAGCGCACGCTGTGGTATGAGCTTCGAGAAAGTCTGGGCATCGTCAAGCGTCTGCACAGAGTGCTGCAACGCCAGCTTCGATTTATGGAAAGGAGAGCCACATGAAAGAGCAGGTAAGGGGCAACGGAGGTTTTTGGAGTGCTTTTAGACGCGGTGGGATGCCCTCTGCAATTGCTTCGGTTCTTGGAGCCCCTACTGCTCAGCAAATGGCGTTCATTCGTCAACTGACGAGAGAGCAGCGCCGTTCAGAATCGCTCAGGGTTCCTCTGAAGGAATTGGAGACGGTAGTATTTGATCTGGAGACAACAGGGTTCTCCGCACAGCATGGGGATGAGATTCTATCCTTTGGTGCAGTGCGAGTCGTTGGGGATACCATTGTTGAGAAAGAGCAATTCTATAGTCTTGTTAATCCGAATACGGACATTCCTCCCCATATCTCAGAGCTTACAGGTATAACCCAGGAAATGACGACAGATGCTCCAGCGTTGATTGATGCCTTACATGATTTTATGTCCTTTGTAGGAGGCAGTGTACTGGTTGCGCATGCCAGCTCACATGATAAGGCTTTTCTAAATGCGGCGTTATGGAAGACCTCCAAGGTACAGCTGACACATAGAGTTATTGATACGATGATGCTGGCGCGTTGGCTGGAGCCCCAGCCTGGCAATTATAATTTGGACGACCTGCTATTATCGAATGGCATTCCAATTCAAGGAAGACATCACGCACTAGAGGATGCACTTATGACGGCACAGCTATGGGTGCTCTACATGCAGGAGCTCATGGAGCGTGATGTTATGAATTTGGCAGATCTATATAATCAGCTTAGTCATGCTTAAGCGTGATTGGTTCGAGGCCAAGCTGCAGATCGGACTTGGGGATGACGCTGTAGCAATTGATATGTAAGTTGGGTTCAGCTTCATCAGAGAGGCCAATAATGAGATAGGCGTATATTAACTGACCGAAGAGCTGCAGATCCCTCAGATCACGAGAAGATGGTGTAGGTGCGGATGAAGGGTGAGAATGGAATATAGCCAGCATTCGGTTCTGATGCTGCATCGCAAGTCTAACCCAGGTGTGTGGCTCTAGCTCAAAATGGTGCAGCGGGTCAGGCGCTACGTTGCGAACGGGGAGGACCTCCTCGATTTGCATGCCGCCCGCTGCATATTTTCCAAGCAACACACCGCAAATTTCTGTCGGTTGGTGCTGCTGTGCCAGGTGCTTCAGCTGTGTGAGCATAGCATGATTCATCTGCACATGCGCTAGGCGCCGTAAGTGATTTGCCATGTTGTACCCCTCTCTTTTTTTCTTGAAGGCTTCATACTTTCATAGTATGGAGTCATTTTTTTTATTAAAGGAATGGGCAGGATGATGAAAACATTCTTTTTATAATAGCATGTCCGAATATTCTTGTATGCTCATAGGAACGGGAGAGGCTGTGCATACTAGCTGGCAATCAAAAGTATGAGGAGAATTGCCATGCTAACAAAGTGCCTGTCGATACACAATAAGGTTCCAGTTACTAAATGGTCCGTCTGTGTGTTACTCATGGGTATAAGTGCTCTAATATTCAGTAGACCTGTAGATGCTCATCTAGCCCCGATAGCCTCAATAGCTGGGCAGTCATTCGGCGAAGTAATTAGTGATGAGCATTCGCTTGGTCGAAGTGATCCAGAGGATGCCATCCCAGCTACTGAGCTCGGTAAGAGACGACATGCTAGTGCAAAAGAAGAGGGACGCCCAGGTCTAAAGGGTGAGTTGCGCCAAGCATTGGGGAGTGCTGAACCAACTGCAGCTTTTGTGTGGGCAGGCCAACATGTTCCTGCTTTTGCGGCTCAAGGGAAGGAAGGCTTTATGCTGCAGCCTGGGCAACAGGCTCCCTCCTTTCAGCTAGAAGGAATTAATGGGGACAGCTACTCTCTCACCAATAAACCTGTTAAGCCTGTGCTGATTAATTTCTGGGCTTCCTGGTGTGATCCTTGTCGACTTGAGGCTCCGATTCTGAATCGCCTGTACGATCAATATCATTCCAGGCTGGAGATCTTTGGGGTGAATGCCACAAAGTATGACCGCCAAAAGGATGCAAAGCAATTTGTCGCGTCTCTGGGCCTAAAATATCCGATATTAATGGATCAAAAGGGTGAGGTTTTCAGCACGTACAAGGGGATGGCCTTCCCGATGAGTATTCTTGTCGGTACGGATGGCCGGGTTAAAGAGGTCATGCTGGGTATGTTCCATGAGGAGGAGCTGGAGGCTAGAATTCTAAAGGTGCTAGATGCTGAGAAACAGCTAGTACCTTGACCATGATCAAATGGGATGGAGAAAAAACAAGCCGAGAAAGCAAGGTACGTTCCTTGTCTCTCGGCTTGTTGCTTGTATGTCACACAACTGCTACGGTCACAATTACTCGGATAGTCCATAATTACAACGCTGACATTGACTTAATGTAGAGATGGGCTACTAGTGATTGACTATACCGCGCTTATGGACGGACAGGCTCCCATCTTCGACTTCAGTAAGCTCTTCAGCCAGCAACGCATGACGGAAGCTGTCCACCAGCGCCTCCCAGCTCGCTTCGATGACATTCCCAGATACGCCGACTGTACTCCAGGCGTGCTCATAATTTTTGGATTCAATTAATACGCGTACCTTGGCTGCTGTGGCATCATTCTCATCCAGAACACGCACCTTATAGTCAGACAGGTGCATCTCGCGAAGAGAAGGGAAATATTGAACCAATGCTTTACGCAGTGCGTTATCTAGTGCATTTACGGGTCCGTTACCTTCTGCGGCAGTGTAAACGCTGGTTCCTCCAACATTCAGCTTGACGAACGCTTCAGAGACTGTTGGCCGGCCAGCAGACTTTTCCACCAGCATCTTGAAGGATTCGAAGGCGAACAGCTCCTTGACCTCTCCACTAGCTTCACGAATTAGCAGCTCCAATGATGCATCTGCCCCTTCGAACTGGTAGCCCTGATGCTCCAGATCCTTGATCCGGTCAATGACGCCCCGAGTATCGGGACTGGTCGGGTCCAGTTCAATGCCCATGTCCTTCGCTTTGGACAGAATATTGCTCTGACCAGCTAGCTCGGATACGAGGATTCGCTGCTTATTCCCGACTAATTCAGGTGCAATGTGCTCATAGGTACGGGAGTCGCGCATAATGGCGGATACATGAATACCTCCCTTGTGAGCAAAAGAGGCATTACCAACGTAAGGCTGGTTCACAGGCATGTTCACATTTGCGACTTCGCTGATGTAACGAGCCGTGTTGGTGAGCTGCTTCAAACGCTCCTCCGGGATACAGTCATAGCCAAGCTTGAGCTGCAGATTCGGAATGACAGAGCACAGATTCGCATTTCCACAACGTTCACCCAAACCATTGATGGTCCCCTGTACCTGTCTGGCCCCTGCTTGCACGGCGCTTAGCGTGTTGGCTACAGCAAGCTCACAGTCATTGTGAGTGTGCACGCCCAGATGAGCAGTCGTGAGCTGTCCAGTCAGCTTGGTTACGATGTCATGTACCTCATGAGGCATGGTGCCTCCGTTGGTATCACACATAACGACCCAGTCAGCTCCAGCCTCCTCAGCCTTCTTCATAACTGCTGCTGCATACTCTGGATTGTGCTTGAAGCCATCAAAAAAATGCTCAGCATCGAAAATGACCTCCATGCCTCCTTGCTTCAGGAAGGCGATAGAATCATGAATCATGGCCAAATTCTCCTCCAGGGTGGTCTGAAGGGCGGTGTGCACGTGGAAATCCCAGGATTTGCCGACCAAGGTGGCGACTTGTGCCCCCGACTCCAGAATCCGTTGAAGATTGGCATCCTGTGCTGCTATGCTGTCCTTGCGACGTGTGCTTCCAAAGGCGACAATTTTGGCATCCAGTCGGAGTTCCTGAACTCGTTTGAAAAATTCAATGTCTTTACTGTTGCTTCCCGGAATTCCGCCCTCAATATAATGAACACCGAGTTCGTTGAGTTTCTTGGCAATCTTCAGTTTGTCGTCAGCCGAGAGGCTGATGCCCTCCCCTTGTGTTCCGTCACGTAGGGTGGTGTCAAAAATAGAAATAACCCTTGACATCATGTTCCTCCTTGGAGATTGGCATGCAGCAGATCGCGTGGAAAATTCTGCTGTACAGCGTTTGTGTGTTAAAGAATTTTATAATTTTCGATTATACCAAGTAATTACGGAAAGTGTAACATAAATTCAGCAATTTAGGGGGACAATGCTCAGAAGATTGTGTACAATAGTGCTTATGGGAACAAAGTGCGAACAGGTGCAAGTTCAGAAACTGACAATAAAGAAGGGATGCATGTGAGGAACGTCAGCGATTATTATCCCAAGGACGGACGGGTCATCCTGCATGTTGATATGAACGCTTTTTATTGCTCTGTGCACGCCGCAGAGGAGCCTGAGGTCTATAAAGGACGGCCTACGGCGGTTGCTGGCAGCAGCGAGCTACGCAGGGGGATTATTGTTACCTGCTCATATGAGGCCCGCAAATACGGTGTTACTACAGGTATGGTCGTGCGAGAGGCGCTGCGACTCTGTCCTCAGCTCACGCTGATCAGGCCGAACTTCCAGCTCTACCGCCAGTATTCCAAGGCATTTATGAATATAGCCTACTCCTACACCCCGCTGCTGGAGGCTACGTCTATTGATGAATGCTATCTGGATATCAGCGGATCAAGCCAGTTCGGCACGCCAGTTCAGATTGCTGAGGCGATGCAGCAGCGAATCCAGGATGAGCTGGGCCTTCCTTGCTCTATAGGTATTGCACCTAACAAGCTGCTGGCCAAGATGGGCTCAGATATGAAGAAGCCTAATGGGATTACCATTCTCAGGCTGCGGGATGTGCCCCATGTTCTGTGGCCATTACCATGCTCACAGCTGTTCGGGATTGGACGCAAGACGGCTGACAAGCTACTGCGCATGAATATCCGTACGATCGGAGAGCTGGCGGCAGCCGAGGAGAAGCTGCTCATCGAGCAGTTCGGGGTGAATGGATCGTGGATGAAGCTTGCGTCTAATGGGATAAGCCATTCTCCCGTGAACCCGGTTCGCGAGCCGAATAAATCCATTGGGCATGCGACGACACTTCCGCAGGATGTCAACAAACCTGAGGATATTCGGCGTATACTGCTGAACATTAGTGATCAGGTAGCTCGCCGCTTGCGAAGACAGGGACTGCTTGCAGGCGGAGTCCAACTCACGATGCGTACACCTGAGATGAAGACCTATACGCGATCGCATATGCTAGAGACCCACACCGAGGATGCTGAGCAGATCTATAAGGAGGCCTGCAGGCTGTACCAGCAGCATTGGAATAGCGACAAGCCCGTTCGTCTTCTCGGAATTACTCTCCAGCAGCTGATTCCCAAGGAGGAGGCAGCCGTACAGCTTGACCTATTTAGCTATGATAAGGCCCCTAAGAAGGAGAGTCTCATCAAGGTGATGGATACGTTAAGGGACAAATTCGGAGAGAGCGCCGTGCTTACCGCTGGTATGCTGGGAGATGATCCATCCGTGCTGCTGCGTAATCCGAAGCTGCGAGGAACCTCGCTGCAGAAGGACAATCTGGAGACACCAGGATAAGGTTTGTGCAGAAATCAATTGAATTTATAAGTCTATTGTATTAGAATGTTGTAGATAGAGTGTTCAAAAATAGTTAGATTGCCGGACCGGCATCGCACGGAGCAATGTGGATCTGGCTTTATTTATAGGAGGAAGAGAGCTATGGCTAAGTACACTTGGGTAGAGAAGGATACCTGTATTGCTTGCGGCGCTTGTGGCGCTACTGCACCAGACATTTATGACTATGATGATGAAGGTCTGGCAGAGGTAATTTTTAATGGCGATGAGAATAGAGGCGTAATCGCTATTGATGAAGACATGTATGATGATATGCAGGATGCATGCGATGGTTGCCCTACAGATTCCATCAAGATTGCTGACGAGCCTTTCAACAAATAAGAGCTTAACTGTTCATTACGATCAGTGTGTAAGGATAAAGACATCTTTTGCCGGGCGGCGAGGGGTGTCTTTTTGCTTATGGAAATTCAGACGCTTGTGACCGATATACTGATATAGAGGTATTTTTAGAACATAAACTTTATAGGTCTTCAGTGGGGGCTGAACCATTCGATTATCGCAAGAAAAACATCCATTAAACGCGGTCTGTCTTCTGAGAAAGCACCTCGATAGACGTTTTTCCTATGAACCGGGACTATAATCCATACATCCTTCAATAATGATATACAGGATATCAATACGAATAGGAAAGTTATCTGCATACATAGCATATCTAAGCCTGAAGTTGTCGTGGAGGTCGATTATGAACAATTCGTCTGAGTTGAAAGCGTATGTAAAAAAGCATCCTGACAATAAAATGGGATGGTATCTGCTGGGGAAGGAATATGAGCGCAGTGGGCAGACCGGGAAGGCCAATTATTGCTTCAATCGGTCGGGGGAGGTATTCGAGGCCTTCGAGCGTAAGCAGGTTCCGGCTGACGTCCTGCTGGATTATCAGACCAAGCTGGAAGAGATGGCCAAGGACAAGGCTCGAAAGCATACCCGTTATCGTAAAATGCTGGTGGCGTGTATCCTGCTGCTGCTCATGCTCATTCCGTCATCTTATGCGCCTGGTCTTGCTCGATTCCTGAGCGAGACAGCCTTAACGGCGGAGAGCGGATCAACCCGTCCGAATGATACGGAAGAAGCAGTGCCTGCGGGAACAACATCAGGGGGGAAGGGAGGAGCCGGCGCTGGATTGGATATGCCTGCTGAGGCGTTCACAGCTATCAATTCGGCCAAAGGCAAGGATGGAGCTCGCATCATCAGCCTGCTGAAGAGGCAAGGCTCGCTGCCGGAGCAGACCATTGTCCTTGGTATGAGAGAAGACAGTGGCTGGCTCCTCTGGGATCGACAGCTGAAGCCTGCAGTCACATTAACCAAGGCAGGTGAGGGACGGACTGAGGTCCAGTCCTATGACCCGGAGCAATGCAGCTGTGAACCGCCTTCCCCTTCCATATCTACTGCGAAGGTAGCTGCCTGGTCAGTTGGACAGGAGGAGCTTGCGGTGCTAAGCAGTGCGATGATGGCATACCGAACAAAGCACGGTAAGCTGCCCGAGAGTGTTGGTGAGATGATGGGTGATTTTCCAAATAACCTGTTATACGGAACTACACCTGCAATGGAGATGGCTTTCAAGCCGATCTATCAGCAGTTGGCTGCACGGGAGCAGAAGCCGGGGGGAGCAGTCCAGCCTGATGGAGATGCGCTCCAGCATCCCACGCTCGCTGCGACGCTTGACGCACAACCTTTCTTTGATGAACCGCTACGTATCGTCGTGGATAAGTCCAAGCATCGGTTAGCTGTCGTTAGCGGGGATGTACTGATCAGGAATTACAGGGTTGGTCTGGGAGGAGACAAGACACCAGAGGGAACATTCGTCATCTCCGATAAGGTTGTCAACCCAAACGGAAAATCGAACGGGGAGTTCGGAAGCAGAGGCATGCAACTCTCGGATACGAATTATGCCATCCATGGTACGAATGAGCCGGATAGCATCGGGAAGGATGAATCACTCGGATGTATCCGCATGACCAAGGCGGATGTAGAGGAGCTATTTGCACTTGTACCAGCCGGTACGTCAGTTGAGATTTTGCAAGGGGCGGGGCTGCCCGATGAGGTGCGTGCCCCCGAAATCCGGTACACCAGCAAACCGATGGGTGACCAGACTAACCCCCGCAAGGTCTATCACTGGCTTCACTGAACCGCGCGATTAGCCAATAGTATAACGATAACGATTAACAACACGAGCCCGACGAAGCTGCCCGCAGTCCACATGATGGCCTTGCGGTTCACTTCCTCCTTTTTCTTCTGCATGGTAGGTGGCTTGCGTTTCACAGACATCGGATACCCTTCTTTCTTGTGATAGGTCAATATAACATCATTGTAAACGCTTTGCGGACAGGCTTTCAACAACGAACCTGTGAATTACAGTGATTGAAATGACTTTCTTTTTCCATTAGAAAAAGCTAAACTGTTTCTTAGAAGTCTTGTTCCCGTGGGGAGTAAGACGGATTAGAACGGAGTGGATGAGTTGCTGTATCAAAATTTTGCGAAACCCTTCTTTTTTAAAATGGACCCCGAACGGGCCCATCATGTAGTGATGGATGGTATGAGGCAAGCTGCACGGCTGCCTGGCGGAACATCTTTGCTGCGAGCGATGTACGGTGTCAAAGAAACGAACGATATGGCTCAGGAGCTGTGGGGACTGCATTTCCCCAATCCCATCGGCCTTGCGGCAGGTTTGGACAAGAATGCCGAAGCGGTGGAGGGCTTCTCCTCGATTGGCTTCGGATTTATGGAGGTAGGTACAGTAACTCCGCTTGCACAGCCTGGCAATGAGCTACCTCGCCTGTTCCGTTTGCCACCGGATCGTGCACTGATTAACCGTATGGGCTTCAATAACGAAGGGACCCAGCAGATGGCCAGCAGACTGTCGGCGTTGCACGAACACAGAATCCCCGTAGCCGCGAATATCGGCAAAAATAAGATGACCCCCAACGATGAGGCATATAAGGATTATGAGAAATGTATTTCCTCATTATACCCGTATGCTGATTTTTTTGTGGTCAATATCAGTTCTCCGAATACACCGGATCTGCGCAAGCTGCAGCATGGTGATGATTTGAGCATTTTGCTGCAAGCCGTGAAGAAGCAAATGAATGTCGAAGCTGAGCGCCACGGCAAGTCGAAAGCGGTATTGGTCAAGATCGCGCCGGATGTCACTGACGAGGAGCTTGAGTATATGACTGCGGCGATCATGGACAGTGGTGTAGACGGAATCATCGCTACGAATACGACGATCTCCAGAGATGGACTCACGCATCCCAATGCCAAGGAGACTGGCGGTCTGAGTGGCATTCCAGTGAAAGAGCGCTCAACAGAGGTCATTCGCAAGGTGTATCGCCAGACGGGGGGCAAGATGCCCATTATTGGCGTCGGTGGTGTATTCGATAGTCAGGATGCATACGATAAAATAAGAGCAGGGGCAAGCCTAGTCGAGATCTACACGGCTCTGATCTATGAGGGTCCGGGAGTGAACGGTGCAATCATCAGCGGGCTACGTGAGCTGCTGCGACGTGACGGTTATTCTCATATCCGCGAGGCGGTGGGAGCTGATCACAGCTAGGCTGGAAGGATAGACAGGAGGCAAGGAGATTTATGGACGGAAGAGATTGGGGAACATTTTTGCTCCCGTACGAGCAGACCGTCGAAGAGCTGAAGGTGAAGTTCAAGACGATGCGTGCGGAATTGAAAAAGCGTGAGGAGTATGCACCGATTGAATTTGTAACCGGTCGCGTGAAGAAAATCTCCAGTATTCTGGACAAGGCCGAACGATTGCAGGTGCCGCTTGATCAGATTGAGCAGGGCATTGAGGATATAGCGGGGATCCGGATTATGTGCCAATTCGCGGAGGATATTCGCAGAGTAGCTGAATATATCCGGCGGCGTAAGGACCTTACTGTCCTCTACGAGAAGGATTATATCACCAATTATAAAGAGAGTGGCTACCGCAGCTTCCATATGATTATCAAGTACCCGGTACAGACTGCGTTAGGACAGAAGATCGTGCTGGCTGAAATTCAGATCCGTACCCTCGCAATGAACTTCTGGGCTACCATCGAGCATTCACTTAGCTACAAATATAGAGAGAGCTTGCCTGAAGAGATGAGACAGCGTCTGAAGAAGGCGGCTGAGGCAGCCTTTATACTCGATAATGAAATGTCAGCTATTCGACTGGAGATTCTAGATGCGCAGAAGGCGTTCGAGGATGATGCGAATATCGTTTCCAAAGTGCTTGCCGTTATGCACAGGCTGTATTTCCATCACAAGGTGAGTGAAGCGATTGAAGCACAGCAACGCTTCAATGAGCTGTGGGTACACCGTGATATGGACGGAATGAAGAAGCTGTTCGATGACATTCGGGAGATGCTGGATCAGGGGAAAAATGAAGAGGAACGGGACGAGGTATAGCCATGCCTGTTACATATGATCGGCTGTATCTTGCATATCTGACCTACTTCAATCGTGATCATGATTATTTCGAATGCCATGAAGTGATGGAGGAGCTGTGGCTAAAGCAAGATCGTGACCCCGTCCTTAAGGGCCTGCTTCAAGTCGCTGTCGGTTTATTTCATTACCGGAATGGGAACATTCGCGGCGGTCTCATGATGCTGCAGAGCGCACGTGAGAAGCTTCGCAAGGCGTCTCCAGAGATAACAGCTGGCTTGGGCATTGATCTGATCCGGCTCTTATCTGACGTTCAGGGATATATAGCACAGCTGGAACGTCTTGGCTCACGACTGGAGGCACAGGCTGCCTATGAGGATATGAAGATTCATATTACTGATGAGCACCTGCAGCACCAGCTTGATTCTTTAGCCTTCTCGTTTCAAGTCAACATTCCGCAGCAGCGTGTTCCACAGCGTGGGCCCAAGCATGAGGAGCGACTGCAAGTACTCGCTAGCAGGGAGTCCAAGAGCGCTAAGACGAACAGGAAGAGCCAGGCATAGGGCTGGACGCAGGTCGAGCCTAGTCAGGTATTCAGTACAAAAAAAGACCGATTCAAGGCTGGATAGCCCATTACGGGGGCTATCCTTGTGAGCCTTGTCGGTCTTTTTGAAGTCTTTAACGAGTCTTGCTTGAGAGGATACCATCTTGGAATTCTGCCCTAAAGTTAACGGATGCTTGGATGAATGAATCAGGACCCTGCGGGCCTATGCTTCGCAAAGAATTCCTTGAAGTCCTCTAGCTGGTAGCCGTTATCGCCGGCTGTCTCTTGCAGACCACCTACCATGCGTTCTTTTTCAACGCCATTTTCATAATAGACAAGCGTAGGGGTGTACTCGATCTTGTATTGATTCCAGCCTTCTTCGAATTCCCGAAGATTATACTGGGGCAGATCTATGCCAGCATCCTTGGCCAATGGCATGAGCTCAGGAGTGGTCACACGACAATGCGGGCAATCTGAGGCAAAGAAGTACACAAAGAAGCTCTCTTTGTTATCAATTTTGCTCTTCATTGCTGCAGGGAGGATAATATTCTGGTAATTCGGATCGTTCAAAATCTCGCGGGTAGCTGGGTTCATGGAAGATACGGACTTGCCGTATAGTTCATTCTTGGTTCCGGAGTTCAGCCCGATCAGTAAGCCGATCAGTATCGCTAGTACCGCAAAAAAGCTGATAACAGGCACAAGCTTCTTATTCTTAGATTTCAATACAATCTCTCCTATCTGGCTTGTATATTGTATATGTCAACAATGACGATCTCATTATACAACATTACAGGCTGTAGTGAAACAAGCATCCGAAATTATAGATGGAACTAGACAAATGAACAGTGCATGATGGAGATTTGAGATTCCGAATGATATATTAGAGCATGTGTAACTTTTGCTAACAACCAATATTCATATCACCAAGAACAGGATGATTACATTATGGGCGTACAGCTCCCATCAACATTTATAGAGAGAATGCATCGGCTACTGGGCAAGGAATTCGATGACTTTATGTCCACCTATGACCATACCCCTCATGCAGGCCTGCGGGTCAATGAACTTAAAATTTCCCTGGATGAATTCACGAAGCTGGCTCCGTTCGAGCTTAGACCCATCCCGTGGTGTGAGACGGGGTTCTATGTGCCTTATGGGATTAAGCCGGGGCTACACCCTTATTATCATACAGGACTGTATTACATTCAGGAGCCAAGCGCCATGGCCCCGGTTGAACTGTTGGGTGTTAAGGAGCATGATCGGGTGCTGGATCTATGTGCTGCTCCTGGAGGTAAATCTACCCAGATTGCAGCGAAGCTTCGAGGGACAGGTGTGCTGGTGACGAATGACATCCATGCGGATCGCACCAAGGCGCTTGCCAAAAATATTGAGCTATACGGCGTGCGCAATGCGGTTGTTCTGAACGAACAGCCAGAGCGGATCGCTGCGGCATTTCCGGCTTTTTTTGATAAAATCCTGATCGATGCTCCTTGCTCGGGTGAAGGAATGTATCGTAAGGATGAGGATATGGTGAAAAGCACTGTCACAATTGCGGATTGTGTCATCATGCAGCGTGATATTCTCCATTGGGCAGCGAACATGCTGGCGCCTGGAGGGACGATGGTCTATTCGACTTGCACCTTTGCGCCTGAAGAGAACGAAATGATGATTGCGGAGTTTTTAAATACGCATCCAGACTACAGCATCGTTGCGGTACCGCTGCGGCACGGATTTGCTCCCGGCAGACCCGATTGGATACCAGGAAGCGATCAGAGTGCTGGAGGTGCATTGGCTGGCACGGTCAGACTATGGCCGTATCGGCTGGAGGGTGAAGGGCACTATGCTGCTGTGTTGCGCCGTAATGGAGATGCAGAAGCTTCACCTGAGACTCCAGGGACGATGGAAGCATCCTCGGTACTCGATTTGTCAGATCATGCTGGATTGGAAGCTGAGTCTGACATATCCGGTATGCCAGGCTCAGCTATAGACTCAAAATCAAGGTCAACAAGGCATCTGTCCATTGCTGCACAGTCTGCACGGGGCTCCGAGGATTCTATGTCGGTCCGCAAGGGTAAAGGTGGACCTGCCCGTCATGGAACACGAGCAGAGCTGGAGCGAGGGCAGAGCAGGCATGGGCGAAGCCGAGGCACGGCAAGTTCCAAGCAGCGTAGTGGCTCAGGAACGGGCCAAAGATCGGGCCAACGATCGGGTCGAGAAAAGGAACAGGCATCACTCACTTCCTATGATGAGTTCGTACAAGAGCAGCTACATGTGACCCTTCAAGGCGAGACGATTATGTATGGTGACCGCATCTATCAGTCTCCCTTGTCTTCTGCCCGACTGGAGGGCCTCAAGGTAGTCCGACCAGGCTGGTACATGGGTAAGCTGAAGAATGGTCGCTTCGTGCCCTCACAGCCGCTAGCAGCGGCTCTTCATTCGCAGGAGGCGATTCGGGTTATTACACTGGATTCCCGTCAGCCGGAGGCTGTACGCTACCTTAAGGGAGAGACACTGGAGATACCAGCTGACCGGATAACCTATCCTCACGGGAATGAGCGAGGTAGCAAGGGCTATACTCTGATCTGCATAGATGGCTATTCAGTAGGCTGGGGCAAATGGCAGAACGGCATGTTAAAGAATGAATATCCTTCCGGCTGGAGGTGGACCTCAGTATGAGTGGGTTAGACAATAACAAGGGAGATATACAAGGAAGTACCTCGCGGGACCCGAAGGGCAAGCAGACCCAACGTCTGGATAAAATATTGAGCCATATGGGGATCGGTACTCGCACAGAGATCAAAAGAATGGTTAAGCAGGGTGCCGTGACTGTGAATGGGGCGGTGGTCAAGGATAGTGGGATGCAGGTGCATCCTGTGAACGATCAGATCGAGGCTGCCGGGCAGATCGTCCGATTCAAAGAATTCATCTATCTGATGCTGCACAAGCCGCCAGGCGTAGTCTCGGCTACAGAGGACTTGCGGGAGCGGACAGTAGTGGATCTTCTGGCGGAGGAGGACCGACAGTTCTCGCCTTTTCCTGTAGGGAGACTCGACAAGGATACAGAGGGTCTGCTTCTGCTCACTAATGATGGCAAGCTTGCTCATGAGCTGCTATCACCCAAGCGTCATGTCCCGAAGAGATATGAAGCCACTGTACGAGGGGATGTAAATGCAGAGGACATTACTCGATTCAGCGAAGGGGTGACTCTTGACGACGGCTATGTAACGATGCCTGCCGAATTGACCATTCTTAGACAAGAGCAGGGTGAAGATTCTGACTCTGTCATATCATATATAGGGCTCATCATTCATGAAGGGAAATTCCATCAGGTGAAGCGAATGTTCGAGGCTGTAGGCAAGAAGGTAATCTATCTGAAAAGGACAGATATGGGCTCGCTTCACCTTGACCCCACTTTGCCTATCGGCTCTTATCGGGAGCTGACGGATGCTGAATTAAGTCTACTGCAGCGAGAAGAAGCTACGGCAGATTAGGTGGATGGGCCAGAGGGAGAGCTTCCAAGATGGATGAACTATCTATGCAATCGAAAAAAACACATAACAGGGTTATAGCCCTGTCATGTGTCGTAGTCCTTTCGGCAGACGGTTCTTGAGCTGTCCTCCGCTTGCTTTGGCCCAGCCCAAAGGGATACCGTCAGCGCTGACGAGTACCCAGCCTTGAAGCGGCAGGTCTGTATTCAGCGTCTCGCCCTTCAGATAGGCTTGGACCTGCTCAGATGAAGCAGATAGCAGGCAATGCTGAGCAGCTTGCTCTGGAAGAAGTGCCAGAGCCAAAGCGTGTGCAGGCTCGAAGCGCCCTTTCTTAGCCTCACCGAGATGTAAGCCAGGTCGTGGAAGCTTGAGCCCCTTCATCTCCGCGTCGTGCAATCGGATTCCAGCTCCGTCGGGAAGGTAGTAGAGCGATTCACCGAACAGTAGCGGACGACCAGGACCCAAGGTGAAATCCTTCAATGCTTCAGCTGCCCAGTCCTGGTAAGCCCGCCATGCATGCTCAAGCTCCCGGCTCCCCATGCGGCTGTCATGCTTTTTCGCCTTTGTCGGACGGATATGCCGCTCACGATCCTCTCCTGACTGAGAGGGCTCGTCAGACCGTTTGTGGAGTACAGCAACGAAGTGACCCTCCCCGCGTTCCAGATGCGGCCAGACTCTTTCTGTACGGAGCAGCTCCATATCTGGATATTCCGATACGAGCCAATCCATCATTCCCTCATTTTCAGTCCGGTTAAAGGTACAGGTAGAATAGGCAAGCGTGCCCCCGGGCTTAAGCAGTCGGTGTACCTCGTGTAAAATATCCTGCTGGCGAGATGCGCACATCTCTACTAGCCCCGGATTCCAATCTCTAACGGCATCAGGGTCCTTACGGAACATCCCTTCTCCAGAGCAGGGGGCGTCTAGCATAATCCGATCAAAGCTGCCGGCAAAGCGAGCTGACAAGCCTTCAGGCGTGCTGCTGGTGACGATGACATTCGCCAGTCCCATTCGCTCTACGTTCTCTGCCAATACTTTGGCTCGCGCCGGGTGGATCTCGTTGGAGACGAGCAGACCATGACCACCAAGCTTGGCAGCAATATGTGTCGTCTTTCCTCCAGGAGCAGCAGCCATATCGAGCACAGTCTCGCCGGGCTGAGGGTCAAGCAGCTCTACGGCAGACATGGCGGACGGCTCCTGAATATAGTAAAGTCCTCCTGTATGATACGGATGCTTGCCTGGACGAACAGGCTCCTGATAGTAATAGCCTTCAGAGCACCAAGACACCGGAACTAACTGCCATTCCTGAATGAGCTGTTCACGCAGTTCGGGCGTTATTTTTGCAGGGTTCAGGCGTATTCCCTGTGCCCTTGGCTGATGGTAGCTATCGAGAAAAGCAGGAGCCTCACTACCTAGCAGCTCTGTGATTTGCTGTATATAAGCGCCAGGAAGCGGCGGCTTGTCTATATTCATTTCCATTTACTCCTTTATGATCTACATTTAATCCCATACAACCCATGCAATTTCATACAACCCATACAATTCTATACGAATTCATGCATCTGTAGTTCGATCAGCTATCGAATCGTCTTATAGTCTGTTACTTTATTTTTGCCTGTCGTCTTGGAGTGATACATGGCCGTATCGGCCTGATGCACCAGTTCATCTGGCGTCACCCCACTCTTGATAACACTATAACCAACACTGATGGTGACGATGCTCTCTGCTTCTACCCGGGCACGAATACGCTCAGCGACAGCCCCAGGCTTCGCCTTCTTATCAACAATCATGGCAAGAAGCTCTTCTCCGCCGTAGCGGCCAGGAATACCGATATCCTCGGTCTCCTCAGTAATAATCTCAGCGACTTGCTTCAGCACCTCGTCAGCACGGGCATGGCCTTCCGTATCATTGAGCTTCTTGAAATTATCAATATCGCAGAAGATAACCGCTAGTCTCACGCCTTCCTCAGCATAACGCTTCAAGCGCATACCAAAGTATTTTCGGTTGAACAGACCTGTTAAGCCGTCCGTAATCGAGGTGCGATAGATGTGCTGGAGCAACTCTACGATTCGTTGGAACAAAATGAGGAATAGGACCAGATAATAGAACACCCGCAGATGCTGCATATGTTCAATGATGGCAGGAGGAACGGTAAGCTGTGCCCAGGTATCAGCGATGACCCACAGTGCATAGATCAGCAGACTGATCAGGTATTTTCCTTGTTGTCCGATTCGTGGCATAATCCATAGTAGACCCCATACGATGACCAGCAGACGGTGGATTTGACTAAAGATCAGCAGCCCAGGGTCCTTCCAGCTGGCAGGTATTGATGGAAGCAGGACACATAGAACAGGTGGTACTAGTAGCAGCACAATAAAGGTGCTAAAGGTCCAGAAGAATTTTGCGTTCGACTTCCGGTACAACTGATAGACGGCCCCATTAATCAACAGGAAGGCGAGCGACTCCAGCACAGCGATCCATGAGGAATCATAGCGTGAGGATAGGCTTGTTGCCGAGTAGAGATGGCAGCTCTCATAAGCAATCACAAACAGCCCTGCTGCAATAAAGTACAAATAGGCTTTTTTTCGCTGCTTGCCGTACATCATTATACACATACACAACATGATGAATAGAATACATAGACCGGCAACAGCCGCAATGACGGGTGGAAGCCACACGGACATGGCCCACGGAGTAGATAACAGCTTCACGAATTCACGGCTCCCACGTGCGTTACACGCAATAAAAGTACAGCATATTCCATAAAACCTGCTGAGGATCGACGCCGGGTGTTGGCGAACGCAATTCCTCAGGTTCTATTGCTTGGCTCGTTCCAATCCGATACAATTAATTGTATTTATGCCGATCCGGAGAACTGCTGTCTGGATTTCCAATATATCATGTTTTCAGAAGCTATGAAAAGTCAATATAGACGGCTACAGCTGGATATTTTGGAGCATAACGCTCCGGTTTCCAGCATTGCTTGAAAGGGGAAGCACGTCATGAAATTGCTACAAGCACTCTTTTTCCCTCCCGAGCAGCCGGGGGGCGTATCATCCATGATTCCTTATTTGCAGGAACGATTCACGGCTCCTCGCTGGGAGATGGAGCTCTTCTCATTGCCAAAAAGAATCCGCAACAAAGGTCAGGAAGAGGTACAATTCGATACGTTCGATTGGACGGAATTCGCTGACAGTGCGATTGTCCAGAAGTACATCCAGACCTACCGTGATTATTTGTGGTGGACGAAATTGCGTATTCATACTCCATATGATCTGGTTCATGCCCATCATCCCATTGCGGGCTTGGCCATGAAAGCAGTGTTCCCGGATACCCCTTTAATTCAGACGATACACTCCTCCTATGAGCGGGAGCTGATCTTGAACGGAAAGATTGTGGAAGGGGGGCCTGAGCATCAATTCCTTATCTCGATCTATCGTGAGCTGGAGCGCAAGACGGATCGAATGCTGACCGTGTCCGGCTCCTTTCGTAATTATATGAGTCCTTATGTAGATCATCATGAGCGAATTCAGATTATACCGAACGGCTATGATGAACGGCGTTTCAAACCGATTCCTCACGAAAATGATGTGGCCCAACTAATTACAGTATGCCGACTTGTGCCCGCAAAGGGCATTGATACGCTGCTAAAGGCCTGTGCGGAGCTGAAAAAGCGGGGAGTCGACTACGTATTGCACATTATCGGGGATGGTCCTATTCGCCCGGAGCTTGAGCAAATGGCGCAGGACCTTGGTATATATAATGAGACAATCTTCTACGGCTATACCCTGCACCCGGAGGAATTCATGCCTTTCTTCGATATCTTCGTGCTCCCGTCACGTGCAGAGGCATTTGGATCTGTATTTGCCGAGGCTGCACTAAGCTGTCTTGCGCTTGTCGGAACCAATGTAGGCGGTATTCCAGAGCAGATTGAGGATGGGATCAATGGCCTCCTCGTACCCCCAGAGGATGAGGTAGCTCTGGCAGAGGCGATGGAGAAGGTCATCGTTGATCCGTCCTATCGTTATGAACTGGCCCGTTCAGCCTGTGAGAAGGCCAAGAGCAATTATTCGCTCAGTCGGGCCGTCCATGAATTGAAGAAGCTGTATCTAGAGTTCAATGAATAGCTGATGGAGCGAAAAAATGAAAATCCAACTTAGGTTCCCGTAGGCTTGATTGGTGGCTTGGTATCTGGCTCGTGGGTACGGATGACGGACGGCTGGCTATTCGGTGTAACTGTCTGTAGCGGAGGTCTTTTATAGCCATTCTTGATTAGCGTCAGTGCCCACACAAGGCTAAGGGAACCGAAAATAGGATACAGTACCGATAGCAATGAGCTGAAACCGAATTGGCTGATGAGATAGCAGGTACACATAATGCTTAGAGTGATCAGACGTGGGTGCATTGACAGATGATGCTGAAGCTGGAGGGTAAGACCATATATATCCGCAACGAACGTGCTGAAGATCTCCATAAATATCATGGTGATGTATAGCAACTGAATAGCGGTCCCTAATTGAACAGCTACATTCCCCATGGGAATCTCGAATTGCTGAATACCTGGCATTTGAGCTGACATGGCGAAATGAGCGGACATCAGCATCAGTCCCACGCCAAGCCCACCGATTAGCCCGCCCTTAATGATGGTGGAACGCGAAGCTGTCTGTGCGCCAAGAGGCACCAGCACGGCTTGCGCCATCGCAAGATTGAACGAGGTGTAGAGTAGCGGCGACAGCAGACCTTTCAATAAGGGCTCATCCGAGGTCAAGGTAATGAAACGATCAGCACCAGGTGCCTTGATTGTACTGAAGATCAATAGAAGTGATAGAATCATCATAATGGGGACGACAATGGAATTGATCTGTAATATGGAACGCATCCCTTTTCCCAGTAGCAGATAGGTGCCCAGAAGTGTGATCAGCAGTCCAATCTGGTAATGCATATTCAAGTGCTCTACAAATACAGAGCCAGAGCCGGCCAGCATGACACTGTTCACACCCAGAATAATAATTAGCGTAAATAGGCTGATCCATTTCCCGGCCTTTGGTCCGAATAGGTGCTTGTTCAAATCTTCGTAGGAATGTGCCGATATATCATGTGCAATGAGCATCATCCGGGTCCCAAGCCAAATAAAGGCCATCGTGGCGATCAGGATGGTGAAGGTTGCAACGCGGCCGTACTGTGTAAAGAACTGGAGGATTTCCTGTCCGGTGGCAAACCCCGCACCGACAATAGTGCCTATATACGTGAATGCAATTTGAAGAACATGGATATCCCGTCTCATTCCTTTCCTCCCTTTCCTCCCTGCACAGGCTGTGGATGAGCCTACGCTTCTTTATAGGGTATGTCCAGGGAGAATGGGACATGACTCGAAGTTATGGAATGGCCATACGCAGCAAGTGTACAGATCAAGTAGTGACAGGAGTTATGCACAATGGGTTCGATCGTTTCTTTTATTTTAACTTATGGATATGCTGCGATGTTTGGGCTGCTTGCCTTGGGAGTCGCTGGCGTACCTGTTCCGGATGAGGTCATCATGATTGCCTTCGGAGGGCTGGTGTCACAAGGGTATTATAATTTTTCGGCAGCACTTATCGTTACTTTTTGCGGCAGTATGACCGGAATGCTGTTCAGTTATGCCTTGGGAAGGTTCCTAGGAAAGCCGTTGCTTCACAAATATGGCAAATGGGTTCGTCTGACACCCAAGAAGATTGCGGTGTCCGAGAACTGGTTCGGACGTTATGGTACATGGGGAATTTTGTTTGGTTATTTTGTACCCGGCCTTCGGCACCTATCCTCTTATCTGGCGGGGACGACCCGTCTTAAATTCTCATCGTATCTGTTGTATGCTACCCTAGGCGCACTGATCTGGTGCACCACGTTTCTATGGGTGGGACATGCTGTCGGCCTGCATTGGGAACAGGTGGCATTGGTCATGGATAAGGTCACCCGTAAGATGGGAGTAGCCGTTATTCTACTCATGATGATTGGTGCATTCATTCCTTGGGCATGGAAAAAATATAAATTAAAAAGCCAAGGCGATTCCCAAGCTTGATGCGGGAAGCGAACTATGGTACTTTTACGGCATAGGATAGGGCTTGGGAGGTCATTGACATGGAAGTATTGAAGAAGCGTATATTGGAAGAAGGGGTTGTGGCATCAGAGCAGGTGCTGAAGCTGGATGGCCTGCTGAATCATCAGGTGGACCCTGAGCTGACCATGGAGATGGGCCGGGAATTTGCTAGACGCTTCCGTGAGGAGGGGATTACACGTGTGGTCACAGTCGAATCCTCCGGTATTGCTGTGGCCTTCGCGACTGCGCTAGAGCTGGGAGTTCCGCTGGTATTTGCCCGCCGTAAGAAGACGCTGCTGGCTGATCCCGATGCATTATGCGAGCGGGTGCCTTCCTTCACGAAGGGAATTGTAACGGATATTATGCTGTCTAGACAGTACATTCATGAAGATGATCGAATACTGTTCATTGATGACATTATTGCCAATGGAGATGCAGCACGAGGCATGGTAAAGATCATCGAGCGCTCAGGTGCTAGTCTAATTGGATTTGGTGTTGTCGTGGAGAAATGCTTCCAATCCGGTGCGCAGTCTATTCGGGAGCAAGGCATTCGTGTGGAGCCGCTTGTTCAGATATCCTCCTTGGCAGACGGTAAGGTTACGTTCATAGAATAGACGAAATAGATGGTATCCAGCAGGCCTAATTTTTGACAATGGCTTTGCATGTGCATGGATTTCGCTTATAATAGACGTAAGGTTTTGGGAGAGAGGAGGCAGCAACATGGGGAAAGAGCAAATGACAGAACAATATTTCCTGGATAAATTGGCAGCGGCTAAAGTTCACTTTGAACGTGCTCTGGATTGCAAGCACACGGAGTTTGATGACCTTTATCCCTATATGATCGAACACCCTCAATTTTTCTGGTATAAGCGTTATGTAGCATGGTCTGAGCTGTTGACACTCGTTAGCTTGTGTGAGGATTTGGAATTTGAGTGGAAGGAACACTTTACACCTCATCAGGTTGATTATGTAGAGCAACGTGTGTTGTCTGCAAAGGTACTTGACTTCTGGTACGAGAAGAACGATAGCAAAGAACACGCTAACGCTGATCATTCGGGATGAATTTGTTGCTCAGTCGGCATTCCATATAGCATGCATCGTTTCTACGAGCGATGTACATGAACCACCGAGACCTAAATGATCCCATTTAGGTCTCTTTCAGGTCTTTGCAGGTTATTCGTAACATAGAGAACACCGTTAGGGCTGGTGCGGTCTCTATTACGCAGTAAAGGGAGGGAAGAATGTGATTAGTGAAGAAGAACTGGATGCACTGCGGGTCGCAGGTAGTAAGGTGCGAGTCATCCGTGATGGGGTCAAAGCCAACGATGTAGTTGGTACCGTACTGGCATGGGACGATCAGGATATCCTGATTCGGAGGCCGAATCGGAATGTGGCACGTGTACCGAGAACATATACTGTGCAGTTGTTCAGTGAGCCCCGCCCCGAGATGTTCGAGCAAAATCAAGGGGAGTCATAGATCCTACACAGTTGGTCAGATCTCAAGAACCCGCATCTCACCAATGGAGTACAGGAAAGTCCCATATACGCTGTATATAGGCTCGGCATATTTGTGACTGTATGGGGATAACCTAAGACAGCCACAAGAATAACGAGAGGATGTGCAGCACGGTGAAGGTGATGGAGGAGAAGGTCCACGCATATAAAGATCAGATCAGTGAGCTGGCACACAGTCTGCCAGAGGTCGTCAATGCTTACCACCAATTCACTGGTGAGTGCTTCGCGAGTGGTGCATTGGATGCAAAGACCAAGCAACTGATCGCGTTAGGCATCGGTATGTTCGCTAATAATGAGGTATGTACCTTCTATCATGTGAATGAGGCACGCTCCAAGGGAGCTAGCGAACAGGAAATTATGGAAACGATTGCTGTCGCAGGTGCGGTTGGCGGCGGACATGCCATGAGTCAAGGGGCGCTTAGAGTGCAGCAAGCGATTAAGCAGTAATGTGAATTGTAGAATTAAGCAGTGAATGACAATCGTAGTCTATATAATGAATAAGAGCTGGTGTTGCCAGCTCTTATTGTCGTTTGTATGTGCTTGGTGATAATTCCCTATATCGATCCACCTACTTGTGACAAATACAAAATAGCTGCAGTACTCTTACTGTACAAAGAAGAGCACTGCAGTCCTTGAGGACAGCCTTGTCATGCCTGGGCAGCAGCAGGTCGCTTCCAGGAGCTGGCTGAATAAGAAGGCTGCTTGACGAGACGCTTGCGGCGTCCCGTAAAGGATTCGGATTGGACAGGGGGTGCCGGACTTAGAGGACTCGTTCCCGTGAAGGATGAGGTGGTGGGAAGCGAAGTGCTCAGACCTAGATAAGCCCGCATTCGCTCATACATCTCCATACGGAATTCCGACATGGGGATGCTAAGCTCGTGCTGCTCTCCATGTGCTTCATAGGCGGCCCTAATCAGTCGCTCATCCTGGTGAATCTCCAGCACGGCAATGGAACGCTTCCTGAATTCATGCTTCACTTCGGACATTAAAATGCCAGTCCGGTCAGCTCCAGCGTGTACTAATTCTACATACAAGCCGGGTGTCTTAAGTAGTCCGCTTTCTTCCAATATATGACTGTCTCGTTCAAATACCTTTTGGATAAAGAGAAGAAACAGATAGCTTCGAACTAATGATAATTCTTCCTGTGTAACGACTGTCATAGCAAGTCACCACCTTGGGAATAATTGTGTGAGTGTTCCTGTCAGGGAACTTATGTTCTTATTTTAACTCGTTCATATGCATAAAATCAAGTCTCAATGCATAAAAGGCATGAAAATTTCTGGGTATGTGCTAGAGATCTGGGTTATGTGTTAGAGATTCGCAGGGAATTCGTAATTTTTAAAATATGTATTGACTCAATTTGTACTGCATGTTATGATCTATCTTGTCGCTGCAATAGCAGTCTGATACGCGGTCGTGGCGGAATTGGCAGACGCGCACGGTTCAGGTCCGTGTGGGCTAACCCCCCGTGGAGGTTCGAGTCCTCTCGACCGCATCAATCAAGAAGCACTTGAATTGATCCTTTAGGATCATTCAAGTGCTTCTTTGTGCTTCATTGCAATCCAAGCAGTGTTAACAGGAATTGTGGAGGGTTGTTCATTTCAATTGACTATATCGACTATCAAATTCCGCTACTGAATCGGGGTTTGTGAAAATGTATGGCGATGCAGGCTCCTCAATCATGCGGATCTGTGCTGCCTGAATGCTGAGGGTATCCTTGCCGTTCATGGATGTGGTCTTAATAGCCCCCTCAATTTCTACCCACGTATCCTCGGGGAAGACGGCGGCATTGTCCCCTTCGACCAGTACGCCGAACGGCATGGCATCAGCAGGACAGCACATCATGAGAAAGCGGCTGATCACGAATGTATTCGATCCCATGCCCTCTTCCCGATAGACGAAGCCCTTCAGCGAGATGGGTCTATCCTGAAATTCTTCCTTATACATATCTATAGCACCGATCGTCTCCGAGAAAATGGAGGATTCAACATCAATCACTGGTAAAGTATAGAGTCGCTTAGCTAATTCAGCGAATTCTATGGAGTATTTATCCTTCGCTACGAACAATTTGTCCAGATTCTGTTGTCTAGCTACTGGGTTCAGGCTCTGTTGCTGCCCGGGGACGTCTGGAGCAGTTGGAACAATTGGATCTGATGAACCACTCTCTCGTTGGAGTGTATCCAGAAGTTCCGGAGCTGGGACGGAGTACAGCATTCCTTTTTTCACAACCATGCCGCTGCCTAGTGCTTGATCAGGCAAGAGCAATCCGAATAATAGTGGGACTACAAATAGACCATAGACGTTCACGTTCCTGAATAATCCTGTTGGCATTGGGTGCTCACAGTCACAAATTTTCTCCCTGCCTCCCGTGAGGGTATGCCACAGCATTCCGATAGCAATGAACCATAGCGGCACAGGACAAAGCAGTAACAGCTTTTGCATATTTGGAGCCAGATAATAGTGTAAGGCTTGGGTCTCATTCAGGTGCGTAATGTAGCAGGCTAGAGCAATCAGCAGGAGTGACCGGCTGAAATAGTGGATGCGGACTTTGGCATGAAGGGCCATACGAGCTTCTCCTTTCCTAAGTGTGCATATCGTTCTTATACAGGCAGTGTTAGACGAGAATATCGATAGCCATCGACCCCAGAAGTATCAAGATCAGGAGCAGGAGACTAAGAACAGCCACAAATCGGAGCTTGAACGTGGCCAGCAGCATCAGCAGGCTTTTGAAGTCCAGCATGGGTCCAAGTACGAGAAAAGAAACGAGCGGTCCAATAGTAAAAGAGTGCGTAAAAGCGGATGCCACAAATGCATCAGAGGTAGAGCAAAGTGACAGTATGAAGGCGAATCCCATCATGAACAAATATGAGGAGAGCGAGCCACTCCCCAGATCTAATAGCTCATCACGTGGAATGAAGGCTTGAATACACGCAGTGACGAAGGCGCCCAGTACCAAATATTTGCCCATCTCCATCAATTCATTGCCCGCATGCACGAAGAAGCTGTCCCATGTTCTAGAGTGCTCATGAGAGCTCTCTGATCCGGTCTGTGCATGAAATCGTTGCAAGGATTGCTTCAGGGGGTTGCCAGAATACAGTAAGTAGATGATAAGGCCTATAGAGACCGAGACCGCCAGTGCCAGTCCCATTCGGCCCCATACCACTTCAGGATGTGCGCGAAATGCCATGAGAGTGGCCATAAACACGACAGGATTCAGAATCGGACCGCTCAGTATGAAGGTCACCGCCATGTAGGCAGGCATCCCTTTCAGCATCAATCTGCGTACGACAGGAATCATGCCACACTCGCATATGGGGAGAATGACTCCAAGCAAGGATGCGAGCAGCACGCCAATCACTGGATTTTTGGGCTGCAGGCGGCGAATCCACTGCTCTTTCACAAAGATCTGAAGCAGTGACGACAGAAGCACTCCTAATAATATGAAGGGCAGCGCCTCTAGAAAAATCCCGATAAAAATGGTCTTGATATGCTGTAGCTGCGGATGTACGAGAAGATTACTGTCGTGAGACCAGACGGTCAGAGCAGGAATCAGAAATATCATGACGAAAAAGAAGGGGAGCGTCTTATACACCGTTGAAGCATTCATGCAGGGCCTCCTGAAATAGAGTAGAGTAAGAGAGTATCCTATAACCATTTTTATTCGGGGATTGTGAAGACATGAGCGATTTCATGAAATTAACAAAATAGCGCACAGCGCTGATTGGAGCGTGTACGCTAAGGTTATCAACTGAGAACGCTCGTCTTCCACTCTGACAATAAGGAGTTCTCATCCAGCTCGAAGCCGATAATGACCAGATAATAGTCGCCTTGGTAGGAGGTTTGCTCCTGCCGGAGATGTCTCCCCGCAAATTGAACCAGTGAGGGGGGAGAGGAATGCTCCAAAGGAACGTAGCCCTTGGCCCGCAGTACCCGATGTCCTTTGGACTTTAGCCATTTAGCCAGCTTCTGCAAGGATATGGGGGTCTGTTTGCTGATCGGGACCATGATGGTCTGGATGCGGGAAAAGGAAGTCTGGGCCTGCCTCCCAGAACGCGTAGAATCTCTACTATTGTGGCGGTGAGTAGATACAACCTTGAATGCAGAAGAGCTACTGATTGCCGTAGATGTACTGGATGCCATAGATTTAGTGGGTGTATTAGAAGTACCAGAAGTACCAGAAGTACCAGAAGTACCAGAAGTACTAGATAAACTGGATTTGTTAGATCCACTAGATCCACTAGGTCTACTAGCTTGGAGATCTTTGGGTACGAGTCCTTCGGTGACAACCCCCTGCTTGAATTCCCCATGTATGGTATGGAAGATGTTGGCTTGCCCGTTGTGTTTGCGTATCAAGCGTTCAACCTTGGAGAGCTGTGCATGGGGGACGAGATCCTGCTTATTCACTAATACGATGTCTGCAATTTCCAGTTGGCGGCGTAGAGTGTGCACGAGTTCTCGATCCGAGGAGAAGATGCTGCTGTATTCTAGTACATGCTCTGCATCTAAGACCGTGATGATCTTATGGAGAGTGATCTTGTGATGCAACGTGGGCTCGGACATGGTATCAATGACCTCTTCAGGATTGGCTACACCAGTGAGCTCGACCAGGATGACATCCGGAGCTAGAGCCAGCAAACTTTGGAGGGAGCCAGCGATTTCACTCTTCTTGCTGCAGCAAATGCAGCCGTCAAATAGCCTTTCAAGCGGAAGGTCCTGTACGGCTTCGGTGATAATTCTTCCATCTACATCTGCCTTGCCCAACTCGTTCATCAGTATGGCGGGCTTGATCTTGCTTGCTCGCAGAGTGCGGAGGAGCTTCAGAAGCAAAGTAGTTTTTCCGCTACCCAAAAATCCGCTGATGATGATTACTGGTGTTTTATTCATTCGCGTGTCTCCTAACGGTTATAGATTCTCGTATGGGGGCTGGATCTGTGCCTTAAAGCAAAGATATTAGATAGGGAGCACTTGCTAGATGCGGTAAGTATACTTGTATATACGCATAACTGATTGTAATAATTACTATTTTGTGGAATGAAAAGTAGTCACTGAGGAAGAACTGATGACTTATGTGGCCTAAAGATAACTTGAATAAGTGATTTGGAACGCAAAATAGATATGTAAATTCTACCAATTGGATGTGTTATTTAGCATTCGAATAGGTCTAAATACCTATCTATTTTAAAGAGAGAAGGATCAATTACCATACATTACAAAACGTAGTGTTATCAAATGGTTACAACATTTTAACCTTTGGGAAACCGAGGTTTTTCAGGCCAATGAAGGCTCTTTTCCTGATACCTAGTGCTCAAATGTGCCTGAATCAATACAGGACTTTGGCCTGATGATCGCTTCGGACCACCCGTTTACAATGGGACAAGCCCGGTTCACGGCGACCAGGTTAAAATTCTGTTACATCAGGAGGAACACGACATCATGAACTGGAAGAGCAAGATCATTACAGCAAGTGCAACAGCAGCGATGCTATTCGGAAGTCTTACGGCAGGTACATTCACGGAATCGGTATCGGCTGCCGCAGTGAATAGCTCCAAAGCGAAGGTCATCTGGGGCGTTAATTTGCGGACCTCGCCGTCCACGTCAGCGAAAATTGTTCGTCAGCTGCCAAAAGGTGAGACGATCACGATTATCAGCCAATCTGGTTCAGACTGGTACAAGGTGCAGGATTCGTCCAACCGGACCGGATATATATCCTCCTCATCCAAATATACGCAAGCGATCAGCGGGAATAACAGCTCAAGCAACAGCAACAATTCCTCAGGCTCCAATAATGCTTCCGCAACTAAAGGCAGTGCGGCTGTCGAGAAGGTGATTGCTGCCGGCATGAAATACTGGGGCACACCGTATGAATTTGGCGCAAGCCGGAGCAGCACAGCTACGTTCGATTGCTCAAGCTTTGTACGTCAGGCGTTCCTGGATGCTCTGAGCGTTAAGCTCCCTTCTGATTCTCGTCAGCAAGGAGATTATGTGAAAGCCAAAGGTAACGTACAGAAGGATTGGAAGAAGCTGAAGCGCGGTGATCTGATGTATTTTATGTCGTATAAAGGAACCAAGTCTTCAAGCTACAGTGGCGTGAATAAATCGACAGCACGGATTACACATACAGGCATCTATCTCGGAAACGGCAAAATTCTGCATACGTATTCAAATGCAGGTGGTGGCGTGACCATCAGCGATATTGCCGGCAAGCACTGGGAGTATCGCTTCCTCTTCGGAGGTAGTGCACTGTAACTATCTGAAAGGAGTTATATATGCCCACACCGAAAAGTGAAGCGTTGAAGAAATGGATGGACCCGATGTATATCGAGTCTATACAACCGCATATTGAAGCCATTGCAGCAGGCCAGGATGCCGTAATTGAACGGGCAGACCTGTCTGGACTTGATCTGGACCATCCCGTCATACCGGCCTTGCAGTTGAAGAGCCTGTTTCGCTCCAGACTGGTGGAGGTCGATCTGGCATATGCTTGCCTTGGCGGCAATATGAATTATTCAAGCCTACAGGGCGTGAATCTGACCCATGCTCAGTTGGATCGTGCAATGCTGTCTCACTGCGAGATTAGACATTGCAATTTGGCCAACACCAAGCTGATCGTGAATATGGAACGGACGGTCGTTGAGCATTGTTCCTTCCGGGAAGCACGTATAGGAACAGGGAGACTGGGGCTGGAATACGGAGGACGGCGGACTCAGTTCCATCATTGTGATTTCTCTGGCGCGGTGCTTCGTGGTGTGGAGCTTCGTGTATGTAGCTTCGTAAATTGTGTGTTTGATCAGGTAGAATTCAGAGGTTCTCTACAAGCCTCGCGCTTCGAGAACTGTACGTTCCATCAAGCGCGTTTCATTGATTGTGATGTGAGTGGAGTGAAGCTTGAGGGTGGGGTCCCACCGTCAGCGGATCAATTCGAGAAAATGGACTTACCAATCTGGGCGTATAGCAATTGTGATTAGCTTATCAAGAAGACTCCTGTGCCATCGTGAGGAATGGTGCCGGGGTCTTCTTTCGTTTGCTTATTTTAAATGTGTAAAGTGGTAGTTTGACATTGGATTAGGTAAAGAGTACAATAATTAAATCGTAATAATTACTAATAAAGGAGAGGTGAACATGAGAGTTGTTGTTACTTTGGCATGTACCGAGACAGGAGACCGCAACTATACCACCACGAAGAACAAGAGGACACATCCAGAACGGATGGAGCTGCGCAAATACTCCCCACGTCTGCGTCGTTATACGCTGCACCGCGAGACGCGCTAACTGGCTTGCCTGTGAGGAACTACAGCTCGCTTGATCACGAATAATCCTTGCAGGAGAACCGAAGCCTCATGGCTTGGCCTTTCCTTAGGATTGAATCAACATAAGCATCAGCCAAGGACTGATTAAGTCTATAGAAGGAGCTCGACCTGAATGAGTAAACAGCGTACCAGCTCACGTCTGCCCCGATCCAAGGGCACGGATGTAGCTACCGTATACACCCCGAAGGAGTGTGAGCGCAAGGTGAGGCGCGTTGTGCTTCCTGCGGAGAATCGGAATATTGTTGAAGAATTTATTACTATTCTCGGCATGAAGGAGAAGTTCGAGCATTATGACGTGCCGATTCCAAATAAGATCGTAATGTTCGGGCCTCCGGGAACGGGGAAGACACTTACAGCTTTTTATATTGCGGCACGTCTTCAAATCCCTTTAATGCTGGTAAGGCTGGATGCGATTATTCATAGCCATTTGGGGGAGACGGCAAGTAATGTTCGCAAGATTTTTGACTATGCCAGTACAACGCCATGCGTCTTGTTCCTGGATGAATTCGATGCGATCGCACGAACACGCGATAATAACGACGAGGTCAAGGAGATGTCTAGAGTGGTCAATACAATCCTGCAATGTCTGGATGAATTCGAGAGCAACAGCGTATTCATGGCCGCCACCAATCTGGAGGAACAACTGGATCACGCGATCTGGCGCCGTTTCGATACAAAGATGACCTACAGCATGCCGGATGACAGGAGTCGAAATGAGTTCGTTCGTCTGCATCTGGATCAATTTGCTCAAGAGGAGCATGTTCATGAGGAAGCATCTCAAGTGCTGCAGGGCTGCAGCTTTGCCGATATGGAGCAGATCATCCTCAAGGCCAAGCGCAAGGCAATCATCGAAGATACCCCGCTAAGCATTCTGCACATCAAGCATGCTTTCGCCGAATACAAGCCTAGGATTATATCTGGATCTGCAGAGGGCAGTGCTGTATGCAAGGAATAGTCAGGACATTTCATTTACTGTATCAAGGTACATAAGTGCATATGATTCATTTAATATTTAGTGCCAGAGAATCAGAAATTGTGAAAACAATCCGATGGCTCATAGCATCAGCGAGCTGATTAAGGCCATTCAGCAGGGGAATGCTGACGCCTGGCAAGCGATGACCGTGACCAGCAGCAAGGTAGGATGGGAGCGCATCTTGCCACAGGGGCCGAGCGCATCTTCGAAGAGATCGTGCGTGGTCTGGCAGACATCCATGATCAAAGCAATGAAATCTCCTCCTCCTCCCAACAGCTCATGGCCGGTTCTCAGCAGATCCATGCGACCGTAGATCAATTGGCGCTGATCGCGAAAGACACCTCGGGTCATGCCCAGACGGTGGCGACGGCCTCTGAGGAGCAGCTGGCATCCATGCAGCAGGTAGCCTCTTCTTCGGCAGACTTGTCCCATCTGGCACAAGAGCTACAACAGTTGACAGCACGCTTCAAGGTGGATTAGTTAGTCATACAATCCATACTTCGTTGACTTGCTTATAGCGTGTGCTATAATGTAACTCGTCCATGTAGATACAGGTTCTTTCAGTGGCATTCCTGTGCCGCTGGGGAACCTTTTTTTAGATTATAGATGACCGGATTCATAGCAGAGGTTCGATGATAAGTCAGCAGATGTGTTTAGGAGCGATAAGGGTGTCGGCATTATGGACTCAGGGGGATAAAGCATGAAGAAGAAGGAATTTATCATTCACGATTTGCTTAGCAAAATTTATCAGAATCAATTTCCCGGCTTGAAGCTCCCCACCGAAAGAGAGCTTGCCAGGCAGTATGAGGTATCCCGCTATACCATTCATGAGGCGATTCAGAAGCTGCGCTATATGGGGATGGTTAAGGTCGTCCAGGGCTCGGGAATTTTCATTGAGAAAAATATACAGTCTAGCCCGCTCATCTATAACTCTCTGACGGAGAATCCCTACTCTAGCATCACCTCCAAGGTCATTGAGCTTCTCCGGGAGCCAGCGACGTCCAATGATCAGCAGATCTTCGGGATCACCAGCGAGGAGGAGGTCTGGACCTATCAGCGTGTACGAATCGTGAATTATCAGACGGTACAGATTGAGCAATCCCGACTGCCAGTGAGGCTATTTCCCATGCTTACCATTCAGGATGCCGAGCATTCCATTCAGTCTTTTGTCAAAAAGCATAGATACACCATCTCCCATTATCTCAACACCTATGAGGCTATTGCACTGAATAAAGAGCAGGCCACATTGCTGCAGCAAAAAAGAAAAAGCCCGGCTATGAAGATATCAAGCCGGGGCATTCTGAATAATGGCATCATATTCGAGACGAGCGAGATTGTGGCGATTGATTATAAATGCACTTACTTGACCGCATTCAACAATGCGCATCATAAGCGTAGAAATCAATAAGTACGCATATCTGAGAGGGAGTAGCCCTAAGGTGTCATCAGCGTGCCGTCCGGTAGACGGGCCTGTGTCCATTCGTGCATGCGATATTCTACCGGAAAGTTAAGCGCCGCGGCCTCATTGAATTCTACCCCGATTCCCGGATGCTCCAGCGGGTAGATATATCCGTTCCGGGCATCCAGCACTGGAGAGAATACACTGCGAGTATTCTCCTTGATCGGAATATTCTCCTGAATGGCTGCACTGTGCAGATGAATGTTCAGGTGTGTGTTCACGGCAATCCCGATCGGCGTAATATCAGACGGTGTATGCCAGGCAATACGAACCCCGAAGGCCTCACAGAGGGCGCCCAGCTTGAGCGCTGGGGTAATGCCACCGATCTGGGAGACGTGACAGCGGATATAATCAATCTGTCGATTCGCAATCAGGCTCCTCCACTCTAGCGGGTTATTGAACAGTTCGCCTGTGGCCATTGGAGTAGAGGTCTGTGAGCGAAGCTGCTGCAGCCATTCGTTCTGGTCTGGCGGTAGAATATCCTCGATAAAATAAGGCTTGTACGGCTCCAGATCCTTGGCAAATTGGACAGCCTGGTTCGGGAACAGCCGCTCATGCACATCATGCAGAATGTGGAAGCGATGCTGATACTTCTCTCTCAACTGCGCGAACATGCGGACGGTTGTCTGCATATATTCGTCCTGATCATAATAAGAGCCAGGTGTAGACTGCTCTGGTGTATGCAGCTGCGAAGGGTTCCCTCCATAGAAGCCGAGCTGACAGCGAATGTGCTTGTAGCCCTGCGCGAGAAGAGTGTCCACCTCATGGTACAGCTCCTCAATGTTATCAGCTACAGCATGCGTATAGGCAGGGACGGCGTCCCGCGATTTTCCTCCAAAAAGCTGGTACAACGGCATGCCGGCCAGTTTGCCCTTAATATCCCACAGAGCCATGTCCACGCCAGCTATCGCATTATTCGTGATGGGCCCATTCCGCCAATAGGAATTTACCATCATCATATGCCATAGATCCTCGATGTTGTTGGCATCTTTTCCAATGAGTATGGGTCTAAGGTATTCCTCTACCAAGAGCTGAACAGCCTTCGGACGCTGTTGAAACGTAGCGCAGCCGAGCCCGACCATATTATTATCTGTTGTCACCTTGACGACCACCAGGTTATGGCGATCCGGCTTTAGCACAAAACATTCCACATTTGTAATCAGGGAAGGGTTCATAATTCTCCTCTTTTCTCAGAAATCTAACTTTATTGAAACACGTCTGAAATGCAGAATCAATTTGGTCGGGTAAAAGTGGCGGATTGTAAAATAAACCAGACCAATTTTATATTTAATTCAACAAAAACCTTGTTATATCAACGTTTTATTGGGAAGTGGTGTGAATTTTGGACTGCTTTTTATCGCGTGATCTTTGTGATACCATTCAGTGTGTAAACGGAACCAAAACTCAATTTTCAACAGACAGGAGAATTTTCGATGAGTACATTGAAGACGGTACAGGAGATCATTTCTGGCGTCGGTGGGGAGCAGAATATTGACAACGCTTGGCATTGCATGACCAGACTCCGATTTGATCTAAAGGATAAAAGCAAGGTGGATGTCGAGAAGATCAAGGGTCTCGAAGCGGTGCTTGGTGCACAATTCAACCAGGATCAATTTCAGGTCATCCTTGGTCCCAAAGTCACAGAATATTACAATGCACTCGCTAAGGAGCTGAAGATCGGGGACGCAGATCAGGAAGAGTCTAAGGACTCACAGCCAGAGAAAAAGACAGGCCTGGTCACGTTATTCATGAACATTGTATCGGGTGTATTTGGACCGATCGTTCCTGCCATTGCTGGCGCGGGGATGATCAAGGGATTGCTGTCCGGGTTGCTTGCACTTGGTTATATTTCGGATCAGAGTCCGACGGTGCAGATTATTAATATGATAGCGAGCGGTGTGTTCACCTTCCTGCCATTCTTCCTGGCAGTATCGGCAGCCAAAATCTTCAAGACTAATGAGTATTTGGCGGTTGCCATTGCAGCCACCATTATGTTCCCAACCATGGTTGATGCAGCTAAGGCTGGGGAAATTTCATCCTTTGCATTCCTAGGCTTTATACCGATTCCTGTATTTAATTACACCGGAACCGTTATTCCGATAATTTTTGCTGTATGGGCGATGAGCCATATCCAGAAGTACGTAAGCAAGGTTGTTCCAGAAGTGCTGAGGACTGTAGTCGCACCTACACTTACGCTGTTCATTTCTGGTCTGCTGGCTCTTGCTGTGATCGGTCCGATCGGGATTTATTTGGGCTATGGCCTAGCTTGGATGATCCAGGGATTGTTTGATATTTCGTCTGTATTTGCAGGGGTCGTAGTAGGGGCGATTCGTCCGCTCGCTGTATTTACGGGGATGCACCATGCCATGACACCGATCGCATTGCATAACTTCGCCACCCAAGGGTGGGATATGCTGATGCCAATGATGTGTATGGCGAACTTCTCGATTGTAGGTGCTACCTTCGCAGTCTATTTCAAGAGCACCACTGCCAAGGAGAAATCAATTATCGTGTCTGCGTCAATCTCTGGGCTGCTGGGTATTACCGAGCCAGCGCTGTTCGGCGTCCTGGCCCGCTTCAAGAAGGCCTTCCTCGCGGCGATTATTGCGAGCTCTGTGGCATCGGCCTTCATCAGCTTCTTCGGCGTTAGGCTGTATGGCTACGTATTATCGAGTATTTTCAGTATTCCTGCCTATATCGGACCTTACTTCGTGTATGCAATTTCAGGCATGATTATTGCCATCGTATTGTCCTTCACGATCAGCTATTTGCTGCTTAGCAAAGCTGAAGTGGCCAAGCAATCGAATCCGGTAATTTAATACTCTAAAAGTTAACAGAGCAGTGCTTCTCTTGTAGGTGGAGAAGCACTGCTCTCTTTTTCTTGTAGATAATAGAATTTATAAGTTTTCAGCGAAAAGCGATCGCCTTAGCCTTCCCATTCATGTAATAGCATAGCAGCGGCACCCGTAGCCACAGCCTCGTCCAGCAGCTGGCCTTGGGAGAAATGCGGACTATATTCAGGGTAGTGGTACAGGTTGCATTTGGCTACCTCGATAGCTGTCTCATAGACCAAAGAATGAGCATTAATGAGTGCTCCGCCCAGAATGACATACTCCGGGTGCAAGGTGTTGATGAGATTGGCAAGGCCAATTCCCAGATAGGCAGCCGTTTCGGCGAATTGGGATTTGACGAGCGTATCCTCCTGCTCCAGGGCTTCGATCAAGGAGGAGAAATGAATATCCCCCAGGGGTAGACCGCTCAAGAGGCTGGGACGACCAAGCTTGAGCTGCGAGCGAACGCGATGCTCTAATGCAGGAACAGATACATAGGCTTCGAGCGCTCCGTAATTTCCTCCTTCACGCAATCTTGGACCATCCGCCTGAATCACCATTTGACCGATTGCACTTTCCGTATCGACGGCTCCTCGGACAATAGAACCTCCTGACATCATTGCTGAACGGATGCTAGCCCCCGCATGAACATAGAGCATATGCTTCAGATCCTCATTATGCAGAGCCCAGTGCTCGCCCATCAATGCAGTATTGGAGCCATTGTCCAGAATGGCTGGTATATTCAGCCGCTCTTGAAGCATGTCGCAGATCGGAACCTGTACCCACGCTGCAGATGGGAATAATTCAGGCTTTAATATGACTCCTTTGCGTGCATCAAGTGGTCCAACGGCTCCAATGCCGATGCCTAGCACATCCTGAGGCTGAATTCGATACTCCGACATGAAGCGCTGAGCCTCCTCGGACACCAGATCAACCAGACGCTCGGGTGTCATCTCGGCATCCATGATCCAGCGCACAGAAGCGAGGCGGTTCAGATGCATATCATACAGGCCCAGGGAGGACTTGATTCGCGAGATTTCCAGGCCGAACAGATAACGGTATGTAGGATTGGTCTGGAATAGAATCGGTTTGCGTCCGCCGGTCGAGTTGCCAAGCCCGGAGATGATAATTTTTCCTGACGTGGTCATGTCGTCGAGTGTACGGGTCATGCTGCTGCTGGTCAGCGGAAAATATTGCATCAGGTCGGCCTTGGAGGCCGTTCCCATGTAGGAGATACGATTGTAGATTTCTTTCTGGATGGAAAGTTTGGAGCGAGTAAGCATATATAAAGCCTCCATTTCCAAGCTATTAGGTCGGGATATATTTCAGTATAGCGAGAAAGTTGGTTTTTTTCCAGTAAAGTCAATGGGAATGAGTGAGCAATTCGTACATATTTCCTGCCCGTTCCTCACACAATGAAGGCACATGTCTAAGAAGGTGTTCGCAGTATTAGAACATTTGGCTGAAAAGTACGGTAGATGGATTACTTGGGATTATGTAACTAGGAGGAAAATGCAATGAAAAAGGATCAGAGGCAGTCAAGACATACTAGCCATTTTCTGAGTAGCAAGCTCCTGAGTGGTAAGTATCTGAGTAGCAAGCTCCATGAAGGTAAATCCCTGAGTTATAAGTATCTGAAGAGCAAGAGCCTACTAAGAATAACCCTAGAAAGCAAGGCTCGATGGGGGCTCTTGTTCATCTCCATGCTGCTTGTATGTACGTTAATGCCGCACACAGCCAGTACTTATGCAAGTGGAGGGCAGGTAGAGGGAGGAATTGCCGATATTCATGCTGCGAAGGAGCTTAAGGCTCAGAGACAGTGGTCTTATGTAGCCAATACTGTAACAGAAGATACAACATCGCCTTCTCCTCCAGCCTCTAAGCGCAAGAAATGGGCTATCATTATTGATGATTTCGGCAACGACATGAAAGGGACAAAGGAGATGCTTGATCTACCTGTTCCAATCACGGTTGCGGTCATGCCCTTTCTTCCTACGACCAAGCGTGATGCTACCGATGCCCATCGTAGAGGCCATGAGGTCATTGTACATCTTCCGATGGAGCCCAACAAAGGAAGGCCCGAGTGGTTGGGACCAGGGGCCATTACCTCAGGACTGACTGATGCAGAGGTACGTGAGCGTGTGCAGAAGGCCATCGCGGACGTCCCCTTCGCTGTAGGGATGAATAACCATATGGGCTCAAAAATCACATCGGACAAGCGTATCATGTCCATCGTGCTGGATGTATGCAAGGAGCGTGGAATGTTTTTTGTGGATAGCCGTACTAACTACAGATCCGTTGTTCCCGAGCTTGCTGCTACGAAGGGCCTGCCGCCTGTTCGTAACGATATTTTCCTCGATCACAAGTATGATCGTAACCATATCTTCTCGCAGATGAACGTTGTATCAGACTGGTTCCGGGAGCATGACACCTGTGTCACGATTGGACATGTTGGGATATCGGGTCTGCATACGTCAGCAGCTATCCGTTCTTCGCTCCCCAAGCTTCAGCAGCAAGCCGACATTGTGGGACTGAGCTCCTTGATCAGCGATGTATGGCATTGGAGACCGGATCCTACCATGCCGACAAATAATGAGTAATGCCATCCGCGATGGAATCGGCAATAGCCTTCTGACCTGCCGTCGATTGAAGTAGGCGTCGATCCTGTTCGTTGCTTATGAATCCCGTCTCTACGATCACGGCAGGCTGTTTGATGTGATTGAGTAAATAGAAGGCTTTGCCGCTCACAGAAAGCCGTGAGGTTCCATGCAGCTGATTCAAGGCCTGCTGGATACAATCAGCCAATAGGTAGCTGTGTCCTTCATGCTGATATAGAACGATAGGGCCCTGACGATCCGAACGCTTGCTCCAGTTGGCATGTAGACTGACGACCAGAACGGTGGGCAGCTCCTCCGTCAAGCTCTTGCGCTGAGCGAGATCCTTGCGGTGTCTGGAGGATTTCAACCAGTGATTGTGCTCACTGAGGGCATAGTCCCCGTCCCGGTTCAATACGGCTGCATATCCGCTACTGCGTAATAAAAGATACAGCTTACGTGCAATGTTCAGATTAATCTCCTTCTCCAGCACACCATGATGGCTGGTTCCCCCGTCAATTCCTCCATGACCGGCATCAATGATAATGACTGGACTTGTGAAGATCGGGTGGTGTGGCCCGTCCTCTTGTGTTATTTCTTGCGGGAGAGGGGTGGAAGAAGCATCAACGCGTAAAGCTGTCGATCCTGTGAAGCTGCTGCCTGTCAGTGAAGGGAGCAGTGTGAACATCAGTGCACCGATAACTGATTTCATCAGAAATGTGGGCATCTTGGGTGATCCTCCTGAAAGATGGACGTATTTGCCATTAGGATGTGTAGCACAGAGGATAATATACGCAGTGGTCTTGTGGCAGCCCATCATGCCAACGATCATGCAGCTAAAACACAATTTTCATTTCCATATAGGGGTAGGAATGGCCCCGTTATTATGGATTGAAGTCTGGATGGGTCTTAATTACGTTTACATGTGTGCCTTCCTGTACATGCTATAGATAGGGTCCTTTTACACAGGACAGAGATTCATACTAAGCATCTAAGCACATGAAGGAGGAATAATCATGGCTTCCAGTAGCGATCTGGTCAAATACATTACGGAGCAGGTTGTGCAATACATGAGCACCCCACGTTCAGAGCGGCGCGAGCGCAGACATGGCAGGGAGCAGTGGCGGACTCGCTGGTTCGGCATGCTGCCCTTCTCCATACACATGTGGCTACGTTCGGCACGCAGAAGGGAATGACAGTTCCCTTTGATAACAGCCAAAAGGTTCATGAAGCCAGGTTTATGAAGCCAGGTTCATAAAGCCTCTTCTTTTCACGTCTCGGTAATTCGTGGAAGGGGGAGGTTTTTTGTGCTGACGATTACTTGGTGGTCTAGCCTTCGAGCATAGTTTGTATCCCTTTACATGTGATTTAAGGATTGCTCTTTAAAATAAATGACATTTAGTCGATATATGCTTATAAAGGAAAGGGGGTAGGTCTATAAGACTATTCATTTGTCTATAAATTCAATCATTTTAAGAAAAAAGACCTGATTTATAGACTGAAGAGAGATGTACATACATTTTTTTGGGGGGTTATGACACGTGAAGGGCCTATCTATTAGTCGTAAATTATTATTAGGTTTTCTAAGTGTGCTCGTGCTGTTGGCTGCTGTTGTAGCAATTTCTTATACTCAATTTCTTTCTCTGAAGCAGACATTTACTGAGGTTGTAGAGAACCGTACAACCAAGTTACTACAAATCAAGGACATGATGATTAATTCCAAGACTCAGCAGGTTACGATTCGAACCTATGTGATCGGAGCGAACGAGGAAGGAGAACAGCAGTTCAACACGCTTTACAAAGAGTATCAGACGATCAGTGCAGAACTTCGGAAAACAATCAAAGAACAAGACATGATTGACCTTCTTGGCCATGCTGATCAGGTAGGTGCGGATTATTACAGCTTCGGTCAGGAGATCATTGCACTCAGTAAGCAGGACAACACCGATGAGATTAGGGCTCAGCTACAGACTAGAGGTCCCGAGCTGATTACTGATTTTTTGAACACAATCACCGCTATGGAAGACTTCCAGCAGAAGGCGCTGGATAAAGCAATCGTAGACTCGAATACTACAATTAGTACCGTTCTTCGGAACATTCTGATTATTGGTATCGTAGCTGTTCTTCTTGGTACAGGTATTGCATTGCTGATCGGCAGACTCATTTCCAGACCGATTATCGCAGTATCCAAGGCAGCTACCCGCATTGCCGAGGGGGATCTGACAGGTGAAGCTGTTGTCGTTCGCAATCAGGATGAGACAGGTGAGCTGGCCAAGGCCTTCAATGCTATGACAGATAACCTGCGCAGTCTGGTTCATCAGGTAGCTAGCAACGCTTCAATGGTGGCAGCCTCCTCTGAGGAGCTGACAGCGAGCACGCAGCAGACGTCAGCAGCTACAGAGCAGGTTGCAACAACCATGGATAGTATCGCCTCTGGTATGGATACGCAGGTACATATGGTTAATGAGAGCTTCCAGTCTGTGAATCAATTATCGGTAGGCTTCCAGCAGATTAAAGACAATACCCAAAGTATGACAGAGCAGGCCGCAGGCGCTTCGACGATGACTGTGTCAGGTGCAGCGTCCGTACAATCGGCTGTGGAGCAGATGCAATCCATCCATCAGACAGTCAATGGTCTGGCTTCCGTCATTGATGAACTTAGTACTCACTCCCAGGCGATTGGTCAAATGGTTACGAGCATTTCGGAAATTTCAGCACAGACGAATCTCTTGTCTCTCAATGCTGCGATCGAAGCGGCAAGAGCAGGTGAGCATGGAAGGGGCTTCCAGGTTGTTGCATCAGAGGTCCGCAAGCTCTCTGATCAATCCGCCCGTTCGGCGGAAGAGATTGTGAAGCTCGTGGCGGCCATTGATAAAGGTATGGAGCATGCCTCGAAATCCATGAGTGAGGTAACAGCGGAGGTTCAGGAAGGTATTCTTCTTGTGAATAAATCCGGCGAAGCCTTTGAAGAAATCCGTGAGGCTGTCAGCAGCTCTGCATTGAAGACGCAGGAAGTCTACAGCGCTGTTGATACCATGTCTTCTGGATTGGAACAAATTAATGCGAACATGAAGACGATTACTGAGGTTACTGAAAGTGCGGCGGCTGGCACCGAAGAGGTGAGCGCTACGGCGGAAGAGCAGCTGTCGGCGATGGAGCAGATCTCCGCAGCGTCCACAGATCTGGCGAGCATGGCAGAGGAGCTGCAGCAGGCCATCAATCGTTTCAAGGTGTAAACATAACAGGCTTATTTAACGACGCATATAAGCATCCTGAGTCATACAAATATCTTGATAACGTGCTGATATTATAAGTTATTCCATAGGTGCATAACTTTTTTCTAGCCAAACCTGCTCTAAGTTATGTAGGATGTCTCCATCCTTAATTTGTTGCAGGTAAGGCCAAATAGTGTAGAATATTCTAAATAACGACCCAAAGGCTACTAGATGATCGGTGACGATCCGCTAGCAGCCTTTTTTGTGTACAGTTCTTAAGCTTGAAACTGGAATTATTGCAGTATCAGGACGGACGTGATGAGTTGAGCTATATAGGTGAAGGTGCTAGGCTTTTTGTAGTGCAGCTCAGAAAAAAATGTCTGAGAATTATCTTGTGGATCTGTGGATCTGTGGATCTGTGGATCTGTTGATCTGTTGATTTATTGCTCTTTTGGGTTTTTATTGGCCTGCAGATAGCCCTGTAGCTTGTCCTGTAAGCTGACCTGTAAACGTATAAAAGCTGCCTGCCTCCAGTAGTCGCGAAGCTGGTACATAGCGTATAGCCTCACTGCTACCGGTCACCCGAACATATGTAGCTGTGTGTGCGTCTGGCGCAGGTACAGTCTTCCAGCGCTGCAAGCCGCTCAAGGTAAGTGGTCCGCCATAAGCGTAGTTTGCCCCTGTAGCACTATAGACCAGTGGAGAAGAGGCTAATGCTTGCTCCAGCTGCTGATGGTTACGGATTGGCAGAGGCTTGGAGGTCAGCCAGCCCAGATGCTCATAAGGGGATAAATCTGCTGTAGCGGTAGAGAGCGCTGCATCGGCAGCATCGGTCAGAGGACTAGCCAATTCCATTGAAGCAGCCCTGCTCTCAGGCCCTACCTTTGAAGCTGGAGAAAGCTCATTGGCCTTCAAGGGCAGCTCCTCCCCAGTGAAGGCATCTATATAGAGAAGCTCGTCATGGCTACCGGAGCGGACTGCCCAATAGGCTGTCATGGGAGCCGTATAGTAGGCTTGAATGGCGGATTGCTCTCTGGGAGCAATGCCGCGCTCAGGCTCAGCAATGGCGATCCGCTCCAGAGCATGCTCCAGCGTATTCATACTGTAGGGAATCTGGTCCCCTGCGCCATATTCGTTCAGTAGGTATGTGCCATCCTGCTGCTGGGTGAAAATCATGTAACCAATCACTCTATTCTTCTGATTCACGTGTACGAGCCAGCTATGTGTACCAGGCCCCAGTGGGTAGAATTGAAGCTGCCCCGCAGCCCAATCCTCGAAGTCAGCCTGCTTCCCAAGCGTACGTACTGCGGCTTCAGCAGCGCGCATGACGATGCTTGGTGCAGCTTGATATACCCCTGTATCTGGAGCTTTTATAGTAGGGGGAGCCGAGATAACAGGCTGTATATCTTGTATAGCAGAGCCTTGAAGCTCTGCTGCGGAGTCAGCTGCAGCCTTATTGATCATCGAAGACATCGGATGGAGCAAGGACAGGCCGATCAATGCGGCTGTCAGAATGCCCACGCTTTTACGAAATGCTGAATGGTTCATACGTTCCCTCACCTCTTCTGCAGGACAGGTATCGAACAAGAGTGCTTGTCCCTACACGTCTAGCATAATATGATCCTGCCAAAAAGACTGCCGCAACCTGTCGGTGTCTCTCTAGCAGGATATGCCGCAGTCCGCTGTCGATATTCCTCTTTTTGGAAGATGATAGTCCCCAGCTTATAGCATATATAGGCGAATCGTGAGTAGCCTTGACCAGATTTTGTGCAGCTTTTGTGCAGCGAGGAGGTAATCGTCGTTATCTTAGATGAAAGAGACCGCAATTCATGACAGATACCACGACCTTAGGCTCGTACTGCCATTGCATCTCCTCTCTGCGAGCCTGAAACTGTTCACGTATGGCGCTCTGACGCTCTTCATCCTGTCCTTTCAGCAGATCCTCGTAATATAGATCCACGACGCTCAGCTCCTCGGCAAGCCGTTCTCTGGCTTGATCAGCCCAGGAATAGTCACGATGCTGAATCTGGCGCAGCACATGCTGCTCCAGGGCACGAGTCGCTTCCTGTATACTCAGCTTGGCTGTCTGCACATGCATGTTGCCAGCCATCTGTGGACTTAACTGCTTGCGGTTCAGCAATTTACCGAAATCCTGCTGGATCTGTCCGCTACGTAGGGAGATGCCGAGAAAATGCAGCTCCTCCCGCTTGAGATCGCAGGTGAATTCGACCTTGAAGCATGCACCAAGCCAGCTCTCATACATAACGGGAGTACGCGCATTGAGCTGTCGCTGGAGCGGAAGCTCGAAGAGATTCACATATCGCCCCCCGTCCTTGGCAGCTGCGAAGATCTGCTGCAGTCTGCGGCTGCCATAGATGACATCCTCACGCAGAATTCGATTAGGACCCAGCTGTGGCATAGGGGGAAGCGCCCCCATATACCTGGAGAGGAGTGAGTTATTTGAGTTGTCCTCGCCAGAATTACCGTTCATTTGGGTTGGGTTGCTGGTGCCGCCCGGGATGCCGAGCTTGCCCGAATGTTTAAATGCTTCTTTAGCCGCCAGATCCTCATCGTAGGTAGCTTTGTCAAATACGAAGGTGAATGACATCGTCTCAGCCGGAACCCCCGTCCGTTCAACATAGCCCCAATAGTAAGGGCGGTTCGTTAGGGCTTTATCCGCTTCTGGTGACAGCTTGACCGTCACATGGCAGGGTGATTTCTCAATGATGGTGCTTCCAGTCGCCTCCAGATAGGTCATAACGAATTGCTGTACTTGCTCGGTACTCATACTCATGAATGGGCTCCTCCCTGAGTCCTTTCCTGTGTGCCCAACTCCTGACGGATGGATTCCAAGGAATGACCAAGTGTATGCACCTTACTACGAATCTCCTCATCCGATTTCGATTCCAGCATAATTTTGAATAGACTTTTCTCTATGTTCTCCTGCTGCTCATAACGCTCCAGAATAACGTCCAGGCCGCCGATGACCATCTCGAACATGTTGATCTTCTCGTGCAGCAGGTTCAAGATATGCTCCTCAATGGTGCCTTGCGTAGACAGGTTATAGATTTGGACGTCATTCTGCTGACCCAGCCGGTGCACTCTCCCGATCCGCTGCTCTACACGCATGGGATTCCATGGAAGATCGAAGTTAATCATGTGATGACAAAATTGCAGATTGATGCCCTCGCCGCCGGCTTCTGTTGCAATCATCACCTGCACCTTGCCCCGGAACAGATCCATCATCCAGTCCTTGCGTCCCCGGTTCATCCCGCCACGATAAGGGACAGCTGTCAGGCCACGTTCACGGAAGTAATTCAGAAGGTATTCCTGTGTGGCCCTGTACTCCGTAAAGACAATGACCTTCTCGTTCATGTTCCGTACAAGCTCCATTGTTTTCTCGGCTTTGGTATTGGCTTTAATCGCTTTGATGGCGGCGACGAGCTCCCAGATCCGATCGCGAACCGGCGAATCTGGTGCCAGCTTCTTCGCCAGATTCACCAGTGTTACGAACACGGCGTCCCGGCTACTGCATACCTCGCGCTGCAGGGTCACCATGGATAGCATGCTGCTGAGACTGCCGCCAGATGCCTCGTATTGATCCTTCACAAAGGAGGTCACACCTTCATAGAGCGCACGTTCATCCGCTGAGAGCTGAAGATTGATATTGGATACATTACGCTTGGTGAATTGGACGGGCCCCTCACCACGTCTGTTGCGGATCATGACCTTGGACAGCTCCTCCTTGAGCTGGTCCTCATTCTTCGGTACACGCTTGTCGACGACAAAGTTGGCTGCAAAATCCCCCTGACGCCCCAACTGTCCTGGCTTCAGTAGGGTGATCAGGTTAAACAGCTCTGACAGATCGTTTTGGACCGGTGTCGCCGTCAATAGCAGGCAGTACTTTTTGCGCAGCTTGGTGATGAACTGGTAGTTGGTGGTCTTCTTGTTCTTCAGCTTATGGGCTTCATCAATAATGACCAGATCATAATCGGTATCGAGCAGTATATCGCGATGGGGCTCGCGCTTGGCTGTGTCGATGGAAGCCACAACCACATCGGAATACCAGGTATGGGCTTTCTTCTGGGCAACTGCAGTAATACCAAACTTACTGTTCAGCTCCCGTACCCACTGCAGGACAAGTGAGGCGGGGACGAGAATCAATATTTTGGAAGCCAGGCCGCGAAGCATATATTCCTTTAGAATCATGCCAGCTTCTATCGTTTTGCCGAGTCCTACCTCATCAGCCAGAATCGCGCGCCCGGACATATTGAACAGAACTTTGCGGGCTGTATCCAACTGATGGGGGAGCGGGGTCAGGTCCTGAAGGTGCTTCAAGCATTGCAGCTCATCGAAGCTCGGAATCAGATTTGCTTGCTCGGCCTGCATGGTAAGCCTGAACAAATCCCAGTCTCCCCAAGGTCCTCCTTTGCGAACACGCTGATCCAGCTCTTCTGCCCAGTCACGGTCGAATTGTACCGGTACCGGCAGCTGGGGGACATCCTGTGTTGTCGACGAATGATGCGGATTCACGAACCATCCCTCCCTCTGCTGTCACTTTTTCGAACTAGGCGGGCAGTTCGGGCTCTGGGCGTCGATCCCGATGACATAGCCGCTAGTCGGATATATGAGTATATTTGTAGTATGGGCGTTAGGCAGGAGATTCATAACCTAAAGTATGTCATTCCATCAGAATGAAACGATGAAAGAAGGGTGTACATAGTTGAATGGTGAGGATGTATACAGAGGAAAGAAAGGCATGTACACAGATGAAAGAAAAGTATGGAGTCAAATGCAAGGAAGCGATGTGCTCCAAGGAAGATGGATCGGGAGCCAGACGAAACGAATGTAACGGCAATAGAAAAGCATTGGTTATTCGTAGCAGAGAAGTAGTGGTTGAATGATGGATGAGCAGAAGGTAATTAGAAGGTGAGTAGGAAATGAGGAAGAGCGTGAAGAGGAATGAGTATGAATATGCAGGCGGGAGAAAAAAAGAAAAAAAGAGAATGAGTCTGAAAAAGATTGGTAGCAGTCATAAGATAGAGGAAGAAGACGAAAATTCACAAAATCGAAATGATTTAATCCATATATAGTATAGTATAATATGATTCGCACACAATATATTGTGATATTACATAAAGGAACGTCTAACGACACTGTTCACAGAAGACAGGCTACGTTTAGCTGATGCTTTCTTGCGATAATCGAATGGTCACCTCCGCTGAAAATGTATAACTTCAATTATCCTGGAAGAAGCACGCTTGAGCTGTCATATTGTCAGTTTTTATTTTACAGATCATCTGAATTCTATACAGGAGGTTGTTATCATTGACTACCACTCACCATTCCCAGCGCCTGACCGGACTTAGCGAGAAGATCTTCCTTGATCGTTATGCATGGAAGGATGCCGATACCAATCACGCTAAGGTCGGAGATGTCGTGCTGGTCTTGACGAAGGATGATCCTAAGTTCCCGACCAAGGAGGTCGGTGAGATTGTCAGCCGCGAAGGCCGCAAGGTTATTGTGAAGACACGCACGGGACAACTGGTCGAATCCGATGTGGAGAAGCTGACCTTGAACATCGAGAAGACGCCAGAGGAAATGTGGGATCGTCTCGCTGGAGCCATGGCTTCTGTAGAGAGTACGCCAGAGCTACAGCAGGAATGGAAGACCAAGTTCCGCACCATCCTGGATGACTGGAAGCTGGTACCTGGAGGTCGAATTGCCGCAGGCGCCGGGGCCAGCGATGAGCTGACGCTGTTCAACTGTTATGTTATCCCTTCACCTAAGGATAGCCGTGGCGGTATTATGCAGACCTTGTCCGAGATGACTGAGATCATGGCCCGTGGTGGTGGCGTAGGGATTAACCTGTCTTCTCTGCGACCTCGCCGAGCAGTAGTTAAAGGTGTGAACGGCTCGTCTAGTGGAGCTGTGTCCTGGGGTGGTCTGTTTAGTTATACGACTGGATTGATTGAGCAAGGTGGAAGTCGCCGTGGTGCCTTGATGCTAATGATCAATGACTGGCATCCGGATGTGCTGGATTTCATTACCGTGAAGCAGACTATGGGACAAGTTACTAATGCCAATCTCTCGGTCTGTGTCAGCAATAGCTTCATGAAGGCCGTGAAGGAGGATCTGGACTGGGAGCTGGCGTTCCCTGATACGAACGAGCCTGATTATAACGAGGTATGGGATGGTGATCTGGAGCAGTGGAAGGCCAGTGGGCGTAAGGTCATTCCATATCGCACCGTCAAGGCGCGTGAAATCTGGCATACCATCATCGAATCCGCTTGGAAGTCCGCCGAGCCAGGGGTCGTATTCATGGAATACTACAATCAGATGTCCAACAGCTGGTATTTCAATCCGATTATCTGTACTAATCCATGCGCCGAACAGGGGCTTCCAGCTTGGGGAGTTTGCAACCTCTCAGCCATCAATCTGTCCAAGTTCTATGATGAGGAGCAGCAGGATGTGGCCTGGGAGGATCTAGCAACCACGACTCGCTACTCGGTACGCTTTCTGGATAACGTCATTGACAAGACACCCTATCATTTTCCGGAAAATGAACAGAACCAAAAGCTTGAGCGTCGTGTAGGACTTGGCACGATGGGCTTGGCTGAGCTGATGATCAAGCTCAAGATCCGCTACGGTAGCCCCGAATCATTGGAGTTCCTGGACAAGCTGTATGGCTTCATTGCGCGGGAGGCGTATCTGGCCTCTGCTGATATTGCTGAAGAGAAAGGTTCCTTCCAGGCCTTTGATGCAGAGAAATATCTGCAAAGCGGCTTCATGAAGAATATGACGGAGATCTATCCTGAGATCCGTGCGGCTGTGACGGAAAAGGGCATACGCAATGTAACGGTCATTACGCAAGCACCGACGGGCAGCACGGGCACTATGGTAGGTACGTCCACCGGAATTGAGCCTTATTTTGCATTCAAGTACTTCCGTCAGAGCCGTCTAGGCTTCGATGAGCAATTCGTCCCGATTGCACAGGAATGGCTGGATGCGCATCCGGGTGAGTCATTACCGGACTACTTCATCACCGCGATGGATCTGTCTGCGGAGGATCATATCCGCGCTCAGGCAGCCATCCAGCGCTGGGTAGATAGCTCGATCTCCAAGACAGCCAATTGCCCGGCTGACTTCACCGTAGAAGAGACCAAGAGATTGTATGAGCTGGCGTTCGATCTGGGCTGCAAAGGGGTAACCATCTACCGGGATGGAAGCCGGGATGTGCAGGTGCTGTCGACTGGCAAGAAGGACGAAGACACCAAGGATGCCCCTGCGAAGGAGACACCTGGAGCTGAGGCAGTACAGGAGGCACAGGCTAATACTATTGGTGAAGCAGATGCTACTGTCATCTCTGGAGCATCGGAAGCGAGTGAACATAATAGCGCGGCTGCTTCAACTGCGTTATCGGGCTCGGCTACCTCAGCCAACATTGGTGCGCAAGGAAAGGTCGTGGACAAGCAGTACAAGAGCCGTCCACAGGTGCTACGCGGAGCGACCTACAAGATCAATACCCCGTTCGGGATGGCATATATTACGATTAATGATCTGAACGGCATTCCTGCCGAAATCTTCCTGAATGTCGGTAAGGCAGGCTCGGATGTATTCGCCATGGCTGAGGCGCTTGGCCGAGTATGCTCCTTGTTCTTGCGTTATGGAGATCATGGTCAGAAGGTAGAGCTGCTAGTGAAGCATCTGAAGGGCATTGGCGGTTCCGGCGCCATTGGCTTCGGTGTGAACCGCGTAGAGTCTATTGCCGATGCGGTGGCCAAGGCACTGGAGACGCATGTGCAAGCTAACGCTATAGATGCACATGGACTGGAAGTGGCTCCGATTGCTGCTACGCTCGACGTAGAGACTCCGAATGGGGAGCATGCACAGTTGAAGGCGAATTCCGCGGGACAGCACGTCCATTCTGCGGATAGTCATGCCACTGATGCTGCTGGCAAGCATGGTACAACGGAAAGAGGTGCCTACCCAGCAAGCCTTACAGCGACGGCCGCCAGAGATCTATGTCCATCCTGCGGATCGGCTTCGCTTATGAATGTAGAGGGGTGCAAAACGTGTAGTAATTGCGGGTATAGCCGCTGTTCTTGAGGTGGTTTTTCAGAATAGATAATATGTTAGTTGTTTTCACTTTAAATGATAAATGTTTCATTTAAAATGATAATCAGCAATTGTATGTACTCTTGTTTACAATTATCAATGTATTTATTTCTAACGCGGTAGCATCTTTTAAATATGCTACCGCGTTTCTTTATGTAATAAAGAGATACCTAGGAAAAATTTAATTGTAAAACAATATTATTGGATGGTTCTATCGGCACATCTGATTGACCGCATGCAAACCTAGAAAAATGATATTGACAGATAATTATCCTAATATTATGATATATTTATTATAAAATTAGGATAAAGGAGATTTTAAAATGAATATTTTATCGGTTGTTCTTCAAGGTTTGCTAGGATTAGGGTTTCTGATGTTTGGATTTATGAAGTTTGGTTCAAAACAAATGGTTGATGAATTCCAGCGTTATGGATATTCGGGATCATTTCGCTACTTTACAGGTTTCATTGAAGTGATTGCGGCAATACTCATGATTGTGGGAATATGGATTGATTCGTTAGCTGCATGGGGAAGTCTTCTTATTGTCATAACGATGCTGGGTGGTGTGGGTACGCATATGAAAGTCAAAGATCCAGTCAACAAAATGATGATGCCCATCATCTTACTTATTCTCGGACTCGTTGTATTCCTCATTCATTTTGATTCATTAGTTTAAGTATGCATTTCGTTTGTGATTCTGAATGAATCGTATTCCATACCCTATTTTTCGGAAGGAGTCAGTTGATGGACGACCAAAGTAATCTTGATTTGCGATTATTCCGAGTGTGGATGAAGTCGACCAGAGCAGCAGCCAAAAACATTGAGAAAGATATTCAAAGTAACAACATTAGCATTGAGAACTTCATTACGCTCGAATTGCTATACAGCAAGGGTCCACAGACAGTACAACAAATTAGCGAGCGGCTATCCATCCCGAGTGGAAGCATAACTTATGTGATTAATAAGTTGGAAAAGAAGGGACTTGTGGAGAGGAAACAACACCCTGAGGACAAAAGGGTATTTCATGTCATCCTCACAGAACAAGGAAAAGAGTTGTTTGACGAGATTTTTCCCAAACACGTTGAAATGATATCCCGAAGCTTTTCTTTTATTTCCGATGAGGAAAAAAAACAACTCATTGATCTGCTTAAAAGAATCGGATTCGGGATTCAGAATATGCAAGAAGAATAAATTTCAGCAAACAATATAGTACGTGGTTAATTGAATGGAAAGAAGGGGAACTTGTGAGCGAACAATTTGATGTTATGGAGTTTGGACTGAGCACGTTCCTTGAAGCTAAGCCAAGACAGGGCGGCGTAACGCATGCGGAAAGACTCCGGCAAGCCGTGGATGAAGCGGTATTAGCAGAACAAGTCGGATTAGACGTTTATGCTATTGGCGAGCATCACCGTGTTGAATATGCAAGTTCGGCACCTACAACGATTTTAGCTGCCATTGCTGCCAAAACGAATCGAATTCGTCTTTCAAGTGCAGTATCGGTCTTATCTTCCGACGATCCGGTTAGAGTATACCAAAATTTCGCAACATTGGACGGGCTCTCTAACGGACGAGCAGAGATTATGGCTGGCAGGGGATCATTTATTGAGTCCTTTCCTTTGTTTGGGTATACACTGGATGATTATAACGAGTTATTTGAGGAGAAGCTGGACTTGCTTCTCAACATTGTTTCTTCGGAAAAAGTAACCTGGAGCGGGAATCATCGTACAGCTATTCATGATTTAGGAGTCTATCCCCGTGCCGTTCAGGATCCGTTGCCAGTGTGGATTGGTACTGGAGGAAACGCGAATTCGGCCATTCGAGCAGGTCTTTTGGGATTGCCGGTGTGTTTTGCCATCATTGGGGGATCTCCAGCACGATTCGCTTCATTGATAAATTTATATAAAGAAGCCGCCAAACAAGCAGGACATGACCATCGTAAATTGAAGATCGCTGTACATTCGCACGGTTTCATTAAAGAGGATGCGGAAGAAGCCGCTAATTTGTATTTCCCAGCTGTCGTGGATCTTATAAATGTGATTGGACGTGAACGAGGTTTTGCGGAATACACACGCCAATCTTTTGAAGCAGCAAGAAGTTTGGAAGGCGCGTTGTATTTGGGAGATCCAGAGTACGTTGCCGAAAAAATCGTATTACTGAAGAAAAACTTGGGATTAACGCGTTTCCTGCTTCATATCGATATTAGCACCTTGCCTCATCGCGACCTGATGCAAACGATTGAATTATTCGGAACTAAAGTAGTGCCTATGGTAAAGAAAGAACTTGCGCCATTTCGTAATACTTGACATGTATGAATTTATAGCACGAATTCAAGCCTGTCGGGACAAGAACATGATCCCATTAGAGTCGCTAATTAAGAGGCCCTTTTATTTTATCGTTAAAGCGAATTGATTAACCATAAAAAGAACCACATGTCCATAAAATAAGATACGGAGTTAATATTATACCTGATTGTGTTGCATTATAAAAATATGCAGAAACAAGTTAGCCGATTTACATTATAGTTCGGAGTAGGCATTGCTCTATAGGATTGAACACAAGAAGGACGTGGGTAAAGAACTCACGTCTTTCTTGTGTTTATGTACGTCGTAATCTGGTTATGTACGTAATCCGAAGGATGACCAAAAGCAATTTTTTAGTTAGAACCCTTGTCCAGCGATTTGCGACATACATACACAAAAGCTGGAGGGAGATTGCATGGCACGAACTCAATCTTCTCGATCTCCAGGTGCTTTGCCCACCGTTTTTTCATGTAGGGGGTGTACTGATAGGAGACGATCATACCTCCTGGCTTAAGTGCTGCAATCATTTGCTGAAGTAATTTGCCCCGCATGTCATTCGAAAAAATAAACAAGGGCAATCCGCATATGATGCAGTCTAGTTGATGGATCTGTTCTTCATTCATTTTTTTTATCAAATAGCTAGCATTGGAGTGGAAGCTAAAGCCAGGAAACTGGGATTTCAGATAGTCCCGCATGTTTCTGTCACGCTCGAATAACAATACTTTTGTGGAAGGTGATACTTGTTCCCTGATGAAGCGCGTGATAGCACCTGTACCTGCGCCAAGTTCTGCCACAGTCCTGACCTCATCCCACGGAACAGACTGAACGACCCTCGTTGCCAGATACCGAGAACTTGGGAGAATTCCTCCTACGCGTGTTGGATTGCTAAGAAAGCCTTTCAGGAACAGCAGGTATTCGTAAATATTCAATTCATAATCCCCCGTTGTATATGACTCCATACAAGGCAACCGCAGTTGGAGCGTAAATACACCATGACCATGATTCAGTGTTAAGGTGCCTTGATGCGATTCAACAATATTTCTAGCGATGGACAGGCCCAGTCCAAAATAAAAGTACCTAAAAACAAGGGAGATATTAGATATGGAAAAAAGTCACGAACCAATCTTGCTCCCATATGCGAGTCGTTTCTACAAAGAGAGTGATGAGTAAATTGTTAATAACGACCGTAATCATTAGACTGAGCACCATACGAATTAAGATGTGACCTGAATTTTCTTTTTCGGAGATTTTGGGTTGTGGTTCATTCCATTTTATACCCGACCCCCCACACTGTTTTGATATATTGCGGATGTCTCGGGGATTCCTCCAATTTTTCGCGCAGATTACGAATGTGGACCATTACTGTATTGTTGGAGAATCCATAGGATTCTTTCCATATAGTTTCGTAGATGTGTTCGGAGCTGAATACCTGTCCAGGATGACTGGCAAGCAAAAGCAGAATAGCAAATTCCATTGGCGTGATTGCAAGTTCATTTCCTTTTATCCTTACGGAATGTTTGCTCTTATCTATGACCAGATCTCTGATGAGGATAAGGTTTTTGGATTCCTCTTGTCCGATCAAGGATTGCCGTCGTAATTGTGCTTTTACGCGAGCGAGCAATTCAAGGGGATTGAACGGCTTGACCATGTAATCGTCTGCTCCTGTTGTCAGCCCTGTAATCTTATCAATATCCTCTTCCTTGGCTGACAGCATGATAATCGGCATATTGGATATTTCCCGTATTTTAAGGCAGGCTGTGATTCCATCCATTCCAGGCATCATAACATCAAGGATAACTAGCTGGATGGGCTTTGCTTTAATTACATTCAGAGCTTCTTCGCCATCAGCAGCCTCGATTACAGCATAACCTTCGTTGCGAATATAAATATGGATAACGTCTCGAATGTCTGGATCATCGTCGACGACCAGGATTGTATTCATATGCTTTGAACTTCCTTTCTGAATGCTTCGAGAATCAAAGGGTTATTCTAATTGTCTTCTTTCTTACGACATACATACACGAAGGCAGGAGGAATATTGAGGGGTACCCATTCCATTTTCTCAATGACAAACTTCTCCGCGAGCTGCTTCTTCATTTGAAGTGAATATTGAAAAGCGACGAATATACCTCCTGGCTTGAGAGCCTGGTAAATTTGTTCAACCAGAGTTTCTCTTAAATCACTTTCAAAGTTGAAGAACGGAAGACAGCTAAAAATGCAATCCAACTGATCAATATTCTGCTGTTTTATTGTTTCTACCAAGGCCGCTGCGTTAGGATGGATACTCAGGTCTGGATAATTCTTTTGCAGATTATTTCTCATGGTTGTATTCATTTCAAACAGGAAAACTTTTGTGTCCTCACCTGCACGTTCATGAATGTATTGGGTGATTGCACCGGTTCCGGAACCAAGCTCGGCGACTGCCTTGACTTCCTGCCAAGCTGCTTGTCTAACCATGGCTTTAGCCAGAAAGCGAGAGCTTGGAATAATGCTTCCTACATGCTTGGGGCTATGAACAAAGCTTCGCAAAAATAAAAGATACTCATTGGATTTCATCGGTTATTCCTCCATTATAGTCAGTATGTTAGGATCAACACGCTTTTGTCTATGAACTGAAGTGTTCAAAAAGTGAAGCAAACATATCCAAGATGGCGGTACCAAACAAAGTCCCTAACATGAAATAAGTGGTAGTCCAGAAAATAGCACTCGAATACGAAAGGAAAATGAACTTTTTATATTGTGTGCCACCCAGTCCAACTAATAGCGGCATGAAATAACGTACAATAGGAATAAACATGCCGATACACATGGCCCAATCGCCTTTTTTTTGAAGAAGTAACTCCGCTTTTTGATAGTGATTATTGTCATTCAGCCTTCTTTTTAGCCTCTGTCCGAACAATCTTCCAGCACAATATGAGATCGTAATCGCTGTTAGCAATCCTGCCAGAATGCAGAAGTATGTTAACCAATGATTAATAGCACCTGTATGGCTGAGGATCGCGCCACTAAGAATGGTCACTTCATTAGGAATGGGAACGCCAAACGGGCCTAAGGAGAAGGCGAGAAAAAAGAAAAGATAGCTATATTGATGGATTAGCTCCATCAGCGTGTTACTGATCATTATTTCAGCTCCTCGTGTTGATAAAGCTATAATAATGATAAAAACTAAGGAAATAAGAAGGGTAATTCTAAAGAAAATATAAAGAAATTCTAAAGAAAATCTAAAGAGGCCAGCATAGAATGGTAAAAAATTGAAGAAAGCACCTCCTATTGTTGAACGTTATCGAACAATGGAGGTGCTTCACATAGAATGAGCTTCTTGCTGTTTTGGCACGTGAGAGTTCCAAACCTTAACTTGATAGGATTATTCTACAATCTCTTGTTTTTTCTGTCCAACTTCGAGAAGTAGAGAGTAAGGGGGGATTAAATGTACGAGACGGTATGACAGATTATTAGCCAAGTGCGACGGTTCCTCTGGAAAGGATACGTGAGCGGTTCTCCTAGCGGCCCGACATGCATTTCATTTCCAGTGGGTGTCGCACTTATTCATCCATGAAGTTCAGTTCTTTTTTTCCACCGCATGGCCGCCAAACTCATTCCGAAGTGCAGCGACTACTTTTCCAGTAAAGGTGTCTTCATCTAATGAACGGTAACGCATCAATAATGACATTGCAATAACAGGGGTGGCCGTTTGCAGATCTAGTGCAGTCTCCACTGTCCACTTTCCTTCCCCGGAAGAATGCATGATACCTTTGATTTCATCTAGCTTTGCATCTTTAGAAAATGCTTGCTCCGTTAACTCCATGAGCCATGAACGAATAACCGAGCCGTTATTCCACACTCTGGCCACTTTTTCGAAATCAAAATCGAACTCGCTCTTCTTCAACAATTCGAAACCTTCTCCGATCGCTGCCATCATTGCGTACTCAATACCGTTATGAACCATTTTCAAAAAATGACCGCTACCTGCTTGTCCAGCATATAAAAAGCCATTCTCAACAGCGGTATCTCTAAAAATAGGTTCAACAATATTCCAAGCCTCATGATCTCCACCAATCATATAACAAGCACCGTTTCGCGCGCCTGCCATTCCTCCAGAAGTACCAGCATCCATAAAGTGGACCCCTGCTTTTTTTAACTCATGATATCGACGAATGGATTCTCTGTAATGTGAATTTCCTGCTTCAATCATAATGTCACCATTACTTAAATAAGGCTTGAGTTCATGAATTACCGAATCCACGACGTTGTGAGGAACCATGATCCAAATTACACGTGGTTGTTCCAAAGACTGAACGAGATGCTGCAAATCGGTGGCCCCTTGGATTCCATGTTTATTTACTTCTTCAACGGCTGTAGTATTTACATCAAATGCTACTACATGATGTTGGTTGTCAATTAAGTTTTGTGCCAGGTTAAATCCCATTTTTCCCAATCCAATAAGTCCTACTTTCAAATTGATTCCTCCTCTTATAGTACATAAATTTTGTTTACCACCATTTAAATCCATCTGATTCTAACAACTGATGGGCAGCTTCAGGCCCCATTGTACCTGCTGAATATTCGTGAAGGGGAAGGCCATTTTGATCAAATGTCTCTAATATGGGCTGAATCCATCTCCAAGACAATTCAACCTCATCCCAATGAGCGAAGAAGGTGGAGTCTCCACGAAGAGCATCCAGTAGCAGAAGCTCATATGATTCAGGAATATTATTATTGGTGTCGGTAAAGTTAACTTTAATGGGTTCTAATTTCCCAGTTATAGAGTTTTTTCTATTTATTTGCATCGACACTCCTTCGGAGGGGCTTACACTAATCATAAATAGATTGGGGGTTACGTCCTGCTTTTCATTAGACAAGCTATTTACTGTATTTTTGAATTCAATGACAATTTTTGTTGACTTTTCTGACATTCTTTTGCCTGTCCGAATATAGAAGGGAACTCCATCCCAAATGGAATCATCGATCCACAGACGAGCAGCCACGAAAGTGTCATTTTTAGATGATATATCAATGTTAGGTTCCTCTAAGTATCCAGGAACAGGTGTACCGTTTATCTCTCCCGGACCATATTGACCACGAACAACGTGAATTCCTACGGAGTCTTTATGCAAAGGCCGTAACGATTGCATCACTTTCTTTTTGACTTGCCTGATTTCTTTAGCCCTGATTTGCTTTGGGAGATGCATTGCTGTCATTACTACTAACTGCAGTAAGTGATTTTGAACCATATCACGAATAGCGCCCACTTTATCGTAATAAGCAGCTCTCTGTTCTACTCCAACGGTTTCGCTCGCTGTAATTTGAACGTTAGCAACAAATTGATTGTTCCAGAGTGACTGCAACATGGGGTTAGCAAATCCCAGTGATTCCAGGTTTTGAACCATAGGTTTTCCCAAATAATGATCAATAATAAAAATCTCTTCTTCATTAAAAGCCTTATTAAGCTCGGAATTTAATTCTTTAGCAGATTCTAAATCATGTCCGAAGGGCTTCTCGATAATCAATCGTTTCCATCCCGTTGTTTCTCCTAAGCCACTTTCCATAATGTTATAGGCAATGACATTAAAGAATTTAGGGGCAACCGACAAATAGAACATTCGATTTTCTTTAATACCCAGTTCCTGTTCCTTTTTCTGTGCAATTCGAAGTATTTTTTTGTATCCTTCTGATTCATTGACATCAAGTTGAACGTATTGAAACTGATTACTGAATCTTTTTTTCAGAGACAAATCTTTTTCAGAATGCCTGGAAAAAGTGAGCAAAGCTTCTTCTATACGTGCTTGAAATTCAACCTGAGATAATGATTCTAAACCAACCCCAATCAATGACATCGTATCAGGTAATTTCTGATCCAAATATAAATTAAATAGTGCAGGGTAGATTTTTCTACTTGCTAAATCACCTGTAGCACCAAACAGGACAAAGGTCATAGAGTCCATGTCTCATTCCTCCTATTTTGCACGATCAATGTTGATGCTCTCTGACCGCTCATTCCTGCGATGAAAAATATTTCCGCCTTGGCTCATAGTCAAGAGCAGCCTCAACCCGAGACTTATGAGAGCCAAATTAGTATATTATTTATATTTCATGTTGGTAAGTACGCACTTTAATCACACATAGTGAGAAAAAGTATACTATTGCTAATGTCAAGGAAATAACACTGGTGGTTATGAACAACCTAGAAAGAGCTGAGGCTTGCAGCTAGAAGAGATTGCATGTGAAAGAAACAATAGCCAGAGTTTGAATACCTGTGTTACTATGGTTTACTTCTGTTACGATCTGGCTTATGATCCATACCAGACATCCTTACATCAGTAACCATCAGGGGGGCTTATGAGAAAAGCGAACACCAGGCTAATGAAAGAAATCAATCTGAACCATGTGCGTGAAGTCATGCAGCGGGTCGAGACGGCGACCAAGCCTCAGCTGGCTTCCATGACCAAGCTGAGTGTGGTTACGATTAACTCGTTGATCAGGGAACTACACGAACGAGGAGAAGTATTTGAAGATATGGTGGTTCCATCCAATGGTGGCCGACCGGCACAGACCTACCGCTACAACTATGAGCACAGCCTTGCGCTTGTCTTGTATTTGAAGGAAACGCAGGGGCAGGAGCTGGTCTCGGCAATGGTAATTAATCTGGAGAATACCCTTCTATCCAAGCAGGATTATGTAATGCCGAGTTTTGATAAGCAGCAGCTATACGGGATTATTACTCATTTCATCTCTACATACCCAGCGATCAAGATCATGGGCATCGGTATTCCAGGGCAGGTAGTTAATGGTGAAATTACAGTCAGTAGCCATCAAGAGCTAATGGGCTCCCACCTGATTAAAGAGATTGAACTCGAATATGGATTACGAGTTATGGTTGAAAATGATGTCAATGCTGCCGTTAGCGGGTATTGCCTGAAGCAAGAACAAGAAGAGGGACAGGAGCAATGCGTAGTAGGTATCTATTTTCCCAACAGATATCCGCCAGGGATGGGTATTCTATGGAATGGGCAAGTCATGAGAGGCAAACAAGGCATGTCGGGTGAAATCAAGTTTCTTCCTAACAGTCCTGACTGGATGAACAAGATGGCCAGTCATACTTTTGTCGAGGCTGTCTGTACGATTCTTCATACGGTCAATGCGGTGCTTGCTCCAGATCAGATCATTATTTATCAGGATCGAGTGGAGGAGCAGCATTTGAATGAGGCCTGGAATACTTATCGGGATACACACCCCATGGCGTCCTGTTCCGAGATCATATTACAGGAGACTTTTCAACAGGATTACGAGGCAGGTCTGCGCAAAATGACCTTGAAGGAATTACAATTGAGCGGGATGCTCATCCCATAATCGAAGCAACGACCTGGAGTTTCTTCCAGACTACTTTTTTACTATGCATGGGGTAGAGATGATGTCTTGACAAAGATAACATCCTGCCCCATATTATTATGTGTATTTTATAAAGATGGTTTATTAAGCGGATAAGCAACATCATCATCATTTCCTAATAAGGAGAGAATATTTCTATGGCAACCTGGTTTTTAATAGTGATTTATCTTGCTTTTATTAGCCTTGGACTTCCGGATTCACTGCTTGGTTCGGCTTGGCCCGTCATGTGGCCTGAGATTGGTTCAACGCTGGGCTCTGCAGGTCTCATATCCATGATTATTGCGGTAGGCACGATCATTTCAAGTCTGGCCAGTGGCAGAATGATTCAGTTGCTGGGTACAGGCAAGATTACCATGGGTAGCTGCTTACTTACCGCCGTGTCTCTGCTAGGCTTTTCTATGGCTCCGTCCATGCTCTGGTTAATCGTGCTGGCTGTACCACTCGGTATGGGGGCCGGTGCAGTCGATGCAGCATTGAACCACTACGTAGCTGATAATTACAAGGCTCACCACATGAACTGGCTGCACTGCTTCTGGGGCGTAGGTGCAACTATGGGGCCAATCATCATGGCCACTTACCTTGCCGGGGAGCATTCCTGGAGAGGAGGGTATGCTGCAGTAGCTATTATTCAATTTATCCTTGTGGTTGTACTTCTGCTGACGTTACCTTTATGGAAGCGTGTAGCAGCCGCCCGAGAACAGGAGCAACCAGCACGCAGTGAACAAGACACTAGCCTGCAAGCAGATGCAGAGGTCATTCTTCCAGTAAAGGTCCTTCGATTGAGGGGGGTCAAGCCTTCGTTATTCGCATTTCTTCTGTATTGCGGAGTAGAGACGACAGTAGGGCTGTGGGGAGCCAGCTACTTGGTTCAGTCAAGACAGGTGACAGCAGAAATGGCTGCGGGATGGATTTCATTGTATTATGGCGGCATCACCTTTGGCAGATTGATTACGGGCTTTATTACATTAAAAGTGCAAAATCGTCATCTGATTCGTTACGGCCAGCTGATCACGGTCATAGGCGGGCTTGTACTCTTGCTGCCGCTACCAGCATCACTATCAATCGTGGGATTTATCCTGATCGGGCTAGGCCTCGCTCCTATCTATCCTGGATTATTGCATGAGACACCTGCCCGGTTCGGAAGAGAGCATTCAGCCAAATTAATGGGATACCAGATGGCCGTTGCCTATAGTGGGACTACGCTTGTACCGCCATTGTTCGGGCTTCTTGCTGCGCAAGTCAGCACGGACTTGTTCCCGGTTGTTGTACTTATTCTATTGGTATTAATGCTGTTCAGTGTCGAAAAGGTCAATCAAATATTAAAGAGATCTAATACACTCCACAATAAAAAGCACATGCCGTATTGAATTGTAATGGTGGAAATAGTAACTAAAAAAATAACATTTGACATGAAACTAGTTACATGAAATAAGCTTGATGTGTAGCCGGCAACGCTTGATATACATGCAAGGTGATGCTCAACATCCACTTTATAAATGATCATTATAAAGATTGATTAGTAAGCGGGCTGATGTCTGTCCGAATACGATTTCGTGCTCGAATGGTCTGCAGCGACTTTATACATTTTAGGTACTAGACTTCGTGTAAGGAGGTATTGAGAGCCATGTTACAGTGGATTCTGGCGGCATGTTCTCTGATAGGCGTGTATGTAATAGCTAGATGAGTGGTCAACTGGCGTCGGACTCATGTCATAGCTCGGCAGAGGTATGAGTCCTTCCAAAGGGATTGGGAAGGTATTGAAGAGGATGTTCATGCTGAAAATGAAGTAAGTGCCAAGAAATCATCTTAATTACTTTTCATGGAGGTTCATAATATGATTAAACTCGTAGTAACTGATTTGGATGGGACATTTCTGAATAACAAGAGTACATTTGATGTGGAGCTATTTAATGAGGTTCACGCGGAGATGCAAGAGCAGGGGATCACATTCGTTGCATGCACTGGTAAACAATGCGAGCGGGTTGAAAAGCTGTTCGGGGAACATGGTAAAGGGATATGGATTCTGGGGGATAGCGCAGCGAGAATAAAAAGAGACGGGGAAGTCGTCAAGGAATTCACGATTGCTCGGGAGCTGGCTCTTCAGGCTATTGAGGAGATTCAAGCCTTTGATCCGGAGATGACGCTCATTGTGTGTGGTAGTGATGCTGCCTATGTCCTGTCATCCATTCCGGAGGATATGTACAAGGTAGTGAAGGGCTCTTATGAGCAAGTGATCAAGCTGAATTCCTTCCAGCAGATTACTAGTGACTTTATTAAAATCACCGTATTCGATGTAAAGGAGCGGTGTGGAGCACTGAGAAAGCATGTTGAGAAGAAGCTGGATGGGCAAATATACATTGTGGATTCAGAGCCCAGATGGCTGGATATTACGGCGCTGCATACGCACAAAGGTGAGACGGTCAAGAAGCTGCAAGAGATGCTGGGTGTCACTTTTGAAGAGACGATGTCATTTGGAGATGGAGAGAATGATGTGGAGCTTATGGCGATTGCAAAATACAGCTTTGCAGTAAGTAATGCTTGTGATAATACGAAAAGGGCTGCAAGCTTCATTACAAAATCTAACGAAGAGAATGCAGTACTGCTTACGATACAAAAGATTATAGAGCTACAAAAGAAGTAAGCTTGACGAGATTCCCCTCACGAATTAGCACCGTCGGAGGGGATTTTTGTATGATAGAGAAGAAAAGGATATCAAGCCTAAAGGAGAGAAGTAGATGAGCCAGAGAATCGAGTGGGAATCAGGTCGATGGTTGAATCCTCCCCTGTCTGCGATACGTGAAGGAGAAGTCTTTAAGGTTGCCCCTGAACAAGGGAAGGATTTCTGGAAGAAAACCTTATATGGATTTGAGCATGAAGATGGAGCTGCCTTGTTGACCGAATGGGATAACACATCAGCCGTGGAGGTCTCCTTTCTGCTGTCCTCCTTCACCGAGCTATATGACCAGGCAGGCGTGCTGCTGTATCATGGTCCTGCGCAATGGATCAAGACTGGAATTGAGATTAACGATGGTATTCCTCAGCTCTCAGCAGTCGTCACCGATGGTTACTCGGATTGGTCGCTTGCTGCTGTGCCCGAATGGATCGGGGAAGAGGTTACCATACGCTGCTCGATCATTAAAGATGCTGTGGTCATTCGTGCACGGACAAAGCATCATCCATGGCGTACCATTCGTGTGGCGCGTTTTCCTTATCTCACTGGAAATGAAGCCGGCCCTTTTGCTTGCTCTCCAACCCGGGATGGGTTCGAGGTTACCTTCACTCGTTGGTGCTTGGCGGAGCCAGATCAAGAGCTTCACATGGAGCCTTCATTAGAGTAGTCGTATCGCATAGCGCATAGCATGAGACCCATTAGAGCACCTTCAGCAATATGCCTTCATGTCTTTAAATGTGAGGGATAGCTGAAGGTGTTTTTTTGCTACGTTGGAAACAAGAGCCAATGGATCAAAGCCGGTGGTGGAATAATGTAAGAAAATGTGGAAAAAAGGAAGAAGAATAGAGATGCCTGATTGATATAATAGGGATATTATGGTATTTTAAATGTAAGCGATTACAAAAATGCTAAATATTGATAATACGCTTCATTTTGAAATTTGGAGGTGAGGGACAAAAGGAAGTGAAGTAAGGGTAACAATACACGAGCTTAAGGAGGATTAGATATAATGAAACCAAGTTCCAAGAAGCTGCTCCCACTGCTTATCGCTATAGTCATGAGTACCTCTTCCTCAGCAACCGTATCACTGGCTAGTGATATGACTCCTAGCGCTGCTCCTACATTCAGCAATGTATCCGTTCATGATCCGTCTGTGATCAGAGCGAACGGAACCTACTACGTGTTTGGTTCACACCTCGCCTCGGCCAAGACTAACGATCTGATGCGCTGGACACAAATCTCATCATCCGTGCACAATGGGAATCCTTTAATCCCTAATGTACTTACAGAGCTTGCTGCTGCGTTCCAATGGGCGGAGACGGATACATTATGGGCAGCAGATGTGGTTCAATTAAATGATGGGAAGTACTACATGTACTACAATGCTTGCAAGGGAGATTCTCCTCGGTCAGCGATGGGCGTAGCCGTGGCTGATAACATCGAGGGACCCTACAAGGATAAAGGGATTTTTCTGAAGTCAGGAATGTGGGGGGAACCGAGTGAGGACGGAACCGTCTATGATGCTACCAAGCATCCTAATGTGGTCGATCCGCATACCTTCTTTGATAAAAATAACAATCTGTGGATGGTCTATGGATCTTACTCTGGTGGAATCTATATTTTGAAAATGAACCCTCAAACAGGATTTCCTTATCCCAATCAAGGGTACGGCAAAAAATTGTTAGGGGCCAATCATAGTCGAATTGAAGCACCTTATATGCTTTACAGTCCAGAGACGGACTATTACTATCTCTTTCTTTCATACGGGGGACTGTCAGCTGATGGAGGATATAACATACGTGTAGCTCGCTCCAAGTCTCCTGATGGACCATTTGTGGATGCGAAAGGAAATGATATGACTCGAGTTGGAGGGAAAGCAGGTACATTTTTTGATGACAATGCGATTGCGCCTTACGGTGTGAAGCTGATGGGGAACTACCAATTCGAACCTGTTCAAGGTGAATCATCCCATACTGGCTCTGGTTACGTATCTCCGGGTCACAATTCGGCATATTATGATGAGCAGACCAAGCAATACTACCTAATCTTCCATTCTCGGTTCCCTTCTCGGGGCGAGGAGCATGAAGTGCGGGTACATCAGATGTTTATGAACAAGAACGGCTGGCCAGTAGTCGCCCCTCATCGATATGCACAAGAAACAGCGGGGAACTACAAAAAAGAAGATGTAACGGGCCAATATAAATATTTGAATCATGGCAAGGATATTTCCGCAACGATCAAAAAATCCAGTCTAATTAACTTTAATGATAATGGTACAATCTCTGGCAGCGTATCAGGTACTTGGCGATTGAAGGAGAAGCATAGAATCGAACTGGTCATTAACGGTGTGGACTACCATGGTGTATTTGTTCGCCAATGGGATGAGGGAACGAAGACAAACGTTATGACCTTCACTGCGCTATCTAATGAAGGTGAAGCCGTATGGGGAAGCCACACGGCGACAGGCAATTAATTACATGAGGGCGCACTTCGAAATTAGTACCTGTAAGTCAACATCTATGAAAAAGTGAGAAGGAGCTATGAAGCTCAAGATCCGAACTACTAAGACTAGAACTTCTAAGATCAGAAATGCTAAGATCAGAAATACTAAGATCAGAAATACTAAGATCAGAAATACTAAGATCAGAAATACTAAGATCAGAAATACTAAGATCAACACTTTGAAGCTCAGACTTTAGCTACTCTCAAACGCCCCTACTGGAATCTTGAAGGGTAGGTAATAGGAACAATAGATTAGCGGCTTCTCATGTAACCCCCTGGCATGCCAGGGGGTTACTTATCGTCCATGCAAGAGCTTTGACGAACAGGCGAATGCATGTATAAAGCTGTGGGATTGGGCGCAAGATCCTTATGTTATATACGATGATCTATGATTCCGGGGGATGCATCCGTAGGAGCACCTTCAAGGGTATCTTCATGTCATAAGATGTGAAGGACACTTGTTACTACCTCTTGTAGTAGATCACAGAGATTGCGGATTTTATTGGAAGTAAGGATCTATCCGTTGCAAATATAAGGGTTTTACAGTATATAATTGTAATCGCTTACAGTTATATGATTTACTTAAAAATAAACTGGATCCAGGAGGTGAATAATTGAATTCGGTAAATATAGTAATTAAATGAATTTTATATAAATAGGGAGGATTCTGATTTTATGAAACTGAGGTCTAACAAGCTAGTGCCACTAGTTATTTCTATGTTATTGATTACTTCTTCGTCTGGAACGATATCGATGGCTAGTGATACTCCTGCTCCTACATTTTCTAATGTATCTGTTCATGATCCGTCAGTTATTAAAGCTAACGGGACTTACTATGTATTTGGTTCACATCTCGCAGCGGCCAAGAGCAACGATCTAATGCATTGGACTCAAATCTCATCATCAGTACGTAATGGCAATCCTCTAATTCCTAATGTGTTCACAGAGCTTAAGGATGTTTTTGCTTGGGCTGGGACGGATACATTGTGGGCAGCAGACGTAATACAGTTAGAGGATGGTAAATTTTATATGTACTACAATGCCTGTAAGGAAGACTCTCCTCGTTCCGCCATGGGGGTAGCAGTAGCTGATAACATAGAGGGACCTTACACGGATAAAGGGATTTTTCTGAAGTCTGGCATGTGGGGAGAGCGGAGTGAGGACGGCACCATCTATGATGCTACCAAGCATCCTAATGTAGTCGATCCGCATACCTTCTTTGATAAAAATGGGGAACTTTGGATGGTATATGGCTCTTATTCAGGGGGGATCTATATTATGAAAATGAATCCTCAGACAGGCCTTCCTTATCCCAATCAAGGATATGGTAAAAAACTGTTAGGAGGCAACCACAGTCGCATAGAAGCACCTTACATGTTATACAGTCCGGATACTGACTATTATTATCTCTTCGTTACATATGGAGGATTGACAGCAGATGGGGGATACAATATTCGTGTTTCTCGTTCCAAATCCCCTGACGGTCCGTTTGTTGATGCAAAAGGCAATAATATGACCCGTGTAGGAGGCAAAAAGGGTTCATTTTTTGATGATGATGCTATTGCACCTTATGGGGTGAAATTATTAGGCAACTATCAGTTTGAACAGGTTCAAGGGGAACCGCGACATTCAGGAACGGGTTATGTCTCTCCTGGTCACAACTCAGCATACTATGATCCACAAACTCAAGAGTATTTTCTCATTTTTCACTCTCGGTTCCCATCCCGGGGTGAACAGCATGAAGTACGGGTACATCAAATGTTCCTAAATAAGGACGGCTGGCCAGTAGTCGCCCCTCATCGATATGCACAAGAAACAGCGGGGAACTACAAAAAAGATGATGTAACGGGCCAATATAAATATTTGAATCATGGCAAGGATATTTCCACAACGATCAAAAAATCCAGTCTAATTAACTTTAATGATAATGGTACAATCTCTGGCAGCGTATCAGGTACTTGGCGACTGAAGGAGAAGCATAGAATCGAACTGGTCATTAACGGTGTGGACTACCATGGTGTATTTGTTCGCCAATGGGATGAGGGAACGAAGACAAACGTTATGACCTTCACTGCGCTATCTAATGAAGGTGAAGCCGTATGGGGAAGTCACACGGCGTCAAGCAATTAATACATGGGGCGCACTTCGAAATTAGTACCTGTAAGCCAACATCTATGAAAAGTGAGGAGGAGCTATGAAGCTCAAGATCCGAACTACTAAGACTTGAACTTCTAAAACCAGAAATACTAAGATCATCACTTTGAAGTTCAGACTTTAGCTGCTCTCAAACGCTCCAGCCTCTACTGGAATCTTGAAGGGTAGGTAATAGGAACAATAGATTAGCGGTTTCTCAAGTAACCCCCTGGCATGCCAGGGGGTTACTTATCGTCCATGCAAGAGCTTTGACGAACAAGCGAATGCATGTATAAAGCTGTGGGATTGAGTGCAAGATCTTCATGTTATATACGATGATCTATGAGCTATAACAATATCTTTTGTATATATTGTTAAAAAAAAACTGAAATTTTTTAGATTCTTGGTTTCGGGGGATGAATCCGTAGGAAGTGAGAGCATACAAGTGAATTTAGCACTATAAACAAGTTCATAATATACAGTTTTTTCTGTATATACGTAACGAACGCTTTTTTCATTTGAGCTAAAAATTGTTTTTTGTTATCATAACGATGTTGTATTGACAAAGCGACTGTCGTATTTCGTCAAATGTTGTCTACACTTCTGCAGAATGCAACGCCCGCCGGCACCCGAACAACTGTAAAAAGGGGGAAACATATGATGAAGATGACAAAAAAGTGGATGGTGCTTACAAGCCTGATTGCAGTGCTCGCATTGGGAGCGTGTTCTTCCAATGCAGCCACAGGTGAGGGGAATTCGCCCGTTGGAAAGCAGGTTAATTATAGAATTACAGGCACGGACCCAGGTTCTGGTCTAATGAGACTGACGGCCCAGGCCATGGAAGATTATAATTTGTCCAATTGGACCTTGATGGAAAGCTCAGCAGCAGGCATGACAGCACAGCTGGACAAAGCTTATAAGAATGAAGAGCCGATTGTCATTGTTGCCTGGTCTCCACACTGGATGTTTAACACCTATGATCTGAAATACCTGGAGGATCCGAAGCTGACTTATGGAGAGCCTGAAGAGATTCACACCATTGCACGTCTTGGACTGAAGAAGGATCACCCAGTGGCCTATGAATTTCTGGACCGCTTTAATTGGACGTCCGATGATATGGGTGAAGTAATGATAGATATCCAGAATGGGATGAGCCCAGAAGCTGCTGCAGCAAAATGGGTGGATGGACACGAACCAAAGGTCCAAGAGTGGATTGAAGGTCTGGAGCCCGTGAATGGAGACCCCTTTACCCTCAGTTATGTAGCTTGGGATTCTGAGCTTGCGAGTACCAATGTAGTTCGCTACGTGCTCGATGAGAAGCTGGGATATAAGGCAGAAGCTTTGCAGGTTGAGATCGGACCGATGTGGCTTGGTGTTGCCAATGGTGATGTGGATGCTATTGTAGCAGCCTGGCTGCCGGTGACCCATGCAGATTATTGGGATAAATACGGAGACCAGCTTGATGATCTTGGAGCCAATATGGTTGATGTAAAATCCGGTCTGGCTGTACCTGCGTATATGGGAGATGTGAATTCCATCGAAGATTTGCAGTCATAAGCAGTCTGTAACTATATCTAATATTCAGAACACCTTCAAGGGTATCTTCATGTCATAAGATGTGAAGGACCCTTGAAGGTGTTTTTGTGTTAGGAACAGTATCCCGGGATGCGAGTAGGACGTCCACCGTAGCTTTTCTAACGATATTTTGAACGCAATCTATCCATTATTTCTTGAAATCAGCGTTAATTGTCGTCTCCTTCCATTCCTCAATGCTGGCAAGCAGATTCGTAAACTTATGCGTCGCTGCCTGGTAAGCCATTTGTCCGAGTAGCAGACGAAGCGGAGGGGTGGAAGTCTCCACGATCTGGATCACTGCAGCTGCCGCCTTGGCAGGATCACCAGCTTCTTGGCCCGCCATTTGATCTTGGCTCTGTAGCATTTGTCCAACAATGGACTCTTTCAATTCCGGGATAGCTGTATCCGTCTTGACGGAGGAACGACCGCCCCAATCGGTACGGAAGCCGCTCGGCTCAATTAGAGTGACATGAATATTGAAAGGGGCGAGCTCTTGTGAGAGGGATTCCGAAACGCCCTCAACGGCATATTTGGTAGCATGATAATAACCGAGCGTCGGGAATGAGGTCAGGCCGCCAATGGAAGAAAAGTTGATAATATGCCCACTTTTTTGCGCTCGCATCTGAGGTAGCACAGCATTCGTCATGTGCATGAGTCCCCAGAAGTTAATCTCGAACATTTTGCGCGTCTCTTCTTCCACGCTCTCCTCTACAGAGCTGAAGTATCCAATCCCTGCATTGTTAACAAGAACGTCGATGCGCCCAAATTTCTCGATCGTTGCAGCTACGGCACTTTCGATCTGATCCTGCTTCGTCACGTCCAAAGGCAGAGCGAGTGTGCTGTCTTCATTCCCTGCGGTAATATCCTTAACCTGTTCGACATTCCGAGCAGTTACCACTACTTTATATCCAGAAGCAATGGCTTGCTTCGCGATGTAACGGCCAAATCCTGTTGAGCATCCTGTTATGAACCAGACTTTTGCTTGTTGAGACATCAGTTATCACTCCTTCAAGTTGATAACTACACTCTAAATCTTAAAGTGAACTTGATGTCAACACTAGCTTTCATAGATGATGTGATTGTGTCTTCTTATGCATGAGAACCTCGTAAATGGCAATCTTGCGAATGATCTTTTCCAAGTGAAATTGCGTCTGTGCTACGGATTTCTCCACTTTAACCTTATGCTCCAACAGAAAAGCCTTTCGTGCGAGCAGCGACTCATCTCCTTGGCGAATCAGCTCTGTATAAGCTTTGATATCTTCAATGGACATTCCGGTGTCCTTTAGAGCAATGACCAGTTCAAGCCATTCCAACACTTCGTCCGTATACTCTCTTCTTCCAATTGCATTGCGTGGGATATCAGGTAATATCCCCTCTTGCTCATAATAACGAAGAGTGGAAGCGCGGATGCCGGTGATCTTTTCGATCTCGCCGATACTATACATGGTTAATGCCCCTTTCTTTCTTAAAGTGTACTTTAAGTGATTGTACAATAACCTAGCCTATATCGTACTAGCAAATGTTATGAAGCGTACAGCGATTAACCTTTAGGGATGCTCCGATATTCTGTCGGAGAGCATCCCATTATTTTTTTGAACAGCCTGGAGAAGTAGTAAGGGTCCTTGATTCCTACGGAGCTTGCTACTTCTTTTACATTCCAATCGCTCAAAGCCAGCAGTTGACTAGCCCGTTGCATCTTGAGTCGCAAGTAGAACTCAATGGGCGGGACGCCGGTCTCTTTGTTGAATAGATAAATGAGGTGCTGCTTCGATAACCCCATATGCCTGGATAGCTCAGGCAGGGTGAGCGCGGCATGGACTCGATCTGTCATATAGCGGATGGCCTGGTCCAGATAACGCTCGCTCTTGCGATCCTGAAGCGAGTTCATGATGCTTAGGCCGACATGGCTAATCAGATGGCGAATGCATTGGGATACATGGATCTGATTGGTCATGGCATAGGGTCTGTCATTTAAGAGTGCATAGCATTGCTCACAATCATTGATCCATTGGGTGTGCAGATTCATGGAGAAGCTGAGCGGCTCCGAGTCCAAATTATAGATGTGGAGAAGCTCTGCTACATTTGATCCCTTCAGGTGCATCCAGTAGATCGTCCAGGGCTCTTCATGGGAGGCTCCATAGCGATGTGGAGTTCCAGCAGGAATAACGACTAGCTGTCTTGGCTTAATGTTCACCATCTTGCCTTGATTACTCTCTACCCAGCCCTTGCCCTCTACACAATACATGAGAATATGGGCGTCACAGCCTGAAGGACGTTCACGGTAATGGAACTGCGCCTGCGGAAAATATCCAATGTCACTGACGTAGAAGGTATTCGTTAATGGATTTCCATGTAGTTCACTCATGATGAACTCTGGCTGTACGAACAGCTTTTGCGCATTGAACCCATCTGGCTTTAATGTCTGCTCTGGCATGATGATCTCCTTTTTGAGAATATAATTTATTTATAGCATATAATGATCCACTTCATGCGAATATTTCATTATTAATCTAAGAATATAATCCATGAACAGCCGATTTTCGTCAATTGTATTATAGCGCTTACAGAGATATCGTAGAGATAAGATCAGGAAGGGGAGAGGTTAGCATGAGTATGAGAGAATCTTCGGAGAATGGGTCTGGCACTGTACGCGTATGGGCAGAGCAGGTCGAGATTCCGACGTATGGAGTTGGCATACCAGACAAGAATCCTATGTTTCTGGAAAAGAGAGTGTATCAGGGGAGCTCAGGGCGCGTGTATCCTCTCCCTGTCATAGATAAAATTATGGATGAGAAGGAACTCAAGTCCTATCACATGGTCATGCTTGAGAATGAATATGTTCGAATCGAGATCATGCCCGAAATCGGTGGACGGGTCTACCGTGCATTGGATAAGACGAATAACTATGATTTTGTCTATTATAATCGTGTCATCAAGCCAGCACTGGTAGGGCTTGCAGGACCCTGGATATCTGGGGGCATTGAATTCAATTGGCCTCAGCATCATCGTCCGAACACCTTCGGCCCCGTGGAGCACGCTATCACTCAGAATGAAGACGGCAGTGCTACGGTGTGGGTCAGCGAAATAGACCGGATGTATGGGACCAAGGTCACCACAGGCTTCACATTGTACCCGGGGAAGGCTTATCTCGAAATCAAGGCACAGCTGTACAACCGAACTGAAGAGCCGCAGACCTTCCTCTGGTGGGCCAACCCGGCGGTTGCCGTCAATGACCATACCCAGTCTGTGTTTCCGCCTGATGTCACTGCGGTGTTCGATCATGGCAAGCGAGATGTATCCCGCTTCCCCATCGCTACAGGAACTTATTACAAAATGGATTATTCCGAGGGTGTGGATATTTCCCGTTATAAAAATATACCTGTGCCCACGTCCTATATGGCGTACAAATCGGATTATAATTTCGTAGGCGGCTATGATCACGGCGTTCAGGCAGGTCTGCTGCATGTAGCCAATCATCATATAGCTCCAGGAAAGAAGCAGTGGACGTGGGGGCACGGCGAATTTGGCCAAGCGTGGGATCGTAATCTGACGGATGAGGATGGACCTTATATTGAGCTCATGACAGGCGTGTTTACGGACAACCAGCCGGATTTCACCTGGCTACAGCCTTATGAGGAGAAGACGTTCACACAATACTTCATGCCTTACAAGAATATCGGGGTCGTGAAAAATGCATCCATTGATGCCGCCGTGAATCTGGAGGTTGACGAGACAGTTCGCACAGCGACCGTCATGGCTTATGCCACTTCAGTATTCGAGGATGCTGTCGTTGTACTCAAAGGTCAGCAAAGAACGTATGTCCAAGATACTGTAACGATATCTCCTGAATTAACCTATAAGGTCACAGCTAACTTAGAGCCAGAGGACCAAGCTCATCACTTGCTCATCACGGTGTATGATGCACAAGGGAACGTACTCATCTCTTATCGTCCAGCGCAGCCCGACATTGAACAGGTTCCAGATGCGGCCCAGCCGCTTCCTTTACCAGAGGAATTAACAAGTACGGAGCAGCTATATCTGGCAGGATTGCATCTGGAGCAGTATCGACATGCCACATTCGAGCCTGAGCATTATTATGAAGAGGGCTTACGAAGAGATGCCTCAGACATCCGTCTCAATGTAGCTTACGGGACCTTATTGCTCCGTCGTGGCTTGTTCAAGCTGGCGGAGAAGCATTTCCGCACAGCAATCAGCTCCCTGACGTGGAGGAATCCGAATCCATATGATAGCGAAGCCTACTACCAGCTTGGGGTGGCGCTACGTATGCAGGATCGGGATGAGGAAGCCTATGCTGCGTTGTACAAGGCGGTCTGGTCTGCCGCATGTCAGGACAGTGGCTATTATGCGTTAAGTCAGATAGCGTGCAAGCGCGGAGCCTATTCGGAAGCGTTAGAGCTTGTGGAACGGGCACTGGTACGCAACACGAGGAACTATAAGTCACGACTGGTGAAGACGGCATTGCTGCGCAAGCTTGGACGCTACGCGGAAGCTATTGCGTGGGCGGAAGAGACGCTGCAGTTGGATGTTGCGGATTTCGGAGCAGCCCATGAGCAAGCTATGGCTCTAGCAGCACTGGGAAGACAGGAGGAGGCAGACGAGGCTCGTGCGCGACTTGGGCAATTCATGCGTAATGATGTACACAACTACCTCAATCTGGCCTCAGACTATATGGACAGCGGTATGCTTGGCGAAGCTATAGAGCTGTTGGAGCATATACGGACAGTACACGAGGGACATGTATACCCTATTGTGCATTATGCACTGGCTTATGCCTATGAGAAGCTGGGACGGAGGGAGGAAGCAGCAGCGCAGCTTCAGCTGGGACAGCAGGCACCTGCTGATTATTGCTTCCCAAACAGCCTGTTTGAGATGCGGTTACTGGAGTACATCATTACAGTAAATCCAGCGGACAGCAAAGCGCATTATTATCTCGGTAACCTCTATTATGACAAAAAAAGAGCGGAGAATGCGATCCATCACTGGGAGCAATCGGTTGCGCTGGATGATCGCTTCCCGACAGCCCACCGTAATCTCGCCTTGGCGTATTATAACAAAAAGCACGATGCAGCCGCAGCGCAGCGTTCACTCGAACAGGCCTTTGAATGCAATAAGAAGGATGCCCGTGTCCTGTATGAGCTGGATCAGCTGCATAAGAAGTTGGGCATGCCCGCTCAGGAGCGCATTACGAATCTAGCTCAGTATATGCCCCTCGTCGAGCAGCGGGATGATCTCTATCTGGAATATGTGACCTTGCTGAATACTCTGGACCAGCATGAGGAGGCATTGTCAGCCCTGTTGAAGCGGCAGTTCCATCCATGGGAAGGCGGAGAGGGTAAAGCTACGGGGCAGTATGTACTGGCACTGGTGGAGCTAGGCAAGCAAGCCAATCAGCAAGGTGCGCATCAGGAAGCCATTTCGCTCTTGCAGCGTGCCCTCCATTATCCTGAGAATCTGGGCGAGGGCAAGCTGGATGGTGCTCAGGAGAATAATGTGTATTACGAGCTGGGTATGGCATGGAAGGGCTTAGGCCGAGCCGATGAGGCGGCCTCCCACTGGACGATTGCCTCCCAAGGACTGGAGGAGCCAGCTAGCGCCATGTACTATAATGACCAGCCGCCAGAGATGATCTTCTACCAGGGCCTGGCCTGGCTGCAATTGGACAATGTCAAGGAAGCCAAGCGCCGCTTTAACAAGTTGATCGACTTCGCCGAAAGACATCTGTTTGACGATGTGAAGCTCGATTACTTCGCCGTGTCGCTTCCTGATTTCCTTGTATTCGAGGATGATCTGAACTTACGCAATCGGATTCACTGCCTGTTCATGCTCGGCTTGGGATTATTGGGGCTGGGGAGAACGAGTGAGGCGAAGGAGCGATTTGCAGAAGCCTTGCAGCTGAACCCTAATCACCAGGGCGCCCGAATTCATCAGGCCTTCTGTACAGAACGACCGATTATATCAGCGAATTCGAATGATTGACTAGAAACACATCATAGAACAACGGAATAGAACAGTAAAAAATATAAGGCAGGGACTCCTATTCTATTATTAGGAGCCTCTTCCTTATATTGTATTGGGGTTTAGCTGACTTTTATGAAGAAAAATCATTGATAAATCAAGCAAGCTCGGAGTCCAATAAGTAGGTAAACAGCATTAAAGGAGTAGACAAACGTTATTAAATATAGTACTTATTAAAAGAGTCATAATTAAAAAGATATAAATTGGTGAGTTGTAGCTGTATAACTGTAATCAAATTAGCTGTCGTGAGTTCATTTGCAGGAGAGGAGCAAGGATCAAGATGAAGACGGAGAAACAAAAAATGCTAGCAGGCGAGCTGTATGAAGCATGGGATACTGAGCTGACAAGGGATCGGGCCCATGTCAGGAAGCTGACGCGTATGTATAACCAGACCACCGAGGAAGACGAGGAGCTGCGCGTGGAGATGCTGAAGCAAATACTGGGCTCAACAGGGGAACACCTGTCCATGGAGCCCAATATTCGATTTGACTATGGCTACAATATTCATGTTGGAGACCATTTCTATGCCAATTTTGATTGCACCATCCTGGATGTGTGCGAGGTACGCATTGGCAATCACTGTCTATTTGGCCCTGGTGTTCATGTGTACACCGCGACCCACCCAGTGGACCCTTATGAACGAATCAAGGGGCCAGAGTACGGCAAACCCGTCACGATTGGTAATCATGTATGGGTAGGCGGACGTGCTGTTATCAATCCTGGTGTGACTATTGGCAATAACGTCGTAATCGCATCAGGAGCTGTAGTCACCAAGGATGTGCCAGATAACGTCATTGTCGGCGGCAATCCGGCGAAGGTGATTAAGGAGATTGAAGCGTAGTCTGCAATTATACGCCAGAATAGGCCATGAAGCCACCATCTACCGGAATAACGGTGCCAGTCACGAAGCCGGACGCTGTCTCATCCACCAGCCAGAGCAGGGTGCCCAGCAGATCCTCAGGCACGCCGAAGCGACGCATCGGGGTATGGGCAATAATTTTGGCTGAGCGCTCGGTAAGCGAGCCATCCTCGTTGGTCAGCAGCCTGCGATTCTGCTCGGTCAGGAAGAAGCCAGGTGCAATGGCATTGACACGTATGCCAGATTCGGCCAGATGGACAGCGAGCCATTGGGTAAAATTATTGATGGCTGCCTTGGCAGCACTGTAGGCGGGCACCTTGGTCATAGGGCTCGGTGCACTCATAGACGAAATGTTGAGGACTACGGCGCCAGGGCGGCCGATCATGCTTTTGGCAAAGATCTGGGTCGGAATCAAGGTTCCGATGAAATTCAAATCAAATACCTGGCGGAAGCCTGGTACACTGAGATCGAAGAAGGTCGTCAGATCTGTCTGGTCGAGATCTTCAAGCTGAAAGGTCTCCTTGCTCGTATTGGCACTTGGATGATTGCCTCCAGCTCCGTTGATCAGAATATCACAGGGACCGAGCAAGCGACGAACAGTCTCTTCTGCTTGCTTCATACTCTCGGGATCCGTCACATCGCAGGCTACTGCGATGGCCTCACCACCGCGCTCACGGATTTCCCTAGCGGTGATCTCTCCTTTATCGGCGGTGCGATTGAGGATGGCTATCTTGACACCTTGCCTTGCAAGCTCGCTGGCCATGGCACTGCATAGCACACCAGAGCCACCTGTGACGACAGCTACCTTGCCGGCTAGAGCTGAATGTATTGGGAGATTAGTCATGGTATATCCCTCCTGGGTTGAGTGGAAGCTAGATTCGAATCGTTGGACGGAATGATAGCGCATTCAATGTTCACGTTACCATACTACCACATAAGTGTGATGAAGGTCATATATTTTGCCGCTGTGGCTGGACAATTTTACGTCGAAAGAAATGTATCCAGCAATGGTGGATGGAACTGTGATGACAGATCGGAAGTCATAGGAGAATTAACAGAAACATAGGACGGAGAGGAAGGATAGGACAACGTGAAGAACAACAAGGCGAGGAGAACACAAGTCAGGAAAGATACGGCAGATGGGTGAGAGACAGGATGAGGGGATAATGGGAATTGTAGAGAAAGGAAAAAGCAACGGAGCTTAAGCCCGCTGCTTTCTTTACTGCGATTATGCCCACAGACCGAAATATTTCCGTGAACTGAAATAATTTACCTGTATTGAGATTATATCTCCTGCTGCTCAGGCTGTTACGATCTCGCAGATCCAGACAGCTAGCCCAAGCTCATTAACGCGCAGTCCATCCGCCATCCGCTACAATGACTTGACCATTGATGAAGCTCGAATCGTCAGAAGCGAGGAAGAGAGCGACACGAGCGATTTCCATGGGATCTGCCGTTCTTGCACGTCCTGTGTCTCCAATGGCAGCAGCCCCCAACGGGTGCGGAGCGGTAATCGTGGATTGAATGTTCGTCTGAACGCCGCCTGGGGCAATGGCATTGGCGCGAATGTTGCCGCCTTCACGACCATAGGTAGTCGCTATATTTTTGGTAAGACCAACAAGCCCATGCTTGGAAGCCACATAAGCAGCCCCTCCCCGTGCACCGAATAGACCTCCTACTGAAGCATTGTTGATAATGACCCCGCCATGCTCCTGATCCTTCATAATATTGATGGCTGCACGACACGCCTGGAATGGACCCGTGAGGTTGATCTGAAGAAGACGATCCCACAGCTCGTCCGACATGTCGCCAACAGGAGTGAAATTATCCAGGACACCTGCATTATTCACAAGGATATCTACAGAGCCGTAAGTCGATACGGCGGTCTGAATCATGTGTTCCACATCCTCCTTCTGAGCGACATTGACCACGATGCCAGTAGCTTCACAGCGTTGTGCCTTGATCTCGCTTACAACGGCATCTACATGCGGCTGATTGATGTCGGCCAGGATGACTTTAGCTCCCTCTTGTGCATACAGCGTTGCAATGGCTTTGCCCATACCAGAGCCTGCACCTGTGACAATGGCAACTTTACCTTGAAGTTTCATATGAGAGACGCTCCTTTTTGTGAGGTGTGTGGTGTCGTACTGTGCATTGATTTAATTTTTAGACACTTTCATCGTATAGGAAGGGTGGCATCGTCTTCAATTTACAAAAGATGTGTATTTGTTCAAAGTCGGACATTTGTTTATAATCTGTTCAGATTCGTCAGAAGATTATACATATGGAGAGGATTTGTCTATGAAGGAGAACAACGGGGTCATCCGCACGAAAAGAGCACTCAAGCATGCATTGGTGTCTTTACTGAGCGAGAAGGAGTTAAGAGAGATCACCATCAAGGAGATTGTAACGCGAGCTAGTTACGCGCGAGGTACCTTCTATGCCCACTATCAGTATAAGGAGGAGCTGCTGGACGAGCTGATTCAGGAGACGATTGACGGGTTCACCCAAGCCTTTGTAGAGCCATATGAGAGCAGCAGGGAGGCGTTTGATGTCAAGCAATTGACACACTCGACGGTCATTATTTTTGAATACATACAGGAAAATAAAGCGGTCTTCAGCGTATTGTTCAAAGGAAGGAACACGGGTTTTCAGGAGAGGCTGGGAGAGGCGATTCGTGAGATTTTCGACCGAGAACTTCATTTTCTATTTCCGCATATCCCTTCACATATTAATCGGGACCTCTTTATCAATAACAATGTATTTTCCGTGCTCGGCCTGATCTCGTACTGGGTGCGCTCTAATTTCATGTATTCGGCACAGTATATGACAGAGCAGATGCTTGAGATGGCCAAGGTGATACGTCCGCGTTAATCCCTCCAGAATTTCATGAATCACCAATTGAGGCTTGCCTCCGGTAGGAGCCTGGGGATTGGCCGAGGACGGACTGGAAGTCCTTAATCAGATGAGCCTGATCAAAATAACCAAGCTGTGCTGCGATGTCGGCCCACGCGATCTGCTCGTCACGCTCTAGACGCTCTGCTGCCTCCTGCAGCCTGAAACGCTTGATGACCCACTTGGGTGAGACACCGACATATTTGCGAAAAAGACGCTGGAGCTGGCGCAGGGAAAGCTGAAACTGTATGCTAAGCTGCTCTACCTTCACCAAGCTTCTGTTATCCATGATCTCTTGCACGATGCGAGCGGCTAGCTGTGCCTGAGGGTCTTGCTCGGGTAAATGTTCTAGCAAATAGGCTTCAGCGGTCTCGGCCATCTTCACCTCAGCATCAGCATCCAGCACAGGATCAGTCCATGCAGCTGCTCCTTGACCAAATATATCTGTAACGGGCACGGTCGTTCCTGTCAGCAGAGAGATATCGCGTTGCCAGAAGGGATGGAATCCTCCCGCACGAAATTTGACACCAAGCACAAGACCCAACCCATATAGCTTACGGATAAATGGACGGCTGGGAACACCATATAGTAGCCCGCGGCGACCTTCTTCATCCTGCTCGAAGGCCAGATTGACATTCGGATAGGACAGGACTGTCTGCGTGTGAATGATCCCGGCGGGCAGATTGTAACGAATAATCCAGTAATGCTCTACAAATGGCTGGAGCGCAAGATTGGGCTCAAATCGGGATAAACTGAACTTGTCCCGTCCGGCCTCGGCATGCACGATGCCGCGTGTTGATGTGCTGTCTTTTTCCTTCAAGGTGATGTCACCTCCCGATGATGTGATAGGCTCGTCGCTTTTTTACAATACGTGAAGGTCTCGGTCTATCTATAATGGAGCCTAGCAGATGGCTGAAGGCTGCGCAATATGGATGTGTCAGGGAAAGAGGAGGATACGTATATGTCGAAACAGAACCAACCAGAACCAGAGCAGCATTTGGACCAACAGCACAATCAACAGCATCAAGGAGGGCAAGCTGGGGTGAAGGGGCAGTATACCACCAACGGTAAGCCTAACAGCTATACAACTCTTACACCTTTTATTGTAGTAGACAGACCCGCTGAGGCGATTGCCTTCTATGAAGCCGTCTTTGAAGCTACAGCCAAGAGCGTAACGGAATTTGGTGAGGAAGGGAATAAAATAATTGTGCATGCAGAGCTGGATTTCGGTAATGGCTTCCTGCAGCTCGGGGCAGCTTCACCTGCCTATGGATTAGTGGAGGCACCAGGGGGTGGACAAGCTTGCTATTCAATGGGAATCTACGTCCCCGACGTTGATCATACATCTGAGTTGGCAGTAGCCCATGGGGCAACCGTACGAGAGCCCGTGGCTAGCTTTGTGTCAGGGGATCGCTTTTGCAGCATTTTGGACCCGTATGGTGTCCGCTGGTCGATCATGACTCGTGTCGAGGATCTGTCAGAGGAAGAAAGCTATCGCCGGGTAGCCGAGTGGAGTGAGCAGCAGCTATAACGTATAAAAAAGGTAGAGGGCAAGCGCCTCCTGCCTTTTTGCATTTGGATGAGAGGTCACTTCATGAGAGGTTACTTCATGAGAGGTTACTTTGTTCGTTATTGGAGATACACCTCATATAAAATCCCAAGACTTGTCAGTCTCGTTTCTTCTGCTATATGCTACAAGGGAAATGAATACATCTTATGGCGGGAGACTGACTAATTATGAGTAGCATTAGCTTCGATACATTCAAGCCAATATTATTAGATTATTGTCGCGTCAATCTGGAGCAATTCGCTGCAACAGCGGATAACAAGGAAGTATATGCGGTTGCATTGGATGTAAGTGCAGCCTACGGCTGGGTGAATCTGATGTGGAACACGTTGGATTCCTTAGACCAGGCAGTACAGAAACACTACAGCTCCTATTCACTAGATCGAATTCATGGCTTCAAGGGTGTGAAGTATAGTGTAGGTGATTTCAGCTACGATGCTTCCAATGCACCTGAGGAAATTGACGATTTTGTTGTCTGGTATGCCGATAAGTTGTCAAATCTGTATGATGATGAGGATGAAACGGATGATGCTGCGTTTGCTGCGTGTGAAGAAATGACAGGTACCTTCATTAATATGCTTGTGGAGGTCATTCAGGAGCTGCGACCGACGTTCGAATTACTGAACAAGACAGATAACTTTATCGCCTATATAGTGGAGCATGACGAGCATCACATGGCCTATATGCGCCGAACTGTGTCAGAGGAAGATTACTATAAGGCATTTCCGGAAATCCGGGAATTTGAATTGTATAAGGTGAACATCAGTGAATGGCCTGAAGCAAAACAAGTGGAGCATTGGTGCAGTCTGTTGAAGGATATCCTGCTGAAGCAATCAAGCGAGGAAGCGACGATATTTCAAGCCATGTACCGGGATGAGTTCGATGTTGAGCGCGAACTGATTCAGCTTGGCGCTCCAGCAGCTGGTGAGATCGTTAATCTCTACCAGAAACTTTGCGGGTACACGCCGACAGAAGACGGCTCGATCTTGCAGGGGGATAGCTGGACATGTCTTAGTATCCTCATTGATATTGGCGAAGCGGATGAGATGGTCATAACTCAATTGTACAGGGTCCTGAGCCATAAATATGAAGTGGACAAGGCATACCAGGAATGCATTAATATCGCCAGAACACTTCATGCGCTGGATGCCACTCGTTTCCCTGAGGAGGAGCATGATGAGAACAGGACGAGATTAACCAATTTCGATAGCTATAAGCTCTAATGGAATGTGTTATTACATGGTCGAGTGTCAATCTAGTTATGATGCTATGAACAGTGAATTAGGTGGAGAGCCACAGCCAAGAAAGGACTGGGATGACATGTTGGTGCAAAGTGTATCCGTACAGGGAAGCAGCACATGGAATGAGGATGCCCTCATTCATAATGAAGCACTTCATATCTATGGTGTAGCAGACGGAGCAACGTCTTTGGTTCCTTATCACGGGCCGCAGGGTGAGACTGGAGGGCGAATGGCTTCACAGCTGCTGAAGCGGTATTTTGGTCAACTGACTGCTGGGGATGAACGCAATCTGCTTCAAATGACCTGTGAAGCGAATCGGCTGCTCGGAGCGGAGATGCAGGCTGCTGATGTCCCATTGGAGACCAAGGAGCAGCTATGGACCACTGGTGTAGCGGCTGTAAGGGTCACTGAGCATACGGTGGAGTACGTCCAGTCTGGTGATTGCATGATCCTCGCACTCTATGAGGATGATCGTGTACGAGTCTTGACCCGAGATCATGTGGCCCATATGGATGAAGGAGCTAAGCAGCTCTGGAGGGAGGCTATACGTGAAGGAGTTCGCACACGGGAGGAGCTGTGGGAGCGCGTCAGACATCGCATGACAGGTAACAGAGCGATCATGAATACCCGTGATGGATATGCGGTACTTAATGGGCGGCCTGAGGCTGAGCACTTCATGGAATATGGCATCATCAACCGTATCCGCCTCAAGGGTCTGCTGCTGCACACCGATGGGCTGTATGTGCCATCCAGCTTCAATTCAGGAGATGATTCACAGACCACTGTCGAGGCTGGAGCTGAGAAGCCGGATGTAGGAGAAGAGACCTTACTGAGGCAGATGATCGAGAAGGGGTTGGAGGCGTATACGCACTGGCTGGTGGCAGAGGAGCAGCGTGATCCGGAATGTGTACGTTATCCGCGGTTCAAGATGAGTGATGACAAGACTGCGATGTGGCTTGATTTTACCTAGACTGGAACGACAGGACGAAAGAACGACAGGAATAACTGGAATGACAAGAATGACAAGAATCACAAGAATCACAAGAATACAAGAATCACAGAAGGATAACATTATAGAAATATGACGATATAGAATAGAATGAAATAGCAAATATTAAAATGCATAAAATGATAGATTAAGCACCTCAGCTATAACACTGTAGCCAGAGTGTCGTAATACAAGATAACGTTAGCATGAGCGCATGACCGAACGCCGCCTTTCTCCCCGTGGAGAAGGAGCGGTGTTTTTTGCCTTGACGGATTGTCAAGCCAAGTGCGACAGTTCCTCTGAAAAGGATTCGTGAGCGGTCCTCCAGTCCAGACATTTACGTGGTCTTTGGTTGATCAAGTGCAGAGCGTTTTCCAGAGCTTCATCCGTGATTTGCGCGAAATCGGTCCCCTTGGGGAAAAACTCTCGCAAGAGGCCGTTGGCATTCTCATTCGAGCCGCGTTGCCAGGAGGAATACGGATCTGCGAAATACACCTGTACGCCATGAGTAGCTTCCAAGCTGGCGTAACAGGCAAACTCCTTGCCACGGTCTGCGGTAGCGGTTTGAAATGCATGGGTAGGATACTGTGAGGCCGCTACACCAAAGGCAATCTCCATGGACAACGCGGTACGGTCTGGCATCCGAATGGCGGTGTACAAGCGGGTTTTGCGTTCGATAAACGTGGCCAAGCAGCCCTTGCTTTTCCCACGGCCTGAGACGACTGTATCGAGCTCCCAATGGCCGAAGGTCTCCCGGGAACGAACCACTTTCGGACGCTGAGAGATGGCCTTACCCACAGCGAACTTGCCGCGTGTCTCTGCAGGTCTCTGCCGTTTACCTTTGTGCCGTAAAACCGTAAGCACGCCTTTTACCAAACGGCCTGTATACAGCCAGCGATAGATCGTTTTAAAACATACCATCGCTTGACCCTCCTGACGCAATCGCTCTACGGTTTGCTCCGGAGACCAGGTCGCCTGAAGCTTTTCTTCGATGCGACTCGCCAGTTCTAGATTCCACTTACCTCCGGAAACTGACGCCTTACGGCGCTGGACATAGCCCTCTTGCGAGTTCTCCGCGCAGTACGGGTGTTCTGCTGCATTTCGGCGGAGTTCACGGCCAATGGTGGCATGATGTCTGCCAAGTTCCTTGGCAATCGCTCTGGTACTTTTCCCCTGCTGGTGGAGGATTTCTAGCTTGCTTCGCTCGATTATGCTAAGATGTGTGTAGCTCATGGTGGATTCTCCTTGTGTGAATGTGGTGTAGGAACCTTCATTCTACACGAATCCGGCCATGGGCTCTTTGGTATATTTATTTCCAGTAGGTGTCGCACTTCATATTACAATCCGTCCCTTGATTCAAGGTGGTGTACAGTGCTGTTATAATAGATAGAGTATCAAGTACAGACGCGGTAAGTCAGCTAGATAACCGGGAGAGGATAGAGATGCAATTACGTAGAGTGAAAATATTAGGTACAGGGAAGTACCTCCCTAGTCGTAAGGTAACCGATGAAGAGCTTGATGAGCGCCTTGGCGTGCCTGCTGGCTGGGTGCATAAAATAACAGGCGTCGGTGTTCGGCATTATGTGGGCGAAGGAGAGACCGCTTCTTATATGGGAGCCAGAGCGGCGGAGGCTGCCCTTGTGAATGCAGGGCTCCAGTTCTCAGATATCGACTGTCTGGTGTGTACGAGCGGTACGAAGGAGCAGCCGTTACCCTCCACTGCGGTATGGATTCAGAAAGCGATGGGGCAGGAGATGTCAGGGGTTCCTGCTTTTGATATAGATGCCACCTGTCTGAGTTTTCTGACAGGATTGGATGTGCTGTCTTACATGGTCGATGCGGGACGTTATCGGCATGTATTGCTCGTAGCGACAGAGGTTGCCTCGGTAGGATTGAACTGGAAAGACAAGGAGAGCGCTGCTTTGTTTGGCGATGGAGCTGCAGCCGTTGTGATCGGACCGTCCCATACGAATGATGCGTCGCAGATTATCTACACTTCTCTGCGCACCTATAGTCAAGGGGCTCATTATTCGGAAATACCAGGTGGAGGAACGAAGTATCATCCTGATCTGCCGCATATACCTGTCGAAGAGCCGTTCAGATTCCATATGGACGGGCAAGGAATATTCCGTATGGCTTCCAGACTGCTGCCTGAATTCATGGAAGAGCTGTTCACCCGTTCAGGAACGAAGATGAAGGACTTCAAGGTGGTCATTCCCCATCAGGGTAGTGCGATGGCGATGCGTTTACTGTGCAGGAAGCTGGGGATCACGCAGGAGCAACTGATGAACATTACGCCGAATCACGGGAATACGATAGCTTCCTCCATTCCCATGGGACTGCATGAAGCTATTCAACAAGGACGTATTCAGCGCGGGGAGCGCATGCTGCTTATCGGTACGGCAGCAGGGCTGTCGCTGGGAGGCATGGTCCTTGATTATTAAGGAGGCTGCTGGTCTACCACCGCTTGCGGGACGGCTGAACATACTCATCACTGGTGGCAGAGCACCTGTCGCGCTGGAGCTTGTTAGACAGCTTCATTGTGCAGGTCATCAGGTGTATGCGGCGGACAGCATATCACGTTATTTGTGCCGGGCCTCCAGTGCAGTGAAGGAAGCTGCAGTCCTGCCGCCACCACGACAGCAGCCACAGGCTTTTGTGGAAGCGCTGGAAAGCCTGCTTGTAAGGTGGCAGATTGATCTGCTGATTCCGACCTGTGAGGAGATATTCCATATTGCTCGCGAACGGGAGCGACTGCAGCGTCATTGCCGAGTGCTGGCACCAGAGTTGGACCTACTGCATCAGCTACATCATAAGGGAGAATTCATCCGCTTAGCAGAGCAGCTCGGGCTTCAGGTGCCAGATACGGAGATTATTGCAAGCGTGGAAGCGTGGCGAAGTGCAGAAGCACTCGGCATAGGATCAGGACTTGTGTTCAAGCCGGCTTATTCCAGGTTCGCGTCACGGGTTATTTTGCCGTCTTCTGCTGGAGCGCCGCGGAAGAGACAATCTGCCGATCGAGTGCTGCGCGAGGCCGCCTGGGCGCAGATAAGTCCATCCAATCCATGGATTGCTCAGGAGTACATACAGGGAACAGCCTGGTGTACATACAGTGTAGCTTATGAGGGGAGCATCGTGGCCCACGCCAATTATGAATGCCGCTATCGCACAGGCGATGCAGGTGCCAGCGTGCATTTCCAGCAGGCAGAGCAGCCAGAGGCGTATGCATGGGTACAGCAGTTCGTCGCGGCTGTTGGTTATTCGGGTCAGATCAGCTTTGATTTCATACAAGCAGAGGATGGGACACTATACCCGCTGGAGTGCAATCCACGTGCCACAAGCGGCACTCATCTGTTCACAGCGAAGGACGGATTAGCTGTTGCATTGACAGACCCGGATTGGCTGCTGGAGGCCGGGCGCTCCGTGACACCAACTCCGGGGGCTGCAGCGATGATCAGTCTGGCCATGCTGGGGTGTGGGCTCAAGGAGAATCGGAGCAGACAGGATTGGCGCACATGGATAACAGCGCTGCGCGGAGCACGCGACGTCATCTGGCACCGAGAAGACAGGGGGCCTGCTGTCGAGCAGCTATATATGGTATATCAAGCCTGGCGCCTGAGCAGACGGCTGGGCATCACGGTGACCGAGTCGTTGACTCAGGATATCGAATGGAACGGAGAGACATGATGACAAGAGCATTAGTAACAGGAGCCACCGGATTTCTCGGTCGCCATGCCGCCCGTCGCCTGGTTCAGCTAGGCTGGGAGGTCAGTGGCATGGGGCGGTCGAGCACTGCTGGCAAGCTACTGGAGCAGGAAGGCGTCCGCTTCGTACAGACAGATCTGCGTGATGCTGTTGGCGTTGCAGAGGCGTGTGCAGGTCAGGATTATGTATTTCATTGCGGTGCATTATCAGCTCCATGGGGGGCTTACGATGAGTTCTATGGCAGCAATGTAGAAGGTACTCGTCATATCATTGCTGGTTGTCAGAGACACGGCACTAAGCGTCTCATACATATTTCAACCCCAAGCATTTATTTCGATTATAAGCCACGGCGTATGATTCGGGAATCCGAGCCCCTTCCCCTGCGTCCTGCCAATACCTACGCAGCTACGAAGCTGCTGGCAGAGCAAGAGGTGCTCCGGGCCTGCCAGGAGGGCTTACCTGCGTTGATTCTGCGTCCACGTGCCATCTTCGGACCAGAGGATCAGACTTTGTTCCCGAGATTACTGGAAGCGAATCGGAAGAGCGGCGTACCGATGCTGAATGGTGGACAAGCAATGATTGATCTTACTTATGTGGACAATGTAGTGGATGCCATGCTGCTTGGATGCAGCGCTGCACCGGAAGCTATGGGCCAGGCCTATAACATCTCGAATGGAGAGCCGTTCGGCTTCCGTGAGCTGCTGCACAAGCTGTTCGTCATGCTGGAGATTCCCTTGCGGACCCGCTCGATTCCCTATCCGGTAGCACACGGACTGGCAGGAGCATTGGAGCTGGCCTATCGAGTGCTGCCACTACAGGGGGAGCCTCCGCTAACCCGGTATACGGTCGGCTCGGTAGGGATGACGCAGACGCTGGATATATCACTCGCTCGGAAGCGGCTGGGCTACGTGCCTAGCGTGGGGATCGAAGAAGGGCTGAGACGATTTGCTGATTGGTGGGTGAACCAATCATGATGACATCAAAACCGATCAAGCTTATGATCCGGGCGGCAGGCTACTGTACACATCCTGAGTGGCTGACGCTGCGCGGCGGGTCACTTCGTTCGGTGGCTTTTCCGGCTGGCTTCGCCTGCATTCTTCATCCTGAGCACGGCCCTGTACTATTCGATACGGGCTATAGTCAGCGCTTTTTCGAGGAGACGGCTCACCTGCCGAGCGCACTGTATCGGTACATTACGCCAGTAATTTATCAGGATAAGGATAGTGCCGCCAGCCAGCTAAGGGCAGCGGGTATTGCGCCAGATGATGTGAGATATATTGTTCTGTCTCATTTTCATGGGGACCATATCGGGGGACTTCTGGATTTTCCCAATGCACGCTACATTTATCTGGATAAAGCATATCATGCGGTCAAGCATCTAGGGCCGCTAGCGAGTGTGCGGGCAGGCTTTCTGCCGGGGCTGCTGCCTGAGGATTTCGCAGAGCGCTCACTGCCGATCAGGGAGAAGGACATCGTACAGCCGTTCAATGCAGGGAAGGATTCTGCCTTTCCTTGTATGGAAGGCTATGATCTATTCGGTGATGGCAGTCTGCTGGCCATTGAGCTATCTGGTCACGCTGCTGGGATGATCGGCCTGCTCGTATCCACGGCAACAGACGATTATCTGCTGTGCGCGGATGCTGTCTGGTCAAGCCGGGCTTATCTTGAGGATCGCCTCCCACATCCGGCTGCTGGCCTCATCATGTCTGATCGACAACAATACAAGCAGAGCTATGACCTGCTACGGCAGCTGCATAAGGAGGTTCCGACACTGCGTATTGTGCCAAGTCACTGTCGTGAAGTACTTGCAGCATGGGGGAGAGGGGTGCTGGAGTGAAGCTGCATCTGGTCTTGTATTATTATATTCGTACTTTGTATTATCAATGGCGCTTCTGGCAGTCTCCGTCCCAGCAACGCCATGCTGCATCACAATCAGTGGATATACGTAGACAAAGTGCTCGCCGTAGGCTTGAAGCGTGGCAGGAGAGACAGATTATCCGTCATGTGCATCGTGTGCGGCAGGCCTCGTCTTTTTATCGCAAGCTATGGGAAGGGACAGCTTCTGAAGATTGGCGCAGCTTCCCCATAATCGACAAGCAAAGGATGATGGAGCACTTTGACGAGCTGAACACCGTTGGGCTCAGCCGTGATCAAGCCTTCAAGATGGCCTCACAGGCGGAGCAGACACGTGATTTCAAGCCGCTGCTGAATGGCGTAACGGTAGGTCTGTCGTCTGGTACCTCAGGCAACCGTGGTCTGTTCATCGTGAGCGATCGCGAGCAGGCAGCCTGGAGTGGAACGGTGCTGGCAAAGCTACTTCCGGGAAGCCTGCTGCAGGAAGAGAAGATTGCTTTCTTCCTCCGGGCCAACAGCAACCTATATGAGTCGGTGAAGCGGGGACGGCTGCGGTTCGAATATTTCGATCTGCTGGAGCCTCTGGAGAAGCTGGTGCAGCGGATGGAGGACTATCGACCAGGGATCTGGATTGCTCCTGCATCCATGCTGCGCCTTCTGGCTGAGGCCTGCGTGGCAGGCAGTCTTACAGCACGTCCTCGCAAGCTGATCTCTGTAGCAGAAGTGCTCGACCCGCTGGATCGCCGCTACATTGAGGAAGCCTTCGGACAGACGGTGCACCAAGCATACCAATGTACGGAGGGATTCCTTGGGACAACCTGTGAGCATGGCACGATTCATTTGAATGAAGATATTGTTCATATCGAAAAAGAATACCTTGACCCGGATACGCGCCGCTTTGTGCCGATTATTACGGATTTCTCGCGTACATCCCAGCCCATTGTTCGCTATCGTCTGAACGATATTCTGACAGAGGCGACAGCTCCCTGTTCTTGCGGCTCGGTATTCACTGCCATTGAGCGGATTGAAGGCCGCTGTGATGATATTATCTATCTGCCGCATGTGGAGCACCGTGAGCCAGTTGCCGTGTTCCCTGATTTTGTGAGTCGTGCCATGATCACGTCATCCTCGAACATTGAGCACTACCGGGTTGTGCAGACGGGACCGCTTCAGCTGGAGATTTCCTTTTTATACGCAGATTCCTCTGCCACTATGGGGCAAGTGCTTCAAGAAAATGAGGAACTACAAAATAATGAGGAGCTACAAAATGTGGGTCATCAGAAGGATGTGAAGTCACAGAAGGGTATGGAGCTTCAGGATGATACGGACCCTCAGAAGGATGGGCAGGTACAAAAAGATGGGCAGTTACAGGACGCTGTGGAACTACAGAGTGGTGTTCAGTTACAGCATGATGTAGTGCTAAAGAGCAATGTGGAACTACAGAGCAGTATTCTTTCACAAGAGCGAGCCATGGTGCAGAATCAGATTACTGAACAAATTACAGCCCTGTGCGGGAAAATTGGTTGTCTGGTGCCTGAGCTTCGTTTCGTAACCTATGAGCACAATTCTGGAGCGCTGAAGCTAAGACGAGTAGAGAGGAGATGGAGGCCATGAGCAACAGCGCATCAATCGTCTTCTACGATGAATCGAATATTCAGGACCTGAGCTGGCCAGAGACAGCGTATGGGCACGATGCCAAAACCTATCTCCTGCCGCTACTGCTCGCCCCGTCAATCCAGCTGTATGTTCACAATGTGCGCACTCGTCTGCTTATGGCTACGGTAGACGGTATTCCCATCCCGGTGACCATCAACGAGACGGAGTATGACAATTCCTATGTCTGCTCGCCATACACTCATTTTGTGACCTATGCGCGAGAAGAGCTTGCTTTGCTCCATAATCGGCCTGCTGAGGCTATATTGGGCTGCTTGCTTAGTGGCATCGGTCTGCTGCTGCGGAAGGCTCACTTTAATCAGGTGGTACAGGTGAATAACTGGCTGCTATCTACGAACGTGCTTCCCGCCATCAGCCCCGCAGGGCTGGAAGCACTCATGACTGAACTGCAGAAACGTTATCCAGAACATGCTATCGTGTGCCGATCGTTGAATGACGTTACTAGTGGCACTTATTTGGAGACGGTACGCAAGTATGGGTGCAAGCTGATCCCCAGCCGTCAGATTTATCTGCTGCAAGCAGCCTCGAAGTCAGCAGGTCCATCCATAAATGCGAAGGCCAGATGGCTTGTGAAGCGGGATCGTGGACTTATCGACAAGCATGGCTACACTGTCGCAGGGCCGCAGGACATGCGCCTTGTGGATGCGCCCCGTATTAAGGAATTATACGACATGCTGTATATTCATAAATATTCGCCATGTAACCCGCAGTTCACGGAGCTGTTCATCCAGACGGCTATCCAATCAGGGACACTGGAGCTGCATGGGCTGCGCAAGGATGGCTGTCTAGACGCCATACTTGGCTTTTTTGTCAGAGATGGGATCATGACTGCGCCGCTCTTTGGCTATGATACGAAGCTATCGCAGCAGACGGGACTGTATCGGATGCTGTCTGCGGTGCTGATCGGGATTGCGGACGAGAGGGGATTGCTGCTACATGAGAGCTCGGGTGTCGGACAGTTCAAGCGTAATCGCGGAGCTGTAGCTGAGCTGGAGGTCATGGCCGTCTATGACAAGCATCTGTCTCTTGGTACTCGGATGTGCTGGTCCATGCTGGAGAAGCTGCTTTATCGGATTGGAGTGCCGATCATTCAGCGCCTGAAGCTATGACCTTGAGCGAGTGTACGCTGAGTGCCTGCACATCATCTAAACCATAATGCGATTGAATACTAAGACTATTGGAGGGTGAAGAGGGTTTGGCGAGAACAAGGTATATCATAGACAAGCAGCAGCAGGCGATCTATGATGGCGACGCAATTATCTCACGAACCGGAAGGCCGCTTGCGAGCATGGAAGAGCTTGAGCGCATGTTGCAACAGGAAGAGGCTCAGGACATATTCATCTGCAGTTATCAGACGAATGATGTCGCACAGCTGGAGCATACGCCTTTTCAAGAGGTTACTTTGAAGTGGGATACAGCCTATAAGCACCATATCTGCTTGTCCGATGAGGCTGATCTGACGGAGTTCCCGAGCGGCTACTGTTACTTTGTCGAGCTGTGGGAGCGTGACGCTGGAGGCATCATCGTGGTGCTGTATTACTGCCACTAGAGTGGCAGCGTTCATCAAGGAGGATGAGGTAATTGGATTCACAAATGAGCTCGGGTGCACCTAAGCATAGGCCAGTCGCCTTGATTACAGGTACGTCCAGTGGCTTTGGGCTGCTGACTGCCGTCAGGTTGGCCAGTATTGGCTATCAGGTAGCTGCGACGATGCGAAATACGGCTAGAGCGGGGGAACTGATTACTCTGGCACGGGAAAAAGGAGTTGCCGATCGAATACATCTTCTTCCATTGGATGTGACCGATAGCGAGACCATTCAGCAGGCAGTAGCCGAGGTGCTTGGACGCTTTGGACAGATTGATGTGCTAATAAATAATGCAGGCTTCGCCTTGGGCGGCTATGTGGAGGAACTGACGCTCACCGATTGGCGGGAGCAGATGGAGACGAATTTTTTCGGACTTGTAGCGATGACAAGAGAGGTACTGCCTCATATGAGACGGCGTGGCAGCGGCTCCATCATCAATGTCAGCAGTGTGAGCGGACTGGTGGGATTCCCAGGTTACGGGCCCTATGCAGCCTCCAAGTTCGCCGTCGAGGGCTATAGCGAAAGTCTCCGTCATGAGATGGCACCTTACGGGGTGAAGGTCGTCATCGTGGAGCCTGGGGCATTCCGCACGGCGATCTGGAACAAGGGGCTGGGACGAATCCGCATGGCCCAAGACTCACCTTACCGGGACAGGTTAAATGCCGTGCTGAGCTACTCCAGACAAGCTGCGAAGACAGCGCCTGATCCACAGCAGGTGGCGGACCTGATTGCACGGATTGTCTCCAAACGATCCCCTCGTCTTCGTTATGCGGTGGGCCAAGGGGCCGGATTGATGCGCTGGGCAAAAGCTATTTTACCCTGGAAGTGGCTGGAGCTGATCATTGCCAGAGCGTTACGTTAAGGTATCCTCGTACTATGTCGTATGATCTTGGCGACACGGAGGGATTCGCTTACGAGGATATGCACCACATCTATGCCACTCCATAGCCCTAGTTGCAGAACAAGAGGTAGCAATTCAGTGCATTACAGCTCCCACCAGATGGCTGCTGGGGCGTAGCGGGCCACAATATGCTCCAGCTGTAGCTTGAGCTCGCGTGCTTGCTTGCCTCCAGTATGGAAGAGTAACAGAATGTATGCTTCTCCAGCAGGAACGATGTCCAGCGGTGTGCTAGGGTGATCAATCTGTATATTCAAGACATGAGGCCACTCAGGATAGTCATCATTCCATAAGATAATCTCCCCATGCTCGTAGGTTATTCGATAGGCAGCATGAAATTCTGCTCTTAGCTCTTCATAGATCCGTTCAATTAGCTGCTCATGTTGATTGCTGTCTATAGTTGTGTCGGCATCGACTTGTGGAAGCTTGATTCCATATTCCCAGCCCATAGGTTTTCCTCCTTACAAAATGAGCCTGTTTAAAGCCGTATGTTCAGGCTCAGCATCCTTAACTGTATCTGCATCCGTAACTTGGAATACGGCTCATTAGCTCATTTTTATATTGTAGTAGAGTGGTTGATGATTGGAAAGGCTTGTGGACAGACGGTGATATCCTTGCTATAATCCTGTTGATAATGATACTCATTACCAATTTAATAAGGCAGGAGAGAAGACTGTGCACGTGCATTCAATTCGAAAATGGGCCATGCTCATGTTAACATTTATGCTCGTTGGTGTGTTGGCCGCATGCAGCAATGCAGCTACATCTTCATCAACAGGCTCAAGCGATACAAGCGAAACAGCAAGCGGCAGCGAGGGTGGCCAATCCGAGACGATTACTTATCAGACCTCGAACGGAGAGGTTCAGCTTCCCCGCAATCCCCAGCGAGTGGTAGAGGTAGCGGATAGCTATGTTGGACATCTACTGGTGCTGGGCATCAAGCCCATCGGCGTGAAGCAGCAGGCGCTGGAGAATCCATATTTTGAAGGAAAGCTGGACGGCGTTGCCGACCTGGGGGACGGACAGTCCTTCGAGAAGATTCTGGAGCTACAGCCGGATCTGATCATTGCGCCGGGCTGGCTTGACGCAGCAGTGATTGAGAACTATTCGAAGATTGCCCCAACTGTGGCGATCAAGTATGGCGAGCTGCCATTGCGTGAGCAACTACGTGAATTCGGTAAAATCACGGGCAAGGAAGCCGAGGCTGAAGCTTGGATCACGTCCTGGGACAAGAAGATCGCTGAGGTGAAGCCAGAAGTGGAGGCAGCTGTCGGTGATAAGACGGTATCGATTCTCCAGCCTTATGCCAAGGGAATCTATGCCTTCGGCCATAACTTTGCCCGCGGCGGAGATATACTGTATGGTGAATTTCACCTGAAAGCACCCCCGCTGATTCAGAAGGAAGCCATTGATAGTGGTCAGGGCTGGGCGGATTTATCCATGGAGAAGCTGCCGGATTATGCAGGTGATTATATTTTCACCAACGCTTGGAGCGGTGATGATGCAGATCCATCAGCAGTGTATGAGAGCAGTGTGTGGAAGGGTCTCCCTGCCGTGCAGAAGGGTATGGTGTTCACAACGAACCGCAAGGGAGATCTGTTCAACGATCCAGTGTCGCTAGAAGCCCAGCTTGAATTCATACTGGATCGCCTGCTGGAGCGCAAATAGATACGCTGAGTTAAGTAACTCTGCTTTTGTGGGAAGCATAACGATATGACCATTATTTAGTTGATACAGGCTGTTCAAAGACAAGACCGTTCTTACGTAGAGCGGTCTTTTTTTGCACATTCTATGTGGAAGTTCTACGGGCTAGCTGCTTGGATAAGTCGGTGGTGAGCGATTCTTTTCGTAGACCGAATAATGGACCGTTCTGTGATATGTTATAATAAATCCATCTGAAAAGCGGAGGAGCTATTATGACAATAGGATCACAAAAAGATATTGATGGTCTGAAGGAAATAGGCAGAATCGTTGCACTGACGATTCATGAAATGAAAAATCACACACGTCCCGGAATTACGACAAAGGAATTAGATGATATTGGGGGGCAGTTCTTGGAGAAGCATGGGGCCGTACCAGCACCCAAGTCAACCTATAATTTCCCTGGCAACACTTGTATTAGTGTTAACCGTGAGGTTGCCCACGGAATACCAGGAAATCGAATCATTCAACCGGGGGACTTGGTCAATATTGATGTCTCGGCGGAACTGGGAGGCTATTATGCGGATGCGGGCCATTCTTTTCCGATCGCTCCATACAACCCGACATTAATGCGTTTGTGTCAATACACACACGATACGATGATGAAGGTCATCTCATCGCTCAAGCATGGAGTCAAGTTGAACGAGATCGGCAGAATTATTGAAAGTGAAGCTAAAAAAGGCGGCTATAACGTCATTAAGAATCTATGTAGCCACGGTGTAGGAAAATCTCTGCATGAAGCCCCAACAGAGATTTTACCTGTATATAACAAGCACGATAAAAGGACTTTGAAAGAGGGGATGGTCATTACCATTGAGCCCTTCTTATCCACTGGTGCAGGGTATGTGGATGAGCAACCGGACGGATGGACATTATGTGTACCCGACAATAGCTTTGTGGCACAGCATGAGCACACGATTATCATTACAAAGAATCAGCCAATGATTGTGACCGCAGTATAGGGCATCCGAATGAGTCCATGCTGTCGAGGCACGTAAATTCAATAATACAGCGGCAGTCCAGGACGTAGCTATCTCGTTCTTGACGGTCGCTGTTTTGATTTTCTGGGCGTATTCCCATATTTTATCGTCTATAGGCAATCAGCAGATGGTACACTTGGAGCATGACAGGAAAAGGAGTGGAGCTGATGAAGCATCGAATCACAAGCTTTCCGCGTTTAATGTACATCATGCGGTCCATACTGCCCATGAGGATCATCAAGTCCATAAAACAGTCGATGAAGCCCATTATGACCATGATGGCCCAACCTACGAAGCCCATGATACCTATAAAGTCGTTCAAATATACCGCGTGCATCGTATGGGGCTTGCTGGTCTTGAGCCTGCTGGCGGGCTGCACTGCTGATGAGCCGCAAGCTGAGCGACATCGTGGGAACGCCACGATGACCAAGGCCGAGCTGCAGGAGGCAGAGCATTATGTGCAGCAGCAAGGCTATACAGTTGTTGATTATGAAGACATGGGTTATGAGTATACGCTGGAACGCCCTATGCTTACCGAGCTTCCCTACGTGCAGTATTGGAGCATACTGAAGGTGGAGCCCCTAGATTATATCGGTCAAAAGATTCGCACAGTCGCCTTCACGGTAACCAATCATCCACTGGATGAGATGAAGGGCAATAGCAGACATCAGACATTCGTCTCTATTATGCTGTCGGAGGGTAAGGTAATCGGCGGGTACAGCTAGCCAGATTATGATGAACCACATGTCGGCTCTGTATATAGTCTTCAGGGCGAGACGTTGGAAGAGATGACGGATATGACATTTGCTGAATGGACGAAGGACTGGAAGCTGAAGTATAAGTAGGCTTGATATAGTAGGCTTGATATTTTTTTTGAAAAAGGGGCTGCTACTCATGAATGGAAAGGTTGTCTTGGCCGGCGGTACAGGCTTCATTGGACAGTATTTTGCACAGCGATGGCAAGAGCAGGGATATACCGTGAAGATCATCTCCCGGCAGGAAGGACATATTTCCTGGGATGACACAAATGGAATAGTTGCTGCGCTAGAGGGAGCAGAGCTACTGGTGAATCTGGCGGGCAGATCGGTGAACTGCCGCTATAATGAGCGTAACAAGGCAGAAATCCTCAATTCTCGGACAACGACGACAGAGAAGCTTGGCGCTGCGATCGCAGGCTGTGAGAAGCCGCCACCTGTATGGATCAATTCGAGCACGGCTACAATCTATCGACATGCAGAGGATCGGCCCATGACGGAGGAGCATGGGGAGTTGGGCAGCGGCTTCTCTGTGGAAGTAGCCAAGGCATGGGAGCATGCCTTCTTCTCATGCGATTGTCCTGATACACGACAGATTGCACTACGAATCTCGATTGTGCTGGGCCCAGACGGTGGTGTGCTGGGACCTTATCGGAATTTGGTGAAATGGGGCCTGGGAGGTCCACAAGGCTCGGGTAAGCAGATGTTCAGCTGGATTCATGTGGAGGATCTGTATCGGATTGTCCGGTTCCTGCAAGATCATGAGCAATTGGATGGAGTATTCAATTGTGCTTCTCCGCAGCCTGTCTCCAACACACAATTGATGAGAGAATTACGCTCTGCACTGGGGGCACCCATCGGATTGCCGGCTCCTGCCTGGCTTCTGGAAATGGGGGCTGGTCTGATTGGTACTGAGACAGAGCTGATTCTCAAGAGCCGTTGGGTTATTCCTGAGCGATTGGAGCGAGCAGGGTTTGCATTCACATATCCCACGCTGAAGCAGACCTTGAAGGACATCCTGTAAGAGCAGGCTACGATATTGTGAGTGAAGTATAACGATATCCGCCTGATACGTATTGGCATGACAATACAGCAAGAGTATAGTAAAGGATGGAGCAAGAATGGAAGCAGGAATTGGATACAGGTACAAGTACAAGTACAAGTACAAGGAGTAGGTATAGGTATAGGTATAGGTATAGGTGCAGGTGCAGTGTGTACTTGGATTTGTCCTGCCTGGTTGGGAGATGAGGAAGTGATATTGGTAAGTGCTTGTCTGGCGGGGCACAAGGTACGGTATAACGGTTCAGATTGTCTGGAGGATCAGCTGGAACGATTGGTGCAGACTGGACAGGCCGTTACGGTCTGTCCTGAGTTACTGGGCGGCTTTACGACACCAAGGCCTCCGGCTGAGATCGTTGGGGGCAGCGGTCTGGATGTGCTGAACGGCACAGCGAAGGTAATGGACAAGACCGGAGCGGATGTAAGCGAGCTGTACATTCAAGGGGCGATGAGGACGCTGGAGATAGCCAAGGAGCTTGAAGCTAAGCTGGTGGTGCTTAAGGAGTATAGTCCCTCTTGTGGAACGAAGCAGATCTATAACGGACTGTTCAGTAGCGAGCGGATTGCAGGCAGCGGCGTAACAGCAGCCTTGCTTATTAAGGAAGGAATAGAGGTCATGTCGGAGACGGCGTGGCTGGAATTGGAGGAAGTATGAGAGAACCTGTATTTTACGGCGCAGTTCATATCTTGTTCTACCGTGCGCCTGATGAAGTATTGTTATTGTTAAGACAAAATACTGGCTTCGCAGATGGAAGCTGGAGTGTGGTAGCAGGCCGGATTGACGGTGGTGAAGAGGTCAAGACTGCTGCCATTCGGGAGGCGAGAGAAGAAGCAGGCGTACATATAGAACCAGAGGAGCTAGAGCTTGTGGGCGTTTACCATCGTAAAAACACACGCAGTGAGTGGATCGACTTTTACTTGATTGCCCACAGCTGGAGTGGAGAGATTGTGAACTGCGAGCCGCATAAGTGCGGGGAGCTGCGCTGGTTCCGACTGAGCGAGCTGCCGGAGAACACGGTTCCGTACATTCGTAATGCTCTGCTCAAGAATCATGAGCAATTGTGGTTCGAGAGTGTAGGCTGGAGCTAGACGGCTCGAATTTGAAAAGGCAGGAAATGAAGAAGGTAGACTGGAACTAGGATGAAAGTCAGCATAGCAGACGTAGACAAGCTATAGCCTTGGGTAAAATCTGAACATAAGTAACAGAGCCGCTCGTGGTCAACATGAGCGGCTCTGTTACGATCTACGCTAAATTAGTCGCGTATACTGTCCTGGTGCATTCTTTCCTGTTACCCGTCCTGCTAATACTCTTACCGGCAATTAGTTTATAGTCACAACTAGTTGGTAGTTACAATGATCGCGTTGCTAATCTGACGACCTGGTGTCGTGAGGTACTTACCGTTGTAATACAGGCCGCTGGATGCTCCGCCATCCAGGTTCATGGCTTGGTAAGCACCCGCTTGCTTCATAATCTCTGCGAGCTGCGGAATAGTGGCTCCCCCGGTTGTCAACAGAATAAGCTTGTGATCCTTGGTAATACCCAGCGCGCTTCTGGCTCCACCGCCTGTCAGTATTTTCGGGTCCTTGAAGCCCTCTCTCGTGACGTCGATGGATACTTTACCATTGGTTACAAGACGGGGGCCCGCCTGCAGGGCGCCTTCCATGGTTCCTTGCTTAAAGCGCTCGTTGAATTCCAGACCAGGAATCAGCTCAGCCAAGTGATTTTTATCGTACATGAAGATCGTTCTTCGGTCTCCGGAGCTTGCCTTCAGCACCTCGCCACCGCTAACAATATAGCCGTACGGGGTCTTGAAGGAGCTAGTGGTGTAGGCATCGAAAAAGGTACCGTTAATTGCTACCACAGCTTGATTAGCTTTGGCAATCTGCTTGAGGTCCTGTACCTTGCCGACCGTATTCCCTGCCAGAGCTACATCGAGCTGAACCTTCGGATGGAGCAGTGATACCGTGACGATCTGAGTCGAGAAGCTGCGTGAGCCAACCTTGAAGGTTCGTGCGGAGCTCTCGACAGGCTTGGAGGAAGACAGCGCACTCGTACCTTTGATGAACGGCAGCGTAGTCTTGTGCTCACCGGATTGAATACGGACAGAGGAAGTATCCTGATTCCACGTAATAGCAAGTCCTAGCTGCTCCTTCATGAGCTGTATAGGTACGTATGTATTCCCTTGCTCGGTGTATGGGGCACTTGGCAGCGCAACACGCTCCTGATTTACTAGGGCTGTCTTACTTCCTATCGTAAGGATTATTTCTTTGTCTCCCTTGGTGATATGGATCTGCTTACTGGAAGCATCATAGCTCATACTCATTCCATCGAACCCATTCAGGAGCCGAATCGGAAGGTAGGAGCGGTTCATATCATCCATAATGACGACCATTTTGGGTGGGGCGGCTGCGTAAAGTGGAGTGGCTGCCAAGCTTAGTACAAGTACGGTAGCGGTCAGTATGCGTAAGGGTAGTAAGAGGGCTAGGCGGCTTGTTTTGCGTATTGGCCCATTCTGTGTTGTTGCGGCATTTCGCTGTAGCCATGATCCCTCCACTTGGGCAGGCTCCGCTGATTTGTTCAGGTATAGGGAAGGCTTCGAGTGCTGGAATATTCCCAGGTGTTTTAGTCGTTCTAGTCGCTTGCGTTGCTTCAAAAAGTGCTGCATCATTCCAAAAGTCCCCTTTTATATAGTAAAGATCTCTATTTAATATCGGGTAAGAGTGACCAGAATTGAATGTTAGCGAAAGGGAGAGATTCATATGTACATCGCATCAGACATCACACAAGCCGTGTCCCAAGAGTGGCTGCAAGCATGGGAAGCGGAGCAGGGACTGAGACTGCCTGACTCGTATAGCCAATTTATACAGACCTTCGGTCCAGGCACCTATCGCGGGCTGCTTCAGGTGGAGCTACCGGATGAGGACAGACTGCGAGAATTCGCGGATTATGAGCTGTGGGAGCATCCTGAGGAGGGGCCGATCACTCGTGAGCAGATTCGGGACTGCTGTGTGCTGGCCAGTACGATTGATGGTGACTTCATTGCTGTGAGTCGCCATGTGGAAGGGCTGCTGTGGTTCCCTCGTCATGCGGATGAGATCCGTGTGCTGTCTGTAATGAAGGGAGATTTCACCCAATCCATGGATCACTGGCTCGGAGCGTTCTATCCACAGGCTGACCCGGAGCGGTACTATGAGCCTTGGCAGGAGCAGGGCCAGCACGAATTCTATCTGATGGATGCAGAGAAGGGGGCCTTGAAGAGCTTTGCTGAGACACTGAGAGCTACCTTTGCACCAGAGCTGTGTGTGGAAAATGAGTACACCTGCAAGCTCTTCTACCGCGCTATAGGGGGCTATGTCAGATTCAACTATGCCTACGGGCGTGAGGTAGCTGTAAGCTATGCGCTCCCGGGAGAGCTGCTCTCGAACATAACGAGCATGGTGGTGGAGCACGGGGGAGAGCGTGCCTCGGAGTAGCTGTTAATAGAAGTAAATGATACAGCAGTAGCTTGTTTACACAAGCCAATCTGGGGCGAGCTATGACAAAAAAGGAAGGTTCTAGACTATACCAAATCATGCTACGATGGGAAAGATTGCTGGACCTGACACTGGAATGAGGCCAAGAGATTGCAGAGAGGAGGCTGCCGAATGCCAGCAGGGGTGTTGAATACCAGAATATTTCACCTGTCGGTGTGGATCGCGCTGCTGACTGTATTTGTGTTCCCAGGTAAAATTCCTAGAGAGGGGGCCGCTCGTGCGGAATTCGGATTTCCCTTCACCTTTTTGACGGAATACCGCCTGCGCCCCAGTGATAGCGAATGGTTTATTCATAATTTGAGTATTAATTTGCTCAGTTATTTCCTGAATGTCATGATTATCTATGCCATCCTTCATGGCCTATGGTTACTGAAGCGTAAGTGGACGGAAGGAACGAGGGGCACGGATCATGAGTGCTAGGCCTTTCTTTTTTTGAAGGCGTTCTCGACAATCAGATCATTTATCTGTGGGATACAGCGTTGGTGATAACTGAAGCATTCGGGAGACATTCCCCGTATGAGGAGTAGGCTAGGAGGCCCGCTCCGTTTTTTCGTGCTATAGAACGTTTGTATATCAGGAGATTTTTGAATATACTTACATTGTTTGTATTAGGTCTTATTTTCCATAATAATGCTTCCTGCGTAATAAGGTTCTCGAAGACCGAATGCATCGAGGGGAGCAGAGACGGCATCAAGTTCGAACTAACATCTCAGGCTATGCAGATCATACACAGATGACAAGGAGGTTGCTTATGCAACAACTAAGAATCGGCATGATCGGGTACAAATTCATGGGAAAGGCGCACAGCAACGCTTATCGCAGTCTGCCAATGTTTTTCCCGGAGGCCGTGTATCCACGGATGTCCGTTATTTGCGGACGGGATGCAATGGCTGTGCAGCAGGCAGCAGGTCAGTTAGGCTGGGACGAGAGTGTGACCGATTGGAGAGAATTGGTTGCTCGGGATGACATTGATGTCATTGATATCAACGCGCCCAGTGACGCACACAAGGAGATTGCACTGGCTGCGGCAAAGGCTGGCAAGCATATCTTCTGTGAGAAGCCACTTGCGCTGAATCTGGCGGATTCGCGGGAAATGCTGGAGGCAGCTGAGCAAGCAGGCGTCAAGCACATGGTGGGGTTCAACTATCGGTTCTCACCTGCCGTCAAGCTGGCCAAGAAGCTGGTACAGAGTGGAAGGCTCGGCAAGCTGTATCATTTTCGGGCCTGGTTTCTGCAGGACTGGATCCTGGACCCTGAGTTCCCGCTGGTGTGGCGGTTACAGAAGGATGTAGCTGGCTCAGGCTCGCTCGGTGATCTCGGAGCACACCTGATTGACCTGGCCCATGATCTTGTCGGGGATATTGAGGAGGTCGTAGGCATGAGTGAGACCTTCGTCAAGGAAAGACCACTTGCCAGCGAGATGACAGGCTTGAGTGCCAAGGCTGGACAGAGCAAGGACGCACCTCGGGGGCCCGTCACAGTCGATGATGCGACATTGTTCATGGCTCGATTTGAAAACGGTGTCATCGGTAGCTTCGAAGCGACTCGCTTTGCCGCAGGACACCGATCAACGAATGCGTTCGAGATTAATGGGAGCCTCGGCAGTGTGCGATTTGACTTTGAACGGATGAATGAGCTGGAGGTATACTTTACCTCGGATGACGAGGATGTACAAGGCTTCCGGCGGGTACTGGCGACGGACCCTGCGCATGAGTATGCCAGTAGCTGGTGGCCTCCAGGCCATACGATCGGGTTCGAGCATACCTTCATTCATGAAATGCTGGAGCTGACTTCAGCGATTCGCGAAGGGCGCCAGCCTGAGCCGAACTTCCGGGACGGTGTGAAGTGTCAGGCTGTGCTGGAGGCGGTCGAGAAGTCGGTTGCGGAGAAGCGCTGGGTACGCATTGCTGATATGTAATTGAAGCTTGATCATTCACACCTACTCATCATTCCATATCATCACACGTATTAGATAATGAAGCAGCCCCGATGCTGAATGCAGGGTGGGGTGCGCAAGGAGTCTACTGTCGTTGTAATCTTGGATGCCCATGGCAAGCGGCAGAAGCTGCTGCTACCCATGAGGCGAGGAACTGAATTGATCAAGGGAGGCGGTCTTCATGAAGAAAGCGCTCATTGTGTGGGGAGGCTGGGACGGACACGAACCGGAGAAGGTGGCCAATATATTTGCCCGCATGCTGCGTAAGGAGCAATTCGAGGTTGAGGTGTCTAATACGCTTGAGGCTTTTGCAGATGCAGAGAAGCTGCTGGGATTGGATCTAATCGTACCGGTCTGGACGATGGGGGAGATTGAGCAGGAGCTGGTGAACAACGTGTCTGCAGCCGTACAGCACGGTACGGGACTTGCAGGCTGTCATGGTGGGATGTGCGATGCATTTCGCAAAAATGTAGATTGGCAGTTCATGACAGGTGGGCAATGGGTTGCTCATCCGGGGAATGACGGCGTGCTCTACACGGTGGAGATCAAGCAGAGCTCAAGTCCTCTGGTGACGGGATTACAGGATTTCACTGTACAGTCAGAGCACTATTACCTGCATGTGGACCCTGCGGTCGAGGTGCTGGCTACGACACGATTCCCCGTGGTGGACGGACCACACCGGCTGAACAAGGCTGTTGATATGCCTGTCGCCTGGACGAAGCGCTGGGGCGTCGGGCGTGTCTATTACAATTCCCTGGGGCATCATGCGGATATCGTGGAGATTGCACAGGTCAAGGAACTGATGCGGCGCGGCTTCTTATGGGCAGCCGAGGGCAAGGAGCTGACTCAACAGGCAGGTAAGTCGTCCGGAGCCTCTGCTTCAGGCGCATATACAGGCATGGGAGATAGCCAATAACGAGGCGGAGGAGTGCTGGGCTATGGGAAGCGAAGCAAGTAGCAGAAGTAATGATAGTAACAGAAGCAAGCTGAGAGCAGGCATTATCGGCTGCGGCAAGATCAGTGGCATATACATGGAAAATGGTAATAAGTTCAGCTCTATGGAGCTGACTGCTTGTGCAGACCTTGATCTGCAGCGAGCCAAGGAGCAAGCGGAGCGTTACGGCATTGCTAAGGTCTACTCCCCAGACGAGTTACTGGCCGACCCCGAGATCGACCTGATCATTAATCTGACCATTCCTGCCGTGCATGCCGAGATTAATCTCAAGGCATTGGAGGCCGGGAAGCATGTCTATGTGGAGAAGCCGCTAGCCGTGTCGTTGGAGGAAGGACGTCAAGTACTGGACCTGGCCCGTTCGCGTGGTCTTCTCGTCGGCTGTGCTCCAGAGACGTTCATGGGAGCAGGCATTCAGACGGCGCTGCGTCTGATTGAGAGCGGTGCAATCGGGCGTCCTGTGGGTGCCACGGCCTTCATGATGTCAGGTGGCCACGAGGGCTGGCATCCAGACCCGGAATTCTATTATGCGGCAGGCGGCGGGCCGATGTTCGACATGGGTCCGTATTACCTGACAGCACTGGTACAGCTGCTAGGCCCGATTCGGAGTATTGCCGGGATGACTGGCGCAGCCTTGGAGGAACGTACCATTACTAGCGAGAAGAAGCGTGGGCAGAAGATTCCGGTGGAGATCCCGACACATGTAACGGGGCTGCTGCAATTCGAGTCCGGCGCCATCGGCACCATGATAACGAGCTTCGACATCTTCGGAGGCAGCTCACTGCCGCGTATGGAGATCTATGGTACAGAAGGATCACTGGAGGTGCCGGACCCGAATACATTCGGCGGGCCTGTCCGTTATCGCAGACGGGGTGAACGAGAATGGAGCGAAGTACCGCTGGTAGAGGGGTACACAGAGAATACGCGTGGTATCGGTCCGGCTGATCTGGCTGCTGCCTGGCTGAATAAACGTCCGCATCGGGCCAGCGGCGAGCTGGCATACCATGTGCTGGAGGCGATGTGGGCATGCCATTATTCCTCGGATCGCCAGGCCTTTTACGAGATGGAGAGCAGCTGTACACGGCCAGCACCGCTGCCACTGGAACAAGAGCTGTACACGCTGGATTAGATAGAGCATAGGCAATGTACTAACCTTGCATGGGTTGCTCCTGCAAGGTTTTTTTCTGGATGGATGTGAGCGAACAGGTGTCCTCACCATGTGAGCAATATGATAAATATTGCACAGTCAATGCTTACATTATAAGCTAAGGATGGAAGATGAAAGAGATCGTAATGACCAAAGGATGAGTGCTGGTGAGAAATGGTAGGCAACGTTTGCGTCTGCAGACAACGATTACGCTGATGGTCTGTTCTGTATTGGCACTGGTGCTGCTGACAGTCTATGTGATGTTCAACATGAAGATTACCGAGCTAACCCGGGAGGATCTGGAGGAGAAGGCCATTTCAATTGCTCGTACGGTATCGAGGACCCCAACAGTCCAGCAGGTAATGTCGGGGCAAGGGGATGCTGCAGCGATCCAGCCCTTCGCCGAGGAGATTCGTGTACTGAACGGCGTGCAATTTGTTGTGGTCATGAATAGGGAAGGAATCAGACTGTCTCACCCAGAGCCTGAGCGAATCGGCAAGCACTTTATGGGTGGGGACGAGGTTGAAGCGTTGAAGGGTAGGGAGCATATATCTATCGCAAAAGGAAGCATGGGGCCTTCGGTTAGGGCCTTTGCCCCCGTCATTGTAGATGGAGAGCTGCTTGGAGCTGTGGCTGTAGGGCTGTCGATGGATGCTGTCAATTCGGCGGTTGCACATAATCGCTGGATTATGTATCTGGGACTTCTGATTGCTGCTGTTCTTGGGATCTCAGGTGCTGTACTGCTGGCTCGTAGACTCAAGCGACTGATGCTCGGAATGGAGCCTGATGAGATTGCGAAGCTGCTGGAGGAGCGAAGCGCAATGCTGCAGTCCGCCAAGGAAGGGATCATTGCTGTTGATTCTGCAGGGACCGTTACGCTGATTAATGCGGAGGCCAAGCGACTGGTAGGTGATGCCAGAATAGAAGAAGGACAGAATTCTCGTGAGCTCAGCCCACTCTTACGAATGGATCAGGTACTGGATAGCGGGCAGGCTTTGAATGATATGGAGATCGAACAGGAAGGCCTGACCTTGCTGGTCAATGTCGTTCCTGTCACCGTGCATGGCCGGATTGAGGGCGCTCTTGCAACCTTCCGGGACAAGACCGAGATCGATATACTCATGGAACGACTGTCGGGTGTATCCTTATATGCGGAGGCCTTGCGTGCACAGACTCATGAATTCATGAACAAGCTTCATGTCATGGTCGGGCTCACACATATGCGCCGTTATGATCGACTGGAGGAGTACCTTAACGGTACCGTCAAGCATTTTCAGTCTGAGGCGGGAATGCTGGTCAGACAGGTCAAGGACCCAGTTATGGCAGGGTTCCTGCTAGGGAAGCTAAGCCGAGCACGTGAGACGGGAGCTCAGATGACCATTATGGACGATGGAATACTGCCGGAATGTGCTGATGAAGAGACCTCACGTGAACTGGTGACTATTGTAGGTAATCTATTGGAAAATGCGCTTGAGGCTGAAGGTGGCCCAGAAGACAAGGAGATTGCTGTCGGCTTCGTGCATCGAGATCAGGAACTCGTCGTTACCGTCCGTGATAACGGGGCAGGCATTCCGGAGGATATCATCAAGCGGATGTATGAGCAAGGCTTCTCGACGAAGGGACAGGACAGAGGCATTGGCTTGTATCTGGTGATGCGCAGCGTCAAGAAGCTCGGAGGTCGATTGAGCTGTCAGAGCTCAAGATTAACAGGAACGGAATTTCACGTAAGGATTCCATACAAAGCGAGGGTACAGGGGGAACCATGATCAAAGTGCTAATTGTAGAGGATGACCCGATGGTCGCCGAGATGAATAAATTCTATGTGGAGCAGGTTGAGGGCTTCCAGGCCGAGGATTGGGCGGAATCCGCCGAGCGTGCACTTGAGCTACTGGAATCAAGGTCTTATGATCTTATCCTACTCGATATTTACATGAAAGGAAGCAGTGGGCTTGAGCTATTGTCGGATATTCGTGGTCAGGCACTGGCAGCCGACGTGATCGTCATCTCGGCAGCCAGTGACAAGGAGAGTATTCGCCAGGCGCTACGTGGCGGTGCCGTCGATTATCTGATCAAGCCGTTCCAGTTCAACCGCCTGCGTTCGGCTTTGGAGCAGTATCGCGAGCGTTCGATGCTGTTCACCGGTTCAGATACGCTCGCCCAAGCTGAACTGGATTCTCTAACGAAGGTCGCCAAGGACACGACCCGAAGTGCCCCGTTATCCAAGGGCTTCACGCGGCAGACTCTGCAGGCGGTATGGAGAGCCATTGAGGCGACGACTTCCGAATGGTTCACTAGCGAGGAGATCGCCTGTAGCGCTGGAATCTCGCGTGTATCGTCCGGCAAGTATCTTGCGGAGCTACAGGACATGGGGGTACTGGAGATGGACTTCAGTTATGGAACGGTAGGAAGGCCCGTGCAGAAATACCGCATGACCGCAGAGGGGCCTACGAGGATCAGCAAATACTTGTAAAAGCCCTTGTACATCTCGCAGTTGCTCGGAACACTAAAGGTACAGCAGCTATACAAAGAAGTTATTCAATGATCCCATAGTCACACAATAGAGGGAATAGTCATTTTGATAACGTTTACTTTAATAACTTTAATAATTCATTGATTATTTACATAACAACAAAAGCGCTTACAAAACCGCTATGATGGGGCTGTAGAACATTAAAGGAGGTTCACCCGTCATGCAAAAAGCAATGGAGACTTCGGTAGGCTCCACGGAAGTACCGAAGCAGGCAAGCGTATCGTCGGAGTCTTATGTCCGTCCGTTATCCAAAGTGCTTGGCTTCAAGATTGGCGTCATTCCACTACCTATTTATATTCTGCTTGGTATTATTATTTTCGCGGCCGCCGCTCTCGGTCAGCTTCCCAATGATATGATCGGTGGTCTGGCAGTGATTATGATTATGGGCGTACTGCTGAGCTATCTGGGCTTCAACCTGCCTCTGCTGAAAAATATCGGCGGTCCCGCCATTCTGTCCCTCATGGTGCCGTCCTTCCTTGTCTTCTGGAACATCTTGAATCCGCCCATCGTGGATTCGGTGCATACTCTGATGAAGACGTCGAACTTTCTATACCTCTACATCGCCTGCCTGGTGGCGGGCAGCATTACAGGGATGAATCGTCAGACGCTGATTAGCGGGTTCATCCGTATTTTCATCCCCATGATGGCAGGTACGGCCGCAGCGGTCCTTGTGGGTCTTGGTGTGGGCATGATGTTCGGCTATACGGCGCACCGTACGCTCTTCTATATCATCGTACCGATCATCGGTGGCGGTGTAGGGGAAGGTATCCTGCCGTTATCCATCGCATTCTCACAGATCCTTGGCGGGGAGTCCGGCAGCTACGTGGCCCAGATGATTCCGGCGGCTGTCATCGGCAATGTCTTTGCTATTATCGGTGCAGGTCTGCTTAAGAAAATGGCGGACAAAAATCCTGCCATTACCGGCAACGGTGTGCTGGTGAAGGAGAAGAACGGTCAGAAGCTCGGCGGTAGCAGCTACGATTCGGAAAAAATTGATTTCCCGCTCATGGGAGCAGGTCTGCTGTTCGCTTGCAGCTTGTTCATTACGGGCAGTCTGTTGTCCCCGTTCGTCGGTATTCCAGGTCCGATCTTGATGATCTTTGGTGCGGCTCTGCTCAAAATCTGCAAGCTGCTGCCATACAAAATCGAGCAAGGTGCCTATCAGCTGTATAAATTCGTATCGGGTACGCTGACCTGGCCGCTTATGGTCGGTCTGGGCATCCTGTACATTCCGCTGGAGGATGTGGCAGCGCTCCTCTCCGTACCTTACGTCATTACTTGTGCTTCCGTTATTGCGGCCATGATTATCACAGGCTATTTTGTCGGCAAATGGGTCCGCATGTACCCGGTGGAAGCAGCGATCGTCACAGGATGTCGCGGCGGATTAGGCGGCACGGGCGATGTAGCGATTCTCTCGGCCTCGGGTCGGATGGAGCTGATGCCGTTCGCACAGATCTCCACACGGATTGGTGGAGCGCTCACGATTGTGGCAGCTACCCTGCTGATTTCGGTCTGGGGAGGCTAAGGCTTGTACGACAGAGAGCATTCTGTATTCTGTTAAGGACCTAGGGGCTCATCTGAGAGGAATGGTTGGCGAAAGAGTTTAATTATTTCGTATAACAACGAATTATTAATACAGAATGATGGATGAGATGAGATTGAATGCTTTTAATATTAAAAATGACCGACCAAAGTATCGACATTGCAAATGTTATTCCTTTCATTAGGTAGTTATTATTTTGGAGGCGATTAAGATGAGTCAGGTATTGGATAATACCCATCAGTTCTCATTGCGAGTACAGTACGGAAGCGGAAGCAACTATATGGCGGACTTGATTCATATCGTAGAGAGTTATCATGGAACCGTAGTCGTCGCACACATGGAGGACCCGAAGGAAGAAGATCTCGCGCAAGCGGAGGTCCGAATTGAAGTAGAGCATATCGAGGATCGTGTGCTGATTGAGAAAGCCGTCTCCCAACTGCGTGGGGGGGATGTAGTTGAGCAATTGCTGGAGATTATGCAGCTGCATGACGGCGGGAAGCTGGAGACCACACTGAAGCATCCAATTCGTAACAAAGAGGACCTGTCCAAGGTATACACGCCTGGTGTGGCGAAGGTATGTCAGGCGATTGCGAAGGACCAGGGCAAGGCATATCAATTAACGACGAAGCGAAATACGGTAGCTGTAGTTACGGATGGTACAGCGGTGCTGGGACTCGGTGATATCGGGCCTCGCGCAGCCATGCCTGTCATGGAAGGGAAAGCGGCCCTGTTCAAGCAGTTCGCTGGTGTGGACGCTGTGCCGATCTGTCTCGACACGAAGAATACAGAGGAGATTATTGCCATTGTAAAGGCAATCGCCCCTACGTTCGGTGGCATCAACCTGGAGGATATCTCCTCGCCCCGTTGCTTCGAGATTGAAGCTCGTCTAAGAGCAGAGCTGGACATTCCTGTCTTCCATGATGACCAGCATGGTACGGCAATCGTCGTGCTCGCAGGTCTGCTGAACGCACTCAAGGTGTGCAACAAGCCAATTAATGAAGCGAAGATCGTCGTGAACGGTATCGGTGCAGCAGGCATCTCCGTCTCCAAAATGCTCCTGCGAGCAGGGGCGGTGAATCTGATTGGCGTGGACCGGGAAGGCGCGATTAACCGTGCGACGAATTACGATAAGTCACATTGGAGTGAATTCGCTAAGCTGACCAATCCGAACAATGAGCAGGGTGCGCTGTCCGAGGTCATCAAGGGAGCCGATGTATTCGTGGGCGTATCCGCACCGAATGTACTTACTGTCGAGGATCTCAAGAACATGGCTGCTGATCCGATTGTATTTGCAATGGCGAATCCGATGCCCGAGATTGATCCAGCGTTGGCAGCTCCCTATGTGAAAGTCATGGCGACTGGCCGTTCGGATTACCCGAACCAGATTAATAACGTGCTGTGCTTCCCTGGCATTTTCCGTGGGGCGCTCGATTGTGAGGCTAGTGATATTAACGACGAGATGAAGTTGGCTGTAGCCGAGGCGATCTCTTCGGTCATCGAGCCTTCTGAGCTGCGGGAGGACTACATTATCCCGGATGCCTTCGATCTAAGGGTGGTAGAGCGAATCCGGCTTGCTGTAGCCAAGGCGGCTATAGATAGCGGCGTCGCGCGCAGGAATGTGCTGGAGCAGGTGAACTAAGAGAGTACCGGGCATGGAGCATGGAAGCATTAGAAAAGAAGGCCAACAGAAGCAAGCGATGAGTATAGGCAATAGATACCATAGATATATAGAAATATGGAGATATGGAGATATGGAGATATGGAGATATAGAGAGATAGAATGGGCGCAATAGGCGTAATAATTGCAATACACGCAGCATACGTAATGGACGCAATAAGTGTAATAAGTTCAAGTAGAATGCCATAGACAGTAGATGTAATAGAAGCATAGAAGCTGTGGAGAATAGCGGATGAGTAAAAGAACCTTCGAACCACTTTGTAGTGGGATGAAGGTTCTTTTGGCATGAAGGGGCTAATAACAAGGTGAATAATTAAAATTTGTGATTTATTTCACTTGAATTACCATAATAAACAAATACCACAATAAAACAGCTACACATTGCCGCACACATACTTCTCGATCGTACTGCGCACTGCACCAGGGCCGGCGAGCATTTCATGGAACATCGTCTCAATCTTGTCACCCAGCCCAATCTCATATAGTTGGACACCGAATAGCCTTTCATCCGCAAGCAGGCGGCGAACCTCGGAGGTCTGATCGCCCAGCTTCGTATGCTGCAAGTATCCCTGTAACGTATCCATTAGCGGGTCAGGACTGAGCGTGAAGGGGACTCCTTGATCATCCACTCCAAGCAAATAGCGGCACCAGAGCGCAATGGTCAGGGGGATCGCAGTCAGATCAGCGGGATCGAGTCCTGCGGTGTCCACATAGGATTTTAACGTTTTGCCAAAGCGAATGCTCATCTTCTGTGACGTATCGGTGGCAATCCGCTGCGGTGTATCCGGGATATAAGGATTAGCGAAGCGTTCCTGCAACACCTCGTCAATGAATGTCGTAGGCTGAATAATGCCAGGGTCAACGACAACAGGCAGCCCTTCCTTGTAGCCAATGGTCTCGACCAGACGACGCAAGATGGGGTCCTTCATAGTATCGGCAATAAGCTGATATCCGAGCAGACACCCGGAGAGAGCGAGAGCGGTATGCAGCGGATTGAGACAGGTTGTGACCTTCATCGTCTCTACCTGATCCACCGTATTCCGATCCGTGAAGATGATGCCCGCCTTCTCCAGAGCGGGTCGTCCGTTCGTGAACTTGTCTTCAATGACCAGATACTCACTAACCTCCGCATTAACGAAGGGGGCAGTATACGTATGCTTGGAGGTGACGATCAGCTCCATGTCGGCTATGCCCACCTTCTGCAGAGCAGTCTGCACCTCCAAGGAGGGCCTTGGAGTAATTTTATCAATCATGGTGAGGGGGAACGTGATGTTCCCCTCATCCTCCAGATAGTCTATGAAGCCTTCCTCCACCAGACCTCGGGCAGCCCATTCCTTGGCAATAGTGGTCATGCTGGCCTTTAACAGATCACCGTTATGTGAGCAATTATCCATGCTGACAAAGGTCATAGGGTACTGGCCCTTCAGGTAGCGCCGATACGCCAGGGAGGTGGCAATGCTCATCACATGCAGCGGCTGCTGAGGCCCCTTCGCCACATCCTGCTCCACGACAGGCAGATACTGGCCGTCAGGTCCTGTTAGGCCGTAGCCTTTCTCTGTAATGGTGAAGCTGGCCATCTGCAGACTCGGATTCTCGAATACTTCAATCAGGCGATGGTAGTCGTCAGGGCGACTCTCTTCTGTTGTGAGACCCTCAACGATGCTTGCCACCACACGCTTCTGAAATCTTCCATCCGCCCGCATCAGCACGAGCAGCGTAAGATGGTCATACGGCTTATAGCCCTTATCAATAACTTCAAAGTCAAAGGTCTCCACGGCAATAATCCCTGTATCCGCTTGCAAGTTATTCAGCAGCTGTTGGTGTGCATTAGCGACCAGTCCCCGAAAAATATTACCTGCACCAAAATGCACCCATTGCGGCTGGACTCTCGTATTGTGGGCGACAAGCTCCAGATCGAAGGTTGGTAGTTCGATATCTGCTGCTTCCCATGCTGTTGGGTCTAACAAGCCCTTACGGTTAAGCTGAAGCATTCAGCTCACTCCTTTGCCTTGCGAGAGACTATCCCAGACGCCCAGCAGGTACATGATGCCAAGTGCCCGATCGTACAAGCCGTAGCCTGGTCGGCAATTCTGCTCTTCTCCCCATAGATGTCTGCCGTGATCCGGGCGCACATATCCCTGATATCCGCTCTCATGATAGGCTCTGACCACTTCCGGCACATCGACGCTGCCGTCTTGACCGCGATGTGATACTTCGATGAAGTCGCCATTTTCGAATACCTTTACATTACGGATATGTGCAAAATGAATACGCTCGTGGAATTCCCGAATCATCGCTGGCAGGTCATTCTCAGGATTGGTACCGAGTGAGCCTGTGCAGAAGGTCAGACCGTTATACGGACTGTCTACGGCATCCAGAATCCGCTGTATGGTCTCCCGACTACGGACGATTCGCGGCAAGCCGAAGATAGGCCATGCCGGGTCGTCAGGATGAATGGCCATCTTAATGTCCACTTCCTCGCATACCGGGATGATTCGCTCCAGAAAATACTTCAGATTCTCAAACAGCTTGTCTTCATCGACATCTGCATAAGCTGCAAACAGCTCATCGAGCTTGGCAAGCCGCTCTGGCTCCCAGCCTGGCATGGTGAACTTCCCGGCTCCCTTGAGGATGCGGTCGACCATTTGGCGAGGATTATCCGTAATGGCAGCCTTTTCATAAAAGAGGGCGTTCGAACCGTCAGGAAGCTCCTTATACAGCTCTGTTCTAGTCCAGTCGAAGACAGGCATGAAGTTATAGCAGATGACTTTGACGCCGACTGTGGCAAGCTTGCGGATGGTATCTATATAAATATCAATGTACTGGTCGCGGGAGGGTAGGCCGATCTTGATATCATCATGGACGTTCACACTCTCAACGACCGCCGTGCTGAAGCCCTTGCTCGTGATCTGATCCGCTACCTCTTGGATGCGCTCCATTTCCCATACTTCACCGGCTACCTTATCATGCAAAGACCAGACAATGCCCATCACGCCCGGAATCTGCCGGACATGATCCAGTGTAATGTTGTCATTGCCTTCCCCGTACCATCTCCAGGTCATATTCATAACAATACCCTCCCTGATTGTAGTGGATTACATATCATCATTCATCTTGTATACAAGATCGAGTCGATCATATATGATAGGAATTGTTCTTGTCAATGATATTTCGAGAGAGCCATCTCTGCAAAATACTCTATAATAAAAAGAATTCATACAGTGAAGGCAGGAATGATATGTTCACGAAGGAAGAAATCAAGCAGATGCTCAAGAATGATATCCTAGCTCTGGCCCTGAAGCCGGGGACGCTGATCAGCGAGACGACCTTGTCAGAGCGCTTCCAGCTGTCGAGAACACCACTACGCGACGTGCTGAAGCAGCTTGCGCTCGAGTCCTATATTGACATTTATCCGAAGAAGGGGAATATTGTCTCCTATATTGATCTCGAGTCCGTGGAGCACATGATTTATTTAAGAAGCGCATTGGAAAAAGAAATCATGAAGGAGCTGTCCACACAGCTCTCATTAAGCGATACTCAGAGGTTGAGTCGCATTTTGGATCGGCAGCGGGCAGTGATTGAGGAGGCAGATGCGACGGATGCATTCCTGCAGCTGGATGATGAGTTCCATCAGTCCATGTTCCAGATCGCGGGCCGGGAATATCTGTGGCAGCTGATTCAGCAGGCGAACGTTCACTATATCCGATATCGTAAGCTGCATATGCTGGAGTCGGGCAAGCTGATGGACATCTGGCATGAGCACCAGACTATGCTGGAGTGCATGGTGAATAAGGATACCTCCCGCATAGATGATCTCGTTCACCATCATCTTCGCGAGGATATCCGTTCGTTAGATTTTCTGCGCCAGTTCGCGGATTATATTAAGAAATAGAACTTGGGTGTGCGGCGTATGTGTAAGTATAAGTGTATGTGTATTTGAATGAAATGAAGCTTGGGGGCTACAGTGCGAAGGCTCACTTCGAGAGGGAGAGTTGGGTAGGGGAGAACAGTTCTAACCTAACACAGTGGAGTTGGAGTAACTTTGTGATTGAATAATAGCCAGTGTTCAAATAATAGGCTGATTTTTCTTTCTTGTATACAAGTTAGTATAGGGCAGCGTATGGAAAAATCAAAAGGTAGCTAACCCTCAGGGGCCAGAGTCAATTTCTGAACAACACAAAAAGCCTTAGAGGTACGAAAAGCCCCACTGTTGATATCAGCAGACCACTCTACGGACTTCAAGGCGGAGATCAGGAATCCAGTACACATAATCATGACAGCCGATAGGATCGAGGTGCATCCAAGGAATAATTTTCGCATATGTATAGCCTCCTATTTGAAACTAACCCTGACTGTATTCACACGTGAAATACGTGGGTTAACATCTTGGTATTACCATATGTTGCATTTGTTGAAACACGGATTGCATAATTTAACAACGACGAGGTGCTGTACTGCGTAAGGGGCGGAAGAAGAATTATTGTAATAAAGGGATACATACGGATTTGAAATGATTGTAACCTGCTCAGAAAGCAGGTTTTTTTGTTTTATTTTGTATTTTGTGGTGGAAAAATGTGACTGCATGTTGGATAATGAGTCTATCAGACTATTAATATGGAATGAGTTAATCTGTAAGACCTAGATTAGGGCCTGGAACAAATTCAATCGTAAAGATTGTGACGACGAGTTGAGGCCCCATCGCTTGATTTGCAAAAATGAGATATCAAGGAGAATAGTATGCAAGATACAATGTGGTACCTAATCATTCTTGTTGCTCTGTCATTTCTTGCTCCGTTGCTTCGTCCTTCAAAAAGGCGGCGGCGCAGAAGCTCTAATACTCGTAAGTCCAATAGCAATAAAAACAAGAACAACGGGTTCAATCGTTCCTCGCCTACATGTAGGCCTGACGAAGTGATTTTGACATTGCCTTTAGACAAAATAACAGGTGCTGAATTCGAACGACTTCTGGCGCTATACTTCAGAGATCAAGGGTACACGGTCAAAGAAGTTGGGGTTGGTGGCAGGGATGGCGGGGTTGATCTAGTCATTACAGATAAGCGTGGGGAAAAAACAGCCGTACAGGCAAAATGCTATGCTGACCATAATAAGGTAAATGTGATGACGGTGCGTGAGCTTGTCGGTGCCAAACGGAATCATGATTGCATCCTATCCCTTCTCATAACAACATCCGATTTTACGACTGACGCCAGAAAAGAAGCAGAGCAATTCAAGGTGGATTGCTGGCATGGTGGGGTAGTAGATAGCAAGCTGCGTAGCTGGGGAAAATGGAAGCCTTCCAATAAGAAGATTAAAGCGATTCCTGTAGTCAAAGAACAGCCCACTCCGAAAGCACAGAATGGTATTAAATGTAGCTGTGGCGCTCAAATGGTGAAGAGGAAGAATAAAGCAGGAGTAGCCTTCTGGGGATGCAGTAATTTTCCGAACTGTCGTAAAACAAAGGCGATGTGACTAAAATAATAGAGGAGCAGGCAACAACGCTATATAGTTGCTACGCTTCTCTATTTTTAAAGGTAATAATATTACTGTTGGAGATCCAGTTGGAGGTAACCAACGTCAGGATTTGAACCACTAAATTAGTGGGGGGATTTTGTGATATATGAAAAATTCGATATGTTAATAACTGGAATGTCTGGGGAGAATGCTTCAGATGATTATTGGTATGATGTTGGAGTAAATGATGCCATGGCGTTATTGGAGCAATTTTCTGAGATAGATTGGAAATTGCTTAGGGAAAATATATTGGATAAGTCGTTAGAGTGGCAAAAAAGAGTAGTATATTGTTTTGAAGAAGAAAATGATGTAAGAGAAATTAGTATAGTGTTATCACTTATTGAAACACCAGACAAAGAATTATTTGATATGTGTATTGATTCTTTAAGATTTTTGATTAATGAAGAAAATAAAAATTATATAATAAATAACAATGAACTTATGGAGAAACTGCTAAAAATGGCGTCGCTTGATAATATGTCAGGTAGAGTATCTAGGGAGTTTCTTAATAAATTGTACTAGAGATGATAAAGCTCATTCCAACTTGATAAGTAGGAATGAGCTCTTTTATGCTGGTCGCCACCATAATAAGGAGATGAAGGAAATAATCAAGGCAGAGTCTATACGTCACACGCATATCGAGAGGCAGTAAAGGTAAGGGTATACCCACTGATCGTGCCCCATCGTATCGTTTCGCTCAACACTAAAGTTTAGCGTTCTATCTCGAATCTTTAACCCATTCGCATTCAAACAAAACTAAATAATCACCAGTCACCGATTGATTACCGGCAACCGGCTGCTTAGAACTTGAAAGGTGTTTTGATCCCTGTCTCACAAACAGGGGTCAGTCCCCGTAAAGTGGATGGGGTGTTTTACGTTACAATTTCTCGTATAACTTTTTTAGCTAATTGCAATTTATCCGCGGTGGACTCTCTTAGTAAATGAACAATCTTTTGTATTTCAGCTTCAGAATCTGTTACTTCAAACTCCTCACTCACATAAGCAAAAAACTGAACTAAATTAACATCTAGAGCTTCAGCAATCTTTGCCAAATTCAACAGTGAGACATTCTTCTCTCCACGCTCGATCTGACCTATGTATGAAAAATGAAATCCACCTTTTTCTCCAAGGGCTTCCTGCGAATATCCTCTTTCTTTGCGTAATGCACGAATTCTAGCTCCTACAAGCTTAAGCACTTCTTTATCCTCGCTCAAAAAATTCACCCCTCTATGTTCAAAAGTGTAGACAAGTTTCTTCAAGGTAAACATCAAACGAGGAATACAATTTATAATTATAATATCTATATGTATCATTTTACTGTATAATACTGGTATATTCTTAATGGAGGGGTGGACATGTTAAATTGTCATGTAGAATCAGAGAATAGACCAAGTACGATTAAGGAGCTACAATCTGCAATCGCATATCATTACCAACTATCTCAATATCACATCAAGCTTGCTTCCATGATGCTCGATCACAGGCAATTCTATTGCTGCATTATCCTCTGTGACTGGGCATTAACATCTATGATTAAGGCTTTGTATATCCAGAAGAACCATACATTACGTACACCCTCGGACATTACGATGAATGAAATTTTACCATTGGTACATAAAGATTCAATATTAGGGCTGGATAACGCAATATTTATAGGTACCGTGAAATATCTCTCATCATTGGAAGATAGCATGAATTTCAGTTCAATGAATCGAATCCATACCAAGCAGCTCCTTGCAAGAAGCAAAGAGATACTAAATCAGTTAGCGCAAAAGCTGAACGAAACTCGCAGTATATTAGATTGGCCTTTAGATTCACAACCACTCTCAAGATGAATAATTGAAGGCTTATTTCCCCTTAAGCGAGAGGAGATAGGCTTTTTCTTTTTCTCATAATCTCACCCTTACCGAACATCTTAACAAAACCAGACCCTCTATCCCCGCTTCCAATGATATAATGTCCAAAAGGGAGATTTGCCCAAAGACAGGCGCTCCATCTTTAGAAAGGATGATATGCCTTATGCCTACATACAACAAATTGGTGCGTGATAAAATTCCGCACATTATAGCATCCTCGGGAAAGGAGTCCCGTACACGTATACTTGATCTGGACGAGTACAAGCAGGAGCTTCGCACGAAGCTGCGTGAGGAAGCAGATGAATACATGAGTGCGGCCAATGATAAGGAAGCACTGGAAGAGTTGGCAGACATGCTGGAGGTCATCCGAGCGCTGGCGGAGGTTCATGGTGCTAATGCGGCAGAACTGGACAAGCTGCGGGCAGACAAGGCAGAGGCGCGCGGAGGCTTTCAGGAGCGGGTGTATCTAATCGATGTCGACGAAGCTTAATGTCACGCTGATCACGGATAATCTGGCAGATGCATTGATTCCCAGGTTGCAGAGTGCGTCCGGCATTTATATTATGACCTCATTTATTATGCAATCGGGTGTGAAGCTGCTGGCCCCACATCTGAAGAAGGCTGCGGAACGCGGAGCCGAGGTATGCATGCTGGCTGGAGATTATCTGTATATAACGCAACCAGAGGGAATGAGGGCATTATGTGAGGTAGACTCTCGAATCGAAGTAAGGCTGTGGCAAAGCATGGGCACCTCATTTCATCCCAAGGCGTATCTCTTCGATTACCAGAATGGAGAAGGGCTACTAATCGTAGGCTCGTCCAATTTCTCATTTTCAGCACTCAAGACAGGCTATGAATGGAATCTTGCCATGAATGCCGAAGCGGAGCCGTATACATTCCAGATGGCACAGGAGAAGTTCATGCAGAGCTTTTACCATGAGCAGACATTGCCCGTGAATCTGGATTCGATTGCAATGTATGAAGCAGAGTATCGGAAATATCATCAGAAGAACCCTGAAATGATTAGACGCATCACAGAAATGGAAGAAGCCGAAATTAGTGTAGGAGCTACGGGAGAACTGGCGGAGGTAGCGGTAAACATACCATTTACACCCATTGAACCTCGCTTTGCACAGGTGCCCGCACTCGAAGCACTAACAGGAACGATGGAGGAGCAGTACGATAAAGCCATGGTCATCATGGCTACGGGGCTTGGCAAGACCTATCTCGCGGGATTCTTTGCTCAGAGATTCAGACGCGTATTGTTCATTGCGCACCGTGAAGAGATTTTATATCAAGCCAAGCGGTCCTTTCTACAGATCATGCCTGAGCGAAGTCACGGAATATACAATGGGCAGTACAAGGAAGGCGATGCGGATTGTGTATATGCGTCCATCTTCACACTAAGTATGCAGAAGCATCGTGATGCGTTTGCAACGAATGCGTTCGATCTGGTCGTGGTGGATGAATTCCATCATGCCGCTGCCAAGACTTACACGTCTGTTATTCAACATTTCAGCCCACAATTTCTATTAGGAATTACTGCGACCCCGGATCGGCTCGATGGCAAGGATGTGTACGCTCTGTGTGATGGGAATGTGGCTTATCAGATCCATTTTATCGAGGCCATTCGTAAAGGCTGGCTATCGCCATTTCAATATTACGGTATATTCGATGATATTGATTATTCGCAGATTCGTTGGATGGGCACTCGTTATGATGAGGATCAGCTCCTGGCAGCACAGTTGGATGAGGAGTATGCGGAGAAAATCTATGCGGCTTGGCTACAGCACAAACAGACACGTACGATTGGCTTTTGCTCATCCATCCGTCAAGCGGATTACTTGGCTGGATATTTTCGAGTTCGGGGAGTAAATGTGCTGAGCCTACATTCTCGGACAACAGAAATGTCGCGTGAGGAAGCCATACGGCAGTTGAGTGATGGGGAGCTGGACGTGGTCATGACCGTAGACCTGTTCAATGAAGGGACTGATATTCCCCGTGTGGATACGCTGCTGTTCGTTCGCCCGACAGAGTCTCTTACCATCTTCACTCAACAGGTTGGGCGTGGTCTGCGCCTTGCTGAAGGTAAGTCTCATTGTGTCATTATCGATCTAATCGGGAATTACCGGAATGCAGATGTGAAGCTGAGCCTACTGGATATGCGAGGAGAAGAGCGTGCAAGTGAGAAAAGGCAAGAATTTGTGCTGCCGGAGGCTCCCGCAGGCTGTGAGATTCATTTGGACGTTCAGGTGGTGAATCTGCTTCAAGAACTCAGTCGTAAGCGACTTCCACGTCGTGAGAAGCTGCTTAGTGATTTTATGGAGGTTAAACAGGAGCTTGGCCGCATTCCGACGTATCTGGAGCTGCACTTACTGGGACGTTCGAAGAGTATTGGCTATCGGAGTGAGTTCGGCTCATATGTCGGCTTTCTCTACTGGGCGGAGCTACTATCGTCCGACGAGGGCGCAATCTATGTTCGTCAGCAGGACTGGCTGCAGGATGTAGAGAAGACGGTCATGAACAAGAGCTACAAAATGGTCGTATTGCTATACATGCTAGAGAGAGGTGTGGAACGCTGGCTGGACTCTGTGACACCAAGTGAGGTAGCTGAATACTTCCATACGTATCTGACGGAAAAGGAGTACCGCAAGCGCAAAGACTTCTCTGACAAGGACAAGCTTGCTCTGGAAGAATGGAATGAGAAGACCGCGGCAGACATTCGTAAGCTGATTGCAGATATGCCCATGTCTAAATGGAGCGGGGCCAAGGGAAGTATGACGCAATTCGAGAACGATGTCTTCTCACTTAATGTGCAGATTAATAGCGATAGCGAAGGCGCATTATTGCACCGCTGGACGAAAGAAATTTGCTTGTATCGACTTCACGTTCATTTTGAGCGTGGGATTAGAGAATAACGTTTAGGAAGAACTGCCTAATAGTGGTGATGATTCGCCGAGGCAGTTCTTTTCGATGCGGCTGTTAAGTTGCTGAAGGACTGTTGCAGTGGCTGCGGAAGCCGACAAAGTATGCCAAACTACTACCCGTGTATCAGAGGCTGCTCAACATGTACGTGTCACTATTCACGGTGCAGAAATTGATCCATACAAGCATATGCAGATCATTACGCTGCATGAAGCAATATTGCCTTCGGCTAGGGACGAAAATTGGGGAGAGAATGACATGGAGCGACGTGCGATCTACGTAGCAATGTATAGCGGAGGAGCTTTGTCTGCATATGTTGCATATCTCATGTTTTAATTAGTCTAATATTATCCGATCAGTTCCAATTAATTGCTCACTTTATATTCAAGCATTGTGTCTTCTTTATTTCAGATCATAGGTTTTAAATATTTCCTTAAGAACACTAAGAGCCATGGCAATCTCCTCGGGCTCGCGTGTTCTTAGTAGTGTGACCAGATGCTTCATATTCGCGTCCTCACTAGACAATGATGCATTTTCTTGTACATATGTAAATAGCTCATTTACGCCGACATCTAAGGCGTGTGCGATTTTTTCTAAATTTTTCAATGAAATATTACGTTCGGCTCGTTCAATGAATCCAATATAGCTCGGATTAAATCCAGCCTTCTCAGCCAAAGCTTCTTGTGAGAGATCTTTGGTTTTTCGTAAATCTCTGATTCGAGAACCGACTAACTCTAAAAGCTCAGACATTATGTACACCCCTCTTATTTAGAAGTGTAGTGAATCGAGACAAAGTCTTTAACTAATAGATAGTAAGTTTATTTGAAATAAAACTACTATATAGTTATATTTATGATATAGTTTTCTCTATACGCTAGAAAAATATACATGTGAGAGCTGGAGGCGGAACAATGAATGAACAAGCTGTTATATTTGAAGATCATTGTTTTTACGATCCTAGTCAGACACAATATTTGTTCCAAATAAGAGAAGAAAGCGATAATAGTTATATTGCCGCTACTCAGGACCCTAATCTGTTTCAGGAGCACATTTTAGACTATCTGAAGCTCGCGGACTATCACGTAAGACTTGCTGTAATCATGAACAATCATCATCAGCTAGATACAAGTCTTATTCTTTGTCACAGAGCGCTCCATTCGGTTCTTGGTGCTATATATGTTCAAGAGAATCGAAGTCTTGATGTTCCTTATCTCTTCACTATGGAAGAGATTCTTCGTCTTGTTCATGTATACTCCGATTCAAGTAGGGGATTAGATATAGCAATTTTCATAGGAACAGTTCAACATCTATCTGAGGTAGGGGTTCGTTTTGAAGTGAATATAAATGGGGGACAAAGAGAATCTGTGCAGAGGTTAATTCAAAGGACAAAAGAAACTATAGATGAGTTGTCAGGTCATCTTCTTGATTAAATTACCATTGAATGGTACAAAAGGTGCATAAGAACAAGATTGAGGCGTCCCGGGTCCAATGGTCCTTGAGTCTGAAGTTAATATCCATAATAGGTATATTGTTCATATTCAATAATGTGGTAAAAATAGGAACGTAGGTGCGTGCCTGAATGTCGAGCCTTCTGCTAACCTATTATTATCATATAATAAGTGAGCAGAAAGCCTATGACGATGATTAAAATTAATCCAGAGCAGCTCTATCAAATAGCCCAACAAGTAGATCAGGGTAGGCAGCAATTGGAGCAAATGAACCGCCAGCTGTATGGGCATCTGGTGTCCATGCAGTCACTGTGGATGGGGATGACACAGGAAAGATTCTTTCAGGATTACGAGCATTCTCGTCCCGTACTGGAGCGGGCGTTAGAGCATATGGTGAAAATGGCTCTGGAGCTACGGACAATTGCTACTCGCTTCTCAGAAGCCGATGCCGAGCAGGGAGGGTATCAAGCGGCAATTGGAGGAGCTGTAGGATTGGGTGTACACGGAACAGCGTCCACAGATGCTCAGCCAGGTTACCGAATGGCATATAACTCGTTTCTTGGAAAATGGCTTCCGGTGAATGAACAGGGGGTAACAGATCAGGCCGTGTTGCAGGCCTATGAGCGGGATAAAGGCCATCTGGATGTGAATGTGATGCAAGCAGATGTACATTCCGAACCCCTCGGTGAAGATATCATGGCCTTGCAGATCAAAGCATTTCAGGAAGGAATTCATCCCTTCACAGGTGAACGTGTGTCCGATAACTATGCGGCGATGATGGTCACGACTCTCAAGCTGAGCCAAGTCTTCATGGGGATTCAGGCCATTCGCGGTAGTCTGCCAGGTCGTAAAGGGCCGTACCGTTTACCGTCCAATCATCCTGTGGTACAGAAGATTCAGAAGAATATGGAAGCTGCCAGGGCAGAGAAGAGTATGCAGTCGGGGCTTGGATCTGTGGGATCGGGAACAACCTATAAAACAGTAATTAGCGATACGATGAAAGAGAAAATACTTTTGGGTCAACGTAAAGACCCTGCTAAAAACGAATTAGTTGGGGGACACTCACCAGAAATTACAAATTATCATCCTAATTATGCTGTCGAAGATGTGTCAATTAATGCTGATGGAACAAAGAAAGTTAAATTTACAACTCAATTTCCAGATGGTAATCTTGCAAAAATCAAGACGAGCACCATTTTTCCTGAAACTTGGTCAGATGGAAAAATACTTGATAGTATCGCCAGAATAGGAGATACTCCAAAGATTGGTGAGCGTACAAGAGATGGAGCAACATTGCATAGAGGTATTGTTGATGGGGTACAGGTCGAGGTTATTAAAATTGGGGACGATGTAGTAAGTGGCTATCCGACAGGTGGAGGGGCTGCATCCTTGCTATCGGGTTTTCAATAAACACATTAGAACCGATTTAATGGTCACTAAATCATTAGTTGAAAATGAACTACACGTGAGTAGGAGGACTTGAAAATGTATGAAGAATTAGATGAGTATTTATCAGGGGAGTTTACAACGGATTATTGGTACGATGAAGGATTCTCCATTGCTAGAGAGATGCTAGAAGAGTTCAATAATAACGATTGGGAAGAATTATTGAGTCAGATTCTTTCAAAATCTATTGATTGGCAAGTCAGATATGCCTACTGTGTTGATAGTGATGTTAATGATGATGCAGTAGTTAAAAGTTTACTTTTACTCACTAGTGTAGATGATGAGGAATTATTTACAACGTCTGTTGATTCATTAAGAGTGATTCTGAATTCAACTAATATTGGATTAGTGTCAACTGAGGAAATCATGCAAAGAATCAATGAGATTCTTCCAAAGTGCGGCATTGCTACACGAAAAATGTTTGAGGATTTTATAAAGAAGATTTCAAATTGATATTTATCAAACTACGTCGGGTTTATAACTCGACAACAAGAAGGTACATTACAACCAATGAACCAAACACTAAACTAATCAAGCACTTGTTAAATTGCAAAAGCTCATTCCAACTTGAATATAAGTAGGAATGAGCTCTTTTATGCTGGCCAGCACTGTTACAAGGCTCTGACAAATAGAACGGATACATGTCAAAGGGTTCTTTCAAATAAACTGGAGCCCTACCATATACATCCTCAACCCAAAGCTGCCCGGACATAGACCCGCTCTCCATGCCTTTCAACATCCACCGGAGCCTCGAAGAAGCTGCTCAGCACCTCCGTCGTCATCAGGTCCGAGGTCAGGCCGCTATTCACAACCTCTCCGCGTCGTAGCAACAGTGTGTGACTGAAGACAGGGAGAATTTCCTCCGTATGGTGGGTGACATAGATCAGGGTAGGCGTATCCTTGCGCTCGGACAAATCCCGAATGCTGTCCAGTAGCCGCTCACGAGAAAATAGATCAAGGCCATTGCATGGCTCGTCCAGAATCAGGACACGCGGGTTCGCCATGAGGGCACGAGCAATTAGCAGCTTCTGCTTCTCTCCCTGAGAACAAGTCTGATACTCCCGATCCCATAAATGTGCGCAACCAAGCGTCTCCATTAGCTCCTTGGCCCGCTCCAGATCCTGATCGTCCAGCTCATCATATAGCCCAATGGTGGCATGCTTGCCGCTAATGATGACGTATTGTGTCCGATCGGTGCGATGCAGCTTCTCCTGCAGGGAGGAGCTCACCCAGCCAATGGATTTGCGCAGCTCACGCAGATCTACATTGCCGTACTGCTCGCCTAATACGGAAATGGAGCCTTTCGTGGGCCATTGATACCCAGTAATCATATTTAGTAGAGTCGTCTTGCCCGAGCCATTCAGACCAAGCAACGCCCAGTGCTCTCCTTCGTTCACGCGCCAGCTAACATTGTTCAGTAATGTGAGCACACCTCTTGTCCAGCTTACGTTCTGTACATCTATGATCATATCTACTAGGCCTTCTTTCTGATGAATCTGCATGTGTTGGGATTCTGCGTGTGTTGGAATATGGTCGGAATTGCCGTCGAATGTCCGCCATGCATCTTTATTATCTATCCATGATAAAGGATTCAGCCTGAAAAAAGAACATGCAGAAGTAGAAAAAAGATAATGAAGAGAAAGATATAGTGACAAAGAGAAGAAAAGAAGACAAGAGGGCAGAAGAAAGAAGAGCAAATACCAGAAGGTGCAATCAACAATAACTCCTAAGAAACTTATAAAGAGACAAGGGAATATGAAAAACAACGCAGCACTACAAAACAAGCAATGCTAATAATCAACGCCAAAACCAAGTAACGCTAATAAATTAAATAACACAAAGAAGCTACAGCATCCCAACGAATGAGTGCTGCAGCTTCTTCTATGAATGGCCGTCGTCCATACTAACGGCTACAGTAATTTATTTGCACATCAACAACTTTAAAGCTCTATACTTGTGCAATCATTACATACCAATCTTTACGCACCCAACAGTTATAGCTTTTCTAGTTCACGCTTTAATCCTGTGCAGCCTCTACATCTCTTAATCCCTTAATCCCTACATTTTTTAATCCCTACATCTAACCTTACACCTGTACAACCTTCACGCCAAGTACAACCTCCACCTGATGCGTTCCGCCGTCTCCGATCACAGGCAGCACATTACCGTCAATGGCTGTGCCATCAAGCTGAATGGACGCGATGCCTTTGCTGATCTGCTGTGGATTGGACACGCGAATGACGTAGGTATCGCCACGGAAGACGCGGGTAACGGTGAATTCGGTCCAGTCGGCTGGAATACATGGATCGACCTTGAGTCCGTCGTAGTCCGGCTGAATTCCCAGGATGGACTGCGTAATCGCTACGAAGTTCCAAGCAGCGGTCCCGGTCAGCCAGCTATTCTTGGCTTCGCCTTGACGCACGGCATCCTTGCCGGCAATCATCTGGGCGTAGACGTACGGTTCCGTACGGTGTACGTCGCTAATATCCTCCAGATAGGCTGGTGCAATTTTGCTATACAGCTCAAAGGCCCGATCTCCGCGTCCAAGTACGGTCTCAGCCATCATGATCCACGGATTGTTGTGGCAGAAGATACCCGCATTCTCCTTATAGCCTGGCGGATAGGAGGAGATCTCGCCGAGATTCAGATAGTATTTGGAATACGGCGGATTCTGCAGGACAATCCCGTATGGTGTCTCCAGCCGATCCTGCACCGCATTCAGCGCCTTCTCCGCCAGTCCTTCCTCCACGCCGATGCCAGCCATGACACAGAAGCCCTGCGGTTCGATGAAGATCTGGCCCTCCTCATTCTCCTGACTGCCGATCTTCTGCCCGTAATGATCATACGCCCGTAGGAACCATTCCCCATCGAAGCCGTGCTCTAGCGTAACAGCCCGCATTGTGTCCACATGGGCCCGTGCCTCGGCTGCTTCCTCGGCCAAGCCTTTGCGGCTGCACAGCTCGATGAAGTCTGGTCCGGTGTACACAAACAGTCCTGCGATGAAGACGGATTCGGCCGTCCGGCCCTCGATATTCTGCGTCGTCTGGTACGGCTCATCTGGAATGTTGGAGAAGCAGTTCAGATTAAGGCAGTCGTTCCAGTCGGCACGTCCGATCAGTGGCAGCCCATGTGGCCCCAGATTCTCGATGACATGATAGAAGGAGCGCTTCAGATGCTCGAACAGGGTGGCTGTGTTGTCCGGGTTGCAGTCGAACGGCACCTGCTCATCCAGAATGGCGAAGTCACCCGTCTCCTTGATGTAGGCTGCCGTGCCAACGATCAGCCAGAGCGGATCATCATTGAAGCCGCCGCCAACCTCATGATTGCCTTTCTTGGTCAGAGGCTGGTACTGATGATAGGCACCGCCGCTCTCGAACTGTGTGGAGGCAATATCGAGAATGCGTTCTCTGGCCCGCTCAGGTACTTGGTGCACGAACCCAAGCAAATCCTGATTGGAATCACGGAAGCCCATCCCGCGCCCGATGCCCGACTCGAAATAGGAGGCGGAGCGCGACATGTTAAACGTAACCATGCATTGATATGGATTCCAGATGTTCACCATCCGGTTCAGCTTCTCATCATGGCTGGCTACGGCATAGGTCGATAGCAAGCGCTCCCAATACGCCTTAAGCTCCGCGAGTGAGCGCTCGACGTCCTCTTCGGTAGCGAACTGCTCGATCATGGCCAGCGCAGGTGTCTTATTAATAATGCCTGGAGCCTCCCATTTGTCAGCCTCTTCGTTCTCTACATATCCCAGTACAAAGTTCAGGCTGGTCTGCTCGCCTGGCTGCAGCGTCAGTTCTAGACAGTGGGAGGCAATGGGGGACCATCCACTGGCCACGGAATTGGATGGTTCACCGGAGGTAACGACCTGCGGCGTATCCAATCCATTATACAGGCCGAGGAAGGATTCGCGGTCGGTATCGAAGCCATCAATTGCACGGTTCACCGAGAAGAAGGCATAATGGTTGCGACGCTCCCGGTACTCCGTCTTGTGATAGATGACTGAATCCTGAATCTCAACCTCGCCCGTGTTCAGATTGCGCTGGAAGTTGGTCATATCGTCATAGGCATTCCACAGGCAAAATTCCACGAAGGAGAAGAGCTTGATGCGTTTTACCTGATCAGATGTATTGGTCACATTCACCTGATGCACCTCGCCATTATAGCCGAGTGGCACAAAGGCCAACTGATTCACCTTTACCCCATGACGCTCACCCGTAATGGAGGTATAGCCGAGCCCATGTCTGCACTCGTAGTGATCGAGCTCCTTCTTGACAGGCATCCAGCCTGGCGTCCAGTAATCACCTTCGTCATAGACGTAGAAATAACGCCCGCCGTTATCGACAGGAATATTGTTGTACCGATAGCGGGTCAGTCTGCGTAGCCGCGCGTCCCGGTAGAAGGCGTAGCCGCCGCCTGTATTCGAGATCAAGCCGAAGAACTTCTCGTTGCCCAGGTAGTTAATCCATGGATAGGGGGTCTGTGGAGTGTGAATAACATATTCCTTGTGCGCATCATCAAAATGACCGTACTTCATTTGATCGTAACTCCTCTCCTGATTCGCGAAATAGATGGACAGGCCTTATTTCGGAAAACGTTTTCGGATATTTGTGAAGCTTTTCAAAATTTGTAATTCGTAATTCATGAATTGTAATTCCTAATTCGTGATTCGTAATTCGTAAATCGTATCCTCCATAGCAGAGCTGATCCAAAAGCTGATCTCCGATCCCATGTCATGTGTATGCAAGGGCATTCCACGCTATGACGGCCTGTTATCGGATATCATTCTAGCTACCGAGTCCGAATTCCTGCCCGTTCAGGCAGGTCATAAAAAACTTTAACTGCTTTCCTTAAAATCCCACACCTGTGCGTGCAAAAAGAGGCTGTTGGAAGAGCTCCTAATCCTCCTTTAAGTGCAGTTACAACAAACGATACCAGGCGCCCCGTACTTACAGGCACTCCTTACTGTCCAGCCATTTCTTACTATAATAGAAAATCTGTCCACGGGAAGAGGAACAAACAAATATGCACATGCTTCCGAACAAAAGAACCCATCCGCTGAAAGGACTTTCGATATAATGGGAGAAGCATGGGATTAACGCATCAGAGATTGCTTCCAGCATGAACGATGCACAGATGCATTAGCTCATGCACATTAACTATTCACATTAACTATACAGATAGAAAGCGGTGAAGCATGTCTTGTTCTTCGCACATCATATCCAGCGCAAGATGACCTTGTTTATTTTTGTATGCGCATTCATTCCTCTTTTGGCTCTGAGCCTGTTGTCGTACCATAAGTCCACGTTGACTGTCAGGGAACAGCTTCAGGACTATAACCGTTATGCGATGCACCAGCTTGAGACCATTACCAACATGCATTTGAAGGAGATGGATGCGATCTCCCGTGATATTCAGAGCTATCTACTGGCCCCGGGCCGAAAAATCACCAGTGAGCCTGCAACCTATGCAGAGTATCAGGAAATGAATCATTTCCTGGACTTCCTCTCCTTTCACGTCTCACAAATCGTTGAAGGGCTTTATGTGTATACACCGGATGGCCAGATGCTGACCAGTCGAAATATGAATACCCGTGAGCTCATCGAAATGCCCTGGTGGAGGGAATACTCAAGCGATAGCGGCTGGCAATGGACCGGATTTCATGACGGCTCTTACTATAGCTCCCCAAGGCCCGGCAATCCGCTCATTAGTCTGATTGTACCGATTCAGCTTAAGGCGGGCGTGCCGATCGGCAGCAAAATTGTCGTCGATGTGAATGCACGCGAGATGCTGGCCCTGTTCCGATCCTATGAAATGGACACCAACTCGTACCTGGAAATCCGGGATGGGGAAGGAGCGCTCATATATCGGACAGAGGGAGAGCACCCCGAATCGGAGCGGGATATCGAGTTCCAGCGAACACTGGAGTTGAATGGCTGGCAGATCACTGCGCGTGTACCGTATGAAGAGTTCAATAAATCGACGCTTGTCATTCGCAATGATGCGATCCTGATCAGCATCCTGTCGTTAATCGCGGCTTTTCTGCTGGCAAGATGGCTGTCGGCGAATCTGACGAGACGCATCGTTACCTTGAATCAGTCCATGCTGGAGTTCAGCAATGGCAAGCTGGATACGCAAGTGGAAGTGCGCGGTGATGATGAGCTGTCACGGCTGGGTCACCGCTTCAACTCCATGACTCGTGAGATTCGGGAGCTGGTGGCCAATATTACGAGGACAGAACAGCTGAAAAAGGAAGCAGAGCTAAGAGCGCTCCATTATCAGATTAACCCTCATCTTATCCTGAACACGTTCAATGCGATCCAGTGGCGGGCACGTATTGCAGGGCGCACGGACATTGATCGGATGATCTACCATCTGGGTGCGCTGCTGTCCGAGAATCTGGATATAAGGCAGGAGCTGGTTCCACTGGAAGAGGAGCTTGCCACGATCGGACATTATCTCAAGATCCAATACTACCGTTATGGCGAGGCCTTCACGTACGTTGAGGATGTGGAGCCGGGGCTGGAGCAGGCCCTCATTCCACGGATGACCCTGCAGCCGTTGTTCGAGAATATTTTCTATCATGCCTTCGATGACGGAGCCGGAATCATTACGCTGGAAATCTTCCGCGGACGCGATCATATTGTGCTGCTGCTATCGGATAACGGAAAGGGAGTTGCGCCAGATGCTGAGACGATTCGCGCCGCACCTCCACTCAAGGGTAGAGGTGGTCTAGGCTTGTACAATGTGGATCACAAGATCAAATTACATTTTGGAGAGGACTACGGCATCCGGATTATGCCTGATGTAACAGACGGGGCTATGATCGAGATTCGCCTACCTTTCCTGGAAAAGGAGACAACCGATGACGAAAATGAGAACGGTCCTGATCGCGGATGATGAACGTCTGGTACGAATCGGGCTAATGCATATGGTGGACTGGGAGCGCTGGAGCATGAAGGTGGTGGCTAACGCGCCCAATGGGCAGGCTGCATGGGACATGTATCAGGAGCATCGACCGGATCTCGTCTTCACGGATATTGTTATGCCAGGCTTGGACGGGCTTGAGCTGGCACAGCGCATTAAGGAGGATAATCCTGCGGTCAAAATTTTGTTCCTGAGCTGCCATTCCGATTTCGCCTATGCTCAGCAGGGTATGGCTCTTGGTGCATCCGGCTATCTATTGAAGACAGCGATGGATGTGCAGGAGGTTGATCGCTATTTGGACAAGATCACCAAGGAGTGGGGGCGTAGCGAAGCGGAAGGAGAGGTCAAGGTTCCTCTGAGTGGGGAGAGTTCAGAAACTGCATCCATCTATACGGAGCTGGAGCAGCTGTACCAGAAATGGCTTCAGGAGAGAGGAGATGCTGACAGGCTGAATCAGCTAATTCGGACATATCTGGACCGTGACGGATATCTATGCAATGACCGGCAGCTATGCAATGACAGAGATTTCCGCAGTGAGGAGCATCGGCACGGTGACAGGCTACTGAATAGTAGCGAGCAACAAAATGCTGAACTATCATCGGGCGAAGCACAGCGGGATATATATGCACAGTCTGACAAGACCCAATCCATATCAAGGCCGTCTGAGGAACCAACGGGCGAGACCGTATTAATTGTCGCATTTGGACTGGAGGAGGCACAGCGCTCGTGGGTACATGAGCTGCAAGCCTTGCAGTTAGCAGGAATGGGCCGACGTGGGCCAATCCTTACGCTGGGATCGACACAGGGAATGGGACCATTGCTGTTGATGCTGCCAGAGGTACATGCGGATGAGATCATGCTGAGACTGGTGGAGCTGCATCATAGCCAGCCTCGACTTACCTGGAAGCGAAGTCAGCTGCCAGCCGATACCTACGATTATATGGAAGAGGCTGCGCGAATGCTGCGAAATGCAGAGCTGGAGCAGCAGTACGAGATGCATAGCCCATCTATCTCTGAGCCGATCATGCAGGCTGTTCGGTATATCGATCACCATGTGCAGGAGCCGATTGTATCCTCGCAGCTGGCAGGCCATGTGGGGCTAAGCCGCAGTCATTTCAGTACCCTGTTTAAAAAGGAAATGGGTATTAGCTTTCTTGATTTTCTCCACCGCCGGAGAATGAACAAGGCCAAGGAATTGCTGACTTCGACGGATTGGAAGATCCACGTCATTTGCGAGAAGGTAGGGATTGAGGATAACCGCCATTTTAGCAAATGGTTCAAGCGCTACACCGGCATGACGCCGTCTGAATATAGGGAGAAGCAAGAGAACTAAGGAAAATCAGGCATAACCGTGATCGCAAGTCCTCTTCTGCCCGGAAGGAACTTTCCACACGATAGTCGCTCAAGCTCAAGATTTTTGCATACATGCCCTGAAAAACAAAATGACAACAAGTTCAGGAAGCGACCCAACTATGAGCCGCAGTCGAACAAATGAACAATATTTTACAGATGAATATCCATTTCAAGGCAGATGTCCATTCGGTACGATAAAGCGGAAGCGTGCACTACGAAGCATGGTAGGGCACACTGCATATCACACATCACAAGGGGGATGCAGGCATGGTAAAGAAATTGAAGCAATCTGCGCTGCTCGTCGTATCCTTAATCATTCTGCTTACAGGCTGCTCCAGTAGTAGCTCGAGTGAGAATGGTTCGGGCGAGCAGGTCAAGCTTGTCGTATGGATATGGGACTCAGCCCAGATTGGTCTGGACACGAATATGGAAGCGTTTAAGCAGGCCCACCCGAATATCGAGATTGAGTATCAGCTCATGGGTCAGACGGACCTCTATCAGAAATTCCTGATTGCGGCGAATACAGGCGATAAGATGCCGGATATCGTGGCGGTGGAATCCAGCAATCTGGCGCAGATGGTCAGCATTGACGCGCTGTATGATCTGACCGAGAAGACAGCCCCGTATCGCGATAAAATGGTGCCCTTCAAATGGGAGGATGCCATGAAGGACGACAAGGTCTACGCCATGCCATGGGATAGCGGTCCTGTCGTGATGTTCTATCGGAAGGATATCTTCGAGGCTGCTGGGCTGCCGACTGAGCCGGACCAGGTAGCGGAGCAGATCAAGACCTTTGAGGATTATAAGGAAGCAGGCAACTTAATTAAGGAAAAGACAGGCAAGGCCATGTTCGCGGATTCCCGCACACGCTCCAACAACCGTTTCTTCGAGACGATGATGTGGCAGCGGGGGCAATGGTATTTTAATAAGGATGGCAATGTGTCGCTGGATGCTCCGGAAGTCATTGAGACCGGGGAATTCTACGCCAGCATGGTGAAGGATGGATTGATCGTGGATGCAGAAGCCTTCTCCGAGAATTGGCTGAATGCCTTTGCCGATGGGAACATTGCGACGATTGTAGGTGCAGCCTGGTACGATAACCTGCTCTCCAATCTGATTGATCCGGACAGCTCAGGTAAATGGGGCGTCGTGCCGATGCCGAAATGGTCTGAATCGGACCCTTATGCCAGCGCCAACGACGGCGGCTCCAATCTGGCGATTAATGCGAATTCCGAGCACCCGGAGGAGGCGTGGACCTTCATCGAATTCATGCTGGGACGCGAGGATTCGCAGCTGAAAATGATGGAGGAGGGCGGATTCCTGCCATCGCTGCAGACGACCTTTGAGGATGAAGCCTACGCAGAGCCTGTCGAGTACTTTGGTAATCAGCCTGTACGGGAAGTATTCACCGAGGCACTGGGACAGATCTATCCGCAGGCGTATACCGTGGATTTCCCGGTAGCCAATCAGTTGATGCGGGATGCGTTCGCTGAGGTCTTCCTGAACAACGCCTCAGTCGCCGATACGTTCAAGAAGACTGCTGACGAGCTGCGAAGTCGTACAAGCCGTAAATAATCTACCGATACTTTAATCTTATGGAGGGATGAGTCGATGGCTTCCAAGTGGTGGAGATGGCAGCAGAGGTCCGCTCCATATGTGTTTATTTCTCCGTTCTTCATCCTGTTCATGGTGTTTCTGCTGTATCCGTTTCTGTATTCATTCTATCTGAGCCTGGTGGAATGGAATGGAGGCAAGACCAAGACCTTCGTCGGTCTGGACAATTATGTCCGTCTATTCCAAGACAATGTATTCTGGCTCTCGATTGTTAATGGTGGAATTATCATGCTGCTCTATGTGCCGCTGATGCTGCTGATTGCAACATTGGTCGCAGTCTTGCTGAATCAGGCGTGGGTGAAGGGGAAGGGCTTTTTTCGAATGGCCTTCTTCACCCCGAATATTATGGCGGTCGTCGCGGTCTCGTTTGTTTTTACCATTTTGCTCAACAGTGAAAATGGTCTGGTGAATGTCATCCTGACCAAGCTTGGCATCATTGCGCAGCCGATTCAATGGCTGGATTCCGCTTGGTGGGCCCGCGTCTCAGTCGCTGCTATGGTCATGTACCGCTGGATGGGCTACAACATGATTCTGATCCTCGCCGGGCTTCAGAATATTCCCAAGGAGGTCTATGAATCGGCCTATATGGACGGGGCATCGCCCTTCCAGTCCTTTACACGGATTACGTTGCCCTTGCTTAAGAAAATTCTGGTCTTCTGTCTCGTGCTCTCGACCTTGGGTTCATACGGCCTGTTCGTGGAGCCGTTCATTCTGACGAAGGGTGGTCCGGTCAATTCGACCATGACACCTGTGCTGCTGGTGTATCAGGAGAGCTTCCGCAATCTGAATTTTGGATATGCCTCGGCAATAGCTGTCATGTTCTTTTTCCTGATGATGACCTTGACCTTCATCCAACTGCGTGTATCCCGAGACAAAGACTAAGTGAGCGGAGGTGAGAACACCATGCCAGCAGCAACAGCGAATATGCATAATAAGGAATCACGAATTCCATATCGAGCCAGAAATACGCTAAAAAAAGCAAGCGCCTATACCATCCTCGTGCTGATCACGATCGCCTCGTTGTTCCCGCTATTCTGGATGGTCAGCTCCTCACTGAAGGAGCGAAGGGATATCTTCCTGAATCCGCCGATGTGGATTCCTGTCAACCCGCAATGGGACAACTATGTCATCCTGTTCAAGGAGCGCATGTTCGGCACGGTCATCTACAATAGTCTATTTATTACCGTAATTCATACGGCACTGGCACTGTTCTTCTGTACGCTGGCAGGGTATGCTTTTGCCAAATACCAGTTCCGCTTCAAAAGCCTGCTCTTCGCGATTGTACTGGCCTCCATGATGGTCCCGTCCGAGACGACGATCATTCCAATGTTCGAGATCTACCGTTCGCTGGGGCTGATCGATAATCCATGGGGCGTCATTATTACGAATGTGGCTAATGCGTTCGGTATCTTTTTCATGCGCCAATACTGTGACAGTATTCATACGGAGCTACTGGAGGCATCACGAATTGACGGCTGCTCAGAGTTCAAAATTTTTACACATGTCGTATTACCGAATCTACGGCCTGCGCTTGCGAGCCTCGGTATTATTACCTTCGTCAATCAGTGGAATAATTTCCTGTGGCCGTTGATTGTCCTGCGTTCACCAGGCGAGCAGACGGTATCTCTCGCTGTTCGGGCCCTGGAATCGGGTGCGCGGACGCCCTATGAGCTGATCATGTCCGGGTCGGTCATCAGTGTACTGCCACTGCTGCTCATCATCCTGCTGTTCCAGAAGCAATTGATCCATGGGCTGATGGATGGAGCTGTGAAGGGATAAGGCAGATAAGCAGAGGAATCGTTCAATGAGGATGGTGCGTCATCCACAGTTCATATTGAACAGTTCATATTGCACATAGCAAGAAGATGGCTTCATCCATACGTAATATGCTCCCCTTTCGGCAAACAGGTGAAATACTAAATCCTGTTGTCGTAAGGGGAGTGTTTTTTTATGATCAGCGAGTTCCCCTAAGCACGTAGCTTGCCGTAGAAAATACATTTTTCCTGTCCAGTCACATAGGAGCGGGAGGTGGGTGAATGACATAGTATACAGTATTGATTCCACAGCTGGAGGGGGGAAAGCTAGACATATGCGAAAGAAACATACATGCAAGAAAAGTCCAAGACTCAAAAAAAAGTGCAGTCTCAGAAAAAGGAAAAAAAGCAGCACATTATGTGGATGCCGCCGCAGACGAGGGAAAGAGCTCAAGCATAGGATTAGAAAATCTACTCTTCGAAAACCACGCAAGCTTATTCCCCGAAAAAATCTCATTACCGCCCCTATAAAGGTAGAAGCCACAATAGAAGAGTCTCACGGAAATGCTATTGCTTGTCCCCCGGGACCACATGGCCATCGCGGGCGACATGGATGTCATGGTAGAAGAGGGCCGACGGGGCCTACCGGACCTACAGGTCCAAGGGGCGTAACTGGGAGAACGGGATCTACTGGGGCTATGGGACCGACAGGCGTCACAGGTAGCACAGGGCCCGCTGGAGCCACCGGACCGACAGGCGCCGCAGGTACTACGGGACCAACTGGTACAACCGGAGCCACGGGCGATACGGGAAACACGGGATCTACAGGGGCAACCGGAGTAACGGGCGCAACAGGTAGTACGGGATCTACGGGAGCCACCGGAGTAACGGGCGAAACAGGCAGAACGGGATCTACTGGGGCTATGGGACCGACAGGCGTCACAGGTAGCACAGGGCCCGCTGGAGCCACCGGACCGACAGGCGCCGCAGGTACTACGGGACCAACTGGTACAACCGGAGCCACGGGCGATACGGGAAACACGGGATCTACAGGGGCAACCGGAGTAACGGGCGCAACAGGTAGTACGGGATCTACGGGAGCCACCGGAGTAACGGGCGAAACAGGCAGTACGGGATCTACAGGAGCCACCGGGGTAACGGGTGTCACAGGTAGCACGGGAGCCACCGGAGTAACGGGTGTCACAGGTAGCACGGGAGCCACCGGAGTAACGGGTGTCACAGGTAGTACGGGACCCACAGGAGCTACCGGAGTAACAGGTGTCACAGGTAGCACGGGACCCAGCGGGGCTACCGGACCGACAGGCGCCGCAGGTACTACGGGCCCAACCGGTACAACCGGAGCCACGGGCGATGCGGGCAACACGGGTTCAACTGGAGCAACCGGTCCGACGGGCGCAACAGGCAACACAGGACCCAGCGGGGCTACAGGATCGACGGGTGCAACAGGCAGTACGGGATCTACAGGAGCCACCGGAGTAACGGGTGTCACAGGTAGTACGGGACCCACAGGAGCCACCGGAGCCACGGGCGCAATAGGCAACACGGGACCCAGCGGGGCTACCGGACCGACGGGTGTAACAGGCAGTACGGGATCTACAGGAGCCACCGGAGTAACGGGTGCCACGGGCGAAACGGGATCCACAGGAGCAACCGGACCGACAGGTGTCACAGGTAGTACGGGATCCACAGGAGCAACCGGACCGACAGGCGTCACAGGTAGTACGGGATCCACCGGAGCTACAGGTCCAACGGGCGATGCAGGTAGTACGGGATCCACAGGAGCAACCGGACCGACAGGCGTCACAGGTAGTACGGGATCCACCGGAGCTACAGGTCCAACGGGCGATGCAGGTAGTACGGGATCCACAGGAGCAACCGGACCGACAGGCGTCACAGGTAGTACGGGATCCATCGGAGCTACAGGTCCAACGGGCGATGCAGGTAGTACGGGATCCACAGGAGCAACCGGACCGACAGGCGCCACAGGCAATACGGGAGCAACAGGAGCAACCGGAGCCACCGGGCTGACAGGCGCAACAGGTAGTACGGGATCTACAGGAGCCACCGGAGTAACGGGTGTCACAGGTAGTACGGGACCCACAGGAGCCACCGGAGCCACGGGCGCAATAGGCAACACGGGACCTTCTGGGGCTACAGGATCCACGGGCGAAACAGGCAGTACGGGATCTACAGGAGCCACCGGAGTAACGGGTGCCACAGGTAGTACGGGGACCACGGGAGCCACGGGAGCCACGGGCGTCACAGGTAACACGGGACCCAGCGGGGCTACCGGACCGACGGGTGTAACAGGCAGTACGGGAACTACAGGAGCTACAGGTCCAACGGGTGTCACAGGCATCACGGGCCCCACAGGAGTCACTGGACCGACAGGTGCCACAGGTAGTACGGGAACTACAGGTGCAACCGGAGCGACGGGAGCCACAGGTAGTACGGGAACTACAGGTGCAACCGGAGCGACGGGTGCTACAGGTAGCACGGGATCTACTGGAGCAACAGGATCTACTGGAGCAACAGGATCGACGGGTGTAACAGGCGCTACGGGACCAACAGGTACAACTGGAGCTACGGGCAACACGGGACCTACTGGAGCAAGCGGAGCGACAGGTGCCACAGGAGTAACGGGAGCCACAGGTAGTACGGGGACAACGGGAGCCACCGGAGCCACGGGCGTCATAGGTAACACGGGACCCAGCGGGGCTACCGGACCAACAGGCGCCACAGGCAATACGGGAGCAACAGGAGCAACCGGACCGACGGGCGAACCAGGCAACACGGGCCCTACTGGAGCAACCGGAGAAACTGGTGCCACAGGTGACACGGGATCTACAGGAGCAACAGGTCCAACGGGTGTAACAGGCACTACGGGCCCTACAGGAGTCACTGGACCGACAGGTGCCACAGGTAGTACGGGAACTACAGGTGCAACCGGAGCGACGGGAGCCACAGGTAGTACGGGAACTACAGGTGCAACCGGAGCGACGGGTGCTACAGGTAGCACGGGATCTACTGGAGCAACAGGATCTACTGGAGCAACAGGATCTACTGGAGCAACAGGATCGACGGGTGTAACAGGCGCTACGGGACCAACAGGTACAACTGGAGCTACGGGCAACACGGGACCTACTGGAGCAAGCGGAGCGACAGGTGCCACAGGCAGCACGGGATCTACGGGAGCCACCGGAGTAACGGGTGCCACAGGTAGTACGGGGACAACGGGAGCCACCGGAGCCACGGGCGTCACAGGTAACACGGGACCCAGCGGGGCTACCGGACCAACAGGCGCCACAGGCAATACGGGAGCAACAGGAGCAACCGGACCGACGGGCGAACCAGGCAACACGGGCCCTACTGGAGCAACCGGAGAAACTGGTGCCACAGGTGACACGGGATCTACAGGAGCAACAGGTCCAACGGGTGTAACAGGCACTACGGGCCCTACTGGAGCAACAGGATCGACGGGCGAAACAGGCAGTTCGGGATCTACGGGACCCACAGGAGCAACCGGGCCGACGGGCGATACAGGCATTACGGGACCTACAGGCCCCTCTGTAACTAGCGTTAGCATTATTCCGACAGCATTCAGATACTTCCTTATTCTCACGAGTGACGTTGATTTATCGACTATCGTAGATTTTCCAGCAACAGACTTTACGGATGATTCAGGGACCCCTGCAGCAGCATTCAGTGGACTTGGAGCAAACAGCTTCAACAATCTATATATCAATGGCATTGTACAGGAGGGAAGCTTCTATAATGTTATTTCCTCCACATTATCTTTAAATAATGGTGGTGGGGTTCTTTTTGCAGGCACCCCGATTATTCTGGAGATCGTTAGCTTCACAGCCATTATTGTTCCATAAAGAAAGAAGTCAATCATCTATCAATCTATAAAAATAGTCTTTTAATCTCATCCTTCCGCCGTCCCTTTCTCATTTACCAAGCATAATTTGGTAGAGAGAAAGGAGGTGAGCCACAATGCCAATCACTCCTCCCTTCCAGGCGTCCAGAAAGTTCGCAGCAACTTTTGGTGATGGAACTGGAACAGGTGCAACGTTCGCTATTGCTGCTACTAGCTTCACAAATGATGCCGGGACAGCAGCAACGGCTTTCCCAGCCACCTTTTCTTACTACGTTCTCTTTATCAATGGTGTCCCTCAATTAGCTGATACTTCCACCATCACTACGACAACGATCACTATACCTGGTGGTGATGCCCTTGATCCAGCCACACCGCTGCTGGTAGAAATTGTCGTTAACTGATATGGTTTAAGTACAAAGCAGGTTGTGCTCAGTATCCAACCTGCAAGCTATGCTCGGATTAAAGCGAAGAAGCTTCTAAGCCAATTGATGCGCTTAGAAGCTTCTTTTTGTCTATTTTCCAAGAAAGCGTTAAATCATGTTTTGATTTGTGAGTAGCCCTTGCTTATTGAAATAAGTTCATTAAACATACACCGGCTTATACAATCTACATGACGGGTATCATTCGGCGGATGCCAGGATAGTTCTCTTGTGTATCCGTATCTGTTTGTTTATCACTATCTGTGTCTGTCTGCCTTCACTCGCTGCGATTAGGTAGCGGACCCCTCGAACAGCTTCTGATTAGAGACAATGCTAGGATGCTCGGGATGATAGCTGGCAGCCTTCTCATTGCAGCTTCGGGAGGCTTCCTTGTCTCCCAATTGCCAGTGACAGACACAGAGCTGAAGATAGGGATACCAGGTCGTGAGTGATTTGTGGTGAAAGCCGGGTAATTCCCGGTGTTCAAAGTATAAGGCCTGCTCATACCAGTAGATGGCGGCTGCATATTTCTGCTTGCGCATAAAATGATCTCCCAGCGTGCAGCTCGCATCTGGCCGTGGACGATCATAGAGAAGTGCACGCATGCTCGTCAGGACGGCCTCTTCCTGGTTCCCGAGTGCAGCCTTGCAATCCGCCATATGCTGACAGGTTCGAATCTCATCCTCAATCCAGCCCTGCTTGGTGGCAAGGAATTTCTCATAGATCTCCAACGCCTTCTCGTGCTGACCATGCTCTCGCAGCTCATTGCCGTAATAGAACAAGTCCCGCGGAGTGAATTCTCTACCCTCAGTAGCCATCCGCTCATAGATGCGCAGATTACGCCCAACCGAACCTGAAGGCTCCGTAGCGGTCTTCTTGAATTTGCGATGGGATATAGCAATGTCGGTGGTGAAGATGTTACCGCCCACCTGCAAATACTCATGAACGGCCCCGAACCATCTGAAGTTGCAGGCACGCTTGACCAGTCGGTGACGTCGGAACTGGAAGCTGACCTCTCCTTGGGCATTGAAGCCCGTGTTATAGAACATTGACACAGCATCGACAGAAGGAGGAAGGTTCTCCTTCAACGTCCGCAGCTTGATCCGATCGGGCTCCAGCAGCTCATCGTCTGCATCGAGCCAGAGAATGTACTCCTGGGTGGCATGGTCGAAGGCAAAATTCCGGGCATCCGCAAAATGATCTCTCCAGACAAAATCCACAATTTTGGCGCCAAATCGTGCAGCAATTTCCTTGGTTCGGTCATCAGACCCTGTATCCACAATGACAATCTCGTCCACGAGGTCCGCGACAGAGCTGAGACAGCCGTCGAGCACCTCTTCCTCATTTTTGACGATCATACATAGGCTAATGGTTGGCAATCGTATTCTCCCCCTGAGCACCGAGTGTTAGTCAAGCGCTATAAGCCTGACATTGGAATCATGCATAGCCTCCGCTACAGCATGTATATTCATGGGGTAGCTCATCCTATTCCCGTTGCTGTGCGAAAGCCGGAGTTTGCCGACGCATTCAGAGGCCCTGTATAATATGGGAAAGAATACTCTTTTCCGTTTTGAATTATTATTCATATTAATGTATATTAATTCTCTATATGGGCTTCTTGCACTTCCGATTATGACTTCTGCATAGCAGCATAGAAGCGATGATGCTTCTCTTGCCGATGTGTTGCGTGGTTCAGGGTCTATTCACGGATGATGCATCGTGCTGCAGAAATGGATGGGGGATTTCAGGTGTATAAATTCTTAGAAGAACAGTCTTTGCAGAGTTGGCCTGCGCTGAAGCAGCTGGAGCTGGACGGATGGCTGCTCAGATTCGCTGGAGGCTACACGAAGCGCTCTAATTCCATAAGCCCGTTGTATGCCGGGTCAAAGACAGACGCACAGAGTATAAATGACTCACAGCATATAAATGACATACAGCATTTAGTTGACAAAATAAACCGATGTGAGCAGTACTATCAGCAGGCTGGCTTGCCAACCATATTCAAAATAACACCGTATACAGAGCCATCCAATCTAGATGCTGTACTTGAGGCCCGTGGCTATGTTCAGACGGATCTGTCTCGTGTGCAAAGCATGGATTTGGCTGGGCCTGTGCCACTCACGTTGCTAAATATAGGGCACTCACATGCCCAGTGTCTTGATGCTGCGGGATACAAGGTCACGATATTCGAGGAATTGAATCCGTTGTGGCTAGAGACGGTTGTACGTCTCAGTGGGCTAAGTGACAAGTATCTGGAGGTAAAGCAGAGACTGCTGCGTCATTCGGGTCTCAATGCAGGTTATGTGTTGCTGTATGTGGAGGGAATCCCTGTAGCCTGTGGACTTGGAGTAGTTGCTGGCGGAGGTCTGGGAATCTACGAGATCGGGACTGATTCTGTGTTCCGCAGACGCGGCCATGCGCGTCAATTGCTGCTTCATCTATTGCGCTGGGGAGCTTCTCAAGGTGCACAATATGCTTATTTGCAGGTGCTGGCTGATAACAGGCCTGCTCTGCAATTGTATGAAAGTATGGGCTTCCGGGATCGATATTCGTATTGGTATAGAGTACAGCCCGAGCGGTAAAATCAAAATGTAATCGGAGCCTATTCAATCTGAAAATTAGTAGTATTCAAAATGGATTGGGAAACCACATGAATGAAGGTGTTGTATGCTGGCACGACTGATTCGACGCATTCCAAGAGACTGGCTGGTCTATATGTATCGTCACATGCCACTGAAGGGCTTGAAGAATACCATTGTATACCGGACACAGCATAAATTCCTCGTTGCTGTCCTTGGGGTGATCACGAATGATGCAGGAGAGGTCCTGCTGTTGAAGCACACGTATCGTGACAAGGAGCCTTGGGGGATCCCGGGCGGCTGGATGGAGATGGAGAAGCCGGAGCAGGCGCTGGAGCGAGAAATATGGGAGGAGACGCAATTCAAGGTGACGATTACCCGACTGGAGCGGGCGATCTACAGCACGAAGCCAGGACGGGTTGAACTGGTGTATAGAGGCATCGTGACGGGTGGGACATTCCAGGCCAATAGCGAAATATCTGAGGCTATGTTCTGCGACAGGATGCATCTGCCTGCGGATCTACCTAGCCACCAGAAGCGCTTGATTGCCGCTATATTAGACGGAGAGAAATGAAGGGGAGGGGATGAGTAGATGTTACGGTCACTGAAGGCAATTGCTGCCTACCGTTCGGGAGATCCCGCATCGTTGGGGCAACATAGCTGGCTGCAGCTACTGGCATCGGCCGAGGAGCGGGTCGTGAACTATGAGCGTATTCAATCCTTGGAGGAGCTACAAGGGCAAGTCAATCCGGTGCTGGACTATGTGGAGCGTTCACTGCGTCTGCTGGAGGGGATGAAGCTGTCCTTTTGGGTCAAGGAATTGGTAGAGCAGGTGCTGATCTGGGCAGAGACAGCCAAAGGGGGCACACTGCGTCAACGCTTGGCCTGGCAAGCTCACGGTATCAATTTGTTCGTGCATAATGAGGGCTCAGCCCAGCTATATGCACGGTACGGCAGAGGCGAGGGTGCTGCTACGCAGCGACTGCGGGAGGGGATCCCTGATCCGATCGAAGCAGACCAGGCTAAGGATATAGTGGTGGAGCGCCTGATCGCTACTCATGGCCTGATTGGTCAATACATCCGGGGAGAGGTTCCCTTCTCGGCCCATGAGCCTTTGATAGAGCTTGTAGAGAAAGGGTATCTCTCAGCGGAGGAGCTGGATTCAGTATTGCTTCCGCTAAATGCTTGTATCATCGGAGCAGTGGATCTGGCATTGTGGGAACGGGTACAGCCTGAAGTGAAGCAGCTCATCCGTAATATTGCGGCAGGTGAGCGTGAGGTAGCTTGGACGATTCGAGAGCGCCTCATGCGTCTGCGCAGTGCATCTATTGAAGGCGGAGAAGCGTTCAGTCAAGCATTTACCCAACTGGAACAAATAGAAGGTGTTATTTCTGCTCTCACGAATATGCAAGACAAGACACTATGGTATGTAGAATCAGCGCTGCAGGATTTCTCTCTGGAGGAGGTCGTGAAGATCTTCCTGCTGGCGCTGCGCCACTCAGACGTATCCGGCACAGCAGTAAGCGACTCAGTCGTATCGGGCTCAACGGGATTGGAATTGACAGAACTGGAGACGAAGTCGCAGTCGCAGGAGCAGGAGCACACGGTGTCCCTTAAAGATAGGCATGGAGCTGAAGCTCCATTCATGGACAACAGCGCCTATGCGGCAGATGAATTTACAGGCAGATGGAGTCAACAGCTTCGTCATATCAGCTTTGAGCCCTTCATGAACATGATTTACTACGATTATAAAGGGCAGAAGCACATTAATGTGTATAAGAAGCGCATGATTGAGAAATTTTTGCGTGAACTGAGCTGGGAGGAGATCCTGAACGGGCAGCAGCCGGACAATCCTCACCTGCATTATCAGCTAAAGCAGCTGCCGTCGCTCGCAGACACCGTATTTGTTAACTTCGAATTCTCGCCCGCAGCCAACAAGCTGATCGAATTTTGTATCGAGGCAGAAAAGACGCCGCTTTATGAGCAGGCTGTGTTGCTGCTCTTTGATTTGTTCGATCTGCGTCGAGATGCGTATGACCGTTTCCACAACGAGGAGCGCTATCTCGCGGATATGAACCAGACGGTAGACTACAAGCGGGTCATGCTGGACTACATTTCCGGGACTCGCGTACTTGATATCGGACCAGGCGGAGGTGTGCTGCTGGACCTGATCGAGCAGGAGTTGCCTGATTTGCAGGCTGTAGGGATTGATATTTCAACGAATGTCATTGAGGCACTGGAGCGCAAGAAGCAGCTGGAGGGGCATCAGTGGCAGGTCATGAAGGGAGATGCGCTTCAACTGGAGAGCAGTATTGAGCCTGGAAGCGTGGATACGATCATTTTCTCATCCATTCTGCATGAGCTATATTCCTATATTGAGCGGGACGGCCACAAATTCAACCTGCTTACTGTAGCCGATGCATTGCGTAGTGCGTACCGGGTCCTTGCCCCAGGTGGGAGGATCATCATTCGAGATGGCATCATGACTGAGCCGCTGGAGCAGCGTAGACGTATTCGTTTTCTAGAAACTGACGGTGTGCGCTGGCTTGAACGCTATGCGAAGGATTTTGCAGGCAGAAGGATTGAATATACGGTGCTAGGTGATGATGAGGTGGAGCTGCCTGTGAATGATGCGATGGAGTTCCTCTATACATATACCTGGGGTGCCGAGGCTTATGTTCACGAGGTGCAGGAGCAATTCGGCTATCTGACACCGTCCGGTTATCGGAAGTTCATTCATGAGACCCTTGGGGAAGAGGCAGGTATTTTGGTAGCAGAGCATTATTTGCAGGCAGGCTATACGGAGTCGCTACAGGAGCGGATCGTCCTAACGGACGAGAAGGGGAACCCTGTGCCATTGCCGGACAGTACCTGTCTGTGGGTTATAGAGAAGCCGACGAAATGAGAGCGACCGTAAAGAACAGGAAGCCTAACAGCGGTCGACAGGTCTTGATAGGTCTCCATAGGTTTCGATAGGTGTTCATAGGTTTTGATAGAGCTTCCTACTTGGTGCGGCTCTATACTTATATTTAATATGGCCCGAGGTACCAGAATAAGAGATATTATTTCTACAATAGTATTTTCTACAATAGTATTTTCTACAATAGTATTTTCTACAAGAGTATTAGGTGTCTATAAGAAAAAGAAGAGTCTTAATAGAAAGTAGAAGGGCATCTAAAGAGAGTTTAATCACTTTTAAATCAAAATCTAAGAAGATTCTGAGAAAATTCTAAGAAACAAGAATGTGAGTAAATATGCGAGATGAGCGGAGGACAGCATATGATAGCACTAGCTGATGAAGTTATAAATCCCAAGGAATTGCAGACCAACCTGAGAGTACTGGCTCTGCTGGATATTATTCTGTGCGATGAGGAGTGGCTACGCTACTACACGTATGAGCCTGCCTGGGCAGAAGGGGTATCACTGGCCAAAGTGGATGACGGGTCTGGCAATCATATGTATGTTATTTTTGCACCTGAAGGCACGATTATCAAAGGCTTTGACCATGAATCCGAGCTCAGTCCACATGCACAGGAAGAGTACGGCGTGTGGCCCGGGATGTATGACGGAATGCCAGCTGAATTGATGCAGCATCTGCAGGATGATGCATTGGAGCCAGAAGAGGTCACCTTCTGTTACTGGCGACTGGTGGAGGCTGCGAACTGGTCTGCAGGGCCAGTGATCGTGCCGGAAGGCATAGACTCAGGAGCTTCTTGGCTGCTGTCCACGATGTACGACACACCAGAGGCCTACGTGGATTGGGCAAACGACTACTATGAGCTGGAGCTGGAAGCCGAGGATGTCCGTGACGTTTTTGAAGGGCAAGTGATTACGGAAGAGCTCATCACGAGGTTGAATCCCGAGCGGGACCAGGAGGAGGCACTGGCCGAGCTTGCGGCGCTATAACTGTGATTGAACCCCATTCGGCTAGTTTTGGGTTGTCATCATAAAAGACCGAACCTCGGTTCATCGGGGTATCAGATTAGCTTGGAGAATAAAGCAAAGGGCTGCGCCTGCAGACATTCTGCAACGGTGCGGCCCTTAATTGTTGATTTAAAGGAAAGATTTCCGAGCTTACAGCTCTAGCTACTCCTCACCATTCCACAGCTTGAGACGATTCTTGATCAGCTCGGTGTAGGTAGCCTCAGCCTTCGGCACACCTGCATTGTCGAACTCCTTCAGCATGGTGTCGTATACCTCGTCAAATTTGTCCCGTGGTGCAAGGATCGCTTCGGGAATACGTTTCTTCATAATATCCTGCGCTTTCTGATAAATGACATTGTAGTCAGTATCGGTAGGAACAGGCATGTTGTAGGCAGCTCCCCATTCCTTGACAGGGAAATCCTTTTCGGTCTTGAACAGGTCTTTCCAGGTAGTAGCGTTGTAGGCCTTGAGTGACTTTTTCTCGGCTTCACTATAATTAGCTGTGATCAGCTCAGGATAATTCGTCGTGTAGTAGTTGCCAGTAGGGTCCTTAATCCCGTCGCCATACTGTGCACCCCAGCTCCAGTACAGTCCGATGCCGGTCTCCTTCTGGAAGTTCAGATTGTCATTGTTCTTCCGTTCCTGTACGTCTGGTGGAATGACACGCTTGCCGTCTACGACATTATAATGCTGCCCCTCTATACCCCATTGCCGCAGTATTTGGCCTTCGTCAGAGGACAGGAAATCGAGAAATTTAATAGTACGGACTGGGTTCTTGTTGCTGGTCGTAATGCCGATGCCATAAGCTGTATCGAAGCCAATGGATTGGAAGGAAGGGTCATCATATTCCTCTGTGAGTGTCACAGGAAAGTGAGCATACGTATGCTCCTCAAGGCCTGCAGCCTTCAAAGAATTCTCAGCATCCTGATAGTTCCATTCCCAATCAATTAGGCCGATGACGCGGCCACTGGCAATCTTGGATTTATATTGATCGCTCTTCTGTACGAAGGTCTCTTTGTCGAGCAAGCCTTCGTTGTACATATGATTCAGCCAGCGGAAGTATTCACGCTCTTCTGCGCGACGGTAGTGCAGCTTCGCTTCGTAGGTCTCGGGGTCAATGTAATATTCACCGTCGTTAGGGGCACCTGTAGTCTGGACCGCAGGGTTGGTGACGGTAATCATGATCTTCCAATCATCAGCATCCAGCGTCAGGGGGATCGTAGGCTGTCCGTTGGTGGTGGGATATTTTTCGACATAGGCTCGCAGTGCATTCTCGAAATCCTTGACGGTTCTAATCTTGGGATATCCGAGCTTCTCCAAGGCCTGATGCTGAATCTCGAAACCTCCAGTAGCGTCAAAGGCTACCGTATCCACACCCATATTTGTGGGGATGGTGTAGATGGCAGGATCGTCTAGACTATATTTGATCCGGTTAAAATAATCTCCATATACCCTCTTGATATTCGGAGCATGCTCCTCAATCAGATCGGTCAGGTCAATAAGGGCTCCTGCATCGACCAGCTTGCCTACATTGTCTTTAGGGTATACGATATCTGGATAATCTCCACTGGCGGCCATTAGGGCGAATTTGTCCTGACCGCTACCATTCACAGCAAACTCTGCTTGCACGGTGACGCCAGTCTTGCGAGTAAACTCCTGACCAATAGCATCCTTCATATTGTTCCAGTTCGGATTAGCTTCGCCACTGAAGTAAGTAAGTGTCAACGGACTTGTATCATTTGGATCGTCCTCTACAGCAGAAGAGTTGCTGCCGTTACTGCAAGCGGTGCCTACCAGCAAGCTTGCTGACACCAGCATGACGGCTAGATAACGCCAGGTTGTCGATTTGCCCATGCTTGTTCCCCCTCATATGATATTGTTAATAAATACAATGTAAGTGCTTTCAACAAGGGTATTGTAAATAAAAATAACCTAACAGTCAAGGGATTGTTTGCAAACTTGTTTGGTACTTGTAAGAAAAATATGCTACCATGAAGCAAGTTATGAGTACATATGCAATCGTGAATCAGGACAGGTGATATAATGCGCAAAAAAGTGACACTACAGGAAATAGCCGACACTGCAGGAGTGTCGAAATTCGCTGTATCAAGAGCTCTCGCAGGCAAGTCAGGAGTCAGTGAGGAGACGAGGGCTACAATCGTGAATCTGGCCGGGCAAATGGGCTATTTTCGGAGCGAGGGCAGAGCAGGGCGTATCGAATTGAAGGATGAGCTGACCGGAGGTTGGCAGGGAACAGTAATGATTTTATTTCCGAATATTCGACATCAGAACAGGGAGTCCCGGTACTGGGGCCCGATTTTTGAGGGGATCTCGCAGCGGCTGAACCAAAAGGGGCTGGACGTTCTGACGCTGACTGAGCCGACCTCGGAGGATATGTTCACGCTATTGAATCCGGAGGCAATCCGCGGCATTATTACGGTCGGTACCGTATCCACGAGCATTCTGCTAAATATTAGCCGCATGGACATTCCGTTAGTACTGGTGGACCATCTGGACCCGACCGTGCGGGCGGATACGATATTCACTGACAATACAAGCGGAATGGGAGAGCTGGTACGTGCAATACTTGCTCGGGGTTATCGCAGCTTACAGTTCGTGGGCCGCATTCATGAGGCTCCGAGCTTCTACGAGCGCTGGTTGGCTTATCGCATGGTGCTGGAGCAGCAGGGGATCGTGGGTGTGCATGGTATGTTCGGTGCACATGGTGCGATTGATACATCGGGTACCCCACTTATACAAAAAGAGAGCCTGCTGGGGTTAGGTGATACCAGTCTGGAGGAGGGTCTGCGAACGTTACCGCTTGACCAATTACCTGAGCTCTTCGTCTGTGTTAATGATGTGACGGCCCAGCTTGTCCTGCGCATTCTAGAGGAGCGCGGTGTAGATGCCCCTGTCATGTGCGGCGTGACGGGCTTCGACCATACTCATATGGAGCTTCCACTAGCGGCTACCGTCAAGGTGGATCAGGAGCTGCTAGGCAAGCGGGCGGTAGATCAGCTATTGTGGCGTATTCTGAATTCGGCTTCAGCGCCTGAACGTAAGTCAATCTACGCAGAGCTGGTGCTGAGGGATACATATATGCCGCCAGTGCGTTCCACATAGCGATATATGGATGTCTACAGAGGTGTCGTAGGAAATGGCTGGATCTGTTCGATGTGATTAGCTTGGGTAGGCATGGTTGTGCATGTCGTATCCAGGCTTTTTTCTTATCTGGTATTGACCTTTGGATAACGTTAGTTATAATTTTGTTATGTAATTATCCTAAAAGTTTTTTTGAATACGCTTGCTTGGGTATGGTTGTTATCCTTTTGTTATTCAATTGAACTTAGTTCTCCAACGTCATTTCCAGATTCGGGAGGTTACTCATGAATAAAATGATCCATAATCTTACGGCATGGAGCTTCAAGAGCGCTGATGAGGAGCAGTGGCTTCCGGCACAGGTTCCCGGGTGTGTGCATACAGACTTGCTCCAGAGCGGACGAATCAATGATCCATTCTATGGGACCAATGAGCACAGACTGCAGTGGGTGGATAAGCAGGATTGGGAATATGCAGCAACTCTTCATGTAGATTCGGATTGGTTGCAGCTGGATGTGCTTGAGCTTGTATTTGAAGGACTGGATACCTATGCGAATGTCTACGTGAATGGTCAGCAGGTGCTGACGGCCGATAACATGTTCAGAATCTGGAGGGTAGATATTCGATCATATCTGACATCTGGTGAAAATGCGCTGCTTGTGCGATTTCGCTCTCCGATCCAAGAGGATCTGCCCAAGCTGGAGAAGCTGGGATATGAGCTGCCTGCGCCGAACGATCAATCTGAGCTAGGGGAGCTTGGTAGCAGGAAGGTTAGCGTCTTTGCCCGCAAGGCTCCGTATCATTATGGCTGGGATTGGGGGCCACGCTTCGTCACCAGCGGTATTTGGCGTGAGGTGCGACTGGAGGGCTGGTCTATTGCGTCTTTGACGGATTTTTGTATTCGTCAGGATGAGGTGACGGCAGCAGAGGCGAAGCTGACGGCACTGGTGGAGGTAGCCTGTACGGAAGCTGTTGCGGGACAGCTGTTGGTAAGTGGCGCAGGCGGGGAATGGTCTATGGAGGTGAATCTGACTCCGGGTCAGCATGTTCTGGAGCTGCCGATGGATATTCAGGAGCCCGAGCTTTGGTGGAGCAGAGGTCTGGGCGAGGCAAAGCTACATACTTTCAGGGCAACACTGAAGCAAGGTACCGAGCTGTTGTCCGAGTATGAGGTGCGCACGGGACTCAGATCCGTTCGTCTGGTCCGCGAGCGGGATGAGGCAGGAGCCAGCTTTTATCTGGAGCTGAACGGAATCCCTGTCTTCTGCAAAGGCGCTAACCACATTCCTAACGACAGCTTCGTAACGGAGGTCACATCGGATCGTTATTTGCATGAGATTCGTTCTGCTGTGGAGTCCAATATGAACATGCTGCGCGTCTGGGGTGGAGGCATATATGAAGCAGATGTATTCTATGACCTGTGTGATGAGCATGGCATTTTGGTCTGGCAGGATTTCATGTTCGCCTGCTCCATGTATCCTGGAGATGAGCGTTTTCTCCATAGTGTGAAGCAAGAGGCAGCCGATCAGCTCCGGCGTCTACGCCATCATCCATCCATCGCTCTATGGTGTGGCAATAATGAAATTGATTCGGCCTGGTCGCATTATGTGGAGGAACGCGGATGGGGTTGGAAGCAGTCGTTCACTCAAGAGCAGCGGGAGCAGCTCTGGGCAGATTATGAGGCTGTGTTCCATCAAATACTACCAGATCGGGTGCAGGAGCTCATGCCTGAGATATCGTACTGGCCATCCTCACCCCTGGTTGACCTGACTGGTGATGACAGACAACATACGAGAAATGATTCCACCGAAGGCGACATCCATTATTGGGGAGTGTGGCACAATTCAGAGCCTTTTGAGAACTACAGTAAATATGTAGGCAGATTTATGAGTGAGTATGGATTTCAGTCTTTTCCTGACTATCGGACGGTTCGTACCTATGCGGAGGAGCACGAGCTTGCGCTGGAATCCGAGGTGATGCTTGCCCATCAGAAGAACGGCAGAGGTAATCAGCTGATCAAGACCTACATGGATCGTTATATGCAGGAGCCGCGCGACTTCGTGTCTTTCATGCATATGAGCCAGATTCTGCAGGCTGATGCCATGGGCATGGCCATTGAAGCGCATCGACGCCGCAAGCCCTATTGTATGGGGACGCTGTATTGGCAGATGAACGATTGTTGGCCGGTTGCTTCCTGGGCGAGTATGGATTACTACGGTCGCTGGAAGGCAGCTCAATATACGATCAAGCGCTCCTTCAAGGACATCATGCTGTCGATCGAGCTACTGACAGAGGATTCAGAGCTGGCTGAAGATCAGCACCGTAACACCATTTCCATCCATCTGATTAATGATACGCTTGAGCCGCTCGAAGGGACACTACGTGTAGCTCTCTACCACATTTGCGACGGCCTGGTCGAGGAACGGACACAATCTGTAGAGATTCCGAAGCTGGGAGCGACTGTGGCGAGCACACTGTCTATTCATGAGCTGCTGCAGGGCCGAGGTGCAGTCGAATATGTGCTCGTTGCGGCATTGGAGCAGGACGGCACCGTATTGGATCGCCGCGAGCAGCTGCTTGCTCCATTACAGTCTACTCTGTTACCTGCTCCAGAGATTACGGTTTGTGAGGTGGCTGCACCATCGGATCAGCCTGATAATCCACGCCTTTCTACAGATGTAACGTTCACTTCGGCACAGTGGGAGGAAGGCGATGTTCACTGGTTCAGCGTGCAGTCAGATGTATTGGCTAAATATGTCTGGCTGTCTGCCGAGGTGGATGGCATGTTCACAGATAATAACTTCGATCTGCTCCCAGGAGAGACCAAGCTCGTTGGCTTCAGACCACGAGCGGTTCCTCAGGGTTACTCTGTGGACAGGGGACAGGGGCAGAAGCAGGAGCAGAAGCAAGCTACAGTCCAAGAAGGGCAGATGCCGCAGCTCACGGTGTATTCGCTGAATGACCTTATTCAGCCCGTTCACTCTATAAAGTAACACTCCAAAGACCCGAATATAGCACAAGCGGCCATCCTGCGCTGTCTCCAGATATCTTCTGAAGGAGCGTCTGGATGGCCGCTTGTGCAATTTTACGCGCGAGCCTATATTTGATTCATTTGCTCCCCGCTTGCAGCGGCTCTATACACACATTTGATCTAGTCAAGGTACGCATTCTATGCTTCAAGCGAGCTGCGGGAGCAACGGAGTGAGGCAGTTACACTTTGCATATATCGGTAGGATGCAACCACAGACAGGATCGCCATCAGCAGTAGACCCCAGAAGATGTTGGAGAACGCTGTGGACAAGCTTAGATGATGCTGCCATTCCAGGGCACTGGAGGCTAATGCTACGCTGAATGCGCCTGAGAAAAATTGCAGTAACTGAAACAGTCCCATACCAGAACCAATCTGCGATCCCGGCAGAATCCGTGAAATCTCATTGGATACACTGCTTGAGAGCATGGTGAAGCCCAAGCTCATTACCATATACACGAACAGGATCGACAGCCAGGAATGTCCTGCAAAGAGTGCGAACAGCAGCACTGCGGTCAATATGACAAATGGTGCATATCTTAAAATGGCTGCATTTCCGTATTGGTCAATGATTGAGCCGACCTTGCGCGATACGATAACTGCCAGTAATGATCCCGGGAATATGATGAATCCGGCATGACTCGCCGTCATCTCATAATGATGCACCAGAATCTGCGGTATCAGGAATAGCGTCGCGAAGCTGCATAGATAGGAAGTAATCCCGATAACAATCAGCAGCATATAGTTATTCTGAGCGAATAAGGCTGGCTGAACGAACGGCTCTGGTGTCCGGCGAATGCGGACAATGAACAGCACAAGACCAAGTGCGCCTGCAAGCAGCATCAGCCAGGATTTATTGGTCAAGAACAGCAGCAGGGCTGTCGTACTAACACTGACTAGCAATGCGCCAATAACATCGAATTTGCCACGTGCCGGCTTTTCCTTGGGAAGCAGAGGGTACAGGAAGACGAGCACGATTAGAATTAAGGCGGTAACACCGAATAGATATCGCCAGCCCATAAATTCCACAATGGCACCGCCTGCGACCGGGCCAAGACCCAGACCAAGGGATACCGACGACATGATGGCTGCCATCATTTTGCCTCGACGTGAGAGCGGAATGTAGCGTGTGAACAGTACCATGGATAAGGAGATGATGGCTCCAGCTCCCATAGCCTGAATAATTCGCACGGCGAGCACAAGCCAGAAGCTCGTGGCAAATAATCCCGCAATCGAAGCAACCCCGATAGTCAGCAGTCCAATCGTCATCAGCCAACGCAATGGTAGAAAGTCGGACAGGCGACTGAATGTAATAGAGGAGATTGCAAAGGTAATCGAATAGCCAGTCACGATTAGCGAGGTAATCGTGGACGTGAGGCTGAAGGCCTTCGTCAGATCAGGTAGGGCCAGGTTGAACATGGCTGTGTTCATAATGACAAGTATGACAGCGAACCCGAGCAATAGAGTCAGCAATCCTTCACGTGGAAGGCCGCTTTCCGATGCTGCTTGTTGTTCTGTAATTGTGTTGTCTGTTGGAACCGAGTTCACAGTCTCACCACTCTTTTTCTTTATTTTATTGTTCTATTGTTATCGAACATTTGAAATATATCATGGAATCCGCTAAAATTCAATGTGGAAGTGAAGTAAGCGTTTCTCTTAATCACAAATAAGGAGAAGTATGATTATGAAGCAGCTCCATCATCCGTCGCGGGAGGACCTAGTGTTGTCCACCGTACTATATGCCTTGAGCGATCCAATCCGTCTGAGTGTCGTCCGTGATATCCGGCAGAATGGTGAGCAGGCCTGCAACAGCTTCACTGTACCTATTGCCAAGTCGACGCTCTCCCACCACCTGCGTACATTGCGTGAAGCGGGGATTGTCCGCACACGTATTCAGGGCACCCAGCGCTTCATTTCCTTGCGTGCGGAAGATCTGGAAGTCCGATTTCCAGGTGTGCTGAGCACCATACTGGATTCCTATGAGGCTACGCTGAGTAGCGCAGAATAGATACTTATTACTTGGGAAGCTGACTACTAGTAACCTATTATTGGTCGTGCTTTGATGTTATGAAAACTAAGAATTGTACTCCTCTTTGATCGGTTCATTTCTAGTAGGAAATATCTATATTAACCATTCTCAGCGAAAAAACGACGGAAGGGCCCAATCTGGGCTCTTCCGTCGTTTATTTTTCTACTTCTCGAGCGATTCCCGCCAAGTCATGTGCCCCATTAGACCCCGCATGGCGCTTAAATACGTTTCCTCCGTCTCGGTCCATCTCAGTCGGGCCATCTCTTCTGCATCTGGACCTGCGACAAAGCGCAGACGATCCGATTGGTCACAGGTGGCGACATACACCTGCTCGGCGACCCCATTCTCATCTGCAAAATCAAATGGATAGTTAATCATATTCTGCATTAATTGGTCAAAGTAGAATTGGTAAGAAGGCGGAATAGGAATGTTCAGGGTGGCGGTGGAGCTTGCCGAGAAGTTCGTAGTCCGCATATATCCCGGTTCGACCAACTTGATAGCGATATTCTGCGATTCAAGCTCGTAGGACAGGGATTCTGTTAGCCCTTCAACCGCATGCTTCGTTGCGGAATAGACTGCAAGCAACGGAGCTGGCGCATAACCGATGCTGGAACTGATGTTCACAATAGTTCCGCCCCCTTGCTCGTGAAAATGTGGGATAATAGCCTTAATGACATTCATAACGCCAAATACATTGGTTTCGAAAATCTGACGGGCAACCTCCATGGGGGTGGCTTCAAAAATAGCTGCGACGCTGATTCCAGCATTGTTCACTACAGCGTCAAGTCGGCCAAACCGCTCTATTCCTGCCACCATCGCAGCCTCAATGCTTGCGTGGTCTGTGACATCGAGCGCAGCTTCGATTAACCGCTCGGGATACTCTGCAGTTAGATGCCCATCAGGCTTGCGCATTGTCGCTACAACATTCCATCCCTCATTAGCAAATTTTTTGGCTGTGGTATTTCCCAAGCCTGTCGAGCATCCAGTAATCAACACAGTTTTAGTCATAGAAATCTCTCCTTCGTCATCATCATGTATGGGTTCTGGTTATAGCATAGGAGATTAGAGAAACTCTAAGTCAAGCCCCTGAAATAAAACATTGATAATCGAAGATTGATTTGACAAGATAACGTTTAAATCACTAATCTGAGTTAGAGTAACTCTAATATAGATAGGCGGTGGAGAACACTTATGGCTTATACTGTTAAAGAAGTTTCGGAGAAAACGGGTATTTCCGCATATACCCTGCGATTTTACGAAAAAGAAGGCGTACTCCCCCCAATTGAGCGAGACATGAACGGAATGCGCATATTTGACGATTCCATCATTGACTGGATCGAGTCGGTACTGGCACTGCGTTCAACGGGTTTATCTTTGAGCGAGATCAGAAAATACTTGGAGCTTTATCAAGACAAGAACACTACATTGGAGGAAAGAAAGGAGATTCTATCACTTCAGAAGAGCAAGGTAGAGGAGCAAATATCGCTCTTAATGAAGGCGTTGGAGAGACTTAACTACAAGCTGGCTTTAATCGACATCCAGCAAAATAGATTTGACAAACTGCCTTAGGTCAGACTGTGAGTCTGGTCCTTTTCAATATGTATAAAATGAGTATAATGGAAGCTTGGAGCTTGATTCGTCATAGCTTGTTCGGTAAAAGATGTCTCGGAGCAAACAAGCAACAACGGTGGGTTGCAGAGAGGAAGCTTACAGCTTATGCAGAGCGGTCAATTATACAAATTACGAAGCTTTTACCTATTCATTGGACTGGCTAGCGGATCATTCAGCCCCTACCTGACGCTGCTGCTAGTGAACAATGGTCTGACAAGCAGTGATGTGGGCGTCATTATGGCGGTCGGCACGCTGGTATCCATCTTTGCACAGCCTGTGTGGGGAGTGATCGCGGACCGTTATCAGCAGATGAGGCTTGTCCTTATTCTTAGCGTAGCGGTGCCAGGCATCATGGTGTTGTTTTATCAATCCCAATCATTTCTGATTATTATGCTTGTATATAGTATTATTACGGTCTTTGCGGCTACGCAGGCTCCGATTGCAGACTCTTATGCCATAGTAACCGCCCAGCGGGTGGGAGTTACGTATGGCAGCATTCGGCTGCTGGCAAGTCTCGGCTTTGCGATCGGGAGCTATGCTGGCGGCTGGCTCGTGTCTTTATCAGATGTATCGAATATCTGGATTCCCTATCTGGTGCTAAATGGGCTGGCGGCTGCAGTTGCTCTCCTGCTGCCACGCAAAGCGGAGGAGGATCATTCGCTGCGCAAATCTTTCACAGAGGGGATTAAGGAGCTGCTTGGGAACCGTATATTCCTGTTCTTCCTTGCTGGCTCGCTCTTGCTGAACCAGACGCTGACGGCTTTTAATACGTATTTTGTGCTGGCGTTCCGTATCGCTGGGGGCTCGGATAATCTGGCTGGTCTCGCTATGATGCTCGCGGCCATTACGAATGTGCCGTCCATGTTGATTGCTTCGAAGGTGATTAAGCGAATGGGACTGGAGCGTACGATGCTGCTGGCTGCTATCGCATATATGCTGCGTTGGGCCATTCAGATCGTATTCCCGCATCCTTATGTCATGATCGGGGTACAAACGCTGCATGGACTGTCCTTTGGCTTCTTCTATATTGCGGCAGTAGAATATGTAGCACGAGTATCGGGCAAGAGTATGCAGGCGACTGGACAAAGTATTTTCAGCATGGTCTTCGTGGGCGTTGCTGGAATTATGGGGAATGCGCTGAACGGCTTCCTGCTGGATATTGGTGGGCCTGATTTAATGAATCTGGCATGCGTCATTAGTGCTGCATTGGGTGTTGTTATGCTGCTGGTCGTGGTGTTTGGAACGAAGAACAAGGAGCTTCACCGTTCACGGGAGATCGTATCCGCGCTCCGCAAATAATTATTCTACACACAATAACAACCGTATTCTCCGTCACTCGGAGCCTACGGTTTTTTGTTGCTGCATGACAGGGGTAAGATAAGAGGAGTGGTCTGGAAGCGTTGTCGAACAGGATCAATTGTTGTACACTGTCCGAAGCATCGCGTTCTATTGAAAGGCTGGGAGTGAGACAATCGAGTTATTGTTATCATTCTGCGGCAAAGGTTAGAGGAGGAGCTATGTACGCAAAATTGAGAGCAATGAATTACCCCCGAAAGCTGAGCGCCCTACTGGTCATCATCTTAGTAGCAGTGGTGAGCACGGTGTGGGCGATTCGGGTGCAGCTTCCCTCCGGGGCACCTGCATATCGATTCGTGTCGTGGAATATGCTGCTGGCATTGATTCCGGTCATCTTCGCTGTATTGCTGGATGTAGGCTATGCCTCTCGTAAAGGGCTGCTGCGTACGGTGTATCTGTCGCTTGCCGGAGCCATCTGGCTGTTTTTTTACCCTAATACCCCTTATCTAATTACGGATATGCTGCATGTAGTGAGGCAGCCTTGGGTAGCGGAAGGGCGCTTCTGGATGCAGATTACATTCTGGAGCCATCTGCTGCCCATGTTGTTAGTGGGCTTCTGTGGAATCATGCTCGGCTACTTCTCGCTGGAATCGGTACGACAGCTTGTCCGTCATAGCTATGGAGTGCTGATCAGTTGGACGTTCACCTTCATTGTGCTGGGTCTGACGTCTATTGGGATTTATTTAGGAAGATTTCTGCGGGCGAACACGTGGGATATGGTCATGGATCCTCTGCTTCTCTACCAACAGATCAGCAGTCTCTGGGCAGATGCAGAGGCAGCCAGTCATTTTATGAGTGGTGCAGGGATGTTTTTCCTGTTCCTGGTGACATGCTATATGTTCATTTGGGCGGTATCCCATAGTGGCCGGGCCACGGAGCATCGTTCATTGGATTTGTGACCGCGTAGCAAGCTTGTGAAGAAGTGTTTGGTTAAATTTATATTAAAATTAAGAAGAATAATTGCAGGAGGACAAATCATGAATGGACAGAACAGAGCAAGCATCAGACCGGGTCTAGAGGTGGCCATTGTATTGAAGCAGGATCAGGCCACCGGCAAGCTGACACGGGGGATCGTCAAGGACATCCTGACCAACTCGGCGCAGCATCCTCATGGAATCAAGGTACGGCTTACGAGTGGCCAGGTCGGACGGGTGAAGCAGATCGGGACTCCCGGAACATAAAGTAATACAGAAGTGAGGATACGCTATACAGAACTCCGGTGATGCTAAAGGTGATAGCATAGCCCCAGTAGGTGCCGTACGTCGTAATCAAATAGGATTGAACAGGGCCCATGGTGGCCCATCCGATCATAAATGCTGTCTGCATCATGGAATTGGCAATTCCACGTCTGCGATCGGATACCCGGTCGATCATGACCGAGGAGTGAATGGGATTAGCTGCATTCATCAGTGCTTGTCTGAACAGGAAGCTAATCGAAGCTACCCACAGCAGGTTCGTAAAGCCTGTAATGAGCAGGAAGGGCAACGATAATACCTGAAAACAAACGACTGCCTTTACTGAGCCTAGCCTTGCCGCCAGATATGGACCGATTAGCATGGAGACGATGGTCATGACTTGTCCCAGAGCGATCAGCAGGCTCATACCGCTGAGTGAGGCATTGAAGCGGTTCGTAAAATACAGGTTCAAATACGGAATGACGAGTCCAGACCCGAATCCGATCAGGAGCTGAGTCAGCACGAACTGGCTGATAATCCTCCTATCGTTCGAGCCGCCCGCATTCTGATCTCTGCGCTGTAGCTGTACTGTCTGGGTCGTGGGAGCTGAAGAGGCTTCTCCCTGCTCCTGCGGCGCACGGACAGTATTCACGGCTTGCTCTGTCGCTGCAGCTGCCTGGACGATCTTGCCCCTGCTAGGGGCCTCGGACATATACAGCAGAGGAATGAAAGACAGCAGAGTTGCAATCCCACCTACACATAGCACCAGTTGAAGGCTAGTAATGTGATTCAGTCCAGCCCATTGCAGTCCGTCTGCAAATACCCCACCACCCAGACTCCCGATAATCTGTGATGCGAGCACAATCGAAGAGTATAGGCTGAAGACGCGCAGTCGTTCGGCTTTGCTTACACTTTCCGCCAAAAAGGGGATGGCCAGCACCTGCACGAAGGCAGCGAATAATCCTGACACGCCAGCCAGCAGAAGCATGCCTGAGCCCTCTGCCCAGAAGGAGCGCCCGACGAATAAAAGTCCGCTACAGCACGCGCCTAGGATCAGCAGTGTTTTGCGGCTTAGCCGGTCGCCCAGAAGGCCGACGGGAATGAACATGATTGCGGTCACCAGTGACTGTACACTGATGATTCGTCCATTCATCGTCTCCGAATAGCCTAGTCCTTGAATATAGAGATTATATAGAACAGAGAACATTCCTCCACCAATCTGGTAAAGCATGTTCGCTATAAAGAACAATCGCACATTACGTGGCCAATGCTGCAGCCGTTGTATGAAGCCTTCCACGAGCGGTAATCCCCCGATCCTTATGTAACCTGACTCTATACCGGTCAGGAACTCAATGTATCCATGCCAATCTTGTTATTCTAACAGGTTCTTGCTGCGTGCAACAGATCCACTGCCTATATTCCTTTGTGAATTCGTGGTTCTTGGTGGATGTGAACAGATCGTAATCAAGCGTATTGGCAGAGTATCGTCATGTTGAGGTATAATGCTGTAACAGGTCATGTAAGCTTGGTTTTATACCTCATTTCATACCTCATCGTATGGGGTATAATACTTCTAGACAATAGTCGCTGAATTCTATATAGTAGATCGGCATGACTACATTCATATTTTCCATTGAAATCATAAGGTATTGGGCAAATATAAGGTATATTCGCGGATGAGCGAATTGTTTCCAGCATTGTATTTGCGTCACAGGAGGGATTAGCTTGGCATTTGGAGCAAGGGTGTTAAAGACTGGTATAGCAGTCACATTGGCTCTGTATTTGAGCATGCTGATTGATGCCCAATCGCCCGTAGGTGCTGCCATTGCTGCTATTTTTGCCATGCAGCCTTCGATCTACAGGTCATGGCGGTATTTTCTCGATCAGGTACAGACGACGACGCTCGGGGCAGGGATGGCACTTCTCGGTGGAATGTTCATCTCGAACCAGCCCATCGCAGTCGGATTAGTATGCAGTCTGGTTATTATGATCTGTCTGAAGCTGAAGATGGGAGAGACAATCGGTCTGACGCTGGTTACGGTGGTATCTGTCATGGAGGCGAGTGACGATTGGCAGTTCGCTATTACGCGTTTTGTGTTGACCTTGATCGGTATTGTGTCGGCATTCATTATTAATATTACGGTCTTTCCTCCCAAGCCAAGGAAGCAATTTCTGAGTCAGATACATAGTGTGTTCTCGCAGATGTCACTCTTGCTGCGTACGGCGATATCGGATGAGATGAAGGAGACGGTATTCAGAGACGAGAAGAGCAGTCTGGGGGCAGCGATTAAGTCTCTATCCGATAAGTATAATCTGTTCGAGGAAGAGCAGAAGAAGCTAAAGCGTGCGCGCTACAGCAAGAGCCGTCAGCTGGTCGTGTATAAGCAAATGCTATTGGGGCTGGAAAAAGGCTATGAGGTGCTGAATGCGATTGAGCGCCATTATTTTCAGGCGGAGCGTCCCGAAGGAGCGGATCGCTTCTTCGATGAGCATCTGGAGCGGCAGATCAAGTTCCATGAGCATGGGCTGCTCAAATTCGAGGACAAGCTGAAGCCTAATGAAGAGGAATCTCGCAACTTTGAGAGAATGAATGAAGACTTCATGAACAAGGCGATTGAGGGCTTCGAGCAGAAGGACGATAATGGCATGCTGAGGCTAGCAGTAGTTGCAGCAAGCATGTACGATTACGGACATCAGCTGGAACGGATGAACCGACTGGCTGACCGGATTCATCGCCGGGATCTGAAGCAGGGGCGCAATACCGTGACATGGCTGCGGAGATAGAGAGTGCTCCGCTTGCCTGCTATGCGTCATGAAGCCCGTGCTTTATTGTTGTGATGTGAGTGAGAGGTGGAGAGAGCATGAAGCTGATATCATGGAATGTCAATGGCTTGCGAGCCTGTGTAAATAAAGGATTCATGGATTATTATCAAGAAATGCAAGCAGATATATTCTGCGTGCAGGAGACGAAGCTGCAGGCAGGCCAGATTGAACTGGACCTCGGAGAGGATGTCTATCAATATTGGAACTATGCGCTTAAGAAGGGCTATTCCGGTACGGCCATATTCACTCGGATGAAGCCGCTGAGTGTTCGTTATGGCATGGAGGAAGACAGCGAGCCGGAGGGACGAATGATTACACTGGAATTCGGGGCATTTTACCTAATAAACGTCTATACGCCCAATGCCAAACGTGATCTTACACGTCTGCCTTACCGACTGGAGTGGGAGGATCGCTTTCTAGCCTACGTGTTAGGGTTGGAGCAGTTGAAGCCGGTTATTATTTGTGGGGACCTGAATGTGGCTCACCAGGAGATGGATTTGAAGAATCCCAAGCCCAACATGGGTAACTCCGGGTTCACACTGGAGGAACGGAGCAAGATGACAGCGCTGCTTGCCGCCGGATATCTGGACAGCTACCGCCATCTGTATCCGGATCGTACAGACGTCTACAGCTGGTGGTCCTACATGCCGAAGGTTCGTGAACGCAATGTTGGCTGGCGCATCGACTATTTCCTCGTATCGAAGAAGCTGGAGAAGGCTATACAGGAGGCGCAGATTGACTGTCATGTCCTGGGCAGTGATCACTGTCCTGTCAGCTTGCAACTACAGTTGCCAACACATTGAGCAAGCACTTCTAACCACATGATAACTAAAAAAGCCACCTGTTCAATTTGAACATGGTGGCTTAAAATGCTACAATAATGAATGCTCTGTTCATTCCAGAAAGAGCCATATTCCTGATTCAATGTGGTTAAGTAAACAATATAGCTTCCCGATATAAATTCGAAAGTTTACTTAGATAACATTATTATACTACATTTTCAATGTTAGAACAATCCCTGATTTTCATAGTCATAAAAGGTTCATTACGAGTGGTAATTCATTTGCACCTTCACAAGGATTGTTGCCTTTGCCAGTAACGCTGGTTATTGCAGCAGTGTGCTGAACACAAAATAAGGGGGAGATTCATAGATGAGTACCGAACAAGAGTGGAAAACAGAACAGGAACGAGTCGATTCCGTCACTTCACTCATTCACAAGCAGATCCGTAAGCTGGAAGCCGAAACTGGGGACGTGCGCGGAGATGTTATTACGATGCGGAAGGAATTCTGGGATGAAGTAACGATCAACCTGTCCGAGTCTGATGATGTAGGGGAGACCTCGACCAGTATGCGTCAGCAATCACAGGTACTGGCTGAGCGTGAGCACCGGCATAAGCTATCCTTTGAGACGCTAGGCAGGCTTCGCAAGCTAGAGCAGAGCCCGTATTTCGGGCGCATTGACTTTGCAGAGGAGGGGCAGAAGGCAGATAAAATATATCTGGGCATCGCCTCCTTGCTCGACGAGGATGAGCTGAGCTTCCTGATTTACGACTGGCGTGCACCCATCTCAAATCTTTATTATGACAGTATGCCAGGCCCAGCGGAGTACAAGACACCTTCTGGTAACATTTCCGGGGAAATAACGCTCAAACGGCAGTTCGTTATTCGAGATGGTGATATCAAATTCATGTTTGATACGGGGGTCACGATTGGAGATGAGCTGCTGCAGGCGGTACTGAGCCGTAGCTCAGATGCTCAGATGAAGAGCATTGTTGCCACGATTCAAAGGGAGCAGAACCGTATTATTCGGGATGATCGAACACGGCTGCTGATCGTGCAGGGTGCTGCTGGTAGCGGAAAAACGTCTGCAGCGCTCCAGCGGGTGGCATACCTCTTGTACAAATACAGGGAGAGGCTAAGCGCGGATCAGGTCGTGCTGTTCTCGCCGAATCCGATGTTCAACAGCTACGTGTCCACAGTCTTGCCAGAGCTTGGCGAAGAGAACATGCAGCAGGCCACCTTCCAGGAATATCTAGAACGGCGACTAGGCAGGGAGTTCCAACTGGAGGACCCATTTGAGCAGCTCGAATATGTGCTTTCTGCCACAGAGACACCTGATTATAAGGCCCGAATTGCTAGCATGCAGTACAAATCCTCTGAGAGATTCCTTCAGGTCATTCGTGCCTATCGAAGTAGGTTGGAGAAGCAAGGGATGATCTTCAAGCCTGTTCGCTTCCAGGGGCGGGAGATCATCTCATCAGAAATGATTCATCATCAATTCTATGGCTTCGATCCATCGGTCCGTCTAGCTAATCGGCTGGAGCAACTGCGGGAGTGGATGCTGAAGGAGCTATCGCGATTTGGCAAGGAGGAGTTGTCGGCTTCATGGGTCGATGATCAGATCGAGCTGCTGGATAAGGAAGAATATCAGCGTGCGTATAACCGCCTTCGTCGCAAGAAGAAAGGAAATCTGGCAGGAAGCTTTGATGATTTCGACATGGAGCGTGACATACTGGCCAAAATGGTGGTCAGCAATCGTCTGAAACCGCTTCGCAAGTGGATCAAGACGCTACGGTTCGTGAACATCAAGAAGCTGTATAGTGAGCTATTCACGAATGAGGAGCTCTATCGTGAGCTGGCAGACGGAAACAGATTGCCTCTAGAATGGCAGGATATCTGCCGAATTACACTCGAGCGTATCGGCAAGGGAGAGCTAGCCTATGAGGATGCCACACCTTACCTCTACCTTCATGAGATTATGCTGGGCTTCCGCTCCAATAGCGATATTCATCATGTCTTCATAGATGAGGCGCAGGATTATTCCGCGTTCCAGCTGGCCTTCATCAAGCAGCTGTTTCCACGGGCCAAGATGACGGCGCTCGGTGATTTTAATCAAGCGATCTATGCTCATTCCTCGGTGCTGCAGGATGCGGGTCCTCTAAGTACCCTGTACGGACCGGAGCAGACCGAGCTGATCTCGTTAACTCGCAGCTACCGCTCAACGCAGGAAATTATTGAATTTACGAGGGGAATGGTTCCGGGCGGCGACCAGATCGTACCGTTCAACCGAAGCGGGGATAAGCCAAGGGTGTACATGACTGGCGATCAGACGGAGCATGAAGCAGCGATCATCTCCGATATCCAGCAGCTCCTGCAGGAAGGCTATGAGTCGATTGCTGTGATCTGCAAGACAGCGGAGGAAAGCTTGTCTGTATACCAGAGACTGGAGCAGGAGCTGACAGCAAGACATGTGGATGCCAAGCCGAAGCTGATCAAGAAGACTACACCCGCCTTTGAGAAGGGCATTCATGTCATACCCGCCTATCTTGCCAAGGGCGTGGAGTTCGATGGGGTGCTCATCTACAATGCTTCCGAGGAGCAGTACACACATGAGCATGAACGTAAGCTCTTTTACACCGCTTGTACCCGAGCTATGCATTCACTACACTTGTATTCGCTCGGTAATCCGAGCCGCTTCATCACCGAGCAGGCTGCTAGTACCTATGAGCAAGCGAATGTGAATGTGTAACTGACACCTAAGGCGCGGCTGATGGCTATACAGCAGATCTAAGTTAACAGGTAGCCAAGGACATGAGTGTCTTGCAGCGTGTGGTGAAATCAGTGAAATCAATGTGATAAGGGAGGGGCGGATATTCCGCTCCTCTTATTCATTTTAAAAGCTATTCATTTAGAAGCTCTTTAAATCTGCCAGACAGATGCCATTCGTCGAAAATACCTCCTATTTGCTCAAAGGCCTGATGAATAATGCTCATCAGTTCATTAATGATGTCAGGAGTATGCTTCAGGTGTGCTGTGATATTATCCTTACTGTATTTCTTAAGAAGCATCACATATGCCGAATCGTGAATGACCTGCTCCAGCACGAGATAGATGGCATCCTCCGCCTGAAAGGTGCGCCGCTCTTGAATGAGGATCCCACGCTCATGTAATTGCAGTCGGTAGCAAGTGGGCTCAACGATAATGTGCGGTACGAGATCAGGATAATGCTTCTCGTCGAATAAAGCCTCTACCATCTTGTAGAGGTTGTCTTGAGGCAGAGTGGTGCCGTGGAGATGGGTCATAATCTGATCAATCAATTGTTGTGTGTTATAGAGGGACATGAGATCGTCTCCTTTCCGTTGTAGGGCGGTCATTGCACGGACACTGTGTGGACATTGCACAGACATTGTATGGACACTGAACAGACATTGTATGGACATGCACGGATAACGTATGGACATCATCCTGATATAACCTTATCATTCCTCACTCAATAACTCATCACGTACATGAGCTAATATAATTTGCATAGATAAAGTGTAAGCTAATATATCGCACAAATGACAGCGTATTCGGTGAATGCACAGTTTTGTACGCCTTTTTTGGTGGATCGAACAGTCGAGATAAAGATGATTTACATATCCATGCCACAGGATTATAATACGAAACATATATTTTTTGCAGGTTGATTCTACGGGTCGAATGGAATAGCTTGTATTATTGCTATGGAGGTCATGTGTAATGAATCAATTTCAACGTCCGCCACTTGCGGATTGTGTACCGGAGCTGGTGGCTACAGCCAGAGGGGATAAGCCTGCATCTCTGGTCATTCGGAGTGGAACGCTCGTAAATGTGACCTCTGGCGAGATCATTCCGAATATGTCGGTCGCTATTCAGGGCAGTCGAATTGCCTATGTAGGTGCCAATGTAGAGCATACGATCGGTCCGGAGACTGTAATTATTGAAGCGAATGGTCGTTATATTGCCCCAGGACTGCTGGATGGACACTGTCATATTGAGAGCACTCAGCTCACCGTTACAGAGTTCGCCAAAGCGGTGCTGCCGCTAGGAGTTACAGGTGGCTTCTTCGATGCACACGAGATTTCCAATGTATTGGGACTGCCAGGACTGCGGCTTATGCTGGAGGATGCGCGGACCACGCCTATGGCAGCCTACATGCAGGTAGCCTCATGTGTCCCTTCGACGAGTGCGGAGCTTGAGACCTCAGGAGCTGCTTTTGGTCCTGCAGAAGTAGCAGAAGCACTGACCTGGGGACCGGATATGATTGGTCTTGGTGAGGTGATGAATTTCCCGGGTGTCGTGTATGGGGATGAGACGATGATCGGCGAAATTCAGGCGACATTGCGTGCAGGCAAGGTTGCAGATGGACATTTCACATGGGCCTCGGATGATTGGCGGCTTCCGGTATATGCTGCAAGTGGTGTCTCGGGGGATCACGAATGCGTCACGCCCGAGGATGTAGCCGAGCGCATTCGACTTGGTATGTACGCCAAGATGAGACAGGGGTCGGCCTGGCATGATGTTGCCGAGACGATCCGTGCCTGTACGGAGATGGGGCTGGATACACGGCGCATGATGCTGGTAACGGATGATCGCAGCGCGGAATCGCTCTTGCATGAAGGGCAGATGGATTATGTCGTGCGTCATGCCATTGCGCAAGGAGTGAAGCCCATTACAGCATTCCAGATGGCTACGCTTAATACGGCTGAGCGCTTCGGGGTGGCTCGGGATATCGGCTCGGTGACACCGGGTTCGATTGCAGATATTATTTTGCTGGACGGTCGATTGGCTGATGTACAAGTGAGCGCAACGATTGCTGCTGGTCAGCTGGTAGCCGAGCATGGCCATATGATCGCGGACTGGGACAGCTTCCGCTACCCTGACGAAGTGAAGAACACTGTGCGGCTGAAGGCGGAGTTCACCCCGGACCGCTTCACCATTCAAGCCCCATGCCCGGATGGAGCAGCGGAGGTGCGTGTCATCCAGGTGACGGAGAATCACGTAGAGACGAAGGAAGTGCAACGCAAGGTCGCTGTAAGTAATGGTGTGGTCACCGCTGATCTGACCAGTGATCTGTGCAAGATTGCAGTATTCGAACGACATAAGGGGACGGGCGCAGGCTCGGTAGCGTTGGTGACGGGTGTTGGCTTCACGATTCCAGCCGCGATTGCCATGACCGTAGCGCATGATAGCCATAACCTGCTTGTAATCGGAAATGATGATGAACTGATGGCCAAGGCCGCAAATCAAGTCATTGAGCTGCAAGGTGGAGCAGTAGTGTGTACGAATGAAGATGCTACAATATTCCCGCTGCCGATCGCAGGTCTGATGTCCGATGCCCCATTTGCCGAGGTGGCCCATCAGTCGGAGAGCATCAGTCTCGCGCTCCAGCAAGCAGGCTGTAAGCTTAATAATGCATTTATGACCCTGTCGTTGCTCGCTTTGGTCGTGATTCCCGAGATCCGCCTGTCCGATCAAGGGCTCGTTGTCATCGGTGTCGACGGTATCCGCAAGGTGTCCATGTTCATTGGACATGAGCTGGAGAGTTAATTCATTTACAAGCGAGTGTTAGTATATGGACGGCATGTGTATGGGGAGTCATACGGTTGACTATGTAGTCTAGGCTGAAGTACGTAATATAAGTTAGAGTATGTAGTGTAGTTGCTGAGAAGGACACCCGGATCTTCAAAGAGAAGGGTGCCTTCTTTTTTGTGGGCATTGGAATAAAAGAACTACAAGCACTTCGCAAATTCCACATTTTAGGTTATCATGAACAAGGATTAGCTAGTGATATGAGGTTGAATGCTATATTCGGATGGTACAGGGCCCAATAGCTCGTGAGTGCTACATGGTATGTCTATTTAGTAGAGTAATAATTACATAGGTTAACTTTTATCTTGAACGAATATGATTTCAGCTTGCTGTTCAACAGCTATTCAGCATAGATCGAAGAATAACAAGCTTAACAGCGGTCAACAGGCTCCCCGCTTGCAGCGGCTCTACATTATAGTTGATCTGGTCAAGCAACTAATTCATTACATTAAATATTATTGGGGGGCATAAGCATGAATAGCTTGAAAGAAACGAATAGCTTAGAAGATACGATATATCAAATGATTCAAAAGCAAGTAGATACCTGGGAGCAGCAGCTCTTGGACGATATGTATGTGTTGTCGTTCTACATTGAATGTGAGGATGATGATCCTAGACAGCCGCGGCTGGTGTTCGGCTATAACACAGAATCTCAGGTACAGAATAGCCTGTCCGATGCATCGGACCCTGCTGAAGCCAGATGGAATTATGCATTTTGGCTGCAAAATGAGGAGATTGTCATTGGCGATAGCTACGACGATGAGGCGTCCGAGACGCTACCGTTGAGAGATCAATGGGTTAAGTCTCTGCCATCATATTATACGGATGAATTGGAAGCAGCAGATTTTAACCAGGCTATGGAGCTGGGTAACCAGATTGTAGCGAATTTCTATGAGCTGGTGAAGGGTGTCATTCAAAGACTGCACGATCAGGGAGACGTACAACGTGTGTTCGGTCGTATCGTCCCATTGCTCATTCATGAGCTGGAATATAATGACGAGATCGCTGAGATGAATACGGCCATTAACCCTGCGGGTAGTGTGAGGGAATTCGTAGCATGGATTGATTCGATGTAAGGTGAGCGTGTTAAATAGTCATTTAGCCATAAAGGCAAAACGTATTACATAAAAGAAGGGAGCAAGCGATGAAGCAGAAGCTTATTTTGTTTTTTGCTACAGGGGTCCCCTATGGACTGTGTATGGGATTGTTCATGAGAGTATACAGCGACTCATGGCTTGTATCCTCACTGATCTTTGGCGTGGTATTCGGGCTGTTCATGACAGGGATTGCCTCACTAATCCAGTGGATTAACCTGAAGCGGTTGGGCTATGAGAAGGGGAAGATCCAAGTCCGAAATACCATTGAGCTCGAAGTTGAGGGAACGAAGCAGGAGATCTTCGAGACCTGTATATCTTCATTACGTATGCTCACCCGTACCAAGCTCAAGGAGCATAACCTGGTAAGGGGTACGATTGTCGCAACAACTGGCGTAAATTGGCTCACCTGGGGCGAGGTTGTATCCTTTCAAATGGAGTCGGTGGATGAGCAACGGTGGAGAATTGAAATTGATAGCAGACCCGCACTTCGAACTACAGTGATTGATTACGGAAAGAGTAGAGAGAATTTGTCCCAAATACTAGGGTATTTTAGAGTCTCCAAGCTTTCATTCCAGGTAGTTCGAGATGAGAATGCCATATCTTAGACTTGACCCAGCCACTTAGCCACACAATCTAATAAGCTCAATTTGTAGAAAAGGAAATCGGCGCAGATGAACACTTGTCCAACATGTGATACTACAGAGCTGAAGCAAGCCCATTCTTTCCTAAGCAGACTTATTCTCTCCAGTTACGTTATTTTAGTGGGGTGGGCCTTTAGCGGGGATGTAGGTATTGGCGTAATCATGGCTATCCTTCCAATCATTATTCCCTATCCGTATATCTGTCAAGAATGTAATCGGATAGAGTTAGGCCTTGCACCGCAGTGCAGTGTTACTGGGTTGATCGGTGTGAACGACCCATTAAGCAAGATGCTAATTGCATGGGGACCATCCATGCTGGTCATCGCTCTACTGATTTATAGGTTCCCTTATACTGGCCTTGGTAGAATTGTATATCTGCCCACGATTTTATTCACGAATACGGCTCTGATTGTGACAACGCTTTTTGTGACCAGGAAATTGAACTTGTTCATAAAGGGTTTGCTTTGGATAGCTTGCATCTTGTTGACATTATGGTTAGCCGTGGCATGGTTCCCACAGGAATATAATCCACCAGTCATTGAACAGCTATGGGGGGGGATTGAATAAGAATGTCCAAGCGCAAGCCTAGATCGGTCGTCGCGATTGTGATCTGGACGATTGTTGTAGTTGTTATACTGACACCTGTCGTATATGTACAAGTGAATAAAGTCATTTACGCCAATCGGGTAAGCCAGTATCTGATCGGACAAGAGCATTACACACGTGAAGACATTGCATCTGTCAAAGGAATTTGGGGCATCAAATTACCCCCATTTTTCGCAACGGTAGTCTTCAAGGATGAACCCCATGTGGAATACGTATACTTTGCCCACAATGAAGTGATGCAGTTCAGCTACCACCTTACAAAGGAAGCACAGGAGAAGGGGCTTACGCTGAATAAGTCAGAATTGAAGCATGTTGTTCAACAGTAGTAGGCAAGAGAGTACAAGATCGGCATATAAGAGGGGCAGGAACCTTGGACAATCAACAGGTTAGCAGCATAACGTATACCGAGCAGCATATGGAGCTGGTTCGGCAGGGGCTACGGGCTATACGTGATTATTGGCAGGGTGCCAATACTGTGGAGAAGCAAGCCTGCTCTTTTGCCTGGACCGATATCTTGATCCATACTTTGGCTATGAGCTGTCCTTCAAGGAGGAGTTAATACAGCTACTGGAGCGGGAGCTATTCGGCTGCAACGTGCAGATTGTGAAGGAGGATATTCTTCAGCTGCTGAGCGAATACGCGTCTGACAGACTCGATTATCTGGCGGAGCATTTGATGGATATGGATCCTGAGCTACTTCCAGATGCGATTTATGCGCTAGGGCTTACCTTTAATGCGGCTTACCTTCCGATCGTGACCAGGTTTGAGCAGCATGAACAGCCTGTAGTTCGAGCAGCAGCGACACAGGCACTGATTGAATTGGGTAGGAAGCAGGAGTAAAGCGATATATGGCTGTACAACAAAGACGCGCAGTGAGCCCTGACTACAGGACATCGCTGCGCGTTCATTCGTTTGGGTCTATCGGACAATTCTAACCTTATCGCTCTATGGGCCTCGTGTTCTGGATACGTGCATGGGGTGACGTCGTTCGATGTGATGCATAGCTATGTAAAATCATACCGATGACCACCAGCATCATGCCGAACCAGGCTACTGGAGACGGAAGAGGAAGCGACAGGAACAACAGTTCACCAGCCAAGGCAAACAGCACCTCCATAGATTGGGTAGCTTCGACGGAGGCTAGTTTTCGAAGATCTCCGCGCACCAGATCTGTTGCTTTGAAGAACAGAACCGTAGCAATCACCCCGGAAAATAGAGCAACCAGCAGCGCCTGAAGGCTCTGCTCCCTACTGGGCAATCCTGCGGTGGCAAGACCATACAAGGAGAGGAGCAGCCAGAAGGGCAGACTGGCGATGGTCATGCCGAGTACCCGCTGGGTGGTATCCAGTCGCCCCCCGCAGAGCTCCATCATTTTACGATTGCCTAGTGGATAGGCGACCGAGGCGAGCAGCACAGGAATGACACCTAGCAGCAGACTTTTCGGTGATATTCCTTGCGCGTGCTCAACCTGCATCAGAACAATGCCTAGAAGAATTACGAGAGACAAGGCAAGGCCTTTAACGGGAATTTTCCCGCGGTGTTGAACAGGGCCGTTACTGGTTAGGATGGTCTCGACAAATAACGGTGCGAGCAAAGTACCAGATATAATCGTCATCTGCCATGTACCCGCAATTAGCCATCCCGGCGAATAGGCCGAAGCAAGGCACAAGGGGGCGTAGAAGAAGCCGAAGCCGACCGTGCTCCATAGTATCCAGCTACCGGGGTTTTTCTTCATTTCTGCTAAAAGAGGACGAAGTCTGTGTCTGAACAGCACCAGGCACAGGAGAAGTGGAAGCATAAACAGATATCTCAACGAAGCGCTCCACACCCAGCTTCCACCTGACTGCTGCATGGATGAATTGAGTACAAAGGTGAAGGCGAAAAAGAAAGACGCAGCTATACCAATAACAACCGGCTTCACATCCATGTCACCTCAGCTCGGATGGCTCAGTCAGCAGCTTTCCGAGACTCAGCCAATTGTCTTCAACGAGACGAGCAACGCGGTCGTATTCCTTAAGCCTGCATGCATCCATGATTTGAAGATGCTGCTCTACCGATTGCAGGCCATTCAAGGTATTGAATTGTGATATTTCCAACCGCTGAATCTTGGGTATGCTACGTTCCAGTGCCAATATAATCTCAGGATTTGCTGCGACATCCAGAAAGACCTTATGAAAGCTCGTATCTGCCTCTACAGCTTGAATTGCATTACCTCGTTCAATGGCATGCTGTAATGAGGCATTGCACTCCCCCAAAGCCTGAATATCTGCGGGCTCTAGTAGAGGAGCTGCAAGTCTGGCCGCCAAAGCGTGTAAGACAGCGACAACGGTAAAAGCGTGCTCAGCCTCCTTCACATGTATTGGAGCAACAAAAGTAGATGACCCCGGGAGCGATCCCACCAGACCTTCATCCTCCAGCTTCTTGAGCGCTTCTCGGACAGGGGTGCGGCTAATTCCGAATTTCTCAGCTAAGTCCTTGTCACTGAGCCGCTCCTCAGGTTGTAGTTCCAGTGTAATGATGGACCTTCTTAACGTGTGATAGACTTCATCACGCAACGACAGGCGTTGAATGGGCTTAATGATATGTTTATCCATAAAACCAATATATCAGATATCGGTTTCACCAGCAATGCAATCTCAGCAACTCATTCACCGATTTCTTCGTCTACATATAACATCATAGAACTAGGTCATTTTGTTCAGAATGAATGGTATTTATTTGATATAAAAGTAAAAATTTATATAAAAGATATAGTTCTAATTTCCTAACATCATGATAAAAGGCCTGAATTTAATGTAATTCATTCTCCATTTTTCGATTATGATGAAAGTAATTTCCATAACATCAATTGACATACTTCTATGGGGATTGACAAGCATTACTTACATCAAATTATCAAATTACGGGAGGCTTTTGCCATGACTACATTAGACAACGGGTTCCTGACACCGGAGGAAGTAGCACAATCATTATTATTTTCAGAGGTTCAGCGAGGTCTCATTGGGGACACGATCCATCTGGTTGCGGCGAATCTGGAGCTGACCAAGGAATACTTCAAGGATGTAAATGTTCACTACATCATTCATGCGGATACAATCCATTTGCGTGAGAATCTGGAGATTCCGGGCAGGAATGTAGCCTTGAACGCTCGTATTATCTCGTCTGACAGCCAAATAACCATCAATACGTCGTATACCAAAGTGCCTGTAGAGGACTATGAAAACAATCCAGCCAAATCGGGCACAGTAAAGCCAAATAAGGGTGCAAATGGGGAAGATGGGGCTCATGGTAAAGATGGAGGACATGGTATCGCAGGAGGACATATTGTATTGGTAGCCGAGCGCTATGAGTTGGGAGGGGAGCTCAGGCTGATTGCCAGCGGTGGTCCAGGCGGGCGTGGACAACATGGCGGCGATGGTGCTGCTGGAACAGATGGAGAGGCAGGGAAGGATGCAGAGGTCGGTTTCTTTTGGAATGATGATCCTACGGCCGGGAAAAACGCTGGCGATGGCGGAAATGGTGGAAATGCAGGGAAATCCGGTAACGGAGGTAATGGTGGCGATATTTTGGTAGGCTATGTGGAATCAGCCAGGGAGGATCTGATTACGCTGTATAGTGCAGCCGGGCAGGCTGGTGCGGATGCAGAGCCTGGTAGCGGTAAGTCAGGGGGAAAAGGAGGATTGGGCGGTCGAATCATCAAGTACGGTCCAGGGCGTGGAGACAGGGCTCCGGTTCCCTATATTAGTAATGAACGTACGTACAGTGGGGCAGACGGTAAGTCTGGTCACGATGGGGCGAGAGCTGCTTCGGCTGTGTCAGGCAAGGCAGGCCAATTGGAAAAGATGCTGATTGAGCACGCTCAATTCCACGGCTCGCCCATCGAGCATGGTTCTGTAAAGGAAGAGTTTATTAAATTCTATCAGCAGGGTATCCTGTGCGCTTCGCTGGAGCAACAAATGCTCACCATTCACAAGGCTAGCGTGGCTTATATGGCTGGGAGCGAAGAAAGTCTGACAGAAGCTGCGGTTCTGCTGACATGGCTAATACACACTTTGCCAGATGAAGGTTGGTTCGACCAGATGCGAGCAAGACAGGTGCAGACGACCGCCTTCATGGAGCAATTGTTCACCGATTCTGTTCAGTGGCTGGCGTTGCGTAGTAAAGCGGTCATTCTCCTTGCTCAATTAGGTCAGGGACTGGACTATTTCGGGAATCCCTGGAACTGGACGCCACTAATGCCTTTAAATGAGTATCAGAAGCGTGGAAGCGATCTGATTACAGCGGCGAAGCAGGCCGAGGATCTCTATATCGAGTATATGCAGGCACAAAATAATCAACAGAACCGAGAAGGCACGCTGAAGAAGGCCTTGTCCATTACTGCGGACAATATTGTTCTAATGGAGGATGATCGGGCTAAGTCTATAACAGCTCGTTCGGAGCTCAAAACCGAGATGGATAGTATGCTGAGTAATCTGTCTGAGAAGGAAAATGAATTGGCCAAATCCGCAAATGAGTTTGTGGAGGCCTTGAAAATGCAACTGGCGCTGGATTCACTGAAGGCCACCTTTGATCTGGTCGTCAATGGAGTAGCTCTCGTCACCAATGTTACCCCTGCCATCACTGCATTACGTGCAGGTGGAGCCATTTACTCGGCTGTCAATAGCTACTTCGAGTCTGAAGCAAAAGCAGCGGATAGCGGTACGAGCACGGAGCAGACCGATAAGGAAAAAAAGAAAAAAGAAGCAGCCCTAAGCAAGTCGATGGACAATGTGAAAAAGGTATTTTCCTCTGGCTATGCAATCTATCAAAGCGGCAGCGAGCTAATAGATATTGCCAAGCAGATGGAACAGGCCCGCGATCAGTTCGGTTACCATGCCTCGATGGTTACGATGACACGAGAGGAATTCGAAAGCATGCTGGAGCCTGTGTACAAGAAGGTATCCAAGGAGAAGGTAGAAAATTATCGCAAAGCCTTCTATGGTTATCTGAATGTGGTAGAGAGCTATCAAGGAAAGGTGCAGACCTACAATGCCAAGTTCCTTGAAGAAGAGAAGCTGCTGGCAGATGCCACGCGCCTTCGTGCTGAGGACGAGCGTCTCCGTCAGGCTCTGGGCAATCAAGTGGACCCATCGCTACCGTTGTTCCATACGTATATTTTCAGTATGTACAATGATGCCAAGCAGAATCTGATTGACTTCTTATATCAGGAGTATCAGGCGTTCCGTTATATGGTGCTGGGTCATGATCTATTCCCGCAGATTCGGGGCAGTCATGTAGCCGAATTAAGCCAGATTCATGCGACGATTACGAATAAAATCATAGAAGCAGTGAATCACTCGGAGACGCCAATCCAGACGTATCGTAATATTACTGTGATCCTCAATGAAGCTACTTATCCGGAGCAGTTCCGAGCGCTGCGTGAGCATAAGCAGGCGTTCTTCGCCCTGTCCCTGGACAATAAGGCCGTGCGTGAGAAAATTGCGGGGAAAGCACATATGACGGCTAGTCAATGCCAGGTTCAGCTGCCGGGTGCGAGACTTGATTCGGGGAATGTTCATGTGAGATTTGCTCATATGGGTTCTTCTACGTTCCTGGACCCGCAGGGGGAGCGATTCGATTTTGTGCATAAGAAAAGCAAGGGCTTTTATGAATACCAGGTCTCTATTACTCCTGCAGGTCCACAAGGTGGAGTGACGGAGAAAATTGAAAGCTATTCGGGAGGCAGTGCAGGAGATGGCCTCGGCCGAATCATGCCGGGACTGTTATCTTTGTGGTCCATCGAGGTACCGCTTGCGGACCTGAACAATGATCCGTTGAATAGTGGGGTAAACCTCAAGGATGTTACCAAGATTGTGATGACGTTTGACGGTACTGCTGTAGCCTATACAGATCGGAAGCCTTTGAGAGGCACCAGTAAGCCAGCACGGGAAGAAAAAGATATTACGGCTCTGGGCGAACAGGTGTATGGTGCAGATGCAGTGACAGCTCCAGGAGCTGAAGGGGCAGAGAATATCATTATTGAATTGTAAGTCCGATGATTGGATTGTCGCATGCATAATAAGAAGGACCTTAGCTATTGGGCTAAGGTCCTTCTGTCGTGCATTCGTTCTAAGCCGGCCTGAGGAATAGGTGTTTGATATTGCCTGTGATGACATTTGAACCATGTCACTTTGTTCAGAATGATTGTTAATTATATGTAATAAATGTAAAAATTTATATTAAATATATAGTTCTAATTACCCAAACAGGCCAGTTGTAAGCAAAAATTAGTGGAATTCATAGTCCATTTTTCAATTATGATGAAAGTAATTTCCAAAACATCAATCGACATACTTCTATGGGAAATGCCAAGCTTTACTTACATCAAATTTTGGGAGGTTTTTGCCATGACGACGCTAGACAACGGGTTCATGACACCAGAGGAAGTGGCACAATCACTATTATTTTCAGAGGTTCAACGGGGACGAATCGGAGACACGATCCATCTGGTTGCAGCGGATCTGGAGCTTACCAAGGAATATTTCAAGGATGTAAGTGCCCACTACGTTATCCAGGCGGACACAATCCATTTGTGCGAGAATTTAGTAGTTGCAGGCAGAAATATCACTATGAATGCTCGCATTATCTGGTCAGATTGTCCAATAACCATTGATACTTCTTATACAAGCAGACCTGTAGAGGACTACGAAAACAATCCGGCAAGATCGGGCACAGCTAAGGAAGAGAAAGGCATGAATGGGGAGCACGGGGCCAACGGTAAAGACGGAGGACAAGGGATCGCAGGTGGACATATTGTATTGGTAGCGGAGCGCTATGAGCTGGGAGGAGAACTCAAGCTGATTGCCAGTGGCGGTCCAGGTGGACGTGGACAAGATGGCGGCGAGGGGGCCGTAGGCACAGATGGAGTGGAAGGAAAGGATATCGAGTTCAATGCCAAACGGCGTTATCTTTTTGGTGCTGCTCCCGGGAAAAAGGGTGGGAATGGCGGCAACGGTGGAAATGCGGGTAGATCTGGTAACGGAGGTAATGGTGGCGATATATTTGTGGGCTATGTGAAATCAGCCTCGGAGCACCTGATTACACTGGACAGTGCAGCGGGGCAGCCTGGAGCGGAAGCGGAGCCAGGTAAAGGCAATTCAGGGGGAAAGGGAGGGATAGGTGCTCATGAATTAGAGTTTGTTGTTTTTCCACCAACTTTTGTGCAGAGTGATAAACGTGGTGACAGCGGGGCAGATGGCATAGATGGTCAAGATGGGGCGCGAGCTGTTCCAGCTTCACCAGGCAAGGCAGGCCAATTGGCAAAGATGTTGATCAAGCATGCTCAATTCCATGGCTCGCCCATCGAGCATGTCTCTATACAGGAAGAATTTATTACATTCTATCAGAACGGGATGCTGTGCGCCTCATTAGAGCAACAAACGCTGACACTTCACAAGGCTAGCGTAGCTTATATGGCCGGCAGTAAAGATACTTTGAATGAAGCTGCTGTCCTGCTGGAATGGCTGATCAACACCTTGCCGGATGAGGAATGGTTCGACAAGATGCGAGCAAGCCAGGTGCAGACCACAGCATTCATGAAGCTATTTCTCACTAGTTCGGTTCAGTGGCTGGCATTGCGCAGTAAAGCGATTATTCTCCTCGCACAATTAGGTGATGGACTGGATTACTTCGGAAACCCATGGAACTGGACGCCCTTAATGCCTTTGAAAGAATATCAGCAGCGCGGAAGCGATCTGATTACTGCGGCGAAGCAGGCTGAGGATCTCTATATCGAGTATATGCAGGCACAAAATAGTCAACACAACCGAGAGGGTGCGCTGACGAAGGCACTGACCATTTCAGCCGACAAGGTTGTTGCAATGGACAAGGAGCGGGCTAAGTCTATAGCGGATCGATCAGAGCTCAAAAACGACATTGACAGCATGCTGGGAAATTTGTTTGAGAAGGAAAAGATATTAGAGACAACCGCAGGTGAGTTCGTGGAGGCATTAAGAAATCAACTGGCGCTGGATTCACTGAAGGCTACCTTCAATCTGGTCGTCAATGGAGTGGCTCTTGTCACTAGCGTAACGCCTGTTATGACCGCAGTGCGCACGGGGGGAGCCATATATTCAGCTGTAAGTAGCTGCTTCGAGTCCAAGGCAAGCGTAGCGGTTCGCAATCATAGCACAGATCCGGAGCAGGTTGAGAAGGAGAAGAAGAAACAAGAAGAGGCCTTAAGCAAATCCATAAATAGTGTGAAAAAAGGATTTTCCTCTATATATGGTCTATATCAGAGCGGTAGGGAGCTGCGCGATATCGGCGAGCAGATGGGACAAGCCCAAGATAAATTCGGTTATCGTGCCTCCATGTTCAAGATGACTCGAAAGGAATTCGAAAGCATGCTGGAGCCTGTATACAAAAAGGTTCCCGCGGAGAAAGTGGAGAGTTATCGCAATGCCTTCTATGATTATTTGAAAGTGGTGGAGGGCTATCAAGAAAAGGTGCAGAGCTACGGTGCCAAGTTCCTTGAGGAAGAAAAGCTGCTGGCAGATGCCACACGCCTGCGTGCTGAGGATGAGCGTCTTCGTCAGGCTCTGGGTGATCAAGTGGACCCATCGCTACCTTTGTTCCATACGTACATCTTCAGCATGTACAATGATGCCAAGCAGAGCCTGATTGACTTCTTATATCAGGAATATCAGGCGTTCCGTTACATGGTGCTGGGTCATGATCTATTCCCACAGATTCGTGGCAGCCACGTAGCCGAATTAAGCCAGATTCATGCGACGATTACGAATAAAATCATAGATGCAGTGAATCACTCGGAGACGCCAATCCAGACGTATCGCAATATTACCGTGATCTTCAATGAAGCTACTTATCCGGAGCAGTTCCGAGCGCTGCGTGAGCATAAGCAGGCGTTCTTCGCCCTGTCCCTGGATAATAAGATCGTGAGAGAGAAAATTGCGGGGAAAGCACATATGACGGCTAGTCAATGCCAGGTTCAGCTGCCGGGTGCGAGACTTGACTCGGGCAATGTTCATGTGAGATTCACTCATATGGGTTCTTCTACCTTCCTGGACCCGCAGGGAGAGCGATTTGATTTTGTGCATAAGAAAAGCCAGGGTTTTTATGAATATCAGGTCTCAATTACACCAGCAGTGCCACAAGGTGTGACGGAAAAAATCGAGAGCTATTCGGGAGGCAGTGCAGGAGATGGCCTCGGCCGAATCATGCCGGGACTGTTAGCTTTGTGGTCCATAGAAATACCGCTGGAGGACTTGAACAATGATCCATTGAATAGAGGGGTAGACCTCAAGGATGTGAACAAGATCGTAATGACGTTTGACGGCACCGCTGTAGCTTATACAGGCCGAAAGTCAGTCAAGAGCAATAGTAATCTTGAAGAATTAGCGCTGAAAGGCAAGGCGATACCGGTAGTCGAGGATCATGAAATGTACGTGGCGGGTGCTGCAGCAGCTCCTGAATATGAGGTATCGGAAGCTATCATTATTGAATTGTAGATCTCATAATCGCGATTGCAAGACCTATGATTGTGATTGCAAGATCTATGATTGCGATATTAGCATTGATGACAAGAAGAAAAGCTCAGCGGTTGCGCTGAGCTTCTTCATGTCCAATCGTAAAGACTGGGCATGGGGTAATACATAGACACCTTGTCGTTTATGGACGTACAGGGTAATAATCTCCATTCAGGCAGATGATGAAATTCTGCGCAATAAAGGGCTGCATGTTGTTGTGAGGCTGCGACCCACCGACTGCCCCTAAGGTCATGGGAGACATCTGGGCAGCAGGAGTAGAGTTATACAAAAGCGGCTGCGGCAAAGTAGGAGCAGGCTTGGGAGCTTGCGCCCAGTAGCTGTCTGTTGGGCTGTTCTGATTACCATTCACAGCTACTGCTTGAGCAGTATGGGTATGATTAGGTGTCTGAGATAAGACCAGCGTAACCTGTGCTGACCCTGTCTTGGCCCCTATGATATGATGCGTAAGACCAACGCCTTGACCCTGGTGCAGGACTGCGGAGCCCATGAGATTAGGAAGCGCAAATGTAGTTTTTCCGTCTCCTCCATATTGGAAGCCAATGATGGAATAGAGAGCGGTATAATCGGTAATCTTGAGCAATTGACCATTGCACAGAGCCCAGTCGCGGGGTGCATAATTGCCAGAGAAAATTCGAATCTCGCCAGTAAATGCGTCAGCCATGTACGTACCTCCTTATAATTACTTCAACCTCTTGAGGGGTAGATCCCTGTAGTAGCAATAGCGTAGACCAGTACGAGATAAGGCTGCATATTATCGTGGGCGGATGAGCTCCCGGATTCTTTGATGCTTCCTACGGCCATTTGTGCAGCAGTTCCTCCGGTCGTTGGCGCATTCTGACTGAAGGAATCTGCTATAGCGGACCAGGTATTTCCAGTGGGTGTAGCTAGCTTTGGAGCTTCAGGACTTGAATATACCTGATGCGTATGTTGTGGGATCTCATTAATGGTCAGTGTGTGCGCAGCCTCTCCCTGGGAAGTACCGAGAGGAATGCTGGCGGATACATGAATAGGAGTGCGTCCGCGATAATCGGGGAGTGCAAAAGTAGTTTTGCCGTCACCTCCATACACATTGGAGAGAATGGAGTATAGTGCTTGGTTCGTATTGATTGAAAGAATCTGGCCTTCACAAGGACTCCATCCCTTGGGGATGGCATTGTAGGGAAACAGTCTAATTTCGCCTAAGAACGGCTCCATAGTATTACCTCCTCATAACAAATGGTTGAGTCTGTTGGAACTCGTTTTTTCACTGATTAACTATTATAAAATCGTTGTTAAATGAATTCAAAAAAGGAACGGCTAGAATTGAGATGGATATATGCCTTCTAAGCAGATGATGAACGAGATAGCAGTAGATGGCATCATGTTATCATGCGGCTGGTTGCCACCGACGCTACTAACGGTACTAGCATTCATATTGACCGTAGCCGTCGGGGTCCCTGAAAAATAAATTTTACGAGGGGAGTCTCCCCATAATGCATTCTCTGGACTGTCCAACTTGTCTGTCCCACCTGTCCAAGCGTTAGCGATATGAGTATGTGCTGGAAGGTTAGACGCATTCAAAGTAACAGTCTCACTGCCTGCTTTTTGTCCTATCGTATAGGTCTGACTGCGATGCACGGCTACTCTGCCCTGCAGATCAGGAAGCGCAAAATTGGTCTGCCCATCTCCACCATAAGTGGTGCCAATCAGACTAAATAATGCTTCATTCGCACTAATCAGAAGCAACTGACCGTTGCATAATGCCCATCCCTCTGGAGCAAAGTTGCCCGCAAACAGGCGGATTTCACCCAAGTACCCTTCACCCATCTAACACACACCCTTCTGCATCAATGTTTGGATTAATCGTTGTCGTTGTGTAAGTGGCTCCACTCCAATATGTGGTGCAATCCGGAGCTGCTCACATGCCGAAAGCCTAATCTATGATACAGCCGCGCTGCGCTGCTCATAGGAAGCACACTCAATTGAATAGTTGCCTCTGCCCTGCGTGCGTGCTCTTGTAGCTTCTGAATCAAGCAGGAGCCAATTCCTTGATTACGATACTCCGGAAGAAGCGAGATATCGATAAGTAGCCACTGATTACCGTGACAGCTGGTATACAGCTGACCGACAGGAGTCTGTTGCTGCTGTACAATCTCCCGAATCGCATTTGGATAAGCAGCGGCGTAGGACATGGTCTGTGCCCTCCATTGCATGCTAAGGAATGCTTGCTTCTCCTGCTCTCCCCATCCCCAACTCAATAATTCATCTTGGCGCGTTGAGGAATACAGCTGAAACAGAAAGAGTTCATCGTCGGGTTTGGTAGCAACAGTAGTGATCACATAGAGTCCTCCTATCGGGCTATCTGTCAACGGAAAGGTTACTATATGATGTTTATATCAGAATATGTTGGTAATTGTCATTAATAATTTGGGAATTAACTCAAAATACGAAAAGTTGAAGTTATTTTCATCTATTAATGTAAAATAATATACAACCATCATGGGTAATTAGAACTAATACAACGGAAATATGACCCAAATTTCGTGATACGCACAAACGATTTTCCTTTATACTGAGAGTAATTTCCATATCCGGCATTTGGTCTACTTCTCAGGGAAATTACATAGTTGTATGAAGCAGATTCAGTGATAGAGGAGGGCGAAAGCGATTGTTTGTAAAAGCAAGAAAGGTGTAAGAAGTGTCATCCGGGCTACGCTAGCCATCGTCCTGCTGATTCACTCCTTGGGCCTGTTCGGTTGGGCACCGAAGGCGAGTGCTTCAACATGGATTAACGCAAAGCAGGTCCCGAACAGCTTTCAAACGCTGACGGAATATGGTGGAGGCACGTGGATGTCCTTAGGGTATTTCCTGGATTATCATCTCTCCACAGATACGACGACCTGGACTGAACATAATCTTGGCTTAGCGCTCGAACCGAGTAATCTTAAGTACTTGAATTCGACCTGGTATCTTACGGGGTCGGAAGGCGTGCTCAGAACGACGACGCCTCAAATCCCATCATCCTGGGTGCCTGTTCATGCCTCCCTGAATAATACCCTGATTCAGGACATGGTCTATAATCCTGCAGAGGACCGTTACGTTCTGATAGGAGGAGACAGAGCTTACTCTTACATCGGTAATGCAGCGCCTGCGGTGGTATTTACAGGGAGTAACGGCTTGAATTTTTACAGGTTAACCTATGGTGATGGTGTGTATGTGGCAACGACCTACATGCAGGATCAACCTAGCCGGATCTATCGTTCTGTTGATGCAGTGAATTGGAATCTGGTGTACACTGCACCATCAGTTCATGTGATTACGGACATTGTCTACGGCAACAACAGGTTCGTAGCTGTGGGAGATAAGGGGAAATCCTATGTCTCCAGTGACGGATTGGTATGGACTCAGAATAATGCGCTGAGTGACAATACACTAGCGTTGAATTCAGTCATTTTTGCCGCAGGACAATTCTACACGGTAGGTCAGCTTGAAAAAGTGGCAGTATCCACGGATGGGCTGACCTGGCAGGAAGATCCAGGCAATAGTGGAATCATGGCTGATTATGCAGACATTGCTGTGGCAGGCGGAAAAGTAGTAGCCGTGGGTTACACGCAGGATTTCACGACAGGCATTATCAATACGACTACCTTGGCAGTCGTGCCTATTGTGAACAGCGTAATCGTCACTCCAGGCACAGCAAGCGTGGTGCAAGGATCGAGCGAGCAGCTGACCGCGACGGTTGACGTCAGTGGTGGCGCAGCCGATACGGTGACATGGAGTAGCAGCGATCTGACGGGCAATGTGTCGGTGAGCAACACGGGATTGGTCACCGTGTCTGCGACAGCAACGCCGGGCCCATACACGATCACAGCAACGTCCACGGAAGATAACAGCAAGCAAGGAACGTCGACGATCACAGTGACGGAAGCACCTGCGGTGAACAGCGTAATCGTCACTCCGAGCACAGCAAGCGTGGTGCAAGGATCGAGCGAGCAGCTGGGCGTGACGGTTGACGTCAGTGGTGGCGCAGCCGATACGGTGACATGGAGTAGCAGCGATCTGACGGGCAATGTGTCGGTGAGCAACACGGGATTGGTCACCGTGTTTGCGACAGCAACGCCGGGCCCATACACGATCACAGCAACGTCCACGGAAGATAACAGCAAGCAAGGAACGTCGACGATCACAGTGACGGAAGCACCTGCGGTGAACAGCGTAATCGTCACTCCGAGCACGGCAAGTGTGGTGCAAGGGGCGAGCGAGCAGCTGACCGCGACGGTGAACGTAAGCGGTGGTGCGGTCGATACGGTGACGTGGAGCAGTAGCGATCTGACGGGCAATGTGTCCGTGAGCAACACGGGATTGGTCACCGTGTCTGCAACGGCGACGCCGGGTCCGTACACGATTACGGCGACGTCGACGGAAGATAACAGCAAGCAAGGAACAGCGACGATCACAGTGACGGAAGCACCTGCGGTGAACAGCGTAATCGTCACTCCGAGCACGGCAAGTGTGGTGCAAGGGGCGAGCGAGCAACTGACCGCGACGGTGAACGTAAGCGGTGGCGTGGTCGATACGGTGACATGGAGCAGTAGCGATCTGACGGGCAATGTGTCGGTGAGCAACACGGGATTGGTCACCGTGTCTGCGACAGCGACGCCCGGTCCATACACGATCACAGCAACGTCCACGGAAGATAACAGCAAGCAAGGAACGTCGACGATCACAGTGACGGAAGCACCTGCGGTGAACAGCGTGATCGTTACTCCGAGCACGGCAAGTGTGGTGCAAGGAGCAAGCGAACAGCTGACCGCGGCGGTGAACGTAAGTGGTGGCGCAGCTCAGACGGTGACATGGAGCAGCAGCGATCTGACGGGGAATGTGTCGGTGAGCAGCACGGGACTGGTCACCGTGTCTGCGACGGCAACACCGGGTCCATACACGATTACGGCAACGTCCACAGAAGATAACAGCAAACGAGGAACAGCGACGATTACAGTAGCAGCTGCGCCTGAGGTTCCAGTGGTGAACAGCGTGACAGTCACTCCAGGCACAGCAAGCGTGGTGCAAGGATCGAGCGAGCAGCTGAGCGCGACGGTTAGTGTAAGTGGTGGCGCAGCGGATACGGTGACGTGGAGCAGCAGTGATCTGACAGGGAATGTGTCGGTGAGCAGCACGGGACTGGTAACCGTGTCTGCAACAGCGACACCGGGTCCGTATACGATCACGGCGACGTCTACAGAAGACAGCAGCAAGCAAGGCACAGCGACGATCACGGTGACAGCCGCCCCAGCGGTAAACAGTGTAACGGTGACTCCAGGCACAGCCAATGTGGTGCAGGGAGCAACGGAACAGCTGAGCGCGACAGTGAGCGTCAGCGGTGGTGCAGCTCAGACAGTGACGTGGAGCAGCAGCGACCTGACGGGTAACGTGTTGGTGAGCAACACGGGCCTGGTAAGCGTGTCTGCGACAGCGACACCAGGTCCGTACACGATCACGGCGACGTCCACGGAAGACAGCAGCAAAAAAGGCACAGCGACGATCACGGTGACAGCCGCTCCTGTAGTTCCAGTGGAGTACACGGTACATGTTGCTAATCAGGCAGGAGGCACAATCACAGCTAGTCCGACGACTGCTGTTGCAGGAGTGCCAATTACGGTGTCTGTTCTGCCTGAAGCTGGGAAGCGACTTCAACCAGGCTCCCTGAAGTACATTTTCGACTCGGAAGCTTTCCCAATTAGCAATGGCTCATTCATAATGCCAGCGGGGGACGTCACAGTAACTGCAGAGTTCGAGGATATTGGTGAACAGACTTCAGAGCTCGCTATGGCTGCACCTGTATTTGATCAAGTTCGGGCTGGATATACACGTCCTGCAGCAAGACCGCTGCTGATGACCAATGCCGGCAATACCATGGCGGTAATCGAAAGTGTATACTCCAGTGACTCTAATTCCTTTGAGCTTCATACGGGTGCTACCAATATAGGCTCAGGTGAGACGATTGACAGTTGGACAATTCAGCCGATAGCTGGGTTGACTGCAGGCACATATTCGACTGTAGTAAGTGCCGTCTATGGAGAAGGAGCTATTGCTACAGCTACCGTTACCTTTGTCGTCCTGCCAAGACGCTCTGGTGGGGGGAACAGTGAAGTTGGAGGTTCAACAACACCCGCACCGAATACTCCAGGGACGAGCGATCCAACTCCAACGCAGCCATTGCCAAATGGTGTTCCTGTGCTCGTGAATGGAAGAGCCGAGAATATCGGAACGTTGGACACAACAACTGTCAATAATCAGACGATCACTACGATTACACCTGATTCTGCTAAGCTACTTGAGTGGCTAGAGCGGGAAGGGAATAACGCAGTGGTAACGATGCCGGTACAGGTAGACTCGGATAGGACTACGGCTGTACTCAACGGAGGTATTGTGCAACAGCTGGCAGACCGATCTGCTGTACTGGTATTCACAACACCTAGTGCTTCCTACCAATTATCAGCCGGCCAATTACCACTGGGTGATATAGCAATCGACTTAGGTGCAGCTACCAACCTTGCAGACGTAGACTTTAAGCTTACGATTGCCAAGGCCAGCCCAGCGGATAAGAATCTGCTGCAGGCTGCTTCTTCCCAAGCAGGCGCTACATGGCTGGTGGAGCCGGTTCATTTTACGATGACAGCTACCTACAAGAATACTACTACGGATATTAATCGCTTTAGTAGCTATGTTAGACGAGACCTGCTTATTCCAGACACGGTTGATCCGAATCAGATTACGACTGGAGTAGTGGTAGGAGCAGATGGCTCTATCCATCATGTACCTACTTATGTACGGCAGCAGGACAGTCAGTATTACGCGGTCATTAACAGCTTGACGAACAGTATGTATTCCTTGGTGTGGCATCCTGTTACCTTCCCGGATACGGTCAATCACTGGGCGGAGAATGCGATTTCCGATATGGGCTCCCGCATGATCGTTACAGGAGTTGCTTCAGACAGATTCGAGCCGAACCGGAATATTACGCGGGCGGAGTTTGCGGCTATGGTGGTCAGAGCATTGGGACTGACTCCTGGCCAAGGGGATGTAGCCTTTACAGATGTGCAAGCCTCCCAGTGGTTCGCGGGGTACGTCCAGACTGCACGTGAGTATCAACTGATCGAAGGATATGAGGATGGTCGATTTGCTCCGCAGGATCATATTACTCGTGAGCAAGCGATGACGATCATATCCAAAGCGATGGAGCTCACTGGCATCCAGAAGACCGCATCCCAGGAGCAAATAGAAGCCGAGCTGGCATCGTTCGAGGATCAATTCTCCATTGCGGGCTATGCAAGGGCGCATATTGCTGCCAATCTGTCGCAAAATATTGCCAAGGGTCGATCAGCTTCGCTGCTTGCACCTAAGGGCGAAATTACTCGTGCAGAGGTAGCGCAGCTGCTTCAAAATTTGCTTCAGCAATCCGAACTTATTCAATAGAAGCTATTGACGTTATTATGGAAAGCTAAGTATTCAGGGCCAGACTTATGTCTGGTCCTTTTTATTACATCTAATTATTTGAAGAAGATATATAATAAAGAAATATTCGGTGAATTATAGCTTCTAGCAGATTAGTTATTTATTTTAACGTGTAAGTTCAGGCTGTACTTGGATGATCAATATACAATGTGCAATGTGCTGACTATTCGTGAACTAGGAGAGATAAAGATGGGAACGTATTGGAACGAGCGCTTTTTACAGTCAGGAATGATCTGGGGAACCGAGCCGAGTCCTACCGTATTTCATGCGATTGAGCTATTCAAGTCACATCATGTTAAGAGGGTTCTTATTCCAGGGGCGGGCTACGGCAGGAACAGTAAAGCTTTATCTGCCCATTTTCAGGTAACAGGTATAGAACTATCAGCGGAGGCAATTCAGCTTGCACGTCAATGGGACACAGCAAGTGAATACATTCAGGGCTCTGTACTGGAGCCTGTCATATCTCCGCAGCAGTTTGATGCGATCTATTGCTATGATGTGCTGCATTTATTTTTGGAGCCTGAGCGGAGACAGCTTATTGCACGCTGCATTGATGATGTAAGAGTTGGTGGCATGCTATATTTCACGTGTTTTTCTGACGAGGATCAGCATTTCGGTATGGGGCGAGAGCTGGAGAAGGGTACATACGAGTACACCTCGGGGAAGTATGCTCATTTTTTTGGAGAGGAAGATTTAAGAGAGCATTTTGCAGAGTTGCATATTCTGGATATGGGGAGCAGGCAGGAGACATTGCTCTATCAGAACAATCAAGCTAAGGAATATACCATCAGATATATTTTGGCGGAGAAAATCTAATCGAATAGACAGTGGGGATGTATAGGAGGGACTACATGCTGAAGCCTAAAAGGATCATGCCAGGTTCAAGAATTGCTATCATATCGCCGTCAAATGGCTTACCTTACCTATTCCCAGATATTTATGAGCTAGGACTGAAGAATCTCCAAGAGCTTCTGGGGTTGGAAATTGTTGAAATGCCGACAGCAAGAATGTCTCCTGACGATCTGTATCGACATCCACAGTTACGTGCGGAGGATATTAACCAATGCTTCAGGGACAACACAATTGATGGGGTAATCACCTCTATTGGCGGATATGAGTCTATAAGAATTTTACCGTATCTAGATCAGGAAGCCATTATCAATCATCCAAAGTTTATTATGGGCTTCTCAGATGCGACCACCTTTTTGGCGTACATCAATCAATTAGGCATGGTTACTTTTTATGGGCCGTCTATTATGGCTGGAATCGCCCAGATGAGGAGTCTTCCTTCTGAGCATCTGGAGCATGTAAGGGCAATGCTCTTCACGGATCATTTTCCGTATCATTATGCTCCGTATCTCCGATGGACAAATGGGTATCAGAAATGGAGCAGGCTGGAGACGCTTGGGGAGTGCAAGGAATTCTATGATAATGAGAAGGGCTGGACTTTTTTACAGGGAGATTCCGTACAGCAAGGCACGTTGTGGGGCGGTTGCATTGAAGTGCTCGAATTTATGAAAGCCACCGAATTCTGGCCTGAACGATCGTTCTGGCAGGATAAAATACTATTCTTCGAAACTTCAGAGGACAAGCCTTCACCTGATCAAGTAGGCTATATGCTCCGCAACTACGGAATGCAGGGAATATTCACCCAAATCAAAGGTGTTATGTTTGGTAGAGCCAAGGATTATACGGAGGACGAGAAGCAGCGATTGAATGAAATCATTGTAAATGTGATCAAGGATGAATTCGAGGCTGATCATATAGCGATTGTAGTGGATTTTGATGCGGGGCATACAGACCCGAAGCTGATCTTGCCTCTGGGAGGTCGAATCGAGCTACGTCCCGGTACCCAAGAGATTATTCTTCTTGATTGTCCATTCAGGGAGTCATAATTAACTCTACATGGGGGACGAGAAATCATAGGAGCTTTCTTTAGCGCCCTGCTAGTTCGTACTACTCTCGCTCAGGAGGGGCTATTAGAATGCACTGTTTATTAAAGGAGGAGCAGCTATGCTACAGCATATGAAGGTTATTGTCACGGGAAGTGGATCAGGAATAGGAAAGGCTATCACCTTGCAATGCCTCCAAGAAGGTGCGGCAGTGATGGCATGTGATATCAATGAAGATGCGCTAACCAAGCTTCAGGCCGATGCAAATACGGAGCAGCTATCTACGTACAGGCTGGACATCAGCGAATACGAGGACGTGAGTTCCTTCTTTGCTTACATATCTGAGAAGCACCCCGATGTGAACGGCTTAGTGAACAATGCAGGCATTTACTTAGGTAAGTCATTATTGAACTATACACCTGACGAAATGGCCAAGGTGATGAGCGTAAATGTTATGGGGAGCGTGTATGTCTCACGTTGCTTTGGTGAAATGCTGTTACAGCAGCAGCGTCAGGGAACGATCGTTAATATGTCCTCTGTATCCGGGTTGGAAGGAAGCTCAGATGCCGTCTACGGGATGTCCAAAGCAGCCATTCTAGGGCTAACCAAGAGCTGTGCTATGAACTTTGCCCCATATATCCGAGTAAATGCGGTAGCCCCAACGATGGTAGATACTAGCATGATGGAGGAGATCCCTGTATGGAGAAAGGAAGAATATTTAAATCACCAACTGATTAAACAGCCGCTAAGCCCCGAGAGTGTTGCTGATACAGTGATTTTTTTACTATCAGACAAATCGAGGCACTATACCGGTGCTACCTTCGATATTAATAATGGCGGTTATCTTAGATAGATGACCGCTTCATAGCGGGAACAGAAATCCCTTGTCTCAAATGCTTGCAATTTCAAGAAGGCAATGATATATTGATTCGTGTAAACGTTTTATTTTACGAGAGAGCCCGGGACATTGTATGACAATGATCTTTCGTGAGGTAAAGGTCTATAAGCATAATTAATTAACGTATTTAATTCAATGCACAGAGCTGTGCATTCCATACATCATATCCAATCTGGCGTGTTACTGTTCGGCAGGCAAGACCTGAATTGGGTAGTGAGCATTTTATGTTCCTACCCTTTTTAGGTCTTTTTTTATTCTCTATTTTCTGGAAAGTGAGTGTTGAAGCATGAATTATAAAGAGACAGCCCGCGCTATACTCGACAAGGTGGGCGGACAAGGCAATATCAGCAACGTCATCCATTGCTCTACTCGTCTACGTATGAATCTCCGCCAGCCGGAGCTGGCGAAGACAGAGGAGATCAAGGCGCTGGACGGTATCATGGGTGCGGTCAATAGCGGCGGACAATATCAGGTGATTGTAGGGAACGATGTTGGTTACGTCTATAATGAATTAGTAAAGATGCTGGATATGAATGCAGAGGGAACCTCGCAAGGGACGACTCCGGCAGATCGTAGTCTCAAGGGATTGTTCAACAGCTTTGCGAGCATGATTGCCGGGATATTCCAGCCGATTATTCCAGCGATTGCGGCTTCGGGGATGCTGAAGGCATTGCTGCTGTTGTTGACAGTGACGGGTGTGATGTCCAAGGAAAGTCAGACGTATCTTATTCTAAGCCTAATCGCTGACTCAGCCTTCTATTTCTTGCCGGTACTCTTAGCTTTTACAAGTGCTCAGAAGTTCAAGGCCAATCCGTTTGTAGCTGTAGCTCTTGGTGGCGTACTGCTGCATCCGAATCTGATTAGCTTGTTAGGAGGAGATGCGCCTGTATCTTTCATGGGATTACCCGTCCCGTCCGTCACATACTCGACCTCGGTCATTCCCATAATATTGACCGTCTGGTTCATGTCCTATATTGAACGATTTGCAGATAAAATCTCACCAGGACCTGTGAAGATCTTCCTGAAGCCGCTGATCACAATCGTCATTGTAGCGCCAATCGCTCTGATTGTGTTGGGACCCCTTGGCAACTATGCTGGTACTGGCTTGTCCGCGGGCGTGGTATGGATTCAGGAACGAATCGGTTGGCTAACCGTAGTCATTTTGTCGGTATTAATGCCGATCATCGTAATGTTCGGTATGCACAAGGTACTGTACCCGATCATCTTTGCAGCTATCGCTTCGCCAGGTTATGAGACGCTTGTGCTCATTGCCATGCTGTGCTCTAATATGGCACTAGGAGCAGGAGCTATGGCTGTTACTGTCAAGACTAAGGACCCTAAGCTGAAGCAAATTGCTCTGCCAGCAGGGATCTCCGGCTTGTTCGGTATTACTGAGCCTGCATTGTATGGTGTGCATTTACGGCTCAAGAAGACATTATTCGCCAGTATGATCGGTGCGGCTGCGGCTGGATTATACGCCGGATTGGTGAATTTGAAAGCCTTCGCGGCGGTTGGGCCGGGACTGGCATCCTTGCCGATGTTTATCAGTGAAGATAGCTCGAATCTGGTGAATGCGCTAATTACGTCAGCAATATCTATCGTGGTAACATTCATCGCAGTATATGTAATTGGGTTCAAGGACGAGGCTTCAGCAACGACCGCTGAGCAGCCGTCTGGTAACGCCAGTGGATCTCCTTCCCACACTACAGGAGTCACAGCAGCAGCTGAGATGTCCCAAGTGCGGAGCAAGAACATTAAGTCTCGAAGTGTTGTATTTGCACCAATCGAAGGGATAGCATTACCGCTGAGTGAGGTGCAGGATGAAGCCTTTGCCCAACAAGCTATGGGACAGGGGATGGCGATCAGACCCCATCAGGGTAGAGTGGTAGCTCCTTTTGACGGTACAGTAGAGACGGTCTTCAAGACCAAGCATTCCATCGGATTGAAGTCTGTAGACGGGGTAGAGCTGCTCATCCACGTAGGACTGGATACGGTCAAGCTGAAGGGAGAGCACTTCAACGTCCATGTCCAGGAAGGCGATACCATTCGTCATGGTGATCTACTGATAGAGTTCGACCTGAATGCCATTGAGGCCGCAGGCTATGATACGACAACGCCAGTCATTATAACGAATGCAGGCACTTACCTGGAGGTGCTCGGACACGGAGCCGGGGATGAGATCGGGCCGGACAAGCCCCTGATCACAGCATTCTGACACCAGGAGAAATCAGCCTAGAAAGTGAGAGGTCATAGGATATGAAAGTCATTAAGATTCTCAATTCGAGTGTTGTGCTTGCGAGGCGTGATGACCACAAGGAAGTCATCGTGATGGGGAAGGGCATCGGATTCAAAAGCAAACCGGAGGATGAAATACAGGAGCATGAAATCGAGAAAATATATGTCCTTGAGAATGAAAGTATTTCCTCCGATCTGACTGCATTAATGAAGGAGACGCCGAAGGAATACCTGATCGTGGCGGACGAAATCATATCCTATGCCAAGCAAGCCTTATCTAGGGAACTGAACGAGCATTTATACCTGTCCCTGACGGATCACCTGTATATGGCGGTCAAACGTTACAAGGAAGGTATGACCTTGCAGAACCGTATGCTGTGGGAGATCAAGAAATTTTATCCACAGGAATTCGGGATCGGGCTTCATGCCTTGGGGCTAATGGAGCAGCATCTTGGTGTTGCTCTTCCCGAGGAGGAGGGAGCCAATATTGCCTTCCATCTGGTGAATGCGTCACAGACGGAGGATAACATGAACCAGGTGCTGTTGATGACAAATACCGTCAAGGACATTCTGAATATCGTCAAGCTTCATTTCGGTATTGAGCTGGATACGACGAGCATTAACTACTCTCGATTTTTGACTCACTTGCAGTTCTTCGTCCAGCGTCTGTTGGAGCAGAAGATGCTAGAGTCCCAGGATCATGATCTACTTGGGCAAATTATGAGCAAGTACCCGGAGGAAGAGCTGTGTACAGAGTCCATTCGACGTTATATTGAAGCGAGATTCGGCTACCATATTTCCAGCGAAGAGACGATGTACCTGATCATCCATATTAACCGCGTCATTAGCAGGTAATGAGCAACTCGACTCTTAGAATGGTTCAGTTGACAACAATAGAAGTAGACATGTAGATAATTAAGGAGGAGACAGACATGGCAGAGATCACCAGAACATTTCCTAAGGATTTTTTGTGGGGAGGAGCCATTGCGGCTAACCAGGCAGAGGGAGCTTGGAATGTAGATGGAAAGGGGATATCCACAGCGGATATTGCGATCTTCAAGAAAAATGTCAGCAATCAGGACTATAAGAAGCATCAAGCCATCACGGAGGAGCAGATTCAGCAGGCGCTAGAGGATGAATCCGACAGAGATTATCCAAAGCGCAGGGGGATCGATTTCTATCATCGCTACCCTGAGGATATGGCTTTGTTCGGAGAAATGGGGCTCAAGACGCTTCGGATTTCTCTAGCCTGGACACGGATTTTCCCAAAGGGAGACGAGCTTGCACCGAATGAAGCTGGGTTGCTGTACTATGATAACGTGATTGATGAAATGCACAAGCATGGAATTGAGCCGCTGGTGACCTTGTCTCATTATGAAATGCCCATGCATCTCGTCAATGAGTACGGTGGTTGGACGGATCGTCGCGTAGTGGATTTTTTCGTCCGCTTCTGTAAAGTTGTATTCCAACGTTATTCAGGCAAGGTCAAGTATTGGCTTACCTTCAACGAGATCGACAGTCTTGTACGGCATCCATTCACGAGTGGGGGGATTGTACCGGACCGTTTCGACAATGTCGAACAGGCTGTATACCAGGCGTTGCATCATCAATTCATAGCAAGTAGTCTCGCTGTGAAATATGCCCACGAGCTGATTCCAGGCTCCCAGATTGGCTGCATGCTTACCCGGCTGCTGACGTACCCGCATACCTGTGATCCGCAGGATGTGCTGGCTGCCTACCGCAACAATCAATTCAATTATTTCTTCACCGATGTACAGGTGCGCGGTGCTTATCCACGGTATATGGACCGTTTCTTCCGCGAGCGTGGAATTGTCATCGACAAGCTGGAGGGAGACGATGAGATTCTGCGTACCCATCCGGTAGACTTTATCTCCTTTAGCTATTACATGTCCCTGGTAGCCAGTGCCAATAGCGAGGGATTGGAGAAGGTAAGTGGCAATACCACAGGTGGGGTCAAAAATCCGTACCTGCAGACGAATGATTGGGGCTGGCAGATTGATCCGGTTGGCCTTCGGTTATCGCTGTGCGACCTGTACAATCGTTATCAGGTGCCCTTGTTCATCGTGGAGAACGGGATCGGTGCCTATGACCAGATTGAAGAGGACGGCAGCATACAGGATGAATATCGGATTGCTTATTTCCGCTCGCACATCGAACAGATGCATGAAGCGATCCTAGACGGAGTAGAGCTTATGGGCTATACGAGTTGGGGAATCATTGATCTGATCAGCTATTCTTCCTCCGAGATGGAGAAGCGCTACGGCTTTATCTATGTAGACCAGGACAACGAGGGGAATGGAACCCTGGAGCGCAAGCGGAAGAAGAGCTTCTATTGGTATAAAGATGTCATTGCGAATAATGGATTGGTGCCGCACATTACAGGGTAGAGATAACGAACTTTACTTGGATAAAAAAAGATGAGTATGATCGTCCTGAAGCAGAAGGTCGAGAGCGGAAAAATGTAGCACATCCGCTCTCGACCTTTGTTCCGTACTAGAGAAATTGCTGCACAATGGTGATTTCGCCATGTGATTTAATAAGGTAACAGTATGCACACAAGTAGCGGAGAGGACGAAGCAATTCCAAAGAAGCGGCAGCGTTCGCCTTTGTCCCCGAATTGTATCCGCTATAAAATTTATAATTGGAATTTCGGGGACAACAGTGATCGGAGGAATGGTTCGTTCTCGGAGCGCCTCTGCTCCGCTGCCTTATCGCCTCGTTTTCTCACTATCTTATTGTCTCACCACTAAACTATGCGACTACTCACCACTACATCACTACGCGCCAACCGTATACTATTATTGATTTATCCCTTAACAGCCCCTGAGGTAAGACCTCCTACAATATATTTCTGTCCCAGGAGGAATACGAGCAGCACAGGCAGAGACGTAAGCACGATATCTGCACTGACCAGGTTCCACTGCGCACTGAATTGCCCAAAGAAATTGTACACGGCTAGCGTCATCGGCCACATATCGACCGTATTGAGCATATACAGCGGAGCGGTGAATTCATTCCACACACTCAGGAAGTTGAGGACAAAGACAGTCACTAGTACGGAGCCCAGCAGCGGCATAATAATTTTCCAGAATAGCTTGATGCCGTTGCAGCCGTCCATAATCGCAGCCTCATCCAGCTCCTTGGGAATGCCTGAGACGAATGCATACGTGATGAATAGAGAGATCGGGATCCCCATAGCTGTGTAGAGCAGGATCATGCCCAGATGGGAATTGATCATGCCAAGCGTCTTCATGACCTCCATGAGCGGAATGTAGTTCAGCGGCAGGGTAATGCCGAGAATCAGGAAAAAGTACAGAACGTTGCTGAGCCTGGAGTGATTACGCGAGAGTGTGAAGGCCGAGAACGCTACTACGAATACCAGCAGCAAGGAGGACGAGGTCGCATGCAGCAGGCTGTTCAAGAAAGATTGGCCCAAATGTCCTTGCTCATAGACAATCTGATAATTATCGAATATAAATTTTTCAGGCAGGCTTAGCTTCAGCACCTTCGCCTCAGCGTCCGACTTGAATGAATTCAGCACAATGACGACGAAGGGAATGAGCACGATCAGGCTCAGAATCCAGGCAAGCGCATTGAGTCCGATGGAGGTAAGCCTTTTGCGCCATTGCATTTACAATTCCACCTTTCTGCTCATCAAGCGGATAATGAACACGGAGATGATGGCCATAATGAGGAACAGGATAGTAGACAGCGCACTGCCCAGACCCCAGTATCCTTTGGCAAAGGAAGAGTAGACAGCGGTGTTGATGACATCCGTTGCGTTCCCCGGGCCTCCGTTCGTCAGCACATAGACGGCGTCAAATACTCGCAGTCCGTACGTAATGTTCAGCACGGTTGCAATCGTAATGGTAGGCATCAGCATGGGAAGCGTAATGCGAAGTAGCCGCTGCCAGAAGCCAGCCCCATCAATCGCAGCTGCTTCGTAATAGTCCCGGGGAATGGCGAGTAGGCCAGCAATGAATAGCACCATGATGTAGCCCATCCCTTTCCAGGTGTCCACGGCCATAATGGATGGCATCGCCCAGGTGAGTGAGCCCAGCCAATTCTGAGCGAGCGCATCCAGACCGAGCGAGCGCAGGGTGACATTGACGAAGCCGTTATTGGGGTCCAGCAGGCTCTTGAAGACCAGACCAATAATCAGGAATGAGAGCACCTGCGGGGAGAAGATGATCATCCGATGCAGGCTGGCTGCCTTCACTCCGCTGACGAGCAGCAGAGCGAGGAGCAGTCCCATGATTGTCTTTGCAATGGAGGTCACCAGCGTGAATAGCACCGTATTCTTAATGAATAACAGGTAGGTCGGATCGCCTGCCAGAATAGTGCGGAAGTGCTCAAGTCCGATAAAGTTCTTGTCCGGGCTATAGCTATTCCAGTCTGTGAAGGAATAATAGATTCCCAGCACAGCAGGAGCGACGATGAAAAGTGCATATAACACAATCGCCCCGGAAGAGAAGTACCATGGATAGATTTTGTTAGGGTTCATATCAGGTCACACTTTCCTTCCTGCCGTGAGCAGGCATGCTTGCGGAGGCATGCGCGGCTTATTGCCACGCCTCGTCCTTCAGCACCTTGGCTTGCTCTGCCCGGCGTTTATCAATATTCTGTAGAATCTGCTCCGGCGTCATCGCACCTGCGAACATTCCTGAGATGTCCTTGCCAATATCCATCCATTGCGGGTCAATGTATTTGACAGCAGCCTGCATAACCGTGCCTTTCTCATGTGCCTTCTCATACTCGATATAGTCCGGAGTCAGCTTAGGTTCGATTTCTGGCCAGCAAATCGTCAGATTACCCTCACCCCCGTCAAATACCTTTTGCAGATTGTCATGCTGCGTAATCCAGCGGAAAAACTTCAGCACCTCTTCAGGATGCTTGCTGTTTTTGTTGCCGAACATGGCCGCCGATCCCCCGGGGTTGACGCCAATCGTCTGATTGTCTCCCCAAGGCATAACGAAGAATCCCATATTGTCCTTCATAGCAGGATATGCATCAGATACTTCCTTCTCTGTACCCGGCACCCGTAGTAGCATGGCCGCTTTTTCCTGACCGAAGGCCTCGATGCCAGCTTCTACCGTATTGGACAGGAAGTCCTTGCCAAAATACCCGAGCTCTGCGAATTCATTCAATTGCTCCAGCACCGTTCTGAGCTGCGTCAGCTCCTCGACCTTCATCTCGTTATTGTTCAGCTTGTCATAGGTCCCAGGTGCGAGCTTCTCATAATTGGGTCCCGTCTCGAACAATGGGAGCACTTGGTACCACCCGCTAGCTGGAGCCTGATAGAATGGGGTAATACCCTTATCCATGATCTTCTGGCTGATCTCCTTGAATTCGGCATAATTGGTTGGAGGTTCGATACCAAGCTCATTGAAGATGCGTTTGTTATAGTAGACGTACCAGATTTTGGACGGGGCGAAGGAGACGCCATATACTTTATCCTTGTGGCTAACGGTAGGCAGTATCTCCTCAGACATGCTAGAGGTGAACTCCTCATTCGTCAGGTCAATGGCGTTCTCCTCAGGTCGCACATTGGCAGGCATGCTGAGTGGGTCTACGTCCACGTTGAAAATATCCGGAGCCTCTCCCGAGGCCAGCTTCACCTTAATGAGGTCGCGCCACTGGGCATCTGGAACGACCTGAAAGTCGATTCTAACACCAGTCTCCTGCTCGTATTGCTTAGCCATTTCCTGCATAATACCTGTACGGGGGATACCCGTCTGGCTGGTTCCAAAGGTCAGGGTTACTTTGTCAGAGCCGCCCGAGCCTCCTGACGAGCTACATGCGCCCAGCAATAGGCCGGACAGCAGCAGCAAGCTTGCAAGTGGAGCGAGAATTCTTTTTTTCATGAGTGAGCCTCCCCTAAAATATGCTTGTGATCGCTTGCAGAATCGGAAATGTAAGCGTATTCTTATGTGCATAACTTTACTTTGAAAGTGGAGGTCACTCAATAGACAAAAGCGTTCTGTTGAGGTGGACATTTTCGTATGGAAGTGAGCAACGCGGATGATTTGGAGAGGTGAAAGCAACATGCGATATCGTTTTAGAACGCTGCAGCAAAGTCTGTTTACCTACTACTCAGTCGTATTCATTATCTTCTCGCTCCTGGTGGCAAGCCTGTTGTATGTATTTTTGGCAAATGACATCCGCAGTCGCAGCGCTGATCAGCAGAAGCAACTGGTCACATCCATTGTGAGCAACCTGGATCAGGAAATCATCAAGATGAACAATCTCTCCATGAATATTGTGTATTCCAATCTGGTCAAGGAGCACTTTAGCCATTATTTGTCTCTGGCAGAGGATGAGCAGAAGCGTGCTGCTGTGGACCCGTTGTTCTACAAGGACAACACCACGCTGATTGACGTCATACTGGCAATTATCAGCAGCTCGAATACGGCACAGCAGGCCAATATCTATGATAGCAACGGTAAAATGCTGGGTGCCGGGGCATTCAATGGACAGCGGGTTGTTGATCTGACACAAAGGCCCTGGTATGAGGAGACCTGGAGACGCAATGGGTGGCGTGTACTGCAAATGCTGCAGGGCGGCTCGTTGCCAGTCCCCACGGCATCCGGTCCCTCTGAGCATCGTTATCTGTCACTAACCCGAGTATATAAGGACGGAAATTATGTCAGTCAGGGAGTAGTGGAGATTTTGCAGGATGCAGCAACGGTGTTCCGTTACCCCCAGGAGCTGGTCGCGGATAACAAGGAGGTCTCCATCTATGTGCTGGATGAGCAGGATGCCGTATTATATCCCTTTACTTCCGAGTCTGGGGAGTGGTCTGCTGTAGGTGACTATTATGAGGAATTAATCCACAGCAGGCATTACTCACCTGAGACGATGCATGAGGTGGCTGAATTTGGCGGTACCGCCAAGCAGATGATGACCTATGCCGTATCACCGGAGACGGGATGGACGATCGTCGTGACACAATCACAGCGATCACTCTTCGCTGGACTGAATCGGGTCACCCTGCTGGTGGTTGGAGCGACCCTCGCTACACTGACATGTATATTGCTGATATCTTATCTCATATCCAAGCGCGTGACCCTTCCGCTGCACCGACTCCAGCAGTTGATACGCACTACAGATGCGCAAGCTCTGGCGACGGGGCAGAAGCCCGGCCAATTATTCAAGCTGGAGAACCCTGGAGCGATTCGTGAGCTGGATGAGCTGAACGATACGTTCTTCAAGCTTAATCAGCAGCTGGTACAGTCCTTTCAGGATTTGTTAGCACTCAAGACCGAAGAAGCTGAAGCTCGACTATTGGCGCTGCAATCCCAGATGAATCCTCATTTTCTGTATAACAATATTGCTAACATCAGCATTATGGCAGAGGAGGGGATGAACGACGAGATTGTAGCTTTTTGCGGGCATATTACAGCGATGCTTCGATACATTTCAGGGTCCAGCAAAAACGGAGTCCCGTTGTCAGAGGAGCTGGAGTACTGTGAGCGCTACCTGGAGTGCATGAAGATTCGTTTTGAGGACGATCTGCAATATGAATTTAGCATCCCGGATGAAATGAAGAATAATCAGGTTCCAATGCTGCTGATCCAGCCTCTGCTGGAGAATACCATGAAATACGGTCTTCGTGATACACCTCCCTGGCGTGTACGAATTATGGGTGAGCAGGATAAGACGAACAATAGATGGAAAATAACAGTTGAGGATAATGGCCCTGGCATGGAGCCGGAGGCCATGAAGGCTATGCAAGAGTATATGGAATCCTCACGAGATTGGCAGCGTATGCCCAATATGCGCATTAACGGAATGGGTATGAAAAATATATGGATTCGGCTGAAATTATGGTATGGCGATGCGGCAGATATGCATATCACGAATCTACCCACTGGTGGGGTGGAAATTGCAATCTCTGGTTCTATTCGAAAGGAGTCGGTTAACGATGGCGATGACCTATAGAACGATCATTGTGGAGGATGAAGCACTCATCCGTCGCAATGTGTCCCGTAAATTCCGTGAACTGGATTCCCGCTTTGAGGTCATTGGCGAAGCCAGGAACGGGCAGGAGGCACTGAAGCTGATGGAGCAGGCTGTACCGGATCTGGTCGTCACGGATATCCAGATGCCGATTATGAATGGGCTGGAGCTGGCGAAGCATCTGTATTTTGCGTATCCTCATGTCAAAATTGTTATCCTAAGCGGTCATCATGAATTCGAATATGCACGACAGGCCATCACCTATAAGGTTGAAGATTATTTGCTCAAGCCGCTAACGGAGGAACAGCTACGTGCCTTGCTGCATTCACTTGAGATCAAGCTGGGCCGTGTGAATGATTCGCTGGCCCGGGTAAGCGCGGTGACCGATGAACAGCTTCAGGCCGAAGATATAGCCGAGGCTGTCAAGCTGTACCTGAAGCAGAACTACATGCATGAAATTACGTTGCAGGATATGGCAGGGCAGCTGCATTTTTCGGTGGACTATCTTGGGAAATGCTTTAAGAAGGTGACCGGCGAGACGCCTCTCAAGTATTTGACAGGCCTGCGGCTGAATGAGGCCAAGCGGATGCTGGTGACCTGCGGGGATATGGATATCAAGCATGTAGGCAAGTCGGTCGGCTACAGTGACCCGCATTACTTTAGCCGAATCTTCAAGAACAAGACAGGGATGTACCCCAGTGAGTACAGACAGCAGTGGCAGGCGCCGGGGGATACGAATTGACTTAATAGATCTGTAGGTGGGGAACGTAACCTGCAGGAATCCTTTGACAGGAGGCGTGGGTGGATATATCTTCAGATAAGAGACACATTCTTGTGCGTAAACTTGGTAAATATAGTGACGATGCTGAACTCCAGTGCTACTGATGTCTAAGCTAAGTACTGGCTAATGAATGCATCAGCCAGTCAGAACGGAAGGATGGGATGATGCAATGCTGGAATGCATGTGGATAAACGCTGCAGATGCTGAGGCCGCTGAGTCCATAATGAAATTTTTCGGTCAGCAAGCCGACCAGTCAGGTTGTTCAGGAACAGTATTACTGGAGATTCAAGGCCGATTGGGGAAGCTCTGCAAGCTGACAGGAGATCATGCTTCATGATAGAGCTCGACTACAGTGAGGATTTCAGGAGCATAAACTATATGCAGGAAGGTAATCCCAGACAGAGACGATGCTATGATATTCTGAAGCGATTGGGAATTATGGAGCGATTGGAAGGCTTCAGCCCACTGCTAGTAGGGACTATACCGATTGATATAGCTCTACCGGATAGCGATTTGGATATTATATGTGAGGTTCATGATATGGAGGCTTGCTCGGCGATTATGGAGGTTTACAAGAAGCAGCCTGGGTTTCGTCAGGCCATTCGCACAGTACACGGTATTCAGCGAATCGTAATCTCCTTCCAACAGGAAGGGCAGTGGGTTGAAGTGTTCGGCCAGCCAATCCCGACGGTAGAGCAAAATGGCTATCGGCACATGCGGATTGAGCATAAAATCCTGACACTGCTCGGGAGCACATATCGAGAGAGGGTTCGGGAGTTGAAGAGACAGGGCTTGAAGACGGAGCCAGCCTTCGGTGAACTGCTTGGTCTGCATGGTGATCCATATCAGCTTCTACTAGAGATGGAAGGCTGGACGGATGCAGAACTCAGGAATTTTTTGGACAAAGAGCAGATTAGTTAGATTACGAGTCATGAAAGGGCGAGGATCGGTTGAAGGAGATCGTGAGCAGCAGATAAGAATTACGTCATCAAAAAGTGAACAGGAGCACGAGGGTAATCAACATGAGTTTTAGATTGGTGGGATCGGGTAAATGAAGAGATTGGTAATAGGAACATTGCTAGCGATACTTCTCTTATTCGTATCAGCTTGTTCTGAGAATCACACATTCAGAGTTACACATTGGGGTATGAGCGTAGAAGAGGTTAGGCAGACAGAGAGTTTGGAGCTTACAGACGCAAATGAAGTAAGTCCTCAGACATTAATCTATGCTTACCCCACAACAGGGTCTGGAGAATCTGAGGTCATGTACATATTTCCAGATGAATTCAATCAGACATTAAATGCTGCTGCCTACTGGTATAGGCTTGAGCCGTTGGAAGAACGTACTATCCTTCTCCAAAATCTTCGTATGGACCTTAGCGAATCCTACGGGCCCCCCCATTCCTTCGAAAACAGCCATTTCAAAGGATATACATGGGAGGATGAACAGACTGTGCTTCGGTTATATGATGACATTGGTGCTGGTGCAGTTGTGGAGCTATATTACAGTAAAGACTATTTAGAATTCATGTTGTAATAAGCTTCATAACACTTCATAAGTACAGTTATTCATGTTCAATTCACGTATGTTTGATGAATACGTTCAAGTCCTTGAAGTTCAAGGACTTGTTTATGAAGTCGGAGATGCTTTATCCTAACCAGTTACAACCACTAGCCATTACTTCGAGATATCGATGAAGCCTTCACCAAAAACATCACGCACGTCATGGATGGTGACAAAGGCGTTCTTGTCCTCTGCCCGCACAATTCTCTTCAGCATGGACACCTCCTGCTTGCTGATGACGATGTACAGCACTTCCTTGTCCTGCCCCGTGTAATAGCCGGAGCCCCGCAGCACCGTGACACCCCGGTCCATGAGCTTCGTTACCTGCGCTGCAATGCTGTCATGCTGTGCTGATATAATCGTCACTGCTTTTTTGGGATTCAAGCCTTCCACAATGAAATCCATGACCTTCGTTCCTACATAAAGAATGACGACGGTAATCATAGTCTTCTCAATCCCAATGACGAAGATCGAGAAGCCAGCAACGATCAGATCGAAGAATAACAGGGCGTAGCTAATATTCCAGTCCCAGTATTTGTTGGCTAGACGCGCCAGGATAGTCGTCCCTGCGGTTGTACCGCCCACGCGGATGATTAGCCCGATGCCGACTCCAGCCAACAGCCCTGCAAAAATAGCGTTAATGAAAGCCTCGCTCGATGATATCTCCCAATGCTCGGTCAGATACAGGAATAGTGAGTTAAAGCCGACCGCTATGATCGTATATAGTGTCGTTTTTTTATCCAGCAGCCTATAGCCGACGATCAGCAAGATCCCGTTCAGAACGATACTGACAATGGCCGGAGACCAGCCGAGGAGATAGTATAAAATGATGGTGATCCCCGTTACGCCGCCTTCACCATAATCGTTCGGTATGACGAATAAATTGACAGCGAGGGCAAATAGAAATGCCCCGATAACCAGCATGAGTAATTCGTAGGTTCTTTTCTTCACAGACAATACCTCCATTTACGACTGAATTCACACAAAAAAAGCGATTAAAGGAGAGTTACATCCTTTAATCGCTTTATTCACACATGAAGTGCCAGCTCTTTTGATAGTCTTATTATAATTGGCAGATCACGGAATGTAAATGCTAGGTTGGCACCAAGAGGTGCTCTCATGAAGAATGTATTAGAAGATAGCATTTGCTACTCAGTAATAATATGATAGATGTCGTAAAGTGTGTTATTGGAGGGATATGCAGTGCCAAGACATGAGTTCATTCATCAATTTAGCTTAATTATCCAAGTCGTAGACAGTGCACTTGTATCAAAACAATCCGTAATTCACTATGGGATATAGGACAGATGGAGGGACATATGCATACTGAAAAACCAAATTTAGTATTGGATGTTGGAGGAGTGCTGCTAACCAATATCACGCCTGTATTCTGGGAAGAGGCAGCTGAGCTACTCAAGGTACCATATACAACGCTACGAAGTCTCTATAAGGATCAAGTTCGCGAGCAACTGTGGGATGGAACGATCCGCGAAGAGGGGTTCTGGGCCTGGCTCCAGCAGCAGTCCTCCAACGAAAATGTAGTATTGAGCAATGTCCATGTTACCAAGCATCTTCAACCGCTGCCCGCGTGGGATAAATTAAAGGAATGGAGCGAATGCTTCCAGGTCCACTTGCTCAGTAATCATCGGGCTGAGTGGATTACTCCGGTATTGGAGCCGATTAGGAACTATATAACTTCCATGACGATTTCCAGTACCGTCGGCTGCTCGAAGCCTAATTCCAATATATTCCAGATTGTCCAAGAGCAATTATCTGGCTCGCAGCCGGTCGTATTCGTAGATGATGCTGAGCAGAATCTAGAGATGGCCAAGGCCATAGGCTGGACTACCATTCTGGCAGATGCTGAGCACCAATGGATTGATGAGGTCAAGCTACATATACAAGAAATGAAATGAACGGGAAGAAGGGGACCGATACAGCTCACTGATGCATGATTGACAGGGGAGGAAAATGGACTATTGCGGGGAAGCTTGTGAGGGAGGGAGAGTTTTGTGGACATTAAACAGCTGCTCCATACGGTAATCTCGACTGATACGCTAGCACATGGGAGTGGAGAGGACATCGTGGGCGAGATATGCGACAGCATGTACGGAGTTCCACGAACTCAGCTGTGGGAGAGCTTCGAGCTGCTACCGCGCGTGCTGCAGGATGTGATGCTGATGATCGAGCTTGACACGGAGCTGAATATGAACGGAATACTAGGCTTCCTAGAGAATCGCAGCGGTCGCTACCTGCAAGAAACGGTAGAAGCTCTGCAGCGAATTGGTGCGGAGCGTGACCATGAGCTATTAGAGAGCATCCGAGTACATTGGCTCAGAGACGAACAGGAGCAGGGACTGGAATTGAAGTCAAGCGGTCCAGAAATAACCCTCCAGGTGCATTCCATAACGAGCTTTCAGGACAGACATGGCATCGACATTGAATTCATCGCGGATATAGCACAGCAGCTATACGTGTATACCGATCGTGAGCTATTTGTGTATCTCTATGACTATGTAGAAGCTCATAAGAATGAGCTGATCTAAAATTCATTTAATAGGAATACTTACTTGAGTAGGAGGTGTGCATAGAAATGAGCCATTCGTGTATACGTCACTTGGTAGATAAGGCAGGAAGGCATATCATCATTCGTCCTGTCGCAGGCGTCGACGCTGAACGAGTCCTGTCCTACAATCAGACCATTATTCGCACCGAGCCGTATTTGCTAACAACACCTGAAGAATTCACAATTACGGCTGAGCAGGAACGGATGTGGATCGAAGAGATCCAGCACAAGGACAATCATATCATCCTGCTGGCGGAACATGAAGAGCAGCTTGTGGGCTTTCTGTCCTTTCACGGTGGACACAAATCTTAGATTGCCCACATGGGAAGCTTCAGTGTTAGTACACATCAAGATTATCGTGGAAGTGGTATTGGACGTGCGCTGATGGAGGTGCTGATTGATTGGGCGAGGGCACATGATCGTGTTGCCAAGCTGAAACTGGAGGTGTTCGAGCATAATCAGGCGGCGATCCAGTTGTACAGATCACTTGGGTTCACGGAGGAGGGGGTCCTTCGTCATGAAATCAGGCTGGAGGAAGGCAGCTATGCGGACATAATCGCCATGGCTCTATTCGTGAAGGATGCACCGCAATAGTCAGCTTTCCTTATGCTGATGTACCCGTTATAATTTTCAGGTATGGCAAGCGTCACCGTATTTCATATCTTAAGCATCTTACGAATGCTGAGCAAAAGCGAGGAGTAGTGGATAACATGGCGACTATTTATGATTTTAATGTAACGAAGACTAATGGTGAGCGCTTTCCGTTGTATCAATATGAAGGAAGACCTGTACTTATTGTGAATACAGCTAGCAAATGCAAATATACACCACAATTCGACGATATGCAGAAGCTGTTCGATGAATACCGGGAGCGTGGCTTACAGGTCATTGGTTTTCCTTGTAATCAGTTTGCCGAGCAGGAGCCGGGCAGCAGCCAGGATGCAGAAGCTTTTTGCCAGATTAACTATGGCGTGAAATTCCCCATGTTCTCCAAGATTGATGTGAATGGGGAGAACGCTCATCCATTGTACGATTACTTGCGCAAAGCCATTGCCTTTGAGGGCTTCGACGAGGATGATATCAATGCGAAGCTGCTGAAGCTGATGGTGGCCGACAAGGCCCCAGAATGGCTGCATGGTAATGCGATTAAATGGAATTTCACCAAATTCCTGATTGATGCTGAGGGGCGTGTCGTCAAGCGCTTTGAGCCTGTGTCCTCGATTGAGAGCATCCGTGCAGGTATTGAAGAGGTCCTGTAGCACTTGATAGGCTGGTAGAGTTGGCCAAGACTCTGCAAGAGTAAGCAAGATCTGTCAAGTGCAAGAGAGAAGTCCATGCATCAGTCAGAAGCATGAACGGGCCAACAAGTGAAGAGTAAGTCACCAGTAAGTCACGAGTAAGTCACTGTCATGAGCAATTCGGAAGCAAACCTGATTGGGGGACAATACAGATGAAGCCAATTCGTAATTCCTGCAAGGCTGTCATTGTGCAGGATGGCAAGCTCTTGCTTACGAAGAATCGCGATCAGTTCGGGGAGGCTTACCTGTTCCCCGGTGGTGGGCAGGAGCACAGCGAGCCGCTATCTGAGGCTGTATATCGCGAATGTCTGGAGGAGCTGGGAGCCGAGGTGATCGTCAAGGATATTATCCATATCCGTGAATATATCGGTCGGAATCATGAATTCGCGGAATGGGATTCGGATTATCATCAGGTGGAGTTTTATTTTGAATGTGAGCTGAAGGACCCGACCGTGAAGCTTGAGGGTGGGGCCGTACCAGATCCTAACCAGATCGGGATTGAGTGGGTGGCTCTGGAGGAGCTGGAGGACATTCGACTGTATCCTGGCAAGCTCGGACGGATCATTCGTGACCGTATCCAAGCAAGTGTGTACATAGGCGATGTGAACTAAGCAGACATCACTAGGCAGACATCATAGCGAATGCTTTGCTTGTCCTGACCTCTTGGGTCCTTATTTCCCGCTATGATGCGGGTTGGCGTACGGATTCTAAAAAGTTGCTTGACATTTTCAAAAATCTCCTTGTAAGATAAAAAGCATATTCAAAGGCAATGATCAAAGACATGATTCCCATGTCGGGCTGCCAGAGATAGGGGTGATTGGTGCGAGCCTCTTCAGCTGTCGAATGTGGAGTTACCCCTTTGTAGCCGCAGCCTGGAACCCCGTCTTGTTCAGAGACGCTAGTATAGGCCGCCGACTCGTCCACGTTATCGGATGCCAATTAAGGACCTGAAGCTGCCTGCATTGATGTCTCGTCATTGCTGTGCGTCTGCTAATGGTCGAATTAGGGTGGAACCACGAGCACACACTCGTCCCTTGATACCGGGACGGGTGTTTTTTTGCATTCACATAACCAGCATACGTCCCGGACAAAAGAAAGCAAGAACGAGGAGGAAGCAGAAATGGCAGTAAGTATTCATTTGCCGGACGGCTCGGTCCGGGAGTATGTAGAGGGCAGTAGTATTGAGGATGTGGCTGGATCGATCAGTAGTGGTCTACGTAAGAATGCTGTGGCAGGCAAGCTAAATGGAAGGATCGTAGACTTGTCCACCAAGCTGATGGAAGGAGCACATATCGAGATTGTAACTCAGGACACAGCCGAAGGCCTTGAGGTCATACGACACAGTACGGCGCATCTACTGGCACAGGCTGTTAGGCGTGTGTATGGCAGCAAGGAGGTGCAACTCGGTGTAGGTCCGGTTATCGTAGATGGCTTTTATTATGATATGGATCTGAAGCATTCGCTCAATATCGAAGATCTGCACAGGATTGAGAAGGAAATGAAGCGGATTGCAGATGAGAATCTCCCGATTGTGCGTAAAGAAGTCAGTCGTGAGGAAGCCATTAAGCTGTTTACAGAGCTGGGTGATCCTTATAAATTGGAGCTGATTCAGGAACTGCCTGAGGATAGCATCATCAGTCTGTATGAGCAAGGTGAGTTCGTGGATCTGTGCCGCGGACCGCATGTCCCTTCGACAGGCAGACTTAAAGTATTCAAGCTGATGAATGTAGCTGGTGCATACTGGCGTGGAGATAGCAAGAACAAGATGCTGCAGCGGATATACGGAACAGCATTCGTGAAGAAAGTAGAGCTGGATGAACATCTGCACATTTTGGAGGAAGCGAAGAAGCGTGATCACCGCAAGCTTGGTAAGGAGCTGGGGTTGTTCATGTTCTCTGAGGAGGCACCAGGGATGCCGTTCTATCTGCCGAACGGGATGACCGTGCGTACAGAGCTTGAGGATTTCGCTCGCCAGGTTCAGCGGAAGCTGGATTATGAGGAGGTACGGACACCTCTGATGATGAATAACCGGATCTGGGAGCAGTCAGGCCACTGGGATCATTATAAGGATAATATGTATTTCACAAATGTGGACGACACAACATACGCGCTCAAGCCCATGAATTGTCCGGGCCACATGCTGATCTATAAGGACCGCCGTCATTCCTATCGTGAGCTGCCGATCCGTCTGTCCGAATTCGGTCAGGTACACCGTCACGAATTCTCTGGGGCACTTGGCGGAATGACTCGTGTACGGACCTTCTGTCAGGATGATGCGCACCTGTTCGTCCTGCCAGAGCAGATCGAAGAGGAGATTGGGCGTGTCATTGATCTGATCGATTACATGTACGGTGTGTTCGGCTTCTCCTATGAGATTGAGTTATCTACACGTCCAGATGATTCCATGGGCTCGGAAGAGCTATGGACGCAGGCGGAGCAATCCCTACGGAGCGTGTTAGAGAAACGTGGCGTGACTTACAAGCTTAATGAAGGCGACGGGGCCTTCTACGGACCGAAGATCGACTTCCATATTCAAGATGCGCTCAAGCGAAGCTGGCAGTGTGGCACCATTCAGCTGGACTTCCAAATGCCGGAGAAGTTCGAGCTTAGCTACATTGGAGAGGATAATGGCAAGCATCGTCCTGTGGTGATCCACCGTGCGATCTACGGCTCTATAGATCGCTTCATCGGGATTCTGACGGAGCATTACGCAGGTGCTTTTCCGCTGTGGCTCGCGCCTGTCCAGGCAAGAATATTGCCGGTATCTGATCGGTACGTGGACTATGCATTGAGCGTCAAGCGCACACTCGCAGACGCGGGGCTCCGGGTCGAGCTCGACAGTCGGAATGAGAAGCTGGGCTACAAAATCCGGGAAGCCGGGCTGCACAAGGTCCCATACATGATCATAGTGGGAGAGAGTGAGATGAATGCCAATCTGGTGTCTGTTCGGAAGCGAGGAACGGACGAGAATAGCAGTATGGAGGCCAGTACTCTAATAGAGCAGCTGCAAGAGGAAGTGGCTGCCAAGCGGTAGAAGACGCGAGACAATAGCCTGAGGATAATTTGTAAGACATTGATTTTGGATTGTACAATTGATATCTAGCGGCGCTCCTTGCTTATATAGCCATATCTTGGGGCGCTGTTGGTGTTATGCTAACCCAATGTGAATTCTTTAGCGAATGCTATTGTCACGCTGGAATGGTCCATCGCTAATACTTACGTTAATAGACTGATGTCAGGTGAATCCAGTGTAATCCCAGAGTATATTGCCTATTTCTCTGCGCAGAAAGAAGAAACACTCTCGGTAATAGATAACATAATTAAAGCAGTTTATAGACAATTTATTAATGTGGCAGATGAAACGTAAGTATTTCTATTTTCTCAGAAATTCCCTTGTTATATTTCTTGGAACTGCTTTTGAGCAAATATAGTAAGGAGAGTGAAAGGGTCTAGCATATTTCTAAACAATATACATAATTTCTTAAATCACGCAGGTTCAAAAGTTACCTTAAGCCTAAGGCATATTCATACGTTCCATAACTTGGTATAATGTGATCTGTTAAAATGAATATATTATTGGCTGTTTTCTAACTCATAACTTTCCTTATGTTGATATAAGTTAACACCAGAAGGGTGGTTTACCTATGCAAATCACACCTACGATTCGGACAGAAATCCAAGATTATTTGGAACAGCACAAAATGAACATGAGTCAGTTTGCTGCCAAATCCGGACTCAACGCGGGCACAGTAAGTGGTATTGTAATGAGCAACCGTGCCATATCTGTACATCAACTGGATTGTGTTACACAGGCCATGGAGAAGCCAGAGGATTACTACTATACCCGATATGTTCAGGAATATATGCTGGAGGCATCTCTGGATTGGCGTAGAGTGAAGGCTTTTTTGCAACGCTGCACAGAATTGAACAGACTCGATTGCATAGCTCAGGTTGTATCTGTCCTTATGGACAATGTGGCATATTATGTGCCACTGGTCTTTGAGCTGGCTGAGGAGTTTTTTGATCAGAAGCTTTATGAGGCTGCAGAAATACTTTACGAGAACGTTGCCAGTGGCGAAAGAAATCAGCATTCAGAACGTCTGGCCTTAAGCCAGTATAGATTGTTTACGATTCGTATTGGTGATGATCAATCTCTCAACCTCAGAGTTGCAACACTATTTGAGCCTTACGTGGAGCGCCTGGATGAAATTGATCAGTTGGACGCACTTAAGGATTTAGCCAACGTGTACAGATCGTTACATGAATGGGATAAAGTAAATGCTACGGCCATCAAGTTGAATCGTCTGGCAGAAATTCAATATGGTTTGGAATCGGTCACCAAAGAGCCACTTCGACCCTTATTTTTTTATGTAGCGTATAGCAACTTGTTAATGGGTGGCTTTTATCATGATCAAGGTAACTACGAACTGGCTCTAGAAAAAGCTAACCAGTATGCCGATTTGTCGTGGGTACGAGAGACGGATGCTGATACACTGCACTGGAAGGGCCTGTTCGCAGAATGGGCAAAAGCGAATATCCTGCTAGCCAGACTAATGTCTGGTGATACGCAGCTATTATCAGATTATGTTGAGTTTATCGAGTCCAAGGAAATTGAAGTTACTCGTGGCTTATGGAATATTATGATTGTGGCGAATCGTTTTAAAGTGGATGTAGATCGAATTATAACCAAGTATGAGCAAGAGATCTCTGGTCTTTTGAAGCAGGATAAGAATGAGATATATAACCAACAAAATACGGATGATCAACATATTGGCTTATTATACGAGCTTGCACACTATAATTTAATGAAAGAAAAATATGAAAAAGGCTATCTCCATTTGTTAAAAGGTTTGGAAAAGTCCACTATAATTAATCATGATAACTCTACTCTGCGATTTATGAGATTATTTGAACATTTCCGTAATTATGCGTCAGAGGAAGCTAAGGTAGAGTATCACAATCTAGTCAGAATGGAGGCGATCGTATGAAGAAAATGCTCTCATTGATGTTCGCAAGTGGTCTGGTGGTCATGTTGGTGACGAATACCATTATTACGTTGACCAGCATTCATGGTGGTGGATGACATAAATTATTGATGGCAGAGAACATTCAATTTACCAACCTTTTGTCTCGATTTTTATAACATTATCATGAAATCTATAAGGACTCTTGACCAACTATCATGTCGGTGGAGTCCTTTTATGTTGAAGCAGAGGCAAGCGGTTGTACAAATTATAGCGATCATGTACTGTCTAAGCTAGGGGGAGGTGTATCATGAGTGAGCTTGAACGAGCAATTAAGCTTCGGGAAACGGGACAGCTGGAGCAGGCACAAGAGCTGCTGCTGCGGCTAACTACGGAATTTTCCACTGATCCTGCTGTATGGTATCAGTGCGCCTGGGTGCATGATGTGATGGAGCTGGAGCGGGAGGCTGTCCCGTATTACGAGCAGTCGTTGGCACTTGGATTGGATGGGGAGGATCGCAAGGGAGCATACCTTGGCTTGGGTAGCACCTACCGCACACTTGGCAGGTATGAGGAAGCCGCTTCTACGCTAAAACAGGCCATTTTGGAGTACCCGGGGAATCGGGAATTTGAGGTATTTTACGCCATGGTGCTGTATAATCTTGAGGATTATAAAGGAGCCATGGAACGTCTGCTGCGCCAGCTTGCAGAGACAAGCGAGGATGCAGGCATTCGAGCATACCGGAAGGCGATTCTGTATTACTCAGATAAGCTGGATGACAGATGGGATTAGGCGGGGTGTAGCCACTTCGAACGGGACTTTGACCTTACTGACGAGTACGTTGATCTCGATCATGCCGTCATTCTGTGGTACGGGGCACAGCATGGTGAGCTAGGCAAGGTGAAGCGAAGCGCGAATGCTGCACTGGAGGAAGGCTTTGCTTTTATCATTGATCCGGTTGCTGAACTGCTCGCAGAGAAAGGGATAGCCGAGATCAGTTATATGATAGCCATCCCTGAGATTAGCTATGAGGGCCAGGTCCGGTCCAACGATACTATGGTATTTCTAGGGCAGGTGGAATGTGAGGAGGAGAACAGCAGTTGGCTGGATGAAATTCTGAATGATATGTGAGGTTACATCTTGAAGGGCATCAGTGTGACATAGGAACGGAATGAGGAAGGAAGAAGGAAGAAGGAAGTAAAGAAGAGAGACAGAACGAATAAGAATAGATGGATTGAGGTAGAGGCCATGAACCATGAATTTACAATAGTAACAGACACATCCACCGTAGCGATCTTCGATCTGGCAGCGATTCGCCATCGTTTCGATGATACATCAGATTGGTGGAGCATTCCCGAGGATGAGCTGGATGAGATGAACCAAGGCCATATTTTATTCTTGGGTGTAGGTGCTGACGGGGAATTCAACATATTGGTCGTAGAGCAATTGGATGATGCCGATGGATTGTTACATATGAAGGCACCTTCGGGCCAGATATTTATTGGAGCAGGAGAGGACACGACCGGCGGCGAATTGGAGCCAGATGACTCTACAGCTGTATCCGGGGCTATGCTGACCATGAACCCTGGCAATTATACCGTTACATACCGTATGGAGCACAACACAATACAACTTTCCTTTATCCCGTCCGAGCAAGGAACCAATACACTTGTCGCTCCGATTCGCTTGAAGTAGGGAGGAGCAGGCATGACGGAGAATACTGGACATATGGCCTATGATTTCGAAGGCCTGGAGCGAGAAGTAACTTGGAGTCAGGCGGAGGCCCGAAAGCTATTCCTTCATTACTTTGCACTGAAGAATAGCTATGGCTTCTCCGAGGCGATCGACTACGAGGCGCTGGACACGGTGCTGCAAGACGAGTGCTATCTTGTCTTCAACCATGAGCCTCGTTATAAGGGAAGACAGCTATTTTTCACTGGACATGGGGTTCAGACGACGAAGGAGGCACTACTGGATTTCATGAAAGGCCCGATTGAGCAGCATGACCTGATCGTCCCCTTGCTCATCATACCTGTGGTGGCGCAGACAGCAGCTCATCTAGATGAGCAGAATGGAGCTCCAGCTTACATCATTGCTACCCAGGAGGACCCGGTGTTCGAAATCTGGCGTCGGACAGTCTGACTAGTATCTTGAGTGAATATGACTATGAACTTGAATGATCTCTAGAGTGTATGGTTAGCGGAAAGCGGGGAAGCCCTAGAGAAACGGAGTGCCCATCTTTAAGCTTGCTGATCATCAGATTTTCAATTTCGTTCGAAAGAACAGCAAGCTTAACAATGGTCGACAGGGCTCCCCGCTTGCAGCGGCTCTACACTCATCTTTACTTCGATCAAGGTATTAGCACCTGAGCATGAGGATTACTGATGCAGCTTGCGATATTGTGATGGAGTCAGTCCGTTGTTGCGCTTGAAGGTGGCGATGAAGTAGCTGAGATTGTCGAAGCCGACTTCCATAGCGATATCGACGACCTTGCGGTTGCTGTGCTCCAGCAATCGGCAGGCACGCTGGATGCGATAGCCATTCGTGTATTCCACGGGGCTCTTCTGCACCATCTGCTTGAAGAAGCGGCAAAAATGGCCCTCGCTCATGTGCAGGGTATCTGCAATCTGCTTCAGACGCAGTGGCTCCTGATAGTGAGCATGAATGTAGTCCAGAGCTTGCTTGATGCGCTCGATCTTCTCGTGATGACCAGGTACACTTGCGGTGGCCTCCGCGGGCTGCATGAACGGCTCCAGCAAGGCGAGCAGGGTGTACAGTCTGCCCTTGGTCATCAGCTCAAGTCCTGGAGCGGGCTGGCGATGGTCAGCAATCATGCTGCCAATGATGTCAATAATCTCACGTCCGCCTGGATCGCCTGGGTGGATATGCGCTCTAGGGCGCTTTTTTTTATGCAAAAAAGGCTCAATATACTCAAGCTGTACAATATCGCTAATGTGACAATTCAGCCAATCCGGATGGAATACGACAGCAGAAAAGATGCAGTGCGAATCATCCTGCAGATATCCTGCGTGTAGCTCCCCGCGGTTCACGAACAAGATCTCACCAGCACGTACCAGTGTATAGTTCATATCTGTCTGAAACAGGGCACTTCCTTCCTCCACCAGGATGAACTCCAGCTCCTCATGCCAATGGGGCTCAAGAATGCAGTTTCCATTCAGCTGCTCCACGTCCGGGTATACCCGGACCGGATACATGGCATCCCCGTGCACACGGTCTTCCCGCAGATTCTCTCTCAAACGCAACCGATCCTGGTCCATCTTTATTTACCTCCCTGACATACTGCTGCACATATATAGAATTATGGTATCAAAATACTGATACTATAGGTCAAAATAAAACAAGAAAACCCTTTCTTTAATCAATATCATTATAGTATAGAACAGAGTAGGGCTCCAAGCCCCCAAGGAGGAAGCGGTAATGAAGTTTACGGATGGATATTGGCAAATTCGGAAAGGGTACGATGTGCAGAATCCAGCGGATATTCGGGATATAGCCACGGATGACTCTTCCTTGACCTTGTATGCAGCGAGCAAAAAAGTCCAGCACAAAGGGGATACACTGAACGGAGCACTGCTGAAGACGACCTTTAGCTCCCCCATGCCCGATGTCATTCGTGTACGGATGAATCATCATAAAGGAAAAGTTATGAAAGGACCTGTCTTCGACATTCATACCGAGCCTGTGGATGTGAAGATTACGACTGACGAGCAGACAGCTGTCCTGCAGAGCGGCAAGCTTGATGTCACGGTGAAGCTTACGGAGGGCTGGAGCATTGCCTTCAATTATGATGGTAAGAAAGTCACTGGCAGCGGCCACCGTGGGCCTGCTTATATTAAAGGTCCGAATGAACAGGCCTATTTCCGGGAGCAGCTGGAGCTTGGTGTTGGAGAATACGTATATGGCTTGGGCGAGCGCTTCACTCCTTTTGTCAAGAATGGTCAGGTAGTAGATATCTGGAATGAAGACGGGGGAACGAGCAGTGAGCAGGCCTACAAAAATGTCCCGTTCTATCTATCCAGCAAGGGCTACGGCGTATTCGTGAACCATCCGGAGCGCGTGTCCTATGAGGTCGCTTCGGAGAATGTATCGAGAGTACAGTTCAGTGTAGAGGGAGAGACGCTCGATTACTTTATTATCGGTGGGGCTAATCCTAAAGAAGTGCTAGATAATTATACGAAGCTTACGGGTAAGCCGGCGTTGCCTCCGGCATGGACCTTCGGACTCTGGCTCACCACCTCCTTTACGACCGATTATGATGAGGCTACGGTGAATCATTTTGTAGATGGTATGGCTGAGCGTGATTTGCCGTTATCGGTCTTTCATTTTGACTGTTTCTGGATGAAGGAGTATCAGTGGTGTGACTTCCAATGGGATAAGGATATGTTCCCGGACCCTGAGGGCATGCTGCGGAGGCTGAAGGAGAAGGGGCTCAAGATCTGTGCCTGGATCAATCCATACATTGCAGAGAAGTCAATCCTGTTTGATGAAGGTATGGAGCATGGCTATCTAGTGAAGACTGCGGATGGAAGTGTGTGGCAGTGGGATATGTGGCAGGCGGGAATGGGACTGGTTGATTTCACGAACCCGGATGCTGTGCGCTGGTATCAGAGCAAGCTGAAGGTGCTGATTGATCAAGGCGTGGATTGCTTCAAGACAGACTTTGGTGAGCGGATTCCGACTGATGTCGTCTATTTTGACGGCTCTGACCCACAGAAAATGCACAATTACTACACTCACCTTTACAACAAGGCGGTATTCGAGCTGCTGGAGGAAGAGTTGGGCAAAAATGAGGCGGCCTTATTCGCACGCTCCGCTACGGCTGGCGGTCAGCAGTTCCCGGTTCACTGGGGAGGAGATTGCTCGTCTAATTACGAATCCATGGCAGAGTCATTGCGTGGTGGTCTATCGCTAGGTCTCAGTGGCTTTGGCTTCTGGAGTCACGATATTAGCGGCTTCGAAGCAACGGCTCCGCCAGATGTCTACAAGCGCTGGGTACAGTTCGGATTGCTGTCTTCTCATAGCCGACTGCATGGTAACCATTCTTATCGGGTGCCATGGCTATTCGATGAAGAGGCCGTAGATGTTCTGCGCAGCTTCACCAAGCTCAAGTGCACGCTCATGCCTTATATCTACAGCTCAGCCGTGGAATCCTCCGTGCGAGGCTTACCGATGATGAGAGCTATGGTGCTGGAGTTCCCGGAAGATCCGACGACTCATACGTTGGACCGCCAATACATGTTCGGGGATTCCTTGTTAGTTGCTCCTATCTTCAATCGTGAGGGGGATGTGCAGTATTATCTGCCTGCTGGTCGCTGGACGAACTTGCTGACTGGCGAAGTTAAGACAGGAGAAGCCTGGCAGACAGAGCAGCATGATTTCACGACATTGCCGGTCCTTGTCAGACCCAACACACTACTGGCGATCGGGCAGGAGGATAACCGTCCTGATTACGATTATGCAACAGGGGTCGAGCTCCATCTATTCGAGCTGGAGGCAGATGCGAAGGCTGAAGCCGTCGTTGTGAATGGTCAAGGGGAACGGGAGCTGGCTGCTAAGGCCGAACGTACTGGTGATACGATTCAGGTGAGCGCAGAAGGTGCTGGTAAGCCATGGAAGATTGTACTGCGTGGCATTCAGCAGCTTGCAGGAGTGCAAGGCGGCTCGGCTCAGGTCAGCGCTCAAGGCGTCATCATCACGCCAGAAGCAGGCCATGAAGTGATCATTTCTCTCTAAGTGTGACGCTTAGGTGAGGAGCTAGCGTATATCTGATTATCTAACTATCATAACTGCAGATCGAAGAGGCGCGAGTGACGGGAATATCCCCGTGCACGCGCTTTTTTCATGGTAGCTGGCATCGGTAGAAGCTTGACAGTGTCTGGAGTTACTCACAGACTCTAATGCATAAAATCTTTCCGGAACAACCACAATACAACTATCTGCTTGTGTACTGAATCCTGGGGGGAATGGTATATGAAATCAGGTCCTTGGACATGAAGGGTATGAGTATGAAGTACGGTAATTCAAGTAAAAATTCGGATAAGAATACGAAGCATACACTCTTACTGGCGCTGGGTTCTATTCCTTTGATGATGACGCTTGGCAATTCCATGCTCATTCCTGTTCTACCCGAAATGGCAAGGAAGCTGAACGTTACCTCCCTACGGGTAAGCATGCTGATTACAGTGTACGCTGTAGCGGCCATTATCCTCATACCTATTGCAGGCTACCTGTCTGATCGCTTTGGACGCAAGGCAGTCATTGTACCTAGTCTCATTACAGCGGTTATTGGAGCAGGCATATCTGCTGCTGGTGCGTGGCTGCTTGCAGACCAAGCTGCCTATTGGACGATTATCGGCGGCAGGCTATTGCAGGGAGTAGGTGCGGCCGGGGCTTTTCCAATCGTCATTCCGCTCGTAGGGGATCTATATACACAGGAGGAGGAAGTTAGTCGCAATCTGGGAATTGTCGAGACCTATAATACGTTTGGAAAAGTATTGAGTCCGATTCTGGGTGCGGCTTTGGGAATGGTGCTGTGGTACTTGCCATTGCTGTCCATTCCGGTGTTTTTTCTCATCTCCTTGCTCCTTGTTATATTCTTCGTGTCCGTTCCGCGCCGTAAGCAAAAGGCAGAGGTGGCATTCAAGGAATTTCTGTCAGAGCTCAGGGCTGTGCTGGGCAAAAATGGTCGGTGGCTGTATGCTATATTTGCCATGGGCGGCATTTGCATGTTTGCAATTTTTGGTACCTTGTTCTATTTATCTGAGACGTTGGAGTCCAAGCATCATCTGCATGGCGTTATGAAAGGCGGAGTTCTGGCTATTCCATTGGCTTTTCTATGCGTCAGCTCCTACGTTGGCGGGAAGGTCATTGGTAAGAATAAAGCTCGTATGAAATGGCTTGGCTTTAGCGGTCTTGCTCTTCTTACGATCTGCTTTACCCTCATCTCCTTTTTCAAAAATATCTATATAGAAATCGGACTATTCGCTTTGGGAAGCGCTGGGATTGGTCTGACCTTACCATGCCTGGATTCGTTAATAACACGTGGTATAGAGAAGAAGGAGCGTGGGACAATCACCTCGCTGTACAGTAGTATGCGGTTCGTCGGGGTATCGCTGGGTCCTCCGATCGTATCGCTGTTGTTACATCGGGGGCACAGTCTTCTGTTCATTGTAATGAGCGTGCTCAGCGCTGTAGGAGGGCTGCTAATGCTATTCGCGGTGAAGCCTCGTGAAGACGAAGCAGGTGAGGGACAGGTGAATGATCCCCATGAACAGCAGCGGGGGAAGGACATTGCTCGGCGAACACCAGGTATACGTAAAAAAGCAGGCTACCGTTAGGCAGAAACTTTCTCATATGATACCCACTGAAAATTACACCAAAACAACTCCAGGCTGTGGTGGAACTCTGGCTGAATGGAGTTGTGCCACAACTAAACTGCGTATAGCACAAAAAAGCCGCCTGCCTGATTCAGCCTTCCTAGGGACGCTGGAACAGACAGGCGGCTTTATCTTTTTAAGAAATACGGTATCACTTAAAATCCTCTATCATGTAAGTCCCCGTATCATGTAAGTCATAATATCATGTAAGCCATAATATCATGTAAGCTCAATCGCAGCTTGAGACCGTCTTGTATTCCACTGCAGCCAGAAATACATCAGCACCAGCGCTACAATAGCTGTGGCTGAAATTCTATACATCATCGCATAGCTCGACCATTTCGCGATGGAGCCGAGAAGGAGAGCACCTGTAGCTACCCCGAAGTCCGTAGAATTTAGGAAAGAGCTGCTTGCTGTTCCGCGCTTGCGTGGAGGCACACATTGAATCATCCAGGTCTGGAAGGCTGGCTGCATGCTGCCGAAGCCTGCTCCATAGCACATGGCAGCAAGGTACAGCATCCCATCCGCACGCGCAAAGGATAACAAGAGAAGACCCGTCAGCAAGAGTAGAGAGCCTGGTCCAATAATAGCCTTATGGCCGAACCGATCATAGAGTCTCCCTGCAAAGGGCCTAACCAGCAGCACTGCTCCTGCAAGGAATAGGAAAAAGAAGGCTGCATGTGTCAAGCCCGCTTCCTGGCCGAATAAGACCATGAAGCTAAGCAAGCCGCCATAAGTAATGGCCATGAGATAATTCAGAAAGGAAGGCAGCCAGAGCTTGCGCCATAGCGGTACTCCGTCATTCTCCTCGCTAGACACGGTTGCTTGCCTTGCGTTCACGCCGGCATCCTTCCCAGATTTCGAAGGGTCTGGGAGTTGTCTCAGCAGCCATATAGTCATGGGTACGACTAGAATAATCACAGCGCAGGTGGTGTATACTAGCGCATTAAACCCTCCGTATTGCAGGAGACTAATGCCAATCGTGGGTCCGATGGACATGGCTAGTGTTGAGGATAGGCCAAAGTAGCCCATGCCTTCACCCATTCGCTTGGCAGGAACAATATCTGAAGCCATAGTGGGAAATGTAGTGCTGCTAAGCCCAAAGCCAAGCCCGAAAATCACCCGCATCAAGAGCAGAATACCTACCGTAGGAGCCAGCACATAACCGAGAGTCCCGGCTAGAGCAAGCGCGAGCCCGATCAGGACGATATACGCTCGAAAGCCCTTTTCCAGATAACGGGTCGAGAGAACACGAGCAACGATCGCACTGAGGGCGAATAAGCTCGTGACCAATCCTACCTGAATCGCACTGGCAGAGAAGGCGTCTTTTACGTAAGACGGCAATGAGGGGACGATCATTTGTAGCTCTAAGAATAATAACAGGTTAACGAAGGTCAAAATAACAAAATGCTTGGTCCATAGACGTTCTGTGATGTGTTGTTGCATGTAGCTTCTCTCCCTATCTAGTGGCAGCTTGAGGCTGCTTCTCTCTGAATCTATAAGGCACTATCCTGTGAGAATCTTTCATGTACGAGCCTGATGACAACGAAAAGAGAACTCAACAATAATACAAAGCTTGCATGAAGCTCAAAAAAAGGATTCCAGGCCTTATGGCCTCGAATCCCGCTGCACTCCTTATTAGTGGCACGAAGTAATAATCCGCTTCTCACTTTCGGATACCTATTAATATTTTGACATAATTTCGACACAATGACAAGCTATAACCCTATAGCTATAGTATAATTAATAAAATATCTTGCATGCCTGCGGACTTCACCCGGGATCAGGATACACATTCAGGGAGGAGATAACTGCTGTGCACTGGCTTGCTATGATTACCATGCTGATTGACCATATTGGAGCTGTTTTTTTTCCAGGATCAGCACCTTGGCGAATGATTGGGAGAATTGCTTTCCCTATCTATGCCTTTGCTCTATATATGGGCTATGTACATACGAGGAATCTGACCAAATACATGCTGCGTCTTGGTGCACTAGCGCTGATCTCGCAGCTGCCCTTTATGCTGGCCTTCGACACGAACGGTCTTAATGTAGTCTGGACTCTGTTAGCATCACTAGGATCTATCGCCATTGCTGATCGAATGAAGCGTCTATGGCTAGTCGTTCCAATGTATATCTTGGTTGGACTATTCATGGAAGCAAGCGACATGGATTACGCTGCATATGGCCTGTTACTTGTGCTGATCTATCGGTATTGCAGAGGCTTCTGGATGATTCCGGCCCATCTCGTGCTGAACCTGCTGTATGAGCTTAGATATTCCTTACCTTACGGAGAGATAACGTTATTCCAGATGACACAGCATTTAAGTCTTGTATCTACAATACTTATCGTGAGCCTCCGCTCCTTGCCGTCATTCATTCGCCCACGTGTGCCACGCTGGCTCTGGGTCAGCTTTTACCCGCTGCACCTGTCGATCATTGTTGCCATAAGGTATTACCTCGATTACACCATACTTGAGCAATAATCGTGCCATCGTTTTAGCTGAATACCGAGACGTAACAGAAAAGCCGATTCACAATGTGGATCGGCTTTTCTGCGTTGTTGCTATAGATACCGCTAAGATCTGACAAGAGTCTGATGTCTATGCTGCTCTCCCCATTCCTTCATCTTCATGATAATAGGAATCAGGGTCTGGCCAAAGGAGGTCAGTGAATACTCCACCTTGGGAGGAACCTGATGATACACCTCACGGTGAACGATACCGTCCTGCTCTAGCTCACGCAGCTGCAGGGTCAGCATACGCTGGGTAATCGTCGGACAGATCCGGCGGAATTCATTGAAGCGAACAGGCTGCTCAATCATATGATAGAGTAGTATGCCCTTCCACTTGCCGCCTATGATATCCAATGTGTAGGCAACGGGACAACCCTCTTCATTTGGACATTCCCCATACTTGCTGCTGTAGTCCTCCAATAGACTCACTCCTTACAGTATAAAAAAAGATACTACATAACATTAATGTGCCTACTTATGATTTTAGAACAATTGCGTTATATTTACAATCATAGAGCGACCCAATAAGATCCAAGGAGGAATAGATGATGAATGAAGCACCCAAAGCAACCATGAAAGCAGTTGGTCTATACCGTTATCTGCCCATTGCTGATCCAGATAGTCTAGTGGATGTGGAGCTGAAGACTCCAGCAGCAACCGGTAGAGATCTACTGGTGCATGTAAAGGCCGTCAGTGTAAATCCGGTCGATGTCAAGCAGCGCGCCCCCAAGGATAAAGCAGAGCAGGAAGCGCGGATACTGGGCTGGGATGTAGCAGGGATTGTAGTAGAGACTGGCCCGGAATGTACATTGTTCAGACCAGGCGACGAGGTCTATTATGCAGGCAGCCTTATCCGTCCCGGAGGCAACAGTGAATATCATCTTGTGGATGAGCGGATTGCAGGTATGAAGCCTGCTTCGCTGGATTATGCAGAGGCGGCTGCTCTGCCCCTCACTGCAATTACGGCCTGGGAGGGGCTGTTCCATCGTCTTGGTGTAGGGCTCACCCCAGCTGAGAATGAGGGCAAGACATTACTAGTCATTGGAGCAGCAGGTGGAGTGGGGTCCATCGCCATTCAACTGGCCAAGTACGCTGGATTGCGCGTCATCGGCACGGCTTCACGGGAAGAGTCCGTTGCATGGGCCAGGTCTATGGGAGCCGATGAAGTGATTAATCATCATGAACCCTTCCTGCCACAGCTTCAAGCGTTGGGTCTGGAAGGGGTGGATTACATCTTCTGCTTGAACAGTACCGAGCTGCATTGGCCTAATATGGCTGAATCCATCAGCCCGCAAGGGAAAATCTGTTCTATTGTGGAGACAAAGCAAGCGCTTGACCTCAATCTGCTAATGAGCAAAAGTGCAACCTTCGTCTGGGAGCTGATGTTCACCCGTTCTATGTTCCAGACAAGTGATATGATCAGGCAGCATGAATTGTTGAATGAGATATCGGGTCTAATAGATCAAGGCCTGATCCGTTCCACGCTGACTACACGACTGCGACCCATTCACGCAGCCAATCTGCGAGAGGCTCACGCATTGCTGGAGACAGGCAGCACAATTGGAAAGATCGTAATAGAAGAGTTCGAGGGGAATATCTGACTTCTACGCAGTGTACCGGATGTGTAGCAACAAATACGTTTTCGGAAAACGCATCAAAAAACGCGAGCATTCAAGACAAGACGTCTCTGAATGCTCGCGTTCTGTTGTACTGACATTTGAATTAGCCATTCTATATTACGGAGCTACAGCATGCTACCAGCTTTAACGGACTCAAGCGAATGTTCAAGCTGTGAAGTGTAAGTGATGCTGAAGCTCTGTACCCAGAATCAGCGAGCAGCGGATGGCTGCTGCAGCACGGCGGGCTGCGGGAAATACCCTACGTCTATGGCATGCTTCACCATCTGCTGGATGAATGCCTGATCGGTCACAGGGCAGCGAACACCAAGCTGCTCTAGACGTGCGGCTGTCACAGCGCAGCCATAGCGGTAAGCGGAGGATTTGGCTCCGTCTCCCTCCAGTTGGCCCATAGCCAATTGCAACGCATCATCCTGCACTTGACTGCTCGGATTCAGCAGCCAGGAGGTGTATTCTGCGAATGGCAGGGTGTCAATGGTATAGCCTAGCTCACGCATCATATCAATCAGGTCTGCATAAGGCAATGGCTGAGGATTGCAGATATGATAGATGCGGTTCGCGCTCTCCGCGTTGAATGCCAATTCGACTACTGCCCGGCTCGCATAGTCAATAGGTGTAAAGTCCGTATCCCAATCCGCCTCGGGAGCTTTGTTCAGCAATAGCATGGCTTTGAGCATCCGGTAATAGGCATTGCTCTCAATGTTGGTCTGGAACCGCCCGCTGGTTGAATGACAGGACAGGTTGCCCGCTCGATAGGCTGTGACAGGTATTCCTGAGGCAGCAGCCTCGAACAACAGACGTTCAGCATCAAGCTTACTGTTGGAATACAGATTCTCAAGCTGCATATCCGCCGGGAAGGAGGAATGCTGTAGTGCGCGCTCCCATTGTCCACTCATTGCCAGATCCTCGGGAATCCCCATCGTTGAAATGTGGTGGAAGGACATGCCTGGTCTGGAAGCAGCAAGATCAAGCAAGGCACGTGTGCCACTTACATTCGTACGCTCAAATGCAGCTGAATCACCAAAGTGTCGCACGTCAGCAGCACTGTGGATAATAGCATCCAACTGCTCACTAAGCAGCTTGTGAATCTCTGGGAGCATTCCCAGATTAGGCTCCTCCAGATTGCCGTATACGATGGTTACCCGGTCGCGCAACACATGGGCAGCGGATGCGCCGAAGTATTCCGTTAGAATCCCAGCAAGTCGCTGATAGGCTGCCTCTGTCTCCGTATGACGCATCATGACGAAGACCTCTGCCTCAGTAAAGCGCAGTACATCATGTAAGATATGTGAGCCGAGATAGCCAGAAGCGCCTGTAATCAGCAGCTTGTGAATCGGCCTTGGAGCAAAGGACTGATCCGGTACAAATTCCAGCGGATGCTCATTCAGCTCAATCTTGGGACCTTGCTGTGTAAGATTTACTTGCTGCTCGGCGCCACTTGCGGATAATGGCTGCTCGGATTGCTGAGCCAGCTGTTGAACATAATCAGCCAACTGATGCGCCGTCGTATGACGGAAGAAATCACCGATCCGGAGTCCCGGATAATGAGGCTTGAGCTTGGCCAGCACATGGATGATGTGTAACGAGTTCCCGCCAATACGGAAGAAATCATCGTCACGCATAATGCCACCATGCCCAAGTACCTCTTGCCAGGCATCAGCGATCCGCTGCTCGGTTTCCGTCTGAGGAGGCTCCCCTGGCAATGCATTGCTCTGTACGTATTGCTCATGTGGCATCGAGGCCAGCTTCTTCCGATCCAGCTTGCCAGTTGGCGATAGCGGCATCCGCTCCAGCCCAATGATGAAGTCGGGAATGAAGTAGGATGGGAGCTTCGCTGCCAGGTGTGCCTTAATGTCCGCAGTCTCAAGCTCTGTACCATGCGTGGTGGTATAGTAGCCAACCAGCATATTCTGTCCCTGTGCATCCTTCTTGGCAATAACAGCTACGTCCTGGATATCGGCGTGACGAGCCAGCTGCTCTTCAATCTCACCAATTTCAATACGGTTGCCCCGGATTTTGAGCTGGGAATCCTTGCGTCCGGCATACTCCAGAGTACCATTTGGCAGCAAGCGAACAATATCGCCTGAGCGGTACATACGACCTCCAGGAATGAATGGATTGTCTACGAACGACTGTGCTGTTCGTTCTGGCTGGTTCAGGTAGCCTTTGGCAAGTGCAGGTGTAGCAATGCACAGCTCTCCCGGCACATTGACAGGGCAGAGGCGGTTTTCCTCATTAAGAACATAGACTTGATAATTGTGGATCGGTCGCCCGATCGGAATGTGAACCTGCTCCTCGTCCACGGCACCACGAACCCGATGTGTGGTTGTAGCTACGGTGCATTCAGTAGGTCCATAGACGTTAACAATGTCCGTTCGTGTACCAAATTTCTTCTGGAATGCCCGGACTTGGTTCCCGTAGAGAGCCTCTCCTGCAACCGTAATAATCTTCACCCGGGACAGCTTGCGATAGCCCTCATCCGATAGATAGGTGGATAGCTGATTGAAGAATACGGTAGGCAGAATCGTAATAATGGTAGTGCCAGTCCGCTCGACAGCCTCTGCAAATTCTTCGACGGATACCCTCTCCTCGGAAGAGAGTAAGTATAGCTTAGCCCCGTAAAATAACGCGCCGATGGTATCCCAGATCGAGGCATCGAAGCTGTAGGTTGCGAACTGGGTCAGCACATCGTGTGGTTCAATGTCGCAATCCCGCTGCACGACGGCTCCAAGGTTCACGACACCGCGGTGGGCGATCAGTGCACCCTTCGGTCTACCCGTTGAGCCAGAGGTGTAGATAATATAAGCAAGATCGTCTGGGCTCACATCCAGCTGCGGATTGGCAGTCTCACGCCCGACGAGTAACTCCTCTAGGATCAGAATCTCCCGAACGGTCGAGATGGTTGAGCAGAGCTCAGCAGCTTGCTCTTGATAGGACTGCTTCGTCAGGACGTAAGCGGAGCGAGTGTCTTCGACGATGAAGCCGTTACGCTCCGCAGGGTGGTCTGGGTCTACTGGTACATATACGCCGCCTGCCTTCATGATGCCAAGCAGTGAGATGACAGTCTCGATGCTGCGTTCCATGTAAATCGTGACGAAATCACCCTTTGCAAGTCCTCTGGACAACAGCTCCGCGGCAATTTCGTTCGCGCGGCTGTTCAATTCCCGATAAGTAAGCTCTACTGTACCTGAGGCGATGGCTCCATGCTCAGGATACTGAGCGACTGCGTTTTCGAACATGCCGTGAATGGTCTGCTGCTCCGGGTAAGGTACCTCTGTTGCATTAAGCTGTTCATGCGCAGCGCGATCATAATCGCTCAGAATATCATACGAGCTGATGGACTTCTCGGGCCCGGCTACTGCTTCTGATGCTATTACGTTGTAATAGGAAGCATAGCGCTCCATCGTGTCAGCCAGCAGTAGCGAGCGATCATACCGAATGTGAACATGATACGCGTCTTCCTCGGTTGCTACATGTACAGCGATAATAGGCTCGGGCATAGCTTCAGGTAACGACTGCAAGGATTTTGCCGATTCAGCAGTGTCCTGTACCTTGTCGCCAGCCTGCAAATATGAGAACACAACCTCCGCACCGATCTCTGTGAGTCGGGATGCGTTAGAGGAATGAAGATCATGGCACTGGTTCATTAGCTCGGACATCGTTAAGGACGGTTGCAGCTCTAACTCCCACACATTCCATCCCGCCGTGTTACTGTAGATGAGGGAGGCCAGCTCGGTCTCCGCAGAGAGTCTGTACATCCAGGCAAAGAATACGGCTGTGAAGAACGCTTCTTGTTGCGCTACAGGAATCTTGGCCTGCACAGCTTCATATACGGTCCGGTCAAGCTGTACATTCAAGTTGTCCTGCTCGTAGGTTCGGTGTCTGCGATTACGATCGAGCGGAATAGGAAGTGCCTGAATGACTGGGGCAGTAATATTCGTATTGGAATGACTCATGTTCAGATCTCCTCCGATGAATGTTATAGGGAAAGAAAAGCCTTCCATCCGAGAAATAAGTATGGAAGGCGCTCTTTGGAAGTTAGCTATACGTTACGACTATGCATTAGCTCGGATTGGATACTTTGAAATAGGAAATCAGTTCTCTTAGTTCCTCAGACATCGAGCTGAGCTTGTTAGAGGAGTCAATGATTGAGATCGTTGAAGCCTTCTGCTCTTCCACTGTCTGAGAGATATAGCCGCTGTTGCTAGCAGTCTTGCTCACTGTGTTTGAGAGTTCTTCTGCGGTAGCCGTCATTTCCTGAGTACCTGCCGAGATCTGTTCGGTAGAGCTGGACAGGTCCTCGATCTGTGCGACAAAGCTTCTTGTAGCACCCAGAATGTTCTCGAACAATGATCCAGCTTTTTCTGTAACAGCAATTCCTTCTTCGACCTGCATGGTACCTGTCTCCATAGCGATCGAGGCTTCCTTGATCTCCTTCTGAACCTCTTCAATCAAGCCAGTGATTTGCTGGGTGGCTGCCTGGGATTGCTCAGCAAGCTTGCGGACCTCTCCAGCAACGACAGCAAAGCCTTTACCTTCCTCACCGACACGAGCTGCTTCAATGGAGGCGTTCAAGGCAAGCAGATTGGTCTGGCTGGAAATGCCACTAATAATGTTCAGAATGTTACCAATTTCCTGTGAACGACTTTCGAGCAGACGAATAGCCCGCGAAGTGTTCTTAACGGAGTCTGTAATCTTGTGCATTTGCTCAGCAGCCTGTTGTGCGACCATGTTGCCTTCCACGGAGCGCTGTTGTACGGAATCGGCCTCGGAGGCAAGACTGGAGGCATTGACTGCAATTGTCTGAATGACCGATGCCATCTCAGACATGGAACGAGCTGTGTTCATAGAAGATTGCTCTTGAGATTTGATGTTATCCGTAATTTCATTGATATTGGCGTTAATTGTGTTAACGTTGGTACCATTTTGCTCACAGATTGCGAGCAGCTCCTTGGCGGATTCATTCACTTCATCGGTTGTAAATTGTACTCGGGCCATGGTGTTGTTCATACGCTCAACCATAGTGTTGAATTTGTCATTCACAATGCCAAGGTCATCGACTCCTGCCTTGATACGAACATTCAGATTACCTTCACTGACCTCTTCGATTCCATGGATTAATTCCTTGATTGGAGACAGTGTGCGTTTGACGACAATATATTGGACGACGAAGAAAATAACGAAGAACAAGGCCATGATCGCGATACCAGTCCATAGGGTCTTGGTGAGCCCCTTAGGCACAGCGCTCGCATCCACGTCAACAGCAAAATACGCAAAAATCTTGTTGCTGCTATCCTTGAGCGGATACATCAGTGTAGTCCAGGTACCGAAGTCGTCGGAGTAAATGTCTGAGAACGTTGGGTTGCCAGCATTCAGCATCTTACCCACCGCATCTGCAATAATTACCGGCTGTTCATACATAGCACCAACGCCCATATCCGCTGCTTCGAAGTCGTTGCGCAGAGCGGTAGGCATAGCGACAATCGAGGTCCCACGACCATTTTCAAGCTCAACCCCAAAAATGTAAGCATAGTTCACGTTAGGATTGTACTTGCTTATGGTGTCGAGCGTCTCGCGCAGCTTGGTTTGTGCAGGGCCGTCATAGCTTTGCTCCGTAACCGCCTGTCTAACTTCCTCGGCATCAATCTGTTGATACCAGCTCTCCGTTACCTTTTCAATCTGGCTATGGAGCTGGTCGATCAGAACAGACTTCTGAATCAGGTAGCTGGACGCGATCAGCAGGGTCCCAATCAAAATAATGTTAATGAAAGAAAGAAGAAGGTTTTTCGTGAAAAATGAAAGTCGGGTCCAAGTTTTCAAAAATGCTCACTCCTGGTTCGAAATAATGTTGCTAGAACTCATAATCTTGACGCTAGGGAAGCTGGTGGTCATTCCTTTCTCTATGTATTGACTAAGTTGTTCTGCCCTCCTGTCATATAAGACTCAAGTCCTGGTAATTTGCTGACCCCATATGTAATATCGTAAAAAATAGTCTTAAAATGAAGAGCAAAGTGAGAGTTATATGAGATCAGGCGGATGTAAAACTTAGATGTAATTGCGTAAATATGCATTGTTATGCAATCATTAGAAAAAGAGTACAAAAATATGATACTGGAAAAACTCAAAAAAAACACCTCTAGTTATCGAAGTTTGTAGTACACTTAGGAAGTAAGATTACAAGTGGGAGTGAGCGATTATTATGAACATGAAAAAAATCGCAGCCGAGAAGGCAGTCGAAGCAATCCAGGATGGGATGAAGGTAGGCCTCGGGACTGGCTCTACTGCTTACTGGGCAATTCTGAAGATCGGTGAGCGAGTGCGTGATGGTCTGAAGATTGAAGCGGTGGCAACATCTCGTGCCTCTGAACAGTTGGCGGAGGAATCTGGCATTACACTTGTTTCCTTTGAGTCACTGGATCGCCTGGATCTCACCATTGATGGCGCTGATGAAGTGGATGAGAATCTTCATTTGGTTAAGGGCGGCGGTGGAGCATTGCTGCGAGAGAAGATCGTGGCGGCTCAGTCGGACAAGCTGATTATTGTAGCTGACGAGAGTAAGGCTGTTCAGACCTTGGGAGCTTTCCCTTTACCTGTAGAGGTAGTACCCTTCGCTCATGAATGGACCAAAAGGTCGCTTGAGGAAACGGGTGCCACAGTGAACTGGAGAAGGGCGGACGGAGACCTGTATATTACTGATAACGGCAACTACATCGCTGACTGCAGCTATGGTCAGATCAAGGAGCCGGGTTCACTGGCAGCTCTTTTGAATGCGATTCCAGGTGTCGTAGACAATGGCTTGTTCGTAGGCATGGCGGACCAAGTTATTATCGCAGCTGCTGATGGTCAGCTTCGCATCAGAAATCGAGCTTAGCATGTGGACGGGCTACAAAGCGCTGGTGATCTTGACAGTTCCATACAATTAATATATCTTTGAATTAAGATATGAGGTGTGGAGGCTGGCTTTTATGTCTAATTCAACGGATCATCAGGAAATATCCCTTAATTTGTTTGTCGTGCTAGCACGAGCTTATAATTCAGTAACATCCCGCACGAATCGAGATATTCATGGCTATGGATTGAATACTACGGAATTCGGAGTGCTGGATCTATTGTACCATCGTGGCCCGCAGCCGCTACAGAAGATCGGTGAGAAGGTCTTGATTTCCAGTGGAAATATTACCTATGTAGTGGATAAGCTTCAAAAGAAGAATATGCTGACCCGTCGGGCGTCCCAGGATGACCGGCGCGTGATCTATGCTGAGCTAACCGAGGAAGGTCGTCACTTTTTCGAGCAGATTTTCCCAGGTCATCGGGATGTTATCATGGATGCGGTCAGTGGGCTGTCTTTGAAGGAGAAGGAACAGGCCATCACCTTACTGCGTAAGCTGGGATTCGGAGCGGAGCGATAGGGTAGAGGGCTCACACTCCAATTGGCTTTACGAAGAAGTATTGGTGAAGAAGTATCGGTATTATGTATACCGGTACTTTTTTTATTTGAAGATAATAGACTTAATAAGTCCTTTATTTTACGAATTGTTTGCGAATACGGGTTAATTCATGAAGCAGTATACGTTATACTAAAGGTTGAGCTTATATTGCTGTAGCTCATCGTATTGAGGTTCAATTATAGTGTTCATCATTTTGAAGCTCGCGGTACTATATTAATCCGGATGGAGTGAATTCGCTTGAGTATACAAGCTGGATATAGCAACGCTGGCGAATTGCTACTCACACGGGCGGGTGAACTGGCTGATTGGATAGTAGATAGACAATATGATCTTCAACCCGAGCTGATGGAGCGATATGGTCCAATTGGTAAAGTGAAGACTAGGCAGGATACGCTCTATAGCCTTCAATTTCTGGCAGAGAGTGTCATGGTAGACAGTCCGAAGCTGTTTGTTCAGTACATTTCCTGGCTCAAAATTCTGCTGGAGGGGTTCGGTATCACCTCTCAGGATCTTGTGATCAACTTGCAGCTGATCGACAATGCCCTGGAGGAATTACTGGAGCACCCGGGCAAGACGATGTTGCGGGACCATTTGTTGCTCGGCATTGAACGAATCAAGGAACCAGAGGAATACCCCTCGTTCATCCGGCAGGATAACCCGTTATATGAGGAAGCTAGAACGTACCTTGACTTGCTAAGTGCAGGGAACCGAAGAGAAGCACTTGAGCTTGTGGAGGAGCTTCTGGAGAATGAGGTAGCTATAAAGGATATTTATAAATATATCTTTCAGATTACACAATATGAGATTGGACGACTGTGGCAGATGGGAGACATGAATGTCGCTCAGGAGCATTTCTGTACGGCAGCCACACAGTTCATCATGTCCAGCCTGTATGGTCGATGGATCGTTCATTCACGTGATGGATATCGGCTACTCGCCACCTGCGTAGGGCAGGAGCAGCATGAGATTGGCATTCGAATGATAGCGGATTTCTTTGAAATGGAAGGCTGGAACACGTACTATCTGGGGGCGAATGTACCGCAGCGAAATGTAATTCAGGCTATTATTGACTATAGCGTCGACCTAGTGGCACTATCGGCAACGATGGCTTTTCATGTTCATCTGATCAAGGATCTGATTGTTGCGATTCGTGCGGACGAGCGAACAGCCCATGTAAAGATCATGGTGGGTGGACAGCCGTTCAACATGGATGGCAGGCTATGGCAGGAAGTTGGAGCAGATGGCTTCGCGATAGATGCGGATCAGGCAGTGAAGGCTGCTGCTGATCTATTGTCACATATAGCCCAGGGAGGTAACACAGCATGAGTGATCCTTCGTTGGAGATTCAGAATCTACGCAAGACCATTGAGGAGCTATCCAGACAGATCGTGACAGCACAGACGGAGCAGGAACAAGTGCTAAGCGAATTCTCCGGGATGAATAATGAATTAGTGAATCTGCAAAGAAAGCTGACCAAGTCCAATTCGGAGCTGAATCAGGCGAGAATGGATGCCGAACGAGCGAATCAGGCGAAGAGTACGTTCCTTGCCATGGTAAGCCATGAAATTCGTACACCCATGAACGGAATGCTTGGCTTGACAGAGGTGCTTCTGGCAGAGGAGCTACCTGCTGCCCAGCGGGAGTCGATACAGTGGATTCAGCAGTCAGGCAAGCTGCTGCTGGACATGGTGAACAATCTGCTCGATCTATCCAAAATTGAGGCCGGAGAAATGAAGCTGCAGGCTACCTCTATCAATCTGCAGGATATGATGAAGCAAGTTACAGCTTTGCTTGAGGTACAGGCTGCTCAGAAAGGCAATGTGATCTCTACGGAGCTGGAGCAGGGCGTGGAAACAAGGCTCATCGGGGATGCAGCGAGACTCACACAGGTACTGCTCAACTTACTTGGCAATGCTAACAAATTCACGGTTGCCGGGCAGCTGCAGATCAAGATCAGGCTATTGGAGAATAGCGACGAGCAGCAACGTCTGCGTGTTGAGGTGAGCGACACCGGCATAGGCATTTCAGAAGCTGATCAATCCATATTATTTCAGCCCTATACCCAAACGGTAGAGGGACAGACAACGCCACATGGAGGCACAGGCCTGGGTCTATGGATTAGCAAGCTGTTCGTGGAAATGATGGGCGGTCAGATCGGATGTATCAGCGTAGAGCAGGAGGGAGCAACTTTCTGGATTGAGTTAGAGCTGCGCAAGGCCCGTGATCCTGAGCTTCACCTCACGCATACTACGAAGGCTGGTGCTCCAGCAGAACTATCGGAGTGTCACAAGATGGATACCATGCTGCCGATTCTCGTAGTAGAGGATCAGCTTGTGAACCGGAAGGTGATTGGGGAGCAGCTAAGACGATTGGGGCTGGAAGAGCTGGATTTTGCGGTAAGCGGTGAAGAGGCTGTAGAGTATGCGCGTAACCGCCATTACGGCTGCATACTGATGGATCTTCATTTGCCGAAGCTTGATGGATATGCTGCGGCAGCTCATATTCGTGCACACGAACTGCAATCGCAAAGCGAACGGATACCCATTATCGCCTTATCCGGTAGCTCTGGTGAAGAGGAAAGGAGCAAGGGGGCGACTGCGGGCATTGACGACTTCCTGCAAAAGCCAGCCTCGATTCATTTGCTAAGGGAGAAGCTGCAGCACTGGCTTCCCCAAGCTGCACCAGAGGAGGCTCTCATTGATGAAGAGGTCATCCGAGACATCATGGCTCTGGATGAGGATGGAAGCACAGAGCTGCTTGCTTCATTGCTGGATATATATAAGGGTGATACGCCAGGTAAGCTGCAACGCTTGATCGGTCTGCTGGAGCAGGAGAAGTTCGATCCGTGTGTGTATAATCAAATATTGGAGGCTGCGCACGAGCTAAAATCAGGAAGTCTCAGTCTGGGCATCAAGCGAATGTCGATCATGTTCGCTGATATTGAGCAAGCTGCGCGTGATCGGAAGCTGTCGACCGTCAAACCGGTCATATCCAAGCTGGAGCCAACGTATCACATGACCTGCACTGCTCTCGAAGCTTTTTTGTAGATTGTAGTTGATAGGCTGTAGTTTGGAAGTTGTTCTTGGACATGCATGTACTCTGTAACGAGTGCGTGCATGTTATTTTCATCTTAGGGAGGTATCTGATGGAACATCATATCAACATAGAGCAGCGTGAGCGGCTGCTGGCTTGGCTGGAAGACCCACAGGTATATGATGATTTGAGACGTGTGAGGGAGCTCGGACTACCGCAAGCCTGCATCGCGGCCGGATATGTGCGGAACCGGGTCTGGGACAAGCTTCACGGCTATGTGTCCTTGACCCCTTTAAATGATATTGACGTCATATACTTTGATCCCGAGCAGCAGAGCGAGGAGCGGGATGAATGGCTTGAACAGCAGCTGGGCCGGGATCAGATTCATCGGAACTGGTCGGTCAAGAATCAGGCACACATGCATATACGCAATGGACATGCTCCATACGCTTCAGTGTCCGATGCGATGCGTTATTGGCCAGAGACAGCTACGGCGGTAGGCATCTATCTGGACCAGGAGGATCAGCTTCAGATCGTCGCTCCTTTCGGGCTTCAGGATCTAATGGACTTGAAGGTACGCAAGGGTCCATACTTTCGGAGCGACACCTATTTCCGGCAACGGGTGTTCGACAAGCAGTGGCTGGATACCTGGCCGCTTCTAATCGTGGAAGCATAACCTGCAATCCTGCAATAGGATGCATTAATAAAAAGAACGGATATGACACAAAGCATACAGGAGGCTTCAACGTGAACCGTAAGAGACTTAGGATCGTTTTAGGTGTTCTGGTGATAATCGTGCTCCTTGTAGTAATTATTCCGCTCGTGGGATACTTTGGCGTCAGCAGTGCCGACTCATTTTCAAATGAAACATTTTATTATCTTCAACTAGGGGCAAGCTTGTCTGCCCCAACAATCAGCTGATCAGGAGGAACCAACATGTTCAAGGATATCAGGAATGAATTAGTGCAACGCCCCGAAATTAGAGAGCTGCTAGGCTACGCGGCTATTCCGACTGGAGAAGAGGAGGACGAGCTGCTTGAGCATTATGCTTCGTTGGCAGACTGGCATCTATACGGGTATGAGGACGAGGGGCTGATCGTTGGGATCACCGGCTTCGTTGAGCAGGCCGATGGGGAGCTGAAGCTGCAGCATCTGGCTGTTCTTCCGGAGAATCGACATAAAGGGTATGCCAGAGGAATGCTGCTGGAATTGATCAAGGAGCGTGAGCTACAGCGTATGACGGCAAATACCGATGAGGAAGGAGCACAGTTCTTCAGACAGCTCGGATTTGCGGTATACATAACGAAGGATACGCACACTGGACTTGAGCATTACCGCTGTGTGTATGAAGTAGAGCTCGACTAAGCATTCACCGTGCCCGTATCCCCTGTCTTTACATATACTGCATTAACGCCAGTTCAGCGGAGCGTTGCTTCGGCAGTGTAATCATTGTAGCAGAAGCATAGTTCTGCGAGGGTGAACCGACAGGGAGGCAGGGAATATGGCATATCGCTATACGGCTCTTGGTGACTCGCTCACGGTAGGGACCGGGGCACTGCCTGGCAGCGGCTTCGTTCCTCTCTATAGAAGCATGGCACAGCGGTCACTGCAAGAGCGAATTATACTGCATAATTATGGAGTGAACGGGATGACTTCAGGAGAGTTGCTCAGTCAGTTGAACAGCTCTACCTTGCTGGAGAGCGGGGTGAGTCAGGCCAATATCATCACCGTCAGTATCGGGGGCAATGATCTGCTCAGGATGGCGCGCTCAGGCATGCAGCGGGATGCAGGAGGGGATCTGGAGATGACCAAACGCAATGTGCGCCGGATCGTGAATACGCTGCTGCAGATCAAGAGAGGCAGCCGGGAACCCTTCTTTATTCGAATTCTGGGGCTGTACAACCCACTGCCGCGCTATCCGCAGGCACAGTATTGGGTGGGGCAATACAATCGTTTTCTCAGCACAATGAATGCTGGGGTCATTCGGGCAGTCCAGATTCAGGACAGCTTCGCAGGCCAAGAGCGCCGTCTGCTCTCACTGGATGGGATCCATCCTAACGGACGAGGCTATCGAGTGATCGCTGCACAATTGAATCAAGCAGGATATTATCCGCTGAGATAGGCTCTAGCTGACTAGATCTGATTAGAGCTGATTAGAAATGATGGTGTAACAAGAGGGATGTCCTTCGCCTTTGGGCTGAAGGATGTCCTTTTTTTGTGCAGAGCTGTTGGTAGGTGCTGTTAGCATGTGCTTTTGCGAAAATCATTTATTGATATCCTTATATTCGCTTTATTTTTGTCGAATGACGACGAACGTCATAGAGAATTGCCATAAATGCGCTTAAGTTTTCTTAACAAGTGTTAAGGAAATTCATAGTTTTCTTATGAATGGTTAGCATTTGATTTAATGATTTTCTCCTATACTTAGCACGGTAGTTCTTTGGTCTTAGTTCTTGCTGCTTCAGATTATATTGAAGGTTGTTATTCGCTCATGAATATGGATTGAGGAACTATAAAACCAGAAGAAGAGGTGTGAGGAATTGAATTCGAAAGTGGCAAAACTCGAAAAAACAGGGTGGTTGACCCGTATTCAAAAAAACTTCAAAACGAAGCTGATCCTGTCTTTTCTTGTGTTTTTGGTTGCCCCATCCATACTAGTAGGGGTGCTGGCATACTTTAATGCCAAAGAACAAGTGGAGAAGCAAATTGTACATGGTGCAGAGGAAGCTGTGAAGCTGGGGGATCTGGCCATCACCATAGCCATTCAGTCCAAAATCAGTGATATTAAGACCTACGCTGAGCAGTTGGATGAAGCGCTCTACACCAACGAAGAAGATGATTACATCACAGGGGAGTTCGCCCAATATTTGCAGCAAAATGAAGATGCCTCCGCGATTCAGCTTGCTGCTGAATCAGGATTGTATATGACCTCTGCTCCAGCGGAGGAGATCCCGGCAGGCTATGACCCAAGAGAACAGGCCTGGTACAAGGAAGCGCTGAGCAAGCCGAGCGAAGTGACGGTTAGCGCTCCTTATCGCTCAGAGAATTCAGATGATTTTACAGTTACCATTGCCAAAGCGCTGGATGATGGAACAGGTGTTATTGGAATTGACCTTAAGCTAACCATGTTTCGGGATTGGATGCAGAACGTCAAGATTGGTGAACAGGGCTATATGGTGATGCTGGATACCAGTCGCACATACATCTATCATCCTACACTTGAAGCGGGCACAAATGCAGAGGATGCTTTTTGGAATCAGGTATACGAGAATCCATCCGGCAGCTTCTCCTACAAGGTGGGTGAGGACGATAAACTGATGTATTTTACAACGAATCCCCTGACAGGCTGGAAGCTGGCTGGTACGATGTATACCTCTGAAATGGTGGAGGCGGCCAAGCCTATTTTGACGAGCATGCTGTGGATTCTTCTCATCTGTCTAGCAGTAGGAATTGTGCTGGTATGGCTTGTCGTCCGTTCTATCATTCGTCCGATCGAGAAGCTGAAGGGACAAGCTATTCTTCTGAGTGAAGGTGATCTGACGCAGGAATTCGTTCGACAAAGCCATGATGAGATCGGTGATCTGACCGATGCCTTTGGCAAGATGCAGGGCAATCTACGTCTATTAATTCAGAGCATTGAGAGCAGCTCACGCCAGGTTGTAACTTCCGCTGGAGAGATGACACAAAGTACAGAATCCACCAGTGCGGCAAGTGAGGATGTAGCGAAGGCCGTTCAGGAAATTGCCAGCAGTGCAGAGAAACAAAATGTGAGTATTGTCCAGAACAATGTTGCCCTCGATGAAATCGCCGTAGGTATTACCCGAATTGCGGAACGCTCTGGTCAGGTTGCAGGTCTGACTCGCCACACCACGTCCCAAGCTGAGGAAGGTGGGGAGTCTGTGCGGCTGACGGTGAGGCAAATGGGCTCAATTCATGAGACGGTGGAGCAGGCGAACCACATCATCCAGGTCTTGAGTGATCGTTCTGTGAAGATTGCTTCGATTACGACGTTTATAGGAGACATAGCCAATCAGACGAACCTTCTGGCATTAAATGCTTCCATTGAAGCAGCACGGGCAGGAGAGCATGGAAAAGGCTTCGCAGTCGTTGCCGAGGAGATTCGCAAACTTGCGGAGCAATCGGGACAATCTGTTAAGGATATTACGCAGCTTACAGAAGTGATCAAGCAGGATATGGAGGCTTCTGTGAGTATGATGAATAAGATCTCGGGCGAGGTTCGTGACGGTATGGATATCTCCACAGCCACGATCAGCAAGTTCGAGACAATACTGAATAGCATGCAGGAGATGACACCGCAGGTTGAAGAGGTGGCTGCTATATCCCAGCAAATTACAGCCGGGGTCGAAGAGGTATCCGCAGTGGCTTCTGAGCTGGCTCAGATTGCTACAGGCAATGCGGGCACAGCGGAGGAGGTGGCCGCATCCTCAGAGGAGCAGCTGGCTGCAATGCAGCAGGTATCAGCCTCTGCACTTAGTCTCGCAGATATGGCGGAGCAGCTGCAGCAATTAATACGGAAGTTCAAATATTGAGAGGCTACTTTTCACACAGATGAATCTGTTTTGGTTGCTTCAATTAGCCTTCACATACTATGATTAAAGGAACTAGGTTTCATAGTTATGCAATTCTCTGATCTGGATGGTGGGCACTTGATACTAGATTTTATGCTACCGGCATTGATTGTTCTTTGCTCGATCTATCTTCTTCATTCCTGTCTTGAGCAGGATAAGCTAATTTATATGAAGCAGCCAATGCGTACATGGGTTGTAGGCATAGTGCTAGGAGTGGTAGCCCTTGTGCTACTTACTGTCCGTCAGGGTCTACATCATCCAATGGAAATGAGCATGCTCGGGATCGTATATATGCTGGGGATTTATTTTGGTCGGGCAGGGTCTGCAGTAATCATATTCATGATGTTATTGATCTTCCGGATGATGGACCCTGCTTCCTATGCCATGAACTGGCAGTATTGGACAGCTGAGCTTGTGTATATAGCTGGATTGTGCCTCCTGAATGCCTTTTTGAAGAGTTTTTTCGTACAGTGGCTGTCAGGAGGTCTTTTTTTGTTATTGAACTGTATGCTGCTTGGGTTGTTTCAGGGCTTTGCCGCAGGATGGATGTGTCGAATACTGTCGCTGGCCCTGATGTTGTTAATGGTCATTATATTATTGTCCGTGTTAGCGAGGTCCAGAGAGCGACAGCAACGCCTCATGCAGAGCTATCGTCAGCTTGAGGAGCTTGTGGAGCATCAGCCAGGGTTCACCTTTATTGTAGAGAAGAGAAACGGGAGGTATGAGTATCTCTTCTCCGAAGGTGAGATGCTCCAGTTAATTGGTGTTCCTCCTCACCGACAGGGGCAGCCTATGGGATCGACTGGGCTGGACAGTGAGATTTTTCCGCAAGAGATCATTGAGTTTATCCATCAGAAGTATCAGGAGGCCTGGGAAGGCAAGCCAGTCTATTATGAGGTTGAATGTCTCGGTCACTATGCACTGGTGAAGCTCCAGCCGATTGTAGATGAGCATGGAAGAGTTCAGCGTCTGATAGGGTATGGTGTTAACATTGCTACGTATAAGTCGGTCAGGCGTCAGCTTCAGGAACAGGGAGAGGGCTTTGCATTTCTGAAGGAATACGCAGAGGACTGGATTATGGAGTTCACGGCTGATGGTCGTATTATGTATGCCAATTCAAATGCGCTGCAAGCGCTTCAGCTCGAGCTTCCCCAGATTATGAATCAGCACCTTGAGAAGCTGGTACATATAGAGCAAGAGGAGCAATGGGTGAGGCTGATGAGAAGCACGCAGCATAATGAAGGAACGAAGCAGACCGAGCTTAGGATCATATTGGACAATGGCATGTCGTCGTATTACAACGTGTACATTCTTCCTTTCTATCACAGGGATGTACTTGTGCGAATTCAAGCCGTATTTCAGAATATCACGGATGCTCGTGAGCGTGAGGCGGCGGTGGAGGCCAGTGCGGCCAAGAGCGAATTCCTGACTTATATGACCCATGAAATCAGGACGATACTGAATGGGCTTATCGGTTTTTTGCTACTACTACAGCGAACCAGGTTGTCTCCGATTCAGCAGGATTATGTGCGCAAGATGAATGATTCCTCCCACTCACTCATGAATGTTACAAATGATATTCTGGATATGGCGAAGATCGAGGCAGGAAAGCTGGTTCTAGAGCAGGTGCCCTTTCATTTCGAAAAATGGATCAAGGGACTGGCGGACAAGACAAGCGTCTATCCGCGACAACAGAATGTAGAGCTGGTGTTCTACACAGATCCCGATTGTCCACTCTATGTTGTTGGTGACCCCTATCGACTGGAGCAGGTGTTGCTTAATTTACTGAGCAATGCAGTCAAATTTACGGATGCTGGTCACGTTCTGCTGAGGACAGAGGTCATCTCGCTAGAGGCAGAGCAAGTCCGAATTCTCTTTGAGATTGAGGACACGGGGATCGGTATGACGAAGGAGCAAATGTCGCGGGTGTTCATGTCATTTACACAGGGGGACCCGGATATAAGTCGAAAGTATGGCGGAACGGGTCTGGGATTATTCATTTGCAAGCATCTGGTGGAGTCTATGGGTGGTAGTCTGGAGGTGGATAGCGCATTTGGCAGCTACAGCCGCTTCTACTTTGAGCTAAGCTTTGCACTGGCAGCTTCACAGGAGCAAACCCTACCTGATCACACGGAAGTAAGTATTCCTAATTACGAGACAGCCATCGTGGATCACCCATCCCATTCCAGAGAGAGTATGACTCAGATTCTGCAATCCTTTGGCATGAATCCGCGTGTATTTTCAAGCTTTAAGGAGTTCATCAGCTCGGGCTGGGGAACGTCAAATGATCAGGGCGGTCAGCACGTGCTAATTATGAACGTAGCCGCCTGTGCAGAAGATCCCCTGGAGCGTAGAATTATGGAACTGACGAGGCTGCTGCGACCCTATCTGCATATTGTGGTGTGCTCGGATGCAGGTAACGTTATAGTGGCTGAGGCACATGATTACGAAGTGGAGACAGATGCCCGTCTCTTTAAGCCCGTTACCCGTCTTGGACTCTTGGAAGTGTTTGAGATGTTGGAGGAGCCCGCTCTAACATCAGAAGGAAGCACTGAACAGGATATGTCCGAGCCGGCCTCCTTAATAGAGAAGAAATGTATTCTAGTAGGTGAGGATGAACGCATTAGTCAGCTTGTCATCGAAGGATTACTTGGTTATCTGGGATATGAGGTGACAATCGCAAGTAATGGCTATGAGGTGCTGGATTGGTTGGAGAAGAAGCCGTGGAGTCTGATCTTTCTGGATCTGTCCATGCCTAAGCTGGGCGGTATGGAGACCGCGTTGCACATTCGGAGAATACGTGCGTATGATCAGACGCCGATCATTGCGATCACTGCGAACAGTGTCAAGTCTGTACACGAGCAATGCCTGTCGAGCGGAATTAATGAAGTGCTGATGAAGCCTGTACACTCGGAACGGCTAATGAGGATCGTAGATGCTTGGTCGGGCATGAATGGTTTGCGCAGTATTCAAGGAGTGGATATTGAGCAAGCGCTAACCCAAATGGATGAGAAAATGCATATTCTCCAGTTTGCACTGAGAAGATTCAAGACGGAGTACGAGCCGTTCGGCAGTATCGTACAGCAGGAGCTGCACGACAAGAACTTCGACCAGGTGTCCCGTAGAATCCACACCTTGAAGGGAGCTGCTGCCAATCTATATGCCAGACGATTGCAGCAGAAGGTGATTGAAATGGAGGAGTTGCTGCAGCATGGGGCTCTTGAGCATGAGATAGAGCTTACATTAGAGGAAGTGCTTCATGAGCTTCAGCTTATTTTACAATCCATGCCGTAGTGAGGGATTATAATGGTAATTCAAGGTGTGAATTTGTAACCGACGCCCCATATCGTATGTATGTATCTAGGCTGCTTGGGATTTTCTTCGAGCTTCTTGCGCAGCTTGGTAATGTGAACATCCACTGTACGGTCGTTGATATAGGAGTCAACACCACGAATGGCTTCAATAAGGGCGTAACGGCTAAATACTTTGCCGGGGTTCAGCAGAAAAAGCTTCATAATCTCGAATTCTGAAAAGGTCGTCTCAATCTTGCTGTAATTATGAAGAATGATTCTTCGTTCCAAATCTATGGTGACTCCTGGTTCAGGAGCTGGCCCTGTTGTGGGATTCACCGGATGTGAGCTCCGTCTTAATACAGCTTCAATTCTGGCCTTAAGCTCCTGCATGCTGAAGGGCTTGCACACGAAATCATCAGCTCCCTCGGTTAACGAGCGGATCCGTTCATGAACATCCGTCAATGAGGAGGTCACAATGATCGGAGCCTGAGTATGGCCTCGAATGAGTGCGCAGGGATTAATCCCTTGTGAGTCTGGCAACACCAGATCCAGAATAATGATATCCGGCTGGGAGCTCAACAAGATCAGGCCCCTCTCGGCATTGTCCACTCTGCTCACTTCATAGCCTTCTCCTTGTAGATAAAGAGCCAGTGTGTCGCCAAGCATATGGTCGTCTTCGATGATAAGCACTCTGATCATGATATTCCTCTCTTGGATTCATCAGCTACTAGCTTATTGAAATGCTCTAATATATTTGTAAAAAGGTGCAAGTATACTTGTTAATCTATACGTAAGGCAGGGGTCTGTCAAGAAAACCCTTCATCCTTTGGAAAGTCTTGCTGATGGTGACAATGGACGGATTTGAGAAGTTGAGAGCTCATAATCGTTGTACTGGATTGAAACATTGAACAGATACACTGTAAGGAAGCATTGCATTGCAGAGTGGAATGAAGTACTAGCATGCAGCATAACAAAGATGGCTGTAATGATGGGTAGCAGAAAGACGCACTCCCGATCGGGGGTGCGTCTATTGGCATGCTATTTCTTCATTTTATTGACCCAACTTCGCAGTGCCCATTTGCGCTCACTCTTTTTACGATATTTGGGCAACGTACGATAAATGGCCAGTGACTGGGTGAATGCTTCGTGCGCTTCACGGCTTCTCCCCAGCGATTGATAAATTATTCCCGATAAATAATAGCCTTCACATGAAGAGGATTGAATGCTCTGAAATTGCTCCAGATAGCCTAGGGCCTTGGATTGATCCTTATCCTTGAAGGCATCTGCCAGCCTTAGCCAAGGCTCACCGTATTGTACGCGCGGATTAATAGATAAGGCCTTCAACAAGTGAGCTTCTCCTTGGTCCGACTGGCCCAGCATAATCCTACTAGTGCCTACTGCATTCCAGTAATCAGCAGAATCATCATAGCTGTCCTTGATCTCCCCCAGGTAACGCAGAGACTCTTCATATTTTTTGCGAATAATCAGGTTACGTGCAAGATCCAGCTTGGCCGATACATCATTCGCATTCAGCGCAATCTGATCTCGCAGCCGGGCTGCTTCGCGTCTACGCTTCAAGGGACGAGTCAGACTCGGGAAGATGCCGATGAATTGGCGATCAAGTACATAGATGATGATCAGCAGGAGCAGCAGGGCGAGGAAAGGATTGCCCACCAGCCACCATAATGCCGAAAAGATGATAAACTTGCTCATTGTCGTTCCTTCAACTCCTCATTCAGCCTAGCGGATGCCAATACATGGATATTATAGCACAGCGCTGGATTGCTGAACTACGGTTTTCTTTTTTTGGCAGCAGCACAGACAGGAGTGGCAATGATGAAATGTGCCACTCCTGTAACTAAACGGGAGATCCAGCAATCCACAGAAATGCTTCTCAAGATGCTTCCCAAGTTGCGTCTCCATTTGCTTCTCAAATTGTTGTACTTCTATATGTTCCGCGATCTAATGCTGGCTTGGTCTCAAGATATGCACATCATGGCCGGCAATGGTGACCTCGCCACTATATTCGTGTTTGCTGATCAACTCCAATGCTGTACCCTCCTGAATGTAATATTGTTGAGGCTCACGGTCATGGTTCATAACGAAGATATAATCCGTACCCTCCTTGGAGCGAACACTGATCTCCACACTGTCAGGAGCGGTGATTGGAGCCCCAATGCCGAGTTCAGTGCAGATATGGGTTAGCAGTCCATTCAGAAATTCCTGATCCGGGTCGGTTGCCATGTACCAGGCCGCACCATTACCCCAACGGTTGCGAGTGAGCGCAGGCATACCCTGATAGAAATCTTCGCCATAGACCGCAATCGTATCAGCGCCTTCTGTATGCAGCAGGTCGCAGAGCAGTCCACATGGATAGGCCCCCTCTAGTACGCCTGTTTTTTCCTTCATCACGATACGATTCTTTTGGGTCGGCAAGAGCGCGTCGATCTCTTCCACCCATATGCCAAGCAGCTTCCGCAGCTTGCCAGGATATCCACCAAGTATTACCAGATCGTGTTCATCGACAATACCGCTGAAGAAGGTAGTCAGGAATGTGCCGCCTTGCTCGACAAAATGCTCCAGCCGCCCTGCTACACCCTCCTTTACCATGTACAGCACAGGTGCGACAACGATATCGTATTTAGTGAATTCTGTAGATGGACTGATGATATCAACCTGAACATGCTGATCGAAGAATGCTTTGTAGTATTTGTGTATCTGCTCTAGATACTTCAGAGCGACGGTTGGCCCACTGGATTTCTCAATCGCCCACCAGTTATCCCAATCAAAAATAATAGCTGCCCGCGAAGGAACGGAAGCATCCAGAAGGGTATCTCCCAGTGCCTTCAGTTCAGCGCCCAATTGAGTGACCTCTCTAAATACACGGGTATGCTCATGTCCGACGTGCTCGATGACAGCTCCATGATATTTCTCGCATGCGCCGATAGAGCGGCGAAGCTGGAAGAACAGGACGGTATCAGCTCCATGAGCAATGGACTGGTAGCTCCATAGCCGCATTACGCCCGGTCTCTTCAGCGAATTGTAAGGCATCCAGTTCTGCTGGCTCGGAGTCTGCTCCATTAGCATGAAGGGCTGACCATCCTTGAGGCCGCGCATGAGATCATGCGCCATTGCTGTGAAGCTGAAAGGTGTGTCCAGGGCGGGATAGCTATCCCAGGAGACGATATCCAGATGCTGTGCCCATTTGAAATAATCGAGCTCCTTATAGAAGCCCATCAGATTCGTCGTAATGATCGAATCCGGGATGCGTCGTTTGATCGCATGATACTCCAGCAGGTAGCATTCCAGCAGACTATCCGAATTGAAGCGTGAATAATCCAGTGATATCCCCTGGAAATTCGATTTGTTATTTCCCCAATGCTCAGACAGATTGCTCGGCAATACGATCTCATCCCAGTCATAGAAGGTGTGCCCCCAGAAGGAGGTGTTCCACGCCCGGTTGAGGTTCTCTACGGTACCGTAGCGCTTCTTCAGCCACACACGAAAAGCTGCCTCGCAATGCTCGCAGTAGCACTCGCCACCATATTCATTGGAGACATGCCACACCAGCACGGCTGGATGATTCTGATAACGCTCTGCCAGCCGCTCTGCCATTCGTTCTGCATATTTGCGATAGGTTGGACTGTTAGGACAGGAATTGTGCCTCCCGCCGAACTTGCGCTTGCGCCCATCCGCATCGACACGCAGCACATCCGGATATCTCTTCGCCATCCAGGCCGGATGGGCAGCTGTGCTGGTAGCCAGACAGACATAGACACCATTCGCATACAGGCTTTCAATGAGCTCATCCAGCCACTCGAAATGATAGGTGGATTCGTCAGGCTGATTTTTCGCCCAAGCGAACACGTTTATCGTAGCCATATCTATGCCTGCCAGCTTAAATAGCCGTAGATCCTCAGTATGAATGTCCTTGCTCCACTGCTCTGGATTGTAATCACCACCATAAAAAACCTTGGGCAGCTTGCTACTGATCATGATCAAGCACCTCTTTCATGAAAGTAAGACACCAAAGTAAAACACTTTACGATACAGAGCTACGACAGAACTCAATAACAAGAACTCATAACAGAGCTCACATAACAAGAACTCACAACAGAACTCACATAACAGAATTGAATATATAAGAATAACTCTATGCTATATGAAATCATTATTCTTGAATATATAATAAAAGTCAGAGTGTATATAAGAAAATGGAAGTGAGTAGAGTGAATGAAATGGAGTGGAAAGAGCAACGGGAACCGCAGCTTCACAATATGCACAACAATGTGCACAAACGATATTTTCTTACCTCACGCGAGCAGAAGCTTCCATTGTTCATTGATAGCATTGGTCTAAATGGACAGCAGGAGGATGTAGACCGTCCAGAGGGCTTCCCGTGTTTTCATTGGCTGCAGACTATTCAGGGGGAAGGGGTAATGAGCTTCGGGGGCGCTTCGTTCAAAATGGGGGAGAATACGGGGGTGCTGCTGCCACCAGGGGAGCCTCACAGGTACAATCGCCGCAGTAATGTATGGCAGACGCTGTATATCACGTTTACCGGCCCCTTGTGCTTGGCTGTTATCGCCGCTTTGGGCTTGAAGCCAGCCTCCTTGTACTACTGGGAGCAGGGGAACGAGTTGGATGGCTTCGGTATTCAGGTGCTGGATTCCATTGCAAGCGACAGAGATTTGTTAGGGCTGGATGCCTCTTCTGATATGTATAGATTCCTGGCCATGCTTAAGAAGCATGGTCGAACCGGCACTCTGCCATCACTATACCAACAGGTGGAGAGAACGATTCCTGTACTGGAGTATATGGAGCAGCATTATGGTGACCCTTCTCTGGGGCTTGGAGACATGGCTGCAATTTTGGGTGTCAGCATCAGACATCTGAATTCTCTGTTCAAGCAATCTATGGGCATTACTGCATATGCTTGTCTAATTATGATTCGAATGCGCAAAGCGAAAGAGCTCATGACAGAGTTCCCTGCCATGCCTGTCCGTGCAATTGCCGAGCGTGTTGGATTCCGTGACAGCAGCCATTTTGTAGCGACCTTCAGGAGGCATGAAGGTGTAACACCACAGCAATTTCGAATACTCCATTAAGCTTGCACCAATACTGATTGTCAGTCTTTGTAAAATGATCTTGCAGAGTCTGGAATACAATGGTTATCATGGAGGTAGCTCGACTACTATTATAGGGAACAAGGTGGAGGGACCGGGATGAAGTTAAGCAGTCAGGACCGTTGGGTATTCATTGGCGATTCGATTACGGATTGTGGACGTGCCAGACCGATTGGCGAGGGAGGAAACGGGGCTCTTGGCAATGGGTATGTAGCGCAGATTGATGCTTTGCTCCGAGCGGTGTATCCGGATCTGAACATTCGTATATCCAATGTGGGAACGAGCGGGAACACCGTGCGTGACCTCAAGGAACGTTGGAGTAACGATGTACTGGATCTCAAGCCGGATTGGCTAGCTGTTAAGATCGGTGTGAACGATGTATGGAGACAATTCGATGCTGCCGCACGTCCTGAACAGCATGTCTATCTGGATGAGTACAAGCGCACCTTGCGTGAGCTATTGACCCCTGTGCGTTCGTCGGTGAAAGGGTTGGTGTTGATCACGCCGTACTATCTGGAAGCGAATACAGAGGACCCCATGCGTGCTACGATGGATGTTTACGGAGCCGCTGTGAAGGAGATTGCCGAAGAATTGGAGGCCATTCTTGTAGATACGCAAGCGGCTTTTGATCGACAATGGGAGTTCATATATCCGGCTGCTTTGGCATGGGACAGGGTCCACCCGGATCAAGCAGGGCATATGATTATTACGCGTGCAGTGCTTGAAGCCATCGGCTTTGATTGGAATAGAGCTTGATTATAGAAGGCCAACTTAAGCAGGCAGGTCAGCCAGGGTGCTCCCGAAGCCGACCTGCCTGCTTAGATGTGTCTCTATCGGTTAACCAGGAACTCCGGAAACTGAATGGCTGATAAGATGGATTTATAGCCCCATTGAATGGTGAGTGTCCCTGTTCAAAAGTACGCAAGTATGCTTGTCTGTAGATGGTTGGATATCCTGCCGTGTAGTACGCGTCAGGCTTAACGCCGACGCGATTTTTTGCGGCGCGCGGAGACTTGGCAGCTAGGACCATTGGTGACGGACACAGGGAACTGATGATTGTAGATCGGTACAACGTGGCACTCATTAACGATCTCGATTGGATGAATGACAGGGATGACCTGTGGGTAGAACAGATGATTTACAACTTGCACAGGTGGGCACACAATTGGATTTACTGGGCAGCTCATGACAGCAGCTCCTTTCGTTGTTTGCTATAAAATATTACAAAACTTGTGTTTTGCTTGGACAACAGCTGAGCTGTCGTTAATATGGTCCAATATCAGATGTCAGATGTAGTCAATAGAGAGGTGAAGACAGATGCAGAGAATTCGAAGACAGAAGCAGGTCGAGGGGACAACTACCCATGGCATTATACATAACGCAGATCATCATTTTCTCGTCCAGGTGCAGATCTATGAGGATGGGATGGTGAATTGCTGGGAGCTCGTAGATCTAAAGGGACTGGGGCAAAAGATTGACGAGTACTGGCTGGGACCGGATATACCTGACGGAGAGACACTGTCTCTACATGGTCTGGGTGCCTTCATCGTCGGAACGGCGGATTGGTCATTCGATAACGATAGCTACTACCAGCACATCGAGGGAAAGGTACGGTCACTGAATCCAGAGTTTCGCAATATTTACGAGATTACTGCCCGAGAGCGGGAGCTAATGGAAGTGCGAAGAATCAGTCCTTCCCCGAAGGCAGTTGATTTTGTTGTCATTCAAGAGATGTTCTATAGCACTATTGAGGGTGACGGCTTCTGCATGTTCATGAGAGAGCAAGGGAAAAATTACCTTGTCAATCTTGTCGTGTATGAGAATGGAATCGTGCATATTTATGGCTTGCCAGATTCGCGTGAGATTCCTATTGAAGACCTAGAGGCTTCGTTCGCGGATGGAACGTTGTTCACTACAGGGGCTTATCCGCTGGTTGTCTCGATCCCGGAGCTTGGGAAGATCACCTTCACAGAGGAGCTGTATGCGGAAGTAGCGGAAGATAAATATAAGGAGCTCCTGGACAAGTATAAGAAGCTAAAGGGTGAGCAGACATCCCTTGAGGAGTGTCGTGCTGCTTATCACTTGTATCTGGAGTTCCCAAGTGAGTTCAACCGTGAGCGCCTGAAGACAGCCTATGAGCAAGTACCTGAGCATATGCGAATGTATCTGGGGGACATGGACACGAGGGATTCTGATTACCAGCGTATTCTGTACTCGCCGGAGGATAAGCGCGAGGTGTGATGGGTATGGCAAAAAAAATCGGACGCCCCTTGCGGAGCGCCCTTCGATGGGAGAGGAGAAACCGGACGAAGAGCTTATGGGGAAACGTAAGCCTTCTCCGCGGTTGTCTACGGCATCGGTTAAATGCCGATATTTCAAGCATGCCCAATGCAGGGGATGTTATACATTTCCAAGTGGAAATTTGTCTAGCGGTCTGCAGGATCATCCATTGTACCCGTGCATGGACTTCATTTTTCAAGCGGGACGCAATGTGATACGATACAGGCATAAGGTCGCTGGCGATCGTATATCAAGCTATAGAGAGAATGGTGAAATCATCAGTGAGAGTCATATCTGGAAGCGCCAAGGGAAGGCCGCTCAAGGCAGTCCCTGGTATGGGGACGAGACCCACTACGGATAAAGTCAAGGAGGCTCTATTCAGCATCATTGGACCCTACTTTGATGGTGGTGTAGTCCTGGATTTATTTGCTGGAAGTGGAGGACTTGGAATTGAAGCGCTGAGTCGGGGGATGGATCGGGCTGTGTTTGTAGATTTGGAGCCGAAAAGTGTGGAGGTCATCAAGGAGAATCTACGAAAGACAGACCTGGCCGGGCAGGCTGAAGTGTTCCGTAACGAGGCTGGACGCGCCTTGAAGGCGCTCGCCAAGCGCGGGACTGTTTTTGATGCCGTTTTTTTGGACCCACCGTATCGCATGAAAAATGGAGACGAACTGATGAGCAAGATGCATGAGCTATCTCTGCTGAGAGATGGTGCAGTCATCGTGCTGGAATATGAGACAGGCTATGAATACCCGGAGCAATTCGGCAGATTCAAGCAGCTGCGCAAAGCGGTATATGGAGAGACGACCGTATCCGTGTACGATTACATATTGCACGAAGAGTCGGTCAAGGAGGACACAGACAATGATTGAACAAGGACACAAACAAAGAATTGCAGTATATCCGGGCACATTTGATCCTGTTACGATGGGACACCTTGATATCATCCAGCGTGCTGCCAGACAGTTCGATGTATTGATTGTGGCGGTGCTTAATAATATAAGTAAAAACCCGCTCTTTTCCGTAGCGGAGCGTATGGAGCTACTGCGCTCCGTGACGAAGGATATCCCTAATATCGAAGTGGATTTCTTTCGTGACCTGACCGCTAATTATGTGAGGCAAAAGGGAGCGCATGTCATCGTCCGCGGGATTCGTTCTGTGACGGATTTTGAATATGAGCTGCAGCTGGCATCAGCCAACCACAAGCTGAATCCCGAGGCAGAGACGATTTTTATGATGACCAATCCCAAGTACTCCTACCTTAGCTCCAGCATGGTGAAAGAGATTGCTCATTTTAACGGGAACATTGTGGATCTGGTATCTCCAGAGGTGGGCGAGGCCTTGTACGACAAATTCAACGCGAAAAAAGTCGACGACTAGCATACATCGTGATTGATAGCAATAGTAACACTGTAAGAATCAAGATGCCCAGCATCCATGGGGCAACCGTGAGCTGCCATAGACTTGGAATGGTCGGCTCTGTTGCCATATCTATGCTTGTGCTTGTGTCAGTGAGCCCCAGAAGCGGATTCGTCCCATAGGCGGGCTGGACAAGCTGCATAAGACGCTGCCATGGTCCCCAGAGGATGAGGGTAAATATAAAAGCGATCAGGCCGTGCCATAGTCTCGTGTATGCCAGTAGCTTACCGCGATCTGCGGGTCTTGTAATGGCAACGCTCTGGAACCAGCCCGATAAGCCGCCCCATCCCAAGATGGCGCTGATACCGGCCAGTACGAGTGGAGAATTGCCAAGTGCTGTGGTCAAAGCATATGAGCCGAGGTGAAGCTCCAGCAGTGCCGGCCATACATAGCTGAAGGCACCTGAGGACACATACAGGCTGAATAACTGGCTGATGACCGCGAAGAATAAAATGAAGCCGCCCGATATCATCAGCGTCTGCACGGCATTCGTAACTGTATCACCCAGTAATTTGCCGAAGCTGCGGCCATCCTGCTCGCGGGCGAGTCTCATCTCCGTCAGCACAGTGCCCAGCCGTATTCGAACGAAGGGGCCCTGAACATAGCTATGCCCTTCTATTGCTTTTGAAGTAGAACTGGATGCATGATGTCTGTTTATGTTGTTGTCTGTCAATTGTTTGTATGTAGCAGAATTGTTTAGAGTGTTAGAGCTGCTACGACCACGAAGCAGAATCAGTGCGGCTGTGATCCCGGCGCTCCAATGTACAGCTAGCAGCAGGTAGCCGAGAGCAGGACTGTGCAGGAACCCGGTACCGATGACCACGATAATCGTCATGGGATTGTTGAAATGAGTCAATGCCGTGAGCAGCCGGGCTTGCGTCTCGCCAAGCTCGTCGCGGGCCATGAGCTGTCTGATCGCTTCAGCGGAAGCGGGTGCCCCGGCCATCATACCCAGCGCCAGTACCCAGCCGCTATGGCCTGGCAGACGGAAGCAGCTTCGCATAAGTGGGCTAAGCAGAACTCCGAGACCGTGAACGATGCCTAGAGCCAGGAGCATTTCGGACAGCATCAAGAACGGCAGCATAGCTGGGAATACAATGGTCCACCATAGCTTGAGCCCTTGCGAGGAAGCCTTGAACACCTCCTCGGGGGCCAGAAGGACACCTGTAAGCACCATGACTGCACCTAGAGCGATAGCTAAGGTGGATATAAGGCGCGGACGCGCCTGAATAATATTTTTCATATCGCTGATTCACCTTCTTCCGGCTTGTACCCTATTCTTAATAGGAGTCTATGAGTCACAGAATAAATACATACCAGAAGTCATATAGATGCCAAGGGAAAAAAGAAAGGGGATGCGGAGGAGTATGCAACAAAATAGACGCAACGGGCTATACTGGCTGCTGTATTTGCTTAGCATCGCCATTCTGGCCTATGTCCTTGTGTATATGCCGATTCCGTATCTGATCTATAAGCCCGGCACCGCTGAGGAAGTAAAGCCGATGGTGACGGTGCAAAATGGCGATCCGAGCGAGTCGGGCAGCTTCATGATGACGACGGTATCGGCCAGCTATGCGAATGTCATCCTGCTGGCACTGTCAGCCTTTGATCGGGATGCTGAGATTCAAGACAAGGACAGCCGACTGCAGGGGCGCAGTGAGGCTGAGTATGCTGCTCAGCAGATCTATCTGATGGATAGCTCGCAATCCTCTGCCATTGAGGCCGCCTATCATCATGCTGGAGTAGCATATCAAATTGTTCCGAATCATGTGGTCGTCATGAAGCTGCTGCCAGGCGCAGACCGTGACCTCCTTCCGGGAGATCAGCTGCTGGAGGTGGAGGACAAGGCCATCCAAGACCATGCACAGCTAAGGGGTCTTCTGGAGGGCAAGCGTGCCGGGGATACACTGAGCTTCAAGCTGCTTCGGGATGGAGAGGGGCTGACCCGGGAGGTGACCTTAATTCCTATCACCGACCCGGATACTGGACAGCAACGGATCGGGCTTGGTGTAAGCCTGGCAACGGTACAAAAAATCAAGCCCGACAACCCGGATCACACGATAAGCTTCGCCTCGACCAATGTAGGCGGGCCATCGGCCGGTTTGATCTTCACATTGGAGATCTATAACCAGCTCACGCCGGGGGATCTGAGTAAGGGCTATCGGATTGCAGGCACAGGCACCATTGATCAGGATGGCAATGTAGGTGAGATCGGCGGCATCGTGCATAAGATTGTTGCAGCCGATCGAAAGGGAGCGGATCTCTTCTTCGTGCCTGAGGGTAACTATGAGGCTGCACTCGGCAAAGCGCAGGCTATTGGCACGCGCATGGAGCTAGTGCCCGTGCGTACCTTGCAGGACGCCTTGGATTATCTGGATGTCAAAGCCGTCAAGTCAGAGTCTTGAAGCCCTGTTGGACATAAGTCTAGTGGACAGGGGCGTTCAGGATATGACTGGTGGGCGCAGATAATCGGCATACATGCGCGTGATTTCTGGCTCCCGCATAGCAGCACTGTAAATGGCAGAGGCTTGCAGGTCCAGCTCTAGCTGGGGCAGGGATTGAGAGGACGCTTGAACAAGCAGCGGGAGGGATGCCCGCTGCTTCATTTCTTTAAGCATGGCTCTTCCAGTCTGATTGAAGCCCAGTATGCGAAGGTAATGAGGTCCTGCTGCGAGCTCTGTAGGCGCCAGCTGTACCTTGGAGTGGTTCAGCAAAATATGGGTCAGCATACGCTGAAGTCGGGTACGTGTATATCGCTTGGTCTTCAGGGCGCTTAGCAGACTCTCGACTGACGGACTGTCCAGTCGGTGAAGGCCATTCAGCAGGCGATGCTCCAGACCCTCGTTCACCTCATGCAGCTCGGCCAGTTGCTGGGGGCTGCGCGTAATCAGTCCGTGAAGCAATGGCACGCTGAATGAATCCCATTGCTGCGGCCCGCGCCCAGCTGCCCACTCGCGGCGCAGAATATCCAGCACGGCACCGGGCACATAAGGTGCCGCTGCATTAGGCCCGCCGCTCAGCAGCAGGCGGCGGATCGCCGTGGCGCTCGCGATGGCTTCGCCCTCCCGCGCCACGGCGTCATGATAGCCCGATCCGCTGCGCGTGATCGTGCAGGGCACTATGGCGCTGCCGAGCCGCTGCAGCGCCATCAAATAATGCAGCCCTAAAGTATTATTGGGCTGCTGAAGTATGCCGGACAGCTCCGCGTGGTCCGGCCATTCCGCCGCCAGGGCACAGGCGGCGTCTGCATAGGCGGCAGGGTAGCTCCAGCCTGCCGCCAATCGCTCCGCGATGCCGGACTTCAGCGCGTCCGGCTCCGCGGTCAGTGCTGTCGCCAGCGCCTGTAGCGGCGACAGGTCACCTGCCTCGCTGCCGAAGCAGAGGCAGTCCACGATGCCCGTGGACTCCAGCAGGGCCACGGCGCCGTAGGCGAACCAGTCGGCTGCCTGCACCGCATAGGCTACCGGCAGCTCCAGAACGAGGTCTACACCCATAGCGAGCGCCATCTCGGTGCGGGCCCATTTGTCAACGATAGCAGGCTCGCCGCGCTGGAGGAACGGGCCACTCATGACCGCCACGGTGCGGGAGGCACCCGTTCTATTTTTGGCCTCTGTCAGGTGATACAGATGTCCGTTATGCATAGGGTTATATTCAACAATAATGCCTAAAGTCTTCAATTGAGCAAACAACTCCCTCAAAATTAGGGTATACTATGATAATAGCCCGGCTCGACTATGCAGAGCCCGAGGCTCCTTGGATAAATTCCATCGGTCTAACAGCTCTATCGGCTTGTCCGTTTACATCGACTGGAAGTGTTCTTCCCTGTTGAAGTATCTACATCTTTGCATGTCCATCCTTCTTGGTGTATCTTACATTGTACATCATTGTGCAGTCGGGCGGTACGAATGGGTGTAAAGGAAAAGGTGTTGACAAACATCGGGCTCAGTCGGTATAATAATTTTTGTTTGTTTGGGGTGATATTTATGCATTTACATTTTCGTAAAGTAGCTCAACATGATGGCCCGGTTATCGTTCGTGAGACGCTTGATGTCTCGAACATGATTACCCATCGCAAGGACATTACAGCGGTATCTCCGCTGCAGGTGGACTTGAGTGCCAGCATAGTAGGTGAGAGCCTGATGGAATTGAAGGGCACGTTGTCGGCTGAGCTGGATACCCAATGCTCACGCTGTCTGAAGCCTGTCCATCAGCATCTGGACATCCCGTTCGAGGAGCGCTTTCGCTCGGTAGTCGGGGAAGCAGAACTGGAGGAAGACGAAGAGGATGCCACGATCCCTGTGGAAGGTGAGGCATTCGACACGGTTCCTTTCTGCGAGGAATCCTTTGTGATTCATCTGCCGTTCACTCCGCTCTGTTCGGAGGACTGCAAGGGTCTATGTCCGACCTGCGGACAAGATTGGAATGAGGGCTCCTGTGACTGTGACAACACACGCGTGGACCCAAGACTTGCTGCATTGAAGAATCTATTCAAGTAAGTCTATTACAGCAACATCATGTAAGGTAGTTATTCACCGGCTGCGGAGCTGAGTCTGTCTTGAACAGGTGCTAGAATCCCGGTCTTGAATGAGATAACAAGCAATACCCCTAACGGGTTGACTTCGATAAGGAGGTGGGAATGATGGCAGTACCTCAACGTAGAACGTCCAAGACACGTCGCGATAAACGTCGTACTCACTTTAAACTGGCTGTGCCGGGCATGGTGAAATGTGAACAATGCGGAGAATTGAAGCTTGCTCACCACGTGTGCAAAGTGTGTGGAACGTACAAATCTAGAGAGATTATTTCTCAATAAGATGCATCTGAAAGTAGTGCTTCACCACGGTGAGGTACTATTTTTTTTGCCTCCATGCTTTTCTTTTGGCTCGGCATACGATATACTGTTGCTTTAGTACCAGGTTCTAATAAGAGGCAGTATATCGAATGCAGGCTGCCAGTTCATAGAGCAGACTGTCCGTACATAGATAAGATACATACACCGATTATGATTCGTTCGAATATACAAGGTTACCATCTAGGGGTAACGTTAGGTAAGGAGGCGAGTAGCCATCGAGCGTTTGCCCAAAAAACAAAGACATCAGCAGCTGACACAACTCATAGAAGATAATCCGTTCGTTACGGACCAGGAATTGACAAGGCAGCTCAAGGTCAGTATTCAGACCATTCGTCTGGACCGCATGGAGCTTGGCATACCGGAGCTTCGTGAACGCATGAAGCTTATGGCCGAGCGCTCTTATGATCAGGTCCGCTCTTTGCCCCTGCATGAGATCATCGGGGATATCGTAGACCTGCAGCTGGATCGCAGCGGTATTTCGATATTCGAGATCAAGGAGGAGCATGTCTTCTCCAGAACGGGAATCGCGCGCGGTCACTATGTGTTCGCTCAGGCTAACTCGCTAGCAGTGGCCGTAATCAATGACGAGATCGCCTTGACAGCCTCTGCGGATATCCGCTTTGTGCGTCCTGTCCATCTGGGTGAGAAATGCATAGCCAAGGCCTATGTTCGTTCGAATCCTTCGCAGAAGGGGAAGGCCAAGGTCGAGGTGTTCATATACGTAGTAGAAGAAATGGTCTTTCAGGGGAACTTCGTCATTTATCGTTCCACCGTGGAAGATACTGAAGGAGGAATTTAGCATGCGGATCGCGATTGATGCCATGGGAGGCGACCATGCCCCCGGGGCAATCGTTGCCGGAGCGATTGCAGCAGCTGTCGAGTGGAAGGATACAGAGCTTGTTCTCGTAGGGAATCAGGAGCTCATCGAGGAACAACTCAAGCTGGAGAAGGAGCGTCCTGCCAACCTGACGATACGTCACGCCTCGGAAGTCATTGGAGGTGAGGACGAGCCAGTACGTGCGGTTCGTCGGAAGAAGGATGCTTCGATGGTGGTTGCAGGTAGAATGGTGAAGGAGCGCGAGGCTGACGCCATGATTTCGGCGGGAAATACTGGGGCGCTAATGACGACCGGACTACTGGTTGTCGGGCGGATGGAAGGCATTGAGCGTCCTGCACTTGCCCCCATGATTCCTACGCTGGATGAGGTAGGCGTACTGGCGTTGGATCTCGGAGCGAACATGGATGCCAAGCCTGAGCATCTGGCCCAGTATGCGCTGATGGGAAGTCTGTATCGTAACAAAGTACACGGCCTGCCCAAGCCACGAGTAGGACTGCTGAATGTAGGAACAGAAGCTGGTAAGGGCAATGAGCTCACCAAGCTTGCTTATCCTTTGCTAGAGCAATTGCCGGTACATTTCGTGGGGAATGTAGAGGCTAGAGATGTTCTGTCGGCCAACTGCGACGTATTGGTATGTGACGGCTTTGCTGGTAATATCATGCTGAAGTCGCTTGAGGGAGCTGCAGGGACGATCTTCTCGTTGCTTAAGGAGCAATTCGGCAAATCGCTTAAGACGAAGCTAGCAGCAGCGTTGATCATGCCAGAGCTGAGAGGCATCAAGAACAGGCTGGATTACGCTGAGCATGGCGGAGCCCCGTTGCTTGGCTTGAGCGGACTGGTTGTGAAGGCGCATGGCTCTGCGGATGCCAATTCTGTCAAGAATGCCGTGCGTCAGGCACGAATTGCCTTGCAGAACAAGCTGGTGGACAGTATATCTGATGAAATAAGCGGGAAGAGAGTGACTTCATGACTAATTTAAAATCCGTAGGCATTATCGGTACAGGAAAATACGTACCAGAGAAAGTGCTGACGAATAGCGACCTTGAGAAAATTGTTGAAACCAGTGACGAATGGATTGTAAGCCGTACAGGTATTCGTCAGCGTCATATTGCTGCGCCTGAGCAAGCGACCTCGGATCTGGCGTATGAGGCTGCTGTGAGAGCACTTGCTTCAGCTGGCCTTACAGCGGAAGAGCTGGATCTGATTATCGTAGCAACAATTACACCGGATATGGCATTCCCTTCTACAGCATGTATTTTGCAGGATAAGCTGGGTGCAAAGGGAGCGGCGGCTTTTGATCTGTCAGCTGCCTGCTCTGGCTTTGTATACGGACTAGCCACAGCAAATGGCTTCATCCAGACGGGGATGTACAAGAATGCGCTGATTATCGGTGCTGACTGCCTGTCCCGTATCACGGACTACACGGATCGCAACACCTGCGTCCTCTTCGGAGATGGAGCAGGAGCCGTTGTCATTGGTGAGGTACCGGAAGGAAGAGGCTTCAAGTCCTTTGATCTGGGTGCAGAAGGCGCAGGCGGTGGCTTGCTGAAGCTGGAAGCAGGCGGATCGCGTCTGCCTGCTACAACGGAGACGATCGAGAACAAATTGCATTATATTTATATGAATGGGCGCGAGGTGTTCAAATTCGCGGTGCGTGTCATGGCCTCTGCAACAGATGTAGTACTGGAGAAAGCTGGTTATGCCAAAGAGGATATCGATATCTTCGTACCGCATCAGGCGAACATTCGCATTATTCAATCGGCGATGCAACGTCTGGAGCTACCAGCAGAGAAGGTAGTTGTTAACGTGGATAAATATGCGAATACTTCTGCGGCATCCATCCCGCTTGCGCTTGTTGAGGCGGCTGAGGAAGGTCGGATTAAGGAAGGCGACCGCGTGTTAATGGTTGGTTTTGGCGGAGGACTTACTTGGGGTGCTTCTGTACTGGTATGGTAAGTAGCTTACTGCTACTTTTTGACTTTGCATTAGAAAGAGGTACACTACTATGGGTAAAATAGCATTCGTATTCCCGGGACAGGGATCACAAGCGGTGGGCATGGCGCGTGACGTTCATGACGCAGTTCCGGTTGCCCGCGAATTATTTGAGAAGGCAGACGAGCGACTGGGATTCTCTTTGCAGTCTCTTGTCTTCGAGGGACCTGAGTCCGAGCTGAAGCAGACCTCCAACACACAACCTGCTCTTCTCACAGCTAGTGTGGCGTTCTGTGAAGCGTTCAAGGCAAGTGGCATTGCTCCTGATTATGTAGCTGGTCACAGTCTGGGTGAGTACAGTGCTCTCGTAGCTGCTGGCGTGCTTGATTTTGAGGATGCCGTTGCTCTGGTGCGTGCTCGCGGTATCTTTATGGAAGAGGCTGTACCTGGAGGTCAAGGTGCGATGGCAGCGGTGCTTGGAGCGGACCGGGACAAGCTTGCTACGCTGTGTCAGGAGATTAGTACTACCGCAGGTGCGGTAGAATTAGCTAATGTTAATTGTCCTGGACAGATCGTGGTGTCAGGCACAGCTGCTGGCGTAGCAGCTGTGGCTGAGCGTGTGAAGGAAGCTGGAGGCAAGCGTGCAATTATGCTGGAGGTGAGCGGCCCGTTCCATTCCTCCATGATGAAGGAAGCGGCCCAGAAGCTGGCCCAAGAACTTGCACAGGTATCCTTTAGCGAGGCGAAGTATCCTGTAGTTGCGAATGTGACCGCAGAGCCTGTAACGGATGGACAACGGATTCAAGAGTTGCTGGTAGAACAGGTCTACTCTCCTGTATTGTGGGAGGACAGTGTGAACTGGCTCATCTCACAAGGTGTAGACACCTTTGTTGAGTTTGGTCCAGGTAGCGTCCTGACAGGCCTTATTAAGAAGATTGATAAATCAGTCCGTTTGCTCAACGTGAACAGTCTGGCTGCGTTGCAGGCAACGATAGAGGAATTGACTGTTCCTGCTGGAGAGGACACTCTAAATTAAGCCAATGGTACGAGGAGGAAGCAATCATGTCCAAGCCTTTAAGTGGTAAAATTGCACTGGTCACCGGTGCTTCCCGGGGAATCGGTCGGAGTATCGCACTGGCATTAGCTGAAGCAGGGGCCCATGTAGCAGTGAACTATGCTGGCAGTGAACAGGCGGCAGCTGAGGTGGCAGAGCTGATTCGGGCTCATGGCTCTGAAGCGATCACTGTACAAGCTAATGTTGGTCGCGCAGAAGAATCGGAGCAGATGATCAAGCAAGTGCTTGACACTTGGGGCCGCATTGACATTCTGGTGAATAACGCGGGTATTACGAGAGATAATCTGATTATGCGTATGAAAGAGGAAGAATTTGATCAGGTTATTGAAACGAACCTCAAAGGTGTGTTTAACTGTCTTAAAGCAGTCACCCGCCCGATGATGAAGCAACGTGCGGGTCGGATTATCAACATTTCCTCCGTTGTGGGCGTTCTAGGAAATGCCGGTCAGGCGAATTACGTAGCTGCCAAAGCAGGCGTAATCGGCTTGACGAAGTCCTCGGCACGCGAGCTGTCATCTCGTGGAATTACTGTCAATTGCGTAGCTCCTGGATTCATTGATACAGAGATGACCCAAGTGCTTGCGGATGATTTGCGCGAGAATATGCTCAAGGATATTCCGCTGGCCCGTCTTGGACGGCCTGAGGAGATTGCTGCAGTGGTGCTGTTCTTGGCCTCTGAAGCCTCCTCATATATGACGGGCCAGACTCTGCATGTGGATGGTGGCATGTACATGTAGCCTGTACCCCTTGGGGCGGAAGAGTGGCACTGCTTCTCTTCTATGGCATTTTAATTCGAATTTTCGTATAATACGGGTGAGGAGGTGAGCCGGATGTCCGACGTATTGGAGCGTGTAAAACGCATAGTCGTAGACCGTTTGGGAGCCGACGAAGCTGAAGTTACACTTGAAGCATCTTTTAAAGATGATTTAGGCGCTGATTCTCTTGATGTAGTAGAATTGGTTATGGAATTGGAAGATGAGTTTGATATGGAAATCTCTGATGAAGATGCAGAGAAAATTACAACTGTAGGTGAAGTTGTAAAGTACATACAATCTCTCACCTAGGCGTTTTGCATAAATCCTATAAGCTGCTCTCAATGGACAAGCTATAGTCTGAGCAGAATCTGTTTACCTATAGTTTGAACTAGGGAGCGTTCCTAATCGAATTATGCAAAATGCTGACCTAAGTCAGCAAACCAAAGTCCCGTTCTGTCTCAGGCGGGACTTTCTCCTAATTCATTGCATTGCTTTCCGATGGGATGATACAGGCTGAACTAAAGGCGGAACTGCTCTTGTATCGGGATGTTGCCGGTAGGTTGGGGAGCATTGCTAACTTTAGTTGATTCTATATATGCTATCAGATGAAAATAATCAATTGCACAACAGACTGCAGTTAACCATAGAGGTGAATCATGAAACAACGAGTCGTAATAACAGGAATGGGCGTAGTCACTGCACTTGGCCAGGATTTGAATACATTATGGGATAATCTGATGGCAGGCAAATCAGGCGTCTCCGTCGTTGAGGCTTTTGATGTCAGTGAGTATACAACGAGAATCGCTGCATCCATCAAGGATTTTAATCCAGAGGATTACATGGAGCGCAAGGATGCCCGCAAGATGGACCGCTTCGTTCAGTTCGCTGTAGCCGCAGGTACCATGGCTCTGAAGGATAGTGGAATTGAGATTGGTGGGAATGCGGAAGCTGAGCGTGTGGGCGTATCCATCGGCTCGGGAATCGGGGGCTTGGGTACCTGGGAAGACCAGCACAATGCGCTCTTGGAGAAAGGGCCAAAGCGTGTTAGCCCATTCTTCATTCCGATGATGATTGCTAATATGGGATCTGGACAATTGTCCATTACCCTAGGGGCAAAGGGACCTAACACGACACCAGTCACGGCATGTGCGACGGGAAGTCATGCGATTGGGGATTCCTTCCGTCTGATTCAGCGCGGGGACGCAGATGTCATGATCTGTGGAGGCGCTGAAGCAACGATCCGTCCTACAGGGATGGCAGGCTTCTGCTCCATGAGAGCAATGTCCACACGTAATGATGAGCCTGAGAAGGCAAGCAGACCGTTCGATACGGATCGTGACGGTTTTGTCATGGGTGAAGGTGCAGGAGTTCTGATTCTGGAATCACTCGAGCATGCTCAGAAGCGTGGAGCTCGCATTTATGCTGAGGTAATAGGCTATGGCCTGTCTGGAGATGCCCACCACATGACGGAGCCAGATCCAGAAGGAGCAGCTCGCTGCATGAAGATGGCTATTCGTGATGCGGGTCTTCAGCCAGAGGATATTGACTATATCAATGCACATGGTACTTCGACTCCAGTAGGAGACAAGTCGGAGACAGAGGCTGTGAAGAAGTCGCTGGGTGATCATGCATACAAGGTAGCTGTCAGCTCAACCAAGTCTATGACAGGTCATTTGCTGGGTGCTGCTGGCGGAGTGGAAGCAGTTATCTGTGGTCTGGCATTGCAGCATCAGACGATTCCGCCAACGATTAATCTGGACAATCAAGATCCTGCTTGTGATCTGGACTATGTACCGAATGTTCCACGCAAAGCAGAGCTAAATGTTGTAATGTCCAATTCGTTTGGCTTTGGTGGCCACAATGCTACCGTGGTTCTAAAAAAATTCGAAGCGTAAGGGGTAAGGCCGCTTGAGTGGAGATTTGAAGCAATTACAGCAGAAACTTCATATTCAGTTTAACAATCGTCAGCTGTTAAAACAGGCCTTCACGCACGCCTCTTACGTCAACGAGCATCGGTTTGGTCAGCATCAGGATAATGAGCGCCTTGAGTTTTTGGGCGACGCGGTCCTGGAGCTGACTGTATCCGAGCAGCTATATCATCAGTACCCTAATCGCCCGGAGGGAGAGCTCACCAAGCTTAGAGCAGCGATTGTATGCGAGCCTTCACTTGTGAAGTTCGCAGTTGCTCTGAATTTCGGTGAATATGTTCTACTGGGTAAAGGGGAGGAGCTCACCGGCGGGAGGACCCGCCCGGCTTTGCTCGCTGACGTATTCGAATCTTTTATAGGCGCTCTGTATCTGGATCAGGGTCTCGAGGTAGTTCGCTCATTTTTGAATGAGCATATATTCCCTCAGATTGTCCTGAATGGAAGGCTGCAGATGAGTGATTTCAAGACCGAGCTACAGGAGCTGACACAGCATCATAACATGGGTGTGCTAGAGTACCGAATTGTTGAGGAACGCGGCCCGGCGCATGAGCGCGAATTTGTGGCTGAGGTTCATATGGATAATGAACGCCTGGGAACCGGAACAGGACGTTCCAAGAAGGAAGCCGAGCAGCAGGCGGCGGCAGTAGCCTTGAACAAGCTGAAGTTGTCCGAGGCTTGATCAGATCTGTAGCAATTATATGCTGTCAGGACAAAGCAAGAGCAAAGAGCAGCCCGCAGGATAGATATCCTCAGGTATGGAACGGACTGCTTTTTGCTCTTTTTTCGTTCTGCCCGAGCTATAATCACAGGCCAGAAGTATTACGTGTGCTACAATACTAACAGAATTACGTGTGGACAGACTTATGGGGTGAGCTAACTGTCCGATGTCGATTATGAAGTGTATGGTAGCGAGTGTGGTCATAAGCAACTCTAGTTATTCTTATTCTGGGTTATAGTTATGACAGCCATTATCATCCGTCCGGGCTACCTAGATAGATTTAAAGTAGAACTGTCTGACGGATATTCAGTAATAGAGGTGAATCAACACATGTTCTTAAAACGCATTGAGCTGGCAGGATTCAAATCCTTCGCCGACAAGACGGAAATGGAGTTTGTCCGTGGCATTACCGCTGTCGTCGGTCCAAACGGGAGCGGCAAAAGTAATATTTCCGACGGAATCCGTTGGGTGCTTGGTGAGCAAAGCGCGAAATCCCTGCGTGGGGGCAAGATGGAGGACATCATTTTTGCTGGTAGTGATGCCCGTAAAGCCGTGAATTTCGGTGAAGTTTCCTTGACACTTGATAACGAGGACCAGGCTCTTCCGCTTGATTTTGGTGAGGTTACGGTGACTCGCCGAGTCCACCGCAGCGGTGACAGTGAATATTTCATTAATCGTCAGGCATGCCGTCTGAAGGATATTACCGAGCTGTTCATGGATACCGGGATTGGTAAGGAAGCTTATTCCATTATCGGTCAAGGGCGAATCGAGGAGATTTTAAGTACTCGTTCAGAGGACCGTAGAGGTATCTTTGAGGAAGCCTCAGGTATTGTGAAATACAAGTCCCGCAAACGGGAGGCTGTGCGCAAGCTTGATGATACGGAACAAAACCTGCTGCGTATTCACGATCTGGTCACCGAGCTTGAGGATCAGATTGGTCCGCTGAAGGAGCAATCGGAGAAAGCAATTCATTACAAGGAGCTTCGAGGCCAACTGAAATCTAAGGAAATTTCGGTCTATGTCCACCAAATTGAGGCCATACATACCTCATGGAGTGCAGCGAATGAACGGCTGAAGCAGCTGCAAGAGGAGCAGCTACAGTTCTCCACGATTGTGTCTAGACATGATGCCATGCTGGAGAGCGATCGTACCGAGCTACGCAAGCTTGAGGAAGAAGTGGAGCGGCTGCAGGCAGAGCTTCTCCAATACAGTGAGGCGACAGAGAAAAGTGAGGGCTATGGAGAGCTGCTCAAGGAGCGGCTCCGCAACCTGGAGACGAATCGTGAACAGCTTCAGCAGTCACTGGAATCAAGTGAGACGCGCAATCTGGAACGTGAGCAGGAGCTAGAGAGCTTGCGTGAGAAGGTCTCATCCCTGAATCAAGAGCTGGAGCAGCTTCGTTCGCAGCTCTTGCAGGAGGAAGCCAAGTTAATAGGCGTAACTGGCGGAATCAGTCAGGAGCAAGAGGAGAGTCTGAAGGGAAGCCTGCTGGAGCTGATGAACCAGATGGCTCAGACGCGCAATGAGATTCGATATGCGGATCAGCAGAAGGAATCTGCCGAGCGTAGGATGAATCGAGTGCAGGATGAATCCGGGAAATGGGAGGCACAGCAGAGCGAGCTGGAAGGACGCAAGCAACACCTTGAGGCAGCCAGCAACAAGCTCTCGACCGAGATCAGCAGTCTGCGAACCGGTTATATTCAGGAGAGCGAGCGTTACCAGTCCCAGCAGAAGCTACAGGAAGAAAGTCAAGGCGCAGTAAGAAAATGGGAGCAAAAACGGGAAGCCCTCATCTCCAGACGGGATACGATGAAGGAAATGCAGGATGATTTTGACGGCTTCATGCTGGGCGTAAAGGAAGTGCTCAAAGCGTCCAGAAAAGGAACACTGCATGGAGTTCATGGAGCTGTAGCTGAGCTTATCCGTGTGCCAGAGCAGTTGGAGCAGGCCATGGAGACGGCTTTGGGTGCTTCCGTCCAGCATATTGTAATGGAGAATGAGGCGGTATCTAGACAAGCGATCGCTTTCCTGAAGCAACGTCAGCTGGGACGGGCAACCTTTCTGCCCATGGACGTTATTCGTCCAAGGCAGATTGGGGCTAGCGAACGCCGAATTGCTGAAGAGGCTGAGGGCTTTGTCGGCATCGGTGCGGAGCTGGTGCAGTACGATGAACGCTATGAAGGCATCATTGGAAGCTTGCTTGGGAATGTTGTTATTGCCCGTACGCTGGAGGATGCGAATCGGATCGCTGCACGCTGCCAGTATCGCTATCGGGTCGTGACGCTGGAAGGCGATGTGGTCAATGCGGGAGGCTCGATGACAGGCGGAAGCCAGTTCAAGAAGAATGCCAACCTGCTGGGCCGTAAGCGTCAGCTGGATCAGCTGGATCAGGAGATTCAGAGCACGGATAGTCAGTTGGACAAGCTGCGCCAGAGCATACAGAATGTGAAGCAAGAGATGGAGCAGACTCAGCAGCGTCTGGACGAGTTACGTCAGTCTGGCGATGTAAAGCGGGGCGAAGAGCAGCAGGCAGCTATGGAGATGAAGCAGATAGAGCATGAGCTCCGCCATGTATTGGAGCAGGTTGCCATCTCAGGGCAGGAGAAATCAGGCTTTCTGGAGGAGATCAAGCAGCTGGAACATTCTCGTGAGGAGGCTGTGAAGAAGCTCGCAGCACTCGAAGAAGAGGAGCAGAAGGTTCACCAGGCTATTCAGGCTGCAGAGTTCGCCCGTAAGGCTAACGAATCCGCCAAGGAGGAGCTACAGGTTCAACTCACCGATCTGAAGGTTCGGGAAGGTAAGCTTGACCAGGAGCGCTTCTCGCTGGAGGAGCAGCTGCGCCGACTGCAGCAGGATGCGGATGGTCTTGGCAAGGACGCCCGGAATAACCGATCTCTGCTTGCAGCTGTGGAGGCGGATCTCAAGAAGAATCGCGAGGAGAGCGTGAAGCAGATTGAAGATCTGAATCGCTATCGTATGCTCAAGAGCGAGACAGCCGAGAAGCTGGAATTCAAGCGGGCTGCCCGAGCGGAGTTATCGAAAAAGCTGGAGCTGGCGGAGAACGAGACTCGTGATCAACGCAATCAGCTTAAAGAGATAGAGGAGCAGCTGCGCCAGACTGAGATTGGTGTGAACCGGCTGGATGTCGAGCTGGAAAATATTCTTCGTAAGCTGGCAGACGAGTATGAGATGAGCTACGAGCTTGCCAAGCAGCGGTATCCTGTACCAGAGAATATTGAGGAAGCACAGGCAGAGGTACAGAAGCTGAAGCGTAGCATCTCTGCACTGGGTGAGGTGAATCTAGGTGCTATTGAAGAGTATCAGCGCGTGAACGAGCGGTATCAATTCCTTGATGAGCAGAAGTCTGACCTGATTGAAGCGAAAACTACATTGTATCAGGTCATCCGTGAAATGGATGAGGAGATGTCCAAGCGCTTCAAGACGACCTTTGATGCCATCCGCCGAGAGTTCGGCACCGTGTTCACCAAGCTGTTCGGTGGTGGTCGTGCAGACCTCGTGCTGCTTGATCCGGAGCGTCTACTGGATACGGGGATTGATATTGTAGCGCAGCCTCCAGGCAAGAAGCTGCAAAATCTGCAGCTGCTGTCTGGTGGAGAGCGTGCCCTGACAGCAATGGCACTACTTTTTGCCATCCTGCACGTCAAGCCAGTGCCATTCTGCGTTCTGGATGAGGTTGAGGCTGCACTGGATGAAGCGAACGTGGTCCGCTTTGCCCAGTATTTGCGGGAGTTCTCAGAGCAGACCCAGTTCATCGTTGTTACCCACCGCAAAGGGACGATGGAGGAATCGGATGTGCTGTATGGGGTAACGATGGAGGAAGGCGGGGTCTCGAAGCTGGTATCCGTCCGGCTGGAGGACGAAGAGGCTGAGATCGCCTAATGCTCTGCCCCCTATCTAAGGGTAGGTTGAATGAGCTGGTGAGTACAGTCATTAGCGAAAAGCTAGAAAGCCACAGAAAGCAAAGGGCTTTCTAACTACATGACATGAATGATGCAAAATGTTGATATAAGAGCAGGAGGGACTAAGCTTGAGTTTTTTTAAGAAGCTGAGAGAGAGCATTGCCAGTAAGACAGAATCGGTTACCAAGCAATTCAAGGATGGTCTGGAGAAAACGCGCAAGGGCCTAGTGGAAGCGGTATCGGATCTGATTATTCGTCGCAGAAAGATCGATGAGGAATTTTACGAGGAGCTTGAAGAGATTCTGATCGGTGCCGATGTAGGTGTGAACACGGTCATGAATCTGATTGAAGAGCTGCGCGATGAGGTGAGAAAGCGTCGAATTGAGGATGCGGCTGAATTGCAGCCTGTGCTTTCTGAGAAGCTGTCTGAGCTACTGCGTGGAACGGAGAATAATGAGCTCAAGACTAATCCAGATGGCATCACCGTCATTTTGTTCGTAGGGGTCAATGGCGTCGGCAAAACGACTACAATCGGTAAAATGGCTCATCGCTTCAAGCAGGAGGGCAAGAAGGTCATGCTGGCGGCAGGTGATACGTTCCGTGCAGGAGCAATCGAGCAGCTGGAGGTATGGGGCCAACGCGCAGGCGTAGAGGTTATTAAACAGCATTCAGGCTCAGACCCAGCCGCTGTGATGTATGATGCCGTACAGGCTGCGAAGCAGCGTCAGGTGGATGTGCTGCTCTGCGATACGGCTGGCAGACTTCAGAACAAGACGAATCTGATGGAGGAGCTGAACAAAATCTTCCGTGTCATTCAGCGGGAGATCCCGGATGCCCCGCATGAGGTGCTGCTCGTACTGGATGCAACGACAGGACAAAATGCGCTGAACCAGGCGAAGCTTTTCGGTGAGAAGAGCGGCGTGACCGGTCTTGTGCTGACCAAGCTGGATGGTACGGCCAAGGGAGGTATCGTCATTGCAATTCGTCAGGAGATGAACCTGCCTGTCAAATTCGTCGGCCTTGGCGAGAAGATTGATGATCTGCAGCCATTTGACTCCGATCAGTTCGTACATGCCCTGTTCGCAGGTCTTGTACAGGAGACGACCGAGGAGGCGGCGGATGCCTCGGACTCCCAGTCCTGATAACACTGCCGCCGCGTACAGCGGGAGTATGCGATTTTTGACCGTGTAACCGATCCATGTGACCACATGCGAGCACATGGAATGCAGGTACTTCGTAGTTGCGTAGAAGGATACTGCCTTGTAGCTTGAGGTGAACCATGACACCTATTGGATGTAGATAACGTCAACATAGGTTGTACTTGTGTATGCTGTAGTTAGCTGATGTATTGTTATATTGGACCTGTGTGTAGCACAGGTCCTTTTTTGTAAGCTAGGGCAGGATGGGGCCGAGGTGCGCCGTGTGCCCGTAACATAGTATAATGATGGAAGCCACTGTGAAGGACATCTCGAAAATACCCTGGTTAAATACCTGATCGACAAGAATAATGGGAGGTTTCGTATGGTTAATACTTACACTTACAACCGACGGGAAGAACTGGCTAATGCAATTACACACGGGATTGGCGCGGCTCTGAGCGTAGCGGCTCTTGTGCTTCTGATTGTCTTTGCCAGTACACAAGGTACAGCATGGCATGTCGTGAGCTTCACCATTTATGGTGTAACGATGCTGCTGCTGTATACGAATTCGATGCTTCTCCACAGCTTTAAAGAAGGAAAGGTTAAGGATTTGTTCGAATTTTTCGATCATTCCTGTATCTACCTGTTCATTGCTGGGACCTATACGCCATTCATGCTTACGGCACTGCGCGGCACACTGGGCTGGACGCTGTTCGGCATTGTTTGGGGAATTGCAGTTGCTGGTGTAATATTCAAGGTGTTTTTTACGAAGCGATTTTTGTTCATGTCTACAGCGTTCTACCTTGTGATGGGCTGGCTCATCGTCATTGCCTGGAATCCGCTAGTGGCCACTATACCGCATGGAGGAATCGTGCTACTGGTAGGCGGAGGGATCATGTATACGCTCGGGACGATCTTCTATGTGTGGAGGGCGTTTCCTTATCATCACGCGGTATGGCATTTGTTCGTATTAGGCGGTAGCATTTTGCACTTTTTTGCCGTGCTGCTCTACCTGACACCGCTCAAAATCTAGGCTCACGTCAAAGGAATTCAAGTCATTTCATTGTGACAAGGAGAAATGCTTGACAACGAGATTTCTTTTAGGTATGATAAGGAACGTTGAAAAGAAGTGTAAAGTGTTTTTCCTTGACGATGGGGGTGCCCAAAATGAGTCAGGAGAATCGACTCGAGAAGACAACCAGAATTAACCTGCTGTTTGACTTCTATGAACCTTTGCTGACAGACAAGCAGCAGATGTTCCTCAAATATTATTTTCATGATGATTTCTCCCTGGGAGAGATTGCAGCAGAATTCGAAATCAGCCGTCAGGCTGTATATGAACATATCAAGCGTGCCGAGCAGGTGCTCGACATGTATGAAGAGAAGCTTGGATTGCTAGCCAGACATGAACGGCGATCGGAAGAGCTTGAACGTCTGCAGGGTCATCTGGCGAAGCTCATGTCGCAGACGGATATGCCGCATGAGGCGACATTGCAGCAGATGAATGACATCGTGAGTCGCTTGCAGGAAATGTAACCTGCTTGTTGCGATGAGGCTCACTGGTGAGTAGTCACAACATGGAAGAGGAGGTGTGACTGTATGGCATTTGAAGGATTGTCCACCCGACTTCAGAGTGTGTTCAGCAAGCTGCGGGGCAAGGGTAAGGTATCTGAGGATGATGTAGCTCAAGCCATGCGTGAGGTACGACTGGCTCTGCTTGAGGCGGACGTTAACTTCAAGGTAGTGAAGGACTTCATTGCGAAGGTCAAGGAAAAGGCTGTCGGTAAGGAAGTTATGGACAGCTTCACACCTGGTATGGTCATTATCGACATCGTTAACAAGGAACTGACCGAACTGATGGGCGGAAGTCAGGCAAAGCTCGCTAAAGCGAACAAGCCGCCTACAGTGATTATGATGGTAGGTCTGCAGGGTGCCGGTAAGACGACCACCACAGGGAAGTTGGCCAAGCTGCTGCAGAAGCAGAATCATCGCCCCCTGCTGATCGCTGGCGATATTTACCGCCCAGCGGCTATCAAGCAGCTTCAGATCCTTGGAGAGCAGATCAAGGCGCCGGTATTCTCGTTAGGAGATCAGACCAGCCCCGTTGAGATTGCCAGACAAGGTATGCAGCATGCGAAGGAGAACGGGCATGATTATGTCATCGTCGATACCGCAGGTCGTCTGCATATCGATGAGGAACTGATGGAGGAGCTTAAGCAAATCCATAGTGTAGTTCAGCCTGATGAGGTTCTGCTCGTCGTAGACGCCATGACAGGACAGGATGCTGTTAACGTGGCGGAGCATTTCAACACGCAGCTCGAGCTTACTGGAGTAGTCCTGACCAAGCTCGACGGTGACACACGTGGTGGTGCGGCTCTCTCGGTCAAAGCTGTAACAGGCTGTCCGATCAAATTCGCCTCCATGGGTGAGAAGCTGGATGCCTTGGAGCCCTTCCATCCTGAACGGATGGCTTCACGGATTCTCGGCATGGGCGACATGCTCTCTCTCATTGAGAAAGCCCAGTCTAATATAGACGCCGACAAAGCAAAAGAGATGGAGCGCAAAATGCGCAACGCTGAATTCACGTTCGAGGATTTCCTCGAACAGATGGATCAGGTGAAGAAGCTAGGTCCTCTCGACCAGATTCTGGATATGATTCCCGGTATGGGCAACATGAAGCAGATGAAGGACATCAAGGTGGACGACAAGCAAATGGGACGCATCGAAGCCATTGTGCACTCTATGACGACTGAAGAGAAGCAGCAGCCTGATCTCATCAATCACAGCCGTCGCAAGCGGATTGCACTGGGAAGCGGAACGTCGCTGGCTGAGGTCAATCGACTCATTAAGCAGTTTGACGAGATGCGCCGAATGATGAAGCAATTCTCGGACATGATGGGACCGAAGGGTCCAAAGAACAAAAAGGCTTTAAAGCAGCTTAAGGGTCTGGGCAAGGGAATGCGTTTCCCGTTCAGATAATGATCAGAGGTTCATGATCGTCGTTTTGGCTTATGCCGAAGTGAGCGTGGAATGATATAGCAAGTCTATTCTATTTCTTGAAGGAGGTGAATTTCATGGCAGTTCGTATTCGTCTGAAACGTATGGGTGCGCATAAAGCGCCTTTCTATCGCGTGGTGGTATCTGATTCTCGTTCCCCTCGTGACGGTCGCTTTATCGAGGAAATCGGTTACTACAACCCGGTTGCACAACCGGCTGTTGTTAACATTGATGAAGAGAAAGCGCTGAAATGGCTGCAAAACGGTGCGCAAGCATCTGATACCGTTCGCAACCTGCTGAGCAAAGCTGGTGTAATGAAAAAACACCATGAGCTTAGACAGCAAAAATAGTTGCTGATTCGGAGGGTCATAAATGGAAGAATTAGTGATAATCATTGCTAAGGCTTTAGTAGATCATCCGGAAGATGTAACCGTGAAGAAGGTTGAAAAGGATCGGCTTGTCGTCTATGAGCTGGCTGTACATCCTGATGATGTCGGCAAGGTTATCGGCAAGCAGGGCCGGATCGCCAAAGCACTTCGTACTGTGGTTACATCAGCAGCAGTTAAGATGGATAAACGGGTTACCGTTGATATCATATCTTAAGATATAGGAAAGGGGGTTAGGATGAATGTCCTAGCCCCCTTTCGTACATGCTGAAGATGTTATGTCCGGTTAATAGAACGTGAAAGAGCAGGAGGGGCAAGATGCAACAGTTATTAAATGTCGGCAAGATCGTAAATACGCACGGCATTCGCGGTGAACTGAAGATATTGTCTTCCACGGATTTCCCCGAGGACCGTTTTGCAAAAGGAAGTGAGCTTCTTATCGTCTCTGAGCAGGGAGCTCCGATTCCTGTAACGGTGGAAACTTCACGTTTCCAAAAGAATATGGTCATTGTGAAATTCAAGGAATATGGAAATATCAATGATGTCGAGAAATATAAAGGCAGCATGCTGAAGATCACAGCGGATCGGCAGGGCGAGCTGGGGCAGGATGAGTTCTACTTTCATCAGATTGTAGGCTGTGAGGTATTCACAGAGGAAGGTGAGCTGCTCGGTACCATCAAGGAGATTCTAACGCCTGGAGCCAATGATGTATGGGTAGTGAAGCAGAAGAACGGGAAGGATCTGCTGCTGCCTTATATCGAGGAGGTTGTGCTGCAGGTGGATGTGTCTGAGAAGCGTGTAACAGTGCGGCTTATGGAAGGGCTATTGTAAGATGAGAGTGGATGTATTGACCCTTTTTCCGGAAATGTTCGAGGGAGTCTTCGGAACTAGCATTCTCGGCAAGGCAAGAGAGAAGGGAATCGTCTCACTGGAAGCAGTTAATTTCCGGGCCTACGCAACGAACAAGCATAATACCGTCGATGATACGCCCTATGGCGGTGGTGGAGGGATGGTGCTCAAGCCAGATCCGATATTCGCCGCCGTGGAGGACTTGCTGGCACGCAAGCAGGCGGATGAGCAGGAGAATTCGGGTGCTCAGGGAGGAAGACAGCCACGCATCATTCTGATGTGCCCGCAAGGGGATACGTTTACCCAGCAGAAGGCAGAGGAGCTGTCTCGGGAAGAGCATCTGATCTTTGTCTGTGGGCACTATGAAGGCTACGATGAGCGCATTCGGGAGCATCTGGTGACGGACGAGCTGTCTATTGGCGACTATGTGCTCACTGGCGGAGAACTGCCAGCCATGACGGTCATTGATAGTGTAGTAAGACTGCTGCCTGGAGTGCTGGGTAACGAGAGCAGTGCGATCACGGATTCTTTCAGCACAGGTCTGCTTGAATATCCACATTATACGCGTCCTCCTGAATTCCGTGGGTGGAAGGTGCCCGACATTCTACTCTCCGGCCATCACGCGAATATTGAGCAGTGGCGGCGACAGGAATCTTTGCGTCGAACGTGGGAGCGTCGGCCTGAGCTGCTAGAGCAGGCAGAGCTGACGGCCAAGGAGCGGGAGTGGCTGCGTAAGCTGGAGCAGGAAAACACCTAGTACCTTGATCCAATAAATTCAGGTTGATTACCTGGGAAGTATAGCCACTAGCGAAACGTGCGCAAACCCTAGTACAACGAGTGCAAGCCAACTGCCGTATCTGCTTATAACTTCGTTTGAAAGTGTAGTGGGTCTAACAGTGATCAGTAAGGCTCTCCGCTTGTATCGGCTTCATACTGCTCATAAGCTGATTATGGTGTTGGGTTCTACTTTGGTAAGCAACGATTAAGCTTTATCCGCAAAATGATCATCAGACTGGTGATTGCAAGATGAGGTATAGAATGAATACGAATACAATTGAATCATATTGGAACACCTATGCCAGCAAACATGGGCTTTCTCTCAGTGTCCCACCAGCATGGATGTTCGGAGATGGCTCCAAAGAAATGGGAGATGAGCTGGGAGGCTTGGTCGTTCAAGGCATCAAAACAGGGACATGCGCTGCACATTGTGTCCATGAGCTTGAAGGGGAGCCGATCCCGCAAGTGAATGATTACGCGATTATATTGGATGGAGACAATGAACCGCTAGCAATCATCCAATATACCAACATAGACTTGGTCAAAATGAAGGATGTCACAGCCGAGTTCGCAAGGTCTGAGGGCGAGGGAGATTTGAGCTATGATTACTGGTACCAAGAGCACGTCAAATTCTTCACGTGGGAATTAGGACTTCATGGCATAACGTTTACCCCGGATTTGTTACTCGTCTGTCAGACATTTCAGGTCGTAGATCATCGCTAGAGCTGACTGTCTTGACGGCTGTCGCAGGCATTTGTAATCGTGCAGGTAGATGTCTATAATTAAATACATGACTTGATGTAGATCACGCGGGAGTCAGTATAGGCTGGCTTCAAAGGAAAGGATACACCAGCAAAAATCAACAAATTATATAAGCCCCTCTAATTGTTGTTGCAATACGGTGCCCTCCATGATATGATACATCTGTTGTGTGTAATACGGTGGTCCGCTGTGGATGATGAAGGAAACGGATGAGTTTCTGGAAGATGCATGAACACCTGTACGGAAGGAGGGAGTCCTAGATGAATATCGTCCAAGCGATTACTCAAGAACAACTTCGCAAGGATATTCCGAGCTTTCGTCCTGGCGACACTTTGAAAGTGCACGTTAAGGTTATCGAGGGAACTCGTGAGCGTATCCAATTGTTCGAAGGTGTTGTGATCAAGCGCCGTGGTGGTGGAATTAGTGAGACTTTTACAGTTCGTAAAATTTCTTACGGTGTAGGTGTGGAAAGAACTTTCCCGCTTCATTCCCCAAAAATCGATAAAATCGATGTGGCTCGCCGTGGTAAAGTGCGTCGTGCGAAGCTTTATTATCTTCGTGAACTGCGCGGTAAAGCAGCGAGAATTAAAGAAATTCGTTAATATAACGAATAACGTGAGGGGCTTGATTACAAGCTCCTTTCGTTTTTTTCTGGAGAAGTTCGGAGAGACTGTACTGATTCATCAGGCGGTCTCGTAATCGAATCATGATACATAGAGTACAAGTAATCGACAAGAAGGGAGCAGTCTGAGCTATGGAGCAGCCACACGGGCAGGGTGCTGGCGAGCAGTCGGTACATCAAGGCGGGAATTCAGGCGAGAAGCAGAAGAATGAGATTCTGGAATGGGTTAAGGCCATTGCAATAGCGCTGATTGTTGTCTTTTTGATCCGTTGGTTCTTGTTCAAGCCATTCATTGTGGAAGGTCCATCGATGCAGCCTAATTTTCATACCGGAGAACGGGTTATTGTGAATGAAATTCTGTATAGCATCCGTGAACCCAAGCGTGGAGAGGTCATCGTATTCCATGTGCCTGAAGAGGGACGAGACTTCATTAAGCGCGTTATTGCTGTCGCTGGAGATACGGTCAAAGTAGAAGGGGATAAGGTTACGGTAAACGGAGAGCCTATTCCTGAGACATATATTCACGAGGCTGTTGAGGAAGCTCAAGCAGAGGGACGGGAGTATAATTCCCTGATGGATTTCCCGAATGGAATGGTAACTGACGATAAAGTCCCTGAGGGAACAATATTTGTCATGGGAGACAATCGCTCCAACAGCACAGACAGTCGCCGGATCGGTTACATCAAGCTGGATGAGATTGTAGGGCGAGCTGATGTTATTTTCTGGCCCATCAAAGATATGAAATGGATTAATCATAGTGAATAAGCGGTTGAATGGCTTCATGCCACTTAACGGCTTGTAGAATGAGGTGATGACGGTGACGATTCAATGGTTTCCTGGACATATGACCAAAGCGCGCCGCCAAATACAGGAGAAGCTGAAGCTGATTGATCTGGTTATCGAACTAATTGATGCAAGGCTCCCACTGTCCAGCCGTAATCCGATGATTGACGAGATTTTGCAGGGGAAGCCGCGGATGATTGTCATGAACAAGGCGGATTTGGCGGACCCGGCGGTCTCACAGGAATGGATCGCATATTTTAAAGAGCAGGGCCATGCAGCACTGCAGGTCGATGCGCAGACGGGAACAGGGATTAAGGATATACCTGTACAAGCCAAGCTTTTGCTGAAGGAGAAGATCGACAGACAGCTTGCGAAGGGGATTAATCCACGAGCAATTCGGGCTCTCATTGTAGGAATTCCGAATGTCGGAAAGTCCACACTTATTAACCGCATGGCTGGCAGGAATATTGCAGCGACGGGTGATCGTCCTGGCGTAACCAAGGCGCAGCAATGGATCAAAATTGGCGAGATTGAGCTGTTGGATACACCAGGTATCCTGTGGCCCAAGTTCGAGGATCAAAATGTCGGGTATCGTCTGGCTGTAACCGGCGCCATTAAGGAAGAGATTTTGAACGTTGAGGATGTAGCCTTTTTCGGGGTCAAATACTTGGTTCAATATTACTGGGATACGATGGCTGAGCGATACGGGTTAACGGAGAAACCGCAGGATATTGAGAACCCTAACGAGATTGTAGAGGTTATGGAAGCGGTAGGACGCAAGCGTGGTTGTATCGTTAGTGGTGGACACGTAGACTTGGAGAAGGCTTCGCTGGTAATTCTACGTGATTTGCGTGCAGGCAAGCTGGGACGCTTGACACTGGAGTCACCTTACTAGGTGATGTGAAGATCTAGTGTGCTACTCGCATCATGTTGGTCTAAGCTATAGGCAAGCGAGAGGAAGCACCTTTCGTGTCTCATTCAGAGATGCGGAAGGTTTTTTTGTATATGATCGAGCATGAAGGTTAATGCATTTATAAATGTCAGTTATCCACTGGAAGCCAGCCAGATATTCGCTTAGACAGAAATTGGTGGTAGAAGTTCTCTGTAATGTGGACTCATAAATATGTTAAGATGGGCTGTATCCATATGAATATCCTCATGAAAATAGCTTGGAAAATATAAGCCGCTGCAAGCGGAGAGCTCTGATGATGGCTGTTAAGCTTGCTGTTCTATTGCGCGAGGTGATGAGCAGATAGACAGCAAGCATGGGGCGGACCCTTCGTATCTCAAGGACTTCTCGATGTCCAATAACGACTGTGCTCTCCTGATCGTTACATAATCAGTTCGGTCAGGGACTAGTATGGTAGGGCCATGGCTATTATGAAGTCGAAATATATGTAAAGCGGGTGCTGTAATGAGTGAAATGTTGCGTTATGAACGTGAATGCTGGAAGGGAGGCTACCAATTCATAGCCGGAATTGATGAGGTAGGCCGTGGCTGCTTGTTCGGCGATGTAGTAGCTGCCGCCGTTATTTTACCTCCTGGGCTGGAGCTGGAGGGTGTAACGGATTCCAAAAAGCTGAGCGACAAGAAGCGGGACATGTACTATGAGCAGATTATGGACAAAGCACTAGCGGTCGGGATCGGCTTCGTGAGTGCCCAGGTGATTGACGAGATCAACATCAAGCAAGCAGCTCGTCTGGCCATGAAGCAGGCGGTGGAAGGCTTGCAGCTAGCTCCCGATTATCTGCTGGTCGATGCCGAAAAGGTAGCGATTGATATCCCGCAATTATCCATTATTAAAGGGGATGCAAACAGTCAATCCATAGCTGCCGCATCCATTATCGCAAAGGTCACTCGTGACCGCCTCTGCCAGACGGAATGGGAGGCCAAGTATCCAGAATACGGTATTGCCATACATAAGGGGTATGCAACCAAATTGCATAGAGAGCAGATTGTGGCCTTGGGGCCAACGCCGATGCATCGAAGAAGCTTCCTTGGCAGTCTGCTGACCGAGCAGCCTACACTGTTTGATTTGTAATTTGATCTGATATTGAACCTTAATATGTTACTTAATGTACGTCATCATAATGGTACTTAATGTACGTCATCACGTATGTACGGAAGAACATCTTGTCTGCTACCTATATCCAGCTGTAAGCGATGGCTTTCTGTATTCAGAAGTGGCGCGTTCCGGTAAGCGGACTCATAACTTATCTTGAAATGACCGATATATACAAGAAAAGAAACGAATGAACAGATATACAAGAAGACAACATGAGGACAGGCCCACCGTGTGGTAGCAATTCGTACAACGTGCTCTAGCACATGCTGCAGTATGCATATAGATGATATTAATCCTGATATGTAAGGAGGTTCGCCATGAACATCGGATCGGTTATCCGCGGGTTGATGGGAGATGCCAAAGCCGGAGACAGTAAAAAGCTGGAGCTGCAGACGGGGCAGGTCGTGCGGGGCACGGTCATGCAGGTATCCGATGACGGCAACGAAGCGGTTATTCAAATCCAAGGTGCACAGGTACGGGCCAAGCTGGAGACACCGCTACAGGCAGGTCAGACGACCTTGCTACAGGTGCAGCCTCCCGGCGAGAACGGGATGGCGGTGCTCAAGCCTTTGTCCCAATCCCCGTATCTACCATTGCCGTCGGTGTCGCTGTCAGAGGTGCTGAAATCGGTTGGCTTACCAGACACTGCGGACAATCGTGAGCTTATTCAATTGATGCAGCGTAACGGCATTCCTCTGACGCAGGATAACGCCAAGAGCTTGCGTGAGGTTGCCAATCAGCTACTTCCAGGCGGAGCCAAGCTGGATACGCTCGTCCAGTCGGCGGCGGTAGCTCTTCAGCGTGGACTTCCCATGACTCCACAAAGCATTGCCGGTCTTCAGCAGGCGATCTTCGGACCTTCACTTGATCAACTGCTGACTTCTCTGGAGAAGCTGGTGGATCAAGCATTGCGGCAGGGAAGCAACAACACGAGTACGGCAAATGGATCACCAACATCAGGTGGAGCAGGTAATGCTGCGACTACGATCAATGCTGGTACGTCTGCAAGTGCAGGAGCGGCTACTGGCAGTGTATCCCCTCAAGGAACAGGTACAGCAGCTGGAGCCCCTGCTCCTACTGGTATGGGAGCAGGGAATACAGGTCAAGGACAGCCGTTAGCTTCTTCAGGAGCCCCTACAACCGTTCAGGCTGGATCACAGCAGGGAACGGGTGGTACAGCAGGAGCAACAGGGAATACAACCGGCGGAGCAAGCCCGGCAGTTAATGGATCACAGTCAGGAGCAACGGGCACGACTGTAACGACAGCTGGTGGAGCTACTGGTCTGACTGGAGCAACGGGCAATACGGCAGCAGGGTCCCCAATGACAGGCGTTATTGCTGCTAACGCATCTGGTGCAGCAGCTCTGACCCAGCAGGCTGCTGGCGAGAGTACATCGAATCAAGGGCCTGCTGCAGCGGGACGCGCAGAGGCCAGCGTTGGGAACGGGAAGGCTGCGGCGACAGGAACGCCGCAGTCCGGTGCGCAGCTTCAGCAGCTCCGTACGGTGCTGCAGGAGCTGCGAGGACTGGTGCCTACTCCATTGGCACCAGCACAAGCATCCGCGCCGGAGCATAGCCAAGGCGCGGCAACCGGGCGGGCTGGCGATACGCCACAGCCCGGAGAAGTCTCCGCTAGGCCTGCCGCGGAGACCGCAGTGCAGCCGCCCGCCACCCGCGAAGCGGAGCCGTGGGTAGGGCGGCTGCTGAAGCTGCTCGGTGCAGAGCACGAGCAGCAGGTGCTTCGCCCCGCGAATGGTAGCGGGGCGGGAAGAGAGCTGCCTGGCCTGGCACAGGCAGCGAATGGGCAGCAGGCGGATGCTGCTGCCACAGTCAAGGGAATGCTGCTGCAGCTGATGAGCAGCAGCGACGATGTGCCGCCTGCGCTGCGGGAGGCGGCACAGCAGGTGGTCCAGCACCTTACAGGTCAACAGCTACTGCTGAATACGGATCGCACAGCTCCATTTGCACAGGTGCATCTGTTCATACCTTTCATAGGCCCAGATGGACAGGAGACGGCCTCGGTACAGATTCAGTCTCGGCGTGGCAAGAAAGGCGAGCTGGACCCGGCGAATTGCCGCCTATGGTTCGATCTGGATATGCATGCTCTTGGACCGACGCTGCTGGATGTGCAGGTAGTGGATCGTATCGTTAGTGTCAAAGTGCACAATGATAGCGAATGGGCCGGGGCATTACTGGAAAGCGGTAGAGATAGCGTCACAGAAGGGCTGGCAGGCATCGGCTATCAGCTGTTGTCCTTACGAGCCGAGCCGATGCCAGTACGAGCTGAGCAGGAGTTGGATGCACCAGTGCGGGTGGCGGAGGAATATGCTCCGCAGACGTACAAAGGGGTGGATGTGAAAATATGAGTGATTCGTCAGAGCAAACATCCCTGGCAAGGAAAAAAGCCGTCGCTCTCAAATATGCACCAGGGGAGCATGATGCTCCTGTCGTCGTGGCAAAAGGAAGCGGTCGTCTAGCGGAGACGATTCTGGAGAAGGCCCGAGAGAACGGTGTTCCTGTGCAGGAGGACCCCGCCCTTGTAGAAGTGCTATCGAAGCTGGATCTGGATGAGCAGATTCCTACAGAGCTGTATCATCTTGTAGCAGAGGTACTGACTTATATTTACCGGATGGATAAGCAGGCCGGAGGCAGTTCCTATGAATAGCTTTGAGTGGGATGGACAAAGGATTTCTGCTCCCAAAGCTAGAGCCACAAGACGTGACAAAGGAAGTTTGGGTGAGTTGACGGCGGTCGATTTTTTACAGGAACAGGGCTATCTCTTGCGTGAGCGCAACTGGCGCTGTAGAAGCGGTGAGATCGACATCATCGTAGAGGATGAGGGCTCACTTGTATTTGTGGAGGTGCGTAGTCGATCAGGATCAGCCTATGGTACTGCTACTGAGTCTGTAAATGCACGCAAGCAAGCACAGGTTCGCCATGTGGCCGCAATCTACATGCATATGAAGGGTGTTCAGGATTGGCCTGTACGGTTTGATGTCGTTGCTGTACAGTTATTACCAGACGGGAAAGCCCAGGTGACCGAACATATATGTTCGGCGTTCTAATGTTATAAGTGATTGCAGTCCATAGACAAAGGGTTCTGTAATCATGAATTTTATCAATTATTATGAGCCGTGAAGCACACAGGCTGTCTGTCCTTAGTTAGATCAGGATAGTCAGTCTTTTTTATTCCCTTGTCTTGAAACTGACTAGTTGCCTTATCAAATAAAGCTTGTTTGACAAGAGGAATGGGAGAAGCTATAGTTTAATTATTGAGAAGTGTTCTCATTTGAATCTAAATTCAAATTTAAATTCAAGTTTATAAGCGAATAGTTGATGATGTCAGATAATAATGACAGGACATTCTGTCTGAATAGTCTGTATTTGGAATACGATAGCCTGTCAAGCAGGATTGGGAGCTACATAACTCGATATTCTTTAGGCTACTGCTATAAGTAGCCAAATCGTATGAATAGATACTTGAGGAGGAAGTCATATGAGCACAAATTCAGAATCAAATACAGAAGTGAAATTCCCGGAGCAGGTGCTGGATGTCATTCGTGACCGGAGAACAGTTAAAAGGTTCAAACCAGATCCAATTCCGACGGAGACCATTACAGAGCTGCTGGATGTCGCGGTATGGGCGCCGAATCATAAGCTTCGTGAGCCATGGCGTTTCTTGCTCTTTACGGGAGATGGCCGTCAGCGCTTGGTCGATGCCATCTCTGCAGAGATTGGGGAGGAGAATAATCGCTTTGCAGAGGGGATTTTGCATAATCCATTCCAGCTTGTAGTCGTGATGAAGGAAGATCCGCGGCAGTTGGTGTGGGATGAGGACTATGCGGCTGTAAGCGCGCTTGTTCAGAATTTTATGCTTGCTGGCTGGAGCAAGGGAATTGGAACCTTCTGGGTAACGAAGCCGTTCCTCTATGGTCCTAAATTCCGTGAGCAATTGGATATTTTGCCTGGTGAAAAAGTAGTGGCAATGATCTACGGTGGATATCCTGATGTGATTCCGAAAGCACAGCCACGTACAGCTGCAGTAGAGAAGCTTACCCTATTCGATCGGTAGACTCTTAACTTAACTATTTAGACTATGGGCTCAGCCTCATAAGCTTTGCATGAATTAGGCAGCACAAGCGTAGTCAAAACCCTTTATTCGCCATCCAGCGAGTATCTCTTCAAATACATCATGATCGGCACATCATTTTTTAACTTTATAGCTACAGTTCGTGAAGCTAGTGAAATAGTGGAAGCACCCTTTTCATGTATAAGCAGGCGTTAAAGTCATGCTCAAATATAGATGAATGGGGTGTTTTTGTGATGTATGGAAAATTGGACAGTGCTTGTCTGTATGGCATTGATGGTGTGCTCATTGAGGTTGAGACGGATCTGGCCAATGGCCTGCCACAGACAGCTATCATTGGTCTTCCGGATTCGGCTATCCGGGAAGCTGTCGAACGTGTACGAGCAGCCATCAAAAATTGTGGGTTCACCTATCCTGCTCAGCGGGTGACGATTAATTTAGCCCCGGCAGATTTGCGAAAGGAGGGAACCGCCTTCGATCTGGCTATTGCTATTGGTCTATTGGCTACTAGTGGACAGGTCGTACTGCCTATGCTGGAGCGGACACTGTTCATTGGTGAGCTGGCTTTGGATGGGAGTATACGTCCTGTCAACGGGGTACTCTCCATGGTGGATGCAGCGAAAAGAGAGGGCTGCAGCAGCGTACTCCTGCCGAAGGAGAACTGGGAGGAAGCCTGCCTCATTAGCGGTATCAACGTATACCCTTTGAATCATTTGCGCGATCTAATCCATGTAGCGAATGATCAGGATGAAGGCGGTTATTCATATGAAGCAGGACATACCGTGAGTAGTGCAGATCACAATAAGGAGGCCGTTGATAGGGAGACTGTTGCCGAAGAAGCTGACAAGGCTACTCACCAAGTGATTGACAGTGAAAGTGTGATAGCGGAGCTTCGCGGGTTAAAGGGAGCCAAGGCGCCTATACGAATTTCGACGTATGCGCCGTTACAATCACTTTCCTTCCCTGCAGGACGAGGACAATCAGAGTCTGGGCATCCATTGAGAGCGACAACACCCAATGTTGTCGAGGATTATGCAGATGTGCTTGGTCAACAGCAGGCTAAGCGAGCGCTAGTGATTGCTGCGGCGGGCATGCATAATCTGCTGTTCATTGGCCCGCCAGGAACCGGCAAAACCATGCTGGTCAAGCGTCTGCCCACCATCATGCCAGCTTTAACAGAGTCAGAGGCTTTGGAGGTCACGAAGATTTTAAGTGCGGCCGGCAAATTGAAGGAAGCACCTACGGGGCTTATACGTCAGCGTCCTTTCCGTTCCCCGCATCATACGATTTCTTCAGCTGGTCTGATCGGAGGAGGTAGCATTCCTCGTCCCGGTGAGGTGAGTCTTGCACACAGGGGCGTATTATTTCTGGACGAGCTGCCTGAATTCAACCGTCAGGTGCTGGAGGTGCTCCGGCAGCCGCTGGAAGATCGCCACGTGACAATTAGCCGCTCTCGAGCTGTATTCACCTTTCCCGCTCAATTTATGCTGGTCGCTTCGATGAATCCGTGTCAATGTGGCCGACTGTTAAGTGGAGAATCTCATGGTGAGGTCTGTAGCTGTAGTCCAGCCAGAATCGCGCAGTATCGCTCACGCATCTCCGGACCTCTACTGGATCGGATTGATGTGCAGGTAGAGGTGCCACGCCCGAAGGAATGGCGTAAGGAAACGGAGAATCTCTCGTCCCACGATATGCGACAGCAGGTATTGCAGGCTCAGGCTGTACAGGCTCAAAGGTATGCCAAGCTGCCAATTGCCTGGAATAGTGAGCTATCTGGAAGGCTGCTACGCAAGTATACGGAGCTGAACCGCGAGGCAGAGCAATTGCTGGAGCATACGGTGGAAGCGATTGGACTGAGCATGCGTTCCTATGACCGCATCTTGAAGATGGCCCGGACGATAGCGGACCTGGCTGGAGAAGAGTATATTGAAGGAGCTCATGTTGCGGAGGCGATCCAGTACAGGAATCTGGATGTGAAGCAGGTGTATACGAGCTGATAGAAATTATTGACTGGTTTTTGATGTGGGATGGGGCGTTTTGAATCCTACACAGCTTAAAACCTTAATGAGATAGTATCGGAACGGTTTCAGTATGATACGGAAGGGCCACGAGTAGCTTGGGAAAGGGCCAATCATTCTTTGTCTGGACCAATCAGGTAGTATGAAGAATCAAGATGTGCTCTCTAAAGGATTTGCTTTAGCGCTTATGAGTATTGCTCGGAAGTAAAGAAGGGAATTTGCTTGGATTCCGTTTTCTACACAAGCTAAAGAACCTACAATCTATGAGCGCGGAAAAAGTAGTGTCCAGGATATGATTCGACTCGCTACAGTATTTTTGAGTGGAGGAACAAGCTTCACGGCCCCGTTGACGAAATCTGCTGAGGTGATTAAACAGAGCCGATTCCAGCAAGCGGACACTATCTTTGTTACAGATGGTGAAGCTCATGTGAATGATGAATACATTCGCTACTGGAATCAGTTGAAAAAGGAGAAGGGATGGATTTTCAGTCCTTTCTCTATTACTCGGTACGGAGTCAATCCAGGGAGTACAGGGGTTTTCAGACCGAGTTGTTAAAGCTTCTTCTTTTGAAGATGAATCTGTATATGAAGCTTTTGAAATTTGATGAGAAACAGGACAGATTTATGCTGTCCTGTTTCTTTATTTTGAGGAGGACTATTCATGAAAAGATCCAGTATTCAGCGTACAATAAAAAGCCTTTTGAACATGCGGGAGCGTATTCGCTTTGATCTCCCGTTTCAGCGCAACAGCGTGTGGAAGAATGATCGCCGTTCCTATCTCGTGGATTCAGTTATTCGAGACCGTTATATCCCCAACATTCTCGTTTGGGATAACGGCGATGGTTACATCTGGGTTATTGATGGAAGGCAGCGTTGGGAGTCTGTTTTCTTTTTTTGCTGATAGCAATTATAAGCTGAGCAAGGGAACTGCCGATTTCAATAGTGAAGCCATTGCTGGCAAGCGATACAATGAATTGTCTTCTGAAGCACAATTTGAATTCCTTACCTACAACTTCACGGTTACGGAATTTCGTGAGTGTAGCTTTGAAGAAGTGGAGGAGATGTTCTACAGGGTGAATCAATCCGTTCCGTTGACTTCTACGGAGAAAACGCGAGTCAAAGTAAGTCCTGCTGTTCGTGAGTCAGTGCAGGAGCTAGGGCAGCATTTGTTCTTTGAAAAGATCGCCTTTACCAAGGCAGATCGCAATCGGTATGTGGATGAGCAACTGATCTGGCAGTTCATTGCTTCAGCTTCCAAACAAGACATTGATTTTGGGGGAGCGAGTTTGAATCAGTTCATATCAAACTTGGATGAGGTCCCAACTCCAGTAACAGAGCTAATTGAACACAAGATTGACTTTATGGACGCTGCATTCCGCAATTGGGACCATGCCCAACGTAAGGTGCTAAAAAGGTTCATGTTGGTAGCTTATTTCAAGTAGTGGATTTTGTACTTGAACATTCATGGTCTGAAGATCAGTTTGGATCATGGGCAGAATCGTTCCTAATTGACCGATATTCCGTCGATAGCCAATATGGTCAGCTCTGCCAAAAAGGAGCAACTAGCAAAGGATTTGTTGCTAAGCGCTTGGGTCTGATGTCGAAGGATATGGAGCAGTTTCCTTTACAGATGGAATTGCCCAATCCATGATTTGTGGGAAGGTTAATGGCAGAGTGGAGAGTCGTTGCACGGTGAGGTGTACGACTCTTTTTTTGTCTCCAAAGCAGGAGTGCAGATGGAAGAAGGATAATAACATAAAAAATGAGGTAACGGAGAATTTTCTAAATGGTCTGCAGTACTATGCTTGAAAGGGGAGCTTCCAGCGACCAATTTTTATAGCACAGATCAGACTTTATCGTTCTCATTCTAATTTTAAAAGCTTTTAATATGAACGATAACCAGCAATATCCTTTACCTTTCGCTTAATATTTTGCTATATCGTCACTGCATCTTTCGAATTATCAATTTACAAGACACTATATATTGGGTTGAATTAAGTGATCGATACTGAATCTAGTGTATGTGGAAACGTCCTGGACGGTGTTATGTTTTGGATGGACTTGCCGAAGGCGTAAGCAACCATAAGGAGGAAATTGACAATGAAAAGCGAAAAGCGAAATATTCTTACAATCGTATTGTTTGTAGTATATATACTGGTTTTGACAGGGATTATTCTTTTCAAACTACCATTTTATTCTGAGATATCAGACGGGATACGAGTAATCAACCTGATTCCGCTTCAGGGGTCTTTCGATGAAAACGGAGTTATACTCTTGCGATGTTTCATGGCAAAGGGACTTTACTAGCTCAATACTATCTATTGCTCCAGAGTTACAAATTATCTTTGCTACTCATTCTGCAGAGATTGTCGGAAGATATAGAGAAAAGTGCATACCGCTCTTTGAAAGGAAAGCAGGGGAATTTATATATGAATAACATTAATGATATTATTCCGCAGCATTCTACAGAAGCATACATGGCCTTCCCGATTCTATATGATGCCTTAGATGATGTCATAGTTTATATAGAGGATGCGGCTGGTGTTCATATCTATGAAACTATCCTATATAGGTTGTTGGGTGATACTTTAAAAGTAACTAATGTTCACGCTGTAAACGGAAAAAGGAACCTAATAAATCTTTATAAACGTAGCAAATCTGATTATAGCGAAGCTACTAAAAAGGCATGCTTTTATATTGCTGATCTAGATTTTGATACTATTTTAGAAAACAATATGGTCACAGATAAGAATTTTATTTATTTAGAAAGATACTCTATTGAAAATTACTTAGTTGATGAGAATGCTGGGGCGTCTATCATAAATAGTAGAACCAACCAAGGTATTGAAAGTTGTAAAAGAAACCTGAATATCTTAAATTGGTTAGAAAAAATAAGCATATGTTATAAAAAATTGCTTACAATTTTTATGGTTGTTCAAAAGTTGGATATTGATGTTTCTAATACTGGTTTGAAAGCGGCATATTTCACTAACGATAATAGTTCATATTTTTTAGATGAACTTAAAATTAGAAAATATATAAAAGAAACAGTATATTGTGAATATTTAGAATCAAAAAAAATGGGCTTCATTGGCCTATATCTGAGTATTGAAAATAAAATAAAAAACGGATATGAAGATTGTATTTGGAAGCTGGTACCTGGAAAGCAGTTATTAAGTTTATATATTTGCTACTTAAATTCGATGATTGGTAAAAAGCATTTGGATAAATCAGATTTTGAGAATATATCAGCACACACATGTGACTTGACTAGTTTTAGCTTTTTAAAAAGAGCAATCTATAACTATTTGGAGTATTACCAAGAGTCAATAGCAGGGTAAAGAAACTAAAACAGGGTGCTAGTAAATAGTTTGAAATTAACATCAACTTTTAAGTTTTGTAATAGACGAATAGCCCATATCAAAGAGTTTAGTCATTAAGGCGAAATATTCAAATTGAGCATATCAAACATTCAAGCCACCTTTTATATAGAACCTTCTGACCCAATTAGAGGTGGTTTTTATATTTCCAATCCCAAGGTACCATATCCCGAATGGTCATCCGTGATATGGAGCAAGATTTCACAGCAGAAGATTTCTACAGGCATGAATTAAGACTAAGTTTTTCTTTCATGGGGAGAACCTGATGATGTAAATTCATATACTAGCAGCACGTTAAAAATAGAACAATGGGTTTATGGAAGTACGTATCTACACTTTTATACTGGTAAGCTTGAATCGTGGACAGAACTATAGGATGAATTAGTGGCAAAGCAAAAGGCTCAGCTTTCAATCAGATGGCTGAGCCTTTGCTTTGTACAAATTCCCCTGATAAAGATGCACTCTTATACCATAAAGTGGTATTATTACATGGTGAAATAATTAAGGGCACTAACTTATTGATTATTTGTCTAGCTTCATGCTTTTCCGTGAAAGTTGTCAACATTTGAAGGGGTGGTTATCTTGAATCATACAACCACGATACGCTCAGAAGTAGAACAATTTATGGAACGTGAACAGTTGAAACTTAGTGATTTGGGACGGATGACAGGGTTGAATGTTGGAACACTCAGCTCTGTGATTACGGGCGGTAAAATCATGGCGATTAACCAATTGGACAGAATTACTAGCATAATGGGACTCCCGGAAGGTCATTTTTACGAAATTTACATACAAGATAACATAACAGCTAACCAGCCCAATTGGAGACGGATAAGACCATTTATTTTCAGATGCGCTCAGTTAAACAAAATGGAGTACATTCAGCAGATTGTCAGTTGGCTGTTGGACAATCCAATCTACTGCATCGTTTTGTTTGATGGAGCAGAGGAGCTACTACAGGAAGAGCATAAAGACGCAGCGGCCTTGATCTATGAAGCTGTGGCAGTAACAGAGCGTTCACAGCATTCCGAACGTCTTGCACTCTGCCAGTATCGTTTATTTACGATTAGGATTAGTGACGATCAAATGCAAAACCTTCGTATTGCAGCACAGTTCGAACCCTACGTAGAACGCTTGGATGAAATATTACAGCTTGATGCACTAAAGGATCTAGCCAATTTATATCGATCTCTACGTAAATGGGACAAGTTAGATAATTTCGCAGAACGTATGGGAACCAAAGCCAGAATGAATTACTTTTCAGAACGTAGGAAAGCGGTTAGTGATGAGGATTCGCATCATAAACTAAGCAGACCGTTATTTGTATATATTGCATACAGCGACTTGCTTCGCGGTGAAGTATGCCATGAGCTAGGAGACTATCAGCGAGCTTTGCAATTCATTTCAGGTTACGCTGATCTGGACTGGGTTAAGGAGAGCGATGAAGAAACACTTCATTGGAAGGGGTTATTCAAGGAATGGGCAAAAACCAATGCCTACGTCACAAAACTTTTCTCTGGAGATTTAAGTGTTCTAATGGATTATGTGTCCTATATTGATACGCAAAAGGATGACATCCTACTGTCATTACTTAATATTGCCGAACTAGCCAATCGCTTTAATATTGATGCAGCACCCATTTTCAAACACTTTGCCCATGAAATTAGCTTGTTAATGGATAGTAAGGATACACCAGGGATGAATAATACAAGATTAAAGTCGGAACGGCTTGCACGTCTATTCTATGAACTGTCAGAATATTATCTACATAAGGGCGAATATGAGATTGGTTATAAGTATTTATTAAAAAGTTTGGCAAAATCAACTACAATTAACTATGACACAATTGTTGTTAAATGTGTGGGGTTATTTGAAACGTTTAGAAAGTATGCAAGTACTGATACGCAGTCAGAGTATCAAAAATTATTTAAAGAGGTGCATCAAAGTGAAAAAAAGAATCGTGTTACTACTAACCGTATTTAGTTTAATATTTGCATGTGGTGTTTATGTGCCAGGAACAGGGTACCAAGTGCAAGATCATAAGGGTGAAGCTTAAGAATCAAGATCACAATCAAAGTATTTGAGTTTTCTCTACATAGTATAAGTGATTAAAGTTTCTTACAAGTTGAGGTAACCAGTCGAAGGAGTTGAAAACCGCCGACTGGTTTTTTAAGCTGATACAAATTGAGCCGACTGTGTCAGTGTTCAATGTGTTGTACCAACGGACAAAGGGTACTCTGCATACAGCGGGCTCTTGCTACCATCCTAAATATGCTCTATAAGAGCCGTTATATAATCTTCTCATTATAAGTTCGTGTAACAATAAATAATGGCATCTTTCTACCGTTCAGCTTGTTGGTAACATTCCTCTGCTTGATCTACATGACCGTTCTTCATCAGCAGTCCCTCAGTTATTGACTTCAGTCACGTTTCATAGACGCTTAAATAATATGCACGATCCATGGATCACTTGCTAAACGTTACAGATTCCCCAGCAGACCTTCGAGACTATACATTTACCCATTTTAATCTCATGTCTAACAATCCTTATAGCTATTCTTATCATACTGAAAAGCTGCAGGAATACGCATTCTAATTTCACGAATGTGAAGGCACAACGGACTAATTTCAAACATTAGCCTGATAGTAAAAATTAACTATTATAATGTAAAATTACATTGTATTTAAAATAGAACAATTCATAATATTTATTCTCGTCATTCCAATTTTTAAAAGGTGACTGTACCTTCACATATCCATCTGGAAAAGGCAGTGAGAGACAGCAATGAACAGATCCCAAGCCATGGAGCATTTTGAACAGAATACGGTGATCCCACGGTTGCAAGATATGCTTCAACGGCTTGAATCTTACTATCAGGTACATAAGACCCAGCTAGCCCAGTCATTCTGGATCTCTATAGAAGAAATCATCACAGGATGTGAAGCTTTGCAGGAACAAGGGCAGCAAGCTGCGCTTGGATATATTACATTCTCGCTACTACGAACATCCATGCTCAGCGGACAGGGTCTCTACTTGTTAGAAGGCTCGAACAGACTCTGGTTCCTTGATGAACAGGCGTACTCTATATGTTATGACGCTGCCTGGGCCTATGACTTCTTGAAGCCAGTGGAGACAGAGCTGTTGCAGACGGCCAAAAAGTATGCTGGAGCGATTGACCCGACAGATGTGCGGCGATGGATGATGAATACAACAGCATTCGTCCATCAGTACGTGCTTGCATTAGCCCGCTATACCTTGCGACTTCATGAAGATAAGCTGATGCCTGCCTTGAACCGTGTCCGACTTGAGCGTGAATGTGAAATTCGCGTCGGCGAATATCGGGATCTCAGCGAGATTGTGTATAAGGTAGATCGCAGAGAGCGCTCTGCAGAAGAGCTAGGGAATGAACTGTCAGGCAGACATGGATTTGCGTATTCCGGTGAGGTGTTTCGTCATGCCGAGCTGTCGCAGGGAGATTATACGGGAATTCATTTGTATTATAGCGATCTGCGAGGAAGCTCCTGTAAAGGAAGCTTATTCACGAATGGCTATTTAGTAGGCTCTCGCTGGGATGAAGCGGACTTATGTGATGCAGATTTCAGCGGGGCATTTCTGGCAGAGGCAAGCTTTACAGGAGCAGACCTGCGTGATGCGTCTTTTCGAGGTTGTGTTGGAATGGCAGGCTTATTGGCGGAGAAGCACTGGGAACGACCTGGTTATGAGCCGGTATGCTTTACCGGTGCTAATCTGGCGGGTGCAGATTTTACAGGCGCTTGGTTGCCCGGTGCTGATTTTCGGGGAGCCTTACATGTGGATGAGGCTATGCTTCACGGGGCTTGGCTGGAAGGAGCACAATTTTCTTCTGATGTATCCGTGGGATTAGAGCGGATGAGTAAGGTAGCAACGAATAGGAAGCTGGTGGAATCATGAAATATTGGATCGGCAAGCCGGAGCACAGCATGGTGTATCCGGCTATCCCTGTATGGGATGAAGAGGCGAATGGAGAGGACTTGAGTCTCGCGGATTGGACACAATGGCCAGAGTCCAGTGCAGCCCAGTTCCGCGTGCGAGGCCATGATCTTACGGTCTATCCTGATCTGATGCTTGGTGAGCTGCTGCTCGTGTCCGATTCCGTGCATGAACTGCTGCGCTTCTATATGCCACAGCTATTCAGCCGGATGGCGCTGCTGCGTGATCTGGATCGAATGGAGCAGCGGCTCTACTGGCTTGTCCAGCCTCCACTTGTCGATGGTATTGGTACGCGGAGCGAGTGGCAGCTTGGAGGTGGGCTACAAAAGCTCGTCGTGAATCAGCAGGGAATGCAACAGCAGCCTTTGGCGCGATTGCGGGGATTGCGTGAACCGTACCTCATTGTGGAGCTTGTGCTTGCAGAAAGTATGCTACGCAGAGGATTCATTGGCATGCAATTGGAAGAGGCTGAGCTGCAGTAGAGGAATGGAGCATGGATGCTTAAGTTCACGGTCAAGTAACGAAAGTCAGCTATGGAGCAGAGCTTGATCTCATGACGTATAGCAAGCCAGTCAACAAGAAGGAGGAGTATCCATGGAACATCTGGAGAAGAAGCACCTGGATGAAATGATGGTTAGCCTGCGCCAAATCCAACAGGAGGAGCCAGCGGAAGAAGTTGAGGGCCTTGAGGATCTGGGGATCGCAAAGACAGGAACATTAGAGGAAGCTATCGCACTCGGGGAAGCTTCAGAGCAGTGGCTGAAGGGAATGCGTCGTGTAGACGGAGAGATTCTGATGTTCGCAGAACGTCTGCTGCTGGATGGACGAGTAGGGATGACGATGCCAGTTACATTTCATGAGATGGCACCGGAGCTCAAGCAAATGAAGTATCCGTCCGCCCATCGTCCATCCCTGATCCTGACGAATCAGGAGGGGAGCATCAATCTGGCTTTGAACTGGATCGACAGCGATATCGGCCCACAGGATGTAGAGCAGCTCACGATGGACATGACAGCCGTCATTAAAGAGACACAGCGCATTCAGGAATGGCAGAGCGAGGGCTTGGTGGACATTCACGGTCGACAGCTCGGCTATTGTGAATTCACGACGCCTGTATGGAATGACTTGCTGTATCATCTGATGTTCTTCACGGAGCTGGAGGGCCAGGCCTTAATCGGCACCTTTAACTGTACGGCTGAGCATCTACCCATCTGGAGACCACTTGCCTACCGGATGTTAGCCACCCTGAAGATGATCCCTACGAAAGGAGAGACACTATGACGACCCCGCGAACGACGTATGATTTACTACACATCACCCCCTACGAGCACGTGCGCATTCAGGAGCTTCATATTCGCAAGCAGATGAATGAGCACACACGGCTGTCGTTTACCGCCATGGTGCCTGAGGAATGGAAGGACAGCTATGTGCAGATGACGGCAGCAGATTCTCCTGTGGGTGTATTCCAGCTTAAAGAGGACGGCAGCCAGGCTGCTTTGTTTCACGGCACGGTACTGAACATCGAGATCAAGGTCGTACGGGATGTGTACTATCTGGAGGTGGATGCGGTGTCGTACAGCTATCAGCTGGATATTCGCCCCAGAAGTCGATCGTTTCAGGACAAGAATATGACAGTCGAGACGATGCTGCACATCGTAGGAAAGGACTATCCTGGCTTTGACCTGATCGACTCTGCCACAGGCGGTGCGGCCTTAAGAAGGCTTACGGTCCAATATGCCGAGACGGATTGGGCATTCCTGAAGCGCATGGCTTCGCGCTATCGGACTTCCCTCAGTCCTGCATCGAACTTTGATACCCCCAAATTATATTTTGGCGTGGAGGAAATGCCCTCTGGCCTGAATCTGTCCAACTATCATTATACGGTCAGTAAACGGATCGAGACGTATCGTCATTTTAACGGAAATGATACGACCCCGGTGAATGAGCAGGATTTCGTGGATTATGGGCTGGAGACCGAGCAAGTGCTGGATCTGGGCAGCCAGGTGGCCTTTCAAGGTAAAAGTCTGTACGTATACAAGGTCCATACCCGCATGACGCAAGGCATCTTAACGCACGAATACACTATGACGACGCATAAAGGTCTCCGGCACCGCGAGCTGTTCAATGAACAGCTGACAGGCTTATCGCTGCTGGGCAGCGTCATTCAGGTGGAGCGAGATCGGGTGCGTGTACATCTGGATATCGATCAGACTCAGGAGGCAGCAGTAGCCTATTGGTTCCCGTATGCTTCTCCCTATACCGCTGAAGGGCATAGCGGCTGGTATGTGATGCCAGAGCTGGGGGATCGCGTACGCATTACCTTTCCAGCGCATCTGGAGGACGGGGCTTTCGCCAGCAGCTCAGCACGGGAGGGACGGAGTGAGGAGGGACAGCAGGGACAGAACCGTTTCAGTAATCCGCAGGTGAAGATTTTTCGTACCCCACACGGTAAAGAAATTCGGCTGACACCGGATGAGATCATCATTTCCAGCAAGGACGGAGCCGTCTTTATTCGCTTGAATGAGAAGGAAGGTATTCATATTACGAGTGATCAAGAGATCAGCCTCAGTGCAGGTGGAAATATCTCGCTGAGTGCAGGAGACAAGGTCAAGATCACGGCAGGACAGGAAATCCAGCTCTCTAGTCAGGGCAGTACGGTGTCTCTGGGCGGTCAGACGACGGTCATGGGCAGTGAGGTGAAGACGAATTAGCAGGAAAGAAACTACAGAGAGAGACCATATGCAGACTTCAATTGATCTGTAGACAGGCTGAAGTAGAAGTAGAAGTAGAAGTAGAAGTAGGCAAGAGCAGTTTGAGAGAGACAAATGTTAGGAGATCAGGATGCGGTGGCCATGATGCCGCAAAGGAGTGAGGGTATTGTCACAGACAGGGAATAGTGCTTCTGCCGGGAAGGAAGATCTGCGGCCCGGAAAGGGAAGTAAGCTGGGATATGTCGTAGCCGGGGCCATTCTAAGCTGTAGCTTCGGCACACAGCCCACTCGGCTGAAGCGCCCGCTAAGCCATGGTGTATATATCAAAGGCAAGGCGCAAATGAATGTCGGCGATTGTGAGCCGGGAGTGAACATATCTGGCTTTGGCAGGTGCTGGTGTAAGGCCAACCCTGCGGTGAAGGCGAGCAAGCTGGTGGATATCTACGGAGTGCCCAAAGCACCGTGTGTCCCGGTCATCACGGGAGCATGGATTGGTGGAAAGAAGGATGTGCTGATTGAAGGTCAGCCAGCGCTGCTGCAAAGCTGCTCTAACGCCTGCATGTATGGAGGCATGATTCGAATTGACGATGATGGACAGAACCTCGACTGAGCGGACGTTCATCACAAGGAAGGGAAGACGGGGGAGGAACAACGAGATGAGGAAGAATGGCGATGAGTGAGATTCCGACCAATCAGAGCACAAAAGTAGAGCCCAGTCACATTCCACTACATCGGCTGGAGCTGTCAGCGCCATTTGCGCTGCAAAGGATTTCAGATATGCGAATGAGCCGCCCGCTGCACGATCACGCCAGACTGTTCCTGACGGGAATTGTAGACGAGGAGCAACAGGGACGTGTGCTGGAGCAGGCCCGAGCGGATCAACCGCTCATACTTACGCTCCGAGGGGAGGAGGGCCAGCCTGCCCGTACGCTGTTTCATGGGGAGCTCCAGCAGGTGCGCATGAGCATGGTTCGAGGAGTACACACCGTTGAACTGGAGGCGGTGTCTCATACCTATCAACTGGACGTTAGACCGCGGACGCGTTCTTTTCAGGACTCGCAGATGACGTACGCTGAGCTTATTCGGCAGGTGCTAGAGCTTTATCCCGATGCGGACTGCATCCAGATGGTTGGCGATGAAGTCAAGCTTGGTGAGCTCCTTGTCCAGTATCAGGAGACGGACTGGGCATTCCTGCAACGGATGGCATCCCGTTTTGGAACAATGCTGGTTCCTGAGGTGACGCTTTCTGGTCCGAAGCTCTGGTTCGGCGTACCGGAGGGACGCTCCGTCAGCTTGGACAACACCCATTATCGGCTGAGACGGAGCTTCGAGAAGGACGCCACGGCTGAGTTCATTCATATGCTGGAGAGCGGAACACAGGCCCAACCGGGAGATGAGGTAGAGTGGGCGGGAACGAACTGGACCGTCGGTGAGATCACGACGAGCACCCAAAGAGAACTGTTGCTCCATGAGTACCGCCTGATGCCTGAAGGCAGCATTCATAAGCCGCTGCAGCACAATGCAAGATTGACAGGGGCGATACTGGAAGGCAAGGTGCTGGAGGTCAAAGAGGATCACCTGCGTGTGCATCTGGAGGTGGACGAGCAGCAGGACCCTGCGAAGGCGTGGTGGTTCCCCTACGGAACGCTCTATAGCGCCGAGGGGCATAGCGGCTGGTATGTCATGCCGGAGGTGGGGGACCAGGTTCAGGTCTATTTTCCGAATGTGCGGGAGTCGGAGGCTGTGGTAACGGCCTCAATCCGCCGGGCCAAGTCAGCGTCAGCGAAGCTGACTGATCCCCAGGTGAAGGTGTGGGGTACGACGGCGGGGAAGTCGATACAGCTCAGCCCATCTGAGTTGACGCTGACGGCAAGCAGCGGAAAGGTAGATATTCGGCTTCACTCCGGTGGCGTGCAGGTGAGTAGTGACAGCAGCCTGTCGGTCTCTGCCAAGAGTCGTCTGTCGCTCCATGCAGATCGTCGTGTGCAGGTGGATGCAGGTAGTGCCATCTATCTGCATGCCGGAGGCAGCAGTCTCGTGCTGGACGGTGAGACCGATCTGCGCTCAGCACAGGTGAAGCTGGAGGGAACGGTGAAGCGGCCCGTCTTCGTGGCCGATCTGGAGCTGATCTGGGAACCGCCCATTGCCGGAGCCCCGACTCCCGGAGACTCGCCGGACGCTTCCGGGGGAGAGGGTGGAGATTCCTCGTCAGGTCGCAGCTCTTCGAATTCGAAGGGAAGTGAAGGGGGCCAAGCTCCTGCGGCTAATCTGATGGGGACGCAACTCAATGCGCTGAAGCTGGGTCAGGCAGTGGCGGGTATGATCCCAGTCTTAGGTGCAAGCCCGGTGGTCGCTGCTGTTGGTGCCGTTGTCGCTGTGGCAGTCGCTGGTGCGATGCCGTTCATGGGCCATGTATCATCAGGAGGAGCCAGAGGACGTTCCAGTTCGAGCATATTCGGTCAGCATCTATTGTCGATTGTGGGTGGTCCGCTGCTGGGCAAGGCGTACACCGCCGCCAGAATGTTCGGCAGAACGCCGATGGCCGAAGAGCTCATTAAGGCGATGAAGGATGAGATGAAGCGGAAGCAGCGGTATAGTACGTATATGGCTCTGCACATGGAGAAGGATATGCTAAGGCCGAATGCAGACATCGGCAAGCAGACACTAGCGGAGATCAAGGCAAGAAATCCAGAGAGCAAGTTGTACGGTGGAGAGCAGGAAGGGTTCTATCAAGCGCAGCAGTACTACTTGGTATGGCTCTATGGAAGCAAGGCTACTGAAAGACTAAGCCAAGAGGAACTGGGACATAACTCATACCTAATCTATCAATTGCACAGCCTGCAAAAGAAAGGCCAGGATTTATCGAAGCTGACGGTTGAAGAAATGGACCGACTGTCATTTGAAAATGCGAGTCGATGGTTTAAAATTGATTCAGCGGTTGTTACTGCATACGGTGCAGGTACGGCGTATATGGAGGGCAGAGCCCTGAGCTCGACTTCAGGTAAGACAACTGTAGATCCGCAGCCTAAGGAGAAAGGTGGCCCCGGTGTTAACCGTCCGATTGATGAATTTGACGATACATTGAATTACCAGGGAGCTGCGAATAGTCGTAAGACTGAGGGGACGGGAAAACTTGATGAAAGTAATAGGCTAAATGTAGGTGCAGGAGATAACCCTCGACCAGGATATAGGAATGGGGACATTGATCCACGAGCTGAAGGTGTTGAGGTAATGGATGCCAATAACTTGGTTGGAATTAAAACAGGTTCACAGGCAGAGGTAATTGTGCAAAATCCACATGGTTATAATGCTCTTGAGGGTGATATTCCACGAGTAATTGAGCCAGGAGGCTTATTGAAAATAGTAGGTGGAGAGAAAAACCCCTATTTCAGCAAAATATATAAAATGAATGATGAAGAGCTTTCGAAATACGGTTTTGAATTGGTAAACAAAGGGAAAGCTTCGGATGATTTAATGTTTGGAACTCAGAAAACAACTAGCGGCGATGCTTTCAGTGAGAAGGCACTAAGTAAACAATTAGAAGTAATTTTAAGGAGGTTAAAATAAACATGATATTAAATATTACTAATGAAAAATTTGAGATCATATACTTGGGTGAGTCCACAATAAACATTGACTATTCATCAATTTCTTCTACTAAATTAGCACTAGATGTATGGGGGGTAACTCTACCTATTAGTGTATTTGGTTTAGAAGCGTATGGATTAACTGAACATACCAAACCATTCAATGATGATATTTACGTATCGGGTTACTCTAGGCTCACATTTCATGATGTTACTGGTGGAGATATAGAAGTCGAACTATTTAGTAAGGAACCCCCTTACACTAAACTAAGCTGGCCAGATAATAGCTTAATGAAAATAAACAAAACTTGGGGTGAAGTATATCAGGAAGATGAAAGAAATATTTATGAAGTAGAGGGAACTCTGGCATGGCCTTATGGTAGATGTGACTTGTCTATAGCAACAAGATCGAATGTATATATTGAATTAAATAGTGCTAATTTCATACCTGTTAAAGAATATATGCTCAACACAAAAAGGTACGGATGGAGTAGGGTTTTCACTTAATATTAATGTCGGAAGAAGTCTTTTAGTATAAACCTGTTTACAACCCTAACAACAAGATCGTACACTACAACCAACAAACCAAACACTAAACATTTCAAACACTTGATAAACTTTCAAAAGCTCTTTCCAACTTGTTTTATGAGTAGGAATGAGCTTTTTTGTGTGCAGAAAATAAACAAAGGAGTTGAATGACATGGCAAATCAGGTACAGGCAGAAGAGCAAAAGATGGTCTTAATTGCTGAGGTACATTCAGTAATACTAATAATCACACTGTATCATACTCCTTAAGGATTTCTATGACAGTTTGAACCTTATCTAGATACTTAGTAGAAGGCTTGGTCTTTCCAAGCTCCCAGTTGTGAATTGTCTTTGCGTCGACTTTTATTCTTGCACTTAATTCACGCTTGGTCAGACCATGATAATGTCTGGCTTTTTTTATCTTCTCCCCCAAAGTATTCTCAAGCATTCCATCGTAGCACCCAAGGTACGAAACAGGCTGGCCCAATATCTTAGACAGAGTTTGGAGTGTGTGAATCTTTGCGGGATTAACGTTTCTTTCTATTCTGCTGAGCGCTACTACTGAAATGCCTGCTTTAGCAGCCAACTCTACAATTGTGAGACTCCGAAGTATCCGATGATACCGGATTCGAGCTCCAGATGTGTTAAGCTCTTCAGGTGGTTCGTTTGGAAACAGCCGCGTTTCCTTAGTGATATATAGTCCCAAGGTGTTAACTACACGGTTGTCAATGTGGCCGACTGTTAAGTGGAGAATCTCATGGTGAGGTCTGTAGCTGTAGTCCAGCCAGAATCGCGCAGTATCGCTCACGCATCTCCGGACCTCTACTGGATCGGATTGATGTGCAGGTAGAGGTGCCACGCCCGAAGGAATGGCGTAAGGAAACGGAGAATCTCTCGTCCCACGATATGCGACAGCAGGTATTGCAGGCTCAGGCTGTACAGGCTCAAAGGTATGCCAAGCTGCCAATTGCCTGGAATAGTGAGCTATCTGGAAGGCTGCTACGCAAGTATACGGAGCTGAACCGCGAGGCAGAGCAATTGCTGGAGCATACGGTGGAAGCGATTGGACTGAGCATGCGTTCCTATGACCGCATCTTGAAGATGTCACGGACAATAGCGGACTTGGCTGGAGAAGAGCATATTGAAGTAGCTCATGTTGCGGAGGCAATTCAGTACAGGAATCTGGATGTGAAACAGGTGTATACAAGCTGAGTGTCATTTTCAGGTAAGGCTTTATATGCCATCAATATGCATATACTATGTCCTGTGCTGATTACACTAATCTGGTCTTTTTTATTTTTTCTCACAAAGTATTTTCAGAGATTTTATCTTAGTAAGAAAGATATGAAACGGGCTAGTCAAGTAACCCAGACAGACTTTGGAGCATCTGAATCTTTGCAGATTTAACATTTCTCTCAATTCTACTAAACGCTACAACTGGAATGTCTGCTTTAGTAGCTAACCCCGCAATTGTAAGATTCCTAAGTATCCGATAAATATAGTACTGTGTTATATGAGATCCAATAATAACCCTGAATTTTGCAGTGCGCTTCGCTTTGCTGTTGTAAAAAACAGTGGTAGACTATCTTAGTTATTAATCATTGAAATTGTTCAATTTATGATACAGCTTTAATCAATTTCATCGAGGTCTTAGGGAATTAGTTATAGTGTTGCTTTGGAGAAGGGAGATAGTGTTTGGATGTCCGGTGATCAAGCAGTTTAGATTATCTACTCGATTTCGGAGCGATGACCAGGCTGGAGGAGTACACAAGTGAAGAAGATAATTGCTTTTATGGACTGGAGCATTTTTTTGCTTCGATCTTATTATTATTTGTTACTTGCTATTGGAATTGTGACTGCTTCAAAAGATCTTGTCCAACTCCAATTGGAAATAATCTGGTTGTTGGCAGCCTTTTTTGTTCCGATGTGGTTTTGGTTCCCACAACGGAGGATAAATAAAACATGGTTTTGCATAGTCGAGATTATACTCGGCGGGTCTTACTATGTTAACTCCATGATTCATCCTGAATTCATGTTCAATTCCGATTACTTGCTTCCCAGTCTGATCATGGGTTATTTATTGACCAGACAGACGTTTTGGGTGCTTCCTGTTATATTTTTGCTACCGTTCGGCTTCCAAATTTATCAGGGATATACTTTGAATCAAAGCATGAGCATGGGTATTGATAACCTGTTATTTTGCTTTATTGGGATCTGGGTTAGTTTTATAGCTAACGCCTATCATCAGAAAAATGCTTTAGCCGTTGAAGTTGAACATCAGAACAAATTGTTAATTCATTACGCTGCTCAGGTCGAACAAATGACTTTAGTGGAAGAGAGAAATCGGATGTCCAAGGAACTACATGATTCACTGGGCCACTCATTTATCTCGATGATTATGAGTCTGGATGTGGCTATCGCTCTTATGGATCGTAAGCCTATGGAGGTGAAGGAGCGCCTTACTCGTTTGCGAACTTTAGCTGAACGAAATCTGGACGAAATTAGAGAGATCGTTCACGAAATAGGGGGAGATGATAATGACTGCCTATACAAGCAAATTGAGACCCTTGCGACTAGCTTTACCGAGCATACAGGGACGCATGTTACGTTGGACTTGCCCTTGACTGAGCAACCCATGCGTTTTGAAGCAAGGCAGGCTATCCTTCGTGTAATTCAAGAATCGTTTACGAATGCGTTGAAACATGGGAAAGCATCTGCACTGCAATTAAAACTTTATATTGCTGAAGAAGTCTTGCATTTGGTGATTCAAAATAATGGTAAGCCCATAGATAAACTGGATTATGGTTTTGGCTTAACCACCATGGAGCAACGGATTCAGCACCTAGGAGGCAGGCTGATCCTCTCCTCTTCATCTGGAGCGGTTACAATTACCGAGGTCAGATGTGAAATTCCATTAAGTGGGGTGATGCTGCGTGCTGCAGAACATTAAAATATTAATTGCCGATGATCAGGAGCTGATTCTGGAAAGTCTTGATATTGTTCTTTCTCTTGAAGAAGATTTTGAAATTGTCGGATTGGCCAAAAATGGAGAGGAAGCAATCGAATGTAGTAAGCAATTTCAACCCGATATTGTGTTAATGGATATTAATATGCCTGTTATGGATGGTGTTACCGCAACGTTACGGATTAAAAAGCAATTTCCAGCTATCAAAATTATAATGTTGACCTCTTACAAGGAAGTGGATTATGTTCTTACGGCTTTGAGCAATGGAGCAGAAGGATACCTGCTCAAAGCCATCCGTCCCAAGGAACTGGCCGCAGGAATAAGAGTCGTGCACACAGGGGGGACTTTAATTTCTCAGGAAATGGCGCGCAAGATGCTTAGAAATATGCCCCAGGCCGTAGCTCCAAAAAATAATGATTACGGATTAAGCGCACGCGAAATTGAAGTGCTTCACAAGCTTGCATCCGGTTTGCGAAATCAAGATATTGCCGAAGCGCTCTTTCTTAGTGAAGGAACTGTTAAAAACTATATCTCTTCGATCTATTCTAAATTGGATGTAAAGGGACGGAAAGAGGCAACACGTAAGGCAAGAGATTCAGGAATGATGGATGGCTAGCAAGGTTAAATGTGTTTAATTATGAACTTGAGAATCGACAACTCATCTGGGTTGCCGATTTTTTTTGTCATACCTTCAATCATTACTAAACCGCACTATGTAAGTATGACTTTTAAGATCTATGCTTACAAAGCAAGCAAGTAGCACCGTCGCGTGCCTGAATTGAAAAAGAGAGGGGTATTACTAGCATGAATAAATGGAAGAAAACGATTTTAGGGACAGGTGTTACTATTCTCATCCTTTCACTCGTAGTCTTTTACTTTCCTACATGGACTCCGAAAATAAAAACGGAGAATGGGATTAGCACGTTGGAGCAAGTAGACATAAATGGGTCTAAACATGCGATTATGATTCGAGGTCATAACTTGGATAATCCGGTTATTCTCTTTGTACATGGTGGTCCAGCATCATCGGAGCTTCCATTCGCTAAGAAAAACCAAGATTTATTGGAATCCCGGTTTACGGTAGTAAACTATGATCAGCGTGCAAGTGGGAAATCCTATCATTTTTCCGAGGACTATTCTAATCTTTCAGCTGATTTACTGGTTGAGGATTTATTGGCTATCACCGACTACATTACTGAGCGTTTAGGTAAGAAAAAGGTGATACTGATCGGCCATTCATTTGGCACATACATTGGTACACTAGCTGCACAGAAAGCACCTGAGAAATTCGAAGCCTACATCGGTATAGGTCAAGTTGGAGATGTGCTTCTGAGCGAGACAGAGAGCTGGAGTTATGTCGTCGAGCAAGCTCGACTAGCCGGAAATGAAAAAGATGTTCAAGAACTGGAACAGGTTGCTGAAGCCATACAGCAAGGTCAGGCGTTTACGCCACGACAATACGTGAAGAAATATGGCGGTGCAGCAAGGTTGATGGAAAATCCAGATGAGAGCTTCTGGGGAAAGGCGTTAAGCAGTGAATACAACATCGTAGATACATTTCGTCACACGAAAGGGATGAGCTATTCACAAGAAATTTTGATAGGGGAAGCCATGATGAATTCCCTGCCTTCTAGGGTGACTGAGATGGATCTACCCACCTATTTTGTTATGGGTGATTACGATTATATGACCTCCTCACTAGCTGCTAAGTTATTTTTTGAAGGAATTGAAGCGGAACAAAAAGAGTTCATTTCTTATGAACAGTCGGCGCACTATCCACACTATGAGGAAAAAGAGAGATTCTTAAATTGGATGGTCAAAGAGTTTATTCAATAGTCGATGTGACTATATAACGGTTCCTTGCAACCGACGTATGCTATCGTGTTTCTGGATGCCATCCATTTCAAGGTTAAGCGGGACCATCGTGAGTAAAGCTACTTACATGGTCATCGGCATGGATCTGGATGGCAACAAGGACGTGCTGGGTATCTGGAATAGCCCCCTTACAGGGGCTATTTTCGTTGAACCGATCTTGGAGTTGATTAAAATCAACTGATTGTATATCTAATATGAATTTAGAAACGACTTTAAGAGCTCTGTTGGCTAACGCTGGTGGAGCATTTTTATAATTACATATATTCATAGTACATGATTTAGCGAACTATATTTTTTACTTCGACAGAATAAGAGCTACCAGACAAAAAGGAGCAGAAGGATTGACCTCGCTGCTCTTTGAATCTGTCTAATTATAGTTTGTATCCGCTGCAATAGTCATTACACCTATTTGCTTTGATGTCATAAGAGTGTATTTTATTGCACCACGTGCTGTTGATTTATTGTGGTTTGAAAAGTCGATTTCGCCCAGTCTGTCAGACACTGCCAAATCAGCAACTTCCAATGGAACGATGTTCCTGGCCTTTGTCACCTGGGTTCAGCAAGCACCAAAATTGTTCAACCATGACCGGTGCCGGATAAGGCATTGAACGGATCATCCACCAATCTAATACACCGACTGTCGCTGCTATTAAAAACTGTACCGTAATTTCCCTGTTCATTTCTGGACCGGGATTGATCGAATCAAGATGCTGATTCAGGCTTTTTTTGAACATAGTCTCCATTTGGTTTCGAAAAACAGTGCCTCCCTTGCTCTTGAGCATTATGGAATAGAAAGAAGCATGCTGCTCCAAATATTCAAACGCGCGATGTAGCGAGGTTTTCGAAGGGAGATGATTGAGGTTTTTTTCAGACATGCAATGTTGTAGTAACTGGTTAATTTGAGATTGCATGCATTGCTCGCGTAGATCGTACTTGTCATCGAAATGCAAGTATACTGTTCCTCGATTGACATTTGCTCCCTCCGCAATTTGGTTGATCGTTATGCTCTCAAATTCCTTTTCCGACATCAGCCTCATAAAAGCATCGATAATAGCTTGTCTCGATTTTGGAATGCGCCTGTCCATATCTTACCTCCTCTCCATCCCATACAAAATGAACAACTTGAACCCAACTGTTGAAAAATGAACAATTGAACCTGGTTTAACCATTGTAGACCATCTATAGCCCTGGTACATTCACTATATAAAATGAATGTTGATAATTCAACAAGTTCAAATTAAGAGGAGGTATAATGATGAAACTTACAGGAAACACGATTTTTATTACAGGTGGCGGTTCGGGAATTGGACGTGCGTTAGCAGAAGCTCTTCAGCATCTCGGAAACAAAGTTATTATCTCTGGCCGAAGTAAAGAGCGTCTAGAGGAGACCATCCAAGCGAATCCAGGCATGTTCGCAGTGGAATTGAATGTACAAGACCCTGTAAGTATAGAGAGGGCAGCCAATCATGTAATCGAACAATTTCCGGATTTGAATGTCTTGATTAACAACGCCGGCATCATTCAGCCCGATAACGCAGTGGGGAGGATCGATGAGGATGTTTTGGTTTCGACAGTCGCCACGAACTTGTTAGGTCCCATTCGATTGACTTCTGCATTAATCGACCATTTGAAGTCCAAAGAAGAAGCTGTTATCATCAACACGACTTCGATTCTTGGATTTGTACCACTAGCGGCAACTGCTATATACTCTGCGACGAAGGCAGCACTTCATACCTATACACTGTCCCAAAGATACATGCTTAAAGATACTTCGGTGAAAGTAATAGAAATTGTACCACCGTGGGTTCAGAGCAATAATGATGAGCCGCGTGCGATGCCGCTTTCTTCATTTATTGATGCAACGCTAAAGCTACTTGGCACGGATATAGACGAAGTTTTGGTCAAAGAAGCAGAAGTATTTCGGAATAACCCTGGCCCGAACGAAGGTGTTTTTTTGGCCCAGCTTAATGATGCGATGCAGTCTGAGCCTCCAAAGATTCATTAATCTACATATAATAGAAATCTCAATATTGTAGGCGATCTTGAAATAGATACATAGTCTGTGAACATTTTCAACTGCCTATGTACAACCCAAAAAACAAGATCGTACATTTAAACCAATAAATCAAACACCTGATAAACTTCCCAAAGCTCTTTCCCGCTTGAACCATGAGTAGGAATGAGCTTTTTTGTGTGTGGATTATAAACGAAGGGATCAAACGACATACTTTCAATTTCTCAAAATTTCTTTTGATCAGTATTAGAATACTGCCATACTGTTGTCAATAATTGAATAGTATGATGAAAATCAAACAAGCCAATACGAGGAGGAAGCCCTATGGTGAAGAAAGCTTTGGTAATAATAGATATTCAAAACGACATAACAAAGAATTACAAGGAAATAATTGATAATATCAATAGAGCAATAAAATGGGCAGTGGATAAGGATATTCATGTGATCTACATTAGGCATGAAAATTTATCAGACGGCACGAGAACTTTTAAACCCAATACTCGCGGAGCTGAACTAGCTCCAGATTTAAACATGGTATCCGAAAATGTTTTTACAAAATACAAAGGAAGCGCATTGAGCAGTGAAGAGTTCACAGACTTTATTAGCAACAATCAAATAAGTGACTTCTACATAACAGGAGCAGATGCTGTTGCTTGTGTGAAATCAACCTGCTACAACTTACGCAAAGTAAATTATAGCGTTAATGTATTATCAGATTGCATTACAAGCTATGATAAAAGGAAAATTAACGAAATGCTGAGCTATTATGAAAGTAAAGGAAGTAAAATCATTAGTTTAAATGACTTGTTATCGAACCACATCTTTGAAGAAACTACCTAGGGCTCTTTATGTTAAGACACCTTAATGAATGCGCAGCAAGCTAGAAATCCTCTACTAGCAGGGGAATAGTGCCAGAACCATTGTCCGTGAATTAGGCAGGCATCATGCCTCCATTTGCCGAGAACTCCATCGAAATCTGAGCCATACCGTGCCGAGTGCTCTCAGGAGAACTATGTCCAAAGGCGCAAGTCCTCTATCCCTGCCGGGAAATGACATCAATGATAAGCGCCTTTGCTGGGAGATGCCGAACGATTATTCCCAGCAGGCGATTAATTGGTTGATGAAGTCCTCGAAATTATCCAGGGAAGAGAGGACATTCACATGGGTATCATTCGTTAATATGGTAGCGAGCGAATCGAATACGTCACGGAAAATCTTTCTTCCTTCTCCGCTCACGGTGATTAATAACACAATTTTCACGATAGAATGATCCCACTTGATCCCATTCGGATTCAGGTAGATGAACATGCCCGTTTTGTGGGACTCCATTTTAATCGCATGGGGTAGGGCTACCTGTCCAAATGCGGTTGACGACATGGTTTCTCGTTCCAGGATTTTGGAGTAATAATCCTCGTCCGTATAGCCATCCCGATTCAGAATTTGGCAAATAAACCGTAAAACATCCTCCTTCTCAGACTGCTCCGTGGAATGGCAGAAATGCCTTTCGTCCAGAAAGGATTCCAGATGGAGCTTGAATTGATTTTTCTTCTTATGCTCTTTTATCTCAAATATTTTATCCGATACTTTTTCGCGGTCACTTTCGATAAAAAAGGGAGTAATCACGACAAAGGGCACTTCCGGAATTTTGTGTAGCTGGGCGGATGAAATAATGAAATCACTAGATGTGTAATTCAAGTCGCTTTCGTCCGTAACAATCGAATGAATCGAAATATCGTCGCCAAAATACTGCTGCAATTTATTGATCATTTGTACATTCATGTTGTAGTAGAGTGGAAACAGCACTGTACACGAGATTTTTACGTTGGTTTGCCGCTGCAATTCAATGGCATACCCCAGATGAAAAGCCAAATAAGCAATTTCATCGTCACTGATCCGATAACCGGTTCGTTCTTTAATCACAAGGGATGCATGTACGGCGCAATCGTAAATCAGAGGGCATTCCTTTTTGATCGTGCTTGTTAATGGATTTTTCGTTGAATGGTTGTTGTTTAATCGCATCAACAGGTTTTTAACATGCAGCGTGAAACGGGTAATAAAATCAGCATCGGCAATACTGATATAGTAATACTTGTGCAAGTTGAATGCGATTTCGCTGACCAAATCAATACAGTCGCTCCCGGCGATTCGTTCCAGATCGCTGACTTCGATTTGCGTAAAGTTGACGTTTGTACCATTGCACGAAATCAGAAGCGCCAAATCCGCGATTTCCTCTTCTGAATATTGGACGTGAAAATAGGCTGCCAATTGTGAGGCAATCTCTCTGGCAATCTGATATGCAGCATTGTCCGTGTGAAAATCTACGGCCTTATTCAAAAATTGAAAATCATGCTTCATTCTATCCAGTGCAATGGTAATGTGAATGATCACGTTCGTTAAATAAAAATCATTTGTGAAAAAGTGGTGGGAAGAAAAGGTCTCCACAACGACTTTTCGAATGTAATCTACGTTCAGTTCGCTATAAAAACTCTTGATTTTATCGACGTCGATAAAGCTTCCGTTTGCCTCTTCATACAAAATGCTGCTCATTAATTTACGCTTGTCCTTTTCTTTGCCTCGCAAATCAATATGATTCTTGGCCCAGCTCAATTCCAGATTGCTTTTGGCAAGCCTTTCCTTGATCAGCTTCAAATCCAGCCTCAGCGTTGATTCACTGATAAACAGTGCATCGCTTAAATCGTGTATATAAATAGGTTGATTGGTGTGCACTATTTTTTTCAGAATATAGGCAATTCGTTCGGATTGCATCTGAGGGATGGCCGTTTGTTCGCTGTTCAGAAAGGTGTTCACCTGATCCGTATCCACTTTATAGCCTTTGTTTGACGAGAGGATTAACCCATGGTGGAGCTGACTAATCTCACCAATGTAAGACTTGATGGTGCGTTTGGACACGCCATATCGATCTGCCAAGCTTTGCGACGGTATCCAATGCGTGCAGTTGCTTAAATAATGAATTAAATCGATATACTGTGTTTTCATGGGCGTTTCCTCGCTTTAAAATCTTTCACCTTAGGAGTGCAGTTTTTTATTTGAGAGCGGCTTTGAAATTGTAATATAGTGTGGTTGTAAGGATGACAGCGCTGTCACAACACGATTATATAGAAAAGCGAGGATGATTACCATGGCAAATGCAGAAGAAGTGCTAAACGTGTTGCTAATCTGTGGGTCGGGAGCAAGCTCCGGTTTTATGGCTGCCAATCTTCGCAAGGCTGCTAAAAAAAGAAGCCTGAATATGGAGATCAAAGCCAGAGGAGAGGCAGAAATTGAAAATTACATTGATGATATTGATGCATTATTAGTGGGTCCTCACTTGGCTTATATTATGGATGACATTAAGGAGCTCACGCAAGGTACGGATGTTAAAGTGCTCTTAATGAAGCCATCTTATTATTCAACCTTAAACGGGGAAGAAGCCTTGGATGATTTGTTAAGCGAGTTGAACATTTAAAGGGGATAAGGACAATGAATAACTTCATCGGATGGCTCAAAAATGACTTCTCTCCAAAGATGAATAAGGTCAACAATAATGTTTGGATTGTGACACTCAAGGATTCTGTCATGCAGCTGTTACCTTTCATTCTTCTAGGATCGGTATTTTGCCTACTGACGATACCAGGTGATTTATACAAAATACCGAATTACCCTAATTTCTGGGTACCGTTCGGATGGACGATGGGGATGCTTTCACTGTTAGTTTCTTTTCTCATACCGTTCAACCTGATGGAGAAAAAGAAGTTAAGAAAACAGCGCTTTATTGCCGGATGTACAGGTCTGATCACTTTTTTGATCATTGTGTCTCCTCAAGTCGTCAAGGATGGTACTGTCGGTTTTAATCATAGTTCGCTGGGAACCGGGGGAATGTTCGTTGCCATCATCGCTGCTCTTTTTACCGGCTATGTGATGAGCTTGTTCGGAAGATTCTCTTTCTTTAAGGAAGAGTCCGTTATCCCGGACTTTGTCAGATCCTGGTTCGACTCGATGCTTCCGATTGGCATCACTTTGATTATAGCCTGGCTGCTAGTCGATATCGTTCATGTCGATATTTACAATATCATTCTGAATATATTTATGCCGCTGGCTCACATCACGGAAAGCCCTTGGGGATTTATGCTGATTCTGTTTATTTATTGCTTCCTGTATTCCATGGGGATTTCCAGTTGGGTATTGACCCCGGTAACCAAACCCATTTTTCTGGCGGCGATCACCGCAAATGCGACAATGGGAGCGCACAATCTGGTTACATCAGAGACGATATTTTCCGCTTACCTGTGGGTGGGAGGCGTTGGCTGTACATTGCCATTACTTGTTATGCATATGTTCTCCAAAAGCACCAAACTGAAAGCTCTGGGGCGGGCAAGTCTGGTTCCCTCCATCTTTAACATCAACGAGCCTTTAATATTCGGCTCCATCGTATGGAATCCGTTATTGATGATTCCGATGTGGATCATTGGTATTGTCCTGCCTGCAATCGTGTGGTTCGGAACGAAAGTGATTCCGTTTGCTCCTATACCAAAAGTGATATTCGATATGTGGTACGTCCCGTTTCCGATCTCCACCTGGATCACGACGGGAACGGTCACAGGCATAATGCTGATGCTGATCTGTGTTGTTGTAGCAACGCTGATTTGGTATCCATTTTTCAAAACGTACGAGAAACAAGAGGTTGAGAAGGAAGCGCAGCAAGCCCATTAATTTGTTAAGGAGATCATAATCATGACATCGGAACAAGTGGCTCAGGAAGCGATGCAAATCATTTTGCATGCAGGAGAAGCAAGAAAGCACTGTATGGAGGCATTAAAGGACATTGAGGATGCTGAGTTTGACGGCGCAAGGTCAAAAATGAAGTTAGCCAACGCTGAAATCGTCATTGCTCATCGGGTGCAAACGAATTGCATCCAAAAAGAAACGGAAGGCCAGCAAGGAGATTATTCGGTGTTATTCGCTCATGCACAAGATACGCTAATGACCGTCTACAGCGAGATTAACTTGGCCAAGCGGCTGCTTGATATTTTTGAAAGCTTCGACAAGAGATTGAACCAATTAGAGACCAATAAGCAAAGAGAGGAAGTATAAACTATGAAGACCATTCCATCTGGGTTTCCTGCCGACTTTCTATGGGGAGGGGCCATTGCTGCCAATCAGGCTGAGGGTGCTTATGATATTGACGGAAAAGGGTTAAGCGTAGCGGATATTAACGAGTATACAGACCAAGTTCCGTTAGAGAAAAAATATAACCTGGAGCTAACTACCGACTATATTAAAAATGCCATTCAGAATAAAGAGAAGATTTTTCCAAAACGCTGGGGCATTGATTTCTATCATACCTATAAAGAAGATCTGAAGCTGCTCAGCGAGCTTGGACTCAAAACGTTCCGCACGTCGATCAACTGGACAAGGATTTTTCCAAACGGCGATGAGGAGCAGCCCAACGAAGCTGGATTGAAGTTTTATGACCATTTGATTGACGAGATTATTGCCAATGGGATGGAGCCGATGATCACGCTGTCCCACTATGAAATGCCGCTTCATTTAACTTTGGCTTATAAAGGCTGGTACTCCCGAGAAATGATTGATTTTTTTCACCGCTTTAGCCAAGTCATCCTGGATCGTTACCATACCAAGGTGAAATATTGGATCATCATTAATCAAATCAATTTAATCGTTCATGAATCCTTTAACCATCTAGGTATTGCGGAGGATGTTGTAGAGGATCTGCTCTCCGCTAAATATCAAGGTGTGCACAATGAAATGGTAGCCTGCGGCTTGATTACGAAATATGCCAAAGAGCTGAATCCTGACTTGCAAATCGGTATGATGCTTTGTGGTGGACCTGCGTACCCGGCGACCAGCAAACCAGAAGACGTATTCGCTACCGTTCGCAATAACCAAATGGAATACTTCTTCTCCGATGTGTTGCTGCGTGGTTATTATCCTGGCTATGCTTTCCGTTACTTCAACGACAACAACATTACGGTTGAGTTCGCGGAGGGTGATGAAGAGGCGCTGCGACATACGGCTGACTTTATGTCATTTTCCTATTACTATACTCGTATTTTTGATAATGAGAGCTTGAAAAACAAAACGGGTCCGTACCGCAACTTCGAGCTTCCAGCTAATTCATGGGGATGGACCATTGATCCTGTCGGATTGCGTACCTTGCTTAATCTGTTCTATGATCGGTACCAGTGTCCCATTTATATTACGGAAAACGGGGTCGGCTACCATGACCGTCTGGAAGAAGATCATTCCATCCACGATCCTTACCGGGTTGATTATTACCGGGATCATATTGAGCAAATGAAAGAAGCTATTAAAGATGGGGTGGATTTGAGAGGATATTATGCCTGGGGGCCGATCGACATCGTTAGCTGCTCCTCCTCGGAAATGAGCAAAAGGTACGGTTTCATTTATGTAGATCAGGATGATTATGGTCAGGGAAGCAAGAAGCGTTATCTTAAGGATAGTTATCATTGGATGAAAAAGGTGATTGCTTCCAACGGAGAAGATCTCGATTGAAATTGGTTTCCCCTGTATTCGCAAATCGTATCGGCCAATTGGTTATCGTGTTCGTAGCGACTCTGTTAAGCGCCATAGCCGTCAATTTATTTATCGAATGTAATATAGGGTCCGATACCTTAACGGTTTTATTAGACGGCTTGCATAAAAGCCTCGGCATCAGTGTCGGGCTTGCAAGCTTCGGCCTAAGCATTGCTTTTCTTGCTGCAGGTCTTTGGTTAAATCATAAGTCTATCGGGTTAGGCTCCATTATGTATTGTCTTCTAATCGGTCCCTTGATTAACTGGGTTCATCCGTTCATTGCCGATATGGACTTGCCTCAATTCTCACTATGGGCAAAAATCTCCATTGTGCTTCTTGCCAACATTTTTTTCTCCATGACTTATGTGTTGTTGATGAATTTCAGCAATGGAATGTATGCGTTAGACGCTGTTCTGCGATACGTCGAGTCCAAATTCGGACTTCGGTATGACATCGGTAGAATTGGCGTAGATGCCATCTTTTTTAGCACTGGATTTATTCTTGGAGGGGTTGTAGGTATTGGAACGATTATAGCCTTTGCGCTAACCGGACCGGTGACCCTGCTCCTGGAAAAAATGCTACTTAAGTGTAAAAAAACTTTGAGCTTTTAATTGAATAGTTTAACCATTTAGTATTGTGGGACCTAGGTAATGCGAAGAGCAGGAGGATGATTTTCCTCACTGCTCTTTGATGGATATAAGCTTACTTATCGATCGGAACGATCAGGTACTCTTTTTCTCATGCCTGCTAATCCGATCAGACCTAATAATCCCAGCCAACCCCAATTCGAGTTGTTATCGTTGTCCACTGCATTAGCTCGAACGGAGTTCGTTTGGTAATTGGCCCTATTGTTTTGATACGTCATGTCTCGATCCGTCGTGTGTTGGGCAAAAGCCGGAGCTGATAAGGCTGTAACCAGGAGCAAGGGCAATACATATGCAACTATTCGTTTCATTACAAAAATCCTCCTCACAGTGTAATGATTATAGCTTGTTCGCAATGCATACCCATTATGCAGTGTTTTGTAGTTATATAATTCCAACTTACCTTAAAAAGGGTCAATAAGCTTTCCTAGCATTGTACACAGTGACTAGGTAAGCTTATTGACTTTGTGTAGCTGGTTATAACTTAGCAGTTGACTATAACTTAGATGAACCGCTATTCGTGTCGGCTGCGGGAGTGAAGGCTTGGTCGAATCTTCTCATGAAGGCTTCAAGTGGACCTGTGCGGCGCAGCGCAATGATCCAACTAATCGCTACGGTTATTACTGCAACGAGCAAATCACCTAATGGCATACTACCCAATCCTAGTTCAATTCCAGCTAGCTCAAGTATCCAGATCACAATGAACTGTAAGGTATACATTGTCAATGCAACACGTCCGACGGCTGCAAAAGGCTTGAGCACTGCTGAGAGCTTGTTGGGTATGAGGCAGACAATTCCTAGCACCAGGAACGCGATTCCCAGCCCCATAAGTGTCTGAAATGTAGAAGCACTGTGTGGAGCTGTCCACAGAAGCATATGCCACATCGGAGAATCCACATTATGCGGCCAAATAGCATAAGGATCAGGTTGGTTGACTACAGTGCCCTGAACGCTTACGATCCATGCTTCAAATGACTGATTAAGACCACGCATAATGAACGTAGCGAGCAGTTTGCTGATCGCGATAATGAATCCTCCGCTAACAACGAACAAGAAGGCTGTTCGCGCATGCTGAAGATTAAGGCGGCCAATCGCCATACCAGCTACGAAGGCAGGTGCCAGTCCAAGCGCTGACATTGGACCACCAGCAATGTCCCTGAGTAAGTAAGTGCCTGACAGGAGGCTTCCTCCAAGGATCATCAGAGGTGGGGCGATCAAGATCAGAACTGCTGTTGTCAAGACAAGCGTCCGGGTCGAGCGACGCACCAATAGCAACGCCAGAAGGAACAGTCCAGCATAGGCTGGCAGAATCACACCGAACGGAGCATTTAACATGATCAGCAGATATCCAATGATGTCGATGAATACGGACCGGGCCAGCATTCGCGTACGAAATACCTTTATGTCGGTTCCTTTCCCCAGCATTCGTCCGGCCATAATCGAGTAAGAGATTCCGCCACAGAGTATAAAAAGCAAGGTTGTATTCCCAGAAACAAAGGCGTTCCTTTCATTCAGCGCGAAATGCTGCAAAAACATGCCTATTACGGCCAGTCCCCGAACAGCATCAAGCGCGATAAGGCGACCAGAGCCCGAGGGATTTGCTCTTTGGCGCTTTTTTCCTTCCATAGAATCCTGTGTGATCGTTGTTGCATTGCTATCCTGTTGCCGTGTATTACGAATAGACACCGATATCCTCCTCCCAGAAAGACTCTGGTTTTGTATGTACCCTTCATTCCTTGTGATTAAGGACTGAATATAGTGCATATTAGAGGGGAGATGTCACTAAAGTTTGATCAGGATGTAAACAATTTGTCACAAGACCGTTTAAAGATTGTGTCTGGAAGCTGTATCTGATACCTTGAACGAAAGGACCTGTATTGTAGGAGGGACCCCGCAACGAGGCTTTCTCCATTTTCTAGCTAACCATCTATTTTAGTTATTTGACTAGTATGGTTCAACCATTCTAGCTATTACTTTGTGAACGTTACGTTAAGAAGAAAAGAGTTGAAGATCCGTTGAACAATGCAAAAATTCTCATCATTGAAGATGACGCGCCGATAGCCGATCTGCTATCCTATGGACTCTCCAAGGAAGGCTTCCAGACGCGGACTGCTGCAAGCGGTGCTGCAGGCATGAAGGAGTTGGAGCTATTTAAGCCAGATTTATTGTTACTGGACTGGATGCTGCCCGATCAGAGCGGGCTGGATATTTGTAAAAGGGTGACTACAGACTATAACATCCCCATTTTTATGATTACAGCTAAATCAGATATTACCGACAAGATCCTTGGACTGGAAATCGGAGCGGATGACTACATCACGAAGCCCTTTGATTTACGGGAGGTTATTGCCCGGATTCGAACGATCCTGAGACGGCTTGATTCTGCGAGAAGTGGGAGCCATGAAGAGAATGGTAAAGGTGTTCTAAGCTTTCATAAGCTGGAGATTGTTACCGAGGAACGACTCGTCAAGAACGATGGGCAAGCTGTGGAGCTGACACCCAAGGAATATGACTTGCTGATGACCTTATTCAGGAATCAGGGCAAGACATTTACTCGCTCGGATTTGCTCGATTTGGTATGGGGGTATCAATTTGTAGGCGATACACGTACAGTAGACACTCACATCCAGCGACTGCGCAAGAAGCTAGGCGCCAGTAATTATATTATTACGGTGTTCGGTATCGGGTATAAATTTGTAAAACAGGTGGATTAAGAATCATGAAGAGAATCAGTGTTAAATTTCTTGTAGGATTCTTTCTTATTTTCTTCCTCTCTTTTCTTATTCTTAATCAGACGGTTAAGGAATTCATTCAGTCCAGCAATCAGAAGCTCGTAACCTCAGAGTTAGTGGGACTTAAGAACAACAGTAACATTTATGTTCGTCAGGCGTTTCTCATTAATCATTTCACAAGCAATACTCTGTATTTTGGTGAAATGGCTCAGGAAATGGCGGATGATCTAAATCATGCGACAGGCAGCGCCGTAGGTGTCTACACAGTGGAAGGCGAATTACTCCATGCCTCGGACAGCTCTATGTTCGGACAGCATAAAGAGAATGATCTGCAGCAGGCTGTGAATGGCAACATGGCTTATAGCATCACCTATGACCACAGCAGTGCTGTGGCTCTCTTCTCCTATCCTGTCGTTATTGATGGAGCGAGAGTGGGGATATTGCGTTTTTCCAAGGATTTCAGCCTGTTATACCAGCAAAGTGGTCGGGTCCTGGATATCATCTTTTACATGTCATTGGCCATTTTTGTGGCGGCCTTCCTCTTCTCGTATGTTCTGTCGAGACATATCACCGTTCCCTTGGTCAAGCTTAGCCGGGTATCTACGGAAGTAAAGAATGGGAATCTGGACGTGCGAGCTGAGGTGAAGCAGCAAGATGAGATCGGTAGGTTAGCGGACAATTTCAACGATATGATTGACCAGATCAGCAAACAAATTACGATTATCAAAAAGGATCGGGATCATCTTCAGGAGCTTCACCGGAAGGAAAAGCTATTTTTTGATAACGTGACTCACGAGCTCAAGACACCTCTCACGTCCATTCTGGGATATGCTGAACTGATCCGGGAGAACGGCGAGCAGGATCGAAGCTTTTTTGATAAAGGAATGAATCATATTATTGAGGAAAGCAAGAGATTACATGCCATGGTGGTGAAGCTCCTTGAAGTCTCGCGTAAAAATGCAACAACAGAGGAATCCGATAAGGTCGAGGCAGGTCTGATTCTACAGGATGTGTGTGAGTCCATGACGATCCGCGCACAGCGTTATAAGAAAAAAATAAAGTGTGAAATTCAGCCCGATCTGATGGTAATGATCCACAAGGACAGGCTCCGCCAAATCTTTATCAATCTGCTGGACAACGCGATTAAATATAGTGCATCGTTCTCGGAAATCAATGTGAAGGCATTTCACGCCGATGGTAAAATTCGCTTTGTGTTTGAGAATCCGAGTGATCCCATGCAGGCAGATTCATTGACTGATTGGTTCGAGCCCTTCTATCTGGCCGACCCCAGTGGATCGGAAGAGGGTAGCGTAGGGCTGGGACTTAGCATCGTAAAATCTATCGTGCATGAATCTGGAGGAGCGGTATCCATCCTTAATCAGCAGGGTCATACGAGCGTAACTGTAGAATTTGACGGCTTGAAGATCGTAAGAACGGGGACATCGTTATGAACAACACACGCGTTGCATTGCTTCTAATGAATCTCGCATGTAGTGTGATACTCTTGTCAGGCTGCAATATGGGGCCTACAACGGAGACTGTCATTATACCTGGTCAGGTAGATATGAATATAGAAGAGCCTGATTCTCATCCATTCCAGGTCCATAAGATCTATCGACTTCCTGATGAGATTACGAATTCGGATTTATTATTAGGGTGGGCAGCTTCGAATTCTGTACTTGCTGTCACCCGAAATGAAGGAATAACTGGTCGGACTGAATTAAGGCGTATAACCAGTCCCTATGATCAAAGTAAGGTCGTACCTAAAATGGACCATGTCAACACTCAAATGCTGTTGTCGCCTGACGGTAAGTATGTTAGCCAAATCACAAGTTCAGCATCGGAGAGTAGGCTGAAGATCATTTCCTTAGCCGATGGTAACGAGGTAGAAGTAGCCAAGATTAGCACCCGGGCCCCTTTTTTCCTACAGGACGTGTCCTGGTCGAACAACGGCAAATACCTGAGCTATCTATTGGTAGGTTATCAGGGAGATGAGCATAGCAGGCTTCGCTCGTATGATGTTGTTACGAAGACATCGAAGTCCTATATGTTAGGAGACCTGACTTCATTGGGGTCAGTTCTTACCGTACAGATGTCCGATGATGGAGAAAGTGTACTCTTAACTACGTATCCACCTGGTTCGTATGGCAGGACTAATCTGCTATTGGGATCAGTCAGTGGAGACAGCATTAGAGTTCAATATGAGCGCGAAAGAGCGGGGGCGCAATATGCTTGGCTTACAGCAGATCAATTCGTATTCCTCGGTGCTGATCGAACCTTGTATGTATACGATAAGCGTAGCAGTGAACTGTCCATATTGCTGGAGAAGGTGAATGATTTCCAACTGTCTCACGACAAGAAGAGCATTGCTTATTCTTTATACGATCAAGATGCTTTATTTGTCGGGAAGGTCCAAGGGAAGAATATTCTGTCTAACGAACCTGTCTACCGTGGTCTCATCGCGAATGAAATCTATTGGAGCCCAGATAACAAGAGTGTGTTAATTCGTGGGCAAAAGATGTTCTCAACTACGCAAGCTATTGCCTCGGATGCGAAGGACGAGCAGACATTCATTATCGAATTTCGATAATAAATTGGTTCTGTGTCTTACATTTTACCACCCCATTGTTCACCTGGTAACTGCATAAGGTACTACCCAGAGCACCCCTATTCCGGTTTACGGAGATAGGGATGCTCTTTTTTTTATTTGATAGATTCCTCTAATACATTCCTCGCTTGTGACAACTTGTTTACATGTTGATCAAATCTTGGCGACATCTGCTCGGTATATTAAATGAAGCCTTGCAGGACCATTAATTTATCTGAGTATACAGCAAGGTCGAGAAAGGAAGTAATCGAATGACCCTTAGAAAAAAAACGCTAACCATATTGTTATTGTTAATCCTAGTCATGGCACTTGGCTCTGCGATCTATTACATTTCCTCTATTTATAGAGGACTGGAGAGTCTGAATAAGACGTCAGAAAACTCTCCTTTTAGTGAGATTAATGAAGCTGTAGCTGTTGAACCACCTGAGTGGCTGGGCACCGAGCCTGTGAATATTCTACTGATGGGGGTAGATGCCCGTGGAACCAAGAAGGGGGAAATTCCGAGATCGGACAGCATGATGGTAGTATCCCTGGACCCTACGCAGAAAACCATCCATGTGTTCTCTATACTTCGAGATACCTATACGGATATAGCTGGACACGGCAAGAACCGAATTAATACGGCTATTCAACACGGGCCACAGGTGGCTATGAGTACAGTAGGCGAATTGCTAGGTATGCCTGTTCAATACTATGTGTATACAGATTTTCAAGGCTTTATTCAGCTGGTCGATGCTGTAGGTGGTGTTGATTTTCATGTTGAGAAGGATATGAATTATGAAAGTAAAGCGGATAAGCACGAATTTGATATCAACCTCAAAGAGGGAATGCAGCATTTGGATGGAACAACAGCCCTGCAGTATGTGCGCTTCCGCCATGATGCCATGTCTGACTTCTCGCGTACACAAAGACAACGGGATTTCCTGAAGGCCATTGCCGAGGAGATGAAGACGACGACCTCGATTATGAAGCTCCCATCCATCCTGAAGGAAGTAAGTCCCTATATAGATACGAATTTATCCGTCGATGATATGTGGAAGCTGGCTTCACTGGGTTACGAGAGCAACGTTACAGCTAGTGAGCAGATTCCTCCTATGAAGCTAATTGAACAGACTTATGTGGGGCGAGCAGCCGTCTTAAGTGTGACGAGTAAAAGTGATTTGAGAGCATTTGTACAAGGCGCGCTACATACCAGCGAGCCTGATTCAGTTGTAGACGAGGCGGGTGTAGATCAAGCAAGTACTAGTGTGGGGAAGTAAAGAAACACGGAACAATTGGAGGTAGCTTAATCTATCGCATAAGGTAAATAGAGTAACCTGAGTGATTATTAGCTCAAGGATGGCTGAATCAACATTGGTTAGTTTTAGTATTAAGAGCTCTGCTAGCTAGCACTGGTGGAGCTTTTTGTATCAAAATGAAAACCAATAAAAAATAATTATGCAAAATTATAGTATATTTTTATAAATCAGTAAGTTTATGTTTAGACATGATTGATGGATTACCTTATTTTTAAGTGGATTCACCAAATATTAGGGGGTATTCCGATGAATAAGGAAATATTAAGAAAGTTTACGATCATTTTTGGTCTTACGCTCTTCATGCTACTCTCTTTAACGGCAACAAAAACCTATGCAGCCAATATAGGAACCGTACTTAAGAACCCGGAAAATGGCTGGACTAGATATGACGATGCGTATGTTACAGGAACCATACCTCCAGGGACAAGTCCTAACTATTATCGTTCCACGGGAAAATGGACGCAAACACCAGGCCAGAACATTACATTTGATTTCTATGGAAATCAGATTCGTCTACTAACCTACACAAGTAAGGAGCATGCATCTGAAGTGTCAATCACCATAGATGGAGTTCCCTACACGTATAGCGAGCAATATAACACAGGAACATTAACGCTTGTTTTTGAAAAGACAGGTCTTGAGACAGGATTCCATGAAATCGTAATTGAATCTGTCCAATCAGGTGTGTGGACTTCACTGGATGCCATAGATCTTAATCAGGGCGGTTACATTGTGCCTATTAATACTCCCTCTCAACTAACGGCTTCTCCTGGCAGCTCGCAGGCTATCTTAAGCTGGAAGGAAGTACAGGATGCCACAAACTATACGATCTATTATGGAACGAAGCCTGGTAACTATACGGAAACAGTGAGTGTGACTAAGGATGCATATGCCAACTATGTTATTCCAGGGCTAACCAATGGGACGACATATTATTTCGCCGTGACGGCGACAGTAAATGGTGTGGAATCGGAACGATCCAAAGAGGCCTCGGCTACTCCGCTGGCAGGTGAACAGCCTAATCCAGAACCAGAACAGCCTTCCGGCAACCGGGCTATTATGGTAGTTACGATGACAACAGGGCTGGAGAAAGAATTCGACCTCAGCATGAAGGAGGTCCATGACTTCATTGCCTGGTATGAAGCCAAGCAGGCAGGCTCGGGCAAAGCTTCCTATGCCCTCGACAAGCATGTTCATAACAAAGGTCCATTCAGCAGCCGTAAAGATTACATCTTGTATGATCGTGTACTGACATTTGAGGTTAGTGAGTATTAAAAATATACCGTCATATTCAAAAGAGCCCTGCCAGCATTCATACTGGTAAGGCTCTTTGCCGTTTAACGGGTTAGAGCAAGTTAATCATTGCACCACCGGCTGCACCAGCGACGACAACGATCCATGGGGGTACTTTCCAAAAAACGAGCATTAGAAACAAAATAGATACCAGTGCAAAATCAACAGGAGCTAGAACAGATGTTGTCCAAAGCGGATTATATAACGCCGCCAACAGGATGCCTACAACAGCAGCATTAATACCAATTAAAGCGCCTTGGATTTTGGGGCTTTTACGTAAAAAATTCCAGAAGGGCAATGCTCCTACGATTAAAAGAAAAGCGGGCAAAAAGATAGCGATCGTTGCAATCACTGCTCCTGTAACTCCGCTTATCATCGCTCCCAAATATCCGGCAAAAGTGAATAATGGCCCTGGTACAGCTTGTGCTGCACCGTATCCCGCCAAAAAGTCGGACTTGTGGATCAGACCTGTAGGGACGAATTCGCGCTCCAGCAGTGGAAGTACGACATGACCTCCCCCAAATACAAGCGATCCTGAACGGTAGAAGCTGTCAAAGAATGACAGCCATCCCGAGCTATCCAATTGGCTTAGCGGGGGGAGAACAATCAACATTCCAAAGAAAGTACCTAAACAAACTACTGCCAAGCTACGGCTAACAGGAACAGACAGGTCTGATATCTGAGTGGTTGTCGTTTTTCTAAAATGGATCATACCAATAATGCCTGCAAGAACAATAAGGAGGATTGGAATGAAAGCAGTCTGCCACAAGAGGGTCGCCGCTGCCGTAAAGATGGCAAGGGTTGCCCTGCTACGGTCAGGAGCTAGCTTTTGTCCCATACCAAGTATAGCCTGGGCGACAATGGCTACAGCAACCAGTTTAAGACCATGAATCCAACCTGAGCTGCTGATATCAAAGCCTTGCAAGAGGAAAGCGAACAAGACTAAGGCAATGACAGATGGAAGTGTAAAACCTATCCAAGCTATCAGCCCACCGAGCAGTCCGGCGCGGATGATCCCAATTCCAATCCCTACTTGACTGCTCGCAGGTCCGGGCAAAAATTGGCACAACGCTACTAAATCCGCATAGCCTCGCTCATCCATCCATTTTAGACGGCGAACGTACTCTTCATGAAAATAACCAAGATGTGCGATCGGCCCTCCAAATGAAGTGAGGCCGAGCTTCGTGGATACAGCCAGCACTTCAGACAGTGCCCTAGCTTTACTTTTAGGGTGGTCCTGATGTAGTACTTGATGATTCTCCAAGCGTTGTTATTCCTCCTCAGCGGATTATTCCAGACTATCCAATTGATTAATAGTCAAGGGAGGTCGAATTACCTCTACCTGATTAGCTACATTATAATCATCAGGATCAACATTAATTAAACGCTGGATTAAATCATAGATAACTGAGCCACTTTTTGAAATTACAGCTTGTATCAAAAAACCTTGTGTAAACGCATAGCGGGAGAGTGGAAACAAGCACGATCGAGAAGAAGTTTCCTCAGTGTCCGGTAGCATTCCTCCAGCCTTCGAAAGGTGAGGATATCTCTTTTAATCGTGTAGTAGTAAAACCTACCCGTGCTGTAGGCTATTTAGAGATTTGACGGTGTTACATAAGTTATGGGATTGGTCTAAATGTTCGTATCTAATTTTGGGTATAAGCACAAACACTTGGCGCGATAAATGCGTATATTGTGGTAAATCACAAGGAGGTGTTTGTAGTGAGTTGTGAGAAAATTTGCCCGGTTTACACTTCGACTGCCGTGATTCTGGTACTCTACATTCTCTTGGTTATCGTTCTGAGAACTTTTTATGTCTAATCTAATGCGCCAATTGCAGTGAGGCTGAATACATCTTGCAGCTTGATCACACACCCGTCTATGATTTCGCTTGTTCGGTAAAATACATCACAAAAAGGAATGGCTCCGTCTGTACAAGACAGGAGTCATTCCTTTGTTCAGGATGAAGCATTCTGTTAGGTGTACAACAAAGTAATTACGAGCAATTCATAAAGAACCAGAGTTAAAATGAGCTCGTCATTGTAACCAAAACCTCTCCCATAAGTACCATGCCCATGATGACCTTCATTATTCTTAACGGCCAGGTTCAACAATCCCTTATCACAGCTCACAATTCTTCCTACCATCATTTGGCCGTCTAAGGTCTCAATGCGAACATACTGGTGTATATGATGTCTGCATATGTTGTGTAGATGATCTCTATAGGCTCTTATGTTTTGAGCTGTATTATTGTCCGCTTGATATAGCACTCTTTGCTGTGGATTCATTTGTAGGGTCATACTCAGCACTCCTTATTTGAAATGTAATACACCATATGCCCAGACTGATTGTATTGTTCATAAAAAAGTTCTGTTACAACCAGATGGGGAACTACTGCACTCATTCTCTGGGTAGGAACCTGAATGGGTGAATACACATATACTTCCATAAACAAACGTTGGGAGGAGTCAGCTTGGATCAAGGACCTTCTTACTGGGGAAATGTATACTATATGAGACACGAATTCACGCCTATATGGAGCACTGGATATATGGAAGCGATACAAATGATTAAGGAAGCGGTACAAGGGGAGCGCAACGACGAGCTATTCTACACGGAATTAATCAATTTGGCCCCTTCACAGGAGCAGGTAGCCATCATCGAAAGTATTCGTGACGATGAGCGTGGTCACAACAAAATGTTCAGAGAGATGTATCTGGCGTTGACAGGTCAGACCATTACAGGTTCCAGCAATGAGCAATATGAAAAAGTGAACTCCTATACAGCAGGTCTACAGCGAGCCTTGATGGGAGAATTGGGTGCAGTAGAACGATACCGCAAGATTTGGTTTGGACTGCCTGCTGGCATCTATAAAGACACAGTGTTCGGCATCATATTGGATGAGCTTAAGCATGCTGATAAATACAATTATCTGATTACGTTGAATCATTAGGTAAGGCAGAGAATGGCTTCAGCTATAACCCATAAGCGAGAGAAGTGCGCATGGATGCCGACGTAACGTTCGAGCGATGCGTGTTTCAATCGCTTATTTGTTTTTGTGTAGAAAGATGATTATCGAATACGTATTGGGGAGTGCTAACTGCTATACTAAAAGCTAGTTACAATTTCCCAAAGAATACATCCTTAAAAAGGAGATTCATCCATGAATCATTCACCTGGTTATATGATTGGCATCGATCTCGGAGGAACCAATATCAAAGCAGCTATTTTAGATGGAAGCTTGAGTGTTTTATCAGAGCGAAGTGACCCAACACATGCATCAGAAGGTCCTGATTATGTTATTACAGCTATTAAAAATATAATCCGTGAGCTCATGCAGCTTCATCAAATAACGGACGAGCAAGTATTGTGTATGGGATTAGGAATCCCGGGATTGCTGAATCCCACGGAAGGGCTATCTATTTTCTCACCGAACTTTCCAGGATGGGAGAATATTAACGTAGTTCAAGAGATGAGAAAGGACTTCTCATTCCCGGTATTTATCGATAACGATGTCCGGGTGAATCTTTATGGAGAGTGGCATTTTGGAGCAGGAAAGGGCTTGAATAATATCGTACTGGTCACCATTGGAACCGGCTTGGGGTCTGGGGTTGTAGTCGATGGAAGAGTTCTATATGGAACTACTTCGAGCATTGGCGAAATTGGACATATGAATATGTTCCGGGAAGGTCGTCCATGCAGATGTGGGAGTTCAGGTTGTCTGGGAAGATATGTGTCTGCTATAGGGATGGTACGTACTTGTATTGAGAAACTGGAACGCGGAGAGCATAGCATGATCCAGACCTGGGTGGAAGGTGATCTGAGCCGGATTACTGCAAAAATGATCTCGGATGCCTATGATCTGAACGACCCGATAGCGATTCAGGTTATGCATGAGACAGGGGAGATCCTCGGATTCGGTCTTGCGAATGTCATTAATCTGTTTAATCCAGAGTTAATTATCATCGGTGGAGGAGTGTCAGCGGCCGGAGACCGGCTGTTACATACTGTACGAGAGACCATCCAGGCTCATGCACTTCAATTGTCGTCACATGCATGTCGTGTCGTCACTGCACAGCTTGGTGGGCGAGCAGGTATGATCGGTGCGGCGGCTTATGCAACGAGCCAGATCAGTCAGATAAATTAGATGAATTAGATAAATTAGATGAATTAGATAAATTAGATAAATTAGATGAATTAGATGAATTAGATGAACTAGATTTAAAGAGCCTCATTCACACTGCCAGGGTCAGACCCGCAATGAGTATGAGGCTTTTTTGCCGACCACGTATATGAATTGTCATAAATACGGTGCCATTTGTATGAAAATGGGATGATGGCTGATCCTGATAGCATAACCATTAGTAAGGATCAGGCAAGTATATTTATGGTCGTTTATCTTGGGCAAGGCAATGAGGCTATCTACCGTTATGCGCTTCAAGATGCCAAGGATGATGAGCTGTTCATTCGTGCTGAAGAAATCTTGCAATACTCCCTATTAAATAATGGCGATATCATGCTAATGGGTAGAGTAGATGGAACCAGAGGGCTGTTCCTGTATGATTCCAGTAATAATGAGCTGCATGTCACCTACCTGAGAAATGACACACTCCAGTCAGATACGATCATCTATCGCAACGTTCAGGATTTCTACCAATTGACCTGGTTGGAGGATAGTCTATTTGTCGCTGGAAGCACCCGAGACACAAGTGAAATCTATCGTTTTACATTTAAAGTGTGGTAGGAAAATTACTGTATGAAAGCTTTGTGCTTTTGTACAGTTTTTTTATGATTTCACAACACCGTGACAACGCTGTAACAACACCGTTACAAGTATGGGGAGGAAAGATACAACTCCTTGCTATAGTAGGACAAGACAGAAGGTCAATCCATTTATAGCGAGGTACACCTGAATGAAAAAGAATGCTGCATTGCAAATGAGACATGCCAAAGGAATGAAAAGATCTCAAAGAGTGAAAAGAAATCGACTAATCTTATTGCTTATAATCATCTTGATACTGGTATGTATAAGAGTATTAACGAGTAACGAGTCCTCCAAAAGCGAGCAAACCAAAGAGTTTGCCCTGATTCCAGCAGAACAGCTGTCCGGGGAGTATATAAATCCTGAAGGGCCGATTCTTTTAAATAGTAATGAAATCGTTCCTCTTCAGAAGGATCCTCTGGCTGAGGATGTTGCATTTGTGGAGAAATATCTAGATCAGCAAATGCTTGGAGTCATGCCGGATGGAGCGAATGGGGAAAGAGTTGCCTATTTATCCTTTGATGATGGGCCTTCCACGACAGTGACCCCGCTAATCCTGGATATTTTGAAGAAAGAAGATGTGCGAGCTACTTTTTTTGTATTAGGAAAAGCGGTAGATAAAAATGAAGATACTAAAAATCTAGTCAGAAGAATAGCCGCAGAAGGACATGCGATAGGCAATCATACATATTCACATGATTATGACTATTTATATCCTGGCGGAAAGGTTAATGCAGATCATTTTATGAAAGAAATTAATAAAACGAAGGACTCTTTGAAGATGGTTCTCGGACAGGATTTCTCAACACGGGCTGTTCGATTTCCTGGAGGACATATGACCTGGCAGCACAAAGACCCTTCCGGTATATCGGTATTGGACAATATGCTGCAGGCTGATGGCTATCATCAAGTAGATTGGAATACATTGCCGAGAGATGCTGAGGGGGCGTCCAAGAAAGCAGAAGCTTTAGTAGAAGAGTTCAAAAAAAGTGTGGCTGGCAGGGAAAAAGCAGTAATCTTGATGCACGACACCTATGGTAAAGAAGAGACGGCAAAGGCTCTCCCAGAAATCCTGAGATATTTGAAGGATCATGGTTTTACATTTAAAACTATGAGGTAGTGATGAGAAGCAAGGTAGTGGGTTTGCGTCATTAGGAGAACCCCTCGTCTATCTAGACGAAGGGTTCTATTTAGCTGATCACATTACTCCAGGCTTCCATGGTTGTAATATTGAATATTCTCTACCTGAACGGGTACAGTTCCTGAAGGGATTTCCAGCTCATACACTTCATTTTTTTGTGCCATCAGCAAATGTAAGCCTATAGGAGAAAGAAACGATATGAGATTTTTGTCCGGATCTGCAAGGGAAGGAAAGACAAGGACAAAGGACTCACTTGTACCATCATCCAGATATTGTATAGTGACTTTGCTTCCAATCAATACGAATGTATTCAAATTACGATCCGTAAAGTTCTGAACAATGCCTTCAATAATGGACGTATATTTTGTTAGTGTATTTTCCACTAACTTTCGTTGTCTATTGGGAGTTGGGAAGTACTCATCCATAAAGGTAGACAAACCTTCATCCAGATACACTAATTGGTCAATGAGTTGTACTCTTGAACCTTCCAGCAACAAACTATGGTTCATAATAGATACGCTCCCCCTGAAAGATAAGTGGATTGGATAAATAGCTCATGTTAAACCCTCCGTATTTCTTTTGTTATAGAGAAACTAAGTTAGATCTCGTGATCCCCTCCTTAATAGTATTCCTATAAGAGGACATACAACTAAGACACTTCGCCTCACTGACGAAATGTGATCATTCACTTCTTATTCGATTGCTATACTCATCGTCAAACCATCAGATTTTTTTGTAGACTACTAAAATGGCTGATCTGTTATGTTTACAGCCTTGGGCATCCAGCACAGTGTGAGTATCGTATAGCACCTCTATGAATTGTTCCTCATGAAGCTCAGCAAGGAAATTATTTGCTTCTTTTTCGGCATAAGAAATATCAGTGCTTATGAATTCTTTAACCTGGATCACAGCATTCACCTCCCTACAATGTAGTGCTAGTAAGAAACCTTTATAGGTATCCATGAAGCATAGCATAATAAAAGTTTTTGTCTAAACATTAAATGTAATATATTGAATAAAATTTATTTTGGATACCATTTATGCAAATGTATGGTCAGTTAGTCGTGGAAGCTACGTTTGCCTGACTTAAAATTTAGAGCATTGTATCTCAAGCGTGAATGTTGGAGTTTTCCATTGCAAGAATGCTATGTTAAGATAGGTGTAATAATGAAATTAGGTTTCAATAGATGAAACTTAATTTGTTTTTAGCTATTACCAAAAAATTCGGGGAGTAAAGAAGCAAGGGAGCAGGAAGAAGGAAGAAGGGAGATTTTAACGTCATGCGAGCCATATTTGATGCTCATTTACACATTATTGACCCACGCTTTCCATTAATCGAGAATCAAGGGTTTGTGCCTGATGCGTTCACCTGCACAGATTACCTGAAGCAAGTCCAGAATGTAGAGGTTAGAGGCGGGGCCGTCGTATCTGGTTCATTTCAAGGCTTTGATCAGACTTATTTGATCGATTCATTGCAAAAGCTCGGACAACATTTTGTTGGTGTAACTCAATTACGATACGACACGTCAGACGAAGAAATTATAAGGCTTCATGGGCATGGTGTAAGAGCCATTCGGTTCAATGTCAGGCGCGGAGGTTCAGAGGACATCTCTCGTTTGGACTACTTTGCAAGAAGAGTCTATGAGGTAGCAGGATGGCACGCGGAATTATACATTGACTCTACTTCCTTACCGGACATCGCATCCGTATTAGAGCATCTTCCAGCCGTCTCGGTAGACCATTTGGGTTTATCAAAGGAAGGATTTCATCATCTCCTATCCTTAGTCGATAAAGGGGTTAGGGTTAAAGCAACCGGCTTTGGCAGGGTTGAGCTTGATGTAGCAGAGGCGATCCGTTCCATTTGCTCAGTGAATTCTGAGGCTCTTATGTTTGGCACGGATTTACCATCCACGAGAGCAAAGAGGCCTTATCATCCTTCTGATATTGAACTGATTTATAATACGCTAGGTGAAGAACAGACGGAAAAGGTTCTATATAAAAATGCAATGAATTGGTATGTAAAGTGAAGCTGGCAGCTTAGCAGTGGTTGACAAAGCACTTCACATGCAGCGGCTCTATGCTGTTATGAGATCTGGTAAAGGTGCTAGTGTGATTGTGCAAAAAAACAAGTAAGAAAAGATAGCAATCTATCTTTTCTTACTTGTTTTACTTCATTTTATAGCTGATAACTCAAGTATTATGCTTTAATCATCGTCTGACGAATCCACTCTGTCAGTGTAGTTAACTGAAGGATGGCTTTAAGGCGCTCATCAACCTCTTGATACAATGGAAGATGATCGGTATGATCATAAATCCACTGGTACACTCCCTTCAGACCGCTTGCTGTCTCTTCCCCTAGAAATGGACGAATGCCCGCTTCGAAGCTGTCAAAAGGCAAGGGAACGAAGCTTACATTCTCACCCAAGGCATCACTGAATGCTTCAGCTAACTGTGAACCCGTGAGAGCCTCTGGCCCTGGTGCCGGAATCGTACTTCCTGCAAGCTCAGGGTGCTGTAGAGCATAGTAATGATACTGGGCCGCATCATCAATGCTGATCCACGAGATCGGTCTATCTGCAGGTACAGGATACGATAGTACCCCATTGTTCAGTGTTCCTGGAATCAAGAAGTTCTCCATGTAAATAATCGGTTCTACAATAATAAAGGGCAGGCCGCTCTGTTGTACTTCAGCAATGATCTCGCGTTTAATTTCAAGTCCTGCTGCTTCGGTGACGACGTCAGGGACATAAATACTCGTGTTGACAACGAACAATTTCACGTTTGCCCGCAGGGCTGCGTCGATAGCATTTTTGGTATACTGTCTTAATTTGTCCTGGTTGAATTCAACAGGGAGGTTCAAGAACACGCGGTCGACACCTTCATGTGCTTGATGAAGCAGCTCGGCATCAGCCAGATCTCCAATACAAGCTTGGATTCCTTGGTCGGCCAATGCCTTTGCAGTCTCTTCGTTACGAGTTAAGGTCCGAACCTCATGCCCAGCTTGAACGAGTAATTTGGCAACAGCCCCTCCTTGTGTACCAGATGCCCCATATACTAAATATTGCTCCGTATTATTCATGATTATGAACACTACCTTTCCATTAAGAGTTTTGGATACTGATTGAATACGAAAAGGTACTCAACTTGTGGTCATAGATTAACATCCTGGACTCTGCAATGTAAGTACGCACATTCTTGATATGAAGTATCCTCGGGGATACTACGGGGCAGGGGAGAGCTGATAAAGTGGCTTTAGACAAGGGAGGAGCTGCAGGATCTACACAATGACGAATAAGCTAAGTCAAGATATATTCATCTTGGACTTAGCCGGGAGTAAAGCTCTGGGCATGGAGAGTAGGAGCCTCCGTACAGGATGTTAGAGGGATTAATCCTACTTAATTCATATGATGTAATCCCCAGTCCTCTAAATGTGTAAGTATTGTAGCAAGACTTTTACCTTTATCGGAAAGTGAATATTCGACCTTGGGTGGCACTACAGGATAAGTAACGCGGTTAAGCAGGCCCGATTCCTCTAGCTCTCTTAACTGTCGTGTTAATGTTCGATGGGTTATGGGCGCAAGCATCTTTTGCAGTTCATTGAAGCGAATGGTTGAATGCGTCATTAGCCGATATAATATTAAAAGCTTCCATTTTCCGCCGATCAGACTCACAGCAAACTCTACAGGACAACGATCATTAATGCTGACAGACTCCAAGTCTCTACCTCCCTCCATGAATGTTGATTATCTGTAATCTTGAATAAGATTCATGACATAAGCTACTTTTTTCATGTAAGTATACCATTTCATAATCATCATTTGCCATTGGATAGCTTTGTACTGTACCATTCTCATTGGACTCAAGTCATCACATTGCGGGAGATGACTGCCTCTCTTGACCTAAAAGAACTTCTTCCATGTCTAATGAGAGCCTCTTCTAGGCGAGAACATGGGTTATGTAAGTAGTGACTAGGTTGAGATATTATTCACATATAAGTACTATAGAGGAAGGGTAAAATAAAATGTTTATTTTCCTGCAATAGATTTTGCTAATGGCATATAGGGGTAGCTCATGAAAGGAGTGTCTTACAATCTATACATCACTAGAGGCATGCATAAAGGACTTGGAACAAAATGGGCATCTCATTCGCATACGAGAAGAAGTCGACCCACTGCTTGAAATGTCGGCCATTCACCTGCGAGTGTTTGAAGCGGGAGGTCCCGCCCTTTTATTCGAGAATATCAAGGGATCGCGTTATAAGGCGGTATCTAACCTGTTCGGCACAATGGAGCGGGGCAAATTTATTTTTAGGGATACCTGGGAATCAACACAGAATATCATTGCCTTGCGCAATGATCCGATGAAGGCTTTAAAGACCCCATTTCGGCATATTTCCGATGCTACGTCGGCCATTAAAGCTCTACCACTCAAGCAAGGAAACGTCCTATCAGGCTTCAAAGAAATCCAAATAACCGACCTTCCGTTGATTAAGCATTGGCCGATGGATGGCGGGGCTTTCATTACGTTGCCGCAAGTATATAGTGAGGACCCTGACAAGCAAGGAATTATGCAAGCTAATCTGGGAATGTACCGTGTACAGCTCACAGGCAATGAATTTGAGACGAATAAGGAGCTCGGCCTGCATTATCAAATTCACCGGGGCATTGGAGTTCATCAGCATAAAGCCAATCGGAAAGGGGAGCCGCTTAAGGTAAGCATTTTCGTCGGCGGACCGCCCGCACATACCGTATCAGCTGTGATGCCGCTACCAGAGGGATTAAGCGAGATGCTGTTTGCCGGACTGTTAGCTGGCAAAAGATTCAGGTATGGGTATGATGAGGCTGGATTCTGTATTAGCAAGGATGCCGACTTTGTTATTACTGGAGAAATTCATCCAGGCGATACCAAGCCTGAGGGACCTTTTGGTGATCATCTGGGTTACTATAGCTTAACTCATCCATTTCCTATGATGCGCATCCGCAAAGTCTATGCAAAACAGAATGCAATCTGGCCCTTCACCGTCGTTGGCCGGCCACCGCAGGAAGACACCACGTTCGGAGCACTCATTCATGCGCTGACGGGTGGGGCCATCAAGCAGGAGATTCCAGGGGTAAAAGAAGTACATGCTGTTGATGCTGCGGGGGTACATCCACTGCTGCTTGCAGTTGGCTACGAACGCTATACACCGTACACCAAGGTAAAACAACCGGCAGAGCTACTCACAATCGCTAACCGGATTTTGGGTACCAACCAGCTGAGTCTTGCGAAATATTTGTTCATTGCAGCAGAGGAAGAACAGCCGCTCAGCACCCATAACATATCTGAGTTCTTCTCCTATGTGCTGGAGCGTATTGATTTGAAGCGAGATATTCATTTTCAGACCAACACAACCATCGATACATTAGATTACTCGGGTAACGGACTGAATCAAGGAAGTAAGGTAATACTCGCTGCTTGTGGTGACAAGAAGCGTGACCTGTGCACAGAAGTGCCGGAACAGCTTCAAGAGCTAAGGAATTACGTCAATCCGCGACTCATCCTTCCGGGTATGGTGGCGATCGAAGGGCCAGCGTTCAATACGTATGCAGATGCAGAGCAGCAGCTGGATGAGCTGACGAATGCTATTAGTGTACGTGGTGAGTTGTCCAGCTGTCCGCTAATCGTTCTATGCGACAGTAGCGCTTTTGTCACAGAGAAGCTTGATAATTTCCTGTGGACGACCTTCACCCGAAGTAACCCTTCACATGATGTCTATGGGGTGAACGCTGACAGTACATTTAAGCATTGGGGCTGCGACAATCTCATTATCGATGCCAGAACGAAGCCGCATCATGCCCCGCCACTTATTCCCGATCCAGCTGTTGAGAAGCGAGTTGATCCGATATTTGCTAAAGGTGGCAGCCTAAGCGGCGTATTGAAATAGTATTGTAAGTTTGCAACAAGTAAGTATCTATTAGGTTGTATCTATTATAACTATTACATGAAAAGCTCTGCTGGCTATGCTAGAAGAGCTTTTTTTGATTTGAGTACCTATAAATAATACATATGAGAACAAGAGTGCAATAATTAGGGATCGCTGATACAGACATGCCTAATGGTTACTATATTCATAATCAAACAGAGGATGTAAACTGTGCAGCATCTGTAATCAAACTAATGAGCATTAGAATAGTTGCCAGGTAGAAGGTATACACCATTAATCTTCCTCCCAAATTAGTGTGTTCGAATCAGTGTTCAAGGCTTTAGTAACCACAAAGAACCAAGAGTTGGGCTGGGAGACTATGCTAATCACTCGCAAGTGGACACCTATCGTGATCTGGGTAATGTGATGGGGAAATTTAGAAAAACATATGATATAGCGTTCAAGAAGAAAGCTGTGGATTTACACTTAAAAGACGGGATGGGTAGGCCACGAACGAGGCCCGAAGATCCAGAGGCAAAAATCAAACGGCTTGAAGCAGAAAATGAATTGCTAAAAAAGCTCTTAAAGATGTGAAAGGTGGAATGGATTCGGTACCTTGTAACAAAAGATTTGCAGTGATTGAGGAATTAACCAAGAGAGGATATAGCGTTCTCCAGTTATGGCAACTCGCTCAAGTCTCCAAGAGCGGATACTATAGGCGGATGAAAAGACAGCAATTCATTTCCTCCAAGCAGCGTGAAGACGAATAGATTAAGATGAGGATAACGGAGTGCTGTAAAGAAGTCAGAGGAATCTACGGCTATTGACGTGTCAAAGTATGATCGAGAAGAAATACAGACAAATCATTAACCACAAACGAATCCAACGCTTGATGAATGAGAGGGATTTCAAGCTGTCTATCCGCAAGAAAAAGCCTTATTACGGCAAAAAAGAAGCGTATATCAAAAATTAAACAACCTAGGCCCGTATGAATACCGGACTCAGGTTGCTTAATCTCCTTGACAGGGGTCAGTCCCACATATATGTTAATACATTTTTTATACTAAATATTTTAGCTGCTACTATGGAGGAGAAAATATAACTAAGCCCTCAGATTGCCTTAACAAATAATTTCCTCACATGGCCAGTCTCTTGTGTGTTTCAATGTAATATCGATAAACTTTGATAGAGCGGGGGAAATCCACTTGTTTTTATGATAAACAACTTGGGAGGAAATCTGTTTAAGACCATCTTCACATGGAATAACCTTTAACCTCCCATCCTTAATTTCATTATTTACAGTTACTAATGGTAAACAAGCAATACCCAGTCCACTCATTACGCAACGTTTTATCGCCTCAATACTCCAAAGTTCCATCGTATCAGAAAGCACGATTCCTCTTTTTCGAAGATATTCTTCAAACATGGTTCGATAACTACATTCTTTCTCATTCGTGATCAAACACTCGTTTAACTTTTGGTTTTCACAGCTTTGATCTAAAACATTCAGCGGGTTGTCAGAACTTCCAACAAGAACAATAGGCTCGTCCAGTAAAGCATGTACGATTAAATCTGAATCCTGAAACGTTGGCATCATAAGAAATGCAATATCTGCACTACCATTAAGTATTGCTCTCTTGTTATCTCCGCAAGTAGCGTTACTTAAAATGATGCTTACATGGGGAAACTTATTTCTATATTCTCTTAATATAGGTTCAAGTCGATAAACGGTTAAGGATTCAGGGGCAGCAATCCTTAACTCGCTTCTTATTTCATCACCATCATATACAATGCTTTCGATTTTCCCGTAAGTATCTAGAATTTCTTGAGTATAGTGCAATAATTTCTTGCCTATATCAGTCAATCTTATCTTTCGACCCATCCGGTCAAATAGAGGTGCACCCAAATGTTCCTCAAGTGCTTGAATATGAGAAGTCACCGTGGATTGAGTGTAACCTAAATGTTCTGCTGCTTGTGTAAAGCTACCCAATTGAATAACTTTTTTAAATGTAATAAAATGACGTATTTCCATCAGATTCACCAACTTTCAATTTAATCTCATTTCTATAGTATCAAAAAAATCAATGGATAACTTCTCAAAATTCAATTTTACTAATGATTAGTTTCGAGTTAATCTAAAGGAAATTTGAATACAGAAGGTTATTATGTGAAAACGATTCTATACGTTTTTATAACTAGAATTTATAGATTGAGATTCATATCTTGGATTTAACTGATGTATTTACAAGAATAACTGGTCAGGGAGGAGAAAAGATATGCCGGAAGTTAAAATCAAAAAAATCCTCTAAACTGGGATGTGTTAGTGTCAAAGCGTCAAGGTCTCAGTAGAGATTTACCAGAAGGACAAGATTTGCTGAAGTGGTGGCAAATACGGTGACGCTTATCTATGGTGAACAAGACGCAGTCCTCATTGATACATTTCTTACTATTCTTACTATTAAAGAAAATCAAGCATTGGTAGATTGGGTTGTCAAAAGTAGTAAAAACTTAGCCACAATCTATATCACTCATGGTCATGGTGATCATTTCTTTGGTATAAAGATGCTTTTAGATTTTTTTCCTGATGCAAGAGCGATAGCAACTCCAGGTGCTGTTAAAGCCATGCAAGAACAAATATCTCCTGAATCTTTCTGGCATAAACTTTTTCCTGGTGAGATACCTGAGGATTTAGTTGTCGCTCAGGAACTTGAAGGAAGTGAGTTCGAGCTAGAAGGACAAAAACTTATCATGGTGAATACTGGGTTTACTGATACTGGAGATACAACGTCTCTACATGTCCCATCAATTGATTTAATCGTTTCAGGGGATGCAACTTATAACGACATTCATCTTTACTTGGCCGAAACCACTAACGAAACTCGAATTGAGTGGATAGCTGTGCTCGACAAACTTGAGGTACTAAAACCACGTGCAGTGGTTGCTGGACATAAGAAACCCGAAAATGAAGATAATCCCAAAATTATCGCCGAGACACAAAATTACATCCGAGATTTTAACCGATTGAATGAAATAACGGAAACAGCACAGGAACTATACCATAAGATGTTAGAACTCTATCCAAATAGAGCTAATCTAGGTGCACTTTGGGGAGCAGCAAAAGCAGCGAAATCTTAATAAAAGGTATATATAATAGCATTCTTTTAATAAACACGGTTGGAGGAGTTAATAAATGATTACGGTTTACGATGATAGTTATAAAGAAGAAGTCATTAAATTAATATTGCATGTACAGAATGTCGAATATGAAGTGGGTATTAGTCTTAAAGAACAACCGGACATACTGGACATTCATTCAAATTATATAAAGGATGGCGGTAATTTTTGGATAGCGTTAAATGATAACGGTGAGGTCGTAGGTTCAATTGGTTTGCAAAAGAAAAATAAGGAGGTTGCTGTATTAAAGAAATTTTTTGTTTATAAAGACTATCGAGGCAAAGAATTTGGGACAGGAAAAAAGCTTTATGAAGCTCTGCTTGATTTTGCTAAGAAACAAGGTTTTTCTAAGATCATTTTAGATACCCCATCTAAGGCCACTAGGTCACACGGTTTCTATAAAAAGGTTGGATTTAAAGAGATTGATAAAGAGGATTTGCCAATTAAATATGATTATCCTGACCGCAATTCAATTATATTTCTATTAGAACTATAACAAAAGGAAAGAAGGTCTTATTTTTATGGAATAGTTAAACGGAGGGTTTGTCTTTGAAGAATAAGATTATATTGTTTTGTTTACTAAGCACTGTATTACTCGGAGTAATGAATAGTTTCTTTTTTAATTTAGCTCTCGTACCCATTGCGAAGGACTTACATATTTCTATATCTTTTAGTAGTTGGTTTATCCTAGGGTATTCAATTATGGTCACAGTAGGTTCAATAGTATACAGTAAGCTTGCTGAAAGCATTCAATTAAAAAAACTATATCTTTTTGCTTTAGTTATCTTTGTTCTCTTCTCTATTTTGGGCTTTTTTATGGATCATTTTTATCTACTTGTATTATGTAGAATTGCACAAGGAGTCGGAGGGGCAGCCTTTATTTCACTGACAATGGTTGCAATTATAGATGTACTTGATCGAGCATTATTACCGATAGGTCTTGCTTTTATAAGCTTTGCTATGGCTTTAGGATCAGGTTTAGGACCTTTACTGAGTGGTATTATTCTATCCACAACGGATTGGCACATGTTATTTTTATTTATGAGTTGTGCAATAATTTTTATACCGATTTTATATTTTACTTTTCCAGAAACTAACGTAGAAAATAAGACTCCATTTGATTGGTTTGGGACGTTTCATTTGTTATTATGTATTCTCTTTTTATTATGTGCCTTGAACATTAATTTTCTTTTTTATTGTTTTTTGTGGTGTATTTTTCCTATTATTTATTCGCCATATCAATACCGTTTCTCACCCAATTATTGATAAAAAAATATTCAATAATACAATTTTTGTTAGAATAACTAGTCTTAGTTTTTTGTTATTTTTTTTGCTGGGAGCAAATGTTTTTCTTCTCTCTTATATTTTTTCTTATACTTTTAATCCCATACAGTCTGGAATCCTATTTTTTATAAGTGCTTTAATAGGAGGGTTTGCAAGTATAGGGATTGGGAAGAATATGACTAATAAAAATGTGAAAAAATTCTATAGAATAGGATTATATATTTTTTTCATAGGTTATTTAATTAGTATTTTTAACTCAAAAATAGGCATAGTATACATTTTAACAAGTGTTTGTTGCTTCATTGCCTTTTCTGTTGTACAAGTTGCTTTAAATAATTTATTAGATTTGGAACTGAAAGAATCCAAGAAAATAAGTATTGGTGTGTATAATTTATGCAATTTTATCGGTATGAGTATTGGTGTAGCATTATTTAGTAAATTAGTTATTATATTTGACGGATTGTAATATGAAGTGCGACACCTACTGGAAATAAATATACCAAAGAGCCCATGGCCGGATTCGTGTAGAATGAAGGTTCCTACACCACATTCACACAAGGAGAATCCACCATGAGCTACACACATCTTAGCATAATCGAGCGAAGCAAGCTAGAAATCCTCCACCAGCAGGGGAAAAGTACCAGAGCGATTGCCAAGGAACTTGGCAGACATCATGCCACCATTGGCCGTGAACTCCGCCGAAATGCAGCAGAACACCCGTACTGCGCGGAGAACTCGCAAGAGGGCTATGTCCAGCGCCGTAAGGCGTCAGTTTCCGGAGGTAAGTGGAATCTAGAACTGGCGAGTCGCATCGAAGAAAAGCTTCAGGCGACCTGGTCTCCGGAGCAAACCGTAGAGCGATTGCGTCAGGAGGGTCAAGCGATGGTATGTTTTAAAACGATCTATCGCTGGCTGTATACAGGCCGTTTGGTAAAAGGCGTGCTTACGGTTTTACGGCACAAAGGTAAACGGCAGAGACCTGCAGAGACACGCGGCAAGTTCGCTGTGGGTAAGGCCATCTCTCAGCGTCCGAAAGTGGTTCGTTCCCGGGAGACCTTCGGCCATTGGGAGCTCGATACAGTCGTCTCAGGCCGTGGGAAAAGCAAGGGCTGCTTGGCCACGTTTATCGAACGCAAAACCCGCTTGTACACCGCCATTCGGATGCCAGACCGTACCGCGTTGTCCATGGAGATTGCCTTTGGTGTAGCGGCCTCACAGTATCCTACCCATGCATTTCAAACCGCTACCGCAGACCGTGGCAAGGAGTTTGCCTGTTACGCCAGCTTGGAAGCTACTCATGGCGTACAGGTGTATTTCGCAGATCCGTATTCCTCCTGGCAACGCGGCTCGAATGAGAATGCCAACGGCCTCTTGCGAGAGTTTTTCCCCAAGGGGACCGATTTCGCGCAAATCACGGATGAAGCTCTGGAAAACGCTCTGCACTTGATCAACCAAAGACCACGTAAATGTCTGGACTGGAGGACCGCTCACGAATCCTTTTCAGAGGAACTGTCGCACTTGGCTTGACAATCCGTCATTTAATATAAATATTTGTTTTATTTTTTTATTAGCGACAGTGATTACAAAAGGATTCATGTCAAACAATATTAATACAGCATAAGGATACTAGTACTGAGTGAAACTGAAGGGATTTTTCAGACAGATCGGTCATTGGCAGGTTAGTTAATCAGCTTTCCAACATACCCATTTATATTATTTCTCTGGATAGTAAAAAATTTGAATAGAGTCTTGCCAGGAGCTTGAGCTGGTAGGGCTCTTTTATTCACTAGGGGGATACAAAAGAGATTGTAGCATAATTCTTCTGTTTTTCAGCATGATTGAACTATTTCAACTCCATACTTTCATGCAAAGATATAAAGGCAGCAGTACTCAATAGAGCAGAGGCATGACATAGCGAATCAGAAAGAGTATGGAGGAAATCAATCATGGCGAGATTCAGTTATTCCCTTAGCGAGACATGGAAATTCCAAGCAGACCCTACGAGCGAAGGAAGCATGCAGAAATGGTATGAACGTGGGCTTCCAGATGCTCAAGAAGTCAGCATCCCACACACCTGGAACGTACAAGAAGGGCTGGAGGAGTTCAGAGGTACAGGCTGGTATTCCTATTCCGTATTCGGTCAGCCGGAATGGGAAGGGCAGCTGCTCCGATTACAATTCGATGCTGTCTATCGCGATGCCACGGTCTGGGTGAATGGGCAGCATGCAGGTGAGCACGCCAATGCCGGTTACACCTCCTTTGTATTGGATGTGTCAGGACTTATTGCTTCAGGTCAAGACAATTTGATCGTGGTATCAGTCAAGAATGAGAACAGCATGACAGCGCTTCCGTTAAGCAATAGCTTCGATTGGCCTGATGATGGTGGGATTATTCGCGGCGTATCGCTGATCGTCACAGGACAATATGCGATGGATTATGCGAAGCTCAAGGCTGTACCTGTATTTACGGATGAGGGCAATAGTGCTGCCTATGGTGTATTATCTGGTGATGTTTTTTTAACTACGGAGAAATCCGCCGTGTTGGACGTACCTTTGACAATGAAAATAGGCATTTTCAGAGAAGACAGTCTTATTGCTCAGCAAGAAATCGAGGTAAGATCGAAGGGGAATCCAGTACAGCTACCCGAGATCCGGGTAGAGCAACCGCACTTGTGGCATTTTGATCATCCTCACCTGTATACCGTCTCCATCTCTTTAACATGCCAAGGACTCATGACCGATGAATGGAAGGGAACCATAGGCTTTAGGGAGATTCAAGCACAAGGTCACCTGCTGCTATTGAATCGAGAGCCTGTGCGATTAATGGGTGTAGAGTGGATGCCAGGGTCGCATCCAGATCACGGAATGGCAGAGACGGAGGAGCAATGGATTGAGATGCTTGAGCATATCAAGCATGCGAATTGCGTAATTACCCGTTTTCATTGGCAGCAGGACAGCAAGCTTCTAGACTGGTGTGATCGTCATGGCTTACTTGTACAGGAGGAGATTCCGCATTGGCAGACACCGGCAGATCCTGATGATACCTGGCTGGAACGCTCAAGGCAGCACGCCTCAGAGATGATTAATCGCCATTATAACCATCCTTGTATTTACGCCTGGGGATTAGGTAATGAGGTCAATGGACAGTCTCCAGCTACGGTTCACTTTTTCAGGGAGCTAAAAGCACTGGTGCACGAAATGGATGATACAAGGTTCATTAACTACGTATCTAATACGGTGCATGAAAATCCTGGGCTGGATGCAACCGGGGTGGGCGATCTGATTATGTGGAATGATTATATTGGAACATGGCATGGGGATCTGGACCGCCCTGCCGTCATTCGGAGCATAAGCGAGGACTATCCTGATCAACCTATTATCGTAGCAGAATTCGGATTATGTGAACCGGCCTTTGCAGGAGGAGATGCACGGCGTGGAGAGATTCTGGTAGAGAATACCCTGGAGTACCGCAAGCACCCTGGCATTGCAGCACTCATCTATTTCAGCCTGAACGACTATCGTACGCAAATGGGTGAGGATGGAGAAGGAAGACTTCGACAGCGTATACATGGCTCTATGGATTGCTATGGGATGCCAAAGCCGTCCTATGAGGTGCTGAGAGAATTGGGCTCTCCATTGGAACTAAGCGCTGTCTGCAAGCCGGCGGAAAAGGATGGGCTAGAGCTAAGCATTACCATTCGTGATAGTATTCCTAGCTACACTTTGACAGGGTATACACTAACAGTACATGACCCAGCCGGAGGAACCACGAGTATCACACTTCCTATCATGTCGCCAGGTAAGAGCTATGTAGTGAGTCTCGATGGCATCGCTGCAGACCATTGGCAACAAAGCTTGCTTCAGATTCAGAGGCCAACTGGCTTCTCTGTAGTGTCTGGTGAGCTGATTGAATTTATGGATATATGAGAAATGAGAACGGGGTAACCCTCGTAGATATAGTATTACTTTTCATTGGTTAACTCGTGACATAACTTGACTCAGTAATTCACTGTTTACACTCGTCTACACCGGCATAAGCGCCCCGTGGAACAGATTTTGGTGACCGCCAAGTCTATTCTACGGGGCTATTTTTAATGGATAGAATGTATATGTTTTCAGCGGAGCTGAGCCATTCGATTATCGCAAGAAGAACATTCACTAAAGGCGGTCTGTCTCCTGTGAAAGTACTTCGAAAGACGTTTTTCTTTTGCTTAAAGGATAACTTATATAAGTGATCAGGACTGCTCCCGATGCTGCTTGCGGAAATGGGAAGGCGTTACTCCATAATAGGAAGCGAATTGCCTTGAGAAATAGTCCGATGAATGAAAGCCCACATCCAGTGCAATCTCGGTGATAGGACGGAATGTATATTGCAGGAGCTTCTCGGCTTGTCTGAGTCTATACTTCATCAAGGTCTCAATAATCGAATCCCCCACCTGCTCTTTGAAGAGGTGCGAGAGTCTTGACGGGGAAAGACAGACTTTGTGCGCCAGCTCCTTGATCGGATGATCCTCTGCGTATTGCTCCACAAGGATATTGAGAACCTCCCGAATGCGGGGGTCCAATGCTTTCTTGTCGGACTGCAGCCCGGAGAGCAACAGAATGATCTCTTCCAGAGCGTTGAGCGTGAGCTCATCTCGTAGCAATGCAAATGGGTCCAGGCGGTAGGAAAGCACACGGCGAAACGCCGATTCGATGGAAGCGAGGGTGCTCTTATCAGTAATATTGATCTGATATACAGGTCCATCCGTATTGCTGGAAGGCATCCAATCGATCCAGGTGATGCGCGGGATGAAATGAGCCCACATTTTCTCCCAGATCATGTCTTCCGTCGTGAAATATTCTTGCGGTGTTCCGGGAGAGAGGAGGGTAACTGTGCCTGGGACACACTCCAGATAGCCTCCGTTACCATTCCGAATCCGGCCTTGGCCTGACAGCGTGTACATAACTAGCCAGTCCTTGGTGCCCTCGGGGCGATGGCACTTATATCCGTAGGGTTCACGATAATGATCGGACACCAGGATACCGGGTGGATGGGGCGCTTGTTTATGTGATCTGGGGACAGCAGGATAGTCAGGTTTAATAGCCATATTATCATTCCTTTCCGATCTCTCCAATCTTACAATTAGAAGTATATACAGCACAATAGATGATCGCTATATTGCCAAAAGCTGCTGGGAGGGAGGAATGGACTACATGCACTTAACCACACAGCATGATTGTACGGCTATTGCCTTAGATGGCAATGGGCTTATATATTGGACTATGCATGTTCATAATTTTGTCTATAAGTAATAGTCGTATCGAATGTTTTGGCTTCATCAGCTCTTGCTGGTGGAGCTTTTTTATTGAGCAAGGATTCGAATGTGGTTGTAGCTCAGCAAAAACAACTTGTTCGTCGTGAGCAAGAAGCGATTTCATTATAAAAATTGAATAGTTTTCTAAGTAAGTTCTATACTTTTTTAGGTCACTGAACATGAGGCTTCTTGTTATATTGAAAGGGCTTACAAAAATATCCAAAACTAAGGGGGATTCAGCCAAATGTTTAGAAATAAGCTACTAAATGTCTGCCTAGCCGTTCTGTTCATGCTTGTTGGTTGCAGCAAGGAGGCAACCCCAGCCACATCGACCACCGATGGAAGTGAGAGTCAAGCGGTTACCTTTACCTATTATCATTTTGCACCTGGAAACAGAGATATATTAGCTAGCGAGACAACGATTGGAAAGGAGCTTCAAAAACAGACTGGCGTAGACTGGAAGCTGGAGTATCTGGTTGGTGACAGCTCTACCAAAGCAGGTGTTATGATCGCTAGCGGAGATTACCCGGATATTATTAGCTCAAGTGGTGAAATGGATAAGTTGCTTGGTGCAGGCGCATATATTCCATTGGATGATCTGATTGAAAAGCATGGTCCAAATATTAAGCGCGTGTACGGTCCCTATTTTGACAAGATGAGACAGAAGGATGGCGCTATCTATACATTGCCTTACACGGCCAATATGGGTGAGTATATCGGATCTCCTAACATCAGTGGCGGAGCATTCTGGATTCAGCGAGCTGTATTGAAAGCATTCGATTATCCGAAGATCACTACGCTGGATGAGTATTTTGACCTAATCAAACGTTATAAGGAGAAATATCCGAAGGTGGACGGCCTCGACACGATCGGATTTGTTTCCCTTGCAGGTGTTACTAATAACTTCTTTACGCTGCAGAATCCGGCCATGCATCTGGCTGGTTATCCTAACGACGGAAGCGTCATTGTAGATATGAACACTCACGATGCAAAGCTTGTAGCAGGAACAGACTATCAGAAAAGATGGATTCAGAAGCTGAACGAGATCCATGCTCAGGGATTACTTGATCCAGAATCTTTTACTATGAATAAGGATCAGTATTTAGCCAAACTGACCTCTGGTCGTGTGCTGGGGTATTTCAATTACGAATGGCAGGTGGGCGATGCCAACAAAAATTTATTAAGTGCAGGTATTGATGATAAACGGTATGCTCCTCTACCCATTGTATTTGACAAAGGCATCAAAGACCAATATATAGATCCTCCAGGCTTCGTGAACAACTACGGGATCGGCATTTCGGTCAAAGCTAAGGATCCAGTCCGTATTATCCAGTATTTTGATACTTTACTAAAGGAGGAAAACCAGGTACTTGTTCAATGGGGAATTCGGGATCAAACGTACAGTGTAGACGAGAATGGTCGTTACTATTATAAAAATGACGAGCAGCGTAGATATCATGATGATCCTGAGCTAAGACGCACCTTTGGTTTCTCTTATTTTGGCGCATATTGGCCGCGTTACGGTGATAATTCGACCTTGACGGATGGTAACGCTTATAATCCCGGGAATCAGCCAGAGGCTGCATCGTTTTCATATACCGAGGGAGACAAAAAGCTTCTGGATGCATATGGTGTAAATACCTTTAGCGAGCTATTTGCCAAACCGGAAGAGCGCCCGTGGTTTCCAGCTTGGTCTATTGAGTTGGCTCAGGGCTCTCCAGAGCAGATCTTTATCACGAGGTCTGATGATCTGCAAATGAAGTACCTTCCTAAGCTGATCATGGAGTCTACAAGCAATTTCGAGAAGATATGGCTCGAATATACGAATGAGCTTAATAAATTGGACAAAATCACATATGAAGAGACTATTAACCAAGTGGTTAAAGATCGAATAGCTGGGAAATGGTAATGGCCTTGTATTTATACCAGATTGAATATTGAGTGAACCTAACTCCACTAACTCCACATAAAAATAATGGAACCCGGGGATACTTTTATCAAATTCTCCAGTGGAGTGAAATGAATGGATAGTTCCTTTTCGAAAATAAAAGCATCCGGAGTTGTCATGGTTGTCATGAACAGCATGTTGGGGGCTGGAATATTGACGCTGCCCCGGACTATTAGCCAAGCGGTGGGCACGCCTGATGCCTGGATCTCCATAATCCTATCAGGTCTGATGGTTACGGGAATAGGCCTCCTACTGGTTTTTTTGTGCAGAAAATTCCCCGGAAAGACGGTATTTGAGTTCATTCCCGAGATTATTGGGAAATGGCTTTCTTATTTACTCGGGATTTTTATTATTTTGTATTTTACAATTCTTTGTTCCTTTGAGATTAGGGTCATGGCAGAGATTACGGATATGTATTTGCTGGATCGTACGCCGACCTGGGCCAGCATTATGGTGATCATGTGGGTTGGGATCTATATGATTACGGGTGGCATTACGGTGATGATACGCGTATTTGCAATTATTTTACCGATTACATTAGCACTGTTTCTTCTTGTCATGCTACTTAGCAGCCAGACGTTTGAATTGAACCATCTCAGACCGGTATTAGGCCAAGGTATCGTGCCTGTGCTAAAAGGAATCAAGCCATCGTTTCTGTCATATTCGGGATATGAAGTTGTTCTGATCACGACGGCATACATGGCCAATATCAAGGATAGCAATAAAGCAGTATACACCAGCATATCTATTGTTACCTTAATTTATCTGGTTACCATTATTATGGTGATAGGGAGCCTGTCTCTTGAGGGAGCTGAGGCAAGGACTTGGCCGACCTTTGATATGGTCAGAAGCTTTGAGATGGAGGGTTTTCTTTTTGAGCGCTTTGAATCCCAGTTTCTTATCTTTTGGTTAGTACAGATCTTTGCCACTTATGTCTTCAAGCACTATTTCGCATCTGTGGGTATTCGAGATATATTTGGAATTAAGAAAATAAAGACCATACAGTTCATTCTACTACCCGTGCTGTATATCATTTCCTATTTGCCGAAGGATTTGGATCAGACCCTGGCGTTAGGAGATCTACTGGGGGATATATCTGTCCTTTTGTTCGGGATCATCCCGGTCATGCTGCTGATCGTCAGCTTTATCAGGAAAAGGGGAGGGAGCAAGTCTCGTAGGTCCAAGACATCCTAGGCGTGTACAAAATATACGTGCCCAACAGAAAGTCATTGCATAAACTCGAAGCAAGCACTGTTTGGCTGTGATACTTGTCCATGAATGTCCTCCACATACTCGATCTTCAGGGGATGGTTTATACCGTCCCTTGATTGTAGTATCATACATACTAGAAAAAGGTGGAGAGAAGTGGGGAACAGGACAGGATGAGAAATACAGACAGTCAGAGGAAACAGATGCACCGCAATAGGAACAACACAGCTAACATTTGGCTGCATCAGTTCAAACGTTATCGGGCATTGATCTTCATGCTGATCATTGCCGTAGCTTCGTTATTCAGTGTAGCGCTGCAGCACGAGGAAACAGGACGATCAGAAACAGATAAATGGACTGCTGGTGGGCGTGTTCCTGCTACATGGGTCAGGGCGGTAGATGGTGACACGTTCGTTGTCTCTATCGGAGGGAACGAAGAGAAGGTACGTTTACTGTTGATTGATACTCCAGAAAGCGTGAAGCCCAATACGCCAGTGCAGCCATTTGCGAAGGAAGCTTCGGATTATACGAAAAGTATGCTTGAGCAGGAAGAATTATCGCTTGAATTCGATGTGTCTGAACGGGATCGCTATGGACGACTGTTAGCCTATGCTTGGGTTGGAGACCGTATGCTGAATGAAATGCTACTGGAGGAAGGGTACGCCCGTGTCGCATACATCTATCCCCCTAATGTGAAATATGTGGACCGGTTCAAGGAGATTCAATCCGACGCCCAGAAGGCAGGAATCGGTATTTGGAGTATAGAGGATTATGTGCAGAAGGATGGTTTCCATCCAGATGGAAGGTAGTCAAGGAACAGAGGCTATCGCGAAGATATCTAGAATTACTGCAGGGTTGGAATAACCTGGCTGCTTGTGGTATGACGTAATACGACAGCCTTCACTCCACTTGAGATAAGGGAGTGAAGGCTGTATTTGTCTTCGTACATCGACGTACAATTGTTTTATTTGGAATAAGTATCTTCTACCACGGTGTTCGTCAGAGCTGCATCATCTAGATTCAGGGTAGCTGAACTTGTCAGATCGCCCACGAAGGTTGTGACGCTTCTGGCTGGCAGGTGGGCATAGAATGAGCCGCTGGATGCATTGAGTGTGGCTTCAGATGCCATATTCCGATTGGCATCTGTGATCCATCGGGATAGTGTACCTGCCCTTCCATTTTGCAGGACGAAATTCTGATTGACGGCTGAATCCCCACGATTGATTGCTACGATAACGACTTTGTTGTTGCCTTTGTAAGCAGACACATGCACGTTCGTATCCGGATTCTTGGTCGCATCGACGCGCACATAGCCAGGACGGACGAATTTCGAAAAATGAGCCATATTATAACCACGCTTGCTGATGGTACCATCTTCTTTCATAGGACCGTATTGTCTGCGGATATACCACCATACATACGCTTGAAAATCGCCTTCTACCATGGCATTATGCATGTGATAGGAGACTTCCAGCGCTTCAGGCCAGCGGTCTGCCGAATTATTGTCACTATTAGGATAGTATACCTCGGTCATCCATAGCTCTTTGCCTGCTCCTTTTTGCTTAAAGAGGGGATAGGCAAAATTGCTGACCTGGGTTCCATACAGATGAGCGCCGAGGATATCCATATTGGCAAGCGCCTGCGGATCATTCAGGATCGGGTCCGATATATTTTTAAGATATTGGAACGATTCGGGTGCAATGACCTTGCAATTTATGGAGCCGGCATTTTCCTTCATGAAGCGAAGAATCTCCTGCGGAGTCCACCATGTCCAGTCATGAGCATAGTCGGGCTCGTTTTGCACCGAGATCGCATAGAGATCTACTCCGTTATTTTTCATATAAGTCACGAAATCATTAAGATGCTGTGCATAAGCAGCGTACTTGTCATATCTGAGCCGCTTGGCATTGCTGTCACCGTTGCGATTGAAGGTCTCAATCATATCGCTTGGAGGATTCCAAGGGGAAGCGAAGACAATGGCGCCTTTTTCAATAGCCTTCTTAGCGGTGGCTACCTCGCGATTCCAGTTATTGCGATTGGAGTCTACGTAGATTCTCAGCACCGAGAAGCCTAACTGATTTTGTCCATTACCGAAAGCCGTCTCACGTTGGGATGCTGTCAGATCACCAGCCCATGCAGGGTGGTTGATGCCGCCAAAGCCACGAATGACTTGCTTTTGTGCTGATAAATTAATGGTAGCATCACTTGCCGCAGACACTGGATTAGGGGCAGGTACACTCAATAGTAGCGGTAATGCCGTCACGCAGGCCAATAGCGTGCAAATGGTCTTTTTTACCCGTGAAATCATGATCTCATCTCCTTATTAATAAATAATTGCATAGCACCGTACACTTTTAGACATGCAGCCTCTGTAACAGTCTGAGCACACTTTCCGTGCACACCTTTATGCACTCGCCGCGACATTCTCCTTTCTCATAGCCCAATTTCTCATATAAGTAAGCGCTTTCTATTCTGTGTATTATAATACTGAAATTGGTTATGCAAAAAATCTAACACATATCATATTCGCCAAATATTCCCAAAAACCTTTATGTAAAAATATTTTTTTTTTCATTTCAATCCTTCCACTCATGAACAGTCATGATAAGGGATGGTAGAGAATGATATGACGAGCATTGCTGGCTAACGCAGTTTATTGTAAAGGACTCCAGACCCAACTATACGTTGGTGGAGTCCTCTTCTATTAATCAGCAATAATTAGACTCTCAAATGCGACAGGATGGTTTGATTACACAATTTTTGTTGCGCTCATAAGCAGATTGGAGAATTCCTGAAATCGCTGCTGCTCGCCCCATGAGTACTGGACTCCGTACCCATGGGCAATGTCCAGATGCTGTAGCCCCTGCTGTAAGATCGAAAATCGGGAGTTCACATACTCGAAGCCCAGGTACTTGTAATGAAGCAGAACGATCTCGATGGTGGGTGGTGAAATGATATTGCCTACAGGAGCAGCTCGATGTCGACCAGGCGTAAAGTTCGTCTCTGTAATCGCGTTGGGATTGAAAATTTGCGGCTTGTCATACATGTGGCGTCGTACTCCGTGTTGAACTGTCTCGCACAACTTGCTTGCTTCATCCGGAAAAGTATCTGTCACCATTTCGAATCCGAGGGGAGTAACCAGGGTAATTCCTTGCGCCTGGCAATCCTCCAGGTAGGCCCTGAGATCCGTATGATATAAGTGCTCATCCACGTCACAGACAATAATCCAGTCCGCCTTGCCGATGCTGTTTTTCCAGAACTGATTGAATAGATCAAGAGCTGTCAATACGAGTGAATGCTCCTTGGTCTCGAAGCTACCGACCGTTACCTTCGGATGCGCCTCCAGGATGGATAAGGAGCGATCGGTCGAGCCATTATCGAAGATAAAGTATTGGTCCACGATATCATCATAATGCCTGAAGAAAAAAGGGAGCATCTTCTCCTCATTCCAGCAGATGGAGTATACATGTATAATCATATGCTTTCCCCGCCTATCTTTCTAATATAATATCGCAAATCCGGTCGACATCTTCTACTGCCAGCTCGGCATACAGAGGCAGGGTGAGCACACGCTTGGCAATAGTTTGGGCTACAGGAGTTGCATTGACATCAAATCGCTGATTATAGCATGCGAGTGTATTGGTCAGAGGATAGAAATACTTTCTGGTGATGATCTGATGTTTCTTGAGCCGTTCATAGATTTCATTTCGGGTGAATCCGAAAGTCGTCTGATGGAAGACAACCGGAAAGTAAGCATAGTTCGATTGCACACCCTCCACGGGACGAATCAATTGAATCCCTTTCACAGGAGCTAATCGCTCCCGATAACGGCTTACAATCTGTTTTCTTTTCTCCAGAACCTCAGGCAGGTGCCGCAGATTACAGATACCCATGGCCGCCTGGAATTCATTCATTTTGGCATTGGAGCCTATTCCTTCTACTGATTCCTCTGACGTAATCCCGAAGTTTTTCAGATGATACAGCTTCTTGCCGATCCCTTCGTCAGCAAAGGTAACCGCACCACCCTCGATGGTGTGAAATACCTTGGTGGCATGAAAGCTGAACATGCTGGCGTCTCCAAATCTACCTACGCTCTGACCGTGAATTTTCTCCCCAAAGGCGTGAGCGGCATCATAGATGACCTTCAGCTCATATTTCTTGGCGATTCGTTCGATCTCATAGACATTGCAAATATTGCCGTACACATGAACGGGTAAGATCGCTGAGGTCTTATCGGTAATCAGGCTTTCAATCCTGCTGACATCCATGGTGTAATCGACCGGGTTCACGTCGCAAAAGACTGGAGTCAGTCCATTCCTGACAATCGCGTGGGTCGTGGAGGCAAAGGTGAACGGTGTGGTGATGACCTCGCCTGTCAGATTCATGGATTGCAGCACTAGCTCCAGTGCCAGATGCCCATTCGTAAATAAAGAGATATAATCAACATCCAAATATTCAACAAGCTGCTGCTCAAAGCGATTATGATATGCCCCCATATTGGTCAGCCAGGCCGTTTCCCACATTGGTCTGATCTCATTCATATATTCCTCAAATGGCGGCATTGAGGAACGGGAGACATAGATTGGTTTTTTACTCAAGTCCGCCGCGCTCCTCTAACCATTTTTGTTCGAGCACAAGAGCTTGCATGCTTCTTTTTTTAAGCTCTTTGCTCGGAATTCCCGCATTGATTGACCATTCATTGGAGTCATTCTTGATAAAGCTGAACGCGCCAAATGAGCTTCCCTCCCTGATGGTGACTCCCGGCATGACGATGCTGCCGCTGCCGATAAGGGAATGCTTTTCAATCCGTATCGGCTCACTGGTCACGTGCTTATACTTCTCAGGCACCATAGGATTCGTCATCGTCTCGCCGGAGTAATCGTCAGATATCGAATAAATGGACACACGTGAGGAAATGTTGGCAAAATCCTCGATGAATATACCCTGATCTCCCCCGTACAAAGCAGAATAAGCAGCTACATGAATATAACTGCCGAGGGTGATCTTTCCGCTCAAAATGCAAAAATCATCAATACGGACATGATTGCCTAGACGGATGTGCTGTGCACCGTAGATGCTAGCTTTGCGGCTAATCCATACGTTATGACCGTATTCGGCTAATCCAAGCTCAGCGAGCTCATCGTGTGTGTAGAAACTATTAATGGCTCATCCCTCCTTTTCATAGCTAATACAAATATCTTGTTCATTGTATGTAAGTAGGAATTTTTCTGTGCTGATTCTAGGTTGTGGTAGTTTCAAAGACTATTCAGGCTGAGGCGCAAAAAGCAGGGCATTGCAAAAGTGCTGGAGTAATAATCTGGGACTTCCGGGGAAAGCTAACCTTCACTCCTGTCTAAGTAACCTAATTACTTATATTCCATCATCCGTGGCATGTCATGTGCTTTGCTTTTTCTGAAACTACTGATGCTGACATAAGAAAGGAATGAGTATATGCAAACATTATATCGGGATTCGACGGGTGTGCTCCGAACGCCACTCAGAGGCAAGGATATCCTGTCCAATCCGTTATTGAACAAGGGAGTTGCCTTTACGGAAGCGGAGCGGTCAGCCCTGCATCTTAATGGCATCCTGCCTCCAGTCGTCCTGAATATCGAGGAGCAGGTGAGTCGTGCTTATGAGCAATTGAAGAATGAGCCAAGCGATCTGCGCAAAAATATAATGCTGAATGATTTGTACAACCGAAATGTGGTCCTCTATTATCGCCTGTTGAGTGAGCATCTTAGCGAATTGCTGCCTATTGTCTACACACCGACGGTAGGACAGGCCATTCAGGAATATAGCCACCAGTACCATAAGCCAGGCGGTGTGTATTTGTCGATTCACAATCTGGATGGCATTGCAGAAGCATTCCACAATACAGGCGTGGAGGCTGGCGATATAGATCTGATCGTAGCTACCGACTCGGAAAGTATACTGGGCATTGGAGACTGGGGCATTGGCGGCATTAACATAGCCATCGGCAAGCTTGCTGTATATACGGCTGCTGCCGGGATCGATCCTGGTCGAGTCTTGCCAGTTGTATTGGATGCGGGGACGAATAATCAGACCTTGCTCCATGATCCGCTATATATCGGGAATCGGCATGAACGAATTCGTGGAGAGCAATACGAGCAATTCATTGATGCCTATGTCCAGACAGCCCGCAGGTTATTTCCGAAGGCACTGCTGCATTGGGAGGACATGAGTCATGTCCATGCCAGAAGCATCTTGAACCGCTACGGTCCGCATATGCTGACCTTCAACGATGATATTCAGGGCACTGGTGCCGTAACACTGGCAGCGATTTTATCCGGGGTGCAGGTTAGCGGTATTCCTCTACGTGATCAGCGAATTCTTATCTTCGGTCCTGGGGCTGCAGGCATCGGCAATGCGGATCAGATTCGCGATGCGTTGATGAAGGAAGGGCTGAGTAAGGAGGAGGCGGAGAGACGGTTCTGGGCATATGATTATCGTGGACTACTCACGGATGAGACGGAGGGGGTGCTGGAGTTCCAGAAGCCGTATATTCGAGGTGCCGAAGAGCTTCGTTCCTGGACGATGGACCCGAGCGGCAAAATATCACTGCTGGAGGTGGTGAAGCAAGTGAAGCCGACTATTCTGATCGGCACCTCCGGTGTATCTGGTGCATTTAGTGAGCAGGTCATCAGGGAGATGAGCAGACATGTGGATCGTCCCGTAATCATGCCCATGTCTAACCCGACCAAGCTTGCGGAGGCGGTGCCTGAGGATCTGCTCCATTGGACGGACGGCAAGGCCTTGATTGCGACAGGCAGTCCATTTGAGCCCGTCATTTACAAAGGGACGATCTATGAGATTGGGCAAGCGAACAATGCCTTCGTATTTCCGGGCTTGGGACTTGGAGCTATTGTAGCTCAAGCCAAGGTATTCACCAGCAAAATGTTCACCGCCGCTGCTCATGCCGTAGCGGATGCTGTAGATTCAACCAAGCAGGGTGCTCCGTTGCTGCCGCGGGTGAAGGATCTGAAAAATGTCTCGGTTGCAGTAGCTATAGCTGTAGCCAAGGCTGCCATAGAGGATGAGGTTGCATTACAGGTGCCAGAGGATGTAGAGGAGGCAGTGCGCTCTGCTATGTGGCAGCCTAGGTACAGGCCGCTACAGGCTATGGAGAGACTGGAATCCAATAGCTAATTACCAAAGTAGTTACAAGTGCTGAATAGGCTGCAGACGGACATGAAATCACCCGCTACCGCTCGGTAGCGGTGTTTTTGATAAGAAGTGGTTAATTGCATGATTTCATAAGCTATCGAGAGCTTGGAATAGAAAAAGGCAACTTTACCCGTTTACATAAATCATTCCTGTCAAAATTAAGCTAGCCGCCGTTTTACACCATCGGTATAAAGGAATATTCTATTCAAGTCCCGACTGGCGGAAGATAATCCTGGCCGCTTGGGGGGAGACTATGACAACGAGCAGATTCGCATGCTTAAGCATGTGTGAACTGATTCATTCTTCTTAGAAAGTAGCGGTGAGCCTTGTGTTTTCTCAATTAAAACGCTTTTTAATCGGTAGACCCTTGAAATCTCATGAAGCCGGGGAGCAGAAGCTGAACAAGAAAAAGGCGCTGGCGATCCTGTCCTCGGATGCCCTGTCCTCTGTGGCTTATGGACCGGAGCAGATCCTGATTGTTCTGGTGACCGTGGGCACGGCAGCCTTCTGGTATTCCATTCCTATCGCAGTATGTGTGCTCGTGCTGCTGACGGCCTTGATCCTGTCCTATCGGCAGATTATTTTTGCGTATCCTCATGGGGGCGGGGCCTATGTCGTCTCCAAGGAGAACCTTGGAAAATATCCAGGGCTTATAGCTGGCGGGTCATTGCTGGTGGATTACATTTTGACGGTTGCGGTCAGTGTATCAGCCGGTACGGACGCGATTACCTCGGCTTTTCCAAGTCTACATCCTTATAACGTGCTTATTGCGGTAATCTTTGTGGTATTACTCACGATTCTGAATTTACGGGGCGTGACGGAGTCGGCTTCGGTACTTGCGTATCCGGTGTATTTGTTCGTGATCGCTTTATTTATCCTGATCGGGGCAGGATTATATCGTATTGTCACAGGTCAGGTGGACCCAACGATGCATGCGAATATTGGGACGCCTGTGGCGGGTATCAGTTTGTTCTTGCTGCTACGCGCCTTCTCATCAGGCAGCTCTGCCCTGACAGGGGTAGAGGCCATCTCGAATGCGATCCCGAACTTCAAGAGTCCGGCACCGAACAATGCAGCCAAGACACTACTCGCGATGGGCTCATTGCTAGCCCTGTTGTTCTCGGGTATTGTGCTCCTTGCCTACTATTATGGTGTGACTCCGCTTAGGGAGGTGACTGTGGTATCGCAGATTGCCGAACAGACCTTCGGCAGGCATGTTATGTACTATTTCATTCAAGGTACGACAGCGCTTATTCTTATTCTGGCAGCCAATACGGGGTATTCGGCCTTCCCGCTGCTGGCGGTTAATCTGGCCAAGGATAAATTTATTCCGCGAATGTTCACGGTTCGAGGGGATCGTCTTGGCTATTCGAACGGAATTATTAGTCTTGGTGCCTTGTCTATTATTCTGATCATTGCCTTCGAGGGACAGACTGAGCATCTGATTCCACTGTATGCAGTGGGTGTGTTCATTCCATTCACCCTGTCCCAGACAGGCATGATGCTTAAATGGCTACGTGAGAAGCCCAAGGGCTGGGTGCTTAAATGGATAACCAATACGACAGGAGCTCTAATCAGCCTGATGGTTGCTCTGATGTTCTTCCTGACCAAATTTGGCCAGGTATGGCCAGTGCTCATATTCCTGCCTGTCATCGTATGGCTGTTCTACCGTGTGCGCAGACATTATGATGATGTAGCTGATCAGCTCAGATTGTCTACGTGTGAGCCACCACTACCGATTGATGGGAATGTGGTCATACTGCCAGTGGCTGGTATTACTCATGTTGTCGAGAATTCATTGAATTATGCTAAATCCTTATCACCACAACAGATTATTGCAGTCTATGTCCCGTTTGAGCGGGAGGATGAGCTGATCTTCGAGAAGAAATGGAAGGAATGGCAGCCTGACATTCGACTGGTTACCTTGTACTCTCCTTATCGCAGCATTATTCATCCCTTGAGTAAATTCATTGATACGGTGCAGCGCAAGGCTAGCTCGGCGAACTATCAGGTGACGGTGATCATCCCGCAATTCATCCCCAAGAAGGGGTGGCATAATATTTTGCATAATCAGTCCAGTCTGTTGATCAGAGCACATTTGCTCTACAGGAAAAATGTCATTATTACCACCGTACCATACCATCTGAAAAAGTAAGTAGCTACGCCCGTCAATTCATGGAGAAGTGAACCCACTCTCTGCCTTGGCGGGCGTTCATAGCATGAAAAAAGGACTGTGCCCGTGTATTGTCACTGGCGGTAATCCACGTCATATTGGCAAAACCATGCTCTCGGGCATAGGTGACACAGGAATGATATAGCTTCTCTTCAAGCTCCGAATTGCGATAAGCCTCTTGTACATAAAGGTCATTCATGACCGCAATTCGATCAGCCTTCATCGTACTCAATGTAAAGAATAGGGTTGCGAACCCTACACACTTCCCTTGATCCTCGGCAATAAATTGAATTCCTTCCTGCTGATCCATTAACAAATGAACCATGCTGTGAAGCTTCTCTTCGGATGGAGCAGGATTTTTGTAAAAATCCACTATGTATTCATACATCAATTCCGTCAGCTGAGTCAGATCATGTGGTGTCACATTTCTAATCATTGTTGTCATGGCTAGATTCTCCAATTCGGTTTTTGTGAAGTGATTGAATAAATATACAACCATAAGAATAAAAATTCAATACAAAACTGAAAAAATTCAAATTGTACACAAACATCCCATTTGTACAATATTCTGTTCAAGCCAAAGTACATATAATAGACTTAGTTCAGATATCAGCTGCATGCAGACAGGGAGGGAGTCCACTTGAGCTCGTTCTACATGTACCGCAACCTGCGAAGCAGGCTACTCGTCGGAATTACCCTATGCGTTACACTAACCCTTGTGCTATCGACTACAGTCTATTATTTCTATTATGTTCAGGTTGAGCAGGAGCAAGCCTTCGAGGCGAACCATGCTGGTCTAATGCGCAGGAGTCGTGAGGTCAATAATATGACGTCTGTAGCGCAGTCGCTCGCCTTTCAGATGTATCGAAGCAGTACACTGTCCAAGTTGCTGTATTACCCGGAGCCCATAGTCTATGATGTCACGGGTGCTATGGCGGAAATGAACAACTATCTAAGCTCTATGCCTTATATTGAGTCCATCTATGTGTATAATGCACAAAGCAATACCGTATACATCGCCTCTAATCGCGGACAAAATGGCATCTTTCATAAGGAGGAGCTAGCGGATAAAGGCATTCTGCAGATCATGAAGCAGTATCAGAATTATAAGCCCTTTACGCCAATTCCAAGAGTGTACTCCGTGTTACCTCCCGCGGAGCTTGCGGCTGCCGAATCAGCAGCTGGAGCGAGTCAGTGGGATGATTCAAGAGTAGCTGCTTATACGTATCTATGCTATGACGCAATCAATGCGGAGGAGCGGATCCAATCCGCAATTATCGTTAATGTATCTGCGTCCTGGATGAATACCGGGATGGCTGCCGAAGAAGGGGATAGCAGCTCTGCTATTCAATCCTATATTCTGAATGATCAGGGGAGACTATTGTCTGCTGGGACATTAGTAGACACAGAGGCTAATAAGCACGATCGGGGTTGGTTAACGACGAAGATCTACAAGCAGAGCTCAGGCTACTTTATTGATGAATTCCAGGGAAGGAAATCATTGATCTCGTTCACCTCACCAGACCAAATGAATTGGCAATATATCAGTATCACTCCTTATGAAAGCGTTATCAGTATGACTAGTTCATTACGAAATACAATGCTGTTCATTGCTTTTATGATTGCTGTGGCTGGGCTCGCGGCTTCTTGGAAAATATCTCGTATTCTATATAAGCCGATCAACCGTATGCTGGCCTATGTGAACACACTTGAATCGGAGAAACGTAACAGTATGTACACGATTCGTCAAAGCATGCTCTTGAGTATGGTACGAGGCAATCAGTCCATGTCAGAGGAGAAGGGGCTGACTCGACGAATGGAGCTTGGCATTACATTCCCATTTCATGAGGATTATCGTCTCGTACTCATCCACATTGATGAATATACCCGCTGGCAGCAGGAGCGTGGTCCGGATCTCCTTCCCTACAAATTCGCGATCATGAACATTGCATCCGAGATCGGAGGTCAGGCTTATCGTGTGGAGACGATTGATGCGGACGGAGCAGAGGTTATTCTGCTGCTGCATATGGATAGTGCTACGATTTCAGATCAGGCGGATGATTCGAAGCTACTGCTGGAAGCTGTGCTGCGTCAAATACGTGAGGCATGCCTTGAATATTTACGGTTATCTATATCAACGTCTTATAGTCAAGTAAGTAATCAGCCACAGCAACTACCAAACCTATACCTTCAGGTGCAGGAGGCGATGGAGCAACGTTATTTCCTGGGTAATGGAATTATTGTGGATGCAAAGGCGATGGAGCGAGCTGCACTTCAGCATACGTACTATTATCCTGCTGATAAGGAGAAGAAGCTGCTGGATTACTTGAAGTCAGGGCAAACCGATGAAGCTTATACGCTGTTGCAGAAAATGATTGCAGCGATGCATGGGTCTTCGTTCTCTGCAATACAGATAGCGCTTTCAAGATTGGTCCTGAATCTACAGCAAATGATCGGTCATATCGAGGAAATGAACGGCTTCAAGGCAGGAGTATTCCCACAGGTACCCGTACCAGAAGCTTACGATACGGTGACGGAATGGCAAAGGGAGGTGGAAATCGTATTTTCTTGTGTACGGCAACAGCTGCTGCATAAGAGAAGTACCAAGCAAGAGCGACTGGTGGAGCAGATTCAGGAGAAAATAAATCGATGCTATGGGGATGCTGATTTTTGTCTGAATCAGATCGCGGAGGAACTCGATCGCTCCCCTGTGTATATCAGTCGAATCTACAAGCAGCAGATGATGATTACGATCGTAGATGCTCTGCAGCGAACCCGTATCGAGAAGGCCTGTCAATTGCTTCTGGAGACAGATTGGCCTGTAGCGGATATTGCGATGCAAACGGGCTTTGCCAGTACATCTTACTTTCACCGGATGTTCAAACGTGCTCTAGGCGTAACTCCTACAGATTATCGCCGCTCCCGTCCGATCTCGGTATAAGGCAAGCAAGTCTACAGACAACAGCCGTGCAATACAGCTCCTTAAGTGGAGCGTAGCACGGCTGTTATTTTTGGTCAGCATCGGTTCGATCTATCATAGCTGCGTTACTTGAGAGGATTATTGAATTCCCTTTTCCTGAACATAGGCTTCCCATTGCTTGGTGTACTCGCTTTGCACCTTCTCTAGTCCGGCTTGCTTGGCTTTTTGCATAAATAATTCAAGACCTTCATTAATATCCGCTACAAGCCCAGCCTGCAGGGGATAGAGATATTGCTTCTCCACTTGCTCCAGAGCAGCCTTTTCGGCCTGATAGGTAGTATAGTCCTCTGCGAACCCAGTATAGATGTCAGGCTTTTGAATCGTGTCCAGCTCTGCAAAAATCTCCTTCACCTTATCGAAGCTCGGATCAAACAGCATATATTCGGGATTGCGCCAAGCCCAGCCGTTCATGGCCTCGCGTGGGAAGCCATTGCTTGCACTCGTCCCCAGCATTTGATAGTAGCCATCCTTAACGGTGTAGTTCTTGCCCTCAATTCCATATTGCGTCAGCAGATTGTAACGCTTGTCGGTCACAAGCTTCTCATAGAAGGCTAGCGCTCGGGCAGGATTCGGGCTGCTCTTTGGAATGGCGAACCCATTATGAATCGGGTGCACGGGTGTCGCATAGCCTGTCGTCAGTGGGAATGGATAGTATTCCAGCTTCCAATCCGGGTGGGAGGACTTCAGCTTGATGACCATATCGTTGAAGCGATTCGGATTGTCGCCGAAGATGGTGGCAGCCTTACCTGATGTCACCTGATCCTGCAGGGTATCCTTAATATTCAGAACGTTCTTCGGAATGAAGCCTTTGTCGGCCCAGCGCTTGTAGGTATTCAGCTCTTCCTTATGCTCGTCGGAGCCCCAATAGGCATATACCTTGGTGGGCTGCTCATATTTGATCCCGATGCCATAAGGAAGCGCACCGACGCTCTTCGTGGCCAATTCTGTGTAGCGATCATGCAGATTGCCTTTGACATCGCTGTTGAGCGAGATGGGACGCATATTGGGCTCATGCTGACGGATACCATCCAGATAAGCCTCAAAGCTGGCTAGATCCGTGGGCTTTGGCAGGTTGTATTTCTCGCGCAGGTCCTCGCGCCAGACGAACCCATTCGTGACATATTCCTTGAAGGTGCTAGGTACGGTATAGATTTTGCCATCAATCTTGACGGCATCCCACATCTCCTTGGGCACGAATGAATTTAATGTAGGAGCGGCTTCAGGCAGGAGCTCATCCAGAGGGAGAAAGGCCCCTTTTTTGGCATAGGATTGATATTGTGTCCAATCGGCTGTGAAAATCAAGTCAATGGGCTGGCCTGAAGATAGAAGCAGCTTGTATTTCTGATCCCAATCGGTCCAGGTCGTATAGTTGAATTTAACGGTGGCATTGAGCTCCTGTTCCGCCATTTTGTTAATCTCAGCTTCGATCGTTGGCAGCTCCTTAGGCGCATCCCCGAGCATATAGAATTGCAGCTGCACTTTCTTGGACATATCATCCTTGACAACGGCTGCAGGATTACCTGGTTTCTGTGGCTCTTGACTACCACCGCAGCCGCTCAGCAGAAAGAGGACGAGCAGCATTGGCACCAGTATAAGCAGATACGGCTTGCTGTATTGAAAAAAATCCATGGGAAGACCTCCTTAGGTTACGTAAGTTAGGTTTGACCTGGCGATACAACAGGTAATCAGACCCATTATCCTTTGACTGCACCGATGGTCAGTCCCTTAACGAAGTATCGCTGAACGAAGGGGTACAGTAGCAGGATCGGACCGGTGACGACGATGGCCATGGCCATCTTGGTGGATTCGGTCGGCATATCCGCCGAGAGAGAGACTCCTGTGCCTGCGCCCATCTGCGCAATGAATTGCATCGAATTCACGACATTGTACAGATAGTACTGCAACTGGTATTTGTGCGGATCATTGATGAAGAGTGAGGATAAGAACCAGTCATTCCAGTAAGCAAGGGCCAGGAACAGACCTATGGTGGCAATGCCTGGCGTGGACAGCGGTAGTACAATTTTGTAGTAAATCTTGAAGTCACCCGCCCCATCGATCTTGGCAGAATCGAATAGCTCATCTGGCATCGAGGAACGAATGAAGTTCTTCATAAGAATGATGAGGAATGGAGTCATCAGGCCTGGAAAAATGAGAACAGCATACGAGTCCAGCAATCCCAAATATTTGGTCAGCAGGATGTACCAGGGGACAAGACCACCGCCAAACAGGGTTGTGAAGTAAATGTAGAAGGACAGGCTGTTACGATATTTGAAATCCTTGCGTGCCAGTACATAGCCAGCCATCGTCATGAAGAATAGCCCTAGCGTCGTACCGACAACCGTGGTGAAGACGGTGACCCCATAGGCTCGAAGGACCTCTTCCGGGAAGGTGAACACGGTGCGGTAGCCCTCCAGCGAGAACTCTTTGGGAATGAAATGGAAGCCATCGCGTATGATCGATTCATTGCTCGTGAACGATGCCGACAGGATGAACAGAAAGGGAAGCAGGCAGACGATGGCTGCTGCAAGGGTCAACAAGTAGGATATCCATTGGAAAATACGACTGGAAAGCTCCTCTTTAATAGTCATGGCAAGGGAACTCCTTTCCTAGAATAAGGCGTATTCATCATTAATCTTGCGAATGATATAATTGACGGTCATGATTAGCACGAAGCCGAACAGAGATTGATACACACCGGCGGCCGTAGCCATCCCCACATCAAAGGTAACCTTGAGTGAACGGTATACGTAGGTATCGAGAATGTCAGTCGTATTGTACAGCATCCCGTTGTTGCCAATAAGCTGATAGAACAGGTCGAATTGTCCCTTCATAATACTGCCGAGTGCGAATAGTAGCAGGACGATGAAGGTGGACTTGAGCATGGGCACGGTAATGTACCAGATTCGCTGCCAGATATTCGCTCCATCCATTTTGGCGGCTTCATAATATTCTTCATTAATACCGACAATGGCTGCCAGATAGATGACCGTGCTGTAGCCAAGGTTCTTCCATAGGTAGAAGAAGATGATCAGGAATATCCATACCCATGGCTTGTTGTACACGTCAACGGGCTCGCTCCCGAGCTGCTGAAGCATCGTATTGAGGAATCCGCTCTCATAATTGAAAAGATTATACACAATGACACTCAGGATCACGAAGGATACGAAGTAGGGCAGGAACATGACGGATTGAGCCAGACGCTTGAACCAGCGAGCCCGCAGCTCATTGAGCATAATGGCGAAGGCGATCGCCATCGTATTGCCGAGCAGAATAAAGGCGGCATTATAGCCGACCGTGTTCAGCGTCAGCTTGGTCAAGGTGCCAGATTGCCATAGGAATTGAAAGTTCTGCAGACCAACGAACTGAGCATTGAACAAGCTGGTATTGAAATCGAACTGGGTGAAGGCGTAATAGATCCCGACCATAGGGAGATAGGAATTAATGAAGAAGAAGATCAAGGTCGGTAGCAGCATCAGGAACAAGATGTGATTTCGTCGTAGCTCCAGCAGGAAGCCTCGGAGTCTCCCGACTTTGGGCGTAGGGACGGGGAGGGAGGCATCTGTAGGCAAATGAACGGCTTGCTTGGAGACAGGGGTCAATGCAGGTCACTCCTTTCTGGTATGTAGACAGAGTAGAAGTAGCATGAAGACGAATAGTGAGTAAAAAGAGTTCACTCGTGTGATTTCATGCTCGCCCAGCTGCTATCAGATGTGGAGCCCTGGTGCCACAAGCAGAAGTAGCGTATGTTCATTATTATGTAAGCGCATACAGTTTGGGAAGTGAAGCCTTTCGTGGTTGGTGAACAAAAGTATATTTTTCTAGTGTGAAGGATGTGGATCGGAGTGTACAAAATGAACCTTGATGGGCAAAAAAGCCCCGAGAACAGGGCTCTCGGGACCTCGTAGTATTTGGACTCAGCCTGGTTGGCGGAATTCATCCGCAAGTATGCTCATCCAGATGGAATCGTGGTAGGCATGATCGTAATAGAGGACTTGTCGCTGTACTCCTTCCCGTACAAAGCCTGCCTTTTCATACACATGAATGGCACGATCGTTATAGCTGAATACATTCAGCTCAATGCGGTGCAGATTCAAAATGCCAAAGCCATAGCCCAGTAGTAGCCGAATGGCTTCACTGCCATAGCCTTTCCCCTGGTGGTCTGCATTACCGATCGCAATCCGCAGATTCGCATTCCGATTCGTGGTGTCGATATCCTGAAGGGCAATATCCCCAATCAGCTCGTTTGTATCCTGCAGTCCGATCCACAGCAGCACGGATGAGGTATCAGTGGCTTTGCGTTCCAGATAGCTCTGCACTCGTGCAAGGGAGAAGACAGCCTGGGTACCTGTCAGTCTACGCATATCCGGTTCATTCAAAGTGCTATAGTACATCCTCGCATCCTCGACCTCGACCGGGCGTAGATATACCTTCTTCCCTTGGACCAAGCGCAAGTCCTTTGTAGCTTCATCATCGATCCACTTGCTCATATATATTTTCCCTCCGTAATAGAAATAAGCTCATTAATGAATCCTGCATGTCCAGACTCCATTACTATAATGGATTTCTGTATACTCAGAAATAGTCAGATTGAATAAAAACTAAAGGACAGATGTATGGAGGATCACTATGATATTGGCAGGCATTCGATTTGAACCGGACTCCCCACTCTATATTCAGCTTTATGATTATATGAAGGAACAGATTGTATTAGGAGTTTGGGAGGTGAGCACTCGTCTCCCCTCCGTCCGTCAATGCGCGGACACACTCGGGATCAGTACGACGCCAGTCGAAATGGCTTATCAGCAGCTAGTTGCTGAAGGATTCGTCGAGGCACGAAATCGAAGTGGTTATCATGTGCTTCCATTGCCCGAGGATTACGCTCGTCTTGGTACCCGGACTTGGAACTATTCCAGCGCAGATACACCCGCTCTAAAGTCATTCGTGCCAAATCCTCTGCGACCACAGCGAGAGTACACCTATGATTTTCACTTGTCGCGTAACGATTTTAGTCGATTTCCCCATACTCAGTGGCGCAGGGTGACCGCGGAGGTCATGCAGCAGTCACCAGACGTGCTGTTCTATGGCGATCCGCAGGGAGAGCTTGGACTGCGCAAGGAGATTTGTACCTATTTGGAGCATTTTCGCGGTGTACGTACCAACCCGGATCATATCGTCATTGCAGCTGACCAAATGACTTTATTGGTCTTTCTAGCCATGCTATTGCAGGACAGATGCAGTGTCATAGGCTTGGAGAACCCGGGCTATCCACTTATAGCGGCGGCCTTTCGAAGGATGGGCTACCAGCTGGAGCGAATTCCGCTAGAGCCTGACGGATTGGATGTTAGTAGACTGCTTGCCAGTGAAGCAACGCTAGTAGCGGTAACACCATCCCATCAATATCCTCAGGGGATGGTTATGTCGGTCAGCAAACGTCTGCAATTACTGGAATGGGCTCAGCAGCAGCAGGGATATATTATTGAAGACGATTATGATGGAGAATTTCGTTATCACGGTCGTCCCATTCCGTCTCTACAGGGCTGGATGGAGTCGAGTCGAGTTATCTATATGGGAGGCTTCTCTCAGATTATGGCGCCGGCCTTATCCCTGCATTATATGGTGCTGCCTCCTGAACTGATGGAAGCGTTCCGGGCCCTACAATACGAGCTGTTATTCGAGCAATCTGCTTCTCGGATTCACCAATGCGCGATGGAGCTATTCATGAAGCGTGGTTACCTGGAGCAGCATATTCGTAAAATGCGAAAGGTCTATCGCCGTAAGCACGATATTCTTGTGGAGGCGATCAAGCAGCATTTTGCAGGCTGGGGAGAGGTTATTGGACAGAATGCGGGATTTCATATTGTGCTGAGGGTACATACGGAGCATACAGAAGCTGAGCTGCTGCAGGTGGCCAGAATGGCAGGCATTCACGTTGCCTCCTCAGCTTATACCTGGCATGGGACAGGGCATCAGGAACGGCGTGAATTCATCATCGGCTTTGCTGGCATGAATGAGGAGCGAATCGAAGAAGGAATTGTGCAGTTGAGTCAAGTATGGGGGAGATTGAGAGTTCATTCTTAGTATGTTTCGAAATATTTATATAATGTAATATAATGTGACATAAAATGAATAAGGAAACAAGTTTATTGCACGGGATAATAGTTTATATGTGAATAAACATGACCTAAATCAATGAAATTCCGCTTTTGAAAATGATTTGAAAATAGTTTATTGTGCATTTTCGTTTTTATGTGTGATACTTGTTAACATCAAAGGCGCTGGCGTATACAAGCAAGCGATTAGAATTCGATGCCTATAAGGCGAGCTGCTGGAGATGACAGAAAGCACAGAAGGCATCCTATTATTTAAAAGGGGAAAGGTGATGTGTTCATGACAAAAGGTTGGTCCAAGAAATGGTCGGGTCCTCTGATGGCGACTGTACTCGTATCCACGATGCTCATCTCGGCGTGTGGCGGAGCTACTGAAGGACAGTCCTCCACTGGGAATGGAGGCTCTGCTGGAGCTACTACATTAAAGGTAGAGCTGTTTGATCGGGGGAATACTCCTGCAGGCTATACGATAACAGACAGCTATTTGACCAACCTCATTCAGGAGAGATTCGGCGATCCGAACAATATTAAGGTGCAATTCGTCCCTGTGCCGCGCTCGGAAGAGACACAAAAGCTGAATGTTCTCATGGCCAGTAAAAGTGAAGTGCCCGATATTGTCTTCACCTACGATTCGGGTACCTTCAACCGTTATGCCGAACAAGGTGGTCTGACAGACCTCACTGAGCTACTGGATCAGCATGCACCGAACCTGAAGAAGTTCCTGGGAGAGGAGACGCTGGCATATGGTCAGTATGACGGACGACAGTTCGCGATTCCTGGAAAACGTCTTGTACTGGGCAAGTATGCAGGATATGTTCGCCAGGATTGGCTGGACAAGCTGAATATGCCAGTTCCACAGACAACAGAGGAGCTGCACAGCACCCTTAAGGCATTTAAAGAACAGGACCCGGGAAATACAGGTGGCAAAGCCATTCCGTTCGGTATGAGCCTGGCTCCCGCTCAATATGATCCGTTAATCTGGTCGTTCATCCAGCCGCTTACGGAGGAGCAACGCTACACTCTGACTCAGCAACTCGGGTCCAGCGATTACCCAACCTTGCTGCCAGGCTTCAAGGATGCCATGAAATTCCTGAACAATCTCTATAATGAGGGGCTAATCAGCAAGGACTTCGGTCTGGATAAGGACAAGAAGCAGCTGTGGCAGGATGTTCAGAACGGTAATGTCGGATTCTACACGGATGATGCGGGCGAAATGTACTTCCCGTACAACGGCACCTATGAGAATTTGCAGAAGAACGTTCCTGGAGCTGTCATGACACCTGTTGATGCTTTCACAGACTCTGAGGGCAAGCATTCTAAGCCGGCCTATGCACCCAATGCAATGTACGTCATGATTCCGAAATCCAGTGAAAATGTGGAGGCTGCGCTGAAGTATCTGGACTGGATGGCCTCGGATAGTAACCTGTTCGACATTCAATTTGGTATTGAAAATGAAAACTATGTCATGAAGGATGGCGTGCCTGTTGTGAAGTCCGATGCGACAGATGAAGCGAAGAACCGTCTCTACAATTTCGGAGACCTGGCTATCATCGTAAACGGTAAGTTCGCAGGAGACGATGCCAAAAATGAAGCGGCTTATATCGCACAGACGATGGACATCTACCAAGAGGATATGCGTAAGTCAGTTGAAATCTCGAATGTGGACAATATCCAGCAGGTTCGCTTTGGTCACCCGATTGAATCAGAGGCTAAATATGGTACAACACTGGCTGACAAGTATCAGGAAATTATCGTGAAGACTGCGATGGTGAAGCCAGATCAGTTCGATGCTACCTTTGATTCGATGCTCAAAGACTATATGGCAAGTGGTGGACAGGCCATTCTGGATGAGCGTACGGCAGCCTATAAGGCTATGAAAGGCCAATAAAGCATTGTTAAAAGCTCATTCAAAAGCTCATTCAAAAGCTCATTCAAAAGCTCATTCAAATGCTCATCAACTAACGGACTGAACTACACATCAAACAAAAGCGTCTTAAGGGATATTGTTATGAATGTCGTATGAGTGTCGTATGAATACCTTGGCACAGTGGAGGGGCTACTAGTACCTTGGCCGAATACGATTTTGGGCTTAAATGATCTGTAAAGAGCGTGGTTAGCGGAAAGCGGGGAAGCCCTAAAGAAACGGAGTGGCCGCCTTTAAGCTTGCTGTTCATCTGCTTATATATTCGTTCATTAGAACAGCAAGCTTATCAGTGGTCGACAGGGCTCCCCGCTTAAAGCGGCTCTTTACTCACATTGGATCTGGTCAAGATAATGGTCCAAGTACTCTTCACTGTAGCACCATTAATGATCAAGGAGAGGTGAAGGCAGTGCGGACATCCACATACCTACGAAGACATTGGCAGCTGTACGCGCTGCTAATGCTTCCTATGCTGTACTTTATTATTTTCAAGTATGGTCCAATGTATGGAGTACAGGTGGCATTTAAGGATTTTAACTTTTTTCAAGGGATCTCGGATAGTCCATGGGTCGGATTGGAATTCTTCCGTGAGGCGTTCTCGAACAACGATTTCTCCAAAGCACTGCGCAACACACTGATGCTGAATTTTCTGGACCTCATCGTATCCTTTCCAGCTCCGCTGATTCTGGCTATTATGCTCTATGAGCTGAAGGTCAAGTGGTTCAAGAAGCTATCGCAGACGATTCTATACATTCCACACTTTATTTCGTGGGTGATTATTGGCGGCATTGTGCTACAGGTATTCGGTACCCAATCCGGTTTTATTAACAACTTGCTGACAAGCTTTGGTCTTGATGCAATCCCGTTCCTCGCCGACAAAAATTATTGGCTGATTACCTATTTGCTCGTTGGGGTATGGCAAAGCGCGGGATGGGGCACGATTCTCTATTTGGCTGCGTTGACGGGCATTAACAAGGAGCTGTTCGAGGCTGCTGAGGTCGATGGAGCAGGGCGTTTCAAGAAGATCTGGCACATATCCATTCCAGGCATCAAGACGACAATTGTTACCTTGCTTATTATTAACCTTGGGAATATGATATCCATAGGATTCGACCGTCCTTACATCATTGGTAACGTTGCCGTCAGAGACTATGCTGAGGTGCTGAGTACATTCGTGTACCGCGTAGGTCTTCAGTCCGGGCAGATCTCGCTGGCTACGGCAGTGGGCTTGTTCCAGGCTCTTGTCGGATTGATCTTCCTGCTCGTGGCGAACTATACATCCAAGAAGCTTACAGATGAGAGCATATTGTAGATCTAACGTACAATGATGTATTGAAAGGGGAAAGAAGCGATGAGCGAGCACACTTCAAATCGGATATTCGATATCTTTAATGTCCTGTTAATTTCGGTAGTCATTCTGCTGTGTTTGACACCGTTTATCCATATTGTCGCAATATCCTTAAGTTCCAGCCGTCCGATCATGGCAGGTCTAGTCTCTTTTATACCGGTCGAATTTACACTGGATGCCTATAGTAAAGTATTTGCGGACATGTCGATGATTCGATCACTGGGCTTTACCATTTTTCTAACGCTGCTTACGACCGTACTGTCTATGCTGATGACCATTATGGCGGGTTATGCCATGTCGAAGCGGAACCTGCGCGGTCGTAAATGGATCATGCTGATTATTGTGGTTACGATGTTTTTTAGCGGGGGAATTATTCCGGACTATATTCTGATTCGTAATCTGGAGCTGTTGGATTCGATTTGGGCGCTCGTACTGCCGAACTTGATCAGTCCCTTCTATATGATTATTCTCATCTCCTTTTTGCACGGGATTCCCGAAAGCCTGGAGGAGGCGGCCGAGATTGACGGCAGCAGTCACATAGGGACATTGTTTCGCATTATTCTCCCCTTGTCGTTACCGGTGCTGGCTACGCTTAGTCTGTTCTACGCAGTAGGCCGCTGGAATGGGTTCCAGGATGCGTTGATGTATATTTCGAAGCCAGAGCTGTACCCGCTGCAGCTTAAGCTCTATCAGATGATTCAGAATAATCAGGTGAGTGAGATGATGCAGGAAGGGATAGGGATGGCACAAATGATGCCGGAAAGTCTGAAGGCAGCCAGCGTCGTATTCTCAACTATTCCGATCCTGATCGTGTACCCGTTTTTGCAGCGTTTCTTTATCAGTGGAATTACGGCAGGTGCCGTGAAGGGCTAATGAGGAGGAGTATATTCATGATCTCTTTACGAGAGCAGTTGACAGAGGAGCAGCGTTATTTGGTAGACCAGGCTATGCATTTGATGGATGGTCTCTACGATGATGAGCAAGGGCTGTTGCAGGATGAAGAAGTACCGGAACGCCATGATACCCGAAGTAGTGTCCATTATGCATTAGGTCTGTTGATACGTGCAGGTGAAGGGGACATCACCCGCGCTTGCACCCTGCTACATCAGGTAATGGATTTGCAATTTGATCTACCGGATGAAATCTATTACGGTACCTTTCGTACGGCACCCGAGCGACCAGATCCACCTGCTGGGAACTACGCCTGGAAGGAGTTTGCACCCGGCTTCACCTATTTCTGGGATGATACTCTGGACAGGATCGGGCAGCAACTAAGCATCCAATGGAACCAGAATACGAATATGGGGCCCGATGCATCGGATTCCCGGTTCATTATACAATCTTTGCGCGATGCGGCCGATAAGGTCATTCCGCGTGTATGGAGAAGCTACGATCCGAACTGGAGAGAGTTCATTGCTTGTGCATTTGCTATTATATTGGAGCATTTTGAGCATAATCTGCCTTCCAAGGTGGTAGCCCGAATGGACGAGTGCATGGTAAAGACGGTGGGAGCTTCCATAGATCGCCGTGGCTCGGATGCTATCCCCATGAATACCAATATTGAACTTATGCATATTTTCGCCGTTCACTATTTCGGATATCGCTTGAAGCGGCAGAATTGGCAGGAGCATGCCCAGCTTCAGGCCGAGCGATTGCTGGCTGAATTCCGTGAATTCGGTAGCTTCGCCGAGTTCAACACAACGACTTACTACGGTGTTGATCTAACCGTGCTTGGGATGTGGAGATGTTATGGGCGTACCGCTGCTCTTAAGGAGATTGGAGCCGAGATTGAAGAGGGGCTATGGCGGAATATTGCGCTGTTCTACAACCCTGAGCTTGAGAATGTGTCTGGTCCCTTCGCAAGAGCCTATGAAATGGAAATGCTGGCGCACAGCTCGATGGGCGTTTTCATTTATCTGGCCTTAGGACAGGACTATAAGCATTTGACGCTTCCCAATTGTGAGACAAGTCATGATCCGATGATTGCGCTGGTTGGCGTGAATGTACCGGAGGATGTGCGGCAGCAGCTCGCCACTCATGCTGGAGACCGTAGAGTGGATAAGCAGTTTCGTGAGCTCTGTGAACGTAATAAGCCTGGAGAGAATCGTCATCTCTGCACAGCGAGTGCGTGGATTGAGCGCTCCCGCATGATTGGAGCGATGTCTGGGAGCCGCAATACGAATGGTCAGATGCATTCCGCAACGATACACTGGAAGTCAGACAGTGAGGATAAGTATTATATGCGGCTGATTCGAAGGGAAAAGGGCAAGGGCTGGAACACTCATCTGAAAGGTATTGTTTTCGACGCTAAGGTGGATAAAGACCGCTTGTCGGCAGAGGTAAGTCTGGATACGGAGTTGGATGTCGAGGTGTACTTTGAGATTGAGGGACCGGGTCTATCACAAGCGGAGATTACGGCTGACAGCTGGAAGCTACCCGGACTATCCTGCAAGGTGGATAGCAAGGCGCCGCATCCTCATGTTATTCGGACAGATAACCGGATTGAAATCGTATACGCTCATCTCGGGACGAATGTTAACGGTCATATGAGCTTTGATCTGGAGCTGGACCCTGTGGCCGAATAGAAGGAAACATAACCATTCGTAATGCCATCTCAGGCGACTCCTTTTGAGCATACTGTAACCTTGAAGTTGCACTGTATTTATATGGTTAATGTTCAGAGTCCTCCGGCACTGCCGGAGGCTATTTTTCTAGCTTGAATCCACGAAAAGGAAGTTATGGACATGGAAAATACAGCGGTCATCCCATTAGGAGCCAAGAGAGATCTATATCGGCTTCGGCTTCTCTATTTGCTGACGGGTACAGCAGGAGGGCTATTTAATCCTTATTTGACAACATTATTAGTGCACCAGAAGATGAATGCGAGCATCGTAGGAGGAATGATGTCTGTAGGGATATTGCTGTCGATCATCGTACAGCCGATCTGGGGAGTGCTGGTGGACCGCTACCGTCAGACGAAAGGAGTGCTCCTGCTAGCGATTATTATACCGGCAGTGCTCTCCTTTTTTTATAGCTTTCAAATCTTTGCTGTTATCGTATTCGCTTATATTATCTCTATTATCTTCAGTACAACGCAAAGTCCAATTGCAGACTCTTATGCAGTGTCGGCTGCCCGCGCAGCGGGTACGTCCTATGGAACGATTCGCATGCTGGGCAGCCTCGGGACTGCGCTGGGAGGCTATGCGGGTGGTTTTTATTTATCGCATTTCGAGATTACTCGATTATGGTTACCCTTCCTGCTGCTAAGTCTGGCGGGGGCTGCGACGGTGCTCAGTCTGTCAAATAACAAGCGTGAGTATGCAGCGGCGCCGGTATCTCTCTCGGAAGGCTTGCGTGAGCTGCTGGGAAATCGTCTGTTCTTGCTGTTTTTGATTGCCTGCTTTTTTGTGAATCAGACACTGACAGCTTACAATTCGTTTTTTGTGCTTGCTTTTCAGGAGGCAGGGGGGAGCTATTCACTGGTGGGAACGGCCCTGCTGCTCGCTTCCCTGACCAATGTGCCTTCGATGCTGCTGGCAGCGAAAATACTCAAGGCGTGGGGACATGAGAGAACGCTGTTGCTCGCTGCTTTCTTCTACGCCCTGCGCTGGGCCATACAATGGCTGTTTCCGATTCCTATGGTTATGGTTGGCATTCAGGTGCTGCACGGCTTATCGTTTGGTCTGTTCTACGTCGCTGCTGTGGAATATGTGGCAGCCGCTGCGGGCAAGAGGATGCAAGCAACAGGACAAAGTATCTTTAATATGGTGTTTTCCGGTCTTGGAGGGATTGTAGGGAATTTGCTTAATGGCTTTCTCTTTTCGAGTGGAGGTGCCAATGTCATGTATTTTGCATGTACAATGAGTGCACTAATCGGGGCGGGCATGCTATATTGGATAAATAAAATGGCCAAGCGGGTTGTTGTGTCACATTAGATGACATTAACTCGACTCATGAACAGAAGATCAGGCAACTCCTTCTGATTCCGACCAAAGAAAAAAATGGGGGGATGGCGAATGAAGCGGAGTTGGTCTAGCAGGATGATGTTCTCCTATTTTCCCATCTTTCTGCTGACAGTGTCGATCCTGATTTTCCTGTCAATTGTTATTGTTGGGGAGCTATCGCGGAATGAGACGACCAAGGCCAATCGAATTTCTACAGGCTATGTGGTTGACTCCGTGAGCAATGCGCTAAAGAGTGCCGAGTTGTCACTGCTGCAGGAAATGGAGACCAATGAAAGGTATGGAAATTTCCTTAGTGGGCGGGATGAGGAAGGTAACCTCACACCCCTCTACTCGACAGTCAATGATATGCGACGGTTGCTGGTGCGTAATGATCTGATAGATTCCCTGTATATTTATCGTGCTGTAGATGGAAAGGTACTGACCTTGAATGGTTTGGTTGATCTGGATGTATTCGCAGATCGAGCGTTTCTGGAGATGGCGCTAAGGGACAAGGAAGAGCGCGGCTGGAGTCCTGTGCGTAAGCTGCGGCTGGCAACCTCGGAATCAGAGCGAAGGGTAATCAGCATGTACAAGCAGCTTCCATTGCCGTTCGGGCAGGAGGGCGTAGTCGTCGTCAGTCTGAGTATGTACCGATTGGAACGAATGATCAATGATATGGTCAATAGCCAGGTCTCTTTCTTGCGAGTTGTTAACGATGATCGTGAGCTCGTATATACTCCAGATCTGGTCGAGGATTCAGCACAGACGAATGTCTTGACCGCGATACGGTTGGATAGCACAGGCTGGACATTCGAGAGCGGTATTCGGGCTGGAGAGCTGTTCGCCTGGATGTCGGTCGTGTCTTACGTATGGATCATTCTCGGCATTTTGACGGTAGCGGCAGGCACAGCATACATTCTGTACATCACCCGTAAGAACTACCGCCCCATCAAGGTCATGCTTAATCGGATTCAGGAGCTACAGCTTAGACAGGAGCCGACAGGTACAGGTGTGAGAGCGAGAAATGAACTGCTCATCATTGATCAGGCGCTAGAGAACCTGATTGAGCAGACCGTCAATTATCAGAAGCAATATGATGAGAATATGCTCGTACAGCGCAGGCAGCTTTTTCTGAATCTGCTGGAGGGTGAAGCATTACCGATCCCGGATGAAATCCTTGAGCGCTTTAAGCTGTTCTCTGCGTCAGTAGGGCAATATGCCTTTGTCACAGCCGAGATCAACCAATATGACCAGTTCCGTGAGAGCCATGCATTAAAGGATCAGAGTGTGCTGAAGCTGACGCTGATGAATTTGCTGCAGGAGCTCACGTATCAGGAAGGATTGGAGGGCTGGGCAGAATGGGTGAGCAGTAGCCGAATCGGTCTGATCATCGGTTTTCCAATGGAAGCAGAGGTGGATGCCCAGCAGCTCCGCAGGCTCGCTGAAGCTTGTCTGCGCTGGATCACTGACAATTTGGGATTGTCTCTCGCGATCGGCGTTGGGCCTGTCGTCAAGGGGCTGGAGGCAATCTCGACATCTCGTGAGGCGGCGGACATCGCACTACAGCATAAGTTGTCGCTAGGGCAGAATATGGTTGTCTTAAGCGATCATTTACCCGACAAGACAACTCTGCAGTCCTATCAATATCTTCAGCATTTGGGCGAGCTTGTCCGTGACTTCCGGCTGGCTGATGAGCGCTGGCGGCGCAAGCTGGAGGAACTGTTCATTTCTTTTCGCAACGATCAGATTAGAGATGAAGAGATTCGCATGATGCTGTATACGCTCATTCAGATGCTTGGACGCGAGTTGAGTGAGGTGTCGGACAGTCTGCAGCGAATTTTTGAGGAGCCTAGTCTTCAGTCCTATTATCGGGAAATTGAGGCTGAGACGACGCTGTCCCAGGTGCAGACCGTGATGCTACGCTGGCTGGGAGAGATCTATCGAATCTATGTATCAGTAAATGAGTCGAAGAGCTACAGGGCCATGATCAGTGAGATGAAAGTCTACATTGAAGAGAATTTTGCTAATCCAGATCTATCATTGAAGCATTTGAGTGATCGATTTCAGATTTCGGGGAAGTATGCGAGCTATTTATTCAAGGAAGAGTTTGATATGAAATTCGTGGATTTCCTTACCCAACTACGTATGCAGCGTGCGGAATATTTGCTGGCAACCACAGCTGAGACCCTACAGGACATCGCCCAGCAGGTGGGCTATGCGAATTCTATCACCTTCGGTCGGGTATTCAAACGGATCGTAGGGGTTACTCCGGGTGACTACCGCAAGCTGGGTATGAAGCCGGGAGAGGCTCAGGAGCAGGCATGAGATTCAAATGATACATTATGGATACACCTCCTCGCTCAAGCTATGTTATGTTAGAAGGAGTGATTCTTCTACTAAATTTTTCATCCGGGGAGTAGAGAGATGTCTTTTCGATTGAAGACGGTATTAATCATGACATTTGTGATCGTGTCCTTATTGCTGACAACCAGCCTGAGCTGGGTGCTGAACAAAAAATCCGCAGACACGGTCCGGACAGAGGTTGGCCAATCCCTGATGGGAATGGCGAACCATATGGCGGATAAGCTGGATAATTTCATGTGGTCACGAAGTGGAGAAGTGGATCTACTGGGGAATCTGGTTGCTTCGCAGGGCAAGCCTGATCCAGATCAAGTCCGGAGCATGATTCATCAGCTTCAGACTAGCTTCCCTTCTTTCTCCTGGGTAGGTTTCACGGACCCGCAAGGTAAAGTGCTGGCTGCTACAGGACGTATATTGGAGGGGAAGAGTCTGGCTGAAAGGCCTGTCTATCTGGAAGGCATTAAGGGGAAGTTCATTGGAGACGTGCATGATGCAGTTCTTCTGGCATCCTTGCTGCCGAATCCGACCGGAGAGCCCTTGCAATTCGTAGATATCAGTATCCCGATTAAGGACAAAGAAGGAACGCTATATGGGGTGTTAGCGGCACATATGAGCTGGGCTTGGGCAGATGAGGTGCAGAAGACTGTGATGGAACCGGAGGCGGCGCGCAATGAGTCCGTGGAAATGTTCATCGTCAGCAAGAACGATCAGACCATCCTGCTTGGCCCAAGGTCCATGGTAGGTATGCCGCTCCAGCTGCCGAGCCTTGAGGCGACCAAGAGGGCTAAGGACGGCTGGGCTGTCGAGACGTGGCCAGACGGCAAGAGCTATCTCACGGGATATGCTTATGGGGATGGATATCTGGACTATCCGGGCTTGGGCTGGACTGTAGTGGTGCGCCAGCCAGAGCCGGAGGCTTTTTCCTCAGTTACCAGCCTCCTCCGCTTCAACCTGCTCGCAGGTGGAGCAGCTGTCTTGCTGTTCGCGCTTATTGGCTGGGTGCTTGCTGCCCGAATATCATTGCCTATTCGTACGCTGACCCGCCATGCCAACCGATTAAAGGAAGGGGAGATTCATGAGATTCCCCAGACTGGTGGCTTTCAGGAGATCAGCACGTTGTCCCGCTCACTGCGGGAGATGGTAGAGGCTGTATCCAAGAAGGAGACAGAGCTTGGAATCATGCAGAACCTGGCTCATTCGGACCAGCTTACGGGGCTGCCGAACCGTATCGCACTGGAGAGCTATCTGGAGAAGGCAATCACTACCGTAGATGCTAACGGGCATACGTTAACCTTCCTGTATATTGACCTGGATGGCTTCAAGCTTGTGAACGACACACGAGGGCATCAGACCGGAGATATTCTGCTGCAAAAGGTGGCTCAGCGACTTGTTGAGCTGCTGTCGGAAGGGGATATTGCGGTTCGTCTTGGTGGTGACGAGTTCCTGATTGTCATGCATACACCGCGGGATCATCAGTTTGAGAAGGCTGGACAGCTTGCGGAGCAGGTCATTGCTGCCATGAATCGGCCTTTCGTCATTGATTACCAGCAGGTTCACATCGGCTGCAGTATAGGCGGTGCCGTCTACCCTGATCAAAGCCTGCAATTTGATGAGGTGCTGAATCTGGCGGATGAGGGATTGTACCGCTCCAAGCGTGCTGGCAAAAATACTGTATTTTTCTATGGTCGTGACTTTCAACTGTAGCTAGCGTGCTATTAGTATTCTTGACTATGATCATCTCGAATAACTAATCTTGATATAAGTATGCTGAACTTGATTATAAGTATGTTGAATAGGAAGGACTGTATATGTAGAGTATCTGCACTGGAGTTGGCAGATACTCTTTTTTTGTTGCACAAACGTATTCCGGAAGAACTTGCAGATTCAGTAGAAGAGTGTACTATTAGCTGAAATTGGTGTCAAAGGCTGTCGAATGGTAATTAAATTTTGAAAAACAGCACAGTTAATAGGACTATTGTGATAGGATGTAGGAAAAATATACTAGAAATGGAGAGTTGGTTATGATCAAGCGCTGGTTGTCCGCTTCAATGGTTCTAGTTCTGCTACTAATGGTGAGCTCTACTGCCTCTGCTCATCCGGGAAGAACAGATAGTAAGGGAGGACATTATTGCCGGACGAATTGTGCCAAGTGGGGGCTTGAAGACGGGGAGTATCACAAGCATAATGGTGGAAGCAGTTCGGGGTCTGGCAAGAGCTCTAGCTCAGATTCGAAGTCCAAGTCCTCCTCAAGCACCCAAAAGAGCACAGCCACATCTACTCCGACCTATAAGAGTTCCGACCTACAGGTGTATGTGGATGGTAGCAAGCTGAGCCTCACGAATCGTCCATTGCTTATCGAGCAGACTAATGTAGTGCCGCTCCGTGATATTGCGGACGCCATGAAAGCCACGCTGAGCTGGGATCAGCAAGCTGGGAAGGTTGAAGTGATTCGTGGAGAACACAAGCTGACTCTTCAGATCGGGAGCAAAACGGTGTACTACGGCGAGACGGCTGATACTGTGCAGGTAGCTCCCAAAGTCATCAATGGGGTAACTTATGTGCCTCTTCAGGTTGTAGCCAGAGGACTAGGGGCTCAGGTGGAATATATTAGCGCTGAGCAAAGGTTCAATATAACCTTGAAGTAGAGCAAGCTGACGCTTATAGCAGCACGTAGATATGAAATCGACAAGGGAAACTCCGATCTGGGGTTTCCTTTTTTGTATAAATGCGTTGCGGTAATGCCGACTATAGAACTGATCTATAGTGAACCCCTGTGTCTAAACCTCGGAATTTATGGGTAATGGAAAAGCAAGAACGACCTAGAGGAATCAAGGTAGTCCAGAGAGGACAAGGTGGTTCAGAGTAATCAAAAGAAATCAAAATAGAAGAAAATAAATGGGGGAATATGTGAGTAGTTCGAAGAGATAAGGATAAATCAAGAAAGATTAAGGGAGATAAAGAAAGATCAAGAAAGATCAAGAAAGATCAAGGAAGATAAAGAAAGATAAAGAAAAATCCATATAAATCTATATAAATCCAGAGAGTGTAAGAAAGAGGGGGTTATATGTCAAAAGCTATCTCAACGACAACTATTATCGAATTGATTCTGCAAGGAAATGAGTTCGAGCTGCAAGCCTTGATCGAAAAGCTGCATCCCTACGATGTAGGTCAATTATACAGAGACCTGGTCCTGGACCACCAATTCAAGCTACTAAGCCAGATGACTGCAGAGCAAGTAGCAGCCCTGATCCCGGAATTGGAGCCGGAGGAGCAGTCCGAGGCTTTCGGGTTAATGGACCCGGAGCAGCAGATGCTGGTCGTCGCAGCTATGGAAGATGATGACCTTACTTATATGCTGGATGCCCTGAATACAGAAGAGAAGCATAAGCTATTGTCTACTCTGGAGGCTGAGTATTCCGCAGTCATTAGGCGAAGAATGAATTATCCTTCGGAGACAGCTGGACGAATGATGACGAGTAGATATCTGGCTGTACCGATTCATTCGAGTGTACAAGCAATCGTTGGACAACTAAAAGCAATGCTGCCTGTCCTTGAAAGTGTGAGCTATGTCTACGTCGTGGACAAGAACGAAGGACTGCTCGGTGTCTGCTCCTATCGTGATCTCTTGTTAGCCGAGCCAGATGATCTTGTAGAGAACTTCATGAATACGGAAGTTATTACGATTGCAGCGGATATGGATCAGGAGGAGGCGGCGCGTACGATTCGCAAGTATGATCTCTTAGCATTGCCTGTAGTGGACGAGCAGCACAGGATATGCGGCATTATCACCATTGATGATGCTGTGGATGTAGTCGTGCGGGAGGCAGATGAGGATATTGGACGTTTGTCAGGCTCAGGCAAGGAGATCGGCCTTCATACCCCGGCACTTACCGCTTCCCTCAGGCGCTTGCCCTGGCTGGTGCTGCTGCTCTTCATTGGCCTGGTATCAGGCAGCATTATTGCCGGGTTCGAGGATACTCTAACCCAGGTCGTGGCGTTGGCCTTTTTTATGCCCATGATTGCAGGAATGACAGGAAATACAGGTACGCAATCTCTTGCGGTGATTGTACGAGGGCTTGCTTCCGAGCGCTTGAATCGGCGCAAGCTCTGGAAGCTGCTCCTGCGTGAGCTGCAAGTGGGTGTTACCATTGGAGCCTGCTGCGGAGTGTTGATTTTTCTCATTGCCTATCTATGGAGGGGAGATATGATGCTGGGTCTCGTCGTGGGGATTTCTCTGTTCCTGACATTGATCATCGGCACCATGTCGGGAACTGTGATTCCTTTGCTGCTGAACCGACTGAAGGTAGATCCTGCTGTAGCGTCAGGCCCGCTGATTACGACCATCAATGACATTCTCTCCTTATTCATTTACTTTAGCATAGCTACGGCACTGCTAACTCTACTTTAGTTGTGGTCCAATTCATATCACTGGAGGAAGGTGTCCTATGCTTAAAGATGTATATTTGCGAAATGCGCTTCGTATTCTGCTGACCATGCTGATCCTGTATATGGCGAACAAGCTGAGCTTTCTATTCACTCCAGTATTCAGTGTGGCCTTTCTGATCCTTGCTCCGGTTGTCATAGCGGGTTTCTTCTATTATATACTGCGTCCGCTAATTCATTATATGGACAAGCTTCATATTCGCCGGATGATATCCGTATTGCTCATCTATCTATTTGCAGCTGTTGCCAGTGCAATCTTCATGATCTGGATCTGGCCGTCCCTGCAGGAGCAGGCCGTCAGCTTTGCGGAGAATGCCCCGGATATGATCCAAAATGCAAGAATCGCTCTGGAGGAGCTGCGGCGGCATCCATTCTGGGCAGGAGTGATCCCCGAGCAATCAGATTTGCTGAATCGGGTATCCGAGTTTTTGGATCATTTTATCAACCTAGCTATCCATTCGATTTCAAATTGGATGACGACGATCACGAATATTGTGCTGGTTGTATCAACAGTTCCTATCGTACTGTATTACATGCTTAAGGAAGGGGAGAAATTCAGAACTGGGCTCGGGAATCTGGTTCCGCACCATTATCGTAGTGATGTCCAAATCATGCTGCATGATATTGACAAGGCCTTAGGCGGATTCATTATGGGGCGCTTCATCGTGACCTTCCTCATGAGTATACTCATCTATGTGGGCTTTCTCATCATTGATCAGCCCTATCCACTCCTGATGACACTCATCTCAGCTATTTTTAATTTCATCCCATATTTCGGACCGATCATATCCACGATTCCGATTGTGATTGTCGCCTTCATTGACTCCCCCATGACGGCGCTATGGTCATTAGTCATTATTATTGTGGCACAGCAGATTGAGAGCAATGTGTTCTCACCAGTTGTATACGGGAAAAGTATGGATCTTCATCCGCTTAGTGCGGTGCTTGTCAGCATTGCAGGTGTTAAGGTTGGCGGATTCTGGGGTCTGCTGCTGGCCATTCCTGTATATATGGTAGTCAAAGTGCTGCTGCGTCGTGCCTATAGTGTAATGATGCTCAAACGACTGGAATAGTGCTTGGCAGGTTGTGGTCTTATGCTGACTACGAGCGCATGAATCGTGCAGCATAGGGCCATATTATGGGCACACGGCGAACGAAATGTGATGTAGTGTATTTTTGGAGCCAAGATTAGTGTGCAGCGGTTGCTGAATCCACACATGACTTTGTATTGGGCCGGCAATACATATATAATTGTGGTAAATAAGATTGAATATAATTTAAATTGTTGTCAATTTATATGTTTTAGAGATGAATTTGTGTTAAAATAGAGCAAGAAAGTAGGTGAACAACGTGATTGAAATCAATCGTCCAGAAGAGGCTTTGAAGCTTGAGAATCAGCTCTGCTTTGCCATATATGCGTGTTCGCGCGAGATAACCAAGCTGTATCAGCCTTACTTGGAGCAGCTTGGCGTTACTTATTCACAGTATCTCGTCCTGATGGTGCTGTGGGAGAAAGGGACTTCAACGGTCAAGGAGCTTGGTGATGCCCTGCATCTGGATTCCGGAACGCTCACTCCGTTGCTGAAGCGGCTGCAGAGCTCTGGCTTGATCCACCGGGAACGCTCGCAACAGGATGAGCGCAAGGTGATGATCAGCTTGACGGAGGAAGGGGATCAGCTGCGCTTGAAGGCTGCCTCTATCCCTGGAGCCATTCGTGGGAAGGTGTGTTTCTCGACTCAGCATTTTCAGTCTTTGCTAGAGGAATTTAATGATCTTTTGGAACGCGTTCATGCGTGTAATCTAGAGCCCAAAGAGCAGAGCTAGGCCCCTATGGAAGGGACTGTTCCAGCCGCGGAGGATTTTTGCAGCGGGAATAGTCCTTTTTGTATTTGATATAACTTACATATAATTCCAAATATTCGATTTTAGGAATGATACCGATATAAAAATGCTGTGTATTTATGGATGCATTTTTAAGGAAAGCGTTTTAAAAACATGTTACAATGATGTGGGTTTATAGTCAGATTTTTTTGTAAACCGCCTTGTTGCAGTCATGTTGATAGGAGGATACTAGAATGAATATCCATGAATATCAAGGGAAAGAAGTGTTGAAGCAATACGGAGTTTCGGTACCGAACGGTAAGGTAGCATACACGGTGGAGGAGGCTGTAGCAGCAGCTGAGTCCCTTGGAAGCGCTGTTACTGTTGTAAAGGCACAAATCCATGCGGGTGGCCGCGGAAAAGCAGGCGGTGTAAAGGTCGCAAAGAATCTGGACGAAGTACGTACCTATGCATCAGAAATTCTGGGCAAGGTCCTGGTCACGCATCAGACAGGCCCAGAAGGGAAAGAAGTTAAGCGTCTTCTGATTGAAGAGGGCTGTGACATCCGCAAGGAGTATTACGTGGGTGTGGTAGTAGATCGTGCGACCGGACGTGTCGTTATGATGGCCTCTGAAGAAGGCGGAACAGAGATTGAAGAGGTAGCAGAAGCTACGCCAGAGAAGATCTTCAAGGAAGTGGTTGATCCGGCTGTCGGACTGCAGGTGTTCCAGGCGCGGAAGCTGGCATACAGCATCAATATTCCGAATGAGCTGGTGAACAAGGCTGCCCAATTCATGCTTGCTCTCTATGCGGCATTCATCGACAAGGATTGTTCGATTGCTGAGATTAATCCACTGGTAGTAACTGGCGACGGAAATGTAATGGCACTGGACGCCAAGCTGAACTTTGACTCCAATGCTCTTTATCGTCATAAGGATATCCAGGAGCTCCGGGATCTGGACGAAGAAGATGAGAGAGAAATTCAGGCTTCCAAGTTCGACCTCAGCTACATTGCGCTGGATGGCAACATTGGCTGTATGGTTAATGGTGCAGGACTTGCGATGGCTACTATGGATATTATTAAATATTACGGCGGTGAGCCCGCGAACTTCCTCGACGTAGGGGGCGGTGCGACAACCGAGAAGGTTACCGAGGCCTTCAAGATTATTTTGTCAGACCCTAGTGTGAAGGGGATTTTCGTAAATATTTTCGGTGGAATTATGCAGTGTGACGTCATTGCGAACGGTGTCGTGGAGGCTGCTAGACAAATCGGTCTTACTCGTCCTCTTGTTGTTCGTCTTGAAGGCACGAATGTCGATCTGGGCAAGAAAATCCTGTCGGAATCCGGTCTGAACATCGTATCGGCTGATTCCATGGCAGATGGTGCTCAGAAGATCGTTGCTCTTGTGAAGTAATTATGAATTGAGGATGCGTATTTGCGTCCTTCATCAGCAATTGCATTCCAGATGGATGAATATAAAGATAGGGGATGTGAACAACGTGAGTATTTTGGTCGATAAGCATACCAAGGTGATTACGCAAGGGATTACAGGGAAGACGGCATTGTTCCATGCCAAAGGGGCGCTTGATTACGGCACCCAGATGGTCGGCGGAACCTCTCCGGGCAAGGGTGGTACGCAAGTAGAAATTACGCTGGAGAATGGCAGCACAGTCAGTCTACCGGTATTCAATACGGTTGTTGAGGCCAAGGAAGCAACGGGCGCAACGGCAAGTGTTATTTATGTTCCTCCAGCATTTGCAGCGGATTCCATTATGGAGGCTGTGGATGCAGGGCTGGAGCTGGTGATCTGTATTACGGAAGGAATTCCGGTCGTGGACATGATCAAGGTTAGCCGCTTCATGGAAGGTAAGGATACCGTATTGATCGGCCCGAACTGTCCAGGTGTCATTACACCAGGCGAGTGCAAAATCGGTATCATGCCGGGCTATATCCACACACCAGGCCATGTCGGCGTAGTATCCCGTAGTGGAACACTGACGTACGAGGCTGTTCACCAGCTGACAACGCGCGGCATTGGACAATCTTCTGCCGTGGGTATCGGCGGCGACCCTGTTAAAGGAACGGAGTTTATTGACGTACTGCGTCGCTTCAACGAGGACCCGAACACATATGCTGTAATTATGATTGGTGAAATCGGTGGTACAGCTGAGGAAGAAGCAGCAGAGTGGATTCAGGCGAACATGACAAAGCCAGTCGTGGGCTTCATTGGCGGCGTAACGGCGCCTCCAGGCAAGCGGATGGGACATGCGGGCGCTATCATCTCTGGGGGGAAAGGTACGGCCAAAGAGAAGATCGAGAAGCTTGAGTCCTGTGGAATCAAGGTGGCACCGACCCCATCCGAGATGGGCTCGACACTGGTCAGCGTATTGGAAGAGAAGGGTCTTCTCAGCCAATGCACGACACACTAAGGCAGCATAGCATTTTCATATTATCTGCATTATAATGTAGAACAAAGGTAAGCAACCTTTTTTGTCCCTGTACTGGGGAGAAAAAGGGTTGCTTTTTTTGTTGTACATAAGGAATCGGATTGAAACGCTTGCAAAATAGTTGCGCATATCAAATAATAGGGAAGTGCTCTACTTCCCTGTAAGAGGAGAGAGCTACTGATGGAGGATAAATGGATATTAGTCGCCTTGGATGCCTTGGAAGGGGTAGGCCGTAAGACCATCTCTCGTTTGTTGAACAGTGGATGTGCTTTATCAGATACACTTTGGTTCGGGGAGAAGGAATGGATTGGAGCGGGTATGAAGCCTGAGCAGTCCCGTCGGGCGGTTGCTACCTTTAATAAAGCTTGGATTCTGGAGCGACAGCGCCAGATTCAAGAGGCAGGCATTCAGGTTATAACATTTCTTGATCAGGAATATCCGCAGATGCTACGTGAGATTGCAGATCCGCCTTGGGTGCTGTATGCACTGGGCAACATTGAGTTGCTTCATACTTTGGGAGTAGCCATGGTTGGGACCCGTGTGCCTACGGCATACGGACGGAAGGTCGCCGAAGCGCTAGGCGCTGAACTGGCTTCTAAGGGCATCACGATCATCAGTGGATTGGCGAAAGGGATCGACGGTATATGTCATGAAGCGGCATTGCAAGTCCAGGGACGTACAATTGCTGTGTTAGGAACGGCCATTGATACGGTCTATCCTGCTGAGAATCATGGACTTTACTGGAAGATTGCACGTACAGGACTGGTGATCTCCGAGTATCCGCCAGGTACCAAGTCTCATCCTGGACTGTTCCCGCAACGTAACCGGATTATCGCAGGGCTTTCGCGTGGGACGCTTGTTGTGGAGGCAGATGCACGAAGTGGCTCGCTGATTACGGCGGATTGCGCCTTGGAATCAGGTAGAGATGTATTTGCTGTCCCCGGACCAATAACTTCACCGAAGAGTCGTGGCACGCTACAGCTGATCAAGCAAGGGGCAAAGCTTGTGACAGAGGCTGAGGACGTTATGGAGGAGTATACGGCTTCATTGGACAGAACAGCAGTGCCAGTCCAAGGTTCAGCTGCCTGCGCTCAGTCTTCTAGTATGCTTGGTGCGGTCGATGGCCAGCTCAGTAGTGAGGAGCAGCGAATTGTTGAACTGCTGGAACAAGGGGACCAGACATTAGATGAGTTGCTAACCATGACAGCCTGGGATTTTGGACTTTTACACTCAGTTCTGTTATCGTTAATCATAAAAAAACGCGTCCTTCAACTAGCAGGTGCTCGCTATCATTTGATTTAATGGGCAATATCTGCGACAATCCATAGTGAATTTCTTTAATATCAACGAAAAAGTGAAAATGAACAGTGAAAACGAAAAAACAATGTAAATTGAACCATAAATCTACGGCTTGTAGCGGAACTTACTATACCTGTGATGCATGATTGATCAGATGAACTGATCTTAACAGGGAGCATGCGAAATAAGCCGCTTATGGGCAGATCCTATTCTGTCTATGTGTGAAGTAGAGAGTAACGGTTGCATTTGAGAGGAGGATGGGCCTGTGGCGGATTCACTCGTCATTGTGGAATCGCCTTCCAAGGCGAAGACAATCGGCAAGTACCTGGGCAGCAAATTTATAGTAAAGGCATCTATGGGGCATGTGCGGGATTTGCCCAAAAGCCAGATCGGCGTAGAGGTCGAAAATGATTTCAATCCCAAGTATATTACCATTCGCGGGAAGGGCTCGGTTCTGAAGGAATTAAAGGATGCCCGCAAGAAAGTGAAAAAAGTATATCTGGCGGCTGACCCCGATCGCGAAGGGGAAGCGATTGCCTGGCATTTAGCTCATGCTTTGGAGCTGGATGGTACTGAGGAATGTCGGGTAGTGTTCAATGAGATTACGAAGCAGGCGGTCAAGGATGCCTTCAAGACACCACGCAAGATCAATATGGACCTTGTGAATGCCCAGCAAGCCAGACGTATTCTGGATCGACTTGTGGGCTACAAGATTAGTCCTCTATTGTGGAAGAAGGTTAAGAAGGGTCTATCGGCTGGGCGTGTACAGTCAGTAGCCGTGAAGATTATTCTGGACCGCGAGAATGAAATCAGTGACTTCGTGCCTGAAGAATACTGGACGATAACAGCCAAGCTTGCGATCAAGGGCAGCACCTTTGAAGCCAAATTTCACAAGCTGAACGGTGAGAAAACAGAGCTCGGCAGTGAAGCGGATGTTCAAAAGGTGCTGGCAGCCATCGGCAATGATGAATTCACTGTCGCCAGTGTGAAGGAGAAGGAACGTCTCCGTAATCCTTCGCCTCCATTCACGACAAGCTCTCTCCAACAAGAAGCTGCTCGGAAGCTGAATTTCCGGGCGTCGAAGACGATGTCTGTAGCTCAGCAGTTGTATGAGGGTGTGGATCTGGGCAAAGAAGGAACGGTCGGTCTGATTACTTACATGCGTACCGACTCCACTCGTGTAGCGGCATCCGCACAGGAAGAGGCCAAGGAGTATATCGTTGGTCAATATGGGGATGCTTTTGTGCCGGAGACTCCTCGCCAGTATGCCAAGAAGTCAGCCAATGCGCAGGATGCGCATGAAGCCATCAGGCCTACCTCGATGCTGCGTGATCCCGATACAATGAAGCCTTTCCTGAGTAGAGACCAACTGCGGCTATATAAGCTGATCTGGGAACGTTTCATGGCAAGCCAAATGTCATCAGCAATTATGGATACCCTCTCTGTGGATATCACAGCGGGCGATACCGTGTTCCGTGCCAATGGCTCCAAGGTTCGATTCCCTGGCTTTATGAAGGTCTACGTTGAGGGTAACGACGACGGTAAGACTGAGGAGGACAAACTGCTGCCTCCGCTCCAGACAGGAGATGCGTTGAAGCGTGAGGGTATTGAGCCGAAGCAGCACTTCACGCAGCCGCCGCCCCGTTATACGGAGGCCAGACTGGTGAAGACTCTGGAGGAACTGGGAATCGGGAGACCGAGTACCTATGCACCGACACTAGAGACGATCCAGAAGCGTGGATATGTAGCGATCGAAGAGAAGAAATTCGTCCCTACGGAACTGGGCGAACTGGTCATTGAGCAGATGGAGCAATTCTTCCCTGAAATTCTGAATGTAGAGTTCACCGCGAACATGGAAGGGGATCTGGACCATGTTGAGGAAGGGGCCGAGGATTGGGTAAAGGTCCTGAATGACTTTTACAAGTCCTTTGAGAAGCGGCTTGAGGTTGCTGAAGAAGAGATGGCAGAGATTGAGATCGAGGATGAAGTATCCGATGAGGTCTGCGACAAATGTGGCAAGCCGATGGTCTACAAGCTGGGGCGTTTTGGCAAATTCCTCGCTTGCTCAGGATTTCCGGATTGTCGAAATACGAAGCCGATTGTGAAGGACATAGGCGTTACTTGTCCTTCCTGCAAAACTGGGCATGTAGTGGAGCGTCGGAGCAAGAAGGGGAGAATTTTCTACGGTTGTGACCGCTATCCTGAATGTGATTTTGTATCTTGGGATCGTCCTTCGACAAAGCCATGTCCTGTATGCAGCAGCATGATGGTGGAGAAGCGCAGTAAACAAGGTATCAAGTTGCAATGTACATCCTGCGACCATGTCGAGATGGTGGAAGAAAGCGATGAGGCTGCGGAGAATTCTTGAGAGCATGAAGCAGCGATGTGAAAATGGAAAGTGTAGGGGGATTATCAAGTGAGTGAAGTACAGAAGGTCACTGTGATTGGCGCCGGTCTGGCCGGAAGTGAGGCTGCTTGGCAGATTGCCAGTCGCGGTGTACCTGTTCGATTATATGAGATGAGACCGGTCGTGAAGACGCCGGCGCATCATACGGATAAATTTGCTGAGTTGGTCTGTAGTAATTCATTGCGGGCTAATGGCTTGAGTAACGCAGTCGGCGTGCTCAAGGAAGAGATGAGAATGTTAGATTCACTCATACTGAATGCGGCTGATCGACATGCAGTTCCTGCGGGTGGAGCGCTTGCCGTAGATCGGGACGGCTTCTCTGGGGAAATTACCTCCAGACTGCACGAGCATCCACTTGTGGAGGTTGTGCAGGAGGAACTGCAGGAGCTTCCGCAGGATGGCATTGTGGTCGTAGCCACAGGCCCGTTGACCTCCCCGGCTCTATCTGAGCAGATCAAGAAGCTGACAGGCGAGGAATATTTCTATTTCTATGATGCAGCTGCACCAATTATCGAGAAGGATTCTATCGATATGAGCAAGGTGTATTTGGCTTCCCGCTATGATAAAGGAGAAGCCGCGTATCTGAACTGTCCGATGAACGAGGCTGAATTTGATGCATTCTATGATGCACTTATCACTGCCGAAGTTGCACAGCTGAAGGAGTTCGAGAAGGAAATCTATTTTGAGGGCTGCATGCCAATCGAGGTTATGATGAAGCGCGGGAAGCAGACGGCTTTGTTCGGCCCGATGAAGCCGGTAGGACTGATGAACCCGCATACGGGGACGTTGCCGCATGCGGTTGTCCAGTTGCGTCAGGACAATGCGGCAGGTACGTTGTACAATCTGGTCGGATTCCAGACGCATCTCAAATGGGGTGAGCAGAAGCGGGTCTTCTCTATGATTCCGGGTCTGGAAAATGCTGAATTCGTCAGATATGGCGTAATGCATCGCAATACATTTATTAACTCACCGAAGCAGCTTGAGCCGACATATCAGTTCAAGGGCCGTAGCACCTTGTTCTTCGCAGGACAAATGACAGGCGTAGAGGGCTATGTCGAGTCAGCTGCATCAGGTCTGATCGCTGGCATGAATGCAGCGCGTGCAGCCTTGGGTCAAGAGCTGCTGGTGCTGCCAGCAGATACCACACTGGGTAGTATGGCTCGTTATATCACGACGGCAGACTTCAAGCATTTTCAACCTATGAATGCTAACTTTGGATTGTTGCCTAAGCTGGAGACACGCATCCGTAACAAAAAGGAAAAAAATGAAGCTCTCGCTCAGCGTGCGCTGGATTCCTTGCGTCGGTACATGACAGAGTCAGATGTCATACCTGCTGGGCAGTAAGCATAAGGTTACTTTCAGGGAGGAGGCAGGACATGGAGATGTCTTTTCACGCAACTACAATTTGCGCAGTCATGCATAATGGTAAGGGAGCTATTGCTGGTGACGGGCAGGTAACCTTTGGCAACAATGTCGTGATGAAGCAGACCGCGAAAAAGGTTCGCAGACTGTATAGAGGTCAAGTGATTGCTGGCTTTGCTGGCTCGGTCGCTGATGCGATCACGTTATTCGAGAAGTTCGAGGGCAAGCTGGAGGAGCATCATGGCAATCTTCAGAGAGCGGCGGTAGAGCTGGCCAAGGATTGGCGTCAGGACCGCATACTGCGCAAGCTAGAAGCACTCATGATTGTGATGGATCGTACAGGAATGCTGCTCATCTCTGGTGGCGGCGAGATCATCGAGCCAGATGATCATATTTTGGCTATAGGCTCTGGCGGCAACTTTGCTCTGGCCGCAGCACGTGCACTGAAGCGTCACCCAACTGATCTGGAAGCGAAGGATATTGCTAAGGAAGCTCTTCAAGTCGCATCTGAGATTTGCGTATATACGAATGATAATATTATCGTGGAAGAGCTGTGACGATGGCGCTCGCGACACGGCTCTCCATACAGATAAACGGATTCAGTAATCTGGTTGGAGGAATGTAAATGAAAAATCAGGCGTTAACCCCCAGAGAGATTGTAGCTGAGCTGGATAAGTATATTGTGGGTCAAAAGGATGCCAAGAAATCAGTAGCGGTTGCTCTGCGCAACCGCTATCGGCGTAGTCGATTGCCTGAGAGTGTCCGTGATGAGATTGTACCTAAGAACATTCTCATGATCGGTCCAACAGGGGTCGGCAAGACAGAGATTGCACGCAGACTTGCCAAATTGGTTGGTGCACCCTTCGTCAAGATTGAGGCTACCAAATTCACTGAGGTTGGCTATGTCGGCAGAGATGTCGAATCCATGATTCGTGACCTGATGGAGACCTCGATCCGGATTGTGAGAGGTGAGCGTACAGAGCGGGTCAAGGATAAAGCCGAGGAACTGGCCAATGATCGTATTGTGAGTATCCTTGTGCCGTCTGCACGCTCCTCCCGTTCCCAACGCAATCCGTTTGAAATGCTGTTCGGCAACAATGATAACAACGATAAGGAAGAGGATGAGCAACAGGATTCCTCTGTTACTGAGAAACGACGCCAGGTTAAGTTCAATTTGTTGGCTGGCAACTTGGAGAATGACCTGATCGAGATTGATGTTGAGGATAATGCACCCAATATGTTTGACATGTTTGCTGGACAAGGCAATGAGCAGATGGGCATGAATATGCAAGAGATGTTCGGCAACCTTCTGCCGAAGCGTACGAAGAAACGCAAGCTGACCGTCAAGGAAGCACGCAAGGTGCTTATTCAGGAAGAGGCTGGCAAGCTGATCGATATGGATGACGTCATTCAGGACTCCATACAGCGTGTTGAACAATCGGGAATCATATTCATCGATGAGATCGACAAAATTGCCGCTCGCGGTCAAGGGAGCGGTCCTGATGTGTCCAGAGAAGGGGTGCAGCGGGATATCCTTCCTATCGTTGAAGGGTCCACCATTATGACCAAATATGGCCCTGTCAAAACGGACTACATTCTGTTCATCGCAGCAGGAGCCTTCCATGTCTCCAAGCCATCCGACCTGATTCCCGAGCTTCAAGGGCGTTTCCCAATCCGGGTGGAGCTAAGCAGTCTTACGTTGGATGAATTCGTGTCTATTTTGACCGAGCCCCAAAATGCACTGACCAAGCAATATGTAGAACTGCTCCGTACTGAAGATATTGAGGTGGAGTTCTCTGAGGATGCTATTCGTGAAATTGCCAAGATAGCGGAATCCGTGAATAAAAATACGGAAAACATCGGTGCTCGCAGACTTCATACTATTCTGGAAAAGCTGCTGGAGGATCTGTCCTTCGAGGCGCCTGAGCTTACCCTGGAGCGTATGATCATCACACCGGAATATGTAAAAGAGAAGCTGGGGACGATCGCCGAGGATCGGGATCTTAGCCAGTATATTTTATAGATAAAGCATTTATAGATTTTCAGGCGGAACTGAACAATTCAATTTCGACTGCATCAAGTACAACATTTACTGAAATCGACATGTCATAGTCGTAGGATGTCGAATCCTTCGCTTCTGCTGGATGAAAAAATAGGGACAACGGCTGCCGTTGTCCCTATTTTGCGTTCAGAAAAGCTATTTAAGGCCGATAACAAGCCAATGGTGCAACTTGCAATTTTTGAAACCGCTATGAATGGCCCAATTCAGTGATAGGAAATAGGACCTTATAAAAGGATATAATACTGTAAAGTTACTCGGGTATAGACAAATAAAATGAAATAAATTACAAAAAAATACACCTCAAGCCCGCTTTTTCTGAAAAGATAGGGCTTTTTTCTTATTGTAATTAGGTCCAAACTCTACGAAACTTAGAATATACGACAGCAGAAGAGATATTTCTACTTAAGACCTAAGTCTTGGTATGTAAAAATGTAGTTCTTTTGTCGAAAAAGGAATTTTTTCAGTATTTATACGCTGAAAATTTCCTGAATCAGACAGTTAGACAGCGGAGAGGAGGTACTTATGAATTTACTCGGCGGAGTAACCTTCAACAGGCTTGAAGCAGGGCTGCAAGCCGCCAACCTGAGGCAAAGAGCGCTCGCGAACAACATTGCGAATGTGGATACGCCTTATTTCAAACGAGCAGAAGTGCAGTTTGAAAGCATGCTAAGCGAGCAGGTTGAAGGAGAGATGCCGCAGCTCGTTGGCCGGGTGACGGATCGCCGGCATTTTCGTATAGGTCCTGTAAATTTCGTACCGGAATCCGTTGTTACTATAGACCCATATTCCACCATGAATAATAACTTTAACAACGTGGATGTGGATCGGGAAATGAGTCTCATGGCTGAAAATCAGCTACGCTACAATGCTTATATCCAGCAAGTCAATGACCGCATTAAAATGGTCCGAACCGCCATTGAAGGGAGAACCTAAGGATGAAGATTAGCAACAGCTTTGATATCAGCTCCTCAGCGCTTACCGCTCAGCGTCTGCGCATGGATGTAATCTCAAGTAACATTGCCAACGCTGAAACGACACGTGCACAGGTAGTTAACGGACAAGCAGTTCCATACCGCCGAAAAGTAGTGGTGCTGGAGCCGAATCAAGCGAGCTTTGCCGAAACGATGAGAAACCAGATGGAAGGCAAGGCGAACACGCCAGGTGTTAAAGTGGCCCAGATTCGAAATGATGAATCTCCGCTGAAGCCGGTATATAATCCATCACATCCTGATGCAGATGCCAGCGGTTATGTATATATGCCTAACGTAGACATTATGAAAGAAATGGTAGACATGATCTCAGCTACCAGATCTTACGAGGCAAATGTAACGGCTCTGAATGCCACGAAGGCCATGATTACCAAAGCTTTGGAAATCGGGAAATAAGAACTATAAATTCATTAAGGAGGATTGCAAGAAATGATTCAGAACACCATGTTTAGCATCCCGGTACCCATTGCTCCTAGTACAGACATAGTTGGAAAAGGAAATAAGACTTCTCCATCTGAGGCGATGCAGGACTTTGGAGCGTATCTTAAAAATGCTCTGGAAGAAGTCAATCAGCAGGAACAAAACTCTCAAGAAATGTCAAACAAGTTTTTGACCGGGCAGGTTGATATTGATCAAGTAATGATTGCTTCCCAAGAAGCTTTGCTGTCCTTACAGTTCACAACCCAGGTTCGAAACAAGGCGATTGAAGCATATCAAGAAATAATGCGAACGCAGATTTAATAGATCTAGCAAAGTTTCGGATGGGGTGACACAGTGAACGAGAGACTTGCCCAATATCGCGACAAAGTATCCGGTATTTGGAATAACTTTAGTAACAAACAAAAAATATTATTGATCTCGACCTTAGCGATTATCATCGTCGCATTAAGCGTACTGACCGTGCAATTTACCAAGACGGAGTATGAGGTTGCGTTTCAGGAATTAAATGCTAACGATGCGGCCGCAGTTATGCAGTATCTGGACTCAGCAAGCATTCCTTATCAGCTGAGCGCCAGTGGTACGACGATCAGTGTGCCGACTGCACAGGCAGCACAGGCTAAAGTGGGAGTGGGGTCCCAAGGTCTTATTCAGAATGGCTCCATTGGAATGAGCGCATTTGATCAATCTACCAACGCCATCGGGATGACCGAGAATGAATTCGATGTGAAGTACAACAACGCACTCAATGGTGAGGTTCAACAGTTACTGAGCCGGATGGAAGGGGTCAAGAGCGCCAAGGCCATTATTAATCTTCCGAAGGAAAACATCTTTGCAGGGCTTGAGGAGGCTGATAAGGCTTCCGCATCGGTAGTCATGGATTTCCAACCAGGCTTCCGGCCAAGTCAGCAGGCGATTGACGGCTACTTCAACCTGGTGAAGACGGCAGTTCCGAATCTTCCTGTAGAGAATATTACGATTACGAATAACGAATATGAACTGATTCCTACTATTAAAGGTGGACAAGGTGGTATCTCCAGCGGTGTGCAGGAGAACATGGCCTTACAGAAGAAATTCGAGAATGACGTGAAGCTAAAGGTTGAGCAATTCCTCTCCGAGATCGCTGGAGATCGCAAGATTAAAGTGTTGGTAGCCTCCAAGCTGAGCTTCGATAAGGTGAACTCCAAAGAGCAACTGGTGACACCAGTTGATGTGGATCGAATGAAGGGCATCGAGATCAGTGTTCAGGACATTCAGGAAAGCTTCTCTGGGTCCAGCGGAAACACTGGCGGTGTTGCTGGAACGGGTACACAGGATGTACCTGGTTATCCCGGTGGGGATACCTCCGGCAACAGTGAGTCGGAGAAAAGTCAAAGCACGATTAACTACGAGGTTAATCGGATTGCAAGAGATATTATCTCTAGCCCGTATACCGTCAAGGATTTGACGATCAACGTCTCAGTTGAGACGCCTTCAGATCTAAATGAGGTAGATCCGAAGTATGCAGATCCAATCAGATCCACACTGACGAACATTGTCAGAGCGACACTGGCGGATTCAGGAACCGAATTTACAGAGCAACAATTGGCGCTGAAAGTATCAGTAGTGCCGCAATATATTCCGGAAGCCGGAGCAAATGCTAATTTCTTGTCCCTGTCCAATCCATGGTTATGGGGGATTGGTGCCGCGGTTCTCGCCCTTGTAGCGGGTGCAATCATCATCATTGCCAGAAACCGTCGCAAACAAGAGGAAGAACTTGAGGACGAATTGTCGCTGCCAACACCTGCGGAATTCCCATCCATTAATCTGGAAAGTGTGACTAGTGAAAGTCAAGTGCGCAAACAGCTCGACTCTTTGGCTAAGAAGAAGCCGGATGAGTTCGTCAACCTGCTGCGTACATGGCTGGCTGACGAATAGAGGTGAGTGCATTGGCTAAATCGGGAACGTTGTCGGGACGACAGAAAGCGGCCATTTTATTGATTACGTTAGGGCCGGAAGTATCAGCTGAAATTTTTAAACACCTACGTGAGGAAGAAATTGAACAACTTACTCTTGAAATTGCAAATGTGAGAACAGTTGATGCTTCAGAAAAAGATATGATTATGGCTGAATTCCATCAAATGTGTCTAGCCCAAGAATACATTTCTCAGGGCGGCATTAACTACGCTCGTGAGATTTTGGAGAAAGCACTTGGCTCACAGAAAGCCATTGAGGTGCTTAACAGATTGACGGCTACGCTGCAGGTTAGACCGTTTGATTTTGCACGCAAGGCTGATCCGAATCAAATCTTGAACTTTATCCAGAACGAGAGTCCACAGACAATTGCGCTGGTACTATCTTATCTGCAGTTTGATCAAGCAGCAACCATTCTCTCTTCACTTCCACAAGAGAAACAGGCGGATGTGGCAAGGAGAATTGCAGTGATGGACAGTACATCGCCTGAGGTTATTTCCCAAGTGGAGCGCGTATTGGAGCAAAAACTTTCATCTACTGTTACTCAAGATTACACCAATGCAGGTGGTATTGAATCAATCGTGCAGATTTTGAATGGTGTAGACCGTGGAACAGAACGCATTATTCTCGATTCCTTGGAAATTCAAGATCCAGAGCTGGCCGAAGAAATCAAGAAGCGGATGTTTGTATTCGAAGATATTGTCAATGTGGATAACCGTTCGATTCAGCGCATTATCCGTGATATTGACAATGCTGACTTGCAACTGGCGCTCAAGGTGTCCAGCGAGGAAGTTCGGGATGCAATCTTCAACAACATGTCCAAGCGGATGGCAGAGACCTTCAAGGAAGAAATGGAATTCATGGGTCCTGTCCGGCTGCGTGATGTAGAAGAGGCTCAGACTCGAATTGTAGCTACAATCCGCAGACTGGAAGAATCCGGAGAGATTATCATTGCCCGCGGCGGAGGAGATGACATCATTGTCTAATTTGATTAAGTCTTTCCAATACGTTCCTGTCGAGATATTAAAAAAGCTTGAGCCCAGCTATTCATATGTAGAGACTGAGGTGTCTGAAATAACTGAGACATCAGTCGAAGTGGCTCAGGCAGAACCTCAGGTGAGTGTAGAGGCTCTGCGTATGCGTGATGAGATGCTTAAGGATGCTCGTGATTTTGCTGAACGACAGATCCGGGAAGCTTCGGAGGAAGCAGAGCGAATGTTACAGGAAGCTCAAGCACAGATTGAAGCCTGGTGGCTAGAGAAGCGTGAACAGGATGAACAGCTGTCCGAATCGCTCAGAGCAGAGGGATTTCAACAGGGCTATGAGGAAGGACAGAGGCTTGCGGCAGCAGAATGGCAGGCCAAATCAGACAAGATGATGGAAGAAGCTCAGGAAGTGCTTCAGCACGCTTATGCGGTGAAGGAACAGCTTATTTTGGAGGCCGAGCCTTTCTTGGTAGAGCTGAGCTGTGGAATTGCCGAGAAAGTGATTGATAGGCAGCTAAGCACAGACCCTGAGTACACGATTGAGCTGATCCGCAAGCATCTGGCGCGTAAACGTGAGCAAGGAACAATTACATTGTGCGTGTCACCTGACCACTTTGCCTATGTGAATGCTGCTCGTGAAGAACTGACACTGTCTATTGATTCACAAGCTGAGCTTCAAATTGTTCCTGATGGTTCTGTGAAGGACCGTGGAGTTGTGATCCGTTCTGCATTCGGTAGTGTGGATGCTCGGGTGGATACCCAGCTGGCCGAGATCAAAAAAGAGCTGCTGCGTCTGGTGCTAGAGGAAGAGGAGCATAGACATGAAGGAGCTTAGTGCGCGTCGTTATCTGGATCATCTGAGGAATCTTGACACCGTTCGTGTGAACGGCAAGGTCACCCAGGTTATCGGACTCATGGTAGAGTCGGAAGGGCCGGATGCCAGCATCGGAGATGTATGCTACATCTATCCTGGTAAGAATGCAAAGCCGTTGCAGGCTGAGGTCGTAGGCTTCCGTGATAACAAGGTGCTCTTGATGCCGCTCGGTGAGCTACAATCAATTGGACCAGGCTGCGATGTGGTGGGTACAGGCAAGCCGCTCAATGTCCAGGTTGGATCTGAGCTGCTGGGTAAGGTGCTGGATGGACTTGGACAACCGCTTGACGGCTCCTTGATTCCGTCACGGATGACTCGTTATTCGACATTTAATGCTCCTCCCAATCCGCTGACTCGACCCCGTGTACTGGAGCCGATCAGTATCGGAGTGCGCGCGATTGATGGCCTGCTAACGGTCGGTAAGGGCCAGCGGGTAGGTATCTTTGCGGGCTCTGGTGTTGGTAAAAGTACCCTGATGGGGATGATCGCACGGAATACAGAAGCAGATGTCAATGTCATTGCACTCGTCGGTGAGCGGGGGCGGGAGGTGCTCGATTTCATCGAACGGGATCTCGGTCCTGAGGGCTTGTCCCGTTCGGTAGTCATTGTTGCTACCTCCGATCAGCCGGCGCTAATTCGGATTAAAGCGGCTCTGATTGCTACGACGATCGCGGAATATTTCCGGGATCGTGGTCTGAATGTCATGCTGATGATGGACTCGGTCACCCGGTATGCGATGGCATTACGTGAAGTGGGCCTTGCTGTGGGTGAGCCACCAGCGATGCGTGGGTATACTCCCTCTGTATTTGCAAGTCTACCGAAGCTACTGGAGCGTGCTGGCACGGGTCCTGCAGGTTCGATCACTGCCTTCTATACCGTTCTGGTAGACGGTGATGATATGAATGAGCCGATTGCAGATGCGGTTCGAGGGATATTGGATGGTCACATCGTCTTGAATCGTTCGATTGCGAATAAAGGACATTTTCCGGCCATTGATGTGTTGGCCAGCATAAGTCGGGTGATGAAGGATATCTCCCCAAGCGAGCAGTTGGATGCGGCTGAGAATATCAAACGAATTATGTCTGTATATCGAGAGTCGGAGGATCTGATTAATATCGGTGCTTACCAGCCAGGTTCGAATGCCGATATCGATGAGTCCATTGAACGAATTAAGGATGTCTGGGATTTCACCCGTCAGCGCACGGATGAGAAGGTTGAGCTTGAAGAAGTACAGAAACGGTTGATATCAGAGTTTGCGAGGAGTTGACTACTGAATAATGAAGTTCCAGTACTCATTTCAAAAGGTTGTGGACCTGAAGTCCAATGAGAAGTCACAGGCAGAATGGATGCTCTCTAGTGCAGTAGGCCATTTACAGTGCGAGGAACAGACGTTACAGCAATTGATGGCTGAGCAACAGCGAGTGTTCATGGGGATTCAGCAAGCTGCTGAGCAGTGCGTATCCTTGTCCACAATTCAAGAGCTGCAAAGCTATATCAACCATTTGAATCAGTGTATTGCCCGCAAACAAATGGATGTGCGGTATGCACAGGAGAACGTGAACAGTAAAAAGGTAGTTCTGACCGATAAAATGCTGGATGAGCAAGTCTGGTTGAAAGCAAGAGAGAAAGCTAAAGTCAGATTCCAACAAGAACTGCTCCTCCAAGAACAAAACGAGCTGGATGAGATGGCGACCGTTCGTTTTGCAATGAGAGCGCGCTAGCACGGGTCACTTGCGAGTGACGGTTTGAGGAGGGTAACGATGGCAGACAACGATTTGGATTTAGAGAAAGAGTCTAGTACGGGAATGGAGCGGGTCATGTTTGTCCTGATTCCAATCGTGTTTACTGCGGTCCTGGTTGCCGTACTGCTAACTCTTTTTAATATGGATTTCCGCGACGGCTTACTGAAAGTGGCCAACAAAATTCCTTATGTAAACAACTGGGTTCCTGATCCCAAATTGACTCCCGAGGAGCAGAAGGTGGCTGATGCCAAGGCACAGACCGAGAGCTCGGAGGCAACAATCAAGCAGTTGAAAACAGAGCTTACAGAGCAGACAGCTCAATTGGAGCAAGCGGCAACCGAGAAGGCCGAGCAGGATAAGAAAGTTCAGGAGCTTGAGAAGAAGATCAGCAGCATTGAGCAGGAGCAGACAGCTCAGTCAGAACAGCAACAAGACTCTTCTACGACAAATGAGGACCCTTATCTCAAACAAGTGAAGTCACTGTCGTCGATGTATGAGGACATGCGACCAAGCAAATCTGCTCCAATTCTGCAAAATATGACGAATGAAGAGGTTGTGCAGCTACTGAGCTTCATGCGTCCTGAGAATCAGGTGCGAATCTTGGAGAAGATGGACCCTCAGCTCGCTGCTGACATTACGCAAGAGCTGAAGAATGCGACCAATTCTAGTGATCTGAGCGTAGCAGCTCTACAATCTAGAATTAAGAAGGAAGCGGCGACGCCTTCGTCTACCTCTTCAACGAATCTTGATACCACACAGCTCGGAGCGACGTTCTCTTCCATGAATGCTGATACTGGTGCCAAGCTGATTCTGGAGACGAACAAGATCAGCCCGGATAAGGCTCTTAACATTTTGAGCTCCGTAGATGCTGCGACTCGTTCTAAATTGCTAGAGGCCATGAACAAGGAGAACCCGGCAGCAACAACCAAGATTCTGAACAAGATGCTGGGTAGTAATTAACGAGTCTAGGAAAGGAGGTGACAATATGACAATGGTGGCCGGAAATATTTCCATGAGCAGTCCTGCGAGCACGACCTCAACATCCAGTACAACCTCGGCAGGTAATACTGCTACGACTGGTACAGGTGGTTTTACTGCCGCCTTGAATCAGGTTATGGGTCAGAGCACTTCTGGTGATTCAGGGGCTGAGAGCAGCACTGGGAATCTGCTCACGATGATGGTAGTCCCACAAGAGGCAGATGTTGAGGGAGCAGAGGCTTTGCTTAATTTGCTGCCAGCTTTATTGGAGGGATTAAAGGAGCTGGACGATGAGATTGAAGCGAGTCCTGAATTACTTGCAGCTCTGCAGAACTGGCTTCAGCAGGTACAGCAGTTGCTCCCGAGCGACTTATCCAACAATGGAACAGGTCAAGCAGTGTCAACGACGATTACACTGCTAGCACAGGATCCATCGACTATACGGTTTGCGATACAGGAGGCCCTTACACAACTCGTAGCACTAACAAATAATCAGCAGAATTCGCAAGTAGCTAACAAGGCTGCTAGACTTCTACAATCCTTACAGGAAATGATGAAGAATACCGATGTTTTTCCGAAGGAGCTTGAGGCATCTGTTGATAGAGCTATAAAGCAACTACCTTCCGTTGCAGTGAGACCAGCCGAGACGAATGAAATGAAGCAAGTGCTTCCAACTGCTTTGAATCTAAGCAGATCAGATGCGCAAGAGAATGCTTCTGCATCTAATCAAGAATCTTCTTTACTGGATGCAAAGACTACTCCAATTACTACAGCAGGTCAACTCGTCGTGCAAAATCATGGTACTTCATCAACAGGACCTGCTACCTCGACGGTGCATATTCGGCAATTCACATCAGAAATGACCGATTTTGTAGTGCAAAAGTTTGATATTGTGAAGCAACTCGGGGTTACGGAGGCTAAGATCTCTCTTCGACCAGAGCATCTTGGACAGTTGGACATTAAACTAAGCATGCATAATGGACAACTGGTAGCACAGTTTGTAACGGAACGTATTGGAGCTAAGGATCTTCTGGAGCAGCAAATGTCTCAGCTTCGTATTAGCTTACAAAACCAAGGCATTCAGGTAAGTAAAGTAGAGGTGACTCAAAGTGAGTCTGCATCTTCTTACATGTATCAGGATGGTAAGGGTGCGGGCTCCCAGCAGCAGCAATCCGAACGTCGTTCGAAGCCTCGCACTGAGGAGGAGTCGGAAGATGCAGTGAAGATTTCGGAGATGGTAGAAGAACTTCGCAACTGGAATGAAGAACAAACGGCGATACGAGAAGAAAACACGACTTCCTTTACTGCCAGAGCTTAAACGTGGAGGTGAATACAGAAATGGCCAATGAAGCGGTATCTACATCGAATGTTTGGCCGAACTACTCAGAGCAGAATGTCGCAAGAGCGGCAGCGGCCAGGAAAGACACGAATGGTAGCGCTGAGATGGGGAAGGATCAGTTCCTGAAGATTCTGATTACACAGTTGAAGAATCAGGACCCGATGAACCCGATGGAAGACAAAGAGTTCATTGCTCAAATGGCACAATTTACAACCGTAGAGCAATTGATGAACATTAATACACAAGTGTCGTCTTTAAGTCAGTCTTTGAGTATTGCATCCAGTATGATTGGCAAAGAAATCACCTGGATCCAGTCGGGTGCAAAAGACAGTATTACAGGTGAAGAAGCTGAAGGGACTGTTAAGAAGGGCCTTGTAGAATCCATCGTAATGAAGGACGGCAAGCAGTATGCTGTTGTCGGAGCAGCAGAGGTATTGTTGTCAAATATTACTTCAATAGCTGCCTATAATGGACAAGCTGGTACAAATGCTGCAAATGTATCCTCTAATTCTTCCGGTATTCAGGAAGAAGAGGAAGAGTTATGAATGAACGCATGACCGTTGGAAGCTTATATCCGACAGCTACACCAACGAATGTGGTTCATTCCAAAAGAACTTCATCAGTATCAGGACAGTCAGCTAAGCCATTTAACGAAATTCTTCAAGAGCAAGCAGTCAAATTGAGCGGACATGCCGCGAAGCGATTGGAGCAAAGAGGTATAGAACTTAGAACAGAGCAGATGGATCAAATTAATTCTGCACTGGATAAAGCAGCTGCTAAAGGCGCCAAGGAATCGCTAATCTTGATGAATAATGTTGCTTTAATCGTAAATGTTCAGAACAGAACCGTAGTTACAGCTCTGGATGAGCAGTCCATGAAGAACAATGTTTTTACGCAAATTGATAGTGCTGTCATTATATCGTAACATACTGGCTGGCCCGAAGAGGAAGCCAGAAGACCGCTGATCGACAGATGCGGTTAGATAACTATTACATTTAGGAGGCTTAATTCATGCTAAGATCCATGTATTCTGGTGTATCCGGGATGAAAGGTTTTCAGACCAAGCTGGACGTAATTGGTAATAACATTGCGAACGTGAATACAACAGGTTTCAAAGGCTCACGCGTTATGTTCAAAGATATTCTTAGCCAAACATCGGCTGGAGCAGGTGGACCTGACGGTACTGATGTAGCGGGTACGAACCCGAGACAGGTTGGCCTTGGAGTTGGTATCAGCTCCATCGATACACTTCATCTTGCTGGTAGTGCAATGACGACCAACAATCCAACCGATCTGCGGATTAACGGAGATGGCTTTTTCCTTGTGAAGCTAAATGGAGACCAAGATGTGCCTTACCTGACTAGAGCAGGGGATTTCCATTTGGATGCTAACCGAAATTTGGTTACCAGTGACGGTTTCTTCGTCGTAGATGTCGGAGGGGAACCAATTACGATCGCTGCGGAGACCACTTCTTTCTCCATTCAGCAGGATGGCCAAATTGTTGAGGTTGTAGATGGTGTAGCAGGAGTGACCTCCCAGATTGGCCTCGGTATGGTTGTCAATCCTGAGGGCCTAGAGAAAATCGGAGGCAGTCTGTATCGCATGACGGTCAATGCCAATCCGGATGGAGAAATGGCAGAATTCTTTGGGGGGAATGATGGTGCAGCTGGTACAGGCGCTATCATTGCAGGACAGCTCGAAATGTCCAATGTTGAGTTGACTTCCGAATTCACTGAGATGATCGTTGCCCAGCGTGGATTTCAGGCTAACTCCCGAATTATCACAACTTCTGATGAAATACTTCAGGAAGTCGTTAACCTAAAACGTTAATTAAGTTAGTTGTAGCAGAGAGACCTCTGGGTCTCTCTGCATAAATCAGGAGGCGAGTATATAGATGATCCCGGTAACACGCTTGAACGGTTCTCCCATGTGGCTCAACGCCTTGATGATTGAGGTCGTAGAGGAGACGCCTGATACTTATGTCACTCTGATCACCGGCAAGAGGCTGATTGTACTTGAGAAAGCAGCAGAGGTAGTGAAGATGATCAAGGATTACAATCGGGAGGTCGGTATACACGCCGCCACGATCAAAGTGCAACAATTGGAGGAAGATGAATGAAAAAGATGTTGCCTTGGCTTATTACGATTTTGTTGTCCATCACATTAATTGTACTAGCCGTGTTCCTGCTTGTTCCACAATTTATGGATAATCCATCAGGCAGTAATGCTAGATCAGCTGCCGCTGAACATGTTGAGCTCAGACTTACGGCTGATGAAATTGTGGAAGTTACCTCTGAGATTCAAGACATCAAGACGAACCTCGCGGATGCTGACTACATCGTCTCTGTGAACTTTTCGTTTCAGTTGAACAGTAAGGAAGCAAAAGAGTCTTTCGAGAAAATTAAAGAGATTACTATAAAGCCTGTCGTAATCCAGACCCTTGCTGATACCAAACCAGAGCAGCTCAGATCAGCCAAGGGAAGAGTTGAATTCAGTGATAAGCTGATGGAACTTATTAATGAAACGATTCCTGATGGAAAGCTGACTTCGGTGAAAATCACAAACTTTATTCTAGCACCAATTTGATCACACAGTCAGTTGAGCATGCAGGGGGGGTGAAGAAACATTGGTGGATGTATTGTCGCAAGGTGAGATAGACGCACTATTAGCCGCACTCTCCTCGGGTGAGATGGATGCGGAAGAGTTAAAGAAAGAGGAGACACAAAAGAAGGTCCGGTCCTATGATTTCAAAAGAGCTGTTCGCTTCTCCAAGGATCATATCCGAAGTCTCACCCGAATTCATGAGAACTTCGCACGTTTCCTAACCACGTATTTCTCAGCACAGCTACGTACTTTTGTGCAGATCAGTGTGGTCCAGGTTGAGCAGCTGCCCTATGATGAATTCATCCGGTCGATTCCGAAGATGACGATTCTGAATATTTTTGAAGCTGAGCCACTTGAAGGTAGGATGGTACTGGAGGTTCACCCCAACGTAGCCTTTGCGATGCTTGATCGTCTTTTAGGCGGGGTGGGTTCATCTCCTGCGAAGATCAACTCTTTAACGGAGATTGAGACCATTATTATGGAGAGAATTTTCAGTCGTGCCTTTGAGAGCTTGCAAGAAGCTTGGAAGACTGTATTGGATATTACTCCTCGATTGGAAGCATTGGAAACCAATCCGCAATTTATGCAGATTGTCTCTCCCAATGAGACCATTGCGTTGATCTCATTGAGTACCAAAATCGGTGATACCACCGGGATGATCAATCTATGTATTCCACATGTAGTTCTGGAGCCGATTATGTCTAGATTATCGACGCACCAGTGGTTCATATCTGAAAAAAAATCACGTGCTCCAGAGGAATTTGATGCACTGCGTGCGCGGGTGAGTAAGGCTCGGTTACCTATTGTAGCTGAATTAGGGGGATCGCAGATTTCGATTGCTGAATTCCTTGGTCTGTCAGTGGGAGACGTTATTTCATTAAATAAACCTGTTGATGAAGGGCTTTCCATTCGGGTAGGAGAAAAACTTAAGTTTATTGGGAGCCCTGGTGTGGTCAAGGATCGGGCAGCTGTCCAAATTGATGAAATCGTCAGCGAAGGAGTTGAAGAAATTGACGAGTAAAGACTATCTCTCTCAGGAGGAGATCGATGCTCTTTTAAAGCAGTCTGAATCGGGAGAAAGCGCCTCAGCTCCTGCTTCTTCTGGTCAGAATACTGTGGATGATTACTTGACTCCTCTGGAGCAAGATGCCTTGGGGGAAATTGGTAACATTACATTTGGGAGTGCTGCTACAGCGCTTTCGACATTACTAGGAAAGAAAGTAGACATTACAACGCCAAAGGTATCAATTATTACGAGACCTGAGTTCGAAACAACGTTTCCTAAACCACATGTAACTGTACATGTCAACTATGTGGATGGTTTTGAAGGAATCAATTCTTTGGTGATCAAGACCCGGGATGCACAGGTCATTGCTGACCTTATGTTGGGTGGAGAAGGCAATCCGAAGGATGAGGAACTGAACGAAATTCACATCAGTGCCGTCCAGGAAGCGATGAACCAGATGATGGGCTCCTCGGCTACTTCCATGTCCACGATCTTTAATAGGTTCGTGAATATTTCACCGCCGGGAATTGACATCCTGGATCCAGCGAACGGAAGCGGAGTTACTAGTCTCCCTAGCGATGAGACGTTAATCACAGTATCTTTCCGTTTGTTGATCGGGGATCTTATTGACTCGACCTTAATGCAGTTACTCCCAGTACCATTTGCCAAGGAAATGGTGAGAATTCTGGTTCAGGGCGATGATTCGGCACCAACTGAAGCGGCTGTCTCTGCACCATCGGCAGCTCATGCGCCACCATCAGCGCCACCATCAGCGCCACCAGCACAACCATCAGCGTCACCGGCACCACCGGCAGCTCATACGCCGCCAGCGCAGCCTGCTTATAATCCACCGCCAATGCAGCAGGATTATGGTATGTCGCAGGACTACGGTATGCAGCAACAGGGGATGAATTATGGAGGCATGCCTCCACAACCAGCCTATGGCGGGCCTCAACATTATGGTGGAGCACCGGGTAGAAATGTAAATGTTCAGCCAATTCAATTCGCGAATTTGCAGTCAGGTTCCTATTCGAACCTTGATGAGAACAATCTGAATTTATTGATGGACATTCCCCTTAAAGTCACCGTAGAATTAGGAAGGACCCAGAAGCAAATTAAAGATATTTTGGAACTGTCGCAAGGGTCAATCATCGAGCTGGACAAGCTAGCCGGTGAGCCAGTAGATATACTGGTTAACAATAAATTGATTGCCAAAGGTGAAGTCGTAGTTATCGATGAGAACTTTGGTGTGCGCGTAACGGATATCGTGAGCCAATGGGACCGGATTCAGAAATTACAATAAGCATAATCTAGGGAGGATTTATTTTACATGGCTAACCGTATTTTGATCGTTGATGATGCTGCATTTATGAGAATGATGATTCGTGACATTTTGTCCAAGAATGGCTATGAAGTGGTAGGAGAAGCACCAGATGGGGCACAAGCTGTTGAGAAGTTCAAGGAACTGCGTCCTGATCTGGTCACAATGGATATCACCATGCCAGAAATGGATGGCATTGCGGCTTTGAAAGAGATCAAGAAAATTGATGCAAATGCCAAGGTCATCATGTGCTCTGCGATGGGACAACAAGCGATGGTTATCGATGCGATTCAAGCTGGCGCAAAAGACTTCATCGTGAAGCCATTCCAATCCGATCGTGTCATTGAGGCGATCAGCAAGACGTTGAGCTAAGGCACACTGGTATGGGTACTGACCAAGGAAACCAGCTAATGTCTGGCGGAGACGATTATGGTATTGGAAATGTTATTTGGGTAATCGTCGTCCTTGCCTTCGTCATTATGCTGATCCTCTATCTGATCCGTTTCTTGAGTCGCCGGAATCAGAGTTGGTTCAGCAGCCGTTCGGTTCGTATTTTGGGTGGCGTGGGTCTGGCTCCCAACAAGTCGTTGCAGCTTATCGAGGTTGGCAGCAGTATATATCTGATTGGCGTAGGAGAAGAGATCCGTCTCATTGACAAAGTATCCGATCCCGAGGAAGTGGAGCGTATAGTGGCCGCATTCGAGCAGGAGACATCCTTGCACAGCGGCCCGTTAGCCCCGCTCGTCGCGAGGTTAACGGAAAAGCTACGCAAGAGAAATACGATAGAGTCGCAGGAACTAGAGGATGACGCTTCATTCCATGAGCTGTTTGAATCGAAGTTGCGGCAAAGGCCAGATCGCAAGGATAAATTTGAAAAGCTGCGGGATGAGGATAATACTACAGATCGGTCGGGAGAAAGATGAAGAAAAAGTTGATACTTGCTTGCCTGCTGATCGTTCTGTGTCATTTCATGTCTGTAACGATTGTGTCAGCATCAGCTGTCAATCCGATACCTGATATTAGCATAGACATCGGCAATTCAGAGAACGGGCAGCCCGGAACGACGTCGCTGTCTATAATCCTGCTTATCACCATTATGAGTATCGCACCAGCAATACTGATGCTCATGACCAGCTTTACACGGATCGTTATTGTATTAGGCTTTGTAAGAACATCTTTGGGGACGCAGCAAATGCCACCTAATCAGGTATTGGTCGGTTTGGCTTTGTTCTTAACTTTGTTCATTATGGCACCTACGTTTTCGGCGATGAATGATACGGCTTTGCAGCCTTATCTCAAAGGCGAATTGAGCCAATCAGAAGCATTGGATAAAGCACAGGAGCCGATCAAGACCTTCATGTTCACACATACAAGAGAGAAGGACCTGCTGTTGTTCATCAAGTATACGGGTTTGGAGAAGCCGAACAATCATCAGGAGATTCCGCTGAACGTACTGGTGCCTGCATTCGCAATCAGCGAATTAAAGACGGCATTCCAGATGGGCTTCATGATCTTTATACCATTTCTAATCATTGACATCGTGGTTGCGAGTACCTTGATGGCCATGGGGATGATGATGCTTCCACCTGTCATGATTTCACTGCCCTTCAAAATACTACTCTTTGTACTGGTGGACGGATGGTATTTAGTTGTTAAGTCATTATTGCTCAGCTTTAACACATGAGTAATTTCGATTCAAGTCTAGATTCAAGCCAAGGAGGCCGGAAATGTCATCAGAATTTATAATTTCTTTGGCCGCACAAGCAGTTTACACCGTGTTGAAGGCGAGTGCGCCGATGCTGATCTTGGGATTGCTTGTGGGCCTAATCGTCAGTGTGTTTCAGGCCACGACCCAGATTCAAGAGCAGACGCTCGCCTTTGTACCTAAAATTGTGGCAGTCTTGCTGGCACTGCTGTTATTTGGCCCTTGGATTCTATCGACGATGATCGATTTTACCTACGATATCCTAGACAATCTTTATAGATACATAGGGTAGGCGGAGAGCGATGCAGATCATACTTCAGAGCTTTCCTATTTTTCTGTTGATATTCTGTCGAATTACATCGTTTTTTGTAGTTGCACCAATCTTTTCTATGCGAAGTGTACCCGCTACGTACAAAGTTGGAATTTCGGCTTGTATAGCACTTATTGTATTTTTGATTTTTGGTGTGGATCAGAAGATTCCAACCGATGTCAGTTATTTTTTGCTGATTGTACGTGAGATTCTGGTGGGCTTATTGCTTGGATTTGTCGCTTACTTAATTCTGACAGCCATTCAGACGGCAGGAGCCTTTGTGGATATTCAGGTTGGCTTTGCGATGGCGAATGTATATGACCCGATGACAGGTGCCTCAGTACCAGTGACTGCAAACTTCAAATATGCTATTGCCACGTTGCTTTTTCTGACGATGAATGGTCACCATTATCTATTGGATGCGATTGTGTACAGCTACAATTGGATTCCACTGGACAATGAATTTTTCTTAAAGCTATATGCAGGTAACATTTCGGGTTTTCTGATCCGGACCTTTGCAACATCGTTCCTGTTAGCCTTTCAGATGGCGGCGCCATTTGTGGTGGCTATTTTTTTGACGGATGTCGGCCTGGGATTCCTTGCCAAGACGGCTCCACAGTTCAATATTTTCGTAATAGGAGTTCCGTTAAAAATTATTGTAGGTCTTTTTATGCTCTTGCTTTTGATGCCTAGCTTTGGTTTTGTATTCGAGCGTCTGTTCAACATGATGTTTGAGTCGATGAGAGATCTACTTAATGTAATTGGAACCCGCCCCTAATGCCGGAGGTGTGCATGTGAGACTGAGGTATACACTGGATCTGCAGCTGTTTGCTGGTGAGAAGACCGAGAAGGCTACTCCGAAGAAAAAACAGGATTCCCGAAAAGAAGGACAAGTAGCCAAAAGTATGGATGTATCAGCTGCTTCGATCCTGCTACTCGTATTCGGCTGTCTCATGATGATGGGTGACTTTTTCAAGACTCGAACAGTTGACCTCTTTGTAGATGTATTTACAAATCGGCTTACGATGGATGTTACGCAACAAAATGTCATGATGATGTTCTCGGAGTATGGAATCCAGATTGTAATGCTTCTGGCCCCGGTATTTGCCGTAGCGATGTTAGTTGGATTGCTGGCCAACTACGTTCAAATCGGCTTTCTACTAACAGGCAAGCCGCTGATGCCGAAGTTCAGTAAAATAAGCCCGATAAAAGGGTTCAAAAATATGTTTTCCATGCGTTCTATCGTAGAAATGCTGAAATCCATTTTTAAAATGACGATTATAGCTCTTCTAGTATACAACGTCGTTTGGGGCACACGCGGCAACCTTGCCAAGCTATCCGAGTTCTCAGGGGATCAAATTCTAAACTTTGCGGCAGGATTGACACTGGAGCTAGGACTCAAAATTGGCGCGTGTTTGTTTGCTCTAGCGATTTTGGATTATATTTATCAGCGCTATGAATATGAGAAGAATCTAAGAATGTCCAAGCAAGATATTAAGGATGAATATAAGAAGATGGAAGGGGACCCCTTAATCAAGGGGAAAATTCGTGAACGGCAGCGTCGGATGGCCATGCAACGCATGATGCAGGAAGTGCCTAAGGCTGATGTCATTATCACGAACCCGACTCACTTTGCTGTAGCCTTGAAGTACGAGGGCTCGGAGATGGAGGCGCCCCAGATAGTAGCAAAAGGTCAGGATTATATGGCGCTTCGCATCAAAGATATCGCTAAGCAGCATGGTGTAATGACTATGGAAAATAAGCCGCTTGCACGAGCGCTGTTTCAGCGGACCGAGGTTGGGGACTCCATCCCTGCCGACTTATTCCAAGCAGTCGCTGAAGTGCTGGCCTATGTATATAAATTAAAAGGTAAAACGAAATAACGGGATCGGAGGCCAAGAGACCATTGAAAACTAAAAATATAACTGTCCTTGTTGGTATCATCGGTATTGTACTTATGTTGATACTTCCGATCCCTGCATGGCTGCTCGATATTTTGCTGGTCATTAATATTTCGATTGCATTGATTATGCTGTTGGTGGCTATGAACACAAACGAGCCGCTCGAATTCTCGATCTTCCCGGCTCTCCTGCTCATTACGACATTGTTCCGGGTATCCCTGAACGTGTCTACGACTAAGCTGATTCTGGGCGAGGGTCATGCGGGGGAAGTAGTATCTACCTTCGGTAGCTGGGTCGCTGGAGGACAGATTGCAGTAGGCTTCGTCGTGTTCCTGATCCTCGTTGTCGTCCAGTTCATCGTCATTACGAAGGGCTCGGAGCGTGTAGCTGAGGTTGGGGCTCGATTTACCCTCGACGCTATGCCAGGTAAGCAAATGAGTATTGACGCGGATCTGAATGCAGGACTTATTAATGAACAGCAAGCTCGTGAGCGTCGCAGCAAGATCGAAAGAGAAGCTGACTTCTATGGTGCAATGGATGGTGCAAGTAAGTTCGTTAAGGGAGATGCCATAGCCAGTATCATCATTATGGTTATCAACTTGATTGGCGGTTTTATTATCGGAATGACTGTCAAGGGGATGAGCTTCGCTGATGCATTATCCACGTATTCGATTCTAACGATCGGGGACGGACTCGTGAGTCAGATTCCTGCTCTGCTTATTTCTACTGCTGCAGGGCTAATCGTTACTAGAGCTTCTTCTGATGGAAATTTGGCTGATGACCTGACAGGGCAACTTTTCAAATATCCAAAGCTTATTTATATCGTTGCTGTAACGGTTGCTCTACTCGGCTTCTTCACACCGATTCATGTGATTACGACATTGCCTCTGGCCATATTGCTCTTTTTTGTGGCCAGGAAAATGCAGCAGAATCTGGATCGGAAATCGATCGAGGAAGAACAACTGGAGGAGGAACAGCAGATTGAAGAGGTTCGAAGTCCTGAAAGTGTCATTAACCTCTTGCAAGTAGATCCAATTGAGTTCGAGTTCGGCTATGGGCTGATTCCATTAGCGGATACCCAGCAAGGAGGAGATCTGCTGGACCGGATTATTATGATACGGCGCCAATGCGCGCTGGAGATGGGACTGGTTGTACCGGTTATTCGGATCAGGGACAATATTCAATTGAAGCCCAATGAGTACATCATCAAGATAAAAGGAAATGCAGTGGGTGGCGGTGAACTGCTGCTGAATCATTATTTGGCGATGAGTCCCGGGTACGATGATGAAAGCATAACAGGCATTGAGACCACGGAACCGGCCTTTGGTCTGCCAGCATTATGGATTGATGAAGGAACCAAGGATGCGGCAGAGCTATCAGGCTATACAGTGGTTGACCCGCCATCGGTAGTTGCTACACATCTAACGGAGATGATCAAACGTCATGCACACGAATTGATTGGTAGACAGGAGACACGTGCACTTGTAGACAATCTGAAAGAGAGCTATCCGGTGCTTGTGGATGAACTGATTCCTTCCGTACTCAGCATTGGCGACGTGCAGAAGGTACTGGCTAAGCTGCTGCGGGAGAAGGTATCCATTCGGGATACTGTGACCATCTTCGAGACGCTCGCAGATTACGGAGCCTACACGAAGGACCCGGATGTGCTTACAGAATATGTGCGTCAGGCGCTATCACGTCAGATTACTCAGCAGTTCTCCAGACAAGGTGATACGCTGAAGGTGATTACAGTCGGCCCTTCGCTAGAAAAGAAGATTGCAGAAAGTGTACAGCAATCGGAGCAAGGAAGCTATCTAGCACTGGATCCTATCTCAACCCAGACGGTCTATCAGAAGATTTCAGAGCAAGTCAATCGCTTGATTCAGTCTGGTCAGCAGCCAATTTTGTTAACCTCACCAACGATTCGTATGTATTTGCGACAGGTACTGGAGCGGACCATGCAGGATGTACCGGTACTGTCATACAGTGAATTGGAGCCTAACGTTGAAATTCAAAGTGTCGGGGTGGTGAATCTATGAGGGTTAAACGGTATATCGTAAACACCATGCCGGAAGCCATGCAGCAGATTCGGGAAGACCTGGGTTCCAACGCTGTAATACTAAGTACGAAGCCTATGAAAACTGGCGGTTTCCTAGGTATGTTCCGTCAGAGAAAGATAGAGGTTATTGCTGCACTCGAAAAGGAGGCTGACTCTTCACCACGCATCAATACGGCTACAATAGCAAGACCTGCGGAGAAGCTGTTTATTGAAGAAGAGCAGCCTCCACGACCCGTGACGGTGCCACGCTCTGCCGCGCCAAACGCTTATAGAAGAGCAGCAGAGGATTATGCGCCGCCGCAGGCTCGGCCGAATACAGAACAACAGGTCAGAGCGAATGATATTCAGCTTGAGCAGAGCGTGCCGCAGGCGAAGGTCTCGGCACCTTTTTCCGAGGCTCAGATGCAGGAGCTGTTGGCTGTAGCAGGTCATCGTGCAGTCAAGAATGAACCTCCTGCATATGCTGAAGTAAGCACAGCAGACCAATCTCTATTAGAGGAAATACGCGAAATGAAGCTGATGATGACCCGCTTGTCCCGAAGCGCGGTCACGGAACCACAGCTACCAGAGCCGGCACAGCGCATTTGTGAACGCCTGATTGAACAGGATGTAGACCGCGAACTGCTGGATGATTGGCTGGAAATGGTGTATCAGCAAAGAGACCGAGAGCTGTCCAGCGCAAGTGACTTCGACTGGGAACAAGCATTTCGGGAGTTATTGAAAGGCTTCATCGACCAGCGTATTGGGGGCGGTATTGAGCTAAGCACCCGAATCATATATGTAGCGGGACCAACGGGTGTCGGCAAGACGACGACAATTGCCAAACTGGCCGCAGAGCAGCTGTTCAGATTCAATCGGAAGGTAGGGCTCATTACATCTGACACATACAGGATTTCAGCAGTTGATCAGCTTAGAACGTACGCTTCCATTCTGAATGTTCCCTTAGAGATTGTTCAATCCCCTAGTGATCTACATCGGGCCATGCAACGCCTGGAAGCCTGCGATTTGATTCTGATGGATACCGCTGGGCGGAACTACCGAAATGAGCTGCTTGTATCCGAGCTCCAAAGCCTGCTGGCTCATAGGGAGGATAGCGAAACATACCTGGTACTCAGCCTCACATCCAAAAGTAAAGATATGAAGACCATTGCACAGCATTTCAGCCAGTATCATCTGGATAAGGTCATCTTCACGAAGGCAGACGAGACAGGCAGTATTGGAGCCATGTTCAATCTCCTGCATGAGTATCCGTTGAAAATATCATATATGACCAACGGACAAAACGTTCCTGAGGATGTATTTTTGCCAGATACGAAGCGGCTACTAAATATGTTGCTTGGTGAGTCGTCATGAGTGATCAAGCTCAGATGTTGAGACAGCTGATGTCTACTTTGGATAAATATAGACTACCCCAAAGAACTGGACAGGCCAGAATCGTTACCGTAGCGAGCGGGAAAGGCGGGGTGGGCAAGTCCAATATTACGCTAAATCTTGCATTGGCCCTTCAATCGCTTGGAAGAAAGGTTTTACTTTTCGATGCGGATATTGGAATGGCTAACATTGATGTGTTAATGGGGACATCCTCTCCTTACAACCTTTCCCATGTTCTGCGACGGGAAAAGACAATGACACAGATTGTGCAAAAGGGGGCCAACTCACTCCCTTTTGTGCCAGGCGGCTCTGGTGTGAAGGAGCTGTTCTCGTTAACATCTGCTGATTTGGATTATTTTATGGAAGAAATAGAACTCCTAGCCACTGACATGGACTATGTTTTCTTTGACACCGGAGCCGGTCTGTCGATGGAGAACCTGAAATTCATCATGGCCGCGGACGAATGCTTAATTGTAACAACGCCAGAACCTACCTCCATTACAGATGCATATGCACTTATAAAGGTGGTAAGTGGCAATCAATCAGATACAAAATTTAAGATTATCGTCAACCGTGCCGATAACGATAATGAGGCCCGTCTTGTGGCTGATAAGATTTCACTAGTCACCAGTCGATTTCTGAACCTTGATATTCCGCTGCTTGGCTACATTAGTGATGATCCTCATGTGAGCGAGGCTGTCAAAAAGCAGGTCCCTTTCTCACTTGGGTTTCCAGGCTGCCCAGCGACAAGGGATCTTGTGCGCTTGGCTCATCACTATGCAGGCATGGCTTTGCCAGAGCAAAATGGAGGTACCGTGACAGGAATCAAGGGCTTCATGCAAAAATGGCTTCGATTGACAACCAAATGATTCTTGAAACGAGGACAGAGGTGTGAAATGAATGACAGTATATCGTGTACTCGTCGTTGACGATTCTGCGTTCATGAGGAAAATTTTTTCCGATCTGATCGTAGCAGACGCGTCGTTTGAAATTGCTGGGACAGCCAGCAATGGTCGTGAGGCTGTGGAACAGATTAGACACCTGAAGCCCGATCTGGTGACGATGGATGTCGAGATGCCTGAAATGAATGGCTTAGAGGCGCTAAAGCTGATTATGAAGGAATGCCCCCTTCCCGTTATTATGCTGTCTGCCATTAATGAGCAGGGGATGAAGGAGACCATCATAGCGTTGGAAACTGGGGCTTTTGATTTCATCCGCAAACCTTCAATCAGCAATTCTCACGATATTGCGAAGGTGGGGGTCGAACTGCTGGAGAGATTGAAGGCAGCTGTACAGGCGGCTGAGAGGAAGCAGGAACGCTTCAAGGAATCTTCTCAAACCGAGCCTGCACTGTCTAGCAGACCCCCGGCAGAACGCAAGCAGGATTCGCAGGTGCCTTCTCCGAAGCCATCACAATCGGAGGAATCTGTTCAAGCTGTACTTAAGGTCCCGCCTAATGCAGAGCCCAAGCCTGTCCCAGCCCAACCGCTACTTAAAAAAGAGTTGGATGAACAATCGCGCAGGACTTGGCAGGAGCTAAGTGCTTCCAAGCCTAGCGAGCCTCGTAAGACAGAGCCTCGTAGGACAGAGCCTCGCAAAGCGGAAATCGGAAAAGCACAGCCTCTCAAGAGCTTCAGTGAGAAGAAGCCTGCTGATCCTTCGGTAACGAAGAAGACCTCTGGGGTGACTGCCAAACCACCAGAGCCGGTGAAGACTACTCCAGTAGTAACAAAGGCCAATCCGCCAACCGTATCATTATTGGCAGAGGAGTCTGCAAAGAGCGTGAAGAAACCTACCGGGGGTGTCCAGTTCCGTAAGCTTGTGGCTGTCGGTTGTTCTACAGGGGGGCCGCGAGCCTTAAAGGCGTTCCTGGAACAGATTCCAGGCGATTTCCCTGCTCCCGTTGTAATTGTGCAGCACATGCCGCCGAATTTCACCCGTTCTCTTGCCCAGCGTCTGAATTCGCTAAGCGCTATTCGGGTCGTTGAGGCAGAACAAGGAATGACGTTGGAGAGTGGGACAGCCTATATCGCACCAGGCGGCTATCAGTTAAGAGTCACATCACAATCCGGCGGTAAATACGCATTCTCCTTAACGACAGAGGAGCCACGCAACGGACATAGACCTTCTGTGGACACGATGTTCGAATCACTTGCCTCGCTCACTTCACTGGAGCGACATCTGGTATTGTTGACAGGCATGGGTAGTGATGGAGCCAGAATGATGAAGAAGCTTTACGATTCGGGAGTTCGATCTACGTTTGCAGAGAATGAGGAGACTTGTGTGGTATACGGCATGCCCCGCTCTGCTGTGGAGTTGAATTGTGTGCAATACTTGTTACCTTTGCACCAGATAGCGCCAAAGCTTGTACAAGTTGTGAAATAATCGGAGTGTAACTCATGGAGGAGGTGTCTCACAATGGACATGAATCAGTATTTATCCATGTTTATTGATGAGTCGAATGATCATCTGCAGTCTCTTAACGAAAATATGCTTCAATTGGAAAGCAATCCGACTGATCTCGGAATCGTTCAAATCATTTTCCGTTCCGCCCATACTTTGAAGGGTATGGCAGCAACAATGGGCTTTGAAGACCTGGCGTCACTAACACATCAAATGGAAAATGTACTAGATCTAGTGCGCAATGAAAAGCTTGATATGCATGAGTTCATTTTCGACACCTTCTTTAAAGGGCTGGATGCATTGGAATCCATGGTCCAGAACATTATGGAGGGCGGAGACGGAAAGGCAGATGTCTCCTCAATTGTTGCCTCCCTGCAATCAATTGTGAGTGGTGATTTCAAAACAGCAAGCCCGGCCGTTGCTGAAATAGCTGCGACAGGAACCCCTGCTGAAGCTACAGTATCGTACACCAATGCAGGACTTGAACTCGATCAATACCAGTACTCAATCCTGGAGCAATCCATCAGGGAAGGTCACCGGGTACTTTATATTCAGGTTACGGTGAGTGAGGAGAGTCAACTAAAGGCTGCCCGCGCATTCATGGTGTTCAACGTTCTGGAGAACTCGGGGGAAATAGTGAAGGCTTACCCATCGGTGCAGGACATTGAACAAGAGAAATTCGACCGCGGCTTCTCGTTGTACTACATAACCCAGAAGGACGCCGCTGACCTGGAGAAAGAAATAAAAGGGATTTCCGAAATTGAAGACGCAGTGCTGACTTTGCTGGATGAGGAATCGCTCCGGCACATGACAGAAGAGAGTATGGCTGCTGCAAGAGCTGCTTCTACAGAGATGGCTGCAGCTGTAGCTGAGGCAGTGACGCCAGTTATAGCTCCTACAGCTGCTACTGTACAACCAACTGCAGCTCCAAAGACTGCCAAGGCGGCTAGTAGTCCTGCGAAGAATGGAGCAGCAGCTCAGAGCCGTACGATCCGCGTGGATATTGAACGTCTGGACGTCCTGATGAACCTCTTCAGTGAGCTTCTGATTGATCGTGTTCGTCTGGAGCAGCTGGCTTCGGAAGTGGGCAGTCAGTCCTTGACGGAGACGGTTGAGCACATGAGCCGTGTCAGCTCAGACCTGCAAAACATTGTTCTGAAGCTACGGATGGTTCCGATCGACACGGTATTTAATCGGTTCCCTCGAATGGTTCGTGATCTGGCAAAGACGCTGGACAAGAAGCTGGAGCTTATCATTACTGGCGCGGAGACTGAGCTGGACCGCACAGTCATTGATGAGATTGGGGATCCGCTGGTTCACTTGCTGCGTAACTCAGTAGACCATGGTATCGAATCCGCTGCCGATCGTATTGCTGCTGGCAAGCCGGAGATTGGTACAGTAAACCTTCGTGCCTTCCATAGTGGGAACAATGTCTTCATTGAGATCGAAGATGATGGCGCTGGTATTAACCGTGACAAGGTGCTGGGAAATGCCATCAAGAAAGGCATCATTACGCAGGAGCAGGCTGACGCTATGAGCGATGAGGAAGCCTACCAGATTCTATTCGCTCCGGGCTTTAGTACTGCAGAGGTCATCTCCGACGTATCTGGTCGTGGCGTAGGACTGGACGTGGTCAAATCCAAGATTACATCACTCGGCGGTAATGTTACGATATTCTCGACACCTGGAAAAGGTACCAATTTCTCTGTACAGCTCCCGCTGACCTTGTCGATTATCGCAGCCATGATGGTGCAGATTGGTTCCGAGAAATATGCCATTCCGCTCTCCTCAATCCTGGAGACAGCTATTATCAAGCGCAACCGTATCCGGAATGTACATGGTAACAAGATGATCTCATACCGTGAATTCACGATTCCGTTGATCTCTCTGAGTGAAGTGTTCGAGGTACCTGATTTTAATGAAAACGAAGAGGAAGAGACAGAAATCGTAGTCATCCGCAAAGGGGATCGACTTGCTGCGATTTCAGTGCAGGATTTCCTTGGACAAAGTGAAATTGTCATTAAAAATATGGGGAAATATCTGCCGGCCATTCAAGGGATTTCAGGTGCAACCATTCTTGGAGACGGTCAGGTAGCACTCATTCTTGACCCGAATGTTTTCATTAAATAAAGCTGCTTAACTCATTGGAGGAGGTCTTTAGACATGGGAGAAGAGATTAAAGTTATCGTCTTTAAACTGGGGAACGAGGAATACGGTATTGAGGTAGATAAGGTTCAGTCCATCGAACGGATGGTGCCGATTACGCGGGTACCGAAGACTTACACCTTCGTGAAGGGTGTGTTCAATATGCGTGGGGTCGTGATCCCAGTCATCGACCTGCGTGGACGCTTTGGCCTTCCTGAAGCAGAATATACGGACCAGACGCGGATTGTCATTGTGGCTGTAAATGAGATGCAAGTAGGCTTTATCGTAGATTCTGCGAATGATGTTATTGATCTCAATACAGACAGTATTGAGACTCCACCAGAGGTCGTTGGCGGCGTGAAAGCCAGATACCTACGTGGTGTAGCGAAGATCAGCGAAGAACGTCTGCTGATTATGCTGAATCTTGCAGAAGTCTTGAATAAGAGCGAGATTGTCCAGCTGGAAAGTATTGAGGACTAAGCCGTGTTTAATCATTTGGAGGATTTCAAGCTAGATGTGCTGAAGGAAGTTGGCAATATCGGAGCAGGGAATGCGGCGACAGCCCTATCCCGTCTCCTGGATAAGCCAATTGACATGGGTGTTCCCAAGGTACAGCTTCTTCCATTCGAGGAGATAGCCGAGAAAGTAGGCGGGCCTGAGCGGCTTGTCATTGCTATTTTTTTTAGAGTGGAGGGAGAGGTCCCTGGCAATCTGTTCTTTATTCTCTCTCCTGAAGCCGCCAAAAGTCTGGTGCGCAGATTAGCAGGAATTGAGTCGGACGATGACGAAACATTTAATGAGATGGAACATTCAGCTCTTTCGGAAATTGGCAACATTCTGGCAGGCTCTTATCTGTCCTCATTGGCGGACTTTACCAAGCTGTCCATGTTCCCTACCGTACCGGGACTTGCGATGGATATGGCTGGTGCTATCCTGAGCTATGGACTCTTGCAATTCGGCCAAATGGGTAACGACGCCTTGTTGATTGACACAGCTTTTCTAGAAGGGCAGGATCAGATTGAGGGACAATTCTTCCTGATTCCCGATCCAGAATCCTTTGCGAAAATATTTGAGTCACTAGGAGTCCGTTAAATCATGATTGAGGAAAAGAACATCATTAAAGTCGGAATGGCTGATTTAAACGTGGCTAGTTCTACAGACTTAATCCGAACTACAGGCCTTGGCTCCTGTGTCGGATTAACGATGTACGATCCTAATCTGAGGCTGGCAGGCATGGCACATGTCATGCTGCCCTCCTCGGAGATTGCCCGTGAAGGAAATCTGAATATTGCCAAATATGCTGACACAGCCCTTCCGGAGCTGCTGAATCGCTTGATTTCCATGGGAGCATCCAAGCACCGGATTGTTGCCAAGATGGCTGGTGGCTCTCAGATGTTTGCATTTGCTGGCAGCGGGGATACGATGAGAATCGGTCCCCGGAATGTGGAATCCTGTCGGGATGTCCTGCTGGATCTGAAGATCCCACTGCTAGGTGAAGACACTGGCGGAAGTGTCGGCAGAACAATTGAATTGAATTGTGAGACTGGCGTTTTGAGTATTCGGAGCGTACAAAAAGGTGTAAAGGAACTGTAAACTATGCTATTTGGAAGCTTGCGCATTAATCTGTGGTCTGGAATATTTGGGTTTGTGCTGACATTCTTGTTATCTACCGGCAAAAACTTGCTGGTGACGAGCTTCATACGTGGCATAATTGCTTTTGTGGTATGGTTTATCCTGGCTTATCTGGTTCGCTGGGTGATCGGGTATGTATCCAGACCAGATTTGTCGTCTGCCGGGCTGTCTAACATGAGGCAGGACGGGCAGGAGCAAGGTCTCGGCACCAATCTGGACCTGGTTACTCCTGATGAGGGTGAAGATCTGAACAACATGCTGAAGCCAAAGCCGGAACCTGATCCGGCACAAGCAGCATTCACGCCTTTGAACCCGCCCAAGCTAGTTACAACCAAGGAACCTGAGGAATTGGCCAAGGCCGTTCGTCACCTGACAGACCAATAAGGAAGGGTGAACTCGATGAACGAGCGAAAAGCCGCTCATTTGAATTACTCGGAGCTGTGGGAGCAATGGAAAGAACATGGTGAAGTGGAAGCCAAAAAGCAGTTAATCGAGAACTATCTTCCCATCGTGGACTACGTCTCTGGCCGTCTGGCTGTGGGCTTGCCCAAGAATGTCTCCAAAGATGATCTGGCCAGCAATGGGGTAATGGGCTTGATTGACGCTATTGAAAAGTTTGACTACGAGCGAGGCTTGCAATTTGAGACCTACGCCTCCTGGCGTGTACGTGGCGCCATTCTGGACGGTCTTCGTCAGGGAGATTGGGTCCCGCGTTCGGTTAGAGAAAAAGCTAAACGGATTGAGGATGCCTATCAGCATCTGGAGCAGCGTTATCTCAGATCCGTAAGCGATGAAGAGATGAGCAATTACTTGGACATCTCGGAGAAGGAATTCAATACGATGTTGCAGGAAGTAGCGGTCATGTCCATTTGTTCTCTGGAGGACCCGATTCGGGAAGAGGAATCCGAGACTAGACTTTCTCTGTTGGTAGATGAAAAAGCGAAAAATCCGGATCATAAGGTCAATGAATTTTACTTAAAGGAAGCCTTGGTCCAAGGCATTGATAAGCTTACAGAGAAAGAACGTACGGTAGTATCCCTCTTGTATTATGAGGATTTATCCTTAAGCGAGATTGCTGAGGTAATGTCGCTCTCCCCATCCCGCATTTCCCAGCTGCATTCCAAGGCAATTCTTCGCTTACGTGCAGCCCTAGACAAGCAAAAGGATCTGTTAATGAGCAAGGATTAAAGATAAATCGGAATGAACTGATGCAAAGGGGGCTAATTGCAATGGAGCAGCCACATACCTTAGAATCTGTACTTAAAATTACACAATCTGCTGATAAAAGCGCTGCATATCTTGAGTTCGTCAAGCCGGTGGAGGATTTCACTTGCTCATTGCCGGAGCTGGAGCAGTTCGTGGAACGTAATCAGATTCGCTTTGGTATCATCGATGCAGCACTGGCTGAATTTTGTGTTAGGCCGGAGCTGTTTTTGCATACCAAGACACTGATTGCCAAAGGAAAGCAACCGATTCACGGTGTAGATGGCTATGTCATGTATGCAGATGTTATGCTGCAGGATGATGAGCATAAGCCACTTGAACATAACAACGGAGTAGTAGACTATAAAGAACTAACCAGGCTGAAGAATGTGCGTAAAGGTCAGTTAATCGCTGAGTTGGTAGCTCCTGAACCTGGAGTGCCTGGTATTGCGGTCACGAATGAGGAGATTCCTTATAAGGAAGGTAAACAGGCAAGATTCAAGGTTGGAAAAAACGTAGTTATTCATCCTGAAGGAATCGCCATGTATGCGGCAATTGATGGCCTGGTTACCAAAACAGACAACGATAAGATTAATGTTTTTCCGGTCTACGAAATCAATGGAGATGTTGATTACAGCATTGGCAATGTTGATTTTGTTGGTACTGTGGTCATCCGTGGAAACGTGCTGACAGGCTTTCGTGTCCGAGCAGATGGGGATATCCGTGTCATCGGAGGCGTCGAGGGGGCTGAAATTGAAGCCTCAGGCTCCGTAGAGATCAGCAGTGGCATCATCGGTTACAACAAAGGACATGTCAAGGCTGGGCAGGATGTCAAATGCTCATTTATTCAGGATGGCAATGTCATTGCAGGAGTGGATATTCTTGTATCCCAGAGCATCATGCATTCCCATGTAAGGGCCGGAAGAAACGTAACTTGTGGTGGTCCGAAGGGCCTGATTGTTGGCGGAAGTATTCAGGCGGGCGAAAGGGTAAGTGCACGCACGGTGGGGAATACAATGTCCACCTTGACTTCCATTGAAGTAGGCGTGTTGCCAGAATTGCGTAATGAATTAACAACATTGCGGGACCAGTTGAAGCTGCAACTGGCCAGCATGGACAAGACAAATAAAGCGCTTCATATTTTGGACCAATTGGCAGCAGCCGGTCAATTGACCCCTGATAAGCTGGCGATGCGAGTAAAGCTCTCAGCTACTCAGAAATCCAGCGAGCGTGAAGCCGGTGAAATCAAGGTTCGCATTTTTGAAATTGAGAAAATGCTGGAGGATACCACCATGGCAAAGGTAGAGGTTAAGAATGTCATTTATGGTGGCTCTAAAATAGTTATCGGCAGATACACGAAATATATTAAAGATCCGGTATCAAGAATGTCATTTTATTATTTTGACGGAGATATCACTATGTCAGCTTTGGCCTAATAGCTTGTTCAGTTGAACTGATCGTTTGCAGACATCACGTGTGCTACTTGAGTCGACTGTTGCAAAATGCAAACCAGTGAAGGGTGTGGTGATGATGAGTTTGAAAGCCGTTGAATTGCAGATAGCCGTGCCTCGTACAAGTGAAGCAGGGAGGTATCAAAGCGAATATCGGCATAGAGCTATGAATGAACAATCACATCTTGGAGAACAGGCAATAAAAGATGCTGATGCCGAGCGGAATAAGCCGGTCAACGTCTCGGAATCCTCGGAGGCCTTCGTGAAGCTGAAGGACCAGGAGGACGGACAACAGCAGTCGCAACGACATCGGGATCAGAAGGCTCGCACTCAGACCGAGTCAGCAGAAGAGCCGAAGGCAGAGCATCCGTACAAAGGACACCATCTGGACCTGTCGCTATAGCAGAAAATCATCATAAGAAGGAGAAGATGGGTTGTGGAGCCATGGATCATGATTGCCCTGCTGGGGCTGGCGCTCATGCTATATGCTTGGATGCTGCCAAAGAATCAGAATGCACAAGCCTCGGACGAAAAGGTCCTGAGTAATGTAGAGGCTACGCTTGAGCAATACATGGCTGACATTGAGCATGGTAACGATGAGCTCATTGAGATCGTAACTCAGATCAAGAGTGAGCATGCAGCGAAGAATGCTGCTTTGCAAGAACAGGTTATAGAGCTGAGGCAGCGCGTCGTGGATCTGGAACGGACAGGTAGCGAGCCCGTTGAATTGTCGAAGCAAGCTGCAGATTTCATCCAGTTCCAGGAGAGGCAAGCTGCGAATTTGGTCGTAGCTGAACAAGAAGCCGCGATTACGGAGGAAGCAGTGCTTCAGGCAGAAGAGTCGGAGGTGGCTGTTCCAGAGACAAGGCCAAGCATACGGGATCGTTATCCCGAATTGTTTGCTTTATACGGGCAAGGAAAGTCTGTCGATTTCATCGTGAAGCAGACAGGAATTCAGCGCGGAGAGGTCCAGTTGATTTTACAGCTTGCCGAGCAGGAGGACCAGCATGATTAAAAAACGTTTATTTATTTTTGGGCTTGGTACAGGCTTGATCGCTGGTGCTCTGTTGCTGCAGCTAGCCCTTATTGGTCAGGCACAGAGCGTGTCCTCCATGAATACGCAAGAGCTGACACGCGAGCAACTGGAGGAAGCTGCTGCGAGACTGGACCTGAAGGTGATTGAAAGCTCAGAGGAGCTTATGACAGAGGATGAGTGGCGTGAAAAGGTCATTGAGCAAGGCAACAAAACGCCTGCTGATCCGACAGCTCCAGACACGGCAAATCCCTCTCAGGAGCCATCAACCCCTTCGGAACCACAAAGCTCTGCTCCCCAGGAGACGAATAAGCAGCAGACAGCAGCAGTGAAGGCAGTGGATACACCTAAGGAGGCAGTGGCACCGCAGCAGGCAAAGGCCGCGAAGCAACTTGTCACCTTTCGGATTGCTCCAGGCAAGAATCTGACCGCAGTAGCAGAGGAACTGGAGAAGTCAGGGGTTGTGCAGAGTGCCAGTGACTTCATGGAGGCAGCTAATGCCAAGAAAATAAACCGCAAAATTCGCTCTGGTACCTATACGCTTGAAAAAGGTGAGAGCCTGAATTCCATCATTACCAAATTCACGACCGTCCCTTCCCGATAAGACTATCGGACAGGGGACGGTTTTATTGTTGCAAGGAGCTTTGTGTTATGGTATATTAAATGACGGTGTTAAAAACACACGTCGATTAATTTTGCAAAGGGGTGCTTCTGTAAGGAAGTCTTTGTGGAAAATGATGTCGACGGAGGATACACTAAAAAACCAAATTTAGGAGGTGCGTGAAGATGGCAGTAATCTCCATGAAACAGCTTCTGGAAGCTGGGGTTCATTTCGGACACCAAACTCGTCGCTGGAACCCAAAAATGGATCGTTATATCTTCACTGAAAGAAACGGTATTTACATCATTGACTTGCAAAAGACAGTGAAAAAGGTAGAGGAAGCTTACAACTTCGTTAAAAGCATCGCAGCTGATAACGGCACAATCCTGTTTGTAGGGACTAAGAAACAAGCACAGGATTCTGTAAAAGAAGAAGCTACTCGTGCTGGTCAATTCTACATCAACCAACGTTGGTTGGGTGGAACATTGACTAACTTCCAAACTATTCAAAAACGTATTGATCGCCTGAAACAACTGGAAACTTGGGAAGAGGACGGTACATTCGAAGTTCTTCCTAAGAAAGAAGTCATCCTTCTCCGCAAAGAGAAAGATCGTCTTGAGAAATTCCTGGGCGGTATCAAAAACATGAAGGGTCTGCCAAGTGCCCTGTTCATCATCGATCCTCGTAAAGAGCGCATCGCTGTAGCAGAAGCACGCAAATTGGGTATCCCAATTGTTGGTATCGTTGATACGAACTGTGATCCGGACGAAATCGACTACGTTATCCCTGGTAACGACGATGCGATCCGTGCAGTTAAATTGCTGACTGGCAAAATGGCTGACGCTGTTATGGAAGCAAACCAAGGCGAAGAGACAACTGCTTAATTAGCCCTGGATTGCTAATACACATGAATTAAATGAAAAGGGTGGTTGGTAGGTGGAAGCCTTTCACTACCCTTTTTTTAAGGAATAAATTCAGCCTTGCGTTAAAGCAAAAGGAATTAAATTCAATTTTGGAGGGAATTAAATATGGCAGTTAATGCTAGCGCAGTAAAAGAACTTCGTGAAAAAACAGGCGCAGGAATGCTCGATTGCAAAAAAGCACTCGAAGAAACAAACGGTGATTTGACGAAAGCAATCGAATTCCTGCGTGAAAAAGGTCTGGCAGCAGCAGCGAACAAAGCTGGCCGTATCGCAACTGAAGGTGTAGTTGAATCTTACATCCACGCTGGCGGTAGAATTGGTGTGCTGGTAGAAATCAACTGTGAGACTGACTTCGTAGCGAAGACAGACCAATTCAGAGAGTTCGTGCGCGACATCGCGATGCATATCGCAGCTTCCAACCCTCGCTTTGTACGTCGTGAAGAAGTATCCGCAGAAGAGCTTGAGAAAGAGAAGGAAATTCTGAAAGCTCAAGCGCTGAACGAAGGTAAGCCAGCTAACATCGTTGAGAAAATGGTGGAAGGCCGCATCAGCAAGTACTACGAAGAGTTCTGCTTGATGGAGCAATCCTTTGTTAAAGATCCAGACAAGACAATCGCTACACTGCTGAACGAAAAAATCAGCACGATTGGTGAGAACATCTCCATTCGTCGTTTTGTTCGTTACGAGCTGGGCGAAGGTCTGGAGAAGAAAGAAGACAACTTCTACGAAGAAGTTATGTCTCAAGTTAAGCAATAATGATAGCCCCTCGGGGTCTATAGTACATTAGACACAGAATTGGAACACGGCAACAGCAGTGTTCCTTTTCTTTAGATTATAGAATGAATAAGATTTCAGCCGAACTGAAATGCTTCTATAATCGCAAGGAAAACAACTACGATATGTGGTCTGTCTTACAGCTCCTTGACAGCATAAGCTTCCTGCGGGCACGATCCTTCGGTCCCCGGACGGGGCCAGGCTCCGTCAGGAGCTTTTGTTTCGTCAGGCGCATTAACAAATATGGAATATCAATGGAGGTTGAACATTTGGAAAGTCCAGTATTTAAACGTGTTGTCCTGAAGGTTAGTGGTGAATCATTATCGGGTCCAAATGGATACGGAATTGATGCCGATACGATTGCGTCGATTGCCCAACAGGTTAAAGATGTAGTAGAGTTGGGTGTAGAGGTAGCGATTGTGTGCGGAGGCGGGAATATTTGGCGGGGGATTGCTGGCAGCGCCAACGGTATTGACCGTGCAACGGCTGATTATATGGGCATGCTGGCCACCGTCATGAACTCACTGGCATTGCAGGATGCCCTAGAGCAGATTGACGTTCCTACTCGCGTACAGACCTCCATTGCCATGCAACAAATTGCTGAGCCATACATACGGCGCAGAGCGATTCGCCATTTGGAGAAGGGCAGAGTAGTTATTTTTGCGGCAGGTACAGGTAACCCATTCTTCTCTACAGATACGACAGCAGCTCTTCGTGCGGCTGAAATTGAAGCTGAAGTCATTCTGATGGCCAAGAACAAAGTGGACGGAGTATACTCAGCAGATCCATTCAAGGATAGCACTGCTAAGAAGTATGAGCAGCTGACCTACCTGGATGTTCTGAACAAGAATCTGGGCGTAATGGACTCTACAGCTTCATCCCTCTGCATGGATAATAATATCCCGTTGATCGTGTTCGCGATCACGGAGCAAGGCAACATCAAACGTGTTGTGCTTGGCGAGAAAATCGGTACAATTGTAAAAGGGAGTGTAGACTAATGCCACAAGCGATTAAAAAGAACGCAGAGGAGCGTATGGATAAAGCGATCCAGGCACTCAAACGGGACCTGGCAACACTGCGTGCAGGTCGAGCGACCCCTAGTCTTCTCGATCGGATTCAGGTAGAATATTATGGAGCGCCGACACCGGTGAACCAGTTGGCGAACATTAACACGCCAGATTCTCGTACACTCATGATTCAGCCTTGGGATAAGTCCTCGTTGGCTGACATCGAGCGTGCTATTCAGAAATCGGATCTGGGTCTGACTCCGTCAAATGACGGTAACCAGATTCGTCTGAGCATCCCGGCGTTAACGGAAGAGCGCCGTGTGGAGCTCGTGAAGATGACAAAGAAGTTCGGTGAAGAAGCCAAAGTTGCCGTGCGTAATATTCGTCGTGATGCTAATGATGATATCAAAAAGCTGGAGAAGACAGATATTTCTGAGGACGAGTCTCGTCGCCATCAGGATGATATTCAGAAAGCAACAGATAAATTCATTGCAGAGGTAGATAAAGTACTCGCTGCGAAAGAAAAAGAAATCATGGAAGTATAAGTGAGAGACCTCGGACCCCTCCGTCAAGGTGGGGTTTGTCTCTTTCTGGGCCATGATTCATTTCGGGGAGAATGTTGGAGGATTAGCATGATCAAACGGGTTCGGTCCTGGTGGAGCGGGGGACATAAAGAGCAGACACCGACCATTTCAAACGATAATATTCCGCAGCATGTTGCCATAATCATGGATGGGAACGGCAGATGGGCTAAGAGGATCGGCATGCCGCGCACAGTAGGACACCAGAACGGTATGAAAGCTGTAAAGCGTGCGACAATCGCCGCAAGTGATCTCGGTATCCGGTATTTGACGATGTATGCCTTCTCAACTGAGAACTGGACGCGGCCCAAAGAAGAAGTCGATTTTCTGATGCGGCTTCCACAGGAATTTCTGGCGATTGAGCTGGATGAACTGATCGAAAATAATGTTCAAGTACGTATGATGGGGCATGAGGAGTATTTGCCCTCGTATGCACGGGAACCATTATTGGAGGCGATCCGGCGGACCGAGCATAATACAGGACTTGTGCTTAATTTTGCCCTGAATTATGGGAGTCGTATGGAAATAACGGAATGCATGAAAACGCTCGGACGTGAGGTTGAAGCGGGCCGTCTGAAGGCTGAGGATATTACGTCAGAATTGATCGATCAATCCTTGCTTACGAATGGAATGCCTGATCCGGATCTGCTGATCCGTACAAGTGGGGAGCTCAGACTGAGCAACTTTATGCTCTGGCAGCTGGCGTACAGTGAGCTTTGGTTCACAGATATCTATTGGCCCGATTTTACCAAGGAGCATTTATACGAAGCAGTGGCTGAGTATCAACGCAGGACACGGAGATACGGCGGCCTGAAGTAATGGAGGTTGAAGCCGTTGAAGCAGCGATTGCTGACAGGCATTATAGCAGGTGCCCTGTTTTTTATGATGGTCTATCTGGGAGGGCTACCCTATCATATCCTGATTCTTGCTATGGCCTTGATTGGCATACATGAATTCATTCGTATGATCAAGGTCCCTTCCTTTAGCATAGAAGCTCTTCTGAGCTATGTAGGAGTTCTGCTATTGGTATTTCCATATGAGCCTCTACAAGTACAACCACCTCTGGAATTGTCCAGTATGCTGTGGATATGGTTGACTTTATTTCTGGTCATTACGGTACTGTCCAAAAATAGGGTGAACATCAATACAGCAGCATTACTGTTTCTGGGTACTGTTTATGTGGGGGTTGGCTTTTCTGCGATTGCGGATTCAAGACATATGGCATATGGATTATTTTGGACTATATTGCTGTTGGCCAGTATATGGTCCAGTGATGCAGGAGCTTATTTTGCAGGAAAGGCGTTCGGTCGTACGAAGCTATGGCCTTCCATCAGTCCGAATAAGACAATTGAAGGCTCTGTGGGAGGGATTATACTTGCTGTCGTCATAGCTGTAGTATTTTCCTGGTTCTCGGGTGGGCTTCTTACAGTGGGACATGCGATTGTCATTGGCTTGGCCTGCTCCCTCGTTGGACAATTAGGAGATTTGATTCAGTCTGCTTACAAACGGGCCTATGATATCAAGGATTCAGGTCGATTACTGCCAGGTCATGGAGGTATTCTGGACCGTTGTGACAGCTGGATTGTAGTATTTCCTTTCATACATATGTTTCTGCTCCCTTTTTGAGAGAGGCAGGAAGGTTTATGAGTTATCGTGAGGAAGGTGCATGATGAAGAGGATTTCATTACTTGGTTCCACCGGCTCTATTGGTACACAGACGTTGGATGTGGTGGCTATGCATCCTGAAGCCTATCAGATTGAAGGTCTGGCAGCTGGTCAGAATGTAGAGTTGCTACTGGAGCAGGCACTGCGCTTTCGGCCGAAAAAAGTATCCGTCGCTACTCAGAAGCTGGCCGAACAAGTGAGACAGCAGCTTCCAGAAGACATAGCAGTTTACTGGGGAGACGAGGGGTTAGTTGAGGTAGCTGCAGGAACCGATGCTGAGCTCGTCGTAACGGCGGTGATGGGAAGCGTGGGCCTGCGCTCTACACTTGCGGCGATCGAGGCAGGCAAGCATATCGGACTAGCTAACAAGGAGACGTTGGTGACGGCTGGACACATCGTTACGCAGCGAGCTCGTCAGAAAGGTGTAGCGCTATTGCCTGTTGATAGTGAGCATTCTGCGATCTTTCAGTGCTTGAATGGTGAGGATCTGAATCGCGTGTCCCACATTACGTTGACGGCCTCGGGGGGATCCTTTCGCCATCTCAGTCGTGCCGAGCTAGAGCGTGTGAGCGTGGAGGATGCGCTCAAGCATCCGAACTGGTCCATGGGAGCGAAGATAACGATTGATTCAGCTACCATGGTGAACAAAGGCCTTGAGGTCATTGAGGCCCATTGGCTGTTCGGAATCGACTATGATCGCATTCATGTGCTGCTTCATCCAGAGAGTATTATCCATTCCTATGTAGAGTTCGTTGATACTAGCATGATTGCTCAGTTAGGGAATCCGGATATGCGGGTCCCGATCCAATATGCACTGACCTATCCTGACCGGATGCCTTCTCCGGCCAAGCCATTGTCGCTTGCTCAGGTAGGGAAGTTGCATTTTAGCGAGATGGATTATGAGCGTTATCCGGCATTACGCTTGGCTTTTGAATGCGGTAAGGCTGGTGGCACGGCGGCCACAGCATTTAATGCAGCCAATGAAGTGGCGGTGGCCCGCTTCTTGAAGGGAGAGATTCCTTTCCTCCGGATCGAAGAGATTATTGAGCGAATCGTCAGCCAGCATCAGCCGGTGAGCCAGCCTGACCTGGAAGCTATTGAATGGGCGGATCAGGAGGCTCGCAAGGCTGCGTCAGTGCTATAGGCCTATAGCCACGCTAGTAAGCCACTGAGCATCTCAGAGATATGAACGAGCTGCGTTAGAACGATTAATACGAGACTGTATAGGCTATGATTCATGGCTGATCTGCAGTCTCGTTTTTTTAAGCTTATAGCGTGATTTTCGTAGAGTAGATTGAGAATTCGTTGAGAGTATGAACCATTTGCCAACCATCAAAAACTCTTGGTATTATAAAAGAATAATGTTATCCTAGAACATGCATATTATAGTATAAGGAGGTGTCGACCAGTTGGAGACTATTAAGATCGTGATCTATATTTTCTTCATGTTTTTTCTAGTTGTTGCGGTACATGAATGGGGTCATTACTACTTTGCAAAGCGTGCTGGCATTTTGGTCCGTGAGTTTGCTATTGGCTTTGGGCCCAAGATGTTTTCATATAAGAAGAATGAAACTCAGTTCACTTTTCGCCTGTTACCGTTCGGAGGCTTCGCTAGAATGGCCGGGGAAGACCCGGATTTGATTCAGATCGAGCCCGGTCAGACCATTAATGTTAGACTGACTGACGGATTGGTTAAGAGAATGTTCACTGACGATCTGGACAAGCAGAAGAATGTCATCCAAGGTGAGGTACAGCATATCGACCTGGAGGATGCACTCACCATTACACTGCTCGCAGACGGTGAAACGATGACCTATTCAGTCCACCCCCAGGCTATCATTGTGAGCAAAGGCCGTGAGATACAGATTGCTCCGAGAGATCGGCAGTACGGCAGTAAGACGGTCGGACAGCGTGCCTTGGCTATTTTTGCTGGACCTTTGATGAATTTTGTGTTGGCCTTTTTTTTATTTGCTATCTACATTCAGGTCAACGGTGTTCAAATTGATAACCCAACCTACATAAAAATAGGAGAAATCACTGCAGGCTCACCAGCCGAGCAGGCTGGATTGCAGAAGGGTGATATCATCAATGAGATCAATGGTACCCCTGTTGGAGCGGACCAGCAAAAAGCCATTGAACTGATCTCTGGTTCACAGGATGTGCCAATGAGCTGGCAGATTAAGCGTGAGGATAAGCCGATGGATATCACTGTAGTTCCGAGAGCGATGCCTGGCCAGGAAGGCGGCAAGGTGGGGATTAGTCTGGAACTGCCGACTCGGAGCGCCGGGATTGGTGAGACATTGAAGCTGTCTGGACAGTACACAGTAGATACATCCATGCTAATCTTCCGCGGATTGCAGCAGCTCGTTCAGAATTTTGCACTTGATGACATTGGTGGCCCCGTCAGAACAATTGAGGTTACAGGTCAGGTAGCAAAGTCTGGGCTCGTGCAGATGATGTATTGGACAGCTATGATCAGCATTAATCTCGGTATCTTCAACCTGCTGCCAATTCCAGCGCTTGATGGTAGCAGACTGATCTTCCTCGGGATTGAAGCCGTTCGTGGCAAGCCTATTGATCCTAGCCGTGAGGGCATGGTGCATTTCGTTGGATTTGCGATGCTGTTCCTGCTTATGCTTGCGGTAACTTATAACGATATATTACGCTTGATCAGCGGTTAATTAATGGTCGTATGCAGGCTAGAATGCTTGTAGACGGTACGGGAGGACGCTTTTCTAATGTCAAAAGATAAACAGTTTGTATCCGAAATAACACCACAGGGAGAAGACTTCTCCCGCTGGTACATTGATGTCATCAAAAAAGCTGAACTAATGGATTATTCCCCAGTTCGTGGCTGTATTGTGTTCCGTCCAGACGGATTCGAGATTTGGGAGCATATCAAGGATGCGATGGACGAGCGTTTTAAGGCAACAGGTCATCGTAATGCTTATTTCCCAATGTTCATTCCAGAGAGCTTCTTCCAGAAAGAAAAGGAGCACGTGGAAGGCTTCAATCCAGAGCTGCCATGGGTAACTGAGGCAGGCGGAGAGAAGCTCGAAGAGCGACTTGCCATTCGTCCTACCTCAGAGACGATGATCGGTCACATGTATTCCAAGTGGATTCAGTCATACCGTGACCTGCCAGTACTCATTAACCAATGGGCAAACGTAGTTCGATGGGAGAAGAGAACACTTCCATTCTTGCGCACGAGCGAATTTTTGTGGCAAGAAGGTCACACTGCTCATGAGAATGAAGAGGAAGCTCGCGAAGAGACCATGAAGATGCTGGAGGTCTATCGCGAAGTGATTGAGGAAGTACTTGCGATCCCTGTTATTACAGGGCAGAAGACTCCTTCTGAGCGGTTTGCTGGTGCTGTGGATACCTTCTCGTTGGAAGCGATGATGAGAGACGGACGCGCAGTACAAGCGGGAACCTCCCACTATCTCGGAACAAAATTTGCGGTAGCGTTCGATATCAAGTATTTGAGCCGGGAAAATAATCTGGAGTATGCGCATACGACTTCCTGGGGAACAAGTACACGTCTCATCGGCTCCATGATTATGGTGCATGGTGATGATCGTGGTCTGGCCCTTCCACCGAAGGTAGCTCCTACGCAGGTCGTGATGATTCCAATCGGCCCACCAAAGACACGGGATGCTGTCCTCGCCCGTACCGATGAGCTGTTCGCAGATTTGAAGAAGGCTGGCATTCGGGTTAAGGTTGACGATCGGTCAGATGTCAGCCCAGGCTGGAAATTTAACGAATATGAAATGCGCGGAGTTCCTGTACGTCTCGAACTTGGACCACGTGACATGGAGAATGGCGTCTGTGTGCTCGTATCCCGCATCAGCGGAGAGAAGAAGGTCATTGAGCAAGCAAGGCTGGTCGAGGAAGTTCAAGCTATGCTGGAGCAAGTGCAGCGTGAGATGTATGAGCGGGCCAAAGGTTTCATGAATGAGCATTTCTATGACGTTGACACATTGGATGAAATGAAAGCCTTAATGGAAGAAAAACGCGGCTTCACATTGGCAGGCTGGTGTGGTTCTGAGACCTGTGAGGACCAAGTGAAGGAAGTTACGGGAGCAACCAGCCGTAATATTCCATTCAAGCCTGCAGTGGTGAAGGAGACATGCCTGTGCTGTGGCAAGCCTGCGGCACATACTGTGGTGTTCGCTAGAGCCTATTAATAGCTCGACGCAGCAATTACTTGGTAGGGATATGTATGTGTTAAGGTGAATGACATTCACCACCACCGTATTCGGCACGGTTGAATAGAGTATATAAGAAGCTTCTGTTGCAGAGCAGTGACGCACAGAAGCTTTTTACATGGGCGTTCATACAAGCGCCGTTATGTATAGGCATCGTATGTATAAGCATCCTTTTCGTATAGCTCCTTCATATAAGCGTAGTATTGTTCAATCAACTAATTCTGATATCCTGATATAATGATGTGAGAGAACAGGAGATTTCAAAGTTCCAGGAGGGGAAAGCATGAGCGGAACTGTCGATAAGAGACATAGGCTGGAATTATTGATGAAGCAGGCTGAGATGCCGGCGGCTGTCGTTGATCCCTATTTTCTGGATGGACGAATTGAGCGGGTAGAGATCAGCAAGGCTAATAAAGAATGGCATATTATTCTGCACAAGGAGACGCTTGTACCTGCCCAGGTATATCGAACCTTCTGTCTGCGGATTCAAGAGAAGCTGCAGCATATCGCCAAGATCACCTTCGGGTTCCAGTATGCAGAGGCTGTGGAGCATGAAGCAATCGTTAAAGAGTATTGGAGATTGTTCCTGGAGTGGGTGCATAGAGAGATTCCTTCTGTGAATGGGTGGCTAACGAGAGCAGGGCAGGAATGGGAAGAGGGGCTGTTGACCTTGAACATGACAGACGCCATGTCACTGGAGCTTGCCCGCAAGAAGCAGATTGATCAGGCGATCATCCGTTTCTACAATCAGTATTTCCATGTTCCGCTTCGTATTAAAATTCAGGCGGGAGAGGCAGATCAGGCAGCCTTGGAAGAATTCCAGCAGAAGAAGCTTGAAGAGGAACGGGAAGTCATCCAAGCCATGATGGAGAGCATTGAGTCGGAAATGCCACCGGCAGATGAGGACGAAGGCGATGTTCGACTTCAGTTTGGCTATGATATCAAGGAGCCAGCTGTTCCAATGCAAGAGATTCAGGATGAGGAGAAGAAGGTGACCCTGCAGGGGACGATCTTCGGTCTGGATCGCAAAGAACTAAGAAACGGCAGTACGCTGTTCACCTTCTACCTGACTGACTTTACTGACTCTTTACAGATGAAAATGTTCGCCAAGACCAAGGAGGACCTTAAGATCCTTAGCCTGCTGGCCAACGGTAAATGGGTCAAGGTACGCGGACGTGTCGAATATGACCGATTCATGCAGGTACCGGAGCTCGCGATGATTCCTTCTGATCTGGTTGAGGTTCAGGCTCCGCCTTCGCGCAAGGACAACGCTCCCGTGAAGCGAGTCGAATTCCATCTCCATACGAAGATGAGCACGATGGATGCGGTAACCTCGATAGATACGTATGTGAAGACTGCAGCCAAATGGGGGCATAAGGCGATTGCCGTGACCGATCATGGTGGTGTGCAGTGTTATCCAGAAGCTGCGAAGGCAGCCAAAAAGAATGATATAAAAATGATATACGGAGTAGAGGCCAATGTCGTCAATGATGCGGTAGAGGTCGTCATGCAGGCCGTACCACTGGAGCTGAAGACGGCTACCTTTGTCGTATTTGATATCGAGACGACGGGATTATCCGTAACCCAGAACAAGATTATTGAGATTGCTGCTGTCAAAATGCAGGAGGGTAAGGAAATTGACCGTTATGCTACCTTCGTCAATCCGCATGAACGAATTCCCTACAATATTCAGCAGTTGACCAATATCAATGATGAGATGGTGAAGGATGCTCCGGATGTCGAGCCTGTTATGAGAGAATTTGTCGAATTCGTGGGGGATGGAGTGCTTGTTGCTCATAATGCCCGCTTTGATATCGGCTTTATCCAGGCTACCCTGAAGCAGATGGGGTTACCGGAGCTGCAAAACCCGGTGCTGGATACTTTGGAGCTGGCACGGATGCTCTTTCCAACGATGAAGAATCACAGGCTGAACACTTTATCAGATAAATATAAAGTAGCACTGGAGAGTCACCACCGGGCCATTGATGATACGCTTGCGCTCGGCGGAGTATTGAATGGACTGCTGAATGATGCGGCGCAATTGAAGGGAATGACCATGCTGGACAGACTGAACGACTATGTCGGCAAGGATCTGTCTACAGCACGCCCGTTCCACTGCTGCATCTATGCGCTCAATCCTGTCGGGAAGAAAAACCTGTACAAGCTGGTCTCCATGTCTCACACAGAATACTTCAAGCGCGTTCCGTGTATCCCCAAGTCCAAGCTGACAGAGATGCGAGAGGGGCTTCTTATCATCTCTGGCTGTGAGAAGGGTGAATTCTTCGAGGCGGTGCTGAACAAGTCGGTGGAAGAGGCTGAGGAGGTAGCGGCCTTCTATGATGTGCTGGAGATTCAACCTCTTACGATGTACATGCACCTGGTGGAGAAGCAGCTGGTGAGTGATCCCGAAGCGCTGAAAATAGCTATTCGCAAAGTCTGTGATATCGGAGATCGACTAGGCAAGCCAGTCATTGCTACGGGCAATGTACATTACCTGGAGACAAGAGATAAGCTGTACCGGGATATTACCATTCATGGGATCACGGGCTTCAGTCCACTTAAAGGAATGCGCAAGCCAGATGCTCATCTGCGGACCACCGAAGAAATGCTGGCAGAGTTTGAGTTTTTGGGGGAAGAGAAGGCGTTCGAAGTCGTTGTTACCAACACAAATGATCTCGCGGATCGCTTTGAATCGCTGAAGCTGTTCCCGGATGAGCTGTTCACTCCAGTTCTGGAGGGAGCAGATGAGGAAATTCGAAATACTTGCTATGAAACAGCCAAGTCCATATATGGAGAGGATCTGCCTGAAGTAGTGGTGGCTCGCTTGGAGAAGGAGCTGGAGCCAATCATTAAATACGGCTTCTCTGCCAACTATCTTATTTCTGAGCGTCTCGTTAAGAAATCGAATCAGGATGGATATCTGGTAGGCTCACGGGGTTCAGTTGGCTCCTCAGTCGTTGCGACCTTCCTCGGTATTTCGGAGGTTAACCCGCTTCCTGCGCATTACATCTGTGTCAATTCGGAATGTAAATACAGTGAGTGGTTCCTCGACGGAAGTATTCCGAGCGGATTCGATCTCCCGGACAAGGATTGCCCGCACTGTGGAGGTAAACTGAAGGGAGAAGGGCAGGATATTCCGTTTGAGACCTTTCTGGGCTTCAAGGGGGACAAGGTTCCCGATATCGACTTGAACTTCTCCGGTGAGTATCAGCCGACGGCTCACAACTATACGAAGGAGCTGTTCGGGGAAAAAAGTGTATTTCGGGCAGGAACGATCGGTACGGTAGCGGAGAAGACTGCCTTCGGCTTCGCCAAGAAATACGAAGAAGAGCATAACCAAAGATGGCGCGGGGCCGAGCTGAACCGTCTTGCTTCTGGCTGTACAGGGGTTAAGCGGAGTACCGGGCAGCATCCGGGCGGGATTGTGGTTGTTCCTGACTATATGGAAGTTGAGGACATTACTCCGGTTCAATTCCCGGCCGATGATACGAATGCAGAATGGAAGACGACACACTTTGATTATCACGCTTTCGATGCGAACCTGCTGAAGCTCGATATTCTGGGCCACGATGATCCGACCATGATGAGAATGCTGCAAGATCTGACGGGTGTTGATCCGACTAGCATTCCGATGAATGATCCAAAGGTCATGAGCATGTTCAACTCCACAGAGGCTCTGGGTGTTTCTTCCGAACAGATTCGAACCCCAGTGGCCACTTACGGGGTACCGGAGATGGGAACAAAGTTCGTAAGGCAGATGCTTGTGGAATCACAGCCGTCATCCTTTGCGGATTTGCTGCAGATTTCGGGATTGTCTCACGGTACGGGCGTATGGCTGGGAAATGCGCAGGATCTGATCAAAAATGGAACCTGTAACATCAAGACAGTAATCGGATGTCGTGACGATATCATGCTGTTCCTGATCTATAAAGCGGGCATGGATGCCAGCCTTGCCTTCAAAATTACCGAAAGTGTTCGTAAGGGTAAGGGGCTGCCGCCAGAGTGGATCGAGGAGATGAAGAAATGCAAGGTGCCACAATGGTACATTGATTCCTGCTTGAAAATCCAATACATGTTCCCTAAGGCGCACGCCGCGGCTTATGTTATCTCTGCCGTACGTACAGCCTTCTTCAAGCTATATCACCCGATCGAATATTATGCGACATATTTCTCTGTTCGTGCCGCAGATTTCGATATTGAGCTTTGCTGTCAGGGCTATGAGGCCATCTATCGTAAAATTGTGGAGATTGAACAGCTAGGCTTCCAGGCGCCGCCGAAGGAGAAAAACATGCTGCCAATACTAGAGATGGCACTCGAAATGACTGCCCGCGGCTTCAGCTTCAAGACGATTGATCTGTACCGTTCCGAGGCGACACGCTTTAAGGTGGATGGCGATGCATTGATTCCTCCATTCGGTGCCTTACAGGGGATTGGTGAGAATGCCGCACGTAACATTGCCGCAGCTCGCGAGCAGGGAGAATTCTTGTCCGTTGAGGACTTCCAGCAGAAATCCAAGGCAAGTAAGACGATTATTGAATTGCTGTCGCAAATGGGCTGCTTCCGTGGACTCCCAGAAAGCAATCAATTGTCACTGTTCTAGCAGTCAATGCGTTGCTGCGGGATACGGATTCAGTCAAGTCCCGGCACTTGTCACTTACATTATGGTATGGTATAATTTTTTTGGTAATTACGGATATAGGCTCGTTGCTAAAAGAGTGGGGAAACCCACTCTTTCATATTTGCTACAGATGAAATTCGCCCGAAATTGATGATTTTCTCATGTCCTATGCCCTGTAACTAACGAAAGCTGCCCGACAAGTAATCTGATCTACTTGGATTGCTTCTCTGGATAACTTCATATATTACGCCATAAAAAGGCAGCCCGTTGGCTGTAAACGCCGACAACATCACTTGAGTTCAGCTTGCTTGGTTTATGTACCATAGCAGGCGAACTGGAAACGATACTCTTGGAGGTTATAATCTTTGAGCACACCAAAGATCAAATCTATCGTGGAAGAAATGGTCCAACCTTATTTACTTGAGCATGGCTTCGAACTGGTCGATGTCGAATATGTCAAGGAAGGAAGTAACTGGTTTTTGCGTGTCTTCGTTGACAAGGATGGCGGTATTGATCTGGACGATTGCAGTATGATCAGTGAATTTCTCAGTCAGAAGCTGGATGAGAATGATCCGGTCTCTGATGCTTATTTCCTGGAGGTATCTTCTCCTGGAGCCGAGCGTCCGCTGAAGAAGGCACAGGACGTAGCCAAGGCCGTTGGGAAAAATGTGTTTGTGACCACCTACGAACCAATAAGCGGTCTCAAGGAATTCGAAGGCAAGCTGGTTTCCTTTGAGAACGATGAGCTGACGGTTCAAATAGGTAACAAAACGTATACATTGCCATATGCCAAGGTAGCGGGAGCGAGACTGGCGATCATATTTTAATGCTTGACACACACACATGAATGACTGTTTAGTCCTGCGGTGAGAGGCGGCCTTGATGTATCAGCAAGCTTTCTCATAGCAGGGCGCCATGATATGAAAGGGGGAGAAACAAGTCCATGAGTATGGATTTTATTGAAGCAATGAATGAATTGGAGAGAGAGAAGGGCATCAGTAAGGATGTTCTGTTCGAGGCGATTGAGGCCGCTTTGATCTCCAGCTACAAGCGTAATTTTAATACGGCTCAGAATGTACGTGTTGATATGAACCGTAATACTGGGGTAATTAAGGTATATGCCCGCAAGTTGATTGTGGAAGAGGTGCTGGACCCGCGTACGGAGATTTCTTTGCCAGCTTCCCGCGAAATCAACCCACATTTCCAACTGGAGGATATTGCGGAGATCGAAGTTACACCGCGTGATTTCGGACGCATCGCAGCACAGACGGCCAAACAGGTTGTCACACAGCGGATTCGTGAAGCTGAGCGTGGTCTGATCTACAATGCCTTCGTAGACAAAGAAGAGGACATCGTTACTGGAACGGTGCAGCGTCAGGATCTGCGTAATATTTATGTGGATCTGGGTAAGGTAGAAGCTGTGCTTCCGCTGGGCGAGCTCATGCCGAACGAGAAGTTCAATCATCTGGATCGAATCAAGGCTTACATTACTAAGGTAGAGAACACCACCAAGGGGCCGCAAATTATGCTGTCTCGCTCGCATCCAGGCCTCCTCAAACGCCTGTTCGAGCTCGAGGTGCCTGAGATCTTTGATGGTGTCGTTGAGATTCGCTCCGTTGCGCGTGAAGCAGGCTTCCGCTCCAAAATTGCTGTGTATTCGAGAAATACAGAAGTCGATCCGGTTGGCTCCTGTGTTGGCCCGAGAGGGACTCGTGTCCAGACCATCGTGAACGAGCTGCGTGGTGAGAAGATTGACATCGTGCGCTTCTCTGATAATGTGGATGAATATGTGGCAAATGCACTCAGCCCATCCAAGGTACTGGAAGTACAGGTGTTTGAAGAAGAGAAGATGGCACGAGTAATCGTACCGGATTATCAGCTCTCCCTTGCGATTGGTATCAAAGGACAAAATGCCCGTCTGGCTGCCAAGCTCACTGGATGGAAGATCGATATTAAGAGTGAGACGCAGGCGGAAGAGGAATTCGGCAGACCGAGAACATCCGATGGAGAAATGCATCAGGATTCCGTATCCGTCGATTAGTGGCAATTAGAGGGGGTGTGGTCATGAAACAGAGAAAAATACCACTGCGCAAGTGCGTGGCTTGTCAGGAAATGATGCCTAAAAAGCAGCTGATCCGCATCGTCAAGACCCCTGAAGATGAGGTGCTGATTGATCTGACCGGAAAAAAATCAGGCCGCGGAGCCTACTTGTGCGGCAAGGCTGCTTGCTTTAAGCTGGCTCAGAAGAATAAAGCGTTGGACCGGGCGCTCAAACATCAAGTACAACCGGAAATTCACGAACAGCTTGCTCGTGATTTCGCTGCCGCCGAGGAAGAATTCCTAGCGGCACAACACAGGGCTGATGATGATGAATAAAGCACTGTCTAATATAGGGCTCGCGATGAGGGCAGGCCAATTGGCAACCGGCGATGAAATCGTGCTAAAGGCTGTCCGCTCTTCCGAAGCCAAGCTGGTCATCCTTGCTAAAGATGCTTCAGAGAATACTCAAAAAAAATTCCGTGATAAATGCGGGTCTTACAACATTCCTCTACTGATAGGATTTGACCGGGAAAGCTTAGGGAATAGTGTCGGCAAGCCTGAACGGGTGGTGCTGGCAGTTCTGGATCAAGGGTTCGCGAAGCTGATCGTAAAACATGCTGGGATCATGTCGGAGGTGGAGTATATTGAGTAAACAGGAAAGCAAAGATAAATTGCGGGTATACGAATATGCCAAATCGTTGAATATGAGCAGCAAAGAAATCATTACCATCCTCAAGAGGCTGGACATTCCCGTTAACAATCACATGAGTGTAATGGAGAACGATTCGGTTAGCAAGGTTGAAAAGTTCTTCAAGGATATTAAATCCAGTGCTGCGAAGCCTGGTGACAGCGGAACTGCCCAGATCAGTTCCCAGAAAACAGAGCAGTCCAAAAATCAACAGGAAAAGCAGGTAAGTATGAATAATAAACCAAACCAAAACTCAAACCAAAACTCAAGTCAAAGAAGTGCTTCCCGCAGTCAAGGCAGTCAGTCAAATGCAAATCGCAGTGGCGCACCGCGCCAAGGTAGTCAAGGTAATACAGGCTCCTCGCCTCGTCCGCAAGGCGGTAACCGTCCTGCAGGTACAGCGACAGCTAATAGCCGTCCACAAGGTGGGCAAGGTGGACAACGTGATGGTGGAGCTCCAGTAAGAACAGCCGAACGCAGTGGTTCGGGCAGTAATTCAAGCGGAGGCGGCAATAATCGTGGCGGCAACCGCAGTAACAACAATAGCGGTGGCGGCCGTCCGGGACAGAACCGTTTTGATGACAACCGTCAGGGCGGCAATCGTAACAATAGCCGTGGTGGCAACAAAGGTGGCAATAACCGAGGCGGTAAGTTTAATAACCGAGGTCGTGGAGGCCAACAGCAAGAGCGTCGCGAGAAGATCGACAACACGCCTAAGAAGATTATTGTGCGTGGAGAGATGACTGTAGGCGAGACTGCTAAGCTGCTCCACAAGGATGCATCCGAGGTAATCAAGAAGCTGATTACCCTTGGTACAATGGCGACAATCAACCAAGAGCTTGACATGGACACTATTTTGCTGCTTGCCGGTGACTTCGGTGTTGAAGTTGAAGTGAAGATTCCAGTTGAAGAAGACCGCTTCGAGACTGTAGAAGAGGTTGACGATGAAGCTAACTTGGTTACACGTCCACCAGTTGTTACCATCATGGGTCACGTTGACCATGGTAAGACGACTTTGCTTGATGCGATTCGTTCCACGAACGTAACGGGCGGAGAAGCTGGCGGTATCACCCAGCATATTGGTGCTTATCAGGTTGAGATTAATAGCAAGAAGATCACTTTCCTGGATACGCCAGGTCACGAAGCTTTCACAGCGATGCGTGCTCGTGGTGCTCAAGTAACAGATATGACGATCATCGTCGTGGCAGCAGATGACGGTGTCATGCCACAGACCGTTGAAGCGATCAATCACGCCAAGGCTGCAGGTCTTCCGATCATTGTGGCTGTCAACAAAATTGACAAGCCGGATGCGAATCCGGATAAAGTCAAGCAAGAGCTGACTGAATATGAATTGGTACCTGAAGAGTGGGGCGGCGATACGATCTTCGTAAACGTGTCTGCCAAGCAGCGCATGGGGCTGGAGGATCTGCTTGAGATGATTCTGCTGGTAGCCGAGGTCAATGAATACAAGGCTAACCCTAATAAGCGTGCTCGTGGTACGATTATTGAAGCCGAGCTGGACAAAGGTCGCGGTTCTGTAGCGCGAATCTTGGTGCAGAACGGTACGCTGAAAGTCGGGGATGCTTTCGTAGCTGGTAACTGCTTCGGTCGTGTGCGTGCGATGGTGAACGACAAGGGTCGCCGTTTGAAGGAAGCTGGCCCATCTACGCCTGTAGAAATTACAGGTCTGACAGAGGTGCCTCTGGCTGGTGATCCATTCATGGTGTTCGAGGATGAGCGTAAAGCTCGTGCGATTGCTGACAGACGTGCTATTACTCATCGTCAGTCCGAGCTGGGCAGCAATACTCGAGTTACCCTGGATGACCTGTTCCAGCACATTAAAGACGGCGAAATGAAGGATCTGAACGTTATTATCAAGGGTGACGTGCAGGGCTCGGTCGAGGCGCTTAAGGGCTCCTTGAACAAGATCGAAGTAGAAGGTGTTCGCGTCAAGATTATTCATAATGGCGTGGGTGCTATCAATGAATCGGATATTATTCTCGCGGCGGCTTCGAATGCGATCGTTATCGGCTTCAACGTCCGTCCGGATAATCAGGCGAAAGCTACAGCTGAGTCTGAGAAGGTAGATATCCGTCTGCATCGCGTTATCTATAATGTAATTGAAGAGATTGAGCAGGCCATGAAGGGAATGCTTGATCCAATCTATAAAGAAAATATTATCGGGCATGCTGAAGTAAGAAGTACATTTAAAGTTACCAAGGTCGGTACGATTGCTGGTTGTATGGTGACCTCCGGTAAAATTACTCGCTCGGCAGAAGCGCGTCTCATCCGTGACGGCATTGTAATTTTCGAAGGCAAGATTGATTCCTTGAAACGCTACAAGGATGATGCCAAGGAAGTTGCACAAGGCTACGAGTGCGGTATTACTCTGGACGGCTACAATGATGTGAAGGAATTGGATGTTATTGAAGCCTTCGTCATGGAGACCGTGGAGCGCTAAGGGCAGAAAGGTAGAACATCCATGGCTAAAATACGTACGGGACGAGTCAGTGAACAAATCAAAAAGGAACTGAGTCTTTTAATCCAGTCGGAACTAAAGGACCCGCGCATCGGCTTTATTACAGTAACCGGTGTAGAGGTAACCAACGATTTGTCACAGGCCAAAGTATATCTAAGTGTGTTGGGCGATGAGGAACAGAAGCAGGGGTCTCTGAAGGGACTTGAGAAGGCAAGCGGATTTCTTCGCTCGGAGGTAGGTAAACGTATCCGCCTTCGTCATGTGCCTGAGCTGATCTTCAAGATCGACGAGTCCATCGCCTACGGCAGCCGCATTGAGAGACTGCTGAGTGATATCGAGAAAGAAGAACAATCTTGAACTGAATGTAAAGGAGACGGCGATGCACACTTATGAACAGGCGCTTCAACTAGGAAAGGAATTTCTGATGGAGCATGATGATTACCTGATCGTGTCGCATGTACAGCCTGACGGAGATGCAGTCAGCTCCACCTTAACGGTGGGCTGGCTTCTCTCATGTCTGGGCAAAAAATTCATAATGCTGAATGAGGGACCGATTCCGCAGCGAATGCGTTTCTTGTGGAACGCCGATCAAATACATGATTTGTCGGCTCAGCCACTTGAACGGAAGTATAGCCGGGTCATTGCTGTCGATTGTGCTGATTACCGACGGGTTGGACTAACCGAGCAGTATTTTGCGGAGGATGCCCTTATTTTGAACATCGATCATCATCCGACCAATAACGGATATGGTGCCGTGAACCTCATCAAGACGGATGCAGCGGCAACGGCTGAGATCCTGTTTGATCTACTGGAGCAGTTCGATCTGGAGCTGGATGTTAACGTTGCTACAGCTATGTATACCGGGCTGTTGACGGATACAGGCGGATTCCGCTACTCCAATACTACGCCGAAGGTTATGGCTATTGCGTCGAAGCTGCTGACTTACGGAGTGGATGGCCCAGGCTTGTCAGAAATGCTTCTGGAGCGGCTGACCCGATCCCAGTTCAGGATTCTAACGAATACACTGCAGACGTTGTCCATGACGGATGATGGTAAAATTGCCTGGGTCTATGTAACGCCGGAAGCGATGGCTGCCTGTGGTGCTATTAATGAAGACCTTGAGGGCATTGTGAACTATGCGCTAAATATCGAGGGTGTGGAAGTCGGCATTCTATTCAAGAAAGTAGAAGAGCAGTCTGTCAAGGTCAGTCTTCGTTCTGCGGGTCATGTCGATGTTGCGGCTCTGGCTCAGAGCTTCGGTGGCGGGGGGCATGTACGTGCCGCTGGCTGTCGTATCGAGGACTCGCTGGAGCAGGCGATGAACCAGATCGTTATGAAGGCGAAGGAGATGCTATGAGCCACTGGGAAGGAATACTACCTGTATACAAGCCAGCGGGCTTCACCTCTCATGACGTCGTTGCTAAGACTCGCAGATTGCTGCGTATGAAGCGTATCGGACACACAGGGACGCTGGACCCACAGGTGACAGGCGTACTGCCCTTGTGCTTGGGCAAAGCTACGCGTGTCGTCGAATATGTACAGGAGCAGCCCAAGGAATATCGAGCCACGCTACGCCTTGGCATCTCGACAGATACGGAAGATCTGACGGGAACCGTTCTGGAGCAGGCAGATGGTAGTCATGTGACTTTGGAGGAAGCCAAGGCGGTTCTGGAGCAGTTCATAGGAACCATTTCTCAGGTGCCGCCGATGTACTCTGCCGTCAAGGTTGATGGTAAGAGATTGTATGAACTGGCTCGTGCGGGAAAGACCGTTGAGCGAAAGAGTCGCCAGGTAACTATACATGAGATCGAAATGACGGAGTGTGCACATCATGACTATTTTACGGATATTACCTTCCGCGTACTATGCTCGAAGGGAACCTATATCCGAACCTTATGTGTAGACATTGGACAAGCGCTTGGATTGCCAGCTACGATGGTAGAGCTGCAGCGTACGATGTCGGCAGGGATTCCTCTCGATCGTTGCTTGACGCTGGAGCAGATTGAGCAGTATGCTGCAGATGGGACCCTGGATAAATATCTGATTCCTGTGGATGAGGCGATATCCTTCTTAGCCTCACATACTGTTGAGGAAGCCAAGGCGACAGCAGCATTACAGGGACAGCGTCTGTCCTTCACTGTAGTTCATCCTCCTGTAAGTACAGATCAACCGATTCGTCTTTATCGGGAGAATGGACAGTTTCTTGGAATCTACAAGCGCGAAGAATCATCGGGCGCTATTGCACCAGTGAAGGTATTTCTTCCAGGCAATGGATAGATGCACGGGCTCCCGTGAAATCGAAGATGAATTGCAGGTGAAATCATATGATAACCGTATCACTGTCGTACCCAATTTTACCGGAGCTACTGCAGACATGGGGACGTCCGCAGGTGATGGCTATTGGCCAATTTGACGGCCTTCATATGGGACATGCCAGTGTGATCCGCAATGCGATTGCATTCGGCCGGAAATATGAATATCCCGTAGCCGTAATGACTTTCTACCCTCATCCGAAGGAAGTGATGAAGAAGGGGGATTACGAAGGCTATCTTACGCCACTTGCTGAGAAGCAGGAGGTACTGGAATCCATGGGAGTGGATATTCTATATATTGTGGAATTCAATCCGGAATTCTCGCAGGTATCTCCATCTGACTTTGTACAGCAATTGTTGCTCCCGCTTCAGGTCAAGCAGGCTGTAGTTGGATTTGATTTCCGCTTCGGATACCGCGGTGAAGGCAATGAAGCCCTGCTACGTGAGTTGGGCGGGCAAGAAATGCAGGTTGAGACGGTACCTCCTTATGAGCTGAATGGAGAGAAGGTCAGTAGCTCGGGTATTCGTCGTGCACTTCAAGACGGAGACTTTGCAAGAGCACGTAGCTGGCTGGGGCGTCCATACCGAGTACGTGGAATCGTAGCGGACGGTGAGAAGCGCGGACGGACGATTGGTTTTCCGACAGCGAATTTGCAGCTAGAGGATAAATTTGTAATGCCGACGAAGGGCGTGTATGCTGTGAAAGCTCATGTACGAGACGCGGTGTACAGCGGGGTTATGAATGTGGGTGTGAAGCCTACCTTCCACGATGGAGTAACTCGACCTTCCTTTGAGGTACACTTGTTTGATTTTGCGGAGGATATTTACGGCGAGCAGGTGAAGGTTGATTTGTACTATTACATAAGACCTGAACGGAAATTTGCTTCTGTGGATGAACTGGTGGCTCAGATTGGCCATGATGCGGACACAGCACGCCAATTGCTCTCCTCAGCTGAATAGATGTAAATTCATGCAAAACAGCATTCCATGATTTACATAGGACATGCTGGTGTGCTATACTGTTTTATGTTGTGTCAAGCAACACTGAACCTTAGCTTGGTTTCTCGCTCTCACCGGCGGTTACGAGGCTAATGGCGATTATAATGAAGGAGGTGAACAGAATGGCATTGACTCAAGAGCGCAAACAACAATTGATTGGTGAGTACAAAACTCATGAATCCGACACTGGTTCTGCAGAGGTACAAATCGCGATCCTTACGGAGAACATTGTTAACTTGCAAAGCCACTTTCGTTCGCACAAGAAAGATCATCACTCCCGTCGTGGATTGCTGAAAATGGTTGGTCAACGTCGTAAGCTTTTGGCTTACCTGAAGAAGACTGACGTTAAACGTTACAGCGCGTTGATCGAAAGACTTGGATTGCGTCGTTAATTTTTAGATAAGCTATCCAAAAAAAACAACCTGGTTGTTCACCGCTTGTCCCTTAGGAGGCGACTGCGGACAGCAGCCAGGTTATTTTTTAAGATAATCGAATTTATAAATGGACAAACTTTTCATTGCAATGCAGTATGTTCATTGAAGATTTCTTAATATAAATGATTTGATTTATGGATACAATCCAATACATTTGAAGTGAGCGGTTTGCATCCATTATGAATACGCGTGAAGCAGGAAATACTTGTTTTATGCCGAAGTAACTATTTTGAAGAATGGAGGGATCCCATGCAACAACAAGTTGAGATGCAGCTTGGCGGAAGAAAGCTGGTCCTGGAGACAGGCCGACTGGCTAAGCAGGCAAATGCAGCAGTAATGGTTCGATATGGTGACACAGCCGTATTGTGTACAGTTACAGCATCCAGTGGGCCTAAGGATTTGGACTTTTTCCCACTCACTGTGAACTATGAAGAGAGACTATATGCTGTTGGTAAAATACCTGGTGGATTCATTAAAAGAGAGGGTCGTCCGAGCGAGAAGGCTATTCTGGCCAGCCGTCTGACAGACCGTCCGATTCGCCCACTGTTCCCAGAAGGCTTCCGGAATGATGTACAGGTATTGAATCTGGTCATGAGTGTGGATCAGGACTGTGAGCCGCAAATTGCTGCTATGATTGGTACTTCTGCTGCCCTCAGTATTTCGGACGTTCCTTTCAACGGACCGATTGGTGGAGTGGCTGTAGGACGTATTGAAGGCCAATTCGTGATTAACCCAACCATTGAACAGCAGACCGTAAGTGATCTGTATGTTGTGGTTGCAGGTACGAAGGACGCTATCATGATGGTAGAGGCAGAAGCCAATGAGATTCCTGAAGAGACGATGCTGGAAGCAATCATGTTCGGACACGACGAGATCAAGAACATTGTAGCTACCATTGAAGAACTGGTGAAGATTGCTGGTAAGGAAAAAATGGAAGTCAAGCTGCATGCGGTAGACGAGTCCGTTAACAAGGAAGTGCGTGAATTTGCTGCTGCACGACTGGTTGAGGCTGTAAGCATTGCTGAGAAGCATGCTCGCCAGGACGCAATTGATGCGATTAATGCAGAGACTGTGGCTCATTTTGAAGAGAAATACATAGACACACCGGAATTCATGAAAGACGTGAATGAAGTGCTCTATGACATTGTGAAGGAAGAGGTACGCCGTCTGATTACCCATGATAAGGTAAGACCAGATGGTCGTAAGCTGGACGAAATTCGTCCAATCGAATCTGACACAGGTCTGCTTCCGCGTACGCATGGCTCCGGTCTGTTCACGCGTGGTCAGACACAAGCGCTTAGCGTATGTACTCTTGGTGCTCTGGGAGATGTACAGATTCTGGACGGGATCTCTCTGGAAGAAACTAAACGCTTCATGCATCATTACAATTTCCCTCCGTTCAGCGTGGGCGAAGCTCGTCCGCTGCGTGCTCCAGGTCGGCGTGAGATCGGGCATGGTGCTCTTGGTGAGCGTGCTCTGTCCAAGGTTATTCCTTCGGAAGAGGAATTCCCGTACACGATTCGTTTGGTATCTGAGGTTATTGAATCCAATGGTTCAACTTCACAGGCTAGCATTTGTGCAAGCACGCTGGCAATGATGGATGCAGGTGTGCCGATCAAGGCGCCAGTGGCTGGTGTAGCTATGGGTCTGATCAAGGATCAGGAGCATGTCTCCATTCTGACGGATATTCAGGGTATGGAGGATCATCTCGGGGATATGGACTTCAAGGTAGCTGGAACTGCGGAAGGAGTAACGGCGATCCAAATGGATATCAAGATCGATGGAATCGACCGTAACATTTTGCAGGATGCACTGACGCAGGCGAAGGAAGGCCGCTTGTTCATTTTGAGCAAGATGATGGAGGCTATCCAGGCTCCAAGAGCGACTTTGTCACAATATGCACCTAAGATTATCACGATGTTCATTAATCCGGACAAGATCCGTGATGTAATCGGCGCAGGTGGCAAGATCATTAACAAGATCATCGAAGAGACTGGCGTCAAGATCGATATCGAACAGGATGGCCGTGTGTTCATCGCTTCCTCCAATCAGGAAATGAATGAAAAAGCACGTTCAATCATTGAAGGTATCGTTCGCGAAGTGGTTGTTGGCGAGATCTATGTAGGAACCGTTAAGCGAATCGAGAAGTTCGGTGCGTTTGTAGAAATCCTGCCTGGTAAGGACGGCCTTGTGCACATTTCACAGCTCTCCACTGAGCGTGTCGGCAAGGTTGAGGACGTAGTAGCGATCGGTGATACTATTACCGTGAAGGTGACCGAGATTGATCAGCAAGGGCGCGTGAATCTATCCCGTAAAGCTGTGCTGACAGCCGAGGATCCTGCTAAGTCCTAGGCAGCATGAGAAGAAGCGTTATCGTTTCACAAAAAGCATATAAAAGTCAAAGAGGCAGAGAGTGATTTCTGGCTCTTTTTTCTTTTGCCATGCTTGCTCATCCTGACGGCATAAACCTTGTCCGCCTTGCATAAATTGGGGACAAAGGCTAGCGGAAGGATGAATGAGAATGAGGTCTAATAAAGCGGCAGTCATTGTCATCAGCGCAGCAGCCGTGCTGCTAGTTGGACAACTCACTGGAGTACGCGATTACCTGCAGGACATGAGAAATAGACATTTGGAGCACAGCAACTCTGTACCCGCCATTGCAGCATCTGTAGCGGAGCAGCCACTATTAGAGCAGATCCAGGCCGAGGCGAAGACACGAAGCAAGCCAGCCGTAGATGCGCGTATGGACCCGATCTGGAAGGCAATCCCGGGCTATAATGGACTTGAGGTTGACGTAGAGGCGACTTACAGACAGGCACTGGCAGCCCCTGGCACGCCAATAAAGTATATTTACAAAGAGGTTGCACCGAAGGTCCAGCTTGAACAGCTCGGACAACACCCAACCTATCGTGGGAATCCGAACAAGCCGATGGTTGCATTCATGATCAATGTAGCGTGGGGCAATGAATTCATTGTGCCTATGCTGGATACGCTGGATGCTGAGGGAGTGAAGGCGACCTTTTTCCTGGATGGTAGCTGGCTGAAGAAGAATCCGGAGCTAGCCAAAACCATTCAGAAGCGAGGACATGAGCTAAGTAATCATGCTTATTCTCACCCAGCCATGAGCAGAGTTAGCCGGGAGCGGGCGAGATTGGAGATTACCAAGACGGAGCAGCTGCTCAAGGATACATTAGGGGTGAAAAATGTCTGGTTCGCACCCCCATCGGGTGATTTTGACCAAGAGACGATAGAGGTTGCTGCGGAAGCCGGGCTAAGGACAGTGCTCTGGACTCTGGATACAGTGGACTGGAAAAAGCCAGAGCCTGGTGCTGTCGTGAATAAAATCACCAAACGAGTAGAGCCAGGGGCTCTTATTCTGATGCATCCAACCTCCTCCTCCTCCCAGGCACTCAAAGGCATGATTCAGGGCATCAGAAGTAAGGGGCTGACGCTTGGAACCGTCAGTGAGACGCTTTCCTCCAGACGTGTACCATCCACACAGGTTGAGTGATGCGTATTTTTCTGTTACGATGAAGGGATTGTACGGGCATTTTTGTTTTTAATTATGCCAGAGTAGGTAAGTCTATGTTAATTAGGAGGACTATGCGTGGAACGAATACAGCTAAGCAATGGGCTAAGGGTAGTTCTGGAGAAGATTCCGAACTATCGCTCCGTTTCATTCGGGATCTGGGTGAAGGCCGGGTCCAGAAATGAGCTGCTGCCGCAAAATGGAGTAACCCATTTCATTGAACATATGCTATTTAAAGGAACAGAACGTTATTCTGCCAAGGATATCGCAGAACGGTTCGATTCCATCGGCGGAAATGTCAATGCGTTTACGTCTAAAGAATACACTTGCTATTATGCCAAGGTACTTGATGAGCATTTGCCGATTGCCGTTGATATGTTATCAGATATGTTCTTCCATTCGAAGCTGGATGAGGAGGAGCTCAGCCGGGAGAAAAACGTTATTCTGGAGGAAATCTCCATGTATGAGGATACTCCTGATGACCTGGTGCATGATCTGGTGGCTACAGCAGCCTACAAGGAGCATCCGCTTGCTTACCCCATTCTTGGTACTGAGGAACGGCTGCATGCAATGGACAGTTCCAGCTTACGAAGCTACATGAAAGAGCACTATACGGTTGAAAATACCGTAATCAGTCTTGCGGGGAATATTAATGATGATGTAGTTGAGCTGTTGGAGCGTCATTTTGGACATTTCAACAACCATGGACAATCTCCTGCACTGCTAGAGCCTGCCTTTAACGGTGATCTTATATTCCATGAGAAGGCTACAGAGCAGAATCATATTTGTATGTCCTTCCAGGGCAACCGTATCGGCGATGATCTGCAATATGCTATGGTGCTGCTCAATAATGCCCTTGGCGGCGGTATGAGCTCCAGGCTGTTTCAGGAGATTCGCGAGAAGCGCGGTCTGGCTTATTCCGTCTATTCCTATCATAGCTCTCACGCAGACAGTGGTCTGCTGACGATCTATGCGGGAACCGCTCCTAAGCAGACGAAGGATGTGCTTGAGCTCACGCATGAACTGCTGCGAGATGTTGCTATCCATGGCTTGACGAATGATGAGCTGAGCAAGGGCAAAGAGCAGCTTAAGGGTAGCTTGATTCTCAGCTCGGAGAGCACAGGCAGTCGAATGAATCGATTGGGCAAAAATGAACTGATGCTAGGCAAGCACTATACATTGGATGAAATGATTCGTAAAATAGAACGAGTAACGATGGATGATGTGCATGCTGTGCTGGACCGTGTGTTCTCACAGCCATTTGCACTGGCGATGGTAGGCGCATCGGATGCCCCTATCTCGGGAATGAGGAGGAATGAACTTGCCGCATTACGTAGAAATTAACAGATTGGCAGGCAATGAGGATATTCAGCTTCCTCGCAAAATGTCTGAGCTCGCTGCTGGCTTTGATCTTCATGCTGCTGTGCATGAGCCGCTGGTGCTGGAGCCGGGACAGCGTTGTCTGGTCCCGACAGGAATTGCGATAGCTATGCCAGGAGGACTCGAGGCACAGATCCGCCCACGCAGCGGACTGGCTCTCAAGCATGGCATTACTTGCCTGAACACACCAGGAACTATTGATGCGGACTATCGGGGAGAAATCAAGGTGCTACTCATTAATCTTGGTCAGGAGCCCTTTTCCATCACTCGTCATGAGCGTATAGCTCAAATGGTGTTTCAGGAGGTGCCTGAGGTGCTGTGGAAGGAAGTGGATCAGCTATCCGAGACCGTACGCGGTGCAGGTGGCTTTGGTCACACAGGGAAATAAAGAAAACATGACAATAGAGCGCATGACACTAGACCACTCCAATTCTGGAGTGGTTTTTTGTGCTGCGTATCACCCTTCACAGGCTAATGCATAGGATAATGCATACCGTATCTGGGAAAGGGGTGAGGTCCAGATGCTGACAGGAGTTCGTACCGTCATTCTTGGCGGTGATGCACGGCAGCTTGAGGTCATTCGGAAGTGTGTAGATATGGATGCGACTGTAAGTGTAGTTGGTTTTGACCGGATCGCCGATCAGCTTAAGGGTGTGAGCAACGAGAAGCTGAGTGTCCGGCTTTTTGAATCTGCAGATGCCATTGTACTGCCAGTGGTAGGCTGTGAAGAGGATGGGAGTGTGAAGGCTGATTTTACGGAACAGCCACTTCACTTTCAGCATGAGCATGCGTCCGCTTTACCGCCTCATTGTGTGGTGTATACGGGAATGGCCAAACCTTATTTACAAAAGTTGTGTGATAAGTACAATCTCAGGCTTGTAGAGCTGCTGGAGCGCGATGATGTTGCCATCTATAATTCCATCCCCACAGCAGAGGGCGCCATTATGATGGCAATTCAGAATACGGATATCACGCTGCATGGGGCGCGCTGTATGGTACTGGGGCTGGGCCGAACCGGCTTTACTCTGGCCAGGACGCTGCAAGGGCTTGGTGCTAATGTGCAGGTAGGAATACAGCTGCGAGAGGAAGCAGCAAGAGCAAGTGCGATGGGCTGGAGGCCTTTTATGACAAGGGATCTGGCCGATGAGGTCGGGGAGATTGACTTGATTTTTAATACGATACCCTCTATGATAATCACAGCACAAATCCTGTCCAGAATGCAGACAAGTGCAGTGATTATAGATATTGCTTCTTCCCCCGGCGGATGTGATTACCGATATGCTGCCAAACGCGGCATTAAGGCGATCCTGGCTCCGGGACTCCCCGGCATCGTAGCTCCCAAGACGGCAGGCGTGATTATGGCAAATGCATTGGTGCAGCTGTTAATGGAAGATAATCCGAATCGGGGGGAAGGCAAATGAACTGGCAGGGTAAAACAGTTGGCTATGCAATTACGGGCTCTCACTGTACCTTTGAGGAAGTGATGCCCGTTATTCAACGTTTTGTAGACAGTGGGGCTAAGGTAATTCCGATTGTCTCCAATACGGTCATGACTACAGACACGCGGTTTGGCACCTCGCAAAGTTGGCAAAAACAGTTGAAAGATATAACAGGGAATGATATCATTTCTACAATTGTGGAGGCTGAGCCGCTAGGCCCCTCGCAGTTGCTGGATGTACTGGTCATTGCGCCGTGCACCGGCAATTCGATCAGTCGACTTGCGAATGCGATGACTGACAGTCCTGTGCTGATGGCTGCCAAAGCACAGATGAGGAACGGACGACCGCTTGTCCTCGCCATTTCGACCAATGATGGTCTGGGCTTGAATGCTGCCAATATCGCTAAGCTACTGGTTGCAAAGAACATATACTTCGTACCTTTCGGTCAGGATAATCCCCAGCAGAAGCCTAACTCACTAGTGGCCAAAATGTCGATTATTCCAGAAGCATGCTATGCTGCCATACAAGGACAACAGCTACAGCCCATGATTATTGAACGTCATGACTAACGCATAACGGTCAGACCAAGCTAACATCCAGGTAATAATTCAGCTAAGCTGAAGAATTATATATTCCTTCCTTGTACGTGTGATGAGTAAGAGGAAGGGCCTTTCGTGCATTTTGCTGAGTGAGATGTGCGCTGGCAAAATGCTAGTTTTATTTATGATGGCATGATTCATAAGCTTTTAGTAGGGCAGAGTGATTCTGTCGTCATCAGAAAAAATGACCGCGAATTGCGGTCGGTCTTCATCGTGAATACGACGATAGACGTGTTCTGTATGCAGCAACTATTAATGAGTGCGATTAGAAGAGGAGATATGCCAGATGAGCAATGTAGAGTTTAATGTCGCTGTCGTTGGAGCAACAGGTGCGGTTGGAGAGCAAATTATTAAATTGCTGGAAAAACGGAATTTTCCGATTAAGACACTCAAGCTGCTGTCTTCTCCGCGTTCTGCTGGCACAGTCATTAACTTTAAGGGCCAAGATATCGTAGTAGAAACAGCAACCCCTGAGAGCTTCGAAGGTGTCGATATTGCATTATTCAGTGCAGGCGGAGACGTAAGTAAAGCATTGGCTCCTCATGCCATTGAACGTGGAGTTGTCTGCATTGACAATACCAATGCGTACCGCATGGACCCGAACACTCCGTTGGTGGTCCCAGAAGTGAATCCAGATCAGATCTTTGAGCACAATGGTCTTATTGCGAATCCGAACTGCTCTACCATTCAAATGGTAGCGGCCTTGAAGCCGCTCTATGACCGCTATGGAATTGAACGCATCATCGTATCGACCTATCAAGCTGTATCCGGCGCTGGCGCCAAAGCAATTAGCGAATTGAACAGACAATCGGCGGCAGTGCTGAATGGGGATGCTTTTGAGCCGGACATTCTTCCTGTAGGTGCCCTGCCTGTTAAGCATCAGATCGCCTTCAACGCAGTACCGCAAATTGATAAATTTCAAGATAATGGTTACACCCTGGAAGAAATGAAGATGGTTCGTGAAACGAAGAAGATCCTGAATGACGAGTCCGTGTCGGTAACGGCTACATGTGTGCGCATTCCTGTCGTCTACGGGCATTCGGAATCCGTGTATGTCGAGCTGAAGCAGGATTACAAGCTGGAGGATGTACGAGAGCTTCTGGCCTCGGCCCCTGGAATTACACTGGTGGATGATCCAACGAATCAAGCGTATCCGCTGGCTACGACGGCTGCGGGTGAACTGGATGTCTTTGTAGGACGTCTTCGGGAGGACCTGGGCAATAGCCGCGGTCTGAATATGTGGATCGTATCGGATAATCTGCTTAAGGGCGCAGCATGGAATGCTGTTCAGATTGCCGAGATCATCGCAGCAAAGAAAGCATAAGGTTCCAAAGGTGTCTACCGTAGAGGAGAAATAGGTAATGGGGATATTAGTGCAAAAATACGGGGGAACTTCACTATCTACACCTGAAGCCCGTGAGCTTGTTATTGGACATATTAAAAGAGAACTGGCTAATCAATATCAACTGGTCGTGGTCGTATCTGCTATGGGGCGCATAGGTGAGCCATATGCTACCGATACTCTGCTGGGCTGGGCTGCGAGTAATGGGGACAGTCTGCCTACCCGGGAGCGGGATTTGCTTATGAGCTGTGGGGAGATTATCTCCGCAGCCACCTTGTGCAGTCTCCTCTGCCATGAGGGCATTGAGGCGACGGTATTGACAGGAGCACAGGCCGGCTTCCTGACGGATAGCCAGTTCGGCAATGCGCGTATTGTAGATATTCGCCCGGATCGGGTGCTACAAGAGCTGGAGCAGGGACGTGTCGTTATTGTTACCGGCTTCCAGGGGCAGGATGAACAGGGAGATTTCACGACACTTGGCAGGGGGGGGAGCGATACCTCAGCCACAGCTATTGGAGCCGCCTTGCATGCTGATATAGTAGATATCTATACAGATGTAGACGGCATTCTCACGGCAGATCCGCGGATTGTGGAGGATGCACGCCCCCTTACGTATGTCAGCTATAATGAAATTTGCAACATGGCTTATCAGGGAGCAAAGGTCATTCACCCGCGTGCTGTCGAGATTGCCATGCAGGCTAACATTCCTGTAAGGGTGCGCTCGACATTCTCGGAATCCGAGGGGACCTTGGTGACTCATCCGGAAGGCTTCACGAAGGTGCAGCCAGGTGTAGTGGATCGTTATGTCACTGGGATTGCCTACGTGGGAAATGTTACGCAGATTACCGTGGAGACGGAGGCAGGAATTGAACAACTGCAACTGAAGGTGTTCAAGACGATGGCTGAGCACGGAATCAGTGTTGACTTTATCAATGTGACTCCTACTGGAGCTGTATATACGGTGTCAGATCAGGATGGTGTCAAGGCGCTACAGGTGCTGGGAGAGCTTGGGCTTGAGCCTAAGATTCTATCAGGCTGTGCCAAGGTGTCGGTTATTGGTGGTGGCATTAATGGCGTTCCCGGCATCATGGCCATGATCGTAGAGGCATTGACCGTAGCTGGTATTCCTATTCTGCAATCAGCGGATTCCAATACAACCATATGGGTTCTCGTCAAGAAGGAAGATATGGTTCAGGCTTTGCGTGCGTTGCATGCCAAGTTTGAGCTCCATCGCTAGATTTTGCATGAAGTAGGAAGGGAGGAAGCAAGCTTGGATTTTGGCAGATTAATTACAGCTATGGTTACTCCATTCGACGAGCAAGGTGAGATTAACTGGGAAGCCACCGCTCAATTGATGGATTACTTGATAGATGTTCAGAAGTCCGAATCACTTGTTATATCCGGAACTACAGGAGAAGCACCTACGCTCAGTGATGAGGAGAAAATAAAGCTGTTCTCCTTTGCTGTAGAGAAGGCAGCAGGTCGCTGCAAGATTATAGCGGGTACAGGAAGCAATAACACCCGCCATTCCATTCATTTGACCCAGGCAGCAGAGCGCACGGGAGTGGATGGGGTACTGCTTGTGGTGCCTTACTACAACAAGCCAAATCAGGAAGGCATATTCCGGCATTTTGAAAGTATAGCGCAAGCTACGAAGTTGCCTGTTATGCTGTATAATGTTCCGCAACGTACAGCAGTAAGTATGTCCAGTGTGACGACACTGCGACTGGCTCAGATCGACAATATTGTAGCGACGAAGGAGTGTGTCTCGACAGAGCAGGTAGGCAAGATTGTCCGTAGTGCACCGGAAGGCTTCAAAGTCTATTCTGGTGATGATTCCTCTGGATTGCCAGCCATGTCTGTTGGTGCCTATGGTATTGTGAGCGTCGCCAGTCACGTCGTTGGTGCGGAGATGAAGCAAATGATGGATGCCTTTATCTCTGGGCGTATAGAAGAGGCGACTAAGCTTCATGGTAAGCTGCTGCCTGTATTCAAGGGGCTGTTTGAATGCCCCAACCCGGTAGCGGTGAAGTATTCACTGGAGCTGAAGGGCTTGAATGTAGGGTCCGTGAGGCTTCCGCTCGTTGCGCCGAATGATTCAGAGAAAGCTTTGATTAAACAGCTGTATGAATAAATAATGCGATTGCATTGAAGGGTGTCCGAGGCCAGAGCTGGCGGGACGCCCTTTTTGTTTTGATAATAGGATTTATAAGTTTTCAGCGGAGCAGAACAATTCGATTAACGCAAGAAATCTCCCACTAATTCGGTCTGACCTTGTATGAAAGTACGCCGAAAGACGATTGTCTTATGCTTAATTAATGAGCAGGTCTATCGCCACGTGGCTATGGGCAGATCTGCAGAATGACCATGTTTTTTACTGCATTGTATCCTTCCTTTAAGGTAAGCATATATTGACAACATTGCTGCTATACTGCGTTGTCATGGGATGTGCTATTACGGGGTAACCTGTAAATGACAAACAGGCGACTTGTTTTTTCGCTTTTTAATCATGTATAATGATTGCAAGTGACTGGGTGCGGTAATATTTTGAAATTTCGTGTTTTGTAAATCACAAAGCACTAATTTTGCATATGCGTTTGCATCATCTGACAACGCTTTGCAGGAATGTGTCCGGATTTCAGCAGCGTGATCTGCATACATTGCTGTCTTATGCGCTTGATATGTTGCTAAATTGCTGAATAAATTAAGGTACGACGTCCAACTACCATAGGAGGTTTAGATTCTTTTGTCTAAGAAAACAAACAACGATAAATTGCTGATTTTTGCTTTGGGCGGCGTCGGTGAAATCGGGAAAAATATGTACGTGGTTCAATACGCCAATGATATTGTGGTGGTGGACGCCGGACTCAAATTTCCTGAGGAAGATATGCTCGGAATAGATATGGTTATTCCTGATATTTCATACTTGACGGAAAATCGTGACAAAGTAAAAGGGATTGTGCTGACGCACGGTCATGAAGACCATATTGGTGGTCTCCCGTACGTGCTGAAGCATCTGAATGTGCCTGTATATGGTACGAAGCTGACAATGGGGCTGGTGGAGAATAAGCTGAAGGAAGCCAATCTGCTTGGCGAGACGAAGCGTATTCTGATCCATGCAGACTCCGAGATCAAGCTGGGAACTAATCTTCGCCTATCGTTCTTCAGCACGAACCACAGTATTCCGGATTCAGTAGGTGTGTGTATTGATACGCCAGAAGGTGCTGTTGTTCACACGGGAGACTTCAAGTTCGACCATACACCAGTAAATGGGCACTATGCTGACCTGCAGCGTATGGCTGAGATCGGTAGCCGTGGTGTACTGGCCCTCTTGTCTGACAGTACGAATGCAGAGAAGCCTGGCTTCACGCCTTCAGAGAAGAGCGTAGGGATTGTGCTTGAGGATATCTTCCGCAAATCCAGACAGCGGGTTGTAGTAGCAACCTTCGCTTCTAATGTACATCGTATCCAACAAGTTGTTCATGCTGCTGAGAAGACAGGACGCAAGATTGCAGTCATTGGCCGCAGCATGGTGAACGTGGTAGGAATCGCTGAAGATCTTGGATACTTGAACATTCCAGATGGAATGCTTATTGAGCCTGAAGAAGTAGGCAAGATGTCCGCAGACCGTGTCGTAATTCTGTGCACAGGTAGCCAAGGAGAACCAATGTCAGCCTTGACACGCATGGCTCGCTCGACTCACCGTAAGGTGGACATTCTGCCTGGTGATACAGTGATCATTGCTGCGACACCTGTACCTGGTAATGAGAAATATGTAGGACGCACCATTGATGATTTGTTCAAGCTAGGTGCTGAAGTATACTACAGTGGTGCCAACCCGGGTGTTCACGTATCTGGCCATGGTAGTCAGGAAGAGCTTAAGCTGATGCTGAACCTGATGAAGCCTAAATTCTTCATTCCAATTCACGGTGAATATCGGATGCAGCGCAGACATGCATTGCTCGCGGAATCCGTTGGTGTGGAGCATGATAATATCTTCATTACGGATATTGGTGAGGTTGTCGAAATTCAGGGCGGTTCAGCACGCAAGGCCGGTAAAGTAACGGCAGGAAATGTGTTGATCGACGGTCTGGGTGTAGGCGATGTAGGTAATATCGTATTGCGCGACCGTAAGCTGTTGTCGCAGGACGGAATTCTGGTGGTCGTGGTCACGTTGAGCAAGCAGGACGGAACCATCGTATCGGGTCCAGACATCATATCTCGTGGATTTGTATACGTAAGGGAATCAGAAGGATTACTTGATGAGGCCAATCGTATCGTATCCAACACGCTGCAGAGATTGATGAGTGAGAATGTAAATGAATGGGCTTCCCTTAAGACGAATGTCAAGGATGCTCTGGGGCGCTTCCTGTATGAACAGACTCGCCGCAGACCAATGATCTTGCCGATCATTATGGAAGTATAATTAATAGATTGAAATCAAATATCTGGCACACAGTCGCCTTTCCCGGAAGAAATATGGACGGTTTCTTCCCGTGGAAAGGCTTTTTTTTGTGAAAGGTGTCCTCTGGACAGGGGATGACAGCCTACATAGAAAGGTAGCAAATGTGATGAGCGTCTTTCGTCCACTACTGACATTTTTGTTTGATTTCATCTTAGTGTATGTATAAATTCTTCCATCCGAACCTCATACTAGAAGTGAATTGTTATCATAGAACTGGTTAAGAAAGGAAGATTATATGTATCAGGTACATGGTTCATCTGAGGGAAATGAGGAGCAAGCACCACGAGAGGAGGAGCCGAAGCGGAATCCTGTACTTGAGAGCCTTCAACAGCTCGGGCAGACAGCGTTGCCAGCCGCAGAGTCCAACGTATTCTGTATGACGATCATAGGTCAGATCGAGGGTCATTATATATTGCCGCCACAGAACAAGACGACCAAGTATGAGCACATGATTCCCCAACTTGTTGCAGCTGAGCAAAATCCAAAAATCGAGGGCCTCATGATTCTACTGAATACGGTAGGTGGAGATGTAGAGGCGGGTCTTGCGATCGCCGAAATGATTGCTTCTCTGACTAAGCCTACGGTTACGGTAGTTATTGGAGGTGGGCATAGTATTGGAGTACCTATTGCGGTCTCGGCTTCGTATTCATTTATTGCGGAAAGTGCAACAATGACGATTCACCCTGTTCGAATGAACGGGCTTGTAATCGGGGTTCCGCAGACCTTTGAGTATATGGAGAAAATGCAGGAGAGAGTCGTACGCTTCGTAATGGCACATTCCAGAATTACAGAAGAGCAATTTAAGGAGCTTATGTTCAAGACTGGGGAGCTGAATCGGGATATAGGCACGGCTGTTGGCGGCGCAGAAGCAGTCAAATACGGATTGATGGATCAGGTGGGCGGGATTGGTGAAGCGCTGGCGAAACTGAATAGCATGATTGAGGAACGTCGTGAAATCCGGCGCCAGCAAATGCAATCGTTGCAATCGCTGCAAACTTCGAGTGGGGCTTCAACTCAGCAGGTGGGGAGTTCTCCTAATCCATTGTCAGCCCCGCACGGAGGAGGATTTCCACAATGACGCTCTACACCGTGATGCCACCTGAATTGATCTGGGAAGGGCTATGGAAGGATACGGGACAGTACCAGGATATTCGTGTTGGGGGGCTACTGATGCAGGTTCGCTCTACAGGGCCCCGTAGTGGAACGATCGTCCGCCTGCTGGACTGTCCGCTAGAAGCTTACCTGAACCCCATGTATGCGCCTGGGAGCGAAATCGAGTGGACATAGACGGTGATTAATCCAGGCATACGGTTCTGTCGAAAAGTATCAGAAAAGAACATATGTGCGGATACATGCCAGTCATGCTATAATATGCTTCTGGAGGGGTGAAACGGATGGCCAGAAGACGTAAGAAAAAGAAATCCATATTAGGCAGTGTACTCAAGTATGAAATCTATGGTATCGTGCTGATTACCTTATCTGTAATAGCATTATCCGGAGAAGCCGCTGTAGGCCGCTCTCTGTCCAAAATGTTCGGTTTGGTGCTCGGCAAATTCTATTTTGTGATCCCTCTCATCGGCATTTTTGTCGGACTTATGGTCATGATTAATCGAAAGTGGCCTCATCAATGGAACACAAGAAGAAGTGGTGTGGTTCTGCTGGTGTGTGCTCTCACGCTGATGAGTGCAATCTCGTCCATGGAACAGCGTCTGGGACCGATTCAGGCGCTTGAGCCTGGAAATGTGATGAGTCAAATACATACGGATATGAATACGGAGCTGCTTGCTCCAAGGCCAGCAGATGATGGCTCAATGCTCAATAAAGAGATTAGCGGAGGGTACGTTGGGGCTCTTCAACTGACACTCCTGCTATGGTTGTTCGGCTTGACTGGCGCAAAGCTGGTGATGCTGGTGATGTTCGTCATTTCCTTCATGCTAATAACACAGCTTTCCTATGTGGATCTGGCGAAGTTCGTACGGACTCGCATGGGCAAGGTAGGGGGAGCATTGCAGCACAAGTGGAATGAGCGGCAAGGTCCCCTTGCCGCCACTCGCGCGCGTGCAGCTAACGGAAAAATCAAGGCGGAGCCCATCCCGGATTATGACGATCTGGAGGAAGATTTTGAAGAGCTTGAAATGCCGAAGAAGCGTCAGCCGCTATTCTTTCAGCTGTTCGGCAACAAGACAGCACCTGCAGAAGACAAGTCGGATGCTACTGATTCTACAGATGAGGATATATATGTAGCAGGGCGAGATGATATGCCGGAGGTAGTTGAAGAGTCTGAGAATAGCAAGAATGCTCAGCAGCCAAGTAGTTCCCCAATTATCCGCAATTTCTTCGAGCAGGTACGAAGTGAGGAAGACCCTCTTGATGAGGATCTTCAGGAGGATAGCTATGCGGGGCGTTCGCTGAACCAGCCGGGTAGTCATGCCCCGCTGTCTGATTTAGAGAGAGAGCCGTATAGTAACATGGATAACACGTTGGATAGTACCGTGGCAATTACGGATAGCCAAGCACATGTAGGTAATGCGTCTGCTCAGGATGGCATGATTCAGCACCCACTCGATGAGGAATTTGGGGACGAGGAGCTGCCACTGCCAGAAGAGCAATTAGCTTCTGAGACGGTTACTCAGTCAGAGGAAGGTGCAGCGAATGGGGCAACGGCAACAGGGACAACGGTAGTTGACCAACAGCCGCAGCCCAAGCCTTACCGATTGCCTCCATTAAAGCTCCTTGATCGACCAGCAGGGGCAGGCAATGCGGGTGATCAGAATGATTATATGCAGACGGCACGCAAGCTCGAAGCTACGCTTGAGAGCTTTGGTGTACGAGCCAAGGTACTGGAGGTAGTTCGAGGCCCAGCGGTGACACGCTATGAGATCCAACCGGATATCGGTGTGAAGGTTAGTCGAATCGTGAACTTGACCGATGATATTGCCCTGGCATTGGCTGCCAAGGATATTCGGATGGAGGCACCGATTCCGGGGAAATCAGCTATTGGTATTGAGGTGCCTAATAGCGAGGTCTCGGTTGTTACAATGCGTGAGGTTATGGAAACGAACGTGTTCAGGGAAGCCGAGTCGAAGCTATCGATTGCATTTGGGCGGGATATTGCCGGACAGACGATTGTAGGCAACCTCGCGAAGATGCCCCATTTGTTGGTAGCTGGTGCGACAGGCTCGGGTAAATCCGTCTGTATTAATGGTATTATTACCAGCATTCTGTATAAGGCCAAGCCTGATGAGGTCAAGTTCCTCATGGTCGATCCGAAGATGGTGGAGCTGAACGTATACAATGGAATCCCTCATTTGATGGCGCCAGTGGTTACCGATCCCAAGCGTGCATCACTTGCTCTTAAGAAGATTGTTGTGGAAATGGAGAAACGCTATGAGCTATTCTCCAAATCGGGAACGAGGAACGTTGAGGGCTATAATCAACTGATGCGTGATAACCCGGCGGCAGTGCTTCCATATATCGTAGTTATCGTGGATGAGCTTGCTGATCTGATGATGGTAGCGGCTGGAGATGTAGAGGATGCTATTGCTCGTCTTGCGCAGATGGCCCGTGCGGCAGGCATTCACTTGATTATTGCTACACAGCGTCCATCTGTCGACGTCATCACTGGTGTTATTAAGGCCAATATTCCTTCACGGATCGCGTTCGGTGTCTCCTCACAGGTCGATTCACGGACCATCTTGGATATGGGTGGAGCCGAGAAGCTGCTCGGGCGTGGTGATATGCTGTTCATGCCGATGGGAGCCTCTAAGCCTGTCCGTGTTCAGGGCGCATTCCTGAGTGATCAGGAGGTAGAGAACATTGTCAGCTATGTACGAGATCAGGCTGAAGCTGAATACGACGAATCTATCGTTCCTGAAGTTGAGGAATCATCTATGGAGGGTGAGGAGATTGTGGACGAGCTGTATGAGCAGGCCGTAAACATCATTCTCGAAGCCAAGCAAGCCTCCGTCTCGCTGCTGCAGCGACGTATGAGAATTGGCTATACGCGTGCAGCACGACTAATTGACTCCATGGAGGCACGTGGTGTGATTGGTCCCTATGAGGGAAGCAAGCCGCGTGAGGTACTAATTTCACTGGAGCAATATCAGCAGAACAAGATTAGCTCCTGAATCACATAGACATGAGATTTAAGACATATGCATTGTTGAACGTCTGAACGTCGAATTTAACTTATTTGAAATAACATAAACAGCGGCTTTCCTTTTTGGAGAGACGCTGTTTTTTGATAATCGAAATTATACGTTTTTAGCGAAGCGAGGCAATTCAAATATTGCAAAAAAAACTTCAACTAAAGGCGGTCTCTCTTCTGTGAAAGTACGTCGATAGGCGTTTTCTTGTTGTATTTCCTGAACTTTCGCAAGGAATTGCCCGAAGAGAGAAGCAATGAATAGCATTTCTGTTAGCTTGTCATAATAAGCGTAGCTATCCTGTTCATTCCACCACAGAAAGGTAGATCACAGCTTATGAGAAAACTGACACTTTGGATATGCGCTTGTGCAATGGTGATATCTACAGCCATCTACGCAGGGATTGTCGATAAGCAAGGCGCCAGCTCAAGCAAGGTAAGTGCTTCTGAGACCGAACAGTTACAGCCTGCTGCTCCTACATTCAGCTCACAGAGCATCAATTTTGGTTCCTATGGCCAGGATGTCTATGAGCTACAGAGCCGCCTTAAGCTTTTGGGCTTTTATCACGGTAAAGTAGATAGTCAGTTTGGCAGCAAAACGTTGAACTCTGTCAAATGGTTTCAAGGTGAATTTGGCATGAAAGCAGATGGAGTGGTTGGTGCAAAAACGAAGCTGAAGCTGGTGAACGCGACCAAGCACTGGAAGCCAACCGAGACACCCTTGCATAAGAAAAACAATGCGAATGCAGGGGCAGGAGGACAAGCGGCTGATAAGGGAGCAGATTCAATTAGTTCCGGGAATACAATGGGGCTATCCGAAAATGATCTTAAGATTATGGCAAACGCCGTGTATGGCGAGGCTCGCGGAGAACCATTCGAGGGACAGGTAGCAGTAGCAGCCGTTATTTTGAATCGCGTCAAGTCACCAAGCTTCCCTAATACGTCATCAGGTGTAATCTTTCAGCCAGGAGCCTTCACGGCTGTTGCAGACGGACAAATCTGGCTGGAGCCCAACGAGCAGGCACGTAAGGCGGTACAGCAGGCATTGAATGGCTGGGACCCATCTGGAGGATGCTTGTACTACTTTAACCCACGGACAGCGACTTCCAAATGGATTTGGACCCGTCCGCAGGTGAAGACGATCGGGCAGCATATTTTCTGTATGTAGCTTAGAAGTGCTTCAGTCTAGATGCTAGCCAATGCCCTCACATGCGTTGAAAGTGAACAATCCACGCCCATGTAATCCTGACATGAGCAACCGGGGCCTGTCTTCGGTTGCTTCTTGTCATTTTCATCGTTTACAATAAAGAGATAGATGTTGCCAATATTTACTGAAATGAAATTGATGCTGCAAAGGGGTTTTGAACTTGACTAAGACGAGTTTTGAGCGAGGCAGCCGCAGGCAACTGCGCATTCATGTGTTACCAACGACACGTTTCAAGACTTTTGCTATATCCTTGTACGCCGGTGTACCTCTCACAGAGGACACGGTAACTAGTGTGGCGGTAACGCCTTTCGTGCTTCGCCGCGGAACCTCAAGCTATCCGGAGACCATTCAATTCAGGGAACAGCTCGAACAGCTGTATGGCACGGGCTTCGGCTTTGACATTTACAAGCGGGGCGATTATCAGATCGTGCAGCTTCGAATGGACGCGATAAATGACAGCTTTGTCAGCAGCAGTGAAAGTCTGCTGGATCGCTCCCTGGCCTTCCTTGGAGAAGTGTTTACCAGCCCTGTGCTGGAGAACGGAGCCTTCCGTTCGTCGTATGTACAGCAGGAGAAGGAGACAGTTCGCAAGAAGCTCGAAGCGATCGTGAACGATAAGATACGCTATGCTGGCGAGCGCTGCCTTGAAGAAATGTGCAAGGAAGAGCCGTATCGACTGCATCCCCTTGGACAACGTAAGGATCTCGATAATATAGATGCGAGTAGCCTGTACAACAGTTATCAGCAATGGCTGGGGCAAGCCAGTCTGGATCTCTACGTTGTAGGGGATACGAGTCTTGAAGAGGTGGAGTCGTTAGTCGATCGCTACTTCCAGATGGATCGCTCTGCTGCACCAGACTACCGGAAGGAATCATCGCGTGCCGCTACACGCGAGGTGCAGACCGTCGTTGAACGCCTTGATGTGAATCAGGGCAAGCTGAACATGGGCTTCCGCACAGGCATCACATACGATGATCCTCGTTATGCCTCTGCCTTGATGTATAATGGCGTGCTCGGTGGTTATCCCCATTCGAAGCTGTTTGTAAATGTGCGCGAACGGGCAAGTCTGGCCTACTATGCATCATCGCGATATGATGGCCACAAAGGTATTGGTACGATTCAGTCCGGAATTGAGATTCCTAATTACGAGCAAGCAGTCAAGATTATTCGTCAGCAGCTGGATGATATGCGTAGTGGCAATATCAGTGAACTTGAGATGTCACAGACGAAGGCGATGATCCGCAACCTGCTGAAGGAAACTCAGGATTCCGCCTTTGAGATGATATCGTATGATTTCAACAGACAGTTGTCGGGCAAGGATCGCTCTGTTGATGAGCTACTGGCACAGATCGAGGCTGTTACCGTGCAGGACGTGCAGAATGCGGCTGACACGTTTCATCTGGACACCATTTACTTTTTGCGAGACCAGAAGGAGGAATAGACGTGCAGAGCATACCTTACGAGCATTTGCAGGAGACGCTGTATCATGAGGTCATGGATAACGGACTTCAGGTATATGTGCTGCCCAAGCCAGGTTTTCAGAAGACATTCGCAACGTTTGCGACAAAATATGGCTCCGTGGATAATCATTTTCGAGTAAAAGGGCAAGAGCATCAGGTCCCGGACGGCATTGCCCACTTCCTGGAGCACAAAATGTTCGAGGAGCCTGAGGGTGATATCTTCGCTACGTTCTCCTCCAACGGGGCATCCGCGAATGCATTTACAAGCTTTGATCAGACCGTGTATCTGTTCTCAGCGACAGAGCGCATCTATGATAATCTCGAGACCCTCGTTAATTTCGTTCAGCATCCTTATTTTACCGATGAGAATGTCAACAAGGAGAAGGGCATCATCAGTCAGGAAATCAATATGTACAATGATAATCCGGACTGGCGAAGCTACTTTGGACTGATTGAGGCATTGTACTCGAAGCATCCGGTGCATATCGATATTGCGGGTACGGTGGAGTCGATTCAAACGATTACGAAGGAAACGCTCTACGAATGCTATCATGCCTTCTATCACCCGAGCAACATGCTGTTGTTCGTAGTAGGTGGTGTGGAGCCTGAGAAAGTATTCGAGCTTGTACGAAACAATCAGAACGCCAAAACCTACGAGCCGCAAGGCGAGATTGAGCGTCTGTTCGAGCCGGAACCGTCTACGGTGGCAAATCCGCGCAAGGAAATGAAGCTGGCAGTTTCTTTGCCCAAGTGCTTGTTCGGATTCAAGGAGACCCGTCTTGGCCTGACAGGCGAGGCGCTGCTCCGACATGATCTGGAGAGCAAGCTGATGCTGGATATGCTCTTTGGCACCAGTACACAGTTATATCAGAAACTGTATGATGAGGGCTTAATCTCGGATAGCTTCGGACATGAGTATAACAGCTCTCCTCAGTATGCTTTCTCGGCGATTGGTGGCGATACGAAGGACCCTGACCAGCTATTGGCTCGTATCCGCGAGGAAGTCGAGGCGATCAAGCCAAAAGGCTTCGAGGAGGCTCATTTTGAACGTGCCCGGAAAAAGAGAATTGGCGGATATTTACGCATGCTGAATTCGCCCGAAAATATTGCGCACGAATTCACCAGACATCGTTTCCGAGGTAGCGATCTATTTGAGGTGCTGCCGGTCTATGAGAGTATTACCTTAGAGGACGTCAATCGCAGACTGCAGGAGCATCTGGATTGGAATCAAATGGCAGTATCTCTGGTGGTGAGTCCTTAACGTGGAGAGGGAGACCGGAGCTGAGCAGAAAGCATTAGCATCCATGACGGTTCTCGTCACGGGCGCAAGCCGGGGGATTGGTGCAGCCATAGCGGAACGATTCGCCTCGGTTGGCATGAAGGTCGTTATTCATTATCGCAATTCCCATGAAGCGGCGAATGAAGTAGCTCGTCGTTGTATGACCTATCCAGGGCAAGCGATGACTGTAGCTGCCGATCTGTGCAATCATGAGCAGATCAAGCGTATGTATGAGAAGCTGGAGAACCACGCCATGAAGCCGGATATCGTGGTGAACAATGCGGGAATATCGCATTATGGTATGCTGCAAGACATATCCGAGCAGGAGTGGGACCGCGTGATGGCGGTGAATGTAAAAAGTATATTTCTATGTACACAGACGTTCCTCCCGCACATGATCCGTCAGAAATACGGGCGTATTATCAATGTATCCTCCATCTGGGGACTGACGGGTGCCTCTTGTGAGGTGCTGTATTCCGCCACGAAGGGAGCGGTCAACGCGTTCACCAAAGCGCTGGCCAAGGAGACTGCGCGCTCTGGCGTGACGGTCAACGCTGTTGCACCGGGAGCAGTCGATACCTCTATGCTGGAGCATCTGAGCCACGAGGAATTAAGCGAGCTGGAGGAAGAGATCCCTGCCGGGCGTCTTGCTACACCAGACGAGATATCATCACTTGTGTACTTTCTGGCTCTGCCTGAATCGGGATACATCAATGGTCAGATAATCAGCCCTAATGGTGGCTGGCTGACCTGACATGATTTCATCACAAGTTCGAGGATTTTTGAGCTTCAGGCAGTATAGAGAACGGGCCGACAGCGCATATTACAATTGTCCATCCCAATTATAACTGCCTGTAAGGAGGAATCCGAAATGTCGTCAGTACTCAAAAATTTTGATAGCTGGAAGAAGTTCCTTGGCCAACGTGTAGAACAGGCCGAGAAAATGGGGATCAGTCAGGACACGATTGCCGAGCTTGCTTTTGAAATCGGTGAGTTCCTGGATGAAAAGGTAGACCCGTCCAACTATTCCAACCGTGCCTTGAAGGAGCTGTGGGAGGTTGCGGACGAGGATGAGCGTCACACCATTGCCAGATGCATGGTGAAGCTTGCCAAGCTGAACGCTTAAGCCGAAGTAGCAGTAATTGCAGATAAAGCTCCCTGTAAGGGGGCTTTTCTGCCTAAATGTACATGCTTTGGGCATGTAAGCGTCTAGCAGGCTTGAAACAGACGGCAGCAGGAGGAGGCTGTCTTTAATAGTTACACGACTGTTCTTGTTTTTTGAATCTTTTTTATATATCATAAACTTGACTCTTTTGTCCGTGGAGACTAAGGAATAGGTTTTCTATGACGAAATTCGATATTTGATGTCGATATGTGTTAGAATATAGGTTTGAATGAGGTGTCAATGTGACGGAAACCAAGCAATGGTATATGGAATATAAAATACATAAAAATCGCCCGGGGCTGCTCGGGGATATTGCTTCCATGCTAGGGATGCTCGAGGTGAACATTATCACCATCAATGGGGTGGAAGGTCAGCGTAGAGGTATGTTGCTGGAATCCGATGATGATGAGAAGATCCGAATTCTGGGAGAAATGCTGCAAAAGGCTAACAACATTACGATTACAGCCTTTCGCCCGCCGAAGCTGGTGGATATTCTCGCAGTACGCCATGGTCGATACATTGATCGTGATTCGGATGATCGCAAGACTTTTCGTTTTACTCGCGATGAGCTTGGGTTATTGGTCGACTTTTTGGGTGAAGTATTTAAAAGGGATGGCAATCAGGTTATCGGGCTACGTGGCATGCCGAGAGTAGGCAAGACCGAATCCATTATTGCAAGCAGCGTCTGTGCCATGAAGCGGTGGACTTTCGTATCCTCTACCTTGCTCCGCCAGACCGTAAGAAGTCAGCTTTCTGAGGAAGAGATGAATCCCAACAATGTGTTTATCATTGATGGCATTGTAAGCACAATCCGTTCTAATGAGAAGCATTACAATCTCCTGCAGGAGATTATGAGTATGCGCAGTACGAAGGTTATTGAGCATCCGGACATTTTTGTGCGTGAATCCGGTTATAGCTTCGATGATTTTGATATTATTATTGAGTTGCGGAACAATCCGAATGAGGAAATCATTTACGATACATTTACTACAAGCTATACGGATGATCTATAATATTGCGTAATGAACGAGGAGATGATGGCATGTCTGAACTGGGTCAACAACTTAGAGAGGCCCGGCTGCAAAAAGGGTTGAGCCTGGATGATGTCCAGGAAATGACCAAAATTCGTAAAAGGTACCTCGAAGCGATCGAGGCTGGAGATTACAAGGTATTGCCAGGGACCTTTTATGTGCGGGCTTTCATTAAGACCTATGCGGAGACGGTAGGTCTGAACCCTGATGAGCTGATGGAAGGTCATAAGAAGGATGTCCCTGCCAGCGAGCCGGAAACTGTGATGGAGCCAGTGATGCAGAAGCGCTCCAATCGTTCAAATGGAAGTGAAAGAAGCATTAAACGTCTGTCTTCCATATTGTTATGGCTTTTCCCGATTCTGATCGTGGTGCTGATCTATGGGTATGTTAATTCACTCGGCAAGAATAATGCAGAGGAGCCGCCAACTACGCCTGTAACGGAACAAAACCCTCCTCCTACAGAGCAGACTCCATCTACCTCTACACCTGAGCAAAATGGTGGTAGCACTGAGCCGGGGCAAGGAACGACGCCTGGGGATACGAATGAGCCTGGAGGCGGTACAGGTGCAGAGGATGGGTCCTCTACTCCAAATGATGATGAGCCAGAAACCTCAACTCCAACAGGAGTTACTGTAACTGAGGATGGCAAGGCTGGGAGTACGACGATCTTTAAGGTATCTGGTGCAGCTGGTGCTCCAGTGAAGGTTGAAATTAATGCAACTGGCCATAGCTGGCTCGAAGTATACAAGGGAGAGAATTCGCGGGGCGAGAAGCTGGAATACGGCAATACGGCAAGCGGTGATTCCTTCTCTTGGGATCTGAGTTCTGAGGGTATGTATATCAAGTCAGGCTACTCCGCGGCCACAGCAATCACGGTTGCTGGACAGCCGATCACGGATGGAAAAGCGACAACTCGCATTCGTCTCGTGATGGATGATTCAGCCGCCAACTCGAACTCCAATTCCACGACAGACGTGAGCGCTGATTCTGAAGATGATGCTTCCGGTTCCAACAATTAAGGAAAAGAAGCTTTAGGATCATGGCCGAATTTGATCTTTGTTGAAGGATCAAGGATGCGCAGTAGTTCACGCATATAGCCAGTGCCTCCCGGAGATACTATGACTGTCTACAGACAGGCAGTAATTAGACTCCGACTGAAGGAGGTGCATCAGCTTGACCGTTAGCTGGATCGTAACAGGACTGGGTATTATCGTCAGCCTATTAGGTTATTATCTGACACCAAATGCCTGGGGATATGGCATTTTAGGCTTTGGTCTGGCACATATCGTGCTCGGGATATTGGATATGTTCAGACGTCCCATCGAAAGCCGTTCCTAAGGCAAGCGTATGTACGAGTTGGATAAGTGCATAGCAAAAGGTATTCTGGTTCATTGCCAGAATACCTTTTTCGTGTGGTTGGCCAAGTGCAGGTCATTGCCAGATTAGACAGGGCTTCCTTTTTTACATATAATACAATTGAAATGGTTGGAAAGGATGATACATATGGCTTCTGAACACTCTTTTGATATCGTTAGTAAAATGGAGATGCAGGAACTGACGAACGCTGTTCATCAGACGGAACGTGAGATCGAGACTCGCTTTGATTTTAAAGGCAGCAAGAGCGATCTTAGCCTGGAGAAGGATGCATTGGTTATCACTTCGGATGATGATTATAAGCTGAATGCTGTGCTGGATATTCTGAAGTCGAAGATGATCAAGCGCGGATTGGCAGTGAAGAACATCGATTATGGAAAGATTGAACCTGCTTCTATGGGGACGGTTCGCCAGAAGCTAAGCTTCAAGCAAGGTGTTGACCAGGAGAATGCCAAGAAGATCAATATCCTTATTCGTGATTCGAAGCTCAAGGTTAAGAGCCAGATTCAGGGCGATCAGATTCGTGTGACAGGCAAAAGCAGAGATGATCTTCAATCGGTCATGCAGCTATTGCGAGGAGCTGAGCATCTGTCGTTGGATCTGCAATTTACGAATTTCAAATGATGATAAATACACCCTTTGGAATCAAGCAGGCAAAGTGGCTCAGCTTACTCCAAAGGGTGTATTTTTTAATAGTGATACTTACTATAGATATGAATTCAACTCTGTTGTCCTAGAAGTCCCATTTGGCAAAGAAGCTCAAGGTTCCGGTGCTTTCATCTGCACTAACGAACACGCTTCGCCCTTGTATCTTATGGATGCCTTCCGGTGATTCACCTGCAGTCGGGATGAGACCCATATAGCTCGGCTCAGCTGGGTTGTTCAGATTGAAGAACAAAATAGCATCTGCTCGTTCTGAGGCTACTGCAGCTATCGCCACGCCGTCTACGTCAGCAATGGTTACATTCTCAACCTCACTGCCCTTGTTCGGACTGCGATCATCCGGATACAGTCCTACTTTGGCGGTGGCCTCATCAATGAGGTTCTGGCTGTCGTATATACGTTGGCCTTGCAAATTCCAGACGGCAATGTTGCGTCCGCCCGCCTTGACTCCATCCTTAAATTCATTCTTCCCGAGATCGCCTTCGTTCGCGGTCAGTACATACTGGCCATCTGCCGTAAAGGCAATGCCATCCGGTTCATAGCGTGCAGTCAGCGCATCAGTGAAGTCTACGACGCCACCATCCTCTAGATCTGCTGGATGCGAGGTCGTCCCCAATGAAAAGACATGGCTGAGCTGCTTGGTACGTAAATCGACCAGGGCAATTACATTATTCTCCTGGAGAGTCACAGCAGCCGTTGTGCTGTCTGGGCTAATCGCTACATACTCCGGCTGGGGATCATGCGGATAAATGGCTCCAGGCACTTCAGCAAGCGAGACAGGAATATCCGTGACCTCACCTTGCAGGACATCGCCGTCTGGGAAACTCACGATCATAATGCTGCCAGGTCTCTTAGCATTTGCGTAGTCGATCTCATCTGCTTCCTTATTAAGCTCTTCATCCTCGATCGCAATTACAGCTTGCTTTCCATCTGGTGAGAGTGCGATGGAGTCGGGGCCGATCCCAAGCTCATAGGTCTTGACTGTAGTATACGTAGAGAGATCTACGAAAGCGAGCAAGCCCTTGTTGGCGTTAAGATCCGTGTCTCCAGTACGAAGCACAGCAAGTCCATACTGTCCGTCCTTGGAGACGGTGACACTGGTTACCTCTGCAGCGGGAGACAACTCATGGAAGCTGATGGTCTTCAAGACACGAACCTGCTTCAGATCTGAGATATCCAGCACGCTGATGCTTCCCAGATCCGCTTCGGTTACGAGCAGGCGGTTGCCATCGGGTGTGGAGGCAGCAATCTCCGCTTTATTCCCTGGCATCTGGAAGGAAGCTGCCAGCTCGAATCCAGTTTTGTTCTGGGCTTTCAACACAGCGTCTTGCAAGAGAGAGAACGTATTGCCGGAAATATAGGTCTTGCCATTAGCCAAGTAAGTGCTGCTGTCAAGGCTCACAGAGCTGCCGTTAATCGTGGCTTTGCCAGATCCCACTTCAAGGCTGGCATTCAGCCCATCAGCTCGGATATCCACCTGCTTGCTACGAGGATTCCATTGTACTTTCCCTTGCATATTCTGGATAACAGTGCGTAGCTGCATAGCCTCTGTGGCATCTGCTGCATGCGTGGATAGAGGATTACTTGTTACTCCACCAGCTAGGATTGCCGCCGTGGAGAGCACGGCGAGCCAGTTTTTTTTCTTGTTCAACGTAACAGATTCCCCTTTCATGATCAGGTCCTTATTCTAGCTCATGGCCGTATATCTGCTTTAGTATAGAAAGAGTTCGTAATTGCAAAGTAAACGTAAGTCGAGATTTGTGTAAATCAATGCATGAAAATTATTCCAAGTAGACGAATGTGTAATCACAAATGCAGGAGATGATATGATCCGAGACGGTTTTTACAGACGGTGCATAAAGATAATCCTTTGAGAAATATAGAACTTGCCATATAAATACATCTTTTACCAAATGTCGTGATATAGTAGAAGGATCAAAACTCTTTGCTTGAGAATAGTCATAGTTCTCTATTTTAGTCTGAATACTAAACATAGGATGTGAGTATGCACTGTGAACAGCAAGGTACGCTTCAACGAAGGCTGGACATTCGCCAAGAGCAGTCTGGGTATAACCGATTGGAATGCATTGAATTTCGAACAGGTAGACATTCCCCATGATTGGCTCATCTACAATACCCAAGAGCTCTACGAGGACAGCGTTGGCTGGTATCGCAAGGTAATATCATGGAGCCCGGACTGGGATGGGCAAGAGCTCGTTCTGTGCTTCGATGGGGTCTATATGGACTCACATGTATACGTCAACGGTAAGGTTGTAGGGGAGTGGAAATATGGCTATTCGGCATTTGAGCATGTGATCTCGGATGCACTCGTACAAGGGGACAACGAGCTTGTAGTCAAAGTCGTACATCAGGCGCCTAATAGCCGCTGGTATTCGGGTGCAGGCATATATCGCAACGTCTGGCTGAAGACCAGAGGGCCAAGCCACATCGTAACGGATGGCATCTATGTGTCTACCAAGCAGGAGGACCTGTTCTGGCAATTGAACATAGAGACAGAGCTCAGGCTGAGTCATGCCGTTCAACTGACGCATACGCTCTGGCAGGCCGGACAGGTGGTTGCAGCTATACAAAATCCTATCGGGCAACGCGAGCTGATAGATACACAGACCAGTCCAGTCATTACCAGCCAGCTAACCATGCAGGTACAATGCCCATTACTGTGGAGCCCGGATACACCGCATTTGTATCAGCTTATCACTACAATTCACAGGTTGCCTTCTCAGGCGATTAACGGGCAGTTACATGCTGGTCAGGCCGAGGTTATGACGCAGGGAGCGACCTCTGACCTAGAGCTGCTGGAGACGATTAGCCAATCTATCGGCTTTCGTGATATCGTGCTTGATCCTGAGCAGGGACTCTTGCTCAATGGGAAGCGAATGAAGCTGAATGGTGTATGCGAGCATCATGATCTGGGTGCTCTGGGGGCAGCCTTCAATAAGGCGGCGCTGCTAAGAAGACTGCGGTTGCTGAAGGAGATGGGGGCGAATGCTATCCGGACCGCACATAACATGCCAGCCAAGGAGCTTATGGAGCTGACGGATGAACTGGGCCTGCTCGTCGTGTCGGAGGCCTTCGATATGTGGGAGCGTCCGAAGACACCTTATGACTACGCCAGATTCTTCGGGGAGTGGGCAGAACGGGATGTCAGGAGCTGGATTCGTCGAGACCGTAACCATCCGAGTCTGATGCTGTGGAGCATCGGCAATGAAATCTATGATACGCATGCGGATGAGCGAGGACAGGCGATTACACTCCGACTGATGGAGTATGTGCAGCAGCATGATCCACGGCAAAATGCAAGCGTAACGATTGGGTCGAATTATATGCCCTGGGAGAATGCCCGCAAATGTGCTGATCTTGTCAAAGTCGCTGGCTATAACTATGGCGATAAATATTATGTTGCCCATCATCTACAATATCCCGACTGGATCATCTATGGCAGTGAGACGGCTTCCGTCGTATCCAGTAGAGGGGTGTATCATTTCCCGTATGAGCAATCCATTCTTACGGATGACGACAGACAGTGCTCTTCGCTGGGCAACAGCCCTACAAGTTGGGGAGCTAGGTCAGCCGAGGCTTGCATTCTGGCTGAGCGGGACACTCCCTTCTCGCTGGGCCAATTCATATGGACAGGCTTCGATTACATTGGCGAACCTACCCCATACCATACGAAGAGCTCCTATTTCGGACAGCTGGATACAGCTACTTTCAAGAAGGATGCCTACTTTATTTATCAAGCTGCATGGACGGATTATCGTACGAACCCCATGGTTCACCTGCTTCCTTACTGGGATTTCAATCCCGGTCAGATGATCGATGTACGTGTTTGCACCAATGCACCTAAGGTCGAGCTGCGTCTGAACGGAAGAAGCTTGGGTATCCACTACATTGACCATACTCATGGACATGAGCTGCTCGGCTGGTGGAAGATTCCATATGAACCGGGAGAACTGGTGGCTATTGCATATGACGACAACGGGCGTGTACTTGCTACAGACATAAGAGCTTCCTTCGGAGATCCTGAACGTATTGTCTTGCATGCTGATTCTAAGTCGATGTTGGCTAACGGTACCGATCTGATCTTTGTTGAGATTGCCATGGAAGATAGGAACGGACGTATTGTAGAAAATGCCAACAATCGCATCCACGTAGAGGTAACAGGGGCAGGTCGGCTGCTGGGACTGGACAATGGGGATAGTACAGACTATGACCCTTATAAAGGAAGGAGCAGACGGCTGTTCAGCGGCAAGGTAATGGCGATCATAGGATCAACTCTACAAGCTGGGTCAATTCAGCTTCGTGTATCATCACCAGGCTTGCCTACTGCGTCTATACTGCTGGACACCGTAGCAGCTGTCGATTCAGGCGAGCTAGATAGAATCGACGCGCAAGAGCGAAATGAAGATCTGCCAATCGTGACGGGCTGCAAGGATGAAATTCCTGTTCGTAAAATCGAGCTGATCAGCGAGGGAGGGCAGCAGCTTGATCCAATGACTCGTGCGGTGATCGTCCGCGCCGAGCTTCATCCCCCACATGCCACCTATCCTGAATTGGAATGGTCTGTCGTCAATGAAGCCGGAATTGTGTCTAATATGGCTCGTATCGTCCCGGCGGGGAATAGTGCGACTGTTATCGCAATCGGAGATGGGGATTTCCGCGTACGTTGTACTAGTCGTAATGGGACAGAGCACATCAGGCTTATGTCACAGCTGGAATTCACGGGGACAGGATTGGGACCCGCTTTCAAGAATCCCTATGAATTCATTTCTGCAGGACTGTACGATTATAGCCAAGGCGACCTCAGCAATGGCAACGAGAAGGGGGTTGCGACTAGCCGCGACGGAGAGACACAGGTTGGCTTCCATGAGCTGGATTTCGGTTCGCTCGGAGCAGATACGATCACGATCCCCATCTTTGCTCTGTCAAGTGATCCTTATGCATTGCAAATATGGGAGGGTATGCCTGGTGAAGCGGGCAGCACGATGCTGGCCGATGTCATCTATCAAAAGGAATCACGCTGGAACGTGTATCAGGAGGAGACATATGTGCTGTCCCAGCCGCTGCGGGGAATTACGTCGGTCTGCTTCGTATTGCAGGAGAAGGTCCATATCAAGGGCTTCTCCTTCGAACCAATCAATCGGGCTTTTGCACGCCATACGGCAGCCGCTAGTGATCACATCTATGGCGATACCTTTACAGTCACAGGTGATTTTATTGAGGGCATAGGCAATAATGTTTCCTTGGAATATTTGCATATGGATTTTCAGGAGGAGGGAGCAGACCAGCTTATTCTCTTTGGCCGATCTTCGATTGATAAGAATACATTACATCTGCGCTTTCATGATGGGAATCAGGAGCATCGTCAATTGGTGGAGTTCCATCAATCAGATGATTACACAGAACGGATGTTTCATCTGGAGCCGATTCGGGGCATGCAGAAGGTCACCTTTCTCTTTTTGCCTGGCAGTCAGTTTGACTTCGGCTGGTTCCAATTCCGCCGCTCCGCAGGAAGAGATTCGGTATAGATTTACACGCAATCGTAAAGGTGAGGGAGGCTGCACATGAGGCTTACGGTTCAGGACGTCATTCAACGACTAGCAGAGCCGACTGCAGGATGGGAAGGACTGGCACAACAGGATCAGAACGTAGATGGATTGCTGGCTGGTACACCAGATACATTCGTAAGGGGAATAGCGGTTACCTTTTGTGCATCTCATGACGTTATACAACGAGCTTTGGAGCTTGATGCCAATCTGTTGATTACACACGAAGGTATCTATTATAGTCATCGAATACAGGCTTCGGCTGAACTGATTGGAGATCCCGTATACAAAGCCAAGCAGGAGTTGATCCATTCGTCGGGGATTGTTATTTATCGTCATCACGATGCTCCACATCGATATAGCCCTGATATCATAACGCATAGCTTGGTAACGGCTCTCGATTGGGAAGCCTATGTCATCTCGGCGATGTCGACCTCAACGATCGTGCTGTTACCTGAAGCATTACCAGTAGCAGTGATAGCGAATCTGATCAAGAAAAAGCTGCATTTACCATATCTTCGGTATATTGGCGATCATCAGTCCCTCTGCCGACGTATCGGCATTACTGTGGGATATAGAGGTGGTGGGACACATGCGATTCCACTTTTTCAGGATGAGGGGGTGGAGCTGCTCATGATCGGTGAAGGTCCCGAATGGGAGACACCGGAGTATGTTGGAGACAGTATTGCTCAGGGCATCGGGAAGGTCCTGTTCCTACTAGGGCACGCCGTCAGTGAGGAGCCAGGAATGGCAGCGATTGCTAGAGGGCTGCAAGATGACTTTCCGGATGTCTCGGTCCATTATATACCGTCAGGTTATAGCATTCAGGTGGTATAGCCAAGTGAAGCTGCGCTGTATAAGTGCAACCAGGGATATCGTGCTACAAGTGACCTGTAATGAAGCTGTGCGAGCGTAACAGGGCCAGCAGATGAGATTGTATTCAAAGGCTAACGGCTAAAAGCTAAAAAAGCTAAAAGCTGTCCTGGAGTCAAAAAGTCCTGGATGGTTTTTAGCTGTTGTTGTGGTTGCTGTAATTCATTTCATAGATTCAATAGGCTCCATTGGAAGAATAGTTGAAGATTGCTCCAGCATATACATACCAATGTTACACGTACCCATGCTACACGTACCCATGCTACACGTACCCATGCTACACATACTCATGCTACACATACTCATGCTACACATACTCATGCTACTCATACTCAATATACTAAATGATTTGCATCTGAGATATGTTGACTTTTATGTAGATAGAATAAAGAATTAGGAATGAAAGCGTTTGCCTATCGAGGTAAACGACTATAAGGATGAGGGAAGAGGGGTATACCGTGCATTTGAACCGGGTGATCTTGGTGGATGATGAGGTATTCACGCGCAAAGGACTACTGAAGCTGGTGGATTGGACGGCCTGCGGGTTTGAAATCGTGGAAGAGGCGGACAATGGAGAGGATGCACTGGAAATCATTGAGCGTCTACAGCCAGATGTGGTCATCACGGATATTCGTATGCCAGTGCTGGATGGTCTGGAGCTAATCAAGCGGGTCAAGTCGCAAGGAACGGCCAATCCCTATTTTATGATCGTAAGCGGATATGATGAATTCAATTATGCCAAGCAAGCTGTACGTTTTGGTGTGCATGATTTCATATTGAAGCCCATCGATGAAGCCGAACTGAGCGATGCTCTTATTCGTCTGAGCAAGCGGCTGGCAGAAGAGCGCGAGGCCCGCCACCGAACGAATCAGCTTCTGTCAGGAAGTCTGATGGAATCCCTCATTATGGGAGAGGTGGATAGTGTACTGCTGCGGGAATGGGAATCCAGACTGCAGCTACAACCCAGTGAGCGGCTTTATTATCTTTTTGTGGAGCTGAATGATCATGACTTCATTCGTCCCAGTGTGGAGGACAAATCGGATGGAGAGGCGCTCAAAACGCAGGTCGAGCTGGCACTACGAGAGGTCATAGGGAGCGACCATCCGTTATATTTGCATGAGCATCGTAATCGGATCGGAGTTATCGTACCTGAGCGGATGATTATGTCGATGGATGGACATCTGCAGGCTTTTGCAGTTCAGGTGCAGCATCTTCTGAGTGGAGAGCAAAGAAGAGTACTGTTGTACTTCAGTAAGCCCGTCCAAGGATTGGATAAAATGCAGCAAGCCTATGCTTCTGTGAAGGAAGCCTTGCAGTACAAGTATGTCTATGATGAGTGTGGTATTGTCATCTTCGAGGACACTGTCAAGTTGGAGCTGCACTATATTGGTCTGGAGGAGAGTCTGTATACGAAGCTTCTAGAGCAGATCGAGGAGCTACAATTTGAGGAGCTGGAGCAGACAATTCATGAACTGTTTCACTCATTCCAGAGCAAGCTGTACGCGCCTGAAGCGGTGAAGACCGCCATTAACCAATGTGTGCTTGGTGTCGTGCGAGTTCTGAATCGGATGGGTGGACAGCAGGACCAGCTAGCCAGTCTTGAAGCGATGATGATCTGGCATGACCATAATCTGTCCTTGAGAGAGCTGAAGCGGCTATTTACGGCATTTGCTGTAGAGAGCGCGCACTATATTGCTCAGCTTCGCCGTGAGCAGCAGAAGGGCGGTATTGGGCAGATCAGAGCCTATATCGAGACCCATTTTCATCATAATATTAGTCTCAAGAGCATTGCAGCGAAGTTCTATATGAATCCAGTCTATCTCGGGCAGCTGTTTAAAAAAACATATGGCATCTATTTCAATGACTTTTTACTGCAGCTACGTGTGAGTGAAGCCAAACGCCTGTTGCGTCAGACGGATCTTCGTATTTATGAGATTGCGGGGCACGTGGGTTTTGCCAATCCGGATTATTTTGTGACCCAATTCGAAAAGATGGAGCGTTCTACACCGACCGAGTATCGTATTCGCTTGCTGAATGAGACTGGATTAGCCCAGGCCAGGATGAGGGATCATGCTGATGAGACTAATAAAATCAATGAGACCAATGAGACCAATGAGTCTATTAATGCTAATAACGTTGCTAACGATAATCAGGCCGGTAACGCTATTGGCACCATAGATAGCAACATGGCAAGCACCTTGCGGAAGGGACAGCATGATGAAGCTTAGTCTGAATCACGTTCGCCTTCGCGATAAAATGCTCCTGATGTATTTTCTGGCTGTTTTCCTGCCCATCCTGATTACCAATCTGGTATTCTATCAGGTCACCTCCACCAGTGTTAGAGAGCAACGAATGCAGGATGTGCGGGTGGCACTGGAGCAAATGAAAAATGAGTTCAGTCGCGAGGTACAAGCTGCTACGGAGGTTTCATCTGTGTTCTACACCGATATTCAACTGAACGAAATTGTGGATACCGTCTATGAAGATCCTGCTAACTATGTCGCAGCTTATGATTCATATCTGCGTCGTATCCTTAACTCGGGCAGTGCGGTATACAACTCAGTTGAGAAGATTACGGTGTATGTTGATAATCCCACATTGCTTCCTTCGGGAGGGATCAACTTGATTGACTACGATGTACAGCAGGAAAGCTGGTACCAACAAGTATCACAGAACCCCTCCTCCCAGCCGGTGGTCTTGCGAACAGGCCAATTCGGGCAATTGGACAGCTTCAGTGTTGTGCGCAGAATGGACTACTTTACTTCTCAGGATCATCATGTTAAATACCTCAAGATCGACATGCAGACCAATGCTATCCGACAGATTCTGAGCAATCTCAATATTCCTGGCAAAATCTATTTGCTAGGCAGCAGCGGCAAGGTCGAATATACAACGGACCCGAATGTGGATGTACTGAAGTCAAGTATTCTATATAGTCACATCACGCATGACGAGAAATACATCACCTTCCAGACACAGCCCTTCAGCACGAATAATCTGAATACCTGGACCCTGGTAGCTCATATTCCCGAAAATGTAGTTCTACGTGATGTCCAGCAGTCGCTCAGATTCATTGTGGTGCTTACGTGTCTGAATTTCTTGCTGCCAACAATGGTCATCCTCTGGATTAGTCAATCGCTCAATGTACGGCTAGTACGAATTCTCAAGCATATGAAGCAGGTCAAGCATCAGAATTACGCTACGATTGAAGGAGCGGAGGCGCGAGATGAGATCGGGCAGTTGACCGATGAGTTCAACCGGATGACAAGGCGGATCGAGAGCTTGATTAACGACGTATATGTGGCTGATATTCAGAAAAAGGATCTGGAGCTACAGCGGAGGCATGCCCAGTTGAATGCTCTGCAGAGCCAGATCCATCCGCATTTTCTGTTCAATACGCTGGAGACGATCCGGATGAGAAGCCTGATGAAGGATGAGGATGAGACCGCACGAATCATTCATCATCTCGCGAAGCTGCTGCGCAATTCGTTAGTGTGGAAGAAGGATATGGTCACGCTCAAGGAGGAGCTTGGCTTTGTACACTGCTTCCTTGAAATTCAATGCTACCGGTTCGGTGAGAAGATTAAATATTCGGTCGATTCCCCTGTAGAAGAAGGAGAGTGGCTAATCCCCAAGATGTCCATCGTTACATTCGTAGAGAATGCCGTCATACACGGTATTGAGCCGCTGAAGCTTGGCGGCAGCCTTCGTGTACTTGTGAAGCGTGAGCAGGATCATCTGATCTGCATCATTCAGGATGATGGAGCCGGGATGCCACGGGAGCAGGTAGAGCGAATCTATAGCTATATGGATTCAGAAACGCAGATGGGGGAGCGGATCGGAATTCAGAATGTCATCTATCGTCTGAAGTTGTATTACGGCACAGAATTTCAATTCCAGATGGATAGCTCGCTTGGGGAGGGAACACGCATCCAGCTTTCTATTCCTTTGAAGCTTGTGTAGGCTTAATTTGGCCAGTAAGGTTAAGATCGGACCTTGGGAAAGTGGATAGCCACGTCATAGGTGCAGCTTCTATAGTTTTCTAAGTATCCTCTAAAGATTGGCGGGTAAACATGTGTCATTGGCTCCCATATAATGAAAGTGCTTTCAAAAACCAGAAGCGAAAGGGGTCGGCCCAGAGCATGTACAAGAAACTTTGGCTTGGCTGTTTGACAATGGTGATGATGGTATCCTTACTCGCTGCCTGTAGCGGAAAAGGAACCCAATCGGCAGAAGGGGATGGCGGACCGGATGACAAGGTCACCTTTACTTATTTCAACTCCGTAGCTGGTAAAGACAAAAATACTAACGAAACGACGATAGGTAAAATTCTGGAGGAGCAGACGGGCGTCAACTTCAAAATGGAGCATCTTGTTGGTGATGAGAATACGAAGATAGGTACCTTTATTGCCAGTAACGATTATCCTGACGTGATCGTACCCGGGGATTCCATTGACAAGCTGGTCAGCTCAGGCTCCTTCATTGCTCTTAACGATCTTATTGACCAGTATGGTCCGAATATCAAGCGGGTCTATGAGCCGTACTATAATCTCATGAAGGCCGAGGATGGGAACATCTATTTCCTGCCTATGAGTCCGGTCGTTGGTGAATTTATCTCCGATCCGAATGTGGAGCAGGGAGCATTCTGGATTCAGCGCCGTGTGTTGAAGGAGGCTGGCTACCCGAAGGTCAAGACGCTGGATGAGTATCTGAACCTGATTCGCGATTATGTCAAAGAGCATCCAGGCGAGGGCTTGACTGGCTACCTGGCGCTGACCACACAGGATAAATTCTTTGCCTTTACGAATCCGCCAATGCATCTGGCTGGCTACCCTAACGAGGGCGATGTCCTTATTGATATGCAGACGCATCAGGCGAACGATTACTCGGATGATGACATTACGAAGCGGTATTTGCAGGAACTAAACCAACTGAATATGGAAGGGCTGTTCGACAAGTCCTCCTTCGTAGACAACTATGACCAATATCTGGCGAAGCTGGCTTCTGGTAAGGTGCTTGGCTTCTTCGATTACAGATGGCAGGCCGGGCAAGCGCTGAACAATCTGCGTGAAGCCTCCAGAGCCTCTGGCAATGATGATCTGGAATATATGGCTCTGCCTATCGTATTTGACGAGAACACTAAGGATCAGTATCTGGATCCACCTTCCTTTATCAACAACCGTGGGGTTGGCATTTCGGTCAGCGCCAAGAATCCAGAGCGGATCATTAAGTTCTTCGATAATCTGCTGACGGATGAGAATCAGATTCTATCGCAGTGGGGCATCAAGGACGAGACCTATTCTGTTGATGAGAGCGGTCGCTTCTACCGCACGCCAGAACAGATTGTCCAGACCAATGCCGAGGCATTCCGTGAGACCTTCGGCTTCAAATATTTCGAGTACAGCTGGCCACGGTACGGAAGCGGCTCTACGCTCCCCGATGGCAACTCGGTGGGTGCCGGGCGTCAACCCGAGGTAGCGCAGATGTCCTATACCGAGGGCGACAAGAAGATATTGGATGCCTATGGTATCGAATCTTTCTCCCAATTGTTTGCCGCACCTGATGAGCGTCCTTGGTTCCCGGCCTGGAGCATTCCTATGGTACAGGGCTCCCCGGCACAGATTTTCACCCAGAAGAAGAGCGATTTGCAGCGGAAATACTTCCCACGCCTGGTACTGGCCAATCCAGCGGATTTCGAAGGCATCTGGAATGAGTACATTGCCGAATTCGACAAGCTGGGTGTCAAGGATTACGAGGAGTTCATTACTACAGAGATCGCAAAAAAGATCGACAGAGTGCAGGGCAAATAAACGAGTGCTCACAGGCCCACCGGGATCTCCCGTACAGAGGGACTTCCCGGTATATCGTGAAGATATATCTTCAAAAGGCGTGAGAGGGGCTACACCGGATTTTGGGAGAGAGAGGAGTAGAAGCTGTGAATAAGGCGAATTCATTGGAGCCTGTACAGCATCAGACCTTAACGGAAGTAAAAGCTAGCCGAAAGGGATTTTTTCAGAAGCTGCTACAGCAGAGAACGCTCGTCTTCATGTCAATTCCTTTTTTGATATGGCTGTTCATCTTTAAATATCTTCCCTTATGGGGCTGGACAATTGCATTTCAGGATTTCAAGCCAGCGAAGAAAATTTTTGACCAGGAATGGGTTGGCTTACAGCATTTTGTGTTTTTGTTTCAGGATGAGCATTTCTTCCGGGTGATGCGCAATACGCTTGCCATGAGTTTCATTAATCTGATTCTGGGCTTCTCGACGGCAATCATTCTTGCTGTTCTGCTGAACGAGCTGCGCAACATTATGTTCAAGCGCTTCGTACAGACTGTCAGCTATTTGCCGCACTTTATCTCTTGGGTCGTCGCGGCGAGCATTATCTCAACTGCGCTATCCGCTGACGGCGGAATTGTTAATGAGCTACTCTTGTGGTCTGGCCTGATCCAGGAGCCTATTCTGTGGCTCGGCAAAGGTGAATATTTCTGGGGGATTCTAGGAGCCTCGGAGGTATGGAAGAATGTCGGCTGGAATACGATCATCTATCTCGCAGCCATGACGATGATTGATCCGGCACAATATGAGGCAGCAGAGATGGACGGAGCCGGGCGCTTTCAACGAATATGGCACATCACACTTCCGGGACTTAAGCCCGTGTTTATCATCCTGCTTATCATGAATATCGGTAATTTGCTGGAATCAGGCTTTGAGCCGCAATATTTGCTCGGAAATGGCATGAACGTAGATTATTCGGAGAACCTCGATATTTTCGTACTGAAATACGGGATTCAGATGGGGAATTTCTCGCTCTCAATTGCTGCAGGGATGTTCAAGACGATCGTCAGCTTCATCCTGCTATTCAGTGCGAATCATATCGCGAAGCGGCTTGGTGGTGAGAGGCTATTCTAACATACAAATCGTCTCGGTTTGAGACGTTGCTCTTCATGAGGGTAGATAGGGGAGCAAGCTTGGAGTGACAGGTAAGATAGTGTAACAGTGAAATTGGCACAATAACGACGGGAGGACCGCTATGGCGAAGACATCCGCTGCACCGCGTATGCATGCCCGGTTCAAATCACCATCGGATCGGATATTCGATACGTGTAACATCGTGTTCATGACATTTTTGATCGTTGTGACGTTGTATCCTTTTATTAATACACTTGCGGTATCGCTTAATGATGCGAATGACTCGGTCAAAGGCGGTATTTATCTGTGGCCAAGAGAGTTTACTTGGGAGAACTACAAGTATGTCTTCAAGGAAGCGACTATCTTTCACGCTACACTCATCTCGGTGCTGCGGACGATTATTGGCACACTCACCTCCGTATTCTGCTGTGCTATGGTCGCTTATACGATTAGTCGCCCGGAGTATGTTCTGCGCAAATTTGTATCCATCGCTTTTATTTTGACCATGTATTTCAATGGAGGCCTCATTCCGAATTTTCTGCTCATTCGTGAGCTCGGTATGCTGGGGACGTTCGCCGTCTATATCATTCCAGGACTGATCGGGGTATTTAATGTCATCGTAATTCGTTCCTTCATCGAGGGCTTGCCTGAGGGCATCCTGGAGTCTGCACGTATCGACGGAGCTGGCGAATTCAGTACATTCATCCGAATCGTCCTGCCGCTCTGCGTTCCGGTACTAGCTACGGTATCGTTATTCACGGCTGTGTTTCAATGGAATTCCTGGTTCGATGTCTTTTTGTATAATTCCTCATACGGTGAGCTTAGCACACTGCAATACGAGCTGATGAAGATTCTGCAAAATTCCAACTCCTCGCTTAATTCCGGCAATGACTATGCCAGTCAGTTCGCCAGATCTGAGAGTGGAGTCAATCAGGTCACACCGACCTCGGTTCGGGCCACAATGACTATTGTAGCAAGCGTGCCAATCATTCTCGTATATCCGTTTCTTCAGAAATATTTTGTGAAGGGCATGACGTTGGGCGGCGTCAAAGGATAGCTTGCATGCTGTCATGAGCTTATCCGCTCGAAATATACAGGTTACAGGAGGCGATCTGGATGTCGCAGTACAAGGGCCAATCGCAGTACAAGAGCCAAGTGCCGAAGCTGAAGGAGCTGTTTCAGGAGCAATTCAGACACGACTTTCTGATTGGAGCGGCAGTGAGCGCACGAACCATTCATACGCAGCGTGATCTGCTAGTGGCGCATTTCAACAGTATTACAGCTGAGAATGAAATGAAGTTCATAAGTGTGCATCCGACAGAGGACGAATATACCTTCGAGGAAGCAGATCGTATCGTCTCCTTTGCACGCGAGCATGGCATGAAGATGCGAGGCCATACACTCGTGTGGCATAATCAGACCTCTGATTGGATGTTCGAGACCCATAACGGATCTAGGGTGGATCAGGAGACCTTGCTGCAGCGCATGAAATCCCACATTAGAACCGTCATGAGCAGGTACAAACAAGATATTTACGCCTGGGACGTAGTCAATGAGGTGATTGCGGATGAGGGAGACGAGCTGCTTCGTCCCTCGCGTTGGCTGGAGATTGCAGGGCCAGACTTCATTGCAAAAGCGTTCGAGTACGCGCATGAGACTGATCCAGACGCGCTGTTGTTCTATAACGACTATAATGAATCCGATCCGCAGAAGAGCCGGAAGATTCATAAGCTTCTTCAATCATTGCTGGAGCAGGGTGTACCCATTCATGGAGTAGGGCTACAGGCGCACTGGAATCTCTATGAGCCAGGTCTAGATGAAATCCGCGCAGCCATCGAAAGATATGCTTCGCTTGGTCTGCAATTGCAGATCACCGAGCTGGATATGTCCATGTATCGCTTCGACGATCATCGTAAGGATCTCACACAACCGAGCGAAGAAATGCTGGAATTGCAGGCTCGCCGCTATGCGGATGTCTTCGAGCTGCTGAAGGAGTATCGCCAGCATGTGTCGTCTGTAACCTTCTGGGGGGCAGCAGACGATTATACATGGCTGGATGATTTTCCAGTACGGGGGCGAAAAAACTGGCCGTTCCTGTTCGATGAGTCCCATCTCCCCAAGCCGGCGTTTCATCAGCTCGCAAGGTATAACCACCCCACAGGCAGATAAATAGAGCGGGTTCGTTCTGATGTTTGTGTGGATCAAAGCGCGAGGGTCCCTTGTAGGCGTGCTTAGCTTGCTCGCCTCCCATTGACCACAGCTGGCTGACGAGTCCTTTGGCTGGAGAAATAGACAATAAAGCCTTTCTGCCCGGCACATTGGAGGCAAGGAGGCTTTTTTGTGCTGCCATATTCGCTTGCTTTCGTGAATAAGGATGTTCTATTGGAAAGGAGTGCAGGCGCGTGTATAGATGGATCAACAGTCTGAATACGTTGCGGAATCAGATTTTTCTTGGCTTTATGCTCGTAATGGTCATTGTACTTATTTTCATCGGGATGATTGTGTATAAGCAGGTGTCCGTATTGCTCCGCAACAGTGCTGAGCGTCACATCCAGCAGACCTCCATGCAGACAATGGGCAGGTTGGAAGCGATGCTGAATCAGGTCAATACGCTGACGGCGCAGGTATCGACCAATGCTACAGTTCAGCGCCTGCTGATGCAGGAGGCGGAGGGCAGTCCTCTATCGTTCGAAAATCGCCAGCAGCTCCAGCGTGAGGTTAGCAAATATGAAGCTTATGCTACAGACATCAAGTCACTGGAGATCTATACAGGTAATTATCGTAGATTGCTTCCTCTGGATGATGGAAGTCTCGTGGACAGGCTCCCTCCTGACTGGATTCAGCAGGCTGATGCGGGGAAGGGGCAGCTAGTCTGGTTCGGTGAAGATCCGGTTGATGCCAGTGCAGTTGTAGCAGTAAGGAGAATACGTCTGGTCGAGAAATCCTTCACTCACGGTGGATATCTTTATATTCGATTAGATAAGGCCTACTTCACTTTAACGGATGCTACGAGTAGCTTCTCTACCGTCACTAGGGAAGGGATATGGCTATATGATCAGGGAGGGCATGTGCTATCGGCGAATTCTTCCTCTGCTGTGGACGCCGCAGATGTTTTTGCAGCTGAGCGGGATCAGGGGACGTTACAGCTCGGGAAAGAGCACTATGTGGCTGTACACAACGAATTGGAGCCCACTGGCTGGAAGCTGATCATGCTGACACCGGTGAACTATACGACAGAATGGGTTCCAGTACTACGCCAGTCGATCCTGCTATCTGCGCTGATTGGAGCCGTATTGTTTCTGATACTGAGCTTTATTCTGACGACCATGCTCATTCGGCCGATCCGGTATTTGATTCGAGGAATGCGGGGAATAGGCTCAGGGACGATGAATCCTATACCTCTCAGCTCACGAACGGTTGAGATTCGGGAGCTCAGTCTTTCCTATAATCAGATGGTAGATTCATTGAATGAGTTGATCCAGGTCGTCTACCAGAAGGAAATCCTCCAGAGCAGAACGGAGCTGAAGGCACTTCAGGCGCAGATCCATCCGCATTTCCTGTTCAATACGATGGAGGCGCTGTGCTGGGAGCTGGATGAACGTGGGCAGGAAGAACTGGCCCGTATTGTCGTGGCGATGTCCGGATTGTTCCGTTACGTTATTCATCGCCGAGAGGGCGATGAATGGGTCCAGCTTCGTGAAGAACTGGAGCATGTCGAACGTTATCTGGTCATTATGAACATGCGTCTCATGCATCGTCTTTCCTGGTCCATGGAGGTAGACGAGGCGAGCCAGTGCCTGCTAATCCCGAAGCTCCTGATTCAGCCCATCGTAGAGAATGCCATCTGGCATGGTGTGGAGCAGCGTCTGGAGCCCGGACAAGTCGTCGTACGTGTTATTCCTGCTCAACGTCCGGGTCATACGCTCATCTCCGTAACGGATAATGGTCCGGGCATGAGCCGGGATAAGGTGGAGGAGCTGTATGCTAGTTTTAGCGCAGGGCACACAGAGAGTAATAAACGTAGTGGTGTGGGTCTTGCCAATGTCGAGCGGCGTCTGCGGTTATTTTTTGACAATTGTGGACCTTGCCTACGGATAGAAAGCGAACCAGGACATGGCACGACGATATCCTTCGAAATCCCTGATCATGCTGGAGGAAGTAGAAGAGGTGAAGCGATATGAAGACAATTCTGATCGTAGATGATGAACCAAGAACACGTGAAGGGGTCAAAAAGACCATAAGCACCTGGTCCTCTGGGCGTTGCCGGATTGAGACTGCTGCCAGCGGCTTAGAGGCACTGGAATGGCTGCAGGCACAGGAAGCACAGTTGGTAGTAACCGATATCCGTATGCCTGAGCTAGGCGGGCTGGAGCTGATTGAACGCATTCATCACAGGTCTCGTCCACCAGCGATTATTGTGATCTCCGGTTACTCTGAATTTGAGTTGGCCCGTCAGGCACTCCGCTTTGGTGTAGTGGACTATTTGCTGAAGCCTTTGGATAAAGAACAGCTCGTAGGCGCGGTAGAAGCGGCATTAGCCAAAGAAGAGAATATGCAGCGGGTCATACGCATGGAGCAGTTAATTGATGTGAAGCTACTGGAGACAGCTGGACAGGAGAAGGCCTATGTGACCAAGGTGCAGGAGGCGCTTCGATATATTGATCAGCATTTACAGGACCCCTTATCACTACGTGAGACAGCCTATGCATTACATATGAATTCAAGCTATCTGAGCGTGCTATTCAAGGAACAGACCGGACTTACGTTCAGCGAATATCTCACCCACCGACGTGTCCAGCGGGCGAGAGAATTGCTGGTAGGTACATCCATGCCAGTAGCAGAGATTGCCGAGCAGGTAGGCTACCAGACGGCTCGGTATTTCGTGAAGGTGTTCCGTAGTCTGGAAGGGCTAAGCCCAGGTCAATATCGTCAAAGTCTGTCCGACCCTGATAAGCAGATCTAATCCGTACCGAGATTTTCCAATCATAGTGGTATTAATCCTAATCGTTGTTACCTTATCTCGATGGGAGCACATTGTTACAATTTTGGTGAAGCGGTTACATTTCCCGCGATTATACATGAGAAAAGGGGTTGTATGCATGTTCAACAAAAAGTGGACGATTCTTCTCCTCATCTGGTGCCTTGCTTTGATTGTAGCTGGCTGTGGTAGTGCAGGTAGTGATTCTGGAGGTGAAGGCTCAGGCAGCAATGAAGGCAATCAAGTGACGGTGAACTTCATGCATTTATGGCCAGCAGGCGTGTCCGCAGGACAGAACAAAATTGTGAATCAAATTATTGACGAGTATCAGAAGGAGCATCCGAATGTAACGATCAAGCAGGAGGTGCTCGATAATGAGCAATACAAGAACAAGCTAAAGGTGCTCTCCGCCTCAAATGAACTGCCGGATGTGGGAGTCACTTGGGCTGCTGGATTTCTGAAACCATATGTAGAAGGAGGCCTGTTCACACCAATGGATGATCTGCTCGCTGGAGAGCTGAATGGTAGGTTCGTAGCGGGCACGACAGAGGCTTATGCAGTGGATGGCAAGACGTATGCCTTGCCGTTGGAATTCAATATTGCACCTGTGTATTACAACAAAGCAATCTTCGAACAGTATGGTGTGGAGGTACCCGAGACGTATGACCAGTTCAAGAATGTAGTGAAAACGTTGGCGGATCAGGGGATGGCTCCGATTGCGTTGGGTAACAAGGATCGCTGGACAGGTTCACTGTGGTATATGTATTTGGCTGACCGGCTTGGTGGCCAGGAGACACTGGCAGGTGCCATCCAAGGAAAAAATAGCTTCAAGGACCCCGCATTACTTCAGGCAGCTACGGAGATACAGACGCTGGTGGATATGAATGCTTTTGTCAAAGGGTTTAACGGTTTGTCCAATGAAGAAGCCAAATCTGAGTTCCTCAATGGCAAGACAGCCATGTACATGATGGGCACCTGGGAGCTGCCGAATTTTACGACGAACGAAGAGATTCCACAGCAATTCCGTGACAGTGTAGGCTTCTTCAAATTTCCAGCTGCCTCTGATGGCAAAGGTAATATCAATAGCTGGGTTGGCGGACCAGGTGTCGGACTGTTCATCTCGGAGAACTCGAAGGTGAAGGAGGAAGCGAAGAAATTCGTTGAGTATTTCGTGAGCGAGTGGGGGGAGCAGTCTGTGACAGGTGCAGGCGTCATCCCGGCCACGAAGGTAAATACGGATACGCTCGAGCTGCCTCCGCTTTACATTGAGCTATTTGAGGAAATGAATCAGGCGAGCAGCATTACATTGTTTGCAGATGTGCAGATGGAGGCCAATGCGGCTGAGACACACCTGAATATGATTCAGGCCCTATTTGGCAAGGCGGCGACCCCTGAGAAATTCTCCGAGGAGCATGATGCGGCGATGGCCAAGAGCAATTCCGGGCAGAAATAACTCGCTATTCGGTCTTTGTTCTAGACATCGTTGATATTTAACACCAGAATCGCCTGATATCAATCGCTCTGCTGTGGAAATAATCAGTTCAACACTTGAGAGGTTATGATCTGACTGAGCCATCCGATCCGGCATGTTGCCGGGTCGCGCTTGGCGGAGTAGGGTCACCATATCGACCTGCCAAGGGCCAGCACGGAGAAAGGAGTCTGAGTATATTGGATAAAGTCATGTCCAACAAGAAGATCATTACCTTGTATGTACTTCCTGCCTTGCTCATCATTTTGGGAATCGTCTACATACCGATCCTCCTCACGGCGTATTATGGGCTGCATGACTGGAACGGGATTGGAGCTCTGACTTTTATCGGCATGGAGAATTATACAGCACTGCTCACCGATGACAAGTTCTGGGCCAGTGCATGGCACTCGCTACTGCTCGCATTATTCTCGGCAATAAGTCTAATCATCTACCTGGTAGTAGCCATGGTACTGGCCTCCCGGATTAAGGGGGCCAATCTATTTCGCAAAATCTATCTGATCCCGATGCTTCTGTCCTCCGTAGCTATTGCCCAGCTCTGGCTGCGCATGTATCATCCGACGAACGGAATTGTGAACAGCCTGCTGGAGACGATGGGGATCGCGAATCCACCAGCATGGCTGGCCGAGCCTAATCTTGTGCTGTATGCGCTATTCGTACCGATTTTATGGCAATATGCGGGCTTTTATATTCTGATCTATTATGCTGGACTGAAGAATATCCCCTCCACGCTGGAGGAAGCCGCACGAATAGACGGTGCAACGTCTTTGCAGATTGCCTTGCGCATCCGGCTCCCGCTCATGCTGGAGGTTATCAAGGTGACGATCGTGCTGGCCGTCGTCGGCTCCTTGAAATATTTTGACCTCATCTATGTCATGACAGGCGGTGGGCCAAATGGAGCGAGTGAGGTAATGGCATCTTACATGTATTTGACAGCGTTCCGAGCCTATGATTTTGGATATGGAAGTGCTATCGCTTTTTTCCTGCTCCTGATCTGTCTCATCGTGACATGGATCATTCGCCGGGCGACGGCGAGCAAGGAAACGATTCAGTACTCGTAGCTGTAGAAATGTGAATCTAAAGCACGTGGATCTATAGCGCGTAGATCTAGAAGACTGTCAATATAATGGTCCACTCCAGCAATTTAATAACTAGTCAGGAGGTGTGCTACATGCGATTCGAAGCTGCGTATAAGCCGCAGACCAAGCGTACAACCTTCATTTCTCGCCCCCTGCGAAAGCTCGGCTATGTACTGCTATATTTAATTTTGTGCGCAGTGGCTATCTTTCAGTTGTTCCCGCTCGTGTGGCTCCTGCTGTTCTCACTGAAAAACAATCAGGAGGTATTCAATCTTCCGCCGTTGTCTCTACCTGGGGAGCTGCGCTGGGAGAATTACGGCAAGGTATGGAGCGCGGGGAATATCAGTGTATATTTTTTGAACAGTGTGTGGATTACAATAACGGCTACCTTGTTGACGGTAATACTGGGGAGTCTTGTAACCTTTGCCATTACGAGAATGAAGTGGCGGGGAAGTTCCTTTGTCCTTGGCTTATTCATGGTGGCGATGATGATTCCCGTTCATTCCACATTGATTCCCTTATTTAGCATGTTTAATCGAATTGGATTAACGGATCATCCGTTGTCGCTGATTCTGGCCTATGTGGCTTTCAATATGCCGATTACGATCCTGATTCTGCTGGGCTTCTATTACACGCTTCCCAGAGAGGTGGAGGAGGCCGCTGTGATGGATGGCTGCTCGGTACATAGGGTGTTTTTTCAGGTCGTACTGCCGATGACTGGCTCGGTGCTTGCGACGACCACGATTATTAACATGATTTATAACTGGAATGAATTCATTTTCGTGAATACCTTCATTAGCTCGGATATGCTCAAAACGCTGACAGTTGGCGTGCAGAATTTCATTGGTCAATATACGACGGATTGGGGAGCGATCGGTGCGACGTTGATGATCAGTATTCTGCCTATACTTGTTATGTTTCTCTTTCTCAGTGACCGCATTGTAGAAGGAATCGCAGCTGGTTCGGTCAAAGGCTGATTCTAGCCTGTTTTAATGAACGAAGAAAATACACAGATTAACAGCCAAATTAACAACAGCAATGACAAGAATCAGCTAAGCCTCTTGCGGTGCCGCTACAATTGAGCAACCAGGATGAGAGAATATGAAGATATGAAGAAAGGCATCCTCAGGGTTATGGCCTGACAGGATGCCTTTGCTGTATGCTCTCTAGATTACTTTACTGCCAGCATGCCTTAGTTTTGCTGCCTGGATCGCACGTAGAATGACTATCTTAGCAAATTTGAGCTTACCCAATATTGGTGGTACATTGAAGCGTCTAACAATGGGTGCAAATGACGATGATGGCTCGCATTATGAGCGTGGCTTGTAAGTAAAGTAGTCAAAGTCGGCATGCAGGCCTTGACCTGATGTATCCTGGCATTGCATGCCCACAAAGGCTCCAGTAAAGAACCCGCCACCGCGAATGTAATCGTCGGACAGCTTATAGGAAGGGAAATCAATCGGTATGGCCTCCCAGGTGCTGCCGTCCAAGGAATAAGAGTATCTATAGATGTCAAGGTTTACCTCTACACGCATATATACGTATTCTGACGTTGGCGGGAGGATGATCTTCTGATTCTGCAGAGGTTGTGAAAAGCTAAGATTATCATTGACTGAAATGTCCAGAATTCGTCCCTTCTCCTCATCCCATGTAACCTGACAGGCGGTCCAGTTCTCGGTGTTATAATAATTGACAAGGCCGGCTGCTTGTTGAAAAGTTGTGGGCTCGAAGCGCAGCTTCGTCTCTGCCGTGAAGTAAAAATGCTGCCAGCGTCTCGCGACAAATGCCTGTGTAAAACGTGAGGTCAGGGATTCTCTGCCATACAGACGCAGATGCCCAGGATTATCCGTCAAGGATACAATGTCATTGCCCAGAGGAATGCGTAAGGTCTGGAAATGAAGATTCAGTTGATTGCTGTCAAAATCATCCTTCTCCGCAATATCAGGCTCCCAGGGAGCATCAGGGATGTTAGGTCCTTCAATGTGCAACGATGGTGCATGGCCTCCAACAACATAGGGCCAATCCTCTTTCCATTCCAGCCGTTGAATGGCAGTCTCTCTCCCCAGTGGACAATAGCCGCGAGGATCTAATAGGGGTTCATTCTCTCTCGGCAACGGTCTTCCAGTGAGATGCACAAGAAACCACTCATCTGTATGCGTTTTCACAATCGAGGAGTGTCCGGCTTTTTGCAAAGGGTTACGCGGTGCTCCGAAGGAGGATAGCAGCGGATTGTGTGGATGTACCTCGTAAGGACCGTGTATATTTTTGGACCGGGCAATCGTGGACTGATGGTGATACCTTGTGCCACCCTCTGCGGTTAGCAAGTAATAGTAATTTCCGATTTTGTACAGATGTGGAGCCTCGGTTAGCTTGATGTCAGTGCCCTTGAATATGATTTCCTTCGGCCCGATCAGCTTGCCCTCGGATGCGCTGTATTCCTGCAATACAATGCCATAGAAGGAGTGCTGCTCTGCACGATGGTCCCACACCATGTTGACGAAATAGGTTCTGCCGTCCTCATCATGAAATAACGAGGGGTCAAACCCAGAGCTGTTCATATGAATAGGCTCGCTCCACTCGCCGTCGATCGTCTCACAAGTAACCAGATAGTTGTGGCAGTCCTTCCAGGGGCCCTCTGTTACTTTGACATCTGTGTAGATGAGCCAGAATTGATTATCGCTGTAGGATAGCTGTGGAGCCCAGACACCGCCTGAATCGGGGCTGCCGGTCATATTCAGCTGACTTAATCGGGATAGAGGCCGTGAGACAAGACGCCAATGCTTCAGATCCTTGGAGTGATAGATTCCTACACCCGGGAACCATTCGAAGGTAGACACTGCAATGTAGTAATCGTCGCCAGCCCTGCAAATGCTCGGATCAGGGTTGAAGCCGGTCAGGATTGGATTTTGAATGCTAGCCATAGATTATACACTCCTTGTTATGAAATAAGTATGACGGATGATTTACCCATTCTGTAACTTTAAAAAGATGGGTCGGTAATGTTATCATAGCAATGAGAGTCCACGCTATACATATCCATAGCAGGTTCATGTTTATCCAAATCGTTCAAGGTGGTTCAGAAGATAACTGTACCGGAGGGATCAAGGGAAATGGGACAGATCAATGAAAGATATACAAGATCAGAACGTATGCTGCCGGACATGGATTCCACATTTCGCGTGTTTGGGGCCCATCTACGAACAGTAGAGAAGCAATGGACATACGAAAGTCACAGACATCCGTTGTTCGAGGTTAACCTGGTACTGTCGGGAGTGCAGGAGAGCGTTGTGAATCGCCAAAGGTATGTACAAGAGCCTGGGGATTTGCTGCTGCTTCGGCCCGATGATGAGCACGAGAGTCGGGTCGCTGAAGGGCATGATATGACCTACTATTGTCTTCATTTTGATGTAGATGATGTATCCTTTCGCGAATTGCTGAACCGCAATCCTCATTGCTTCCATGCAGCCTCGAGTGAGCTTGCTGCAGCAATTCGCCCTGCGCTGGACAAGCTGATCGAACTGACACAAGATGCCCCTACGCCTAGCCTGGAGGTGCGCATGAATGTGTTGTCTGCTCTCTTTGAACTGTTTGCTGCGCTTAGCGGCTCGCTCTCTGTGCAGGCGATTGGGGCAGGGCATATACGCATGACACAAGCTGCAGCACGTGTTGCGGAGCGAATCGAACGATCCGTCGAGGATCATACGTCCGTTAACGGTGCATACCGCGAGACAGAGACAATTACACGAATTGCTTCCGAGGTTGGCTACAGTACGTCCGCAATTAATCGAATGTTCAATCGTGTGTACGGACTATCTCCACGGCAGTACATGACTATGCTGATGCTCAAGAAGTCCAAGCTGCTCCTAATGGACCCGGAGCTCACCGTGGAGCAGGTGTCGCGTAGGCTGGGCTATCAGAGCATTGCCCATTTCAGCCGCCAGTTCAAGCGCTGGACGGGTGAATCACCGAGTAGCTTCCGTGGGGGGTTCCAGGAGACTGCACGGGAGGGAAATCGTCCAAATGCTGGGGAGAAGCGTCTTTGACATGCATTTCGGGCGTGTATTATACTGAATAGCGGATAGCATGATACTTCTTCAGAATAGTATGAGGTAGCTTTCTGTACATAATTAGAAATTAGATGAAAGAATATAGGGGAGAGTGTATCGTGAATTTACCCAACAAAATTACATTGGCGCGCATAGGCCTCATTCCGGTAATGATGGTATGCCTTCTTGTGGATTTTGAATTTTACCCGGACCCGATTCGCTGGGGAACATTTCATCTTCCATTTAATCAGTTGCTCGCCGCATTAATCTTCATTATTGCGGCTAGCACGGATGGTATTGATGGCTACCTGGCTCGCAAGCATAACATGGTGACTAATCTGGGCAAACTGCTGGACCCGCTCGCTGATAAGCTGCTGGTTACAGCCATTTTCATCTCGCTGGTTGAGCTGGGTAAGATGGATTCTTGGATTGCAGTCATTATTATCAGCCGCGAATTCGCTGTAACGGGCTTGCGCCAAATTGCATTGCTGGATGGCTCTGTTGTAGCAGCCAGCAACTGGGGTAAATTGAAGACAATCATACAGATCGTAGCCATTGTCGCCCTGCTAATTAACAACTTCCCTTTTATATTTTTCGGTATCCCGTTCGATCAGATTGCGGTGTGGGCTGCAGCGATCGTGACACTGTATTCGGGCTATGACTATTTCGCGAAGAACATGCATTTAATCCGTTCTTCCAATGTGTAGACGGTGTATGAATGACTCGGGCGATCCCGGGTCATTCTGCTCCTTATAGCTGAAAGACTGGACTGTAAGTTATGTGGCTTTCATTCGTAAGTGTGTCAATCCTGATAAGTAGGCGTTAAATAAATTGCAATAGGGCGCTACCTATTGCTTTTTCATTTCAGATGTGTGCAGTGATCCATATATTGGACCTAGTAATCGCATAATTAGGGCAAGAATTAACGGAGGGCGAGAATATGAGAGCAGAAATCATTGCAGTAGGTACGGAGCTGCTGCTCGGTCAAATTGTGAACACGAATGCGCAGTATTTGTCACAGGAACTGGCAGCGATCGGAATTGATGTGTATTTTCAGACCGTAGTAGGCGATAATATGAACCGCTTGCAGGAGGCCATTCGCCTTGCTAGTGGACGGGCTGATGTGGTGCTCTTGACTGGCGGTCTGGGCCCGACTCAGGATGATCTGACCAAGGATGCGTTGGCTGCTGTGCTTGGACGGGAGCTTCATGAGGATCGACTGTCGATGGACAAGATTGAAGGCTTCTTCCGTAATCGTGGTGTCGAGATGACTGACAATAACCGCCGCCAGGCGCTTACATTGGAAGGAGCGACGCCTCTGGCGAATGAGACAGGACTCGCTGTGGGGAATGGCCTGGAGCAGGATGGAAAGTATTATGTAGTACTGCCTGGACCTCCTAAAGAGTTGATTCCCATGTTCGAGACGGAGGCACGTCCATGGCTGCTGCAGCATGCATTGCAGGGTGAGCAGTTGGCCCTGTACTCCAAAATGCTCAAGTTCGCTGGTATTGGTGAGTCGGCACTAGAGACCAAGCTACTTGATCTCATTGACAGTCAGACGGACCCTACAATTGCTCCTTATGCCAAGGAGGGAGAGGTGACAATTCGCCTATCCACCAAGGCTTCAAGCGAAAGTGAGGCTATGGTCCGGTTGAACTCGACTGAGGTACAGATTCAGCAGCGCTTGGCTGAGTATCTATATGCGAGTGAGGATGTACCGCTGGAGAAGACACTGGTCGACTGGATGATCAGAGATGGCTTGACGTTGAGTGCAGCAGAGAGCTGCACTGGCGGGATGCTGATGGAGCATATTACCTCTGTACCAGGGAGCGGTTCTGTCCTAAAGGGCGGCATAGTATGCTACTCCAATGAGATGAAGGAGAAGCTCCTGAACGTGCCGCATCATTATCTGGAGGGTGAGAACAGTCCTGGAGCAGTCAGCCGAGAGGTGGCCCAGGTACTGGCTGAGCAAGTCCGTATGATTACGGATAGTGATTATGGCTTGTCGATTACCGGTGTCGCTGGTCCGGCATTTTCTGAGCATAAGCCAGTAGGTCTGGTGTATATTGCCATTGCACAGCGAGAACAAGAAACGCAGATCTATGAGTTGAGGCTGAACGGTAACCGTGAGACGATTCGTCTGCGGTCGGTGAAGTCCATTCTATATCGACTCTGGAGATGCCTAGTGGCGAATCAGGAAGCATGAGTGGTCTCTGACATGCTGTCTGATCCCCATATCCAGAGTATGAACTGCTTGTGACATTAGCGGCAGCTGGGCACGAGAGATGGGGATAGGTGACCTATTTTGCCAGTGCTGGGCCGTTGTTTTGGAGGCAGGACAATGCTATAATGGAGAAAGACGGAAGAACCGTGGTCAAATGGCCGACGGTTCTTTTGCTGTTTTGGGACGTAAAAAAACGAATGTATGTTCGAAAAAATGCTTGGCAAACGTCTCCAAACGAGGTATGATGTATGTATAAATAGAGCGTTGGGCTGAGTGAAGTCACGAGGCAAACGCTGACCATGAAGGATGTGAGCTAATTGTCAGATCGTCGTGCTGCGCTGGATATGGCGCTCCGTCAGATAGAAAAGCAATTTGGTAAAGGTTCAATCATGAAGCTCGGAGAATCTACCCACATGCAGGTGGAAACTGTTCCCAGTGGATCGATTGCATTAGATATCGCTCTGGGAACTGGCGGGTTCCCAAGAGGACGGATTATTGAAATATATGGACCAGAATCTTCAGGTAAGACGACGGTCGCACTTCATGCGATTGCTGAGGTACAGAGAACGGGTGGACAAGCTGCTTTTATTGATGCAGAGCATGCACTTGACCCTTCATATGCTAGCAAGCTGGGCGTGAACATTGATGAGTTGCTGTTGTCCCAGCCTGACACTGGTGAGCAGGCACTGGAAATTGCTGAAGCGCTGGTACGCAGTGGTGCTGTAGATATCATTGTTGTAGACTCCGTTGCTGCACTCGTTCCAAAGGCTGAAATTGAAGGGGAGATGGGAGACTCTCACGTGGGTCTTCAGGCCCGTCTGATGTCTCAAGCGCTACGTAAGTTGTCTGGTGCTATCAACAAGTCCAAGACCATTGCGATCTTCATTAACCAGTTGCGTGAGAAGGTAGGCGTTATGTTCGGTAATCCGGAGACAACTCCAGGTGGACGTGCTTTGAAGTTCTACTCGACTGTACGTCTGGATGTGCGTCGTATTGAGAGCTTGAAAATGGGCAATGACATCGTGGGTAACCGTACTCGTATTAAAGTAGTGAAGAACAAGGTTGCTCCTCCTTTCAAGCAAGCTGAGGTAGATATTATGTATGGAGAAGGGATCTCCAAGGAAGGCAGCTTGATTGACATGGGCACGGAGCATGACATTGTCGACAAGAGCGGTGCCTGGTACTCGTACGAAGGTGAGCGTCTTGGACAAGGCCGTGAGAATGCGAAACAGTTCTTGAAAGAGAACCCTGCTATCGCAGATACTATTGAGCAAAAGATCCGCGCAGTCAGCAATCTGGTTACAACCGTTGCACCTCCTTCCGCAGAGCAGGCTGCTAAGGAAGCGAAGGAAGAGCAGGAACTGCTGGAGCTTGAATAGTGTTTTCCTGTACTACCTAAGCACCATCTAGTATTACCCAGTATTATCCAGGAACCAAAGGACTTAAATGAATCTTAATATGATGATCATTATGCCCTGCATGATATTGCAGGGCATTATTTTATCTGTAGACTGCTTTTCTGGCAAAGTAGGGGAACGGATGGAAGTGAGGAGCTTAATTCATGAACTGGAAGAGAACCAACCGATATGGGGCGGGACGAAATCCTGGTAGAAATAACGATACCAGCAAGGATGGAATGGAAGGTGACGAGCTAGAGGAATTGGAAGCGAGTGACAATTCTACGCCAACTACGAACTTAATCGGTATATCCTACTTGCCTGAAGGGGTGACATTGGAGATCACACGTGTAGAGCCTGGCAAACGGCGGGATCGAGGACGGTACATGATCCATTTTGGTCAGCATATCCTGTCTGTACTGGAAGATGTCATGATCAAATACCGTATGACCAAGGGCGCTACATTCACCAAGGCCGATCTGGAGGAAATTGTACTCGCGGATGAGAAGCAGCAGGCCTACATTCATGCACTTCGGACACTGGCACACAAGCCTCGAACTCAAATGGAGATCACCCAGCGTTTGCTGCAAAAGGATATTGCTCCCGACATCATTGAAGAGATCCTGATACGGCTTGGCAACGAAAAGCTGATTGATGATGAGCTATATGCCAGACAGTGGGTGCAGCAACGCATTTCGCAGCAGTACAAAGGCAAGCTATGGGTGCGGCAGGAGCTACAGCAAAAGGGAATTGCGAAGCACACCATTGCAGAGGCGCTAGCCGAGGTCGAGGATGAGCTGGAGCTGGACAGTGCTTTGGCAGCCGGTATGAAGAAATGGAAGCAGACTCGTGGTGAATTGCGGGACAGAAGGAACAAGACGTATGCTTATCTACTGCGGCGTGGGTTTTCCGGTGAAATGGTGAGGGGAGTGCTCAAGCAAATATTGGAGCATGAAGAAGCCAGCCTTGATGAGGATGAGTATGATGGAGTATGACGAGTCTATGCTTTTGGTTGAGTCTATAAATCATTGACATGTGATTCAATATGTCATTCTCTTGACAATGACAATTGCCAAATAATAAAATGGACATGAATCTGTACTGCCAGATGATCGCTTTTTCCTTCCAAAAAAGTGTCACGACGGTCTGATTCACTGCTATTCATAAGTGATGCCGCTGGAGCGGTCCTGTACAAGTGGACATCTGTACACGTGTACATCTGAAATGAAACGGCATGCTGCCGTTATTCTTGCTTAATGATTGATGAGCAAAACTGACAACTGCAAATCCCAAGGAATGCCTTGGAGGAACCAACGAGGAGGTGAACAGTATGGATCCTACTACGATCTTGTCGATCATTCTCGTTGTAGCCGCATTATTCTTTGGGTTCGTGATCGGTTATTTTATTCGGAAATCTCTTGCAGAAGCTAAGATTTCCAGTGCAGAACACGCTGCCGCTCAAATTGTAGAAAACGCTAAAAAAGAGGCAGAGGCACTGAAAAAAGAAACGGTACTGGAAGCGAAGGACGAAGTCCACCGCATCCGTAACGAGGCTGAAAAAGAAACTCGTGAACGTCGGAATGAAATTCAACGGCAGGAACGACGATTGCTGCAAAAGGAAGAGTCACTGGATAAAAAAATAGAATCGCTGGAACGTAAAGAAGAACAAGTGGCTAACAAAGAGAAACGAATTGATGAAACCCAGCAACAAATTGAATCGATCTACAAGAGTCAGGTTACGGAACTGGAGCGTATCTCCAATCTGACTATGGAAGATGCAAGAAGTATTATCCTCTCTAATGTAGAGCAGGAGGTTCGACACGAGACGGCTCAGATGATCAAGGATATCGAGCAACAGGCGAAGGAGGAAGCGGATAAGAAATCCCGTGAAATCATTACGCTAGCGATCCAACGCTGTGCCGCCGATCACGTGGCTGAGACTACGGTATCTGTAGTAACTCTGCCTAACGAGGAAATGAAGGGCCGGATTATTGGACGTGAAGGTCGTAATATCCGTGCACTGGAGACCCTGACAGGGATTGATCTCATTATCGATGATACACCGGAAGCTGTTATCTTGTCCGGCTTCGATCCGATCCGTCGTGAAATCGCTCGTACTGCTCTAGAGAAGCTAGTGGCAGATGGCCGAATTCACCCAGCACGGATTGAAGAGATGGTAGAGAAATCCCGTCGCGAAGTAGATGAGCGTATCCGTGAATATGGAGAGCAAGCTACCTTTGAAGTGGGCGTACACGGTCTGCACCCGGATCTCATCAAGATACTGGGTCGACTCAAATTCCGTACCAGCTATGGTCAAAATGTACTGAAGCATTCCATGGAAGTTGCTTATCTGGCTGGACTCATGGCCGGAGAACTGGGTGAAGATGTAGTTTTGGCACGGCGCGCAGGCTTGCTGCATGACATTGGTAAAGCGCTGGATCATGAAGTGGAAGGATCACACGTCGAAATTGGCGTGGAGCTGGCGAAGAAATACAAGGAGCATCCTGTTGTCATTAACAGTATTGCTTCTCACCACGGCGATTGCGAGGCGACCTCTGTAATTGCAATGCTGGTAGGAGCTGCAGATGCATTATCAGCAGCTAGACCGGGAGCTCGCAGAGAGACGCTGGAGACTTACATCAAGCGTCTGGAAAAGCTGGAAGCGATATCGGAATCCTTCGAGGGTGTAGAGAAATCCTATGCGATTCAAGCCGGACGCGAAATTCGTGTCATGGTGCAGCCTGAGAAGATTGATGATGCAGATGCTTTCCGCTTGGCACGCGATATTACCAAAACGATCGAGAATGAGCTTGATTATCCTGGACACATCAAAGTAACTGTCATTAGGGAGACGCGAGCTGTCGAGTATGCGAAGTAGATTTACCGCTTAGGTATATCGGTTGTGCATACACAATAGAATGATCAATGAAAAGTGGCCACCTGCGAAGGGGCCATTTTTCATTCAGTTTATAGAATGCCGTAAGACTTAAGAAAGCATAGGAGCCATTTGGAAACCAAGTTAATTCATACAATATCATGATATGGCTTGACCCGATGTACAAACGAGCAGCCTTTTTGTAATATCGGGTAGAGTGTATTATGCTAAAGGTAGAGCACGGTAATTTAGGAGGAATTCATATCAAGGTTTTATTTATTGGCGATATTGTCGGGAGTGTCGGCAGAAAAGCTATACAGCACAATCTGCCAGAGCTCAAGCGTAAGCATAACCCCCACATCATCATTGCAAATGGAGAAAATGCAGCTTCAGGTAGAGGGATTACGGCGCCGATCGTAAAAGACCTGTTTGATCTGGGCGTGCATGGCATTACAATGGGGAATCATACGTGGGATAACAAAGAAATTTTCGATTTCATTGATGATGAGCAGCGTATGATTCGCCCGGCGAATTTTCCGCCAGATACTCCGGGACGTGGACATACCATCATCAAGGCGAACGGTAAGGAGCTGGGTATCGTCAATTTGCAAGGGAGAACCTTTCTCCCCCCGATCGATTGTCCATTCCGGGCTGCGGATGATATTGTGGACAGCATGCGCAAGAAGGTGAAGCATATTCTGGTGGACTTCCATGCAGAAGCAACCTCCGAGAAGATCGCTATGGGCTGGCACTTGGACGGTAGAGCCTCTATCGTCGTTGGAACTCATACCCATGTTCAGAGTAATGATGACATCATTCTGCCGCAAGGCACGGCTTACATGACGGATGTGGGCATGGTAGGACCGCGGGAAGGCATACTCGGTATGGAACGAGAGGCTGTTCTGCGGAAGTTCAAGACGCAGCTTCCTGTTCGGTTCCAGGTGGATACGGGCAAGTGGCACTTCCATGCGGTTGTTGTCGAGCTGAATGATCAGACGGGCCGGGCAGAACGAATCCAGAAGATTCGGCTGCGTGAGGACGAATGGACAATGGAGTAAGCTTCAATTGTTGAGATTTGAAATAATAATATTACCAAAAAGCAGGAATTTTTTGCCCATCCTCGAATAACATCTACTAGTGGAGAATCAAGCCATTACTTATTCCCAGGGGAGGTACTTACTATGGAAGTATTAAAAGTATCAGCAAAATCCAATCCCAATTCTGTTGCCGGCGCTTTGGCCGGAGTTCTGCGTGAACGCGGAGCAGCTGAATTGCAGGCGATTGGAGCAGGTGCATTGAACCAAGCTATCAAAGCTGTAGCCATTGCCCGGGGATTTGTAGCGCCAAGCGGCGTGGATTTGATTTGCATTCCAGCTTTCACGGATATTGTTATTGACGGCGAGGACCGCACAGCTATTAAGCTGATTGTGGAGCCCAGGTGAGGGATAAAAGATAAAGCACTTAAATAGCATAGACCTGTTTACATTCGGTAAACGGGTCTTTTTGCATTTCTTGCATTTGAGGACAGGAGGGATAAAATGACGTCAGTGCAACCGAACTGGCCTGTAATCGACTTCCATTGTGACGTACTATACAAAATGCATCTGGGGCACGCGCTGAGCTTCGAGGATTCGGCGCTGGATGTGACCCGTAGCCGAATGAAGGAGGGAGGAGTAGGCCTCCAGACCTTCGCCATCTTCATTCCGCAGCAAGTGGGGAGTCAGCGGTTCGAGCATATTGTCAGACAGGTCGAGTTGTTCCGTGAGCATATTGCTTATCCGGATGGTGGGCTCAGCACGCTACGGTGGCGTGAAGAGGCAGCGCAGTTGTTCAGGCAAGCTGGTATTACACCAGAGAAGGATGGGGCGAAGCTGCAAAAAGCAGTCGTGGAAGCCCCAGCGTGGGGTCTCTTGTCACTGGAAGGGGCTGACGCACTGGAGGGGAACCTGGAATATATCCGCTTGAGCTATGAGCTGGGTATTCGTCTCATCGGAATCACCTGGAATTATGCCAATTGGGCAGGTGATGGTGTGCTGGAGCAGCGTAATGCTGGATTGACCAACAAGGGGCGGGAAATGATCCGGTACTGCAATAAGCTGGGGATGTTGCTGGATGTGTCACATCTGAGTGAGTCCGGCTTTTGGGAGGTCATGGAGCAAAGTGATACACCGCCGGTCGCTTCTCATTCGAACGCACGGCATGTTCAGGATCATGTAAGGAACCTGCTTGATGAGCAAATTCGTGCCCTGATTGCGAGAGATGGACGTATTGGGCTTGTGTTCTATCCACCATTCGTAAAGGATGGAGCAGATGTACGTGCTGAGGATTTGTTGCCGCATATCGAGCATATATGTTCACTAGGGGGAGCTGGACAGATTATGCTGGGCTCGGACTTTGACGGGATGGACCAGCATGTCCGTGGACTGTCGCATCCGGGAGATTATCCAGCCTGGGCAGGGCTGTTGCTCAAGCACTACCCGGAGGGTCTCGTTCGTGGCTGGCTCGCTGGCAATGCTCTTGGATATCTGGCCAAGCATTTACCTCAAGCACCGATATCGAGCACGAAGGTGTAAGAAATGTGGGATGTGGCCGATGCCGTGTCGGTCCATGCCAGTGTGCTGCAATGTATTTTAGTCTGTGTATTACGGGTATGATCGTCTAAGTATACAATGCATATTTGGTGTTCAATGGTCAGGTCAGCAGATTAAGCTATGGTGACTGCCATTTTAACGCGTTGTTTTCGACATTTTTACGAACATCCGACAGGAAGGTTTTCATTCCCTTACAAATAGGAGTATAATGGTCCATGACGCATAAGCGTGTATAGAGAAGAAGGAGTGACCTTTACGATGAGCAAAATCGTACCAGTCGGCGTATCCGCACGTCATATTCACCTGACTCAAGAGCATATCGAGGCTCTGTTCGGAGCAGGATATCAACTCACAGAATTCAAACCATTGTCCCAACCAGGACAATTTGCAGCTAATGAAACTGTAGCTGTAATTGGCTCAAAAGGTTCCTTCGAGAAGGTTCGTATTTTGGGACCAGCACGTCCAGCTTCCCAGCTTGAAATTTCCCGTACAGATTCCTTTGCGATCGGTGTAAAAGCGCCTGTCCGTGAATCGGGTAAGATTGACGGCACACCAGGGGTCAAAGTAAAAGGACCTGCTGGAGAAGTAGATCTGGAGGAGGGCGTAATCATTGCTGCTCGCCATATCCATTTCCATACTTCAGTTGCAGAGAATTGGGGCATTCAAGACAAGCAGCTGTTGAAGGTACGATTTAACGGTGAGCGTGGTGTAGTATTCGAGAATGTCATTGCTCGTGTATCTCCTGATTTTGCATTGGACATGCACATTGATACAGATGAAGCGAATGCAGCAGGCATTAACAACGGTGATACTGCTGAGATCGTAGAATAATAATTAAATGAACCATGCTCACTGTCATTTATACAGGTGAGCTGCCTGTGGAGAGTAGCCGCAGGTGTACTAAGGGGCGATTCCGCAAGCTTGAGCTTGTCGAGATCGCCCCTTGGTGCTATAGATACATATCCTCACTGTTGAAACGATAGGCCAAGACCTTGCGTTTATCCCCATACATGCGATCCAAATGTTGCTTTCCCCATTCGCAGATGCTGTTAAGCAGCCCATGCAGTGTCATGCCATACTCGCGAATCTCATACTCCACCTGGGGAGAGATTTGCTGATAAATGATACGATGTATGATGCCGTCTTTTTCAAGATCCCGTAATTGCTAGGTGAGCACCTTTTGCGTTATATCAGGAATACTGCGGCGCAGCTCGCTCGTTCTTTTTTTTGCCAACCCCAAGCCCAAAAACTCCAAAACTCAAATGACCCCAAGGACTCCAATAGCTCCAATAGCTTCAATAGCTTCAATAGCTTCAATAACTCCCAAGGAACCTCCAGGTGCCTAGGGCACCTAAGTGTTCTTATATTACCTGAAGGTGCGTACTTCTCGCTCGGAGAAAATTATTTATAATTAGAATACAGCTAGCTTAGGCTGCAGCCGTCACCCAAAGGTATCGTTGGGGGCGGCTTTTTCACGGTTCAAGTATGGAATTCCATCTGAGGCTACCTTATCTGAGGCCTACATTAATAGTACAAAAGTACAGATGAAGCCTGTGTATTTAAATGCAGAGTGAAAAGTATGTAGGAGGTAAGATGCGTGCAGTAGAAAGAGAGCTGGTATTACTGTATAAAGCTTCGTTTATGCGGGCATTCATGGAATAGTCAAGGGGTTTGTGCTATAATTTTTGATTAGAGCTTTATTGTAGTCAATACGATCGTGTTCTTCGAATATAGGCTAAAAAAAGGTACCCTGAAAGAAAAGGAAGTGAGATATCTATGTCTGACCATACGAAGGACTATTCCAAATATTTTGATTTCTCCGATGCCAAGGTCATCAGTGAGACTGACGGCAAAACAACCTATCGAATCAAGGGACGTAACATACAGATCAATGCTACACCCAATCATAGAGATGAGAAAAAGCGGGGCAAGGAGGACGTTCGGGTCCTGTATGAGAATGCAGTGCCTGATGAACTGAAGCACCTCGGTAAGGATAAGCATTATCTGGTCTATACTTATGGATGTCAGATGAATGAGCATGATACAGAGACGATCAAGGGTCTCTTGGAGCAAATGGGCTATCAACCAACCGAGGATCGCAAGCTTGCCGACATTATTCTGCTGAATACTTGTGCTATTCGTGAGAATGCAGAGGATAAGGTATTCGGAGAGCTGGGACATCTGAAGCATCTGAAGCTGGAAAAGCCAGATATGCTGTTGGGCGTCTGTGGCTGCATGTCGCAGGAAGAGAACGTTGTGAATCGTATTCTTCAGAAGCATGCCTTCGTGGACATGATCTTCGGTACACATAACATCCACCGTCTGCCGCAGTTGATCAAGGACTCCTTATTTAGCAAGGAAATGGTCGTCGAGGTATGGTCGAAGGAAGGCGATATCATCGAGAACCTGCCCAAGAAGCGGGAAGGCATGCGGGCATGGGTGAATATCATGTACGGCTGCGACAAGTTCTGTACGTATTGTATTGTACCATTTACACGGGGGAAAGAGCGAAGTCGTCGCCCCGAGGATGTCATTGCGGAGGTGCGGGAGCTGGCCCGTCAAGGCTTCAAGGAAATTACGTTGCTTGGTCAAAATGTCAATGCCTACGGTAAGGATTTTACGGATATGGCATACACCTTCGGGGATCTGATGGATGATATGCGTAAGATCAATATTCCGCGTATTCGTTTTATGACGTCGCATCCGCGAGACTTCGACGATCATCTGATCCATGTCCTTGCTAAAGGCGGAAATCTGGTGGAGCATATCCATCTGCCTGTGCAGTCTGGCAGCAGTGCCGTACTGAAGAAGATGAGCCGCAAATACACTAGAGAACATTATCTGGAGCTGGCGTACAAAATCAAGCAGGCTATACCGAATGTCGTCCTGACCACAGACATCATTGTGGGCTTCCCCGGGGAGACAGATGAGCAATTCGAGGATACACTGTCACTGGTACGAGAGGTCGGATATGACATGGCATATACGTATATTTATTCTCCACGTGAGGGTACGCCTGCGGCGATCATGGAGGATAATGTACCGATGGAGATCAAGAAGGAACGCCTGCAGCGCCTGAACGATACCATCAAGGAATATAGCAAAGATAGCAATGACAAGATGCGGGGGCAGATCGTAGAGGTACTGGTCGAAGGCGAGAGCAAGAATAATGCACAGGTTCTGGCAGGCCGGACACGCACGAATAAGCTGGTGCATTTTGAAGGAGCCGCCGATCTGATCGGTACCTTCGTGCAAGTGGAGATTACAGATGCACTGACTTGGTACATCAAGGGTAATCTTGTAGCAACACCTGTAGCGCTATAATGGTGTCTACCAGCAGGTCTATGCATTTCAGCAGAACAATATTAGCTAATACATCGTAAAGGAGCGATCGACTGTGTCAGAAGAACGGTTGGAGCATGGGGCGGAAGAGCCTCATCAGAACTCAAACGGCCAGGCGCACCCTGTCGTTCGTGAAGATATATTGAAAAAGGCTGGGGAGATTGCACGCTTGCTGCAGAGCAGCGAGGAGGTCCAGCATTTCCGTCAGGCCGAAGAGAAGGTGCAGAAGCATCCACAGATTCAGCAGCTGATCTCTGCCATGAAGAAGAAGCAAAAGGAGATTGTTGCCTTTGAATCACTGCGGAATCAGACGATGGTCGCCAAGATCGAGCAGGAGCTGGAGGAGCTGCAGGAACAATTGGACAACATTCCGATCGTGACGGAGTTCCAGCAGAGTCAGGTCGAGATTAATGATATTCTCCAATCGGTGATGTCGGCCATTCGGGACACGGTATCCGAGAAGGTTCATGTTGAGACGGGGAGCGAAGCTCCTCCATCCAGCTGCGGCGATTAAAGGATAGAGCAGTACAGGTAACAGGCAAGTGCGGAAGCGAGGCTGCTTCCGTACTTTTTTTGGACTCAGGTTGTGTGCAATATCGACTATTTAGCAAGAGAAGGGGGTTTCCGGCATGGAAGAGGTTCTACGCAACATGATTGAAGATGGAGACCACCGATTTTGGGGTCTGCTGGGCTGTAAATTTCTTGGGTATGACGGTGAACGTGTGCGTCTGGCCATGAAGGCTGGGCTCCAGCATACGAATTCGATGGGCATAATTCATGGAGGTGTACTGACATCCTTGATGGATCAGGCGATGGGGATGGCAGCACTTGCCCTGCGTCCACAGGGGGCCTGTGTAACGACCAATCTGAATGTTCATTTTCTCTCTGCCATGAAGGAGGGCGAGCTCATTATAACGGCTCGTGTCGTGCATGAAGGGGGACGGACACTAACAACGGAAGCAGAGATCAGGGACAGTGCCGACACCGTGGGAGCCATTGCTACAGCAACTTTCCGGTCGATCCCACAGAGCAGATTGCAGGAGAAGGGTTGACTTTTCCTGTAATCTTGTCATAATGAAAATATCAAAATGATATAATATGGTGATGAGAATGAGTTCAAATAAGAATCATGATCATGAACAGAGACAGAAGGATGCTTACGATGTAAAGAAATACCGTACACCTGACGGAGCGCCCGCCGATATCGTCATGTTTACGTTAACGAAGCGTGAGCGCAAGACCGTAACCAAGACCTTGCCGCTACGTGAGCTGAAGGTGATGCTGATCAAGCGTCGTCGCTGGCCTTATGAAGGCGGATGGGCCTTACCAGGGGGATTCTGTCAGGAGGAGGAATCCATGTATGATGCGGCCAAGCGTGAGCTGATGGAGGAGACTGGGGTCGACGGCGGTCATCTGGAGTACCTTGGAGTATACAGTAAGCCTGGTCGTGATCCACGCGGATGGATTATATCACATGCCTTCTTTGCGCTTGTAGAGGAATGGATGCTGGAGGAGCGGCAGGCTGCAGATGATGCATCCGAGGTTGGACTGTTCACGGTGCAGGAGGCTCTGGAGGAGCTGGAGCTTGCCTTCGACCACAAGGAGATCATCACAGACGCTTATCGCCAGATTCAGATTCAGATGCTGCAGACAACGATAGCGAAGCAATTTTTGCCGCCACACTTCACGCTAGGTGAGCTATATCAGGTTATTCAGACGGTCGTGCCTGACTTTGAGGAGCCTAATTTTATCCGCAAAATAACGTCTACACGCAGCAGGCAGGGGATTCTGGAGGAGGTTCGGGATGAGGACGGCACACCTCTTAGCTCGAATCAGTATTCGCAGCGGCCTGCACAGCTATATCGTTTTAGTGACCGCATTCCGCGTTTGTCGATCTATACCTGAGATATCGTAAAGGAGATGGGAGTATGAAGGCTCTGATTGTCATTGACTACACTCAAGATTTTGTAACCGGAAGCCTGCCCGTCGGCCAGCCAGCCGTCGACCTGAATGAGCGTATTGCTGCTGTGACCCGGGCTTTCGTGGCGCAAGGGGATTTCGTCGTCATGGCGGTAGACCTGCATGAGCGAGAGGATGCCTATCATCCAGAAACGACACTGTTCCCGCCTCATAATGTTCGTGGGACGGCAGGTCGTGAGCTGTATGGCGAGCTGGCGACGGTGTACATGGAACTGGGGCACGGTATCTATTGGATGGACAAAACAAGGTACAGCGCCTTCAGTGGCACGAATCTGGAGCTGAAGCTGCGTGAGCGGGGCATTACAGAGGTGCATCTGGTTGGCGTGTGCACAGACATCTGTGTGCTGCATACAGCGGTAGATGCTTACAATAAGGGCTTTGCCATCACCGTATACGAGGATGCGGTCGCCAGCTTTAATGAGGCGGGGCACCAGTGGGCGCTCGGACACTTCAGTGGTAGCTTAGGGGCTAAGGTAGAGCGCGCTGAGGATACTGTCCTGGCAACATAATCTTCACGGTGTAGCTGGTATACGACGTACCATTATACGTAGTATAAAGACTTACTGGGACGTTTACATCACAGGGCTCTAAGTGGCTATCGACATACAGCAATAAACGAGTGGAACCGCAACGTGGCTCCACTCCTACAGACTCAAGTTCATGGTTCATGGTGAACGGATGCCGAAGCGGCATGGCAGAAAGGATGATTACGATGCAAAGTAGTCTCGCGCTACATACGGACAAATACCAGATTAATATGATGTATGCCCATTGGGCGAATGGAACGCACCAACGCAAGGCGGTGTTTGAGGCCTACTTTCGGAAGCTTCCTTTCGGTAACGGCTATGCTGTGTTCGCAGGTCTGGAACGGATTGTGAATTATATTGCGAGCCTTCGATTTGAAGAACAGGATATTCAGTATTTGGCCAAGCAGGAGGAGAATTACGATCCCCGCTTCCTGGAGGAGCTTCGTCATTTCTCATTCCGCGGCGATCTGTACTCGATGAAGGAAGGGGCATTGGTGTTCCCGAATGAGCCGCTTGTCCGGGTAGAAGGGACCATCATGGAGGCACAGCTGGTGGAGACCGCATTGCTTAACTTCATGAACTATCAGACCCTCATCGCGACCAAGGCTTCTCGCATTAAGCAAGTGGCCAAAGGGGATATCCTGCTTGAGTTCGGTACTCGCAGAGCGCAGGAGGCAGATGCGGCAGTATGGGGAGCACGCGCAGCCTACATTGCTGGATTCGACGCGACCTCCAACATGCTGGCGGGTGAACGGTTCGGCATCCCGACCAAAGGTACGCACGCGCATTCCTGGGTACAGACTTTTATGTCCGAGCAGGAGGCCTTCGATATCTATGCCAAAGTGTTGCCAGATCAGGTGACTCTGCTGGTCGATACGTTCGATACACTGGAAAGCGGCATCCCGCATGCGATTCAGACAGCCAAATGGCTGGAGTCGCAGGGCAAGCGGATGAATGCGATTCGTCTGGACAGCGGCGACTTAGCATATTTGTCCATTCAGGCACGCGAGATGCTGGATGCTGCTGGTCTGGATTATGTGCAGATTGTCGCTTCGAATGATCTGGACGAGAATACGATCTTTAATCTGAAGGCTCAGGGAGCGCGCATTGATACCTGGGGCGTGGGCACTCAGCTCATTACCGCTTCAGACCAGCCGTCTCTAGGAGGCGTATATAAGCTGGTAGAGCGAGAGGTTGAAGGTGTGATGGTGCCGACGATCAAAATCTCCAGCAACCCGGAGAAGGTATCAACCCCAGGCAAGAAGGAAGTATACCGGATCGTCGATCCGAAGCAGAAGAAGGCGATCGCTGATTACATCTTTTTCCCGGATGAGGAGCGCCCTCGTAACGGCAAACGACTCAAACTGTTCAATCCTGTGCATTCTTACCTTAAGAAATATGTAGAGCATTATGAGGCGATTCCTATGTTGGAGCCGATCTTCGTAGAAGGCAAGCAGGTATATGAGCTGCCATCTCTGGAGGGAATTCGTGATTACCATCGTGAGCAGCTGCAGCTCTTCTGGCCGCAGTATTTGCGGAAGCTGAATCCTGAGATTTACCGGGTCAATCTGAGCGAGAAGATCTGGGAGATGAAGCAGAAGATGATTGACAGCTATATGTCCACAGAGAACGACGAGCATTAGGATATGGATAGGCATTGAAAATGAATCGAGTATGATAGCACAAGATAAGGGCCTGCTCCGCATGAAATGGGGCAGGCCCTTATCTGCATCAATGGCTTGTTCCTCATGTATGCTTGTGTGTATCAACAAGTAATTATTTCTCGGGAAAGCGCAGGAAGTAGCAAATTCGAACAGATTTAGACAAGCTACAAGTGCCGGCGTTCCTTTATTTCTTGTACAGCTCGCGCATAACATGCCTTAATTCAGGCAAAATGAGGCGTTCCATCGCCAGCTTGACGGCCCCTCTGGAGCCTGGCATGGAAAAGATGGCCGTTGTGCCGATGCTTCCAGCGATTGCTCGACTAAGCATCGCTGCAGGTCCGATGTCCTCTTGATAGCTGATCATGCGGAAGATCTCGCCGAAGCCTGGTAGTGTCTTCTCAAGCAGGGAAGCTACGGCTTCATAGGTGCCATCACGAGGAGCGATGCCGGTTCCGCCCGTGAGAAGAACTGCCTCGATGGAAGGATCAGCTGCAGCGTCTACCAGCAACTGGCGAATAACCTCCGGTTCGTCCTTGACGATGGTATACTTACTAATCGCATAGCCATGCTCACGTAGCAGCTGCATCATTAGCTGTCCGCCTGTATCCGTCTCTTCCGTGCGCGTGTCTGATACGGTAATGACCATGCAGGCTACTTGCTGCGGTGCTTCTGCGCGATGCTCATCGACAGAGCGTGTTGTGGGTTGGGATGGTGATAGGTCAGCCATTTGAATAATCTCCCTTTCAGGTATGATAGTGTTTGAGCTTGAGATGTTATGTTTCATTTTACATTCTCTCATGCTAAAATGGGAACAGATGTCACATACTTTACACCATTAATGGTTGAATAGGTTGCATAGGTAGCAGCCTGGACCCTCGTATCCAGGTTGTTTTTTTGCTTCAATATAAATAGAAACATACAAATTGCATATTAGATATGTTGGAGGAACATGATGACACAATCAATACCTGTATACGTCCTATCCGGATTTCTGGGTAGCGGCAAGACAACACTGCTTGCCCGGATGCTGACGGAGGCTCAGCGTGAAGGTAAGCGTCCAGCAGTCGTAATGAATGAGCTTGGGGATGTGAACCTGGATGGACAAACGATTGCAAGCGACATCCCAATGGCAGAGATTCTGGGCGGCTGTATCTGCTGCTCTTATCGCAATGATTTGACGACTCAGTTGGCTAGTCTGGTCAGTACGGAGTCCCCTGAGCTGATCATTATCGAGGCTACCGGAGCAGCAAATCCGATGGAGATTCTGGATGCAGTGGCTGAGGTCTCGCTATACACGCCACTGGCCCTACAACAGCTTATTACTGTAGTGGACGCTATCCATTTACACGATCTGTACGAACAGCAGAAAGGCAGAACCTACAGATTGATGCAGGAGCAGATTCGCTGCGCATCCCTTCTAATCTTGAATAAGACGGACCGCATTGACGCTTCGGTGCAGGAACAACTGGAAAGGCTACTAAGGCAGTGGAATGCGCATGCTCTGATCGTTCCGGCCCAGCATTGCGAAGTCTCCCCAGCAATTCTCTTCCATACGCCTTCTTCGGAGGAGTCGAATGCTGAGCTGCATCAGGAGGATATGCACGAGCACGAGGATCACTCGCATAATGATGTGCATACACATGATCTTGAGCCTAAGCACAATCATGACGATAATCATAAGCATGGACATCAGCATGGACATCAGCATGGACAAAAGCATGAGCATGCCCAGCCATTATCCGAGCATAGCCACCAATCGCATGAGCATGTGATGGTGTATACGCATTATTTTGATAAGTCGGTGAATAGCGTGCATTTTGAGGAGCTGCTGCGCAATCTGCCGCGAGATATCTATAGAGCCAAGGGGATTCTGACCTTTAGTGACACGAGTGGACGGTTCATGTTCCAGTACGCTTACCGAGAATCTGATTTTATGAAGGTCGAGCCGCAGGGACAAATCAGAGACGTTGCTGTATTTATTGGTGAGCATTTTGATAAGGAGCAGCTAGTGCAGAGCTTGAAGCGACTGGTGTGACGGCAATCGGGGCACGGGGTAAGTGGGTATATGGAGAAATCATGATAGCGTACATGCCGGATCGCGTGCACATTGATAAGCTGTTATGAATTGCATAGTATCAGGAATGAAAGCCCGAAGGGGTGATTAGTCTCTGTACCTGATGGGTAAAAAGGTATACAGTATTTTATCGACCAGGAGGTAGTGTAATGAATCATTCTTATCATAAAAGCATTGAGGCATGTCTGGAAGCCATGAACGCATGCAATCTCTGCTATGTATCGAGTCTGAAGGAATACGATCTGGCCTTGCTGCGGGACTGCCTGCGACTGACAAGAGAATGCGCCGATATTTGTTCATTTGCCGCACAGTCTCTTGGTCGTGGAACGGAATTCGCGGCAGAGATTTGCGAGCTGTGTGCCAAGGCTTGTGAGGCCTGTGCCAGGGAGTGCGGTAAGCATAATCACGAGCATTGCCAGGCATGCGCTGAAGCTTGCCTCCGTTGTGCCGAAGCCTGCCGCATCATGAGCGTTGCTTGATTCTTCGACTCCATGTCAACTTATGACATTGGTGGTATGGATGGCCGATAGCTACCGGCCTCTCGTTAATAGCAATTTAGAGGTTGCTTTTGGCAACAGAACTGTTCTATAATGTGAGTCATTATATGAATATCCAACGTCTGGGAACGGGAGAGTAGCCAGGTGAATCCCCATTGTAGCGAGCCGGGAAGGTGGGAGCCGGTATGGGAAACATGGTGAAGCGCACTTGGGAGACGTCAGATTCAGTGTATGCTCGTCGTCTATGCCGCATTTGGGATGGAGTGTCGTCATACAGGCAGGTCTGAACGGTTGGCGCACGTTATGCGTTGTTTGAGTGGAAGGAACGATTCTGTGCATTCGTTCTTCACGAAGAGTGGTACCGCGGGAACTTAGGCTCTCGTCTCTTTTATAGAGACGAGGGCTTTTTTGGTTGCGAAGCAATAAATTTGCTTTTATAAAAAAAAGGGGGAACCTGTCATGTTGATACAAGCTGCTGCACAACTGTTATCCAAGTACGTAGAGGAGTCGCAGGAGGAATTGATCCACCTGCTGGAGACGCCCCCTCGCCCGGAATGGGGCGACGTGTCCTTGCCATGTTTTCGATTCGCGAAGAGGCTGCGGCTTGCGCCACAGCGGATCGCAGCGGAGCTGGCCGAAAGACTGAACGAGGAAGAGAATGAAGGGGGATTATCCGCCTCGGCTGAAGGAGCTTATCTTAATCTGACATTTGAGCGGAGTGCCTATATTCCTAAGCTACTGGAGCAGATGTCTCAGGAAAGCTATGGGTCCCTTCAACTGGGTAAAGGTCAGCGAGTCGTTATTGACATGTCCTCGCCCAATATTGCCAAGCCCTTCGGGATCGGACACCTGAGATCGACAGTTATCGGTGCAGCCCTCTATCGCATTTTGCGAGCTGTCGGGTATGAGACCGTTAGTGTCAATCATCTGGGGGATTGGGGCACCCAGTTCGGCAAGCAGATTGTAGCCTATAAGCGGTGGGGGGTTGATGAACTGCTGGAAGCTGATCCGATCGGTGCTTCCCTGCAGCTATATGTTCGCTTTCATGAGGAAGTGGAGCATCAGCCTGAGCTAGAAGACGAGGCCCGGGACTGGTTCCGACGTCTGGAGCAGGGTGATCCTGAGGCACAGCGGCTGTGGCACTATTTTGTGACCATTAGTATGAAGGAATTCAATCGGATGTATGACCGCCTTGGTATTACCTTTGACCATGTGCTCGGCGAGAGCTTCTATAATGACAAGATGGGTGCTGTAGTCGAGGCCCTCAAGGAGAAAGGTCTGTTGGAGGAAAGCGACGGGGCGCTGGTGGTCCGGCTCGATGATCTGGAGCTGCCACCGTGCCTGATTCTGAAGAAGGATGGAACGACCATCTATCCAACAAGGGACCTGGCGACCGCTATATACCGACATGATAACATGGAGGCTGATCGCCTGCTGTATGTGGTGGGCGCCGAGCAGCAGCTGCATTTCCGTCAAGTATTCACCGTTCTGGAGCGAATGGGATATGATTGGGCACAGGCTTGCGAGCATGTACCTTTTGGCTTGATGAAGATGGAAGGTAAGAAAATGTCCACTCGGCGTGGTAAGGTGCTCAAGCTGGAGGAGGTTCTGAATGAAGCGGCTGCGCGGGCGCTTGCGGTGATTGAAGAAAAGAGCCCTCAGCTACCTGAGCGCGAGCTTATCGCAGAAGCAGTCGGAGTAGGAGCTATTATATTCGGTGATCTGAAGCATCATCGGACTAATGAGATTGATTTCTCGCTTGAGGAAGCGGTTCAGTTCGATGGGGAGACGGGTCCGTATCTCCAATACACGTACGCTCGTACACAAAGTGTTCTTCGCAAGCTTGAAGCTGCAGCGGCAGAGTCTGCACGAGCTTCTGATTCGAGTGGAGATGGCCTTGCAAATGCAAGCATGGGTAACAATGATGCACAGGAATCAGCTCCGACATTAGGTGAGGCTGGATGGAGCTTGCTGAAGCAATTAGCTACCTATCAGGCCGCGCTTGAGCGGGCTGCTGTACGGCTGGAGCCCTCGCAGCTAGCGAGATTCGCGCTTGATACGGCTCAGGCCTTCAACCGCTTCTACCACCAGGAGCGAATAGATGGTGGTGGGGTCTGGAGAAGGGAATTGACGAGTGTGACTGCAATGTTGCTGTCCCGTACGTTGAAGCTGCTAGGTATTCAGGCACCTGAGCGGATGTAGTGGCTTGGATTAGTGGTACTTTGACCGAGTACAGTTGTGGGTGGTGCTAGGCTGCTATTCCTCTAGCCGTTGGAGGGAGCAGATGCTTTTGCGAATGAACTGAAACATATTCGTCTTCCATGTCGTCTGTAAGAATAGAGAACATCATTTTGAGAAATCTATCCATAATAAAGAGAAGATCTGGAGGTATGAATATGAAGCATACAAAAAAAACGGTAATGGCCCTGGTGGTTACTTGCTCATTAACAGCTGCCACAGCGGCGGCGGCATTCAGCGATATTAGCAACCCGCAAAACGCAAAAATTGTCCAAGCACTCCAACAGCAAGGAGTTGTATCCGGTGTGAATGAACAGCAATTTGCCCCTTCGGGCTCGTTGACAGCGGCTCAGGGGCTACAAATGATCGTGAATGCTCTGAAGCTGCAGGTAGAGGGGACTGACCAAGCTATCGTTGCTAAGAATGACAAGACATGGTATGCGGATGCTTATGAGATCGCCAAGGCGAATGGTATTGCGTTGTCCGATGCGAAGCCTGCTACAGTGCTGACCAAGGAGCAATTTGCCAAGGCTCTATATGAGGGGATCAATGCAACTGGACAGTATCCAACGATTAAAATGTACATCCAGGCTGCTGACGAGAAGCAAATGAACCCGAACAGTATGGAGGCAATTCAATTCCTGTTGCTGACGAAGATTACCAGTCTGGATGAGAACCAGAACTTCCTGCCACAGCAGCGAGTCACTCGTATGGAAGCTGCTCAAATGGTCTATAATGCGATAGAATTCGTAGATCGAATGAACCAGCCTGTAGAGAATGAGCCACAGCCACAGCCTGAGCCTGAAGAGCCAGTCATTCAGGAGCGAGTTGAGCTGAGTATCGAGAAGCAAAACGATCAGCAGAATAAGGTCATTTTGACACGTAAGGATGCACCGAACCCAGGCTATGGGATTGCAGTTGATCATATCGAGTATGTGAATGATACAGAGGCTGTGGTCTACTACAAGCTGCTGAGTCCGAAGCCTGGGGAGATGAATATCCAGGTCATCACCGATACACAAACCAGCACGCTGGTGGACAGTAAGTATAAAGTAACCATCAAGCCAGTAGCAGGAACCAAGCTACCTCAACCGAGCCTGGGTACCGTACGTTACTAAGGCTGGGCTGTTCTGAAGGCCCAAGGATACTCCCATCATAGTAGAAGTAGAAGAAGCAAAAACTTCTATGGCTACGCATGATGGGAGTTTTTATGCTGTCTATTTTTCAGGAGCGAAATGATAAATTCAGGTCTCTTGATGTTCGCCTAGACTGGCTTTTGCCACCTACCTTTCGCCGTAGCAGTCGCCACTTCGCCGCCGCGAACGATGATATGACCACGAACGATCGTGCCCATTACACTACACGGGAATGTATGTCCGATATACAGGCTCTGTTTATGCTTAGCATAATAGTTCTCTTCCGTTACAGTAAACGCTTGGTTCAGGTCAACGATGGCGAAATCCGCATCCATTCCGATGGCGATACGACCTTTGCGCTCTGCAAGACCGAAGCGCTCCGCCGGATTCGAAGCTGTCCAAGCGGCGACCTGCTCCAGCGGAATGTCTTGTGCTTGTGCCAGTTCCAGCGCTGACAATAATGTGAACTGACCGCCGCTAATGCCGCCCCATGCCTGGAAGAGATTATAGTCCTTCGGGTCCTTCATATCGTATGGGCACGGCGAATGGTCTGACGATAGCATATCGAATTTTCCTTCCGCTAGCAGGGAAATCAGCCGTTGTTGTTCGTCTGCTTCTCGCAGGGGAGGTGCGCACTTGGCGAGGCTACCTTTTTCGCGTAGGCTGTCGTGGTTAAAGAGCAGATAATGCGGGCATGTCTCAACCGTTACATTCATGCCGCGAGCCTTAGCCGCCTCGATTTTACCTACAGCCGCTGCCGAGCTGATATGAACAAAGTGCAGCGCGCAACCAGTTATCTCTGAATAGTAGAGTGCGCGTTCCACGGCTTCAACTTCGGCCAGGATCGGGCGTGTCTCTAGATAGTCGTCGGCGCTCACGAGTCCCGCTGCTTCTTTTTCTGCTTTCAGCCAGTTGGTGATTGCTGCGCTCTCGGAATGCAGGGCCAGTACCTTGCCGAGTGCTGCAATCTTTTTCATGCCAGTCAGCAGTGTTATATCGTCGACCGCTTCAAATTCCTTGTTGCCGGTCGTGGACAGGAACGCTTTGAATCCGATTACACCGGATTCCGTCAATGGCTGCAGATCGTCTTCGTTGCCTGGCACGAGTCCACCCCACAGACCGAAATCGACGAGCGACTTTTCGTTTCCAAGACGTGCCTTGTCGAGCAGCGCCTCCTGATCTACCGTTGATGGAATACCGTTTAGAGGCATGTCGAAGAACGTGGTGCAGCCCCCGGCAGCCATCATGGCTGATCCAGTCGTGAAGCCTTCCCAGTGCTCACGGCCTGGTTCGCTGAAATGGACGTGCACATCGATCATACCAGGAAGTACATGGAATCCAGTTGCGTCCCACTCGTGCTCCGTTTCGCCCACTAGCTTGGCGGCAATCGCTGCAATTTTTCCGTCTTTGACGCCGACATCAACTTTCGTGACGCCATCCGGCAGCACCACGCTGCCGCCACGTACGATCAGATCATAACGTTCCATGCACATCTCTCCTCATTAGGTGGTGTTAATGTATTGTTCAGACAGATTCTTCAAAAATCGTACCCTTCTTGAAAGATGAGCCTTTGAATGCTAGCTTGCTTAGCAAAAGATATGCGATACCTGCAACGGTAAATCCGATGATCCAGCCGATGTCGACCAGCAGGAAGGCCGCACCAGCTCCGATGAGCATGGCTAGCATGGCGCTTGGATTGTAGCCTTTGAAGGAGCCATTCTCTAGGTACAGCTCTGTCGTGTCGATCTTCTGTTTGCGAAGGATGTAGTATTCGACCAACATAATGGCGACAATCGGGCCTAAGAAAGCAGAGTAAATCAGGATGAATGTATTCAAGCCTTTAGCGGAGGAATCCTGCACGAGAACCCACGGGAAGGAGCAGAGTGCAAGCAATCCGGTTACAATGACAGAAGCTTTGTATTTAAGCTTAGTGACGAGTGAAATAACGTAAGCTGGCGGCACGATGTTGGCGACCATGTTGACGGCAACTGCACCAATGACGATGAAGGCCGATACACCGACGGTGATATAAGGATTGTCGACGATGACCGCAAATGCTTTGACCGGATTTGAGATGCCTGTCGCAGCAGCCATCATGACTCCGATGGTCAGGACGAAGCCATAAGCAATAATGATGGGGAAGAAATACAGCATGCTGCGTTTTTTGTTGCTAATACCGCTCTTGAGCTCACGGGAATAGTCACCTGCACTCAGGAAGATCGCTGCATAGTTGCCGAGGAACACCATGATGAAGGCGAAGAACGGGAGTCCCCATGTCCCTTGTGCATTTACCCAATTTTCGGTAATCGCGGCACTGTGGGAATTGAGTAGTATGCCGAATACATAGACAAGTGCTAGCATGATGACGACAGAGGCAAGCGTCTCCACCCACTTGATCGCATGAAAGCCATAAAGCGAAAGGACAATCTGAGCCGCCTGCAATACCACGAAACAAATCGGGATGCTATCGAAGCTTCCGCTACTCAGCACCTTGACGATCTCGTTCAGTGCAGTTGCTCCGACCCAACTTTGGAAGCCATACCAGACGATAGCAGGGACACCGCGCAGGAACGAGGAGATGATGGACCCTTTAATGCCGAAAGACATCCGTAACTGGACCACATAAGGTATACCCGTCCGGTAGCCGAAGCGGTCGTTCAAGGCGAAGAGCACGGAAATGATGCCAATTGCAATGATCGCTGCTACAACAGTCTGGAAGAGATTAAGCGTTGCGATGCCAGCAGCAATCAGGCTCGCGCCGAGTGTCATGTTACCGAGATTTACACCGTCCCCAATCCACATAAACATGTAAGAGACCGATCCAATCGTTCTGTCGCTCTCCCGCTTTGGTTTTAGGGAGTCGTCCACACTGATATTTTCTTGCAATGGTGTCTCCTCCAACACACGACTTGTCAAATTCATAGACATATTCGGCTCCACTCCCTCTTTTTTATGGGGTGCGCAGGCTGAACTGATCGCCTTCAAGATTACTTAAGTCGTTCTGCCAGTTCCTTGCATACACCACAGGTGATTGAATCATCGTTAGATAACATAACTTTAATATGTAATGTATTCTATCTCGTGATTACTGATTCTTATTTTATCACCTTGGTTTCACAATGCATTGACAAAAACGTAAATTATAATCAGGTTTTTTGTTGGATTTGAACAAAAAAATATTTCATATAATGTTATATATATGTTAGTTATTGTTTTTGGAACAATCTTTTGAATGAAAATTACAGAGGTGGAGTTGGCTCTACCGAATTGTTCAGCGTCTCCAGCCCTGCAATCCGACATCCTACCTCGTCTCCTGGCTCAATAACGACCGACCCCGGTGTCCCCGTCAAAATGACATCTCCCGGTTGCAGCGTCATCACATGTGACAGGAAGGAGATCAGGTATGCGGGGGAAAAGATCATTCGGCTAACAGAATTGCTGTGAGTGACTTGGCCGTTGAGTATGGTCTCGATCTCAAGATTAGGTAGATCGTCATATTCGTCAGGTGTGGATAGGGAGGAGCCAAGGCTCAGGAACGTGTCAAAGCTTTTGGCACGCTGCATAAACCGAGGATTGCGAGCGTGGATATCCTTGGCGGTCATATCGAGTGCTGTCGTATATCCAGCTACGACGCTCATCGCTTCCTCTTCACGGAGCTTCTTGCACGTGTGTCCGATGACGATGGCTAGCTCCGCTTCTGCGGTGATCTGTCCGGCTCCAGTGGGGAGATGGATCGCTTCACCAGGGCCAATCAGTAATGTATCCGGCTTGAGGAAAATAACTGGCTCATCCTCAGGAGGACGCCCGGACAGCTCTATCGCCTTTGCCAGATAGTTCATGCCGACGCCGATGATTTTGCCCGGCTGTCTGTAAAGTGCGCGGTAAGAAACTTCGCCTGCGAGCAGGGCAGGGGCCCTGTCGAGGTGCTCCTGACCACCGCTGATATACCAGTGGCGCAGCGAATTCAGTCGTTCTTGTTGCAGTAGCGTGAAGAGGTCTGTGTTCCAAGCCGTGCCTTCCTGTTCATTCAGCCAAGCCAGGGGGATCATGCCCCGATCCGTCAAAAAAGCAACTTGCTCCCGTCCCTTGTGCGCAATCGTCACGAGTTTCATCCATGCACCTCTTCTGTAAAATGTTTAGTCACCCAATACAGCAACTGGAGATCCGTATTCAAACCGCCGATAAAAGATAGTCCGATCGGTAGTCCGTCCTGACGGATTACTGGCACGGTAACCTGAGGCAGACCGGAAAGTCCTGCAATACAGGAGAGCTGCATTGTTTTCGCTCGGTATTCCTCAGCTTTTGGACCTTGTAATCCTAACAGCGGAGCTGGGCCAGGTGCAGTGGGTATGGCCAGAATTCCGCCTTCACCTAGTAGTTCCACAAGCGCGCGCTGTACACGAGCACGTAAAGCTGCTTCAACCGCGCTTGCGGATTCCTCCAGTGTACAGGCCCATTCGAAGCGTTCCGCAATGCCCGGCCCAAATGTCGGATGTTCTTTTGCGATCCATTCGCTATGTTCACGTGCGATCTCTAGCCCTTGAAGAACACGGAACGCCGCCGACCAGTCTGCCAGGCTCTCTTCAGGCTCAGTTAATCGGATAGCCGTGTGGTTATCCTCCCAGTCGCCGAGACCATGTAGCTTCGCAAGGAGGATCGAACGGTCATCCGGTTCGGGCAGGCTCCAGGCTTCTTCCGCCGTGAGAAAGCGGGTGAATGGGGATGTACTGATATTGAATAGGTGATCTATGTCGTGTTCACTCTCGACGCTTAAGCTCGACTCACCATCAGAATTAGCTGAATTATGTTCCAGCAGGACCCTGCCCACGTCGAGCAAGATTTTTGCAGACCGACTCATCCAGCCAACCGTATCGAAACTTCGCGCCAGCGGAATGACCCCTTCCGCAGATATGGCTCCATGCGTCGGACGGAAGCCGTATAGGCCACAATACGATGATGGAATGCGCACCGAACCGCCTGTGTCCGTTCCTACGGCGAAATCGACCAGTCCTGCAGCAGCAGCTACGGCCGAGCCGCTTGACGAGCCCCCGGGAATTCGATCTGGTGCGTGGGGGTTAATCGGCGTGCCGTAATGGGCGTTTTCTCCGTTCAGGCTGTACATCAATTCGTCCGTCTGCGTCGTGCCTTCAAACCTCGCGCCGTTTGCTAGTAATGCCAATATTGAAGGAGCTGTAGATTCCGAAGGCTCATGCGTGCGAAGCCAATCCGGGTTGCCGGCTCCGCTTGTAGCGCCCTTGATATCGAAGACGTCCTTCACTGCGAACGTTAGTCCAGTGAGTAAGCCTGTTCCGTTGGCAGGTCGCTTCATGGAAGTATCTACGAAAGCTCTCCATTGGTCGGACATGGGTGACACCATCTTCGACTTTGTGTGGAGTTGGAATCCCTCCGTTTGATTCGCATTTTTCGTACTCATTGCTGTTCTCCTTTCGGTTTCAAATTCGTAGTAAGCGTGCTACGGGAACGATGAGACTTTACCGTATCAGGGATTTGAACCTTCCTCAAGGTAGTCGCCTGATCTTGTGGGGGAGAGCTGATCCGAAGCCGGTCTAATAGTAATGCGAGTAAAATGCCGACCAGCAGACCGTTTCCAAGTAGCGGCCGCAGTAGGGCGGGCAGTGAAGTGAACGATTCGGAAGGCAATCCCATAATGATGATCCCTACGAATAAAGGTGCTGCTGTTCGGTACAGGTTGGCGGCATCCATACGAATTTGCCCGAAATATTGCAGGGAGGAGCCTAGCAATCGCAGATACGTCACGAGAAGCACAGCGCTTCCGATGCTGAGCGGGAGTTGCGTCAATACGCCGCTGATCGCCTTAATTAGGCCGATGCCCGCGAACAAAAGACCACCGATTACAAACGGAAGCCGATCCCGGATACGAGTCTGCTGGAGGAAGCCTACAGAGGAAACGTAGGGAGCGTAGGGGACAAGTCCCAGTAATCCCGAGGCAACTGCGAGCGCACCGCTGATCGTGAAGGAGCGTCTGTATTGCCTTCCTGATGCTTCCTGCTCGTAAATACTATCCGTTCCTTTCAGTGCGCCGAACGTATTGGAGGCGTTGATGAGCCCGGCGATAACGGCAATCGCTACCACACCGGCGTTCAGTCCGTCTGTAGGCCCACCGAGCGGAAACCAGCCCATGTCTATACTTCCAACATTGGATGCTCCGTCGTCTCTGCCGAAGCTAAGCGCATATAGCGCCCATCCGCCCAAAATACCAATCAGCAGTGCATACTGCCCGATCGCGGGCCGGGCTTTTACTGACAAGACTGCGGCAAAAAAGGCAACGGCAGCAGCCAACAGGAACACGGCTGGCTGAATTGCTGTGGCTTCAGACGATGACCCAGATGAAATGCCGAGCATGCCTTCGAGAAAAATCATGTTCAGCCTGCAGCCGAGCAGGAACATGAACACAGCCATCACTCCCGGCGTAAATAGTTTCGACAATGGAGCAGCTAGGCCGCAGACACCGATCAGAATGGTGACCACACCCGAGATCAAGATTCCAACGGCCAGGCTACCGCCCAGTTCCGTCAGCGAAATGCCCAGTGACGGTGCAGCCGCACTAAGGCTTAGAATGACACCCCACCACAAGCCAGACTGTCCTTCCATGACGGCTCTTTTATGTCCGAGTCCTGCCTGAATTACGCAAGCGAGCCCTGTTAGGACAAACGAGCATTGAATTAGAAATTGAATCTTCTCCTGCGGTAGCCCGAACGCTGCTCCGACCGTGATTGGAATGACTACCGTGTTGGTAAATAAGAAGAAAAGCCACTGCAGCCCTGCGAGTCCTGAGCGCAGCCAGTTGATTTTGTTCATATTTCACACTCCGCTTGGAGCTTCGTTGAGATGGTATCCGAGCAGATTTATTACGCACCCGGGGTTCCTTGAACAAAGCTGAGTTTATACAAAAGGATTCCGGAAATTCCCGGAATCCTTATCTTTCCCTAAAATACAAGTGCGACAGCAAGAGGCCTTTGGGCTACATCTTCTACACCATGGTCACACTTGGGCGAGAACGGCCGTACCTGATTAGGCCTGCTCATACACGTCCAGTGCCTCTTGCACTCCGCGCCCAATCACGATCGGGGCATGATGTCGGATCAGCACAGCTTCCAGCGCGGACAGAACGAATAGCACGTTCTCCTTGCGACAACTGTAGCCCATCGTGCCGATTCGCCAAATCTGCCCATGTAGCGGGCCGAATGAGCTTGCGATCTCGATACCGAACTGATTCAGAAGCATTGTTCGTACGGACTCGCCGTCAACACCTTCCGGAATCTTCACGCACGTCACGACTGGCAGCTTCCATGCCACATCGTTGAATAGCTCTAGCCCCATACCACGGATACCGGACATCAGCGCCTTTTCATGCAACTTGTGCCGTTCGAAGCGTTCTTCAAGCCCTTCGTCAAGCAGGATGCGCAGGCCTTCGCGCAACGCATACAGCATAGACGTTGCTTCCGTATGATGGTTCAGACGACGCGGCCCCCAGTAATCCTGTAGCTGGCTTAGATCAAAGTAGTTGCTGCGAATCGGCTGCGCCACGTCCCGATGGTCGCTTTCAATTGCGACACCGCGCTCGACTTTTTTTCGGCTCGCCAGAATGCGCTCAACCCGCTCGTTGTATGTGATGGGTGCCATGCCAGAAGGTACGGAAATGCACTTCTGTGTACCGCCGATAACCGCATCAAGCTGCCATTCATCCACTTTGACTGGGGTGCCACCGATTGAAGCGACGGCATCGACCACCGTCAATACGCCGAGCTTGCGGCAGGCCGGGCCGATCTTGTCCAACGGCTGCATACAGCCCGTCGAAGTCTCCCCATGCACAATCGCCAGGATTTTCGGCTGTACTCGCTCAATCTCGTTGATGACCGCCTGTTGGTCGAATACTTCTCCCCAAGGACATTCCATTAGATGAAGCTCTGCACCATGGCGTTCGGCAATCTCGGTCAGCAGATGGCCGAAGCGGCCGAAGATGGGCACTAGTACTTTGTCACCCGGTTCGATCAGACTGCACAGTACCGCTTCCAAGCCAGAGCGAGAAGTACCGTCGACAGGGAAGGCCCACTGGTTCGTCGTCTGGAATGTTTGTCTTAACATTTCCATAGTTTCGTTCATCATTCGCGTGAATTCCGGATCAAATTGGCCTAGAATCGGCGTTGCCATTGCTCGCAGAACTCTAGGGTCGACCTCAACTGGCCCTGGTGTCATGATTGTTCTCAAAGGTGCATGAATTTCCCGGTACTTCGTCATCTCGTAACCGCCTCCTCAGTGTTCTTCAATAAGCCAACTTGTGCAGCATGTCGATCAGCAAGCGCACGCCGCGCTGCAAATCTTCCGTATCCGTAAATTCTGCGGGTGAGTGGCTAATGCCGTCCCGACTTGGTACAAAGAACAGTGCGGTTGGACAATACGTTCCGAATATCTGCGAATCGTGTCCCGCCCCGCTAGTCATTGTTTTGTACGAAATGCCTTCACGCTTTAAAATGTCCTCAGCAGTCGCGTTTAGAGCAGGATCCATTGCTACCGGAGGCTCATCCATCCATTTGTAGCACACGACGCGAGTTCCTTGTTCGGCCGCAACCATTTCGAATTCCCTGAAGCATTCCTCGCAGAAGTTCCGAATCGTCTCTGCATCCCTGTGGCGCACGTCCAGGCTAAAGGTGACCTCGCGTGCAATGACATTACCGACATTGGGGTGAACGTCCATTCGACCCACGGTAGCCACGAGTCCGCTCTCATCTGCTTTGGCTCGATGCGTTAGTATTCGAATTAGCTCGGCAGCCGTAGCCATGGCATCTCGGCGCCACTGCATTGGAGTCGTGCCGGCATGATTGCTCTCGCCATGGACTGTAATATCATAACGGCGTTGTCCAACGATGTGGCTGACGACGCCGATCGACTTGCCTTCCCGTTCCAGCACTTGGCCTTGCTCAATATGCAATTCGATAAAGCATTCCAGGTCTTTGCGCTTTGGCTTCGGGTGTTGACCTGTTCCGAACCCGGCATCGCGCATCGCCTGTTCGAACGATACGCCTTTTGCGTCCTTGATGTTGTGAACCGCCTCGCGGCTCTTCGCCCCCGTAATATTACCGGAACCCCAGTAGGTCATCGGGAAGCGGCTTCCTTCTTCTTCGCATAGGGACACAACCTCAATTGGCTTGAGTGGCTGGCCGTAATGTGTAAGCAAATATTGCACGGCGATTAGTGCAGCGACGATGCCATAGGCTCCGTCGTATTTTCCGCCTCCGGTCACTGTATCTACATGCGATCCTGTCAGTACGACCTGCGCTTTTGGATCACGTCCAGAGACACGTCCAAACAGGTTCCCGGCATCGTCGTAGTGTGTGGTTAGTCCAATTTCTTTCATTTTTCCCTCGATCGCCCGCTGGGCCGCGCTCCAAGCCGGGTCATACAGCAACCGTGTTACTCCGCCACTTTGTTCTTCCCCATGCGAAGCCAGCCATTCAATCATATGTTCGACCTGTTCGAATAAGGCGGACGGCTTCGGTTGTTTGATCATCAATGTAATCTCCCCCAATCTGGCAGCCCAAGCTTTCCAATCGATGTTATATTGTTTAACTTGGCAATGCTATTCATTAATCGTAAAATAAAACAAAAGGGAAATCATTCACGAAAATGTAGAAGAATCAGAGTAATTGTTGGTCATGTTAACTAAAGGGGGCGTGAGAATGATGAAAATGGATGATCTGCTGAAATTACCCGTATTTGACGGAACAACGATCGTCGCGGGAGCAAAGGGCTTGAATCGGGAAGTTCACACGGTCAATATGATGGACGCCCCAGATATCATTCCATACCTTAAAAGCAATGAATTACTCATTACGACCGCTTTTCACTTAAAGGATGATCTGCCAGCGCTGTTGGAATTGATTCGGGAGATGAGCCGCCAGAACTGCGCGGCTTTAGGCATCAAAAGCAAGCGGTTCCTCGGCAGCATTCCCGAATCGGCGATCACGCTTGCTGACCAGTTAGACCTACCGTTAATGGAGCTGCCCGTCGAGCCTTCGCTCGGCGATATTGTCAACAAGTCGCTGAGCCATATCCTTGATGTGCGGACAACCGAGCTGCACAACGCTATGCAGACACACCGACAGTTCACCCAGCATATCATGAGCGGCCAGGGCATCCCGAAGCTATTGGATCAGTTGTCCTCCTTGTTGAGATTACCTGTCCTTTTACTGGGTCCTTACCTTCAACGGATATCTGGTCGTTGCACCGCCTCCACCGCCACGCGGCTCGAAGCGTTGTTATCGGCCGGCGGTCGTTTTCATGTGGAGACATCCAATTTCACTGCTTTTTCCCTGCTGGGCGGAGAAGGGGAGACACTGACGTTATTTCCCGTCTATACCCACAGACAACTACACTACCTCTGTATTGAAGGATTTGTTTCGCCAGCGGAACGTTCTAGTATTCTGACTATTGAACAGGCAACCAACGTGATTGCTTTCGAGCTGATGAAGGACAATGCGCTCAAGCAAAATCGCCGGCGTATCCAGAATGAGTTCTTTACCAATTTTATCGGAGGGGCATTTTCAAGCAGCGAGGAGATCGCCAGCCGAGGAAGGGAATTCGGTCTATCCATTGAACACCGCTATCTTTGTGCAGTCGGCAAACTCGACGGCAGAGATAAAACGAGCTCATTTATGCAGTATAAAGCCGAACAAGACCGGATCGCTGAGCATCTGGAAGGGGAGTTGGTCCATTTTCGCTATCCGCTACATCTGTTCACTCACGATCGCGCCTACGTATTGCTCATGCCAATGGTCGAGGAATGGAAAACACTCAAACCTTCTTTTTTTGCGCTGCTGGAACACCTTCAGGGGAAAATTGCTACGTATTTCGGTTCGGAGTTGTCGTTTGGCTTCAGCAGCTATGCACAGCCACTCGCCCAGATCCCTGTCTCCTACAAAGAGGCGAACGAAGCCCTTTACTTCGGCGGCATGGCAGGTAAGACTCGGTTTATCGAGATGTATCATCCGAAGGAAGTGCCGGAGATTTTGCGTATGATCCCTCTTGAGCACCTACGGAAATTTTACGCCGATACGATGCAGGGCTTCGAGGATGAGACGCTCAAGGATCATCATATGTTAATCCAGACGCTATCCGTTTATTTGGAGGCCCATTGCCAACTTGCCGAGACGGCAAAGAGACTGTACATTCATCGGAATACAGTGATCTATAGGTTGGAAAAATGTGAGGAAATTATCGGTCGCAGCCTGAAGGACCCGGAGGAAACGTTGCGTCTTCGCATGGCATTCCGAATCAAAGCATTGCTGCCGCAGAAGGATGGAAGGATGGAATAATGGAATAATGGATGGGTACAGGAGCAACACAGCGCTAGCAACGCAGTTAAGTCTAGTCTTTTCCTGAAAGGCGTATTCCCGCAAAGTAAGCTCTTATTCATACAAAAATCCCCTCCGTTCAACAAGATTAAATCCATCTTACCAGATGTCTTTTTTCTCATGTCTACTAGAAGGGGATATCACTACTAAACGGTTAGATTTACATTTCCGCCTTAATCAGCCAGCAGTTACTGAATCTGAACTTTGCTTCGAGTCACTCTGCATTCACTGCAGCTCAGGCTGTGCCGCCTGAGGTCGAGGGTCTCAGCCCACCAGAGCCCTGGATAGCTCCAGCGGTAACTTTCTCGCTTTGCTGCTCCTTCGTATGAGTGCCGTCAGCTTCAAGAGCTGACGGGTTCACATCTTGGACTGTACCGCCTACATTTCCTTGTTGCAGCTCATACATTTGGCGATAGCGACCTTGACCGGCAAGCAGCTCATCATGAGTACCTTGCTCCACAATTTCACCTTGATGCAGGACCAGAATCTGATCTGCATTCCGAATGGTAGAGAGTCTGTGAGCGATGATGAAGGTCGTACGCCCCTTCTTCAGCACCTCAAGTGCTGCCTGGATGATGGCTTCGGTCTCGGTATCAATGTTCGCGGTCGCTTCATCCAGAATGAGAATGGCTGGGTCGAAGGCGAGCGCTCTGGCGAAGGAGATCAATTGACGCTCCCCTGCGGATAGCGTACTCCCCTTCTCCAGGACAGGTTCATCGAAGCCCTGCGGCAAATGCTGCAAGAGCTTGCTTGCGCCTACATCCTGCAGAGCCTTCTCGATCTGCTCACGGGTAATCCGTTCATCGTCCAGACTGATATTGGAGGCAATTGTTCCTGTGAACAGGTAAGGGTCCTGCAGCACGATTCCCATGTGGCTTCGCACCCACTGTCTGGGAAGCTCTCGTATATTCTGACCATCAATCGTGATGCTTCCCTTCTGCGGATCGTAGAAGCGAAAGAGCAGGTTGATGATCGAGCTTTTGCCAGAGCCGGTATGTCCGACGAGAGCGACTGTCTGCCCCTGCTTGGCAGTGAAGGAGATGTTCTTTAGTACATAGTCATTCTTGTAGGCGAAGGACACATCCTTGAACTCCACATGTCCCTTATAGCGTGGCATGGAGCCATCTGTGACAGGCTCTCCGTCTTCATCCATAAGCTTGAATACCCTCCCGGCAGATACAATGGATGTATCCAGAGCCGCAAGTTGGTTCATCATGCCTGTAATCGGATGGAATAGCCGACTTAGTACGTCTACGAACGCATAGAGTACACCGAGCGAGATCGCCGAGGAGCCAGTCAGTGTTCCTGCGCCGAAGTACCACAGTACAATGGCAAACGAGAAATTCCGCAGCACATTCACCAGATTGTGGGAGGTGAGCGCATTCAGATTCAGCATCTTATTCTGATGCTTCATGTAATCTTTATTCAGCGTCTCGAATTCATCCAGCGTTTGCTGCTGCCGACGGAAAATTCGGATGATAGACATCCCCTGAATGGACTCATTAATAATGGCATTAATCTCACTTAGTCGGGAGCGGATGATGGTATTGTAGCGTGTAGCCACTTTGCGGTATAGCACCACCCACAGGACGAGAATCGGCACAAGGAAGAGACAGATCAATCCGAGACGAAGATCCAGAATGAACAGTGCCACATAGATTCCTGCGATGGTCACGATGCCTGAACTGAAATTCGCCAGCACCGCTACGAACAGGTCCTTGATCGCTTCGGTATCATTGGTAACTCTGGATACGACCTTCCCTGCAGGCAGGTTGTCAAAAAAGTTCACTGGCAAACGCTGAATCTGCGCATACAGATCGAGTCGAAGCTTCTGGATTACCCGATTTGCACCGGATTGAAGCCAGTAGGTCTTGCCGAATTCAGCGAAAATAGAGATAACGAGGAATACGAAGTACCACATAATCAATTGGTAGATTCCCGGCAATTCCGGTTGGTAAAAAGCATACAACTCGCCTGTGGATAGCAACTGAGCTGGGTAACGGAATGTCTCGCCGCCACGGGTAATCGTTAATATCCCGTCGCTGAAGCTGCGCTCGCCCTCCGCGATGGATACAACCTCATTGACGAATACGAAGGAAGAGCCAGCCTGTAGAATACGTACCTCGCGGCCGCGAGGCTCTTCCGGTGTAAAGCGATCACTTCGTTTGAAATGTTCTCCCTTGTAGGAGGCTGCTTCATGGGTATCGTTGGTCTGATAAAAAGGCTTCTCGATAGCCAGCATATGATTGTCAATCATGGACTTGGCAAGGAATGGCCCCGCCAGCTCGGCAGCCACACCGATCGCCAGGGCGATGAGGGCTACAATGAATGTATATTTAGTCGTCAAGGCGTATTGGAATAATCTCCTGCCTATGTTCTGCTTCAATTACTTAACCTCCTTGGAGGAAAGGTCCGATTCCAGCTGCTGGCGTAAATATTGCTCATGATACCAGCCTTGCTCACGCAGCAGCTCCTCGTGTGTTCCTTCCTCAATAATTCGGCCTTGCTCCAGCACTACAATATGGTCTGCGTGCTCTACAGCGGACAGACGGTGTGTGGAGATCAGCGTTGTTTTACCGGCGCGCTTGCTTCGAATATTCTCAATAATGCGAGCCTCGGTACGGGCATCTACTGCAGACAAGGCGTCATCAAGGATGAGAATTTCAGGGTCCGCGATGAAGGCTCGCGCTAGGGATACACGCTGCTTCTGCCCGCCGGATAGTGCAATGCCTTTTTCCCCTACAAGCGTATCCAGTCCGTCTGTTAAATTCACAATATCACGCTCAAAGGCGGCGGTGCGAATGGCTTCCATAATGTCATCATCCGTTGCACCAGGCTTACCGAACCGAATATTGTCACGGACGGATTTGGAGAACAAAATCTGCTCCTGCGGCACGTAGCCAAGCCAGCTATGAAGCTGATCTACTGCAATACTCTCCATAGGTGTATCCGAGATCAGAATCTCACCCTTGCCTGTAGGATATTCATGTAGAAGCTGCTTCAGCAGCGTCGTCTTGCCACTACCTGTACGGCCTACTACGCCAAGTGTCTCCCCACGCTTCAGCCTAAGCTGGACATCCTTGAGGTTATCCATCGTTGACGATGGGTAACGGAAGGTCACGTCCTTCATCACAATGGATTCGGGATGGCTGACCTGAACGGGATGTTTAGCATCCTTGACATCAGGCTGATAAGAGGTCGTCTCGTTGACGCGATCGAGAGAAGCATTGCCGCGCTGCATCAGATTGATGAGCTCGCCGATGGCGAACATAGGCCAGATCATCATCCCGAGATACATGTTGAAGGAGACCAGATCACCCAGTGTGATTTCATTGCGAAATACAAGATGAATCCCATAGCCAAGCCCGATGACGTAACTGAGTCCTACACATAGACGAATGGTCGGCTCGAACAGTGCATCCATGCGGGCGACGGCCAAGTTTTTCTGGTAGACATCGTCTGTAATATGGGCAAATCTGCGCTCATCATGCCGCTCCTGCACATAGGCTCGAATGACCCGAATCCCAGCGACCGATTCCAGTACCTGATCGTTCATATCTCCGAAGGCGTCCTGCGCCAGCGTATAACGCTGATGGATGGCCTTGCCATATATGCTCATGGCGAGGGCGATGAATGGCAGGGGAATAATGGCCGCAAGTGTAAGCTTCCAACTGATCAAAGTACACATGGCAATCAGTACAGTGGCCAAATAGACTGTGGAGTCCGTCAGGGTCAACATGCCGAATCCGGCTGTAGCTGCTACTGAACGTAGATCGTTCGTGGCTCGCGCCATGAGATCTCCTGTCCGATTCTTCTCGAAGAAGGGCGGGGTCATGCTGAGCAGGTGTCGCATGAAGCGGCTGCGCAGTAAGCTCTCAACCAGATTGGCACCACCGAATAATCTATGCATCCATATGTAGGTGATGTAGTAGATTAATACGAGCATGCCTAGAATGAGCAGGATTGTCTGAGTTAATGAATTCCAGGTGACCGAGCCGTTGCTGATCTCGTCAATTGTGGTGCCGAGCAGACGTGGGGGGATGAGCTCCAATACGCCAACGACAATGAGGAAGATGAGGCCAACGGTATAGCGTTTTTTCTCTTGCCTGAAAAACCATCCCAAATTCTTTAATACTGAGAACATGTAAAATCGCTTCCTTTCACGAAAAGTGAACCTGTCGCCATGAGAAATCATGCTTAAAAGACAACAAAAAAGACATACCGTGTGCAAACGATATGCCTTGGATGCATGTCATATGGCGTGCTCAGGTGTAGACGTGAGTAACCGTTAACTACCTGACGCAATTATGTACGCTAAAGGATCAGACCTACTGGCAGGACTCCTCTGACGACGACAGTTCGGTTACTCCGGTATGCAATTGTAATGAATGACCTGCTGGTTGAGTAGTAAATGTAAATACAATCATCATTACCGGATTCCCCTTTCTTGTCAGTCATCTTGACCATCGGTGTCCAGAGCATTATCCCCGAACGGATGATTCGATGCTGTCATAAATTTGAATTTGATCTCGTTATGGTTGAATCTTATCACTAGGCTTTGGCGACTGTCAAACCTTTTTCACAAAAAATTCAAGTGCGCTTCTCGTACTTCCGTTTATCAACTGGTTGGTCTAATCGTCGAAGCGGTGTTATGATAGAATACGAGTATGCAATCAAATTAAGCATTAGAGATAGGATAAGGAGATGAACGGCAGCATATGAGTATCCATGTGACTGAACAGGCAGCAGCTTGGTACAAGAAGGAGCTGGGGCTGAAGGATGGAGATAGCATTCGTTTATTTGCCCGCTACAGCTCAGGTGGTGGCCTGCATCCCGGATTTTCACTGGGTATATCAGTGGAATCCCCACAGCGTCCTGTCATGGAGAATACCGCCGGGGGGCTTACTTTCTATATGGAGGATCAGGACTCTTGGTATTTGAAGGGACACCGGGTGGAAGTGAATTATCTGCAAGAGCATGACGACATTGTGTACAACTACGCGGAGGAATCCGAGGGTTAATTAGAGCGAATCAATGACAGAGCTCATTCAAGTTGATTTTTGTGACTGTAGTAGTCCTGCTTGAAGGAGCTAAAGGTATTGTGAAATTGATTCAGATTACATGCAAAAAGAGCGGCTGCAGGGCCACGGAAGACCTACTCCGTGCACCTTGCGCCGCTTTTGGGTCTCAAGGGAAGTACATAATCTCCTAAGGCTGATGCAACATCGGGTCCTCCAGCGCGAATTCGAAATCTTCGATATCATAGACCTGCACGGGAATGGTATGCTCCAGCAGGCGCTGAATCCATTCAATCTGGTCTGTCAACAGAGGGAGCTGTCTGCGCTGGGCCGTAAGCACAAGCTCGGTCTCGATCGGATCAAAATCATCCCCGAATTGTGCAGCATCCACGGCATTGACAATCGTCACTGCGGTAGTATCACCGACCAGGATCGGAGCGCTGACGCCCCAGGGCATCAGCAGAGCACGCCTGATTTTTTTCTGATTCAGCGGTTCCTCCAGGTATCCGACCAGCTCCCGGATCTTCTTCTTCACATACTCATCATCCGCGGTATTGTCCATCAGGGGATCGGACGTCTCCTGCAGCTCATATAATTCCAAAAACGAGGTATAGGGTACAATATATTCTACAGGCTCGGCTGCTGAGAGCAACTGACCGTAGATGGCGAGCATTACGGCCTCGGTTACAAACTGTCGGGACATAGCATTTCCTCCTGCTAACGGTGTAAATCGACTTGAGTATAACATACTCACGCTTGAAATACAGCTTGGCAGGTGCGGACATTCTGTTCCTGAGAGCAAGGGGGATATCCTTTGGAGCGAGATTATGAACGAACACGGCCAACTGGTGGTCTTGCCACGAACTGGCTGCGACAAGTGCTGGAGATAGATGTTGGGGTCCCACTGCAGTCCAGAGAACTGAAGGGTGGTGCCTCGGCACAAATGCTGAAATGGAGCGTTGGCCCAAGCGATCTGACACAGTATGCGGGTCCTCGACCTGACAATATCTCGGATTCTACTGTTGATGCGAACAGGCGACCGGCATATCAGGCGGTGGTAATGAGGCTTTTTACAGACGCGGCGTGGCTGCAGCAGGAGCCTGATCTGCCCGTTCACGAGAGTGAAGCACTACGAGCGGCGGCGACTACAGGACTTCCTGTACCTTTTGCGATCGCACGAGATACAGATGGTAGTATAGCTGGAATGCCAGCTGTGCTTATGTCCTTTTTGCCAGGAAAGCCTTATGTTCAGCCTGCTCCGCCAGAGTTGCCTTGCCATTTGTGGGTTGGAGAGATGGGGAGAGTATTAGCGTTGTTACACGCCTCTAGCGCCAGCCTAGCCTGGAGCTATTCCAGGTATACGCCAGCCGCAGAGCTTCGGGTACCGAGCTGGAGCCGTGAGCCTGAGGCTTGGCAGTTCATTATTGATCATGTACAGCAGGGGTCGCCTGCTTATCAGCCTGTATTCATCCACCGTGATTACCATCCTGGCAACCTGCTCTGGGATCAAGGGAAAATTAGTGGGGTCGTTGATTGGGTGAACGCTTGTATGGGACCTGCTGGAGCGGATACAGGCCACTGCCGGGTGAATCTCGCCATTCTTGGAGGGGAAATGATAGCAGATTCCTTCATGAATAGCTACCTTAACGCTGGGGGATTGCAGGAAGCAAGCCATCCCTATTGGGATATGAATGCGCTCACTGACTTTGTAACAGACCCGCTAGAGGTGCACAAGGGCTGGCTTGATTTGGGGCTTCCGATGACCACTACCCTGATGGCAGCGCGGCTGGATAAATATGCCTTGGAGATTGCCGCCCGAGCAAGGAATGGATAAGAAGGGGGAAGCATGAAGGATTTGAAATGGTATTTGGGCTTTATCAAGCCCTATCGACTACGTATTGTAGCAGCATTATCCATTGGTGTTATCAAGTTCAGCATTCCGCTACTATTGCCGCTATTGATCCAGTATACGGTGGATCATCTGTTGCTGGAGGATAGCATAAGTGCGGAGAAGAAGATCAGCCAATTATTCTGGCTGCTTGGCGGGGCTGCCGTGGTATTCGTTGTGCTGCGAGGCCCAGTGGAATTTGCACGGCAGTACCTTGCACAATGGATTACGAGCAGCGTGTTGTTCGATATACGCAATCGCATGTACGATCATCTACAGCGATTGTCACTGCGTTTCTATCATAACCGGAAGACGGGCGACACGATCTCACGGTTCATCAACGATGTCGAGCAGACCAAAAACATCGTCGAGGTCGGCATGATGAACGTCTGGCTGGATCTTTTCTCCCTACTGCTGGCATTGGGATTCATGATTTATATGGATTTCAAGCTGACGATTGCGGCTTTTGTTGTCCTGCCTCTGTATGCGATCTCTGTGAAAATACTGTATAAACGACTGAAGCAGCTTACGAAGGATCGCTCAAAGGCGCTAGCCGGAATTCAGGCCTATTTGACTGAACGTATTCAGGGCATTGCTGTCATTCGCAGCTTCACACTTGAACGCTATGAGCGTGAGCAATTTGGTCAGGTCAATCAGCAATTTCTGCAAAAGGCACTGAGCCAGACACGCTGGAATGCCATGACCTTCGCGATTATCAATACTTTGACTGACATTGCGCCCTTGCTGGTCATTGGCTATGGCGGCTACGCTGTTATTCAGGGTGAGGTGACGCTGGGAACGTTCGTGGCATTCTTCGGCTATCTGGAACGAATGTATAATCCGCTAAGGCGCCTGGTGAATGCTTCAACGGTATTGACACAGGCTTCCGCTTCGCTGGAAAGAGTCATGGAGCTTATGGAGGAGCCTTACGATATTCGTGATGCTCCGCAGGCCAAGGAACTCAAGGAACCGATCCAGGACATAGAATTACGGCAGGTCTCCTTCAAGTATGAGACATCCAGTTCATGGATTTTGCAGAATATTCAGCTACATATCCGTAGTGGCGAGACCATAGCATTGGTGGGAATGAGTGGGGGCGGCAAATCCTCCTTGATCAGTCTGCTGCCGAGATTCTATGATGTGCAGGAAGGTGCCGTGCTGGTGAATGGACTGGATGTGCGAGAGTGGACACTCAGCAGTCTGCGTTCCCAAATGGGAATGGTGCTGCAGGATCATTTCCTGTTCAGCGGATCGGTCCATGATAACATCCGAGTTGGCAACCCTGACGCAGATGAGGAAGCGGTGCGAGCTGCCGCTCGAGCAGCCAACGCAGATGTCTTCATCGAGCAATTGCCTCAAGGCTACGAGACCGAAATTGGTGAACGCGGAGTCAAGCTGTCGGGTGGACAGAAGCAGCGAATTGCGATTGCACGTGTATTTCTGAAGAATCCTGCTGTACTCATCCTGGATGAGGCTACCTCCGCATTGGATCTGGAAGCGGAGCATCAGATTCAGGAATCACTATTACGCCTCTCTGAAGGGAGGACGACGATCATCGTTGCACATCGTCTGTCCACGATTACCCATGCAGACCGGATCATTGTCATTCAGGAGGGGAGGATCACCGAAGAGGGTACACATGAGCAGTTACTGCAGCGTGAGGGAGATTACGCCCGGCTGTACAATATCCAGCAGCTTCCAGAACATACACACTAGCTATGGACAGATGAGACAGATCTGTAAGACAAGGGTCCTCGGCATCCTGTAATAGGCTGCGCGAGGACCCTTGTTGTGTATAAATAAGTATAAGCCGGGCAAGTGAATCTGAGCAGTATAGCATCATAGGGGTGTAGCTTCAAACTACACTTTTCCGATCAACAGTGACAACAACCCTGCAGCAATAAGTGGGCCGACGGGAACGCCCTTGAAGAGCGCGACGCCGATAACGGTACCGATCAGCAGCCCGGTCACGATTGTAGGCTGACTTGACATAAGAGAAGCTCCCCGTCCCCCCAAATATGCAACAAGTATGCCGATCACGATCGCAAGTAGTGATTTCCAGTGTGTGAAGGATTCGAGCACTTGATTCATGCTGATCTTCCCACTAGCGAGTGGAGTCATCACGCCAATCGTCAGAATAATGATGCCTATAGTCAGCCCGTATTTCTCCAGCCAGGGGAAGGCCTGATTCACATGGGCTATTCGCAGCAGCAACAAGATGAGCATCGGGATTGTGACTGTTGCATTCCCGCTCAGGATGCCTAACGCAGCGAGTAGGAGGAGCAGCAATGAGGTGATATCCATAGCAGTTCACCCTCCAATTTCAAGTTAGTAACGTGATTTAAATACTTGGTTCTCTAGCAGAACTATTTTTCGTGAGTAGTCTGGTAGAGCAATAGGGCACATCTGTAGTCTAGAGTTCCCTGCGACTAGCCTATAATATGCTCAGCAATAAGTTTTCCGTGCCAGCGGCCTGTCTCGATGAACACCTCGTTAGCATTACTTCCAGAAGCAATAACCCCTGCCACGTAAACGCCTGGTACATTCGTCTCCATCGTCTCGGGATTCAGGACAGGCTTGTTCAGGTCATCATTCATCTGTACACCTGCTGATTCCAAGAGCTTGCGATCCGGACGGAAGCCTGTCATAGCCAGTACAAAATCATTAGGCAGAACGAATGGCTCCCCCTGAGTCGGAGTGACCGTAATTTCTTGGGGACGAATATCAGTGACACGGGAGGCCAGATAGAGTCGCACCTTTCCCTTGTTCACAAGACTTTCGAATAACGGGCGTACCCACGGCTTGATGTGAGTGGAGAGCTCGTCTCCGCGATAGACCATATCAATCTCAGCGCCTACACGCACCAATTCCATGGCAGCATCTACAGCTGAATTACTCCCGCCGATAATGGCTGTCCGTGTTCTGGTATAAGGGTGCGCTTCACGGAAATAGTGGGTAACCTTGTCCAGATCCTCGCCAGGAATACCCAGATAGTTGGGATGATCGAAGTAGCCTGTTGCTACGACCACATATCGTGTAGCGTAAGCTTGCGCTTCGCCGCGTCGATTCAGTGTATGTACTACGAATGTGCCGTCTGGTTGCTTCTCGATGGTATGTGCTTCCTCATATGGCTTCACTAGTAGATCATAATGCTCTGCGACCTTACGGTAATAAGCCAATGCTTCGTGACGGAAGGGCTTCTCATTAGATGAGCTGAATGGAATGTCTCCGATCTCTAGCAGCTCTGCTGTACTAAAGAATTGCATATTAGTGGGGTACAGATAGATGGACTGAACAATGTTATGCTTTTCAATAATGAGTGACTTCAGGCCTCTACGGCCACATTCTATAGCTGCGGATAGACCACATGGTCCACCGCCAATAATGATAATGTCTTGCATGATGGGTACAACCTCCTGATATACAGACTATTTTATTCATACCAGAGCATTACCATCCTACCGCAATCATGGCCGGATTTCCAGCGAAGCTCCCAAAAAACTCCGGGTTTACCCCGAATTTGCGTGAGGAGGCTACTAGTTAAGCTGAGATTGCAGCGGAAGAGCAGTTGTTGGCTTCTCGAGGAATGAATTTTCGGAGCGAGAATTGACAAGAGAGAAGCAATGTTTATATATTAGATATATATCTAATTAAAAGGTTGTGAAATTAGTGCAGCTGGATAAAATGATCAATTACCATAAAGCGCTAGCTGATCCTACTCGAATGAGAATGCTGCTTATGCTCTCACAGGGGGAGCTGAATGGACAGACTTTGGCAGAGAAGCTCAACTTATCTCAGCCTACAGTAACGCATCACGCTGCTAAGCTCAGAGTAGCTGGGCTGATTAAGGAACGTAGGGAACGAAATACAGTGTACTTTCGCTTAGATGCCGAACTGATCAAGCAGCATGCGGCCGCAACGGTGCAGTTTATTTTTGGAAAAGGGGATGATACAGCGATGAACCCGGAGGTGAATGAGGGGATGGAGGCTTCTGTGAAACGTAATTTTTTTGCAAAGGATGGACGACTTCGCCAGATCCCGGCTCAATATAAGAAAAAGTTAATCGTGCTGAAGCTGCTTGCCGAGCAGCTGGAGCCTGGGCGCAAATACGAGGAGCGAGAGTTGAATGTCTGGATCAAGCACTTCCATGATGACTTTGCCACGATCAGACGGGAATTCATTATGCATCAATTCATGTATCGGGAGAATGATGTCTATGAGTTGAATCCGCCAGAAATGTGGACCAATTGGGAGCAGGTCCATTAGTGCTGTCTCATCTTCTATAGCGGTGATCAGTACGGACGAATATAAGGGGAAGCGGATCTGTGGTCTGTATTTGGAAGTTCATGGTTGACAAAGCAGTTCAATTACAAGTATAATCCAGTTAAATTTAAGAAGGAGGCGGTAACTATGATGAAGCTGAATAGAATTGCTCAGATTGTAAATATCGCCTCCCGTACGGAATAGTAGCGAGCAGTAAGACTGTAATATTGGCAGTCTGAGCTGTTTATAATGCTGAGCCGCAGGGAGAATTCCCTGCGGTTTTTGCATTACAGAATTGGGGAGGTCTCTTTAAAGAGTCTCCGATTTTGTAATAACTGGAATTACTGTGTCCCAAGCGTCGTCTATCCTGATGAGGTTTGAAGTGGAACGCATTGGTTCTGGTTGCCGTGTATGTACAATACACAGCGCAGTCTCCGCAGGGATATCCCTGCGGATTTTTTGCGTTGTTCCGCAGCGGGAGGCAGCTCGCGAATGAAGCTTGAAAGCACAATTTTCGGTAAAAGATCAAGGCTTCAGGCTTCTCCGGGCTGGCAAATTACGTATGGTCGTCGTTATGGGTAGAGTACACATTTAAATACACGATTAGGAGCATGAACAATAATGAATAATCAAGTAACAGATCTTAGCCAATATGGTTGGACAGAAGACTGGAAAGAAGTATGGAATGGGATGCTGCTAGCGCAAGCAGAAGCGTCTGAAAGACAGGCGGCGGAATTCAAGGAGAACTCACAGCCTGCCAGAGTGATTGCGGATTTCGGTCAAAAATTAAAGCTAGTAACCAAGGAAGGAGAGTGTTGGGGCGGGGTCTCCGGCAAATTCAGGCATCAGACAGAACGCCAGTCTGATTTTCCTGCTGTTGGCGATTGGGTAATGATCACCCGCACTGGTCTTGTGGATGATGCCGTAATTCATCAGGTGCTCCCGCGTCGAAGCCGAATATCCAGGCAGGCAGCGGGGATGGAGACGAAGGAACAGCTGATTGCAGCGAACGTCGATACACTCTTTCTGGTGCAGGCTCTGAATGGAGACTATAATGTGCGCAGAATGGAGCGGTATCTGACTATGGCATGGAATAGCGGCACGAATCCCGTAGTAGTACTGAGCAAAAGTGATCTATGCGAGGATCCCACTCCGTTCGTGGCCGAGATTAGTAGTGTCGCCATTGGTGTGCCAGTAGCCGTGATCAGTGCCAAAATGGAGCAAGGTATGGAGGAGTTGGAAAGCTACCTTCAGCCTGGGCACACGATTGCTCTGGTCGGCTCGTCAGGTTGTGGCAAATCAACCATGGCCAATTGGCTAACAGGCTCCGAGCAGCAGGTGACTCAGGGCATTCGTGAGGATGATAGCAAAGGGCGACATACGACCACACATCGGCATCTGCTACCACTTGCCAGCCGGGCTGTGCTGATCGATACTCCTGGGATGCGGGAGCTTACGCTGTGGGACGATGGTGCGGACGTAACGGCAGCATTTGAAGATATTGATGAAGTGGCAGGGAATTGTCGCTATCGGGATTGCCGTCATGAGAATGAAGCAGGCTGTGCAGTGAAAGAAGCAGTACAGAATGGTCAGATCCCTCAGCAGAGAATAGAGAGCTTCAAGAAAATGCGCCGGGAGCTGGAGTACCAGGCACGTAAGGAGGCGCAAAAGGAGCGCAAGAGACAAAGTGGTGGCTCTGCGGCTAGTCGCAGGGAGACGGGCTGGCGTCGGGATTTGGGCTGGTAGTGTAGTCGCTGCCAGCGTGGAGTTCTGTATACCGTGCTTTGCGATATCGTGAACCTCATCTGCATACATTGATTAGCAGGAGGGATGCGATATATGTACAGCATTATTATTGACCTATCCGACTTCCGCTTGTATCTCATTCAGGATGGCAAGGTCGTCAGAGGTTATCCCATTGGGGTTGGAAAATTGGCAACACAGACTCCTCACGGGCAATTTACCATTGTGAACAAACAGGCCAACCCAGGCGGACCTTACGGTGCGTTCTGGATGGGACTATCTAAGCCGCATTACGGCATTCATGGTACCAACGAGCCTTGGCTGATTGGGCAGGCTGTATCACATGGCTGCATAAGAATGTACAACGACGATGTAGTTGAACTCGCGGGGCTAGTACCCATTGGAACCTCGGTGACAATCCGCCCCTGACCTCCAGGGCAGTTCTTGTTCATGGATTTGCTTAAGCTCAGAATCGAAAGAGAAGGCCGATGGCTTTGGATTGTACGATGCTCAATCCGGAAACGGACTCTCTTACGTAAGTGTTCCTTGGATGTTGACAGCACGGGTTCTTGACTGTAGACACGGTTTGGAATGGCATATATTGGGTAAGGTATAATTACCGCAGATGGTTGTACTTACCTGAGCGGCAGAGAACGCTGTAAAGGAGCATCGAGTCTAATGTCCATTGATCGGTTTATCTTGCGAAAACTGGACAACTGCCGGGATGTGCACACTAGACATAATCTGCTGCAGCTGTTCAGGATTCGCATTGAGCGAGCCAAGGTGCAGTCCTCACACAGACATATGAAGGGGAAAGTGTAAGGAAAGCTGTAGGGTATGTAACAACAACAACTTTTTGAAGAGACCCATCCGGGTCTCTATTTTCATATTGTGCTATTCTATAGACGAAACTTATATGCAAAGGAGATCAAGATGATTGCAATCGTTAATGTTCGTAATCATGCTGACTTGCTTGAGCAGGCTGTTCAATATTTCTGGACGCATTGGGGAACGGGATCTAATTTTAACTTTTATAAAGATTGTATTATTCAGTCCTGCAGTACGGATAGTGAAGTACCCAGATTTTATCTAGCGATGGAGGATGAACAGATTATTGGTTCGTATGCATTACTCAGAAGTGATCTTAATAGTAGACAGGATTTATCTCCATGGATGGCCTGTCTTCATGTGGAATCTTCACATCGAGGCAGAAGAATTGGAGATTTACTACAAAATCATGCTGTGAAAGAAGCGCGCGAGATGGGCTATTCACGGTTGTTCCTGTGCACAGATCTTGAGGGCTACTATGAGAGAACGGGGTGGAGTCACACAGGTACAGGTTACACCCTGGATGATCAGGAGCTGAGCATTTATGCTTATCAAATCTAGGATTGCTCTAACTAATGCAGCGGATGTACAATGGTAAATTGATCAGATTGAATTTATAATCTATATGAAGCTAATATATCAATAATGACCAATAATGTATTCAATAAGACCACCCCCTAGACTTCAGCGAAGTTAGGGGGTGGTCTATGTCACTGCGTGCATGTTCGATTACTGATTAAGATTAGTAGAGGGACAATGCGAGCGAATCATTCTCATTAATGCTGTGCAGAATAGCTTCGCTACCTACAATTTCGATACTGATCAAGGAATTCAAATACTTTTGCAGAGTACGTTTGCCAGTGCTAATTTTATTCTCCAATGTATTGGAGAGAAGCTTTAAGGTTTTTTGCATAGGCTGTTTATTTTCTTGAGTAAAGTACACAGGGATTTTTTTGTCTTGGAATGTAATTAATGTTTTCATAAGAAATCACCTCGCTAGAGTTATTTCATGGTATTTATTCTAAAAGCCGTTGCTTAAAATTACCTTAAAAGCACCTTATAAAAACATAAAGCTATTAAAAGTTTTCAAATTGTTCACAATTGAATGAAATCACAATCAACTATCTGTTAGGGGACTTTTGTCGATTGCGCTCACGACTCCTTGAACTACAAGTAAAGCGCGTTCGTTGAACAAGCAAAGAGCAATCTATCTCCTACAAACGAAGTGTGATTAATCGCATCGCTAGACACTTCTCCCGGATAAAAAAGACTACCTGAGACTCATTTTATAAGGGTCTATGGGTATTTTGTAACAAATTGACAGATTCATAGGGCTAGGGTACAGTTACATTAGCGTTTTAGCGGGTTCTTCAGGTGGTATTACACTTAATTGTTCAGGCTGAGAGCTGCCAGGCAACTGGAGTGAGTGGGAAAAGACGGGATTTAGAGGCTGTCCAAGTCTTTGCGCAACAGATTAACGTTCATACAGTATATATAATAGAAAGCACATATAATCCAGACTGATTTTGCAGGTATAGCTTATAAGGAAGCCACAAGATTTAATCTAACATGCTAATGATCACATAGCTCTTGACTGGATTAGCTGCCAATCAGTTATATGGGACTGCTGCTAATCCATGAATGTGGAGCTTCTATATAATAGGTAATAGTAGAATGCAATTAAATAAATAGATGGAGTTCCTCCAGACCCCATACACAATCCTTAACAGATGCGGAGGCCATGGGATGATTTTGACCGTACTCTCAGGAAGAGAGGAAAGTGACTGGTTCGATATTGATGTCGATGATGAGTATTCTGTGCAGCATTTGAAGCTGATGCTCGGAATTCGAATATTTGGAGAGGCCCCGAGTGAGGGGATGCAATATATGATGGAAGCCAAGTTTCCGGATGGTCTGTGGTTCCTGGTGGATGACAGGCAATTGCTGATGGACGCAGGCCTGCGAGAGGGCTGTACGATCCGGATTCAACGGACCTTCTCTACGACAGAGGATGAGGCTCCGATTTATGGACGAAGGACTCTGTTTCAAAAACAAAAAAATGGGTAAATACACCCATATCTAGTGACTTCAAACGAGGTCAAATTGATCAGTTTATAGAAAGGGGACTTTTGGCGTGAATGCACTTTATCAACGATCCCCGCGTCTTCGCCCTGCTCTAAAGGATGAGAAACTGGAGATTCTGCGGCCGCCGTCCGAGCCAAGCAAACCAACCTTTTCGATTATTTCTATTATTATCCCAGTAATTATGACGGCTGTAACTGTCGGCTTCTACATTTATATGAGCAGAACCGGTAAAATGGCTAACAGCAACTATTTAATGTTTCAGATGGTGACTATTTTCATGATGCTTAGCTCCTACACCATTCCCTTCTTCGTATACCTTCATAATAAGAAGGAATATCGGCAGCGACTAGAGGAGCGTGAACGGATGTATCGTGAGCAGCTGGACAAGCATCGCGCAGAACTGGAAGAGAAGCGACAGGAGCAGGTACGAATCCTGTATGATATACATGGTGATCCTCAGCTGTGCGCCCAGGTTGTCAAAAGCCGCAGCAGTTCTTTGTGGGAACGGTCTCCCGAGGACGAAGATTTTCTCGATGTAAGAATTGGAACCGGGGAGGTTCCTTTTCATATTCAGGTGCAGGTTCCAAGGGCCGACGGTTACGAAAAGGAGCCGCTTATTGAGGCAGCACATGAGCTGGCCCATGATTTTCAGACGGTATCCAAGGCTTCCATTACACTACCGTTGTTCAAATCCAAGGTCATCGGCATCGTTGGCGAGCGCAAGCATGTGCTTGCCGCATTGCGCGTTATGATTGCCCAGGTGACTGTGCGGCACTCACCAGATGAGGTGAAGATCGCTGCCTTCTACGAGGAGCGCGAGCAGCAGGAATGGAGCTGGATGCGTTGGATGCCCCATGTGTGGGATGATGAGCGTTCGCAGCGAATGCTGTCTGATCGCAGCAGCAGTGCACACCAGTTGGCAGACAGCCTGTTTGCTGTGCTGAATCGTCGCAAGGGCAATCGTTCAGAACGAAGCAATCGCAAGATGGAGCTTCCATGCTACATTACGCTGCTGTCTGACGGTCAGATTATTGAAGAAGAGCCATTACTGCCCTTGCTGCTGGAGGAAGCAGATGCCATCGACTCCTGTACCATTGTTCTCGCCTCACGTAAGGAGGCGCTCCCGATGCAGTGTCAACTGATCGTAGAGGTGGATTCTGAATCGGGCGTGTCGACGCTCAAATCTGACTCTGCTGCTGTAGTGCAGCAAAAGTTCGCACTGGATCGCTTCTCATTAGAAGAGGCAGAAGCAGCTGCCCGCTTCATGGCACCCATCCGCCTCAAGCGTTCCTCCGCCTCGGACATTCCAGCGATTTTGCCGCTATTCGATATGCTTGGTGTTGTTAGAGTGGAGGAGCTGAGTGTGCTGGAGCGTTGGCAGGAGACCAGACATCCAGATACGCTGCCAGTGCCAATGGGAGTCAGAGCTGGCGGCAAGCCTGTAATGATCAACCTGCACGACAAGATTGAGAGACAAGGTCATGGTCCGCATGGTCTGATCGCTGGTACGACCGGATCGGGTAAGAGTGAAGTCCTTCAATCCATCGTAGCTTCGCTTGCGGCAGAGTTCCATCCTCATGATCTGGCCTTTATGCTAATTGATTACAAAGGCGGAGGCATGTCAAACACCTTCATAAATCTGCCTCATGTGGTGGGGACGATTACCAATCTTGACAATAGCCTGATCGAGCGAGCCAAAATTTCACTCAAGGCGGAACTGGTACGACGTCAGAAAATATTGAATCAGGCAGGAAATCTACAGCATATCGATGAATATTATCGTCTGCTCAGACAACGTCAGGCCGAACCCTTGCCTCATCTCGTCATTATTATTGATGAATTCGCACAGCTGAAGAAGGATCAGCCTGAATTCATGGATGAACTTATCAGTATTGCGGCTATAGGTCGTACGTTGGGGGTCCATTTAATCCTTGCGACTCAAAAACCAGCAGGCGTTGTTGACGATAAAATATGGAGTAACTCCCGGTTCAGAATATGTCTTCGTGTACAAAGCGAAGGGGATAGCCGGGATATGATCAAGATTCCAAATGCTGCCTGGATTACGAAGCCGGGTAGAGGTTATTTTCAAGTCGGAAGTGACGAAATCTTCGAAGAGCTTCAGTATGCCTGGAGCGGCGCTCCTTACCGAACAGATAATGATGTATCAGCTGCATTGCCTGTGAATGAGCTACGCTTGAATGGCAAGCGTGAGCCGTTGCTGACTGGAGAGCGGGCAGCAACCGGGCTTCAGATGGAGGAATCCCAAAAGCAGCTGCAAGTATTCATTGACTATATTGCAGCGCAGGCTGAGCAGGCAGGCATCCAGAGGCTGCAAGGTCCTTGGCTTCCTCCGTTGCCAGAGAGCATTGATCTTACAGAGATCCCTTCTCCGCATGCCAAGGGGGCTGGGTTCTATGGTCCAAAAGACTTAACGACCGTGGTAGGGCTTATTGATGACCTGCCAAATCAGCGTCAGGAGCCTGTTAGTATCGCTACTGACCACGGTCACTGGGCGATCTACGGTATGCCAGGCATGGGGAAGACTACCTTTGTCCAGACGCTACTCATCTCGATGGCCAGTCAATATACAGCGGAAGAGTGGAACGGCTATATTATTGATATGGGCCGAACAATGCGTGATTTTGTAGACCTGCCGCAAGTAGGTGCAGTAATGATGGCTGAAGAGGAGGACCGGATCAAGAGATTGTTCCGTTACCTGTCTAGATCGGCAGCTTTGCGCAAAGAGCTGATCGCGGAAGCCGGAGTCAAGACTGTGAACAGCTATCGTCGCTCGGCAGTGGAGAACATCCCGCAAATTTTAGTTGTAATCGACGGCTATCTGAACTTCCGCAATGCGTTTCCAGACGAAAATGAGCTGCTTGAGACGATTTTGCGTGAGGGTGGAAGCCTTGGAATTACCTTCATTATTACTGCTAATCGGATTACGGATCTATTCGAGAAGTTCCGCAGCAATATACCTAATGCTGTCAGCTTCGAGCTGTCCGACCCAAGTGACTACTACTACGCTGTAGGACGACCAGCGAAAATCCCTGGTCCAATGATTCCAGGCCGAGCCTTGCTCAAGGGGCAGGTTCCGCCGCTGGAGTTTCAGACAGCACTCCCTTCGCCGGGTGAAGATGAGACGAAGCGTTCGTCCAATCTGCGACAATGGATTCGCAAGATCGCTGAATGCTGGGAGGGGAGCACGGCTCCTGAGATTCTGCCACTGCCCGAGAAGGTTCAGCTGGCTGATCTCCTAGCTAGCTGGAACAGGCCGGAAGGCTGGGAGACAGCTCAACCGTTCCATGTACCTGTCGGCTTACAAAGTGATGACCTTGAGCCATTTTTGCTGAATCTGAAGGAAGGCCCGCACTTTCTCGTTGGTAGTCCGATGGAAGGGGGCAAAACGTCCTTCCTAATGAGCTGGATTCTATCATTGGCGTATTATAACTCTCCAACTCGTCTGGAGATCTATACCGTTGATACACGCTATGGTGGTGGTGGACTCTCCCGACTGCGACATCTGCCGCATGTAACGGCAGCTGCAGAAAGCGAGGAAGAGCTGGCACCGCTTGTAGCGAGGCTTTATGACGCCGTTCAGCAACGGACGAAGGAAGGCTCCGACCCGGAGATTGTACTATTTATTGATGATGCTGATATGCTTGGCAAGCAGCTTAATGATTTTACAGTGAAGGATCAGTTGTCCGCAATTGTGCGGCTCGGCCGTGATCGGAACGTGCACGTAGTCCTTTCGGGTGTACCTGCTGATTTCCCGACCTTTGGTGTAGATTGGTTCAACGATGTCAAAGCCAGTCAAAGTGGAGTTTTATTTGGCACCGTTGATCCCAATGATTTATCCGTCTTTCGTATTCCTTATACGGAATCGAACTCCGTATCAGGAGGGCTGAAAGTCCTGCCTCCTGGCCAGGGATACTACGTACGTCGCAAATTTACAAGGATTAAAGCGGCAATTCCATTTGAAAATAGCCAAAACTGTGAGGAATGGATTATCAAAATTCGTGACCGATGGCACGTTGTGGTTTGAGGGGAGGTGGCACATAATGTTAACGTTTGAAGTTTCCCAACAAAAAATGATACATCTGAAATCCAAGGAGCTGTTTTTTCTGGCAGGTGTACTTGGATCGGAGAGACTGCTGGGCGTGGAGGATCCATTTCAGGGATATCTTGCTGAAGAGCTAACCCGAGAATGGGAAGAGGTAAAAACGTCATTGCTGGAGAAGGGTTATCTGCGGCAGGTGGAAGAGGGGGGCGAGCTGGCAATTCCGCCGACCGTCTTCTCAAGAGTCGCTATTGCCGGACTGTCCAGAAGAGCATGTCTAATCGAGTACACAAGGGATGGCAGGCGATTTGAGGGCTATCTTCATTGCACGAACGAGAAGGTTGTAGAGCTCGCGCAGTCGGATGAAGATGAGTACCGCTTAAGTGAGCTTGGTGATGTAGAGAGCGCCTGTGAAACAATCATTGAGAAGATGGGATGGCGTGAACAGGTGCCAGCCGAATCCCCGGCTCTAATGTTCTCCCAAAAAAGATTTCACGAAATTAATAAGCTGGCCGATAAAAACAACACAGAGGTAATTCGTGCCATGCTGACCGAAGCCAGTGGTGATCCCGAGGGAGCAGCCATGCTGGCCAAGACGCTCTCTTCCAAGGTATCTGAAGGGGAGCTTACCCTTCTGGTATGGAACGGACAGGAATGGGAATCGCAGCGTGCTGCCTTTACGGTATGTGATTCCATGAGCTGGCTATATCGGATGAGCTCAGTCGGTAACGGGGATTGGTTGATTGCTACATTAACGACGCAGGAGCAGTTTTTGGCATTACTCCTTGATTGGTTAAGACAGTCTGCAGGGACAGAAGAAAGGTGATAGACATGCGCATTCGTGTAGAACCGGATGTGCTTCGAACGCTTAGCAGTCAGCTACACAACGCGGCGGAGCAGATTCAACATTTGACATCTGAATTGGAAAGGGCACTTCAATCCATGAGCTGGGAGACCTCTGCCCGTGAGGACGTGTTGCGGCAATGGCAGCAGGCCAGGAGGCTTTCCGAGCACATTCATTCCAGTCTTCGGACGATGGGGACTCAGCTGAACACCAAGGCCGATCAATTCCAGACCGCAGATCATCAGTACAGCACCATCTTGTCCTTTGCCCACTCCAGCCAAGTCCGGCCAGCTACGATGTTCAGACATTCCTTCTCAGGAACATCCGCCTTGTTGACCGAGCAGAGTGAACGAATGATGAATATTTCAGACCCCTCGTCTGTCATGACCGTCATTAGAGGAGCCGAGTATCGTGCGGTTGATCTGCACGGTGATATTCTGCGACAAGCATCTTTGGAGCAGCCTAGCGACTGGCATTTCTCCGATCCAGCATTCATACGTAATGAACATGCAGCTGCACAAAGCTAAGCTTTGATTCACTTTTATCTAACGCCAGCTTGCAGTCAAATGGGACCTGCCGTCTCCTAAAAGTTACTAAAGATGTGTTTTATGTGAGGGAAATGGGGTAATAAGGATTAGGTCTTTTGCCTTTTGTTATTTGAAAAAAGGTTATAGTACAATTTGAACCAGTTCGATTCCCAACATTTTCATCCAAATCAATTTAACTCAACAAGGAGGATTCATTCCATGGCAGGACGTATTTTAATTACACCAGAACAAGTAGATCAGGTGGCGAACCAATTTAAGCAAAGTGGCGAGCAAAGTCAGCAGATCGTTTCCAGCCTGACACAATCCATTCAAGGCATGGAAGGCCAATGGGAAGGTATGACAAAGCAACGCTTCTTCCAGGAGTTTCAGGAAGCTAGCAAGCAAATGCAATTGTTCGTTCAAACATTGAACAGCATCAGCCAAGAGCTGACTGCTATTGCCAATAAATTCCGTACAGTCGACCAAGCGAAGTAACAGTGCTTCTGTTAGCCGTAGCTGCACCTGCTTAGAGATACATAGTAAAGCTGGTGCTGAACACCTCGCATGTGTTCACGGCGGGAGGCCTGTTGTACAATGGATGTATGGAGCAGCATAGGCTGATCGATAGATCGGCGATTAGCTGCAAGCAAGAAAACCGGGCGCTCTTAGGACACCCGGTTTTCTTGCCATACACCGTCATTTAAGTATACACCGTCATTTAAGTATACACCGTCATTAAAGTATACACCGTCATTAAAGTATACACCGTCATTAAAGCGGATTCTGACATGCTTGAGGATGAGCAATCCTCTACAGCCATGTTTAACCTACCGATCGAAGTCAAAGAGAGGGATGTCGAATGTCTTTTCAACCCAACCCTGGGGATGAATTGCTGATTAATGGAAAGAGGTACATTGTCGGCAGCCATCCTGCAGCACCTGGTATTGCTTACGCGCAGGCAGGTCGACAGGGAATTGTCTATCAATTGCTTGCACCCAATGGAGAGCTTCATGAAGCCAAAGCGTTAAAGGTATTTTTTCCTAAGTTCCGTATACCTTCCATGGTATACCAATCGGAGCACATGGAAGCCTACGGAAATATCCCTGGCCTGCAGGTCTGCAAACGAGACGTGCTCACTCCCGAAAGAAACGGAGACTTAATTGCCGCGCAGCCGGATTTGCTGTATGCGGTCCTCATGCCATGGGTCCATGGTATGACATGGTTCGACTGCATTACGGAGCAACGGGTGCTCACCCCTGCTGAGAGCCTCGCATTGGCGAAGTCGCTGGCCGGCATTGGTTCATCTATGGAGCAGCGCGGTCTGGCTCATTGTGATCTGTCTGCTCCCAATGTCATGCTTCCGTTTTTTTCTGAAGTAGAACTGCCAGATGGAAAATCACCCGTGGAGCTGGTGGATGTCGAGCAAATGTACAGCACCAAGCTGGACAGGCCTGATTCCTTGCTGGCAGGCTCACCGGGATATGCTGCACACAGAACGGTGTCTAGCGGCTTGTGGAGCGGCTATGCAGACCGTTTTGCAGGGGCAGTCATTATCGCGGAGATGATGGGCTGGTCCGATGCCATTGTCGTTGACAAAGCGTGGGGCGAGAGTTATTTTGACCAGCATGAAATGCAGAGTCCATCCGAGCGCTATCACATACTGAAGAAGTCCCTTCAAACCCGCTGGGGAACCAAGGTCTCTGAATTGTTCGAGCGTGCCTGGGACAGTCAGGATTTGAGTAGCTGTCCTACCTTTGGAGAATGGCTGGTGGTGCTCAGCTCCTTGCGGATGGAGAACTATATGTCATCCGTGTCTCCACGCTCTGCGAGCGAGAACAACCAGGCGGCCGCTAAGTCTTCGGACGAATCTGCTTTGTCTGATTCCGTTGCAGGGCAGCCGTCGCCATCCAGACCTGTACCTTATGCCACCGAAAGAGTAGGACAGGCTGCAGAGACAAGTGTAGTGGCTGGAAGCCCAGCAGGAAGACAACTATCCGTTGAGGACCTGAGTGAGGAGGCCAAGGCAGCCTTGTCGGGACTTAATTCCGCTGAGATGCGGGGCGACAAAGGTGTGATGAATCGCTTATTCGATGAAGCGCGTGAGCTGGAGCAGCAGAACAAGCTCGCGGCAGCTCTGGAGATCTATCGTTCTCTGTATCACTTTACAGAGGAGGATAGCCCCTTGCAGATTGAGATTCGGGCAGCTATTGATGGTCTCGAAGCCGAATTGAATCCGCCTCCTGTGGAGAAGCCCAAGACCCCTGCCTGGTACAAGTCGAAGAAGGTAATGATTACATCCGCTGCTGTAGCGGTGCTGCTGGTAGCCTCTATTCCGACGGTGCAGATTCTGGCAGATCGAGATCATGCCAAGCAACAGGAGGCTGCAGCACAGCTGGAGCAGGCTGCTCGGGAGGAAGAAGAGCGCAGACAGACTGAGGAGGCTGCACGCATTCAAGCTGAAGCAGATAATCAAGCCAAGGAAGCTCAGCTAGCTGTACTGAAGCAGCAAGAGGAGGAAGAGCAGAAGCGACTACAGGCTGAAGCTGATCTTAAAGCCAAGGAGGCAGCCGAAGCAGCGAAGAAGCAGCAGAAGCAGGCCGAGGCAGACAAACAGGCTCTGCAGGAGAAATATGATCGTCAGGCCAAGTATGAGGCCTATCTGGCATGGAAGAAGGAACGCGATGCCAAGGTAGCCCAAGAAAAGGCAGCGGCTGAGGCGCGTAAAAAGCAACTGGCAGCAGAGCGCAAAGCCAACGTTATTGAAATGATTAATATCTATAACAAGGCTTATAGCTCACAAGAAGGAGGACGTACAGACAAGGCAAAAACATTTGCCAAGCAGTTCCTCCAAATCTATAATCAGGACCCTAGCTATTATAAATCAGTAGGTGAAGTCGGCTATCGGGCGAATTCGATCTATAATTTCTTGGGGAATTCAGACTATAGACTTCCGAAAATCTGACCAGAGCGGGACACTAGAGAAATTAATGGCTGACCGAGGTGACCATAAACAATGAATTACAGTATACAAGCATCCCAACGAACTCCGGCTCTGGTTATCTATTTGATTGACATCAGTGCGTCCATGAATATGCTCATGGATGGACGGCGCAGAATGGATGTGGTGTACGAGGCACTGTCTCTAGCGATACGACAGATGGTGTTTCGTTCCACCAAGGGCAATCGCCTGACACCCAGATATCGAATCGCAATTCTGGCCTATAGTGACGATGTGTATGACCTACTGAACGGTATCAAGGGTATTGATGAGATTGCGGCCATCGGGTCACTGCCTGATCTGACACCCAAGCGCTTCTCGGATTCGGCCAAGGCTTTTCAGCAGGCAGAGCGTATATTGCAGGCAGAGCTACCTAGCATGCAGGATTGTCCGGCTCCACTCGTATGCCATATGACAGATGGTGTGTCGACAGGGGACGATCCGGAGCCAATCGCCAAGCGAATTATGTCCATGAGTGTTCCGGACGGCAACGTGCTGGTGGAGAATATTTTTATATCGGATCGCTTGCTTGATAGCCCCATTCCGGACCCGCGTCGCTGGAAGGGGATTACTGACGAGACAGAGCTAAAGGACGAGCATGCCATCAAGCTGCGCAATATGTCCTCCAAGCTGCCAGAGAGCTACCGTGAAATGCTATATGAAGCAGATTATCAGCTGGGTGAAGGGGCCACCATGATGCTGCCAGGTACCTGTGCCGAGCTGATATCCATCGGTTTTCAAATGTCAGCAGCTACACCAGTGAGGTAAGGAGGTATTTGTCTATGAGGCCATTGCTGTCACTGTTATCCTTGAAGAAGCGTAGAGAGCAGGAGCAGAAGGGAACATCATTTGAATACATCAGCTCCCAGATGGGAGAGCAACCATTGACCTCAATTCAAAGCCGGTTCTACTGTCGCTATGGTTATGGACGGGCAGCGGAATCTATCAGTGTAGGAGAGAGCGGCCAGGATTTTGCGGCTATTCGGATTAAGGACGGGAGCTGCAGCTTTGTCGTATGTGACGGGGTGGGCATGAGCTATCGCGGAGATTTCGCAGCCCGTTTTCTGGGCTCATCTCTGCTGGACTGGATGGAGCGCGAGAGTGACATTACCCCTGCCAGATTCAAGTCCTATCTGAAATCACTCGCAGCAGACGCAGCAAGCGAACTGGCAGCCGAGTCGTTGTCTCATGTATCGGAGATGCTCCGAAATGTGCTGGAGGACAAGCGCAAGCAAGGCAGTCAGTCGATGTACATATGTGGAAAAATCGAACTTCCGGCTCGCAGCGGTAAGAAGGGGCGTATGATTCTCGCCTGGCAGGGGGATTCACGTCTGCGATTATGGCAGGGAGATCAGGAACTGGAGCATATGTTCCGTGGCTCCTTCCAGACGGGAGAGCGCTGGTCTTCTGCTCGGGGCCCTGTCGGGGGCGAACCGCACTGGCAGGAATTCAAGCTATCCCCCAAGGATTCGATCCGTCTCCAAATGTACACGGATGGGCTGTCTGACCTGGATGCTATTCGAGACTGGCTACCAGATGATCAAATCCAGGTCCTGCTAGATGCGCGACATACAAATGGACTGGATGATGACGCAGCCTACATTGAACTTGGCTGGCAAGGGACATCATAGGTTATACGGGAAAGTTACGGAACATGATAAGTACAAGTGAGAGCACCGGAGAGCTGACAGGCTATTTCGGTGCTCTTTGCCGTCCCTAATGTGGTTTAAGCATCCGCAATAAGACCATCCACTAATGAGTTGATTATAATCCATGCTATTTTGGGTAATCTTGAATACAGAATGCTAATAATGGCAAAGGAGCGTGTATACATATGATGTTTCCAGTGGACTTTCCTGCAGTGCATGGCCCACGGTTTGAGGGCAAAATAGCAATTATTACTGGAGCTGGCTCCGGCATAGGTAAAGCTACAGCGATCCAGATGGCTCGTGAGGGAGCGAAGGTAGCACTCTTTGACCTGATTAATGAGCGTACGGCAGTTACTGAGCAGGAGATCAACAGCCTCAGTCCTGGTGCTGCACGCGCGTTCGATGTGGATATCTCAGACTCACAACGGCTGGAGAGGGCTGTGCTGGAGACGGTGGAGTTGTTCGGCGGGCTGGATATTGTATTTGCTAATGCTGGAATCAACGGGGTGCTTGCGCCGATTGAGGAGCTGTCACTGGAAGATTGGCGGAAGACGCTCAATATTAATCTGGATGGTACCTTCCTGACAGTAAAATATGCTGTGCCCCATCTCAAGGCACGAGGTGGCGGAAGTATAATCATTACGAGCTCGATCAATGGGAATCAGCGGTTCACTAGCTTTGGCATGACAGCTTACAGCACCTCCAAGGCAGCTCAGACGGCGTTTGCCAAGATGGCAGCGCTGGAGCTGGCTAAATCCAAAATTCGCGTCAATGTCATCTGCCCAGGTGCGATTGCGACGAACATTGATGAGACTACTGATAAGACGGATGGGCTGAAGGAAATTGTTATTCCGGTAGAATTCCCTGAGGGTGGACAGCCACTGGCGGATGGTCCTGGCCAACCGAAGAATGTTGCTGATCTGGTTACCTTCCTGGCTTCGGAGCAGTCCTCACATATTACTGGCTCGCAAATTGTCATTGATGGGGCGGAGTCCCTCTTATTTTAGCCTATACATTGCTGCAACGCTTGATTGTTTTAAAGTTGCTCAAGCAGGCTTGACTGAAAGGAATTCAACAGTATAACTATCCCTAAAGTGGAAGTCACTCTACAGTGCTGTCTGGAGCCGCTGCAAATCTTCACTAGACAGGTGGATAGCTTCTCTTGTCAGCCTGTCGAGGTCGAAGTGAGCGATAAGCTCAGTGGCCGCGACAGGCTCAGGGTATTCGAGCAGCCCGCTGAGGTAAGCTAGCCAGCCTACGATTTGCTCCGGCCGAATTCCTCGGCTGCGTGCCGCTTGAAGGGAGATTCCTCCATGCCGTTTGGCTAATCTTCGTCCATCAGGGCCATATACAAGCGGCACATGGGTGAATCGTGGAGGAGTCAGCCCAAGAGCAGCATATAGCATAAGCTGTCTTGGGGTGGAATCTAGCAGGTCATTTCCCCGTAATACATCTGTAATCTGCATGTCAGCATCGTCCACTACAACAGCTAACTGGTAGGAGTACATCCCATCTGCCCGTTTGATGATAAAATCCCCGCCGTAGCCTGCAGGAAATGTTGTTACCCCTTCCATGGCATCCACAAAAAGAATTTCGTCTGAAGGCAACCTGTCCACCCGTATGCGATAGGAGGGGCCCTTTTGCTTGGTCTTAGCCGCAGCTTGCTCCAGGGTAAGTGTACGGCAGGTTCCGGGGTAACGAGGACCTTCACGGGTCAAGCCATGCGGAGCGTGCACGACATCTGCCAGATCAGCGCGGCTGCAAAAGCATGGAAAGAGAAGGTCTGCTGCCGCAAGCTCCTTCATGGCGGCCTCGTACTTCCAGAGCCTGGAGCTCTGCTGATAGGGTCCCAGGCTTCCACCGACATCGGGACCTTCATCCCAGTCGATACCTAACCAGTAGAGGTCCTCGATGATTCCTTCGGTAATCCTTGTACGAGAACGGTTCAGGTCTGTATCCTCAATTCGCAATACGAACTCTCCACCTGCTGAGCGCATTTGAAGCCAGGAAAGCAGGGCTGTTCTGGCATTGCCCAAATGGAGCTGTCCAGAGGGAGTGGGCGCAAATCGTCCGCGTCTGTCTCTAGAGGGGGGTTGGTCCTTGAAAGCTGCAGAGGAATCAGGTATATTGCCTGCATGTGATGGTTGATTCAGATCATGAACTGATGACTTCATCGGCTTCGCTTCCTTATTTTCAGTATTTATGTATCACGTACTGTGTGCTAAGGACTATAACTTGCTGCGATTCAAGACCGAGAATATGGCTTTTCTAGGCTTCTGCATCCTCTCCGTATAGCAACAACAACTCATGAAGTCCAGGAATATCATCCTTTCTGGGGTTGAGCAGCTTTAGTGCCTGAGTGGTTCGCCAATATAGCAGCTGTTGGGCTGCCGCGAGCTGTACCTGCTGCACAGGATGGTGCAGGTGATCCGTAAGTACGTGCCAGGCCGTATTATTCTGGAATTGGGCAAGAGCATCAAGGCAATGGATGACGACTTCTGTGTCAGGCGAGCTTAATAAATGAAGCAGCGGCTCGAAGTCCTTAATCCGGCCTGGATGATTGAACCTTAGCTCACTAATTTCCTGTAAGGCTTGAATCTGCGTGCGAGGTTCTGGCTCCCGGAGCTGCGCGAGCATTTGCGAGAATTTGTGCATGACCAGTCGATTCGCATTATATTGTCCTGTCCAAAAGCAAGCCGGACATAGACAAGGGGGACGTCCCTTGGAGCTGGGAGAGTAACGCCAGCCAGTTACCTGGGATACAGAGCGTACAGAGATGATCTCCGCAGCAGCGATCCTGCGTGGAATGATGACTTGGAAGCCCATGCGGTCTTCTGTCTGTCTGAATTGGCCAGCCGCTGCTGCGGCAGTTCCGTACCGGTGCTTACCTGAAAAGCTACCAAAGTAGACCTGCTCTTGATCACGTACACGAAAATGAACGGCCTTCAGATTCTTCTTGTTGAAGCGCTTAAGCTCCCTTAGCCACTGATGGACCGCATAGTAATCATCAATGACAGGCATACAGAAGACCCCGCTGCTCGCTTCTGGATAGTGGATACGACTCTTTCGTATACCGCTCCGCCGAATGGCCGAAATCGTGTCTTCTGGTGCAAGATGAATGAATTGCGTCATCGTATCTCCTCCCGTAACCTTCCAATATATATTTACCGAATAATGTATCTTTAAGTGTAGCTCTAACTGGGAAGTATGTGCAACTGAGCTATTCGCCTACAGGAACTCAACCACCATTCCATTTAACCAAAACTACTACGTGAGCCACTATGCTATAATGAGTCGTGATTTGTTGGCTGCAATTAATCAAAATATGATGCATTGATTTCAATAGAGCATGAACACTCACCTTTGATTGTTCAAGGTATTAGAATACAGTATGGAGCGATGAAATTGACTGAAACAACATCCTTACCCATTGTTCAAATCATTCCCGAATTACAGCATGCGCTGGAGCAGCAATGCTCGGTTGTGCTTGTGGCAGAGCCTGGTGCGGGAAAAACGACAGTAGTACCTCTGGCCCTTATGGACGCAGACTGGCTGGCTGGACGAAAAATCATTATGCTGGAGCCGCGGCGTCTGGCAGCTCGCTCTGCGGCAGCACGTCTAGCAGCCTCTTTAGGGGAACAGACGGGGGAGAGGGTCGGCTACAGAGTTCGTATGGATACAAAGGTCAGCTCCCGTACCCGCATTGAGGTGGTCACAGAAGGGGTCCTGACACGCATGCTACAGCAGGACCCAGCCTTGGAGGAGGTGGGACTGCTCATCTTCGACGAGTTTCATGAGCGCAACATTCATGGGGATCTGGGACTGGCACTGTCCTTGCAGGCAAGAGAATTGTTCAGGCCAGATCTGAGAGTGATTGTAATGTCAGCCACTCTGGATACGTCCAGTGTAAGTGAATTGTTGCAGCAAGCGCCTGTACTGCATTGTCCCGGGCGAACCTTTCCGGTCGAGACGATCTATAGTCCCAGACCCGCAATGGCTGCGCTTGAAGGATTCGTGGCAGGGAAGATAGAGCATGCACTTCGCATGCATGAAGGCGATATGCTGGTCTTCCTTCCTGGGGCCCGAGAAATTCACCGGACGGCTCAGGAATTGACAAAGCAGTCGCTGCCAGCGGGGACGAAGGTGCACAAGCTCTATGGTTCCCTGTCTTTACAGGAGCAGGATATCGCCGTGCGCCCTGCACCTGTCGGGCAACGGAAGGTCGTCCTCGCAACTTCAATTGCTGAGTCCAGTCTTACCATTGCAGGCATAACAATCGTGATGGACGCCGGTCTAAGTCGCGAGTCTCTTTACTCACATCATACAGGCATGAGCCGTCTCGTAACTGTCCGTGTATCCAAAGCCTCTGCGGATCAGCGACGTGGCCGGGCAGGACGATTAGGGCCGGGGGTGTGCTACAGACTGTGGAGTGAGGAAGAGCATCGAGCTCTGGCGGAGGAGCGTAAGCCGGAGATCCTGGCTGCGGATCTGACCTCCATGGCACTGGAGTTGGCGGTATGGGGTGTGAACAGCCCTGCGGAGCTGCAGTGGCTGGATGCTCCGCCACCTGCTGTGTTTCAGCAATCACAGGAGTTGCTGGAGCAGCTCGGCTGTCTGAAAGAGGAAGCCATAACTGCACATGGACAGACCATTGCGAAGATGGGCGTACATCCTCGTCTGGGGCATATGCTGATCAGGTCAGCCAGCTACGGACTAACAGAAGAGGCTTCACTCCTTGCAGCTCTGCTTCAGGAGCGTGACCTGTTAACACGGGGAGGGGTAGATCTTCGTGATCGACTGCAAAAGCTGCAGCTGCATAAGCGTGCCACTGCGAGCCAATCCGATGTGATAGGCTACAGGGAGGTGGACAAGGAGCTTGTGGAGCGGATATGGATGAGCAGTAGACAAATACTATCTATTTTCGCTACTGTGACCGTGCCTGTGGCAACTGAGCCTGAATTAATGGAGAATCTCTCCGAAGCTCAGCAACTCTCCAAAGCTGATAGTCTCTCCACTTACAAGAGCCTTTCCAATTACTGCGGTCTCCTGTTATCTTATGCGTATCCGGATCGAATCGGACAAGCACGCGGTAATGGACGCTTTCTGCTGAGTAATGGCCGGGGTGTCCGCATCGTCAAGGAAGAGCTGCTGTCAAGAGCATCCTACATCGTAGTAGCTACTGCCGATGATCAGGGTGCAGATGGAACCATACAATGGGCTGCTCCAGTAGAGGAGCAAGAGCTGACAGGACTGCGAAATGAGCTTGTAACTATACAGGCCAACGTCTATTGGGACGCAGACAGGAAGCAGGTCCGTGCCCGTCAGCAGACCCGACTTGGGGCTATTGTGCTTCAGGATCAGCCGCTGACTAACCCGTCACAAGAAGAAGTAGCAGCTGCGCTCATGGATGGCATCCGCCAACAAGGATTAAGCGTATTGAACTGGTCCAAGGCAGCGCGACAGCTGCAGCTTCGACTCCAGTTACTACATGAGCAGGATGCGAGTTGGCCTGATGTACGCGAGGAGTCACTCCTACAGCAGTTGGAGGACTGGCTACTTCCGTATGCAGCCCAAGCCTCGCGTCTGGATGATCTGAAGCGTCTGAATCCAGCCGAGCTACTAACGGGAATGCTCAGCTGGGAGCAGCAGAGGCTACTGGAACACGAGGCTCCTACGCATGTACGAGTGCCTAGCGGCTCGCGTATTCCCCTGGATTACTCGAATCCATCTGCTCCGGCCCTCCATGTTCGGCTGCAAGAGGTGTTCGGGCTGGTGGATACGCCCAGAATCGCCTTTGGCCGGGTGCCTGTTGTACTACATTTATTATCACCGGCGCAGCGGCCCGTCCAAGTAACGATAGACCTAGCGAGCTTTTGGCGCGATGCGTATTTTGAGGTCAAGAAGGACCTGAAGGGTCGTTATCCCAAGCACTATTGGCCGGATAATCCGCTGGAGGCTGAGCCAACGAGTCGGGCGAAGCCGCGGCAGATGCCCAAAGCGTGAGATGAAGGCTGCTACAGTGGAGAGCTCCCAGATCCTTTAGCCCGCGCTGGATGCTACCTAATGAGCCTTAGTAAGGAGGCTGTAAAATACATGCATACAATACAGGAGCAGTGGCTGCAACATAAGCTGCTGGGCCTTGACACGATTATCTATGAATCAGGTAAGGTCATCAATGTAGAGATCGACTGCATTCCTAATGATCAATTCATATACAGCTTTAGGAGGGAATACCGTCTTAACTATGGAGAAGAGACCACACTAGCAGCCATTTCTAATAGCCATGACGATGACGATATTTGGTCAGCGATTCAAGTTAACGATACATTATGGGTAAATGAAGAGACGGTAGTCCTGTGTGGCGAAGGCGAGATGGGCAATGAAGGGTTTATTGTGAAGACAGATTCAAGTAACAGAGTGAAATGGGCGCTCTTCTCCACAACCTCCAATCCCTTCGTGAACATGATTAGAAAAGATGATCTGCTGTATATTCAATCTACGGCTAATTTTTATGTGGTGCTAAATATAGGAAACGACGAGTTGCTTATAAGTTGTCTTCCATTGCAGGCAGATTAGGTTGACCTGCTGAGAAGCTGCTATATGCTGGTCCTTTTTCCTAAGTTTCATAGTGATACTATGTTAGTCTATTTGTTACAATAGATTCAAAATTAAGCTAGCAAATCTTCATACAATCGTTTGAATCTATGAATATAGGGTAATTACATGACATGCTACTCAAAACTTCGAGGAGGTATCTGTCATGAGCAGGAAAATCGTAGGAGTATTTGATACAGAGCGAGAGGCTTCGGAAGCAATTGATCAATTGAAGCGCCAAGGTATCCATCAGGATGAGATCTCAGTGCTTACCAAGGATCGGGACGATCTGCGGGCGATTGAGGAAGACACTGGAACGCGGGCACCCGAAGGGGTAGCCGCAGGAGCTGCAACTGGAGGTGTTCTGGGTGGAGTGGCTGGCCTATTGGCTGGAATTGGTGCATTGGCGATTCCGGGCGTCGGTCCAATCCTGGCGGCTGGCCCAATTGCAGCAACCTTGACTGGAGCAGCTGTAGGTGCGGGAGCCGGTGGTCTGGTAGGTGGACTTGTTGGACTTGGCATTCCGGAGGATGAGGCCGCTGAGTACGAGAAATTTGTGGATCAGGGGAAAATTCTGGTGCTCGTCGATGAGAATGGTCGGGGAGAGGACATCTATAATACATTTCGTGACAACCGTTCTCTGAACACAGATCGTTATGCTTGGGGGGATGAGCTCCCTGTGAATCAACGAGCAGATGTGGTCCCCGGCGAGGGGAAGCCAAGGTTGCGTGATGAGGATCGCGATCGGCGGGTAGAGGCTACTCGTAATGCCTACCCTGATTCCCATCGAATCCTTTAATTCATCCAGCTGTTGACCCATGCTTTACACTAAATATTCTTATCAAGCGGCTCTACACCCGCATTTAATTTAATAAGGAGTTATAATCGGATATTAGCTGTACAAGATCAGACCAAGGTGAGTCTGTGCAGAGCAAGGGTATCTTCGGAAGAGCAATGAAGCTTCCGACAGATGCCCTTGCTCTCTTGTGTGTTCCGTTCCAGCATGTTCATAGAAATTCAGGGGGTCAACGTGAGCCAACATTCAAGAGAGAAAATAAATGAAATAGCCGTCCTTCGGGGAATGGCCTTCAGTGCCGTCGTATTGCAGCACGCAATAGCCCATTTTTCCATCGTACAGGAGGTAAGACTGGAGGACGGAGTCCTCATGTCGATCCTGCTGCTGCTGTCCAAATTTGCAGTGCCAGCCTTCGCCTTCATTACGGGGATGCTCCTTCTCTATAACGATCGGGAGCCTGGTGCGGATGTGGGCTACGGCGCATTTTTACGAAAACGATTGTCAGGCGTCATCATTCCATATCTCTTATGGTCCGTCATTTATCAGATAGCTAATGGTGGGATTCCACTCACCAACTGGAATCTCGCTGCCCTGACAGACAGCGTAGTGAAGCTTTTCACGGGGAAGAGTAGTTACCATCTGTGGTATATCATCATGATCATTCAATTTTATCTGGTGTATCCGCTGTTCCTTAAGGGGTATCGTGCAATTACAGCATCCATATCCGAGCGATGGAGGCTGAGTGTACTTGCTGGTGCAGGACTGCTATATATTGCCCTGATGTACGCAGTAGGGCCTATGCAGCAGCTGTTGTCTGGAACGAATATACCTGTGGTTACGGCTATGTTCACGACACTTGCTGACCGTAATATACTTTATTTTATCTTCTATTTCGTGTTGGGAGCGGCGGCTGGAAGCCATATGCACCGGTGGACCGAATGGGCCCGAAGGCTGCAATGGGTATACTGGCCAGCTATTGCTGTGATTACAGGATATTTGCTATATACACTAACAGGTAGCTTTCAGCAGGGCCAGGAGCTGGTGATTCGCTTTCACAGCGTATCTTTACTGCGGCCTTTGATGGCATTGTATTGTATCTTACTCGTGCTTGCTGCTTACAGGATCGCTTTAATGATTGTAAATTATAGTGAGCGTATGACTCGCTGGTGGAGTGTGCTGGGAGATTTGTCCTATGGCAGTTATCTAATCCATGCTCTGATGCTAAGGGTAACCTACGTACCTGATGAATCTCTGCTGACCTCCTTACCAGTCGTTGTTAGAATGCTTCTCTCCTTCGTGCTGGCATTGGTGCTGTCGACTGCAGCAACATGGCTGCTTGCCCAACTGCCAGGGGGACGATGGCTCACGGGGATGAAGCTGCGAAGAAGGAGCGAGCATCGCTACAAGGGCACTGGAGTCCCGCCGCGAGCTCCTGATCGAAGCTTGGTACCGTAAGGTGCGAAAAGTAGCAGTCCAATCCTCGTAAAAGTATGAGTCCGCAAGGTACGATAAACAGTAGTCCAAGCATCCGCCCGAAAATCGGTCGCCAGAACGATTGACACCCTTGTTATATTTTTGTCAAAATATCATTATATGAAAAATTCATAATAGAAAATCTTACTCCGCTCCCGTGCTACTGCCCACCTGAGCATCCAGACCATTCGTACCTGCCTCGTTACAAACGGGAATTGCGAATAGAGCATCCAGAAGGATTGGTTTATAATGGAAGGATGAGGTAGCATTTTGACTACGAAAAGGGGGATGCAGATGGCATTCATGATATCCCAGCGGGCATTCATCAAGCTTTATTTGATTACCATGGTGGAGAGGCATCAGGGCTACGGGTATCAAATGCTGGAGGCGATGAAAAGCGAGTTTGGCAGCTTTGGGTATGTCCCGCCGCAGAGTGAGGTATACAGGGCTCTTCATGAGCTTGTGCAGGAGGGGATATTTTACAGAACCAAGCGTCTAAAGGGCTCCGATCCACGCGTCGATTTCCAGGAAATAGTATTGTATCATTTTACCGATGAGGGTGCCGAGAAAGCCAAGCTTTACAGGAAGCAGGTGAAGGCCGATCTGGACAGATGTCTGGGTCTGCTGCATAAAGCCGAACAGGACAACTACTAATCACATACGGGAAGGATGATCGTCATGACCCGCAAGTTGAAATGGGGAGTTCTTAGTACAGCAGAAATTGCGAGGACCGCTGTCATTCCGGCCATACAGCAATCCGAGCGCGGTGAGGTCATCGCCATTGCCAGCCGTGATGCTGAATTGGCGGTGGAGGTGTCCAAGCAGTGTAATATTCAGACTGCCTATGGCAGCTATGAAGAGCTGCTGCTGGACCCCGAGGTAGAAGCCGTGTATATACCGTTACCGAATCACCTGCACAAGGAATGGACCATAAGGGCGGCGGAGGCGGGCAAGCATGTGCTCTGTGAGAAGCCCTCTTCCCTATGTGCCAGTGATACCGAGGAGATGGTGGAGGCATGTAAGCGACATGGTGTGCTGTTCGCAGAGGCCTTCATGTATCGCTATCATCCGAAGCATCAGCGGATTAAGGAAATCATTGACAGTGGTGAGATCGGCGAGATTCGAGGCATTCATTGCACATTTACGTATAATGATGCCAATGGAAGTGATAACGTACGTTTTCACAAGGAGATGGGTGGCGGCTCATTGTACGATGTGGGGGTGTACCCCATCTCCGCAGCGCGAATGTATCTGAAGAGTGAACCGGAAGCGGTTACCGTGCATGCACTATTCTCGGAGGAGCACGATAATGTGGATATGATGGCGTCTGGATTATTGGAATTCCCTCATGGCATTACGCTTACCTTTGATTGTGGAATGTGGGCGGCCCATCGTTCGAATATGGAGATTCTGGGGACTAACGGCACGATCGCCATGCCAAAAATGTTCGGTTGGGAGAAGACAGCAGTTGTTCCCCAGATCTTCGTCCATAGAGGCAGTGTTACTCGTGAAGAGCGGCTGAAGGGTCATAATTCCTTCGAAATACAGGCTGATGTGTTCGCAAGTGCCGTACTGGATGGAACACCGTTACCCTACTCACCGGAGGATTCTGTGCTGAATATGAAGGTGATTGATGCCTGCCTGCAATCGGCTCAGACCCGGCAGCGTGTCGTGGTGGGTTGAGATTATTTTATTCATTTAGCTGTGACCAACGTGTTTTCATCTCAAGCCTGAATATGATATAAATTGTAGAGGAAGTGGAAGGGGGATTTGCATGGATGAGCATATGAAACGTCGGCTGGATAAACAGAAGAAGCTATTCAATCAGCTAGGAATTCAGCTCGATGCTTTAGCCATACATGAGAAGCAGTTCAAGACCAAGATGCGCGGCTACGACCCAGAGGAAGTGGATGCTTATCTAGATGACATTATTAAGGATTATGAGCGCTTTTACGCCCATATTTCCGATTTGATGGATAAATGGCAGGAACAGCAGATTGCACTCCGTGACCTGCAAAATGCTCCAAAGCCCGTACCCGATTATCAGAGCATTGATCGCCGTCAGCTAGAGGATGTAGTTAAGCAACTGGAGAACAGTGTACGGATGCTAAAGGTTCGACTAAGACCCGAGCATGATTATTTTCCAGAGTAACCCTTAGATTAATAAAGGATGATGAAGCATGAGCACCCATTTTTCGGTGAGCATTCACTGCTTGCTGTTGTTAAGCCAGAGCGCACCGGATCGCATTACGTCCTCCGTGATCGCTTCGAGCATTAACACCAATCCTGTCGTAGTTCGAAGAATTATGGGCAGTCTTAAGAAAGCCGGCCTTGTGGAGTCTTCCCCGGGTACAAGAGGGTTCTGTCTGGTGCGCAGCGATGAGAAAATCCATTTAAGGAATATTTACGAAGCGACGAAGGAAGACAGGCCGTTATTCACGGTCCATCAGGATACCAATCCCGATTGTGATGTGGGAAGAAATATAGATGCGCTACTGCAGTCCATCAACATCCTGGCTGAGCAAAAGGTACTCGAATTTTTCGAGACCATTACACTATATGACCTGAAGCAGTCGATTGCCCAATTGGATAAAGACACCATATGCTAGCCCGTCCGTAAATAACAGATTTGCTATCTACACCGTTCTCGGTGTGAGACTGTGAGTCAGGCCAGCGGCAGGTTATTGCAAGGAGGAGAAGTCTTGAAAATCATCGTCGTATCTGACACCCATATGACCCAGAGGTCCAAAGGCTTACCAGCAAGGTTATTGGAGGAGCTTCCCGGATCAGATTTGATTCTGCATGCAGGGGACTGGACGGATTGGTCCGTCTATGAAGCATTGGCAGCCTATGCTCCGGTAGAGGGGATAGCAGGCAATAATGATGGGGAGGATATCGTATCCCGTCTGGGCTATGAGAAGCTTATTGAAGCAGAGGGCAAACGTATCGGAATGATTCACGGGGATGGCTTCCGGGGAACGACTGAACAGCGGGCATTGAAGGCTTTTGCCGACCAGCAGGTGGATTGCATTGTGTTTGGCCATTCTCATGTGCCACTGCTTGATGAAGTTAACGGAATTATGCTGCTCAATCCTGGATCTGCGACGGATAAGCGGATGCAACAGCAATATTCGTTTGCCATTCTGACGGTGCAAGCGGACAAGCTGCATGCGGAGCATATCTTTTACTCAGCGCGATGAATATCCAGCTTGCAGGCATGAACACATATCAATTTCTATATTCCATGTACATCCGATATAAGGTCAAGACAGCGGGCAAGATTGTCCCAGTCTTGGCCTTTTTCACGATCGTAGAGTTGTGGAAATTCTTACAGGAGTTGAGCCATTCGATTATCGCCAGAAATAATTCCACTATACGCCGCTTGTCTCCCGTGAAAGTAAGACGATAGACGTTTTTTCTTATATCTTAGGAATCTCACGAATGGTGTTTAGTTTTTTACAGGAACAGGTAAGAAATAGTAGACACGCAATATGGAAGGAGTAGCATGCCATGAGACGTAGTGATCAACGCAAGGAAGAACAAAAGCAACCATTTAACCGGGATCACCCTGAGCAATATCCTACTGAGCGTAAGAGTATCTTGGATATTCATGAGGCCGAGCAGAGTGTAGATGCCATCCCCATGGAAGATCTGACGCTGGAGAAGCAAGAGGAGCAGGAGAAGGACAAGAGCAAAAGCAGCTCATCCAGCGAACGAAAATACAAGCCTGAGTCATAAATTCCGTAGATATTGAATGTACGAATAGGTAGCAGGGTAAAATAAATATGATCAGTCTGGTATATTTTACTTGACTTCCTGATTCTATGTAATGTATATTAAGTTACGAAAAGTAATGAAATATAAAAATAACGGAGGTTTTTTACGTGGCTAAATCGTTCTTTGAAGCACTTAAAGCAAGACGCTCCTATTATGGAATCAGCAAATCTGTGTCAGTATCCGATGAGAAGATTACAGAAATCGTTCAAGAAGCAGTAAAATACACTCCATCTTCCTTTAACTCTCAAACGGCTCGTGCTGTAGTTCTGTTCGGCGGTGAGCATGATAAGCTGTGGAACATTACAGAAAATATTTTGCGTGAGGTTGTGGGTAACGAAGAGCAATTCAAGTCTACAGCTGAGAAAATGGCTGGCTTCCGCAGTGGATATGGTACCGTGCTGTTCTTCGAGGATAATGATGTGATTGCAGGATTACAGCAGAACTTCAAGGCCTATGCGGACAACTTCCCAATCTGGGCTAATCAATCCAACGGCATGCTTCAGCTGGTCGTGTGGACAGCTCTGGAAGAGGAAGGTCTGGGAGCTTCCCTTCAGCACTACAATCCATTGATCGATGAGCATGTGAAAAACGAATGGAAGCTGCCTGAGAATTGGAAGCTGATTGCTCAAATGCCATTTGGTGCACCTACGTTCGAGCCAGGCGACAAAGAGTTCCAGCCCATCGAGGAACGCGTGAAGACCTTCAAATAAATAAGCTTAGCAAGACTCTGAGCATAATAAGGGTTGAAGTACTAGTCTGAAAAGCAGTACGAATCCAATAAACAGGGGCTGCATTACATCGCTATAATAGCGTGAATGCAGCCCCTGCTGTCATGATACTCGTTATATAAGTGTGACGGATCAAGCTTTGTAGGCCGGAAGTAAGCGAAAGCGGCGGAGATGGTCCTCCAGCCCGTGGCTGGATAAAATCTCAATCTGACGTGGTCCGATCAGATCAAAATGTGGATACTCATCCCGGCGATGAATGTACCTAGGATTCAAACCATTCGCCCTGCACCAGTCCTCCAAGCGGGCCAAGTCCGAGCAGCCAACCTTGGTGACCGTTGTAGCATGTGGGAAGCGTTCATCGGTCCAATAATGTGTGAGAAAGGCAATCTCACCGCTGCTTACGCGCCTTTTCCACTCAACCAGCTCCTGTCTAGTAATACCGAATGCCAACTGGTCATCCCGTCCTTCCTGTTAGACGATGTTCCTGACTAACATGATAGCATAGCATAGGCTCGTAATGAAATCCGTGAGATAGCTTACAAATCATATCGACTAAATTGACTAAAAAGGAACAAAAGGTGTATTATAGGTTACATTAATTTAACGAGTAACTTTTAATAAGCTAGGCGTTAGGCGTGAGTCATAAACACTTAGGATATGACATCTTCATATATAGAGGATAAGCGAAATCCAGAGGTGCCAACGGCTGACCTGTATTATGATGGGGAAGAGGGATTGAATCATGGAAGCAACTACATTTGTCTTGTTCGGGGCAACAGGGGACCTGGCAAAGCGCAAAATATATCCTGCATTATATCAACTATTCATCGAGGGCAAAATTCCTGCTTCATTCTCTGTAATTGGCCTAGGCCGACGTGAGGTAACAGATGTTGATTTCCGCCAGCGGGTAGAACATTCCATTATTGAATTCGCAAGACAGAAGGATGGGGATACAGCCCGTATGGGTCAATTCTTATCCGCCTTTCAATATTGCTCGCTGAACGTACATCATGCCGAAGACTACAAGAAGCTTCTGCGCATGGCGGAGCAGCGTGAAGCAGAGCTCGGCATCCCGGGTAATCGTTTATTTTATCTATCGGTTGCCCCAGAGTTTTTCGAGGTCATTGCAGGTCAGATCAGAGACAGCGGACTCGCAGGTGCCCAAGGCTGGAAGCGACTCATCATCGAGAAGCCGTTCGGTCATGATCTGGAATCTGCACGCAAGCTGAACGAGCATCTGAGTCAGGCATTTGCGGAAGAGGAAATTTACCGTATTGACCATTATCTTGGCAAACCGATGATTCAGAATCTGGAGACGCTGAAGTTCGCGAATCCGTTGCTGCAGGGTATCTGGAATCGCGAGCATATCGCGAATATTCAGATTACTGCCTCCGAGACCGTTGGTGTGGAGGAGCGAGCTGCTTATTATGATCATTCGGGCGCGCTACGTGATATGATTCAAAATCATTTGCTACAAATGCTCATGATGACGGCCATGCCTGAACCTGAGCATTTCACCCCGGAAGGGATCCGTACGGCCAAGCGAAAGGTGATGGAGGCCATTCGTCCTTTACAGACGGCTGATGTATCGAACGACATTGTCCGTGGGCAATACACAGCAGCTGAGCATCAAGGCACCGCTTATGCCGGTTATCTGGAGGAGCCTGGTATTGAGGCTGATTCCAGCAATGACACCTTTATTGCAGCGCGAGCGTGGATTGATAATGAGCAATGGCGTGGCGTTCCGTTTTATTTGCGTTCAGGTAAACGGATGAAAGAGAAATCGACGCGCATTGTTGTGGAATTCAAGTCGAAGGCATCTGTACCCCACGCAGGCGTTCACGAGGCTGCAGCTCCGAATCTGCTAGTGATTTCTGTCAATCCACAGGAGGGAGCCAGTCTACAGCTCAACAGCACCAATCCGCTGAACGGACAGCTTGAGAAGATTACGATGGATTTCCATGCACCAGCAGGTAATGTCCCTGAAGCTTACGAGCGTTTGATCCTGGATGCTTGGCAGGGAGATTCCACCTTCTTTGCGCATTGGGCAGAGGTAGAGCTATCCTGGGCATGGGTACAGCCCATTCTGGATGCCTTCCAGGTAGCTTCCTTCCCGCTGCATCCATATCCTGCAGGAAGCTGTGGCCCACAGGCATCGGATGATCTGCTGGCGAGCGATGGCTTCCGTTGGCATCTGGATGCGTACGAGCCTCAGACCAAGGCGATTCCTGTATAATTTTCCATAAATTCTGCACACTGTAATCATAGCAACCAGAAAGGATTGTGATGATGACATGTGCAGAAGATTTTCGTTATCTGCGGAGCTAGATGAGGTGCGGGAGTATTTCGGGGTGCAGCGGGTCATGTATTATTATAAGACAAGGTACAACATGAGTCCGACCCAACAAGTTCCCATCGTGCTGGAGCAAGATGGCGAGCGTGTCCTTGATGAATTTCGCTGGGGCATCATTCCTTATTGGGGCAAAGATTGCGTGAATGCTGAGCTAAGCACGGTGCGGGTAAATCCCACTTATCGCAAAATGATTGAGACCCGGCGCTGTATCATTCCCTGCAATGGCTTCTATTATTGGAGAAATGAAGGAAAGCGGAGCTGTGCAGTAAGAGTTGTGCTCCCGGGGCAGGCCATGTTCGCGGTGGCCGGATTATACGAGGTATGGAAGGATACGCGCAAGGAGCCGCTTCGGACCTGCACGATGCTCACGACCGTGGCCAATACGGCCATTCGTGAATTCGATTCGCGTATGCCAGCCATCCTGACCGCTGACCAAGCCGATCGCTGGCTTGATCCAGACATTCAGGAGATGGATCGGCTGATGCCGCTGCTACAGACCTATGAGGAATCAGATATGCAGATCTATCCAGTAACTCCCCTCGTCGGAAATGATCAGCATGATACTAGACAGTGCATCCAGGAAATGGATCTGAAGCTGGCCTGGTTCAAGCCATGACTTCATAGAAGCACCTGCCTCCGCTATACATAATTCCGTTACATCCCTCATAGGTATGTTAGTGGGAAACTGCGCAAGGTTCCGGGGAGAGGGGAATCGGCCGAAGGAGCATTCCATGAGGGATGGAGGCGATTGGATGTGAGTATCGAGACGCTCATCCAACTGCTGGTGCTCATCGTCATGATCATCGGTCTGAGTTCTGGTGCCGGTAGGTCGTAGGTTTCCAGAAGACGGGAGCTGGCCGTGAGGCCGGACTTCCGTCTTTTTTTGAGATGCTGTGTGGGGCTGTGAACTTGAGGGGCGATGGATTTATCGCTTCGTTAGTGCTGAATATGATTGGACTACAGGCTGTGTGCTGTGTCCAGCGTCCTTTGTTCTTAATTCTCAGGCAAGCCAAGAAATGAATAAAGGCAACAGGATGAACGATAACAACGTCGTCCACAAAATACAGCGAGAGACCAGCCTTGGCGAGGCGTCGAATTGCTCAGCGAGCAGGACTGCATTCACCGCGGTAGGCATTGAAGCCAAAATCAATAACACCCGGAACAGGGTGTCTTCGACATTCAGCAGCAGCAGGATGGCAAAAGCAGCAGCCGGACTAATCAACAAGCGAATGCCCATTCCGGCCCAAAAGGCCCGATCCATCTGCTCTGCACGCGGAGCCCTGTAGACATGAAGCATTTGCGCACCAAGGATGACCAGTACTACCGGAGAATAGGCAGCGGCAATCAGTGAGATTCCTTCCTGCAGTGCCGAAGGCAACGGCCAGTCTGCGCCACGGACAAGCATGGCGGCTAGTGCTGCATAAATGCTGGGCAGTCGCAATACGGACAAACCAGCCTGCTTCCAGTTAAAGTGTGAACGTGCTGCAAATAGAATACCGATGGTATTGACGATAATCATCTGGGTAACGACATATACCGAGGCCTTGTCCAGACCGAGCTGACCGAAGGCCAGCAAGACAAGCGGAAGCCCATAATTAACACTATTCGTAAAGGCAACTACCAATGTAAGACCAGCCTGCTCCGACCGATCCAGCCTGAGCAATCGGGAAGCGCTGATTGCAAGCAACCATAACACGAGCAGATTGCTCAGTGAGAATAGAACGCTATCGCGCACATCAGCATAGGAAATGGCAGCATTCGCTAACGTATGATAGATGATGGCCGGACTAAGTACATATAGCGCGAGCGTGGTCAACGGTCGTGTCTCCATAGAGCGGAACCGGGCAAGTGCTGCTCCGGCGATGAGCGGTAGGGCAATAGGGACAAATACTTCGTAGAGCGTAATCAGGAACGTATGCAGCAACGATGACTCCTACTTTCTGAAAGGTTTTCAATCCAATAACTGAATTAAGCCTGTTTCATTACTCACTCGAATCGAACACTCAACAAGAAGCACATTCAGCTGCATATTCCTGATGGACAAGCTCAGCAGGTTCTATGCGAAATGCGCGAGTGCTCGATGGTTTGATTGAAAAGTCGCTTGTTTGTTTTATGCAAATGATGAATTTGGATGTATAATCATTACTGTATACCTCCTGAGGGGAGAGGGTCAATATGCGGATGCATTGCTGTCTGCCAATTCGACCTACAGTTATGCAATACATAACATTGTACATGGATAAGGGGCGAGAATATGAATGATACTCCTGCTTTGAGCCCTGCCAAGAAGAAAAAGCTGCTGTTCAGTGCAGGACTCAGCTGGCTGTTCGATGCCATGGATATCGGACTGCTGTCTTTTGTGGTAGCTGCATTGGCTGCTGATTGGCAGCTTGGGAAGGAGCAAGTTGGGCTGCTGACAGCCATGAATTCTATTGGGATGGTCTTTGGAGCCGCCTTTGCTGGAATTCTGGCGGATAAGTATGGACGTAAAGCGATTCTAATGTGGACACTGCTCGTCTTTTCAATCGCGACAGGCCTATCTGCCTTTGCCGTGGGCTTTGGTATGCTACTGATTCTACGCTTTGTAGCAGGGGTAGGCCTTGGGGGAGAGCTACCGGTTGCTTCTACCTTGGTCTCCGAATCCGTTCCAGCGAATGAACGCGGCCGAATGGTCGTGCTGCTGGAGAGCTTCTGGGCGGGTGGCTGGATTGTGGCAGCACTCGTAGGGTACTTCGTCATCCCACGCTTTGGTTGGGAGGCAGCTTTCTTGATCGGGGCCATACCTGCTCTGTATGCCCTGTATCTACGCAAAGCCATTGAGGACCCGCCTCGCTATCTACAGCAAAGGGCGAACCGTCTGCCGTTAGGGGATAGACTGCGCTCGATCTGGTCGGCGCCTCATCGTAGATCCACGATTATGCTCTGGGTGCTATGGTTCACCGTAGTATTCTCCTACTATGGCATGTTCCTATGGCTGCCAAGTGTCATGGTACTTAAGGGCTTCACGCTGGTGAAGAGCTTCGAATATGTACTGATTATGACACTGGCACAGCTTCCAGGTTATTTTACGGCGGCCTATTTCATTGAGAAGCTGGGACGCAAATTCGTGCTGGTGGTCTACCTGCTACTTACGGCAGGAGCTGCGATCTGGTTCGGTACAGCGGAGAGCGCAGGCTCCTTGCTGGCAGCAGGCATCTGTCTGTCATTCTTCAATCTGGGGGCCTGGGGTGGCATGTATGCCTACACACCAGAGCTGTATCCCACATCCGTACGTTCGACTGGTGTCGGTATGTCAGCTTCCTTTGGCCGAATCGGTGGGGTTATTGGCCCTTATCTGGTCGGGATTCTGCTTGCTAGCGGTGTCAGTCTTGTCACGGTATTCAGCATCTTCTTTATTGCTATTCTGATTGGAGCCTTCGCAGTGCTATTTCTTGGTACGGAGACGAAGGGCAAGGAGCTCACGTAGACAGGGCTTGCCAATGTCGCTTAGTTAGTGCTGATGAGTTAATGCTGCCCGAGTCTGTGTCAAGGAATCAGCGCCATGAAATAAAGAATGAAATGTCTGAGCTGACAGAGATTATGGTAAGAGTCTATGGGAAAGGAGCTGATGGTTGTGGAGCATGTATTTCATTTGGAGGCTACCTGGAAGGGTGGGCGTAACAGTGAAGGGGAGATTGATGCAGGGGGTCTGCGTTCAGTGATCTCCATACCTGTAGAGATGGGGGGGCCCGGCACGGGGACCAACCCGGATGAAATGCTGCTGGGCGCGGCGTCCACCTGTTATATCATTACATTAGCTGCTATGATGGAGAGAGCAGGATTGCTAGTTCAATCGCTAGCTTTGTCCTCTGAAGGCATTGTGGATGTGACGAATAACATATTTACCTACCGGCGTATTATTCACCGCCCACGAATTGTGCTTGCTGCTGGATCAAGCCATGAGCATCTGGTGCAGGCGGAGCGTCTGGCTGACAAGGCAGAGCAATCGTGTATGATCTCTCGCGCCTTGGCAGGCAATGTAGAGCTGTCTACTCAGGCAGTCGTGGTGCTGGATGATGCCGGATAGCCGCTTCTAATGAAGAAAGGCGATCCATAGTGGGTCTCTACTGACAACCACATGTAGTCATTCATTTTGTACACATACTATACTATTCTTAACACACCGAGGAGGATATTCACATGTCTAATGCACAAAAATTATTGGTATTTGCAGGTTCCTATGCTGAAAGTCAAGGGAGCGGCGTATACGTATACGCTTTTGATGAAAAAACAGGTGCCCTGGAGCTCTTGGACGAGCAATCCGGTCTGAGCAACCCTACGTTCGTGCATGTGGATGCAGACCAGCGTAAGCTCTATTCCATCAGTGACAGAGTGACGGAAGAAGGCGGCAAAGCCGGAGAAGCAGTATCCTTCGACATTGACCCATCTACTGGCAAGCTGACTCTGCTGAATCGCGTAAACACCGTTGCTGGAACGACCTGCCATATTCAACAGCATGACACGCTGCCTTACCTTACCGTAACCAGCTATCATGGTGGTATGATTGGACTCCTGGCGATCCGTGAGAATGGCGAGATCGGCGAGCTGCTGGATGTTGCACAGCATGAAGGTCATGGACACCATCCAGAGCGTCAGGATCGCCCGCATCCACACTCCTCCTTCTACAGCCCGGATGGACGTTTCCTGTTCGTACAGGATCTCGGTCTCGACGTGATCCGATCTTACAAGGTTGAAGGGGACAAGCTGGTGCTGCATGGGGAGACTAAGACGCATCCGGGTGCAGGCCCACGCCACTTGGCATTCCATCCTAATGGCAAATATGCTTTTGTAATCAACGAGGTAGATTCTTCTGTGACGACATTTGCCTATGATGCTGAGAAGGGACAGCTTACAGAGGTAGGCAACATTTCCACACTTCCTGCCGGCTTTGAGGGCGAGAATACGACGGCTGAGATCGCAGTGTCTGAGGACGGAAAGTATGTATACGGCTCTAACCGTGGACATGACAGCATTGTCGTCTATGCTTTTGATAGCGAATCCGGCAAGCTGGAAGTGGTTGAATATGTGTCTGTAGAAGGCGGTCACCCACGTCACTTTGCTATCGTACCTGGCGGGGAATTCCTGCTTGCTGCAAACCGTGACACCAACAACATTGTGACCTTCAAGGTAGATCGCACAACAGGTCGCTTGCAATACACCGGACTCAGCGTTGAAGTATCGAAGCCGGTATGCGTGAAACCAGTATACTTCTCCATCTAATGCATTCCATGCTAGTTGATGGGAGCAGTGAACATAGAGAATACAGATAGGAAATGAAGTGAAGAGTCATGGGCCTCACCTTTTGGGTGAACCCTGTGGCTCTTTATTTATTTGCAAAGAAATAAGGCATTAAAGTATACATTTAAGTATGCATACCTGGACAAACCTGTGTATATAGTAAATAAGACAAGTATATTGATTGTACGTAGAAAATGTGATCTCACATAGAAAGAGTGATTGCAAATAGAAGAGTGATTTTCAACGTAGAGGATTGATTTCACTTGGAAGAGCGAAGTTGCTGCTGCAGATCGGGGCCAAGCTATGTTATATGGTCTAAGTCTGGACTGGATTGTGGATCAATCGTAGCCTAATCAGTTCAATTAGCAAACATAGCAATAAGCAATGATCTGGGCGGCGCTGAGATTAGGCGCTAGGCAATGGGTAAGAGACGTAACAAACAGCCTGTAGAATAAAGGAGTGTTAATGTATGAAGGTCATCATCACGCAGCAGGAAGCGCTGGAGAAGGGCATCTGGCCTGAGATCATGACGATGTTTGGCTTGGATGAGGATGATACTGTATGGGAGAGTGAGGAGTTTATTCTCTCGGAGGAACGAGCTAGAAAGCTTGGGCTACTGCGATAACAGGCAATTGTAAGAAGCAACCCACTGCAAGAAGCAGACCATTACAAGAAGCAAACCACTGTAGCATTAGGTCCATCCAGACGCTTGCCCACCAAGCGATTCTGAAGAAATTGTAACTACTTTCAGCGATTTCTGAAACTTTTTTGCAGGCAGGATCGTTTATGATTTGAAGAGAAGGGTAATGAACTTGTAAGACGCAGATGGCGGTGTCCATTCCCGTACCGTAAGGAGGAAGCAACATGATAAAAGCTACTGCAAAGCTGCTGATGTTCACATTAGTCTTAATATTTGTTACAGCAGGTGGAACTGCAGCCACAGGCTACGAACCAGTGCAGGCAGCAGATCAACAGGAGACAGTCTTCTTTAACGGATTACAGCGGAATGAGGATGGCACAGTCTATGTGCAGGCTGATCGGATTGAATGGTATGAGGGCGAGGCAGCACACGAGATCTTCCGGGAACGTGAAGGAGATTCGGAGATGACGGAGGCCCCTGATAATTATTATATCGTGAATGACCAGATTGAGAACGAGGAGCTGCCCATTGCAGCTGATGCCAAGGTCATCATGCAGATCTATGATCGCACAGGTCATTTGGAGGATGTACAGGTGAACTGGAATGAGGAAGTATCGCTGCAGACCTTCGTGGATGGCTTTGAGAATAAGGAGCGCCTGGATCTGGGTGACTTCCCGTATCATATCACGGTGGAGAACGGTCAAATTGTGAAGATCGTACAGCAGTTCATCCCATAACAAGTGTAGAATTATATTCAACAACATTGGGCTCAGCTGTACATGTACAAATAAAAGCTATAAGAAAAGGATGCTCCCAAGTCGATGGACTCTGGAAGCATCCTTTTTGATGCTGTCAGCACAAGTAGTGTGACTGCGGATGTATCGTTCATGATGTATCATCGTGCCAGCGGATGCAGTCAGATACATGGGCAAGAGCCGTTAAGACTCCCTAGCTCAATTAGAATTGAGCAGCAGCTTCACTAGCACGCTTCAAGGCATCAGCAACGATATCTTGAGCTTTGTCAGGTGTTGCGTTGTGACCTTCCAGAACAATCTTCGTAATGTCACGAACACCGAAGAAAGTAAGGATGTTGCTAACGAAGTTGAGGGACATTTCCCAGCTTGCCATAGGACCTTCGGAATAGAAGCCGCCTCTTGCATTCAGCAGAGCAACTTTAGTGTCCGTTACCAGACCTACAGGACCCTCAGCAGTGTATTTGAACGTTTTGCCTGCTTGGTTCAGGTAGTCGATGTAAGTATGCAGGACAGCAGGAATTGTCAGGTTCCACAGTGGGAATGCGAATACGACTTTGTCAGCAGCCAGGAATTGATCCAGGTAGCCATTAGCGATACCAGCCAGACGTGCTTCTTCAGCAGTCGCTTCGAATCCGTTAGCAGTTTTGTACAGACCACGGATCATGTTAGCATTCAGGTAAGGCAGCTCTACGCTGTGCAGGTCCAGCTCAGTTACTTCATCAGCTGGGTGGGAAGCCTTGTAGCTTTCCAGAAATGCGTTATACAATTTAACTGTTGCTGCTTCTTCAGCAGTACGGTCATTAGCTTTTACAAATAGAACTTTAGCCATGGATTTAATTCCTCCCAAGAGTTATTCTCAAGTGGAATATTACAGCATTAAGACAATTCAGTCAACATATTTTCACATAATATTTTTTATGGAGTTACTTTCTTTTTTATGGTGACTCATCATGCTTGGAAGTAAATACACATGCCTGAGGGCCAGCATACAATTATGTAGTAATCATGTTAGAATGATACAGGACCTAGATGAGCGTATGACATCAATTTTAAACAAATCAGGTGAATGATATGAGAGTAGCGCTGTTTGACTCAGGTATTGGCGGCTTGACCGTCCTGGATGAAGCTTTGTCTGTCCTACCTGGAGAGAATTACTTGTTTTATGCAGATACCCTGCATGTCCCTTATGGCAGTAAGCCAAAAGAGGAAGTTCGCAGGTATATTATGGAGTGTGCAGATCGAATTATGCAGGAGGATGTCAAGGCGCTTGTGGTGGCATGCAACACAGCTACCAGCATTGCGATCTCAGAGCTTCGTGCTCGATATCGGATTCCTGTCATCGGAATGGAGCCGGCTGTGAAGCCAGCTGTCGCATTGAGCCGCCCTCACGGCAAGCGAGTGCTTGTCATGGCTACCCCTTTGACACTAAGCCAGTCCAAATACACAGAATTGGTAGCAAGAGTTGACGACCAGGGCAGTGTGGATTCTCTTCCCTTGCCTGAGCTGGTGCAATATTGTGAGCAGCTGATATGGGACCGCGAGGTGATCGTGGATTATTTCACAACGAAGCTAGCATCCTTTGATCTGGACCAGTATGGTACGGTGGTGCTTGGCTGTACGCATTATCCCTACTATAGAAAGCTATTAGAAGAAATTTTACCACGACATATACACATCATTGATGGGAGTGAAGGGACTGTTAAGCGTCTGCAGAGCGTCCTACAGGAGAATCATTTGCTGGGGGCTTCCACTCACCCTGAAATTCGATATATGTGCTCAAGCGGGGATGAGCAATATGTAGAGAAGATGCAACAGGCGATTTCCTTTCTACGAAGCCGCAGAGGAATTCCGGCAGGGAACTAAGCAGGCAACAGGATTTAGGTAATCAAATGAGGTGATGGCGTGACGACCACGGTGCTATTCGATCTAGATAATACGCTTGCTAATCGCAGGCAGGCATTTGATAGCTTTACACGTCAATTCATTGAAGATTTCCTGGCTACCTCTGATATTGGCACTTCCAGTATGGACAACGAGGCTGCACTAATGGAGACGATCCGAATCGCTGACCGGAATGGATATAGAAGCAAGCGGGAGCTGTTTCAGGAGCTGCTTCAAACTTTGCCCTTCAAGGATGAACGAGTGACTGTACGTCAGTTGCTGGAATATTGGCATTCTGAATTTGTTCATCATACGACCATGATGGAAGGAGCAGAGGAGCTGCTGCTTGATCTTCATGCCCAAGGCTTCCGGTTAGGATTGATTACGAATGGCTCGGTCGCTATGCAGAATCGCAAGCTGGATCAGCTGCAGCTTCGAGCATATTTCGAGACGGTTATCGTGTCACAGGCGGTTCGGCTGGATAAGCCGGATCGTCGCATTTTTGAGCTAGCTTTACAGCGCATGAAGGTCTCCCCCCAGGAAACCTGGTATGTCGGAGATCATCCCGTCAACGATGTGCAGGGGGCAAGTCGGGCAGGTCTTCGGACAGTTTGGCTGGAGGGCTTTGAGGAGTGGCCCGATGAGATCATAGAGTGTCCACAGCACACGATTCGCCAATTGTCGGAGCTACATGCTTGGAACCAGTGGTAAAGAGGTGGAGGGTCAAGTGCGAATACCTGCTATGCAGCAACTGAGTGAGGCGGTAGACTGTTGAGAATGTACTACAGTTAATACTTTAGATTGTAGGGGGATCAGCTACAGATGAAAAAGGCAGGAGAATCAGGGGTGTGGCGGAAGAGGTTCATTTATGCAGCAGGTGTCGCTGCGACGATCGGACTGGGACTTGCTTCCCGCTATGATGGGCTGCACCTGCCTGCTGTGATCACGGCTCATGCAGGAGATGCGCTATGGGCTGTCATGATTTATTTTGGTGTAAGAGCACTGTGGCCACAAGGAAGCAGACGTCTCGCAGCCCTCATAGGGTTACTGTTCTGCTATGCGATCGAGGCTTCGCAGCTGCTCCAGCTGGATTGGCTCAATGCGATTCGCAGCACGACGCTTGGTGCATTGGTGCTGGGAAGGGGATTTCTCGTAATGGACCTGTTCCGTTATACGGCTGGAATTGGCCTAGCATACCTTCTCGATTGGCGACTGGGCCGATCTCAGAATGGATTTCAAAGGGCATTGCATAAAAATCACTCCCCTAAATGAAGTGCACATACATAACTGTGAAAAGGCTGTAAAGCAAGAAAGCAAGAAAGCTCAATAGCGAGCTCGAAAACAAGGTCCAAAACAAGGTCCAAAACAAGGTCCAAAATAACCTCCAAAACAACCTCCAAAAGAAGACGATAAAGCATGATTTAAAACGAGATGATAAACATGACCACAAAATGTTCACGTATTCGCCTCATGTAGCATGATAAAAGTCACTTTCCTAAAGAATAGAAAGCGCTATTATAAATCCATAAATGTTAACGTTAACATTTTAGCAAAATCAAAACCTCGGGAAAGGATTGATAAGCAATGTCCGTCTCCTTCTTGCGTGACAATTTCCTGCTGAACAGCGAGACTGCCGTCCAGCTGTACCACCAATATGCCAAGCATATGCCGATCATGGACTATCATTGTCACTTGAATCCGCAGGAAATCTATGAGAACAAGAGCTTTAAGAATATTACAGAGGCCTGGTTATATGGCGATCACTATAAATGGCGGGTAATGCGTGCCAATGGGGTCGAGGAGAAATACATTACGGGTGATGCGGAGGATTTTGACAAATTTATGGCGTGGGCCAAAACCGTTCCTACCCTGATCGGCAATCCGCTGTATCACTGGACACATTTGGAGCTTCAGCGCTTTTTCGATGTACATGAACTGCTTAATGAGCAGACAGCTCCTGCAATCTGGGAAAAGGTGAATGCCCAGCTGCAGGGCCCGGGCTTCGGTGCACGCGATCTCATCACCAAATCGGGCGTGACTGTAGTCTGTACAACGGATGACCCGACGGATCTTCTGGAGGAGCATAAGCAGATCGCCAAGCTGAAGGATTTTGACACAGCTGTCCTGCCAAGCTTCCGTCCGGATAAAGGGCTGGAGCTTAACCGTTCTACCTTCCGTCCATGGATCGATAAGCTAGGCGAGGTATCTGGCATTGATGTGACGGAATATAGCGGCTTGCTGCGTGCTCTTGAGAGCAGAGTAGAGTATTTCCACAGCGTCGGCTGTCGCGTATCGGATCATGCTTTGGACGTCTTGCTGTATGCCCCTGCTACACTGGAGGAAGTATCGGCTATCTATGCCAAGGCACTCCAAGAAGGCCAGGTTACATTGGAGGAAGAGGCCAAGTATAAAAGCTTTACGTTAATTCATCTTGGACAATTGTACGCTCAGCGTGGCTGGGCAATGCAATACCACATTCATGCCTTGCGGAATAACAACACGGCGATGTTCCGCAGATTGGGCCCTGACACCGGTTATGATTCTATTAATGATGGAAGTATCGCTTCGGCGCTCGCGGCTTTGTTGGACGGAATGGACGCAACAGGCAATCTTCCGAAAACCATTCTTTATTCCTTGAACCCGGTAGATTATCCGGTGCTTGCAAGTGTGGCTGGGAGCTTCCAGGCTGGTGGGACCGCAGGAAAAATCCAATTCGGCACCGCTTGGTGGTTCAATGACCACAAGGAAGGCATGCTGGAGCAGATGAAGCTCCTGGCAAGCATGGGTGTGCTCTCTCGCTTCATTGGCATGCTGACAGATTCTCGCAGCTTCCTGTCGTATACGCGACATGAGTATTTCCGACGTCTGCTTTGCGATCTGATCGGGGATTGGGCTGAGCATGGCGAGGCGCCGAATGATCTTGAGCTACTGGGTGGCATTGTCCAGGATATTTGCTATAGCAATGCGGAGAAATATTTTGCTTTTCCAGCAGTCGTACCGATGAAATAGATCACAGAGACTTCAATAGGGCTTAGGTGGTCTGAAGTGTGTCTGTGGGATATTCTAGGTGAGTTAGTGTATAGAATAAGCGAGTTCGTTGATGGGCTAAGAAAGCTAAATTAGAATCATAACAAACTGCGAGTCTGTCAGATATGACGCTGGGTGCAGCAGAAAGGATAGAGTAATGGCGGCGACAATCAAGGATATTGCCAAATTGGCTAATGTGTCACATACGACGGTGTCCCGAGCACTTAATGGCAGTCCGCTTATCAAAGAGGAGACCCGCCGCCGTATTCTCGACCTGGCCAGCCAGTTGAACTACATTCCGGACTATAATGCCCGCAGCCTCGTGCTGCGAAGGTCCTATAGCATTGGACTGTTTTTCACGAGTATTTCCAAGGGGACCTCGTCAAGCTTCTTCGCAGATACGATTCGGGGCGTGAACAGTGTCATCGGTGTTGATTACAATCTGCTTGTCCGAGGTATTGACGAATATGATGATTATTCTTCCATTCATCGGAAGCGATTTGACGGTATGATACTGATGAGCCAGAGCGAGACGGACAATCCCTTCGTGTATCATGTCATCCGGGAGGGTATTCCATTAATCATCCTGAACCGTCAGATGAGCGGTCATGGAATTGTGAATGTACTGTCCAATGACAAAGAAGGGGCATACACGGCAACACTGGAGTTGATTCGCATGGGGCATTCGCGTATCGCACTGATCGAGGGGGTGGAGGGATTCAAGTCGACCCAGGAGCGGAGGGACGGCTTCCTGAACGCCTTGATGGATCATGATCTACCTGTTCGTGGCGAATACATTGTCAGAGGTGATTACACCATGACAGGCGGCAGCTATGCGATGGAGCAACTGCTAGTACTCAGGGAACCACCGACCGCGGTATTCTGTTCCAATGATGATATGGCGATCGGTGCAATGAATGCCATTTTCCAGCAGGGATTGCAGGTCCCTGGAGATGTGTCTGTGGTCGGCTTCGATGATATTGGCTTTTCCCGCTACACTACACCTGCGTTAACAACAGTGAAGCGCCCGATTGAGCAGATCAGCGCCAGAGGAGCCGAGTATATCCTCAGTCTGATGAATGCTACCTCCTGTAAGGAGGAGCAGGTCCTGCTGAGCACCCAACTCGTTACACGTGGTTCTGTCTCAGCGCCCCATACATGATAGAGAGAATAGAATGCGGGCCCCTGACTGCATATAGAGGATGGAGCAATTCATATGGGGATGAGAATACAGAGCCGACAGAGATTCATTTCTGTAAGTTGAAAGCGTGTGCGTATAAGGAAAGGATTCTGCGTTAGTGTATCCATGCTTACGAAGAAATCTGTTGACGATTAGACATAATTGTGGAAAAAAACAAATAACATTGTGATTTTTATCACTTTTGTTAACGTGTGCATTTATTAAACTAAAACCATAAAGCGACTAGGAGGGTTCATCCAATGCAAAATTTAAGCAGAGCGTCCAGTCCATCCGCTGTCAGACACACAGAGAAGGTCATTCAATTCGGTGAAGGTAATTTCATGCGTGCATTCGTGGACTGGCAGATCCACGAGTTGAACAAGAAGGCAGATTGGGATGGCGGTGTCGTCATCGTGCAGCCACTGGCAGGCGGGCTGGCAGATTTGTTGAATTCGCAAGATGGACTGTATACGACATACATGGAAGGAATAAAAGACGGTAAGGCTGTTCGTGAGCACACGTTAGTGGATTGTGTGACACGGGTGATCAATCCTTATGCTGAAATTGAAGCCTATGAGGATTTAGCACGCCAGCCTGAACTGCGGTTCATTGTATCCAATACGACCGAAGCGGGGATTGCCTTTGCACCTGAGGATCGTCTTGAGGATAAGCCACAGAGCAGCTACCCGGGCAAGCTGACAGCGCTGCTGTATCGTCGCTATCTGGCGTTCAATGGTGCAGCTGACAAGGGCTTTATCATTATCCCGTGTGAACTCATCGACAGAAATGGAGATGAGCTTAAGAAGATCGTGCTCCAGTATGCACAGCTGTGGTCTCTGGAGGAAGACTTCGTCAAATGGCTGCATGAAGCCAATACGTTCTGCTGCAGTCTGGTAGACCGTATCGTGCCAGGGTATCCGCGTGACCGTATGGAGGAAATTACTGAGGAACTGGGTTACAAGGATCAGCTTGTCGTGGTGACAGAGCAATTCCATCTGTGGGTCATTGAAGGTCCGCAATTCATCAAGGAAGAGTTCCCTGCTCATCTGGCTGGTCTGAATGTGCTGGTCGTAGATGATATGACTCCTTATCGTACCCGCAAGGTACGCATTCTGAACGGGGCGCACACGGCACTGACGCCTGTGGCATATCTGTACGGGCTGGATACGGTGCGTGATGCCGTTGAGCATAACGTGGTGGGTCCTTACGTTCAGGCACTGATTGATGAGGAAATTATTCCTACACTGGATTTGCCAGAGAGTGAGCTACGAGAGTTCGCGGATGCTGTGCTGGAGCGTTTCCGTAACCCTTACGTACGCCATTATCTGATGAGCATCTCCTTGAATTCCATCTCGAAGTTCAAGACTAGAGACTTGCCTACGCTGCTGCGTTATGTGGAGGATCGTGGGCAATTGCCAGAGAAGCTGGTGTTCGCATTCGCTTCCCTGCTCTATTTCTACAAGGGAGACCGCAACGGTCAGGTTATTGAATTGGCAGATAATGAAGATATACTGGAAGCTTTCCGCGAGCTATGGCGTGGATATGACGGAACCCCGGCTTCCCTGCGTGTCTTGACGAAGCAAGTGCTGAGTCGTGAAGACTGGTGGGGGCAGGATCTGAACGAGATTGACGGGCTTACCGAGCAACTGACTGGATATCTGAACAAGCTGAGCCTGGAAGGAATGACTTCGACGCTGGATAAGCTGATGGATAGACATATGAATAAAATTAGCCAGTAAAGCACGTAGGTCAGGGAGGAGCCACACATGCAGGAATTCATCAAGATACATGAACGAGACAATGTAGCAGTTGCATTAAGAGATTATCAGCAGGGAGAGAAGCTCCCTATTGGGAATGCAGAGCTTGAGCTGCTGGAGCCTGTAGCAAGAGGCCACAAGATTGCATTGATTCCGATCGCTAAGGGAAGCCATGTACTCAAATATGGTTATCCGATCGGCCATGCATTGCAGGATATTGTGCCAGGTCAGCATGTGCATACTCACAATACGAAGACTAATCTGACCGGGGTGGAGGAATACAAGTACGAGCCAAGGCTGGAAGAGAATCCATACCAGCTGGAAAAACGGACCTTCATGGGCTACCGAAGAAAAGACGGGAACGTGGGTATCCGTAACGAGCTGTGGATTGTGCCTACAGTGGGCTGTGTCAATGGCGTGGCCGAGCTGATCTTGAACCGCTTCAAAGCGGAGGTGGGTGACATTGCGCCGTTCGAAAATGCGCTTGTGCTGAAGCATAATTACGGCTGCTCCCAGCTAGGAGATGATCACGTCCATACGCGGACGATTCTGGCTGATGCAGTCAAGCATCCGAACGCGGCTGGCGTACTGGTACTGGGATTAGGCTGTGAAAATAACAGCATGGGCGAGTTCCAGGAAGCCATCGGAACGTACGATGAGTCTCGTGTAAAATTCCTGCTATCGCAGGAAGTGGGAGACGAGGTGACCGAAGGAGTCCGTCTGCTGAAGGAGATCTTCGCAGAGGTGCAGCAGGATCGGCGTGAGCCTGTTCCATTGTCCGAGCTGAAGATTGGTCTCAAATGTGGAGGGTCAGATGGACTTTCGGGTATTACAGCGAATCCATTGCTCGGTCAGTTATCGGACTACATGGCTGCTCAAGGCGGAACGACTGTGCTGACGGAAGTGCCAGAGATGTTCGGCGCAGAGACGATCCTGATGGAGCGTGCTGCGAACGAAGAGGTATTTCATAAAATCGTGCATCTCATTAATGACTTCAAGCAATATTTCCTGGATTACAAACAGCCAGTATATGAGAATCCTTCCCCGGGTAACAAAGCGGGTGGCATCACAACGCTGGAGGATAAGTCTCTAGGCTGTACACAAAAGTCGGGCAACTCAGCGGTCATGGATGTGATTCCGTATGGAGACCGACTTACGACCAAGGGGCTGAACTTGCTGAGCGCTCCAGGGAATGATCTGGTAGCTTCATCAGCTTTGGCAGCTGCTGGCTGTCAGCTCGTCATCTTCACGACAGGACGCGGTACGCCGTTCGGTGCCTTTGTACCGACGATGAAGGTGTCAACGAACTCGGCGCTGTATCGCTCGAAGCCGCACTGGATTGATTTTAACGCAGGCTCCCTGGTTGAAGATGTCAGTATGAAGGATGGCCTGAATGCATTCATCGATTATATTATCGAAGTGGCTAGCGGGGAATGGGTCAATAACGAGAAGAATGAGTTCCGCGAGATTGCTATATTCAAAAACGGCGTTACCCTATAAGATTCGCTAGGAAGAAGGGTATGCAGTGAGCTTTTGAATAAGTTTTTGAAAAAGCCTTTGAAAAAGCCTTTGAAAAAGCTTATGTGTTAAGTTTATAGAATAATTATAGCTTTTTTATAGCTTATTATTTAACTTGTCTTTTAACCTATGATTGAAATGGTTATTCGAATTGTTATTGTAGACTGTTGTTAACAGGTCTGTATTAGTTGGTATTATAGCTTGAATAGTGTTGTCATTGAATCTCAAGACTCCTGCCGCCCCCAGTCGGTCAGGAGTCTTGTTGCTGTCATCCAGAGGGGAATGGACGATGTAAGATAAGTGAAGATGTGCACATGTGTGCATACTGCTGCATCCTAGATATGGAAATAGGAGACATAGCTCTGAAATGTACTGTTTTACAAGGGAAATATGATAAATATCATAAAAGGGTATTGCATTTATATAGGATATATGTTTTATAATGAGGTGTAGCTGATTATAAAATGTTCACGTTAACATAATCTTGTTTACCAGAAAGGAATGTATCTCATGGCAAAAGCATTTCTGAATGAGGATTTTCTGCTCAACTCACCCACAGCTGTCAAGCTGTATCATCAGTACGCCAAGGATATGCCGATTGTGGATTATCATTGTCACTTGAGCCCGCAGGAGATTTATGAGAACAAGACCTTCAAGAACATTACTGAGGCGTGGCTGTACGGCGATCATTATAAATGGAGAGTTATGCGCGCAAATGGAGTTGAAGAACGCCTAATTACGGGAGATGGAGACGACTACGATAAATTCATGGCATGGGCCAAAACCGTACCTCAGCTCATCGGCAACCCGTTATATCATTGGACGCACCTGGAGCTGCAGCGTTTTTTTGGTGTAACAGAGCTTCTGAATGAGAAGAATGCGCCAGTCATCTGGGAGCAGGTGAATGCACAGCTGCAGGGAGAGGGCTTCGGTGCACGTGACCTGATTACCAAATCCAAAGTGAAGGTGGTCTGCACGACGGATGATCCTGTAGATGATCTGGATTATCATACGAAGATCAGCCAGCTTCCGAATTTTGAGACAGCGGTGCTGCCAAGCTTCCGTCCCGACAAGGGCCTGGAAATCAATCGTACTACATTCCGCCCTTGGGTAACGAAGCTGTCGGAGGCAGCGAAGCAAGAGATTACGAATTATGGACAGTTTTTGAAAGCGCTTGAATCTCGTGTTCGCTTTTTCCATTCCATTGGCTGTCGTGTGTCAGACCATGCTCTGGATACGCTCGGATACGAGCATGCATCGCTGGAGGAAGTATCGGAGATTTTCCTTAAAGCGTTGGAGCAAGGTCAGATCAGCGCAGAGGAAGAAGCGAAGCACAAGTCCTATACACTGGTCTTCTTAGGTCAGCTCTACGCCGAGCTCGATTGGGCGATGCAATTCCATATTCACGCTCTGCGTAATAACAACACAGCAGCATTCCGCAAATTGGGGCCGGATACCGGATACGATTCCATCAATGATGGTCCAATTGCCGAGCCGCTTATGAAGCTGTTGGATGCGCTGGAGCAGGCAAGTGGCCTGCCAAGAACGATTCTGTACTCCTTGAACCCAACTGATTATCATGTACTGGCTAGCGTTGCTGGCAGCTTCCAGTCTGGTGGAGTCAAGGGCAAGATTCAGTTCGGTACAGCTTGGTGGTTCAATGATCATAAGGAAGGTATGCTGGAGCAGATGAAGATTCTCGCCAATCTTGGTGTCCTGCCACGCTTCATCGGAATGCTAACGGATTCCCGTAGCTTCTTGTCCTATACACGTCACGAATACTTCCGTCGTATCCTGTGTGATCTGGTTGGAACGTGGGTAGAAGAAGGTGAGGCACCTGCGGATGATGAGCTGCTGGAAGAGCTGATTCGGGGGATTTGCTATTATAATGCTGTGGAATACTTCCGCTTCCCGGCACTGGTTAAGCAGTAACAGGAACATAACTGGTCAGGCGGGAAGCTTCTTGCGGGGCCAATCAACACATTTATAGTAATAATATGAGCTAACATAGCAATTTGTGTGCTGATACGCTGTCCGCAAACGAGCGGGTATGCTATGCTTGATTACAAAGATGTCCATGGTCATCTTATGGAAGAAGCATAAGGAAGGTATGAATATGGCAGCGACCATCAAGGATATCGCCAGATTGGCGAATGTATCCCATACAACAGTGTCCAGAGCACTGAACAATAGCCCGCTAATTAAAGAAGTAACGAAGCGCAAAATTATGGAGATCGCCGAGCAATTGAATTATATTCCGAATGTGAATGCCAAGAGCCTTGTGCTGCAGCGCTCACATACGGTTGGGTTGTTTTTTACCAGCATATCTAAAGGTACATCCTCCAGCTTTTTCGCGGACACAATTCGTGGCATTAACAGCATCATTGACGTGAATTATAACCTGTTCGTGCGGGGGATTGATGATTATGAGAGCTACTCCTCGATTCATCGCAAGCGTTTTGATGGAATTCTGCTGATGAGCCAAAGTGAGGCAGATAATGCGTTCATCTATCATGTACTGCAGCAGGAGATTCCAATCGTCGTCATGAACCGTCATGTAGCCGATCCGGGAATCGTCAATATCGTACCTAATGATAAAGAAGGCGTGCGCGATGCTGTCCGGCATCTGATTGACCAAGGGCATGAGCGCATCGCACTTATTGAAGGTGTGGAAGGCTTCATGTCCACCCTGCAGCGGAAAGAAGGCTTCATGCAAGCCATGATTGAGCATCATCTGCCGATCCGTTCCGATTATATGGTGCAGGGGCGATATGATCACGAAAGCGGAAGTCGTGCAATGAAGGAACTGCTAAGTCTGGAGGAGCCGCCGACAGCTGTGTTTTGCTCGAATGACGATATGGCAATCGGTGCCATGAATGCGGCCTTCGAGTCAGGGAAGCGGGTGCCTGATGATGTATCCATCGTAGGCTTCGACGATATCGGGTACTCCCTGTATACGACACCTGCTTTGACAACGGTAAAACGACCTATTGAGGAGATAAGCTCACTCGGAGCAAAGCGGATGATGAACCGGATGGAATCCGGCGCTCAGGCGGGCGAGCTGATCTATGTAGATACGCGCTTCATAGAGCGACGTTCGACAGCACCATTATGGACGCGATAATTAAGTGAACCTGGGGCGAATCACTATCCTGGTCTTGGTGGAAAATGATTCTTCCAGACATTTGGTGACACTTCAGAAGCGCTCGTGTGCATGTAAGCGACTCAAAAGTATAGACAGTCCACGATTCCCCAGCTAAGATACGGGGGAGTCTGGACTACGTGAAAATGTTAACGTGTGCAATAAATTGCGAATATTTTCGTATTAGCAACAAACGTAATGAGTTACCAAACATACCTGGGAGGGGTTCAACAATGGAGAGGCTTGTCAGAAGCAGTGAAGCATCCTCCGACTTGGTGGAACGAGTGATCCAGTTCGGTGATGGGAATTTTATGCGCGGCTTTGCCGAATGGCATATTGATGTGATGAATGAACGTCTGGGCTGGAATACAGGTGTAGTTGTACTGCAAGCCAGGGCAGAAGGAACGTCAGCTGAAGGCCTTAATGAGCAGGGGGGAGTATACACCTTACAGTTGGAAGGTATTCAGCATGGGGAGGAAGTAAGAGAGCAACGTGTCATTGAGTGTATTACGCGGGGAATGAATCCTCACCGTCAATACGAAGCCTTCATGCAGTTGGCGGACAGCCCCGACATCCGCTTTGTCTTATCCAATACTACGGAATCGGGCATTGTCTACGATCCGGATGATCGACTGGAGGACCAGCCTCAGCGCAGCTTCCCGGGCAAGCTGGCGGCTCTCCTGTATCGTCGCTATCAGACGTTCCAGGCAGACCCCTCAAAGGGCTGGATCATCGTTCCTTGTGAGCTGATCGAGCGCAATGGGGAGATTTTGCGGGACATTATCGTGCAGCATGCCCATCGGTGGGGACTGGAGGAAGGATTTCTTCACTGGCTGAAGGAAGCCAATACGTTCTGCAACAGTCTGGTGGATCGAATTGTTCCGGGGTATCCGAAGGATCGGGCAGCTGAGCTTCAGCAGCAACTAGGGTACCAGGACCCCTTCATGATTGTAGGCGAGCCTTATCATCTATGGGTCATTGAAGGACCAGAGTATGTGCGTGCGGAATTTCCAGCCCATCTGGCGAAGCTGAACCTTCTTGTTGTGGACGATCTGAAGCCTTATCGAGAGCAAAAGGTTCGCATCCTGAATGGAGCGCATACAGCCCTGACTCCAGTAGCCTATCTAAGCGGTCTGGAGACGGTTCGAGAGGCGGTTGAGGACCCTGAGGTGGGCGCTTATATCCGGAATTTGATTCACCGTGAGATTATTCCGACGCTTGATCTGTCTGAGCAGGCATTGAAAAGCTTTGCAGAGGATGTTATAGATCGTTTCCGCAATCCTTTCATCAAGCACTACGTGATGAGCATTGCGCTCAATTCCTTTTCCAAATTCAGAACCCGGAATCTCCCGGTTCTTCTGGAGTATCATGCTAAGCACAATGAGCTCCCCTCAGCTACGGTCTTTGCCCTAGCGGCATTACTGGTCATGTATAAAGGAAGAAGAGGGGCAGAGAAAATTGAGCTCTCCGATAACCCGGTCATTCTGCAGGAGCTACAGGATATGTGGCGCGATTGCACCTGCACGAGAGAAGAGCTGGGCATTCTTGCAAGGGCTGTACTGCAGCACGAGGATTGGTGGGGACAGGATCTGACCGGGATAGCGGGTTTGGTGGATCAGCTGGCAGATCAAATGTTCATTATGGAAACACATGGAATGAAAGAGGCGCTAAGACAGCAAATATACGCTGTTAGCGGATCTCAACCATATGGAGGCGAACAGCATGCTTGAATTTATCAAAATTCATGAACGTGATAACGTAGTTGTAGCCCTGCGTGATTATGTCAAGGGGGAGGCCATTCATGTGGATGGCCAGGATACTGTGCTGCTGGAGGATGTGCCACGCGGTCACAAGATTGCGCTGTCGCGCATTGCTGAGGGAGAGAATGTACTGAAGTACGGGTATCCGATTGGTCATGCTACGCAAACGATTGAAGTCGGAGAGCATATTCATACCCAGAATGCGCGTACGAACCTGACCGGAGTGGAGTCCTATTCATATGAGCCTAGACTTCAGCCCAACGAGTTCGAGCTGGAGAACCTTACTTTTGAAGGCTATGTACGCAAAAATGGCAATGTCGGTATTCGTAATGAGCTCTGGATTGTGCCTACTGTAGGCTGTGTGAACGGTGTAGCTGAAATGATTATTAACCGCTTTAAGGAGGAGGCAGGAAGCATAGCTCCTTTTGAAAGCACCCTCGTGCTCAAGCATAACTACGGTTGCTCTCAGCTGGGGGATGATCATGTGATGACTCGTACCATTCTGGCCGACGCCGTACAGCATCCAAATGCTGGCGGGGTATTGGTGCTGGGCCTGGGCTGTGAAAATAACAGCATGGAGGATTTCAAGCAAGCGATTGGCGAATATGATCCTGCACGAGTAAAATTCCTCCTATCCCAAGAGGTCGGGGATGAAGTCGAGGCCGGTGTGGCTCTGCTGCATGAGCTACATCGTGAAGCCAGCCAGGATCGTCGGGAGACGGTGCCGCTGTCAGAGCTGAAGATTGGACTGAAATGTGGCGGATCGGATGGCTTATCTGGCATTACGGCGAATCCACTCGTAGGCAAACTGTCAGATTATATGGCCGCTCAGGGCGGGACGACTGTACTGACTGAGGTGCCAGAGATGTTCGGCGCAGAGACGATTCTGATGGAACGTGCAGCGGACGAAGTTGTGTTTCACAAAATTGTGGACTTGATCAATAACTTCAAGCAATATTTCCTGGATTACAAGCAGCCAGTATATGAGAATCCTTCACCAGGCAATAAGGCTGGTGGCATTACGACTTTGGAGGACAAATCACTAGGCTGTACGCAAAAATCAGGTATCTCGGCTGTCAATGATGTGATCCACTATGGCGAACGTCTTCAGACTAAGGGACTGAACCTGCTGAGTGCGCCGGGTAATGATCTGGTGGCCTCTTCAGCACTTGCTGCATCCGGCTGTCAGCTGGTCATCTTCACGACAGGTCGAGGCACGCCGTTCGGCTCCTTCGTACCGACGATGAAGGTATCTACCAATTCGCCACTCTATCAGTCGAAGCCACACTGGATTGATTTTAATGCGGGTAGTCTGGTAGATGGTGCAAGTATGGAGGATACCTTGAAGGAATTCGTACAATATATCATTGAGGTAGCGAGCGGCAAGCAAGTTAACAACGAGAAGAATCAGTTCCGTGAGCTGGCGATCTTCAAGAACGGGGTAACGCTGTAAGAGGTCTTGATATCTTGTTATGGCATAATAGGAGATAGTAAAAGCAGGTCTGATGAGAGAGTATGCACTGGATGGTACCAGGGTGTCTCGATGTCAGCCTGCTTTTTTTGTACTAACGGATCATAGTAATTGGAGGGTGTCCAATTTGATAGAAAAAAGGAAAAGCATGGTCTATTATGGTAGTAGTGGTAGATGTGAGGAATCTTTAAAATTTGATCATTTGGAGGGTGTGCGATGGCAAGAACAACAGCTGATATGGTGGAGGAATTTGCGAGATTCAGCGCATACGTAGAGCGATTGAAGGCACTTGAGGAGAGCTACTGGACCATTCCCTTGGAAGAGGGGAAATGGAGTCTGAAGGATGTCATCAGTCATATGATGCTGTGGGACAAATACTTTTATGAGGAGGGCATTCACAAGATCACGTTGGGAGAGGCTGTTACTGTTCGTAGTCTCAATTTTGATGAATTTAATGCTGATGCGGTCCGCTACGCACAAAACAAGACCAGAGCGGGCATTGTGGATGAGTTCTGTGTGATGCGGCAGCGCATTATTGCTGAAATCTCGGGACTGACTGAGGAGGCCTATACTCGGAAGTATAAGAGTGGAGACGGGAAGACATTTGCTATACGCGGCTATTTGCAGGGCTTCATTCCCCATGACAAGCATCATCGCAAGCAGATTCAGAGGTTCATCAAGAACGTGTTTGATCTGTAGCTGCAGGGATGGAAATGTGCGAGCTACATGGCATAATTAGCGTTACACTATGAATAGTTATGGTCAATGATTCAACTACAACGTCCACATCCTGTTCAAAACAACGATCCCACGCAATGGAGGTCCAAGCGTCGATGAACATTCAATTCAACTCCCCTGCCCAGAACTGGGTAGAGGCATTACCCATTGGAAATGGCAAACTTGGCGGTATGGTATTTGGAGGAGTAGAACGAGAGCGCATTGCCTTGAATGAAGACACGCTCTGGTCAGGATACCCCCGTGAATGGAATAATCCAGTCGCACAAGAGCTTCTCCCCAGAATGAGAGAGCTCGTGTCTCAGCAGAAATATGCCGAAGCGGATGAGCTAAGTAAGCAGATGATGGGACCCTACACTCAATCCTATCTGCCCTTTGGCGACTTGCATATCTGGATGGAGCATGGACCTCTGGACAGCAACCAGCTATATCAGCGAAGACTTGATATCAGCACAGGAATTGTAAGCGTTACCTATCAGGTGGGTGAAGTTCAATATTCACGTGAGGTGCTGGCGTCCTATCCGGATCAAGCACTGGTGGTTCGACTGACAGCAAGCAAGCCGGGTCAGCTCAGCTTTCGTGCCAGCTTGGAGAGCCAGCTCCGGGCCCAAACGGCTGTGGAAGGAGAGGAGCTTACGTTATTTGGGGTAGCTCCAGAGTATGTTGCGCCTAATTATTACGATGTGGAGCATCCCGTTCGCTATGGTGAGGCAGCAACCACGAAAGCTCTGCATTTTCACGGCAGACTGGCCGCCGTACTGGATGGGGGCTCACTACAGGCTGATGAGGATGGCTTGCATATCAGCGGTGCATCCGAGGCCGTGCTGTATTTCAGTGCTGCGACCTCCTTCGATCCGATCCTGGGTGCAAGCAACAGGAGCCGTGATCCTCGTCGCCTCACGGCTGAAGCGATTAGAGCAGTGTGCATCAGGAAATACGAGGAGGTCCGTAAGCGTCATCTGGAGGATCACCGTCGGTTATTTGACCGGGTAGAGCTGCATTTGGGAGAAAGCATCGCTCCTGCGAATTTACCAACAGACCAGCGGATTGTCGAATATGGAAGCGACGATCTTGGTCTGGTGGAGCTGCTGTTCCACTATGGCCGTTACCTGCTAATTGCCAGCTCCCGTCCCGGTACGACACCAGCCAATCTGCAAGGTCTATGGAACGAAGAGCTGCGGGCTCCTTGGAGCAGTAATTACACGCTCAATATTAATGCGGAGATGAATTATTGGCCTGCGGAGAGCTGCAACCTGTCAGAGCTGCACGAGCCGTTGCTTGAGTTCATTGGACGGCTGGCTGTGAATGGACGAGAGACAGCCCGGATCAATTACGGAGCAAAGGGCTGGGTTGCCCACCACAATGCCGATCTGTGGGGGCAGACGGCACCTGTGGGAGAATACGGAGACGGAGACCCGATCTGGGTGCTGTGGCCGATGGGTGGTGTGTGGCTTACTCAGCATTTGTGGGAGCACTATGCATTCGGGGGAGATGAAGCTTATCTGCGGGATCAGGCATATCCGTTGATGAAGGAAGCGGCATGGTTCTGTCTCGATTGGCTAGTTATGAATAAGGAGGGCTTCTGGGTGACATCCCCTTCCACATCACCTGAGCATAAATTCGTGGCTGAAGATGGCTATCATGCTATTAGTGAAGCTACGACGATGGATATATCCTTGATTAGGGAGCTATTCGACAACTGTATTCAAGCCGCCGAGCTATTGGGGATAGATGGTGATTTTGTAGAGGTTCTGCGTGAGAAAAAAAAGGGAATCCTGCCCTTGCGTATCGGTCGCCAGAAGCAGCTTCAGGAATGGAGCCTTGATTTTAAGGATGAGGATGTCCATCATCGACATGTCTCACATCTTGTAGGTATCTACCCTGGCAGGCTGATCACAGGTAGCTCGGCTCCTGAACTGTTCAAGGCGGCTAGAACCTCACTTGAGCTAAGGGGCGATGGGGGAACAGGCTGGAGCCTCGGCTGGAAAATGGGCCTGTGGGCCAGATTTCGCGAGGGGAACCGAGCGGAGCAGCTGATCTCCAATCTGCTGACACTTGTTAAGGATGGCGAATCCGGTCAACGGGGAGGAGTCTATGCGAATCTGTTCGATGCTCATCCTCCATTCCAGATCGATGGTAACTTTGCTGCGACATCAGGGATTGCAGAGATGCTGCTCCAATCCCATCAAGACTACTTGGAGTTCCTTCCTGCGCTGCCTGATCGCTGGGAGTCAGGCTTTGTAAGAGGACTCAGAGCTCGGGGAGGCTTCGAGGTCAGCTTGAACTGGCAGGATGGAGCTATACGTGAAGCTGAAGTCATATCAGATATGGGAAGAGGATGTGTGGTCCTAACCGATACTCCAATGCAGGTTCGTGAAGACGGCCTCTTGATTCCTTTGACACCTGTCGGGGAAAGACTGTTATCATTTCCGACGAAGGCAGGCTCAAGATATATCCTGAAATTCGACATGCAGCAGCCATCCAACGCCTGAATGTACCTTGAACAATTATGGGGTGTCTTGATCCTATAAGGTAACCAGAAGCCTTGAATCGCACTTTCTGCAATGACCATTGGATGTCCTATATGGGGAAGCCAATCCATTGTAGGAGGTGTTTTTTTCATACTAACTGCTGGTAGGCTTCAGATAGTAGAGACAGTTGAATTTGTATCACTAGCGATAATTATAGTTCTCAATTACTTGCTTATAAAAGCCGTAAATATAGTTAGGGGCGATTATGCCCGGCTAATTACAAGGAGGAATGACAGCATGAGAATAACTTGGACAGCCTTATTAGCGTGCATACTGGTGTTGGGTATGACAGCAGGAACCGCTACAGCTAAGCAGGGACGCGGAAACGATCAGAAGAGCGGACAAGAAGCTGTATCGTCGAAAACAAATGGGAACGAAAAGAAACAAGAAAATCAGAGTAAGAACCTGGACCGGGGTAAAGGCCAAGCCCAAAACGACAAGATTAAGACTGGCAAGAATGGCGAAAATAATAAACAAAGCAAAGCAGTAGAAGACAGCGAAGCCATTCCTGCTACTGTAACGGAAGATACCTACGGAGAGTCCACAGACCCAAAAAGACAAAATGGACCAAACGGATATAAGGGACTCCTTAAGGCTGTAGAAAATACGAAAGATAAGCCTGCGGGAACGGTTATTGCGAATCTGCTTCTAACGAAATACCCTGATCGGCTGAACTCGGAGCAGATTGCTCAACTGGAAACACTCCTTGATTCAAGAGAGGCTCTAACGGAGGCTGCTGAACTGTTGGCTGCGGACGGAAGTGTTACAGATGCCGTGTACATGCAGGAGGAAGCGTTGCTAGCTGATGTGTCCCATCTGGACAGCTATAAAAGATTAGGTGCGCTCTTCAAAAAAGCCGGGAGACCAGATGGAATGAGGCTGTTTGTTAACGGTGAGGAGCACGAAGCGAAGCCAATTAATCACAATGGCACGACACTTGTCCCGCTACGTGCTGCTTCGGAGGCGTTGGATGCGCAAGTATCCTGGAACGCTAAGGAGAAATCAGTAACCGTGATCCGTGACGGGATGAACGTCAAACTGCAGATCAACAGTAAAAAAGCGTATATCAATAACGAGCTGTATACTTTGAATCAGTCGGCAGCGGTGATTGATGGCACCACAGTTGTCCCATTGCGAGTAATTGGAGAAGCCCTGGGAGCGACCGTTAAATGGGAGCCTGAAAGCCAATCTGTCGTGGTGTATGAGGAGCCTGCTGCTCAATAATCACTTTACTGAACTTCTATATAGCTGCAATCCAAACGAGCAAAGCAGACGTAGTCACGCATAGAGGATAAGCTTAACCGCTAACCTCCACAACTGTGGGGGTTATTTTGTTTAATTTCAATTTTTCAATCGAGGAACCGTTGGGGTATCGTAAATGCTATAATTATTTTGTATACTTAATTCATATCCTTAAATGGATCGCGAATGATCGACTTTATGTTTCAAGTGTTTATACCTTGTGTAAGTAAGTAGGGTTTGGTGTAACGAATACTTCGCTATTAGTCGCAGCAGAGGGGAGGTTTCAGAAATGATCGTATATGAGACAGCGGATGCTTTTGTACTTACGGAGCAGCACGATCATGCCGGAATCTCCGGAGAAGTTGTTGCCCACTGGAAAAATGAACACCTGTATAACCCCGATACCAAAGACGAATTGCAGCTGGCGGCGACCGAGCATGATCGTGGCTGGATCAATTTGGATGCGGCCCCTTTCTGGAATGATGCTTCCACAGCACCTTATTCCTTCAAGGATTTTCCCCTAAGGCCACGTTATGTATTTTACAGACTTGGTATTCAAGAAGTAGAACAACGTTCCCCTTATGCAGCTCTCTTATGTAGTCTGATGTACACCGAACTGTTCGAACGAATTCAGATTCCTGATCCGCAGGATGAAGCGGCGAATCGTGCATTTCTAGATGGAGAGGTGCAGCGCCGTACCCGTCTCTATGAGCAACTGGGAGATACACCTTCCTTACGTCAACGGGCTGAAGTGGAATTACACATGCTGCTGTTCTGTGACGAGCTAAGTCTGTTCGTATGTCTCGCCGAACCTGGTACACCGAGCTCCGAATACGAATGGTTCGCAGATGGGCTACATCACCCTTCTCCCGGACCTGGTGAGGAGCGAATGCGTGTCAGCTGGACATCTGAAAATTCTATTGAGTTAGATACAGATGCCTTGCTGCCGAATGCCTCAGTTACTCATACTTATCGTAAAGTCTATAAGAAGGCCATTCGTGAGCATGGACTATACTCAGCATTTCATCATGCTCCACCTCAACATCGAACAATTACCTTACATGGCAAGGATTAAGCTCCTATTTCCCTTTAGCTACTTCGCTATAATGTTGCAGCTATAAGCTGCAAGGATAACCTCTATGGATGACCTCCATGGGCCTGACGGCTCATGTGAGGTATCGCATATAACGAACTCCCCCTGGAATGACACCAAGGGGAGCCGCATGTCTCCTGTTTGTACTCGTCAGCTACATCTACTGCCAGCTGAATTCGCGCCAATTCATCCTACCTGATTCTACCCTTGCTCTTCATGAATGATTGCACCTGATGCATCACCTTGTCGCGGGCATCCTTATTCCTCATTAGATATGTGGCTCCAAGTCCCAATGCTGCAAACAACAGTTTTCTTTTTCCCATGGGAATTTTCCTCCTTAGTCTATCGTTAGTGGACTGTACTTACCCTTTTCAACATAAGAATGATACACACACTGTTACCCTTTTTCTTAGGTCACTAATCTCCATTGCATTACTCATGCCAGATGGATCAGGTGCATACCATTGTGTACATATCTTCGTGTACATATTGTGCGTGAAGCATGCATGCCATCGCCTAGCTCCCACATCTTATGTTTCCTGCCAGCCTGAATTCTTACTCTTATCCTGATGAAGCGGTCGAGCTGAAAGTCGTTCATTGACGTACCCTGAGCGTATCGCAAGTGGTATGGAACAGGTGCATTATGCCGAGTTTTTTTAGAAGGAGGAGCTTGCTATGCAGAAGAAAGAAGTGCTGGCCATGCTGTTAGCCGGAGGCCAAGGAAAACGACTCAAGGGATTGACCAGAACATTAGCCAAGCCAGCGGTTTATTTTGGCGGTACGTACCGGATTATTGATTTCCCACTTAGCAATTGCTCCCACTCAGGCATTGATACGGTGGGGGTACTGACCCAATATGAGCCACTTGTGCTTCATTCCTACATCGGGGTCGGCAGTGATTGGGATCTGGATCGGTTAAATGGGGGCGTCTATGTGCTTCCGCCGCACGAACGTGAAGATGGGAGCAGTTGGTACCGCGGCACCGCCGATGCCATTTACCGCAATCTGAATTTCATTGATCAGTTCAATCCTGAGCATGTACTTATCCTATCTGGCGACCATATCTACAAGATGGATTACAGTACTATGCTTGCCTATCATCGAGAAAAAAATGCAGACTGCACTATCTCTGTCATTGATGTCTCGATTGAGGAGGCTCGTCGCTTCGGTATTCTGAACACCGATGATCAGTTGCGGATCTATGAATTTGAGGAGAAGCCGAGTCAGCCGAAGAGCACACTGGCGTCGATGGGTATTTATTTCTTCAAGTGGAAGGTACTGCGCGAATATCTGATTGCCAGTGCGCTTGATCATGGGAGCTCTCATGATTTTGGCAAGGATATTATTCCTCTGATGCTGAGCAAAGGCCGTACCATGTATGCTTACCCCTTCAAGGGATACTGGAAGGATGTCGGCACGATCCAAAGTCTGTGGGAATCCAATATGGATCTGCTGGAGAAGGACCCGCCCCTGCAGCTGAATGATCCGAATTGGCGCATCTTCACTCGCAGCCCGAATCAACCAGCGCAGTATGTATCGGATCAGGCTGTCGTCACAAACTGCATCATTAACGAGGGCTGCATCGTTCACGGTGAGGTGAAGCATTCCGTTCTGTTCTATGGGGTAGAGATCGGGGAGGGGAGCCGAATTACCGATTCGGTGATTATGCCGAATGTCAGGATCGGACGCAATGTGCAGATTCACCGTGCGATTATTAGTGAGAATGTCGTCATCCCGGATAATACGATTATTGGGAACAACAGTAAACAGGAGGATATTGTGCTCGTGGAACACGGATCAGAGGTGCTGTCTGCGCAGATCACACTGTAATACTGGAACCATTTGTGATGAATAAGGAGGGTGAGTTTATGAATCAGCTAATTGGTGTAATCAATCTTGATTATGAACTGGATCTTCTGAAAGAGCTGACTTACTTCCGCTGCGGCGCTGCTGTGCCGTTCGCCGGTAGATATAGGCTGATCGACTTCACCTTGTCCAATATGATGTATGCCGGCATCAAGGATACAGCCTTGTTCATTCGCCGGAAGTATCGTTCCCTATTGGATCACCTGGGAGATGGTCGCCCATGGGATCTGGATCGCAAAGTGGGAGGTATGTTCATCCTGCCGCCAGATTGGAATGACCCGACAGATACCTCGCTTGGTGATCTCCAGCATGTGCATAATAATCTGGACTTCTTCAACCGCTCTTCCGGCCGTACGCTGGTTCATGCGGGAACTCAGCATATCAATAAGGTCGATATTCTGGATGCCTACCGTTTTCACCAGGAGAAAGGTGCCGATGTCACTCTGGTGTACCGTCAGGTGAGACAGCTACAGCCGGAGTATGCGACATGCACCCGATTGGATGTAGATGAGCAAGGCAGAGTAATGGAGATTCACCATGAGCAGGATCACCACAATATCTATATGGAAATGTTCATTATGGACAAAAAGCTCTATCTGGAGCAGGTGGAGCGTTGTATTGCCCATGGAGAAAGCCATTTCTTCAAGGCCGCCATTCAGAAAAATCCGGGTAAGCTGAGAATCTATGGGTATCGCTATGAGGGTTATCATGCGGTGGTGAATTCGGTGGAAAGCTACTTCAAGAACAGCATGCAGCTGCTGGAGCAAGAGCAATATAAAGCCTTGTTCAAGGAAAACCCGGCCCACACCAAAATTAAATATGAACCGCCCACCCAGTATCAGGATGGAGCCAAGGTAGCCAACTCCCTCGTGGCCAACGGCTGCATGATCGGTGGCACCGTAGAGAATAGCATTATCTTCCGCGGGGTAAAGATTCATGAGGGCGCACGGGTCACCAATTCGATCATCATGCAGAAATGCGTTATTGAAGCGGGAGCCGTAATTGATAATGTCATTCTTGACAAGGATGTGCGACTAAGCCAGGGCAGAACACTGATTGGCGATGCCCGCAAGCCTTATGTGATTGCCAAAAACATTCATTTATAACCGGAGGGACTGATCTTTTGTTTAATCACAAGGAAGAATTCAAGACAGCATTTCAGGAGCATTTGGTCGGTCGACTGGGCAAGCCCATGGAAGAGGCGCAGGCCGAGGATGTCTATAAGATTCTTGGCAGTATGATCCGTGAATTTGTCGGCAAAAGCTGGGCACAGACAAATCAGATCTATAAGGAGCAGGGGGAAAAGCAGGTGTATTACTTCTCCCTGGAGTTCCTGATCGGGCGTCTGCTTGGGAACAATCTGTTGAATCTTGGTATGCTGGAGTTGGTTCGTGACGGTCTGAACGACCTTGGTTGGAGTCTCGACGATATCGAGGAACAGGAGGCGGATGCCGGGCTTGGCAATGGGGGGCTCGGCCGGCTCGCAGCCTGCTTTATGGATTCCCTGGCTTCGCTTCATTATGCCGGACACGGATGCGGTATTCGTTATAAATACGGATTATTCGAGCAACGGATCGTGGATGGAAATCAGGTAGAGCTGCCGGATTACTGGCTGCAGAAGGGGAATGTATGGGAGGTTCGACGACCTGACAAAAAGGTGGAGGTTCGCTTCTGGGGACGGGTCGAGAGTAGGGAAGAGAATGGACGGATCATCTATGAAACGAAGGATACGGAAAATGTGTGGGCGGTTCCCTACGACATCCCCCTTGTAGGCTATCAGAACCAAAAGGTGAACACGCTGCGCATCTGGGAAGCAGAATCCTCTATGGATGCGGTTAATGGCCGTATGCCAGGGGAAGGCGGCTATTATCGCTATCTGGATTACAATCGCTCTGTCGAGTCCATTTCGGCTTTTCTGTATCCGGATGATTCCAACGAGGAGGGCAAGCAGCTTCGCCTGAAGCAGCAATATTTCCTGTGCTCGGCGGGACTCCAGAGTATTCTTCGCACCTACGAAAAACTGAAGCTGCCATATGATCAGCTATCTGAACATGTAGCGCTGCATATTAATGATACGCATCCAACACTGGTCGTCCCTGAACTCATGCGTATTCTTATAGACATTAAGGGGCTAGGTTGGGATGAGGCCTGGGGTATTACGATCCGCTCTGTATCCTATACCAATCATACGACGCTCAGTGAAGCTCTGGAGAAATGGCCCGTGTCCATGATCCGCAGCTTGCTCCCGCGAGTCTATATGATTATTGAAGAAATCAACAGGCGCTTCTGTGCTTATCTCCTGGAGCGTTACCCAGGTGACGAGCAGCGGCTGGCGGACATGGCCATCATCTATAATGATCAGGTACGAATGGCCAATCTGGCTATCGTCGGAAGCCATAGTGTCAATGGTGTGGCTGCCCTGCATACGGAGATTCTGAAGAATCGGGAAATGAAGCCATTTCATGAGCTGTATCCGGGCCGTTTCAATAACAAGACCAATGGTATCACGCACCGTCGCTGGCTGATGCATGCGAATCCACAGCTGGCTTCATTATTTGACGAGACGATTGGAACGGCATGGGCAACGAAGCCCCGTGAGCTGATTGAGTTGCTAAAATATTGTGGGGACAAGTCTTTCCAGGAACGCCTGCATCAGATCAAGCGAACGAATAAAGACAAGCTGTCCGCCTATATCCATTCAAAGCTTGGTATTGAAGTGGATCCTACGTCCATATTCGATGTGCAGGTCAAACGTCTGCATGGCTATAAGCGGCAGTTGCTGAACATCATGCATGTGATGCATCTGTATAATGAGCTTCGGAGTAATCCGGGACTTGACATGGTGCCACGCACGTTTATTTTTGGCGCCAAGGCTGCTCCTGGCTATTATCTGGCGAAGCAGATTATCAAGCTGATTCATAACGTGGCTGCAGTCGTCAACCAGGACCCGCTCATCAAGGGGCGGATCAAGGTTGTCTTTATCCCTAATTATTCAGTATCTCTGGCGGAGCTCATCATCCCTGCAGCAGATATTAGTGAACAAATATCAACGGCGAGCAAAGAGGCCTCCGGGACTGGTAATATGAAGTTCATGATGAACGGTGCTCTGACCATCGGTACGATGGACGGCGCGAACGTAGAGATGCATGAAATGGTCGGTGATGACAACATGTTCATCTTCGGACTCAGCTCCGAGGAGATTCTGGAATATTACCGAACAGGACATTATTCAGCCCGTAAGGCTGCAGAGCAGGACCCACGGCTGTATCGTATTATGAATCAATTGCTACAGGATAGTCCATTCGCGTGTCAGGGCTACGAGTTCGAATCCATTCACAAATCGTTGCTTGATCACAATGATGAGTATTTTGTATTGAAGGATTTCAACGATTATGTGGAGGCACATCAGCGGATTGATCGCTGCTATCGTAACGAATCCGAGTGGGGGCGCAAGACTGTTGTGAATATGGCCCATGGAGGCAAATTCTCAAGCGACTGTACAATTATTCAGTATGCTGAAGAGATCTGGGGCATTCGACCTGTGCATTAACTCAATGTAGTAGTAATTGAATCCTGTGATGTCATCCGGGCCGATGAACGGTCCGGATTTTTTTGGGTTGTGAGGAGAATGAAATGTTCAGAGGGTGATGGACAGATTCGGTAGCCCAAGGCATTATATTAGCAGAGTGTATGATACTATGGATACTCGAGCACGTTTTGGGTTAATGTAGCAATAACCCCGCAAGCAACGGTCGCAGGCGATACATTCATTTCATCAAGAAGGAGCAAGGTATGCGGAATATATGGCAGATTTATATTCAGGACTGGAGAAATGTAGGCAAGGTATCCACAGGTATATTGCTCGTGATTGCAATTGCTTTGCTGCCTTCGGTCTATGCATGGATCAACCTCAAGGCTATGTGGGACCCGTACGCCAATACTTCTGGCATTAAGGTGGCTGTCACCAGTCAGGATCAAGGCGCAGAAGTGAATGGCAAACATATAAATGTCGGGGAAGAGGTCATCAGCAACCTGCACAAAAACCAAAAGCTGGGCTGGACCTTCGTCGATGCTGAGGAAGCTCGGCGGGGAGTAGAGACAGGGGAGTATTATGCCAGTCTTCTCATCCCTGAGGATTTCTCTACCAAAATTAGCAGTGTGCTGACTGAAAATCCTCAGAAGCCGGAAATTGACTATGCCGTCAATGAGAAGGTCAATGCGATCGCTCCGAAAATCACCTCGTCAGGTGCAACAGCGCTAACGGCTCAGATTAGTCAGAATTTCATTGAGACGGCAAGTGGGGCGGTGTTAACGAAGCTCAAGGAGGCTGGCATCCAGCTAGAGGAGGAGCTTCCGACCATTCGTAACATTGAGAATCGGGTATTGGAGCTGAATGATCGTCTGGTGGATGTGGAGAGCTTGGGACAGCAAGCGCTGGAGCTGGAGCAAAAGCTGCCAGAAATTAAGCAGCAGGGCGAGAAAATACTCGCATTACGGGATCGAATACCCGAGATTAACAAGGCAGGAGATGTCATCCTCAAGGTAGAAGGTAACCTGGATAAGCTGGATGAGGTCGGTCAGATTATTTTGGACGTTCAGAAGCGGTTACCCGACATTCAGAAGGCAGGTGACCGCATTGTAGAGCTAGACAACAACTTCGGCAAGGTAGAGGACGCCCTTGATACGGCTATAGAGGATACGGGACTTGCACTAGAGGTCATCGACGCTGCCCAGCAAGCTTTACCACAGCTACAGCAGATTGCGGAGACTGGCGGCGATTTTGCGGGTGGTATTCAGCAGTTCCTGAAGAGTAATGAGGCAGCCTTTGATGCTATGGGGGATGTGACGAAGCAGAACCTGGTCCTCGTCCAGCAGATTGCGGATGAGACTACGCAGATCATCGGTCTCGTTCGCGATGCCGATCTGGACCCGCAGCTCGCGGCTGACAGATTGAATCGCATGGAAGGCCGGCTGAATACGGCTGCCGCTATCGTAGGGCGATTGTCTGGTATGCTTGGGACGATCAACAGCTATCTGCCAAGTGCACCGCTAGATGGGGTCATCAGCAGGATCGATACGGTTCGTGGTCGTCTAACAGAATTAAGTAGCACGCTTGGTCGCATCGGACAAGCCATTCGCCAAGGTCAGGAGCCAGCCAGTAAACTGCTTGATCAGGCGGATCAATTGTCACGCAGTATTAGTGGAACGGTCGGGGACATCCTGAGCCGCTACGATTCGGATGTCGTGCCAGCGATCAGGCAAGCGCTGCAGCAGCTTCAGACGATTGCAGGAAATTCGGCCAATGTGCTGCAATCTGCTCTGGAACAGCTGCCTAAGCTGGACAAGCTGTTGTCCGATGCCAAGGAAGCTGCGCTCTTCGGTCAGCAGGAGCTGAATCAGCTGAAGGGAGATTTGCCGCAAATCCGCAGTAAGCTGCATGAAGCTGCTTCTACGATTCAGACACGAATGGGAGACTTCACGACGGTTGTGAATGAAGCGGCAGATTTCGTAAATCAAGACCTCCCCGGCGTGAAGGAGAAGATACATCGGGCAGCAGATTTTGTGCGCAATGATCTCCCGCGGGTCGAGAATGAATTCGTGAAGATGGCGGATCTGATCGAGAATCGATTCCCTGAGGTAGAACGGGCCGTACATCAGGTAGCGGCCTTCGTGCGTGACGATCTGCCTGCAGCAGAGAATGCTATTCGCAAGGCGGCAGACACGATCTTGTCACTGCGGAAGGGGAACGAGATCGGCAAGGTCATAGAGCTTCTGAAAGGGGATGTGCAGAAGGAAAGTGATTTCCTCGGGAACCCGGTAGAGCTGAAGGAGGAGCGTTTGTATCCCATTCCGAACTACGGCTCGGCGATGTCTCCTTTCTATACAACGTTGTCCATTTGGGTCGGAGCCATGCTGCTTGTATCCATGTTCCGTGTCGATGTAGAAGACCCGGAACGGCGCTACAAGAGCTATCAGGTGTATTTTGGAAGATATATGACCTTTGCTACGATCGGTATTTTTCAGGCCATTAGTGTGACGCTAGGTGACTTGTTCCTGCTCGGTACATATGTGAGCCATCCGGTGCTGTTCGTCCTGTCCTCCATGCTGATCAGCCTGGTATTCACGGCAATTACCTATACGCTCGTCTCTGTATTTGGGAATATTGGAAAAGGTCTGGCGGTTATTCTGCTCGTGCTTCAGTTCTCAAGCTCGGGTGGAACGTTCCCTGTCAGCACCAGCTCGGCGTTCTTCCAGGCCTTGAATCCGGTGGTGCCATTTACTTACGCAGTAAGTCTGCTGCGTGAAACGGTGGGGGGAATTCTTCCAGAGACGGTCCTGCGGGATGTGGTGATGCTGCTGATCTTTATCGGCATTTGCTTCGTTGTAGCTCTGCTATTGAAGAAGCCGCTGAGCCGGATTACCGAACGAATGGCTGAACGGGCCCGTGAGACGAAGTTGATCCCTTGACACCAGTGTTGCACCTGGTATAAAAATTCATTTGAGTATAGTCACGTCTACAGCAGAACTTAGATACGCCATAATCTTGTGCCGCCTAATGCTGCTTCTCTAGCGCAAAATGTGGTTAATAAGCTATAAATGAATCACAACGGCTTCCAGCTCCAAGGGAATGAGCGTACAAGCGAGATGTCTTGGAGCTGAAGCAGGGATGGTTAGGAGGAGATTCGGAATGTTTCAATGGTTAAAGGGAAAAAAGAAGCTGGAGCAGCTGGAGGTCATGTCTCCCATTACAGGTAAGCTTCTCAGCCTCAAGGCAATACCTGACCCAGCCTTCGCGCAGGGTCATATGGGACAGGGGGTAGGAATTGAGCCAACCGAGGGTAAGGTCTACGCCCCCTTTGATGGAAGGGTCGCTCATCTGATGGAGAAGAGCAAGCATGCTGTAATCGTGGAGCATGAGAGTGGGGCACAGGTCCTCATTCATGTCGGTGTGGATACCGTGGCTCTGAAGGGGAACGGCTTTACCGCCCATGTCCAGAGTGGAGACTCGATTACGGCAGGACAGCTACTCCTGGAATTTGATATACAGGCGATTCAAGCGGCGGGATATTCAGTGGTGAGTCCTGTTATTGTGCCGGATGGACTGGATTCGGTGGAGAGCGTGGATACCGGGCAGGTGGAGCTCGATTCGAAGGTGACGGCGAACACAGGTGGTATCTTCACTGTGCACCTGAGGTAATAAGCGTGCCAATGCAGCCAAGGCGCATGAGCCCTATACTCATAACATGTTGAAGCTGAAATAGAATCGGCTGCCTTTTCCTTCAGAATTCATAGAGGGAAGGGCAGTTTTTTGTTCACAGGTGTAAATGAGCGAATTCTGTCATAGTGGGTATGCATGAAATAGATTTAAAGAAATGAATAAAAGAATTGAAAATTGAAATGGCCACTTTCGTTCATCGTTATAGGCGGATTGACGGAAGGGGCTTTTTGCGTTTTTTATTGATATTGTGGAATTTATAAAGTTATGTATGGAACAAGGCTAACATTTCAAAAGCTGAATCGTTATACATACGAAGGGAGGTGCAGGATGAAGCCCGGGCAACTGCAATACATACTTCAGCCTAAAATGCAGGAAATTCGCAACTATCTGATTCGTCTCGGGGCTCCTGCGGCCGACGCGGAGGATGTAGTTCAGGATACGGTGTATAAGGCATTGCTGTATCTGGATTCTATTGATGAACGCAAGCTGAGCGCCTGGCTCTATAGGGTTGCTATCAACGGCTATTATGACTTATGTCGTCGTCGCAAACGAATTATGCTTCCAGTGGATGAACTGGAATTACCCGCAATGGATGAGGACCCGGAAGAGTTTGTCTTGCAGCAAGAAAGGCTTGAAGATATTGAGCTGGCACTGAATGAATTGTTGCCGCTCTACAAGGAGCTTCTGATTATGAAGTATGAGTTGGAGCTATCTTATCAGGAAATATCGGATTTGCTCGGTATCAGGGTGAATCAAGTGAAGTCTGCTTTGTTTCGCGCACGGAAGCAATTTCAAAAAAAGTACAGAGGTGAAAGGTAAGATGACAGCTCCCTGGAATAAGCAAGATGATCAAGAGCTCACGAGCTTAATCAAGAAAGCCAAGCGAATGACGTGGCTTCGTAATATTACGATATCTATAGTAGTAACTGTAGTGGTAGGACTGGCTGCCATCATGGGTAATTCGCAGTTTCTGAATGGAATTGATGGAAAGGCGGTATGGAGAGAGCATGCCATTTTACAAATCAAAGGTCCCAATCTCTTCGAATCCTCCCGTGAGGTACGAAGGGGATGGCTGACTCTACAGGTGGAGAGCCATCGCTATAAAGTAGTCGAGGGTGTTCCTGTACCGTGGAATACGGAGAAGCTGGAATACTCGTTCGGTAACGATTATCGTGGCATTTCATATGGACAGAACAGCATTAGTGTGCCAAATCCGCATATGCAAAGCAATCAGTTCGAATATTATCGCAGCTATAATCCATTTAATGGGCAGCGGGAAATGAGCTTCTACGTTCCAGGTGTCAATTATAACGACAAGATACTGAATGATCTGCCTGCTCTGGCAGAGATGTCACCTGACAAGCTCGTCGAGATGGCCATATCCTTTGATCAGGCTTACACGCCAGAGGAGGTCGCCAATATGCTGCCATCAGGTCTAACACAAGCATGGTATTGGGTGGACACGTATGATCAGAAGCAGAGGGAGAAGCTGGAATTCATTACAGGGCCGTCGGAAGTCCAGAAATATGGTATCCCCGAATCAAGTAGGCAGGTGTACGGGTATGGGCCCGATTGGGAGGGGATTGTGAAGCCAGCACCCGCTCAATTCATAGAGAATTTGCGCCAGCTTCAGCAGGATGGTCGTGAGGATATGGAATTTCGCAGAATCTATGACTATTTGAGACAGGACAAGAGTGCTCCCGTGGCTTCGGATGTCCGCTTGCTCGGAGTCGTACTGACAGGAACAGCCGAGGAGCTGCAGGCTCTGAACGGACATAGCTATGTGAGAGGAGCTGTAATGGGAGCGATCGTAGATAAGTATTAAAAGGGCGCCTATAGTAGCGCATCTGATGTTGGGTTGAGTTTGATTCAATAATGCTTGGAACGTTCATGTCATTTCGTTCATTTGAATCCATTCGTTAGGGGAAAGTCATGAGTGCAACCATTCGTATTCAATCTTCGAATCTTACTTTGCGTACAACTGAACATGCAGAGCTGGATTATGTGCTTGAGCTGGAGTCCAGTGCTGTTAATATGCCATACATTATAGGCTGGTCCAGGGAGAAGCATTCCGCAGCACTGCAAGATACGGGTATCCGGCACATCATACTGGAGAATGATACGCGCACCAAGGTAGGCTTTATGATTGTTGCAGGTGTGGAGAGTCCACATGATTGTGTGGAATTCACCAGGATTATCATCGGGGAGAAAGGAAGGGGGTATGGACAGGAGGCGATCAGGCTGCTGAAGCAATGGGTATTCGAGGAGCTGGGTGCTCATCGCCTGTGGCTGGATGTGAAGGAGCATAATCTGGTAGCCCGTCATCTGTATGACAAGGCTGGATTCAAAGAAGAGGGCCTCCTGCGGGATTGCCTGAAGACGAATGGCCAGTATGAATCACTGGTGATCATGTCCATACTATGGCTTCTTTCATGTAACTGAAAAATTAGGTAGAATAGGAAATGTTAGCACTTATTCTAACTAAAGATCAGGAGGTTGTGCGAGCATGCAATATACCTATCTGGGAAAGTCAGGTCTTAAGGTCAGCCGTCTGTGTCTGGGTACGATGAATTTCGGTCCAGAAACAGAGGAGAAGGACGCTTTTCGGATTATGGATGCTGCTGTGGATGCAGGCATTCAATTTTTTGACACGGCCAATGTATATGGAAGGGACCGCAAGGGCTGGACTGAAGAAATTATCGGCCGTTGGTTCAAGCAAGGGGGAGGTCGGCGCGAGAAGGTGGTGCTGGCTACCAAGGTCTATGGCGATATGCAGAATGACGTGGATGGTCCCAATGCAGACCGGGGTCTGTCGGCGTACAAGATTAGAAGGCATCTGGAAGCCTCATTGAAGCGACTCCAGACGGATCATATTGAGCTATATCAGATGCACCATATTGACCGCAACGTCTCTTGGGACGAGCTGTGGGGTGTGTTCGAGGGCCTTGTACAGCAGGGAACCGTGGATTACATCGGCTCTAGTAACTTTGCTGGTTGGCATATTGCGGTAGCGCAGGCAGAAGCCAAGGCCAGACACTTCCTAGGGCTAGTCTCCGAACAGCATCTGTATAATCTGCTGCAGCGTTCGGCTGAGCTAGAGGTACTTCCGGCTGCACAGGCACTTGGACTTGGGGTCATTCCTTGGAGCCCATTATCTGGGGGCTTGCTTGGACGCAATGCTTTAGCCGGAACAGGGGCTCGTAGCGCACGCTCTACGGAGAAGCTGGAACAGCATCGTGAGCAGCTTGAGCGGTTCGGGGCATTATGCCGTGAGCTGGGTGAGAAGGAGGACGTTGTTGCCTTGGCGTGGCTGTTGACGAATCCGGCAGTAACGGCACCGATCATCGGGCCGAGAACACTGGAGCAGCTGGAGGATTCTCTCCGCATCACAGAGGTTGAGCTCAGTAATGATGTACTGACGCAGCTCAACGAGATTTTCCCGGGACCGGGCAGACCTGCTCCAGAGGCGTATTCTTGGTGAGACGTTAGATTAATGTGGTCTAGATTCATGAGTGTGGAGACCTGTAGCTCTTAGTAGATTTACATGAAGGGACTTTATCAGAATGGATACTAATCGTTTTAAGGTCACACCGGAAGGACTAAAAGGAAAGATTGTGGAAGAGGTTGCTATAGTTCCTACTGCTGTAGTAATAAAATTTACGGATGGTACGTTTTTAGATATCTATCTGGATGAGTCTGGCCAATCTCTCAAGACATCCACGAACAAACTTGAGGGCTAAGGACCTAATAGAGATATATGCAATATAGCTGGTCACGGGTAACTGAAAAGTAGTATAAGTGGTGGCATTGTAGAGGGCAAAAAAAGTAATAGATATAGCACAAGCCGCTGATATCCTCATCGAGAGAGCAGCGGCTTTATTGTCCTGAGATTTGCTGTATTTACAGGCTATTGACATTCTAATAGCCCGTCTTCATATAAGCAATTGCCTGTTTGACATCACTTGATTACTCAAGGAATGTAATTAATGATAAGCAGGCAGCCATTCACCGTGAGCTTCTATCAAATCATCACATAGCGAGACGATATCATCTATAGATAGCTCGGCAGCGGTATGTGGATCGAGCATGGCTGCGTGATAGATATGCTCTCGGCGCTTGGTTAGAGCAGCCTCAATGGTCAGGAGCTGAGTATTGATATTCGTCCGGTTCAATGCTGCCAGCTGAGGAGGAAGATCACCTATATATGTTGGGGCAATACCGCTTCTGTCCACAAGACAGGGCACCTCGACACAGGCTTCATTGGGAAGGTTGGTAATAAGTCCGTTATTTAGCACATTCCCTCCGATCTTAAAAGGAATATTAGTCTCCATCGCTTCGAAAATATAAGACGCATATTCATGCGAGCGCTGGTGCTCCAGATTTACATTCCCAACGAGCTCCTCCCTCATCCGTGTCCAGTTGTCAATCTGTTCTATACAACGCCGTGGATATTCATCAAGGGGGATGTTGAATTTCTCAATGAGCTCAGGATAATTTCTTTTTATAAAATAGGGGTGGTATTCTGCATTGTGTTCAGATGATTCCGTTACATAGTAGCCGAATTTCAGCATGAGCTCGAATCTCACCATGTCATGGTGCTTGCCTTCCTTTTGTTTCTCCATGGCCCTCTTTTTGATCTCAGGATACAGGTCCACTCCGTCACGAGAGGCTTCCAGCAGCCAAGCCATATGATTGATACCTGCGATACGAGTTCTGACTCCTTCAGGGTCCATTCCCAAAGCCTCAAAAAGATGCGGTACGCATACTTGAACACTGTGGCACAAACCAACGGTGTTAATACCTTCATGACGACTCATGTAGTTGGTCAGGACTGCCATAGGGTTCGTATAATTGATGAACAACACATCAGGGCAGACCTCCCGGATATCTTCTGCGAACGCTTCCAGGACCGGGATGGTTCGGAGATTACGAAAGATCCCACCGATTCCTACGGTATCTGCGATGGTCTGGCGAAGTCCATACTTCTTGGGAATTTCAAAATCTGTAATTGTACAAGGATCATACCCGCCAACCTGAATCGCATTAATGGCATACTTGGCTCCACGCAATGCTTCTTTGCGGTCCCTGTACGCTTTAATCCTGCACTTGCTCCCAGAGGTAGTACGAACGTTGTTCAGCATAGTTTCAGAATCACGCAGACGCTCTGGATTAATATCAAATAAGGCAATTTCAAAATCCTGCAAAGCCGGCGTGAGCAGGCAGTCCCCTAATACATTTTTGGCAAAAACAGTGCTTCCAGCGCCCAAAAATACGATTTTATCCATATGTTTCAGCCTCCTTAATGTTTTGTGCCCCAATATTGATAATGCTTTTTACATCCTTTACTATAAAGGCGAAATGATTTGATGGGCATGGAACATTGCAATCAACATATGGACATTTGTCGTATGAATGGTCATTTATTACATATTATTAGGCAGAGGAGGAGTAAGTGTGGAGACTCCGGAACACTACGAGCACAGAGTACATATTAATCCATACCTGTCTAACCCTGAGCTGAATGTCATGTTTGCCGGTGCAGCCAGACCCCATCCTCATCACAGGATCGGTCCAGCTGTTCACGACTATGTTCTGCTTCACAGTGTAGACCATGGTCATGGTATTTTTGAGTGGGAGGGAGAATCATACCGGGTGGGCCAAGGCGATACATTCGTTATCTTTCCAGGCGGACTGTTCAGCTATACATCTGACGGCTCTGAGCCTTGGTCCTACCGCTGGATCGCTATCCAGGGCATATCTGTACTGGAAATGCTCACAAAGGTTGGCATTACAGTCGCAAATCCAGTCATCAAAGGTGCTGATTCAGATGGCTTGGCCTACATATATGAACACATTGAGAAGAGTCTGGCTAAGCAAGCAGGGGAGGTATCAACTGAACTAGACACTGGCGGCTGGTTCCGTGTACTCTTGGCGGAGTTTGCTCGTCTGAACACAGATAGACTCCCATCTTCGGCAAGAATCCTGACAGAATCGGAACGCGTAGTGGAACAGGCGATCAGATGGTTTCAAACACAGTATATGATGCCTGTATGTATCGGGAATTTGGCAGCCTCACTTGGCTACCATCGGACACATTTTACCAAGGTATTCAAGCAGGTCACTGGCCTATCTCCCAAGCAGTATATCAAGCGAATCCGTATGGAGAAGGCCAAAGAGCTGCTAAGCACTAGCCTTAACGTAGAGCAGGTGGCAGCTTCTTGCGGATTTTCCGATCCGCTGTATTTCTCAAGGCAATTCAAGAGCTGGACAGGACAGTCGCCAACCCAATTCAGGGATGGAATGAAACGGATCTATCTTGCAAATGCTCAATCTAATGATTGAGCATTTGCATCAATCCTAACCATGACTTCTGACCAGTAATATTTAAATCAAAATCTCCCGATCAATCAGGTCTCCAGCAAAATTTTCCCCGACTCGGACAAGTCATATCCCTGAATCGCTCCCAATTCTCGCCGGAAGCTATCCGAATGAATAACCTGCAGCACATGATCAATCCATTCCTGCCGCTCGGGTGTGCGAAGCATGACGATGTCATATTGCTCCTGAATAAGTGGAATGAACTGTACCGAGCCTACAATGCTGGCAGCTTTCTCGATCCCGATGCCGACATCAGCTTCGCCAGAAGCAACTTTACCTGCAACAGCCATATGATGAGCAGATTCGTCCTGATATCCGAGCAAGGCAGTGCGGTCGATCTGATGCAGTCGAAGCTGCTCATCAAGCAGGACGCGCGCCCCAGAGCCTTTCTCACGATTTGCCAGACGGAGCCCAGGTTGTGCGAGATCCTTCCATCCCTGCAAGTGGTGCGGGTTACCATTCTGGACGTAAAACCCGGCTTGTCGGGATAAGAGGCGAACGACAATATAGGAGAAGCCGTTCAGAATTTTGCGAATATAGGGCAAATTATACTCACCGCTGTCCCCATCCCACAGATGGGTACTGACAATGTCAGCCTTGCCTTGATACATGGCGATCAGACTGTCCAGACTGCCAGCGTAGGAGCGAAGGGGGCGAATAGACATTTGTGGGCTCTCCAGATGCTTCGCAAGAATGTCCAGGCTAATGTCCTGACCCGTAATAACTGCTGTATTGGAATCCTGCGGCTGGGCTGCATACAGTACCTGTGACGGAATAGTTACAGAAATGGCTGGAGCTGAGGACTCTTGTCTGAGGGAGGGGCTCTTGGAACGCTGCTTATAGGCTTCAAGATCACTGGCATCCACACGCATTTGCTTACCTACACGATAGGAAGGGAGCTCTCCCTTTTTGATCAGATCATAGACGGTTAGCTTCGATATTTTGAGTAGCTTGGCGATTTCCTCTGTTGTATACGATACAGGAGAATTCATGAGAGACCTCCATTTAATAAATATTAGGAATGTGTCAATTCTGTGATGTGCTATTCGCATATCATATCCATTGTACACCAAAACAGTTGATGCAGCAGGGGCTACGAAAAAACCGAAAACGCTGAACTCAATGTTGACATTCAAGGAATGTCGCATAGAACATATGAATAGAGCTCGTTAATAGTTTACAAGGATTCCCTTCATGGCTATAATGGGTTATGAATTTATACAGGTTATATCTAATTATAACTAAACAAGATTAAACGGGGGATGTAATTGTGAAACGAATCAAATCTACGATGTTCAGTATGCTTACTGCATGTGCACTGCTTCTAATGGTTGCTTGCGGGGCACAGAGCACCGAGTCATCCGCTCCGACAGAGTCAACAACTCTGGCAGCTCAGACGGCCAATAGTAGTTCGGACAGTACGGTAACACCAGATGCACAGCACCAGGTAGAACTGACCATCTCTGCAGCGGCAAGCCTGACGGATGCCCTGAATGAGCTTAAGACTAGCTATGAGGGAGAGCATCCAAACGCGAAGCTGAACTTTAATTTTGGTGCTTCGGGAGCCCTCCAGCGTCAGATTGAGCAAGGTGCTCCAGCAGATGTCTTTATCTCCGCGTCTGCCTCCAATATGAAGGCACTTGTAGAGAAGTCTCTGGTGAAGGACAGCAAGACCCTGCTTGAAAATGATCTGGTATTAGTCGTTCCAGCCAAGGATGGAGTAGAAATCAAAACATTGGATGACTTGAAGGGAGATGCAATTAAGAAGATTGCGATTGGTATTCCTGATAGTGTGCCAGCAGGAAAGTATACGAAGGAAGCATTAACGAATCAACAGCTGTGGGATGAGCTGGAGCCTAAGCTTGTACAAGCGAAGGATGTACGCCAGGTGCTGCAGTACGTTGCTACAGGTAATGCAGATGCAGGCTTCGTATACAAGACTGATGCTCTGTCCACTACAGACACCAGCATTTCGTTGACGGTAGATTCCAAGCTTCATTCTCCAATCACCTATCCACTCGGTATCGTTGCTGCCACCAGTCATGAGGAAGACGCTCGTCAATTTTATGACTACTTGCAGACTGAGCCTGCACTTCAAGTGTTGGAAAAGTATGGCTTTCGTAAGGCGGAGTAATCGTTGACTGCTGTGAATTGGACGGAGTTCTGGCCTCCGGTACTGCTTTCACTTCGGGTCGCATCACTGTCCTGTGTAATTGTGCTTGTCCTAGGCGTGTTGGCAGCCCGCTGGATGAGTCGGAGCCGCATGCGTGGCAAGCTGGTGCTGGAGACGATCTTCATGCTTCCGTTAGTGCTACCGCCTACGGTCGTCGGTTTTCTGCTTCTCGTCTTGCTGGGACGCCGAAGCTGGCTGGGGCAATGGATTGAATGGCTGTTCCATGCACCAATTATCTTCTCCTGGTGGGCGGCCGTGCTGGCATCCATTGTGGTGGCGTTCCCACTGGTATATCAGACGATGAAGACCGCGTTTGATGCCGTGGATCATTCGCTGGAGGATTCTGCGAGATCTGCAGGAGCTGGAGAATGGCAGGTATTTCGCTATATCACGCTGCCGATGACGTATCCTTCGTTGCTCACCGCAGCTATTCTGGGCTTTGCCCGCTCGCTGGGCGAGTTCGGAGCAACGCTGATGATTGCCGGGAATATCCCGGAGAAGACGCAGACGGTGCCAACAGCCATTTATGTTGCTGTCGATGCTGGCAACCAGCCGATGGCTTGGGCGTGGACTTCTGCCATTGTGTTCATTTCATTCATAATGCTGCTCGTGGCTAGAAGAAAAATTTGATGGATCAGAGCGAGTGTTACATATTCTATAGTCAGAGAGCTGTGTGTATAGGGAAGACTTCAGACTTCCTAAATACAGACAGCTTTTTTGGTACATGGAACTTGAAGAAGCGCTGCTACCTATACCATGGGATGTAAATTGTAAAATAAAGCTAGAAATACAGGGTAGCATCTTGCAATTTCATCAATTCATAGTAAAGTGATAGGTATACATAACTATTAAGGAGAGATTCGTTATGTCTATATCCATGTCACGTTCGAAGCATTTAAGCCAGGCAACGGATGATTATCTGGATCTTCTGAATTACGCCCAGCAGCTTGGAGACGAGCTATGGGAACAGGAATTGATCCATATACTGCGCCATTTATCTACAATGCATAAGGAAGAGGTTGGCATGACCAAGCCTGTTGCTGATATGGCCAATAATTATAATGGAGAGCACGATGAGCATGAGCAAGAGGAAGTAGAGGAATTGATCAACCAGCTGTGGGATCAATTCGATGCAATTAATGAGAGATTGGCCGAGATGATGAACAGGCTTCGGAGTGAGCCGAATGCGCGCGAGCGCAGGCTATGGAATGAGCAAATCTGGATGCTCAAGATGGAGCGAATGCAGCTGGAAATCCGGCTCCAGGATTTGATCAGCAATCTCTAGAAGGGGCAAGCTTCACACTGGCACTCCCTTAGGGTATAATGACGAAGTCATTTCAATAGAAAGTGGAGGCTAAGGTAAGCTTGATCACATATCCGTTTACATTCGATCCGTCCCGGCCGTTCGTGGAGCAAGCGAGCGACTGGATAGCGGATGTTTTTTATGAAGTACTGCCCGAAGCTGGCTTCGAGGTCAGAGACGAGCAGATTTATATGGCCTTTCAATTGGAGAAGGCTTATGCAGAGAAAAAAACGATTCTGGCAGAGGCTGGGGTTGGTACCGGCAAGACACTCGCTTACCTGCTGTATGCTGTCACTTATGCACGTTATACGCGAAAGCCAGCTATTATCGCTTGTGCAGATGAATCGCTAATTGAACAGCTGGTGAAGCCTGAGGGGGATATTGCGAAGCTGGCACGTTACCTGGATTTGCAGATTGATGCCCGCATGGGGAAATCGCCTGAGCAGTTCATATGCTTGAACAAGCTGGATCAAGTTCGCATGGAGGAAGAGCGCTACCAAGATATCTATGAGAGCCTTCCTGCCTTTGTGAGTCTTCCAGGAACGATGCAGACCTTCGCGCCTTATGGTAATCGTAAGGATTACCCGCAGCTATCCGATCAGGAATGGAGCCGCTTGAGTTGGGATGTGTTCCAGGATTGTCTGGTATGTGCTCAGCGTCATCGCTGTGGTCAGACCATCTCGCGGGATTACTACCGCAAGGCTACGGACTTGATTATCTGTTCCCATGATTTCTATATGGAGCATATCTGGACCTACGAATCCAAGAAGCGTGAAGGACAGCTACCACTTCTACCGGAGCATAGCTCGGTGGTCTTTGATGAAGGGCATTTGCTGGAGCAAGCAGCGCAGAATGCACTGACTTATTCGCTGAAGCATAGTGTTTTTGAACAGATTATTCTTCGTCTTTTGGAGGGAGAGGTACGAGAATCATTGGCTATGGCGGTCGATCAGGCTATTGAATGCAGCGAGGGCTTGTTTGAGCTACTGACAAGGAATAGTCAGGCGGTGTCAGGCTCTGAACGTCGGGAGATTCATATGACCGACCGCTTGAAAGCGGAGCTGCAGCGCTTCTCGTCCCTGTTATCCACGATTGAAGAAGAACTGGTATTCGAGGATGGGCTGTTCTCGCTTAATGAATATCAGCTAAGGATCGTAGAGGAGCATCTGGAGATGCTGCAGACGGCATTGGCATTGTTCAGGCAGCCTGGTCAGTTTATTACTTGGCTTAGGGAAGACCAGGATGGGTTAACACTTGTTATGATGCCAAAGAGAGTAAAGGAGATTTTGCGTGAGCGTGTCTTCTCCAAAAAGATGCCGATCGTGTTCTCCTCAGCAACCCTATCGGCCCAAGATTCCTTCCAGTACATGGCAGACAGCCTTGGTCTGGAGGATTATCTGTCCTTTACTGTACCGTCCCCCTATCATTATACGGAGCAAATGCGTACAGCATTGTACCAGGAGCCAGAGGAACAAAAGTCACAGAAGGTACTTGAACTACTGGAAGCTAGCGGTGGGAAAGCACTCGTATTATTCCCGTCGCGAGAAGAGCTTGATAACTTCCAAAGCAGTCAGTATGGGGAAGTAGCTAATCGTCAGTATACGATGCTGTATGAGGGAACAGCCGAGATCAGCCATCTGATCTCCCGCTTCCAGCAAGATGAAAGTAGCGTGCTCTGTGCGGTCTCGCTATGGGAAGGGCTGGATATCCCAGGACCGGCGTTGTCGCATGTCATCATCTGGGATCTACCGTTCCCGCCGGCTGATCCGGTATTCAATGCGAAGCGGAGAGATGCTTCCAGTGCGCTGCATGATGTGGAGCTTCCTTATATGCTATTGCGACTCAGGCAGGGAATCGGACGTCTAATTCGCAGTCACACGGATATCGGGATTGTCTCCATTCTTAGTAGCCGTAAGGAGCATGAGGATGTTCGACAACAAGTGGCTGCATTGCTGGGGCACTTTGCCTAAATTGAATTCAGAGGAGTCTGGTTAGATGATAACAATAACAGCTTTTTCAAGCGAGGAAATCAGGGATCCGTTCGGCATCATTCCGGGTAAGCGCTATGAGGTAGTGCTGGAGCTGGAAGTTGACGAGGAGGATGAGCTTTATTCGGAGAACGGACTGTCGGCTAGAGTCATCTATGGCGTCGGAGCAGAACAGCGTCCGAATGGCATCGTGAAATATGAGCTACTTGAGCGCACCTCAGGTAACTATCTGGCCTATGATCTGGAAGAGGACGAGCTAGAGGCGCTGGAAGCCTTCTGCCGAGAGCATGAGACAGAAATTATAACCGGGACGGCCGAGGAATAGATTTTGGAAATTAAACGCAGATTCAGGATTATGATTTACCTGAAGACTGCGTTTTTTTGTCATAATCCTGTACCATTATTATGAAAATAATGCAGGGCATTTTTTGAATTCGAAAAAATATGAAAGTTCGACATTTTTCGTCATTATCAATGTCTGCACTCTTAATTTTATTATTGTGTTTACTATTCTATGTAGAAAAATGACAAAAAAAAGCGTATAGTAGAGGAATAATTTAACTGTGATTCCAAAGGTTTTTCATTCCTTGAAGGGCACATATCTGCAAAAAAAACAAGCTGGCGGAATATTTAAGTTTGAGTCAGGATTTAGATGCCTTTGACAGGGATCTGGTCCATGAGAGATTTAGTCATGATATGTCGAATCTTGAGTTAATAGACACTAGACTCGTGAAAGGAGGTGAATATCATGGCCGGAATTAGTTTGGTTAAAGGTCAGAAGATTGATCTTACCAAAGGAAAGGCAAATCTCACGAAGGTTATTGCTGGACTTGGATGGGACCCAGCCACTCCAAAAGGATTTTTTGGTAGATTGAAGCAGACGAACATTGATTGTGACGCTTCTGCTTTGCTGCTGGATGAGAGTGGAAGACTTGCGAAGGATACCAACCTTGTCTGTTTTCATAACAAGCAAAGTCAGTGCCGATCAGTCATTCACTCTGGTGACAATCTGACAGGTCAAGGTGAAGGTGATGATGAGCAAATCATGATCAACCTTTCAGATGTCCCTGCTGATGTACACAAAATTCTTATTGTAGTGAATATTTACGATTGTGTGAATCGCAAACAGGATTTCGGAATGATTGAGCGAGCCTATATCCGTATTTTGGATGGCGGAAACTCTCAGGAGCTAGTGCGCTTTAACTTATCAGATAATTACGGAGGAATGACAGCTCTAATTTGTGGAGAGTTGTACCGTCATAACAATGATTGGAAATTCTCTGCTATTGGTGAAGGTGCTCATGCAGTACATATAAATGAGCTCGCCCGTCGTTATACGTAACTATTTTATCTATCATGAAAGTCGCTGGACGAGCATTTTAGAATATAAAAGAGCGGAGTGAGAATTTCATGGCAATCAATCTATCCAAAGGACAAAAAGTAGATTTAACAAAAACGAATCCGGGCTTGAGCAAGATCACTGTTGGTCTCGGCTGGGATACGAATAAATATGATGGCGGTAAAGATTTTGACTTAGATGTGTCTGTATTTTGCACGAATGCTGCGGGTAAAGTGGAAGGCGAGAAAAACTTTATTTTCTACAACAATCCACAAAATGAAAATGGCTCCGTGGTTCATACGGGGGATAACCGGACAGGTGAGGGTGATGGCGATGATGAGCAAATCAAAGTCGATTTGCTTGGCGTGCCTGCCAACGTAGAGAAGATTGCATTTACGATCACCATCTATGAGGCGCAAGAGCGCAGTCAGAATTTTGGACAAGTCTCACGCGCGTATGCTCGTATTGTCAATGATGCCAACAATGAAGAAATTGTCCGGTTCGATCTGGGAGAAGATTTCTCCATTGAGACTGGGGTTGTGGTAGGAGAGCTGTATCGTCATGGTGGAGAATGGAAATTCAATGCCATTGGCAGCGGATATAAGGACGGCTTGCTTGGTCTGACCCGCGATTATGGTCTGTAATAAGTATTAAGTTGGGATTGAACTAACGTTCTCCGGCCTGTTAGGCTGGGGAACGTTAGTTAGTAGAAGGGCTTTTATAATCCAGATTATCACGGTTACAGGCTTGCGCTTTACCTTAAGATCACGGAAAGGCGGAATTTAAGAATGACAATCAGCTTAGCCAAAGGGCAACGAATTGACTTGACCAAAACAAATCCAGGCCTTGTGCGTGTTGTGGTTGGACTAGGATGGGATACCAACAAATATAGCGGTGGCGTAGACTTTGACCTTGACGCATCGGCATTTTTGCTACATGAGGATGGTAAGGCCAAAGGAATCGAGGATTTCGTGTTCTATAATAATCCAAATGGTGGAGCGGGTTCTGTAAGCCATACAGGGGATAACCGGACTGGTGAAGGAGAAGGCGACGATGAGCAGATCATAGTTGACTTCAGTAAAGTGCCAGCAAATATCCAACGTATAGGAATTACCGTCACTATTTATGAGTATGAGGCACGTGCTCAAAATTTCGGCCAGGTTTCCAATGCATTTGTACGTGTTGTGGACGCTTCTAATGATAATGAAGTGCTTCGTTTTGATCTGGGAGAGGATTTCTCTACGGAGACAGCAGTGGTCTTTTGTGAATTTTACCGTTCAGGAGCAGACTGGAAGTTCCAAGCGATTGGTAGCGGGTTTTCCGGAGGCTTGGCTGCACTTTGCAAAAATTACGGTCTAGATGCTCAATAGGATTGAACACATAGAAAAGGTGGATTACTGATGGCTGCGACTATTATAAAAGGCCAAAAGGCTGATCTGACTAAGGTCAATCCCGGACTTGCGCGGTTGACCGTCGCTATTGGCTGGGACGCGTCTTCGATGCTCGACCTTGACACATCTGCCTTCTTGCTTGATGCCAGAGGAAAGGTGTCTGGGGATGAGGATTTTATCTTTTATAATCAGCCTACCGCCGGATTTATCACATATAGCGATGCAGTAGGGACAACTGCCAAAAAGTTATTTAATATCGATCTAGGCAGGATTCCGGTACGCATTGAGAAGATTGCTTTTAGTCTCACTATTTATGACGGAGAAACCCGAGGACAGAGCTTTGGGCAGGTTCAGAATGCGTATATCAGCTTTGTTGATGATGCGTTGGGTCAAGAGGTGCTGAGATTCGATCTAGCCAGTGGCTTGACTGTCGAGACAGCGATTGTCATCGGCGAGCTTTACCGCTATAACAGTGAATGGAAATTCAATGCGGTAGGAGCGGGCTTTGCAGGAGGGCTGAATGCGTTGTGTGGTAATTTCGGTGTGGAAGTGGACAGTAGTCTTTCTGCCTCATCTACGCCTCCACCTGTTCCAGTGCCTCCAGCTCCAATACCCCCTTCTGCGCCTATTCCTCAGCCCAAGTCTGAACTTAATTTGAGCAAGATTGAGCTGAAGAAAAAGGGCGATTCCATTAACCTGAAGAAAAATGCCAGTGGGGTACTGGGTGAGATTCTAATTAATCTGAATTGGAACCAACAGACGAGCCGAGGGCTGTTTGGACGGAGTAGTGGTGTTGATCTGGATCTTGGCTGTCTGTATGAGATGAAGGATGGCAGTAAAGGGGTCGTTCAAGCACTTGGGAGGTCCTTCGGTTCTTTGAATCGCTTCCCGTATATCTCCCTTGATGGTGACGATCGAACCGGATCGATTAAGACAGGTGAGAACCTCCGGATTAATGGTGCCAAAATCTCCGAAATTAATCGTATTCTTGTGTTCACGTATATCTATGACGGAGTTGCTAATTGGTCTCAAGCTGATGGTATTGTCACCATTTATCAAAAAGATGGTCCAGATATCATCGTTCGTATGAACGAATATGGAAGCTCGCATGGGATGTGTGGCATTGCTATGTTTCGTAATGTCAATAACGAGACTTTCAGCATTGAGCGGATTGTCCAGTTTTATCCTGGTCATAAACAATTGGATCGAGCTCATGGTTGGAATATGCGTTGGACAGCCGGTAGTAAATAATAATTTGAATTAGCGGAGGCCGCCTCTTCATGTTTAGTGACTTTTTTAGAAGTATTGGCGAGAATTATGGTCACTTCTTTTCCTGGTCCGAAATTGTAGCTACACTTTCTGATCCTGTTAGTTGGGGAATCATTGGTACTCTGATCATTCTCGAGGGCCTGTTGTCGGCTGATAATGCACTGGTGCTGGCTGTCATGGTCCGACATTTACCAAAAGAACAGCAAAAGCGCGCATTATTCTACGGTATTCTTGGCGCGTACATCTTCCGCTTCATTGCTATTGGTCTCGGAACAATCTTAGTAAAGTTCACACTAATTAAGGTTATTGGAGCACTGTACCTGCTGTACATTGCTTACAAGGGGCTATTCAAGTCAAGTGGTGAGGATACTCACGAAGGTAAGCAATATTCCTTCTGGCGAACAGTGCTCATGGTCGAACTCATGGACATTGCCTTCAGTATTGATAGTGTTATTGCTGCGTTCGGTGTAAGTGAGCAGATTTGGGTTCTCTTCCTTGGAGGGATCATCGGGGTTCTCATGATGCGTGGTGTGGCCCAAGTATTCCTTCGCCTGATAGAGAAGTTCCCAGAGCTAGAGAAGGCGGCCTTCATCCTGATCGCCATTATCTCCGGTAAAATGATGCTAAGCGCATTTGGCGTTCATATTCCAAATGTTGCTTTCTTCTCACTGCTGATTGCTGTTTTCGTGGGGGCGATGCTGTTAAGTAGCTACAAGAGCAAAAAAGCCAACAACGAAAACAAAGGCGAGGCTTAATACGGCTTTCACAGATGAGTATGTTGCAGGGATGCAATGCACGAATCAAATGGTCTAGAATGCTAAAAATTAGACACCACAATCCCTCCGTTTTATGGGGGGATTGGTTTTTATCTCCTCCAACAGTTTCTCTAAATGAAGACATCAGCAAGGTCTTTAAGTCGCAGCGGAAGAAGGAGGGAAGTACCCTGAAATACTTTAGCTTTTTGAACGCTGAAGAAGAAGCGGCACTGTTTTACATGTCTCCTGAATCATTTGACCGTTGGACCTGCAAGGACACCCTGGCATACACCGTTGGGGCTGCTTTATACATGCCAGCAACACGTCCGCATATCGTGGAAGAGATTGTGAGCGGCAAATACGAAGGCCTAACAAGCATTGTAATAGATCTGGAGGATGCTATAGGCGATGGACAGGTTGAACTGGCGGAACGGTGCCTTGGGCAGCATCTGGATGGTCTGAAAGAGGCGTTAGGCACGGGAAGACTTGCGCATGACAAATTGCCTCTGATCTTTGCTCGGGTCAGGACTCCGGAGCAGCTTGAGCAGCTTCTGATTCAACTGGGTGAGCGCGTCAGTCTGCTTACTGGAATCGCACTGCCCAAGTTCGGGCTCCATAACGCGAAGTCGTACATGAATCTCATTCTTGAATATAACCGGCAGAGATCCTCGGAATTTCCAACGCTGTATGCGATGCCAATTCTGGAAACCGCAGAAATTATTTATCGTGAGACGCGCTGGGATACTTTGCAGTATCTGAAGCAGGTCATTGATGATCATGCCGAGTATGTGCTAAATGTACGAATTGGGGCTACAGATTTCTCTAGTCTATTTGGGCTTCGGCGCAGTCCCGAGATTACCATCTACGATGTAGCGGCGATTCGTGATTGTATTGCCGATATTATCAATTTGTATGGTCGTGCCGATGGAGGCTATGTCATATCCGGTCCTGTCTGGGAGTATTTCAGCCAGCGTGAGCGGGTCTTCAAGCCACAACTACGGCAGACACCATTCGAGGAGACGCTCGGCAGACCAGGGCGAAGCTTGCGAATGAAATATATTAACAGCTCGATGGATGGACTGATGCGCGAGGTCATGATGGACAAGGAGAATGGCATCATTGGCAAAACGATTATTCATCCTTCGCACATCAAGCCCGTGCAAGCCATGTATGTGGTCACACATGAAGAATATTTGGATGCCCAAGAGATTATTAGCCGCGATAATGGCTCGCTTGGTGTATTCAAGAGTGTCTACACAAATAAGATGAACGAGATTAAGCCGCATTTGAACTGGGCCCGCCGCATCTTGATCCGATCACAAATATATGGGGTGTTACATGAACATCAACACTATGTCGGACTCTTGCCACAGCATGAACACACTTACGTTTCCTATTCTGGACACATTTAAAGTTACTGTTGAAGCCACGCATAATCCTTTACAACTCCCTTTGAATTGTCTATTCTCCATGGCGGCCAGACTGAACAAGAAGCGCTCGTTTCTTTTTGTAAGCAAGCTGCTAGGCAAGCATATTGCCGTCAACCCATATACCTCTCTATTAAGCGGGGCTGCTCTTGCCGTCTTGCTTTATGAGCAGCGGGCAGGGGAGGATGAGCGTATTCCAGAGTGGAAGAAACATATTGTACAAGGGCTTGGTGATCCGTCGTATGCCCGTCAGGCATATGAATACTTAATGTCTGCCAACCTGGTATTGACAGAGCAGATCAGTTTTGTCGGCTTTGCCGAAACGGCAACCGCGCTTGGGCACAGCATGTATGGTGCATTCGCAGATCAGGCTACGTACATTCATTCCACGAGAGAGCATCTCTCAGACATCACTCCAGATATTCAATTTGAAGAAGAGCATTCCCATGCTACTGCACATCGTTGTTATGCGTTGGAGAGAGAGGCGCTGGAGGGCTCTACTCCTTTGGTCTTGGTAGATGATGAGATTACAACAGGCAATACGACGTTGAATATCATTCGGGATATTCAGCGGAATTTTCCGCGCAAGCAATATTATATTGCTTCCTTGCTTGACTGGCGTACAGGGGAAAATGAGCGTCGATTTGAGGCGTTGGAAGCAGAATTGGGCATTGTGATTACCCCGCTTAGCCTTCTGAAGGGTAGAATTCATATTCAAGGAGAGCCCATTCTTGAAACCTCTGTTAAGGACCAAGAGCTGCGTCCGACAGTCCAGTTGAATTCTTGGTATGTCGCAGACCATCTGGAGCCTCTATACGTAGAATCCTCTGATGCACAGGGGCGACGCTGCTCCAGTCCTTATCTCCGTTATAGCGGGAGATTCGGGCTGCACTCTTCCCACAATGCCAGCCTGAGCGCTGGTATTTCGAAGATGGCTTCGACACTGAGAAACGGTCGTACCGGAAAGCGTACCCTTGTCATGGGTACCGGGGAATTCATGTACATCCCGATGCGAATTGCCGCAGAGATGGGAGAAGGAGTCCACTACCAGTCCACTACGCGTAGTCCGATCTACACGGTAGACCGCCCAGGATATGCTGTCGTAGCCGGTTATGACTACGCTTCACCAGAGGACCTGTCCGTGACTCATTATATTTACAATGTACAGCCAGGACAATATGACGAAATATTCGTACTGCTGGAGAGGCGATGGCCTGAAGAGTCCATGCAGTCGATGATGGATGTACTGTCACGTCTCGGATGCAATCAAATACATGTTGTGTACTGCGGTGCTCCAGAGTAGGGGGAAGTTGAGCATGAATCTATCAACGATTGAACAGCTAATGCAGCGTAAGGTGAAGCCGCCTGAGCCTATGGGAAGCTATGATCCGTCTGATACTGTATTTCTGTTAAAGGACCTGAGTAACGTCAATTTGGAAAAAGAGACCGGTGAGCGTGAATATGCCATTCAGTCGGGTGTGCATTATTCGGAGATGCTGCCTGTGGAGTACCACCCCACGGATGAATATATAGAGCTGTTCCACCAGACCCTTGCACAATCAGCTACTAAGGTTGCTTTGGCAGCCGCTACGGTAGCCGAATGCATCATGCACAAGAAGGGGCCACAGGCGATCCTGGTATCACTGGCTCGTGCCGGAACACCGATTGGCATTTTGGTGAAGCGCTTTATCAAAATGAAGTATGGTGCAGATCTTCCCCATTATAGTGTCTCCATCATCCGGGGCAAAGGCATTGACCAAAATGCGATCCTATATATCTTGCAGCAGCATGGACTGGATGCAAAGCTTCAATTCATTGACGGCTGGACAGGCAAAGGAGCCATTCGCCAGGTGCTCATCGAGGCCTGCCGTGATTTTGAGCAGCGCTATGGTGTGAGGTTAGATGATGATTTGGCTGTACTGGCTGATCCGGGACAGTGCTCGTCAACTTACGGTACCCGCGAAGACTATTTGATACCAAGTGCATGTCTGAACTCCACAGTCTCTGGATTAATGAGCCGTACCGTACTGCGCGACGATCTAATTGGGCCCGATGATTTCCATGGTGCCAAATGGTATAAGGAATGGGAAGGCTCGGATCTGTCACAGCTTTTTGTAGATACAATATCGGACTGCTTCTCTGATGTTGCAGCCGCTGCATCGCAGCAAGCGAAGGAGCTACTACACCATCCACCTGAGGTCACCTGGCAAGGAAAGAAGGATATTGAAGCAATCCAGCGGGTATTTGGTATCCAGGATATCAATCTGGTGAAGCCGGGTATCGGTGAGACCACCAGAGTATTGCTTAGACGCATTCCGTGGAAAATCCTCGTGAATTACCCGGATAATCCACACTTGGAGCATATTAGACTGCTTGCCAAAGAACGCGGAGTGCCCGTGGAAGTATTCCCAGGCTTGACGTATTCCTGCTGCGGCATTATCCGCTCTGTTAAGGGGGGAGGAGAATGATTTTTGCCAGTGACCTTGATCAGACGTTGATCTATTCTCGCCGCTCGATGGGTGTTCCTGAGAGTAGCGAGGGTCTTGTGCCTGCGGAATGGATTGACGGGAAGCTGTCGGCTTATATGTCAGAGTCGGCGCTACAGGAGCTGCAGCTAATATCCCGGCAGATTACTTTTGTTCCTGTTACTACCCGTACAGTGGAGCAATATCAACGTATTCGAATTTTTCAGCAGGAGATTATACCAGCATATGCGATCACTAGTAATGGGGGGAATATACTCATAGATGGTCAAGTGGAGGCCTCCTGGAATGAACGAATTCGCGCACAGCTCTCGAAGAATGCAGCAGCCCCTGATGAAGTGATGCGTTTATTCAAGCCGTTGATGAGTGATGAATGGGTCATTGGAGGACGCCTGTGTGATGAGCTCTTCTTCGCTTACGTGATCCAGCGCGATAACATGCCACTAGAGGCAGTAATGGACACCATCGGCCAACTTGATTCTCTTGGCTGGGAGGCTTCCATCCAGGGTCGCAAGCTGTATCTGGTTCCGTCAGCGGTGAACAAGCACAATGCAGTTGAACATATACGCCAGCTTGTAGGTGCTGAAGCGGTGCTGGCATCGGGCGATTCGCTGCTGGATCGTTGCTTGCTGGATGGTGCGGACTACGCGATTGCTCCCAGGCATGGTGAATTGTATCGGGAACAGCAACGTAATCCTGAACTTGTGCCCTATGTCTTCACCGAGCAGTCTGGTGTGTTCGCAGCCAATGAGATCTTGGACTACGTGCGAACTACTTATCAAGCATTGACAGGGGAGGCCGCTTCATGAATAAAGTGCGCATTTATTTTAACCGCTGGTTCTCCGTTGCCTATCATTATATGAATCTGATTCGGAATAATGAGGATGGCATGCAATTTGAGATCTATGGCACCCATTCCGATCCGGCGAATATGGCGCTTCAGGGCTGTGATCATGCAGAGCAGGAGCCCAAAGTGACAGGGATGGAGTATGTTGAATTCTGTCTGGATTTTTGCTCTCGTCACCAGATTGATGTCTTTATTCCTCGTTGGAATATGCTTGATATTAGTAGAAATATTCATCTCTTCGAAGCGAATGGTACGAGGGTCATGGTACTAAGCGATACAGAATTGCTGGAACAGCTTATGGAAAAGGATCGCTTTTACCAATCCGTCAGAGAGCTGGGGATCATGCAGATTCCTGAATACTATGCTGTTAGTAATGCAGATCAGTTCTCCAAAGCGTACGAAGCACTAGTTGATCAGGGATTTAAAGTGTGCTTCAAGCCCTGCAACGGAGAGGGTGGGATGGGCTTCCGTGTCATAGATAACAGCCGAAATCCACTGCAGGAGCTATTCGGACATGCCCAGAACCGAATAAGCTATGAGGACGCATATCTTGCCTTTTCTTCGGTAGAGTCATTCCAGAATATAATGATTATGGAGCTGCTGGAAGGCTACGAATATAGCATTGATTGCCTCGCAGACAGGGAAGGTCAGCTGCTTGCTGCGGTTCCACGACGCAAGGCAGGCGGTCGTCTTCGCTTGTTAGAAGAGAATACGGAGCTATTACAGATTGCAGCCGATGTTGCAGCAGCCTATCGTATTCCCTACAACTTCAATATTCAGATGAAGTATAACAGTGGAGTTCCTAAGCTGCTGGAGATTAATCCGCGTATGTCAGGAGGTCTGCACACCTCCTGCCTGTCGGGCATTAACTTTCCTTATCTGGCCGTCCGGCTTGCCCTTGGACTGGATGTGGGTGAATTACAGCCGCAGTATGGCATCCTTGCGAGCCATGTTGAGCAGCCACTGGTGATCGATGCCGGGAAGGTGCGAGGACATGCGGCGGATTCATAGTTTGAATATCCGATGCTGGGTGTGAGCTTTCCATAGATTGACACCTTCTGCATGTTTTCTTAAGATATCAGATAGTACACACTTCGGGGTGAGACATCTGTTAGCGTAAGGAATGACTATGGAGAGCGGTTGTTTACCCTTCTAGGTGTTGTAAGAGTCAGGAGGACAAGCTATGTTAAGAACTACTAAAATCTTATGGGGAGCTCTAATCGGATATGTTGTCGCGGCGATCAGTAGCCCTCTCATGCCTGAGTTTGTGTCCTGGGCAATACCGGCGTTGGCTACCTTGGTAGGAAGTATGATTCCTTCGTCGACGAGGGCACCTCTGACAGAGTCTAGAGATGTCAATCAGCGTAGTGAGTCACGTCTGAGACAAGAGCAAGCCGGTATGGACATGCGGCCACCCCGTGCAGGTAGCTCTAGCGATCTCGATGGTTCATATCGTTCTGGTGAGAGCTCCATTGGAGATCAGCAACAAAATCAACAGCAACAATCGCAACAATCGCCGGAGATGAGTCGTCCAGATGCACTAACGGAGCAAGATCCTGTATTTGGACCTGTTATTGCTTATCTTGAAGTTCTTGAGGATATGGTTATCTCCGAGGGTAGAAAAAATGAGCTGGACAATGAGATTGTGGAGAAGTCTTTGTCTCTGTTTGCCCGGCTGCAGCGTGTCATACCTGATTTGCATGCCTTGAACAACGGCGATGTCAATCATACGGTACGAAGGCTGATTCTCAAGGATTTGAACAGCTTGATAAATCCGTTCCTTCGTCTAAGCGGTGATGCTAAACGGACTAATCGGCGAACACTGCTTAATGGTCTGAGGGATGTAGATGCGAAGATTACCGAGATCGTGTCTACTATTGAGCATAAGGACCTTATCGAGCTGCAAAGTAAGGCGGAGCTCATTCACCAGCGATACAATAGCTCGGAATTATAGGAGGAATAGAGATGGCTACGGATTGGATTCAATTAAAGCAAGAGGATGAGCAGCGAGTTTCTCAGGAGGCGGCGCAGCTCATTCAGCGCGTATCTCAAAGTGATGTGTTTCAGCTAGATACACTGATGGACGATATTGGCAGTCTCGGCATCAAGACCCAGGAACGTGCTGGAATGACGCTGAAACAACTGGATCGTCCTGTAAATGATCTGATGTCCGGCAATCGCGCTGAAGTATCCAATATGATTCTGAAGCTACGGGACGAATGTGAAAGTCTTCAGCAAAGCAAAAATATCAGCTTATTCGGCCGTCTTCTGCGCAAGAGCCCACTTAAGAATTATGTATATCGCTATCAATCGGTGCGTAAAAATATTGATAGTATCATTAATGCCCTGCGGGATGGCAAGGATAATCTCCAAGAAAACATTGTGAATATGCGTCAATTGAAGCGGTCTTCCATTCAAGAGATTTATAATTTGCAGACGAAGATTGCCTTCGGCAACGAATTGAAGACACTGTTCGAGGCTGAGATTGCTAAGCTAGAGAATGAGAACCGGAAGCCTCATCTTGAGCGTGGACTACGCAAGGTGGTGAGTCGCATTCAATCAATGACCGAGATGATTATGCTATATAATCAAGCGATTGCTGCAACAGACATCATTAATGATAACAATGACAAGCTGATCGATTCAGTGAACAATGCGATTGATAAGACAGCGAACCTGATCACAGTATCTGCTATGATTGCTATGGCCTTGAACGATCAGGAGAAGGTCATCTCTGCAGTCGAAGCCACAAACAAGACTATTGAAGATCAGTTTAAGGAAAATGCAAGATTGCTGCGCACAACCACAGAGCGTACAAACGATCTGATGTCCAAACCAGCTATGTCTATTGAAGCTGTCAATCAGGCAATTGGTGACCTGATGTCTGCATTGGATTCGTCAGAGCAGTCCAACCGTCGTATCATTGAGAGCTGTAATGACTATACAACCAAGATGACTGCTTTGAATGCGAAGATGAGTGAGCGTCTTGGTTTAGAGGGTTCTAAGGGGCCAGCTATTCAAAGTACAAGCAGTGCAGATCGCAATGCACTAAGTTCGTTTTTGGACTAATTTCATAGCTTTAACAGAAGGCGCCTCTTGATATGAGGTGCCTTTTTCATTTATGAAGTTTATGAAGGAGATTTCCGGGGAGAATAACATACATCTGATTCCTGTGCATACAATCTCGTAAGAATTGGAATACATCTGTTCTGAGGAGAGAGGTATACGTATGTTAACTACCGTAATAGCGGGGATTGTCCTGGTTGTGATTATAGTAGCAAGTAGTGAGAAAGCTGAATCTATTGCTGAATTAAATGAAGAATGATGATCATTTGTGTGAAGCCGTCTGCCAGGGCACAGGTGGCGATAGTGAAGATGACGGTAGTGATGGGTGCAGGATGTATCAAGGAGTTATACTTATGAAGAACGGCCTGGACTTGATGTTCCATCAAGACTCAGGCCGTTTTGTTATGCTGGTCAGCTGATGTGTCGTTCTCCTCAGGCTGCTGTCTCCCGAACCGGATACGGTGCACAAGCAGATACAGTAGTGGCAATGCATTGATAATGATCGCATTGAAGTACAGGGCATACGAGCGAAGTGCCATTTCATAACTGGACGGATCTCGTGAATACTGGAGAGCGGTGATGGCCACGGTACCTCCAATCATGAAGGTGAGCATACGACGCTTGTTGATGTTGAAGATCTCCTTGACACAGTTGGAGCACACATACATTAAGAAGGAGCTTCGAATGAACATGGTCGTAGACCAGACCGCAATCAATACCGGATCGAGATTGTCCAGAAAATCTCCATATCTTACATACCTGATCAGTTCAAGCAAGGGATAACGTAGCTGTGCGGATAAGTATGGCCCAAAATTTATGAGGCAAATTATCCAGTACAGAATCACCAGCAGCACCACCGTAAATCCGGCAAAGAACAAATACCGCATCGTTCTGCGATTGAAGCTATACGTCGGCACCAGAAAAAGCATAACGATCCATTCCGTGAACCAAGCGACGGTCATACTGGAATGAACCATTATTTGCTTCCAGTCATGGTTGGTGACCATGGATACGAGCACATCATAATTCCCCTGACTGATCGTCGGAGGAACGGTAGTAGCCGTCGTAAACAATTGCAGAAGGAAAATGCCCTCAGCCATGTATATAATCGTAAGTAGCCCCGAGCGTCCAGCTAACGAAATACATAATACAGTGAGCATTATGGTAATCCAGACTGGCGTATCCGGCATGTACATCGAGTGAAGAAATACGATAAAATTCTCCACATCTATACCGATAAGTGCCAGAGTGTATAAGGTGATGAAGGTAAGCACAGCCTTATGCGGCCATTTTCCAATAATACGAGCGCCGAATTCCTGAAATGGCTTATCTGGATATAGTCTCCCGAGCTTAACCGTAAGGAGCAGGAAGAAGCCGGATATCGCATAACCCCCGAGCAGGGCGATCCAGCCATAGTAGTTGCTCATTCCAAATAACCTGGGCAGTAGAAATGCAACATTTTGTGAGTAAAGGTATACGAACGCAAATCGATAGATCTGCCAATTGTTAACTTTCATAGATCTCCCACCTTATTTAAGGAGTACGTCGATCCAGCCTAACAGCATCATGATGATGCTGTTAGGCTGTGGCCATTTATCCACATAGTTGGCCATACCGCACCAGATTACAAACAGACAGAACAGGATGATGAACATGTAGTGGTCCTTTTTGTCCCGCTTGTCGATAAACTTCCATTCCATTAATGCGAGCGCCGAGTATAGCAGGATAACGATCATCCATTTCATCCTCCCTGTTGGCAATTCAGGCTAGGTACGGAACTCTGACCCGAAGTATTGAATGCTAATATCGGATATGACCCTGAACTGTATGTCTTCCTTGAAATGCTGTGCCCAATGGGGCCGCAGCTTGTCCCATACATGGGGATATTTCCACTCCAGTCGATAGCCTGACATTAGGATATCGGCTTCCTGGGCCTGGGCCTTGTGGAGTGCAGAGAGCACTAAATCGTTCACATGGGACTCCAGCTGCTTCTCAATTTGCTGAATTCGTCGGACTTCCTCGGCCTTATGTGGTGGATAAATGCTACGGAGCTGACCCTTGGCCGAAAGGTGGATGCTGAATACCGGCTTTCCTTGCGACATATGAGCTTTTAGATCGCTTTTGATCGCGTACAGAGAGACGCTTGCCTTTTCCTTCTTATTCTCAATGGTAATGGAGGCTGTTTTGAGATTATTTCTCGTCCAGGCGATAACACGAGCTTCGTCCAGATCCAGTTCTCCAACCATCTTCATGTTCTTGAACATGGCCGCACCCTGCAGACCTACCCAATTCATGTTTTCATTATTTTCACTAATCATCTTTTCGTTCTGCATATTCAGCAAGGCGACGACGAAGCCTTGATTGTCAGCCTCTGCCATCAGCACATCCCGTATCTGGGTCTGCAGCAGATTGCGTTGGTTGGCAAATTCTCGTAGGACCTCACCTGGAGTCGTCTCCGCCACAGGGGTTAGCGATGTGATATCTTTTGCTTTACCTGGTGCTACAAAAATATAGCTGTTAATGTGAAATAACGGTTCTCTGAAAAGCCACTCAATTGTATCTCCGACTCCAGCCTTTGCGTATTCACGACCGAAGACAACTACTCGCGCATGTCCCCAGGACAGCTTTCGTGTCAGGTCCGTCTGCAGTTTCTCAGCAGCTTCCGTAAGAGACGTGCCCGTCTTGGTGAACACGGCATAGGGTCGGCCTCCGCCACCACCACCACCAGTATTCTCACCAGCCATACGGTTCGGAAGCGGGACGCTAATCGTGAGCTCAACCTCGCCTGGTTTCTCAGCTTTGTCCACATAGATGGAGCTCACAAAAGCTCGTTCGTTGATCTCTACCTTGGAGGAGCACCCCGTGAGGAGACTGCACATGAACAGAAGAGTGACCATCAGAAGTGAGCGAACAAAGACTAAGGGCTTCATTTGGAGCTCCGCCTTTTCAATTGATTGGTATTCGTAAACGAGCTTGGCCGGCGCTTCATATCGAACCAGGGTACCCGCAAGAGCGTATCCTTAAGATCCTGGAACACGAAGGGGGCAAGCGGCTGCATATAAGGTATGCCAAATGAACGAAGATTCACCATATACCAGTAGGTAATGAATAGTGACATCACAATGCCGATTAGTCCAAGTGTCCCCCCGAGGATCAGGATCGGAAAGCGCAGCAGACGCAGTGTCAGGCTTAGTTCAAAGTGTGGGATTATGAAGGATGCGATCCCTGTAATAGACACGACGATGACCATAGGGGCGGATACGATCCCCGCCTGTACAGCGGCTTGACCAATAACAATCCCGCCGATAATCGATACAGTCTGTCCGAGTGGTTTGGGAATTCGTATACCAGCCTCCCGCAATCCTTCAAAGGTCAGTTCCATGATCAAGGCCTCAATGAGAGCTGGAAAAGGAATATTCTCCCGGGCGCTTGCGATCGTAAGCAGGAGGCTTGTCGGTATGATCTCCGGATGGAAGGTTGTCATAGCTACGTACATCGAAGGCAAGAGCAAGGACATGATGGAGAACAGGAGCCGGACAAGTCGAATCCAGGAGGCAGGATAGAAGCCCTGGTAATAGTCCTCGGCAGACTGCATCATGGCGAAAAAAGTCGTAGGCAGAAGCAGTGTGAAAGGAGTACCATCCTGCAAAATGGCAACCCTGCCCTCCATAAGGGCGGAAGCAACAGAATCCGGGCGTTCTGAGAACTGACTCTGCGGGAAAGGGGAGTACGGGGTGCCAGCCATATATTCGGCCAAATAATTGATGCTAAGCACACTATCCATATCGAAGGAATCCATTTTCTCGGTAATTTCCTTCAGCACCTCTGGCTTGCATAGTCCTTCAATGTAGGTCAAATAAATCGTCGTTCGTGTGTAACGGCCAATCTCATACTTTACAGTCTTGAGCTTGGGGTGCTTGATGATATGACGCAGCAGTGACATATTCACCTGAATATCCTCCACAAAAGCCTGCTGAGGTCCGATAACGACAACTTCGTTAGTGGATTCAGGTACGGATCTACTCTGATACTGCTTCAGCTCGAACAAGCGCATGTGTGGTTGTTCAGCTACATAAAATGCAGCTTCACCAGCTACAATCGCATCGGTCACATCTTTGGCTGTCGAAGCTGTCTTATTAGTTATGGTGAAGAAAGACTCATCCTTGATGCGGCTCAAAAGCTGCTGATCTGTCTGCAGACGGGTTGCTTCCTCCAGCAGCGGCTTGGTTACAGCTTCTCTGAGTAGCTGCGTATTCGTTATGGAGGCGATGTAGAGCAATTTGCAAGGCAAGCTACCTAATTGGAAGGGCTGGATAATGAGGTCTGAGCAGCCTTGGAGATTGGAAAGCACCTCCTGCAGCAGCAGGTTCGATTTATTCATATTGTAAGAGCACACCTCCAATCTGAAAGATAGAAATGATGTAGATGGTGTTAGGGTGTGCCGGAATACAGGTTTTATTCTCCATAATCGATAGAGATTGTCTTTCCAGGACAAAAAAACTAACCCGGTTCATCAAGGAATCTCCTTGATGAACCGGGTTCTTTGTAATCTTGATATGGGGGATAGGTGAACTTTGCAGGGGTGAGGCTTGCCTGTGACGTCTTTATTAAAAGGGGGTTCCAGCTGCTATAGAAGTCGCATAGCAGCTATCTTGGTATCCCAATCAATAGCTCCTCAGCTTGTGGATGCGAACCACCTCATCCATAAGGTCGCCGAAAGGAGTCGAGCGATTGCTCGTTACGATCCGATGGAGACGCATGAAGCGATCCTCGGGGAGGTCTACTGCATAACGACAGATGAAGTCTGCATGCTCAGCAACATATTTCTTCTTGCCGACAGCTGCAGCGGCTACTGCTACCAGGACAGCGCGTCCGCCAGGAAGCTCCAATATCCTTCTCTCATAGAAGGTTACATAGAGCAGGGTTCGGCTTCGAACCAGCTCCCGTTTGATTTTTGCGATCTCGCCAATATAATCGACCAGGATCGGATCGAAGCTTCTTAGCAGCAGTGAGTCAAGTTCGAGATCCATATCCTTGCGGAGAATAAAGGATTGCAGCAAGGCAAGCTGCTGAAGACGAATGCGATCATCACGCTTCAGTACAGCGATTTCACGAAGCATTTCGTAAGCACGCTGTTCGTCATCTGGTCTGATGCTGGCAGCTTCCTCCCGATCATAGGCAAGTCCTTCTTCAATGGACTGGATACGATGCTTGAAGGTACGCCGGAGCTGTCGCTTCAGCTCCCAGGGATACAGCTTACGCTGCAGGCTCCACAAGATGAGGAGCATGATGATGCCTCCTACAAGGAACAGGACGCGACTAAGGGAGTCGGGGGCAAGAAAGACCGCTGTAGCGAGCAGCAGTAATGCGAATATCAGATCCCGCCGGTAGTACCAGCTCGTCTTGCTGGTAGCTACGACCATGAAGTGAACGAGTCGACGACGTCCACATGAAGCACAGGCTTCTCGTGGCAAGGCTGTAACGCTGTCGCAGCGCCGACAGACCTTAAGCTTGTCGTACGCATATCTTGTGCGCTGAAATGGCCTGAACTGCACAGGCTGCTTGTGTTTATTCATGGCGTTCATTCCTGCTGTTCAAAGCGGTAAGCAGCTCTTTGTCAGTCTGCTCGTAGGACGGTGCACGTCTCTTATGTAAATAGTAAGTTATGATTTTCGCGACGACAAAAAGAAACATTATCGCGATACATCCGTATGAGATCATATGGGTCCTCTTTCTTTTCCAATTTTATGACAGAATATTCATAGATGTTTGCACTTATCAGGGTATAATTATATCATTGTTGCAGGATATTGGTAAAATTCGCTGTTGCCTCCTGTAACAAGAGGCAGACCTCTATTTTAGATATTTCAGCATTTTTTCATCACATTTTCAGAAAGATTTAATGAAAGACCAATAGAGTACATCTAAGAGGACGTATCAAAGTTCTACAAGTGAAGGGGAACAGGTCATGAGAGAAAAAATGAAACATACGATATGGAGTCTGATGGCTGTCTGGATGGTAGTGCTTCTGCTAACTGGCCTCATAGCCCAACCTGCACGAGCAGCGAATTCAAGCTCGGCCTCCCGCGTTGACGCAGTGCTGGTCGTGGATGTGAGCAATTCCATGAACACCAGTGATCCGGAGAAAATTGGAAACGAAGCGATGAAGATGTTCGTAGACATGCTATCGACGGGTGGGGACAAGGTGGGCATCGTCTCCTATACCGATGTTATCCAGCGTGAGAAGGCGCTGTTAACAATTCAATCGCAGGAGGACAAGGAGGAGCTGAAGAGCTTCATAGACGGTCTGAACCGGGGAGCATATACAGATACTTCTGTAGGTGTTCGTGAAGCGATGCAGCTGCTCAAGGATGGTGCTGAGCCAGGGCATGCGCCGATGATTGTCCTGCTGGCTGACGGTAACAATGATTTCAATCCAAGCACGGGGAGAACAGATACCCAGGCCGATCAGGATATGAAGCAGGCAGTCGCGGAGGCAACAGCTGCAGGAATCCCCATCTACACGATTGGATTGAATGCCGATGGCAAGTTGAACAAGGATCGACTAGCCGATATTGCAGAGCAATCTGGTGGTAAGTCATTTATTACGGACTCTGCTGAGGATCTGCCAGATATTCTAAGCCAGATTTTTGCGAGTAACCTCAACCTGAATGTCGTGCCAGTTGATTCAATCACGGGTAACGGTGATTACCAGGACGTCAAGATTCACGTCCCCAATGACAGTGTAATGGAGGCTAATATCTCGATTACTTCATCGCAGCCAGTCGATGCTCGCCTTATCGATCCAAGCGGTCAGACCCGCACAATCCCGGCTGACGATATTCTGCTCTCATCGTCGAAGAGCTATTCTTTATTGAAGCTGCTCAAACCAGAGGAGGGAGACTGGACGCTGCAGATCAAAGGCGTAAAGCAGGATCAGATTGATATTAACCTGATATTTAACTATGATCTGCAGCTCACGTTGGCGGACATTCCTGCGCAGAGCTACTCCAAAGGAGACAGCATTGACATTCAGGCCTTCCTGAGCAGCAACAACCAGCGGCTTCAGGACCAAAGCCTGTATGCGAATATGACAGCTAAGCTGCTTGTACATGATGTGAATACAGGAGCAGACAGTTCCATTGACCTTAACAATGAAGGGGATCATTTTGCAGGACAATTCCAGCTGCCAGAGGCCCATGACTATGAATTGACTGTACGGGCAGAGGAGAAGAGCTTCTACCGTGAATCAGCGACGATAACCATCAACGGCTCTGGAGCAAGTGGAGCATCAGGTTCAGGCTCCTCAACTGTTCCAGCTGAGGAGTCTGGGGCAGGCTTGCTGTTACCTGCGATTCTTGGAGGGGCAGGCTTGCTGATCGTACTTGCGGCCGCATACTTCCTTTGGAAATATGTGCAGAAGTCAGGCAAAGGCTTTGTCGGGCAGCTTGTCGTTGAGATTCAGGATGACAATACTGGTGAGAAGTCATATCCCCAGTACAAAAAGCTGACGGGCTTCCGCGGCAAATTCACACTGCATCAATTGCTGCAATTGGCCCCGGAGCTGGCAGAGTCAGCTCAGATCGTATTTACTCCAGGTCGTAATGATAAGCTCGCTGTTCGTTCCACTGGGGCGATCCCGATTGAGAAGTCCGGGCGAGCCGTTCAGGCTGCACAGGGCATTGAACTGGGGCACAATGATCGGATTACCGTACCATTGGGAAGTGTAGGCAAGACGATCCTGCTGGAGTACTTGTCCACTAGCCGTTAATTGAATTAAGAAACTGTAATTGATAAGAAACAACGATCAGATATGAAACAACGATCAGATATGAAACAACAATCAGATTAAAAAGCAATGAATCAGAATAATAGAATATAAAGTATATTCATCGGATTATTACAGGAATCAGGGGGAATCCAAATGAAACCAGTAGTCAGAGAACACATACAGCAATTGGATGTATCACTGGGCGGCGGGATTGTTAGTGAGAAGATTAGAGTAGATACGATTGATAATCCTATTCTTATTATCGGTCTAGGCGGCACAGGCATTGATGCTTTGCTGAGATTGAAATATCAGATCAACCGCAGATTCAAGCTGCCAGAAGATCCCTTGTCCAAGAAAAAGCATGATAAGCCAGACAATGTAGAGTTCCTCGCCTTCGAGACGAATGAACAGGACAGGAATAAAAAATATAGAGGCATCGGCTTGGACCCGAACAATGAGTTCGTGCTGCTCTCCAATGCAGAGATCGGTGGCCTACTGCAAAATCGCAGCATTCTGGAGCCTTATATTACAGACTGGCTCTCACCAGAGCTAAGCATTACGGATGGTATGAACGGTGCGGCGGGTGTACGTCAGGCAGGACGCTTACTGCTGTTCACCAAGATTAACCAGGTCGTGCAGAGCATCGACAAGAAGATCAAGACATTATCTGTCGGCACCAACAAGAAGCTCATGGTGTTCCTTCTGTCAGGTCTATCTGGTGGTACCGGAAGTGGTACCTTCCTGGATATATCTTACATCGTACGTGGACTTATTGAGCGTGATTATGGATCAGCAGGGATTGACCGTGTCAATACACTTGGTTATCTGTTCACGCCTGATGTCAATCTCTCGAATAAGAGCTTGAGTGAGCATACCCGTGAATACATCAAGAAGAATGGGTACGCAGCGCTTAAGGAGCTCGATTATTGGATGAACGTGGACAATCGCGGTGAGCGGTTCCGTCAACAATATGGCAACATCCTGAACGTCAACTCGCCATTGCCGCCGTTCAATCTGTGTCATCTGATCTCAGCGACGAATACCGAGGGCAAGCTGCTTGAGAATGCCTACGATTACTGCATGAACGTTACAGCTGAGAATATCACGAACTTTATGGCAAGTGAAGAAAAGCAATCTGGCGAGGAGTTCGCCATCCATGACTATATCAGCAACATCCGTACCAACATTGCCCAGATGAATCGGGCCTATCCTGCGAATTACGAGTACAACATCATCGGAGCGTCTTCAGCTGTGCTTCCGGTGGAAGAGATGACGACCTATCTGGCCTATCGCCTGTTCGAAAAAATGGGCAAGATGTTCGAGAAAGCACCGGGGCAGGAGGAGGTCGAAAAGTTCGCCCGTAAGCTTGGCGTCGATCTGGACAGTATGATCAAGAATTTCGAATCCCGTGTGCCAGAGCCATTACCTGGATTTGAGAACAGTGAGCGTCTTAGCTACGCCAATGTGATCAAAATGCAGGTCGTGAACATGGATACCGAGCTGGAGCAGACATTCCTGAATCGGGCGCGTGAGGAATACATTAAGGCGAAGAAGCAGCTACCAGGTGAGATCGTCGGTCAATTCACCGATCAGATTCGCCGAATGTTCCTGCATCCAGAGCAGGGGCCATTCTACGTATCTCGACTTATTTACACGGAGAAGGGCTTCTGTCTGCTCAAAATGCTTCTATCGTACATTGAGGCACTGAAGGACAGTCTGCATCGGATTCCTCGGGATATCGAGGCGGCCAGGGAGCAGGCCGAGGAGAAGATGGGGGATGCGAAGAGTGCTTTCGTATCCAAGGATAAGAAGAAGAATGCTTATATTGAAGCGAAAATCAATGAATACTGGCTGCACGCAGATATTGAGCGTACGGAGCAGTTGATCGAATTTTACGAGGACCTGTATGATCTGCTGAATCAGGAGAACAATCGCATTTATCATGTGTATACAGAAGTGCTTAATGCTCTTAGCGGCATCTTCTCGAAGAATGGTGACCTTCTCGTGAACGGTGCCGAGCAGGAGGATCATAGAGGCAACAAGACCTACTACTGGAATCTTGTTAGCGTTCCTGATATCGAGACGGTCGTCTCTGGCATGCTGGAGAAGAGGGATGGCGACGATCTGATTCGTGATTTTGCCCATGCCCTGCTGGAGAATTCCGATCGTTGGGTGAAGGAGCAGGATATCGACATCGTCACCTCAATTTCGGAGTTCCTGACAGAGAAGTTCGGCGATCTCATCACGCGTTCCATGGAAGACTTCCTCGTCATGAAATACGGGCAGGATGAGGCCATTGAGAAGTTCGTAGAGCGTCATATTGCGAGCAAGCTTGACGAGGAAGCAGTGCCGGTGTTCCACCTGAGCAACAGTGTAGGAAATCTGTACTTTCCATCATGGGGCTTCGTGTCCGTCCCGGTACAGGCACCAAGCATCCTGAAGGGGATTCGGAATTATCAGAATAATGCGATCGGAAAATCGCACTTCACGATTAAGGAAAGTGAGGTCAAGAATCGCATCTTCTGGCTGAACACCCGTAACGGCGTACCACTCTTCGTATATACACCACTGAAGGTATACGAGGAGAGCTATGAGCGTACGATTCTGGACCGAGAAGGAATTGGACGACATCTTGTGCAGACTGGTCGTAATAACTGGACGAACCTGCCTTCGCCGATCCCGGAGAAGTCTTGGGGGGATACGTATGTGAACCCTCGGGTGCAGGCTTTCAATGCTAATGTTCGAAGTGATTTTGAGCGTGGTCTGACCTTGGGAGCTATTCGAATGAAGGGAGACGAGAGCAACACCAGCAGTCGATATGAAGTCATTCGCACAGGTGCTCTCGATGTGGACAGAATCTTGTCTGCTTATGATATGCAGCTAGACGCCTCCAAGCCGAATCTGGGAGAGGTTAAGCGTGCCACCAATGAATTGAAGCGACTGCTTGCCGGAGGAATGGAGCAGGCTGGAGCGAAGGATATCTTCGGCAGTATTAACGAGGAGCTGGGCAAAGAAAACCTGATCCGCACGCCAGAGCTGATTCGTGTGCTCCGTGAGGAGCTTGCAAAGTATGCGCAGCTGCAGGCTAAGCTGACAGAGCTGGAGAGTATGCTGGGTAAGCACCAGGATGAAGAGCAGCGGCTTGATCAATTCATCCAGGCACTGTATACGGATACTATTACTAAAAAAGGTGCTCTCTACGTATATGACCGTGATTCAGAGGAGGAGGCGTGGGAGCCGTTCGCCAATGTCCTGAAGAGCCGTCATTATGTGGAATACGATGTGTATACGCACTTCCGGGGACTGGATGAGAAGAGTCGTGCAGCTTTGATGCGCAAGGCGGACCGACGGGACAATGAGCTGACATCTTCGGAGGATATTGCGCCTCTGCTGGATAAGCTGGAGAGCCTCGTCACCCTTTTCATGGAAGCAAGAGATCAATTGGAGTATGAGCGAGTGGAGCATGCGAATGGAGAAGAGCTATACTCCTTCTACAAGCAAATGGCAAGCAAACTAAACGACATTCGTAGAAGGCTGAAGTAGAAATGAGAGATAAGCTGGAGCAGTTCGCTGTGTCCTACGCGGCAGCGGAAGACCAATTCATTGGCAGTGGGGATGGACGCAGCAGCATCCATTACCCCGCTGTGTTTCTCTTTATTGGCGACCATGCAGGCTCTGCCATTAGCCATGTCATGGACATGAATGACCGTAAGTGGGATAACAGTGCAGGTGTCACCTATATTCATGTTCACTCCGGGACGGACGCCTCAAAAGGGCATTCCAGAGTCCTTACCCATCAGATCAGACCTTATAAGCAGGCTGCAGATCCTAGAGAAGATGAGAAGAGAATGAATGATACACGACAGGATATTCATGGGGATAAGCACCTGTCTTTGCATACCGAGGTTACCAATCCCCGCTATGCGCGAAGTGATCTGTACCGGGACTTCTACGCGGACGAAGAGGGTCTAATCCAACTGAATGGCTGTCTTCGACGGGCTAGTCTTCAATTGGCGGAATATGGACGATTGTATTCCTCTTTTGATCGGGTCCATCTCACTGTCATTACCGTCGGTGATGATCCGTTGAATGTACTCGTACCCGAGATCACACTGCTATCCGAATATTTGCTGGCTCAATCCTTCAAGTCGGTCCAGATGGATCTGTATGCGCTACTGCATGAGGGGACACAAGAAAATTATGGGTACAGCAGTGCCCTGAATGTAGCATTCCTTCGTGAACTCGACCATATGCAGGACCCCGGATATCAGATCACAGCTATACTTCATATGACTGAGGATCGACTCGGTATCAAGGTAAAGCATGGTCCAGCTCCCCTATTCGATCTGGTCTACCTGCTATCTGATAAGGATGAACGAGGAAGGATTGTACCTGACAGCCTGCGGGAGAACAGTGAGCTCATCTGTCATATTCAGCTGCTGAAGAACCGTCTGCATGCTTCCAAGGGAAGCTCTATAGACGATGATGGCTTCTCCGAGCATTGGCCGCAGGATGGCGGCTACAACAACACATCCTTCAAGAATAATATGGGTACAGAAACGGGGCGTCCGGTCTACGTCTCTGCTGGTCTTGGAAAAGTAAAGCGTCCAAACGCACCGATTGCCCTCACCGTGCTATATCAGTTCTATAAGCAGCTTCTGAGCCGAATGAAGAGCGAGCTTGCGTGGAGTCCTAAGGATAAGCTGTCCTTCTTCCGACTGGACTCAACCGAGAGGGAGAGCTGGATGAGCCCACTGCTGCCCCCAGCTGAATTTCTTGGAGATATGACTGGCTTGATGACGAGCGGTGCCAGCTTCTCAGCGCTCCGCCGCATGACACTAAGAGATGCTGAGGCCGCGCTGTTCGGCGAAGCTTGTGGGGACTTCTTTCGCGAGCATGCCGAGTTGCCTGCGAAGCAACGTCTGGATTCCTTTGATGCAGACCAGTGGCTTCAGCAGCTGTTGAAGGAGCAGGAGACACGTCATCCCGACATTGGGCTGTACGAGATATTGTCCTGGACGGATGAGGATCAGCCTGGAAATGTGCTGACAGCAATAAGAGGTCTAATTCGTGACTATACGAATGAGCGCACAGCGCTGGTAGCGAGCCTTGAACAGCTATATAACCAGACGGTTGAGGAGCTGTCCTTCCCAAGAGTACCTCTGCTGGATAAGCCGAATGTCAGGAATTTCATTCGATATGTTACAGAACAGGTCTATGGCCGTAAGCTGGAGCTGCTGGAGCTACAGATGTATACAGACCTGCTCCGCACCTGTGAGGCCGCGTTTGAACGCCTCCATGGTCGTGTTCAGGCACAGCTTGATCGGCTGAGAGCTATCGAGCAGCAGCTGCAGACGCAAGCCACGGAGCACCTGCGGCGAGCTGACCAATATACAGGACAGAATGTGCTGGAATATTATGCGAAGGTGACGGCGGAGGTGCTTGATGAACTGGAGAGCAAGCGGGGACAGGATGTACTTTTCTCAGATCGCCATATGGGAAGTAAATTCTCTCTGGTTACACTGGAGAGTCCAGCACTTCTGGAGCGGCTGATCCACACATGTCAATCGCTTATTCTGACTGCGGCTCCGTTCCGGCAGACCTTCGAGGAGGAACTCCTTCTAAGAGCCAATGTAGCCTCTGCATACGAGAATCGGCAGATCGTCTCGAAGGATCAGCTATTCAAGGAGCTCTACCATACGCTGGAGGAAGGCGCGACAGTGCATATTCGCTTGCTCGATTACACACACGAACACCGTTACGAGGAAAAATATTTTTTTGGGGACTATGAGGGTGAATTTTTGCCGTATGCCATGAAGTATGACCATGATGCTCGTATGTATAAGCTGGGATTTGTGCATGTGACCCGCAGTAGCGGAGTGGAGAAGCTTCATTTGATGGGAGGTTTCCAGATCGAAGATATACTGGTCTATCGTAATGGACGTACTTACTATGAGACCTACACTGCTAACGGCTATCGCCTGCATGGGCTTGACCCCCAGGTGTTGCCTGAGCTTCGCTGATCTCACCCCGATATAATCCAAGGTAGAAAGGGAGCATGAACATCTATGCAGCGTAAATTTAATCCACTCCTTCTGCTGTTCAGTCTGCTGGGTGGAGGCATCGGCTTCATTCTCGGCGAAATAGTCCTGCACCAGCTGCTGGACACCTGGCCGAGAATCATTGTGATCGGACTGTATTTCGGAATCGTGGCACTCGCTATAGGGCTAGCCTGCTTGCTGGCTGAGCTAATCACCCCTAAGCTGAACGGAGTATCCTGGAAGCAACGATATTCGGATGTGTCCTGGAAATGGCTGGTGCCCGCTACCCTTGTGCTTCTGTTCGGTACAGGTACTTTACTGGAATGGGGGCATCAGTTCAATCCGTCCGGAAGCAGACAGGTTCAGGACATTGTGCTCGTCATCGATAACTCGGGGAGTATGATGGTCACGGACCCGGATCGGCAACGGCTGCAAGCAGCCAAAAATCTCGTGGAGCAGATGGATCGTCGAAATCGAGTGGGCGTCATCCTTTTTAACGTAGACGCGACGATCTTGCAGCCTCTCACTGAGGTAGGCACGGATGCGCAGAAACAGGCAGTGAACACGAAGCTTGATGAAATTACCGATACGATGGAAGGTACAGATATCGGCCTTGCGCTCTCCGAGACATTGCTGCACATTCAGGAGCAGGGAGATGCTGATGCCGGCACGATGGTCATTCTGCTGTCCGACGGTGACAGTGCTGTCGATGTACCTAATGTATTGGCACCTTATGTAGAGCGTGGAATTGCCGTCAACACGGTTGGTCTTGCCCTGACGGAGCCATCTGGTGTAGCCCTGTTGCAGAATATCGCTCAGACTACAGGCGGCACCTATACCGATGTAGCCAGAGCAGATACGTTATCTGCCGTATTCAGTGAAATATTTGAGCGCAGCGTCGGAGATCGTACTCTTGTCACGGAACGTAGTGGACAGCTGGAGATGAACACCTTTCTCGCCATTTATCGTGTTGTAGCACTTGCTATTGTGGGTGGGGTGCTGGGACTCGCGCTGGGGCTTGTGTTTGACAACCGCTTCCTTGCCCGCAATTTTGCCATTGGGGGCGGTGTCGGCGGTGTGCTAGCCGGACTGGTGCTTGAGCAGGGACTGTCTGGCTCGGCTATTGGTGACTCTCTGATTCGTCTAGCAGCGATGTTGTTGCTCTCAGGTATTCTTGCGCTGTTCATGTTCGTCCTTCCGGTTAGCGAGAGTACGCGCCGCAATTCTGGTCATGCACCTGGTCGTAGAACAGGTAGAGGTGAGGAAGAGGAACGTCCAGCCCGGGGCAGAAGAAACAGAGGATTCTAATGACGAAAGGCCCGATGATAATGAAGACACGACGATCAGAGCCGGGGTATCCTGGAATAACGGACATTAGCTCCAAAATCGAAAATCATGAATTAGCCTTGCGCTGGCGCTGGCCCTCTGGCGTCCACGCTGTATATATTGCTAAACAAAGCGATGAACTGCCCGTACCTGCTGAGCCTGACCAGAGTCAGCTCCGCCTCTTCACCCGTGATGAATACAAGGCAGCCGGCTATTATCGGGACAGACTGGAGGGCATTGGTCGAGTTGTATATACAGTCTATCCAAGCGTATTGGAGCAGGACGGGCCTGTCTTAATATTGCAGCAGAATTCCGGGAATCAGATTGCTGTCAGTGCTGGTAAGGCGAAGATCATGTATTCTGTACAGCATAAGAAGGCATGGTTCAGGGACCGTAAATCGGTCCAGATCAAGGTCACAGCCGAGGTCCCCGTTCCGCGGGAGGTTCTCTGCTATGTGAAGAAGATGGGGGGATACCCGCTCGATAAAGAGGACGGAACGGTCTATCCCTTCACCCAGTCCTTTATGGCTGGCCCCAATATACTGCCTTCGATTGAAGTGCGAGCGGATGAGTATGTCCGCTTGTTCTTCACGGAGGGAGCTACATACGGTCAGACGTATGAGCTGATCCCTGAGTAGGAATTAAGAGACTGAATGAGAGGAGGAGCTTCTATGAATTTTTTTCAGCAATTCTTCAAGAAGAAGCCTCAGGAAGAGCCCAGACCACTATATTATGATATTGTCTGCCCTTATTGCTTCAGCAAATTCGAGCCGCAGGATGTCGTCTTCCGGGCAGCCCATCATCGTGAGGATGATGAGGATTTCGCACTTGGCGAGGATGATCGACTGAACAAGTATCGTGAGCGCTTCGGCTTGGATATGGTCTATGAGATCGAAGCGATCATTGACCCAAGGGATGTGCCTGAGGAATATCATCACTATACCGATGAGGTGCTAACAGGGCTAACAGACCGATACGGTGAGCTTACACGTCGTCGTTTGTGCCCGCATTGTCATAATGAGCTTCCGGTTACAGCAGGCAAGGTACCTAGCAATATCATATCAATTATTGGTGCCTCACAGGCTGGGAAATCCGTCTATATGACCTCCCTAATCCATACTCTGCAGCATTACACAGCAGATCATTTTGATGCAGCCTGTATGCCGTTGACGGCCGAGATCAGTCGGAAGTTCAGAAGTCTTTATGAAGAGCCATTGTTCGAGCGAGGGGATCTGTTGTCCTCCACGCAGAAAGAGAAGATGCAGGAGCCGTTTATTTTTCAATTCGTCTTCAAGGATGAGGACAAGGCTCCCCTTACGCTGGTATTCTTCGATGTTGCGGGGGAAGGGATGGTCGATCAGGACTATCTGGGCCTGCATGGTCAACATATCAAGAACTCAGCAGGCATTCTGTTCATGGTCGATCCGCTACAGATTCGTTCGATCCGCGAGCGAATCAAGCTCAATCTGGGTGATGAGCGCGGGGAGTTCGTCTCCCAATACGATGAACCGCGAGATGTGGTGCTAACCCTGTTCGGCGATTTCATTGCGTATCAGGAGAAGAACAAAACGTCCATTCCAACAGCAATTGTGCTGACCAAAAGCGATATGCTGACTGCACTGGCAGATGATGAGGGAACTTACATCAAGAGAAATAGCAATGTCTTCAATCCAATGGAGCATCGGAAGTATCTTGATCTGACAGAGTTCGCCAACATTGATGGTGAGATTAGACGATTCATCGAGAAGGTAGACAAGCCGTTCAAGGGGACGATGGATGTATACTTCACAGATACAGCTTATTTTGCGGTGTCTGCACTCGGCAGTAACCCCGTTGATCAGAAGCTACAGGGGCTAGTTAGTCCGATCCGTGTGGATGAGCCCTTCATTTGGCTGTTATACAAACTGAAGTATATTGAGGGGAGAGAGTCGTAGTGAGTTTTTCAGAGCTCCACCTCATTCAGCAGCAAATGTACACAAGGGAAAGACGTGGGGTCTTTCGTACAACCGAAGGCTTTGACACGGTGGCCAAATCTGCGGGCCTGGAGGCGGCATGGATTAAAAAAGTGCTACATCCGTTATGCACCTATGATGCCCCTGCGGCATTGACGGCTCGCGGAGTGAAGGAGGAGAGCGTCTATCCTGATGCGCTTCATCTGATACGAACAGAATCCGGTGAAATGATTCTGGGCAGAAGTATCTTCAAGGCTGCCGACTTCACTGGCTTGCGAAGTGCGTTCTTCACCCACAATCTGATCATCCCGAAGGGAGCTCCAGAGGGGGCAGCCGATTATAAGCTGTGGCTGAATGTAGCCTTTGCCGACAGCTATGACATCGAGCGGGGAACCGAGCTACCAGAGCTGGATAAGCTTCCGGCGCAGGGCTTGATTCCAAAGGAGAGCAGTCGTGAAATTCTGACGCGTCTGGGGCTGGATGAAGCGATCTTTACGAAGCTGCTATACGCGGTGATGATGTCTGTTGCAGGCCGCAAGAAGGTCTACATTGCCCTGAATACAGAGGCGGAGGACACCAGTAAGGCAGCGAAGTCACTCTTGCAAATCCTGTACTCCGTACTGCCCTTTGCGTTCCGACGCAAGCTTGGCTTCATTACATATGTCAAAGAGCCCTCTAGCCGTAAGGGAATTCATGTCACATTCACGGAGCCGGGCGGCCTCCGGCAGGGAGATCGAAGCATTGATAAGGATTATATATTCGATCTAGCCCAGAGCCGGGTATTGAATGCGGAACCGGAGGATCAACAGAGAGGGTACTTGTCCTGGATCTGGCAACAGCTACAGCAGGAGGAGTCCCTTGAGGAATATTTCAAATTCGCTGCCCAAATGCTGGAAGGCATGGAGTCTGAACGAGAGTTATCGCTAAATGCCTATGACGAGCTGGCAATGTTATATCTAATGGAAAATGGGGACCCGAGTGGCTATGAGAACAATCGGGAGCGTCTGCTCCGTGCCCTTATCCAATACTTATCCATAGACAACGCACTGCCTCAGAAGATGAGACTGAATGACCTGTTTCTTGAGGCATTTGATCGCGAGTTTGACCGGGTCAAAAATCAATTCATACCGAACCCGTCTTTAATTGAGACCTTTCGGGAGTACTACAAAATAGATAAGCGTTATATTGAATTCAAGCTAGTGGAATATTTGATCCGTTCATTGAACAATGCTTTTGCTACAGGGCGGCAAGCTGAGGCTGCTCGCATTGTAGCTGCTGTGGAGCAGGCCCCTGACCTGAAGAACTCGCTGCTGACCAAGCTACTGAGTAACCCACTGCTGACTTCTACCTTGTTCGTTCCTTATTTGCAGGGGCAGCTTCGCACTGCTCGGAATATGCAAGAGCTGATAAGTATGCTCGTCCAATGGGTTCGGTATCGTCCAGGTCTGGAGGCTGATGAGCAGATTCAGGAGACGATGATCGCAGCTGTAGCACAGACGATGGGCAAGGAGGCAGATCTGGTCGCGGCGGCCAATATCTTGCATGACAGGCTGGAACAAGTTGAGCGCGACGAATCTGATGCTGCTTCGTTTCTTCCAGGGATGGCGGATACATTAAAAGAGGCCGCAGATATGTACATGATTACAAAGCTTAGTCTTCAGGAGATGAAGCCATCCCAGATTACACAGCTTCGTTTCTGTAACCGATCGGATCTGGGACCTTGGGTGGCTCGACTGAACCGCTCCTTGCAGCAAAGGGCAGTGCAGCTCATCGCTGCATACGACTGGTTCGCGAATGTTGATCCAGGCCTGACCTTGCTTGAGGGACTATCCGCTGAGGATGAGAAGGCCGTGCAGGATTGGGCGTTACATTGGCTTCCGGAGGAGATTCGCGAAGGGAAATTTGCCCTTATTCTCCCAGCGTTCTATGCTTCCACAGGGGAACAGGCTGGCATGGTGAACTATGTTGGTATGTTGCAAGCCGTGCGCAATTGGGCGGCCTCCCCTGAGACGATCTGTGCGTTCATTCGCTGGAGCGAAGAGCGGATTGAATTCGGAACGGTACGAGGCGGTTACGAGACACGCTATCGTCATGCCTTGCTAGCTTATTTCAGGGCAGAAGGACGTGAGGTGCTGCACCAGAAGCAGCTATGGAACAAGTATTTCAAACCTGCTCCCGAGCCCTATCAGTCATTCTATGTCCAGGCCAAGCGCCAGACGGAGGCAGGCTGGCTTCGCGTATTTCGCAAGATGGGTAAGGGAGGGCGAGTGACTATCATGATCGCCTTGCTGGGAGTAGTTGTCTGCGGTAGTCTACTTGCGGCAGGTGTATGGGGCCAGGATCAGGCTGAGCAGCCAGATCCAAAGTCTCCAACCGTTCAGCAGCCAGCCCCATCGGGCCAGCCAGAGGAGAGTGTGGAGCCTGCTGCAGTAACAGCTGTACTACAAGCAGCCAAATCGCAGGCAGGCGAGTGGTTACTTGAGCTGCAGTTTCCTGATGAGGCCTCCAGGCTGGTCTTTGCTCCTGAGCATATTTCAGTCATAGAGCCTGACGGCACAACTCATAAGTTCGAGCAGTTCAAGGTGCTGCCTGTTGATGAGCTCAGTACCCTTAGCACGGAGAATCCATCTTCGGATTCTTCAAGCGCTGCGGACTTAGCGGGTGCAACAGACACCAACGACTTCTCGAACTCTGCAGGCTCTGGTAACGCAAATACCTCTGGTGAATCGACTCCGTCCGGTGAATCAGCTTCCGGCTCTGCCGGAGGAGGGAATGAGACAGCTGCTGATGGCACGGGGGATTCGTCAAATGCAGTAGCGCCAGAATCAGCCTCTGGTCCTGCACTTGAGGAAACTCAGCAGCCGTCTGTCATGTATCCGTTGACCATTGCCATTCAAGAGGATTACTCTTTCAAGGATAATAGCAAGCTGGTGATTGATGAGGTTACTATGCCTTTAGTCATAGAAAAAGGAAAGACGAATTAAGTGCAAGAGCGCAATCTATGCGATTCTTGTAGAAATAACACACTTTTTCTACGAAATAGATTGACTTGATGGACGCTGCTCTTATAAATTGTATATATACGTAAAATCGTGAAAATGGCGATTGAGAGAGGAGCCAGCCATGATTCATTCGAATACCAATAGCATGCACGCTTCCTTGCTAGTAGCGCTTAATGCGAAGAATAGAGCGATTGCCAATAACGTCGCGAATGCAGATACGCCTTATTACAAGGCCCAATCCGTTGTATTCGAGGAAGAATTAAGACGCAAGCTGGAGCGTGATAAGAACGGTGAGCTAAGGATGAGACGCACAGATCCTAGGCATATGCCGACCCCAGTAAGCTCTAACGAGGTTGCCTATCAGGTAGTCCAATCACAGAACACTGCTATGAATAATAACTTCAATAACGTCGATGTGGATAAGGAAATGTCGGAGCTGGCCGAGAACCACCTGATGTATAACTATACCATTGATCGGGTCAATGGGTATTATTCAAGAATGAAGAATCTACTGTCTCAACTGAAATAATAGCAAAGTTGTAGCAAGAGCGGGGTTATTCCATGTAGGTATATACTGGGATAGTCCTTCTTTTTCGTGGAATATAGGTGCTAAGGTTCAGCTTGGTATAAATGAACTCATCCGTACAAGCTGGTGTCTAGCCATTGTTCGGGAGTGCACCGACAGACTCCAATATGCTGCGGTAGCCAATTTGGATGATAATAGGTTAGGAATGGGAACAAGCGGGAGCAAGCGAGAACAGGTGGGTACAGGCGGGAGCATAAGAAGGGAAGCAGGTATCTTGCCTGCTTCCCTCATGTGTTTTATTTAAGGCTGAACAAAGGCTCGCCTGAGCGGATGTGCCCGTGTTCCTTGATGCTAATCTCTGTATATGTTGCAAGGCTGGAGACGATGACGGAGGTCGTCGTATCGTAGCCGGCATTTCGGATGGCTTCGATATCGAATTCGACTAATTTGTCGCCCTTTTGAACGATATCACCCTCCTTAACAAAGGTCGTGAAATGCTCTCCCTTCAGCTTTACAGTGTTAATGCCGATATGAATGAGCGTCTCCACGCCTTCAGGCGATACAAGTCCAATGGCATGCCTGGTTTTGAACAGTGTCTGTACAGTTCCCGAAAATGGAGCATAGACCACGCCGACCGTAGGCAGGACTGCGGCTCCTTTGCCCATGGCTCCACTGGAGAAGGCTTCGTCGCCTACTTCACTTAATGGTAGCCATTCGCCCTCTAGAGGACTGAATATAGACACTTCTTGAGGCTGATCTCCAACGTTACGAGTAGATAAGTCTGATGCTTGGATATCCTTAGCTTGGCTTACAGTAGGTTGAGCTTCCGTAGCCGCCTGAGTCACGGGCTGATTCTTATACCCAAACAGGTAAGTTAGAACGAAGCCGCCGATGAAGGCGACAACCACCGAAATGAGGAATCCCACAAAGCCTTGGTCCATGCCCTCCGGACCGATAAACATCGGAATACCAAAGATACCGCCGCCAGCAATCGTATAGTAGTTCTTGGCGCCGAACATCCCTGCGATGGCGCCCGCGATCCCCGCAGCGATGGAGGCCAGGATGAATGGCTTCTTCAACGGCAGGGTAACCCCATAGATAGCTGGTTCTGTTACCCCCATAATCCCGGCGATCGTAGCCGAGGTGGCAATAGGCTTCAGACGTGTATCCTTTGTCTTGAGCGAAATGGCAAAAGCTGCACCTGTCTGCGCGAAAATGGTACAAAACAGCATACCGTTAATAGGGTCAAAGCCATTATTCATAACGTTGTTGAGCAAGATGGGAATGAACGCCCAGTGTAGACCAAAGATAATGACGGTCTGCCAGAACCCGGCCAACAGAAGACCTGCGATGATCGGACTCAAGCCATACACCCACAATGTGCCAGCAGCTAGTTGATTACTGACGAATGTGGCTATAGGTCCAATGGCAAGAAAGACGAGTGGCAGGACAATCAGTATGGTTAACAGGGGCACAAAGAACAGCTTTACGGCTGAGGGTAATACTTTGCTGAAGAACTTTTCGACAATAGCTGCCAGATAAGCTCCAAGAATGATAGGTATGACGGATGACGTATAACTGATTAGAACTACCGGGATAGTCATAAAGCTGAGAGGCGTGCTCTCTGCAAAGGCTGCCGTCATGGTTGGATACACAAGGGCGGCTCCGATTACTGCCGATATATAAGGATTCCCTCCGAATTTCTTAGCGGCAGAGAAGCCAAGGAAGATAGGGAAGAAATAGAATAAGGCATCCGCTGCAGCGAACAAAATTTTGTGAGTACCCATATCGTCGCTTAGCCAATTGAGGGTGACGAATAAGGAGAGTAGACCCTTGAGAATCCCGACGGCTGAGAGCACGCCAACCACTGGCATGAACACACCAGAGATGACATCTACAAAACGACTAAGTAGGCTTCCTTGTGTATCCTTCTCCACAGGGGCAGCTTCTGCCGATATGCCTGGCAGTTTTGTTAATTCGGCATATACCTTTGGTACGTCATTCCCAATGACGACCTGGAATTGACCGCCGCTGTCCACGACCGTCATGACTCCGTCAATCTGTTTGACTTGTTCCTTATTGGGCAAGCTGCTGTCTTTGAGCTTGAAGCGCAGACGGGTCATGCAGTGCATGACACTGTTCACATTGCCTGCTCCGCCAACCGATTTCAGAATTTCCTGGGCTGTTTTCTCGTAATTCACTCTAGTCACTCCTTGCAGTAATAATACTCATCAGGTGTATGCGCTTTCTAATAAGAGGCACATAAATGCCTATTTTCGCTTGCCAATGACCACGACATCCTTCTCAAAACGGTGCATAGCAATGACGGATTTCCCATCGTGGGTTGTAATCTCTGTGCAGGCGAATCTTCTGGCTGTCAGATCAATGGTTGTGAAGCTGTAATCCTGGACGTCCAGATTCAAGCGAACCTTAGTGTTGACCGGAATGTACAGGACAATGGTGGTATCGTTCGCGGCGGCACGAATTTCCGGCGTCTCATTGAGTACGATGTTAGCTGGCGAGATTCCGATCAGGTTATAGCTTTCAAATACATATTTGATAAAGGAGTAATCCCATGCCCCTTCAAAGCGGACAGCTTCTCTCCAGTCGTAAGGGGCGTCAAAGCCTTCCCCTTCGACGATCCCGAACTTTTTGCCTTGTTTGTGCCAGCTCCAGATGCCGTGTGCTCCATAGGTGATACCTGCCCCACCACCAGCCAACAGGCTCTGCCAAGCGGCCTTCCGCGCATCGAAGGCAGAGTATCTGCCGTATACATTGCGGCTGTAGCTGATCTGTTCATAGCAGGGTTCGCCGTTAATGACTGGACGTGTGCGTGGACGTGTATAAAAATTCTCGGCAATCTCATAAGCTGTCGCTTGAAACTCGGAATTGTGACCAGATTGGTACATGTAAAAATCCAGGCCATCATGCTGCTCCAGTGTATCCGGGATCTCCCGTAGCCGTCCTCGAATATGGAGCGTTTTCAAGCTGTTCGGACTCAAGGCATGCACAACCTCAAGGGCTTTGGTGTAATACGCAATAGCTTGCTCGCTTGGAAAATCGGTATCACCGCTGACCAGGTAGATCGGATTATATTTGGAGAAGCGTTCCACAGCGTATCGGACATACGCCTCAACACAGTCAAAGGGCATTTTGTTCCCTTCCTGAAACATCCCAGCCCAAGTATCTGGTACATAATTGCACCACAGCAGCACGAGGGCTGGGATGAAGCCACGCTCAAGAGCCATGCCAAGCATCTGCTCAGCGCGGTCAAAGTATTCCACATTCAACTGCCGATAGTCATAGGAGCCATCTTCCTGCAATAAGAAGGGTTCCATTCGGAGATCCGATTCACTTGCATCCCACTGGCGCAGGATATTAATCTGAAGCACATTAAAGCCCTGTAATTTTCGATAATCGAGATATTCTGCCCATTCTTCAAGGGAGGCGTTGGTAAATGCACTCCATACCGTATCCGCTAAATAAAATAACGGCTTACCATTTAGCTCAAAGGCTCTTTCATGGCCCGCAACAGATACCTTCACACTCATCACCTAGCCTTTCAATACATTTCATTTAGTTTATTTTAGGTAAAATAAACTGCTAATAAAGTGTTTTTTAACTAAAATAATGCGTTTTCATCTGAATATTAGCACCGAAATATCGTTTAGTCAAATAAATTTTACGGATATAAAAGTTAGTTTAGTTTAGTTAATTTTATGAAATTTTGTGTATGATAATGTTATAATTTAGAAAGCACTAATACTATTCAGGAGTGGTATGCATGAAAATAGATGATATTGCGAGACTGGCGGGGGTATCCAAGGCGGCTGTCTCCCTTGCTCTCAATAATAAAGCTGGTGTGAGTGAAGCGACACGCCAGCATATTTTGGAGATCTCACAGGCCCACGGGTATACCCCGCGGACTTTCAAAACGAACAAAACGTCAACTAAAAACAATTCCATCATTCGTTTTGTAGCCTGCAAAAATACGGACATCATTACGGATCGGTATGAATCTCAGCCGTTCTTTAATGAGTTGATTCATCATCTGACGGCTTATGCAAGAGAGCAGGGACATACGCTGATTATCTCCTCCATACCGATTCAGAAGCTGCATGAGGAGATCCAGACGCTGGAACAGGAGCAGCCTTCCGCAGGGATTTTAATGCTGGGCACGAATTTAACGGCATCACTCCTAGAGGACGTCTTAGCTGTTCATCCACATATCGTGATATTGGATACATGGTTTGAGCATTTGGATGCCAGCTTTGTAGCGATTAATAATTATCTTGGAGGTTATCAGGCGGGCAGACACCTGCTGTCACTGGGATACAAGAGTATTGCTTACGTCGAATCCGATGTGCGTATTCTGAATTTTGTGAAGCGAAAAGAAGGCTTTATGGCTGCGCTTAAAGAGGCAGGCATGGAGCTTGAAGGGAATTTTGCGATGGAGCCTATGTTGGTTGTGTCACAGGATGCTTTCAAAACAGAGATAGGCCATGTGAAGCAACTGCCCGCAGTCGTTTTTTGCGAGAATGATTACATGGCGATCAGTGCGATTAAGACATTTCAGGAGCTTGCTGTAAAGGTTCCCGAAGAAGTGGCTGTCATGGGCTTTGACAATATTCTGGAAGCCAAGGTGATAAGCCCTGAGCTCACGACTATTCATGTGAAGAAAGATGTAATGGCCAAGACGGCGATGGATATCCTGCTGCGAAAGATCAATGACCAGGAAGACCACAATAGTGGGGTTCTGATTAACACGGAGGTTGTCGAGCGTAACTCATGCCCCCCTCAGGCTGTCAGGAAGTGATTCTAAGTATTACAATTTCAATAAAGAACACACTATTCATGTGAATTACTGTTAAGGAGGGGACAAGCGTGGCCCGAGGAAATATAAAGGTTCCATTCGGCTATGAGCCGCCCGTTGAACAGGAGAAGGGAACTTTAATTTATTATGACACGTTTGAACAGATTACGGATTCGGAGCTGGAGCAGTTCATGCATACGGCTGAGCAGCGTAGCTTTGCGACCGTCGTGCTTTATCCTCTTCATGAGGAAACGGCTAGACGCATGTCCAAGCAGCCGGTTAGCCCTTTTCATAAGCGTGCGAAGAGATTGGACGAGTGGAAGCAGGAGTATGGTCATCTAGAGGCGATTATCCAGAATTGGGATGGTAAAAGAAAGAAGTATACACCAGTGGATACTGCCTTGAAGTATCTGGCAGAGACGTATCCAGCACCTTATTTTGTGTACATGGCTCCTGAGACGGCAGAGCAATTCGCTTCGTATTTCTTTTGAAGGCTGGATTACCCGAATTCGTCTAATTCTCACCCATGAGCCTCAGCAGGTTCACCCGCGACTTGAGCAATTCCGCCACCGCTGGGAGTCCGTGCATTAATCTTCGACGCAATTATAGAAGGAAGCCCCGGATTCGATAACGAACCTGGGGCTTCCTGTCACATTACTATACATCAGTAGTGTATTGGTCTATTCGTGTATTATCTAGCCAGCCATCCGCCATCTACACAAAGAACGTGACCATTCATGTAGTCGGAGGCAGCAGAGGCCAGGAAAATAGCTGGTCCCTTCAGGTCTTCAGGAGTACCCCAACGTCCAGCAGGGATTCGCTCTGTAATCGAACGAGTCCGGTCCGGATCATCGAGAATCGGAGCGGTATTGTTAGTCTCCATATAGCCAGGAGCAATTGCATTAATCTGAATGCCTTTGCCTGCCCATTCATTTGCGAAGGCTTTGGTCAATCCAGCTACTCCGTGCTTGCTTGCTGTATACCCTGGTACGTTAATACCTCCCTGGAAGGACAGCATGGAGGCAATGTTGATGATTTTGCCACTACCTCTAGCAATCATATGCTGACCTGCAAGCTGCGACAGGAGGAATACAGAATTCAGGTTCAGGTCGATGACAGCGTTCCAATCCTGCATACTGTGCTCTGCAGCAGGGGCGCGGCGGATAGTGCCAGCATTGTTGATCAGAATGTCAATACGCCCGGTCAGGGTCAGCGCTTCCTGGAATACAGCCTCGATCTGATCGATCTGGCCCAGGTCGGCAGAGATGGACAATGCTTTACGGCCCAAAGCAGTAATAGCCTGTGCAGCCTCCTCGCTACCGGAGCGTGACACCATAACGACATCTGCGCCAGCCTCCGCCATAGCTATGGCAATCCCTTCTCCCAGTCCTCCCGAGCTTCCGGTGACAAGGGCTGTTTTTCCTTCAAGACTAAACAATGGTTTCATAGATCGGACACTCCTTCAGTTGTGCAAATCATACTTATTCCAGTGGCTTGGAAAGCCTTCAGCATATCTCCAGTGGGTAATCGGTCTGACAATACGGCATTCAGTTGACTCAGCTGTGCGAAGGTGCGCAGGGCGGTCTGTCCGAATTTGTGATGATCGGCTACGGCGTAGACCTGCTGTGCAGTATCCACGAGCGCCTTCTTGAAGTCAATGAAATCCCCTGTGTAGACGGATAGTCCATGCTCCCAGTGAACGCCGGTGCTGGATACGAACGCCTTTTGAATATTTAAATGCTGAACATAATTGACACCCTCAGGACCCGTCAGCATATTGCGTACACGATAGCCGCCAGGAATAACCAGACGAATCAAGTCTTTGGTGGCCAGCTCACTGATAATATGAACATCGTTGGTGATCACCGTGACAGGAGACGACCCCAGAAGACGAGCGATCGCTAGTGTCGTACTGCCACCGTCGAGTGCAATAATGTCATTCGGTTCAATGAGCTGGGACGCGAGCTCGGCAATGTGCTGCTTCTCATCGGCATTCTTGACACGGGTCTCTTTCTCCGGGAGGATTCCAAATTGCTCACGATTCGCCAGCATGGCTCCGCCGTGGACACGTACGACCAGACCTTGTTCTTCCAGTCGCTTTAAATCCTCGCGTATCGTCTTGCCTGTCACCTTAAGCCGCTGGCTTAGTTCATTTACGGTGATTTCCTTATCGGTTAACAGGGCTTCCATGATCTTCTCATATCGAAGCAAAGGGTTCATACGACATACATCCATTTCTGTGCGATTGAGCGGTACATGAGTATGCTCTATATCAAATGTGGGTGACGAATTACTTCAGACGCTTCATTTCTACGCCATCCATATCCTCGAATACTTGATTCTCACCAGCCATCCCCCAGATAAAGGCATAGTTGCTGGTACCAACACCACTATGAATGGACCAGCTTGGAGAGATAATGGCCTGCTCGTTGCGAACTACAACGTGGCGTGTCTCCTCAGGCTCTCCCATCAGATGGAACACAACGCTGTCTTCAGGCAGGTTGAAGTACAGATACACCTCAGAGCGACGATTGTGGGTATGGGCAGGCATCGTGTTCCACATATTCCCTGGCTCAAGCACCGTCAGTCCCATGACGAGCTGACAGCTTTGAATGCCTTTCTCGTGGATGAAACGGTAGATTGTACGGTCGTTAGAATTCTCAATCGAACCTAAATGAACATTAAATGCGTCATCTGGGCCTGTCTTGGCTGTAGGGTATGCATGATGGGCAGGGGTAGAGTTCAGATAGAATTTGGCTGGTTGTGCAGGATCATTGCTTGCGAACAGCACATCCTTCGCGCCGAGCCCAACGTACAGGCATTCACGGTGCCCCAGCTCATAGGTTGTACCGTCAACCTGGATGGTGCCGCTACCGCCGATATTGATGACCCCAAGCTCTCGACGCTCCAGGAAGGTATCCGCGCCAATGACCTTCGAATCCGCTTTCAACTCAATGGAGCCTTTGACAGGAACAGCTGAGCCAATAATATAACGGTCAACGTGAGAGTATACAAGCGTCAGCTCATCAGGGCTGAACAGCGAATCAATCAGGAATTCATCGCGCAGGCGAGTAGTTTTGAAGGATGAGACCTCATGTGGATGAGAAGCATAACGGTTTTCCATGTGAATTCTCCTTTGTAGTTCATTTTGTTTAAAATTATGTTTATATAAGTTTAAATTACTCCATATATGTTTATTTTGCAAGTCTTATATCATTAACTATTTAAACTTTATGTTTTCGTTAGTGGTAGATCATGGAGATCATTGGACGCATGACAGGTGTTTGGTTCAGGGAACGATCTGCGGTATGATAGAGGTATGGATACATGGGGACATCGAATCTAAAGATAATTTATTGAATACTAATGCCACGGAAATGAAAGTTAAGGGCTGTTACCATAACTAAGGAAGGAAGCCGCTTATGCTTCAGGAACGATCGGATGATGAAATATTAATTAGTAAGCAGTCAGGAGCGCTATGGAGCAGGCGAAGACAGGAGCTCGCACTGTGGCTGGAACGACCGAAGATTGTACTCCACCCTAAGCAGACCATGCTCCTTGAAGGAGTGGAGGTGGACGCGGAGCTATATAAGAGCCTATCTCTGCTGCGAGAGAAGAGGGTGCGTACAGAATTTTCGTGTGCAGGTGTAAGTCCCTTGGATGAGCCGGAGGAGCATTCCTTGTATGCCTATGTAACATTGTATGCTGATGACAGAGCGGAGAGGTTCGTGCAGCTGGCCATGGGGATGATGGGACGACGTCTGCTTGTCACTTATGAACCAGGCCGGGGAAGGTATGATCTGTCTTCCTTCTTCCTGGGCCATAATCGCTCGTTTTGCCGATGGATAGAGCACTGTGCAGAGCGATTCACGATGAATGAGTAAAGACAAGACCCGAAGGGCACTGTCGTGCACCTTCCCGGGTCTTGTCCTGGATGTGGATATAACGTTATGGCAGGGGGGGGGCATAAAGTAGGCTTAGTAGTGGCGTGCTGTAATGTAGCGGCTGCCCCAATAGCCCGTGTGAATGCTGGAGACCACAACGCCCTTGCCAGGAGAATTGCCGATGAACTGACCGTTCCCTATGTATATGCCAACATGATTAATTTGACCCGGCTTGCTCACGCTGAACATGACCAGATCTCCTACAGCCAGATGGGCCTTGCTCGCTACTGGTGTACCGAATCTCGTCTGGGCTTTGGAGCCCCAAGGGATATTAATGCCATTTTGCTTGAATACGAATTGGGTGAATGAAGAGCAGTCAAAAATGAGACGACCTGCATCTCGTACACCGAATTTGTACTTTACTTTGCCCTGGTACGCCTTGGCGGTGTTTACAATTTTGTGACCATTGGTGGCATAGATTTCCTGAGCGGAGGCTTGTCCTGCAATGGACATGGAGGCTCCCGTAAAAATCATTGAAAGAGCTAGCGTAGATGCTATAGCCATTTTCTTCATGATAACACATCCTTTTTCCATTGATGGGATTTAGCACTTGCTAAGGATTACGATACCATGATCGGGAAGTGGGCTACCTTAGTGGATTGATGGGTGAGTTGTAAATAAAATGTAACTTTTTTGTTACTTATGCATTTCAATTAACGAATTTCGCCATTCAACCGATAATATAGGTATTTCATACTAAACCCGTTTTTGAGGTAGTCTAACAGATCACGGCAAGAACTCATGCAATGGGACTATGACATCAGGGGAGTACAGGAGGGGTACCAATGACAGTAAATGGCTATACCCGGAAGGGCTTGCTATACTTGCGCATGTCGTGTGGATTTCATAAAATGGGAGACTATCGTGAGGAGTATTCGGTGAGCCCGGGTGATAAGCTGATGTCACATCTGACGCGTCGTACTTATATCGTTACAGAGATCCACACAGGGATGGAGAGCTATGCCGAGCTTGCACTCTACTCCAAGGAACAAGCAGAAGAGCCATTAGAAGCTGGGCGTGACTAGTATTTAGCTTTTTCATGAAGCATGTCCATATGATAAAATGAGCATAAACAAGAGAACTGGTGCAGCGGCATAGCCTGTCACCGGTTCCTTGCTTTGCTCTCTTGTGAGGTCCGATTTGATCAGGGTGAGACCATGAATCAAGGCGGCTTGTCGTACTCGAACGGTAACGAAATCAATAACAGCTGAACGCTTCGACCCGCCGCAGATCAATGCCGAAGTAGAACCAGTTGCGTCCCGTCCATCTGAATCCGGCAATGGAGGAAGGACCTACAAATACCGGGTAGAACCAAAAGCGTTGGCCATTCTCAAGCCAGACAAACGTGAATTTGAACAGGCAGCCAGCAATCCCGCCCGGATCTACCGCATACAGGCTGGTAAGCGGTCTTGGTGGTGTGAAGGATGGCGGCGCCGAGGTAGGTGCCTGCGTACCTTGGGGCAGCATGGATGATCCCGGAGGGCCTGAAGGGGGAAGGAAAGACATATGATCACTCCTCTTATTGATTGGGCTCTCACATTGTATGCATGTGTCCCTGTCCGGGTACTTGATACATAAAAATACAACAGAGTAACTAGGTATAGAAAATATAGTGGCGATCAAAGTAGAAAGAATGAAATTGAAGAAAGCTGGAAGCAGAAAGAAGAATAGAAGTAGGAGAGGTAACAGTGATTACGAAGAAGTAAGAGAGGTAACAACGAAGACATAGAAGTAAGAGAGGTAACGATGATGACGAAATTTACCGAGGATGTTATTCGAATCATTGGGCGGATTCCCGAAGGCAAGGTCATGACATACGGTCAGATTGCACGTATGGCAGGAAGCCCACGAGCAGCGAGACAGGTCGTGCGTATTCTGCATTCCATGAGCAGTAAATACGGTCTGCCTTGGCACCGGGTCATCAATAGCAAGGGGGAGCTGGGCCTGCAGGAGGATGAAGCTCTATCCCTGCAGCGTCTGCTTCTGGAGAGTGAAGGCATCGAGCTGATGGGAGAACGAAAGGTCAATCTGGAGCGGTATCTCTATGATGGCACGGAGCTGGATAAATCATGATACAGCGTCAACGCTGACAAGTAAAAAAAGGCTAAGTATCGAAAAAGGCTGGAGCATCCATAGGCGAAGAGAAGGCACACGGCTGTAGCCGTCTATCCTTTTCTTCGCCTTGTTTAAATTGCATATACAGTATACTAGTAGCTTGACCGAATCTAATTTCAGGCTTTTCCATTTCGTTCAAAAGAACAGCAAGCTTAACAGAGGTTGACAGGGCTCCCCGCTTGCAGAGGCTCTACACTCACATTTGATTGTCACTGCCAAGAACAGAACGGACAGCACGCTGCCAGCCCGAATAATGGCGGTCGCGCTCACTGATGCTCATGGACGGTTCATAGGATTGGTACTCAACGCTCTGCTGGGGTAAGTCTGATATAGCATTCCAGTACCCCGTACCTAATCCACCAAGATACACAGAGCCCATGGCAGATAATTCTGCACAGGTAGAGCGATTGACTGTTGCTCCCAGCATATCAGTCTGGAATTGCATTAGCCAGTTGTTGGAGGAGGCGCCGCCGTCCGTCCGAAGATGCCGCAGTACAATACCGGATTGCTGCTGAATGAAATCTACCGCATCCTTTACCTGATAAGCAATGCTCTCCAGAGCGGCTCTCACAATGTGGCCCTTCTTCGTGCCGCGATTCATACCGACAATGGCGGCTCTGGCGTAAGGGTCCCAATAAGGTGCCCCCATGCCAACAAACGCCGGCACCATATACACGCCTTCATTATCCGCGACGTTGTCGATGAGCTGCTGCATTTCTTCGAAAGAAGAGAACAATCCCATATTGTCACGAATCCATTTGATGCTGTCCCCCGTCGTACGAATGACGGCTTCCAAGGCATACGTAACCTTTCCACCAGCTCCCCAGGCAATGGTCGTAACTATGCCTTCACCGCCGTTCACTGGCTGCAGCCCGACATTCATGAGGACCGAGGTGCCAGTGCCATAGGTTGCCTTGCCTGTTCCGCTCTCCAGACATTGATGTCCGAACAGGGCGCCTTGTGAATCGCCAATGACCCCTGATATAGGAACCGCATGATTGAATAACTCGCCTTCTGCTGTATATCCGTAGACCTCGTCGGAGGCTTTGACCTCCGGCAGCAGGGAGAGTGGTACACCGAACAGGGAGGAGAGCTCCTCATCCCATGTCAACGTATGGATATTGAACAATGAGGTTCGGCTTGCATTGGAATAATCCGTAGCATGAACGGCCCCCTGGGTTAGCTTCCAGATCAGCCAGCTGTCCATGGTACCGGCTAACAGTCTACCTTCTGCCAAAAGATCGGCTGCACCCTCGACATGACTAAGAATCCACTTGAACTTGGCTGCAGAGAAATACGGATCAAGCATGAGGCCCGTCTTGGCGCGAACCGCGGGCTCGTGTCCAGCCTTCTTCAAGAGAGAGCAGGTGTCAATGGTTCGCTGACACTGCCACACAATAGCATTATATATGGGTAAGCCTGTTACTTTGTCCCAGATGAGTGCAGTCTCGCGTTGATTCGTAATCGTGACTGCTGCGAGGGCTTCTGCTGATATTCCAGCCGATGTGAGGACCTCTGCCACCGTGTGTCTGACATGATTATAGATCTCGATGGGGTCATGCTCTACCCAGCCTGGTTGGGGGTAATGCTGCTTATGCTCGATGGAGCACTTGGCTATTACGGTACCCTGTTGATCTACAAGCAGGGTTTTGGTTCCAGACGTACTCTGGTCAATCGCCAGTATATACTTAGAATGAAGTTCCATAGATCGTCTGCCCTTTACTTGTTAGTCAGTTGGAGTGCAACTTGTTTGAGATTCTCGCTGCTAATGCCATAGTGCTGGAAAACCTCGGCCGTTTTCCCGGCAATGGCAGGCTCATCCGGAATGCCGAGCACTTTCATGGGAACAGGGTGATGTTGGACGACAACCTCGGCTACAGCAGCTCCAAGTCCACCAAAAATGCTGTGCTCCTCCACGGTAATGATATGACCCGTCTCCTTCGCTGCGGCGATAATGGCTTGCTCATCCAGCGGTTTGATGGTATGCATGTTGATTACGCGGCAGGAGACACCTTCTTTAGCCAGCTCCTCAGCAGCATCCAAAGCTACCCGAACCGTCTCGCCAACGCCGATAATCGTCACGTCCGAACCATCTTTCATCGTAACTGCCTTACCGATCTCGAACGGATAATCGTCCGAAGCGTAGACATCCTCTACGGGATTACGTCCAATTCGGACGTATACACCGCCATTATGCTGTACGAGTGCCTCAGTCATTTTTTTCGTCTCATGACGGTCCGCCGGAATAACAACAGCAAGACCCGGGATGGCACGTGCTACCGCAAGATCCTGAACAGAATGATGGGACATTCCTAGAGCACCATAGCTGACTCCGCCGCTGATTCCGATCAGCTTCACGTTCGTACCAGAATATGCAACATCCACCTTGATTTGCTCGATGCTACGCATGCTGAGGAAGCAGGCAGGGGAGGTTACGAAGGGTTTCTTGCCACTATGGGCCAGACCCGCAGACATGCCGACGATGTTTTGCTCCGCGATGCCAACCTCTACGAACTGCTCTGGATATGCATTCGCGAATGGGGCCATAGCAGCTGAACCGCGCGAGTCACTCGCCAGCACGACAATATCACGATCCTCTTGAGCGAGTTCCATCAAGGTATCGCAGATCACTTGACGATTGGGGATTGTATTCATGCTTATTTCACCTGTCCTTCCTCTGTGAGCTCTGCAATGCTTGCCTTCAGTTCTGTCAGTGCACGCTCTAGCTGCTCGTCATCAGGCACATGGTGATGCCATGCAGGTACATTCTCAGCAAAGGAGACACCCTTGCCCTTCACGGTATTAGCCATGACCAGCGTAGGCTTGCCGACTGTCTCCGGAATGGCACGGAAGGCTTGAAGGAGTGCTTCCATGTCATTGCCGTCAATGGATACGACGTTCCAGCCAAAGGCGGTCCATTTGTCCTCTAATGGCTCAAGCCCCATGACGTCCTCAGTGGAGCCACTGATCTGCAGGCGATTGCGATCAATGATTCCGATCAAATTATCCAGCTTGTAGTGAGCGCCCGCCATGGCAGCTTCCCAATTCGAGCCCTCAGCCTGCTCGCCATCGCCCATGAGACAGAACACGCGGTAAGAACGTCCATCCCGCTTGGCTGCGAGCGCCATGCCCACCGAGATGGGAAGTCCGTGCCCCAGCGCACCAGTATTCATCTCAATCCCAGGCACCTTATTGTTCGGGTGTCCAATGAGGCGAGTGCCGAACTGGCTATACGTTGTCAGCTCTTCTTTGGGGAAGAAGCCAAGGTCAGCAAGAATACACCACAGCGATTCAACAGAATGGCCCTTGCTGGCAATGAAACGGTCGCGCTCCTCCCAGTGGGGGTTACTAGGATCAATATTCATAATGTCGTAATAAAGGGCTGTCAGAATATCAGTATTGCTTAGCGAGCCCCCCGTATGTCCTGTTTTGGCACGATGAATAATGGTCAGCAGGTCCATCCGAATCTGGGCAGCTTTTACTTTCAGTTCTCGGATATTCATAGAATCCTCCTTGAAGTTAATGAATTCTGTTAGGGGTTGTTATCGCATCACAATGATAGCTTGCTTGGCTGCTTGGCAGTCAGATCAGAGCCCCTGAGCCAGCGTTGAATCTCCTGCTCGGTATGGTCAACAGGGTCAGGTGTAAGGCCGGGAATATAATTGCAGGCTTCATAGATGGCAGGAATGACGTTGGCATGGACGCCTACAGAATGATGCACATACGGTCCTTTAACAAGCTTCTCCTCCCACAGTGGCCAATCATTGACTTCAACCCATACATATGAGCCACGGGTGTATGGACCTTCAATCCCGCGTGCACGTCCCAAAAACATCGAATATTCACCATGATCCCCGTCAAAACGGGCAATCGTCATGTTGCCTCCCTTGATCTCACCCTCATGCGTGCCTGGAGCATGGTCATCGAACAGAAAGTGCTTGCGCAGCTTGGGCTTGTTCTCTACGGACAGCGATACCGGGAAATTGCCGCAATGGAATAATAGCTCACCATTCTCGTTCTCGGGATGACGGACGGTGATATCGGCGAAAAAGGTAGGAGCCTCGTTCATCGTGGCTGCTTGCATCATGATGGAGGTGATCGCTCCGTGAATGTCTGTCTCGCAGGTCACTGGAATCTGCTCATCCGTCAGAATGGCATTGGCAAGGCAAGGCATGATGGATAGTGCATCCTGAAGGGACGACCAGCATTGAATAGCAATGGCGCTGCTGCCTGTCTCGCGGGCAAAGGATTTCATCGCTACCTTCAGGGCAGCAATACGCCGCACATCATCCTCGGTCACCTCACTGTAGTCCAGCTTCTCTTTGATAAAATCTATGGTCTCTAGCAGCTCACTGCTATTGCTTGCAGCAATCTTCTTGCTTCTTAGCTGGATATCCACGAGGGTGATTGGGTGGATCTCAATGCCGAAGCGCTCCAGCAGCTCGCCTTCATTACAGATCATCGTCCAGAAGGAAGCTGGACGAGGCCCGATCTGCAAAATGCGCAGACTCTTGAATTGGCGAACTACATTGGCTGCAGCCACGAAATTTGTAAAGCCACGTTCAAACACCGGATCATGCACCCAGCTATTAGTCACATAGGTAAAAGGTACGTTAAAGCGACGCAGTACCTTACCTGTCGCAAATATACCGCATTGCGTATCCCGCAGGCGCATGCCATCTGCCAGGGGAGCTTCATCGCGTGGTCCCCAGAGTAGAGTTGGCTTGCCCAGTGCCTTGGCTACCCGAGCGACAGTATCTTCTGTTCCGAAGTTGCAATGCGGGAAAAATACAGCGTCAACCTCTTCTTCCTTAAAGCGCTTGGCAATGAGATCCGCGTTGATGTGATCATCATAGAGCAGACCTTCTTCGTTCAGTCCCTCTAAATCCACGATGTCGATGTCCATCCCAAAGCTCTCAATTTGCTTGCGAATTTCCACTTTGTAGCGGAAGGCATCTTCTGCACTAAACGTAAAACGTCTAGTGGGCGCATAACCTAGCTTTAGTTTTTTCATACAAGGTCTCCTTACGTTGAATAGATGAATGATTGAATGAATGAATGAATGAATGAGTCAAATAACGCAGTAAATGATGTAAACAAAAGATGCAAATAACGACTTCACTAACTAAACAAAACTAAACTTGAATATTTTTATTAATTACGAGGTCATCTTAACATCGTAAAAAAACGTTGTCAATTTATATTTTAGCATTGTTTATAGCTAAAATATCATTTGTTTGACTAAACTATAGGGTGTTGTTTATACTAAACCTTACAACTAAACTAATCTGCGGTAGAATATCTAGCCTGCTATAGAACATCTAGCGGTGATTTCTCTATAGATAAATTTCTTATTTATAGTCAGCAGAATACGTTGCGGATTCCATACACGCAGTAGAGTTCCGTAATGCTTGGATTGGAGAGTAGAAGAGATGAAGATGGAGGACGTTGCCAGACTGGCGAATGTATCTAAATCCGCGGTATCTCTGGCCTTCAGTGGCAAGCCGGGGATCGGATCTGACACACGAGCGCGCATTCTCCAGGTTGCTGAAGAGGTTGGATACGTTCCGAGAAGTAGAACGACTGGGGCCGCGGCATTGAAGGTGGAGCGCTCACTAATGTTTCTGGTCTGCACGAATTCGGGAATTGTGCTGGAGCAATATTATCAGCAGCCTTTTTTCAAGGAGCTTATTCATTATGTAGAGGAGCGTTGCCGCCAGAATGGATATTCTCTGATGTTCTCGACCATAGATGTGGAATTCTTCGAGCGAGATACGCGGGTCATAAGAGAGGAGAAACGAAGTGATGGAGTCATTGTGCTCGGCACGAATCTGACACGTGCGCAAATTCATGATATCCATGAGAAGCTCCCGAATCTGATTGTGCTGGATACATGCTTCGAGACGTTGCCTGTTCAGTTTATTGAGATCAATAATGTTATGGGTGCCTATCAGGCCGGGGCATACTTGTGTAATATTGGCCATACCTCAATTGGGTATATCGCCTCAAATGTGCGAATCCATAACTTCAATGAACGTCGGCGTGGATTCATGCTTGCTCTGCAGGAACGTGGAATAGACATCCCGGAAGAGCGAATCTTGGCCGTAGCACCCACCATACTTACTTCACAGGATGCCCTCAAGCAGCAATTGACAGCTTATCTGGACAAAGGTTATACGCTACCCACAGCCTGGTTCTGCGAATGTGATTATATAGCGATCAGTGCGATGAAGACACTCGGAGAGCTGGGGATACGTGTGCCTGAAGACACGTCAGTGATAGGCTTTGATAATATTAACGAATCCTTGATTGTGAGCCCCGAGCTTACGACGATCCATGTCGAGAAGGAAAGAATGGCGGCATTGGCTGTTGATCTGTTTAGCGAATTTATTAAGCACGGTAGGCGGGTTACTGCCAAGATTACTGTGGATACGCATTTCGTCGAACGCAAATCCTGTGCTGCTCCAGTGTCATATAAGCATTGAACGGCTTACCTTGGGGTGACACAGCAAGACAGTATACATCAACAACAGGAGGCCGTAGCATATGAATACCCGTATGATCTCGATCCTGCAGCATTTGTTGGCAGCGGATGCCCCGGTCAGAAGCGAGCATCTGGCCAAATTGATACAGGTTACGTCTCGCACAATTCGCAGCGATATTAGAGAGTTGGATGAATTTCTCGTCAAATATGGTGCTTCGATCCGATCGGTAAGATCGAGAGGTTATGCTCTGGAGATTACCAATGATCACAGCTTCCGCACCCTTCTCCAGCAGTTGTTCATGAATAACGAGCCGGATAATTCCAATTCTCCAGAGTACAGGCAGCGGTATCTGATCCAGCGTCTGCTGCTTGCGGATGATTACCTCAAGCTTGAGGAGTTGGCAGATGAACTGTTCATTAGCAAATCAACCCTGCAAAATGATCTGAAAGAGGTCAAGCGTGTGCTGCATGATTACAAAATAGAGATAGGTAAACGTCCAAACTATGGCATTAAGCTTACAGGCAGTGAGGTTCACCTGCGCTTTTGTCTGTCGGAATTTATCGTCAACCGTAATCATGATGAGAGCTCCAGAGGAGAGAATCAGAGCTCCATGATGGTAGCTCCCCGTGAGATGACGTTGATTCGAAGCATTATATTGAATCAGATTCAGCTTGATGGAATCGTCATGTCTGACGTGGCCTTTAACAATCTAGCCATCCATATTGCAATTGCCTGCCAACGAATTCGTCATGGGAACAGGGTCGGTATCTTGACCGAAGAGATCAAGGATTTCCGACATACCGAGGAATTCGCAGCAGCGGAACAGATTATTGCCTTGATCGAGGCGGAGATGAAGCTGAGCTTTCCAGAGGATGAGATTGCCTATATAGCGATGCATTTGGCAGGAACCAAGTGGTTCGCCAGCATATCGGAGCAGCAGTTGGAGGAGTTAGGTCCTGAGAAGCTACTGGATCGCAGCATATATGAACTGGCTCAGGAGCTATTGAGCGAGATCGACAAGGATCTGCAGCTAAAGATCAGCGGAGACCCTGAGCTGCTCATGGGGATTTGTCTTCATTTGAAACCGGCACTCAATCGGGTGAGATACGGCATGAAGATTCGCAATCCAATGCTTGAGCATGTTAAAAGCAACTATCCCTTGGCCTTTCAGGCCGGAGTCATCTCGGCTAAATTGATTGAAAGCAAATTGAATCTGGTCATTCCTGAGGCAGAGATGGGGTACCTGGCCTTACATATCGGTGCGGCTATAGAACGTCAGCGAATGGATGCTGCACGTTGTCAAAAATGTCTAATCGTGTGTACCTCGGGGGTTGGCAGCGCTCGTCTGCTGTTTTACAAGCTGCGGAGCCAATTCGGGTCCAGGCTGGAGATCGTCGGTACTACAGAATACTATAAGCTTAAAAACATATCCTTGGATGGGATTGATTTTGTGATCAGCACCATTCCTATTCCCGATGTATTGTCCGTCCCGGTCATTGTGGTGCAGACGTTATTGGGAGGCGGAGATTTGGCGAAGATTGAGCAAGCGCTTGCAGGAGAGGTCGAGCCTGACCTTCCATACCTGATGAAGGAATTGGTATTTTTGCAGAAGGATTTTACGCAGCGAGATGAGATTATTGCTTTTTTGGGGCAGAAAATGGTTGAGAGGGGCCTGATCCGTTCCTCGACGGGCTTTACAGGTCTGGTACTGGAACGAGAACATGCTGCGTCAACGGCTTACGGTAACCTTGTTGCCATCCCGCACCCGATTATCCCGCAAAGCACGCAGACGGTATGGGCGATCTGTACGTTGAAGCAGCCTATGGATTGGGGCGGGAAGCCTGTCCAGTTCATATGTCTGCTTAGCATTCAGCAAGGAGGAAGTGAGCCCCCGGCGAGAATGTATGAGCAGCTTATCCGCCTGACGGATGACTCACGCATGATCCAGCAGTTATTGAATTGCCAGACCTATGACGAATTTGCCCAGATTTTTGTGAGACACAAGCTTCACTGATAGGCAAGGAGAAGGACAAGCGGCTCTGCACAGCATCATCTGCGCCATACGGATTGGTGTGCGACTTCAGAGCTTATTGTTGAATGCGATTACAATGCTGGTACGACAACAATGAAAGCATTTCCGCTAGTAGAGGAAAATGAATGGGTGTAGTTGCTGAAAGCTATGCTTTACACTAAGCCTATAACCAATAGATATAGTATTTACGCAGAGGTGAATGGACATGGAAGAGTACCAGGAAATTATTATGGGAATGATCACGAATGCAGGTGTTGCGAAGAGTAAAGCAATGGAGGCCATCCAACTTGCTCAGAGAGGGGATGGGGACTTGGCACTCGGACTGTTGGAGGAATGCAAGAGCGAGCTGGTCAAGGCGCATAAATCACAGACCAAGCTGATTCAGCAGGAAGCAGGAGGGACTGCCCATGAGGTCACACTCTTGATGGTGCATGCTCAGGATCATCTGATGTCGGCTATTACGACCAAGGATCTGGCGGGACATATTGTGGATTTGTACAACAGACTGGAACGCTACGAAGCATCAACATTGAACACCAATACACAATCCTAACCATTCAGAGGAGGAATATGATCATGAAACAAATTACATTAGTGTGTGCTGCGGGAATGTCTACAAGTATGCTGGTTCAGAAAATGGTGAAAGCCGCCACGGAGAAAGGGATCGCCGCTGAGATTAGAGCCACATCCGAGAGCACCTTCAAGGAATATGCTGACAAGACGGATGTGCTGCTAATCGGACCTCAGGTTGGCTACCTGGAGCAGGATTTCAAGACGAAATACGAGCCTAAAGGTATTAAGATACAAGTGATTAATACGGTCGATTACGGCATGATGAATGGGGAAAAGGTGCTGGTAGATGCCTTGAATCTGCTGGAGGGATAAGCCCGGAGGCTGCATTGAATCTGTTGGAGGATATGCAAAGGCAGTAGAAAAATGGAGATGTCCAGTAGTGAGGATATCCCTTGAATTCATAATTTGACATAAGTCTTAATCAGGAGTTGAACGAAATGTCAAACACAACACAAATTACACACAAGCTACAGAGAATCGCGGGGAGTATTCAACGCAACCGATATATTAGCGCGATCTCGAACGGTCTCATGTCCACGCTGCCCTTTTTGATTATAGGTGCCTTTTCTACATTATTCACTTCCTTGGCGTGGGAGCCTTATCAGAATCTGATTGCCCCTGTGAAGAGTATACTGGGGATTCCGTCTACGATGACGCTGGGACTCATATCCTTGTATGCGGTCTTCTTCATTGCTTATCGACTGGCTCAGGACTTTGATAAGGACCCGTTGCTCCCGGCAGCGACGGCATTAGCCTCATTTTTAATTCTTACACCGGTACAGTCCTTTGATTCCGTAAGAGCTCTTCCGCTGCAATGGCTGGGAGCACAAGGATTGTTCGTAGCGATGTTTGTAGCCATTATTGCGTCAAGGCTCTACATCTGGATTCTAGACAAAAACTGGACTATTAAAATGCCCGAAGGTGTCCCACCGACGGTGGTAAAGACCTTCTCAGGGCTGATTCCAGCCATTCTGATCAGCGTTCTGTTCATGATCATTGCTGGTATCTTCAAGCAGACCTCATTTGAAACCGTTCACAGCTTGATCTATTCCTATCTACAGCTTCCGTTACAGGGATTAGGCGGAACATTGCCAGCCATGATTCTGGTGCTGCTAGTCATGCAGGGATTGTGGATGTTCGGTATTCATGGTGCTATTGTTATTCTGGCTATTATGAACCCGATCTGGCTGAGTCTAGATCTGGCTAACCTGAGTGCTTTTGAAGCAGGGGAGCCTCTGCCCAACATTATCGGAAAAGCTTTCTGGTTCATTTTTGCCAACTATGCCCCGATGATCGGTCTGGCATTTCTGCTCGCTTTCCGCGCCAAGAGCAAGCAGCTTAGAACGATTGGTAAGCTGGGCTTTCCGGGTTCATTTTTCGGTATCCATGAGCCGATCCTGTTCGGTATTCCCATCGTGATGAATCCTATTCTGGCGATTCCATTTATTGCGTCACCGATTATCTGTGCAGTCATTGGTTATGTTCTGATGGCAACTAACATTTTACCACAGGCAATCGGTATTGTTCCGGTCTTTGGAACTCCGGTATTCGTGGTGGGTGTTCTACAGGGAAGCTGGATGCTGGGTGTCATTCAACTGCTGCTCATTCCATTGTGCATGCTCATCTACTATCCGTTCTTCAAAATGCTGGATAAACAAATGCTAGGTAAGGAACTGGCGGCTGAAAAAGAGAAATCAGCAGAAGCGCAGACTGGTGCGACGAATGCAGCATTAAGCAATGCCTGATGCGGTGCTCGGAATTTCGGAATGAATCGGGAGTCTATATCATGAATCATGAAAAACAGATCGAGAACCCAGAACACAATGAAGACTTTCATTCAGATACATCCAGGAGATATCATAAGAAGATGGGAATCTGCATGAATGAAATGGAATACAGTTTCACCCGTTTAACGAAGTGAACCTGACCTATTGTGTGGTTGAGGTTCAGAAAGGGGGCATCACGTTGCACCAGCTCACCATTTCAGACAACCGAAGGTATTTTCTGTCGAGCGGTCAGCCTTTCTTTTACTTAGCGGATACACTGTGGAGTGCCTTTACAAATATTTCGCTAGAGGAATGGGCCGTATATCTGGATTATCGCCGGAGTCAAGGCTTCAACGTCCTGCAGATGAATATGCTTCAGCAATGGGATGCGAGTGGTACGGATCTGGATTACAAGCCATTTCCTGTGCTGGAGGATGGTAGCTTTGATTTTTACACATTGAATACAGGCTATTTTGAACGTGCCGAACAGATGGTGCAGATGGCTGTCGATAAAGGATTCGTACCTGCGCTGGTTCTGCTGTGGTGTAATTATATACCAGATACCTGGGCTGCACGATTACGTGAGGAGAAGAAAATGCCACTGGATGCGGTTGCGCCTTACGTAGAGTATGTAACGGACAAGTTCTCACGCTTTCACCCCATATATATCGTCAGTGGGGACACGGATTTCCCATCAGAGCTAGCCAATGCTTATTATGAGACGGCACTACGGCTTGTGAAGGAGAGAAGCCCGCATTGCTTGACTACACTTCACATCCAGGGCAGATTGGGAGACATACCAGACACCTTTGCTACAGATCCCAATCTGGATTTTTATATGTACCAGTCGGGTCACAACATTGAATTTCAGCATAAGGCCTATGAGTTGGCCATGGAATTCAACCAAAAGCCGCATACACGACCTGTTCTGAACTCAGAGCCATGCTATGAGCAAATGGGGTACAGCCGTAGAGTCTATGGTCGCTTCAAGCGGGCAGATGTACGCAAGGTAGCATGGCAAAGTCTGTTGTCAGGCGCGGGCGCAGGTATTACGTACGGAGCACATGGCATATGGAGCTGGCATAAGAAAGGCAAGCGCTTCGGTGTGACGGGAGAGGGCTTCGATAGTCCGTATGAATGGAGCCAAGCGTTGAAGTTCGAGGGGGCGTGGGACTATGGATTTGCCAAGTGGGTATTCGAGACCTATCAGCTGGTAGATGTACAGCCTTGGGAGGTCGTCCTTAACAACACGCAAGAAATTCGTGCGGCAGCGACACCTGCTGTGGATCGAGTAGCTGTATATATCCCTATCAACACTGTCGTTACATTGAATGCGGATCTGTCGGGCTACGAGCTAACAATGATTGATCTGGAGAATAGACGCTTTGCCAAGCCCGCTGTAACGTTGCAGGATCAGAAGACCGTACTGGGCATGCATGATTTTGAGGGAGACGTGCTTGTGCTGGGCGTTAAGAAGCCGTAGCTAGCGATCTCAAGTTAGTTTACTGGATGTGAATAGACGGTAGCACCTTTTTCTTATATTTTTCAGATCGTAAAATGACCATAAGACCATAAACCCATAAGCCTACAATCCTATAAGACTATAAACGTAAATATGTAAAAAGGGTTGGAGCAGGAAGTATTCCCTGCCTCAACCCTTTTTTGCGGTCTCCTTATGTTATGGCTCAATGCCCCAGACCAACTGATTGTTCATATACCCGGTAACCTGTTCGTTGTCTGCGAACTGACTGCTGGATGCTTTGAACGAGTAATCATTGGCCTGGTTGTAGTTGGACCAGTTGTTCTTGGAGAAGCGTGCTTGAATGTCTGCGCTCTCGCCAGGAGCGAGTGTTCCAGCCGAACTTGTGAAGCCAAGCTCCAGATAGTAATCGGCGCCGTCAGCCGGATTCTCCAGTTTAACGAATTTACTGGTTACATGCTCGCTACCGATACTGGCCCAGTCGCACCAGAAGCTCTGCTCTTGTTCTCCGTCAATCGTATAGTAATATCGAAGCGTGACATCACTTAGTTGAATCGCCGAATCGCCGGTGTTGACCACCTTGAATTTGGGCGCAATTCCATTGGTGGAGGCACTTGTGTTGCCGTTGAAGGCCTGGATGGTCAGGTCGCCTTCTGGTACAGTAATCGTGGTATCTACAACAGTTACTGTAAGCACAGCGCTATTTCCCCCATTAAAATGAAAGGTTATCTCATGCTGGCCCAAGGGAAGTGTAGAAAGATAGGATGTGTGCAAAGTGACTGTAGTGTCCGATGCGGTGTAATCCTCGCCCGCTTGAAGAGTAACAGATCCACTCGTTAGGCTTGTCAGCTGTTGTCTGTTCAAGGTCAGGGCTACGGATATATCCTCTCCCGGATTGGCTGCTTTATCGAATGTTGCATTCACAGGTGAAATGGAGGCACCCGGTGTAGAATCGACGATTTTCACCTTTAACACAGGGTCCTGCCCTTGATTAAAATCAAAGACGATCGAGTGCTCGCCCGCTGGCAGCCCGGACAGAAATTCTTTGGTTAGCAGGAGAGTGCTTCCGTTCAAAATATAATCCTGAGCTGCGATCAACGATTGGTTGCCTACCCGAAGAGCGGTTAACGTGTGATCGTTGAAATTCACAGTGATCGCTTGATCGCTTGGTTGTGGTGCATTTTTGTCGAATTCGACGTTTGTAGGTGAAATGGTGGCGCTTGGGGTTGGATTGTCAACCTTCAAGTCAGGTAGTTCATCCAAGGTGATGACATAATCGCTTTGATACAGCGTTGTCAGGGTCTCAGGATAATTGAAGGCTGTACTCATGAGATGCTCGCCATACCAAGGACAGAAGTAGAGCCAGCCTGATTTCTCCTCTATCAGGTTCTGTACACTTGGAACGGTATCGTTCTCCGTCATGGCTACCAATTTCTTGCCATCCGTCAGATCAACAAGCTGGTAGAAGATCGAGGTAATGGCATTCTCGTTAGGCACGCCAGATAATCCATCATAGCGGTTGTAGATCGTATTGTACTTATCGTAGCCGACAAGGTCCACTTGATCGTCGCCAGGATACCATGCCGGAGAAGTGCTATATACGTAGCTGTTGTAGGTCCAGATCAGATTGTGCAGGTCGTACGTCTCGGTAAGCTCCGTATAAATTAGATCCCATAGCTGCTTGTAGACGTCTGCGCCTGCCGAAGCCCACCAGAACCATGCGCCCTCTCCGTTCAAACCGCCGTTACCCTCAGCCTCATGATATGGACGGAAAATCACTGGCACATCGTTATCCTGCAGAATTTGCAGCTGCTCTGCCAGATCCTCAATGGTCATCATCACATATTCATATTCCTTTGTTCCGGGAATTACGGCATTGGCTGTATTAAAATTGGTCTCGGTTGGCTTGTAGGTGGCTTCCTTCCAATCGACAAACTCTCCGAGCTCATAAGCATTGAAATCCCGCGGCACATTGATATGCCAGGAGGCCGTCGCGATGCCCCCGCGATTATTCACCCAATCAATCATCCGATCCGTTGTGCCATCCTCCCAGCCATACAATGGATTGTAGTTCATCAGATCGAAGCCGCGGATAGCGGGGTACTTGCCGGTCAAATTGTAGATCCACTCGAACTCCAGCTCCGAATCACCGTCATTTCCGCCTCCATAAATCTCCTGCTGACCCGAGATAATATGCTTGCCATATACTTCTGTTAGATAATTCATCAGCAGCTGAGTTTCTGGTGTGGCCTGGGGATCAGTGAGGACAGGCTGCACAATCAGGGGGTCCAGCTCGGCGTAATCCACAGTGAAGCTGTCAAAATAGGCGAAGCCCCAGCCCGCCTTCAGTTGGATGGTGTTGCTTCCTTGATTCAGCTTGTGAAAGCCAAAATCATAGTTTGACCACGAAGTTGTGTAGGGCAGCATATACGAGCCTTTGGTAACGCCATTAACCGTTAGATATTGAAGTCTTCCATCAGCACTAAGCTCCTGCATATAACGGGTGGAGATCGAATACATGCCGGTTTCAGGGACCGTGACTTTGAAGGTTATTGTGCCGGAATTCTGCATCCAGACAAATCCGTTACCTGTATAGCCTGGCTTGGGTTGTCCGTAAATTTGAGTAACGACTTGAAGATCAGGGGTAAGTTCAGCATTTTCACTCTCGATAGTGAACAGTGGGGCGTCCGCATGAGCGGGGGCTGTAAGTAATCCAATCAACATCGTTAATGCCAGCATCATCAAGCTTGCCTTCGTGAGCACATTTTTCATTTACATCGTCCCTTTCCATGTAAAATATGAAAAATAATTATGCATCTTCAGCTCATGGTGGCGCTTTCATAGTAAAGATAGCATGTATACCAAATTTTGTAAATATGTCGACATTGAAAAGTTTATCGCATCGGAGACGAGCTGAAAGAAGGGGATAGATGGCGAAAAGTCGATTTTACTGTTAAAATAATAGTAGCATCAATTTTGTCACTTATCCCGGGCGTTCCGGTCAAAGTCTGGATTTCAGGGCTTCCCGTGACAGATACGGCATAGCTCCGGTTGTGAATTTCGGGTAAAGAAAGGACGATCATCATGACAAAGGCCAACCATCAATCCACACAGGGTGGACATCATAGTCATAAGCCGACGGTGGAGGATATCATTGATGTCATGGTCCAGCATGGGTGGCGGATTACAGAGCAGCGCCGCAAGCTTGCAGATATCTTCGTGAAGGCGGAAGGCTACCTGTCGCCCAAGGACGTATATGAACAGATGACGGTTCCTTATCCTAATGTAAGCTTTGATACGGTATATCGTAATTTGCGACTGCTCAGCGAGATGGGCGCATTGGAGCAGTTTTATTTTATGGACGGCGGTCTGAAATTCCGGGCCAGCTGCACGGAGCATCACCATCACCATCTGATTTGTGTGAACTGTGAGAAGACCCTTACTTTCGATTACTGTCCGATGGAGCAAGCGCTCAAGCTGCCAGGCTCCTTCAAGATTGTGAACCATCGGTTCGAGGTATACGGGGTATGTGAGGAATGTCAGCAAGCACCGGTTCAATCCTGACATTAGTTCATAGCTCTGATATGTCCAGAGTCGATATTTCTCCAAAGCAAAGAACTAGGCAATTTAGGCTCCAGCTGTGTACACAACTGCAGCTAGCAACGAGATAACGGCATTTAAACATGTGAGATGTGAATAGGGTACGAATAGAGGAGGAGCGGATCGTGGCCGCTCTTTTTCTATGAGTGTTGACCTGAAAGTTAAAAGCTGATATGCTCTATTAGTAATAATTACGTTTTTAGAAATGCACTTTGCCATTATTGGGAAGGCATTTATTTTTTTGAGTTTGTTTAATCGTAATAATTACATAATTAATAGATTGGATGCGAGATACGAGGAGTCTTCAATGCGTAGCGCAGGACAAATCGTATAGAGACAGGAGGGACGTATCATGGTAATAGCTTCTTTGGAAAATGTAGTCTTTGGCTATGATGATGTGCCGTCACTGGAGCAGGCTACGCTAGAGATACATAGTGGTGAGATGGTTGCTGTCACCGGGCCGAACGGAGCCTCAAAGTCTACGCTGCTGAAGCTGATGCTTGGTCTGTTGAAGCCATGGAGCGGCAATGTATATCTGACCACGAAGAATAAGGAAGGACAGAAGCTGGTTATTGGTTATGTCCCACAGCAGATTGCCGCATTCAACAGCGGCTTCCCCAGCTCGGTATTTGAATTCGTACGCTCAGGCCGGCATGCGACGGGCTCGTGGCTGCGGCGACTTCAGCTCAGAGATGAGCAACTGACTGAAGCTGCATTGCGACAAGTAGGCATGTGGGAGCTGCGTCAACGTAAAATTGGCGAGCTGTCCGGGGGACAGAAGCAGCGGATTTGCATTGCACGGGCGCTGGCTCAGGAGCCGGATCTACTTGTGCTGGATGAGCCGACAACAGGCATGGATCAGGCGAGTCGAGAAGGCTTTTATGAGCTGCTTGATCATCAGGTCAAGGAGCACGGACGGACTGTGGTGATGGTGACTCATGGACTGTCTGAGGTAGAGCCATATATTGATCGGCTAATCGAGCTGGAGCGAAAGGAGGATGGAGGATGGAAATGCTGCACTACGACTTCATGCAGAGGGCATTTTACGCCGGTGGGCTCATTGCACTAGTAGCCTCAGTGCTTGGTGTGTATCTGATGCTGCGGCGTCAGGCGCTTATGGCGGATATGCTCTCGCATGTATCGCTAGCAGGGATTGCTGGTGGAGCGTATTTGCAAATGAATCCTACCATCAGTGGATTTCTAATCGCGGTGCTAGGGGCGTTCATAGTCGAATTTGTACGGAAATTCTATAAAGCCTACAGTGAGATATCCATCGCCATTATTATGGTAGGTGGACTATCATCGGCTGTCATTATCATGAGTCTGGATCAGAAGATTAGTAAAAGCTTCTCCTCCTATCTATTCGGCTCGGTCGTAGCCGTTAACAGCACGGAGCTGTTCCTGATGTTGTTCGTCGCTGTCGTTGGAGGGCTGTACTTCTTTGTGTTCCGCAGACCGCTCTATCTGATCACCTTCGATGAGGAGACCGCTAGAACCAGTGGGCTGCCTGTAAATCTTATCTCTTATAGCTTCAGTGTGCTTACCGGGATGATTGTGGCCGCAGCCATGCCAATTGTTGGTGTATTGCTGGTATCTGCGCTGATTGTCCTGCCTGCGGCCCTTGCGATCCGTATTGCCCCAGGCTTTCAGTCGGCATTAGTCATTGCCATGATTATTGGGCTGTCAGGTGTCTTCACTGGACTGACGGCATCCTATGAGTTCAGTACACCACCAGGAGGTACGATTGCTTTCGTGCTGCTGCTCTTTCTGATTACGGGCATTTCGGTCAAGAAGCTGATTCGGATGCTCAGCAAGAGTCTCACTAGTAAGTCGGTACCAGAAGCCGGACCTATCCGGGCATATGTATCTGCTCGTACACAGGAGGTTCGTGAAACGGCAGAGCGTTAATGCTCGAAGTGACCACGCTCTCCAGATCGAATTCTGGTTGAATGGTCTGAGAAGCGTAACCGTTAAAGTACAGCGGCTTTACACTATATTTTATCTGGTCAAGTTGCTGGTGAAGAAAGTCTATATATAACGCAAAGGAGATCGAATTATGAACTCATGGTTGAAAAAATCATTCATTACCGCGGGGGGTGCAGCATTAATCCTGACAGGCTGCGGTTCTAATACCGCCGGTACGACGAGTGGTGACACACCAGAAGCCGGAAATGCAGGCAAGGATACTGCTGTAATTAAGGTCGTCACGACCTTCTACCCGATGTATGAATTTACAAGGCAGGTAGCTGGAGAGCACGCTGACGTAACGATGCTCGTTCCGAGCGGTACGGAGCCGCATGATTGGGAGCCAAGTGCCAAGGAGATGGCGAAGATTCAGGAGGCTGATGTATTCGTATATAACGGTATTGTGGAAGGCTGGGCTGAGCAGGCACTGGAGAGCACAGCGAACGATAAGCGTGTTGTCGTGGAGGCGAGCCATGGACTGCAATTGATGGAAGGTACAGAAGGAGAAGAGCATGATCATGAGGGCGAGGGAAGTGACGCGCACGATCATGAGCATAGTGCGGAGTCTACAGCAGAGCATACTCATGACCATGATCACGAGGCAGAGACTTCACATGATGCGGCAGAGCATGGGCATGATCACGGAGCTGAAGCAGCAGCGACTGAAGCCCATGATCATGCATCTGAAGGTGAAGAAGAGCACGGCCACGATCATGAGCACGGGGCAGAAGGCCATCATCATGATTATGCCCTTGATCCGCATGTATGGCTAAGTCCAGCCCTGGCCCAAAAGCAGGTAGAGGCTATCCGCGATGGACTGATCAGCAAGGACCCGGCTCATCAAGCAGACTTTGAGAAGAATGCGGCTGCCTATGTAGCCAAGCTGCAGGAGCTCGATAAAGAGTTTAGCGCCCAGCTCCAGCAGGCCAAGCGGAAGGAATTTGTAACTCAGCATGCTGCCTTTGCTTATCTGGCTCAACAGTACGGATTGGTGCAGGTGCCGATCTCTGGTCTGTCTCCGGAGCAAGAGCCTTCCCCGGGTCAGATGGCCGAGGTTGTAAGCTTTGCGCGAGAGCATCAGGTGAAGACGATCTTCTTCGAGACGCTGGTAGATCCGAAGATTGCACAGACGATTGCTGATGAGGTGGGGGCCAAGACCGATGTGCTAAATCCACTTGAAGGGCTGACAGCTGAGGATGAGCAGAATAATCGTGATTACCTCTCGATTATGAAGGATAATTTGCAGGCTTTGGTACGCGCACTTAACGAGGCTTAAACCGTGTGTTATTTGTGAAGCTCGCGTAGCCATATTTCACAGCATTTGACATGGATACTTTTCCTGGGTTTTAATAATCAGATAGCAATAATTGGTTACACCCGGGAAAGGAATGTGATGGACTTGAAGCAGGAAACAAGGAAGACAGGCTCGACATGGCTTCAGCTTGGCGCGCTTGCTGTATTTATCCTAGCTAAAGGGAAGTCTCTACTCGCGCTGTTCAAGCTGGGTAAATTCGGCGGAGCTCTGGTATCCATGGCAGCCTCGATCGGAGCGTATGCTTTGTTGTATCCCTGGGGCTTTGCAGCTGGCTTTGTACTGCTGCTGTTCATACATGAACTGGGGCATGTCATTGCAGCCAAGCGTAAAGGACTTCCGGTATCAGCACCGGTATTTATTCCATTCGTAGGGGCGCTGATTAATATGCGGCGTCATCCCCGTGATGCTGCCACTGAAGCTTATATGGCTTTTGGCGGTCCGCTCTGGGGAACGGTAGGGGCTATGGCTGTTTTTGCTCTCGCTCATATCCTGGATCACCAGTTGCTCTATGCGATTTCTTATGTAGGCTTTTTTCTGAATCTGATCAATCTGCTGCCTATTCACCCGCTGGATGGGGGGCGAATTGCTACAGCAGTAACTCGTTGGTTATGGCTGATTGGTCTTATTGGGGGACTTGTAGTTATTATTTATTTGAAATCCTTCCTGTTCTTTATCATTTGGGCTCTCTTTGCTTATGATTTATATAAGAAGTACATCAAGAAAGAGAAGAATGAGATTGATCTGGAGGATAAGGACAGCTTCCTGATCCCGGTTCAGCACCTGCTGGATCAAGGCTTTCCGCTACCTGGGCCACATCATCGACGTGGGCTGGATTGGACGACATATAGTACCCTCGATGGGCAGCAATTCGTCAAATTACGGTGGGATAGTATGGAGCTTGAGGGCACGATTCCTCTCAAGCAACAGGGCATTGTGAAACAGGTCTATACGACCAGCATAGAGCAGGTTCCGAAGGACGATGTCATGTATTTGCGTGTGCACTGTCAGGTGGATTCCACTCTCTATGAGAACGATGCCTACTACGAGGTGCCTGCCGCTACGCGTTGGAAATTCGGAATCGGGTATGTAGTACTCGCAGCTTTCCTTGCAGGAATGATGTACCTTACCCACGAATATAGCAATTTAACGTGATAGAGCATCTATAACTAGATTCAGGACAATGGGACGGCAAATGCCGTCCTTTTTTGTATCAGACGTATTCTTGCTATAGGCTGAGTTATAATGTCTTGATGGTTATATATCGCTAGTTAGATTCTCAAAAAAATGAACCGATGTGAGCTTCATTTCGCCTATATCATAAAGACATAGACTTAGGATGTGATCACAACATGCACAATGAACAGCAGTGGCTGCTGAAGTGTCGACATGGCGACAAGGATGCATTTTACGAGCTAGTCAAGCCTCATCTCGATCGGGCATATAGTACGGCAGTTGTTATTCTGCATTCGACGCACCTGGCGGAGGATGCGCTGCAGAATAGTATGCTGGAGGCCTATCGATCCATCATGCTAGGAAAGGAAATTCGCAATTTCGGCGCTTGGTTCAAGCAGCTCGTAGCTTCACGGGCACTGGATCTCGCGAGAGTGAGGGCTAAGCAAGTCCAACGGACAGATCACCTTGAGGGTACGGACCCACCAGACGAACAGGCTCAGCCGATGGAGGCTCTGCTGCAAAAGGAAAAGCACGCCCATCTCCTGCAGCAGGTGATGTCCTTGGACATTCGTCATCGAACCGTTATCGTTCTACATTATTATGAGGAGATGTCGATCAACGAGATCGCACAGCTCCTTAGGCTGAAGCCCGGGACGGTCAAATCTAGGCTTCACACAGCCAGGTTGAAGCTGCTTCAGCAGTATGAGAATTCTAATGAAAGGCAGGTGATCTATAATGTATAAGAAGTCATCCATGGAGGATCAAATGCTACGAGAAGAGCTGCAAGCATCTCTGGCTACCATAAGCGCACCGGAGTCCCTTCACCAATTTGCACGGAATATCGGCACGCAGGCTGTCCGCTCGGATGCTTCGGTTAATCATTCCGTGACTCACAGACGATCCCGAGATCGTGGCAGAATGCTATATGCAGGATTGACAGCAGGCATTGTCGGGGCAGTCACACTCAGTCTGCTAACCGCACAGTTCTCGCCAGCCTTCGCGAGTGTAATGAATCATATCCCCGGCTTCACTGCCGCTTCCGAATGGTTGAGCTCACAGCGAGGCTTGGATGGCGTCGACAATGCGCAACAGCACGGATACCAGCCTTCAACGCCAGTTATGGAGCAGTTCGGTGACGTCAAGGTTGGGATCGGTGATGTGTACCTGACGAGCGAGAGGCTCTATTATAAGGTATTCATCAGTTCGGATGAGCTACAGCGACATCTGATTACTTATCCGGATGGTACCCGTGGAGTCGATCCCGCCCAAGTGAGCTATCACGCAGCAAGTCTGGATTTCCCGGGAATCGGTAACGGTATAGTGCATGTCACGATTGAGGATCGCCGTGAGCCAGTCATGGTCATCACCTCAGAGACGGAGGTTACACCAGCGGAGGTAGCAGCTTTCCTTGCGGCGGCTCCACATGAATTAAGGTTCGCCTTCTATATTCAATCAGGTCCAGATTACAGCAGCCACTTGCCAGAAAAGCATGAGCTCAGCGTACAGTTCGATAAGTCTAAGTGGCAGCCGGACCGGACATTCACCATGAACGAAAGCTTGAAGCTAGATGGTATTGATGGTGTGAGCTCCTTAGCGGTAAACAAGGTCACGATGACACCCCTGAATACGTATGTGGATCTGGCGTTGGATGACCAGGAAGGCTTCATTCTCGATACCAGTCATTCCGATCCGGCAATTCATCTCATAGATGATCAGGGAAAGGAATATCCGCTGGATACTTACTTTCCGCTGTATGAGCAAGAAGGACGTAATGGATCAGGTACAATCCGGCTTGTATTTACTTCCTCTCCCTATTTTAATCCGAAGGTTAGGGAGCTGAAGCTGCAAGTGGACGAGTTGTTGATCAGCGAACGTCGCGGCTTGGAGCTGTCTATGGATCAGTCCTGGCCTTCTAGGGTCACCATGAATGGCCAAGAACTGGCGATTACCGGAGCGAGCTATGCGGATGGATTCTTGGACCTGGACATTCTACAGCAAGCAGACCAGCTCCAGAACGTGCGCTTCAGCATACCATCCTATGTAGCCGAGGTATTGAAGGACGAGCAGCTGTATCAGCGGCTATATATTGAACAGGAGGGATATCGCAGGGGAGAGCTCTGGGCGAAGGAGGGGCAAGAGGAATACGAGGTCTCTCTCATGGCACAGCAGCAGCCTGCGTATCAGATAGAACTGATCGGTGAGCGGAAGCAGATTGCTGTCGGTCAGTCGATGAAGCTGAGGCTTGAGAAGCTGGATATGCAAGATTGATGATCAGAGTTCATTCCTGAACAGCCTGATATAACAATAAGTAGCCCATCATCTATATTAGAGTCAATTTGCCTCTAGATAGATGGTGGGCATATTCATTTATTTAGCGAGGTCAGTCACAAGGGCTTAAAGATAGCTCGATTTCCACGTTCAAGCTCTTCGTTCAGATTCCATGTTCAGCATCAAGCATTATTTCTCAAGAGTAAGCTGATCCCCAGGCTGAAGTGCAAAACCTCCGACTCCTTGCTCCTTCAGCTGAGAGACGAAGGCGACAGCATCCTGAACGATGCCTGGGAATGTGCTGTGATGAACCGGGATCACGTTTTTGGCTTGTAGCCACTTGGCCGCAATCAGAGCATCCTTGGGTCCCATGGTATAGAAATCACCGATCGGTAGTATCGCATAATCAATATCGTGAAGCTCGCCGAACATTTTCAAATCACCGAACAAGGAGGTATCTCCGGCATGATAAAGTGTAGTTCCGTTCCAGTCGATGATAAATCCACCGGGCATGCCTGCATACACAATGCTCTGGGAATCATCCGATACGATTGATGAGCTGTGGAACGCGTGAACAAGCTTGGCTGTCGCAAATCCGAGATCCACAGTGCCACCCATGTTCATTCCGATGGTCTTCAGTCCTTTCCAGGAGTAGTATGTAGCAAGCTCAAAAGTAGCGATGATCGTCGCATCGTTAGCTCTAGCGATCGCTTCTGCATCAGCGGTGTGATCTGTGTGCCCGTGTGTAAGTAAAATATATTCAGCCTGGATGTCCTCTGGCTTAGTCTTGGCAGCAGGGTTACCGCTAAGGAATGGGTCGATGATAATCGAGTGCTCCTTGTCCGAGATTTGAATGCAAGAGTGCCCATGAAAAGTAAGATTCATTTTATTTCCTCCACATACTTATATTTTGTCGTCCGACGTCAATGTGATTATATTTTTGTTTTCTTCTCTTGTCAAACTTTATTTCTTTTGGGATCAAATTATTGTAGTATGATGTAAGCGAGTGTTCTGGAAGGAGTTCAATTATCGAATGCATTCTATTGAAAAACAGATCCTTTTCCTGCTGACAAAAAAGCGTTGCATGCATGCCAAGGAATTGGTTCAAATTTATACCAAGCGGGGGTATAGAGAACAGTCGATTCGTAATGTTCTATCACGAATGAAGAAAGAAAAGTATATTCAGGCAGAAGAACGTTCCTTGTATTCTATTGTAGACAAAGGGGAGCAGTTCCTATCCTTCGTGAATCGGAAGCCAAGGCAATACGATGTGGATTGGAATCATAAGTGGTGTTTTGTACACTTTGAGGTACCGGAGCTTGAGAGGGTAAAAAGGGACCAATTCCGCTTGCATCTATTGCAGCTTGGATTTGGTCAATTGTATAAAGGTGTCTATGTCTCGCCTTGGGACTACAGCAAGCAGCTGATGCCTTGGATTCATGCGTCTTCTATGGAGGAATACGTCACGATCTCCGAAGCATCCATGTTGTTTGGAGACATCACCCCTGAGCGAGCAGCCGAAATCTGGCCATTGGGGGATATCCATCAACTGTACCAAGAGAAGTGGCAATGGTATCAGGGCGAGTTCCTGCCGGCTTTGAATCAGGAGATCAGGGGTGGGATGGACCCGCTCGAGCTATTTGTTCTTTATCTGCACATTGGAGAGGTTATTAGCGAGCTCAGCCTGAGAGACCCGATGCTCCCGATCCCTCTGCTTCCAGAGGATTGGATGGGGCACACGATAATCGCCGAATTGTATCGTTCATTTCAGTCGTTTGCTACGCTCATTCCCAGCTCCTCAGATTATTATCAATTTCTTGTGAATACATGAGTGACTGTGCGATAACTGTACGAGATATCTGCTATGTGATTAAGAGCTGGAATCATACTCCGAGTCTATACAATACAGCAAGGCCGATCAGGATACACCTGCTCGGCCTTTGCTGCTTACACTTCTCCTGACTTATACGCGAATATCCAGCTGCTGGCCCAGATTCGGGTGGGGTACGCTCTGGATCATTTCTGCTAATTGCTGACCCTGCTGCTCTGCCATGTTTTTGGACACGGATAGCATCTTCAGACTGGCTGCTTGAGCAAGTGAGCCCTGACTCATGGCCATGGATAAAGCTCCAATATCCATCGTGTACGCCTCCTTTCGTTGAGAGTAGTGTTTTACATGTGTATATATCGGTCATTGTCTGCTAATCTTGTAATTCTTAACTTTTCAAGAGCGACCATTAGCATGCCTATCTATAAAAAAACTTGGTTAAGCATAGCAATGCATGCAAATACTTCTCGTATACACAAGTACGGGAGGACACTTATGGAGGCTCACGATAAGCAGACATATAACAATCAACACAATAAAGGATTGTCGGTGTGGCATTTGACGATGCTGGCGCTGGGAACCGTGGTCGGTGGGTCTTTCTTTCTGGGATCATCTGTTGCTATTCGTGCAGCAGGACCGTCGGTGCTACTCGCGTATATCCTGGGCGGGATTCTCGTGTATTTCATTCTCTCTGCGTTGTCTGAAATGACCGTGGGGCGACCAGCCGCAGGGTCGTTCCGTAGCTATGCAGAGCAGGCTTTCGGAAAGGGGGCAGGCTTCATTGTAGGCTGGGTCTATTGGAGTGGACTGGTGCTTGCGATGTCTAGTGAAGCTACGGCGGCTTCGATTCTCCTGCAAGGCTGGTATCCCGGAATCTCACTACCTTTGGTTGGGGCGCTAATCATTATTGCTGTCACCCTGTTGAATCTGCTCGGTGCAAAGCGACTCAGTCAGCTGGAGAGTGGGCTTGCGGCGGTGAAGCTGGCGGCCATAGTGGGCTTCGTCGTCGTAGCTGGAATTCTGGTCGCTGTGACCTTTTCGGGAGAGCAACGTCCATTAGGCGTAGATGAGCTGATTCATGGCGCGTGGCTGCCTGGTGGCATTCGTGGGGTTGCCGGTAGCATGCTGATGGTCATGTTCACCTATGCGGGCTTTGAGGTGCTTGGTCTGGCAGCCTCCGAGACGACTCGGCCGGACATTATCGTTCCGAAGGCGATCCGGTATACGTTGATTACGTTAGTAACCCTGTATTTGCTAGCGATGGTCTCCTTGTTCATGCTGATGCCTCCACAGCGGATATCCGAGCATATTAGCCCGTTCGTGTCCGCACTTCAAGTCTATGGGCTTGGTTGGGCTGGCACAGTCATGAACATTGTACTCGTCTCTGCGATCCTCTCGACGATGCTGGCTTCCGTGTTTGGCTTAGGCAGAATGCTGCGCTCTCTGGCGGAGGAAGGGCACACACCTCGCTGGATGAAGGACAGCTCTGATATCCCTTATCGTGGGATCCTCATCTCCGGTAGTGGTATGCTGGCTGCACTTGGCTTTGGGTTGCTCCTGCCGCAAAGCGTGTATTTGTTCCTGGTCAGCTCAGGCGGCTTCGCCCTGTTATTCTCATATGTCATGATGCTGCTAAGCCACTACAAATTACGTCTCAGGAACAGAGGCCCTCTGGCTGCCTCGCAACCAATGCGCGGCTTTCCATATACCTCGTGGCTCGCAATGGCAGGTCTGCTTGTCATTATCGTGAGTATGCCACTGATTCCGGGGCAGGGAGGCGGCTTGATAGCAGGTTTGTCGTTCATGGTCTTGTTCACGGCGATTTATCTATCTCGCGCGCTTCTGCAGCGTAGGCGGCTCGCAGCCGGCAGTAGCGTGGAAGCCATAGCGCAGCAGTCCAAGCTGCAAGGTCCAGCTCCTGCTCCAGCCTATATTCCAGTGTCAGTAGAGCTGGCTGAAGAGTTGGCTCCAGTCCGACAGGCGGGGAGTGAACGGAATGGGCGAAAACGATCAAGCAAGGAGCCTTATGATACGAATATGCATCACCTCATAGAGGAGGAATCCGAGCCGTCGCGCTCCGTAAAGGCCCAACAGGAGCATGAATGGCCTGACAAGCCATAATATACTTGCTCCACAAACCAATGTAAGCAGAGTAGGTAGCGAAAATTAAGTGGGTATATTGGAGATACGTAGGTAGGAAATATGCAAGTATAGAGGAGTGAAGAACACTGTGTGCGATGCGGCATACAGTGTTTTTATTTTGACTAAAAATGTAAAACTTTTACTTTTTTTGAGCTGAAACTATGGATGCGAGGAAGGGTTTGTGTTAAGATGTTGAAAGGAAAATAATTCCTTTCTTAACCGACGCATTGGACAACTTCCGTGGATAGGGATAATTCCGCAGGAAGCCACAGATCGTTCAGTCGCATCATGTTCCTGGCATGCTGAAGGAAGTGAGGTGATGATGAGCATTCATTTCTTATTTTCTCAGAGGTTGAACACATTCATCCACTATGAAAAAGGAGGGATTGTCATGTCGAGGCTAAGAAAGGGTCGCAAATGGGGAACGATGGTGCTGGCGACGGCACTATTAGGCTCTTCATTTATGTTAGCGCTTCCAAATTCGCTGGAGGCGGCACCTAGTGAATCCTATGCGTGGAAAAGTGTAGTCACAGGTGGAGGTGGCGGGTTTATTCCAGGGATTATTTTTAATGAAAGCGAAAAGGATCTGATCTATGCACGAACTGACATAGGAGGCGCCTATCGCTGGAATCCCAGTGACGAAAGCTGGATACCGCTAACCGATTGGGTCGGATTCGAGGACTGGAACAAAAATGGGGTCGATGCGCTAGCCACGGACCCTGTCGATCCTGATCGGGTATACATGGCTGTGGGGACGTACACGAATGATTGGGACCCCGATAATGGATATATATTGCGCTCTACAGATCGAGGGAATACCTGGGCAGAGACACAGCTTCCGTTCAAGGTAGGCGGCAATATGCCTGGACGGTCGATGGGAGAGCGGCTGGCTGTTGATCCCAATAAGAATAATATTTTGTACTTTGGAGCACGTAGCGGCAATGGATTATGGAAGAGCAGTGATTATGGAGCGACATGGACGCAAGTAAATGCTTTCCCGAATCCGGGCACCTATATTGAGGTTCCTGGGGACTCCTATCAGGGTGACATCGTGGGCTTATCCTGGATTACCTTCGACAAGACCTCAAGTGCGCCGGGCACTGCTACTCAGACGATATATGTTGGTGTCGCAGATAAGAGCAATAATGTGTTCCGCAGCACAGACGGGGGCGTGACATGGACTGCAATCCCGGGCCAGCCTACAGGCTATATACCGCACCATGGCGTACTATCTGCAAACGGTGACCTGTATATCAGCTACATTGATGGGGCGGGACCGTATCGTGGGGAGAAGGGGGCGGTATGGAAGCTGGATACAGCCACAGATGTCTGGACAGACGTCAGCCCACTCAAAGCGAATGATCCTGATCTACACTTCGGCTTCGGCGGTCTGACTGTGGATGCACAGAACCCTGACACCGTGATGGTCGCTTCGTTGAATGCCTGGTGGCCCGATGAACAGATCTATCGGAGCACCAACGGCGGAGAGACATGGAGCCCAATCTGGGAATGGGACGGATATCCAGGCCGCCAGCTCAAGTACAAGCAAGATATATCAGCGGCTCCTTGGCTTGACTTTGGCTCGCATCCTGCTCCACCGGAGACTACACCTAAGCTCGGCTGGATGATCGGTGATCTGGAGATTGACCCGTTCGATAGTGATCGGATGATGTATGGGACCGGAGCTACATTATACGGAAGCAACAACGTCACCAACTGGGACGAGCCTAATGGCAAAATTGACATTTCAGTTATGGCCAAGGGGATAGAGGAGACGTACGTTCGAGATTTGATCAGTCCGCCTACGGGGGCCCCGTTAATCAGTGCCTTGGCTGATATCAGCGGATTCAGGCATACTCAACTGGATGCAGTGCCGACCAGAATGCACTTGAATCCCTCTAACTCATTCAGTCTGGATTATGCTGAACTGGACCCTGGCTTTGTCGTAAGAGCTGGAGGAGTGGATGCCAATTATCCGACTGCCAAAATCTTTGGTCTCTCCCGTGACGGAGGAGCGAACTGGTACACTGCCAACCATCCTCAGACCAAGGAAGGCGGAGGCACAGTAGCCTTGGCTGCGGATGGAGAGGCTATCGTCTGGAGTCTTGCTGAAGGCGTGTACTACACAACAAATTCAGGTAACTCGTGGACGCTCAGCACGGGTATTCCAGCAGGTGCCAAGGTAGCTTCGGATCGGGTGAATCCGGATAAATTCTATGGCTTCTCGGCTGGGACCTTCTATGTAAGTAACAACGGGGGAGCTACCTTCACAGCGACAGCGGCAACGGGATTGCCGGCCAGCGGTGACCTAGACTTCAAGGCCATGCCAGGACGTGAAGGGGATATCTGGCTAGCAGGAGGCTCGAAGGACGGATTGTACGGATTATGGCATTCGACGGATTCGGGAGCCAGCTTCACCAAGCTCTCCAATGTGCAGGAGGCTAATGTGGTAGGCTTTGGTAAGGCAGCGCCAGGTCAGGATTACATGGCAATCTATACAAGCGCCAAGGTCGATGATGTGCGCGGTGTGTTCCGCTCGGATGATGCTGGCGCAAGCTGGGTTCGTATTAACGATGATGCACATCAATATGCATCTATAAATGTAGCCATTACAGGCGATCCGAGAATCTATGGACGCGTATATCTGGGCACGAACGGGCGGGGGATTCTATATGCCGATCCGACGAATACGCCGCAGCTGCCAGGGCAATCGGCATCCATTACTCCACAAAGCGCAACCTTCGATCTCAATCCCGAGGTGGCGGACGATGTGAAGGTTACTATCACACCTAACGGGAATACACTGACTGATGTTCGCAGCGGTGCAGCCACACTTGTCGAAGGCCGTGATTACACCGTTGTCGGCTCGACAGTCACGATCTTGAAGGACTATCTGGCCGAATTGACGAAGGGGAACCATGCACTGGTCTTCCATTTCAGCAGTGGCAATCCTGCTACGTTGACCTTAAATGTACTGGACTCAACGCCAACTACCCCGCTTCCCGATGGGGCGCTGAAGGTGGCAGCCTACAATGGAACGACAGCACCTGCTTCCAACACACTGAATCCGCGGATTCGTCTAACGAACACAGGAAGTGAGCCTATGGCGCTGTCGGATGTCACTCTGCGTTATTACTATACAGCTAACGGAGAGCAGGGACAGCAGATTTTCTTCGACTGGTCTACTGTCGGGGCAGAACATCTGAAAGGAAGCTTCAAGAAGGTAACCCAGCCTACCGTCACGGCAGATACCTACGCCGAGATTGGCTTTGGAGCAGGAGCAGGTACCCTGCCTGCAGGCCAAAGTCTGGACATTCAAGTGCGCATCGTGAAGAACGACTGGAGTAACTATAATCAGGCTGATGATTATTCTTTCAACTCTTCAGCAACCGCTTACATCGAGCGTCCGGAGATTCCGGTCTATGTGGCTGGGCAGCTAATTTGGGGTAGAGAGCCTAAATGATCGTCAAACATGTGGGCTGAGCAACTGAGTGAATGAGCCGGTCATGAACTTGGCATGTCGACTAAGCATGTGAGCTTAGCATATGAACTGGAGGCAAGAACTGAGCATTTGAATTTAGTGTCTGATAACCCATAACCGGATAGCTTTGCTAAAAGTATAAGTGATTCGCAGCAAGCGATAGTTAACCCCAGTTGTGGGATGACTGTCGCTTGCTGACATGTGAGTTTGTGGAAGGAAGAATCCTGCAGTGCCGCTTGAGCTCAGTCCCGGCTTGCCTCATACAGCTTATGCGCAAGATAGGTAGGGTGGACGAAGGCTGATGTCATATGGTCACCTTTGCCAACAATAAGGCGGTATTGACCAAGATGACTGCTCTGTGCGGGATGGAACCCGAAAGGCGTCTGCGGTAGTGCTATGTCGGACGTCAAAAAGAGATAACTCTTGGGGATCCCTAACTGATAAAAGGTCTTGAGCTTTAGTGGCTCAAAAAGAGGTCCGCCCGGCTCAGGCTTAACCTTCCTGTAGATATCTTTGGCCTGCCGCAAGGTGGCTGTGTTCACAAAGGTGTCTCGGAAGACGGGAAAGGGCAGATTGATCGTATGGTTGCCGGAGGCGTCCAGCAGCTGTTGGAATGCTTGCCGCAGTGGTGCCGGGAATTGATCGGCCACACTTTGCCCGTCAGGCACGACGAAGGCATCCCAGAAGACCAGACGCTGAATTCGCTCAGGTACCTGCTCTGCCACCTTTTGAATGACAGATCCCCCAAAGCTGTGACCGACGAGTATAAAATGCTTGAGACGTTTGTCCTTAATATATTTGACGACAGAGTCGGCGATTTGATCGTGAGTAACGCGGGGGTTATAGAGGCTGCCATGGCCAGCGTATTCAGGAGCATAGACCGTATGCCCTTGCTTGCGTAGAGCTTCAGCCGTCCGATCCCAAAAAGCAGCATCTGCCCATGCTCCATGGACGAGAACAAAGGTAAGTGTTTGCTGCTTCTGTGGCTTATGTGTATTATGCATTTCGGTTGCAGCTAACCCTTCCGGTTGCATTGCGGTGTTTCCCTCTGCCAAATGAGTATTGGAAAAGGGATTAACTTTGCTAGCGTCCACAGCTATGGCAGTTATAGCAGTTGCAGCAGTTGCAGCAGCGCTAGTTGCTCCTACAGGACATGTAGTGCTTATGCTAATCATTCCAGCCAATACTAGTGAACTCAGGATATATAGGGACCTTCTCATTCATTGAACCTCCTCATTATGGGCCAGTGGGGTCGAGCAGCTATTGGCTCTCAACCTGTCAACTGTGGTTCAATTCATTATTTGGATTTTCAGGTGTTTTTATGTGATGCTCTCAAGCGAAGCTTCCTCCCAGTAAAAGACATAAAGAAACCCAGAATCCACCCGCCAAAGCATACCGTTAATATCGTCCCCAGCCCAATAAGACCATGAAGTAGCAAAGCGAGAGATAGGAATAGAATATACACCAACGTTCGGGATAGCTGTATGTTCGTGTGAAGCAGCTTTTGAAGATTCAGGGTTAGTCGATCCACAGGGATTGGAGCCATGCGGGTAACCAAATATATTGCAGTGCCGAGTCCTGTGATAACTAGACCAGCGGCAAAGCACAGCAGCTGGTTAATCCACAGGCTCCATGGGTCAGGGGTAAGTATCTTCTCCAATCCCCATAGCCACATATCAATCCCGAGCCCTGTCAGAAAAGCACTCAGCAGTCCTAGTATTTCTGGCCTCCGTCTTTCCAGCCATGCATTGAATGCGATCAAAATAATAGCAATAATTAATTCCCAACTGCCTACCGTAAGTCCCACCTCTTGAGATAACCCAACAAGTAGCGCATCAAAGGGTGAGGCTCCCAGATTGGATTGAATGGTGAGAGAAACCCCAAGCGTAAGGATCATTATGCCGATTACAAACCAGATATATCGTAAGGTGCCTGCTCTACGCATATGTAGGGGAGAGCGTCTTCGTCATCAGCACGTGAGGAATACCGTCCTCCATGAAGACATCCGATGCTGTCCGATATCCTAGCTTCTGGTAGAAGCCTTCGGCCTGGGTCTGTCCATGGAGCTTCACCCGGGAGAGACCTTGTTCTCGCGCCACTTCCTCCAGTGCCTGAATGATCATCTTGCCAAGCCCATACTTGCGATAGGAGGAAAGGATACAGATACGCTCCAGCTTCCCCGTCCCGTCTACTTGCCGGACTCGGCCTGTTCCTACCGGAAGCAGTTCATGATATACCAATACATGCTCACATGAGCCATCCAATACATCGAACTCGTCAAATTCGTCCTCCAGGGGAACGCCTTGTTCAAGGACAAATACTTCCTTGCGAATGTTCATCACACGCTGCAGATCAAAGTCCTCTGTTATTCTCTTCACATTCACTTCGTGTTCATCCTCTCTGGATTTAGTACGCGCACCACGTCATAATAAAACTAGGTTGCAAGAAGAGTATATACGAAATGATTATTGTTGTAAATGCAATAAAAAACAAGGGGTGTGTGTATGCCAGAAATTCTCCGTGAAATCGGAATGATCGCAAGAGCATTAGACTCAATCAGCAATATTGAATTCAAGGAGTTTGAGTTAACCAAAGGACAGTACCTATATCTCGTGCGAATATGTGAGAACCCTGGAACGATTCAGGAGAAGGTAGCAGAGATGCTCAAGGTGGATCGTACGACAGCGGCTCGTGCCATAGCTAAGCTGGAGCTGCAAGGCTTCATTGAGAAGAGGGATGATGATAAGAATAAGAAGATCAAAAAGCTCTATCCCACGGAGAAGGGGACAAGTCTCTATCCTGTTTTGCGAAGAGAAGGGGAATATTCCAATAGCACGGCGCTTGCAGGCCTTTCCGAGGAAGAGACCCAGACGATTTATCGACTGCTGAAGCAGGTTCGGCATAACGTTGAGGTTGAATGGGAACATGTGAAAAAGGGGAACAAGCGGGAATATTAAGCGCTGCCGGAGGAGTTCCATGTCACAATGAAAAACCTGTGCTTCTGCTACAATGTTAGGGGAATGTGATAAACAGGGTGTATTCATGAGAAGGGGAAATATACATATGATAAAGATCAGGCCGTTAACAGAAGCTGATCTGGAACAGCATCTTCAATTATGCTATACGCTGGATCAGGAGAGCGAATTCATGCTGCTGGAGCCTGATGAGCGAACGACTTCAGTCGAGCAGCATCGATTCATCAACCAGCCATTGCTGGATGCTGAGCATTCAACCATTCTTGTAGCGGAGGACGAAGGGCGTCTGGTAGGTCATCTAGTTGCACGGGGCAGTGAATTGGCGCGGATTCGTCATAGTGCCTATCTGGTTATCGGTGTATTGCGTGAATACTCGAGCCAAGGGCTAGGCAGAGGAACTCCATTCGCATTCGTGGACAATACGTGGATGAATATTATATGGCTCGTATTTTTGTGGAGTAGGAGGTCTTGCTATGAAGTTTGCTCTCGTGCTGTTTGATGGGGTTACTTTCCTGGATTTCATAGGGTTTTATGATGTGATCACAAAACTACGGCATTTTGACATCACGAGGGACGCAACCTTTGATATTTGTGCCCGCCATACAGAGGTTCGTGATGAGCTCGGCCTTACCATCAAGATCGACAACGTCAATCCTGATCTGTCAGAATATGATGCTGTATTATTCCGGGTGGAATGGGTACACGCCAATTGCGGTATGATGAGGAGTTTGTAGCTTGGCTGAGGAAGGCCGAGCACGCGCAATATCTGATCTCTGTCTGTCAGGCTCTCTGCTGCTCGGGGCAGCTGGACTACTTCAGGATATTAAGGCAACTATTCATCCGCTGCAATATGCGTTGCTCGAACCCTATGTAAGCGAGGTTGTGCAGGCTAGAATCGTACAGGATGGGCGCGTAATCACAGCTGGCGGTGTATCCACCTCGATTGACCTTGGACTGTATATGGTTGAGTTACTACTGGGTAAGGAAGCGAAGGAGCAGGTGAAGCGAGGCATTGATTATCCCTACGAGACACAGGGAATTGTTGTAGAAGAAGCATGAACGATATTGAAAACAACAGCAGGAGGGAATTCGTTGCAACAACAATCTCCTGCTGTTGCGAATGACGTAGCCTACAACGAATCATGGTTAGCTATTGAGCTAAGGAGCTCCTCAATGAATTACAGCCCTGCGTTATCCTTCAGCTGCCAGCTGGTCTAGCTTGTGATATTTCCTGCCTGCTTGAGCCGCTTGGCGATTTCGTTGAATTCGTCCTTGGATATACCGGGGGCAAATTCTTCTTCCACTGCTGGAGCCTCTGGAATGGGAGCACCTGCTGGAACACCATGCACGACCTCCAATGTGGAGCCATCCTCAGGATGAGTACCTTTCCAGATCTGATCAATCGTTGTAAAATCCTTGTCACTCCACGTATACAGCTTCGTGTGTGTCCCTTTGTCCTCATACTTGCGTGCTTCATTGAAGGCTTTGTTGTTCAATGAGGGAATAGGCACCAGCTTTGTAACGTTGACCCCGGTAGCCACTTCAAGTGCCTTGGCATAAGCCACGACGTGAACGCCGCCACGGACCAGCAGGTAGCCGATGACTTCACGGGCCGCTGGATGGTCTGTCATCTCGTATACTTTCATCTTGTGGGTTCTGGCTCCGCATTCCAGGAAGAAGTTGTGGAGCAGATCCTCCACAAGGTTACCGCTATTGAAGACATAAGTACCGTTCCACGGGTTGCCCATTGAATCGACAGGCAAGGCTCCTTGGCCTCCGGCTAAGTAGTGGTAGGATAAGCGAGCATCCTTTACGCCGTCCAGCGGTGAGCGGTCGGGGTCCTGAAGGAAGGTAGATCCTTGCAGACATTTATTTATCGCGTGAGAGACAAGCTCGACATGGCCCAATTCCTCCGCGGTAATACTCATGATCAGATCATAGAAAGGTCTTAACTTTTCTTTGGAGCGGAAGTTGAACGACTGGAAGAGGTAGTTGTTCAGAGTCGACATTTCACCGAATTTCCCGCCAAGAAGCTCCTGTACCGCAGCAGCAGCATTAGGGTCTGGCTTTCCGACATTAGGAATTTCAATTGCAATCTCATCCATACGTTTGAACATCTTTGTGTAGCCTCCTTGTAGTTCTTTAATGAATTGGACTAATGCTTACCAATTAGACGCAGCGCTCATCATCCAGTTCAATCTGGCGTAACAGCTATCAGAGCAACGAGGATATACTTGTACATATACGTTATTTGGCAATTCGAATCAGGTTTTTCCAATAAGAGAGGGTGATTTACACCAAATCTTCAAAATTTTGAACCAGAGATGCGAATGTCTTTACAACACTTCCTGGTGGAGAATGAAGACAGCGAAGTCCAAAATTGCGATCTATGGAGCAGCCTGCATTTCATGCAGGGACGTATGCGCCATGAAGTGAGGGTGGATAATAACTGTCGATTGGCTGAGGTGTCGCGCGTGACCTTCTTTAAGCTTTTCCCGAATAAAGAAGATATACTCTTCTATTTTATGTGTTGAACTATTTTAAGCAGACTTTCTGATGACACAGTAGTACGGATCTTTGTAACACAACAAAATCCAGGGCTTAGCCCTGGATTTGCTACATTACAGCCCATATATTTCAGTTCGTTATACTTTGCAATGGTGATTATCATCAAATCATCCACAAAGGTGCCTACAAGTAGGTGCACTATGAATAGAAGGAGTTACTTTTTGCAGGTTCAATCTAGTTGTTGCTGTATGAGTCTACTTGGAAGGTAATAATCTTGTCGTAGATTAAGTAATCTTTGCGGCTTGTAAAAGGTCAAACGCCATTCATCGTGATGCAATGAATGGCGTCAGAGTCGTTTCTCTTGATGTCTTCTGAAATAAAATCAGAATAGGGGAAGCTGGTCCAGATTATTGGTCGGATCTCCGTCAGCATCACCGCGGATATAGGCATCCCCGTCTTTTCCCTTGAATACGTTGACCCCAGCGATGGCACCATTCTGAACCTCCTGCAGCGCTTGCTGATAATCCAATACGCGCCCGCTTGAGGTCTGAAATGCAGTCAGATCACCGTCACCGTTTTTTTGTACAGCGACGAAGGTCTCACGCGTATTTGTGTTTGATTGGAGTGGCTGCATGGACTGCGTAGTTTGAATAGGTTGATTAAGTTGGTTAGGTTGGTTAGGTTGGTTAGACTGCATGAGTCGAACAACTCCTTATCTTTTATAAGCTGATCTTGGCTATGCGTATCGTCCCCATATCGAAGGGGTACTATACCAAGTTCATTGAGTCCATCGGGCTCACCAACTCATCAACTCACCAAACCACCAAACCACCAAACCACCAAACCACCAAACCACAATAGGGTTTGTCGCTTCTTGATAATAGGCGAATCTAGTAAGATGTCTTAAGCCAGTTCTGCTTATCCCATGACACCTTTCCTGCACCTGCTCCGTTATTGCCGCTAAGCAGAGTCTTCAGCCCAGCAGGGTCCTCCGGACTGTAGCTATAAGGCAGTGAGGAGATGCCTGACCAGGAGAAGGGGATTACCGTTGCTGGTATAGGTGCTAATGGGCTGTTAGCCGTCTCGCTGCCTCCACGGAACGTCTGGCCGTTAAAGGTGTAGATGGTATCTACAGCCTTAATCTTGCCAGTGTATGTGGCATTCGATGCATTTTTCTGATTGTTGCGTAGCGGATACTGAATGCCAATGAGCTGTGATTTCTCGACAAGTACAGCTCCACCTTCGGTAGAGATTGCCCCGTTACTGGTAATGCCAAATTTATATCCTTTGGAGGAGATGGCACTTGCCATCGCAGGAATAATGATCTTGCTCGCCTGCTCTGCAGCGGAGCTATCTGCAACGACATTGTACACGTGTGCATTTCCGCCACGAAGACGAGGCAAGCGATCCTGCAGGTCTACATAATAATTATGATGCAGTGTAATGCTCAGATCAGGGTTATCTGACGCTAGCTCATTGGCACCGACGAGATGTCCTTTTTTCTGGGAGCTAGCCACGGCAATGATATCATTCTTGCTCAGACCAACAGCGCTGCTACGCAGATAATCGTACATGGGGTATGCGGAGCGATTGGCTTCCAAAGCGTTAATCTGCTGGGTTACCCAGCTATTAGAGGAACGGTCGTCCCCTTTGAAGAGGGACCACGACACAGTTACACCAGACGTTCCTTTTTTGGAATCAACTAACCCGTCGTAGGCTTTGTTGAAGGTACAGTGATCAATCCATACCTTGTCACTCTCTTCCACTGTGATATAGTCCCAGTCGTTCTTGTCATAATCACCCTTGCTGGACTCGTCCCATTCCCAGAGCTCATCGAATTCAAGGTTCCTGATGATGACGTTGGAACTCCGTTTGATCGTGAAGGCAGCATGCTTGATCTTGGAGCCGTTCGCAGAGAAGATGGTCAGTCCATCGAAGCCGTCAATGGTTACCTTACTGACTCCGGTCTGCAGCAGCACAGGATGGGTGAGAGGAGAGTTATGTGCAGCAAAAGGTGACTTTTTGGCATCGGTCGGCAGTTCATTCCAGCCCAGATTGAGGTCGTTCATAATCTCTACAACCTTGACGCCGGAGTTCTTCTTCAAAGCCGCAGCCAAATCTGAGGCCGTATACACTTTTTTATACAGCGTCGTATTGCTCTCGGCGACGATCCCGCCCCCGGTATTCCCGCTTGAGAAGCCCTTCAGATCATAGACGCTGTTGGCCCCGGTGAGAGTCAGGCTACTGGCATACACGTCCGCTGTAACTCCATTGATGGCAGGGGAATTGTTAACGTTTTCATAAATGGCATCATCAGCACCGACTGGTAGCACTACACTGAGAGATAAGACGGCAGCAAGGGCAGACGCGGTCAGCATGTTCCAATAGTTTTTCTTCATGTACGTACCTCATTTCATAGAGATTAAAAGAAGAAGGACGATCAGCCATCACAGATGGATTACCCCATCATTGGATGGATTGGCATAAGCATGCTCTGGTTGCAGCTGTATAAGCTGTGAACACGATCAATTCCGGACACCCCTCCTGTCGCCCTCAAGATATAGACCGTCTTATCTCGGTGCAAGACTTAGGCTGCTAACGTTCATGGCAACATCATATAGCAAAATCCCCAAGAATTGCAAGCGCTTTCTATGACTTATATTTACATTTTTCGAAGTTGCATATTCTGTGTGATTCAGCTGTAAATAAGCGCATATTAAATCAACCTGGTAGCCGATATACTTAGTAGACTTGTAATGTAAGCATGAGAAATGAGGATGGTGGATATGACAAATAAAGACGCGTCAAACAGCCTAGAGCATATGCTGAGCTCCTTAGCGGCAACTTTGCCATTGGTGCAGAGACTGATTCCTTCGGATGTAATGTTTGCCCTAACGGATCAAGAGAAATTTATATATTATCTGCCCGGAGAAAAGTTGGACATAGGCCTCAAGCTTGGGGTCCCGATTCCACCAACGGGAGGTATTCGAAAGGCTCTGGATACGAATAGTATGATTACAGTCAGTGTACCGGAGGAGGTCTACGGCTATCCCTTCAAATCGATATCCATGCCCCTCCATAATGAACACCAGCAATGTCTCGGTATTTTGACGATGGGAATCAGTCTGCACAACCAGTTAACGCTTGAAGGAGCCGCTGAGAAGCTGGCCGATAGCTCAACTGAAATTCGGGAATTGTCGGATGGCATAGCAGGAGCAGCCAATACACTGATGTCAGAGGTACATGTGCTGAATGAGCTGGGAGGTCAGGTGCTCACGGAGCTGGAGCGGGCTGACAGCATGCTTCGCTTCATTCGCAGTATCGCCGATAATTCACGTCTGCTCGGCATTAATGCAGCGATTGAGGCTGCCCATGCAGGAGAAGCTGGGCGAGGCTTCGGGATTGTGGCGAAGGAGATTCGTACGATGGCAGACTCAAGTAGTACTACGTCCAGTGAGGTGGAGGAGATGCTGACTTCTATTCATAGTCACATCCATGAGCTACGAGTCAAGCTCACTGCTTGCTCGGAGCTGAGCGGGAATCAGGCCGCAGGAACAGAGGAGATCGCTGCTTCCATGCAGCAGCTTGCAGCCTACGCCGAGAATATACGGGACATTGCCAAACGAATCTAAGTGGCAATTTTCTTAAATCCATCAAGCAACATTCATTCAACAATATATATGATTTGAAATGGTTCTAATTGTCTGTATATTGCATTTATAGTGTTACTAATCGAACTATGAAGAATGCAGATCTACATGAAATCACATTGTGGCTATATGCAACATATGCATATGGGAAAATGACGATGATGCTTCTTCGTTTTGTTTTATTTTGCAGACACGGTATGGAACTGAAAACAGGCCCCTCCGCTGGTATAGAGCGAAGAGCCTGTTTGTTTAGGTCGGTCTCATAGAAATCTGAAAGCTTAGTGGTACTCGTAATTATACGTTCGTAGGCTTCTTGGGACCCTGTTCAACCTCCAGAATATCCAGCAGGAACATGAAGATCGGGATACCGATAATCAACCCCCAGATGCCTAAATAATGCTCGGAGAAGATCAGAATCAAGAATGTGTAGAACATTGGCAGCTTAGTCTTATGGGCGTATAGTCGCGGATTCAGGAAGTACGTCTCTAGCGCGTGTACTGCCATGATCATCACGAAAGTCCAGACCACCAGCATGAAGCCGCCCACCTGAAAACCGATAATGCTGATCGGAATCAGAGAAATGATAACTCCTGCTACCGGAATCAGACTCAGCAGGAATACCATAATCGTCAATGCGAACAAATATGGATAGCCGAACAGCCACAGCCCGATCATCGTGAACACGGTATTGAACAGAGCTATCATCAGCTGAACCTCGATTACTTTACCGAAAGAGGATGTGAATCGTTGCCCGAAATATGCAAATTCTTTATAAGCCCAGCTAATTTTACTGGTACGGAATTTCTCGGTAAACTGGATGATCGTCTTTCTTTGCAGTAGATAGAAGAAGCTGAGAATGATAACGATCAGGATAATCTGCAGCCATTTACCGAGAGTAGTGATATAGGCTATGGCATTCCCAAGATAAGCTTGATAGTTAATATCGCCCTTCTCCAGTAGACTGATCAGATACCGTATGATCTCGTTATTGTGCGGTGTGTCCAGAAAATGACTAATGCTGCCAATGACGGCGATCAGCTGCGTAACCAGCTTGGGCATGTAATTGAATATCCCGTAAAGCAGCCCACCGACTAGCAGCAAATACAGGAAGATAATAACTAGCACCGGTGAGACGGGGAATAAACGACTGAGCTTCCGTGTGACAAGCTCCTGAAGGCGCCCCATGACGAATGTCACCAGAAAGAGCAAGAGTAGCAGGCTGAGCATATGTCTCAGGCTGACTAAGAGCAGCACGACCAACAGAAGAAATAATATTCTGCGGACCACTGCATTGGCAAAAAATACGCGCAACGTTTCCATAATGTGTTACTTCCCCCGTTTGCAAAAGACTGATCTCACGAGCTAACAGCTCGGAGCGATCCACAGTTAATACCTATGGATAATAACGCATGATGGCTCTTGTGAGAGACACCCTGTCATTCTGACATGGGTACAATGACTTGGTCATTGACACATGTGTTGACGCATGACATATGTATAGGACAGCTACACTAAGTATATACGAATCTGTAACCGAACAGTTTCCATTTTACCGCAAGACTTGTTCTATGTATATGAGCAGGCTGGTGAATCATCCCTTACAAAATCATATTATCGGTAGTATGTGCTCGGATTATGAGCTAATAACAGCTTCGTAAATCGAATCATGTGTTCTGAGTCTTCTGGTGGATTGGATCAGGGGACTGAGCCGAGCTGCTCGGATAATAAAAAACAAGGCAGTCTCCCCGGTAGAAAGACCTACCAAGGGGACTGCCTTACTGCGTTATTTTAAGAGTTACCTGAGAATTGATCTGCAAGTGTTATCCAAAAAACTGATATATAAGAACTGATCTATAAATGTTGTTCTATGTGATGATGGATGAATAGTCTGTCGCCCATGTATGGTACTTAATTAGTGGAGGTACCCGTAGTAGAGCCTGAGCCTGTGTTCGAATTAGAATCTGAGCTTGCGCCAGCCCCTTGAGATCTTGTTCTTCCACCACCAGGGCCGCCTTGGCCGCCGCCCATGCCACCAGGGCCACCCATGCCGCTGCGAGCTTCTGTGACTCCAGACTCGTTCACCCAGGTCACATTTCCTAATGCGGTAAACGCGACTACTTTAGTGCCGCCACTGTAAGTACCACCACTATACAGCCCATCCTTAGCTGTTCCGGTGGATGTACCGCCGGAGTAAAGCACGTAGGAACCGTCTGTCTTAAGCTCTGGAGAGCTGATGACGATGGATTGATAATTTTTGGCTGGGGCGAACGTCAGAATTGAGTTCCCGCTATTGTCCTCCAGGTGTACCAGAGTTCCCGCTTGCTGCTGTTCTGTAAAGGTCATCGAAATGGCATTCTGGCTGGAAGTATCAGAGATAGCTTGCGCCATGCCCGAGCTTCCGGCTGCTACCAGATATCCACCGCTCATCTCGAAGCTACCATCGTAATCCAGAGCGCCATTGCCATTAGAGGTAGGACCGTTGACAATGACGGTACCGCCTGTCATGTAGATGGAGCCGTTCGAATCCAGGCCATCACCATCGGCATTCACTGTCAATGTGCCGCCGTGAATATAGAGCGCATCATTGGTCGCCTGTCCCGGTCCACCAGGTCTGCTCATGGAAGAGGTGGAAGTGCTAGCTGAAGCAGATACATTACTGGTCGTTGCTAAGCTATCTGTACTTGTGTCTGCCATTAGATCTTCGGCGCCAGCTGCGTTAACACCATCATCGGAGGCTGTAATCCGTACATCGCCACCATTGAGGGTGATGATCGAGGCCTCCAACCCTTCATAGCTTTGTGTTACTTCGATGGTTCCACCATTAATGGTGAGCGCTGCATCGGCATGAAGTCCATCATCACCGGTAGCGAGGCTGAGCTGACCGTCATTCACGGTCAGGCTGCTATTGCTGTGCAATGCATCGTCCTTGGCATCAATGGTGAAGGAGCCGCCGTGAATCATCAGATCCGTGCCTGCCTTGAGGCCCTTCGCGCTGGTGCTTTCTGTGTCTTCCGTTGTCACCGTTGTACTTGTATTGCTGCTGTCTGTTGCTGTTCCAGCCTGACTATTGCCGTCGGGAGTAGGGTTGTCTGGGAGCCCCTCGGCAGGAGTGCCATCAGAAGGAGCACCTTCTGGAGGCGTGCCCATCTCCGGTGGAGTCATGCTGCTATCTCCAAAGTCGCCACCACCAAATCCATCTCGGCCCCCAGGCATTTGCTCTGTTTTCACTTCTGCATTGGCGCTGCCGCCACCTGTGACTAGCTGATATGTTCCATCTTCGATCACAAGCACTGTCTCAGCCTGGATGGCATCATGAGCGCTTCGGATATGATAGGTACCTGCCTGAATAGCGACGAAGCCTTTGTCTGCTTCGGTGTCATTGGTGGACTTGATCCCGTCATTCTCTGCCTCAATAGTAAAGGTACCGGCTTGAATCGCCACGAAATCCTTGCCCTTGATACCATTATTGGCTGCCTTCACGTTGAACTCTCCGCTGACGATTCGCAGCTCATCCTTGCTCGTGATCCCGTCATTGTAGTTTGCTGTCACATTCAGCTTGCCCGTTCCATTGAAGGTTAGATCTGCCTTGCTGAAGATCGCGGCATCCGGCTCGTCTGTTGCAGCATCAGCATACACATATTTAGCACCGTCAGTGACTGTATTTACTGTACCATCGGCAAGTGTAATGATGGCTTTGCCGGCTTTTTGCACGAAGATTCCGGCGCTATCCTCATTGTGTATGGTCACTCCGTTCAGGACGAGCTGTACCGTGCCTTTGTCAGCGGCATTGACGAGAATCTGTCCGTCACGCAGCTCCCCCTTTAGCACATAGGTACCAGCTTCGGTGATCGTTACTTGTCCAGCCTCAGCGCTTGCTCCGTTGCCGGAGATCGAGGCAGTCGTACCATTCATGGTGATCGTTGTTGCCTCACTTGCGGACCAGGTAGCTGTCTGATCTGCTGTATCGAAGCTCACGAGACTGGCGAAGGTAGCCTGATTCGTCTGGCTGGAGCTGGCCACCGCCGCGGCACTCACTTGAGAAACTGCTGCGCTGGAGGTAGCAGTTGCAGTGGTGCCTGTCGGCCCTCCGCAAGCTGTGACCAAAGCAGTAATCATTACAATAGACCAAAGTTTGCTGCCTGCAATTATTTTCTTCATCATTAATCTTCCTTTCAAGAATGAACTAGTGAAATGGAACAATACATGCGATTCGGGTTAAACAACAAATTTATTAATGGATAACAGTCGTTGAATAATGCTCACTTGGATAAAATCAATGGATCAATGAATTAATACTCGGCCATCGGTGTCGGATTCATCGTGAGTGAGAGGTCCAGATTTCCGTTGCGACAGCGAATGGCGTCCAGGAATTCCTTCTGGTTGGTAGCCGGATGGAGCGTGACTGCATACACCAGCTCATATAGACTGCCCAGCTCGGTTGTCTTGATTTTACGCAGCTCATAGCCGACATTGTACTGCTTGAACACTTCATCAAGCGCTTCTTCATAGCTGAGGTTCTCCGGTATGGTCACCTTCAGCAGCTTCTGCTGGTGCTTGCGGGCACCGAAGTTCACTTTACTAAGCACGAACATTAGCACACACAGAATCAGGGTGAATAGCACGGCGTATTCAAAAGCACCGACACCACAAGCTAGACCAGCTGCCATCGTGAACAGGACATAGGCAATATCCTTCGGATCACCAGGTGCGCTTCGGAAACGAATGATGGAGAAGGCTCCTGCCAGACTGAACGCCCGTGCAATATTGCTGCCAATGAGCAGTATGATGATGGCGACGATGACGGGCAGGATGACCATGGTTAAGGTAAAACTTTGAGAGTGGGCTCCTGTATTAGTCTTCATATAAGTCAGGCTGATGATGGCGCCTAATAGAATGGCAATGCCGATCGTTAATATGGATGTTCCCAGCGTCAGGGTGGAATCACTCACAGTGGAATTAAATAAAGTATCAAGCATATAAGACACGCTCCATTTCTCTTGGGTTATGCGGGATGTGCAGATCTGTCTCTGCCTGGCTGCCATTGCGCAGCATTTTCTTATACTCATTGCCATACTTGGAGAAGCTCGTCCGGTACAATCCGTGATCGGAGAGCATTCGGGAAAGCCACAGTGGCACAGTCTTCTCGGCCTTGACCTCCATCAGCCAGCGTCCGTCTTCTACAAGGGGAGCGCCATAATCGCCATCCTCCAATTTGAGGTCGAAGCGGCGACTGCGTATGTTGGTGTCGAAGGTGATACGCAGATCACGACTTCCCTTATCGAACAGGGCTTTACGCTCATAAGCCAGATAGACCTTGGGCTCCAGGTTGTACAAGCTTAGAAAATACTTGATCTCCTCCACAACCTGAGGGTTCATGTAATCAGCCAGGGCCGGAGCATTCCCGGTTCTTACGAACTCATACGCTTCATTCAGCTTCAAGGCAGTTCTGCGCTTGTTGACCAATCCGAACACCTTCTTCTTGATCTCCAGATACACCTTCGCATTGTCGGCAGGTACTCCGTAGGCTCGCAGACGAAGCTTTTCCTTGTATTTGGGCTTGGCAAGGCTGGTACGAATCAAGGTATTGCTGGGAGTATCGAAGTACAGATTACTGATGGAGTAGAACTCATGCTGCTTGTTGTAATCATCCAGCTCCATATACTGAAGCAGGTCGGTCAGTAATCTCTGATATGCGGTGTAGTCGAGCAGATATTTGCTTTCATAGCGGTTGAACACTTCAATAGCCATATGTAGTCAATCCTTTCTAATGGAAGTTGGTAGGTCAGGGATCGCCCAAGTGATGTATAGCTTGCTTGAGTTACCTGTAATGAATTGCGTCTATGCTGTGCGTTTGTGTTGTGATGCTGTCTTGCTTTGATATCTGTATCTTAGAGGTCGAACCTTTAATGAATCTTAAATATGTTTACATAGCGTTAATGTTTTTTTACCTTCATTTAATACAAACTATTAATCATCCTTTAACAGTTCCTTGTGATACTCTGATGCTTCCACACAAATAAATGGAACAGCCCGCTCAGCACAATCTAAATTAGAACATAAGCAAAAATGTAGATAAGCAAATAAGCAAATAAGCAAATTAAGCAGATAAACAGAAAGATATATTAACTTATCGAAGCTAGGAACATACGTACATCATTAAGGTATTTTCAAGGTTGCCTTGCTATAATGAATAGCAATACTGAAGGTGGAACTACAAAAATCAGTAATATAGTAAGTTGCAGGCCATTCACGAGGTGGACCGGGCAGAAAGGTCTTGTGATTCGTGCGAAGAAGATAATCGCCTCAAATAACCGTTGCGATAAATATAGACATAAAGGGTGACGAAGCATGAGAATATTGATAGCTGAGGATGAGCTACATTTAGCAGAGGCGGTATCTCAGATCCTGAAGAAGAATAACTATTCGGTGGATATGGTGCATGACGGTAGGGATGCGCTGGATTATGCACAGAGCGGCATTTATGATCTGCTGCTGCTGGACATCATGATGCCGAAGCTGGATGGTTTGACTGTACTGAAGACATTGCGGGCGAATGGAGAGCATACCCCGGTCATTCTGCTCACGGCCAAGGGAGAGCTCTCGGATAAGGTAAGCGGACTGGATTATGGGGCTGATGATTATATTGCCAAGCCATTCGCAACCGAAGAGCTGTTGGCCCGCATACGTGCAGCCTTACGACGCAAGGGGGAGGTCATCCCGGAGGATGCCATGAAATTCGGGGATATCGAGCTGAACAAAACGCATCTCAAGCTGATGGTCGAAGGCAAGGAAATCAAGCTCAACCTCAAGGAGGGAGAACTGCTGGAGCTGCTGATTACTCGCAAACAGGCGGTTACCTCGAAGGAACAGATCATCGAGAAGCTGTGGGGGTTCGATTCGGAGGTGGAGTACAACAATGTAGAGGTCTATATTTCTTTTTTACGCAAAAAACTGTCCTTCCTGCAATCCAGTGTACGGATCAGTACCATTCGGGGTGTAGGTTATGTACTTGAGGTGACGACCTAATGTTCAACAAGCTTAGAAATCGCTTCCTGCTTGTTAATCTGGTCTTCATATCTGTCATGATGCTTGTATCGTTCGCTACTATTTATATCATCACGTATCAGAACGTGTACCGGGACATTCGCATGGAGTTGTATCGTGTCTCGGATTTCTACCGAATGCCCGATGATCCTTCACATATGCCGGGTAATGGGAGTGGAGGAGGAGCGAGAGAGCCTGGAAATCGCGGCGCGCAAGGTAATGTGGACAGTGGGACTGGTGCAGCTGATCAGCCAACACGCCCAGCAGGGGGAAATGAATCTGGTGGTGGCATGCAGGGGGAGGGACCTCCACAGCGTTCTGTCTCTTTCATGATCCAGACCGATGTGGACCGACAGCAGACAAGTGTATCCTCCAAGCTGATCGACATGGAGGATTCCTTCTACACGGAAGCCCTTCAGACTGCTATCAAGCAGGGGCGCAATGAGGGCCAATTCAAGCTAAATGGAAATGTATGGATGTACACCTCGATGTCCAATGATACAGGACATATGTATGTGTTCATGGATGTGACCTCCCGTCAGGGAATACTGAACAATCTGATCTATACCTTCACACTGGTAGGATTGGTTATGCTTGTCGTGATTTATTTCCTGAGTCGGTATTTTGCCAATAGATCTATAGCGCCGGTGAAGGAAGCCTTCGAGAAGCAGAAGCAGTTCATTGCAGATGCCTCACATGAGCTCAAGACACCGCTTGCGGTGATTAACACGAATACGGATGTACTGCTTGCGAATTCCGAGGAGACGATTCAGTCTCAGGCGAAATGGCTGCATTACATCAAGTCCGAGACAGAGCGGATGGCCAAGCTGACGAATGATCTGCTGTATCTGACCGAGATGGAGCATTCGCGGCCTGATCTCATTCAGACGACCTTCAACATAAGTGAGGCCGTAGAGAATATTGTTCTCACCATGGAAGCGGTCATGTTCGAGAAGGATATCCGGCTTGAATATACGGTCGAGCCGAAGCTGACGGTGCATGGTAATCGTGAGCAGATCATCCAGGTGGTTCTAATCCTGCTCGATAATGCCATCAAGTATTCGCAGCCGAAGGGGATGGTGGAGGTGTCGCTCGCCAAGCAGCATAATGACGTAGTTCTGGCTGTGACCAATAGCGGAGAAGGGATTGCACCGGAGCATCTGGAGCGAATATTTGATCGGTTCTATCGGACAGACGCATCACGTAATCGCAAGCAAGGCGGATATGGACTGGGACTCGCGATCGCCCGATCGATCGTTAGACAGCACAAGGGAGAGATTTATGCCAAAAGCGTGCTCGGAGAGGGAGCTACCTTTTACGTCAAGCTCTCTTGAATATGCTGCTATAACGGCCTAACATAATCAAAGATGCTGGTGGATATGGAGAGGAAGGATAGACGATGAATGAATCATTTCGACAATGGCATAATCGCGCCATAACCCCTGAATATTATGAGTTCCTGCGAGAGCTGAACGAGGAAGAGGCGCTGGAACGGCGGGAGGAGCCAGAATTCGACCAGCACTGGTTAGCGGAGTTCGAGCGCATGGAGAAGTCTCGTGAACAGCTATCCGAGCAGGAGCTGGCTGCTATAGCTTCACTACGCGAGCAAGCCTTCAAGCAGTCTTATCGGGTCATGTCCAGTCCAGACGTATCAGCATATATCTCCGATGATCTGGAGCTCATCGCGATAAGCCTGCTGCTCGGAGAGACCTCATCATGGGCTCTACAAATGCTGAAGCTGTCCTATGACGAAGGCCAGTTCCCACCTCAAGAGACTTGAGTCCTCTGTACACTCCTGCCTTACACGGCAAGTGCTGGCAGATTCATTAGTGGACAGAATGAAGACATGAAATAGCGACAGTCAGGGACGAGAGAACAAAGTCCCGAGCGGTCGCTATTTTCATTGAACCAGCGTGCTATATTAGCGCAATACAGAAGGATATAGACTTCATTCTTTACTGCTCAAAATGGCGGATACAGTTATGAATACTTTCTCTACGCCTTCCCAACAGTGGGCGAATAGAATACGTCACAATGCATATGCCGAATTTTGTCCCAAGTGGCGGGATTGGTTACGTCCGGGGCCCGATTCTCCAGGATGGCCTGGTACAGGGAGGTCTTCTCTTCCAAGTGGGCTACGCGCTGCTTGGCTTCTTCGAGCTGAAGGAGTGCCGATTCTCTTTGTTCCATCATGATTTCGAAGCGCTGCGCAATCGTGGCATCCCCTTCAATACAGAGATCAACGTACAACTTGATGACCTCGATCGGCATTCCGGATTGCTTGAGGCATTTGACACCATACAACCAGTTGATGGATTCTCCATCGAACAGGCGGATATTATTCTCATCGCGCTGTAAGCTTGGCACCAGCCCTTTATCTGTGTAAAAACGTACAGCATGCTCGGTGAGCCCCGTAATCCGTGCCGCTTCTTTGACGGTATGCATATGTAATCCTCCTTAATAAAATATTCGATTGACTTAGTGTAACACGAAGGTAATAAGCTTAGTGTAATGCAAAACGGCTGGAAGCGTAAATCACCTACTGTGATGTCCGGTTCTAGTGAATGATGGCCGTTTATCATTATACATTTGAGCCATGGGAGGAAATACAATGCAAACAGTAACATTGAACAACGGTGTGAAAATGCCGATTATCGGCTTTGGTGTCTACCAGGTTCCCGATGCGGAGGAGTGCGAGAACGCGGTATACGAAGCGTTGATGGCCGGTTACCGCCTGATCGACACCGCTGCTGGTTATCTGAACGAAGAGGCGGTGGGACGCGCGATTAAGCGCAGCGGTGTACCGCGTGAGGAGCTGTTCATTACGACCAAGCTCTGGATTCAGGATGCCGGCTATGAGAGTACCCAGCTGGCGTTCTCCAAATCCTTGAACAAACTGCAGCTGGATTATCTGGATCTGTACCTGATACACCAGCCGTTCGGCGATTACTACGGTGCTTGGCGGGCTATGGAAGAGCTGTACCGTGAAGGCAAAATCAAGGCGATCGGTGTCAGTAACTTCCTTCCCGACCGTCTGATGGACCTCATCTTGCATAACGAAATCGTACCTGCCGTCAATCAGGTGGAAACGCACCCGTTCTACCAGCAGTATGAGAGCGCTGATTTTATGAAAGAGCAGGGAGTGCAGCATCAGTCTTGGGCACCGTTCGCTGAAGGGCTTAACAATATGTTCGGCAACGAGGTGCTAACCTCCATCGCAGCGCAGCACAACAAGTCCGTGGCCCAGGTCGTGTTGCGCTGGCTCGTTCAGCGTGATATCGTTGTTATCCCTAAATCGGTGCGTAAGGAGCGAATCGTCGAAAACTTCAACATTTTCGATTTTGAGTTGAGCGCGGACGATATTGAGCAGATTTCAGCACTCGATACGCGGGAAAGTCTTTTCTTTTCGCACCACGATCCGAAATTCGTCAAGATGTTGGGCACCTTGAGAGTGGATCTGTAGCAACTTAGCGTGAACCGTTCACTTATCACGTGTTGACCACAGCTCTATAATGAAGGGAAAGGGCAGGATGGTCATGCTGATCATCTTTTGTCCTTTCTTTATATTCAGTGGGTTCTATTTCCAAGTTACAGGTCATAGATATGGAATTGTAGCCCATGACCAGCAGGCCTGTTCATGCTCCCTGTCGCGGAGCGTGGATGGGCCTTGCATGTTCAAGCACAGGCTCACGGTATGGAAGCCAGGGCTCATCACCGAAGGAGCGAGAGAATATGAACAAATATATGTTGAAGATCGCCACCTTCAGCTTGCTGTTAGGCGCTGTCCCGACGATTGTGATCGGGATTTTTTTATATTATGCTGCTGCGCGTGATATGGAAGAGAAGGTGAATCAAAGCAACGTTCATCTGCTGAACCAGACGCAGATGCGAGTGGAGCAACTGCTTAGATCCATGGAGAATGCAGCCCTGCAATTCGAGAAATCCACGCAATTCAATACGGTCATGAAGCAGCAGCTCACAAGCAAGGATTTCGTTGAGGTGAGGAAGCTCATGCTGGAGATGTTCAATTTACAAAGCCAGGCTGTACTGAATCAGGTCCAACTAATCAATCTTGAACACGAGTGGAAGGTGGATCTCTATGGGCTGAAGCAGCTGGAGCCTGGAGAAGCGGAGCAGCGCTGGGGTGACATACTGAGCAGAAAGGACAATATCTTGTGGAATACAGAGCCGAGAACATCCGCAGTTGCACCTACAGCCGCTCTTACAGCCACTCTTACAGCCACACCTACACCCACGGCATATCTTTCTCCTTCATCAGGCTCGGATGACTTGACCGATACGACAATGACAACAACTGTACCCAATGAGCCAAGGCCAAACTCCACCAATACTCCGGGTATTACAAATCCCATAGATGCCCCAAACAACACAGTTACCCAAGGCATCTCAAGTAGCGGAGTCACATTTCGTAACGAACCCATGATCAAGCCCGCAGATCCCGATGAAATCACAGTTACGGCCTCCGCCCCATCGGATACGCTGCAGCTCATTCATAAGATCCCGCTCCAGCCAAAGCGGCACACGAGTCCTACAGGAATGCTCATCCTGGAGATCAATAAGGACGAGCTGCGTAGCATGTTAATTCCGAACCATCCGCTTACACGCCAGTTCATTATCAATCGTCAAGGTGAAGACCTGCTGTCAACTGGCGCTGACGCGGAGGAGTACGGCGGCATTAACCGCAGAATTGCCGCTGAGCAGGCACGTACGGCTGCCCTTCATGGCACATTCCTAGCGAATATCCATGGAGATGAGGTCCGCGTTATATATAACAGCTCCGAATATAATGGCTGGTCCTATGTGTCTCTCGTCTCACCGAAGCAAGTGACTGAGGAGACGCGCAAGATGGCTGTATTGACAGTAACTACGTGCTTACTGCTGCTCATCACTGTGCTGGCTTTTGCATTGCTAGGAAGCCGGAAGATGTATCGTCCGATCCACAGGCTGTTCCATGCAGCCATGAGCCTGGATCGACGCTCCCATGATGAGCACGGAAAGAGAAGAATGGACGAGCTTGATTTTATTCATAGCAGCCTGCATTTCCTGGCGCGAACCAATGAAGAGCTGGACCAGCAGATGCGAGCGCAGGTGAATTATTTACGAGAGTTCTATGTGCTTAAGCTATTCACGGGTCAAATGTCTGGGGAGCAGGAGCAAGGACAGGCAGAGCGATACGGCTTTCCCTCAGACTGGAGGCGTCTTGGTGTCCTTGCCTTGGAGATTGATAACCTGCAGAAGACGCGCTTCCAGGAGGAGGATCGGGAGTTGCTGCTGTTTGCAATCAGCAATATCGTTGCGGAGCTGCTACCAGAACGAGAACGATTCACGCCCATCAGTGTATACCAGTCTCAGGTGACTTTGCTAACGTCCGATTCCGACGATGTAGCCGTCTGCCGGGAGCAGTTCCTACACAGCGCTGAACGGATCAGGGAGCAGGTGAAGCATTATCTGGGCCTGCAGGTGAGCATAGGCATCAGCTCGTCTTTCAGCAAACTCTCTGATACCGTAAGAGCCTACGAGGAGAGTACCTCTGCTTTATCCCTTCGCTTTCGTCTCGGTGCCGACATCGTCGTTCATTTCGAGGATGTAGAGAAGAACGGAGAGAGCCAAACAGCGATTTACACCCATCTTCGAGCCCTGGAGGATCGCTTGATCGGTTTTCTGCGGGAGCAAAGATTAGAGCCGGCTCAGGAGGTATTCGAGCAATATCTGGGAGAGATTCTGGGCAAGGGTGAGCTGCTTCGTCAGCGTCATTTGCTGCTGCTGCAACTGGCCTCCAAGATTCTGAAGATGGTGCAGGAGCAGGGGATATCCACACTCACCGTGCTGGAAAGTGAGCGCACCTTGAAGCAGCTATTTCGTCTTCAGACCAAGGAGGAGATCGTCCACTGGTTCCATACGAAGCTGTTTGAGCCGATACGCACGGTGCTATCTGAAAGGACAGAGGGACAATTCGTCAATATCGCGCACAAGATGGTCAGCATCATTCATGAGCAATTCGATCAGGATATTTCGCTGGACTATTGTGCTACGGTCATGAGCTTTCATCCGGTCTATCTGAGCCGAGTGTTCAAGAGAGAGGTCGGCAGTACCTTCAGTGAATATCTGCTCGCATATCGAATGAATCAGGCCAAGGTGATGCTGGATACGACGGATATGAAAATTGCCGAGATCGGCAACAAGGTCATGTATACGAATATTAGCGCCTTCATTCGCGCCTTCCGCAAGGCCTTCGGCATGACGCCAGGACAATACCGGGATAAAGGAAGCTAGGGGAGCTAGGAGAGCTAGCGATTATTCTGCATGACCCTAGCATGCTGAAAGTTTAAATAGGGCACACTCCTAGGTCATTTCCGGCACAATGCATGCCAGAGAGTGCTACTGCGAGGGGTCTTCCCATGAAGTCATGAACGGCGTATAGACGTACATAGGGGGAACAAGAAATAATTGAAACTGCAATCGCTTACAAATAACCTCGGCGAAGCAGGAGGGGGAGTCAATGAAATGAATGCGAGTGAAGCGCTGAACGGCAGTAGACCATCAATTCGACGTGATCTTCGCAGACAGAAGCGGCAGCAGCTGATCAAGGATCTGGTCCGGGATAAATGGATGTATCTGATGCTGCTCCCAGGTGTGCTGTATTTTGTTATTTTCAAATATGTACCCATGTACGGCATCTCTATGGCTTTTCAGGACTACAGACCGCATTTGGGCTTCTTTGGTAGCCCGTGGGTGGGGTTCAAGCATTTCGAACGCTTTTTCAGTGAGCCACAATTCTGGATGCTGTTCCGCAATACGTTCATTTTGGCACTGTACAATCTGATTTTCTTTTTCCCGCTGCCGATCATCCTTTCTCTCATGCTCAATGAGGTGCGGCATCATCGTTTCAAGCGTTTTGTGCAGACCTTTATTTACATTCCGCATTTCGTGTCTTGGGTGGTGGTCGTCGGGATCTTCTATATTCTGTTCACGACCGAGAACGGGATTCTGAATGAGCTGATCTATCGCCTTACGGGTGACAAGATCGCCTTCCTGCTGGAGGCAGATTGGTTCCGAACGATGATTATTTCGCAGTCGATCTGGAAGGAAGTAGGCTGGGGGACGGTAATCTTCCTGGCTGCACTTGCAGGAGTCGATCTGCAGCAATATGAAGCAGCTCGCATTGATGGAGCCAGCAGATGGCGCCAGCTCTGGCATATTACATTGCCTGCCATTCGCAGCACGATCGTGATTCTGCTGATTCTGCGACTGGGGAACTTTCTGGATACGGGCTTCGAGCAGATCTTCCTGATGATTGCCCCTACCAACCGGGAGGTCGGGGATGTATTCGATACGTATGTCTACACCAAGGGTATGACTCAGGCACAGTACAGCTACAGTGCTGCTGTCGGTCTATTCAAATCGCTGGTTGGGCTCATTCTGGTATTGGGGGCTAACTGGCTTGCCAAGAGGTTCGGTGAAGAGGGCGTGTACTAAGTGTACTCAGTGTACTCATTGACATCCATTCCAAGCTTCCTCCCAAAGGAGTGTTGAAAGCCATGATCCAAGACAAGTCGTGGCGGAATCGACTATTTGATGTAGTGAATTATACGCTGCTTGCGTTCACCGCTGTTGTGTGTGTGCTGCCATTTGTCTATGTACTGGCAGTATCCTTCGCAAGCCCGGCTGAGGTAGCCAGAGGAGGCTTGATCTTGTGGCCCAAGGAGTGGTCCACAGTCTCCTACCAGTATATCTTCTCATCGGATACGCTTCCGCGCAGTATGATGGTCTCCGTCTATATTACCGTTGTGGGCACCTTGATCAATCTCGTATTTACCTCCCTGATGGCCTACCCGCTGTCCAAGCCGAATCTGCGGGGACGAAATATGATTCTGCTGGGCGTGCTGTTCACCATGCTGTTCAGCGGGGGCATGATTCCTACGTATTTCGTGGTCAGCGGGCTGCAGCTGACGAATACGCTATGGTCTCTCATGATTCCGAGTGCTATAAGTGCTTTCAATCTGATCGTGCTGAAGAATTTCTTCCAGCAGATCCCGGATGGTCTGGAGGATTCGGCCAAGATCGACGGCTGCAATGAGCTCCAGGTGCTAATTAAGATTGTCATTCCCCTGTCACTGCCTGCTATGGCGACATTTGGTCTGTTCTACGCGGTGGCCCACTGGAACCAGTTCTTCAGTGCAATTCTCTACATCAATGATAACCGGAAATGGCCCATTCAAGTGCTGCTGCGGGAGATTGTCATCCTGGCACAAAGCCGTGTTGGTGACGCGAACTTCGATCAGACCGATGTGCAGCCGCTGACGGTTCGGATGGCGGTAATCGTATTTGCCACCTTCCCGATCCTGCTCGTGTACCCCTTCCTCCAGAAGCATTTTGCCAAGGGAGTGATGCTGGGCTCGGTCAAAGGCTAGTAAAAATCTGAATCATCCAATCCAACTGCTACGGAGGGCTGGTAATGAACAAAAGATGGGCTGGCAAGGTTGTATCCGCGCTACTGGCGGTAAGTATACTGAGTGCATGTGGGGCGGGAGATCAGGGAGCAGAGCTTGGCGACGGGCCCTATCCACTGACCCTGGTGGTGAATCAGGTCGGTGAGATTCCGAACCCCACCAATCCATTAGAGGAAAAGCTGCGGGAATTCACACAGACCGATCTGCGAATTCAATGGATTCCGCACTCGGCCTACGATGAGAAGGTTAACGTTATGGTCGCCTCCAATGAGCTTCCCAAGCTGATCAAGCTGAATTACACCCCAACGACGATCAACTCGCTGGAGGCAGGATTGTTCTGGGATATTACGGACCATTTGCCCAAATACGAGCATTTGGCTGCGCAGCCGCAAGCCTACTACGATAACATTAGCGTCGATGGACGTGTGTACGGAGTACCTCTCTTCCGCGATATGGGGCGCGCGATTGTAAGCTATCGCAAGGACTGGCTGGATCAGGGCGGCTTTGAGGCACCGGTGACGCTGGAGGATTGGTATGAGATTATCAAATTCAGCACCGAGGGTGATCCCGATGGTAATGGCAAGCGCGATACCTATGGCATGATGCTTGATAAAGGTTACAATCAGGGCACGGCCTCCACGATCACCCGGCTGGCTGTCTCTCAAGGAGCGCCGAACAAGTGGGGCATGGATGCCGATGGTAACTTTTATCCCGAATTCGAGGATGAGACCTTCTTCGAGGTGATGAAGCTGCTTAGAAGGCTGTATGAGGAACGACTGATCAATCAGGATTTTGCCGTCGTGGATTCCTCCGAATTGAACAAGGCTTATGAATCGGGCAGAGCCAACCTGCGCATATCTGGCGGCAACGCTCAGTCTGTGCAGACGAAGCTGGATAAGGTAGTCCCTGGTGCAGTCATGGATGTGGCCCCGCTTCAGGGACCGGATGGCATTCGGGTACCCGGTGAGAGTGGCAATACAGGTTTTCTGGCGATCCCTACCTCTAAAGTAACCAGCGAGGAAGAATTAGACCGGATCCTTACGTTCATCAATCAATTATTCGAGCCAGAGATGGTGAATCTGATTAATAAAGGAGTGGAGGGCATCCACTATCAGGTGGAAGGTGAGCACACAGTCATTATTGATCGGGATAAGGATGCTCAGGAGGTGAAGCCTTATCGGGATACATTCCCGCAACGCGGGGAGCATTACAACATGGAGCGGAAGCCCAAGGAGGGTGAGCTGTTCAATAAGAACAAACAGATCGTATACGGAAATGAGGAGCATATCGTGCCGAATCCTGTGCTGACATTGCGATCGCAGACTTTTGTAGAGCGTGGTGGTGAGCTGGAGCAGCTGATTACGGATGCCCAGACGAAGTTCATCATGGGGAATATCGACGAGGCGGGCTGGAGAGCACAGGTCCAGCATTGGAGAGATAGCGGCGGGGATGCCATGGCTGCTGAGTACAAGGCTTCCTATGAAGCGCTCGGGAAGAAGTAGCAGGACCCACGGAAGAAAAGATAACAGGGCTCATGTCGGAAATAGCAGTGCACATAGAAGCGAAAAGAAGCCTCAGCAATGTCGGGGCTTCTTTCTGTTTACACTTTTATATGGAGGAATTTTGGACGCCCATACCTTCCTTGAATGAAACCATCTGAACTAACTCCATTAACTCCATTAACTCTACTAGCGAGACCTTTGTTGCTCAAGCCTCCTCTAATGTAGCTTCTCCCTTCACTGTCAAGAAAAGCACCATAACAAGGATACAGACGGTCCCCAGCCATTGTACCCATCCGAAGGAATCGTGTAGCCAGAACACAGTCGTTAATACGGCGGCAAGCGGCTCCAGACTGCTCAGAAGACTTGATTCCTTGGGGGATAAGCTATTCAAGCTTTCGACATACATCCAAAAAGCCAGCATCGTACCGAACAGGATCACAAAGATCAAATAAATATAGGCCTCCAATGGTAAGTTCGCAGCACCCATGTGCCAAGGCGGGTGGATGATGCTTAACGCAGCTCCTCCGATCATCATCGCCCAGCCCACAATGACAAGCGAATCGTAGGACTCCAGAAAACGAACGGCATATAGAGTATAGAAGGCGAGCGCAACCCCGGATAGTACGCCCCAGATCACTGCATCCGGCGGTACCGATAGTTGTGATAGTGATCCATTTGTCAGTAAGAGAAAGCAGCCCAGCAAAGCAAGAACTACGGTATATAAGTCCTTCCTAGTCGGCATTGCGTGCTTACCGATGGCTATATAGATCACAATCATGACTGGAGCTAAATATTGTAGTAGTGTCGCTACTGCAGCATTTCCCCTGTCGATAGAAGCCATATAAGTATATTGAACTCCGAGCATGCCTACTACTCCGAATATAATAAGCTGGATGGATAGCTTGCGATGACTCCAGATTTCAAAGGTGGCAGCTAGCCCTCTTTTGCAAGTGTGGACCCCAAGGAGCAGAACGCCCGCAATCAGCAGGCGAATCGTAACGAGCCAGCCCATATCGATCCCGTATTGTTGAAATAGCTTTTTGGCAACGGTGCCGCCGATCCCCCAAAAGATAGCCCCAGTAATGATGAAAAATATGCCTCTTCCTCTACTCATAATCTAATCGCTCCATTGAAATATCAAAATAGTATCTATTGTTGACTATGATAAAGAGAAAATGTATTAATATATACTATAATTAGAACGAAAAATATAATAATATTGAGGTTACTGCATGCAAATTAAAGATTTTACCATTGATCAACAGCATAGAGAGCTCACCAAGCATCGTACGACCGTACTGCCTCTCGCATGCTACCGCACAACAATTAGTCACCATATAAACGGATATATCCCGTTGCACTGGCATGAGGAGTTTCAATTCGTTCTGGTCGTTAAGGGACAGGCCATGTTCCACATTCAAGAAGACGAAGTGATCGTGAATGAAGGGGACGGATTATTCATCAATAGCGGTCGGCTTCATCAGGCAACGGATTATCATGACTCAGGATGTGTCTATTACTGTCTGAATGTGTCCCCGAGCTTTGTGGCCTCACAGGAGCTGTTTGGCACTTATGTATTCCCGTATATAGAAGCGACGAATTTACCTTATCTTGTGCTGCATACTCAAGAACATTGGACTCATAGCATTGCAGAGGCCATCATGGAAATCGATCGTCTGATTGAGCAGCGACCTACTTATTATGAGCTGGATATCACGATTCAGTTGGCACATATATGGAAGGGCCTGCTGAGTTACGGGTTTTCATTGGAGTATAAGGAAGGCGAAATGCTGAAGAATCGCAGAATGAAGGACATGCTGGACTATATCCATCAACATTTTGCGGAAGGAATTAGCTTGGAGGATATTGCAGGAGCGGGACAGCTGAGCAGGGCGGAATGCTGCCGGTATTTCAAGCGATTTCTGAAGCGGACACCTGTGACTTATGTGATGGATTATCGGATTCAGCAAAGCCTGCTACTGCTGCAGCGGCCTGAAAATAATGTCACGGATGTGGCGTATCAGGTGGGCTTCAATAGCACAAGCTACTTCATCTATCAATTCGGAAAAGCGATGAACATGACTCCGCTAGCCTACAGGAAACAGAAGATAGGGGTCATGGACACGGGGCAACATTGATTAGGAAGGGACATAGGAGAGTAGGGACTATAGTAGAGAAAGAACTAGAGTAGAGACAGGGCTATAACAGACACAGGGCTATAACAGACACAGGACAACACCACTAGAAGAGGCAATGTGGCGTGTCCTGGAAGAGCGTTGAAGGAGAGGGCAAGTGAGATGTTGGCCTGAGGCGCTAGGATTGAAGTCTGTTCATAGATGAATTCAAGCTTGGAGTCTTGGTCTGCATGTACTGTTTGCTGGGGCCATGAAGCAGTAGCACAAGGAGCAATCCGAGCTGAATCGGCAACGCGATGCCAGTTATACTGAACAAGGCAATAACGCAGCCTGCGGCGAGCATAGCGACACTGAGCTTGTATTTGCGCTGAGTAATGAATATAAAGGCTAGCGTCTGTGGGAGCAGGATAAGCAAGGTTCGGAACATAATCCAGATGTAGAAGGGAATTTCCTGTGATCCAAGGACGGGAGAGAAGGTGTGCTCCTGCGGGAGAAGAAATAATACCAAGGCAGTAGATAACGTCATGAGCACAATAAGTCCACCAAGCAGAATGCGAAAGACATTAAGCAGAACAGGCATTTTCATAAGACACAACTTCCTTTGTCAGGTTATAATGTTCAAGTATACACTCATTAGGGAAAATGTGGAATATATAATAAGGAGTATTTTGAGCTGGTCAAAGTACTAGTAGGTCGAAGGATGAAAGGAGGCTGCTGTATGGCCTTGAATATTGTACGTCTAAGTAACGATCCGCTGGATCAGTATCCATATATCAATGCAGGGACGGGAGGAACTGTCCAGGAAGCTTGGCTTCCGATCCTGCATGGCACGGTGACCGGATTGCCCGCATCACTGGATGCTCTGATTGTCGCTTCAGATCTGCAAGGTATTATAAGTCGCTCCTCTGCTGGAGAATTGCATACTAATTCGACATCTGTAACGACATCTGAAGGTATGGATATACAGCAGAGTGTAGGGGAGGTAGCAGTAGAGAATACTGTGCATAATGAACTGTCTACGAATACATTTCAAGCTGATCTGTTGCTTGGGGAGGTGCTACCAGAGCATGTTAGACTCTTGCTGGCAGTGGAATTTCCCGATATTCGCCCAGAGCGAGTAGGGGTACTGCTGTGTGGAGATCTGTATGCGCAGCGAGGGCGGAGGGGGGCTAGTGGAAATCCCCTTCCCGTATGGCTAGCGTTCCAACAGACCTTCGGCTGGGTCATCGGCGTGGACGGCAACCACGATCTCGTCAGTACAGAAGTAGCCCGGAGGTTTCAGTCGGAGGAAGGGATACACCATATCGCTTCGCCATCCATCGTGACTGCGGATCAGATACAGATTGCTGGGGTTGGCGGTATTATCGGGCGTCAGGATAAGCCGAATCGCATGGACCCGGCGTCGTACCTGCGCTCCGTGCGCTTGCTGCTGCAGCGCCAGCCGGATGCACTTCTATTGCATCAGAGCCCTGGCTTAGCAGAGCAGGGGCTACAGGGTGAAGCGCTGATTCTCCATGAACTGGCAGCCGGGCCGAAGACGGTGGTATTCTGCGGACATACTCACTGGGATACGCCGATGGTAGAGCTGGATAACGGAACGAAGGTTGTCAACGTGGATAGCAGGCTGCTCATTCTCAACCGGGAACTATAAGGCGTTTTCTAGGGGGATTGGTAGGAGCGAGTGTGCCATCAGCCCTACCTTTATAAAAATTTTGCGAGACCTATTGCATAATCGAAGATGGTACGTTAGTATTAAGAAAACGCATACAAAGATCGGGTGTTACTGTTAAATCAGGCAAAACCGATACCTTTGGACAAAAGGTATGGTTTTGCCTTTTTGCGTCAGTAATATTCGCACTTTGGATGAACCTGCTATGCAGGCTGCGTTTTTTCAAGTATCTTCTGCAAGGATAGATCTTTGCTGCAAGCAGAAATCTATTCAAGCAGGTTTTGAAAGCGCTTTATCTATAAGGGCGGTTGGTTAGAGCTTCGAATTTTCCTTGTAACCTAGCAGCATTTACGACCATGAGCAAATTTGTACTCATCCCATGAACGATGGTGCAAAAATGCTGATCAGAAAGGAAGATGATCAGGATGAGCAACTACGATCAATTAGCCAAGGATATTTTGCAGCGCGTCGGTGGTACGGAGAATGTAAATAGTGTATTCCATTGCGTAACCCGTCTCCGTTTCAAGCTCAAAAATGAAAGCGTCGCCAAAACGGAGGAGCTAAAAAACCTCCCTGGCGTTATTACAGTTATGCAAAGCGGAGGTCAATACCAGGTCGTCATCGGCAACGAGGTACCAGATGTCTACAAGGCTGTGGTCAAAGTGGGGAATCTCCCAACAGAGGGCTTCGTAGAGGACGAGAGCACGAATGATGGCCAAAAGGTAAGCTTGTTCAGCCGCTTTATCGATATGATTTCCGGTGTATTTACGCCGCTTCTCGGATTATTGGCCGCTACAGGGATGATCAAGGGCTTCGCCGCTATGTTCGTGTCCTTCGGCTGGCTTAGCAATACTTCAGGAACCTATCAATTGCTGAATGCTACCGGGGATTCCCTGTTCTACTTCTTCCCGATCTTCCTTGGCTATACAGCAATCAAGAAATTCGGCGGCTCGCCGTTTCTGGGGATGGCCATCGGGGCAACTCTTGTGTATCCGACGCTGTCTACACTGACCGGCGGTGATGCCCTGTACACGCTGTTCTCAGGCTCACTGTTCGAATCGCCGGTGCACATTACGTTCCTGGGCATTCCGGTCATATTGATGACTTACTCTTCATCGGTTATTCCTATTATTGTCGCAACCTATGTGGCTGTTCGGATTGAGAACTTCTTTAAGAAAGTGATTCCGAATGTCGTCAAGACGTTCCTGGTTCCCTTCTTCACGCTGCTCGTCATTGTACCTGCTACATTCATTGTTATTGGTCCAATCTCTACCTGGGCGGGTCAACTGATCGGTGCAGGAGCTATCTGGATTTATAATCTGAGCCCGACAATTACTGGTATCATCCTGGGTGGTCTGTGGCAAGTATTCGTATTGTTCGGTCTGCACTGGGGCTTGGTGCCAGTGGCGATCCTCAACCTGTCTACACTGAAGCAAGACCCGGTTCTCGCGATGGTATTCGCTGCTTCCTTTGCTCAGACTGGTGCTGTGCTGGGCGTCATGCTGAAGACTCGCAATCAGAAGCTCAAGTCGCTTAGTATTCCTGCCTTCATCTCCGGGATCTTCGGGGTCACCGAGCCAGCGATCTACGGGGTAACGCTTCCTCTGAAGCGTCCGTTCATCATGAGCTGTATCGCAGCAGCGGTTGGCGGAGGAATCCTGGGTATCGCGGGTACAAAGACCTTCATGATCGGCGGACTTGGTATCTTTGGTTTCCCAAGCATGATTAATCCAGAGACAGGAGTAGATAGCTCCTTCCTGATGTCGATTGTTGCAGTCGTGGTAGCTTTTGCACTTGGCTTCCTGCTCGTATACCTGTTCGGCTTCAAGGAGCAAGTACAAGCTGAGTCGACGCCAGCTCCTGAGAACAAACCACAGTCTGTTACTAGTGGCCAACATGAGATCGCTAGCCCAATGACTGGTGAGGTCGTACAGCTGAAGGATATTCAGGATGTGACGTTTGCTGGTGAGCATATGGGAAAAGGCATTGCCATTCGTCCTACCCAAGGTAAGGTCGTATCCCCAGTGAATGGTGTGGTAAAGACTGTATATCGTACAAAGCATGCGATCGGTCTCGTTTCGGATGACGGAGTAGAGCTGCTGATTCATATCGGTCAAGATACCGTGAAGCTGAAGGGTGAGCATTTCACCGTGCATGTGCAGGACGGTCAACGGATCAGCATCGGCGATCTGCTTGTGGAATTTGATATGGACGCCATTCAGGCGGCAGGCTATGAGCTGGTTACCCCCATCGTAATTGCTAATACAGGACAATTTGCCGATGTTGTAGGCAGTGGGTCTGGGGGCTCCATACACTCGGGAGATAAGTTGCTGACTGTATTGGCTTAACGCGCTAGTACCTTAACCAGATGACATGTGAGATGTATTAGCATCAATCATTGGAGATGGGCACAGGGTTCGTGTTCATCTCCTTTTTCTGAGAAGGCGCAGCGAAGAGAGGCCAGTGCGTAGTGGAATACAACGTACATGAGGAATACTAAGCATATAAGTAACGCCAAGAATTATAATGGAGGGATATAGCATGCAGGAGAGAATGACCGCATTTCCGGAAGGATTTTTGTGGGGAGGAGCAACTGCCGCGAATCAACTGGAAGGAGCCTATCAGGCGGACGGCAGAGGTCTTTCGACGGTAGACTTGCTGCCGATTGGTGAGCAACGTTGGAATATCGCCCTGGGCAATCTAGAGTCCTTTGAGCCTCAGGAGGGAGCCTACTATCCGTCACATGAGGCGATTGACTTCTATCATCGCTATGAGGAAGACATCAAGCTGTTCGCCGAAATGGGCTTCAAATCGTTCCGCATGTCGGTGGCCTGGACACGGATTTTCCCTAATGGTGATGAAAGTGAGCCAAATGAGGCAGGACTACAATTTTATGATCGCGTATTCGACGAGCTGCTCAAGTATGGCATTGAGCCTGTCGTAACGATCTGTCATTTCGATCTGCCAGTGCATCTCGTGAAGACCTATGGAGGCTGGAATAGCCGCAAGATGATTGGCTTCTATGAGCGGTATGCCCGTACACTCTTCAAGCGCTATCGCCATAAAGTGAAATACTGGATGACCTTCAATGAGATTAACATGCTGCTACATTTGCCGTTCATTGGTGCGGGGATGGTGCAGGTGCCTGGAGAGAATTTCAAGCAGAGCTTGTATCAGGCCGCGCATCATGAGCTGGTCGCCAGTGCCCTGGCCGTCAAAGCATGTCATGAGATCATTCCGGGTGCCCAGATCGGATGCATGCTCGCTGCGGGAGCTGTGTACCCGTATAGCTGCAATCCTGAGGACGTGTGGAAGGCGATCGGCAGAGAGCGGGAATCACTGTTCCTCATCGACGTGCAGTCCAAAGGTGAATATCCGGGCTATATTCTGCGTTACTTCCGTGAGCATGGGCTACATATCGACATGGAGATCGGGGATGAAGAGATATTACGGTGTCACACCGTCGATTATATTGGCTTCAGCTACTACGCCAGCAATGTAGACAGCGCTGATCCGGAGCTGCAGGGAGATACGACGGATGGGAACGTGTTCAGCACGATCAAGAACCCGCATTTGCAGCTATCGGAATGGGGCTGGGCGATAGATCCGAAGGGACTGCGTATTACGTGCAATCAGCTGTATGATCGGTATAACAAACCATTATTCATTGTAGAAAATGGACTGGGCGCACAGGATGTGCTTCTGGACAACGATACGGTAGAGGATGACTACCGCATTGATTATCTGGATCGACATTTTGCCGAGATGGCGGAAGCGATTCAGGACGGAGTCCCTCTGATTGGCTATACGAGTTGGGGACCGATTGACCTGGTGAGTGCAGGTACGGGGGAAATGAAGAAGCGCTACGGCTACATCTATGTGGATCGAAACAACGATGGTACGGGAACATTGCGCCGTGTGCGGAAGAAAAGCTTTCACTGGTATAAGCAAGTCATTGCCAGCAATGGCGCTTCCTATTTCGATGAGGAATAGAGGCATGCACACTGTACGTATCGAGTGTTAACATTAGTGTGGCTAGAGTGAGGGATATAGCAATAAGCTACAAGAACGAATTCTTAAGCTGAACAGTTCAGCTAGGCAAAAGGACCATTATAAGCTAAAAGTAACTACACAGCTCTAATGAACAAATTCAGTAAAGATCAGGAAGGGGGAGGTACATGCTCTGTTCCTGATCTTTTATTGTTTTTGGGGGATTTTTGAGGAATCTATGAGGGATCAGATCAGGTATATGGTTTCGATAATTTAATAGTTGGGATAGATATAGGAGAGGGGAACGATTTTGCAGGAACCTTGCGTATGTAGCAATGGAGTAGCTAACTAAAGTCTGCGGTAGCAATGTTGTGCAGGTGTGGGCGTCACTGCAGTTGAGGGCTTAACAAAGCCGGTCAGGGATGAGTGACAGCAGCCAACGGTTTACCTCAGCTCCAGAACCCGGTATAATCATAGCACTTGGATAGCGGCCCGTAGGGCCCTGAGAACGTAAGAATGGGGACTAGGATTTTGAAAAAGTTCAAGAAAGTATACATTGAGATTACAAGCATCTGTAACCTGGCCTGCAGCTTCTGTCCGCAAACACAGCGGGTCAAGAAATTCATTGATCCCGATACCTTTCGCACCGTGCTGGATCAGGTCAAGCCACATACGGATCATATCTATCTGCATGTCAAGGGTGAGCCGCTGCTGCATCCCAAGATTGATCAATTGCTGGAATCTGCCCATGAGAAGGGCTTGAAGGTGAATATTACGACCAACGGCACGCTGCTGCCGAAGACTGCTCATAAGCTGCTAGGACAACCAGCCTTGCGGCAAATGAACTTCTCGCTGCACAGCTTCGACGGTCACGAGGGCTCGGTGGATCGTGAGGGATACGTGGGACATATTTTGTCATTTGTTCGTGAAGCGGTGAAGCATAACGTTCTGATCTCGTTCCGTCTTTGGAACCTGGCCCAAGACAACATTACGAATATGGAGCGGCAGCGCAACCGGGAGACACTGGAGATGCTGGAGCGGGAATTCAACCTGGATTTCCGAATTGAGGAAAAGGTCGAGCCTGGCAAAGGCCTCAAGATCGCCCCGAATGTCTATCTGAACCAGGACCACGAGTTCGAATGGCCAAGTCTGGACGCGCCCGAGGATGATGGCCGTGGCTTCTGCCATGCGCTCCGTAGTCAAGCGGCGATTCTGGTCGACGGTACCGTCGTGCCATGCTGTCTGGATGGTGAAGGCGTCATTAATTTGGGTAATGTATATGAGCAGTCCTTCAGCAGCATCGTGGATGGTGACCGCGCGAACCGGATCTATTATGGATTTTCCAATAGACAGGCTGTGGAGGAGCTATGCCGCAAATGTGGCTATCGCAAGCGATTCGGCGAGGGAGCATAATCGAGTCTAATGGAGCCTAATTGCGTGAGCAGGTCTTGTGAACAGTATGGAGTATGAGCTGATGATACCCGCTATAAACAGCCCTGTGAAATGCACATACTAGCATAGCATCATATTCTTACGGGAGTGTCATGTTGGTATTAGATTCAGCGTGATGAGTGAGTGCATAGGAGACTTCTTTGGCGAGGGGGGGTATATCAGAGCAGATGATTTCATTGATTCTATCGATATTGATGCATCCTTCTCCCACAGTTGTCTTTGCTAAGGACGAAATGGAGAAATATGAAGAGCTACTCCAATCCGTCCATGAAGGGCGGCTTATGGAATATACTTTAGAATACCCTAAGCACCGTTTTCTTCAGTATGTATCCGCGAAGGGCGAGTATGTATTTCATGGCTCCAATCATCATCATATCATTAGCTTCGAACCGCGGAAGCAGACACTGTATAACAATGAAGTAGCTACAGCTGTATTTGCAACGACAGATCCTATATGGTCTATGTTCTTTGCTGTGCTTGATCGAAGGGCAGTGATCGGGAGTTTTCGAAATGGGTGCATTAAAGGACGACAGACGAACTATCATTACTATTCCATTAACGAGTCTACATTACAGAATCATCCATGGACGGATGGCATGCTGTATCTACTACCCAAAGAACAGTTTCACATGTCTGGTCAAGGGCATGTTCAATTTGATGAATGGATCTGCAAAGAGCCTGTAGCCCCGATCGGGAAGATCAGTGTATCCTTAGATGACTTTTATTTCTTCGATAAAATAGCAGTTCATAGAGATCAAGAGTCGTTGTTGAGTACCTGGATATTCTATAAAGCACGAACCTTGGTGAATCGGAAGAGGATAAGGAACTAAACAAAGAACAGTACAAAGAATAGAAAAAAGTACAAAGAATAAAGAATAAAGAACAAAGAATAGTACAAAGATTTGAAAACCTTATACATATTGGGTACACTATAAGGAATGCATTTGATTGCGCTTTCTTCGGTGAGATCCCTTCATTCGAAATATGAAATCTAATCTATTGAAATATGTAATCTAACCTACATAACTCTTCATAAGGAGATAACGATGCGGCATATTGTGACGATTTGGGCAGGGAATTTTGCTACAGACGAGGAATTTATGTCATACATAGCCATTGTGCGGGATGCGAACGATGAGCGGCATGCTTCGTTATTTGAGCAGCAGTCGGGACTGTCCGATCTGGATGAGGATTTCATGGAGGCTCACTATATCCGGGGACCGAAGGAACGTCAGGAATTCATAAATTATATGCGAAATGACTACAGTCCCCATCATGCATTTACCGAGCATCTGCCGGAAGGGCTTGAGGTGCTGCTGGCTCCTTATAACTCCTTAATCCTGATCTATGGCAATGATTCTCCGCATGGATCAATCAATGAATGCCTGCTCAATCTGGTGGAGGACCCTTCGAGCTGTGCATCCGCAGCAAGTGCGGCTGAACGTATCAGTGCGATTGGACCACTCGGCCCGGCGCTGCCAGGAAATGCAATAGAGCACGAGGCTGATCGGATGCCGCTGGCCTTGTTACATGCTATCCGTTATGAGACACTTGACTAGATATGAACGGAAGGAGGGAGGGGCGTGAACCCAATGCTGTACACATGCGTCCCATATAGCCATGAAACTCAATAAAAGGTATATCCCGGCTGTTGTGCTAGGCATCGGGGTGATCGTAGTCGGATCACTTCTCATTCGTCAGAACGTCATGTGGAGTAGCGTGGATTCAGAGACACTGTCTTCGACCCCAGCTGTGCAGACGAGTTCCCACAGTTCATCGTATGTAGATGAGCAGAACAGTACTTCAGATAGCTTGCCCGTACTAATTCAAGACAAGGCCCTGCTGGAGTCCATCGCGAACGAACCTGACGAAGTAATATTTGTGGATACACGACATCGAGGATTGAACAGCTTCGAGAATTCATTCACGACAACTGCCTCCAATGGCTCACATCTGAGAGTACAGGTGGATAATAAAAATGCATCGGGCATGGTGCTATTCCATCTAAAGCAATCAGGTACCAAGGATGATCAGGTAGAAGAAGTCCAAGCAGGGACGCAAGCGAATCTTGTCTTTCAGCTACCTGCGGAGCCAGAGGCTACAACCGACTGGAAAGTATATATCACAACGAATGACGGACATGAGATGGATATTCAGGTACATGCAGGTCAGTTCGATGTTAAGCCCGTAAAGCAGCAGTAGCAGAATCTGAGCCCTGAGGTTAGTAGTACTCATGGCTCGATTGTTGCTCCTGTTGTTTTCCTTTTGATAAATAGGGTGTCAGAACACCCCAATAGAAAGTAAATGATAGAAAAGTAAAAGATAGAAAGGTAAAGGTATCTGACCATGCTATTCATCACCAAGAAATTGATTAACAGGCTATCCGAACCTCACAGAGAACCGGATATGCTAGCTTGCTATGCAACGCCTCAAAGCTTTTCGGCTCATACAAGCCGGGCTATATTGCTAATAAGCCAGGATAGAGTAATTATTCTGTATCTCAATCTATTTTCTACTAGAGTGGTACATAAAGTTGAGTACGAAGTAGCTGAGCTAGAGGATCAAAAGTATAAGGATGCTTCGCTGTCTGCTGCAGGTTGGTCATTTAGCATCCAGGGGCAGCGTTGTAGGTTCAGGATTATGAAAGTAATCCTTCCTCTCGGTTCGATGCAGAGAGATTTTTTGGATTTTGTAGAGAGAAATATATTGGGATAGTGTCATTAGTTCATGTGATTTGAAAACAATTGCTTTTAGAAAACTGGAACATGACACCCTCTCTAACTATCCAAAAGCAATACATAAGCTGTAGCGCAACCAGTTGGATTATGAGATCATTCGAGATGCAGGTCATGCGATTAACCACGAGCAAGCGGATCTGGTAAACCAGAAAATCATTGAATTTTGGAATGAATGATGGCAGTGTAGCAGTAATTCAAAGGAGATATTAAGAGGAGAAAGGCTCAGCTAAAGCGGCACCAATTTTATAGATAAGGGTGATGTATATGGAAAGAGGACTCATTATCTTTTTAAACGGAACGTCAAGTTCAGGAAAGACAAGCATTGCGCTGGAAATGAAAAGGCAGGCAGAGATGCCGTTGCATCATCTGTCAGTAGATCAATTTTTTCGAAATTATGATCAGTTCATCGATACGACATATCCAGATATGAAACCAACAAGAGAAGTGGAGCCGGGTGTGATGTCAGATATCCTTTTTGGCCCGATTGGCTCATTGTACTATTCTACCATTAAATTATTTTCGGAGCTGGGCCTGAATGTAATTGTGGATACGGTTATCAGCGATGACAAGTGGTTTAACGAATTTTATGATTTGCTTGCCGATTATCCGATATTGTTTGTTGGTGTTCACTGCTCCAAAGAAGAACTCACCAGAAGAGAGCAAAGCAGGGGGGATCGCGAGATAGGTCTAGCCCATTCCCAGTTCGATTACATATACGCCTATGATGAGTATGATCTAGAAGTAAACACGGAAGAATTAAGTTCAGCTGCATGTGCGGAAAAGATACTAAGTTATATGAACTCCGAGAAGGAGTACTCGGCATTCAAGAAGTTAAGTCGAAGTTAAAAGACTTAGCGGAAGTAAATAGAAGAGATGACTAACTGGAATCCATCATGATGCTGATGGTCGTGCTGAGCCTAACGAAGAATCGTTAGGTTTTTTGCTTATTCCATCCATTGAATAATTGAATCTATATATAGAATTGTTCTATAAGTAAACCTGGTTTTAACCAGGAGGCATGGGCTGCCGGACAAAAGGCAAATGAGGAGCAGATCTCTCAGCTGATTACGATTGCTAATAGTCTGGTTCAATACAATTCAGGACTACATTTCAAGTTCCCTTCCGCATACTGAAGCACGGATGCACGAACGATGACCCAATCGAGCTCACTTTGGATGAGCGCTTGTTCCGCAATACTTTTATCCTGAATGGCCTTCCAAAAAATACGGCGCATCAGACGCACGGCGAGACTGCTGACATAAGAAAGCTCTCCACGATCGCTCAAATTAATGCCGCTCTGCAGCACAATACGTTTAACCCCTGTACGATGACAGGCCGTAATGATATTTGGAATTCCTTCAGACATGACCGCTCCTGGTGAGTAATTAGCCTTAATTGTACGTAAAGAGGCGCTGAGATTACCCAAGCCCTTCTTGGCGGAAGTGGATGATACGTTGAGGGGAGGATCTACAACTGATGACAGCCTCTGCCCCTGAAATCGCCTGAATCATAACAGGTAAATCGAACACATCCCCTTTTCTAACTGTAAGTCCTTCTGTTGAAGAAATGGCTTCGGGACGACGAGCAACGGCAATAACTTCATGCCCTAATCCAAGGGCGCATTCGATCACTTTTTTTCCTGTTCCTCCGGTAGCCCCAATTACTGCAATTTTCATATAGTTAAACTCCATTTCTTACTGTGAATTAGTGCGCAGTAGTGTATTATTAATCATATATGTATACTGGTATACACAAATAAAAATCTTGCAATGGCTAAAAAGCTGGATTGCGTGCATTTGTGCACAGATGGTTTGAGACTGCGTATTAACAATGAAGAAAAAGGGTGATATGAAGTGGTAAAGGTGGATCGAAGGATACGCAAATCCCAAGAAGCTATCAAAACGGCGGTTATTGAACTGATGATGAACAAAGATTTTGATCATATTACGATCCAGGACATTTCCGACAAAGCGGATATCAGCCGGAGAACGATCTATCTTCATTACACAGATAAATTTGATCTTCTGAATAAACTCATCACAGAGCATATTGAGAATTTGCGTGAAGTCTGTGAATCTACGGAGATAGACATGGGTTATAACAACATGGTATTCATGTGGTTTGAATATTTTGAGAAGCACTTTTTATTTTTCTCCGCATTGCTGGTGAGTAAAGGCAGTTCTTTTTTTCGTAAGCAGTTTCTGGACTTTTTTATCCATGAATTACAGAAGGGGAACGAGAGCATTCCAGGTACTATGAACACCGAATTAATGAAAGATCAACTTGTGGAGGTTCAGTTTGTGGGGGGAGCTATCGTTGGAGTCGTGGAATGGTGGTTTACACATGAAAAGCCTCTCCCACCTTCCGTGATGGCTGAACGTATAGGAGCAATGCTTGAGCGAAATCTGGATATGAATTCTTAAAAATATTCCTTTGGATGTGGATTTTGGAGAGTATTTGAGGATGCACACTCCCAAAAGGATGAACTTACCCAAAGATAGCAAAGAAGAGGGTATCGCTCGCAAGACCCATATTACAGATGAAACTTGAAACGAGGAGATCAACGATGACTCCAGAAGGGCATATTCAACAAATGTTACATACAATCATTGAGAACACACAATCCATTATCAGCGATAATCAGAAACAATCCTTCGGCTCTCTGGAATATTTCCTGGAACATATTTTAGAGTATCGCGATGACAAGCAATACCTGACAGAGGATTGGCATATCCGGACACCACGTTGGCTCGGGGAGTATGGAAATACGCCGGAGGAAGAAGAGCTTCTTTCAGACATTTACCGTCTGCATGCTTATATTGCTGAGAAATTAAAAGGTGGATAATGGATTGGTAAAACATGAATCATGATGTCGCATTAGTCTGACTGAAATGTCGCAAAAGTACATGGTAACACGCTGCACAGATCGTTTATGCTCTCTTTATGTTTCGATAATGAAAATCATTATCGCTAGTATGCATAAGGGGGATTTACAAATGAAACAAGGAACAAACGGGCAAGCGGCCGAAAGCAAAGGCTATGCTGCTCACAAATCACGATTACTGATGGGCTTGATGTTGGCCCTGATTCTAGTCCTGACGGCGTGTGGTGCCGGAGCAGGTACAGATAGCGGTAAACAATCCGCGGCAACACCTTCGGATACACCTGCGAGTACAGAGACGAAGACCGACGGCGCTTTTCCAGTAACGATCAAGGGTATGATGGGCGACATCACGCTAAACGAAAAACCGAAGAAAGTTGCCGTGCTGGATGTTAAGTTTTTGGATCAAATGTTAGCGCTTGGCGAAAAGCCGGCAGGTAGTGTTATCGCTGGAGGGAACACTGATTTTCCAGAATACTTGGGTGATCAGGCGAATGGCGTTGAAGTTCTGGGTACACGGGACGAGCCGAACCTGGAAGCCATCGTAGCCTTAGATCCAGATTTGATCATCATGACCGACTTCCAAGAGAAGCATTATGAGAGTGTGAGTAAAATTGCACCTATCCTGGTACTCGATTTCTACGAAGACTGGCGCGATACGTTAGCTACCGTGGCTAAAATTACTGGCAAGCAGGACGAGGCAGAGAAAGTACGTACAGCATATGAAGAGAAAGTGGCAGGAATGAAAACGAAACTGGCTGAGAAGCTGGGTGATGAGACGGTAGCGCTGATTCGTCCGCGTAAAGAAGGCATTCGTGTTCATGGCCTCGAGCACCGTACAGGTGTTATTCTGTATAATGATCTGGGCTTGAAAATGCCTGCACTCGTTGAGGGAATCAAGGATGATACTTCCGTAGAAGTCTCGATGGAGAAAGTTCCTGAGATTGGAGCAGATCGTTATTTTGTCCTGTCGGATGAGCTGTTTGCCGTAGAAGCAGAGGCGATGGTGAACAATCCGGTATGGAAGTCTCTTGATGCTGTGAAAAATAACCGTACGTATGATGTAAACTCCACACTATGGATCGCGTACTACGGACCGCTTGCGATTAATCTGATTGTAGATCAGGCTTCGGAAGCCCTGCTCGGATCGAACTAATATGAGCCGATATCTCTCGACAGACATATGGAAAGAGACGGTGGAGGATCATTCGATTTTGCTTGGCGAGCCGCCTCAACATAGTGTCCGTAGCATTGCGCTGAGTGAGCTGCATGACGAAGAGGCGTGCCGAGAGTATATCAGTTGGTTTCAACATTATATCGATGCACCAGACATGAAGGTTGCTGCTTCCATGTTAGCCAAGCGACTTGGCTATCTATGGACGGCTCCGCTGGTGACCGCGATGACGTTTCATCATCAGCATGTAACCTTTGAGCTGGAGAACACCTTTCTCTATCATCCGAAACTCGAAGAACATGAGGAGGGTACACGATTTCCTTTTCTAGCGGTGAACGAGCTTCGGGCTGAAGAACTGACTGGAGACCGGGACATATGGCGGGAAAAGGCGGTCCAGGAGATGTTTGCAGTTCAACTGACACCTCTGTTAAAGACACTTGCTACGATTGCACCCCTTTCGATGAGTATTCTCTGGGAGAATATCATGGTACGGATCGGGCGACTATTCGCTCCTGATGAAGGTGAGACGGAGCAGGAACGTAAGATCATTCAAGAGGACTTCTCCTATTTGACGCAGGTGGCATCGGGGCAAGTGTTTGGTGAGAGAAAGAATCCGTTGACCCGTTTTACCGATTGTAAGGACAATGTGCATGTTGCCAAAAGTGAGCGGATCACCTGCTGCTTTTACTACCAGATGTCAGGGGAATATTGTCTCAAATGTCCGAAAATTGACAATGAGAAAGAATCTCAACTACAATGACAACAGCAATGATTATACCTATGCGATTGTCAGGAGATGAGAGAAATGCCGCTGCAAGAACAGACAAGTGGTTGGAGTGATACAGCAATCAAGATGCTTGACGGATATAGCGGTACTTTGCAGACAGGCAGCATTTTACACGAAACAAATGTAACTTCTAATGTACTGCTGCTGGCATACGGAGGGGAAGGGGAACTTGCAATGGATGGCGAGGGTTGCCACATTGGAGCTTCTTTTGCCTGTCATGCGGTGAAGGGATCATCCTACACGCTGACGGCCAGATCAGAGGACATTCATTATATGGTGATCAAGTACAAGGCTTCTTCTATGGAGGGAGCCTCTATTGTTATGCCTTCGTACCGAAAACATCCGCTGCGTAGATCATTTGTACAAAACTCGGTAGCCCATGCCGAATGGATCGAAAACGCCGAAAAAATCGTTGCCAAATGGCGCCGCGGCGAAGGGCTGGAACGATTTTATGCCAATGCTTTGCTCCAGGGGATGATCTACGAACTGATCATGGCATATGAACGTGGTCAGGGGGGAGCGGAGCCCGACATGGTGGATGTGGTCGCTTCCTATATTGCGTCGCATTATCGTCAAAACCTGGAGCTGAAAGATCTGGCTACCCTCGCGGGCTGTAGTGTAAGACAGTTGCAGCGCCGCTTCAAACAAGAAAAGCACCTCGGACCGATGGAGTACGTCATTCAGCTACGCATGGAAAGTGCCTCACGCATGCTACGTCATACGGATGCTTCCATAGGGGAAATTGCCGACAAGCTGGGCTATCGGGATATGTATTATTTTAGCAAGGCGTTTAAAAAGTATGTTGGCGTCCCACCGCTGCATTACCGGCATGCTGCCGCTTCGAGAACCGATGCAGACTATGCGAAAGCTCTACTGCAAAACCGCACAGCTTCATCCTATGAATCAGCCCAAGGACCGGTCATCTGCCATATGCAAGGGGAGTACACCGTCACCGAAACACCACAGCGTATCGCTGTCCTTGATGTGCAGTATGCAGATCATTTGCTGGCGCTGGGCTTGTCTCCGGTAGGGAGTGTTGGACTAGGAAGCAGCGTGTTATCTTTCCCCCAGTCCCTTCGGGCAGGTCTCCAGGACACCGAATTACTGGGTACGTATGAATACCCCGATTTGCCTGCCGTAGAACGACTTGCACCGGATCTTATTATCTGCACTGAGGTGCATGAGCAGTATCTTGAACGGTTAAGTGGGGTTGCTCCTGTGCTGATGTTCAAACGTAATGAGAACTGGCAGACAACCCTTAGTCTGTTCGGTGAACTGACAGGTAAACGAGCAGAAGGCAGGCAGATTATTGCGGATTATCTTCGTAGAACGGCTTTGTTGTCTGAGGAATTAGCTTCCGTATTAGCAGGCAAAAGCGTCGCTCTGATCCGTCCGCTGGACTCTCTCGTTCGCGTGCATTCCGCCGCTCATCGCACAGGGGCTGTGCTGTACCGTGATCTAGGTCTGCCTGTTCCGTTATTTGTCACAGATACCTCCGACACAGCCTATCATATCTCGGTTGAGAGATTACCAGCAGTGCAGGCAAATCACTACTTTTTGCTAAGTAATGAACTTATGCAGGATGGGATATCTGCGACAGAGCAGCGGGTTTTGGGGATGCTTGGTGGGGACGAAGAGCAACGAGTGCATTCGGTAGATGCGGCAATGTGGATTGGTTGTTATGGGCCGATGGGGATTAATGGGATTGTGGATCAGATTGAGCAGGCGTTGTTGGGGTGAGGGGAGTTGAACTGTGACTCCCCTATTTACGTATATCCAAGGTGTATTGGATTAGTGGAGAATATCCTGAATATAATGCAGCCAAATGAACTGATTGAAATCACGAGATTAAAATATACAAACATGATAACGAAAAAAGTGTATCAGGATCAGGAGCTACAACTTTGATCAAGTGATTAAAGAGTTGTAGCTTTTTACATATCGTTGATAGTGTAATTAATGTTAACGAAAGTAGATTCTCCTGAAGCCCGAGGTTGTGAAAAGAAACTATGCCCTTGATGTGGCTCAAGCAAGCATTCTAGTAGCAAGACTCGCACCTGAACTCAATTCTACTGAACGTTATGCTTTATTGAGAGATGCCATAGTTAGACTTCATAACGCCGATCTTCGATTACGAGATGTTAAAGGCGAGTATTCATAGATTAGAGATAAGGAGGTCAGAGAATGGAAACAAAGATGTTGTTTGGCGTAGGTTTGGTCTTCGATACACCTGAATACGGAACTATCGTGATGGGGGCGAACGAAGAGTTGGATGATCTTCTTCCTTCAAAAATCCAAGAGATTATCAGTGATCAGATCGTGATTAAAACAGTGGATGGAGAAGAGCGGATATATGATGTTGTTTCTTCTCAGATCAACCATTCAATTGCGGGTAAAAAGAATATTGGTATTTGTTTGGGGAAAGGGGGATCGCCAAGCGAAATAGTGGCTGGTTCAATGGTTTATTATTATTCATCAGAGCAAATTGATTAGTATTACAGCTTGGGTAAAGAATTAAGAAGACATTGGAAGGTTGCTTGATTCCCTTTGGGGTGCAGAAGATCCCCCCTTTTTCACCAAATTTTTCTTCGCAAAAATCACTGTATAGGATATCATATACGTAATTACCCTATAGCCCTTTTAATCAGAAATGCTTCTCCTGTATATGGAATGAGTGATTTTCTTAAATACAAAAGTGCAATATATAAACCGGAAAAGTATAGTCATATTTGGTTTGTTTCGAAAGACGGAAACAATAATGAATGGTTAATGAAAGATTTGCTAACTGATTAATCGAAAAAGAGAGAAACAGCAGATAACATAATATTCACGCTGCGGGCCGTTCGGCCCTGGGTCTGCCGTAGATAATTTGGGGGAAGCGGTTGCATACAGCCAACCCCTTCGGGGTTCCTGAATACAGGAACGTTATATGAAAGGGGTGCAAAGAATATAAAAAAAGAGGTGTCATTTCAAGTGGATATTGAGATTACAAAAATAACAAAAGATCAAGCCGATACTTTTTTGAATTTGTATAATTTATATTTGTATGACTTATCAGAATATACCTGTGAAGATCTAAAAGATGATGGGAAATTTGATCCAACAAATACTTACCTGTACCTAGAGAGAGAGGAGTTGCATCCATTTTTTGTTATGCATCTAGGTAAACCAATTGGCTTCATATTAGTTTGTTCCCCTCCGTTTGTTCCAGAAGGAGTTAATTTTACAATACAGGAATTATTTTTATTGAGGAAATATCGCGGTAATAGAATTGCTTCGTTAGGAATAGAGAAAGTATTTAAGCAATTAAAAGGAAAAATTAGTATCGGTCAACTAGTGGGAAATAAACCAGCAGTGAGATTTTGGAAGAAATACTATGAAGAACATAATATTGATTTCTTCGAAGAACAAGAGACTATTGAGATTGATGGCTTAGGACTACAAAAAGTGATTTCACAAACTTTCGAGATTCCGAATTGTTAAGTAATTCGAGTAGGCATCCCAATCATATAACATCATATCCATGCATCGAAGCCTAACGGCTCCTCGGTCCGCTAGAAGGAGAGTAGTTGGGAAGTTGGATTCAGGCGGACACATCCGCACCGCGGCAGCTCCCGTTGGTCGCTTAAGTCGGTGGAACGTCGTGGATACAGTAACGTTATGAGACATCATTGTGATATAAACAGAGTAAAATGGATAAGACAGGAGAGCCATAAATGGATGATTTTACGAAGAAGCGGATTATGAAAATTATGGACAGTTACACACAAAACAAAGTACCAGTTCATTTGAAAAACCAGATTAAAGTCAGTTACAAGATCAGAGGAAACAATGTGACACTAATAGAAGAAAGACAAGGCTACAAAAGTGATATATGGGTGCAGATGCCAGTAGCTCAGTTCAGAATAGATGAAAAAAGAAAATGGAAAGTCTATTGGCAAGATAGTAAAAATAAATGGCATTTCATAGATGATATCGAACCGAATGAAGATTTTGAAACACAATTAAAGATAGTGGACGAGGGGCATAATGGAATGTTTTGGGGTTGATTCGAAGAGGTCAATGACATCTCATAACATAATATTCAAGCGGCGGCTCCATTGGAGCCTTGGTCTGCGAGGTGGATTTCGAAGAGGCATTTCAGCAGACAACCCCTTTGGGGTTCATGAATACGGGAACGTTAGCTGAAATTGCTAGGTTACAAAGAGAGGTGAAAACATTGTGAAAGAACTGAATTTAAGACCAAGGTTATTAAGATGGCATTTCGATGATGAGGTTGAAACTGATAATCCAGAAGAATGGAATTGGATAGAAATCACGATGTATTTCACGGATGGTTCCAAAAGATGGAGCATTTTATATACACCAGAAAGATTATTAAATAACTTATCTAGACCAAACACTGACCCACCAGGTCTTCATATGCAACAGCTTATTGTAGTCAGAAGCTATGAAGTAAGTGATATTGACAGAGTGTTGGGAGTTTTTGATGAAGAAGATGAATTGATTAAAGCCTCAAGATCATATAGTGAGTGATTCAAAGAAGCTAGCAACATCATCTAACATAATATTCACGCTGCGGACATTCGTCCTTGATCTGGCATTCGCCAGACAACCCCTCCGTGGTTCATGAATACAGGAACGTTAGCAGAAATTAATGCAAAGGGGAACCCAAAAACATGAACACCATACTTGAACAGTTTGTGCCAAACTTTAAATTAACGAATGACCTAAAGTATGATATCCAGAAGTTTTTCACAATACATAATGACAAAGAAACATTGGAACATACATTGAAAGTCGCAGCTGAAGCAAGACGAATTGCTCAATTATATAATGCAGATCCATTGAAAGCGGAGCAAGTAGGACTTCTTCATGATATAAGTAATGTCATTCCAGTGAAAGAAATGTTACATGTTGCAGAAGTGCTTTCAATAGAAATCTTGCCGGAAGAGAGAACTTATGCCCGAATCGTACATCAAAAGCTATCAAAAGCAATGGCTATTGAAATATTTAAAATTGATGATCAAGAAATGTTAAGTGCAATAGAGTGTCATACAACTATGAAGCCACATTCCTCTTTATTGGATAAAGTCTTATTTATTTCTGATAAGATCTCATGGGAACTTCCAGGAGACCATCAATATTTGAAGGACATACGAACAAAAGTGGATGAACACAAAATAACAGAAGGAATACTAATCTATTTAAATAACATATGGGAACAAAGAGACAAATTGAAATTAGTCCATCCGTGGTTAATCAAAGCAAGAGAAGAACTTTTGAAGCAATTCTAAGATGACATTAACATCTGCTAACATCATATCCACGCTTCGGGCCTGACGGCCCTCGGTCCGCTTGAAGCGATCGGCAGGGAAGCAGAATCAGCGGACACATCCGCACCGACTAACCGTATCGCGGCCGCTCCCGTTGGTCGCTTAAGTCGGTGGGACGTCGTGGATACAGGAACGTTATGTGACAGAATCAAATGAAAAGAGAGCCGTTTGGCTCTCAATTAGAAGTTATATTTAATTCATTATGTAATTGAAGAGCATCCTTAAAACCTTGCAAGTAGATTTCACGTTCTAGGATTGTTTGAACTGAGAGGTCTGCATCATCGTAAAGAAATAGAGTTTTATGCATTTCCTGAGGTAGAAGTTCATGTAACTGTTTGAAGTAAAGATTTCGATCAGATGAGAATTGATTATAAATGGTGTTGTTCTTGAGAAGATCGCTATATAAGGCTTCAATTCGATTACGTATCAACGAATCAAGTAAGACTTCTAAAGAATGATGCATAAATGATCACACTCCGTTATATTTTATTTTGCGAACAAAAATTTAACTTGTTGAATATTATTTTATCATAACGAAAAATATATTCAAGACATATCAAATATATTTTTGATTAAGGAAATATATTTTCATATAATTAAAGAAAAATTCAATACGGATATGAAGGAGTACCCAATGATAAGTTATAAACCATTTCAAAAATTGTTGATTGACAGAGAAATTAAGAAACAAGATTTATTGAAAATGACGGGTATTTCATCGGCGACGATGGCAAAGCTCAATACAAACGAGTATGTATCGTTAGAAGTAATTGATAAATTATGTACAGCATTGGGATGCCAGCCTGGAGATTTATTGGAACATAAAGCAGATCCCGAATAAAGTTAAAGAAGAAAAGAAGATTTTGGTCAATCAGAGAAGCGATTCCGTCGTATAACATAATATTCAAGCAGCGGCTCCTTTGGAGCCTTGGTCTTACGAGAAGGATTTCAGGAAGCATTTCAGCAGACAACCCCTTCGGGGTCCATGAATACAGGAACGTTATGTGACATACCGGAAACCATTTATTTAAGAGGGTGAAGCCATGCAACAAATAGATCTAACCAAAACCCTTGAAGAACTTGAAGGAAAATATTGGGGCGAACCGAATTTTGCTTCTTCATTAGTGATCCAAGTACATCGATTAAGGAATAAACCTCTTTGTGAATTGAATAATGAAGATTTAAGACTTTTGATTGGGCAACAAATGAATCTAGATTTTCTTTTACCTCTAGCCTTAGAGCAATTAATACAGAACCCATTCGGATCAGGAGATTTATATATCGGAGATTTACTTTGTTCGATACTCAAAGTGGAGAAAGAATATTGGAAAGAACATAAAGAGTTGAAGAATGAATTGGATAAAGTGATTAGAATCTATGAAGAAGCGAGAAAGACATTAGAAGAGCACATAAGTAAATACAGAAGCGATCATTTGTAAGTAGATTCAAGAAGGCCGGTACACCACATAACATAATATTCACGCTGCGGGCATACGCCCTGGGTACGGCATTCGCCGGACTCCGACATACGTCGGGTCGTGAATACAGAAACGTTATCGGAAATCCCCTTAAATTAAGGAATGGTAAAAATAAAAATAATATACAAAGTATATTACGAGGATGAATTAAGGTTAGCAGATCTTGAAGAATTAGAAAGAGAATATAAGAACATTTACGGTGAATTCAATGTTAGGTTGGGAGATTATTACTATCTTCCATACCCTTCAGAGGAGACAATAGGTAAAAACCCTGAAATATTCTCAGAGGCACTTTTGATACATTTTGAACAGCTATACTTGGTGGCTAAGTCGTTTAAGAAGCAAATATCTGATTATGTTGCTATACATTATATTGAAAGCCCATGGGTCTGGTTAGAGTTTAGAAGGATCAATGATTATGTTTACATATCAGAGTTGTTTTATGAAGCGGGAGATCTTGGTGATTTCATTGTCTATAAAGATAATTACTTTATCAATTCAAATAGAGACAAAGAGAAAAATATCTGTATCACTGTAAATGAGTTCATTGATCAAGTAGAAAGCAAAATTGAATTGTTTATTCAAGATCTCATAAAAATAAACCCATTGCTATCTAAGAGTTCTTCAATAATATCATTTTTAAGCCGCACTGTAAGAGGGGATATCCGATAACAATATATTCACACGGCGGAGCCTAACAGCTCCTAGCTTCGCCTGAATAAATCGACAAGAAGTGGAGTCAGGCGAACACACCTACGAGGCAACTACGCAAGCGCAGCCGGGAACTTTGTTCCCTTAAGCCTCTCGGCGTCGTGAATACGAGAACGTTATCGGAAATTGCCAAAGTGCAAAATTTATTAGGAGCAAAACCTCAAATGAACAAAATTTTGATAATTGGTATAGTAGCAAGTGGTAAAACAACATTAGCCAAGAGATTATCAAAGAAATTAGGTATTCCATGGTTTGAACTTGACTGTATTGTTCATCATCAAATAGAAAATGAAAGATATAAACGAACACAGGAAGAACAAATTGCGGTAATTAACAATATTGACAGTAGGGGATCTTGGATATTCGAAGGAACAGATAGAGAATCATATCGATGCTTATTTGATATGGCTGATACAATAATTTTTCTTGATACACCATTATGGAAACGGAAGCTTAGAATTTTTATACGGTTTCTAAAACAAAAACTCGGTATTGAAAAGAGTCATTATAAACCAGATATAAAAATGTTAAAGATGATGTACAAATGGACAAGAGATTTTGAAAGAAGTCGTATTAGTTTCGAAGAGAGATTACAATTGTATAACAATAAACTTATTAGATTAACTGACAATAGAGATGACAACATCTGATAACCCGTGTTCACGCTGCAGGGGACAACCCCCCTTGGTCTGCCCGAAGAGTTAGGCGAAGAAGTGGATCAGGCAGACAACCCTGCGAGACTAAGTGCTTCGCACCCAGTCGCTACGCTCCCTTAAGTCTCTCGGGCTCGTGAACACAAGAATGTTAAGCGAAATACTGCAATGACTTATAAGGATCGTAAAAGACAGAGGTGAAATATGGAGCTTCACTCAAAGAAAGATAGGGAATTCAAACCAGATAAGTTGTCTATAGAGATGAAAATAGAGACCAGAAAAACATACAAGAATATTACAAGAGTAAAAGGTCGAATGGTTCCTATAGTTGATTGGAGACTCCTCTTATATATTAATGAGAATAAACTAGATGAAGATGAAGTATTTGTAGTAGAAGAATTTTTTAAATCCTTACTTAATCCAGGAATATATCCTTTATTTACATGCACCTGCGGAATATTTGGTTGTGGCGGTTACTATGTTGAAGTAATCCACGAGGCCGACAGAATAATTTGGTTAACTGAGCAATCCCCTTTCAATGATCAGACTATCGAAAGTTCAAATAAGTTTATCTTTCTATGGGCTCAGATTTTTGAATTTTCTAGAGAATTAATACAAAAATTCGAGCACCTTAAAAGCATAATGGATGCCAATGAATTAGAATTTAATTTTGATATTGAAAAATACTGTCGGATAATTACTGAAATTAGAGAAAGAAAGACAAATGGTAATAATTTTTAAGCGAAATCGAAGAAGTTGCAATACATCGCCTAACATAATATTCACGCTGCGGACATTCGTCCTTGGCCCGGCATACGTCGGGTCGTGAATACAGGAACGTTATGTTACATTAGGAAAAAAATCCATTTATAGATAAGGAGCTTACATGAAGAGAATAAAATTCTATTCAATAAATGATATTCTGTATGGAAGAAATTTATTGAAAAGCCGAACATTGATAGATGAATATTACAACGAAGAAGTAGATGATATTAATGATGTAATTGAACTTTATAATGCAAAAAAGTATTTCGATAATAAAGTATATCTTAGTGATTGGACACCTGATACTATAGCTGGTTTGGAAAAGAAAATTAATAAACTCTTTGGAATAGTCGCTAAGTTCTTTAAGACAATTAATGATGATAACTTATTAGAAATGTATAGTAGAGTCGAAAGAAATTATAGAGATGATTTTTGGGAACTTATAGATAAATTCAAGGTATATGAGAATATCACATCCGACTGTTTCAAGATATTCTTGAGTACAACTAGTGTATCTCTGGGAGAATTATTAAAGTCTAAGAACATCACGAATCACTATGGTGAAATAATTAAAGATAAAATGTTGTCTGATCCCTTATCATCAGTCCAAATGCTTTTGGATAAATATGAATTAAAACATCATAGAGAACCCCAAGCCATACATTTTCCGAAACAATTAAGTAGTCTGGATAAAGTATCAATTATTTCAAGCTATTTGGATAGTGAAGAACCTAATTTGAACTATGTACGGCTTATTGCTAACATACAGAGTAGTAAAGATAAACTTGAAATCTCACCCAAAGTCTTATTAAAAGCAAAGCGAAAAGCAGAAGAACTAGAAAAGCAATATTTCGTAGAGAACTCTGGAATGCCAATGGAGATAAGTGTGAGTTTTTCGAAAAGTCAGAATGAGGAAGTAAAGTTGATATACGAAGGTCAAACCATAGCTGCAACGTACAGCACGAAATGGATTGAAGAAAATAGGGATTTTCCAACTTTACTTAATAATTTTATATATCTTTTTGAATTTGTTGATTTACAAATGAGAAGTACAAATGTTAATAAGACAAGCGAGATGGGAGTGTTTGAACGCCATATTTTTATTTCATCTCAAAACGCATATATTGTTGGTTTTGTATTTGAGCGTAAGAACGTTTTGTCATTACTCCAAATGTCAGGTTATTATCATCAGCTCTTTAGTATTGGGATAAGATTAGAAGAAATCATTGAATGGTTTTTTGAAGATTATTTGCTTGCAGAGTTTGATGCACACAACTTTAAAGTGAAAATGCCCTCAGTAAATTCTCCTTTTTTTGAGAAATGCACTTATATTACACCTGCTTTAGAATCAGTTCTTAAGCAATTTATTTTATTTGTTGAAGATGGACATATAGACTTTGAGTTACTTGAAATTCGATCTGAACATCTTGTCTACAAAAATATTCCATCCTTGATATCAAAGAAATATGCCTATGGTTGTGGGGATGAATTTAATTATTTAATTTACTTGCTTTTTTCAGATCAGTGTGGACTAGGATACCTTGAAAGATCAACTGAGTCTTATAACAACTTTTTTGAGTTACTTACAAATGAAAGATTGAATAAAAATGAAATTCCGAGTTACAACTTGAAAGAAATTGAATGGCTCATACAGAAACAATATTTATCTATTGACGAAGATGAAATTATAACTTTTAAAGATTACCAACTAGCCTTACTTTTATATGATTTTTATATTAATGAAGTAGTGTGCTATTGGAAATGTTCAGAGTATAAGCGTAAGCTACTAGATGAGTTACAAGATAAGGGAATAATTGAATTTGAGAGCACTCTCTTTTCTAGACAGGAAACAGATTATATCAATTATACTCTTAATAAATCGCAATTTAATAATGGATTAGATTTACGGAACAAATATAGTCACATTCAACCGAATATAGAGAATGATAAGGAAATTCATAATCAGAATTATTTGATTTTATTGAGAATATTTATTTTAACTGTAATAAAAATAAATGATGACTTTTGTACGAAAAGGGATTTCAAACAATGATTAAGTAATTCAAAGATGGTCCAAACGTCACATAACATAATATTCAAGCGGCGGCTCCTGACGGACCCTTGGTCTGCTGGATGGATTTCAGAGAAGCGGGCTCAGCAGACACATCCGACTTCGTCGGACGTCGTGAATACAGGAACGTTATACGAAATCATCTCATAGAAAAGCATTTTACAAAAGGGAGATCAAAAATGAATTCTGAAAATTTTTCATGGACAGAAGTCTACTCGTCTTGGATATTTTGTTGAAAATTATAGCTATAAATCTATTAAATATCCGATCTTCAAACAAGTTCAAATACAATCACAATCGAATCCTAATCTTAACATTGGAACTGGAATAATAGATTGGTGGCCGACTAATGAAATTGAATATAGAACAAAAAAGTTAAATGATAGAGGCATCCTGGGGGCTGATTGGGATACGGTAGTAGGTTTTAACCGAACTGCTGAAATGTTATGGGAAAACAAAGAAAATAATGAAAAACAAGCTCTGATTTGGATTGCTGCTGGATTGAATGAAATATTAGCTCATCTCCCAGAAGAATGGAGAGGAAACTCGTATAGATTTATCTTCGAAACTAAATTGAATATTATGAAAGAATTTAAAGATAGAAATATGTGGTCATGGCACGCCTCGACCAAGAATTTCTTGCCTGTTAAAGTTAATAAATTCATGGAATTATATTCTGCCCCGATGGAGATATATAACTTAATAAATATCATAGCTATCGATAATACTTTTTCAAGAAATGCATGGACATTAGTGCATGTTTCTAGAGAAGAAGATGACTCCGTATAACATAATATTCTCGCTGAGGGAATACGCCCTTGGTCCGACATTCAGCCGGACACTAAGCATGGGCTGAGTCGTGAATACAGAAACGTTATATGACAGTGCGAAGATAGAATTTAAAGGAGGGAACTCGTGATGGCAAATAAAGAATACAAAGAGCTAGTAGAAGCTAAGTACGGTAAGTCCTTAAAAGAAGTAATGTATGAATTGTGTGTGGATAGAAGATTAGATAAATGGGATGGAGCTAAAATCTTAGACGTGCCTGAAAAGACATTTGTCGCTTGGAGAACCCAATTTCGTTTTGGTCCTGATCAGTTAAGATATGATCATGCTGTAAAGATGAGAATTGAAAGAATCAGTGAGTATAAAGAGCAATTGGAAAACATAAATCTACGAAGAAAATTTACATATAATAAAGATAAATCCTTAAAAGGATTTCGAGAGTTAATTGAAAGGAAAATGGAATTGGAGAAGCTAAGAAGAACTTTATTAGAAGAAGAGGACTCACTTAGTGATATGTCTGTTCTAATGAGAATTGGAATGCTTGAAGGTGTGCTAGACTATCTAGATGAGTATGAAAAGCATGAGGAGAATATAGAAGCTCGTTTTCTTAAAGAAGTAGAGATAATGGAGTTATTTCTAAACAGAGAAGTCTAATACAAGTAACTCAAGGCACCGACATATAACAGTACATTCACACTTCCGATAAGTCTCGGTCCGGCAGATGAGTTTCTAGGAAGTAGGTACAGCCGGACACACCCGGGCGTCGCGAATACAGGAACGTTACACGATAGAATCAAAAACAATAGAGAAGAAAGAGGATTATATGACCCTCTAAATGCTAGAGTTTTGCAATTCACTAAAGAGTTGTAGCGCGTCTTTAAAACCTTGTATGTAGATACTTCTTTCTAAGATGGATTGTAGAGAAATTTGAGCGTCTTCGTAAAGAAAAACGGTATGTTGAAGTTGATCGGGCAAAGCATCGCGGAGTGTTTTAAAGTATTGATCTGTCTCAGTAGAAAGCTGATTGTATTCCGTATGACATTTCAGAAGCTCCGTATAGAGTAACTCTAGACGTATTCTTACTAGCGGTTCTTTAGCGTTTCTAATGTATTAATCATATAATATCCCTCCTTCAATTAACTCTATAGAGTTATTATATAACCTTATAAAGGTAATTACAAGGTGAATATTTGACTTTATAGAGTTAAAACTTCGCTTTTCGTTGATGATTACTAATGTGGAAGATAAGATAGAGCTATGGAGGGGAAAAGATGAACGTAATCAAGTGTAATATACGAGAACTCATGGCAGAACATCGAATAGATGATATAACGGAATTGATGGTGAGATCAGGTCTAAGTCGTAACTCAATTAACAAGTTATATAGGGAGACGAATATAGAAACAACAAAATTAGAAACACTTTTCAAGTTGTGTGATACGTTTAATTGTAAATTGTCTGATTTGATTGAATATGTACCAGAAGAAAATAAATAGTGAGAGCCGCTTCGAGAAGAGATTCCGTCGTATAACATAATATTCAAGCAGCGGCTCCTTCGGAGCCTTGGTCTGCTAGGTGGATTTCGAAGAGGCATTTCAGCAGACAACCGCTTTGGGGTTCATGAATACAGGAACGTTATAGGAAATCAGCGCAAAACAAAAATATAAACATAGCTAAACCAAAGATGAAAGGAGAATACTGATGTATGAGAACTCTGAAAAAAAGATATGATTCTTTAGAAAGATCCAACTGTTTCATTGGTGGTAATGATGTGTGGCGTAGCGGGCTCGGGTAAAACTACTTTTACTCAGCAGTTAGAGAAAGATGGTTAAAAAATAACCAAATTCAATTTGAAAAAAGACTCAGGGCGTAGAATAAGCAACCCTGAGCCTTTGTTGCGTTCAATAAAATCGTAAGCCTTGGACGATAAATAAGCCCTAGATTGCCGCTGGTATAGTAGACTGTCGTTTTCCTATCCCAAAAGGCCATATTATTTAGTGCTATTGTCTTATAATAAGAATGTCTCGAGGCGGTCTTCCAGTGCTTTGAATTTGAGATATTTCCGTGTTAGTAAGATTGCGGCCTACCAAGATTAACGAAGATGTGACGTTGTTGAAATTGAAATTACCCAAGTTAGCCACATTTTGACTGCCACGGAACACCCGGAATGACCCCTGAAAGTTAATTCCCGAAAACAGTACAAGTGTTACTTGAGTGCTTTGCACAACATTTCTGAGTCGAAAGCTTGAAAGCGCATTGTCAAACCGAAACGCTCCAAGATCACGAACCGCAACCCCTCCACGTCTGAAGAGGATCCGACGACCAGAAAAATTGGTACCAGACCAAAGTGCAAGACGTACATCACTGTTTGCCAACTAAATCACTCCTTTTCTAAGGTTGATATAGTATATTGCGGTTTTTATGAATGGTATAGACAAATAGAGCAGGGTGATAATCTGATTTTACTAAAATAGGATAGGTGTCGGTCGTATGACAAAGAGCGCTAATTTAGTCGAAGGATTCAATGAATTTTTTATGGAAGTAGAAAAAAAGCATTACCAAAGGGCTTATGCCGGAGGAGGAGGAAACCTTAAAAAAAGTTAAAACAACGATATGGAAAAGGCATATTTTTACCCTCAAGAGAAGGTTGCTACCCTGTGGCGAAAGAAGGAGATTCGATAAGGAACAACAAGCTTCCAATAGTTTTTCGAAGAAGATGCTAACATCCTATAACAACGTATACACGCATTGTGGCTACCGCCCCTCGGTTGCCAGATGTATAATCATGGAAGAAGCTCAGACAACAAACGCCCCAGCCTAAGATAAGAGCCATCTAAGGCAGGGGCGTTTCGTGAATACAACAACGTTATGAGACATCATCGTGATATAAAACAGATTAAAACGGATCAAGGCAAGGAGATGCAGAATCGATGGATGACTTTACGAAGAATCGGATTATGAAGATCATGGACAAATATACTAAAAATGCAGTACCAGAACATGTGAAAAGCCAAATTAGAATCAGTTACAAGATCAGAGGAAATCATGTGACATTGATAGAAGAAAGACAAGGGTACAAAAGTGATCAATGGGTGCAGAAGCCTGTAGCACAGTTCAGATTAGAAGAAAAGGAATGGAAAATATATTGGCAAGACAGTAAAGGGAAATGGTATTTCATAGATGATATCGAACCGAATGAAGATTTTGAAACACAGTTAAAGATTGTAGACGAGGGTCATAACGGACTGTTTTGGGGTTAATTCGAAGAGGTCAATGACATCTCATAACATAATATTCACGCTGCGGCTCCGATGGAGCCTTGGTCTGCGGGAAGGAATTCAGAGAGGCATTTCAGCAGACAACCGCTTTGGGGTTCATGAATACAGGAACGTTAAGCGAAAGTACTGAAAATATTAGACGAAAACCAGAAAATGATTAGAGGGATAAGATGCCAATCAAACATGTAATCCTAGAACTCCACTGTCTGTACGGCATTGATGATGATAACGAGGATCATATCCATAATAAGAAGGTACCAGAGTTTTGTAAGAGAGGGTTTAATTCCCTGGATATTATTGTTTGGAGAATCAGTGTAAGCATTTAGCATATACGAAAGCACCCAATGAAATTGCTTACTCAGATAATGAGGGTGAATCATCTTTTGAAGAAGATGCATGGATTGGGTTTGGCGGAGAAATGAATCCGGATTCATTTGATGATAACGAAAACTATAAAAAATTAAAAGAAATATGGGAAGAGATTTGTATAAGAAAAATTAATGAATCATATGAAGAATACATGAAAAAAACAGAAGAATTGAGAAAGAAGTAATCCTGAAAGTTGATCAAGAAGTCAGCACCTCCAGATAACACCATATTCACGCATCGGGCATACGCCCTCGGTCCGGCAGAAGGAATTCGGGGAAGCAAGAGTAGCCGGACACACCCAGCATTTGCTGGGCGTCGTGAATACGTGAACGTTAGGCGAAATCAATTGAAAGTGAGAGATAATATCTTTGTTTAATCCTAGAGAACAAGCGCTAATTATATGGCTAATTATATTTATTTTGTACGCTTTATCGATGAAAAGTACACGTTCTTCTATTCCGCAAATATTAAAATCAATGATTCACTTACTGAGACATCCTATTTTTATAATCACCAATGTCTATATTATTACTGTATTTGTTGCTATGTATCATTTCGAAATTCTTGAAAGAGGAGTTACTAAGGATTATGTAGTCTAGATTTTCCTTACTTTATATCCTTTGATAACTAAGATTTCTACAAAGTATATGGAACTAAGTATGGTAGGGGTATTTAAAGAAGTTTTTAAGTTAAGCAAATTCCGATTTTTATTATTAACGAATACACTTTTCCTTTATGGATTGAGCTAATTCTTGCCCCACTTCTTTTCGTAATTGGAGGTATGTTAGTTGTTACAAAAGTTGACGAAAAATATTATCAACTTAAAAAACTTTTGAACTTTTTAATGCTCTTGATTAGTTTGATTATTATTATTGCAGCTATTATCGGGCTAACAAAGAATTATGAAGATACTTATAAAATTGATTTCTGGCAGAAGATGTTTTCGATGTAATAGGTATCTTACTACACCTTCCTTTACTTTTTGTCCTTCGTTATATGTGTTTTTACGAACAGATTCTCGTCAGAACAAATATCAAGAAAAAATACCAAAAATTATTAGCCTTAATTTTAATTTTTAGGAAGTATAGATTTAATATAAACGCTCTAAAAAAGATGGTGAAAGATTATAAGTTAAGAAATATAAAATCAAAAGAAGAATTAAAATTATATCTTGAAGCAGAATCAATGGAGAATTAACGTCGCCTAATATAATATTCACGCTGCGAGCATACGCTCTTGGCCCGGCAGTCGCCGGACGTCCGACATACGTCGGGTCGTGAATACAGGAACGTTATCAGAAATTACTTTTGAATTAATTGGAGGTTAGTTTATGGAAGTGATAAATTACTTAATTGAGAATGGCTCATACCTTAGTAATGTAATTATCGCAATCTCTTTCATTGCAGGAGTTATTACATGACGGATTGTAATATGAAGTGCGACACCTACTGGAAATAAATATACCAAAGAGCCCATGGCCGGATTCGTGTAGAATGAAGGTTCCTACACCACATTCACACAAGGAGAATCCACCATGAGCTACACACATCTTAGCATAATCGAGCGAAGCAAGCTAGAAATCCTCCACCAGCAGGGGAAAAGTACCAGAGCGATTGCCAAGGAACTTGGCAGACATCATGCCACCATTGGCCGTGAACTCCGCCGAAATGCAGCAGAACACCCGTACTGCGCGGAGAACTCGCAAGAGGGCTATGTCCAGCGCCGTAAGGCGTCAGTTTCCGGAGGTAAGTGGAATCTAGAACTGGCGAGTCGCATCGAAGAAAAGCTTCAGGCGACCTGGTCTCCGGAGCAAACCGTAGAGCGATTGCGTCAGGAGGGTCAAGCGATGGTATGTTTTAAAACGATCTATCGCTGGCTGTATACAGGCCGTTTGGTAAAAGGCGTGCTTACGGTTTTACGGCACAAAGGTAAACGGCAGAGACCTGCAGAGACACGCGGCAAGTTCGCTGTGGGTAAGGCCATCTCTCAGCGTCCGAAAGTGGTTCGTTCCCGGGAGACCTTCGGCCATTGGGAGCTCGATACAGTCGTCTCAGGCCGTGGGAAAAGCAAGGGCTGCTTGGCCACGTTTATCGAACGCAAAACCCGCTTGTACACCGCCATTCGGATGCCAGACCGTACCGCGTTGTCCATGGAGATTGCCTTTGGTGTAGCGGCCTCACAGTATCCTACCCATGCATTTCAAACCGCTACCGCAGACCGTGGCAAGGAGTTTGCCTGTTACGCCAGCTTGGAAGCTACTCATGGCGTACAGGTGTATTTCGCAGATCCGTATTCCTCCTGGCAACGCGGCTCGAATGAGAATGCCAACGGCCTCTTGCGAGAGTTTTTCCCCAAGGGGACCGATTTCGCGCAAATCACGGATGAAGCTCTGGAAAACGCTCTGCACTTGATCAACCAAAGACCACGTAAATGTCTGGACTGGAGGACCGCTCACGAATCCTTTTCAGAGGAACTGTCGCACTTGGCTTGACAATCCGTCACATCAATAATTGCACTGTTTTCAAATGGGTCGAAAGAAGAAAAACTCTTCAAAACTTCCGGCATTTTTTTGGTTTTTATACTTTCATTAATGGCAAATAATACTTGGGTGAGTGCAGTATCAATTTTTATTATCGCTACAATAATTACAAAGCTGGAGTTCTTGGAAAATCTTGCAGCTTTAGCATGGGGAAGAGATAAATTTTGGGATTTTAGAGTAGGACATGCTAATCCGAAGGAAAAGGATGAGAAATTGAAACGGGAAGAGAAAGAATTGAAGGCAGGCAGTCCAAGTTTGAGCAAACCCCAAAATTATAAGAATATCATTCTTCAATTCGAGTTGAATGTTTATAATGCTCTTGTAGAAACATCCTTATTTTTGGATCTAAAACCAGAAGTTTCACTTACAAATATAAAAGAATCACTAATAATTGATTTGTTGGGTAGAACTTTTGATAAAGATATTATTTTTGAGTTAAAGGCATCTAGTAATCGTGACGTTATTAACAATGGCATTAGGCAACTGCATAACTATGTGCATGCCTACAAAAGTAGCCAATTTAATAGTTTGCTACTAAATAGAGATGTAAAAGGCGTTCTTGTTATAAAGTCTGGAATGAAACCCTTACCAATTGTTTATGAAAATATGTTTATTCTTGAATATAATGAGGAACAAAAAGTATTCTCAAATCTAGATGAATTCAAGGAGTTTATAAAATAATTAGATGGAGAATCCTGGATGACAAGTAACTTCTGATAACAATATTTTCAGGCATTGGAGCCTTTCGGCTCCTTGGTCCGCGAGATGCGATTCGGCAGAGAAGCTGAATCAGCGGACACATCCGTACCGACTAACCGCATCGCTTCCGGCTCCTGACTGAGCCTTAAGTCGGTGAGACGTCGTGAATACGGGAACGTTAGATGAAATTCTCGATTAAAACATAAAATAAGGTGAATGAATGAAGCAAATAAAAACTACTCAAATGCCTCCATACTTTAAGATGCTCAATTGTAATACCTTGAATGTTCTAGAAAAATTTCTAATTGACGATAATTCAATTATGTTTTTGGATGTATATCACGAAGAAGATGTTGATACATTTTTGACCAACAACAATCTAACTAAGTTGAATCATGTTATACAAGTTATTAATTATTCGAATAGAATTTGCTTTTTTCCAGATATCAAATCAGCGAAGGAATTAAGAAAAGAGTTTATGAACCAAGATTGGGGATTTTGTTGTATTGTTTTCGATAATAAATTAAAACCTCTTCTTTATATCAGAGGAATAGAGGAAGAAGGGGTACATGGAGTTAGAATTAAAGAGTTGGAGACTGATGTTTACAACAAATATTTAATGAATTATCAAGAATAATTGGCAATCCTGACGTAGTCGAGAACCTCACATAACATCATATCCATGCATCGGGACTGACGACCCTCGGTCCGCGAGAGATGATTGGCAGAGAAGTAGATTCAGCGGACAAATCCGCACCGACTAACCTACAGGAACGTTTAGATGAAATCGCCAAAATTAGAAACAAAGATCTTGAATCTAAAGGTGAATAATAAAATGATTGAAAAAGAACAAATTCTAGATAGATTATTAATAGCCTTCCCCTCTTACAAGAGGAGATATGAAAAGTACATCAAAGAGAATTATGAAATTGGAGAAGAGAGATTACTCTATGTAGATATATGTGACTTCATCGAACATGTTATTGAATGTTATCAGAGCAAAAAGACGGATGAATTTGATGAATTATTTGAAGTCATCGAACAACTCCATATAAATGGGGATTTATATGTCAAAGAGTTTGCCACAATCGGTATTTTAGAAACATTTCAGAACCAATTACCTGACAAGAATATAGAATACAGTGAATTTGAAAGGTTATTAAAACCAGAATCAAAACGATGGTGGAACCATTTAAATGATTTTTGGAATGGAGAGACTCCATACGTTGGAGGATCTATTCAAGAGCAACCATAATTTTTCAAGTTAATCAAGAAGCAAGCAACATCATCTAACATAATATTCAGGGCGTATGTAGGGTCGTCAATACTAGAACGTTATAAGAAATCGGGGAAACATAATTTAAGTTATTATTAATAACCAAAGCTCATAAAGGGATAGGTGACAAGACATTAAATTACTTTTTATCTGTAGTCGTAATAAATGGCGTAGTTTAACTGCTGAGAAGATTTTTGATAGATACAATGACTATGAAGTAAGATCGGCAGGAACGGAAGAAGGAGCAAGAATTAAGGTAACTAAAGGACACATTGGATGGTCGGACTTAATTTTTGTAATGGAGAAGAAGCATACGAGAAGACTTAAAGATAAATTTCCAATCAGTCTAAAGAATAAACGATTAATCTGTCTTGATATCCCAGACGATTATCAATATATGGATGAAGAATTAATAGAAATATTGAAATCAAGAGTATCAGAACATATTGAAGTGCCCGAATAACTAAGTTCGAAATATTAGCAAGACATGAATAGAGGAAGAAGATATAACTGAAACAGAAGGACTTATGTTAGTAAAATTAAGAAATCCCTGACATCTCATAACATCGTATCTACGCTGCGGGCCATTTGGCCCTTGGTCTGCGGTAGAAAATTCGGGGAAGTGGAATCAAGTAGACAGAGGCTAAGTGGCTACGCCACCCGGTAGTAAGCTGCCTTAAGCCTCTCGGGTTAGTAGATACAATAACGTTAAGCGTAACTTCTGAATGCATATTTAAGAGCAATTTAAAAGCTAAGAACAGTTAAAGACCTGATTAGATCGACGAGGCAGATTCAGGACCGAAGCATGCCTGGCGAGAGCAAGGAAGGCGAAGCGAAATCAAGCACGATCCGAATCCTTCATAAGTTTTAAGCCTGCTAAATGTTAAAGTGAATTCAATAATTTATTATGGAGGGAATAGATGAAAATCAAGGACAAGTCTAAAGAAAATAATGAAATGAGAATTTCAAAAGATTCAAAGATATTTTTAGAACTAAGAGAAATCGTTAACAGATTTGATCCTGTAAATTTAGTTGAAAGTGGTGCTCCAGATGATGAACATGATCGTTTAACTACGGAAATATTAATGTTGTTGTTTCAAGAGTCGAAGGATGAGATTCGGGATCTTTTGATCAATTGTGAGATATGGTACGGATACGACCCAAATGATATTAAAGAAGAATACAGAGAAAGATTTAACAGAAAGATTGATCGAACGCATAAAGAAATTTTAAATTGGTATGCCATGAATAAGAGGTAAGAAATTAGTTGCTAAATCAGTATAGGATCAAAGAAGTCAACTTAGGAAGACAGAAGCAATGCTTAACAAAATATTCACGCTACGGGCATACGCTCTTGGCCCGGAATTCGCAGGACACCCAGCATGGGCTGGGTCGTGAATACAGGAACGTTAAGCGAAATTCCAATGAGGGTGCATGTATACTACATGCTATAATACAATTATCAGAATGACTAGGAGGGCTGAGTATGAAATGGCAAGAGGTCCAACAGATTTACCCGAATCAATTTGTGAAGTTTGAAGTTCTTCATTCTGAAGAAACGGAGAATCAAGAAGTTATTGATGACGTCGCTGTGATCGGTCCAGTAAGCGATGAAGAGGCAACTCGTGAATTATTAAATAGCCGGGAAAAAACCTTGGTTTATCATACTTCTAAAGATCAAGTTATCGTTAAGATTCGGAAGAATGTGGGTCTAAGGAGAAATTTATAAATGAAAATTGAATATAGAGAGATGAAGTAGATGATATTGGAATTCAAGTCGGACTAGAGGATGAGATCGTGACAAGCTACGGAATTGGAGGTAAGGAACACGCCTTTAGCAAGCAGGTCGAGGGAATACAGTTAGGGGATTATGTAATAAGAGATATACCGATAGATTTTACTACATTTAAATACCACAATATCAACGGATTATTAGGATTAGACATATTGGTAGAAGGTAAATTCAATGTAGATCTAGACAACTTTAGACTTCATCGTTCGTTTGTAAACCTATAAGGTTTATATAGATTATTTATAGGACAAAAGGAACATCACTTAACATAATATTCACGCTGCGGACATTCGCCGGGCACCCAGCATACGCTGGATCGTGAATACAGGAACGTTAGCCGAAAGAAGTTCTTAGTTCAGGGAGGAGTCTAAATGATATTAGAAAAAGTTATAAATAGAATTGTAATACAAAGTGAATATAAGGATTTTGTTGATAAGTATATAGATAATATACTTACCGAATTTAAAGGTAAGATTCATAGCATTTATATGTGTGGCTCGATTCCAAAAGGAACCGCTAAACCTTTTTGTCAGATGCAGACTTTACTATTGTATGTGTAAATCCCAAAGATATTGATTACGAAAGATTGTCAAATATTAAAGACAGGCTTTTGGAAGAATATCCAGTAGTAACTAAGATTGATACGATAATTTGCTCGATTGACGATGTATTAAGTAAACCAAATGAGTGGGGTTTTTGGGTTAAGATAATATGTGTTTGCATATATGGTCATGACGTTGGTGAAAAAGTACCACCGATCATTATTTCTCCAGAGTTCATTTTAGACTTAAATACAGAGACCAAGAAGGAAGTAGATCGTATACATCGTTTACTTTCTAATGCTAGTGATAATACAATGAAAACTAGATATATTAAAGGTTATTCTAAGAGATTAATTCGTGCATTATACTCTTTGGTTTTAGAAGATACAGGTGTATGGCAAGATGACATTATTAAGATGAAGAATGCCATATTAAACTATTGTGAGATTGATTCCGCTTTAGTTGATTATCTGTATGCTTGTTACTTGGATAGTAATGTACTTGTTGAAGAGTTTCTGGGAATTGCAGATGAAGTATATAGCCATTTTGAGAACGCCTTAAATGCAATGGTTGTTTCCAGAAAATCCTTCGGCTAACACTATATTGACGCTTTGGGTCACTCTGAGAAGCGAGTGACCACATCCAGCCCCCTAAGCCCGTCGGGACGTCACTGCATTAGGTGTTCGGCAAGCCTCACAACTATAAACAGCGACTCTAAGAGGCCAGGATGTCGTCAATACAAAACGTTATATGAAAGATCGGTAGACCTTTAAAAAGAGAAGAATTAGAAAAGGGGATAATAAAAATGGATGAAATTTACTTTTTAAGACATTACCTCTCGTCTCTCAAGTATCGATGTTCAAAAGCAATTCTAAATGCTCCGAGTAATTACCCGAATTATGAGCTCGGTAACGGTGTAAGAACTCCAATTGAAATTTTGGCACACATGTCTGATGTCATAAGATATGCCCAATCCGTTTTTGATAACCAAGTACAACTTAAGAAAGAATCAGGAAACTGGAATGACGAAGTACAGACATTTTTTAATGAGCTGCATAACTTAGACAATTTAATGAAATCAAATGGAATACCAAACAAAGATAGAATTATCGAAAAACTGATTCAAGGACCATTATCAGATGCAATGACACATGTTGGTCAATTGTCAATGATAAGAAGAATGGCTGGAGATTCAATACCTGGAGAGAATTTCTTTATTGCTGAAGTAAAGGTTGAATAGTTATTGATAGTAGTTCAAGCAGACCGATCCTTCAGATAACAAAATATTCACGCTTCGGGTCCTTCGGCCCTCGGTTCGCCCGATGAGGCAAAGCTGAAAGTGGATTCAGGCGAACACACCCCCAACACCCAACCGCGTTGCGGCTCGTCACTTCGTTCCTTTAAGGTGGTGGGGCGTCGTGAGTGAATACGGGAACGTTATAGGACATCAGCGTAAGAGCATCAAACACACGAAAATCTGTTCAACCTAAAACAAATTTAAATACAGTGGAGAAGATATTAAAAGTCTGTTAAGAAAAGGGAGGAAGCTAGGGTGCTTTATGATCTACAAGGTGAAGCAAATATGTCACCAATTGCTGGGATGTTATTTTCCGTAGTAAAGGAAAATAATCAACGTTTAAAACTTATCACTGAGGGAATGTCTCAAGAAGAAGTTGATTATAAAGGTCCTAACGGCAACTATAATAGTACTGCTCAGTTGATTAGACATCTGTCGTATGTAGACCTTAACTGGGTTTACAGGCTAAAGAGAGAACCTCTACCTGATATTTTGAAAGAGCAATATGGTCCTATGATAGATGAGAATAATAAACTTCCGATGATTAAGGGGATGTCTTTAAATACTCTAATGTCAGATTACCAAGATGTAATAAGATTGTTAGAAGATACATGCACACAATTAACAGATTCCAATCTTGATCAAGTGGTTAATTTTGGCCATCAAAATGAAAAGCAAGCGACGATTCGTTGGGGGCTATGGCATATAGCTGATCATTGTCGTTATCATCAAGCGCATATAAATAAACTTAGAAAGTGGTATAACGAATAAATGGATTACTGTAAGTATCTCGAGAACGAAGCTGACATCCTATAATAATATATTAATGCTGCGGGCATTCGCCCTTGGTCCGGTATACACCAAACATCTAGTATATGCTGGTTCGTGAACACATGAACGTTATATGATATCCAGGCAAGTCATTAAAGGAGTGATTAATTGATGTCAAAGGTACACGACAATGTGATTTTGGCATATGAAGTTGATCTACAACATGACCAAATCATATTACATACAACCTATGAAGGTGGCAGTACAAGGGAAGAGACCAATATTGTATTTAAAGATGTATTGAATCATAGGTTCGAACACCAATTAAAGGGTAGTATTATCTTAGACATTGTTGAATCCGATATTAGTCATTTTATTAAAGATAATCTAAAAATTTTAGAAGAGAGCAAAAATTATGGTTGGCCAATCCGTTATAGCTCAATATTTGAATTAGAAAAAAAGATAACTGATGAAAGGTATAAATACATCGAAATCATGTCTTCTTATGGGTTAAGTGGATGGGTGTTAGCGAAGAGTTACGAAGTTAACATTAAAGATAATATGTAAGGAGACCATTTATGAAAGGTAAGATTTTCTTATTATTTTTTATTACGATAGTGTGTTCATCTTGTCAAAATGTTAGTCAATCGACTACCTTGAACAACGAAACTAAATCAATCATGAATTCTGAACTTCCTTCTGATGTAGTGAGTACAGGTAATGGAACAGAATCGAAAGAAATAACTGAAGGCCGATCAACTCCTTCTAACAATGAAGTGCTATCCATGAGCCTTGGAAACTATGATTTGAAAGGAGAATTTTATGATGAAATGCTCCGAAATCCTATAGATCATGATTACGAAGTGGAATTGAATGAACTTCAAAATTCTAATGAGTCTACAACATTGGGATGGGGGGCGTTGGAAAGCAAGTACATAGAGGTTTGGGATAAAGAGTTGAACCAAATATATAATAAGCTTCTTTCTAAGTTGGATAGAGAATCAAGAGAAGCACTAATTGAATCGCAGAAAGAATGGTTACAGTATCACTTAAGAGAAACCACATTTGTAGAGAAGACATTTATTAATAATGGTTACCTTGGATCACAAGGATCAGTAAGTCTAGCCACAGCTATAATGGAGAGAATAAGGGAAAGAACAATGCAATTATTTGAATATCGATATTTGCTAGATGGTGAAGTTGAGTTTTTATACCAAAGTAAAAAATAGAATTGGAATCTTGATCAAAGTTTTTTAGGTGATGCTTTGAAGACAGTAACGGCGGACAACCATGTATTCACGCTGCGGGGCTAGCGCCCCTTGGCTGCCAGATGTATAATCATGGAAGAACACTCAGTCAACATACGACCCAGTCTAAGATAAGAGCTATCTAAGGCTGGGTCGTTTCGTGAATACAGGAACGTTATATGAAATTGACGCAAGTAAAATAATGTAGGGGGAATGTTGCATGGCAGTTTTCAAAGTTATACCAGATCGAACCAATGTATACGGGTCTATTTCAGCCGAGTTTGATCCTATATTAATAATCAATTCCGGAGATACAGTTCAATATTCATGTTTAGATGCTGGTTGGGGTACTCCCTCAGATGAGGGGAAGAGAATAAAGCCCTATGAGAAACGAAAAGAAATAGATTGGGGGCATGCACTACTTGGACCTATACAAATAATAGAAGCAAAAAAAGGGATGACACTTGAAGTGAAAATAAATGAAGTTATCCCTGGTCCTTATGGATTTACATCTGCTGGTCAATATCCGAACTGGCAGAATCAGAGACTCGGTTTAACCGATGAAAAGGAAATTAATCTCCAATGGGAATTGAACAATAAGAGTATGATCGGAAGCACAGAAATAAATGGGCAAACATTTTCTGTGGGGTTGAAACCTTTTATGGGAATATATGCAATGCCTCCAGAAGAGAAGGGGATACACATAACATGGCCTCCTAGATTTTGTGGTGGGAATATTGACTGCAAGGAATTAACAAAAGGAAGTGTTCTATATCTCCCAATTCCAGTAGATGGTGCATATTTTTTTGTCGGAGATGGCCATGCTGCGCAAGGTGACGGGGAAATTAGTTGTCAAGCGATCGAATGCGCAATGGAATCCGTAGAACTAACTTTTAAAGTCAATAAAGACATGAAACTTGATTTGCCGATCGCTAATACTCCTAGTGGGTGGATTAGTTTTGGATTTCATGAAGATTTGAATGAGGCTACTGTTCAAGCTATGGATGGGATGTTAAACCTAATGGGTAATCTTTATGATATAAATAAGGTAGAAGCTATTGCATTAGGAAGTGCGGTAGTTGATTTAAGAATTACTCAGGTAGTTAATGGAGTCAAAGGGGTTCATGCTGTGATTCCTCATGGTGCTTTAAGATGAATAGTAAATATTTATTATAACCAGAGAAGGCGTCAACATCATATAACAATGAATTCTTTCTGCGTCGCTATTAAGTCTGACGATCTGTTCCTTTCGGTCACTTAAGTCGCTTGAACGTCATAAATGCGGGAACGTTATACGAAAGGCATTTAAGGAGGAAGAATGAATAAAGAGGAAAGAAGACAAGTCATTAATTTGAATTCTTTTGAATTAGAGCGTGTATATGAAAGAATCAAAGCTTATGAGTATGGTGAAGAGTTTCTAATAAGGCTATTCGAAAGCTATATGTGTTACCTAAATAACTTATCAATTTCTTCAATTATAGTCAGTAGTGAAGCAATGTTTAGAGTTCTTTGTGATCGTGTAAAAAGAATTGCTGTTGAACAGAAAGTGAACATAACCATAAGTAAGAATACAGTTATGTACAGCGAACTGATAGAAGATCCATTTTCTTTGAGCGATAAATTTACATTTAACAATCTGATTACCTATTTAGAAAAACAAAAAGTTTATAATAAAGATGTAATTGATAATTTGAAGAAAGTTAAAAATCTTAGGAATAAAGTTACGCATGGAACTCTCCCATTAATAACAGAATGGGATCCAGATGATCCAAGAAGTAGAGAGGAGATATTGAATCTGCTAAGAGGAGTAAGTGAAATCCCAGAAGCATACAAGATTAGTTTGAGAAGTGGTCCTGTGTATTTTGATTGTAGGGAATACGATCTGTCATTAAGATCACTCGATCCTGCAAGCAAGATTGCAGTTATTCAACTAGTATATATTCGAGAAATTTTGATGAGTATATTCAGTGATGAAATGCCCATCGTATAACATAATATTCACGTGGCGGGCATACGCTCTGGGTCCGGCAGAGGGGGGTTATTGGAGTGGGAGCTGCCAGACACCCAGCATTCGTTGGGTCGTGAATACAGAAACGTTTGATGAATACCAGCAACACCAAACAAACATAGGAAGCAGATGTTAATTCCATTCAGACTTTAGTGTATAATAATGAACAAAGAAGTGCAGGAGGTATGCATAGTGAGCATTGAAGAGAAACTTATTCAAGACTTTTTGGCATTGCCTGATGACAAGAAAATTGAAGTGATTGATTTCGTTGAATTCCTAAAGAATCGTAGCAATAAGCAAATGGAGTCGATCATGGACGATATTGTGAATGAAAATATTGAGGCACTTAGGGAGTTAGCTAAATGAAGAGTCTTAGTCTGGGACAAATTCTTGAATTCCATACTAAGATTATTAAGGCAACTAGTGGCGCCGATGGAGTAGAGATCTTGGACTAATTGAAAGTGCTCTAAAGAAAGCAGAAGCAACTTTCGATGGACAGGAACTTTACGAAGGAAATATAAAGAAAATATCTGTCATTACATTTGCTTTGATAAAGAATCATGGATTTATTGACGGGAATAAACGAATAGGGGTAGCAACAATGCTGCTTTTACTACGTTTAAATGAGATTTCTGTAAAGTACGAGCAAGAAGAATTAGTTGAATTGGGATTGAAGACTGCAGAAGGTAAATTCACAGAAGAGAACATACAAAAATGTATACAAGAGCATCAAGTGTAGAAGTGGCTTGGTGTTCTTTTTTGTAAGAACGACTGAAGGTAATTCAAAGTAGGCCGTTACATCTAAAAAATATTCATGCTGCTGACTTTCGTCCTGGGTCCGGCATTCGCCGGACACCCATCATACGCTGGGTCGTGAATACGGGAACGTTAGGTGAAGTTAGTTATAAAGAAAAGAAAAAGATACTCACAACAAATAATGGGATTTGGATGATAAAACCAGAGTTAAGAAAGATAAATGGGGATTTATAATATTATAGGGGATGATAAACTTGATTAAAATAGAGCATAACATATTGGATAGAAGTCATATTCCAACAATAATAGATATGATTAGCCAGTGCGCCCCGTTGCAATATGTAGAGACTGACACTCCCAAGAGTCTAGAGCTTTTTTTTGATAGAGGAATGGTTATAGGTCTTTTTGCGAAATCAGAATTGATTGCGTATTCAGTTTTATTGAAACGCCCTGACTTAAAAGATTTATTTACAAAATACAATGTGGTTACAGACAGGAATGAGTGGGGTGATACAGTAGTACTTTCAACATGTGTAGTAAGAGATGATTATCGAGGATTTGGTTTACAGAAAAGATCAATCGAATTAAGAGAAATTGTAGCAAGGGATAGCGGATATGGAGAGATCTTTACTTCTGTACACGAAGGAAATACATATAGTATTAATAATTTGATTAAAGCGGGATATAGGACATTAGGAAGTCATAACCTTCAATACAACTGGTTATTATATGGTAAAAATTTATAAATGGATTTGATTTTCAAAATAAATTGGTAACAAGTGTATTCTTAAAATGAAAATAATCTTAAATCAAAAATCTAAAGTGTAAGCATTTCAAAAATGTCACTGACTTCACAATAACATTCACATACGCTCTGGGTCCGGCAATGGAGTTTCGGAGAAGCATAGGCGCCGGACACCCATCATACGCTGGGTCGTGAATACAGGAACGTTATCCGGAAGAACCCTAAATCAATTAAGAGATGAGGATCATTTGATGACCTATAAATCCATTTTAATAGATCAATTAACTGCATGTTATAACGATAAGAGCTGGTTCATTCCTCTTGCGGATATACTGGAAGATTTAACAGCAGCAGAAGCAGTTACTGAGAATGACAATAAACAAACCATATGGTCCATAGTGAATCATCTTATTTATTGGAATGAAACATGGCTTGAGCGTTTTAAGGCAGGAGAATTTATATTAAATAATGCGATTAACAATGATGAGACATTTTCTCTGACTCAAGATCAATTGAATGAAGTAGGCTGGAAGGAAACATTAAATAGACTTGAGAATGTATTTAGCAATTGGAGAGTTATTTTAGAAGAAACAGATGAATCAAAGCTCACCAAACAACTTCCAGAATATTTTAATGCTCCTTGGTGGGGAGTGGTTTCTAATTTAAGTATTCATAATGCATATCATATCGGACAAATCATGTTGTTAAAGAAACAAATCCGAGTTAAATAATATTTTTTAGGGTGTTCGCAGATGGGGGCAGCATATGCAGAGCTGGTCGTCCGGCCAGGAAGTGATTTGACTTGGTAAATCAAGTGCAAAAAAGGCACGTTTTCAGTTTTGAAAATGTGCCTTTTTTGTTATTAATTTAAAGTCGAAATGGCAAACATAACAATGAGTGTCATCTGCTTAATTTACGCCCTTCTTTGTCGAGAAACAACAGTTCGTAGTATTTTTTGGGTCGCCCTTTACTGTTGTCTCGTTTTTCAAATACCGTTTGTACGTATTTACTTTCTTCAATTTTGTTAAGGATACGGTTTGCACCTCTGACCGTTATGGACAGGCACCCAGCAACATCCTCAGAGGATAATTTATTTGTTCTCATGATTTCTGCATAGGACATGATTTTTTGCAGGTTGATGTTGTTTATTCCGATCCTTTTGGCTAACGCGATGATTTCCGGGTCCCCCTGTTCAGAGAACTGTATGACATTCGTGCTCCGCATTGGGCCGATAACCTTCTGATCCTCGTTTATAAAAAAGCTGCAGCTGCCCGTAAAGGCTTCCGCCTGTCTGTGAGCTTTGTTGGCGTTAATGTTAGCTTGAAAATATTCATGCCCCGAGCCCCACCCGATCTTCACCTTGTCGCTTATGCGCTCTTCCAGATACTCCAGCAGGGTGCAGTTATGCGCGTTAGTAGTGATTTTCATGAAATTTCCATAGGTGGTGTATAGTCTGACAAAGCCTTCCGAAATTTGGGCCGTGTCTGCCAGATTCACACTGCTCAGAAAGCTGCCGACAAGGACCTTTAGCTCATGAAGCTGCTCTTCGGATGGCGGCTCCGCCGTTTTGGTCGATAAGCATGCGACAACTGCCCTCTGACTCTTAAGCTTGAGGATAGTAATCTCGTTGATGATCTCTCTGATGGTCTCTTTAACGTTCTCCAAAGTGGGCCGGATTAAGATATATCTGACTCCGTGCTTTTTGAGTTCTGGAACAAAGTGGCCGAACGCCGTGATGGACAGGTCTATTTTCTTGTCTTCCCACAGCGTGATATGGTTCTCCAGCATTGTCTCCACCCGTTCGAGCAGATCTCCGCTGTCAATGGGCTTCCCCTCATGAGTCAGGTATTGCTGGAATTCGCTGAAAGACTCGATTATATACGCATAATCCACATAGATCCGGGATATATCAAGCCCAGGTTCTGTAACCAGCAGCCGGAAAAGTTCCCTATATAGAAGGTTTTCATTATCCTGCAAAATGTGAACAGGTACTTTTTCATCCAGGCATTCCTTAGCGATTGACTCGTAAAGCATTCTGCCACTGATCACAAATCCATCGACCGAATCTAAGTTTTTGAGGTAGATGTCTGTTGTTTCCCGGAAGTTGCTGATTGTAAGAAACCTGAACTGACATAAGGGCCGCATTTCTTCTTCAATGGCGCGGAAATAGTCCATATGGGTCTCAGGCGTGATAATACCCAGCTTGATTTTCATGATAGATTCCTTTCATAAACAGTTCAATCAAAAGAGTTATATCACAATAAATGTGATATTTCAATGTTCCGGCAGCCTCTAAAATAATGTTCTTAAAATGTCTTATTTTATCTTGACAGCGAATGGATTTGAAAGTACGATAAAAGCGTTCTTAAAAAGTCTTAAAATGTGAAGGGGGGAATGTATACTCTGTTCTTACGTTCATTCAATTTGTGCTTTAGGAGATGTTCATTGTGATTGAAGAAGCTGGAGACTATTTGCGTATGGCTCATCAGCTGCAGGACAAATTGGTCATGCACAGGCATCATCTTCATGCGATTCCGGAGCTTGATTTAAGTTTGCCCAAGACAACGGCCTACGTACAAGAGGTGTTGGAGTCGATGGGGCTGAAGCCCACTCCCGTAGGGGAATCAGGGCTGACAGTTACTATTGGCGGACAGCATGAAGGGAAGGTGATTCTGATCCGTGCGGATATGGATGGGTTGCCCATTCAAGAAGAGACTGAGCTTTCTTACGCGTCGTTGAACGGAAACATGCACGCATGTGGTCATGACATGCATACTTCCATGCTGCTCGGAGCAGCAGAGATCCTGAAGGCTAACGAAGATGAGCTTCAAGGCACGGTTAAGCTTATGTTTCAGCCGGGTGAGGAGACGCTGCACGGTGCAAAGATGATGCTGGAGAATGGGATTCTCGACAATCCCAAGGTGGATGCCGCCATGATGCTTCATGTATTAACTGGAATGCCGCTTCCTCTCGGACAATTTGTAGTGCCTGAGGAAGGTGGAGCGATCTCTGCTTCGTCGGATTGGTTCGAAATCATCATCCGCGGCAGGGGCTCACATGGCGCAATGCCCGAGGCGGCAGTGGACCCTTTGAATGTGGCTGCTCATCTTCATCTGTCACTGCAGGGTATCCTCAGCCGGGAAATTTCTCCGATTGAACATGCAGTCCTTACCATTGGCGTGATGGAAGGCGGAAGTACAAACAACGTGATTCCCGATACGGCCAGATTGAAAGGAAGCGTGCGCACATTTGACGCTGCATTGCGGGATAAAGTGGAAGCCCGTATCCGCGAAATTAGTGCAGGGATCGGAGATACTTTTCAGGCCAAGGTGGAAGTGATCTATACGAGGGGTTGTCCTGAAGTGAAAACGGATGGCGGACTTAATGAGCAAATGAGGGCTTCGATTGCAAATACCTTTGGCGACGGCTCCTATATCGGTATAACTGAGCTGGTACCCGGCGGTAAATTAATGGGCTCGGAAGACTTCGCGTTTGTCTCACAGGCGGTGCCAAGTACCACAGTGTTTCTTAACGCAGGCAATGTCGAAGAAGGTTATAGTTACCCTGTACACCATCCTAAGACGATGTTCGCGGATGAGGTGCTTCATAGAGGGGCTGCGGCTTACGCAGCTTTTGCCAGAGATTGGCTTGAAAGTAACAGTTAAGCTCTAAACCAAACTTAGGAGGAATTACAATGACAGAGAGACGTATGATTGGGCCTACCAAATTTGAAGAGTACTCGGAGAAATACAAGGAATTCCTGTTAATGACCCGCCGTGACGGAATCATTGAAGTGCGTCTGCACACCGACGGAGGTCCGTACACGCACAATTGGGAAGCTCATACCGCCTGGTCTCATGCCTGGTCAGATATTGGCCGTGACCCTGAGAACGAAGTCATGATTATTACGGGAACTGGGGATAAATGGTTGATTGGCGACCCTGAGGTCTGGAATACGAAATTCATGGACTGGCCGAAGCAAAAGAAGCTCGAACAGTATCATGAATCGCTGAGATTACTTGAGAATTTGATCTTCTGCATTGACATTCCGACTATCGGGGCGGTCAACGGGCCGGGAACGCACTGTGAACTTGCAACGCTCTGCGATATTACCATTTGCACGGAAGACGCGGACTTTTTCGATCCGCATTATCTGGGAGGAACGCCTCCAGGAGATGGAATGCTGCTCACACTGCAGAACATGATCGGGTTCAAAAAAGCAGCCTACTACGCCTACACCGGCAAGAATATCAATGGTCAGACCGCCTTGGACCTGGGTATCGTCAGTGAAGTTCTGCCCCGTGAGCAGCTTCTTCCACGCGCTTGGGAGCTGGCGGAGATGATCATGCAGGCACCGCGTTCAACGAGACATCTGTCGCACTCCATCATCTCCCGTCCATGGAAGCAGGCCCTGGTCGCCGATCAGGGATTCCAGCTTGCCCACCAGATGTACGACATGGCCATTGATGAAGAAGGAGCGCTGGAGCGGCTGAAGAAAATGCAAGGACGCCTGATGGGCAACGATGTTCAATAGAAAGATGACGGGACCTACACGGTTCGAAGAGTACTCCGAGAAATACAAGGACTTATTCCTCATGACCCGCCGCGGCGGCATCCTCGAAGTGCGTATGCACACTGACGGGGGACCGTTACAATTCGACTGGCCGGTCCAAGCCGCATATGGTCATGTATGGTCAGATATTGGCCGTGATCCTGAGAATGAGGTCATGATCCTTACAGGGACAGGAGAGTTGTGGCAGATAGGCAACCCTGAAGTCTGGAATACGAAATTCATGGATTGGCCGTATCGCCGGAAGCTGGAAATGTACCATGAGTCACTCAGAATGATTGAAAATATGGTTCATTGCCTTGACATCCCCACGATCGGGGCGGTCAATGGCACAGGTGCACACTGGCAACTGGGAACGCTTTGTGATATTACCATTTGTGCGGAAGACACCGCGTTCTTCGATGCACATTATCTGGGCGGTGTTCCGCCTGGAGATGGAATCGTCCTAGCCCTTCAAAAGATTCTGGGGAACAAGAAAGCAGCATACTACGCATACACGGGGATGAACATAACTGCCCAAGAGGCACTAGACCTCGGTCTGGTCAGTGAGGTATTGCCTCGTGAACAGCTTCTTCCACGGGCATGGGAGCTGGCAGAGATGATCATGCAGGCACCCCGCTCTACAAGACATCTTACGCATTCGATTGTCTCGCACCCGTGGAAACAAGCTTTTGCAGAGAATCAAGGTCTCCAGCTTGCTCACCAATTGTACGACATGGCTATTGATGAAGTAGGGATTCAAGAACGGCTGATGAAGCTCAAGGAACGTTTTCAGAGGAATGGGCAGTAAGCCTGGTCAAGCCGCAGGAGGAAGATCTTAAGCCCAAGACAACTGAGAAGGGATAAGGGTGCTATGAGATCGTTGACTGAGCTATTTAGGATTGGCAGTGGACCGTCCAGCTCCCATACCATGGGGCCGGAGAAAGCGGCCAGAATCTTCAAAGCAGAAAATGAAGACGCAGACCAGTTCAAGGCACTGATCTATGGTTCCCTTGCCAAAACAGGCAAAGGCCATATGACGGACAAAGCTATTATTAGAGCACTGTCACCCGTCCGGACGGAGGTTCAATTTGTTCCGCAGCCTGACTTTGATCTGCCCCATCCCAATACCATGGACTTGTTCGCTTATAGAGACGGGCGGCAAAGCGCATTCATGCGTGCTGTCAGTATCGGCGGCGGGGACATTGTGATTGAGGGGCGGGAGGAGGTGCGGGGACCTGATGTCTACCCGGAGAACAGCTTTACAGAGATCAGCGCCTTGTGTAAAGCGAATCATATTCGCCTAAGCGATTACGTCGAGCAGCGTGAAGGCATACAGATCTGGGATTTCCTCCAAGGCATCTGGGAAGCGATGAAGCGGTCGATCAACGAAGGGCTGTCTGTCACAGGTATTCTGGAAGGCGGTCTTCATGTCGAACGCAAGGCGAAATATCTGTATCATCAGGGGCATGCGGATGAGAGCCCGGAGACGCGGGAGAACCGGATCGTCAGCGCATATGCTTTCGCCGTCAACGAACAGAATGCCGCCGCCGGTACAGTCGTAACGGCCCCGACCTGCGGAGCCAGCGGTGTTGTGCCTGCCTCGCTACGGTATATGCAGGAGAAGATGCAGGTCCCGGATGAACAGATTCTTCGTGCACTGGCTGTCGGCGGGCTCATCGGTAATCTGGTCAAGCAGAACGCCTCCATCAGCGGCGCTCAGTGCGGCTGCCAGGCGGAGGTTGGCACGGCTTGCTCTATGGCAGCGGCTGCACTGGCTGAATTGTCCGGTATGGAGATCGACCAGATTGAGTATGCTGCGGAGGTTGCTATGGAGCATCACTTGGGGTTAACCTGTGATCCGATTAATGGACTGGTTCAGATCCCTTGCATTGAGCGGAACGCTGTCGGTGCGATGCGGGCGATCAATGCGCTGAGTCTGGCCAAGTTCTTGTCTGGTACCCGTAAAATATCTTTTGATCTGGTTGTACAGACCATGTATGAAACAGGCCTGGATATGAACAGCAGTTACCGCGAAACTTCAGAGGGCGGGCTCGCTAAGCTCTACAAAATTGACAGTTAAATGATACTGCCATGATGATGGGGCATTAATTCCATACTTGTGTAATGAGACGAAGAACGTCCCTTGCTGCCGGTTGGCAGAAGGGGCGTTCTTTTTTGGAGGCTATGTAAGGCGGGCCATTACAACTTTGCAGAATCAACAAATTGATTTCTAGCCGCACCCAAACCAACCATACCGAGTAGAGCAGAAGCGCCAACCAACATCAGGAGTGGAACGCTCCAACCATGAGTGGCATCATGCAAATATCCAATTAGCGCTGGGCCAATTGCGGCCAGTAGATATCCGATGGATTGGGCCATCCCCGATAATTCAGCCGCCTGATGGGCACTTTGGGTACGCAAGCCGAAAAACATCATAGATAAGCCAAAGGCAAAGCCCACGCCAATACCTAGAATAATAACCCAAAATGCAAACAGATGGATGCTGCTATAGAGAAGTCCAAGTGTTCCAACCAAAAGCAGAATCGTTGTAATAATCACTAACAACCGTTGGTTAGGCATGCGCCCAGCTATAACAGGAACGATAAATGCAAAGGGGAGCGAAGCTATAATCAGAATCGAGAGAAACCAGCCTGATTGACTTGAACTGATGCCCTGACCTTTTAGTATTTCAGGTAGCCATGCCACTAGCACATAAAAAATGGTTGATTGTATTCCCATAAAAAGAGTTACCTGCCATGCTAATGGAGAGCGCCATATATTAATCTGTTGGTTGTTCCCTGCGCTGCTGGCAACTGCGGCTGGTTTCGCTGGAGCCTTGAGTTGCGGTACCCATAAGAGAATGGAGACGACGCTAAGTATCCCCCATACCCCCAAGGCCCCTTGCCAGTTCAAGCCTGCCCCCACGGCTAAGGGAACACTAATACCCGAAGCGATCGCCCCGCATAGATTCATGGAAACAGAATAAACCCCTGTCATAGTACCCATTTGCTGCGGAAATTCCTGTTTAATCAGGCTCGGTAGTAATACATTACATATGGCAATAGCGAACCCCAGAACTGCGGTTCCAACATACAAGGTCACCACCCCGGATAACGAGCGAACAGCGATACCCATGGTCAAAACAATAAGGGAAATGAGGATAATACGTTCTACACCATATCTACGTCCTAATTTTGGTATAAAGGGCGATAACAATGCAAATGCAATCAGGGGAACTGTAGTAATCAGGCCTGCTAAGGTATTTGAAATATGGACGTTCTCCCGAATAATACTGACTAATGGCCCCACCGATGTGAGGGGAGCACGCAAATTTGCTGCGATAAAAATAATTCCTAAGATCATGAACCAGAATGTCGCTTGCTTGCGAGTTCTGGTATCGAGTATTGCATTCTGTTTTTTTAACAATTGTTCTGATGAACTCATAAGGCTTCCTCCTACGCTTTAGTTTTAGGTTCATTAATCGTCAATTTCTTCCTTGTAGAAGAAGCGCCCTTAAGAGGGGATGCATTATATGTTACTAAATTGTGCGTGATATAGTCGATTGTAATGTCCAGTAGCGGCAAGGATGCTTCGTACTAGTCTTGTTCTTGAAGCATCTGCCGTCACGATAACAATTTGATCTGCTCTCTTTAGGTGAGCAATCACAGGAGTTATTCTTCCTAGTGATTGCTCACCAAGGGGACTGCTGAATTGCAGTTTCCATTTTGCTACCCAGCACAGGGGTCCGTCCTAAGTCAGGATCGGCGAATTTTTGAGGAACATTCGTGAAATAACCAATTGCTGTTTTCGTCCCACGGACAAGAAAATAACGGAATAGCACGTCAAAAAGCTCCAAACCTGTTATTCTTGGATCTAGTCGTGCTCGTGCATTTAAAGTACTTCATTTAGCATAGTGTAGCACGAGCCTTTTCAATGTATGAGCGAACAGCTTCCTCGGCTTGGTGGCAATCTTGATTCACAATGGCTTGATAAAGCAGTTCATGTGAGTCGTGATAAAAAGCTGCATTTTTGAAGTCCGTCGTTTCTAAAATCGTGTTTTGCAGCGCCTCGGAAATATGATTATACAAATTTGACATCAATTGGTTATGCGAAGCAGCAATCACCATTTTATGAAACTCGACATCCCAGTGAGCATAAGCTTTGAGATCCTGTTGGCTCGCTGCTTGTCTGCACTGCTCCAAGCATGACCGAATTGCCTCCAAATCTTCTTCGCTTCTCCTGAGCGTAGCCAGGGTAGCAGCCTCTCTTTCCATGGCGTATCGAACCTCCAGGCTCTCAAGCCTATCGGTGTGCTGAATCACTTTTTCAATCACTGCCCCCAAAACACTTGAGGAGCAGACATAGGTCCCATCCCCTTGTCTGGTCTTCAGCAGCCCCGCATACGTTAAAGCCCGAATGGCTTCCCTCAAGGTATTACGGCTGACTTGAAGTTGTTCCATCAGTTCGGGCTCTGGAGGAATACGCATCCCTACTTGCCATTCGTTGTTTTCGATCTTCCCCTGGATCTGGGAGGCTATCTGCTCCACCAAGGTTAAACGTTGCGTCTGAGTTAACAACAGCATCACTCCTTTATTTAAACGTAGGATGTTTGGTATATCGGTAGTATTATAATAGATTGACTTTGATTTGGGAAGATGAAATTGATAATTATTATCATTTATCTCTTTCAGGGAATCCAATTGGAACGTAGCTAAAATTATAATATGAGCATAAAAAATGGACAGACCATGTGAGGCTTACTCCACATAGCCTGTCCATTTTATTCATAACGACTAAGATTAAAGCGGCGAACTGTCAGGATAAAGGCAACTATCAACTGTTGTTTGCAATCCTCGTCCATACTTCCATTACAAAGTGTAACCAGATTATTGCTGATGTGACCCCAATCCTTAGGCAATATGAGGTAGAAGGATACGATGCCATTAATATTGAAATGTATCTAAATGCGTCGATAACGGGAGGCTATATTTTTCCAAAGCAGGGCTGTTACTTATGCTCGGCAAATCGCCACCAAGCCACGGTTCCGGCGAACCCTGCTATCCCTGTGGCAGCCAGTATCACCATACTGATCAAGCCGAGCTCTGAGCCGGTTAGCAGCAGAACTGGAATCGTCCAAGGGAAATAAGGCCCGTAGCCTAACTGCACGACCACATTCGAGACGATCACGATGACAAAGATGACTCCGATCGGAGCGAGGTACCCTCGGGTGAGATTAGCGATTAACGCGCTCGTTGTGCTGATGAGCATAATCAGCAGGGAAGCGGCCATGAACGGCCAGAAAAAATGCAAAATGGTGGATACGGAGCCTCCGTTGACGCCAATCAGGAAACCCGCGCCTGTGATTACCGAAAAGGTGAAAACAGCCATTCCTGTATTCCACATCGCGATGGCGATAAATTTGGCCAATACCGTATAGGTCTTGGGGACCGGCTTAACAAGGATGTCCTTGATGGTATTGTTGGTGTACTCCGCTCCAAACACCCAAGCGGAGGTGAAGGCGAATCCTACGACCAGCAAGGAGCCTATGGAGCCGAGCAGATCTGCGAAGTAGGCTTCCCAATGGGCTGCGGAACTGTTGAATACAGCAATCATTAAGGGCAATGCTGTAAAGGCCCCAAGCATGACCCAAAAGACGACAGACCGCCATATCTTACGAGCTTCGTTGTGAATGAGAGAAAGGAGCTTCATGCTTGCTTCCTCCCTTCTGTACGGATCATGCGCAAGAAATAACCTTCCAGATCTTCCGTAACGACGCTCAGGTGAGTCGGTGGCTGGCCCGTTCGTGCCAACAGTTCTGCCAGCCTCTCCGGCTGCGCTATCGCGCGGCCTTCTGCCAAGACCAAGCGCCCGTCAGCGGCTTCTTCATAGCTGTACCCATGCTCTGTGAGAATACGCATCAGTGCAACGCGATTGCGCCCGTCCAGGATTAAACTTTTTTGCAGGGATTGCTCCAGCTGGTTCACTTTCATGTCCTGGATGAGTTGCCCTTTGTGCATGATGCTTATACGGTCCACCAGCTTGGATAATTCTTCTAACAGGTGGCTGGAAATGAGGATGGTGATGCCACGATTGCGCGACAAGTCGAGCAGCAGCTCCCGGATTTCGACGACACTGGCCGGGTCAAGCCCGTTGATCGGCTCGTCCAGAATCAATACCTCCGGGTTGTGGAGCATAGCCTTTGCCAATCCTAGCCGTTGCTTGTTTCCCAGGGAAAGCTTCTTGGCCTGCTTGTCCTGATGGGCGCCCAGATTAAGCTGCTGGATGACGCGAGCAATGCAATTGCGGTCGGAGAGCAGATGCATTCTGCGGGCAATGTCCAGGTTTTCCGTGACCGTAAGTTCTGGATAAAAGGTTGCCTCCTCCAAATAGCCAACCTTTTCCCATAGCTTGTAATTGCCGGCGTCAACCTTGCTCCCCAGCATGTGGATGCTGCCGGATGATGGTCTCAGCAGGGACAGGAGCATTTTGATGGTCGTGGTCTTGCCGGCTCCGTTCAGTCCAAGGAATCCGACAACTTCTCCCCGGTTCACCTCCAATGAAAGATTGCGCACGGCCGGGTAATCGCCAAAGTTTTTGCTGACATTTTCAAGATGGATGGCATTGGCACTGCCAATGTTGCCTGTTCTGCTTGATCTCATTTCATAACCTCTCTTTATAATGGGATAAGCAGAACTTTAATCGCTGAATATCAACTGAACCTCAAGCGATGCAGCGAGTCGGAGTTGATGTTCTGTTTATGTTGGAACAGTATAATAATGATATCGAGGGGGGAGTGGACAGTGTTCGATATACTTGTGGTCGAAGATGATGCCAATACGCAAAAGCTGCTATGTGCTGTACTCAAGCATGGAGGCTTTCATGCCCATCCGGTTAAGAACGGGGTCGAAGCGCTGAGCAGGATGGAGGAGCAGCGATTTGATTTGATTGTGCTGGACCTGATGATGCCGGAGATGGACGGTTATCAACTATGCAAGGAATTACGCAGCGCCGGGGACCATATCCCGATTCTGATGGTCACGGCTGCACATGAAATCACGGATAAGCATCACGGCTTCCTTGCTGGTACGGATGATTATATGACGAAGCCGTTCGACGAGCAGGAGCTGCTGCTTCGCATCAAGGCGCTGCTGCGCAGGGCGCAGATTGCTAGTGAGCACAAACTCGTGTTGGGAGATACTACGTTGGATTACAACGCTCTAACGGTTATGAGAGGAGGGGTGCAGACTCATCTGCCTCAAAAGGAGTTTTACCTGCTGTTTAAGCTGATGAGCTATCCCAACAGAATTTTTACCCGTATGCATTTAATGGAGGAAATTTGGGGGCTGGAAACGGAGATCGACAGCCATACCCTGAATGTCCATATCAATCGATTGCGCGACAAATTCAAGGACAATCCTGATTTTGAGATTGTGACGGTGCGCGGGTTGGGGTACAAGATGGTGAAGCGTGGGTGAGGGGATGAAGAGGATGCCAAGAAGGCGAAGGATATTTCCACAAAAAATCAGTCTGGCGTTTTCCTTGGTGGCATTGGTGTTTGTAGTTATGGTGCTATCTATTGGTTCGGCAGGTTTGCTTGCTTTTTTACTTTACCAGGCAGGCCTGATTGATATGAGTAACCCTGAGCCCATTCGCGGGGTGTATGTGTTGTTATATATCAGCCTTTTTCTGGGGGTGGTCATTGCCGCGCTGCTGAGCAGACGCTCGGTGAGGCCAATCCGGGATATGATGGAAGCCACCGACAAGGTGGCGAAAGGAGATTTTTCCGCTGAGGTGAGAGCGAAGGGCAGTATTGTTTTTGAACTGGATGCGCTGGCGGCGAGCTTTAACAAAATGGTGCAGGAGCTAAGGGGGATTGAAACGTTGCGCAGCGATTTCGTGCGAAATTTCTCTCATGAATTCAAGACCCCCATAGCCTCTATCAGCGGCTTCGCTAAATTGTTGAAGAAGGGCGACCTCAGTGAGGCGGACAAACAAGACTACTTGGACAGCATTATTCAGGAATCTGAACGATTGGTCGGCTTGTCGACCAGTATTCTCAACTTGTCAAAGGTAGAGAATATTGAAATTGTGAGCGAAAAGTCCGCATACCGCTTGGACGAGCAAGTCAGGCTGGCGATTCTGATGCTGGAGCCGAAATGGAATACCCGCAACCTCAATTTGGAGCTTGCTTTGGACGACGAGATCGAAATATATAGCAATAAAAATTTGATTCAGCAGGTGTGGATCAATTTGTTGGATAATGCGATCAAGCATTCGAACAGCGGCGGGACGCTAAAGGTTGGCTTATGGCAATGCGGAGGGAATGCGGTGTTTCGGCTTGAGGACCAAGGATACGGGATGAGCAAAGAGACGATGCGGCGGATGTTTGACAAATTTTATCAAGGCGATGCTTCTCGTACAACGGCGGGGAACGGGCTCGGATTAACGCTGGTAAAGCGTATTGTTGATTTGTGCGAAGGATCGATTGAGGTAGAAAGCGAGCTTAATCGAGGTTCAATTTTTACGATCAGGCTGCCATTGGGGCCAAAGCGAAATTGAAGCCCATTGAAGGATAAACCTACTGCAAGAGAAGACGTAATTAAAGAAAATCAAACGGTCTATAAATGTATTGAGGAGAACTATAAAATGAATTGTGAGAATTGTGGTTATTCCGTTATACAGGCGACTGCATGTAAAGACTGTGGACATATTTTTGCTTTGAAATTAGTTACACCTGAAAAGGTGAACCCAAACAAATAAGTAATAGAGTGAGGATATAGTGATTGATACGGGGGGCGTTACGAGTGCCAAATCAACTTTGGATATTTCCACCTTATGAAAAAGACAAAGTGTCGATTATTTCTGTAGCAGAATCTGTTGAAAAGCAAGCCAGATACATTAGACAGTCTGGGCCGCCAGGACGCTTCGCCATCATAGATTTCGAAATTGAGCCTTATGATGGAGGGATCGTCTTTGAAAATGAGGCACGACTACAGGAGGATTTGAGAGATAATATGGATTGGGAATTAGCATTCCCTATGGTTATATGTTCCGTCTATGATGGCGTGAGAAAGTTTATTGATTATAGATACAATGACAGTAACCTGGCCATAGGAAATTTCAAATTCAAACTAAAGAGACTTGATATCCATCCATATGATAGTAAATTAACGGATTTTGTAATAGCAACTGCAATAGGTCTGAACGAAATCTTTATCCGTCAGAAGCTGCCCAACCGGAATGATTAAGATCAAGGAGGACTGGGCGTGATAGGGCCGTGTAAGAGTAAGTTGCTCTAAGAAGCCATTGAGGATCAGAAGAGCGGACTTTTTCATTCTGTTGAGTAGGCTAAATTAATCCTGCATCGTTCCTGCTTGTAATCTATAATGAGAATAATACTCATATAGATATCGAGGAAGTGGCTTAATGCAGCACGAATTCAAATTAACCCGCATGCACGAATATATGGATCATTTATCGCTGGGGCTGGAGAGAAAACTGTCTCGTTCCAGTTGGGGACAACAACTGATCCTTCCGAATGAAATTGGAAATGGTACGATTCATCGCATGGTCATTCGTCCGGGGATGGAAGTGTTACTGGAGCGTTTAAGTCTGCATCAAAATCTGAGATTGAGGATCGACCAAGAGTGCCAGGTTTTGGGGTTAGTTTATCGCCTAAGCGGCGAAAGCTACTGTGAATGGAATAATGCCGTTTGTACGAATTCATCCGGTCCAGAGAGTACGGTGTTCTTTACCCATCACACCAAAGTCTATTTGGAGACAAGCTCAGCGATCCAGAACAATGCGATTAAGATTCGAATGAGTCCGGGTATATTGGATGCGTATTTTGCCGACGGGGAGGAGAATCGCAAACTGCGGCAGATGCTGAATGCATATAAAAACACGATTCGTGTCCAAGCCATTTCACCGGCTGTCCAAGCGATTTTGCAGGCGATGTGGGCGTGTGAATATGACGGGGCGCTGAAGCGATTGTTTATGGAAAGTAAGGTGCTCGAATTAGTCACCCTCTTTATTCATGAGCTGCCGAACTATGATCGGCTGAGCAAAGAATTAACGACACTCCGCCGCAGTGATCTGGAGAAGCTGCATAACGTTCGCAGGGTGATCGCCGAGCACTTGGATCACCCTATGTCCATTCAAGAGTTGGCGAAAATAGCGGGAATGGGCACAACCAAGCTAAAAGCAGGCTTCCGCACGGTATTTGATAAAACGATCTTTGAATATGTACGCGAACAAAGAATGCAAAAAGCAGCATGGCTGCTGGAGACGAATCGGATGAGGGTGTGCGATGTGGCCATGGTCGTTGGATATAGCAACCCGAGTCAATTCGCTGCCGCCTTCAGAAACCAATACGGTTGCAATCCAAGTCAATATGGTCAGCATCTTGAACGATAAAAACGGAATCCTTTACAATCGAAACGGATATGCATCGTCATCTGATGTATATCCGTTTTGCCGTCCTTAATAGGTGGCTGAGCGTCTTTCTCGGGTAGAGCTGAGCTATGAATGTATGTGATAATCGTTATCATTCATAGAGAGGGGCGCATAAGGATGGGAGTTAGACAAGGATTTATCTTTATTAGCTATTGTTTTGGTTGTAGTGATGTTGACCGGCTGTTCCGAGAATCGGCAGCTAGAGTCTGACATGGAAGAGGCTCGTATATTCAAGCATCCTTTAGGCGAAGTAAGGTTGACCGAAACGCCAAAAAGAATCGTGGCATTGGATTTCAATTACACGGAAGATCTGCTGGTGTAGCAGATATTGATTCTCCAACAGGCTTTAACACCTTGGTGAATATACAGCCTGCTTTGGGACCCGAGGTTGTAGATGTCGGTGGCCGGCAGGAGCCTAATCTCGAAATCATTGCCGAGCTTCGCCAGATCTCATTTTGACCAATGTGTACTTTGTTCAAAAGAACTATGAGAAGCTAAATGCCATTGCGCCGACCATGGTCTTCGATCCCTATCCACCGGAAGGGAAGGAGCAGTACGATGAAATGAAGGAGACTTTCCGTGTAATTGCAGATATGGTAGGCAAAGAGGCTGAAGCCGAGAAGCAGCTTAAGGATTTGCAAAAGGTGTATGATGAGGCCAAAGGGAAGCTGGAAGCGGCGAATCAAGCGGGAGCGAATGTTGTATTTGCCCAAATGACACCTGGTCAATCAGGTCCTTCCGTATGGTTGTTCACCGGTAATTCCCAAGGTGCGCGAATCATGAAAGAAATCGGATTACATCCCGTCTATCGTCCTGACATTTTTGAACAACGAGGCGTGACGGTGACAACGGTAGAAGCGTTAATGGATTACGAGGATGCTTCTTTGATTTATTTAAACATGGACAGCACAGGCGGATTGCAGGATCAACTGAAAGCCAATGCGTTATGGAACGAATTGGAGTTCGTCAAGCAGCAGCGTGTCTTTGCGATAGATCAGCGGATGTGGGCGTATGGCGGACCAATCAGCGCCAAGGGGCTTGTCAGTAAGGTTGTGAAGGCGTTGGCCGGGCAATGAAAATGAATAGGAAGGCCGTCATTGTGATAGGAGGAAGCGCCGTGCTTCTCGTGCTGCTCTTGTTGCTTCATCTCATGCAGGGACAAGTAGATATCAGCGTATCTGATCTGGTGCGTTCTCTTCTGGATGCGCAAGGATCGAGCGTTGATCAGGCTATATGGGGGCTGCGTTTGCCGCGGGCAGTTGCGGGCATACTCTGTGGAGCTGCGTTGGCTACCAGCGGTGTGCCGCTGCAGACCGTGCTCCGCAATCCGCTCGCATCTGCGAGCACGCTCGGCATTAATGCGGGGGCTTACTTGGCAGTCATTGCAGGAACGGTATGGAGTCCCTATCTGCTTCACCAGTTTTCATTTGTCTTTGCACTTGCTGGCGGTATTCTGGCGGCTGGCATGGCTTATGTGTTGGCCCGGGGTCATCGAGCTCCGCCGATTCGTCTGGTGCTGTCAGGCTTAATTGTCACCTTGTTGCTATCTTCGCTAACGAGTATGATGCAAATTTTGTATCTGGAAGATGCTAGCCACCTGTTCCTCTGGGGTTCGAGTTCCTTGATGCAGAACAATTGGCACGGCCTTCAGCTTGCATGGCACTGGATGGTCATTGGGCTAGCACTTGTTTTTCTTTCTGGCAAATCCCTTGATCTGCTGACGCTTGGGGAGGAGTCAGCAACTTCCCTGGGCCAGCGGATGGTGTGGACGAAGGTGGCAATGTCCGGAATCGCCATTACACTTGCCGCGCTCAGTGTGAGCCTTGCTGGTCCCATTGGGTATATCGGTCTGCTCGCACCGCATATCATTCGACTGACCGGCATTCGGCGGCACCGTTTGTTGATTCCTGCAAGCGCAATGCTGGGAGCTGGGCTTTTGCTCACTGCAGATTTGCTGACCTCTATGTTTCAGGCGACTTATGGCACGCTTCCTGTTGGGGCTGTGACGGCATTGCTTGGCGGCGCTTGGTTGGTCGTATTCGTGCTGCGCACGCACAAGAAGCGTCAAGGAATTGGTGGATTCGCCGGGATGCCCTCGATGTCTTCGGTTTCCAGCTTCAGAGCTAACAAAAGGCGAATGTTCACGGCCTATCTCCTACTGGGCTTGGCTCTGCTCGGCGTTACCCTATATGGTTGCTTGCATTCAGGACATTCCATGCTGACCATGGAGCAGTTAATCCAGACCTTATTAGGCCATGGGGAACCAACTCATCATTATCTGGTGTGGCAATTGCGTTTGCCGCGTATGGCTGCCGCCTGGCTTGGCGGTGCGGCGCTGGCGGTAGCCGGCTTATTGATTCAGAGTGCCGTGCGCAATCCGATGGCCGATCCATCAGTCATGGGGGTTACATCCGGCGCAGGTGCGGGGGTACTGGCCCTGTTGGTTATATGGCCTTATGCGCCGGGATGGCTGATGGGGTTATGCGCATTTGCTGGCGCGGTTATGATCTCCATCATTATTTTTGCAGCCGCTTGGCGCAGCGGTCTAGAACCCGGAACGTTGCTTCTGGCGGGGATCAGCATATCCGCAGTAAGTACAGCCGTCATTCAAATTCTGGTGCTGCGGACGACAAGCTTTACGGCTGCTCTCATCTGGCTTGCGGGCAGTACGTATGCACGGGGATGGACAGATACGCTTCCATTAGTCATCGTTTTTGTTCTTGTCGTCCCCATCGCCTGGTGGCTGGGAAAGCGCGTGGAATTATTGTCCTTTACCGACGAGGTTGCGACAGGAGTCGGACAGCACATCAAGTGGGATCGACTGCTGACGGCAAGCCTGGGACTATCATTGGCGGCGATCGTTGTAGCCACCGTAGGCACCGTTGGATTTATCGGATTGCTGGCTCCGCATGCGGCAAGACTGTTTACAGGAACGGCTCATCGCAGAACGATGGGGCTCTCTATGCTCATCGGTGCTTTGCTGCTGACAATAGCCGATGTTGTGGGACGTCTGGTTGCTGTGCCGAAAGAAGTCCCATCGGGATTGATGGTGTCGCTGATTGGGGCGCCATATCTGCTTTATCTGCTGTATCGAAACGGCCGTAGAGTCGGTTCATTGTAAGGCCACATTTATTAGTGTAGAGTAAAGAACTGGATGAATGATCTATGCTTCTGAAGCAAGAAAAACCGCAATTTGTTAAATTTTACGAGGAGTAAGTCCTAATCTGGAACTTATATGGTAATGTAAAAGAGTATATGCGCAACGCATAATACGTTCAGACATCGGAACGGGAAGAAGGAATTTGGTTATGAATAACGGATTAGTTAACGCTATTATCGCTTATATCATGTGGGGTGTTCTCCCGCTTTACTGGAAGTTGTTTAATGAGGTGCCAGCAGGCGAGATTCTATCACATCGGGTTGTCTGGTCGTTTGTCTTCATGGGTGTTCTCGTCGCCATTCAGCGCCGCTGGAGTGACATGAAGCGAATTGTGACGAGTCGATCGCTCCTGCTATCCCTCGCCGCCAGCGGACTGCTGATCGCTGCTAATTGGCTCATCTTCATCTGGGCTGTCAATAACAACCACGTCGTTGAGACAAGCCTTGGCTATTATCTGAACCCGTTGCTGAATGTGTTGCTGGCAGTCGTCTTCCTTCGTGAGAAGCCCAATCGTGGCCAATGGCTCGCGATTGCCGTCGCTGGCGCCGCGGTGCTTATCATAGCAATTGACTACGGGCGGTTCCCGTGGGTCGCGATCACACTGGCTGCGTCATTTGGCTTGTACGGCCTCGCGAAAAAGAAAATTGTTCAAGACGCTTCTGTAGGCTTGCTGTCGGAGACAGCTGTAGTTCTGCCTGTTGCGATCGGATACTGGGTCTATTTGGCCTCCACAGGAAAGGCGACGGCATGGACGCTGCCTCCGTCCATGTTCATCGAATTACTCCTTTCTGGCGTAGTAACAGCGCTGCCGCTACTCTTTTTTGCACGAGCGGCCGCTCGCATGCCGTTATCCACGCTCGGCTTCGTACAATACATCGGGCCGACGATCATGCTGTTACTGAGCGTATTTGTGTTCAAGGAATCGGTTTCGTCTGTCCTGCTCATCGGCTTTGCACTCATTTGGACAGCGCTTGTAATATACGCTACCGCATCGGTTCGCGGTACAAAGCTCGTCAAGGCGAGCTGATCGCAAGGAAATTTCAATAGAGTGCAGCTGAATAATTTATGTATCGAAGTAATATATGTTGGGTGTTAATGCAAGTTAGCCGTGGGCAAGGCTATTTCTCAGCGTCCGAAAGAGGTTTGCTCCCGTGAAGCCTTCGGTTATTTGGGAGCGCGATGCGGTCGTCTCGGGGGAAGGCAGGGGCTGCGTGCCCACTTTCATCGAGCGCAATACATGTCTGCGCCATAGCGATTCTATGCCGGATCGTCCTTGCCCATGGAGATCGCCTTTGGGCTGGAGAACCCCTCGCGAATCCTTTTCTGAGGAACTGTTGCACTTAGCTTGGCAATTCGTTAAATGTAAAAAATAAACGCTAGGGAAATAAACGCTAGGGAGGATCTATGATGCCTATTGAGACATCTAGATTAATCATTCGTGACCTCGTCATCGAGGATTGGAGAGATGTGCATTCATATGCGTCTAATCCTGAAGTAACTGAATTTATGCTTTGGGGACCAAACAACGAAGCCGAAACAAAATCATATGTGAACCAACAACTTGAAAAGCAACGAACAAATGACCGAACCGATTTTGAATTCGCCGTAATACTGAAAGATACCAATCAATTCATAGGTGGATGCGGAATGTATATTAAAGAGCTAAACGCTGAAATCGGTTATTGCTTTCATCCAGATTACTGGGGAAATGGGTATGCAAGTGAGGCATCAAAAGCGCTTTTAAAGTTGGCATTTGAAAAATTCAAAGTGCATAGAGTGTATGCAACATGTCGTCCTGGTAATATTGGTTCAGCGAAGGTGTTAACTAAAATTGGAATGAAAAAAGAAGGCCATTTAAGAGAACATATATGGGCTAAAGGGAAGTTTCATGATTCCTATTTATTTTCCATATTAGAGAGTGATTATAAAGCGTGATATGCAATCAGTTACAATATCCAGACAGGAGCTTCTATCCATGAAAGCTTATATAAGATATCCTCTAAATATGAAGTTAATGATTAGCATGTCAATTCTGGCTGTATTATGCATGTTCAATGTGTATACAGCTACTAACAGGACCTATAAGTTTCTTTTTTTAACAATTATTATGATCTGTCTGCTTATTAATATCATAGCTGCTGCAAGGAGATTTCTTAAACCCAGACTATTATTTCTCCATAGTGAAGTTTTGATTATTAATCATAATCAAATAGCAGCTAACGATATAAGGCGGATCTATATTCAAAGCGATTGCTTAATCGGAATAATGGGCAAAGAACAATAACATTGAGCTCAGCCATACAACATTTTTGAAATGGCTCTAAGGAAAGGAAAGTTATAAGTGATTGTGGCATATATAGGAGGGTGAGCAATGTTAGATCATCAAGAAATTTTGCCAATTATAAGAAGATTCGAAGAGAATGAGTTAGCGTATTCACTAGGTGGAAGTGGGATGTTATATTATTTAGGTTTAACCGATGCAGTAAATGATTGGGACTTAATAGTTGATTGTCCAAAGAATCTATTGCTTAAAGCTATAGACGGATATGATTGGATAGAGCTGGAAAGTGGAGACTACCCTTTTGCGAGTAAATACAGAATACATATTACTTCGTTAAGAATAGATATCATTGGTGGTTTTGCTTTTCATACTGGAAGCGAGCTCATTCAGTTACCTGTATCTCATGTTGTAAATAGATCATGGAGTGGAATAAAGGTATCCAGTCCTGAAATCTGGTATGTAGCCTATCATTTGATGGGAAGAGTAGAAAAATCCAATTTAATCTTAAATCACCTACAGGCATATAGAGACATTGTGGATAAACATTTAATAAGAAACTTGTTGAGGAATAAGGGGCTGAATCCTGAGATTCGAGAAGAACTTAGTAATTTGGTTCAATAATGCTGCCAATAAGCCGCGACTCCTCGGGTGTCCTTGGTCTGGTGGAGGTTGATGTATTGCAAGCGCTTCATCATACTTTTTTTGCCAAAGATAGACTTGGTGAATACAATAGCATTAGACAAAAGACCGAGAGCATCCTAATAAACATAAAATGAAATGAAGGAGGAGAAAGTATGACATTGATCGGACTTGTAAGACATGGAATAACCGATTGGAACTATGAGTACAGAGCACAGGGACACACGGATATACCTTTAAATGATGAGGGACGAAGACAAGCTGAATTGCTAGCTAAGAGGATGGAGAACGAGGAGTGGGATTACATCTATTCAAGTGACTTATCGCGAGCGCTCGAAACAGCACAAATGATAGGAAGAATCAAGAACATTGAAGTAAAAACCGACCCGCGATTAAGAGAAATGAACGGTGGACTGATTGAGGGAACCACTGAACAAGAAAGAGTTAATAAGTGGGGTTACGGCTGGTCTAAGCTAGATCTCGGCATAGAACCAAACGATGAGATCGTCGCAAGAGGAATGAAATGCATCATGGATATTTGTGAAAGACATCCCGACAAAAAAGTATTGATCATAAGTCATGCAGCCCTAATCGGACGGACCTTGAAGAAACTAATTCCGCATGTGGATACAGAGGTTCATCTCGACAATACATCGGTAACCATTTTAAATAAATCGCAAGTTAGATGGGATTGTGCACTATACAATTGTACTATTCACTTAACCGCCAAATAACATGAAACATATCCGAGAAGGTAATCCATCGACTAACTTTACATTTACATAGAAGGCTATCGTCACTTGGTCAATAGATTGGGGCAGTTGCCAAAAGGATTAATTTCAAGAAAAGAGGCATAACAAGATATGATAACAGGTAGAGTCAGGGAAATTCAAACGAATGATTATCATGATATTTATTTGCTGAATCAAGACTTCAATCCTAATTTGGGGCTATTTTCCGAAGAGAGAGTAAAAGAGAAAATTGAAATTATATGTAACAGAACGCAAGATATCATTTTTGTGTATGAACACAACGACGAGGTAATAGGATATATTCATGGAAATCCTTATGAATTGCTATTTTCCGATTCGCTAATTAATATATTGGGATTTGTCGTGAAAGAAGGCTTTAGAAATCTTGGGATTGGTAGCAGGTTAATAGATCGTCTTGAAGAATGGGCGAAAGACAACGGGTATGCTGGAATAAAGTTGTTATCCCATCCAAGTCGAAAAAGTGCCCACAGATTTTATAAAAATCGCGGGTATGTATTCACGAAGGACCAAATGAATTTTATAAAGAACTGGAATGGATAATAATACAACAACATGATCTGAGACCTGTGTAGAAGATAAGTTTAAAGCATTCTAATTAGATTAGGAGTTTGTAATAATGCTGAAGATTATGAATAGCAATGATGATAGATCAAAGAGTTATATCGAGAACAAGATGTTCGAATATAATATGGAGCACTTTCCAGCACACTTGCGGGGAAGATATCAAGAAATACAACTTTATCTTCAAGACGAGGAAGGTCAAGTTAGAGGTGGAGTTCTTGGGGAAACATGTTGGAACTGGTTGGAAATTCGTTATTTATACATAGATCCTGAGGTGAGAGGGCTAGACTGGAAGGGTGAAATCATAGGGTAGTTCTTAGATTAGCAATCCTTTTCAATTTCGAAGGAGGGTTAAGATGACCAGTTCAAACAATATCGTTGCATGGTGGAACAGCATTGCAGACCTTGAAGAAAATGATGTGGACGACGAACTAATTAATAGAATGCTGCGTTGGAAAGAGATCAGGCACAACCTTGATGGTGTCAAGACAATATTAGACATCGGTGGAGCCACAGGGGCATTTTCAATTCCATTAGCAAGGGAGGGATTTGATGTTACACATGTGGATATTTCTCCGAATATGTTAGATGCTGCAAGAGAGCATGCGAAGGGATTAACAAACATTCATTTCATCGAAGCGGATGCCAGTGACCTGTTTATGTTTAAAGATAGACAATTTGATCTTGTGTTGAATATGGATGGCGCAATTTCTTTTTCTGGACATAAAGCGGGCAAGGTTATTAGTGAAAGCTGCCGAGTATCGAATGGAAAATTACTCATTACCGTCTCGAATAAATCGTGTATGATAGCTACTTGGATGAATTATAGCCTAAAGTCTTTCAATAAAATGTCTCCTGCAGTATACGAAATGTTTGAAAACGGATATTGGAGTAAAGAGCAATTTGAAGAGAATGCAGACATGTTATGTACAATCCCAATGTTTAAGGCCTACACCACAGACGAGCTTGAACATGAGCTTACAGTGAATGGAATGAGCGTTAAGTTTTCAAGAAGTATTGGAACTCTCTCTCATTTATTTCTTATGCATTTGCGGAATAGCGAATCCAAAATAAATCAATTGCGTGGCGAAATTTTAAATGAATTCATTGAATTATGTGACAGATATGATAAAGAAGTGATGCCTAATGGACCAGGGTCGTTTAGAAGATCGGGAATAATTGCTCTGGCAGAAATCAAGAAAGCTAAGGGATGTCTGTAAACAACACTCCACTACGAAGGAAATGGGAGACTCTGCGATGAGAATTGATTTTGCGATCGAATCAGATGATGAGTATATTTTGTTAAAAGACAAGCACATACATAAGTCACTTATACGAACCAAAATCAATCAAAATGAAATTCTAATCATTAGAGATGCTGATCAAGCAATAGGGTGGATGAGGTACGGATTTTTTTGGGACAACACGCCATTCATGAATATGATATGGATTGATGAGGAGTACAGAGGAGCGGGGATCGGTAAGAAAGTTGTCCAGTATTGGGAAGAGTTGATGAGCCAAAAAGGATTTGAGTTGGTTATGACCTCAACACAGTCCAATGAAGAAGCTCAACATTTTTATAGAACACTTGGCTATAAAGATGCAGGTTGTTTACTGCTGGAGAATGAACCACTGGAAATAATATTGACCAAAAGTTTGACCAAGAATTGACGTTAGGTTAAATCACCTTTATTTGTATTTTTCGGTTCCAGTGGACAGGCAAAACGACTACTGGCTCTATTATCCGTGAGTTGCACAAATTAACTAATTATGGGGGGGGACTATTCAATGAGCGCAAGAGAAGATCAGGTAAAATGGAGAACAAGAGAAATTAAACGAGGTCTGGCAGGATTCCAAGAATTTTACTGCGTTAATGATGATCTGGTATATACGGATAGCTTCAATTCATTTAGTAATGATCTGTATATTTATAGGAACGAAGAGGATCGTTTTGTGTATCTTGTTGATAATGAAGATGGCTCTGAGCACAGGGTGACGCTTGAGAATCTGAAGAAGATCATTGAGAATATCGCCAGACGAGAGATCAATGATAAATATGAATTAGAAGAATTAGAGAAGTACTTCAACACGATAGACTAATGTGAAGTTGAAGTTTATATGTCATGACGGGTGACAGACTTGAGTGATGAGTGGGATACCCAAACATGTGCTCTTCCATTCCATGCAAATCGAGCAGGGAACAGCAAGCAACTGATTGAAGGACGACAAACATAGATCAGCAACGCAACAAGTAGTCCAGCAAACGTAGAAGCAGCAACGCGATAGTAGCCCATGGGTATCTGTCTCCATTGACTCCTATCGCACTGCTGTTTTGTTTATTACGCTATGCAGGTACTTGTTCCCCTTCGAATTTGTCCATTATCCTATGACTTGCCGTTCGTGGACCTTACGAAGTACGTATTAATACTGACGATGAATAATAAATCCGGCCAAGTGCTTCAGGAAGGGTACCTGTCTTGGTAAGTCGCGCAAGGCCTCCATGGCCAGACAGTAGTGCTCCCACATTTCTTGTCTCGCACCGTCCAGACCCAGGACAGATACGAAGGTGGAGCGCTGATTATCCGTGTCCTGACCGACAGGCTTACCGAGCACGTCCCCATCTCCTTCAACATCCAGCAGATCGTCCTTGATCTGATAGGCAATTCCTGCATGAAAGGCGAAGGTCCGTAGAACCTCGATCTCGGCTTCCTCCACTTGTGCCAGGATAGCGGGCATGACGAGTGCAGCTTCAAAAGCAATCCCTGTCTTGTAAAAGCACAGTGTATTTAACTGCTCCAGCGTTAATTGCTCGCCCTTGGAGTGCAGGTCCAGGCTCTGACCCATACAGATATCCTGCGCTTTACGTGAGGAATAACGGATGAGCTGCAGCACAGACTGTGCGCCAAAATGCTGTGTACTTAAGGCCGCCTGCTCCTCCGTAGCACGTTGCATCAGATAGATCCCGGTTAACTCGGCAGTACCGCTGCCGTATAGCCGGTGCAAAGTAGGGCGTCCGCGACGGGTATCCGCATTGTCCTGTGAAGGCAGGTCGTCGAAGATCAGGGAGGCAGTGTGCATGTACTCCAGGGACCTGAGCAGCGGAGCAATCGCGGACGCATCCAATCCGTATTCGTGCACACCCATGACGGAAGCCAAAATGGGCCGCAGCAGCTTGCCATCCCCGTTCAGGCTGTAGTTCACGGTCTGCATCAAGAGCTCGGAGATCGGTGGCTCATCTGTAGACGGGGCCAACGGAAGCTGGCTGCGAATCTCTTCACGGGTCTGTTCTACTCTGTCCTGGAAGAGGGCCTGCTCCTCACGGTCGCGCTTCAATGACTCGACCATCTGGTCTCGCAGCAGCTTATCGAAGAAATCCACATCATCCGCACGGGATACCAGCTCCTGCACATATTGGTGGAATTCAGCCGAGTCTGCGGTCCAGCGCTTCATCCACTCATCATATTGCTCCGCACCCAGACGCTCCTTGCGGCGCTTCAGACCGTTGATGGCCCGATCCAGGATAATCTCTCTCGTCTGCGGGTCAGCACGATACACCTGATGGATCAGATAGAAGATAACAGCCCAATATAGCTCATAGGGATTGATCAGATCCGGACGGGCTTCATGGTGCTGCAAATAATACGTATACGGTGTTACCGCACCTGCTGCCATGTCGTCGAACGCATCCGCAAAGTCGTCGGCTAATTGATTATAAAGACCATAATAGAAGGTGCGTAATTCGAAATCCTGATCCTCCGGTGCGCTAAGGACGGAGCGCACGATTAATCTGGAGGAGGCTGCCTTGAGAATGATCGGGAGATACAGATCCTCGTTGGAATAATGGGCGTATGACAATTCCTTGATGCGATCCCGTTGCTGGGATTCAAAAAATACATAAGCCTGCTCGAAGAACTTGATTCTTCGCTCCGGCTTCAGCTGCTGTCGGATATATTCGAATGCCTCGCTCAGCTCGGAGTGTACATAGCGGACCAGTTCGGCATTAGGGCCGTCCCATTGCTCTAGCTCAGGTACAGCCTCGGTCAATAGTGCGGTGCGAATCATGTCCGAATAACGTTCCTTTTCTGGCAGGCTTAGTACGGTAGAATCCAGCAAATCATCTATAAACGGATAGGTCAGCCCATACGAGTAGCCGAGGCGGATCGCCTCATCCAGCCTGCGTGTACGCTCTTCTAATGGCGTGTCCTCGTCTAGCTCATCCAGCACATGCTGCACGACACCGATGATGATCTTGATCAGCTTACGCTGGGCATGCTCTGCACTTAGTCCCTCCGGGATCATGGCGGCAGCGAGCTTGATTTTATCCATGACCCAGATTACCGCCCGTTCAACGCCTTCCTTCTGGGACCAGCGATACAGCGCAGTCCAGCTCAGGTCGTTAGCGAAGCTACCTGTCTGGTCCTTGTCCGGTCGCAGCAAAGTTTTCTTAATATCCGCAACAGTAGCCTCGATTCGTAGCTGGGTGCGGCTGTCTGTCAGATCCTTGCCTAGATCGCGCATGTACATGTACGAGACACTTCGCTGTAAATACGCATCCAGCTTACCCGCATGACGGAGCCACTGAATATACTCGCGTGGTGTGCGTAATGATGGCTTGGCAATCTGTGTCTTCAGGGTCTCGACGGTAGCCGTAATCGATTTGCGGTTTGGGAGGGACCAGTTAAGCCACCCGGCGCGTGACGAAGAGCCGTGTACATGCTCTGGCTGCCATTCCTTAAAATCCTGTGTAAGCGCCTGAATATATTCTTTGGTTATCATCTGTTCATTCAACCATGTAAAGTAGTGCCTTGCTTGCTGCTCAGACTGCTGGTAGCACGCCTCTGCCCGGTCCACAAATTCGTTGCTCATAGGTAATCCCTCTGTTTCTGTCATTAGTCACATTTCGTAGATGATTGAATTATACGCACGATCCAAGGGATCGGTTGCTAAATGTTACAGATTTTCCGATCGACCTCTGAGGCTATATACCTGCATATATTAAATTTATTGCATAATTAACGGTCTAACTATCCTTATCATACTGAAAAGCCTTCAGGAATGCGCATAGTAATTTTTGAACCCGAGGGTCACACGAGGGTCATAAGTATAGAGGACTATGTCTATAAGTTTCGTAATCGCTAGCATGTATGTATGAGTAGGCTCTAATGCACAAAAAAAGCCCCGAGGGGCTAGAGTATTATTGCGCTTTTTGAACGGTAGAGGTAGCCAACAGTATAGCATTGGTTGTTCCGCCCCCAAGATTATCGAACGAGTAGTTGGTGACAGGTACACCACGCAAGGTCACATCGTCGCCATCCAGGATGTCGCCTGTTTCGTTATTATAGATACCAGTAATGGAGTTGTCATTCTCGTCAATGATATGTATAAAGGCAATGGTTCCGTATGCGGATTCTTCCTCCGTAATTTCAAGAACATAACCACTTACAGTCACCATCGTGTCTAGATAAGGATTAATATTTTTGAAAAGATGTCTTGAAGACACGTTTTTGTCAACCAGCTTTGCAGCTTCTTTCTTGGCTTCAGCTGTAGTAGCCGGGAACAGATCGGCATGGGCTACGAGGAAATCATATGATTTTGGATCGAGAGTCTCTCCATCAACGAGTGCGGCATTTAATTCGTTCATTAAATCAGCGGCCATGGTATCTCCTTGCGCTTGAGGCACTTCTGCTGGTTCCTCGGCTACCGGCTCCTCAGCTAATGGCTCCTCAGCAGCAGTCTCAACAGCTGCTTGAGCTGCCGGTGCTTCCTGAGTCGTGGCTGGTGGCGTGGTCTGCTCTGAGCTGGTAGTCTCTGTCTTGCCACCACATGCGGTGAGCACAGCTGATAACGCGAGAACAAGTGTGAATAAAGTAATCTTTTTCAAAGAACCTCTTCCTTCTCTGTATCCCATCGGATGGGGAATTGGCTAATTTTATACTGTCACTAATACAATAGGCCAAAAAGACTAGTTTGTAAATATTTGTCGTATATTGTTTTTATATGACGACAAGAGCATACGTATTCTACTAACTGCCTTAGCACATGCCCATTCCTCACGACAATAGACAAAAATCCAGCTATAATAATAGTCATAAAAATGTAGTCAGAACAGGTGCCATATACCGTGTTGAAGATATGAGAGCGGGTGATTGTTTTGAAAGCAAAGCTCGAATATGGCGAGAATATATTAGTGGCAGTTATATTTAGAGACAAATGGGTCTGGTATGTCACCGAGAAGGAGTATTGGTTCCTGGATCTAGTAAAATTGGAGCATGCGTATTTGGCCGAAGGCTACGAGCTGCCTGATCAGGGGAATTATGCGTACCGTTACCATATTGGTATATTAGATGAACACACTGCTGAACGTTTTTTAGATGAGATCCGTGATTTTCAGGTAAGTACAGCAGAATTGAGTGAATTACTACTACATACAGTTGGGATGGAGTCAGATGTCGAAAGTCCTTTAACCGACTACCTACCTGCTCTGCTCGTTCATTTTGATGAAAAATATCTAATATCTGCTTATCCCGAGCCCGCCTCTTTTGAATACTATGTGCCAGCTGGCTGGGTTGGAACGTATGAGAGCTTCCTAGATCGAGTCCCCATTGTAGAGAGATACTGGATCATAAATAACAAAAACTACTTCCTTTGATGAATATTAAATTGGCATGCTAGAAGCTGCTCTATATAGAAATTTGATCTGGTTAAGGTATGTACATGAAAGTGAGGGTCTGGCATGAAAGAAAAGGCAGCGACACCAGAGCAATTAAGCATCTGCCGTAAATATGGTGCGGAATACATGGAGAGTGAAGCCCATCTGAAGGTGGGCATTGCCTGGAATGTGAAGGAGGGGCTTGAGCCAATCCATGGTCTGCGTCTTCTACCAGAAGGAGATACGACCGGCTGGTATATATGGGCGGACGAATATTCGGATGCCGATGATTTTTTTGCACCGCTGCATGTAGTTCATATTGATGAATGGGACCCCAAGATCAGGAAGTATCTCGGTCTTGCGCCAGGCTGGCGTTTTGTAATTGCGGAAGATTACGAGGATGTGTGGTTCGACGAGCAATTGCTGAACCAGGAATAGGTTACAAAAGGGTGACGCAGGGCAGTATAGTAACAGGTCTACCGATGATGCAAAGACCCTTGATGCCGCGACTACGCTAGACCACCATATGTCCAAGAGGAGCTAGCTCCTCTCTATCTGATCACTGTAGTATATTACCGCTGTAGTCAGCTGCACTTGCAAAGGAGATGTCTACGTAGCATACGTTTTCACCACCAGATTCATGGTATGTGTGGTGGTTAGTACGTCACAGTGTAATTGGTTCATTTGGCATATTGAATTTGGTATTTCTTATAGAGGAAGTTTATGTTAGTATATATAACACTAAAACTAAAGTGAAAACATGTAGCCTAACCATACATAATGTCAGAAATAGTGGGTGAAAGAGATACGAAGCTGGGTCAGAAATGAAAATGTGCAAATGACAATAGTCGCTTTTGCTACCGCCATTGGGGCGCAGTTCAAGATCAACCCTTTTCAGGAAGACTTGTTTCGCATTGGGCTCGGGGTAAGCATTTTTTTATTTTTTCTGTTAATGATGCCTCATTTGTCATATGTCAAGACAGGAATTCTGACGGGTATCGTTAGCTTCATCTTTCAGTCGATTGATTGGCTCGTTCAGACGAGCTCCCCATCCATTCTTGACGGCATGCTGAATAACTTCGGTGCAGGGTTATATTACATTGCTTTTGCCTATGCGCTCGGGATGCTGAAGGGTCGATTGCATATCTCTCAGCCCTTGCTGATCGGAGGCTGGATTACAGCCATTGATTTCGGTTCGAATATTCTGGAGCTGCTGGTTCGCGGAGTGCTGAGCGGCACGAATATATTTCATTTGCGGGAATGGCTGTACTTGCTTGTGGTAGCCGGACTGCGGAGTTATTTTGTCACAGGGCTGTACAATAGCATCAGCATTCGGCAGATGAGACTGATTCATGCGGAGCAGGAGAAGCGAATTGAGCAAATGCTGAATGTGAGCTCGGGGCTGTATGGAGAGGTATTTTATCTGCAGAAAGCCATGAATACGATCGAAGAGATTACAGCAGCAAGCTATGAGCTGTACCGTGAGCTGCAAGCCAGTGAGCTGAAGCAATATAGTCAACGTACGCTAGGCATTGCCCAGCAAATCCATGAGGTGAAGAAGGACTCACAGCGAATTCTGGCTGGTCTCGTGAAGCTCTACGATCGTGAGAAGATCGTGCATATGAGCTTGACGGAAATGCTCGATTTTGCAATTAAGGGAAATCTGAAATATAGCGAAATGTTGGGTAAAAACGTCCACATTCACAAGGAGCAGCAATATGACTGTGATTCTCCGCATTATATCGCATTGCTGACGGTGATGAACAATCTTATTGCAAATGCAGTAGAGGCTATCGATGATACGGGGGACATCCGAATTCAAGTCCTCGAACGGATAGACGATGTATATTTCATTGTGACGGATTCCGGTAAGGGAATCCCTGAGTCCAAGCAGGAAGTTATATTTGAACCCGGGTACACGACCAAATACAATGAAGCTGGCATAGCGGCTACGGGCATTGGCCTGTCCCATGTGCGTGATATTGTACATTCCATGGGAGGGCGCATTACGGTAGAGATGAAGCGGCACGGGCGAGGTACGACATTTGTGACTAGACTACCGAAGGCCAGCATTATGAAGGGGGGCAGTGCCGATGAAGCTTTCTATTATAATCGTGGATGATGATATCGTGAGCCGGAGCATGCTGGAGGACATTATCGAGGAGTCTTCCATGGGGGAGCTGAAAGGAACGGCGAACGGCGGCCTCGAAGGCACCCAGATGATTCTGGATTTGAAGCCGGATGTGGTGCTCATGGACCTGTTGATGCCGGATCAGGATGGAATTGAGACGATTGCCAAGCTCAAGGCGAATGACTTTACGGGGAAATTTATCATGATCTCGCAGGTTGAGAACAAGGACATGGTCGGCGCTGCCTACCAGCAAGGCATAGAATTTTTCATTCATAAGCCTATTAACCGTGTTGAGGTGGAGCATGTGCTCAGCAAAGTCAATGAACAGTGGAAGTATGAGCGCTATCTACTGGAGATTCGACAATCACTTGCAAAGCTGAACATTGGTGAATCTCCGGCTGCGCCCAAGATTCGTTCGGTCCGCGAGGTGTGTCGCCCGCTCTTGATGGACCTTGGCATTATTGGCGAGAACGGCAGTAAGGACATTATGGCCATGATGGAGTATATGATCGAGCATAAGCAGGTGACAGAGCTGCCTTCTCTTAAGGAGCTGTATGAAGCCGTTGCCCAGACCTATAAAGAGACGGATAAGGAGGTCGAGAAGGAGAGCAAAGCGATTGAGCAGCGTATTCGCCGGACCATTTTAGCCGCGCTGACAAATATGGCATCCATCGGCCTTACGGATTACAGTAATCCCAAGTTTGAGCATTATGCGCCGTTGTACTTCGACTTTCAGGATGTGAGAATGAAGATGAGAGCGATGGAGGAGGAACAGCCTGTAGATAAGGGGAAGGTCAATATCAAAAAATTCCTGCACGTATTCTATATGGAGACGCTGGAGAAAATGAACGGCTAGCGTGTCATTAATAAAATCTGATTTCAAATCCAAGCAGCATTTACGATGTATCTCGTGTGCTGCTTGGATTTTTTTGTTTTTTAATAACAAATAGAATTTTTATTGTTAGTTATAATGACTTTGCATGTTATTTATAGAGTGAAATCATGGATTTTGATTGTTTTTTTGAAGTTTTTCTGATGTGTGTCAATTTTAATTTCATAATTTGTGACTCTTATTTTTGTAGGATCATGTCGGTTGATGTAGGTCAGACACTAAAATACGTTCAAAGAAATGCCACATGTATAGCTTTCTCTCAGAAATCCTCAGGTCACATACAGAATCATAGAGAGACAAACGAACCTGACACGGGGAAGGCAAGGGAAAAGCAGATAGCTATACAGCAGGCGGAGTTCAGGCGGTCGAACGTTCGATCCGAACCTATACTAATCGGGAAAAGGGGTTATCACATGAAAAAAACAGTATCCATTATATTGACTTCGCTTCTAGCTTTGTCGCTAACAGCATGCGGTGCTGCGAATCAATCAAGTAGTGCAGGCAATTCTGAAAAGTATATCATCGGTACAGATGCAACGTATCCTCCTTTTGAATTCCAGCAGGATGGCAAGTATGTAGGTATTGATATTGATCTGATCCATGCGATTGCCGAAGAGGAAGGGTTCGAGGTTGAAGTCAAGCCAATGGATTTCAAGGGGATTATCCCGTCCATCACCTCCAAGCAGTTGGATGGTGCGATTGCAGGCATCAGCATTACGGATGAGCGCAAACAGATTGTAGACTTCTCTGAGCCTTACTATCAAGCAGGTCTTTCCCTGATTGTACACGAGGACAACACGGATATTACGAAGCCAGAAGACCTGAAGGGCAAGGTCATTGCGATCAAAAAAGGAACCTCCGGTGCAGTGAAGGCTGACGAGTTGGCGAAAACCTACGGAGCAACTGTGAAGTATTTTGACGATAGCCCGTCCATGTATCAGGAAGTAGCGAATAAGAATGCAGATGCTACTATTGAAGACTTTCCGGTCATTTCCTATAAGATTGCTGTGGACCCGAATTCCAAGCTTAAGATCGTAGGTGATCGTCTGAATGGTGATTTCTACGGTATTGCGGTTGGCAAGGGCGATGAGGAATTGCTAAATAAGATCAATAGTGGTCTTAAGAAAGTACAGGAAAACGGCAAATATGATGAGATTGTAAGCAAGTACCTGGGCACATCTGCTAAATAGAAGGGAATGTGTAGCTATTGAATTTCTCATGGCAAGTCATTGGTGACGCATTACCCATTCTATTACAGGGTACGCTCATCACATTGAAGATTGTAGTTATCTCCTTGATTTTTGCCTTCATTATTGGTCTGATCTCCGGCTTAATGAGCGTATCTACCAATAAGGTGCTGCGCTTCATCTCTTCGGTATATGTTGATTTGATTCGGGGTACGCCGCTGCTGGTGCAGGTATTCTTCATTTACTTCGGCTTGCCAGTGTTCCTGGATATGCGTATTCCCGCAGAAACAGCAGGGATTATCGCAATCAGTCTGAATGCTGGTGCCTATATCTCGGAGATATTTCGAGCGGGGATTGTATCGATCAGCAAAGGGCAGAGCGAAGCGGCTCGTTCACTCGGTCTGAACAAATTCCAGACGATGAGGCTCGTCATCCTGCCCCAGGCTACACGGCGGATGGTGCCAGCGTTCGTTAACCAGCTTATTGTCACGATTAAGGATACGTCCCTCTTGTCCGCGATCGGCATTACAGAATTGACGCAGAGTGGTGAGATTATTATCTCCACCAACTTCCGAGCGTTTGAGATTTGGGGAACGGTAGGTGTCTTCTATCTGATTATCATCTATATCTTATCCCGCATTTCCCGTGTTCTGGAGAGGAGGTACGTGGCGCGATGATCGTCGTACAAAATCTGAAAAAGCAATTCGGCGCCAACGAGGTGCTTAAGGATATTTCCACGACCATTCGTGAGAAAGAGGTTGTCTGTGTCATCGGTCCTTCGGGATCAGGGAAAAGTACCTTTCTGCGCTGCCTGAACCTGTTGGAGGAAGTAACGTCGGGCAAGGTGATTATTGGCGACGTAGAGGTCACCTCACCAAGCACGAATATTGATAAGCTTCGGGAGAACGTGGGTATGGTGTTCCAGCAGTTCAACCTGTTCCCGCATCTTACCGTATTGGAAAATATCATGCTTGCGCCGAAATATGTGAAGAAGCTGACGAAGCAGGAGAATGAGAAGACATCCATGAACCTGCTGGCGAAGGTAGGACTGGCTGAGAAAAGGGATGCATATCCTGAACAGCTGTCAGGCGGACAGCAGCAGCGTGTAGCGATTGCTCGGGCCTTGGCTATGAACCCGTCCGTGCTACTCTTTGATGAGCCAACCTCAGCCCTTGACCCGGAGATGGTGGGCGAGGTGCTTCAGGTCATGAAGGATCTTGCTCATGAAGGGATTACCATGATTGTGGTGACCCATGAGATGGGCTTCGCGCGTGAGGTGGCGGATCGCGTCATCTTCATGGATGGAGGCTACATTGTCGAGGAAGATGTTCCTGCACAGTTGTTCCAGCAGCCGAAGCATGAGCGTACACAGGCGTTTTTGAGCAAGGTGCTCTAAGTATTTTTTTGAATAACTTTTAAATAACCTCTTAAATAAATTCTTGAAAACCTTCTTGTGATCAAGGACTCATTCCGGCTCTCGGGATGAGTCTTTTTTCGTGGATATGCGTCTATAAGAACACTTGTGCTGCAAGGGGGAAGCAAGGTACACTATAGCTACAATAGATAAACTCTACTGATGATTGGTACTAATAAAGGCTTAACCATAAGATTTATAGAAAAGGCGGTACAGAAATGATTCCAGAGCTCATTCGGCAGCATTGGCCTGCATTCAGTGGAACTGCCAGCAAGCGGTCAGGTGGATGGAATAATACAACATGGTTCATACATAATGACAGCTGCTGCAGCGTGTTGCGGATCTATGACACGCATCAGGACAAGAACAAGATTCTGTTCGAGCATGCAGTATTAGCAGCGCTTCAACAGACAGGGCTGAGCTATAGAGTGCCTGCGCCGATTTTGACACAACATGGAGCAAGTCTGGTACAGCTTACGGACGGAAGTGGCAAATATGCCTGCTTGTTCAGCTATATTGACGGAGTCTCACCAAGGGGAGGCTATGCTGAGTATGCTCGTTCGTTGGGTGAGGCAACCGGGCAGCTGTCATGCTTGCTGGCTGACCTGAGTCTGGAGAGAACTCCTGCTTATCCGCCGTATTATAACCTGCTGCAATCTTATCCTTTATGCTCTCGTGAGCGAGTGCTGGATTTTTGTAGCCGTCCTCCTGTTGAACTGATGCACGTTCGGTCAGAGCTAGGACATTTGGCTGATACCTGTGTAGATATTTATGATGCCCTCCATGGTCTGGAGAGTTTTCCCCAGCAATGGGTACATGGGGATCTGAATGCCTCCAATCTGCTGCTACATCCAGAGCGACCCGCGCAGGTGATGGCACTGCTGGATTTTGAGTTTTGTACTCGCGATATCCGGGTAATGGAACCCGCGGTCATTCTGTCCAGTATGCTAGGAGAAGCGCAGGAACGCATTGCTATTCATGAATTCTGCCACGGCTACGTGCAGCATGTACATCTGCTTCCCGAGGAGGTAAGTGCACTACCGTTATTAATGAAGCTACGCAAGGCAGACGTATTCCTGCACTTTCTGAGTCGATTCTGGCAGCAGACAGACGGAGCTGACGTGCTCGCTGAGCAAGCGAGGCTGCTTTCGGAAGAGCTGGTGGTACTGGAGCAGAGCAGGATGTGGCTTGAGGATGAGCTTCTTATACTAAATGGATAATACTAGCAGGCTTGGACTGCAAATTTGCTGAAAGTAGCTGTGCTCGGTTATGCTGGAGTTGTGGGCTACAGCATCAGCAACTAGACAGGAGGAATTAACGATGAGAAAAAATGACAAGTATTTTATTGCAGGAGCGCTGGTTTTGGGTGCTGCCGTATCAATTATGGTCTATGCGGGCAAAAAATTCACATCCTTCAAGAGAGTGGTAGCCAACTATATTCAGGAAGAAGAGATTACGGCGCTGGAGCTGACCAGACTATCTTCCGAGCCAGGCGAGAAGCGTGATATTGTAATTACCGATCCGGAAACGATTCATGAAATTATGAAAGGTTTTAATGAGGTTCAACTGGTCAAGTCTGCCAAAAACATGAAATCAGATCATAAATTCAGCTACTACATCACGATTATTCAAAAGGATTTAAGACATCGTTTTGACATCATTCTTAAGAGTAGAGAGCATCTGATCATATACGATAACAATGCCAGCAAGCCTCGTCTGAATGCTTACAAGCTTAAGAGTCCTTTTAACTCACAGGTGCTGGAGAGGCAGTTTGAATGATTGAATCAGGTACACTAGGGTCAACGATCAAGAGAACAACTGCATTGCGCCAAATGAGATACTGGCTTGGCTGTAGTACTGCGACCTTACTGCTCGCGGGCTGCGCCCCAATCACACAGTCATTTGAGCAGGAGGCACCACCTGTACAGGCAGGGATATCAGAGTCAAATACGGAGCTGACAGAGCATGTCGATTCAGAGGCTGACCCAGAGATGTCCTTAGAGGGGACAGAGAACACGCTTACGGAGACAGCTGAGGCCGGGATTCAAGAGGAGGCTTCAGCTTCAACTCAAGATAATGCGGCTGTCGAGCAAGGAGCTTCTAATACAGCTGGAGAGGCTGGGTCGGAGGCAGTTGCTGCTCTGGACAAATCCGAGGTAGAGAAGATAGCAGATGATTATCGCACGGTCTTTATGAAGGTCGTCCGGGAGGCTGGACTCTATGATGGATCTCCACCCTATGCTTCTCTGAAGCAGATTGAGGCAGAGTTTGAGAGCGTGATGTCTCCCCAATGGGCAAAGACGTTAACCGCATTTTATTTTTATGAGGAAGATGGAATGATATGGTTGATTGCGACCGAGGCCCCGGTATGGCTAAACCAGGAAGAGCCCTACGAGATCGAGAACACGGAGCAGGATACTGTACTCGTCGTACAGGAATCACAAAATGAGATGCTGGGGCCGATTCGGCTCGTACTTGAGCTCAAGCAGACTGGAGCCGTCTGGCTTGTGGACAGACATACAGTAGAGTCGCTTGAATTATAAGCTTTGGGATCGTGGCAACCCCTGAAACAGGATCACAGCCAACGAGAAGGGTGTCAAATGCCCAGATGGAGGCATACAGTACAGGAAAGCAGATCAAGGAGGACTCGTATGATGATCGATCCTGTATTGCAATCCCCGAATCTGAGCCTGGCAGCGGATTCTACGTCAGTACTGAACTACAAGCTGGATTCATGCAATTATCTTACCCAACTCTTCGGAGAGCAGCTTCCGGCTATTCGTAATGGATTCTTCAATGTTCATATGTCCAAAGGGGTAATCGTTCAACCGCATTGGCATACGAATACGACTGAAATGATCTTCATGATTAGTGGCGAGGCCGTCACGGCGGTCTTCAATCCTTTTACCCGTAAGATCATGGCGTATTATTTGCGACCAGGGCAGGTATCCGTTCTGCCTAAAGGCTGGTTTCACTGGATCATTGCGGAGACCGACTGTGTTCACCTGCTGACCATCTTCGATGAGCCAAGTCCGGATGTCGTACTAGGCTCGGATTTTCTGCGCTGCACGCCTCCAGAGGTCATTGAACGGGCGTATTGCGCCTCAGCCGAGGACTATGCTCGTGCCGTAGCACCCATTCAGCAATCGGTAATTCTGGGCCCTCCCCCTGGCTGTATCTTGCCGCCGAAGCATGGACGCCCTGAGTATGATGAGGATCATAGCTAGTGTGATTCAAAAAGCAAGGCAGTGTTCACTTTTGCTGGGTAGTGTGCACTTCTGCTGCAATGGTAAGACGATGGCGAGAAGAGGCTGACTATCCCGTTATATTCGTAATGTCGCACACTCCATCATGCTCACACTCCATCATGCTCACACTCACTCAGGCGTCGCAGCGCTCCTACTGCGGATATAGTTCCTTGATCCATGATGTCAAGGTACTAGTAGCTCGGGTCCTGTCATGTGTGGGCATTGGGAGTGTCATTTCACATGACAATCAGTAAATGGATAAATACTCAAGATGGTTCCCAGCACGCTGAAGTGCAGCAAGCTGGTTTCCATATCTAAGGAGAAATCGTGAATGAATGAACAAGAGCACAAGGTAGAGGGTGCTGTCCGTCAAGGACCTGCCTATCTGTCAGGACTCGCCGTCCCCTACAATGCTGAGCAATGGATTGAAGAAGAGTGGACAGGTCAGTTCACCCCAGGTCAGAATCGCACACGCTTTCATATTCTGTATTATGGTGAACTGATGGAAGAGCTTATTGCAGGTACAGAGCAGGCTCCACAGCTCATCATCGCTGAAGATCCTGACACGCAGGAGCAGTGGGTGCTTTTTGATGGCTGCCGACATGGCTATGATTCGATGATGTGTGAGGATCTGACGGAGGCTCAACTGAACCGCCGTGGGCCCCTTCTTTCCTATGTGGATGAGGAAGGCGAGGACACCTTCGAAATCTACGTCACGGCCTATTACAACATCGACTGGGATGAAGAATTCGCAGATGAAGTAGATGATGAGGGCAATATGGAGCTTATCACAGGTGAGAAATGCAGCTTCGATGAGGTGAAACGCAATGGCTTTGATGCCATCAGCATCACCGTCGTGAATAGTCGGGGATTTCGAACGGAGCTACTGCAGGAGGAATTGGCCTAATTCCTTGCAGGAGATTGAGCAGTTAAGGAGAACTGTTCAGTATAGAAATATAAAGGATAGATACAGAGGAGGGCCACCATGCAGGAGATGGACAAGCTGATTGCCCAATTGGATACACTGCTTCAGGAAAAGGCACAAGACCCTGAGATTCGTGAAATGTATGAGGACTATGTTCGTCAGTCCGGTGCAAGCGAGCATGAACTGATCCAGTTTGAGAAGGACTTTGGAATTCGCCTGCCGGAGGACTTTCGTGCATTTTACCGACAGAAGAATGGCAGTGGCTACCACTTCCATGTGCTCTATCCGGGTAAAGAGCAGCCGGATGCAAGATATCCACCCTTTTATCTCATGTCACTGGATGAAATGAGAGAGGTCAAGACGTATTTTTGCAGCGAGGACGAGCCGTTAGAGCAATATTTTACTCCAGAGGAGATTGCTGAGCTTGAGCCCGAGCTGCAGCCGTTTCTTTCCCATAGCCGCTGGTTCCCGTTTGCCACGATGGCAGGGGGATCATTGTATCTCATGCTGGACTTCTATCCCTCGGAGCAGGGAACTCTAGGACAGATTATATGCTATGTACATGATCCAGATTTTATCTATTATATTGCCCCAAGCTTCAGCGATATGCTGCGTGATTCTAATCGAAATCTGGGGCAGAAGACTGCGATTGAATATTGACATTCTGGCATACGCCCTATGCCCTCTCAATATTCGCTCCACCGCTTGCGATAGGCTAGGGGAGTCAACTCCTCCCGGGCCTTGAACAGATTAATGAAATGACTGGGATTGTCTATGCCAACCTGTGCTGCAATCTCTGTAACGGTTAATTCGGTGTGCTTAAGCAGATTTTTGGCCGCTGTAATGCGATGAAGAATGATATATTCCTGCAGCGATATCCCGATGTAACGTTTGAATTCGCGAGAAAGCACGAACTTGCTGCGGGAGTATGCTCTAGCTAGCTCCTCCAGCGTGATTCTCTCCGTATAGCGCTCCTCAAGCTCCTGTTGCAACAAGGAGATGTACGGTGGGGGGGCATGGTCTTCATGGATGTGCTGATCAGGATACAGCAGGAGTAGGGTCAATAGCTCAGTAAGCCGCTGTGAGGCTATTGCTTCCGCCCGAAGTCCCTTTTCCTTCTGGATCACTAACAATCCCTGCAGTATTTCACCAATTCCTGAATCCTCTCCTACGTTCAGCACTGGTGGCTTATGAAGGCTATATTGCTGATAGTATCCTCCGATCGAAGACCCATTGAGATGTACAAATGCAACCTCCCAACACGCTTCTCCGACTGCTTCATATTTTTGATAACTCATACAGTCGATGAACAGGACCTGATGACGGTTCACTTCATATCGCTCTCCCTGATAGGTCAAGACTCCTTTTCCCCTCAATGTATAAATAATCAGGTAAGAATTCAGATGCTCCCGTTCGGTGAAATAAGGATGAAAGGTATGTAAATGCCCCACTTCCTGAACATAGAAAAACATAGATTTGGCTGCATCCGAAGGTGTGCACACCTTCATGATGGAATCGGATGTCCATACGTGCTGTTTCCTCTCCCAAAAGCTACTCAATGTTATGCTCCTTCCTCAATTTGCGATAAGTAGGTCAATATCCTTTGATCTTTGCTCAACATCCTGCGATGACGTCAGTCGAGGTAGCGTTTACAATAATGGCTGTAGCATTATTATTCCATATTATTTTTCTTGGGTAAACACGGGCTAAATCAACCGAGCAGAAGATATGAAATGAAGCCAATGATCTATTCATATTCACGCTTGGTTTTAGCATGCAGCCTGCTATAAGTGGAGGGATATCTTGATGCAAATGAAGCTACACCAGCCCTTGGATTATGCGCGTCATATATGGTCAGATCGGCCTGCAACTGTATGGGAGGAGGCTTATCCCTTGGGAAATGCGACGTTGGGAGCCATGGTATTTGGCGATGTGCAGCAGGAACGCATTGCACTGAATGAGGATAGCCTCTGGTATGGTGGGCCAAGGGACAGGAACAATCCGGATGCGCTTGCTCATCTGGAGGAGATTCGCACACGGCTGCGAGACGGACAGCTAAAGTCTGCCCATCAGCTCGCTGCGATGGCGCTGTCAGCCGTACCTGAGAATCAGCGTCATTACACACCCCTGGGAGATTTGAAGCTGACCTTCGACAGTGAAGGACAGGAGCCAGAACATTATCGAAGGGATCTGGATGTTCGTGAGGGCATAGTGACAGTAGGTTATCAGGTAGGGGACAGAGCATTTAGGCGGGAGCACTTTGTAAGTCACCCGGATCAAGTCCTTGTTATCCGATTCACGGCCTCCACGTCAAGAGCCATTGGATTCACCGCGAGACTAATGCGCGGGCAGAAGAATCGATACTTTGATGAAAATGTGAAGCTGGAAGAGAACACACTCATGATGCGCGGGCATGGTGGTGGCGAAGGGGCTGTGCATTTTCGTACGGGGCTGCGAGTCATAGCTGATAGTGGCACTGTAAGGCTGATTGGCGAGCATTTGGTTGTGGAGCATGCAGATCAGGTCACATTGCTTCTGGCAGCCGCTACGACTTTTCGGCATCAGGACCCCGAGGCGTGGGTCATGGAGCGACTTGCCCAGGCCGCAGGGCAGAGCTATGAAGCTCTGCAGCAGCGTCATATCAAGGATGTCAGTGTACTGATGGATCGCGTGGAGCTTAAGCTGTCTGCGGCGCAGCAATCCACGGCAAATGATCTACCGACAGCCGAGCGGCTGGAACGTCTCAAGCAGGGGGAGACGGATATGGGGCTAGTTCCTTTGTACGTGAATTATGGACGTTATTTGTTAGTGTCCTCCAGTCGCCCAGGTTCTCTGCCTGCGAATCTGCAGGGCATCTGGAATGAGCATATGCAGCCACCATGGGATAGCAAATATACGATCAACATTAATACCCAAATGAACTATTGGCCGGCAGAGCCTGGCAATCTGGCAGAATGCCATGAACCGTTGCTGGAGCATATTGAACGGATGAGGGAGCCGGGCAGACATACCGCGAAGCTGATGTACAATTGTGGTGGCTTCGTGGCGCATCATAATACGGATATATGGGCAGATACAGCTCCTCAGGATATCTACCTGCCGGCGACACATTGGCCGATGGGTGCAGCATGGCTTAGTCTTCATTTGTGGGAGCATTATGAATATGGAAGAGATCAAGCGTATTTGGCTGATGTGTATCCGACACTGAAGGAAGCGGCCGCTTTCTTTGAGGATTTTCTGACCGAGACTGACAACGGTGAACTGGTGACGAATCCTTCCGTATCCCCGGAAAATAGGTACATCTTACCTGACGGTACCTCAGGCACGTTATGCATCGGTCCGTCCATGGATAGCCAAATATTGCATGAGCTATTTAGCGCTTGTATTAAGGCGGCTACCGAGTTGGAGATGGATCAGCAGCAACAGAAGGTATGGCTTCAGCTTCGAGAACGACTACCTCAGCCGAAGGTAGGCAAGCATGGCCAGATACAGGAATGGGTGGAGGATTACGAGGAGGCAGAGCCTGGTCATCGCCATATCTCGCAGCTGTTCGCGCTTCATCCGGGTACTCGCTTCACAATTCGGGATACGCCAGCGTGGGCAGAGGCTGCCAAAGCTACGTTGAAGCGCAGACTTGCATATGGTGGGGGGCATACCGGCTGGAGTCGGGCCTGGATCATTAATTTCTGGGCACGACTGGAGGAAGGGGAGCTGGCACTAGAGAATATCATGGCTCTGCTGGCGCAGTCGACGCTACCTAATCTGCTCGATAATCATCCTCCCTTCCAGATTGACGGCAACTTCGGTGGCACAGCAGGGGTGCTGGAAATGCTGCTACAAAGCCATGCCGGCTGCATTCACCTCCTGCCAGCCTTGCCCACAGCCTGGGCCGATGGGGAGATACGTGGCTTGCGAGCACGTGGGGCAGTAGAGGTGGATATGTGCTGGAAGGCTGGGACTCTCGTACATGCTGTCCTCCGCCCGCATCAGGACGGGGAGATTCGTATTCGTGTGGCAGGTGCTGAAGGGCTGCGACTACAGGAGCAATCGGAATGGAGGATACTGCCGGCTGAAGGGCCAGAGTTGCATCAGCAGCAACTACAAGAGCGGCAACCACAAGGGCAGCAACAAAAGTGGATTAAGATACCACATGGCCAAGTGGAAGCTGATACAATTGTATTCAAAGCAAAGGCAGGCAGAGAGTACATGCTGACCTCCTAGAGCATGAACCAAATCTGATTTCAAGCTGAATGGTGTAGGAATAGTTGCTGTTAGCTGAAATCAGGCAAGCCCTAAAGAGGTGAAGCCCTAAAGAAGTGAAGCCCTAAAGAAGTGAAGTACCCCTTATAGGCTCGCCGTTCCTATTAGCTATCTTCATGGAAAAGAGTAGAAGTTTTAACTTCCTTTCATGGTAACGAATAACATAGTACTAATAACATAGTATGGATAACATGGTAAGAATAATATGGTACGAAATACGTAGAAAAGTCCGATGACCCTCATGAAGTGGGCATCGGACTTCCGTGTTAATTTAGACAAGACATAGTCAGCGTACTACGTAAAATCATCAATTAGAGTCGAAGCGGATCAGTGCAGCTCCATGTGAAGGCACTCGCAGCGTGTAAGAGCCATCCGCGCCAGCCTCTAGCGACTGTCCTGACCATAGCTCCCGTGCTTGGCAGAGTCTAGCGAGGCCCAGTTGTTCTGCTGTGACAGAGATGTGCTGCTCCAGCTCACCTATGTTGAACAGAGCGGCATAGCTTTCGCCCTTTGCCCCGTCAGCTCCCCATATGACTTCATGCTGATCACGCCGGATCAGGCGTGCATTGCTGCTTGTGCTATGCATCTGAAGCATCTCACGGTTCGTCAGTAGCGCCAAGGTCCAATCGTCATTGTCCCGCAGCTCACCGCCGAAGAAGAGGGGAGAGCGGAAGATGCCCCATAGCGTCATCATCGTCAATTGCTCGTCACGGGTAAATCGGGTCCAGCGGTCTGACCCGCCGCCATCCACGGAGCGGATACCAATATGTCCGAGTGGCAGCATGTCACAGTCAGGCCATGCCCCGTCGCCAGAGATTCCTTGCCACGTCTCGCAACGATCGAACATATCCAGCAGTTGCGGCCACTGGTCCCAGAAATCATCCGTGAGCCGCCACATATTCGTATGAGCTGTCAGCGCTTCGGCATACTGTATGGGCGCGGGGCCGGGAGACAAGCTCAGCACCATAGATCGCCCGCACTGGTCAATTGCTTTGCGGATGAGCTCAATCTCTGACAGATGGGTGTCGTATAGCTTGGAGGCAGCAATATCGTCTATCTTGACGAAGTCGACACCCCATGATGCATAGAGCTCGAACAAAGAGTTGTAATACGCTTGCGCTCCATCCTTGTCGGCATTTACCCCATACATGTCGGTATTCCATGGACAGATGGAGTTGGTATGTGCGATATCCCTCGCGGTAGCGGTGGTACCGAGGATTGGTGTCGCGGCGTGCGCGGCCTGTCTCGGAATTCCACGCATAATATGAATTCCGAATTTGAGACCCAGACTATGGATGTAATCAGCCAGAGGAGCGAAGCCGACACCACCCGCCGCAGAGGGAAAACGATTCTCTGCTGGCATGAGGCGGGAGTAGGCATCCATCTCTAGCGGTACGAATGGGCGATAAGCAGAGGATACGGCTCCGGGCTCGTACCATTGGATATCTACAACGACATACTCCCAGCCGTACTCCTTGAGCTGATCAGCCATATATTCGGCATTGGCCCGCACTTCTGCTTCCGTAACGGCTGCACCATAGCAATCCCAACTGTTCCAGCCCAGCGGTGGCACCGGGGCGACTTGTTGAAGCGTCATGAGATCAAGTCTCCTTTAACGGTCAATTTGAATAGATTTATGCCTACCAGCGACTTCCATCCGGTGCCGGACAATAAGCAGCCTGAAGCTTTGCCTTAATATGCATCAGGCAGCCACACCAACGGCAGGTGGTGCCGAATTGAAAGGCTTCGCAGCCCTGGCAGGCCTGCATGCGCTGTTCATACTGGGTCTCATCTACTACCTTGATCTCCTTGACGTTCATCTTGCCGAAGAGAGTCTCAATGTCCTCTGCGGAGAGATGCACGCTGGCAGTGCATCCCTTGCAAATGGTGGATACATCGGTATTCGGATGGCGTGTGCTCATATTTACCCCTGCTCCTGAAGACGGAGGGTGACGACGGAGGCGGCTGGTAGCGTAATGACCCATTGATCCTCCTCACGACGGAAGGCAGTGAATTCGGCAGGTGTGACTCGCTCGGGCTCAGTGAATGTGTTGTGTGCCTGCAGGGTATCAGCCTGAATGATCGTTCCACTGATGATGCTGGCGGCGCTTCCTCGCAGATCACAGCGCAGCTCTGTAGCATCGGCATGGTGCAGATTGCATAGTGACAGGTGGATGCGACCCTCCGCATCTCTGGAGGCTGATGCACTAATCTGATCAATGGATTCGCCCTCCATCTCATAGGCGGAGGATTCCAGCACCGTATCGAGGCGCTCTGCGTCTTGGTGAACCTTGTACATATGAAGAATATGATATGTTGGCGTTAGCAGCATACGTCCGCCCTCGGTGAGGATGACAGCCTGCAACACATTGACGAGCTGAGCAATGTTGGCCATTTTCACACGATCATTATGCTGGTGGAAAATGTTCAGGTTAATCGCTGCTACGAGCGCATCACGCTGAGTGTTCTGCTGGTACAGGAAGCCTGGATTCGTGCCTGGCTCCACGTCATACCAGGTGCCCCATTCGTCAACGATCAAGGCCACACGCTTCTCGGGGTCATATTTGCTCATCACTGCATCGTGTCGTACGATCAGCTCCTCCATGTAGAGGGTGTTCTTGAGCGTCTTGAACCACATGTGCTCGTCAAACTCGGTGGAGGAGCCCTTGGAGCCTACCCAGCTATTGGTTGGAAGAGTATAGTAGTGCAGGCTAAGCCCATCGAACATCGTTCCAGCCTGACGCATGAGCACATCGGTCCACTCATAATTATCCGAGTTAGGACCACAAGCAATTTTATAGACTTTCTCAGGTCCATAATCTCTGACGTAGGAAGCATAATGACGATACAAGTCTGCATAATATTCCGGTCGCATATTGCCACCGCAGCCCCAGTTCTCATTACCAACTCCGAAATATTTCAGCTTCCAGGGCTCCTCACGACCATTCGCCTTGCGCCAATCCGTCATCGGGGATTCCCCATCGAATGTCATGTACTCCACCCATTCGGCCATCTCGCGTACCGTCCCGCTGCCCACATTCCCGGCAATATAAGGCTCGGCACCAATCAACTCGCAGAATTGAAGAAATTCATGCGTGCCGAAATGATTATTCTCCACGACTCCGCCCCAATGAATGTTGATCATCCGCTTGCGTTGCTCATAAGGACCGATTCCATCCTTCCACAGGTACGCATCAGCGAAGCATCCACCCGGCCAGCGCAGCACCGGAATGTCAAGGGCGCGCAGTGCCTCAATGACATCGGTACGCATCCCATCTACATTAGGAATTGGTGAATCGTGACCTACCCAGATCCCTTCGTAGATGCAGCGTCCCAAGTGCTCAGCGAAATGTCCATACAGATTACGATCAATGATTCCTTTGGTAATGTCAGCATTTACAATTAGCTTGTTCATCCTTCAGCAGCTCCTTTAATAACGATTTCTTGATTGTGGTGGTCAAGTATTCCATAATAAAGTAGAAAACGGTTACAGGAAGTGGCGAGTGGCAGGTTGATAAGAGAAGATGATAATGTAATTAAATGAGTTAATTCGTTGATGCCGTTCATTAATGCAGTTCGTTGGTAGCATAGACCACTTTGGTAACAAAATCATTACGTTAATAATATTTATATAAATTATGCTCTTATCATAATCACTCCCTTGCCGTTTTGCAATGTGGAATTTGGTGATTTACGGCCCGAATATCATCATTTATCCGCTCTTTTTGATCACAAAACCGTCCTTTACCGCGCCGGCTTCACCCTCACCAGGAATTATAGGTTACTTTAGGGATAGGTCTACAGCAGAGCATATTGGCGGTAATGTATCAAGCATCATTTGCTGTGGAGCCTTTCGGTCATAGAATTGTTGTTGCTGGCAAAGCCCTTGCGGTGACATGAGGCTATTGCAGTCTATAAGCAGCGCTATGTCTTCTACTAAGAGAGGCTGCCTAAGCGAGCTTCAGGAAGTTGAGTGTTCACTATGAAAAATGAGAGAGGAAGATGAGCATGACAGTCGGAGTACTTGCGCATTTATTCGGAACACATTCGTATCGGGAATTGGCAGCGAGAGTTGGAGGAGCAGGCTTTACTCATATTCAGCTAGCGCTCTGGAAAGCCGTGAACGATGTGGATTTCAGCAAGCCTGGCAAGTTCAGCCCAGGACTGGCATTGTCCATGGCGGACGCATTCCAGAAGGAAGGAGTCCGTATATCTATTTTGGGTTGTTATCTTCATTTTTTTCAGAGAGATCGGGAAGCACTGCGTGAAAATATTGAGCGCTGTAAGGAGCTCATCCGTTATGCCCCTATGCTGGGGGCACCCATTGTTGCATTTGAGACAGGCAAACCCACGGCTGGAGACGACAGGGATGAGGACTGGAAGGTGTTGAAGGCAACGGTGGAGGAACTGGTTGAGGAAGCCGAGCGCTGGGGAGTAATTGTCGGGATTGAGGCAGCTAACGATCATCTGGTCGGTACAGCAAAGGAATTACATCAACTCCTGCAGGAGGTCCCTACCTCCCAGATCGGGGTCGTCATCGACCCAGGTAATCTGCTGACCGCTGACAATATGAGCAGGCAGGATGATGTGATTCGTGAAGCCTTCGACCTGCTGGGTGACCGCATAGTCGCTGGTCATGCGAAGGATCGCATTCTCACGGATAAGACCGCTGGCGAGCAGGGAATCGAGACGGTTGCTGCAGGGCTGGGCAGCATGAATTATGAGCTGTATCTGGAGCTCCTGCATCAGTACAAGCCGGAGGCTTATATCATCATGGAAGAAGCGAATCCGGGCCGAATGGCTGCATCCAAAGCCTATATTGATGAGATTCGGGAGCGGGTACGGTTGGCTGCGAGGGCGTAGGGCAGCAGCATTTTTGGCGACAATTCCGCTTATCACAAAATCCCCTGTCCAGACAACTGTTTGTTGTATAGCCTGGCACAGGGGATTTTTGGTTTGTACAAGATATTATGTACAAGATATGGGGTTAACGAAGTGTTCCAGCGATCACTATCCATCAGCCCGTGTATTAGCGATCAAAAATCATGTGTAGGCTCAGCTCCAGTCTAGCGTTTTGGTGAGAAGCCTTCCTCCTGCAAATATTCCTCGGCTTCTTCTCGGGATTCTGCTGCCATCTCCAGCTGAAGTCCTGCCTGAATCAACCACAGCCCCTCCTCACAGGTCAGTGTTAAGGTATGACCCTCGTCGTCCATCCAGATCTCGACATCTTCATTGCTTTCTTGTGCTGTCAGCTCGTCCGCTTCTGTACCAGACTCGGAAGAGGCGTTCAGTCCCGTGGACAAGCTGCTCTCTGCAATCGGCTTGCCCGAGAGTGAGGCTATGGACGCTGCGATTAGCTGTCTCAGCGCATCGGCAGTAAAATCTCGAATATTCACCAGACCTTTATCATTCGTATCATAGCCGTCCAACTGACCGGCATATACAAAGCCGTTTCCATTCGGATGAATGTGATAAGCTACGATCGTCTTTTCATAAATGCTGTCTTCATAGTGGAAATTGACTCTTCCCAGCGAGACGTCCCTTCGTGTCAGCTCACGAAAGGATTGCAGCAGTTCAATTTTGTCGGCAAAAGTTAACATATGTCCTCCATCGTTAGGGGTGTGTCCCTAATTCAAATGATTTGTTCTGTACAAGATCGTGCTATACACCATGATCTACCGTCTGTGATTGTATCATAAATACACCCGAATTGCTGTGGATGTCGAATGCTAGCTGGCTGGTAGCGCTTGTGGTACAATGTGGTTACTCACAGCTGACATATGGTTAAGGCCCGTGGAGCTACGCGCCTGCTGTCCTTCATATGCCGGATGCTGAACTACATATTCTACTTGAGGTGATAATTATGAGAGAAGGACTTGCAGAAGCTCTGAATGAGCAAATGAATTTTGAATTCTATTCCGCTCATGTCTATATGGCCATGGCAGCCTACTGCTCCAGCGAAAGCCTGGAGGGGTTTGCTAATTTCTTCTTGGTACAAGCAGAGGAAGAACGCTTTCATGCAATGAAGCTGTATCGCTTCTTGAATGATCGTAACCGTCGTGCGACACTGACTTCCATGCCGGACCCGCAAAATGAATACAAGTCCATGCTGGACGTATTCGAGCACGGCTATGCGCATGAGCAGCAGAACACAAAGCGATTCTATAATTTGGCTGACTTGGCGTTGGATGAGCGCGAGCATGCTACGATGTATTTCCTGAAATGGTTCATTGATGAGCAGGTAGAGGAAGAAGCATTGTTCGACGGCATCATCTCCAAGCTGAAGCGCATCGAGCAGGACAGTAATGCTTTCTATGCGCTGGATGCTGAATTTGCGACACGCTCTTTCACACCACCAGCCGAGTAAACTACATTCTCATACCACGGATTGTACAGACGACAGCCCCGCGAACGTAGATGCTCAATGCGAGCATACCTGCGATGCGGGGCTTTTATGCATGTCAGATGTTTATCAGTTACATATTAGTTACGAATTAGTTACGTATTAGTTACGTTCCAATTGCACATGGGTCCCTACAAAGGCTAATCATCGGTGTCGGATATGAGGAATCCTGCTTGTTGGAGCACTGTGTAGGCTTCGTCAATGAGTACCGGGTCGGTGGCTGAAAGCGTATGCAAGTGGATGCCATTAGTCAACTCGGATAGATAGGCTGCCTGCGTGGAGCGGATTTTCCGAAGGAAGCCCTGTACCTGCTGTCTCGTACTGACTCGAATCGGTGCGACCAATTCACCATAGACTGGATGCTCGACGATAACATCCTGAACAGTGACGCCTAGATCCACAATCAGATTCAGCTCCTCCTCGGTACGCTCGGGTCCATGCTGGACAGCGACAATACGCTCGAACCGCTGTGCTGTAAGCTCGGGCTGTCCCATGTAAATATATCCTTGGCTCGTCGCCATCACGGGTTCATTTCTTGCCTTCAGCAGGGAGATATCCTGCACAATCACTTGTCTGGACACGGAGGCCCGCTGAGCCAGCTCATTTCCGGTCAGAGGAGAATCCTTCTTGAGCCATTGTAGCAGTTGCTCACGTCTTTCGGCCCCAGTCAACCGGGTCAACTCTGTGTTGTCCGGAGCCCCGGATTCCGCACCAGTCGTGTCATGGTCAGAAGAGTGAGGTGTGTTGTTCAAAGCATCCCTTGGTGTGCTCTGAGCCGTTGCTTGATTCATCATTTCAGTCGTACTTTGATTCGTAATACTGCTCGCATTTCTGGCGTTGTTTCTCACGCTATGATTAGCTGCATGTGGCTCCACGTTGTGTGCAGAATTTTCAGTCAATTGTACTTCCCCTCTCTGATCTATTCCCACGTCTATTAGTGAGGTCCTCCAGAACATCCAGCAGTTTATAAATGTCTTCTGCCGTAGTTGTTCTTCCCATGGACATACGCAGGAAGTGAAGCGCATTCTCGGGAGGACCTGCAAGAGCTGTAATGCTTGGTGAAGGCTCCTGATAGCCTGATGCACAGGCGCTTCCCGTAGATACACAAATTCCTTTACGGTTACATTCTAGCATAACATACTGCGCTTCATATCCGTAATAGTAGAACCCTGTAATGTGCGGAACGAGGGGGACTGGAGACGTCACCATGAGCGGAGTCTGCTCTGTGTGAGCAGGATGAGCGACAGGCTGTAGAGGAAGGCCACGCTCACGTGCTTTACGGAAGAAGAGGGTACGTAGCTCCTCATAGCCCCTGCCTAGCTGTTCGATGTGGGGCATAAACGCTTCGGCTGCAGCCACAAATGCTGCAATCCCCGGTGTATTGACCGTCCCTGGACGAAACCCACCTTCGTGATTCGTACCAGGAAACACCGGTCTCCAGTGTACACCTGGGCGAATATAAGCCGCGCCTACTCCCTTGGGTCCGTATATTTTGTGGCTGGAGATGGAGAGTGCATCCACACCTAGCTCCTGCACATTGATCGGTATTTTGCCGAAGCTCTGTACAGCATCTGTATGCAGTATAATTTCACGTTTCTTCAATAAAGACGAGAGATCGGCCAGGCACTGAACTATGCCCGTCTCTGAATTGGCATGCTGAATGGATACCAGCCCTGTATTGTCCCGTAAATGAGACATTAAAGCCTCAGGTGTAATCAGTCCCCGCCGATCCGGTTCCACAATCGTAACCTCATAGCCTATTCCTGTTAAGTATTGAGTCAGGCTGCGAATGGAGGCATGCTCCACTGATGTTGTGATGAAGTGGCGCCGTGAGGGAGGGAGCCCTTGGAGTAGGCTTTGAATGATGAGATGATTCGACTCCGTCCCCCCACTAGTAAAGTAAATACCTTCTGTCTCCGCGCCCAGAAGCTCCCCAAGCTGGGCTCGGCAGTAATCCACGATGTGCTGTGCTTGCCCACCTGTATCGTGAAGACTGCGTGTATTGCCATACACCTCAAGACTGACCGCTCGATAGGTCTCCAATGCTTCCTCACTCATGGGCGTCGTTGCCGCAAAGTCCAAATAGGTCATGTGAAATCTCCTTTTCGTTCAACAAAACTCTTGTGCTAATTGTATTGTTGTGTAAAGATAGGTGTCAAGACACATGTAATGACATTAAGGGGGGAGTGTATTGCAGCAACCGCAACGTAAGATAATCATCATTGGTTCAGGAGCGGCAGCCTTGTCGCTGGCAACGGCTCTGCCGGAGCACATCCATCTGACCGTGATGGCGAAGGCTGCCGTAGGCCGCAGTAATTCTGCACTCGCTCAAGGCGGGATCGCAACCTCTTATGCTGAAGGAGATACAGTGCAGGCCCACATACAGGATACGCTGACGGCCGGATGCGGTCATAATGATGTACGTGCTGTGACGGAGATCATTCATGAAGGGAAAGTGATCGTGGAAGAGCTACTTGCTCAGGATTTTCCCTTTGATCGAGATGAACTGGGGAGTGTGAAATTAGGGAGGGAAGGAGCCCATTCTGCACATCGGATCTTCCATGCCGGAGGAGATGCTACCGGGCGTCGTCTCGTGGAGTATTTGCAGCTTCATCTGCGGCGGCAGGTTGAGCTACTTGAGCACACCACGGCACTGGAGCTGCTGCTTGATGAGGCAGGCCACTGCAAGGGTGTTCTTGCGAAGGACCGCGAAGGTAATGTTGACTCCTATGCGGCGGATGCGGTGGTCATTGCAGCTGGGGGCTGCGGGGAGCTGTATGCCTGTCACACCAATGATAAGACAGTGACGGGAGATGGGCTGCTAATGGCCTACTGGGCAGGCGCAGAACTGGCTGATCTAGAATTCATGCAATTTCACCCGACCTTGCTAGTGCATGAAGGCACATGCTATGGCCTTGTGTCGGAGGCCGTACGAGGAGAGGGCGGTACATTGGTTGATGAGACGGGCCGGGCGATACTGAAGGGGCGTCACCCGCTGGGGGATCTGGCTCCCCGTGATATTGCGGCACGCATCATGCTGAGTGAGCAGCTTGAAGGCCATCGGATCTATATGGATATCCGAAACTGCGCGAGCTTCAGCGAACGTTTTCCGACCATTGCCAGCCTCTGCGAGCATGCAGGTATTCGACTGGAGGAAGGAAGAATTCCTGTCTCTCCGGGGATGCACTTCATGATGGGTGGCATTGTGACAGATGAGCATGGTGCAACGGCTGTGCCAGGATTATACGCGATCGGTGAGGCAGCCTGCACAGGTCTGCATGGGGCCAATCGACTGGCCAGCAATTCGTTGCTGGAAACTTTAGTCACAGGCCGAAGAGTGGCTCGCCACTTAGCTGAAGAAGAGGCATGGCAATTCGGACAATCGTCTGCTAGTGAGCCAAGAAAAGGGCATAAAGGCAATCCTTCAGACCCCTTTAATGTGCAGGTGCGTATGATTGAGGTGCCAGAGCTTACGAGACAAGAGCTGCAACGGCGAATGACAGCTTATGCATCCATTGCTCGTACCCAGGGTGAGCTGGAGCAGCTAAGGAATTGGCTGGATAGTAGACCCCGAATGCTTAAGAATGTGCACAATATCACAAATGAAGAGCGTGAGCTGACCAACCTATGGATGCTGGCCAAAATGGTCACTCGGTCCGCGCTGCTACGGGAAGAGAGCCGCGGAGCGCATTTTCGCACGGATGTTCCAAACAGTCAGGCATCTTGGAGGGGACGTCAGATTATTCACCAGCAAGGTGATATCAAGATTAGAACGAATGAGAGGATCATGGAGACATGGAACGTTTACAGCTAAGAAAAATGCTGGAGGCCTTTTACCTGGAGGATATCGGTAGCGGTGATTGTACCTCGGAGGTCATTTTCGACGGGCAGCACGGTAGAGCCATTATTCATAGCAAGTCGAACGGGATCTTTGCGGGGGGACAGATCATCACGGAGGGCTTCAGGCTGCTGGACCCGGACATTCAGGTTGAATTACGGAAGCAAGATGGCGAGGGGGTTAGCCGTGGGGAGTACATTGCCAGCATGGAAGGGCCGGTTGCCGCACTGCTGACCGGAGAACGTGTCATCCTGAATCTGATTCAGCGGATGTCCGGTATTGCGACAATGACCGCGCACGCCGTGGGTTCCCTTAATGACCCTAGCATTCGTATCTGCGATACAAGGAAGACGACACCAGGTATAAGGATGCTGGAAAAATATGCGGTACGTGCAGGTGGAGGCTTCAATCATAGGCAGGGTCTGTATGACGGGATTATGATCAAGGACAATCACATTGCTGCCTGTGGCTCCATCACCAAGGCGGTGGAGCGAGCCCGCAGTGCTGCAGGGCATATGATGAATATCGAGGTGGAGATTGAGACAGAGGAGCAGCTACATGAGGCGATTGCAGCCAGCCCGGACATTATCATGTTCGATAACTGCTCTCCGGATAGTGTACGCAGATTCGCCGCCCTCACCCCGGAGCATATTGTCACCGAAGCATCCGGTGGAATCACCATGGATACGTTGCCTGCATACCGAGGCACGGGTGTTCATTATATATCACTTGGCTTCCTGACTCATTCGGTGCAGAGCTTGGACATTAGCATGGATATTACAGATTCAGAGGAGGAATGACACATGTCTATTTTGGAGGCATTAAAGTCCAGAGCAGCCATGATGCCTGAGCATTACAAATCATTGTCAGTGGAGGAAATGGAACGAAGAGTTACAGCTATTAAGGAAAGACTCGGGACGAAGTTGCTGATTCCTGGTCATCATTATCAAAAGGACGAGGTTATCCAGTTCGCGGATATGACAGGTGATTCCTTGCAGCTCGCGCAGTTGGCCGAACTGAATCAGGAGGCAGAGTATATCGTTTTCTGCGGCGTGCACTTCATGGCAGAGACTGCTGACATGCTGACCGGACAGCACCAGACGGTCGTCTTACCCGATATGCGAGCAGGCTGCTCGATGGCTGACATGGCTGATGTGGAGCAGACGGAGCGTGCATGGGCTAAGCTGCAGGCGATCTATGGGGATACGATCATTCCACTCACCTATGTGAACTCGACGGCTGCGATCAAGGCGTTCGTCGGTCGCCATGGCGGAGCCACCGTGACCTCTTCGAATGCAAGCAAGGTGCTTCGCTGGGCATTGGAGCAGAAGGAACGTATTCTGTTCTTGCCGGATCAGCATTTGGGTCGCAATACCGCGTTCGATCTAGGCATTCGGCTGGGTGAGATGACTGTATGGAATCCGCTCACAGATGAACTGGAGCTGACAGCGGACCAGCAGCGTGATGAGCAGCGGATCATACTGTGGAAGGGTCACTGCTCTGTGCATGAGAAGTTCACCGTGCAGAACATTCGAATGATCCGTGAGCGTGATCCAGAGGTGCAAATCATTGTTCATCCGGAATGCTCTCGGGAGGTCGTAGCGCTCTCGGATTGTGCAGGCTCTACGAAATATATTATAGACACGATCCGTAAGGCACCCGCAGGCAGCAAATGGGCTGTTGGGACGGAGATGAATCTTGTCCAGCGTATCATCCAGGAGCACCCCGAGCAGTACATTGAATCGCTGAACCCGGACATGTGCCCGTGTCTGACGATGAACCGAATTGATCTGCCACACCTGCTGTGGTCACTGGAGCAGATCGAGAAGGGGCAGCCAGTAGGCATTATTCAGGTACCAGAAGCGATTCGTAAGGATGCGGTGTTGGCGCTTGAGCGGATGCTGCGCATACCGGGCTGAGCGTGAATCCAAGAGTCGAATACCGACCTGTGAGACAACGAGGACATGAAGAGCTGGCAAGAAGAACAAACAAGCAGAGCGAATAGGTTTGTTGAATTGCTAGTTTATGTAGCGTGGTAACCTATGAAGATTGCCTGCAGGATAACGCGGCATTGCAGCATTGCTGAATTGACGAATAATGGAAAGATGACAACGAGACATATTCGGGTTCATATTCCCTCCTTCGGGGTAAAGAGTGCGCAGATAGGTTAAATACAGCACAGCACAGTACAGAGATGTACTGTACAGTACTATGTGGCCTATTACACATGCGACGATTCTGACCACCTGCTGGAACGGGGAGGGATTATATGAAGTCGAGGGATGCTTATTTTGACAATCTGAAGTGGCTGCTGGTCATGCTTGTGGTCGTCGGCCATCTCATCGAACCACTACCGGACAATACGGTACTACAGCCCTTGTATTTGACGATTTATACGTTTCATATTCCACTATTTGTCATGGTATCTGGCTACTTCAGCAAGCAGATCGACAACTCCAAGTATACGACAAGGGTCATCAGTCAATTGGTGGTCCCTTATTTTATTTTTGAGAGCCTGTACTCCTTGTTCGATTACGCTATATTAGGGACATCCAGGCTCAGCTTTTCCTATTTCACGCCCTACTGGCTGATGTGGTATTTCTTCAGCATGATCATTTGGAAGGCAGTGCTGCCGTTCGCCGTCAAGGTAAAGTACGCACTCCCACTATCCATTGCGGTTGCTGTGCTTGCTGGTTACGCAGCGGATGCGGAATATTATGCGAGTATCTCACGGACACTTGTGTTTTTTCCTTTTTTTCTGGCAGGCTACCTGCTGGATAAAAGCAAGCTCGATCGGCTGCGGACCCCAGGTATGCGGTTAGTGGCGGGCTTAGCTCTTGGCGTGCTGTACATGGCCTATGCGTGGTATGGCCAGTACTGGAATGCACAGTGGCTCTATGGCAGTTACTCCTATGTCTCACTCGGCCACTCCGAATGGTACGCGGGCCTGTATCGTCTGCTCCATATCGCGGGAGCTACGTTTATAGGCGGCTGTGTGTTACTGCTCGTGCCTGCCCGTCGTCTTCCCTTGATCTCGGAGCAGGGGCAGCATACGGTGTATGTCTACCTGCTGCATGGGTTTGTTGTAAAAGGCTTGCTGGCTACTGAGTTCTATTCCTATTTCGTTGCAGCCTCAGCACCCAGCCTTGTCCTGGTGATCCTGGTTGGTCTGCTCCTGACACTGTTACTCTCATCGGGACGTGTAATCATGTCTATGAGCTGGTTAGTTGAGCCACGCTTGGAGCGAATATTCAAAGGAGAGAAACGGCGACAGTGGCAGTAAATGTCTATATCATGACGAAGTTGTGTCATCGCCAGCAACTCGTGCGATCTGCGTCATGGCATGGTACAATGAAGGGACATGAAAGGAGGTGAATCCCTTGCTGGAATTACATGATTTGATTCCGTATATATTCACCATTGGCCTCATCTGCACAGTCAGCTATGCCTACATCGCACATCTTTATTGCGGAGTGACGAAGTACTGGCTTGATTACGAAGGTGGCAGCTTGTGGAGCGATACGGTCAGCAGTCCTCAGCTCTGCATTCATATTCGTCAGTTGTCTGGCCATTTATCCCGTGTCATTCGTCGTAGAGAAGCTCCGGATGATGATATATCTGCTTGTCATACCTCGTTGAAGCTCAAGAAGAACATTCAACGAGGAGGAGCATTATGGAGTCATTCAAGGGATTCACTTTCCGGTCAGTTCAGGTACGGATTTTAGGAATTATCGCCTTATTAGCAATAGTTATGCTACTATCCGGTTGCGGTACTCAGGCGGCACAAATTGACAGCCAGACACCAGGGTTCTTCAATCACTACGTCGTATACCCGCTGTCCCTAGTATTACAGCAGCTTGCCGCTTGGTTCAGTGGAAGCTATGGTTTATCCATCATCGCGCTTACACTGATCGTGCGCTTGGCACTCCTGCCTCTGATGATGCGCCAAGCGCGTGCACAGCAGGGAATGAAGCAGAAGATGTCTGCCATGCAGCCACAGCTGGACGAGCTCAAGCAGAAGTACGAGAGCAAGAAGGATTCAGCTAGCCAACAGAAAATGCAGCAGGAAATGATGGCGATCTACAAGGAGCATCAATTCAATCCGCTCAATATCGGCTGTCTGCCCATTCTGATTCAGCTGCCGATTCTCTCAGGCATGTATACCGCCATTCGTCTGACGCCGGAGCTATCCAGCCACTCCTTCTGGTGGTTCCAGCTTGGCAAGCCGGATATCATCATGGCCATTGTCGTAGCCGGAATCTATCTGCTCCAGGCTCGGGTGTCACAGGCCAGTATGTCGCCTGAGCAGCGGAAGCAATTTGCACTGGTGGGCTACCTGTCTCCGCTCATGATGGCAGTGTTCTCATTCAGTGCTCCAGCGGCTATGCCGCTCTACTGGATGGTCAGCGGCTCATTCCTGCTGCTGCAGTCGATCTGGTTCCGCAGACTGTATCCGACAGAGGAGCAGGCATTGCCTGCACCACAGCACGCTTCATAATCTATGAATTACAGACCGTCCAACAGGGCTGCGACCCGGGCGGTCTGTTTGTGTTTAAGCAGATATGTTAAAAAACGGCTGAGTGGAGAGCAAGGACGGAATATGCTAGGCTGTTAGCAAGAAGCTTGAACATATACTGAGAGCTACGGATAGAACATACATGAAAGAGGTGAACGGATGGACTGGGTAGCGATACAGGCTTATCAGAAGGTACAGCGTGAGGTAAATGGGCTGGAGCAGAAAGCAATTGTAGATGAACGTACCATGTATTTGTACACGGATCGGGTCGTGACTCGGTATCGTGAATTTTCGCTACGGCAGATATTTGATATGTCCTACCGCAAGCTCGGCGAAGGGGGACTGCTCTACCTGCACACAGGCACGGGTGTCTATTCGTATCAGGTGCGGGATGATCCCAAGGCCTTCATCCAGGCCTATCAACGTGTGAGTCGTTCAGGCGGATGACATCACATGTCAGCGTGAAAATAGTCAGGGGCACAGATGCGCATTCACACATGGAACCCTGCTTGCTGATTGAGAGGTGACGAACCGTGAGTACGTATTTGTGTACGTCTCTGCAGGTCCGCGAACAGGGTGCCGAGATATAAAGACCTACAAATATCGTACCCCGGTCGCGTTTTTTGCCTATCTATCAAGTTCCCCACATTTTCTCCGATATTGAGCATATATGCAGCTGCCAACGGATAGGCTACAGTCTTCGTGCTTGTTATCTGTCTTTGGCTTTCGGAAGGGGAAAACAAATGGCTACTTGTATTATTGTGGACGACTCCATGTTCATGCGCAATGTTCTGAAGGATATTATTACTGGAATGGGGCATCAGGTTATTGGCGAAGCGAGCAACGGTCGTGAAGCGATAAGCTTGTATTTACAACTGAGGCCTGACTTTGTATCCACAGATGTCAATATGCCTGTGATGAACGGCATTGATGCTGTGCGAGAAATCGTCAAGGCTGACCCAGAGGCGAGGGTACTAATCTGCTCCTCACTGGGCCAGCATGAGGTGATCATCGAAGCCTTCAAGGCGGGAGCCAAGGACTTCATCGTAAAGCCGTTCCAGAATGACAAAATCAAGCAAAGCATCACGAACCTGTTGAAGTAGGGTCGGGGATAGAAATAATAGGTGGCTTAATCAACTCGGATACAGTTACCAGCCGATAGCCCTGTCTCAGAAGCTCTGGCAAAATTTCCTTCAGGGCCGTCGTTGTCTGTGAGCCTCCACTGACATAGTCATGGAACAGCACAATATCGCCGTTATGGGCGTTCCTCAGCACCTTGTTAACAATTTTACGAACTCCAGGTCTACTCCAGTCGTGTGTATCCTGATGCCAGGACCACATGATTGGGGTTAGGCCCATTTCCTTCGACACATTGACAATCGTCTCATCATAAATACCGCCTGGTGGACGGAATAGCGAAGAGTGGCTGCCAGTTGCCCGTACAATCTCCTGCTCGGTCTGGTCCATCTCAGCTCTCACTGCCTCTGCATTCGCTGGAAGCCGGAACATCCTATGGTGGTATGTATGATTGCCAAGCTCGTGCCCCTCTGTAACAATTCTTTTTGCAATCTCCGGATATTTGGCTATTTTCTCTCCCACCGCGAAAAAAGTTGCCTTTGCATCATATTGCTTCAGGATCTCGAGAATTTCAACGGTTTGCTGCGGGTCAGGCCCGTCATCGAATGTTAGTGCAATCATCTTTTGATCTGTCCGTACCTCCCAATAGACCTCGCCTTTATTTTCATAATAGAAGCGGTCCTTCTTGACGGGAGCTGTCGCCGCGCTATTCGGTACAGCAATTAACGATAAGCATAGCATGGAGCAAATGATGGACATCCATCGGAACAATACAACCACTCCCCTTGAATTATTGGTATTCTGCACTACAACGTTATATAGAATCCCTGAAATGGAAACCACGTATACATCCATCAATTAGCAGCTCCAAGCCTTGTGAAAGTGCGAAGGCTAGCGATGACAAAAAAGTGTTATACAGTGATAAATAATGATCATTGACACGAGCATGGGCGTGAGTAGAATAGGTGGGAGAAGTCGAATTATTATGCCTAAGGGAATGCATAGTAGGCCAAAGGAGAGTATGGTTATTCAACATCTGTTGACACAGCACAGACCGTCCCAGCGTCCGAAGCCGCGCAGAAAGCTGTCCGAGCAGCGACGTCATCTTCGTATTGCTACATGGGAGGGTGTTCCCTCGACGATTTTTCAGACGTTGCTTGGCGGGCCGTTCCTGACAGGGTATTTGCTTTATCTGGGGGCGACGTCTAGTCAAATCGGTTTCGTACTGGCCATCACGACACTTGTGAACATCGGCCAGCTCTATATTGCATATGCCATTCAGCGCATTCGTAGCCGAAAATGGACGCTGATCAGCTTCATCATCGTTCATCGCCTCCTTTGGGCAAGCACGGGCTTGATTCCATTTATTTTCCCCAAGCCTTTATGGGTAGGGGTCTACATAACGGTCTATGCGATAGCTTTCTCGGCCAGTGCCGTATCAGGTATGCTCTGGACATCTATGATTAGCGATATTGTTCCCGCCAAAGTAAGAGGAAGACATTTTGGTATCCGTAATACGATCCTGAATGCGCTTGGCAGTGTGTGTCTATTCTCAGGTGGCATACTGCTGGATCATTACCCTGGTGAGACGGGGTTCTTGCTGTTATTTATCCCTATCTGGATTTGTGCAGTGGCCAATATTGTGGCGTTTTTCTTTTATCCGGATTTGCCATTTGAACGCTCTAAGGAAACCGCTTACTTACCTATGCTGCGCAAGCCACTGCAGGATTCAGGCTTCATGCGGGCTTCTGCTTTTCTGGCAAGCTGGCTGCTGCTGCAGACATTGGTTGTGCCGTTATATTCTTACGCCATGCTGGAACTGCTACAAATTAGCTATAGTCAGGTATCCATTATCACGGTTGTGCAAACGGTTGCAATGATGATTAGCTTCTACTTTTGGGGGAACCTGAATGCGCGATACAGCAATAAGCGTCTTCTCTTCTGGACATTGCCGTTGATCGCCGCTTCCTGCCTGTCATGGCTGTTACTCCCGCTTGCACCGGCGCTTGTTGTGCTGCTCATCTCGCATATTTTTCTCGGCATCGGAGTGGGTGGGTTCAACCAGCTTGCCTTTAACTTTACCATTGGGGATACGCCCAAGAGTGAACGGCCAATGTTCATTGCGATGTATTCCAGTATGACGGGGCTTGCCTCCTTCGGGGGACCGCTTATTGGCGGGCTGCTGTATGACCGCATGAAAGACCTTCCCGAGCATCTGGGCTGGATTGAGCTATATGGTTTTCCTACAGGGATTGGAATTCTCTTGCTGCTGCTTGCCATGACGGTAGGCAGACGTGTCTTGCTGGCGAAATCTTGAAATGTTCGATATGATAGAATGCGAGGTTTGCCTTGAATTCTATGTTAATGAATCGGAGATGAATGCTGTAATGGAAAATTTTGAACAGCTACTGGCACAATACGCCGAGCTTGTCGTCAAGGTCGGCGTTAATATTCAGCCTGGGCAGGCATTGCGTGTAACTGCACCTGTGGAGACACTGGAACTGACAAGACTCATTGTCAAGGAAGCCTACAAGGCTGGCGCTAAGCATGTGCACGTAGACCTGGAGGATGATGAGCTGGCCAAGGCCAAATTCGAACACGGCGCTGATGAGGTCTTTGACTTCTATCCGCAGTGGGAAGCCGACATGTTGGAGCGGTTCGCCGAGGAAGGTGGTGCGACGCTGTTCATTAAGGTGCCTAATCCTGACCTGTTCGAAGGGATTGATTCGTCGAAGGTATCCAGAGCGAACAAGGCGGCAGCCAAGGCACGCCGCAAATATAGCGAATATACCCGTAATTCCAAGATTAGCTGGTGTCTGATCAAGGCGCCAACGAAGGCTTGGGCGGACAAGGTATTTGCCGATGTTCCTGAAGCGGACCGTATTCGGGTCATGTGGGATACGATCTTCCGCATGAACCGGGTAGGCGAGGGAAATGCCATTGAGAACTGGCAGCAGCATTTGGCTAATCTGAGAGACATGCAGATCAAGCTAATCGATAAAAACTACAAGAAGCTTCACTTCCGCGCACCAGGAACGGACCTGCAGGTCGAGCTGGCTGAAGGGCATCTGTGGGGGGCCTGCGGTGGTCCCAACGCACGTGGGGATATCTTTGTGCCGAATATGCCGACCGAAGAGGTCTTCACGATGCCGAAGCGTGATGGAGTCAACGGAGTCGTGACAAGTACCATGCCGCTCAATTTGAATGGTCAATTGGTGGAGCAATTGAAGCTGACGTTCAAGGATGGTAAGGTTGTTGAATACTCCGCTGCGTCTGGTGAGGAGCATCTGAAGAATCTACTAGCGACGGACGAGGGTGCGCAGTACCTTGGAGAGGTAGCGCTTGTTCCTCACGATTCGCCCATCTCGAATCTGAACCGTATCTTTTACAATACAGGTGTGGATGAGAATGCATCCTGCCATCTGGCCTTGGGAAGCGCCTACCCGGGAACGATGAAGGGTGGAACGGAGCTATCGGAGGAGGAGCTGCTGCGTCGTGGCTGCAATGTCAGCTTGACACATGTGGACTTTATGATTGGCTCAGCTGAGATGGATATTGACGGAGAATTACAGGATGGTACGGTGGAAGCGGTATTCCGTAAAGGGAACTGGGCGTACTAATTGCTAATTTCTCCTTTACAACAAGGGGAAACCCTGTATAATGAGTACCGATTGGAATACAATTGAATGAGACATGCACTAGGGGTGCCTTTATTGGCTGAGAGACCTGTCCGGTGGACGTGGTTAACCCTTCTTACCCGATCTAGATCATACTAGCGTGGGGAAGTGCAGTGACTGACAGAATTATTAGGCTAATGCTATTACTAGTGTTAGATTACCTATAGGTCATTGTACAGCCGCACGCATACAGCGTGCGGTTTTTTCGTGCGGGTAGCTGTCACAGAAGCATTCCAACGAATCTTCTATGGGAAAGAGGCTGAGCAAAATGAACGAAGGAAGCACCATGAGCAGCAAGGCTGAAGGAAGCACGCAGCAACAAAGTGTACAGGGACAAGCATGTGGGACAAGTCGAATTGTAGGCTGTCGCTTCTCCCTGTATCCCATGAGCAATCATTTCGTGGACATTATCATGGATGCTCTGAGCAAGGTAGACACTTCCAAAGTATGGAGCAAGACGGATGATGTCAGTACCTGTATACGTGGACGAATGGAGCATGTATTCGATGTCACGAAGGCGATCTTCCTGCAGGCGGCGAATAGCGGAGAGCATGTCGTCTTGAATGGTACGTTCTCCATCGGTTGCCCAGGGGATACGGAGGGGGATGTATTCATGTCCGAGAATGATCAGCGAATGAATGAGATGAACAGTGCAGCAATTCCTATTCAGACAGCCGCTCAGTTCGCGCTATATCCGATGGGAACTACCGATTACATGAAAAAAATATACGGAGCTGTAGAGATCGCTCAAGAGCATGGAACCTTCGGTGGAGGTGTGCATTATGCGAGCAGGCTGGATGGTGATGCTAACTGGGTGTTCGCTACCCTGGAGCAGTCATTCACTCATACACAAGAGAGTGTATCTCATGTGGTCATGACCGTGAATCTCTCCTGCAACAGTCCTTCTTCTCGCGCAAGAAAGGAGGAAGCCTAAGATGTCCTCTTGGAAGCTTCGGGATATTATTGTGCTCAGCTCGCTATCTGTCGTGTTCGCGGTCGTATACTTGCTGTTTTTGCAGGTAGGGAATGTTCTGACGGGATTCATGGGACCGATGGGGTATGAGGTCATCTTCGGCATCTGGTTCATCGTGTCCATCATTACTGCTTATATCATTCGTAGGCCAGGGGTAGCCCTGTTGTCTGAGACGATTGCCGGAATAGTAGAGGTGCTAATCGGGAATACCGTAGGACCGATTCTGATTGTGTCAGCAATTATTCAGGGACTTGGCGCTGAGGTGGTATTCGCAGCCTTCCGCTACCGTCGATATAATCTGGCTGTACTTATGCTGGCTGGTATGGGGGCAGCTGTATTCAGCTTCATTTGGGGCTACTTCCGTTCAGGCTTTGCAGCTCTGTCTATGGATCTGGTGCTTGCTATGCTGATTGTACGAATCATTAGTGGGGCATTGCTTGCTGGCTTATTGGGTAAATGGATCGCGGATGCTCTGGCTTCAACAGGAGTGTTACGCAGCTTTCCGATTGCCAAGACTCGTTCGCAGAGCGCATACAAGGCATGACACAGGATAAGAGGAGAACTGGAACGGAGAAGAGAGTGAGTTGCACCCCAAGCTATGCCCTAGAGACTAGAGCGCTGTCTATGTGCTTCGAGGAAGGCAGCTCTGAAATCATCAATGAGGTATCTCTGAACCTGGTACAGGGAGAATTGCTATTGCTTCTTGGTCCCAGTGGTGGTGGGAAAAGCTCACTGGCGCTCTGTTTGAATGGAATTTATCCGCATGCGGTTGACAGCCTTGTATGTGGGGAAGTGTGGCTCTACAACGAGCTGCTACTAGAGGCCAATCCTGCTCAGATCGCTCAGCGGGTGGGGATTGTCTTTCAGGATGTGGATAGTCAATTCTGTATGCTGCGAGTGGAAGAGGAGCTGGCGTTCTGTCTGGAGAACATCGGCTGTCCGAGAAATGAGATGGAAGCTCGTATCGTATCGGCACTGGGGCTGGCTGGGTTAAGCGATTACAGACAAGCTTACATTCACAGTCTGTCTGGAGGAATGAAGCAGCAGCTAGCGATTGCCTGTGCCTTGGTGCTGCGGCCTTCAATTCTGATTCTGGATGAGCCAACCTCGAATCTGGACCCCATTGCTGCTACCGCACTGGCGGCTCGCATTCGTGAGATCCAGCAGGCCGAAGAGCTGACAGTACTGCTTATCGAGCACCAACTGGATGAATGGATGTATGCCGTAGATCGCATTGCCGCGCTTGATCAACGGGGGAGTCTGTTCTATCAAGGATCGCCTCACGAGTACTTTAGAAGGTACTCATCGAAGGCTCAAGAGCTTGGTATTTGGCAGCCCAGAGCTGTTACTTTGCATCGTCAGCTTATTAAAGAGCTTGCTGGGCGGGTCAGCACAGATAGTGATGCCGAGAGTACCAAGCAGCAGGTTATGAACGTACCCATGAGCAAGGAAAGTAGTTCCAAGCTATTGGTTACTGAAGTAGGGTATACCCAAACGCCGACTCTTGAAAGGAGTGCTGAATACGAGCAATTGCTGTTAAGCCAGCATGAAATTGGGGATTGGCAGGCAGTGGAGGGCGCGCTTCCTTTGACCCTCAATGAGCTATGGCAATTATGGAGTATCCAGCCCCAACAGGTCCGTAAGGCAGCTCTGAAGGCTGTATCTTCAATCAGGGAACATATGATATCCGCTCAGCAGAAATCCCGAGCAGGCGAGTTGGCAGCAGCCAATACATCGACAACAGGCGTATTCGACTCATCTGGAAAGCCACCGAAGCTGTTGCTTGCAGCACATGAGCTGGTGTATTCCCATGGAAGAAGCCCTAAGCGTCGTTATAGCTTCTTAAAGAAACGAAAGTCAGCACATGTTGAGATATCAGCAAAACCTGCGCAAGCAACGCAAGCAACACAAGCAACACATCAAATACACCATGTGTCGCTACATGTTCATGAAGGTGAATTTGTGGCGTTGGCAGGTCCGAACGGTGCTGGGAAGTCTACGCTTGCTAGTCTCCTAACAGGCCTGCTTGCTCCGGCGTCAGGGCATGTATACGTTAATGGCAGGAGCATGGATGATTGGCGCGAGGAGGAACTGCGACGCCAGATTGGCTTGGTATTCCAGCATCCAGAGCATCAATTTGTGACGGATTCCGTCTATGACGAGTTAGCTTATACACTTAGACTGCGACAGGAGTGGTCAGAAGGGCAGATCGAGAAGCGGGTGGAGGCTGTACTGAAGCAATATCGACTTGAGGAGCAACGTGATATGAGTCCATTTTCCCTTAGTCAAGGGCAGAAGCGCAGGCTGAGCGTCGCAGCTATGCTCATGGATGACCAGCGTATTCTAATCTGTGATGAGCCTACCTATGGGCAGGACGCATATGCATCGTTGGAGCTGATGCAAGCACTACGTAGCCGGGCTGAGCAGGGAAAGGCGGTGCTTATGATCACACATGATATGGAATGGGTACGCCAATTTGCTACAAGAGTGATTGTGCTACAAGCAGGCCACATTGTCTTCGATGACACGCCTGCCGCATTGTGGAAGCTGACCAAGCAGGAATTGGACATGATGCATCTGAAACTACCACTTGTTGAACGGTTCAGTCAGCTGTTATCAGATTCCTTAAGTAACTCATTAGATGAGTCACCTAAGGAATCACTGAATGCATCATGGTCAGGGTCACTTGCGGGCGCCGTGAACGCATCAACGATTGGAAGCAGTGAGCCTTCTGTAAGACAAGGAGGGCTCCGATGACTGTCCCAAGGTCCATGAACCGTGCTGGATCGTTCAATTCAGGCAACACGGTAGCGCCCAAGAGAGCTCTGATCCGGCTTGAGATGCTCAATCCTAGTATGAAGGCATTGACGGTGACATTATGTGTGCTCTTTTTGTCCTTTGCCTTCGATCCTGTGACTCCATTTGTAGCATTGGTCTTCACGGTGGCTGTAACTTGGCTCGCCGGGGACATATCCTGGCGGAGATGGCTGTTGCTGTTCACTCCATTTGTCATCATGGCCCTCGGATATATATGGACTGCTGCACTATTTCCGCGGGAGGACACCGTGTTGCTGTCACCAGTATTGCTCAGCATTGGACCATTGGAGATCACTGAAGCTGTCTGGCATACAGCTCTATCACTTGGCTTAAGGACGTTGATCTTCTCGGCCTTGTCCCTGCTCTTCATCCTTACTACAGACCCGGTTCACTTCATATTAAGTCTGATGCAGCAATGCAAGCTGCCTCCGAAGCTCGCTTACGGGATATTGGCAGGCTTCCGCTTCCTTCCACTATTTCGGGAAGAACTGCGAATCATGCAGCAGGCACATCGCATGCGTGGTGTAGGCAAAGAGCGGGGTTGGGGCAAGCTGCTACGTGCTGTGAAGCGATATTCTATACCGCTGTTGGCGAGTGCGATTCGCAAATCCGAGCGTGTAGCCGTCGCCATGATTTCCAGAGGATTTACAGGGGAAGCGCATCGCGAGTTCTATGTCCAATGGAGAATAACCAAGGCCGATTGGTGCTTCCTTCTGCTGATGCTTGGCGGTGTAGCGGTTAGCTATGCGCTTGCAGCGCTCTTCGGTACATTAGAGTGGTATCGGGGACAACTGTAGCGAGTATACATTCATCATGCTTGTGAAAAAACCTCTCCACCGCTGGCCGAATGAACGGTAAGCGTGGAGAGGTTTTTTGAGTATCGTAGGCCACTCTGTGTTATTAGTTCTGCTGGATCAGGCAGCTTGCTGCTGACTCATCTGCAATGATGTCCGACTTGCCTGGGTTAGCGCGCAGATCATAGATTCGGATATTGGTGCTGTAAGTACCGGAATCCCCAACAAGGCTGAAGGAAGGGAAGTTGGGTTCTGCATCGAGTCGCATCGCCTCCTCCAGATTGTGCCGCTGCTTGGGGTCAACGAAGATCGGCACTGCATTGGTCTCCAGCAACTCGTCCAAAGACTCCGGCTGATCCACAATACGGAGTACAATGACCCCATTACAGCCACAGCCCTCGGTATCATATAGCAATTTAAAGTGTCCTGAACGTCCTTCGAGCGCTTCTGTCATACGCTGAGCGGCCAATTCACTGATTTGAATATGCATGATTGTCACTCCTATCTAAGTGTCTATATATAGCTATTATTATCCATTATAACACCATTACGTGACGTAGTTCATTTCTGGTATTTCCATCCGATGGTAAGCTAGTGTCATTTATTTAAACATTTGGTTCTTTGCAGGCGTCTTTCGATCGACCAATACGAGTGATGACCGGAGGGATTTGGAATGGGAAAAGTTACTGGCTTTATGGAATTCGAACGCAGGAGCCTGACGGAGGAGCAGGTGTCGGACAGGATTGAGGGGTGGTGTGAATTCTCCATGCCGTGGGATAAGGAGACACTACAGACTCAGGCTGCCCGTTGTATGGACTGTGGGACACCATTCTGCCATGCAGGACGACTACTGAATGGCATGACGGCAGGCTGCCCGCTTCATAATCTGATTCCCGAATGGAATGATCTCGTATATCGTGGAGGCTGGCACGATGCATTGTCCAGACTATACAAGACGAATCCTTTTCCAGAGTTCACAGGCAGAGTGTGCCCTGCTCCCTGTGAAGGCTCCTGTACACTGGGGCTAAGCCGCAACCCAGTAGCGATTAAGGCCATTGAGAAATCCCTTGCAGACATGGGCTTCGAGGAGGACTGGATTCAGCCTAATCCTCCTCAGTCAAGAACAGGAAGAACGATTGCCGTTGTGGGATCAGGTCCTGCAGGGCTTGCCTGCGCCTGGGAGCTGAATCAGGAAGGACACTCGGTAACGGTCCTGGAACGGGCAGATCGTATTGGCGGACTCCTGATGTACGGCATTCCCAACATGAAGCTGGACAAGGAGATTGTGAACAGAAGAGTAGAAATTCTTAAGGCAGAAGGGATTCGTTTCATTACAGGCGTGGCAGTTGGCACGGATATTCTATTGGAGCAGCTTCACGCAGAGTATGACGCTGTAGTTCTATGCGCAGGAGCCACCAAGCCTAGAGAACTGCAGGTAGAGGGAAGACAGCTGGCTGGTGTACACCAAGCTATGGATTATTTGACTTCCAGCACCCGTAGCGTACTGAGTCAAGGGATGGAGGAGGAAGCGATTACAGCGTGTGGGAAGGATGTCGTCGTCATCGGTGGCGGAGATACCGGCACCGATTGTGTTGCGACAGCAATCCGGCAGGGTTGCCGAAGCGTGACGCAACTGGAGATTATGCCGCAGGCGCCACTCAGCAGAGGAGGGACTAACCCGTGGCCGGAATGGCCCAAGGTTCGCAAGACGGATTATGGGCAAGCAGAGGCAATTGAACGGTTCGGGCAGGACCCACGCTGCTATCAGATTGCTACGACCCGTCTGGAAGGAGATGCAGGGGATCGGGTAACCACAGTGCGTACGATTCAGGTAGAATGGCAGCGTGACGAAGCTGGGCGGATGCTTCCAGTCGAGTTGGCGGGCAGTGAGAATAGCTTGTCAGCGCAATTAGTACTGCTTGCTCTTGGCTTCACCGGACCGGAGGAAGCCCTGGCCGGAGAGCTTGGACTAGAGCGGGATGAACGCAGCAATATTCGGACTGGTGGTCAGGCGGAGGCAGGATCTTATATGACCAGTGTAGAAGGTATCTTCGCAGCGGGTGACATACGGCGGGGGCCAAGTCTTGTTGCCTGGGCGATTGATGAGGGGCGACAGGCGGCAAGAGAAGCAAGCCGCTATGTGCTGAATGCTAATAAGTTGCAGAAGAGGAGCAAGACTGATGAAATTCATGTTCGTATCTGATATTCATGGATCATTGTACTGGCTCAAGAGAGCTGTAGAGAAATATGAAGAAGAGCAGGCGGATTATTGGGTACTGCTAGGGGATTATTTATATCACGGACCACGTAATCCGTTGCCGGAGGGCTATGACCCTGCAGGAGTTGCAGAATTGCTGAACCAGCAGTCACCTCATATTGCAGCTGCAATCAGAGGGAACTGTGATGCCGAGGTTGATCAAATGCTGCTCCAATTCCCCATGATGGCGGACTACGCTGTACTCTTCTATGAGGGACGCAGAATCTATGTGACTCACGGGCATGGTCATTCCATGGAAAATCTGCCACCACTCCAGTCCGGAGATCTATTCCTGCAGGGACATACCCATATCCCTGTGGCGAGGAGTGAGGGGGACGTCTATTTATGTAATCCAGGCTCGATATCGCTTCCGAAAGGGAATTACTCGCATTCGTACGGGATTTTGGAGAATGGCGTATTTAGCATTAAGGATTTTGCAGGCGAGATTCTGATGCAGGTCAGCATCACGGAATAAGTACTTTAAACCAGGTCTGCTATCTTGATTTAACTTAGTGCAGCGCTGACCTGATACTGCTATGCGGTGTGGGGTTGGGCGGAATTTGTCACTCCGTCCGACTTCCTACCGGAATGATTACGTAATTATGCAGACTGCAATTACAGTTGTAATACTGAGGTAACGATTGCATCTGTCATCTCTAATTCATTGGTAATGTTTTTACAATTAACTATCAAAATATAACAGCTTTAGTCCGATATTGAAAAGCGAGTAAGGACTAAGCAGTAGAAATGTAGCATTTGTCGTGCAGTAAGTAAGAAACGTTGATAACACAGTACGATCAGAGTTCATTTTTAAGCTTCATCATTGCCCAACGTTTCTGTAGCAAGGCTGAATGCAGAAATCGAAAGAGAAAAGGATTGAGAGCAGTTGATGAATTCAGAGATGTATGATCTTATGAGCGGTGCACAAAAAGAAGCGCTACAACGGCAAATCCAGCGAACGTCACAGACGATGACGGATTACTATGACCTGACTCCACGCGAAAGTGAAATACTAAGTGCTCTTGTAGCCTATGGGCTCAGTAACAAGGAAGTTGCAGATATCTTCTATATCAGCGAGAAGACAGTTCAAGTACATATTACAAATATCAAGAAGAAGACGAGCACAAGTACGATTCGTAACCTGTTCTCCATTTGTTTTCGCATTATGGCTCTGGAGGAACATCATGAATCGAATGAATCGACCGGACATTTGGTATAGCGTGTCGCTGTAGCTCCAGCTACCATCATCAATGAGTAGCATCGAGGCTTGAGGCAGACATACCTGTGAGACAATGAACCTGTAACCCTCCTTGACAGATGGGAGAGAGTGTCTCAGGAAGGTGAACGCGCCAGCTGCGGAGAAGTAAAGTATTTATAGAGAAATTATCAAGAGGTTGCACAGACGCTAACGAATGAATGGGAGGTTACGAATGATGAATGTGCCAAAGAACATCAAACTCTGGGAGGATATGCCGCTCGATACAGAAGGCATTAACGATGGCTGTCCGAGCATTACACCTTATCTACTGGAGGGAGAGGGGCCGTACCCGGTAATCCTTGTCTGCCCAGGGGGCGGCTATGTGAACAGAGCTAATCATGAGGGAGAGCCGATTGCGCAGTGGCTGAACAAGATCGGAGTGTCTGCCTTAGTGCTTAATTATCGCGTCGCTCCTCATGCTCACCCTGTCCAATTAGAGGAGGCACAGCGTGCAATTCGACTTATCAGGTACCATGCCGCAGAGTGGAGACTTGATGCGAACCGTGTAGGGATCCTGGGCTTCTCGGCGGGGGGGCATCTGGCTTCGATGACCACCACATGCTTCGATGCAGGGCAGCAGGACCTCGAAGATCCGGTGGATCTGCTCAGCTGTCGTCCAGATATCGCTATTCTGTGCTATCCAGTGATCACAATGGCCGGAGAGCATGCTCATGCAGGAAGCCAGCAAGCCTTATCTGGTCCACAAGAGAAAAGTGCGGAGTGGTTGAAGTCCGTATCATCCGAACAGCGAATTACAGCGGATACTCCTCCTGCATTTCTATGGCATACCGCCAATGATGCTTCTGTACCTGTCGAGAATAGCCTGATGTTTGCTGCTGGTCTGCGTCAGTACAATATCCCGTTTGAGCTGCACATTTTCGAGGATGGGCGTCATGGTCTTGGACTCGCAGAAGCACATCCGCAAGCCCAGGCGTGGCCTGAGTTATGCCATCAATGGCTCCGTCGGCGCAGTTTCATTCCAGAGGTTACGGAGTAATCATTAGTCTGAACGGCAAATAAGGAGAATGAAGATGACTCAGGATGTACGGCAGGAACGTAATGAAAAAATGAAATCGGCAGGGTTCGAGAACACGCTGAACTATGCCTGTGCAACCGGGAATATGGAGGAGATTCGCCGTATGCTGTCCTCCATCAAGGCAACGGCACTGAACAAGAAATGCAGCTACTTCGGTACTTCTTTACACATCGCTTGCGAAGACGGTGCTCTGGATATCGTTCAATGGCTTGTAGAAGCAGGAGCTGATCTGGAGGTGCGCAATACGGTGCAGGAGACACCGTTGTTATGGGCACTGCACCATGGTCATGAGGATGTGGCTCGTTATCTCATGGATCAGGGTGCGAATATTATGGCGCTTGGCTGTAAGAAAGAATCAGCGTTATTCCTATCTGCGGCATATGCCTCCGGTGCAATGACGCAGAAGTTGATTGATCTGGGTCTGGATGTCAACCAACTGGCAACGGCGAAAATAAACGCTCTGGAATGGACAACAAATACCGGCAACGTAGAAGGAGCTAGCGTGCTCATAGACAACGGAATTCATCCTGAGACGATCACACCAGCGTTCTGGTGGGCTTGCAGACGCAATCGGAGAGAGCTGGCGGAATTACTGTTAAGCAAGGGGGCAGATATCTCTTGTGTGTATGACCGCAGCTGCGAACTGCTAATCTACACGGTATTTAACGAATACGAGGATATTATTGGTCTGTTAGTGGATCATGGCGTTGATTTCAACAGGAAGGTCAAGTACAACAAAAATTTTATCAAGTTCGAGGGAACCCCGCTGGAGCGGGCTGCACAGCTTGGGCAGGACAAAATTGTAAGCATAATCGGAGCATCCTGATAGGCTGTCAATTTGACCGCAATGAAGCCTATAGTTCTGTAAAAAGCTAGATGACTCGATCGAATACGAATCTTGACCCATGAGAGGCAGGAGGCTGCTTTGCCTAAGCTAAGAACCTTTACAGGCGATAGGGGGCCTCCTGCTCGTATTTTCTATATTTGACCGGAGTCACGCCGTACTTGGATCGAAACACTCTGTGGAAATAAGAATAGCTGGAAAATCCACACGTAACCGCAATTTGCTCCAGTGTCAGTGAGCTGTATTTCATACGCTCCAGGGCTGCGTTCAGTCGAATATCAATGGCATACTGGATCATGGTCTGACCATAGTAATCCTTGAAGAGCTTTACCGCGCGCGACAGGCTAAGTCCGGCATACTGGGCAGCCTCCTCCAGCTTGAACGTGAGGGTGGCATGCTCCTCTATGAAGCGCTTCAGTCTGAGTGCAGCAAACACCGTACGATCCTGCTGGGTATGCTCCGAGATGGCTCTATCAAAATAGAGACACAGACTTCGCAGCATGTAGTCGATTAATTCGCCGTTCTCCTCGTCTGCTCCGCGCCGCTTCTCAAGCAGCAGGTTGCGCCATAAGCCAACCAGCTTCTCGTCGGAGCCGATCCGGGTCACGGGTGGTCGCTTGGTGCGATTCCACCAATCATCAATCCACTGGCCTTCACAGAACAAATAGTAGTCTCCACTAGAAATGCGGTCCTCCTGCTCGGGGTCATCTACAGCAAGATCATAGGCATCTCCTGGTCTCAATAGCAGCAGATCTCCTCTACGAAGCTGGTATTCGCGATCCCGACAGAAGACCCGGCTGGAGCCCTCGGTCTGCAATCGGAAGAGGTAGTGTGTCAGCCCATTTGTATAATGAGAATTGAAGGCTTTATAGTGGTAAGAATAATCACAGGTTAATAGTGCAGTATCCACGAGACAAGAACCTCCGTACATAATTTGAGCAAATAGTGCATGTGATAATTATATTGTGTATGGTCACTTCAGGTCAATTTTCGATAGGATAGTACCAGATAGAGCAGTATATATAAAACTCTAAGAAGTCGAGGTGTCTTGTACATGCCAAGAATGAATGTGGGTTTGCAGCTGTTCACGCTCCGTGAGGAATTAGCTACGGATTTTAGGGGTACACTTCGTAAGGTTGCCGAACTAGGTTATGAGGGTGTAGAATTTGCCGGATACGGTGACATTCCAGCCCTGGAAATGAAAGCGCTACTAGACGAGCTTGGGCTAAAAGCTATCAGTAGTCATGTAGGCATTCATTTGCTCAAGGATGATTTGCAAGGCCAGATAGATTACCTGAAGACGATTGGTGCTCATTATATGATCTGTCCTTATATTATGCCGGATCAGCGCCCCAAGGGCGAAGAATGGAAGGGATTTATTGCATTCCTAGAGAATACAGGAGCCAAGGTGCGGGAGCAGGGGCTTCAATTTGGTTATCATAATCATGATTTTGAATTTTTGGAGAAGACGGGAGAAGCGCTGGTATTCGATGCAATGTTCCAGACGACGGCACCTGAGTCCCTTCAGGTGGAGCTTGATGTGTGCTGGGTTCAGTACGCTGGACAGGACCCGCTGGCTTACATCCGCCAATATGCCGGGCGCCTTCCACTCCTGCACCTGAAGGATTTTGACAGAGCCACGGATGGTGCAATTAATACGCTGGAGCTTGGAGAGGGACTGGTGGACCTGCCAGCCGTCATTCGCGAATCTGGAGATGCCGGAGTGGAATGGCTGATTGTGGAGCAGGATCATTGTCAGAAGCCACCGCTTGAAAGTGTTGCAAACAGTCTGCAGTGGGTAAAAGAGCATTACCTGAGCCAATTCTAGCTCTGGTTCCAGTTCATACCCCACAACCATCATAGATCATGAAAAGGAGAAGTGCTGATGAGTACAATCAAGGTAGCCGTATTGGGATGCGGTGCTATTGCACAGCGTAGACATATTCCGGAGTATGCAGCCAATGAGCATGTGGAGCTGGTGGCCTTTGCCGATCCCAAGCTGGAGCGTGCCCAAGAGATGGCGGATACTTACGGGGGCACAGCGTATAGTAGCTATGAGGAGCTGCTTGCCCAAGAGAAGGTGGATGCTGTGAGCGTCTGCTCCCCGAACTATTTGCATGCGCCTATGTCTATTGCTGCAGCCAAGGCTGGTGCGCATGTGCTAGTAGAGAAGCCAATGGCGTGTACCTCCGAAGAAGCTGAGCAAATGATTGAAGCAGCACGTGCCAGCAAAGTATTTCTCATGGTAGGTCACAATCAGCGTCTCATGCCACCGCATGTAAAAGCGAAGGAGATTCTCGATTCGGGTAAGCTGGGTAAGGTTCTTACCTTCCGTACGGCCTTCGGGCATCCTGGTCCTGAAGCCTGGAGTGTTGATGGCCGGGATAGCTGGTTTTTCCGTCAGGAAGAGGCCAGTATGGGCGCAATGGGGGATCTTGGGGTCCATAAGTCGGACTTCATCCGTTTCCTGTTACAAGATGAGGTCGCAGAGGTCGGCGGATTTATTGATACGCTGCATAAGTCGGATACAAAGGTGGATGATAATGCCGTCTGCATTCTCCGCATGAAGGGTGGAGCCATTGGAACACTGGTTGCCAGCTGGACACAGTATAAGGGCGGAGATAACAGCACCGTGCTATGGTGTGAGAAAGGCGTCATGAAGATCGGAACCGTAGATGGGGACGAGGTCATCGTAGAGCTTATTGATGGGACAGTTGAGACATACAAGGTCGGTGCCATGGCTACGAATGAAAAGCAGGTACCTAGCGGTGTCATTGATGCTTTTGTCGATAGCATTGTTACGAAGACGCCGCCAACGATCTCTGGTGAAGAGGGATTGCGTTCCCTGAACGTGATTCTGGCTGCATTTGAATCACAGCGTACGGGACAATTTATCAAACTATAGAGCCTCGGAAAGCTGTTCGTGCAATCGAGAAAGTAGCACCATAAAGTATGTATTTTGTGAGATTAACTAGTCATTGAGCAAAGTTGATAACGAGTGTGGAAGTAGCCGCGTACCCTTTCGCCATGGGCGCAGCTTCCACACTCGTTTTTTTTACTTGCCATAAGTCCGTAGACTAGCCGCGTGTCTTTGTTAACATGGATTAGACAAGGTATAATGTTGTACGATAGGTATTTTTTTCAATAAAAATAATAGAAAATGGCTAGTTCGTAAGCTGTGGACCAAAATGGCTTAGAGCGATCTAGTAGATGGGTGTCAGCGTGTGAGAGGAGAGGGTAATATTGTTATTTCACAATGCTCCGCTGAATAGAGAACGGGTACTAAAGGAACTAGACGTAATGGGGTACTCGGACAGGATGAAGCAGATGGCAGCCTGGGGGTGCCAATATAAAGGAGATACTGCTTATAGCGTCCTGCTTACATCATTGTTGAAGAGTGACAGCGCCTATGAGGGGCATTTGGCATTAACTGGTGCTAGTGTAACGCATGATGCTCATGCCGTTTTGGCGGCTTTAAGTCATGGGAAGGCAGGCGTTAGGTGCCGGGCAGCCAAACTTTTGCCGAAGGTTCTCATAGTTTCAGATTTTTTGATAGAGTCTGAAATCGTGTCGATGTCGCACGAATGTCGTCGCCAATTGCTGCGAAGCATCGTGATCAGCTGCCGGCAGGACTGGGCGGAGAGATTGCTGCCACTTGTGCTTGCTAATTGGGGAGGACATGAGGCCGCAACATTGTTGGCTGCATGCAGCGAGGAAACGGTTCGTCGATACCTCCCGGAGCTGGGGTATGGGGTACGCAATTGGAAAATGCTGACGCAGCGTCACCCTGCTATCGTAGCGGATTATTTCCATGATGTGCTGCAAAAGGCAACACAGCGCGAGAAGACCTTTGTATGGTGGAGCTTTAGCTCAGCCATCGAGATGCTGTGTGAATTAAAACCAAGTATGGTCTTGGAATGTGCGTTGAAGCATGGGCCTATGGACGTACTTCATCCTGTTCTCAGACCGCGATTGGGCCGTCTAATGGAAGTAAGCTCGGAGGGTGTATTCAAGCTCCTGACGCGAGAGGAGGCGAGGGGGGACCTTCTGACTCACGGCGTACCTGTAGGTGTTTTGAAAAAAAACAAGCTTTTTTCCATCGAGCAGTGGGCAAAGCTAACATCATTGCTGGCTGAGCAGCCTTTGCATGTAGCGAAGGTACTGGATACACTTGCGCCGTCCTTACGGGGATTGGTCTTCGAGGCTACTTATAGAGGAGACGAACGAGGAATGCGCGTTTTCCCGACATCGCTTCTGGATGTACTGCCACATCGTTTGCGCCATCAGGAGGCGGCTCGAATGCTAGGCCTGCGGGATATTCGGGAGCGCCGAAACCGTAAGCTGGAAATAACTTCGAGGCTATTCATTGCGGATGCCAGAGAACATCTGGAGAAAGCTGCGACTGTATCCGGAGCTGATGAGCGGGCTGCGGCCTATGTCCATCTCATCCGAAGCACGGCGTTATCCCGAAGCGGAATGGATGAAACGTTGCATTTCGTGACCCGGATTAAAAACGATCAGGACCCAGTGCGGAATGCAGTCATGGTCGAGCTGTCGAACTGCCCTCCCACGCTCTTTAAGGAAGACCATATCGGGGAATTGACTTTGCTGGTCGACAGCGTGATTGAAGCCAGAGACACCTCCTATGGGACACGAGCAGCCACAGAAAATTTGGCCTTTGCCATTCTGTGCTACCATACTTCCCAGCCCGAGAGCAGACTCTTCAAATTTGCTCTAAGAACATTCGCCAGAATGGCAATGCGGGACGGACACTTTATGTTGCGTTCCATGGACTGGGACAGAATGCCTGATCATGTGTTGAACATTGTGTTCGATGAATTTTATGCTCTTGGCATGGAAGCTAACAAGCGAGAGAGCTATACATATATTCTGCGGATGGCCGAATCGTTTGGCAAATTGGCAGAGCGAATTCCTAAACTCCAACTGCTGCTGAAGGAATTAGTTCAGGTAAAAAACGTATCTCCTCAGGCTGTTCGTTATTGGCTGGCTCCACGAAAAACACGCGATGAACGGGTAAAAGAAATGCTGGATAGGGACCTCTCCTTCATTTCGTTTTATGAGGTATTTAAGCATCTGCACCTGAAGCGTCAAGAATGGCTGGACCCTTTCATTGCAGGGACAGTCATCAAGGGCAGGCATCTTTCAGGGAAGTCGATCTATCTTCTGCCTGCCTCGGACGGGTTCCATCGCTGGTTGCCGCGTCAGCAAAAAGCATTGGCTGCTCTACTCGAAAAAGTAGCCTTGGATGCCAAGCGTAACTTTTATGAGCGTTCTTCTGCCATGCGGAGCTTGGCAAAAATGCCGGACTATTGCTCCGATAAGTTGAAGAAGCTGCAGCAGGATGAGGAAGTGCAGATTGCTGAGGCGGCGCTACACGCTTGCTCCTTATGGGAGGACCCGGAGAAGGCGCTTCCTTTGCTGCTGGACAATCTGGATGGGGACCGCGCCCGTGTGGCAATGTATGCGATCCCTCGATGTGCGCGTCGAATGAAGCCGCAGGCGATGACCTCCATGCTTGCAGACCTTTTGAACCGGGATAAGCTGAAAATTACAGTGAGAAAAGAAGCGATCCGGCTGCTGGGAGCCTTTAAGAGCAGTGAGAATATGGCAATACTTCTTCGTGAACACGAGAAACCCAATTCCCATAAGGATGTTGTGATTGCGATAGGGCATGCCGCCAGACAATGGCTCGAAGATGAGCGAAGCTGGGCTATATTAAGCGCAATGGCTTTGTCGCCGGAGCGGGATATCGCAAAAAGCCTGCTCTACCAGAACCCAAGAGAGCTTCCATTGAAGGATCGGCCGCGATATGTGCAGTGGATTGCCGAGAATGGAAGTCATGCGGATGCGGAGGTTGCCCAGGAGGCTTTCCGAGCGATGAATCTTTGGGCGGATGGCCATGAAGTGTTGCTTGCCGCTGCCGCTGGTAAAGCCATATTGGATATGGAGAACAGCTCCAGATGGAAGGCGGCACTGGATACTTTGATCGTGGTCTGCCGTGATGGAGCGGTAAACGAGCAGGTGATTAGTCTTTGCAAGCAGCTGGGAGCCATGGAACCAGTAGTCGAATGGAATGCGACTGCCGACAGGGATCTGCCGCATCGTCAGCGCCTCTTGGCACTGGTTGACAAGCTTGTCTTATTGTCTCCGCATGTAAGGTACGGACTAGCTCCGCTGTATGAAAGCGTGATTGATGTACTCACTGACAAAGAGGCGATGGAATCCGCTGTGATTAAGCTGCATATAGCCATGATTGAATGGAACAGCGCTGAACAGGCCGTTGCTTATCTAAATCATGTGATCCAGATCGCGAGTAGGAAGCCACATTTGTTGGATTATGCGTATCGGCGGATCGTTCAAACGCTTAATGAAAGCAAAGGGCATTGGACCGCAGAGGAGCTTCTGAGCATCGTGGATCGTTTGAATGGCCAGACGCCGTTCGAGGCTCAGTATGTAGGACTTTCTTTATTGCAGGTTGCGGGCAAGGCGTTATTGTGGAATCAGAACAGCGCCGACCGTTTGCGGACTTACCGGAAGCACGAGCATGAGATCATTCGAATGTTGGCTATGGACATGTGGACCGTTCTGGAATAGAACGGAGCATGTCGAAAATAAAGGAACGTTGCAATGATTTAGATATAATGTCTACATCCGTATGTCCCGGCAGTGTAATAGCTGTCGGGACTTTTTATCGTGTCAGAATATAGCTACATATAGGGGGAAGAAGCCTTATAATTCGCTGATTTACATGACGTATCAGGATTACTGATAGAACCGATAAGATCTAACTAATTGACCCTGTGCAGTACGTATGTTAGGTTCAAGATAGTATTAATGAGATCATAATAGTCGGATTTAGAAAATGAGCGCATATTGGGGTGGATGGGATTGAACTTTCAAGTAAGCAATAGTCCTTTTAATGAGGAGCAGGCTGATCTGCTTAACCGACTCGTACCGACATTGTCCGAGAATCAGCGTATATGGCTGACCGGATATCTGACTGCTACTGGTGCTGGAGGTGCAGGGCAGGCCATACTCCAGACACCTGCTGTAGTCGCAGAACAGACACAGGCGTTACCACTGGCAGCGCAGGTACAGACCTTGCCCAAGGAGGTCACTGTTCTGTATGGCTCTCAGACGGGTAACTGCAGTCAGCTGTCAGGCAAGCTTACTACAAAGCTGGAGCAGTTGGGCTACAAGGTCACCCGCGCTTCCATGGCAGACTTCAAGCCAAGCAACCTGAAGAAAGTACAGCATTTGCTCATACTTACAAGCACGCATGGCGAAGGCGAACCACCGGACCAAGCGATAGGCCTATACGAGTTCTTGCACAGCAAGCGGGCTCCTCAGCTGCCAGACACCTTCTACTCGGTATTGGCACTGGGTGATACCTCCTATGAGTTCTTCTGCCAGACGGGTAAGGATTTTGATGCCAAGCTGGAGGAGCTTGGTGCGAGCAAGCTTGCACCGCGTATGGATTGCGATGTGGACTTCGATAGTTCGGCTACAGAATGGATGGAGCAGGTTATTGGCGCGCTTGAGCTGCGGACCTCAGGGAATACTGCCACGGTATCTGCAGGATCATCGGTAGCAAGCACGGTAGCACCTTCCGTGGAAGAGAACTATTCTAGATCCAATCCATTTGCTGCCGAGGTCCTGGAGAATCTTAATCTGAACGGACGCGGCTCCGCGCGGGAGACCCGACATGTGGAGCTATCACTGGAGGGTTCGGGACTTCATTACGAGCCGGGTGACAGTCTGGGAGTCTATCCGCAGAATGATCCGAAGCTGGTAGATCAATTGATTGAGGCTTTGAAGTGGAATCCGGAGGAAGAGATTCACGTGCACAAGCAGCAGCTACCACTTCGTGAAGCGTTGACTCGCGTGGTAGAGATTACTGTCCTGACGAAGCCGTTGCTTCAGCAGATAGCAGGATTGGCCCCTGACTCTGCACTAAGCAAGCTGCTAGCAGCCGGACAAGAGGAGGAGCTGCGGAGCTATATCAGCAGGCATGATCTGCTGGATCTCGTGCAGCACTACGAGCTGACAGGGATTGCGGCTGGGGAACTCGTTCCTTTACTCCGTAAAATCCCGCCTCGCCTATACTCAATTGCCAGCAGTCCTAGTGCCAATCCGGATGAAGTCCACATCACGGTGAGAACGGTACGCTATGAGAACGAAGGACGTGAGCGCTCTGGGGTATGCTCGGCTCAACTGGCCGAACGTGTGGAAGCCGGGGATACCTTGCCTGTGTTTATTCAGCACAATGCGGGCTTCAAGCTGCCGGAGCAACCGGATACCCCGATTATTATGATCGGACCTGGCACAGGAGTAGCTCCATTTAGAGCCTTCCTAGGAGAGCGAGAAGAGACCGGAGCGGAAGGAAAGTCGTGGCTGTTCTATGGTGATCAGCATTTTGCTACAGATTTCCTGTATCAGATCGAATGGCAGAAATGGATCAAGAGCGGGGTACTGACCCGTATGGATGTAGCTTTCTCACGGGACACCGAGGAGAAGGTATATGTGCAACATCGTATGCTGGAGCATAGCCGTGAACTGTATGAGTGGCTGCAGGCAGGTGCGTATATCTATGTGTGTGGAGACGAGAAGAAGATGGCACATGACGTGCATGCTGCACTGATACGCATTCTGGAGCAAGAGGGCGGACGTTCCGCAGATGAGGCAGCAGCCGAGCTTATTCGCCTGCAGCAGGAGAAGCGTTATCAACGGGATGTATATTAAGGGAATGCCCAAGCATAAGTGACATGTACAGGAGCCCGAGAGGAGATATGAATCGATGACTCAAAAGCAATTACTCCACCCCCAGAATGCTCCTCACAGCGATGTGGAGGACATTAAGCGCAGAAGCTTCTATCTGCGGGGAAGTCTGGAAGAGACTTTGAAGGACCCGCTGACGGGTTCCATCCCTGAGGATGACAATCGTCTGATGAAGCACCATGGCAGCTATATGCAGGATGATCGGGATCTGCGTAATGAACGGCAGAAGCAAAAGCTGGAGCCGGCCTATCAGTTCATGCTGCGTGTTCGCGCAGCTGGTGGTGTCATTACGCCAGAGCAGTGGCTGATGATGGACCGCGTAGCTCATAAGTATGCAAATGGTACAATCCGTCTGACAACGCGGCAGTCATTTCAACTGCATGGTGTAATCAAGTGGAACCTGAAGAACACGATTCGTGAGGTCAACGACGCGATGCTGAGTACACTGGCCGCCTGCGGAGACGTGAATCGGAATGTTATGTGTAGTCCGAATCCTTACCAATCGGAGGTCCATAGTCAGGTGTATGAGTGGGCTTCAAAAGTGAGCCAGCATTTGGACCCGCGCACGAGAGCATATCATGAGATTTGGCTGGATGGAGAGAAGGTCATCGACAGCAAAGATGATACCGAGCAGGAGCCGATTTATGGTCCGGTATATTTACCGCGTAAGTTCAAGATCGGGATTGCGGTGCCACCAACCAATGATGTAGATGTATTCTCTCAAGATCTGGGGTTCATCGCCATTGTAGATAACGGCAAGCTCATCGGCTTCAATGTAGCTGTTGGTGGCGGCATGGGGATGACTCATGGCGATCCGAAGACCTACCCACAGGTGTCCCGAGTGATCGGCTTCTGCACACCGGAGCAACTGATTGATGTAGCGGAAAAGACGGTTACCATCCAGCGGGATTACGGTGATCGGGCTGTGCGTAAGCATGCACGGTTCAAATATACGATTGATGATCGGGGATTAGAGTGGTTCGTGGAAGAGCTGACATCCAGACTGGGTTGGTCGCTGGAGCCAGCGCGCGCCTATCATTTCGATCATAATGGTGATCGTTATGGTTGGGTGAAGGGCGGTGACGGAAAATGGCACTTCACGTTGTTCATTCAGAATGGACGAATCAAGGATTTGGAGGATTACCCACTAATGACGGGGCTGCGCGAGATTGCCACCGTTCACAAAGGGGATTTCCGACTCACTCCTAATCAGGGGCTGATCATTGGCGGTGTCAGTGCCCGCAGCAAGAAGAGAATTGAGCAGCTATTGGAGCAGTATAAGCTGACTGACGGCAAGCATTATTCCGCGTTGCGCCGGAATTCCATGGCATGTGTAGCCCTTCCGACCTGCGGTCTGGCGATGGCGGAGTCCGAGAGGTACATCCCAAGCTTCCTCGACAAAATCGAACCCATGCTGGTCGAGAGCGGGTTGGAGCAGGAGGATATCGTAATCCGTATGACGGGTTGCCCGAACGGCTGTGCTCGTCCCATGCTCGCTGAGATCGGGCTGATCGGCAAGGCTCCAGGCAAGTACAACCTCTATCTGGGTGGCGGATTTGCCGGCCAGCGCTTGAACAAGCTATACAAGGAGAACATAGGGGAAGAGGAGATCCTAGCCTCGCTACAGCCGATTTTCAAACAATATGGCCAAGAACGTGAACCTGGTGAGCATTTGGGCGACTTCGTTATTCGGGCCGGCATTGTACAGGAGGTACGTGACGGACAGGAGTTCCACGCTTGAGATCTGCTTGAGTTGATACTTTTCACTCGTCTTGTCATGGGAGCACAATCTATATAATTTACATTGATAATTTATTGTATAAGTATTTACAATATTAGATGTTATACTATGATTGTGAGAATAGTACCTTGATCGGACAGCAACGTAACCTCACCTTGATTGGGTCAAGGTACTAATCAGCAATGCAACTTCAAAGGATGAGGTGATGACCATGGCATTGAAGACGAGTAATATTTTTGTGAATGTACCAGTCAAGAATCTCGAGGCGTCCAAGTTGTTTTTCGAAAAGGTTGGCTTTGAATTTAATCCGCAATTTACGGATGAGAAGGCAGCCTGCATGGTCCTTGGTGACAATATATTTGTCATGCTGCTGGTGGAGAGCTACTTCCGTTCCTTCATTAACAAAGAGATTGCTGATGCAAGCAGTACTACTGAGGTGATTCTAGCGATCTCAGCAGACAGTCGGGAGCATGTGGATGAGATTGTCAACCGTGCTTTTGCAGCTGGCGCCAAGGAATATAATGATCCTACGGACCATGGATTTATGTATGCATGGAGCTTTGAGGACCTGGACGGTCATCTGTGGGAAATCACTTATATGGACCCTAGCAGCTACCAGTAATTCAAGAATGCTCTGTAATATAAAGGCTGTTTTTTAATAATGCTATATATGTTGAGACAGGACCGCCAGGAGTAGAGGCGGTCCTGTTGCTCTATTTACAGCTTTTCTTTGCTTGCCCGCCGAGTAAATTGTATATACGAGCAAGGCTTTTCATGTGAAAAAGAAAGTAATGCAACATGCCTTTTAACCATTAGCCAGTCTTAAAGCGCTGTAATAAAATGTGGTTGTTATAAAACTAAATATAGAATTATATGGAATTTAAGGGTAAAATGAATCTAACGGAGTAAAGGGGGGAGTCTTTCAAATCCCTTTGTTATTTGCCTTTTTAGAAGGCCAGAACTCTCGTTTGAAGCAGCTCTGTACTCACCTCTAATCTGGTCGAGGTACAAAGTTGCACCAGGAGCAGGCTTACATCTCCTGATGCTAATCGCTCCTAGGAAGGACTTGTATAATCTCTACTAGCTCGGTAGGACGTCGGGGTCTGGTAATAATGCTTCTTGTAGGTGGTACTGAAATGTTCAAGCGAGGCGAAGCCTGTGCGCTCGGCAATGTAATGAATCGGCAGCTTGGTGTGACTTAGCAGATAAGCTGCCATTCGCATGCGAAGCTGCATTTTTTTCTCCGCAAACGACACACCATATAGAAGCTTCACCGTGCGTTCTGTTTGCCGTACGCTTAATGTAAGTCGTTCAGCCAGTTCACCAATCGTCAAGGATGAGTACTGGTATAACAGGCTTTCCTCAATAATTTGCATGCGCTGCTCGTCAAGAGTCTTCTCTGAGGCGTGTGCGGGTGTAGGAAGACTGTCAGCATAGTTGTCCATTAGAGATATCATGATCTGCTGAATAATCTGCGTTATTATGGCTTCATTTGAAGGGGAATAGCTGGAGAAATCCGCTTCAAGCTGCTCGAACAAGGTGAGCATATCCTTCTCATCCTTGCCATGCCAGAAGGAAGCCGTCAGCAGACGATCTGCAGTAGAGGTATATTCATCCAGCATCTGCTTGGACAAAAAGAGATTCGCCCCAGGATCAACAACCTCGAAGAACAGGGAATACCCTGTAAGCTTCTCTTCTGCCGTGGTCATCTCTTCATATACAAGCCCAGGACCACTCATGTAGAGACTTTTGGCACCAATCTGACATGTTCTCCCGGCGAGCAGCAGCGTGCCTCTACCGCCACGAATATAGTGAAGTGCGTACATATGAGGGCCTGAACAAGGGGTGTCCTTAGTATCTATGCTCGTATCCTTGAATTGAATACAACGAATATTAAATTGAAGACTGCCTACTTGTGCAATGATGTTCATGTTGTGCCATGAAGCGTGTGACAGACTGCTCATACTTGTGCTCCTTTACCCCTGCTGGGTGTCTTCTCGAATAATATGTCCCTGTGGGGGTAGAAAATATTTAAATCCCGCCATATGACGAGCCTGATAAGCAATCGGTCTTTGTCGTCCAACCATGATGATATTTGTATGCTCCCGGACATGCTCTGGTTGCAAAATAAAGGTTAATGTATACAAGTAGTGTAGCTGAAGTGTACTATGCACGGCATGAATCCAGCGATCTGTGGGGCTACCTATCAAATTCAGCAGGATAGTACCATCTGGGCTCAGCCTGTCAGCTGCGAGCTCAAAGAATTCGCTGCATACCAGATGGGGTGGCGTAATGGAGTCGGAGAAGGCATCTACAACAATGTAATCGAGACTGTCCGACTGCTCTTCAGCAAGTAGAGCGCGGCCATCGCCCAGCCTGACATCCTGAATATGGCAATTAAAGTAGGCCTCGCTGATGTCGCGTATGCGTTCATCCAGCTCCGCAGTAATAACCCTTCGATCCGAGAAGTAACCGGCGATGGTGCCGATGCCATGCCCGATTACGAAGGCTCTATCAAACTGCATTAGGTTATGCTCCATCAAATGAATCATCGCCCGTGGATATTCCAGTACAACCCGCTCTGGCTGCTCAAGGTCTTGGGCGCCCTGAATGGCCCCATCCCCGAATTGGAGGACACGGAATCGACCGCGTTCACCGTATAATTCCTCCAACTCAGTTACACGCAGCTCTGGTAAGCGTCTATCATGATAGTAAATGGTCTGCATATGAGAAATCTCCTTGAAAACGATAATGCGATTTGTTATATATACCCACAGTATACCATTGCACCCCACTACTCAGAAAGCGTATCCTTTTATACGCTTGTTGAAGATTGGAGGAAGAGGTATAATAAAGAAGATAGGCTCATATCCGGTTCTGGTATGAGTCGAACTGAATACGAATAGAGAGCGGGAATCTTCATGGGTCGTAAGTGGAATAATATTAAAGAAAAGAAGGCATCCAAGGATGCAAATACTAGCCGCGTGTACGCCAAGTTCGGCGTAGAGATTTATGTGGCTGCCAAAAAAGGCGAGCCTGATCCGGAATCCAACCGTGCTCTGAAGGTCGTTCTGGAACGTGCCAAGACATATAATGTACCGAAAGCTATCATTGACCGTGCAATGGAGAAAGCTAAAGGTAGCGGTGACGAGACTTATGAAGAGCTTCGTTATGAAGGCTTTGGACCAAGCGGCTCTATGATTATTGTCGACGCATTGACCAATAATGTGAATAGAACGGCACCGGATGTTCGTTCGGCTTTTAACAAAAATGGTGGAAACATGGGTGTAAGCGGCTCCGTATCCTACATGTTTGAGCCGACTGCTGTTATCGGCGTAGAAGGCAAGAATGCTGATGAAGTTATGGATATCCTGCTAGAGGCGGATGTGGATGTGCGTGATATCCTTGAAGAGGATGAAGCCATCATTGTGTATGCCGAGCCGGATCAATTCCATGCGGTTCAGGAAGCTTTCAAGGCGGCAGGCGTAACGGAGTTCACCGTGGCGGAGCTTACCATGCTGGCGCAGAATTTCGTGTCCTTGTCCGGTGATTCGCAAGTCCAGTTCGAGAAACTGATTGACGCGTTGGAGGATCTGGAGGATGTGCAGCAGGTCTACCATAATGTAGAGCTTGAGGATGAGTAAATTTTTAAGTCTGAGTTAATCAGAATGGTGTAATTTGAAATCCACTTTTTGTATGGAATATCTGTACAAGGAGTGGGTTTTTTATGTTGTTAGAGGGTATTTATAAATAATCTCTATTTGATCTGTAGATCAAGATAAGCTTGACATATTCAAGGGGAAGAAGTAGATGGGGTCAATCAGGCATACAATGAAGAGAAAATAATGACTAAATACTCCCTAGAATGCTTTTGGCTAAGAATAGAAGAGTAAATACATATAACAGTGTTAATGAGACAAGTTAGACTAAATACCTAAATAATAGGTGTTTAATCTTTACTTTTTTAGACTGCTTTTTTAGGCTACTTAGCTTTGGGAATCTATCCTGAAATAATTTTTTATAACTATTGTGTTAATGATTACATAATTATAAAATGCTTAAATATAAACTATAGTAGTAAATATTGGGTTTAAATATGTATATATTTAGATTCAATGCCTAGTTTTGGAGAGGTGCTTACAATATATTCAGGAGGGTAATAACTTGTTTAAAAAAGCAACCATTAAGTCATTTTTACGTATTACTTCTGCAACCCTTGCATTTATAATTTTATTTGCCACATCCGTTCAATCTTACTCATTGGCGGCAGAGATTGATCACCAGACTATTACTCAAGAAATTTCAGAGGATGTTACCTCTAATAATAGTGATGAACCAGTAATAGTTGAGCCCCAAGAAGAAAAACCTGAGAATTTATTACCTGAAGAGATCATTCAAGAGCAGGACACGGAAGTGACACCTGCTGATGAGAATTTTCATGAAGTAAATCTGGAAGACATAGAGGTTCAGAGTGAAGAAGAACTCGTTACTACTCAGGTAGTATTTGCTGCTCCTTGGGTTGGAATGGGCATTGGTCAGTTACTTGGTTGGCTTGCTGGTGGTACTGCTGCAGCTGTTGTAGTTTATAAATTTGCAGAGGATGCTGTAGAAGTAAGGCAATTTGCAAGAGAACTTTCCAGAAGTAGAGAAAGAGAGAAACCTAAATATTTCCTAGCGTATAAGGATAGTATGAACCTCTATGTTGGCAAGCCACTAACAGAAAGCGAAGCTGTCAATTCTTTGAATATGTCATCGAGGTTGGAAATCTGGACAGCAAACTACTCTGATGCTCAATATATTGCAAGAAGAATCGGAACAGCCACTGAACCAGAAAATCATTATAGAAGAGGATTTAATGACACTCGCTATTTTTGGCATGTTCATGGTGAACGGGGAGCTTTCCGAACAGGACATATTTTTTATGGTGTAGATGGTCGATGGGGATTAACCAAAAGAAGATAGATTTGATTGAAGCATAACTATATGTTTATTTCCTCTCCAAAACTAGAAATGTATATCTTATAATTTACTTATTATATAAAGAAAGAGGAATCAAATTGGAGATTGATATTCAAAAGTTATATGAAACGTTTCTAACATTGGATGTTCCGAATCCATTTACACTAGAGCAGATACACGAACGGCTAACCCAGAAATATTACGCAGAAAAAGTTGATTTAGAAACATTTGCTTATTTGCGTAGAGATCCTGAGGCTGGTTTTGATGAGGCAGTAGCTGCATATGTATTTCAAGATGATAGAGGAACTAGAGAGCTAGTTAAATTAAACAAAGAAGAAGATATAAATGAACCCCTCTATTTTGCTTGGGTTATTGATTCAACGTTAATTGGAAAGTCTAATTTATTGGTTCTCGAAACGGATGTTTTCAGCGGAATGGACAAAGAAGAAATGGTGCTAGGTAATTTGCGTTTTGAAGAATTCTTGATTGTCCTTTATTTAACAGGCTATATCCAATTCGATAATGATTCATTAATTGATCAGGTAATTGCTCGGTATAAAGAGGGTTACTGTTTTCGTTTCTTTGGCATGCAGGATGGTTATGAGAACTATTTATACAAAGATTGGCTAAAAGGATTTTATTAATTCTTAAAAGTACAACCCACTATAGGACACAACGCCTTCAGAATATGAAGGTTTTTTTTGCGAATTACATAAGAAGCTGTTTTTGGCTGAATACAATGTCTACTGGGACAAGTATTCAGCGAGAAGCAGCTTTTTTGTTATTCATAGCTTTCCGTAATTGGATATGCAGGCATATTTATGGAATTCGTGCTCATACTAGGGGGGAGCAAATTTGATTCTGACCGGAGAGTAAGGAGGGGACTTCCATGAGGACCAACGATCAGCCTAAAGGAGATTCGATCGAGCAGGTTACACAACATGACATCGGTTTATTTGAAGGCTTGGATGATAATTTGTCTTATATTCAAGGCGCGCTCGGGAATAGTCCTGATCTGATTACTCGTGTCCTTGATCTGGATGAGGGGACACGGATCGCCCTGTTGCATATTGACGGCCTGGTCGATAATCAGATACTGCATCAATCCGTGCTGACCTCTTTGATGAATCCGGGGAAAATGGAAGAAACGAAGGGAACTACACCTACCTACAAGCTTGCCTATCTCAAGAGGCAAGTGATTATCGCAGCTGATGTAGAGTATGTAAGGGAATATAACAAGCTTCTGGATAACTTGCTCTCGGGGGATATTATTATCCTGCTGGATGGTGTGAATGATAGTCTGCGAATAGGCGCTCCAGGCTGGAAGGATCGAAATGTGAGCGAGCCAAGCTCGCAGGCTGTTGTACGAGGACCCATGGAAGGATTCACGGAGAATTTGCGTACCAATACCGCCCTCCTTCGAAGACGGATTAAGGACAGCAAGCTGTGGATGGAAAATTATAAAATCGGTAAGGTTAGCCACACCAATGTGACTATTGCCTATATGCATGATATTGCAAATGAGTCGGTTGTTAAGGAGGTACGGGATCGGTTAAGTGAAATTGATACGGACAGTATCCTCGAAAGCGGATATATTGAGGAGTTCATTCAGGATACAGCCATGACACCTTTTCCAACGATGTATAACAGTGATCGTCCTGATACCATTGCTGCCGGCGTATTGGAGGGCAGAATTGCGATTATGGTGGATGGTACCCCCTTTGTGCTGCTGGTGCCATCTTTTATGATCAGCTTTTTTCAGTCTGCTGAGGATTACTATCAACGATGGGGAATATCCACACTGCTGCGACAAATTCGCTTTATGGCATTTCTGATCACATTGCTAGCCCCCTCATTGTATGTGGCCATTACCACCTACCATCAGGAGATGATCCCCACAAATCTGGTCATCAGTCTAGCTGCTCAACGCGAGCGTGTGCCGTTCCCAGCCATGATCGAGGCAATCCTGATGGAGGTCACCTATGAAATTTTGCGGGAGGCGGGTGTTCGTATCCCGAAGAATGTAGGACAGGCCATTTCAATTGTCGGCACGCTGGTCATTGGTCAGGCTGCTGTGGAAGCCGGATTCGTCTCTTCTGCCATGGTAATTATTGTATCGATTACGGCCATCTCTAGCTTCGTTATTCCGGAGACGGGTATGTCGATCGCGGTCCGAATGCTGCGATTCGTCTTCATGGGTCTGGCAGGCTTCATGGGGCTGTACGGCATTATGTTCGGCGTGTTCATTACTGTGCTTCACCTGGCTTCCCTGAGCTCCTTCGGCATGCCTTATACTAGCCCGCTTGGACCGTATGTACAGGAGGATATGAAGGATTCCATATTCCGCTTCAGTTGGCCTAAGCTTACGACGCGTCCGAAGGAGAACCAACCACAAAATCTTGTCCGCCAATCCAAGAAGAACCGAAGAGGTGCCAAATGAAACGAATATTCTGGCATCGGATCATCAGATCTTGTCGTTGGCAGGCTATGCTGCTATTACCATTAAGCTTATCTTTGTTACTGACGGGCTGCTGGGAGCGTCAGGAATTGAATGAAATGGCCTTTATCGTAGGGGTAGGCATTGATAAGCTCGGTGATAAGTACAACGTATCTATGCAGGCGGTGATCCCCTCCGAGGTAGCCGGTAAATCTTCGGGATACAGCACACCTGTAACGATATATCAGAATACGGTAGATAACGTCTATGATGCCTTAAGGGAATTTACCTTGATGAGTCCCAGACAGTCATATCTGGGTCATATTCGGGTGCTAGTCATCGGAGAAGAGCTGGCGCGGGAGGGTATTGCCCCGGTGTTGGACGTATTCAAGCGAAGTCGGGAGCCCCGTATGGATTTTTATGTTATGGTGGCCCGTGACAGTCAGGCTGCAGAGATTCTTAGTGTGTTGACCCCGCTGGAAAAGCTCCCTGCGAATAAGCTCTTTAATTCTCTCGACCGTTCCTCCAAGGCAACGGCAACGACAACCACAGCTACATTGGATCAAATTATTGAAGATTTGTTTGGCCAAGGGCTAACTCCTGTCTTAACGGGGGTTATTATAGATGGCAGTGTGGGCGAGGGGATGGAGCATTCGAATGTGGAGAGCGTTGAGCCCAAGACGAAGCTGCGATATCGCGGGGTTGCTATCTTTCAGAAGGATAAAATGGTGGGCTGGTTGGATGAAAAGGAAGCCATAGGCTACAACTACATGACTGATAAAGTCGTGACGAATACAGGTTTCGTTATGGGAACCGATGACCGTCCTATCATCATGGAGGCTATGAGGACATCGACTGATCGTGAGGTGAAATTCATTAATGGTCAGCCTCACATTTATATTAAAGTCAAGACGATTTCTAATGTGCAGGATGTCCCCAGTGAGATGGATATCGGTACAACAGAGGCGATGAACTACCTTACCAAAGAAGCAGAGGAGAAGACGGTGAAGCTGATGCAGACGGCTTACAATCGCATTTTGTCCAAATACAATATAGACGCCATGGGCTTCGGGCATCTGATCTATCAGCACAACCCCCAGGCCTGGTTCAAATTAAAGGGGAAGTATGGGGACGACTACCTGGCGGAAATTCCAGTACATTTCTCGGCCAAGATCAGAATTACTCGTATAGGTACCCTGGACAAGTCTTTCCGCAGTGAGGTGAAGGAGTAGGAAAGGAGCGCATGTATGCTGCTTGTCGGTCTTGTGTTGTTTGTAGCAGCCTTGTGTATCTGGATTGATTGGAAAAAGCTGCGGCAGGAATCAGGGATGTGGGACATCGTAATCTATGCTGTCGTGATGCTCTCAGGTATCGTATTGAGCAGCTGTGTAGTCATGGGCATTACCCTGCCAAGTCCGCTTTATCTCATCAAATGGTTATATACACCCCTCAATGCCTGGGTAAATATGCTGTTCAAGGCGGTGGGCCTATAGTCTGCATGAAGTCCGTAAAGGGAGGAATCAGGTATGTCATGTGCACGCAAGTGGATCATCATGATGACATGTATACTGCTGGCTTCCCTTACGCTGAGTGGATGCTGGGAGAGACGAGAGCTGAATGAACTAGCTTTTGTCATGGGGATGGGGATTGATAAGGCAGGGGATCAATATAAGGTTTCCATGCAGGTAGTAGTTCCTTCGGAAATGACGAATCAGTCCGGGAATTACTCCACGCCCGTTACCGAGTATATTAGCACCGTGGAATCCATCTACCATTCCCTTACAACGTTTACGCTAAGATCACCAAGGTTATGTTATATGGGTCATATTCGCATACTGGTGATCGGCGAGGATGTAGCAAGGGAAGGCATTACGCCGATTCTGGATGTCATGAAGCGAAGCAGCGGCATCCGTCCGGATTTCTATATCGTGGTTGCAAGGGATGCCAGTGCGGCTGAGGTGCTGAATGTGCTGACCAAGCAGGATAAAATTCCGGCGAACAAGCTGTTTCATTCTCTCGATGAGGCATCGGAGAAGACGGGGAAAACGACGAAGGTCACCCTTGACGAGCTTATTGAAGCGTTGGTGTCGAACGGTAAGGATGCCGTACTAACCGGAGTAAGACTGAAGGGAAATGCCAAGACCGGGGGAGAGAAGAGCAACGTTCAGAGTGTAATGCCCAAGACACGGTTGGATTTACAGGATGTCGCGGTATTTCGCAAGGATCAGCTGACCGAATGGCTGGATGAGAATGAGACGGTCGGTTATAGCTTTATCATGAATCAGATTAAGAGGACAACCAGAAGCATCAGGGGAACCGACGGTAAACGGATTACGGTCGGGCCAGTGTTCTCCAACACTGAACGCAATGTGAAGATCATCCATGGCGTTCCTCATATCTTCCTGCATCTCAAGGGCACCTTCAATATCCAGAGCTCGGAAAGTGCTATGGACCTGGGCACGGACGAAGCAATGCGCTATGTGACTCGCAAGACCGAAGAAGAAGTACAGGCGCTTATGCAGCAAACGGTTGATCGCTTGTCGGAGGGGCAGCAGCTGGATATTTTCGGTTTTGGGGAATCTATATACAAATCCAGTCCCTCAGCCTGGTATCAGATGATCGCGAACTACGGACACCGCTATCTGGTCCACATTCCTGTTCACTACAAGGTCGATATATTGTTTAACCGGATCGGAACACTGGATACCCCGTTTTACAAGGAAATCAAATCGTAGACGACATGCTTGCACAGAGACGACAGGCAGCAGTACAAATCTTAACACTAAGGGTGGATCATATGGGCAGTAAAGCTGAACTCAGCAACCGACAATTAACCATTTTAGCCATTTTGGTGCTCATTGGTGATATGGGACTTGTCTACCCCTCTGTAATGACGGCTTATGCGAACCAGGATGGCTGGATTGCTGGTCTGATCAGTATTCCAATTGGTCTTGGTGCTCTGTGGCTGATGCTGCGCTTCTATCGTCTGTACCCGGAGCTCACGCTTGTGGAGAGTGCCATGAAAATTACAGGAAAATGGTTCGGAGGTGTCATATCCGTCTTTTACCTGTTTTTCTTTTTAATGCTAGGCTCGGTTTACGTTCGGGAAATTGAAGATTTCATGTGTACTCAAATTTACGAGCGCACCCCAGGGAATGTGATTCGCTTCATGGCGGTAATCATTATCGTGTATGGACTCAAGCTGGGCTTGAAAACGATCGGACGCGCCGCTGAACTCATGTTTCCGCTGTTTGTCCTGTTCCTGTCTACGTTGCTAATCCTCTTGCTGCCCGATGCTCATATAGATAAGCTGTATCCTGTACTTTCAACCACCTCAATTAAAAACCTGCTGCACGCTTCTTTTTTTGGCGTATTCTACCCGTTCGGTGAGATGATGGTCTTTCTTATGGTCTTGCCCAAGGTGAAGAAGCAGCCTCATATGACTCGGGATATGCTGACTGCGACCCTGACCGCTGCGATTGCCCTCAATTTCATCCTGTTCCTGTCGCTAACGGTGCTGGGGCTATATTTCTCCAAGCATCACTTTTATGCGGCCTATATTTTGGCTCAGAAGATTAATATCGCGAATATTTTTCAAAGGATCGAAGCTTTAATGGCTGTTACCTGGGTCATCTCAACATATTTCAAGACAGCCCTCTATCATTATGCTCTGTCTGTAGGGATCTCTCAACTGTGCAAGCTCAAAAATTATGATTTGCTCATACTTCCTTTAGGCTTCGTCATATTCGCCATGTCTGAAATTCTGTCACCAACGATCATTTTCTATGTCAAGACGATGCCGCCTTATTGGGTGGATTGGAACTTCACCTCGGCATTTCTGATTCCCTTACTGCTGCTCGTTATACATGCGATCAGGTCGAAGTTTGGCAAGGGAGCCAAGCCCGCCTCGGCCCAGAGCTGATAGAGGCATTTACAGTTCAGGACATATGTCCTTTTCTCCGCTCAGGATGTATCATTTAATTAGAACAGACTGAGGTAAGGAGAGAAGAGTACAGATGGGAATAATTTATGCAATACTTGCTGGAGCCTTCATTACCTTGCAGGGTGTGGCGAATGCACGTATTAGTCAGGATATGGGAACATGGCAGGCAGCTGCTCTAACCCAGTTCACGGGCTTTGTTGCGGCCTTGATGATTCTGGCATTCGTACGCGGGCGTAACTGGCAAGGGGTGTGGCAAGGCATGAGGAGTGTCAAGCCGCTCTATCTGATCGGAGGAGCCTTTGCCGCGATTATTATCTTCAGTGAGGTGACGGCGATCCAGCGCATCGGGGTTACATTCACGATCTCGGCGTTGTTGATTGCCCAGCTATGCATGGCCTTTCTGATCGATAGCAATGGCTGGTTCGATGTGCTGAAGCGCCGCATGGGAGCAGCGCATTTTATTGGCATTGGTATGATGATTGCAGGTGTTATGATACTGAAGATGTAGCGAAAAGTTACGGGCTGAATAAAAGCTGGCGGAGGCAGACGTAGATGAAGGAAGTACAGACATAATGAGGGAAGTACAAAATATGGAGCAACTGAATGAATATCTGCGGAAGTATCAACTGGAGAAGGTGTTCCACGAACCGCTGCGTCCCTACTTGACCCTGTATCGACTTGCTCCTGGAGATGTCGCTTGCTATCAGGGCCAGAGGGCTGAACAGATGTATGTTCTCGTTCAGGGCAAGGTGAAGATCTACACTAATTCGACTGAGGGACAGTCCTTAATTGTCTCGTTCAAGACACCGCCAGAGGTCATCGGCGACATTGAGTATGTACGGCAGATCGAGATCATTAATACGGTTGAGGCGGTATCGAGTGTGGATCTGATCGGCATCCCCTATACATGGCTGCGTAAGGCAGGAGATGACCACCCCCCACTGCTACATTTTCTCCTGGACATTATTACGAGGAAGTTCTATGTCAAATCAGATTTTCTAAGCTTCAACCTGATGCATCCTGTCGAGGTCAGACTGGCAAGCTATCTGTTATCAGTGAGCACGGAGGAATCGGACATGGCAGGGTCAGCCCATCTCGACTCCATTAGTCTGACCGATACAGCGAACCTGATCGGAACGAGCTACCGTCATTTGAACAGGGTCATTATGAAATTCTGCAGTAAGGGGCTTGTGGAGCGGGGAAGAGGGAGTATACGGATTCGTGACCTGGATGGCCTTAGAGCCATCGTGAACGGGTCCATGCCGTAGACGAAGTATGGGCCGCGATAGTAATGGGCAGGCGGCGGTACTGATTGATAGTGGTAGTGAATGACAGGAGGAATTTATGATTACAGGCATCATACTGGCGTGTATCGCTGGAATCTTGGTAAGCATGCAGACGGTATTCAACAGCAAGGTTAATGAGCACAACAGCTCATGGGCCACAACGACGCTTGTGCTCGGTATGGGCTTTGCCGCATCTTTGCTAATAGGGTTGGCCGTTCAGGGGACGAAGATGTTCCAGATCGGGGACATGAAGCTATGGTATATTTTCAGTGGGCTTATTGGAGTGGGAGTCGTCATCTGCCTGGTACAAGGAATGAAGAGACTGGACCCCACCTTCGCCATCTCCATTGTCGTTACCTCACAGCTGGGTACGGCACTATTATGGGACTCTCTAGGCTGGATGGGTCTGGAGAAGATTCCGTTTAGCTGGAGCAAGTTGCTAGGGGTTATCGTAATTATTGGCGGCATATTGGTGTTCAAGCTGGGAGATCTGCAGCATGCTGCACGAGTACGGCAACAGCTACGAACGGTTCGTGAGCAGAAAGGAGTGAAGGTGCAGTGAGCGCATTTATAGATAAAATTGCATGGATTCATATCGAGGGGCGGCGAGTGCTAGGAGCCCGTTCACAAGGGAAGGAAATCTTTTATTTGCCTGGCGGCAAGCGTGATCCAGGAGAGACAGATGCAGAGGCTCTGATCAGGGAAATTCAGGAGGAACTGTCCGTACACATTGTACCTGCGACAGTTGCTTTAGTTGGCACCTTCGAAGCAGAGGCCCATGGCAAATCTGGAGGAACGCCTGTCCGAATGACCTGCTACACGGCAGAATACACTGGTGAGCTACAGCCTGACTCGGAGATTGCCGAGCTGTCCTGGCTTCAATATGCGGATCGTGATCGGGTCTCTCCAGCTTCACAGTTGATTCTGGAGCAGCTCCATGCCTCAGGACAGATAGACTGAACAATAAATACGGTGAAGGATGCTGTCTACTCCAATAGCTGCATCCTTCATGCTTTTATGGGAATCTAGCTAGATCGAACCTGCATTGTAGAAGGAAGGGGGAAGCGGCGGAGAGGAAGTTTGGAAGTGAGGGGCTGTTCCCATTTATCACACGGTGCTTGGCGCTCCTGTTAGCGTGTCAATATCGGTAGAGCCAAAGATCAACAACGTAATAACAATGACCAGAATAATTCCACTTGCAAAGCCTTCTCCGTCAAATTCACTCATGGACGGCACTCCTTCCTGTACAGTATCTTACGATTTGGGAGCAGTCATTTGCTTGACGGCTTCCATCAGATCATTTATTGTCACATCACTATTCTGGCTTATAAAATTAACGAGCTTGTCGACATTTCCATTGTTGGAATCGGATAATGACTTATACTTGCCGACGAGGCTGACGAACACAGAGCCATCCTTATAAATTTGAACCGAGTCCGTACGGAGCTTACCAGTTAACAGCAGTGCCGCTACCGTGTATTCGAGGCCCTTTTTCTGTTGGATGAGGGTGGCCAAGGACTGTTTTTTGCCGCCGTTTTTTTTGCGTTTTCCGAGAGGAGCCATAATGTCCCTTCCTCCCTTGTACTAATTGTTCAATGGAACGGTCCACGGATTCCTATACGATTCAGGATATGCTTGAGGCCATGCTGGTGTGCTGAAATCGAGCAACTCAACTATGCTATAATAGAGTCTGTATGCCAGATTGAGGAGCAGAAGCTGATGATGAAGACAATTGCCGATATAGCCAAGCTGGCCGGTGTGGCCAAAAGCACGGTATCTCGCTATCTGAACGGAGGTTCGGTCAGCGAGGCCACGAAGTTGCAGATTGAGAGAGTGATTCAAGAGCATAATTATATTCCGAATACGTTCGCGCGTAGCCTCAAGGCGAAGAAAGCTCATATTATTGGAACGATCGTACCACGTCTGGATTCCTTTGCTACCTCACAGATGCTGATGGTGATCGATCAGGAGCTTAGAGATGCGGGCTTTCAGACGTTGATCTCGAACACAAGTCAGGATATGAAGCGGGAGATCGAAGCGATCTATGAATTTGCAAGGCAAAAGGTAGCGGGAGTCATTCTGATTGCTGTCCAGATTACAGAGGAACATGTGCGTGCGGCAGAGGAGACTGGACTGCCTATTTTGCTGGTCGGACAATCCCATCCTCATTTTGCTTGCGTTATCCACGATGACTACGGAGCTGGTCAGGTTATGGGGGAATACATTATTAGCATGGGCCATCGCAGGATCATATACCTGGGTGTCACTGAACAGGATGTAGCTGTGGGCAAGCGCCGCAAGGAGGGCTTCGCGAGCGCAATTCAATCTTATGATTGTGAAGTCAGCTATGTGGAGACGACCTTCAGCATGACCGATGCGATGAATACCGCCTTCAAGCTTTTGGAGGAGCAAAGGCCATCCGTGATTGTATGTGCAACCGACAATATTGCGCTTGGCGTGATGAAGGCTGCATTTTTGCATAATATCGATATTCCTTCAGAGCTGTCCGTAACCGGCTTCGGCGGCTACGATGTAACCGAGATTATTCATCCAACGCTGACAACCGTCAAGTATGGGTACAAGGAAACAGGAAGACAGGCTGCGCAGAACATTATTAAATTAGTGCGAGAGGAATTGCTCGAGCCTGTAACGACCATGAATTTTGAATTAATGAAGCGGGAAAGCGTTGACAACAAAGCATAGGGTATTTTATAATGCAGGAAAGAAACCGGTTCCATATCAATTTGTGTTCACACAAAGTTGAATGGAACTATTATTTGATTGTTTGCGGAACCGGTTCCGCAATGGTGTGCTCCGAGTATCATTAAGTTTCATCTAGATGGTACCTGCTTGATGGTAGTGATTGTTGGAGCATGAGTTTGTCATATTGTAAAGCGTGAAATTGTCGTAATTGTAAAGCGAGCATGAATTTGAAGAAATTGTAGAGCACGTATGATCACGTTTTATGTAGGTTCAGTTTTTTGCGCATTTTTGGAACCGGTTCTAACAGAAAGTGTAGTCTAGGATAGAAATGGAGCGTGTCATGAAATTAAGCAATGAGCAAAAGTACCGCCTGCTGGAGCAGGCGGAGCCGAACGAGCTTAAGAGGCTGTATGAGATGGTAGAAAAAAGTCATTGGAGACAGTCCTATCATATCCAGCCTCCAATCGGTCTGTTGAACGATCCGAACGGGTTCACCTATTACCAAGGTGAGTACCATCTCTTCTATCAGTGGTTCCCCTTAGGTACGGATCATGGCATGAAGTACTGGTACCATACCAAGTCCAGAGATTTGGCTGAGTGGGAGGATGTGGGAATTGGCATTACACCCGGAGGGCGTTATGATTCACATGGTGCTTATTCCGGTAGTGGAATTGTCAAGGATGAGCTGTTGTATTTGATGTATACAGGCAATACACGTGATCAGGACTGGGTCAGACATCCCTTTCAGAACATGGCCATCATGGATACAAGTGGAGGGATTACGAAGCGAGAAATGCCAGTTATTGATGCTGTTCCACATGGTTATACTGATCATTTCCGCGATCCCAAGGTATGGGAGCAAGAGGGGCGTTACTGGTGTGTGATCGGAGCACAGCGAACGGATCATACGGGATGTACTGTACTGTACAGCTCGGAGGATTTAATGGAATGGTCCTTCGAGGGTGAGATTTCGACCAGACTAGATCCATTTGGATACATGTGGGAATGCCCGGACTATTTCGAACTGGATGGCCAAGGTGTCTTATTATTTTCTCCTCAAGGCATTGAGCCGCAGGGGGCATATTATCGCAATATTTATCAGTCCGGCTATGTGGTGGGAGCTCCGCTCCAACTGGATACAAGAAGCTTCGCACACGGGGATTTCCAGGAGCTGGATCGGGGATTTGATTTCTACGCCCAGCAGACGACAGTCGCTCCAGACGGACGGCGCATCCTTGTAGGGTGGATGGGATTACCGGAGATCGACTACCCGACAGATGAGCATGGCTGGGCCCACTGTCTGACACTGCCACGAGAACTAACGATGCGTGAAGGCAAGCTCATTCAACGACCTGCACGTGAGCTGGAGCGGCTGCGACAGGAGCACTACCATACACAGGTAGAATTGCGCGACGAGTGCGTCTCATTCACGGGCTTTGAGGGAAGCTCCTATGAACTGCTCTGCCAATTTGACACGATGAATGGGGATCGATTCGGCATTGAATTCCGGATAGGTACGGATGAGAAGACCGTGTTGACCTATGATCGGAAGCTGCGTCAGGTTATGCTTGATCGTTCACGCTCCGGGAAGCCCGTAGCTGTAGAATACGGTGAACAGCGTAGCTGTTCACTGGAAGCAGACCAGATCCGGTTCCATCTGTTCGTGGATACATCATCGGTTGAGATTTTCGTTAATGATGGGGAAGAGGTGTTCACGAGCCGTATCTTTCCAGAGACGGATAGCACCGGGATTCGTTTCTTTGCGGAAGGTGGTACAGTTTCATGCGAGGCAGATTGGTGGAAACTGTAGGATTATATAAATGAGAACTGAAGGGAATGACAACTAATGTCTGAAAATCGGGAGATCGCCAAGCAGGTTATCGAGGCCATCGGCGGTAAGGAGAACATCGCTTCATTCGCACACTGTGCAACCCGTCTCCGCATTATGGTCCATGAACAGGAGAAGATTGATCAGTCACGCGTGGAGGGAATTGACAAGGTAAAGGGAGCATTCTTTAACTCGGGCCAATTCCAGATTATTTTCGGTACGGGTACGGTGAACCGGATCTATGAGGAGGTCGAGAAGCTTGGCGTTAGTGGCACGACCAAGGATGAGATGAAAGCGATGGCCAAGAAGCAAGGCAACGTGTTCCAGCGGGCTATTCGCACCTTCGGTGATGTATTTGTACCGATCATTCCCGTTCTCGTCGCCACTGGTCTCTTCATGGGACTGAGAGGCTTGCTTACGCAGGATCAGATATTGGCCTTGTTCGGCATGACGCCAGGGGATATTTCTCCGAACTTTCTGCTCTTCACGCAGGTACTGACAGATACGGCCTTCGCTTTTCTGCCGGCATTGGTGGCTTGGTCCGCGTTCAGAGTATTTGGCGGAAGTCCGGTGCTTGGGATCGTGCTCGGCCTGATGCTCGTCAACCCGGCTTTGCCGAATGCCTATGGTGTTGCTGACGGCTCGGCAGAGGCGTTGACGATGCTTGGTTTTATTAAGGTAGTCGGCTATCAAGGCTCTGTGCTGCCAGCGTTCTTCGTGGGATTCATTGGCGCCAAGTTCGAGCGCTTCCTGCGCAAGCGAGTGCCAGAGGCACTGGATCTGATCGTCACGCCGTTCATTACCCTGCTGGTGATGATCACACTGGGGCTGTTCGTCATCGGCCCAGTATTCCATTCAGTCGAGGAATGGGTATTGCATGGTACGATATTTGTGCTGGATATGCCTTTCGGAATTGCAGGACTCCTGATTGGATTTTTCCAGCAGATCGTTGTTGTCACGGGCGTGCATCACATTTTCAATCTGCTTGAAATCCAGCTGCTGGAGCAGCGAGGCTCGAATCCGTTCAATGCTATTATTACCTGTGCCATGGCGGCTCAGGGGGCTGCTTGTCTCGCCGTAGGCTTCAAGACGAAGAATGTCAAGCTGAAGGCACTGGCGCTGCCGTCCTCCTTCTCTGCCTTCCTGGGGATTACGGAGCCAGCTATATTCGGAGTCAATCTCCGATACATGAAGCCGTTCATTATGGGCTTGGTCGGAGGCGGCGTCGGAGGCTTCCTGGCCTCATTGTTTGGACTGTCAGCTACAGGTATGGCGGTCACGGTCATTCCAGGTACACTGTTGTACCTGAACAGTCAGCTCCCGCTGTATATTTTGTGTAATCTGGTGGCAATGCTTGTCGCTTTCATCCTGACTTGGTTTTTCGGCTTCAAGGATCAAATGCTGGCAGAGGTTCAGCAGCCTGCTGCTGAGGGAGCCAATGCTAGTGCAGTGGTGCAACAGTCAATGGTTGAGGAGGCTTCTGTGAACACTGTAGTCGAGCAGCCAAAGCAGACAGAGGAGCGTGCATCTGCAAATAGCGTAGAGCAGCCAACAGAGGTAACACAAGCTCTTACAGATGTAGAAGGAGCTCAAGAGTCACAAGTAGCTCAAGGAACACAAGAAACACAAAGAATTCAAGAAACTCAGGAAAAGGCTGAGACACCGCAGGAGCTGCAGCTCCCTGCACCAATTGCCGGTACTATAATTCCGCTGGAGCAGGTGCCTGATCCCGCCTTTGCTGGGAAGCATATGGGTGACGGCTATGCTATTCAGCCCGCCGAAGGAAAGGTCTATGCACCGTTTGATGGTACTGTCGCGCATCTGATGGGCAAGAGCAATCATGCCATTATTCTTGAACAGGAGCACGGCGTCCAGCTATTGATTCATGTAGGCATTGATACGGTATCCTTGAAGGGAGCCGGATTCACAGCTCATGTCAAGACAGGGGACCCCGTGAAGGCAGGCCAATTGCTGCTTGAATTTAACATGGATCATATCCAGCAGGCAGGATTATCGACCATCACGCCAGTTATCGTTCCTTCGGGCCTGGAGGCAGTAGCGAGCATTGAGGTTGCCGCCAGCTCGAATGTGCAGGCCAATCAAGAGACCGTTCTGGCGGTTACATTGAAGGCATAATGGTTTAACGATCAGTAAGAGTCCGATTCATTACGAATAGCAGCCGCCTAGCAGGCATGAGAGATCATGTACTGTGAAGCGGCTGTTTGTGTTGTATGGATCTCATTATGTGAGCGGTTGACGTTAGGCCTGACCTAAGGTGTATCTTTAAAGTAGCTTAAATCTAGTGAGGCTCATTTAACCAAGGAGTGTTCATATGAGAGAGAACGGAATGACGATCAGTGAGCTGGCGAAGCTCATGCAGGTATCGGTGCATCAGATTCGGTATTTTGAAGAAAAAGGGGTACTGCTACCAGCATATATTGGTGACAATCAATATCGAATGTATGGCATAGATGAGGTATATAGGCTCGCACATATTTTACTTCTGCGCAGGTTGGGCATTTCTGTACAGAGCATTAAGGACTGTCTCGGTGACTTCACCCCGGATCAGGTTGCTACACTGCTTCGGCAAGGCATGGCTGATACAGAGGCAGAAATCAGACGATTACAGGAGCTGAATCAAATGATTCATAAAGTCATACAGGAGTATGCAGAGTTCAGTGAAGAAGGGCTACTTGACGAACGCTGTACGAAGATAGATCCAAATGAAGAAGAGCATGCCGAGGTAAAGCAACGTGACAACCAGCCTACCATGATTACACTGAGCGATGCGAGCGTGGAAGAGGTTGAACAAGATAGTGAAGGGACATGTACAACGAATATTCAGGATTTTCGAATCAAGCACTTGCAGCCGCTGTCGCTGGTGAAGTGGATTGAGCTGGAGCCCAAGCAGGGGCTTCATGCTGAGCTTCTGAAGGAGCAGAGGCTTCCGGGCCTGTTCGAAGTGGATGTTCATTATCTGTGGGACGAGACTGGCACAATTACCCTGTATTCAGAAATGAAGGAAGGCCCGCAAGCTAGCGATCTGCTGCTGCCCGAAGGAGCGTACCTGATATCACGCTGTCAGATCAGAGAGGAGCAGGAGATCGACGAGCGAATTGAGCAGTTATACGAGTACGCATCACACCATGAGTATATCGTGGCAGGACCTTTGCTGGTGATTGAGAAATCGTATTTATCTTTGTTCCATGCCGACAAGCTACATTATGAACTCCGTATTCGTCTAGACGATCTGGGAAGTAATGATGTACATACCAAGCTAACATCGTAAGGGGAGAAGTCCATTGAAGCTAGTTACGATTGAACCCATGCAAGCCAGCTATAATCAACAGGTTAGTCATCTACTGGTGCACAGCTTCGGTAGTAAATTCAGATTTCTAACGGGTCTCGGACACTATGAATTGGCTTTTCAGCTTCAACAGGTGCTGGAGTCATTCCCCGAGCAGCATACTTAGCAGAGGGTCGTGGCTGTGCAGGAGGGGGAGGTCATTGGGACGCTGTCACTACAATGGCACTCACGATCTCAAGCGAACCAAGGTACGATCTGGAGATTAGTTAAAAAGTTGAACCCGCGCCAGGCATGGGCTAAGTTCAGACTTATGACCGGATTGCAGCTACTGTCTCATATACCGGATCACAGTGAGTGTTACATTGCGGATATATCCGTCCATCCTGACTACCGTGAGAAGGGAGTAGGGACACTGCTGATTCAGTGGGCACAGGATTATACGTATGCACATCCACGGCTGCGCTACCTGAGCCTTCATGTAGCTGCCAGCAACTCAGGCGCTCAACATCTATATGAGCAGCATTCTTTTCGAACGCTGGAGATGAAGCACAGTCTGCTGTCGCAGCTTTTATTCGGAGAACGGACGTGGCATTATATGATTTCACAGCCGCTACGGCGCCAAAGTAATCAAGCTGAGCCTGATGCAGATCATGGATCAGGCATGCTTACCAGTTCAAGGATAGAGAATATGCAGAATGAATTAAGATGAACTACTCGCATTTAATCTAGTCAAGGTACTAGCGTTGAATTTAAGTGAACCAGCGTTCCATAATGACATACGCTTTGCCCCCTCGCTCAAAGGACTCCTGTGTTCTAATCAGGCCGAATTTTTCATAAAAGTGAGCCTTCTCTACTCTTGCATTGCAATAAATTCGCTTCATATCAGCCTTCTGGGCTGCATCCAGGACAAATTGAAGAAGTCGGCTCCCATAGCCTTGACCTTGGTGTGAGCTGAGCGTGGCGAATTTGCGAAATTGTGCCTCGTCTTCGTAGATGAACAGCGAGAGCACCGATATGAGCTGATCCTGCTCGAAGAGTCCATAGTGGGTCCCCTCATGGTCATCCTGCAGCTTCACATAGTCCAGCTCCTTGTCTGGCCACATGACCTCATGTCGCAGCTGCCAGGCTTGTTCCTGGGCTATTGGCTGAATATGCACGTATTATCGACTCCATTCTGTTCCCATAAAATGATCTCGCTCTACCTTGCTGATCCGCAGACCGAAGCTTTCGTACCAGGATGACTTCCCTTTCTCCTGTGCGACCCGATGCAGGCTGTGCTCCTTCCAGGCGCGTATGTGCTCAAGGGAGCTCCAGTAGGATACGGTTATGCCGAAGCCCTCTGCAGATCGAACGCTCTCGATGCCCAGAAATCCTTCTTGCTGTGCGGCCAGCTCTACCATCTTGTCGCCCATGGCTTCATAGGCGGCCCCGTATTCATCGGTTCGCTGAGAAGTGAAAATGACGGCATAATAGGGCGGAACTGGTGTATGTGCAATAGTACTCATAATCTTGTCCTCCAGTCGGTTATATACTAACATGGATTATAGCCGTATTTTTTGGATAAATAAAATGAATGTTATTGATCTATTATATGAATTATATTCATGAACATGGGAGGGACAATGAGTCTATCGAAGTATGAAATTGTATTGAAGGTTGTGGAGTCGGGCAGTCTGACCAAGGCTGGCGAAGCTTTGGGCTTATCTCAGTCGGCTATTAGCCATGCCGTCTCGGGTCTGGAGCAGGAATTGGAATTGAAGCTGCTTCATCGTGGGCGTGCAGGGATCGTTGTTACTCATGAGGGGGCCAGGCTGCTCGACTATATGAGGGCTATACTGGACTTGCAGAAGAGGCTGCTACAGGAAGCGGACCTTATCAAAGGGCTGGAGACGGGGATTGTGACGATCGGGACCTTCACCAGCGTATCGATTCACTGGTTACCCCATATCCTGCAATCGTTTCAGACGCAATATCCGCTCATTGAAGTAAGGCTGCTGGATGGCGATTACCAGGAGATTGAGGGGTGGATTGCAGGTGGTCTTGTCGATTTTGGCTTCGTGAATATGCCCACAGATCAGCGAATGGAGCAAATGGAGCTGCACAAGGATGAACTGCTGTGCGTTCTTCCAGATGATCATAGACTGTGTGTGGAGGAAATGGTGACGGCAGAGCAGATTAGAAACGAAGCATTCATTATGCCCGCGAAAGGCTGCGATAGAGACCTACATAGATGGCTGCATGAGCAGGGCGGGAGCGTGCGGACCAGGTTCGAGCTGGAGGATGACCATGCGATTATGGCGATGGTGCAGAAGGGTCTGGGCATTAGCATCCTTCCAGGTACGATACTGAACGCCTTGCCAGAAGGGTTGGCAGTGCGACCGCTTGCGCCTCAAGCCTACCGCACGATTGGTCTGGCAGCGAAATCCTGGAAGAAAGGAAGTCCAGCGGCGCGACGCGCCATCTCGTTCATCAGGAGTACATTTTGCATGGAAGAAGACCATACATCATAAAGGTGATCGTACAGCGTAACCGCGGGCCATATAGCGTAAAGTTGAAAATATAGCTTGAAGATGACCATATAGCGTGAAGACATGGGTAGAGGATATCCAGGTAAGAGACCGCTGGCATGGATGCGCTGAAGCGAGGATATTTGCAAGAAATACAGAATTGATATAAGGTCCTCAAAGGCTGTAGTCTTCAAAACGGTTAGTAGGACGGTTATTGCTACATAAGGTGTAACAGCCATATCCACTAAGCTGATAGAGGGATTGGCCCAAAAAATGACCGGACAGAGTAGCGGAGGGATCAGTCTGACTAGCGACGAGACAAGTCTGGACATCCGTGTAGGCATTATTGTGCAATATGGAAGCCATGTCCACGAAGTAGGTCGAGAGCTTCAACGCAACATCAGAGAGACGATAGAGAGTCTCACGGGGCTAGTCATTCGAGCCGTGCATGTGGACGTGGAAGGGATTGTTATTCCCAGGGTCTGATGAACAGAGGGAGATAGCAACTAGTGACAAGTAAGACAGAATCTCTTGCTGAATATTTGAATAGAAGAAGTCATATCGGTATAACGGTCGGCATGTAATAAGTACGATAAGCAAGCAGTGAAGGAGTGATGACATGTCAGAAATATCAATTGTCAAAGCGCATCCTGACTCGCCAGCAGGGTCGCAGCTTAATCGGATGGCACTGGATTCGATGGCATATACTCTGGCTGGCTCGAGAGACGAGAAGATCATACAATCGACACTGGAAAAGCTCTGGAAGAACAGCTATAACCGTTTCAGTCATCAATATGCCTACGAAGCCAAAGTCGAAGGCAAAACGCTCGGCATAGTTACATGTTATCCCATAGGGCTGCTCCAGCAGTTAGCTTGGCCGACGGCGAAGAAGCTTTGGGCGCTCCGCAATTTGGAGCTGATCAAGTACAGCTTGCTACATCCAGGAGCTTTCTTTTCGATGCTGACTCTTAAAGAAGGCTATGAAGGGGAATACCATATCGGTACTCTGGCTACGCTGCCTGAGAGCAGAGGGCTCGGGATCGGTACACAATTGCTCCATTTTGCGGAACAACAAGCACAGCTTCAAGGATACTCAAGGAGCTCCCTGACTGTACGGCAGGACAATCCACGGGCGGCGATGCTATATGAAAGAGTAGGATACGTGGTATCAGGCAAGATGAATCGACCGGGCTTCTCCTTATTTCGCATGGTTAAAGAGCTCGTCTGATTATACGTTCGGCACATAACTGACTTCTCATATCAACACACAACTAGTGGCATCATCACCACTAATGGTATCATCACTGCTAATTGCGTCATTATCGCATAACCCCCCACTGTGCACTCAGAAACCGTAGCGTCGGCATCGGTTCTGTACAGAGGGGGGGGTTATGTCGTATAGTTGTGTGATATTGCAGGTGATATCGTTGATGATAGTGTAATGGTTGGGGAAGGATTCGAAAAAAATTGTAACTTTTTCCGATATGCATTTGACAGAATACCTCAACATGTACTACATTATTTATGGTTACAAAACTTTAATAATTTGCCGAATTTCATGTATGTGAGAACGGGGGACCCCGATTTGGGTGAATGAATCTGCTGGGCCGCAGATATTCTAGGTGACCTTCAACCGAACCCTTAGCTAACTCCGTAGGCACCGAAGGAGGATTTTTCAGTTGAAAAAGTGGTTAACAGGCGCATTGGGAGCAGCTATACTCTGGTCTTCCTTGGCAGGAGTCAGCTCCGCAAGTGCTGTAAGAATTGAAAGTCAGGTTGATGAATTAATTGGCACCCCGTACAGAATGGGTGGAACGACTACAGCGGGCTTTGATTGCTCCGGATTTATTTTATACATAATGGAGAAGTATGGTGAAGATCTGCCGCGGACCTCGCAATCCCAGGCCATGGCAGGAACTGAGGTCGACCAGGATGACCTGCAAATAGGAGATCTGGTGTTCTTCAACACGAATGGACGCAGCATCTCTCATGCTGGCATTTATATGGGTGACAATACCTTTGCCCATTCGTCGACAAGCAGAGGCGTTATTATCAGCAAGCTGTCCGAGAAATACTATAAGGATCGTTATGTAACTGCAAGACGTGTAGTATCTGAGAGAACCATGAACAAAATGACAGACGAGATTCATCCATAATATGTACAAGCATTAATAAGCGAAAGTACATACCACGATTGCCCGAACGTACACAAATTTGCCCTTGTGTACGTTTTTTTATTGGACTTTTGCAGGTATTATTAGATTATTATTGTTATGGCGGCCCTATCGGAGGCAGCAAGAGGTGAAGAATGAATTATAGCAAAAAAATTATGCTGATTGAATCGGACAAGCTTACGCCTTCGCGAATCCCAGTCATTTTGCTGGTCGCGCTGGTGTATGCTCATGTAATGATCTCGCAATATATGGCTGAGCCGCTGCTGCTCAGGAGCCTGTTATTCTCCTGTCTTATGGGATTGCATGTTGCTTGCTACTGGTATTCTCACCAAATGGTCAGCTACAAGCCCTGGTTGTACTTTGCGTTACAGGGAGTAATTATCGTGGCGAGTGCCTTGGTACTTCCGCACGGCTTTTATGGTATCCTCATCGGGTTAATTCCCGTCTTAATCGGGCAGAGCGTGGGGGTCTATTATCATCCGCTCAAGGTGTCCGTACTGTTCCTGGTGCTGTATTCCCTGTTCGGGGTGCTGATTGTGTGGCTGAAGGATGCGGAGGGTGTTGGCTTTTTATTTCCATTCTTAATTAACATAATCGTCGTTGTAGTGGCCTATGCTTCGTTCTTCTTCAAGCAGGTTCATGCCAGGGTGCAGGCGCAGACATTCCTGAGAGAGCTGGAGATGGCTCATAAGAAGGTTGAAGAGCTTACACTTGCCAACGAACGACAACGTATGGCACGTGACCTGCATGACACGCTTGCACAGGGCCTGGCGGGAATCATTATGCAGCTGGAGGCGATAGACGCCCATTTGACCAAAGGTGGCACGAAGCGAGCCCACGAAATTGTACAGCAATCTATGTCACAGGCACGACGTGCACTTGCCGAGGCAAGGCAGGCAATTGATGACCTAAGATCTCAGCCTGCTGTGGAGATCGACTTTTCTGAATCTGTGCGTGAGGAGATTGAGCGATTCACGCTGGCGACGGGGATTCCTGTCCAACTGGAGCTGGACCTGAAGGGTACATTGCCTATACTTGTTCTGGAGCATGGGCAGCATATCATTCGAGAGTGTCTGACCAATGTTGCCAAGCATGCGCACGCGCGCCATCTCTTTATTCGTATTGTCCAGTATGAACAGCAGCTACTCACTGTCATTCGGGATGACGGCAAGGGCTTCAACACTCGAATGATCGGGAAGAGGGTCGGCCATTACGGGCTAATCGGCATTAAAGAGCGTGTACGACTGCTGGGTGGGACTATTGAGATTGAAAGCACTACCCAGAAAGGAACAACCATTGAGATCGAGGTGCCTATTGCAAAGGAGGCCTAGGTATGAAATACAAAGTACTAATTGTAGATGACCACTGGGTGGTCAGGGAAGGTCTGAAGCTGATTCTGGAGACAGACCAGCAGTATGAAGTGATTGGTGAAGCAGAGGAGGGGCGAACAGCACTCCGTCTGATGGAGGAGCTTGAGCCTCATGTTATTCTGATGGACCTGAATATGCCTGTCATGAGTGGTCTGGAGACGATGGAGGCTATGCGGGACAGGCAAATGACAACTCCAGTCATTATATTGACCACATATAACGAGGATGACCTGATGGTCAAGGGACTATCTCTCGGTGCCAAAGGGTATCTGCTTAAGGATACGAGCCGGGATAATCTGTTTCGTACCCTTGAATCCGCTTTACGTGGGGAGACGCTGCTGCAGCCGGAGATTACAGCCAAGGTATTTGCCAGCACGCTCAGACCAGCCTCCTCGGCTTCTATGCACCAGGAGCAATCGCTAATGACAGAGAAAGAGCTAACAATTTTGCAAGCTGTCGCCCGTGGCTTTCGCAGTAAAGAGATTGCCTTTGATCTCGGCATATCGGAGCGGACTGTCAAGGCGCATCTCACGAATATTTATAATAAGCTAGGTGTAGATTCCCGCTCAGAGGCCGTGGCGGTATCCCTTGATCGAGGAATTCTGCAGTTATAGCCGATATAATCTACCGCCCGCTCGTACATGAAGGTTCTGCCCTTATGTACGATTTTTTTTCTTTTATACCGCGGTAGAATAAATTATGTGAGAAATGGATTGGAAATTGATATATTCTATGATATAAGGAATTATTTTCTAAACTTAGCTTCAAGGAGGAGAGACTATGGAATCGTACCAAGCACAAGCAAGCCAATTGAAGGATGGGCAACATCTGCAGCAATCTGAATCAGCACATGTACATGAGTCGGATCAGCACACGGTAGAGCCTGAGGAGCAATTGGGATTACAGCTATTCTTTGATGATCAGTTTTTTGATATATTCATACACCGACTTCCCAAGCTTGCTGAGATGGTGAGCAGAGAAAGAGATCATAGCGATCATGGACTCCTCTCTCTTCCTACTGTGAAATAATCAATGAGCCATTAAACATGAATTCGTGAGTTCGTGTTGAATCCAGAGGATAGCAATAAGAAGACGAAATCACTATCAGAATGCAATATTACATATAATCAAGCTATAGTATAAGAGAAGCCGCCGTGTGCAAGGGGCTTTTTTTGTTCGTTTGTTCAGAGAAATCAGTGAAATCACGTCTTGCCTTTGCAAGTCGTGATTTTGTTGTTTTTCTGATTTGAATCCAGAGTATATAATCGAGATAATCATCTATATCCAGTCTCTCAGTCACATACTGACAGCTGCATACGGGAAGGAGTCATGTATGGAAGCTATAAAATTATTACTGGCAGATGATGAACCGATCATTTTGCGTGGCTTAAAAAAGCTTCTGGCGTGGGAGGAGCTTGGCTTAACTATATCGGGTGAAGCGGGAGACGGTGAGGAGCTGCGTCAGCTGATTGCTGTTCATGACCCACAGCTAATCATTAGTGATATCAGCATGCCTGGAGGCAGTGGACTCGAGATTATGTCAGAGCTGAATACGTCGGGACGCCACATCAAGGTCATCTTCATTAGTGCCTTTCAGGAGTTCAGCTATGCTCAGCAGGCTGTTCAACTGGGTGCGCTGGATTATCTGGTGAAGCCTATTAATAAGAATCAGCTTGAAGCTGTTGTCAAAAAGGCCGTATCCATGATTCGTGAGGAGAGCATGGACGAGCGTAATAAGGAAAAGCTGAGCTATTACGAGAAGAAGAATCGTTCAACCACCATTGAGCAGCTTCTGGACGGGCTACTGAATGGTGATCAGAAGGCACTGGCTGAACTGGAGGACATCGGAGCATTGGGAACCAGTCGATATGCAACGGTTAGTGTACTGGAGATGGATGAGCAGTCAGATGGCTCACGCTGGGATGAGCGGGAACGAAATCTGGTGCATTTTGCGTTATCCAACATTATTCGGGAGACATTGGAAGGTCTGGAGGGGACGAGAGAGAAGGGGCTCTTGCTGTTCAAGGATGGACGCTTTGCTCTCTTGCTGCAGCATGATGATTCTCAAGCACCGAATGAACTGGCGTTGGATCTACTCCACAAGGTTCAGAGCTACCTGAAGCTGAGGGTATCCATAGGTATTGGTCAAGCTGTGACACGCATTGGCGAAGCCAAGCAATCGTACCGCACTTCCCTGAAAGCGCTTGATCTAAAATATTTTATCGGCCCTTATCGTGTAATTAGTCAGGAGGATCTGAAGAAGGAAGAGCTGATGAGTGGTGATGTGCAGCCCGCACAGTCTATCTCAGAGCTACAGTCCAAGCTGGCGCAGGCATTGCCTGCGCAGGAGGAAGAGGCCATCCAGCACATGACAAGAGAGTTGCTGACGCAGATCTGTGTTCAGGCTGGATATAATAAAGGTCTTGCCATTACGACGGTATATAATGTCCTGACGGCTCTTAACCGGGAGATGATGAAGCTAACCGGAGGAGTGGAGGAGCTGCTTGCCGAGCAAGGATTGATGGAGGAACTAGTCCATTGCCCTTGTTATGCGGACGTTGAGCTTCTCATGATGACGATGCTGTCTGACATGCAGCAGCAATTGCAGCGCAGGCTGGCAGGTAAAGAAATCCTTGTGCTCTCCAAGGTTAAGAGCTATATCGAGGAGCACTATGCAAGCCAGATTACCCTGGAGTCCATGGCGGCACTCGCTTACATGAATCCATATTATTTTAGCAGCTTTTTCAAAAAGCACACCGGGCAAAATTTCAAAAGCTATGTAACCGAGGTCCGGATGGAACAAGCGCTCAAGCTGCTGCTAGAGACAGATCTCCTGGTATATGAGATTGCTGAGCGCGTAGGCTATAACCATGTAAGGCACTTCAGTGACATGTTCAAGAAAAAATTCGGCCAAGTACCGCAGGAATACAGACAGGCCTTTCGCAAGCAGCAGTCATAGGAAGGAGGTGATTCTACATGCGATTATGGAAGCGTTTCCCCAAGAGTATATTTGTAAAATTCTCGGCTTCATTTATTCTGGTTGGCCTGATCCCCTTATTTGCGCTCAGTTACCTGTCCGTGCAAGTGTTCTCAACGTACGTAGAGCGATATACCACAGGTAATCTACAGCAGATGGTGCTCTATATGAGCTATAATCTGGATTCTGCGTTCCAACAATATAATGATATATCCAAGCTCATGTATACGGGCCGCTATGAAGGACTATCAGACAGTATACGGCAGAACCAGACCTATAATGTGAATGAGATGGAGCAGATTAACTCAACGCCCATTGATTCATTCCTGAAGACAATTCTCTATAGCGATGCATATATTACGAGCGTTTATTTCGTGCGTGACATGGATGGCAAGCTCTACTATCAGGAAAAGGAGAATAGGGGGCTTCGCAGCGAGGAGCTTCCGCTCCAGCACTGGAACGAGCAATTAACCAGACAGCCGTCCAAGGTCGCACTTGTTCCGACACATACAGATAGCTACTTTATTGGAGCGGATCGTGAAGTATTCACGATCGCTCGTAATCTGATCGACACCTCGGGCAAGCTCACGGCAGAACCGAAGGTAGTGGGTACCCTATATATGGACGTGGATATATCCGTGTTCAAGCCATTTTTGAACGAGCTATATTTGGGTGAGAAGGATGAGCTGATCCTTGTTGGAGAGAATGACAGCGTCTATTTTAGCAATCATGGGATTCGGAGAATCGAGGACGCCTTGCTGATGCAAAGGAACAATGAGGTGCTGGTCATGCAGGAGGAGATTCCTTTTGTAAATGGCAGGCTGATTGCGGGCATTCATCGCGAGGGCTTATTCGAGCAGCTGTTCTCAGCCAGAGCTACGGTGTACACGGCTATCCTGATCTGTACGACTGCACTGATCATCATGGGTACCTGGTTCTCACGTCGGCTCGCTGCCCCGATTCGCAATCTGATGCGGCACATGTCCGTCGTGGAATCTGGTCAGTTGGATATTAGACTTCCGGTGACTAGCAACGATGAATTAGGCCGCCTGACACAAGGCTTTAACCGAATGGTGGAGCGTCTGCAGGTGCATATTGATGAGGCGTATGTGGCCCAGATCAAGCAAAAGCAAACGGAACTGAATGCACTCAAGAGCCAGATCAGGCCGCATTATCTCTACAATACATTAGAGGTTATTCGTATGAATGCAGTAGATAAGGAGGCTCATGAGGTAGCGGATATGATTCATTCGTTATCCAATCAGCTGAAATATGTCATTGATTATGGAGAGGATCGGGTCAGTCTGGCTCAAGAGCTTGAGCATCTGCAAGATTATTTCTACATCATTTCTGTTCGCTTCGATAACAGATACGCTCTTCGCTATGATATCGCACCGGACGTACGGATGGATTGGCCGATTTTGAAATTAAGTCTTCAGCCGATTGTGGAGAATGCCATTCAGCATGGCTTGCGCCAGAAGAAGAAAGGGACGGTAGGCATCACGGTCGAAAAGAGACCTCATGATCTGGCCATCACCATCTATGATGACGGCATCGGGATGAACAAGGAGAGCCTATCACGGCTGGAGTGTCTGCTCGGTGATCCGGTCGCGCCGAGAAAATCCATTGGCTTGAAAAATGTTCACGAACGCATTCGTTCCTCGTATGGCGAACCATACGGATTGTCGGTGAGCAGTCATGAAGGAATCGGTACCTCCGTGCTGCTGGTATTTCCCTTGCCGAAATCGGAGTAGCCCTGAAATGCCCCAATTGAATCAGCGAAGGGTATTACAGGAATTCAGAGAGTTGCAATAGCTGGTATGGCATCCTACAGAAGCATTTGGAACGGAGACGAGTCTCCGTTCTTTTTCATAAGCTTAAATTTCCTGCATACGGCGCTTAAAAAAGTTCATTCAAGCCTACCGGAACGAATGCTATTCTAATCTTAGAAAACGCTTACCAATCAGATGGAATAAGTTCACTGACAATGGTGAATGCGTTCTCCGATGACGAAACATGCTGGGTTGACTACAAAGGGGGGACCACAATGTTAAGAATGAGGAAAGCATCACAATTCAAGTTATCCGCGATCATGCTGGCGACAGCGTTGCTGCTTGGTGCTTGCGGAGGTAATGCCAGTCCGGGAGCCGGCGGAGAAGAGGCACCGAGTGGGGCCAAAAAGGTCAGCTTCACGATCGGGTATGCCTCGGGTGATCCGGCTGCCAAAAAGGCTATAGCAACTGCAGTTGAGACTTTCATGGCACAGCATCCAGACATTGAAATCAAGGATCTCAGTGAAACGAGCAGCAGCGCATATCTGGATTGGCTGAAGACGAAGGATGCTGTCGGGGAGTTCCCGGATCTGGTAGAAATGCGCGATACCGAGGTCTTCGCGGAGGCAGGCAAGATCGTCGAGCTTCCAGCCGACCTGCTGGAGCTCTTCGATTCACCGCCAGAGGTGGATGGGAAGGTGTGGAATGCCCCCATTGCTGTGAATGTGCCGCAGGGGATTATCTATAGCAAGAAAGCTTACGCGGATGCCGGGATTACCGAGCTCCCTACCACCTACGATGAGTTCATCGCTATTCAGGAGAAGCTGAAGGCTAGCGGTATTACGCCGATCGTAGTCGGCGGCAAGGATATTTTTCATATGGGCTTCTGGGTCAATAAATTCCTGATCGACAATGTCTATGCGCAAGATCCAGACTGGAACTCCAAGAAGACCGCCAAGCAGGTGAGCTTCACGGACGAGAATGTTGTGCAGGCCATGACAGATTTCAAGCAGCTATTCCAGAATTATGTGGACAAAGGCTGGCTTAGTACCGGGGATAATCAGACTGCATCTATTCTTGTATCAGGTAAGGCTGCTCAGCTCTTCTCGGGTACTTGGATGTTCTCGCAGATTGAGGAGGCGGACCCGAATTTTGATTATGGCTTCTATGCTGTTCCTGATCGTCAGGGCAACATCAATGTCATCGGCCTTCCATCGCCAGCTGGCTGGTCCTTGTCCGCTGAAGCGGCGAAGGACCCCGAGAAGACGGAGGCGATCAAGGAGTTCATCCGATTCTTCTTTGAACCCGAGCAGTATGCCGATTATCTGGCGAGTATGAACGCCATCGCTTCTACCAAGGCAGAGGTGACGTATGAGAGTAATGAAGCCATGAAGGTGGCGCTGGAGCTGATTGCCGATCCGAAGGTCACTAAATCCCTTGCGATCAATAACTGGTGGGGCGATAACCTGATTCCGCCGCAGTTCCGCAATTGGTATTACAAGAAGCTGCAGGAAATGGTCGTCAGTGATGGAGATGTGAAGACCTACATGCAGCAGGTGGATGCAGAGTATGACAATCAGGTGAAGGCGAATTCGATGTAAGCAGTAGCACCACATAAAGTGTAAACCAAAGCGAAATTCAGCAAAAGAGATATACAAGTGGAGGGTGACATAGCGAGAGCTGCTCCCTCCACGGTTCGGGAAAGGAGTGTTAGGTATGGGGGCACCCGCCTCACCCAAGGAGAGAAGCGCTGCTGAAGCGACCCTTCCAAAGAAGAAAAAGCTGCACACGTATGCCGTATTGTTCATCCTTCCATCGTTCATTCTCTACACCTTGTTCGTGATCGTGCCGACCTTCGGCAGCATGTATCTCAGCTTTACCTCCTGGGACGGCATCAGTGAGGATATTCGTTATATTGGATTTGCTAATTTTGTAGAAATTCTGAATAGTCCGCGAGTGCATAATGCGCTGAAGAATACATTGATTTTGACGGTGAGTCTCGTCGTACTGGAGAATATTGCTGCCATAGCTATGGCTCTCATGGTCGATAAGGTGAAGTGGTTCCGCAATTTCTTCCGCAGCATCTTCTACTTCCCTACATTGCTGAGCGGTATTGTCATGGGCTTCGTGTGGGCGATGCTCCTGAATTACAATTTCGGCGTAGTGAATCAGCTGCTGAATGTGATCGGGCTGGGAAGCTGGGCTCTGGACTGGCTGGGCGATCCCAAGTACGCCATGGTTGCTGTTGTGCTGTCCACCGTCTGGAAGGGAGCGGGCTACTATATGATCATCTATCTGGCTGGCCTGCAGGGCATTCCCGCCGAGCTCTCGGAGGCTGCGAGTATTGACGGTGCGAACGGCTGGCAGCAATTCCGCTTCATTACCTTCCCGCTGCTGGCAGGCTCTCTGACGGTCTGTCTGGTATTGTCGATGATCAGTGCGCTGAAGATCTTCGATCAGATTGCTGTCATGACGGATGGTGGACCAGGATTCGCTACAGAGACCCTGACGTACATCATTTACAAGGTCGGCTTCGGTGAGCTGAGACAAGGCTTCGGCACGGCGCTTGCTATGGTGCTCTTCCTGATCATCATGATCATTACGATTATTCAGGTGAAGATCCTGCGCAAGAGGGAGGTGCAGTATTGAGATGAGCACACAAGCACGCAAAAGAATGACCGATATACTACTATTCATAGTTACTTTGCTAGTAGCGGCCATTTTCTTCTTTCCGATTCTCTTTAACCTGATGTCTGCCTTCAAGAGTAATGCAGAGATTATGCGGGATGCGTTATCCTTTCCGACCTCATTGTATCTGGAGAACTTCCGGTACTTGCTGACAGAGACAGAGTTCCCGCGCGCCATTCTGAACAGTCTCATTCTGACCGTGGTGTCAATCGTGGCACAGATTCTTGTGATTCCGATGGCAGGCTATGCCATTGAGCGAAGAAATGCCAGATGGACGAACTTGATCTTCCTGTACTTCCTGGCCGGGATGATGATTCCTTTTCAGGCGTACATGATTCCATTGTTCAAGGAGCTAAGAATGCTCGGGCTGTACGGAAGTCTGGCTGGGCCGATTATGGTCTATGTTGCTGGCGCCGTTGGCTTTGGCTGCCTGCTCTATACCAGCTTCGTGAAGGGAATCCCGAAGGAGATTGAAGAAGCAGCGGAGATTGACGGCTGCAACCGTTACGGTATCTTTTGGAGAATTGTATTTCCGCTGCTTGGTCCAGTTACAGCGAGTATGGTCGTCTTGAATGGACTAGGGATCTGGAATGATTTTCTCTTGCCCATGCTGGTGTTGCCATCAGGCGAACCGAAGACATTGGTCGTTGAAATATACCGTTATATCGGGGAATTCTCGTCCAGATGGGACATGATCTTCGCTGGAACGGCGATCTCCGTCGTACCGGTGTTGATTGTATTTGTCTCGCTGCAAAAATATTTTGTAAAGGGAATCTCATCTGGAGCCACCAAGGGCTAAGACTAAGCAAGCTGTGCACATCCGCTGTGCATATCCATGATGACATGCGGCGCATGCATTCCTGCATACAGGCTGTGCAGACTTAGAGATACAAGGAGAAGACGTCGAGAGACGTTTTTTTCATATCGGGACAATAGGTCATTGTCATCGGAGGCAAGCAAGGCAATTGCTGAATGATCACTATAGGAGGCTGATTCGAAAACATGAGCACCATTGTCAATCCTGTTCTTGCAGGCTGTAAGCCTGATCCGTCATTCATCCGTGTGGGTGCAGATTATTATATTGCGACCTCGACCTTCGAGTGGTTCCCTGGTGTCGAGATTCACCATTCCCGAGATTTGGTACATTGGCGCCTAGCTGGGAGAGTGCTGACGGAATCCAGCCAGGTGGACCTGCGCGGGAACGGGGCATCCGGCTCAATCTGGGCTCCGGCTTTATCCTATCAGGATGGATTATTTTATTTGCTGTTCACCAATGTGAGGTCACGTCATCGGGTATACAAGGATCTGCATAATTATCTTACAACGTCCACAAACATTGAGGGACCCTGGAGCGCACCCGTGCGATTGAACGGCAGCGGATTTGATCCGTTCCTGTTCCACGACGATGATGGTCGCAAATGGTTGCTGAACATGCGCTGGGATTTTCGTCAGAATCATTCCAGTTTCTCCGGCATTGTCATGCAGGAGTATGATCCCAAGCAGGAGGCTTTGGTCGGTCCTGTTCACGATATTTATCATGGCACCTCCATTGGTGTTACCGAGGGACCACAATTATTCAAACGCGGCGAACATTATTATCTGATTACGGCGGAAGGTGGTACAGGCGTCAACCATATGATTACGCTGGCACGTAGCCGTAGTCTCTTCGGGCCTTATGAGACAGACCCGAACTTTCCACTCCTAACCACAGCTCATGAGCCTTTGCATCCGCTCCAGCAGGCAGGGCATGGATCCTTAGTTGAGACTCCGGATGGGGAGTGGTACATGGCTCATTTGTGTACACGGCCACTACCAGGCACTACCAAGATGAATCCGTTAGGCAGGGAGACCGCAATTCAGAAATGCAGCTGGACCGACGATGGCTGGCTTCGACTGGCACAAGGAGGAAAATTACCAGCCCTTGAAGTGGAAGGGCCGCAGCTACCCAGTCATCCTTTTCCACGTCCTGAGGCGAGGGATCATTTTGATCGTCCTGAGTTAGGTCCAGATTATCAGAGCTTGCGCGTTCCCTTTGACCCTTCATGGGTCGATTTGACGGACCGTCCCGGGTTCCTGCGCCTGCGTGGCCGAGAATCCTTGGCTTCCATGCATGAGCAGAGTCTGGTAGCCCGCCCGATCCAGCATGTTCACTGCGCCATAGAGACCTGCATGGAATTCAAGCCCGATAGCTTTATGCAGATGGCTGGTCTGGTCTGTTATTACGATGACAGCGACTATTATTATTTGCGGGTAACGGGCGATGAGGTTCGTGGAGCAGCACTAGGCGTCGTGATGTCCAGAGCAGGGAAGTACGAAGAAGTCTTCGCTATGCAGCTGTGCGTGAAGGATTGGGAGCGGTATTACCTGAGGGCAGTTATTCATGAGCATGAATTAATGTTCTATGCGTCACCGGATGGGGAGAGCTGGACAGCTGTATGCACACCGCAGGATATGGGTACGCTATCCGACGAATACGGAGGCAAACTCGGCTTTACAGGCGCTTTCGTCGGCATGTGCACTCAGGATCTGGATCAACAGTCTTGCGAGGCGTGGTTTGATTACTTTGAATATCTTCCACTGGGTTAACCGACATCAGATGAAGTTAAGAAGGCAGGCTATAGTTGGAATAACTCTAATTTGTGCTAGTGTGTATCGCTAATGCGTAGTTGGTAGCGGCAGCATGTCTAATAGCTCGTTCATCTATGTCTGGAGCGTCTGTTTTCCTAGTAAAAGGGTAATAATATATTTATTCACTGTGGACACCGCTTTCACTCTATGTTATCTTGTAGGTGAGGCTTGTTACCGGTAACGCGGGCAATACCACAGTAGTTCCGTTGTACAGTGATGTACATTGGGCTATTGTTGTGTTGCCCGCTTTTTTTTATTCCCTCAAAACAGGTGGTTGCTATGATTATCAAACAGGTGTTCAACAACAATATCGTCAGTTCATTGGATGAGCGGGGGAAGGAGCTACTGATCCTCGGCCGGGGCATTGGCTTCAACAACCGTGTAGGTGATGAGATTGACGACAGTAGGGTGGAAAAGATATTCCAGCTCCAGAATGATGCCATCTATGAGAAGTTCAAGGCCACACTGATGGAGACGCCCATTGAAATTATGCAGGTGACAGATGATATTGTCAGTCTGGCACGGCGGCAACTGAATAAGACGATCAGTGACGGGATCTATATTTCTCTGTCGGATCACATTCACTTTGCCATTAAGCGAATCAAAGAGGGCATGATCACCCTTAATCCCCTGGCTTGGGAGGTTCAGCACTTCTACAAGGCGGAGTATGATGTGGCGAAGGAATCGCTTTTGCTTCTGCGCGAACGACTAGGCATTGAGTTCCCGAAGGAGGAGATCTCCAGCATCGCCCTTCATTTCATCAATGCAGAGATCAATGATTCCATGAACGATGTCGCGCATCTGATGCAGCTGCTGCAGGAGATTATGAATATTATTAAATACCACTTCAATGTGGAGTTCGATGAGGAGAACGTCAACTATTTTCGCTTCATCACTCATCTGAAGTACTTCTGCCAGCGTGTCATTACACATACCGCCCATGATGATGCAGAGCAGTATCTATATGACGTCGTTCGCAAAAATTATCCGCAGACCTTCAGCTGTATCACCAAAATTGAGTCTTTCATTCGAAAGAACTATGGCTATGATATGACACATGCGGAGCAGCTCTATCTGACGCTTCATCTGGAAAGACTACTGAAAAGAAAATAAAGCTTATGGGCTTGTTACTGTTCAATCAGGCAATACCCGGATGATGTGAGGATGGAACGCAGATGCGGACTCTCTTTGTCATTGTCCGGTTTTTTGTATTGATTTCACAAATTGAAAATGGGGGGATTCCTCTTGAATCATCAGGAGACAGCGAAGAAAATCGTGGAGGGTGTCGGCGGTAAGAGCAATATTAATTCTGTCTATCACTGTGTAACTCGGCTCCGCTTTGAGCTGAAGGATAACGCCAAGGCGGATAAAGGAGCGCTGGAGCGACTAGATAAGGTTATGGGTACGAACATTGCTGGGGAGCAGTATCAGGTCATTATTGGCAATGACGTATCCAAGGTGTTCGATGCGTTGACGGAGCAGCATCCCGACTTGAAAGAGAAGAAGGATGCACCCACAGAAGGCGCAAGCTCTAAAAATGTCATATCTCGCCTGTTCGAATTCATTGCGAGTGTATTTGCACCGATTTTGCCGGCTGTAGCTGGAGCGGGTCTGCTCAAAGGATTCATTGCACTCTTCGTGTCTCTAGGATGGGCAACGGCAGGTACAGATACGTACCGCATTATATCAGCAATTGGGGACAGCGTGTTCTATTTCCTGCCGATGCTGATTGCCTTCAGCGCAGCTCGTAAATTCAATGCCAATCCATATGTAGCGGCTGCGGTCAGTATGACCTTGATGGCACCGGACATCGGCGCGCTGCTATCCAGCGGCAATCCGGTCAGCTTCTTGGGAGTTCCGGTCGTATCGGTAAGCTACGCATCATCGGTCATTCCCATTCTGCTCTCTATCTGGCTGCTGTCTTATGTAGAGAAGGGCTTCAACCGCATCATCCCAGCTTCGCTGAAGCTGCTGCTCGTTCCGCTCTTCAGCTTGCTCGTTGTCGTCCCGATTACGATGATTGCTATCGGACCACTCGGTACGCTGATCGGTAACGGCTTGTCTGGCGGGATCAACTGGCTGCTGTCCGAGGGTGGCTTGCTGGCAGGGCTTCTCTTGGGCGGCGGTATGGCATTAATCGTCATGACGGGAATGCATTATGCGCTAGTTCCGGTCATTCTCAGCAATCTGGCGAATTTGGGCTTTGATAAATTTCTACCACTTACGTATATCTCCAATATGGGGCAGGCAGGTGCGACGGCAGGGGTATTCATCCGTGCTAAGGACAAGAAGCTGAAATCATTGGCATTATCAACCTCCATTACTGCGCTCATGGGTGTGACCGAGCCGGCGATGTACGGAATTAATATGCGCTACAAGAAGCCATTCGTAGCTGGAATGATCGGTAGTGCTGCTGGTGGCGGGTTCGCCCTGATGTTCGGTGTTAATGCGTATGTACTAGCTGGAAATGGCGGTCTGCCGGGCATCCCGGCCTTCATCGGCCCTACCTTCGGCTATGCACTGGGAGGACTGGCGATTGCGTTCGTCGTATCATTGGTGGCTTCCGTCATTATGGGGATCAAGGAGGACGCTGTTGCACCACTGGAAGGTGAGCAGGGGAAGGCCGCTGAAGGTCAAGCGGTATCCGAGTCTTCAGCTTCTTCCGTCACGGCTGTGGAGGAGGAGCATTATGAGCTTCACGATGAGACAGTGGGATCCCCTGTAAATGGCAAGATTATTCCATTGAACGAGGTGAATGATCCGACCTTTGGTGAGGAAATGATGGGCAAGGGCATTGGCTTCGTTCCTGCAAATGGTGAACTGGTGTCTCCGGTGAACGGGAAAATTATGAATGTATTCAAGACCAAGCATGCTATCGTCATTCGCAGTGAGCAAGGGGCAGAGCTGCTAATCCATATAGGTATCAATACTGTGAAGCTGCGCGGTCAATTCTTCGAAGCGTATGTTCAGACTGGAGATGTTGTGCGGGCCGGCGACAAGCTGCTGAGCTTCGAACTGGATAAGATTGCCGAGCAATATGACATCACTAGCGTCATGGTCGTGACCAATACGGCTGAATATGAATCAATTCAGGCTCTGAAGCTTGGTGAGGTAGCTGCTGCTCAGCCAGTGCTTAAAGTGAAGACGACATCCAATTCTTGAGGAGGAGTGATAATATGACAGCCAACCCGAAGCTGCCAAAAGATTACCTGAAGGGATTCCCGCAGCATTTCATGTGGGGAGGGGCGATTGCTGCCAATCAGGCAGAAGGAGCCTTTGATGCAGGAGGCAAAGGACTATCGACGGCAGATATGGTCCCTTACTTCGAGAAGAAGGACTACACGAATCTCAAAGCCTTGATGCACGTCAGCAGTGAGACGATTGAGAAGGCTATTGCCCATCAGAGTGCCGAGGGATATCCGAAGCGATACGGCATCGATTTTTATCATCGGTACAAAGAGGATATTGCCCTGTTCGCAGAGCTTGGCTTCAAGGCCTTCCGCCTATCCATTAACTGGGCACGTATCTTCCCGAACGGGGATGATGCGCAGCCGAACGAGCAAGGTCTACAGTTCTATGAGAACGTCTTTACAGAAATGAAGAAGCATGGTATCGAGCCGATTGTGACGCTCTCTCATTACGAAATGCCGATCTCGCTGGTACTGAACTATGGAGGCTGGACGAATCGGAAGGTAGTAGCCTTCTACCTCAAATATGCCGAGACCGTCATGAATCGCTACAAGGATCTGGTCACATACTGGCTTACCTTCAACGAGATTAATACAACGATCATTGAACCATTCACTGGTGGCGGTGTAGTGGAGGACCGAGTGGAGAACGTACAGGAGGCCTCCTATCAGGCACTGCATCATCAGTTCGTTGCTAGCAGTCTGGCTACCAAGCTTGCCCGTGAGATTAATCCCGAGTTCCAGATTGGCTGTATGTTGGCCCGCATGATTCACTATCCGGCTACGAGCAGCCCGGATGACGTTCATCAAGCCTTGGTCGATAATCAGTTGAATCTGCTGCATACGGATGTACAGGTACGTGGAGTCTATCCTGCCTTTATCCATCGCTATTTTGCTGAGCAGGGGATTACCGTGGTGATGGAGCCAGAGGATGAGGAGATTCTGCGGAAGCATACGGTAGATTTCATCTCCTTCAGCTATTACACTTCATTGGTATCCACGACGACGCCTGAAAAATATGGTGTGACGGGCGCCAACCTCTACAGCTCGGTCAAGAATCCGAACCTGGAGGTCACAGAATGGGGCTGGCAGATGGACCCGCTTGGGCTGCGTATTGTCCTGAAGGAGCTGTATGACCGCTACGGTGTACCACTATTTGTAGTTGAGAATGGTCTCGGCGCACGCGATCAGGTGGAACCAGATGGCTCCATTCATGATCAGTATCGAATTGACTACATGCGCAAGCATATTACTGCGATGAAGGAAGCCGTCATGGATGGCGTTGAGGTGATGGGCTATACAAGCTGGGGAGCCATTGATATCATCAGTGCCTCTACCTCGGAGATGTCCAAGCGCTATGGAGTGATCTATGTGGACCAGGATGACCATGGACAAGGGACGCTGGAGCGTTCTCGCAAGGATAGCTTCTACTGGTATAAGAAGGCCATCGCGTCCAACGGGGAAGACTTGAGCTAATTTTCATATCACGATATGGTTAATGGCTGCACTACTCGAACATAATGGTAGGGTATAATGATGAAGTATCCACCACACTATGGACATAGGAGTTGATGCAGATATGGCAGTGGGATTGAATGTCTACCTGGTTACTGATGGTAACGGTCGTGAAGCGGTTGAGTTTTATAAGGACGTATTCGGAGGCGAGGTGATGATGATCTCGACCTTTGGGGATTCCCCGTCTGACCCGAATCATCCTACACCACCTGAAGCGAAGGATCGGATTATGCATGCCTCGATCAAGATTGGCGACTCTATGCTGATGCTATCTGATACGTTTCCTGGGATGCCGCATACCAAGGGAGATAATGTGACGGTATCGGTTCAGGCTGACAGCCCGGAGGAAGCACGTACCATCTTCGGCAAGCTACAGGAGGGCGGCAATGTAATTATGCCGATCCAGGAGACGTTCTGGAGCCCAGCCTATGGTATGGTGACAGATAAATACGGTGTTCTTTTCCATGTCAACTGCAATACAGTGTAATTGCCTGTTCTAAACAAACTTTAATACGCCTCTTGCATTCGAACATGTGCAGACTCATGTTATCGGATATGCAAGGGGCGTTTTTCTCGTGGTCGGTGAGATTTGCGGGGAAATGAAGGTATAAATGAAAGATGCAACTTCATTAATTTCCTGATCGATTCATGAACTCAAGGGCGTATTACAGAACTAGATGCTTAGGCATTCCGGTAGAGACAATTTGACGCTATAATAAAGAACGAATTCCACGCCCACAGCAATGGAGGCTTCACATCATGAATACCCCTGTTATTTTGAAATACAAGCTTCAAATGCCTGCTTTAAGGCCTAATCTGGTAAAAAGAGCCGCGTTGCATGAGCCTGTCCGTGGCTTATCTTCGCCGAAGCTAATACTGATTGTTGCTCCTGCCGGGAGTGGAAAGACGACGGCCATGGCCCAATATATGCAGATGAGCTCAGCGCGAACGACTTGGTATTCTCTAGGGGAGCACGATAACGACCTGCGCCGATTCTGGCGATACGTTGTACATGCGCTGGCTCCTCACCTCGCTGCCGGGGCTACCGAGCGTTTGCTTCCACTGCTGGCCGAACATCAGGAGCACGCACTACATCAATTTCTGGATCAATGCTTGAATGAACTGTATGATGCACCGGAGCCCATAATGCTGGCACTTGATGATTACCATCTGATTACACGCCCCGAAATCCATGGAAGTCTTCACTATTGGCTGGAGCATCTGCCTTCATCTATACAAGTGGTGCTCGCTTCACGGTTTGAACCCCCATTCGAAGGACTGCACAAATGGATCGTTCGTGGTGAAGTGAAGCGTATCAACGCAAAAGAACTGGCATTTACGACACAAGATGCTGAACAGCTCTGTCAGTCTGTGCTGGAGGTTGCCCTGCCATCACAGTGGATAGAAGCTCTGGTAGCGCGAACCGAAGGCTGGGCCGCAGGCCTGCAGCTTGCCTTGATGTCATTGCAGCAGCGAAGTAGTGACCAGTGGTCTGCCTGGATTCACACAGGACATGTTGGACAGCAGCTTGAGGAGTATCTTTTTCAAGAGTTATGGAAGGGTCTCGATGAGCAGATGGGTACTTTTTTGTTAGAGACCTCTATTCTAAGAAAGTTCAATGCTGCATTGTGCGCCGATATTACTGGCCAGGGGAGCTGCAACAGCAAGCTGGCATTTCTGGAACGAAACGGTCTGTTTCTGGTGCACATTCAGCAAGACGAATACCGCTATCATCACCTGGTTCGTGAATTTTACGCCCGTATGCTGAAGCAGCAAGCTCCTGCACGCTGGAGTGAGCTGCATAGACAGGCCAGTCTGGTCCATGCTCAGATGGGCTTAAGCGAGGAAGCCATTGATCATGCCTTCATGGCTGAGGATTATGAGCTGGCTGCTTCGCTGCTCAACAGGCATCTACATGAGCTGGTTACGCGTGGGGAGTTCACGCTGCTGCAGAATGATTTTGCCCGTTTTCCAGCATCCTTTGCGATGCCACCGCGCCTGCAGCTGGTCAATGCATTTGTACATTTGTTCATGGGGCAGCGGCAGGTGACACAGAGCTTGATAGAGCAACTGGAGCAGGAATTACTGGGCCGCTCACAACAGGTCGAGTCAGAATGGCTGAGTGGTTTGTTTTTTGTGAAGGCTAATGATGCCTTCTATTCAGGGCAGTTCGAGGAGTGGTTCCAGTTCGCGGACTCGATCCCTTATCGACTGCCGAAGGACCCGGTATTTTATGATTTTAATTATAATTTCAATCAACCGCTTGTAAGAAATACGACATTTGGCCTGAAGGGTGTAATTACGCCCACTACAGCAGAGGTCGGGGAGCGTATCTGTTCCATTCTGAGCCGCAATGGCTGGTCAGAGTCATTAATGTGTCAATATGTCATCCAATCGCTTGCGGAGGGATACTACGAATGGAACGAGCTGGATCGGTGCGATGAGTTCCTGAGCAGACTGATTGCAGATGGGAGATATTTGGAGGTGCCGGGCTTGTATGTGCCTGTGCGGATCATGATGGCGAAGCGTCGACTGGCGGCAGGTGAGCCTGCAGCAGCCCGGATTATGATTCAGGAAAGTATGCAGCGTCTAGCCCCTGCAACAGATGGCCATTGGTATAGAGCACTGCGGGCTTACCTTGTGGAACTGAATCTGGGTGAAGGAGAGAATCTGGCAGCAAGCAGAGAACAGCTTCAGGGCCAAGAGGACGCAGCGTCTCACCGCGTCCACCTGGGGAACGTTCAAGAGACGGTGACACTGGCGCGCTTGCACATGGCTAATGGGCGGGGAGAGGACGCGCTTGCCCTGCTGACCACACTGAGGTTGCAAGCGGAAGAAGTGAGAATGGTCAATATCCTTGCTCTGACGATGGTGCTCCAGGCGAAGGCGGAATATATTCGTGGCAGGAAAAAAGAAGCTGTGGAAAGACTTAATGAGGCCTTGTTGCTCGTTCTGCCTTTCCGATATATTCGTACGTTTATAGATGAAGGGAAGTGGATGAGAGAGCTGCTGCAAGAGATTGCTACTGCGGTATCTCCAGACCAGCAATCGGCTCTGAAGGAATATATCAACGTGTTATTGGTAGCAATGCAGCCCCAAGCAGAGCGGGAAATATCCATTCCTAACTCTTATGCTGGCATGGATTCTCTTAGCGCACAAGAGCTGGAGGTGGTTCGGCTGCTGCATAGCGGCTGCACGAACCAGGAGATTGCTCATCAGATGGGCCTGACGCTTGGGACAATAAAGGTCTATCTGAACCGGATCTATAGCAAGCTGGGTGTCCGTTCACGCACACAGGCTGTTCTGGCTACCTCGAATAGTATCCAAGCTAGCCGCACGAGGTTAGAGGAAGCAGAGGACTAATGAACCCGGAGATTAACAAATCAGAAATGAATGCATGAGATGAAGCTCCTGAACCAGGGGCTTCTTTTTTTTAGAACAGTTAACTTTGGTTAGTATTCCCTCATACTCGATTGTGCTAGTATGTCGATACGGCTGGTAGCATTGACGACCTAGCTTCATTTTCGTCGTTCGTCTACAGCTACCGAACTACCATGAAGGGGAGGTTACATTGCAAGTATTTCGAAAAATAGGCTGTGTGCTGCTCGTCATGTTGCTCGCGATGCCCCAACTGGCGCCAAAGGCACAAGCTGCGGACTCCATTTTTCCTACAGGAGTGAAGACAGTCGGTGCAGGGTACCTGCACTCTCTGCTCATTGCAGAGGATGGTACGGTGTGGGCTTGGGGAGACAATTCCGCTGGCGCGCTCGGGGATGGTACAACGACCAGTCACTATCGACCGGTGCAGGTGACCAAGAGAGACGGTGCACCACTATCGAATGCAAAGGCTGTCTACGGAGGTGGATATTTCTCTGTAGCCTTGCTAGAGAATGGTACCGTCTGGGCTTGGGGAAAGGGTAACACTGGAACTCTAGGGAACGGTTCTCTTGAAAATTTGTCCCAAGCCGTTCAGGTGATGCAGTCCGACGGGTCACCATTGACACAGGTACAGAGTATAGCCGCAGGTTACAGCCATGTGCTTGCCCTCAAAACGGATGGCACGGTATGGGGCTGGGGAAGCAACGGCTCGAATATGTTGTCGGACTCGTGGGATAGCATGTATTCACGAGCTATTCAGATCAAAGCTTCGAGCAGCACTTACCTCACAGGTGCGAAGGAGGTTGCAGTCGGCGATTATCACTCCATGCTGCTCAAGCAAGATGGAACCGTCTGGGCATGGGGACATAATGGACTATCCCAGCTCGGGAATGGACAGTTGAGCAATGGCTCGGCCTATCCAGTTCAGGTAATGGACAGCTCCGATCAACCACTTGATGCAGTCAGAAGCATTGTGGGTCACCGTTTAGGCGGTCTAGCCCTCCGTGATGATGGGACAGTATGGAGCTGGGGCTACAATGAGAACTACAATCTGGGCATAGGCTCAGGAGTAACTAGTAGCAATAAGGCGATACAGGTGCTGCAGTCCGGTTCAATTCCGCTCACAAGTGTGGTCCGCATTTCGGGTGGCGGGCGTCTTAGTATGGCCCAGAAGGCGGATGGGACAGTATGGTGGTGGGGGATGCAGAACCGGAACCTGCAGATGGCAGGCAGTCTTATTAGCGACATAGCCGATTTTTCTGCAGGTGATAATCATGGTCTGGTCCTGAAGAACGACGGCACCGTGTGGGGAGCGGGCTGGACTGCTTATGGAGAATTAGGAATCCCCTCGAATTCCCCGAATCGCTATCTAACACAGGCAATTCAAGTCTATCCGGCTCGCTCTGCCATAAGTGCTACGCCTAACCGAATCGATGCAGACGGGTTCAGTCAAGCAACGATTACTGTCACGCTTCGTAATGGTGTCAATAATCTGCTGGGTTCCAGTGAAGGCATGGTGCAACTCAGCTCTACGCTCGGACAGCTAGGAGCGGTCACCGATCATGGTGATGGCACATACACAGCAGAGCTGACTGCGCCTATGATATCGGGTAATGCTGTGATCACGGGCACGCTGAATGGCTATCCCTTAGCATCCAGCGCAACAGTCGTCCTGAATACATTGGCCCCTTCGGCAGCACTTTCGACCTTGATTGCAAGTCCCGCGATCGTGACGGCAGATGGCAGCAGTGAGTCTACACTTACGGTGCAGCTAAAGGATACCAATGGTAATCCGATCACTACGGGCGGACGGACGGTTCGATTCAGCACGACAAATGGTACATTGAGCAGCGTAAGAGACATGGGCAACGGTTCGTATGTGTCTCAACTGCGGTCGCCTACAAGAACAGGAGAAGCTATAGTCACGGCAACGGTTGACGGCGTGTCCTTGCAGCAGCAAGCGAGGCTGCAATTTGTTCCAGGTGCTTTTTCTGCTGCGATGTCTACTCTAAATACCAGTGCTACGACATTGACCGCAGATGGCAGCAGTGAGTCCACCATTACCTTGCAGCTGAAGGATGCCAATGGCAATTCGATGACTACGGGAGGGCGTTCAGTACGCATAAGCACAACAAGCGGTACTGTAGGCATCGTAAGAGATCTGGGAAATGGGACATACACAGCTCAGCTACGGTCACCAACCCAGAGTGGCACGGCTGTAGTCACGGCTACAGTAGATAATACAGCGATTCAGCAAACAGCAACGATTCACTTCGTTCCTGGTCCTGCAGCTGCCGAGACTTCAGAGCTTATTGTGCCTCTGACTTCCATGGTCGCTGGAGAGGGGAGTCAGCAGGTTCGCGTACAACTGAAGGATGCCCACGGCAATGAACTTACGTCCGCCGGGGATGTTGTCAGACTGGAATACGGACTTGGTACCTTCACGCAGGTAACCGCACTCGGTAATGGCAGCTACGCGGCATCTTTGAATGCAGGCACAATTGTAGGTAGTGGGGCGATCAAAGCCACCGTGAATGGTAGCATGCTGCAGTCCTCACCGATCGTTCATATCGTTCCGGGAGAGACATCGAGGGAACGGTCTGAATTCAAGGCGGCCACAGGCTCGATCGTCGCTAATGGAAGTAGCCAGACAACCATTACCCTGCGGACTATAGATCGTTATGGTAATCCACGGACTACGTCAGCTGGAACCGTGAGCATGAGCACTACAGCAGGCTTCTTGTCCAACGTAACGGACCTGGGGAATGGCCAATACACGGCAACCTTGCGTTCTGCAAATAAGACTGGAATTGCTGTCGTGTCAGCAAGACTGTCTGACACCACCTTCCAGCAGACGGTCGAGGTAGCCTTTGTCGCCGGAGCAGCCGCTGCATCGAGGTCGATGCTAACCGCTGCGGAGGATAGGCTGGTCGCGGGTAGTGGTAGTACGGAATTAACAGTACAACTGCTAGACCTGCATGGCAATCCGTTATCCAGTGGCGGGGATCAGGTTGTCTTTCAGACCACAAGCGGTACGATTGATCATGTCCAGGATCACGGGAATGGTCAATATAGTGCTGTGTTCACAGCACCCGAGGCTGTAGGTATATCTTCAATAGAGGCTATGGTGAATGGTAGCAAGCTGCAGGAAAGGCTCTCCATTCGCATCGTACCAGGAATGGTGTCAACAGATCGTTCTGCCATCGAGTCCTTGCATCCTGTGATTGTAGCAAACGGTCTCAGTCAGAGCCTGATTACAGTTCGCTTGAAGGATGCTTACGGCAATGCACTAGATGCAGGCGGGGACCAGGTGGTCTTCAATACGACAGCCGGTATACTTGGGAATACCGTGGACAACGGTGACGGCAGCTATTCGGTCCTATTATGGTCCAGTACGCTGACAGGCAGAGCTGTCGTATCAGCAAGAGTTAACGGCACAAATCTTATTGCGTCTACAGCAGTAGAATTTATACCCGGTCCTGCATCTGCGACGACTTCAGAGCTTCGTATAGACCATATGGCTCTAACGGCCAATGGTATGGATACGACGACGGTAACGGTGCAGCTAAAGGATGCCTTTGGCAACACGATTACAGCTGGTGGAGATGATGTTACCATAAGGAGCAGCGCAGGAGTACTCGGGCCGATCACGGACCATGGTGATGGCACGTATATAGCGGAGCTGACAGCAGGGACAATTTCTGGTACTGCTACACTCTTGGCTTCTGTGAACGGAGAATCTGTGCTGCAGCAGGGAGAGGTCCAGTTGCTACCTGGTCCTGCAGTCGCGAACACCTCGACATTTACAGTCTCCCAGACTTCAGCGACGGCGGACGGAAGCGACGCGATTACTGTGACGGTTCAGACAAGAGATCAGTATGGCAACGACCTGATTGAAGAAGTGTCCGATCTGGGTCTGCAGTTGTCTTCGACACGGGGCACGATAGGTGAACTGAAATATGCCGGGCAAGGGCGTTATACAGCAGATCTGAGGTCTATAGAGACAGGAGAGGCTGTCATTAGCGCTACGATGAATGGAATGGAGCTGATGAATGCTCCAATAACGGTGAATTTTGTCGCAGGACAGCCTTCAGCTACAGCGTCGACTCTGGAGATTGAACAAGGCATGCTGATAGCTAATGGTAGAGAGACTGCACGGATTACACTACAGCTCAAGGATGCTACAGGACATATGATCGCTGATGAAATGGATGCATCGTTGCTTCGTCTCGAGTCTTCCATGGGAATCTTGTCCCCGTTAGTCTACGTGGGAGAGGGTAGGTATACGGCGGAACTTCGTTCAACGAAGTCGGGCACTGCTCATCTTAGAGCATTTATGGAAAGCATTGAATTAATGGCTTCTGCTCAGATCGATTGGCTCCCGGGCCCTCCACTAGCCTCCGCATCAGAGATATCGGTCTCTCAGATGGCGCTACCTGCCAATGGCACAGCGACTGCTCGAGTGACAGTTCAGCTCATGGATGCTTATGGGAATCCGACGGCCAATGCTGAGGGAGTGAGCATTGAAGCCTCTCTAGGTACCGTGACGGAAGTCACTTATGGTGAATCGGGAGAGGCTGTGACCGGGCTGTATAAGTTCGATATTCGCTCGACGGAGCCAGGTACAGCAGATGTCCGTGTGCTAATGAATGGGGAACAGATCTTTGCCCCGGTACAGGTCACCTTCACTGACGGCATGTGGTTCAACCCTTCTTCCTATCGTATTCAGGTGGGGGAGGCAGCTCAGACCGTCGTTGAGGTCACCTATGGACAGGATAATTTCATCCACGATCAGACCGATGCTACACAATTTCGCTATGACGACAGTATGGTTCGCATAGGTCAGGGATTGGATGGCAGATGGTACATGACGGGACTGCGAACCGGACAGACGGTTATTGAGGCCGTCTATGAGGGAGACAGAGGGACGCTGAGAGCCAGTGCTCCAGTCACAGTCTATGCACTGCCTGTACGACTGCAATTGGATGCTACACGCTATCAGGTCAAAGAAGGAGAGTATGGGCAGCTACATGTGACAGTTCATTATTCGGATGGAACCGAAGAAGACGTCACCTCAAGAGCGCTATATCATCTTAAGGATGAGAGCATTGCAGCTGTAGATGTTCAGGGACGCGTGCTGGGCATTCAGCCAGGAATGACGGAGCTGATCGTAAGCTTCGAGGGGCTGGAGGCTACTGCGGATGTTATAGTTCTGACACGACAAGCGAATGAGCCGCCGAGTTCAGGCGGTGGTGACGATAGCTCAGGTGGATCAGATGATGGCAGCTCTGATGGATCAGACGGTGGCTCCGCTCCAGGGAAAGGCTCGGGAAGCGCGAACGTGGATATGAATCCGGGTCCACTGCCTCCAACAGTCATTCAAGGGCAATCCATTGGCCTCCAATTGCTACAGGATGGACAACTGCATCAGCAGGTCACACTGACAGCCGAGCAGATTGCTTCAGGGAAAATCACAGTGAAGATGATGGACAGCGCCAGCGTATGGGGCGTGTTGATGGAGAAGAACACCCTGGCACGTCTACTTGAGCAAAATCCTACTCTGGTGCTGGAATGGCATACACCCGTAGGAGTACTGGAGGTTCCTGTTGTGGAATTGAGTGAGGCGGCTAGAGCAACCACGGTCGATTCCATTCGACTTACCTTGCAACTAGCTGATGAAGAAGAGCATGTACTTCTCAAGGGTGCAGCTAACGGTATAGGGGCAGTGATACGCGAGCATCCATTCTCTGTAAGTCTCATCGGACAGCAAGGGAAAGGCGATGAACAGCTGCTTGCCTTGCGTGCTCAGTCCATATTGTTCTCTGCCAGCACATGGGCAGACATGACCGATCCGTACTGGACGGCAGCCGTCTATGATCCACACGTTGGATACTTCCGGTATGTCCCAGCTAAGCTTGTTCTACCAGGCACCATACAGCTTCGTCTTGCAACTGGCAAGCACTATACCTTGCTGGAGAATCACCAATCCTTCACCGATATGAAGGGGCACTGGGCGGAGCGAGCAGTGGAACTGCTCGCAAGTAAGCTGATTGTGCAAGGCCGTGGAACAGGACGATTCGAGCCGGAACAGCCCGTCACACGGGCCGAGTTGGTCGCAATGCTGGACAGAATGCTTCATCCTGCTGACGATCCAGACGATGTATCTTTTGCGAATGAGGGTGAAGAATGGTACGAAGCTGTGATGCGAAAAGCCAGCCTGGCAGGTTGGGTACGAGGCTATGAGGATGGAAGCTTGCGTCCCCAAGCCGCGGTATCACGTCAGGAAATGATGGTTATGATCGCCAGAGCCATTCCATCAGCAGAGCAGGGCGAGCGTGAGGGGGCGACGGAGCAGGGTTTTTACGCGAAGCAAGGGAAAGAAATGCAGGGGAAGGGATTGAATGTTCTGGACTATGCTGATATTGCAGGATGGGCTCAGGCTGATATAGCTAGACTCTCAATGCACGGTCTTCTCATAGGTGATCAGGAAAGTCGATTGTATCCTCAGCGTAACGCGACTCGTGCCGAGACGGCGTCGATACTGGCCCGAATCATGCAGCAGCAATGATATTGCAACAATCGTAGTAATTACAGTTATGGGAAATCAGTAGGCACTAACTTGCCTGCTGATTTTTTTTGTGTGAAATAGCTTGACTTGTAATGCGTTACAGAAATTATAGTGGGTGTACATTCACTCAACTGCTTTAGTTGGGACAATCAAAGGAGCTAATGGAAGATGAACAAAGCGGATCAAAAGATTGTATTTATAGATGTGGACGGGACGCTCGTCACTGATGATGGCTATGTACCGGAGTCGGCCCAGCTTGCCTGTAAAAAGGCCAGAGAAAATGGTCATATACTGCTTCTGTGCACAGGTCGTTCAAAGGCTGAAATCTATGACGAGATATGGGATGCCGGCTTCGACGGAATTATCGGTGCCGGAGGTGGATTTGTAGAGTATCAGGGGGAGATGCTCTATCATAAAAAGGTGCAGCCAGAGGATGTGCAGCATATGGTGCGTTTCTTCAATGAACACGGTATAGATTTCTATCTGGAATCGAATTCTGCCCTCTATGCAAGCCGCAATCTGCGCTCTCATCTGGAGCGGAGAATTTATGGAGATATCGACAATGATCCTGTGGCTAGAGAAAAGAAGGAGAGCTCACCGCATCCTTTTATCACGGGGCTGACGTATGGTGAGGCTGATCTCTGCAAGGATGACGTCAATAAGGTATGCTTTCTGGAAAGCGAGGTTCCTTTTAGCCGAATCAAGGAGGAATTCCAGGGCAAATTCGAGGTCATTCAATGCACCGTTCCAGCCTTCGGCAGAGATAGTGGAGAAATGATGATTCCAGGCATTCACAAGGCCGTAGCCATTGAATACCTGCTGGAGCATCTGGGAATGTCCAGAGATAACACCATTGCGATTGGAGATGGCATGAACGATGCAGAGATGCTGGAATTCTGTGCTGTCGGGATTGCTATGGGCAATGCAAAGCCAGGGTTAATCGGTCTTGCTGATCATGTAACGGATAGCGTGGAGAACGATGGGCTTTATAAGAGCTTTGTGCATTTCGGATTAATATAAGGATCATTTAACATGAAATCAAATTCGGTCAAGGTAGTTGACGATCACTAGGCTACAATTAGACGGGTCAGCGGATAGACAAAGTCAGCGGAGCATCCAAGCGTCCGCTGACTTTGTTGCTTCACAGATATTTATTTCCATATGTATCTGTGAGCACCACTTACTTCAACAAATTACTTCAACAAACCCGACTCTCGCACGGAGCCCAAGAAACGCCCGAATTCCTCAATGTTCAGCTGCTGTGCTGCATCAGATAATGCAACGGCAGGGTTCGGATGCACTTCGACCATAACGCCGTCTGCTCCGGCAGCCAATGCTGCTTTGGCACATGGAGCCAGAATGTCCTTGCGACCTGTGGAGTGAGTAACGTCCACCAATACCGGGAGGTGAGTCTCCTGCTTCAGAATTGGCACAGCCGAGATGTCGAGCGTGTTGCGGGTAGCCTTTTCATAGGTTCGAATACCACGTTCAATCAGCATGACCTGCTTGTTGCCCCGGGAGACGATGTATTCTGCTGCATGAATGAATTCATCAATCGTTGCCGCGAGACCACGCTTAAGCAGGATCGGAAGATGGCTGTCCCCGGCTGCCTTCAGCAGCTCGAAATTCTGCATATTACGGGCACCAATCTGAATGACATCAATATAGTCAGCAGCGATCTCGATATGAGCCGGGTGGACAATCTCGCTAATTGTCTTCAGACCGAATTCCTCGGATACTTCCTTCAGAATTTTAAGTCCTTCAATGCCCAATCCCTGGAAATCATATGGGGAAGTACGAGGCTTAAAGGCACCACCACGCATAACCGTCATGCCCGACTGCTTCAACGCAGCCGCAACCTCTCGCACTTGTTCGAGACTCTCGACAGAGCACGGTCCTGCGATCATGATCGGGCTACCTGCACCTACCTGCACATCTCCAATGGACACGATGGTGTCTTCCTTTTGATTTTTACGGCTAACGAGCAGCTGTTTCTTGTGTTGGTCTTCCTGCAGGTGAAGGGAGGCTTGGAAAATCTGCTTGAACAGCTGCTTTACGGTATCGTTATGGAAAGGCCCAGTATTGGCGGCGACCAGTTCCTCCAGCATATCCTTCTCACGAACAGGATCGAACTTGGGAACACCCTGCTTTTCCTTGAGTTGTCCAATTTCCTGAACCAGTGCTGCGCGTTCTGATAATAGCTTCAGTAGGTCATGGTTAATCTCATTTAACTTGTCTCTTAATTGCTCCAAACTCATCGTTTCCTTCACTCCTCTGATTATGATTGGGTTTTACTTGTATTTACTCCTGCGATCGCCTGGTGCAAATAGCCTGTTTGTCTGTAAAAAAATATGCAAAAAAGGCCCCCCGTCGCAAGGGACGAGGAGCCGTGGTACCACCCTTATTAGAAACAGCAAAGCATGCGCATAAGTATGCAAATTGCAAGTGCCATCTCTCACTTCAGCCTTGTAACGTAAGGGATACGGATTGTCCTACTGGCTACAAGTAATATGCAGCCCTTCAGCAATCGGCTCGGGAGTGAACTTCGGCGGTGTGCTCTCTCGGGTACTTTCAGTCCATGGTACCTCGTCCCTGTAACGAACAAATTCCGCTTACTCTCTCCGTCATTGCCTTGTCTTATGAATTGAGTCCATATTAGCACGCTAACATGGATGTGACAAGATGCTAAAGTGATGCTGGGCAACCCAGACGCTTTAGTGTGGCGAATGGAGTAAGCGAATATTTAAGATTCATTCAAGGTTCATCCTCTACACTTGGGACATAAGCAAATGGCTTGTAGCCCATTCCAAAGGAGGACTTTTACAGTGAAGAATATGATTCAAAGATTCGCTCTAGTGGCCCTGGCCCTGACACTACTCGTTGCAACCATCAGCTGGATTGGTCATGACACCATATCAAGTGCTGAGGCGGAGGAGAGTGCCAGCTCTGCTCCTGCATACGCATCTTTGTTTGAAGGAGATCGAATCATTAACGTGAACGTGACCATCGACAATGCAGATTGGGAGAGCATTCTGGCAAGTCCATTGGACAAGGAATACAAGAGCGTCAGTGTCGAGGTAGATGGTCATCAACTGGATCATGTCGGATTCTCCACGAAGGGAAATATGACCCTAAGATCTGTAGCTTCCATGGAGGATTCGGATCGTTACAGCTTCCGGTTGAAATTTGACAAATATGACAAGACTCAGACCTTACTCGGCCTGGATAAAATGGTGCTGAACAACAATTACTCAGATCCGTCATACCTGCGGGAATATTTACACTATGAGGCGCTGAGAAGCATTGGTCTGGATGTTCCGATGACAACGTTCGTGAACCTGTATGTTAATGGCGAGCTGTTTGGCTTCTACACAGGTGTAGAATCTGTAGACGACAGTTATCTGGAACGCAACTACGGGGAGGATTACGAAGAAGGCATTTTGTATGATACTGACGAGAAGAGCTATTTGCAGACGGAGGAGAACGGCGAGTACAGCACTTTGACCGAGGATCTGGGTACAGATGAGAATAAGGCTAGGCTTAAGAACTTCATTCAGGTGCTGAACGATATGCCAGAAGGTGAGAAAGGGGACATTGAGAGTGTGTTGGATGTGGACTCCGCGTTGAAGTATATTGCTGGCAACGTGGTATTAGGCAATTATGACAGCTATAACGGGGATAAAGGACACAATTATATGCTGTATGGTGATGCCAATGGCAAGTTCACGGTCATTCCGTGGGACTTCAATATGTCCTTTAATGGCTATGGTGGAGGTAGAGGAGGCACGAGCAGTGACTCTGGGGCTAGTGGTAATACGAATGCGACGAACGTATCCATCGAGGAGCCTGTGCTCGGGATCAGCATGGACAAGGTGCCAATGATTAATAACCTGCTGGCGGTGCCCGAGTATAAGGCTCAATATCTTGAATATGTGAATCAGTTAGTTGATTACCTGGAGAGTATTGAAGGCAGAATCACCGAATTGAGTGATCTCATTCGTCCTTCTGTCGAGGCGGACCCTACGAAGTTCTATACGATGGAGCAATTTGAATCCAATATAGCTTACTCTGCTGTAGGAGATATGGGGGATATGAAAGGGGGGAGCGTGCCCCCATCTGACGGACAGCCAGGGATGACACCACCGGAGGACTTCACGCCACCAGACGGTGCGATGGCACCTCCAGCTAGACCGGATGGTACCGCTGGAGGAGAGAATGGGAATAGGTCCTCTGGCAATGGAGGAGATCGTGGCGGCATGGGACTGATGGCATCCGGCTCCATTACCAGCTTTGCACTGAATCGACTAGCTAATCTGCAGGAGCAGCTGGGTAGGGAAGTGGCCTCGCTTCCAGAAGCGATGAATACTGATGCTGCAAGCGAGATATCGGACTAGTATTTTGACTGGATACGATTTCTTGTCTGAATGATCTGCAAAGATCGTGGTTAGCAGCGGCTCTACACTATCTTTGCTTCGGTCAAGGCACTAATTCCCACGCTCTCAAGGTAAAGCAGTTGCAGTAGATGGTTAGTTATGCATGGAACAGCCGGGAACAGCTCCGCGAAGTAGGAGCTGTTCCCGGCTGTTGTTATTGATACACGTCTGTTCATTCATAACGAATGATCGCGAAACAAACGAATGCTCTAAGCAGAGCTATGTGATTCCAAGAGATATTATGCGCTATAATACATGCATGGATTGTGAGAAAGGAATGTATGTATGAAGAAGATCATTGTCATCGGTGCGGGTATTCTGGGGGCCTCAACAGCCTATCAGCTTGCAAAATCGGGAGCAGAGGTCCTGATCGTGGATCGAAAGGACCCTGGTCAGGCTACAGATGCGGCAGCAGGCATTCTATGCCCGTGGATATCACAGCGGCGTAACCAGGCTTGGTACAAGCTGGCCAAGGAGGGGGCACGCTTTTATCCCCAACTGATCGCAGAGCTTACCCATGAAGGGGAGACAGATACGGGCTATGCTCAAGTAGGGGCACTTAGCATTCACTATGATGAGGATAAGCTTGCGAAGCTGGAGGAGCGTGCACAGCAGAGAAAGGCTGATGCAGCCGAGATGGGGGAGATTAGCAGACTATCGCAGTCGGAGACGCGGGATGCTTTTCCACTGCTGGCTGAAGAATATCATTCTGTTCTCATTAGTGGGGCGGCACGTGTTGACGGTCGTGCACTGCGAGATGCCTTGCTTCGCTCCGCTGAGCGCTATGGGGCACGGCTCGTGCAAGGGAGTGCCGAGCTACAGTATCAGGGGGATTGTGTAACCGGAGTTGTCGTCAGGGATGTAACTGAGCACGCCAACGATCCGGGCAATAGTGGAGAAGAGGAGACGGTCATGACATATGCAGCAGATGAGGTTGTCGTGTGTGCGGGAGCGTGGGCTAGTCAGCTGCTGGAGCCACTGGGACTAGACTTCCAAGTGCATTACCAGAAGGCGCAAATCCTCCATTTGCAGACGACAAATGCCGGCGATACAGGGAGTTGGCCTGTAGTCATACCGCCTTCGGATCAATATCTGCTGACATTCGACCAGCAACGGGTCGTAATGGGGGCAACACACGAAAATGATATTGAAGGCTATGATACCAGCGTGACTGCTGGCGGAATGCAGGAGGTGCTGAACAAGGGCTTGGCCGTGGCCCCTGGTCTTGCTGATAGTACGCTGCTGGAAGTAAGGGTGGGATTCCGTCCATTTACGCCTGGCTTTTTGCCTGTGCTTGGAGCGGTTCCCGGCTGGAAGGGCTTGTTTGCAGCAAATGGACTTGGAGCCTCCGGCTTGACAGTAGGACCTTATGTGGGAAGTCAATTGGCGAAGCTGGTGCTCGGTATGGAAGCGGATATCGATCTTGAGCATTACGATCTGCAGCAAGCCATCAATAAGCGACAATAAGCTCAGCTATAAGGGAAGCGTACTGGCTTCTAGCTTCTGTGTGCTAATTCTGCATAATGAATTCAAGAAATATCAAAAGACCTGGATTGGATAGAGCCTCCACTTCCGGTCTTTTGATATTTCTACGAATGCAGCGTTGACCTTAGGTCTGACCTAGGGTGTATGCTGACTGCTGAAGCTGTGAAGGCAGTGATCCAAGTAGAAGAGAGTAGAAGAATTCAGGTGGAAAAATTCAAGTAGAAGAACTCAAGTAAATCAACTCAAGTAGAAGAATTCAAGTGCAAAAAACGAAGTGAGGGCTAGACATCAAAACAGTATGCCAACTGTAGGATTAGACAGATGAAAGCCAATCCATTCCTGTGGCAGTCAAGAGAGGAAGAATCGTATGAGGAAGAAAATCGCCATTGTCATGCTCGTATGCGTAGTATTGCTAACAGGCGTCGCAGGGTATATTTTGCAGCAAAACAGTTTCGAAATGGTAGAACAGCAAGTAGTAATTAATTCACCGCAAGGCAAACTGACTGGAACCTTGGTCTTGCCAGAGCAGTATACGGGGAAATTAGGCCTGGTCTTATTCATTCATGGCGACGGTCCCATTGATGCCACCCACGATGATGGCTACAAGCCACTATGGGAGAAGCTCGCATCACTGGGCTATGCCTCATTATCTCTCGACAAACGAGGGCTAGGCGGTTCGGAGGGAGACTGGCTTCAGCAGAGCATGGAGGACCGTGTTCAGGAAGCTCAGCAAGCGCTGGCATGGGCAAGGACCCAACCTATGATTGATTCCGAGCATATGGGCGTATGGGGAGCAAGTCAGGCTGGATGGGTCATCCCCAAGCTTGCAGGTGAAGAAAAGTTGGCCTTCAGTATCCTTGTCTCTCCTGCGATCAATTGGCTAACCCAGGGGGAATATAATACACGGAGCCAGATGGCAAAGGACGGCTCTACGCCGGAGGAGATTGAGCAGCAGGTGGCGTATGAGCATCAGATTAAAGGTCTGCTGAAGCAAGGAGCCTCCTACGAGGAGTATATGAGGCTGGCGCATCGGAATGACAGGATGTCCCCGGAGCGCTGGGGCTTTGTCCGTCGCAACTATACTTCGGATGCCACACAGGACCTGCACAACTTCAAGTCGCCTGTGTTGCTTCTGTTGGGCGATCGTGATGTGAATGTGGACATCAAGGAGACAGAGCGCCTATACCGTGAGCAGGTGAGCCCGGCTTCCTTGCTGACGGTCAGAGTTTTTGCGGATACAGAGCACTCCATGTTAAGGACCTCGACGGCAGATTCCCCGTTCAGGGCGCTGCTTATCAGTCTGTTCGCTCCCCGTAGGATCACAGTAGAGGGGTATATGGACGAGATTGAGAAGTTCCTCATTCATACGAAGATTGAACCTTCCGAATCTATCCAGTAGAATTATACGGGGAACTGTGTCGATGGAGGGAGCTAAAGCTGGTATGAACTGGTTGGACATTAGCAAAGCAAAGGATGTAGAGCAGGTTCGCGAGGCCGTAACCAGGCTCGATGTGAATGAAGTAGATGAACAGGGACGGACCCCGTTGATTCTGTTCATGACCTATCGAATGCCAATTGAAGGTGTTCGTTGTCTGCTGGAGCATGGACCAGATCTGGAGAAGGAGGACAGGCTTGGGAAAACGGCCCTTAAGAAGGCAGTAAAGTTCAAGCAGATCGAGGCCGTTAAGCTGCTAGTGGAGAGCGGAGCACGACTGGACTCACCGCAAGGGATTCTGGGTACCGCCTGGCAGGAGGCTAGAGGGAACCCGAGGATCGCAGATCTGTTGCTGGATACGCCAGGAGCTGTGCGATTAACGTTAACTGAGGAAGAGCAAGAGAAGCTGGAGGCCATCCTATATGAGGAATCGACGGATGTGGTCATCTCGCGGATTCGCGAGCTGGACTCGGATGTGATACTGCACGCGGTCGTGAACGACTATAACTGGGATGATGGCCCAGAGCCGATGAAGGCTGTCTTTGAGCATCCCGCATGTGCAGAGATTACGATGCTCGATATGTATGAGTTAATGGAGGCAGATTACTGGTTGTCTCTGGAGCCAGAGGAAGTTAATCAACGAATGGATGGAGCGGCGTACACCAAGCTTGCACTGTCGATTAAGGAGAAATGCTCGCTATAATAGTGACAATACTTACATATGAAAGAGGAGAGCCGGAATAAGGTTCTCTTTTTTTGTTTTTAGACGCATACGGATAAACGCCAATACTTCATTTCAATACTTATCAGCACTTATATCCACATTACAGGTAGTGAAAAATTCACAATAGTAAAATCAAATAGTGTTATCTTGTACATTCACATGAATCCCATACTATCTGCTCTCTATCCATATACCTTCGTCACAAAGGGAAGAGCAAGCAGACTGAAATTAATGTAAATTTTATCCACAAAAGAAAACTAGAGCACAAAGTAGTTGGTGTAATGATTGGTTTTTTTTGCAAATATACCTTACACAAGGATTGACCCCATATTTAATGCGAAGTATAGTGATATCAAGTGAGCACGGTATAGTGATTAGTGAGCAGAATGTGTCCAGAATATCGGGAACGGAGTTCCTGAATTTGTGACGCATTTTTTTTGTAGAGGAAAGAGGAATGCGGCTTTCCGTAAAGCTGACCCGAAGATCCAAGATCCAATGCTCCTTGGGGGAATAAGTATGGTGTAGTCGCCATTTGCTGTACATATTCATAACATGCTATTGAAGGGGATGACAATGATGTCTGAATCTCCGAGCTCTTTGCCGATTGGAAAGCTGTCCATTTTGCTGGCGGTGCTTCAGGGCCATTCATGGAAGGAAGAGATCGAGCAGCAGCTCACGGACCAAGGCTACAGGTATACGATTGGTCGTGTGGGAGCGATGGATATTACGAAGGTCGTGGTCGCGATGGAGACTGCCGCGAAGAATAATCACATTATCGACAGTCAGTCCTACCGTGAGGTGCATGCGATGTATCATGCCATCATTGAAGCGATTCAGGGGCTTGGGCGCGGGGTGTTCCAATTTGGCGATATTCTGAGAACGGTGGGGTTGACCTTCGCGATTGTCCGGGGCAAGATGGAGGGGGCTGTTGCACATGAAGGCGAATGGATCGCTGTCAGTGTATATGGAACGATCGGTGCGCCTAAAAAGGGATTTGAGCACGAAGCGATCGGCTTCGGCTTTAACCATATCTAGGAGGAGCTACTTGTAACAGTGAATTGCTCAAATTAACTAGTATGAAATGGTGTTCAGTAGTGCTCATTAGTGTTCTTTTAGTATCTATTCGTGGGGTTCGATCCGGATCGGCCATTTAGTGATTAGAGAGTCTAGAAAAGCCGGTACCAAATGTTATTTGGTATGGGCTTTTTGTCGTACCCAATGGTCCTCACAGCTGCAAGGAGATCTTCACCCTGAGGTCTTAATACATGACAGGAAAGCAGGTGCCTGGATGCAGTCAACCGTAGACAAGACTGTCGTATTGGATGGTCAATCTTTAACCTTGGAGCAGTTGGTACAGGTGGCTCGTTACGGAGCTAAAATTCAGCCCTCTGAGGGCAGTCTGGGTAGGGTAAGGCACGCCCGTGAATATGTAGAAAAGCTACTGCGTGAAAGGAAGGTTGTCTATGGGCTGACCACTGGCTTTGGTAAATTCAGTGACACATACATTGAAGGCAGCGATGTGCAGCAGCTTCAGCTTAATCTGATTCGCAGCCATGCTTGTGGGCTGGGAGAGCCCTTCTCTAGCGATACTGTGAGAGCCATGCTCCTGCTGCGGATTAATGCGCTGCTGCTTGGTTATTCAGGGATACGGGCGGAGGTCGTGGGGCAAATGGTCGACATGCTTAATTATGGTGTCACTCCCGTCGTTCCACAGCAAGGCTCGTTGGGAGCAAGTGGTGACCTGGCTCCGTTAGCGCATATGGCACTGGTACTGATCGGCGAGGGCGAAGCGTATTATGAAGGACAGCGTATGCCAGGTGCTCAGGCGCTGGCGTCAGCAGGATTGCTTCCTGTCGTACTGGAGGCCAAGGAAGGTCTGGCCTTGATTAATGGTACGCAGGTGATGACAGCGGTGGGGGCGCTCGCATGCTATGATGCGTGGAATTTGGCTCGTTGGTCCGATTGTACACTAGCTTTGACGGCAGAGGCGCTTCGTGGGGTGAAGGATGCTTTTGACCCGCTCACGCATCGGCTCAGACCTCAGCCCGGTCAAGGTTATGCTGCGGATAATTTCAGGGCACTAACACGGAGCAGCAGACTGTTGTCCACGCAAGGCGAGCTTCGTGTGCAGGATGCGTACTCCATTCGCTGTGCACCGCAGGTCCATGGCGCTAGTCGAGATGGACTGGCGTACATTCAGGCGAAGCTTGATATCGAGATCAATGCGGTCACGGACAATCCTCTAATTTTCCCGGAGCAGGACCGAGTTATTTCGGGTGGTAATTTTCACGGGCAACCGATTGCGTTAGCTATGGATCATCTGTCGATCTGTTCATCGGAGCTGGCGAATATAGCGGAGCGTCGAATTGAAAGATTGGTCAATCCACAGCTGAATGAGGGGTTACCGCCATTTCTGACTGAGCAAGGTGGGGTACAGTCAGGGTTCATGATCGCGCAATATGCTGCAGCAGCCCTCGTGTCCGAAAATAAGTCGCTTGCTCATCCGGCCAGTGTCGATTCGATTCCTTCGTCCGCCAACCAGGAGGATCATGTCAGCATGGGGACGATTGGTGCTCGCAAGGCCAGACAGATTATTGATAATGCCTATTCGGTGCTGGCTATTGAGCTGATGTGTGCAGCACAGGCTGCGGATTACCGGGGACCGGAGCAGCTGGGGACAGGAACGAGGTGGGTATACGAGCAATGTCGGCAGCGGGTGTCTTTTGTACAAGAGGATCGCGTATTGTCCACGGACTTTCGTACATTGGCAGAATGGATGAAGGCTACGAATCTAAAGGCTGCAATAGCGGAGATCATCTTCATGCATTAACAACACGCATAAGTGTTACGCATTAACTACATGCATAAGTGCCACGCATTAAAACCCTGCATTAGTACCACAACAAACCTGCATTTCCATTTAGTGGAGTTCGAACTTCACATTCATCTTAGTGTACAGATTGGAATCCTTAACGTCTTCAGTTCAGTAAAGTAGAACAACCTCCAAATGTGTCCGAACTATATTAGGAGAAGGGAATGATTATTAATGAAGGGGAAAAATAACTGCAAATCAAGCGAGCCGGAACGAAAGATCACAGCACCGCGTGGAACAGCCTTGCATACTAAGGGCTGGGTACAGGAAGCTGCTCTTCGTATGCTGATGAATAATCTGGACCCGGAAGTGGCGGAGGCTCCTAGCCAGTTAGTGGTCTATGGTGGGATTGGAAGGGCTGCACGCAACTGGGACAGCTTCGATGCCATCGTTCGTTCACTGAACTCTCTGGAGGAGAATGAAACACTGCTCATCCAGTCCGGTAAGCCAGTAGCTGTATTCCGTACACATAAGGATGCCCCACGTGTGCTGCTCGCGAACTCCAATCTGGTACCGGCTTGGGCGAACTGGGAGCATTTCCACGAGTTGGACCGCAAGGGACTGATTATGTATGGGCAGATGACGGCGGGAAGCTGGATTTATATCGGTAGTCAGGGGATTGTGCAGGGTACCTATGAGACCTTTGCGGAATGCGGACGACAGCACTTCGGCGGCAGCCTGAAGGGGACAATTACCGTTACGGGTGGTATGGGCGGCATGGGGGGAGCTCAGCCGTTGGCGGTCACGATGAATGGTGGCATCTTAATAGGCGTGGATGTGGATGCCAGCCACATAGAGAAACGGATCAATACCCGCTACTGCGATGTCATGACCGATCGTCTGGATGAAGCGATTGAGCTGGCTCAGGCTGCGAAGACTGAAGGTCGCGCATTGTCCATCGGGCTCGTAGGCAATTCAGCAGAAATATTGCCGCTCATGCTGGCACGCGGATTCATTCCTGACATCATTACAGACCAGACCTCGGCCCATGATCCGCTTAACGGATATTTACCGAAGGGCTACACGCTGGAGGAGGGGCTGAAGCTGCGAGCGGAAGATCCTGCTCATTATATGAAGCTGGCTCGGCAGAGCATGGCTGAGCACGTATCGGCGATGCTGGAAATGCAACGGCAGGGAGCCATTGCCTTTGATTACGGCAACAATATTCGCCAGGTCGCCTATGACGAAGGTGTCGCGGATGCTCTTGCTTTTCCTGGCTTCGTACCAGCCTATATCCGGCCCCTGTTTTGTGAAGGAAAGGGACCTTTTCGCTGGGTGGCTCTGTCTGGTGACCCGGAGGATATTCGGAAGACAGATCAGGTCATTCTGGAGAACTTTGCGGAGGATGAGCATTTATGCAACTGGATCAGACTGGCAGGTGAGAAAATCGCGTTTCAGGGATTACCCTCTCGTATTTGCTGGCTGGGCTATAGAGACAGAGCCAGATTTGGTCGCATCATCAATGAGATGGTAGCTTCTGGAGAGCTGTCAGCTCCCATCGTTATTGGTCGTGATCATCTGGATGCTGGCTCGGTAGCGTCGCCCAATCGGGAGACGGAGGCGATGCGTGATGGTAGTGACGCTGTTGCTGATTGGCCGATATTGAACGCGCTGCTCAATACTGCAGCTGGAGCCAGTTGGGTATCTCTGCACCATGGTGGTGGCGTGGGTATGGGATATTCCATTCATGCCGGAATGGTTGTAGTTGCGGATGGAAGTAAAGAGGCCGGCGAGCGGCTAGAACGTGTATTGACGACCGATCCAGGCATGGGCGTCGTCCGACATGCTGATGCAGGATACCCGTTAGCTGTAAAGACGGCACGAGACTATGGCATACATATGCCAATGCTGTAGGAAAAGGGGGCGATACCTTGTTATATATCCGACATGCGGAGCAGATCGTGACCGTTAGCGGGAGCAATACAGCACCAAGAGTGGGAGCTGAAATGAATCATTTGAACATTATCGAGTGCGGCGGTGTTGTGCTGGAGGGAGAGCGTATTGCTTTTGTAGGGACGCATGCCGAGGCCGAAGCCTATGTTCGGAGTCTGGAGTTCGATAGACGGCAAGCGCTGCATATTATTGATGCTACAGGAAAAACGGTCATTCCGGGCCTCGTAGACCCGCATACACATCTGGTATTCGCTGGAACCCGTGAGTTTGAGCTGGGACTGCGTTTACAGGGAGCCACTTACATGGATATTTTGAACGCGGGTGGTGGCATCCTCCGCACAACAGAGCAGACGCGACAAGCGACAGAGCAGGAATTGAAGGAAGCAGCTCTGATGCGGCTGAATCGGTTTCTTGAGTATGGGGTGACGACAGTGGAGGCGAAGAGTGGCTATGGCCTCTGTACAGCAGATGAATTGAAGCAGCTACGAGTGGTGTGTGCATTGCATGCTGAGCATCCGATCGAGCTGGTATCTACGTTTATGGGTGCGCATGCTGTTCCAACAGAATATAAGGCATCTCCCGAGAGCTATGTACAATTGCTGATTGAGGAGATGATTCCTGCGGTAGCAGAGCAGCAGTTGGCAGAATACTGTGATGTGTTCTGCGAGAAAGGCGTCTTTACGCCCGAGCAATCGAGAGCTATTTTACTGGCTGGACTACGATACGGACTGAAGCCGAAAATTCATGCTGACGAAATTGTGAATACTGGCGGGGCTGAGCTGGCAGCTGAGGTAGGAGCGGTCTCGGCGGAGCATCTGCTGTGTGCATCCCCTCACGGCATCGAGGCCCTGGCCGCTGCTGGGGTTATCGCCGTGCTGCTGCCAGGGACAGCGTTCTACCTGATGGCCCGTCCGGCAGACGCTCGGGGAATGATCGACCGTGGTGTGCCTGTAGCCTTGTCCACGGACTGTAATCCGGGCTCCAGTCCTACGATGTCGTTGCCATTAATCATGAATCTGGCCTGTCTCACGATGAAGATGACACCAGCAGAGGCCTTGACAGCATGTACCATTAATGCAGCGCATGCGCTTGGTCGAGCAGATCGGATCGGAAGCATTGAGGTTGGCAAGCAGGCAGATCTCGTCATCCTTGATGCCCCAAGCTATACCTTTATGACTTATCATTACGGCGTTAATCTGACCAGCACGGTGATCAAGAAGGGAAAGCCTGTTGTGCTAGGAGGCAAGCGGGTTCGAAGCAAGATGGTGGTCGGTGGAGAAGGCGGGTTGAGTAGGGAAATATGAGGCTAGAAGTGGTCTAGAAGCGGTCTAGAAGCAGTGTAGTAGCCGTCTGGCAGCCGTTTGGCAGGAATAGGCTCAAGACCTTAATGAGGAAATAACCGTTATAAGGAGCACGATACGATATGCGCGACAATGATAACGATATGCAAGATAGCAAACGAGATAGCAAGAGACATTATAAAAATTCACGAGATAGACATGTGCGAGATAGACATATACAAGGTAGCGAGATACATGATAACGACGTACATGATAAGGATGTACATGATAAGGATGTACATGATAACGATGTACATGATAACGATGTACAAAATGACAACGTACAAGATGATTGTTATGAGGCTCAATATATTCAAAATAACCGCATTCAAGATAATCGCATTGAAGATAACACGATCGAATCATCACAGCATAGTGATGGGCATTGGTCGCCTATCACGGTGAACGCAGCCCGTCTGCATCATAGTATTGAGACACTCGGAAAGATCGGCCAGAATGCCGTAGGAGGCTTGGACCGAACGACCTTCACGCCAGCAGAGCTTGAGGCACGAGCCTGGCTCATCGACGAGCTAGAGCGACTTGGATTGGACGTATCGCTTGATTCAGCTGCGAATATTTGGGCCAGACGGCAGGGTAGTGAAAGGGGGCTCCCGCCGATCGTATTCGGCTCACATATCGACACGGTCCCGAGTGGTGGACGGTATGACGGCGCACTGGGTGTACTGCTGTCACTGGAGATCATGAAGGTGCTGATGGAGAGAGGAATCAAGACGAGGCATTCGCTGGAGCTGGTATCTTTTAGTGCAGAGGAACCCAATCCCTTCGGTCTGTCCACGTTCGGTAGTCGATCTGTAGCAGGCAAGTTAGGAAGTGCGGATCTTGAGGGCGTACAAAACGAGGAAGGAGTAATGCTCGTAGATGCTTTGCGTCTAGCCGGGGGGAACCCGGATCGCTTTGAGGCATGTCGCCGTAGTACGAATGATATGGCCGCATTTCTGGAGGTACATATCGAACAGGGCAAACGTCTGCAGGCTCGTAACATTCCCGTAGGTATCGTTACGTCCATTACGGGAATCTACCGGGAGGAAGTGGTTGTACTTGGGGAGGCCAATCATGCTGGTACTACGCTCATGTCTGATCGCATGGATGCCCTGATGGGTGCATCCGAGTTAATGCTCGCCTTCGAAGCGGAATGCAGAATGCATCCCGAGGAAGAGACGGTAGGGACGATTGGAAGAATCCATAATGAACCGAATGCTGCCAATATTATTCCTGGCAAGGTGAGCTTCCATATGGAGATACGGGGACGAAGTCGAGTACATATTCAGCAAGTGCTGGACGCCTGGGAGCTTCATGCAAGCCGAATTTGCCTAGAACGGGGGTTGCATCTCACGCGTCGCCTTCTGCTTGATCAGTCTCCTGTGGCTATGGATGATACGGTTATTACCTTGTGCAGAAGGGAAGCTGAGGGCTTGGGCTATTCGCATACGCTGCTAGGGAGTATGGCAGGTCACGATGCAGCGCATATGGCCGCACTAACCAGGGCGGGCATGTTATTCGTGCCAAGTCTGGGCGGCAAAAGTCACTGTCCCGAGGAAGAGAGCCTTATTGAGGATATTGAGAAGGTGGGAAATGTCCTCCTGCACACCATATTATCCTTGGATCAGCAAGAAAACGAAGGGGAGTGAGAACATGGCTAAGCTCTATACAGCAGATGTCATGTATGTGGAGGAGAGCTTTAAGCCCAACTACGGGCTGGTAGAGGAGCATGGACGTATTGTAGCGATTGGCCCTGTAGTGCAACTTCGTCAGGAATATCCTCAAGCCGAGGAGGTCTTCTTGGCAGGGCATGCGATTGCTCCGGGCACTGTCAATGCGCACAATCACTCCTTTCAGAGTCTACTACGGGGAATTGCCGTAGATCGACCGTTCCTGGAGTGGAGGGAGCAAGCACTTTATAAATATACTCCGCTACTGGATGAGGAGGCTATTTACACCGGGGCACTGCTGGCTTTTGGCGAGATGGCCCGTTATGGAGTAACTACGGTGAGCGACTTCTTCTATATACATAACGGAGGCACAGCTTTTGACGAGGCAGTCATTCGGGCAGCTCAGGATGTGGGCATCCGACTTGTGTTGGCCCGGACCATGTATGACTGGAGTGGAGCACCAGTAGCCTATCGGGAGACGGTGACCGAGGCCGTGGAGCGAACCCATGCCCTTGCGGTCAAGTATCAGGGGAATGCGATGGTCACCGTGCATCCAGCACCGCACAGTCCGCATGCAGCCTCGCCGGAGATGATCAAGGCCGGGCATCGTCTGGCGGTACAGCTGGATACCCCTTTTCATATCCATGTAGCCGAGGAGATGTTCGAGGTCCACGATACGCTTAGGGATTACGGACTGCGCCCGCTTCACTATCTGGATTCTCTTGGAGTGGTGGATGAACGAATGATTGCGATCCATCTGGTCTGGCTGGAGCAGTCGGAGATTGAGTTGATAGGCAGCAGAGGAGGCTCGCTCGCCTATTGTCCTTCAAGCAACATGTTTCTGGCGGACGGTGTGACTCGTATTCCGGAGCTGATGAAGGCTGGGGTCAAGATAACGCTGGGCTCGGATGGGGGCTGCAGTAACAATCGAATCAGTGTGTTTGAGGAAATGCGGATGTGTGCTCTTCTGCAAAAGGTGAACCGCCTGGATGGAACATGTATTACAGCGAAGGATGTATACCGTATGGGGACGGCCCGTGCAGGAGAAATCCTGCGCCTGCCGATTGGGAGATTGCAGACGGGAATGGCTGCAGATTTTGTCGCACTGAATGTGCACGATCTATCCCTGACGCCCAAGACGGAGCTGTTCGCCAACATGGTGTACGCGATGCAGCCAGGTGCGATTACCCATGTAGTCACGAATGGCAAGCTCATTGTAGACGAGGGACTGCTTGTGAACATTGCAGAGCGTCAGATTGTCAGCCGTGTGGATGAGTTGTTCGAGAGGCTGGCAGGGCATCACCATTGACAGATTGAGCCGGCAGATGTACAGTCCAGTTCTTACAGCAGTTTCTTGTTTATAATAGTAACTACAATAGCTATAACTAGTGGTTTTTTAAATCGCAAGACATGCTTGAGATGCCTTATTTCACCCTTACAATCTCGTGAACTCGTTGAAAGATGAACTTCTTCTTTGCACCTCCATCTCATCTGTCTATCTTGCATGTTTGTTCAGAATTGGTTCAGTGGGGTGTGATACGGTAGACCTATATCTTTTGCACATTCAAGAACGCAGCTAAGTAAGTGGCTGAGCCTTGAATGAAACAAACAATGAGAAGAGCGAGATGGGAGTCTACAGCATGAATAACGTAAAAATGACAGCTGCGCAGGTTGCTGCAGTGCTATTGTTGCTTGCACCTGCGTTGCCGCCTGCAGCAGTGGACGCAAGCGGGGCAACAATATCTGCCGTATCATCTGGAGCGAGTATAGGGGCTGTATTCACAGATGCAGCAGATCTAACCGAGCAACAGCGGCAAATGATCAGCCGGGCTATGGAAATGGGGGTCATTCAAGGTAATACAGATGGTACCTTCCGTCCTGCAGCGGATCTTACCCGCCAAGAGCTGGCAGTATTGCTGGTGAAAGCCCTAGAACTGCCTCTGCCAGAGAGTTCCCGCTCATCATTTAAGGATGTCCCTGCAGGGAGCTGGAGCAGCCCATATATTGAAGCGGCCAAGAGCGCTGGCTGGGTCCAAGGAACCGGGGAGAATACGTTCAATCCCAAGCAGAAGGTTACAGGCCAAGAGCTGATCGCTGTGCTTGTGCGTGCTACCGGTGTACAGGGAACAGCAGAACAGGTGGTGGCCGATCAGGCTATCGCAGAGGATTCATTGCCAGCTGAGTGGACCGGAGGAAGTGATTGGGCAGAGCCGCTGCTACGAGTAGCCTATGAAGTAAATTTGCTGAGTGACTATTCAGGAGGCCTGTCGCCAGCTGCGCCCGTCAACCGTGCAGATGCAGCGGGGATGCTAGTATCTGCTTTCTTCCCGCAACAGCGGGCATCTCTACTGAAGGATGTCCAAGAGGGCTTCGCAATCATCAATGGTGTACGCTACCAGATTGGTACAGAGCTTCAGGGAATTCTGAATCCAGACAATAGTACGGTGCTGCATGATGCCAAAGTAGAGTTCCGTGCCACCGGCCGCACACTTGATCAGCTTCTCGCATTGGAGATTGTTTCGGGAGGACTTCCAGCGAACACAGGTGCAAAGGAATTTAGCGGTAATGTGACGCTTAACGGTCAGGGAGCTTCCTTGGAAGGTAATCTGACTATAGCCGGGGATTTTGTATCTGTAGTCGATCTGAAGGTGAATGGGGACCTGACCATTGCCCCGAATGTTCAGCATGATTTTTATGCAGAGTCGCTGCAAGTGAAGGGTCAGACGTTCGTACAAGGTGGAGACAGTGATACGGTCGTATTCCAGCAATCGAGCCTGAATGAAGTCTCCGTTACCAAGAAGGACGTGCATGTCGTTGCTTCAGGAAATACAACGATATCCAGTATGACATTAGAATCTTCGTCAGCTATAGACATAGATACCGGGGCTACTTTACCTCGTCTTGTGCTGACCGACGGAGCCTCTGCAGTCGAATTAAATGGAAGCGTTGGCACAGTGCTGACTACCAATTCAGAGCCTGTCAAAGTAACCGGAGATGCCACGATCCAAAAGCTTATCATTGATGGAGCAGGGGCCGTGGATGTCGATACGACAGGTACAATTGCGGTGCTTGAGGTCAATCAGACCGGGGAGAACGTACAGCTGGGTGAGAATGTCAAGGTAGAACAGGTTGCTGCTAACTCCAACGTGTCTGAACGTGTCGTTGGTGCGGCAAGTCAGACAACAGCGACCACTACAGCAGGCTCAACAGATAGTACGTCAAGTTCGTCCAATCGGGCCCCGGTCTTGAAGCATGCCATTCCAGATCTACTCTTGACGGGCAACGGACAGGACTATGTTGTCAACTTGTCTGATTACATTCAAGATCCTGATGGAGATACTCTGACCTATGCAGCGGTCTCCTTGAGAGCGAGTGTTGCGAGAACAACCGTCAGGGATGGGAAGCTGTACCTCACGCCAGGCAATGGAGGCTCATCTACCATCAGACTCACGGTGAGTGACCCCCGTGGCAAGAAGCTAACGGCTTCTTTTAATGTCATCGTCAATGCACCGCCTGTGCCGACACCTATACCTGATCAGCAACTGCGTGTCAATGAGCAGCCCGCAGAGCTGGATGTAAGTGCGTATTTCTCAGATCCTGAGCATGCAGCTTTGAAGTATACAATCGCATCGACCGACAACAGTATTGTATCCGCTGTGATTACGGGAGCGCAGCTTCGCCTGACTCCTCGACAAGCAGGTCAAGTATCGATTACGGTCACTGCAGATGATGGACAGGTAGCGGCGGATGGCACAACTGGACAAGCTTCTGCAACTTTTGAGGTACATGTGGAGGCAGCCGAGCAACCGGGTAACAATCCACAACCCGAGCCACAGCCTGAGCCACACCCACAACCACAACCTGAACCTGAGAACCATAGTCCGATTGCCCAGACTTTAATGCCAATCATGCTTATACCAGAGGCACCAGGATATGATCTGGATCTATCTCAGGTATTCTCAGACCCGGATGGAGATATGCTCACCTATAGTGCTTGGAGCTCTGATCCCAATCTTGCCTTCGTGCAGCTCACTGGGAATCTGCTCCATGTGCAGGGGGTGGCTGCTGGTTCAGTGACCATATTCCTGCAGGTAGATGATTCTCGTGGAGGGGTGGCTCAAGCGATGCTGCAAGCAAGTGTTCTCCCACTGCCGCCAATGAATCAGCAGCCAGTTGTCACGAATACGCCGAGCATGATGAATCTGATCGTAGGTCATCCACAGCAGGAGCTTGACCTGTCACAGATCTTCTCCGATCCGGACGGAGATGCGCTTACTTATGAAATTAGTGTCTCTGATTCTGATATCGTAGAGGCCGTGGAACAAGCAGGCATGCTGAGCATTCAGGGGCGGATGCCAGGGAGTGCATCCATTTCCATTACCGCCAAGGATGGAAGAGGGGGGCTTGTCAGTACACAACTGAACCTGAACGTCTTGTCTGCAGCTTCCATAGGTTCAATCCCGGAGCAAAGATTAGAATTGGGAGCACAGCCTTGGGGACTTGATCTTTCGCCATTTTTGTCGAATTTTGATGAGTCCACTCTATCTGTCACGGCGGCCACCTACGATTCATCAATAGCAGATGTCAGTGTGAATGGAGCACTGTTATCACTAATCCCTTATAATATCGGGGCAACAACAGTGACTATGAGCGTATATGATGGCTATGGTCGCTCACAGTCGGCTCAATTCCCGATACTGGTATCACTTCCAGCTGTAAATAATCGTGCACCGCAGGTGGTAGCGTCTATTAGTTCTCAGATCCTGACGCCAGGGATCACCAATCCAAGGAACTATGATGTAAGCCAGCTATTCGCGGACGAGGATGGGGATGTGCTTCAATTCACGGCCGTCTCTAGCCTTGCACAGGCAGTTCAGGTCCAAGTAACAGGCAATACCCTGACCTTAGAGCCAGGAATCTTGAATGGTACAGCAACGATTACGGTTACGGCGGACGATGGCAAAGGAGGCACGAATACGTATAGCTTCGAGGCGTCGAATGCACAGCTCGTAAATGCTGGATTGACCCTAGTCGACGTAAAGTACGGTCTGCCTTACAAAACGATTGATCTGAATAGGTATTTCCCAGAAGCATTCTCGTTCAAGGTCTATAAAGGAACAGCGGATTCCACCTTCATCGGTCCGAATGCGCTGAACAGCGCAGAGATCAAGCTCTCAGCAGATATGCTCTATACTTGGGTCGTCGGTGCGGATGGCAGAGCGGTGGTGTTCATGGCTAGACAGGCTGCACAGCAGCCAGTAGGCTTGTATTTCTCACAATATCTGGACGGTGGAGATGGTCGACAAGCCATTGAGCTGTATTATAATGGAGACGGCACGGGGGAGCGGGCTACAGGCTATACGCTGGAGATTCATCGCTTCATGAAGCAGACACAGAGCATGAACGTAGTAGCTATGCCACTTAACGCTCCGTACCCTAACATGCCATTTATCATTATCGGAGATATCTTCTACGATGCCATGGATATTATGAATATATGGTACTACAACGAGGAGGCTGTATTGCACCGTCCTACAGAGTTTAATCTGGTAGCCCTGGTACTGAAGAAAAACGGGGTCGTGGTGGATGTCCTCGGAAATCCAGCTGCCTCGCAGAGCCAGCTAATGGCTAATGGAGGAACGATTGTGCGTAAGAGCGGTATTTCCTATGGCTCATCTGAATTCAGCCTGGCGGACGAATGGAATGTCTTCCCTAAGGGGACATATCAATATTTTGGGACACATACTCCGTAAGTCACAACACAGTGCCTCTGGCAGATTCGTGAACTAATCCTGCCAGAGACGCTTCGTGGTCTGTGTTGATCAGGTAGAGAGTGCCTTTTCCCATAGCTGACAGCTTTCTAGCATGCTGTGCTCGACTATGCTAAGATGTGCTTAGCTCATGGTGAATTCTTCTTGTATGAATGAGGTGTGAGAACTTTCATTCTACATGAATTCATCATGAGCTATTTTTTATTAAATTCAGGCAAAATTCAGGCAAATTACAATTCTACAGGCAGCTAGCAAAATACGAAACTATATTACACAGCATGGAGGTTATTGGATGATTCGATGGGGAATTCTTGGCGCAGGATATATTGCTAAACGCTTTGCAGCCTCACTACAAAACGAACCTAACAGTACATTATATGCCATCAGTGGCCGTGATGAGTTGAAGTTAAAGATGTTTGCAGAACAGTACCCCTCCGATAAGCTGTACGTATCACATGCTGAGATGCTATCAGATCCTAATGTTGATGCGATCTATCTCGCATTGCCACATCATTTACACCATGAGTGGGCCATCAAAGCGATGCATGCAGGGAAGGCGATCTTGTGTGAAAAACCTGCATCCTTGAATCTCAAGGAGATGCAAGACATCGCAGATACGGCTAAAAGTAAACATGTTCTCTTCATGGAGGCCATGAAACAGCGCTTTGTACCCGTATATAGAGAACTGCGGTGTAGAGTGGAAGCAGGTGAAATCGGTAACATTACCTCGATACATGCGAGTTTGTGTAATGAAATGCCTCCAGAAATGAATACATATCATGTTCAAGCAGGCCCAGGTGGCGCGTTGCTGGATGTGGGAACCTATTGTGCAAGTTGGATCGAGGACTTTTCGCTTGGAAACATTCAATTGGAAGCTGTAGCTGCTTCACAACGAGACTCCATTGATTATTACGTGGATGCCAAGCTCCGTGTGGGTGACGTGCAAGCGGGCCTCGAATGTGCATTTGATCGCCAGAAGGAACGAAAAGTCGTGCTCCAGGGAGAGAATGGGAGTATCATAGTCGAAGACCTTCATCGACCTGTGAGCATGCTGGTCTGTCGAGATGGATATGAGCCTGAGAGGGTGCAACTTCCCTATGAATTCGATGATTTCTATAGCGAAATCCATCATTTTGTAGAGTGTCTGGAAAATGGACGAACTGAAAGTCACATTATGCCACTGTCAGCTTCTCTGCGTTGTGCAGAAGTTCTGGATACAATACGAGCGGGTCTGACATATACTCCAGAATGCCTAGACGTATTGGTAGAACAAGAAAAGACACTTCAATATGATCGCTTTGGGGCTGAGGAAGCATTAAAGCTGGGGAACATCATCGCAGAATTAGCGAAGGATTATGACCGTGAAATTGCTGTCTCGATCTTCCGCGAAAGTGATGACCTTGTGTTATTTCAATATATGATGGACAGCAAGTCAGCTCGGAATATTAGCTATATGGAGGGTAAACGAAGAGCCGCCCTGGCAACAGGGCATTCCAGCCTGTGGATGCACGTGGATCATGTCTTGAATCATAACTGGAATAGAGAGATGGAGAATGTACCCCATTTTATTCCTACCGGGGGAGCATTTCCTGTTCGGGTAAACAATGAATGGGTTGCGACACTTGCACTAAGTGGACTGCATGAAGGTAGAGACCATGAGCTTGTCATTCGTGCTCTAAGTGTTGCTCTAGACAAGCAAGTTCCTGTTTTCCCATGTGCGGCGATTTGAGACACTGGAATGTTGGACTAGACTTACCCATGACACTGTAAAAACAACATGAAGAAGCCGTTCCACCTCTGAGGGAGGAGGGACGGCTTTTTCGTAATGCGGGAATCAAATCTTATATTTGATCTGGTCAAGCTACTACCATTATTCAAGCGAGTTCATCAGAGCTGAGTCATACCAGCATCAGCTTAGCCGGGGATGCCGAAATCGGAATCTCCACCAGGAATACCTTGCTCTTGCTCCGCTCCCTGTTCTGCATCTTGATCAGCAGGATTTGCTTCAGGAGCATTTGAATTCTCGTTCGAATTTTCGACTGCTGGTTCGCTTCCATCTTGTATGGGCTCAGTTGCTTCAGGTTCAGTAGTTTCAGGTTCACTAATTTCAGGCTCAGATGGGACTTCACTGTTGCTAGCTCCATCATTTTCCCCAGTTACGTTATCATCACCTTGCGAAGACTCTTCGACTGGAGGGGTCGGATTTACCGGATCTGCTGGTGGATTATCGGTGCTTTGTACAGCCTCATCACTCGTGAAAGGAACGCCCGGATCATCACCAGGAATACCACCTGAGTTGTTGCTTCCTTGATTAGAAAGGAACACTTCAAATTCTTCGATACTCTTCTTCAAGGCCACATATTGTGACAGTGTAGCTTCAAAGCTCTCTGCATCTTCCAACGACTGCATTTCGAATATAGCCGTAACCAGAGCAATGTACTCTTGCGATTCGCTTTCTGCTCCGCTGGAATATTGATCCCCGAGCAGAATAGCTTGTTCAAGGGTATCGTCTATCATCATTTGGGTAATCCATGGCGATTGGAAGTTGTCTAGAGCGTCCGCCAAAGACAACCGTGCCTCATCAATGCTCTCCTGTGTAATATAGCCATCGGCAAGCTCCGTATTTGCATTCTCGATAGCCATGTACAACGTCTGGCCGGACGGATGATACTTCCCATATGCGTCGTAATCTGCCTTGGCCTGATCCAGAATTGTCAGCAAAGTAGCTTTGTCCAAAATTTGAACTTGCTCAAGTCCATTTGACAAATCCGTCACAGCATTGAACAGGATAAACAGGGCAGGGGAATCGATCTGAGCAGCCTGGTCGGCATTCAACAGCAACACATTAAGGTAGTTCTCATCCTGTGGAGACATGTTGCCTGATTGGGTAATGAGTAGATCATCCGCTTGCTGAATAAGCAAATTCAGCTGGTGTCTATAATCAAGCTTTTTGTCAGCTAGCTGCTCCTTGAACAAGAAATAGCCTTGCTCCAGCGCTGTATACTGCTGATCTATATCTTTCTGGCTTGAAGTGCTGCCTGGCTGATACATGTCTATGCTGTTACTCAGCAAGCTATCCATCGTCTGATATTCTAGTGGCATGATCGAGCTCAAGTAAGGCTCACTATTCAGCGATTCGGCAATGGTGTTAACAAGCTGGGACAAGGCCATGGTATCTACCTGTTCACCAGGGTTGTTAATGTCGCTCCAGTTAGAAAGCTTGGAGGTCAATTCATGCAGAATCCCATCTACCTCAGGCTGGGTCATGGCCTTGTGCATCTTCTTGGTGTAGAAATTCAGCATATCGCTGAGGACTACATCTGCCGGATGAAGCTCGGTCAGTTCTCCAACTTCATGTAGCTTGACATTCAAAGCCTTGAAATTGACGGATTGGATGAGCAGGTACTCATCATACATGGCCTGTACTTGGCTTGCAGTCATCTGAAGCTCTTCCAGGCTTGAAGCGGTATTGGCATAGACGAGCATAGCTTGAAATGCTGTCGGCTTGAAGCGGTCTGCGTCTGTGAAATCCAGATCCGGTAAGGAATTAATGGCGTTCAACAATTGGAGCGCAGGAAGCTTGATGGATAGGGATGCCATATATAATTTGCTCTTCTTAGCTAGCTGAGTTGTTGCAGCGTCGACATCTGCTTGCGTCGTATTGCTATTTACCAGTACCTGCTGGGCATCGAGAATGGCCATTTGCAAGTAGTCGTTCCATACACGAGGCAGCTCATTGTCATTCTCGGGTAGCATAGACTCCGTCGAAATCCGCAGTTGTTGATCCAGGGCAGTCAGATCAATCAAGCCCTGTTGAACAGCTGATCCAAGGTAGTTCTGGATAGCAGTATTTAGCTGCAGCACTGCTTCATTCACGGCAGCCTGATTGGCCTGATTATTGTTCAGTACCCCGATGGCGAGTTCAATCGCGGAACCCAGGCTGTCCTTGGCCTCTTGCAGATACAAATTACGGTCGGGTCCACCTTCGCCAGCACGATTCAGCAGAGAACCAGCATGGGTAATCGTGGTCTCAAGGACCACACGATCCACAGCCGGGCTCTCATTGCCGCTGTTGCCACCGCCATTGTTGCCATTGTTGCCATTGTTGGGTTTGGGTCTGGAGCTGCTGGTATCTGGTGGGGTCACTACCTGCGTTTGATCAGGATTGGCATTGCCGTTCAAGCCGCTCACAGCTTGCTTCATGACGTTATAGTTGATAACCACATCAGACGGAAGCTTGTTCGGGTCCAGGCGTAGCTGCTGAATCAAAGCCCGCTCCTGAAGTGTAATGAAGGGGGTACCGTTATAGCCTGTAGTATCCAGTTCCCCAATAGTGCCATTGATAAAGAGCTTGCTTAAGCCTTGTAGGAGAGAGAGACGGTTAATGAAAGCTTCGCCCTGTGTCAGCAATGTAGCGTTACTATCCAAGGCCAGCTGCTCCAGGCGGGTCGTGCCCGTGGCAGTCAGCTTTGCGTCCTTCGCAATAATGGTAACTTTGGATAAGCTGCTGTTATCTAGAATGGCCTCCACGGAATCCGTACCCCGGATTTCTAGCTCACCTGTAGAAGTGAGATTCTTCACGGTCACAGAGCCATTAATGATTATTTTGCCGTTGAAGGTTGCTCCCGCACCATCGAGTGTTCCACCATTGCCATTCAGCTCCAAAGTGTTAATACCTGTTACGGTACGAAGACTACGGTTCAAGTCCAGCTTGGCTCCCTTGAGTACGTTTCCATTTTCTACACCAAGTAGCCCCTGGAGGGTACTGCCAATCTGGTAGGGAATATTACCGATCCGCACAGTGTTCCCGTCGGTAACAACTTCGCCAACAGGATGATCTAGCAGCTGCAGGAAAAATTCTGCTCCGTGCTCGCGGTTCAGCGGGGCATTCAGATCCTCACTGGCCTCCACGACGGATAGTCCGTAGCTGCGAGCAATGTCCACTGGCGTCTGAGCGTCAACGCTGCTGTCATCGCCGTGCAGCTCCATGGAGCGAACGAGGATCGAGATCAGATCAGCGCGAGTGACCGCATCGTTGGGACGGAACAGCTCACCGTCTCCTCCCATGAAGCCTGCCTCACGTACTGCCTCAATATAAGAAGCGCTCCAGGCAGTCGAAGATACATCCATGAAGGAGGTCATTTGCTGCGGGCTGGTATCCAGTTGAAAGATGAGGGACAGAATCTTGGCTGTCTCGGCACGGGTTAGTACCTTGTCAGCCATGAAATCTCCTTGTGTCCCTCCGGTCATCAATCCAAGCTCTCGTACCTGCTTGATGGCGTCCGACTCAGTAGATACTGCATCAGCCGCATAAGCGGTTAAGGATGCGTGAGAGAAGGGTAGAGTAATGACAGATCCGGTAGCGATTCCTAGGATCATAGCTGAGGCAACCAGCTTATTGCGTTTGACTTTTTTCAAAATGCTCACTCCCGGTTCTAGTTGATATGCATAATTTCGCATGATTTGGGTATTAAGTCGCAGGGAGTTCTGAGTTGTTTAGAGTGTCGTAAGAACTATGCATTTACATTATAGATGCGGCCACTGAACCGATTCTGAACAACGAGGAATGCGGGTATAATCCGATAGCTATTACGGCAGAAGTCTCTCGTCTTGATGGGGGTCTCATGCTATACTGGAGGAAAAAGATGCCAAAATAACACTTCACATTTATGTATAGGAGGTTGGCTATGTTTACGACGAGTCTGATACTGACCTACGTTGCAATCTCCATGTTCACGAGTCTGATCATTGTGTGGTTCGTGTATACGACGCTGAGGGCCAAGCGTAGTACGCTGCAGGGGCGTACCCAAATTTTAATGAAAGGTGTTCCAGCCAAGGCATTCATTCATGCAGTGCACCCAACATCGTCGTCGATGGATGGACAGCCTGGGGTCACTCTTGAGCTAACTGTGACACAGCAGGACGGTCGCACCTTTCCAGCGATGATCAAAACGTTTATACCGATCATTCATATTCCGCAATTCCAAAAGGGTAAGGAGATCGACGTTAAATATCTGGAGATTGGGGACGAGCGCAGAGTTGAGGTCGTGGGGGCTTATGTCCCATGAATAATTTAATAATAGGGTGGGAATACGCCTGGGAGAAGCGATCTCGATTGCTTTTTCCGGGTCTTTTTGTGCGTAAACGTGAATGTCAGCTTTTCTTTGCCCGGCAGAGGGGCAGCTGTTATTCCCCTGAAAGTCATGAAGTGTTAAATTAGATTCGGTTCATAGATTGACCGTACGTCGTATTGTTAACCTATGTTTAAAATGATGGTTTACAATGTACGTGCCAAAGGCTATAATTCTATTCGTTAACGTCGAGAGGGCGCTGCTATGACATTATTTGATTATATTTTGACTATTCATGGAGGTTATCAATTTGAGTACAAAAGAAATGGTATACGCAGCGTTGTTTGCTGCCTTCATTGGCGTACTGGGCATGATTCCACCTATTCCACTCGGCTTCATCCCTGTCCCGATCACTGCACAGACACTTGGGGTCATGCTTGCAGGGTGCTTCCTCGGCAAGAGAATGGCACTGCTCAGCCTGATCTTGTTCCTCGTCTTGGTTGCTATAGGCTTACCGATTCTGCCAGGCGGACGTGGAGGGATCTCTGCGCTGATTGGCCCTTCTATTGGCTTCATTATCAGCTGGCCAATCGCAGCCTTTTGCATCGGATTTGCTGCCGAGAAGGTGTGGCCTAAGCTGACGACCTGGAAGCTTGTGCTTATCAACTTTGCATTTGGTATCATACTTGTGAGTCTAATAGGTGCCCCTGTCATGGCGATTATTACGAATACGTCTATATGGGCCGGAATCGTGGGGGCAGCAGCGTACATCCCGGGTGATATCATCAAAGCGGTGATTGCAGCGGTAATTGCTGTTCGAATCAAGGCACTTAGTCCCATCGAAGAGAAAATTCATAGTACTTAGCCCTTCAAGTTGCCAATGGGAGTCCACATTAACTTCATCAATGTAGCTATCTATCACTTAGAAGGTGGGGAAGCATTGAACCTATTACAGCCGATATTCGACCAGGTTGACCGCTCGCCTGATCGAGTTGCAATTTCCTGCTCACAGGAGCAGCTCACCTATGTACAATTGAAGCAACGTGTATCAAGCGTAGCCAACGGTCTCAGACAACATGGAGTACGTCATGCTAGAGTAGCCATTCTGTCTGCGAATCGGATCGAATTCGTGGAAGTGTTCCTTGGGGCTATTCAGGCGGGCTGTGTTCCCGTTTTACTTGACCCGACATGGAATGATGTACAACTGAACGCAATGCTCCGACACTGTCAGGCGCAGGTGCTGTTCGTTGAGCAGCGACATGTACACAGGGTATCTGCCGAATGCTCTCAGATAGGCCAGATTGTCTTTCAGGAACAGCATTTTCAGGGACAGCATCGTGAGCTGGATGCTATTCTCCCATGCGATACGCTCGCCGAGGAGCATAGAAACAGATCCACCACCCTCTACGAGCAGTGGATGAATTTGCTAGAGCCTGAGGCTGCTGTACAGGATAATAATGAACTGCTGTTTGTCGGATATACGTCTGGAACGACGGGTATGCCCAAAGGCTATATGCGTACTCACGCCTCCTGGCTGGCCAGCTTTGAAGCTACAGCGGAGGCGTTCCAGCTACATGAGATGAAGCAGGTAGTGGCTCCGGGTCCATTCGTGCATTCCTTGTCACTGTTCGCGCTGGTTCAGAGCTTGTATAGTGGGGCGACCTTTCATATAGTACATAGGTTTGATGCTGCTGAAGTGTTACAGCTATGTACTCATTATCCAGAGATGATTCTGTTCGTAGTGCCCACGATGATTGATGCGCTGTCACAACAGGCTATTCCGGGAGAGACTCGGGTGCAGGCCCTGATCAGCTCTGGTGGCAAGTGGACGGAGCGCTCCAGACTGCATTGCAAGACCGTATTTCCAGAAGCGAAGCTGTATGAATATTATGGTTCCTCCGAGGCGAGCTATATCAGCTATATGGATGTGTATGAGGAAAAAGGAGCAGATGCCCTTGGACGACCTTTTCATGGGGTGGATATCTCAATCCGCGACGATGAGTTCAGAGAAGTGCCAGTGAACACGGTAGGACAGCTGTATCTTCGGAGTCGTATGATGTTTTGCGGCTATGATCAGCTGCCGGAGGCTACTGCCGCTGTATTCCGCGATGGCTGGCTGAAGGTCGGAGATTTCGTCTATCTGGATGAAGAAGGGTATTTGCATATGGCTGGTCGATCCAGCCATATGATCAAGACCGGTGGACTGAAGGTGTTTCCTGAAGAAGTCGAGGCGGTACTACAAGGTATCCCGACTATTCAGAAGGTTATGGTAATGGGCGTTCCAGATGATCGCTGGGGGGAAAAGGTGGCTGCACTCGTCCAATGGACGGAAGGACAGCGCTGTACGACGGAGGAGCTCCGAGCCTATTGCCGTCTGCATCTGCCTGACTACAAGGTACCCAAGGACTATATCACGGTGGAACAATTTCTCTACACTGGCAGTGGAAAAATAGCACGACATGCTATGGAAGTGTCCGTGAAGACGCAATTACATAAATGAGGAGCTCATTGTGAAACAGTGGAATGGATGCACGTCTTGTCTAACTCATAGGAAATGGAGACATTTTTTACGGCGTGGAAGCGCCAGAAAGCAGGAGTAATGCTTACTATAGATAATGTTCTTTTCTACTATCGCAAGGGTCAAACGATTCTTGATCAGATCAGCTTGACGATACGTCCGGGTGAATTCGTGGCGATCGTTGGTGGGAACGGCTCCGGCAAGTCTACACTAGCGAGATTGATGAATGGACTGGTATTGCCAAAGTCGGGTCGTGTGAAGCTTGCAGCTCTGGATACCTCGGTACCTGCTGAGCTGAACGAGATTCGGCAGCAGATCGGGCTTGTCTTTCAAAATCCGGATGATCAATTCATTACCACGACCGTCATGGATGAGATTCTGTTCGGCATGGAGAACATTCGTGTGCCGAGGAAGGAAATGGACGTACGGCTTCAGCACGCTCTTCAGTCTGTGCAGATGGAGGAGTACGCCGAGGCCATGCCGCACCAGCTGTCAGGAGGTCAGAAGCAGCGTGTCGCCATCGCAGCGATTATTGCGATGCAGCCACGTATCCTGATTCTTGATGAAGCCACCTCTATGCTTGATCCTCATAGCAGGCAGCAGATCATGTCCATTGTACAGCAGCTGTATCGGCAAGGAATGACCATCATCCATATCACTCACCACATGGAGGAGGTGCTGTCTGCCGACCGTGTATTGCTGCTGGATCAGGGCCAGATCGTATTTGATGGAGAGCCGGCTACAATGTTCGCCACGGTCCCGCTGGCAGACTATAAGCTAGAGCAGCCCTTCGCCGCGAGGCTTCACCAGTGGCTTCACATGAGCACTCCCCTGACAGCAGACTGGAAGGAGATGATACGTTCCCAATGGTCTATGAAATGAATAAGATTAATGCTAGCTATAATGAGCATAAGGCGTTGCAGGATATCAGCTGTATCTTGCGCCCGGGGAAGTGGATTTCACTCATCGGATCGAGCGGAGCTGGGAAATCAACCTTTGCCAAAGTACTAAAGGGGCTTATTCCAGACTTTACTGGCGAATACAGGATAGATCATCATCCACCATCCAGAGACAAGAAAGGCATGATGAAGATCGTTCCGGAGATCGGTTATGTGTTCCAGTACCCGGAGCATCAGCTGTTCGAGACGACCGTGTATCGTGAGCTGGCTTTCGCTCTTGGCGTACAGGGATACTCTCAGCAGGCGATCAGACAAGCTATTGAGCAGATCTTGCCCAAGGTCGGTCTCAGTGAGGCTTTGCTTGATTCTGCGCCGTTCCAGCTCAGCGGTGGGCAGAAGCGGCGTGTAGCGCTGGCCTCTGTGCTGATGCTGCAGCCGAGGCTGCTCATTCTGGATGAGCCGACGGCTGGTCTGGACCCGATTGGCCGCAAGGGACTGCTCCAGATGCTGCAGCAATGGCAGCGAGCGGAGGACCACCGTACAGTGTTATTTATTTCCCATCATATTGAGGATGTGGCGGAATACTCGGATGAGGTGATTGTCCTGCATGAAGGGCGGCTTCTGGGACATCTGGACGCAGAGGAGCTTTTCCTGAATCGCTCTGACTTGCTGACTACAGCGGGATTACCGCTACCGGAGCCCGTACAGCTGTTAAGGCTAATTGAGGAACTGTCCGGGCAGACAATTCCTGTCAGTAGCAGTCGGGAACAGGATATTCTTCAGCATATTTTGCCCATCTGGCAGGAGAGAGAGTAGCTGTATGAAAAATAGTATATTGCCAGGTCAGTATGTGAGTACAGATTCAGTGCTTCACCGACTAGATCCCCGTACGAAGCTGATCGCCTTGCTCGTGCTGATGCTGGGCTTCCTGATGATGGACACGCTTCTCGGTTATGCAGTTGCAACAATATTTGTACTATGGACATTACTAGTCTCCAAAATTCAGATGGGTCGCTTGTTCAGTGGGCTGAAGCCCGTATTGCTCATTCTATTGTTCACATTGCTGTATCATGCGTTTCTAAGTAGCGGGTCTACGGTTCTCTGGACCTGGTCGTTCATCCGAATAACCAGTGAGGGAGTGCTGCTGGGGATCTTTGTCGTGTGGCGCATTATGCTCATGATCCTGCTGGCATCCCTGCTAACGTTGACTACCCAGCCGCTAATATTGGCACAGGGGCTAGAACGACTGTTATCGCCATTGTCCAGACTGAAGGTGCCCGTAGAGCAATTTGCTCTTATGATTGTGATTGCCATCCGTTTTATCCCTACAATCGTTCAGGAACTGGACCGAATACTACTGGCACAGAAGGCCAGAGGCTATGACATTGCTGCTGTTAGATGGCCTAGGCGTATGTTTGCGTACATTCCTGTATTGGTGCCGCTCTTCATGACGACGATTCAGCGTGCTGAGCAATTAACACAGGCCATTGATGCGAGAGCCTATGGCGACGGCAAAGGGAGAACCATGTACCGACAGCTTGTGTTCCGGCAAAGGGATCTGTGGGTTGGTGGTGTGGCGGTCGGTGTCGCGCTAATGTTAGCGCTGCTGTGAGGGAATGTATGCAAATCTGTCACGCGACTTCATTGTCATCCAGGCAACAAGAACATATTTCCCTTGAAAGCCGCTTATAGAGCGGCTAATTTAATTCGTGCAAGTAGTTGTCCCAAGTCAAGGATATGAGCTTGTACCGTCTATAGCCGTGAGGTCAAATCTCTGTTGTAGAGATAGGGATGTCAGGACTGCTTTCTGTATAAGATACTGCACACAAGCGATACTAACGTTGGTTTCGTCAGAGAATTCGATGTTGGAGATTATTCCCAAAGACAAATGGCTTGCGAAATAAAAAAGGATATGTTAACTTAAGTGTGTAACCGGTTACACACAGGAGTGAACAATTCATGACAACGATTAAAGATGTAGCGAATCTGGCTGGCGTATCGGTAGCCACCGTTTCAAGGGTCATTAACGACAGGGGATACGTTCATGCGGACACACGCAAGAAAGTGGAGGATGCTGTAAAAGCGCTTAACTTTTCCCCCAATGAAGTGGCTCGCTCTCTATATAAGCGCAAGTCCAAGCTGATTGGGCTATTGCTGCCCGACATTGCCAATCCGTACTTTCCGCAGCTTGCTCGTGGTGTAGAGGATGGTATGCAGCAGCAGGATTATAGACTTATATTCGGAAATAGCGATGAGGATGAACAGAAGGAGCAGGATTACATCCAGACGTTTATCCAGAATAACGTAGTTGGTGTGATATCTTCAACGAACTATCCTCATTCATCTATATATAACAACCTGAAGATTCCGGTGGTGTTTCTCGATAGGACGTCACTAGATCGGCCATCTGTGTATGCAGATGGAAGAGAAGGAGGAAGACTGGCGGCCAAGGAGATCATCAAGCGCGGCAGCCGTCGCATCACGGTGATGCAGGGACCGTCACATATCAGACCAGCCCAGGATCGTTTTGAAGGAGCCATCGAAGCCATTCGTGCTGCAGGGCTAGACTACCGGGTGATCCAGACGACCTCTTTTTCTTTTAACGAGGCAGGTGTATGGGCGAAGGAGCTATTCAGCAACTACGCAGACTCCGACGGAATTATTGCCAGCAATGATATTGCGGCCATGGCCGTGCTACATGAGGCAGCACGAATCGGGAGAAAGGTCCCCGATGATGTACAGGTTATCGGCTTTGACGATATTCCGATGAGTGGTCTGTTATCACCAGCTTTGTCTACCATTCGCCAGCCAGCCTACGAGATGGGAAGAGAAGCGGCGAGCTTACTTATCCAGCTTGTTGAGCAAGCTGCAGTTGAGAATAAAAACATACAATTACCTGTTGAATTCATTGAGCGAGGTACTACGAGAAAGGTGTGAGGATCGATGGCTAAAATATGCGTGATCGGCAGTAGTTCGATGGATCTAGTGGTTACTTCCTCCAGACGGCCAGGAGCAGGTGAAACTGTTCTTGGCGATAGCTTTACAACGGTTCCTGGAGGTAAAGGGGCTAATCAGGCAGTTGCGGCTGCCCGATTGGGAGCTGAGGTTACGATGATTGGTCGGGTAGGTGATGACTCGTTCGGTAAAGATATTTTGGCGAATTTCAAAGCGAATCATGTAAATACGCAAAATGTGAAACCGGTTACACATTCGGAAAGCGGAACGGCTCATATCATACTGGCTGAAGGTGATAATAGTATAGTCGTTGTTGAAGCTGCGAACCGTGAAGTGACTCCCGCATATGTTGATGAGGCATCAGAGGCCATTCGGGAGGCAGATATCGTCTTGATTCAGCAGGAGATTCCAGAGGAGACTGTCGTTCACGTCAGTAAGCTGTGCGCTCAATTCGGGACCCCGTTGCTGCTCAATCCTGCTCCTGCGCGAACGTTGCCACAAGAAGTGATTGACCAGGCTTCCTATATTACACCGAATGAACACGAAGCTGAAATATTGTTTCAAGGCATGAGCCCGGCAGAAGCATTACGACAATATCCCAACAAGCTGTTTATTACAGAAGGCAGTAAGGGAGTACGTTATTTTGACGGGGATGAGGAAATTCTAGTACCAACTTACCAAGTAGAGGCTGTAGATACAACTGGAGCAGGTGATACGTTCAATGCTGCATTTGCAGTTGCATTGGCGGAGAGACGACCATTGCAGGAGAGCATCCGCTTCGCCAATCGGGCTGCCTCGTTGTCTGTGACCAAGTTCGGAGCGCAAGGCGGTATGCCCATGCGTGATGAAGTGGAGGCGAGTCAGTAATGAAAAAAAATGGCATACTGAACAGTCATATTTCCAAGCTATTAGCTGATTTGGGTCATACGGACACCATTGCAATTGCAGATGTCGGGCTCCCGGTCCCGGACGGTGTGCTTAAGATTGATCTGGCCCTCAGACTGGGAACGCCAAGCTTTTGTGACATCGTGGATCTGATCGCAGAAGATATGGTGATTGAAAAAGTGATTGTAGCGGAGGAGATTCGAGTAGGCAATCCAACAGCTCTGAGCTTCGTGTCGGAGAAGTTCGGACAAGATGCGATTGATTCAACCTTGAGCCATGAAGAGTTCAAGCTATTAACACGGCAGGTGAAGGCGATTATTCGCACAGGTGAAGCGACGCCTTATGCCAATTGCATTTTACAAGCGGGAGTCCACTTCGGCTAAAAAAGGAGGCTGCAAAATGCATATTCAGATGCAGGATATTCATAAAGCGTTCGGCACCAATCAAGTGCTGAGCGGAGTGAATTTCGAGCTACAAGAAGGCGAGGTCCATGCTCTAATGGGGGAAAACGGAGCCGGCAAATCCACGCTGATGAACATACTGATTGGTCTCCATCAGCGAGATCAAGGTAAGATCACTGTTGACGGAAAGGAGACCTATTTTGGCAGTCCGAAGGAAGCAGAGGAGCTAGGCATCACCTTTATCCATCAGGAGTTGAACGTATGGCCCGAAATGACCGTGCTGGATAATTTATTCATCGGCAAGGAAATAACATCTTCTTTAGGCCTGCTGAATACGAAACAAATGAAAGCGCTTGCCAATGAGCAATTTGCCAAATTGTCGGTACGCATTCCATTAGAACGGCCTGCGGGAGAATGCTCCGTGGGACAGCAGCAAATGATTGAGATTGCCAAGGCATTAATGACGGATGCCAAGGTCATCATTATGGATGAACCAACAGCAGCACTCACGGAGCGCGAGATCCAGAAGCTGTTTGGCGTCATTGCCTCGCTCAAGAAGAATGGTGTGTCCATTGTGTACATCTCTCACCGCATGGAGGAGATTTTCACGATCTGCGACCGGATTACGATCATGCGTGATGGCAGAACCGTAGATACCAAAGCCATTGCTGAGACAAACTTTGATGAAGTGGTACGAAAAATGGTCGGCCGCGAATTGACGGAACGTTATCCTGTTCGAAACCCTTCTTATGGCGAAGTGGTTCTGGAAGTCCGAAATGCGAGTAGCAAAGGGATATTCCAGAATGTAAGCTTCGAGGTTAGAGCGGGTGAAGTTCTTGGTTTTGCAGGACTTATGGGCTCGGGGCGGACGGAGATGATGAGAACGATCTTTGGTCTGGATCGGATGGATAGCGGAGAACTCTTCATACGTGGTCATAAAGTAAACATCCGTAAACCGACAGATGCGGTCAGTCATGGCATCGGTTTTATTACGGAGGATCGAAAGGACGAGGGACTGGTGCTTGACTTCTCTATTCGTGAAAATATGGTTCTGCCTAACCTGTTCAGTTTCTCCAGCAAAGGCTTCATCTCAGGTGCAAAGGAGCAAGAATTTGTCGATACGCTAATCCAACGTCTTCAGATCAAAACGCAATCCTCGGAAACCTCTGCACGGAATCTATCCGGCGGTAATCAACAAAAGGTTGTTATTGCCAAATGGGTTGGGATCGGTCCAAGTGTACTCATCCTGGACGAACCTACGCGTGGTGTAGATGTTGGAGCGAAGCGCGAAATCTATCAGCTAATGAATGAACTGACAGACCGAGGCGTTGCAATTATCATGGTGTCGTCAGAGCTGCCTGAGGTGCTCGGCATGAGTGACCGGGTTGCGGTGGTACATGAGGGCCATATTAGTGGTGTGCTGTCTAGGGAAGAAGCCACACAGGAAAAGATAATGACATTGGCTACAGGGGGACAATGATATGACAACCATTCAGGATAAAAAGGCCCAAAGCGGTGTACGATTCTCGAATATAACTCAAAAAATGGGGCCATTGCTCGGCTTGATTATTCTTATTCTCATCGTCTCTATTTTGAATCCAAGCTTCTTGGAACCGCTTAACATTCTGAACCTGCTACGTCAGGTTTCGATTAATGCACTTATCGCCTTCGGTATGACATTTGTTATTTTAACGGGCGGAATTGATTTGTCGGTTGGCTCAATTTTGGCTTTATCCAGTGCCTTTGTAGCCAATATGATGGTATCTGGCTTTGATCCGATCTTATCCATCATTGTCGGTGTGGCGTTGGGTGGTGTCATGGGGATGGTTAACGGCCTCATGATCACGAAAGGGAAGATGGCACCGTTTATCGCGACGTTGGCTACAATGACCATTTTCAGAGGATTAACGTTAGTATATACGAACGGCAACCCGATTACAGGGCTTGGCGACAGCCTGATGTTTCAATTATTTGGCCGAGGTTACTTACTGGGGATTCCGGTACCAGCAATTACTATGCTGATTGCGTTTATGGTGCTATGGATCATTTTGCACAAGACAGCCTTTGGTCGCAAAACGTACGCAATTGGTGGCAATGAGAAAGCCTCCATCATCTCAGGGATCAAAGTAACGCGTGTTAAAATCATGATTTACTCTCTGGCAGGTATGCTTGCAGCTCTGGCCGGAGCGATTCTGACATCGCGCTTGAATTCAGCACAGCCAACAGCGGGGACATCCTATGAATTGGATGCGATCGCGGCTGTTGTACTGGGCGGTACGAGCCTTGCAGGAGGGCGAGGACGAATTGTCGGCACATTGATCGGTGTTCTGATTATCGGGGTATTGAATAACGGCTTGAACCTGCTTGGTGTGAACTCCTTCTACCAAATGGTGGTGAAGGGTGTCGTGATTGCCATTGCCGTCCTGCTGGACCGCAAGAAAACAGCATAAGGAGAGAAACAAATATGAAAAAGTGGACTTTAACGCTCGTAAGCATGCTGATGATTATTGTGTTGGCCGGGTGCTCCCTGGAGCCACCGGAGTGGGCAAAGCCTGATTCTGCTGGAAGCGGCGGATTGAAGAAAATCGGTCTGTCAATCTCTACGCTGAACAATCCATTTTTTGTATCATTGAAGGACGGGGTCGTTGCTGAAGCCCAAAAACAAGGGATTGAGGTCATTGTTGTTGATGCGCAGAACGATTCAGCTAAGCAAACCAACGATGTGGATGATCTCCTGCAGCAGGGTGTAAATGCACTGCTCATTAATCCTGCCGATTCTGCGGCAATCTCGACAGCCGTTCAGTCGGCCAACAGCGTCGGTATACCTGTTATTACGCTGGATCGGTCTGCAGACCGGGGCGACGTCGCGGCTTTAGTGGCATCGGATAATGTCAAAGGAGGACGTATGGCAGCGGAATACTTTGTTGCACAGCTTGGCAAGGGAGCGAAAGTCATCGAGCTTGAGGGGGTACCTGGCGCTTCGGCGACGAGAGAAAGGGGCAAAGGCTTCCATGAGATCGCGGATGAACAGCTTGATGTGGTTGCTACACAATCTGCGGATTTCGATCGGTCCAAGGGATTGAACGTCATGGAAAATCTGCTGCAAGGTAATCCTGATGTACAAGCGGTATTTGCCCACAATGACGAGATGGCACTGGGCGCTATTGAAGCGATTCAGAGCTCGGGTAAGAATATTCCCGTGATCGGATTTGACGGTAATGATGATGCCATTAAATCCATTCAGGACGGAAAATTAACGGCAACCGTTGCTCAGCAGCCTGTAATTATTGGTGAGTTGGCGGTGAAAGCTGCACTGGACGTGCTGGATGGCAAGCAGGTAGAGCAGGTCATTCCTGCTGAATTGAAGCTGGTGACGGAGGACAAGGTAAACAACTAAAATTTGTTCGACATCCCGTTCTGGGCAGAGGGTCCGGAAGCGGGATGTCTTTCTGTTTATGAGGAGGTAAGCTGTCTTTATATCTAAATCATTGTGCACAATTATTTTTTTATTGACTGCATGGTCAATAAATGATAAAGTAACGCTGAGACAAGGAGAACATATGAATTGTCATCACAATTATTCAATTTTATCACTGCTGAGATCATACAGATAAAGCTGAACTATATCTCTATTTCTAGGTAGCTTGATTGCTACGATGAGATATAGCTGTTGTACAGACCCATCCTATTTTGAAAGGGAGGTGACAGGGTACTATTACTTATCTCATGATCTCACCACCCTATACTTACTCTGGTTCTTGTACTATTGCACGAGAATGATATTGTTCCAATTATAGATATGTTCCGTTTCTCTGTGCGCTGTAATTCTTAGTAGTGTCATTCGAAAGTTAATATAAATATATTAGTTCAAATCTTAGGAGGCAATGTATGAAACCTACTGTATCCCTGGAAGCACTGTTTACACCGTTCAACTCCAGCAAGCTAAGTCTGTCGAATCGCTTCGTAATGGCGCCGATGACTCGTCAGTTCTCCCCAGATGGAATTCCCGGTCAGGATGTAGCTGCTTACTATCGCCATAGAGCAGAGAATGAAGTGGGTCTGATTATCACCGAGGGCACGATCGTTAACCATCCAGATGCATCCAATCAGGAGAACGTTCCACATTTCTTCGGAGAAGCTGCTTTGAAGGGATGGGAGCATGTAGTGGCTGAGGTGCACGCAGCAGGAGGACGAATCGTTCCGCAGCTATGGCACATGGGAGCCAAGGGCGACGTGGGTGAATATACCGAGGCTGAGGTCAAAGAAATCGTTCAAGCCTTCGGCCAGGCAGCCGCTGAAGCCAAACGAGTCGGCTTTGACGGCATTGAGCTCCACGGCGCGCATGGGTACCTCATTGATCAATTTTTCTGGGAGAAAACGAATCCCCGTACAGATCAATATGGCGGCGATATGGTAGGACGCACCCGCTTTGCGGTAGAAGTCATTGAGGCTTGTCGTGAAGCTGTCGGCCCGGACTTCCCTATCATTCTGCGCTATTCGCAGTGGAAGAGTAACGAGTATACGGCTAAGCTGGCGGATAGCCCTGAGCAGCTGGAGCAATTTTTGGCTCCTCTGGTGGAAGCAGGCGTTGACATCTTCCATTGCTCTACACGTCGTTTTTGGGAGTCGGAGTTTGCAGGTTCTGACCTGAATCTGGCTGGATGGACGAAGAAGCTGACGGGCAAACCTACGATTACAGTCGGATCTGTAGGATTGGACGGTGATTTCATGAGCTTCTTCACCACGGGTCAAGGAGCTAACCATGTTGGCGTCGAAGCGCTGGTAGAACGAGTGGAGCAAGGGGAATTCGATCTCGTCGCTGTAGGTCGTGCACTGCTGTCCGACCCTGCATGGGTGCGCAAGATTCACGAGAATAATTCTGAGGCATTGATTCCATTCACAGCGGAAGCCATCAAGACACTGTCATAAGAGGTATGAAGGCAGGTCTAGAGGTGTTTCATCGCACAGGCTTTGTCTTGTCTGTTGAATCCGTTTTTTAACGGGATGATGCTGATTGTCAGTGATATTCCAAAGGTTATTCCCAACTGCTATTCCATAGTGTTACTTGATAATAGGCCGTCCGAATCTCGGGCGGCCTAAATGTATTACCCTCCCGAGAGAATAATCTCTCAGATATCTCCAACTCAATCTTGACAATGTCAATATACAGAGTTATCTTTACAACGTAAAGTTAAACGAAGGAGCGATAGGATTGAAGCCTGGACCTTACCATCATGGCGATTTACGTAACACCTTAATTGAGACCGGTATTGAACTCATTGGCGAGGAAGGGCTAGGAGGTTTCTCCTTACGAAAGGTAGCAGCCAAGTGTGGTGTCAGTCACGCTGCGCCTTACAGTCATTTTAAGGATATGCAGGAGCTGTTGGCTGCGATGGCCGATCACGTCACGGAGCAGTTCACGACCACCCTGCAAGTCTCTATTGAAGGGAACAATGACCCCATGTCGGAAATGGAAAAGTTGGGAACCGCCTATATATCCTTTTTCGAGCGGCACCCCACTTATTTTCCATTTATATTTTTTCAGTCAGGCATTGTTATTCAGGTAGACGCAGGAGCTGAGAACGTTCCGCCTTACCCACCATTTGCAGTATTCCGGGCAACTGGCTATCGGCTGTTCCGCAGTCTGGGTCTTCCACCTGAACAGGACGACAACATGCTAATGGCCTACTGGTCGCTTGTACATGGCGTAGCATCACTACTGTCAAGCAGTGGCATTCGATATTCAGGTGATTGGCAAAAAGTATGGCAAACCATTCTTCAGTCGGGAGGAACAGCTAATGAAACTGATCGTCCATGATTTAGCGAATGATGATTATGTTGCCTTCCTTAGCGGCTTCAGCGAGGATACCGATGAAATAATCGGGGAGACGGGTTCCATTCGTCATTGTGTAGGCTGCTTCGGTTGTTGGGTTCGCACTCCGGGGACCTGCGTGCTCAAAGATTCTTATCAACACATGGGTGACCGGTTCGCCGCCTGCGAAGAGTTGGTACTCATCACCCGCAACGTATATGGAGGATATAGCCCGTTCGTCAGCAACGTATTGAACCGCTCACTACCCTATGTTCTGCCCTATTTTGTAATCGAAGAAGGTGAGACACATCATCAGCAACGCTACAAACAGCGCTTCAAGTTCACCGTCCATTTTTATGGAGAAGGAATCACGGAGGCTGAACGTCACACAGCACAGGCACTGACTCGCGCTAATGCAATAAATTTGGATGTGTCCCAATATAGTGTTTCTTTTCACAACACGCTTGACGAGTTGGTGGAGGTGCGACCATGAACATTGTGCTGATTAACGGCAGTCCGAAGGGCGGAGCGACCAATTCTGGATTTCTGCTAGAAAAGCTCAAGCCCTTCATCACCGAGGGCAACGAGCTGACTTCGTACCGGGTCAATGGCAAGCAGCTGAAGCCTGAGCAATATCGGGAGCTTAACCAAGCCGATGTGATCGTACTGGCATTTCCGCTTTATTTTGATGCCATCCCTTCACATGTACTGCGGATGATGGTCGAGCTGCAAAATTTCCGTCAGACTGAGCAAGGTAACCCGAATCTCTTCGTGTATGCGTTAATCAATAATGGATTTTTCGAAGGGAAGCAGTGCACGATTGCAGCAGATATGATTAAGAACTGGTGCGTACGCTGCGGCTTCCGTTTTGGAATGGCAGTTGGTCACGGAGCAGGGGAGATGTTACACGAGTTAAAGATGCCGCTGGGAAAAGGCCCACTAAGGAATCTAGGCAAAGCGATGACTCGGCTCAGCACGGCAATCCTCGCTCGAAGTAGTGCGGAATCGCTATTTATTCAGCCTAATTTCCCACGTATTATGTATCGAATGGCCGCTCATTTCTCCTGGCATCGTCAAGCCAAACAACATGGGCTTCGACCACAGGATTTGAGGAAGCGACCATTTCTAGAAAGTCGATTACGAAGATAACGCCGAGAATAATGAAGAATCTGAATTTCATCTTGCGGTTGCATACTGCATTTGTAAAATAGGGATTTATTTTTTTCTTACGACAATTCCATATTATTATATCAAATCACTACAATTTTATATATAAATGGGACCATTGCGCAGATATAATGACGATATATTTAGATATCAGTCATCTGCTGATCAACGTGAAATTATATCATGCTGGCTCCTTTTCAGAAGTCGAGCCCGACCAGACGGAGGTTTAGTCCATGGGGAACAATCAATTTGAGGCAACGCAAAGACATCAGCTCAGCTGGATGCATGAGCCGAGTAGCTGGACATTTACGCAGGAGGGAGAGCTGGTAATTGACACACCTGCTAAGGCAGATTTCTTCAAAGACCCAGCTGGCAAGCATATCGTACATTCCGCTCCTTTTCTATATTTGAATGTGGACTCGTCCTTTGAGCTGACAACACAGGTCAAGGTAGATATGCAGCATCAGTATGATTCGGGCTGCCTGATGCTGATGGCTGATGAGAACAATTGGGCGAAGCTCTGCTTTGAATCCAACGGAGAATACCCAACCATTGTCTCTGTAGTGACGCAGCATGGCTTCTCGGATGACTGCAATTCGGAGCGTGTGGATGTAGAGCAGCCTTATTTGAGAATAACGAAGGCTGGTCGTGTGGTGTCCTTTCATTACTCAGTGGATGGGGAGAGCTGGAAGCTGATTCGCTACTTTGGCATGGGAGCAGAGGGACCATTTATGGCTGGGGTTGTCGCACAATCTCCGACAGGCTTAGGCTGCCAGGTCTCGTTCAAGCATTTGAAGTTGTCCATACCGAACGAAGATAGTCGCTTTTAGCTACGTCTGTCCTGTAGTTATTGCGACTTCCCTTTATCCATTTTGCAGCTTGAATGTGTATGGTGCTTACTGTAATAGATCATTCTTTGCCTACAATAGATCGTTCGCTGTTTATAATAGATTGTTCTAAATAGTCGCCATGCCAGACATTTCTGTCGGGATGGCGACTATTTGTGTTGAGGTGATCGAGATGAGCATGACGTTCGCTATTAGACTACGCAAGATTACCGAGGTGCTCAGCGATCTCTTCCACGGTCACCTGATAGAGTAGCTGGCCTGAATACAGCAGGAGACGGTTCTGACGAAAGCACTGAGCTTGAACTTGAAGCTGCCTGGCTTGTTCATTACGGAAGGTGATCTTGGTGCCTTTCGTTAGATGGCGAGAATGCTCCAGCTTCTTCAGGACGTAGGTCCCGTGACGGCCATAGCCACCATCGAACAAGAAGTGATACCCATCTGTACAGAAGCCAGAAGAGCCTGAGATGCCCGGGTCCATCAAAGTAACGTTCGGCTGCTGCGTTCCGCCTGTGATACAGCCGAGCGAGAAGTCCGTGTAGTAGTAGAACCATACTTCCTGATCCTTCACTACATTGAGTGCATAACAATCAGCGATATCCACGGCTTGATTCTCATAGGTACGCTTCCCCTGATGGTCCCAGGCCAGCAAGCCTGATGCGCCAACCGGCTCACTCCACCCGTAATTTCCGAATACACCTTCATCAAAATAGCTGGTCCAGATCATACCTTCCTCGCTTACCTGGACATCCTGTATGCCGTCACCTAGCAGAAATTCATCCACAGTGAGCCCTTCATAATCGTATACTCTCGCATTCAGATCGTACTGATTCCTCCCGTAATATCTGCAACGTGCGCCAACGAGTAGCAGATGCTCGTGAAGTGGCTGTATATAGTGGTAATTGAAGCTGCTCCAGATCATAACATCATTCACGACGTGATCCGTCAGTACAAGGACTCTATAGAGCCTTTGCTTATGTAGCTTGGCTTGCACGAACATCCCTTTGTCTCTCTCGGGGAGCTGATCGATGAGCAGAACATAGACCCGCCCATCCGCACCCCATTGAGTGGAGACAAGCTCGAAGCCTTCCATATAAGGTGTTAAATCTGCAAATGACTGTAGTTTTACCGCTTGTTGTGCCATGTTGATTCCTCCTGATCGTTGCTGCAGACCTGCTGTCTGCTTGAGATATGCTCATTGTGCAGGAAAATAGATGGCTCGAACATGGCAAAAGTATAGCGACGCTAGAAAATATCTTCTTTTCATTCAGCTCACAAGTATGCCTCCGTATGTTTATAGGAAGGTTGGAAACACTACTTATCGTCATTCATTACCATTTCTCCCACAACGATGGGGCATACGACTTGATCGACAGGGAAGCGGCTGAACACAACAGGGAGGTGACGATGTGTGGTCTGAAGTGAGGGAATATATACCTGGCTGGCCGATTTGGTGGCAGGCCTTGCTATTGGTCATGATTCCGATTGGACTTGCGAAGTTAACGAAATGGCTGCAGACAGCGGTCAAGAATGGAAGCTTCAGCGATTCGAAGAAAAGCAATAAGCAACGTGCGAATAAGCAACAATCCAGTACACAGAATCAACATGCTAAGCAGCAGCAACAAGAGCAGAGCTTACAAGGAAAAGACACCTTTCGCTCGAAGGATTCTCCACTGACCGGGGTCTATACCGCAGATATAGCTACGATACGACAAGGCTTTGGCAAGAACTCGGATGTACATATTCGTGAGTTCTATATGAAGGGGACAGATCTGAAGGCAGCTGTCCTGTATGTGGATGGGCTCGTGGATCAGCAGCTAATGGATGAATTCCTTATCACCACATTAATGCGTGAGGGCGTCCCCGATACCGTCGGAATGAAGTGGAAGCGACTCCCGCGGCAAGAGGCGTTCAAGGACTTCTTGAGCATGCGTCTGTTGCCTGTTAGTGATATTCAGGAGTCATCGCACATTCAAGAGATTGCCAATGCGGTGCTTACTGGTAAAGGAGCACTTCTCATAGACGGCATGACGGTAGCGATCTTAATCGGGTCGGCGAAGGGAAAGACTCGCAGTCTGGAAGAGCCCTTGTCCGAAGCCTTACTACGAGGTCCGCGCATTGGCTTCACGGAGCGTCTGGATGAGAACACGGCCCTGCTACGACAGATTGGGAAAAATGAAAGTCTGTTCATTCAACAGTATGAGGTAGGGTCCAGGATCAAGAAAAAGCTGGCTATCGCGTATATGAAGGATATTGTGAATCCTGATCTGGTCCAGCAGGTGGAGACCCGTATTCAGCGTATGGATATGGATGCCATGCTGGAATCAGGCTATATAGAGCAGTTGATTGAGGATAGCACGCTGAGTCCGTTTCAGCAGGTGCTCAATACAGAGCGGCCTGACCGGGCGATTGGTGGCTTGCTGGAAGGCAAGGTAGTCATTATGCTGGATGGCACTCCATTTGTGCTCATTGTGCCTGGTACCTTCACCATGCTGCTGCAATCGCCAGAGGATTATTACGATCGCTGGATTCCGGGTACCTTTTTACGCGTGCTCCGCTTTATGTCGGCTACGCTGGCCTTACTTGCTCCAGCGCTATATATTTCGTTCATCTCCTTCCATCCAGGGCTTATTCCGACCAAGCTTGCTTTAACCATCATTGATGCCCGTAGCGGTGTACCGTTTCCCTCCATCATCGAGGCCTTGATTATGGAGCTATCCATTGAGATCTTGCGGGAAGCTGGGATTCGGTTGCCTAAGCCGATTGGACCAGCGATGGGGATCGTTGGCGGTCTAATTATCGGACAGGCGGCTGTCCAGGCAGGTATTATTAGCCAGTTCCTGGTCATTGTCGTGGCGATTACAGCGATATCATCCTTCACCATACCGGTCTATAGTGCCGGGATTACCTTGCGGATTTTGCGGTTCGTTGCCATGTTCTGTGCAGCTGCGCTTGGATTATTCGGTGTAGTTATGTTCTTCCTGCTGATGTGTACACATCTCGCACGGTTAAGCAGCTTTGGTGTACCGTATGTATCTCCAGCAGTACCGTATAATCTCAGGGATTGGAAGGATTTCGTCATCCGAGCACCGCTTAGCATGATGAAGCTGCGACCTGAAATGACCAAGCCAAATGATTCTGAGCGCAAAAATTAAAAATCATGTATGGAAGGGGGATACATATGAGCCGCTCTAAGTCTCGGGTCCACCTCAGTGCGACACAAGCTGCTGTTATCATCGTGAACTATATGCTTGGGGCAGGCATTCTGACACTCCCGCGCACAACGGTTGACGCTGTTGGCACACCAGATGTGTGGATTGTAATTATCATGTCTGGTCTGATCGTAGTCGGGCTGGGTCTAATTATCGTAGCATTGTGTCGTAGGTTCCCGGGGAAGACGGTATTTGAATTCACCCCAATCATCACTGGGAGATGGGTCTCTTACATACTGCTGCTCCCTATGATCGTCTATTTCATCACCATCTCGGCCCTGGAGATCAGGGTGATGGCAGAGGTGACCGGTATGTTCCTGCTGGAACGTACGCCTACATGGGCAATTGTCATGTTATTTATGTGGATCGGGCTATACATGACCTCTGGGGGGCTTCCCGTGATCGTGCGTGTGTTTGAGATTATTTTGCCCATTACATTGATTATTTTTGTCCTCGAGATCTTGCTCAGCAGTCAACTATTCGAAATAAACAATCTAAGACCGCTGCTGGGTGAGGGCTTAATGCCGTTATTAAAGGGTCTCAAGCCAACATTACTGTCCTATACAGGCTATGAGGTTATGCTCGTCATGACTGCTTATATGAAGAATCCGGGCAAAAGCAATAAATCCGTGGTGTGGGGAGTACTGACATCAACAGTCATTTACCTTATTACGGTAGTCATGGTCATCGGCAGTCTCTCTGTAAACGGAATTATGACCAGGACATGGCCGACGCTCGATCTGCTTCGAAGCTTTGAGATTCAAGGTTTGATCTTTGAGCGCTTTGAGTCCTTGCTGCTGGTCATCTGGATCATGCAAATTTTCTCTACCTCGGCAATTGCCCACTACACAGCCTCCATCGGTGTACGCGATATGTTTCGGTTGAAGGGCCTGCGTGTGAGTATGTACATTTTCCTGCCGTTAATCTATATTCTGGCGATGATTCCGAAGGATGTGGATCAGACATTGGCATTCGGAGATATGTTGGGCAATGCATCTGTTGTACTGTTTGGTACTCTGCCTCTGCTATTGCTGATTACAAGCATTATTCGCAAAAAGGGAGGGAAGCAGGCATGAGATGGGTTCATCGGGTAGGCTGTAGCATCATCGTAATGGCATTATTGCTCACGATTACTGGCTGCTGGAGCAGTCGGGAGATTGAGGACCTCAGTGTATATCTTGGCCTTGGGATCGATACCCCGCGAGAGACGCCGCTTGAGAAGTATCTCACGAAGGAAGGCGCAGAATATCCCAAGCAAAATAACATTACCGCGACAGTGCAAATTGCCCCGGGTAATGTGAAATCCACAAAGAGTGCCGAGGAAGGCTCGAACACCTCAGATAAATCCTCGTACTCGAATGAACAGCTTACTGGTGACTCTCTGTTACAGATATTTCGGCATTTTGCTTTACTTAGGGACCGTCCCTTAATTGGCCATCATCTGAAGGTCATCGTCATCTCTAAGGATGTTGCCAAGAAGTATAGACTCGATCAATTGCTGGATTTTGTGTTGCGGGATAATGACATTCGGCTGAATTGCCTCGTATTACTGAGCCATGAGCGTGCCTTGGATGTGCTAACCTTGAAGGATCAATCTCAAATCCCAGCGTTCTATCTTACAGGCATGGTCAATAATTCGTATTTGATCAACAAGATCCTTGAGCCCATGACATTGGCCAAGCTAGATGCCAAGCTAAAGGCGGGATCAAGCTTTCTACTTCAGAATGTAATATCCTTTGATGGAGATGACAAATTCTCTGGGGCAGGCATATTTAGCGGCAAGACGACCAAATATATTGGAGCGCTGAGTCAGACAGATCTGGAGGGTCTTGCCTGGATTAATCTGCAATCACGAGGTGGTATCGTAAAGACCTACAACAAAGAAGGCTACACAGTTGTCTACGAAACAAAGAAAAATAAGACGACGATTACGCCGACCGTCAGAGGTCAGGATATCTCATTCCATGTCAACGTCGAGTCGGAGGGATGGCTCATGGAGGATTGGATTATCCCGGAGACGGAGGAAAAGGGTGCGTATCTCAAGGAATTGGAAAAGGATTTTGCAGACATAGCCGAGCAGCAGATTGAGCAGGTTCTGCACAAGCTCCAGCGCACCTACAAGGTGGATGTGGCTGATTTTGGAGAGGTCCTTCGCATTAAGGAGCCCAAGGTATGGAAGCAGGTAAAGGACAACTGGGATGAAGTGTTCAGCGAGTCAAAGATCACGTACAAGGTCAAAGTGAAGGTAACAAGCCGGGGCTCTTCCACGAAATAAGGAAATATGACTGGTGATGCATACACGATATGGGATATGCACATATAACAACGACTATCGCACACGTAGCGGCAGAACATTCTGCATGCTGGGTGTGTTTTTTTGTGGGTGTGAGTGGGGAAGCGGATAATCAATTGATGTGATTGTATTTTTATGGATGTAGGGATAGTACGCTAGGAGTGTTGAGACATGATTCTTACAGGGGGAGGAAGCTTACACGTGAAACAGGAGCTGGCGAAGAGAGAGCTGGTAGCATCACGAAGCACACCGAGCAAAATGGCGTTATTCAAAAAAGACTTGCTTCGCAACAGGTATATCTATCTGATGCTCGTGCCAGTCATTGCTTACTATGGCATATTTCAATATGGTCCGATGTATGGCTTGCTGATGGCGTTCCAAAAAAATTATAATCTCACGCACGGGATCTGGGGAGGGACATGGGTTGGTGTTGAGAATTTCATTACCTTCTTCAACAGCTACTACTTCTGGAGACTCCTGAAGAACACGCTCATATTGAGCTTGTACAGCATTATTCTGGGGTTCCCTGCACCGATTATTCTTGCTTTGCTGCTGCATGAAGTGAGAAGCAAGATGTTCAAGCGAACTGTGCAGACCGTAAGCTATCTGCCGCATTTTATATCTGTTGTAGTCGTCGTGGGCATGATGAAGACGTTCTCGTCACTTGACGGGGGCTTGTTCAATATCGTCCGTGATATGTTCAGCTTACAGCCAATGATGTTCTTCTCGGAGCCGGATATGTTCCGACCTATGTATATTATATCGAATATATGGCAGGGGGCCGGGTGGGCATCAATTATCTTCCTCGCAGCGCTCGCCAATATTGACTCCCAGCTGTATGAAGCAGCCAAGATGGATGGAGCGGGGAGATGGAGACAGTTCCTGCATGTAACTTTGCCAGGAATTATGCCTACGATCGTTATTATGCTGATCCTACGCTTGGGAGCGGTCATGAATTCTGATCTGCAGAAGATTCTGCTGATGCAGACGGCGCCTACTTATGAGGTATCGGACGTCATATCGACCTTCGTCTATCGCTCAGGGGTACTGGAGGCCAACTATGCCTACTCGACAGCAGTGGGCCTATTTAATGGATTGGTGAATTTCCTGCTGCTCATCATTGCGAATGCCATCAGTAGGAAGGCGAACTCTACAACTCTATGGTAGAAAGGAGGAGCATGGAATGAAGCGTTCCATTGCTGAACGAATTTTTGACGGGGCGAACTATCTGATGCTGGCCATCGTTATTCTCATCTCAGTCTATCCCATGCTGTATATATTCAATGCTTCAATTAGCGATCCGAATTCATTACTGCAGAATCGTTCCTTCATGCTGTGGCCAGATGGATTCACATTCGCGGCCTATGAGCATGTGTTACAGGATTCCAAAATCTATCGCGGTTATATGAATACCCTCTTCTATGTCATTGTAGGGACCTCGTTCAATCTGCTGATGACTTCGCTGGCTGCTTATGCGTTGTCCAGACCGGATCTGATGATCCGTAAGGCACTGATGAAGATCGTTGTATTCACCATGTTCTTCAGCGGTGGCATGATCCCGACCTTCCTGCTCATTCAGAATCTGGGCTTGATCAATAGCAGGCTGGCACTGATTCTGCCCGTGGCAATCAACACCTTTTACCTGATTATTATGAAGACCAATTTTGAGAGCGTACCCAAAGAGCTCATCGAATCCGCCAAGCTGGATGGAGCGAATGATTTTACAATACTGTTCCGAATCATATTGCCGATCTCCAAGCCGATTCTGGCGGTGTTAACGCTGTATTATGCTGTTGATCATTGGAATGATTACATGGGTCCGCTGCTGTACCTGCGTAATGCAGACCTGTATCCGATCCAGATCATACTCAGAGATATTCTGCTAAGTAATAGCACCGAGGCGATGGGGCCCGGAGCGGATACGGGATATGCACTGGGCGAGAATATCAAGTATGCAACCATTATTATTTCTACCCTGCCGATTGTCATGGTGTACCCGTTCATCCAGAAATACTTTGTTCAAGGCGCTCTGCTTGGTGCTGTAAAACAATAAGAACTAACCTACATGAAGGAGGAATTCGGCTCTATGAACAAAAATGGTATGACAAAAAACAATATGAAGAAAAACCTGTCTCTGGCCTTATGTCTTGTATTCGTGTGCTCTATCTTTCTCAGTGCTTGCGCTGGACAAGAGCAGTCCAAGGAATCGCCTTCGGAAGACCTCGCTAATGTTGAAGCACTTACTTCCATCCCGTTACCGATAGTAGAGGAGCCTATGACGATTGATTACTGGCGGGCTAACGATGGCAAGCTCACGGCATCGCTACAGAATTTTGGTGAGATGGCTGCCTACAAGAAGAAGGAAGAGCTAACTGGCATCAAGGTCAATTTCATTCATCCACCGCTGGGACAGCAGAAGGATCAATTCAATCTGCTCGTTGCTACCAACGACATGCCTGACGTTATCTATTATAACTGGTCCGACGCGGTAGGCGGTCCCGGCAAGATGCTGGCAGACGGCAGGATTATCAAGCTGAATGACTATATTGACAAATATGCGCCCAATCTTAAGAAGCTGATCGAGAGTGACGAGGAGATCCGCAAGCAAATCACCATGGATGACGGGACGATCTACATGTTCCCATATATGCGTGCTGATGCGGAGAAGCTCAATGCTACAGCAGGTATGATCCTCAGAAAGGATTGGCTCGATAAGCTGAATCTGGAGGTACCTTCTACTATAGATGATTGGTACACGGTGCTTAAGGCGTTCAGGACACAGGATCCGAATGGCAATGGTCTACAGGATGAGCTTCCGTACACGGCGAATTGGGGGCCGGGCAATCTGAGCAAGCTGCATGATTTTTCTCCATCCTTTGGCGTCATTGGCGGCTTTCAGTTCAAGGATGGGAAGATAGTATACGGCCCATTAGAGCCTGAATACAAGCAATTCATAGAGACGATGGCCAAATGGTATCAGGAGGGCTTGCTCGATCCGGAAATGATGACGAATGATGGTAAAGCCTTCGACTACAAGATCACGAAGGGTCAGGCTGGTGCTTATAGCGCTGGAGTATTCAGTGGCATGGCTAAATATCTGAATTTGATGAAGTCTTCTGATCCAGACTTTAAGCTTGTGGGAGCTCCATGGCCCACAGGTACCGCAGGTAAGCCTTATATGACCTTTACACTTAATAACAAGGTCCTGACCTATGGTGCAGCCATTACGTCATCGGCCGATGAAGAGAAGATCAAGTATATCGTCCAGTGGATGGATTTCAACTATAGCCCGGAGGGGCATGATCTGTTCAACTTTGGCATAGAAGGGGAGAGCTACGTCAGAGAAGGGGACGCAATCCGCTTTACAGATGAGATCATGAACAATCCGAGTCTGACCTATGATCAGGCACTGGCCGCCTATGCCATGTCCATCATGGATGGGCCGATGAATCAGGACAGCCGTTATCTGGATGCTTTAATGACCTACGATGAGCAAAAGGAAGCGAATCAGGTCTGGATCAAGGGGGATCAATCGCTTCTGCTGCCTGTACTGCACTTCACGGAGGATGAGTCTCGACAGAACGCTTCGATCATGAATCCTATAACCACATACCTGAACGAAATGATGACCAAATTCATCATGGGTCAGACTCCGATGAGTGAGTACGATAAATTTGTGGATACCATCAAGAGTATGGGGATTGATCAGATGGTCAAAATTCATGAGGATGCTTATCAACGTTATACAGCGCGCTAATATCAATAAATGGAGCAACGAACTGCCAATCTGAATTCAAGAACTGTGCTCGTCAGCCAGACGCCACCGCGCTGGCTGACCATGCATCATCATACGAACTCACAGGAAGTTAAGCCTGACGATTTATCGTATCGCCTTCTGAAGATAATATAGCGCCGGCTCACGATGATATCTTGGAGCCGGCGCTTATTAAGTTGTTATTATACATTTTTTTATTGGATATTACATGGGCACCGTGGAGCTCCAAATGGCTGCTATTCAGCGCGTGCGTGTCCATTGCGATGAGCCGTTCGCACTATGGCATCAACGATTATTTTGTACAGTTGGCGTGGCAGGTCGTGTCCCATACCGTCAACTAACATCAGCTCGGCATCCGGGATGGAAGAAGCTGTGTCCTCACCACAGGCTGGGATGAACAGGGGATCGTCCTTCCCATGTATGACAAGTGCTGGTGCTTTTATGGTTGCCAGTCGCGGACGACGGTCACCAGAGACAGCGATCGCAGCAATTTGTCGTCCGACACTGCCTGGATCGTAGCCCCGCTGGGCCTCCTCCAGAATAAGTTCTCGATACGCGCCTTCTTCAAACGGATAGCCAGTACCGGCGATGCGTCTGGCAAAAGAGATGCTGTGTGCCAAAAATCCTGCTTCATCCTCAAATGGGCTCGGCGCCGGTCTAGTCATCATCCCCATGACATCCGGAGAAGCTTGTGGAAGGCTGGGATTACCTGAACTGGACATAATGGAAGTGATTGATAGAACCCTTTCAGGGTGTTCACTAGCTGCAATCTGGGCGATCATTCCACCCATGGACCTGCCAACAACATGTGCTCGGTCAATGGAAAGGGCGTCGAGCAGTCCGATCACGTCGTTGGACATGTCATCGAGAGTGTAGGGGATGTCCGGTCGCTGTCCCGACATGAGAGCAGTCGCTAATGCGTCAAAATCCAGTGTCTGATAATGGTTAAAGTGTGTTGAGCAGCCTACGTCACGATTGTCAAAACGGATCACCCGAAAGCCCCGCGCTGCCAATAGTTCACAAAACGGAACCGTCCAGCGGATCATCTGGGTCCCAAGCCCAGCGACCAGGATAATCGCTTCGTCATTTTCGTTACCGAAGCTATCATAGGCCAACTCAATCCCGTTAACTTTTAGAATGTTCATGGTCGTTCTCCTTTAGTAATCAGCAATATCACGAAAGCGCAGTAGGTTCAACATGACGATGCTGCCCTCAATGCCTCGTTGCATGAATCTCATGCCAGATTGTTGCGTTGGTTCGATGTAACGAATAGATTCTAACTCAGTCATAATGACTCCTTTCGCAATTGCATTTTAATTCCTTAAGCCGTCATATGCTTTCATTCATAGGTTCTCTTCAGGGAAGGCATTGGCTGCTAATCTCTTGACATGCTCTCTGATATCAGGTGCCCATTCCTCAATGAGGTGGTAAAAACGATCCGAATCACTAGCATACAGTGCCCGCAAAGCTTCTTCGTATTGATTGAAGTCCCCGGCCATAGCTGTCATAAAGTTATAGGTTGCTTCTTGTGACGCCCGGATTGAGCTCTGTTGTTCTCCAGCACGGCGAGCTTCATCAATGAGTTTGCGTAATGTAACCGATGCCCCTCCAGGTTGGCTCTTGAGCCATTCCCAATGTCGAGGCAATAATGTAACCTCACCGGATACAACACCCAGCTTCGGTCGACCAACCCGCCGTGTAGTCTGGTGATTCACGTCTGTACCGAATGGGTCACCAAACTGTTCTCCTAATCGTTCAAGCAGCTCATCCATCTTCCCACGAAAATCAACATCTATTGGCTTCCCCGTGGAATCGTCAAATATAAGCAGCTGTGTGAGTTCTTTGTCACTCAGAGTACCCTTAGCAGTACGAACAACGTGCTGTAAGGAACCACTGGCGACAATTTTTACATCCAAAAATGCTGTGCAGTAAAAGCCTGTTAGGTTATTATTCATGTTGACCTCCTTTCGGATAATTTGAATTATACCCGGGTGAAATTTAAAAATCAATATTACCCGGGTATAATTATTTTTTTCCCGTTCTTAATGTAGAGAATAATTACAAAGATACGGCCTAAGAGAAGCTCGCTGTTGCGGGCTTGACTGATAATTTACCCCATACTCAATTGAAATGATTATTCACCTGTTGCGATGCTGTGCTATAGTATATTGTAAGCGTATACAATGGTTGTAATGCTATTTGATGGTATATGATTAGAGTGGAACATAACTACAAATACGAGGTACTGTTGATGATGAGAAAAATCAGAAAGGCTCTCTCCTCCAGATTGATGCGGAATAAAGTTCTGATCATTGCCTCTCTGCTTGCTACCATTCCGGTCTTAATTATGGGGACGACTGCCTATTTCATCGCAAGCAAGAACATCATCCAGGATATAGGAGCAGCCAACCAGGAGACGATGCTACAGATTCAACAAAGAATAGACGAGAAGCTAAGCACCCTGGAAAACATGACTTTACAGAATGCAACGAATCCTACGTTCGCTCATTTTCTGTCTTTGTCGAAGCCCGGTGAGGATATTGAAGCGTTAGGGATGACGATGACGATCCTGAGCTCCATGCAGGTGCTCATTGACGATGTGAATTCCGTATATTTGTATCGTCCAGATCAACAGCTCGTGGTCTCGCCGGATTTCGGAATGCGCAGTGACCAGGTGCTGCCCGCGTATATCAAGGAAGCGGTATCGCTATCTCCGAGCAAAATCTGGCTGGATCATCGGCTGGAATCCTATACCTATAGAGATGGGTTACATCAGATCACTCTGATTCGCAAGATCGATACGCCCGATAACAGCTCAGGCGGTTATCTGATCGTCAATCTGGATGAGACTACATTATTCCGCATTTTCAACAACATGAACCTTGGAGAAAATAGAGAACTGCTGATCATTACCCCGCGTTATAACATTTTTTCGGATCAATCACAGCATCTGCTGAAGCGTCCATTGCAGGAATATAGCTTTCTTGGCAGCATTATGGACCCTTCATCATCTACGAATACTTCATCCGTACAGATTGATGGCCTTAAGATGTCACTTAATTACATTGAATCGCCCTACAATGGCTGGAAATATGTCACGATTGTTCCGTACAGCGATATTACGCAGCATCTGCAAAAAATCCAGCAGGCCACGCTAATGATCTGTCTTCTGCTTGTCGTGGTCAGTGCACTGGCGTCCGGGGTACTATCGAAGCGTTGGCTTCACGCTTTCCAATCGCTAATTGAGGTAGTGAAGAAGAAATCAGGAGGGGCTGATGGCCGAGCGGAAGAGAATGAATTTACGCTGATTCGCAGCTATTTCGAGTCACTGGAACACAACAATGATCGACTGGAGAAGCAGATCGAGGAATCGATGCCGACGCTGAGAGGCAACTTCATTCATCGCCTGTTAAACGAGCCCTTCCGGCCTGATATGATGGAGCAGGCAGCTTACTATGACGTACCTGATCGGCATCCTTATTATACGGTCGTCTGCATCGAGCTGGATAACATGCGTGGTCACACCGAGCAGGACACCAATCTGTTCCATTATGCAGTGCTAAATATCGTGAAGGAGGTTGTCCATCATCATGCAGAGGGTATGGTGGTGCAGATGCATAGCGGGCATATTGTCATGCTGTTGAATCATAAAGAGCAGAAGCGTACGCTGGACCCCAATACTGGCGTATTTCACATAGCGGAAGAGATTCGCAGTATAGCTGAGTCCTTATTGCACATCACAGTTACGCTGGGAGTCGGACATAGCTATGAAGGGCTGAGTCAGGTCAAGCGTAGCTTCCGTGAAGCTATGGAATCGCTGGATTACCAGTTGATTCAGGGAAGTGGCAAGGTGCTATACATTGGTCAGATCAAGCTGGAGGGCTCCTCCATGCATTACCCCTATGAATACGAGCAGCAGATTATTACAAGTCTCAAGTTGGGTAATCTCGGCAAAATTCAAGATTTGCTGGATAGCTTCGCACATACGTTGAAGTCAGAGGCAGTGGATTACGATCAGGTCCGTCAATCCTTTACGCAGCTGCTTGCCGTCTCCCAACGCACGATGCTGGAGCTTGACGTGAATAGCCCCCAAATTCACGGCTCCAAGCTGTACCAACGGCTGTTTGAGCTCAATACAACGGAGAAGATCGTACATTGGTTCAAGACCGAGATCTATCCTCCAATGACCGAGCATATCCAATCCAGATTGGAGCAGCGGACCCATAGTACCATTCAGCAAGCCCTGGATTATATACAGGAGCACTACGATTCTGATCTGTCTATGCCTATCGTGGCCGATTATATTGCGATGCCTGTGTCTCATTTTAGCCATGTCTTCAAGCTGGAGGTAGGGATGACATTCTCGGAGTATCTGATTGCCTACCGGATGGAGAAGGCGAGAGAGCTGCTGGAGACTACCAATGACAAGATCTCCGACATAGCTGAGAAGCTTCGATACAACAACTCGCAGAATTTCATCCGTGTGTTCAAGAAAATGAACAGTGCGACCCCTGGTGAATACCGCACCCGCTTCCATAAGGAACGGCTTGAGACGAAGAGCGGCTCGTAGGTGAGGAAGAGGGGCCATTTGGCATGTTGTGTATGGTTCTATGTGATAGTCGGTGAGTGGTAGATGGTTATAGGTGGATTCTAATGGGAAAGAGGCTCTGCGATGGAGTCCTCTTTTTATCTATATTGCTGATGGTTTATTCCCGACATGCTTCTTATTCGTCTAATCCAAACAAATCAAAGCAAGATGAGCAAAGAAATGACTTCCAAATCATGTGTTTATTTGAAATAATGGGCTTATTACATTTAGTGCAGAATTACAATAATGGAGGAGGATAACGAGATGGATATTGATAAGTGGATCATTGAAGCAGACATACCTAGCATGCAAAAAGCTATGGCGTCTGGGGAAATAAGCTCTGAAGATTTAGTACTAGCCTACATAGAAAGAATCCATAAATGGGATATGAAAATCAATTCAATTCTAGAAATCAATCCAGAGGCTGTTGAGATCGCAAGGACTTTAGATAAAGAAAGGAAAGATAATGGAGCTAGAGGGCTATTGCACGGAATCCCGATTTTGCTCAAGGATAATATTGATACACATGACAAAATGCATACCAGTGCAGGTTCAATCTCATTAGAGAATTCCATTGCGGTAGAAGATTCGGTTGTTGCTAGCAGGCTCCGTGCGGCTGGTGTTGTCTTGCTCGGTAAAACAAATATGACTGAGTGGGCTAATTTTATGTCTAATGAAATGTGGGCAGGTTATAGTTCGAGAGGCGGCTTAGTGTTGAACCCTTATGGACCAGGGGAGTTATTTGTTGGCGGTTCAAGTTCCGGTTCTGCTGCATCTGTTGCAGCGAACCTTGGAGCAGCAGCGATTGGGACGGAGACAACGGGTTCTATTATTTGCCCTTCCAGTCAAAATAGCGTTGTAGGCATCAAACCGACGATTGGACTGGTTAGCCAGTCAGGAATCATACCCATTACCTTCAGCCAAGACACGGCTGGTCCAATTGCAAGAACAGTGACAGATGCCGCAATTATTCTTGGTACTTTGGTTAATTCCGACGATTCAGACCAGCAGGAAACCGACTCTCAAGATATACATCATGGCTACCAAGACTACACTCAATTCTTGGATAGACACTTTTTGCAGCAAGCCAGAATAGGGGTTCCAAGATTTTATTATGAAGGCTTGGATGAAGAAAGAAATCGAATTGTTGAAGATGCTATAGCAGTATTGAAAAGGGAGGGGGCGACGATTGTTGATCCCGTGAGTCTGCCTTGTGAAAATACAGAATGGGATGCAAATGTTTTACGGTACGAATTTAAATATGCTCTCAACAATTATTTGGCTCGGTTACCTGAAGATGTCCCTGTTCATTCACTAACAGAAATCATTGCTTTTAATGATCAGCATGCAGAGAGAGCATTGAAATATGGACAAGGTACATTAATCTGGTCGGAAGAAACAAGTGGTACCTTGAAGGAAAAGGAATATCTACAAAGCTTGATGCAAAATACGGAGATGGCCCGAAAAAATGGAATAGATTATGCTTTGAAGGAGCACCGGCTGGATGCACTTATGTTCCTTGGAAGTGACGGGGGAGCTGATCTTGCAGCAAGAGCGGGCTATCCCATCATAACTGTTCCTGGAGGCTATGCCACAAAAGGAATTATGGCCCCAGAAGGTTATACCACCAAAGGACCGCAAGGGATATCATTTGTTGGTACAGCATTCAGTGAACCTGTGCTGATCAAAATAGCGTTTGGTTTTGAACAGGCAACTAAGCATCGCTTTCCGCCTGACTTGAGTTGAGACTTTTGCTATTTGATCTATGGCTGCTGCTGGATTTGCTGGTAGATGTGCACCAGTAGAGGCTTCTAGAGTGTTATTTGGCTAGAGGTTCGACTCTCCTCGCCTCCATATGCATAATAAAAAAAGGCGATCAATGAAGATCGCTTTTTTGCATCTGGGCATGATGAGAAAGCTACATAGGGCCTCGTACTCTTTTTTTATTGATATAAGTGGAAACTTAATGCTCAAACAAACGTCTAACTTTTCACAATACTCTGGAGGAGATGGAATACATGAAGCGTATGGTCAAAATAGGAATCGGAGGAGTCCTGCTCACGTCCATATTTAGCGCGGGGGCTTATGCCGCAACGGTAGCTCCGCAGGTTTTTGTCCATGGCAACCGCATTCAGAGCAGTGCAGCACCGAAAATCATTGATGGATCAGTCTATGTACCTCTTCGCTCCATATCAGAGGGCCTGGGGGCAGATATTCAGTGGGACAACAAGAGCAAGTCGGTATACGTCAATTCCGATGTGCAGTTCATAGCGGAAACGGGCAGTGTAACCTATGTCAACCAGCGTAACATGGCATTTAACTGGATTATGGCCTACGATGAACGAAGACGGCAGGATGTACTCGCATTAGTCGCAAGTGGATTTAAAACGGATATTTACAATGAAAGCTTTCCAGGTGGAATCTACAATATGGGCAGCATTGTCGACATGCAACCCGTGAATCGCACTGACAATACCCTAACCGTACGAATCGTGCAACGAGTTACCGCAGAAGATGATTACAAAGTCAAAGTAGAGCAATGGAAATTCACGTTTGCGGGAACGGATAAAATTCAATCGGTGATGATTGTACCGCAATCGACACAGTATCTGGATCGTTATACCCTGTTTCCGGGAACGAGCTTTGGAGAGTAATACTACATACCGACAAACTAAAATACAGGAGCATGAGCATGTCAAAATACGTTGAAATTGCTTACCCCATCTATGAAGGAATGCCTGTGTACCCAGGATTGCCAGAGGTGAAAATAGAAGCAAGAGAGAGGCTGGACAAAGGAGATGACTGGAACGGAAGTGTACTAAGCATCTACCTCCACGCCGGTACCCATGTGGATGCTCCGTGGCATCATTTGAATAACGGCAAGGGAATAGATGCTGTTCCCATTGAAGACTTTATCTACAAAAAACCACTATTCATTGATTGTCCGCTTGGCCCGAATGGCTTCATCACCATCGACAAGCTGAAGGAATATGAAGACTTGTACGAAGCCGATATATTGTTATTCAATACGGGTCATTGGAAATACCGGGACACGGATTTCGAGAAATACGCTAATGATTTTCCAGCTGTATCTCCAGAGGCTGCCGAATTCATCCGTAAGGAGCTACCACAATGCAAGGCCGTAGCCATTGATACCTTAAGCATCGAGAATCTGACCGAAGCCAAAAGTAACGGGTATTTTGTGCACCATGCATTCTTGGATCATGAAAAGTATGCAGAGCGGACCATGCTAATCTATGAGGATATTAATCCAGCTCCTTTAATCGGGAAAAAGCTCATTTCTGCCTTTACCGCACCACTTCGCATCAAAAATCACGATGCATCTGTTGTTAATATCATCGTTGAGATTGAAGAGTAGTTCAAAAGCTGTAAGCTTCGCCATCATCAGGTACTAGCAGCTTCGCCTCGATGCCATGATCTGCCGCAAATGCTCTGAGTTCTTCTCTGGACAGAGTCCAGTGGTTAACTGCCTCCATATGGACAGAGATGATCGTGGCATCGGGCGCTGCTTCATGCACCTCGTGAATATCCTCCTTACCCATCACCAGAGAGCCGCCCTGCAGAAATTGGTTGTCCCCGCCATTGACGACAATAATCTCAGGGGCATAAGTATCAATCGCTTCCTGTACATACGGATTCCAGACCGTGTCTCCGGCTACATAGAGCGTCTTCTCGGTAGGATGCTGCAGGACAACTCCGCACACGCTGCCCGTGAATTTCAGGATGTCACCTCTACCATGCTCACCATGGGTTTTAGAAATACGAATATCTCCCAGGAACGTATCCTTGCTAAGCACCTCAAGGTTGTGAAAGCCCGCCTTGCCAACCTCGACAGCGTCTGCATCATTTTGCACGAAAAGCTTGATGTCCTTTGGTAGAGCCTTTATGGCGGCTTCGTCATAATGGTCAAGATGCAGGTGGGTGAGGATCACCGCGTCAACATCTATAATTTGCTCAAGTGGTAAAGGCAAGCCGACCAGCGGATTGTTCTGATCCTGCCGTAGAGAGTTGGGAAATGGTGGATACGCGCCTTGTTCAGCCAGAAAGGGATCGACTAGAAAGCGAGTGCCTGCAAATTCTATGATAAGAGTAGCATTTCTTACGAGTGTTATTTTCATATGGAGCTCTCCTTTTGTTTGATAGCTCCAGTGTACAGGATGGACAGTGCGTAGTTACATGGATAAAATCAAGTCATTGCAGGCTTTTACTTGATTATTGAAAATCATGCTGTGATCTCGACGTCATGTGGTCGCAGTTGAATGCTGCATCGTAGTATGATAGCTAGCTGAAGACTAAGGGCTTGGCAGATTAGGAAGGATGAAGTGGAATGCTGGATCAGACAGACATGCGGATTTTGGAGGAGCTCTCCGGGAATAGCCGCATTACGATGAAGGAACTAGGGGAGAAGGTCCACCTTACAGGCCAAGCCGCGGCGGCAAGAGTAGCGAAGCTGGAGGATCAGGGTGTCATTGAGGGCTATACGATCAAGGTAAATCAGGGGAAGCTGGGATGTCACATCCATGCTATGATCACGATTTTTACGAAAAGTCCCCACCACCAGCCTTATTTAGCCTTTCTGGAGGGGTACCCGCAGCATGTGATTCGGAACTACAAAATTAGTGGGGAAGGCTGTTATTTGCTGGAGTGTCGGTTCCCTTCGAACGAGGTGCTGGATCAATTTCTGACGGAGCTGAACCAGCATGCAAATTATAGACTGTCCATAATTATAAAGAGTTAGGGGAGTGGGAAAAAGGGTGGGGCGTGTCGCACAAGTGCAAGCCGGATTCGATCGAACCTGGCTTGCAGCTTTCATGTAATTTACCTCAAGGCGTCGTCAAATGCGCGTTCTATGCGTCCAATGTCCTCCGAAACCGCGAACAAAATGAACGGGGCCTTCGATTTCAGCACATGTTTTTCGATCAGAGCATACTCTTCAGGGCGATAGTCTTTGAATTTGACTGTCTGCGCCTCGACCCTCTGCCGTATTTGATCCATAACGGCTTCGATCTCACTGGCATCCTTGACCTTGATGATGGCAAGTTCGTCGGCCTTTACGTTTGATACAGCAGTATATAGGACGAAATCATCCACATCGCTTACCTCGATATGATATATCCTTCGCAGCTTCTCGCTATCTCCTCGTTGCATCTCATTTAAATTTACCGCTTGCATTATGCCTTCGCCTAGTTTGGCTGCCGTTAATGATTCGTGAACCCCAGAACGACCGGAACATCCAGTCAAGATCCCGAACGCGATAGCAATAGCAAGCACAACTAACCTTTGGTTCTTCATGGTATTTCCTCCATTAAGTTCAGAATGGACGGATCTTCGAAAAAGGTAGTGACATTGTACAGTATCAGCATGTCTTGGTATTGGCGTTCATGCACGAGCCTCAGCACGGATTCGTCGTAATACCGAAGATCGACGATGTCGATCTCGCCAAAGTGTTCTGTTAAGAAGGGAACCAGGCTATTGGCATACGAATCCTTGATCACCAGCAGCTTTTTGTCTGTAGGATTGTCCGTCACAATTCGAATCAGGGCATGATTGCCGTTTAGAAAAATAGCGTACTTGTCCTTCTTGCGAAGGTGGTCCAGCTCGTACATAGAATCCGACACAAGGCCCTCGTTCACATATGATACCTTAATGCTGCTCTTCTTTTTCGGCAAATAAAGATGAATTCGGTCAGGCTGCAGATGGCGAAATCCGCTTGTCGAATAAAGAGTGCCGTAGAACTCGTCTGACGCTTGGTGAATGTCGAATGCATCTGTGCTTTGCGGAACGATCCCCATCTGACTGCCAAGCTCGCGATAGGCATAATAAGCACCTTCAGTTGTCCAGTGATGATCGGTTCTATAAAAAATCGGTTGTTCTCGCTGGGCATACAGCGCTGGATAAATATCGACAAAGCGAATATCTTGCGGCAGCAACTGGCGAATTCGCTCCAGATCAGCTCGTTCGTCACCAACAGGAGCGTGAGCTGGCAATTTGACCGAAAGCAGCGCGACTGCGGTTGGCGCGAGCATCACATACTTGTTAAGACCGGGCGTGGCTTGGTCGAGCATCTGAATCGCCTGGGCTCTGTTCTCCAAGTCCGCTGCTGACGGTGAAGTGTATTGCTTGAAGAGATAACCGTCCTTGCCCAGGAAGACTCCGTTACTTTCCCGCTTGCCCAAGGCACGGTCCACATCAGTCTTCATACGGATCCAGGCGTCCCGGAAGACGAATTGATCTGACGTATACCGCTCATAATCTGAAATGAATTGTCCGTTTAGGAACGAATGCAGCGAAAAGCCAGGACGCTGCCCCAACACACGATTTTCTGAATCTGAGAAGTCCCTGTCGGGCGTTACACCATTAGCTAGAGCCATCATGCCGATATATGATAACAGCAGCAAGCCAGTAAGGAACTTCTGTTTCGTAATGCGTTTCGTAATGCGTCTCATAACTGTTATCTCTCCCTGTCAAAACCGAAAATATAAGAAGGGATTATATGTCTCGGCAACAAGATAAGCTGTCGACAGCAGCAACATGGCGAAATATAGAGCTGTATTGACTAATGCACCTCCCAAGTGCCATTTGCGCTTAAAGCGCAGGAGCCATTTGCGCGGAAGCGGCGTAGCACACAACACCGACAGTACAAGTAAGATGCCATACGTTGACAAGTCGTACAGTGCTTGATCGTCTACCCAGCCATTGGCGGAGAAGGCGAGCATGGTTTCAATAAACGTTATAGCAGAAGTCAAATGGTCGAATTCGAACCACACCCAACCTATAATGACGGCCAGAAGCAAGTAGAGATGGGTTGCTGGACGAGGCCAATATTGAAGCCATTTCAAAAGAAACATCTTTTCCATCGTCACGAGCACCCCGAAATATAAGCCCCAGATGACAAAATTCCAACTGGCCCCATGCCACAAGCCGGTGAGGAACCAGACGATCAGCAAATTTCGAAGCTGTTTGCTGAAGCCCGTCCGGTTGCCCCCAAGCGGAAAATACACATATTCTCTGAACCAAGTCCCTAGCGAAATATGCCATCGTCGCCAGAACTCCGTTACACTTCTGGAGGTGTAAGGATAATTAAAATTCAGCTTGAACTCGAAGCCGAGCATCTTGGCCAGCCCCCGTGCCATGTCCGAATAGCCGCTGAAATCGAAGTAAATCTGGAATGTGAACGCGATGATGCCGAGCCAGGCAGACAACACAGTCACGTCCGCTGTGGGAGCTGTTTTCACGCTTGTCCACAGCATCCACAGATTATTGGCGAGCAGCACTTTCTTGGCCAAACCTCGAATGAACAATTCCGCACCTTTCCCGAAACGGTTAAGTGTCATGCTACGCGAGGTCAGTTGCCGGGAAACGTCTCCGTATTTGATGATCGGGCCGGCTACGAGTTGCGGAAACATCGTTACATAGGTGCCGAAAGCAATGATGTTTCGCTGCACCGTTGTCTTACCAAAGTAGACGTCCAACACATACGACATGGTTTGAAATGTGTAGAAGGAAATGCCTATTGGCAGTGGCAAATCGGCAACCTGTAGTTGAAGGTGGATCAGTTGGTTCAGAGTTTCCGCAAAGAAACCAGCATATTTATAGAAGCAAAGAATAGCCAAATTGCCAAAGAGAGAGCCGATGAAGATCGATTTTGCCATCACCTTCCGGTGCCTGAACTTATCGATCAGGAGACCGTTGGCATAATCGAAGAAGGTGGAGAAAAGCATCAGCAAGATATAGAGTGGTTCACCCCAGGCGTAGAAGACGAGGCTAGCGGTGAACAGAACGACATTCCGCAGCTTGGTGGGCGAGACGTAATAAGCGAGCAGAGCGGCGGGCAAAAATTGAAATAGAAAAATTAGGCTGCTGAATACCAATGATCGTTACCTCCAAAGTTATTGTAGAGGCTCATCGGTCATTCCGAACGGTTGCCAAGTAATCAAGCAGGATTGGGTAGAACGCCGCTTGGAAATGAATACCATCCGTGTCGTACAGATCTGCATGCTCAGTAACGAGGGAAGTTAAATCGACATATTCAACCTGTTTTTGATCGGCGAGCGTTTCAAGACCAGCATTGTATTCTTGAATATTTCCGTAGCGTGGCTCCTTCTTCTCAGCGTCAGCGTTCACAGGGGTGACAGACAATAGCGTAATCTTCGCCTTCGGAAGCCTTGCTTTGATGTTGTCTATCAACTTAGCATAATGTGAGAGAGAGTATTCCATAGGATCGTCTGTCGGCCACAGAATATCGTCTGAGCCTAACTGTATGAAGACGCGTTCGGGCTTTCGTTCGACCAGCCTGTCGACATCATCTTCCATCAGCGTGAATTCAGCCGTCTTGCCAGCACCAGCCAGCACGTTCCCTTCATCTAATACGTCGTGATATGCCAAGCCTTCCGTAATCGAATCTCCCAGAAACACACTTGCCTGATACAACTCTTTGTACGACGGTGACTGCGACGTTGCCACGGGTTCCGAAGACGTGGGAGCGAGATCATCTCTATTCCCACTTTGATTTCCGCACGCTACAAGCACTAAGACTCCCAACCCGATCAGCAGCATGGACAACCTTTTATATTTCATCGTTTATTCCCCTTTCTTTTACTTAAAGAGAATATTACGTGATAGAAATAAAGATCATATGCAGACGGAGTGCAGATCAAATAAAAAAAACGCAGAACGTGAAGTTCTACGCTTCCATCTTCCTATTCAATTCAAAATAGAACAGTACACCGTCCTCGGTATTAACCGCACCATAGCGCACTCCATGTAGATCTAAGATTTGCTTGGATATCGCAAGCCCCAGTCCAGTGCCGCCGGTTGAACGATGACGGGAGCGTTCGCCGCGATAAAAGCGATCCCATATTTTTTCTATCTGATCTTTCGGAATGTGGGTACCTTTATTTTCAATGCATATTTTGACGGTTTCACTTTTTTTCGCTATCGAAAAGTAGATATTCTCGCCTTCCGGTGTATAACGGATTGCGTTCGTGAGGAAATTCACGACGACTTGCTCGATCCGCAGCGGATTCGCGACGACTTCGGCAGGGACGAAGTGGGTATGCAGCTGCAGCTGTTTGTCATCGATACTTGGGGCCAGCTTCTCACACACGCGCTCCAGCACAGTATCGATACGGAATGGGGCCATCTCCATTTTATAAGTACCGGACTCGTATTTTGCAAGCTCCAGCATATCCGCGATCAGCAAATCCATCTTCTTCACTTCGGCTTTCATGGCAGCAAAGTAATACTCGCGTTTCCGGCTTTCAGGCTTGTCTTCTAGAATATACAGGCAGCTCTCGATAACGCTGAGCGGGGTCTTCAATTCGTGAGATACGCCAGCGATGAACTCTTTTCGCGTCTGCTCCAGCCGCCTTTCTTGCTCAATATCCTGCTCAAGTCGGATAATATGGACATGCAGCAAGCTCGAAAGCTCATTGATGCTATTGGACAAGCTGCCGATCTCGTCGTCGGTTGTTACCGGAATTCGTTCGGAAAAGTCCAGGTTGGCCATTCGTTGTGTCGCGGCGTTCATGCGGAGCAACGGACGGGCAATGTGACGGGCATAATAAAAGGAGGCTGATACGACGAGCAGCAGAGCTCCTAACGCAATGTAGCCGTAATAATCACGCATCACTCCCGTAGCCTCGTTCACGGGTTGAAGCGAGGTCATGGCAAACAGGAACTCGACGTTTCCTGCAAGATCTGGCAAGCGCTTCACGAATATTTTGTATGGGACGTTGTTTTCCTCGTAATCGATGACGGTATCGCTATTGTCGCTGAAATCTCCGTAGAGCAGATCAGACTGAAAAGCCTTTATCCGTTCCAGAAATAAATGGTTCGTATATCGTGATTCTTCGGCACCCTCGGGTGTCTGAACTTGCATAACGGTACCGTATATTAGAACGCTGGGGTAACGATCATGATATTCGGTGGGACTCTTGAATCTTGCGACGACATCGTATTCCTTACGGACGAATGGTCCGTTTTCTAACCGGGCTTCTCCTCGCAAATCAGTGGCTCTTTGACCGATACGCTGCGGAAAGAATTGGTCATTAATCAGGAGGCCTTCGATGGCGATACGTACCCCTGGTGTGACGAGGAAATCAGGCCGAAGTGGATTGTCGTCCCTGAGATCTTCCACATTCATCACCGTATACAAGGGAATGTTGAGCATCTTGCCGGATAGGGCAGGAGTATTCGCGGAGTTCTCCAAGCGTACCTCTGCTTCGAAGTTGTCCGTATATTTCAGGTTGCCATCGTTGTCTAGTCTGGTGATCCAGGTGTTATACTTTTGATAAAATTGTTGCTCGTTCCTAAATTCGGTTAGAACATCCTGTGTGTTTGTCCAATCTTCTTCGGAAGCTGTCTGGAGCGCATTTTGGACACTCTCGACCTTTTGATGCACATAAAATTGTTTGAAAAATACAGTTTGGCCTATAAAGAGGCCAGCGATAATAAGTGTGCACAAGCCAATCGTCAGCAGAAACAGCTTAAAGACGATGCTTTTTCTCATGGCTGCTCCTCGAATTTGTAGCCTGAGCGAACAACAGTGACGATCCTTGTCGCGTGCTCGCCCAATTTGGAACGCAGATTTCGAATATGACTGCTGAGCGTACGATCGTCACCGGCATAATCGTAGCCCCAGATATTCGTGATGAGTTGCTCTCTTGTGATAATGATGCCTTTGTTCTTCAATAGACAGGCTAATATTTCGAATTCCGTATGTGTCAGGCTACATGGTTGTCCATCTAGCGTGACAGTTCGGGAGGGGAGATGGAGCATGATCATCCCGCCAGATAGCATATCCCCCGCATCACGGTGTTGCCGGCTTTCAAGTAGCCGCTTCGACCGAGCCAGCAGGATGGGTGGGCTGCAGGGCTTGACGACGTAATCGTCCGCACCCAGCTCAAATCCTAGAAGTGTGTCGTCCTCGTCTGATCGGGAAGTCAACATCAATATCGGGACGTTCGATGTCTTGCGAATCCGCCGACAGACAGACCACCCGTCAATTTCTGGTAGCATAATGTCCAGAATAATCAAATCAATTTTATGGTCTTGAAACAGCTCCAAGGCCTGGCTTCCATCGCTGGCCTCTAACACTTGGTATCCTTCATCCAACAAATACTCCTTCATAATTTCACGTAGTATTTGCTGATCTTCCACGATCAAGATCGTTCTCGACATGTCGTCCCCCTCGGTTAGGTTCTATAAGCACGATGTTACCATGTTTAAGAGGATGCCTCAATTTAACTAGAGAAAGAGTAGAGGGAAGGACCCAATGAACGGATCGATTTGAATCGCCCATGAAAGGGCTGAGTAAAAAGCTAGTCCATGAGGGGTTGAATATCGGCTAGAATTGTGTATAATTCAAAGGACAATTGAATGATGAATGTTTTCTAGGGTTCCGCGGCGCTCGCGTCGGACTGGTCCGAGAGAAAACTCACAGCATCGCGCTGTGCCACGGAGGGATAAAAGCCTGGGAGATGAACTGCTTAAGCAGCAGTTAACTCCTGGGCTTTTTTTGTTGTCTGCGGCGTCTTCTTGCTGCATAGCCCTCTATGACATTGTTCAATATATCGATATCTAGGAGGCGATTTATCATGAACAAAACCTGGTTGTCTGTCATTATTGCTGCATTATTTGAGGTGGGCTGGGTCATCGGCCTGAAGCATGCTACCGGTATACTGGAATGGGGCCTTACACTGATTGCCATCATCATCAGCTTCTCGCTCATGATTGCAGCCGCTCGCTCACTTCCGGTAGGGACTGTATACGCTGTATTCGTAGGCCTGGGTACAGCCGGGACGGTCTTGGCCGAGATTATTCTATTCGGATATCCGGTACAGGCTGGCAAGCTAGTACTGATCGGTGTCCTCTTACTAGGTGTCATTGGGCTTAAAATGCTAAGCAAGTCCACGCAGAAGGAGGTGCACTAAACCATGAACTGGTTGTTTCTTATTCTTGCAGGTATATTTGAAATGCTAGGTGTACTGATGATTAATAAGCTTCATCGAGACTGTAATGCGCTTTCATTGATTTTGCTGGTGGCAGGCTTTGGACTGAGCTTCTTGTTCCTTACTATGGCTATGGGCACGCTGCCTATGGGGATCGCCTATGCAGTGTGGACGGGAATTGGAGCCGCTGGCGGTGCGATTCTGGGGATGATCTTCTATGGCGAGCCGCGCAACATCCTAAGAATTCTATGTATAGTGATGGTACTTGGTTCGGCTGTGGGGCTAAAGTGGGTGAGCTAGCTTGAATAGGAGCAGGTGCTTGTAAAATAAATTTACTTGTACCCTTGACCAGTAACTGAAGTAACTTACCCAGATCAATGTGAGTATAGAGCCACTGTAAATGGGTAGCCCTGTCGACGACGGCTAAGCTTGTTGTGCTGCTTAATGAACACACACAGCTGATGACAGCAAGCAGATGACAACAGGGGAAAAGGAGAAGGAAGCAAACATAGCTTCCCTCTCCTAATTCACCTTAGCGATACCTAGGTATCGCTAGGGCAAGTGCTGAGTATTAATGGCGTCCCATATAGGAGGAGCCCATTCCGCTGTTATTGTTGGAATAGCTGTGCAGGCCACTGTTCATGCCTTGGTTGTTCTGAATCGCTGCATATTGATGCTGCTGATTGGAGTAAGCTTGAGCCTGGGATACCGAGTTGGACAGCTGCTGAGCGATCGAGGAGATTTGTTGCAATTGTTGAATCGCGACCTGATGTCCTTGAAGCGCATGCTGAATCGTCTGTGCAGCCTGATGCTCACGTTGTGCAAGCTGCTCCAACTGGGCAGCATTGCTTTGCTCCTGACGCAGCAATTGCTCATATTGCATGGAAGCTTGTTGTGTCTGTTGTGTCAACTGCTGTACGAGCTGTGAAATTTGTTGGGATGACATGTTCGAATTCATGACTTACCTCCGTTGTAGATGTGTATTGGGTTCACCGGACCTAGTATGGCTTTATCAGGAAATGAATTATGCATGTTCAACGTAATTTCTCATGTACCACGGGAATAAGCAAAAAGCTCCGCTACGCCAACGCCTCTCATGTGAAGAGAGACGGGCATAACGGAGCTTATATACACATAGTTCAAGCTAAGCGCATAAGATCAATTCGTGATTCGCGCTAGTCTTGCCTTAGGAGGCGCAGCCTTCACAGGCTACATAATTATCTCCCACTTGCTTGCTGATCGCAGTAAGATTCCCCAGTCGAATATCGCTTTCGTCTGTGAATTCCAGATCGGCAATGCGCGGAAGGATGAGCTCAGCAGCCTCTTCCTTGCTGGTCGCCATTTGGCTGAATTCAGAAGCCTCTCCAGTCGAGATGACCTCATAAGTAAATGTATATCTTAATGTCTCCATCGTGTATAACACACTCCTTTCCGAATCCTATCATAGCATCTCTATCACTTGCTTCCAAGAGCGAAGAATATGAATGGGTACTGAGGCACCACAATCTATCTGTGTGACAAATGTCACATTATAGACCATTTTAGAGTGATCTCGATCACAAAACAGGCGTCTAGGCTTTTCTATACTTGGTTACAACCAAGAGCGAAAGGATGCGAAAGGATGCTAACTCAGCAAACGATTGCTACGATTAAATCTACTGTTCCTGTCATGGAGGTCTACGGTACACAGATTACTTCTACCTTTTATAAACGCATGTTCGCGGCTCATCCTGAGCTGCTGAATATTTTCAATCACGCCAACCAAAAGCAGGGGCGTCAGCAAGCAGCTTTGGCTAATGCAGTCTATGCTGCGGCCAAGCATATCGATCAATTGGAGGCCATCCTGCCTGTCGTCAGACAAATTGCTCACAAGCATCGCAGTTTGGGCATTTTGCCCGAGCATTACCCGATTGTAGGCGAGCATTTGCTCGCGGCTATTGCCGAAGTACTCGGCGAACAGGCAACAGAGGAGATCCTGCAGGCTTGGGCAGAGGCCTATGGTGTAATTGCCAATGTCTTCATTAGTGTGGAGGCTGAACTATATCAAGAAGCTGAAGCGAAGAAGGGAGGCTGGTCCGGATTCCGGTCCTTCCGTGTGGAGCGCAAAGTACGGGAAAGTGAAGTGATTACTTCCTTCTATCTGGTACCTGCGGATGGTGGTGCACTCCCTTCCTTCCAGCCAGGGCAATATATTAGCGTCAAAATGAACATCCCAGATGATACGTATACCCATATTCGCCAATACAGCCTGTCGGATGCACCCGGAAGACCTTATTACAGAATATCAGTGAAGAGGGAGGATGCCTACGAGGAACGACCGGCAGGAAAAATATCGACGTATCTGCATGAGCAGGTAGCTGAAGGAGATGTACTGGAGCTATCAGCGCCAGCTGGGGAGTTCGTATTGGATGAGCAGGACAGTCGACCTGTAGTCTTGATTAGTGGAGGAGTAGGGCTGACTCCGATGATGAGTATGCTAAATACGTTGTCTGAACGATCTCCATCGCGAGCAGTGACCTTCATCCATGCAGCCAAGAATAGTCAATATCATGCCATGCGCGAGGCTGTTGAGGAGTTGACACTTGCCCATGCAAATTATCAGGCACACTGGGTATATGCTGCTCCATCGGAGGAGGATCGCTCGGCTAGTCGATATTACAAGGAAGGTTATATCGATCTGGATTGGCTGCGAGGCGTTATACCGGATCAAGAGGCGGCTTTCTATTTCTGCGGCCCAGTCCCGTTCATGAAGACGGTGTATCAGGCATTGCGGGCATGTGGGGTGCCTGATCAGGATATTCACTTTGAATTCTTCGGTCCTGCTGCGGATCTGCAATAACTATCATCTGTGGGTGCGAACACCCGTATTTTAAGATTTTTCAGCTGTCAGATATAGTTGCTTATTACACTTGCCCATCATGCATCTTCTTATTACGATATTCCAATAAGCTTGACAGAGGGTCCCGCGAGCCAATTATTGGTTGGTGGGACCTCGGTTTTTAACAACGAATACGGCACCTCTATCTTTTTCCATATTTCCTTATGAATAGCGCTGCAAGAAAGAACTCACCAATTGGGGATTGGTCATCTGAGCTGCAGATTGATTTTCCAATTCCTCAGCCTGGTCATCATCCGTCATCGACATGAAAAAGATAATATCTTCTTTGGATTGTCCATATTGTGTAAGAAGTGCATCATCCGTCTCTAGAACTACCTTGGCTATGATTTTGACCATTTCATCTCTGTAGTCCGAGACATTCTCGGTAGCATTCAAGAATCTGCTGATATGGTTAAAATGTGCTGCATCACCATATTGGTATTCACTGATTCCCCATCTGTAATAGCTCACATCCTCCTCGGAATCGCAAAGGTCCTGAGCCTTCATGCTCGCTAGGTGTCTGGCAAGCGATTCTTCCGTATTCACAGCCAGGAACAAGGTGACAAAATCGCTGTCTGTCCCGAATGCACAGGCGTAAACCTTCTCATCCTTCACTTCTTCCAGCGTTTTCTTAAGATCGTCTATGAATCCTGCTCTAAATCTGTCCTCAAACTCGGTTAAAAAATCGCTCATACGATTCACAACACCTTTCTTATAACTGGGCTGGCTCATATTGCTCCTTCAGTCGCTTCATATCCGCAATAGGTGGTGCCCCGAACATGCGGGCGTACTCACGACTGAATTGGGAGGGACTTTCATAGCCTACTCGAAAAGCGACATCTGCTGCACCAGCCGATTCGGACATGAGCAGACGACGCGCTTCCTGAAGTCGTAGCTCCTTCATAAATTGAAGCGGGCTCATGGCGGTCACCTCTTTGAAATTACGGTGAAACGTAGATACACTCATGTTGGCAATCTGTGCAAGCTCGTCTACCCGCAGTGGCTCATCATAGTGCTGGGTGATTTGCTCGATTGCATTTCTGATACGATAGGTACTGCTTCCTTCCAGAGCAATCTGGGCAAGACGGGCACCATGCGGTCCCTGTAGCAGCCGATACAGAATTTCTCTCGTAATCATGGGGGCCAGGAACGGAATATCCTTGGGACTGTCCAGCAACCGGGCGAGTCTCAGTGTGGCATCCAGCAATTCAGCTTCGATCTGCCCTACAAATAAAGCACGCTTCGATTCTTCCTTGGAGCTTAGCTGAATATCCGCTTCCGTCAACGTGTCCATAATCTGATGATGCGTAAATTCCAGCTTGAAGCTCAAGTAGGGGGCGTCGGGCGAGGCGTTAATGACTTGTCCCACGACAGGCAGGTTCAGCGACGCAATCAGATAATCCGCAGGATTATACACAAATCGCTCCTGTGCCAGCAAGACCTGCTTCGAGCCATTGGCAATGACACAGAAGCATGGCTTATATACACCGTAGTCCGGCTCCGTCATGGAGGAATAACGGACGAAGTATAAGGAGGGAACGGCTGTCTCCTGACTACCTTCCCTATGACAATGTCGCTCCATCAGCTCGGCGAGCTCAGCTTGCTGCTGATGCAATTCATTCGTCATGATGACCTCCTGTGATCGTTAATCAGCTCTATTATAATCGAATCGGGAACGCTATATGAATAGTTGTGAGAGGATTAGGCAAGGAATTAATACAATCAAGATAACAGTCTCCTCATGAAATTCGGCATAATTAGATCATAGCAGTGAGCAATTGTTAGATGTTGAAGAGCAGTAATTATATTTTTGACCACAATGATACAAGGGAGTGTGCATGTAATGGAATACGTAAAGCTTGGCAATACAGGTCTGGATGTCTCTCGGATTTGCCTGGGATGTATGGGCTTTGGCGACCCTTCACGCTGGATTCACCCATGGGTGCTGGATGAGGAGCATAGTCGTCCTGTCATTAAAAAAGCATTGGACATGGGCATTAACTTTTTCGATACTGCGAATGTCTACTCCCTAGGAGCTAGTGAAGAGGTGCTGGGCCGTGCCCTCAAGGATTATGGCCAACGGGATGAGCTCGTCATCGCTACGAAGGTGCATGGACGGATGCATGAAGGGCCTAACGGTGGCGGGCTTTCCCGCAAAGCAATTATGAGTGAGATCGACAAAAGCTTGAAGCGTCTGGGGACGGATTATGTGGATTTGTATCAAATTCATCGTTGGGATTACACCACTCCTATTGAAGAGACGATGGAGGCTTTACATGATCTCGTCAAAGCTGGAAAAGTCCGCTACATCGGAGCATCGGCTATGTATGCATGGCAATTCCAGAAGGCTCTGTATGTGGCTGAGCGTCATGGCTGGACAAGATTCGTCTCCATGCAGAATCACCTCAACCTGTTGTACAGGGAAGAGGAGAGAGAGATGCTTCCACTCTGTAGAGAGGAGCAAATTGGTGTGATCCCTTACAGTCCACTGGCATCTGGCAGATTGACCCGCGACTGGGAAGTTACAACGCATCGGTCCGAGACAGACCAGATTCAGAAATCCAAATACGATGCGACTGCAGATACGGATCGTGTTATTGTGGAGCGTGTAGCGGAGATTGCGGAGAAACACGGTGTACCGCGTTCACATATTGCCCTGGCCTGGCTGCTGCAAAAGCAACCTGTCTCGGCCCCGATCGTCGGTGCTACAAAAGACTCTCAGCTGGAGGATGCCGTAGCTGCACTTGATGTAACACTGACACCGGAAGAAGTCACCTATCTGGAAGAGCCGTATGTACCGCACCCGGTTGTGGGAGCTATCGCTCCTAAATAAATCGGATAGATGAATAGTCCAGCACTCGCGAACCTCAGAGCTGTAATAGCTTTGAGGTCTGCTGTTTTTGTCTACATGGTATTGGTCGTCTATCCCTATGTTGTTTGTGTGGAGGCTAATTAATCATAAGGACTTGGATTGATCGTCAGGAACGCTTGTTCTATAATGAATAGAGCTAGACATGATGGGGGCGTGGAAATATGAATATCGATATTCCTAAAATTCAGATTGACCAGCTTGAGCTTGCAGAACTGCAAGTGCTGGAGTCCAGAGTCGAATATCACAATCTGATCATTGAGCATGTCACCCTTGAGCAGCAGGAGGCCGTCAAGACCTCCTTCGATAAGGTGCTGTTCAGAGACGTGACCATTTGTGAATCTACTTTGGAACACTTTGAGTTTACAGATGTGATTTTTGAAAACTGTGATTTCTCAAACGTAAATCTATCACACGCCTTCATGCACCGTACGTATTTACGGAATTGTAAATGGATGGGGACGGATTTTGGCAGCAGCCGCTTGCAGCATGTTCGATTTGAGTCGTGCGTGGGGGATTATGCGTATCTCCGCTTCTCTACGTTGAAGCGAGTGATGTTCGATGAGACCTCACTCGTACATGCGAATCTGGCTGATCTGACCACGAAGGATATTGAACTCAGACAATGTCATCTGAACCATGCAGTGCTGAGCGGGACCAAGCTGAACCAGATTGACCTTAGTGATTGCAGCTTTGATGAGTTAATGGTTGAGATTGAGGATTTGAAGGGCTGTATCATTTCTCCATATCAGGCGTCTACTTTTGTGGGCCTGTTAGGTATGACAATTAAATAGAAAGGGGAGTGGGCGCGAATGTACCAGCATGTGAATCAGGTCTATGATGATGTGGATTTCAGCAGTCAGCAGCTAAGAGATGGGGAGTTAATCAGCTGTACCTTCAAGCGCTGTAATTTTGCTGCGGGATCACTGGAGGAGATCGTGACAACCAACTGTCGCTTTATCGAATGCAGCTTCCGTGGTGCGTCATTGAACGGCTCTATACATACTGAATCAGCCTTTGAGAATTGCAGCTTTATTGAAGCGAATCTCTTCGTAAGTAAATTCGATAATTGCAAGATGACAGGCTCGGATTTCTCGGGTGCGAATGTGGATGGGATTACGATTCTGCTCGGAGACTGGTCTTATACGAACTTGAGGTACGCACGGCTGGCTAAGCAAGATTTACGAGGAGTACGTTTTGATGAAGCTGATCTATCCGCGAGCAATCTGGAAAAGGCCGATCTGAGAGACTGTGAGCTCACGAAGGCTGTCCTGGCACAGGCCAACCTGCAGGGGGCGGATCTCAGAGGAGCTAATATGAGCGGGGTGGATTTCACGGCATTCTCTGTTAAAGGTGTGCGAATGGATCGGGAGCAAGCCGCGCTGTTGGCTACCGCCCTTGGGGCCAAAATCGGTTGATGCTCCTTGGTTGAGCCGCTGCAAGCGGGGAGCCCTGTCGGCCACTGTTAAGCTTGCTGTTCTTTTGAACGAAGTTGACAAACGGATGAACAACAAGCTTAAAGGTGGCCACTTCGTTTCTCTAGGGCTTCCCCGCTTTCCGCTAACCACGCTCTCTGCAGATCATTCAAACCAGAAATCGTATTCCAGTCAAGGTAATAGTCTGCTATCTAATTAATTTGCTAGGTTGTAGTTTGGTCCAATCGGTAAAAGCCAATAGAGCAGCATTCTCTAATGAAGAATCGCTGCTCTATTTTATTTTTTTTATAGATAATAGGATCATTCTGTTTAAACACGATTGGCACAATGCTCTGTGCGCGGAGTGTTCTCCCAAAGTGACTACGTACATCCTACCACATCGACAATCTGACTCTGGTTAGACCTCATATCCATAAGCTTCGAACTGCGTGAGCGCAGGGAAGAGGGCAGGATCATCGGATTTAATCAGCTCGCCCAGCTTGACCCACTCCACAGTCTTCGGCTCGAACGTGATGGACTGTGCTTTGCCCGACTTGATCAGACTCGGTGTCAGGACACTTCCGTCGGAGAAGGTCAAGGTGACTTTCTCCCAATAATTATCATGAGGGAAATCAGCACGAAGGAATAATACGATCTTGTCAATCTTTACGCTACGACCAAAATCAAGGGTGAATTCTGCATCTGCTTGCTGGTTAATCCCCCAGGACTCAAACGGCCACTCGCCGTGCGAGTACGTTACGGTGTTGCCGTTGATCGCATTGCGAGCAGCGAACACAGCCTCACCGCGGGTCTCTACGTTGGCTGAAGCATGTGGGAACAAGGTGCTGTTGGTATGATGATCATAATCGTTTCTAGCTAGATTCTTATAGGCTGCGATTTCTTCAGCGGTCGCCACTCGTGCTGTAAGCAGATGAAGCTCACCGGAGAAGGATTTTGGTGAATAGGATGTTTTCTTCTCTGCGAAAGGAATCAGAAGACGATACTCCTGTCCGCTACAATACACAAAGGTCTCGCTCATGGCATCGTCCAGCTGGATATACAAATAGGAGTGGGCCGCGGAGCTTCTCAGCACAATAGAATCGCCGGGCTGATAAGCTTGGGCATACACCAGATGTGTCTTCTCGGAATCCGTGTGCTCTGCAAGGATATTTCCTTCCGCATTTTGTACTTCAATCGTTAGCTTCGTCATAGTACACCTCATAAGTTACCAACCTATTTATTCTGCTATGGATCAGGCCGGAATTTAATAAATCGCTTCCAATATAGCATGCCACTGTCTCGAAAAGTCCCGCTCTGTATCACAAAAATCACGTTTTATTGTTCAGTTAAAGTGGGGTAGTTTGCTTTCCTTGGTCTTCATTCTGAACTTCAGAGGAGTCAGACGATAGGTTCGCTTGAAGCAGGCTATGAAGTGCGACACATTCTGAAACCCGATCTGATTGGCAATCGCTTCTACCGGCTGCGAGGTCGTCTCCAGCAGGTGGGCTGCCACCTTAATTCGCTTGGCTGCTAGATACTCACTCAGGTTGCTACCGGTCTCCTTTTTGAACAGACGGGATACATAGGACCTTGTCAAGTGCAGCTCATGTGCGAGTTTGTTCAATATATCTGATTCCATGTAATGCGTCTCAATCCAGTTCATAATAATCTCCGAATACTCTTCTGGGCGCCGACCCAGAGAGGGCTTGGCCTCTGATATGGGGATCAGCTTTTCCATTGCCGTCAGTAGCCTCAGCATGAAGACAGTAATCTCCTCCTGAGAGGCACCCCGATCTGTATGAGCCAGTTGCTCGTAATCTGTCATACATTGCGCGAATTGCTCCAGTTCCTCCCCCAGATCCAATGCACGTTCGATGTCACTGGCGTAGCATAGGCGGTCAAACAACTCACGTCGCCGCGGAAAATCATGCAGATATTGTTCAATATAAGGATGATTCAGATGAATGACAGCTCTCTCATATGCGCAATCGTCTGTTATTTTGGCATATACCTTATGAATCTCGAAGGGCTGAAATACAAAGAGCATACCCTTTCTAATCTGATAGGTCTGATTATTCATGACGACGATGCCGTCACCGTTGTAGACAATCAACAGCTCACAGCATTGATGCCAATGATAGAAGCTAATGTTTGGAGTTCGTGTCACATGGCGATCCGTCCATACGATGGGTGCGCCGTGAAATGCTACTGATTCAAACCCAAGAGACATACTGTAGCCCACTTCCACTAGAATTTGCTTTTAGTGTAGCACTGATGATAGCGTTATCACAAGTGAAATGAACCGTTATTTCTGTTGCATAAATCCACACTTTTCAAGATTCTAGCGTGCTATACTGAGGTCGCTAATCGAGTCCAGCGGACTTTTAACGTTTTGTTATAGTCCTATACGCTCATATGGATGTAGGGCTACCGCAGTTGGACGTAAAAATATATGAACGAAGGTGGGGCTGTGCTCTATGCTGACATTGGATCAATCTACGGAATGGCTGCAGGATGTGCTGCAAAGAATGACAGACAAAATGGATTGGGTAAGTGACAAATCCAAAGATAAAATTCCATATACCACGATTCAGGGCGAGCATGATGATCGGGGCACCTGGAATCCCAGCGGTACAGCCGACAATGGCATCAGCTGGTGGACGAACGGCTTCTGGGGCGGTATGCTGTGGCAGATGTATCACGTTACTGGTGAGGAGAAGTACAAGGAGTATGCCAACCTTTTGGAGGATAAGCTTGATTCGTGCTTTGAGCAATTCTACGGGCTGCATCATGATGTAGGGTTCATGTGGCTGCCGACCAGTGTGGCAAACTATCAATTAACAGGCAACCCCAATTCACGTAAAAGGGCACTTCATGCCGCCAATCTCCTCGCTGGACGCTACAATCCAATCGGGGAATTCATCCGTGCGTGGAACGATCTTCCGAATGAAGATACCCGCGGTTGGGCAATTATCGACTGTATGTTCAATATTCCACTCCTGTACTGGGCCAGCGCAGAGACTGGAGATCCTCGTTTCAAGCACATCGCCATGAAGCATGCAGACACTGTGATGAGCAGCTTCGTCCGACCCGACGGCTCTGTCCATCATATTGTGGAGTTCGATCCTTTCGTGGGTGGCGTGGTCAAAACCTATGGTGGGCAGGGATATGAGGACGGCTCAGCCTGGACACGGGGGCAGACTTGGGGATTGTATGGCTTCATGATGAGCTACAGGCACACAGGCAAGGAAGAGTATCTGCATACCGCCAAGCGCATTGCTCATTATTTTATAGCTAATATTCCAGCAGACGGCATCATCCCGGTTGATTTCAGACAGCCCAAGGAACCAGCCTACGAGGATTCTACGGCTGCCGCTATTGCAGCATGCGGGTTAATCGAAATCTCCAAGGTAGTCGGACCCTATGAAAAGGATCTGTACCTTGGAGCGGCATTGAGATTACTTCAAGCACTAGATGGGAAGCGTACGGACTGGAGCATGGATAACGATTGCTTTCTCAAGAACGGCTCCGCATCCTATCACAACAAGGAGCATCATCAATCAATCATCTACGGTGACTATTACTTTATGGAAGCGATACTGAAGCTGAAGGGTCAGGATCTGTATTTCTGGTAAGAGAGCTTAGTGATGCTATAGCTCAAAAAAGGGGATGCCTCACCAATACTGGTCCGGGCATCCCCTGTAGTGCGTTAGATGTTCCTATGTGATTTTCTCAGTCACTTGCAGATACGGTAGCTGTATCCTACTGAGAGGGAAGATCATAGATCAAAATCTCATCCTTGTATCGCTCCATATCTGCCGGGCTGCATTGTAAGCTCATCCGGGTACCTTCTTCCTCGTGAGACATCGAGGTGACCTCAGCATAGCTCTTGAAGTAGGAGACGATATGGCCCTTATCATACGGAACCAGGATCTCCAGCTGCACTTCATCGTGGAATAAGCGCTTGGTCAGGATGCTCGATAATTCATCAATTCCTATGGCCTGACGTGCAGACAGGTAGATGGCACCCCCCTCAATCCGAGGATAAGATTCATGGGTTAGATCTGCTTTGTTATAGACGATCAACTCCTCAACCTGATCTGCGCCCAATTCACGCAGGGTCTGACGTGTTACTTGAATCTGGGCTTCCTGTTCTGGGTGAGAGGAGTCAACGACGTGCAGCAGCAGATCCGACTCGGCAACCTCCTCAAGGGTAGAACGGAAAGCCTTGACCAGATGATGCGGCAGCCTGCTGACGAAGCCGACGGTATCCGTCAGTACGATTGAGCGATTACCCTGCAGACGAATGCTGCGGGACTTGGTCTCCAATGTGGCAAATAGCATATCATGTGCGAAGACTTGCTTGCCTTGACCGGGATGATATCGTTCCAGCATCGTGTTCAGCAGCGAGGACTTGCCTGCGTTGGTATAGCCTACAAGCGAAACGACAGGCACCTCATTCTTGCGGCGTTGCTTACGCAGCTGCTGACGCCTTGCAGCCAGCTTCGTGAGCTCTGCCTCAAGCATCGTGATTCGCTCCTCAATACGGCGGCGATCCAGCTCCAGTCGAGTCTCACCAGAGCCGCGATTCTTCAATCCAGCCCCGCCCCCTTGGCGTCCCAGGCTCTCACGACTGCCTACGAGTCTCGGCAGCATATATTGCAGTCGAGCCACCTCGACCTGTAACTGAGCCTCACGTGTCTGGGCACGCTCAGCGAAGATCTCCAGGATCAGCATCGTGCGGTCGATAATCCGACAGTCGAGGACAGCCTCCAGATTGCGAATCTGCGAGGGGGAGAGCTCATCGTTGAAGATAACAGCCGGCGAGTCATGTGCCTCCAGCATGGCTTGCAGCTCCTGAAGCTTGCCGCGGCCAATGTAATAAGATGAGTGAAGGCGTTCAGCCTTCTGCGTCAGTTCTCCTACGGGCTGTAGATCGCAGGCTGTCGCCAGATTAGCGAGCTCCTCCATGCCATACTCAAAATCCGTCTGCCGCTGTAATTGAACACCTACGAGTAATACTTTGTTACGCTTTTCTTTCATATATGAATCATCCTTTCTTATTGTCCATTCGGGTAGTACAACTAATGCAGAGCATTCGCCCCCAAGAAGCACAAAAAAACACAGGCAAGGCTGCCTGTGTGCATAAGCAAAAGGAGATCAGTTGGTTGATGGAGTGAACCCATACCGTCACATTCCTAGAAGACGAGTAGCATAGCCAAAGGAGGTTGGTCACCAGATGGTGACTGTACAACCAGCAGCTACTTATTTTGTATAAGCCTTAGATTCTAAGCCTAGTCCAGAAGTGGATATACGGGGGAGTCAGCTTACTAGAATTGCAAGCATAATCATCCGTGGACCAAATGAATTCCTGGACGTGAAGCGTTAGATGAAGGCTATGACTCGTCATTAGCAGGGGAGACGCAGTTCCTCAAGTCATATACAAGGAAGCTAGCAACCCTGCAGAATGGGTAAGTGGACAGACCTATCCTGATTCCTCTGCCTACGGGCAGATCCTTGGGGCAAGTTCTAAATTAGCCACGCAAAGTGCGAATCCGGATAAAATGTATCACACCTAACCCTCCGTTCATGTAAAAGTATACCAAATATAGCATGGGTTACGGCACCTAGTCAATGGGATTAATGAAGAGATGAGGAACTAGTATGAAATGCTACTGAACGTCTCCTTTGAAGGTATACTTGATCAGCTTGGATTCATGGTATTTTGACAGTTGCAGCGGTTATATCCAAGCTATTTTTCGGGTACTGGACCCTAAGCTGTTCTGGATCAACCCGGATTGTGGACTGAAGACACGCGGATTACCTGAGACAAGAGAGTCTTTGCGCAACATGGTAGAGGCTACGGATCGGATAAGAGAAGGCATGCTGGCGCAGCTGAAGACCTAATTCATCACAAAGGAGCTGTTCCTATGCGATATGAATTCATCCACGTATTGTCCAGCACAAAAGACGAACGAATTATTTTTGTTTGATCCAGTGTACATTCTGTGCTGTAGAGACAAACTGAGGTTGAAGATGTATACTGAGGAAAAACATACCAAGGGAGATAGCCATGCACGTTTGTATATCTATATTCAAATTACGATTCATTCTTCTATTAACTATTCTTATGACGATTGGTATCATGCCAACCACATCTATTCGTGCAGAGGTCCCTGTAGTGAACGCATCGTCATCTATTGTGACTGAGCCTATCCTGACAGAGGTATTTGATGTATCGGGCTCTGGGGAGATTGCGTATGTTGTCAGTGCAACCAGTACGACTAGTTTTGCCAACCAGAACCTGCTAATGCTCTATAACCCATCCACACTAACGGAAGCATCCACAATATACACTTCTAACAGTTACATTCTAGATGTTGACTTCTCGGCGGATGGTACCTATGTAGCCTTTCTTGAATCTACCAGATACAATTCCGGGATTACGCGTCTAGTCTCACTGAACTCCGAGCCAACTAGCACAATTCGGGTCATGGATGTAAGAAATAACAAGCTCATTAGCTCGCTTCAAGTCAAGCACATGATAACTGAGATTGATTTTGCACCAGATGGGAAGTCCATTTATTTCCTGCAAGGGGAATTGCTCAAATCACCACGGTTAGATCAAGACAAGGGACTCGTTGGATTTGATGTATATGAGTGGAATCAGGGTGCGAAGTTGGCTACACGTCATTCTCAATTACAGAGCCCTACTATGAATTCATTACAGCTAGCAGCAGATGGACGCTCCTACTATTTGTCAGATACTAATGTCTCTACTCAGCAACCCTATGGATTTAATGAACAGTATAAACAACAGATTAGTAAATTTCCTCTTCATAGTGGGAGCGGGAGCGGTGCGGCTGTCTCTTTCGCCAGACGAGATGAACTGACTGAAGCTGTATGGAATTCCGACGAGACAAAGCTCTACTTCACTTCTTGGGAGTCAAATGACTCAAATGCTAGATTAATCAAGGCACTATATGTATACGACGAGGCCGCCGGCAAGGAGAAGCAATTGACCCATCTCGATGAACATGTCACCAGACCAGTGTCTGTTGGTGATCAGATCTATTTTATGGTAGGTGACTATTCAGCTATTATTTGGGGCCACAAAGAACTATACGCGATGCCGGTTGCTGGTGGGGAACCAGAACGGATAGATCTACCTTATGCGAATTCAAACAAGAATGATGAAAATAATCTAAGTAGGCAGGATAGCTAGTCAGAAGTCATCGTTCCCGAGCCTTTTGCAATATATTCTTAACTGTTTCCAGTAAATGAATTCCCTAATCTAAACCTTCGAGAGCATGCTGCCATGTCGTGAGACATGGAGATGCTCTTGGAGGTGTTTTTTTGTTGCTAGGAGACGTATTTTATTCTTAGCAAAAGTAAGGTACCCGGCAAGTATCCCAATAAGAACGGATTAGAAATAAGATTAAGTATTTACTGTGTTGAAATAGATGGAGTTTTTCTCAAAAAAAGTTATATTATAGTTGTAATCGTTATCATAAAATTGAAAATAAAGGGGAATGTACTTATGAAAGTAAGTAGCAGAATGCAGTGCATCGCAAAAGTAAGCATATGTATGCTGTTGCTGTGGTCTTGGATCATGGCAGCAGGAGCAGGACAAGCTGGAGCTGAATCCGCATTTCCAGGGGCAGTGGGATTTGGGACGGATACGCCAGCAGGCCGGGGTGGGAAAGTGATCAAAGTTACGAATCTGAACAACGATGGACCAGGTTCATTTCGTGAGGCCTTGGCGGCTAAAGGGCCGCGTATTATCGTATTTGAAGTCGGTGGGATCATTGATTTGGAGAAGGAGAGATTGGATCTAAGAGAGCCTTATGTAACTATTGCAGGTCAGACGGCCCCTTCGCCAGGCATCACACTCATACGAGGAGGTATGCAGATCCGTACACATGATGTGCTAATGCAGCATGTCCGATTCCGTATGGGCGATGCTGAGAGTGCACCGGGTTCAGGCTTTGAGCCGGATGTATCCACTTATGGTGCCTCTGCGTATAACATTGTTATTGATCACTGCTCCTTCTCCTGGGGTGTGGATGAGAACATGTCTTTCTCCGGTCCACGAACGAATGGTCCTGAAGCGACTACACACAGAGTAACACTAAGCAACAATATTATCGCTGAAGGCTTGAATCATTCAGTACACGAGAAGGGATCTCATTCTATGGGTACACTTGTTCATGATTATGTTCAGGATGTGGCTGTAATCGGCAATCTGTACGCCCATAATATGGAGCGTAATCCGTGGTTCAAGGGATTCGCGACGGGCGTCATTGTGAACAATGTGATCTATAATCCGGGAAAATGGGCCATCCGTCTCGGCTATGTGGAGAAGGAATGGGCCAATACAGGCATTACACCGGAAGGACCAAGGGTCAGTATTGTTGGGAATTATTTGCGGCACGGTGCAGACACGGTGCAAGGATTGGGACTAGTAGGTACGAACAGTAAGAGCGGCTCAACCTATCTACAGGATAATCTTGCTTATGATCAGAAAGACAAGCCTGTTCCGCTGACATTTGGCGGGATCGTAGAACTCAGCAATCCTCCTGTGTGGATTCAAGGGCTGAAAGCTGTCCCTGCTTCAGTAGTCTTGAAGGAGGTTACCACGCATGCTGGAGCAAGACCAAAGGATCGAGATGCTACCGATCAGCGAATTATCTCTGACGTGCTTGCAGGTCGAGGAAAACTGATCGATAGCCAGGAAGATGTAGGAGGATACCCGGATACGAATCCCACTTACCGTACATTACATGTGCCTGAACAAGGCATGGATGAATGGCTATATCAATTTTCCAGAGAATTGGAGTAATTGGGGTAATCTCATGCCTGTCCGACTGGACAACCATCTGGAAGATACCACTATAAGCTGAATTAGCATTGCAACTTCTGGTAGAATCATTGTGGATGATGCCATCGTGGCAATGAGCTAAGAATATTTTGTTTCAAATTAAGAAGTGAGGTGTGCTTGTACTTGGAGAATCACGAGCAATTAATTGGGGGACGAAGTGGTAAAATTCAAAAGATCGGCAGGTTAGTCGTGCGGCCAGCTCAGGCCTGGACTAATGATGTTCATTCCTTTTTGCGTTTTGTTCGTGCTGAAGGAGCTGAATTTGTTCCCATGCCTTATGGCATGAATGAATTGAAGCAGGAGCAGGTCTCCTATATGCCTGGCGAAGTGTTCAACTATCCATTGCCTGAGCACTTGCTGACAGACTCCATGCTTGTATCGGCAGCAAGCCTATTACGGACCTTTCATCAATACAGTGAGAGGTATCTTGCTAATCTGACAGGGCAGGAGCACTGGATGCTGGAGAAGGTAAGCCCGGTAGAGGTCATGTGTCATGGGGATTTTGCTCCTTATAATGTTACAATTATCTCGAATCAGGCGGCGGAGATGATAGATTTTGATACGCTGCATCCCGGACCAAGAATGTGGGATGTCGCCTATGCGGTCTATCGCTGGGTACCATTTAACGCTCCCATGCATCCAGATACTCAAGGTGACTTGGACGAGCATATCCGAAAAGCCCGACTGTTCCTTGATACTTATGGAATTGGCCTGGAGGGTAAGGAGTCATTTGTCCGCATACTTATAGAACGGCTTGAAGCCCTAACCCAATTCATGCGAACTGAAGCCAAACAGGGGAACGAGGATTTTCAGTCTCATATTCAGGATGGACATCTGAGTGTGTATCTGAATGATATGGAGTACTTACGCAAGAATGAGCAGCAGATAACAAAGGGTATCATAGTCTACTGATTAAAGAAGATCAGCAAAGCGGATATCTCCTGTGAAAAGGGAATTCCGCTTTTTTGCTGCCAGATAACCTCAGGTGGGTGTTTAGATATAAGGGGCTCATATACGATTATGTCGTTAATGGGTTCCGTAAAAATTAATAGATTACTAAAAAAATTAGACTAAACGTCAATATATTTATGAAGCGTTATAGGTCCTTGGGACTATAAAAAGCACTTTTTCAGTCCAAAGTTAAAGAGTTAATAATAGAGAGTGTGAGCAGTGTTATTAATAAAATTACCATTAATTAGGCCAATAAAATCAACAGTGGAAAAACATACAATTTAGACTGCGAAAACATGTTCATTTTGTTAGCATCATGTTAAGGATATGTAAATAAAGAATCTTTTGATAGCAAGGCGTTTTTCTGACTACTCAACATTTTTAATAGTTATTTTTACATACTGCATGAATATAGAAAGCATGGTTTTAAAACAAAATAACACTCCACAAACATCAGGTAATTAATTCCAAAAGTGAAAAAAAGTATTTGAAAAATCGAAATTAAATGTAATAAATTGTATTAAAATATATATTTATGAATTGGATAAATTAGGTTCTTTTGTCCCATGCCAAGGCGATTTAAAGTTTGTATATTTAAAACCAGTTAGAAATTGCTGGAAGAATACATCCATTACAAGGATTTCCCTGTAATAGCTGTATCATCCTGAATTAAATAGAGGATGGAGGTATCCATGTATGATGAATCGGTCACAACGCTGGCTGGCGAAGACCGTAGCTCATCCGGCTGAGAGACTGCAATTATTCTGCTTTCCTTATGCCGGCGGGGGCGCTTCCATATTTTCTTCGTGGAAGTCCAGACTTGCCCCGGATATTGCGGTGCTGCCCATACAGCTTCCTGGACGTGAAGGTCGCTCCATGGAAGAGCCTATGGAGCACCTACAAGATATCGTAGACGCACTGGTTCCGGCCATGATTCCTTATGTGCACAAGCCATTTGCTTTCTTCGGTCACAGTATGGGCTCGTTACTTGCTTTTGAGACAGCCAGAGAACTGTATATCCGCACAGGCCAGCTTCCCGTCCATCTGATTGTATCGGGCAAATCCGCACCGCAGCTTCCATATTCCAAAAAACGGCTTCATGAGCTGGCGGACGATCCATTCATTGAGGAGCTTCGTTTGATGCAGGGAACTCCCGAGGAAGTGCTGCAGAACAGAGAATTAATGCAGCTGATCATGCCGCGCCTACGCGCAGACTTCAAGGTCTGTGAGAGGTATGAATATAAGCTGGGAAATCCACTTTCCTGTCCGGTGACTGTGTTCGGAGGTCGTCAGGATGTTGAAGTCAGTACAGACTCGCTACAGGCTTGGCAGCAGCATTCAACCTCGCCGATTGAGGTACATATGTTTGATGGCAATCATTTTTTCATTCATGAGCAAGAGCAGGAAGTCATCCATAAAATCGTTAATATCCTGTTGGGCTCAGCAGAACATAAGCATACTGCAGCATACACAACATATCGCTCTAACTAACTTACACTCTAATACACCCGCAGTTCCAAGCATTGTAACCACAGCTTAGACACAAGCTAAATGTCCACCTATCGCAGCTCTACGCGAACACGATCATGGCAGCTTACACAACAGCTAACATGCAACATACCACACACTCACATGAAATCTTAGCGAATGTATCTATCGACATCTCTTACACAAGGCACTGTGCTCCAAGCCGTGTCTTAGTGAAACTGCTGGCACTAAGAAAGCACTTCATCTCATAACACAGACACTCTTATATCGAGCATTGGTAGGTATATTACAAGCTCCATTGCAACTTCAAAAAAACTCGCACTGAATAGTTGTGAGTAGCGAAAAAGAGGGATGTCCTTGTTCCGATCTAATTCTGCTTTTCGAAGGCTCACACATTATGTCAGACCGTATAACCTGTGGGTATTCTTGACCGTCGTAGCCTCTATAGGCCTGGCAGCAATAGATATCATTTTAGGCAAAGCTATTGAACAAATGGCAGAAGGAGCCTTCTCATCCACCTGGAGCATGGTTGCACTTGTCGGAGGGATGATGCTCATAGGTCTGCCGTGCAAATTCGTCATGAAGTACGCTTCAGTGCGGTTTAGCGTTGGCGCATTGCGCGATTTAAGAGAAGACCTCGTACATAAGTTTTGTGATCTACCCGTGTCGAGCGTAGAAAGGAAGTTCACGGGTGACCTGGTATCCCGTTTGACGAGCAATACTGCTGTATTACAGAGCTTTTTCATTCAGCAGTTCGCGAATTTGTTCTATCTGCCGCTAGTATTCGTGGCATCTCTGACGCTGCTGCTCATGACAAGCTGGAAGCTGGTTCTCGCAAGCCTGGCACTCATGCCCATAGGACTGATTATCACCTCATTCATGAGTAAGCCTATTGAGAAATATTCGGAGCAGTTGCAGGAGAAGTTGGCCAATCTGAACGCTGTGGCACAGGATGCTATCGGAGGCATCCCCATCATTAAGGCTTTTAACATGCAGGCGATCTTGATGAAGAAATATATGGTGATTATGGAGGATGTCATCAAGCGTGGACTGGGGCTGGAAAAACGCTATGCTGCCATTACGCCTGTCAGTGTCATGATGCTGGCTACACCCATTATTCTGGTCATTGTGTACGGTGGCTACCTGATTGCACAAGGGGAACTTAACGCTGGTGGGATTGTTCTGTTCCTCTACCTGATCTCATTCATTCTGCAGCCAATCTCAATGCTGCCTACAATCATTTCACAGATGAAGGAGGCGGCTGGAGCTGCCAAGCATCTGTTTGAGGTGCTGGATTGGTCCAATGAACGCCAGAGTGATAGTAGCTACGCCCTTCAGAAGGAAGCTACACATGGAGGGGAAGGTACCAACACAGGGGCAATACGCACAACGGATGAGCAACATCGTGTGGAAGAGACTGCTGTAGTCTGTCTGGAGAATGTGAGCTTTGGCTACGACGAAGATAGTCTGGTGCTGAAGGAAATTAGCTTCAAGATCAGACAAGGGGAAATGGTTGCCATCGTAGGGGCCAGTGGAGGTGGAAAGAGCACGATCTTCAAGCTTCTATGTGGATTTCTGGAGGATGGGCAGCAGAGTGGAACGATTAGTATTTTCGGAAAGAGCCTACCGAGCTGGGATTTAGTTGACCTTCGCAGTCGGATCTCGATGGTATCTCAGGAGCCATCGCTTTTTCCGACTACCGTTGCAGAAAATATCGGATATGGGCGCATGGAGGCGTCGCGTGAGGAAATTGTCGAGGCAGCCACAGCCGCACATGCCCATGACTTTATCATCCGACTTCCAGAGGGGTACGGTACCGTTTTGAAAGAGCGAGGCGGCGGACTGTCCGGTGGACAGAAGCAACGACTTGCGATTGCCAGAGCCCTTCTGAAGAATGCACCATTGCTGCTTCTGGACGAACCTACATCGGCACTAGATAGCCAATCAGAAGCAATGGTGCAGAGCGCACTCCAAACCGCAATGCAGGATCGAACAGTACTGGTCATCGCACACCGGCTATCCACGATTCGTCAGGCGGACCGGATTATTGTGCTCGACCAGGGCAGGATTGCAGAGTCGGGAACGCATGAGGAGCTGCTGGCCCATAACGGTGTATATCGGAGACTGTATTTGCAGAATTTCGAGCAGCAACAGCAGGATTCCGATTTAGCTTCCTCTACGCCGCAGGAAAGGAGTGAGCAGCGTGACCTTCAAGCAGGGGTTCTATGAGTTCCGGCAACTGATGTCCCTGATGAAGCCCCATCGGAAATGGTACTTTGCTGGCTTGATTGGCAATAGTCTGACCAATGCAAGCATTACGATTTTGCTATCCTTTGTGGTTCATTATTTGTTGAATTTTGCTGTGAGTGGTGAAGAGCAGGAGCTATATAGAGCAATCTATCTGGTCACCGGGACATTTATCGTATTAAGCCTGGTGTCTCCATTATGCAGCTATATGTATATGAAATGTGTGAGGCTGGCTATTGCTGAGGTGCGCAGGAGATTGTTCGGCCATATTGTTAATCTATCGTATGCCCAAGTTGAGAAACGACACTCTGGTGATCTGGTATCCCGTATGTCGAATGATGTACAGACGCTGGAGCAGGCGTATACAGACCATATTCGCTCGATCATTCTCGAAGTTTCGCTATTTATCGGCTCGCTTACCATCATGCTGGCACTGGATTGGAGATTTGGTGTTGCAGCGATAATACTGGGACTCGCTTCAGCATGGATCAATGCTTTTTTTGCCAAAAGAATGCGTCATACCAGCGAGGAGCTGCAGGGACGACTGAGCACATTTACAGAACGGCTAAGTGATTTACTCACCGGTCTGCAAGTAGTAAAGCTGTTCGGATTAAGGAACAAAGTAGGCGGACTGTGCAATACAGCCAGTGAGCAGGTGAGTCGTACTAGCATCCGTCAGGGACGGCAAATGGGTCTGCAAGATATGTGTAATTTTCTCGTTGAATTCCTTGCGCTGGGCGGTGTACTTGTCGCTGGTTTGATATTGGTGTCTCAGAACCAGATGCAGCTTGGCGTGCTGGGTCAAATTGTACAGTTGCAAACAGGGATTTCAACGGTATTCCTGCAGCTTGGTGCAGCGGTGTCCCTCTTGCAGAACTCTTTGGCAGGTCTGGCACGGATCCGCGAGGTGCTGGATGAACCATTAGAGAAAGAGAAGTTCCCGGCGGCGCTGCTAGGGCAGCAGCATCCTGAGAAGAGGGAGGCCGAGGCAGTGGACAGATTGAGCGCAGAGGGGCTTATGGAAACGATCAGACCGGTAAGACAGAGTGACGATTCCAGGGCAGCTCCACGGATCGCTGTTGAGGATCCATCCTTGGAGGGAGGCCCTGCGGCATTAGAGCTGCAGGATATCAGCTTTGCCTATCAGCCGGATCGTCCGGCGCTCAGAAGGCTAAGTCTAACGGTACCCGAAGGCAAAGTGACTGCCCTTGTTGGTCCGAGTGGCAGCGGCAAGAGTACTGTCATGAAGCTGGTACTGGGGTTCTATCCACCCGACGAAGGCGAGCTGAGGATTCGTGAGCGTTCCGCAGGAGTCTGTCGACTGGATGAGGTCCGCGACTGGATCGCTTATGTGCCGCAGGAAGCGACGCTGTTCCATGGGACGATAGCCGATAACATACGTTTTGGTTCTCCTGATGCCAGCGATGAGCAGGTTGAGGCAGCAGCTAAGCTCGCCTATGCCAGTGGGTTCATTGCGGAGCTACCGGAGGGCTATCATACGCTCGTTGGCGAACGTGGAGCGAACCTGTCAGGTGGACAGCGTCAGCGAATTGCGATCGCGCGGGCTATGCTCAAGAATGCGCCGATCCTGCTGCTTGATGAAGCAACGTCTGCACTGGATGCGGAAGCTGAGTACGAAGTCCAACAGGGATTGTCTGCGCTGATGAAGGGCCGCACGACACTGGTGATCGCTCATCGCTTATCGACCATTGAGCAGGCGGATCGCATCTGTGTGCTTGCTGAGGGAGAATTGAAGGAGCAAGGAACCCATGAACAACTGCTGGCGATGGGAGGGCATTATGCGGAGATGTATGACATTCAGTCCCGCAAGCAGCCTCAGGAGCAATCGGCCTGACATTCGAATGAGACAGTAGCTTCAGGGATAACCATTTTCGGAAATAGCACCTTTGGAAGATGAGTTTGTGCATGTTGAAGAGATGAACAGTAAGCAACGTTCAGGCGTAAGTGCAGTTTCTTGATCATATTACAATTTGTAAGGAGCGAGACACGTATGACACAGAACAATGTTCAACTGTTTCCATTAAGCCAGCCACAGCAGCGTATTTGGTATACGGAGCTTCTGTACCCCCAGCGTAATACCTCCACCATTATCGCTACAGTCAAAATTCAGGGAGCAATTCGTATAGATGCATTGCAGCAAGCGATGAACCGAGTCGTAGCAAACAATGATTCATTCCGCATCAGGATCACGGAGCAGGATGGCGTCCCTTACCAGCACGTAATTCCATTTGCCGAGCAGGAGATTGAGACGCTCCAGGTTACTTCTGAAGAAGCTGAGGCATGGGTTCAGCAGCACAATCCACAGCCCTTCAAGGTACTGGAATCCCAATTATATCGCTTCGCGATCTTACAGCTTGATGCGGAGGAGACCTGGTACAATTTCAAAATGCATCATATCGTCTCCGACGGCGTATCGATGAATCAGGCAATTAATGAAATTACGGGTCATTACATAGATATTGTACATGGTCAAGATACCGCAGCTAAAGAAAATGCCTATCTGGATTTTATTCAGGTAGAGCAAAACTACGAGCAATCGGACCGCTATGAGAAGGATCAGGCCTATTGGACTGAGAAATTCGCTGATGTACCGGAAATCACCGGCTTGAAATCGTACAATCCACTTACTTTAGGTACTACTGCGCGTCGCGAGAGTGTTGTGCTGGAGGATGAGCTGTATCGCGGGGTCAAGGCTTTCTGCGAAGAGCATAAGACCAGCATCTTCACATTCTTCTTGGCTGCTCTGTATATTTACATGCATAAGGTGACGGGCGAGCAGGATTTGACGGTAGGTACGCTATATGCGAACCGGACTTCCAAGAAGGAGAAAGATACAGTAGGCATGTTCGTGAGCACCGTGGCGACGCGGCTGCAGGTCGAGCCTGAGGCAGAATTACTGAGCTTCCTGCAGGGTGTCGGCAAGGAGCAGTCATCCATCCTTAGACATCAGCGCTATCCTTATAACAAGATTATTCAGGATTTGCGCGAGCAGCAGAACAATATGGACCTTCAGCGCCTGTTCGGCGTGACGATTCAATATCGTACACTGAGCTTCTCACGCTTTGACGAAGCCTTGCAGCAGGTACTCAATGATTTCTGCGGTGATACCGTGAATGACTTTGATATGCATATGGTCGAAATGCTGGATGATGATCGACTCGTGCTCTATCTGGATTATCGTATGGAGCTGTTCAGCGAGGAGGAGATTGCACTAATCATCCGTCAATTCCTCAGCGTAGCGAAGCACATGGTAGCTGGTCCGCAAAAGCGTATTGAAGAATTGTCGCTGAGCAGCGAAGAGGAACGCTCTGAAATCCTCAATGTATTCAATGCGACAGCTGTAGACTATCCGCAGGACGCAGGCATTCACGAGCTATTCGAGGAACAGGCTGAGCGCATCCCAGGTCAGATCGCGATTGTCTCTGGCAGCACGCGAATGACTTACGGGCAACTGAATGAGCAAGCCAATCAATTGGCGCACACACTGCGCAGCTATGGCGTGACGGCGGAGCAGACCGTGGGTATCGTTGCTGACCGCTCGGCGGATATGATCGTGGGCATGCTGGCTATTCTCAAGGCAGGCGGTGCTTACGTACCGATCGATCCGGATTATCCGTCTGAGCGGGTCCGCTATCTGTTGACAGATTCCGAGGCGCAGCTACTGCTGGTACAACGTGCGGAGCAACAGCCAGATGATTACGATGGAATAGTGCTGGATCTGAGCGACGTAACCATCTATGGAGTGGATGCTCAAGAGGGTGCGTATACGCTGGATGAAGCACAAGCAGGGCGTCAACATATGGAATATACCGATTATTCGCATGTGAAAAATGACCATAACAATCTTTCGACCATGAGCGATCAGGGACTAGAAAAGGATGTAGCCTTCGGCAGTCGATTGGCTTATTTAATGTACACTTCAGGAACGACAGGTCAGCCAAAAGGGGTTATGGTCGAGCATCGTAATGTCGTGCGGCTCGTGAAGAATTCGAGCTATGCTGTGCTGAGTGAAGATACGCGTATTCTGCAGACGGGAGCGGTTGTCTTTGACGCGTCCACCTTTGAGATCTGGGGCTCGCTTCTGAATGGTGGCCAGCTCGTGCTGGTTAGCCAGGATGTTATTCTGGACGCGGCTAAGCTGAAGGAAGCTGTACGCAGTCATGGGGTTACCACGATGTGGCTGACAGCACCGCTCTTCAACCAGCTGTCCCAGCAGGATGTAGAGCTGTTCGCAGGGCTGAAGGAGCTGTTGATTGGTGGGGATGTACTGTCTGTGCCCCATGTAAATCGTGTGCTGAAAGCCCATCCGTCGCTGAAGCTGATCAACGGCTATGGACCGACAGAAAACACGACCTTCTCGACTACGCATGCGATTTTAGGTGAGCAGACAGAAGCGGTGCCGATCGGTAGCCCCATTACGAATTCAACTGCGTATGTCGTGGATCGTGCTCTACAGCTGCAGCCTGTCGGAGCGTGGGGGGAACTGCTCGTCGGAGGAGACGGTGTGGCCCGCGGCTATCGCAACCGACCAGACCTGACAGCAGAGAAATTCATGGATAGTCCCTTCCGCAGCGGTGAGCGCTGCTATCGGACGGGTGACCTCGTGCGCTGGCGTGCTGATGGAACGCTGGAATACAAGGGGCGGATCGACGCGCAGGTCAAGATTCGTGGCTATCGGATCGAGTTAGGTGAGGTGGAGGCCCAACTGCTGAAGCTGGAGGCTGTGCATGAAGCCGTGGTCGTGGCACGAGAGGATGACCAGGGGCAAAAGCAGCTGTGTGCGTATGTTGTGCTGAAGGCTACTGAGGATGGAGATACAGTGATAGCACCTACCATGCATGAGCTGCGTAGTGCGCTCAGTCAAGAGCTACCGGCTTATATGGTACCTTCGTATTTTGTTGAACTCCCGCAGCTACCACTAACTCCAAATGGTAAGGTAGACCGCCGTGCACTGCCTGAACCAGAGGGACGTATCGACACAGGTCAGGATTACGTCGCTGCCCGCAATGCTGTCGAGAGTGTATTGACGTCAATATGGCAGTCTGTGTTGGGTATTCCGCAGGTCGGCGTGCTGGATAACTTCTTCCACCTGGGTGGTGACTCCATCAAGGCTATTCAGGTGTCCTCAAGATTGCTGCAAAATGGCTACAAGCTGGAAATGAGAGAGCTGTTCCAGTATCCGACGATTGCCGAGCTGAGTGGACGGGTGCAGCAGGTGATTCGTATTGCGGATCAAGGCGAAGTGACAGGTGCGGTAGCGTTAACGCCAATCCAGCATTGGTTCCTTGAGCAGCAGCCTGCGAACCCTGAGCATTACAATCAGGCTTTGCTGCTGCATCGTGAGGATCATATGGACGAAGCGGCTCTTCGAGTGGCTATCCAGCAAGTAGTCGAGCATCATGATGCACTGCGGATCGTCTTGCGACAGACTAATGATGGCGGATATGAAGCTTGGAATCGCAGTATACAGGATGGTGAAGCGTACAATCTGGATGTAGTCGATCTGACCCACGTGTCAAGCCAAGCGGATGTTGCTCGACTACTGGAGGAGAAAGCTAGCGATATTCAAAGCAGCATCCAGCTGGAGAATGGCCCATTGGTAAGATTAGGTCTGTTCCGTTGTGCGGACGGAGACCATTTGCTGATTGCTATTCACCATTTGGTTGTTGACGGGGTGTCTTGGCGTATATTGCTGGAGGATCTGGCGTCGGGCTATGAGCAGGCTGTAAGGGGAGAGTCTGTCCAATTGCCGAACAAGACCGATTCGTTCCAGATGTGGGCAGATGGGTTGCAACAGTATGCGCACAGTGCAGCCTTGGATAAAGAGCGTGCGTATTGGCAAGGAATTGAGCGGACCGAAGCAGCTGAGGCCAAGTTACCTAAGGATTATGTGCGCAAATCGGCTGCCAAGCCGCAGCTGCGTGACGATCGTACACTTACCGTGACATGGACGGCGGAGGAGACAGAGCAATTTCTGAAGCAGGCTCACCGTGCATACAATACAGAGGCTAACGACCTGCTGCTGACTGCGCTTGGCATCGCTATTCATGAGTGGGCAGGCCTCAGTCAGGTGCTGGTCAATCTGGAGGGCCATGGCCGTGAAGCCATAGTGCCGAATGTGGATATTACACGTACCGTTGGTTGGTTCACCAGTCAATTCCCGGTCGTACTGGATCTGGGTGAGGGCCAGGATGTAGGTCAGTGTGTCAAACGCGTCAAGGAAGGGCTGCGCCGCGTTCCACAAAAAGGGGTTGGATACGGCATTTTACGCTATCTGTCCTCCCAGGCAGGCGAGCAGGAAGCGGTACAAAGCAACGAGAAGGGGCAGAAGTCTCCTGCGTTCATGATCGAACCAGAGATTAGCTTCAACTATCTGGGGCAATTCGACCAGGATTTGAGCAATAGTGCCTTCCGTATGTCCACCTATTCCAGCGGTGCGTCCATTAGCGATACGTTGACGAAGCGCTATGCACTGGATCTGAACAGTATGATCTCAGGTGGGGTGCTGGAGCTGACGATCAGCTATAGCAGTAAGACTTTTATGAAGAAAACGATCAAACAGCTTGCGGAGCTGCTTCAGACAAGCTTGCAGCATGTGCTGGCACATTGTGTCGGCAAGGAAGTGCCGGAGCTGACGCCGAGCGATCTGTCTTTCCAGGGACTGACGGCTGGAGAGCTGGAGCATATTGTGACCCAGACTGCGGCAGCGGGTGAGCTGGACAATATCTATGCCCTGACACCGATGCAGAAGGGGATTCTGTTCCATGGACTGATGGAGCCGCAATCCGGTGCGTACTTTGAGCAGGCGACATTTGAGCTGCAGGGCAGCTTCCAGGTCGAGGCTTTTGCGCACAGTCTCAATCAATTGGTGGCACGCCACCAGATTTTCAGGACGAACTTTTATAGCGGCTGGCATGAGCAGCCTTTGCAGGTGGTGTATCGCAATAAGGCGGCGGATTTCCGCTTCCAGGATCTTCGTTCTATGGGAGAGTCAGAGCAGAGCAACTATATTATTGAGTATGCGAAGCGTGATCAGGCTGAGGGCTTTGACTTTAGCACAGGGGCGCTAATGAGAGTGTCTGTCTTGCGTACGGATGAGGAGAGCTACCGTTTTGTGTGGAGCTTCCATCATATTCTGATGGACGGCTGGTGCTTGTTCCTTATTGTCGGGGAAGCATTCAATACGTACTTTGATGTGCTGGCAGGACGCACACCAGAGCTTGCTCCGGTTACCCCGTATAGTGAGTATATCGAATGGCTGGAGCGTCAGGACAATACGGAGGCAGAACGATTCTGGAGTGATTACTTCACGGGGTTCGAGCAGCAGACTACACTGCCACAGGCGAAGGTGCTGGATGCTCAAGCCAAGGGCTACGAAGCAAACAAGCTGTCCTTCACGCTAGGTCGTGAGCTGACACAGCAGATGGATTCACTGGTCAAGCAGCAGCAAGTGACTGTCAATACGCTGCTACAGGCTGCGTGGGGTGTGGTGCTGCAGCGCTATAACAATAGTCGTGACGTGGTATTTGGCAGCGTTGTATCTGGCAGATCGGCAGATATCCCAGGTATCGACAAAATGATCGGCTTGTTCATTAATACCGTCCCAGTGCGCATTCATAGTGAGGAAGAAGTAACTTTCGTAGAGCTGATGAAACGGACTCAGGAGCATGCACTCGCTTCCCGCTCTTATGAGACATATCCACTGTATGAAATTCAGGCTCTGACTGAGCAAAAGCAGGACCTCGTCAATCATATAATGGTGTTCGAAAATTACCCTGTGGAGCAGCGTATGGAGGAAATGGGCAGCCGAGATGCGGGCGGCTTCACCATTGCGAATGCGTCCATGTCAGAGCAGACGAACTACGATTTCAACATTACGATTGTACCTGGCGACAATATCCATGTTCATCTCGAATACAATGCGCTCGTATTCGACCGCTCAGCGATCAAGCAGATTGCCGAGCATTGGGTGTACGTCATGGAACAAGTCATTAGTAGTCCACACACCCGGGTTGATGATCTGGAGTTGGTGACGGTTAATGAAAGAGCTAGCATCCTTGACGGTTTTGCCTCTGTTGGCGTACTCGAAGGGCTGGATACGACAGGTGTTGCGGGCTTGTTCCATCCATATGTGGAGCAGCAGGCAAAGCTCATATCTGAGCATGTAGCTGTCGTGTACGAGGGACAGCAGCTTACTTACCGTGAGCTTAATGAAAGGGCGAACCAACTCGCACGTCGATTGCGCGACAATGGCATCGGGCGTGAATCCATCGTCGGTATCCTGAGTGAGCGCTCTGTCGATATGCTCGTTGGTGTGCTGGCGGTGTGGAAGGCTGGCGGAGCGTATGTGCCGCTAGATGCAGACTATCCGTCTGAGCGTATTCGCTTCATGCTGGCGGATAGCGGGGCAACGGTTCTGCTGACGCAAAAGGGACTGTTAGCACAGAAGGAACTATTAACCGAGCAAGAACTGTTAGCTCAACAAGGTCTGTCGACATCTAACGAGTTGGGGATAGCAGATAAGTCTCAGGAGCAGCAGGAAGCATCGGGGGCTGATTCCGAGTCCAAGGCGGCAGATGAGCTACGTCTGCGCCGGGTGCTGGAGCTGGATGACGAGTCGCTCTATGCCGGGGATGACAGCAACCTGGAGTGGATCAACGAGCCGCAGGATCTGGCGTATGTGATCTACACCTCCGGTACAACCGGACGTCCGAAGGGCGTCATGATTGAGCATCGCAGTCTGGTAAATACGGCAGCAGCCTATCGTCGGGATTACCGACTGAGCGAATTCCCGGTGCGGCTGCTTCAGCTGGCGAGCTTCTCCTTCGACGTGTTCGTCGGGGATATTGCGCGCACGCTCTACAATGGTGGCACGATGGTCATCTGTCCGAAGGACGACCGGATCGATCCGAGCCGATTGTATGGCTGGATTCGGGATTATCAGATTACGGTATTCGAATCGACGCCTGCTCTGATCGTGCCGTTCATGCAGCATGTGCATGAGCACGGACTGGACATGAGCAGCATGGAGCTGTTGATCACCAGCTCGGATAGCTGTAGTGTGAGCGATTATCGCAACTTGCAGGAGCGCTTCGGTGGACAGATGCGCATCATCAATAGCTACGGGGTCACGGAAGCTGCGATTGACTCCAGCTTCTACGACGAAGAGCTGACGAAGCTGCCAGCCAGTGGCCATGTGCCGATCGGTCAGGCCTGGCTGAATGCCCGCTTCTACATTGTGGACAGTCAGCTGCGTCCGGTACCCATCGGTGTACTGGGTGAGCTGTGCATCGGTGGTATCGGGGTGGCTCGTGGCTACCTCGGTCGTCCGGACCTCACGGCGGAGAAGTTCGTAGACAACCCGTATGTACCAGGGGAACGACTGTACCGCACGGGGGATCTGGCGCGGTGGATGCCGGATGGCAACGTGGACTTCATTGGGCGGATGGATTATCAGGTCAAGATTCGTGGCTACCGGATCGAGCTGGGTGAGATTGAGACAGCGATGCTACAGGTAGCTGGCGTACGCCAAGCCGTGGTGATCGATCGTACCGATGAGCGTGGACACAAATATCTATGTGGCTACTTTACGAGCGAACAAGAGGTGAACAGCCAGCATATTCAAGCCGAGCTGGAGGCTGGATTGCCTGCGCATATGGTGCCTGCACGCTTGATGCGTCTAGAGGCCATTCCACTGACGGCGAACGGCAAGATTGACCGCAAGGCGTTGCCGGAGCCGGAGGGTAGCATCCATACCGGTGCAGCCTATGTTGCACCACGCACAGCGGTGGAGCAGGTATTGGCAGAGATTTGGGCAGGTGTACTGGGCATGGAAGCCATCGGTACGCAGGACAATTTCTTCGAGCTAGGTGGCGATTCCATCAAGGCGCTACAGGTGTCGTCACGACTCCTGCAGGCTGGGTACCGGATGGAGATGAAGGACCTGTTCAGCCATCCGACAGTCATATCACTCAGTCCTCTGTTGCGTACCGACGGTAAGATCGCCAGCCAAGAGGATGCCAAGGGCCGGGTAGAGCTGACACCAATTCAACGCTGGTTCTTCGAGCAGCAGCCCGCAGAGCCGCATCACAACAACCAAGCTATGCTGCTTTACCGGGCTGAACGCTTTAATGTAGACGCACTGCGGCATACGATGGACAGGATTGTCCAGCATCATGATGCGCTGCGTACCGTCTTCCGCGATACAGAACATGGTTATGAGGCTTGGAACCGTGAGACTAACGATGGCGTGCTATATACGCTGGAGATTGTAGATCTCTTGGGTGTAGCTGATGAAGCATTAGCTGTCGAGACCAAGGCAACAGAGATTCAAGGGAGTATTCAGCTAAGCGAAGGACCGCTTGTGAAGCTGGGTCTGTTCCAGTGCGCGCAAGGGGATCATTTGCTGATTGTCATCCATCATTTGGTGGTGGACGGAGTATCCTGGCGGATATTGCTGGAGGACGTTGCAGCTGGCTATGAGCAGGCATTGGCGGGCAAGAAAGAGAAGGCTATTCAGCTTCCGCATAAGAGTGATTCATTCCAGACCTGGGCCGGGCAGCTGTCGGCTTATGCCAACAGCGCAGCGATGGAGCAGGAGCTTGCGTACTGGCAGCATATCGAGCAAGCGGAAGCGAAGCTTGTGCAGGCATTGCCGAAGGACTTTGACCAGCCCAAAGCACAACTGGGGGATAGCGAGGTCATTACGGTACGCTGGACGAAGCAGGAGACTGACATGCTGCTCAAACAGGCCCATCGTGCATACAGCACAGAAATGAATGATCTGCTACTGAGTGCTCTTGGCAAGGCTATGTTCGACTGGTCTGGATCGGAGCGCGTGTTAATTAATCTGGAGGGTCACGGCCGGGAATCCATTTTGCCAGATATGGATGTTACGCGCACCATCGGTTGGTTCACAAGTCAGTTCCCTGTTGTATTGAACGTCAGTGCTGCTTCTAGTCGAGCAGGGGCTGGTCACGCCAATATCGCGCGTCTGATTACGCAGGTCAAGGAAGGTCTGCGCCAAATCCCGAACAAAGGCATCGGCTATGGCATTCTGCGCTACCTGTCCAATTCAGCAACCACACCAACTGGCGGATTACTCCAGATTGAGCCAGAGATTAGCTTCAACTATCTGGGGCAATTCGATCAGGATTACAAAGGCAGTGCTCTGCAGCCTTCGTCTTACTCGATTGGTGTGCCAGTGAGTACCAAGGCGGCCATGGATTTTGCACTGGATATCAACGGGTTGATTGAGGACGGCGAGCTTGTATTCACGATCCGGTATGGTAGCACCCAGTTCCGTCAGGAGACGATGGAGCGGCTTGGAGAGCACCTGGTCTCCAGTCTGCGTGAAGTTATTCTTCACTGTGTTGCACAGGACAGAACGGTGCTGACGCCAAGTGATGTACTGCTGAATAACGTAACGATGGATGAGCTGCAGCAACTGGTCGAGGATACACGTGAGCTCGGCGAACTGGAGAATGTGTATGCCTTGACGCCAATGCAGAAGGGGATGCTCTTCTACAGCCTGATGGATGCTGATTCAGGAGCTTATTTCGAGCAGGCTACCTTTGAGCTGAACGGACGCTTTGATGTGGGGGCCTTCGGACGCAGCTTCGACCTGTTGATTGAACGCCATGAAGCGCTGCGGACGAACTTTATTAGCTTGTGGAAGGACGAGCCTGTACAGGCTGTATTCCGCAGCCGTAGTGGACAGCTATATTATGAGGACCTGCGTGAACTGTCAGTTGCTGATCGTGAGGCGCGTGTAGAAGCTTATACGGGTGAAGACAAGGCCAAGGGATTCCGTCTGGATGCGGATGCGCTCATTCGGGTATCCATTTTACAGACTGGAGATGAAGCATACCACTTTATCTGGAGCTTCCATCATATTCTAATGGATGGCTGGTGCTTGTCCTTCATGACACAGGAAGTCTTCGGTACCTATCTTGCCCTGCGTGCGGGCCAGGAGCCGATGCTTTCGCCAGTCACACCATTCAGTCGCTTTATCGAATGGCTGGAGCGCCAGGATCGTGAGGAGGCCCGTCAATACTGGAGCGGATATCTGGCTGACTATGAGCAGCAGGTTATGCTGCCACAGCAAAAGGTGCAGTCCACCTCAGTACGCCAGAAAGAATATGCAGCGGGTGAGCTGGAGTGTGATCTGCAGCCAGAGCTGGCCGTGCAAATTGGACGAGTTGCCAAGCAGCATCAAGTCACGATTAATACCTTGATTCAGACCGTATGGGGCGTCCTGCTGCAAAAGTACAACAACAGCACTGATGTCGTGTTCGGCAGCGTCGTGTCAGGTCGTCCAAGCGATATCCCGGGCGTGGAGCAGATGATCGGCTTGTTCATTAACACGATCCCGGTTCGCATTCAGACGGTAACAGGCGAAGGCTTTGCCACGCTGATGAGACGCGTACAGGAGCAGGCACTTGCATCCAATACGTATGATGCGTTCCCGCTGTATGAGATTCAGTCCCTTACGGAGCAGAAGCAGGATCTTATCAATCACATTATGGTTTTTGAAAACTATCCAGTGGAGCAACAGGTCGAGCAGCTTGGTGGCAATGGAGAAGACGCATTTACAATCTCGAACGTCGTTGCTACAGAGCAAACAAATTATGATCTGAACGTGGTTGTGATGCCAGGCGAAGCAATCCGGATTCGCTTTATGTATAACGCGCTGAGCTTCGATCAAGCAGGCATTGAGCGATTGCATGGACATTTTGCACGTCTGCTGGAGCAGATTGCGCTGAATCCGCAAGCTCGCATAGACGAGTTGGAGCTTATTACTGCTGCTGAACAGTCTCAAATTCGTGAAGTATTCAACAACACAGCCACAGCGTACCCACGTCATCAGTCCATTCATGGGCTGTTCGAGGAGCAGGCTGCGCGTGTGCCTGAGAAGACGGCAGCCGTGTATGGGCAGCAATCGTTATCCTATCGTGAGCTGAATGAGTCAGCCAACCGCTTGGCACATACGTTGCGATTGGCTGGAGTACAGGCTGACGAGCCAGTCGGCTTGCTGGCTGAACGCTCGCTGGATATGCTGATTGGCACGCTGGCGATTTTGAAGGCAGGCGGTGCGTATGTGCCGATTGACCCTCAATATCCAGAGGAGCGCATTCGCTATATGCTGGAGGATTCGGGAGCGAGGCTGCTGCTCGCGCAGGAGGCACTACTAGAGCGGCATGATTGGACCGGATTTACGGGACAGATCGTCGAACTGAATGATGAAGCTTCCCGTAGTGCAAACGCAGCGAATGGTGCAGATATCTCGAATAGTAAAGATACATGGAATAGTGAGAATACAGCGAATCTGCAGTTGAACACTTCCAGCCATGACGCAGCCTACATTATTTACACATCAGGCTCTACGGGTCTGCCTAAGGGCGTCGTTGTTGAGCATCGCAGTGTCGTGCGCCTAGTGTGCAATACGGATTATGTGCCGCTGGATGAATCCACACGGATTCTGCAGACGGGAGCGCTCGTATTTGACGCTTCGACGTTTGAGATTTGGGGGGCATTGTTAAATGGTGGTCAGCTGGTGTTGGTAGATCAGGACACACTGCTGGATGCAGCCAAGCTGAAGACGAGCATTCGCGAGCATGCCATTACGACCATGTGGATGACGGCGCCTTTATTCAACCAGCTTTCCCAGCAGGATGTCGAATTGTTCGGAGCTGTGAAGTACTTGCTGGTTGGCGGGGATGTTCTCTCCGTACCGCACATTAACCGGGTATTGGATCATCATCCGGGGTTGACCATCATTAACGGCTATGGCCCGACGGAAAATACGACCTTCTCGACGACATACCGCATCGACGAGCTACAGCATGATGCTGTTCCAATCGGTCGTCCGATCCATAATTCTACGGCGTATGTCGTCGATGCAGGCTTTCATTTGCAGCCTATCGGTGCTTGGGGTGAGTTGGTCGTGGGTGGTGACGGCGTAGCCCGTGGCTATCTGAACCGCCCTGAGCTGACGAGCGAGAAATTCCGCTTGAATCCTTGGGCAGCGAGAGCGGATGAAGGAACTGAAGAACGTCTATATTGCACAGGTGATCTCGTACGTTGGCGTGAGGATGGCACATTGGAGTATGCCGGACGTATGGACCAGCAGGTGAAAATCCGTGGTTATCGGATTGAGCTGGGTGAGATAGAGGCGAAGCTCCTGCGAATGGTAGATATTCGTGAGGCGGTCGTGCTGGTGATCGAGGATGAAGATGGGCAGAAAATGCTCTGTGCTTACTTCACCTCGAATCAGGCCTGCAATATTGGAGAGCTTAGACAGGTGCTTTCCCAGGAGCTGCCTGCCTATATGGTGCCATCCTACTTTATGCAGGTAGAGCGGATTCCATTGACTGTGAACGGTAAAGTAGACCGCAAAGCCCTGCCTGCGCCGGAGGGCGGCATGTCTAGCGGCACAGCTTATGTATCTCCACGCACAGCGGCTGAACAAGCTCTGGCCACGGTGTGGAGCGCTGTGCTCGGTGGTGGACAAATTGGCATACTTGATCATTTCTTCGAGCTGGGCGGCGATTCTATTAAAGCGATTCAGGTAGCCTCCCGCTTATTGCAAGCTGGATACAAGATGGACATGAAGGATTTGTTTAAATATCCGACGATCAAGGATCTCGCACCACAGCTCCGTCTCGCAGAGCGGCATACAGCAGATCAGGGAGTAGTGACAGGAGAAGTCGTACTCACGCCAATCCAACATTGGTTCGTGGAGCAGAAGCAACCGGATGATCATCACTTCAATCAGGCGGTTATGCTGCATCGGGATCAGGGCTTTGATGAGGGAGCATTACTTCAGGCCCTTGCGAAGCTGGCCGAGCATCATGATGCGTTGCGGATGGTATTCAGCAAGCATGATCACAGCTATAGTGTGCAAAATCGCGGCATAGACGAGGGTGAACTATTCCATCTCGAGGTTGCAGACTTTAGGGATGTCTCAGATTCGGCTGTGCTCAGAGCAGCGATTGAGGCCAAAGCCGATAGCATTCAAAGTGGTATAAATCTGGATGAAGGACCTCTCTTCCGAGCAGGTTTGTTCCGTTGTGCTGACGGGGATCATCTGTTGCTGGTCATTCACCATTTGGTCGTGGACGGCGTATCCTGGCGTATTTTGTTCGAGGACCTGGCTACTGTATATGAGCAGGCTATCGCGCAGGAAGCCTTACAGCTTCCGTACAAAACAGATTCCTTCCGTACATGGTCCCATCAGCTTGCTAAGTATGCCCAAAGTGAGGCTATGGTGAGTGAACGGGAATATTGGGAGCGACTCAACGCTGAAGCGCTGGCTAATCAAGCGAAGCTGCCTGTGGATGATGAAGTTGAAGGAGCATTTACCCTGGCTGACACAGATACTGTCGTAGTACAGCTGACACAGCCACAGACGGAGCAACTGCTCAAGCAAGCTCATCGTGCCTACAACACAGAAGTGAATGATCTACTGCTTACCGCACTTGGGATGACGCTGCAAGCTTGGACTGGCCATGAGCGAAGCCTGATTAACTTAGAGGGTCATGGACGTGAGGACATTCTCGCTGGTATGGATGTATCTCGCACGGTAGGCTGGTTCACGACTCAATATCCAGTGCTGCTGGATGCAGCCAGTGATTCAACACTCTCTGCACGCATCAAGCAAGTCAAAGAGAGTCTCCGCCATATTCCAAATAAAGGTATCGGTTATGGCATATGGAGATACTTGACTGAAGCCGGGACAGACCTCCGTCAAAGCGAAGGTAGAGGTGTCTCTGGTGCAGGCTACGCTGAGCCACAGATTAGCTTCAACTATCTGGGGCAATTCGATCAGGATCTGAGCAACAGTAACACACGCATGTCTCCATATTCGATCGGTGCAGCCGTGAGTGAACGGACAGAGATGAAATATATGCTTGATGTAGGTGGTATCGTCACAGACGGAGTTCTGGAGATTGAGATTCGCTATAACCGTCAAGGCTTCCGTCAGCATACGATTCAGATGCTGGCCGAGCTGCTGAGAGGCCATCTGTTGGAAATTATCGAGCATTGTGTCAGTCGAGAGCGTACAGAGCTTACACCAAGTGATGTCTTGTTCAAAGGTCTTACTCTGGAGCAACTTGCTACGATTGTAGACCAGACCCAAGCAGTAGGTGAACTGGAAAATGTATATCCATTAACCCCGATGCAGAAGGGGATGCTGTTCCACAGTCTGATGCATGCCGAGACGGGTGTGTACTTTGAGCAGGCAACGTTCGAGCTGAATGGAGCATTTGTACCAGAGGTGTTCGAGAAGAGTCTGGCGCTGCTGATAGATCGTCACGCCATTTTCCGTACGAATTTCTATAGTGGCTGGCATGGTCAACCATTACAGGTCGTGTATCGCTATAGAGCAGTAGACTTCCAGTATGAAGATGTTAGAGAAGGCAGAGATGCAGTAGCTGAGATCGTAGCAGAATACATCTCTCGTGACAAGGCGAGAGGCTTCGATCTTGGCCAGGATTCGTTGATGCGTGTAGCAGTGCTGCGCACAGGAGATAGCACGTATCAGTTCATCTGGAGCTTCCATCATATTGTGATGGATGGCTGGTGTTTGTCGCTCGTGACGGACGAAGTATTTGGAGCCTATCAGGCATTGCTTGCAAGCAAAGAGCCTGTATTGGCAGCGGTGCAGCCTTATAGTAACTACATTGAATGGCTGGAACGGCAAAATACAGAGGCAGCCTCCCGCTACTGGAGTGACTATCTGGCAGGCTTTGAGCAACAGACATTGCTGCCTGGTGAGCAAAGCGGAGGAATTTTCTTGGCAGAACAGAACTCATCCCAGCTTGCAACGGAGCATGTAGCTGAGCAAGGGACTGAGCACGGATCAGGGGCTGCTGGATATATACCTGGTAAGCTATCCTTCACGTTAGGCCAGCAACGGAGTGAGGCCTTGAATCGGATGGCGAGGCAGCAGCAGGTTACGATCAACACGGTGCTACAGACGGTCTGGGGCGTGATCCTGCAGAACTACAATAACAATCAGGATGTCGTATTTGGTAGTGTCGTATCTGGCCGTCCGGCAGAAATTGCGGGTGTGGAGCAGATGATCGGCTTGTTCATCAATACGATTCCAGTACGGATTATGAATGAACGTAGTACCACCTTCGCACAGCTACTGCATAGTGTGCAGGAGCAGGCGCTTGCCTCGGGAGCTTACGATACGTTCCCGCTATATGAGATTCAGGCACTGACTGAGCAGAAGCAGGATCTGATTAATCATATTATGGTATTCGAGAATTTCCCGATCGGCGAACAGATCAGCCAGGTAGGCGATTCCGAGCACGGCAGTGAGCATTCCGGATCAGCATTGTCGATTACCAACGTTTCTATTGCTGAGCAGACCAACTATGATTTCAACCTGATTGTAGTCCCTGGCGAAGACATCTCAATTCTGTTCGAGTACAACACGCTGGTGTACAGCCTTGCCGATGTGGAGCGTATTCAGGGCCATATTGATCAAGTGATTGGGCAAATTGTTGCAAATCCGCATATCCGTGTGGATGAACTTGCCTTGGTAACCCCGGCCGAGCAAGCGCATCTCATCGAGGTGTGGGGTGATACCGCAGCACCATATCCGCAGGAGGAGACACTCAGCAGTCTGTTCGAGCAGCAGGTACTACGTGCACCGGAGCAGGTGGCTGTCATCTGTGGGGAGCAATCGTTGACCTATGCGGAGCTGAATGAACGTGCGAATCGTCTGGCACGTACCTTGCGTGCGGAAGGTGTTGTAGCAGATCAGCCCGTAGGTGTGGTCGTGCAGCGCTCGCTGGAGATGATGGTGGGCATCTATGCGATTCTGAAGGCTGGCGGCGCATATGTGCCGATTGATCCAGACTATCCGGCAGATCGCATCCGCTTCATGCTCGAGGACTCAGGTGCGCAGCTGGTGCTGACGCAGCAGCAGCTGGTCGAGCGGTGGGAGGTGCAAGCTGCACAGTCGGGCCATTTTGCAGCAAGTTCGAGTGCGATGGGTGCAGAGGCTGGAATTGTTAGTGTTAGTGGTACTGAAATGGCTAGTGATACGGATGCTGGTATTGATGGAGCTAAGGGTACTGGTACTGCTGCAGATGTTGCAGATGTTGCAGGGGCAGATGAGGCTAGTGGATGGGCAGACTTCGGCGGCAAAATACTGGTGCTGGAGCAGGAGGAGCTGTATCACGAGGATGGCTCCAACCTGGCCCCACTGGCTGGGCCGCAGCATATCGCGTATGTCATCTATACATCGGGTTCTACAGGCAAGCCAAAGGGTGTCATGGTCGAGCATCACTCGGTGATCAACCGGATTCTGTGGATGCATGATCGTTATGGTCTGAGCGCAGAGGATACGATTCTGCAAAAGACCACTTTTACCTTCGACGTATCCGTATGGGAGCTGTTCTGGTGGTCCATGGTTGGCTCCAAGGTAAGCTTGCTGTCCGTGGGCGGCGAGAAAAATCCGGAGGATATCGCAGATACGATTGCCCGTGACCGAGTGACAACGATGCACTTCGTTCCTGCGATGCTGCATGCGTTCCTGGAGTATGCCGAGCAGCAACCACGAGAGGTACTGCAAGCGAAGCTGGGTACGCTCCAGCATGTGTTTGCCAGCGGAGAAGCCTTGCCGCCACAGCATGTTGCGCGGTTCCAACGCTTGGTGTCGAGCCTGAGCGGGGCGAAGCTGATCAATCTGTACGGTCCGACGGAAGCTACGGTGGACGTATCATATTTTGATTGCGAGCCGGGTGAGTCGTATGGAATCATTCCGATCGGGAAGCCGATTCAGAACATTCGTCTGTACATCGTCAAGGAAGGAACCGAGCAGCTGCAGCCGATCGGCGTAGCCGGGGAGCTGTGCATTGGCGGCGTCGGTGTGGCGCGTGGCTATTTGAACCGTCCTGAGCTGACAGCCGAGAAATTCGTACGTGATCCATTCTCGGGTGAACGTGCGGGCTTCAGTCAGATGTACCGCACCGGAGATCTGGCGCGCTGGTTGCCCGATGGCAACATCGAATATTTGGGCCGGATCGACCATCAGGTGAAGATTCGCGGGTATCGGATTGAGCTGGGCGAAGTCGAAGCGCAGCTGCTGCAGGTGGAGTCTGTGCGTGAAGCGGTCGTCATGGCTCGTGCCGATGAGACGGGACAGAAGCAGCTGGTGGCGTACTATGTAGCAAGTGTTGAGCTTGGCGCGGCTGAGCTGCGGAGCGAAATGGGCCGCGAATTGCCAAGCTACATGGTGCCGACGTACTTTATCCAGATGGAGCAGATGCCACTGAGCCCGAATGGCAAAATTGACCGCAAAGCCCTCCCGGCACCGGAAGGTAGCCTGCAGAGCGGAGCGGATTATGCTGAGCCGCGTACGGCGCAGGAACGGGCGCTTGTAAAGGTGTGGCAGGATGTGCTGGGCGTGCCGACGGTCGGGATCCTGGACAATTTCTTCGATCTGGGCGGTGATTCGATCAAGGCCATTCAGATTGCGTCCCGTGTGTTCCAGACCGGCTATAAGCTGGACATGAAGTACTTGTTCCAGCACCCAACGATTGCAGCACTGGCACTGCATTTGCAGGAAGCAAGCCGGATGGCTGATCAGGGTGAAGTACATGGAGAGACAGGCTTGCTGCCGATTCAGCAATGGTTCTTCGAGCAGAAGCGCGAGCATCCGCAGCACTTCAATCAAGCAGTCATGCTATATAGCGAGGAAGGCTTCCACGAAGCAGCTGTTCGCTCGGTAATGGATCAGATTGTGAGACACCATGATGCATTGCGTACCGTGTTCCGTCCTGATGAATCGGGCTTGGTATTCGAGGCTTGGACACGACGCGTCGATGAAGGTGTCCTGTATACCCTGGACATCGTTGATCTCTGCGCGCTGGAGAGCTATGCGGAGGAATTGGAGGATAGAGCCGCTGCTATTCATAGCAGTATGGACCTGAGCACAGGTCCTCTGGTCAAGCTTGGATTGTTCCGAACTGTCGATGGCGATCACCTGCTCATCACGATTCATCATTTGGTGATGGACGGAGTCTCCTGGCGGATCCTCTTTGAAGATTTTGCTGCAGGGTACGAAAGAGCATTGAAGGGTCAGGCCATACAGTTACCGTACAAGACCGATTCCTTCCAGCTATGGACCAGCGAGCTGGCATCGTATGCACAACGTGCTACGACAGCAGCCATTTCAGGTGAATCAGGTGCCACTCATGAGAGTGTCTTAAATACATCATATTGGGAGCGCATTGAGCAGGAGAAATCCAGCGTTGCCCCATTGCCAAAGGACTTTATATATGAAGGCTCTGTGCAAGCTGACAGTGAGCTGTTGTCCGTGGAATGGAGCGAGGCACAGACGCAAATGCTGCTCAAACAGGCTAACCGTGCCTACAATACGGAGGTTAATGATCTGTTGTTGACCGCACTTGGTCTGGCCGTACATCAATGGACGGGTGCACGACAGGTTCTCGTCAATCTGGAAGGGCACGGACGGGAAGCGATCGTTCCTGACGTGGATATTACGCGTACGATCGGCTGGTTCACGAGCTTGTATCCTGTATTGCTGGAGACGGGCAGAGAAATGACGCTGGCTCAGCGAATCAAGGAGACGAAGGAAGGCCTGCGACGTATTCCACATAAAGGATTGTCGTATGGAATCTGGCGCTATCTGTCCTCTGCTGCAGCGGGTGCAGCTGTGCCTGATGCGCAAGAGCGTACCCATAATGCAGACCCGGAGATTAGCTTCAACTATCTGGGTCAGATCGATCAGGATCTCCAGCACAGCGGCATCACCTTGTCTTCTTACAGTGTAGGGGAGACTGAGGATACGAGCGCGCGCATGAATTATACCCTTGATATCAATGCGATGATCTCGGAGGGCAAGCTGCGCCTGACGGTAGCTTACAGCCGTAAGCAGTATCACAAGGAGACACTCGAACGTCTGGCAGACATGCTGCACACGGCTCTGCACGAAGTGATTACGCATTGTGCGGCACAGGATCAGCCGGCGCTGACTCCGAGCGATGTATCTTTCAGGGGGCTGTCGATCAAGGAACTGGAGCAGATCACAGAGCAGGCATCTCATACAGGTGAATTGGAAAATGTATATGCACTGACGCCGATGCAGAAGGGCATGCTCTTCTACAACCTGATGGATTCACAATCCGGAGCGTATTTTGAGCAAGCTTCCTTCGATCTGCAGGGCGAGTTCGACATCGCTGCGTTCGCAGCTAGTCTGGACAAGCTGGTAGAGCGACATACGGCATTGCGCACGAACTTCTATAGTGGCTGGAAGGATGAGCCGTTGCAGGTGGTGTATCGCAACAAAGGCAGCGAATTGTATGTAGAGGATTTGCGTGAGCTGGACGAGAGAGTTCAGCGCGAATATATTACTGAGTTCACACGCAAGGACAAGCTACGTGGCTTTGATCTGGCACAGGATGCACTGATGCGTGTCGCTATATTGCGTACAGGAGAGGGCGCGTACCGTTTCATCTGGAGCTTCCATCATATTGTGATGGATGGTTGGTGCTTGTCACTTGTGACGAATGAAGTATTTGCAAGCTATTTTGCCTTATTGGCCAACAAGCAGCCGCAGCTGGCGCCTGTATCGCCATATAGCCAATATATCGAGTGGCTGGAGCAGCAGAGTGTACAGGCCGCTTCCGACTATTGGAGCAGCTATCTGGCAGGCTATGAGGAGCAATCCCGACTCCCGCAGGCTAACAAGCAAATCAAAGCCGGATATCAGGCAGACCGACTCGAATTTGATCTGGGTGCTGAGCTGACGGCAGGAATTCAGCAGGTTGCAAGACGTTATCAAGTGACCATCAATACACTGATGCAGACTGTATGGGGCATTTTACTGCAAAAGTATAACGGGTCGCAGGATGTCGTATTCGGCAGCGTTGTATCTGGTCGTCCAGCCGAGATCCCGAATGTGGAGAATATGATCGGTTTGTTCATTAATACCATTCCTGTGCGCATCAGCGCGCAAGGTGACAGGGTGTTCTCGGATGTAATGAAGGACAATCAGCAGCAATCTATTGCTTCCAATGCTTACGACACGTATCCGCTGTATGAAATTCAGGGCCTGTCAGAGCTGAAGCAGGACTTGATTAATCACATTATGATTTTCGAGAATTATCCGGTAGAGGAGCAAATTGAGCAATTGGGTGGCAGTCAGGCATCTGGCTTCCGAATTACAGGAGTCGAATCCGTCGAGCAGACGAACTATGACTTTAACCTCGTCGTCATGCCAGCGGATACGATTCATATGATCTTTGGCTATAACGCGCTGACCTTTGATCGTGAAGGTGTAGAGCAGATTCGGGGTCATCTGGTGCACTTGCTGGAGCAGGTAGCAGCGAATCCGGAACTTCGAGTGAATGAACTGGCAATCGTCACAGAGCCAGAGCGTAGACAGATCCTTGACACCTGGGGAGATACGACTGTGGCTTACCCGAGTGAGCAGACGATTCACGGCTTGTTCGAGGCGCAAGCAGAGCAGACTCCAGAGCAACCAGCTCTGTTCTGCGAAGGAGAGCAGCTGACGTACCGCGAGCTGAATGAGCGAGCGAACCGTCTGGCGCGAACGCTGCGTCATGAAGGCGTCACGAAGGATCAGTTGGTCGGTCTCATGACCGAGCGCTCGGTTGACATGATCGTAGGCATCTTCGCGATCCTGAAGGCCGGCGGTGCGTATGTGCCGATTGACCCGACGTATCCAGAGGAGCGAATTCGCTACATGCTGGAGGACTCAGGAGCACAGCTGCTGCTGACTCAGCGTCATCTGGCAGATAAAGTTGCGTTCGATGGACGTATGCTCGTCCTGGATGGGACGGATGCCGTCTACCATGGAGATGGCTCGAATCTGGAGCCATGGTCTGGACCGAACGATCTGGCGTATGTCATCTATACCTCAGGTACGACGGGCCAGCCGAAGGGCGTCATGCTGGAGCATCATGGCCTCTGCAACCTGAAGACCTACTTCGATCAGACGCTGCAGATCAGTCCTGCGGATCATGCGTTGCTGTTCGCGAGCTATTCGTTCGATGCGTCATGCTGGGAAATATTCCAGGCGCTGTTCTGCGGAGCGACGCTGTATGTACCGACCAGTGAGACGATCCTGAACTATGAGCGGTTCGAGCAGTATATGGCGGAGCACCGGATTAGCGTGGCGGCCTTACCGCCGACGTATGCGGTGTATCTGGAGCCGGAGCGCATGCCAAGCCTGCGGATTCTGTTCACAGCTGGATCAGCGACCTCAACGGAGCTGGTGTACAAGTGGAAGGATCAGGTGTCGTATTACAACGGCTATGGTCCAACGGAGAATTCGGTCGCAACATCCATCTGGCCGGTATCTGAGGATAGCCGGGCAGGGGAGATCATCTCGATTGGACGTCCGATGCCGAATCACCGGGTCTACATCGTGGATGCTCATGGTCATCTGGCACCTGTCGGCGTAGCGGGCGAACTGTGCGTATCCGGTCCAGGTCTGGCCCGTGGCTATCTGGATCGTGCGGAGCTGACGGCGGAGAAGTTCGTGCCGAATCCGTTCGTGACTGGAGAAGTAAAGGAGTCTGAGGAAGCTGCTGGAGTTGTAGGTGAAGCGCGACTGACTGACGCTGAACTTGGCTCTGAAGCTGAAGGGCATGACATGACAGAAGGTCGAGCAGCTAGACAGGCAGCGAGCCATGCCACGAGCCATTATGAGCGGATGTACCGTACCGGAGACCTGGCGCGCTGGATGCCGGACGGCAACATCGAATACTTGGGGCGGATCGACCATCAGGTGAAAATTCGTGGCTACCGGATTGAGCTGGGCGAGGTGGAGGCTCAGCTGCTGAAGGTGGAAGCTGTACAGGAAGTCATTGTACTCGCGCAAGCGGATGAGCAGGGGCAAAACCAACTGGTGGCCTATTATGTAGCTGAACAAGAAGTGGGTGCAAGTGAGCTGCGCACTCAATTAGCCGCTGAACTGCCAAACTACATGGTGCCATCGCACCTGATCCAGCTGGAGCAGATGCCACTGACACCGAATGGCAAGATTGACCGCAAAGCGCTGCCGACCCCAGATGGCAGTCTGCACAGCGGTGCTGAATATGCAGAGCCACGCACTTCCCTGGAGCAGACGTTGGTATCTATATGGCAGACCGTGCTGGGAGCCAAGCGGATTGGTATATTGGATAATTTCTTTGATCTGGGCGGCGACTCGATCAAGGCGATTCAGCTAGCTTCACGCTTGCTGCAAGCTGGCTATAAGTTGGAGATGAAGGATCTGTTCCAGTACCCAACCATCTCATTGTTGAGTGGGCATGTTCATCAGGCTACTCGCACAGCGGATCAACGCACCGTAATGGGTACTCTTTCGCTGACACCCATCCAGCATTGGTTCTTTGCACAGGATTCGGCAGAGCCGCATTACTTCAACCAATCGGTCATGCTGCACAGAGCAGAAGGCTTCCAAGTAGCTGCATTACAGCAGACAGTGGCGAAGGTTGTGGAGCACCATGATGCATTGCGAATCGTGTTCCGTCATGCCGAGGAGCATGGCTATGTGGCATACAATCGTGGTTTGAAGGAAGGCGAGCTATACAGTCTGGATATTGTGGACCTCACCGACATGTCTGAGCAAGCCATGGTGGCTAGAGTGATTGAAGACAGAGCTAATGCTATCCAAGGCTCCATGGATATAGAAAATGGACCACTGATGAGACTCGGACTGTTCCGTTGTGCGGACGGTGATCATTTGCTGGTTGCTATCCATCATCTGGTCGTAGACGGTATTTCGTGGCGAATTGTACTAGAGGATATTGCTGAAGGGTATGAGCAAGCCGTCCGCGGAGAAGCCGTTCGTCTGCCGGCCAAAACGGATTCATTCGCGGTATGGGCAGAGCGCTTGTCGCAATATGCGAGTAGCGAAGCAATGGCGCATGAGAGCAATTACTGGCAGCACCTTGCCGAGCAAGCTTCTGGATCAGTGCGCAGTAACGAGGAGCGTGCTGTAGAAGCGGGATATCCGCTGCGTGACAGCAAGACGGTGACGGTAGCGTGGAGCGAGCAGGATACGCGCCAACTACTGCAGGATGCGCATAGAGCTTACAACACAGAGGTGAATGACCTCCTGTTAACGGCACTTGGCACTGCATTGCACCGCTGGAGTGGTCAGCAGAGAGTTCTGGTCAATCTGGAAGGCCATGGACGGGAAGCAATCGTACCAGAGCTTGATATCACACGTACTGTGGGCTGGTTCACGAGCCAATATCCAGTACTGCTAGAGGTGGATGGACAAGCGGAAGCAGGTCAGCGGATCAAGCAGGTCAAGGAGAACCTGCGCCAGGTGCCGCAGAAGGGAATTGGTTATGGTCTTTTAAAATACTTGTCTGCCGAAGCAGCCAATTCTGCACTCCATCTGCAGCCTGAAATCAGCTTCAACTATCTGGGTCAATTCGATCAGGACCTGGATCATGGCGCAATTGTTCTGTCATCTCACTCCGGCGGTGAGGCGATGAGTGAACATACGTTGCTGGAGCAGCCGTTGAATGTGAACGGTATGATCACAGCAGGTGTACTGACACTGGAAATACGCTATGACAGCAATGCCTTCGAGCAGCATAGCGTTGAGCATTTCGCACAGCTATTGAAGGAAAGCCTGCAAGAGGTTATCTCGCATTGCGCGGCTAAAGAGCGGAGTGAGCTAACGCCTAGTGATGTTCTATATAAAGGTCTCAGCCTGAAGCAATTGGAGCAATTGATGCTGGAGACGGCTGGTATCGGTGAGCTGGAGAATGTGTATGCTCTGTCACCAATGCAAAAAGGAATGCTGTTCCACAGCCTCATGGAGCCTGAATCCGGTGCTTACTTCCAGCAGGCGTCGTTTGATCAGCAGGGTCATTTTGATGTAGCCATTTTCCGTAAGAGTCTGGATCTGTTGACTAGTCGTCATGAGGCGCTGCGCACGAACTTCCGTATGTTCGAATTGGAACAGCAGCAGGAGCCATTACAGATGGTATTCCGTCACAAGTCGAGCGATCTCACTTATGAGGATCTACGGGCAATGGACCCTGCACAGCAGCAGGCGTATATTCGGGCGTTCAAGCAGCAGAACCAGGACCGAGGCTTCGATCTTGCCAATGACTCGCTCATGCGAGTGCATGTGCTTCATACGGCTGAAGAGGCATACCATCTGGTCTGGAGCTTCCATCATATTGTGATGGATGGCTGGTGTTTGTCACTTGTGACAAGCGAGGTGTTTGGCACATATTTTGCGCTGCTGGAGCATAAGCAGCCACAGCTGCCTGCGATTACACCTTTTAGCGAGTATATTGAATGGCTGGAGCGTCAGGACGAGCATGCGGCAAGGGACTATTGGAACGGCTATCTGGCTGGCTTTGAGCAGCAGACGTTGTTGCCTGGCAGTACGTCCGTCCTTGAGGGACAAGAAATATCAAGCAGCCTTGCCCAGGATCATGCCATGACATTGGCGAATTCAGCTTCAGCGCTGACGGAAGAAACAGCAAGCACAAAGATGCATGCCGAGCTGGCTATTAAAGAGCAAAATGCCCATGCTTCCGAGTATGTGTCTGAGTATGTATCCGAATATAGGTCTGAACAGATAACGGTTGATCTTGATCGCACATGGAGCGATGCCTTGTATCGAATCGCGAAGCAACAGCAGGTAACGATTAATACGTTGATGCAGAGCGTGTGGGGCGTGATTTTGCAGAAATATAACAACAATGAGGATGTTGTATTCGGTAGCGTAGTATCAGGACGTCCGACGGATCTGCCTGGCGTGGAGAATATGATCGGTTTGTTCATTAATACGATTCCGGTACGCATTCACAATGCTCGTAATGCTACATTCACTGAGATTATGCGGAATACACAGGAGCAGGCACTGGCCTCAGGGGCCTATGACAGCTTCCCGTTGTATGAAATCCAGGCGCTAACCGAGCAGAAGCAGCAACTGATTAATCATATTATGGTCTTTGAAAATTATCCGGTAGAGCAGCAGGTGGAGCAGCAAGTAGATCAGATGGGTGAAGCACGTTCATCAGCCTTTGCAATCAGCAATGTTGAGGTGGTCGAGCAGACGAATTATGATCTGGATCTGGTTGTCATGCCGGATGAGCTCTTCCGCATCATGTTCCGATATAACGCGAATGTATATGATCGCGCTGCAGTTGCGCGTATGCAAGGGCATCTATTGCAAGTGCTGGAGCAGATTATTGCGAATCCGCATATCCATGTGGATGAACTTGCCTTGGTAACCCCGGCAGAGCAAGCGCATCTCATCGAGGTGTGGGGTGATACCGCGGCACCATATCCACAGGAGGAGACACTCAGCAGTCTGTTCGAGCAGCAGGTACTACGTGCACCGGAGCAGGTGGCTGTCATCTGTGGGGAGCAATCGTTGACCTACGCGGAGCTGAATGAACGTGCGAATCGTCTGGCACGTACCTTGCGTGCGGAAGGTGTTGTAGCAGATCAGCCCGTAGGTGTGGTCATGCAGCGCTCGCTGGAGATGATGGTGGGCATCTATGCGATTCTGAAGGCTGGCGGCGCATATGTGCCGATTGATCCAGACTATCCGGCAGATCGCATCCGCTTCATGCTCGAGGACTCAGGTGCGCAGCTGGTGCTGACGCAGCAGCATCTGGTCGAGCGGTGGGAGGTGCAAGCTGCACAGTCGGGCCATTTTGCAGCAAGTTCGAGTGCGCTGGGTGCAGAGGCTGGAATTGTTAGTGTTAGTGGTACTGAAATTGCTAGTGATACGGATGCTGGTATTGATGGAGCTAAGGGTACTGGTGCTGCTGCAGATGTTGCAGATGTTGCAGATGTTGCAGGGGCAGATGAGGCTAGTGGATGGGCAGACTTCGGCGGCAAAATGCTGGTGCTGGAGCAGGAGGAGCTGTATCACGAGGATGGCTCCAACCTGGCCCCACTGGCTGGGCCGCAGCATATCGCGTATGTCATCTATACATCGGGTTCTACAGGCAAGCCGAAGGGTGTCATGGTCGAACATCACTCGGTGATTAACCGGATTCTGTGGATGCATGATCGTTATGGTCTGAGCGCAGAGGATACGATTCTGCAAAAGACCACCTTTACCTTCGACGTATCCGTATGGGAGCTGTTCTGGTGGTCCATGGTTGGCTCCAAGGTAAGCTTGCTGTCCGTGGGCGGCGAGAAAAATCCGGAGGATATCGCAGATACGATTGCCCGTGATCGAGTGACAACGATGCACTTCGTTCCTGCGATGCTGCATGCGTTCCTGGAGTATGCCGAGCAGCAACCACGAGAGGTACTGCAAGCGAAGCTGGGTACGCTCCAGCATGTGTTTGCCAGCGGAGAAGCCTTGCCGCCACAGCATGTTGCGCGGTTCCAACGCTTGGTGTCGAGCCTGAGCGGGGCGAAGCTGATCAATCTGTACGGTCCGACGGAAGCTACGGTGGACGTATCATATTTTGATTGCGAGCCGGGTGAGTCGTATGGAATCATTCCGATCGGGAAGCCGATTCAGAACATTCGTCTGTACATCGTCAAGGAAGGAACCGAGCAGCTGCAGCCGATCGGCGTAGCCGGGGAGCTGTGCATTGGCGGCGTCGGTGTGGCGCGGGGCTATCTGAACCGTCCTGAGCTGACAGCCGAGAAATTCGTACGTGATCCATTCTCGGGTGAACGTGCGGGCTTCAGTCAGATGTACCGCACCGGAGATCTGGCGCGCTGGTTGCCCGATGGCAACATCGAATATTTGGGCCGGATCGACCATCAGGTGAAGATTCGCGGGTATCGGATTGAGCTGGGCGAAGTCGAAGCGCAGCTGCTGCAGGTGGAGTCTGTGCGCGAAGCGGTCGTCATGGCCCGTGCCGATGAGACGGGGCAGAAGCAGCTGGTGGCGTACTATGTAGCAAGTGTTGAGCTTGGCGCGGCTGAACTGCGAAGCGAAATGGGCCGTGAATTGCCAAGCTACATGGTGCCGACGTACTTTATCCAGATGGAGCAGATGCCACTGAGCCCGAATGGCAAAATTGACCGCAAAGTGCTCCCGGCACCGGAAGGTGGACTGCAGAGTGAAGCAGCTTATGTTGCACCACGTACATGGTTGGAAGCGAAGCTGGCGAAGGTCTGGCAGGATGTGCTGGGTCTAACGCAGGTCGGCGTGAAGGACAATTTCTTCGAGATTGGTGGACATTCACTGCGGGCGACGACACTGGCAGCCAAGATTCACAAAGAGCTGAACAAGCAGCTGCCGCTGCGGCGAATTTTTGAAGCGCCAACGATCGAGCAAATGGCCGTTGTGCTGGAGCAGCTGGAGCAGATGACCTATGCCGCCATTCCGGTATCGGAAGAGCGCAGCTACTATCCACTGTCCTCGGCTCAGCAGCGACTGTATGTCCTGCATCAGCTGGACCCACAGGATATTAGCTACAACATGCCATCGGTGCTGCATGTCAGCGGTCCGCTGGATGTGAAGCGGGTAGAGGCGGCATTCCGTCAAGTCATTGCACGTCATGCGACGTTGCGGACTCGCTTTGGGCTGGTGGACGGAGAGCCTGTGCAATGGATTGAAGATACCGTGTCATTCAAGGTCGAGTATTTGCAGGCGCAGAATGAAGCGGCGGCGGCACAAGAGACCGTGACGACACCAGCAGGCGATCTAGATACGAGCATAGATATGGTCAATCGTGCAGCGCCATCTTCATCCATTCAGGCAGACATGGAGACAGACTCAGCTACAACGGATGAAGCAGCAGACGAGAACGCTGTGATTCAAAAATTGGTGAAGAGCTTCGTTCGCCCGTTCGAGCTGCATAGCGCTCCGCTGCTGCGGGTCGGTGTGGTCGAACTGACTGCAGGAACGGCATGGCTACAAGAACAATCGCAAGGTCAAATGCAAGAAATGCAAGTGGCGCTGGAGCAGCAAGCGCAAGTAGAAGGCCAGCAACATGAGCAAGCCCAAGAGCTACCAGAAGAACAACCACAAGAGCAACCTCAAGTGCAAGCCCAAGGTCAGTATTTACTGTTGCTTGATATGCACCACATTGTCTCGGATGGTGTATCCATGGGAGTCCTTACAGACGAATTCGTTCGCCTGTATGGCGGAGAAGAATTGCAGCCATTGCGCCTGCAATACAAGGACTATGCTATCTGGCAGCACAGCCAGGCACAGCAGGCATGGATGCAGCGTCAGGAAGCCTACTGGCTGGATACGTTCCGTGGTGAACTGCCTGTACTGGATCTACGGACAGATTATGCTCGTCCGGCAGTACGCAGCAGTGAAGGGGACACGATTGTGTTCGGACTGGATCGAGAGGTCAGTGATCGCCTGAAGGAGCTGGCGACCCAAAGCGGATCGACCCTGTACATGGTGCTGCTGGCGGCATATACGACGCTGCTGCATCACTACACGGCACAGGAGGACATTATCGTCGGTACACCGATTGCAGGGCGTCCACATGCAGACCTTGCGCCGATGATCGGGATGTTCGTTGGCACGCTGGCCCTGCGGAATTATCCAAGTGCGGAGCAGAGCTTCCGTAGCTATGTGGAGGATGTGAAGCTTCGCGCATTGCAGGCCTTCGAACACCAGGTTTATCCGTTCGAGGAGCTGGTGGATCAGCTGAATGTGAAGCGGGATATGAGCCGTAATCCATTGTTCGATACGATGTTCACCTTGCATACGACGGAGGAAGGGGAACTTCAGCAGCTGGCAGAGCTGAGCTTCCGTCCCTATGAGATGGAGCAAGCGCCAGCGAAGTTCGATCTGACACTGGAGGCGCGTGAGGAAGAGGGCGGTATCCAGCTTGGTCTGCAATATGCGACGGCATTGTTCCGTTCTGAGACCATTGAGCGAATGACCCGTCACTTCGTTCGCCTGGCAGAGGCCGTGGCAGCGAATCCGAATGTGTTGCTGGGCGAGATTGCGATAATTACAGAGGAAGAGCGTCATCAGATTCTCCGCGTATTTAATGATACAGCGGTGGCATTGACTAACACTGATGGAGCTACTGCCAACACAGGAAGTCCGACAGACATAACAAACACAGCAGGTATAGCTGACATTGTGGACACAGCAACCACGACGGTTGCACCTGAATCAACACTAAGCACGTTATTCGAGAAGCAGGCAGCCAATACACCAGAGCAGGTAGCGGTCATCTGCGGCGAGGCATCACTCACTTACGCAGAATTGAATGAACGTGCCAATCGTTTGGCTCGTACGCTGCGTGCAGAAGGTGTCCAGGCTGATCAGCCAGTGGGCATTGTAGCTCAGCGCTCTCTGGAAATGATTGTGGGTATTTACGCGATTCTCAAGGCTGGCGGTGCTTATGTGCCAATTGATCCAACCTACCCGGCCGATCGAATCAGCTTCATGCTGGAGGATTCAGGAGCAAGACTGGTGCTGACACAATCGCATCTATCCGAGCAGCTTGCCGTGCAAATAGCAGATGTGAATCGTGCAGCAACTGAAGCAGATACGAGCAGCGCTAAGGGCTTTAACGGCAAAATATTGGTGCTAGAGGATGAAGCGCTGTATGACAAAGATAGCTCCAATCTGGGACAGCTGGCAGGACCACAACATATTGCATATGTCATCTATACATCAGGCTCCACGGGCAAGCCAAAGGGTGTTATGGTTGAGCATCATTCTGTCATTAACCGGATTTTGTGGATGCATGATCGGTATGGACTGAATACCGAGGATACCATCCTGCAAAAGACGACCTTTACCTTTGACGTATCGGTATGGGAGCTGTTCTGGTGGTCCATGGTGGGCTCGAAGGTAAGTCTGCTGTCGGTGGGCGGAGAGAAAAATCCAGAGGACATCGTGGATACCATTGCTCGTGACCAGGTAAGCACCATGCACTTCGTTCCTGCGATGATGCACGCCTTCCTGGAGTATGTTGAGCACCAGCCGCGCGCAGATATGCAGGTCAAACTGGCAACATTGCGCCAGGTATTTGCGAGTGGTGAAGCCTTGACGCCGCAGCATGTGGAGCGGTTCCAGCGCCTGATCACAGGTCTTGTTGGCACGAAGCTGATTAACCTGTATGGCCCGACCGAAGCGACGGTCGACGTCTCTTACTTTGATTGTGAGCCGAACGAGACCTACGGATTGATTCCAATCGGGAAGCCGATTCAAAATATCCGTCTGTATGTCGTCAAAGAAGGAACCGAGCTATTGCAGCCGATCGGTGTAGCAGGCGAACTGTGCATTGGTGGTGTCGGTGTGGCCCGTGGCTACCTGAATCGTCCAGAGCTGACCGCGGAGAAATTCGTACGTGATCCGTTCTTTGGCAGTGTGACTGGAGCTGAAGCTCAGGCGGAGCATCACGAGGCTCGGATGTACCGGACGGGCGACCTGGTGAGATGGCTGCCGGATGGCAACATTGAATATCTGGGCCGAATCGACCATCAGGTGAAGATCCGCGGATATCGGATTGAGCTGGGCGAGATTGAAGCGCAATTGCTTCATATGGAACCTGTGCAAGAAGCGGTAGTAACGGCCTTTGCCAGCGAAGATGGACATAAGGACCTCTGCGCCTACATTGTTGCTACAGAGATGCTGAATATATCGGACGTACGTATGGCCCTGCTGACGAAGCTGCCGGATTACATGGTGCCAGCATATGTTGTGCAACTGGAGCAGTTCCCGCTGACGCCAAGCGGCAAGATTGACCGTAAGGCTTTGCCGAAGCCGGAAGTGCAGCTTGCAGCAGACAGAGTGTATGTAGCACCACGCACGCCGCTGGAAAAACAGCTTGTGGACATTTGGCAGCGTGTGCTGAATCATCCACAGATTGGTATTACGGACCATTTCTTTGAAGTGGGTGGACACTCTTTACGTGCGACGACTTTGGTAGCAAAAATTCATCAGGAGCTGCAGCATAAGCTTGCCTTGCGGGATATTTTCCAATATCCGACGATTGAGCAATTGGTGCAGCTGATGGGTGAACAGACTCACGATGTGCATGAGTCCATACCAGTAGTTGAAGCGCGTGAACATTATCCGGTGTCCTCTGCCCAGAAGCGTATGTATGTGCTTAGTCATCTGGAGGGCGGGGATGTCAGCTACAACATGCCTGGGGCTCTCATAATTGAGGGCGAACTGGATGTTGCGAGACTGGAGCAAGCGTTCTGCAAGCTGATTGCCCGTCATGACACTTTACGAACGAGCTTCGGAATGGTTGATGGCGAAGTCGTACAGCGTATTGCAGATACCGTGGAATTCAACGTAGAGCGTGTACAAGCTGCGGAGGAAGAGACGGACGTGTATGTAGAGCGTTTTGTACGCGCCTTTGATCTGGGTGAAGCACCGCTTCTCAGAGTCCAATTAGTAGAAAATGGACCACAGCGACATGTGATGCTCTATGACATGCACCATATTATTTCAGACGGTGTGACCTCTGGCATCATTGTGCAGGAGTTCTCTGAACTCTATGAAGGTCTGGAGCTGGCACCGCTTCGTATCCAGTACAAGGATTATGCTGTATGGCAGCGTGCAGAGCTGAGCAGTGATCGTGCTCGTGGACAAGAGAACTATTGGCTGGAGACGATGGCTGGCGAGATTCCGGCATTGGAGCTGCCGACAGACTTTGCTAGACCGGCTGTGCAACGTCAGGAAGGAGCGCGGCTGGACTTCGTACTTCGGACAGAGGACGGTGAGCTACTGAAGCAGCTGGCGACCAAGACAGGATCGACTCTATACATGGTTATGCTTGCTGCGTATAGCACCCTGTTGCACAAATACTCAGGACAAGAGGACATCATTGTGGGCACGCCGATTGCTGGACGTCCGCATGCTGAACTGGAGGGACTGGTAGGTGTATTCCTGAATACACTGGCCATTCGTATGTACCCATCCAATGACAAGACATTCCTGGAATATTTGCAGGAGGTCAAAGAGCAGGCACTTAGCGCCTATGAGCATCAGGATTATCCGTTTGAGGATTTAGTGGACAAACTCAAGCTGACACGTGACACTAGCCGAAATGCGTTGTTCGACACCATGTTCGAGCTCAAAACCTTTGAGCAGCAGGAATTCCAGATGGAAGGCTTGCATCTCAAGCCATACCCAAGTGAGCATCGTACGTCCAAATTCGATTTGACGCTGGATGCGGTGGAGCAACCGGAAGGCATTTTGTGCAGCTTCGAGTACAGCACGGCACTGTTCAAGCCAGCGACGATCGCACGACTGGCGAAGCATTTTACAGAGCTGATCGCATCCATTACAGCCGATCCTTCTCAATCACTGACAAGTCTGAACATGATTACCTTGGAGGAGAAGGAACAAATCCTGTTTGGCTTCGGGGATGTAAGTGGAGGTAGCGCAGAGGCTTCGAAAGACAATGAGATTCATGCAAGTGCTGGCGCTGGAAAAGTAGACGCTAGATTCGGCACACAGGTGCCTACAGAGGTAGCAGCTTTGTTCCATCCATACGTGGAGCAGCAGGCAAAGCTCATACCTGAACATGTAGCTGTCGTGTACGAGGGAGAGCAGCTTACTTACCGTGAGCTTAATGAAAGGGCGAACCAACTCGCACGTCGATTGCGCGACAATGGCATCGGGCGCGAATCCATCGTCGGTATCCTGAGTGAGCGTTCTGTCGATATGCTGGTCGGTGTGCTGGCGGTATGGAAGGCTGGCGGGGCATATGTGCCGCTGGATGCAGACTATCCGTCTGAGCGTATTCGCTTCATGCTGGCGGATAGCGGGGCGACGGTTCTGCTGACGCAAAAGGGACTGTTAGCACAGAAGGAACTATTAACCGAGCAAGAACTGTTAGCTCAACAAGGTCTGTCGACATCTAACGAGTTGGGGATAGCAGATAAGTCTCAGGAGCAGCAGGAAGCATCGGGGGCTGATTCCGAGTCCAAGGCGGCAGATGAGCTACGTCTGCGCCGGGTGCTGGAGCTGGATGACGAGTCGCTCTATGCCGGGGATGACAGCGACTTGGAGTGGATCAACGAGCCGCAGGATCTGGCGTATGTGATCTACACCTCCGGTACAACCGGACGTCCGAAGGGCGTCATGATTGAGCATCGCAGTCTGGTAAATACGGCAGCAGCCTATCGTCGGGATTACCGACTGAGCGAATTCCCGGTGCGGCTGCTTCAATTAGCGAGCTTCTCCTTCGACGTGTTCGTCGGGGATATCGCGCGCACGCTCTACAATGGTGGCACGATGGTCATCTGTCCGAAGGACGACCGGATCGATCCGAGCCGATTGTATGGCTGGATTCGGGATTATCAGATTACGGTATTCGAATCGACGCCAGCTCTGATCGTGCCATTCATGCAGCATGTGCATGAGCACAGACTGGACATGAGCAGCATGGAGCTGCTGATCACCAGCTCGGATAGCTGCAGTGTGAGCGATTATCGCAACTTGCAGGAGCGCTTCGCTGGACAGATGCGCATCATCAACAGCTATGGCGTCACGGAAGCGGCGATTGACTCCAGCTTCTACGACGAAGAGCTGACGAAGCTGCCAGCGAGTGGCCATGTGCCGATCGGTCAGGCCTGGCTGAATGCCCGCTTCTACATTGTGGACAGTCAGCTGCGTCCGGTACCCATCGGTGTACTGGGTGAGCTGTGCATCGGCGGTATCGGGGTGGCTCGTGGCTACCTCGGTCGTCCGGACCTCACGGCGGAGAAGTTCGTAGACAACCCGTATGTACCAGGGGAACGACTGTACCGCACGGGGGATCTGGCGCGGTGGATGCCGGATGGCAACGTAGACTTCATTGGGCGGATGGATTATCAGGTCAAGATTCGTGGCTACCGGATCGAGCTGGGTGAGATTGAGACAGCGATGCTACAGGTAGCTGGCGTACGCCAAGCCGTGGTGATCGATCGTACCGATGAGCGTGGACACAAATATCTATGTGGCTACTTTACGAGCGAACACGAGGTGAACAGCCAGCATATTCAAGCCGAGCTGGAGGCTGGATTGCCTGCGCATATGGTGCCTGCACGCTTGATGCGTCTGGAGGCCATTCCACTGACGGCGAACGGCAAGATTGACCGCAAGGCGTTGCCGGAGCCGGAGGGTAGCATCCATACCGGTGCAGCCTATGTTGCACCACGCACAGCGGTGGAGCAGGTATTGGCAGAGATTTGGGCTGGTGTACTGGGCATGGAAGCCATCGGTACGCAGGACAATTTCTTCGAGCTAGGTGGCGATTCCATCAAGGCGCTACAGGTGTCGTCACGACTCCTGCAGGCTGGGTACCGGATGGAGATGAAGGACTTGTTCAGCCATCCGACGGTGGTGGCCTTGTCACCAAGAGTACAATCGGTGACCAGACTGGCAGATCAGCGCGAAGTACAGGGAGCTGTGAAGCTCACCCCGGTTCAGCATTGGTTCTTTGAGCAGCATTTTGCAGAAGCGCACCATCATAATCAGTCCGTCATGCTGTACAACCCGGATGGTTTTGATGAGAAGGTGCTACGTGCAGCCATGAATCATGTGGTAAGTCATCACGATGCTCTACGCACCGTATTCCGTCCAGCCGAGCACGGCTATGAGGCGTATAACCGCGCAGTTGGTGAAGGCGAGCTGTACACGCTGGAAACAATCAATCTGAGAACGGAGACGGAGCTAGCTACCGTCATCGAGGCCAAGGCGAACGAAATTCAGTCGAGTATGGACTTGAGTGCCGGACCACTAGTAAGACTGGGGCTGTTCCATTGCGCAGATGGTGACCACCTGCTGATCACGATTCATCACTTGGTGGTGGACGGCGTGTCCTGGCGGATTCTGTTCGAGGATATTACAGCAGCTTATGAGCAAGCCTCGAGCGGACAAGCGATCTCGCTTCCGAACAAATCAGATTCATTCCGTACCTGGGCAGAAGAACAGGCCAATTATGCAGACAGTGAAGCAGCAGTGGCCGAGCTGAAGTTCTGGAAGGATATTGAGCAAGGCAGCTATGAGCGACTTCCGAAGGATACACCGCAGCCATATTCCTTGAACAAGGATAGTGAGCTGGTGACGATCAGTTGGACAGCGGAAGAGACAGAGCAGCTGCTCAAGCAGGCACATCGAGCCTATAGTACAGATGTAAACGATCTGCTGCTTACTGCGCTGGGCATGTCCATTCAGCGCTGGGCTGGCATCGAGCGAGTACTTGTGAGTCTAGAGGGACATGGCCGTGAAGGCATCGTGCAGGATATTGATATTTCACGAACGGTGGGTTGGTTCACGACTCAATTCCCGGTAGTGCTGGATATGACAGCATGCGAGGACCTCTCCAAGCAAATTAAGCAGGTGAAGGAAGGGCTCCGTCATATTCCGCAAAAGGGCATTGGCTACGGCATTTTAAGATACCTGTCCGCGCTTGACGTGCAGGAGAGCTTTACAGTAGAGCCAGAGATCAGTTTCAACTATCTGGGTCAATTTGATCAGGACGTTCCACAGGGCTCGATTCAGGTATCTCCGTATGCTGGCGGAAGCGAGCACAGTGCATTGCAGGCAAGAGCCTATGCCTTGGACATCAATGGTTTGATCTCCAATGGTGAGCTGCAATTGACGATTAGCTACAGTCATCAAGAGTACCAGGCTGACACGATGGAGAAGCTTGCGGATGGGCTGAGAGCCAGTCTGCAGGAGATCCTGGAGCACTGCGTGACGCGTGAACAGACGGAGCTGACTCCAAGCGATATTATGCTGAAGAACGTAACGATGACAGAGCTTGATCAATTGATAACGCAGACGCGAGATATCGGCGAGTTGGAAAATGTCTACGCGCTGACACCGATGCAAAAAGGCATGCTGTTCCACAGTCTGCTGGATGCCGGGTCCGGGGCTTACTTTGAACAGACGACGTTTGATCTGCATGGACGTTTCAATGTGCAGCTGTTCCGGGATAGCCTACAGCATTTGTTGCAGCGTCACGAGATTTTCAGAGCGAATTTCTACAGCGGCTGGCAGGATGAGCCTGTACAGGTTATTTTCCGCCATAAGGAGATTGGGTTCAGGCATGAGGATCTGCGTCATCTTAGCGAACAGGAGCAAGAGGTGTTCCTGAAGGAATATATTCGTCAGGATAAGCAAGCTGGCTTTGATCTATCGCGTGATGCGCTGATGCGTGTAGCGATCATCCAGACCAGCGATCAGGATTATCGCTTTGTGTGGAGCTCCCATCATATTCTGATGGATGGCTGGTGTGTGGCACTGGTGACAGATGAGGTATTTGAGGTGTATTTTGCAGCGGTGGAGCAGCGAGCGCCGAGGTTGTCACCGGTTACTCCATATCATCAATATATTGAGTGGCTGGAGGAGCAGGACGATCTAGAAGCAGCTTCCTACTGGAACCAGTATCTGTTCGGCTATGACCAGCAAGCAGTACTTCCTACGGGTGGCGCAGCTGTCAAAGCGGAGAAAGTGAAGCAGACTCAATTTGAGCATATCCTTTGTGATCTAGGCAAGGATCTCACTGCACGCATTGACGTGATTGCCAAACAGCATCATGTGACCATCAATACACTGCTGCAGACCGTATGGGGCTTGTTGCTTCAAAAGTATAACGGCAATGATGACGCTGTATTTGGCAGCGTAGTATCCGGTCGTCCGGCTGATATTCCAGGGATTGAACATATGGTAGGCCTCTTCATAAACACGATTCCGGTACGGATTCGCGGTGGAGCTGAGGATAGCTTTGCTGAATTGATGAAGGGCACACAGCAGCAGGCGCTTCGCTCACAGGCCTATGAGACATACCCGCTCTATGAAATTCAAGCTCTGACGGAGCAAAAGCAAGACCTGATTAATCACATTCTCGTATTTGAGAACTATCCGGTGGAGCAGCAGGTCGAGCAACTCGGTGAAGGGGCAGAATCGGATTTTGCCATTAGCAACGCGGGCATGGTGGAGCAGACGAACTATGATTTCAATCTGGTCGTTATGCCACAGGAAGCAATGAAGATCCGATTCGAATATAACGCAGGACTGTATGACCGCTTAGCGGTGGAACGGATTCAAGGACATCTTGTTCATCTGCTGGAGCAGGTGGCAGCGAATCCGGATATTCGAGTGAATGAACTGGCAATCGTCACAGAGCCAGAGCGTAGACAGATCCTTGACACCTGGGGAGATACGACTGTGGCTTATCCGAGTGAGCAGACGATTCACGGCTTGTTCGAGGCGCAGGCAGAGCAGACTCCAGAGCAACCAGCTCTGTTCTGCGAAGGAGAGCAGCTGACGTACCGCGAGCTGAATGAGCGAGCGAACCGTCTGGCGCGGACGCTGCGTTATGAAGGCGTCACGAAGGATCAGTTGGTCGGTCTCATGACCGAGCGCTCGGTGGACATGATCGTAGGCATCTTCGCGATCCTGAAGGCCGGCGGTGCGTATGTGCCGATTGACCCGACGTATCCAGAGGAGCGAATTCGCTACATGCTGGAGGACTCGGGAGCACAGCTGCTGCTGACTCAGCGTCATCTGGCAGATAAAGTTGCGTTCGATGGACGTATGCTCGTCCTGGATGGGACGGATGCCGTCTACCATGGAGATGGCTCGAATCTGGAGCCATGGTCTGGACCGAACGATCTGGCGTATGTCATCTATACCTCAGGTACGACGGGCCAGCCGAAGGGCGTCATGCTGGAGCATCATGGCCTCTGCAACCTGAAGACCTACTTCGATCAGACGCTGCAGATCAGTCCTGCGGATCATGCGTTGCTGTTCGCGAGCTATTCGTTCGATGCGGCATGCTGGGAAATATTCCAGGCGCTGTTCTGCGGAGCGACGCTGTATGTACCGACCAGTGAGACGATCCTGAACTATGAGCGGTTCGAGCAGTATATGGCGGAGCACCGGATTAGCGTGGCGGCCTTACCGCCGACGTATGCGGTGTATCTGGAGCCGGAGCGCATGCCAAGCCTGCGGATTCTGTTCACAGCTGGATCAGCGACCTCAACGGAGCTGGTGTACAAGTGGAAGGATCAGGTGTCGTATTACAACGGCTATGGTCCAACGGAGAATTCGGTCGCAACATCCATCTGGCCGGTATCTGAGGATAGCCGGGCAGGGGAGATCATCTCGATTGGACGTCCGATGCCGAATCACCGGGTCTACATCGTGGATGCTCATGGTCATCTGGCACCTGTCGGCGTAGCGGGCGAACTGTGCGTATCCGGTCCAGGTCTGGCCCGTGGCTATCTGGATCGTGCGGAGCTGACGGCGGAGAAGTTCGTGCCGAATCCGTTCGTGACTGGAGAAGTAAAGGAGTCTGAGGAAGCTGCTGGAGTTGTAGGTGAAGCGCGACTGACTGACGCTGAACTTGGCTCTGAAGCTGAAGGGCATGACATGACAGAAGGTCGAGCAGCTAGACAGGCAGCGAGCCATGCCACGAGCCATTATGAGCGGATGTACCGTACCGGAGACCTGGCGCGCTGGATGTCGGACGGCAACATCGAATACTTGGGCCGGATCGACCATCAGGTGAAGATTCGTGGCTACCGGATTGAGCTGGGCGAGGTGGAGGCTCAGCTGCTGAAGGTGGAAGCTGTACAGGAGGTCATTGTACTCGCGCAAGCAGATGAGCAGGGGCAAAACCAACTGGTGGCCTATTATGTAGCTGAACAAGAAGTGGGTGCAAGTGAGCTGCGCGCACAATTAGCCGCTGAACTGCCGAACTACATGGTGCCATCGTATCTGATCCAACTGGAGCAGATGCCACTGACACCGAATGGCAAGATTGACCGCAAAGCGCTTCCGGCTCCAGATGGTAATCTGCACAGCGGTGCTGAATATGTTGCACCACGTACATGGTTGGAAGCGAAGCTGGCGGAGGTCTGGCAGGATGTGCTGGGTCTAACGCAGGTCGGCGTGAAGGACAATTTCTTCGAGATTGGCGGACATTCACTGCGGGCGACGACACTGGCAGCCAAGATTCACAAAGAGCTGAACAAGCAGCTGCCACTGCGGCGAATTTTTGAAGCACCAACGATCGAGCAAATGGCCGCTGTTCTGGAGCAGCTGGAGCAGGTGACCTACGCAGCAATTCCGGTATCCGAAGAGCGCGGCTACTATCCACTGTCCTCGGCTCAGCAGCGACTGTACGTCCTGCATCAGCTGGACCCGCAGGATATTAGCTACAACATGCCATCGGTGCTGCATGTCAGCGGTCCGCTGGATGTGAAGCGGGTAGAGGCGGCATTCCGTCAAGTCATTGCACGTCATGCGACGTTGCGGACTCGCTTTGGGCTGGTGGATGGAGAGCCAGTGCAATGGATTGAAGATACCGTGTCATTCGAGGTCGAGTATGTACAGGCGCAGAATGAAGTGGCAGCAGCACAAGAGACCGTGACGACACCAGCAGGCGATCTAGATGCGAGCATAGATATGGTCAATCGTGCAGCGCCATCGTCATCCATCCAGGCAGACATGGAGACAGACTCAGCTACAACGGATGAAGCAGCAGACGAGAACGCTGTGATTCAAAAATTGGTGAAGAGCTTCGTTCGCCCGTTCGAGCTGCATAACGCTCCGCTGCTGCGGGTCGGTGTGGTCGAATTGACTGCAGGAACGGCATGGCTACAAGAACAATTGCAAGGCCAACTGCAAGCATCGCAAGTGGCGCTGGAGCAGCAAGCGCAAGTAGAAGGCCAGCAACATGAGCAAGCCCAAGAGCAACCAGAAGAACAACCACAAGAGCAACCTCAAGTGCAAGCCCAAGGTCAGTATTTACTGTTGCTTGATATGCACCACATTGTCTCGGATGGTGTATCCATGGGAGTCCTTACAGACGAATTCGTTCGCCTGTATGACGGAGAACAATTGCAGCCATTGCGTCTGCAATATAAGGACTATGCTATCTGGCAGCACAGCCAGGCACAGCAGGCATGGATGCAGCGTCAGGAAGCCTACTGGCTGGATACGTTCCGTGGTGAACTGCCTGTACTGGATCTACGGACAGATTATGCTCGTCCGGCAGTACGCAGCAGTGAAGGGGACACGATTGTGTTCGGACTGGATCGAGAGGTCAGTGATCGCCTGAAGGAGCTGGCGACCCAAAGCGGATCGACCCTGTACATGGTGCTGCTGGCGGCATATACGACGCTGCTGCATCACTACACGGCACAGGAGGACATTATCGTTGGTACGCCGATTGCAGGACGTCCGCATGCGGACCTGGCGCCGATCATCGGGATGTTCGTTGGCACGCTGGCCTTGCGAAATTATCCAAGTGCGGAGCAGAGCTTCCGCAGCTATGTGGAGGATGTGAAGCTTCGATCATTGCAGGCCTTCGAACATCAGGATTATCCGTTCGAGGAGCTGGTGGATCGCCTGAACGTGAAGCGGGACATGAGCCGCAATCCGTTATTCGATACGATGTTCACCTTGCATACGACGGAGGAAGGCGAGCTACAGCAGCTGGCAGAGCTGAGCTTCCGTCCACATGAGATGGATCAGGCTCCAGCGAAGTTCGATCTGACACTGGAGGCGCGTGAGGAAGAGGGCGGTATCCAGCTTGGTCTGCAATATGCAACGGCATTGTTCCGTCATGAGACCATTGAGCGGATGACCCGTCACTTCGTTCGCCTGGCAGAGGCCGTGGCAGCGAATCCGGATGTGAAGCTCGGAGAGATCGCCCTGATCACAGAGGATGAGAGTCAGCACATTTTGAACGTATTCAACGATCCGCAGCTACACAGTCTACGGGTGGAAGATTATAGTCAAGGTGCGGAGGCGCCGGGACTCTCGCTTAGTGAACGCTTCGAGGCACAAGTACAGCAGCATCCTGAACGGGTCGCGGTCGTATTTGAGGATACAGGCATGACCTACGCCGAGTTGAATGAGCGAGCGAATCGCTTAGCTCGTCTGCTGCGAGCAGCAGGAGTGGAAGCTGACCAACCGGTTGGTATTTTGCTGGAGCGTTCGGCTGAGATCGCTGTGAGTATTCTCGGCATACTCAAGGCTGGAGGCGCGTATGTTCCGATGGATCGCATGTATCCGCAGGAACGGATTCAATACATGCTTGAGGATAGTGGAGCACGTGTGGTGATTACATCCAGTTCAGTTCATTCAGAGGTTCGTTTACCCGCTACGGTCCAAGCTATAGTAATCGACGACGAGGATATTAGAGCTCTAATGGCTGAGCAGGAAGTCCACAATCTGACTTCCACGGTGGATCTGCATAATTTGGCGTACATCATCTATACGTCAGGTACGACCGGACAACCGAAAGGTGTGCTGATCGAGCAAGGCAGCGTCAACCATCTGGTGGATGCTCTCGCTGATCGTGTATACAGCCGTTATGATCGACCATTGCAGGTGGCTTGGCTGTCGGCCTATGTATTCGATGCATCCGTTCAGCAAATCTTTGCGGCCCTGTTATTAGGTCACACCTTGCATATAGTCTCCCGCGATGTGAGTCTGAACGGCGAACTATTGATTGGCTACTATCGTACGCACAACATTGACTTGTCAGATGGCACACCTGCGCATTTGCAAATCCTGAACGAGACGGTTGCAGTACCCGAGGCGCCAGAGGTCAAGCATTACCTGATTGGTGGCGAGGCGTTGCCGGTAGCTCTTCTTCACACCTTCATGCACAAGTGGTCCGGGTATCATCCGATTATCACCAACGTGTATGGCCCTACAGAAACAACTGTGGATGCTACCGCTTATACCGTGGAGGATGTGAGAAGCCTTGATGAGCTGTTGAAGCAAGGACAGCACACATTATCCATCGGTACACCGCTCGGTAAGCAGTCTCTGTATATTCTGAACGGCAAGCAGCAGTTGGTGCCGATCGGGGTGGCAGGCGAGCTCTATATTGGTGGGCAAGGTGTAGGACGAGGCTACCTGAATCTACCGGAGCTAACGACAGCAAGATTCTTGCACAATCCGTTCGTGAATTCCGTACATGCTGTCGAGATCGAACATCCATCCATTAGTCATCAGACTGACCGGATGTATCGAACGGGGGATCTGGCTCGTTGGTTACCGGATGGAAGTATTGAGTATCTGGGCCGGATGGACCAACAGGTGAAGATTCGCGGCTATCGGATCGAGTTGGGCGAGATCGAAGCGCAGCTCCTTAAGGTAGACGATATCCATGGTGCGGTGGTCACCGTGTGGGAGCAAGAGGATGGGCACAAGGAACTGTGTGCTTATATCATGGCAGTATCTCCAGTGAATCTGCCGGAGCTGCGAAGCGTTCTGCAGCCAATACTGCCGGATTACATGATTCCGACTTATGTTGTACAGCTGGAGCAATTCCCGCTGACAGCAAGTGGCAAGGTGGATCGCAAGGCGCTGCCTGCGCCAGAAGCAAGACTTGGTGGTGGACGTGAGCATATTGCACCACGGACCGCACTGGAAGCACAGCTTGCACGCATATGGCAGGATGTCCTCAAGCTGTCTAGCGTAAGCATCGACGACTCGTTCTTCGATGTAGGCGGACATTCTCTGCGGGCGACGACGCTTGTGGCGAGAATCCATCAGGAGCTGGGAAGTCTGATTACGCTGCGTGAGGTGTTCCAGTACGTCACTATTGAGGAGCAGGCTAGACTCATTGCGAAGCAAGGAACGACTGTCTACACAGCCATTTCTTCCGCACCGAAGCAGACATATTATCCAGTCTCCTCGGCTCAAAAACGAGTATACCTTTTGAGCCATCTGGAGGGCGGAGATACAAGCTACAACATGCCGGGTGTATTGAAAGTGGCAGGAGCCTTGGATGCTGATCGTCTGGAGCAGGCTTTCCGTGCAGTGATTGCTCGTCATGATACACTGCGTACCAGCTTTGAGATGGTGGATGGCGAGGTTGTGCAGCGCATTCATGAGCAGGTTGAATTTGCGATAGAACGACTGGAGGGCGCAGAATCGGAGTTGGAGACACATATAGACTCCTTTGTACGCAGCTTTGATCTCCGATCTGCACCGCTATTGCGTGTTCGTCTTGTGCGGACTGGAGGCGACCGTCATCTGTTGATGTACGACATGCACCATATCATCTCCGATGGAGCATCGTCGAATAATATCGTGCAAGAGCTGGTACAACTGTACGAAGGACAGGAGCTTCCACCACTGCATATTCAGTATAAGGATTATGCGGTATGGCAGCAGCAGCAGATACAAGAGGAGCGCTACCAGCGTCGGGAGCGGTTCTGGCTTGAGCATTTGACGGGCCCACTGCCTGTACTTGATCTGCCGATTGCCTATCCAAGACCTGCAACACGCAGCTTCGAGGGAGCATTGTATGATTTTGCAGTCGAGCCAACTGTGTATGCACAGCTGAAGCAATTGGCAGCGCAGACCGGAAGCACGTTATATATGGTCCTGCTGGGTGCCTATACATTGCTGTTGTCCAAATACAGTGGCCAGAATGATCTAATCATCGGTACTCCGGTGGCTGGTCGTTCACAGCCAGAGCTTGAGCCGCTGATTGGTATGTTCGTGAATACGTTGGCGATTCGTCATCAGCCTACGGATCATCACACGTTCCACAGCTACTTGCTTGAGGTGAGAGATCGTACGCTGCAAGCATTCGAGCATCAGGATTATCCGTTAGAGGAGCTGGTGGAGAAGCTGGATATCCCTCGTGATGCGAGTCGGAATCCACTATTCGATACCATGTTCGTGCTGCAAAATACGGAGTCACAGGAGGCGAGTCTGGAATCCCTTTCCTTCCGACCGTATGAGCAGGAGCATCGGATTTCCAAATTCGATCTGACTCTATCCATGAGTGAGGAGGATCGTGTACTGCGAGGATCTTTTGAATACTGCACCAAGCTGTTCGGGGCAGCCGTGATGGAGCGACTCAGTAATGACTTCATCGCGATTCTGTCGCAAGTAGTCGCTAATCCAGATATACCACTCGGTGATATTCAGGTGCACACAGACGAGCAACCAAAAGGCTTCACGCCGGATTCCATTGATTTTGCTTTCTAGCATCTGACGGTAAGTTGAAGTTCCCGGTACTGTTCCTACAGGTTTGATTCACATTGCATGTGCAGAGGGCAGCAGCGAGTCTGCTGTCCCTGCCTGCACTGTATTTTTCCGATAAACGAGCTCAAGTTATTAGCCAAGCACCATTCCAAGCGGGGAGAAGCCCCATGAAGCAGGAGGGATGTCATTGAAAGCTTTATTTGAGAAGGAAAAAAAATATTGGAGTCAGAAGCTGGAGCCCGAGGATCGGATCATCACCCTGCCTTATACAACGCATGTACCCAAGGATGTAGCAGCAAACGCTGATTACGCTACATATACATTGACATTTTCATCTGATGTCTCAAGTCGCATATCATCCATCACTGGCAGTAATCCATGGGCTGTATACATGGTGCTGCTTGCTGGAGTAAATAGCCTATTACATAAATATACAGGCGAGGAGCATGTACTGCTGGGCATTCCTGTTGCAGAGACTGGCAGTAGTGCTGCCAAGCCGCTCAATTCCATGCTCATCCTGAAGAGCACGCTGAATACTGCCACAACCTTCAAGAGTCTGCTCTCACAGATCAAAGCAGGTATCAGTGAAGCTATAGAGCACCAGAGCATCCCCTTTTGGACCTACACAGAGGGGCTGGATATTCCGCGAAGCAACGCGGATAAGCCGCTATTTCACACGGTAGTCTCCCTACACAATCTTCATGAAGCAACTTGGATGAGTGAGGTTGATGCAGAGCTGCATATGCATTTCAAGTGGGAGAATGACATCGCTTCTCTTACAATGACCTACAATAATAGCTATTACAATGAAACGGCTATTGCATCCTTTGGTGAGCAGCTATCCCGGCTCTATGCCGTTGTACTTCATCAACCGGAGCTAATGTTGTCCAGTGTAGACATACTATCCGCACAGGATGCAGATAGGCTGAAATTTACCTTCAATGATACCACCGTGGATTACCCACGAGAGGCGTCCATTGAAGAGCTATTCACACAGCAAGCCAAGCAGACTCCTTATCAGGTCGCGCTCGTCGAGGAACAAGGCAGTATGACTTATGGCGAGCTAGATGAGAAGTCTAATCAACTAGCCGCTACCTTGCGGAGAGCAGGAGTAGCCCTGAAGCAGCCTGTTGCGATCATGGCTGAGCGCTCCGCTGATATGGTCGTTGGCATGCTGGCCATTCTTAAAGCCGGCGGCGTGTATGTGCCGATTGATCCAGACTACCCGGAGGAGCGTGTGAGCTATCTGCTGGAGGATTCAGGCGCTGAGCTGCTCCTGGTGACACGAGCTGAGCACAGACCTTTGGACTATAAGGGAACCATTCTGGATTTGCGGGATGAAGATGTGTATGGTGCAGGGCAGCAGGAATCCTCAGCTTCTGGATCACTGTATGGTCGTGGAGACAACGTTGGCGACAACATAGATGAAGCGACTGACCAGCTCAAGGCTCATAAACCGTTAACTGGCGGCGATCGACTGGCCTATATCATGTATACCTCAGGCACAACTGGTCTGCCCAAAGGGGTCATGGTCGAGCATCGAAATGTTGTGCGGTTGGTGAAGAATACGAATTTCGCAGAGCTTCATGCGGATACAAAAATTTTGCAGACGGGGGCTGTTGTCTTCGACGCATCTACCTTCGAAATCTGGGGAGCACTCCTGAATGGTGGCCAGCTCATCCTCGTAAGCCAGGACGTTATCCTGAATGCTGCAAGATTAAAAGAGGCTATACGAGCCCATGGTGTCACGACCATGTGGCTAACGGCACCACTCTTCAACCAACTATCACAGCAGGACGTGGAGATGTTCGCTGGCCTAAAGGAGCTGCTGATCGGTGGCGATGTGCTGTCTGTACCACATGTGAATCGTGTACTGGAAGCGTACCCGTCACTGAAACTGATCAACGGCTACGGACCGACGGAAAATACGACCTTCTCGACTACGCATGCTATTTCTGGCATTCAGTCGGAAGCGGTGCCGATAGGTCGTCCTATTACGAACTCGACAGCCTATGTAGTGGATCGAGCGCTGCAGCTACAGCCTGTAGGGGCTTGGGGCGAGCTGCTCGTCGGTGGAGACGGAGTAGCCCGCGGCTATCGCAATCGGCCGGATTTGACAGCTGAGAAGTTCATGGAAAGTCCATTCCGCAGTGGTGAGCGCTGTTATCGGACTGGAGATCTTGTGCGTTGGCGTGAAGATGGGACCCTGGAGTATAAGGGAAGAATCGATGCTCAGGTGAAAATCCGCGGCTATCGGATCGAGCTAGGCGAGGTGGAGGCACAGCTGCTGAAGCTGGAAGTGGTAAGTGATGCGATTGTCGTGACACATGAGGATGAGCAGGGGCAGAAGCAGCTATGCGCATATGTCGTGCTGCAGGGCGAGGCTCCTGGGGTGACGATTCACAGTGCTGCTAAAGAGAGAGTTGCTAAGGAGACAACTAGTGATGCTTCTAATGAGCCAACTAGCAGCGTTGCTAACGAGGCAGTAATGGCAGAGACGGCTGCTATCCGAGAGGGAAATATAGCGGGTGTTGCGTCACAGATGCAGGAGTTACGTAACGCCTTGCTTCGAGAGCTACCGGGCTACATGGTGCCTTCATATTTTGTGGAGCTGAAGCAGCTACCGCTCACACCGAACGGCAAGGTTGATCGACGAGCACTACCACAACCGGAGCGAAGCATGCATGGCGGTAGCGTCTATGAACCTCCAAGGACTTCCATGGAGGAGCATCTTGTGAGTATTTGGCAGGAGGTGCTAAATGTCGAGAGGATTGGCATTAAGGACAATTTCTTCGAAGCGGGAGGACATTCTCTACGTGCGACGCATGTTATTTCACTAGTGCATAGACAAATGCATAAAAATCTTCAGCTTAAGGACTTGTTCGACCACCCTACGATCGAGCAGCTTGCACAGGTGCTGGAGACACTGGAGCAGACAGGCTATACTGCGATTCCGATGGCACCACAGCAGTCATACTACGTGCTGTCTTCAGCGCAAAAGCGAATGTACATCCTGAATCAGCTTGAACCGGACGGAACCAGCTACAATATTCCGGGTGCTGTGACACTGACTGGCCCGCTTGATGTCAATGCTATGGAGCAAGCCTTTCAGGAACTGATTCAGCGTCATGAGACATTGCGCACCAGCTTTGATACCGTGCAGGGCGAGCCTGTTCAGCGCTTGCATGACAAGGTGTCCTTTCGCCTTGCGTACATCGAGGCGCGTAGTGCTGACAGGGAGCAGACAGATCAGCTGCTACAGGACTTTATTCGTCCATTTGAATTGAACCGGGCACCACTATTCCGGGCAGGATTGATTGCTGTAGGTGCGGACCAGCACATTTTGCTACTGGATATGCATCATATCATATCGGATGGCACCTCCGTTCAGGTGCTTATGCAGGATCTTGTCCGTCTGTACGCCAAGGATGAGCTACCCGCACTACGCATCCAGTACAAGGATTATGCGTTGTGGCAGCAGGAGCAGCATCGAAGCGAACGATACAAGGAGCAGGAGGCATACTGGCTTGGTACCTTCGCTGGTGAGCTGCCAGTTCTGGATATGCCGACAGATTTCCCGCGCCCGGCGGTTCGAAGCTTTGCAGGAGATGTGTTACCATTTTCACTTGACGCGCGGCAAAGCGCAGGTCTGAAGCATATCGCAGCACAGACGGAGTCCACCTTGTACATGGTGCTCCTGGCTGCATACACAACTCTACTCAGTCACTACAGCGGTCAAGAGGATATCATTGTAGGTTCACCCATTGCAGGTAGGACGCATGCCGAGCTAGCTCCACTAATTGGAATGTTCGTCAATACATTGGCCATCCGCAGCTACCCGCAGGGTAGCAAGTCGTTCCGTGATTATGTGCTGGAGGTTAAAGGGCATACGTTACAGGCTTTTGAGCATCAGGACTATCCATTGGAAGAGCTGATCGAGAAGCTAGATCTTGATCGGGATTTAAGTCGTAATCCATTATTCGACACTGTGTTTGCATTGCAAAATCTGGAACAACGCGAGCAGCAGTTGAATGGTCTGAGAATGGAGCCATATCCAGGCGAGCAGACGGCTGCCAAGTTCGATCTAAGTCTTTTTGCATTTGAAGATGGAGAAGACATTGTTTGTGGTCTGCAATACGCTACGCGGCTGTATACGCAAGAGACGATTCAGCGACTGGCTTTGCATTTCCGACAGTTGGTGGATGCGATCATTGAGCGACCGGACATAGCGCTGTCTGCCATCGAGATCATCACGCCGCAGGAAAAAGAACAAATTATTAAAGAGTTCAATAACACGGTCGCAGCTTATCCGTATCCTAAAGATTTGCCTGTGCACGTCATATTCGAGGAATATGCAGTGCGTACACCAGAGCAGATAGCCGTTACCTTTGCTGACGAAAGGCTGACCTACCAAGAGCTTAATGAACGCTCCGAGCACCTTGCACGAATATTGCAATCTCGAGGGATTCGCCGCAGACAGGGCTCGGATACGCAGCGTGTAGCGCTGATGGCTGAGCGATCCATCGAACTGATCGTTGGTATGCTGGGGATTCTGAAGGCAGGTGGGGCCTACGTCCCCGTTGACCCTGACTACCCGGAAGAGCGCATCCTTTATCTACTGGAGGACTCAGGTGCCGAGCTGCTTCTGGCTCAGCGCTATGATCAGGTGTTCTTTGTGACGGATATTCCAATCTTGGATCTGAGTGATGAGCAACAGTGGCGAGGTGGTTCGCTTGGTGAAGGAAGTGAGTTGGAAGAGACTGCAGGTGATGCCGGGGAATCAGAGAGCCTTAATAACCTGCACGGAACTGGCTCGGCATTAACAGAAGAGGATTTTCCTGTGAAGGCAGCATCGACCGATCTTGCCCACGTGATGTACACTTCCGGCACAACAGGCAATCCGAAAGGCGTCATGATCGAGCATCGGAATATTGTTCGACTGGCGAAAAACAGAAGCCATGCCACGCTCGATGAAGATACACGGCTCTTGCAGACCGGAGCGGTCGTATTCGACGCCTCAACGTTCGAGATCTGGGGGACGCTGTTGAACGGTGGACAGCTACATCTGGTGAGCTATGACACGATTTTGGATACGGTCCAACTCAAGCAGGCAATTCAGCAGCACAGCATCAACACCTTGTTTCTCACGACGTCCTTATTCCACCAGCACTCGCAGCAGGATATTGACCTGTTCACACCGCTGAAGGAATTAATTGTCGGAGGAGACGTACTATCCGTACCACATTTGAATCGTGTGATGGAGACTCACCCGCAGCTTCGAATCATCAACGCCTATGGTCCGACAGAGAACACCGTGTTCTCGACGATCTATGATATTACCGAGCCACAGACACAAGCCGTTCCAATCGGTCGGCCTATCGACCATTCCACGACATACATTGTCAATCGAGCGCTTAAGCTGCAGCCTGTTGGAGCTTGGGGTGAACTGCTTGTTGGTGGTGACGGAGTGGCGCGTGGATACCTCAACCGGCCAGAGCTGACAGCAGACAAGTTCATTGTCAGTCCTTATCGCACTGGAGAGTATTGCTACCGCACGGGTGACTTGGCACGCTGGCGTGCTGACGGAGTGCTGGAGTACAAGGGTCGAATCGATGAGCAGGTCAAAATCCGAGGCTACCGCATAGAGCTGGGCGAGATTGAGAGCCGTCTGTCCTCTGTAGCTGGGGTAAAGGAATCCATTGTTGTCGTAAGGCAGGATGAGCTGGGACAGAAGCAGCTATGTGCTTATTACGTAACAGACCGTGAGATGGGGGCAGGTCAATTGCGTCAAGCACTATCCCAAGACTTACCCGGCTACATGGTGCCATCCTACTTCGTTCAGCTGGGAGAGCTACCATTGACGCCGAATGGGAAGGTGGATCGTAAAGCACTCCCTTCACCGGAACAGCATGTGGATTCAGGCATGGATTATGTAGCACCACAGACGGAGGTTCAGCAAGCTCTGGCTGATGCGTGGGGAACGATACTTGGCCTTCAGCGTGTGGGAATTCAGGATAATTTCTTCCATTTAGGTGGTGACTCCATCAAGGCAATCCAGGTGTCATCCCGTTTGTTCCAGGCTGGCCATAGGCTAGAAATGAAGGATTTGTTCAAATATCCGACGATTGCTGAGCTATCCACACATGTTCAGCCTGTGACTCAATTGGCTGAGCAAGGAGAAGTTAGCGGCGTGGTACGCCTGACTCCGATTCAGCGCTGGTTCTTTGAGCAACAGACCGCAGAGCCACATCATTTTAACCAGTCTGTCATGCTTTATCGCCCTGAGGGCTACGATGAGCATGCGCTGCGGCATGCGCTTCAAGCGATCACTACGCATCATGATGCCTTGCGAATCGTCTTCCATACAGCGAACAGGCATTCAGACTATATGGTAGATGACGATCATGTTCAAGGAGAAATTACGGCCTGGAACCGACGAACGGAGGATGGCGAAGCATACCATCTAGAGGTCTACGATTGCATGGATTTGAATGAGGCGGAACGAACGGAGCAGATTGAGGCTTTGTGTAATGAGCTTCAAGCCAGTATTTCTCTGGAGCAGGGCCCGCTCATGAGATTGGGATTGTTCCGTTGCCCGGATGGCGATCATTTGCTGATGGTCATTCATCACCTGGTCGTGGACGGCGTATCGTGGCGTATTTTGTTTGAAGACCTGGCAGCGGCTTATGAGCAGGCTTCCCAAGGTGCAGAGATCATTCAGCTCCCGCACAAGACAGATTCCTTCCAGACATGGGCTCAGCAGCTCCGTGCTTATGCAGAAGGTCCGGCTATGGAGCAGGAACAAACATACTGGGCAGCGATTGCTCAGACAGATGTGGCTCCGCTACCAGTGGATTATGACCAGACTGATAACGATCAAGCCGGCGAAAGAATGCCACTGATTGCCGATAGCGAGACCGTCACCGCCGTATGGAGCATGGAAGAGACAGAGCAACTGCTGAAGCTTGCCAACCGCACCTATCGCACAGAGATGAATGATCTGCTCTTGACGGCAGTCGGTATGGCCTTGCAGGCATGGAGTGGGCAAGAGAGATTTCTGATTCAGCTTGAAGGACATGGTAGAGAGCACATTATCCCGGAAGTGGATATTAGCCGGACGATTGGCTGGTTCACTACCCAATATCCGGTATTGCTCGACATGCCTCAAGCGATGACATTGGGTCAGCGCATCAAGCATGTAAAGGAGGGGCTGCGTAGCGTTCCGAATAAGGGGATCGGCTACGGCATCCTCAAATATATGACAGACTCAGGCAGATTGCTGAGCATGGCAGAGCTTGAAGCTAATCCAGAGATAAGCTTCAATTACCTTGGGCAATTTGACCAGGACATGGAGAGTAATGAGCTTCAGTCCTCGTCATATAACGGAGGGATGCCACTCAGTCCCACGATGGCGCGGGCATATACACTTGATTTCAACGGGATGATCTCGGGAGGTCAGCTCGGTCTGACGATCAGCTACAGTACGACCAGCTACCGTTCAAATACGATGGAGGCATTGGCGAGATTGTTGGAAGCGAGTCTCAGAGAAATATTATTGCACTGTATTAGCAAGGAGCAGCCTGAGCTCACGCCAAGCGATATTTCCTATAAGGGCCTTGATGTAGATAGTCTTGATCGTCTCTTGGCCGAGATGAATGTGCACGGAGAGGTGGTCAATGTCTACGGTCTGACTCCGATGCAAAAAGGGATGCTGTTCCACAGCCAGCTGGATCGACAGATGGCTGCACATGATGCCTATGTAGAGCAGTTCAGCTATGATTTGCAAGGAAAGCTGAATATCCAGGCTTTTGCTGAAAGTTTGAACATGCTTGTGCAGCGCCATGAAGCGCTCCGTGCTCATTTTTATTTTGGCCGTGAGACAGAGCCGTTACAGGTCATATACCGGAGTAGGGAATGCGGCTTTATATATGAAGATTTACGAGAGCTGGCTTCAGAGGAGCAGGAAGCCCGATTAGCCAAGTTCAAGCTGGAGGATCAAGCAAGAGGCTTCGATCTGCGGCGAGACGTTCTTCTGCGTGTAGCAGTTTTGCATACGTCCGAAGACAATTACCGCTTCATATGGAGCTTTCATCACATTGTAATGGATGGTTGGTGTCTGTCTCTGGTAAACAAAGAAGTGTTCGAAGGCTACGCGGCCTTGCAAGCAGGCCAGATGCCGGAGTTAGCGCCGCCTGTTCCATACAGCCGCTTCATCGAATGGCTGGAAGCTCAGGATCGCCAGGCGGCAGTAGATCACTGGAAAGACTACCTGACCGGATATGATCAGCAGACTCTGATTCCGGGTACTATATCCGCCCAGTCCCAGCGGACTGAAGGCTATGCTGCTAGTGACTGGGTGAAGGATTTGGATCGGGAGCTGACCCGCCAGGTAGAAGACACCGCCAAGCACCATCAGGTGACGATGAATATACTGCTCCAAGCTGCATGGGGAATTGTGTTGCAGAAATATAACCAGCATGAAGACGTACTGTTCGGTAGTGTCGTCTCGGGGCGGCCATCTGATATTAACGGTGTCGAGGAGATGATCGGTCTTTTCATTAATACGATTCCGGTACGTGTTCGAAGTGAGGCAGGGGAGAGCTTTGCAGAGGTCATGAAGAGAATGCAGGAACAGGCTATGGCTTCTCATGCATATGATACGTACCCGCTCTTCGAGATTCAGGCCTTGACGGATCAGAAGCAGACTCTGATTCAGCATATTATGGTATTCGAGAACTATCCAGTGGATGAGCAGGTTGAGCAACTGGGGCACAAGGAAGAAGCTCTGTTTTCCATTGATAATGTGACTGTATTCGAGCAGACCAACTATGATTTCAATCTCGCCGTCATGCCAGGAGAAGGACTCCGTCTGAGCATTGGCTATAATGCTCTGGTATATTCAGAGGCTGATATTGAGCGAATTGCCGGACATTTTGCATATGTGCTGCAGCAGGTTGTAGCCAATCCAGACATGGTGATCAGCGATATCAGACTAGCTACCCCTCAGGAGGAGCACGAGATCCTACATGAGTTCAACAGCTGGGGCACAGAACAAGAGGTCTCACTTGAGCAATGCAGTTTTGGAAGAATTGACAGAACGGACAGAACGGATAGAACGGACAGAGCTCACAGCTCAACGGATCAATTCGTGACTGATTCAATAAGTAGTTCAACAGGGGAGGTGGGTCAGAAGCTCCATGAAGCTGTTAGCTTCACATTACATGAGCTATTCGAAGAGCAGGCTGCAAGGACACCGGAGCTGGATGCAGTAGTCTTCGAGGACACGAGCTTGAGCTACGATGCTCTGAATCGAAGGGCTAATCAACTGGCAAGAACACTGCGTGATCAAGGTGTGAAGCCAGATCAGTGCGTTGCACTGCTGACAGAGCGCTCCATTGAGATGATTGTCGGGATTCTGGCGATTCTGAAAGCTGGCGGAGCCTATGTGCCGATCGACCCATCTTATCCATCTGAACGGATTGAATATATGCTGAAGGACTCCGGTACAGCGATTCTGATGCTGCAGCAAGGACTTGCAGAGGATATTTCGTTCAGTGGTAAGAAGGTAGTGCTGGATCTTCCTGAAGTCTATGCACAAGAAGACTCCAATCTACCGTCAGTTGCTGGGCCAGAGCACCTTATGTATGTGCTGTATACCTCTGGAACAACAGGCTTGCCGAAAGGGGTCATGGTTGCTCATCGCAGTGTAGCGAACACGGTGAACTGGTTCGCAGATCGCTATGCTGACTATGTCAGACATCGCATTGTGCTGACAGCTGAATATACCTTCGATCCAAGTGTCGAGCAGATCTTCGCCGTGCTCCTGCATGGAGGCGAGCTGCATTGCATTCGGCGGGATACGCTGCTCAGTAAGTCGTTGCTACTCCGTTATATTTCTAAACATGACATTGGCATGCTGGACTTGCCGCCAGTCCTGATGCGGGCTTATCTGGCTGAGGAGCCCAAGCTCGATAGCTTGGAGACCTTGATCTCTGGTGGTGAGCGACTTGAGGATGCGTTGAAGGATGTCCTACTGAGCAAGGGCTACCGTCTGCACAACCATTATGGTCCGACAGAGACAACAATTGATGCCCTTGCAACCGAATGTGAACAGGGTACAGCCGTACATCTGGGCAAGCCGATTCGGCATACTGGTGCCTACATTTTGAATGCTCATAGGCAGTTACAGCCCGTAGGGGTTGTAGGAGAGCTCTTCATCGCTGGTGCTGGTCTTGCCAGAGGGTACCTGAACAGGTCTGAACTAACCATGGAGAAATTCGTAGAGCATCCGTATCTTTACGGGCAGATCATGTATGCGACTGGTGATCTGGCACGATGGCTGCCTGACGGAAATGTGGAGTTCGTAGGACGAATGGACGATCAGGTCAAGGTACGTGGCTTCCGGATTGAGTTAGGTGAAGTAGAGGCTCAGCTTGCGGGTATTCCGTCGGTGCGTGATTGCGCGGTCATTGCAGTGGCAGATGGAAATGGTCAGCACCAGCTTTGTGCTTACTTTACGGCTGATGCATCGCTAACGGTACGTTCCATCCGCGAACAGCTGGCGGGTGCCTTGCCCGGATACATGATTCCGTCTACTTTCGTACAGGTGGAACGCATGCCGCTGACGACGAGCGGCAAGATTGATCGCAAGGCATTGCCAGCTCCGGAAGCAGGTATGAATCATGGTACCGAGTATGTAGCTCCTCATACTGATGTTGAGCAAATGTTAGCCTCCATTTGGCAGGAGGTCCTTGATCTTCCGCAGGTGGGTATCCATGACGATTTCTTCATGCTGGGAGGCCATTCCTTGAAGGTGCTGGAGCTTGTGCGCAAGATTCAGCTTGCCACGGGGATTGAGCTTCCGATTCGCACCGTGCTGGATTGCCCAACGATTGAGGAGCAGGCGTTGGAACTGATGAAGGCAGAGCTGGAGACGGGACAGGATCAGCCGATTCTTCGACTTAATGATCATGGCTATGCAACCCTGTTCTGCTTCCCGCCCATGCTTGGTTATGCATTGTCATTCGCAGAACTGGCAAAGCAGCTGGACGAGGAGGCGGTTCTGTACGGGCTGGAGTTCCCGGAGGAAGCCATGGATGAAAGGAAGCTGCTGGCAAGCTATGTAGACTTAATTGTCAATACCCAGTCGACGGGACCGTATATGCTGCTTGGTTATTCCATTGGTGGTAATCTGGCGCATAAGGTGGCAGCTGCACTGGAGGAGCAGGGCCATTCGGTGGCAGGGATCATTATACTTGATTCGGTGCGTAGCACCGAATACTCATCCACTACGGCGGAGGAGACGACACAGGAGATTGAGGCCATGCTAGAGCAGGTGCCAGAGGCTTATCGTGAGCTGCTAAATGACTCCTATCGTCGCAAAATGCTCGCCTACGCAGTATATGGTAATCAATTACTGAATACAGAATGCTTGCAGGCTGACATTTACGGACTTGTGGCAGTCGGCTCAGAAGCGGTTAAGGGTAGCGGTGACAATCGTCTACTATGGAAGGATGCTACACAAGGCAGCTATGTAGAGCAGGCTATGATCGGCAATCACTATGAGCTTCTTGAACCAGGCTTTGTGGAGGAGAATGCCAAGAGCATTCGTAAGATCATTCGTCATATATGGCAACAAGGAGAGGCGACGGAGAAGTCCAGACTCGTGATCAGCGATAATCGCTGATCGGTTCACTTCTTGCCTTCGCCAAGATCACGGATCTTCACATTACTTGTCCTAGCAGCAGAGGATGGTATGATGCCTCTGCTGCGGTGGCAAGCAGATGCCAGACGCTATAGCTACCAAAGCATGTGGCAAAGCACCGTCAAGGCAATGAGTTAACACATCATTAGGTAAGGATGGTACTTCACATGATGAACAAAGGCATGCGTTGCCTGGCAATGTTATTTACAGCGTTGATGCTCTGGAACGAGTCCTATACCCCAATATGGGGCGCAGCAGCCTTGGCGCCAGATTCATTGGAACAAGCGATGGATGATCTAATGAGTACAGGATTGGAGCAGTTGCACATTCCAGGAGCAGCTGTTGTTGTGACCAAGGGGGAAGATATTTTCTTCACTAAAGGCTATGGGTATGCAGATTTGGAACGCTCTACGGCCTTTGATTCGGCCCAGACCATTGTCCCTGTAGGCTCCCTGACCAAATCCTTCAGTGCAAGTGCAGCAATGCAGCTAGTCGAGAGGGAGCAGCTCGATCTGCACGAGGATATTAATCGCTATCTTCGCAGCTATCAAGCATCGCAATATGATAATCATCCCTTTCATATGCATCACCTGCTTACCCACACCTCGGGGCTGGATGAGGCTGTGTATGGGATTAATAGCCATACCCCGACAGGAGCGCTGACAGCAGAAGAGTATCTGCGTGATTATTTTCAGAAACAACCGCCTATTCGTGAGCCTGGCATCCAGTATGATTACAGCAACGTAGCCTATGGATTGATCGGGAATGTGGTGGAGCAGGTAAGTGGGCAGCAGTTGAACGATTATTTCAAAGCTAATCTTTTCGCGCCCATGGATATGCCGAGTGCTACGCTAGACGTACCTGTGGATAACCCCAAGCTTGCCCAATCCTATTACTGGCAGGATGGCAGCTATGAGAAACAACCTTTCTCATACATCCATCTTCCGGGGGCTGGAGCACTCAGCATGACGCCAAACGAGTTCTCTCATTATTTGATCACGCACCTGAATGAAGGCTTGTACGGAGCGCAAAGAGTGCTGGAGAGCGAGACGGTTGCAGCGATGCATGCGCAGCAATTCGCAGTAGATGAGCGACTGGATGGGGTAGGGTACGGATTTTTTCGTGGCGAGCTTGAGAATGGAATACCGATGCTGTGGGCTACCGGTGAGATTGATGGTTTTATATCGGAAATGGTACTGATCCCGTCGTATGAGCTAGGTATATTTGTTACAGTCAATGCAGCGAACTCAGGACTGGCCTTGCATGGAGCGGTAGTGAATGCGATCGCCGAAAGACTTCCAGCAGAGGAGCAGGTAGATACGTCTAAGTCACTTCAGAAAGCAGTGAATGAAGAGGATAAACTGCCAGAGGAGGTCGCAGGTGTCTATCAGGCTACCTTGAATCCGGTTCATGGGTGGGGAAAGTGGATTCGCATGCTTGGAAGCATGAAGTACACCGTAAGTCTGCAGGATGAACATACATTGATCGTCAATGGAGAGTTCCCGAACGAGAACCAGACGACAGACAGGGTGTTCCAGACGGCCGCGGATGGCTTGCTGGTCGAGAAGGAGGGTAGCAACAAATTACTGCTATACCAGCAGGACGGTGTATGGACGCTTATTGCCCCGGACAGCAAGACGTTCAAGCAGACAGCGATATGGCATCAATCTCGTATGTTGCTCATCAATTACGCAGCAGCCTCCTTATTTTTTATTTTGGCTCTATTGGTGTGGGTAGTACGGTATGTGAATAGAGCTATACGGCGGACTCAGGTGCGGATCTCTACGAGTCTTGCTGTGATCGCACTGTTGAACACGGTGTTCCTCGGGGTGCAGTTCATTTATGGCAACAGCCAGATCGTATATGGTTATCCAGCTTGGTATATATGGGGAATCTGTACATTGCCGCTGATATCCGCTCTGATTGCAATGTGGGTCATCATCGTAAATGCCAACAAGCTGCTTAGGGGAGAAGGCAGGGGCCGATCGACGGGGAAAATCATGTTTGCGGTCATCACGCTGCTGCATACGATATATCTCTATTACTGGAACTTCTTGCCGATCCATTACACTTGATGCTCTTTGGACGATTAGAAGCGTTACGTAGAGGCGTTTTTACAATGTACAGCATGTACAGAGAAAATAAAATCAAAAATTAACAGATTTCACCATGAAAACAAATTGACTTTAAGGAAAAATGTGGTATTTTATTGAATAAGAGATATTTAATTACATTTTTATGCGATAAGAGGATTCTGGAATTTCTAAAAAAATAATTGTTGTTAGGTGGTGTTACAGTAATCATCAGACCCTCATTCCAACGAATCAATAACGCATTTGTGAATGTACAGTTGGATAGGGTCTGCTTGATCCCGGAGGCTTTGGATCTTCTTTGCAAATTGGATTACATATGTACACTTATTGCTTTCCGAGTGTGGAACGATTTCCAATCAGGTCAATGGGAGGATGAGTAATGATGAACACATTTGAGGTACTGGAGTCCAATGTAAGATCGTATTGCAGAAGCTTTCCGGTTGTATTTAACAAAGCCAAGAACGATATGCTTTACACCGATTCAGGGGAAGGGTATATTGATTTTTTTGCTGGAGCAGGGGCCTTGAACTATGGTCATAATAATGATTTCATGAAGCAGCGCATTCTGGATTATGTAACGGCAGATCGAATCATGCACGGCCTGGATATGTATACGACAGCGAAGCAGGAGTTCATAGAATCCTTTTCGGAGCGTATTCTAGTGCCTAAGCAATTGAATTATAAGCTGCAATTCTGCGGACCAACAGGCACGAATGCTGTCGAGGCTGCACTGAAGCTGGCTCGCAAGGTGACGAAGAGAAGTGGCATATTCGCCTTCATGGGTGCGTTCCACGGCATGTCCTTGGGAAGTCTCTCCGTAACCAGCAGTCGATCGATACGGGAGAGCGCAGGTATTACGCTGGATAATGTAACGTTTATTCCGTATTACAATACCTTTAGTGGGCTGGATACCATTTCTTATATGGAGCACTTGCTCACCGATTCCCATTCGGGGGTAGAGAAGCCAGCTGCGATCATTCTGGAGACGATCCAGGCCGAGGGTGGAATTAACATGGCAGATGCCGATTGGTTAGCAGATCTACGTCATTTGTGCACAGCGCATGATATTTTGCTGATTATTGATGATATTCAGGTTGGCTGCGGACGGACAGGCTCCTTTTTCTCATTTGAACGGGCAGGGATTGTACCGGATATCGTGGTCTTGTCCAAGTCGATCAGCGGTTATGGACTACCTATGTCATTGCTGCTGCTTAAGCCGGAGCTGGATATATGGAGTCCGGGTGAGCATAATGGCACTTTCCGTGGCAATCAGCTGGCCTTTGTGGCGGCAAAAGCGGCACTGGAATTCAGAGATGCCATCGGGCTAGAGGAGCAGGTGAAGGAGAAGGAGGCGTTCGTTCAGCAATTTTTGCGGGACAGCATCCAGTCGATAGATCCCTTCATCAGAATCCGTGGCATGGGCCTGATCTGGGGGATAGATGTATCGCATCTGGGCGAGGCCTTCGCCAAGGAGGTCACGGAGCTCTGCTTCCGTAGAGGTCTTATTATTGAGCGAGCAGGACGCAATGATACCGTGATTAAGATTATGCCTGCGCTGACGGTAAGCATGGAGAACCTTCGCAAGGGCTGCGATATTCTCGAGGAAAGTATGGAGCAGGTATACAGCTCGCTGGTTACTTCGGTTATGTAGCATGTATTGGGCAGGTCATGGTTAAATAAGTAAATGAGAAAGCCGTTCCAAGTCGAACTTGCTTTTAATACCTGGAGAGTCTCAGGCCATTAAAAGCAAGTTCTGTGCTGGAACGGCTTTGTTTACGATGACTACAGTGTAGCTACATCAATGACGAACCGATAGCGAACATCACTGCGCAATACACGCTCATAGGCCTCATCCACTTGATCGGCAGAAATCACTTCGATCTGAGGCTTAATGTTATGCTCGGCGGAGAAATCCAGCATTTCCTGCGTCTCGCGGATACCACCTACAAGGGAACCGGCGATGCTGCGTCTGCCCATGATTAAGGAGAATACATGGTACTGATCCGGTTGACTTGGTGCCCCTACGTTCACCAGGGTTCCGTCAATGCGGAGCAGAGATAAATAGGCATCCACATCCAGATTGGCAGATACGGTATTCAGAATTAGATCAAAACGCCCAGCCAGCGTAGTAAAGGTCTCGGAATCACTGGTTGCATAATAATGGTCTGCACCAAAGCTCAAGGCTTCGGCCTTCTTGTCCGTAGAGCGGCTCAGAACGGTAACCTCAGCTCCCAGCGCATGAGCATATTGAATGGCCATATGACCCAGTCCGCCCATACCCAGAATGGCTACTTTCTTCCCAGGCCCTGCGTTCCAATGTCTTAACGGAGAGTAGGTAGTAATCCCGGCACATAGCAGTGGACTGGCTACATCCAAGTCCAGAGCGTCAGGAATACGCACAACGAAGCGCTCCGTTACAACGATCTTCTGGCTGTAGCCACCATGGGTTGGTTGACCATCATAGTCCAAGGAATTGTAAGTAGAGACAACACCTTTTGTGCAGAATTGCTCCAGATCCTGTTTACAGTATTCACACTCCCCGCAGGAATCTACATAACAACCGACCCCAACACGGTCGCCGACGGCAAATTTGGTGACAGCCGAGCCGACGGCCTGAACAACCCCAGCGATCTCATGACCAGGCACTAAGGGGAAAATGGCTGCGCCCCAGTCACCGTGAGCAGTATGGATGTCAGAGTGGCAAATACCGCTATATTTAATGTCGATCAGGACGTCATCTGGACGTAAGTCGCGACGCTGGATTGTAGTTGTCTCAAAGTTCGCTTTGGCGTGAGACACACTTAATACACGAGATTCACACATGTTATTCGCTCCTCTAAATAGATGTTATAAGTAAGCATATGAGCAAGGCAGACCGAGCTATTGATCTGGGATTGCTCTGCACAATTTGAAGTATAGACCTTCAAGTTAACTTTATAGCAAGAGGAATTTTGAAAATGAACTGAAAAAGATTTGAAAATGATATGTTTGATAGTCTTGGTAGATGGTGGTGGACTATTGACTTCAAGTGAGCTTTACGTGTTAAATTCAAATATGAATGAAGAAGCACGAGGTGACCTAATGAACATTGCCAAGGTAGCCAAGCAGTTCAATCTGACTTCAGCAACACTCAGGTATTATGAACAGCTTGGTCTGATTCCCCCTGTTATGCGAGATGAGAGAGGGGACCGTAAGTATTCTGAAGAAGATATCAAATGGATTGAATTCATAAAATGCATGCGAAGCGCGGGTCTGACCATCGAAGCGCTAATGGAATATACCTCCTTATTCTCCAAGGGAGAAGAGAGTCTAGAGGAACGCAAAAGCATTCTGATCGAGGAAAGAGAGAAGCTGATTGTCCGGCGCAGAGAGATCGACGAGACGATCCAGCGTCTGGATCAAAAAATTAAGGATTATGACGGAAAGCTGCGGGTAAGTGAGGCGAATCTGAGAGTGGATTATACTTAATTTTGAACAGTTACGAGTAGTTGCGAGATTGGAATCGTGGTAGGGACACTCTCGCGGATTCTGAATGAAAGCCAGGAAAGCATAAATGGAGACCCGGAAAGGGGGGATGTTAGGTGAATCAGATTACTCTTCATCAGTCCGAATTCTCAGATGTGGAGACCATTGCAAATTTAAGAGCAATAGTGCTGTATGATGATTTAACAAGGCTAGGTAGATTTCATGAGGAGAAGGTGCGCCAACGTTTTCGGGATTCATTTGCCCCTGAACATACGTGGATCATACAAGTAGAGTCTACCTTTATTGGGTGCATTGCCTTCAAGCCGTTAGCCGAAGGTTACTTATTAGAGCATTTTTACATAGATCCAGAGTATCAAGATATAGGCATTGGTGGCCAAGTGCTAGAATATTTCCTTACACAAGATCATGTCACAGGAAGCCTGGTGACTTTAAATGTTCTTCAAGGAAGTTCAGCCAAACGCCTATATGAACGATTCGGATTTAAAGTGGATCGTGAGGACTCCATAGACATTTTTATGTCAATGATAGCCGGTTCGTAAAGAGAAAGGAATTAGACGAATGCCATTCGATATTACTAATAAATTTGTGATTGCGGTAGCTTCAAGTGCCTTGTTCGACTTAACGGAGTCTGATCGTGTATTCCAGGAAGAAGGGGAAGCGGCTTATCGAGACTATCAGAGAGAACATGAAAATGAAATCTTAGCACATGGTGTTGCTTACCCACTGATCAAGAGATTGTTAAGTATCAATACACCTGAAGATCAATTAGTGGAAGTAATCTTGCTGTCACGAAATGACCCGGATACGGGTCTCAGAGTGTTTAAGTCTATTGAGCATTATGGCCTAACCATAAGTAGAGCTGTGTTTGTTGCGGGGAGTAATCCATTTAAATATATGGCAGCGTTTAATGCAGCCCTTTTTCTATCTGGTAATCCAGATGACGTCAAGGAGGCTGTCGAACATGGTTATCCTGCAGGATGTATGTATCCTTCGGATTACATTGATGATGAACAAGATAATGAAATAAGAATCGCTTTTGATTTTGACGGAATTATAGCGGATGATTCAGCCGAGTCTATTTTCCAACAAGGAGCACTCGACCAGTTTCATTCACATGAGAAAGAGCTGGCAAACCTTCCTTTACCAGCCGGGCCACTATCCAGATTCTTCACGGAAATCTCTAAATTACAACAAAAAGAACTATTGAAAAATCAAAACGACCCTGATTATAAGCCTAGAATAAGAATAGCCATTGCTACAGCCAGAAATGCACCTGCACATGAGAGAATGATCAACACACTTAGAAAGCTAGATATCAGAATTGATGAAGCCTTCTTTCTTGGAGGAGTAGAGAAGATCAGAGTGCTGAATGTCTTCAAGCCACACATATTCTTTGATGATCAAGTAGGTCATATTGAGGGTGTAGCCAGAACATTTCCTTCCGTTCATGTTCCATTTGGAGCGATAAATAATAAGCTTGATAAGCAATGAGAAATACAACTGTTGAAGGAGTGGGATGCCCTGATCATCTAGAACTCACTAATCGAACCTGGAAGGAGGCACGTTGTAGTATTTTTTGAAGGCTTTTGAAAAGGTAAAAGGATCAGGATAGCCAAGAAAGGCGGCAATCTCCTGAATGCTATATTTCTTCTCATATAGATAGTCGCGGGCGCGATTCATCTTAATCTGATAAATGTACTGCCCCGGTGTGATCCCGAGCGCCTTTTTGAAATACGAGATGAAATACTTCTCAGAAATACCGACAAGTGCTGCCAGCTCACTCATTTTGAAGCTATGGTGCAGGTTCTCATCTATAAAGGCCAGAACTGGCTGCAGCACATCCAGACTTCGCTCCGATGTTCTTATTTTCGTGTCGCTATCCAGAAATTTTCCGTGGTATTGGCCCAATGCATGCAGCTCGACAATTTTGGCAATCACGGCTGTGAGGCAGGCCTTGACGTACAAGCGGTTCCCTGATCTGCTTCCCTGCTGCTTCAGTCGCTGATAAGCCTGGACAAGCAGGAAGGTCTCATCATGAATCAAGGAGGCAGAAATGATCCCAGGGAGCTGAAGCTCACTCAAGATCCGCTCGTTATGGCCGATACGAAAATCGAAATGCACATACATAAAGCGACATGCTCCCTCACAGGCTGCGGCAGTGTAAGGCACCCCAGGATAGAAAAATACCACATCGCCAGGCATGACCGTATGTTCCTTACCATGTACCGTGATTTTTGCCTTTCCTTCCTGCAGGAACCACAGATCGTAATCATGATGCATCTTGTGCTCGATCCAGCTCTCGCCATGCTCCGATTCCCAAAAGGAGCTCATACGAATAGTGATCAGCTCGGAGAGCTCATTAAGCATTCCCATGCCCGCGATCTTATCATTCATGAATATCCTTCCCCTTCACTCTCTGACATGCTATATATATGGCTATTATAACACTTGAGTTAAGAACGCTTCCATAACCTTACTATTTGACATGTACTTCGTACCGACGCATATTCTGTTTTTTGCCACCCAAATTATAATAAACATAGAACCTATTATTTCAGGGAGGCTAATCATGATAAATACAAATATAGAGCGGCCCAAGGTAGTGGTCATTGGTGCAGGGAGTCTATTCTTCGGTCGTCAATCCATCTGGCAGATGGTGCACTCATCTTATCTGAATAAAGGAACACTCGCCTTGGTGGATTCCGACCCGGAGAAGCTGTCCAAGATGGTGCGCCTGGCAGAAATGGTGGCTCGTGATAATCAGGTGGAGCTTCGGATCGAAGGAGCTACAGACTGGCGGGAGGTTTTGCCTGGGGCTGATTTTGTCGTGCTAAGCTTCGCCAAGGACTCGGTCAAATATCGTGGTATAGATTGCGAGGTCTCGCTAAAGTACGGCATTCGTATGTGCTCCGGGGATACGATCGGTCCAGGTGGTATCTTTCGGGCGATGCGTGAGCTGCCTGTCATTATGCAGTGTGCCAAAGACATCGAGGAGCTATGCCCCGAGGCCTGGGTTATTAATTACATCAATCCTTCTACGGTCCATGGCATTGCGCTGACCCGTTATGCACCAGCCTTGAAATCATTTGCCTTGTGCGACAGCCATCACATGCCGCATAAGAAGATCCATTACGCACTACGTGCAGGTATTATTCAGGAAGCAGAGGAATACACGAGTGAAGTTGATGAGCGTTTTGATTTCCGTATCGCTGGAGTGAATCATTTTACTTGGCTGCTCCACGCAGAGTATGACGGAAGGGACGTCATGCCACGGATTGCCGAGGCTTTGCGAGAATCCGCTGGTACCGAGAATGATGGCGGAGATACTGGGGCCAAGGCCCTTCATAACGATGCCATTACGTACGAGCTATATGATATATTCGGTTATATCCCGACTTGTACGGCACATACCAAGGAATACGTTCGCTATTGGCAGGGACTGGGCAAGACGAAGGATATTATTCCACCGTTGTCAATCTGGGAGACGGAGGACCGCTACAAGCGTCATGAGGAGATGTGGCAGCAAGTGGATGATTTTATAGACGGAACTATTCCAATAGGGGAATATATGAGCACCTTGGGGCCAGATCATGCCACGGATATCATTGAGAGCATGGTGGGCAATCTGGGCAAGAAATTCTTTATTAATACCCTGAATCAGGGAGCTGTGAGCAACATGAATGACGATGCGTTTCTAGAGCTGCTATGCGAGGTTAGTATGGATGGAGTCCGACCGATCCCTGTCGGGGAGATGCCTCGGGGGATAAGAGGGATGCAGGAGCTGGTGCTGGATACGCATGAGTTAACCGCAGCAGCCGTGGTTGAACAGAGCTATACACAGTTGCGAAAGGCTATGTTAACAGATCCATTAGTGAATTCGATTCATGATGCGGATATGATCATTGCAGAACTGCTTGAGCGTGAGAAGGATATCATCCCGTCCATCTGGTATAAGTAACAAGTTGCATAATAAACAAAATGCATTCATAAACAAAATGTATCAAATAACATCCTGCACCAAGTAACAACACAACAAAAGAGTGAGGTCTGTTAAACCGCCCCCAGTCAGCTTGCTCAAAGAATGCTTGCCATGCTAATATGGCGGGCATTTTTGTTCTGCTCAAAAAAAGTGAATCATTTCGACCGCTGACTTGTCTATAATATAGTCCAACAAGAAAGGAGTGCCGGGGGTGACCGAGCATGAACTATTTAATACTTATAATAAAGAAGTCTACCGCACCTGCCTTTACATGCTTAAGAACAGTCAGGATGCAGAGGATGCATGCCATGATGTATTCGTAACCGTATTTCGGCAGGATTGGTCCAGCGTGAAGCATCTGCGGGCATGGATTATGCGAATTGCGATGAATCAGTGTCTGAATGTGATCAGGAGAAATAAGACGAAGGCACGTAAGCAGGAGCAGTTGCAGGTTCTTCATGACCAGGAAGCGCTCTTCAAGAGATCGGTAGATAGCATTGCCATAGCCAGGGCATCCTTTGCTGAAATGGAGGAGATGCTGCATAAGCTGCCGGATAAACAGATCAGCGTGTTGACCTTGCGATATATCGGTGATTTGTCCGTACCTGAGATTGCACAGATTCTGAATATTCCGGAAGGAACCGTGCGTTCGAGAATACACAAAGCATTGAAGATACTAAGGCGGAAGCTGGAGCACCAGAATACATTTGGCGTGAGGGGAGAGAACGGATTTGAACTCCATTGAGAACAAGGTTCAAGAGCATATGAACGATGAAGGTGTGCAATACCCTGATTTTGACCGATTGTGGACGAGCATTCAGAGGGATGAGCTGAGAATGGAAGAAGAGGTCGTCCCCGCACCTCGATGGTATAGACAAAAAAAGACAGCTATAGCGGCAGGACTAACTGTTGCTCTGATGGCAACGCCGGTCTATGCTGCGATACAATACGACTGGAACCAACTACTGTCAGGTAAGCCTGGCATTCAGATGGCGCTGCTGGCTGGCTATGGACAGCCCATCGAACAGAGCGTAACCGCCGATGGGGTTACATTGACGGTCCATACGGCCTTTATTGATGAGAATCGTACAGTGCTTCTATATACAATTAGACCAGGAGTAGCAACAGAGGGTCAGGAGATCCGGTATGATCAGATTGTGCTCAAGGATAGCCAGGGCTCACCGCTGGAAGGTCGCTATGTCCAACAGTGGAATGCTGAGCTAGGTGTCTATCAAGGCTATTTCGAATCGAATTGGGTCATGCAGTCGGACCAGATAGAGCTTCAATTTGCCATCACGAACGTTCGGTATCTTGAGGATCGGGAGCAGGAAATACCATGGAATCCGCGTGATAAGGAGACACAGAAATTCGAAATTCAGCAGGACGGTATTCAGTCTGTTACCATCCAGTCCTTTCCGGCGTCCTCCGATTATATCCGCATCCATTCAGCAGTAAGCTTCACCGATCAAGAGGTACAGGAGGACACCTGGGCAAGAATTCGCGTCTATGATCGAGACCATGTATTGCTACAAGAGGCACAAGCTCCAGAGTATGGCACAGCAGGAGCGACAGGGGCCTATTCAAGCCGGCAGCTATTCAATGAGCAGGAATTGCTGAATAAGGGTGGACGATTTACTTTGGCCTACACTCATGTAAAAGCACGTACAGAAGGGGAGTGGAAGTTGAACCTCTCTCTGTCACGCGAGCAAATGGAGAAAAACACCTACAATCAGCCATTGGATATTCCACTGTCTACAGTAGCTGGTGACGCCAGCATAAGCGAGATGATCGTGACGCCTACCCAGATTCGGGTGACGATAAAGCATGCTGAGGAGAACCTGCGGATTCCTTATCAGAATTTCCAGTTAGAGGCCGCAGGGCAGCTGATGAATGGCAGGCTTCAGCTTGAGGGCGAGCATGACCCACACCAGACAGAAATACGATTCGAACCCGTGAAATCGGCCGTTCTGGACCCGAGCACAATCAATGCTCAGCCTGTCGTTCTCATTGCCAAGGATCGGATGGATGAGCACGCCGGTGGCAGCACTTCTGTTCACTTGACCAACATATCCTCACAGCCGCAGACCATTCACACAGACTATGATGGCTATCCAATTCGATGGACTTATTACACGAAGGATGGGAATCTGTACGTCGAGTCGGACAGCACGAGTGCGGACTTTGGAGAGGTGAACCAGACGTATTATCTCCAAGGTGGAGAGAAGCAGTACTCCATGCCGCAATTCAGCAGTGGCTTGGACTCCAAGCATGTAGATGTGTTTGATCATTTTACGGGTACGGATCTCAATCTCTACGTGTGGAACTATACGACCTTGAAGAAGGGTGAACAGCTGCGGATACAGCTTACAGAATAGCTGGGCAACAGGTAGTTTTGAAAATGAAGGGCAGCGACTCTCGAACAGGAGGGTGCTGCTCTTTTTGGACTTTACCAATTGTGATTAGATCAGTAAGGCACAAGGAACAGGAATATACGAGTTCACGACACCCCTACCGAGATCCGTATGATGAACTGGTCAGGATTTTTCTCCGCAAGATAGTTCAGTAACTCCGTCTCATATACATTTCCACTAATGCTCAGACCTTTGCTCAGTATGAAATCTTTTAAAATAGCATAGGTGTGCGGCATGGTCTCATAGGAGCCTCTATGATCCATGACGGCATACATTCCTTCAGGCTTGACGAGCACTTTATCTCCAGCCATCGGCATGCTGAGCTTATTGGCAACGTAATCGGGATAGTATTGGCCTGCCTCGAAGTTCACTTTGTCAATAATCGTATTGAGCGGAAATTCGTGTAATATGAAGTGCTTTTCACAATAATCCCGGTGCTCAGTCAGCTTGACTACGAATTCCTTATCATCCATAAGTCCGCTGAGCTTCGTGCTGATGAAGTACTCCGCCTCGCAGGTCTCCAGCAGTGGAGCCGAGCGGGGATCATTGTGGGCCACTTCTATCATTTCAAGCGCACCGCTCAGGAAGGTCTGCATCCGCTTCAATCTTAACTGCTCCAGCTCCAATTCCTGCTGCTTCTGCTGGATCAGATTCACGAACAGCGCCGCATTCTGATTTTGCATGAATTCCTTGATCTCCTGCAGTGAGCTTCCAGCCTTCTTAAGGACATGGATTATATCCAGTGCGTAGCAATGATAGAAGGAGTAGTAACGGTAGCCTTTCTCATTGACGAACTCTGGCTTGAGTAGTCCAATCTCGTCATAGTGGAACAATGTATGTTTGGTGATGCCTGTAGCTTTGGCCAATTCACTGGTGGTGAAGTATTGCTTTTGAATGTCAGACACGTGTTAATCCTCCATGAATAAAGGGAAATGTTCATCATAAGCAAATAAAAATGTTCATCTGGCTATGGTTATTGTAAATGATGAAATACGACTTGACTATAGGGTTACCCGATAGTTTAGGTTTTTTCTATACACAATTTTATTCTTAGTCCTGCAAGGAGGAGCTTAACACATGTCTACTTTCAAACGCTGGGTGGTTCTAGGGATTGTCTCCAGCGCACTTTTGCTGATCGTGATGGATATGACCATTCTCTATACGGCATTACCGAGTCTTACCCATGATCTTGGTGCCTCTGCATCGGAGAAGCTATGGATTCTGAACGGCTATTCATTGGTCATGGCTGGCTTGCTGCCTGCTATGGGCACGCTTGGAGATCGTCTAGGCTATAGATTTATTTTTACTGGAGGTCTGATTGTCTTTGGTCTGGCCTCGATCGTCGCCGCCTTTGCCCCAAGCCCGCTTTTGCTGGTGGCTGCGAGAGTCTTGCTTGCCGTCGGAGCATCCATGATGATGCCAGCTACATTGTCGATTATTCGAATTACCTTCTCGGAGCCACGCGAACTGGGACTTGCACTTGGAGTATGGGGCTCCGTATCCGCTGGCGGCGCGGGACTCGGGCCAATCGTAGGTGGACTTTTGCTGGAGCATTTTTGGTGGGGCTCTGTCTTTCTGGTTAATATACCGATTGTGGTGCTGGCCCTGCTACTTACGTTGCTCTATATCCCGGTCCATCCAGGAAATCCGGACAAGAGATGGGATTGGGTCAGTTCTGTGCAGATCATGATCGCCTTGGTGACCTTGGTGTATGCCATTAAAGAGATCACCCGACGCGATGGCTCCATGTTGCTGGCAGGAGTTAGCTTCTTGGTTGGGATTGTGGCCATGGTAATCTTTATCCGCCGTCAACTCAGAAGTCCACATCCTTTAATTGATCTGTCGCTCTTCAGAACGCTTCGCTTCTCTGTCGGATTCGTTACAGCGGTGGTGGCGGCTTTCTCGCAGCTGGGCATTCAGTATTTAATCACCCAAAGACTTCAACTGGTGGAGGGGATGACTCCGCTCCAAGCAGGAGTATATACGCTGTGCATTCCCATTGCTGCGCTGGCTTCCGGTCCGGTAACAGGAGCCATATTGCATCGGTATGATGTGCTGAGAATCAAGAGTATAACACTGCTGGTTGCAGGTGCGGGTACAGCTATCTATCTGCTACAATTGCAAGGAGGCATGCTTGGACAGTTACTTGGTCTGACATTGCTTGGGGCGGGCCTGGGCGCGGCAATGACGGCTGCATCTCATTCGATAATGACGTATGCGCCCGCCCATAAGGCAGGCATGGCAGCTTCAATAGAGGAGGTAGCTTTTGAACTGGGAGGAGCCTCTGGCATTGCGATCATTGGAAGCTTGTCGGGTCTGATCTACACGTTATCTCTTCAGATCCCTGCGGGACTGAATCTGCCAGGCATCGTGAAGGATAGCCTGGATGAAGCCAAGCTGGTGTCTGAATCCTTGCCTGCAGCGGCATCAGAGGCATTAACAGTGGCTGCTCATACGGCTTTTAATGAATCATTTATGGTCGTTTTTGCAGGAATCACAGTGTTTCTGCTAGCTGCTTCTCTGGTAGTAGATATAGCAAGGGCTCGCTCGAAGCGCAGTAGCTCCTCTAATTCACAGCAGCTTTACTAATTTTACTAGTTCATTGTATTTCAAATGAGCATGGGCAGATGCCCAGATATTGAGGAGGAAGCATGAAATCCCTTTTGCACAATAGAGTCTTCGTGATCGTCCTGTTTGCAGATTTACTTCAACAAATGGGAATATGGATACGGAACATGGCCTTGCTATTCTATATTATGGAGCAGACCCATAACAATCCGACAGCCGTGTCCATGCTTACAGCCATGGAATACTTGCCTATTTTTGTATTCTCGCTGATTGGCGGCACCTTTGCAGATCGGTGGAATCCCAAGCGAACAGTGGTTATAGGCGATACATTAAGTGCGTTGTCGATACTCATCATCCTGCTTCTCATATCGCTTGGTGTATGGCAGGCTGTTTTTGCGGCTACAGTCATCTCCGCGATTGTGAGTCAATTTTCCCAGCCTTCGTCAGCCGTTCTGTTCCGCAGGCACATTCCAATGGATCAGGTAGGGACGGCTATTGGCATCAATCAAAGTCTAATGGCCATATTCACCATCTTCGGACCGATGCTGGGCACGCTCGTATATACTCAGCTTGGTATTGAGGTCTCTATGGTGACGCTATTTGGTATCTTTGCCACGGCAGCCATCGTCCAGCTCTTCTTGCCTGCTTCAAGTCGGGAGAAGTCTGCCGAACGTCCTTCCCCCATACAAGATATCAAGGCTGGACTGCAATACGTCATGGGACAGTCCAATCTGAGGTTAATCGCTGTGATGTTCCTCATTACGGGACTAGCTATGGGCATTACGATGCCTCTGGATGTCTTTGTCACGATGGAGCGCTTGGGCTTGCCCAAGGAATATGTACAATGGTTCGCTGCCGCTGAAGGGGTGGGAATGCTGGTCGGTGGAGGACTTGCCGCCTTGCTTGCCACTTGGATGAACCGTTACAGACGGGCCATCATTACAGGGACCATGCTGATCTGGGGTGTGATAACCTTAATTGAAGTATTGTCGGTGTGGCCTATGCTCACTGCCAGTGCACGAGTATTGTCCGGGATCACAACAGCTTTCTTCCAAGTCGTATTCAGTGCCATGATGATCAAGGAAATCAGGGAGGAATATATCGGAAGAACCAATGGCGTCATACTGCCTCTCATGATGGGTGGACTTCTATTAGGCAGTGCGAGCTCGGGGTTCATTGTGCACCAGGTGGAGCTGTTTGGAGCATACTTCATTGCTGCCACGCTTACGATCGCATGTATCTTTTTCACAGCTCGACTGAAGCTCGCCGTACCCAGAAGCGAAGCATAAGCGGAATCTGATTCCAGATGATAATTATTCGGGAGAGTAGCGGCTCTAGGCTCACATTTGATCGGGTTAAGGCGCTAGTTCAGTACACCACTACCTACGATGGTTACCTGCACTTGGGGATGAAAGCGAACCTCTGGGTAATCTTTGTCCCAATCAAGCTCGTTCCACAAGGCAGGGTGATGGGCGATGAGTTGTCTGCCGATGCCGAAGGCGTCGCATCTACTGTCTTGTAGCTGTTGGATAATGCGCTCCGCGTCCTCGGTCATCTGATCGGTGAGTTCCCGATTCAGGCGCTGCTGTGTCTCCTTCTTATGCAAATGATTGGAAGCATACTCCACGACAGTAATGGGGAGCTTGATTCGCAAGTACACATCAATCTGCCCATCCCTGAGGACCTTGACAACAAGCTTGTGCTTTATGCTCTGGGTCACCGCCTCATAGGTAATATAGTTCTCGGGATCATCGGCAGGTCCCGGGTTAACCTTCTTGACAAAGCGCGCTGTTTTATTCCACTTTCCGCTCATAATGACGTACAGGGTACTTTGCTCCCGAGTCAGCGTACCGGTGAATTTTTGACCACTGAACAGGGCGATTCCTTGTGCGGTAATGTCCTTGTCCTGCTTGGTCAAATAAGGGAGTACGAAATCCTGTCCCGGGTCAAGCATCGGAGGGAGCAAGGTCTCCAGCGTCATGTCAGGAAAAACACCTATTTCCTCCAGACTTCTGATCTTTTTGCTTACAAATTCTCCGACTAACAGATTGCCGGCTTTTCCTTCCTGCAGCAGTTCTCCCGCCTCTCCATCCACAATGGCGATTTTGACGTGTGAGGTCGGATAGTCAGGCTCACGATATAGCATATCCATATATGGATATATATCCCTGGATACCAAATCTTTACCATACAGGATCACTCCATATTTGTAATAACGTATATCTCCGCTCACTTTGCTTCGAATCTGATCTGTGCTCTGCCGGATGCTTCTTCCTGTGCCTGAATGAACTTCATTGGCACCACTCTCCTGATTGTTATCGAAGTCATTGACAATTTCCAGAGTCTGCTTGATCTTGCCGTCCGAAGTCAGATCGTATGCTGTCGCATTGGCAAGTCGTGCATCCCTCAGGTTCACCTGATCCCAGCAGCCTGTAGTACAGATTAGCAGGGCCAATATAGCAAATGAGCTTTGCATTCTATTCAAGTCTGTGGCGCCTCCTTTTTCTTGAGAATATAAGACAGGATTAACAGCAGCAACGGCAAAATAATAAGAAAATAATAGGCAGACTGGTTGGCGATGGTGCTAATGGCCTCCAGATCTTCCTGCCGCTGCGGCAGGGAAGCGATGATACACGAAGCCAGAACAACGAAGGGGACCACATTCTTGTGGCTTTTGAGCTTGCACAAATAGGCAATTCCATACGAAGCTGCATAATAATTGCCGCAGATGGCACCAAAGATGGAGATGATCCAAATGGGCAGAAACAAAAAATCTGCCCGGTCCATCGTACCTAGTGGAATAGATCGGAGCAGATAGATTACTGGCTCCGGCATCATGCTAAGCTGCTGCGGACTAAAGGCTGTGGAGCATATGAATACCGTGAATCCGTACAGGAGAGACACCACTGCACTGGCTGCAGTAATCGTTCCGAGCTTGCTTTTGCTGGTGCCCTGAACAAGCGGAAGCACGACAAGAAAGAATTCAAAGCCAAACATAGCCATCAGCGATTCGGTCGAGGCGCTTATGATCTGGGGCCATCCTGCCTCGGTCAAGGGTAGCAAGTAAAGAAGATTGGTCTGCATAATCCCATAGCTGATCAACAGCATCATGGGAGCGATCAGAAAGGAGATCAGCACCAGCACGCGTGCGATCGTCCTCAGATTTTGGCGGACTAGGTATATGCTGGTGAACATAAACAGAACCAATATCGCCCAGCGCGGCGTGTTCTGCAGCATCCAACGATTGATGACGTCATACGCGTTCACTAGGACAGAGGTACCCATAAGCAAATAGTACGCGGCATAAGCGATAACTAGGATGGCTCCGATCCAGCGCCCGGTAATCCGCATCATAATCTGATAAATGGAGGAGTTGGGGAAACGCCTGAGCAGTAGCCAGCACAAGAGTATAATGAGCTGGATGAGCATTCCGCCAATCAGGACGGAGATCCAGCCTCCGCCCTTGGCAATCAGATGAATCCGGTAGGGGAGTGAGAGAATATCGACTCCAATCTCGAATTTCATAATCATGAAAAATAATTGTCCACGTGTGACCGTGCTCTCTTTACTCACGTCGTTTCCAACTCCTAGAGAAATACTGTTGCCGAAGCCTTTGAGGCCGAGGGTCATGTGGCCGCTCACGCAGTGCCCACAGCGGGAAGCGAAGTAATACATCCTTCAGGTCACCAGGGCGAAACGGGCCCAGTGGAGCGAAATATGGACTACCGAAGCTCTCCAGCTTGCATAAATGGATCGTGAGAATGATAAGACCGAAGGCGATGCCGATATACCCAAATAGCGCTGCACCAAGCATCAACGGAAAACGAAGAATCCGTACAGCCGCACTCATCTCGTTCGAGGGCACCAGAAATGAGGAGATCGCGGTCAGGGATACGACGATAATCATCGTATAGGAGACAAGCCCTGCCTGTACGATGGCATCCCCAATGACGAGGCCGCCAACGATCCCAATGGTCTGTCCCACCCGGCTCGGTAGACGGATCCCGGCTTCGCGGAGTACCTCGAAGATCACCTCCAATAGCATGGCTTCAACAAGAGCCGGGAACGGGATGTTCTGTAAGGATTTCTTTACTGTGTGTGCCAGCTCTACGGGCAAAATGGCCCAATGAAAAGATATTGTCGCAATGTACACGGCCGGCAGCGTGAAAGCGATGATAAAGCTCATCATCCGAATGAGTCTTAGAAATGAACCGATAATCCAGCGTCCGTGATAATCATCCGGGCTCTGGTAGAAGGAGAAGAAGGTGACCGGAGCTAGAAGAGCTACCGGACTACCGTCTGTCAGAATTGCTACGCGTCCCTCCATTAGATTGGCTACGACCCGGTCCGGCCGCTCGGTGCTTAGCTGCTGGGGGAACAGTGAGAAGGGGGAATCCTCTGTGAATTCCTCGATAAAGCCAGGCGCCAATACCATATCGGAGGAGATAGCGCGTATACGCTGTTCTACTCGTCCTATCAGGTCTGGGTTGGCTATGTCCTGAACATATAAGACAGCTACCTTGGTGCGGGCTTTGCGGCCAACATAGAAATATTTTACGACAAGGGACGGGCTTTCGAGCTGCCTGCGAACCAGATTCAGATTGACAGTGAGCTGTTCGATAAAGCCATAATGCGGCCCCCGGACAACCGCCTCGTTCTCCGGCTCATTTGTGCTGCGATTGTATAGCTTTTCGGTGGAGAACATAAAGAACTCACGAATTCCATCAATGATCAGGATGCAGTGTCCTTCGAGCAGGGCGTCTACAGCTGCATGCAAATCTGTCTGCTTCTGACTGCCTAAGGAGCTGAACATTTGATGGGCGTCTGTGTCACTCTTCTCATACAAGGGAGCCAGCACATTCGTCTGAATCAGGTCCTGATCCACGAGCGAATCAATGTATAAGAGCGCGCCTTCTTGTCCGTGCACCGTAACGGACTGCTGTTCCAGGTCGTCGGTATGGAATAACGCTTGCTTAATATAGGAAATGTTCTTTTGCAGATCAGTACATGCAGGATGGGATAAGGGCATGAATACACCTCTTGTTGTATGACATACACGTAATGTGTGCCAATGCAGGAGAAATTATCCTATTTGAAGCAATTTTAAACCCTATACTTGAATTACTCGGAGCAATCGTATCCACAAATCAAGACAATGTGGAAAACAGGCTCTGTATAATATTATCAGTTGGGTAAGTATACACGGAGAAAGCGGATGCTCACTTGAGCACCCGCTTTCCTTTTGCACAATATGTGAATCTATTCAATTCTCCTTGCAGATCACTCTTTTATAACCGAAGCATGTACTGCATCCTCCATAGGCGTATCATACGCCCGGAATAATCCCAGCCGCCAGAAGGCTGCACCCTTCAGATCATAACGCTTGGCGAGACCAAGCTTATCATCTATCGAAGAGGGAGTCTCGCTGCTCAGGCTAATGCCTAATAGAAGCTTCGACTTCGGAACCCCGGCATCCAGCGCCAGTTGAATGGCTTTATCCACAAGACTGTTAGGCTCCGGGACCTGTGCCTTGGTTCCTGCAGGATTATACTGATAAGCCATTATGATGATATCATCTGCAATAGTAGCTAGAGTCTTATAATCATAGCCTTTATACGCGCTATTAAGCGGAGGTACGGCGAGTGATAGAGAGATGTCTGCGGGCAGCGCGGCACGTAACTGCTGCACATAATCGTTAAGCAGCTTCTGCTGCTGCACAGCGTCCAGCTTGAAGCCCAAGCCTTCAAAATCAAGCACAACCCCGCCAAATCCATTCTCAGCCACGGCAGCTGATATACCGTTAATGGATTGCTGACGAGCACTGCTGTCACTTAGCATTTTCGTCAATTCACCGTTTCCGTCCAGAGCGTAGACCATGAGATACGGCTGTATGCTTCTGGAAGCAGCATCGGCTACAAGGGCTTGAGGTGTCACATCACCAGCTGCGGCAGGCAGCCGATATTCTTCCCCTTCTAAAGTAAACTGACCATTTCGATCAATACGACTCCAGCCAAAAGCGACTGAATTCATAGAAGCTACTAAATCTCTTTCTTGAAAGGATTGCAACGCATAGAAGGCTCTCAGATGCATCGCGCGCTGTGGCGATACGAGAGAGACAGTTCGGGTCTGTTGGTTCCAGCTTACGTTCACACCGAATTGACTGCTGAAGGAGCTCAGCGGGATGAGTAGTCGTCCGTCCCTTTGGACTGGTGCTGCTGTTAGCTTGACTGTGTTCCCATTCACAGTAGCTGTACTACTGCCGATCTGCAGCAGGACCTCTGTCGTCTGTCCGTTAACCAATCCGACCGCCTTCACGGTCTGTGCCTTGCTGTCCCAGGCGATCTGAATGCCAAGAGCTTCGCCTATAGAGCGAAACGGTACATAGGTAACTCCTTGCTCAATCCGTGGAGCTGCATCAAATTGTAATGGTACATTGTCCAGCATGACGGTAATCCCTGAATCGGCATGTACATCACTGAACGATGATGTATTGCCAAGCAAGGACAAGGCAAGAATTGAGGCAGCTGCTATTTTACCAACTCGTCTATACAACATCCATTGTTCTCTCCCAACTCATCGTATAATCTATCATCTACCATCTACCATCTATCACATCATAGTATATCAAAATTCTCATAACTCTCATATTGTTCCAATAGTATTAATTTATAAAGGGTTGAGTGCAGTAGCCACATTTGAAGCCATTGACATGAGCAGGTAAGCATTATAAGGTATGAGGGCCAGAACTTGAAATGAATTTGCAATATATTGGTTGGAGGTATGATGATGAATCAGCGTTTTCGCATTACTCGCTCCATGCAGGAGGGGCATCCAGAGCCAGCCATTTCCTTGGAGGAATGCAAGGCTTACTTTGCAGAGCAGCCAGAGTTTGAATACTCACAGGTGCTTACAGTCGTCGGTGCAGAGAGCACCATGACGATCGAAGGGGATTTTTTCATGTGGAAGCATGTAGACGCGGACATTCCTTTCCGTCACTATGAAGGGGATCTGTATGTGGCCATTGCTCATGAGGCTGTGGTGGCTAAAATGATGGAGATCGCAAGTGCTCTGCATGCCGATATAGTCGAAGGCTAGCATAGTATTGCTGTATGAATGAGGAGTCAGGTTGGCATCGTGAAATGCGATGTCGGCCTTTTTTTGCTATCTGGAGCTAAACTCGCCGTATAAAGCGTAACTCGTATACATTTCAAAAATTATTTGTTTCAAAGTTAACTAAAGTTAGGTTCGCATAAGAACGAGATACATTACAATTGGAGGGAAAGTACAAATGAACTACTATAATGAAGCGTAAATAAAGCTTAAAGAAAGGTGACAAGATGTCCAACACGTATACGAATCTCCGCATCCCTGAAGCAAGCCTGCAATTTGAAGGTGTGAATGGTACGTATTTTCATGGGAGCGCCTTCTTCTTCTATCACAAAAGATCGACCTCCAATAATCGCGATCAGATCCTTTATACTCGGGTCCGACTGAAGCAGCTCAAGGATAAGGAAGTCATGGAGTGTCTGGCTGCTAACCAGATGGTCTATGAGAAGCTCGGTTATAATGTCAATGGCCATCAGGAGATAGCCAACCTGGCGAGCGTCGTTCATCAAGGAATATTACATGTCTTCTGGACTGAGAATGGGCAGCTGTCCTATGTGACTACTTCTGACGGTGAGACATGGTCGAAGCCAGAACGAATTCCATACTCCTTCAATCGTCGTACGCAGTTCAGTGCTCTTTCCCTGCAAGGTCGATTGTATCTGCTCGGCGCCCAGCATGTGGACTCGGAGCACAGGCTTGGCATCGTCTATCAGGATCAATCGGGAGCTTGGCACCAGGAGGTGAACACCCACTGGAAAAATGTAAAGCAGGTATGCGCATGTGCTTATGCTCATTCTGATGGTAATCTCCATCTGATGATGGGGGTAGTTACGATTTATTCAAATATCTGGACTGCCAGCTTCCGCTGCGAGCTAGACACCCATGGGTCCACAGGTAGCGGATTGCGGGAGACCGAGAGCAGGCACCATGAGGAGTATGATGGGCGGGCAGACTTTCTTGCGCTGGAGTCAGGCACGATCGAAGGTGGAATCCAAGATCCTTCGGTGCAGCTGTTCATCAATGGATGGCATCGTCCACACAGCTGGGCTGGATATAAGAACAACCAAATGAAGACATTTAACATTCGTACTGGGGAATGGAGCCCCGCATATACAAGGACGCACGGTCATACGAAATATCCAACCTGGGTCTACATGGGAGCACTTCAGTATTTCGTTCCTATTGGCACGAAGGGGGAGATGCGTCAGGAGATCTGGCTGTATATGAACTATAATGACGAGAACTTTGTGAACCAGGGCGGCAGTAATCTCGTCATGTGTCGGTATAAATCAGATGTGATGAGACAGGTAGGGCAGGCTGAAGAAAAGGCTGGGGATGAATTTCGTGCACTTATCGGAGTTGTCGAGGGAGCGCCTCCCTACGTCACCAACGGACATTCCGGTAAGGAGAGTGGCTCCACCTTTTTTTATGGTCGATCGACAACAGAGCAGATTGCCATCTCCACACGCTTTCGCATGGGTTCGTATGTGCAGGCTGGAGGGAGTCTTCCAGTCGGCGCAGAATTCTCTCTGAAATTTGCTGCTGAGCACGCAGAGCATAGCTCCGAGATCTCGGAGCTTACGAGACACATCGACAAGACAATTGTTCCAATTCCCGGAGAGAGCTCCGTTACTTACGTGTACCTGACCCCGCATATCGTAAGAACGACCTATGAGCTATACGATTGGAAGATGGAGCGATCTCTTGGAGTCCTAAGCCATGTCTTCCATGCATCAGCAACGGATGTTGATTTTGATGTGCTTCCCATATTAAAGAGCTACGATGAGAGGCTAGATTCACACGACTACAGGACATTTCTGCATCGTTTCACGGACATCCCACATTATGCAGATGTCAAGCGAAGTCTGGCACTGGATGTAAGCTGGGTGCCTGGTGAGACTTCAGCCTTTTTCGAGAAGAAGACTTCAACTGTGCACATTACTAGCAGTACGGTGTCTGGTGAATTTACAAGCGGTTATTCCGGTATCTTGAGTATGGGCGGTAATACCAGCTTTGAATATGAGCTCTCCCATAGCTCCGAGGTTGCCGAGAAGGTTGGCGTTAAGCTTGATTATCCTTACCCTCGTGCAGACCATCCTGAGGATGTTCGCAAATTGATACTTCGTATGCTGATGCTGGTACCAGACCCAGACCAGATCGAGTCCTGCTATTGGATTCCGAAAGATAAGCAGGAGCAACGTCCATGGTGTGTAGCCTGGTCTGTGCTGGGGGTAAAGCTTCAAGGACCAGCTGTTCAATAGATGGACCCTTGAATCCGTTATATACCCTAATACAATTCTCATGGCACCTACTGTTACTGTAAAGTACAGAAGGTGTCTTTTTTCTTAATAAAATTTTGAGATTCGGTTCACTCCACTCGTTACAAAACAGCAAGTCAGTTGATATAATCAACTAGTGAATTTGACCGTCACCATAGAATGTACGAAATTTATGAAAAGGATTGGATGCCTTGCAAAAATTTATAGACTCGCTAACCGGGAAGAAAATGCTATCTATACTTCTACTATTCGTAGTTGTAATACTAGGTATCAGACTGTTATGGCTTAACTACAATATACAGCCGCCTTCGCCACTGGCCAAAGAGGGAATCCTCGATCTGCGTGGTATGTCCTTTGACGACAAGCGCATCGTGACCATTAACGGCGAATGGGAATTTTACCCGGAACAGCTGCTGGAGCCAGCCTTGCTTACAAGTAAAGACGTTGCTGTAGATCGTCAGTGGATACAGGTTCCTGGCAGCTGGAAGGAGCAGACAGCTACGGGAACGAATTATGGGATCGGTACATACAGGCTGCGGGTATTGGTGGATGAACCGAATGATATTTACGGACTTCGTTTACCAAGTATTCAGACGGCATCGAGATTGTACATCAATCATGAGCTGGTCATGGAGAATGGTCATCCTTCGATTACGGTAGAGCAGAATGATCCCAATAACAACCCGTATTCAGCGTACTTTAGACCTGACGCGCAGCAGCTGGATATGGTGATTCAGGTGTCCAATTTTGATTATGCATACGCAGGAGGCATCACGCAGTCGATCAAGCTCGGTACGGCGGCAGCGATTGACCACGAGGTCCTGCTCAGGCAATCCTTGCAGCTAACGGTGGCTGTCGTTATTTTAATGCATGCCTTCTTTAGTATCATTTTATATTTCCTGGGCTACCGTAATAAATCCGTGTTGTTTTTTACCGCACTGCTTATATTTACTTTTTTCGCGATCCTGTCAGATGATGATCGTGTCCTGATGGAATGGTTCCCTCTGAATATGTTCTGGACCACCAAAATCAGACTGATCAGCTATTTGGGCATTGGGCTGTGTCTGACCTGGTTCGGGCATGCCATGTTCGGTCAGGGAACGTTCAAGCGATTCATGCGTTTGTTTAATATCTTTGGTGTGCTCTGTCTGCTGGTAGCGCTTATTGTTCCGTTGGAGTGGATTGTTCCGGTACGGAAAATGCTGCTAGTCCTGTTCATAATCAACGTGATCTTTATCCCCAGATTTGTGCTAGGTGCAATTTATAGAGGAGAGAAGGATGCTTTTCTCATTCTACTATCGGTAGCTGCTGTAACAGTAAATCAGGTTAGCAGCGGAATGATTAAGGCTTACTTCTGGTCAGATATGCCTTACTATCCTATCGATTTGATTATTGCGTTCCTTGGATTTGCAGCCTTCTGGTTCAACCGATTCTATCAGAATACGCTACGAGTGCAGAAGATGGCCGCTGATCTGCAGAAGGCAGACAAGCTGAAGGATGACTTCCTGGCGAATACTTCCCATGAGCTGCGCAATCCCTTGCACGGCATCATTAATATGGCGCAGTCGGTGCTGGAGGAGGCCAGCGGAGAGCTCGGGTCTCGTAGTCAGGGCAGACTGGAGCTTGTGATCAATGTGAGTAGGCGCATGGCATTGCTTCTGAATGATCTATTGGATGTGACACTGCTGAAGGAGCAAAATCTTCGTCTGAATAAGAGAATGCTGAACCTTCACGCATTGGCTCATGGTGTGACCGATATGCTGCGTTATTTGTCAGAAGGAAAAAAGCTTGGGCTTGTCGTTGACATCTCTGCAAGCTGTCCACCTGTCCTGGCGGATGAGAACCGACTGCTACAAATTCTGTTCAATCTGGTGCATAACGCAATCAAGTATACTGAGGAAGGCACAATCACCATTTCAGCAGAATCCCATAAAGGTATGGTGATGATCCGTGTCACGGATACGGGCATTGGAATGGATCAAGAGACGCAAGCCAGAATATTAAAGCCATATGTGAGAGGTGACTCCAGCATTTCCGCTATCGGCAGCGGCATTGGGCTTGGGTTAAGCATCACCAAGCAGTTGGTCGAATTGCATGGTGGGGAGCTTCGCATTCATTCGATTCCAGGTACAGGTTCTGAATTTTCGTTCAGCCTTGCAGCGGCAGCTTCAGTTCAGGAAAGCTATGCGGATCGCAATTCAGGTCAGGAGGAGCGAATAGAGTCAGCAGCATTCACAGCAATATCAGAGACACCTTTGCTCCGCGAGCATGCGAATACTGCATGGCTGGATGAGGTTAGGATTCAGCAGGCGGGTTCAGTAGAGAATTCAGAACTGCTGTCAGAGGGCCAGCGTCCGAGAATACTAATTGTTGATGATGACCCCGTTAATCTTGACATCCTTCGCGATATGCTGGCTTCGGAGCATTATGATATCACTAGCATGTTAAGTGGTAAGGAGGCATTACTGAAGCTTCATCAAGGTGAGTGGGACCTTGTAGTCTCGGATGTCATGATGCCGCATATGTCTGGTTATGAGCTAACCGAGAGAATTCGTATGCAGTTCTCGATATCTGAGCTTCCCATTATTTTGTTAACCGCACGTAACCAGCCTGAGGATGTGCAGACTGCTTTTCTGTCAGGTGCGAATGATCATGTCACCAAGCCTGTAGGGGCCATGGAGCTTAGACTTCGCATTCGGGCTTGGGTGTCTCTGAAGCAGTCATTCGGGGAGCGCCTCCGTATGGAGGCCGCATGGCTTCAGGCGCAGATTCAACCTCATTTTCTGCATAATGCGCTGAATACCATAGCATCCCTAAGTGAGGTTGACACAGATCGGATGGTTACGATGCTTCATGAATTTGGCAATTATCTACATCGTAGCTTCGATCCCATAAATATGTACCAACTGCTTCCTCTGGGGCATGAGCTGGATTTGCTGCGGTCCTACCTATATATAGAACAAGAGCGCTTTGGCGATAGAATTCAGATTCAATGGGACATTGCGGAGGATGCAAAGGATAAGGTGAGGATTCCGCCCTTATCCTTGCAGACTTTAGTTGAAAATGCCTTGAGGCATGGGATTCTAGTGAGAGGAAGCGGGGGAACAGTTACCATTGCTGTTGCTATCTATGGACAGCAGGCGGAAATTATGGTCATGGATGATGGAGTCGGTATAGATGAGAAGCAGCTTGAGACCTTATTGCAACCCGGCTCAGCTTCAACTAGCGGAGTAGGCTTGAAGAACACGGATAAGCGGCTTAGGCAGCTATATGGGAGAGGTTTACAGATTTCCAGCACTCCTGGTGCAGGAACGGTGGTGTCTTTCAAGGTTCCAGTTGCAGAAGTGAAGTGAGATCATAGTACAACGTTGGATATAAGGATGCCGCGAACTGTAATCCGTTACCTGCTCATTCGGAGGAGTTAAGTAAAAGTAGATCAATACAGAAGATTAATACAATAGATCAATACAGAAGATCGGAACAGAAGACCAATACAGATGGTCAATATCAATAGACCCAGCACTGTGTAGTGCTGGGTCTATTGATATTACGTATTCATCAGGATGCAACAGTGCAACTATTAGCTGAAGCTAATGAGTTGATGCTAGAGATGAATCTATTACGTAAATGAAAGGTTACAGCTTCTCACCATTGGACTCAATGACTTGCTTGTACCAGTGGAAGCTTTGCTTGCGGGTTCTGCTAAGGTCTCCATTACCATCGTTGTCCTTGTTGACGTGAATGAAGCCATAACGCTTCTTCATCTCACCTGTGGAGGCACTCACGAGGTCAATACATCCCCACATGGTATATGCAATCAGGTCAACGCCATCAGCAACAGCTTCCTGCATCTGAATAATGTGGTCCCGCAAATATTGAATACGGTAGTCATCCTGAATGGTGCCATCTTCCTCAACGACATCCACAGCGCCCAGTCCGTTTTCCACAACCATGAGCGGAATCTGGTAGCGGTCATACAGATGGTTCAGCGTGTATCTCAGGCCTTGCGGGTCAATCTGCCAGCCCCAGTCTGATGCTTCCAGATAAGGGTTCTTGACACCTCCAAGCAGGTTGCCACCGACTTTCTCCACGGATGGATCAGCGCTTTCCACGAGGGACATGTAGTAACTGAAGGAGTAGAAGTCAACGCACCCATCACGTAGTGTCTGCTCATCGCCAGGCTGCATTTCAATTTGAATGCCTTCCTCTGCGAAGAAACGCTTAGCGAAGCCAGGGTATGCTCCCCGTACCTGTACATCGCCACAGATCATGTTGGAGATCTGATCTTTTTTCTGTGCCAGCAAGATATCATCTGGATTGCAAGTGTTCGGATATGTGGTCATAAAGGCAATCATGCAGCCGATCTTGAAATTCGGATTGATCTGGTGACCAAGCTGAACAGCCTTGGCGCTGGCCACGAATTGGTGGTGCAATGCCTGAAAACGGATCTGCGGATTGTCGATTCCATCCGTCAATGTAGTTTTGCCATCGAAGAGAATGCCTGCAGCCATGTAAGCTCCCATTGGCATCGTTAGACAGTTGATTTCATTGAAAGTCAGCCAATAAGTGACTTGGTCCTTATAGCGATTAAAGATCGTATTACAGTAACGGATATAGTGGTCGATGACCTCTCTCGAAGCCCAGCCGTTGTACTTCTCTGTCAGACCAAACGGGGTCTCATAGTGAGATATGGTAACTAGCGGCTCGATGTTATGCTTTTTCAATTCAGTAAATACATCGTCGTAGAACTGCAAGCCTTCCTCATTAGGCTCCAGATCATAACCGTTCGGATAGATCCGTGACCAGTTGATGGACATGCGGAACATTTTGAAGCCCATCTCAGCCATTAATGCAATATCTTCCTTGTAATGCCCGTAGAAATCAACCGCCTCATGGCTTGGATAATACGTTCCCTCTTCCAGTACAGGCGTAATGCGTCGAGGAGTCGTATGCGTGCCTCCAGTCATCATGTCCGAGGTGCTAGGTCCTTTACCTCCCTTATTCCATCCACCTTCGAATTGATTGGCTGCCGTAGCGCCGCCCCAAAAGAAACCTTCCTTCATCTTCATCCTGTGAATCCTCCTTCATGAGTGGTCAAGCCTTCACCATCAGTGTAGCATGTATACCCTGACAACTACTGTCATGGTATACTCAGGTTATGGAACAGAACCGGTTATTCAGAATGCTGTTATTGTTACTGGAAAAAAAGAAAACGACAGCCCCCGAGCTAGCACGGCTGTTCGAGATATCTGTACGCACGGTATACCGTGATATTGATCGTCTAAGTGCTGCCGGCATCCCGATTTATACCACGATGGGGAAGCATGGTGGCATCCATTTGATGGATAACTATGTCATGGACAAGTCTCTGCTGAGCGAGGATGAGCAGAATGAGATTTTGCTGGGGCTATACAGTGTCAGTGCGATACCTCATCTGAACAGTGCTCATATGCTTAAACGTCTCACAACCCTATTCGACCATAAGCTGGATTGGATCGAGTTCGAATATTCGCCATGGGACAGTGCTCCTGCCGAGGAGATGGAGCTATTCAATCAGGTGAAGCAAGGAATATTCACGAGACAGTTGATTGCATTTGACTACGTGGACTCTAATGGAGGGGCGAGCAAGGAGACGGCACAGCCAGTCAAGCTCATTTTCAAGAACAATTCGTGGTATTTCAAAGGAATAAAGTATATAGCACAACAGGAGGCGGGCTTAGAGACGTACAAGATCAAACGGATCACAGAGCTACGGTTTGTGTCAGAGGTAGCTGATTCAAGCTCAGCCGCTTCAGTAGAGGAACGAGTGCATGAGGAGCATGAGATGGTTCAGCTTGAGATGTTGTTCTCGCGAGCGATTGCCTACAGGGTGCCTGATTATTTTGACCCGCTCAGCATTCGGCGAGAGGCGGATGGGAGGCTTAGAGTGTCTGTGCGTATTGAAGAAGGCGAGCGGTTATATTCCTTCCTAATGTCCTTCGGTGCGGAATTGACGGTATTGAAGCCGGATAAAGTTCGTGAACAGCTGCTGATTAGACATCAAAAGGCCGTAGAGCATTTGCGGAACCAGGATTATAAAGAAAGAATAGAATACGAAGCGAACGATAAAGAATAGTTAAAGCAAAAATAGAACAGCCAGACGTCAGTATTGACGTCTGGCTGTTTGTTCCTGATGCAGCTACACATTTCCGAATCAGGACAACATGTATTAATAGCTAAGGCTGCTCGTTGCAGATGCGAAGACTACCAGTGTAAGAACCATGATGATACCGTAGATTACAAGACCGATGGCAGCCCAGATCAAAGCAGCTTTGCAATAGTTGGCTTTGCTGGGATTTGCTCCGCCTCCGAATGCCCAAACGAACATCATGATCAAGTTGACCACAGGAATCGCCAGAATCAGGATGGTGATCATCCAATCTTTCACAGACATTGGTGGATGACTGGAAAAATCAGCGTTTGGTTTGGATAAGTTGGATTGTACGTGTGTTGACATGTTGCAATTAACCCCATTTCTTTTTTGTATGTATGGAAACTCTTGTTCTATATTATATGATTCTATATCACTTTTCAAGAAAATTATGGGACTGAAAATAATAATATTTTCTTTTTTATCCATTGGATGAAGGATGTAGTATTCTATGGTTGAAATATAGTAATATATTTATGAATATATCAACTATATTGTTAATGAAATTCGATTCTGAATTATAGATTACTATATTTATATCCGAAGGAGAGAGTGTTTATGAAGAGCAGTCCTTTATTCAGAGATCCTATCATGGATGGAGCAGCAGATCCTACCGTAATCTGGAACCATGTTACAGAGGAATGGTGGATGATTTACACAAATCGCAGAGCAACGGTGGAGGGGCCAGGTGTAGCCTGGGTACACGGAACTGATCTTGGAGTCGCTGTATCCAGAGACGAGGGGCGAAGCTGGTTGTACCGAGGGACACTTCAAGGACTTGAATTTGAATGGGGACGAAATACATTCTGGGCACCGGAAATCATTTATCATAAAGGTACTTATCATATGTATGTGAGCTACATTCAAGGTGTGCCTACGGAGTGGGCTGGACATGAGCGGCATATTATTCATTACACGAGCCCTGATCTTCAGCAGTGGACGCTAATGGGGCGGCTGTCCCTTAGCTCGGATCGGGTCATTGACGCGTGTGTGTATCCTTTGCCAGATGGTACATTCCGGATGTGGTACAAGGATGAGGCTAATCATTCCCACACGTATGCTGCCGATAGTATAAATTTGGTCGATTGGGAAGTGGTGGGCCCGGTGCTGACGCATTGCGCACATGAAGGACCGAATGTATTTTTCATGTCCGAATTCTACTGGATGATCGTGGACGAATGGAGAGGGCAGGGAGTATTTCGATCGACGGATGCCGAGCAGTGGGAGCGAACAGGTCTCATTCTGGAGCAGTCAGGTACACGTCAAGACGATTCTGGGGTAGGGCTACATGCAGATGTGGTCGTTCAGGGAGAAGAGGCGTATATCTTTTACTTCACCCATCCGGGGCGAAGCTCATCTCATGAAGAGCTTACCACCTATGGGCAGCGCAGAACGTCCATCCAGGTCGCCAAGCTCAAGGTGGAGGGGGGCACACTTCGGTGTGATCGCAATGCGGAATGTGAGCTGAGGCTATCACGACCGCTTTTGTAGTCTGTAGTCTGGTCCACGCAGACAGGCTTATCCATAGTGGGACAGGCTGGGATTATTAAGCATACACATGGGCAATACAGGCAATACATCAAGTCCTCTGGTCGAGTGAATATCTTTTGATTAGGTGAAAAGGTTGTAACGACAGGAGGGGGCTTGAGCTGTGGGTCTAGGGGGAGACTTAGACTAAAGTCGAGGTTAAATCCTCGTCTCAGGCAAGTTACTGCGATCTGTCAGCCATGATATGCTATGAGTATCTTAGGAAACTCATTGAAAAGGATGGATGTCATGCTACGGGATTACGCAGATCGACACCCTCGGGCAAGAGCGGCATTGCTTAGCGCTGTATGCTTTTTGCTGGCCTGCATCATCGGTTATCTGGCACCTCAAGGAACAGACGGAATGAATGTAAGTACCCGACCTGCAAACCAGTCAACTTCAAATGCGATTCAGACAGACCATAGCATTTATTTTCAGTCACAGCATGTAGCCCCTTCGCAGACCTACTACATGTCGAGTCGTACATACAGATAGCTGCTTGCAAGCAGAGTGGTCCAAGTCAGCAATAGGAAAAAAAGCTTTCCCGAACCGTCGTTGTCGGGAGAGCTTTTTTTTCGAATATAATTGAATTTATAAGTTTTAGCGAAGCTGAGCAAATTCGATATCGTAAGAAAACTTCACCCAAACGCGGTCTTTCTTCTGTGGAAGTACGTCGAAAGACGTTTTTTTGCGTGACATCTTTAACATCCTTAACGACTGGAGGAGGGTGCCTCCGCCTGTAGACTCTCTTGCATAACGGAACGCCAGCCGGTATAGGTGCGCCAGGCTTCGCCGTTCTCCAACAGGAGCTTGCAGGTATAGATTCCTTCCTCAATAGAATCCACACGGCCAGCGACATGCAGGCGGACTGCCCCATTCAGCAATACCTGATTCATGAATGCCATATGCCCCTCACCGCGCAGGACCTCTTCAGTAACTCGAATCTGGGCAGCAGGGGTCCAGGTCATTTCTGGCAGCTCAGCCTCCAGACCGAACATTTCCGGATCAATGACCTCCATGGTCGTATGACCAGCATCCAACCGGTAAGTGCGGGTAGGTCTGTTAATGTGAAGATCCTCCGACCCCTCAACGCCCTGAATAATCAATGCACTTTGGTAATTCAAGCGATTCAGGAGCTTGGCAGTTCGTTCGAATACCGTATTATGGAAAACGCCGAACACGATGTAAGGTGAATGGTTGTAGTCCACCAGCTTTTCCATGGTATTCAGTACAGTACGTAGTCCCAGTTCCTCACGAATGGAGCGAAGCCTTTTGAGCGGTTGGCACCATGCTTCGGCATGCATATAGGTCACTCCTGAAGTTACCGCTGCCCTGGCCATGAGCTCGTTAGCCGCCTGTTCAGGATGAATTCCCAGCTCCTTCAGGAGTATAGACAATGTAATGCCCCATTTTGGAGGGAGCGGAGAGGTTCCGTGAAGTGTGACTGGTAAGCCCGCTGCTGCAAGCAGAAACGCTGTTGGAAAAGTGGCAATGAAGGACGAGACTCTACCGTCGTAGGGGCCAGCAAAATCAATGCCTTGCTGCAGTGCAGGTCGCTGAGCATACTTACGGCAGGTTAGCACGAATGTCTCAAGCTCCTCCACGCTCTCCATCTTGATGCGCTCCGCAGCAAGGAAGGCACCGATCTGTGCCGGTGTGGCTGTGCCGCCAAGAATATGCTCTGCGGCCTGCAAGGCTTCTTCGTAGGTGAGGTCACGGGCTCCGCGTTTGCCACGTCCAACCTCCTTCAAGACATCGATCATGTTCATCGTCAATTCTCCTTCTCGGATTACTATGCTCTAAGCATTTCGTGCGCTTTAACAATAGATATCGCTACATCGACAATACGCTTGCGATCATTCATGGCCTTCTTGCGCAGGACGTCATAGGCTTCGGCCTCGGGTATGCCGTTAATTTGTCCAAGTATCCCCTTAGCTTTATCAATCCATTTCCGCTCCTCCAGACGTGCGTGCAGTTGCTCCCGTTCGCTATGCCAGTGCTGCCGCTCGAAGAATCGCTTTTCTCCAAAATGCAGTGACCAGTGAAGCTCCTGCTCCGTCATAGATGGGGTAAGCACTCCGTCAATGGATACATTTACTTCGCAATCCTGCAGCGACGACTGGGCCGTCTCGGTGCTGCACCACCAGAAGATAGGTAAGGACCTCTGCTTGACGAGGGTATTTCCCCATGTCTCTATTGAAGAGAGTGGCAGGTGTAGGATCATGGCATCCGCATGCTGGATGGACTCACGAACGATAGCCTCGCTACCGGAAGGATGCACCTGATAACCGTAGGATAACATGATGGATTCAGGATGATATTTGGAAAGATTCTCCGGCGGTTGGGCGTCAATAATAAGAAAAGAACGCATGCTGGGAATTTCCCTCCTGTAGTATCGGGTTATATAACCTGACATATAATTACTTGCTAACGAGCAGGTTTCGCATCAGTATTGGTGTCTTTTCGTACATTCTGGAGGTGTTTTAACAAAAAAGCAATCATTTTTTTCTGAAAATGTGATTTTTATTGCCTCTTTTTACCTTATTCTTCTGTTACTTTATAAGTTAAACACTTTTTGCGTAAAGATAGTTGACATGGTCGTGAATTCCTTTTATATTAAAGCTAATATTACCTTAACTTACAAGGTCATTAATCTGATGGATACAACGGCGTATCTGTCTGGAAGCGGCAATGAAGCCCGTCTTCGTGTAGCATAGAGCGATGTCTCTTTGCGCATGAGCGGGCTTTTTCTGTTTCCGTGCTGCCATAAGGCTTGAAGCTCGCAGAAGGGGGATATGTAGGATGGGAAGTGCAAAGAAACTGGTACTGATCGGAAATGGGATGGCAGGTATACGAACAATAGAACATTTGTTGAAGCTTGCTCCTGATGCGTATGAGATCACTGTTTTTGGAGAGGAGCCGCACCCGAATTACAACCGCATTATGCTGTCGACGGTCCTGGCGGGAGGGTCGGATATTCGCGATATCGTCATTAATGACTGGGATTGGTATGAAGACAACGGGATTCACCTTCACACAGGAGATCCAGTCCAGCACATTGATCCTGCGAATAAGGTGGTGAGATCTCTCAAGGGCATGGAGGTAGCCTATGATGTGCTGCTTATTGCCACAGGCTCCAATGCCTTCATTCTACCTCTTCCAGGAGCGAATAAAGAGGGGGTCATCGGCTTCCGCAACATCCAAGATTGTCACACGATGATGGAGAGCGCCAAGAAATACAGCAAGGCAGCCGTCATCGGTGGTGGCCTACTAGGCCTTGAAGCAGCACGGGGGCTTTTGAATCTGGGGATGGATGTATCTGTCATTCATAATAGTGAAGGGCTCATGGATCGCCAACTGGATAGACCGGCCTCTGTGATGCTGCAGCGTGAGTTGGAAGCTCAAGGAATGAAGTTCCTGCTAAGCCACCAGACTGCAGAGATCATGGGTCGTAAGCGGGCGAATGGACTTCGTTTCGCGGATGGCACCACTCTGGAAGCAGATCTGGTCGTGATGGCCGTCGGGATCAAGCCCAATATTGAATTAGCCAAATCCGCAGGCCTAGATACGAACCGCGGGATTATTGTGGATGACTTCATGCATACCAGCATCCCGGATATCTATGCTGTAGGTGAATGTGCAGAGCATCGCGGGATTGCGTATGGTCTTGTAGCTCCACTATATGAGCAAGGGGCTGTACTAGCCAAGCAGCTGGCGGGAATTGGTAGCGAGGGCTACGCAGGCTCCGTAACCTCCACCAAGCTGAAGGTGTCTGGTGTGGATGTATTCTCTGCAGGCTATTATAACGATGAGCCAGGTATGCGCTCCATGCGGTATCAGGACGAAATAGATGGTGTGTATAAAAAGATTGTCATCCGCGACGAGCGTCTCGTCGGAGCTGTATTGTTCGGGGATACCTCCGATGGAGCGTCCTTGTTCTCGCTGATTAAAAGTGGTGAGTCCATTGCTGGCCGGGAAAAAGAGCTTCTGCTCGGATATGCGCCAGGTCAAGCCGGTAATTCAGGCTCGGCCATGCTTGAGGCCATGAGTGATGACGAGATCATCTGCGGCTGTAATGGTGTGAGCAAGAAGGACATTGCAGACGCTGTTGCTGGCGGTTGTCGAACAGTCGGCGAGATCAAGGCTTGCACGAAGGCGTCTGCTTCTTGCGGAGGCTGTAAGCCACTGGTAGAGGGTCTCCTTCATTTATATGCGGGAGATGAGGCGACATCGGTCAAGGAAGGTATCTGTGGCTGTACCTCGCTGAGTCGGGATGAGATCGTAGACAGCATTAAAGAAATGGGTCTGATGACTGTCAAGGAAGTTATGAATGTGCTGGGGTGGGAAGAGGAAGGAGGCTGCTCCAAGTGCCGCCCTGCCCTGAACTATTACCTGGGGATGTTATGGCCGGCTGAATATGTGGACGAGAAGGAATCCCGCTTCACCAATGAACGCTACCATGCCAACATCCAGAAGGATGGTACGTATTCCGTAGTACCTAGAATCTATGGCGGAGTCACCTCGCCAGCTGATCTGAAGAAGATTGCAGATGTCGCGGAGAAATATGAGGTTCCTTTGGTGAAGTTTACAGGTGGACAGCGGCTGGATTTACTTGGTGTCAAGAAGGAGGACCTGCCGAAGATCTGGGAGGAGCTGGATATGCCTTCCGGGCATGCTTATGGAAAGACGCTGAGAACGGTAAAGACCTGTGTAGGTAATACGTTCTGCCGCTTTGGCACACAGGATGCAATGGATATGGGCATTAAGCTGGAAAAGGCGTTTGAGCGTATGAATGCGCCAGCCAAGGTTAAGCTTGCTGTCTCCGGCTGTCCGCGTAACTGTGCAGAGGCTGCCATCAAAGACGTCGGTATTGTAGCCATTGACGGAGGCTGGGAATTGTATGTCGGTGGTAATGGAGGCATCAAGGTACGTGCAGCGGAGCTGCTATGCACCGTCAAGACAGAAGCGGAAGTGCTGGAATGGTCATCGGCCTATTTGCAATATTACCGTGAGCAGGCCACCTGGAATGAGCGTACAGCCCACTGGATGGAGCGCGTCGGTATTGAAGCGGTTAAGACAGCCCTTTCAGACCCAGAGGAGCGCAAGCGCCTGCAAGGCAGACTGGATGAGACGTTAAGCTACACAAGAGATCCTTGGAAAGAGATCGTCGAGGACGGCGGACTTCGCAAGAATTTCGAACCTTTGGCTGGCCTGCAGGCTGTAACAGAGTAATATAGGAGGGGGAAAAGAGATGGAGAGCAAGATTCGCGTAGCACACCTGAGTGAGATCGACAAATTGGGTGCAAGAACCCTTCGCATAGAGGATAAAGAGGTAGCATTATTTCGCTTGCAGGATGGAAGCATCAAGGCGCTGGAGAATCACTGTCCTCACAAAGGAGGAAAGCTGTCTGAAGGGATGGTCTGCGGTCACAAGGTCCATTGTCCGTTGCATGATTGGAAGATCGATCTGGCAAGCGGCAATGTACATGAGCCGGATGTAGGAAGGGTGACTACTTTCGCCACAGAGATTGATGAACAAAGTGGGGATGTCTACATTCTGGTTAATGGAGCGTAGCTTGTTGAAGGATGAGTAACGAGAAATGTTGGAATATCTACAGTATAGATGGTACACCATTTTTTGTTGAATAGTATAGTATTCGAATTAAGGGGGGGGCGTACCAAAAGCCATTTCATGGCTTTTGGTACGCCCTTTGGTTTTGAAGTTCAGCAAAACGAACCCGGATGCGACTTTCAAGCGGATGAAAGAAGATTACATGCGAAACGGCCAGCTGAAACCCGGCTATAACGTGCAGGAAGGAATGGGAAATTAGTTTATATTAGCCTACAGTATCCACCAACGGTCGACAAATACCCGCTGTTTGCAGTCGCTTATGGAAAAAGCCGGGGAACTATTAGGGAGACTTCCACAGGCCGTCATTGCAAACGCAGGCTATGGTGGTGAAGAAAACTACGCTTACCTAGAAATGAAAGAAATCACGGCTGTCGTGAAATACGGAAGCTACCATAAAGACAAGAGCAAAGCGTTGAAAGCGAACATCTCTAAGATTGAGAACTGGTCGTATCACGAAGCAGGGAATACATGGATCTGCCCGGCTGGGCAAACGCTGCATCTCCGTAGAGAACACAAGGAAGCCTTAACAAATGGATATGAAATTCACAAACGACATTATCTAAGTACCTCCTACGAAGGTTGCCCCCTGAAGGAGCGTTGTACGAAGACGGAAGGAAATCGGGAGGTGTCAGTAGTTTTCTTGAAGATCGAGCATCAGTATCAACCTAATTATAATTTCACGAGTGGGCCTAGCCGTTTCTAGCTGCGGTTCATCTGATCTATGCAGGAACTTTATTTCTTCAAAGCACATATGTTATTAAATAAATAATAGCTATGAAAGGGTGTGTAATTTGTCACAATCCAATATACCCAATATTACACCAGCTATTACCATTACGAGGGATGATGCTCTTAATCTTTTGTTAGCATCGATTGCCATTGAAGAGCTGGGGTTAGGTCATATCATAAATGCCGAAGCCGAAAAAATACAATACGCTGTCGGAACTTTACCGGGAATTACTGTGCCTGCAAGCATCAGTGACTTGCTTGCTGTTGATGCCAGTGTAAGAGATACTTTGCAGGAAATAGTCAAGAAAGAAATACTTCTCCAATTTAAATTGGAGAACATTTTAGCCGCCCCGTCTTTAACAGGTCCAACGGGTCCTACGGGGGCTACTGGACCAGTTGGTGGGCCAAGCGGTCCCACAGGCTCGACTGGTGCAACAGGAGCAACAGGCGTCACGGGTCCGACTGGCGAAGCAGGAGCAACGGGCGCCACGGGTCCGACTGGTGCAACAGGAGCAACGGGTGCCACGGGTCCGACTGGCGAAGCAGGAGCGACGGGTGCCACAGGTCCGACTGGCGAAGCAGGAGCAACGGGCGCCACAGGTCTGACTGGTGCAGCAGGAGCAACGGGTGCCACGGGTCCGACTGGCGAAGCAGGAGCAACGGGCGCCACAGGCCCGACTGGTGCAACAGGAGCAACGGGTGCCACAGGCTCGACTGGTGCAACAGGAGCAACAGGCGTCACGGGTCCGACTGGCGAAGCAGGAGCAACGGGCGCCACAGGTCCGACTGGCGAAGCAGGAGCAACGGGCGCCACAGGTCTGACTGGTGCAACAGGAGCAACGGGTGCCACGGGTCCGACTGGCGAAGCAGGAGCAACGGGTGCCACAGGTCCGACTGGCGAAGCAGGAGCAACGGGCGCCACAGGTCTGACTGGTGCAACAGGAGCAACAGGCGCCACAGGTCCGACTGGCGAAGCAGGAGCAACGGGTGCCACAGGCTCGACTGGCGCCACGGGAGCAGTGTTGAACTTTGCAGATTTTTTTGCATTGATGCCTCCTGATAATGCAGCAACTGTTGCTCCGGGTACAGACGTAAGTTTTCCGCAAAATGGACCTAGTAGTGGAACTAATATTGCACGAACGGGTGATAGTTCATTTAACTTGGCCGCAATCGGTACGTATCAAGTATTGTTTCAAGTGAGTGTAACTGAAGCAGGACAACTGATTTTAACGCTCAATGGTGATGATTTGGCCTATACGGTAGTCGGGCGAGCAACAGGCACATCTCAGATCATAGGAATGGCATTGGTAGAAACGACGGTCATTAATTCAATTTTGACCATACGAAATCCTACTGGTAATTCCACCGCACTAACGATCACTCCTCTTGCTGGTGGAACAAGGCCTGTCTCAGCTCACCTTGTTATTACACAACTCGCTTAGTGCAGAAGATGTCATCTAACTCGGCACTAGCAGGGCAAGGGTATCAATAGAGCTGCGCTTGACTACGATCCGAGCAGCGAGGCCGACTACGCAATATCCATGGCCTTAGGGGAAGGACTGTTCTTAACAGAGGAGCAAGTAGCACCAGTGGTTTCGTATTCCGGGTCGCCCAGAGCCTACTGAAGAAGGCCCTAACGGGTAGTCCTCCCGTCGGGGGACTGCTATGATAATGCCTGTGTAAAGTCATTCTGTCTTCACCTGAAGACAGAAAAACTATATCTTGAAAAGCCTGAGAATCTAGAAATCGCGGAACGTTTTGTCACCGAATTATTACAATAATGAGTGCTTACAGAAAACCTCTGTGACATATGATGCTGTACTTGCTTTTAATAAAATACGATGATTAAAGGATAAATCGGAAATGTCCAGGTTGGAGGAAATTTCAAGCTAAGGCATAAACGAGGTATGGGTGCCATTCAGGAAACAGGCCGCACCATAGTTGATAGGATATACATTTTTACTGTATAAAGGGCCACATTTATAATGTTTAAGATATGCGCTAGAAGGTGATCCGTACAAATTGGAAAGGGACTTTCTCTGCCGTGGTATGGGCTTGAGATAAGTCCCTTTGTCTGAGGTTAACAGTTGATAGCAGGTTGAGACCCTTAATTGGATCGCCTACTGTTTCGTCTGTGATGAGGCGAGTTCGTAGATGCTTATACAGTTGACCAGCTTGTTAAATCGTATGCTGCTGAGCTGTTTATGCTGGTTTTGCTGTTTCGCCGCTTCTTTTTGTTTGTAAGGACAGCCAGGTATATCGCCATTTGAGCTGCATGACGAGCAGCAGGATCAGGGCCAGCACAGCTACCATACCGATCGTAATAAAGCCGAGAGAGTAGGAGCCTGTAGCCTTATACATATTGCCGAGTATTAATGGTAGCGCGTATCCGCCGAGACCGCCTGCTGCACCAACAATGCCTGTCATTAATCCAATTTCATTAGAGAAACGCTGTGGCACGAGTTGGAATACGGAGCCATTACCAGCACCCAGGCACATCATGCCGATGAACAGAAGAGCAACGACTACAGGCAGTGATGGCAGGAAGGATACACCTACCAGCATGAGTGCCGCACCTCCGTAAAGCATTGTAAGTACCTTGATGCCGCCGAAGCGATCTGACAGATAACCACCTACTGGTCTGAAGAAGCTACCTGCGATAATACATATGGTTGCGATGTCAGCAGCTTGAATAGCGGACAGGCCATATTGCACGTTGAAGAAAATAGTAAGATAATTCGCCAAGCCTACGAAACCACCAAACGTTACGCAATAGAGTAGACAGAATACCCAGGCATCCCCTTGGCTCAGCACCTTGGCATAATGGCTTAGACGCTTGGGTGCAGGGCGATTGGGGCTATTGGAGGCCAGGATGGAGAACAGGATAAAGACGATGAACATCGGGATTGCAGCCAGGCCAAACACGATCTTCCAGCTTCCGAAATGCTCAGCGATCCGATTGGCGAACAGGGTCGCGAGGACTGTACCGCTGTTGCCTGCACCGGCAATCCCCATGGCCAATCCCTGATGCTCTTTGGGATACCACTGACTTGCAAGCGGCAGGGCGGCTGCGAAGGAAGCGCCAGCTACGCCAAGCAGCAGGGCTACAATATAGAGCTGATCCAGCGAATCGACCCATAGCCATCCCAGTAACAATGGAATAAAGGTCGTGGCCATTCCCAGTTGCCCCGTTAGCTTTGGGCCGATGTAATCGGATAGAAAGCCGAGCAACAGACGTAATATGGAACCGCCTAGCACTGGGAGAGCTACCAGGTTGGCTTTTTGCACCGGGTCCATGGGGTAATCGAGGGCAATGAGTACGCTAAGTGGCCCGATCATGCCCCAGATCATGAAGCTGATGTCGAAATACAAGAATGAACTTAATAGGGTAGGCTTGTGCCCGCTTTTCCAAAAACTCGTCTTATCCATCTAACCACTCCTCTGTATAGCCTGCTCAACCCAAAAAGAGGCCGCAACTTGTCCTGATGACATAAGTTGGCGGCCTCTTTGCCGACACGAAATAGCACGTCATTGTGCCTTCGCTGGATGAACATGTAGCCATGTTATTTTGATTAAAATTATAAAAACCAAAATATCAAATGTCAATATTCATGACACATAATTTTATAAAAACCTGAATTTTCGTTTTCGAACCCTTTTGATGTTAATTTTGTTGACTTATTTAAAATTGCAGATTATATTAGAACTAATATGAGCAGCACAACGAGGTGCTGTGTGTAATCGGCAATGGAGCCCTTTTCTTTTAATGGAAAAGGGCTTTTTCTGTCTACAGGAGAGGGAACGTTCGCAAAGACGCTTTTGCGCTGCAGGTGAACGATTGAGTCAGGTTTTCTGACTTTGATGAATGAGAGCTATTAATACAAGCTGGGAGCTGGAAGTGGGGAGTGCCATGGAGAGAACTAGACTACTCATCATTGGTAACGGAATGGCTGGAATCAAATGCGTAGAAGAGATTATACAGCTCGCACCAGACCAATTCGATATTACGGTCATTGGGGATGAGCAGCAACCCAACTATAACCGGATTATGCTATCCAAAATGCTGCAAGGCGGGGCTGAGTTAAATGATATCATTCTAAACGATTATAGCTGGTATGCAGAGCATGGCATTGAACTGATTACGGGAGAACGGGTTATTGATATTGATCCGCATGCCCGAACTGTCTTGACGACTGCCGGGACTTGTCGCACGTACGAGCGCTTAATCATAGCTACCGGCTCATCCTCTTTCATTCCGGCGCTTCCGGGTGTGGACCTAGAGGGTGTGATCTCATTTCGAAATATTGAGGATTGCAGCAGAATGGTGGAATATTCCCAGCGCTATAAGAAGGCAGTTGTCATTGGTGGCGGACTATTGGGGCTTGAGGCTGCGCGAGGGCTGCTGCACTTGGGAATGGAAGTCGTTGTTGTGCACAACACCTCATATCTGATGAACCGCCAGTTGGATGAGCCAGCGGCCGGGATGCTGCAGGCGGAGCTGGAAGGCCAAGGTATGCTATTTCGTTTATCAGCGGATACGAAGAGAATTAAGGGAAAGAAGCAGGTTACTGGCCTCGAATTCACAGATGGCACAGAGCTGAAGGCGGATATTGTGGTGATGGCCATCGGTATACGCCCGAATGTTGCGCTAGCCAAAAACTGCGGTCTACAGATGGGGCGGGCGATCGTGGTGGATGATTATATGAGAACAAGCCAGCCTCATATCTACGCTGTAGGGGAATGCGCAGAGCATCGCGGGATTACCTACGGTCTGGTTGCACCATTATACGAGCAGGCCAAAGCGCTCGCTGCACATCTGTGCGGACATGAGCATGAGGGGTACCGAGGCTCCATCCCTTATTCAAAGCTAAAGATTTCGGGGGTCGATGTATTCTCGGTTGGCAATCTGAGTGAGCCCGGGACAGAAACGGTTATCCAGCAATATGATGGCATTCGTCGTACTTACAAGCGGATAACAGCCAAGAATGGTGTCGTGCATAGTGCTGTGCTATTCGGTGATACGATGGAAGGAACGACTTTGGTAGGCATGGTACGCAGCAGCGCGTCTGTCAGTGAATTAGCGGCAATGACAGCTGCTCGGGCGGATACGGGCAACGATGGGTCATTGAGTCTGGTGGCTTCCATGCCGGATCAGGAGACCGTCTGCGCATGTAACGCAGTGAGCAAGCGAACGATCATGAATACAATACGTGAGCATAATCTGCAGTCGGCGGAGGAAGTCAGAGCACACACCAAAGCCTCCGGCTCCTGTGGCGGATGTCTCAATATCGTCAAGGCGTTGGTACAGTACGCTCATACAGATATGGGAAACACTAGCCAAGCTGCTGCTTCGCCAGTCCAGAGGAAGGCGCCACTATGTGAATGCACTGATCTGACTCACGCTGACGTATGTAGCCAATTGCGCGAACTTTGCGAATCTGATCCAGGGCTGACGACTGTAGCGGCTATGGCTAGGCTAGGATGGCGGTCATCGACTGGCTGTGGACTCTGCATGCCTGCAATTGAATATTACATTGATATTTTGCATGAAAAACAAGGATTGCAGCAGACTCACAAAGTATCGGATCATCAGGATCTGGCCACTTCAGGCAACAGCTTGTATGTGATGAGTCATTCTGCTGACGCTATGTCGGGAGCATTGGCTGAACAGGGGAGAAGACTAGCGAGTCGACTCTCAGAGAGCTGGAGCGGTATAGTGTTTCCAACTAGGGTCAACGCTGTCGTCAATACTATCAACGACCCCATTCTGGTCCTGCACGTACAACCGATTGGACTTATGCGAAGTCCCATAGGCTGGGAAGTCTATGCTGGCGGTCATTCACACTCGCCTATCTGTGAGGCGCAGCTTGTCGGGGTGGAAGAGGATGAGGAGCATGCGCTTCAGCTTCTAATGGCATGCTTGCAGCTCTACAGACATACCAGCGAGTATGATGAACGAATGTCTGAGTGGCTGGATCGGATAGGACTCACCACGGTGCGTGAACAGTTGCTGGATCTGGAACAGAGAGCAAGCTTAGTGGACTCGATCCAACGCCGTGTGAGAGTACCATTAGAGCAAACATAGAAAAGAGAGAGTAAGCAAGGTAGAGCACAGCTGGAGAAAAGACAGAGTTATCGAATGGACATGGCTAGCGAGGGAATGAACATTATTCATCTAGGATGGCACGGAGCACCATTCATCTTAGATGGCAATGAGCATAATTCATCCTAAATAGAAATGGGGAAAAGGGATGCTAACTACATTGACGCAATGTCCTTTTTGCAGTGTACAATGCAAGGCTGATATACGGCTGGAGGAGAGAACACCACAGGGCAGGTCGTTCGTTGTCCAAGGAGCTCCTAATGCGGCTTCCCAAGGAAGATTATGTGTCAAAGGGCAAAATGCCCATCAGCACGCACAGGGTCGCGATCGTCTGAAGCAGCCGCTGATCCGAAAAAATGGCGAGCTTACCCCAGCTAGCTGGGCGGAGGCGCTGAGTCTGGTAGGTGCACAATTCAAGCAGACCACATCCCGGTTTGGTCAGAATGCTATCGGTGTATATGGGGGTGGCTCATTGACCAACGAGACGGCCTACATGCTGGGCAAGTTCGCCAGGGTGGCACTTGGCACTAGATATATAGACTATAATGGTCGTTTTTGCATGTCAGCCGCAGCTTCAGCAGGCGTCAAGACGTTCGGCATGGATCGTGGAATGACCTGCCGTCTGTCTGATATTGCCGCAGCTTCTTGTATTATTCTGGCGGGTACCAACATAGCGGAATGCCAGCCTACGTTAATGCCGTATTTTCTCCAGGCCAAGGAGAAGGGGACGAAGATCATTGTGATCGACCCAAGACATACAGCTACGGCTGCCCTCGCAGATATTCACCTGCAAATCAAGCCGGGCACGGATGCTATTCTGGCTGCTATGTTCATGAAGATCATCGTCTCTGAGGGACTGGTTGATGAGGATTTTGTTGCTAGTCGAACGGAAGGCTATGCAGAGCTGGAAGCTGAGCTAGCCGGGCTTGATCTGTCCGAGATGGCTGATCGTTGTGGGCTTGCGCTTGAGCAAGTGCGTACAGCCGCCATCATGTACGGTGATGCTCCGACAGGGATTATATTTACAGCACGCGGAGTGGAGCAGCAGACGGACGGTCATCTGGCTGTGAGGGGACTGCTGAACCTCGTGCTTGCTACAGGCAAGATTGGACGTGAAGGCTGCGGTTATGGAGCGGTGACCGGACAAGGCAATGGGCAAGGCGGAAGAGAGCATGGACAGAAAGCCGACCAGCTGCCAGGATACAGATCCATTGAGAACGATGCGGATCGTGCTTATATTGCTTCTGTATGGGGTATACAACCGGAGGGTCTGCCGCGCCAAGGTGTATCCGCTTATGAACTACTTGAACGGATGAATTCGCAGGAGATCCGTACGCTGTTCATTATGGGCTCCAATCCTGTCGTCTCCAGTCCGCATGCAGATCGAGTGGAAGAGGGCTTGAAGAAGCTGGATTGCCTCATCGTTGCAGATATGTACCTGTCTGAGACTGCGCGGATGGCAGATGTCGTACTGCCGGTAACGTCCTATCTGGAGAACACGGGAACCATGACGAATCTGGAGGGACGTGTGCTTCTGCGTGAGGCCGTTCAGCCCCCTCCAGGCGAAGCTTGGCATGATTGGATGATTCTGCGGGAGTTGGCACGGAGCCTGAGCAAGGAGCAATACTTCCAGTATACGTCGGCTGAAGAAATATTCGAAGAGCTGCGGATTGCGAGCAAAGGCGGAACTGCAGATTATTATGGAATAACCTATGAACGTCTGAGACAAGAGGGAGGAATTTACTGGCCCTGTCCCGCAGAGGAACATCCGGGTACAGGCATGCTATTTGCAGAGCGATTCGCCCACGCAGATGGAAAAGCGGTCTTCGCACCGTTCCAGCTTCCTCAGCAGACAGAATTCCCGGATGGAGAGTATCCATTGACCTTAACTAATGGAAGGGTGCTGGCTCATTATCTGACGGGGGTACAGACCCGTCGCAGTCCTGCACTGGCTGCCAGACAACTGCATAACTTCGTGGAAATTCATCCGCAAACAGCTCAACAATACCGGATTAGGGAAGGTGAATGGGTAGAGATATCATCCCGGCGGGGCAGCTTCACTGTGCGCAGTAAGTACAGTGCTGCAATTCGCCCGGATACGATCTTCGTCCCCATGCATTGGGGCGGCATTCAGAATGTGAACAAGGCTACGAATCCGGCGCTGGACCCATTCTGCAAAATGCCAGGCTTCAAAACGGCCGCTGTTCGGATACGGACAGCAACTCTGGACTAACCGAGCTGTTGAACAGCATGCAGGAAAATAGGATCTACAGAAATGTAGTGAATTACGTGGAGTGTCGACAGATCAGAGGAAGCAGATGTGAAAAGGCAAGTATCCGTAGTATTTATGCGGATGCTTGCCTTCTTATGTGCATGCTGGAGAGGATCTTTGCATCATGGAACTCCATCTCTTTTGGAGCTTTAAACTGCCTGCAAAATGTTAATTTTTATTAATTTGTGATTGACAGCATGAAAAGATATAAAGTAACATTGTTTTCATTATTGTGTGAAATATTTCGGAAATAAGGAGAAAAATATGGACTTTAAATCAAGTTTTTCAGAAATCCACAGCATTTCTCGAACAATTTTCCAAAACCCAGAGCTTGGCTACAAGGAATTTCAGACCAGTAATCTGGTTAAGGATTTCCTTCAGCGCGTGAATCCCGGTATTGAGTTGGAGGGCTTTAGCACTACAGGGCTCAAGACTACTTTGGGCACCGGCAAGCCGTTGAATATCGCGTTCATTGCCGAGCTGGATGCAGTCTATGCCCCCTCACATTGGCAGGCCGATCCTGCAACAGGTGCGGCTCATAACTGTGGGCACTATACCCAGGTTGCCATCGCACTTGCTCTCTATCAATACTACTACAACACCAAAGCTTATGAAGCGCTGGATTATGCGCTCACCTTTGTCTTCGTGCCTGCGGAAGAGTACCTGGACCTGGCCTATCGGGATCAGTTGCTTGAGGAAGGCAAGATCTCCTATTATGGCGGCAAGCCGGAAGCGATGAAGCTCGGCGTCTTCGATGATATTGATGTTGGCATTTGTGTGCACGCTATGGGTGGGGAGTTCGAGCGCAGAACGATTGAGATTAATTGTGACCTGGCAGGCTTTTTGTACAAAAAATATACCTTCAAAGGACAAGCCTCGCATGCAGGCTTCGATCCATTCAGTGGTAAAAATGCATACAGCATGTCTACGTTGTTCAATGTAGCGCTTGGTCTGGCTCGACAGCAGCTGCGTGATACAGAGAAGATTCGAATGAACCCGATTGTACTTCAGTCCGATATGTCCACGAATGTAATCCCTAATCATATTACTGTTGGCAGTGATCTTCGCACCCAAACCGTGGATTACATGAAGCTAGCAGCCCAGACGATGGACAAGGCTGCTTTGGGAAGTGCACTGGCTCTTCAGGGTGAGGTGGACATCGCTACTCAAATGGGGTATTTGCCCTTTGTGCAGGATCGTTATCTGTCCGAATTCGTGCAAGAGGCCTTCCTTGCCAACGATGAAATCGAGGATATCTACAATAATAACGCGATCAGTGCAGCAGGGGACATTGGTGATCTGGCCTACATGATGCCATGTATTCAGATCGGCTACAGTGGCTTCACGGGGACGATCCATGGGGATGATTTCAAGGACATTGATCCGGAGTTCATCTATGAGGTGTTCCCAAGGTTCCTGACGCAAGTGCTGGAGCGAATGAGCGGAAGCATTGACCGCAGTCGGTTGTATCGGAGAAGCTTTGCTTCTTATGAGCAACTGTTAGCATCCATCGTTGAGCCTCCCCAATCCAAGGCTGAACATCCCTTTAGCTAATAGATAGTAATAACATACAATTCATTGTGAATTGTGATGAGAGCCAGCACAGATCTGAACATAAGACTAGAAATGAGGTTAGCCTGAACTATGACTAGAACGAAATCCTATATTTATCTGCTTGCTTTCGTGCTGTTAATCATTACGGTGGCAGAGTTCATTGGTATTCAATCCATTCCCGTAGGTAACATCCGTATTAGTCTGCTTCCGCTTGTATTCGCTATTCTGATCACTATGGTATTAGGTATTCCCGTTCTGCGCAAAGGCATCATGACCAAAATTTACAGCAAGACGAATGTGAACTTCGCCAGTAAATACTTGATTTTCATCATGCTTCCGCTAATGGCTCGTTACGGGGCCGATGTAGCGCCGAAGCTGGATCAGATCCTCGAGGTAGGCTGGGTGTTCCTGCTTCAGGAGATTGGCAACCTCGGAACGATACTGCTCGGGCTTCCGATCGCTATCCTGCTGGGATTGAGAAGAGAGGCAATCGGGGCGACACTGGGACTTGGACGTGAAGGAGAACTCGCTTATATTTCTGAAAAGTATACACTGGATTCGTCTGAAGGAAGAGGCGTATTGTCTCTTTATATTATAGGTACATTGTTTGGTACGCTGTTCTTCAGCATTATTGCTCCGATCTTGCATGCGATGGGCTTCTCTATTGAAGCATTAGCCATGTCCGCAGGCGTCGGCTCTGCCAGTATGATGACAGGCGCATCCTCGGCTCTTATAGCGATCAACCCGGAGATGACAGAGACGATCAACGGCTACGCGGCAGCAAGCCAACTGCTAACCAGCTTTCTGGGTACCTATACCATGGTCTTCCTGGCAGTTCCCCTGCAGCGCTTCATGTACAAATTCATGGTAAGAGGTGATCGTTAATGAATCCGGTGGTTTATAAGTATGGTAAATATGCGTTGATCATGCTGCTAAGCGTGTCTCTTATTCTCTTCACTGAGCAAGTCAAATTCTGGCGTGCGGGCGAGGGTGGCCATGTCGGTCTAGGGACGATATCCGGTCTGGCTGTGCTGTGGTTGTTCTCGTTCATTGGAATCCTGATTGCTGAGGTGATGAAGAGACAGCCGATCAAATTCCTGGCGGAATTTCCAGTATTGGGCTGGGTATCGATTACTTCTCTTATATGCTGTCTGATATCGGATGTGTTCATTACGGCTATTGCCAATGTCAATTTCTTATCGATTACAACCCCGATCCTTACATTTGCAGGCATTTCAGTAGCAGACAGGCTGGTGGATCTGCGGAAGACTTCTTGGAAAATTGCCATTGTAGCTGTATTCGTCTTCACCGGCACGTATTTGGGAAGTGCAGTCATCTCGGAAATTGGTTTGTCACTGGCTGGAAGATAATTTATAACTGATTTCATAAGCCCGCTGATCCAGAATATTGGACAGGGGGCTTTTTTATTTCACTTAGTACCATGAAACATCACTTTCCATTATGAATCACAATAACAGTCATAGAAAATAATTATGACTTATATTGGGGTAATAATGTTGCATATAAAATATATATGACGTATTATATGAATCAATAAAGCAATAAGTTGGTAAATTACCTTCTGACTGGCATCATAATAGACCTCATGAAGGAGGCGGGCGGCGGGATAATGATAACGGTGCTGAACAGATATAGCGGTCAGCGACACGATGTGGATTCCGGGACCTGCACAGCCTGCATGGAACGGAAGCGGAGGGATTGACGATCGAACTAACACCAAGACAAATGGATATTGTAAATATTGTACAAAAGCATGCACCGATTACTGGTGAGCAGATTGCAGAAATGCTGAATGTCAGTCGGCCCACCCTGCGGACAGACCTGTCCAAGCTGGTAATCTTGAATTATATTGATGCCAAGCCCAAGGTAGGCTACTTTCTCGGCAAGCGTGGTACACAGAACCGGGATGAGAAATTCCGACTTCTGCAGATGAAGGTAGGAGACATTCATAGCGTACCCGTGATTGTCCGGGAGACGACGACGATTCAGGATGCTGTAGTATCTCTTTTTCTGGCTAATGTCGGGAATCTGATCGTTACCGATGAGCACGGACATCTGGCAGGTGTAGCCTCGCGGAAGGATTTTCTGAAGGTCACACTCGGCAATCCTACAGCAGGTGCGATTCCGGTGAGTATGATTATGACCAGGCAACCGAATGTGGTCACAGTATCTCCGGAAGACACCATTATGGACGCAGCTCGCAAGATTATTTCTCATCAGATTGACAGTCTTCCAGTCGTCATTCCGGTAGAGTCGGACTCGCCAGGAGAGCAATGGAAGGTTGTAGGTCGCATTACCAAGACGAATATCATTAAAATGTTGCTGGATATGGTAGCAGAGGAATAGTGGGAGGAATGGGATGGTTCAGTCTTCAAGTCACTTTATAGCGGTATGCTCAGACTCGATTGGCGAGACAGCCGAGGCGGTAGTGCTGGCTACGATGAGACAGTTCGAGCTGCCGAACACAGAGATCAAACGATATATGAATGTAAGAGATGAAGAGGAACTGACCCAGATGATGGAGGAGGTCGCAAGGCGTGGTGGATTTGTGGCCTATACACTGGTCCAGCCGGAGCTGCGAGAGCTCATCAAGGAGGAAGCGGTCAGATTGAATGTGCGGGCTGTGGATGTGATGGGTCCGATGATGCAAGCGATGGCTGATACCTTCAACAATGATCCCAAGGAGAAGCCGGGTCTGCTCCATCGACTGGATGATACGTATTTTCGGCGAGTGGAAGCGATTGACTTCGCAGTACAATATGACGATGGCAAGGATGTAAGCGCAATACAAAGAGCGGATATCATATTGCTGGGTGTCTCGCGCATATCCAAGACGCCACTCTCGATGTTTTTGGCACACAAGGGCTTCAAGACAGTGAACTTCCCGCTCGTTCCAGAGCTGACGCCACCTGCGCAGCTATGGGAAGCATTGCCTGGTAAAATATTCGGCTTAACGATCAAGCCAGAGGATCTGTTGAAGATTCGCAGTGAACGCTTGAAGGTCATGGGATTGCCGCATAATGTGCAGTACGCCACACTGGAGCGTATTCAGGAGGAAATTGATTATGCTATGAAGCTGTTCGCCGAGCTGGGTTGCCCGGTTATTGACGTGACGGATAAGGCGATTGAAGAGACGGCGGGTCTTATTACTAAAGAGCTGTAACGCTAGTTAACGCTTGCTTACAAATTAAACAAGAAGCATATATATGGAGGGATGATGGTTATGGAAAGTCAATTGGCCTTGGAGTTGGTACGTATTACAGAAGCGGCTGCTTTGGAATCCGCCAGATGGACAGGTCGCGGTGACAAGCATAGTGCAGATGATGCCGCTACCGTAGCCATTCGAACTCATTTTAATTCAGTATCCATGGACGGCACCGTCGTCATTGGCGAAGGCGAGATGGATGAAGCCCCCATGCTGTATATCGGTGAAAAGGTAGGTAACCGGAAGGGGCCCAAAATTGATATTGCTGTGGATCCATTGGAAGGCACAGAGACGGTGGCTAACGGGCTGAATAATGCCCTGTCCGTCATTGCCGCTGCTCCAGCGGGCAGCTTGCTGCACGCTCCTGATATCTATATGCAGAAGCTGGCTGTGGGACCGGAGCTGGCCGGCAAGCTCTCATTGGATGATTCCATGGAGGACACCTTGATTAAGGCATCACGTATTCTGGATAAGTCCCTGTCTGACCTCACAGTCTCCATCCTGGACCGTACCCGTCACGAGCATCTGATCAGTGTCCTGCGTAAAGCAGGCGTACGTATCAAATTGCTCGGTCATGGGGATGTTATGGCTGCGATTGAAACCTGCACAGATAGCGGTGTGGATATGTATGTGGGGTCCGGCGGTGCCCCGGAAGGGGTTCTGGCGGCAGCTGCACTGAAATGCATGGGTGGTGAAATTCAGGGGCGCTTGCTTCCTGAAAGCGATGAGGATGTGGCCCGCTGCATTCGGATGGGCTTGCAGCACCCGGATGCATTGCTGAGTATGGATGCGATGGTCGGTGGCCAGGGCGTGCTGTTCGTAGCCACGGGAGTAACTCCTGGCGATTTCCTGCCAGGTGTGAAGTACCTGCCGCGCAATCAGGCCGAGACGCATTCGGTGGTCATGTATTCCGAGACGAAGACCGTCCGGTTCGTGCGCAGTATGCACCGTCTGCCGCTACTGCAAAGTGATCTGGCCGCTGCGGTCTCCTATTAATTCTATGAAGTTAGATTTGTAGTTCGGTATTATCCGTATTTCAATCCAGCACGATTGGAATGTGGTTAATATAGCTTTGACTTTATTGCCATTGTGTAATACTCCGTACTTGGCGTACTTGGGCAGCCTGCTCGGGTACGCTCTTTTTGTATCTATAATGCGTATTTTTTGATGGGAGGGGTTCTTTAATTCCTCCTGGTCATGTAAGGTATAGCTGATTATATGCTGTATAGTGGGTGCTCCTATGCTGTCGTTTGTAAGAATATGACTAATTTGGACGTATGAATTTAACTGTGCTAGACTATTAGAATTACACGGAAAGGAAACTCAAACGAATGACAAACAAAGTTACGAAGATTATGGGCGCAACTCTATTGTCTATTTCACTTATTGCTGGAGTTAGTAGTGCTGTGTCGGCACATGACGTTTTAGTATCCAAAGAAAAAAATGAAATCATTGAAGCTAACCCTTCAATCAAGGATTCACTAACATGGGAATTGAAGGGGAATGTAATGGACCCTACGAATACCTACTCTGTGACTGCTGGATATCCAAATATAAAACTGTATGCCAAAAATACAGGAGCCGCACCCTATAGAGTTGAGGTACAGCACATCAGCAAGAAAAGGGTCATTTTTAATGAGACCGTTGCAGTAGGTAAGACCGTAGAAGTCATAAATAATGACAGTAATCCACTTGTCCCCTCAGGCACTTATTTAATAACTATTTATGGTGGAGCGGGCCTCCCCAAAGGAGAACTCGTTCTTGAAAGCTCCTACACGAAATGGCCTTTAAAAAACGAAGCACGATAGCAGCGATAATACGTGCCGTACAGATTCAACTTTTCAATTCCAGTTCTCGCCTTTTAGCGAGGGCTTTTTTGTAGTCAGGATGAATAAGGTTCTAATTGGCCCCAAAACTGTGAAAAACGATATTATGCGTGTTGACTATATCTCTAGTCTATCAGGGTAGCACCCATACAATGAGCGGAGCCAGCATTGAGCCGAACACTGCACTGAGCGTAAGTGCAACTGTGCTCGTAGAGACCACAACCGGGCCGAATTCTACCGCCTTGCTCGTCCCAAGCGCGTGTGAAGCGGCTCCAAATCCGATGCCTAGCCCGATATCATTAGTGATTCTGAAGCATCTGAAAATCATAGGTCCGAGTACGACACCTGTAAAGCCGGCGATCATCACGAACACCGAGGTAATGGATGCATTCCCGCCTAATCCTCCGGCAATGCCCATCGCCACAGGTGTTGTGATCGACTTGGGCAGTAGGGAAATGATCAGCTCCGTGGGATAGTCCATCCATAAAGCCAACCCGATGCCGCTCAACATGCCTGTCAGAATTCCGACAGCAGTTCCTCCAAGTACAGCCCGCCATTCTTTTAGCAAAACATCCAGCTGCTTGTACATGGGATAGGCTAACGCTACAACAGCTGGACCGAGACAATAACTTAGCCACTGTCCGCCTCTCATGAACATATCATAAGAGGTTCCCATGCCCAGTAGGAGGATGATAATCAGCGCAGAGCAGGTCAAGGTTGGTACGAGAATCGCCCACTTGAGCTTCCGATACAGTGCGTTCAGCACAGTGAACAACACCAGGATAGCTACAACTACGGCTGCTTCGAGAAGGATTTCGAGCATGTGGCAGCCTCCTCGGAATTTGACGTCAGCTTGGTGAGCCACTGTGTGGCTTTACCGGAGAGAACCATGGTCAGCAACGTGCTGAATATTACAATGAAGATTAGCCACTGTCCACCACCGGTGAACACATGGAAGTAGTTCATAACCCCAACGGTGGCAGGCACCAGAAAGAGGGGGATGTACTTCTGCAGAAATGTAGCTCCATGCATGACCCAATTCTCTGGAATGATGTGCAGTTTGAGTGCTGCAAACAACAGCAACAGCCCGAATATGCTGCCAGGAATCGGGAGTCCGGTGAGCGACTGAAGCAGTAGCCCTGCACTGTAAAATGCAGTGAGTAGAGCAAGCTGTAAGAAAAATGAGATGATTTTCATCGTGTTATGGAGAGTCTAACGCTCTCCATGTGCCCCCTTGCAGTCTAAAAATGTAAAGCTATCTTATCCCAACGTTATCGGTTTCTACAAGACCCGAAATGAAAGAGTATAAAAGTAAGCGTTGACATCAAAAATCTTCTATGCTAATTTGTTGAGGTAAGTACTTAACCGAATACGGGATTGTTACTGGTAAAGCAGGCAAGACCTAAATTGTAGAGCATGGGATACGTATGTATTCTGCCGCTTCTTACGATTTAGGTCTTTTTTTGTTGCTGATCACGTCCCGCAAGACCACATGACACAGCTAAGGGGGATTAAACAATGGGCAAATTTACAGAGCTCTCCAATCGTATTGTAGAGCATGTAGGTGGCGAGGAGAACGTCGTTGAACTGTATCACTGCATGACGCGGCTTCGCTTTAAGCTAAAGGATTTCGCAAAGGCGGACAAGCAGCAGCTTGAGCAGTTGGATGGAGTAATAACGGTGGTGCAAGGAAACGGGCAGTATCAGGTGGTCATTGGCAATGATGTTAATGCTGTATACAAAGAGATCATTGCACAGCATGACATCAAGGCAGCAGGAGAGGCGAAGGAAGAGGCCAAAGGTGAAAAATCCGGCAATCTGATCACACGCTTCTTCAACACGATGTCCGGGATCATGACGCCAATCGTACCGGCCTTAGCCGGAGCAGGGATGCTGAAGGCTGTGCTGGTGATTCTAAGCACGACGCTTGAGGTGCTGTCTCAGGACAGCAGTACTTACAAGATTCTGGCAGCCGCTGGCAACAGCGTATTTTATTTTCTGCCGCTGCTATTAGCCATTTCGACGGCAAGGCACTTCGGAGCGAATATGTTCGTGTCCCTGACCATCATGGGCGCCTTGCTTGAGCCGAATTTTACAGGTCTGATGAAGAGCATCGGAGATGTCACCAGCTTTATCGGCATTCCAGTCGTACTCATGTCTTATACAGGAACATTAATTCCGGCGATGCTGACCATTTGGGTCTATTCTTACCTGGAACGTTACCTTAAAAAAATCATTCCCGCCAATATCCAGATGTTCGCCGTACCGCTGCTATCCCTGATGATTATGGTGCCGCTGGCCGCCGCTGCAGTCGGTCCGGTGGGTGTATATCTCGGAAATGGGATCGCATCAGGAATTAATTATCTCAGCAGCTCCAACGGGCTCATCATGGGCGCTCTGATCGGTGGGGGCTGGACACTGCTTGTCATGTTCGGACTTCATTGGGGGATCGTCCCGGCGATGCTGAACAACCTTAGTCTGCATGGGTTCGATACGATCAAGCCGCCCTCCGCAGCAGCTACCTTTGCTTCCTCCGGCGCTGCGCTAGGAGTGTTCCTGAAGGCCAAGGACAAGAAGCTAAAAGCCTATGCCTTATCCGCTTTGATGCCGTCCATTCTGGCTGGTGTAACGGAACCGATTGTGTACGGAATTTCAGTGAAGCTGAAACGCCCATTAATTGCCCAGATTATAGGCGGTGTGATCGGTGGTGCGTTTATCGGTGCGTTCCACTCCACGGTACTTGCTTATGTATTTCCAGCTGTTACGACATTGCCTGCCTTTGCAACCGACACCTTTGTCTATTTCCTGATTGGAATCACTGCTGCCTTCGTCATTACGGCTGTACTGACTTATATATTCGGCTTTGAGGAGCAAGCAGAGGTAGCACCGTCTGATAGGAGCAATGCAGAGACCCTGCAACAGCAAGCCTCTTCCATTCCGGTAGCAGACGCTCAAGAAACAGGCGTAGCTGCTCCAGTTAGCGGCCAGGTCATTCCTCTTCAAGAAGTCTCTGATCCGGTATTCTCTTCCGGTGCTATGGGGGACGGGGTAGCTATAATACCAGAAGAAGGAAAAATCTATGCCCCGGTCGCCGGAACCGTAACATCCATAGCCAAGAGCAAGCATGCCATTGGTATTACAGCAGACGATGGCTTCGAAATCCTGATTCATGTTGGGTTAAATACCGTTAAGCTCAAAGGAGCACCGTTCGTGCTAAAAGTAACCGAGCAGCAGCAGGTTCGCGAAGGAGAACTCCTGATGGAGTTCGATCTGGAAGCGATTCGCCAAGCAGGTCTTGAGCTGACGACACCTGTCATTGTGACGAATCTGAATACATTTCACCGTGTAGAGGCGACAGCTAAGCGTCAGGTCTTGTATCGTGAGCCGCTGCTGAAGCTGCATGAATAATGACAAACTAAAAAATGGGGGTTGAGACTGTGGATCATCGCCAAAAATCACCGTTTCCGGGCGGTTTTCTGTGGGGAGCGGCATCCGCCGCTTATCAGATTGAAGGAGCCTGGGATGCGGACGGAAAGGGGCCTTCCGTATGGGATACTTTCACCAAGCAGGAAGGAACGACATACCAGGGGTCGAATGGGGATATAGCCGTCGATCACTACCATCGCTATAAGGAAGACATTGCACTGATGGCTGAGCAAGGCCTGAAGGCATACCGATTCTCCGTTGCCTGGAGCCGTATTTATCCAACTGGCCGGGGGGAGGTAAACGAACAGGGGCTGGCCTTTTACGATGACCTGATCAATGAACTGCTTGCCCACGGCATTGAACCGATTTTAACCCTGTACCATTGGGATCTGCCGCAGGCTCTGATGGATGAGTACGGCGGATGGGAGTCGCGCCGAATTATCGAGGATTTTGATCACTATGCAGTTACGCTGTTCCGCCGCTACGGGGACCGGGTAAAGTACTGGGTATCCTTGAATGAACAGAACTATTTTGTAAGCTACGGCTATGAGACGGCACTTCATCCACCGGGCGTACGTGACCGCAAGCGTATGTATGAAGTCAACCATATTGCGAATTTGGCTAATGCCACCGTCATTCGCTCCTTTCGTTCGTGGGTTCCTGACGGGCTGATTGGCCCGAGCTTTGCTTACAAACCGTATTATCCCATCAATTCTGATCCGGCGAATATTCTGGCTTATGAGAATAGCGAGGACTTGAATAATTACTTCTGGATGGATATTTACGCTTGGGGACGTTATCCGACTACGGCCTGGAGGTATCTGGAGGAGAATGGCTTGACACCGACGGTCCAGCCTGGGGATTTTGAGCTGCTGGCATCCGCCAAGCCTGATTTTATGGGTGTCAATTACTACCGCACAACGACAGTAGAGCATTATGGACTGCATAACGAGCTTGAGCTTGGGCTTAAGAATACATCTGGTGCAAAGGGCTCCACCAAGCATTCCGGTATTCCCGGACTGTACAAGACTGCGGCCAATCCCTTTGTGGAGACCACCAATTGGGACTGGGACATTGACCCACAAGGAATGCGCATTGGCATGCGTCGCATCATGAACCGTTATCAGCTGCCAGTACTGATCACCGAGAACGGACTAGGCGAGTTCGACAAGCTGGAGGAGGGAGATCTCATCCGTGACGACTATCGCATCGCTTATCTTCGCAGTCATCTAGCTGCTATTCAGGATGCGATCTCGGATGGAGTAGAGGTCCTAGGCTATTGCGCATGGTCTTTCACAGATCTGCTTAGCTGGCTGAATGGATATCAGAAGCGCTATGGTTTTGTGTATGTGGACCGGGATGAATTGGACGCTAAAGAGCTGCGCCGTATCAAGAAAGAAAGCTATTACTGGTATAAAAATGTCATTAAGAGCAATGGTGAGGAATTGTAGAGAAGGTACATGGACTAGTGTGTTCATAGAATAACGGCCACCATCACGGCCCCTATTATTACGACTACTATAATCACGACAGCTATAGAAACGAGGGAGAAGACATGATTTCAAATACAGCATTTCCCAAGCATTTTCTATGGGGCGGCGCCATAGCCGCCAACCAGGCAGAAGGAGCTTGGAAGGAGGGTGGCAGAGGCCCATCTATTAATGATGCCTTGCGACATGGAATCGTAAATGGCGTGCTGGATGAGGAAATTGATTCAGGTGTGTACTATCCAAGTCATGAGGCCATTGACTTCTATCATCATTATAAGGAGGATGTGGCACTCTTCGCAGAAATGGGCTTCAAATGTCTGCGCACCTCGATAGCCTGGTCCCGGATTTTCCCGAAGGGGGATGAGGAGGAGCCGAATGAAGCCGGTTTGCAGTTCTACGATCAATTATTTGATGAACTGCTCCATTATGGGATCGAGCCAGTCATTACAATCTCCCACTTCGAGACGCCGCTCCACCTGGTGCGGGAATATGGAGGATGGACGAACCGGAAGCTTGTTGCCTTTTTTACTCGCTACTGCGAGGTCATTTTCAGACGTTATGGGCACAAGGTAAAATACTGGATGGGCTTCAACGAAATTAACCATATGCATACTATACCGCTGGCTGCAGGTGGTATTGAGCTACGGAACCCGGAGCACAAGCTGCAGGACATATACCAAGCCAGCCACCATCTGTTCGTGGCTAGTGCTGCGGCCACCAAGCTATTGCATGAAATCATTCCGGGTGCCCAGATGGGGTGTATGCTCTCGTTAAGCATTATCTATCCGAATTCCTGTAATCCTGATGACGTATTTGAGAGCTACGAGCTACGGCGCCGTTCCCTATTCTACTCGGATGTGTTGCTGCGCGGCGCGTATCCCAAGTATGCAGAGCGAATCTTCAGAGAGCATGATATCAAGCTGGTCATGGAGCCGACAGACTTGGCATTGATCAAGGACTATCCTGCTGATTACATTGGATTTAGCTACTATCGCAGTACGACGCATAAGGCAGGCATGCCGATTTTGGGGAATACTGGTGGTATTATGGGGCTAGATAACCCGCATCTGCGAAAGACCTCATGGGGCTGGCCCATTGATCCGAAAGGGCTACGTTATGTATGCAATGAGATCTATGATCGGTACGAGAAGCCAATCTTCATCGTAGAGAACGGATTTGGTGATCGGGACGAGCTACGTGAGGACGGAACGATTGTGGATGACAGTCGTATCCAATATCTTAATGAGCACCTGATCGAGCTTCATCAGGCCATGCTGGATGGATGTGAGATTATGGGGTATACCTGGTGGGGGCCGATTGATATTGTCAGTGCTGGCACAGGGGAAATGAATAAGCGCTATGGCTTCATCTATGTAGATAAAGACAATGAAGGACGTGGAACGCTGCGCCGCATGAAGAAGAAGAGCTTCTACTGGTATCAGCAAGTCATCGCTACGAATGGAGAGATTCTCTTACAGGCAAAGGACGATTCAGATGAGAATAGAGCGAGTACTGAACAATAATGTAATCATCGTCATAAATGAGCATCATAAGGAATCGGTCATCATGGGAAAGGGGATTGCTTTCCAGAAGAAGGCCGGTGATCATGTCGAACATGACAAGATTGAGAAGATGTTCACGCTGGACAATAAGGGACTGTCAGAGAAGCTGCAGGCCTTGCTTGCGGAAATACCCATGGAGCACATGGAGGCGTCGGAGAAAATTATTAATTACGCCAAGCTCCAGTTGGGTAAAATTTTGCATGATAGTATCTATGTCACCCTTACGGATCATATTAGCTTTGCGATCAAGCGCGCTTTCAAGGGAATGGACCTCAAGAATCCGCTGTTATGGGAGGTCAAACGCTTCTATAAAGAAGAATTTGAGGTTGGGCTAAAGGCTCTTCAAATACTGCGTCAGGATCTGGGTGTAGTGCTCTCGGAGGACGAAGCGGCCCAGATTGCTCTTCATCTGGTAAACGCCGAGCTGAATGAGAACATGGGCAATATGGTTGATATTACCAAGGTTATGCATGATGTGCTCAGCATCGTCCGCAAGCATTTTGCATTTGAATATGATGAAGATTCGCTTGTATATTTTCGATTCATTACACATTTGAAATTTTTCGCCCAGCGTCTGATCAACGGAACAGATGCCACCAGCACGGACAATGCACTCTTTGGGATGGTAAAGGAGCAATATAAGGAAGCCTTCGCCTGTGTGGAACGGATCAAGGTGTATATTCACAAGACGTACCAGCGTGAGCTGACCAACGAAGAAATGCTGTATTTGACCATCCATATTGAGCGTGTAGTCAACCATCGCTAAATTAGAATGTGATTTGGCATCGCAAGAATCTCTGATGCCATACAAGAAACTAAGGCTGTTCCCCAGGAAAGACGGGTCCTGCGGGAATCAGTCTTTTTTTCATAGAGAGAGGCAGTGGATTTCATGTGTCCTGAAGATGTAGAACTTTTAACTTACGAGGATATAAGGTATTCTGTTATATGTTGCAATTGCTGTAGGTGCTACAGGTGTAGCAGATTCAGTGACTTCTGACTGGATTCATGTCACATTTGATGCATTGTACAACAAAACTAGATAACGGTAATAGATAAAAGGAGAGAATCGTATGAATGAAGTCATTAATACGCTGAAGGATCATCGTTCTATTCGTTCGTATACGAATGAGCCTGTCAGTCAGGAACAGCTGGATGCCATTATTAATGCTGCGCAAGCTGCTCCAACCTCCATTCATGGTCAACAGGTAACGGTCATTGGTGTCCAGGACGCTGAGCGTAAGGTGAAGATTGCCGAGCTCGCAGGTAATCAGAAATGGATTGCGGATGCGCCTGTATTTCTGCTGTTCTGCATGGATTTCAACAAGGCGCGGGTAGCCATGGAGATGGTAGGGGAAGAGATTGTCATTACGGACAGTGTAGAATCGACCATTGTGGGGGCGACCGATGTAGGGATTGCTCTGGGCTTTGCGATCGCTGCTGCCGAGTCGATGGGGCTTGGCATTGTTCCGATTGGCGGAGCGCGGCGGAATCCGATCGAACTGATTGAGCTGCTCGGACTGCCTCAATATGTAGTTCCTGTCTGCGGACTTGTCGTGGGTCATCCAGCGGATCGCTCAGGCTTGAAGCCTCGTCTTCCCAAGGCTACCTTCTATCATGAAGAGACGTATAATCATGAGCTCGCCCCGTGGATTGAGCAATTCAATGAACAGTATGGTCAATATCTGACGGAACGTGGAGCAGAGAAAGGACGCAACTGGTCTAATACCATTTCTGCATACTACACACGTCTGTACTACCCTCACGTGCATCATATGGTGAAGAAGCAGGGCTTTGGATTAGATCGATAACCACCAGATTCGGAGTGAAATATCCAATTTGGACTTTGTAAACCGATTGAAATATGTACGAATTGTAATCTAATGTGTGCAACCTAAGTGATGGCTTGCATAGGCTCAATATAGCGTTTGTACGTTCATATAAGAAATATCCACGATGGTCAGGGGCAGCTTCCAGTAGTTATTACTGTAGAGGCTGCTTTTTCTTGTTCTATTTAAGCTTATCAGTAGTTGACAAGAGATTCATTGTAACTGATAATTATTCAGTGATAATCATTATCATTTGTGTGCGAAAATTCTATATGAAGCAAGGAGATTAGGAGAATATGAAGAAAATCTGGAGTTCATGGATCACATTAATCGCACTGGTCGTGGTGCTGGCAGGGTGTGGAGCAGCAGGTGGGAATGGAAGTACCGATACCACCAATAATGAAGGGTCTAATACTACGACAGCTGCTGAAGGACCTATCACAGTTAAGCACAAATACGGTGAGCTTACGCTAGATAAGCCTGCTGTTCGCGTGGTTGCACTGGAGTGGACGCTCACAGAGGACTTGGTCGCATTGGGTGTGCAGCCTGTTGGTAGTGCCGACAATGAGAATTACAAGCTGTGGGTTTCCCCAGAGGCGGCTCTGGATAGTAGTGTAACGGATGTCGGTATGCGCTGGGAGCCGAATCTGGAGGCCATTGCTGCGCTCAAGCCTGATTTGATTCTGTCCAACTCAGACAACAATGCTGCAATCTACGAGCAATTGAAGGCAATCGCGCCGACTATGGAATTCAATTTCTATGAGGGTGACGGATACAGTTATGACCGTATGGTGGATGTCTTCAATGAAATCGCCAAGGCTGTAGGGAAGACAGATGAGGCTGCGAAGGTGATCAGTGATCTGGATCAGCATTATATTGAAGCCAAGCAAAAGCTTGCCGATGCAGGAAAATCTGATCTTCATTATGTATTAACACAGGCGTTCACCGTGCAAAATGCAGCGACACTGCGTCTCTTCGCAGATAATTCCGTAGTCGCTGGTACACTGGCCAAGATCGGGATGATTAACGACTGGAAAGCCGAGAAGCATGAGGCGTACGGCTTTGATACGAAGGGTATTGAGGCATTGCCAGCAGTACAGGACAGTAACTTCATCTATATAACACAGAAGGATGATGATGTTTTCGGGAAAGCGATGAAGGATAACTCTGTCTGGAAGGAACTGAATTTTGTTAAAGAAAACCGCCTCTATGCGCTAGATGGTACCTCGTGGACCTTCGGTGGGCCGATTTCATCCAAAGTCCTGGTAGATCAGGTAGTTGGTGAGCTTACCAAATGACCGGCGGTACAGCAGAGCATTCATCACAGCATGGTTGGCGAATGACAAGTATTTTTGGGGGCGGGATTCTCGCCCTCTTGCTGATTTTTTTCATCAGTCTCTGTTACGGTGAGGCAGCTATTCCCTTAGCTACAGTATGGGATGCCTTAGCTCACCGTCAACAGTCACTGGAGCATAACATGATTTGGGATTTGCGCATGCCCCGTACCGTCATTGGCTTACTGGCAGGAGGAGCTCTTGGGGTCGCTGGAGCTTTACTGCAGACGATAACCAAGAACCCACTCGCAGCCTCGGATACATTGGGGATCAATGCAGGTGCGTATTTTAGTGTTATTTTAGGTACGGTGATGTTCCCAAGCCTGTTGCAGCATTCCCCATTTGTGTTCGCTGCGGGGGGAGGACTCTTGGCAGCCGGCATGGCTTATGTCATGAGCGGAGGCCGCTCCGCAACGCCAGTAAGACTTGCTCTGTCCGGCCTGATCGTCTCGATGGTGCTGGGCTCGTTCACTAGTGCGCTACATATTTTCTTTGCATTTGAGACGCAGGGATTGTTCCTGTGGGGTGGAGGCACGTTGATCCAGAATGATTGGAGCGGTGTAGCGTATGCATGGCCATGGGTTGTGGGAGTAGCCGTTCTTGTCTGGTTGCTTTCTAGACAGTTTGATGTACTCGACCTGGATGAAGCGACTTCCTCCTCGCTTGGTCAGCGTGTGAATCTGACACGGGGGATCGGTCTACTGCTCTCCGTAATACTGGCTGCCATAATCGTTAGTGTCATTGGTCCGATAGGGTTCGTTGGTCTGGTGGCCCCCCATCTGGTAAGGCTCAGTGGCCTCAGGTCTCACCGACTGCTGATACCAGGTACGTTCTTATGGGGCGCGGTGCTGCTGACCGCAGCAGACGTCCTGGCACGGATGATTCGCAATGGAAGTATGGAGATGCCGACAGGTGCCATGATGGCACTGATTGGTGCCCCTTGGCTAATCTGGCTTGTATTGTCTCGTATGAAGCTCGCTGCTGGTGGGAATCATCAGACCTCGATGAGTGTCGGAGGCCGCTCCAGACGTGTTCGCTATGTCGGTCTCGCATGGGCGCTTGGAACAGGTACCCTGTTGCTGCTTCTGCTCAGTACGATGTTCGGAGGAACGAAGATTCCGTTCACCGATTGGTTCTATACACTGATAGGGCAAGGAGAAGGACTTCATTCTGCCATGCTTCAGCTACGGATTCCACGCACGCTCGTTGCTGCTGGAGCAGGAGCTGCACTGGCTGTCAGTGGCGTGCTGATTCAGATGGCCGTCCGCAATCCGATGGCGGATGCATCTGTGCTAGGGGTATCGTCGGGAGCGGGTCTTGGAGCATTGGCAGTGCTGATTGCGTTTCCACAGATTCCTATTGTCCTCCTGCCGATTGCAGCCATCATTGGAGCAGGTGCGGCAGCGTTCATTATTTTCTTCCTGTCATGGAATAAGGCACTCAGTCCGTCGGTTATCATCCTGTTGGGGATCGCGGTCTCGGCAATGGCCGGCGCGGGAATTCAAGCCTTGATCGTTCGCGGCTCCCTGTATGGCAGTACGGCGTATGTCTGGCTAACGGGAAGCACATATGCACGGAGCTGGGAGCAGGTCTGGACGATTGGAATTTTCCTGGCGGTGCTACTTCCAGGTGCATGGTTGCTGGCCCGCCGCTTTGATCTGCTCGTCTTTGATGACCATACGTCGACGGGACTGGGACTTTCTGTTCGCCATACCCGCCTATGGGCAATGCTGGCGGGAGTATTACTGGCCGGAGGTGCTGTGGCTTGTGTGGGGACGATTGGCTTCATTGGTCTGATTGCACCACACATCGTGCGCGTATTGATCGGACATCATGTGCGTCATTCCATCGTGTTGTCGGCATTACTGGGAGCTGTACTGCTTGTATTGGCAGATACAGTTGGGCGAACAGTCATTGCTCCCACAGAGGTGCCCTCAGGCTTGCTGATTGCACTGATTGGTGCACCTTACTTCCTGTACCTGATGTATCGCAGCAATTGGCGGAAGCCTGGTAAGGGCTGAAGTCAATCACACGTATCGACGATAGAGAAATAGATAGAAAAGATAGAAAGACAGTAAAGACAGTAAAGACAGTGAAGATAGAAAAGATAGAAAAGATAGAAAAGATAGAAAAGATAGAAAAGATAGAAAGATATAAGCAGCACTGGATGTTGCTGCTTATATCAGGGTGAAGCTTAGCGAGAAGATGTAGATAAAGTAACACATTCACAAGCGGGTTAGGCGCATGGTGCCTCCCGCTTTTTTGTCATTTATGTCATGCATTTTTCTAATAAATGGTCCCCGTTGTGTCATAACTTATGCCTCAATATAAGCTTTGTCCGCTCCTATAATCTTTTGAAATATCATTTGTTTCGTTGGAAATCTGCTTGACACAGCGCTGGAAGGGCTATATATTAATGTTTGTTAATCGTAATAATTACTAATTAACGAAAATGAGTACGAGTCGAATCATAAGTAGCTAACATAAATCCCCAATAAAAGGAGTAGAATCAGATGACAAATCAACGAATTCCTGTAACTGTACTAAGTGGCTATCTGGGCTCAGGCAAGACAACCGTACTTAACCATGTGCTGAATAATCGCAAAGGCCTTAAGGTAGCCGTAATCGTTAATGATATGAGCGAGATCAATGTCGATGCTGCTCTGGTCAAAGGAGAGGCAACGCTCTCGCGTACAGAGGAGAAGCTGGTGGAGCTGTCCAACGGATGCATCTGCTGTACGCTGCGTGATGATCTAATGCAGGAGATTGAACGATTGGCGAATGAAGGGCGTTTTGATTACATCCTGATTGAATCGACAGGCATCAGCGAACCCATTCCGGTGGCTCAGACCTTTACCTATGCCGATGAGCAGACCGGTGTTGATCTTACGCGGCTGGCCAGATTGGACTGCATGGTAACGGTAGTGGACGCCTATCGCTTCTGGCATGATTTTGCCTCTGGTCAGAGCTTGCTGGATCGTGACCAGGCCGCAGGCTTGGAGGATACCCGCGAAGTTGTTGATCTGCTAATCGATCAAATTGAGACCTGTGATGTGTTGTTATTGAATAAATGTGATCTCGTAGAGGAGAACGAGCTCAACAGACTCGAGGGAATTCTCCGGAAATTGCAGCCAGGCGCCAAAATCATCCGCACTGTGAACGGGCAAGTGAACCCTTCTGAAGTTCTGAACACGGGGTTGTTCGACTTCGAGAAGGCCAGCATGTCTGCGGGCTGGATTCAGGAGCTAGAGCAGGAGTCGCATACACCGGAGACAGAGGAATATGGAATTCGCTCCTTTGTGTATCGGCGTCGAAGACCATTTCACCCATCCAGGCTGGCAGACTTCATGAATCATTGGCCTGAGGAAGTGGTGCGAGCCAAAGGACTTGTATGGGTTGCTGCGAAGGAGGATGTAGCTGCAAGTCTCAGCCAGGCCGGTCCTTCCATTCAGTTTGGGCCTGCAGGGTATTGGGTTGCTGCTCTACCAGCTGCTCAGCAACAGGAGATTTTGCAATACGAGCCAGAGGTAGCAGTTCGATGGGATAGCGATTGGGGCGATCGGCTAACGGAGCTGGTCATGATTGGCATGGATATGGAGCAAGCCGAGCTGGAGGCAGAGTTGGATCAATGCCTCGTTCGAGAGGATGAGCTAGCAGGAGACTGGAGCAGGTTCGAGAACCCGTTGCCTTGGTTCAGTGATGCTGATGATTCTGGCGATCCACAGCTGCAGTAGCATGAAGTGAGGCATGCCCCTATTGCGATGGGGGCAACTGAAGTACCCGATGCGTAAAGGCATTTAATCAAGAAGGGAAAAAGGAGTGACGCCAATGGCTACCTGGAATCTTGAAGGGACTCGCTGTCATTTGTTCATTTGCAACGGGGCAAGCTGTATGCGAGCCAGAGCAGATGAAGTAACAGACGCGATTAGGGCGGAGATTGTAAGACAGGGGGCCGAGCAGATGATGCATACAACTCGCACTCGCTGCAATGGTCGCTGTAATGATGCTTGTGTAGTAATCGCCTACCCGGAGGGAGTCTGGTATAGAGAGGTTACGCCAGAGATCGGACAAGAGCTGGTGCAGCAGCACTTGTCCGGTAGTTATTTCGGTAGTCATGCAGTCTATATCTACAGTGAAGGGTTGGCTGCAACAGGCGCCGGGCTCCAAGGTGTGAACAAAGTGCAATCAACGGTTACTCCGCACAATGCCCAAGGTACACCTCAGGAAACCACTGATTCATGAAATGTGTCGTTCCTGAATTTCATCCTCTTTATAAAATTGATCTTTACAGAACAGCAAAAATTCAATACACTGTTAATTAGTAATTTTTACGATAAATATTATTATTAGAAATTTAGGAGCGGATTATGAATCACGAAGCCGGAGTAAAGACAAATGATCATACGATATCACAGATTGGAGTACATAATCGAAGGAGGCGCTTTGGCATTAGAAGTGGAGCCAAGTGTGCCATAGTTCTGGCAAACGTACTTGCACTTCTATTTTTAAATGCTTGTGCAAATACGTCCTCTGTAGAGACAGCTAGCGACCAGAAGAAGCATATTAGCTTCCTGTATAACTTCTCGACACGTTCGTTGGACCCGCATGTAGATTCCAGTTATGTCCCGCTTCGGGCAGGTATTACGGAGACGTTGGTCAAGCTGGATGAAGAACAACTGACGGTGGTACCGTGGCTAGCAGAGTCCTGGGAGGGTAAAGACGGGAAGCACTGGACGCTTCACCTGCGCGAGAACGTGACCTTCCACAATGGAAAGAAGATGGATGCAGAAGCAGTTAAGGCTTCAATTGAGCGAGCAGTCAAGGAGAGCATTGCAATTAGAAATGCACTCAAGATTGATAAGATCGAGGCTGAGGGAAGTACACTACAGATCACAACCACTCAGCAGTTCCCCGAATTTATATCGGAGCTTGTCAATCCGAATGTATCCGTGATTGATGTTAGTGAGCAGGATTTTGTGAACAAGCCAGTGGGCACGGGACCATTCCGGTTAGTCTCCTTCGCCCCAGGTAGCAAGCTGGAACTGGAGCGATATGAGGATTACTGGGATGGGGCTGCCAAGCTGGATTCTGTTACTTTTGCCTTCAATGAGGATGCCAACGCGCGTTCTCTGGCACTGGAGTCCGGTCAGGTGGACATCGTGTACCGTCCAGAAGTAGAGAGTCTAGAGTCCTTGCGCGCTAAGCCCGGAATGAAGGTGGAATCAACAGCCACGTTCCGTGTTCACCAGATGACAATGAACATGGAGCGTGAGGCGATGAAGGATATTCATGTTCGACGCGCTGTGGATGCGCTGATTAACCGGGAAGAGATTGTGAATACGATTCTGCTGGGATATGGAGAAGCAGCCCAAGGGCCTTTTCTGCCATCACTTCCATTTGCCCCAACGTATGATAACCATCCAACAGGACAGTCTGTAGCGGTGGCGGAGTTGGCAGAAGCTGGCTACTCACAGCAGAACGGTATCATGCAAAAGAACGGTGTACCGCTTCGTCTCGTGTTGCTCACCTATAGCTCTAGAGCAGATCTGCCACTGATTGCTCAGGTATTTCAATCTGACGCCAAGCGAATCGGAATTGAGGTGGAGATCAGACAGATTGATACACCGGAGGAGTATATGGCCTCCAACCGTGATTGGGATCTTGCAACCTATAGTAATCTGACGGCTCCTCGCGGGGATGCAGGATATTATCTGAATGCTACCTATCATCCAACAGGAGCCCTGAACTTCAGTGGGGCAGAGGAGCCTGAGTTGACAGAGTTCATTGATCAGTTGAATACGACCGTGGACACGCAAGAACGAGCCAAGCTCGCCGAACGGGCAGCCAGCTATGTGCATGAGCATGTCATCAATTCCTTTGTGCTGCATCCTGCAACGATTGTGGCGTACAACGAACAAAAGGTAAAAAACTGGGTAACCAGTCGCAGTGAATATTATATGATTACGAATCAGTTGGATGTGAACTAACCAAATGCTACAAATTATCGCCCGCAAGCTGCTGGAAGTAGCCTTGTTTTTACTCCTGATTACATTCATCGGCTTCCTGTTCCTGCGTCTGGCTCCAGGCGATCCGGTGCTTACCATTCTCAACGTAGACGAGTTGTCGGTAAGCCAAGAGCAGATCGAACAAGTAAGGGAAGAGCTTGGCTTCAATGAACCGCTGCTGCTGCAGTATGGGGATTGGCTCTCACGTATGCTTCGTCTGGATTTCGGACCGTCTTATGCGACAGGACAGCCGGTCATGGAAATGATCCTCAGTGCGCTTCCTGCTACCATGGAGCTGGCGATCGGATCTCTCCTGGTGATGCTCATTATTTCTTTGCCGCTCGGGTCGTTGTCTGCGTTGTACCGTGATCGCTGGATTGACCAGCTCAGTCGTCTGCTATCTATTGTAGGTGCAGCGGTGCCGAGTTTCTGGCTGGGTCTCATCTTGATTGATTTCTTCGGAGTACGTCTAAGTTGGCTTCCCACGATGGGCAGGAACGGCCTTGAATCACTGGTGCTGCCTTCTCTGACACTCGGACTTGCGATCTCTGGTGTATATGTGAGGCTACTTCGGTCCAGCCTGCTGGATGCGCTGGGTCAGGAATTCATTCGTGCTGCCCGTTCCAGGGGATTATCCGAGTGGAGGATATTCTGGGCACATGCCTTTAGACACTCTTTGCCACCAGTCATTACAGTGTTCGGTATCAGTCTCGGGAGCCTGATTGGCGGAATTGTCGTTGTCGAGGTACTGTTCGCCTATCCAGGGATCGGCAAGCTTGTCGTGGATTCCATTCGACAACGGGACTATCCGATGATTCAGGGCTATATTCTCGTAATGGCGATAATCGTCTTCTTGGTAAATACAGCAGTGGATATCTCCTACAGATACCTTAATCCAGAGATAAGATGGAAGGAGAGGGAACAGAACGGATGAAGGTCTTAAGCAACAATTCAGGGCGAAGCTTCCGCAGAAAGTGGCCGCTTCTTCTTCTCTCTCTCTTTACAGTTGTCGTGCTCATGTCCATTATTCATGCATTATTCTTTCTTCGTCATGACCCGACGCTTACGGATCTTGGCAATCGGCTGCAAGGCATGAGCCTGCAGCATCCGCTGGGAACGGATCATCTGGGTAGAGATGTGTTCACAAGACTGCTGCTCGGCGGACAACAGACGCTGGGCTACAGCTTTTTGGCGCTGTTTGCTGCCCTTGTCGTCGGGATTCCAGTAGGCCTGTTATCCGGCTATTTTGGCGGATGGATCGACCGTATATTCATGCGATTGGCAGACGGCTTTCTGGCATTTCCGGATATGATTGTGGCTATCATTCTGGCTGGTCTGTTAGGTCCTGGGATGGAGAGCCTGATCCTCGCTATTGTGATGGTGAAATGGGTCAGCTATGCTCGAGTGGTTCGCAGCATCGTCATGGCCGAATCGCGCAAGGATTATATCCTCATTGCCCGCACGAATGGATTGCCACCACATGCCATCATACGCAAGCATTTGCTGCCGCATATCATTGGACAGGTACTCGTACTGGCCAGTCTGGATCTGGGCAAGGTCATCCTGCTGATTTCAGCTTTCTCCTATATAGGTCTTGGCGTGCAGCCGCCTATACCAGAGTGGGGAGGTATGCTTAACGACTCCAGGCCATATTTCCAATCAACGCCTGGGCTGATGTTATATCCAGGGCTGGCTATTGTAATTGTAGTGCTGTGCACGAATTGGCTCGGCGACTGGCTTCGAGACCGCTATGACGTTAGAAAAACTGCAGAACAGGAATAACATACATCCCAAGCCAAAGGAGGTATTTCAATTGCTATCATTCCAAGAGGTCACCGTACAGAGTAGCTCGCGAATGCTGCTGCATAAGGTGTCACTGACGATTCGTCCAGGGGAGTGGTATGCACTGGTCGGTCAGAGTGGTAGCGGGAAAAGTCTGCTGTCCCAAGCCGCTGGTCAACTGCTGCCTCCCACACTGCATGCAGAAGGAAAGATTCTACTGGATGATCAGGAACTGCTGTCTATGTCCCTGAAAAGCCTGCAGCACATCCGAGGCCGCAGATTGGCTTACATTTTTCAGGATTATCAAGGCTCCTTCACACCATTTCGCACCATTGGGCAGCACTTTATGGAGTACATACGAACTCATGACAAGGTGACAACAACGGAATGCCGCAGGCGGACTGAAGAAGCGCTAGCCTCGGTTGGGCTGGAGGCTGACATGGCGCAGCGGTATCCATTTCAATTAAGTGGTGGACAATTGCAGCGTATCTCGATTGCGCTGGCCTTATTGTTTTCCCCAGATGTGCTGATTGCGGACGAGGTGACGACGGCCCTGGATAGCATGACAGGTCATCGCATTCTTGAGCTGTTGCGGCAGCGGCAGCAGGTGACAGGCTGTGCCATTCTGTTCATCACTCATGATTGGCGGCTTGTCAGACGTTATGCCGACCGGATTGCGGTGATGCTGGATGGCACAATCGTAGAATCCGGGCGGAGAGAGCAGATGCTGAGCCATCCACGTCATGAATATACAAAGCAGCTTATCGCTGCTGCCCCCATGTTGGGAGCGCCTGTGGTCCCTGTTCCAGAAGCACAGGAGGTGGCACGATGACAGACATCTTGCTGTCTGTAGAAGAATTAAGCAAAAGGTATGCCAGTGGCAAGCTCGCAATCGACGCTGTATCTTTCGGATTGAGCCGGGGGGAATGTCTCGGACTGGTCGGGGAAAGTGGCTGTGGCAAGAGTACACTCGCCCGTTGCCTGATGCGTATTGAGCCTGTTACGGAAGGAACAATCCGCTTTCGTGGAAAAGCGATTGAGCGCTTATCTGAACGAGAGCTGCGTCCTTATCGCAAAAATATGCAAATGGTGCTGCAGAACCCAAGCGCAGCGTTGAATCCGAGGCTGCGAATCCGAGAGTCTCTGCTTGATCCCTATGAGCAATACCAGCATGAGCTGGAGCTGTCTCATTTTGCATGCACCTCTCGTAAGGCTTTCATTCATGAGCTGATGGAAGCAGTAGAGCTGCCTGCCTCATTGGCTGATCGTTATCCGCATGAGCTGAGCGGTGGTCAGCGTCAACGGGTGACGATCGCAAGAGCAATCAGTATTGAGCCTGACCTGATCGTGCTGGACGAGCCAACAGCTAGTCTGGACGTACTCTCGCAGGGAGCTGTGCTCAAGTTATTGCAGGAGCTACAGGAAGCATTAGGCTTATCGTATTTGTTCATTTCGCATGATCTTGCAGCCGTTCACCAGCTGAGCCATCGCATTATGGTTATGCATGAAGGACAGCTGGTGGATCAATTCGAGCGGGAGCAGTTGTTTTACGAGGGAAGACACGAGTATACCAAGTCATTGATTTCTATTTATTAAGTACGGCCTATTCACGATACAAACATCAAAGTAGAAGAACTCCGAACCAGTAACATGGGCTCGGAGTCTTTTTCATGTATTTGCGCGGTAGGATTGAGATGCTCTCCGATTACGTGTACTCCTACTGTCCAAGTAGCCAGGAGTATGTGTCATTAAGGCTTAGGGCGGCAGAACCGCGGAGCGAAGCCTATTAGCGCATCAGCCTTAGCCTTAGTTCAAGTCTGAATGTGCCTCAAGCTATTATTTCTCCATGACTGCAAAATAATTGCCCTCGTCATCTGCAAAGTTAAAAACTTTGCCAGTGGGCATTTCGACCATTTCTCCAACGGTGACTCCCTGAGTGGACAGGCTACTATAGAGCTCCTCCAGATTGTCGGAATAGAACATGAGGGAAGGAGTGCCCAAATGCAATTCTGGGGACATCTTGGCTACAAGCGCTTTGTTATGAAGCACAATGCTGGTGCCTGAGTCTGACGGAGCAACCTCGATCCATCTCATCTCACCCATTTGTTCCTCTGATACTACATTGAAACCCAGCTTGGTTGTCCAGAATTGTACGGCTTGATCCTGATTATTCACATACAACATAATTTGACCTAGCTTGTGAATCATGGATTCCATCACTCCCGTTAAAATGATCTGCAGTTCTGGTCTGTGCTAACAATAGCTTCTGCATGCTTGTTCTAGTATAAGTATAGCAAGTTGCAAGGAACATGCCAGTCAAGCATCAGACGTTTTCATTTAGCTTGTCCTCCTCGTGATTATATCATGTAATCTTCACTAATAGCATTTCATAGCCTGATATCGCAGAGCAGTCCTGATGGCGGAAGGTGCTAGATATATTTTCAGATGAATTATTGTTGACAACGTCCACATTATCTATCTAAACTATTAGTTGACTAAGTCCACAAAAAGAACGGAGGGGATCATCATCGACGCTGGTCAGATCAGCAGGGACATGATCGCAGACATCAGACGCTTCAACCGCTATTACACCAATACGCTTGGAGTCATGGACAGACACATTCTGGGCACAGGACATTCCTGGGCAGAGGCACGGGTCATTATTGAGATTGGCATTCAAGGTGAGTGTATTGCGAACAGCCTTGTCGATGCGCTCACGATTGATCGAAGCTATATGAGCCGGATCGTCACCAAGCTGTGCAAGCTTGGATATCTCATCAAGCAAAATTCTGATGCTGATAGTCGCGTGAGTCTGTTGAGATTGTCACCGAAGGGATTAGATCTCTATCACGAACTGAACGAGCGATCCGACGAACAGATCCTGCTCCTGATGCGCGGATTAAGTGATGAAGATATTAGAGAGATACATGCCTCCATAATGAAAATACAGGAGAAGCTGGATAAGAGGGAGAAGTGAGCATACGATGATTAGATTTGAGTGTGACTATACAGAGGGAGCACATGAGCGTATTATGACACGTCTTGTAGAGACGAACGGGGAGCAGACGAGTGGCTACGGGACAGATGAGCACTGTGCATTGGCAAGGAGCTACATACGTCAGGCCTGTGAGCGTGAGGAGGCAGATGTTCATTTCCTGGTGGGGGGAACACAGACGAATTTAACGGTCATTTCCTCCATTCTACGTCCTCATCAGGGAGTCATTGCTGCCGCTTCGGGCCACATCGCGGTTCACGAGACGGGTGCCATTGAAGCGACTGGGCATAAGGTGCTTACGTTGCCGAGCGATGATGGAAAGATAACGGCAGAGCAGGTGCGGGAGCTGTATGAGGCACATGCTAATGATGCGACTGCTGAGCATTGCGTACAACCAGGAATGGTCTACATCTCACAGCCATCCGAGAATGGGACCGTCTACAGCAAGGCTGAGCTGGAGGCTCTGTATCAAGTGTGTCGTGAGCATGCGCTTCCGCTATTTATTGATGGTGCACGTCTCGGTTATGCGCTGGCTGCCCGTGATTGCGATATGACGCTTGCCGATCTGGCTCGTCTTTGTGATGTCTTCTACATTGGTGGCACCAAGATAGGCGCGCTGCTGGGCGAAGCTGTCGTCATCCTGAAAGAAGAATTGAAGCGCGATTTCCGGTACCTCATCAAGCAAAAAGGCGGACTACTTGCCAAGGGAAGGCTACTCGGCATCCAGTTCGAGACGCTGTTCGAGGACGGATTGTACCTAGATATTTCTAGACACGCTGTGGAGATGGCCATGATGATCCAGGATGCGCTCAAGGCGGAGGGCATCGCCTTCCGTTATGCCTCTCCAACGAATCAGCAATTCCCGATTCTGCCTAACCATCTGCTGGACTCCTTGCGGGATCGATACAGCTTCTCATTCTGGGAGAAGGTCAATGAGACGCATAGTGCTGTGCGCTTCTGCACGAGCTGGGCAACGAGACAAGAGCATGTCGAGCAACTGATCCGGGATATTCGGCAGTATACACAGAGTCTCGCAGGCTAAATGGACATAAATCGTGTTAAAATGGACCTTACAGCCGCAAAGTTAACGGTCAACATCTACCGTTAACTTTGCGGCTGTTGGCGTTCCATTTCCACCGCTGGAGAGTGTGTGAAGGAATTTTATGGAGGATGACACGGCCCAATCATTGTATACTGTTGAAGATAGACAGCTTCAGGAAGTGAGGAAGACATTCATGTATAGTATAGCCATCTGTGATGATGAAGAAAGACAAAGGGAGCGGGTCAAGACCATGCTAGTGGGCCTGTCTGTCAAGTCGGGCGTGGAGTTCGCAATTGAGGAGTTCAGCTCGGGGGAGCAGCTCCTGGAGCGCTATCAACAGCGAGATGCCTCATTCCATATTCTCATTCTGGATATTGAAATGTCAGGACTGAGTGGGATAGATACAGCTCGGGCCATTCGGGAGCTCGGGAGACGCGATGAGCAGATCGTATTCCTGACGAGCTATGCTGAATACATGCTGGAGAGCTTCGACGTTGTGACCTTTCAATATATTCTCAAGCCAGTCGAGACAGAGGTCTTTGAAGAGAAAATGCTTAAGCTGTGCCACTATCTTCAGAGAATGGATCATCGGCTTCTGGTCATCAAGTCCGCATCCGAGGAGCTGGTGCTGAAGCATGACGACATCATCTCCATTGAAGCCGTGGCGAGCCTGACGATCAAAGGCCAGCTGCAATTTGTCACCACGGAAGATAGCCATGAGAGCAGAGGATTGATATCCAATTATGCAGCTGCTCTAAAAGAGCATCATTTTCTGCAGATCCATCGGTCCATTATCATTAATCTGTCCCATGTCAGGAAATTCACAAGCGGAAGAGTGCTGATGACAAATGGAGCAGAGCTTCCGATCGGCAGATCCAAGCTCAAGGAAGTCAAGGATGCCTACACCAAATTCATGGTTATGAGTATGGATGTATGAACGGATACTACCTGCTGCTTCATCTGTGTGTTGCACTTGTCATGTGTTTCCAGCTAAATCTGTATTATGACTCGGTTTTCGGAAAAGCTGCGCGTAAGCCGACCAGATTCATCTATTGTGCTATATTTGTGCTGCTCGACATGCTGTATCTGCAAATTGATCTGCCGTCTATTGTCGCTTCCCTGATGGCTTTAATTGTTATATTTAGTCTGTCCGGGGCATACCGTGTCGAGATGAAGCTAAAAGTTCTGTTCTCCATCCTGTATAGTGTCCTTATCACGCTTGTGCATATGGGTACACTTTATGTTCTGTATCCAGCGATGGATATGAAGTACTCCAGCTATCCTGATTTTCAGGGGCAATATGTACTGTTAACTAGTGGAATTACGTTGCTGCTGAGCTGCATTATCATGTTTGCAGTCATTGGGATAATACGCTGGATGGCGAGGCGCCGGAGCCTGCCACTACACAATCGCTACTATTTGTTATTTTTGAGCGTACCGTTAATCAGTATCTTTCAGGTTAATGTCCTATCCTCCAACAGCGAGAAAAATGTATATTATCTGATATCCGTATGTGGGCTCTTGTTCCTGAACGTCATGATTGTGTACCTGTTCGATAATATTATCGAGAAGTTCCAGTTGCTCCATGAGAACGACCAGCTACAACAGCAGATGGATTATCAGGATGCGAACTATGAGAAGACTGTTCATAGCTTCAAGAATATCAAGCGAATTATCCATGATACGAATCAACACTTTTTGTATATAGAGGAATGTCTGAAACGCAATCAGCCAGCGGAGGCTCAGGCGCATATTCGTACTACTTTACATAAAATTGAGGATGCCTATCAGCGTGTGAACACTGGCAATCTCGTTATTGATGCATTAGTCACGAATACCCTCCAGATTGGGCAAGCGAACGGGATCCGGATCGATACCAGGCTTCATCTTCATGAGCATGAACTGCCCATTGAACGTTATGATCTGTGTGTCGTGCTCGGTAATATGCTGGATAATGCCATTGAGGCATCCAAACGTATCCGATTAGCAGAGGATCGCCACATGGTGATCAAAATTCATTCGACTACGTCGGCCTTGATGATCCACATCCGCAATCAAATGGAGCAACCAGCGCCTGACCTGATTAGTCAAAAGCCCGATACAGAATTCCATGGGATTGGCCTGACGAACATCGCGCGTATTTGTGAGCATTACGGTGGGAATATGACAATCGAGAGTGAACAGAGAACCTTTAATAATATGGTTTTTATTCCATTTCCATAGTTGTAATACAAAAAAATCCCTGGACAGGATGCTGTTCAGGGATTCTTTACGTCATTTCAAGGTTAAATTTGTTCCAGGCTTAGTACTCTGACATATGATGGATGCATGTAAAAAGCATAGATCAGAAAAGGAGGAGTAAGGATGAAGAAATTCGGTTTGGCACTGATGGCAATCCTGTTATTCACCATGCCCGTAGGCCCTGTAATTACCGCTCAGGAGAGCAATGATCGCATACAAAAGGTGGCCCGCGACCTGGCAGAGGAGCTCATTGCGAACTATGGTGTGCAAGGTGTACAGTATGCCATTATGGATCATGGCTCGAATACACTATCAGAAGGGTTCGGTAAAGGGGCAGAGGGTGAACTGGTGAAGATTGAACCGGACACGATGTTTGGCATCGGCTCTGTCAGCAAAATGTACGTCTCTGCTGCAACCATGATGCTCGTGGATTCGGGTCAGATCCAATTGGATGAACCGCTCACCACCTACATTCCAGAGTTCAGTATGGCAGATGAACGCTACAAGCGCATCACTCCACGGATGCTGCTTAATCATTCATCCGGTCTGCATGGCATGCATTACAAAAATTCAATATTGTTCGATGATACGGATACGTATGCACATGACAAGCTACTGACACAACTGAAAACAGAAGATCTAAAATCCGATCCTGGTGAATTCTCGGTCTACAGCAATGATTCATTTCAGCTGCTGGAAATTATGGTGGAGCGGGTAAGTGGTATGAGTTATACACAATTCCTGGATACTCACATTAGTAAGCCGCTTAACTTGAGTGCTACCAAAACACCGCTGAATGCTTTCGATCGGGAACGACTGGCGAGAACAGGTCTCCCCGGTGTGGATGAAGAACTTCCCATTGAGAGCACGAATGTACTCGGTACCGGCGGCCTATACTCTACGGCCGAGGAGCTAACGAAATTCGCTGAAGTGCTGATCGGAAATAGACCCGATATACTATCCAAGCAGGCGGCAGCTGCGATGCAATATCCAGAGTATCGCAGAGGAGCATGGGTAAGCGAGGAACGTAACACTTTTAACTATGGTCTTGGCTGGGATGCTGTGCGGCTTGCGCCATTCAGTGATTACGGTATTACGGCGCTATCCAAGGGTGGAGATACCGTTCTGTACCATTCCGTATTGATTACATTGCCTGAGGAGCAGCTGTCGATGGCTGTTGTTACCTCAGGAGGATCATCTTTTTATAACAATATATTCGCTTCCAGTGTCTTGATGGAGGTGCTGAAGGAGAAAGGAAAGATCAAGGTCGAGGAAGAGGCCACAATCACTAGTGCTGATAACGCGAATCTCGCAGCGCCTGTGAAAGAAGCCATGCCTGCTGAAATGTCTTCACACTCCGGGTTGTACGGAACAATGGGAACGACGCTGGAAATTCTCGTAAAGGATGGGGAGGTTACGTTGCCAGCCTTGATGGACGGATTAATCCCTGCAGCGACCTATGTCTATACAGGAGAGAAGCAATTCACGAGCCCTGATGGCAAAGTCAGTATCAGCTTCGAGCGCGCCAGCAATGGCAACGAGTATTTGCAAGTGAACGGAACATTGGATTTTGGTGCGATCGGCCAGACGGTCATGTCCTATTTTGAGGCGCAAAAGCTGCCGTCCAATCCAGTGAATACTTCGGATCAGAGCGTATGGAATGAGCGTAACGGTAAGACCTATTATGTGCTGGACGAGAAGATCAACTCTGTATTTTTCCTGAGTCCAGAAATTACTACCCAGAAGCTGATTGTTGCTGACGGTTATGCTAATGGCACCAAGATTGTGGATGCGAATCAGGCACTGAATATCCTCGAGATTCCGGTCATGATAGGCAGAGATACGTATCACCTTCGCTTCTCACAGCAGGGCCAGACGGAATATATGGACATGAGGGGGCATCGTTACATCCGTGAAGATGCCATAGATACATTGAAATCTGATGGTGCGTCGACAGTGACGATTCCGGCTTCTGGATATGCACAGTGGTTCAAGCTGGGCGATGCAACAGCAGGTCGCGTCCTGACAGTTAATGCAGCACAAGGCGGAGACTTTGTTGTCTATGATGAGCAGGGACTTATGCTTCATTCCTCCGTCATCAGTGACCATCCTACAGTTCAGCTTCCTGCCAAAGGAATGATTGTGTTTGGCGGGAATCCAGGTAGCACATTTGAGATTGAGCTGAAAGACAAATGAGTACGCAATTTTCATACATGCGCATTGGTTGACATTGGTTCGCCGTTTCACTTATACTGTCTGTAATCTTATACACGATATGCGTTGAAAGAGCCCAGTAGCTGCTTGATCCCTGTTCCAGAAAGCCGGGGGTAGATGAGACCCGGTACACATGAAGCACGCGAATTACACTCTGGAGTATCCCGGTTAACCCTGGGCGGACGCTGCGAACGTTAACTCGCAGAAGAGTGGTATCCTGGACCATGCGGTAAGCTAGACCACCGTCATGTGCTGGATGCAATCAGGGTGGTAACACGGTTATATAATCGTCCCTATGTCTGTAATAGACGTAGGGACGATTTTTTTGTCTTTCAACAAATGCTGCAAGCTGTGTACATCAGCAGCAACTCTCTCGGGCTGTTAGGACAATATGCCTTACACCAGCGAGGGGACTCGTTATAAGTGAACGTGACAATTTGAAGGAGTGGATGAGGTCATGAATATTATTGATGAACTTGAATGGCGCGATGCCATCAACCAGCAGACGGATGCAGAAGGGCTAAGAGCCCTGGCGAATGAGAAAGCCGTCTCCGTATATTGTGGAATAGACCCGACTGGCGACAGTATGCATATTGGTCACTTGATTCCGTTCATGGTACTCAAGCGCTTCCAGCTTGCAGGCCATCGTCCTGTTATTCTGATCGGCGGCGCGACAGGTACAATCGGGGACCCGAGTGGTCGTCAGACAGAGCGCTCTCTGCAGACCTTGGAGCAGGTCCAGGCTAACGTCGACGCTCTCACGGCACAGATGAAGAAGCTGTTCGTGACGGAAGGCGACAACCAGATCCGTCTGGTGAACAACTATGATTGGACGCACAAGATCAATGTGATTGAATTCCTGCGAGACTACGGCAAGAATTTCAGCATCAACACGATGCTGGCCAAGGATGTCGTGTCCAGCCGACTGGATAGCGGTATTTCCTTCACGGAATTCTCGTACCAGATTCTGCAATCGCTGGACTACCTGCATCTGTTCAGAAATGAGGATGTACAGCTGCAGATTGGTGGATCGGACCAGTGGGGAAATATTACGAGTGGTCTGGATTTCATCCGTAAGAAAGAAGGAGCCGAAGCCAAGGCATTCGGCCTGACGATCCCGCTGATGCTGAAGGCAGATGGTACGAAGTTCGGCAAAACAGCTGGTGGAGCAGTATGGCTTGATCCGAAGAAGACGACACCATATGAATTCTACCAATTTTGGGCGAACTCAGATGATCGGGATGTCGTCAAATACCTGAAGTACTTCACCTTCCTGGAGAAGGAGCAGATTGATGAGCTGGCGCAGAAGGTCGAGACGGAGCCACATAAGCGCGAGGCGCAGAAGATGCTGGCTGAGGAAATGACTCGCTTCGTGCATGGAGAAGAGATGCTGGAGCAAGCCAAGCGAATTACGGCTGCATTGTTCAGCGGTGATATTCGGTCCCTGACAGCGGATGAAATTGAACAGGGCTTCAAGGAAATGCCTACCTATGAGGTGTCCAAAGACGCTAAGAATATCGTTGACTGGCTGGTGGACCTTGGCATCGAGCCTTCCAAACGCCAGGCACGTGAGGACATTACCAAGGGAGCGATCTCCATTAATGGCGAACGGGTAAATGATATTGCCGTGGAGATTACAGCCGAGCAAGCGATCGGTGGCCGCTTCATTATCGTGCGTAAAGGCAAGAAGAGCTACAGTTTGGTAAAGCTGGGCTAATTCTGGTGAAGCTAGGCTAATCAATGAAACTTTGAAGAGCTTGAGAATTCAGAAGTTCGAAAGTTCGAAAGCTGAAAAAGATCGAGAAGCCGAGTACGTGTGAAGTAAGATCATATAAAATGCATTCCAGAATTGAATAGTAGAAGGACTGAGAGCAGTGATCTGACTTTCAGTCCTTTTTGCTTATTGGTCTCTTTGTCACGTGATGCCCATAACGTCTTTCCTGTTAGCCATGAATCACTAGCATATCTGTGTTCTATCATCACTCATAATAGAGTAATCGCTTGGCATAGGCATTGCGGAAGTCGGTAGGTGTCAGGCCGACGATCTTCTTGAAATACTTCATGAAGTGATGTGCATCTTTATACCCCAGTTGAGCTGCTATTTCGCCGATATTATTGTTGGTATCCGTAAGCAGGAACTTGGCAGCCTCCATCTTCTGCTGCAAAATGTACTGCTTAAGTGAGACTCCTCCCATGGTGGTGAACAGATGTGACAAGTATTTCTCGTTGTAGCCGAAATGCTGGGCGATCTGGGACACCTTCATATTTTCGTGCCAATTCCACTTGATGTAGTCGAGAATATCATTGTACAGCTGTGTCTGCTTGGACCCGTCTGCCACAGGGGCCTGCTGCAGCAGCTGATTGTAAAGGGAACAAAGAATCACCGTAGACATATAGTTGCTTAGGGTCTGCTCGTTGTAGCTTCTTATGGAATCCTGCAGCTGCTTCATCATGACGATCAGTCTCTCAGGGTCTCTGAGAGTGCCATGCTGCGGAAGTGTAATGGTAGCCTCTTTTCTGGAGGAAAGGGAGTGCAAGGGCTGATCTGTTCGGATCATGCCATGATTCGGTGAGAAGTGTAGCCAGTAAAAGCTGCAATCTGAAGGCTTGAAGCCTCGCTGGCGCATATACGGTGGCATGAACAAATACTCCCCACGCTCGACAGCGAACCGCTCCTCATTGAGCTCCAGATACAGACAGCCCTGAGTCATGATAATCAGTTCATAATCGGTGAGATCACGCTCCATATGCTGCCAAGCTGCGGTGGGAGCAGAGAATTTCCCCGTCATTGTCATGTGCACCGGAGATTGAATATTGACCTCGTAGCTGTACATCTGCTTCACCATCCTTTCTAACCTTTTGCCACTAATTCGAACGTTGCCCTATTTATTCAGGCTGCAAATCACGCTAATCTAGATCTAAGCCGGCTGAACACAATATCGTAAGCATGAGTCTGGTCAGACGACAAGCCATGGCAAATGACTATGCTGTACTATCGAATGAACCTTACGTCACCCGACGGGGAGATCTGTAAGACGCATGAGAAAGATGACAGGAGTGTGGAGCGCTTATGGCAAACGTCCAGCAGACGCTGTTAGACGTCCCTCTCAAGGACCTTCGGCTGGCTCAGGTTCGGCTGCAGGATGAATATTGTATCAACGCTTTTGATAAAGAGCTGGCTTACTTACGTCGCTATGAGCCAGATCGCTTATTGTCCTCATTTCGAACGAACAGGGGGCTTTCACCCAAGGCTGAGCCTTATCCTGGCTGGGAAAGCACAGAGATTCGCGGCCATACGCTAGGACATTATTTAACGGCAGTCGCACAAGCCTATTGCACGACACAAGATACTGACCTGCATGAGCGGCTCGTGTATATCGTGGAAGAGTTAGAGGTATGTCAATTTGAAAACGGATACATTTCTGCATTTCCTGAAATGTTATTCGATCATGTAGAGAATGGAAAGCCTGCATGGGTACCTTGGTACACTATGCATAAGATTATAGCAGGAATTGTGTCAGTTTATCACGCTACCCAGAATATGGTTGCATACCGCTTGGCTGATCGGCTAGGCGATTGGGTTGCTAATCGGGCATTGGGCTGGACAGAAGAGATTCATAATAGAGTGCTGGCTGTAGAATACGGAGGGATGAATGATGCACTGTACCACCTGTACCGCATCACCGCCAAGACGTCCCATATGGAAGCAGCTCACCGTTTTGATGAACTGACTTTATTCCACCCAGTACAGCAGGGACGGGATATTCTGCAGGGGAAGCATGCCAATACGACGATACCCAAGTTCCTCGGTGCATTGCATCGCTACCAGCTTACAGGAGAGAGCTTCTATCTGGAGGCTAGCGTACGCTTCTGGGATATGGTCGTGGAGCATCATAGCTATATGACTGGTGGCAATAGTGAGTGGGAGCATTTCGGTGAACCGGATCAACTGGATGGGAAGCGTTCGCCTTTCACCTGTGAGACCTGCAATAGCTACAACATGCTTAAGCTGAGCCGGGAGCTGTTCAAGCTGACGGGCGATATGAAGTATGCTGATTTTTACGAGAATACGTTCCGTAATGCTATTCTATCCTCTCAGCATCCTGAGACGGGCATGACGATGTATTTTCAGCCAATGGCCACAGGATATTTCAAGGTATACAGCTCTGAATTCGAGCATTTCTGGTGCTGTACAGGGACGGGAATGGAGAGCTTCACGAAGCTGAACGACAGCCTGTATTATGAAGGCGAGCATGCGTTATACATTACACAGTTCATGAGCTCGACAGTGGACTGGGAGACGGAAGGGCTGAAGGTGCATGTAGATGCACGGGTACCAATCTCGGATCAGATCACGTTGCAGATTCAGGCTCAGGAGGGGCATCAGGCCGAATGCTCCATTCATGTGCGGGTACCGTACTGGAGTACTGCACCTGTGGAGCTGGAGGTAAACGGAGAGAACGTGATGTTAACACCTCGTGAGGGCTGGCTAACGCTGAAGCGGAACTGGACCGATGGCGATAAGGTGCGCATCAGGCTGCCGATGAGCATTACTTATGAAGCGTTGCCTGATGCGCAGCATGCGGTTGGTTTTCGCTATGGTCCGGTAGTGCTCAGTGCAGCGCTGGGACAAGAAGATCTAAGCACCTCCGCGACTGGAGTTATGGTGAGCGTTCCGACCCGGCATATGCCAATGAAGGATTTCATCACTTTGGAAGCTGGCATGACGCCTGACGAGTGGCTTGCACGCTTGCCGGAGCACTTGGTGCAGGAGAAGGAGGCGTTGTCCTTCAGATTGCGTCATACCGATGACGATGACCGTCTCGTATTTACCCCGCACTATCTGCAGCATCGGGAGCGATACGGCATTTATTGGTATCTGGTGCAGCCGGATTCAACGGAATTGCAGCAGCATATCAAGCGTAGCAAGGCTGAGCGCCGCATGGTGAAGGCGACCGTTGATAGCCTCCCTGTGGGAAATGATCAGCATGAGCTTGAGCATCAGGTGCAGGGGGATCGTACCTCCGCAGGAACCTGGGACGGCTACAGCTTGCGCAAAGCTGATCCAGGTGGCTGGTTCAGCTACATGATGCGAGTAGAGCCGCAGCAGCCTAATTATTTAACGGTATTGTATTATACTGCCCATACATCTCAAGAGCTGGAGATCCGGTTGAATGATCACTTCTGGTTGCGGGAGCACATTCCGCGAACCAACACTCGCACTTTGACGGAGAAGAGGTATCTCCTGCCAGATCATCTCAGTATGACGAAGGATGGACTGGAACAGCAAGGATTAGCGTCGCAGCATGTGAAAGTTACCTTCGCAGCTTCTGACACAGAGATCAGCATTTATCATATTTTACGAACGATGAGAGCCTTTGACGCTGAGGCAGCTCTGCAGCAGCTAATATTTAATGAAGGAACACTATCTCCAGCCTTCGCACCTGAGCTTAATGACTATACCTTGACCATTGGAGCTAATGTTAAGGCGTTGCAAGCAAGCTTTGTACCACAGAATGATCATGCACTAATCTATGTCGATGGCACTCTAATCGATGAGTCTGCGGTGCGAGCTGTGAAGCTAACTGGTGAACAGCAAGAGCTGGTCGTCAGAGTCGTGGCGGAGGATTTTAATTCAGAAAGAAGCTACCGAATAACCATTCAGCAAGAACCGTATATAAATTGAACCTGTATTATTGAGGAAGGGTGGGCAACGGAGGGGACGTTTGGAAGTGGAGGAGCGATAGCGACCGCCTTTGTCTCTGGATTTCCACGACCAAAAGCCGTTTACATGGAAGAAATCTGGAGACAACAGCGGCCGGAGCTCCAAATGTTCACCGCAGTTGCAAGCACTCGAATCCTCAGCATCTTCAGTTCAATCTTTACTGTGTACATTTTACAGCAATGGAGGAGTAGCTTATGCGAAAAATGTTCATCGTCTTGCTAGTAGTATGTATGACCAGCATGTTACTGTCTGCTTGCGGCGGGGGCCAGGAGTCGGCTGAGCCACAGCTCACGCCGGATGGGAAGGTGAAGCTGAAGGCAATTATGATTAAGCACCCGCTTACGCAGCAGCTCGATAAGATGGAATGGCTGAAGGAGGCGGAGGCACGGGCTGGTGTAGAAATTGAATGGCAGGAGATATCAGCAGATTGGGATCAGAAGAAGGGGGCGCTGCTCGCCAGTGGCGACATCCCCGATCTCATCGTTGGTGTGAACTCCATTACAGATGCTGATTTCGCCCAATTCCAAGGTCTCTTCGAGGATTTGACTGGTCTGATTGAGGCTCATGCCCCGAATGTCCAAGCTATGTTCGAGGCCAAGCCCGAGACGAAGGCGCTTGCTACACAGGTGGATGGCAAAATCTACGGACTCCCCAAATATCAACGCTACTGGCCTGAGACAACAACCCGACAGTTCATCAACCAGGAGTGGCTGGATCGTCTGGGACTGGAGGCACCGACCACATGGGATGAGCTGCATACCGTGCTGAAGGCTTTCAAGGAACAGGATGCGAATGGGAACGGTGATCCGAATGATGAGATTCCGATGGACTTTGCACCGACTGGAAAAACAGGCTTCGGAGCGTTCATGCCGATCGTGTTACTCGGAAGTCAGGGAATCACTCTGACAGATAACGGCGGCATGGGATACTTCATGGAGGATGGCCAAGTCAAAAATTTCTTCATCGACGAACGATACAAGGAGCTGGTGCAGTTCCTTCATAAGCTGTACAGCGAGGGCTTGATTAACCCCGAGGTGTTCACGCAGGATTATACCAAATATCAATCCGTGGCCCGTGGCTCGGGAGATACCGCCAAGGTAGGATATACCTTTGGGTGGGAGGTATCAGACCGATTCGGCAATGCGGTCAGCCCGCAATATACGTCACTGGCGCCACTCAAGGTGTCATCCGATTCGACGGCTCCGATGTCGTGGAGCTATGATTACAATTCTCTGAACTACGGAGTGAACACCGTTCAGATGTCAGCTACTTCAGCGAGTAAAGAGGCGGCCATGCGTTTCATCAATGAGCTATATGATCCCAAGGTGAGCATGCAGGTACTGTTCGGATCTCTTGGCACGAACATTCAGGATAACGGCGACGGTTCTTATACTATACTCCCGCCAGAGGACAGCGCCATGGACCCGGGTACCTGGAAATGGACCTCGACCTGGGCAGACAATGGCCCTATGTATATTGCGGACGATCTGAAGCTGACGCTTGGCACAGATATGCAATCGGTAGGCAAGCAGACCGAGCCGCTCAAGCCGGCCCTTGATGCGATTGATCTGGACAATGATGTGATGCCTGGCGTATTTCTGAAGTACGCACCTCAGGATAATAGCATGATGGCACTTAATAATACGTCATTCATCAGTATGGCTATTGCCAAATGGTCGGAGTGGATTACGAAGGGCGGCGTTGAGGAGCAATGGGATGCGTATGTGGCAGATGCTCAGCGGACCGGGCTGGTGGCCAATCTGGAGATCATGCAGCGATACTACGATGAGTATAAGAGTAAGCAATAACCTGAGGATCGTTCCCGCCTACAATTCGTGCTGAATGGAGGTATCTTATGATTAGTCAGGCATCCAAATCGGATAAGAAGCTCTCCCGTGCAACAGAGGTACCCAAGCGCACATTCCTGAATACGGTTACAAGAGACTATCAGCTGTGGATCATGGTGTTGCCTGCGATTATCGTCATCTTCGTATTCAATTACATTCCCATGTACGGCATCCAGCTAGCTTTTCGGGATTATAACTTCACACAAGGGCTTACTGGCGGTGAGTGGCGGGGCTTTTATTACTTCGAGCAGTTCTTCAACAACTATATGTTCATGGATTTGATGAAAAATACGATCGTCATCAGTCTGGCTACCATTATCTTCAGCTTCCCAGCGCCGATTATTCTGGCACTGCTTGTTCATCAGATTCGCTGGAAACGTGCCAAGAAGACGCTGCAGACGACGGTGTACCTTCCACATTTTATTTCAATAGTAGTCATGGTGGGCTTGCTGAACGTCCTGCTGTCGCCGAATTCAGGGGTCATCGGCCATGTACTCAGTGCAATCGGTCTTGGTGGTACGAACCTGCTCGGCTCGACGGAGGCCTTCGTCCCGATCTATGTCATGTCGGACATCTGGCAGCATGCCGGCTGGAACAGCATTATATACTTTGCAGCCTTGTCCACGATTGATCCGCAGCTATACGATGCGGCCAAGATCGACGGTGCCAGTCGCTGGCACCTGATCCGTTATGTAGAGCTTCCCGCACTGGTGCCGACAATTATTATTTTGTTCATTCTCAGCATGGGCAATGTGCTTGGTACTGGCTTCGAGAAGGTGTTTCTGATGCAGAATCCGCTGAATCTCCCAGTCTCTGAGGTCATAGCAACTTATGTATACAAGATCGGTATTGTCAGCAACCAATTCAGCTATTCGGCGGCGATCGGGCTCTTCAATACACTGATCAACTTTTTCTTCCTATATGCCATGAATCTCATCGCCAAGAAATTCTCCAATATCAGTCTATGGTAAATGATAAGCGGCATCACTCGGGCAAAGGGAGGAGATCACCTTGAACCAGATTCGGCTAAGAGAACGACCGCTCTCGGATTATGCATTTGATGCGGCTGTTGTGATATTGTCTCTGTTGGTATTTCTGATCGTGGCTTATCCCATCTATTTTGTAATCATCGCGTCGATTAGTGATTCTACTCTAGTATCGACCGGGCAGGTGACGTGGCTACCGCGCAATATCAGCTTTTTCGGCTATCAGGAGATTTTCCAGGACACACGCATCTGGACGGGGTACAAGAACACGATTATCTATACAACGCTTGGCACCTTTGTCAATCTGCTGTTCACGCTCCCTGCGGCTTATGTGCTCTCCAGACCGGAATTCCGGGCCAGAAGATGGATCATGTTTGCTTTTGTAATTACGATGTTCTTCAATGGTGGCCTGATTCCCACGTACCTGTTGATGAAGGAGCTTCATCTGACCAATACGATGTGGGTGTTCATTGTCCCGTTCTCAGTGAACGTCTACAATCTGATCATCACACGTTCCTTCTTTGAGCATTCATTACCGAAGGAGCTGTTCGAGGCAGCGCAGATGGATGGCTGTAGTCATTTCAAATTCTTCGCGCAGATTGCACTTCCGCTCTCCAAGGCGGTGGTCTCGGTAGTAGCCCTTTTTTACCTAGTAGCCCATTGGAATGATTTCTTTACCGGGCTCATTTATATCCAGAGCAATCATTTGCAGCCGCTTCAGATTGTATTGCGGGATATCCTGCTATCCAATCAGGTTTTTGCTTCTGGTGCAGGAGCTGGCGGTTCAGCAGGGGGATATGCCCAGCAATATGCGGATCAGGTGAAATATGCTGTGATTATTGTTTCTACTCTGCCAATACTTATTGTCTATCCATTCATTCAGAAATACTTTGAGAAGGGGGTTATGATTGGTTCCGTCAAAGGTTGAGGACGTGGATTAAGACAGCATAGTACGTCTAGCATAAACATCCACAATTTAAATACGGAGTAGCTCATTGCAGAGTAGCTCGTTACCGAGTAGCCATTAGGGTTGCTCGGTTATTTGTGTCTATGGTTATGTCTTCCGCTATTTTTGGAAAAACACATGCAGGGATTCAACCCTGGCAAGCGTGGGGTAAGAGAATAGGTATATTGTGACATGGATAAGCTACCGCTAGAAGGAAGACTATCGTACGAAGGAGGCTTCAACCATGAAGAAATCCATAGCAGATCAGGTACTAGAAGCACTTCTGAATGCGGGCATCAAGCGAATCTATGGAATCGTCGGCGATTCATTGAATGCCATACTCGACTCCATCCGCCGCTCAGATCAGATTGAATGGATTCACGTCCGCCATGAAGAGGTAGCAGCTTTTGCAGCAGGGGCCGACGCACAGGTCAGCGGGAGCATTGCAGTATGCGCGGGCAGCAGTGGCCCAGGAAATATGCACCTTATCAACGGCTTGTATGACTGCCATCGGAATGGTGTCCCGGTGCTGGCCATTGCCGCTCATATTCCAAGCGATGAGCTCGGAAGTGAATACTTCCAGGCGACTCATCCCGAGCAGATCTTTCAGGAGTGCAGCCACTTCTGCGAGGTGATCACGACACCACGGCAGATGCCGCGCATGGTCACGATGGCGATTCAGACTGCCATTGCTCGTTCGGGAGTCTCTGTCATCGTCCTGCCTGGTGATGTAGCCGCGCTTGAGGCTTCTGCAGAGCCTGTACCTGAGCATGTATACCACGTAACGAAGCCGGTCATCCATCCAGCGAGGGAAGAGCTCTTGAAGCTGGCGGAGTATCTAAATGCCGGGAAGAGAATCACATTATTATGCGGAGCGGGCTGTGCAGAGGCACGTCCTGAGCTTATGGAGCTATGTGAGCGACTGCAGGCTCCGATGGTTATTGCCTTACGTGGGAAGGAATATCTCGAATACGATAATCCCTATCTCGTAGGTCTGACCGGACTCATCGGCTATTCGTCTGGTTATCATGCCATGATGGACTGTGACGTATTACTCATGCTGGGGACCGATTTTCCGTACCGCCAGTTCTATCCTGAGGATGCAACAATTGTACAGGTAGATATTGAGCCCGCTCATCTGGGACGCCGTACGAAGCTGGATTATGGATTATGTGGAGACATCAAGGCGACAATTACAGAGCTGCTGCCATATCTTAGGGAGGAGCATAACAGCAAGCATCTTGCTAAATGCGTGGATCGATACGCGAAGGTGCGCCAAGAGCTGGATGATCTAGCAGTTGGCAAGCCAGGCAAGCAGCCGATTCACCCGCAATTCTTGACCAAGGTGGTGAGTGAGGCAGCCGATGATCGGGCCATCTTCACCTGTGATGTGGGGACACCTACCGTATGGGCAGCTCGTTATCTGGAGATGGGACCAGAGCGGCGATTGCTGGGTTCGTTCAATCATGGTACCATGGCCAATGCTTTACCCCAAGCGATTGGTGCCCAGAAGGCAGCTCCAGATCGGCAGGTGATCTCACTGTCCGGTGATGGCGGCCTGACCATGCTCATGGGCGATTTGTTGACACTGCACCAGCATCGCCTGCCAGTCAAGGTCGTCGTGTATAACAACGGGGCGCTCGGCTTTGTCGAGTTGGAGATGAAGGCTGCTGGCCTTCTGGAGTCAGGGACGACGCTGGTTAATCCGAATTTTGCAATGGTGGCGCAGGCCATAGGAATCGAGGGTATCCGTGTTGAAGACCCAGCAGACCTTGAGGATGCCATGAAGCGAGCACTCTTGCACGATGGCCCTGCACTGATCGACGTGGTAGTCAATCGACAGGAGCTGTCCCTCCCGCCCAAAATCAACCTCAAGCAGGCAGAGGGATTTACACTATGGATGATGAAGGCTGTGCTGAACGGAAGAGGAGACGAACTGGTTGAATTAGCCAAGACAAACCTGATACGCTAGTCTATAATTAGCCATGGTTGGGTATTACAACCGCATAGAAGCAGTCCTAATGCATCCTAGGAGGAGAGAACATGAGTCATACTGGAAAAGTAGCAATCATCACAGGAGCGGGAAGCGGTCTGGGACGTGCTGCCGCCTTGAAGCTGGCGGAGAAAGGGGCCTTGATCTCTGTTGTTGACCTGGTGGAGCCAGCCGGTCAGGAGACGGTGCAGCAGATTGAAGCCGCAGGCGGCAAAGCGATCTTCGTCAAGGCGGATGTTAGCAAAGCAGCCGAGGTGGAGAATTATGTGAAGACAACGGTAGAGGCCTTTGGCCGAGTGGACATGTTCTTCAACAATGCAGGTATTTCTGGTCCTGGACTCAAGCTGGCGGATCATAGCATTGAGCAGTTCGACCAGATTATTGATATTAACTTGAGAAGTGTATTGTACGGTCTGAAATATGTCATTACGGAAATGCTCAAGACGGGTGGAGGCTCTATCGTCAATACGGCGTCTACAGCAGGTGTCGTGGGTGTGCAATCCGTTGCTCCCTATGCGGCGACCAAGCATGGCGTCATCGGCGCTACGAGAACAGCAGCTATTGAGTATGGTAAAGACAATATTCGGGTTAATGCAATCGCACCGGGGACGATCGAGACGCCGATGGTAGTCCAATTCGGCAAGGATAACCCGGAAGTGTTCCAGGCTACACTGGACAGCATTCCATCGGGAAGACTTGGCAAGCCTGAAGAGATTGCGAATCTGGTTGCATTTCTGCTGGGAGATGAGGCCCCGTACATTAACGGTTCTGTCTACTCCATTGATGGAGGCGTTACGGCGCAGTAAAGGGAATTCCATGAACTCATTGCTGCTCCGGTAAGGTTGAGAGGGATGGAGCCTGAGCGATGATGACATGAATGTGTATAAGATGGTTTTAGAATAAAGATGGTTCATGAATGTTGTAAGAGAGGCTGCTCGGTTCGAGTGGCCTCTTTTTCAGATCAGAATTTCGTAGTTGAAAAACTGGATAGAAATAGATCTCACCAAATGAACTACACCAAAAGTGGAGGATGAGGACCGTGACAAGAGCGACAACAATTGCTTTTACAGATATTACTCAACACGCCAATGAGGCCCGAACAGGTGGAGTAAGCCTTTTACCTGAGGAAATCTCGTGGCCAGAAAATCCAGATGGTGAGAAATTGACGTTAGCGATGCATTTGCCAGCCCGTTTTTTGAATGATACGTTTGGCTGCACCTATCCTGAAGCAACGGCTATATCTGTGTTTACAACATATAATAGAAACACCTATTTCCTAGATAATATCGTGTATCATGGTGACCCACTAGAGCTGAATATGATCAAAATGGGATTTACGAAGGTGATTGCGCACTCCATAGGACAACCACGTAATGAATCAGAATTTACAGTCCCTGCGCAAGCGATCTCACTCGGGGATAGGATTGAGGATGAAGCAGAAGCCTCATTCACGGGCTCGAAGCTAGGTGGCAGTCCGGGATATTTGCAGAACGAGGATCTCCAGGTTGAGCAATTCATGTTTTGTATTCAACTCTATGGAGGCGATTACCCCGAAGGGTACAATGATATATTCTACCTAAGTGATTCTGTAGGATACTTGTTGCTTTCACGCAATCCCCACCTTTCGAACGAGGATGAAGATGCTGGTATATTCTTTGTACAGTGTTCTTGAGGTGATTTGAAGTGGCTTGTTGGCATCATTGAAGTAGTTCAGGCGCTTCTGGCACCACCATCGAGTGGGGCTGGAGGCGTTTTTTTGCATGAGGATTCTTTGAAGGAAGGAAGCTGCCGTGAGAGGCAGAGGGATGAAAACTGTAATTTGCAAGAAAAAGCAGACCCAACGCTGTGTTCGCGAATAAATGAGAGGAAGTTGTACATACTCCATTTATATCCAATGGAAGTTGTGCAGGAAAGCGAGGTAGCCTACTTGAATCCCCCTTCATCTAAAGCCGATCCATCTAGAAAGAATGAGCCTATCATGATCAGTCCCCATCTTGAAGAAAATTTGGAGCAGATTCGTAAGCTGACTGCAGGCAGCCCTGACTTCATTATCCGTCGTTTTACTGTCGGCATGGACGATCCGTGCCCAGCTGCTCTCGTCTATTTGAGTAGTATGGTAAACCTGGATACGGTGAATCAACTAGTGCTGGGCTCCGTCATGGGGTGGTCTGAACGCGTGCGAGATGCAGATATGGATTCTGCCGAGCAGGTCTTTCAGCAATTGCAGGAACATGCCTTAACGATGGGAAATATCCAGATTCATAGAAAGTGGAGCCAGATGATGGCGGGGCTGCTATCAGGCGATACGCTGATATTCTTGCAGGGCTGCAATCGAATCATCAGTTGCAATACTCCCGGCGGGCCTGAACGGTCCATCAGCGAGCCCACCACTCAATCGAATATCCGGGGACCCAAGGAAGGGTTTGTAGAATCTCTGTTCACGAATGTAGCCTTGCTGCGCAGAAGGATCAAGAACTCGGATTTAACTCTGGAGATGTTCGAGGTGGGTAATTACACGGGTACCAATGTAGCTATGATGTACATGAAAAATATTGCAGAAGAAGAGGTTGTAAATGAGGTGCGAAGCCGGATTCACGGTATTCGTACGGATGCTATTTTGGACTCGGGCATGGTTGAAGATTTCATTCAGGATAAGACTTTTACCCCGTTTCCGACGGTCTATAATTCAGAACGTCCTGATACGGCAGCAGGTAATCTGATGGAGGGACGTATCATATTGCTGGTAGATGGCTCGCCGTTTGTACTCATTATGCCCATTGTGTTTGCCCAGTTTTTTCAGTCAGCATCCGACTACGCGGAGCGTTATGATAGTGCGACACTCCTGCGAATACTGCGTTACATATGCTTCATTATCCTGATGCTGGGCCCGTCCTTGTACATTGCATTCACAACCTACCATTACGAAATGATCCCGACTCCTCTATTAATCAGTATACTGGCCCAGCGAGAGACGGTTCCTTTCCCAGCAATTGTAGAGGCATTTATTCTGGAGTTTACCATGGAGGTGCTCCGCGAAGCTGGAGTTCGTATGCCCAGAGTTGTGGGCCAGACCGTCTCGGTGGTAGGTGCCCTAGTGCTTGGTCAAGCGGCCGTTGAGGCTGGAGTGGTCACGGCTTTGCTTACGATCGTGGTCGCCATTACGGGGATTGCCAGCTTTGCCATCCCCTCTTATAACATGGCTACAGCTGGCAGACTATGCCGTTTTGTTTTTATGGTGCTGGCGGCTTTATTTGGTCTATATGGAGTTACACTTGGTTTGATTGTCCTGGCAGCCCACTTGTGCTCCTTGCAATCTTTTGGCGTTCCGTATATGGCACCATTTAGCCCGTTCAGACTGAAGAGCAATAAAGATACCGTGTTGCGGCTGCCTGCATGGATGATGAGGACAAGGCCAGCTATGTTCAGCAACAAAAATAACAGACGGATGCCGGAGGAGAGTGGAGGCAAGAGTCCGATCAAAGGAGAATGACTGCTCATGGTGCGGAAGAAGTGGAGGCAAGGACTATTGCTGCTGATGTGCTTGATGCTCGTTCCACAGCTGTCGGGGTGTTGGGATTCGACGGAATTGAATGAGCGAGCGGTCGTAGCTGCGATCGGTATTGATCGTTCGGAGCAGCAGCGATACGAAGTTGCATTCCAGATCATCGTGGCAGATGAGATTGCCAGCAGCAAGGCAAGAGGCACCACCCCAGTCATTTTATATCGAGAGACAGGCAATACCATAATGGAAGCCACGCGTAAAGCCGCCCGAAAAGTACCGCGCAGAATCTCTCTAGCACATGTAAGAGTCGTTGTGATCAGTGAGGAATTGGCACGCGAAGGGATCAGCCAGCTAGTGGACTTTCTGGAACGAGATGCGGAGACGCGCCTGACCATGCGGGTCTTGATAGCACGCAAAAATAAGGCGAAAGTGCTGCTGTCTACGATGACATCAATCGGGCGTATTCCTGCCAATGATATAACAGGCAAGCTGGAGTCATCAGAGCGTGTATATGGTGAAGCCTACGTGGTTAATATTGATGATGTCATTCGCAGCATGAATACAGACGGAAGTGGACCAGTCATCGCTGGTGTGGAATTAACAGGTAATGTCGAGAATGCTCCAAAGAAAGATAATGTCGAGAAAATTATCCCTGATGCTACGATCTATATGCATGGGACCAGTATATTTCGGAGCGACAAGCTGGTCAGCTGGCTTGATGGGGAAGAAGCAATGGGATTGTCTATTATTAAGAACAAGATTAGGAGTCGGATATCCTCACTCGCGTGTGGTAAGGAGCCAGATTCTATAATTGTTGAGTCTGACTTTGTCAAATCTGATCTAGATGTATCCTTCCAGCGTGGAGAACCAGTCTTTACACTGGTCATCAAGCAGACGGGTATGCTCTCGGAGGTGAATTGCCCTCTGGATCTGACTGGGACTGACATTATTGAAGCTATACAGAATGACTGGAGCAAGGATACGCGAGAGCTAGTGATATCTACCGTGAGGGCGGCTCAGCGTTCTCATACGGATGTACTCGGATTTGGGGAGAAGTTGAAGCGTCAGAATCCCAAGTATTGGTCGCGAATTTCCAAGGATTGGGGCAAGGCGTTTTCCGATAGTACGGTACAGGTTAGAGTCATTTCCATCATCAAGCATACCCAGACGCGATCAAGCCCCTTCTCCGAGCGGACAGGATAACTTCATGGAGGCAGGACTGTGAAAAAAAAAGAGCTGGACGCCTTACAAATGTTTTTGCTGCTGTTACATTTCGAATTTGGTACAGCTCTCGTCGTCAATCCCGCAAAGAATGCAGGCAGAGACTCATGGATCGCCATGATTATTGGTGCTGCTGGGGGAATGATTCTGGTGCTGTGTTATAGTGGCCTCCATCGCAGATTTCCTGATTTGAACTTAACGGGTTACAGCAAGCAATTGCTTGGTAAGATCCTGGGGACAGTTGTTGGGGTCCTGTATCTACTGTTCTTTCTGTATGACACCACACGAGATCTGCGCGACGGAATCTCACTGATCCAGATTCGGGCGTTAAACACGACTCCCATACTAGTCATTGGGCTTCTGCTGATCGGTGTAGCTGTGTATGTATTGTATCTGGGAATACATGTGCTGGGCCGAATAGCTATTCTTTACGGTATTTTGTCGATGTTCCTAATGCTTACGATGCTGTTGCTGCTCTCATTTTCGGGTGTTATTGATTTACACAATCTGTTGCCCGTCGCCTCACAAGGGTGGAAGCCGATTCTTGGGATTGGTGGAACCAGTGCATTAATGTTTCCTTATGGTGAGCTGGTCAGCTTCGCCATGGTGCTACCCGCCATGTCCAAGAAGTACAACTCTATAGCGGTCTGCCTGACAGCAGTCTTTTTTGGGGGAACGATGTTGACTGAAGTGACGGTACTCATGGTAGCCAGCCTTGGCAATGAGCTGTTTGTCCAAACTACTCATCCTTTTCTAACTATGATTAACCGGATTGAAGTATCTGATTTTATCGACAGAGTCGATGTACTGGGAGTAATGGCTGTAATTATAGGCATCTTTTTCAAAGTTACAGTGTTATTCTATGCGGCTCTGCGAGTGGCAGAGGGTCTATTCAGTGTTCCTTATCGAAAGCTGCTGCTTCCATTCGGTATCATCATACTTTTGTCCTCGCTACTGATTGCCCCCAATCTGGAGGAACATCTGCAAGAAAGTGACTTTATATTGGTGCATGTCTATCCACTATTTGTGATCGTCATTCCTTTCTTGCTTCTAGCTGTAGCGTGGATGCAAGGAGGGAGGAGGAAGAGAAGTCCTGAACCTGATGATCAAGGTTAACGGCCTTTAACCCGCTGCTGTTTCTCGCTGGATTGGACCTCAGTCGGCATCTTGTACAGGTTAAGATAACCACGTATAGCTGTAGGTAGGGCCTTGCCTAACCGCTTGTTGAATAAGGAGATGATGAAGCATAGCACTAGGAACATCAACATGAATATCTCCGATGGGTGTAAAGTACGAATGATGTTGGACATGACCTTCAGAGGATGTCGGACACCATAGAGCCAATCCAGTAGTAGATTGCTCCCTAGAGCCAATACCAGAACTAGCATAAATATTCCAAGCTTCTTCACATCTACACGATCCCCCTTAAATCTGATTTCTTAATAAGCATATTATCTCACTGTCTAATCAATTTTATAGGCTGAAAAAGGCACCTGTACGACTGGAGCATACAGATGCCATTATTGCTACGGAAATGATTAGAAGTCAAAGTTATCCGGGTCGGGGCCAACACGCATATCCTGATTCAAGCTGCTGATCAGCTGCATATCCTCCGAAGATAGCTCAAAATCAAACACATTAGCATTTTCTGCAATGCGATGTGCCTTGATGGACTTCGGAATGGTTACTACGCCATTCTGCAGGTCCCAGCGGATAATGATCTGGGCAACCGACTTCCCATGTCTCGTAGCAATCTCCTGAAGCTCCTTGTGCTCAAGCAATTGCCCCTGCATAAGAGGGGACCAAGCCTCCAATTGAATGCCATGCTTCTGACAGTAGGCTCTAAGCTCAAGCTGTGTAAGGCGAGGATGGTATTCCACCTGATTGACCATGGGCTTGATCTCTGCATCCTTCATTAGCTCCTCCAGATGATGAATCTGGAAGTTACTGACACCAATGGCTTTGACGCGTCCTGTTGTGTACAGCGTCTCCAGAGCTCGCCAGGCCTTTTTGAATTTTCCTTCAACAGGCCAGTGGATAAGGTATAGATCCAGGTATTCCAGACCTAACTTACGCAGACTTTCATCATAGGCCTGCAGCGTGGATTCATAGCCTAGCTCGCTATTCCACACCTTGGAGGTGACAAATAGGTCTTCGCGCTCTATGCCTGCTGCCTCTAGGCCTTCACGAATACCAAGACCGACACCTTCTTCATTAGCATAGATGGCAGCCGTATCCACACTGCGATAGCCTTGGGTGATAGCTTCGCGCACAGCGCTTACCAGCTCGGGGCCTTCTTCGACCTTGAATACCCCAAGTCCAAGCCAGGGCATCTTGACCCCGTTCGCCAATACCGTTGTATCCTGTAAATGAGTTGCCATATCTTTTTCCTCCACTCACAATCATATATTTTGCCAATATCCTAATAGCTCGAATTGTAGGAAATGAATTTCAGTTCACTACCGTTGACCATTGCCATTATGCTGCAAAGGATTCGTTTTGTGAAGAACGTACTTTTTTGTAATATAGGTACTCCAAAGTGCCATAGGTACTTGAAAGTGCTATAGATACTCGGTAGTGCTATAGATACTGGAAAGGGACACAGGAGCATTCTGGCGATTACTTCGTACCGCTTCGATAGGCACTGGGACTGACGCCGGTTGCTCTTTTGAAGGTACGCGAGAAATAGGGAAGATCCATACCGAGCTGCTCAGCAGTCTCCGAAATGGACAGATCGGTAAACGAAAGTAGTCTTTTTGCCTTATCCATACGCTTTTGCTGGACATAATGCATAGGCGTGACGCCCATTAATCTTTTGAAATAGGGAATGAAGTAATTCGGATGCAGATGAATGATATCCGCCAGGGCGTCAATCTCGATCTGGCGATCCAGATGCTCTTCAATATACTGAAGCACACTTCCAAGCTTGTGGCGTTCCTCATGATAGAGGAAACGATTAAGCTCTGTAGCATACTCGCACTGCTCCATACAGTAGGCAAGAATATGAAGAAGTGCAGCTTTGAGGCGTAATGGAGCGAGATAACCACCTTGATGAAACTGCTCCTCCATATCCAGAAATAGACTTCGTGTTGCCTCAGGATCGGCTGCATCGACAAGGATCAAGCCGACATCGGCTGGAAAGAGAGGCCATTCCCCGATCTTGGCGTCAAAATGACAAAAATGACGTGTATAGGGGTGCAAACGAGAGGTAATGGCTGTCTGAACAGAGCCTGCCGGCATGATCATAAGCTGTCTAGGCCTAGGATAATAGGTCTCACCATTCACTATGACAGACCCTTCGCCATCTGCAATGTAATATAGCCGACAGAATGAAGGGATCTCATCGGTATGATTCCAGCCTGCAAATTGGGACTTTGAATGAACTAATGATATAGATACCTTGAGATTCTCCAGCAGATTCTCGCTAAAGGATAGGGATTCAGACATACTGCAGCCTCCTGCTTCGTGTCCGTAATAGTTGTTTTTATTATAATCCAAACAATTGGCATGAACACCTTAGTATTGTACAAATATGCCTTAGTTTCAGGTATTCTACTTCCAATGAAAACGTTATATTCTCTATCCATACCATAACCAAGGAGGTTATCCAAGCGGAATGGAGAAGGTACGTTACGGAATTATTGGCATCGGGAATATGGGGAAGTCCCATGCTATTCAGCTGTTGAATCAGATAGAGGGGGCCGAGTTAGCCGCCGTATGTGATATATCCCCAGAGCGCCTGAAGTGGGCTAAGGAAGAGCTGCCAGCAGGGATACATCACTATGAGCAGCCTGAGGCCATGCTCCAGTCGGGTCTGATTGACGCAGTGATTGTCGCTACACCGCATTATGACCATCCCACCCTTGCCATTCAGGCGTTCGAGGCAGGCTTGCATGTGCTGATCGAGAAGCCGGCAGGTGTCTACACCAAGGCGGTCAGACAGATGAATGAGAAGGCGGCGGCTTCGGACCGGGTGTTCGGCATTATGTATAATCAGCGAACCAATCCACTGTACCAGAAGCTGAAGGAGCTGATATCGTCAGGTGAGCTGGGAGAAGTCCGCCGTACCAATTGGATTGTCACGAATTGGTACCGCTCTCAAAGCTACTATGATTCAGGTGGCTGGCGAGCGACCTGGGCTGGAGAGGGTGGAGGCGTCTTATTGAATCAGGACCCGCATCAGCTAGACCTGTGGCAGTGGACGACAGGGTTGATGCCGACGAGAGTCCGAGCATTCTGTTATTTTGGCAAATACCACGATATTGAGGTAGAGGATGATGTGACGGCCTATGTGGAATACGCCAATGGAGCTACCGGGCTGTTCGTCACGACTACTGGAGAGGCACCCGGTACGAATCGATTCGAGGTGAACGGTACACGTGGCAAAATCGTCGTGGAGGATGGGAAGCTTACCTTCTGGCGACTGCGCGTCCCCGAGCCTGAATGGAATGCAAGCTACACTGGTGGATTCGGCTCGCCAGAATGCTGGACCTGCGACATTCCTGTTCCTGACGGGCATGGAGAGCAGCATGTGGGCATTCTTCGGAATTTTACAAATGCGATCCTGCACGGCGAACAGCTACTGGCCCCCGGTGAGGAGGGTATTCATGGGCTTACCTTGTCCAATGCGATGTATCTGTCTGCTTGGGAGGATGACTGGGTCGACCTTCCACTGGATGAGGATCGGTTCCTGGAGCTGCTGGAGCGCAAAATTGCTGACTCAAAATATGTAAAGAAGAACGTGGGTGATATTGCGCTGGACGTGACGGGAACCCACTAAGACGAACTGAAGGAGGAACACATGCCATGACACCGGAAAAATTGGCTGTTCAGCTATATACGCTGCGTAATTACACGCAGACAGAGGAGGGACTCAGGGAGACGCTCTCCAAGGTGGCCAAGATAGGCTACCGTTCTGTGCAGGTATCTGGTATTGGTCCGATACCACCTCACACGGTTAAGCAATTGGCCGATGAAGTGGGTCTGTCCATATGCGCTACTCATATTCCGTGGGATCGGCTGGAGAACAACCTGGAAGCGGTTGCTGAGCAGCATAAGCTGTGGAACTGCTCGTACGTAGGTCTTGGGGGAATGCCTCAGGCTTTCCGGGGCTCGGCAGAGGGCTATCGAGCTTTCATTGCAAAAGCAGGGTCCATTGCGAATAAGCTCAAGCATGACTACAGTCTGCAATTCGTATACCACAATCACCATTTTGAATTTGAGCGCTTCGAGGGGAAGGCTGGCCTGCAAATCATACTTGATGAGACGGACCCGGCTTCGTTCGGCCTGGAGCTGGACTTGTACTGGATTCAGGCAGGTGGGGGCGACCCGGTGGAATGGATTCGCAAGGCTGCTGGACGGATGCAGGTTGTGCATTTCAAGGATATGACGATCGTAGCCGAGAAGCAGCTATTTGCGGAGATTGGTGAAGGAAACATGAACTATCCTGCGATTATTAAGGCCTGTAATGAAGCAGGCATCGAGTGGGTGGTAGTCGAACAGGATGAGTGTCAGCGCGATCCGTTCGAGAGCATTGAGATCAGCTGGCAGTATCTGCTTGGGAAGTGCGAGGAGGAGATAACAGCATGAATACGAACAATGGCATGATATATGCCCCAGTCTTTGAAGCCAAGCCCGTCGTACAGCCCGGAGAATTTGTATTTGCAGCCATGGCATTGGACCATGGACATATCTATGGAATGTGTAATGGATTGCTTGAAGCAGGCGGAACATTGAAATGGGTGTACGATCCAGACCCGGTCAAGGTGCAGGAATTCATAGCGCGATATCCGGATGTACAGGCTGCACAATCTCCTGAAGAGATACTGGAGGATGCTGATGTCCGACTGGTAGCCGCCGCCGCTATACCTTGTGAGAGAGGGCCTCTGGGCATTCAGGTGATGAATGCAGGCAAGGACTATTTTACCGATAAGACGCCATTCACTGAACTGGAGCAATTGGAGGCAGCCAGACAAGTGGTACAACGAACTGGACGAAAATACATGGTGTATTATAGCGAACGTTTGCACGTGGAAAGTGCTGTATATGCAGGCCAATTGATTCAAGAGGGAGCCATTGGACGTGTCATTCAGGTAATGGGTACAGGACCCCATCGTCTGAGTGCGCCTGATCGACCGGCATGGTTCTTCGAGAAGAGCAAATATGGAGGCATTCTCTGCGATATTGGTAGCCATCAGATCGAGCAATTTCTGTATTATGCAGGCTGCAAGGATGCTAGCGTGGTTCGTAGTCATGTGGGGAATTATGCAAATGCCAGCTACCCGGAATTGGAGGATTTCGGGGACGCCATGCTGGTTGGCGACAATGGAGCAACGAACTATTTTCGGGTGGACTGGTTCACTCCAAGTGGACTCAGCGTATGGGGCGATGGCAGATGTACAATTCTGGGAACGGAAGGATATATCGAGCTTCGAAAATATGTAGATATTGCCCGCTCCGAGAAAGGTGATCATGTCTACTGGGTGGATCAAAAAGGAGAACATTACTTGGACGTGGGAGGTAAAGTGGGTTATCCCTTCTTCGGAGAGCTGATTCTCGATTGCTTGCATCGAACCGAGCGTGCTATGACACAGCACCATGTCTTCAAGGCAGCGGAGCTATGTCTTCAAGCTCAGGCTCAAGCCGTGAATCTCGTATCCGCTGGAGGTCAGGTAGATCATGGTGAAATGAGGCGATAGCTATGAAGGAGATTGGAGTGGCCATTGTCGGCTGTGGCAATATCAGCACGGTTCATGCACAGGCGTTATCCGAATTGGAAGGCGTTCAGCTGCGTGCGGTAGTCGATACCGATCTGGAGCGAGCTCACTCAATAGGAAGGGAGTATGGATGTGAAGCACTGGGTGATATACATCAGTTGACCCAAAGATCAGACATTCAGGTCGTACATCTATGTACGCCGCATCATCTCCACGTTCCAATGGCGCTAATGATGCTGAAGTCGGGTAAGCATGTGCTCACCGAGAAGCCAATGTCGCATACACTTGGGGAGGGCAGACAACTGATTGAAGCTGCTTTAACTAGTGGATTACAGCTCGGCGTATGCTTCCAGAATCGCTATAATGAATCGTCCATCCGCATCAAGGAGATGACAAGCTCCGGTGAGCTCGGAAAACTTGTGGGAATGAAGGCCGTCCTGACCTGGTACAGGGAAGAGGCTTATTATACGCAGAGTCCGTGGCGTGGGCAATGGGCAACGGAAGGTGGCGGTGTCCTGATGAACCAGGCCATTCATACCTTGGATCTGCTGCAATGGTTCGGTGGCAAGATCGCTAGCGTTCATGGAAGTGTGACGACGGACGCACTGGGACATTGCATTGAGGTGGAGGATACGGCGCACGCGAGGATACGCTTTGCCAATGGGGCCACAGCCATATTCTACGCTACGAATGGATATATCGAGAATTCACCACTTGAGCTGGAGATCGTCTTCGAGGAGGGGAGACTGATCCAGCGAAGCCATTCGTTATTCCTTCAGAAGGATGGGCAAGAGATAGTGCTCTGCGAACCACCCGCATACGATGGATTCACAGGGCGATCCTACTGGGGGATCAGTCATGTTCATTTGATTCAGCATTATTATCAGTGCCTGAAGTCTGGCAGACCATTCCCGATTGATGCCTTGGAAGGACTGAAGGCTGTACAGTTAATCCATGAGATCTATGAATCTTCTATTCATAGAAGAACCTCGTAACGGCAGCTGAATAGAGAAATTCAACCCAGAGTCCAGCAAAATCATCTCGTACTTGTTTCGAAGTTAATACGAAATTCACAATTAATATCATGCTCTGCTGGGTAACGCTAGTAGGGCTTTTCTGTTTTGATGGTGCGCTTTGAATAAAAGTGCATCAAGCCGTACAACTTAAGGAAAATATAGTAAAGAGGGCTATTATGAAATTCAAAAAGCACAAAAAATTCTTTAAGCCATTTAAAAATGCCCCCAGAGACCATTATCACGAGCCTAGTAACACAAACACTGAAGATGTGTCTGACCTTCAGCGAATGAGCATAGTCGATTGGATTCAAAAAAAAATAGGTGGAAGTTCAGACGTCGTTTTTCGTATACTATCCACTTCAAGTGAAACGTGCAATTCTCAAGTGACAATTATCTATATCGAAGGCCTTGTAGATCAACAATTACTAACGAAGATGTTAGATGTATTGTCTAATACAGAGACTAGCCTTCGTGATGCGCTCGATCCAGTAACTTGGCTGAAAACCCACCTCCCAGTAGGGAGTCTCAAGTCTACAGATAAAAATAAGCTTCTAAAAATGATCCTTGATGGCCAGGCGGCAATCATTGTTGATGACGAGAACGCAGCCTTTACTGTAGCGATTGCGGGTGGAGTTCGAAGATCGGTTGAAGAACCAACGTCACAAACGGTTCTGCGCGGCCCCAAAGAGGGGTTCACGGAGGACATCTCCACAAACATGGCTCTTCTACGTAGAATAATGCGAACACCAGAGCTGCAATTCGATTCTTTAACAATTGGAGAATATACACAAACCAAAGTGTCTGTAGCTTTTATCAAGGGTATTGCTGATCCGAATGTGGTTAAGGAAGTGAAAAAGCGACTTGAATCCATCAATACAGATAGTATTTTGGAGAGTGGATATATTGAGGAATTTATACAGGACGGGGTATACACACCTTTTCCAACGATTTTGGATACGGAGCGTCCTGATGCTGTAGCTGGTGGGTTATTGGAAGGGTTAGTAGCGATTATAGTTGACGGTACTCCCTTCGTGCTTCTTGCTCCCGTGACTTTTTTCAGATTCTTTATATCAAGTGAGGACTACTATCAAAGATATGATATCGCCTCCTTTTTACGAATCATTCGCTTCACTTCTTTCTTTGTTGCGCTCCTGCTACCTTCTTTTTTTATTGCATTAACTACCTTCCAGCAGGAGATGTTACCTACAACCCTGTTAATTAGTCTTGCTGCTCAGCGGGAGAATACCCCTTTGCCCGCAGTAGTGGAGGCCCTTCTCATGGAACTGACTTTTGAAGTCATACGGGAAGCAGGTGTGCGTATGCCACGGGCAATAGGTCCAGCTATCTCTATTGTTGGAGCCTTGGTATTGGGGCAGTCAGCTGTTCAAGCGGGGCTTGTCTCGGCGGCTATGGTCATCGTGGTCTCGTTTACGGCCATATCCAACTTCGTGCTGCCAGCCATAAATATGGCTTCTGCTGTTCGATTGTTGCGTTTTGCACTCATGTTGCTTGCTGGCTCACTAGGTTTATTCGGCATTTTAGTAGGATTGGTGCCGATCTTGGTTCACTTGGTATCTCTTCAAACATTCGGTGTGCCCTATCTCCTACCCGCATCGCCCTTCAAGAGTAATAATATGAAGGATTTTGTATTTCGTTTTCCTTGGTGGAAAATGCGAACAAGGCCTGCCATGATCGGTGATAACAATCACATCAGACAGGGACCCGAACAGAAGCCAAATTCTCTATTGACAAGTGATGAACGGAATGATCACTCAGACAATTAGGAGGGGAATGGATGCATAAAATCAGTAAAATTTATGTTTCAGTTATTCTGATATTCATTCTTCCAGGATGCTGGAATCGAATTGAGCTTAATGAAATTGGGATTACGTCGGCTACTGGATTTGACCGGGAAGGGGAAGATTGGTTAGCTACCTACCAAGTCATCGTGCCGTCTTCCATCACTTCCAATACTGGTGGTGGCTCAGGCACCTCTCAACCTGCCGTAAATGTATTCTCTGTAAAAGGCAGTACGATCACGGAAGCAGCCAATTTAAGCAACTTGGACAATCCTCGGAGGTTATATTTGGCGCATAATAACCTAGTTATCATTGGGAAAGAGACCATGGACAGAGGAATCAGCCAACTCATCGACACATACTTGCGAAACACGGAGTCGCGTGAAACAGTGTGGCTGCTCCTGACAGATAAAAAGGCTAACAGTATTCTACGTAAGCTAATCCCACCTGAGAAGGTACCTGGTTCAAGCATTTCGCAAATGCTAATCAAAGAGAAGCGACTTTCTTCTATTTTCCCACCCGTAACGGTGTTTGATTATGCCTATAAAATGAATTCTGACGCAAAGGCCATTGGTATACCCGTGATTACATTAACGGGTACCGACAACTCCGGAAATGAAAAAGATCTGGAATCACTGGATATTTATAAGGAGGTTAGCCCAGCACTAAAAGTTCGAGTTTCTGAGCTAGCTATTATTCAAAACGACCGCCTCGTTGGACACATGAATCAGCATGAGAGCAGAGGACTCAGCTGGCTTACAAATAAAGTGAATGGAACGGTCATGTCCTTATCTTCCTCAGCACAGAAACCTAAACAGAATATCTCTCTTACTGTTTTACAATCCAAAACGAGACTTCAACTAGTGAAACAAGGATATCACTACATCATGAATGTCAAGGTTAAGGCAAAGGCGAATATAAGTGAATCTGGGTCCAAGCTGAATTTGTCCCAAGTGACGTCGGTCAAGCAAATAGAGGATCAGGCGGCAAAGAAAATTGGAGACGAAATTCGTGCGAGCTGGGAAGTTATGCAGCAGCTTGGGGCAGATTTGGGCGGATTTGCTGATATCATCCATCGTAAGTATCCCAAGGACTGGAGAGAAATTGAAAAGAATTGGGGAAAAGAGTTTAAGAACATGGATCTGAATGTTCAGGTTAACGTGACAATAAAACGGCCCGGAATGTTCCAGAATTCGTTTCGGAATCTAGAATAAAAACTAGTCCATCATCGAAGGAGAAGTGTCTTGAGTAAATTGACCCCAAAACTGTCGGATTTGGTAATCGCATTTTCTCTTTTTGAAGTAGGGAGCACCACATTGTTCTTATTAGGGGGGGGTGCAAAACAGGATGCTTGGCTTGCTATGTTGATTGGCTCTGTCATCGGATTTTTCTTATTAATGATGTATCTCTGGATACATCATTTGGATCGAGGTAGAGACCTATATGAGCTTTTACAATATTATATGGGGAAAATCCCCGGACGGGTGTTGGGTTTCCTTTTCGCCGTGTATTTCCTGTATGAAACTTCACGCAATTTGCGGGATATGGGGGAAGTAACGGAGCTTACTTTGTTAAACAGGACTCCTATCGCCTTTATTATGTTCATTGCCATCGTGGTTGTGGGGAATACGGTTAGATATGGGCCTGAGGTACTCATGAGAGCCTGCACCATCCTTCTTCCCGCTTTTATTTTCGGCTACAGTTTATTGCTTTTATTGATTGTAACCACAGATTTGTTACACCTCGAAAATATGTGGCCGATACTCGAAAACGGCATAAAACCGGTCTGGAAAGCTGCCTTTCCGGAAATAGTCTCCTTTCCTTTTGGGCAGGTAGTTCTGTTCCTAACCTTTTTCAAGCTCTCTGAGCACAACTCGAAATTTAACAAAGCTTTATTAGGCTGGTACTGTGTCGTATCTATTATGCTGATTATATTTAATCAGCTTACCATTCTTGTACTTGGGCCTGCTATTGCTGTTAATGCAACAAACCCATTACTGGAAACGGTGCAGCTCATCCGACTTACTGGAATTTTGGAGAGAATGGATGCTCTTTTCGCAATGGTTCTTTTTCTAGGGCTAGGCATTAAAATGGCTGCTTTCTTTATTGGTGCTGTGACAGGCCTGAGTCGAATTTCTAACATAAGATATAAGACACTAATAATACCTACTGGCATAGCGATTTACTGGTTATCATTTTTATCTCCCAGGTATGCAGAGTATATATGGTTAGGGTTGAACGTATCCGTTACATGGATAGCACCATTCTTTCAAATCCTGGTACCTCTGTTACTTGTGCTAGTTATGCTACTACGCAAGGGGAAAAGGTCACAATCCTCACAAAAAACAGGAGGAGAGCGATATAACCGCGTATAAATATGTTAAAGGTTCGACTGAAAACTACGTCAAGAGAATTGGAGGCATTATGAAATTACGTTCTCTTTCCTACCTATGGAAGCTATTGCTATTCTCTGTGGTATTAGGCACTCTTCCAGTCATCGTACTAGGTGCCTTGTCTTATTACAATTCCTCTTTGACTGTACAGAAAAATGTGAACCGAGGAAATGAGCTGCTGTTGCAGCAGACACAGATGGGAGTAGAGCAGATGCTCAGGACCATTGATAACTCAGCAACACAGTTTTTACAGTCCTCGGTCGTGAGCCATGCCTTTAATAAGGAAATTACGAATCAGGATTTTGAAATGGTTCATGAATTATATAAAGGGATCGCCACGATCCAGACCTACGAGCTGGGTATTAAGGAAATCTACCTGATCAGTCTTAGTAGGGAGTGGATGGTATCAGGCACTGGGGTTAATGAATATAGCTCGCCCGATTTCATGCCACAGATGGAAAGCTTCGCCCGTGAACAGACAGGCTCCTTCTGGATCAGGGATAAGAACAGTACTTCACATACGAGTGAATCCGTCTTTTTTGTGAAGAAATACCCCTTTAATGCGGCTAACCCCAAAGGCATCATCAGTGTTGCGTTATCTCCTGACGCGATCGCAAGAAGATTGTCTCTTCAGGACAACAAATTAGGAAACGCTTTCATTATGGACCATGAATTTAAACTGCTTCATCAGCGTGATGATGGAAGTGCGCCAGGACACAATCTATCTGCGGAGCCTTCTTTACAGCCTATTAAGGAAGCAACCACAAGTACAGGACAGTACGTATCCAAGCAAGAAGGGGAGTCCGTAACCGTCACCTATCGTAAATCCTCTTATAATGGCTGGATCTATGTATCCGTGGCCTCGAACGAGCAGGTCAATGAACAGAATCAAATGATCGGCTGGATGACGCTTCTTGTATGCTTTCTCATTTTGCTCATCACGTTATTTTTGGCGTGGATTGGCTCCAGAAGAATGTATAGCCCTATTCGTGCGATTAACACCGCACTTGCCGATGTAGCGGTGACAGCTGATCCGAAGGAGTCTGTGGGTGAACTGCAGGCTATTGGAGAACGTGTTCATTTCCTGCTTCGCAATCAATCGCGGATTACTAATGAGCTTCAGGGACAGCAGACGCAATTGAAGGAATTTTTCATGCATAAGCTGTTCTCAGGAGAGATCAGCAATGATGATTTTGTGGAAAAACTGAGCTGGTATGGATGGAAGTGTCCGTGGCCGACCATGAGCCTGCTTGCCATTCAGATTGACACCCTTGAGGATACCCGTTATGAAGAAGGGAATCGAGATTTGCTCATGTTCGCTATCAATAATATGGTAGAAGAGCTCGTCCCCGCTGAGCAGAGGCTTCTCCCTGTAGTTCGTGCAGATAGCCAAGTAACCTTGATCGGGACCGATCAACAGGGAGAGATGCTAAAGGCACAGCTATTTAAGATGTCCTCTGCAATTCAGGCCGCAATATCTCAGTATTTGAATATTAGTGTAAGTATCGGTATTAGCCGTCCATTCTACATGTTCTCTGCAGCACAGCAGGCTATGTATGAGGCTACAACCGCTTTGAAATTCAGCGCAGGTCTTGGGGAACAGACGATTTTGTTTATTGAAGATGTACAGCCGCAGAAGGGTGATCTGAGTCTTTTTCCGCAAGATAAAGAGCAGTCCTTATTCGATGCAGTCCGGTCTGGGGATTTATCACTAGCTGAAGTGGAGCTGAAGCATTTCATTGAAGCACTTTTCTCGGCACATGCGCCCTTTCAGGATTATCATTTGTCGCTGCTGCGTCTACTGGTGAGCTTTCTAAAATTTGGCCAAGAGCTATCGCTCCCAATGGAACGAATAGGGGAGGATGAAGCCCTACTAGTCCATGAATTGTTCAGGCTTCGCAATACCCGGGAGATGGAACAATGGTTCTGGTCGTTATTCGTACAGCCTTACACCCTGGAGCTTGAGAGCAGACGAAGCCATCAATTTAAGCAAATTTCGGAGAGCATTATCGACATGATTCATCGAGAGTTCGATACGGAGCTGACGCTGGAGTATTGCTCCTCCCGGATTCATTATCATCCGCACTACGTGAGCCGTGTCTTTCGTCAGGAGACCGGAGTGAATTTTGGCGAGTATCTCACATCATACCGCATGGAGATGGCGAAAGTCTGGCTGAAGGAGACCGATATGAAGATCGCTGAGATTGCTAAGCGATTGCAATATAACAATTCTGCTAATTTCATTCGCTCATTTCGCAAAATCATGGGAACGACACCCGGTAAATATCGGGAAGGATTGTAGCTCATAGGGAGGCCTGTAGCGATTACCATCCCCCATAGGAGAGATCAACACGAGTATTGTTCCTATGGGGTGTGGCATCCCTTGCTGCGAAGGTCGTATTATTCTTGACTAGGTTATACCTGACTATGACAATTTAACGTGTACTCAGTGGATTACATGGCACAAGATTATAGAACACATAGGTTATGACTTTCCTGTCTTGGCATATTCGGCATTGATCTCCTCCATGATTTTGCTTCCACCGCCCTGTAGCCACTTATCTACTGCCTGTTGCCACTCCTGCTCACTGGCTGTACCCATAATGAATTTGACGGTCGCATCCTGAATAATCTTATTCAGCTCATTTCCGAGCTCTATAGCCGTGTTCGAGATGAAAGGGGCTGCCGGATTGGGAGTGGCGAAGGTGGCATTGTCCTTGAATAGCTCCGTACTAAGCTGCTCCAGCTCAGTGCCATAGTTCTCGATCTCATTTTGCAAAATCATGAACTGGCTGCTGTCCGTCATCTCAGCCCGCGCCTTGGCATCCGTGCTCTGTACGTATTGTCCACTCTCCAACGTATATTGCATACCCTCAACGCCATACTTCAGCAGATTCTGAATTTCCTTCTCGGATACCTTGTCGAAATAGGTGAGGATCTGTTTAAGCTCTTCCTCCGTTTTGACACTGGTTTTTGGGATCATATACATGCCCAGAAAGCCCGCTCCAGCGCGAGTAGCATCGCCGTTTGGCCCTGCAATCCGGTTAATCAGATCAATCTTGGCTTCCGGTACGACCTTTTTGATGTTTTCCTCAATATTTTTACCGTCAATCATATTGTCGATCCAAAGACCAGCCTTGCCTTTGTACATGACCGTGCGGCCATCCTGCACTAGTGCGAAGTCCTGGTTAATCAGCTTCTCATCATATAGCCTCTTATAGAACTTCAGGGTGTCCATGTATGCCTCCGTCATGTGAGCAGGAATCATCTGACCATCTTTCAGCTCCCATTCATTCGGACCTCCCATGTACACCAGGATATCCTTAAAGCCAGCAATGTTATTGCCTTGCATGCCAACAGCGAGTCCAACTGTATCCTGGCGTCCGTTTTGATCAGGGTCCTGGTTGGCAAACGCTTTCAGAACTTCGTACAACTCATCGAGGTTCTTGGGTGGCTCTAGCTCAAGATTATCCAACCAGTCCTGACGTATCATTAATCCGAAGCGTGCCAGGTCCCGCTCCCGGTACAGACCGTATATTTTGCCGTCGATGGAAACATTGTTCAATACGACATCCGACATCTTACTAAGATTCGGGTAGCTGCTCAGATACGGGCCGACTTCCCAGAACATGCCCGAACGGGCAGCATTAATGATGAAGGAGGCCTTAGGCTCCAAAGCAACGAATGCTTTTGGAAGCTCACCAGAGGCTACTGTAGCACTTAGTTTATCCGTATAAGACGAGGAGGGGACCCATGACACGGATAGGTCTGTATTGGTCTTCTCCTCAAGCTGCGCAAGAATGGAGCTGCTCTCAGGCATTTGCTCCGCATTATAGGTCGGCAGCATCATGGATAGCATCAGTCTTCCGTCAGGGCTGTCTGGACTGGCTCCTTGCGAGGCTTGGTTATTACCCCCGACACAAGCGGTCATGATCAGGCTTAGTGAGATGAGCATAGCTCCTGTGCCGAACCAAGCTGTCCAAGATTGTCTCTTCATTGATGATCCTCCTCTATTTAGGAATCGTTAATTATGGGTGCTCAGCCTTTTACTGACCCGAGCAATACGCCTTTGGCAAAATGCTTCTGCAAAAAAGGATAGACCAGCAAAATCGGTAAGGTAGATACGACGATGACGGCCATTTTCAGTGACTGCTCAGGTGGTGCCACATAATCGGCTTCCATTGCGGTAGAGTCCCCGATTCCACCAGAAGCGAGGATTACAAACTGCCGCAAGAGCACCTGAATCGGCCATTTCGTATTATCGTTGATATACAGGACAGCGTTAAAATAAGTATTCCAGTGGCCTACAGCATAAAACAATGAGAAGGTAGCAATGGCTGGCATGGATAAAGGGATTACAATTCGGAAAAACACACTCAGATCGTTACACCCATCTATCTTAGCAGATTCCTCCAGGCTTTCCGGCAGTTGCTGGAAAAAGTTGCGGATGATAATCAGGTTAAAGGCACTAATCGCTCCGGGAATGAGCAGGGACCAATACGTGTTGATCATTCCCAGTTGCTTGACCACGAGAAAGGTCGGAATCATCCCGCCACTAAATAGCATAGTGAATACAATGAGCATCAGGATGGGGCGGCGAAAATCCATGTCCTTGCGGGCTAGCGGATAGGCCATCAGGCAGGTGAGAAAGATGTTGATGAGCGTGCCGAATAGCGTAATGTAAATGGTAACGAACAAGCTTTTGACAAGTGTCGGGGTAGAGAAAATGTATTTGTATGCATCCAGTGAAAATTCTGTAGGGAATAAAATGAATCCACGTGTTAACAGCTCCTTCTGCGTAGCAAAAGAACCGGCAATCACGTAAATGAAAGGAAGCACGGTGAGCAGAGCGAATGCACTCAATAATGTGATGTTTAAGTAGTCAAAAATCCGGCTTCCCTTGCTGGGTCTGATCGACATTTCCCGTACACGCTCCTTCCTTAATAGATTCCTTCTTCACCGAATTTCTTGGCTAAATGGTTGGCTACGACGACCAGCACTAGACCAACGAGTGACTTGAACAAGCCAACAGCAGTGCTGAAGCTATATTGCCCCTGGCTAATGCCGACGGAATAGACGTAAGTATCAAATACCTCTCCGACATCACGGTTCATTGCATTAAGCATGAGGAAAATCTGTTCAAAGCCTGTATCCAGGAAATGTCCGAGCCGAAGGATCAACAAGATTATGATGGTGCTGCGGATGGCGGGCAGTGTGATATGCCATAGCTGGCGAAGTCGATTCGCTCCATCCATGCGTGCCGCTTCATACAGCTGTGGATCCACACCAGCGAGGGCAGCGAGGAAAATAATCGTACCCCATCCGGTCTCCTTCCAAATGACCTCGGCGGTCACGATGGTCCGAAACCATTCATTGCTTGCGAGAAAGTTGATCTTATCCCAGCCAAAGTACACCAGAAGATCGTTCACAATACCACCTTCAGTGGTCAAGAAAATATAAGCAATTCCGACGACAACGACCCAGGACATGAAATGAGGAATATAGACCAGGGTCTGAATGGTTCGTTTAAACAGGTGGTAGCGAAGCTCGTTCAGCATCAGTGCTATAACAATCGGGAGGGGAAAGAAAAACAAAATGTTGAGCATGGCTAGCACTAGTGTGTTGCGAAAAAGAACCACAAAATTCGGATCATGAAAGAAACGTTCAAAATGCTTCAAGCCTACAAATGGGCTCTCCCAGAAGCCAAGGAAGGGCTGATAGTCTTTAAATGCAATGAGAACCCCATACATTGGCCAATATTTAAAAATGAGAAAATACAATAGTCCCGGGAGAAGCATCAAATAAAGCCAGCGATTTCTTATCATTCGTCCTAATCTCGTGGGGGCTCTGGAAACAGGGTACCTGAGTGACTGCATATTCGCATTTCTTGGCATGTCTTCACATTCCTTTCGCCTTCAGCTTCAATTGGAATTCAATCCATAGCTGTATCTTAGTGGCGGGGGCGAATTGCCGTCGATAGTCCCTGATTGTGGACGTAGCAGATAATTCGTGATTAAGGCGCCAATCATGCGGAGCAGTCATTAGTTGCATTGGTATTCAATGGTTGCTGTTAAGGGTGAAAATGGAGTAACGGAAGGAAGTAGGGCAGAGATATACCAGAAAGTGAGCAACTAAATGAAAAAAGAAGCGTCTCCCTAGCTGGAGATGCTTCTTCCTAATAAGTGTATTCATGTGTCTTGCATAGTCTGGTCCAGGAGGAGCCCAGTAATTAAGATGGAATGGACGCTATAAGTCCTTGCTTGACCTTGTCCGATGCAGGCAGCAGCGGCAAGCGCAGTTGATCTGTGGCAATGATCTGTTGTTGGGTGAGCCACCACTTGATTGGAGCCGGTGCTGGCTCTGAGAATACTTGCTGAATGACTGGCTCCAGTAGTCTGAAGCTGTCCCGTGATCCGTTCACATCGCCAGCTACAAAACGCTGATAGATGTCTACATATTTCTGAAGGTTAATGTGTGCGGAAGCAAGCATGCCTCCAGCAGCTCCTTGGCATAGCATAGCATGGAAGTATCCATCTTCACCGCACAGGATAGGCTTTGTCTCATACTGAGTCAATTGCAGGAGGAGATCAAGGCCACCCGAGCTGTCCTTAAGTCCGATTACGCCTTCCAGATCCAGCACTTTCCGCAGAGTATCGAGTGTCATGCGACTCCCCGTACGAGCTGGAATCTCATAGACCAATACAGGCAAGCCAGCACGGGACACGGTGCGAAAATGTTCTACAATTCCTTCTTGTGTTGGTCGATTGTAATAAGGAGTAACTACCATGGCTGCATCTGCACCTAGTTCAGCTGCCATTTCAGTCCGATGAACTGTTGAATACGTATCGTTGGTTCCCGTACCAACGACAATGGGAATCGTCTTGTTCATACTTGCGAGCACTTCCTGCGTGATCTGAACCAGCTGCTTCACTTCGTCCCAGGAGACGGTTGGCGACTCGCCTGTCGTGCCGTTTACGACAAGTCCTTGAATGTCATGGCTTGCCAGATGGGTAACGTACTTTCGATATGATTCGCAATCCAGCTTGTGGTCGAGTGAGAACGGTGTGATCACCGGTATGAAAATCCCATGAATCTGTTGTTCATTCATCATGATTAGTAATCCCTTTCCAATATGGTAAATCTAATGTACCATAGGTAATAACATCAGAGTTATCTATAATAAACGATCATTATAATCAATATTTTCGATGGGGTGGCTACATTGGATTTTATTTATCTGCAGACTTTTCGGGAAGTGGCCATACGGGAGAGCTTTACAAGGGCTGCGGAAGTGCTGGGCTACGCGCAATCCAGCGTCACGACGCAGATCCAGAAGCTGGAGAAGGCCTATCAAGTCAAGCTATTCGAGCGCTACAGCAACAACAAGATCCGTCTAACCTCTGCAGGAGAGGAGCTCTTCAAGCTGGCCGGACAAATGTTGGAGCTCTTCGAGCAATCCAAGGAGAAGATGGCCAAGCAGGGCGGTGGCTCGATGACGATCGGCACGATGGACTCCATTGCTTCGTATTTCTTACCTGCATATATGCAGTCTACTCGCAAGGAGTATCCAGAGCTAAATATACGATTAAATACGGATCGCGAGGAGTTGATCCTGCATCAAGTAAGAGAGGGAGAAGCGGACGTAGGACTTATCCTTGCCGATGATTCCAGTGATCCAGCCCTCCATTGGATTACGATTCGGGAGGAACCGCTTGTACTCATTGTTCATCCTAATCACCCGCTGATTCAGCAGGAACGAATTGAGCTCGCTGATCTGGAGGATACGGAGTGGATCTTGCCAGAGCATACCTGCAATTATAGACAGCTGCTGGAGAGATTGCTTCGCACGAACGGGATTTCTTATCGTGTCGGACTTGAGCTTGGGAATCCGGAGGCGATCAAGCGAAGCATCAAGAACGGTGAGGGCATATCGATTTTGCCACAGATGGCAGCCTTGGAAGAGATTGAGCGCGGGGAGCTAACGGTACTTCCTCTTCACCATCCAGAGCTCAAGCTGGAGATTCAGCTTGTACTTCATCCGAAGAAGTGGGTATCCAATGCTCTGCGCTATTTTATGGATAGCCTTAGGTAGTGATTGATGGTGTGAGTTGTCCCGATTTCATCGAACCTATTCTAGCAAGGAGATCAAGGCATGATCATTGTAAAAACGGATCAGGAAATCGAGTTGATGAGGGAGGCAGGACGTATCGTTGCCGAATGTCATGCCTTGCTTGGAGAGTTGGTTAAGCCTGGAGTTACAACGATTGAGATCGACAGATTAGTGGAGGAGAAAATACGTTCAAGGGGGGCTGCTCCTAGCTTTAAAGGGCATCAGGGCTTCCCCGCCTCCATCTGCACGGCCAAGAATGATGTGATCTGCCATGGGTTCCCCGACTCGGTTCCCCTCAAGGATGGGGATGTCATTACTATTGATATCGGTGCCTTCTACCAAGGCTTTCACGGAGACTCAGGATGGACCTATACGGTAGGAACTGTCTCTCCGGATATTGAGCAGCTCATGAAGGTGTGCCATCAAAGCCTACTACTCGGTATTGAGCAAGCATTCGCAGGCAACCGTATCGGAGATATTGGCTATGCTATTGATAGCTATGTCCAGCGATTTGGTTATGGTAATGTGCGCGATTTCACTGGTCATGCCATCGGAAGGGAGCTATGGGAGGAGCCCACAGTGCCACACTACGGCACCAAAGGCAGTGGAGTCCTCCTTGTGAAAGGGATGGTGCTTGCCATTGAGCCTCTGCTAACCTTGGGTGATTGGCGCTCCTACGTGGAAAGGGATGGTTGGACTACCCGTACCATTGATCGTTCGATTTGTGTCCAATATGAGCATACGGTTGCCATTACTGACCACGGGCCACAGATTTTGACGGTGTTATAACTTCGCCTCCATACTTACCTCAAGGTTAGTAGCTAGACTAAAAGTGCGTACTTACGGGACATGATTTGAACGGGTATACTCAGGGTGAACACGGAAGGAGGAACTTACTTTGCATACATCGAAAACACTTGTCATCGTGGCCCACCCTAATCTGGACACCTCGGTTATTAATAAACGATGGATGGAGGAATTGGCCAAGTACCCGGAGCAATATACCATACATGATCTGTATAAGGAGTATCCTGACGGTCATCTGGATGTGGAAGAGGAGCAGCGACGGATTGAGGCTCACGGCAATCTTGTGCTTCAATTTCCGATATACTGGTTCAGCAGTCCCCCGCTCTTGAAGAAATGGCAGGATGAGGTGCTCACATATGGCTGGGCCTATGGTTCCGAAGGAAATAAGCTGACAGACCGTAAATTGGCTCTCGCGGTAACAGCAGGCATAGAGAAGGATGACTATCATGCGGATGGCAGGTACCGTTATTCGCTTGAACAGATACTATTGCCTTTTCAAATGACAGCCGAGTATTGTAAAGCTGACTATCGCTCTTTCTTCGCCTTCTATGGCACGGAAAAGGGCACGACATCTAGTGAAGTCGCTGCAAATGCAGAAGAATATATTCGTTTCCTGAACAATCTCTAAATGATAACGTGCAAGGAATGCTTGCATGAAGCGAAAGACTCCAATACCCTTACAGGATTGGAGTCTTTTTTTAGCGTATACTCTTAGATTGAAGGTTGTTCAACGAACGATTCTTTTCTCCCCATTCACACATCATGTCCATGATCGGAATCAGGGATCGCCCGCGCTCTGAGAGAGAGTATTCCACTTTGGGAGGGATTTGTGGATATTCGGTTCGAATAATCAGTCCATCTGCTTCCAGCTCCTTCAGCATGACGCTCAGGGTCTTGAAAGAGATGATGCCAATATTTCGTTTTAGCTCATTGAACCTCATGACGTTGTTTTCGACCAGCCAGTATAGTATCGTCATTTTGTACTTGCCGCCGATCAATGATAAAGTGTACCCAAAACCTGTTTCTTCTGCAAGGAGTCCTGAAGGAACACAGCTTTCTGGCTGCATAGATAGCACCACTTTCTATTATGATTTCTTTAGTGCCTGTCTTTTGGGGATTTTAGGCTTGGTTAGTTCAAAGCTATGATTTACCATATCGTGTATTTCCTGCTCTGGAAGCTCACCATCCAGGATGACGGTATTCCAGTGCTCTTTGTTCATATGATAGCCCGGCTTCACTTCCTTGAATAGACCACGAAGGAAGTCAGCACGACTAGGCTCGCATTTCAGATTGACACATAGATGCCCTTCACGCTGAAATATAAGAGCAAAGGACTTGTTATTCCCACGATGACGCATGACTATCCAATCCTCACCGAACGGAAAATCTTGATAGGAACCCGGGTAGGATAGACAATATTCTATAATGTTATCTCTTGTCATGATCAGTTACCTCCACAGCACAAAAATTCTTGTCTACTTGCTCATATCATATCAGTTGTGCATAGGATTCTGAAACCCAGAGAATATTGATATAGTATAGTAGACAGTTTTGAAAGAGAGGAATTGTGGAAATGAAGCATCAATTTGAACAGCTTACACCACATATTATCATCATGCATGCTGAGCATGAGACAGATCGACCTATTCTGGCTGCAATTACAGGCTCGCGTCGGACACTGCTGCTGGACGCTGGCAATTCTCTTGAGCATGCCCATGCTTTCAAGGCTGAGCTAGAGAGAAGAGGAATTCGAGAACCGGATATTCTGGTATTGACTCATTGGCACTGGGATCATAGCTTTGGGATGCATGCATGGGATATCCCAGCGATTGCCCACACTAGAACCAGCGAGATGCTGACACGGCTGGCCGATCTGACTTGGTCGGAGTCCACGCTGGAGACACTGATAGCTGATGGCACGATTAATGACGAAAGTGCGAGTCACATTCGCCTCGAATATGATGACCCAGCCCAGGTCCGAGTGATAGCTCCAGATATACAATTCTTAGAAAAACTGAAGCTGGAGCTGGGCGACGTAACGTGCGAGCTAGTTCATGTGGGTGGGGATCATTCCGAAGATTCTTGTTTTCTCCACGTACTGGAGGATAACGTGCTCTTCTTGGGGGATGCACTTGCTCCAGCAATTTATGGTGGGCCACGGCGATACCGCTCTACAGAATTTCTAAGAGTGCTTGGTCTGGCTTACGCATACGATGCAAGCTGGTACGTAGAATCCCATGGCACACCCATGAATGGCTCAGACTTTCGTGCAGATCTGGCTCCATGGGAGCAGCTTGCGCATACCGTCGATCTTATTGGCCGGGATCGGGACAAGCTCGTGCAAGAGCTAACAGCCAGTCTGAGACTACAAGAGCTGCCGCCAGACCTGGAAGAGGGCATTGATTATTTTATAGCTGGCCTGGATGAGTCGATTCGCTAATGGTGCATCTGATCTGTAAAGAACCGCCAATGTGGCGGTTTTTTGCGTTATAGTGCATTATGAACAATGAAATACACGTAGATTACAGGGGGAATGGCAGTGAAATTCCATACTGCAGACCGCATCAAAATCGCACCGGGCTTCTGGTCTGGGTTGCTTCAATTCAATATCACACCGCAGGACATTGCTCTTCAAGCAGGACTCCCGCTTACGGTCATTTCAGAGCCTGTCGTAACGACAGCTCAATATTTTGCAATTTGGCGAGCTTATTCAGACCTGATGGGAGATACGGCCCGTGGTATCATCAGCCTAGCTACGGCCTTCGAAGCAGCACATTATCCTCCAGCTGCCCTGGCGACTTATCATGCCCGTGATTATCGGGATGCACTGAACCGCATGGCACGGTACAAGCCATTCTGTCCTCCAGAGAAGCTGCGGATCACTGAGTCGGGTGAGCTTTGTATCATTGAGCTAGGATGGTTAGATCCCCATCATGCAGGTCCATCTATACTCATAGGTATCACCTTCGCCTATCTTCTAGAGCTTGGCCGCAGAGGAACAGGGCGGGCTATAACCGCCTTATCAGTGGAGCTTTCCCAGCCAATGGGGGACAGGGTGACGCTTGAAGCCTATTTTGGCTGCGGGATTCAGACAGGCACTGTAGGGAATCGGTTGATTTTGCAGCGCGAAGATCTAGACAAGCCTTTCACTACGTATAACGAGGAACTGTTGGCGATCCTGACTCCAGCATTAGATCAATCCCTGAATGAGCATCAGGACAAGCCTAGCATTAGCGAGCAGGTAAAATGGCTCATCAAGCGCAGTCTCTCCGGGGGGCGAACCGACATTCAAACAGTCTCACGAGAGCTTGGCATGAGTGGGCGGACGCTTCAGCGTCGACTTGCAGACGAGAAAGTCAGCTTCAAGCAGCTGGTGGGGGATGCAAGACATGAGCAAGCCAGAGAGCTTCTTGCAGATCCTGCCCTCGATATTAAAGAAGTGGCTTTCCTCGTTGGCTATGCGGATCAGAATTCCTTCTATCGGGCTTTCCGACTGCGGGAGGGAGAGACGCCCTCGAATTGGCGTGTGAAGCAAGAATTTTGGCGGTAGGTACTAGTTACTATAATACGCTGGAGCTGTAATATATTCACTACCGGATACAAGTAGGTTCTCACACAACGAAGAAGAATCAGCTTGCCGAGAATGTGAAGCAGAAGGATGATTGAACATGGATATGGGGCTGCGCAACAAGACAGCTTTGGTTACGGGATCGACGAAGGGAATTGGGAAAGCTATCGCTATAGAGTTGGCCAGAGAAGGTGTACATGTATTGGTCAACGGACGTGATAACATAGAAGTAGAGAGAACGATTCAGGAGATTCAATCGGAATTTCCGATGACCTCTCCTCTTAACGCTACAGCAGATCTGGTGGATGAAGAACAGAGAAAGAAGTTATTCGAAAAATATCCTCAAGTTGACATTTTGATCAACAATATGGGAATCTATGAAATTATGCAGTATGAGGACGTTAGCGATGACGTCTGGAACCAATACTTCCAGACGAATGTGCTTGCTGCCAATGGATTATGCAGACACTATTTGCCGAATATGCTGAGTCAAAACGATGGTCGTATTATCTTTATTGCGAGCGAGGAGGCCGTCATGCCATCAGGACAAATGCCGCAGTATTGTATGACCAAATCTATGCTGCTCTCCCTGTCCAAGAGCTTGTCCAAATTAACCAAAGGCACTGAGGTGACAGTCAATACGATCATGCCAGGACCCACACTTTCGGAGAATGTGCAGGATATTATCGAGGGGATTTATGCCAATCAGGACATGTCCTTTGCGGAAAAAGAGAAGCAATTTATGAGCACCCAATTGCCCCAATCTGAAATTCAACGATTTATTCGACCTTCCGAGATCGGGAGGCTCGCCACATTCATCTGCAGTCCATACGCCTCGGCCTTCAAAGGTTCCCCAATCCGTATGGATGGGGGAATGGTGCCTACGATATTCTAAGTTATTTTGTACTAATAATGACAGCAGTCCAGGAGCTCTCCTCCTACGGACTGCTGTTTTTTTATGCAAGGCTGTGTGCTTCACATGGATATGGCCTTATTGGCCATGGCAACATCGTTGGATAGAAGCTTGGGAAGGTCATAGGATGGATAAAACCCGTGCTCAAGCATAAATTGAAACACTTTAGCGTGTAGTTGAATAGCTCCATTCAATTGTTTCTGTAAGGTCTGACGTAATTGTGGCGTCGCAGTCTCTGTAATGCCAATGGCATAACTACGTACCGAGGTCTTGGCAAACCCCAGAAGCAGCCCAGCATAGAAGGCAGTCATATCCATTTCTTTTCCACCTTTTCTTGTGCCCTCTGGAGCAAGTGGGTAGTATTGCAGGAGCTCTGTCAGATTTTGCTCAATGGTCTGAATCGCCTCCAGATACAATTGATGGAGCTGCGGGTTCACCACCTCATTCACGACCATTTTGAAGAGTGTCAACTGATTGCTCTGAAAGGCAGTTAATTCATGCAGTTCAAGTGTCTCATGCCAGGCGAGATGCTGCTTAGAGCGGTGGGGTTCATAATTATACAATCGAATTCCTCCTAGATGATTATGCATTAGCCTATGCAGTACGCCTTTATGCGTTACTCATGACCGGCATAATCTCTTGACAGACAGGTGATACAGGCGGCCATTACACTAGCTAATTCCATACATTCCTGAATAATCTACGAAGTTGGTAAAGATAATAAACGCAGATTGCAAACAAGGAATCACCGCGCTTGCAGTTAATTATTGCGACAGGCTTGTAAGGCTCTCAAGAACATGAGACATCAAGCTTGTCATGCACAAATTACAGGAGGAATCACACACATGGAAATGCAAAATCACCAGAATATTGAAACAGGAAAAATCCCACCACAGCTTAATCATGGTGGGCATGAGATGTTTGATGTTCATGAGGTATTGGCGAGTGCTGTCCATGCATTGGACACTTATACTATGCTGAGCCAGCAGGTCAAGGACCCTGAATTGCAGGACATTCTGCAACGCCAGATGCAGTTTATGGCTGAGGAGTACAATACCACTTTGGAATGCTTCAAGACAGGTCTGGACCCATCCCAGCCAACCAAAAGCTATAAAATGAAGCAAGGCAATGATTTCGTGTTCGGAATGAAGCCAGGTCAGCCCAAGAAGCCGATACAATCAGCTGCTGAGGTGTCTGATCAGATCATTTCCTTAAGCATGCTGAACGCCGTCAAAGGCGGAGCAGTAATGAAGACCAATGCGGCTTTGGAATCAACCAATCCGGTAGTTCGTCGTGTCCTTGCAGACTCGTTGCCTAACTGTATTGAGATGGCCTATGAGATCTCACTGTATCAGAATAAGCATGGCTACTATCAGGTTCCACAGCTGCCGCAGCAGGATATGCAGCTCATGCAAAATGGCTTTGCTCCTGCTTCACTGCAGCCTCAGACCCCTGGCAACGTTACTCACTAATCAAGGCTATTCCGACAAAGAGCAAGAGATATGGTAAGATCTACTGCCGGCATCTCTTGCTTTCTTTTTTGTTCTCATTATAAGGACTTAATTAAACAGTAAAGGAAGGAAATGAATGAGTAAAGCGGCTTCGAGCTCCTCGACCAAAGAAGGAACATTAAAATGGTGGCAATTAAGCCTTCTCGGTGTGGCTGGTACGATTGGAACAGGCTATTTTCTGGGCTCCAGTCTGGCCATTTCCATTGGTGGACCCGCTGTGTTGCTGGCTTATGTTTGTGCTGCCATGGGTACATACATCGTTTTTGATGCGCTGGCCCAAATGACATCAGATCATCCCGAGCAAGGGTCTTTTCGCTCCTATGCGAAGAAGGCATTCGGAGGGTGGGCTGGCTTCGCTAGTGGTTGGATCTATTGGTTCTCCGAACTGCTCATCATGGGAAGTCAGCTGACAGCCTTGTCCATTTTCTCCCGATTCTGGTTCCCGACGGTTCCCTTATGGATCTTTGCAGCAGGCTTCGGTATCGTTGGACTTTGCATCGTTTTTTTTGGTAATAAAGGCTTTGATCGGGTTGAAAATGTATTGGCCGTCATCAAGATTGCTGCGATCTTCATGTTCTTGGCCCTTGCTGTGGCACTGTTAGCAGGGTGGATTGGAGGAGCGAAGTACGATCATAAGGTGCCGCTTGATGCTACCTCGATCTTCCCGACAGGAGCGATCGGATTGTGGTCTGCCTTTCTGTTTGCCTTTTATGCATATGGTGGCATTGAGGTGCTCGGTATTATTTCTTATCGATTGCAAAAACCAGAGGAGGCCCCAAAAGCAGGGAAGGTTATGTTGATATCTTTGGCAGCAGTATATGTACTTTCTATTGGTCTGGCATTAACGATGGTCCCTTTGAAGGCATTTAATCCCAAGGAGAGTCCGTTCGTATTGGCCCTTAGTAGTGAACAGTTGGCCTTTATTCCACACGTGTTCAATGGTGTGCTCATCGTTGCCGGATTCTCTACCATGACAGCGTCTCTCTATGCAGTTACGTCCATGATGCTCACACTGGCACAGGAGGGAGATGCGCCCCGTCTGTTCTCCCGAACATGGAAAAAGAAATACCCCTTGTACGCGTTATCTCTCATTGGCTGTGGGTTAATTGGGACCATTGTGATGTCTCTCCTGCTGCCTGGGAAAGTGTATGAGTACATTACGACGGCGGCTGGGATCATGCTGCTCTACAATTGGGCATTTATCCTGCTGTCCTCAGGCAAGCTTCTGAAGAAGAAGAGATTCAGAGCGGCCAAGCGCTGGATTGGATTGTTGCTGATTGCCATGGCCGTATCAGGAACATTATTTCATGCACTTAGCCGTCCTGGGTTCTATACGAGTCTGGTGCTTGTTTCCCTAATCGCGGTAAGTGATTGGGTGGTGCAGCGAGTTCGCAAGAAGGGTGGCTCGGCACCAAGCTCTGATTCGACATCAAGCTCTCATACCAAGCATGGGTTTAATATGGAAAAAGTAAAAGGTTCAGTATCCGGACTCCGCATAACGGGAATCCGGCTGCACAAAAACAGAGTGAAATGAGGAGACATAGCATTTCCTAATTATATTAAGTTTTTATTAAATTTTTGGTGTTCTACAATTCATTGTTGATAAACAAAAAAAATTAGAGTAATCTTATCAGGCTATCAGGTTGCATCATCTTAGATAACAGGAGATAAAAAATGAACGTATGCATCTTTCTAAAAGAAATCGAAGTAGAGTTTACAGCATTTATTAACGACAACAACAATTTAGATGGTAAAAAGCGCTTTATTGTCAATAATTTGCTGGCCTCTTACCTTCACACCCACTTTGAACATACTTTTAGGCATATTACATTTCGGCAGTATGGATGGGTGGCCTCAGATAATCTGGTTATTGATTTTTTATACTCTCAAGCCCATCCTGTGTGGAGAAAAGGATCTCTCGTTTATGATGTTGCTAAGATTAACGAGAATGAATCTGGAGCAGTAATTAACCCTTTATTCGGAATAGATAGGGCGAGAGCAGTAATTGACCCTTTCAATGTACATCATTTCTTGGATTATGCTCTGCAGGAATATGAGTTTAATACACAAGCTTATGAAGCTTTTATAGAGACGGATTGTAATATGAAGCGCGACACCTATATGGTTCAGGATTTGACTCAGTTGGTGTTCTAGCGAATCGGACGATCCCGAGGTGACTAAACGCCAAAATTCATGCGGTTTCCGATGCATTCGGGAACCCACTTCGCTTCGAACTAACCGGAGGCGAGGCCCGTGATTCACTTCGAGACTATGGCCTTTTGATACACATGCAATTGGGAATGTAGCAGGTCTTGGACACATGAGGTTGAAGGCAGGCCTAGGTGAAGAATAGGAACTGGATAGCTTTTTCCCCGAAATATACTCCAAAGCCGACGAGTGAAAGGCCAGATACGACAGAGATGAATTTGAGAATACCGAAAGTAAGGTATTTGCGGAACAGACTTGCCGCTGCGGCCATGACGACATCCCATAAAAGAATACCTAGGACGATTGCGCCACTATTCAATAGCACTTGTTGGACTGAGGATTCATTCATGCTCTTGGCCAATATCGAGCCGTAAATACCAAGCCAGAACATGATGGAGAGGGGATTGAACAAAGACATCAGAAAGCCCTGCAGGAATGACCAGGAGAGTCCTGACTCAGGGCTTCTCGACTGCGATGCAGTGAGGGTTCCCGCATTTTTCATACTTTCTATCCCCGTATAGATGAGTACAAAGCATCCAAATAACCACAGAAAAACCTTCACAAACGGAAGCTCAAGCAGGTGGATAATTCCTAAAAAAACCAGCAGCATGTGCAGGATATCTGCGCAAATGGCACCCAATCCAACAAACCATGCAGGAAAAAATCCACCCCGAATCCCCTTGTCCAATTGTGCAGCATTGATCGGCCCAATGGGTGCAGAAAGGGATAAACCCAAAAAAATATGGCCTATAAATGTGGTAATAATATGACTCCCCTCCTCAAATAGCTATAGACAGCATATTCTTGGCAAGGGCTTTATAGGACAAGATGGGTTCATTTTTCTTCCAGTCAATTACTATAGATCATTTTTCAATCTGGGGTGTACTAAGGCCAGGAAACGACCGGATTCTCATTCCTTGGCAATGACAGTATGAATTTGAATAGATTACCTTTGTGCTCCAGTATTAGCGTTCCACCATGCAGCTCAATAATATTTCTAGCTATGGACAGGCCTAATCCTGTCCCTGTCTGGATCCCTTCGCTGCTTCGGGAGTAGTCAACTTTATAGAAACGCTCGAAGAGCTTATGTTCTTGCTCCGGCGTGAGCGGATGCCCATTATTCTCAACTTCAATATGAATATGCTGGTCATCCAATTTCAGTGAGATGCGAACGGTACCGGGCTTGATTGAGTATTTCAGGGCGTTCATCAGCAGATTATCAACAGCGCGGGCTATTTTTTCACTATCAATAAAGACGCTAACCGGCATGTGATTCATGTCCTTCACAATACGAAGCTCGTTCTCCTGGGCGATCGGTTCGAATTCGAATAGTAATTGCTCCAGCAGCTGCCGGACATCGATTTGCTGAAGCTCCAGGTGAGTATCTATACTGGTCAGTCGCGTGTATTCAAACAGATCATCCAGCAGTTTCTTTAGGTGTGTTGCTTTGCTGTACGTATTTTGCACGAAGCGGTTATATTCATCCTCATTGTGAAAGGAGTTGGTCCTTAACAGCTCTAAATACCCAATAATGCTCGTAAGCGGGGTGCGCAGGTCATGAGAAATGCCTGTAATCATCTCCATCTTGGAGGTCTCCATTTCACGCTCCTTAATGATCTGCTGCTGCAATCGTTCGGCCATCATATTGATATTTCGCGCGACACTCCCCAGCTCATCCTGACGGTTCATAGATACCCGATAATGCAGGTTGCCCTCGGAGATGACGTGAAGGCCATGCTCTAGCTTGCTCAAATCCTTTACGATACGGCGTGTCAACAATAAAAAGATACAAATGACATTTATGATGAAGATAACTGTCATGAGATAAGGGAAGGTGTTAAAAAGCCATTTACTGTTCAGCTCATTAAAAGTCTCTAGTAGAAGGTATATCAACAGATTATTTATCATAGTAGCAATAATGATGCTCAGCACCATCCGAATTAAAATATTGACTTGTATACTTCTTATTCGACGCAATTTCGGTAAGAATTTATTCAATGTTATAGCCAACTCCCCAGACGGTTTTATATAGTATAGTCTGCAATGACTATATATCGTCAACTAAACGAATGAACTTAAGTGGTTCCGCCTCTGCGACAGACATATACCGCCCACCCGTTTGGTCTGACATCTTGATTACTCAGTATGCTGCTTGATAATAGGCTTAATTCATTAGGAACAGGGATTAAATATTAGAGTTAAATGTGCACAATTCCAGAGAAAACATGAAGAAGACTTGATTTTATATACAATCAGGTAGATGATCTACATAGGGAAGAGCTAAGAGGTCTATTCCTTCGGCAAGCTAAGGCAGAGAGGGATCGACCAGAAGATTTTGGCGAGCAAGACGCTTTATCTTCAGCAAAATAATGAATGCGCTTACTATTTATGTGCTTGAGCAGCCTACACCAGAGGCATTACAAGGATGGGAGAGATTCATATGAAGAAATTCGAATGTAATGAAGCAGAAGTAATGGAACTGATCGATCGGGTAGTTCGGCGAACGATGAACATGGATTTTACCTGGAATTGGTCCTGCGGAGTGGCTTTTTACGGGATCAGCAAAGCTTGGGAGGTAACTCGGAACCAGGAATACATTGATTTTCTCGTTCATTGGGTGGAGGAGTATCTGGAGCTTGGTATACCGACCCTGATGGTCAACTCCTGTGCAATGGGACATACCTTGCTGACCTTGCATGAAGCTACGGGGGATGAAAAATATCTGGAGCTGGCGCTGATGAAAGCGGAGTATCTGCGCAAGGATGCCATACGCTTTGGTGAAGGTGTATTCCAGCACACGGTCTCATCAGATAACGATTTCCCAGAGCAAGCGTGGGCCGATACTTTATTCATGGCAGCCTATTTTCTGCTCCGACTTGGCTTCAAGCTGGACAATAAGGAATACATTGACGATGCGCTGAATCAGTTCTATTGGCATGAGGAATATTTACAGGATGCGAAGACGAATCTGTTCTACCATGCGTGGGACAATGTGAGACAGGACCATCTGTCTGGTATCTACTGGGGCAGAGCCAATGCGTGGGCGGCATACACTATGGCGCAGGCGTACAAGATGCTGAATCCGTTCATGCCGATGTGGATGCAAATTGGTGGTGCACTTGGAGACCAGCTGAGTGCATTGGTGCGACTACAGACACCGGATGGGCTGTGGCGGACCGTATTGAATGACGAATCTTCCTATGAGGAGACCTCTGCTTCGGCAGGTATTGCAGCTGCGATCGTCATTAACGGACATCCACTGCATCAGAATTATATGAGAGCAGCCTATAAGGGTATCCTTGCCAATATTGATGAGGATGGCTCTGTACGTAATGTATCGGCAGGTACTGCCGTCATGTATTCAGCGGATGACTATAAAGTGATCTCCAAAAAGAGAGTGCAGGGCTGGGGACAAGGCCTGACCCTGGCGTATTTGGTATCCATGATTCAGAATAAGGAGCTTGTCAGCAAGATCTAACTAAGCTCTAGAAGTTAGCACGCATGGTTTGCGATAACTAGCAATGTAAGTAGAACAAAAAAACAGCTGATCCTTTGATTAGCTGTTTTTGCTCGATCGCCTACCAGCCACAATCTTAAGAATCAGCACGGTTACAAGGAGGAATAACGATGAGAAAGCCTGATGCTTACCTCGAACACCTTTTCAACACCTTAGACAGCCGGCGCGATGAGCAGACCGAACCATGGGTACAACAAAGGGAACGAATTCTGACCAAGCTTCAGATGCTGCTGGGAGCATTCGAGCTTCCTCAGCGCGGAGATATTGGGTTAGACCCTGTTCTATTGGAACGGGTCGAACTGCCAGAGGTAGTCCGGGAGCGCGTAGAATTCACTACGCTTCATGGATTGCGAATGCCAGCATATGTTATGCTTCCCCAATCGATCAAGCCAGGTGAGCGCCGACCTGGTGTGCTGCTCTGGCATGGTCATGGATATGGAAGCCGCTCCTTGGTGGGACTAGAGAAGGACGGCAGTCCGAAGCTCGATAGTAGTAGCAGTAAGCCGACAGATAATATCGCACTCGAACTGGTCCGTAGAGGCTTAGTCGTACTGGTTCCTGAGATTGTAGGCTTCGGGGATCGCATGCTGGAGCGAGATGAGAGACAAGACCCCTCGCTCGGGAACTCTTGCTACAATCTTTCAACCGCTCTATTGATGAGTGGAAAGACAACTGCCGGCTTACGCGCCGCCGAAGCATGGCGAGCAGCTGACTATCTGTCCACCAGGCCTGAGGTATCCGCTCATCAGCTTGGTAACATGGGACATTCCGGTGGGGGAATGGTCGCTTCCTTATCTGCTGCCTTGGATTCACGCATGAAGGCATCCGTGTTAGGCATCTACCCGAACACCTATCGTGGCAGTATATTGGCCATGCGCCATTGTCTATGCAATTACATACCTGGTCTCTTGAATCATGCAGAGATGCCGGAGGTTCTGGGGCTTATCGCTCCGCGGCCGCTTTTTATAGAGGCAGGGATACATGATCCAATATTCCCGGTAGAGACAACGAAGACGGCGATTCATTATTTGCGTGCATTGTACGACAGCCTGAATGCCAAGGCTCACTTTGGCTATGATTTATTTGAAGGAAAGCATGAGTATAACGGCCGGATGTCCTATGATTGGCTAGCGAAGACGCTTCATTCGATATAGGTTGATCCAGCCTGAAAGCTTACCTTTCCTACTATAAGTGCAAATTCTATTTCAATGAAAGCTATTTCTAATGGTGCCCTTCATGCGAAGAAGGGTGTACAGGAGTCTGGTCTGTCTGATTAGAGGGCTCTACGTCGCCTACGGTGAAACGCTTGGTCGGCATCACGGTGGACCCCTGAGAGGAAGCGGTCACCTGGACGAAGTACGTACCGTCTTGTGGCAGGCTGACTTCTGCACGGAACCTTCCGTCTCCTTCATAGCTGGGGAGGACCTCTTTATGATAATAAGAGCTTTCGCCGGCAGGTTCGTCATTCCAAAAATAAAAATGAACCTGCTCCGCATGCTCTACTTCCTGCCCGTCCTGTGTCAGGGTGGCAATATAGGCTTGGGATATGCCTGACTGGACGGGAGAGGGGATATGAATGTCAATGCCGAGCACATTCTCTTGCTTGTATTTGGCTGCTGTGTCTGGTCTGACAGAGCTGCAAGCCGTTAAGAGCAGCAGCAATGCCAGGGCAATCAAGTAGCTGTGTTGTGTTAACCTCATCTCTAAATACCGCCTTGTACTTATATGAATTAGGAGTTGAATATTTGCCTAAGCTTGGCAGAACGGGTGATGACTAATACATCTAGGAGTGCAACCACGATCAGGGACAAGCCCACCAGCGGGAATAGCAGCCCGTAGATAATCAGCAGGATTACAATGCCTTTAATGCTTCCATAGCTTTGTGCTCTAGGGGCTCCCATGTGTGTCTTGGGCTTACGTCTCCACCATAGCAGAAAGCCTGTAATTACAATTCCAGCGATGCCGATACATACGATTAGCCCGATCCATTGATTAAGCAACCCGTATTCCAATCCCTTATGTAGGGTAATCCCCCATGCCATCCATTTGCCAAGCACCTCATAATGCTCATAGCGATAATCCGCCAAGACAGCCCCCGTATATTGATCGATATGGACGGTAGCCTCATCTCTTGCTTTGGGGGGGAAGACAGATAACGTGAACACGCCCTCAGCGGATTTTGGGAAAATCACCTCATAGGTTGGATAGATCTGTAGCTGGTTAGCTGTATTCACTACGTTGTTAATGGATAGCTGTGTGTACTCCTGACTTGGGTTGGAGAGAGGAACCTCCAGATTCTCTGCAGCCCAAGGCACATCTGCGATGTCTTTGGTTTTTAACGTACTGGAAGGTGCGCTGCCAACCCAGATGGAGGGAGGATAGCCGAGTCCGGAATTCGTCACCAGTGTCTGTACCTTTGTTCCCCAGAATCCGGACCAGAGCAATCCTGTAATGATCAGGAATACCATGGCTGCTGAGATCCAGAAGGCAGGGACCACATGCAGATCTCTTATCAGATTGCGTTTTGAGGTGTTGATCCGGGGAACAAAGGCACCCTTCCATTTCTTCCAGTCTCTTGGTATCCACAGATACAAGCCTGTAATGACGAGAATCAATGCCCAGCAGGCGGCCAGTTCCACAATTCGGTCACCGACGGTTCCAAGCATTAGCTCCCCATGGAACTCCTCAATACGATCCATTAGTCGATGACGGTCATTCAGCTCGCCAATGATTGTGGAGCTGTACGGGTCTACAAATATCGTGAGCTTCTCATCTCCAAGCCCTAGCTTCACTTCGGCAGAACGGGTCGCGTCTTCTCCGGGACGGTATCTCAGTACGTTATATTCTGGATATGCCGCCTTCACGGTGTCGATCAGCTGAGAAGGCGGCAGCTTGTTGCCCTCATCCTTTACAACATAATAATCCTGATACATCCGTTGCTCTATTTGCGGCTTGAATAGATATACCGAGCCGGTTACCGCCAGAATCAGGATGAAGGGAGCAAAAATAATGCCTGCATATAAATGCCATCTCCAGATCGCCTGGTAAATCGTCCCACTGTGTAGCTTCTTTGAATTGGAACTGCTATGTCTGTCCATAAGTCTCTCCTGTCTACTTCATATGTACCAGGGTACATTATAACCGACATGACCTATTTGAACATGACCCCATAGGGCTATAGCTATTCACTCCATGATTCGATGCATGGATATAATCGATCATGGAGTGAATAGCTGACACAACTCTTTAGCTACATATCGTTCATCCTATCGCCATCCCCGTCGTAGAACCTCTTGAGAGACTCGGTTCGAAGCTGCCGGTTGTTCTGATAATCGATTTTGTAGATGCAGGAATAAATTACGTTCAGCACATATTCAAAGGCGATCTGCGAAGAAAAGGTACCGATCTTGGCAAGCTTCATCTCATCATTGGGAACCTGTATGCAGAGGGTGCTAAGACGTGCCAGCTCGCTATAACGACTCGCTGTTATAGTGATGAATGGAATGCGCTCAAAGGCTAAATGCTGGGCGACCTTAATATAGCTCGATGACTTTCCATGATAGGTTAAGAAAATGGCACAATCATGCGGCGTAAGATTAACTGTGTGGTGAGCCCATTCCGACAGCTCTGTCGCTATAATCACATATTTATTAATTTTGAACATTTTGTTCTGAAAGCTCTTTGCCCGGATTTGCGAGTCTCCTACGGCGTATATGAAGATTCTCTCGGCCTGATCCAGCAGCTGTGCTGTCTGTGTAAGCAATTCATCGTCCATGAAGGTGACAGTTTTGTCGATGGTCTCCTTCATTAATTCAGCGATCTCCCGCGCCACCTGAACGGAGGATTCAGCAACGCTGAAGGGATAGTTAGGGTCTACGGGGGACAGACTTTGGCTATCTTGCTGGAACTCCCGGGCAAGCGTAATCATGAACTCCTTAAAGCCCGATAGTCCGAGCTTATGAGTCAGACGATTAATGGCGGAGTGTGAGGTATAGGTTGCCTTGGCAAGCTCTTGAATGTTGAGCTGAAGAATCTGCTCCTTATGGCTCAGAATATAGGTAGCAATGCTTTGCTCATTGGGAGTGAAGCTATGCATTTCAGATAATTGTGTCAGGATCTTCAACAGTCTCGCCTCAATTCATAATGTACATTTTGCATACTTGCATCAAGCTATAATGAACATTTTGTGCAAAAATCAATGGTTTTCAGTAGGAATAATGATCAAATGTACCGTTATATCTGCAAATACTATACCCAGTGCATTCTTTTACTATAATGATGTTAAAGATACGTCAAGGAGGAAAGAATATGCTGACTATCGGATATATTGGTAACGGCAAGAGCACGAACCGCTATCATCTTCCTTTTTCGTTGAATAGGGAGCATTTGAAGGTCAAAACAATCTTTGCCCGAACCCTGGAGAAGCAGGAGTGGGAGCGAGTGCCAGGCGTTCAGTACACAGATGATCTAGCTGCATTCATGCAGGATGAGGAGATTCAACTGGTCGTTGTATGTACACACACAGAGTCCCACTACTCCTATGCGAAAATGGCTCTTGATCACGGAAAGCATGTATTGGTCGAGAAGCCATTCATGCTTACGAAATCAGAGGCTGAGGATATCTTCCAATAAGCCAAGGAGAAAAATCTCATTATTCAATGCTATCAGAACCGACGATATGATTCGGATTTTCTCACAACCCAGAAAGTCATAGAATCCGGTAAGCTTGGAGATCTGCTGGAGGTGGAGATGCATTATGATTACTATCGTCCAGAGATACCACACGCTGTGAAGCAGTACTCCAAGTACAATAGCTTTTTGTATGGACACGGTGTTCACACGATTGATCAAGCTATCTCGTATTTTGGAGAGCCTGAAAGGATTCATTATGATGTGCGTCAGCTGCTCGGTCCGGGTAGAATGAACGATTACTTTGATCTTGATCTGCACTATAGTCCGTTCAAGGTGTCGATCAAATCCAGCTTCTTTCGCTTGAAGTCTCGTCCGAGATTTGTCGCTTACGGCACTAAAGGTGTCTTCGTCAAGCAGACCGAGGATCGTCAGGAAGAGCATTTGAAGCTATTCTATCTACCGAAGGGACATGCGGATTTTGGAGTGGATCTGCCTCAGCACTATGGCATTTTAACATATATGGATGATGAAGGTCATTATCATGAGGAGAAAGTCGTATCCGAGCGTGGGGATTATGCACGTGTCTACGACGATATCTACCAGGCGATTGTTCATGGACAGGAGAAGTTCATCCGGGATGAAGAGACGATCCTAGTCATGGATATACTTGAAAAAGGAATGGAAGGGTGCGAATAATATGAAACTGGGCATTGTTGGAGCAGGTATGATCGTGGCGGATCTGTTGAGCTTTATCCGTGAGATTCCTGCCATTACCCTGGCTGCAATCAGTTCAAGACCGAGCCATGAAGAGAAGCTGCTGATGTGGCAGCAGACCTATGGTATTGAAACGATTCATCTGGATTATCAGGAGATGCTCGCAAATGAAAGCGTGGATACAATCTATATTGGCCTACCGAATCATCTTCATTATGCATACACCAAAGAAGCTTTGCTAAGTGGAAAGCATGTCATCTGTGAGAAGCCGTTCACCTCTAATCTTCGTGAATTTATGGAGCTCAAGGAGCTTGCTCAGCAAAAAGGACTATTGCTGCTGGAGGCGATCAGCAATCAGTATCTGAAGAATTATGCAGCGATGAGGGGGTATCTCCCCAAGCTTGGTGACATCAAGATCGTGGAATGCAACTATTCCCAGTATTCCTCACGTTATGATGCCTTCAAGGCAGGAGAAGTCCTGCCGGCATTTAATCCCGAGATGTCCGGTGGAGCCCTGATGGATATTAATCTATATAATATTCATCTTGTGGTAGGCTTCTTCGGCAGTCCGCTTAAAGTCGAGTATCTTGCCAATATGGAGAGAGGAATAGACACCTCCGGTATTCTTCTGCTGGATTATGGTCATTTCAAATGTGTATGCATTGGCTCCAAAGACAGCTCCGCTCCGAACGCGATGAACATTCAAGGGAATCAAGGCTATATCCGCATGGCCAGCACAGCTAATGTGATAGACAGCTTCGAATACGTTGCCAACAAGCAGACTCCGGTTCGAGTCGATGTGAAGGACCATGCCCACAGAATGTATGACGAATTCGTTGAATTCGAACGCATTATTCGGGAAGCAGATCTTGCCAAGGCTCAAGAGATGCTGGAGCATAGCCAGAAGGTAATGCAGGTCGTCGAGCTCGCCAAGTCATCTGCTGATCTTGTGTTTGGTGCAGATCGCTAAGCATCAAAGATTTGTCCTTGAACAGGTGAGGGTCCACATGAGAAGATATTAGGGACAGTTCACCAATTCATCAACTAAGGATGATTCAAGATGACATTTATGGATTCATGGGAGCAACTCATGGCAGAGCAGGCCCGGGAGCGAGATCGACTTCGAGTGAATCACCTCATCATACAGGTCGAGGACAAGAAGAAAAGCAAGACGAAGGTGTACCAGAAGGACAAGAAGGTTGAGTATGCGTTGGTTAAGCGTGATATGGAGGATGAGCAGCTCATTGGAAGGTTCGAGCTCTATTTTGCGGATAACGACATGTTGATTAAGCAGGATCGGATGGGGGCTGTTGTAGCATTCGGTGAGCTGATTGACGAGCATGCGGTTGCGAAGGCCTTATTTCCATATGTAGCGCAGCATTATCCCTATATTCTGGAGGAGTCCCCTTTTGCGATTAGCTATAACCCTGTAGCTGAAGCATGGATTATTGAAGGAACCCTTCCCCCCGGCTATATGGGCGGAGTATTCTACATCGCTCTTGCCAAGCATAATGGTCAGATGCTAATGATGTATGGAACCAGGTAAGCCATTTTAAAAAATAAGCAAGCTCTATGGTTGGATAACGAACCTACGGAGCTTGCTTTATTTTGCGTTCATGCTCCAACCCCCGCTATGCCTAGCACCAACCGTTTCGCCAGCGAATGAACCGATCCTACAGACCTCCGTGTGTGAAGCGAATTGGCTCATTCCGTGGTCGATTGCATGATTGCAGCCCGAGCCGTAGACCCCTAACATGTGAGCTGAGGAGCTCGCTCGTCAGTCACACCATCATCTGCCAAAGGGGGTCGAAGATCATTATGGCTGAGCTGTCAGATACATCCGTACCGCACCCCGGAGCCACTGTACACTCATCTGTCAAACCAAGCTATCTACGTAATATGAGAAAGCACTGGATGCTCTATGTCATGATCCTGCCCGGTATTTTGTTCTATATTATTTTCAAGTACATTCCACTGGGAGGAAGCATAATCGCATTTCAGAACTTTCAGATTATGAGGGGGATCTGGAGCAGCCCATGGGTGGGGCTGGATAATTTCAAGTTCATTTTCACGTATCAGGATTTCTATCTGGTTCTTCGCAATACGGCGCTTATTGCTCTATATAAGCTGGTGCTCGGATTCCCTGCACCGATCCTGCTGGCACTGCTGTTCAATGAGGTGAGGAAAATGCTGGCCAAGCGAGCGCTGCAGAGCATATTCTATCTGCCACATTTCCTCTCCTGGGTCGTTGTAGGGGGAATTGTCTTTGAAGTACTCGCATCAGGCGGATTCGTCAACGCTGTTCGCGGCTGGTTCGGCTTTGAGCCGATATTGTATATGCAGCAGGAGCAGTATTTCCGCACAATTGTCGTCTTATCCTCCATATGGAAAGAAGTAGGGTGGGGTACCATCATCTATCTCGCGGCCATTAGTGGCATTGATCCCACACAGTATGAAGCAGCCGTGATGGACGGGGCGAATCGCTGGAAGCAGACCATCTATATCACTTTGCCTGCATTGTTCCCGACCATCCTGATCCTGTTCCTGCTAAATATCGGTAATTTCCTGGAGCTCGGCTTCGATCAGATCTACAATCTGCTTACACCGATGACCTACTCTGTGGGGGATATTATCGAGACGTATGTATATCGCTCGGGTGTCCTGCAAGGGCAGTATAGCGTAACCACAGCGATCGGACTCTTCCAGTCCGTTATAGGCTTTATACTGCTCTGGATCTTCAATCGTCTGGCCAAAAAAACCGGAGAGGGGTTGTGGTAATGAAGCAGAGTATCGGTGAAAGATGCTTCCAGATCGCCAACTATATCTTTCTGACAGCCGCAGCCCTGACGATGCTCCTGCCCCTGGTTCATCTACTGGCTGTATCACTCAGCTCTCCAATTGCAGCTGATTCCAAGGAGGTATTCCTGTGGCCGGTCGACTTTACACTAGCCTCCTGGAAGCATATCGCGCAGAGTAGCAGCCTGTGGCAATCCTTTGGCATTACTGTCTTCATTACGGTAGTGGGAACTTTACTTAGCATGCTGTTCTCCGTGCTGACGGCTTTTCCGCTGTCCCGTCGGGAATTCCTCCCCCGTAAGCAGGTGATGCTGGCTATAGTGATTACCATGATCTTCAATGCACCGATGATTCCATTCTTCCTGACGGTAAGAGAGCTCGGAATGATGAACTCCATATGGGCGTTGATTATACCCGGAGTGATTGGTACCTTCAACATGATCATTCTGAGAACCTTCTTCATGAGTCTGCCGAAGGAGCTTGACGATACAGCGCGAATCGACGGCTGTCATGATTTCCGGATTCTGTTCCAGATCTATCTGCCACTCTCCAAGCCAGTACTGGCTACGGTCAGCCTGTTCTATGCTGTAGGGTACTGGAATACCTTCCAGCGGGCCGTACTCTTTCTCCGTGATCCCGGCCTGTGGCCACTGCAAATGAAGCTCCGCGGCTATCTGACCAGTCCGGAGGAGCTTGCGCAGGTGAACATGTTCTTGGGTGATTACGACTTCAACACCACAACGTTAAAGGCAGCCACGATTCTTTTTGCAAGCGTTCCCATTATTTTGGTGTATCCTTATTTACAGAAGTATTTTGTGAAGGGCTCGCTGCTCGGCTCGCTGAAGGAATAACACAAGCTCAGAGGAGGATGATTGTATGAGAAGACCACTGACTCGAAGATTGCTGCCTTTCATGCTCAGTATCTCCGTACTGCTGGTAGCTGGCTGCGGAGCGGGGAATTCGGATGCCGGAACACAAGAGGGGGCCGACGGGGCCGGGAATTCCGGCGCTGTCAAAGTGAGAGTATTCAAGAGTCACATGGGTATCGGTAGCATCCCGAAGGCAGATAATCCGCACGTGAAGTACGTAGCGGAACAGACTGGGGTTCAATATGAGCTGGTCACCACTCCGCCAGGCTCTGAGCCATCGGAATACTTGAATCTGATGATTGCATCGGATGATCTGCCCGATATATTGCGCCCGATTGGAGGTGTCGAGCAGACGCTGATTCAGCAGGGCGGAGCGCTGCCTCTGGATGAGCTGCTGCCCGAATACGCCCCGCATGTCTGGGAGAGCATTCCCCAGGAAGCGTGGGACATTGTCCGCTCGGCTTCCCCGGATGGCAAGATCTATTATGTTCCCAAAGTGTTCCTGATCCCGGAGCGTGCACCCCTGATTCGCAAGGATTGGCTGGATAAGGTGGGCATGGAGATGCCGAAGACGACGGATGAATATGTCGAGCTACTCAAAGCCTTCCGTGATCAGGACCCGAATGGCAACGGCAAGGCTGATGAATTGCCTACAAGCGGGCGGGAATTCGGGCGATGGATGGACCATCTATTCGCGATGTACGGCGTGGCTATGTGGGAGGGATATCCCGAGTGGGATATCTATGATGGGAAAATCCAGTATGCAGGGACAACCGACAATATGCGAGAGGCCATCAAGTTCATTCGGATGCTGTATGAAGAGAAGCTACTGGACAACGAGACGTTCCTGAACAAGGGCGAAGTCTGGCAGGCCAAAATCAACAACAACCTCGTAGGCAGCTGGTACCATCTTCCGGCCAATGTGCGCGATCGCTACAATGCCATGCTGACGCAGGCCCCGGATGCGTATATTTCGGCAATGCCACTGCCCTCAGCGCCAGGCTTTGAAGCATTCGTCACTCAGAAGAGCATGGGTGAGCCTGAATGGATGATCCCGGCCGCCAAGCAGGATAATGCTCCGAACGCTCTGAAGCTGCTGGACTTTTTCTACAATCCCGCAAATGATGAATTCACACGCTTCGGGCTGGAAGGGGAGCAGCATATCGTCAAGGACGGAAAGAAGGTCATTCTTCCACCTGCAGATAACAAATCGCTTGTGCTGGGTATGAGAAACCTGACGACAGCTGAAGAGATGGACAGACGGATTGAGGAGACCTATCCCGAGGACCAGCAGCAAATGGTCAAAGACATGTTCGTCGTCAGCACTGCTGATGCCAGGCAGATTGCTGGCGATGGTCTTCCGGCTTCCGTATACGAAGGATACCCGGACATCCAGTCCCATAAGCTGTTCCAGGAGGTGCTTACCAAGATAGTGATTGGGGAACTGCCGCTGGAGGCCTACGATGATTACGTGAGCAAATGGAAAGCGTCAGGAGGGGATGTAGTAACTCAGAGGGTGCAGGAATGGTATGAGAAAGTGAAGTGAGAAGTTATTCGTATTAGGCTTACACAGCAGTGGCTAGGACTTGCGCAAAGCTGAGCAAACGGCTGAAATGAGGGGCTCATTAGCGAATGGGACCACATAGGGAAGCAAATTAGGCAGTAAGGGTGGGTCGTACTGGACATTCTCGCACTGTATAATGACGGTATAATGCACACAAAGGTGGGAGATAACGGTGACCCTTTCCTTTTTGAAGTGGCTGAAATTCAATTTCACCAATACCCAGACCCGGCTGCTGCTGATTCTGACCATTGCCGTCTTTATGATCATCATTGCAGTGGGCATGTCGACGTATTATTCCTCGAAGGCCGTATTACAGCAGGAGCTCAGTGAGCCTCAGCACCAAATGCTGCGTATCAGCATGAATGATATTGATGAGGTGATTCGGGAAAGTGATCAGATTGCGGTGAAAATTGCACTGAACAGCAATGTGTACGAATTTCTCACGAGCGAAGCGCAAGGCTCTTATCGTAATATCACAGAGCTACTGCAGTTTTTGGAAGCTGTAGTGAGTAGCACATCTTATATTAAGAGCGCTTACATTTATGATGTGGAACGGGAGAGCATGGTTGCTTTTCCCCAAGGCTATAGCTCTAGCAGGTCCAATTTTCCGGATTCGGAATGGGTGGGAGTGGCTGCAGAGCTTCAGGACCGACCTATGCTGGTCAAGCAGCGCGAGATTGCCGTTACTTCGGGTGAATCTGTAACACAGGTTACACTCTATCGGAAAATTATGCTGGCAGGTCAGATGAAGGGCCTGATCGCTGTGAACTTCAAGACGGACCAGCTGTTCGGGCATATGCTGCTCTCTTCCATATCCCATCTGGAGAGTCATCGCTTCATTCTGGATACCAATGGCCAGCCGCTATATCATATCGGCAGCTATGATGTCGGGGAGGCGGCGGTAGCCCAGATTCTTGCACAGCTGGAGGGCGAACAGCTCGGCGAATTCAAGCATGCAGGTCGAATTCTGCTGGCCTCACAGACTCTGTCACCCTACACGGGCTGGCGCTATCTATCATTGGTCTCACAGGATAGCCTGCTGGCGAATACCCGGAAGATTCGTGATACCGTGCTCGTGGTATCCTTGCTGGCTCTGGCGGCAGGAGCAGGGGCGATTGCCTTCTATAATGCCTCTGCCTTCAGGCCCGTGCGAAGAATGAGGCAGCTACTTAGCGGCTATGACCAGGAGCGAATCAGTCCAGAGCTGATTGATCTGGAGAAAATAACGAGTCAGCTTCTCACGGACCATGCTCAGCAAGCGATTAATCTTCGGCAGACATTGCCGGAGGCATCGGCCAAATTTCTGACAGATATCTATGCAGGCAATATGGCGGGGAGTCGGGAGATCGGCGAGAAATGGGAGCGCTACTTCGGGGACTGGTGTGATCGTCCCTTGGCGATTGCCATGTTATCCATTGATGACTATCAGACCTGGTGCGAGCAATTCAGGAAATCAGACCACTCGCTGCTGAAGTTCGCCATTGGCAATATTGTGGCCGAGCTGCTGTCAGGCCAGTGGCGTGCGCTATCCGCCGATCTGGGACGGGATCGAATGTTGGTCATGCTACAGCCGATAGTTCACAGCAAGGGAGCGGATGCAGCCACAGCTATTGGAGAAGCCCTCTCAATGATACCGCGGCTGCTCAAATTCCAGATCTCGGCTGGTGTCAGCCAATACCACGCAGGCTTCATGCAGCTCCAGCAAGCTATGCAGGAAGCAGAGAGCGCGCTTGGATATCGACTGTACCGCGGATATGCAAGCGCCATTTCTTATGAGCAGCTGAACGGCGCGCAACAACCTGAACTGACCACCCAGGAGCATGAGAATATGAGTAAGCTTACGGAGGCCATTCAGGCCGGGAGTGTGGAAGAGGCATTGAAAGTGCTGGACAGAATGATCAGTCGCATGCGAAGCGAGCAATGGTCTCCTGCTTCAGCACTAATCTGTCTTGAGACCATGGCAACAAAGCTGGAACGAATGGGGATGAATCGCGGGGTAGAAGGCTGTAGCATGGATATTTCCGGGCTTCGGACGATGCATTTGGATGCGGCTGGGGCGTTACTGCGTCAGCAGGTAGAAGCGATCGCCGAGGATTTCGCGAGCTTGCTGCTGCGTAAGGACTTCATCGTGTGCCAGCAGATGGTTGCTTTCATGAGCGAACATTTGGAGGACCCGATCGGCATTCAGGAGATTGCCGAGCATGCTGGCATCAGCACGAGTCTGGCCAGTCAACTGTTCAGGCAGGAAATGAACGATACGATTCATGGATATTTCACCAAGCTGCGGATGGAGCGGGCAGGCGAGCTCTTGCTGCATACGGATTATCGAATTTCCGAGATCGCCTCTATGGTCGGCTATCAGCATGAGAACAGCTTTATTCGTGTGTATCGCAAATACAAGGACATTACGCCGGGCAAATACAGGGAAATGATGCGCAGCCGCAGTGATGCACTGCCGGAAGCAGGAGGTCCTGCTTGACTTCGGCTCGGCGTGATCAAGGAGGGAAGCCAATCCATGAAGCACAAATCCAACGATCGCAAACCAATCGATCGCAATACAGTTGTGACGAGGAATCATCCAATTCTGACTCAGATCGAGCCGCGATCGCCTCTGTCTGTTGGTAATGGGGAGTTCGCTTTCAGCGCGGATTTTACGGGTCTTCAGAGCTATCCCGAGGGCTATGAAGCTCCGCTTGGCACACAATCCAACTGGGGCTGGCACTGTACGGGTGGCCATCAGGTATTTGGAGAGGAAGACATTGAGTATCAGTCCTATGAGACGTATGGGCGCAAGGTGCCTTATCCCATGAAGCCAGCAGGCAAGGACGATGCTTATCATTGGCTGCGGCAGAATCCGCATCGACTTCAGCTTGGACGGTTATCCTTTCGCCTGCTACGGGATGATGGGCAAGTGGCTCAGATCAACGATGTGACTCCTATTCGCCAGGAGTTGGAGCTATGGACCGGGATTCTGCATAGTGAGTTCACTCTGCAGGGAATCAAGGTGCTGGTGGAGACAGCCTGTGATCCGAAGAACGACTGTATCGCTATTCGTGTGCAGTCCGACTTAATCCATCAAGGACGTCTACAAGTGTTCCTCGTGTTCCCATCGCCAGATATGACGCACCGAAGCTGGTCCCGATCTGTGTTCCCAGAATGGGACCAGCATCACAGGCACAGAACTGAGCTGTCGACCAGCAGAGACAATTCTGCAGTGATTGCGCGTACGCTGGATGAGGATAGCTACACCGTGCAATGGATCTGGGATGCTGGTCGTCTGGAACAGACCAATCCTCATGAATTCACCTTGCATCCTGAGGCAGCCAAGGACTCTGAGAGCTGGTGCTGCTCCGTGGCCTTTGCCCCGCGTGAGGCAGAAGCGAAGCCGGCTGAAGCTATACTTCATGCAAGCGCGGCCTACTGGCAAGCCTTCTGGATTAATGGAGCAGCCATCGACTTATCGGGGAGTACGGATTCACGAGCTGCTGAGTTGGAGCGCAGGGTGGTGTTGTCCCAGTTCCTGTGTGCCGTGCACAGTGGCGGTTCTATGCCTCCACAAGAGACGGGCTACATGTACAATAGCTGGTTCGGGAAGATGCACCTGGAGATGCACTGGTGGCATGCAGCACATTTTCCGTTATGGGGTCGTGCCGACTTGCTGCGACGCAGTATGGATTGGTATCTGAGTATTCTTCCTAATGCACGTGAGCTGGCTCACTCCCAAGGATATACAGGAGCACGTTGGCCCAAGATGGTCGCGTATGATGGGCGTCAGACCCCTTCACCAGTAGCCCCTGGACTGATCTGGCAGCAGCCTCATCCCATGGCTTTGGCCGAGATGTGTTACCAGGCTCAGCCAGAACGTTCCATGCTGGAGCAATATAGGGAGCTTGTTTTTGAAGCGGCTGATTTCATGGTATCCTACGCGCATTGGGACCAAGAGCGGGAAGCTTATGTGCTCGGTCCACCGCTAATACCGGCTCAGGAGAATCATGCCATGGATGAGAGTCTCAATCCGCCATATGAGCTGGAATACTGGAAATATGGGCTGGAGATCGCGGTTCGGTGGGCAGAGCGATTAGGGGAGCAGCCCAATCCCGCTTGGTCAATTGTAGCCTCACAAATGGCGAGACCACCACAAGCGAATGGCGTCTATCTGGCACATGAGCACTGCCCGAATACATTTACGGAGAAAAATCATGACCATCCTTCGATGGTTGGGGCGCTTGGACTGCTGCCGGGGACGTTAATTGATACGCAAATCATGAGAAATACGCTACTCAAGGTCAAAGCATGCTGGGACTGGGAATCGGCCTGGGGCTGGGATTTTCCGATGTGTGCGATGACCGCAGCCCGGTTGGGCGAGCCAGAACTTGCATTGGACTTTCTGATGATGGATGCGACGAAGAATACCTACCTGCCTAATGGTCACAACTACCAGCGTCCAGGTTTGTGGGCGTATTTGCCTGGAAATGGTGGGCTACTAACGGCCATCGCTATGATGGCTGCGGGCTGGGCAGGAACCGAAGGGCGCAGCCATCCAGGGTTCCCACAGGATGGAAGCTGGTCTATCGAGTGGGAGGGACTGAGCCCCTTGCTCTGATCTGCATGGAGCGACGTTGCTGCTGCTCACATGTAACCGTGCTGCATCATTCCAATCTAAAGGGAAGTTATCACATAGGGGAGGTTCCAAAATGACCGAGACTATACCCAAGACACAAGGGCAGAAGGGAAGAATGTCTGTTAAAATTGCCGATACTCTGCTCTCCGAGTGTAAGGAAGGGGATCATCCGAAGCTTGCTGGCAAGTGGGGTTATGTAGCCGGGATGACACTGATGGCACTCCAACGTGCTGCTGTATGGAACAGGGAGCCGAGATATGCTGAGTTGGTTCAGCGTCATATGGATGATCTGATTGAGAGCGACGGGACCATCCGCACCTATCGGCTGGAGGATTACAATCTGGATATGATTAATGAGGGTAAAAATCTATTCGCTGAGTGGCAGCGTACTGGCGAAGAGAAGTACCGCATAGCTATCCAGCATCTCGTTACCCAGCTCAAGGGGCAGCCGCGAACCAGCGAAGGTGGGTTCTGGCACAAAAAAATTTACCCGTTCCAAATGTGGCTGGACGGAGTGTATATGTCTTCACCATTTCTTGCGGAATATGCAAGTGTCTTTGGGCGTGAGGATAGCTTCCATGAGGTGGCACGGCAGATTCTGCTCATTGAGCAGAAGACTCGCAATCCAAGAACTGGCTTGCTGCATCACGCCTGGGATGAGAGCAGAGAACAGCGCTGGTGCGATACGCATACGGGGCAATCCTTTCATGTCTGGGGCCGCGCCATGGGCTGGTATGCGATGGCTGTGGTCGATGCACTGGAGCATTTCCCCATTGATCATCCACAGCGTGGGCAGATCATGGGAATTTTCGAACGGATGTCCTACGCCATCGCTCATGCCCAGGATCAGGAAAGCGGGCTGTGGTATCAGGTTATGGACCAGAACGGCAGGGAGGGTAACTATCTGGAGGCATCTGCATCATGTATGCTGACCTATGCACTGGCTAAGGGGCTACGACTGCATTATCTGGCTGAGCTGGATTCCAATGTCGTTGAACGAGCATACGCAGGTATTCTGAGGCACCTTGTTACGGAGGATGACAAAGGAGTGCACCTGCATCGTATTTGTCATGGTGCTGGACTTGGAGGCAGGAAGTACCGCGACGGCTCTTATGCCTATTATATAAGTGAAGAGATTGTCAGTGATGCCCAGATGGGTGTGGCTCCGTTCCTGCTGGCCAGCATCGAGATGGAGAAGCTCGGAGCAGAGGGAGCATGAGCTTGCAGCACGAGCAGAACGAGAATATCGAGCAGAATAAGCGGTTCCAGCATGCTGAACGGGGCAAGGGGAACAGGCAGAATGGTATCAGACCCTATAAAAATCGACTACGGTTGAGGTATCCCGCTTCCTGGTGGAAGGGAATGTGGCGTGAGGCGCTACCCTCCGGCAACGGCATGCTTGGCGCCTCCGTACAGGGCGGTATACAGGAGGAGACGGTGCTGCTGCAGCACAGCGAGCTATGGCAATGGGGCCGTAAGGAGAAGCTTCCTGATGTCAGTCATACATTGAATGAGACCCGTAAGCTGATGGACGAGGGGCGATATGATGAGGCTAGCTGGCATCTGACCCGAGCCTTGCAGAAGAATGGCTATGCCTCCAAGCTGGCCTCTCGCTGCCCGCTTGCTCTACTAAGCGTATCCATGGCCTGCGAGAGCGCCTTTCGCAAATACCGCCGTGAGCTGGATATGGAGACGGGTGAGGTTGAGGTTCGCTGGCAGGATGGGAAGCGTAGCTATTCAAGAACGCTGTTCGTCTCAAGGGCAGACGATTGTGTCGTTCTTAAGCTGGATCATCGAGAGTTGGAGAAGAAGCATACTGCTCAGACAGTAGAAGCAGAAGCACCGAAGCAGGCACAAGGGCAAGCTGCAGGGAAATCTTCAGGGCAAGCATGGCTTACTGGCTCTATAGGATTAGGCTTTCCCCAGGGAGATCGTGCACGAGAGGACGAGGAATTCGAAGTACTACAGGCATCTGTGACAGTCCGCGAGGACGGGGATTACCTGCTGTATGGCGCCTGTAACGACGATGGGCGGGACTTTGGGGCCGTTTTGCGTCTGATTCGTATTGAAGAGGACGGCACTGTAGGGAGTAACCGTGATTGTTCTGCTAAGCACACCTTGGAAGAGAGCCAGAGCAAGCTGGCTCATACCCGACGAGCTGATGGGCTTGAGCCACATCTCCAAGGACGACTACATTATCAGACGAGCGGCAAGCTGCTCGTTCTGATCAAGATGTTCGTCGCAGGTGAGCGGGAGCGCGAATGGCTGCGACTAAAACAGGAGCTGGAAGCACTCGATACCGACTACGAGCTTCTGCTGGATCGGCATACAGAGCTGCATCAGGCACTATTTCATTCAGCCGAGCTTGATCTGGATGATGCAGCAGATGATCAACGCTGGAATGAAGAACTGCTGCTCGAAGCTTACGAAGGCGAGGCTCCTGAAGGTCTTGTCCGCAAGCAGTGGGCCTATGGTCGGTATTTATTCATTAGCGGTGTCTCAGAGCATGGAAGCCTGCCCTTCGGACTGTACGGCTTATGGGGTGGAGACTATCGGCTGATCTGGGGTCATCATATGGCTAATGAGAATGTACAGATGATGTATTGGCACACGCATGTTGGGGGACTCACTCGGCTGAATCAGTCCTTATTTCGCTATTACAATGGACTGTTGGAGGACTTTCGGGACAATGCCCGCAAGCTCTATGGCTGTAAAGGAATTTATGTACCGGCTGGAACAACGCCGGGGCAGGGTGCTCCGAATCAGATTGTCCCAGTCATCATGAACTGGACAGGGGCAGCTGGATGGTTGGCCAGACATTATTATGAGCATTTTCAATATAGCGGAGATATGAGTTTTCTGCTGAAGCAGGCGTTACCTTTTATGAAGGAGGCTCTGCAGTTCTATGAAGATTTCCTGGTGCTGGATGCCGATGGACAATATGTTATCTATCCATCCGTCTCTCCCGAGAACACTCCTGAGAACTTTATGCCCAAGGATGGGAGGCCGCTAGCACATCCTATGCCCACGGCGATCAATGCCACCATGGATGTGGCGATTATTAAGGAATTACTGCAGCATGTCATTGAAGCCTGTCGCATCGCATGCGTTCATTTGGAAGAGATTCCGAAGTGGGAGGTCATGCTTGAGCGCTTGCCACCATATACGCTGAATCAGGAGGGAGCGGTAAAGGAATGGCTGCATCCTGATTTTGATGATCGACAGCATCATCGCCATTTATCGCATCTATATCCAGTGTTTCCGGGTCAGGAGATCTGCCGCGAGGAGCAGCCCGAGCTCTTCCAGGCCTTTGAAGCAGCGGTACATCTGCGTCAGCTAGGCGCCCAGAGTGGCTGGTCGCTTGCTCATATGTCATCAATCTATGCACGACTTGGTGATGGAGAGAAGGCAGTGGAGTGTCTGGATGTTCTTGCCCGCTCCTGTCTGCTGCCTAACGGCTACACCTTGCATAACGATTGGCGCAATATGGGAATATGCATGTCCATGCCCGCCGCACCTGTGCAGTTGGATGCCAATCTGGGCTGGGTTAATGCAGTGCAGGAAATGCTGCTCTATGTGTCATCCCGATGGATCAAGCTGTTGCCCGCCCTTCCGGCGCGATGGAGTCGAGGCTCCATGAGCAGCTGGCGCATACCCGGAGGAAGTCTTTCTATCGCTTGGGATCGGACATCAGGAGAGCTTCGGGGTGAGTTAGTCGCCACACGCAATCTTAGAACGAAGCTCCAGCTACCGGACTGGGGGAAGGGATGCGCATTGTATTGTAGAAAGGCTGGTAGTCAGGAAGCTTTTGTGTATGATCACGGTGAGGCTGAAGGGAACAGCACTCATACAATTACTCTTGAATTTGGAGATACACTGCTCTTCAAGCCTGCTCCATTTTTTCAATAGCAGATGTTTTCAGCAGCAGATCTTGTTTAAAGTGATACCACGCCTGTAAGCTCCTACACTATAGCTGTTAACACAAGGTGATAGCAGGTGGAAGTATTATGAATGTACTGTACAAAATAACAGCATCCCCCAGCACAAGCATCGGAGCAGCAGTGGCTTATACCGATGAGTGTGGGAGATGCTTTTTGGGCTAGCTAGCGTGCGAAGCTGTGAGAGCTACCCACGTACGTTTTTTTAATAGGTTTCAATTCCATGTTATGGTAATATAAACGTTAAGAATGGATGAATGTAAATAGTACATATGGAGGTAATTAAGTTTGAAGACTCACTACTATTTCAGTTGGTTTAATGATTTTTTTCCAGAGAAGCTGGTCAAATTGTTGCATGAGGATATAACAGACAGAAAATCGCTTGTTATGATTAGCGCTAATCCGTCTAGTTATACAGGTGAGCAAATTAACATTGATGATATTTCTGAATGGACATGGTTGAATCAGGCTAACATTATTTTTGATGAATATCATTTCATTGATTACCGCATGCAGAAGGAAGATGCCCAGCGATTCATTCAAAACGCTTCTGTCATTTTTTTATGCGGTGGATATCCTGTTTTGCAGAATGATTTTTTGGCGGAATATGAATTATCGGATGCGGTTAAGAACAGCAATGCCGTTATAATGGGTGCCAGCGCCGGCGCGTTAAACATGGCTGCCAAATGGTTAAGCTTGATAAACACTGGCAATGAAGTTGAAACAAGTACTATTTATGATGGTATTGGCTTTGATCATTTTGCCTATGAATCTCATTCTAAACGCGACTATGCTACGTTTGTTCAAGGCTACCTGTTCCCCTTGTCTGAGGAGATTGATGTTTATGCTGCAGAACAGGAGAGCGCTATACGTGTAAAGGACGGCAAAATAGAAATAATGGGTCCTGTATATTTAATTTCCCGCTCAAAGATTCAGAAATTGGTTGAGACGCTCTAATTAGAGTGAGTGGCTGTTCGCTAACACACTAACTTTGAAAAGCTTTTATATACCACGCATCCATAGCAGAGTGTTCAGAACCTGATAGAGGTTCATGTAGTAGTGTAAATCCAAATTTTTCATATAATTTACATGCAGTTTTTAATTCATGGATTGTTTCTAAATAGCACTTTTCATAATGTTTAGAGGCAAATGACAAAGCTGTTTCCATGAGTTTATTGGAAAGCCCTAAACCTTGAACTGTTGGACTTAAGTATAGCTTTTGTAATTCGCATACTTTATCATGTTCGTTAAACGGCGCTATACCAATTCCACCAACAACTTCTCCTTCCATTTCTACTACCCAATAGTTCGCATGTTTTAAATTATTATAATATTGGTGTAGGTCATTAAGTTGAGGGTCAAAATAAGCTGTTCCAGGAATAGCTAATCCAAGTGATTTTAATGAATCTTGTATAATTCCTTTTACTTTTGCATTGTCTTCTTTTGTCATTTCTCGAATAACCATATACGATCTCCTTCAGTCTGTGGTTCGGAATTTCGGTTCGTGATCCGCCGGACAAACGTACACATTTTGCTCGGCGGGTTATTACACCAGTCTACAACTTTATTTTTAAGTCTAATACTCTATTTTCATTCAACAAAATCTATTGAGGTTGATTTTTTACTCCCCACTCGCACAGGTTCTCCAATATTGGCAGTAGCGTCTTCGCTTTATCTGTGAGACTGTACTCTACCTTCGGTGGGACCTGGGGATATTCCTTACGATTCACCAGTCCGTCTGCTTCGAGTTCTTTCAGCTGTGCGCTCAGTGTTCTGTAGGTAATGGCTCCAATTTGCCGCTTGAGGTCATTGAAACGAACAGTTTCGTTCTCGGCCAGCAGATACATAATAACCATCTTCCACTTGCCACCAATCAATGAAATCGTATATCCAAATGGAGTATCCTCAATGTTCTTAACCTTACCTTTATATTCAGCCATACTCATAAGTACACGTCCTTTCGGTTAACCCTCAAAAAAATAATAATGGCAGGCATTAACTCATTCAGTGAAGATCCCTTACTAATATCCTCAAAGAACAAGGGCTTGTCAAAGGGAACTCCTGTATGGGTGTGCTCATATCTGCTTCTCTCCTTATAGTTCGTTATCACCTACATCTACGTGTATATGAACCGCAAAAACGTGATCGACAGTACAGAAGCCATCCACGGTATCATGCGAAAATAATGTTCAATAATGGATGGATAACTAAAAATTTCATGTTCTGCATGACATGGATGGTCAATTCAATCCATTACTTATTTTATTATGGAAAGGGTGCTGAACAGATGAATAAGCTTATGTCTGCAATGCTTGGCTGTGGAGCAGCTGCCTTATTATCATTAAGCGGATGCTCCATTGCTGGGAATGAAAATGTATCAAAAGTGACGCCATTACCGAATCATGAGGCTGTATTACATGCTGAAGCAGGGCATACTAATACTAATGTCAAAGCAGCGGATAGTCATCATTTCTCATATACGGATCAAGAGGAATGGCAGATTGTATCCGGTAACCTTCAATCCCCTATTGATATTCTCACTCAGAATGTGATTCCATATCAAGGCTCAGAAATCCAGTGCAACTATGAAAATATAGGTCACTCCGTCGTTAATAATGGGCATAGCATCCAGGTAGAATTGCAGGGCACCGCTGAAATTGATGATCGAACGTATGAGCTGAAGCAGGTTCATTTCCACGCACAGAGCGAGCATACAATCAACGGTCAGCATTTTCCGGTCGAAGGACATTTTGTTCACACAGCACAGGACGGTAGTACGGCGGTCATAGGTGTGATGCTTGTTGAAGGAAGGGAGAATCAAAGCTTCCAACAAATTCTTGATGCTGCAAAAGAAGCTACGAAGGGAGCCACCAGCATCCCAGTAAAGCAACTGGATTTAAGCCTGCTGCTGCCGAGTAAATTAAGCTATTATCACTACCTGGGCTCGCTCACTACACCTCCGTTAACCGAGCATGTAGAGTGGTATGTCCTAACGGACCCAGTCGAGATCTCGCAGAGACAAATCAATGAATTTAGTCAGTACTACAGTGATAATAATCGCAATACGCAAAGTCTGCAGGGACGTAATGTTTTCATATATGAATAAGGATGCACTTGTTAATTCAACGAACCGATACTATTTCAATAGCGAACTGATTGTCTTGTAACGCATGGTCCTGATTTGTCTTAGCTCAGCCATATTACTGTCAAAGCTCAGTCCAGTGCCAGTCAGACCTCGACCCAAATCCCTCTTGTACCAGTACATCTATCAAATCAGTAGCAGATTTGCGCTGGTCAAGTTGAATCAGATGCAAGCTATTCCATAACGGGAAGTCGCCGTGTTTTTCTGCTGTGATCTTATGGCTGTGATCTTGTGTGTGTAGATGCTGTAGTCCTGCAGCATCTTTTTTTTCGTTATGAAGTCTATAGAACGGAATAGCTTGCTCCTGTAGATAGACTGAATAGGCTCTAGTGTCTGGCTTGGGAATATGGAAGCTCAGTGCAATATAATAGGCGTTATCGAGTGCTATCATTAGGCTCTCCTAGAAGGTGTAAATAGAGTTTCTCTTCCATTTTACTCCTTAAGCTCAGAGAACTGAACAACAGAAATATGTTGTGTCAGTAGTTCCATATTTTCGAATTTGACTTTCCACACTCACAACTCTATTATCTTATAGTATAAGATTTATTACCTTACAGTATGAGATATTAGTAGAGAAGGTGTTGATTGATCCATGGATTATAGAGCAGCTGCTGTGGAATTATTTGAATGTATCGTCCAATCACGAAAACCAGCACTGGAAGAAGGGGGCCATTTTTCTCGTGGCGAGATGGGGATTTTGATTGCCCTTAGCCAGCAGGATGGCGTTACTTCAGGCTATTTGAGTGAATTTTTGTCTGTCAGTACAGGCCGTATAGCTACGGCGCTGAAAAGCCTTGAAAAAAAAGAAATGATTGTAAGGCGTACAGATGATAGTGACAAACGCAAGGTTATCGTGTTCATTACAGATGCAGGTAAGCAATTTATGCTTGATAAATACAATGAAGGTGTTGCGTGGACCGAGAATGTCCTTCGAAAGCTGGACGAACAGGATGCCAAGGAATTCATTCGACTCATCAAGCTCATTGTCGCCAAAGGCTAGCTAGACCCGTGCGTATTGCAGCGTTCTGCTGTACTTCATAAGACATTACAGATTACTAGATCAAAGGAGAGCAACCGAATGCTGAAGATATTCAAACATCTAAAGAAACACGAATGGCTGCTTGTGCTGTGCAGTCTGGTCTTCATCGTTGTGCAGGTCTGGCTGGATCTCAAGCTGCCGGATTACATGGCCGAGATTACAACGAAGCTGCAGACCGCAGGAACGCCAGTATCCGAGCTACTCATTCCCGGAAGCTATATGCTGTTCTGTGCTGTGGGTAGTATGATTGCCTCGATCATCGTAGGCTATTTCGCGGCCCGAGTTGCGGCAGGATTGGCTATGCGCCTGCGTGCAATGGTCTTCGACAAGACCTTATCCTTCTCCATGGAAGAGATGAACAACTTCTCGACAGCAAGCCTGATTACTCGCTCGACGAACGATGTTACCCAGATTCAGACGGTCGTTGCTTTGGGACTTCAGGTCATCATCAAGGCTCCGATTCTGGCTGTGTGGGCCATTGTAAAGATTGCAGATAAAAACTGGCAATGGACCGCTTCTACAGGAGCGGCTGTAGCTGTCCTGATTGTTATGCTGAGTGTCATTGTTATATTTGCGATCCCAAGCTTTCAGAGAATTCAGCGCCTGACTGATAATCTGAACAGGGTCACCCGGGAGCATCTGACCGGACTGCGAGTGGTACGTGCTTATAATGCAGATCAGTATCAGGAAGACAAGTTCCAGCAGGCCAATGTCGAATTAACGAATACCAATCTCTTTGCAAGCCGATTAATGGCTATGATCAGCCCGGGTATGACCTTTATCATGTCCGGTCTGAGTGTCTCTATATACTGGATTGGTGCTTTTTTGATTAATGCTGCGGCTGTGCCTGATCGTATTACACTGTTCTCCAATATGGTCGTGTTCTCATCCTATGCCATGCAGGTCGTCATGGCCTTTATGATGGTGAGCATGATCTTCATCCTGATGCCTCGCGCGTCAATATCTGCCAAGCGGATCATGGAGGTGCTCGATACAGAGTCCAGCATTGTGAACGGACAGGAGACCTCAGGAGCACCGGATGTTACCGGTCAAGTGGAATTTCGCAATGTTAGCTTCAAATATCCAAATGCGGAGGAACCTGTCTTGCGTAATATTAGCTTTACAGCAAGACGTGGTGAGACGGTTGCCTTTATCGGTGCGACGGGCAGTGGTAAGACGAGTGTCATCAATCTGATTCCCCGCTTTTATGATGTCTCTGAAGGAGAAGTGCTCGTGGATGGTGTGAATGTCAAGAGCTACGATCAGCAGGCGCTACATGATAAGATCGGATACGTTCCGCAAAAAGCCGTACTATTCAGTGGTACCGTGGCATCCAACGTATCGTATGGAGTTAACGGCGAAGCTGGAGACTCCGAGGAGCTCGTGAAAGCAGCTGTTGCTATTGCTCAAGGCACGGAGTTCGTGGAGAAAATGGAGGGTAGCTACGAGGGGAACATATCGCAAGGTGGAACCAATGTGTCTGGTGGACAAAAACAGCGCCTGTCCATTGCACGCGCGATCTATCGTCAGCCGGAAATATATATCTTTGATGATTCCTTCTCGGCACTGGATTACAAGACGGACCGTATTCTGCGCTCCGCACTCAAGAAACAAACGAGCCGGGCGACGACGCTTATTGTGGCGCAGCGCATAGGTACGATCAAGGATGCTGATCGCATCATTGTATTGGAGCAGGGAGAGGTTGTAGGGAGCGGTACTCACGAAGAGCTGATGTCAAGCTGCAGCACTTATCAGGAGATTGCGTATTCGCAGCTTTCGAAGGAGGAACTCATACATGGATAAGAACGAACATGCCGTCGACAGCCAGCCTACGAAAATGAAGCAAAATGGCTCCACAGGAAAAGCGCCTGCCATGGGGAACGGAAACGGAGCTAAAGTAAATAATTTCAAAAAAGCCATCGGTCAGCTCATAGCCTACAGCAGAGCCTATGTTCCTATGATTATACTTGCTATGGTCCTGGCTCTAGTCGGCTCAGCCTTTAATGTCATTGGTCCGGATAAGCTTAGCGATGTCACTAACCTCATACAAGAAGGGATAGCTACCCGTGTTGACATCGATGCTGTTCAGCAAATTATGCTTGTCTTGGTTATGTTGTATGGACTTGCTCTGATATTTAACTATGTGCAAGGCTTCATTACCGCTACCATCGCACAACGGATTAGCAAGAAAATGCGAGCAGAGCTGTCCCGGAAAATCAATCGCATTCCCTTGAAGTATTTCGATGGAACGAGCCATGGTAATGTACTAAGCCGCGTAACGAACGATGTCGATACGATCGGCCAGACGCTGAATAACAGTCTGGGTACGCTGGTCAGCGCGCTCGCAACCTTCGTGGGTGCGCTCGTAATGATGCTGTACACGAACTGGATTATGACTGTGACTGGCATTTTAGCGACATTGCTCGGCTTTGCTCTGATGAGCCTAATTATGAAGCATTCACAGAAATACTTTGTAGCACAGCAGGCAGAGTTGGGTCAGATTAATGGTCACATCGAGGAGACGTATACTGGCCACAATGTAGTCAAGGTATACAATGGAGAGCCAGCTGCAAAGGAAGCTTTTCACGACATTAACAGTCGTTTATATACGAATGCATGGAAGTCCCAATTCATGTCCGGGCTCATGATGCCTGTCATGATGTTCATTGGTAACTTTGGCTATGTCGCTGTCTGTGTCGTGGGAGCTGTGCTGGTTAATCAGCAAGTAATCACGCTAGGGACTATTGTAGCCTTCATGGTATATATTCGTCTTTTCACTCAGCCTTTGTCACAGCTAGCACAAGCAGCTACCAACCTGCAATCAGCTGCTGCTGCGAGTGAACGGGTCTTTGAATTCCTTGGAGAAGAAGAGCTGGCTGATGAGCGTGACAAGACATTGAGACTGGATACCGCCAAAGGAGACGTCGAATTCAAGCATGTGCGTTTTGGCTATAATGCAGACCGAATGATTATCAAGGACTTCTCCATGAAGGCTGAGGCTGGTCAAAAAATTGCCATCGTCGGCCCAACAGGCGCCGGCAAGACGACCCTTGTGAACTTACTCATGCGTTTCTATGAGCTGAATGGTGGGGAGATCTACATTGACGGAACACCAATCAGCCAATTAACACGCGACAATATCCATCAATTATTCTGCATGGTGCTGCAGGATACGTGGCTATTTGAAGGGACTATTCGAGATAACATTATCTTTTCCAAAATGAACGTCAGCAATGAACAGGTCGAAGCCGCTTCTAGAGCAGTAGGGCTGCATAGCTTCATTAAGACTTTACCACGAGGCTACGATACGGTACTGGATGATAAAGCCACTCTGTCAGCTGGACAGAAGCAGCTGATTACCATCGCCAGAGCCATGATCGAGGATGCACCGATGCTCATTCTGGATGAAGCAACTAGCTCGGTCGATACGCGTACCGAATTGTTGATTCAGCAAGCGATGGACCAGCTCACTGTAGGCAAGACTTCCTTTGTCATTGCTCACCGGCTGTCTACGATCAAGAATGCCGATGTGATTCTCGTTATGAAGGACGGGGACATCATTGAGATGGGGAATCATGTGGAGCTGCTGGCGAAGGGCGGATTTTATGCCGATCTGTACAATAGCCAATTTGAGCAAGCATCCTGAAGTGGTACAAAAGCAACCATCCTAAAGTAATGCAAGTCCACTAGTTCTCATAAGCACTGCTATACAAGACATGTCTGGAGATGATCCTGGACATGTCTTTTGTATTTCACATCGAATCTCTTTAACAGCAAGTTAAACTCAGACCAATAAGGGAAATCCAGCATCCTGCGTCACTCCATTTCCCATTCTGAACTCCAGACGACATCCAACAATTGTCCATCTGGATCTTGAAGATACCCAGCATTTATGAACTTGATTGTAAAAAACGGACAATGGGCATAGGAAATGTCATGTAAATCTAGTATGCTTTGCTGGATAGCGTGTGTACGCATAGCTTCATAGGATCTGCTACTAGTACATAGGTGTGTCTATACAAAATTTGAATTGTCACTTTGAAGGAGTGGACTTGAATGCAGACAGATATGGATCTGGTGCTCTTTGCTGGACAAAGTAATATGGCAGGGCGGGGCTCTAGTAAGGATGCCCCAGCAGTGGAAGAGGGAGGAGGCTATGAGTTTCGGGCCATTAGTGATCCTACCGTGCTGCATCCCATTGCCGAGCCGTTTGGCGTGAACGAGAACAAGCCGGGTGGAATCAACGAGGAAGGGATGAAGACAGGCTCATTGGTCAGTGCGCTGGTTAAGGCTTATCATGAGCGGACAGGGCGAATCATAGTTGGTGTGTCCGCTTCCAAGGGGGGAACGGAGATCAGTGAGTGGCAAAAGGATGGCATATTATTACCCGACGCCATGGAGCGCTTCAGGACAGCCGAAGCCTGGTTAACCGACAATGGCTACAGCATTGGAAATCGCTGGATGATCTGGTGCCAGGGAGAGACAGATGGGGACCGGCACACAAGCAAGGCGGATTATAAAGCAAGGCTGGCCTCACTGCTCAGTGAGGTGCAGGCCATTGGAATCCAGCATACTTTCCTGATCCGAATCGGGAATCACCGTGATGATCACATGCGATATACGAGCATCATTCAAGCACAGACAGAGTTCTGTGAGACAGCATCAGAGATTACACTAATTGCTACTGCATTCGATCAAATGGCAAGCGAAGGACTCATGCACGATGAGTTTCATTACACTCAGACCGGTTATAACAAATGCGGTACACAGGCAGGGATCAATCTGGCTGACTGGCAAATGAAATGAAGGCAGTCGATCAGAACGATCAACTGCCTTGGGACACAGAGCTTAAGGAGGGGCTAATCCAATAGGTAACATAACACGCTACGAAAAATACGTACTTCGTTAATCAAGATACAGGCTGCTCCGAAAGCTGTTCTGCAAGGCTCATCTCAGCACACATGAGAATGAAGGCGCCTGCTCCATGCAGATCATTCTCGCTCGTAGGCCGGGCAATATAGTGAGCGTAGTCGCCAATCCCTGTACCGATGCAGATATGACCGATCACGACATGACCCTGGTCATCGAAGTTAAGGGTATTAATCACGCCTTGGTAGCCTTTCCAGGCATACTTCAGGTACTCGGCATCCAGATAGCCCAGACGAACTGCTTTGGCGATAGCATGAACGAACAGGGCTGTACAGGAGCTTTCGAGCCAATTATCCGGTCTGTCTCCCTTGTCGATGACCTGATACCATAGACCTGAATCAGCATCCTGATATCGTGTCAGGCTAATAAGTAGATCCTGCAGGATGGCTGTAAGCTTGGCTTTATCCTTGTGATCCTCAGGCAGATGCTCGAACATTTCAAGCAAGGCAACAGGATACCACCCGATCGCGCGTCCCCAGAACTCCGGAGCGAGACCAGTCACGGGATCAGCCCATTTGGCGGCCTTGGTCTCATCCCAGCCGTGATACAGCAAGCCCGTATTCGGATCTTTGGTATGCTCAGCCATCAGAAGGGCTTGGTAGGTCATGAGATCAAAATATTCACTAGCCCCGAAGGTTTCGCCGAATTGGACAGCGATCGGTCCAGCCATATATAGACCATCCAGCCACATTTGATTCGGGTAATGCTCCTTGTGCCAGAAGCCTCCAGATGGATTGGTTTTCCACGATTTCAGAAGAGGGACAAGCTCGAACAGGGCTTTCTTATAGCGCTCATCACCGGTCTGCTCATACAGGTTGAACAGCAATACCCCTGGCTGTATATCATCCAATTCGGTAGACTTGTACAGCTTGATGCTTCCATCCTCTTGTACCTGACTGTCTACCCACCGTTTGATATAGGTGTAGTACTCATCCTTGCCGTTGATCTTCCAGCATTTTTCCATGCCAGATAAAAAAACGCCTTGATGATAATGGAACCGATCTGGCGGAAGTAATTCCGGCTCAAATTTGGCCATGAGTGCCTCACAGGCCTTCTCGGCCCATTGGATCGGGGTAAAGGTTGATTGTACATTTGTGGTCTGGTTGGATTCGGATGTGTTCACCGCATTCATTCCTCCTAATTATGTTCTGATCCTAACGTAGCACAATAATATGTACAGTTTATGCGATAATAAGCAATTTCTTCTTATATCTTGCAGTAATGAAGCTGTTGAGTACAATAAAAAGGGAGAGGAGGACGCAACATGAACGAGTTATATTATGACAATGCGGAGGGGACCTTCTCCGTATCCTACCGGAAGATGATGAGCCATCATATGCCAGCCAATCATTTTCACAGTACATACGAGATCTTCTTTTTATTATCAGGCAAGCGGGAATTCTTCATTAAGGATCGCACATGGGTCATCCATGAAGGGGATATCGTCATTATCCCTCCGAACACATTGCATCGGACCACCAACGCGGCCATCATGCCCAATCATGAGCGGCTTGTCGTAAACATACATGAACGCCTCATCCGAATGATGGATGATCCTCAAGCTGTGCTGCAGCCCTTGTTTGAGCGGGAATACATCATTGTGAAAAATCCTCCACACCTACGCACATCTATGGAAGCGCTGGCATTTGGAGTAGCACAAGAAATCCATGATCAAAACCCCGGCTTTGAGATGTACGCACAGACGCTGGCTCTGCAGCTCCTGATTATGTGCTGCCGTAATAGCAATCAGGTCAGCATGGAGCCAGTCGAATCGTCGAGCCCTATGCTGGAGCGAATGTCCGAAGTCGTCCGCTATATCAACGAGCATTACAGGCAGCGAATGTCATTGGATTCACTGTCGGATACCTTTTTTATCAGTCCATATTATCTGAGCCGCTTTTTTAAGGAAGCAACCGGCTTCACGTTCGTGGAATACTTGAATAGCGTTCGGGTAAAGGAAGCCAAGAAGCTGCTGGAGCAGACCACGCTAAAGGTTAATCTGATCGCCAAGAAGGTAGGCTTCGGCAGTGTGACTCATTTCGGAAGAGTGTTCAGGATGGTGACGGGTCATCCTCCGTTATATTTTCGCAAGAGAAGGTAGTGTTCGAGGACTCGTCACTCATAACACTCATAGATGTTTGCCAGCAAAAACATTGTTATACCCATTATGGTCTGTCTATGTGAAAGATCCCAATCTCATTGTAATGGGCGAGCTTATAGTCGACCGTGGCAAGGCTGCGATGAAGCAGGTCCATCTGCTTCAAGATATGCTCTCTATGCTGCGTCAGCAGCTCACGCCTTTGCTCACTAGTGGAGGAATCGCTCATGCAGAGCATCATGAATGCTTTGATATCATCGAGTGACATGCCGCTGTCTCTGAGGCAGCACACTAGCTCCAGCCAGGAAATATCGGTCTCCGAATATTTGCGTGTACCATAATCTGTCTTCTTCAGCATAGGCATTAGACCCATCTTGTCATAATAGCGCAAGGTAGACGGCGGTAATTGGGTACGTTCGGCAACTTCCTTGATGGATAGCTCCACTGCAATTTTCCTCCCACAAAATAAATGATTGGACTTGACTTAAACCCAAGTTTAACTATTATTCTAGGTTTGATCAATAGAGCGCTTCCAATTATGGATAGCTGAAATATCATCAAATGAAGGAGTGAGTGTGTTGAAGTACAGAAGACTGGGCAGAAGCGGGTTAAAAGTAAGCGAAATCGGGCTGGGCAGCTGGCTCACCTATGGATCGGCTACCTCAGAGCAAGCCGCACGGGCCTGTATTGAGAAAGCCTATGAGTTGGGTATCAACCTGTTCGATACGTCCAATTCCTATCCTGGGGCAGAGGAGGTCGTCGGCCATGCCTTAAGAGCGTATCCCAGAAGTCGTTATGTACTGGCTACCAAGGTATTCTTCCCTCAAGGTGAGGGGCCGAATGAGCGGGGCCTATCGCGCAAGCACATTATGGAGCAATGCGAAGCCAGCTTGAAGCGATTAGGGACCGATTATATTGACTTGTATCAGTGCCACCGATTTGACAACGATACGCCTATGGATGAGACACTGCGAGCGCTTGATGACCTGCAGACACAAGGGAAAATATTGTACGCCGGGGTTAGCGAATGGACAGCAGAGCAAATCGCCGAGGCATCGGGCATCAGCACCCGACTGAATATGCGTCCGCTAATCTCCAATCAGCCAATCTACAACATGTTCGAACGATACATTGAGAAGGACAGCATTATTGAGCAATGTGAGAAGGATGGGCTGGGGCTGATTGTATTCTCGCCACTTGCTCAGGGAATTCTCACGGGTAAGTATACACCCGGGGGACAGATTCCTGCAGGCAGCAGGGCCGCGAATAATCAGACCAATGGGGTCATTAACAGCTATTTGCGAGAAGATGTGCTTGAGTGCACCGTTGCGCTTTCGCAATTGGCGGCTGAGGTCGGCTGCTCACTTTCACAATTTGCCTTGGCATGGGTACTGCGCCAGTCTGTTGTAAGCTCAGCCATTATTGGCTCCAGTCGCCCTGAGCAGATTGAAGAGAACATTAAAGCGATCGAGCTGGAGCTGACTGCTGATATCCTGGCAAAGACAGAGAACATTTTATCCAGCATTAGCCATTTCGCACCCATGAGGTAATATAGACGTTGTCTGAGCTCAACCGACTACCGTTTTGCAGGATGACGTCAGATTACTACAGAGAATCTATCGAGAATCCCGTTTTTGCCTCTAACGAGAGCAGAACGGGATTTTTGATCATGAATTGAATAGAGTCAATATTGTTGTAAATGCAACAATAATTATGATAATATAACAGAGGGCTATACGGTGTAATGTAACGTTCATTATCCTTGAATTTATGCCGTCCAAGTGATTACCAGTCTGCTAGTAGCTTTACTTTATTGAAATGATTTACAGAGCGGCTCGGCTCACATGGATCTAGCCCATTTATCTGGTATAAATCCGATCACAAAACTATAGTATAGAGGAGCTTGAGCTCAAGATGAGTATTGAATTGAAGAAGTGCAGCATAGAGGACGTAGAGCTACTGCGAAAAATAAGCATCGAGACCTTCCGTGAGACATTTGAGGATCAGAATTCACCTGAGCAGATGAGGGCTTATCTGGACAGAGCATTTAGCACCAGGCAGCTGGAACAGGAATTGTCCAATCCCTGTTCGGAGTTCTTTATTATCTATATCCAAGCAGAGCCTGCCGGGTATCTAAAGGTAAACGTGAATGATGCCCAATCGGAACCCATGGGTGAAGATTCCCTAGAGATTGAGAGGATCTATGTGAGGGCCCAATTTCAGAAGCAGGGGCTTGGACAACATTTATTCAATAAGGCTATGGAAATAGCCACTTCCCACAACAAGTCCAAGATTTGGCTGGGTGTGTGGGAGAAAAATCTGAACGCTATTGAGTTCTACCAGCGATTGGGCTTTGTCCAGACGGGAACCCACAGCTTCTACATGGGTGAGGAGGAACAAATGGACTGGATCATGACCAACAACACCATTGTTCCTAGACCCAGCCTGTAAATTCAAGGATCGAGGCTTTGGCGGACTGAAGCTCGGAATGCGCAGCTTTTTTACGCCAGGCCTTGGGTGATTCGCCTAATAGCTTATAGAAGCAGCGATTGAAGCTGGATATGGATCGGAAGCCTACCTGCTCCGAGATCGAGAGGATAGACCGCTCTGTGCTCTTGAGGAGCTTACAGGCTTCTTCGATACGTGTACTGTTGACAAAATCAAGAGGGGACGCGCCCATAATTTCAGAGAATTTTCTTCTAAAATGAGTAGTGCTCAAATGGCACAGGCTTGCCAATGTCTCGATAGTAATGGGGGTCATATAATAATTCGAAATATACTCCAGCACAGGCGACAGAACCATTGCCCCCTTGGAATGCTGAAAGTCCGGGTCAGAGTCTGCTTCATTCCCCAGCTTATTCCCCTGCGAATATAATCGGATTAGCTCGGTATAGAGAGCCAGCAATAGACCATAGGCTGTCTGCTCATAATGAATACTTTTCTCCTCCAATACCTCCACCGCCGAAGTAACCAAAGTATATATTAACGGGTAACGATCCTTACTTAAAATCAAGCTGTCGTGCCTTACATTAGGTAGGGCAGGAACAGAAGCGGAGGAAGCGTTGTCAAATACAGACTTGAATAGCTCCTCTGGTGAGAAGAATAGATATGACCAACGGCTGGCCTCATGAGGTGAGCTGTAGGTTGTATGTGGCAAGTACCGTGGCATACAGGTTACGTCGCCTGCCTTGAAGGACACAGAGGTATCCCCGATATCCATAAATCCACTATCTGAATGACATACACCGATCTCCAGATGATTGTGAAAGTGAAGGTGCTCGCTTTTGCGATCGGATATTCTCCAGCGTTCACCGCTTAGAAGTAATACGGGAAAATCAATTGGCATGCTGTAGTGACGATATTCAATAACGGTTTTTGTTCTTCCCATTACGATTTCTCCTTACTTGCCATGTATGCTTTAGATTATATAGCAGCTGGCAGGTAGCATTCAAATCTATATAGATCATAAATGATTGAAAATGCGCAGTTTTTAGACGAATCTGCTTAGATTAGCTTATTTTAACGAGTTACACTTATGGAAGAAAGCGCTTTATAATGATGCTGTGAGGAGAGATCAGGTATGGGACTGAGTATCGAATATGATAAGGGGCACATTCTGAAGGTCATTGATCAGGTTGTGGATAAGACGTTGTCTATGGATCTGACATGGGACTGGCCCTGTGGAGTAGCCTATTATGGGGTATCGAGAGCCTATCAAATCACTGGCAATGAGTCATATCTGGAGCGATTGAAGCAATTTGCGGATGAATATATTGAGAACGGTCTGCCCGATTGGACGGTAAATACCTGTGCGATGGGACATATGCTCCTGACGCTATACGAGGAGACTGGCGAGCAGATCTATTGGGATATCGTAATGAAGAAGATTAATTACATCCAGAACGATGCCTTGCGTTTTGCAGATCGGGTGCTACAGCATACCGTGTCTGCGAACAATGATTTTCCAGAGCAGGCTTGGGCAGACACCCTGTTCATGGCAGCGTTTTTCTTGCTACGCGTAGGAAGCAAGCTGGGTGACAAGGACATGATTGAGGATGCGTTAAATCAATATTATTGGCATATCAAATACCTTCAGAACCCCACAACGGGCCTTTGGTACCATGGGTACAATCATGTCAACCGGGACCATATGTCAGGTATGTACTGGGGAAGAGCTAATGCATGGGGAGCGTATACCATGTCCCAGGTCAAGAAGCTGCTGAAGGATTGGTACCTCTACCCGCAATGCATGGATGTGGAATGTGCGCTCCGGGATCAATTGGCGGCGCTCAAGACCCTTCAGACGGAGAATGGCTTATGGCGGACTGTACTGGACGATGAGGAGGCTTATGAAGAGACCTCGGCTTCCAGTGGTATTGCAGCTGCCATGATCAATAACGGGAATCCCCTGCATGCCAAATACGTGCAAAAGGCGCTTCAAGGCATATTGGGACAGATCAGCGAGGATGGACGTGTACTGGGTGTCTCCGGTGGCACGGCTGTAATGAATAATCGAGAAGGCTACCGCAGTATCTCCAAGGATTGGATTCAGGGCTGGGGTCAAGGACTGTCACTGGCATTTCTGTGCGATATGATTCAGGCGAAAGGGGAGAAATAGGATGACAGCGACACGCAAAGGCGGCTTTACCCTGCCGGGTGAATCTGGCTACGAAGCATTGACGCTCCAGCTTGCTGAGAAATGGGGTGCAGACGTCATTCGTGATAGTGACGGTACACAGCTATCGGATGAGATTATTAATGCTGGCTACGACATTTATTCCACCATCTGCATCATTCGTGATCATAATGAGTGGGCTGCTCGCAATCGCGACAAGCTACAGCAGAGCTTTCTGATTACCCAGCCGAAGGTTGCGGTACAGAACTATCTGTCCATCTACCTTATGGAGGATTTCTTTGCCGAGCAATTCCAGGTCAATGACACCGACGACGCACTCAAATACTGGCAGGTGTATGACCGTACGACCAATACAGAGGTGGCGCGCGAGCTGTGGCATTATGACAGGGAGAGCGGTAATGTGGTCATATCGGGCATCACACCGTGGCACAAGTATACCGTCAGCTTCCTGGCATACCGTATCTGGGAAGAAATCTCGATGTACAACCATACAACGAACAATTGGCAAAAAGAGCATCTGATGCAGATTGATCCGATGTATGAGCAGACTCAGACCTACTTGCTGGATTGGATGGAGAACTGGTGCCTATCTCACAAGGAGACCAATGTAGTCCGGTTCACCTCCATGTTCTATAATTTTGTATGGATCTGGGGAAGTGACGAGAGAAATCGACATCTATTCACGGACTGGGGCTCCTATGATTTTACCGTAAGTGTCCGTGCACTTCAGCTCTTCGAGGACAAGTATGGCTACAGCATGACAGCTGAAGACTTTGTAAATGGTGGACATTATCGTGTCAGTCACATTCCTGCGGGCCAACGCAAGCTGGACTGGATGGCCTTTATTAATGATTTTGTCATTGATTTTGGTAAGCAACTGATCGATATCGTCCATAAGCATGGCAAGCTCGCATATGTCTTTTATGATGATAGCTGGGTAGGAATCGAGCCGTATAACGAGCGCTTTGAGGAATTCGGATTCGATGGACTGATTAAATGCGTATTCTCAGGCTATGAAGCAAGACTGTGCTCTGGGGTGAAAGTAGACACGCACGAAATCCGGCTGCACCCCTACTTGTTCCCTGTGGGCCTGGGTGGAGCACCGACCTTTGCCGAGGGCGGGAACCCGACACTGGATGCCAAGCAATACTGGATCAACATCCGGCGCGCATTGCTGAGAGAGCCGATAGATCGGATTGGACTCGGCGGTTATCTGCATCTGGTTGAACCGTATCCGGATTTCTGCGATTACATTGAGAAGATTGCCGATGAATTCAGAGAAATCAAGCAGCTTCATGAGTATGGCAAGCCTTATCAAATCCAGACGAAAGTTGCCGTTCTCCACAGCTGGGGGAATCTGAGAGCGTGGACGTTGTCTGGCCACTTCCATGAGACTTATATGCACGATCTGATCCATGTTAATGAAGCACTGGCTGGATTACCAGTAGAAGTGCGCTTCATCCACTTTGATGATATCCGTGCAGGTGTCCTTCAGGAGGTCGATGTCATCATTAATGCTGGCTTTGCAGGCTCGGCCTGGAGCGGAGGACAGCACTGGCAAGATTCGCAAGTCGTTGAGCTACTGACACAGTGGGTGCATGAGGGCGGTACATTTATCGGCATTCATCAGCCTTCTGCTGTGGAGGGATTCGATAGCTTTTTCCGAATGGCGCATGTACTGGGCGTGGATGAAGACAGAGGTTCACGGGTTAGTCATGGAAAATGGGCTTACGAGACCGTAAATGCTGCAGGCTTGATCCCGGAAGGGGCTTACGTTACTCCAAAAGGCAATGTTCATTTGACCAATGGAGACGCCCAAGTGGTGCTGGAGCAAGACGGACAGATTGCGCTGTCAGTTCATAGCTTCGGGAAAGGGAAGGGGATCTACCTGTCTTCCTTCGAATTCAGCTTCGTTAATACAAGATTGCTATTCAATCTTATTCGTTATGCAAGTAATGAGGATCAGGACAATCTCTATATCCCCGATAATGTAAATACGGAATGTGCATATTATCCAGATAGCGGAATGCTCGTAGTCATTAATAATAGCGATCAGCCGCAAGAGACCTCCATTCCTACAGAGAATGGAACGTTAAGCTATAGCATTGAGCCGTTCGATACGATCATTAAGGGTATTCGGGGCGTATAACTCACGCTGATGCTCTTCTTGGATGTTGCTTCAAAGAAATATGCACCTCTAGAATCTTATGATTTTTGATCCCGGAGGTACATTGTGATATGGATTAGAATGAAGTTAGAAGTCGCTGAAATAGCGGCTTCTTCTTTTGTTAATCAACAAGAATGACAGGCTACCATTCATTATTCCTTTAGAGCACCAATCTGTGCCCCAGGCAAGAGAAGTGCCCATGGCGTATTTAACAACCCGAGATTGTTGATCAGCAGGAAAGAGGGAATAAGCCCCCCATGAAATACCATGGCGATCACGATAATGAGCATGATGGGGTTGCTGAAATAAACGTTGCGGCGGAAGAGAGCATAGGCACCAAGCGTCGTCATGATCAAGTTAATGGCTGTACCTGCTATTACGTATATAAGCGTATTGCGGTAGCTAGTTGCTACCATCGGATTTTCCAGAACCGCCTTGTAGGCTTCCAGACTAAAACCCTGTGGATAGAACAGCACACCACTGAAACCGGGCCATTTCGATCGGATCGCTTAAAGATGGGAACAATGTTCCAATTACAGCACTGGGCAATATTGTGTCCAGATACTCAAAATTAGATGTACTGCTAGACTATACAGATGTGTTACATTAAGAGTACTATTATTAAACTATTCGGGACAGCTCCAGCACGACAAATGGATTCTATCATGATATGTACAGATCAGTAGGAGGATCAGACTTGGCACAGACTATCGCTACACGAGCAACGCAATGGATGACATCACATGCCTGGTTCTGGTGCGGAAATAGCTATGAATTTCACGATGAAATTGTGACAGGATGATGGTTATGAACGAGCTATTCATGGATTTTTTAACTATCCTGTTGCCGACTTATTTTTTTCTGTACATGGCTATTACCTTGATTCACCGGAACACAAAAAGTCTACTGAACCGGATTGCCGCCTTTCTCATGCTGGCATTTCTTTTTTATTTCATCGGAGAATATGTAAAAACTTCCTTACTTCCGCACTATCAAATGCAGATCGTGTTATACGGGAATTCCCCCATGCTGCTGTTTGTGATTTGCTTCCTCGTTCACCTTTGTGTGCTAATGGGAGAACCGATCACATCCTCACTGAAACGGTGGCTGCCTCTCATATATGCAGCCCCTTTTACATTATGGGCGGTATTTCTGGCGACGAAGGACCATCACGTGCTGTATGATGCATCTGTAACGGATGGACGCAGTCCTCTGGACCCGTTGTTTTTGTTGTTAACCCTCATTTTTGTTGCAGGGTACATTCTGCTATCCGTCGTTATTTTGGCGGTTAGCTGCTATCGTACACAGGAGATCCGACTCAAAAAAATACTCGGCTCGATGCTGCTTAGCCTGTTTGGCCTCTTTGGCTGGTTCATCGTAGTGACAGCACTTTTGCAATCCAAGCTGTTAACATCCCGCAACGCTATGATACTCTATTTCATTGGTTACTTACTCTGGGCTGTTGCGCTTCGCCATTTTATTGGTAAGCACAACATTATGCCGGATTACCGCAAACTATTTCATATTCTATTCAAATCCGCGCCTACGGCTATTTTGCTGCTGGATGGAAAGGGAGCAGTAAGGGAGATGAACCCGCGGGCCAAGCAGTGGTTCGAGGGTATAGCCGAGGAGGAGATTCCAAGACATTTTGATAGCAAAGACGGGCTGAGCCTTGCTGAATTGTTGCGCTCATTTCAACAGGAGCGGGAGGACTCTACTCAATGGGAGGTGCGCATACACAATCCGAACCAGAGAGATCTCGATCTGATTATGGGGCTTGATGTGCTTCAGGAAGCCAATGAGGAACTGTTCGTGATGCACCTGACCGATGTCACCTCCTTGAAGGATACGGAACGCAGATTATTAGAATCAGAGGGAAGATACAAGCATTTTGCTCATCATGATTCCTTGACAGAACTGTATAATCGTGCGGCTATTCAGGAGCAGTTGCAGGCGAAGCTGGCCGAAGATAGGCCATTTGCAGTGGTGCTGGTTGACCTGGATCACTTCAAACCCATTAACGATACGTATGGCCATCTTGTGGGAGACCTTTATTTAGAGCATATTGCCAGTATGTTCAAAGCACATGCTCGACCAGAGGACCTGATTGGACGATTCGGAGGGGACGAGTTTGTAATCGCCTTCTCGTGCGCTGATGATAGTGATATTCGTCAGATGGTCGATCATCGGCTCTCCCCGCTGTATGATAATCAGTTTCTATACGAAGGAACAAGAATTCCAATCTCGTTCTCGGCTGGAGTCAGTGTATACCCCAAGGATGGGCAGGATATTAACACATTGTTGAAGAAGGCCGATGAAGCTATGTACCGTGTAAAACGCTCCGGACATGATAGAAGCTCATACTTCATGACACATGAATCATCAGTCTAAGCTATACATGAAATGAATTAAAAAGTGTACACCTATCGTCTCCAGCGATTATAGTCTAAAAGTCCGATTATTGCAGAGATGGCGCACACTTTGGGAGTAGCTATATATGTAAAAGAAAAGCGCTCAAGGAATGTCTTACAACACCTTGAGCGCTTTTTACATGCCTAATTAGTTCGGAATGAGTTGGTTGATTTGATTCAACAGCTCGTTAATCTGATTGATCGTCTCGGGAATTCCGGTAGCTTCAAAAGCCGCTTTTCCTTCCTCCAGATTAGTAATAGCTTTATCGAGACCTTGCTGTAGCGTATTGTTGTAGCCAATAATTGACTGATGCAGTTCTGCTGCATATTCCGGAACCTGCAGATCGGCATATTGGACGGTCTGTTCCTTGAGCGCAACAAGCCTGTCTTTCAATTCCTCTCTAGCCTGCGGATCTGTAGCAGCATCCGTAGCCCATGTCTCCATGCCCTGTGCGAATTCCGTCAAGCTCTGCATATAAGTAGCTGTATCCGCGGCAAAATTGACGCCTGTACCTACCTTTTCCACCAATCCACAGCCAGGTACAACCAATAAGACCAATAACAGCAGACTTAATCCGTATTTCTTCATCATGCTCACTCCCCTAGGAAATATCTTCTGTACAGTTTCACTGTAATTCATACGGTCAAGCTCGCACTTGGTTGCGTGAAAGTCATGAGTTGTCATAGCTAAGCAGTCTATGGAGACAGTAGCTCAAGGTCTTTTACTCAAGGGATTCATTGCTCGATACACAGCCTTCGTTCATCGAAGCTATGATGCCGTAGCATATGTGCGCCATGTCTTCTGGGATGGGCTGTCCGCCAGCCAGAATCCACTGGTTAATGACACTATAGATCGCGCCGCTCCAAAAATAGAATTTGTACAATTCGGTTACGTCTTCTTTCTGAATTGTACGTATAAGAAGATGTTGGACTTGATGGCGGACCGATTCCCCAAAATTCGCTTTCAAAAGAATATGCAGATCATCGTAATGCTCCTGCAGGGTAGTAAATAGGGAGAACCAATAATCGTATGTATTCGTAAGCGGAAATTGTAGCTGCATAGCCAGGATTACTTTACTGGCTATATCATCAATCATGCTTCGCAATATATCTTCTTTGGAGGAATAATTACGATAATAAGCTGTACGGGATACACCGGCCTTCTTCACAATGTCCGTGATTGTGATGTCTTTAATATGTGAATCTTTCATTAACAGGATTAGCGCGGATTCTATGCACATCCTCGTGATTTTATTGGATTCCGCGTTTGATAAACGGAGCACTTCCAAACGTTGTAGCTCCGTCCTGGATAGTTGTGACATGACATATATCCTTTATCTGTTTAGTCCGTGGCCTGAATGATTGACCAGGCGAAATATTTGATGTTACATTTGTAACGTCAATACATATGTATTGTAGGCTCAAGCACATGAAGTGTCAATCGATAGATAGCAGAAGGGGAGAGATACAGTTGAAAGCATTAGTGTTAGAAGAACAGGGTAATTTCGAAAGTCTTACTATTGTCCATGATCGGCCGAAGCCAGAACCCAATCGTGATGAGATTCGTGTGAAAGTAGTGGCTGCAGGCTTGAATCCATCAGACTATCAGACTGCTTCTTACAGAGGACTTGCAGGCAATGTCAAACGAGTCCTCGGCCTCGATATAGCTGGAATCGTGGATTCCGTTGGTGCAGATGTTACGAATTTTGATGTAGGTGACCGCGTGTATTATCTTCGCAGTATTACGAATGAGCATGGGGGCTTTGCGGAATATGCCGTTACTACAGCTCATACTGCAAGCTATCTGCCAAGCAACATTCCTTTTGCATGGGCTGCCGTAGCTCCGGGTGCAGGTTTTACTGCGTATCAAGCATTGTCCAAAAACTGCGCCCCCAAGTCGGTAAGTCCATCCTGATTCATGGAGGAGCGGGAGGAGTAGGAGGTTATGCCATACAACTTGCTAAGCTTAATGGTCTGACTGTTTACACAACTTGCCAAGCACGCGACATTCCTTATGTACGAAGTCTGGGAGCAGATCAAGCCATCGATTACTTGAGCCAGGATGTATATGCTGAGATTAGAAATCTAACACAGGATCAAGGTGTAGATTATGTGATAAGCACGATTAATTCAGATACGGCAACAAAAGATATTGATGCACTGCGCTTTGGAGGGGAAATCGTCGTCACGGCTGGCTTTCCTGATTTCAATCGATTCCGATTCTATGAAAAGGGCTTGTCGCTGCATGAAATTGCACTTGGTGCAGCACATACCGTTAACGATCATGCCGTGCAGTCAACGCTTGCTGATATTGGAGATGCATTCGCAACATTGCTCTCTGAGCAACAGATCCAACCACCAGCCATTACTTCCATTACTATGGAGGCCATACCCAAGTATCTGAAAAAAATGCAAAATGGTGAGATGCAGGGTAAGGTCGTTGCGATGATTTAGCACGAATTATTAGTATGTTGCAATAGCCCCCAGCACGATACGGAGGCTGATCGCACAGGTGCATTTGAATGATTTACTTATTAAATCACTATGTATAACTATATGAGGCATGCATCCAGAGTTCTAAGCACTGATGATGATTTTTTGGCGTTGTATTGTCACCATGCATGACGTATGTAGTGAGGGATTTTTACGATTTTATGAAATCCAATAAAAAATAAATATGCAAAATTATAGAAAAGTTTTATAAATCAGCAAGTATTTGTTTAGACATGTCGAGGAATATGAAATACATTGAATCTATAAATCACGAGGGGGAAGTTACATAATGAAATCTTTGTTTAAGACTTGTTTAATGGTATTTGCATTTTTCTTAATTTCCACGCAAATGACATTTGCTGCAGATGTTGATGGAATGCAGGGGATTAGCCCACCAGAAGGAACAATAGCTACTGCCACAAAAGCATATACTACATATACAGCAGATAAGGTGCTGGACAAGAATTTAGATACACGTTGGGCTGCAGCGTCACGTCAAGAGAGTCTTGAGCTTACATTCCCACAAGCAGTAGAAATGGATTTTATTCAAATCTCTACTCAGGGGCATAATTCCAACGTTTCCTACATTATTTCTGGTTTGCAAAACGGCAATTGGACTGTCATTAGTCCTAAAGCTACTCCGGGAGGAGTTAGAATCTTTGACCCTATTGAAGTCACAAAAGGAAGTTACGATGCTATAAGAATTGATGTTACTGAAATGAGAGATTGGGTAAGCATCTCAGAGATCACTCTGGGAAATGGCGCTTCTCCTGAAGAACCAGGCACAGGAGAACCGACAAATCCAGGTGAACCAGGCACCGAACAACCAGGCACCGAACAACCAGGTACAGAGCAACCTGGAACTGAACAACCAGGCACCGAACAACCTGGAACTGAGCAACCCGGAACCGAACAGCCAGGAACTGAAGAACCAGGCACGGAGCAACCATCCGGCAACCGTGCTATCATGGTAGTCACGATGACGACAGGGCTGGAGAAGGAATTCGACCTGAGTATGAAAGAAGTTAATAACTTCATCGCTTGGTACGAAGCAAAGCAGGCCGGATCAGGTAAAGCTTCATATGCCATCGATAAGCATGATAATAACAAAGGACCGTTCAGCAGCCGTAAGGATTACATTCTGTATGACCGTGTGCTGACCTTTGAGGTAAGTGAGTACTAATTCAAATCATTCTAGGGCTTCATCAGCTAATGCTGATGGAGCCTTCTTCTTATTGAATCGCTGTTCGTGGGGCTTGTGATTTCGTACAATCGACGTCTGCTGGTCTAGTCACATTCAGTTAATTAATAGTTTTCTTGATTGTGTCGATAATTCAACACATCGCTAGGTTTTAACCATTGGATACATAACTTCAAGACTTATAATAATGAACAAGAGTTGTTTAAACGACTCAAGTGAATATAGAGGTGACCACAATGGAGATCACGGAAGCAGCCAAGAGATATCACGAAAAAATGTTTTCAGGGTATGAATCCAAGCTCATGGAGACCGATCCTGAATTTATAGCATTCTTCGATAATTTTGCATTTGATGAAGTCGTTAATCAGGAAGACCTGGATGATCGGACCCGTATGATGGCTATTCTATCCGTATTACTTGGATGCCAGGGCATTGACGAGTTCAGAGCCATGCTGCCTGCAGCACTCAACTGTGGCGTAACTCCGATAGAGGTCAAGGAGATCGTATACCAATCAGTAGCCTACCTAGGCATCGGCAGAGTATTTCCTTTTCTACACACGGTAAATGAGGTGTTGACCCAAAGGGGGATTTCACTACCATTAGCAGGCCAATCCACGACTAGCTGTGAGAACCGCTTGGAAGCAGGCATTCAAGCCCAAGTCGATATTTTCGGTGAACATATGCGTGAGTTCTGGAGATCCGGCCCGGCCGAGACCAAGCACATTAATCATTGGCTCGCAGCCAACTGTTTCGGAGATTACTATACCAGGAATGGGCTGGACTATAAAGAAAGGGAGATGATCACCTTCTGCTATCTGATGGCACAAGGTGGATGTGAGCCCCAGCTGATCAGCCATGCTGCCGCCAATATGAGGAATGGCAATGATAAGTCTTTTCTGATCAAGATTGTGTCACAATGCTTGCCTTTCATTGGATATCCGAGAAGTCTGAATGCGATCCGATGTGTGAATGAGGCAGTAGCACAAGCAGAACAAACAAATAAGCAGGACTAGTACCTAGCTCGTAGTATTCATGATCGCTCAGGAGTAGCTAACTATCAACTACCTTCCCGTGTCTGCTTAAATCATTAATAGTGTAGATACTAATCTTTGAGGAGGAATGAACATGGCACGACATGAAGAAGTGAAGAATGGCGTTATTTTCCCGATCGGCGAGAAGAACGATGCGTTTGCGCAATTTTTCGTAGGTCAAAGCTATCTCAAAGGATTAGTTGCTGATCCCAAAGTGAATGTCGGTGTTGGCAATGTAACCTTCGAACCGGGATGTCGGAATAACTGGCACATACATCGCGGTGGATTTCAGATTCTGCTGGTCACTGGTGGTGAAGGCTGGTATCAGGAGGAAGGACAGCCTGCTCAGCGTCTCATTGCCGGTGATGTCATCGTTACTCATGATGGTGTGAAGCATTGGCATGGTGCGGCCAAGGATAGCTGGTTCGAGCACATTGCAATTACCGCAGATACGCCAGAATGGCTGGAGCCTGTATCAGACGAGGCCTATGAGCATGCCACAACATAGACTGGTATAAGAATGCAATAGCAGCCCAATAACAAAGTCAGCGGGAGCCTTGGACTAGAAGAATCGAGTTCCAGACTTCCGCTACGGTATTGACTCAACTCATATCTTACGGGTGGGAGAGATCCTCAATTGCCTGAATAGCTAGCTTCAACGCTGTAAGTCTTCTTTCTAAAAGAGTTCTTTGTGGACTACGAGCCTTAGATTTAGCATAGCTACTTTCAACAGATGAGGTTAATCCAGTAAGAACTCTGTGAGCTTCTACTAAATCTTTATCGGTGTAATGATGAGGTTTTTGATTCCAGGCGTGTTCTAGACTAGACAAGCCGATCTGAACAGCATGGAGTCGTTTCTGTACTAGGGTTGTATTTGCGCCGCTTTGTGTCATCTGAGACAAGGCATTCTCTAGCTTGTTGATTGTCGATTGCAGAGATTTTGTTGACTCCAATTTATCCGCATTAGTGATATCCTCCATGCATGTACCGTCCTTTCTTCTTCTCTGAATATATTGATTTTGATAGCAAGTCTTATTTAGCAGCTAACAACCTTTAAAATGACTAACAACTTGTAAAGCCGTTCACTGCTTATGACGACGATATTCTTTTGGTGTGGTCTGATGATGCTTCTTGAAGGACTGGATGTAATGATTCACATGATTGAAGCCAACTCGCTCGGCGATCTCGGTAATTGTGTATTCAGTCGTATTTAAGAGCTCGCAGCTTCTTTTAATCCGGTACTGAATCAGGTAGGCGTATGGAGTCATGTGAATGCTTTTTTTGAAGCTGCGCGTGCACTCCGAAATACTCAAATGCGCGACATCAGCAATTTCCTTCAACGTAATAGGATGTGCGTAGTTCTTATGAATGAAGGTTAGCATGAGCTGTAGCCTTTCCTGTTGTAATCGGTTGTGTCTGGAGGACTCCTCAGTATCCAAGGTTATATTGGAAATGAGAATTAGCCAGAGCTGCACAGTTTTTATAGAAACTTCATATTGCCATCCCCAGACTGCCTTCGTCTCAAATTCCTTCTTCATATCCCAAAGAATCTGTAGAAATTCGCTTTGCCAATTCGCATCACCTCGGATGTCCAGACACAACAGGGAGGAGTTCGTTACGGGAAGTACATAGCTTTTCTCCATCGCACTATCCGAATAGAAAGCGAGTAGCCTCTCGGGAAAATTAAAGCTTACATACTGGCCATCAGAAGTAAGCTGAGTAACGATGTGAAGGATACTTTTATTAATGAAAATTGCTTGTCCTGCTTCTAGATCATAATTAATTCCGTTGATTTGAATCGTTAATTTGCCTCTGGTCACTAATGTAATCTGCAATTCCTCGTGCCAGTGCAGGTCGTTGAATCCTCTACCTGGAGGGATCGATTCATGCAACGTATGTGTGTACATAATGTACGGGAACGTATCATCAGGATACTGAATGGTTTCGTGTAATGGCTTTTTCAAAGTACCGCTCCTTAGTTGACGATATTTCAATATTAATTAGAGATATAATTGCACAATACAGGCGATGATGATGATATTATTATATCCAGCTTCGGCTTATCTGTGCACAGGTAATCGTCAATCTTTTGGAGGAAGTATGTCAAAAATCATGAAATCTAGCTTTTCGTCTCATCCGTATATGTTATTGTTTATCAGTATTCTATCTGTCTCGATCTCTTCTATTATGATAAAATTTTCAGATACGCCTACTTCTGTGGCAGGGATGTATAGATTGTTCATATCTGTCATACTTATGCTCGCTATTGTGCCTAGGAGGTCGCTTCGCTCCTTGAAGATGAACAAGAAGAACTGGGGTCTGGTCACTCTGGCGGGGCTATTTCTGGGGCTGCACTTTTTATTCTGGATGGAATCCCTGGTTCACACCTCAGTTGCCAGCTCCATGGTCATCTTAGCGCTGCAGCCATTGTTTGTTATGATCGGTTCATACCTTCTGTTCAAGGAGCAAGTGAGCCGGCTGACGATTCTTTGCCTGATTGTTGCTCTCCTTGGCTCCATCGTGATCGCATGGGGGGACATCGGCGTGTCGGCAGCAGCATTGCTGGGGGACGGTTTATCGTTAATAGGTACACTGTTCGTCTCTATGTATCTGCTAGTTGGGCAGAAGGTAAGCCACAAAATCCACGCCAATATATACAGCATTATTGTATTCTTGATTGGCGGCACCGTCATGCTCATCTACAACCTGATCCATGATTACTCTCTCATTGCATACAGTGCGCCAGATTGGACTTATTTCTTACTGCTTGCTGTGATTCCAACAATTTTCGGACAGTATCTTTTTAATCTATTGTTACACTCCATCGGGGCGACTACAGTCTCGGTTGGTATTATTGGCGAGCCAGTTCTAGCCATTATTCTGGCGTATTTGTTATTAGGGGAGCATATTTCCTGGTTGCAGCTGACAGGTGGCTTGCTGACCTTGTTGGGGATGGGCTTGTATTTCTGGTCCAAATCGCTCAATTATAAGCTACAGAACAACCACTAAGGGTTGTGCAATATAATCTAGCTGAATAGGAGAAGGAACAATGGCCACAATAGATGATTTCCTAAAGCTTGATCTTCGTGTCGGGACGATTACGCAAGCGGAATTTTTTGCAGAAGCCAAAATACCTGCGATCAAGCTGCAAATTAATTTTGGAGCGGAGATAGGGGTTAAGGCTTCCAGCGCGCAAATTACCCAACGCTATAAGGCTGAGGAGCTGATTGGAAAGCAGGTGGTATGCGTGGTTAACTTCCCGCCCCGACGCATAGCAGGCTTCAAATCTGAAGTATTGGTGCTAGGTGGAGTACCGGAAAAAGGGGATGTTGTGCTGCTACAACCAGATATGCCTTTAGCGAATGGCACAATCATTGGCTAGCGTACTTAGATATGTAGATACAAGTACATTGTTACTAGTACAGTCATACAAGTAATGAAGATCCGAGGGAGCAGTTGCCAAATGCAGCTGCTCTTTTTCTCGTTACTCAGCAGGAAGCCTATTAGCACGCATTAGCATGCATTAGGAGATTAGAGCAATAGCCCCATAGAGTGATTTCATCAGTTTTCACCAACTTGTCAGAAAGAAATGGTCCTTTCTTGAACATTTAGGTACGAAGTTGTGTCATGAATTGAATTACTGAAAATTGTAGATAAAATAATTTTAAATATCTTTTGTCTTGCTGCTAGTACCTTTGCCGATTACATACTCAAATGTATCTGGTCGAGGTGTTAGCTTTGCTTGTGAAAAAAATATCTTTCCAAGACAGATAAGTATTCTATAAAAATTAAAGAGAGTTAAAGGAGGTAGTACATATGGCTGTGGATACAGTGTTGTGGAGTCAGCTGAATACAGGGATGACTCTGGCGTTTCATGCTATTTTTGCCACACTTGGTGTCGGGATTCCGCTGATGATCTCCATCGCAGAATTCATTGGCATTCGTAAGAAGGACCACCATTATACGCTTATGGCCAAAAGATGGTCACGCGGATTTGTCATTTCGGTGGCTGTGGGCGTTGTGACAGGAACAGCGATCTCGCTGCAGCTCGCACTAATTTGGCCCAATTTTATGAAGCTGGCGGGGAATGTCATTGCACTTCCGTTATTTTTGGAGGTGTTCGCGTTCTTCTTTGAAGCGATCTTCCTCGGAATCTATCTGTATACGTGGGACCGATTCAAAAATCCCTATATTCATTGGCTGCTAACGATTCCGATCGTCATAGGAGCGGGCATGTCTGCTGTTTTTATCACGACAGTGAACGGCTTCATGAACCAGCCCGCAGGCTTTGCGATGGAAGCTGGACAATTTACGGCAGTAGATCCGATCCAAGCGATGCTGAATACAGCAACGTTCTCCAAGGTGTTCCACGTACTAAGCTCGGCCTATTTAACAGGAGCTGCTTTACTAGCTGGCATTGCGGCCTTTACGATGCTGCGAAAGGGAGGATCTCCTTACCATAAGAAAGCCTTGAACCTCATGATGGCCGTGGTGCTGCTGTTCGGTATGCTGAACACTTTGGCTGGGGACCTGTCCGCCAAGTTTCTGGCAGAGCACCAGCCAGAGAAGCTTGCAGCAGCCGAGTGGCATTTTGAGACGGAGAGTGGGGCAGATTTGATTTTACTAGGCTGGCTGAATGCAGAGCGTGAAATATTAGGGGCCATCCACCTGCCGAAGATACTGAGCTTTCTAGCCTTTGGAGACTTTAATGCCGAGGTGACGGGTCTGGAGGAATTCCCGGTAGAGGAATGGCCGCCGCTGCTCGTACATTATCTGTTTGATCTTATGGCTGGAATCGGGTTCGCGTTATTGGCTATTTCGCTCCTGTACTTCCTATTTGTGATCTGGAAAAAGCGCAATGCATTGAACAAATGGCTGCTTCGCTTGATTGCGCTGGGAGCACCGCTCGCATTTCTAGGTGTGGAGCTGGGCTGGTTCTATGCAGAGCTGGGACGTCAGCCATGGATAATTCGCGGATATATGCGTGTGGATGAAGCAGCTACTTCATCACCGAGTGTGAGAGTGCTGTTCTTCCTCTTCCTGCTTCTGTATATTCTGCTGGGTGCGATGTGTGTTGTTGTACTTCGTCGCTTGTTCAGAAATAACCCGGCCGAAGCGGAGATCGAAAAATGGGCGTTAACGAAGCCCAAGGAATCTGAGGGGAAAGGTGAAACCATATGATGAGCTACGAATTAATAGGTATCACGGTACTATGGCTATTCTTGTACGGCTATCTAATTGTAGCTTCCATTGATTTTGGAGCAGGCTTCTTCGCCTTTTATGCTCGATTAACGAGGCAGGATCACCTGATCAATCGCCTCATCTCCCGTTATCTATCACCTGTATGGGAGATTACCAATGTGTTTTTTGTCTTCTTCTATATTGGCATAGTAGGCTTCTTTCCTGATACAGCCTATTATTATGGCTCTGCGCTGCTGGTGCCGGGCAGTATTGCGCTTATTTTGCTTGCCATCCGGGGTTCGTTTTACGCCTTTGAGAACTACGGCTCGAAGAAGAATATGGTCTACCTGTTTTTATACGGCGCATCGGGCCTGCTGATCCCGGCTTCGCTGTCTGTAGCGCTAACACTGTCGGAAGGTGGCTTTATCGTCAAGCAAGGCGAGGCCGTAGCTCTGGATTATTGGGCTCTTCTTACCAGTCCATTGTCATGGAGCATCGTTGGCTTGGCAATCGTCTCGGTGCTGTTTATCAGCGCATCATTCCTGGCCTTTTACGCTTCCCGTGCTGAGGATCGTGCTGCTCTGCAGTTGATCCGGACCTATGCACTCTTTTGGAGTACACCAACGATTGTAGTAGCTCTAACGGCTTTTATTTATATCGGTCAGCACAATGCGCGGCATTTCCAGAACATGATGGGTCTATGGTGGCTGCTCGCACTTTCTGTCGCCTTCTTCATGATCGCCATGTGGCTCTTGTACAATGGACGGCGCTATGGACTAGCTTTTATATGTGTCATGCTGCAATTTTTCTGTGCCTTTTTTGCATACGGGATTGGGCAGTATCCTTACATTCTCGATCCGTACATTACCATTCAGAGCGGTGCAACCTCACCTGCAATGGGTATTGCACTTGTTATTGTGTTTATTGGCGGGCTATGCCTCCTCATTCCATCTCTCATTCTGGTATTCAGACTATTCTTGTTTGATGCGGATTATGTGAAAGGAAGGAAATAAGCGGACTTATTCGTAGCCACAGCTATAGGGTCGCTTCATTACAAATATCTGTGAAAAGGAGGAGGGCTTGGGTGAACAGGAAAGCCGGTCTCTTGTCCCAGGAGCTATCGAAGCAAAGGAATCGTCTCATTGTTCTTGCGATCATTTCCCTCACGCTTGGCATAGCCATTATTGCTCAATCTGCGTTACTTGCCGAAGCAGTCCAGAAGATTTTTGTGGAAGGTGCTTCATTATCCTCCGTTATGATCTTACTTGCTATATTGCTGACTGTTATGATGTTGCGTGTGCTGTTGTCACACGGTAACGGCAAAGTAGGGATATATATGGCTGGTCATGCGAAGACAAATATGCGGGCAAAGGTGCTGCAGCGTCTCACGCATGCCTCCATGACTTCAACGCTTCATGGTCAGACAGGGGGGAGGGTCAGCCTTGCACTCGATGCAGTGGATGAGGGGGATAGTTATTTCAGCCAGTACATGCCGCGTATGCTGGAGGCTGCCATCATTCCGATTCTGATTTTGGTGGTTGTCTTTACGCAGCATGCGAATTCCGGCTTCATTATGCTGTTCACGGCTCCTTTTATACCGCTGTTCATGATTCTGGTGGGGTTGAAGACGAGAAATAAATCAGAGGAAAAGTTCGCGCAGCTGGCCGAATTCTCCGGCACATTCCTGGATTCCCTTCAAGGGCTGGTAACGTTGAAATTATACGGTCGCGCTCATCGTCAGACGGCGGAGATTGAGCGCAGTAGCCTGAATTATCGTGACGCGACAATGGGTATCTTGCGAATCGCATTTACGAACACATTCATGCTCGAATCCATTGTTATGCTAAGTATAGGTATTGTCGCGCTTGAGCTTGCCATACAGCTACTCGTGTTCAAAGCGCTTAACTTCCACACAGCCTTCTTCATCCTGCTGCTGGTTCCCGAATTTTACAGCCTGCTGAAGAATACAGGAACTGCTTTCCACAGTGGGCGGACCAGCATGGGGGCGATTCGTAAAGTAGAGGAGCTGCTTGTGGAGACAAGCAATGAACGTGCAGCAGTAGATTCTAAGGAGGAAACAGGCAGCAGGGCAGAGGGGAGCAACCACGCAGAGCAACCGACACAGGCCAATAAGCAGATTATGAAGTTAGATGAAGCAAAGCTGTCCACGTCACCCTCCATCGAATTGGATCATGTTCAATTTGACTATGGTACGGATTCATTCCAACTTGCGACAGGCTCCGTGTCGTTGGCTCCAGGAGAGCATATTGCTATTGTTGGAAAGAGTGGCTCAGGCAAAACAACTCTACTTCATCTCATTGCAGGATTGCTGAAGCCGACAGCAGGGGCAATTCTGGTCAATGGAAGTCCCTTGCAGCAATACGACGAGTCAGATTGGTATAAGGGTATAAGCTACATCACCCAGCATCCGTATATTTTCGCCGGCACGCTGGCTGATAATATTGCGATCGGTGCTGGTCCGAGCGTGTCCAGGGAAGAGATCAAGGCAGCGGCTATAGCGGCTGGCCTTGCTTCTGTTGTTGATAATTTGCAGCAGGGATACGATACCTATGTCGGTGAAGGGGGCAGAGGACTGTCAGGTGGTGAGAAGCAGCGGCTGGCCCTGGCACGGGCTTTTTTGAAGCGGCCTAGTATCATCTTGTTTGATGAACCTACAGTAGGACTAGACCTCTACACGGAACGTATCTTGCAGCAGTCTATAGCTACATTGTCTCAATCAGCGACGACCATTACGGTTGCGCATCGACTATACACCATTCAACATGCGGATCAGATTCTGTTCATGGATAATGGCAAGATCGTGGATTCCGGTCGTCATGAGGAGCTTCTGGAGCGACTGTCTCCATATGCCGAGCTGGTGAGTGCACAACGAGGAGGGGATGGACATGAATGATCTAGCTATGTTAGCCAAAGCAATGGTTCAGGAGCGCAAGGATATCCTCTTGTCCATCCTGGGCGGATTTGTAGCAGGTATCGCAGGTGTGGCGCTGTTCTCGGCAAGCGGTTATTTAATTTCCCAGACGGTGTTCGCACCGCCGCTCTATACGTTGATTGTACTGACATCGGTAATCAAATTGCTCGGCTTGCTGCGGGCTGCGACCCGTTACGGTGAACGCCTCTATTCCCACCGTGCGACCTTTTCCATACTTAGCCGCTTGCGTACATCTTTTTTTGCGAGGCTGATTCCACTAACTCCCCGTCTATTGAATACAAAACGGAGTGGGGATCTGCTTGCTCGAATTGTGGGGGATGTGGAAAGCTTGCAGCATTATTTCCTGCGTGTGGCATACCCGCCCATCATTGTAATCATGGTCTTTTTGTCCACTGTCCTCTTTACATCAGCATTTTCGTTCTGGATTGCCGGATTGTTCGTACTTGGTATGCTGACTACTGCCGTGGTCGTTCCAGGCATTGTCTTGCTGGGGCAGAGAAGCATACAGGATCGTGTTCGCCAGCAACGTGCTGCATTATCCACTGAGGTGACCGAGATGCTATATGGATTCCGTGATCTGAAGGTATACGGTCAGCTTACAGAGCGTGAGCATAAACTCCAGCATGCATCCGCTACATTAGGTACGGAGCAGGAACGAGCAGCCGGTCATTTGCTAATGGGACAGTCCCTGCACGCTTTGGTTACGTTTCTTGTCTCATGGAGTGTGCTCGCACTAGGTGCTTATCTCATTCAGGAGGGAGAGCTGGCTGGCGTATTTATTGCCATGCTTGTCATGACTTCTCTCACGGTATTTGAAGAAGCAGCCGCAATGGCTACCTTGCCTGTCTACAAGCAGGATAGTGAGCATGCAGCGAGAAGACTGACAGACACGGTTCAGACCGCACAATTGCAGATATCCCAACCAAGCGGTACCCTTTCTGCACATCAAGCAGTCTCTATCGAACTATCACATGTTACATTTCAGCATGAGGGGGAGTGGCGACCAGCACTTAGAGATGTATCCTTTCATATCACACCAGGCTCGAAGACAGCGATCGTTGGGCCAAGCGGGTCAGGTAAATCCACTATTATGGAGCTTCTGCTCAAGCTTCACATGCCCACAGAAGGCAAGATTCGGTTGAATAATACAGCAATTCAGGAACTGGATGAAGCGGGCATATGGCAGAGGTCTAATGTTGTTCTGCAGAAGAGCCATTTCTTCCGGGGAACGATTCGGGATAACCTGTTACTGGATCATGGGGAGTATACGGATGAAGAATTACTGGATACGCTAAATAAAGTGCAATTACCGAATAGAGCGCTGACGGATCTAGTGTATGAGAAAGGAGAGAACCTATCGGATGGTGAGATGCAGCGACTGGCTTTGGCACGTGCACTGCTGCGCAAAGGAAGACTATGGCTTCTGGATGAGCCTACGTCCTCGCTAGATTATGTAACCGAGGCACGAGTGTTGAAGCATCTGTATGAGAAGGCTGCGGATGACACGATAATTCTGATCTGTCACCGACTGATTGGACTGGAGGACATGGATCAGATTATTGTGCTGGACCAAGGAAGGGTAATAGAATCCGGTTCGTATGCAGAGCTGATGCACAGACAAGGATATTTCTATGAAATGAAGCAAATTGAGAGGGATATCATTAGCGAAGCTGGAGGGAGAGATTGAACATTTCACCGATAAGAAACCTCATCCAGTCACAATGGGTGGCAAATTCAATGCGAGGTATGTACCTACAAGGCTACTAATCCTCAAGGCTCAAAAAGAACCTGAATCGTAACGATTCAGGTTCTTTGATATTGCATATAAACGAGCATAATGTTATGATCAATCCACGTATATTACATGTCACATGGTCAAAGTTAACGCATCTTATATTTTTAATTTACCATGCCGCTGGATGGTTGTCAAATGTTTTTTTCTCACATTAAGGGTTAGGAGAGATTTTGAATGGATGCTATGGTTCTTGGATTCAAGGAAATGGACACAGCACAGCTATCGCTCGTCGGGGGAAAAGGGCTGCACTTGGGTGAATTGTCAAAAATTCAAGGAATACAAGTGCCAGAAGGCTTTTGCGTTACAACGCTGGGCTATACATTGGCGATCGAGCGCAACCCAACACTTCAGGCATTACTGGAGCAATTGGCACTGCTAACGGTTGCGGAGCAAGAGCGCATTAGCGACATCAGCCGGAAGATCCGTCATACCATCATGGAAGCAGAAATTCCTTCTGATGTGGTAGAGGCTGTTGCCCACCACCTCTCCCAGCTTGGAGATCAGCACGCTTATGCAGTACGATCTAGCGCAACGGCTGAGGACTTGCCGCATGCTTCTTTTGCTGGCCAACATGACACGTATTTGAATGTTATCGGAAAAGAGGCTATTTTGCAGCATATCAGCCAATGCTGGGCTTCTCTATTTACCGATCGTGCTGTGATCTACCGTATGCAAAACGGCTTTAACCATGACCAAGTGTATTTATCCGTGGTTGTGCAGAGAATGGTTCTCCCTCAAGCTTCCGGTATCATGTTCACAGCAGATCCGATGACCTCAAACCGCAAGCTGCTATCCATTGATGCGAGCTTCGGGCTTGGGGAAGCCTTGGTCTCTGGATTCGTATCTGCCGACGGCTATAAGGTACAGGATGAGAGGATCGTCGATAAGCGGATCGCGAGCAAGAAGCTCGCCATCTATGCACGGCCAGAAGGCGGGACACAGACCCGTGAGCTCGATCCTGTACAGCAGCAGGCCCAGACACTTACGGATGAAGAGATTGTACAGCTAGCACGCATAGGCAGAGAGATCGAAGCTTATTTTGGCAGCCCGCAGGATATTGAATGGTGCCTAGCAGATAACAGCTTTTACATTGTGCAGAGCCGGCCAATCACTACGTTATATCCGATCCCTGAGGTGGATGATCAAGACAAGCACGTATACGTGTCGGTTGGACATCAGCAAATGATGACCGATGCCATGACGCCATTGGGATTGTCCTTTTTTCTGTTAATTACTCCTGCACCTATGCGTACAGCCGGTGGGCGCTTATTTGTTGACATTGCGTCTAGACTGAATACGTCTGCCGGTCGAGAGGCGCTATTAAGTGCTCTGGGTTCTGATCCGCTTATAAAAGGGGCACTTACGACCCTCATAGAGCGAGATTTTATACCTTTGGTACCCGATGATCCAACAACACCGACGAATCAGGTCGCTGATTCAAACCAATCCATACCAAGCGAAAAACATACAGAGGTGCATGCACCCTTTGAGAACAATCCATCAATCGTTACGGAGCTGATTCAGCGTAGTCAAGCATCAATTGAAGAGCTACAGCAACGCATTCAGGGGAAATCGGGAGTGGACGTATGTGATTTCATTCTGGAGGATATCCAGCAATTAAAGAAGAGCTTGTTTGACCCTCAAAGTACAGCAGTATTCATGGCTGCCATCCATGCTACATCATGGATCAATGAGAAGATGAACGAGTGGTTAGGTGAAAAAAATGCTGCAGATCTGCTCTCGCAATCTGTACCCAACAACATTACTTCGGAAATGGGTCTGGCACTATTGGATGTCGCGGATGTGATTCGCCCTTATCCAGAAGTGATTGAATTTTTGCAGCATACAAAAGAAGATAATTTTCTCGATGAGCTGATTAAGCTTGACGGGGGAAGGGAAAGCCAGAGCGCGATCTATGATTATCTCAGCAAATATGGAATGCGATGTGCCGGTGAGATCGATATTACGAGAACTCGCTGGAGTGAGAAGCCACTTACACTTGTTCCCTTGATTTTGAGCAACATCAAGAATTTCGAGCCTAATGCTGGCAAGCGAAGGTTTGAGCAAGGACGTCAGGAAGCTTTGGAAAAAGAACAAGAGTTACTCGAGCGATTGCTGCAATTACCGGGTGGTGAACAGAAGGCCAAAGAAACCAAACGGATGATCAACCTCATTCGGAATTTTATTGGCTACCGGGAATATCCAAAATACGGAATCGTAAGTCGCTACTTCGTATATAAGCAGGCCTTACTGAAGGAGGCCGAACGACTCGTTCAAGCTGGTGTGATCCATGAAGCAGCAGATATCTACTATCTTAGCTTCGATGAGCTTCATGAAGTCGTGCGCACCCATGAACTTGACTATCAGCTCATCAATCAGCGTAAAGGCGACTATGCATTATACGAAAAGCTGACGCCGCCTCGTGTGCTCACATCCGATGGCGAGATCGTTGTAGGGGAGTATGAGCGAGCGCATCTCCCGGCCAATGCCATAGCAGGACTAGCCGTCTCCTCCGGAGTGATCGAAGGTCGCGCACGCGTGATCCTGCGCATGGAGGATGCTGAGCTGGAGGATGGTGATATATTAGTTACCTCCTTTACGGACCCGGGGTGGACGCCCCTATTTGTATCCATAAAAGGTCTGGTCACCGAGGTGGGTGGACTGATGACCCATGGTGCGGTGATTGCACGAGAATATGGTCTTCCAGCCGTCGTGGGCGTGGAGAATGCTACCAAGCTAATCAAGGACGGCCAGCAAATTCGCGTGCATGGAACAGAGGGGTATATCGAGATTCTGTAGCTGTATTCATAATAATTTGCAGCAAAATGCAGACTCCAGTTTACGAAGCGAAGCAAAGCGAGCGCGGCCTCAACTCTCCTGTATGTGACGCAGACAAGAGGGGAGGCCTATGTCAATGGCCAAGCATAGTTCGTCCGAATACTGCTTGCACTGTTCAATGATCGTACCCGAACTGATGCGGCATCTCTTCTCTCCTCTTCTGAAATCAGCAGCAATTTATATAAAAACCCTTATTCAAAAAGCTGACGAGAACAACGATATAAAAACAGAAATCGCGATGATTAACACATGAACAGGAGGGATGCAGTGGAGAAAAATAGGCTGAGCGGATAAAAATTTTGAAGAGTAATGTGAGGAGAGAATGATGACAAAAGTATCACGTTTATGGATAATCTGCTTCAGCTTTGTGGCACTTTTTATGATTGACCCTGTTATGGCTTCGGCGGCTTCAGCCACTTATTACGTTTCACCAGCAGGGAGCGACAGCAATCCTGGAACCTACAGTGAGCCCTTCAAGAGCATAATGCAAGCACAATCAGCGGCTTCCTCAGGCGATCGGGTATATATTCGCGGTGGCGTATATGATGATTTTGACATTTCAAGAACCGACTCCAACTATAATTACGTACATGACATGACGAAGAGCGGAATTACTTATGAAGCATATCCTGGCGAACGACCTGTCTTGGATTTCAAGTATGTTCCGACTAATTTGCGTGTGGCGGCGTTCCATGTCGGAGACCGGGTCACTGGCATTACCTTTAAAGGCTTCGATGTTATCGGCATCAAGGTAGGCGAACAGGCACAGTCGGAAGCTTTTCGGGTTCGCGGACAAGCCGATTTCGAGAATATGGCTGCACATGATAATGAAGCCATTGGTTTTTATTATACCGGAAATGGTACAGGAACCGTTCTGAACTCCGATGCCTACAACAATATAGGGCCGACACAAGTATCGGCTGGGAATACAGATGGCTTTGGGGCACATGGCGGGGATGTTACGTTTATTAATGCCCGTGCATGGAATAACAGTGACGATGGCTTTGACAGTATCAGCTCGAAGGGCACCGTCATTTATGACCATTGCTGGTCCTTTGACCACCGCGGGAATCAGAATGGAATAGGAGATAAGAATGGCTTTAAGGTGGGTGGCTATGCCTACAGAACGGACGGACTACCAGATCCGTTGCCTGTGCATACCGTTAGATACTCTTTAGCTGTAAATAATGGCGCTAACGGTTTTTACGCTAATCACCAGCCGGGGCAATCAGCTACCTGGACTAATAATACAGCCTATAATAATTCCCGAGCCAACTTTGATATGCTGGAACGAGTAAGTCCAATAGACACGACCAATATTCCTGGCTATCGAGAGGTGCTACATCATAACCTAGCTTTCATGGGACGGGCAATTACGAATGACAATAACTCACCAGAGAATGTAACTAACAATTCCTGGACCATAGATGGTGGTCTCAACATCACTGCAGAAGATTTTATAAGCCTGGATACTGCACAATTATCTGCACCTAGAAAAGCGGATGGCAGCTTACCAGATGTTACGTTCATGATGCCCACGGCTTCAAGTGAACTTAACCAATATCATTTGGGTTACCTAGCCGATCAATAGGCCCATTGCTCAGAAAAAACCGTTGATCTTCCTGAGAAGATCAGCGGTTTTTTATCTAAGTACTCAAAGTCCAGTACTGCCCGAATCTCATCCTATGATCCAACAAGCCATCCGAAAAGTAAAAGCATATGCGGAACGGGGATACGGTCACGCGGTAGAAATCGATCTCTCGAAATATTTTGACACACTGAACCTGAATTGCTCCTGAATCTCTTACGCAAACAAGTCAAAGACAAGCGCGTCATCGACCTCATCAAAAAGCACCTAAAAAGTGGAGTCAATGAAAATGATTTGGAAAAGCGGCTATAGCTCCAGATGAGTACGTAGAAGAGCAAAGTGGTCAGCGTCGTGGCGCAGAAGCACTTCAATTTCCTCGGATTTGCGCTCAGAAAGAACGGAAAGGGCGTATATGTACGCGTGCACCGTCAATCCCTGGCCAAGGCAAAGAGGAAGCTGAAAGAGTTAAAGCTGCTGTTCGGATAATTTAGTGAATTTTGCTTGGTCTTAGAGCTTCTTCAATAGACATTTGATTCCCCGCTAATTGTTCCGCGGCCTGTATGATTTGATCTGAAGCGACAGAGGTGGAGGCTTGTGTTTTTTCTTGAATAGTATTCTCTTTCAGCGCCGCCGTAAAAAAGATTTCGTTGTAGAGAAGACCCTTCCTGAACTTTTTGATCACCCGATAATCGTACTGCTGACTTTTGAAAAGCTGCAGATATTCATCCTCACTGCGAATAAACTCACCGTCATCATACCGCTTCATGAACCAGTTGCTGATTTTATACCGCGGACATAAGTATGGCTCGATGACAATCATTATCCCTTCGGGCTTCATAACTCTGCTGAAATCGTGCAAATACCCGGAAATTTCTTCGTTTGATATATGATGAAGAACCGCGACGATGAAGATGAAATCTACGGTTTGATCCGGCATCGGGATACGCTGTTTGTCAAAAACCATAAAGGTATGGTTCGGATATAATCGTTTGGCAAATTGTACTCTTTGGGCATCCGGATCAACGCCGTAATAATGATCCGCATCACACATGGAACAGTTCGCTTCGGTTCCGCACCCAAAATCCAGAACGCTTTTATTTTCTATTGAGAAACGGCTTTTGATGTGCTCATGGATATATTTATTGGTGAACCATTGTGGACGTACAAACCGGTGATACAGCTGAGGGGACAAATACATGAGATTAACACCCCACCATTTCATTCATATGAAGCATAGTTTACTTCTAACGTCTCGGAATCATACAAGGAAGAATCGACCTAACGGTTCTAAGTCCGATCAAAATCTTGGTTGTGTTCATAATGGAAGAAAAAACCTTGGATAACCCTAGGATTTTCAATCCAGAATGTTACATAAAGGTGGTGAACGGATATGAAGAAGAAAAGGATTAGGGTATTGCCTTTGCTCTTTATATTGATCATGCTCATCGGATGCCAGAGCTCGAAATCCGTAGAACAGAATTTGATGCGGATAAACTCCGCCAAGGGAGATAATGCGAAGAAAGTCATCTTCCTGATGGTGGACTCTTTGATGTATCAGGCCATTGATCAAGGAATTAGCAAGCAGGAGCTTCCCACATTAAAATTCCTGATCGAGCACGGGCAATATTATAAAAACCTGGTCAGTTCTTTTCCCACAATGTCCGTTACGATCGATAGCTCATTGCTTACCGGTGCGTATCCGGACATTCACCGCGTGCCGGGTCTGACTTGGTATTCTCCGAAAAATCAGAAAATGATCATTTACGGAACCGGACCGATAGAGGTACTCAAGCATGGAGTTAATCCGGTACTGACTGATGCGCTAATCCATTTGAATGGGATTCATTTGAACAAGGATTTACCCACCATCTATGAGGACTTAGCCCGGCGTGGTTTAAAGTCTGGATCGATCAACGGCCTGATCTACAGGGGGGCGTCCGCTCATAAGCTGTCGATACCTGCATGGATTCAAGGTCCTACTTCTTTACCGAAAGAGATTCATGTGAAAGGGCCGGATTTCCTGTCCCTGGGTTCATTATCTAATCCGTTTCAGGGTATTAAAAACTTGCCGGATGGGCTAACGAATCGTATGGGCAGTAATAATAATTTCGCTATTGAAACCGTAAAATATTTGATTCGATCCAATACATTGCCGGATTTTTTGTTTGTCTATTTACCGGATTTAGACCGGGAGTTACATAAGAAAGGCCCTACGGCACTTCGTGGGGTCAAAGAGCTGGATCAGCAGCTTCAATCTGTATTGCAAACATTCGGTTCTCCGGAAAAAGCTTTGCATGATGCCGTTTTTATCATTGCAGGCGACAGCGGAATGACCCAAATTCTCCCTGCTGAACAAAATCCGGTAATTGATCTGCCCTCTTTGCTCGGAGATGCCAGAATTTTACGTCCGGGTGAAGCTGTATCGAACGAGACAGAAATCATTCTCGCCATCAATGAAACGATGGCCTATGTATATTCATTGAAAGAGGATCGTTCTTTGAGAGATATAGCGAACTTATTAAAAAACGATCCGCGCATCGATTTTATTTCTTGGAAAGAGAAGGAATGGATTTACGCCATTCAGGGATCAACAGCCAAACAGATCAAATTTAAAGCAGGCGGCAACCTAATCGATCCATACAACCAATCATGGACGGTCGAACAGGACGAAAAGGTACTGGATTTAAGTGTAAACATGGCCACACATTCATTGAATTACGATCAGTATCCCGATGTTCTGAAACGGTTGTCGGGGGCGCTTCGTTCACATCAAGGCGAATTTTTGGTTGTCACGGCAAAACCGGGATATGAATTGGCGAGTAGCAGCTCACCAACGCACAAGGGCGGAGGTGGCCACGGTTCCATTCGTAAAATGGAATCGCTTGTTCCCTTGATCATCAGCGGAACAGATCAAAAGCCGGAATCTTTGCGAATGGTCGATTTAAAAGCTTATTTGCTTAATCTTTTGACGAAAAAAGCCGAAAGAAGGCAATAGGCGGAAAGAACCGGCTGCTGCAAATGCTATCTTAGTAGCCGCAGTGATGAATAAACTGCCTGATCAGTTGGTTCAAGGCATCCGCAGCTTTAGTAGGGATCTGGTGTCTGGTATTTTGGATAAAAACAAGCTCACTCTTGGGCAATCGTTCTTCTAGCAATTTGGCGTAAGGGTAGAACATCGTATCCTTCTCCCCGTAAACCAACAACACGGGGTGGAGGATATTTCCCAATCGAGCCGTACAGTTATAGTGCAGACTGTATTGATAATATTGTTCGGCGTTTTTGGCGTTTGCCTTTTTAGCATCTTTAAACAATGACCGAAACAATGACAGCTTGGATTTCGCTTGACCCCAGGCAGTAGAGAGCGCAATTGCACCGATCGCGCCGATTCGAGACAGGAAGCGACCGCGCGCGATTTTGTTTCTTAACTTTTTATCGTTCACTTCTGACATTCCGCCAATGACAATGCCGCCGAGTGCTCGTTCAGGACAGGCCAACAGAAAATCCAGCACTACTGCTCCGCCTGTTGAGTATCCGCACAAAAATGCTTTTTCAATCTGCAAATGAATCATCAGCTGCCTGATATCCTCGACGATTAAGGGATAAGTAATTTCTTTGCTGGAAGCTTCACTTTGTCCATGGCCCCGAATATCAAAAGTGATAATCCGAAAATTCGTCGACAAGGTCATCTGATACTGAAAATTCAAGCTTGTCAATACCGGAGGATGAATGAATATGATTGCTGTTCCTTTTCCGCAATCCTTATATTGCATTTGATATCCATTTATAAGAGCGTAGGCCATTTAATCTCACCTTCCTCATTTGTAGCGTTTATGCCTTCATCATGAGACCACCGGTATAATTTTATACCGGTGGCTGTTTTGCGCTATAGAGATGTGCTTAGAACATTTTTCGAATAGGCGACGACAACATTTGACGCCAGCCAATGTTGCTTAATCTGCCTCGCCGTGTAATTCCGAGGGCGGTAAATCCCACTCCCAAAGCCAATACCGACATTAAAATTCCTCGATTATTTACTTTTCCCTGTAGGAATCTCATCCATTGCATGCCATTTCACCGCCTTATGAATGGGTTATTATTATCTGATTAACGATCATTATTTTGCCTATGGTCCAATCTCTTCATTCTTGGAAATCATGCTTCTTCTTGGTTCCGGCCTCAAGCCCCTGCAAGGTGGAAAAGAAGGTACCAAAGTCCGTGGAGCTCATAGTACCGAAGAACGCAAGGACAACATAACCTTGAAGAGGCAAGGAGCCACTGCTTTGTTTATGCTTTTGGAGGAGGTACGTGAGAGGGAATGCCAAGCGGCTAACAACACCTAAGGAAAAAGTTCAACAACCCCAAGAAAACTAGCTATCCCGACCATCGTGGATATCAGCTGATCCAACAAGCCTTCGTCCAGCAACTGCAACCGTTGTTCGAGCTCTGAACGAATTCGCAAGTTCCTCGGATTGGCGCTCAGAAAGAACGGAAAGGGCGTATATGAACGCGTACACCATCAATCCCTGACCAAGGCAAAGAGGAAGCTGAAAGTGTTAACGTATCGAAAGCAAGGTAGGAATACACGACAGGTTATGGAAAAGGGTGAAGAAAAAGCTCGCACAAGCAGGGTATTATGACTTCCCTGCTTAGTACGAGCGTTTACGTCAATTGCACTTAAGCGACTGAACCCGTATACCGAAAGGTACGTAGGCTGGTGTGATAGGTTGGCACTCAACTAGGGGTAACCCCTAATCATTAAAAAAGGAAGCCCGTACTCACCATATGCAAAATCTTTATAGGCTGAACCTTAGAATTCGCCAATATCCGTTACCAAGGCTGACTTGTTGGTCCGATAGTGAACTCATTAATATTCGTGTCCTCTGGCTGATCAATTGCGAACGCAACAACATTGGCCACTCGATCCGATGAGATACCATATCGTTCGTACAGGGCAGTCATGCCTGCTGACACTTCTTTATTCGAGATCGTATCCAGCAATTCCGTATGGATCGCAGCAGGATAGATGGTTGCTGTACGGATGTTGGTGCCTTCCTGAGCAGACTCCATTCGCAAGACTTCCATCAAATCACGAACAGCCCACTTGGTTGCGCCATACACCGCACCACCAGGATAGGCCTTGAGACCAGCTACGGATGAAGTAGTGATGATGTGTCCAGATTTTTGCGATGTAAATGTAGGCAGTACGGCAGCAATGCCATTCAGCACACCTTTAATATTGACGTCAATCATGCTATTCCAATCGTCTGTTTTCAAGTCGGAAAGGGGAGAGTTCGGCATCAGCCCAGCGTTCAGGAAGATGACATCAACACCGCCAAAAGTGTCCTTAGCCAGCTGAACCAGCTGCTGATTATCCTCTGGATTCACAACATCGGTGGCGCGATACACCGCTTGTCCACCGTTTGACTGGATTTCTTTCACTAATTGCACCAAGCGATCCTCGCGTCTTGCACCAAGTACAAGCTTTGCACCTTTCTCAGCCAGCAGCTTTGCAGTTGCTTCTCCGATTCCAGAACTAGCGCCCGTGATAATGACTACTTTATTCTCAATGGCCATATGTTTTTTCATCCTTTCAGTTGATATTTAAGAATTAAGCTACTATTGATGTTTTATCGACATCTGTCTATAATTTATAATCTATGTAGTAACAAAGCAAGGCATAGCACTCGCTAATTCCAGCCATTCTGCTGTATAAACAACATATTCACTTAAATTGTCGACTATTTCAAAGAAAGCATGGGGTGTAACATGGTAAAAGTAGACAGAAGAATTATTAGAACGCAAGAAGCAATCAAAAAAGCATTTCTCGAATTGATGTCAGAAAAGAGCTTTGATCACATCACCATTCAGGATATTTCCGACAGGGCTAATGTTAATCGTGCAACCGTGTATCTTCATTACCTCGATAAATTTGATCTGCTTGATAAGATCATAGAGGAACACATCCATAACATGGCTAATATGTGTGAATTGGAAGCTGATCTGGATTGGATTGAATCTACAGTACACTGTATGGAATACCTTGCTAATAATTACTTATTCTTCTCAACGATGCTTGCAAGCGCTGGAGCTCCATATTTTCGAAGTCGGTTTGTTCAATATAATATCGACGAATTCAGGAAAGATGTGGACGTCACCAAAGGTAAAAACCTCGGTCAAAGCGAAGAAGTCGTGGTTGAATTTGTTGCGAATGCTTATGTAGGTGTTGTGGAATGGTGGCTCAAGAATGGAATGCCTCATCCACCTCAGGAAATGGCACAGAAGGTAGGAAGCCTGCTTGAACGAAATCTCTAGCCATGAAGGGATCACCTATTGAAATTAGTAAAGAGGGCCGCACCCAGGAATAGGTTGCGCCCTTTGAGATACGCAATATTTATGGATACTCTGTAGCCCCCTTTAGTATTCTGGTTAATGCTCTATATTAGAACAGACCAGACTCGAAAGGATCATTTGCAGTGTCTCGGCGGGTATTGGTATGACCATTGTGTCAAAATTGTCTGTAGAGCAGCGCCAATCCTTTATCCGAGAACTGAGTAGTATTAATACTGTTGGGTAGTCTGCAGCAATCAGCTTTTTTTTCGATAAGCTCTTGGTGATTGGCCAAGTACACTTGTGAACTGGCGAGTAAAATAATTGCTATCATTAAACCCGCTCTTAAAGGCTATGTCTGAGATCGGAAGAGAAGTGGTCTCCAGTAATCTACGTGCATGCTCCAAGCGCAGCTGCTGGAGATAGGCGAAGGGTGTTGTGTGGTAGTACGACTGAAAAAGTCGATTTAAGTGTCTCACGGATACATTCGATTGGGCCGCAATTTCCTCACGGGATAAAGGCATCGTATAATGATCCTCCATATATGAGATTGCCTTTGCCAAATGTAGGAGACGGCCACGGGTTCCTTGTTGCTCCTGATCCTCATATAGCCTTGACAATTGGATAGCCAGCTCCATGAACCGTGAACGCAAAATGGATTTATAGCCATCCAGCTGCTGGTCGTATTCCTCAATCATAAAATCAAGAGTCGAGGATATGTAATCAAAGCTTGAGATTGGCAAGCTCATTTTACTCAAGGAATGGTCAATATTGCGATAATACGGCTCTATAACGAAAAGGGCCTGATACCCCCTTATGGTTCTTAATTCAGGACCTGCCAGCTCCAGTAGATCAGGCTTATACATGATGTTACAGATTCGAAATTCATATGGATTTTTGTATCCGTGAGAGGTAGCTCCGTTAATCACAAAACTGTCGCCCTTCTTGATGAACATTTCTTCGGTATTGACGATGTGCGTGGCATGGCCATGTAAAACGATAACAAGCTCGGAAAAATCAACATGCTGGTGAACAAACATGTCCTCCTCATGCTCCCCGTACTGGATATAGAAGTTAAAATCCTCGTCTGCTGTGAACCAATTCAGATGAATATTTCTCATGGGAATATCCTTTCACAATGAAGTTGGTGATGAAAGGCTGTCCTTATCCTGCTATTTTCTGACTCTACAATCAAGGCTGAAGGACAACTGACTATCTATAATGGGATTGATATCATAACAATGTGTGAAGGAGAGCTTGTCTATGAATTATCATAATCCCGTCATCCGTGGTTTTCATCCTGATCCCAGCATTTGCAGAGTTGGCCATGACTACTATCTCGTGACCAGTTCGTTTGAGTACTTCCCAGGCGTCCCGTTATTTCATAGCACTGATCTGGTGAACTGGCAGCAGATTGGTCATGTACTAACGCGAACGGAACAATTGAATCTTAGTAACGCCGGCAGTTCAGGCGGCATCTATGCGCCAACCATTCGTTACCATAATGGGACGTTCTACATGACAACCACCAATGTGTCGGACTGTGGTAACTTCTATGTACACACTGAGAACCCTTTTGGGAAGTGGTCAGACCCTATTCTCGTAGACCAGCCAGGCATTGATCCGGATCTGTTTTTTGACGAGGATGGACAGGTTTACTTTACTACCTCTCATGATGCTATGGGTCAGGGCGCATACCAAAGCCGAATCGACATAAGAACAGGAGAACGGCTATCAGACATAACACGAATATGGAAGGGTACGGGCGGTCAATATCCTGAGGCCCCACATCTCTATCGCATTGGACATTGGTACTATTTGATGATCTCAGAAGGCGGAACAGAGTACGGTCATATGGTAACGATCGCTAGAAGCAAGAGGCCAGATGGTCCGTTTGAAAGCTGTCCCTACAACCCGATTCTATCGCATCGGAGCCTTCTCAAGCCCATTCACGCCACAGGTCATGCCGATCTGGTTCAGACTCCCGAGGGTAGCTGGTGGACCGTATTTCTGGGAATAAGGCCGAATGGTTATCCTCCGCGCCACCATCTTGGTCGTGAGACCTTCCTCGCACCTGTCCGTTGGACGGATGATGGTTGGCCAATAATCGGTAACAACGGAACGATAGATGACACCATGTCCGCTGAGGATCTCACGCTGGTAGCACCAATTACTGCTCCCGTGAGGGATGACTTCAATAACGAGAGCCTTGCTGCTAGCTGGACATTCCTCCGTTCGCCGCAGCCCGAGAATTGGTCACTCAGCGCGAAGGGAGGCTGCCTTACCTTGTATGGTTCTCCAGTTACATTGAATGAGGCGGACTCACCAGCATTCGTCGGTAGAAGACAGCAGGATTTTCATTGCCGAGCCTCGACGCACTTATCCTTTAAGCCACAGCAGGACGGTGAAGAAGCAGGCATTACCGTGTATATGAACGAACGTTTTCATTATGACATGGCTTTAGTTCGATTGGCTGGCGACAGCAAACTGATCTTTCGTAGACGATTGGATACCCTGTGGAAGGTCGAGAGTGAGATTCCTTGGTCATCTGATCACATCCTTCTAGTCATCCAAGCAGATAAAACACACTATCAATTTGGATTTTCCGAGAGCGAAGACAAGGAACCGTTCTGGTTCGGAAAAGGTGAATCCGGACTACTTGCCACGGAAGTAGCAGGTGGCTTCACAGGAGTCTTCATAGCAATGTATGCAACTGGTAATGGAGCACGATCTATTACACCAGCTCATTTTGATTGGTTCGACTATGAGTCCTTCGACGATGCCTCCGCACCTTGAATGCGATTACAATGGGAGTAGCAGCGCCTGAGCTCCGATGAACCGTTGTAGGCACTATGTCTTTGCTAGAAGAGAGAATGAGTCATGTACTGTCTCGGTGACATTCCAGTGAAGCTCTTGAATACTCTTCCAAAATAAGTCAGGTTGGAGAATCCGACCTGGCTGGCCACATCCTGCACGGAGTAGCGCTGAAGCTGGAGGAGTCGGCAGGCTTCGTAGACTCGCAGCATGTGAATATACTTAATTAGCGTTGTACCCGTTGTCTTTTTGAACAGCGAACAGAAGTAATTGGGCGTAACACAGCACATCCGAGCAGCTTGCTCTATTGTAATGGGTTCGTGGAAATGACTGCTTAGATGCGCGAGTAACGGATGGATTCCGGTATCCAAGCGGATGTGCTGGTTGCGCTTTCGTTGCTTGGTCTGTTGAAATGCCAAGCCGAGTAGACTCAGTAGCTCACCTTTGAACCGCAATTCGTAGCCTGGACTCTGTTCATGATGTAGCATAATCAGACGCTCAAGTGATTCACGAACCATGTCGGACATGGGCAAGTCCCTATCATAGAACAATGGCAGTGAGACCTCTCCACCTAGCAGCGGTTGGATATATTGCACCTCCGTATAATCTTGTACCCCTTTCAGCAGAACCTCATTATACACAATGGCATATAGTTCACTTCCGTGTTCCATCGGATGAGCGGAATGCATTTGTCTACGGTTGACCCAGGCAGCTTCTCCTGCATGCAATTGTCTAGAGTCGGAACCAATCTGTACCTGAAAGCTCCCCTTCGTAATATAAATCCATTCCAAATGATCATGCCAATGAGGCGGTATCAGATAACGGTCGGGAAAATGAATATGAAACACATTAACCGGAAAGGTGAATTCCGGTATTTCCGTGTGCTCTTGTCTCCAGGAATATAGATTCTCGTCTTGCATATCCATGAACATGCTCATCTCCATTACAAACGTAATATCGTATGAATAATACGTAGTTTTCGTAGATTCTGTTCTGGCTTTGTCCGCTATAATGGGGCTGTAATCCAATTATATGCTGAGATGGAGGTCTACTGCTATGTTTCGCTCGGAAAATGGAAGACTGATACGAGAATATGATCATGAGCGGGTATGGATCGAGGCATGGGGGGAGAATGCTGTTCGTGTTCGTGCCTCCTACAACGACATTCAGAATGATGAGTGGGCGCTGCTGCCAGCTACTTCAACCCACGCGCAGGTGATAATTGAAGAGGACAGAGCAACGATAGTGAACGGCAAAATCAAAGCTGAGATTAGCAAGCAAGGACAAATCTCCTTTTATAACCAGGATGGAAAGCTGCTACTTCATGAAACGGAAGACACCTATCAATTGAAATACGGTGGCCGAGAGCTCAAGCCTTACCCGGGTAGCAGTGATTATTCCGTCAAGCTACGATTGGAGTCCGATCCATCCGAGAAGCTGTTCGGCATGGGACAATATCAGCATTCCTTTCTTAATTTGAAGGGCTGCTCACTGGAATTGACTCACCGCAACAGTCAGATCAGCGTGCCCTTTGTGCTATCAAGCGCTGGCTACGGTTTTCTGTGGCACAACCCAGCCATTGGACAAGTCCATTTTAGTCTGAACGTCACGGAGTGGAGCGCCCCCTCCACCAAGCAGCTCGATTACTGGATCACAGCGGGTGATTCTCCTGCAGAGATTGAAGAAAGTTATGCTACCGCCACAGGCAAGGTACCGATGATGCCGGACTATGGTCTTGGCTTCTGGCAGTGCAAGCTTCGCTACCGTACTCAGGAGGAGCTACTTACAGTAGCAAGAGAATATAAGCTTAGACAATTGCCAATTGATGTAATTGTTATCGACTTCTTTCACTGGACCAATCAAGGGGATTGGAGGTTCGATCCAATCTATTGGCCTGACCCTGAAGGGATGGTCAAGGAGCTGGGGGAGATGGGCATCGAGCTGATGATCTCAGTATGGCCTACGGTCCAGACGGAGAGTGAGAACTATCGGGAGATGCTGGAAAAGGGTTACCTGCTACGCTCCGATCGCGGCGTGCGTACCCAATTTCAATTTCTCGGTCAAAATGCTATTTTTGATGCCACAAATCCCGAAGCACGTAGGTTCTTATGGGGGCTGATTAAGAAGAATTATTACGACAAAGGCATTCGGGTGTTTTGGCTGGACGAGGCGGAGCCGGAGCTAAGCGTCTATGATCATGATATTTACCGCTATCATATGGGCTCCAGTAAGCAGATCGGCAACATTTATCCAGTAAAGTATAGCCAAACGTTCTACGAAGGAATGGAAGCAGAAGGACAAGCGAATATTGTCAATCTGGTGCGCTGTGCCTGGGCGGGAAGTCAACGCTACGGTGCACTTGTCTGGTCAGGAGACATACACTCCAGCTTCAAGGTGTTGGAGATCCAAGTGAAGGCGGGCTTGAACATGGCAATTGCGGGGATTCCTTGGTGGACGACAGACATCGGTGGTTTTCATGGTGGAGATCCAGGGAACCCATCATTCCGGGAATGTATGATTCGCTGGTTTCAGTATGGTGCGTTGTGTCCTGTCTTTCGTCTTCATGGTGACCGACAGCCATTTATTCCACCCACTGGTACAGCAGGGGGCGGTATCTGTGGTAGTGGCTCGGATAATGAAGTATGGAGCTATGGGGATGAGGCATATGAGATTTTTCGGGAATTCATGTATTTGCGTGAGCGCCTGAAGCCTTATATTGCTGGATTGATGCGGGAAGCCCATGAAAAGGGCACTCCACCCATGCGCCCGCTGTTCTATGATTTTGATAACGATCCGGCGGCATGGGAGGTGGAGGATCAGTATATGTTCGGCCCGGATTTACTGGTTGCTCCTGTAGTCCGAGAGGGTCAGCGAAGCCGCCAAGTCTATCTGCCTGCAGGAGTCTCGTGGAAGAATGCCTATAGCGGTGACACGCTGGAAGGGGGCTGTACCATCAAGGTAGAAGCGCCATTAGAGCATATTCCATTGTTCTTGAGGAACGGAGCCGAGCTTCCTATTGTAGTCGAGAAATAATGGCGGTGGAAAGAGCGCTGCGCGGATGAACTATGCCCCCTTCAATGATGAAGCCTGCGGAATTGCTTGGGGGTTAATTGTTCGTGCTTCTTGAAGACCGTGCAGAAATAGTTAGCATCCTCAAAGCCGGACATAAAAGCAATTTCTTTAATGGACAAGAGGGGCTGATGCAGGAGTAGCTCCTTGCTCTTCTTGATTCGAACCGATTGAATATATTGAAAGATTCTAATGTTCATAGTCTTCTTAAAGACCGTACACAAATGCTGCGGGGTAATCCCCGTGATCTCGGCCATTTCATCCAGAGTTAGTGGATTGCTAAAGTTCTCATCAATAAATGTGAGCAGCGGCTTCAGTCTGAGATTCGGATGGGAAATGCTGTTATGCGAATGGGCAGAAGTGTATTGAACAATATCCGTGAGCAGGGAATAGACAAGGCTGGACCACTGGAGACCTCTTAAAGCATGATCCGATTGTTCAACCTCCATAATACTTTGTATCTTCGCCCAGAAAATGTCTGGTCTGGAGATGTGCAGTACACCTGAGGTGTTCATCCCTGCCGTTTTCCTCAAAAAAGGCTCCACCTGCTGGCCCTCGAATACGACCCAGTTCACAGTCCAGGTTGGACTAATTGCATAATACTCGTGAGGAAGCCCCTTCAGCAGCAGCATGGCAGACCCCTCTTTAACTCGATAGGCTTTCCCGGCAACGATCAACTCCCCTTCACCCTCCACACATTGAATCCATTGGTGCAGGTAACCCTTCGGACGAATGACATGCTCTTGAGGCCAATTGCATGCCGCATCCACTAGATAGTAGGGGAGCTCTTTGTCCGCATCTGTAATCACTGGCAGAAGCCTCTTATACATAGAATCACCTTAATATTTTAAAGTTATTTTAAAGTTATTTTTAATATTCTCAGATTGTACGGGTCTGGATTGGATCCTACAATATAAATATAACAAAGCTTAATATGCGACTACAATCAAAAGGATGGTGAAGAAGATGAGCCGATTGGAAACGAAGCTGATGCAGAATTGGGAGTTCACATTGCAGCAACCCGAGGACAATAAGTTCGAACCTGTCACGCTTCCTCATGACTGGGCTATTACAGCCCCGATCTCAAGAACGATGAGTCAAGCCAAGGAGCAGGGGTTCAGGGACAGATGGGGAATTGGCTGGTATCGAAGAAAGCTTGTATTGGATCAAATGAAGAAGGACCATGTGTACAAGCTACAGTTCGATGGTGTGTATGAGAATAGTACGATATGGGTGAACGGCCAGGAAGCCGGCACTCAAAAATACGGATACTCAAGATTTGTGCTGGATATTACGGATTTGATTCATGAGGGGGACAACCTGATTCTGGTAAAGGTGGATAACACCTCATTACCGGCCGACAGGTGGTATTCGGGAGCAGGTATATACAGAACGGTTACGCTGATGGAACTGAATTCTAACCACCTACAGCCAGGAGAAATTCATGTAACTACGGGAATTGATGGTGTAACAGGAATCGTGACCATCAAGACAGGGACTTCCTCCTTGGTGAAAGCATGCCTTTTCGATGACGATCTGAGCGTGACTGCTGAAGCCGATACCGGACACATTCAACTGGAGATTCCAAATGTGAAGCTGTGGAGCCCAGAAAAGCCTCATTTATATCGACTGGAGCTGTCGTTGGTGGAGGGCGGAGAGGTCATTGACAGCTATGCACTGAACGTGGGCATCAGGACAATTGAGATGATCCCCGGAAAAGGGATGTATATTAATGGAACCATGACTAAGGTGAAGGGACTCTGCATTCATCAGGATGCAGGCTGTCTCGGAACAGCTGTCACCCCGGAGATCTGGAGGGATAGACTCGTCCAGTTCAAAGAAATCGGGTGCAATGCCATCCGTACGGCGCATCATATTCCAGCGGCTGAAATTCTGGATCTGTGTGACGAGCTGGGACTTCTAGTCTACGAGGAGCCCTTTGACAAATGGACTGGTGGAGCGTACGGAAGATATTTTGAGACGGAGTGGCAGCGTGATGTGGAATGCATGGTAAGAAGGGATCGCAATCATCCCTGTATCTTCATGTGGGGCGTCGGCAACGAGGTTGAGAACCAGGGGCAGGAGTCGATGCTGAAGATTATGAGCATGCTGAAGGAGTATCTGCTAACTATGGATAACACGAGACCGATATCGTATGCTATGAACCCGCATTTCAAATATGAAAGCCATGTGGACGTGTCACAGGTGACAGATATTCAGCAATTTGTGGATGAAGTGGACGATACCGAAATTTATGACCTGCAAGATCGGGTGGAGCGCATCCGCAGGATTGCAGAGATTGTAGATGTCATTAGCTGCAACTATCAGGAGCAATGGTATCCTGAGATTCATAAGGCCATTCCAGACAAATTGATCCTGGGGACAGAGACGTATCAATTCTTCAGGGGACATCCAGATCACCTCCAGAATTATAGCGAAAAGGTGCCATGGCTTGATGTGGAGGAAAATGATTATGTCATCGGGGGCATGCTGTGGACGGGGATTGATTATTTAGGTGAATCCATGGGATACCCAGCCAAGGGGTGGGCGGGGTCCTTGTTCTGGACAAATAATGAACGCAAGCCCATGTCCTATCTATATCAAAGCTATTGGTCAGATCAGCCTATCGTATATATGGCTGTTATGGATTATTCACTGCAGGACGAAGGAGTCAAGGAGCATTGGGATGCGCCAAGATATGCGAGTCACTGGGATTTTCCACAGTTCAATAAATCGGTAATCCCTTACATGATTGCAACCAATTGTGAAAAGGTAACGATTGAGCTGAATGACAGAGTATTTTACGTAAATTCACCTTCTTCCTATCCCAATCGAATGATCACAGGCTATCTTCCCTATCTACCAGGCAAAGTTACGGTGCGAGGCTTAATAGATGGACAAGAGGTTAGTACGTACACCTTACAGACAGCTGCTATTGCGGCTAAGCTCCGTTTTGACAAGGAGGAAGTTTTTCTGGATGCAGGCGCTGGTTATTTGAAGCTATTCACCGTTCGAGCTAAAGATGGAGCTGACATACCTGTCTTCCGAGAGAGTGCAAAAGTTGTATTCAAGGTTAACGGGCCGGCAGAAATTGTCGCTGTGGATAACGGAGATCTCAGCTCAAGCGAATCCTACGACAGCCATTGGATGCATATGTATCACGGTTGTGTCAGTGCAGTCATTCGGCTGACTGGCCAGCGAGGACGCGCTGTCTTATCAGCCTATTGCGAAGGCATGCATTCTGCGCAGCTTGTGATCAACATTGTCTAGGCAAGAAGATTACTGATCTGTAGGGCTATTAACGGGAAGAACCAGAAGGCCCAGTTACGCTCTGCCTGAGGCTAGCTTCTCCATAATGGGTAATAACATATCATTGAAACATTAAAGCGCACTGAACCGTTAATGTAGTGTGCTGTGTTATATCCATAGTCACAGGAGAAGATACGAAAGGAGCGATCAGATTGAATAACAAGCATTCCTTGGGAATTCTCATGCTGATGTTCGTCATCATCTTCATGCTAACGGCCTGTACGGGAAGTGCGGTTCCTATCGACACTGAAGATACTACAGATACTACCAACACTACCGACACCTCAGGATCTGGAGCACCGAATACTGAAGGAACTGGACCTCCTTCGTCCAAGCAGGAGGTTCAGGAAGCTGCAACTCGTCCAGCTACCCAAAGCTTTGAACTGATGACAACGGAAGGAAATCAAGCTCTGGAGGCGGTACTGCAAGAGGGGGACGGGTTCTCCTTGTATGTCTTCGAGAAATTCACATTTGATCCAGCTGCGGGCCGCTTATCCTTGAGTAGTAATCCGGATTATTATGTAGACATTGAACTGCTGCCTGCAGATTATAATGTTGCTCAGCTTGAAGCTGCAGGAAAGGATGAGCTAAGCCAGGCTGGTAAGGTATCCGATTATAGTGGCGAGCTGGTGGAGCACCCACTTGGCTACGCAGAGCTGTATCTGCAAGCTTCTGGTGAGAAGGGGATAAGTGATTACATGGTATGGACATCAGAGGCAGGGGATGCCTTCCTGTTCCGCCTTCATAATCCGAAGGAAGAGGAGGCCTCCGATTTTGCCGGGCCTGTGCTGGTCTCTCTCTCAACCGTACAGAGGGATATGTAAGACTCCACAAGTACGAACGACAGTAGCCGTAGAGATATAAGTACTAAATTGAAACGAAGCCAACCCGTTCTACACTGCGGAGAAGTAGGTCTATGTACGTAATTTGCGTGCATAGGCCTTTTTGGGATGTTGTCTACTCATTAATTACGCCTAAGACATCTCAGCACTAGCCTATACACATCGCGAGCCTATTACATAGGCTATATGGAGTCAGCCCAGATTGTCACGAACAAACATGGATGGTTACTTAATCTAAGGAGTTGAGTAGATCGGTGAGTTCACAAAAGAAGCTAACGGGGCGAGTTATTTTCAAGGGGGACCCTGGATACGAAAGGGCGCGTAAGAACTGGGACCCACATACAGACAGATTCCCCAAAGTATTTGTGTTCGCTCAGCAGACAAAGGATGTAGCGAACGCCATAAGCTGGGCACGTCATAACAAGGTTCCGATTCGTCCAAGAAGCGGGAGACACGCATTAGAGACTAACCTGTCACAGGTTAATGGTGGGATCGTCATTGACGTTAGCGAAATGAAGAAAATAAAGCTAAACAAAAAAAGCGGAACGGTTGTTGTGGAGACGGGTAATCGGGTAGGAAGAATCGTAGATGCGCTTGCAAAGCAAGGGTTCATGGCCCCATTTGGTGATAGCCCAACTGTCGGCATCGGCGGAATTACGCCTGGCGGAGGCATTGGCCCGTTGCAAAGAACCATCGGCCTGATCAGCGATAACCTGCTGGAGCTTGAAATGGTTGATGCCAAAGGACGGGTTATTCGTGCGAACAAAAAACAAAATTCGGATCTTCTGTGGGCCACACGAGGCGGCGGAGGCGGTAACTTCGGTGTATATACCAAATATAAGTTCAAGGTGCGACGCGCTCCAGCTAAGGCGACTGTATTCCGCATTACCTGGCCATGGGCACAATTCGAGAAGGTCGTGAAGAAATGGCAGGTATGGGCACCGAATGCCAGTACCAAGCTAGGGAGTGAACTAAGCGTTGGTCCCAAAAAAGGTGGAAACGTCAGCATGCTGGGGCTGTATCTCGGATCAAAAAGGGAGGCTCTTCGGCAGTTGGCACCCATTCTTGGGGTAGGGACACCAACTCAGAAAACTATTGAGTACCTTCCATACACGCAAGTCACGAAGTTCATGCTGGCTCCGGACCCTGTGCTCACGCAAAGGGTCAGCAATCAGTTCTCCAGTGGCTTTGGTAGACGTCCATTCCCTGAAAAAGCCTTCAAAGCCATGCGCGAATTCCTCGAAAAGGCGGAGGGAGGTACACCAGCCGGCTTCTACTTCTTGAATTGGGGTGGGGCTGTCAGTCGGGTTGCACCACAAGCCACGGCATTCTACTGGAGAAAGGCCGATTACTATGTTGAATGGAACAGCTCATGGGTAAAGCCATCCCATGCAGCCAGAAATATCGCTTTGACCCGAAGCACGAGAAAGAAACTGGAGCCTTATATAGTAGGCTCGTATATCAACGTACCAGACCAAGGCATTACATGCTCCGGACCGGTCTATTACGGAAAGAACTATGCCAGACTGAGAAAAGTTAAAGCGAAGTACGATCCGCAAAATGTATTCAACAACCCGCAAAGCATTTCGCCAGCCAAATAAAGCTTGATGTTGTGGATGTGCAATCCCCCAGCCATCCACAACATCATTAAGACAGCTATCAAGCCTGCAATGGCATACTAAAAAAAAATTTCGATTAGAACCAATCTCCATGCCGAGCTGTCTTCCAAAGGAGTTAGCGCAAGTACATTACATTAATTAGCCGTCTTAATCTCCAGGCCGTGGCACTTAAAGTTATAGTTAGAATTTTTCATAACCTCTTCTTTTTGAAGTTCATACATAGCTAGTTTATAGTTTATTTCTTCCAAGTGTCTTTGACTTTCGTCAATTTTCTTCTGAAGCTCCAATTTATGCTGCATCAACATTTCTTCTCTTTGCAAATAGGTGCTATTTCCCAATTCATAAAGTTCCTTGTAATCCTTGATTTTTGAAAGAGGCATTCCTGTTTCTTTGAGACAACGAATAAAAGAAATCCAGTCTATTTGTTGTTCGTTATAAACTCTACGGCCCTTTTCGTCACGAGATATATTGGGTAATATCCCCTGCTCTTCATAAAATCTAAGTGTCTTTGCAGATACATTTAAATTCTCCACTACATATGTCATTGAATAAAACATCTACTTGTCCCACCTTTAGTTACAGTAACTGTAACTAAATATATATCATAAAGTGAATGGAAGCACAACAATTCTATATGTAATCATATAAAAATAAATCCTTGACTTGCCGTAACGGCAACCAAATACACTGAGATAGAAAAGAAAATATGATAGCGAGGTTAAAGAAATGAACCAAAAATACAGTAAGTTATTTGAATCCTTCTCATTCAGAAGTGGAATAGCAATGAAGAATAGAATTGTTATGGCACCTATGACAACCTGGTCGAGTAATGACGATCTTACCATTTCGGATGACGAAGTTAAGTATTACAAACAAAGAGTGAATGGAGTAGGACTCGTCATTACAGGGTGTACTCATGTTACACCGAATGGACAGGGCTTTACGAATGAATTCGCCGGGTACAATGATGAATTTACTCCAAGTTTACGAAGATTAGCGGAGGCAGCGAAAAGCGGAGGCTCTCCTGCGATCCTTCAGATTTTTCATGCTGGCAATAAAGCTTTGCCCGAATTGGATGCAGTTAGTGCGAGTGCATTGCAACCCGAAATTACTAATTTAGGTTCAACTCCAGAAACAAGAGAACTATCACATGAGGAGATTTTGTCGATTGTACGTGCTTTTGGGGACACAACGAGAAGAGCGATTGAAGCCGGATTTGATGGCGTCGAAATTCATGGAGCTCATGGATTTTTAATTCAAAATTTCTGGTCGCCATCGACAAATCAACGGACTGACCAATGGGGAGGATCACTTGAAAATCGCTTGCGTTTTCCATTGGCAATTATTGAAGAAATCAAAAATGTCATTGAAAAGCATGCTACAAAACCATTCATTGTAGGATACCGATTTTCCCCTGAAGAATCCTCCAAAGTGGACGGATTACGTATGAAAGACACATATGAATTAATTGATATCCTTGTTGAACAGAATTTGGATTATATACATGCTTCATTAGATAATGTGTCTTCAAAGCCAGTAGATAGTCAAGATGAAAAAACACGGCTTGAATTAATTCTTGAAAGAGCAAACGGCAAGATACCTGTGATGGCTGCTGGTTCCATACTAACACCGGATGATGCTCTTCAAGCTGCGAAATTAGGATTGCCGCTAATCGCCATTGGGCATGCGTTAATTATGGATCCTTCCTGGGTTGAAAAGGTCGCAAATGGTCATGAAGCCGAAGTAGATTCTGAGTTGAACGTTTCAAAACTCGAACAGCTTAATATTCCAGAAAAACTTTGGAATGTAATTCAAGCAATGCCAGGTTGGTTTAATATCGGAAAATAAAAAGTAGTCCTAAAGGCTACTCAGATTGACGAGAAATCCAAGTCTTTTATGAGACTTCGGGTTTCTTTTGCTAACTCTAAGGGCTACGTCCATGTGTAGTTCGGTAGGGCAATTCATATTGTTGCGCATTTCATTTTTCTGCCGAACGAAATGCAGCAAATAGCGAATAAGAGGATGAGACGAGGATCGGTTTCGCGGTCATTTTACGTAGTTTAATATTATTTCGATCTAGTCCTACTGTGTGAGACAGATCTACACATTAACAGAGAGTTAGACACTCATCTCTGTCTCACACAGGACCACAATCACTTAGTGCATCATTATTTACCAAAGACAAGCGTTGTATTGGATGAGCCAGCGTATTTGGTCACGAACTCACGCGCATAGCTCGCATCACGCACTTCATAGCTATAGTTACTACTAGGTTTCCAGTTGGTTTTTGGGGACTTTGGAGCAGTTAGAGCAGGTGTGCTGCCTGTATCGGTGAATTCACCTTTACCCTTGTCATCGAGTATACCGCCTTTTTCCGCACCAGCTCCGAAATAGTTGTTCTCCGAGTAAATTCGAGCTTTCTCACCAATCGTAATCGATTGATTAAAGTTGTTGGCATAGTTGTTTTTGATATGGTAGTACCCATATCTGAAGAGACCAGGACCACGAACGTACAGATTCTCAAAATAATTGTTAGCTATGGTCACATGAGGCACACCATCGTAGCTGCTGTTGCCATCATTGGGGTGTCCCATAATAATTCCGTATTTGTGGTTAGCAAATTTGGAATTGCTGACGGTAATATAGTCTGCTCTATCGCCAATATACAGGAGCTTGTCCAGATCTCCGCCGCCAGAGCTGTAATTGTGGCCCGAGAATGTCACATGATCAATCCAGTAGTTCGAGCCAGAGGTGATGTACATCTGGATATCATCGTTCGCGTTGATGCTGGCAGAATGCTCGAATTTCAGGTTCTGAAAGATAACATTGCTGGAGCTGGAGGTGGAGCGGAAATGAATATTCGTAAGCGTATGGTTATCATATGAGCCGACAATTGTCTTATTTGCGCCAAAATTAACTTTCTGCAATGAGGACGACGAGATGTTGCGTTCGATGACCAGAATTTTAGGAGTCGTGTCCGCAATGTGCGTTCGCAGATCATTCAGATTATTGATGTAGATGATTTGACCGTTTTTGCCGCCTGTGACTGCAGATTTGGAGACACCATTTTCATTTTTGGCATTCCCCGCGAATCCAGTGAGCCCCGTCGTGCCCGTGTTCGGAAAGTTGGCTGCACCATAAGTAGGCGTGATAGAAGAGAACGTTAAGATCAGAAGCGCAGCAGCAACCATCCATTTTGTAAACCCTTTCATAAAAATTCACCATCCTTTTTTTAATTATCCTTATTTTTACATAATGATTGTATCCTTCAAATATTGTATTGTCAACACAAATTATGTAACTAAACCATTATTTATGATATTTACTGTAGATAATTGTCTATATTTAGAAAACAGAAATAAACATATATATGTTTTGATGTAAGCGTATTATTATCAAAGAAGGAGGGATGGAGCGAATGAATAATGCGATTAGTGAGCGTGATTTTTGTTGCATACGAGATGGGTTAACCATTCGTGGAAGAGAATACTTGCCACAGGGAGATCATCTCCCGGCCGTCATCGTCAGTCATGGATTCGGTGGAAATTACATGAATCTAGTGGACTATTGCAGGGCACTTGCATCATGGGGCTATGCCGCGTTTTGCTTTGACTTCTGTGGGGGCTCTGCCAATGGGGAGGGGAGAAGTGATGGAGAAACGACGGACATGACAATCCTGACCGAATGCGAGGATCTCAAAGCTGTTATGCATGATATTGTAAAGCTGCCTTATGTAGATGCCAAGCGATTGACTCTCATGGGCTTCAGCCAGGGTGGATTCGTCTCGGCTCTCGTAGCTGCACAATGCCCGGACGAAGTAGAGTCGTTAATCCTCATCTATCCCGCACTCTGTATTCCGGATCATGCACGCAGCGGCACCCTCGCCAACTCCTCATATAATGTCCATGATGTCCCAGAGCTTATTGATTGTGGGCAGATGCTAATCAGTAAGAAGTTCCATAATGCCGTGGTAGATATGGACCCGTTCGACGAAATTAGGCCCTATCATGGACCCGTGCTGCTGCTTCATGGCACAGCGGATGAAATCGTACATTACAATTACTCCATTAAGGCCAAGGAATGCTATGAACCAGGGCAGTGTCACCTGCAGCTGATAAAAGATGCTGGACATCAATTTACGGAAAAGCAGACCTCTAGCGCAATCGTATCCATCCAACAATTTTTACTTAGCAAAAAAGAAGTGTTAACGATCGACATACAGATTACAGCCAGGGAGCTTCGGAGGGAAGAAGGTACTTATAGACAGATCGCAATATTCTTCACAGGCAGCTGTGAAGGTCCATACTTTACAGGTCACATTTTACCCGGAGCTGAGGATGTACAGGAGTACTTTGGGAATGGAGTTGTCAAGCTTCGAGCTGAATATATACTGGAGGGCACGGACTATGCGGGTGAGAAGTGCCGATTACATATTGTGAACCAACGGATAAATGAGGAATGGAAGCCGAAGGTGAATACAGACTGCAAGGCACTCGCATTTCTAAATTATTCTGATTTGACAGCAGTCCTTGAGGGATATTCAGGGGGATTAACGGTACGTATTTTTTCAGTGCTGTAAGTGTGTAGCTGTGTAGATAGTCCGCCTCATTTCAACGCAACGTCCAATGAGGCGGATTAATTTTAGGCTGAATATTGCTTAGCCTTGTGTGTGGCCGAGCTGTGAGTGGATTGTCTGAGCAAGATCGTTACCAGACCTAATATCACAGAAAGAATGCCCACCCATACAACATGTTTCACACCCAGGCCTGATATAAATAAGCCGCCAAGCGCGGCCCCTACGGTGGTTCCAATGTTGCACGCGGATATAAACAAACCAATAGACTCAGGGAAATTGTCGCATATCTTGAATCTTTCATCCAAAAAAACAGGCTAACATGGAGGGAGTTGGTAATTATTGTAGAAGTATTTATCTTACGGAGTGCAAGTCAATTTAAAAACCGCGGGAGGTATGAGCATGGCTTCAATTATCCTGCCATTCTATGAGCCGACATTTTACACATACAATATCTATGGAAGTGTCACTTCTATGCTCTCGAACAACGATCATTACTTGCCCTGGTTGTACAATAATTTCATTCAGATTCGCTATGTGGAGGACTGGGATTCCTACTTTTTCGATAACCATCATACCTTGCTGGATAATATTCCATGGATTAATCATCATATCATCCCCCGTGATATTCTGAATCGAAAATGGGTGAGCCTGACGGATTTTATCATAGAATCTCTTCATTCTAATTATTATCTTTACTTCTACGTAGACCGCTCCTACATATCTGTATCTAAGCAATATCAGCAAGTAAGTCATTGGCACGAAATATTGGTGTATGGCTATGATGAACAGAAACGAACCTTTCTGATGGCAGATAATTTGGCCGATGGCAAATATATAAAGACGGAGTGTCCAATCGAAGAGATCGAGCAAGGGTATTACAGTATAGTTAGCGATAATGAATTTTTCAAGAATGTGCATCTTCTCAGTATTCGTGAAGAACGGGATTATTCGCTGCAGATTGATCAGATCGCTGAGTCGATTCGCCGCTACCTGAATTCAACGATCACAGTGGATCTAAGCTTCAAGGAGAAGACGCTGTTCGGCATGAAGGCGGTGGAACATTCGATTGAGAAAGTAAAGGACAAGCTTCATTCAACATCATTTGTTCAAATCGATCGCAGAGCCTTTCACTTGTTCTGGGAGCACAAAATAATAATGCTGCAACGCTTGCGATATTTGATGGAGCTGTCGATTCTGAAGCCAGACGATGATGTGATCGAACGCTATACCCTGATTGTGCAGCAGCACGAGTCACTAAGAAATCTGGTTTTGAAATTTAATTTTAAAAACGATAGAATGCTGTTCAGCCGGATCGAACAAAAACTGCATACTTACCTTCAGCTTGAGAGCACACTGCTCCATGGCGTGATGAAGGAGTTGGATGATTATGCTGTATCCGCACAGCAAAGAACCTATTGATTCGATAATCATGCTCAAATTGCTGCACATCAGCACCAAAAAGGACTATAGGAACTAATATGAACAAAAGAAATAAAAAATCAAAAGGAATAAAAAAAGCCGCTCTGTTGAGATTAGCGGCTTTTTACACATTAGTCCATACAATATGAAAAAAATCTCGGGGCATATATAATGAATTAGACACATTTATCCATATGCATGATTTCAATTTAACCAGGAATTTATTGTTGATCTAGCCAAGCATTTGTGTGTAATTCACCTTGCTTGTCGCTAACTCGCGAAGTCAGGGCACATCACGTAGGATGCTTGTCCCTTCCCGAAGGAGAGAGGACGTATGCGTACCGATGACCTTGCTTTTTCCGCTGCTCCATCCATTGAGAGATAAGTATTCCGCTCACTACCAGTATAGCTCCCACATATCCCTGTAAGGTTAATCGTTCTCCCACGAAAATAAAGGCAACGACAGCAGCGAATATAGGCTCCAAAGCATACATTAATCCCAATTGCACAGGTGCGATATACTTTAGAGATATCGACTGGGCAATGAAGCAAAAAGCGCTGCAGACCAGGCTGAGAGCCAAAATAGCCAACCAGCCATGGAATGTGACAGGAAGGACCGGGGACTCGAAAAAGAAAGAGAGAATCAGTGCAAAAACGGCTGTGAAGCCCAAGGACAACACGCCCACCGCAATTGAATCGCATTTTTTCACCGCTGCACCAGTGACCAGAATATACAGCGCATTACAAATTCCCCCTGCAATACATAGTATATCGCCCGGGTGCATGCTTAGCTCGCTATTCAAGGTCAGCATACCGATCCCGGCGATAGCCAGCAGAGCACCGATCAGATGACTTTCCTCCATCCTTTTACGGAAAAGGATTACATTTAACAAAGGAACAAAAATAACTGTGAGCCCGACTAGAAAGCCGGCATTTGAGGTGCTGGTGGTCTTCAGACCAAACAGGATAAAAGCGCATACCCCAAGTAAAATACCTCCGAGCAGCGCTCCGTAACCAATAGTTGTTTTGTCGATAACACGCAGGCGCTTGTAAAAAATAGCAGCTGTTACAATAAAGGCAATTCCGAACCGAAGCGCAAGCAGGTTAAATTCTTCGATGGACTCCAACCCTAATTTCATGAACAGGTAGGAAAATCCCCATCCAAGAGTAACGAGCAAAACAAGCAAATTGGCCTTATGTCTATTCAATTTGACACGCATCCTTTAGACAGTGTAGTGAGTGTGAAAATGCCAGCGTGAAAGTTACACTGCCGAATTTCCTAGATCATTATACTCCCATTTTTGAGCCATGCAAATTAAATTTTCGTTCAGCCAAAATGGAGACAAAAGATGGGGAATTTGCTTCTAAATTTGACTATGAAAAGGATGATTTTCGGAAGGATTTTTGGACTCCAGCTCGCATTGTAATAGTTGTTGAATGTTCCATTTTGTATTGATATATATATATGTACTAAGTTAACTTAACTGTGCACGTGATACATGTAACACAGACATTTTCATGCTTGGATGATCACTATGAGAAAGGTGAGGATTTTTCGTGGAAAATACTATGTGCCAAGAAACGGTCGCTCAATGGGAAAGGTTCGAACTTCGGTTGCTAGGCCCAGACAAAGGCAATCCCTACGTGGATGTAGAATGGAGTGTCATTTTTCGCCATGAAGAAAAGGAAATCATGGCTGCTGGCTTTTATGCGGGAGGTGGTCTGTATATCACCAGGTTCATGCCTGAAGTCAACGGAAAGTGGACATACGTAACGCATAGCAATACGTCTGAGCTGAATGAGGTGCACGGGAGCTTCACTTGTGTCACTGCAGCACACATGGTTCATGGTCCAGTCAGGGTGAAGGGTGAGAATCATTTTGCCTATGCGGATGGCACTCCATACTTCCCGTTCGGTACGACAGCGTACGCTTGGATCCATCAGACAGAAGCCATCCGTACGCTAACGCTGCAGACACTTGCGGAGGGCCCTTTTAATAAAATACGAATGTGCTTATTTCCCAAAAATTACTCATTTAATGTCCAGGAGCCGGCGTCATTTCCTTTTGTGGGCTCGCCAGCCATGGGCTTTGATAAAGCACGGTTTAACCCGGTATTCTGGGAGCATGTCGAGCGCTGCATCGAATCATTGCTTGAGCTTCAAATCGAAGCGGATGTAATCTTGTTTCATCCGTATGATAAAGGTCGATGGGGCTTCGACCGCATGTCTGCGGAGGAGGATGAACGATATCTCCGTTATGCCATCGCACGACTTGGGGCTTATCGGAACATCTGGTGGTCCATGGCGAATGAATATGATTTCATGAGGGACAAATCAATGCCGGACTGGGAGCGTCTGGTAAGCATTGCATCAGCGGCAGATGCTCACCATCATCTATTGTCCATTCATAACGGGACAGCGATGTATATTCCTGAAAGCGTTGTAATGTATGATCATACTCGCTCTGAGATTACCCACTGCAGCATTCAACACTGGGACGTCACGTTGGTCACGGCATGGCGAGAGCGCTATCAGAAGCCAGTTATTGTTGATGAATGTGGTTATGAAGGGAATTTGCCGCAACGTTGGGGTAACCTAAGTGCCGAGGAAATGACGCATCGTGTCTGGGAAAGCTTCACCCGCGGTGGCTATGCGAGTCACGGCGAGACATACCTTCACCCCGATGATGAAATCTGGTGGTCCAAAGGCGGGAGGTTATATGGACGAAGTCAGGAGCGGATACGCTTTCTACGCAACATTGCCGAGGAAATGCCTCTTGATACGCAGCCGACCCCGCTTCGTGACGTGCCTGCACTCGGAGTGGAGGGTTCATATTACTTGCATTACTATGGCCAACATCAGCCGGGCTACCGTGAGCTTGAGCTCCCGGAGGACGTAGATTTTTCGGCTGAATGGATCGACACGCAAGGCTTAAGTATCACAAAGTTACCCTTGAGTTATCGTGGAAAATGCCGCATCCCTTTGCCAAGTAAGCCTTATTATGCGCTTCGTATTCGTGCTGAGGAAAATGAACGTTAAACAAACAAAAATGCTGATTTATCAAGTGAAATCGTTATTAGGGCCGTGGCTTTAAATGCCAAAATATAACCCGGCACAATGGGATGAAGATGTTTACAGCGGAAGAAATTCAATCTTGTAGAGAAAATAAGCAGCTTGCTCTAAATGTCCAGCGCAAGCTCAAAGATCCAAGAAAAGAGAAGCTTAAAGACTTGCGCAAAGGAATCAAAAGAGTTTACGGATCATCATTTTCCCCATTCCTTTTATCATTGTACAGTTCCTGGAGGAGTCACCAATCTGGTGATTCCTTTGTTTACAGTTTCAGCATTAGCATAGGCGTAGGCGTTACTTAGCTCTTCAAGACAACAGGCTGACAGACCGTGTCCGCCCCAGAGGGAGCACTTTTGGCTGTGCAATGATGCGAATCGCAGCATTGGCGCGAAGAGGGGATGATTTCTGCTTATGAACGCTAATTTCGGGCCAAATCCGTCCTATTTTGTGAATTGACATTATTTTGCACGGAGCTTAACATATGAATCAGCGATGAAATTCCAAAAAAAGGAATGATTGGATCGTGATTTGGTATGGCTGAAGCTGCTTATGAATATCAGGAACGTATTCGCAGACTGGCTGTCAAAATCGTGAAGCATTATCGGGGCAAAGGACCTGAGCTGGTGAAGGTCAAGCTGGACAGTGAGTCACAGATTACGATAGAGATTAAGGGGATGCTATCGAGTCTATCTGAAATATTACTGAGGGAAGGCGCGGCAGATCTCGTCACAGAATATTGGAAGGTGCTGAGACCTTATCTGGAGCGCGGATTTATGGATGAGGTAATGGTGACGATTGGAAGTGCATTCTCGTATTCCTGGCAGCTACCTAATCTAGAGCAGGAGAGCAGTACAGTCATTATTCAGCTTCATAAGACGGTTTGATTAAAGAGAAAGGGACCAAGCCCTTCGCTTTTTAATAAGCCATTACAGAGGTGCGGCGGAGAGCTGTATCCTTTGTATTGGCTTTTTTTATTGCAATTTTGTCTTATTGCGGCTTATGCAGACAGTAGATTAGTAATTGATTTCTAGCTGTAACCTACGTTTATTGCATGTTATGTGTATAAATTCACAAGGAGGCCGATTTCATGGAAGAAAAGGTTCGCACAATATGTCCTTATTGCGGGAGTGGCTGCCAAATGTATTTGCGTGTCAAGGATGGACAGATTGTCGGAGCAGAAGCGGCGGATGGCCGTACAAATGAAGGGAACCTGTGTCTGAAGGGGCATTATGGCTGGGATTTCCTCCACGACCCGCAGCTGCTAACCTCGCGTCTACGTCACCCTATGATACGCAAGGAAGGGAAACTGACCGAGGTGGGTTGGGAGGAAGCTATTCAGTATACTGCAGCCAGACTGCTAGAGATTAAAGAGAAATACGGCGCGGACTCTATCATGGGGACAGGCTCCGCTAGAGGGCCTGGCAATGAGGCGAACTATGTAATGCAGAAATTCATGAGAGCGGTCATTGGCACGAACAATATTGATCATTGTGCGCGGGTATGTCACGGTCCGTCGGTCGCAGGTCTGACTTATTCTCTGGGGGATGGCGCGATGTCCAATTCGATTCCGGAGATTGAAGATGCGGATATGCTGCTGATCTTCGGCTATAATGCCCCGGCCACTCATCCCATCGTAGCCCGTCGGATCGTGAAGGCGAAGCAGAAAGGGGCCATGCTCGTAGTAGGTGACCCGCGTAAGACTGAATCCGCGCGCATTGCCGATCTCTGGCTTCCGCTCAAGGGCGGCACGAACATGGCATTGGTTAATGCTTTCGGACATGTGCTTATTGAGGAGAAGCTTTATGATGCAGATTTTGTAGCCCGTTATGTGGATGGGTTCGATGCATATCGCTCCAATGTAGAGAAGTATACGCCGGAGTATGCAGAGGCAATCACCGGGGTACGTGCAGCGGATATTCGTCAGGCGATGCGCAGCTATGCGCGGACAGACAAGGCAATGATTCTGTATGGCATGGGCGTATGCCAGTTCGCGCAGGCGGTAGACGTGGTCAAGGGCCTGGCCTCACTTGCACTGCTCACGGGACATTTTGGCAGACCCTCTGTGGGTATTGGACCTGTACGGGGTCAAAATAACGTACAAGGCTCTTGCGATATGGGCGCATTGCCGAATGTATATCCGGGCTATCAAGCAGTCACGGATGAGCAGGTACGACGTAAATTCGAGGAGGCGTGGGGAGTCGACTTGCCAGATAGACCAGGGTATCGGCTGACCGAGGTACCGCATCTCATTTTGAAGGAGCAGAAGCTCAAGGCCTATTACATTTTTGGCGAGGATCCTGTACAAAGCGATCCGAACGCTGCAGAACTGCGAGAAGCTCTGGATCAGCTCGAACTGGTCATTGTGCAGGATATATTTATGAACAAGACGGCTCTGCATGCGGATGTAATTCTGCCAGCGACCTCATGGGGAGAGCATGATGGAGTCTATTCCTCAGCGGACCGCGGCTTCCAGCGTATTCGTAAAGCGATTGAGCCCCCTGCCTCAGTCAAGCCTGATTGGCAGATTATTAGCGAGCTGGCCACGGCGATGGGATACCCGATGAATTACGGCAGCACCGAGGAGATCTGGGATGAAATGAGGGGGTTATGCCCAAGCTTTGCCGGAGCAAGCTACGCCAAGCTCGATGGACTTGCAGGTGTGCAGTGGCCTTGTCCGTCAGAGGAGCATCCTGGCACTCCTTATCTTTATAAGGGTCATAAGTTCACTACTCCGAACGGCAAAGGTCAGTTATTCGCATGTGAGTGGAGACCGCCGCTCGAGCAACCGGATCAGGAATATCCGCTTGTACTGTCGACGGTGCGCGAGGTAGGCCATTATTCGGTTCGGACGATGACAGGCAATTGCCGCGCGCTTAGTCTGCTGTCCGATGAGCCTGGTCGGGTGCAGATGAGCCGCGAGGATGCCGCTTCACTTGGCATTGAGGATGGTCAACTGGTACGTATCGTCTCACGTCGGGGACAGGTCATATCCAGGGCCCTGGTAACGGATCGTGTAGCCAAAGGAGCGACGTACATGACGTATCATTTCTGGATTGGGGCATGCAACGAGCTGACCGTAGATGAGCTGGACCCGGTATCCAAGACACCCGAGTTCAAATACTGCGCGATTCGGATTGAGGCGATCGCGGATCAGGATCAGGCCGAGGAGCAGGTACGCCGTCAATATCAGCTGCTCCGTGAGCAGATGCTGGTAGGGGAGAGCAGGGGATGAGTGCTGTAGAGCCCAATGCGCTGGTCATTGCCGAAGCGGATAGATGCATTGGCTGCAAGGCCTGTGAGCTGGCCTGCTTTGCAGTACATCACCGCCATAACGGGGTGCAGGCTGCAGTAGGAACGGTCACCATACCTGTTCTTCCCCGGCTGTATGTCATTCGTGAAGACAGCTTCACCATGCCAGTCCAGTGTCGTCATTGTGAGAATGCACCTTGTGCCGAGGTATGCCCGGTGCAAGCCATCCGTCAGACGGAAGGGATCATCGACATTTCAGCTGATGCATGTATTGGCTGTAAAGCCTGCTCACTCGCTTGTCCATTCGGTGCGATCAGTCTGTACAAGGCGTACAGTGCAGGTGTGGAGGTTAGGCAGGAAAAGCTGCGACAGCAAGAGGTGTATGAGCGACAGGAAAAGGGGGATAGGGGCAAGAGTATTTGCACTAAGACTAAAATGGTTGCCTATAAATGTGACCTGTGCCGGGAAGCTGATCTGAGCAGCTTCGAAGGGCATGAAGAGAAGGAGGAACTGAATGCACCCCCGAATGCGGTTCGCGATCGTGTGCCGGCTTGTGTCGCTGTCTGTCCGGTGAACGCCCTGAAACTGATCAAGCCAGGGGCATTGCCTTCACACCAGGCAGTTCCTGTACCTCTCTATGGTCGAACGAATCCGAGGCACTAAGAGCTCGTAAGGTATGGGCTTAATAAGCCTGTAAGCTTGAACAAGACATATATTCCATCAAAAAGAACCTTAAAGGGATGACTGCCATGTCAAATAGTGAGCTTTTTGTTCAAATTGATGCAGAGCTGTGTACAGGCTGCCGACGCTGCGCAACGGTCTGTCCGGTAAATGCCATTGTGGGGGAGTATGGTCAACCACAGGCGATTGATACAGACAGCTGCGTCCTTTGCGGTCAATGTGTGCAGATTTGTACCTCCTATACAGGTGAAAGCAACGAGGAAGAAAAGTACCTCGCTGCCCTGCGGGAACGGCGTGGACAACTGCCATCTGTACGTGAGCCGCTCTTCGCAGCCTACTCAACCGGACAGGTACTGAAGGTGAAGCAGGCGCTCAGAAGCGGGCAGCTGCACACGGTCGTGCAGTGCGCGCCAGCAATACGTGTATCGCTGGCGGAAGAATTCGGCTTGCCCTTCGGTACGCTTACTCCTGGGAAGATGGCAGCGGCACTGCGACGCCTGGGGTTCGACCGCATCTATGATACGAATTTTGGTGCAGATGTGACCATTATGGAGGAAGGAACGGAACTGATCGGACGTGTGATGGCGGGGGAGCGGCTGCCGATGTTCACTACCTGTTGCCCTGCCTGGGTCAAGCACGCAGAGACGGCGGCTCCTGATCTCCTGGAGCATCTGTCCAGTTGCAAGTCTCCTATGCAGATGGTAGGCGCATTAATCAAGACCTTCGGAGCGCAGCTTGATGGAATTGACCCGTCGCACATTTATAGTGTCGCGGTCATGCCATGTACATGCAAGGCGTTCGAGTGCAGCCGTGAGGAGATGGAGGTGGACGGACATCGTGAGGTGGACGTGGTCATTACGACCCGAGAGCTGGCTCAGTTGATCAAGGATGCTGGCATTGACTTCGAGCAATTGCCAGATGAGCCTTTTGATGCGCCACTTGGTCTGTACTCCGGTGCCGGTTCCATATTCGGTGTCACCGGAGGTGTGATGGAGGCCGCGATTCGCACCGGGTATGAGCTCATGACTGGGGAGAAGCTGATGGAGCTCCAGTTGGATTTTGTACGCGGTGAGGAGGGGATTCGGACAGCAGAGGTTCAGGTAGGCGAGCTATGCCTGCGAGTAGCAGTAGTAGCCGGTCTTCAGTACGTCCAGCCTGTGCTGGAACAGATCCGGGAGGGAACCTGCCCTTATCACTTCATTGAGGTGATGGCTTGTCCGGCAGGCTGTATCAGCGGGGGCGGTCAGCCGAAGCTGCTACTGGAGACACAGCGCAAGCAGGCATATCTGGCCAGGAAGAACGCAGTCTATCGCCATGATGCCCATCAACAGGTTCGCAAGTCACATGAGAATCCCGCCATTATTGAATTATATGCGCAATTTTTAGGGGAGCCGCTGGGACATGTATCTCATCATTTGCTGCATACTGTGTTCCGATCAAGAAAGCCATCGTCCTGTCCTCCCCTACAAGCAGGAAGGAGAGCTGAATCAAGATGAATAGCTTTGTCATTGCTGATCCCGAGCGCTGTATCGGCTGTCGCACATGCGAGGTGGCTTGTGCCACGGCCCATGCGGGGGAGGATATGCTGCTGCGTTCGGAGGAGCAGGTCCCCTTTTACCCCAGATTGAGAGTGATGGAGACGAATGAGATTACTGCACCTGTGCAGTGTCGCCACTGTGAGGATGCTCCATGTGCCAATGTCTGCCCTAATGGTTCCATCGTGAACCGGGGCCACAGCATTTACATCAATGAGAGCACTTGTATTGGTTGTAAAACCTGTATGCTGGTCTGCCCGTACGGAGCGATTACGATGATTCCCGCTTATAAGAGCGGCAGGAAGGAATACCAGGCAGGCCTGCGAATGAGCAACGGTGGAGGCTGGATGCCCAAGGAGCGGATGGTTGCAAGTAAATGTGATCTGTGTGAGGACAGCGGGCAGGGGCCAGAGTGTGTCCGGATCTGCCCGACACAGGCGCTGCAGCTAGTTCAGCACAAGGAGCTAGAGCAGGAGATTGCCTCCAAAAGATTGAACACGGCACGCACATTGCGGCAGTTCGGTGGTCTGATTCGGTAGGGGTGTGAATTTTTGCTAAAAGGCAGGTGAAGCAGATGCTCAATTCCTTGAAGGATTCCTTTGGTCGTGTACACACTTATGTACGTATCGCTGTGACAGAGCATTGCAACTTGTCCTGCCGCTATTGTAGGCCAGCGCTCAAGGACATGCTTGGTCGTGAACAACCGCTGAATACATCAACGGATGTACTTACGGATGATGACATTGTGTCTGTGGTGTCGGCTATGGCGGAGATGGGAGTCAAGAAGGTTCGGCTTACCGGCGGCGAGCCGCTGCTACGACCAGGATTGGCTGCACTAGCTGCCAGACTACGCGCTATTGACGGCATTCAGCGGCTTGGGGTGACGACGAATGGCATGCTGCTGGCTGCGCAAGCTTACTCACTGCGGGAAGCTGGGGTGACGGACATGAATATTAGTCTGGATTCTCTGCGACCCGCGACATTTGCGGCGATTACTGGAGCTGATGTCTTTGACCACGTATGGAGAGGGCTGGAGGCCAGCTTGGCCGCCGGCTTTGAGCGAGTGAAGCTGAACGTCGTGTATATGCGTGGAACGAATGACGATGAGGTGGAGGATTTTCTGCGGCTGACTCTAAAGAGACCGGTTGCCGTCCGCTTCATCGAATATATGCCCATCGGACGCAGCACGAAAGGCTGGGCCGACAGCTATAAGCCACTGACAGGTGTATTGGAGCTCTGTGAGAGAGTTGGCTGGAGGTATGAGGCCGTTGCTGAGGTCGGAAACCAGGCGAGCAGCAAGGCTGAAGGCTGTCTGGAGACGTTGGGCGGACCCGCGCGTTACTACCGAATCGACGGGGCGACTGGTTGCTTTGGCCTGATCTCGCCGATCAGCGAGCATTTCTGTGCTGCCTGTAATCGCTTGCGATTGACGGCGGACGGCTGTATCAAGTCCTGTCTCTATTGGAATGAAGAATCTGACATCAAGCCGTATCTTGGAAATCACTTCGAGCTGAAGCTGGCCCTGCAAAGGGCGCTGGGCCTCAAGCCGCTTCGCCATGACATGGGAGCCTCAGCAATGTCCTGCAGGACCTCAGATCATTCCGCACATTCCATGTACTCTGGCTGTCCATCACATTCTACCTGCTCCACCTGCACAGCAGATGCAGTGAAGCTAGGGCAATCAGCACAAACGGAACAGTACCTGTCGGTGCTACCAAGACTGCAGGATGAGCCACAGCATGGGAGGCAAAAAGGGACAGCTCGGCAAATGTCGCAGATTGGAGGATGAAGATAGGAGGATGATGTAAGGATGAAGCAGACGAAGCATCTAGACGCTGTGGAGCATTCGGCTCCCTCGTGTAAGCACAGGCAGGCCTTTCGACAGGAGCAGGATGCGCTAGGCTCTTTGCCTATTCCAGCTGAGGCCTATTATGGCGTCCATACCATGCGGGCGAAGATGAATTTTGCAGTCAGCTCGCGGCCAGTGAACCTAAGACTCATACGAGCCGTGGTTCTTGTGAAGAAGGCAGCTGCCCGTGTGAATGGCAGAAGTGGCGAATTGCCTGTCGATAAGGCAAGAGCTATTGAGCTGGCTTGCAATGACATATTGGCTGGTGAACTGGAGGAGCAATTTGTTGTGGATGCTTATCAAGGGGGCGCGGGGACAAGCACGAACATGAATGTGAACGAAGTGGTAGCGAACCGCGCGTTGGAGCACATGGACGAGCAAAAGGGCGACTACCACATCGTTCATGCCATCGATGATGTGAATCGCTACCAATCTACGAATGACGTCTATCCGACTGGCCTTCGTATAGCCTTGATTCCGCTGGTAAGGGAGCTGGCGGAGGCGATGGCGTGCTTGCAAGCCATCTTCCAGCTCAAGGAGCAGGAGTATGCAGAGGTACTTCGATTGGGCCGCACTCAATTGATGGATGCCTTGCCCATTCTGGCAGGGCAGACCTTCGGGGCTTATGCGAAGGCAGTTGCCAGGGACCGCTGGCGGCTCTATAAGGTGGAGGAGCGGCTGAGAGAAATTCATATCGGAGGTACAGCGGTAGGTACGGGTATGAATGCTCCGTTTGCTTATGCATATGCCATGGCAGACGAACTGCGCGAGCTGACAGGGCTTGGCCTGTGCAGATGCGATTATCCGATGGATCCGACGCAAAATATGGACATCTTCGTAGAAGTATCGGGTCTGCTAAAGGCTGCGGCCGTGAATCTTCTTAAAATCTCTAATGACTGCCGACTGCTGTCGTCTGGACCAGCTGGTGGAATAGGTGAATATGTCCTTCCTCCAGTACAGGCAGGCTCCTCACTCATGCCGGGCAAGGTAAATCCGGTGATGGCTGAAATGCTGGGCTGCGTAGCGATGCGCGTAATCGCAAACGACACGGCAGTGACGCTGGCCGCGTCACACGGTCAACTGGAGCTGAATGCGTTCATTCCGCTGTTAGCGGAGGCGTTGCTGGAATCGCTGGAGCTGCTCATCCACGCCGTCCCCTTGTTCCAGGAGCGTTGTATTGCAGGCTTGACACTGGATGAAGAGCGCTGCCAAGAGCATCTGGAGCGTTCTGGTGTACTGGCGGCAGCCACAGTGGCGTACCTCGGCTATGATGCAGCCGCGGACTTGCACAGGGTAGCTGCCTCGTCAGGTCGACCCTTGGAGCAACTGCTGCTGGAGCGAGGGCTAATGACACCCGAGCAGATCCGTCAGGTGCTGAGCCCCTACGCTGTGACGAGCCCTGGCATTCCTGGGCATTCAAGAGAGAATAACGAACCGGTCTGCGGGACGAAGGAGGGAACGATGTGAATCGCTTGAGCATGAATCACACGCCGCGTGGCCAGCGACCGCATATTGCCGTGTTCGGGCGTTGTAATGCGGGGAAATCAAGCCTGATTAATGCGATCTGTGGGCACACAGCAGCGATCGTATCCCCGGTAAGCGGCACGACGACGGACCCGGTCTATCAAGCCATGGAGCTGCTCCCGGCCGGTCCGGTCGTGTTCATTGATACCGCGGGACTGGATGATCACAGTGTGCTCGGCAATGAACGTTCACGTGTCGCACTAAGCATATTGCAAAAGACGGATATGGCGCTGTTGGTCATTGATCCAGAGTATGGTATCGATATGCTGGAGCGTGATCTTATGGACAGGTTGAAGGCAACAGTCCCTCACATCATGCTAATCATAAATAAGCTAGATCGTATAGATGATGGGCCAGCGGATATACAACAGTACTGCGATCGCATCGCGCGGGAGTTGGGGGCAAGCTCCGAGCTGGAGCTGCACGCGGTAAGCAGCCTCACACATAGCGGCATTGTCAAGCTGAAGCAGGCGATGGCTGTCAGACTGGCAGCTCAGGAGGAGGAGCGCTTTCGGCTCGTAGGCGATCTGTTGCAGCCAGGAGAGCTGGCGGTGCTCGTCGTTCCGATTGACAAGGCTGCACCGAAGGGACGGCTGATATTGCCACAGCAGCAGGTAATCCGTGACATTTTGGAATGTGATGCCACGGCTGTAGTGACCAAGGAGCATGAGCTCGCACATACACTGGCTTCATTAGGTCGCAGGCCCAGTCTCGTCATTACGGACTCTCAGGTATTCATGAAGGCCACTGCGGATACGCCCTTGGACGTGCCGCTCACATCGTTCTCGATCCTGTTCGCCAGAGCCAAGGGGCATCTGCCGCAGCTCGTCAAGGGTGTACGCTCGATTAGCACCCTGAAGGAAGGGGATCGGGTCCTGGTTGCCGAGGCTTGCACTCACCACCGTCAATGCGATGATATCGGTACGGTGAAGATCCCTCGCTGGCTGCGGGAGCGGAGCGGCAAGAAGCTATGTATTGAGCACGCCTCAGGCGGCGAATTGCCCCCATCGCTGGACTCCTTTGCCCTCATTATCCACTGTGGTGCATGCATGCTGAATCGCCAGGCTATGCTGCATCGCCTGGCTGCGGCAGCAGCTGCCGGGGTACCCATCGTGAATTACGGGATGTTCATCGCCTATGTGCAGGGAGTGTTCCCGCGAGCGATTGATATGTTCCCTGAGGCGCGATTGGCCTGGGATGAGACCGTGTTCAATCCTCAATAATACACTGGATACGATACTAGAAGTCTCGATGGAAAGGTAGATCAGACATAGCAGCGATCGTAAGGGTTCTTTTGTTTGGAGCTTTGCTTGGGAGCTTAGTTTGGGGCTTTGCTCGGAGCGAAGTTGCGCACCATAGTTCTTTGGGATCGTTTGCGTACACACCTTAATCAAAGGATGCAATAGGCTGCTGTAGGAATGGAGGGAGGCCCAACGAATAACCTCATAAGCAAACTTGGCAGTCAAGGTACACTAAGCAGATTCGAGCTGATTTCGCTGATCGACTCTCTTGATGAGTCTGTACATCAGCATTTACGGCGTACGGCACACCGTGTACGTGTATCTATGTATGGCAATAGCGTATATGTGCGTGGGCTGATCGAATTCTCGAATATTTGCAAGCAAAACTGCCTGTATTGTGGACTACGTTCAGGCAATAAGCAGCTGAGCCGTTACCGTCTGTCGCTTCAGGAAATCATAAAATGCTGCGATGAGGGCTATAGGCTCGGCTACCGAACCTTCGTCCTGCAAAGCGGTGAAGATGCTTGGTATACAACTGACAGACTAGCCGAGTTGATACGCTGCATCAAGCACTCCTATCCAGACACAGCCGTCACGCTCTCCATCGGTGAGAGAAGCGATGAATGCTATGCACGGTTGTATGAGGCAGGAGCTGATCGATTCTTGCTGCGCCATGAGACGGCATCGCGTGCGTTATACGATGCTCTGCACCCGACCATGCAGTTCGAGCAGCGGCGAGAGCGGCTGCAGGCTCTTCAAAGCATCGGCTATCAGATCGGGGCAGGCTTCATGGTCGGCCTGCCGGGACAGACTTCAGCCGACTTGGCGCAGGACCTGCTGTATGTACAGGAGCTGCAGCCGGATATGATCGGGATTGGCCCTTTTTTGCCACATGAAGCAACCCCGCTCAGGGATCAGCCCCCAGGTACAGTGGAGCGTACCCTTGATATGATTGCACTGGCCCGACTGCTAGTTCCGCAGGCATTGATTCCGGCTACGACGGCAATGGGCACGGCCCACCCGCAGGGACGGGAGTTGGCACTACTGGCAGGTGCCAATGTCGTCATGCCGAATCTATCACCGATGTCCGTGCGCGATAAATACATGCTCTATAACAACAAAATCTGCACGGGAGACGAATCAGCACAATGCCGCTTCTGTCTGGAGCGGCGCATTGAAGCAGTTGGACTTTATATGGATATGGGACGCGGTGATAGTCTGAAATACCTGGACCGAAGTGGACAGCCTAGCGCTCCACTCATTCCATAAAAGAACAAGATGATGACGAAGGGCCCAGCACAAATTAGCACAGTACACGCGATGTAACAACGTGCACTTGACGGAAGACCACTCCAAGTATTACACATCCATTTTATAGAAAGAAGTGAATTGCTGTGAGCAAGCTGAATGAGCATCGCCCGGCAGATTTTATTCAGGATGAGGACATAATTGCCGCCCTTCGCTATGGCGCCGAGGCGGTGCAGGACCGTGCATTGGTGGAGGATATACTGGACAGGGCTGGCGCATGCAAGGGGCTCAGCTCTATGGAAGCAGCTGTGCTACTGCATGTGGAGGATGCGGAGACACTGGAACGGCTGTTCCTGGTGTCTAGACAGATTAAGGAACGAATTTACGGCAACCGAATCGTACTCTTTGCTCCGCTATATATAAGCAATTACTGTGTCAACAATTGTGTCTATTGCGGCTATAAGCATTCTAATTCGGATTTGGAGCGCTGTCGCCTGAGTGCCGACAATATCGCGGAGGAAGTCCGGGTATTGCAAGCCCTTGGTCACAAACGACTTGTGCTGGAGGCTGGCGAGGATGAGCGCTACTGCTCCATAGACTATGTGCTCGATTGCATACGTACCATCTATGAGACGAGGCTGGATAACGGTCAAATCCGTCGCGTCAACATCAATATTGCTGCCACGACGGAGGAGAATTATCGCCGTTTGGCTGCAGCAGGGATCGGGACGTATATCCTTTTCCAGGAGACCTACCATCGGCCCAGCTATCGCCATTATCATCCCAATGGTCCGAAGCGGGATTATGATTGGCATACGACCGCCATGGATCGAGCCATGCGCGCGGGTATAGATGATGTCGGTATCGGTGTTCTGTACGGTCTGTATGATCACAAATACGATACGATCGCCATGCTGAAGCATGCGGAGCATCTGGAGGAGGCATTCGGCTGCGGCCCTCATACGATCTCCGTTCCTCGCCTGCGTCCGGCTGAAAATGTTAATCTGGATAACTATCCATATCTCGTCAATGATCATGAATTTGCCAAGATCGTGGCTGTTCTGCGTTTGTCCGTCCCTTATACAGGTATGATTTTGTCCACACGCGAAGACACTGGCTTCCGTGATCGGATTATTCAGCTAGGCATTTCACAGATTAGCGCTGGCTCTGCCACAGGCGTAGGGGGCTACAGCGTCAACAAAGACAAGGAACAGGTATCGCAGTTCACGCTTGGCGACCACCGATCACCACTCGAGATCGTCAAGGCGCTATGCAGGGATGGTTACGTTCCTAGCTACTGCACAGCCTGCTACCGCGAGGGCCGTACTGGGGACCGTTTCATGCAACTGGCCAAGTCTGGACAGATCCATAATGTATGTCAGCCAAATTCGCTGATGACGCTGCTGGAATATTTGCTCGATTACGCGGATGAGGAGATGAAGGAGCTGGGAGAGCAGATTATTCGGGACAATCTTGAGAGTATTCCTAAGGAAGGAGTAAGAAAGGCCACCATGAGGCAGCTGGAACGAATTCGAAGCGGTGAGCGGGATTTGCGATTCTAGCGAATTATATATGAAAAGCAAATAGAAAGGAGGCCCCAACAGTCGCATTTATGTGTTGTTAGGGGCCTTTTAGGTTTTCAATTGACTGCTAATCAGCTATAATTCGCTCGGGATGACTGTATACATTGCAGACATCTGCTCGGATGAAGCCGACTGCGGTTATACCCAGCTCATCAGCCAGATCGATCGCAAGACTGGTCGGAGCGGATTTGGACAGGACGATTTCCGCTCCGAGCTTAGAGGCCTTCAACAATATTTCTGAAGAGATTCTTCCACTGAGTACGATTGTGTTGTGCTCGGGGGGAATTCCTTGTCGCAGATAGTGTCCCAGTATCTTGTCCAGTGCATTATGACGCCCAATATCACTGCGGGTCAGAAATACGTCCTTATGGCTGCACAATGCTGCAGTATGAACGCCTCCGGTGTGCTGGAACAGCTCGGTTCCCGACATTACCGTATTCATCAAGCGGAAGCAATCAGCATAGCTCAATTCAATAGGTTCGCCATGGGTATGCTTGGCTGTGCGTGCATCATTGACGTACACGAAGCTGTGACGCCCCGAGCCACAGCAGGAGGTGACGTACCGCTTGGCGAACAGCTGGCGATGCAGGGGATTCCAGCGTTTCGTCGTGACATGCACGAAGCCTTCTTCCTCCTGGGTCCAAATATGCTGGATATCCTGCATATGGCGTATAATTCCCTCGGAGGCGAGATAGCCGATAACCATATCCTCGATGAACTCTGGCGTACAGACGAGAGTTACGAATTCCTCACCATTGATCTTAATCGTTACTGGATGCTCCATAGCGACACTGTCCTCTACATGACTTAGAAGTCCCTGGCAAAATCGGATGATGTGCCGTGCTTGCTCAGGCTGCGTATTCATTATGCTCCTCCTTCCAATTAAATGAGAATGTGTAATAATAGTTTTAATTGTAATTAATTAGTAGAATGCATATGTTAAATACACCACTTTGCCGTCGCTCTGTCAATGAGGGATGTTATAGAGGCATAATGTAAAAAAACCAACCAGCAAACTAGTCTCATTTGCGTGGTTGGCTCGTTTTACCTGATCGCATATCCCGCTCACATCGCCTCTTCAATCTCAGGTAATGAGTTGTGGATTGAAGCAGATCTCATTCGGTGATTCATATACAGAAGCAGGCCTAGCACAATCCATCCGGTGCCAAGAAGAAGAGAGGAAGCCCCCAGTTGAGTGATGAGATATAGAATGAACATGGCTCCCAACAAGGGGAAAATCATTCGAACAATCCAATCCTGCAAACTGCGTCTTTTCTGACGAATGATATAATGCCCGATGACAGAGAGATTCACGAATAGAAAGGCTGTTAGTGCACCAAAGCTGACAAACATGATAGCCGTCTCCAGACTGATGAATAAGGCCGCGAGGGAAATAACACTGACGAGCACAATATTGAACACAGGCGTGCGGAATTTGGGGTGAATAGAACTGAATTTCCGGGGCAGCAAGGAGGATCTGCCCATGACAAACAGCAGCCTGGAGACAGTTGTCATAGAAGACATGCCTTGCGCAAGCACGGAGAAAATAACGACAAAGGTGAACATGGAGGCAAGGGTTCCTCCGCCTATAACTTGCATTAACTCAAATCCAGCTGAGTCCATATGGGCAAACGTAAAGGAAGGATACATCTGTTGAATTAAATAGGCTGTTGCGAAATACATAATACCAGCGATACTAACGATGATCAGAATGGCACGGGGTATCGTTTTTTCCGGTTGTCTCGTTTCTTCTGCCATCGTCGTGATGGAATCGAAGCCAAGGAAAGAAAAACAGACGAGAGAAGCACCAGCCAGTATGGCTGAGAAGGGAACGCCTTCTACGGAATGAAGAGGATTAAGTCCCATAGTCACCCCTTGTGTCACGGCTTTGTATACAAGAAAGGCACAAAAACCTGCTATAAAAATGATTTGCATCAGCACAAATATCTTGTTGACGTTTGCGGACGTTTTGATGCCGATCACATTGATGATCATCACAATAAGGGTAAGGAGCACAATCCAGACGGGAGAAGGAATGGAAGGAAATTGGGCATGAAGATTAATGCCAAACATCAGTACAGCTACAATACAGGAGAACAGATAATCGAGCAGAATCACCCAACCGACTAGAAAGCCGATAAATGGGTTCATTGCCTGGCTTACATAGGTGTATGCCGAACCGGACACCGGAAAAGCCTTGGCCATTTGTCCATAGCTGCCTGCAGTAAACAGAATAGCTACAAAAGCAAGAACGTATGCAGCCAGCAGCATCCCCTGAGAACCCTCATGAAGGACACCAAAGCTCGTGAAAAATATCATGGGAGACATCCAGGCTAGTCCCATGGTCACCACATGGCTTAAGGAGAGATTTCTTTTTAGTGTTAGTTTTTGTGACATAATAAACCTCCTTCGAAATCAAAAATGATATGCAGTTTTCCCGTGTCATGATATTTCACATTTTTACAGGCGTTTTAGTAAAAATCAAGCTATTTTTTTGAGCATATACGTACGTTCAGTCATTTTCTATAGTAGTTTTTTCGTCATTTTGAGAAAAACATGCCATGAGTCTAAGCGAAAGTGATATTTTTTAAGATTGTTTTCAAAAAACTATTGTGATTTGTGATATTGAGTGTTAGTATTCATAACATAAATTTCATAAAATGTTTTCTAGGGTTCCGAACCAAACTTTGGTTGACTGGTCCGAGAGAAAACGCATTGGGTGCATTACCTAATGTACACGGCGGGAAAAAAGCCCGGGAGAATCAATCAAAGAGCAATCTTTGATGTTTCTCTCGGGCTTTTTTATATTTTTCTACAGGAGGAATGAACAATGACAGCATTATTCACGATGACTATGCAGCCTGGCAGCAAATGGTCTGCCCATGTAGGAAGAGGAAAAGCGATCACATTAACAGCAACAGGAGCTCGTGCGAATGTATCCGCATTGTTATTCCATGCACAAGATCCGGCAGAACGCTACAATATGCCTGATACCCTGAAAGCCCAACACACCGCTTATTTGACGACAGGCAACGTACTGATGAGTGATCAAGGGAGGGTGCTGGCTTCCATTACGGAGGATACGGTAGGCTGGCATGATCCTTTATCCGGATATACCACTCGTGAGGCGACGGATCGAAAATATGGAATTACCACATATCAGGACCAGCGCAACGACTGGTTGAGAAGCGGGGAAGAGAACTTTAAGGTCGAGCTGTTCCGGCATCAACTGTCGCCTCGTGACATCGCGGTTCCGGTTAACTTTTTCTCAAAGGTTGTGTGCGAACTGGATGGAACAATGAAGTACACATGGCAAGAGACAACAGCACGGTCTGTGACGATCCGCACGGAAATGGATATGTTGCTGGTGCTATCAAATACACCTCACCCGCTTGATCCTTCAGCACACTACCCAAATACCTCGATTATCGTATCGGTGACAGATGCCGAGCCCGTTTCTGAAGAGGACCCCTGTGTGCTTCACTGTGGAGAGAACCAAAGAGCTTTTGAAAATACATGGAATGCTTATGCTTTGCTAAAGGGGGTCAACTAACATGAATACTCCTCAACTTATAGAGAGCCAATTGCCGACGGAAAAAGCCATATATGAGCACGTGATCCCAGCTGGTGATGGCTGGCTACATGATCTTCGGCCAGGCCAAGTTCTTCGCATCGTTGATATGGAGGGCAATCAGGCCGTCGACACGCTGTTCTATTCTACTGAAGATCCGACTGACCATTACAGCGCAATTCGCACAATTACCCGTCAGGGAAATCTGTATTTGACGACAGGTTCGACTCTGCTCGCTGAATCGGGCCAAGAGCTGCTGCGGATTACGGCTGATACCTGCGGAAGGCATGACACGATCGGCGGTGCCTGCTCGGCACAGAGTAATACCGTCCGCTACGCCCATGATAAGCTCTCGATGCACAACTGTCGTGATACCTTCATGCTAATGCTCTCACAGCGGGATGAATATACCAAGCGGGATCTCGCCCCTAACGTCAACTTTTTCATGAATGTGCCTGTTACACCAGAAGGCGAGCTAACCTTTGCAGATGGCATATCGGCACCAGGTCGTTACGTTGAATTAGTTGCGCTGGCCCCCGTGACCGTTCTGATTAGCAACTGTCCACAGTTGAACAATCCATGTAATGCCTATAACCCCACTCCAGCCAAAGTGCTTATCTGGGATGCAGAAGGAGGTAACGCCGATGTTTAAAAAAGTATTGATCGCCAATCGCGGTGCCATTGCCGTACGCATCATTCGGACTCTACGTCAGATGGGTATTTCCAGTGTAGCCATCTACACCAAGGCGGACCGCGACAGCCTGCATGTCGAGCTTGCAGACGAAGCTGTGCTCATTGGTGAGGGGCCGGCAAGAGAGAGCTACGTCAATGCCGAATTGGTCCTCAAGACTGCCAAGGAGGCAGGGGCTGATGCTATACATCCCGGTTATGGATTTTTGAGCGAGAACGCAGCCTTTGCCAGAGCGTGTGCGGAGCAGGGCATTACATTTATTGGCCCTTCTCCTGAACACATTGAGCTATTTGGCTTGAAGCATACGGCAAGGGCCATGGCAGCAGAAGCTGACGTACCTTTGCTGCCTGGCACAGGCCTGATGCATTCTCTGGATGAAGCGGTTCAGCAGGCCAGAGAAATTGGCTATCCCGTGATGCTGAAATCGACTGCTGGTGGTGGAGGAATTGGCATGCGGATCTGTGAGCAGGAGGAGGTGCTGAGGGAAGCATTTGAATCCGTATCTCGCTTGGCATCAGCCAATTTTAATGATGGTGGTGTATTCCTCGAAAAGTACATTGCGCGGGCACGTCACGTTGAGGTTCAAATTTTCGGTACAGGTAACGGTGAAGCCGTAGCTTTGGGGGAACGGGACTGCTCGGTACAACGGCGCAATCAGAAAATCATTGAGGAGACCCCGGCTCCATGCTTACCGGATGCAGTGCGACAGGAGATGCTTGAATGTGCCAGACGACTGGCGATTTCTGCAGGCTACCGCAATGCTGGAACGGTGGAATTCCTGTATGATCCCGATGGGCAGCAATTTTACTTCCTGGAGGTAAATACAAGACTTCAGGTAGAGCATGGGGTGACAGAAGAGGTACTAGGCATCGATTTGGTGGAATGGATGGTCAAGGAAGCCGCGAATGAGACCGAATCATTGAACATCTCAACTCCTTCACCAACGGGGCATAGTCTTCAGGTACGCTTGTACGCCGAGGATTGCATGAATGATTTTCGGCCGAGCGATGGACGTATTGATGCAATTCAATGGCCCGAAGATGTGAGAATTGAGAGCTGGATTCAACCTGGATTGAATGTGACTACACTGTATGATCCGATGCTGGCTAAAATCATTGTGCACGCCAACACGCGCAGCGAAGTAATTGACAAAATGAAGGATGCACTCCTTCAGCTTCGGGTGTATGGCGTAACGACCAATCAGTCCTATATAGAAGCATTTTTACACACCGTTTCCTTCGAGAATGGGGAAGTGCATACCCGAATGCTTTCTGACTTTAAACCACTGGAGTGTACCATTGAAGTGTTGGACGGCGGTATTCAGACCACGGTACAGGACTGTCCTGGAAGAATTGGCTACTGGGATATCGGTGTGCCCCCATCCGGACCGATGGATCAGCTTGCTTTTCGTATTGGCAACAGATTGCTTGGCAATGATGCACATGCGTCTGGACTTGAAATGACACTACGCGGGGGAGCATATCGCTTCAGAGACGAAATCATCTTCTGCCTGACAGGAGCTGATATGAAGGCCGAACTGGATGGTGTGATTGTTGAGCCATATACGCCGACAGTTGCCTCTCCAGGCTCGGTGCTTACTCTTGGTGAAGCCAGACAGGGCCTGCGGACATACTTGCTCGTGGCCGGGGGGCTGGATATGCCGCTCACGCTTGGTAGTGCAGCAACCTTTACTTTGGGTGGATTCGGTGGTCATCGTGGTAGTGCATTGCGCACTGGTGTCATTCTGCGAGTACATGATGTAAAAGGAAAGGAGCAGGTCACGCTTGCTCCCCTCACAGCCGATTGCAGACCGAAGTACAACAATGAATGGACGATTGGCGTGATACCTGGACCACACTGTACGGATGAATACGTGCTTCCTGCTTATCTGGACCAGTTGACCGAGACTACATGGGAGGTACATTTCAACAGCTCCAGAACAGGCATCAGATTGATTGGTCCTGCTCCGCTGTGGGCGAGAACCGACGGCGGTGATGCAGGGCTGCATCCTTCTAATATTCATGACAACGCCTATGCTGTCGGTGCATTGGATTTGACGGGCGACATGCCAATCCTGCTAGGACCAGACGGTCCGAGTCTTGGAGGGTTCGTCTGCCCGGTAACAACGGCGACCGCTGAATTATGGAAGCTCGGACAACTAAGCCCTGGCGACATGGTCCGCTTCAGACTTGTAACTGTTGAGGAAGCCGAGCAATTACGAGCGGCACAAGAGCTTTATCTAAAGGAGCTTGACGTACAGCCAATGCTGCCCGCTCTCCCCGCAACATCTACTGGTGAGTATATGCCGATTCTAGCCCAAGCGGTAGAAGGTAGACGCTTCCCTATCACTATACGCTGCTCTGGTGATGAGAACATTCTGGTCGAGTACGGGGAGCGCGAGTTGAACCTGTTATACCGATTCCAGGCTTACGTGCTCATGGAAGCGATCAAAGAAAAGGGGAACATTCCTTATATCGAGCTGACGCCAGGTATTCGATCACTGCAAATCCATCTGGATGCGTCCCGTATGACGGTAAAAGAAGCGGCTAGCCTGATCATGGAGCTGGACCTGCAGCTTCCGGAGCTGGAGAGCATTGAAGTGCCTTCACGGATTGTCAAATTACCACTGTCATGGGATGACCCGGCAACCCAGCTTGCCATTGAGCGATACCAGCAAAATGTTAGACCCGATGCGCCATGGTGCCCAAGCAACCTGGAGTTCATCCGGCGTATGAACGGACTCGGATCGCTGGAAGAGGTTGCTGAAATCGTGTTTAACGCCTCCTATCTCGTCATGGGGCTGGGAGATGTATACCTTGGTGCGCCAGTGGCTGTACCACTGGACCCGCGACATCGACTTGTAACCACCAAGTATAATCCGGCGCGGACGTGGACTCCGGAAAATGCCGTCGGCATTGGTGGTGCGTATCTCTGCGTGTATGGTATGGAGGGCCCTGGCGGATATCAGTTCGTCGGACGCACGGTACAAATGTGGAACTCGTTCAGAGAAACAGGCAATTTCGAGGCAGGCAAGCCATGGCTGCTACAGTTCTTTGATCAGCTTCAATTTTATCCAGTGTCAGAAGCAGAGCTTCTCAACATGCGTGAGGAATTCCCGCGGGGAGGTTTTACTTTGGAGGTCGAAGAGACCACATTCCATTTGGGCACGTATCTGGATTGGCTGGGAACCATCGAACAGGAATCTGGCATTTTCCGGCAGCAGCAGCAGAGCGCATTCCAAGCGGAACGGAATTACTGGAAGGAGCTCGGAATCGCAGAATATGTATCTGAGCCTGAAGTAGCGGCAACCTTGGAGGAAGTGGAGATGCCTGAAGGCAGTCTGGGCATGAGCAGCTCGATGTCGGGTAGCGTATGGAAAGTATTAGTAGAGCCAGGCCAGGAGGTTCGAAAAGGTGACACCATTATAATAGAAGAAAGTATGAAAATGGAGTTCCCACAGCTCGCTCCGACAGATGGAAAGATCGCTTCAATATATGTCTCACCGGGTGATCAGATCAAGTCAGGAGACTGGATCGCTGCCATCATTCCAACGACCAAGGAGGAGGTTAAGCTATGACGGTGAATGCCATTCCGAACACCATGTCGATCCATGCACTCCGTAACGGCTATCTTCGAGGTAGCTTCACACCTTCGGAGGTGGTGGAGAGCATCATCCAGCGCGCAAGTAACACCAAGGACTACCATGTCTGGATCACGCCGCCGTCCCTGGAGCTTATTGCTCCGTATCTGGAGAAGCTTCAACATATGTGCATGACAGAATATCCACTATGGGGCATCCCTTTTGCCATCAAAGACAACATCGCGGTTCAAGGGTGGCCTCTCACGGCAGGATGCCCTGAATTCGCAGCGGTCTCCGAGCAACATGCCATAGTCGTGGAAAGGCTAATTGCTGCTGGTGCCGTTCCTGTCGGTAAAACCAATCTTGATCAATTCGCCACCGGGTTGGTCGGTACGAGAAGCCCTTATGGGGATACACATAACGCCTTACGTCCCGAACTGATCAGCGGAGGTTCAAGCTCTGGTTCGGCGGTAGCGGTAGCACTTGGTCAAGCAGCCTTCTCACTTGGCACGGATACAGCCGGTTCGGGCCGGATTCCGGCAGCGTTGCATGGTCTCGTTGGCTATAAGCCTGCTGTAGGCGCATGGCCATCCACGGGCCTAGTACCTGCATGCCGTAGCATTGACTGCATCACCGTATTTGCTTATGAGCTGGAAGACGCTGTTTCCGTGGACCGGATCGTGCGAGGACCACATGCTGAAGATGCTTTCTCAAGATCGCGCCCTGTGGGTCCATCTCGCGCACCTGCCAAGTGGTTGCTACCCAAGGGAGAGCTAACATTTTATGGTCCATTTGCAAAAGAGTACGAGGCGGCTTGGCACACGGTCAAACAAACATTACTGCAGTCAGGGTTATATGTTGAGGAGGTTGATATCTCTCTATTGCAAGAAGCCGCAACACTTCTGTACGAAGGACCACTTGTAGCTGAACGATGGGCTGACCTGGAATCATTCGTCGAGTTGCATCCTGGTGCACTGTTACCTGTAACGGAGAATATCCTTCGAACAGGCAGCAAGGAGATGCATACAGCTACTGCATTATTTCGTGCACAGCACCGATTGGCTGAAATTCAGCGCATTACAAAAGAATTGCTGCAAGAGGCCATTTTGGTGCTGCCTACTTGTGGGGGAACATGGACGAGAGAACAGGTGCAGAAGGACCCCATTCATACGAATAGTCAGATGGGACTATACACGAATCATTGCAATTTGCTCGATTTGAGTGCGCTTGCGATTCCCGCAGGGGAGGTAGCGGAGAACACGCCTTTTGGAATAACTCTCTTCACATTACCTGAGCAGGAAGCCTCCATGCTTGAAGCCGCTAAGATGTTCAGACAGAATCAGGCTCGTATTCTGGTCGCTGTCTGTGGCCTGCATATGAGAGGCATGTTATTGGAAGCTCAGATGACGGGCCTGGGAGCTACTTTTGTGGAGGAAGCCCGCACAGCTCCCGCATATCGCCTGTACCAACTGAATACGAGTCCAGCAAAGCCAGGTCTGGTTCATACATTGGAAGATGGTGCAGCCATTGATCTGGAGCTATGGAGTATACCCGTTACCTCCTTTGGTGTATTTACAGCAGCCATTCCAGCTCCGCTAGGGATAGGTAAGATTCTGCTTCAAGATGGCAGGGTGGTGTCGGGCTTCATTTGTGAGGCCTCAGCTATAGAGACTGCGGTGGACATTACACATCTTGGCGGCTGGAGAAAGGCAGTATCCATTTGAAAGGGTATTTTTATACACGTATTCTTCATTCCCACTAAAAGTCGCTATTATAGCGGCTTTTTTCACTTTAGGGGAACAGGACAGCCCTTGGATAAATCAGGTTAACGTAGTAAAATAACTCAGGATATCGTTTCACGCATCGTTGTGAATGAACAAGTAACTATAAAACAGAGGAGACCGAGCATGAGTGATCCATTTGCATTTGATTTATTTCCGTTAATCCAGACCGAACGATTCATTCTCCGGGCACCCGAGGACAAGGACAGTCAGGATCTATTGGCATTATATTCGGATGAAGCTGTGGTGCAATATATGCCGTTTGCTCCCTTCGAATCTGAAGAGGATGCTAGGGGAGAGATGAGCTGGTATGCGAAGATTTTCAAGGAACAGACGGGTCTGCGCTGGATGATTGAAGACCGTGAGTCCTGTCGTGTAATTGGAACGTGTGGGTTTCTGAATTATGAAAATGTACATAACCGTGCAGAGGTCGGATACGATCTGCATTCCGACTACTGGGGCCGCGGCGTTATGACGGAAGTGGCTCGTGCTGTACTGCATTTTGGATTCATGCGCATGCAGTTGAACAAGATCGAAGCAAAGGTTGAACCGGAGAATGAGGCATCCATTCGTCTGCTGCACAAGCTTGGTTTTCAACAGGAAGGTGTACTTCGTCAGCATGAGTTTGAGAAAGGCAGGTACATTGATCTTGCGGTGTTCGCACAATTAAAAAGTGAAATGTCGAAGTACATATGCGCATCGCATTCCATTTTCTGATTTTGGGAGCTCTTTATATTCTTAATTGTTAGAAACGAAGAAAGCAGCTGATTAACATGATCAGCTGCTTTTGTTCAAGTAACGTGCAGATTAGGTCGTGGTAGTGAACTCTAAACATTTTTGCATAAATATCACCTTTTTGAAACCAGCTTTTACAGTAAATGAGCTGGATTTAAGTTCTTTTTTGATAATATAACCGAAACGTTCATATAATTTTTGTGCTGACGGATTAGTATCAACAACCTCTAGATTTATTTTAGTGATTTGCATATCTTTTGCGAGTTGCTCTACCTTGTTTAATAGCAACTTCCCTATTCCATTGCCACGAGCTTTTACAGACACAGCAATAGGGTCAATATGCAATATATTTTCATTGTATAAATGGAACCTTAAATAAAACGTATAAAATAAAAATCGCCAAATCGCTATGAATGGAGAGTAAACATTCCGAAAAGCGTTATAATTCGCAGGTGTAAAAGCTTTTTTTCCTATATTGTATCCTAGAAATCCAATTACTTCTTCATTTCTTATGGCATATATACCTTGTTCAAATTGAATAGATTGAGATAATAGCTCAACTGCCTGCTCTCTAGTTTTTGCATAAAACCATAGATGTTTTACTTTCAATGGAAAAGCTTCGTAAAATAAATTTGCAACTTGTTCTTGTTGTTGTGGATTAAGCTTCGATGTGATTTCAATTTGATTCAATGATTTCTCCCCCAATTCTTGATTTTAAATTTCATTGTTGTTATGTATTTCATTTTCCTCAAATGAAGACGAGTGAACAATTCACATTTCTTTGAGTTGTTGGTACATTTCTTAGACTCATTTATTTGCTGCTTATTAATATTTGAATTGAGAGGAGGAAATAAAAGATGAGTAGTAAACGTTTTTTGGGCCAAAATACTCCCTTAAAAGCGCAGCTTCTAAGAGTCAAAGATGAACCGTTTCGGTGGGATAATTCCATTGAAGTAGTGATTGTATTGGAAGGTAGCGTTCATGTTGCAATTGCAGACGAGGGCAGGAAATTAGGGGTCGGTGCAATAGAAATTTTCAATATCAATCAAGTTCACCGTCTATTTCAGACTAATGAAAATAATTTAGTACTCCAGATAAATATAGATGCTGAATTCGCAAAAGAGTATTGCCCGGATATATCAAAAATCTGGTTTGCGCATGAATTTAGCCCTGGTACCTATCTAGGGTTAGAACGAATAAAAGAAATGAATGAAACAATTTGTACGTTAATATCGCCAATTGTAAACAAGAGTGAGATCCGCTTCTTAGCTCTAATGAACATAACAGAACAATTGTTGGATCTGCTCACTACAAATTTTAATGTCAAAAGAATTTTCGAAGGAAATCCAACCAAGCTGCAACGAATGGAGAAACTATATGAATATTTATTTAATAGTAGGGTCTACACCAACAAGGCATCTTTAAATGATATTGCTAAAATTACAGAGGAGTATTTAAATTTAGATTATTTATCATCACAATTTAAATTGTTAATAGGAGATACGCTGCAAAATTTACTTCATTACTTAAGAATTGAGCACGCGATAAAACTATTATTAACTACAGACAAAAGTCTAGTTGAAATATCAATCGAGAGTGGTTTTTCTTCTCCTAGATATTTTTATCAAAAATTCAATAAAATTTTCCCAGAGGGACCAAAAGAATTTCGCAATGAAAATAAGAAAAAGCATGAGATGCGAGAATACTGTAGGGAAATAATCGATCCAGCATTTGTTCTTCCAAGGCATAATGGGTTATTTTACAGTCACGAAACCATTGGCAGTGAACAAAACAAATGGATTAACCTCGATATATTTGGACCCTATGATCAAAATTCAACTTCTCCGTATTTGATAAAAATATCTGAATTAGTCAAAAACAACTCACATAAGTATCTTAAGATGATTCTTCAGGTTAATAATTTAAGTCCATACAAAATTTTTGGATTTGAAGAAATATCCGATCCTCTAAACAGTGATATTAAAATTCTGACATTGATTATTAAAATATTAAGCGAAAACGATATTCATCCTGTATTTATTGTGAAAGCGAGTAGTGAAGCTATTTCAGAACAGATAGTAACAATACAGCAGCTAATTCAAAAATATTCCCTTACTTATGGGTCAGAGCAATTGAAGGGATGGAGAATTGAAATTCGATGAGGCAGACGAAAGCAGTCTTTAACTCTATTTCCTTAACAAGGATTTAGAGATAACATATGAATCTAGTTGATATAACAGGCTAATTGCCGAAATGGACAAGGACTGGCTTCGATTACCGATTTCGATGCATAGCTAAATGTTGAGTTCAAAACCAAAGATGTCTGGCTTAGATAAGGGTTCACCATAGCTGCAGTCTGGCCTCCAGAATCTTAGTCATCTGTTCGACCATTTCTTCTGGGGTATATGGCATGGATTGGACGATCCACCACTCAATCAACCCCGTGATAGAAACGGATAAGAATTGTGCCAGCACATCTCTTTGGATATCGGTACGCAGTTCCATATGGTTCACCACCACGGTTATATTCGTTTCTATCATCTGCGTCATGCGGTGTCTGAAAGCCGGAATGCCTTTGTTAGTGATCAAAACGCTATAGATTGCTGCATGCTCCTTCAGATACGTGAACGTACGAATCAGCAGATCCTGGGACAGTAAAGTGTCTGCCTCTTCATCCGGTACGCAGCTGTCAGCAAGCATCATCAGATACGTCTCCACACTCTGTTCCAGGAGGTCATATTTGTCTGCAAAATGCAAATAGACCGTTCCGCGGTTGACATTGGCCCGATCCGCAATCCCCTGAATGGTAATCCTTTCAAAATCCTGCTCCCCCAGCAGCCCTATGAACGCTTGCATAATCATTTGTCTTGATCGCATAATACGTCGATCCATAATCTTCCCCTCTTTCTTGAACACATCCAGCATCCGTTGTTCATTTCTCAACAAAAGCGAATGTTATTAGCCATTGCGCTTGCATCCATTCGAATGATACCTTGATTGTAGTACACAGATGTTAGATATTCAACAACTGTTAATTGTAGGAGGAGAGGATGTAATTGAATATACTCGTGTACGGTGCAGGTGTGCAAGGAAGCTATCTGGCGCATGTCCTCATACGGGGAGGGCATGACGTGACCGTGTTGGCAAGAGGAAAACGAGCAGAGGAACTAGAACAGTCTGGACTGGTCATCCGACATTACCTTCAGCGCAAGACAACCGTCGATCCGGTTCGTGTGATTCGAACACTGGAGCCAGGTGACGCGTATGACCTGATCTTCGTCACCATGAAATTTTCAGATTTCGAGGCTGTGCTGCCGATCCTCGCAGACAACGATAGCCGTCATATCGTACTAGTCGGCAACAATATGGATACTTATGCTATGCAGGACTATCTGAGCAAATCTGGGCGCTCTCCCAAGCAGGTCGCATTTGGATTCCAGACTACCGGGGGTACACGTGCGAACGGGCAAGCCATTTGCATACGTGCCGGCCACGGGCAGATGGTCATCGGGGGATTAAACGGGGCTATTCCCTTCGAATCCCTGCTGGAGCAGGCATTCATGCGAACCAAGTACAAGCTCAACCATCATCATCAGATCGATGCCTGGCTGAAAAATCACATGGTGTTGGTCGTGCCTATGAACATGGTCATTCTGTTCCATCGCTTCCAGATGAAACAGATTGTCCGGGACGACAAGCGAATGCGTCAGTTGGTGGCCGCGATGGGGGAGGGCTTCCGCGTACTGGATTCATTAGGGTATCCGCTGACCCCAGCGGCGCAAGCATCTTGGATTACGCGCCATCCACGCTTAACCCGCTGGGCCATGAAGCTTTTCTTCGCGCTCCCGGTGAGCCGATTGATTGATGGGACGGCAGTAGAGCTCAAGGCACTGATTGAGGCATTTACTGAGGAGAGAGCCAAGTCGGATGTGCCTACCCCGAGCTGGGATGCGTTGGAGGCGGAGTTGCTTATCCAATTTCAACATGAAAGAAAAAAAGAATACCCATGAGTTCATATTTCTGTGGAGCATGGTATATTGATACGTGCAATAATACATGTGGTTTTATTGGATTGAAGAAGGGGAAGAACGGAATATGAATGTGGAAGTGTATACGTTACATGCGTTTGTGAAAGGTGAGCGTGGCGGTAATCCTGCAGGCGTAGTCTTGGACGATAGCCTTTCACTGGATGCTGCTGAAATGCAGCTCATAGCGAAGGAAGTGGGCTACTCCGAGACAGCCTTTGTGGAGAAATCCATGATAGCGAATTACAAAATCCGCTATTTCACCCCCGTCAACGAGGTTGATCTGTGTGGGCACGCCACGATTGCTGCATTTGGACTCATGCATTCGCTGGGCCTGGCTAAAGCAGGAGCCTCCTATACGATTGAAACCAAAGCAGGAATTTTGGAGGTGGATATTAGCTCTGAAGGTCTTGTTTACTTAGCACAGGCTTTACCACAGTTTCATGAAAAGATAGCCTGTGAGGAAATCGCTCCATCCTTGGGGATAGAGCCTGAGGTTCTGAGAACCGCGTTGCCCATCCAGATTGTCTCGACGGGGCTGCGGGACATTTTAATCCCGATCCGCACCAGGAAGCTCTTGAATGAGGTTCAGCCAAATTTTGACGCCATAACCGCCATTACCGAAAAATATGATGTGGTTGGATATCATTTGTTCACGATGGATACGCCAGACCATGCTGTTGCAGAATGCCGTAATTTTGCTCCACTTTATGAAATTCCTGAGGAAAGCGCGACAGGAACATCCAACGGTGCCTTGCTCAGCTATTTGTTCCGACATGGTCAGCGATCTATGGGGGAAGTGGAGCAGGTCACCTTCAGTCAGGGGTATTCGATGGATTGCCCTTCCGAAATCAAAGCAGGATTGCTCCTGGACGATCGCGGTGAAATCAAACAGGTCCGGGTTGGCGGTGCAGTAGCTGGTATGGAACGAAGACAGATCATGATTTAAACGGACCAGCACACCTGTTGATTGGAAAGGATGAGAACTTGCAATCATAGAACCAGATTGAAGGAATGTGGCTCAAGCAGCCTGCTGGCAGGCTGCTTATGTGTGTTACGATCAACGATGTCTAGTTAACCATTCTGACTGGAGAACCGCATACTGATACTCATCTACCCAATTTCCTTTTGACATGTAATTTTGCAACAGATGTCCTTCGCGTCTCATACCTAAACGTTCTAGAACTCGAATGGATTTTTCGTTTCGTAGATGGATGACCGTTGTCCTTGCGATTCTCGAAGTATCTATAATCCAAGCCATCCTATCTCTCCCTATTTGTCGTTTCTCATAAAACTAGGATTATTGGCTTGAGAGCTTTTCCATCTTACGATTGGCATGCTCTGCGGCCTCCATAATGACTTCGCCCAACGTCGGGTGAGGATGGATCGTCATGGCCAAATCCTCAACAGTTGCTCCCATCTCGATGGCCAAGGCAAGCTCAGATATAAGGGTAGATGCTTCAGCACCCACAATCTGTGCTCCTAATACAAGGCCAGATGCTTGATGCGCTATAATTTTCACAACACCTGCTGGCTCCTTCAAAGCTAATGCTCGGCCATTAATAGAGAATGCAGATTTTCCAACGACAACTGGAATTGATTGTTGCTTGCATTCGGTTTCATTGAGGCCAACACTAGCCAATTCCGGACTGGAGAACACCACAAGCGGAATCGCCTTGTAGTCGACAATGGAAGGCTTGCCTGCGATGGCTTCTGCAGCAATCTTCGCCTCATAGGAAGCTTTGTGAGCCAGAGCGGGTCCCTGGATAATATCACCGATGGCATAAATATGCGGAATGGACGTTCTGCACTGATCGTCGATTTCAATCAGTCCTTGGGCTGTACAGGGCAGACCGATGCGTTCTAGACCCAATTCCCTATCCGTATTGGGTGTTCTTCCGACAGTAATCAGTGCATATTCCGCTTGAACCGTGCAGCGCTCATCCTGATGTGAATAGTGAAGCTCAAGATGGTGTGCATGCTGATCAGCGCCTACGACGTTGGCGCCTGTAACGATCGTTATTCCATCTTCTTCAAGTTGACGAACTACAGGAGCAACAAGTTCACCTTCAAATCCTGGCAGCACTTGGCCACCCCCTTCAAGAATCGTTACTTTCGTACCGAACTTGGCGAACATCTGCCCTAGCTCTACTCCGATATAGCCACCACCAACTATAGCAAGACTGTCAGGAATGTGAGGGAGAGATAGCGCTTCTGTGGAGGATAAGATACGGCCACCGAAGGGAAGGGACTTGATTTCGATCGGACGAGAGCCTGTTGCCAATATTACATGCTTGAAGGTAATTTGCTGCTCACTTGAATCGGCATGATGAATGACAGCAGTATGCAGGTCGATTAAGCTTGCTTCGCCTTCAATCACTGTGATTCCCGCTGTTTTCAACAAAAAACGGATGCCCCCAGATTGTTTATTAACAACAGCTCGTTTGAATGCCTGAGCCTCATCGAAAGAAGCCCCCCTTTGAACATCGCCCCATTGCCTGCGAAGCGCAAAACGTTCAGCTTCAGCGATTAACGCCTTGGAAGGAATGCAGCCTACGTGGGTGCATACTCCACCTAATTGATTACGTTCTACAATGGCTGTCTTCATCCCAAGCTGTGATGAGCGTAACGCGGCCATATAACCCCCCGGCCCTGATCCAATAACTAATGTGTCTACTGTCTCGAAGTGAATCATGTACTGCACCTCCAAGTAAAATATGATGACCGTAATATATTATAATCATCATATTTTAAAAGAGTCAATACTATGCTGTTGCTCGCAGCTGCGCTAAATAAGAGACATGCCAATAAATTGACACCTAATTATATGATGGATATAATATTTTAATCGAATGAAGGATTTGAATGCAGTTGAAGGAGATGAAGAGGGATGCCTTATCCACAAGGCCATAAGATAAAAGTTCGACAATATATCATTACGAGTGCGGCTAAAGCGTTTCGATCGAATGGAATCCGTAACATCAGTCTCCCTTACATCATGAAGGGAGCAGGATTGACACATGGAGGGTTTTACTCCCATTTCGCGAACAAAGAGCAGCTTGTGATTGAGGCATGCCATTTTGCCATTAACGATACAATAGAGATGTTGCAAAGCGTGGCTGACAAAAAAGAAGACCAGCCTAAAATTGAGGCTATTATTGATTTTTATTTAAGCCCCTTGCATCGTGATCAGACGGAAATCGGCTGTATTTTACCAGCGTTATCAGGGGAAATTCCTCAATTATCCGAAGAGGTGCGACAAGCCTTCACCCATGAATTACAGAGATTTATTGAATTTATAACCGATATGGCAACTGTGGATGGAGCTACAGGCTATGCGTTGGTAAGCAGCATGGTCGGCACGCTTGCTCTGGCACGTGCGGTCAGTGATTCCAAGCTTAGTGATGAATTGCTGATGTCAGGCCAAAAACAGGCAAAACTAATCATAGAGGCTGCCGAACGTTGAATTTAAGGAGTTGATAACATGTTAATCAGAGAAGCCAGCGATTTATTACTTCAACATGCTGTGGCCAAACTAGGAACGCCAACTACATTAAAATGTGTCTCCGAAAATGATAAAGGAGACCAAGTTCTTCTCGCCAAGCCGAGAACAAGAACTTGGTTCCCTAACAAGGGACTTTAGCGAACTACGCTTATTAAAATATATAACTACAGCATCGTTTTTTATAATACGGGGGATGTACCACCGTCTATGTTCACGGCAGTTCCTGTTACATAGGAGGCTGCTCCTGACACAAGAAAAGCAATCACTTTTGCCGCCTCGTCTGTCTGACCAATTCGCTGGAGTGGGATGCCATGAATCGGGTCGGAAGCGAACTCCTCCCAGCTTTGTTCTGGTGCGGAAACCTTCCACTTCCGCTCAATCTGATCGCTACGAATTAGACCGATACACACGGCATTAACACGAATATTGTCCTTGGCGAGGTCCTTGCTCATGGCCTTCGTGAGGGCAAGTCCTGCCGCACGGCTGACTGATGTTGGCAAAGACGACGCAGATGGTGCCTTACCTGCCGTCGCCGTCACATTAAGGATGGAACCACCGCCTCTTTGACGCATATAAGGAACTGCCGCCTTAGAACTATGAACTGCTCCTAACAATTTCAAATCCAAATCTGAAGTCCAGCTTTCGGTGCTGACCTCTTCAAAGCGATTAGCTGCTGCGGTTCCAGCATTGTTAACCAAGATATCTAGTCCGCCGAAATGTTCTACAGTCTGCTCCACCGCACGTCGTACCTCTGCTTCTATTGAAATATCTGCAGTGATGACTAGCGCATCTGCCCCTGTAGTCTCCTTAATACGCTGCGCCGCGACTTGAAGAGGACCTTCGTTGCGGGCTACAATTGCCACCATTGCGCCTTCCGCTGCTAGAATAACTGCTGTCTCTAATCCGATCCCTTTGCTGCCACCTGTAATTAGTGCTATTTTATCTTTCAATCCTAAATCCATTCATTTCTCCCCCTAAATGTCTAGACTAATTAGAATTACGATTTTCGTTAGAGGCAACCTAATTTTTACATTATAGCACAGATAGAACTATACTTATCTTCATTATCTTCCGATGGAAAGAACCATTTCTTCCGGCGTATACGCATGGATTGAATGCCCTACCACTAATTAACCATCAGATACGTCTTCACGCTCTGCTGGAAGAGTCATATTTTATCTGCTCCTCATTTGACTGGAAATTTACGTATCCGTTAGAATAGTCATAGCGAGTAGGTGGAATCCGAGGTGATAAGCGTGAGTATATTAAGATATAGTTATCCGACGATGTTAAAAAGAAGTAAAAGCTTGTCTTATCAACAGCAAGTTCATTCCATGACAACGGTACTAATAAATTTTTTAGTGGAGCACAAGTTAATTGTTATAGAACCTTTCCAAGAAGATGGATCGCTCAGGGACGATTTGGTACTACGAAGCTCTGATTTAACTGATTTAGGAAATGAATTCTTCAAAGAGGTGTTCCCTAAATGGTCTGTATATATTGATCGTGGCGGAGATATTCAAAAAACAACCATTCTGTTAAAGGGATTAAACAAGCTACAGAGCAAATGCGGGTGAATTGTCGAGGGACAAGTACATATTCTCATTGAAGTCGCTATGGTAGCGGCTTTTTTTATGTTTTCGGTACAAATTCATATTCCGAGTAGACTCACGAACTTGTACCGATTTCTGCAATGGACAGGAACAGCACGATAACAGATTAGAGGTGTACATACACAAAATTCACATTAGATTTCATCAGTAGTACTACTGATTTTAGTATTATTTATATCTTGTATTTCTCCATGCTTCTCTCCAAACCTCTCCATCATCTCTAAAATAGGTAAGAAGTCGCGTCCTTTCTCAGACAGGGAATATTCTACTCGTGGCGGAACCTCAGGAAATACTTCCCTTACAATAAATCCGTTCTCCTCTAATTCTTTTAACTGTTTGGTCAAAGATCCCTGAGAAATACTACTGAGAAATGATTTAATCTCATGGAACCGTCGTTTTTGATTCTTCAAAAACCATATAATAAGAAATTTCCAGCGTCCTGAAAGCACGTTCTGTGTGTAAGCCATCCCAAAAATCATAGGATGATGTTCCTTAAACTCCCTGTGAAATCCATCCTTGCATATTCGCGTCATACATTCTGTCCTTCCTTAAACATCTATTAGTACTAAAAATGCGACTATGTCCATTATTATTGCCTTCTTCTAAAACATAGAGGTCTCAATTATTATAAAAGACATTGATTGCTTCCTCAATCTAGGTTATGTAGAAAGGTGATTATAAATATGAACAGGATTACCAAGCTGTTAGGCACAGAATTTCCCATTATCTCAGCAGCAATGAATTGGGTGACCTCAGCAGCGTTTGTCGCAGCCGTTAGCAATGCCGGAGGGATGGGTGTACTCGGACCCAACGCAGGCCAAACACAAAATCCAAAAAGTATGGAAGAGTATGCGGAAAATGTGCGAAATGAGATTCGTAAAGTGAAGAAGTTGACCGATAAGAGCTTTGCAGTAAATTACGTATTTCCCTTCAACGAAAATGATATACAACCCATTTACTACTTTACTTTTTAATATTTTGCTTGAAGAAGAGGTGAACTATGTTGTCGCCATTGGAACCAAGATGATCGCCAGCGAAATGAAAAAATTGAAAGAACACGGAATAATCGTCTTATATAGACCTATTACACCAACAGTAGAAAACATTATGGAAGCTGAACAACATGGAGCTGATGCCGTAATTGTTACAGGCAGCGAAGCAGGTGGACATATTAGCGAAATAATGTAAGTCTTTTTACACTTTTACCCCAAGTAACGGCCGCTGTTAGTGTACCGGTAATTGCTGCTGGTGGAATCATTGATGGTCGTGGAGCCAAGGCAGCCTTTGCAATGGGAGCAGAGGGGGTATATATGGGAACTCGATTCATAGCGACTGTAGAAAACCCGGCTAGCGCTGCTGCAAAGAAAGCCATCATCGGAGTAAAAAGTGAAGAAATGATTGAGCTCGCGGAAGCACACGAAAGAACTATTCCAACACCAGCTGGAGTAATGGCTTATCACTTAATCCAGGAAGGGCAGGCTGAAGAGGCGATTCCTTACCATAAAAACGGGTATAAAGAGGCTCTTCTTTTGGGGAACTTAGATCATGGCACTATTAGTGTTTCTCCATCAGCAGGGGGAATCAAAGAGATTAGCTCGTGTGAACAAGTAATACAAGAAATCGCAAGTTACATGATGGCCTCTGAACATGATGCATCTGTTCTTCATAAGAATTGACGGTGTAAGGGGGTATTTGTCAGTAAAATGCAAATAGACCGTTCCACGGTAGAGGTCGGCTTGATACGCAGCGCAATCCCTTGAAGGGTGAGCCTCTCGAAATCCTGCTCCCCCAGCTATTGACGGCAATGGGGGAGGGAATCGGCTTACTGGATTTATTGGGATACCCGCTGACACAAAGATAAAGCGGTAGCAAGAATCCCTGTTGGCAGCCAGTCGTTGGCTGCTCTCGTTCAAATCTCCTCTATAAATATAGTTACTCGCTCAGTGATTCCTGCTAATGTACGTTCAAAAACGGTCGGATCATGGAGTGCTCGACTAAGTATTAATCCCCCCTGAATACCGCCAACCGTATCTTCGGAGATTTTGATTGCAGCCTCCATAGATGCTCCTATTCGAACAATTGCGGCACATAAGGCATCGATCCATCTTTTAAAATACTCCCGAACTAGTGAAGCGAATCGGTCTCGTGTCTCGTCAAGAGCAAAAGCACCAACAAGACATATTCGTTGACCTGACTGAAAATAAGCATTGACCTCTCGCCACATGTTCTGGATAGCTTCACGGGGCTCGTCCCGTTCAAGCGGCTCAAATATGTGGCTTGTGAACCATTGATCAATGTGTGCGAGAATCTCAGCGGCCATCTCATCTTTTCCCCCAGGAAAGAAATGATACAGGCTTCCTTTTGAAAGACGTGTACGGGCTGTAATTTTACTCATGGATGCACCCTCGTAGCCAAGCTCGCGAAATACCTCAGCAACCATAGGAATAACATCGGCCCTTTCGAATACAGTACGAGTCATAGGCCCAGATCGGTAAGACCAGGATGATCATCCCAACGCCGACCGAGCGGCCAATGAATTTTACGTTCGTCTTCGCTAATCGGCATATCATTGATCGAAGCGAGCCTACGCTTCATCAGACTACCGGCAGCAACCTCACAATTCTCGTTCCCATACGCCATCTGGATTTTATGAATTGCGGATTCGCGGCTAAATGGGGGAGTGATTGTACTCAATAAAATCTCCTCGCCTTCTGTTTCATTTGGTATAGTATAAAACGATCGGTTTAGGAGTGCAAGCTAAACTGGATATATATAATAAGCACAAGCAGGCTCCTAACCTAGTTGTGCTTATTGGATATAATCTCTTATTCCATATTTATCGCGAAATTGCTTAGGTGTAAGTTGAGTGATTAATTTGAAGTTTTTGCCGAAATGACTTTGGGAGCAAAATCCGAGGTTGGTCGCAATCTCACTATATGAATATTTAGAATACATTAATAAATTGCAGTAGATATGTCCAAAGGGAGGCAGCAAATTTTCCATGCAGCCTTAGAAGGAATGACCCCGGATCACGCCGAATGGCTAAGAAGGAAGACAAATACGGTGTATCGCTTTCATAGCAGCACTTTAAAGCTTCATCTCCGTTTGAAAGAGCATAATAAGACGTTAACCGAGGTTTTTCAAGTAGATCCATATGATTATGTGGATGATGGAGGCGGGTTTCCAATTCACGTATTGCCCATCACTACAATATGAATGAATAAAGGAGCGATATCAATGGGAAAAGAGCAAATCATCCATTCTGTTGTATTTTCACTTCAACACGAGAAGGGCTCAGCTGAAGAAGCACAGTTCCTGCATGATGGTAAAACCATGTTAAGCAGCATACCTACGGTGAACAATTTCCAGGTGTTTCGTGAAATCAGTCCCAAGAATCATTTTGATTTTGGATTTTCTATGGTATTTAACAGTAAAGAAGATTATGAAATGTATAACGTACATCCTATGCACATTGAATTTGTATCCGAGCGGTGGGAGAAGGAAGTTACACAGTTTATGGAAATTGACTATGGAGTCCTTGAATCGTAAGACACCCATGGTCTAGGGTCAGTTACATGTTCCCACGGAAAGTCGCTATTTAGCGGCTTTTTGCTTTCAATGCTTTGGGACAGATCGGGCTAATTGCTAATACAGGAGGATCCATACATGAAGAAAATACTGCTTGATACCGATATTGGCGGCGATATTGACGATGCCCTTTGTCTGGCCTATTTATTAAAAGAGCCGCAGTGTAACTTAGTTGGCATTACAACAGTGTGTGGAGAACCGGAGAAGCGGGCAGCCATTGCCAGTGCCATCTGTAAAACCGTTAAAAGGGATATTCCGATTGTTGCGGGGTTGGATACAACGTTGCAGCCTGTCCCTGTATATCCGACTCCGGACGGTGCGACGGCATTGCCGAACTGGGAACATGATATCTATGAAAAATCGGATGCGCCTGCATTTATGTATGAGATGATCAGGGATAATCCACATGAGATTGTGTTACTCGGCATAGGAAACATGACCAATATTGCAACGTTGTTTAATACATATCCCGACGCCCCGTCTCTGTTAAGAGGACTCTATATGATGAATGGATATTTTGGCCAAGAGGAATTGCCGGAAGCCTACTACAATTGGAACTCATGGGCTGACCCGCTCGCATCCCACATTGTTTTTGCTTCCAAAGTAGCGATCAACCGGGCCATTACGCTTGAAATCACAGACAAATTGACCATAGAGGCAGCCAAGGCGGGAAAGCTATTACTTGCGAATTCCGATTTGATGAAAGCCGTATTTGATTTTGGCAATTCGTGGCTTGAAAGTTCGAATAAGTTGACATTACATGACCCATTGGCCGCGGTTTGTATTTTTCATCCTGATGTTTGTCAATTTGAAAAAGGATTTGTTCGCGTTGAAACCCGTGAGGAAGCCTTTATGGGAGGCACTTCATTTCAACCGGCTCAACATGGAAACGTGGAACTTTCACGAGAAGTAGATAAGGAACGTTTCTATCAAATCTTGTCATCCACATTAAACAGTTAAAACCGTGACGACACCGTGTAGGAGTTGTATTGCTATCCAATTATTCTTTTTTCTCGAATTTGCTTATCGATTATTATGTTGCTCAATTAAAAAAATGGATTACTAGAGAAGAGCCTTCTCAAGGAATTATGATAGACTCTATAGTTAAAAAAATATTTAAAGCAATTGTCTAAATCAAGGAGGCAGCCGATCTACTACATGATTGGTTGCCTTTATTCATGTACTGACCAGCTTACTTACTTTATAAAAAAAGCTTGCCATAAAAGATGATTTATCATAAACTGTTGATGAATCAACATTGATACATCAACGGTATGGAAGGAAACTTACGGAGCAGTGAATTTAAGATTGCCCGTAGCAAAGGAGAAACACAGATGACAAAGACAGCATTAGTAACGGGTTCGAATAAAGGGATTGGATATGAGATCGCAAAAAGGTTGTTAGAAGCAGGGTATCGCGTTTTAGTTGGAGCACGTGATCAGGAGCGGGGAGATACGGCGGTAGCTTCACTTCGAGCTTTTGGTGATGCACATTTGCTATTGTTAGACGTAGCTGATTTACACAGTATTGAGAATGCAGTAGCAACGATTACGCAGAATTACACAGATTTATCGCTACTGGTGAACAATGCTGGTATTCCAGGCGATATGCATAAGGTTGGATGGGAATTTACTGTAGAGGATCTTCAAGCCACTCATGAAGTTAACTTCATCGGTCCTTTTGCGCTCTCAAAAGGCTTGCTCCCGCTACTGATTGCCAATGAGGGCATTATTCAAAATATCAGTATACCTATTGAGCCGTTACCTTACTTCAATGCATTTGCCTATACAACATCCAAAGCTCCCTTGAATGTCATGACCAAGTCTTGGGGAATGAGTTTTGAGAAGGAGAATATCCCTGTGGAGATTTTCACCGTGATGCCTGGAGCAGTTACAACAGATTTGAACGGAAATATGACAGGAGATTTTGTAAAAACACCTGCTCAAGCAGCGGAGTTAATCGTTAATTTTGTTTTGGATGATGAGAACCACAATGGACAGGTGATTAATTATGACGGTACGCTGTCCGTGTACTAAGTAATATTTGTTGCAAAGCCCTCTTTCTACTTGAGAGAGGGCTTTTAGGCTTTGAATGAGAAGGATGGTCGCCCCAGCGACAGAAAAACATGTTTATTCAGTGGTATAGGACAGCGTACTTGTAAAAAAAGAAAATAAATTGTATATTGTCTAATACATTGCAAGTAGGTTGCAGTCCAATATTAATACGAAAGATGTGATGGTTTTGAGCAAAGATTGGTCACAGGAGTCGAAGTTGTTATACGAAATGTACCGTGTAAACAACGCCATAAATACTACATTTGATGCATACATCAGCATCAGCCAATCTCGCTTTGAAATACTCGCATTAATATATCAAGAGATTGAAATAAGTCAAGGTGATCTACAAAAGAAAGTGACGCTTGATAAGGCAGCTGTCGCCAGACATCTCAAACAGCTCGAAGACAATAAGATCGTATCACGAAGAAAAAAAGAAGGGGATAATCGTATCATTTTAGTCCAATTAACGGACGAAGGAAGAAAATTGATTGAATCCTCACAAAAGGAAAAAGAGTATTTTGCCAAGGAGCTATTAACTGAAATTAATGATGCCGAGCTAACTGTGCTTAGAAAAATATTAGCGCAATTAAACAAAAATGTTGAACAATTGAAGGAAAACGTTTGATAGATCGTATACAGTAACTTTCTTATTGAATATAACTAGAGCAGGGTCGCTATTTTTGAGCAGACACTTAAGAAGAGCCTGAAGGGGACGAGGAAGTCTCGTACTCTCAGGCTCTTTTTTCTGATTACTACCCTAATTAGATTGTTGTTATTTATTGAGAACATCCGCGTATTCAGGAATACGATCGAAACGTCCCTTGGCGAACGGGCATAAAGGTAAAATCTTAATACCGTTTTCCCGTGCGTATTCCACCATGGCTTTGAGAAGCTTATCGCCAAGTCCTTGTCCCCGGTAAGCATTTTCGACCAAAGTGTGATCAATAATGTACAGCTCCGGACTTGAGATTACATACGTCATCACTGCGGCAATGTCGCCGTTATCTTGAATAAGAAATCGTTTGTTAGCCGTTTCATGTTCTACGTTATGCATGCTTCAGCCTTCTTTCCTTGTTGAATATTCGTCATCCAGGCGTCTATACGTCAGCGCTCCACTTGGACATGTGTCAATGTGCCGGGCAATGGCCTCTGACGTATCGCCATCGGGATTAATCCAGGGACGCTTGCTCAAATCAAAAACACCAGGAAGGCCCTTTACGCAAATACCCGAATGGATGCATACCTCAGAATTAAACATCACTTCGATATCTTTACCGTAGTATACTTTCTGTTTACTCATAATTCCTTCACATCTTTCACATTTGAGTTTGTTTAAGAGACCCAGATCCATGAATTAGACTTCGTATTGGCACTCGTCTCATGCATGATCTGCCTTGGCTCTCGATGTCCGAATTATAAAGAGGAATCGCTAATAAGTCAACGCGACAAATCTCCCAATGTTTCGTCCCAACTCCGTCTGTAGTAATAGGCTTGAACTTCACCTTGATGAGACAGATAAGCAAATTTCAGGGCTCTAGCCTAAATACATTGCGAGCTTATGCATTGCAACTCAAGAAACTGGTTACGGATCTGGGGATGTGGGGGCGGCAACACTTAGAAGTTCAACCAATCTGAAGCAGTTCGGTCATTCGATGGGCAGCTGATCAAAGTGATCAGCTGTCTTTTCATATGATTCTCTATTCTAAACGAGTAATAAATAAGTTGTGTAGTTAAGGAACCAAGGGCTTGTCTGTTTGAAAACAAGCCCTTGGTTCCTGCTGTTGTTCGTTTTTTTACACCCAAGTAGCCACTTCATCTACAGGTAAACGATAAGATTGATGGCCCTCTTTAACTCCTTTCCCAATCGTAATTAACATAACCGTAGGGTAACGTTCCTTATCTAAAGCGAATACGTCATTGATTCTCGAACGATCGTAACCACCAATAGCGTTGGTATCATATCCATGTGCTCGTGCAACCAACATGAGCTGCATGGACACGAGCCCCGTGTCTAATGTGTTAAAATGGCGTAATTCAGATTCAGGCATGTTGGCATACCCGGGTTTTACAGTATTTAACTGTAAGTCTCTGATGTCTTCAGGTTTGTATCCAAGCTCAACTTCCTTGTTCAAAATGCGCTCCATGTTTTCAATATGCTGCATATCCATGAACACCGCAATGACAGCTGCTGCAGTTTTAATTTGCTTTTGATTATACATAACGAGTGGAGCAAGCTTTTCTTTACCTTCATCACTCTCAATAATTAGAAAGCGCCAAGGCTGTAAGTTAATAGATGATGGCGCACGTGTAGCCTCTTGCAAAATCTCGGTCATTTCCTCGTGGCTGATTTTAACCTCAGGGTCGTAAACCTTTACGGTGCGACGACCAAATACGATTTCGTTAAAATCGTTAGTTTTTTGATATTTCCCCATATTAAATAATCCTCCTTGAATCTATCGCTTAATCGAAGTCATATCTCCATTATGGACTCCTTGACTACGGACTCATCTTAATGCATAGTATCTTGTAATGGAAGTAGTTACATTTTTATAACATAGTCACAAAAAAAGAACCTTTGGGAAGATTGGTGATGTTGAATGGCTAAAATGGAGTACAATCCAAATCACATGGATCCTGAAAACATAAAAACATGTGCTATTGCTAGGCCGCAAAATATGATTGCTGGAAAGTGGAAGCTGACTATTCTATGGCTAGTAAGCATGCAGACAAGACGTTTTAATGAGCTTCAGCGCTTACTGCCTGGCATATCCAAAGGAATATTAACGCGGCAGCTGAGAGAGCTTGAAACGGATGGGCTTATCCATAGAGAGGTATATAAGGAAGTACCCCCTAAGGTTGAATATTCGTTAACAGCGTTAGGAGATAGTTTTATGCCTATTTTAAATAGTATCGCAGAATGGGGTAAAAACTTTGAGCAGCATGAGGAGGACAAGCAGCGCTAAATGCGAGGCTTGCGTTGGGAGTTAGATCCGGATCTGAGACTGGATTACTAAAATGAGATGATTCCATTATTTTTGATGTTTTCTTAGGTCAAGATTTATCACTGTATAAATTACCGAATTCCTCCATCTTTTCGAGAATGGGAAGTAGCTTTTCTCCCTTGTCTGTTAACGAATACTCGACCCGAGGAGGGAATTCCGGGGAAACTTGGCGTTGAATAATGAAACCTTTAGAACGTTTAGAACCTTTCACTTGAAGAACAGCATTCTGTAGTTGCAGAGGATGCTGTTCTTTTTTCTACAGTGAACAGATGCCGTGATGTCTTAAACTAGATTAAGATGACAGTATACACACGTGACTAACGTACCAAGAAAATGGGAAAGTGTCGAGGAACAAGAACATAGTCCTATTGAAGTCGCTATTATAGCGGCTTTTTTATGTTACCGGTACAAGTTCGTGTCCCGAGCCAAGGACAAGAACTTGTACCGATTGCCGATTAGATGGATATCTAACATTGAGTACATGCACTTAAAATAACAACTATTAAGTACCATCGTATATGTGGACAACTGACACGATGTACGTACTTCAAAACTTGATGGCAACATATATATCCCCGAGAATGTAGGTATGGGGGGCGGATCAATGGACGGTAACAAAGCTAACCATCAGGCAAATGGCCGAAGCTGGCAGGGAGGGAACGTACAATCACAATGGCATGCTAAGCAGTCGCCGGAACACCATGGCAGTAGGGGAACGGGGCCCGATTTTGGAACAGGATAGCACGCTGCATGAAACACTTGAAACCTTTATCCACGAAAAGATATAAGAGCGTCCGGTTCACGTGAAGGAATTTGGTGCCTTGGGTTATTTTGAAATCCTCCACCTGTTGGGGGATGGGAACGGAAGTACACCTTACTTAATTATTGAAACATGATATAGGGAAATACATAAGAGAAAGTCTTGTGTTGTGTCATTTTAAAGGTGACTGTCCCCGGACACGAACATTGTTTTCGATTAGATAGTTAACTAATCAGTTCAATGTGGAGACTTTGCCGTTTAGAAACTTTTGATTAAGTAAATCGCCGGTAGCTTTGACCGGTTACGAGGAATCGAGGCTCCTAGGATACCCTAGACCTTTTTTTAAATTTGTCTCTCGGGCGACATCATATGCCTAAACATAAGTCCCAGCTTTAAGAGCAGCAGATGATCGGTATTTTTCATATCCAGATTCAGCAGCCCCGAAATTTTCTCCAGCCTGTACAGAACTGTGTTACGGTGGATATATAACTCACGTGCCGTTTCATTCACTTGGCCGTTGTTGGTGAAATAGGCTTCAAGTGTGTGCATCATCTCGCTGGTGTATTCCTCTTCTTTGTCCAGCAGTGGACGGAATAAATAAGAGCAATACCTGACCATAACCTCCTGTGGAATATGCTTGAAGAGATAAATAAACTCCAGGTCAGCAAACATGACAACCGGTTCGCTTAAACCAAGCTCTGTACTGATTCTCTCAGCCTCCCCGCACTCCCGGAAGCCGTCGATGAACTCCTCCATGCCCGTCCTTACTTTACTGATAAAACATGTCCTTGTTCCGTGGTCCCATGAATGCATCAAATCGGCATACAAACGTACCGAATTCTCATACTTCCTTCGATCCTTGGCTTCTTCTTCTAGAAGAGGGAAGAGTGAATATATGCGGTTCATCACATAAAAATGATGGGATTCCAAGGAGGACGTTTTGGGATGGTCCTGAAGCTTATTCTGAATCTCCCTCAGTCTGCGCCTCTGACTTTCATGGTCCCAAGCATCCGCTCTTGTGGAAGATACCATGCATACGTAGGGAGTGCTCCAAAATGTGCTTCCCAATGCTTCGGCAAATTCGAGCACCGTTTTCAGAGAGGCGTTCCCCTTTAAGTAACGTTCCATGGCAGCGCCAAGACGACTGCCTGCTGCAGTAGACTCTTGATTCTGGATGACCTCCAGATGATAGGAAAGAATAACGGCGGCTTGGTGAAAAATGCCCTCCATTTCGTGTGCTTCCAGCAGATTTTCAGTTTGTATCAGCAAGTAACCGTATGACTTTCCGTTTTTCAGCAGGGGGACACGATACAACAGGTTGTTGGCCGACTTGTAAAACCGATTGTCCTGATTCCAGGGCCAATCGCTCAACAGCTCCATATCAGAACAGCTTGTCATATTATACAAGGCCTGTCCTTCAGAGGTAACGATGGCTAAAGGAACCCCTAAAATGCTTGTGATACTTTGAAAATAATTGGTGTACTCATCCGCCTGCATTGCAAAATCAACCAGCTTCTTCTGCGTTTCAAGCAATTCATTCAGCCGACGGGTATCGCGTTGGAACTCGGATTGGTAGAGAGCAGTGATCTGCTCGGAGAAGGTGAATTGAAAAGGCAGCTCAATTAGGGGCAAACCCAGCTGATCGGCTTCCAGCAGGGCAATCTCTGGTATTTCCGCCCAGTATCGACCAAGCTTGATGCCAAGCCCGGAGGCCCCACGTTCATTAAGCTTTTGCAGCAAATTAACAAATTCCTCGGGTGAATCCCTAATTGCATAAGCTGTAGTCAACAAGAGTTCCCCTTCTTTCATCCAGTTGATGACATCCGGCGCATCCATCAAATTGATCGAGCTAATCGTTCGGGAAATTCCTTTTTTACCGGCAGCCAACTTCCCTTCCGATAACGGGTACACCGTCAACGCATCTTCTATAGTTAAATGCATGTTAATCACTCCTCCTAAACGATACATATCTGAATCAGGTACCGGACACGACGAAACTTTTTAAGCAATTATATAGGGTCATGTCGAATTCCCGCAATCCTTTTTGTTATATATATGTTATGTAAGTTAACTCTAAATATAGATTCTTCTGTTTTTAAACCAACGCAAAGCGTATACCATTAGATAAAAAACCAAAATTGTGTCAGGAATATTTACACGAATATTCTTTGGCTATATGATAGGACACAACTTCAAAGAGAAGAGGGGATTCAGATGCAGCTCACCCAAAATCAACAGGCAGCCGCCCAAAAGGACAGCCGTTCTATGCTTGTCATTGATGATGTCGGCAAAATCTACCCCAATGGCACTGTAGCTGTGCAGCATGCGAATCTGCATGTGGGGGAAGGAGAATTTCTATGTTTTGTCGGTCCTTCCGGTTGCGGGAAATCTACCATTTTCAATATGATTGCCGGTTTGACGGAACCGACCTGCGGTCATCTGACCGTGCTGGGTACTTCCCCAAAGGAAGCACGTAAACAGAATGAAATTGCCTTTGTATTTCAGGAGCATACCCTGCTACCGTGGGCCAAGCTGATTGATAATGTCACCATGCCTCTTACTTTGCGTGGCGTATCCAAAAAGGAGCGAATTACCGAAGGGGAGCGGGTTCTAGAGCTGGTAGGCTTGAAGGATTATATGAAGGTGCTGCCCCGTGAGTTGTCAGGCGGAATGAAGATGAGAGTATCTATTGCACGGGCGTTGATATCCCGTCCCAAGTTGTTGTTAATGGACGAACCGTTTGGCGCCCTTGATGAAATTACCAGGCAGACGCTGCAGAATGAACTGCTAAATATTTGGGAACAGGACAAGAAGATGTCGGTTCTGTTCATTACGCATAACGTGTTCGAAAGTGTGTTCCTATCGACAAAAGTCGTGGTGATGACGCCTCGCCCCGGTAAAATTTCGGATTTCATTGATATTCCGTTTGCTTATCCGAGGGATGATGAATTCCGGACCCGGCCTGAATTCGGTGAATATGTACGCAGCGTGTCCAATGTACTGAAACATTGATAGCCAGAAATGAGAGGAGAGGGAAGCAACATGGAAGAGATGGTAGCTAATCCAGCCGTTGAAACGACACCAGGTATCCGAGCTTCCGGGAAGGACAATACCCGCAGCCATCATCCGGCAGAAGAGAGCCCAGTCATTGGACTGCTGAAAAAAATTCTGCCGCCAATCGTCGTGTTTGTCCTGTTTATCGGCGGATGGGAATTAATCGTGCGAATACTGGGAATGCCCCCCTATATCTTGCCCAAGCCATCCGATATTGCTGCAGCAGCTGCTGAGAACAGTGCGAATCTGATTACGTCGGTAAGCACAACCATTGTTGAGGCGTTAATCGGTTTTATGATCAGTGTCGTGCTCGGTATTTCATTGGCCATTCTGCTGGCTCTGTCCAAAACAGTGGAAAAAAGCGTATATCCTTACGCTATTATCCTACAGACTATTCCGGTCGTTGCGGTAGCGCCAATCATAGTGATCTGGTTCGGAGCGGGAATAAATGCCATTGTGATCATTTCATTCTTAATTAGCTTTTTCCCGATTTTATCAAATACGCTGATCGGATTGAACTCAACGGATCAGAACATGAAGAATTTATTCTATTTGTATAATGCAAGCAAGCTGCAAACCATTTGGAGGCTTAGATTTCCAGCGGCACTCCCGTATATTATGGCAGGGCTGAAAATTTCATGCTCCAGCTCGGTTGTCGGAGCGATCGTGGGTGAATACATTGCAGGCATTGGTGGCGGACAAGGCGGACTCGGTTACGGGATTACCGTTGCGGCAACCCGCCTGCAAACTCCTTACCTGTTCGCCTGCGGTTTAGCGGCATCCGCCCTAGGAATAGCATTTTTCCTAATCATCAACATGGTGTCGAACAAACTTTTGAAGTCCTGGCATGAATCAGCAATGAAATGATACCAGAACCGGGGGAGAGATCCAACATGTCCAATCATCATATGAACTTTCGTTACAAGAAATGGCTGCTGTCGGCTGCTTCTTTGATCATCCTGCTTCTGAGCGCATGCTCCAATTCCTCCGCTCTAGAATCCGCCGTCCCGGCGAGAGGGGAAGCCGGAACAGATTTGAAGCAGGTGAAACTGATCGAGGGCTGGTACGCCAAAGGGGAAGATGGAGGCTATTTTGCGGCATTGCAGCAGAACTATTATAAGGACAAGGGGATCGACATGACGATTCAGCCGGGTGGACCCGAGGTGTCAACCATGCAGCTTGTCGCTGCTGGCAAAGCCGAATTCGGGATCTCTTATGCGGATGAAATTTTGAAGGCGCGGGAACAGGGAATCCCTGTTGTCGGTATCCTTGCCGGCTTTCAGAGCACACCGCAGGTTCTGATGTACCACAAGGGTCAGAACATTCAGGATTTTACGGACCTGAACGGCAAAACCGTATACATCGGTACAGCGGTGCCTTATTGGGAATATATCAAGAGCCAATACAATCTGACAGATGTCAAAGAAATGAAGTATAACGGGCAGCTTGTTAATTTTATCAATGACCCCAGTTCGCTCAATCAGGGTTACATCACGAATGAGCCTTACGCGCTTGCTCAGCAGGGGGTTGAGGTGGACTATCTGAAAATCGCCGATTCCGGTTATGCGAATTATGCAGACGTTCTTTTTACGACTGAAGATTATCTCAAAGAGCACCCCGATGTCGTTGAAGCTGTGGTGCAGGCAAGTCAGAAAGGTTGGAGCTATTATCTAGAAAACTATGAAAAGGTAAACCCGTTTATTCAGACCTACAATCCCGATATGACGGTAGAAGCAATGAATTATGAGGCAGTGCAGGAAAAACCTTTTATTGTTAACAAGGAATCTGAGGCAAACGGTATTGGTTACATGACAAAGGAACGCTGGAGCACCCTGCAGGATCAGATGATCAAGGGCGGAGGATTAACGAAGGCGCTAGATGTTACCCAGGCATTTACGATCAAATATCTGATGAAGCCATGAATGTGAACCCAAAGTATGTAAAGCCTCAAATCAGAAATCTCAAAAAAATGAGGGGACTTAGTATGTTCAAACTTGGAAATCGAAAGAGCTATTGGCAAGTGTCCGAAACGCTGGTGGATCTAAGGCGAACGCAAAAGTACGGCAAGTCAGTAACCCTCCCTGCACAGCCGCAGGAAGTCATATTTGATCTCGAGCATACGGCAGTTATTGTCATCGATATGCAGAATGATTTCTGTACACCGGGTGGATGGCTGGATTCCATTGGGGTTGATACCTCTCCGCTCCTTAACCCGGTCAGCCGGCTGAACCGACTGATACCCGAATTGCGCAAAGCGGGAGTGCCTGTTATTTGGGTGAACTGGGGCAACCGGGAAGACCGAATGAACGTGCCGCCATCCGTGCTTCATGTGTACAATTCGGATGGGCGGGGCAACGGCATCGGGGACCCACTGCCGGGGAACGGCTCCAAGGTGCTGGAGAAAGGCAGTTGGGGAACGGCACTTGTCGATGGCCTGGATTCATCCCCCGATGATATCTATGTGGATAAATATCGCATGAGCGGGTTTTGGGATACACCACTGGACAGTATTCTACGCAATCTCAATATTCAAACGGTGTTGTTTGCCGGGGTAAATCTCGATCAGTGTGTCATGCATACACTGCAGGACGCGGCTTGTCTCGGATATGACGGCATACTTCTGGAGGATTGCTCGGCAACAAGCTCCCCAGATTTCTGCATAGAAGCGACATTGTACAATATCAAGCAATGCTATGGCTTCGTTACGGATTCCACTTGGTTGGTACATGAACTGAGCGGGGGAGCGACTCCTATAAAGAGAAATACCTCGGAAGAGCTGGCATCGTTAGAAGGCTGAGCGGAAGGATGGGATGAAGCAATGAAAGACCAATGGAACGCCATTGTCAACCAGGTGATCGTTGAACCGACAGGACAAGGTAGGCTGAACGGACTCAGCTTTATGGTCAAGGATGTGTTTGCCGTCCGTGGCCATACAAATGGCGCGGGTAATCCACGTTGGCTCCAAACGCATGGGCCGGCGACGGAACACGCGGAAACGCTCAACCTGCTATTGCAGCAAGGAGCTCGACTAACGGGGATGACGCATACCGATGAGCTGATGTTCAGCTTGAATGGTGAAAATGTTCATTATGGAACACCAGTGAATCCAAGAGCTCCCGATCGTATCCCTGGAGGCTCATCGAGCGGATCGGCAGTTGCTGTCGCCGCTGGGCTTGCTGACTTCTCCCTTGGAACGGATACGGGAGGATCGGTACGTGTGCCATCTTCGTACTGTGGAATTTATGGGATGCGTCCATCACATGGCATTGTCTCTGCGAAAGGCGTTATCCCACTCGCTCCCAGCTTTGACACCGTCGGCTGGATGGCACGCAATCTCGAGACACTGTGCCGGGTAGGTGAAGTGCTTTTGCCTCAGGCAGACCCGGGTACAGGCTTCAGCCGGGTGCTCATCGGTGAGGATGCATGGGAGCTTGCTGACACGGAGAGCAAAGAGGCGCTTACCCCTTACCTGAGGTTGCTGGGCGGCATGGCTGCGAGCCATGAAACGGTTCGCATCGCCCCGCAGGGTCTATCTGAATGGATGACCATGTTCAGGACGATCCAGGGCTATGAAATATGGCAGGAGCATAGGGCGTGGATTGAACGTGAGCAGCCAGTCTTCGGACCAGATACGGCCGGGCGATTCTCCTGGGCAGGCACCGTTGAACGTGCCGATCAGGAGAAGGCGGCCAAACGCAGGGTTGAGGTGTGCAAGTACATGGCTGACCTGCTCAAAACGGATACGGTGCTTGTCATTCCGACGACGACTGGACCGGCCCCGAAGCTGGGACTGGGAGGACCTTTAATTGAGGAACGAAGAGTGAAAACGATGCGTTTAACCTGCATTGCCGGCTTGTCGGGTCTGCCGCAGATTACAATCCCTGCTGCCGAGGTACTGGGAAGCCCGGTCGGTATTTCGATCATTGCCGGTCCAAGACAGGATCAACGTCTGCTGGAATGGGCCACATCCTTTCTTTCAGCAGTAAATTCAGAAGTAAAAGGATAAGAGCATCATTCGATATATGGACGTTAAGTAACGCGTAAAAACAATAAAGCCGCAGGAGAAAGGGTGTCAGCTATGTTTCAACGATACGAAGGAACAGCGTGGGAGGAGCGATTTCTGCCCCGTCTGACAAGCAAACAGGTCTCAGAACTGCCGAAGGATAGGGCGCTGGTTATTCTGCCGGTTGGAGCTGTGGAGCAGCATGGACCCCATCTGCCTGTATATACGGACACTTTGATTGGGGAAGCGACATTAACACAAACGCTGGAGCGCGTGCGGTCGGATAAGGAAATCTGGCTGTTGCCTCCGGTCTCGTATGGTAAAAGTAATGAACATATCGGGCTTGCGGGCACCATTTCTTTATCTGCGAGCACACTGCATGCCATCATGCTGGACATTGCAGAAAGTCTGAAGGCCAGTGGTTTTCGCAAGCTGCTGTTATTTAATACCCATGGCGGCAATGTGGATTTGCTGAATACGGTATCACGAGAAATACGGATCAGAACGGGGATGATGGTTTTCTATCTCAGTCCCAGCAGTCTGAATGTGGCGGAGGATCTGCTCTCTTCCGAGGAGCTGGAATTCGGTATTCATGGTGGCGATTATGAGACTTCTCTCGTAATGTCCATCAAACCGGACTGGGTGAAGGAGGAGTTCCTTGTCAAAGAGCTTCCTGATATGTCCTCATACCGCTTTCTTACATTAGAAGGGAAGATTCGCTTCGCCTGGAAGATGGCGGATATCTCCGCTACCGGCATTGCTGGTGATGCTACAACGGCTACGCCTGAGAAAGGCAGCATTATTCAGGATAGAATCTCAATGATTTTGTCGGAGGCGCTGGAGGAACTGTGTGATTTTGAAATCACCGATGTCCGCGGGACTGAACCGGTACAGCAGCCAGCAGGAAGCACCCCGTGAAGCTCGTCAGTCTGAAACACGGCGATGGTGAACGGGCTGCGATTGAGCATGGAGAACGATTTTTCTTTCTCGAGGAGATCAACAGGGCGGAAGGAAGCTCATGGGGCACCTCCATTATGGAGATCTTGCAGCAAGGCCAGCTAGAGGAGCTTGTCCAGTGGTACCAGAAGCACGGGGACAAAACATGTTCATCGATCCCTTTCATACCTTCGGAGGCGGCCATACCTACTCCTCTCTTCCGCCACCCTCGTAAGATCTGGGGAATTGGCATGAATTATGTGCAAAAAGCGATTGATCTCGCATCCACTCCTCCAGAGCGTGAGCCGGTCTGCTTCATGAAGCCGGACTCGAGCCTGATCGGGCCGGAAGAGTATATCCAGCTGACGGCTCAGGATGCGAATGTGACATCAGAAGCAGAGCTTGGCATTATCATCGGTCGAACCTGCAAAAATGTGCCGGAAGAACATGCACAGGAGGTCATTGCCGGTTTTGCCGCAACGCTGGATATGACAAATCAGGACATTCACGCACGGAACCCCAGATTCCTGCAGCGATCCAAGGTGTTCGATACATTTTTCAGTCTTGGACCACAGCTCATAACACCTGACGGAATAGGCGATCTACAGAGCCTCGTCGTTGAAACTGTGTTGAATGATGAGGTTATTCATAGCAATACGGTGTCTCGCATGATGTATCATCCATGGTTCATTGTCTCGTATTTTTCACAGATGATGACTCTCCATCCGGGAGATGTGATCATGACGGGCACACCCGGATCCGTCCGAATTCAGCAAGGAGATGTCGCTGAATGTAGAATCAGTGGCTTTATGAAGCTTCGAAATCCGGTAGCAGAAGTAGAGTAAATCATCCGTAATTTTCCTTGGGGAGTGGTAATGAGATGAACAAGTACAGACAAAAAGGAACTGTAGTTTTACTGGCAGCATTGTTTTCCTTATCCACATTGCTGGCGGCCTGCGGGAATCAGCCAACAGCTCAGAATGCTGCTGCTACGGGGGAAAGCGAGGAACTCACGGCAATTACACAGGTGACGAACTGGTTTGCACAAGCGGAGCATGGGGGTCTATATGCGGCAAAGGAACAAGGATATTACAATGAGGCTGGTCTCGATATGACCATCCAGGCAGGTGGGCCGCAGGTGTCTCCAACACAGATCGTGGCTTCCGGCAAGGCGCAGTTCGGACTGGCCACAGCGGATCAATTGTTGGTCGCTCGTGAAGAAGGAATCCCTCTTGTAGCGATTGCGACGATATTCCAGAAAAGCCCGCAGGGACTTATGGTTCATGCCAACCAGAACATGTCCTCCCTAGCCGATTTGAACAACCGCTCTGTTTACGTGGGGACGGGCTCGGTGTTCTGGGATTTTGTGAAGAGTAAATACCAATTGGGTAACGTGAAGGAATTGGCTTATACCGGTTCTCTGGCTCCTTTTGTAGCCGATGAAACGGTTGCCATTCAGGGATATGTAACGAGTGAGCCGTACGAGATGAAGCAGCAGAATGTAGACATTGATTTCCTACTACTGGCGGATGCCGGTTATAACCCGTATTCCAATGTGCTGTTCACCACGGAGCAGTATATCCAGGATCATCCTGATATTGTGCGTGGTTATGTCGAGGCTTCGATGAAGGGCTGGGATTATTACAAGACCAATTATGATACCGTGAATGACGTCATTTTAAAGGAAAACCCGGATTTCACGAAAGAAAAGCTGAACTATGCCGCAGAAGCGCTTATTCCTTTCGTATACGAAGGTGATGCGGCGGAACACGGTGTTGGTTACATGACAGAGGAACGCTGGGCGGAGCTCGGAAAGCAGCTAAAGGAGATTGGGGCATTGAAAGAGGAGCCTGATATCAGCAAGGTATTTACGGATGAGTTCATGCCAAATTCCTAAGGGATTCCTTTAAGGAGATCAGTATTACAACATACGGGAGGGGAACCGAATGAACAAACATTGGATAGCCGTATTGAAAGAACGCATGGATCCGGAATTGCTGCAGTGGGAGGAGGCGGCACTTGCCAAATATTCGATGGATTATCATCACTTCTCTCCTGTGCTGGCCAGTCAGCTGCAGGGTAAGGTCGCCGAGTGCATTGCCAGTCCGCGTACCGAGGAGGAGCTTGACGATCTGCTCTCCATTGCAGCCGAGCTGGGAGTTCCGCTGACCATCAGGGGTAACGGCACAGGCAACTATGGCCAATGTGTGCCGGTCACAGGCGGAATCGTCCTGAATCTGGCCAAGTACAACAAGGTGCTCGAAACGGGAGAAGGCACGATGCGGGTCCAGTCCGGGGCTAGACTCGGCAAAATGGAATCCACTGCCCGCAAGGCAGGTTATGAGCTGCGTACGATGCCTTCCACCTTTCAATCAGCGACGATCGGCGGTTTTTTATGCGGCGGTTTTGGCGGCATCGGTTCGATCAGCTGGGGGACGATCTGGGATGGGCTGGTACGTTCTCTAAAAATCAAGACGGTTGAGGTTCATCCCCGTACCATTGAGCTCCAGGGGGACGAGGTGCTGCCTTACCTGCATACTTACGGTACAATCGGCATTTTGTCAGAAGTGGAAATCAATCTGGCTCCCCGGGTGGAATGGATGCAGTGGGCAGTAACCTTTGACAGGTTCGAACAGGCTTTTCGCTTCGGGCAGTCTGTTGCTGAGGACACTTCCTTAGTGAAAAGGCTAATCTCCATCCATGAATGGCCGGTTCCGTCCTATTTTCTTCCGCTTGATCTCCCCGCTGGCCGTGCTGTCGCATTACTTGAAGTGGATACAGCCAACGAATCCCAGCTTGAACGCATCATATCGGAATATGAAGGTCACTTGGCGATGAAGGTCTCTGCCGAACAGTACCACAAGGGTGTAGGGGTCTCCGATTTCACATGGAATCATACAACATTATGGGCGCGCAAGGCAGACCCGGGCTTAACCTACCTGCAGCTAAATTTTGAACCATCCCGTGCTCTTGAGCAAATCTCGTCTATGAAAAAGGAATATCCGGAAGTGATGAATCATATTGAGTTTGCCCGGCAAAACGGAAATTTGCTGATCTCCGGCCTGCCGCTGGTTCCCTTCACAACGGAGGAAAGTCTGCATCAGCTGATGGAGCAATACGAGGAAAACCGGGTTATCGTCAATAATCCGCATACATGGGATTTGAAGGAAGGCGGGCGATCATACGCCCATGATCGTTTATGGGAAATCAAACACCGCAACGACCCGAAGGGAATTTTGAATCAGGAGAAATTAAAGCGTTCGGCTGTTAGCGGTGTCTGATCAACGGGTGACGGGAGAATGGCCCACACAGCAGCAGCTAACGTACCATACGGATTTTTATAGTCAATCCGTATCTACAGTAAAGGAGCGAGTTGCATGAAATTTGGAAATGTAGTCATCCGCCGAAAGGTTCCTTGCACGATGCGCGACGGCATAACGTTGTATTCAGATATATACATGCCAGACGAGACAGGGGAATATCCTGTGCTGCTGATGCGCCAGCCCTACGGACGGTCGATTGCCTCTACCGTTACACATGCCCATCCCGTCTGGTATGCCAGTAAGGGATATATCGTGGTAATCCAGGACGTCAGGGGGCGGGGAGAGTCAGAAGGCGAATTTGATCCGTTTGTTCAGGAAGCAGAGGATGGGTTTGATACCATCGAATGGGCAGCAGGTCTGTCCGGCTCGACCGGGAAGGTAGGCATGTACGGTTTCTCTTATCAAGGCCTAACACAATGGGCAGCGGCTTCCCTTCATCCCCCTGCGCTCAAGGCGATTGCACCGAGCATGTGTCCGGCAGACATGTATCATGGCTTATTTTATCCGCATGGCTCATTTGCACTTGGCAATCATTTGCCGTGGGCTTTCCAGTTGGCTCGTGACACGGCACAAAGAGCGGGTGACTTCGATACCTCAGAGCAATGCTCACGACTCATGCGCAGCCCCGAGGAGATGCTCTGGAAAATGCCGCTGAATGAAAGGCATCCGATTCTGGAGCAATACTTTCCCGCATTTTATGATTGGATCGATCATCAAGCGTACGATGAGTACTGGGAGCGGATGAACTGGATCGAAGAGATCGTAAAGGAACCCGTACCGGCGTTGCATATTGGGGGCTGGTATGACGGTTTCCTCATGGGAACGTTGCAGTCGTTCGAGGCTCTGCAAGCTACTGCCACATCGGATTGTTTTCATCGGCTCATTATCGGTCCGTGGGCCCACATTCCATGGGGGCGCAGAGCGGGCGGAATCGATCATGGCGAGCAGGCGGACGGTGGTCATCATCTGGAGCAGCTGCGCTGGTTTGATTATTGGCTGAAGGGCAAGGAAGACATGGAATTGTCCGGTGAACTGCCGATCCGCTATTTTGACCAATTGAGTCATGAATGGCATACGGCGGAACAGCTGCCTTCTCTATTTGAGGATGGGCCCTCTCCGTCCGAATGGTTTTATCTGTCCGGGTCACAGACCCCGGCGAACGGTGCGGCAGGAGGGGGGAGACTCGAAAAGCATAAGGATGATGTCGAGGAGGCTGTACCGGATGTATTCGTATACGACTCACGTTTGCCGATGCGTCTGGACTCTTACCTGCCGTCCGACCGAGCTGCCATTCAGGAACGGCAAGAGATTCTGGTATATACGGGAGGACCGCTTGCAGAGGATATCCCGATTTTTGGATCCCCGGAGCTATCCGTTCAGTACCAAACATTGGGAGGTCCGACGGATCTGGTGGTCATCCTCACGACCGTATCTGAGAAAGGGACGGCCCGGCTGCTGAGTGTGGGTCGCACGGAAATCTGCAGTGAAGGAGCAGATGCCTCCAATGATTGGAGAACAGCGCAGATCCGGCTGCGTCCCTTGGCGGCCACCCTGCCGGCTGGCTCGTATGTCCGGCTTGAGTTGACAGGCAGCGCCTTCCCGTTATTCGCCCGGCATCCGAACGGTGTCTGGGGTGAGACGAACAGCACGGGAACAGGTGGGTTGAAGATTGCCACCACGGCTGTTCGCAGTACAGAACAGGACATATCCTGTTTGAGGCTGCCGTTAAAAAGGTGAAAGCAAGCAATAATTAAAATCAATCAAAGTGAGGTTGAAATGTATATGGTGAACATTCCAGGTCTGGTTGCTGGTAACTTTGAGAATTGTCCCGTCCACAAAATTTCCGCACAGGATACGAATAAGTTCATCCTGCTGTGCGACAGGGAGCAGGTTCCTTTCACTTCATTTGTGGAAATCTTCGAGGTTGGAGGCAGAACTCCATCCAATGAACACCGGGAGGCTTATGAATATTTTTATGTGTTAAAAGGGGAGGGACTTGCCAAAGTTGGCAACGAGTATGAGACTCCGATCCGCCAAGGCTCATTCATTATAATTCCACCGGGCAACCATCACGATATTATTAACACGGGCAGCACGCGTCTGTATTGTCTGACGACCATGGTACCGGACGAAATGTTCTCGGATATGATCAAAGCGGGTCCGGTCACCGAGCTTGACGAGGAGGATCTGGCCGTGCTTCAGGCGCTGGCTACCGCGCAATGAGTGCTGGGCTGCATTTCATTAATGTACGCCTTCCGCACCGGGAAGACCTCTGTCTTTATCAACTAAAAGCGGAGGTTGGAAAATGGGTTAGTGTCCGTCGTCAGGACCATATCCTTGATGCACGGGAAAGCGGTGCTTCCCGTCTGATGGTGCCGCATCAGGCCGGATCGGATCTGAAACGGTTGGCAGCCGCGGATTGCATCGATCTGCAGGGAGGCATGATGCTTCCTGGCCTGGTTGATTGTCACATGCATCTGGATAAGGCCTTTTCGCTCGCGCAGGTGTCGAACCGATCCGGCACGCTTCATGAAGCCATTCTTAATTACAGCCAAGCTGTGCAGAAATTCAGCAAAGAGCAGCTGATGGAACGCATGCTGACGGCGGCCACAATGGCACTAAGCTACGGGACCACAACCATAAGGAGCCACCTTGACTTCCCTGTTCATTTGGGGAGAGAGGTGGCCTTTCGGACGATTGAGGCAGCCTTGGAAGTACGGGAGAAGTTGAAGGGCCGTATGGCTATCCAATATGCGCTCATGGTTCCGTTCCGCGGCAATCATGAAGCTGCGGATGAGGCAATCGAGGAAGCACTGCGGATGGGAATTGATGTATTGGGTGGAGCCCCTCATCTGACAGACGACCCTGAAAGAGAGATTGGCAGAGTTTTTCGGTTAGCAGAACGTTTCGGCGTACCCATTGATCTGCATGCAGATGAAAGTGATCATCCCGAAAAAAAAACTGTGCTTAGCATAGCAGAGCATACGATTCGCCACGGTTATCAGGGTAGAGTGACCGCAGATCATCTGTGCTCGTTGTCCGCAATGACGGAAAAAGATGCACAGCATGTGATGGCGAAGATGAAGGAAGCCAGTCTGAACGCGGTAACGCTGCCTGCGGTGAACCTGTATCTTCAGGGGCGGGAAGATCGCGGTCTGGTAAGACGGGGCACAACACGAATTCGCGAGCTGCTTGCAGAAGGCATTCCGCTTGCTGCGGCCTCCGACAATATTCAAGACCCGTTCCATCCGTTCGGCCGCGCGGATCTGGTACAGATTGCCCAAATCACATCATATGCAGCCCATATGGGCAGTGAGCGGGATTTAGTAAAGCTGCTGCGGATGATCACGGATATACCTGCTGGAATCACGGGCTGTGACGAGTATGGAATAGAAGAAGGGCACGACTGCAACTTTGTTGTCACGGATGCTTCGGATGTCACGCAGCTTCTATCAGGTACAAAAATGAGTCGCTGGGTGTATGCCTCCGGCAGATGGCAGTCTGCTTTGCATACAGCTCAGACATTCGCGTCTGAATTAGTAACATGATTGGCAACAAACAGGAATTACCGTCAGTTGAACATAGAAGACAAAGAGAGTGGCAAGATGGTTGTACAAGTCACAGGCACACAGACAATAAAGGTGTAGAGCGCGCAGGCTTTATTCTTATATAAGACAACTAAGCTGTGACCGTTTCCCGTTATCCTACTGGGGGAACAACGACTTTTTTGAAAGCACTACTTATGTGAAAAATGTTGTGGGACAAGAACATGTTCTCATTGTCGATTAGGTGGATATCTAAACAATGAACATATGTACTTAAAACCTCATTAAGCACCGTAATACATGAAGATGTTCACATTGCTGCGGGACAACTGACAGGATAAGAGGTAAAACATAAGTGGTTAGGTATAAAGAAAAATGTCGTATGAAGTGATTGCTAACTAAATGAATGTGTGATACTATGATCCAGTAAACGTTTACATCAATAAAGAATTGAATATTAGCAGTGTTTGGCTGTTACTGGTAAAGCAGGCATGACCAAAATGATTTTGCATTTTCCTTATGTGAGTAGGGGAAGGCATATCGTTTTGGTCTTTTTTTATACCAAATTTAGAAATGAGGCAAAGGTATGGATTATCGCAAGTTGGGACAAGAGATTACGGAATTGGTTGGAAAGAAGGATAATATCGCTCGGCTTACGCACTGCGCAACCCGACTTCGGTTCGAACTGCACGATATCTCCAAAGCGGAGACAGAAAAACTCAAAGCTCTTTCAGGTGTCATTACCGTTGTGAACAATGGTGGACAATATCAGGTTGTCGTGGGCAATGAGGTCCAGCAGGTCTACCGAGTTATCACTCAGCAGATGGGTTCGGCAACTCGAAGTGCGGAGTCCAAATCAGATTCCGGCAAAAATAACGGACCAAAGCAGAAACAGAGCTGGATTTCCAGATTCATCAGTGTAATCTCGACGACATTTACTCCAGTAATACCGGCAATTATTGGCGCGGGTATGATCAAAGCGATATTAGCCGTACTTGTGCTGACAGGCCTCGTAACTACAGAAAGCCAAAACTATTATATCCTTAACACCATTGCGGATGCGGCGTTTTATTTCATGCCTATTCTACTGGCTTATGGAGCTTCCATTAAGTTCGAAACAAGTCCAATTCTGGCGATGACAGTTGCCGGTGTTTTGTTACACCCGGGATGGAGCGCCCTGATGGCGGAAGGAAAAAACGTGTTTTTTATCGGTGTTCCAGTTCGTCTAACCGATTACGCAGGCTCCGTGCTGCCAATTATTATTGTCGTTTGGCTCATGTCTTATATTGAACGTTTCGCGGATCGAGTATCGCCCTCAATGATCAAATTTTTTACGAAACCGATGATTGTGCTACTGATTACAGCACCTCTTGCATTGGTGGCGATTGGGCCTTTCGGAACGTACCTGAATGATCTGGTTGCGATGGGTGCAGATGCGATTAATGCCAGAGCCAGTTGGCTGATTCCTTTGTTAATGGGAACTTTGCAACCGTTCCTGATCGTGACAGGCACTGCATGGGCAATGACGCCGATTGCAACTAGCCAACTGACCAAAAATGGATATGAAATGATCAACGGTCCGGGAATGCTCGCGTCCAATATTGCTCAAGGTGGGGCTACGCTTGCTGTAGCATTAAAAACAAAAAACAAAAAACTGAAACAACTCGCTGCTTCATCCGGTTTCACCGCTGTGCTGGGAATCACGGAACCATCCTTGTACGGCGTAACGCTGAAACTGAAGAAACCATTGATTGCCGCAATGATTGGTGGTGGTGTAGCAGGGATATACGCTGGTCTGACCGGATTAGTGCGTTATGCCTTCGTTTCTCCGGGACTTGCCGCGTTGCCAGCCTTCATAGGCAGCAATCCGATGAACATCGTTCATGCTATTGTGACTTGTCTGATCGCTTTTATCGTTACCTTTGCTCTGACATGGATCATTGGTTTTGAGGATCCAGTAGACGATGAAGAAGGAAATACCAACATTAACGATGACAAGACGCTTTCCCGAGAGCCTGTTAAAGACAACACTCCAGGCACGCAGTCTGCTGCAACAACAAATGCAAATGTACCCGGCCAAAATGAATTACGCCCACTTACGATCGCCAGCCCGATGCAAGGGGAATTAGTCCATCTGGACCGTGTACCAGACGATGTGTTCTCTTTGGGATTACTGGGGAAAGGTGCTGCAATTATTCCTGACAAAGGAGAACTGTATGCACCGATCGCAGGTGAAGTTACGTCTTTCATGGACTCCAAACATGCGGTCAAATTAAATGGTTATGATGGAGAAGAGGTGCTCATTCATATTGGAGTGGATACGGTCAACCTGAAGGGGAGACATTTCGACTCTTCCATTAAAGTGGGGGACCGGGTAAAACGGGGTGACTTGTTGATCCGCTTTGATATCGATGCCATCAAGGCGGAAGGGTATGAAGTCATAACCCCGATCATTATCGCCAATTCGAACCGTTTCCAGGGTATTAAGCTGGAGAAGCAGAGTCCTGTGGAGGTTGGAGCGACTATTATCCACCTTTCGTAACAACCATAATTCGATTCGTCATATATCCTGATCAACATCAAAACGAAGGAGTGCTTGAGATGTTATATCAACACATCAAACCATTCCCCAATGAATTTCTGTGGGGGGGCTCTACCTCGGCCTATCAAGTGGAGGGAGCCTGGAACGAAGATGGCAAAGGTCTGTCCGTCATCGATATGTGTGATCATCCGGCTGGAACCGCCGATTTCACGGTTGCGAGCGATCACTATCACCGATTCAGAGAAGACGTGAAGCTTTTTGCAGAGTTGGGCCTCAAAGCATATCGTTTTTCAATTGCATGGACTCGAATCTTGCCTTCAGGCACAGGAGCTGTTAATGAGAAGGGACTCGATTTTTATCACCAATTGATTGACGAATTGCTGCTCCATGGTATTGAACCCATTGTGACCATGTACCATTTCGACTTACCCTACGAGCTTGAGAAAACCGGAGGATGGCTCAACCGGGAAACGATCGATGCCTTTGTCGAGTACGGGCGTATTTTGTTTACGCATTACGGGCATAAAGTGAAATATTGGTTGACTATTAATGAGCAAAATACGATGATTCTCCATCCAGGTGCCGTTGGTACACCGAAGGACGGCCGTATGCCTTCCACTAAGGAACAGTACCAGCAAAATCATCACATGTTTGTGGCTCAAGGCAGAACGATGCGACTATTTCATGACATGCTCCCGCAAGGCAAGATCGGTCCTGCATTAAACATGACTTCCATGTATCAGGCAACCTCCAGACCAGCAGATGCAATCGCTGCACATAACTGGGAGACGATTCGTGGATGGAGTTTTCTCGACTTATCGGTGTGGGGACGGTATAATCCATTATTCTGGAGTTATTTGCAGGAACGTGGCATCGAGCCGGTTATTGATCAGGGCGACATGGAAGATATTCAGTCTGGCCGCCCTGATCTGATAGCAATCAATTATTATTCGACGGCAACCATTGCCGCCAGTACGGGCGATGCATCGGATGTTACAGCTCGTGCGGGCGATCAGCAAATTATGCTTGGCGAGCAGGGGGTCTACCGGGCCGCGGAGAATCCTTATACGGAAAAAACGAAATATGGCTGGGTCATTGACCCGGTTGGCCTAAGGCTAACATTGCGTAAGGTATGTGAACGATATGGTCTCCCGATTCTAATTACGGAAAATGGTATAGGAGCTCCGGATGTACTGGAGGCGGATTACACCATTAACGATACGTACCGGATTGATTTTATCGAGAAACACCTGGAACAGATCAGGCTGGCTCTAACGGATGGGGTAGCTGTGATTGGTTATTGCCCTTGGTCCGTTATTGACGTGGTAAGCACTCATCAAGGTTATGGGAAACGTTACGGCATGATCTATGTAAACCGTGGTGAACAGGATCTGAAAGACTTGAAGCGCTTAAAGAAGAAAAGCTTCTCGTGGTATCAGGAGGTCATTAAACAGAATGGCAAATGTATCGGAAATCCAGATCAGGCGGTCACGAAAGAATAAAGGATCGTGATGAATGCATGAGAGTAATCAAAATATTGAATAACAGCTTGCTTCTGACCAAAGATGAACAGGGACAAGAAATGATTGTCATGGGAAAAGGCTTGGCATTCAAAGGCAAAGTCGGCGAGCGACTGGACGAAGAGCACATCCAGAAACGATTCATTCTGCAAAATAATCCGTCTGCTCAGGCTTACGTACGAACCATCGAAAACATGCCAGAAAAACATGTGAATGTCATAAACAAATTGATTACCAATGCGAAAGAAAAGCTGTCTCTTGACGATCAAATCTTCTTTACGCTTATGGATCACTTGTCGTTTGCCATTGAACGATGGAAAAAAGGTATATCATTACAGAATCGCATGTTGTGGGAGATCCAGAGGTTTCATCCTGTCGAATTCGAACTGGGGGTTGAAGCAGTTCAGATGCTGAATCTAGAATTGGGTATTGAACTGCCGGAAGAAGAAGCAGGGAACATCGCTTTTCATTTCGTGAATGCCCAAACACATGAGCAGAATATGGAGCGCACGATGCAATCCGTTAAGATGTTAAAAGATATTTTTAACCTTATTCAATACACCTTTGATATGCAATTGAACAAAAACTCCATCCATTATGTGAGACTCGTCACACATTTGCAATTTTTCATCCAGCGTTTACAAGAAGGGCGTCTGGGCAATTCGGCGAAAGATTTTATATTTCAACATATGGTGAAGGAGCATCCGCTTGAATACAAATGCGCGGAGATGATCAAAACCTACGTACAAAACATGATGGATATCTCCATTTCGAACGAAGAGTTATTATATTTGATGATTCACATTGCTCGAATTGTACAGGAGGAGCGTTGTGACGAGGGAGGATTATAAAACAAAGTTTATATTCTTTACTTATGGAAAGCGATGCTTTGAATAGCAGACAGGAAAAACTATGACCGTTTTCTCGTATTCTACGAGAAAACGGTCTTTTATTTTATGGCCATTACATATGTACAAAATACGAGTTTTGTGAAGAAGTAATAAAAAAAGCGCAGTCCAGAATTCTTTCTGCACATTTGTCTGCTTAAGTTCAATCTTATTGATTATTCAACTTAAGGTTATTTAAATCCATTTTATTGACCCCGCTTCGCTGTCTTCAAAACGTCATCATCATATCATCGTTGTTTGTGCTAAATGAATGAACTAGTTGATTCTTCAGTTTTGGAACATCATTGGTAGCCTTAATAAGGCTATCTCTTTTGACTGGCTGCGATATTAACTTGCAACTATAAACCGATCGGTTTATACTATCACAAACGGTATAGAAAGTGAGGAGATTTTATGAACAAGCCCCCCCATTCATGTTTCTGAGCCAGACAAAGCTTCTGTTATTGATTGTATGTATCGTAGCGCCTTACATTATTACAAGTGTACGATCTCCTAATAATCACTTCAAACGGCAATCATTGGTTAAAATTGACAATGGAAGATTGCATATGTACAATTTAAACTAAAATATAATTACTAACGGAGGGATTTTCCATGGCTAAAGTAAATGTAGGCGAAGAGAATGCTCAACCAATTGAACTGTATTATGAAGATCATGGCGCGGGAAAACCCATCATCCTGATTCATGGCTGGCCTTTGAGTGGACGATCTTGGGAGAAGCAAGTTCCTGCACTGATTGAAGCGGGCTACCGTGTTATCACGTATGACCGTCGTGGATTTGGCCAGTCTTCCCAACCTTGGGATGGCTATGACTATGATACCTTTGCTTCGGATTTACATAAATTGATTCTGCACCTTGATCTGCGCGATGCCACACTAGTCGGATTCTCCATGGGTGGCGGCGAAGTAGCACGTTATGTGGGAACATACGGAACAGAACGCGTTTCCAAAGCCGTATTTGCAGGAGCAGTCCCTCCTTATCTTTATAAAACCGAAGATAATCCTCAAGGAGGATTGGATGATGCAACGATTGCAGAATTCCAAAATGGGGTAAAAGCGGACCGTCTGGCATTTCTGGATGGTTTCACAAACAACTTTTTCGCTGCAGGAGACCGTACAGATCTCGTAAGCGAACCATTCCGTATCTATAACCGGGATATTGCAGCTCTGGCTTCTCCTAAAGGTACCTTGGATTGTATTGCTGCCTTTGCCCTTACCGATTTCCGTCAGGATCTGGAGAAATTCAATATTCCAACACTGGTTATCCATGGTGATTCAGATGCCATCGTGCCTTTGGAGGTGAGTGGACAACGTACTCATGAATCCATTCCTGGCAGCCGTCTGGTGGTTGTCGAAGGCGGACCACACGGCTTTAATGCCACCCACTCTGATCAATTTAACACAGCATTGATTGAATTTTTGCAGGGTTAAGTTTAACTAGGCTGAAAATTTTGCAAAAAACACAAAGTGAAAAAAGCAGAACACCTCTCTTCGTATGGGTGTTCTGCTTTTTTTGATTATTACAATCGTTGATATACAAAAAGAGCCACTATGCATAAGATAGTAGCTACTTGGTACATTATGAATATGAACCGATTCGACATTTGAGAGATCGTGCATCCTTAAAAGAAATAGTTTAAAGTTCTGAAGGAATAACCTTTTGTACTGGACTTGTAATATTAACTTGCATATATAAACCGATCGGTTTATACTAATACAAACGGTACAGAAAGCGAGGAAATTTAATGAACAATTTAAATCCCCCATTCACTCTTGAAACGGCAATCCAAAAAACCCGGATGGCAGAAGACAGCTGGAATAGCCGAGATCCCCAGCGCGTCTCACTTGTATATACTGAGGATTGTTATTGGAGAAATCGGAGTGAATTTATCACAGGCCGCCAAGAAATTGTCTCTTTACTAACTAGAAAATGGGCCAAAGAGCTGGACTACCGACTTATCAAGGAGCTTTGGTCGTTTACGGATAACCGTATTGCTGTAAGATTCGCATATGAATGGCATGATGATAGTGGCAATTGGTTTAGATCGTATGGAAACGAGAATTGGGAATTCGCTGATGACGGTTTGATGAAGCGTAGATTTGCTTCGATTAATGACATGCCGATCAAGGAAGAGGAACGCAAATTTCATTGGCCTCTCGGCTCGCGTCCCGCTGAACATCCAAGCCTAAGCGAGTTAAACCTGTAACTTGCACTGTTTTGAAAATCTGACGTAACTCCTCTCGTTACTGAGGTATTTGGTGAGTTAAGGTTATGAGGTTACATCCTTGAGTAAAGTGACTTTATGGGAGGTTCAAAATCTTGAGTAATTTTGTCGTAGATCAATTGGGATTTGTTCGCCGTCAGGCAGTGGATTATGTGAGGAGCATAAGTGAATCTGCCGCGGAAACTATCCCAGCAGGATTGAAAAACAATATAAAATGGAATCTAGGCCACATGTATGTTGTACATGAGAAATTCGCTTTCCAGCTTACTGGGGAAGAAACTAAATATCCTACTAATTTTAGCAAGTTGTTTGATTCAGGAACTAAACCTTCTGACTGGGATACAGAGTCTCCAACGATGTCTCAAATAATTGACTTGTTAACTGAACAAATAGAAAGGGTTGACTCGGTACTTTCAAGCAAATTGAAAGAAGAAATCGAACCTCATTACAAGTCGTCTACAGGACTTACCTTTACAACGGTAGAACAGTTACTGGGTTTTCTAATTTACCATGAAGCAATGCACTTTGCGACTATTAAGAATATCAAGAGCATAATTAACAGTTAGGATTAGTAAAGGTATCCCCCTTGCTTTATGCTTGACATGGATACTATCAATAGGGCTAAAGTAATGACAAGCAAATCGGTACAAGTTCATGTCCTTGGCTTGGAACAAGAACTTGTACCGATAAAATACAAAAGCCGCTATAATAGCGACTTCAATGGGAACATGTGTGAATCATTCATTTCTATTTTCTTTCACCGCTTTGTTCCGAATAGTCTGCGGAGTGGCTCCGTAAGCCTGTTTGAACTTTTTATAAAAAAAGCTCATGCTGTCATATCCAACTTGTTTAAAGATAGCTTCAAACGACAACTGGGTATTTACGACTAATGAATAAGCTGCGTTCAGTCTGATGTTCGCGATCATTTGCGTGTACGTTAGACCGGTTACTTTTTTCAACTTATTACTCAAGTACGTACTGTTATAGTTAAAATGATCCGATAATTGCTGCAAGCTCAGGTCCCTGTAGTGCTCTTCTATGTAATTCAGAATGGCCGTTATGTTACTTTCCTGTTCATTCAGCCGCATGTTGTGCTCGCTCTTCAATACGCGGACCAATTCTCCAAACACAATCTGTAAGTATGACTTCACTAATTCCATCGAATCATCATGCTCTGAAAAGTATTCTATCAAAATCCTTCGCAAAATGTATTGCAGGTTCTCGTGACCCTGTGAATTGAAAATAATGAAATGATCATGGTGTTGATGCTGCAGCACTGAGTTGGCTAGAAACTCACCGATTACGCTTTTTTTCTTCGACAACCGCTGCAGGAACAACGAGGAAATCGTTTCCCTTTGCAATAAAATATTGATCAGGATATCGTTCTCTCCTAGAGGAGCGATGCTATGAGGTACATCCCGATCCAGAACGCACATCTGGCCTTCCTCAAGCCGAACTTCCCTCCCTGCTATGATCTGGCTGCATGTCCCGGAATATACATAGTTCAACTCGATGAATTCGTGCATGTGCTCCAACATCGGAGCGAAGCGGTTGTGCTTGTTGATGAAAATATCATGTTTATCAAAGAAAAACGATGCTGGCATACGATAAATGTTTCGCTGCAAGTCGAAATATCGTTCATCCTCCGATTTTGCAGAAAGGTCATTGAAGACCTCATTGTTCTGCTGTTGCAGCAGTTCAATTTCTGTTTTGGTTCGCAGCAACTGATCCAGCTCTTGAAGCTCCACTAATGTCCCTCCTACGACGATAATGAAAAAACGGGCAGCACCGGTCCGCCCGTTGATGAATGGAATTGTTAAATGATGCCTAGTCTTTCCTCTAGTGTACGTGATTTAGCTTAAGGATGCACGTGTAGGATGCTGAACCTGCTGTTGGTACTTATAATTGAATTCGTACTGGCCGGAACCCACTGTAAATGACAACGCGTGCTCTCCACTTTCTTGGAAAATCTTATCGTTCCCATCAGTCCCCATTGTACTCGCCAACTCCAGCGGAATGCTTACTGGCGGATTCGCAATCGAAGGATATTGCTTAGCAATGGTCCGCTTCAATTCGTCTGTATCCACTACACCTGGTAGCGTGATATGAGCTGTTGTATTGTGCGGAATATGAACCTTGCACCGCATTTCTTCATTCTCAATTTGCCAATGAACCTTAAGGGCTCCATACGGTGTTTCCAATTCACCACTAGCTGACGTTAAGTTCATAGGTGGTTTGGGTGCGATACGTGATTTTTTGTAGCCTGGTTCAATCAGGTCAATTCCCGTAATGTTCCGGTACATGAAATCGCCGACGGAACCATATGAATAGTGGTTGAAAGAGTTCATCGCTGTGCTCCAAAACGATCCGTCCTCCTTAATGCTGTCCCAGTGCTCCCACATCGTCGTTGCTCCCCGTTCAACTTGATAGAGCCATGAAGGGTAATCATTTTGGAACAATAGTGTATAGGCTACATCTGCATAGCCATGATCGGATAAAACTAAGCAAAGATATGGGGTACCGACAAAACCGGTATCCAAATGCATGTTTTTCTTTTCAATAAGACTGACAAGCTCTTGAATGACCTGCTTTTTATACGGTTCAGGCACCAGATCGAAATACAAGGCGATAACCTGCGCAGTCTGTGTATTCGAAGTGAGCTGGCCTGCATCATTAAAATATCGGGCGGTAAAAGCAGCTTTAATGTCTGCATGTAAAGATTGATAGATTTTGTAGTCGCTATAACGATTGAGCAGCTTCGCCGTTTGAGCTACGATCTGTGTTGAATACGCAAAGTACGCCGTCGCAATCAATGTTCCGTCCGTTGCTCCGAAATAGCTTCCTTCCTCACTGTCCAATGCCAGCCAGTCCCCAAGCTGCAATCCGGTGTCCCACAGATACTCTTCGCTTCCTTGTGTACGAATATAATCAACCCAAGCTCTCATACTATCGTATTGCTGTGCCAAAATCTGTTTATCCCCATAACACTGATAGATCGTCCAAGGACAAATGACGGCCGCATCGCCCCAAGCTGCTGTTGTTCTACTTATGCTATCCGCAAAGGTTCCTTTGAGAACGTCTGGAACAACAAAAGGAACTGCCCCGTCTTCCATCTGATTGTAAGCCAAATCCCTTAGCCATTTACGAAAAAAGGACGCTGTATTCATGTTGAAGCTGGCCGTTCTCGCAAAAATTTGCGCATCACCCGTCCAGCCCAGCCTTTCGTCGCGCTGCGGACAATCCGTTGGTACATCCAGGAAGTTACCCTTTTGTCCCCACACGATGTTATGCTGCAGCTGATTGAGCTTCGGGCTGGATGTCTCGAACATGCCAATTGCCTCCATGCCAGAATGCAGGACAACACCGGTGAAATCTTCGATGCTGATCCCGTCCGGGAACCCCTCAAGCTTCACGTATTGAAAGCCTTGGAACGTAAAATGCGGTCGATACGTCTCCGTGCCTTTTCCACTGCAAATGTAGGTAATCTGCTGTGCTGCATCCCGAATGTTATCCCGATAGAAGTTACCGTCCTGATCCAGGACCTCGCCATGAACCAGATTCAACACCGTACCGGCTGGTGCCTTTACTTTGAATTCCAGCCATCCCACCATATTTTGCCCCACATCAAGGACCAGTTCACCTTTAGGAGTTCGAATAAGCTCAACCGGCTTGAGACGATTCATAATCCGCACCGGCTCGTTCTCCTGAGCGACGAGATGACTCAAAGGAAACGATAAGACTTTCATCTTTTTCCGTTCCATTCTCCGTTCGTTGGTGGGATAATCTCCGTCTTCCAATAGTTCTAGCCTTGCATCATAGATTTCGCCGTTATAGATATCCGACATGAGTATAGCGGAGCCCGTTTCCTCCCATGTGGCATCTGAGCAGATCCATTCATTACGGCCATCTTCATAGCTAATTTTCATTTGCAGCAGCAAGGCATTCGTATCCCCGTAAGTGTCTTTACGTTTTTGCCATCCCAGATAACCACTGTACCACCCCTCACCCACCATCGCCGTAATTCGGTTATGCTGCTGACCCATGAGATCCGTAACGTCGTACGTCTGCACCTGGACACGATTATTATAGTCCGTCCATCCCGGGGTGAAGTACACATCGCCCACTCTTTGCCCATTCAGCTGCAATTCATACAAACCGAGGCTAGTCGCATAAATGACGGCTTTACTAACCCTGCCATCTACCGAGAAACCTTTCGTTGTTGCAAATGGTGCCCGCGCCTGAAAGCCCTCATGTATGCTTCGCTCCTGGACAGTGATCCATTGTGCTTTCCAATCCCGCTCATGCAATAAGCCCATTTCCCAAAATGCTGTATCACTCCACGCCGACTCTTCCGGCTCTGTGTCCCCCGCCCCTTGGGCCCATACTTTGACCCGATAATAATATCGTTGCCCAGATTCCAACGGGGGGCCTTCATATGGAACAAGAACGGATTGCTCCGAATAAGTGAAATGGTTCCAGAGCAGCGAATCGAATTCACTATCTAAAGACACCTGTAGCTGAACCCGTTTCTGGGTGACATACATCTTATCCGATTCGATGTGCCAGCTTAATCGTGGCTGCAAGCAGCCTAGTCCAATTGGATTGTTGAAATGTTCGCATCGAAGCGTTTTCACGTTTAGCATGGTAACGACCTCCCCATAGTTCACTTGCTTAGCTACCTTAATTAAAACGTTTCCAAAGGAGGGAGGTCAATGTTCTATCCCTGCATGTTTAGTGCTTGATTTACAGGTGTTGTCGGATACGAGACTAGGCTTCTAAAGGGTTCTAAAGACTTCTAGAGGCCTTCATATAAAGGGAACTTTGACGTCATTTCCTGCACACGCTCCCCTACATCCTCTTTATTCTTTAAGCTTTTTGGATTTTTAAAAACAAGACTGATTAATTGTGCAACCTCCTTCATCTCCTGGATTCCAAATCCCCTTGATGTCATGGCGGGGGTACCGAAACGAATACCACTCGTTACTAATGGGCTTGCTGTATCATGCGGTATTGCATTCTTATTAGCAGTTATCCCTATTTCATCAAGTAAAGTTTCTGCTTCCTTCCCAGTCAATCCAGTAGGACGTAAATCAACCAATACCATGTGGTTGTCTGTTCCACCTGATACCACTGTCAGCCCTTCAGCTATTAGTGTGTCAGCCAATACTTTTGCATTCTCTAGGACTTGCTCCATATACGTTTTGAAATCCGGCTGCGAGGCTTCACCTAACGCCACTGCTTTTCCAGCGATGACATGCAGCAGCGGACCACCTTGTGACCCGGGGAATATCGCTTTATCAATGGCTTTTGCCCATGGTTCCTGACATAAGATGATTCCTCCTCTAGGGCCACGCAGTGTTTTATGTGTTGTTGTTGTGACGAATTGCGCGTGTGGTACTGGATTAGGATGCAGTCCGGCTGCCACAATACCGGCAATGTGAGCCATGTCTACAAAAAACAGAGCCCCGACTTCGTTCGCGATTTCTGCGATTCTTTCAAATTCGATGATTCGCGGATAGGCACTTGCACCTGCGACGATCATCCGTGGTCGATGCTGAAAGGCACTTTTTCGAACCTGGTCATAATCAATATATCCCGTTTGTTCATCAACCCCGTAAGGCACAAAGTTATAGAATGATCCTGAAAAATTCACTGGACTTCCATGTGTAAGATGACCGCCATGAGACAGGTTCATACCTAAAATAGTATCGCCTTGCTTAACTGAAGAGAGATACACGGCCATGTTCGCCTGAGAACCTGAATGTGGCTGCACATTAGCATGCTCTGCACCAAAGAGTGATTTCGCACGTTGGATGGCAAGCTGCTCCACCTGATCAACATAGTCACATCCGCCATAATATCTTTTACCAGGATATCCCTCAGCATATTTGTTAGTCAGCACACTGCCTGTAGCCTCCATAACGGCTCGACTTACGAAATTCTCAGATGCTATAAGTTCAATTTTATTCCGTTGTCGTCCAAGCTCTTTTTGGATCGCTTGCGCTATTATTGCATCCTGTTGCTCCAAATGGTTCATATGTAAATTCCTCTCCGTTCCTTTTTTGAAAGACTTCAGCCCTTGACACCCCTCTGAATATAGATTCAGTTGTGTTGCTATAGCTTGATGCCGTTGCGTATGTAACGATCGCTATGCTAGTATATCAATCAATGGATTGGCAATGAACATCCATAATCTATCTTTTGAAGCAATCCATAAATCCATAAAGCAACCGGTGGTGACAAAATGCTCAACGTAAATCGTGATGATAAACGCCCCATTTGGCAGCAACTTCTGGATCAGGCTATTCATAATATTACTACTGGAAAATGGCCTCCTGGTGAATTGCTACTCCCCTCTCGTGAGCTTGCACAGCTGATTGGTGTGTCGCGTTCCACCATACAGATTGTGTATGAGGAATTATTTAGCCGTGGATACACGGTCACCTCGCGTCGAGGTGGGACTAGAGTAAATGAATCAATCTATACCGCCCCTTTCTCAAAAGAAACAGAGCTGAACGAACCTGCTTCACCTGAATTGCCATCCTTAACATTTTCGATTGACCCTCTGCACAGCTGGTTTGGTAATAAAGAAAAGCTAGAAATAGATATTGATTTCAATCCCCACGAGCCTTATGTAGATGATCCATTTCAAAAGAATTGGAGGCAATCCTTCTTACATGCTTCAACAAAAGCAGATGTAAGCATTTGGTCTTATGGTGATCCAAAAGGTTTTTTGCCGCTTCGCAAACAAATTCAAAGATACCTGTCTCTTGAGAGAGGCATTGACGTACATGTTGATCAAATTTTGTTAACTTCTGGAGCCCAACATAGTATTGATTTAATTTCTCAAGCCCTTTTGCAGAAAGGTGATACGGTTACGGTTGAAGATCCGGGATTTCCTGCTGCATGGATGACCATGAATTATCGACAAATGATCATTGAAGCAGCCCCAGTCGATGAATACGGTCTTTGTGTCGATCAGATTCATCCCCAATCAAGGCTTGTGTTCGTAACGCCATCTCACCAATGCGCTGCAGGAGTAATTATGTCGGAGCCTCGTCGTCAGCAATTGATCCATCTGGCCGCACAATCTCAATTTTGGATCGTAGAAGATGATTATGACAGCGAATTTCGGTACCGTGGAGACCCACTCCCTACTTTATTTAGTCAGCGGCCCCAGAGCACGCTGTACATGATGAGCTTTTCCAAGATGATCGCTCCTGGCATTAGAATATCTGCGGTCATCGGTCCGCATGAAGCTATTCATCGAATGACTCAGGTCCAGGAATTGACCTACCGCCACCTTCCTATTATGGAGCAACTCACGCTTGCCCATTTTATCGAGACAGGCCACTTTATGCGTCATATGAGGCGAGTACGAAATGTGTACCGACGTAGGCACGAAGCCTTGTCTAAAGCCATAACCACAACGGGATTAAGCGAACATTTTAAGCTAAGTGGAGTAGAAACTGGACTGCACATGCTTCTAGAGGCAGATCCGTCTTTTGATGAAAAAGCAGTTACACAATTAGCTATGGAGGATGGTATTCGGATTTATCCGCTCAGCAAATACTGTTATACAAGTGACCGAAAAGGGTGGGTCCTCGGATTTGCTAAGGTAGATGAGGCTACCATTGAGGAAGGAATTAAACGTCTGGCAAGGATACTTATTCCGTAAGTACCTTGCCATGTAAGTGTAAAAAACAACGCAAGCCATGCCTGCCATATGACGCTTCGAAGAGTTCTTATGCGCAGCTTTCCCCGTACAAATTGCAGCCGGAATGGCGGCTGGCTAATCCAGCTGTTGAATGTTCTCATTCCAATAGTAGCCGTCCGGTAAATATCGCTGGCCGAACACACTCGTCCCTACTCTGATCATCGTGGCTCCTTCTTCAATCGCCACTTTAAAATCAGCAGACATCCCCATCGAAAGAATATCCATGTTCACCTTCGGCATATTTTTTTCTATAATTTGTGCTTGTATATTTTTAAGCAATCGAAAACAATCCCGGGTTTCTTCGTCAGTTGCATTAAACTTACCAATGGTCATCAAGCCTTTTATATTTAATGTGTCGAATTGAGATAATTGTTCCACCAGTTCGACGGCTGTCTCAGGAGCAGCTCCGAATTTACTTTCCTCATAGGAGGTGTTGACTTGCACCAATATATCCATGCTTTTATTTTCCTTCATGAGCTGATGGTGCAGAGCCTGGCCCAGCTTCAGACGATCTACTGAATGAATGAGCGTCACATACTTCACTACATCCTTCACTTTGTTCGTTTGCAGGTGACCAATAAAATGCCATTCTAGTTGTTCATGTTGCTGCATAAGTGGGAACTTGTCCCTTAACTCCTGAACCTTATTTTCACCAAATAAAGTTTCGCCAGCCCTTATAGCCTGTTGCAGCTTTTCTAGTGGAACTGTCTTCGTGGCCAATAACAATGTCACATCCTCCATTTGGCGACCAGAGGTGCGACAAGCCAGCTCCATTTGCTGTCTAACGGTTATGAGATTCTCCTCTACAAGTTGGTCCATACTCCTCTACCCTCTTTCAGAATATTAAATACGTCAATCCCTGTGCCAGTATACCAACAAGTGGATGGGTGAGACATATCCAAAAACAGAAAAAAGAACAGTCCAAAAGGAACGGAGCTATAAGGCGATTAATGAAACCATAGTGCGATGAATGAGGGTTTACATAAATACTTCTAGTAAATTCTACTTCTCCTGCTCCTTTATGACCTGCTCAATTCCAAGCAAAATCAGCTTCAAGCCGAACTCGAACGCGCCGTCGCTCCCCATCACCTTGAATAGCCCGCTCCTGTAAATGTTTCGGAACAATCCTGCTTCCGACTCACTCATCGAATCCAGCATATCGTCCATCTCCCCGATCGGAACCACACCCTGCTCCGTTAGGATCGCAGTTATATTGCGCTCATGCTGATAATTGTCCAGAACAAAATAGAAAACATAGTTCACGAGCGTAAGAACCGCCTGCAACTTCTGCTCCTGCTCAAGTGGCGTCGCTTCCATGCAGAGCAGCATACGGTTGGTGAACCGGATCATATCTGGCTCGTGAGGCAGCGTCATCATCATCAGCTGCGTGGAGCACGGATACCGACCAAGCACACTTCTTACCGTTACAGCCAGCCCCGCCATCTGCTCCTTCCAGTCTCCATCGGAGTGGAACTCCTCCAGTATTATTTTCGATATTTGATTGGCCAGGCGCTGATAGAGATTCTGCTTACTTTTGAAGTACCAGTACAAAGACGGGGCCTGAATTCCCAGACGGTCGGCCAATCGTCTCATACTGAATTTCTCGATGCCATCCTCCCCAAGAAGCTCCCAGGAAGCTTCCAAAATTTTATCCTCCGAAATCTGTGGCTGCTGTTTTTTCATAGCTATCCATCCTTTTATCTAACGGTGTAAGTTTATGCTTTACAGGTTGATTAGGTTCATGATATCATCTAACACTGTAAGGCGCAATCTAACACTGTTAGTCTGCTGAAAAAGCACTCCAGAGCAGCTGAAGCAAAAATAAATGAAGAAGGTAGTGACTCCACATGGATGCAGAAAATCTCTATTATTTTGAAAAGGCACCAATCGCAAAAGCCGTAGCCCACTTCGCTGTACCGATGATGCTAGGTACGTCAATGAGTGTCATATACTCGATATTGAATGCCTATTTCCTTGGTACGCTAGGCAATACTTCGATGCTTACCGCACTCACACTAACCTTGCCTCTATTCGCAGTCATTATGGCGCTAGGCAATCTGATGGGTATGGGGAGCGGTACATTCATATCCCGATTGCTTGGAGAACACCGATACGATGACGTGAAGCACGTGTCATCTTTCGCCTTTTACAGCAGTCTGGTTCTCGGTCTTATCGTCATGGCCTTGGGCCTGCCGTTGATTGACCCTGTCGTTCATGGGCTGGGAGCAACGCCTGCATCGTTCGGATTCACGAAGGACTATGTCATGGTTATGCTGTTGGGTTCACCATTCGTTGTATTATTCTTTACGCTGGAGAATATCGTGCGCGCGGAGGGTGCAGCGATCACTTCAATGATCGGTATGCTTCTCAGTGTGGTCGTTAATATATTTCTCGATGCACTAGTCATCTTCGTCTTCCATTGGGACGTGATCGGGGTGGCGTCTGCTACGGTCATTTCTAATGTCGTTGCGAGCACATTCTACGCCCTCCATATCGGAAACAAGAGCCCCTTTTTAACCATCTCCCTAAAATGGTTCAAAGCTACTAAAGACATTCTGAGCAATGTATTCAAAATCGGCGTCCCCGTCTTTGTTATGAGCATCTTCTTGGGTGCCATGTCACTCATCGTGAATCATTTTCTGATCGAATATGGAGAACAAGCCATAGCAGGATACGGTATTTCATCACGGTTATTGCAATTTCCCGAGTTCATTCTGATGGGCTTATGCGAGGGAGTTGTGCCGCTCATTGCCTTCACTTTTACAGCGAACAAATTACGCATGAAGCATACCATTGGATTTACAATCAAAGTGATCGGGACGTTAGCCGTCGTGTTCGGCGTCATCGTCTATCTCACCTCCGACCACTTAATTAGTCTATTTACGAAAGATCCGCTATTCATTGAAATGGGTAGCTACATTCTTCATGTGACGTTCTTATCCCTGTTCATCTCAGGAGCTACCACCTTGTTCACGGGGATCTTCCAAGCAACAGGGCAAGGAACCGCCGCGTTTGTAATGTCTGTTATTCAAGGAATTACGCTGATTCCTGTGCTCTACATCGCTAATCAAATGAGCGGCCTGCACGGTGTAGTCTGGTCGCTTGTCATTGCAGATGTCGTTGCTTTCCTCGTTGGTGCCATCATGATGTATGCGCTGCGGACCAGATTGCAGCCGGATATGGACCATCTCGTCCAGCCGCAGTAGCTTTTCCCGATGGAACAGGAATGCATAGAGGCATGCATAACAAGAACCAATCACATACGCAGAATAAAATAAGAAGGCTTGACGTGTGCTATATGCCTACGTCAGGCCTTCTTCTTGTTCGCAAGAGTGAATATCTGGCGATTTAAACTGCTTAAGCGACTACAGTGCCTAATAACACCTAAGATGCCAAAGTTATTTTTTGTGAGGGAATACGGTCCGTTCTGCTAGTTCAACTTCGTATTGTATAACCTCGTCATACCCCAGACCTTTGGATTTAGTCATCATCTCTTCTTTGAGGCTATTGTATTCTGCTTCATTCTTGGCAAAAATCATTTTCCAGGAATACTCCTTGATAATCTTACCGATGCCGTCGAGCTTTTGCTGAAGCTGGGCCGGTGTTGTAGCAGGAGTCTCCGTTGTGAAGAACGGTTTTGACACCTCGATCATTTCGTTATTCACAAAATACTCTTTCGCAGTGGTAGCTCCCATGGCTTCCCGCCAGCTTTGGGTTACGGGGTCCGGGTCATGATTCAGCGTTGAATTCCAGAGGTTATAGTCATACGGCTCGCCTGTGTCTGGGTGAATATTGGTAAGCTTCAGTGTCGTGTTATTGATCTGATTCATGCCATCCTTGAAAGTACCGCCTCCATATTCCGCTGGAACTGGCTCCGAGCTCGCAGGCAATGCTTTCCATCCATATTCTGTGACGAATGGTTTGCCTTGATCGTCAATGTCCCAAGCGAGCCCTTTAGGGCCGTAATTGGATTCCATCACACCTTCTGGAGAATACAGCCAGCTCAGGAATTCCATAATTCGCTCCGGGTTCTTCGCTTTTGACCCGATGGCCCATATTCGGTTCCCACCATACGGACTCATCCCGTAGGATGTGATCTTCTCCTCTTCAAAAGGCACCAAAGCAAAGCCTTTACCTTCAACAGTACGTTCCGAAGTGTTGTACACGTTATCTACCCAAGGGAAATGGGAGAAGAGCACTTGTCCATCCTTGACCTTGTTGGAGACATCGGAGAACTTTTGCGTCAAAGAATCGGGATCTAGCAACCCCAGCTGATTAGCGTCAAAATAGAATTTAAGCCCTTGAAGGTAATACCCGTCCTCATCGAGGATGCCTTGCCACTCATTCTTATTCTGATGCGTCAAAGTCAGACCTGCCGGGTTAAGTCCATCGCCTTCATTATAACCATGGAACTGGGCAATGACCTTGGCAAGGGTCATATAATTGCTGTCCCAATCGGACCAGAGCGATATTCCATAGGTCGGACGACCAGATTCACTTTTAGGCTCCAGTTCTTGCATTTTTTTCAAGACCGGCAAGTAATCATTCAATGTCTTGATTTTGGGGCTGCCAAGCTTCTGGTATAAGTCCCAGCGCAGATTCGGCCCATAGCTCATCGTTACACCTTCTGAGGGTCCCTCTCCTGTACCCACGTCAAAGCCCACTCCGTACACGCTCGTACCGCCACCGAATTGCGTCTTGTTGGCTTCAATTGCTTCAGGAGCATATTTCAATAAGCCTTGACCATGTGTGTCAAGCAGCCCATCCTGAGTCCAATCGAGCAAAAGGCCCGCCTTGATTGCGTCCTGATAGTCCTTACCATTCGTGCCAAACACAACGAGATCGCCTAGATCGCCAGAGGCCATCATGGTTGCGATTTTTTGCTGTCCGCCAGCCAGATTGGAAGAGATGATATTTAACTTAAGATCAAATTTGTCCTCGACAAGCTTGGCGAACCATCCAGGCTGCTCGCCGGCATAGTTAGCAAGCATGGAGAATACGTCGATTGTTAGCTTCGTGGAGTCTCCTGCTTCGGCTCCGTCATTATCCTTGCTGCTGCAGGCTGAAGTAAATATAAATATGACGCACATAAGAACAAGCAGCACCGGTTGATATCTTTTTTTCATGTACATACGTCCTCCCCTATGTGTAATCCTTCTTTTGCCACGCAAGCCCGGAGTTATCACTGTCTATAGATTTCAATAATTATAAATGTCATCATCATTTCGTGTAGCCTTCCTTCCTTCAGTGTGAAGTAGCTGAGCTTAACCCTTAACGGCACCAATCATGATTCCTTTAACAAAAAAGCGCTGGAAAAACGGATACACGAGCAGAATAGGCAGCACAACAACCATGGAGACCGTAGTTCGGATGGAGGTCGGGGTAGCCATGTTGGCCAAGTCCAGATCCATGCCACCTGTAGACTGCTTCATTAACTGTGCTATCGACGTGGCTTCATTCATGTATCGATACAATATAAATTGGAGCGTGAACAGACGCTGGTCCGTAATCAAGAACAGGGTATCGGTAAAGCTGTTCCACTGGCTGACGGAGGAGAAAATAGCAATGGTCGCTAGAATGGGTGTGATGAGCGGGAAGATGATGGTTGTAAAGATTTTGAAATAGCCTGCACCATCTATTTGTGCTGATTCCTGCAGAGCTAGAGGGGTAGATTCTACAAAGGTTTTGACAAGGATAATAAAGAATGGTTGGACGATGGCAGGCAAGATATAAGCTAAGAAATTATTGGTCAGTCCCAGATGTAGCATCGTTAAATACCACGGAATAAGACCGGCATTAAAGTACATCGTAATGACGAGAAAGCGATACCAAAATTTTCGTCCCCACATGTGTGTGGTGAAGAGATAACCGAGAAAAGCAGATGCAAGCACCGTTAATGTAGTTCCAATTAGCGTACGACCAACAGACACAAGCGCTGCTTGACCCAGACCTGGGATTTTGAAGACATCCGTGTAGTTGGTAAAGTGCAAGCCTTTCGGGTAAAACATGACTAGCCCTCTACTGCTCAGGTCATTGTTGCTGATCGTATTAATAAACAGATAGTAAAATGGAAATACACATATGATCGTGATGATCGTAAATACCGTATAATTGATGAGGTGAAACCATGTGAATTTCTCTTTAATCGGCATGTTGCATTTCCCCTCCTTTACGCTGTTCTCAGGATTTAGAAGATACTTTCTTTTCGAATAACTCTGGACAGATTGTTGGCTACGAACAGCAGAAACAGACTGACCAGCGATTTCAGCAAACTAACAGCCGTGGCAAACCCAAAGTTGGAATTAGTCATCCCGATATTGTAGACGTACAGGTCCAGCACTTCAATATGGCTCGTGTTCATCGCATTTTGGAATACATAGAACTGCTCCATACCGTTATTGATGAAGTTCCCGATGGAGAGCAACAATAGTACGAAAAATGTTGGCATAAGCCCTGGAACGGTCACATGCCACATCAAACGAAAGCGTCCTGCACCGTCAACCCTCGCTGCTTCATAGATCTCTTGATCGATTCCTGTAATGGCCGCGATATACATAATTGCGCCCCACCCAAGCCCCTTCCACACACTCCATAACGTCATCGCCAGCCAGGTATGATCATCGGTGGCCAGAATATTCAGCGGCTGGGAAATCCAGCCCATCTCCAGCAGAAAGTTATTGAGGAAGCCATTGTCTACAGAAAACAACATGAACGCGAACGAGTATACAAGCACCCAGCTGATGAAGTTCGGCAAGGTTGTAAGCGTTTGTACGATTTTTTTGAACTTCGTGCTTCTAAGCTCAATCAGAAATACGGCAAAGATTACTGGTAATATGGAGGTCGCAATATTTAAGCTGCTTATGGCAACTGTGTTGCGTAGAACCCTGATAATTTCCTGACGTTGTATATCATTCGATACCATTGAGGCGAACCATTCAAAACCCATGTATTCCGAAGCAGAGAGCGGGATGCCTGGCCGATAATCATAAAAAGCATAGATCCATCCGTAAAGAGGCAAGTAAGAAAAGAGAAAGGCCAACACTAGAAAGGGTAACGCCATTAGAAATAAATGATATTTATCTCTTCTGGGCCTCTTTAATGATTGTGTACCGATCAGGGGATCTCTAGCGTTGTTCATGTCATCATTTCCCTCCAGTATTGCGTATTTTCTCGATACAATACAGATATGACTGGATACTTCCATTCATTGGATTATTACTGTCACTTCTAGGATTATTTCCTGTCCACCCTGTCTATTCCAATCTTTAAAGAACTGCTCAAATTATTCTAGAGGAGCTGCCCCTAAAATGATTTTTAGGAAGGTCTCTTTTCGAGATTTTGAAGTGGCGGAGACAGCTCCCTGTCCTCTCAAAAGCCTAAAACCTCAACAGAGCAGCGATTCTTCACTAATGTGAGAATCGCTGCTCTGTTGAGGTCATTTGTAGTAAGTTTAACCTGCTCGTTGTTTATTTACGTTAGTGGATGATCAGACAGTTCGACTGTACATTCCAGCACGTCTTCTCGTAAATAACTGTTTATGCCCCATTCGTTTGGTGATTTGAGGCTCTGCTGCCTTCCGGGCAAGTCAATTTATTAATTCGCTGTTTGCAATGTTCTTAATAGCTCGAATATTTGTCCTCTGTGATGAGCCTCATGCTCAACTAAATGATAAACAACCCATTCAGGAGTGACATCATAGTCTTCCAGGTGCCTTGGCTTTCTCCAGTCCGTCAGATCAATCTGCCTAAAATGATACAGTAGCCTGCCACGGACAGTCTGCAAGCGAGCAAGATGTCGTTCCAGCGTTTCTCCTTCCACATGAACCAGAGACCCATTCTCCAACCGGTCACTTAGCTGGAACAAAGAACGAATTTCCGGCTCATATTCGGTTTCAAGCACCTCGACATATAGCCAATCCGCCTCAATCAGCGCAATATGATACAGCAGCGAGCCGATGCTGTGCCGACCGTCAACTTTTTCATCCAGCAACTCTTGATCTAAGCCCTTCAGCTTGTTCACAATCGTCCCTCGCACATCCTCCAGACACCAAAGCCACCGCCCTATCTCAGGCTCGTATCCAGGCAAGACACCAATCTCTAATGTTGTTCGCCCCATATGCACTCACCCTCCTTGTCTGACCTTAATATTCGCTATACGCTCTATTTCCCCCTTTTTATTCATGAAAATTAATCATTGTGCACAATGCTGGATGAACCAATCTCGCTGCTTCCAGTACAAAGTTCAAAAAAAAGATCAAGCCAAGATCATTGCAAACGATGTTTGCAAGACGGCTTTGATCTGCTCTGGAGCTACACCGGATCTACCTAAGGTTCTCGCACCTAGTATCGCATTGTTCAGATAAGCTGCCAGCTCCTGGCTAGTATACCTCTCTGTAATCAACTGCTGTTCCTGACCATTGCGAATGATCCGCTCGATGATCTGCACTGACTCTACGAACAACAGCTCCACCTCGCGGGAGATCTGGGCATCATCTGTTCCGAATTCCAAGGACGTATTGACCATCATACAGCCGCGACTCATCATCTCATCACTCAGTAGCGAGTCTAGCAGTGCTTCCAGCTTGCTCAACGGAGACTTGTCCTCGGCATCTAGTTCCTTCAGCACTCCAATACTATAGCTGCGGTAGTGTGCCAAGGATTTCAAGAATAGACTGCGCTTATCATTGAACACGCAATACAGACTTTGCTTCTTAACTCCTGTCGAACGAGTCAAATCCTCATAGGAGGTTGACTTGAAGCCCTTTTCCCAGAATACTTCCATACATTGGTGTAGCACGTCATCAACATCAAATTCTCTCGGTCTGCTCATGTATTCATTCTATTGCTTGTTGACCCAGTAGTCAACAAAATTGCTTTATTGTATCGTTCGAACAAATTCGTGACGAGAAGAACCCCTGCTAAGACTTGATAATCAATTCAGCTAAATGATGGCTCTCGATCACGCGATCTGCACTGATCAGGCAATCCTCCGGGCGTCCCAGGGTCTGGAGGAACTCATCCACTGCACCTGCAAAGCCGCGTCGATGCAAAATACCGTCCCAGCTTCCGAACGTCTCCTCCTGAGGAAGTGTGCCTTTCTCGTAATATAGCGCTTGCTCCATATTTGTGATAATCGCCGATCGCCCGCCGCCATGCAGCTCCATTTTCTCGATGTCCGTTCCACCTTGCCGCACCATATCGAAGGTACTGTACGCACCATCGCTAAGCTTTACCGCACCGGCACTATGCAGCAGTCTTCCTGCGTCATCCGTACGAACATAATGATGCAGCAGCTCATAGTCATCCTTGGTCATCCACACCAGTAAGTCCAGCATATGAATCAGATCATCATAGATCGTCTCTTTGGCCGGACGGTTGTGGACCCCCGTGCGATGCTTGATGACAGATAAGGACTCCAGTCGAGCCCCCTCCTCCATCCACGCTCTGGCCTTCTTGTACAACGGAGCGAATCTGCGATTGAAGCCTACAGCCAACAGCAATCCCTGCGCCTCTGCAAATGCTGTCATCTCTTCAGATTCCCGAATATTATAGGAGAGTGGCTTATCTACATAGACCGCAAGTCCACGCTCCAGACACTGCATAACTAGCTCGAAATGAGCCTCGGTAGCTGTATGTATAAAGACTGCATCCAGATCCCACGACAGCAGCTCTTTAATATCTGTAGTACCCTGTTCAATACGATATAGCTGCTGCATGCGTTCGATCGGTTCTGCGGACCGGTTCATGAGCCCTGCTATCTCTACGTGGGCATGAGCGGATAATAGCGGCAAATATACTTTTTGAGCAATTCCCCCCAAGCCTATGATTGCAGCGCGTGTACGCTTAGTTTGATTGTGCATAGCGTATTCTCTCCTGTCGTGACATTAATGATAGCTGACCAGATATATTGTAACATTCGAAGACGAGTACAGCATAATCTTATTAGACCCATTAGACGCATTATAGCACTTTGCAAAGACATAAAATAAAATGCTGTGTAAGCAATATAGACAAAAAAGAACACTCTGGAGAGTGCTCTTGGTCCAGTCCCTTAAGGGAAACAGGATTAAGTTGTTATATTCAAAGCCGTCTGCATGTTTTTCAAATTCAACTGAAGCTGCTCCTGAACATCGAAGGGTTGATATAATCCACGCTCGATCATGTAGGTGGCGATCCTTTCATGCGCATCAATCGCTTCATTTAATTGCTTGGTAAGTACAGCTCTGATTTCGGGTGAGACACATTCTGTGACTGCCATGGCGTAGTTTCGCACCCCACTTTTGGCGTTCATGAGGAGATCCATGGCAATGACCTGATCGGTTAAGGACCCCATACCTGTAATATATTCCAGAATCGGATTCATCCCTTCAGCTCCCTTGCTGTGATTTGGACAGAATTCCGCCAAGCTCTTGCAGTTGCTGTGTGGTTACTTTAACATCGTTACTCAGGAGGCTCAGTAGCTCTGGATCTGTGACCAAAGCCTGCATCGTCAAGCTCTTCGTCATACATACAGTCTTGAATGCAACGATCTCCTGTACCTCCAAGGTCTCATGTAAGGCATATTTCGAGTTTATCTCCATCGCGGTATTCCCCCAAATTCAGGTGCAGAGTATACAAATATCATCCTCATGCTACCTATGGCTTCAGAATCACTTTAATGCAATTGTCCGTCTTGGTATCGAACACCTCATACCCCTGCTTCGCATCCTTAAGGGGAATGAGGTGAGTGATAATATCACCGGGATCTACGTTCCCGGATGTGATTAGATCATACATCTGCGGCATGTAATGAATAACCGGAGCCTGCCCGGAGCGAATGTTAATATTACGCTGCATGATGTCTCCGAGCGGAAATCCATTGTAACGACCAGCGTAGACACCCGTAATCTGGATCGTTCCACATTTGCGGACGGCCTGGGCGGCCATAACCAGCGGACTCATAGTGCCACCCTGCAGCTTCAAGCCACTTGCCAGAAATTCCAGATCATTCATCTTCCCATCCATACCTACAGCATCTATGACGACATCGGCGCCACCATGGGTCATTTCCTTGAGATAGTTGCCTGTATCTGGGTGCTGTTCAAAATTAACAATTTCCACATGATTGGTGCGCTTCGCATGCTGCAAGCGATAATCGATATAATCCACGGCGATTACACGCTTTGCTCCTTTTAACCATGCGAACTTCTGCACGAGAAGTCCCACTGGTCCACAGCCCAGCACAATAACGGTATCCTCTTTCTTGACACCCGCATTCTCCACGCTCCAGTAGGCCGTCGGTAGCACGTCGGCAATGAGACACAGCTTTTCGTCTGGCTCCTCACAGCTCTCTGGTATTCTGAAATGAGTAAAATTCGCGAAGGGTACTCGCAGATACTCCGCCTGTCCCCCAGGATAACCACCCGTGTTGCCTGAATAACCGAAATATGCGCCCATGTCCCCGTTCGGATTTGAATGATCGCATTGAGATTCAAGTTCATGCTTGCAGTAGATACACTCACCACACGCAATATTAAACGGGATCACAACCCTGTCGCCCTTCTTGAGCTTGGTGACACCCGGTCCTACTTCTTCCACAATTCCCATAGGCTCGTGCCCGATAATATAATTCTCCTGCAGATTCGAAATCATGCCGTGCAGCAGATGCAGATCAGAGCCACAAATCGCTGTGCTGGTCATTTTGACGATCATGTCATCAGGCTTTTCAATTTTCGGATCAGGTACATCCTTCACAACGATGTTTTTAATCCCTTGATAGGTTACGGCTTTCATGCCTGATCCACCCCCAAATGCTCATCTGGCGTTCGATCGAACATTCCTTTGCGCCGTGTATCATCCCGGAATAGATTCATTTGGCCGATCTGAAGTGTGTTCTGTGCCGACAACTGATCCAGCTTATATTGCTCCTCCAGCTCATACGGATGGAACCATTTCTTGCGCACCATGAGCTCCGTAATTTCCTGATGTAAGGTAATACTATCATGCAATTGTTTACGGAGTAGCATGCGGGCTTCTGGCGATATGGTCTCGGTGAGTGCCACAGCGGTATTCCTTACCCCTTCCTTAGCCCGTATCATAAAATCCATAGCGAAGGTCATATCAGCCATCTCTGGCATATTCAGTGCATTGATTGGGTCCAGATCATCAGTATTCATGAAAATGAAATCTCCCCTTTAATTCAAGATCGGTGTAGGACGATTGTGAGGAACTGGCGCCTGAAATGGAGCGTTGGCATATACAGTTTGGAGCTCTGCGATAGCTTGAGAAGTACGCTCAACATCCTTCTGCATTAGATCCTTCAGCTCTTGGTCAAATACGAGGCCTTGCATCAGCTTGGACTTGGCCAAGCATAGTGTTTTGAAATTAAGCAATTCGTGCAGCTCCAGTGACTCATGCGGTGCCAGTAGCTGTCGTTCCATGTATAAAATTGCTCCCTTCCCTGTCATTTCACCAAGATCGCTTCTCTCGGATAGTCTTGCCGAACCTTGATGAGTTATGCAATGACCTATGGTTATTACACATTGACAACACAGATGCTTCCGATTTATACTGGTAACCGCAATGGAATACTAAAACCTGTTTTAAGGCTGTGGACTTTTCTAGAGCTATCTTGATGAGCTATCTCTATTTTCGCCACACGAATGTTCAATAGAGCATTTGTGTGGTTTTTTTGCGTTCAAAATAAGGAGGATTCTGTGATGAAGTTATGGCATTATGCACTAATTGTATTTTTGGGAGGATGCTGCTACGGCGTTTTATCTACATTTGTGAAGCTCGCTTATGCCGCTGGATTCTCTGTGACCGAGGTGACAGGAAGCCAATATATGTTCGGGGCCTTGCTTACATGGATCGTGGTTATGTTTACCAGACGGAAGACATTGCCTTTCAGACCGACATTGAAGCTGCTGCTATCAGGCATTCCATTTGGATTGACAGGTATTTTCTACTATCAATCTCTACAGACGCTTAATGCATCACTTGCCATCATTTTCTTATTTCAATTCGTGTGGATCGGTACACTGTTTGAATGGATCTTCTACAAGAGAAGACCCACTATAGCCAAGCTGATATCTATCGGGATTCTTCTGGTCGGCTCAGGTCTGGCCGCGAACATGGTAGCTCAAGAAAGAGTAGTCCTGACCTGGCAAGGCTGCGTCTGGGGAATGCTCGCTGCTCTTACCTTCACGACGTTCATTTTTCTTAGCAGTGCTGTAGAGCGAACTACTCCGCCGATATTGAAAAGCGCTCTGCTTGCCACTGGGGGGATGATTACCGTATTTGCAGTGTTTCCACCGGTGTTCTTATTGAATCCATCTGTTCTGCTGGAATTGGCACCTTATGGGCTAATGCTGGGCTTCTTCGGGGTCGTGCTACCTCCTCTTCTATTCTCGATCGGCATGCCGCATGTAGGACCGGGGCTCGGTACCATTCTGACAGCCTCTGAGCTACCGGTAGCTGTCTTTATGTCATCTCTTGTGCTGGCAGAGCAAGTGGGCTGGCCGCAATGGCTGGGCGTTGCTCTCATCTTGGGAGGTATCATCGGGGGTAATGCAAGACAGATCATAATGAAGAAGGCTGCGGTCTATACTTATAACAGCAGCTCTGCTACGTAATGTCGAATCATTGTTACTGAAGTATTATAGCTGTAAGAGGCAACACCTCTCTGTTGTCAGACGCTTCTATGTATTGAAGGTCTCCCTACAGAGAGGTGTTTTTTGTGTTGTACATCAAGCTTTCGTTCACGGTTTGGTGAGCTATGTCGATAACGATGTGATCTCGGTCCCAAGCATCATACTGTCGGTTTTTGACCTTCTCCCAATGTAGGTAGGACAAAGCCGGGAATATCAGCTTCACGCGTCTCAATTCGATATCTGTGTTCACGACTGTCAGAGCAAATCACTTCGATCTCAACAAATGGAACTTCAAGAGACTCCGCCACTTTTCGCCAATCCTGGCGCGATACTTGGATTCGTGAATTAGCAACGGGATCAAGTGCAGCATCCATAATGGAGTCGATTGGTGGTACGCTGATATGTTAGCTCGGGCTCTATCTTGGACCCTACTTGCTTCAATCTGAACTTAATTTCAGATACATACATATATCCCCAAATGTTTCTTTTACTCTCTCGTACTGTCCAAGTGCTCCTTCACAGGTGAAATCCGGCTTCTCTAGAAGCTTTATCGAATTCACATGATTCGGATTCACCTCACATTTAGAATTATTTGATTAATAATTTTGGTTCCTCATTTGGAGCCCCTACGATCGTGTTTCCGCCGAAACTGAGTTGCAGACCATACTTCTCTACGATAAAGTCAGTAAACGAACCGTCTGCATCCACTGTGCCAATCACTGTGGGAGCCCCTTTTTTGGTGAACGTCATTTGATCCTTATCCCACGCGTTTGTTCCTGTTGCTCCCTTATATCCTTTTAGATCCAGATTTAGCATCGTTTTTGCGTCTTTCATTGCATTCTTCATCAATGTATCTAGCGTCAGCTTCTTGATCTTTGCTTCTTTTGATTTTTCTTTATTTTGGTATTCTTTGTAACTATCTGCATTTTTACTACTGCTATGTTGTACGCTTGCTTGGAGCAGCTCCAGCGTTTGTTCTTCAATTGCAAAGCTCACATTGATCGTTTTTGATGTATAGTTATATTGATACACATTCGGTTTGCCATCAAGGACAAACACACGATCTAACTTTTCCCCCTTCTTGACCTTTCCATTGGTAAGCTTGGATAATACCTGAGCAGCCTTCTTCTGCACGCTTGCTGGGGCACCATCAGGAGCATAATTTACGCCATGTACCTTGCCATTATCCTCCATATATACTTGTTTATTTTGTTTAGCATTCGATGAGATGGTACCCACACGGTAGATTGACTCTGAGATATCCACATACTTTGGTGTCTCCCCTGGGAACAAAGCTTCCCATGTTTCCTTCAGTTTGGTTTGATATTTCCCACCGTTTAAATCTTCATAATTAACTTTAATACCGATATTTTCGAGCTCTCCATTAGCTTTATAAGTAATCGTATCATATTTGGAATTCTCTCTTTTAAAGCTCACAAAATCTTTCATGGCAGTTCCTTGAATTAACGTATACGTATTTCCTGTCAGTTCTTTAAGCTTATCCTGAGCCGTTTGCATAAGCTTCTGATCAAGCTTAGCCTCCTGTGAGGCGATAGCATTAACCTTGTTAGCTGAATTCGCCTGAGTAGATGTTTGGCATCCCAACAAACTTCCTGATAATAAAGCTACCCCGAGGATAGGGAAGATTGTCTTTTTGTTCATATTAATGAACTCCTTTCTTTTGCGACCTCATAGTTGTAATGAAATATAAATGCATCTCCAAGCTACTTTGCATACATATCAGTCAATTAACACTTTGAGTTCTTCATTTGGGGGACCTGCGATGGTCATTCCGTAAAAGTCGATGTTCTGATTATACTTATGGATGGTAAAGCTGTTAAACGATCCGTCTTTATCAAATCTAGCAGTAACTGAGGGAGACCCTTCTTTGGTGAAGGTCATATAATCCTTATCCCATGCATTCGTTGCTCTTGCTCCCTTATATCCTTCCAAATCCAGATCCAGCATATTTTTCGCGTCTTTCATTGCGTTCTTCATTAAAGTGTCTAACGTCAACTTCTCGATCTTTGCCTCTTTTTCTTGTTCTCGTTTCTGAAATTCTTCATAGCTGTCTACACCTTTACCATCGGTATGCTGTACATCTGCTTGGAGCAGTTCCAGCGTTTGTTCTTCAATTACAAAGCTGACCTTCATAGCTTCTGATTTATACTTATAGCGATATATATTGGGTTTTCCCTCACGGACAAACACACGATCCAACTTAGCGCCCTGCTTGACCTTTCCATCGGTCAGCTTGGATAATACCTGAGCAGCCTTCTGCTGCACGCTTGCTGAGGCATCGCCAGGAGCATAATTTACGCCATAAATCTCACCATTCTCCTGCATATAAATTTGCTTATTTTGCATAGCATTCGATGAAATTGTACCCACACGGTAGATTGACTCTGAGATACTCACATATTTTGGTTCTTCTCCTGGGAACAAAGCTTCCCACGTTTCCTTCAGTTTGGTTTGATATTTTCCACCTTTTAAATCTTCATAATTGATTTTAATAATGATAGTTTCGAGCTTTCCATTCGTTTTGTACTCAATAATATCGTCCTTGAAGCTCTCTCTTTTAAAATGGATAGAATCTTTCGTAGCCGTTCCTTGAATTAACGTATACGTATTCCCTGTCAATTCCTTAAGCTTATCCTGAGCTTGTTGTATAAGCTTCTGATCAAGCTTAATATCCTTTGAAGCGTTGGTATTTACGTTGTTAGAAGCATCCGCTTGAACGAATGTTTGGTATCCCAGTAGACCTCCTGATAGTAAGGCTACTCCGAGGATAGGAAAAATTATTTTTTTGTTCATATGAATAAACTCCTTTATTTTTTATTTTGCTTTGCCCACAACTTGTTGATGGAATGGTTCAGTCACGTTGAAATAAATCTATAGAAAAGCAGTAGTCATCACCTCCTCTCTCTGCCTTAGACCGGGCAGCACCCACGTTCAACTTGCTAGGCAATACAGCTTGGAGCCATTTTAATTCAGCCTAATCCCAGCATTCCTTGATTAGTCCGCTCCTTTTTCAGATAACTCTCGTAGCTCGATTTCCATACAATAGATCGTTCCTTTAGAGGTGATCACCGCAGTCACGGATGGATAGCCCTCTTTCGTGAAAGTGAATGTATCAAACCGGTATTCAACTCTGGATACTTTATAATCAGCTAAGTCCAAATTCATCCATACTTTAGCTTGTTTCACGGTTTCCTCACGAACCTTATTCAGCTCAATTGCTTTTGTTTTCTCGACTAAGTCACGATATTTCTTTTGATCCTCCAATTTATTAAGATGATCCGACAACGGAAAGGCTATTACTCGTGTGATCTGATTGGTATCTTTTTGTACATCAATGAGGATAGAACCCTTGTTTGTTTCGTACACGAACTTATACACCGGGTTTTGATGGGGTCTTAAGATCATTTGACTTACTGAACTTTTACTTTGTTTAAAATCCCCAACTTTATTAAATGCTTGATCCGCTGCAGCTTTTGCAGCATCTGGAACCTGGTTCTCTCCAATCGTTTGTCTCGCTAAATACCAGTTACCCTCGTCAAATTGGATGGATCTATTTTCGTTCCGCGCCTCGATGTGAAATGTGTTCGCTTCATATTCGTACATAATCACATCATTAATTCCTTCTCCCTGAGGAAAAATCTCATTCCAAACCCTTTGCAGCTGGCTCTTAAACTCCTGATCCTCAATGTCATCAAAGTACATCATCCCCGTATGAAAATACTTACTCCCATCCAAACCTGTCGCATAAAGTGTATTCACCTTCTCATTTGGATTCATTTTCATTTCTTCGACAAATGGATTCAAATATTCAAGCAAGGATAGTCGCCCTATGGTTTGAGCCATGACAGGAGTTAGAGACACACAAAAAACAATCAATGCTGCTGCGATGACTCCCACTCTTCTTGTAAAGAATGGCTTTTGTGAGGGCACGCTTTTTGATTCAAGTTTGTCTACAATCTGTTGACTCATGCTGTGCTCTGGCGTCTCCGTATCCCGAATCATTTGCTCCACCTGGTGAATACTCACGGTTTTAGATGGATTTGGTGATCGACGCATTCACTGTTCCTCCTTCCTTAACTTCCTTCGTCTGCAGTTTTTTGCGAAGGCGTTCATACTTTTTGCGCACCGTTGCTGGTTTCATATTCATCATTTCACTAATCTCGTCAAAGTGATATCCATGAATCGCCCGAAGAAGTAATATATGTCTCTCTTCTGTAGTCAGTGGCTTTAGAAGATCCTTCAGTGTAGTTTGACTATCTACTTGCTGAGTCGAGGCCTCAGGCTGATCATATTTATAACGATCTATAAAACGAAACCACCTTTTTTGGCCCCGGATTTGATTCAGACTGTAATTGTAGGCAATTTTGTACAGCCATGCCGAAAAGCTCATATTTGAACGATACTTATGTATCTGTTCATACACTCTAATAAATATTTCTTGTAGCGCATCCTCGGCTTCTTCCTTGCTTTTGAGCATATGGTAACAATAGATATACATTGGCTTCTCAAAATTCCTTATAATTGAGGCAAAAGCTTCCTTATCACCAAGTTTAGTCCTTTCAACCAGCCTCTCAATTTCTGCTGAGTCTGATTTATACTCTCTGTAGTGTCTATCCAAAAATCATCCCCCCCTCCTGCCTACACTCCTAATACACCGATACAGGTCATTTTGTGACAGCAACATCAAAAATAATACTTCGTAACATCATCGACCTTGATGAAAAAGAAAAGAATATTTACTGGTATAAAACACTAGAGAAGCTTTGTTTTCCACTTGTCATGCTACGAAACCCGCAAATTATTCAGCACAATCTACTAGAGAATATGCTAGCCTTTATTATTTCTCGATGTAATTACCTACCTTGAATCACTAAGATAAAAAAGAAAAACACAGCCTATAAAGGAAAAAGCACTCTTCTAGATAAACCTTTTCATAACTCAAATCACGAGAGGTTTAAGTATAGAAGGGTGCTTATATTCCCATACAGTTGTGTTTTCATGTCTACGATAAGATATGAATACGTTCTAATGAAGCTTTAGCTGAGTCTGATGTTGTATTATATCATATAGAATGCATCGAAATATATTCTCTTGCTCTCTGAATTATGAGGAACAATATCTCTTAGGACTTATTTTCAAGTGAATTTAAAATGAATTTCGTCCTACATGTGTAACCTTCAGCGTATCACTCGTCACCGTCCCACTCTCATTTATCCATTCTACGTAATATTCATATTCGCCTGAGGCTCGATCCGTAATGGTCACCTTAGACTCCTGAGCTCCAGGTGATGCTGTATCAAGCGACTGTTCATGAAGCAGTTCGCCGTTCTCGTACAGACGATAGGAGCTCGCATTCGTCCCCCACCACATATTGATGGTAATCGTATAATTTCCGTCACCATCCCAGTTATCAGCCGAGAGGACCGGCTTGGTCGGGGCTGCATCGCGGACAGTCACCGTTAATGAGCTGCTTTCCGTCTTGCCTTTTGCATTGATTAGCTCAGAAGTGTATACATAGGTGCCGTTGGGACGACCAGAAATGTCCGTTACTGCGGTCTGAGCAGCTGGTGTCGCGGCTGTAAGCTTCTGGGTATCAATGAGCTCTCCGTTCTCGTATAGCTTGTATTCTGTCGCATTATTTCCCCACCACATGTTCATCGTTATGGTGTACTGACCATCGGCTAACCCCGTATCATGGCCGTTATTGTCGGACAGAACAGGTACCCCGGGTGGTCCATCCACCTGATCCGCTCCTACAACTGTTACCTCTGTCGTAAGCTCAGTAACTAAGCCGACGCCATTCTCAGCCCGTGCGGTGAAGGTATGCGTTCCTAGCAGACCCTCTAGGCTAATCTCGTCACCAGAGCTTACCGGCTCACCGTCCCATGTAAGCTCAAGTCGGACGATGCCAGACTCAGGATCTTCTGCCCTGACGTCTACCTTCAGCACCTCATCCTCGCTCATTCGCTCTGCGGGCATTCCCGTAATGACAGGTGGCGTGGTATCCTCCGGGTCCGTTGGGGAACCGACATAATAAATGCTCGGTGCAGGAGGCTGAGCCATGCCCACTCCCAGATGGAAGCCAGTATGAGGTGGCTGATTGTAGGCTACATTCTGCCATGCAACGCCGAGACGATAGATCGGATCATGCATAAGCGTGCGGATCCTTACATCCGTCTCATCTGTTGTCGTGTATATACGCAGATGGGAGCTGTCTTGACTGCGCAAGATGACCTCCTCGCGCCAATCACCGATCAGATCGGCTTGCAGACTCGGATTGGCCTTGGTACCGTTGTTAGAGGCTGCTCCGGTGGCTGTCAGTAGATTCACAGTTGTCTGATTGTTGTAATCCCATTTATCGACTCGAATACCATCCTGCAGTTCACGCAATAGATCACCGTCCCACCAGATACCAAAATTCGTGGAGGAAGGGATTTCTGTTGAGATCAGCTCACCTTGAGCACTGTAGAGTCCTGTAATCGGAATATGCTGTTCATTGGTGATCGTAGCTGCCCATACTTCCGCTCCAGGGTAATTCGGGTCAATATCAGCAGCCATGCCTCGGCCCGTATCGAGACCCGTGTGCACCCCCCACAGTATCTCGCCTGTAGCTGCATCGCGCATTTCCATACCGTACTCAGAGCTTTTATTCTCATGAACTCCGAACACTTCCAGTCCCGGTCGGGTCGGATCAAGATCACTCAGATGCATGGCATCGCCATGTCCCAGCTTCGTGTTGTACAACGGCTTCCCATGATCATCAATCGCCATCGCCCCAAATGTGATCTCATCCTTGCCGTCTCCATCTACGTCACCAACGGACAGATTATGATTGCCTTGCCCCGTATAGCCTGCATACCCATCGTCATTGGTGTCAAAACGCCACACCTTGCTAAGCTTGCCATTGCGGAAATTATAGGACACCAGCACCGTACGCGTGTAATAACCGCGGCTGAACATGGCGCTCGGATGCTCTCCATCCAGATAGGCTACTGCTGCCAGGAAGCGGTCCACGCGATTGCCGTATCCATCTCCCCATGCTGCGACATCCCCGCGCGGAGGATCATAGTCCACCGTATCCAGTGCAGCTCCCGTCTGCCCGTCGAAGACAGTCAGGAATTCGTCCCCAAGCAGCACATAACCTGAGCTATTTCGATGATCGGCATGGGCATCTCCAATGACCTTGCCTTGACCATCCACCGTACCATCTGCCGTGCGCATCATCAGCTCGGCTCTGCCGTCGCTGTCAAAGTCATAAACGAGGAACGGAGAATAGTGAGCCCCAGCTCTAATATTCGGTCCCATCGTAATGCGCCACAGCTGGGTTCCATCCAGCTTGTAGGCATCCATATAGACGATGCCAGTATAACCTGAATGGGAGTTGTCCTTGGCATTCGTCGGTGTCCACATCAGCACGATTTCATACTCCCCATCACCGTCCAGATCGCCGACACTGGCATCCCCGGCAACGTAGGAATATGGCTGCCCATCCTTGGTGTAGGCATCAGCAGGCTTCTGTAACGGAATGGATAAGTACGTATCCTCCCAGACACCGAATTCCTTGGTCACTGCTTTTTCCGTATTGTTATCCACCATCATGATCCGATATCGCGATGAGGCATCCCCTTCGCTGTCCACAAAGTTCGTGCTACCCGAGATCGGTTCGTCATTCAGATTTACACCATCCCGGTACACGTTGAAGGTCACAGACTCGGGGTCCAGCCCCAGCATACGCCAGCCGATATAATTGCCTTGCTCTGTGCGAACAGCAACGGGAGCACGATCCAGGTATTCCATCGCACGGTTCAACTGTGTGACCGCAGGAGTCTCAAGTACAGTCGATAGCTCAGATACTCCGCCTGCATTGACCGATGCGACTTTATAGTAGTAAGGAATCGTGCTCAGAATCGTTGAATCCTTATAGAGCGTTGCTTGTGTGCGCCCAATCAGTTCATAGGGTCCGTCTACGCTGTTTGAACGATAAATCTGATAAGCGCGTGCTCCAGCTACCTCGGACCAGCCTATCGTAGCATCACTTTTGTTGACACTCACAACATTCAGGCCAGCAGGTACCGCAGCCTTCTCAACACTTGGGTCTAGCGTAGATACCTCCAATGCATTGGAAGGCACGGATTCCGTGCCAGTCGCGTCAACGACAGTCACGGTGTATACATATTTCATTCCCAGGTCGATCTCACTGTCGACATAGCTAGCTACATCCGTTGTTGCCAGAAGCTCAGGGTTCGTGGCACCAGCAGACTGACGATAGACCTTATACTGTGCATTATCGCTAGTCGCTTGCCAGGATATCGTAGCTGTAATCGGATCGGTACCCAACTCCAGCTCATCCAGCTTCAATTGAGATGGAGCAACCATTACAGGTGTGATCTCAAGCCCATTAAGATGGGCCGTCTGGCCACTGAATACCAGATTCATCTGTCCATCCTGGACCTGGATCTGATTGTACACCTTCTCTGTTATATTTTGAGCACCAGAGGATACGGTCCCGTAATCCTTTCCTTCAATGTTCACATGGGTCCGCGCGGACCCAATCCAGTCTCCTGTGTACGTCTTCACGGCGTAGGTTCCATTCGGAAGATCCACTTTGAATTCGTAGGAGCCGCCAAAATAAATGACGAAATCCCTACGCAGGGCATCAGTCGCACCGCCGCGATCCCGATCTGCCATGTTGGCTGATGATGTCAGCCCGTAGCCGCGCTCTGGAGTATAGATCGTATTCCGGTTGACCTCTGTATATCCTTCGGCTACCGGCGATCCTACAGGACCGAAGTCATAACGATAGGTTGCGGACTTTGTGGTGAAGGTAACTTCATCTGATGCCTCAGATTCCCCACGTCCATTTACGGCTGTGATTCGGACGGTATAGGATTGGCCCTCAAGCAGACCACTGAGCGTAAGCGTGGGTACGGTTGCCGTTCCAGCCAGCTTATACGATGACTCAGGCTCTGCAGCTAGCTTGCTATAGACTTTGTAGATGTCTGCTGCAGGATCGGCCGTCCATTTCAATTCGGCTCCCGCATTACTGACACCACCTACTCTGAGATCAACAGGCTTCGCTGGTAGCTCAGCTGGTATTTCTGCATCCTCAACAGCTGCTGCTAATGGAATATCCAGCTCACGAACAGCATCCGCTACGATTCGTGCAAGCTGAATGGCACCATATTCTTGAAAATGAGTATTATCCGTAGCCCCGTTAGGGAACGCCTGATAGATTCCGGCTGGAACATGAAGGAAGACAGACAGTGCTGCTTCAGGACCGATGGAATCATAGTACTCAACGCTCCGTTTGCTGAGATCGATCATAGGCACTTCTTTCTCAGCGACCACCTCTTTCATCGCCTGAACATACTCAGGGAAGGATACATTGAATTTTCCCGTCCCCGCATTGAAATCTCTACGTCCCACTGGAGTAATCATGATGGGTGTTGCTCCACGCTGCTGTGCCCCGTCTATGTAGGTTTTGAGATAATTTTTGTAATCAGCGGGCGAGGCATAGCGTTCTGGATTGCTAATCGTTGCATCATTATGTCCGAATTGTACCAGCACATAATCCCCAGGACGAATGACACGCAGAATCTCATCCAATCTGCCCTGGAACAGGAACGACTTGGAGCTGCGTCCACCAATGGAATGGTTCTTGATCTCTACCGCATCGCTGAAAAAGTCGGGTAGCATCTGTCCCCAGCCAGCCTGTGGCTTCCAGTATGGATCGTAGGTCTGCATCGTTGAATCACCTACAAGGTATACGACCGGCTTGGTACCCGCATCGCGTTCAGGCAGCTTAGTAATCGTAATGGCATTCAGCTTGGCTGCTGTACCAGAGAATACAAAATTCAACTGTCCATCCACCAAAGCAATATCAAAGTCCATCTCCAAATATTCGCCTGCTGCTTTGGTCGTTGGCTGTACCTTGTCCATATTCTCTACTTTAATAGCAAGATTCGTGTCTCCCTCTGGATCGCCAGCCATCAGTGAGACGGTATAATCACCATTAGGTAGGTCTACATTGAATCCGGCTCCAGCTTCCAGCACAACAAAATCCGATTGTAGCGAACTGTCTGTGTCACGCGCCTCAGCTCTAACGAGTGTCAGATCTGTGAAGCCGTAGCCTTGCTCTGCAGAATACGGCGTATAGGCGTCAATCCCGGTATAGTCAGCAACCGCTTCTCCAGGCCCGAAGTCAAATTGATGAACGATGGCCTCCAGTGCCTCATTATTATCAGCTGTCCTGCTCACCGCCTCGTTCCCAAATACTGTACCCCATCCAAGACTGGACAAAGTAAAAACGCTCATAAGTAAGATCAAGCCCATTTGTCGCATCTTCGCGATCATTAACATCCATCCTTTCGTGTACCCAGCTAGGTTAGGCTACAAGCCACTGCACAGGACAAGCAGCAAGTAAGCGTTTGCAATTTGATGTGTGACACATGAAGCGCATCCGCTTGAACGTATCCACGAAGCTCCGCCATTTCACTGCCCTGGAATCACCTCCCTATCATCAGAATGCTCAGTGACTGCTGCTTAGAGCTCCAATATGCATCATTTGAGCTGTGTAAAGCACTTTGCTTTTTTCGACACCATGATTGGATACGAATTGTCTAATTCTCAATAATTGTAGAACTAGCAATAATGTAGCACATCCATCATTTGGCATACATAATCAATTGAAATGATCATTCAAATTTTGTTATTGCTCGTTAATTGGTGTACTTTCACAGACGACAGGCCACCGTAATTGAAGTTTTTCTTGCCATGATCGAATGCTTCAGCTCCGCTGAAAACCTTTAAATTCTAACATCTCAAAAAAGCCGCCTAAGAGGCGACTTGATAAGTAGGACATATCATAAAAAACACTCAGGAATTGATCACTCGCCATCAACAAATGGTCTATAGCTGAATAGCTTGGAGGGGCGATGACCCGCATCCTTCCTGTACTCCGTGCTCTCCTCCACCATATCAGCAATTTTGCGGCGGAAGGCCGGGGCTAGCAGCTCCTTGCCCAGTAATACCTCATACACTTGCTGGAGCTCTGTTAGGGTAAATAAAGGCGGCATTAGATTGAAGGCGATGCTTGTGTATTGAACTTTGTTGCGCAGACGATCGATAGCATACTGAATAATCCGCGCATGGTCAAATGCAAGCTGATCACTTGCCACGATTTCGCGAGTTACCGTGTTGGACTTGCCGCTTATCCGCTGCACCACTTTGACCTGGGCTGACAATGTCACTTCCCCATGGGTCAAGCAAAGCTCTACTAGCCGCTCCAGCGTGTAGCCATCCTTCAACGTTGTCTTCTGCTCGTGTACAATCCTGTGCGTCAGGTCGAACCAGCAAGCTTCAGCAGCATCGTCACCTGCCTGCACCTGGAGTGCACTACGATCTACAAGTGCCATATAAGAACAGCTGATCACGCGTGTACGCGGATCGCGCCCCACCTCACCCCAGGTATACAGCTGCTCCAAATGGAGCTGATCGTCATCCAGATTCGTCTCACTCTTCAGTTCACGTCGTGCTGCCGAATCCAGATCTTCATTCATTCCCACGAAGCCGCCTGGAAGCGCCCATTGCCCCAGAAAAGGATGCTCACCTCTCTTAATTAGCAAGAGTTGCAGTGACTTCTCAGGAAGCTTCCTGTAGTTATTCTGTTCCTTGTCTGCTACGGTAAAGATCAACATATCCACTGTAAGCGAAGGCCTGTCATATTGACTAACATCATATTGCTTCAAAAACTGTTCCTCATTCATACCATTACGATCAACGGGCAAGTGCTCCTGCATCGATTCATCACCTGTATTTTCATATTCTTTATTCATATAATCATCATGTTATTAACAAAACAATAGTATACATGTGCCTGTCCGTCAACTTTTTGCGGATTCATAGGCTAAATTTGCGAACTCCGTGCGCAATCTCTTGAGGTGAGCCTCATAGATGGATAGAATAAATTGGAGAAGTATATAAGAGTAGTTATAGATACAGAGCCTGCCGGATCGGAGGAAGCAGCATGTCAACTTATGAATGGGAACAATTAAGAGAGCACTTACCCGCATGGCTTGAAGAAAGTCGTCAGCACCATGTTCATGGCAATGTAGCTTCATACATCCCGGAGCTGTCCAAGGCACCGAGAGATGCGCTAGGGATTTATATCATGGATGGCAAGGGACAATCCATATCCGCAGGTGATTGCGGCCTGAGCTTTACTTTGCAAAGTATATCCAAGGTGTTCACCCTAATCCTTGCACTGATGGATAATGGCGAAGAAGTCGTTTTTTCCAAAGTTGGAATGGAGCCTACCGGGGATCGCTTCAATTCCATGCTCAAGCTGGAGCTTGTAGAGCCTGGTATCCCCTTCAACCCGCTCATTAATGCCGGAGCCATCGCGATCTCCTCACTCATTGCAGGGAACAGCACCGAAGAGAAGTTCACACGTATTCTTCAGTTCTTCAAGCTGTTGACACAGAACGACTCTCTTGTGTTCGATGAGGACACTTATGCCTCTGAGTCTGCCACAGGGCACTTGAATCGCTCCCTAGCCTACTTTCTTACCGAGAAAGGCATTCTCAGGGGGAAGGTTGAGGATGTGCTGGAGGTCTACTTCAGACATTGTGCCATCACTGTGAACTGCTCTGATCTCGCGCGCATGGCTTTGATCCTGGCTTATAACGGCTATGATCCGGTAGCTGGCGTCCCGCTCATTCCTCGCCGCTATGTTCAGATTGCCAAGACCTTCATGACCACCTGTGGAATGTACGATGCTTCTGGTCAATTTGCCATACAGGTCGGGCTGCCAGCAAAAAGTGGTGTGTCCGGAGGAATTCTGTCCTTGGTTCCTGGCCGCTACGGGATTGGAGTCATTGGGCCTGCGCTTAATCGCATGGGGAACAGTACGACTGGAGTTCATCTGCTGGAGACGATATCACAGTCGCTGGACTGGAGCATGTTTTGATTTGAGTACACAGAGTAAATAACTGTAGATCTAGTTAGTATATATAGCAGCAAAAATAAGACTCCACTGTTAAGGGATAAGGCTGTCCCTCTAGATGTGGAGTCTTATTTGTAGTAAATCCATAGCAAGCAATTAGCCTTTGGACCGTCATCTTTTTCTTCCGATAACGAATCAGGACACGTACAATCAGCAATCAGTTAATTTCAATAATAATTTATCAAGTTAATTAACTGCATAATTATCTCAATTGGCCGGGAACATAGCTCATGTAGCCCATGCAATTCATGTAGTTCATGTTATTAATTACCTTGGCGACATTTACCCGAGAAGATGCTCTTGCTCCGTCACCAGTTGGACTTGAATGTTGAACGGGTCCTTGGCGAACCACTTGCCAGCCTGCTCGCTTACCTGATAGCCTCCCTGACGAATTCTATCCAGCACAGCCTGTCGCTCCTCATCATTCGGCAACACAAGGCTATAGAAGTCAAGTCCGGCAGCATTCTCGGGTACTGGTGGTGCCCCCACTCCTGCCCACGTATTCAGACCGATATGGTGGTGGTAGCCTCCAGCGGAAATGAACATGGCCATGGAACCATACATGGCTACAATGTCGAAGCCTAGCGTCTGTACGTAGAATTTCTCGGCATTGCCCAGATCGGATACATGGAAGTGAACATGGCCGATCGTCGTTCCAGCGGGAAGCCCTGACCAGGTCTTGTCTGCCGATTCGTCCAGCAATCCTTGGACATCCACCTGCTCCGTAGCCATAATGTAATGGCCATTTTGATCCTTTTTCCAAGTCTCTCTTGGTCGATCTGCATACATTTCAATTCCGTTATTATCCGGATCATTCAGATAGAACGCCTCACTCACGAGGTGATCCCCTTGACCAATCTCCAGATTGTGCTTCGCCAGATTCCGAATTGCCAGGCCGAGAGAAGCACGATCAGGTAGCAGGATGGCAAAATGGTAGAGACCCGCTCCTGCACGCTCTGGTAAAATTACTGCATCCTTATGCTCGGTCAGTGTCAGCAATATGGTCTTCCCATCCGCAGTCAATTGAGCTGTGTTACCCGACTCATGCAGCAGTTGGAAGCCAATGACCTCAGTATAGAATACAATGGAACGCTTCAGATTGCTGACCTTCAGGGCCACCTTGCCAATTCTCGTAGCTGAATGTAATGTTTGGCTCATTGAAATTCCTCTTTTCTAAATTCTTATTGATATGAATTAAACCGACATCGTTTTCTTAAGTTAAAAAGGCTCTCCATAATTTCTCCATTAACTTCATCATTAGCGGCTAATTAGGTCTAGTTATTAGGCTACGCCTAGAAATCGCTATTATTCTACGGCTTCCTCTGCAGCAGAGTTGTCCCTGAACAGCAGGCGATCCACTGCGAATGCAGTAGCTGGAGCGAACATGAGGTGCAAGGCAATCAGCAGATAAGCGATATCAAGCTCATACCCGGGCATTTGTCCGTTTCCAAGGAACCCCAGCGGCAGCTTCACCGAGATGATGGCTCCCAGCATAATGAGGATAAATCCACCTGATACCACACGCGTCAGCAACCCCAGAATGAGTGCTATTCCTCCGGCCACCTCAGCTGAAGCAACAATATAGGCGAAGAAGCCCGGCAATCCGATACTGCCAAAATAGCCTGCCACATTCTCTATTCCTGTCTGGAATTTGTCCAAACCATGGATCAGGAACATGATCCCCAGTCCCACTCGAAGCAATGCAGATACGTACTTGTTCATTTGTTTCAATCCCCTTTTATCCATTTTTATTGGTTAATCATTACATTATCCCAACCGTAAGCCAGTCATTCTATGTTGCCTAAAGTAAAAACCTAAGATTACTTCTGTATAACTATGGCTGATTGGTTATTTGTTATCAATAAATTAACACGTAACAAAAAGTAAGTCAATGATAAAATGTTTTATTGTTTCTATATGTATTCGAATTGTTTCTTCTCACTAACAGGTACTTGTTCAGTTAGTACACATGCCGTCTTAAACTGAATTAATCAAATGCAGCCTCACCTACAATAAAAAATCCTCTCCAGACGTGCCATTACAGCACATACGAAGAGGATTATGTATACGTATAACTACCCGAGCCAATAACGCAGGATCATCAAGGTAAGGATTCCCGTAATCACCGTTCCAAGCAGGCTTCGGGTGTAGATAGCAACCAACAGCGTCGGAACGGCAGCCAGTACCTTCAGATTGAAGAGCTCAAGCTCACCATTCTTGATCCATAGCTCCTGGCCGATCATCGCAGCCATGACAGACACAGGTACGTAATGCAGCCAGCGCATAGCCCACTCAGGCAGCTGGACACGGCTTAACAGCATCAATGGCAGCACGCGTGGAATGACGGTGACAAGTGCACTGCCTAAAATAATGACGAGCATATACCCGCTCACTTCCATCGGCTAATCACCATCCCGACCGTTGCTGCTCCTACCGTAGCAATGATAATGGCCATACTGCCTGACACCAGCACGCTGGCTCCGACGGCAATTATAATAGCACTCGCTGTGACAATCAGATCCACCAGTAGCTTGGAGCGGCTGGCAATTTGCACAGCTAATATGCCGATGAACATCCCTGTTAATGCAAAATCGAGGCCCCATAGCTCCGGGTTGCTAATCCACTGTCCCAAATAAGCTCCAGCAAGGGTAGCCACGAACCAATTGAGGTAGGCCGTCAGGTTCAGACCATGCATCCACTTCTCGCCGAGCTTCTTATGCTCAGCTGCCTTAATCATAGCTACGCCGAAGGTCTCATCGGTTAACAAGGCACCCACGAGACCGTTCCTCCCTGCGCTCAAATGCCGAAAATAAGGTGAGACCGCCGCGCTCAATAATAGATGCCTAAGGTTCACCAGAAAGACCGTAAGAATTATTGCCGTTGGTGATGTGCTTGCGACCACCATGCCTGAAATAATGAACTGGGCTGAACCAGCATACAGCAACAGGCTAAGCAGGGCAATCTCCAGGATCGATAGACCAGCTGTCTTGGCAACAACGCCAACTGCGAATCCTATGCTTAAATACCCAAGCAACGTCGGTACACAATCCTTCACTCCCTGAAGGAAGGTGTCTTCCCGAATTGCCATATTGGGCTTGCTACGTACATTTATCTGCTCCATTCAATCCTCCGCTCCGTCATCAGAATTTATGGGAGAAATTATGGAGCAAAATAAACAATGCGTCAACTCTATTCATAGTTCAAGCATGTTGCATAATTCGATTAGTATCGCTATAAAGTGCAATTGAAGACGAATAGAACCATTTTAATCTATCTTTTGTTCATTTAAATATTGCTTGCTGGATTTGAAAAATGCTCAGTTCAAGTAGATTTCCGGTAGCAAGCTCGCTACGGATTCCAGCTCAGAGGACGGGAATGCCAATGCAGCATTCGCTGCAATCAGATAACAAGCGGCAGCAGCTAGGATGGCTGTAAGAATGACTCCTTTTCGTTGCTTGAACATACGACATTCATCCCCTTTCATAGGCTTGCATTTGACTTGCATAGGCTAAAGCTAACGCGGCAATCTATTTTTTCCCGGCATCAATATTCTCAGGTCTCAAGCCTTCCCAGATATTTGGTATATTCGCCTGCTCGGGATGCTCGAACACGAGGAATGCCGTTGGCAGGTAACGCTCTCCATACTCGGAGGAAGGCTTATTGACAATTGCTTCGTTGTGTACAAGCACCGTAGAAGAGCCTCCATCCAGATTCGCCGCAATGACGGCCCCCCGCTCCAGCAAAATATTCTGCATGTCATAGAGATCCGCACCAATGCTATAACCGGGCTGTCTTCCGTCAATGATAACGAAGAGTATCGCTCCATCAGCTCGCTGACCCATGGCTGTTCGCGGAGCAATGCCCCACCCTTCTGCATGATTACGAATCAGACCTTTGCCATTCACGATCAGTCTTGGCTGAAAGGTTACCGCCTCCTGAACTTCCATCCGGCTCAATTCTTCCAGAGAATAGTGCCCTGCGATCATCTTGCCCTGCTTATCGATTCCGACGATCTGGGTAGAAGCCTTCTTACCCAAGCCGTTATAAAATAACTTCCCTTGAGAAATGACGACACCAATTGGCTTGAAGCCATTGCCTTTCCAATTAGGATCTGCAAAGCCGCCACCATTCACTCCAGCCACAGCACCCAGACGCTTGACCATGCTGGATACCTTCTCACCTTTGCCCTGCTGTGCTGGGACACCTAATCTGATCTTGGTAGGATCGTGGACGGTCATTACGAAGCCGTGATAGCTCTTCCCGGATACTTCCTCAATCTCAACCAGTGGCTTCTCCTCTTGTACGGCTGCAACAGGTATTGCAGGAGTCTGAATCGTATGATGATCCATCTCTTCGCCCATTTGCTCGAATCTGGCCTTGTATTCAGCCACTCTTTTATCCAGCTCGTCCTGTCCAATAATGTACTTGGCCCAGTGTCGATGCTGAGTGGTTATAAGCGTATCCGCTATACGGTAACGGAGCTCCTCCCCTGAGGATGTGAACATGAGCCAGCCGCCGCCTGTTAGACCAGCTATGAGGAAGAAGACGAGCACATGTAGCATGGCTTTTCGCAGCCGTCTTCGTTGCTGTCGTCTGCCAGATTGTCGTCTAACAGACCTGTTGGGTAAGGGACGCTCACTCACCCTGATCATCTCCTTATGCTCGTTCTACACGATTGTTGGATTGGATGCATAATGACGAAATGTGCAATAATTACGCCTATCATAAACCAATACAATTGGCGGAAAGTTTCATTTTTTTAACATAATTGATACCTTTTCCTGCAGAAGCAAAAGAAAAGTCGAAGGTGAGCGCTTCCTGCGAAGCCTTCCTTCGACTATATTAGCTCGGGATACATCCTATTCGATTCAGAAGGTGAATAAAGAGAAGTAACCTTGAGATACATGATGCCTTGCTTGTAAGATTTATTTTGCTCACTGGACTGTAAGCAGACTCTATATATCACTGTTCTTGCTTTTGGAGCGTCTGCTCTCGGCATTTCACAGCAGCCTGCTCAACAGCTCGAATAATTCCACTGTAGCCTGTACAACGACATAGATTGCCGCATAACGCTTCTTCAATGTCCGCTTTCACGGGGCTAGGATTCTGATCAAGCAGTGCTTTGGTGGACAGGATCATACCCGGTGTACAATAACCGCACTGAAAGCCACCCTCTTCCACAAAGGCTTCCTGGATCGGATGAAGCATAGACTTCTTTCCTTGGATAGCGATCACGTTCGTGTTCATCTTTTGATCATCTTCTGCTGCTGAATCTCTGGCGATTGCTTGATCAGCGCCGTCTGCTGAACCTAAACCTTCTATAGTCATGATGCTGCGGTCCTGACACTGATAAGCCATGAGCAGGCAGGAATTCATTGCGACCCCGTCGATCAATACCATGCATGCTCCACATCGTCCAATCTCACAGGAGATCTTCGTTCCTGTTCGTTGCAGATCTGTACGTAGTATATCGATCAAACGGCGGGAAGGAGCTATCGCAAGCTCGATCTGACGTCCATTCAGCTCTGCTCTCCATACATACGCTTGCTCACTCATCCCCACTTCACTCCTTTCTCCTGCCCTATGAGCGAATCAAGAGGTCTCATGAGCAGCTCTCTTCTGACTGGCAGGTGCTTCACTCGCACACCTGTAGCTTGATATATAGCCTCAGCAATCGCAGGAGCCAGCGCCACTGATCCGACCTCACCTACACCACGTGGTCCGTAAGGATCGCCCTCCGGCAGTTCTTCAATCGCCTCTACCTCCAGCGAGCTGTGGATGTCCCGCACCGTCGGAATGATATACGTATCCAGATTCGGTGTTGCATAGCGGCCGTGTGTCATAACCGCATCCTCTGTCAAAGTGAAGCCCAGTGCCATGACACTGCCGCCCTCGATTTGTCCCAAATATCCCATGGGATTCATAACTGGCCCCGCAGCTACGATATGACGGGTATCCTGTAGCTTGGCTTCGCCAGTCAACAGATTCACTTCCACCTCTGCGATGACGGCTGCATAAGTGTATAGAAAATGGCCCCCCATGACCGCATCTGGGGTGGTCGGATAATCGAACCGTGTATCAAACACAAGCGGCTCCGTCGCAGCTGCCACAATCTCTGCATAAGTCACACGTGGACGTAACAGAGGCGCAGCCATACGCTTGTATTCCTCCACCTGCCATACACCTCCGGGTCCCGTAACCAGCTGCTCTGGAATAATACCTGTCAAGGCCGAAGCAATCCCCAGGAGTTGCTTCAGGAAAGGGTCCTTCAGTCGCTGCAGGGCCATCCATGCCATTGTTGTAGACCGCGAAGCTGTACTGGACCCGCTGTGCGGCACGAGGTCTGTATCCCCAATGACGATGCTAAGATCCGAGGCGGAGCAGTTGAACAGGTCAATCAGCATCATTTCGAGGGTAGCCACCAATCCTTGACCGAATTCCTCGTAGCTGAAGGCCACCTCAATAAATCCCTTTTCGGTAAGTGATAGTCTGCCACCTGCTGGATCAGGTAGTCCATAGCCCAGTCCTGCTCCATGCATGGCTAGTGAGGCGCCGATCCCCCGACGTATCCATGGTAAAGGCTTCTCTTCCTCTATACTACCTCTCCTGCTCTGCCACAGCGAAGAGTTCTCTACGGCTTCCCACACCTGAGCTAGCCCCTCCGTCTCCAGTATTCGCTGCTCCAGGGGGCCTGGGTCACTGCTACTCCGCATGTTCCTACGCCTGAATTCCCACGGGTCCATGCTTAGAAGGGCAGCAAGTCGATCCATCTGTCCTTCTACGGCGAATATCGTCTGATTACCCCCGAAGCCTCTGAACTCGCCTGCCACACCATTATTCGTGTATACAGCCATTCCTTCTACATCCACATGCGGAATGCGGTAAGGCCCGAGACAGTGCTCTGTCGCAAAATTCAGTACGGGAGCACCCAATGTCGCATATGCCCCGGTATCCGAGATCATTCTTACCCGATGGGCAACCAAGTAGCCTTGTTCATCCGTTCCTGTCATCATCTCGATCTTCATTGGGTGTCGCTTGAGTCCTGCCCGGACAGATTCCTTACGTGAGTTGTGAAATTTCACTGGACGCCCACAATGCAGAGCAAGAAGCGCACCGTATGGCTGTACATTCAACTCGTCCTTTCCACCAAAGGAGCCCCCGATCGGACTGGAAATCACCCGAATCGCTTCCTCGGGCAGGGCAAGAATGCGGGATAGCTGCATTCGATCCTTATAGCCGTGCTGAGTGGCAGCATACACCGTAAGTCTGCCATCCTCCTCAGGAACGAAGAGGCCTCCTTCCAGCTCCATGTAAGTATGCATTTGCCGCGGGGTATAATATGTTTCCTTTACAACATGTACACACTCCGCAAAAGCGGCCTCAGCATTGCCACGCTTCACCTCAGTTCGGTGTAGTACATTGCCTTGGGGATGAAGCTTCGGTGCCTGGTCTACCAGTGCCGCTTCGGGTGAATCCACAACCGGCAATTCCTCATAGCTAACCTTGATCAGCGCCAGAGCTGCTTTCGCCAGTTCAGGAGTGTCTGCTGCAACAGCAGCTATCGCGTCTCCTGTATATCTGACCAGATCTTCACAGAAGACGGGCTGGTCTGGTGTGGCGATGCCAAATCGATTCAGACCGGGTACATCCCGCCAGGTAAGGACTGCACGTACACCGTCGAGACGTAGCGCAGCTTCCAGATCAACGGCTACAATTCTGGCATGTGGATATTCACTTCGTAGCACACGACCATACAGCATATCCGGATGGGATAGGTCGGTCAGATATGAAAGACGGCCCGTGACCTTCTCAGGTCCGTCAGGCCGCTTATACCAGCGTGCGCCGCTGTTCTCACGATTCAGCAACATTCGGCTCACTCCTTTGCTTTGTGAATACTCTCCAGACTCTCAAATAATCCAGCGGTAAGCAGATTAGCGGCAAGACTGCTCCGGTACTCGGCTGAAGCGAACACATCTGTATTCGCCGCAAATTCCTCTTGTATCGTCCGTGCAAGCTTACCGTAATCTGTCATCCATGGCTGCATGGATAACAGTAATTCCTCCGAACGAGGGAGTCTTGCTGAGATACATGCACCGCCACCAGCAGCCAGAGCAGCCGATATCCACTTTCCTGCCGAATCCTGGACTCCCTCAAAAGCAACGCTCACAAGAGCAGGGGTGAAAGCCGCTCTTCTGCCTACTTTTTTGAAAAAGCTCACTTGGGGTTCAGCCACTCGCGGGATATGTGCGGCACATAGAACAGCTTCACGATCAATGCCACTGCTACGCGCGCTATCTAACCAATCCCTAAGAGATTGTCTTATGAAGGTCTTCTCTCCTAGCCATTCCAATTCGGCATTCATAACCAGCAGAGCTGGCAGAGCATCGCCAACCGTGGATACAATGTTACCGCCGAGCGTGGCTAAATTCCGAATGGAAGGGGCAGCAATGTGACGAACTGCCTCTGACAGTAGCGGCGCACATGCTACAACGGCTGTATTGCTAATACAATCCTTCAGTCGTGTCATCGCACCGATACGTAGAGCACGTTCTTGTTCAGAGATTCCGTACAGCTGCTCAAGCGCATCCAAGGCGATCAGGTTGGACGGGACAGGAACTGCGCCCCCTTCCCATTGGGTCCGTAGCAGGGTTCCTCCTGCCACAAAGGTTGCCTGGGCACCCAATACTGATCTGGTATGCAGGATCTCCTCCTGCGTCGTTGGCAAGCTCACAGTCGGCTGGCTCATGGAAGGAAGGATCGAGTGGCTATTCATTTGCACAGCTCATCACCCTCCTCTCCTGTTCTCGAAGGTGCATGAGCGCTGTCTCCGTATCTGCATCCATGAACAGATCAGCAGAGTAGTCACAATAGATACCTCTGTATCTAGCGCTCTTGAGCAGTATGCCTGCACCACAGTCTCCCTGTAGCTGTCGCACTGCCTCATACATGGTGGATGTCAATATAACCGGGGGCTGGGGGGAGGCTCCGTTACGGGCCGCAATATAATCGAAGCTCTGCTCTGGTCGAGTGAAATTATAGACATCATCATAAAGCTGTAATAATGCATCCAGGCTACTCTCCTGCACAAAAGGCTGGTCAGCCAGCAAAATCATGATCGCTTGCGCTCCCCGACGAATAGCCCCTTCCAGTCCACATTGCAGGGAAGCAGACATGCCAGTGCCAGCCTTTGTACAATGTAGATATTCTGCTCGGTCTTGTCTGAGTGCTTCATCGAAGATGGATGTAAGCCAATCTGGCTGGGAGCATTGCCGTCCCACTACAAGCACATGGTCAAGTCGTGAATTCAGGGCAGTATCTACGACCCTTGCTCCGATCGAACGACCATCCAGCAGTAGCTCCGCCAGCTTGTCACGACCCAGTCGCGAACTTCGGCCGGCTGCCAGAATCACTCCGGTGACGCTCATAATACCACCCCTCCTTCAAGGACTGTGACTGCGCCTTGGCTTTTCCCCTTCGAATCGCAATCAACTCAGCCATAATGCTGACAGCTATCTCCTCCGGTCCATCTGAGCCGATGTGTAGCCCAACAGGAGAATGCAAATTCAAGAATGTGGGCAATCCCTCCAGCAAGCGTGCTGTTCGTCCCTTCGTTCCCATAATGCCAATGTACGCACATGTGCTCTCTGCCAGCAGCTCTAACAGCTCACGCTCACGCTGATATTGATGGCTCATGAGGAGCACAAAATCCGTCTCCATGATACGAAGCTGTCCATGCAACACTTCCTGTGGGAAGCCATGGATCAGATCAGCTCCTGCAAAATTCTCTGCAGTTAGCCGCGCTGTCCTCCAATCCGCCATAACTACACGGAAGCCTGTGGCAAGAGCAAGCTTACATACGGGCTCCGCATCCGGTCCAGCACCGAAGATCACAAGGCGTGGCTGGGGCCGATAAGTCCTCACGTAGCTATCTGGCCAAGGCTGATGCTCTGTATGTGCGAGCATCAGCTCATGGCTATTGTCTATATGAACTGCAGCTAATGATGCCAAATTGCCCGACGCATCTAGCTTATTGTCAATAGCATCCCCGGCAATTTCTAGCCTATATTCTGCATGCTCAGCAAGCCAATCATAGGTACGTGTGAGGATAACGTGATGCCCTTTCCCAAACAGATCAACCATCGTCTCCATGGCCATCTGGAGCTGCTGCACGACTGGCTCCAGCACCAGGTGCATCAGTCCACCACAACCAACATGCTCACCCCAGGACAGATCGTCTACTGGTCTCATATCATAGGGGACTTTGGCAATCTTCCCTGTAGCCAGCACCTCGCGAACCCGCTCTCGAAGATCCTCCTCTATACAGCCCGGACTAATACTCCCCCAGGCTCCCCCATCTTCCCCGAGCAGCATGGAAGCCCCTTCTTTGCGGTACGCATGACCCTCAACATATACGGCTGTTACCAGCACCTTTCGTTCTCCGCCTTTGACAGCATGAACACATAATTCTGCCATATCCATACGAGGCTTCCTCCCTTCAGCGTGGTATGCATCTTGGCTACACTTGGCTACGCGAGCAGTATATACTTCGTAATAATCTCTAAAGCCAACGATTCAGAATTTGCAACAATCTCATGAATGCCCATCAGTTCACATCAAGTAGAAATGAAAATTACATCGTACGTATCAACCTTGCAATGGATTTATCCGCCTCCTGCAATACGATGCCCCGATCAATGGTTGTCACCATACGATTCTCAAACACTATAGCTCCGTCAATAATAACTGTGTCCATATTGCTCCGGGTAGTGGAATAGACAACGCGGGAATAAATGTCTGTATCATACGATGGGTATGTGTGATAGTCATCCAGATCCAGCAAGATCATATCGGCCTTCTTCCCAGCCTCCAGGCTGCCAATCTCTTTGGCCATACCCAGTACCTCAGCTCCGCCCATCGTCGCCATTCTTAGGACAGTACGGGCATCCATTGCCGTTGGACCATGTGGAATCTTCTGAATGAGCGCAGTCAGGCGCATTTCCTGGAACATATCCAGATTGTTGTTGCAGGGTGCTCCGTCGGCACCGAGTCCGACATGAATATGGCGGTTCAGCAGATCAGGAATATCCGCAATGCCTGAGGAAAGCTTCAAATTGGAGCCCGGGCAGTGAGTCACCTTCACCCCGCGTTTACGAATAATCTCCTTTTCCTCCTCACTCAGCCAGATGCAATGCGCCAGAATTAGTCTTGAATGAGCCAGACCAATATGATCCAGGTAAATAATATTTCTCATACCGCGCTCGGATTCAACTAGCGCAATCTCGCCCTGATTCTCTGAAGCATGCGTATGCACCCGCACATGATACTGAGCTGACAGGTCACGTACCTCGGTCAGAAGCTGCTCAGTACAGGACACTACGAATCTTGGACAGAAGGCATACTGGATACGTCCACCACCAAAGCCATTCCATTTCTCCAGCAGGTCTACACTTTGCTGAATGGAATCCTCTGTGCGCTCACGTAGCGGGAGGGGCACCTCATCCCCATGATCCATCATCACCTTGCCGGAGATAATTCGTATGCCGCTCTGGGCCATGGCCTGAAATGCAGATTCGGTGTGATGTACCGTCTCCATATCCAGCACTGTAGTGGTCCCGCTTGATATTAGCTCTCCTATGCCTAGCAGAGCCGAGTAATAGACCGATTCCTCATCGTGAGCAGCCTCCAGCGGCCAGATTCTTTGGCGAAGCCAATCCATCAGCTCCATATCGTCTGCGCGCCCGCGAAACAGGGTCTGACACAGATGAATGTGCGTCTGCACGAAGCCTGGCAGCAGTACTTTGCCGCAAGCATCAATGACACGATCAGCTTGTGCTTCAATATGTGGACCAATCTCCTTAATTACCTGATTCTCTATAAGAACGTCGCCAATGAAAACCTCCTCTTCGGCATTCATGGTAACGATCTGTGCTCTCTGGATTAAAATACTCCCCATATGTGCTCCCCCTCTAATGCTTACCTTGATACACATCCAGCGCTGCCTGTACAGCTTCTCCCGCTGGTGCACGATACCCACTTCGAATCAATACTGCCTCAAGTGCTCCAAGCGTATGCAGCACATTTGTCTGCCTACAGCTATAGCCCATCGTTCCGATTCTCCAGATTTTTCCTCGTAATGGCCCAAATGAGCTAGCAATTTCGATCCCGAAATCATGAAGCAGCATCGAACGCACCTGCTCCCCATCGATCCCCACTGGAATATGGACACAGGTCACTACAGTAAGCTTACTCGCAGCATTCCCGTACAGCTGCAGGCCCAACGCCTGAAGTCCGGCCATCAGTGCTGCTTCATGCAGCCGGTGTCTGGCAAAGCGTGCCTCCAGCCCTTCATCCAGAATAATCCGCAAGCCCTCATACAATGCATAGAGCATGTTGGTCGCTTCTGTATGATGATTCAGGCGCGCTGGACTCCAGTAATCCTGAAGCTGGCTCAGATCGAGATAATTGCTCTGAATGGGGCGACACTTGATTGGGTCCGTTACCGTTAGTGCCACCTTAGCGTCCTCAATCGGACCTCGCAGCCCCCGCTCCACTCGCTTCCGTGCTTGAATCCGCTGCTCTGCGCGCTCATTATAGGTTAGGGGGGCCATTCCTGCCGGGACAGACAAACATTTCTGTGTTCCTCCCATAACTGCATCAAGCTTCCAATCGTCGGTCTCGACTGGCACCCCTCCAATGGTAGCTACAGCATCCACCACAAGTAAAATGTCCATCTCCCGGCAAGCTGCACCGATCTCAGCGAGCGGCTGTATTTGGCCCGTAGAGGTCTCGCCATGCACCATGGCCACTAGATCCGGCCTTACTCGCTTGGCCTCCTGAATGATATCTTCGGGGGCAAAGACCCCTCCCCAGTCCCGCTCCAGGATACAGACGTCCGCTCCGCAGCGCTCGGCAAGCTCCACCAGCAGATGACCGAAGCGTCCAAATATAGGAACCAGCACCTTGTCTCCCGGACGGATCAGACTGGTTAGAACCGCCTCAATGCCTGAGCGTGATGTGCCATCTATCGGGTAGCACCACTGGTTGTTCGTCTGATATATCATGCGCAGCATCTCCATTGTCTTGTTCATCAACGCTGTGAATTCCGGGTCAAATTGCCCCAAAATCGGATAAGACATCGCCCTTAGCACTCGTGGGTCTACCTCTACGGGACCTGGGGTCATTATTGTTCGCGGTGATGGAGAAAGCTCTCTGTAACTACTCAAGCGCCTGCACCCCCGTAACCTAGTTCATATAATGCTGATGCTAGTACGCTGTAGCCTAATATTAAATGCTCGGGGGCCGTGTATTCGTCCGGGCTGTGGCTAATGCCTCCACGACTTGGTACGAAAATCATGGCCGTAGGGCAGACATGCCGGAACATCTGTGCATCATGACCCGCACCACTAGCCATTACGCGGAAAGCCAATTGCTTGCTGTGGCACACTGCTATCAGAGAGTCCATCAGTTGGCGGCCCATGGGGACAGCAGCTGCATCCAGTGTCTGAACGCTGACGAAGCTGACCTCATCTTCCTCTGCCACTACTGAAAATTGTCGCAGTAGCTCTCTGCTATGCCGCTGCAGCTCCACATCCTCTGCATGGCGAATGTCCAGTGTGAATTCAGCTCCACCCGGAATGACGTTTGGCGTTCCTGGCGTTACAGAGATACTCCCTACAGTAGCTACCAGTCCATCGTCCGTCTCCAGTGCATACGATTGGGCGGCTACAATCATCCGGGCGGCACAAGTCAGGGCATCCTTTCGATGGTCCATCGGTGTCGTTCCTGCATGATTCGCCTCGCCATGAAGCTGGATGCGATACCGCTGCTGAGCGACAATCGCCGATACAATGCCGATCGGAATGTTGGATCGCTCCAGGACGGATCCCTGTTCAATGTGCAGTTCCAGGTAAGCACCTAGTTTCCTCGCGGGCTCAGCATATGAACTATCAGGCCCAAAGCCACATTCTCTTGCAGCCTCCAGCATGCTGATGCCTTCACGATCCGGGAGCAGGCCAACATCCTCCCAGCGGACACGCCCAGCGATACTACCGGAGCCCCAGTAAGCGGTAGGGAATCGACTACCCTCCTCCTCGCAAAGCGCGACTACCTCCAGTGTTCTGGTTGGTTTACCATATCGCTCCTTCAGCTCGATCAGTGCCAGCAGGCCAGCTACAATACCTAAAGCACCATCATAATCGCCGCCTGATGTCACCGTGTCCACATGGGAGCCTGTTACGATCGGAGCCAGATCTGGATCTGTTCCTTGAAGTCTGCCAGTAAGGTTACCCGCACGGTCAAAAAACACCTCCAAGCCAGCCTTCTTCATCCATGTCATAAGCTTCTGCTGTGCGGACAGCCATGAGCTCGTATAAAGAAGACGCGTAACTCCCCCAGTCTCATCTCGACCAATATCCGCCAATTCCTGAAGCAGCTCAAGCAGTTGGGGACCATAAGTCTGTTGTTCTTCATGTCCATTGAGTGAGGATACTGCTTGCTCATGAGCATCACGCATAACGGTCCTCCCTTGGATCAACCCCAGCCATCCTGGGCTTTAACCAGCTTCCTGACCGACTCACGCTAACTCCATGCTGCTTGTCATATACCTGATTTCCTCGGCAAAAGGTAGCCGCAATCGAGCATGGAAACGTGTGATTCAAATAAGGGCTCTGTACGTGGGTATAAAGAAGCTCCTGAGCCGTTAACGTAAAAGCCTTGTTGAAATCTACCAAGGCAAAATCAGCGTCCTTGCCAATCTCGATACTTCCCTTGCGGTCGTCCAGCCCCATTCTCGAGGCAGGTGCCAAGGCAACGATTCTAGCAATCTGTGGCAGTGAGAGACCTCTGGCGAGATATCCCTCCTCCAGCATGAGCAGCAGTGTACTCTGAGCGCCGGAGATCCCGCCCCAAATCTCGAACATATCATCAGATTGCTTCAGCGACGGTGGGCATGGTGAGTGATCCGACGCAATGATATCCACTGAACCATGGAGCAATGCATTCCACAACCGCTCCCGGTTATCCGTGCTTCGCAGCGGCGGAGCACATTTGGCCACAGCTCCGAGACGATCAGCATCCTCATCAGTGAGCAGCAAATAATGAGGGCAAGTCTCCGCACTGACATCCATCCCGCTGGCTTTTGCTGCATCAATCAGCTCCAAAGCCTCCGGCGTACTTATATGAACAAAATGCAGTCGACAGCCCGTATGTCTTGCGTATAGCAAAGCACGACTAACGGCCTCCACCTCAGCGATTACAGGTCTGGATTCAATATAATCCTGCATGCCCATACGCCCTTGCTGCCGTATTAAAGCCGTGGACGCCTGCACAATATCTTCACTTTCTGCATGCAAGGCCAGTAGACCGCCTATTGAAGCAATCTTTTTCATACCTTCCAGCAGGGTAAGCTCATTCGAGCGTGCGAAGATCCCTTCGCCCTCGCCACCAGGATCGGACATAAAAGCCTTGAAGCCGACGACTCCTGCCGCTGCCAGCTCATCCAATGCCTCGATATTGCCCGGAACAAGCCCGCCCCATAAAGCATAATCCACACAAGAGCGCTCCTGTGCTCGTGCAAGCTTCAGGTTCAGTGCCTCTCTGTTCACCGTTGGAGGAACCCCATTTAGCGGCATATCCACATATGTCGTGCACCCGCCAGCTGCGAGGGCTGCAGAGCCTGCTGCGAAGCCTTCCCAGCTCTCCAGACCAGGCTCGTTGAAATGAACATGGATATCGACCGCCCCAGGAAGTATGGTCAGCCCTGCTGCATTGAAGACCGTCGTTTCCTCTGCAATGTGTTCAAGGTGACCTATAGCAGCTATTTTGCCATCCTTAACAGCGATATCTGCCTCTATGCATGCCTCTGGTAGCACAACCATACCGTGTCTAATTACCAGATCGAATTGTCTATGTCCTGTCATTGCGAATTCCTCCCTTAGCTCCCCCGATACGTACTATAGCCCCCAGGTGCCAACAGAAGTGGAATATGATAATGCTGATGGCTGTCCCGGATATGAAACCGAATTGGAATCCAGTCCCATAAGGCAATGTGGGCTCCAGAAGAATGCCTGGTATCCTCCAGATAGGCTGCAGCATAGAACCTCAGCTCATAGATACCCGTTCGCACAGCCTCACCCTGCAGCAATGGCTGATCGGTTCGCCCATCCTCATTCGTTGTAGTCTCAATTAGAAGACTCCCTTTGTCAGTCCGTGAAGTAGCCTCTCCATAGTAAAGCAATTCAATCTTCATCCCTCTGCCGGGCAATCCCTGGCCTGTATCCAGCACGTGAGTTGTTAATTTTCCCGTATGTGTACTCATTAGACAGGTCCTTTCCTGATCAACAGTTAGATTTGTTCAGTGCGCTCGACCCACTGCTCCAGCCTGATTGATGCAATGCGCAACACCTGTTGAGTAGCGGTCTTCAATTCCTCCTGTCTTGTGCCCTCCACCCGTTCGCGCATAATCTGAATGATCGAGGAAGTCGTATGGCCCCTGATTGCGAGAATAAACGGAAATCCAAAACGCTCAGTGTATGCCGCATTCAGACGTTGCAGCTCAAGAAAATCAGATTCAGTGAGCTGGCTCAATCCTGCTCCTGTCTGTTCCTGTACAGAATTGCTGCTCATCTCCAGTCTGGAGCCCAGATCAGGGTGACGACGTAGAAGATCCAGAATCTGTTCTACATCAGCCTCCATAACTATCGATTTCATTACATCCAACATGGCTGTATAATCCGGAAAAGGTCTATACCCCGCAGCCTTCTCTGCAATCCAGGGAGAATGCTCGAATAGTGCTCCGAATTCATGCATAAAAGCTTTGTGTGACAATTCATTAATAAGTTGAAGCGTGGATGGCTTCATCCTGTCAGCCCCCCATCGGATAATTGAGAGTTATTGTATATGTATGTATATAGCGTGACAATAATAATCACGCAATTTTGTTACCTAAACTAACATTATGTATGATTTTTGTATTTGGTTCCTGACCGCTCCATGAGAACAGCCCTCCCGATTGAACGGGAGGGCTGAATTCCAATAAATTCGATTGGGATGGATCGGGTGGGCAAAATTGGTTAGAGTTGGAATGGATTCGGGTGGATATCGTAGGCTTTCATTGCATTGGATTGCATTGGATTGAATTTGCTCGATTGGCTCACTGCGCCTTTTGCTGCTTAAGGAACTTGCGAAATGTAAAGACCATCTTGAGCTTCAATAGATCGTTTGTCTTCTTGAAATCCATTTGTAGCAGCGCACTGATCTTCTCCATACGATAGGTGACCGTATTCCGGTGGACGTAGAGCTGCTTGGCTGCCTCATTAATGAGACCATCATGCTCGACGAAGGCTTCCAACGTATGCATCAGCAGTTCATTCGGGTCCTCACGAACAAGAGGCTCCAGTAGCTTGCTGCAATAATTCGCCATGATCTCGGTGGGCACATGCTGGAACACATACGCGAATTCCAAGGTATCGAACTGAAGCGCCGTATCCTTCATAGCGAAGCGAAGAGCCAGTTTGCGCGTCTCCACGCACTCCTGGTATGCGCTCTGGAGTCCTTGCTGCTCGGTCTTCAGCTTGCTGATCCAGAATCGAGGACCCGGCTCTCCACGCGTGTGCTGTGTGGCAATGACGTCACTGAAGCGATTGGTCAGAAAGCGGGCGAGCTTATCTCCCTCATCCTGCCCCGATACACTGCTAAAGATGGACAAGATGCCGGTATCCACCAAAAAGTGACGCGCAGGATTCAGCTTCATCAGCGGATTGTATTGAAGCTCATGATACAGCTGCTTTAATAAGGTATGTGAAGCAAAAACCTCTGGCTCAAGAGTCGTCAGTACGCATTGATACGGGCCCTCACAGACACTCATCTTCCTACTCTCCAGGTACTCGGCAAGCTCGCTAGCCGTAATCCTCCCGTTCAAATACTGCATCATGACAGCTTTCATCTCATCCTGTGAGGTTGGACTCATATGCACCTGATCTGTCTGATTCATGTAGTAGGCAAGCACCTCAGCTGCCTGCTGGAACAATCCCTCCTCTGCCTTGAAGGATATCGAGGATTCCGTGAAGACGAGCAGAAATCCAAAATCCTCCTCCAGTTGGCGAATCGGTACTCGATGACAACTGCCGGCATCCCATTTCACCCGGGCATATACCGACTTCCAGGGCCAGCCCTTCATCCAGCCCTGCTCTTGCTCCCATTCGCCATTCGTATACAGGATATGGCCCCTTGATCCAACAACGGCGATCCGGCAATCCAGGATCTCAGACAATCCCGCAAAAATACTTGCTTCCGCATTCTTTCGCAAGGCAAATTGCATGAGCTCCTTCTGCCTGCTGACAACGGATTGTAACGCCTTCGTGCTGCGTTCATATTCGGCTCGAAATAGCGCATTCATCTGATCCGAGAAGGTGAACTGAAAGGGTAGCTCAAGGAGCGGGAAATTGAGACGATCCGCCTCCGCCATCACGGCCTCTGGAATGCTGTCCCAGAAGCGGCCAAGCTTGACTCCGAGCCCTGCACATCCTCGCTCGTGAAGCTTCTTGAGCAGCTTTGTCGCATCCTCATGACTGTCTCTGAGCAGGAAACCGGTAGTGAACAGCAGCTCGCCCGATTTAACCCAATCGGCAATATCAGGCGCATCCATCACATTGACCGACTTCATCCTGCGAGAGGTTCCCGCTGCCCCAGCGACCAACTTGGCTTCCGATAGCGGGTAGATTTCGAGTGCCTCCTGTACCGTAAGCTGCATGTTATAGACCTCCCATCCCTTTCACATGTCTCGTTATATGCCCTTGTTTGTAATTTATTATAACACGAGGGGCTGGTGCGGGTCATCAGGATGTTGTAAATGGGCAGTGGATACAAAAAAATCGCCCTTTAGATTAATGGAAGTATTAAGCCTCCATAGTCCATAAAGGTGCGATTTTTTTGTGTATACTTTGAGTTTTCCGCTTAAGCCGTGCCCTGAATGTAATGCCCTTGTGCTCTACGGCAATACCTAAGCCTTCGGTTCAATCATCTTGGCAGGGTCCACGTACTGGTCGAACTGCTCCTCAGTGAGCAAGTCTGTCTGGAGTGCAGCTTCTTTCAAGGATAAGCCCTCGGCATGTGCCAGCTTGGCAATCTTCGCTGCATTTTCATAACCAATGTACGGATTCAATGCCGTTACCAGCATCAATGAATTGTACAGATTGTGCTCGATCTTCGCTCGATCTGGCTCAATTCCTACTGCACAGTTATCATTGAAAGCCACAATGGAGTCAGCCAGCAGCTGCACAGACTGCAGGAAGTTATAGATAATGACAGGCTTAAATACATTCAGCTCGAAATTCCCTTGGCTAGCTGCAAAGCCAATAGCCGCGTCATTTCCCATCACCTGGGTAACTACCATGGTCAGTGCCTCGCTCTGTGTCGGATTGACTTTACCAGGCATAATGGAGCTACCAGGTTCGTTCGCTGGGATGATAATCTCGCCCAGACCGCTACGTGGCCCACTTGCCAGCCAACGCACATCGTTGGCAATCTTCATCAGATCTGCTGCGAGCGCTTTGATCGCACCATGGGCAGTAACTACCTCATCATGACTCGTCAACGCATGGAATTTGTTCGGCGCAGAGATGAATTCTTTCCCTGTAAAGGAAGAAATCTCAGCCGCCGTCAAATTGCCGAACTCTGGATGAGCGTTGATCCCCGTTCCGACAGCAGTGCCTCCAATGGCCAGCTCCTTCATATATTTAACGGTATCTGTAATCATACGCGCACTCTTATCTAGCATGGCATACCAACCGCTGATCTCCTGCCCCAGCGTCAGCGGCGTGGCATCTTGAAGATGGGTACGACCGATCTTAATAATGTCCTTGAACTGCTCAGACTTGTCCTGCAAAGTGGCCTTCAGCTTCTCGATGGCAGGAAGCAGGCGATCCTCTACCGCAATAACGCCGGATACATGTAACGCAGTCGGGAACGTGTCGTTCGAGCTCTGGGACATGTTCACATCGTCATTCGGGTGCAGTCGCTCTTCCTTGCCCTGCTCTGCCAGCCATTGGCTTCCCAGATGAGCAATTACCTCATTCACATTCATATTAGACTGCGTGCCGCTGCCTGTCTGCCATACTACAAGCGGAAAATGATCATCCAGCTTGCCACTGATAATCTCATCAGCAGCAAAGACAATAGCATCCTTCTTACTCTCAGCCAGCTTGCCCAGCTTGTGATTGCTAATCGCTGCACTTTTCTTGAGAATAGCAAAGGCCTGAATGACCTCAATCGGCATTTTTTCCGTACCAATCGGGAAGTTCTGCTTACTGCGCTGTGTCTGCGCTCCCCAGAGTCGATCTGCCGGGACCTGAATCTCACCAATCGTATCTTTCTCAATCCGGTATTGCACGTGTATTCCTCCCTCAAATATGTAATGAGCTAGGTACAGCCTGAATGTGACTTCTGTCATATTATACATGATTCAACAGCGTTCTTCACATCTTTTTGTAAACGCTTTTCCTTCATGTTTCCATAATAAATATTATGTTAACTAAATCTAAATTCAAGCGCGACTTGACCGCTTCGGAGCATTAATACAAAAATATATTAATACGCTCCCACGCTAAGGCATTAAAGTACCGATGAACGGATATAGCGTTCCATGATGCACCAATGCATACTAAAGAGGGTATCTCGCAAGACACCCCCACAGTATTATATGCAACTTGTACATGAGCCACGTGAGTAGTTTACTTCACTGCACCTGTCAATGTGCTATCAGTTACTCAGCCGCCTGTTGAATACAGTACAGACGTGCTGTTTGTTCGAAAATCTCGCCAGGCTGAAGCGCAATCAAGCCAGCTTCCTCTGCTGCAATACCTTGCAAATTCGGTGCATTGACACGGTTCATCTGCGGCTCCGGGCAAATGAACTGCCCGCACGCCTTGTTATTCCAGATCATCCAGTGCTTATAGCTGGTACCTACATCATAGATCAACGTTGCACCCACACGAGTGTCAGTCAAGGACATGTAATTGCGGCCATTCTGCGGAGCCGCTGTATAGTGGTGATCCATCTCTTCAAAATAGGGATTGATTCCCTCACCCTTGAGGGCCTCCTCTTCGGCAGACAGCTGCTGCAACGAGCCCGTAGGTAAGGAGCGGTCGCTTAGCTCAATTCGCTCACCGATCGTCACCTTGATGCGATAATCCTCCGCACTGCTACCTGGAGCGAATGGCGCATTAATCGCCGTATGGAATGCGAATAGATTCGGCATCGCCTCTTCGCCCTGATTGACAATCGTGTATTGCTGACGCAGTCCGAACGCATCCAGGCTGTAGCGAAGCTGGATCGTGAAGGTGAATGGCAGGAAGGCATACATCGGATGCTCCTCATCCACCTGCTGTGTCAGAATAACGTAGCTCTCTGCCTCAGATGAGCCATATTCCTCCAGATTCCATGGCACATTGTGCAGAAATCCATGCAAATGATTGTTGGTCTTTGGCTCATTGATCGGTAGCTCGTAGGTCGTACCCTTCCATGGAAATTTACCATCCTCGTAGCGGTTAGGCGGGAACAGGAACGGTATCCCAAATACCGCAGGACTGCTCAGGAACTCCTCCATTCCATCGGCCTCTGGCTCTCTTAGAAAGCGATAGCCGTATTCCGTATCCCGAAAAGCAACGAGATTAGCTCCAACAGAAGGTATAACAGCAGCTTCATAACCGGCAAAGCGCAGCCACACAGCAGGTACGCCGTGAAATGGCTCCTCTAGCGCAGTATGTTGATAAGACATATAAGAACCTCCTTGACATATGTATAGAACCAGACAGTAACGCGGCTGCATTCTGACCCTACTGTAGCTTGGCACAAGGGCAGCATGCAGCATTGTAAGCGCTGATCATTTCGGTTTGACTATATCATGAATTGGCCCCTATTGGAAATGGGTCAAAGTGCTACTTTGCGCACGCTTATGTGACATTATACTACTTGGACTCCATCGCATCTCTCGCCGCATCGAGCAGCATGTCGAACAGATCGTCATCTTCCTCAAGCAGCTCGTCAATAGCTAATAGCTCCTCTTCTATGCGCTCTCCTTCAGCATAATGAAGGCTGTAGTCCCACTCCTTGCCCTTCTTACTGAAAAAGGAGATTTCGAAGGTGGATTTCTGTCCCTCCATATTAAACACCGCTTGTCCGAGGAAGCTACCATCCTCCTCTTGCCGCATGGTTGCACTAATCACTGTCGCTTTGGACTGCTCTGTCATTCATTCATACATCCTTTCTTGTTCAGCGTAATATCACTTTGTGCTCATGATGATTCATGGTGATTCAAGCGATCATTTGTGAACCTCATAATTCCATTGTACAATAGTTGTGACACGTAGCATACTGCGTATCGAATTACCTTTAACGGAGGAAGAACATATGTCTGATTTTGAGCAAAATTTAGAAAAATATGCAGAGCTCGCCGTTCGCGTAGGTGTTAATGTCCAGCCAGGACAGACCCTGGTCGTGAATGCACCGATTTCCGCAGCGGAATTCGTTCGCTTGATTGTCAAGAAAGCCTACGAAGTGGGTTCCAAATATGTGAAGGTGATCTGGTCCGACGAGGCGGTCACTCGTCTGTACTACGAGTTGGCTCCAGATGAGAGCTTTAGCATTCCACCGAAGTGGCATGCAGAAGAGATGACCGAGCTGGTTGAGCAAGGCGCTGCTGTACTACACGTCATTGCGGATAACCCCGATCTGCTGGCTGGCATCAAGCAGGACCGCATTACCGCTGCCCAACGGGCCAAGGCTACAGCTATGGCCAAGTACAGAGCCTATCAGCAGGCTGACAAATTCAGCTGGTCGATCGTAGCTGTACCTTCCGAAGCGTGGGCTGAGAAGATATTCCCCGATCTTCCTGCAGAAGAACGCATACATACACTTTGGGAGACCATCTTCAAAATGGTTCGTGTGGACCAGCCAGAACCGGTTACGGCTTGGCAGGCTCATATGGATAACCTTCAATCCAAGTCGGATATTCTCAATGCCAAGAAGTATCACAAGCTGCACTATACAGCTCCTGGTACTGACCTTACCATTGAGCTGCCGAAAGAGCATCTGTGGGTTGCTGCAGATAGCAAGAATGAACAAGGTAACTTGTTCGTTGCGAACATGCCGACAGAGGAAGTGTTCACTGCACCGCTGAAGACAGGTGTGAACGGCAAGGTATCCAGTACGAAGCCACTTAGCTACGGTGGTAACATTATTGATAATTTCACAATTACGTTTGAGAATGGGCGGATCGTGAAGGTAGAAGCAGAACAAGGCTTGGAGACCCTGAAGAGTCTGGTTGAGATTGATGAAGGCTCGCATTACCTCGGTGAGGTGGCGCTGGTTCCTCATCATTCTCCTATCTCGGAGTCCAACCTGCTATTCTACAGCACGCTGTTTGATGAGAATGCTTCCAACCACTTGGCTATTGGCAGTGCCTATGCCTTCACACTGAATGGTGGCAAGAAGATGACTCAGGAGGAGCTTGCGGAGAATGGTCTGAACAGCAGTCTTACGCATGTAGACTTCATGGTCGGTTCAGGCGAGATGAACATCGATGGAATTAACCACGATGGCACTAGAGAAGCCGTATTCCGCGACGGCAATTGGGCGATCTAGATCTAACCGCACGGTAAGTCGCTGTCTGCTGTTGTTGAAAGACTTGATGTAGGTGCCTGATGTTAATACTTGAATCATGTGCGATTCAGGCACAACACCGTATAAATTACCAGTAAATATCACACATACTGCAAAGAGGCTGGACAAGGAATTCCTTGTACCGGCCTCTTTAAGTTTTTAGATAAGATCACTTTAGTTAAGAGTTCTTGGATATTAGCTCTTAGATATTAGCCCACAGATAAGAGCATTTGGATATATCAAATAGGTAAGCTACACCAAAATGAAGACCGTTTGCGTTTGCGCTTACGCGCCCTCCTCCTCCAGCAATACCTCATCTTCTAGTCTGGAAATGTGAATGCGCGAGATTCGTTTATTCTCCGTCTCCGCTACACGCAGTAGAAAGCCATTGAACGCGATGCTTTGCCCGGGGTCGGGTGGAATCATTTCAATACGGGAGTACATCCAGCCTCCAATCGTATCATAATCCTCACTATCCAGACCCAGATCGAAGCGCTCGTTCATTTCTTCGATAAGCATCATGCCATCCACAGAGAACTCATCCTTGCCTATTTTCTCTAGTGGCGGGCGCTCATGGTCGAATTCATCCTGAATTTCACCGACGATCTCTTCCATGATATCCTCCAGCGTTACCAGACCAGAGGTGCCTCCATATTCATCAATCAGGATGGCAATCTGTGTCTTACTCCGCTGCATTTGCTTCAGCAAGCTACTAATCTGTGTGGATTCGGGGACAGCCAGGATGGGTCGGATCATTGTTCGGGTATCCAGCGACCTGTCACGCAGCAGATCCTTGATATGGATGAAGCCAATAATATGGTCCTTATCCTCACCGCATATCGGGTACCGCGTCCGCATGTTATCTGAAGCAATTTCCAAGTTCTCCTCCGCCGATAGATGACTATACAGACAGATCATTTCTGTACGGGGAATCATAATCTCGCGCGCTGTCGTATCAGTAAAATCAAATATATTATCAACAAGCGCCAATTCCGTGTTATCGATTAGACCGCTCTTATTACTTTCCTTCATCAGTATACGGATTTCTTCCTCCGTGTGAACAGACTCCTCCTGCTCACTTACCGGTTCGACGCGGAACAACCTGAGCAATTGATTCGCCAGCCCATTCAGTACCCAGATAAAAGGATACATAAGCTTGTAGAACCAGGTCATCAGCATCGCAGAATAAAGTACAATCGTAAGCGATTTTCGAATCGCCAATGTCTTGGGTGCAAGCTCACCAAGTACAATATGCATGATCGTAATGATGATAAAAGCTACTATGATCGCAGCGCCATGCACATAGATCGGACCGAGTCCGGCAGCTGCGAATACAGGTTCAATGAGACTTGCAATGGCTGGCTCCCCAATCCAGCCGAGTCCTAGGGATGCTAATGTTATACCAAGCTGGCAAGCAGATAAATAGCCGTCCAGATTGTGAATCATTTGTGATGCGTATACAGCCTTCTTATTGCCTGCCTCCAGCAGACTATCAACCCGACTGCCTCTCACCTTGACCATGGCGAATTCTGCAGATACGAAAAAACCGTTCAGCAGCACCAAGAAAAACACTGCAAAAATATTGAATATAATGGGTAAAGGGTCACTACTCAATCAATTCCCTGACCACCAATGGATTAGCAGCCAGGTGCACCTCCTTCGAATGGTTTGCACATATACCGGACTTCCTGCAGACTGCAGCTTCAACTCCCCAATGGGCCCACTCCTCTCTTCACATCGGCACATAGCATAATAATTCGAATGTATCAATCAGGGGTAGCTTATGTAGACGTTACAAGACGCTTTCCACCTACCTACTGCTGATGGGATATCACTCGCAAGATTGATGCAACATGCGCAGCATAAGTAAAAACTTATACTTAATTATATAGATATACCCTACACAACGAAACAGTCAGCTATCACTGCAAAACTGGATGAGAAGCTGTTTTCACCCAAATTTCGGCTGTTTTCAGCTATTAAAGGGCCTGAATGCCCGATTTTGCGACGTTTTGTCCGTCAGTTTCACTTTTTTTCCATATACAGCAAAAATCCTCTGCTTTCGCAGAGGATAGGATACAATATTTTCATGTAATGTTCACAGATAAGAAAATGTATACGTAAACTATCTGATAAGTCGCCGTGAATGAAACCATGAGCTTAGTCTAGTGTTCTTTTCTATATTACAGCTTATCTCACAATCAGGCCACGCTGGATGGACTAGAACCGTGTAGGCGGGTTCCCCTGTACTCCAGGATACTGGTATACAAGCGGCTCATCGAAGGTAGCATAATCCAGATTGACCATCAGCAGGATCGTCCGAACACCCGTCTTGGGATCGCTGATGATGATGTGGTCACGTCCAGCTGCCTCCAGCACACCCTTGAAGATTTTCGCATTCCATTCGCTGTTATTTTCATAGGTCATGTAGAAGGTACCTACTTTTCCCAGGTTCAGACGCAAAATGTTCTCAATATACGATTGCTCGAATTGAGGAGTCTGTGTCTGCACAACGGTTCCGGACGGCGTCATTACGCTTCCGCTGCTGACCTGCGGGGGAACCATCGAAGCTCCCATCATGCCCCCCATCATCGGGGAATTAGGCATACTTGTCATGGATGGACTTACCATAGGCATGTTAGGCGAATTGGGGGCTGCCATTCTTGCAGGATAAGATACTCCGCTAACAGGTGGAAAGAACGTCGGTTGAAAAGCTTGTGGATACATATTCGTGATTCCTCCTTGATTCTGTCGAACTAAAATGGCATTGCAGACAATAAGAAAATACGGTGTGTTAATACGTCTCGGCGTTACCTCATCGTGTTACTTCATGCTGTTAACCATGTTGTTACTTCATGGCGTTAAGTACAGTTGCAGACTAATAGACGGCTGGACAGTCCTCAGCAGTAGGACGGAAAAAGCAGTGCGCCTTGTAGCGTCCGGTATTTTCCTGGTTATACCAGGTCCCAGGGCATTCTCCTGCTGGCCGAAAGAACCATAACGCGTTGCCCGCTGGGCGGATTTTCTCTCCATTGATGACCCGCTGGGCCAAACGAATGTCACGATCGCGGGCTCTTTGGTAGAAATAACCCTTCTGGGTTGCCTCGAAGCCCCCCGGGCTCTGAAATACCATGTCATTCATCAATCGGATGTTCCGGAAATCCAGACAATTACCAAGAATACGATTGACTCCGACGTTCCCTACCATTAACATCCCTTGCTCGCCTTCACCCTCCGCCTCGGCTCTCATGAGACGGGCCAGCGTCTTTACATCCTCCGAATTTGCTTTGATGACAGCCAATTTCAGCCCTCCTCTTCTTCCTTTTGCACATGATATCGTATTGTACATTCGCCCATGTTGTGACTGTTACTTCAGAAAAAATTTATCCATCCGCTTGGAATCGCAATTTCTAACGCAAAAAAGCCCTACACAGTAGGGCTTGCACGGTGGCACGATTGTACGTTATGCACAGCTACTCATATTGCACGGTAGCATCAGGAAAGACTGTTTTATAGCGCTGAAGTGTGTCTTGGCCCGTACCTTAATAATATAGCTTAGTGATATGGCTTAGTAACGTATCTAAGCTGTATCTAGGTTCAGGTTCTATCTAGGTTCTATCCGAGCTGTATCTGAGCTATACGCTGATGAGCCTTAAATATCTGTATATTCGGCCAGTAGCTGTTCTGCCGCAGCCTTGCCTTGAGCGATGCAATCCGGGATACCTACACCGCCATATCCTGCACCACATAACCATATACCAGGCAGGCGCTCTGCCAGCGTATCCCTCAAGCTCTTTAGAGTCTCTAAGTGTCCAAGCGGATATTGTGGCATCGCCTCGTTGCAGCGGCTTACCTCAACCATCATCGGCTCGGCCTTCAATCCTGTCAATTCGAGTAGATCTCGACGGGCAGCCTCAACCAATTCTTCATTGGTCCATTGCGTCCAATCCTGAGCGTCTGCATGACCAATATAGGTTCGTACCAACGCATAATCCTCAGGAGCCGTATGCTTCCATTTGCTAGATGACCACGTGCAGGCCGTAATCATTCTGCCTTCCTTTCGCGGGACAAGAAAGCCGGTACCTTCAAAGGCCACACCCAGGTCCTTCTTGCGATACGCAAGTGAAATGTTGGCTACGGAGACATAGGCAATATCCTGCAGACGGTCGGCTCCCGGCACCTCTGTCAGCAGCCTTGCTGCCTCGTGGGCTGGCACAGCACAGATAATTGAATCTGCCTCAAGCTGCTGTCCATCCTCAAGCACTACATGATATTGCTCCTCTTTTTGAATAGCAACGGCTCTGTGGCCGACCACATATTGAGCCGTACGAAGCCGCTCCTCAAGGCGCTTGATCAGTGTAGAGAGTCCACCACGATAGGAGAGGAACATGCTTTTGGCTACCTGCGCACTATGCCCACCTTGTCCCTGTGTAGCGTGGGGCCTCGGCTTATTACCACTTCCCTTAGCCATCCCCTTGATCAGGCTGCGGTGCGTCAGCTCCATCTGCTTGAATTGCGGAAAAGTTGCATTCAAGCTAAGACTATGTGTATTACCCGCATAGATTCCTGACAGCAGTGGCTCTGTGATGTGCTCCAGCACCTCTTGTCCCAAGCGCCGCTGTATGAAGGCTCCCAGTGACTCATCCTCCTTCTCCCTACGAGCCGGCAGGATCAGGTCCAAGGCCGCACGCAACTTGCCTGCCGGGGAAATCAGACCCGTGCGGATGAACGGAGTAAGCTTGGTTGGAATACCCAGTACAAAGCCCATAGGCATCGGATGAAGCTTATTTTTGTGAAGAATATACGCTGTTTTGGCTTGTGGGTTGGTAGGTACCAGATCCTCCTCTAACCCGAGCTCTCTCGACAAATCCAGTACGGCGGTCTTTCTTGACAGGAAAGAGTCCGGCCCTTTTTCCAGCACAAAGCCCTGTCGGTGAAGTGTCTCGATCCTGCCCCCCATCCGATTGCTCTTCTCTACGATGGTGATCTCAACGGGAAGCTGCCTTTCCGAGGCTAGTTTTTGCACATAGAACGCCGCACTTAAGCCACTGATCCCTCCGCCCAAAATGACTACTTTCTTAGCAATTAGCTTCATTGACTCCTGTGTCCCTCCATCTCTGAGGTATATATGCACAATACGGATCACTCTCCAGATAGTCTCCTGTGATTCCGTAGGCTCTGGCTCTTGAACCGCCGCAAAGCTGCTTGAATTCGCAGACACCACATTTGCCCTTGAGCAGCGTCTTGTCTCTGAGGCTTCTCATAATAGTTGATCCGCGATAGATATCAGACAGAGACTGTTCCCTGACATTACCGCACACGACAGGGAGAAAACCACTAGGATAGACTTCTCCAATGTGACTGATGAATACGAACCCATCTCCATCGTTCACTCCCTTAGGCGCTCTCCCTAGCAGATCTGGCCGTTTGCGTTCAGCAGCCAAGGGAGCATCACTTGCATTCCTGCTAGCCTGCAGCACAACTCTTCTGTAATGTGGAGCCTCAGTAGCCTTGATTCCGCAAGTCATCTGTGACTGCTTGGCCTGCATCCACTTCATGACCGCCTCATGCTCCTCTGGACTAATCATATCCTTGATCATTCCCCGGCCTGTCGGCACCAGGAAGAACAGGCTCCAGAGCACAGCCTTCATCTCCTGAACGCGCTCTGCGATCTTCTCCAGATCATGCAGATTATATCGGGAGACGGTCGTATTCACCTGGATCGGAATCCCCAATTCCTGCAAATAACGAATCCCCTTCATCGTGGTTGCGTAAGAGCCTGGCGTGCCTCGGAAATGATCGTGAATCTCTGCACATGATCCGTCGAGGCTGAAGGCCCAGCGTGACAATCCTACTTCTTTTGCTTTCTCTACAGCCCCCCGTGTGACCTTGGGCGTCGCGCTTGGCGTCATGGATACAGAAAGCTTATGCTCCTCGATCGCGTAGCGGGCTAGCTCGAACAGGTCAGGACGCATGAGCGGATCACCGCCCGTAAAGACCACCAGAGGATGATTCATCTCGGCGATCTGGTCTAATAATCGTTTGCCCTCTTCTAAAGAAAGCTGACGCGGATCTGGTTGATATTGGGCCTCCGCCCGGCAATGAAGGCACTTCAGGGCACAAGCCCGGGTCACCTCCCAAATGACGATAAAAGGATCTTTCTCATAATTACGTGTGTTATCCAAGGATATCATCTGTGTACACCCTTTCGTGTATCATAAGTCACGACATTCCGCACAAGGAGTCGGCATGATGGCTGGCTCCACCCATCACCGAACTCGGTACTATTTAATTCTAGGCGGTAATGTCAGACTGGAGCTATAAGGGACTTCCCTATTTCACAGTACAGACTGCCTATCCTCACAGCTGAGACACGAATGCATACCCAGATGCAGTTCAACTGAACGAAAAAAAAGCAAATCCTTCGGAAAGGATCTGCTTAGTACTCATACTTCAAGCTGATATTGTCATAATCGTTCATTCATTTATGGTACATATATCATCTTCCGGGTCATTCCCCCGTCAACAACGATGTTCTCGCCTGTCACGAAGTCATTCTCCGGATCTGTCAGGTAAAAGGCAGCCCGCACAATATCCGCAGGTCGTCCTACTCGTCCAGCTGGATGCTGGTTATGGTCCTCAGGACGCAGCGCTGCTTCGTCTCCCGTCTCGATCCAGCCTGGGCTGATGGAATTAATTCTTATCTGGTCCGGCCCCAGCGAGGCTGCGAGCGCATGGGACAACGCAACCATTGCCCCCTTGGAAGCCGCATAGGCTTCACTGCTTGGCTCAGACATTGTTGCTCGTGTGGAGGCCATATTCACGATACTTCCCCCTGTCTGGTTATGACGCATGAGCTTGGCCGCTTCTCTGGACGCGATGAAGCAGCTTCTGACATTAGTATTCATCACCCGGTCCCACTCCTCTACGGTCAAGTCATAGGGAGATTTCCAGACAGATACACCAGCATTGTTAATCAGCGTATGGACCGTACCGTATTCCTCCTGAACCTGCTTGAAGAGGTCAATTATATCCTGTTCAATGCTTACATCACAGCGAACAAATATGGCTTCCTGACCTTGATTCCGCGCAGCAGCGGCTGCTGCAGCCCCATTCGTCTCATCCACGTCTGCGTAGACAACCTTCGCCCCCTCACGGGCATATGCATCAGCCAAGGCTAGTCCAATCCCCTGTGCGGCTCCAGTTACAACCACGATCTGTTCCACGAATCTCATCCTGATCTGCCTCCTCGTCTTACAACATCCTATTATATATCAAACAGATTAACAGCATGCAGAAACGATATTCCACGAAAAACAGAAAAATCCCCCGGAAGCTCACTTCCGGAGGTCATATTCTAGCCTGCAGTGGAACCACTAGAATGTCCACCCATGGATCCATTCATCGTTCGGTGCCGACGCTCAAAGCTGTAGAATTTCGTTCCTCGAAAGGTGAGCTCTCCTTCATCCCCCTCAGCACACATCCCATAATCTTCTCCAGACAGCTGAAATTCCAGCCGATCACCGCTTTCTACCTCAAAGGTTACGTAATAGACTGTAATCGTATGCGGAGCCTCAGGCTCATGGTGCACCTGCTTCAGATGTGTGCGGCGTGCAGCAATTTTCGAATTGACCGTCAAGACAGGCTGCTGCCGATTGCGATTCCATGACAAGGCCTCCCTGACAATAGAGAGAATGACGATTCCAAGGACAACTGCAAAAAAGACCGGCAATACCGTACCAAGCCAATCAAACATCCACAATGATTCAAATCCCATTTCGATCCCCTCCCTAGCCCATTGCCCTTGCAGCCCGACATGTGAAAGCTTGCTAAGAAGAGTATATGCACGAGATCTTATATCTTGATCAAGCATAGCAAAAAGAACCTCGCGTTAGATCGCAGAGGTTCTTGTTTACGGGCTTATAAATAGTAAGGATGGAGAAGCGACGATTTCGAGAGACATGTTAAGCGTGCACCATTTGTAGCAAGTGACGAGTCTCATCGTTCGCAGCATCTGTCTCCATGGCGTATCTTTCTGCGCACTCTTTGCATTCTTCCTCTGTCATGCACTCATGTGCGTCCTGGCATGTGTAGCAGAATTGCAGGAAATATTGTGTCATATCAACCGTTCCATTTTCGTTTCTTCTCATTGTAATCACTCCTTGTTCTTTATGGCTTAAGTATAACAGCAGTAAGTCGATTATATTGTGATTTATTTCACAAGAAACCGAAAATTTAAAATGAAAAAGCAAAAAGCCAGTAATATCCGCTGGATATTTACTGACTTCCTGTCAATCACGCTGTCATCTATAGCACTTTCCACGTTCTTCCGCCGTCGATGGTTTGCATCAACAGGGACTTGCGATCCTCTGCCTTCTCAATTAACAGCCAGCCTACCTTCGAGGAGGCAAATCGCATTTTTACAGGCTCCGGGTACTTCTCCAACATATCAAGCAGTACCTTGTTAGCTCCGAGGGAAGTCCAGACCTTGCCTCCATCCTCGGTGTAATACACGCTTGGGCCGACTAAGACCCAGCCCTGCCTGTCATTGAGAAAAGTAGGTACGGTAGAAGCCATTCCCGTTGGTACACGCAGATTCAGCTGCGCATACTGCCAATGATTGCGCCCACCGTCCAGGGTAAAATAGCCACTGTAGCTTATGTAGCCGTTCTTATCACATTGCAAAGGCATCCAGCCGTCAGGATCACGGATGTCTCTGAACTGCGGCGCTCCATTCTCCGGGGCTGAGCAGGCATTCGGGGTCTCGACAGCCTTTGATGGAGCCCAGCTACGGCCTTGGTCTGACGTATTGTAGATACGTGGCCTGTTATTCACATTTATCGAGACAAAGCCATGCTCATCATCCGTAAAATGAATACCTGTAACTTCTCCCATCAAAGGCAATAGCTCACTAACGTTATTGACAACCTGTCCATCTATATTCGGGTTCGTCATTTGTCTGCTCCAACTCGCTCCTCCATTAGTCGTTCGAAAGATCGCTCTGCTCAGAATCTTGCCGCTATAAGCTAGCTCAGAAGCAATCCATCCATTGGACGCATCTGTGAAGTGAATGCCTTCCACGGTTCCCGAATCGGGTAATGCAGCTATATTCCAGGTCTCCCCCCCATTAGAGGTACGAAGCACAATCGTATCAGCAGACCCCCAAGCCTGACGGACAATCCACCCATTCTGGGCATCCGCGAATAAAATCTCTGTTCCGTAATGGAGCTCACCAGGAAAAGGAATGTTCTCCGATGGGGAGATATTCGTCCAGGTGACGCCTCCGTCATGCGTATAGTAGAGTCTAAGGGCATTGCGAGTGACGCCCCAGGCTATGCCACTGTTACCATCGAATAGATGGAAATCAGTTAATCTCGTCTGAATCTGATATTTGGTCGTATCCACGCCATTTTTTTCCTGATCCGTAGGGATAATCGTAATGGTCTGTCCTTCCTCTTGAGCCGGCTCGGTAGGTGTCTGCATGACAACCGAATCAGGCTCCGTAGACGTACAGGAGACGAGAGTCATTCCTGTGAGTAGGGTGAAGGCCACTGTCCATACTCGCCATGACTTATTCATCGTAAGGTGTCCTCCTTTTGCCGAGACAAGCTGTTTAACAGATATGACTTCTAAACAGGATAGGACTCCATATCCATGTCTGTCTTCTGTAGAAATCAACGTACAGCGCATACTTTCTGAATGCATCAATATGTATCTCTGAATAAAATCATGTAACTTCTACGATACTAGTACCTTAACTGGATCAAATGTAAGTAAATTTGAATGAATCTACCAAAGCCACCATCTCAAGTGCCTATTATAGCATAAAGCTGATAGACGCACACTTTTGTGCAAGTTGCCTCTGCTTTTGTGACACACTTGGAGAAATGTCTTGAATTTTATATGATCTTAAGCGATTATGGTTAATGATGGGTATAAGCATGTCCATCATTTATCTCAGGAAGGAGATGATCATTGATGAATCAGAAGCCCTTTAAACGCAGCAGAGTCGCCATTGTCGGCATGGGAGCTGTCGGTACAACCACTGGCTACACCCTGCTCTTGCGGCAGCGAATGTCCGAATTGGTGTTCATTGATGTCAATGCAAAAAAAGCCCGCGGTGAAATGCTGGATATGAATCATGGCCTGCCATTCCTCGGTGGGGTTAAGGTATGGGCCGGAACCTACGAGGATTGTCGGGATGCTGATATTATCATTGTCGCGGCCGGAGCTTCCCAGAAGCCTGGTGAGACACGCATTGATCTGCTTAAGCGGAACGCATCCATTTTTGGAGAAATCATTGATAACATTACAAAGGTGAACGACCACGGTATACTGCTGATCGCAACGAATCCTGTGGATATCCTCTCCTATGTATCCTGGAAATTAAGCGGTTGGCCCAAGGAACGAGTCATTGGCTCTGGTACTTTGCTGGACAGCGCTCGCTTCCGTTATCTTATTGGACTCAATAAGGGAATCGACCCGCGCAGTATTCACGCTCACATCATTGGTGAGCATGGAGATTCGGAGCTGCCTGTATGGAGCCTCGCGAATGTCGCAGGTACTCCACTTGACATCCCTGAAGCGGATCAAGAGCAGATTTTTGAAAATACCAAAAATGCAGCCTATGAGATCATTGATGCCAAGGGCGCTACTTCCTATGCCATAGCTCTTGCTCTGGACCGGATTACCGCAGCGATTCTGGGTGACGAAGCATCTGTGCTGAATGTGTCCACCCTGCTGACTGACTATAACGGCGTATCCGATGTGTATCTGGGCGTACCTTGTGTCGTAGATCACAATGGTGTGCGTGAGATTCTGGATCTGCCACTGAATGATGTTGAAAAGGATGCCTTCCAGCGCTCAGCCAATAAGCTGAAGGATCAGATCTCTAAGCTGGACTTGTAATTCAGCTTGATCTATAGTTAGCAAGCTTGATCACGCGAAAGCGTATACACAATATTTTAACAAAAACACATGCCTAACCAGACCTAACCGTCCTTGCAAGCTGCTGCCATGTACCTTCCGAGCCAGCGCTTATAAGGGCGGTTATATTGGGGTCTTGTTCAGGTCTTACTCAGGTCTTATCTAACTAAACTATTCGCTTAATCAGGTATGCATTTCTTAAATAGTCTGTTTACTATAAATCGGTCTCCCGCTATTCTTCTTCATCGTTGCGCTTGGCCTGCAGGCGCTGTGCCACAGTGGAAAAGTCCTCTGGCTGCAGCAGCTCTATAGGAGAGTAGGATTTATCGAACATGAATGAATCGCCTTCCAGAATGAGTGCATAGCGATCATGAAGTCGGGTAATATGCAGCTTCACACCAAAGTCTGCGAGCAAGCCACGTATTGAGGTATCATCCAGCTTGAAGCGTATATCCATCTCTGGCTTCAGCTCCACAATGCGCTCAGCAGCCTCCATGACTTGAACTGGCTCCCACTTCTCCTGGAGGTCCCTCTTCTCACTGCCTGCCCATAGCTCCAGCTCACGTTCCTCCTGCTGACGTTCCTCGTTATCCGCATCAGGCCAGCGTGTCTCCACATAATCCTGAACGAAGCCCAGCACATGCTCATTAACGATCTCGGGCATGGACTGCTCATAGGTCACGAACTTCAAGAAATCCTCAAAGTAACGCGCATGAGAGGATTGATGAATCTTCAGCTCCCACTCGTCCAGCATCCCCTCTTCAATCAGATATGGATACATGATAGATTTCATATTACGAGCAGATATCGCCATCTCTACTTCGGACACGAGCTTGCTTTCTGAGATACGTGCAATCTTGGGCTCGAAATCACATTTCAGTACAAAAATAAAACGATCATCTGAATGTGTCCCCATGATGGCTTGGACGACAATCAGTGCCCCACCGCGGACAGCGCTGGTGTCCAGATACATCCTTACCAGATCATCACAGGCGTTCTTGAAGTTCTCCTTATCCGACGCGGCTCTCAACCGGGCAAACATATTAAAATTCGGATTGCTACTGAGATCATGCTCCGGCTCGACAATGAAGCGTCCTATCTTGGTAGGTGCCTGCTCGGTGCTTGGGTGCTTCTCTACCTTGCGCTTGCTGATCCGGCTGAATTCCCCATCCAGGAATTTCTTCACATCGCTCTCTTCATAATCGTAATCGTCCATCGTGGCATAGTGCTTATAATTCTTACCACCCTGACCGTCCTTACCATCGATCTGTATCACAAAAAAAGATAAAAATTCCACTGTAAAATTCATTCATGCGCTCTCCTTCTCGATCTGTACGGGTTATTATATCATTCTCACTGCAAAAGAGGTACCCGCCTACATTTATCTACAGCTTTATCGAACTGCTGCTTTCGAACTTTACTTAAGTTGGAAAATAGTTTTCTCATCAAATTCGGTTTACATAATAATTGTTATGTTAAAATATCGCCAAGCACTGATTGTTCAACATCATGTCAGCTTCATGTTAGAATCATGCCTGCAACAAAATAGCCACGGTTACGCTGTTGGCGCTCGTGGCTTTATTCCGCTCAAACGGCTGTGATTTAAGCTAGGTCCATACTTGAGCTAGTTCATGATCGTTCATAGTCATTCATATAGGATCTACTTATTTATTTGGTAAATTGTCCATTAGCCGCAACTGTCCAGCTTGTTCCTGGATATAGAAGATCACGGGCCGCTCATCCGGGTGAATATTCGGCGAGTGAATCGTAAGCGCCAGCTCACCTGATAGCGTACGAAACAGCATGCCATGTCCCCCATCCTTAGCAAATAGTGGAATCTCATCCTGCGCCCACGGTCCTGTCGGCCTTCCTGATTGCGAGCGCGCAAGACCCATCGTATACCCTTCCTGCCCCATCGTCGACCATAGCATGACCAGCTCCCCGTTCTCCATGCGATAGAGGAAAGGACCATCCGTAACATAACGATTGCGCTGATCTCCAGTGCCGACGGACCATACTGCTTCAGATGCCGAGAACAGGAATACAGGGTCACCAATCGTACCGTTCAGCTCCGCATTGAGACGTACGGCGTACATCTCTCCATCCTCCACCTGTACCCATTCTCTACAAAAGATCATCCATGGCTCTCCTTGCTCGTCCACATATAATGTACCGTCGAGACATTCCCAGTCTGGCGGAGTCAGCGAACGACACCACGGAACAAACGGGCCTTCAGGCTGTTCTGCTACCAGCACGCCAGTGACTCTCGGTACACCTTCAGCCTTGAAGCTGGCGAACATGAAGTAACGTCCCGCCCATTCATGAACCTCCGGCGCCCAATAATGACGATCCGACCAGAAATCTGCTGCTGGGCGAAAGCATTCCCTCGGTCCCTGCCAATGAAGCAAATCTTCACTTTCATAGACATCAAAGCCAATGGCAGGACCGTCCCACACATTCTGACCAATTGAGCCATATAAGTAATACTTCCCACGCTGAGGTGACGTCAGGATGTACGGATCACGGAAATGAATCTGTTCCAGCTTGGTTTTTAACAATGTAATACCTCCTGTGAGCGATTTCAATGAGAGAAATGCAGTTATAGCCACATCTGTAGAGCCATATTAAACCAGCTCAATAGTGCAATGTAGGCTAGCTCAGTGTAAAGTGACGATCTCGCCTGTCACGGCATTGAACAATTGATCACAGGCTAACGTGTAGATCGGAATTGCTCTTGGTGCAGCCAGCGGACCGTTATATTGGATTCGATATGATAGCCTTACATCAATATGTGGCTTCATCACTCGCCAAGCCTCTTCCAGTGATCGCTCAGCTATAAGAAATGCACCTTGCTTCACACGGCCGCCGCTTACTCCAGCTATAGTGGCCTCTTTTGACATTGCGTCCATATCCAATAGCTGTTGCAGCTCCAACGCATCTATGGCGTGAGTTACCCTGCCACTGCTCCGGTCGATAACCATACGAATTCGTCCGCCCCCTAATACAATTCCATGCAGCACTCGATGTACATCGACCTGTAGCTGATGACCCTGCATGGCTTCGACGGCTTTCTGCTCTGTATTCTCCAGAAAAGCAAATTCATAAGGCTCACTGGCATATTGCTGTTCCAGATAAGAGACAGCAGCAGCTTTAGCTTGAACAATCTCATCGTCGGAGATAACAGGTGCGAATGGATGAGGAGCATATGGGTCAACCTCTGTAACTCCTGCTGCCAGCTTCAAAGCCTCGTAATGCTCCTCAGCAAAGATCGGCCTTTGCTCCTGTTCTGAGTCTAGCTCTAGGTGAAAATAAGCCTTATTTTCTTCCGCACTTGCGTGACGATTAAGCTGGATCATCTCCCTCTGCTGAGCCTTCTCTCGAAAGATCAGCTCACCGCTAACTGCATGATATCCTTCTCCAAGACATACATAATAAGGGTATTGCTTGGATACCAGAAGGATGTAGCCGAGCGAGAGGGCATCGGCACCTGCACTAGACAAGACAGCATCAACGGATTGTGTCTGCTCAGCCACTTCGAACTCGCAGTCATCCCATTTACATAACCATTGTATGACTTCATCCTTAGCATTGCATTCCATATCTACCGTCTGGTAGCTACTGACACGAACTCCCTGATGCTGTCTACCAAAGCAAAAGCGATAGCCGCCATCATTCTTGATAACTGCCTTCTGAAGCAGCAGCTCATCCGTCCGAATATTCAGCTTCATCCGTTCCATCCAATCCAGCTGCTGATGTAGCAGCCTGTTGAATGTGGCCTCGTCCATGTCCGTATCCGCTGACTTCGGTAAGGCATGCTTATTCAGGACAGGCTTCAGATCATGGCGGATCAATGAGATCAGCCTGCCTGTGACCGCATCCATCTCTGCATAAATCGCTCTATTGCTTACCAGTTCAGTCTCAAATTCGCCCGTTACATGCTCCCCTTGATCGACATTATCGTTTGTCTTCGCCGCCTTCATTCTCTCTTCCGTATTTCTGTCATATGTCGTAGTCGCGTCATAAATCTCCGGGAATGTCCATTGCAGCTCAAGCTTATACAACGGAAGCTCATCAGGCTGGGAATTGCGTATTATCTCCGCACTCATTAAGTTATACTCAGAGGGAATCTCCAAATCCTGCATCAGACGTTCTGCCGCCTCTAGAGGATGAATTAGTTTCATAAAATGACACCTCCGGAATCATTAATTGATTCATGGCATGCTCTTTCTCGCGATTCGTAACGTGCGTATAGACTGTAGTTGTCTGAATCGAGGCATGTCCAAGCAATTCCTGCACTGTCCTTAGATCAGCTCCCTTGCGTAGCAGCATCGTCGCGAACGAATGCCGAAGCTTATGGCTAGAATAGGACAGCCGCTGACTTTCTGGCAGATGTGCCTGAAAACGTTCGAAGCTCTCTGTTGCAATCAGCTGGATACCACGAATAGATAGCCTGCGTCCCTTTTGTGAGACGAACATGGCGTCCTCCTTCGCAATCCAGGGCGTAAGTCTGTCGTCCATGGCCGCTTGCAGAATGTCTCCCACTACCTTGGGTACAGGCAACGTGCGCCATTTGCGCCCTTTTCCGAACACCTGTAATGTAAGCCGATCAGCGTTGTAATCCTTACGGTTCAGGGCATGCACCTCACCGACCCGCAGCCCCATGTACCCCATCAGCAGAAAAATAGCCAGATTGCGCATGCGATATTTCCCACTCACCGAGCCCAGAAAGCGTTCCAGCTCCTGCTCATCCAGATACACGGGCGCTTGATGCTTGACGGTCTTTGCCTTCTTGATGCCTGTAGCTGCATTGGTCGTCAGTAATTCCAGCTCAATGAGTGCCTTATAGAAGCATTGCACAGCGGCGTGCTTACGATTCCGTGTCGCATCACTGATGCCTCGCTCACGCGCCCGACTCAAATACGAGAGCACATGCAGCTTTTTGGCTTCTGCCAAAGACTTTCCCTCCAGGGAATTCAGGAATTCAAGCACATCACCAGTATAGGATCGGACCGTGTAGGAGGTGTAGCCAGCATCTCTTAGCCAGATCCGAAAAGCCTCCAGCTCATCAGCATATTGCTCTGTTACTTCGATTGTCATCATCCCAAGAATCACCTGCTGCTTCCCATTCAAAATACGCGAGTATAGCTTTCCATTGAATCTCAGCTTAGTATCTATTGATGTGAGCCTAAGTAGCCGCTATACTTCTGCCTCTTCCAGAATATCCACCTGAACCAAAGGAACGATGGTATTGGTCTGTTGCTCTGAGCGCCGGGCCAGAAAATAGGGGAGTGGGCTCTCATGAAGCCCGTTCATAGACTGACATTGTGTCAGATACAGCTCCAGCCGTAGCGTGCTGCCCACTCCCTCTATTAATAATTCAGGCCAAGTGAGCTCCGCACATTCTTCCCAGTTACGCAGGGCATTTACAGGGATAACACTCAAGTGTTTGAGGTCAGCAGCGATGCGATAGATCCCTGTCTGTACAGGCAAGCCTTCAAGTGGAAGGCGTGCTGTTAAGTTCTTGTCAGACATCCCGAATATCGAATAACACCATGGAGTCAGGCCCCATACAATCGACATCACACCTTCTTCCATCAGACGATCGGCCAAATCGCCTTCACCGAAAGCATTCAGCAGGTCCGGCTTGCCCTCACCCAACTCCTGACGAACACGCTCACGCATGCGCGGCAGATCAGCGAGAATAAACCCACTGCTGCCATACGAATCGAATATATGCTGGCTCTTCGAGTACAATCCGGCATCCTGCTCTGCATCGAAAGGAGATACATGTATGTATATCGTAATTACCTGAGCATATTTGACCAGTTCTGACTGCTCCGGTGTCAGCTCTCCTTCGGCAATGCGTGGCGTTTTCATGTAATGCCCAATTCGAATCTGATGTTGTCCCGCTGGCATCCCTTCCCAACGAATAGCCAGCTCTTCTTCCAATCCGTCAACCTCACCCAGAATAAAATGACAGTCCGGTGGAAGCTCAAGCTGATATTCATGAATACCGATCTCGCGGCCATAAGCCATCTCAGCCCAGTCGGAGCTTGCCGCCTCCCTGCTATATTCCATGACTACAACCGTTTTTCGACTTTCCAGCAAGTGCTGATGTGGGTCCACGGGTATAACACCTTTGTCGCTGCTACCAGCTATCGAATGACCTGCAGCATCTTGAATCATCAAGACCGATGAAGACAGAGGTGCTGAGTCTGCAAAAGCAAGTGTCGAAATCTCTCCCTGTCCATCCAGAATATTAAGTGTCTTATGGTGCATCATATGTATTCCTCCTTCAAGACATGCTTCTATCTTTTTCTACTACTTTATTCAACTCATAGGTTCCGTTGTAACATTTCGGTGTTCCTTCCATAGCATTTCGCAATCACTTGTCCAGAGTCCTGTCCGTCTTCGGCAAATCAGGAATATAGTCCCATAAAATTGCTGGAATTAGCCACAAACTAAGCTGGATAATTGTCCATTTCGTACAATGAAAATGGTTTTAAACGAAAACTACGTATAATTTATATTATACGCAGTTTTTAATCGTTATGCTAGATGTGTGTTACTGCGTGAATATAGAAAAAAAGAGGTTCGAACCCGAAGGCTCGAACCTGTCTTTTCCTGCTTGAAAATATTAATCTTGAAATCTTAATTTACAATCGTATTGAATATGTTTATTGAGCCACCATACCACCATCGACGGTATAGAGTGATGCCGTTACAAAAGAGGCTTCATCAGAAAGCAAGAAGTTCATAACCGCTGCTACCTCTTCAGGCTTACCATATCGGCCAAGCGGAGTCGCTGCTTCATTTGCCGCCTTGAATTCTTCTGCATTACCCGAATTGGCTTCAATCTGGTCCATCATACGTGTCGCAATGGTACCTGGCAGAACGGCATTCACACGAATTCCGAAGGAAGCCAGTTCATTGGCAGCTACTCTAGTAAGACCGATCACCGCGTGCTTGGATATAATGTAGGGAGACATCCCCGGCGCCCCCATGAGTCCTGCAAGCGAAGAGGTATTCAGAATAGCTCCAGATTTCTGCTTCTTCATTACAGGGATCACATAGTGCAGCCCGAGGAAGACGCCACGAACGTTCACGTTGTATACCAGATCGAGACCCTTTACACTTTGTTCTTCGATTGGCCCCATCGGACCTTCAATCCCTGCATTGTTGGCAAAATAATCAATTGTACCGAATTTCTCAACTGCTTTATTGACGTAGTTTTGTACATCCTCTTCTTTGGACACATCAGCTGCTACGGCAAGGGAGTTGGTTGCATTAAGTCCCAGCTCTTGAATGACGGACTGAATTTGTTCTTCTTTTAGATCGACTAGTACAAGATTCAATTTACGTTCTGCGAAACGACGTGCAAGTTCTTTTCCGATTCCTCCAGCAGGACCTGTGATAATCGCAGTCTTAGCTTGAGATTGAGCCATCCCATATCGTCCCCCTTTCAAAACATTGTAACTAACTTATAGTAATAAACTTTATTTCTAATTCGTCATACACCTCGCACTCGTCTATGACAATAATCACTATTCAATGAAATGTCATCTATTGAACAACTGGTATAGCCGTGTTGAATTAATAATTGATTTTGGACATTTAGCGCACTAATGTTGATTCATTAAGCATTTCCATTTGGGTACAGTTAGATTCAAATGTTATAGTGACATGAACATCATCAAGAAGAGACGGGAGTAGTATTATCATGCTTGATCAGAACGACAGAAGAACAAAGAGAACAAAACAAGCCTTACAGTCAGCATTTATTGAACTCGTTCTTGAGAATGGTTACGAAGCCGTTACCATTATGGATATCGCGACACGGGCAGATTACAATCGGGGAACTTTTTATAGTCATTATGCAGGAAAAGAAGAACTGCTTAAGGAAATTGAGGAACAATTTCTACTGGGCGTTCAACAAGCTCTATTAGAACCCTATCAAGGAATGAAACGTGTACTTGCGAACCAGATCTATCCGTCCACTTTGTGCTTGTTCGAACATATCCAACAGAATAAAAATAAATTTCTTGTACTACTTTCCGTGAATAACCAGCTTGGAAACGCGATCTACAATCTCCTTAGGGATTCCATGAGAAAAGAAATGCACATTGAGATGGACGCTGCTGGTATTTCCATTGATTACGAGATTATGTTAAGCTACCGCATGTCTGCCTGTGTAGGTGTAATTATGTACTGGGCAGAGAGTGGTTTTAAATATTCAGCAACTTATATGGCAGAGCAAACGCTGATCCAAGTGACCAATAATATAGAGGTTATCGAATTTAAAGACAATTGAATTGTAAGGGTCCTTATTGGTAGACATAACAGAACAAGACCGCCAGCGAACTGGCAGCCTTGTTCAAGCTTAAGCGTAGACTACTCGATCAGCATCCGTTAACCGATATTGCGAATTCAAATACTCTACACTGGCTAGCACTTGCTCCTGCACACTCGGGAGATTCACATGCAGCAGTTGTCCCCCACGCTTTACCATGTTGCCTGCCACGAACACCGTGTCCACATTGGATGGATTGGCAAATTGCACTACAGCACCAATGGGATCCTGTACCGGGAACATGTTAAGATCCGACGTACGGATCAGCACCAGATCAGCTTCTTTTCCAGGAGTTAGGCTACCGATTGTACGGTCCAGCCCCAGCGCCTTGGCGCCAGTCACTGTAGCAGCACGAAGCACCTGCTCTGACAACAGGTTAAGCTCCCCTGGCATATCTCCTCTACTTATAATTTGTTCATTGACTCTAGAACGCTCTGCCTGCAGCATAAATTTCATCTGTGAGAACAGATCCCCACCTGTGGAAGTGACTACATCCACTCCTAGTGATGGTTCCCCTCCCTGCTCCAGAAAAAATCCAGTAGCTGGGTAGCCATGACCCATCATCATCTCAACCTCTGGCGTAACGGATAACGAGGCACCACTGCTGGCTAACAACTTATACTCCTCTGCACTCATTGTGTTACCATGCACTACATTAATATCAGGACCGAGCAGACCAGCTTCATGAAGACGAGTGATAGAACGGTCCTGACTCCCCCAGCTACCAAAACCAACATGCATGGAACAGATTGCATTCAGTTCACGTGCAAGCCGAATCTCCTCCAGCGTCGTATCCCAATGGCTAAATTCCGGTCCTCGGATCGCTAGACCCAACGTTAGCAATTGATCCTTCGAGGAGAAGTATTGCTCCGACACTCTCCTGAGATCGGCAGAATAGGTCAAGCGACTGTCCCGATTCCAATATTCCGTCTCCCCAGGCACACCATGAGCAAATACTGCCCGAATTCCTGCATCCTGCAGTCCACGAATCAGCTCATCAGTATGCTCCGGCGAATACGGCATGCTCCAGTCCAATAACGTAGTAACCCCAGCATTAAGCGCTTCCAATGCTCCCAACAAATTCGCGATGTAGCTGTCCTGTGGTCGAAGCTTGCTTCCCATAGCGCCGTAGTAAAGATTTTGTAAGTAGACTGGAAGTGACCAATTGGTGCCCACAGTCCGCACGACAGATTCCCACACATGCCGATGCGTATCCACAAAGCCTGGAGTAATGATCATACCTGATGCATCAATCACCTCCACATGCTCATCATCAAGCTCCACATTCGGCTGAATGACTTCGATTCGCTTTTGTCGAATGAGAACATCAGCCGTGCGAAATGCCCCTAGCCTCGAATCCATCGTAAGCACCCAGCCATTTTTGAGCAGATAGCCTTGTTTCTTTTCCATAACGCATCCTCTCCTAACATATAAATTAGGTCGCTAGATGCCATACGTATTCTTGATGTTATTACCGACTATTCATTACTTATTTTGCATATTCGTATGCATCTGTATTTATTGTATCAAATTACTAATATTCAGTAAATATTTAAATTTCACAGTATATGCCAATATTCGTCAGTCATGATAACAACATTTAACAAAAGGTAATATATTTAACGAAAATTTGCATTAAAATATATACTTTCCATTCAATAAACGTGCTAAAATAACATAGAAATGATAAATTATGGAAGGAGATTCAAGATTATGATGAAAAAGTGGATGTCTTTGTTGCTTGTTGCTCTGCTCACTTACAGCATCACAGCAGTACCGGTGCAAGCCGGCAAACCAACAAATCCGAATACGGGAGGTGTACCTGGGAGCTGGACGGAAGGAACAGCACCTGATCGAATTGATCCCTCCAAACCAGCCATTTTATTCGTGCATGGCTTGAACAGTAGTGCAAGTGTATGGTACGAGAACAACGATATGTATGAAAAATTCCATAGCAATGGGTACCAGACAGCGTTTATCAACTTGTATGACATTACAGGAACATCGCAAAGCATGTGGGACAATGGCCGTTTGCTATCCGACAAGATCAAGGAGATTAGCAAGCATTTCGGCAAGAAGCTCATTATTGTGGCCCACAGTAAAGGCGGCGTGGATACACAGGCTGCCATCGTTCATTACGGTGCAGCGCCTTATGTACAGCGTGTCCTAACCCTTGGTAGCCCCCATCACGGATCACAGCTAGCGGACCTCGCATACAGTAGTTGGGCCGGCTGGCTGGCTGAGCTTATCGGCTCACAAAGTCCAGGTACGGCTTCCGTACAGACCTCATATATGAAATCCTTCCGTTCCCAGACAGATGGGCTAAGCGCTAGCAAAGCGGTTCCCTTTTATACCCTCGCAGGCAACAATTGGTCCTCTGGCAGTACATCGCATTTTTTGGGTGGCCTGTATTTATCATCCTTCGGTGACAACGATGGTGTCGTGACCGTGCAGAACTCATATCTTCCACATGCACGCATGATTAGTGTAGGCTCCTGGAACCATTCCACCGTTCGTACTGGCTCTCATGTATATTCTCTGTTATCTCCTTATTTGCAGCAAAAAGAACCTGCGCAGCTAAGCTCTTCTAGCTTCACATATGACCAGAGTGCGATTCATTCGTCGGCCTCCCCATCCTCCAGCAGCTTCTTCATTCGTGGTGGCAAGCATGATGGACAAGCATCACAGACGCTTATGATTGAAGATGGAGTTGACACAGTCAAACTGGATTGGATCAATGATCAACCGCTGAAGAATCTGGAATTAATGCGGCCCGACGGCTCAATCAAGAGCGTTCAACTCGATGTCTATCAGGACTATGAGGTATTCCGGGGAGCTTGGCACCATACGGCAGTGCTGCAGCAGCCTGAACCTGGGACCTATCAATTGACTGCCTCCACTTCCGATGCTGGTGCTTATCTGATGGTCGCACAGTTCAATCGTGTTGAAGATTTCAAGATCAGCCTGAAGTCCTCTGGATCTGAAATCAAGCTGCAACAGCAAGGACAAGCCAGTGTTACCGATGTTACGTATAGTGTCTACTACTATGGTAATTCTGGTGGCTCCAGTGCATCCCAGCTATTATCCCCTTCCCTCTCAGACAAAGTACATACATCTTCTTCGGGGCTTACGCTGTCTACAATCAGCCAACCGGGAATCTACAGCATAACAATAGAGACAGAAGGCATCACAGAGAAGGGCTTCCCTTACCGTCGTACCATCGTACAGTCGTTGTACGTTGACAAGGATGGACGCCAATTCGGATTGTAAGTAGTATTGGATTATTGCAATCATTTCTTTACAATTGGAATAGTTCACAAGCAAAAGAGGACGGATGCCAGCATCTGTCCTTTTTTTCATACATGAAGGCTATTTCTGCTCAGATTCATATTCCATATTCATTCAAGCCTTCTTCTCTCCGACTAGGTTTGCTTTTTCTGACGCTCCCGAAACCTGCGCACCTTCATCAGATTTCCGCATTTTATCATCACAGTATTTTTTGGTGTTTGTCCACCTCTGACATAGACGCTGGTACTGGAGCCTGTAGCTCTCTTTAGTGGGTAAATGAAAAGGAGGCAACACGATGAGTATGAACCTGAACGACTACATTGTATTGCAAAGACAATACGTGGGCTCAAGAGGAGTGGATCGTTCCATTAGCCAAAGCGATTGAAGGCCTTACAGCCAGTCAGGCGAGCTGGATTCCTGCAGTAGGTGGCTTGACCATTTGGCAGATGGTGAACCATATGAATTACTACAATCAGCGCATGCTTCATCGTATTGGAGACGCTGCCCCATTGGCACCGACAACGATTACAAATGAAGAAACGTTTGGAGTAGCAGGGAATGCTGAAGATGAAGCTGCGTGGCAACATACCGTTGCTCTTACGACAAAGATATCCCTGTCTCTGGAGGAGACCTTAGCTTCTATGAACGAAGAGCAGCTGCCTGTGCCTTACTTCACCCCCACTAAAACTACCACCCTTGCTGAGCTGATTGTCCCTTGCTTGATACATGATGCCTATCATATTGGGCAGATCGTGTTGCTAAGAAAGCAGCAAGGAAGCTGGCCAACTCCGTCATATCCGTCATAGTCCATCTGGAGGATAGTGAACACGTAAGCAAAGCAGCTGCTAGCTGGAGGCAATGAATTACTAAGCTGCAACTGCTTTGTTTTTCTTCCTAGCAAGCTGTTTACTTCTTTTCAATTGAGCATATTACATACTTCTTAGGCAGCGCTATCAAGACTACTTCTTGTAATCTGAAATATGATTATGAGATTAGCACAGTAATTTAACATAATAAATATTATGTTAACCAAATACGTTTCGTAGTTTGAGACAGATTAGTTATGACATATCTACTTGTTTGTTGGCTTTTCTATCATACAATTGTTTTGCAGCCAACCTTTAACCTTCTATCGCATTTACTGAATTAAATTTTCACTATTGGAAATCACTTCATCCAGGAACTTTTCTGCATCACTATTAAATTTCCATACCACTCCAAATTTATCAACTAACATTCCGAAGCAGGATGACCAAGGTACTTCAGATAACGGCATGATAACATAACCTCCTACAGACAAATTAGAAAAGTATTTTTTCATGGTCTGTTTATTATCCATTACGATACTAATAACTATGTTATTTCCTTGCACCCATTCGCCCGTTACGCTTTTCATCGAAGGCACAATATCCGACATCATGATTTTCCCACCAGCGAACTCGATGGAAGACTCCATGATCATACTTAATTCATTTTCTGGCATTGGATAGTTTGGATCTTGTGGAAGATCCCTGAACTTCACCATTTTCACCTTGCTTGCCATTAAAGCCTCTGCATAAAATGCGATCACTTGTTCTGCGATTCCATCAAAGTTTAAATATACAATAGCTGCCATAAGCCAAACCTCCTTTTTGTGATAAATGAAGTATAATGTATATTCGGCGACATACGTATGTCACCTTTTTAAAATAATGTTCAACAAATAAAGGAGACAATATGGAGAAGGTTGAGAGATTAATATCTATCATCATGATATTGCTAAGAAAAGATACCGTTTCAGCAAATGAATTTGCACAATTGTTTAACGTTTCCAAAAGAACGATTCTTCGTGATATGGAAACACTGAGTGTGTCCAACATCCCGATCTACTCTATCCAGGGGGTTCATGGTGGCTACGGCATTATGGATGAATACAAGGTGGATAAACGTCTTTTAAGTAGCTCTGACTTAGAGAATATATTGACTGCGCTTGGTGGATTGGAACAAATTCTAATTAGCGAAGAAGTTGAAGTAACCATTCAAAAAATAGAAGCGATGGTTAGTCCATTGTCTCCCAAAGGCTCAATCCAACTGTCATTTTATGATTGGGAGGGACGCTCTGAGATTGCGCACACCTTAAGGATTTGCCAAGAAGCGATTGTGAAGAGAAGGCTAGTTACATTTGATTATATAGATAGAAATGGGAGTACCACGAGTAGAATGGCTGAGCCCTACCAACTTCATTTTAGTGAATCGAGTTGGTATTTGAAGGCATTTTGTTTATCTCGTCAGAGCTACAGAACATTTAAATTGTCCAGGATCAATCAGCTTATTGTGAATGAGAACACTTTTCCCCCTAGAGATTATGTATTGGAACAAGAGCAGGAAGCAAATGATCAACCGCAATTAGTCCCTATTAAGGTGTTGATTTCGCCTGGCATAGCAGATCAATTCATTGAAAGATACGGTCGAAAATGTATTGATACTTATAGTCCTGAATACTTCTTAGCCACGATCCATGTTCCACAAAACAGCATTGGCTTTCAATTTTTAGCAAGCTTCGGAACAAATCTGGAAGTAATCGAGCCGAAAGCCTATGTTGAAGAATTTCGAGATTATTTGCATAAAATGGTGGAGAAATATACTTCATAAGGCTCTCATTAACATGGGAATATCTCCTACTAACACATTTCAGTAGAAGCCTTATTTACCTTTAACAGGAAGTTTTAGGGCCATCCTTTGTGGGATAGCCCTTTGCAAGATTGCAGCACATTAGGAAAATCTTCCGTTAGAATCGCAGCCTTGGCAACCGGCCATATCGAACGTATAGCAGGCTGCGTCATATTTTACTGGATTAATTCGATATTGTATTCTGCGGCTATGACTTACATGTGTCCACTCTTCCGGTACTATACTAAGTTAAGTTCGAATATAACACGCCCGCCTATTCCCTAATATATGATAAGTCACCAAACACTCTCCATTCACGCCAAAAAGCTCCGCATCCACTGGGCTTGGCTCATTTTATCTTAATCATCCCCCCTCCCGCTCCTATAATCTGCATGCTGCAAATACAATCTCCTCTAATCTTGTGTCCCATCACTTGTGGTACGGTTCTCCGCACTGTCTGTAACGGCAAGTTTTTAAGGCCATGCGCACACATGCTTTGGTTTATTTTAAGAATCCAAAGCATTTTTAAGAAATCGAAGTGAATCATGACGAAATGCACTTATTTTTGATTCGTCTATATGATGAAAAGTAACATCATCAACATTTAGAACATTGGATGTATCATAAACATAGCAAGAAGATAAGCCAAACGTATCCAGCAGAGCTATCAGTCTTGAATCCATTGATCTGGGGTCTTGTGGATTATCAGATACCGGGAAAACCAAAAATGGAACCTTATATAAAATGGCAAAAACAGCCCCATGAAAGGCACTAGTAATAAGATACTTAGCGTGTTTTATGTAACCTACAAATTCCTTCGGACCAACCGTAGCTGCTCCAGCAGTTGCAAGAGATATAATCTCGTATCCGTACTTTTGTGACAGTGCTTCAGCATATTCCTGAACTCCTGTATCTCGTAAATCATAAGTGAGTATATAGGCTTTTTCTGGTGGAGTAGCAGCTATATCATCCCATTCGGATTTATTAAGAAGCATTACAGGATCCAATACATGAGTGATCTCTCCATCTCTCATCGTTTTCACAAAAGGGATTGCAATTTTTTCACGAACAGAAACAAAGTCTAAAGTATTAACGTGTGGAGCAAGGATATTTTTTCGATCGGGCTCTATTTCTGCTCCTCCCATGCTTGCGGCATATGCAATTTTCGTTTTTGATGCTGGAACAAAAGAAAGTGCCATACAGGGTAAAATGCCATCGGAAATAACCCATGGTAAACCCCATATTTGGTCGCTACCGCAAACAAAAATATCGTAAATATCAACACATTCTGCAATATCAGATACTGTATATAAACGTTCGCTGTGGGGAATGCTCTCGGAAAAAGTGCTAAAATGTTCAGCACTTTTAGCACTTTCGTATGCTTGTAAGGTGTGTTCATTTAGCCACTTGAATGTAATTTGCTCACAATAAAATCCTAACTTAGCTATAGCTTTTTGCAGTGCATAAGCTCCAAGTTGGCCACCGTAATTATAATTTTTGTAATAAAGAGTAATAATTCCAACTCTCTTCATAATAATCTCCATTCCGACTACGTCGGCACAAACAGAAGTGAAAGAAAAGTGCCGAAAAGTCACATGAATTTGAATTTTTGTACCGCGACACCCTTTCGAATGCAATGGCACGGAGCTGAGGGAATAATACTCCAACAGTTATTTTAATAGTTCATAGATATTATTGATTGTTTTGCTTTATTCGCCTTATCTCCCATTATCAGTTCACCCTTTTGATGGTCTTCTAATATATCAGAGAGCACCATATAGTATTCGGTACCAAGAGGAAAGAAACCTGCCCGTTAAACGTTTCTTTAGCGGTGCCTGCCATAGAGGAGCCTTTCCCATTTCCGTAATTCGCATACAAAAAAATCCAGCTTCTCTTATGAGTAGCTGGATTGGAAGTTATCTTTCACATTAATCAACATAATTATTATTATGTTAACCATATGAGTGGATTAAAGTAAACAATTTGAGCGCTTCTCAGAAAGTTCCATATATATCCTATAATGGAGTTGTTTGATTTTTCGGACAACCAAGCTTACGTAAGGCATGACTCATGATCAGAGCTGCAATCATATAGCACACAATCATGCCAATGACACCCTTCCAGCCATAGTAAATATAGAATACCCCTCCTGCTGTGCCACTCACACTGGAGCCTACATAGTAACAGAACAAATATAGAGCAGAAGACTGAGCTTTATGCTCAGAGGCAAGCAGGCCGATCCAGCTACTGGCTATGGAATGTCCCCCAAAGAATCCGAACGTAAACAGGGATATTCCGAAGATCACAAGCCACAGCTGCTCTGCGAGTGTCATGACGGCTCCAGCTAAAATGATCCCTGCAGCAATACTTAGCACGATGTAACGCCCATAACGATCTGCTAGCCTTCCCATCCATGTCGAGCTGATTGTTCCCATGATATAGACCAGGAATATCCAGCCAACCAGAGATTGGCTTAGCTCATATGGCGGAGCCATCAGGCGATAGCCGATATAGTTGAAGAGCGTCACGAAGCTCCCCATCAGTACAAAGCCCAGACCATACAGACAAAGTAGCCGAGGGTCCTTGCACTGCTCCAGCAGCGTGCTGGTCAAGTCTCTAATGCGAAAGCGACGCTTCTGAAAATGTTGGGATGATGGCAGCCAATAGTAGAATAGGACAAAGGAGATCAGGCTAATCAGGCCAATGACCGCCAGGGCCACCCTCCAGTTCGCGACATCTGTCACAATGCCCGTCACTATTCTTCCGCCCATACCACCGATGGAATTACCGCTAATATACAATCCCATCGCATAGCCCAAGCTGACCGGATCAATCTCTTCACTAAGATACGTCATGGCAATCGCAGGTAGCCCAGCCAGGATCATTCCCTGGACAATCCGAAGCAGTAATACATATTCGAACCCTGGACTGACAGCTATCAGCAAGGTAATCACCGCTGCCCCGGCCAAGGAGCAGCACATGATGAATTTCCTTCCCTTCACATCCGAGATCGTCCCTACGAATAACATTGTCACTGCCATAGCAATGGTGCATATGGATAACGATAGGCTGGCGACAGCCGGAGATACGTCGAATTCCTTCGAGAACTCAGGCATGAGCGGCTGAAGACAGTACAAAATAGCGAAGGTGCTGAACCCTCCGGCGAACATGGCCAAGCTTGTTTTACGGAACAAGCCGGTTTCTTTTTGAATATAACTCATGCGAGAACCTCATTGCTGATATAGTTTGCGTTCCATATGTGTGATCGACTCGAACCCATCCTTGGTGACAATAACGGTATCTTCAATCTGAAAGCCTCCTGCACCGAGCTCATAGTATGGAACCTCTACACAGAACACCATGCCTTCCTCCAGTTCCCGCTGATCACCCGGAGCAAGTACGATATCATCATATAGCTCCAGGCCAATGGCATGTCCAACATGCTGGCGCCGATAGTGCGGAATTCCATTTTGCTGAACCGTTTGTACCGCTGCTTCAAAAATCTCGGATGCCTTCGCACCGGGCCGCACCAGCTCAAGTGCCCGCTCCCATCCGCTCTTGACAGCTGCAAAGTGATTGCGCTGCCATGGGGACGGAGAACCCAGCACAACGGTTCGACCTGTGTCTGCCCAATAGCCATCGAGCTGACAGCAAAGGTCAAAGCGTACCAGATCACCAGGCTGCACCCGATGGAAGTAACGTTCAATCAGTGGTAACGCGCTGCGTGGTCCTGCCCCGACTGCGACCATAGCAGGCACTCCTCCTGCTCTGACTACTTCTAGCCGGTAATGCTCAGCTAATTCCTCTTCGTGCACATTGGCCGCGATCTTGTGAATGAGCTCTAACTCAATCCGTTCATTTAATGCCGCAACTGTACGAAGACGCTGCAATTCAGTTGGAGTCTTGACCTGACGAATCTCCCGGAACAAGCCATACGCTGAACGGAGCGCCCCTGCAGAAAGACTGTCGCTTAAACGTTCATAGATCGCCGGAGACATCCGCATCTCATCGACGCCCAGTGGTCCATCATTCACATCGAGGTCCTTCAGCGCAGCTCGTAGTGCCTCCAGTGGCCCGGAGTATGTCTGTACTGAGCCTAACAAATGATACAAGAGATCAATATCGGCTGTAGAGGGCTTCCCATCTGGGGAGCCTTCAAGGAAGAAATCGCTGTAGAGATAAATGTCCGCCTCAGGCAGTCCCATCTGGGCAATCACTCCTAGCCGATTGGTCGGCATAATAAGCCGTGATCTTGCGTTAGCGTTCCGAGGAAGTACGGCATAGATCTGCATCGTCCAGTTCGTCGCCCGTAGCTGTGAACCGATGACGTAGGATACATTTTCAGGTGTGGTGGCAACCAGCGCCTGCAGACCCTCTCGCTCCATAATGTATTCAGCACGTTTCCGATGTGCAGTACTTGCAGAATCGGCAGATACTGTGTTCCTCATCTCCAATGGATTGTTCATGCAGCATATTACCTCCTTGCTTCGTTCTGTATCAACAGGTACCGTCTATCCTATTACTTGTCATGTTGCTTATTCACAAACTTCTGCACCTCAGGCACAGATCGAAGCATCAGCTTCAGTCCGAAGAAGAGCAATATGGCGAACAGCAGCATTAATGTAGAGACTACTGCAATTGTAGGGTCTTGCCATTTTTCCATGTACAGGAACAATTCAATTGGCAGTGTATAATTGGGTGGCCTTAGGATCAACAAAGCGGTTTCTACCTGATCAAAAGTGAATATAAAAGAAAGAGCACCACTAAGCAGCAAGCCAAGCTTCATTTGGGGTAAGGTCACCGTGAAAAACACCCGGATGGGTCCTCCCCCCAGGTCCGCCGCAGCTTCCTCGTATTCTTTCTTGATGTTGGCCAATGTACTGCCCACAATGGCGAGCACAAAGGGCAATACTGTCACCGCCTCACCCAGGATGAGTGCAAATAAGCCCCCGGCAATCTTCAGCTTGGAGAATAGAATGAGATAAGCCACGCCCAGCGCAATCTTTGGAACGACCATCGGTGACATGAAGATAGCCCGCAGTAGATTTCTTCCGGGGAACTCGTAGCGCTGTATGGCAAGGGCTGCAAGCGTCCCTGCGACAAGTGCCAGTATAGTGGAACATAATGATGTAAATACACTATTTCCAAAAGCCTGCAAAAACTGCGGCTGCGACGACAGATTCTCATACCAGCGGAAGGATAAGCCCTTCGGCGGAAATACACTATAAGCCGCAGAATTCAGAGAAGTAATCACGACGATGACCAGCGGGGTCGCCAAAAAAATACATACTAGCCATGCCGCCGCAGTTAGTAGGCCAGTAATCCATAATGGTCTATGCCGCACGCTCCATGCCTCCTCTCGAACGCAGGAAGGTCAAGCGATCTGCTAGACGATTTAGTAGCCATACTACGGCTGTAGAGGATACGATCAGGAACAGACTGGCTACGGCAGCAATCGGCCAATTGGTATCCAGGGTCCGCTGATAGATGAATGTCGGCAGCGTCATGACTCGGCCCCCGCCGATTAAAGCAGGTGTCGTGAATGCCGTTAGACACAGTGTAAATACAATCTGAACGCCTGACACAATGCCCCGAACCGATAATGGCAAGGTTATCGTTAAAAAGGTCTGCAGACTGCCCGCACCGAGATCATGCGCTGCTGCCTTCAGCTGGCCTTGCTGCTGATCCAGCACGCTCAGAATGGGAATGACCATGAAGGGCAAGAAAATATGCACGAGTGCGATAATAACCCCTACTTCATTAAACGTCATCTCATATCCAGTGTCCGTGATCCCGCTCTGAATGAATAACCAATTCACAAGTCCCTGGCGGGAGAGCAATACCATCCACGCGTATGACTTCACAACGGCACTGACCAGAAGCGGCATGAACGTGATCAGCAAGATCATCTGACGCCAGGTACCATTACGTAGCTGGGAAATGTAATAGGCCAGCGGATAGGCCAGCAATAGCGTAATTCCGGTTACTTTTAGTGTGAGACTGAAGGTGTCGCGGATAATACTCCAGTAATACGGGTCTGCCAGGAAGGCAATATACGCATCCCATTGAAAGGCAGGCATTAATCTCCCATTCTCAAAGGCATCAAAGCTGTATCTGCCAAAGATGAGCAGCGAGCCGATAAATACAATGCCCATCAAGAGTAAAGAAGGGACAAGCAGCAGGAGCGGCGTTATCCATGACGAGTGCTTCGGCGTCAGCCAGCTCAGCACACGGTCAACCCGATGCTTCACGAGCTTCCCTCCTCCCGGCGAGTCAAATAGATTCCATCCTGCACATTCCAGCCAACCGTCACCATATCCCCCGCCGCATAGCGAATCTTTCCGGGAGCATGAGGGACATTCGCCAGCAAGGTCAATTGCCCATCAATGCGAAGCTCGTAGCGTAGCAGGGTACCTGCATAATGAACCTCTGTGACGAGTGCCTTCAGTCGATTATCCAGTTGCTCTGCCTCTTCTCCCATACGAATATACTCATGACGAATGGAAATGTCTCCACGCTCGCCCAGCTCGACCTTGCCTGTCTTTGGCGGCTTCACATGTATGGTGAATTGTCCCTCCATGGTAGTAATCGTCATACGGGCCTCATCCATGCTTTGCACCTGAGCCGGCAGCAGATTGGTATCACCGATGAACTTGGCCACAAATTGGTTCACAGGCTGCTCATAGATTTCATCCGGTGTACCGTACTGTAGCAGAACCCCCTGATACATGACACCTATACGGTCTGATACGTTCAAAGCCTCGCTCTGATCATGGGTTACGAAGATAAAGGTCGTGCCCGATTCACGTTGGATTCGCTTAAGCTCCTTCTGCATATCTAGTCTTAGCTGCGCATCCAAGGCGGACAATGGCTCATCCAGCAGCAATACCTTCGGCTCATTGACGAGCGCTCTTGCAATGGCTACCCGCTGGGCCTGTCCTCCCGAGAGCTGAGAGATCGCGCGACGTCCATAGTCTGGTAGCTGCACCAATGCCAAAGCTCGTTCTACCCGCGAACGAATCTCGGTCTTGGGCAAGCGCTTCATCTTAAGTCCATAGGCTATATTATTGTAGACATCCATGTGCGGAAAGAGTGCCAGCTGTTGAAAGATCATGTTCGTGTCTCTTCCATAAGAAGGGACACGGGTCACATCCTTCTCAGACAGATAGATGGAGCCTTCATCCGGCAGCTCTAAGCCTCCCAGCATCCGCAGCAGTGTGGTCTTCCCACAGCCGCTTGGTCCAAGCAGAGAGACGAACTCTCCCTGCTTGACCTGAAAGGATACATGCTTGACAGCAAAGTTGCTGCCATATCGCTTCACCACCTGACGCGCTTCGATCGCTGTTTGATTTCCCATTACGGACATGACTGTGCCTCCTCTTGTGCGCTTCCCTGTTGCTGGTTACAGTTTAGTCTTGACAATTCGATCCCACAGGTCTTTCCAGACTGAGGCATTCTGAGCCATGGTAGACCATTCAGGATTCAGGCCCTTATTCTGCTCCTCTACGGAGAAGGAAGGATCATCCTTGAATTTGTCTGGTACCTGTGCAGCTGTACTCGTGAACGGTGTACCCGTTGCTTCGGCGTATTTTTGCAGATTTTCGGCAGCCAGCAGCTCATTAATGATTTCATTCGCTACTCTGATCTGTTCTGGTGAAGAACCTTTGACTACCTGTAGTGAGTACGGGAACGATACGAAGCCTTCCTTCGGAATGACGACCTCAAGCGGTGCTCCTTCCTCATCAATCCAGGTCTGTGCAGTCTGGGAGCTGAACGGTGCAATCAACGCTTCACCAGAGATCAGCATGTTCTTGAGTTGGTCGTTAGAGGTAACTAGTGTACGAATCTGATCCGTGTGCTCAGCCCAGAAGTTGAAGGCAGGCTCCGGATTCTCATAGGTTGCTCCCAGCTCCTGACCCTTCAACTCAATGACGGGTGCGATATAGGCATAGAACATGTAATCCCAGAGGGCAACCTTATCCTTGAACTCTGGATTCTCCCAGAGATCACTCCAGCTGGTTGGAGGTGTCTTTACCAGATCCTTGTTATAGACAAGAGCGAAATTCGTGACCCCCCATACAATGCCACGATTATCCGGTGTGTGGTATTGCTCCGGTATATCCTTCATGTTCGTGACGATCGTTGGATCAAGCGCTTCCCACATATCATCGTTAATCCCCTTGGCGGAGGCATCTGCATTGAAATAACCGAAATTCACAACCGGATTATTCGGGTCTGCATTTTTGGCAGCAACCATTTTCGGATACATGACAGAGTTAGAAGATTCCTCAAAGGTCACTTCGACATTCGGATGATTCTTCACATATTCGGCAACGACTTCCTTAGGAACGACATCCTGATTCGCACCCGCCCAGATGAACATGGTGAGCTTGATTTTCTCACCGTTATCTCCAGATGCTGCAGGATCTGCGGGTGTAGCTGCTGGCTCTGCTGCATTTCCGCATGCGCTTAAGAGGAGCATCGTGAGTGTAAGGAGTAACGAGAGCCAGGTCGCAGACTTTCTAAATGGTTGTTTCATGAACAATTACCTCCCTTAATAATGAGCTAACGATAATTTGCCTTCCCTAGATCTTCAGATTAGACCATCACCGAACGCCAATATAGGCTAGCTAATCCAGGGCTATGCATATTGCGATACAATGCTCTGATGAAGCTGATTCATGATCGTGGCAGCGTCTGCTGGTCGAGGCACCTCCCCTCGCAGCGCACGTGCATCCATATCCTGCATCGTACGTCGTTTCAAATAATCGCGTAGAGCAAGAGGATATTGCAACAGCGCTGCATTCACGGCGAGCTGCAGCTCATCAGTCCATACAGTCTCATAGTCTTCACGCTTAGGGCCGAAGTCGAATGGAGACTGCTTGCGTTCTCCTCCCGCCCGTACTGCTGCAGTCTCGGCTTCGTTAACTTCATCGTCATGAATCACAACGCCATATTCGTCAAGAGCTGACTCTGCTGACAGTAGACCATTTCGCACATCCTGGTGAACCTGATCCGTCGCCCGTTCATAAGGATGACCATATCCACCACCACCTTGGGAGAAAAATGTAACAGAATCACCCGGCTGTAGCAGTAACTCATCAATTCGTCCCGTCACCAGCTCATCGGGCAATCCAGCATTCTTCACTGCTATGCCAGCCGCACCAGCCTTGCCCCCAAGTCTGCCCCATGGCTGAAACTGCATCCTCTCCATATTCCGCGCCGTCAGCACTGTATCGGGACTAAGTACCTTGAGCTGTAGCTCAATTCCCGAGCCCCCGCGATACTTGCCAGCTCCAGCCGAATCCGCCCGCAGCCCATAACGCTCGATCAGGATTGGCATATCTGCTTCTACCGTCTCTGCTGGAATATTCCTGAGATGGCCGACGGCAAAATCCATGCCATCAATGCCATCCTTCATGGGCCTTGCGCCTGAGCCCCCGCAGATCGGCTGAATGACGCCCACCTTGCGCTTGCCTGTTACCGGATCGGTCATGGCAAGCATGATAATGGCAGCCTGTCCAGCGCCAGCCGCAGGCAGCTTGTTCTCCTGCGCCTTGCTCAGCGCACCTGTTAACACATCCATGAGACGGATAAATGTCGCGGCACGGGCACCGATCGCAGCTGGAAATTCCGGGTTCAGAATGCTGGCTAGTGGTGCATCATTGGAAATCATGCGAACCATACCCGAGTTCCAGGGAATGGATGGGTCCAGTGTTCGGAAATACCGAATCAGTGCTGGCACTAAGTAATAGTGTCCTTGCTTGTTCAGCGTAGGAATATTAAAGGACGCTCGCACTTGTGGATCGGTCCCCTTGAAATCAAGAAAAATCTCATCAGCCGCCACGACCATTCGACAGCGCAGGCGTACCGGGTAGCCACCGGGACCATCCTCAATGTAATCCCAGAATTCATAAGCACCGTCAGGAATGTCCTGTATGATCTGCCGAACCCGTACTTCTGCGTAGGACAACAAATCCTCGATTCCCTGCTCCACCTTCAACAGACCGTAACGGGTGATTAGCTCCTGTATGCGCTGCTCTCCACGATGAAGCCCTGCCATGAGAGCACGAAGATCTCCCCAGTTCTGATCAGGAATACGGCAGTTATCAAGAAAAATGCGCAGTAGCTGCTCATTCAGCACGCCCTTGTCATAGAGTTTCATTGGCGCGAGTCGGATTCCTTCCTGATGAATGTCATACGAGCTCGGCGAGACGCTGCCAGGTACCTTGCCACCCACATCCGAGGAATGAATGAAGCATAGGCCGTAAGCTACAATCTTGTTGTCATAAAAGATAGGCTTTAGCAAATATACATCCGGCAAGTGGGTAGCCATCCCACCTGTGGAATATGGATCATTACAGATGACAACGTCACCCTCATGCCATTCTCCAATAGTAGCCAGTACATCTTCTACCGGAATACCAAGCGAAAGGCTGTATCCCGTATCCAACGGGGAACCAAAGGTCTCGCCTGTGGCTGACAGGAGGTAAGTACCGAAATCTCCCGTCTCTTTGACAAAGGCCGTAAAGCCTGTTCTCAGCACCACATTTGCCATTTCCTCAACAATTGCCTGTACCCGGTTTTTGAATATCTCCAGAAACACACGATCTGTTGTCATGCCTTCGATCTGGGTATCAACTTGCTGACCACTCATGCTTCCACCTCCCCAACGATGTTACCCTGCTTATCAGCCTGTACCCGGTAGCCTGGTGGAACGAAGACAGTTGTATCATACTCCTCGACGATGACGGGCCCTGAGAGCCATTCCTGAAGAGATAGACTCGCCCGGCTAACAACACTAGCCTCCCACTCGGCCCCATCGAACTGAATAAGGCGGAAGTCGCTAACTTTACTCTCTGTCTGCCGAAGGGGCTGATGCGAGCCTGCTGGCTTGCGGGTTACACCGACAATTGTGACTCGCAAGTTAACAAAGGACACAGGCGCACTCTGCTGACTGATGCCAAAAATGCTCTCATATTGGCTGTGAAAACGCTCGATAGCCGTCTGAATCCATCCCCAACCCTCCTCAGCATGAGCTGGGAGCTGCACTTCAATATCAAAGGCCTGACCCTCATATCGCATGTCCGCACTGTAGAGCAAGTAAGTCGATTCCAGCGGTATCCCACGACTACTCTCTTCCTCCAGCCACCGTTGCCCTTGCCCAGCTAATCTGGCGTACAGCTGCTCCAATTCTCCGTCCTGCAACTGATCCCCACTTTTATATAAGGTGTGTACAAAATCATTTCGCAGATCCGCTACAATGCAGCCCGTCGCGCATAGGGTGCCGGGGGATGGAGGAATGAGCACCTTTGTAATACCCACCTCTCTTGCTAGCAGAAAGGCATGTGTTGGACCTGCTCCTCCGTAAGCCAGCAACGTGTAATCACGCGGATCAATCCCTTTGCGTGCCATCAATGGAGTGAACTGGGCATACATATTCGAAGTCGCCACATCCAGAATGGCCTGCGCGGTCTGCGTGGGGCTCAGCCCAAGAGGGCTACCCAGCGCGGCAAGTGCTTGCTTGGACAATTCAGGATTCAGCTGCATGCCTCCTCCCAAAAAACGGTCAGGATGGATTATTCCCAGTTGTACATAGGCATCCGTCGTGGTGGCCTGCTCTCCGCCTCTGCCATAGCAGGCTGGACCCGGATCTGCACCAGCGCTCATCGGACCGACCTTGAGAACCCCCGCCGAGTCAATCCAGGCGATAGAGCCTCCTCCGGCACCAATCGCTGTCACATCAACAGCCGGGATAATGACCGGAAAATCACCGATTTGATTCTCGGTAGAATATGCAGGTTCTCCATCAATCAAGGCAACGTCTACACTGGTTCCTCCCATATCGAAGGTAATAATCTTGTCCATACCAGCCATTCTTGCTACATAGGTAGCTCCGATTACGCCAGAAGCTGGACCAGATAACAGGGTCTTTACCGGCTCTGCTGCCGCTCTCTCTGCTGTCATCACCCCGCCATTAGACATGGTGGATAGCACCTGTGCATTCATCCCGCGCTCTCTTGTGCCTTGTAAAAGTCCACGGAAATATTCACTCATTCGGGAGCCTACATATGCGTTCATCACCGTGACCAAAGTCCGCTCGTATTCACGTTGCTGTGGCCACACCTCACTACTGGAGCACACGAATAGCTGTGGGAATTCCCGGCGGATCAGTTCCACAGCCTGCTGCTCATGTGCCGCATTGTGATATGCATGCAGGAATGAGACTGCTATGGCGGTTACTCCCTCTTTTACAAGAGCCTGGACTTCTATCCTGAGTTCATTCTCATCTAATGCCTGATATTCGCGCCCACTCGCTAGCATTCGTTCGTCTACCTCACGCACGAGATATCTGGGAACTAAAGGTATTGTCTTGTCCCCATACAGGTCGGTCGTGTTCTCCAACCGTAGACGACGGATCTCCAGCACATCCCGGAACCCCTTCGTTACTAGCAGTCCTGTGGTAGCGCCATTACGTTCAATGAGCGTATTTACCCCAAGTGTAGTGCCATGCACGAACAGCTCTACCTCAGCAGGCTGTATATTTCTTTCCTTTAACTGCTCAATCGCGTTAAATATGGCCTGCTCCGGTGCCGAGGGTACCGAAGGTGTTTTGAGTGCGTGCGTGTGACCCGCTTCATCTGTTAGCATGACATCTGTAAATGTCCCCCCGATATCAATGCCGAGCCTGTATGTTGACATGTCTGTTCCCCCTAATTGCCAGTCCAATACCTCATGCTGCCTAGCCCTGACCTAGAATGTCCCTCGCTTGTGAACAACGTTATTGCTGAGCATGAATCTGATCGTAATATTTATGAACATCCTCAATCATCTGATTAATGTGCGTAACCATGGCCGATGCTGCTTCATATGGAGAGCCGGTGGCGATACATTCTACAATCTTCTGATGATCGACGACCAGCTCGCTCCCTACAGACCTGCGAATCAGTGCAGTAGCGGGAAGATGTGCTCCTTCACCCCATACGAGCTGCAGTGCATGCAGAAGAATGAAATTCCCTGAGGCTTTGGCGATTAATTCATGGAATTCCCGATCCTCCTGGATTGGAATCTTACCATCAGCCATTAATTTATTCTGGCGCGCAATGGATTCCCATAGCATATTTACCTGCTCCTCTGTAGCATGCTGAGCCGCCAGCCATACCGTCTCTCTTTCGAGGGCTCGTCTTGCGACAAGCAGATCAATAAGCGACTGCTTGTCCGATACATGCAGAGCCTGCATCAGCTTGGCGTTGTCACGGAACTTGGCCAGCTCCCGCTCAAGGCTCTTGAGTCGCTCTCGTCCGGTTGTTGCAAGTACACGCCCTTTTCGCCCCACACTTTCGGTATAGCCCAGAGCATCGAATTCCATCAGCTTTCTGCCGATCGAAGCCTGACTTAGTCCAAATTCCTTGTCCATGACTAGCACGAGCGTCGTCGCTCCTACAGGCGTATCGTATTTGGAAAGGTGTAACAACAGATCGTGTTCCAGCTTTAATTGCTCATAATCCTTGGTCAGCATGTAAACCTCCACATCATTACTTGTTACTAATCAGAGATGATTAACGAGTCTCGAAAAAGCAACATTCAGTTATTTTCGGATTATATTCCCATATTTTTCTTATAAAATCAGTATTTATCAATTAGTAGACTCTTGGTCTGAGAGGGATTAATTACGTTGAATACCAATAAGTTCCCTCGCTCTGATATAAGTCATTTTAGCTTGTTTATGAGATGATTTCCATATATTTGTATCAAATTGAAATCATATTTTGTAATTTTATAGTATTAAATGTGACTAATTTTAGATTAGAGCATCTGTTCTCCAGACTACTGATCTGAATTAGGGTGATTATATTCCCTCCCACAAATATTTGTCAATAATTCTTATGAGTTAACTTGGTATAATTCATTTTGAATTTTACTCTTAGATTGATTATAATTTGATTGATTATGTAACTATCAATGTTTCATTTACTGCAATAACAATTGGAGGTCTATTGATGAATATTGAAATTTGGTCCGATTATATGTGTCCATTCTGCTATATTGGCAAACGCCGTCTGGAGCAGGTGCTTGCCACATTCCCTCACCGGGATGAAGTCGAAATTACATTCAAGAGCTTTGAATTAAACCCAGACGCCGAGCTCAATAGCGGAAAAACAATCAAAGAGGAGCTATCTGCAAAATACGGCGTAAGCCTGGAGGAAGCGCAGGCCATGAATGATAACATGAAGGCTAACGCAAGAACTGCAGGACTGGAGTATCAGATCGATGACATGGTGCCAACCAATTCATTCGATGCTCACCGCTTGACACATTGGGCAGCCGCCAATCATAAGATGCTTGAATTAAGTGAGCGCTTGTTCGAGGCTGTGTTCATGGAAGGGAAGCATATCGGGCAGCCAGATACGCTAGCGGCTTTGGCTGCTGAAGTGGGGCTGGATCGAGATCAGGCGTCGGCCGTGCTTGCGAGTGATCAGTATGCAACTGAGGTTCGTTCGGATGAGGCTGAAGGTAGCCAGCTTGGAGTTCGCGGAGTGCCATTCTTTGTGTTCGATCGCAAATTCGCGGTGTCAGGCGCACAGCCACCAGAGGTATTCAGAGACGCGCTTCAGAAAGCCTGGGCAGAGAGATCACCCCTGACTGTGCTGAATTCCACTGATGACGATGGCGGTAATGTCTGTACGGACGAAGGCTGCGATATTCCTAAGTCTTAATCTGGAATAAGAGCTTGATCGGTTCAATTCATTAGCTTCAGCTTCAAACACGAGTAATATCAAAAAACAGTCCGATATAGCTTGAGTAATCTTCCAGTCAAGTCATGGCATGTAGTGCCAATAATGTTGACAAGAGCATTCCTCGGCTACCATCGGACTGTCTTTTGGACTAGACCCAACTTGCTATACACTCATCACCCTACTGTTACCTGTTACCCTTGCACGTGTTGCACGAAATGGTTAAATTGTTGATTAGTCTTCTTGATCGGTTGCTGAATCCTCCGTCTTAACAGATGGCTCCGTATTGGCCGCTTCCTGCCTAACTGACATTAAAGGGATACAATGCCGCTCTGGTATGAAGATCGTATCTCGCAAGACGATGTCTGTCGGATTGTAGCCACGCAGTGCAATCTCAAAGGCTGACAATCCTACATTCCATTTCTCACGGAAGCGCTCCGCATTCTCCATTGACGTTAGCCGGTAGCCAACCTGTGCTGCGGTGTGCTCAAACGTTCCCTGTCCCTTATGATAGATAAATACATCCTGTGCCACCCACAGGGCATACCCTGCAATCCGAATGCGCAGCGAGAGATCGTCATCCTCATAATTCCCTGGAAAAAAACGTTCATCCAGCCCGCCAATCCGCTCTAGTACCTCTCTCTTGATCAGCATACAGAAGCCAATCAGCTTATGGGAATAAAAGCCTTGGCCGTGATGCGTATTAGCTCGGTGTGCAGCGTATGCATCAATGTCGGCTACATTGTTCCCGTTATAATCGTACACACACTGTATCGGCGCAACATGAGTCGCTACGGGCCCCACCGCCCCTAACTCGGGTTGCTTTTCCAGGCGTTCCATCAATTTTCCCAGCCAATGCTTCGTTACGATCGTGTCATTATTCAATAGCAGCAGGTATTTACCCTCTGCAGCTAGTAGACCCTGATTGCATCCAGCCGCAAATCCCGCGTTATAGTCATTACAGATAAGTCTGGACTGTGGAACCGTCTTCAGGTACTCCACGGTGCCGTCAGTTGAAGCATTGTCTACAAAAATTAGCTCGAACGGCTCCGGAGTATGTCTAAAGATGCTGTCCACACAATCACGTGTCATGTCCAGACCGTTATGGGTCAGAATGATAATAGATGTTAGGCTCATAGGCCGCCTCCTTTCCCTTTGCCCTTATCTCAAGCGCTATAGCCCTGAGGTATTTACAATGAATGAAATCACCGGATTCAGCTCCGAATCCTCAGGAAGCAGTATACCCAGACCATTGTTGGAATGCAGTAAATACAGCTTCAGCTTGACCTCGGATTGCTTCACAAAATCTTCCACCGCCGTCAGTACACCGTTTCGCTCCCCATATTCCGTGAGAGCATTATGTACCGTGTGATTGAAAGCTCCTTCGACCAGCGCGGATGAGCCTGGAACGATCCCACTCAAGGCACATGGCTGGCGCTGCTCCTCCGGCACATTATCAGGGTCGTAATACATATCTCGCCGTCCATACGGCCACGCAGTATCATGTAGCAAAATGACCGGGAACCTCCCACTGAGCTTTGCCATATCCTCTGCATGCTTCAGCTCATGATAGACAGTGTAGTAATTGTGATCGCCATCAATTAGAAGCAGGTCATACTGTTCAAGCTCGGGTAATGCCTCCAGGCTGAGCTGCTGACGAAGCTCGAACTTCTCCCGGTAATAAATCTTCATCCACTCCACCTCAAATTTAGGATGGGGATCAATGACATAGCAGACGGCGTCCAGATGCTTGCAGTAATCCAGAAGCTTCACCGTGTTCAGCCCGGTCAGGGAGCCTATCTCCACAATGGATGACGGCTGTACTACGGCCAAAATCGGTTTGATCACTTTCTCCCAGAATCGATGCACGAAAGTGTCTCTCCCTTCAGAGTGATTAGAAAAACAGGTCTCAAGTAGTGTATGTAGGCGGGGTGGGTTGTGGAACCGGAACTTTTCTCTATATAGATATGTGGGATAGGCTGGGTTAGCACGGAATGTACAAGATTCGTTGTTTTTACTATTGTGAATTTTTCATATGATGAAATAAGAAAAATAGTAGCTATAAATGAACTTCATTCTGGCACAGTGTTAATTTCATATTGTTGCTGCATGTGTCTCAGCTCATCAAGGAACGCACGTTCCTATTCGTGCCTAATACGAACAAAATTACAGTTATCCAAAGCCTGCTTCTGTGCACATATTGATGCAATTTTGACTTTGTTCACATTTTTTATTATCGATTTCAGAAATTTGCTACCCGATGACTTTCACTTTTGCAGTATAATTTTTATCAGTGTCTATCTCGGGAGATCCTTGATTCGACGTAACTACTGGATGAAAGAAGTTGACTATGGCATGTTCCTATCTATTTTACTTGAAGTAGTGCTACCCATTTTCGTGCTGATCGGTTTTGGATGTATTATGCAGTATGCTTTCCGTCTAGATTTGTACACATTGGCGAAAATCAATTTTTACTATATAACTCCTGCCATCGTATTTGTCAGTCTTTATAGCTCGAATATTCCCTTCTCCCTGCTAGGGTCTGTAGCCCTGTTCTACGTCCTGTACGTCTTGATCCTGTATCTGATCAGTACCATCGTAGCACGCTCAATGAAATACAGTCCCGGGATGCGCGGTGCTTTTACCAATAGCGTCATGCTTGATAACTCCGGAAATTATGGGATTCCGATCAACGAGCTGGTCTTCAAGGGCGAGCCTGTCGCCGCTTCTGTCCAAGCCCTTGTCATGACCTTTCAAAGTTTCATCACCTTTACCTACGGTGCATTTGTCGTGCAGAACGGAAGCGCAAGCCCGCGTAAAATATTAATGAACTTTCTGAAAATGCCTGTCCCTTACGCTCTCGTGCTTGGTCTTGGTCTGAATTTGCTGCATGAGCCCCTACCTCCCTTGCTTATGGAGCCGCTGAACTATGTCAGTCGCTCGATGGTTGCTTTGGCTCTATTGACACTGGGGGCACAGATCGTGCAGTATCCTTTTCGCATGAAGCGGTTTTCCGTCTATCTCAGTATGGTGCTTCGCCTTCTTGTCGGACCGGCGGTGGGGTTTTCACTTGTGCTGCTGCTCGGACTCGAAGGTGTTCCTGCACAAGCGCTGCTGATTGCATCAGGCATGCCTACAGGTGTGAATACGGCTATCCTGGCTGAGGAGTACAAGAACGAGCCTGATTTTGCCGCGCAGACCGTCCTTTTGTCTACACTTGTGAATGTGATTACCATGACCGTGCTGATCACCTTCGCGCAGCAGCTTGGTTAAGCCGATAACTTACGGATGACTCAAGCTTGATGCACCATCATCAAGCACGCTGAGCCACTATTTATGATGGTAGGCAAAAATCCCCCAGCCACACGCGGTATTCGCGCTAACTGGGGGATTTTTGCATATAGTTATTTAAAGTTCACATGATCAAAGCAACTAGTTTCGTGCTCACAACTTTATTTTGGCCAAATCTGAATATCGTCTTGCTTACTTCCATTGCTCAAATAAATTCGATCTATTTGCCCATAATCATTATTCAAGGAAACATGAAATGATCCACTGGAATGGGGTCTTGGCAGCAAACTCCCTCGGATAGAAATAAATAAGGAATTTTCTTGCTGAAGGACCTTAGCATCTACAAAGTGATGAGCACTATCTAAAATATCACCTTGCAGAGTGATCGTTTTATTGGACACTGTAATTTCCCGAATACCGATACTACCGGGATTTAATGTTACTTTCCAAAACAAAATTACCACCGCCGCGATCACAATTATAAGTAGGAAGACGCCAATGAGAGTCATGCTCTTTTTATTCAAAGTGTGCCTCCTCATTAGGAATTAATTCCAAACATTACTTTTTACAGGTGCACTTGTTCCATTAGCATAGTATACTTTATAGTCTTGCGGAACCGCAACATCTATAGAGTAGGCTCCGTCTCTAATTGAAAACGCTAAATTTCTTGGAGTATTTGGAGACCCTGCACTGTACTTATTATCAGATACATAATTCCAAGCTCGCACGGCAAATGAAGAACAATTATTAGTATAGCTCCAAGAATCTCTATTAGTAATAAAATAGTTCAAATTATTCAGTTGTTCTTTAGTTAGCCACATATGAGTAGATACTCTTCCACCATAAGTATTAAAGCTTGCAATCATTTCCGACTCCAAATTGTACCATAACCCTTTATGTTCACTTTTATTTCCCCATGTTCCCAGGGATACTGTCTTTCCATCTGTTATTCCTGAAAGTCCCCCAATGGTCAAATTTGATCCACTTATATTTTTCACGGTTATGAACGAGTGTGTACCAAATGCCGAACTTCCATCGTCTCCAGAACTTCCTCGCGTGTTATTTGCGCCAACAGAAAACATTCTTAAAACAGCTACATATTCTTGAGTTGCCTGAACTGATAAATGTTCATATGTAGAGTCAATTACACTAACTGGTTCATCAAACAAATCATTCTCACTGAAAGTACTATTTTGTTGTTTTAACTCAGCTTGAGTAGTTAATGAATCAGCAAAAGCATAGTTAATATTACCAATAATTATCATAGCGAATAAAATAGGAACAAAAAATAGGGCCTTAAAAAAAACTGTCTTCATTGATTACCAACCTCCATTTAAATAATTCAATCTTCTGTTGTCTTCTAAACTATCAAAAATTAATATTTTTCAATAAAATCATATCCTCTCATTTAATACTGTATATATAAAATATTACAAAAAATACATTCTTTCTATCAACAGGAAACCATGCCATTTATGTGTCTAAAATAGTTTTTAGGGATAATAATTGATCCTAATTGTATTGAAAAAACGATCAACTTCCTTGATATTTGTTTATTAGGACATCCAACAACCTTGATTGCTGGATTACTTTGGGATGTGTTAGTGACACATTCTCTTTCTGGATTTTATACAGTTTCCTTCTGGCTCGTTCAATGCGAAGCAAAACACCTATTTTTGTTGTTGTCATTCTTCTCCCTCCTTATGTAATAATTTAGAATAAAAAGTAAAAAATCATATTTTCTTTTTTTTGACCGCTGATCAAAAAAAAAGAAAAAAACACTTTCAAAAAATTCAAAAGTGTTTTTGTGCAAAAGTATATTTATTATAGTTTTTAACGATAATTCCTCTTAGCCTCCACCATATATAAAACCTTGTACAGTAACAGTTTTAGATATTTCAGCTTGAATTGGAACTGAGTAAATTAAAGTAAAACTAGTACATAAACATATTAGTACGATTATCTTTTTTCATATTTATACACCTCTTTTATCGTATTTTGATAGTCATCCTCTACATCTTGATTTGCTTGTCCCCTGAAACTCTCAAATAGTCCTACACACTTAATAATACATGGTTTATTGTTAATCTCGTAAGATTTCTTTAGGCAAATTAATAGATAATTGAAACCTGTTTCAAGATTCCCTTTAATCAAATTATAATAAGCCATATCATTTAGAAATAAAACAAAATAATTGTGAAATCGTTCCCCTTCAGCGACACCTTCATAAAGAAGAATTGCAGTAGCATGTAGCTTTTTGGTTAATAATTTCTCTGCCGTATTAAACAATTTTGAGCAGTACATCAATTTCTCCATTGCTTGATTTACGATGCGTTGGATTGTATCTAATTTGTTGAGTTCTGCACATCTAAAGATTAAAGGCTCTACTCTTCGCCAATCCATCGCATCACCTATGATGTAACTATCTATGTAAGTTTCATAGAAATAACCTTCAGCAAGTTTCATACCTTTCGTGATAAGATCAAGCTGGCTTACAGCAATAGGACGTGATCTTTTGATCAGATTACTAAGGGTTCTAGGGTGAATACCGCAGCATTCGGAAAATTGTGCTATTGCCAGGACTCCACGCAAAAACCACCTCTCACACATAAATTCCAGAATATACCACTATAAACAAACTATATTCTAAAATTTTACAGCGGTCAATATCCATTTGAAGCTATGTTTCTTACTAGAACTATATTTCATTATGTGGCGAAGGAAAACACCTACAATAATGATAAGTTACTTACTAGAAACTAACCTTATGGTTACAATCTGTGAGCTAAACTACTGAACACACAATGCGACTCCTAGGTGAATTGCCTCTGTATGCCCGATATCCTGTTAGAAGATACCAGAAAATGAGCCGAGTTTTCAGCAGTTTACCCAAAGAATGAAAGGAGACATTGTTCATGTGACCGGAAAACTTGTTAAATGATTGTTAGTACAGCAACGATAATTAAAGTCAATGCACGACGCTTTCTCAAAATAAATCAGAAAAAGCAAACAAATACATTACCTAATTAATGATTCATATAATTAATCATTTTATTTCATGATGTGAAATACTGACTTGTACTCCCCTTCCACGGATGTGTTCGTTCCTTATAATCGCCTTCCGTGTAAGAATCAACGGTCTTACGCCAGAATAGCTGGGCCGGGACGTTACTCTTCACCTGTGTAACCTTCCATCTGCCTAGCATCATCCGGAACAGCTGATGTGCTGCATAAGTCCCGATGCCATCTCTGCGGAACGGACGAAGCACGAAGAACTCCGCCATATAAAAATCACACTCGGTGCTGTCCTCCATTTGATCGATAAGGGCAAAGCCAATAGGCACATCGTCTCTTCGGAAGACAAAAGGAAGCTTGGCATCCCCACTGGTCCAATATTCAGCCAAATCCGGATAAGGCGGGTAGCGCCCATCCTCAGCCAAAGGGATATTAAGAAATTCTGTGAAATCGTACAAATAAAACTGCATCAGATGCTTGATGATATGCTTCTGCTCATACGGGACACGCTCAATCCTCAAGTTCAATGTCGTCGCCTCCTGCAATGTGCTAAAATACAGTAGAATCCTAGAATATCTGAGGTGTATGAGATGAATGTCCAAAAGGAAATCGATCGGCAAAAGCTTGACGAGAAGCTTCCGTCCATGCCGTGGTATGTACAGCAGTTTGTCGACTATAAGCTGCCGGACCTGTCTCCCTCTACTCTGCTGGAGTATGTACGAGATTACGATATCTTCTTCAATTGGCTTCGCGCCGAAGGACTCTCCTCTGCAGATCGCAATAGTGGCGTAACGCTGGAGGAGCTGGAGAAGCTACATATGAATAGTATTACCAGCTATCGGCTTTTTCTGACAACGAAAAGAGAGGGAACGAATTCGCGAATTACCGTATCACGCAAGCTGTCCTCCCTGCGCTCCATGTTCCATTACTTAAGCCAGATCGCCGAGGATGAAGAGTTCTATCCACTACTGAAACGGAACATTATGGCCAAGGTAGAGATCAAGCGAATTCATAAGCCCAAGGACACCGCTGCCAAGCTGAAAGGCAAGCTGCTGGAGGAGGATGAGCTGCTGGAATTCATTACGTACATCCATGAGGGCTATGGACATGATGCTGCCGATAATAAGCAAGCTATGTATGCCTATAACCTGAATAAGGAACGGGATGCCTGTATTGCCAGCCTCATTCTGAATTCCGGGCTGCGGGTGTCCGAGGTTGTCAATCTGAATGTGGATGACCTGGACATGAACAACAAGCTGCTCTACGTCTATCGTAAAGGGAATAATGACGAGACCTTCAAGACTCCCGTCTATTTTCGTGGACAAGCAAGAGACGATCTGGCGGAATATCTGGAACTTCGTCATCAGCGCTATCGTCCTGTCAAGCGTGAGAAGGCTCTGTTTCTGGCCATTCCCAATGGTGCACAGGAAGGCAAACGAATGACAAAGCGCGCCATACAGGCCATGGTCATCAAGTATGCCAAACGCTATGGTAAGCCTTCCCTGACCGTACATAAGCTAAGACATTCGTTCGCAACCGACTATTATTTGCAAAATGATATCTACAAAACGAAGGAGCAGCTTGGCCATGCTTCAACAGAGACGACCGAGGTCTATGCTCATCTTACAGACAAGACTATGTCCGATGCTATTGAGCGTCGTGCTGATGCCTGAGGCCAGCTTTGTGCGTCTTCGAACTATTTTCCTTTGAGCTTATCCACAATCCAGTCAGCCGCCAGCTTGGGCTTGCTGTATTCATACAGCATTATGTCCGCAGCGCGGCTGCTGACCAGCTTCTGGCAGTCGGTTGCACATACAGCGCCAATCACTTGCATTAGCGAGTCAAGTAGTTCCAAATCCGTCTCCTGACGAATCATGACCAGCTTCGGGTAATCCGCTTGCTTGAACCCTTCAATAAAAATACAGTCATAGCGTCCACTCTTCGAGAAGACAGCAATCAACTCCTCCAGCGACGTTTCATATTCTTCTATAATTGCTGTCCGCTTCGCTGACGTAATTGCCACGCCCACCGCTCCAGCCTCACGAAGCTTGAAGGTGTCCGTACCTGGGTGGTCCATATCAAAGCTGTGGGCATCGTGCTTAATGACCGCAGAACGGATGCCCTGCTCATTAAGCTGGTGTATGAGCCCTGTCAGCCATGTAGTCTTGCCCGTATTCTTATACCCTGCGACCTGTAAGATGAAAGGCTCCGTCCGCTCCGGTCCCTCTCTCTTCAACTCGACATCCTCCCTTCGCTCGGTCATATGGACGCCTTCTCCAGCTTGAGAATCTGAATTCGTTCCCCTTCCAGCACCTCCGGCGTACCTGGAGGAATGACGATCAAACCATCGGCGTCCTTGATCGAGATCATGACACTAGACTCGTCAATTCGGGCTGGAGTTGCAATCACCTGACCGTCACGGAAGCTCAACGTTGCTCTTACGAAACGTGTGTAATTATTCATTCGGCGGTAGTCTGCACCCATATAGGCCGTCCATTCCGCCAGATAAGGCTCCTCCGCTCCTTGCATACCGCGAATAAATGGCCTTACCAATAGCTCACACCCGACGAAGCATGCTCCAGGATTACCGGAAAGGGCGAACAGCAGTTTATTCTCAATCACGGCAGTGGTGGTTACGCTACCAGGACGCATCGTGATTTTATTGAACAGAAGCTCCACTCCCTCCTGCCGGACAAGCTCACCCATAATATCGTAATCTCCGACGGACACTCCGCCACTCGTCACGACCATATCCACTTGCTCAAGTGCCTCGTGCAGCCGTTCACGGGCCAGCTCTACATCATCTGTGATTGCCTCCAGCAGACAAGGAATGCCTCCCGCATTGCGAATCTGTACGGCGAGCATATAAGTGTTGCTGTTACGAATTCGGCCAGGCTGAAGAGGTTCATCGAGCTGCAGCAATTCCGAGCCTGTCGAGAAAATTCCTACCCGTGGTTGACGATATACCGTAACCAGTCCGACTCCAAAGGTCGCCAGCACCGATATTTCTCCTGGACCCAGCTGTGCGCCCTTCTGGAGGAGTAGCTCGCCTTCCTTTAACTCATAACCGATCTCCGTTACATTCGCTCCCGGTTGAACCCGCTTCTTCAGTCCGACATAGACCTGTCCTGCTTCTTCCTTCAATCTAGTAGCTTCTAACATGACGACCGCATCAGCACCATCCGGTACCTGTGCCCCTGTCATGATACGCACCGCCGTCCCGGACTCCACCACCTTTTCTGATACGAATCCACAAGCAACCTCATCAATGACCTGCAGCCAAACATCTTGACCCTCGCTACCTCCGCATGGGGCCGTGTCTGAGCTAACGATCGCATAGCCGTCCATGCCCGAACGTCTGAAATTTGGGAAAGGGTGTGGTGCATATATAGACTCCGCCAGAAAGCGCCCTGCTGCCTCCGTGAGATGTACTTGCTCGCTTGCCCCAGGTAAAACACGCTGCATTACCAGCTGTTGCGCTTGTTCAACAGAGATAGCTTTGCGGTGGTACCGTTCTGTGGTGTAATCGTCTGAATGTAACCATTGATTCATACTTCTCACTCCATTCTTCTATGTACGCCTTTCCATTCATTCAGAATAACATATCTGCCAGAACAATAGGAGCGCATTAAGTAACATCCTGTGTCAGACTGGTTTTTCGAAACGAAATCCTCTCGTTACTCTGCCCTGCGTCGACACTATAATCTGCGGTTCGTATCCCTGTTACAGATCTGTAACAAGAATCCGATTCTGTACCAGCATTCTTTGGGTAAGAGTTAAGACAGTGTAAATTGTGTCCACTGCATTTGTTGTAAGCCTCATGCATGACTATTTTATCCACAAGGGGGCTCTGTATCTATATGTTGCACTTGATTGTTGCTATTCCTTTCTTTGCCGGTATTGTAGGCTTACTCGCGTATCGCTGGGTGCCCAAAGTACATACAGGCTGGTTCATTTTCCCGGCTCCATTACTACTCTTCCTTTATTTTATAAGCCAGATTCCCACAGTCCAGCAGCAGCTTTTCCCCCAATCCAATCTGCCATGGATTCCTTCGCTGGAGATCTACTTCACATTAGTACTCGATGGTCTGAGCATGCTGATGTCATTGCTAATCACAGGCATTGGTGCGCTAGTCGTGTGGTACTCCATCTTCTACATGGATCGGACCAAAAACCAGCTAGGTCCATTCTATCTATACCTCATGATGTTCATGGGAGCCATGCTGGGAATTGTCCTGTCTGACAATACAATCGTTCTCTATGGATTCTGGGAATTGACGAGCATTTCCTCCTTCTTGCTAATCGGCTATAAGCATGAATCGATTAAATCTGCAGCTGGTGCCCTTAAATCTCTCATGATTACCGTTCTCGGTGGCTTCTGTATGCTCGGAGGAATTATTCTGCTTCGAATTATGTCAGGAACCTTCAGCATTCGAGAAACCATAGCTGCATTGGGGCCAATCACAGAGCATTGGATGTTCATGCCAGCCATGATTCTGATATTGATCGGCGCCTTTAGTAAGTCTGCACAGTTCCCATTTCACATATGGCTACCTGATGCGATGGAGGCTCCTACCCCGGTAAGCGCCTATTTGCATTCCGCTACGATGGTCAAGGCAGGAATCTACTTGGTTGCCAGATTGACTCCTGTGTTCGCTGGGAACGCAGCTTGGTTCTGGACGATCTCGTCAGTTGGCTTAATAACACTATGCTATGGCGCTTTTTCAGCAATACGAAAAAATGATATGAAGGCTTTGCTGGCTTACTCTACCATCTCACAGCTAGGTCTGATTATGACTTTGTTTGGGCTGGGATCAGCAGCGTTATACAGAGGGACACATGAGCCTGTGCTCTATACGACAGCAACGCTTGCTGGCATCTTTCATTTGTTCAATCATGCATTATTCAAGGGTGCACTGTTCATGTCAGCAGGTATTGTGGACCATGCTACAGGCACCAGAGATATGCGCAAGCTGGGTGGGCTAATTACGATACTTCCGGCTACGTTTACCATAACGGTAATTGGCGGGCTGTCCATGGCCGGTATACCTCCGTTTAGCGGTTTTTTGAGCAAAGAGCAGTTCCTCAAGGCAACCTTTGACATGATGAGCTTTAATTTTTACGGCCTTGAGACCTGGGGAAATTTATTTCCTGTGCTGGCCTGGATTGGAAGTGTGTTCACCTTCATCTATTCCGTAGTCCTGCTAAGCAAACCTTTTCTTGGAGAGCCGCACTCTTACTTGACCTCAGGCAAGGTGAAGTCACCACCAATCGGGATGCTGATTCCACCTGCGATTCTGGTCATCCTCGTCATCGTGTTCGGTCTCTTCCCGAATGTGTTGTCCTACACGTTACTCGAGCCTGCCATGATCTCTGTACTCCCTTCCTCTCTTACGGAGGGTGAGCATATTAAGGTACACCTCTCGATGTGGCATGGCTGGACACCGGAGCTGTTCATGACTATCGGCGTCGTGCTCGTCGGAGCATTGCTATATTACACACGCCATCGCTGGTTCAGAGTATATGGCTTCTATCCACATCAGTTGTCCATTAATACTCTGCTCACTCAGTTCTTCAGACGGTCTGGCAACGCTGCACGCAGGCTCACTGAGCTCTATATGAACGGCTCTGTCCGCAATTATTTGGTGTACATTTTCTCCTTTAGTGTACTGCTGCTAGGTTACACGTTCTACCGAGCGAGCGTCATTCCATGGGACCAGACCAAGCTAGCTCCAATCCGTATCTACGAGTTACTGATTCTCGCTGGCCTGATTGCTGCCGCAATCTGCATCCCACTCGCGCGGGAACGATTATCCGCTGTTATTCTCACAGGGGCAGTCGGTTATCTCGTTACACTGTTCTTCGTCTTATTCCGGGCACCCGATCTGGCCTTGACTCAGATGATCGTAGAGACGATCTCCGTTGCCTTGATGCTGCTGTGCTTCTATCACCTGCCAGAGCTGCGCTCAGGCAAATCATCGAGATCTTATCGCACTGTGAATTTGATTATCGCCGTCTCTGTAGGAGTCATCATGACGTTGATTGCACTGGCTGCGACTAGGAGCGAAAATGTAGAATCCATATCTCGTTTTTTTACAGAGAACAGCTACAAGCTGGCAGGTGGAAAGAACATCGTTAATGTGCTGCTCGTAGACTTCCGCGGCTTTGATACATTGCTCGAAATTGCCGTGCTCGGTGTCGCCTCGCTGGCTATCTATGGCATGATCCATCTGAGTCTGGATGGCAAGGACCTCGGTGCACGCACCAAATTCCACAATCCGACCAGTGTTCAGGCCTTTGAGAAGCAAAGGGATCTGGAGCAGCACTCCTTGCTATGGAGTACCGTACCCCTGCGAAGCAATGATATCTTTTTGCAGACGCTCATGAAGATTGTAATCTTCATCGTCCTGACCTTCGCGCTGCACCTGTTCTTCGCAGGTCATCATGAGCCAGGCGGCGGATTCATTGGTGGCCTGGTTACGGCGGCCGCATTGATTCTGCTAGGCTTTGCCTTTAGGACAGAGACGATGCATCGTGTGATTCGCCTTGATTATCGTCAACTGACTGCTGTCGGGTTGTTGATTGCCGTGCTGACAGGCATGGGCTCCTTTCTGTTCCAGGCTCCATTCCTTAGCCATACCTTCGGTTATTTTGATCTGCCGCTGCTCGGAACGACGGAGCTTGCTACAGCATTGCTCTTCGATATAGGGGTGTATATGACTGTAATCGGTGTAACGATGACCATTATTACACAAATCGGGGAGGATCGTTGATATGGAAATCATCATGTGTCTTAGTGTCGGTATTTTATTTACCATTGCCGTATATTTGATTTTATCCCGCAGTCTGCTGCGGATCATTCTGGGAACATCCGCGCTGACTCATGCCGTACATCTACTTCTCATTACACTAGCTGGCTTGAAGAGCGGCTCCCCCCCTTTATTGGGCGAGAATGCAGACAGCTACGTGGACGCTCTTCCCCAAGCCTTAATCCTGACGTCCATCGTCATCAATTTTGGCTTGCTCGCATTTTATTTCGTGCTTAGCTATCGATCCTACCTCAAATTGAAAACCGACGATATGGAAGAAGTAAGGAAGCTTGGCCATGAATAATGCAGTGATTCTTCCGATCCTTGTCCCTCTGTTAACAGGCATTATACTCGTGCTGCTCTCTCGAAGTATTCACTGGCAACGGATGGTGAGTGGAACGTCTGTACTCATTAACGCGGCTACGGCTATGATCCTTCTCATTGAGACAGGTGGGCTTGGTATTCAGACCTTGAATCTGGGGGGCTGGAATGCTCCCTACGGTATCGTGCTCGTCGCTGATCGCCTGGCTGCTTTATTAGTCTTCACAGCAGCCCTGATCTCTGTATCTTGTATGTTCTATGCATTTCGCAGCATTAACCGACAACGTGAAGAGTACCATTTTTATGCGTTCTTTCATTTTTTGATGGCAGGTGTCAATGGCTCGTTCTTGACAGGGGACCTCTTCAATATGTTCGTCTGCTTCGAGCTGATGCTGATGTCTTCATACGCACTTATTGTCCTCGGAGGGACCTCACACCAGCTGCGGGAGACGCTAAAGTATGTACTTATCAATATTGTATCGTCCGCAATGTTCGTTGCAGCGATTGGTTTTCTCTATTCTATTACTGGAACCTTGAACCTCGCTCATCTGTCAGTCCGCGTGGCGGAGATCGGTCAAGATGGTATTCTGAGTGTCATCTCAGTACTGCTGCTGATTGTATTTAGCATCAAGGCCGGGCTGTTCCTGTTCTTCTGGTTGGCAGGCTCTTATGCGGCGCCCCCTTCTGTCGTGACCGCCTTGTTCGCAGGCCTGCTTACGAAGGTTGGACTGTATGCCATAATCCGGATTTTCACGCTAATCTTCTATCATGATCCAGACCTCACGCAGACGGTGATCGGCACGATGGCTGGCGCGACGATGATCCTGGGGGTCATTGGTGCAGTGTCGTACATGGATGTGAATAAGATTATGGTTTATAACGTAGTGGCAGGTGTTGGCTTCGTCGCGTACGGGATGGCCTCTTCCAGCAAAATCGCCTTGGAGGGTCTGCTGCTGTATCTATTTCACGACATGCTAATCAAGACATTATTGTTCCTGCTTGGCGGAGCCTTGATTGCAGCGGCAGGGACATCCAATCTTAACAAAATGGGCGGACTCATCAAATCCTACCCATTGCTGGGCTGGATGCTGTTCATTACAGCATTGGCTCTGGCAGGTGTTCCACCTTTGAGCGGCTTTCCAGGCAAGCTGATGCTATTCGAAGGTGGTCTAGAGGCTGGCTTGTACGGTCTAACGATCATTGCCATTGTGGCAAGTCTGCTGATGATGTACTCCATTATCAAAATTTTCATAAAAGCCTTCTGGGGTACTCCAGTCACGCAAAAAGAAATCACGTTGTATCCCGTACGCCCACTTCTCCTTTCTTCGATGCTGCTATTTGTACTGATCATATGTATTGGACCTGCTGCCGAATTCATCTACCCGTTCGTCTCTGAATCGGGTACTCTGTTGCTGAAGCCGGAGCTGTACATTAATGCCGTGTTAAAGGAGTAGATCTGATGGCCTTTCAAATTTTGCTTAATCTGATCATCGCGCTCATCTGGATGTTCCTCAGTGCGGAATGGACCGTCCTGCAGTTCCTGATCGGCTACCTGCTTGGTCTGATTCTGATTGCAGTGCTGCGCAGATTCTTTCCGCAAAGATTATATCTAATGAGGATTTGGGCGATCCTCAAGCTGCTCAGAGTACTGCTCGTCCAGCTCGTGCATGCCAGCTATACCGTCATCCGGCAGGTTATCAAGCCACAGCTGGATATTCGCCCAGGCGTCTTTATCTACAAAAGCCAGCTAAACACGGATTGGGAGCTAAGTCTATTGTATCTCATGATATCTCTTACACCAGGTTCATTGCTGCTTGAAGTCTCGCATAATAACCGCACGCTCTATATTCATGCCATGAACATTACGGATGAACACAGCATGGCTGAGGAAATTCGCAATACTTTTGAAAAAAGCATAATGGAGGTGACTCGCTGATGCTGCAGCCTATATTTCTGATCGCGGTGTTTCTATTATCGGTCTCAATCTGTGGTTGCTTGTATCGAGTGCTACGTGGGCCGTCCATGGCGGATAGAATTACCGCGTTAGATACCATTGGCATCAATCTCATCGCCGTGGTTACGGTCTTGTCCATGGCACAGCATACGCAGGCGTATCTTGATATTATTTTGCTGATTGGCATACTCGCCTTTCTGAGCACGGTAGCTTTTGCCCGTTATATTGAACGAGGGGTGGTGCTTGAGCGTGAGAATGATCGTTGAGACCGCAGGTGGGCTAATCGTTGGAGGACTGGTATTGATTGGAGCCATTGTGAGCATATTAAGCACCTTCGGACTTATTCGGCTGCCTGACGTATATCTACGGGCTCATGCCGCAACCAAAAGTACCACACTTGGCGTTCTATGTATTCTTACTGCAGCCTTTCTCTACTTCTGGATTTATGATCATTATGCAAGCGCCAGACTTTTATTGGGTATCGTATTCGTGTTCATCACGGCCCCATTGGCCGGTCATCTGAATGTACGTGCTGCGTATAGGACCGATGTTCCGTTATGGGAGCGCAGTGTGCAGGATGTGCTTGAGCCTGTGCTCAAGGGCCAGCGCAAGGAGGATGGTCGAGCTCACGACTAAAGTTGTATGTGTTCCTGTGCAGAGGAGGATAAATTGAATATGACGAAGGCACCAGACCAATGTGAGCTTTGCAGACGCACCCCGGTTGTGACTACCGTACACCATTTAACACCGCGGGAAGAAGGTGGCTCCTTCCTGCCTACTGTGGATCTGTGTGTTGCATGTCATCAGCATATTCATCATCTGTTCACGAATCGGCAACTGATCGAGCTCCAGCTCACCACCATAGAAGCTTTGCAATCCAATCTGCAGATGGCTTCCTTCCTCAAATGGATCCGCAAGCAACCAGCCAGCACCATTCCCAGATCACGGAAATCCGCAAATGTACGACAATCCCGAAAATGACAAAAAGAGCTGTCCTCCATACGCCGCTCTCACGTTGTGACAAATCCTTGGATTTGCTGCACGAAGGCTGCTTCCGAGTGACAGCTCTAGTGTTTTTTGTGCATTATACCGTCAGAAACAGGCCGCAATGATCAGGGCACCAACGATATACAAGGAGCCGTTGAACAAGCCATGCGCGATGTGACCACGTTGAGTGCCTTCATCAAGATCAAATTTAGCCCATTTTCGAAGAACGACTCGCACAGACCCCTCCAGTACGAAGAGCATGAGAAAAGCGAGCAAGGAATACAACAATGCCTCACTCAATTTGTTGGCAGTAGCCATGGAGGCGGACAGGATGTAGGCCTGTGCTCCCAACTTCATGACCAATCGAGTCGTTGCTGCTACGTTGCCGGCTTTGACCTCTTCAAAATCCTTATATTTCGTAAATAAGGAGTCTAGATACATGAATAAAAACAACAAAATTGCTCCTGCGACTGTCCAAGTGAACATCGCAATAATGGAGTGAAGATCCATATGTCCTACCATCCTTCATCTGTTACTCAAGCGCACATGCTGTCAGTACCGTTCAACGTAGTATAGAGTCATGCTTAACTAAGGGTACTTTGCAAAAACAGCAGACTGAAAAGCGAAGGAGAGTGGATTGTTCTCACCTTCGCCATTCGTCTCACGCTTTAGCAGCAATTATTTATTTTCATACTGCTTCATTAATGCAGCCAGCTCATCCTCAACCTCGCTATTCTTGGTCAAGGCTTCCATCTCATCATCCAGCGACTTGCCCTTGTCTGCTAGCTCGTTGCTTGCCTCAGCACGCGCTTCCATTTGGAGCATCTTCTCCTCCATACGCTTCATCCCAGAAGCAGCTGAATCCGTGCTGAATGTGCTCATGGATTTGTTGATTTCTGTCTGCGCTTTGGCAGCCTGATATCTGGCTACAAGTGTCTCGCGCTTGCTCTTCATTTCCTCTAGTTGCTTGCGCATCTCTGTCAGCTTGGCTCTCAATTGATCAGCTGACGCCTTGTTCTGCTCATAGCTGGCTTTGTATTCTGCTGCCTTATCCTCTGCTGTCTTCTTCTCTTCCAGCGCTAGGCGCGCTAGCTCCACGTTCTGTGCCTTGGCGGCGGTATGAGCCTGCTCCTCACGCTTCTGAGCAAGAGCTGTCTGCTCCTCGTACAGCTGCTTGAATTTCTTCTCGATGGCAATCTGGGCGGCAACCGCCTTTTCGGCATCCTCAAGGTCCTCACGCATATCACGGATGTATTGCTCTGTCATTTTGATTGGGTCCTCAGCTTTATCAATAACCGCATGAATGTTCGATAGTGTAAGATCTCTTAATCGCTTGAAGATAGACATTGCAGTTCCTCCTTTGATCTACCGATGATTTTATCAATACTTCTATATACGTCAGGAATACTCCAATCGTTTCAGCTTTTTTCCAATTACTTATATTTTAACTTAACCCAACATGTCATAGCAAATCATGTGGCATTTTCAAATGATGCTACTACATAATTTGACGGCATTTGGAAATACTAACACACTGATGCGCGAGAGAAACGAAAAAGGGGGCTAATCCCATGCCACTATGGGCCAATATTACATTAGCGGCACTGCTGCTCTCCAGCAGCTATCCGTCAGCTTACAGCCATGTCCAATCCGCTGCTACTGCATGTCTTTCTCCCCAGCCCGCAGAGAGTGACCAGACTGTTCAAAATGTACAGACCACCAGTACCAAGCCTCGCACACTTGGGGACTTGCGAAAAAAATATGCTGATACCTTCAAGATGAGCGGTCCTCAGTCGCAGACTCGTCAAATTGCATTAACCTTCGATGACGTTCCTGATCCACGTTACACGCCATATGTACTGGATGTTCTCAAGAAGCATAAGATCAAGGCAACGTTCTTCATTGTTGGAAGCCGCGCACGCAAACATCCTGATCTGGTCCGAAGAATTGTAAAGGAAGGACATGTCGTCGGCAACCATTCCTTCAATCATCCGAATTTTGCCAAGCTTAATTCGAGTCAGTTCAGCCAGCAAATCCTCAGATCCGAACGAATTATTCAAGGGATTACAGGCCTTCGCCCCAAGCTGATCCGGCCGCCTTATGGTGAGATTACAGAGCCCCAATTACGCTGGGCACGCAGCTCGCGGTATAAGATTGTGAACTGGAATGTCGATTCCATGGACTGGAAGGGCCTCAGTCCGCGCCAAATCAGAAATAACGTGGTGCCTCATACCGGGCCAGGCTCTATTATTCTCATGCATGCAGGTGGTGGAACTACAACTGATCTGCACGGAACCATTCGCGTGCTTCCGAGCATGATTAGCGAGCTGGAAGGTAAGGGCTACTCCTTCGTTACTCTTCCCGAGCTGCTACACGTGCCTGCCTCCTTACCGCTCAGCAAGAAGCAGTGAACAAGCTATTTCCAAACAAATAAAAGGATGTCCCAAGGCCAACCCATGGCTTGACGGGACATCCTTCAATCTATTCACTAATACGATTCAATGATTACGGATTATGTTCATGGTTGACAGTGACTACAGCTTTTCAAAAGCTAATCTTCAGCAAAGCTACTATTCAATAAAATACAGCTTTACATCCTGAAAACCAAACTGGCTGACCGAAGCCTTCGAGCCAGGTATGAAGATGTCGATCTTGTTGCCCTTAATGGCCCCGCCCATATCAAGTGCCTCCGCCACAAAGGCATTAGCAGGTAATCCAGGATGAGAGTGTCCTGTAACGAGTACCTTGGTTCCCATCGGAATCACCTTAGGATCCACGGCAATCGTGCCGATCTTCAGCGGATTACCGAAGTAATCCACAGGGCCCCACCCGCCATTCTCGTCAGCTGCTGCTGAGTAGGCTGTAGCCGTCACATTCAGCACCTTGGAGTAATTAAACGTTTTTCCCCACGCCTCCACTTGCTTGGCTGAGATCTTCGCAGCTTCCTTTATTGGAGTAGCAGAAATCGACTTGGCCTGCACTGCTGTATCCTCAGGTAGCTTAATGTTAAGTCCGTCATAGATATTGTTGGCTGGAATTTGCGGATTAGCCGCCATAAGCGCCTCCATGTTCACCCCATACTGACGCGCCAGCTTGAAGTATGTATCTCCATCTTTGGCCACATGTACACTTGCCGCATCTGCAGTCCCCGCAGCTACAGTCAGACCTACACCCAATACCAACAAGGTTGATTTCATCATCTTACCGAACGATTTCATATGTAAGTTATCCTCCTATGTATGACAGCATTACAAAATTTCTCACCTTTTACGATTCAGGATTATGGCTTTCAAGATTTGAATTATTAATCACCGCAACCTGCAATCGAAAAGGTTAAGATTTGTAAGCATATTATCACAAGTTTGTAACCTTTACTGCATGAAAATGTTGGTATATGCCGTTAACTTGGATTTGACGCGTGATATAGACATAATTAGGATGCTATTTCTCCAAATGATAAACAGCTCCGGCGGGTCCTTGAATGGACCTACCAGAGCTGTTCTTTCACCATACATATAGAGTTTAAAATTTGGCTGTTATGGTTCGAGATGTCGCTACAGTACTATTCGAAATGTAACTAGAGCACCTTCGCGAGGAAGTCGCGCGTACGCTCATTCTCTGGATTTCCGAATACCTTGCCAGGACTTCCTTCCTCAACAATCTGCCCGTTATCCATGAACAGAATCCGGTCTCCCACCTCACGTGCAAAGCCCATTTCGTGTGTGACGATGACCATCGTCATTCCGCGCTCAGCCAGCTTCTTCATAACGTCCAGTACCTCTCCGACCATCTCGGGGTCAAGCGCCGAGGTCGGCTCATCGAAGAGCATCATATGTGGCTGCATAGCCAGCGCACGCGCAATGGCGATACGTTGCTTCTGACCACCCGACAGCTGGTTCGGGTAGGCAACACGCTTATCGGACAGCCCTACTGTAGCCAAGAGCTCGTCCGCGATCTTTTCAGCCTCAGCTTGAGATTTTCCAAGCACCTGAACAGGCGCGATCGTCAGATTTTGCAGTACATTCATGTGCGGGAACAGATTAAAATGCTGAAATACCATTCCCATTTTCTCACGAGTCTTATTAATATCGTGGCCTTTGGCTGTAATCGGCTCGCCCTCGAACAGAATTTCACCTGCCGATGGCTCCTCCAGCAGATTCAGACAACGCAGAAAAGTACTTTTGCCCGAACCACTTGGTCCAATGACAACAACGACCTCGCCCTTCTTGATATGCACATCGAGTCCCTTCAGAATTTCATTCTGACCGAAGGACTTGCGTAATTGATTAACGGTTATCACTAGCTCTCAACTTCCTTTCCCACAATCCAAGCAGCTTGGAGAGTCCGAATGTCATGACAAAGTACAAGGCCGCGGCGATGATGAATGGACTCATCCCCTGGAAAGTAATGTTCTTAACAACAGAGGCCTGGTACATCAGATCCATCATGCCAATGAACGAGATGATTGAGGATTCCTTGATGATCGTGATGAACTCATTACCAATCGCAGGCAACACTGCCTTAAGGGCCTGCGGCAAAATAATGAATCTCATCGCTTTGCCTCTCTTCATCCCGAGGGAACGTGCCGCTTCCATCTGTCCACGGTCTACGCCTTGAATTCCTGCGCGGAACAATTCTGCCAGATAGGCGGAGCTATTGATGGATAGCGTAATGATGCCCGATTGCAATGGACTAAAGTTGATCCCGAAGGTCAAAGAGAATCCGTAATGCACAATCATGAGCTGCACCAGCATCGGCGTGCCTCTCAAAATCTCGACATACGTCGTTCCAATCCATTGCAGTACTCGAATACCTGACATGCGAATGAAACAGATGAATAGACCGATAATGAAGCCGAACAGCACACCAAGCGCTGACAGCAGCAACGTATATCCTACACCTGTGATATAGTAATTACGGTATTCCCAGAACACTTCAATGATGTTTGGAGACTTTGCCTGCGGACGATCCGCAGCAAGTGCGCTTGCCTCTTCAACCATACGCTCAATATCATTATTGGCCTTGAGTCTGTCTAATGTTCCATTAATGGAGTTCAGCAACTCGGTATTGCCCTTTTGGACACCAATGGCTGCCTGTACCTCTGGCACATCTGGTACTGCTGGCGCAAGTACGACCTCACTATCCAGATAACCGGCAGCTACCGTATCCTCCATAATGGCAGCTTCCACCCGATTCGTACGCAATTGGAGAATGATGTCTGAGATTTTGTCCAGAGAGGTCAGCTGTGCGTCTGGAATCCCCATACCAATCTCTTCTTGAATGGAGCCTTTTTGGACACCAATCTTGGCTCCACGCAAGCTATCCATTGTCGGGAATTTGGATTTATTCTCCGCCTTGACGACAATGACCTGGCGGGATTGATAGTAGTTGTCCGAGAAATCAATGCTGCGCTTACGTTCGTCCGTAGGAGTCATCCCCGAGATGACCATATCTACCCGTCCGCTTTGTAGAGCTGGCAGTAGCGCATCAAATCCGATATCTTCAATTACAAGCTCACGATCGAGATCCTTAGCAATCTCTTTCGCAATTTCAATGTCAAAGCCGACAATCTGGTCCTTGCCATCTATCGTTTTGTGGAACTCATAAGGTGCAAAATCAGCACTAGTTCCGAGAACCAGCTTCTGCTTCGTGGAATCCGCTGCATAAGCTGGTACCACTGCCAGGATCATCATGACAGCAGCGAGTACGATGGCCGCATAACGACAATATATTCTTTTCAAACTTTCCTTCTCTCCTTATTCCTGTATAATTAACATAACTGTGTCATTATAGATGAGAATGCATGATTATGCAAACGATTGTTTATCATTATGACCATGAAATATTTCAATGTTGTGAAAGGATGTAAGAAAATGAACACGAAGCAGCAAATTGAGAATACCATTAAGGAATATGGTTCCCGTTTCAAGGAAATTTCATTATATATTGGTGCACATCCGGAGCTGGGAAATGAGGAATTTTTAGCCTCAGCCAAACTCAAGGAGGAGCTGGACTTTCACGGATTTACGGTCGAAGCTCCGATACTTGGGATTTCTACATCATTTATAGCTACCTACAGAGCTACCAAGCCAGGACCGACCATTGCATTTCTCGCCGAATATGACGCTCTACCTGATCTTGGACATGCGTGTGGGCACCATTTGATCTGCATGATGAGTGTCGGTGCGGCTGTAGGTCTAAAATCCGTCATTGATGAAATTGGTGGAGAGATTCGAGTCTATGGCACCCCGGCAGAGGAGACCTGCGGAGCGAAGGTACCGATGTCGGAAGCAGGACTATTTGATGATTGCGATGTCGCTATGATGGTTCACCCGCTCTATCAATTCGAGACCTCAGGCCGATCCTTGGCGATCGATGCCGTTCAGTTTGAATTTTATGGAAAGGCCGCCCATGCTGCTGCAAGTCCTCACGAAGGCATCAATGCGCTTGATGCGGTCATTCAGACGTTCAATGGCGTGAATGCATTCAGACAGCATGTGACGAGCGATGTACGTATTCATGGAATTATTAACCACGGTGGCCAGGCTGCTAATATCGTACCCGATTATGCTTCCGCGCAATTCTATGTACGGGCAGCCACCCGGAAGCAGCTGAACAAGCTGACACAGCGGGTAATTCAGATCGCTGAAGGTGCAGCCCTGCAGACCGGGAGCCGCCTCGAGGTGTCTAACTATGAGCTATCGTATGACGAAATGCTGACCAATGAGGAGCTATCCACAGCGTTCAGTTCCAATTTGATAGAAGCTGGTGTTGATGCTGACCTGATTGTTAGCGGTGGTGATCATGGTTCCATGGACCTTGGCAATGTATCCTTACACTGTCCATCCATTCATCCTTATGTACAGGTTACGCTTGAGCGCCATATGCTGCATACTCCAGAATTCCGGGATCATGCGATGCAAGAGCTTGCTTTGGACCGTATGCTGTTAGCAGCCAAGACATTGGCTTGGACGGCTAACGATGTCATTACCAAGCCGGAGCTGCTGGCACGGATCAAGGAAGAGTTCACCCGTAACACGTCAGCACAAGCCTAGTGGTAAGCAAGTAAGGCAAGCACGCACGTAATATTCGAACAATTCAGCAGAACCTGACTGTTGAGCCCGATTATTGAGTTCATTTGTTGAACTTAACTGTTAAGGCAAATGTGTCTTAACTGGCTAGCCTCACCCACAGCTAACAAAAACACCTTCAATGCAGGATTGCCATCATGTCTTCCACTTACGACATGGCTGCAATCTCTAGCCTCGAAGGTGTTTTATTTTGTCCATTCTATATTAGCGGTTCTACACTCATATTTAATCTGGTCAAGATCCTAGCTGTCCTCTTCCATCAGTCGATTATAAATATCCAGATAGGCTGCAGCGGATACATTCCAGCTGTAATCCCCCTTGAATGCAGCTTGCGTCAAGCGTTGCCAATGCTCAGGCTGCTTATATAAATCAACCGCCCTGCGAATCGTATTCATCATATCGTGGGCATTGTAATGAGCGAAGCTGAATCCGTTCCCTTCCCCTGTAAATTCGTTATATGCCTGCACAGTATCATTCAAGCCACCGGTCTCTCGAACGATCGGAATGCTGCCGTAGCGCAATGCAAGCAATTGACTGATTCCGCATGGCTCGAACCGGGATGGCATCAAATACATGTCACTGGCGGCGTATATTTTACGTGAGAGAGACTCACTGAATTGAATTTGAGCAGCCATCTTCAATGGATAGCGCTCTGCTGCACTACGGAACCACCGTTCGTAAGCCGGATCCCCTGTGCCCAATACGACAAATTGAAAATCATCGTAATACATCATCTCATCCAGTACACGGGTGACCAGGCTAAGCCCCTTCATATCCACCAGGCGTGTAACCATCGCCAGCAAAGGAACATCTGGACGTACCGGGAGTCCTAGCTCCTGCTGCAGACCGATTTTGTTCTCCAACTTCTTGGCGAGGCTGGTACGATACTTGCTGTAAATATGTGCGTCAGTAGCCGGATTGTAGCTCTTCACATCAATACCATTCACAATCCCGCTCAATCGACCCTCATAACCAAGCTTACGAAGCAGTCCCTCAAGTCCATATCCATAATATTCGGTCTGGATCTCCTGTGCATAGGTCGGACTTACTGTCGTAACGTGGTCTGAGAATACCAGCCCTGCTTTCATGAAATTTAATCTTCCGTGATACTCCACACCCTCTGGCGTAAAATACTCCCCACTGATGTTTAACAGCTCGGTGAGCACCTCATATGGAAAATCACCTTGATACAGCAGGTTATGTATGGTGAATACAGTTCGGATGTCGCTATAGAAAGGAAGCTGACGATATTGATCCTTCAATAATAACGGGATCATTGCTGCATGCCAATCGTGACAATGCAGCACATCAGGCTTGGATTCAAGCAGCGGGAGCACCTCAAGGACAGCTCTGTTAAAGTATGCAAACCGCTCACCATCGTCCATATAGCCGTAGATTCCATCCCGGCCAAAGTAGTATTCATTATCTATAAAATACACCTGCACGCCCTCATGCGTCAGTAGATACACTCCGCAGTACTGATCACGCCAGCCTACCTGTACCTGCATGTTGCCCAGTGGCTTCATTTTACGAACATACTCTTCAGCAATCCCTTTATACTTGGGCATAATGATACTCACCTTGGCACCAGATGCCTGAAGAGCTTTGGGAAGAGCTCCGATCACATCAGCCAGACCGCCTGTCTTCATAAAAGGATGTACTTCAGCAGCAGCAAATACAATATTCATACGGATTCCTCCTTTGTTCGTCTCTATATTTTCATTAGTTCCCTTGGTTTTTTATTACATTTTTCTTTGCACTTTTCGTTACATCCGACCTTACATTCGTCTTGGGTATGGCAGCTTCTCTCTTCAGGATCACCATACTAAGCGGTCGAAGATGCAGCTCGAGACTATGCAGTTGCTTATGCCACGGAATACCTTCCGTTCGTAGTCCACCTGTATTCACTTCCCCGCTTCCACCATACTGCTTATCATCACTGTTCAGCAGCTCCTGATAGATGCCAGAACGCTCCATTCCAATGCGGAAGGCAGGGTAGTCGACTGCCCCAAAATTGATTACAACGTACAGATCATCCTTCTTCTTTTTCCCCTTGCGTATGAAGCTGATGACACTTTGCTCCTGATTATCCGCATCAATCCATTGATGCCCCTCCCAGGAATGATCTAGTTGCCAAAGGGCTGGCTCACGCAGATACAGCTGGTTTAGCTCCCTGCTGAAATGATGCATCTGGCGATGACTGTCGTAATCCAACAGGAACCAGTCAAGCGCGTCCTCATCCTTCCACTCAATGAACTGACCGAACTCCCCACCCATGAACAGCAGCTTTTTACCTGGAGAGGTCATCTGGTAGCCCAACAATAGACGAAGCCCCGCAAATTTCTGTTCATAGCTCCCTGGCATCTTGTCCAGCAGTGACTTCTTCCCATGCACCACCTCGTCATGCGACAGTGGAAGGGTAAAGTTCTCGGCATAGGCGTAGCAGATCGGAAATGTGAGTAAATGGTGAGCTTCCTGGCGCTGACTGAACTCTGTCTCTACATAATCAAGAGTGTCATTCATCCAGCCCATGTTCCATTTATAGTTGAAGCCCAGTCCTCCCTCATCGGTCGGGGCGGTAACCTTCGGCCAGGCGCTTGACTCCTCAGCCATCATGAGTGCATAAGGGTAATACCGGAACACCGTCTCATTCAACTGCTGCAGAAACTGGATCGCATCCTCATTCTCAATACCTCCATGTGCATTTCGCCGATATTGTCCCTCTGCTTTCTCAAAATCAAGACGAATCATACTGGTCACCGCATCCACACGCAATCCGTCAATATGGTACACATCCATCCAGAACAATGCATTCGAGATCAGGAAGGAACGTACCTCTCCTTTACTGTAATCGAAGGACAGCGTCCCCCATCCAGGCTTCTCGGCCAATAGCGGATCGGCATATTCGAACAGCGGACTCCCATCAAAACGTCTTAGCCCATGAGCATCCTTCGCAAAATGAGCAGGTACCCAATCCATGATGACACCAATCCCAGCAACATGACACGTATCCACGAAATACATGAAGTCCTGCGGGGAGCCATAGCGCGAGGTTACTGCAAAATAACCTGTTAGCTGATAGCCCCAAGACAGGTCATAAGGATGCTCACTTAACGGCATAAGCTCAATATGCGTATACCCCATCTCTGTTACATACTCGACCAACTGATCTGCCATTTCCCTATATGTATAAAAAGTACCATCCGGCTTCTGCCGCCAGGTTCCCATATGGAGCTCATAGATATGAACTGGCTTGGCATATAATTCCCTACGTCTCCGCCTCCAGGAACCATCCCTCCACTTATAACCTTCCAGAGAGGCCACCACAGAAGCTGTAGCTGGTCGCAGCTCCGCACGCAGCGCATAGGGATCTGCCTTCAACATACGTTCACCATCAGCTGCGGTAATATCGTATTTGTAAAATGTTCCTTCCTGAATCCCAGGAAAAAACCGAGTCCATATGCCAGATTGGGGTATCTTATATAACGAATCCTGTTGACCGTTCCACTGGTTGAAATCGGCTGCCAGACCCACATGCTGCGCGTTCGGTGCCCATACAGTAAAACGCACGCCAGGCGTACCATTTTCTACGGTCATCCGAGCCCCCATGATTCGATGGCTTCCATAATGCGTGCCTTCATGAAATAAGTAAATGTCCTGCTGTGAGATTGAACCTGCACTGAACTCATCCGTGGATTTGTTGTGCCGACCTTGCTCTTCCAATCCATCACCTGCTTTACATATTTATATTTCCATCAGGTTCATTACCCCATTGTTACCAGTTTGAACAAAAAATGAACGAGTAAGCTTCAAATTTAATTATGCGGAAAAGGTGAAGATTTTGCCTAGATTCATAAATATTGATCGAAAATGTAACTATGATAAGTTCATTTTTTCCATTGAATGTAAAACATTATAAAGTTTCATGAATCCTAATTGCGTTTATGTATTGAACAACGACGACAATTATCGGGAGGGAAAACGAGATGAAGAATAAAGATTGTATTGCAATGCTTCTTGCTGGCGGTGAAGGGCGACGCCTTGCACCATTTACATCTACAATTGCTAAGCCGGCCGTCCCTTTCGGCGGTCATTACCGCATTATTGATTTTCCGCTCAGCAATTGTGCGAATTCGGAGATTGATACTGTCGGCGTATTGACTCAGTATGAGGCTGAATCATTACATCAGCACATCGGCCAAGGAGAGCCGTGGGGGCTGCACAATAATGGAACGACTGGCGTGAGCCTGCTGCCTTCCTATAACGTAGGACAAGAAGGCTACACGGGAACTGCAGATGCTATTTACAAAAATATAGCCTACATCGAGCAACATAATCCCGAGCACGTTCTAATTTTGTCTGGTGACCACATTTATCATATGAATTATCGAGATATGCTGAATTTCCATATTGAAAAAGGCGCTGCTGCTTCCATCTCAGTCATGGAGGTACCATGGAATGAAGCGAGCCGCTTCGGGATCTTGAGCGCTAATGAGCATCAGGAGGTTGTTGAATTTGCGGAGAAGCCAGAACAGCCTAACAGTAACTTGGCTTCGATGGGTATTTATATCTTTAGATGGAGTTATCTGAAGGAATATTTGCTGGCAGATGCTAATGACCAGAGCTCAAGTCATGACTTCGGTAAGGATATCATTCCAAAGATGCTTGCCGAGCAAGATCCCGTATATGTGTATGAATTCCAGGGCTATTGGAAGGATGTTGGTACAGTAAAAAGCCTTTGGGACTCGCATATGGATCTGCTGCAGCCGAACAGTGAAATCAACCTCATGCGTGAAGATTGGCCAATGTATACAAGAATTACACGGGTCAAGCCCGCTCTGCGGAAAAATACAGTTGCTGCTAATAGCTGCCTGATTCATGAAAGCTGCTATGTGGAAGGCACAGCTAATAATTCCATTGTATTCTGTGGAGCCGAGATCGGCAAGTCCTCTCGGGTCACAGATAGCATAATTATGCCTAACGCCCGCATCGGACGCAACGTTGTGATCGAGCATGCCATTATTGGTGAAGGAGCCATCGTAAAGGATGGCGCCGTCATTCGCGGCAATCTCCACGATATCGCTGTTGTAGGTCCCGGTGAGATGGTTCCAGGCAAGCCAGTATTGCGTCAGCCATCGAAGAGCCTGCTAAAAGAGGTCTACGAAAAAAATGGACGCCTCCGTGCAGAAGGCTTGTCCTCTTAAGTTGGCGGTAAGAGCGAATCTGTTTATCGCCAGAGTTGCCCGCTTGGAGCGACATTTTATTCACAGTTCGTCTAATCAAGGTATTTGATTATTAAGGATATAAGACAAGCATCCCCAAGACAGCTGTACTTGCAGCCATCTTGGGGATGCTTGTTTCGGTTACTACAATAATTAAGTTTGCCAATGGGCCGCACTCCTGGCCTGCCATTCGTTGCGCAATATGCCCATCTCATGAAGGGTCCAGAAGCGACCCCCAACTTTAGCCTGATCTCGCATAATTCCTTCACGTTGAAAGCCTGCCGCCGTGTATACATCAATTGCACGAAGGTTAAAATCATATACACCAAGCGTCATCCGGTGCAAATTCATTCCCTCGAAGCCGATGCGAAGCGCCTCACGAATGACCTGCTGCCCCCAGCCCTTTCCCCGGTCCTGCGGACTCGCAATCAGCACCTTACCGATCCGGGCGGACTCATGATGACGATCAATACTGAACAGGCCCACATGCCCCACCATGTTGCCAGCATGCATCACTTTAAAGAGCAGACGATCTGATTCGGCAGGCAGATTCGCCTGCTCCAGCTCAGCCAGCAGTTGCTCCTCGGTCAGCGGGAACGCCCAGGCCGCACCGGCCCACTGCACGTATTCCTCTTCCGTCTGGTGTCGTACCCATTCCAGTAGGACTGGAATGTCTTCCTTCTGTAAGAACGCCAATTGAATTCGTTCGTCGAGCTCTGATTCTGCCCTTGCATACGATTTTTGGTACAAAGAGGCGAACCGGGTTCCCATATCCGACACCCCCATCAACCGAAAGCCCTGCATCTGGTAAAAATGATTCAGCTTGCGATTATGGGCAACACAATCCAGCCTGAGTCCCTTTTTACCGCGTTGCTGGACAATTCGCTCTGCTGACTGCAGTAGTCTCGGACCTAGATTGAGTCCCCTGAGGCCACTATGCACGGTTAACCGGTGCAAATATCCATAATCCGGGTCATTTTTGTCTTTCCAGTAGGTTGGATCATCAAATTGTAAAGTGTACAAGCCTGCCGGAGCTTCGTTCAGGTATGCGATATAGATTTCCCGGCTCTCAAAGTAGTCATGAATCACTTCCTCAGTGAACATCTCCGGCTTCCACTGCTCGATCTGTCTGCTAACCATCCACTCTGCGGCATCTCTGAGTAATACCAAGATGTCTGGTAGCTGTGTTCGCTCTGCACGGTACAGCCTCAGTTCACCTTGCTCTATCTGGTATGCTTCTAGTAAGCTCATTTGGTCCACTGCTCCCCACTCCCCTACTCCTGCCGTGTCGAATGCTATAGTCGAATTTATTCAGAACCGACGAATCCACAATGAATGAGGAATACTGAGGAGTTTAGATGCTACTTGTCTTGCTTGCTCTCTTCCTCCAGCTCATAACCTGGCTGCTGCTCTATAGCTTGATCAAGTGAGGTAGCATCTGTACTGTCGCTCCTCCTCGCCTCCGGCTGCTCGGTCGATGCAGGCAAAATCACGGTAACTGTCGTTCCTTCACCCAATACACTGTTCAGTGTCATCTCACCGCCATGCCGTTCTACGAATTGTTGCGAAATCGCCAGGCCCAACCCAGTACCACCCCGTTGATGGTCCACTTGGAAGAACCGGTCCTTTACCTTCTCCAGATGCTCCATGCTGATGCCAATACCTGAATCCTGAACGGCCACTGTAATTCGGTCATTGGACTTGCTGATGAGAATAAAGATGTGGCTACTCTCATGAGAGAACTTGATGGCATTGTCTACAATGTTCAGGAACACCTGCTTGAGACGGTTACCATCCCCATGAACCAGGAATACCTGCTCCTCGTCCGCTTCCATCTTCAGCTTGATCTTCTTCATCTCAGCCTTGGCCCATACATTAAGCATAATCTCCTGCAGCAGCTCCCGAATATTGACCGTCCCCATGACCAGCTTCATTTCATTTTGCTGCAGCTTGGAGAAGTCGAGAATCTCCTCCACAAGGCCAATAAGTCGGTCCGTTTCCTTGGAAATGATCTGCATACCAATCTTGGTCTCTTCCGGGTCATATCCTCCGGAATTCAGCGTCTCACTCCAGCCTTTAATACTCGTAAGAGGCGTACGCAACTCATGCGAAATGGAGGAGATGAAATCGTCCTTTACCTGATTCGTATGCACAATTTCCTGAGCCATATAATTCAGGGTAGAAGCCAGCTCACCAAGCTCATAACGATAATCTCCCTTCACCCGAACATCGAATCTGCCCTTCGCCATCAGCGCGGAGACGGCAGTAATATTGTTAATAGGCCTTACAATCGAATTCGCCAAGCCCATACTGAAGATCAAGACAATCGCCAGTACTGCCCCCCCGATACTTACCGACATCAGGGTCATATTGAAGAGTCGCTCATTTACCTTCTCCAGCGAGGTAACATAGCGTAGAATGTACACATCATCCGCCCCTGTGCCTGACAGCCGCTTCGAGACGGCCATGACCTGTTGCCCTGTCTCTGGCTGCTTGCCAACCCAGCGGCCTGTATTCCCTGCGAGGGCTTGCGCTACGTCACTGGTCTGAATTTTTCGATCCGATTCGAAGCCAGATGAGTTCACACGCACATTTCCTTCCCCGTCCAGCACCTCCAACTGCGTGCTGTCGATGGAGAAATTGCTGATCATGTAGGAGTTCAACGTCTGATCTGTATTGTAATAGAGCTGGCTTGTGCGGCTAATAACATTGGCATGCAGCTCTATATGGTTAAAAATCGCATCATAGTAGTAGGTTCTGATCGCAAACATAAAAATGACTTCAGCCAATGTTAAAGTCAGAAAGACTACAAAAAAGTAGTGAAGTACAATCTGTCTGGCGATCCCCTTCTTGATCATTGCCCCTGACCTTTCCATTTATATCCATGTCCCCACACGGTCTGCAAGTACATCGGCTCGGAAGGATTGTTTTCCAGCTTCTGCCGCAAGCGGCGAATGTTCACATCCACAATCTTCGGATCTCCCATATACTCCTTTCCCCATACATGATCCAGCAGGACATCCCGACTTAGTGGAGTGTTCTCCTTTTCCAGAAAGAACTGAACAAGGGAGAACTCGGTAGGGGTAAGCTCAATGAGCTGACTCCCCTTCTTGAATTGCTTCGTAATCAGGTCCAGCGAGAATGGACCGGATTGGAAGGATACCTTCGCTGCACCTTCTCTATGCACATTCACACGTCGCAGCAAGGACTGAATCCGTGCGATCAGTTCAGTAGGGCTAAATGGCTTGCTGACATGATCATCGGCTCCTACGGACAGTGCATAGACCTTATCCTGCTCCTGCACCTTGGCTGTCAGGAAAATGATGCCGATTCGCTCATTCGTTTCTCTGATTCTTCTGCATACCTCGAAACCATCAATACCTGGCACCATCACATCCAGAAGGGCAATATCAATATCAGGCACCGAATTAAGGATGCTCAGCGCCTCATTCCCATCTGCTGATTCAAGCACCTCAAAGCCGTTACGCTTCAGATTAATAACGATAAAACTACGAATGGACTCTTCATCCTCCATAATCAATACTTTGCTCACTTCTGTCCTTCCTTTCCGATACTGTTATTTTTCATCAGGGTGCGAATATCCTTGCCTGTCTTGAATTTATCCGAACGCTTCAGCCCAATGACCTGCTCGCTTGTACGCACGAGCTCCTGCCATTCGGAACCGTTCTCCTCCCACGCCGTTAGAGAAAAGAACTTGATCTCTGCGAGCACTTCGCCCGTATCCTTCATAATGAAGGTAATATGCTTCTCCAGATCGGATTTGCGATCGATCGTTACCTGACCATGTAGCTCAGGCGGAATATTAATATAGTATCGGCTTTGCCAATCTCGATATTGCTGCATCTTGAAGGTGCTACCCTTCTTGCCATCCCACTGATAGAAGGATATGAGCTGTGGACGCTCGCCTGGGCTTGCATCCTCCCATCCTGCTGGCGTCTCCAGCTTGCCGAATTCCAGTATCCCATCCCGATCGACGTCCTCACTAAGAATGTAAGCATCCTTGAACGTCTGATCTTCAATGTCAGCCCTGATGAGCTGGCCATTCTCCATCGTAATGATATTGGAGACCGTCGAGCCTTGGCCAACAAAGGTGTCCAGAATAAGTCCTGTTTTGTTCTCGGCTACCTGTCCTGCCGATGCACGAAGTACATAGTTAGCCTGATTATCCAGATCTACCTTGCCCAGCTCCTTGAAGCCATCATTGTACTGATACGTAGTTACATTGTAATACTCATTCTTGAGCAAAGACACAATAGTGATGTCTGTCAATCCGTCACCATTCATGTCCAAGGGCTTGCGTTCCGCTGCCCGGCCGTCCGGCTGATCAACAGCGAAATACGTATAAGGCGTCTCCCATACCTTCTCTAGCGTACCTCCAGTATACGAGTAGACCACCAGGTATTTCATTGCGTCGTCTTCTCCGCGAGAGAAGCCGGCTACAATATCAATTGTACCATCGTTGGTAACGTCCACCAGCTTGAAGGATTCAAGTACCAGGCCTGCTCCATCAAAAGTCAGCTTCTTGACCCAAGTACCCCCTTGATTCTCGAGCAGCATCCCGCGAATGCGGACATTCTCATCCTCGGGTGTCTCATAGAACAATACGGCCTCCTTCGTACCGTCATTATTCAAATCCTCAATTCGGATCGAAGTCGTATCCGCTGGATCACGCGGACGAATGGGCTCTCGCCCCGCTAGTTGCTTGGTTACGACACCACTAAGCTTCTGAGCTTCCTCAGGTAGCAGCGGCTTGCGCATCAGGCTGATGGGATCACTGTCCGAAAAAATCCCACAGCCTCCAAGGAATGCAGCCATTAGCAGCAGAGTCCCGCTCACACCGATCCTTTTAATCCATCTGCCAATCATGCTCACACTTCCGTTCACAGCAAATTCTTCTCCGCATAGGTTAATCTCCGGTCATAGACGTCCAGCACCACTTCACCTTGCTGTAGCCCCCAAATTCGCGTAGCATATTTCTCAGCCAACTCGAGGGGAAGCACTGCAATAACCGTCAACTTCTGCTCCTTGCATAACTGCCGGAACGTATCCAGCACACGATCTGCGGAAGCTGGGTCCAGCCCATTTACGGGCTCATCCGCAAGAATGACCTTCGCACCATGCACCATGGCTCTGGCGATGGCGACGCGCTGCCGCTCGCCTCCACTCAGCTTTTCACACTTGTCATGAGCCTTATCCAGCAGACCCAAATGCTCCAGTGTATCCATAGCTCCCATGTAGTCGTCAGAGCGAATCATGCCGGTAATCATTCGCCAGAGAGGAGTCTGCCCGGCGCGTCCAATTAATACGTTCTTCAGTGCCGAACGATTCATCTGAACATAGGGATTCTGTTCCAGATACGCCCATTCACGCTTAATCGTCTGCTTACCTTGGAACCCCTCCTGCAGCATATCCTTTCCCTCTATAATCAGGCTTCCGCGATCCCACGTCTCCTTCATGGACAAACATCGCAGCAGCATGCTCTTTCCACTGCCGCTAGGACCTACCAATCCGACGAACTCTCCTGTATGAATATCCATATCAATGCCGCGTAGAACCGGTATTCGGTCAGCGCCGACATGCTTGGTCAATTGACGTATTCTGATCATCCGGAATCCCCTTTGCCCTCTATAAATTTTAATATGGCTGTATGTAATGCAATGAAAAGGAACACAGTATCTTTAGTTTATTGTAAACTCCCAATAATGACCATGCAAACTGAACTTTCCCACGGTCCTAATTGTTAACAGCAAGATATGCTACGAGGCTTCCACCTTACGTGAGCGAAAGCCAACACCTAGCAGACCAAACAGGATATAGAAGGCACCTAGCAGCAGGAATAGACTTCCAGGAACTGTATGATCCAGAAGCAGTCCTCCCAGATTAGGACCCGCTATGCTGCCAATACTGAAATGAAAGGATGCCACAACATTTGCGGCGGGAAGCAGAGACCTCGGCATGATGTCTGCTGCGTAAGCCAGTCCCAGCGAGAAGAAGGAGCCGACAAGTCCACCAGCGGCTGCCAGTAGAAGCATGCTCCAGACAAACTGAGTCCCCGACCACGGTACCAGCATGAACAAGACACCACCAGCTAGCGCCGAAATAATAAGCACCTTTTTTCGCCCCCAACGGTCACTCCAGATTCCCAGTGGGAGCTGCAGAAGAAGTCCCCCCAGGCCAAGAAAAGGCATTAGTGCGGAGATTTGACTTTCCGTATAACCAATACGCAGTCCATATAGTGGGAAGTTGCTGTTCATGCTCGCTTCCATATATCCGTAAAGAAAAGCCGGCAGCAAGGCGTACCATGCCCAGCTATAGCTTTTGCGATAACGTGCACGGTCAGGCTTCGCGGCTGTCTCATGGGTCTCAGGATGAGCGCTCGGCAGCCAGCAAAGAGCACATACAAGGACGATCAGGAGTAGAACCGCCATCAGGATGAATGGAACAGCCATTCCCCAATCGAGAAGCCTGATACCCAGCGGACCAAGGCTAAAACCTAACCCGTAGGACATGCCGTAAAATGAAATATTTCGGCCTCTTGTCTCCGGCGGAGCCATCATTAGCACCCACAGCTGGGTGGAATAGTGCAGTGCACTGTCACCAACACCAACTAGCAGACGAAGCACGAACCATAGCCTTACGTCCGGTATGAGCGGAAATACCAATACAGTCACCAGGACCAGTGCCAGTCCGCCAGCAATCAGCTTCTTAAACCCTAAAAAGCCAAGCGTTCGCTCGGCAATGACCGTCATGGCAAATGAGCCTATATAAAGCGCTGCAGCATTCAGCCCGTTCAATGATGGAGGAACCCCCATGCGATCGAGCAGGATCGATAGTACCGGAAGCAGCATGCCCTGGCTGAGTCCTGCTACCACGATGACAGCAATCAAGATGAAATACTGCAGCTTAAATGAAGTTGCAGGCGATGAATGACGAATTGACAACATAATTCCTCCAATTGTAGAACCGGATCACAAGTAACGAATAAGTTTCACATGACAGATAAAAATAAATCGCCATCTTCGATGACGATTCAGGTCATGACCATATGTGTCCTGTAGAGCCTACAGAGACAAAGCGTAAATACCATTGGTGCTTTTATACGAATTTGAACACACTAGTTCACATTATAGTGGACAACGTCCTGTAAAACAAGCCATAATGAATAATGTAATTCTTGCTGAAAATCGCATCTTCACCTTCATATAATGACCTTCCGGCCAAGCCGTCTAATGGCTGGAGATATAGGATAGGAGGCTTCGTGTTACATGAGTTATGAGGTGAGAATTGATGTATCCCCTGTATATGAGCTGCTAGGCAGCTTCATGGTATATGTGACCAAAAAATGGGTCCGGGATATGGACATGGGGTCCCAATGGATTGAAGAGGTTGATGGGCGACTGTCACCTGAAGTGCATTCTGCCTTGACTCGGGCCAAAGATTGGCCCTTTAACGATTACGATGTGCTGTATGCCTGGGCCATCTGCCGTCCTGCTGATACAGATGAAATCAAGGAATACCTCGATTATCTGGAGGATGGGCTTGATCAGGACATGTATAATCTGATTGTGCATCACGTTCCTTTCCTGACCCTGGAGGATTCCATACGAATTCGGAGGGATTATACCCCTCTCCTGCGTTCATGGTACCGTGACTACTTCCGCTCTCTGGAGCACAGTATGCGGATTCTGGCTGAAGAGGATGCTGCCGAGAAACGGATGCTGCTGACAAAAATGGAGCCAGAGGCTCTCGTCGAATATGCCACAGCTGGGCTCGTAGTCCCTCATCTGGATGCGCTTGATACTGTGGTGCTGTTTCCTATCGTGCACAATCGTCCTATCAATACGTACTGCTTTTACAGCCGCACGCTGCTCATTCAATATCCTGTTGATGTCCCTGAAGAAAGCGAGGACGATCCACCTACGACGCTGCTCCGTCTGACAAGGGCGGTGGCTGAGCCGCAGCGTCTACGCTTGCTCAGATATGTAGCGGAGGAGCCGAAGTCTCTTGCCGATATGCGTAAGGATCTGAAGAAGGATGATGATGAGCTCATGTCAGACCTGATGATACTGAGAGTTGCCGGTATGCTGCGCATACATATCGGCCGCTATCAAAAAGAGAAATTCAGCATTCGGCCGGAGGGCGCTGCGGACCTGCAAATGTTCCTGGAGACGTATATCCGACTGTAGACTGGTTAGGAGTGACGCATCAATTGACTGCCAAACAACAGATTATTTTCGATCTTGACGACACCTTGATATATTGTAACAAGTATTTTGACCTGATCCTGGATCAATTCGTTGACCAGATGCTGCAATGGTTCGGGGAGCACAGTCTTACCGAGGAGCAGATCCGCAGTAAGCAGATTGAGATTGACGTAGCCGGAGTAGCTCAGGTTGGATTTGCCAGCGAGCATTTCCCCCGCTCTCTAGTTGAGACCTACCGCTTTTATTGCAAGCAGTTTGGACGCATTCCAGGGTCCTTCGATGAAAATATGCTGCTGGAGCTGGGGAGAAACGTATACAGCCAAGAGGTCGAGCCCTACCCGGGCATGACCCAGACGCTAGAGTCTTTGCTGAAGAATGGCCATCAACTCAATCTATACACAGGTGGCGAGGTTGCCATTCAACAGAAGAAGATCGATCAGATGAAGCTAACCGATTATTTTGAGGATCGTATCTACATTCGCCAGCATAAGAATTTCTCCGCACTGGAACGTATTCTGGAGGAAAATGTATTCGATCGCAAAGTAACCTGGATGATCGGCAATTCTCTGCGTACGGACATCTCACCCGCCCTGGAGGCCGGAATTCACGCCATCTACCTGAAGCAAGCGAAGGAATGGGTGTATAACATGATTGAGCTAGAACAGAAGCCTTCCTCGGTAATGTACACTATTCAGAAGCTGACCGAGGTCCCTAGTGTCATCCATGACAGCATTCAAATTCACCAACACAAAAGAACCCTGGGCTAGGGTTCTTTTTGTGTGTTCCTTATTTTGTGTGTTCCTTATTAGCGTGCTCCTATACGGTAGCTCTACTCTTCCTTCCGCACACCAAGCTTGCCTGTAGAAGCATCCTCCAACAAAATTCGTCCTTTAACGGACTCCCCGCTACGGGTCTTGAAAGTAAGCTTCTGGGTCTGGCCTTTACTTAGCAATGATCCCAGCATCGTCTCAGATACGCTCTTACCTGCATATTCCTTCCAGATGACAAAGGAACACCCTTGCTTGAAATGAGTACATCCATAGCCTTTGCGCCCTTCAATGATTGCGCCCCCGCACCCAGGCCGTGGGCAGGTTCCCAGCAGCTTGCGGGTAGTCGGGTCCGCGCTCTTCTGTGCTTGTCCACCAGAGAACTCGCCAGTTGCACGTGACGAGACTGATCCAGCAGAGCTGCCTCTTCCGCCCACATTTCTCGTTGTTCTCGCACTTCCCTTCGCGTTCACCGTTCGGCCACCTTTGCGACCCCGCGAATCCTCGCCGAAGGCAGTTGCCGCAGCAGGCTTCTGCTGCCTTACTTTTTCGATGACAGAAATGGTGAATTTCTTGACATTGTCCATGAACTTCTCCTGCTGCGCCTCACCTCGCGAGATCTGATGAAGTCGCCGCTCCCATTGCCCGGTCATTTCCGGCGAAGCAAGGAGATCAACCCCGGCCCCACGGATGAGCTCAATCGCGGTCTTGCCTTTCTCGGTGATGAGGATGCGCTTTCCCTTCATGTCGATATATCCGACCTGCTTGAGACGTTCAATCGTGGCAGCACGCGTCGCTGGAGTTCCGAGTCCTGCATCCTTCATGACTTCACGCAGCTCCTCGTCCTCCATCTGCTTGCCAGCACTCTCCATGGCCTTCAGCAGAGTACCTTCGGTATAGCTCTTGGGTGGCTTGGTTGCCTTTTCCTTAGCCTCTGCCTCTGTACAAAGTACACCCTGCTCTGGCTTCAGATGGAACGGACCGTCGAGCAGCTCCTCCTCTTCCTTGTCCTCCGCGTCATCCTTCTTCCCCCGCTTGCTAGGCTTGCTGGAGCCTTGACCAGCTGCTTCCTGTAGCACCTTCCAGCCCAAGGAGATCAGCTCCTTCACACCTGTCTTGTAGCGATGCTCCTCCACCTTGGTGATGATGCTATGCACCCGATATTCAGCTGGCGGGTAGAAATGCGACAGGAAGCGACGAACGATAAGATCATAGATGTGCTCCTCTTCCTTGCTCAAGGTACCCGGCCTCTTCAGCGTGGGCAGTATCGCATGGTGATCCTCGACCCGGGCCGGATTACAGACCGCTTTATTGTTCTTATGCACCCGTTTACTATCGGCTTGGTCAGCCCATTTGGCATAGGAAGTCCCCTTGAGCATCTGTAGCGCCTTGTGCATTCCCTCAATGTTCTGCTCTGTTACATAATTGGAATTGGTCCGCGGATAGGAGATAATCTTGTGCTTCTCATATAAGGCCTGTGCCAGATCAAGCGTCTTCTTGGCAGAGTATCCATACTTCGCATTGGCTTCCCGCTGTAACAGGGTAAGATCATATAGCTTAAATGGGTATTCCTTAGTCTCCTTTACATCGTAGCTTTCGACGATGCCTGGCTTCCCCCGCGTCTGCGCGGCGATCGCCTCTGCCTTCTCGACTTCGGTCAAGCGATCTCCCTGCCACATTCCCTTATATATCGTATCCTCTTGCTTGAAATAGGCAATTACATCATAGAAGGTCTGCGATTGAAATGCTTCAATCTCCTTCTCCCGATCGTGAATAAGTGCCAGCACAGGCGTCTGCACCCGACCTACAGAGAGCAAGGCATTATGTCGTGTCGTAAACGCACGCGAGGCATTCATGCCGATTAGCCAATCTGCTTCACTACGTGCCCTGGCTGCCTGTGTCAAAAACTCGAAATCTGCGGCATCTTTAAGATTGGCGAAGCCCGCCGAGATACTCTGCGCCGTCAGATCGGAGATCCACAGTCTTTTTACAGGCTGCTTGAGTCTTAGCTGCTGCTGTATAAGCGCGAATATGTATTGCCCTTCTCTCCCGGCATCGCAGGCGTTAACGACATGGTTGCAGCGCCCCGCCAGCTCACCGATAATTTTCAATTGATCCTTCGTTCTCGGATTCGGCACAATTTGGAACCGCTCCGGTATGATTGGAAGATCCTGTATACTCCATTTCTTATATTTGGGATCATATGCATCTGGCTCCGCCAAGCCCAGGAGGTGTCCGATTGCCCATGTAATGATATATTGCTCCCCCTCCAGGTAGCTGCGGTTATTCTTGGCACGCGGTTCAATGACAGCCGCAATGGTTCGTCCCATGTCTGGCTTCTCCGCGATAACCAATGTCTTCATAGCTATTCATCCTTTCTGACCACCTTGCCCGTACGAGCCTGCAGCACACATTATAACACAGATTACGGATGTCGAATTTGCCGAGAGCTGAAAATGAATAGTGATAACCCGTCCATGTCTATCCCATGCACACAAGTAAAGGACCTCACATCCCACACTTGGTGGAATATGAGGCCCCTGGTCAATACCAGTCCCATACGAGACTATATGAAACTATATTTATTGCCCCATACTATATTTTGGCATTCTCTTCCTTGGCCATGGAATGAATATAAAAGGCCCCAAGTATCGAACACAGCATGAAGGAAAAGAATGCCATCGCGGCTGCCTGCTCCCGATCCTGGAAGACGCTGAATACCTGCTGCATGGACACACCCAGCATTTGCGGGGAATTGGCCCCGATCAGGAATGGTGCTGTAAACGATCCGATAACTCCCATGAACACAAAGGTTACAGCCACCAAAAACGTCTTATAGGTAAGCGGAAGAATAAAGCGGACAAACAGCTTGAGCCTTCCTGCCCCTACATCCTTCGCACTCTCAATCACAGAGGAAGGTATTCCAGCCAGCGCCGAGCTAAGCAACATGGTGGTGAACGGGATATTGAACCACAGATTAGCAATGATGATACCCTTCTCGTCAAAAATAATCCGTGGAAGCTCAACACCCGTTCCATCCAGAATACGAGCCAGCCAGCCATGATTGCCGAGCAAGTTGATCAAGCCATAGGTGGCTATGACCCCGGGAATAAACAATGGAATCATATACGTCTTGCGAATCAGATCAACGATCGGTCCGTTGTTGAATCGCATATACACGGCAAGCGCGTAGCTGATCAGCAGCACAAACACACAGGTAATCAGAGTAATACGCAAGGTGAACATGATATTGTTGCGCATCCCTTTATCCGTGAACAGCAGCTCATAGCGGCTCAGATCATACCCACCTTCACCGTTCCCCAGACTCATGATCAACGTCTGCACAATCGGAATAATAACTACGAATAACAGAATACCGAAGGATGGAAGGACCATTCCCAATCCGGTAATCGCTTGCCTCAGTTCCTTACTCATTGGGCTGCAACTTCATTTTGCCAACGTTTGTTGATCTCTGTGCTCAGATCGCCAATGTTAAAGGTACGGAAGCCCTCAGCAACGCCAGTGAATTTATCTTGCGTCTCCTGTGGCATCTTGTCCAGCTCAATTCCCGGGAAGCCGTTCATTTTGTCTACTACAACAGCTTGAGCCTCAGGTGATAGAACGAAGTCCAGGAACTGGTTGATCGCTTCCTTCTTGTCGGATTCCTTGTTCACCATCAGATAAGTAGGTCCACCGTTGAAGCCAGGCGTGATTTGCTGCATCTTGACGGTATCCGGTAATAGCCCTTCATTCAGCTGTTGCAGTACCATATCTGACCACGCCGGAATGATGGATACTTCACTGTTCATCAGCAAATCAAGTGTTCCTTGGTTCTTTTTCGGATAGATGCCGTCACCGTACACATATTGACCCAAGTCCTTCAGCGTAGCAAAGCCGGAATCCCATTTTTGCATCACAGCAGGATCGGAATTATGAATATCTTCCTCTGGCAGATCCTTATAGATCACAGTCTGTACAAAGGAACTGCCCGAGCCACCAGTAGACGGGTCATTATATGCAAATTGTCCAGGGTTAGCCTTGATCCACGTTAACAGCTCATCCAATGTAGTTGGGGGATTTGTGATCTTGGTGCTATCATAGGCCAGCACTACCGCAGAGGAGCGATAAGGAATCGCGTAGCTGTCAACATCCTGCATCGTTTGTTCCTTTACATTAGCCAGATTCGGAATAGCATCCTTGGACAATTGCTCCCATACGCCATCCTTCGTGCCTTGGTTTACAAAGTTAATGCCATCCTCATACAGATCAATGTCACCGGAGCCTTTGCCAGCCTGCTTGGCAGCCAAAATGCGATCATAGGTTGGCTCTGCTCCCGTACCTGAGGGGATATATACCATATTAACGTCAACTTCCTTATTCTGCTCCTCGAACATAGGAACCAGCGTATCCCACAGATCCTTAACATTTTGCGAGCCTGTGAAGTAGAAGTTGAAGGAAGTCTTCTCACCGGAAGCCCCTGACGATGTTGCTGGGCCGGTACCTGTAGCTGAATTCGAAGTAGCGGCACCACCACCGCAACCAGCCAGCACAACGGCAGATAGCATAACTGAAGAGAACATTGTCAACCACGTTTTTTTAGTAAGCATATTTATCATCCTCCGTTATTGGTTTACCTTTGCCGGATATCCAGTCAATCTCGCAATGGAGATTCCAACTTGTTTCCCAATCGCTAAATCCTTGGTAGCTTCCTTCGTCTGAAAGGCACGCAGCTGTCCCAGTCCCTCGGATAGATCTACTGTCACCTCTGCATAATGACCCAAAATCATAATCTGCTTGATCACACCAGAAAATTGATTCCCTTTCTCTGTTACTTCGCAAAAATCTACATCCTCTGGGCGTATTGCCGCCATAATCTGACCGCTTAATCCCTGTGCATTAGGAAATGCTACTGCTCCCACCCGGATGTTGTGCTCATCCGCCACCCCCTCCAAAAAGTTCATTTTACCAATGAAGCTCGCTACATATAATGTAGCTGGCTCATCATATATGGTCTGTGGACTGGCAATCTGCTCGATGTGTCCGCTATTCATAACCACGATGCGGTCGGACAGGGACAAGGCTTCCTCCTGATCATGCGTGACGAATATCATGGTAAGTCCTGTCTGCATCTGAATCTCGCGGAGCTCCTCACGCATCTCATAGCGTAGCTTCGCATCAAGCGCGGAGAAAGGCTCGTCCAGTAGAAGGACTGCCGGCTTGAGCAAGAGTGATCTGGCAAGCGCGACACGCTGCTGTTGTCCACCGGACAATTGAGACGGGTATTTCTTCTCGAAGCCTGGAAGACGCACGAGCTTGAGCGCATCTGTGACAGCATTCCGAATGTCAGCCTTCGGCATTTTGCGAATCTTGAGACCAAAGGCCAGATTGTCATAGACCGTCATATGCGACCATAGATTATAGCTTTGGAATACCATGGAAGTCGGGCGCCGCTCAGGTGGAAGCTGAATGACACTTTGACCTTCAATCAGGATATCCCCTGAATCTGGCTCCAAAAAGCCACCAATGCTGCGTAGCACTGTCGTTTTGCCGCATCCTGACGGTCCGAGCAAGGTGACTAGCTCTCCTTTTTCAACCTCCAGATTGATGCCGCTAACCCCATCACCCGTCTTGTACCTCTTCGTCAGCTCACGTACTGCTAATTGCATGCTCTTGCCCCTTTCTATCCTGAACAGTACCGTTACTTCGTCTGAAATCCGCTTGCCAGCACATCGGCACTAACAAGGCGCTGCGCGGCCAATAGAAGAATAATCGTCGGCAGGGTCAGAATTATAGAGAATACCGCTCCTGCACTGCTTGGAAAATCAGAGATAATGGAGTACATAATAACTGGCATCGTCTTGTAATCAGGAATCCCGACCAGGAATGTTCCCTGCGCTTCATCCAGCGAGTTGAGAAATGTGAATACAGAAGCGACCATAATACCAGGCATCGCCATCGGTAGCGTAATGCTACGAAATACTCTGAATGGACTGGCTCCCACATCCCTTGCCGACTCTTCCTGTGCCGCATGCACATTGCGGAAGGCAGCTGTCGGAATCCACGTCATGAACATCAACACATTGATCATATGGATCAGCACCACACCAAGCAGCGTGTTCATTAGTCCAACTTGATAGAAGAGTACAGCGATCGAGATGTATAGCCCCATTTTCGGAAAGGCTTGTGTCAGCAAAAACGAGAATAGAAAGATGCGCTTCAGCGGGAACTGTAGTCTCGCAAAGGCATAGGCAGCCGGAATGCACAGCACGATGGACAGCACCGTGACGAGCGCAGCAATCAGAAAGGAGAGCGAGATCGACGATACGATATCATCCTTCGCGAGCACAAAGTTCCACCATTTAAACCCCCACTCCTGGGGTAGTGCGTTCGGATAGGTCCATTTTTCACTGAACGCCAGCACAAGCAGATTCAATAACGGCCCTGCAAAAAAGATGGCAAACACGGTCAGCAGCATAAATTCGATAATCCTTCGCCAGCCGACAGCTTTCCAGTACCACATCATGTGCTTTCACACTCCTTTACCTTCGTGGATTTATGTAGACTGTCTGATCTTGATTTCACTTGGATACTCAAGCAATGTCGGCACGTTCGTATCCCCACAAATCAGCCTGTCCAGGATATCAACAGCATCTCGCCCAATGCCTGTGGCATTGACACTTACCGTTGTCAGTGACGGAGAATACATGGCTCCATACTCAATGTTGTCATAGCCCATGACGGCCACATCCTCTGGCACGCGTACGCCACACTCCAGCAATACCTTCATCGCACCGAGCGCCAACATGTCATTAGTTGTAAATAATGCCGTATACCCACCTTGCCTAATGTCCTCAACATGCTTGGTCATAAGCTTGCTACCCCATTCAAAATGAGATTCAGGCGATTCTGTCACAAAAATCTCCCCAGCCTGAATGCCTAGCTGCCCAAGTCGTCTGCAGAACCCTTCCAGACGGAGCGAATGGCTGCGATGAGCACCCGGACCTGCGATAATAAAGAACTTTCGGTGTCCCCGTCCATACAGATAGGCTGCCGCACGCTCTCCCCCCTCCTCGTCATTGCTGACCAGATGGATGACGTCAGGATCATCCGTAGAGCCATTAACCATGAGGTAGGGAATATTGAATTTCTTCACGTAGTCAATCACATTCTTGCGCAATCGACTCACCAGAATCAGGCCATCCACACGCTGTTCCAGCATATAATCCATTGAGCGAAGGGACATTTCCTTATCCGTCTTCAAAAAGATGGAGTAGCCTCGATCCTCAGCGGCCATCAAGATCTCGTCAATAATCTTGCCGTAGAGCGGATGGGACACAATCGGCAACGTCTCGCGGAATACAATGACACCGATGTTGTATGTCCGTTTGGTAACCATCGCCCGGGCGACCGCATTAGGCTTGTATCGCAGCTGCTCTGCTACGCTGAGTACCCTCTCTCTCACTTCAGGGCTGGCGTAGCCTTTTCCTGATATGACTCTTGAAGCTGTGGATTTGGACACCCCTGCCAGCTGAGCTAGCTCCTTCAGGCTATAATTCACTTTATCCTTCAACCGTCTCTCACCTCTGCATCGTCCATTCCGCCTTGACCTTCATGAGTTCCGCCACATTGCGGGTCGTAATGGATGCCACCCCCATATCCGCCATGCGCTTCATGTCATCCTCTTCAGCAACCGTCCAGACATACACAGCGAGTTGACTGGACTCCGCTACATGAATCATCTCTGAAGCAACTAGCTGATAAGGGACATTCAGTCCGAAGCAGCCCGCTGCTACAGCATCCTCGCAGGCTTTAACTATGGCATCCACATAAGGTAAGGACTGAAAACTGGCAATATCGACATTAAGCAGCTTGCGAATATGCCGGCCATGTCTGTCCGCCTCCAGAGCTACAGCGGATTCACAGCCGCTCAGAAACACCTGCTCGATCAGCTCACTCTTCTCGATCAGCCTAAACACACGCTCCAGACTACCCGCTGTCTTGATATCCAGATTCATCGTAATTCCTGAGCTTCTAATGATCGGCAATATATCCGTCAACTTGGTTAACGTCTCTGCTAGTCCATCATTTAACTGCTGAAGCGTCATCCCAGCGATGCTACCTACACGTCCATCTGACAGTAGCACTTCATCATCATGAGCCAGCACGAGCTCACCATCGCTGGTTACACGTATATCATCCTCGTACACATCCGCTCCCTGCTCTAAAGCTGCTCTAAGCGATGCCAACGAATGCTCAGGCATGCCCATACATCCCGTGTGGGCTGTGACCAGAGGAAAAGGCTTCATTTTATTCCCACTCCTTATTCAAAATAAATGGCATTTGTAAAGGCAATCAGAGTATTGGCCCCTTGCACTGTGCCCCACAGCTCTGCTCTCAGCCACTGCCTTCCGTTACTGTTGAGCGCAGCCTGGTAATGCTCAGACCCGGATAAATCTCTCAATGAAATGTCCCGTTCATTCTCAATTCCGAGATTGGAACATAATACGAGACGGCAAGTCTGATCTTGAAGTCTCCATAAGCCTGATCTGACAGTGAAGTCCAGACCTATATGGGCTACAGCGGTCTCTTCCATTGAATATCTGCGAACTACAGAACCGATGCCTACCTTGTCGCCCCTCACTTCAAGCTCCAGCGTCAGCAACGGACCTATCGTAACGGATGCACGTCCTACGCTGAGTGCCTGCACCAAATCAGCCTCTGTAGGCTCTATGTCAGCTGGAATTCCTAGATACGTCACTGAGATCGGCTCCTCGGTTGTTATTTGTTCATGCCAGTCCCTTCCGGATGTCGCAGCGATTCGGTAGCCTGCATTCAGCTTGTCTGTCCACAGAGAGTACGCCCGTTGATTACTGATCTTGATGGATGCGAACGTACCAGACCACACCTCAATGTAATTCACCTTGGACCAATCCTGTATCTCATATTCCCAGTAGCATCCAGTACATGCGGGACTTCCGATCCGATAGGGATGAGCCAGACCCGCAATTCCCCCATGCCGCTGCACTTCCTGAATGCCGGAGCTAATCTGGGTTCTATCCGTCTTACGCCAGTCAGCAAAATCATTCAGACCCAGCGTAACCATATGTCCATAAAATGTCGTCCATTCCATCCCTGGGATGATCAGCAGACCATGCTCTTGTGCTACTTTCCCCCGCTCACCAAGGCCAGACATCGTATTGTGATCTGTCAATGCAATTGCATCAAATCCCAGTTGTGCAGCTCCTGCTGCCAGCTCGGACAAGGTCTGCTTCCCGTCGCTATGCAGGGTATGAGTATGCAATTCGCAGCCTAGCCATCTCATGAGCCCTCCTCCTCTGCTTCAGCTGTCCAAATTTGCAGCCGGTAGCTGCATGATTCCGTAACAATGCAATGCAGGCTAAGCGTAACTGACCAAGAGCCCGCTCTGAGCGGCCCGGTCATCAGCCCTGGAGACGCCTTGCTTGCGGACAAGGATAAGTTCTGTATCTCATCATGGCGATGACAAGCTCCTCGGTACCCCTGCTCATCATCAATTGACAAAGTAATGAGATTCTTCAGTGGGAGATATTGATCCACATGTGTAATGGCTTGCTGCCGCTGAGTTGGCAACAAATATTCTTCAAAGCTCTTCTCCAGTAAACGTATGGAGTGCTCTCTATCATCCAATGTCTTCGGTGCATATTCGAACCGGATTCTCAGCTCTTCCGTCGCTTGGGTCAGTACAAAAGGAATCCGAATATGTGTCCTAGAGTCCTCAGGAGTGCAATTGCTTTGTAGATCCAGCAGCTTCATGATGACGTTCCTTTCTACTATGTAGTGTGAGACCGATCCCACAGTGGGAACGGTACCACATGCACTTATGTTATAAAGCAACAGTTAGCCCGATATCATTAGCATGTAAATCTTCTGTAAATGAAAATAGATTTGAAAATTCACGCAAAAAAAGAATCAATCTCCTTGGTCATAAAGGGGAGAATGACTCTAAATATGCTGTAATGTAGTCTTATAAGGCTTCTATGTACGACGCTGTATGCTGGGATTGTATTTGCAAGCAAAATTTAATTAAACAATAATTAATGTTATATAAAATATCATAGAGGGTGATAAATAAAGAATTTATGTTATAAAAAAGAATTTAATAGATAATTTCATGCTCATTACTCGCCATTATATGTTATGATACCTATCAATACAACATTATAAACATTCGATAAAAAAGTTTGAGTTATATTTAATGACATTATGTTTTGTGTAAACGCCGCGCTCTATTAAAAAACAAAAAAACTCTGCCGAATACAATGATTCGACAGAGTTAACACGTTTAGCCTAATGTGACGGCTCTATACTTACATCTATATCTATCCTGTACTTATACCAGAACAGTTGCGCCCATCAAATATTTGTCCACCTCACGGGCAGCCTCGCGGCCTTCATTAATTGCCCATACAACGAGACTTTGACCGCGACGCATATCCCCAGCTGCAAATACCTTCTCAACATTGGTTACATATTTGCCATAACGAGCTTTTACATTGGAACGACGGTCTGTCTCCAGCCCCAATTCATCCACAATCGTTGACTCTGGACCATCGAAGCCAATCGCAATCAGCGCTAGCTGTGCAGGGAATACACGCTCCGTGCCCGGAATCGGTTGGTAGATCTTGCGTCCGGATTCATCTACGATCCGCTGGATCTGAACCGTGTGCAATTCCTTCAGATTACCTTGCTCGTCCCCTACAAATTTCGTCGTCATGATGGAGAACTCACGCGGGTCTTCGCCAAAGATAGCCTTCGCTTCCTCTTGTGCATAATCCAGTTGATAGACATTCGGGAATTGTGGCCATGGATTGGCGATCGGATCGCGCTCCAATGGTGCCTTATTATGTGTACCGAATTGTGTCACGCTGCGGCAGCCCAACCGGAGTGAAGTAGCAACACAGTCAGAGCCCGTATCCCCCCCACCGATGACAATAACATCCTTGCCTTCTGCCGGGATATATTGGCCATCCTCCAGATTGGAATCAAGGTAGCTCTTAATGGAGCTGTTCAGGTAATCCATTGCGTAATGGACGCCGTTCAGCTCACTTCCTTCAATGTTGAACTGACGTGGCTTAGTCGCACCTCCACACATTACAACAGCATCATACTCGTCCACCAACTGCTGAGCCGGAATATCCTTTCCGATCTCTGTGTTGGTCACGAATTGTATTCCCTCTGCTGCAAGCAGATCCACACGGCGCTGTACCACTTTCTTCTCCAGCTTCATGCTTGGAATACCGTACATTAACAGTCCGCCGATACGATCAGAACGTTCGTATACTGTAACCAGATGACCAGCCTTATTCAACTGTGCAGCAGCAGCCAGACCAGCAGGTCCAGAGCCTACGACGGCTACACGCTTGCCCGTACGCTTCTCAGGAGGATTAGGTGTCACCCATCCCTCTTCAAAGCCCTTTTCGATAATAGCCTCTTCAATCGTCTTAATCGTGACAGGCTGCCCAATCAGACCTACAGTACAGGAACCTTCACATGGAGCAGGACAGACACGTCCAGTAAACTCAGGAAAATTGTTCGTTTTGTGCAGGCGATCCAGTGCATCCCTCCACAATCCACGGTATACAAGATTATTCCATTCCGGGATCAAGTTATGCACCGGACATCCGAAGGTACTGCCGGCCATGTCCATTCCGGTATGACAATAAGGGGTTCCACAATCCATACATCGTGCACCCTGTGTACGCAATTCCTCTTCAGACAAGTGTTTATGGAATTCTTCCCAGTCTTTGATCCGCTCTACAGGATTGCGATCAGCTGGAAGCTGTCTTTTATATTCCATAAATCCAGTTGGTGTAGACATCTTACCTTCCCCCATCTCTTCGCTTCTGTGCCATTTCACGAACATTTTGGTAATGATACAGTGATTCATCCCAGTACTTCCGAACGATAAAATGGTATTCCTCGTTGATTTCAAATTTGATTTATTGTATCACATCAGCGTACAGAAGTGTTAAAATGTTGTGCAACATTTTTCGTTTTAGCGAAACTATTTTTGAATCAAGTCAATAAATAATTCATATTGGACTTTTAAGAGCAGCTATTCCGCCCAAGCTGTCTCCTTTGTTCACGTCAGGGGAAGGCTTATAATAATCGACTCACAACAAGCAATCAACTCGCCTAATCATACTTTCTTCAGTATTAATTTATGGGACTATAGACTCTAAGCCCAGAATCTGATGCTAATCCAGAATCTGCTGCTAATTAGGTATATTTAGAATTAATCTGTGTACATCTCTCTTGGTAGAGAGCTTATCGTACATACGTAATAAACTCATAGTCATAAGGATTCTTCTCATCCTTGATGCCTGGAGTGGTGTCTGCTATGCGCCATGAACTCCAATCGAGCTCAGGGAAATAGGAGTCTCCCTCAAACTCTTCATGAATCCGGGTAACCAGCAATTTATCCGCATGGGGCCAGAAGAGCTTATAGATCTCCCCCCCACCTATGATCATGATTTCCTCTTGCTTCGCCATATCCAAGACTTCCTCGGTGGAATGCACAAGTTCAGCATCGCTGACCTTGAGCTCCTGATCCCGGGTCATAACGATATTTCTACGCTGGGGAAGGCTTTTCTGGTTAAATGAATCCCAGGTTTTGCGCCCCAATACGACTGTCTTGCCGAGCGTCTGTCTTCTGAAAAAAGCCATATCGTGTGGTATACGCCATGGCAGACGGTTCTGCTTGCCGATCAGGTGATTGCTATCCATCGCCCAAATCATCGTAATGCTCATAAAATCCCTCCTCAAAGCTGTATTGACACAGCTGCTTAGTTTAAAAAAAGCAGTCCCATGTTTACTTACACTGCAACAGGTGCTTTGATGCCTGGATGGTGCTGATAATTCTCAAACTCAAAATCCTCGTAGACATAATCAAAGATGGAGTCCGGCTTACGCTTAATCACTAGGTTCGGCAATGGATATGGCTCACGCTGTAGTTGCGTCTGTACCTGCTCCATATGATTGGAGTAGATATGTACGTCACCACCGGACCATACGAACTCTCCAACCTCCAGATCACACTGCTGAGCAACCATATGCGTGAGCAAGGCATAGCTGGCAATATTGAACGGAAGACCTAGGAACGTGTCTACAGAGCGCATCGTGAGCATACAGGACAGCTTACCCTGAGCCACGTAAAATTGAAATACAAAGTGGCATGGCGGCAGCTTCATCTCATCAATGACGGCCACATTCCAGGCGCTTACAATATGTCTGCGCGAATCCGGGTTGTTCCGAATGGAATCAATTACATTCGCAATCTGATCAATATGACGACCATCAGGCGTCTCCCATGCGCGCCACTGCGAGCCATATACCGGTCCCAGATTCCCTTCTTTATCAGCCCATTCGTCCCAGATCGTCACACCGTGCTCCTTCAGGTAGGATGTATTGGTGTCCCCCTTCAAGAACCACAATAGCTCATGAATGACGGATTTGAGATGTATTCTTTTAGTCGTAACGAGCGGAAATCCTTTAGACAGGTCAAAACGCAGCTGGCGTCCGAAGACGGAACGTGTGCCCGTCCCCGTACGGTCACCTTTGTCGACTCCGTTCTCCAAAATATCTCGTAACAGTTCCTGATAGTTCTTCATAGCTTCTCCTCATTTCCATGCTAGTACATAACTCATTAGTTTAGTGTAACATGTCTGATGGACACCCACCAACAGTTTGCTGGAGATGTCAGCAGACAGTACAAAAGCAGTGGACTAAGGTTCTCCTCCTCAGACCTCAATATAGATCATATAAAAAGGAGCACCCCCAAGCAACATGCAGTTGCTTGGGAATACTCCCAGCTAACACTAATGACAAGCGTTAGAATCTACAAATAACTTATTAGATCTCAGAAGCGAAAATTAACGACGTGGTGCGATCGCATGGATTGGGTTACCCAATACCAGCTCAGCAGCTTCCATTACGATCTCGCCCAGGGTTGGGTGAGCATGAATAGTCAGAGCGATATCTTCCAGGGTTGCACCCATCTCGATAGCCAGACCCAGCTCAGCAATCAGGTTGGAAGCTTCGATACCTACGATTTGAGCACCAAGCACAAGGCCAGTCTCTTCGTCTGCAACGATCTTCACGAAGCCTTCTGCTCCGTTCAGGGATACTGCACGACCGTTAGCTGCATAAGAGAATTTGCCAGCTTTTACTTTGTGGCCTTTCTCTTTAGCTTGTGACTCGCTGTAGCCTACGCTTGCGCACTCTGGATCTGTGAATACTACAGCAGGGATGCACTTGTAGTCTACTACAGATGGCTCGCCTGCAATAGCTTCAGCAGCTACTTTACCTTCGTAAGAAGCTTTATGAGCCAGAGCTGGTCCAGCTACGATATCACCAATTGCGAAGATATGCTTGTGGTTAGTGCGTCCTTGATGGTCGACTTTTACGAAGCCGCGCTCATCTGTCTCTACACCAATCAGGTCAAGACCAAGCTCGCCATCTGTGTTAGGACGACGGCCAACGGTTACCAGCAGGTACTCAGCAGTTACTTCTTTCGCTTCGCCACCCACAGAGTATTTCACAGTAACATCTTTATCTGTTTGCTCAGCACTTTCAGCTTTTGCACCTGTTACGATCTCGATGTTCGTCTTCTTCATGTTCTTCGCTACAAGGCTAGTCATATCTTTATCGAATCCTGGCAGTACAGTATCCAGACCTTCAATGATAGTTACCTTCGTACCGAACTTGGAGTACATTTGACCCAGCTCAGCACCGATGTAGCCACCGCCGATTACGATCATGCTCTTAGGCACTTCTGGCAGGTTCAATGCTTCTGTCGAGGACAGAATGCGTCCGCCAAATGGGAATGGCTTCAGCTCGATTGGACGGGAACCCGTCGCGATAATGCAGTTCTTGAAACGGTAACGAGGGGACTCGTGATCGTTGAATACACGTGCCTCGTTCTCGTTAATGAACATGCACTCGCCGTTGAAGATTTCAACTTTGTTGCCTTTCAGCAAGCCAGATACACCTGCTGTCATTTTCTTTACGACACCGTTTTTGAATTCTTGAGTCTTCGTGAAGTCGACTTTCACGTCGCCTACAGATACGCCGAAGAAATCAGCATGCAGTGCATTCTCATATTGATGAGCTGCAGAGATCAGAGCCTTGGAAGGAATACAACCACGGTTCAAGCACACTCCACCCAGCTCGGATTTATCAACGATCAGTACCTTTTGACCCAGCTGTGCTGCACGGATAGCGGCAACATAACCGCCAGGACCCGCACCGATGACCAATGTATCAATATCCAGAGAAGCGTCTCCTACTACCATTGATTACACCTCCATAACGAGCAGCTCAGGATTAGCGAGCAGCTGTTTGATATAGTTCATGAAATTCTGTGCAGTGGCACCGTCGATAATACGGTGGTCGAAGCTCAGGGACAGAGCCATAACTGGTGCAGCTACGATTTCGCCATTTTTCACAACTGGCTTCTCACTGATGCGACCAGTACCCAGGATAGCTACCTCTGGGAAGTTGATGATTGGAGTGAAGAACATACCGCCAGCGGAACCGATGTTTGTGATGGAAATAGTGCTTCCTCTCATCTCGTTCGGGCTCAGCTTGCCTTCGCGACCACGTGCTGCCAGATCACGAATGGAGTCTGCGATCATCCAGATGCTCTTACGGTCAGCATCCTTGATGACTGGAACGATCAGACCAGCATCTGTATCTGTAGCGATACCGATGTTGTAGTACTTTTTGTACACAATTTCGTTCGCTTCTTCGTCGATCATTGCGTTAAGCACCGGGAACTCACGGGATGCAGCAACGAGTGCCTTAACGATGAATGGCAGATAAGTAACCTTAACGCCTTTCTTCTCAGCGATTGGCTTCATGCGTGTACGGAAAGCAACCAGCTCGGTAACATCCACTTCGTCCATGATTGTAACGTGTGGTGCAGTATAAGCGGATTTAACCATCGCATTGGAGATCGCTTTACGGATACCCTTGAACGGTACGCGCTCTTCTTCTACACGTTGATCAGCAGCTGCCGCGGATGCAGCTGGTGCTGTTGCCTTGGATTCCTCAGCTTTGCTGGATGCAGCTGGTGCTGCAGCTTGGCCGCCACCATTTTTGAAGGCTTCAACGTCTTCACGAGTCACTTTGCCATTGCTGCCAGTGCCTGTTACTTGAGCGATGTCTACACCTTGCTCACGAGCAAACTTGCGAACGCTAGGTGTAGCCAGTACTTCTTTGGAAGGAGCAGCTGGAGTAGCACCTTGACCGCCTTCTTTTGCATCGGACGGGCTGGAAGCTGCTGCGGAGTTCGAAGTCTCAGCTCCACCTTGAGCTGCATCTTTTTCTTGAGCCGCTTGGTCTGCTGGTGCATCATCTTGCTCAGGCAGTTCACCCTCAGCATCAATTACTGCTACAACTTGACCAACATGGAATACATCTCCGTCTTTAGCGAACACTTCAGTAACTGTTCCATTTACCGGACAAGGAACTTCTACCACCGCTTTGTCGTTTTGCACTTCCATGACGATATCTTCGTCGGTTACTTTATCCCCGACTTTGATATGCATTTTGATAATTTCGCCCTCATGCAGACCTTCGCCCAGTTCAGGGAATTTATATTCAAACTTTGCCACGCAAAAAACCTCCCTATCTATTCAGTTCAATTAAAATGCCAGGACGTTCTCGACTGCTTTCACTACACGTGCAGGGTTAGGCAACCAAGTGTCTTCGATTTGAGCAAATGGATACACAGTATCTGGACCTGCTACACGCAGTACCGGAGCTTCCAGGTGCAGGATTGCTTTTTCATTGATTTGTGCAATGACTTCAGCAGCAACGCCCGCGCTCTTTTGCGCTTCCTGAACGACGATAGCACGATTCGTTTTCTTGATGGAGGCTACAACGGTATCAATATCGATCGGGCTGATCGTACGCAGGTCAATAACTTCAACCTTGATACCTTTCTTCTCCAGCTCATCAGCTGCTTTAACAGAAGTATGAACCATCATGCCATAAGTAATAATCGTTACGTCAGAGCCTTCGCGAACTACGTTAGCTTTGCCCAGCTCTACTACATAATCCTCCTCTGGCACTTCAGCACGGAATGCATGATACAGATTCAAGTGCTCCATGAAGAAGACAGGATCGTTATCACGAATGGAAGCGATCATCAGACCCTTCGCATCATAAGGATTGGATGGAACAACCACTTTAATACCTGGGGTTTGTGTCAGAAGACCTTCCAGGGAATCCGTGTGCAGCTCAGCTGCTTTTACACCGCCACCAAATGGTGTACGGAATACGATTGGAGAGTTGTACACGCCGCCGGAACGATAACGCATACGTGCCGCTTGTACGACGATTTGGTCCAGAGCTTCGAAGATAAAGCCGACGAACTGGATTTCAGCTACCGGACGGAAGCCTTGAATACCAAGACCTACAGCCAGACCACCGATTGCAGATTCAGCCAGTGGAGTATCGAATACACGCTCTTCACCGAATTCTTTTTGCAGACCTTCAGTAGCACGGAATACACCGCCCACATGACCTACATCTTCACCAAAAAGCAGAACGTTAGGATCACGCTTCAATTCAACGCGCAGTGCGTCGCGGATCGCTTCTTTCATGTTCATTTGTGCCATTGCTTCATTTCCTCCTTAAACATTACAAGTCACATTTCATTTCATCACTTTATAATTCGTTCAAGCCAGACCGGGAGTTCCCCCGGCCTGTACGTGCATTTATTCGAAATCAGCCTTTTGCTCTTCCAGATGTTTAGGAGTGGACTCAAACATGCTGTCGATCAAGCCTGCTACTGTCATTTTTTCGGTTTTTTCAGCTTTTTTAATTTCTTCGTTTACTTTTGCTTTTGCTTCTTCTTTCACACGAGCTGTATCTTCTTCAGTCCAAAGACCTTTTTTCTCCAGATATTTAGCCAGACGTGCGATTGGGTCCTTCTCGCTCCACTCTGTTTCTTCTTCTTTGGAACGATATTTGGAAGCATCATCAGACAAAGAGTGAGGACGGAAACGATAAGTTACCGCTTCGATCAGGGTTGCACCCTCGCCATTGCGTCCGCGCTCAGCTGCTTCCTGAACAGCCTTGATTACCGCGAACACGTCCATGCCATCTACTTTTACGCCTTTGATCCCAGCAGCAACCGCTTTATGAGCGATGGACAATGCCGCAGTTTGCTTGGAGAATGGAGTAGTGATCGCATAACCATTGTTCTGTACGAAGAAAATAACCGGCAGTTTGTAAACTCCAGCGTAGTTCAGACCTTCGTAGAAGTCACCTTCGGAAGAACCGCCATCACCAGTGTAAGTAATAACGACTTGTTTTTGTTTTCTCAGCTTGAAGCCCATTGCAAGACCCATCGCATGCAGAATTTGCGCACCGATGATGATTTGTGGCATCAATACTTTAACGCCATCAGGGATTTGACCGCCATGTTGATGGCCACGGGAGTACAGGAATGCTTGATACAGTGGCAGACCATGCCATACCAATTGTGGAATATCACGGTAACCAGGTGCAACGAAATCGTCCTTATCCAGAGCGAATTCACTACCGATCATTGTTGCTTCTTGTCCGGATACCGGTGCGTAGAAGCCCAGACGACCTTGACGGCCCAGATTCACGGCACGGTCATCCCAAGTACGTGTAAATACCATACGGTACATAATTTCTTTCAATTGATCATCAGTAAGCTTAGGCATTTTCTCTTCATTAACGATTTCACCAGCCGGTGAAAGTACAGACAGAGCTTCTACCTCCTCTGTATATACTTCATAAGGAACCTTGCTCATTATCTTCACCTCAACAAAAAAATTTGAATATCAAGTTCCGCTGTTATAGAATTATTATACACCTGTTTCATCTCTCCCGTCAAAGGAAAACGGCATTTTTTATAAGATTTTCTGTTTTTGCTATATGTAACAGGTGACTAAATTTTATATAACAGCTTAGTACATCTTTTAAATTTGAACAGAACAATGTTGTATTTTACTTGCAATTTCAATCACGGTAATCTTAACTTATTGTGATCATGATTGCAAAAATTTACCCATGAAAGGTGACGAAACATGACGGATTCTCGCTATTTAAAACGCACCATTCTGAAAGACGAGATCGAAAGCCGGTGGCTTGGTGCCAAAAGAGCACTTCGCATCTATCTCCCACCCGGATACAATGAGATTCTCAGCTACCCCGTTGTCTATTGTCAGGATGGAGAAGAGTTCTTCAATTTTGGTCGAATCGCTACACATGCGAACAGGCTGATTTTGGATGAAGGTATTGAGCCTTTCATCATTGTCGGTGTAGAGGTGGATACCTCCATCCGCACTTCGGAGTATGCTCCATTTGGTAGCAGGTTCGAGGCTTATACCTCATGCTTCGCCGAAGAGATTATTCCTTATATAGAAGGAAAATATGCTGTACGCCGTGAACCTTCCGAACGAATTCTTGCCGGCGACTCACTAGGAGGCAGTGTTTCCCTGCATCTAGCCTTGCTTTATCCTGACCTGTTCACACGGATCATCAGTCTCTCCGGTGCTTACTACGATGAGTCCAGAGCCTTGATCGCGGAAGAAAAAGACTTGTCCCATCTGGATGTATGGATGGTCGTCGGTCTGCAGGAGACGAACTTCAAGAGTGATACTGGCGTTTATGATTTTGTGGAGCTTAATCGTCTCACCCGCCAGCTACTTGAGGAGCGGGGAGCAACCGTCTCCTATCGCGAGAAGGATGGCCAGCATCTGTGGGGCTTCTGGCAGAATGAATTGCCTGATGCACTTATGTATTTTCTGAATTTGGCCTAAAGGGGATCGTACGATTCCCTTTTTTTCTTTTCACGATTGCTCCATCATTCGTTTACCCACGTACTGTTACCCACAGCTATACTGCTCTGAGTGTACGCTGCATCCATTTCTACTAGCTCTAGTCCCTCCCTTCATGGCATTTGCGCATCGGGAACTTCGGTAAAACTCACCATCAATCCGTAGCTCCCTTTAGAAAACATTGGGGCTACACGCTCCCATCCGAATGTGTACGCTTACAATTGCTCACAAACAACAGAGTCTCTTGTGGAGACTCCATGATTCGGCTTATTTCGACAGTAGCAGCATGTGAGTACCTATTACAGACGCTTCTATGTAAAGTCGTCTTAGCACATCAGCTTCAAGCAGGCGCTACTATAGTTAATCATAGCCTTTCTTCGACAATTTTGTCCAGAAGCTTCTCGCAGCCAGCGTTGATCAAGCGATATACCTCTTCAAAGTTACCTGTAAAGTACGGATCCGGGACCTCCCGCTGCAGCTCATCGGGTAGCAAATCCATGAATTTGAGGATGTCAGCCTCTCCCCCACCAGGCAAGCGACGTAAATTCTGCTCATTGGAATCATCCATGCATACAATGTAATCAAATTGCGCAAAGTCCTCTCCCTGGACAGTACGAGCGAATAGACCATCACTGCTGATGCCATGCATATTCAGTTGGTTCAATGTACCCTCATGTGGAGGCTTGCCTACATGCCAATCTCCTGTACCGGCAGAATCTACCGTTATTTGCTCCTTCATCTCTCTCTCAGCAACCTGATGTCTGAATACAGCCTCGGCCATTGGTGAGCGGCAAATGTTGCCCAGGCACACGAATAATACATTAATGTGATTGTTCATCTGTTAAGGCGTCCCCCAATCTGCATAATCTCTCTTCGGCTTCGCTGCGGCTGTAGTTCCGGCTGATCCGGTATCCAGCGCACGTCTAGGAAGCTTCCATTTATAATATACCGATAACATTCGGAACAATACAATGCCCGTGAACAGAATGATGAGTTCCCCCGGGGTCTTCGTAAAGCCCGTACCGACCATGAAGCCACCTACCATCGCCCACACGGCATAGATTTCATCTCGGAGCACCAGTGGCTTGCGTCCAGCCAATATGTCTCGAATGATTCCGCCGCCAATCCCCGTCATGACACCAGCAACGATAGCTGCAATCAGCGGATGATTCATTTGAGTCGCATACAACGCGCCTTGGATCGCAAAGGCTGCAAGACCAATGGCATCAAAGAACACCTCAGTTCTACGCCAATGTGTAATCCAGGATAATGGGAGAATAAAAGCAATAGCTACTGAAATAACAGCCAGCATAATCAGCGACCCCTGACTCCATAACGTAGTCACCGGAACACCAATTAGTACATTACGGATAACACCGCCCCCAAAAGCAGTCACAAGGCCTAGTACCAGCACGCCAAGAATGTCGTATCCCTCTTCCATCGCAACAATCGCGCCTGATACTGCGAAGGCTACTGTGCCGATCATGCTGAACCAATCAAAAATGTGCATGTCCAATCCTTCTACGCTTCCTCTCCATATGTTGTCACTTGTCGTCGCCAACACCAGGCATAGTCTCTCAAATCTTCCGAAAATATAACCCGGGGTGTCATCTTTCACATGAAATCTATTGTAGCGGCATGTCGCCGAATTGTGCAAGAGAATAATCAACGTTATACTATAAAACGATCAAATTGAATGGAGATGTTCGAATCAGCAAATACTCCATGTCTCACCAGCGTAAAAAATAAGCTGGCTACATCCATACAATCCATACAATACATAATGTAAAATTGATTCAGCCCGTGTGGAATACAAGTCTGGTACTTCGGCCCTCACCCCGATCCGCTTACATAGGACCAGCAACATGAACAACAGACTGAACCTTAGCTTCAGAAGTACACCAGGCGGCAAGCTAGCTTTAAATATCAAGGAGATGAGAACGTGACACATAAGCGTGTAGTAATCTACTCAGGGGGACAGCTTCACGAGGAGGATTGGAAAGAAATTCAGGCAAATGATTTTATTATCGGCGCGGACCGCGGAGCACTCTACTTGATGCAGCATCATATACCGATCCATCTCGCTGTCGGGGATTTCGATTCCATCCTTCCAGAACAACTTCATCAGATTGAAGACTACGCAGAACGACTCTTGGCCTGCGATGCCGTAGACAAAGATCTTACTGATACAGAGCTGGCTATCGAGCTGGCGCTGAAGCAGCAGCCTGATGAGATCCTTCTGCTAGGCGCCACAGGAACGAGGATGGACCATACTTTGGCTAACATTCAGCTGCTAATGCAGGTGTTACAGCATCGCATACCTTGCAGCATCAAGGATTCGAATAATTACATCATGCTCACAGACTCATCGTTGGAAGTGAAATCTATGGGATACCCCTATATCTCACTTCTTCCGCTGAGCCCTGAGGTGACAGGGATTACGCTGGAGGGCTTCAAGTACCCGTTAGTAGATGCCACACTCAAGCTCGGACAATCTTTAGGCATTAGTAATCACCTGGCGGGAGATGCAGGGGTGGTCACCATCTGTAGCGGAGTACTTCTCGTGATTCAAAGCCGAGACTGAGCTGGACAATCATGCTGATTGAATTATACGCACCTTGGAGAATATCACCTTAAAGCGACAGATATTATATGATAACCGTTGGGCAAATATAGTACGGGGCAAGCCGGTGCTGTTTGTAGTTAGAACATACTAGATAGATGTATTATCATACCTGTTATGCCTCATTACTCGTTCATTTTATTAATACACCTCTGTAAGATGTTTGTTTCCTGACTATACGTATTAGCACGTTTGCCAGAGTATTTCCCCTCACAATTTAATTAATAAAGACGGATTGTCAAGCCAAGTGCGACAGTTCCTCTGAAAAGGATTCGTGAGCGGTCCTCCAGTCCAGACATTTACGTGGTCTTTGGTTGATCAAGTGCAGAGCGTTTTCCAGAGCTTCATCCGTGATTTGCGCGAAATCGGTCCCCTTGGGGAAAAACTCTCGCAAGAGGCCGTTGGCATTCTCATTCGAGCCGCGTTGCCAGGAGGAATACGGATCTGCGAAATACACCTGTACGCCATGAGTAGCTTCCAAGCTGGCGTAACAGGCAAACTCCTTGCCACGGTCTGCGGTAGCGGTTTGAAATGCATGGGTAGGATACTGTGAGGCCGCTACACCAAAGGCAATCTCCATGGACAACGCGGTACGGTCTGGCATCCGAATGGCGGTGTACAAGCGGGTTTTGCGTTCGATAAACGTGGCCAAGCAGCCCTTGCTTTTCCCACGGCCTGAGACGACTGTATCGAGCTCCCAATGGCCGAAGGTCTCCCGGGAACGAACCACTTTCGGACGCTGAGAGATGGCCTTACCCACAGCGAACTTGCCGCGTGTCTCTGCAGGTCTCTGCCGTTTACCTTTGTGCCGTAAAACCGTAAGCACGCCTTTTACCAAACGGCCTGTATACAGCCAGCGATAGATCGTTTTAAAACATACCATCGCTTGACCCTCCTGACGCAATCGCTCTACGGTTTGCTCCGGAGACCAGGTCGCCTGAAGCTTTTCTTCGATGCGACTCGCCAGTTCTAGATTCCACTTACCTCCGGAAACTGACGCCTTACGGCGCTGGACATAGCCCTCTTGCGAGTTCTCCGCGCAGTACGGGTGTTCTGCTGCATTTCGGCGGAGTTCACGGCCAATGGTGGCATGATGTCTGCCAAGTTCCTTGGCAATCGCTCTGGTACTTTTCCCCTGCTGGTGGAGGATTTCTAGCTTGCTTCGCTCGATTATGCTAAGATGTGTGTAGCTCATGGTGGATTCTCCTTGTGTGAATGTGGTGTAGGAACCTTCATTCTACACGAATCCGGCCATGGGCTCTTTGGTATATTTATTTCCAGTAGGTGTCGCACTTCATATTACAATCCGTCTAAAGATTAAAAAACTCGAAATACAAAGTTACAATTTTGTAATTTATACAACCCATGATCCACGCTGCTAGAGATCAACAAATGAGGAGAAGAACCTTGATATATAAAGGTTTCTTCTCTTTTTCAACTCTCCATAAATCACAAAATTTGTTTCATGTTATAATTTTAATCATTTTTTCATAAAAGCCACAAAAGCGCTGTACGAGTAGATTTTCATGACTTCATCCAACTTTTAGGAAGTTACAAAACTGTTATACTCATTCCAGGAAAGCGGACAAGCATTCATCTCGCATGAATGACTACACATTTCTTGGAGGTACACACATCATGAATTTACAACCAATGTTTAAGAAAATTGCAACTGTTGGATTTGCAGTCTCCATCGGCCTCGGTGCCGTTGCTATATATGACGCACAGCCGGTTCAAGCCGCAACAGCTACAAGCCAGTCCACTGCTGACAGCCTATTGAAATACGGAAAAAAATACATGGGAACCCCTTATGATTTCGGCGCTTCTACTAAAACAACCAGAGTTTTCGATTGCTCCTCGTTTATGCAACATATTTTTGAAAAGTACGGGGTTGATCTGCCAAGAACATCGGCTGCTCAATCCAAAGAAGGCAAAGCGGTATCCAAGTCTAATCTGCGCAAAGGAGACCTGGTATTCTTCTCCAGTGGCAGTCGTGCCACCGGGAAAAATGTAACTCACGTCGCAGTGTATGCAGGCAATGGCAAAATACTTCATACCTACGGCAAGCCAGGTGTGACGATCTCCGATCTGAACTCCGGTACATGGAAGAGAACCTATCTGAAGGCTCGTCGCGTACTTTAGTCCGCCCTAATGCATTATAGTAAGTAGTACAGAACAACTTAGTCCGAATATCCACCAAAAACAAAGTGCTCTGCATGGCTGCCAACAGCCAATGCGAGCACTTTTTCTATAATCATGAATTTGCGTTAGTTTTTCACAAATAAGCTTGTACTCATTCGGGCTGAGCAATATAATAGCCTATCCCGCGCTTGGTGCGAATTAGCTTTTGCCTATGGCCGCGATCCAGCTTCTTCCTCAAATGTCTTATGTAGACGTCCACCACATTCGTATCAGAGATATAGTCATGCTCCCATACATGTCGTAGGATTTCGCGACGACTGCATACCCTGTTCACTTGCAAAGCAAGATACAGCAGCAGATCAAATTCCTTGGGCGTAAGCTCCACTTCAATTCCAGCACGCCACACTTGTCTAATTTCCTGGTGAATAATCATATCCCCGATCTCCAGCTCACTCTGCATACGATGCCTCGGGCGGGTACAGCGTAATACATTTCGTACTCTTGCCAAGACAATTGAGGTATCCTCTGCAACATGAACTACGTCCTTGGCACCAGCCTCGAAGCTGGCAACTACATTTTCAGGGTCGTAGCGATCTAGTAGGAAAATTACAGGAATGTGCGGAGCGCACATCCTCAGCGCAGTTAAAATATCCTGTGGCAGACTCTCCAAAGATAACCTTCCCTTAACCTCCATCAGCATGATATCCGTACTCATTGCTTGCAGCCAGTCTACAGCCTCTTCACGATGGTGTATAGATTTCACTTTATACCCATCCGCTGTGAGCGCCAGTATAATCTCCATTTTATCCTCTTCACTCAGGATCAGGATCATGTCCTCCAATACTCTCACCCGTTTGCTCAATCTGAGCCTTCCTTCGTTTAAACACAAGCCCGTCTCTATACTCCAAAGGAAAGCTCGTCATCAGTATGGGTAGATTCACTCTTGGACATTCAGGGAGCGCTAGGCTTAACCAAAATATCGGTGATAGAGACTTCTAGCTCGCGCAATATCCTTGGTGCCATGAATCAGTGCACGACCATCCGGGAACAGCACAATTCGATTCTCTCCAAGATCCAGTGATAGCAGAAACGGGTTCAATGTTACTTGAGCACCCGCTTTCTCCAATTGCTCAGCCATATCCTTGAGCGAAATCTGTAGCTTGCGCGAAGGTCTGATCTGAACTGTATCTCTCCCGCATAGCACGTCTGTTTTTTGTCGGTTGGCCGCATCCAGATAAGGATAACGCGGGGCTGGTCCACAGGATGGACAGTCCGCTTTTTTTGCATTATTGACCCCAATCGCTACATGCTCATTTCGCCAAACATCAAATGAGAGTAGCTTGTCTCGTAGTACATCTTCATGCCCGCTGAGCAGCTTCAGTGCTTCAGAGGTCTGATGTGCTGTCACGAGTTGTACAGCCTGTGGCAAAATACCAGACGTATCGCATGTATCTCCACCAAGTGGAACACTACCCAGCAGGCAGCTCAGACAAGGCGTTTTCCCTGGTATAAATGTATAAGTAATACCGTAGCTTCCCACACATCCACCATAGATCCAAGGGATGCCATACTTACAGGCAATATCGTTTATCAGTAATCTTGTATCAAAATTATCGGTCGCATCCATGATGATGTCTGCGCCAGCAATGAGCTCTTCCAGTTCCTCCACATTTACATCCAGCACGTGCGCATGGATCTTCACCGAGGAATTGATGGCAGAAAGTCTATTAAGAGCAGCAATCGCCTTTGGCGTTCGTGAGATCGCATCATTCTCATCGTACAGCTGCTGACGCTGTAAATTACTCCATTCGACATAATCACGATCTGCAATCGTTAAGGTACCAATGCCTGAGCGGACAAGGGTTTCCGCTATCCCTGTACCCAGGGCACCCGCACCAATGATGAGTGCATGCGAGGTTGATAGACGCCGCTGGCCCTCACTCCCGAACGGAGCAAAACGGATTTGTCTTGAGTACCGTTCCATATCATAAGCGCTGTCAGCCTGCTTGTGGTCTTGGTAGTCTTGGTGGTCTTGGTGGTCTTGGTAGTCTTGGTGGTCTTGGTGGTCTTGGTGGTCTTGGTGGTCTTGGTAATCTTGAATTTCACTTGGTTCTGCTGATTCACTCACGTACATACCATTCCTTCCGATGGGCTGCTTGCCACAGCTTGTGGCTTGATCATAATCATTGCTAGCTTAGATCCGTATCTACCCCTAAGAACAACGGAGCTTAATTGGATCTGTTCCCTAGTTCTACTCCCTAGTTCTACTCCCTAGTTCTACTCACTGGTTCTACTCACTGGTTCTACTCTCACAAGTCTACTCGTTGACTTTGCTATTGTTAAGGAACCAGCGAACTCTTGATAACAGTAAGGAGCGGAAAGTGGAGCGCGATAACTGGCCCCATTTTGTCCTTATTTTTGTCCGTACTTTTGTCCCTATGCTACAGCGGAGAGGAACAGATGACGGTATGCAAGATAAGGTTAATGCAAAGGAATGACTGATCACTTCTACACTTAATCATATCATACAATTCGGGAACCGGGGGAGCTGTGCAATTGTTGCATCCTTCTCATATGGAACACCTGAAATATTTCGTGACAGCCCATAACACTAACAGGTCAGTATGTCTTGATAAATCCCCTCTGCTTCAGTTTCAATCATCGTACAATTAATGCAACACTTTCACCTTTAGATGCTTCAAACACGTGTTTGTGTATATCCAGATATACAAATACCTGTATCCAGCAGTAATCAGGAGCTACTCTGTTTGAATATTATGTGCAACATGTTTAACCACCGCCTACAAAATGGACAATCTCTATTCGATCTCCGTCACACAATACTGCTTGATGATGCATATCCCGCACCAAAATTCTCCGATTGAGCTCTACTACAACAGTCTTCACCTGTAAATCGAGCTCGCTCAGCAGCTGATCAACCCGATTAATATGTGCTCCGAACGTCATGTCTTGCCCATTAATCTTTAGCCTCATGTTTTTATCTCCTCCTATTCAAAATATTAGCAAGCCAAAACTTACCCTAGTAGCTTTATGCCCCCTTTTCCCTCTGTAATGACATATACTTCTATCAATAATTGCCCCTTTCACATTACAAAGTACTAGTCCCGAGCAGTAAACAAATATGAAAGTAAAGGGAAAACAAAAAACCACTTTCCAGAAGGAAAGTGGTGAAATAAGCTCAAGGATATACAATAGACAGGCCAATGCGTATACCCGTAAGACCCAAAGCCAATACGCACAAAACCGTAGCTTATACAAAGTAAGCTCAAGTCAAGCTGTCTAAATGCATCCAATTATCACCACTTCCCTACGCTGGCATAATCCAGATCAGGTGCAAAGGGTCCGGAACACAATTGTTCCATCTCAGCCAGTTGCTCGGCTCCCCTAGTGTTGTCTTTTTAATTATTCATTTTAGCTGCAGATCAATAACGGGTAGTTAGGAGAATACATGATATTCTCTTTTAACAACGCTTATTAACTAAATGATCAAACTCTTATAACTAGTCAAGAATGACTATATACTGCTTCACATTTTATTGTAGAGCTAGTTAAGTTCAAATCTTGATCCGAATTGGAAGATGATGTAATCGTATCATAACACATTGAAAATTGTAAAGTGCTGTGCGGGTAGCCTCTACGTCTCAGTTCAAATAATGCAGCAAATTATAGATCATCTCGGCTGCCTCTGCACGAGTCACGTAATGCTTCGGACGAAAAGTTCCGTCTGGATATCCCTGAAGCAAGGAGAGCTGTGTGAGTCCCAGTACTTCTTCTCGGGCCCACCCTGCTATTAGAAGCTCATCATTATATCGCTCTTCTCCCCCTGCCGTTCCGTCTTGCTCAGTGACATTCCCAAGCATTTTAGAGGCCTGTTCCCTTGAAATCAATTGATCAGGAGCAAATACATCATCCGAAAACCCCCGTGCTACCACATGCTTAATTGCCGATTTCAACTCTGGAATATACCACTCAGTAGGCTGAATATCTTTAAACGTTAATATCGTATCCTCTTCAGGCAACTGTAGGGCACGAACTATCATAGCTGTAAATTCTGCTCGGGTGACCTCCCGTTCCGGCTCATACGTCCTGTCAGAAGTTCCTTTTACAATACCTCGGTCAGCTAGTTCTTGTATTTTGGCACGATTGAAAGTACGCTCGATGTCTTTAAATCCTGCACCAGAAAAATTGCTACTCTCATCCCCTAAATCTCCCTTTGGGGCTGGTATGGTAACTAGTGAATCTTTAATTTGTGATCCAGCATTTATAACATTGTCTTCCTTAATCATCTCAGTGGTAGCTGTCATAGGAGTAAATGTCTTAGCACTGGACTTGGTACGTTCCTTAATATTCTTCGTTGAGCTCCTAGCCCCTTGGCCGTTCTCCGTCCAGATGTCCAGTTCGTAACTTGTTCCACTCTTCAGCGGCTCCCATACAAACACAGGATCTCTGCCTTTGTAAATGACCATCCCTTTATTCATAATGACAATCGTATCGTTAGGTTGGGTATTTCCGACTGTTATCGTAATAGAAGTGTGCTTGGATTCCACCTCAACTGAAAATCCACTATCAGGCAAGGTTTCAAAGCTAACCTCATAAGGCTCGCTAGTGCCACTGCTATTCACAGGCTCAACGCTGACGACATGACGCTCTGAACTGTCAAAGCCTTCAAAAGAGTATGTCAAGTCCATCGTGTCGCCTAACAGCTTTCCATCTAAGTAAACTTGGTAATAATCCGCTCCGGATATCTGATTCCATTCTGCGGTAGCCCTTGACGTTGTAATGTCCTTCATCCATACATCGTTCTGCTTTACAGGGCTCGGATATGTCCTCCAGTAGAATTCCCCTGGTAACCCGTTACCTGACTCATTTATAGCAATGACCTTATACGTATAGTTAATTCCAGGTTCAAGTTTCAAGACTGACATGCGTGCCTCGCTCACAACGCCAAGCTCCTCTTTCCCTTGGTAAACGATGTACTTTGTTGCACCTTTAACAGGCTCCCATGTCAATGTGAACGATCGGTCTTCTGGATTTTCTGCGGTAAAACCCACGACCTGTGTTGGTTGTGTAATAAAACGTCCCTTTAAACTCTCTCCGAATCCAGACGTATTCCCAGCAGTAATTTGAAAATGATACGTAGTTCCTCCGGTTAATCCTCGAACAACAAAATGGGTGCCCGAAACCGTATATTTACGATCATTCACACTGATCTTATATGTTGTAGCTCCATGAACGGGTGCCCAACTAATCACAGCTGAGTTCTCCTTAATATCGCTTACGTTTAGCCCTCCAACCTGATCTGGCAGTGTAAGGCCATAAGTCGAGCTTGTTACACTTAGTCCGCTACTATTTAGTGACCGGATACTTATGTTCGCTGGTGTACCAGCGGGTAGGTTCGGAATCGTTGCTTGAAGCTCATGTGCCCCAAATACGTATTCTTGCCCGCCATTGACCACCATTCGGTAGCCAGATGCTCCTCGAACCTGATTCCAGGCAATCAACAGCTCATTACGCCGAGCTTCGACTACAGTTAAGTTATCTACCATCCCCGGCAAGGTGAGCACATTCATGTGACTGTACGCACCTGAACCCGTAGTATTAATGGCTGAGAGACGATAGTTGTACGCCGTTCCAGAGGACAAGCCTATATCTGAAAATGCTTCATATACAGATTCTGTGACAGGTGCATTATTGCGATCCAGTGCATAGTAAGTTGCCGTTGTCACACTATGCCAAGTTAGGTCCACGGAATTTTCGCCAATCGAAACCGATTTGAACCCATCAGGAGCGTCTGGGAGCGATAAAATCGATTGACTTGTGGTGGGGCCCTCTCCAGTAGCATTGATTGCCGACACCGTAACATTGTAGACTGTGTCCGGCTGTAAGTTCACGATCGGTTGATATACGCTAGTGGTTACCGTTTGATTATATACTTCTTGCTGAGAATCCATGTTAAAGGCTACAATTCTATAACTATCAGCTGACTTTACTGCATCAAAGCTGACTGTGATATGTCCAGCCTCTCGTTCTACTGGATATAAAGACAGATTCCTTGGAGCTGCTGGTAAAGTAAGTAGACGCACTGGATGGCTTACTGCTTCACCCACGTGATTTCGAACCGTTACCTCATACTCATAGCTCGTACCCGAGGATAACGAATGATCTACTGCCCAATCCCCAGGATAAGTGAGATTCACGCCTTGTCCATTGGAAAGATTACGCAATGTGTACTCATACCCGCCTGTAAAGCTCTTCCCGCTAGGAAGAGTCCATTGAAGGGCAGCTTGATTGAGGCCGATAGATTGCACGGAAAGCTCTGGTGCTATAGGTGGTTGCTGCAAATGCAACGCTGAAGAACTAGCTACCGTACTGTTCCCTACGTTATCCTCTACTTTGGCATGGATGTACCAAATACCTTCTTGCGTAACATTCACCTGGAAGCTGTTACTGCTTGCTAGCTCCCAGCTATCAGGTTCTTGTGGAGAAGAAGTAACTTGATAATAGCGCCGATCTGGGTTGATGCCTGAGCCATGATCTTGATATTGAATGGTAGCTTTAATCATCTCTTGTGACCATCCACGCTGTGATGGGCTAATATGAATGACTGGATCGGTTTTATCGATGCGTACCGTCGTAGTCGTCTCCGCACTGATGTTGCCAGCCTCATCTACTGCACGTGCAGTAATAACCGTTATTCCGTCCTCAGTAACTTCCCCTTGCTCTCCAGACACATAAATCCCATTACCAAGCTTATACTCGTACCGGAGGCCTCTTGTGTCCACAGAACCTGAGATCTTAAACTGAACGCTTTCTCTTGTGTGGTTGTTCGTGGACAAGCTGATACTTGGAACGGTTGGTGCTGTTCTATCAATGACTATCGTACCATTTGTAATGCTGCTATGATTACCTGCAAAATCAGTACTACGCGCAAATATCTGATGCTCGCCTTCTTCAGTAACGGTAATCGGTCCTGAATAGGTCTGCCAAACAGAAGTGGCCCCCACTTTATACTCTGTCATCTTCACACCACTCACCGTGTCTGTTCCAGGTAAGATTGAAAATTCAACATTTCCCGTTGTATCACCAGTCGTATTTTTTTCAATGATTGGCGAAGTTGGAGGTGTTATATCGATTTTCGCTTCCGATGAAGCTTCGCTACTTACATTACCTGCATGATCCCACGTCCGGGCATATACCGTTTGACCCTCCTCACTAAGGAGGATCGGAGTGGTGTAGGTTTCCCAGTTACCCGTATTAATCCGATATTGCGTCTCTTTAATTTCACTACCACCTGAATCTATGCCATGTGTAATGTTGATAGTGGTGTCCCTACTCTGCCAATCGGATCCGCCTCCGTGCACAAGAGTTGGCTTCTGCGGTGGAATCTTATCGATCTGGGTATCCAGACTAGCCACAGTACTGATATTTCCCGCCTGATCGAAAGTGCGTGCATTCACGATAACACGTTCACTGACCGTTAAAGGAGTTGTATAATCTGTCCAATCCCCATTATTGATCTGTACTTGCGATTTCTGTATCCCACTCGGGCCCACCTGACCGTTGGTAATTGTAACCATCTTGCTTCCGTTATACCAGCCACCATGATCTGATGTAACCGTTGGTGCTGACGGGGTTGTTTTATCAATTTGTGTATCCAGACTAGAAATAGTACTTATATTCCCGGCTTTGTCGATGGTTCGAGCATTCACCGTTATCCGCTCATTCACAGTGAATGGGGCTGTATAGTCTGTCCATCCGCCAGTACCGATTTGTAACTGCGACTTTTGAACGCCACTTTGACTCTCAGAACCATGCGTGATTGTTATCATCTTATTTCCGTTGTACCAGCCACTACGATCCATCGTGATTGTTGGTGCTGTTGGTGCGGTCTTATCGACGATAAAGCTTCCAGAATACCAAGCGGAAGCTGTCCCTCCATATCCATCACTCACGTTGACATTCATGGAAGTTATTCCTTCTGCCAACTCCGAACCAGACCACGTTAAGGACCACACCCCCGGATAGATTGTGATGGATTTTGTCACACCGCCTAGATTCCCCATAATGGTCAACCTATCACCATCCGTGTCGTTGGCTGTTCCCGAAATGGTAATCGTATTATATCCATTGGTTACAGAGATATAGTGTGTACCAGCACTAGTAATTGCTATGGAAGGGACAGCATTGACTACACTACCCTTAACGTAAAAGTAGCCATCCGCTGCCCTTCCATGGTCTGGATAAGCGCCATCTGCAGCTTGCACTGTTGTTACAAAGTTGCCAGGACTGTAATTATACCCACTTGGTATTGCTGTATAATCATTAAAGGTAAATCGAGCCTCCCTCTCACTCTGATCGTAAGAGGAGTACCGCGCAACTCTCAGTGTTTTTTGAGGCATTTCTCTGGCCTCGTATCCAGGATTTTGCCGATTTTCACTACTAATAGAGGCGACATAGGGATAATCCCTAATATCGTAATCATTTGTGCTAGTATTCGCCGTTCGAATTTCCATCGTTGTCTTGTTACCGTATAGTACATATTCCCCACTAGTGCTATCAAATCTAGCATTCTGATACATTACCGCTTTAATGTGCCAATCAATAAGAGCTCCTTCTGTACCCCCATCAGCTTTGGGATCCCCACCAAAATGATTTGTCCAAGGCCCATATGGAGTAGCCACAGCTTCATATCGATTAAAGTTATACATATGCGCTGCCGCATAGGTTTTGAGAGGTGCGATGACTATACCAAAGCTTTGTAGCAAGACAACTGCTGCCAGAAAAACACTAATTCGTTGAAGACGAGATGCTAAAAAATGATTATTTTTGTACTTATTCCGCCTTCTTTCAGAAACTTTAATAGCTTCCCTCTTTAATCTCCAATATCCCTTCGTGGAAAGAATAATTGTCGGCTGCTGAAGCTTCACTTTCATTCGACTGTCGAACCGTTTCTGTATATCTATGGCCCAATGCTGGAACTGTTGGATAAATTCCTTCACAAAGGAGAATGTCCGTTTGGCTTCTACCTCTCCCTTCCGCTCCCATTGTTCAACAGTAAGCATGTCCACGGCTCCCGTGACGTTGGCCGATGCAGGCTCAATCTTAACATCCGCTGATACTACATCACTCGGTATTGCCTGGATACTAAGCGCTCGTGCATACACGGTCGTGCGTCCTGAGGCTTCCAACTGAAATGGCCTGGTGTAGTCCGTCCACACCCCCATTTCTCCAATACGATACTGTACCTTCTCTTCTCCTGCCTTGGGACCCGTTAACTGAATCCCCACAGCCTCCTTCGTATAATCCGTTGAATTAAGCGTGATCTTAGGTGCCGCAGGACGAGTACGCTCAATCTGCAGGCTCGCATGAGTAATTTGACTGATATGCCCGGCTCGGTCAATGGTCCGAGCCGTTAGAACCTGAGCTCGATCCTGAGCCTTTAGAGTGAATGGACCAGAATAATCCTGCCACTCCCGCTCATCCACACGATATTGACTCCTCTCAACACCACTGCCACCTGTGTCGTAGCCATGCTGGATCATGACACGGATGTCATCACTTTCCCAATTCACGTAATTCACACTGATATTAGGCATATCAGGGGGGATTTGATCCTTTAATCTGCTCGTATTAGAAAACGTAATTAAATCGTTGTTATATGAATTTTTTCTAGTGAGTTGAGATTCTTCCAGAGCTTCAACTGGATCAAGTTCGATCTTAGTCTGACTGGAGTCCGAGTCATTGGAATGAAATAAAACCATGTTGATTACTGCTTCATTGCGACTTCGATCTGCACTGTGCGCTTTATTAAAGTACGGCGTGAATATGCCAGAGAAGAGAATCACAGTCAACATGAGCTTAAATCCCTTCATAGCGTTCCTCCTTTACTATTAATGCGTTACGTTGGAACTGAAGTCATCATAGCTGGATAAGTCTCCATGATAGTAAGCTATATCTCCATCTGGAGCGTCAAAGGAGTTACCATAGCGATCCTTAGCTACTTTACTGTACCCTTCTAACTTCCACTGGTTGTCCAATGGCGTAGTCGCTCCTTGAAGGCGGTAATATCGAAGGTATGGCTGATCCTCTCCAGCGCGATACGTCTCGATGTTGAAGTTGACCACGATATAACCGTTTCGCAAGAAAATGGGTGATTTATCAGTCAGTTTATGGGTTCGTCCGTATTCCGAAATACTGAATCCAGCAGGCACCACATATGGAGCTGCAGGCAAACTATATTCACCATACCACTGCTGTTCGGCAGCTAGCATACGACCTTTGTCCACCGTTTCAGGCACTTGTTGTGTTGATCCGATCAAGGTGCGAACATGCTGCGTCAAATTCAGCTGACTATACCCACCAATCTCGGTCTTTTACTTTGCTTGCTGCTCAAATTTCACATTACCATAGGTCGCGACGAATTTAGCTGTATTGCTGATGTCCTCGGCAGGTACATTCCGTAAACGATCACTAAGAATGATGCTACGCTGCGCGGTGTCCTGAGCAGATCCGATTTTGACGAATTTTTGACCTGTCGTCTGGTTGTGGTAATATAGATCCACTTTCTGACGACCACTTCCATCTTTATTGACGAAGTAGAAGGTAGGTAAGATCTTCACTCGGTCATTAGCACCGAACATATTCCCTTTCGTCTTGAAATCGAATTTGAAATGATAGCCTGTCTTAATCGCTACATTTTTATATCCTGTATTCGGGTGACTGCCAGGTCTTATCGGTAAGACATAAGGAAAGGTGTTACCGCGTTTTGCGCCATCAATAGAGCTCGTACCCACCCAATATGCTGCTCCTGTAGGCTTAGTACTCCCCTTTTTAGCACGGAAGACGGTCTCCCAATCGTAATCAGCAATGTCTGTAATTTTAAAATCGTACAGCCGACCAATGACTTGTACAGGAATCGTATTAATCGCCACATGATGATTCAAGTCAGTATTCGCCATACTCTGCCAAGTGAATTCAGCAGGTGCATTCTCCGCCATAGAACGAAAATGGACAGTATAGTTGCCTTCATCTACCCATGTTGGCATGCGAAATGTCGTATTCAATTGAGCAATTGGAATATCAATCCACGTATTTTTCGGGATATACTTGTTCTTTTCCTCGTTATACACATCAAATTCGAATAGTACCTGCTTATACGCTGTATATTTTGCATAATCCCGATGGCCAAAGCCGCGAATATCTCGGTGCACACCACTTGTTGGCATTGTCACTGTAAATGGTCGATCCATAATGAGTGCTGCACGCCCAGACGTTGGTGATACCCGTTGATTAAACGCCTTATCGTCCGTAATGGCCGGATACATGACGACAGGGGTATGGACCGTTACGGAGTTAAGATTTCCAATAGGCTGTTCCTGATTAGTTGCCTCCCCCAAACTCCCCTCCAGTTGCAAATAGGTAATTGTTCCTGTGGAAGCATTATCTGCTTGATTCACTTTCACCTTTGGAATCATATTATATGGCTTAAATAAAGTGTTCTCGTCAATGCTTAGAGGCGTTGGAATTCGGCCTGGCGCGGGCCCATTCGTTTGAACGATCGCACCGTCCATAATGGTATGACCATTAAACTCCAAAGCATCATTTCGTACATTCAGCTGTGGGGTGGCAGCCTCTGCAAAGGATTTTAGATTTTGGTCCGGTACATCTGGCTCACTATGGCCACCATCAATGGTTTGACTTGGGGCGCGGGCCGTTACAATGTCCGGATATTCGAGATGTTCTACACCCGTCTCCAGCGTCATGGATGGACTGTCATAGCTACTTCCTGGCTGAATCACAATTTCTCCGCCTTCAAAAGCATAGTTTTTAAGCTTCGCATTGTCGATTTTGAAAGCTTGCATTTCTGGAATAGTCCAGTACGAATATGGACGAACGATATCATAATGTGGATTCACGGTAACACTGCTGGATTTATTTACAGTGACCGTACGTGATGTGCCATCAGGCCGCTCCCGCTCCTCCTCCTCTTTCCATTTCAGGTTATATGTCTTGGAAACAGGAACCGTAAAGGTACATGTACCCGTGAATTTTTCAAATTTGTTGTTGTACAGATACTCCCGCGCCTGAACAACACCATATAGACTTTCACTGGTCGGAATCCCTTTGGCCACTTCAAATTTTTCACCGTCACGTTCATCGGCCTTAATTTTGCCTACAGCACTGCCATTCATGAGACTACCTGTCTGTGCACCTGCTGAAGCAGGATTAGTGCATACAACTCCTGGCTCCTGCTCCGGCTCGGGTAATTCTTCTCCATCTACAGCCACAACTATTGAAGAGGTGAGCCAGTAAACATCACTTTTCCAGGTTGCCGTAACTTTAGTGGTACCTTTGGCTTTAGCCGTGACCATGCCTGTCTGCGGATCGACAGTAGCGATATTGCTGTTGTCTGATTTCCATTCCGTCTTATCAGTTTCACTATTACGAGTTGTCACATCAAACCAATGCCCGAAGCTCGTTTGACCCGGTGCCTGTGTAGCCACCTCAGCGGTGAATTGAGCTTGTTCGTCAATAGCAAGCTGTTGTTTCCCCGTGACCTGAATCTTTTTGTGCTCTACAATGGTACCTCTCCATTCAAGATCGACTGGGGTCAGGTACAGAGCCGTCTTTTTGGGAGCTCCATTTGGTCGTGTCGATGGTCTTCCGTTGACTTCTTGCTGTTTGTTATATTCTTGCCTATATAGATTAGTACCGTCTTGTTCGCCTGATCCAATTTCTCCAGTGTATGAAGTAATAAGTACAAAATATAAATCTGATATTTGCAATTCAATTATTTTTGATTTTTGTTCTTGATAACCTGTTGTCATCACTTTAGCAATATGAGCATTTGTAACTTGATTTGGAGTATATGACTTGTTCTGCTTATCAAGGTAACTATTTGGCCTATAACTATCGTTTTTCATGTTAATCTTATCTGTAATTTCCTCAACAGCTGGCCAAGGCTCGTGATCCGATCCAATATTTGCTGTCTTTTTTTGGCCACCTGGAGCTCGATACGAAGTAGCATACCAATCTCCATCATCCTTCTGAAACCAGTAAATCCCCGGATTCGCATCTCTCACACCTGAAACGGGAATAACATGCTTTTGCTGCTTCACTGGTCCCACTGGCGTAATATATGAGTTTTTTAATTCCAATTGATCATCCAACGTTCCACTCACTGCAGCTACAGGATCAGCAAATGCTAGATTCGGTAAAAAACAGAATGTAAAAACCATAAAGATAACCAAAATATTTTTCATTTTAAATTTCGGAGTCAATTACTGCACTCCCTTCGTTTATTCATTTGATATAAACATTACTGTGACTTTATTATTTACATCGATAACTTCAGCTCTTCTTGTTGAATCAGACACTTTACTAATAGTTGCTTCCATCCAGAACCTTTGAGTCTTACCTTCTTTAAAAAAACCAGACGAAACATATTCATCTTCCGGTAAAGCATTGACTCCAAAATTTTTGATTGTTCCGCTATAAAAATTCGATCCGCTCAAAAGATGGTTTCCATTGGCATTTGCAAATGCTAAATTATTTAAGTTATCCCCACTTGGCGTGACAGTCGTTTCAATAAAAACGTTATATCTAGCAGCATCAACAAAGCCTGTAAACTTTTTATCAATAAACATCTTTCCATACAAATTCTTAGGCTTTTTATCCGTTGTAGCATCTACCACAATCATCCTATGAATTGTTTGAGTCCCCAAGTTATTCCTCATTTTATAAGGTATATCTTTGATCTGCTTAAAATCCGCTACTTCCCCCGTCTTCGCGACTGTTCCATATTGATATGGCGTTAACGACTTCAGGTTCGTTCCAGTCAGGCCCACTTCACGCATTTCATTCAAGTCGCGGAAGCTACTCGCTTCTTTCTTCTGCACTTCTTCATAGCGGCTCAAAATCGCTGCTACTTCAGCACGTGTCGTTGTCTTCGCGGTCCCAAAAGAACCATCCTCATAACCATTCATAAGACCTGTACCAAGTGCTACAGATACATACGGATAATCCACCTTGTCCAAGCCACCCTTGTAATACTCAGCAACAGGCACCAGCGTATCCTTGGTGTCTTCTAATGCTTTCTGAAAATCCTCTTGCGCGGAAGCCAAGCCTGACGCCATCCACTTCGCCATCTCACGGCGAGTCAGCTGTGTTGAAGGTTTGAAGCCTCCAGGGTAATCAGAAGGTGACATAAAGCCCATACCTAACGCTTTAGTAACTTCCTGTTCACTCCAATTCCCTTTCAAATCCGCAAAGCTACCCTTACCATCTACAACCTGATTTGTGGAGATACGGGACAAAATTGCGGCAAACTCCGCACGTGTCACAGGGGCGTTGGGACGGAAAGTTCCATCCGAGTACCCTTTCAAGTATCCCTTGTTAACTGCAGCATCTATTGAAGCTTTAGCCCAATGAGTGCTTGACACATCCTTGAAGGCTGCAGCAGCTACTGCAATGTTGGGTGTACCCACTAAGGCAGTTACTGCAGAGGTAAATGTAATACCTGCAAACACGGCTAGAGCTAGTTTTTTCATTTGTATAAATCCCCTTTTTCTCACTTTTTTTATCACTATATCTAGTTTAACCCCCTTTCCTTATTTAACCAATATTTTTATACATTTATTGTAAACTTATTTCAATCACCGTCTCCCAGGATAATAGCCTGCTTGAGCCGCATCACGCTCACTACTGAATTTCTCCAGAATTTCGCCACCAAAATAATCTGACTCCCGATAGTATACTTTCTGACCATCCTGCTCGTATCCGTATATCACCGGTGACTTGATTAGTCTGCTTCCTCCCAGCGCATAGCTGTTATAGTAGTTCATCCCTACAGGGACACCTTGTATGAAGGAGAGCACGCCAACATCATTGATGGTGTTATTCCATTCCTCCTGAGAAATAACAGGCAACATGAACCTGTAACTAATCCCCACGCGACTGACATGCTGGTTGTACAAATTGATCGTATGCTCCACATTCCGCTGTAATGTATCTATTATCGTTTGCCTACGAACAGCTTCGAAGGCTACTGGGTCATTCACCAGTGGGATATTGTAATCCACTTCAGCAGCGACTTCCTCTCTCGTGCCCTCAACCCACTGTTTATTGTGAGAATTATAGGCATAGATATAGTCGTCCAGCGTGAAAGCAATGCTATTGCCTTGCTCATCCAGATATGTGTATGCTTTTTTCGAGTTCCATACCTGCCGATTCTCCAGTTCTCCTCTTTCATTGCGGAACGACTCATTTGTATACACCCAGATCCCGTCGTAATCAATAATAGCTAATAGAGGTATATAAGCTTTCAAGACACCTTGCGCTGTGGCATCATCTGCAATACCAGTATTATGAAATAAAGTTTCGTAGAAAGCTTCTACAGCCAACTCCTTATTGGCTCGAACTTTCTTCAGTGAGCCGTAATTACTTTCCTGGTTCTGACTTTCATTCATCTGCAGCGCAAAAGCAGCATCCTGCACAGCCGCCTGAAAAGCTCCGTTATACATGACCATAGCTTCCTGCGTGCGCTCCTGTTCCATTACTCTTAGGTCATTCTTAAAGAACAGAGGGAACACGATTATGACAAACACCACAGCCCAGCTAAAAATCTTCATTCAAGATCATGCCCCCGTACGGAATATAGATCCTGTTAAATGCAATGGATTCACTTCCCGTCAGAAAATTGCGGATCAGCGTGGCCTTCGTCGTATTCGTATTCCTTACGGTCACGGAAAAGAAATCCCCAGTTCTCATATAGTACTTGCGATGTTCACTTTCATCTGAGGTCATCCCTCCAGGAAATAACGTAGCCATTACCTCATTGGTATATTTCCCGTCATAGAATACGTCAGTCTGTCCTGTGAAGGAGTCTGGATCTTCCGGATCTGAGTATATCGGATGATATTGCTTGGCCTTATGTTCAAGCTGGATATCATAGAGATTCGAGGTTCCCAGTTCCCTGACAAAATCGTTATACATGATCGGAGAGATATACCCTTTATTCCGAACTGCATCCACAAAGCTGGTCGTTGCCTGATAAGCCATGTTATAAGCAATTTGATCCTGCTGCTCAAAGGCTGATTGCATCGGATAAATATAAAGCAGACCACAAGCGACCATAAATACAAAAGGATAAAGTATGTATTTGGCCATCTTCAACCATCCCTACCTTTTGCGGAAAACAACGCGTTCGAGCTTTCCTTGATTATTCCTGAGATACTCTATGCCATAGTCCGATTCCATCGAGATCATACCGACATTTGCCTCATGGATGTCAGCATCTTTTTGAAAGAGATACCCGTCCACTATAATATCCGCATCAATCTCAGCAATCTGAAATATAGACTGGAGAACTGTGGTGCCATACACAACCTCGTCTCCCTCTAAGGCAGGACTCATGATCAAGTCTCTATCCCTTATGGTTATGGCTTCGTCCACCGTAGCCAAAGAAGCCTGACTTTGACTATACAATGATATCGCCACTGTGATTGCCGTAATAAATAGCCCTACGCTTAATGACATGAATAACATTCTTTCTACTACGTTCATGCTCTCGATCCCATCCTAAGTCCAGCTTGAATACTATCTCTGCTTAAATACAATTCCTGTCACGACATTGTTTACATCCCGTTCAATCGTACCTTCAAATTGACCAGATGGATTCACATATTCATTGGAGGTTGGCTTCGTCGTTCCACCAATGTTCCCTTTTGTATAAGACGTACCTCCCGAATTTTTATTAGTAATTACCTTCACTGAAAAATCCTCTTTATTCGAATATTTGCGGATCGTATTCACCACCTGACTACCTGTCAAAATGGTATTATCATAACCAGCATAGGACTGACCCGATAGCTCTGTCTGAATGGCGGAGAACTCCGTTTGTGCTTGCTTCGCACCCTCCTGCGCTGTACCAAACAATGTTACACTTAGCGTAATGAGAGCGATAGCTAGAAATAATCCCGCGGCTCCTAAAATAGCTTTTGCTGCTGTACTCATGTCCTTATCTCCTTTTCACATGATTCACAATTCAAACTACCTCTACCTTCCTGATATTCTCGTAATTTGCTGAAACGAATCTGCCGTTTGCATGATGCTCAGATACACCATCGGCACAACGAGATACAAGAAAATCAGATAAAATGATGGGGTAAGACCCAGAGCTCTTCCCCAAAATGCTTTCACCTCAATTAATCTGTTGAAATGCTCCTTTCGTTTCTCGGAGTAATACTCCTTTGTTAGCTCCAGATCATCAAATGCCTGCCTTAATGGAATTTTCTCAACGGACAGCTGTAGCTTTTCGATGATTCTCCCAAAAGCCTCAAAGGATACGATTTCTTTTAAATTCTCCAAAGCCTCCTCTGGGCCACTACTGAAGATATTAAGCGTATTCTTTAGCGGGTCCTTGAAAATCACACTGTAACGCTCCATCCATTCCATAACGGTCTCAACATCCATTCTTTCGAAATGAGCCAAAATCGATATAATAGTATGAAATTGATCCACCTCATCCTGCATTTCCATGTAACGTACTTTTTTCTGAAAATGCAGTAGCCAGACGGGCCAGTGATAAGCTGCTGTTGCCAGGATCAGGGTAAAGAGTAGCTCCCACCATTTGAAGTATTCCTGTTGAATCTCCATATACTTGTGATAGATCCGATTAGCTGCTGTAATTGTTCTCGTATCATGCTCACTAGTCTGTGTGAATGTGCTGATTAAGGTCCTTAACCTTTCGGGTGTTACCTCTGTTCCTTGGGCCAGCGTCCGAATTATGGCACGATCAAAATCTGTATTCTGCTGAGCAGTCCTTAGTTCATTGGGGCCCAATCTTCCAAACACTCCCGTACCCCTCAGTGGATCATATAGTACGTTGTGTGTAGCTAATGAATGCATGTACACGAACATCGTTACCGACATAACAAGTACGATCAGACAGAGTAACATGCGCTGTACATAAAGCCATTCCAACGTTAGATAAGAATTTGCGTTCTTGATTAGTTGAACAAGTCTAAAGTGTTTTTTTTGATGTCGCTGCGGTATGATCCGATCCACCAACCATCGTAGCGGCAGTATCTTGGTATAAAGAAGCTTCTCCCACAGCATACGCTCAGACTTGGCTATGTACCGGGCTTCATCGTTAGCGAGCAGCTTCTTGATCATGGCGTAGCATAATAGCACTATGAGGAAGAAGAACACCTTTGTAAAAAAGCCCATTTTACTTGTATAAAAGTCACTCATCACTGGAAAATACCTTCGCGCCCAGCCCTCAATAGGTTGAATGAACAGAACCGAGAGCACTGCGATCGTGGAAAGTCCCTTGAGAAGATAGTTAAGTCTATCTCTTCGTAGAATGTCATAATTAATGTCCTGAATTAGCTTGGCAATTGCATTCAAGTACATAGAGGAGTCCCTCACCATTCGATCGCCATACTCTGAGACTAGATAAGAGAAGCCGGTGAACATCTTATAATATTTGTTGGGCGCAACTTCATAGTAGATATCCAGTGCCCTTTGCTGATCATCTGCTGTTAAAATCTCATAAATGCGTTCTCCGTGGCCAGCTGTCTCATGAGGAGCACTCTGACTAGCTTCATAAATGGCCTCCTCAACATTCTTGGTACGCTGGAACTGATGTCGTGTATTTTCAAATAAAATAACAGACTGCTTCAGTAAGCGATCCTCTACACGGTTCACGAACGTCGTAATCATAATTCCATTCACCACGACAGCTCCAAACAAAATGAAACACATCGTAATGAAATCCCGACTGATTAGACAGAACAGTATTACCAGTACAGTAGTCGAGATCAAGGTAGTAAATGCTATTCTCATCGTCTGACGCCGAATCGTGTATTCGTCAAAAGAATCTAGAACTTCAAGGCGTTTGCGAATTTTCCATATGTACCTGCGTAGAGGAGGTACTCTCTGAAAATGAACATACGATTTTTGGTAGAACAGATGAAGCCGATGCTGGCTAGCACGTCTGCCAAACTGCTGCTGCAAGATATTCCTTTGTCTAGTTCGTTGGTTACCGATAGTAATAAGAATAAACAACAGCATGAGTATAACGAAGCCCCCAAGGGCCATCCCGAATAATAGCCAAAGATTCATGCAGGCTGCCCCCAATAGACTGATATCAAATGAACCAGCTTGGCACGATCCGTATCATTCATATGCTTCATCATTTCTGATGTTTGATGTTCTGAAATGGGATGCTTGGCAACATACCCACCATTCTCAAATACGATGATATCTCGTCCCTCGAAGGTCTTGCGATCTGTCATACGTCTGTAAAACTCCATGGCAGCCTGTTCCGGCTGATTCGGGTAAGACTGCTGATCCAATAAAGGTACACATTCCGTTATTCGCTCAATGTATCTTCGCCCCTGCGCATCCTTGAACAAGTGGATATCAAAATCCAATACATTTACTACCTGCTGCTCGGCAATGGACTCATTACGAAATAGACCTGTCTGAAGAGTCGAGTTACGAAGCGAGTAGACCAAATCCCGAAACGTCTTGGCATGGTGTGATAAAATGGTAAACAAGCTGGCAACGGTCCCCGCCTGCAAGAACCAGGTTACTTGCTCTGCTGTAGCTGCCTCACCGATAATATTGACAGCTCCATCCGTCTTCTTCTGGATATCCATCCCTTTCTGGCCTGTAATATCTGCTGTCTCGCGAATAGAAACAATATTACGCTGTGGAAACAGCTTGCGCAGATGGAGCTCAAAAGCCATTTCCTGTACCCGCAGTGTCAGATACCCATGAATGTACCGAGTCATAGCCATCATTAGCGTGGATTTCCCGGTTCCCTGATCACCAGTAACTGCTGTAACTCTCGCCCCCTTCATCAAGAGCGCAATCAATTCGGCAGGCAGGTCCGCATTACAGACAGATTCTCCATCCTCAGGTTGTAGAAACTGCTCCAGATTCGTATATGACAGATTGAACTTTCGATTAAAAAACACCCACGACTCGGCGAAAGGAGGACGCATTACTACAATGCGGGAATGATCCTTCATGTCATTAACAATATAACCATTCTGCTCAGTGAGCTGGCCTGGATTGTTCCATTTGTAGATCGTCTGACAAATTCGCTTCAGTTCTAATTCACTGCCAAAAGACAGGAAGGACAGATGGATCGTTTTGCCACGATACATAATCCAGATCGAATGAGTGGCATCCTGTGCTGAATTAGTTCGCATCGTCATCAACATCTCCTCTTCGTCCTCAATATCCCTCATAGACGAAGGAATACCTGACACTCCCCCGGATATACCGTCAATATCCATGTTGCGAATCTCATCAATAACGCCAAATCCCTTGAAGCTCTGATAAATCCTTTGCGTAATAATCTGTAGCTTGTCCTCAAAGCTAAGGCTACCTCTTACCTTCTGCCGATATATGTGCCTGATTTCCTCCGCTGTAATGATGTAGGATTCTGTGTCACCATGTTCAATGACCTGTTTGAGATCATCCAGCCGATACTCGTCAATCATGCGGGAGAGGGCTTTGTACTGATACTTTTGTTTATATAATTGAAGCAAAATATCAAACTGATCTTGTACCGTAAGCTGTGCTGGCTCTCCAAATGGAATGATCTGATCCACATTATGCTCGTTCAGTCCGTAATCGCGAATGAGCAAATCAAAGATAAGCTCCTTGATGTACAGCTTGTCATAAAGATCACCACTATTACAGCCTTTCAAGGCTGCCTTCAATTCCGTACGCATTTGCTTGTGACGATTAAAATCCTCCAAATCTAGTGCCAAATCGTATAGGTTGGCTCCAGTCAATTCATTGAATTGATCTTTAATGTACTTAATCATCACCTGCAAGCTGTACTTTTCACGTTCCAGCTGAGGTAATGTTGTGGCTGGAACCGCGTATGCATTCAATCTTCTTAATTGGTAGACGCACCATACGATCAAAGCAAGTAGAATCACACAAATGATGATGCCATTTATGAGAAACGTCACTACGATATTCCCCTCTCTATCCTTTTAACATCTGTATTGACTCCTATCTGAGTTAAAATCTCTTTTGTGATTCGCTGTACATCACTGATAAATGAGTAACTATCATGACGTCTACCGACATGGCGTGTGCGCCGGAACCAGGACAGCACATCCTTGTCATTTATAGCATCCCGATAAGCTGAAAGATAAGGTACCGTTAGAATCGGCCCTTGAATCCGATACGTACGCTTTAGATTCACCAAGCTGTATTTAGATCTACTGTCATATTGAGACAGGAGAATAAGCTTAGGCTTATGTTGAAGTGATTCTGGCCAAAATTGTGGACACATACATCTCTCAATCCCATCTGTCTCTTGACCCAGACTAATCACGATCAGATCAGACTGCTCCAACAGCCGATTAGTCACTGGATTCTCAAATCCACTGCACACATCCAGTATGATCGCCTGATAATATCGATTCGCCTGTTCAAACAACAACGGTAGCATTCTTGAAAGCTCTTCTCGATAACAGTGATCCTGATAAGCTCGACTCTGTTTGTTAGTTCCTAGCAGCAAATCCAGTCTCCCAGGTTCCAGAGAAATAGAGTGATTGCTGATGCTTTCCGGAGTGAGTCGCTTCGTTTTTAATAGTCGCTCCAGGGCATCCAAGCCTAAAGTAGCTGTGTTCACAAAATTTTTGAGCTGTAGCTCCTTGGATTTGGCGAAAGCTCCCTGTAAATCTCCCCCGCGTTGCTGAGTCTGCACCATTAACGTTCGCAGGTCATACTCCAGTCCAAGCAGCGTGCCTACTGCTGCAGCATTGGCTGAGTTACCTCTCCCACGCTCAGGACTCCAAAATGTAATAATTGCCATCCTATCTTCCCCTCTCAGCTAATTTCAGTGCTCCCTGTAGTTGCTTCGGTGGAACCTCTGTCCAGATCCGCAGAAGATGGAGCAGATTGCGCTTGGTTGCCCTAGAAAGAGACTTTAATCGAAACTCTGATTCGAATTGCATCTGACTCTTCAGGGCCATCTCCCGCTCATCCAGATAAAATAAAAACTCGCGCTCCTCTTCAAACGTAATCGGTAAATGAGACAGGGTAGACCGTAAATACTCTGGATCGACAATCGTTTCCACGAACGGATAGTGTATCTCTGTAAAGGGTATGAGCTTCGTCTGCATCTGTCCCAGATATATCTCCAACATGGCTATATTACAGCTAATGGTGTACCGATCCGCATTTGACACAAGCACATGCTGGTCCACCATTCCCCACTTCCGAATCGAATTTGACTCAAGAAATGACGAGATGTCGGTATCAATTAACACAAAATCGTACGTACCCAAGTTCTTCTGTTCCTGCTGTAATTCTGTATTCAAGGCTTCATAGATTGTCTCCCCAGCTGTACAAGAAGGAAGAAAGTTCGTGGCGACATCAAAGCCGTTACATTCAGTAATGATCTGCTTCGCCTCAAATTCCGGAATCATATAGCTGTATCTCTGCTGCATCGTGGCATCAACGATCAACACTTGCCAAGCTGCCTTGGACATTATTTTGGCACAGTACATTAATAGCTCAGATTTATCACAGGCCCCTATAAACAGTATTTTCTTCACAAAGCATGCTCCTCTTTATGGTTCTACGTGCTTCTCCGGCTGTTGCCCATAGATGATATCCTCAGCAGTTGCTGCAGGATCTTCCGTTTCCGATACATTGACGGAATTGGACTGAACTTTCGACTCTCGTCTTGACAACTCATTGTTTAAAGAACTATACACTTTCTTGCTGTCCTGATCTTGCTGATGGTTTCCCCTCGAACCTTCAATTGTGGAACTCACATCCACAGTTGAATCTGTAGAGCTAGTTGGATAAGAACTCATTACTGGTGGGAGCTCTGATGTATATTCATTGCTACCTTTCTCGATGTAGCTGGTACTTAATCCATTTTTGCTTTGATTTTGGATGCCGGCTCCAGCCTTAAAGTTCTGGAGGTCTACCTCCGACATATTTATGAGATGCGCCTCAAGCGTCTCTCTTTTGCGGATTTCAAGCTGCTTGGTCGCAATTGCGACGATATTGGGATCCGATTGAATGAGCTTGCGGACCTCCTGCTTCGGCGGATAGGTAACCACCGCATTCTTTTGCATATAAGGATCTACATAGCTGAGTGCATATATAGTTGCGTCATGAATATAGGCGTCTACAATGGCGCTTGACATCATGAGTATCTCCTCCTCACTCATTTCGTAGGTAATGAGATCGCCAGAGAGATCTTTTATTTCTTTTTTGGATAGAACAATAAAATCCTCTCCAGTCGGAAACTTGATGCGAACATCAACGAACTCCCTTTGCTTTAGCTTCTGTGGAAGCTGAATTAGCCGAAACTCCTGATTCCGTATATCTGCTGCAGTTACACCCTTGGTATACAGCATAGATGCAGTAACCGGTGTGTTTCTTGGTAAAGAAATCTTGGTGTACTTGCCGATCACATCCTCCAACGCCAAAACGTTCTCAGGTAAAGCTGTCACTGGTAAGCGAACCATTGCAATATCCTCTGCCGATAGTTGATCCCCTGCTGTGCGTGCCCTGGACACCAGTGGAACCTCCTTAAATTCTTGGTTTAATATCTCCTGTGCTTCAACAAGCTGAATTTCCAGCGCAGAACGCTGCTCACTGTAGCCGCCTTGCACACTCTTCATGATCCATATACCTACTGCTGTACAGATTAACAGTGTAATCGCTGCGCCGATCCCCACAGCGAGTGCGAGTTGCCTGTGGCGAAGTCTAAATCTGGACATTCCAGCTGAACCTCCCTCATTCTATCTTCTGAACAAAAAACGAAACCACTTTTTACGTACTGGCATAGAGCCATGAATTAATTTACTTAATTCTTGCTCCATATCCGTGCTTGGACCAAATGGGTCCAGATGCAGCGGAAGAGCAAACATTCGCTTCGTCTTTAGAACACGACCGACTCTAGAAGCAACTTCCTGCGAAGCGAGTGGAAGGCAGTAGCTCCATCTTGCTTGCGGCTCGCAGGGAAGTGTCTGGACAAAATGTATCAGATCAGCCACTCGCCATTCGGCTCCTGGCGCGACGATAATCGGGAAGTCTGCACGCTGAAATTCTTCCAGGCTGTACGTATGACTCAGATGACCCATATCAAGGACAATCCATTCGTAACTGCCGCCAAGTAAAGCAATGACGTCCGCTCTGGAGCTTCGCCTCCAGTAATGCACTCCCTCTAGGGCAAAAGAGCGACTAGCCCGATTCTGCTCCATAGACTCTGCTTCTCCCTGCAGAAGGCCTCGTATTCGATCAAATGCCCACGTCTCTTCATTCATTTCTGCCAAAGCAACCGAATAGCCGTTTCTTTCAAGAAAATGACTAATGGCAATAGCCGTGTGGGTCACTCCACAGCCAGCTGCAGTGCCCATGAGTGCAATAACTCGCGTACCGCTGTGCCCGATTCCTTTGGTGCGGTGACTATCCTTCCATTCACCTCCATATAAACTGAACTGAATATCGCCAACTACCTCTTGCGCTGTCTGGTAGCGTTCACCTGGATTATAACGCAGCAATTTGCGAATGATTGTCAGCAGCTCACCTGGTACACATGATTGAATCTCTCGCTCCACCTCTGGTCGCCATTCGCTATATTTGCCGGATGAGGCCATGTACAGGAGAATTGCCCCCAGACTATAGAGGTCCGAGCGTTCATCCGTCTGCCCTCCTCCATACTGCTCCGGTGCGGCAAAGCCAATCGTCCCGAGCTTTACAGTGTCCTCTTCATAACCTACCTTGTAATTGCGCGCAATGCCAAAATCAATGCATTTCAGCTCATAATCTGGCGTAATCATGATATTGGAAGGCTTCAAATCCCGGTAAATTACAGCAGGCTGATGGCCGTGTAGATATTGCAGAACATCCAGCAGCTGCAGTGCGAACGATCGGATATGATCATCCCGATGTAGGTCTGCACCCGCGCTTCGCAGATGCTCCTCTAGTGTCACCCCCTCGATATAGTCCATCACCAGATAGACGTAGCCGCTCTCCATATCTTCGAAAAAATCAGTTACACGTGGCAAGCGAGAATGTGTAAGTGATATCAACAAGCTAGCCTCCCTGCGCAGATCGATTAAGCGGCTATGCTGCACGGCTGTCTCCTTGATCGCCCACACTTTTCCGTTCAGCTTGAGATCCTCTGCCATATACACACGGCTCATACCTCCTGCACCAATCGTTCTACTGATCCGGTATCTACTGACCAGCACCTCCCCTTGAGCAAGTCGCACCTTTGCCCTCAACATGATCCCTCCCATATCCCTAGCCTTATTCATATAAAATTCACAACACAAAAAAGGGAAAGTCATCCATGAATCCTCCTCTATTACGAGGTGATTCGGGATGCTTTCCCTGTATGCTCTATTCAGTTACCATGCAATTTAGAAGTAATTATATAGCATGTGTACAGAATTTGTAAACTAGTTTTTGAAATTTCTTAAAGTCAGTCCTTGGATTCAATCAATGACCCTTAAAACCTAGTACATAGCGCATTACACACATCTACAAATACTTAATCATATAAAGTGTAATCTCGTCCCGGTTATGAAAAAGCTGTTTGGCACGCTGTACCTGCATACCGGCTTCCTCAAAGGTAGATATGACATCCTGTATGAGCGCAAGCGGCTTCTTATGCATCAGCTTTACCGTCACTATTGCTGTTCCGCCACTAACCAGGCTGTATAGCAGATTCGTAACCAATTTAGCCATCTGCTTCGGACTCCAGCTCATGTCGCATACCAGAAGGTCGAACTGCTGCTCCCGAAAGCGCACTTCACCTGCATTTTTTCGCAAGTAAGTCAGGTTCGGCATACTCATAACAGTCGGGTCCATTTTAGCCGGATCAACAGCTGTCACCTTCACGCCACGCTCAAGCAGGAAGGACGTCCAGCCACCAGGTGCTGCTCCAATATCCAGTGCATTTCGATAGGCCGTAAAATCAATACCAAATTGCTCTGCCGCTTCCAGCAGCTTGAATTTGGCCCGCGAGACCTGTCCCTCTTCTTTCTGGAAGCGAATCGCTCCACCATTCCAGTCAGACAGATTGTCAGCAGGCTCCGACAGACCTGCGTACCATACAGGACCATCAGCTAGCACTGATAGAATGTAATCCGCCTCACGCACCGTGAATTCGGCCTGTAGCTCCGACAGACGATCCGTAATAGCCTGCTTAAGTGCCCCGGCACTTTCCGTCCAGTAGGTCGAGTCTTTTGTTTTACGCACCTGAATGGAAATTCGTCTTCCCTGCAGCTTCTTATGCTGGCCCAGTACATATTTCGTTAACTGCTCCAGTGCTGACTCGGCATCCTCCACAGGCTCCTGATACTGTACAGGGAACAAGTGGCGTAAGAACATGACAGGGTGTTCCTGCAGCCGCTTGACCACATCTGCAGACTCAGCAGGTAAGGTAACTAGAAAAATTTCTCCTGGTACAAGCATCGTACTCTTCAACGAACCAAATAGACGGCGGAGCTCCTCCTGTGCATAGGGTGCAAAACTAAAATTAGCCGAGCAAATAAAACGGGCTTGACTGCCCGTGTCCTCGCCGTGGCCTGATTCCGGTAACATCGCTTCCAAATTCCTTAACCTCCAGTGCGCACCCGAATCCAAGGCCGATCTTCATCCCAATTCAGATCGACGCTGATATCATAGGTGTGCATAATCGTTTCTTTTGTCAGAACTTCCTTTTTCGGCCCAGCAGCCACTATCCTGCCATCTTTAATGAACGCCACATGCGTGAATAGAGGTACAATTTCCTCAATGTGATGAGTAACATATATGACCGACATATTCCGTTGCCGCAACTGATCGATCTCGATCAGCAAGTTCTCCCGCTCATACAGATCAAGACCTGAACATGGCTCGTCCATGATTAACAGCTTCGGTTCCGCCATCAAGGCACGGGCCAGCATGACTTTCTTGCGCTCCCCCTGAGAAAGTGTGCCAAGCGGCTGCTCTAGCGTGCGTCCAAGCTTCATCCCCTGCAATAGTTGAATAGCCTTTTCCTTAGCTTCATCAGGAATGTCCTGATAAAAACGAAGAAACGCATACGCACCTGTCGCTACCGCCTCCCACACCGGGTCCTTCAAGGACATTTTCTCCAGCAAGGACTGACTGATATACCCAATATCCTTCCGGACCTCACGGACGTCACATTGACCGTATACATTGCCCAGCACCTCAATCTGGCCACTAGTTGGGAACAGATAGCCTGTCATCATCTCCAGTAAGGTCGTTTTGCCTGAGCCGTTTCGCCCCAAAATGGCCCAATGCTCATCTTGTCCAAGCTGTAGGTTGACATTATCCAGAATGCGGACATTCCCGCGTTTAAGAACAATATCCTTCATCGAAATCATGCTTCTACACTCCTCACCTGTTCAAGCAAATGCTGTACGGACTCCATCCGATAAATGACACGGGGGCTCTCACTGCCTCCATCAAATAGAAGCAACGCAGGCACACTGGCAATCTGATACTCCTGTACGAGCTGAGGAATGCCATTAATGTTGGCTTGTACCAATATATCTGTATCCAGCATCTGCTCTACGACATCCAGCATCTTACGGGCGACAGCACACGTTCCGCACATGGGAGTGTACACATACACAGCCAAGCGGTATCCTTCCCAAATGCTCCGTTGCAGTTCCTTCTGTGCAAGCTCCTTCATAGCGGACTATCCTTCCCCTGCAATCTGGATGAGTAGCTCATGAGGCATAGCATGGTTATACAACTGAACATCATTGGGCTTATGCTCATACAGTAGCTCATACATGGCTCTTCTGCCGTAATCACTAGAGGAATGGAGATAAATACGTCTAGGATACAGCTTCTCTCGCACAATAGCCGAAGCAACCTCAAGTCCTGTCGTTCCCCATGGTCCCAGATCAAAATCAAGGGAGAGAATATCTATTTGATCGTGGCATTCTCTAAGCATCACTATACATTCCTCAGCATCTCTGGCGAGGGCGAAGCCTTGTGGGCAAGGCCTGTAATCATCCATATATAAATGCATTCGATTGCTCCTCCATCCACCTATCATCCCCTGTTGCATCCCGTTGGTGTACTGCTTGTTGTGGTAGTTATTCATACTATTCACTATACATACTCTTCTGGCTACACATGCTATTCAAACCAAGAATAGAGCATGTGTATGTCCTCCTGATGAGTACCATCCTCACCAGGTGCACTTTCCAGTATAACAGGGATTGAACGGATCGTCTCGTGCTCCAACAACCAGCGCAAGCCTCGCTCCCCAATTCGACCCTTTCCCACACGCTCGTGGCGATCTTTCAAGGACCCGGCCCCATAGCGTGAATCATTAAGATGTACTGCTCCGAGTGTTGCCCAATAGCCCAATGTCTCTCCTTTATTCCACCATTCATCATCCGGCTGCCCACTCCACATCCCCGAAGCAAAGGCATGGCAGGTATCCAAACAGAAGCCGATACGCTCAGGGGCATGGCACAGATTGCGAATCTGCACCATTTCCTCCATCGTGACTCCCATCGGCCCGTGATCTCCCGCTTGATTCTCCAGCAGAATTTTCGTCTGCCCGTGCCAGTCCTTCAGAACATCATTCAGACATTGAATAATGTTCTTGTAGCCCGTGAGCGGATCTGCTGATTTGAGATGTCCAAAATGAACAACGATCCCCGAGGAGCCGCACCCTTCTGCAATGAGCAGATCATTGCGAAGAGATGCTACGGTCGCAGCGTAGAGCTCGTTCCCTTGAGTCATTCCTGTCGCCGGATTCACTACATAGGCAGTATGTACAATGGATTGTAGCCCATGAGTACGACAATAGCGAAGACAAGCCTCAGTATCTCTAAGATCGGGAGCCTTAAGCTGAAGGCTGCGCGGATTTTTCGAAAAATACTGAAAGGCCCCCGCTCCTGCGGCTCGGGCTCTCTCTGCGGCCTTGAGAAAGCCTCCTCTGGTGCTAACGTGGGCGCCGATATACATGAGTTATACCTCAGTCTGACAATCTGGGCAGTAAAATACCTTACGGCTCGCGAGCTCGACTCGGCGAATCTTACCGGAGCAGCGCGTGCATGCCTCTCCCTCACGATCATATACTCTGCACTGATCATTGAAGCCACCCGTGTGAGTATCTTCCTTAAATAGTGGCATCTCCATATAACCCCCGCCCTGATATGCTTCACGCAGTACAGATTGCATAGCATGATACAGCTTGCTCGTAAGTTCAGCGGATGCAGCAATGCCTGTAATTTTGGAGGAAGGCGTTATGCCTGCGATAAAAGCAATTTCATCTGCATAACAGTTGCCAATGCCGGCAATCCAATGCTGATTTACAAGCGTGCTCTTGAGAATTCCACGGCGACCTTTTAGCAGTCCAGTGAATTTCTCCAGCGTCATATGGCGGTCTAAAGGATCAGGGCCCAGATCAGATAGTGCCTCCATTGTCTCCTTCGAGGTCAATAAGTGAAGATATCCTAATCGCAAGCCAATGAACCATAGCTTCAGCCCACTAAAGTCCAGCTCAATTTGCGTGGTACGATCAGGCTTGTCCTCCTCACTGCCCAGATACATCATACCCCCGAGCATCAGATGTAGCAGTAGACGGCGTCCTGAATTCAGATGGAAGATCAGATGCTTACCTTTCCGCTCAATATACACGACACTGTTCCCAATCAATGCATTACGAAATACATCTGTGGATACGTTCAGAGATTTTTCCCGTTCTATGGTGACGCCCGTAATGGGTTGATCAAGAATGCGTTCAGACAGTAAAGTGCGATAATTCTCCATTTCCGGTAGTTCAGGCATTAGTTCATCAATCCTTCCGCATAAAATAAAATGTTAGCGCTCCAGCCAAGTCAGGAGCTCTGGCAGATCATTGAATACATAGTCCGGCCTTACGGCTGCGACCTTCATATGTGCTTCCATATTGGTCCGTGTAGATACGCCTGTCAGAACCAGGGCTGTCTTGCATCCAGCTGCCGCTCCTGCAGCGATATCCGTACGTATGTTATCCCCAACGACTAGCGTATCGGCAGCGTTCACTCCAAGAAGCTCCAATGCATAATCCATCAGAATGCCGGACGGCTTGCCGATTACTAGTGGCTTCACCTGAGTCGCTGCTTCGATGGCTGCTCCCAAGGTGCCTGCACCAGGTATAAGTCCACCAGATGCTGGGAGCTGCAAATCAGGGTTCGTCATGACGAACTTCGCCCCATCCATAATCCAGCGCATCGCAGCAGCCAGCTTATCATATGTAAAATGCCGATCAATCCCTTGCACGACAACATCAGGACTCTCTTCCACAAGCTGTAGACCTGCGTCCACAATGGCCCGCTGTAATCCTTCCTCTCCTATGCAGTATACCCTTGCCCCTGGATGTTCTTCCGCAATATATCTGGCGGCAGCCATCGCTGAGGTACATACGTCCTGTGAATCGGCGGGAATTCCCATTCCTGACAAGTGTAACGCTACCTGCTCAGGTGTCCTTGATGAGTTGTTCGTTACGAATAAATAAGGGAATTCTTTCTTTCTCAGGCTTAATATGAAACGATCTGCCTCTGGAATCATATGACTACCGTGATATAATGTTCCGTCCAAATCAATAAGTAAAGGCTTCATAGCTGTACCTCCAAGCGGTTCCCCACCGTAGTAGCAATCTTTGGGCAATATAGAAATCCTGAATAAAACTGTTCATTCCCCGCTGATTGTAAACCATGTGTCGCAATACGTCAAAATCAATAGCAGGAATACATGACACCGAAGAAATCCTGGTCGAATGGGAGCAATTTATGTATCAAATATTAAGAGTTTCGTCAAGAACAAATGTCGTATCCTGCGCTTGCCCGGAAAATAATCACCGGAAATATCCCGCAGAACACCGATTTTTTACCTCTACATAGACAAAAATAAGTGCCGGAGTCAGCCTCCGGCACCTGCAAAATGAGCCTGAAATGAGCGTCTGGATCGTTATTCTCCGGCTCCTGTTATAGGTAATATAATATGCTCCTCAGCCAGCAGCGTATTAGGAAATACCGACTTGGCCTCAGTCAGCAATTCCTCCAGCTCCTCCATGTCTTTGTATCTTGAGCTGAAATGTGTTAGTACAAGCTGGGTCACCCCTGCTTGCTGTGCTGCTTCAGCTGCCTGACGAGCAGTACTATGATAGTATTCATGTGCTGTATCAGCCAGTCCATGGGCAAATGTAGCTTCATGCACGACCAGGTCCGCATCGGCTGAGAGCTTAACGATACCCTCACAGGGACGAGTGTCCCCTAAGATCGTGACAATTTTGCCTTTCTTCGGATCACCCAGTACATCCTCGGGATGCACCACACGTCCATCCTCCAGATGAATAGGCTCACCCTTTTTCAATTGACCATACAATGGACCGGGCTTGATTCCATATTGCTGTAGCAATGCTGGCTCCAGCCTGCCTGGTTTATCCTTCTCGATGATGCGATAGCCATAGCTGTCTATTCTGTGCTCCAGGAGAGCGGCCTCTACCCGAAACTGCGCATCCTCGAAGATGACGCCTCCCTGATGCTCTATAATCTCCAGTGGGTAGTTAATCCGCGACTGACTTAGCTCAAGCGAGGTATCAATATATTTCTTGATCCCTGGTGGGCCATATATGGTTAATGCATTCACACCACCCTGATACGCCCGACTGGAGATTAGCCCCGGCAAGCCGAAAATATGGTCACCATGCATGTGCGTGATGAACAGCTTTTCCAGCTTGCTTAGCTTTAACGGGGATTTCAGAATCTGCTGCTGTGTACCTTCACCGCAATCGAATAGCCACATGCTTCGACGCTCCTCCAGGAGGCGCAATCCAATGGAAGTCACATTCCTTTGTAATGTCGGTACACCCGCATTTGTCCCCAAAAAGTACAGTTCCATACCTCTCTACCTTCTTCCTCTGATCAGACCGAATCCTCAGGCCAGACATCTGCCCAAACATTCTGCAATAAGAGTTATACCTTTTCTACGTTAAAATATTGTGCCTGCGGATGACTGAACACCATCGCAGATACGGAAGCCTCTGGCTCCATCATAAACCCTTCCGTCAGCTCAACACCAATATCCTCTGGCTTTAACAGCTTGAATAGCGGCTCCTGGTCCTCAAGGTCCGGGCAAGCTGGATAGCCAAACGATACCCGAATCCCCTGGTATCTGGCTCCATGACGCTGCTTCATTGTCATGTCAGCAGGATCTGGGAAGCCCCAAATATCGCGCATCATGTGATGTACTCGCTCTGCAAGCCCCTCAGCTACCTCTAGAGCCACAGCTTGCAGGGCATGGGATCTCAGATAATCCCCTTGGTCCTTCCAGGCTGTCGAGAGCTGCTGTATTCCTTGACCCGCTGTGACGACCATGAAGCCAACATAATCCATAATGCCAGAGCTAACCGGCTTCAGGAAATCCGCCAGACACAAGTATGGCTCCACTTGCTGCCGAGGGAAGGTGAACTTGTGCAGCACCTTCGATGTGTCAGCCGGATCATACACAAGAACGTCGTTACCCTCAGACTGTGCCGGGAAGAAACGATACATGCCATGCGCCTGAATAATTGAGTTCTGTACCGCTTCCTGAAGAATTCCATCTACCGTTTCCTTTAAACTGATCGCTTTGGGGTCGCTCGCGGCGAGCAACTGCTCTACATTGCCCTTCAGCCCAAGATGATGCCCCAGCAGCATCTGCATATTTACATAAGGAATAATATGGCCGATCGGATAGTTACGCAGAACATGGCGCTCCAGATCCGGGGCTGTATAGACTGGTACGTCTGTCGAGATATTGGAACGCACAGCCCGGCTAAGCGCTGGCATTGTCTTAGGAACTGTCGCGGTCGCTGCCTCAGCTGCCTGCTCATTTTTCATTTCTTGGAGCATGACCTCGCGCGTCTGCGGATTCATCAGCTTATTGGCGATATCCAGACCATCCATAGCATCCTTTGCGTATACTACCATTCCATCGTACTCAGGGCGAATCCTTGTTTTTGTAAATTTACGTGTCAGAGCAGCACCGCCTACGAGAATGGGCACATCAATGCCGGCTGTCTTCAAATCCTGCGCTGTAACGATCATTTGCTGTGCTGATTTGACCAGCAGCCCTGACAATCCAATCGCATCGGCCTTTTCCTCACGATAAGCTTCAATAATCCGCTCGGGTGGTACTTTAATACCCAGATTAATGATTCGGTAACCATTGTTGGAGAGGATGATCTCTACCAGATTTTTACCGATGTCGTGAACATCCCCTTTAACGGTTGCCAGTATAATTTTCCCCTTCACCGAGGATTCATTCTTTTCCATGAAAGACTCCAGAAAAGCTACAGAAGCCTTCATGACCTCGGCACTTTGGAGTACCTCAGCTACAATAAGCTCATTGTTATTGAAAAGTCGTCCGACCTCTTCCATACCCGCCATCAGTGGACCGTTAATGATCGCGAGTGGTGCATATTTCTTGAGTGCTTCCTCCAGATCAGGAATAAGCCCTTCTTTACTGCCCTCGACTACATATGACGCCAATCTCTCTTCCAGCGTCAGATTGGAGACCTTCTCCTTCTTCTCTACCTTCTTATTACGGAAAGCTGCAACGAAGGATGCCAATGTCTCATCATTGGTATTATATATCAGCTCTTCAGCCAGCTTCCGCTCGAACTCGGGAATGGACGCATAGCGCTCCAGCTTCTCTGTATTTACAATTGCATAATCCAGACCTGCCTTCGTGCACTCATATAAGAAGACCGAGTTCAGCACCTCACGGCCAGCTTCTGGCAGGCCGAACGATACGTTACTGATTCCCAGAATGGTATGCACCCCTGGCAGTGCCTCTTTAATGATCCGGATAGCTTCAATCGTCTCCCCCGCCGACCCGATATACTGCTCATCTCCGGTTCCTACTGGAAATACAAGTGTATCAAAGATGATATCTTCCGACTTGAGACCATGATGGTTCACCAGCAAATCATGTGAGCGCTTGGCAACCTCCAGCTTATCCTCACGGGTGATCGCCTGACCACGCTCATCAATCGTACCTACTACAACGGCTGCACCATACTTATGAATCAGTGGTACAACGGCATCGAACTTCTCCTCGCCATCCTCAAGGTTAATGGAGTTAATAATCGCTTTTCCCTGAGAATACTGCAGTGCCTGATCAATTACTTTGACATCTGTAGTATCAATCATTAAGGGAACCTTAACCTTGTTAACTACCAGCTTCAAGAAGGCTTCCATGTCTGTAGCTTCATCTCGATCCGGGTCCTGCACGCAAATATCAACGACATGTGCTCCACTCTTGACCTGCGCACGAGCGATTTCCGAAGCTTCCTCATACTTTCCTTCTACAATTAGGCGCTTGAATTTCCGTGATCCAAGCACGTTGGTGCGCTCACCAACCATATACGGACGATTATCCTGTTCAATATATACAGGCTCAATACCCGATAAAGCAGGAGAATGCTCTCCTACAAGTGGTCTTGGTTCATATTGAGACATGGCTTCAGCCATAGCCCGAATATGCTCTGGAGTCGTACCACAGCATCCTCCAGCAATATTAATCCAGCCCTTCTCAGCAAAAGCAGCCATCTTGCGAGCTAGCGAATCCGGTGACTCATGATACTGCCCGTTCTCATCAGGCAAGCCTGCATTAGGGTAACAACTGATTGCTGCACTCGAGATAGATGACAGCGAACGAATATGGTCCCTCATGAACTCTGGCCCTGTAGCACAGTTCAGTCCAATGGAGATCGGATTCAAGTGCTCTAGCGAGATGGAGAACGCTTCAATATTTTGCCCAGCAAGGGTCGTACCCATCGGTTCAATCGTTCCCGATATCATTAGCGGAAGCGTTACACCGCTCTTCTCAAATGCTTGCCGAATGCCAATACTCCCTGCCTTGACATTCAAAGTATCCTGTGAGGTCTCCAGCAGCAGCACGTCCACTCCGCCTTCGATTAGCGCGAGCGCCTGCTCCTCATAGCTCTCAACCAGCTCAGCAAAGGTGACACCACCCGTTACGGATAGTGTCTTTGTCGTTGGCCCCATCGCCCCAACCACATAACGGGGATTGTCCGGTGTTGTATATTTATCCACAGCCGCCCGTGCAAGCTTAGCCGCAGCCAGATTGATTTCACGTGACTTCTCAGGGATATCATAATCATCCAATACAACAGAAGTAGCACCGAATGTATTCGTCTCAATCAGGTCAGCCCCTGCCTCCAGATACTGCTCATGAATACGCTGTATTACATCCGGTCGCGTAAGGACCAGCATCTCGTTACAGCCCTCCAGCTCTTCGCCGCCGAAGTCTTCGGGAGAGAGTGTTTCCTGTTGAATCATGGTACCCATGGCACCATCCAGAATAAGGATTCGTTTCAGAATAGATTCCTGAATGCTTGGTTTCATCGCGTGCATGTTCCCCCCCGTAAAACGTTAAATCTTAGTTTAGCAGAAAGACCGTCAATATGATACATTCAACTCGCATTTTCATACATAAACCTTACATAATCAAAATCATAAACTACAGCTAAGCTTCGGCAACAGATACGAATCTCCCGTGATGGTAAATGCGCACCAGGAAATTCACTCTCTATAATTTCTCTCTAGCTATGGATAAGTTATGCATATCCTCTCATAATCTTCATCGACAAATGAACTATCATTGGTTATAATATTATATTAATATTAATATAATTAATCCAAGTGGAAAAGAGGGAAAATGAAATGGCTGAAATCGTGATTCGCAACACCGGGGAGCGTATTACTGGAGATCAGGCTGTGAGAGCATTTTTGGAGAAGCAAGAGGTGCTGTATGAGCATTGGGATGTCAGCAAGCTCTCTTCTGAATTGAAAGAGAACTTCTTGCTCTCAGATGAACAGAAAAAACAAGTACTAGAGACATTCGATAGCGAAATTAAGGACTTGGCGGCACGAAGAGGCTATAAAATTTGGGATGTGATCACTCTCTCTGAAGCCACACCGAATCTGGAGGAGCTTCTTGCCAAATTCGAGGATATTCATACACATACCGAGGATGAGATTCGCGCGATTGTCGGCGGCAAAGGGATTTTTATCATTAAGGGCGGCGAAGACCTTGGATACTTCAATGTTGAGCTCTCTCCAGGCGACGTGATTTCGGTGCCAGAGAACACCCCTCACTTCTTCACACTAATGGAAAATCAAAAAATCGTTGCTGTGCGACTGTTTATCGAGGAAAATGGTTGGATTGCCGAGCACTACGATGATCCTACTTTTATCAAGGCGTAATTCGAATTGTAACATTACAACTTATGGTGGGAAGATGGGTCACAGCTCAAACTCAATTCTTGCCTAGTTCGTAGTCCCTCTGCGCTTCAGCATCTCGTACGATGCTAACTATGAACAAGCTCCATGTTCTGAAAAGGAACTATGGAGCTTGTTTTTTTCGTATGCAAAAAACGGCACTGACCTCACAAAAAATGAGGTCATGCCGTTTTCGCTGCAATGATTAAGCCAAGTCCAATTAGGTGAACTTACCACAAAGAAAGGGTTCCAAGGATCAGTTAAGATGCCTGATTAGATCGTTTGAATGATATCGTGCAGCTCGGATAAATGCTTTATCTCGTAGTCTGGCTGAATCGATTCTGTATTTGTCTTACCGTTCCGGTTCACCCATACCGCACGAATATGGGCAGCTACCGCTCCCTTAATGTCCGTTGTCAGCTTATCACCCACCATAATTGCTTCCTCACTAGTAACACCTAGTTGGGAAAGAGCATGCTCAAAGATAGTCGGGTCTGGTTTCCCTTTCCCGAAGCTTCCCGAGATGATAATGTGATCAAAGTAAGGCGCCAGCTCAGGAACACCATCCAGCTTCTCCTGCTGCAGGGACGGACAGCCGTTCGTCAACAAAAGCAGCTTGAATTGGCGATCCTTCAGCTCTTTCAGAACTGCGAAGGTCTCCTCATATACGTACGGACGTGATCTCCGCTCAGACATGAATTGATCTGCCAGCCTTGCAGCCAGCTCCGCATCCTGTACACCTAATCGCTCAAGACCTTTACGCCAGGATTCTGTGCGATATACGGGCGCAAGCTGCTCCAGATTCCGGAACTCCGTCTGCTCTCCTCCATTGAAATGAGCCCATAAGCCTTCAAAAGGATTAATGCCTATCAATTTCGTGAATGGAAAGGTCTCATAGGACTCATAAAGTGCACGCGCCTCCGCACGTACTGCTTCTTTTAATTTCGCGGGATCGATTCCCTTCTCAGAAGCAGCCTGCTCACATACAGCATCGAAAGATTCCTCTACACTGCGTTCATCCCATAGCAAAGTATCGTCCAGATCAAACATAACAGCTTGGATTGTCATCTTAACCGCCCCACTCTTCTTTAGCTTTTTGGATGTTCTTCTGTAAATTTAATGTTGTGAAGTGCTGCAAATGCCTTCAGACGTTCGGTAATAGCGTCCGTGTCGTATCTGGCGAGTGTCTTGGAAAACACCCAGTTGCCCCATCTGCCATTCTTCTCAACCGTTACATAGCCACGTTGCACCTGAATACTCTTGATATCCTTCACTGCCATGAACTTCTCACGACCGCTGCGGAAAGAGTATAGTGTGTCCTTGGTTATTCTCAAGTAAGGACGGCGCAGGAAGAAGATAACTGCCAGTAATATATACAAAACAAAGACGACCCAGTCCATGGTGCCCATACCCCGATTGGTCAGAAAGAGCGTCATGGACAAATACAGGATAGCCAGGCCGGCCAGCATGACCGGTACACTCACATTGCGGCCATAGAACTTGTCTCCAGTCGAAGCACTGCCTCCTTGTATAGTTTGTTGACCGTTTTTCTTACGGTTTTTATTGACCTGCTGCATATTTTTACGTACTTTTCGCTCAAATGATCGAGACATATTCACAGTTCCTTCCCATGGAATATCCGCTAGTGCATAATTGAAGCGGTCTTACGGTTTTTCGAAGCATTATTGCTTGTTGCTGTCTGATCCATCTTCTTTTGAACTCTCATCATCCACGAATTCAATGGATTCCAGCTGCTGCCGGAAATTTTTACGGATGTTGCCGAGATATATTTCACGGAGCTCAGCTCGCTCCAGGGTCTCCTCTTCTGTAAGTCCCTCTTGTTTGGCTTTACGTGCGAGCACATTAATACGCTCAACTAATACCTCAATCTCCAATCTATTTCCCTCCATTATAAGCAAAGATATAATACACTTTGACATGTAGAAAAGAGCTTGTCAAGGCACGCCCCAACAAGCTACAAATGAAGTTCCAGACAAGACTAGGAACGGATATGTAATAGAAGATACAATATTACTGTATATCAACAATCGAGCTGGATTTACCATAAGAATCATGGGCTAGCTCATTCATATTAGCTGTATTTCGTAATCCTGCAAAGGATCGTACAAAGTCGATTACAGTGGGATTCAACTTAACAGCAGGGAGGATAGTCACTGTATCTACTATTCAAATTTCCAAGCTTGACATCCATCCAGTCTCAGGGTAGGTACAGCACCTGCCCAGCTCTTACTCCTGACTCCTTCAACCCATTTACATGCTTGATCGCTTCAATATAGACTCTCGGGTCCATTCTCTTAGGCTTATGGGACACCGCAATACCCCACAACGTATCCCCAGGTTCTACAACAACCTTTTCGGTCAATGGCTGAGTATTTCCCTCATCAGCAAGCACTGTAATAATTCCTGTTCCGCTCAACCACAACACAAACATAATTGAAACAAGTCTGAACAAAACGGATTTTGTAAGTCTCACCAGTAAGCTTTGGGTATGTGAAATTGCTTCAGAGCTTGTAGAAGCATAGATGCTATTATAAGTTGTATATCTCATTTTCCGAGCCCTCCAAACATGTGTTCGTTAATGTTGAAATCAATATAACACGAACACATGTTTTGTTCAATACATTTTCCGAACAAAGGTTCTCCTTTTTTTCGACTTTGTTCCGAAGATTAACTTCTGCCTCTTTTCATACACCCGCCTTGATCTCAACTATCCAGTATTCCAGTCAATGGCTATCTGGAAACGGATCTAACTTCATTTAATCACTTACTATTTAGAACTTATGTTTGTGCGAACGGAAGTTCTATGTTATAATTTTCCCAAACGTTACTATATTGGGGTTGATACGGTATGTCCAAGATTTCCAGCAGACAACAGGCAATACTTGAATTCATACGTAATGAAGTACGCTTGAAGGGATATCCTCCTTCAGTCCGAGAGATTGGCGAAGCAGTAGGCTTGGCGTCCAGCTCGACAGTTCATGGTCATCTGGATCGTCTTGAGAAGAAGGGCTTGATTCGTCGTGACCCTACAAAACCACGCGCCATTGAGCTTCTGGGTCAGGAAGAATCCGATAGTGCCCATATGTTCAACTATACGGTGTCTCGTGTCCCTGTCGTCGGCAAAGTTACAGCTGGTGTACCTATTACAGCTACTGAGAACATTGAGGACTACTTTCCTCTTCCTCAGCAGTTCGTTGGCGAGGACAAGATGTTTATGCTATCTGTTGTAGGAGATAGTATGATCGAGGCAGGCATTTCCAACGGGGATTACGTGATCGTTCGTCAACAACAGACGGCGAATAACGGAGAGATCGTCGTTGCCATGACTGAAGAGGACGAAGCAACTGTGAAGACCTTCTACAAGGAAAAGGATCACATTCGACTGCAGCCAGAGAACCCTGCTTTTGAACCGCTGCGTTTAACCCATGTTACAATTTTGGGCAAGGTTGTAGGACTCTTCAGAGATTTCCATTAGACTTCTTTCAGTATGTAAGATATAAGCCAATACACCCTCATTTACTATGAATGGACAAGCGTGCTTGCTTCTTCTAAGTATTATGAGGGTGTATTTTCTTACGTAATAACTAGGGAATGTCCTACTTTCGTAAAGCATAACGTGCGATCCAGTCTACTTTTCCAGCATATTTTTCTGGCATTATGCTTCTAATACTGCTTCAATTCAGGCCGTAGGATCATTTAGTGAGTATCCGGCTAACACGGATATGTGGGTGACTGGCAATACATTCATTTAGGAATTATTAGGTGTTTGATTAGTGGCTCTTTCGATCCTCTTTAAGCGCTCGTCTAGCTCTTTTACATTCCCCCCGACTTCTCCAATCAGAGTCAAGAAATTTCGCCGCAAGCGATTAATCACAATCGCTGCTTCCTCCCTCGTCATTGGAGCTCCTGGTCGACTGCCGTCAAAATAGCCGTTAGCTTCGGCTTCCTTCCAATCCTTCTCGGCCCATGGACTGACGCCATGAACATCTCTTTCCTGTGCCACTGGGTTCTCCTTCCCCGGCTCTGTTGCCCTATAATAATTTATCAAGTATTGAGTAGGCTCTACAACTCCGGCTTCTGTGGGTGTGTAGCCGTATGAGGGTGATGATGCCCTACGAATTTCGTAATGCAAATGCGGTCCTGTTGAACTCCCCGTACTCCCCTGCCGACCAATGACCTGACCTCGCTGAACTTGCTGTCCCTCTTTTACTCCCGCACTAGATAGATGTGCATATACATGTAGATATCCATGCACATCACGTATAGCAACAATTATACCCATATTACCGAATCCAGAGCCGGTAACTCCCAGTTTGGCATGAAGGACCAATCCTGAAGTAAATGCTTTTATTTCGCCATCAGGCGGGGTAATCACCAGATCCACTCCGCGATGAAATCTTCTGACCTGGTCCACAGGATGAGTCCGATATCCGAATGGGCTGGTAAGCCGGTAACCATCGAATGGATTTGTCATCTTGCTCGCCCCTCTCCTTTTCATGAATACGGACGTGTGATATAGAAAGCTAGTAATCTCTCTCACTACTCTCTTTACTGGTTACTCTCTTCCTTTATTCTATGATTACAGCAGGATATAGCAACGGCACCTCGTCGCCTGCTTTGTCCAAAAGCTTCAGCATTTATAGATTCGGGCTCCCCATACTCAATTTGAATTAGAATCAAAATACCATAACAAATTTCAACAAATGTGAGGAGAAGTATTTCTTAGCAGTAGATATCTTAGCAGTAGTAATTCTATGTATATGATCTACTTCGACAGTAGGGGTATTTCGCCCCCTTCAACAAAGCAAAAAACCCTTGGAGCCTTATGGTCCCAAGGGTTGTCATCTTAATACAAGGACAGATATTGATCGCGTTCCCATTGGTGAACTTGAGTTCTATTTATGTGCGATAGCATCACAGAATATTTTCCTTCATTAATATAGCGCTCTATCGCTCCCTTAGTAAAAGCAGTTGTTCATATTTTTTCATTGCTTTTCACGAGTTGGGGGATGTTTGGGGGACGATTCGGGGGATGACTTTACAGGGCAGACGAGTATAAATCGTCTGCCCTGTATGTCTAATTAAAGGTAAATTTATGAGTCCATGAAGGTGCTGTCACATTAATAGTGATGGGTTCGATTAGCCCCATAACTTTAATCACAGACAGAATATATAATTCGGCTAAATTCTTACTAACATCCCAACCGATAGTTAATTCATGTTGTAGCATAGATGCACGTCCTTTATTGCATTGATTTTGTATATGCTGTGTTGTTTACTTGTTAATAGTAGCGATGATATAATTCATTGATAAAACTTTTCTCAAGGGGATTGAAATATCTTGCGTGTCTCCCGTGGGAGATGCCGATTAAAGGTGCTGCTTAAAGATCGTCGTATGAAGCAAGTTGACCTTGCAATCAAAACAGGGTACAGCGAACAATTAATATCTAATTGGGCCAACAATCGAGATAAGATGTCCGCTGACGTGATGCTTAACATTGCATTTGCCCTTTCCTGTCAGGTCGAAGAGTTATACGAACTAATCTATGAGTGAGCCTATAGTCGGCTCTCCCCCGGGAAAAACTATGGCTGTGCCATAGTTAGTATCATCTTATTATCTCAATTACTTAACAAGACTCCCTCCTCTCTGAAGCCAAGACACTGAAGTAATGAAGGTCACTATGTCTATAATCCACAAGTCATAACTTCGCCATGACTATACTACTATTAAATACCATATAGTGTAATAAGTAAATAAAAATTCGCATCGCGAATTCGTCCCATTCTTCTACTTTATTCGACAAATTCCCTCCACAAAAAAGACCGCTCTCGCGCGGCCTAAATAAGCGTTATATCTGGATTCAAAACTTCAATCATTCTTTGTAGTTGTTTGTATCGGTGATTAACGATATCGCAGCTTTTGGATCTTCTGCCAGGATCGTATTCAAAGAACACTCTCTTGTAAATCGAATTGACCACAACTATATTATCAGTATTCACAAGTGTACTGCGATCCAGTTTCAAATATTTGAATCTGCTGTCATTTAGAGCTTGCTCCCAGTACGTAATCGTACCAGTCATGAAATACTCATCCCTTTGTGTATGTACCACAATTCGATCCAAACGTGATGAGTACTTCATGTACCAAACATCGCTAATGTTGACATGCTTTATTCCGCCTGCACCATCCGGCTCAGTAGTCACTGTAAGCATCCAATCAGCTCCTATTTAAGTAGTTCTTCGGGAACGTCTGGACTGTAAATGAATGCGATACTAGCAATACTAACAAAGCATGTCGCTGCAAAAGCCAAGCAGGACGCAACCGCTGTATAGATGTTTTTCTTCATGCCTTCACCTCCTTCCAACGACCAAAGTCAAGCTTTGGGCAAAGACCGCAATTGCTATTAATGGAGAGGCAACTAATAGATTTACACCTACCAAGACAAAAGATGACCATTTCAATACAGGGTAGTAAGTTTGGGGTATTCTGGACTGTTTCTCGATCCCCGCAGGTGCTAACAACAGAATGAGCAGCATGCTAATCACTGTAGCGCCTATAGTCCATATATAGTCAAATGAAATATAGGACAAGACCGTCATTAGAATGGTTGAGGCATACACACACCCCATTCCAGTCTTGAGATGAAAACCACCTGTCATTTGCCTGAGGATTGCGAAAGCCAGCATTATGATGATGACTTCTTTTGTTCGATCTGTAACAACCGAAATTAGCAATGTCAATGCAATAATGAACGACATATTTATTCCAATTGCTAGCGAAAATTTCAATTTTGCCACTGATGCAGGATGCTCTGGTACTACGCTTTTAATATGATTTGCCAGTCGGAGCGACAAACTTTCTATCACTTATCGAATTCCTCCCTTTCCTTCATAACTGCATAGTACAGAAACATAGCAGCCGCTAATGCAAGGAACAGCACTATTAATAGAAGGTTATTGAAAAACATAACAACTGTACACGCTACCAAAGCAGCCAGAATAAATGCCACTACTAAGACATGTTCCCACTTAAATCTTAGTGTTTCAAAATCAGCTATGAACCCAATTTTGAACTTATCCAGAAAGAACGCCAGCATAAAGGTAACGATTATGCAAACCAACTGTATCTCTATGCCCAATCCATTAGGCTCTATATCAAATGGATTTTTCCCTACTGCAGCAAGGATAACTAAGCCCTGAAATGCTGTGTAAATAAACATGCCTATTACAGCGATGACAGCTGACCACATTATCGGCACCCTAACCACAGTGCACAATAACAGTATGTAAAAGATCGTACTAATCGTTGGCATTAAGAAGGGCATAGATAATTCGTTTCTGACAACTAGACTAATCAAATTCATGAGCAATCCGATAAATAACCCTTGCCAGATGTAATCCTTTACACCTAGTCGAAAAATCGAAAGCATAAGCATGAATGCCGCTAACGTCTCTAAACTCCCAACAGCTAAGAACCGTATAGGCTCCCACATCACCATAACCCCTCGCGTAAATTAGATGTAAACACACTATAATAGTACATTTACCACAAGATTATTAGCAATCCAATTACCGCTCTATAATGGGATTTTTAGTTATAAGTATCATATTTTTTTATAAATAAACTAACAATATATCCTCTAGTTTGATCCACTTGTAATCGTTCTCATCTTGCATGAGCTTAATTTCCCTAAGGGACGTATTTAAAGCTGTCACCACTCCACTCGCCCGAACGTCCTCAAATGGGCTAAACACCTTCAGCTCCACAGGCACTCGTCGGTTGTAAGAATCCACAATCGCTTGCTCAATTAATTCGATCTCCTGAGCATCCAGAACTGGCTTGGATCTCCCAGTTTCTTCTATATAATGTCTCCGTATGCGTTCCGTATGTTCAGGTAGCATGAATCGGGAACTGTCGAACAGTCCGTTTCCCTGTAGCTTCTTAGACATGGCACACCCGCCTCCTGTGGTCAATAGCTCATCTTATTATATGCGAACATATATTCGTTTATCAATCGGAAATAAATTACTGAGTCACTTGATGAATAGTACTATATATGGTACTATACAAATAGGAGGTGAGACATGGCTAGGATTGAAAAACTGGTCCAGAAAATGAAAAACCGCCCTCACGGAATCCAATTTGATGAAGTCACCAAAGTACTCCAGCATTACGGTTATGAATTAGTGAGAAGTAAAGGCTCGCACTTTCAATTCCGTAACAGTTCAGGAGACCTGACAACCATCAAAAAGGAACAACCGCTAAAGGCGGCGTACGTCAAGGACGTACTGGACCGGATTGGGGAGTGACCGCTCCCCTCTCCTTATTCTTCATTATATCCTAGCCGGTAATCATGGAAAACAAGGATTTAGCTTATTATATGTCGCTTCCCTATACAATTCAGATCAGACCTGTAAAGGACGAGAGCGGCGACTATTTTTTTGCTACGGTTGCTGAGTTGGACGGGTGCCATAGTCACGGAAATACCTATGCTGAAGCTTACGAGAGCGTGCGCGAAGCTATGGAAGGTTATCTAGAGGTAAAGCTGGAGTATGGCGACCCGATCAACGAGCCGCTGAAGGATGATGAATACAGCGGGAAGTTTAATGTTAGGGTGCCACGTAGTCTGCACCGACAGTTAGCTGAGCGTGCAGCTGCGGAGAAGGTTTCACTGAACCAGTATTGCCTATATAAGCTGAGTAAGTGAGTATACGGAAAACTCGTGTTTTTTAGTGGCAATTCAGTGACCAAGACTCACAAGATAAAAATAATAAAGTAAACGTAAGCAGACTCGTTGACCTATTTGGTCAGCGAGTTTCTGTATGTTGAGTAGTATTTAAGCAAGTTTAACCCTATTATAGAATCTAGTTAATATATTCACTTTAAATTTAAATTGTTGAGTAATATTACCAAATAAGGTACAATTATATTGCCGATCGGATAATTCCAAAACATACTAAAGGAGATGTAAACATGGTAAAAGCAAGAAAATTCTTTATGGCAACTCTCCTCACACTTCTATTTTCTGCTCTTGTAGCTTCACCTTTATTCGCAGCTACTTCAGTCTCAAATTGGCATACAACTTTGTATGGAAAAAATATCAGAGAAGTTGGATCATCTTTTTATGTTACGAAGGGTTCTTACGTTACTATAAAGGTAGATCAGTATAGAATGTTAACTGGATATGGTGATGTTGACCGAAATAGCAACGCTAATGTTAAATATGAACTCTATAATCAATGGACTAACGAAATTGAAAGAAGCAAATCGTTTCATGGAAATTATGGAGGTGCTTTTGGAGATCCAGGAGAAGTAACTTTTTATAACTTACCTGAAGCAGACTATATAGTTGTAATAACAAATAACATCGACACCCCTTATGGCACAGCTACAGGCGGAAATGTTTATGTCAGTAAATGATTACAATTGTTAAACTTAGTACAAAAAAAGACCCACCGACTAATATAGGTTAGTGGGTCTTTGCATGTCTCCTAACCATACTTACTCCTTACTATCACGCCAATGACACGAATATACATTCATTTTATACGTCGAAATCAATCTTCCTTTTAGCATAAAAGGCCCTACTGTTTAAGATAAACAAGAACAGATTCAGTTGGGTGCTTTGATAAACTTATGTTTAAAAAAATTCTCGCATTGTGCAGCAGTAATATTAGTTCCCCCTTCTTCAAAATACATTAAATTATCTGGGTTTTTATTGTGCGCCTTTGAGTCGGCTTCTGGGTCTGGGTCTGGGTCCTCGAAGTCACTCAGGATGTGACCGATTTCATGAGCTAACGCATAGGGTCCAGCTTTCTCAGTAATAAACACTAGCGCACAGGGATCATCGCTTACATCACTGTATGCTCGACCAACTACCTTCTTGTTTGGATTCTCATTTAAAGAAAGGTAATCTCCAAGAATGTACCAAATCATAATGTTAATCTCTGGAAAATAACCTTTGTGTCGTGTTCTTTGTTTCGTAACTTCTTCTGCTTTCTCTATGTCCACCGGGATTTCTTCTGCCCTTAATTGTACCTTTGCCGTAGTACTAATATTGTCCCAAGTCCTCCACACATTTCTGATTTTTAATTTTTTTCCGCATTTCGTTTCAAATAATGCTTCTAAATTTCTAATGTGCTCGAGAAATCTTTTCTTGATTTCTTCTGGTATGCTATTGCTTGCTGGAAAAGGTTTAGGATCTGGATGGGAAATAAACAAACTGACATTTATATAGTTAGATTCGGGTATAGGTGACCTTGGATGTCTGCTATTTACAACCTGTGGACTTATACTTGGTAATATTTTTCCGATTTCACTCATTAGTTCATCCCCTAATTGTTTTCATTAGTGTCCCTCCTAGGACATGTACTTATACTAAAAAAGCTCCACCGGGGTTAGCCAGTAGAGCTCTTAATGTCGGTTCTAAATTCATATTGATCTCGGAAGAAATACGACCCGTCGATCTTGATTGACTCGGGAGTGTATTTCTCCACATGACCGCCATACTCGATAATCTCCATCATTTGATCATTAAGGGTCTTCACTACATATACCTTGCATTGTGATAATGCCGCTACTAGGAAATCATCGTCCGTGGTTAAAACTCTGTATGTATGACTCATAAAGCTCCCCTTTGAACAACATTCTTTCATTCAGAATAAAATCATAACTCAATATTTTAATAAAAATTCATAACTCAATATTTCTATTGCGTGATTCTATGTCATAAAAATCTGCCAGATCTTCTCTTGCAAAGAGTAGGTGTCTGTTTATATTTTCGAATATCCTGTATTTTCGCAACAATACACTTAGTTCATACCCCATCTCGCTGAGTCCGTGGTAAAGTATAATGATAATTTCGTGACTAGATAATTGGGATTTGAATATTCTAGCGTACATCAATTTATCTTCTTTTTTTAAGCTAGAACTATCTATTAGCTCCAATATAGTATAAAGATGATTGTAGTAATGAAATAAATCCGATTCTCGCTGACTGTACAAAGATCTATAACTGGATTTCAATGCATTTGAACGTTCAAGACCATTGATTACGCCATGATTATATTTCCTTTTTAACTCCTCGTAGTAGACCGCAAATGATTCTCTTCCCGTCTTTTGTCGAACTCCGCTCGAAGATTTGTGACCAATCATTGATGCAATAATTTCATTGTGTAAAGAAATCATTTTAAAGAATGTGTTTTCAAACCCCTGTTTCGTAAGATTTTCTGTTTGATTTTTCAATTCACTTCTGCTCTTTTCCATTTCTTCACGATTAAGTACTAACTCCTCCTTGGTGCTTTTTAACTCTTCACGTTGAGCTAGATACCCAGCTACGACAATCAAAAAAGTTGCGAATGTCAAAAAAGGGGTCGTCGATCCCCCTAACCAATCTCCTATAGTACCTAAAGTCATGTACCCCTCAAAACCAGTTCTGTTAAAAATCGAAGCTATTACGGATGGAGACAAAACACCTAAAATCACCATGAAAATCGACCCGAACAGTAAATACTTGTGTAATATTGTGTCTTTTGCATCTTTAGTTTTTTTATCCTGTAATTCATCTGGCTTCACCACGAAAATCCCCCTAATGTTAAAAATGCCCTACTAGCTAAAATAGTAGGGTGTCACTAATAAGTAGATTTTAATATATTATTCTTTAGTTTCTTCCGCGGGATGCTTTGATATAAAACTATCAACACTAGTTTGCAACAAAAGAGCATCAATTTTAGATTTCATTAAATATAGGAAATTTTGTCCTTCGGCAATCTTTCTAAAATCCTCAATATTAAAATCAATTATGAATACTCTTTCGTCTATTCTCTCCTTTTGAAGGAAGAGTTTCTTCGTGAGTCCTATAGCAGAATCCCATCCACCTCTTGCAGCCATTCCATGATACGAGAAAAGAAAACCAAACCTTGAAGAATTCGTACAAGTCAGAGAGTATAATTTACCTACCCATGTAACACCTATAGTTTTATTATAGTTTTTGCATTCCGATATTAGAAACCTACTATTAATACGATTTACTGGTAAAAAGCTCTCGAAAAGTATTCCTTTGAAATTGAAATCTATAAGTTGATCAATTTCATTTGTGCTATTTCGAATATTGTCATGAACCTCAAAGAATCCCGATCTTCCCCAAAGAAAAGAAACCAACTGCTCTAGAGCTTTTCCTTTTTGAATGGTGTTGTTGTTGTCCTGCCCTTTCCCAGTTTTTGTTACTCTGTTTTCATTTACTTTTTCTAAATTTAATAGTAATTTGTGATACTCAGCCAAATCATTATCATTTAGTTTCGAAAGAGTATTGAAATGTTCTTCCATGTCATCAATATTTTTAAACTGCAGATATTGGTAAGGTGACAAACCTTCATTACTCATCAATAATCACCTTATATACTGCTACACTGTTTTTAATAGCTGTTAATTCGGAATCACAGTTTTCGCAATCGTGTGACTCGGGAATTTCGGCAATTGTATTGTATATTGCTCCAGTAAATTGTCCACAACGATGACAGTATACTTCAAAGACAACAATAATAATCTTTAACTGTTTGATTATTTCCAAGACTTGATATGCGACTGACATATTTACATTTAACCGTCTTATCAGGACACCTGGATAAATAAGCTGGCCTTTTTTATATGTTGCTAGAATCGTTAGCAGGTCCGTCAGCTTCCGCTCCGTTAATATCTTCGAGTCGCTCAAACTCGATTTTATTCTTGATAATATAGTCGGTGACATTATTCATCTTCTCCATATTGGATTGTTGTCCATAATACTGCAAAAAGCTGTACTCTTGATTTAAATAATCGTGTTTAAACTTAACCGTTGTGCTTTTTCCTTTGTCAGTGCCTTTCCATATTAAGGCTATCCATGGTAGGTTGGCATTTGTCTCAATTTCAGCAATAAAACCATCGAGAATTTGTCTAATTTCAGGACTTTTATCAAAAAGTTCTTCATTTGATCTAATTAATTCTTTAAGCTCTCCGAGCAAGGGAAGGATATAATTCTCATTTGCTCCAGTATCAAGAACAGCCTTTCCTCCATTTGGTAAACTCATGGATTGTGAGTGCACGCTTACTTCGTCTTGCTCTAGAGTTTTAATGATATAGTCGATGACAGCAGGAAAGTTAATGTTTTCAAATTGACAATCCAAGTTTATCTTAAACCAATTTAACACAAGTTCAATTTGCTGAGTGTAAAAAAATTCATCATCTTGAAAATATGGTTTGACTCTGTCCAATCTAATCTCAAGCACTCCGAGGTGTTTGTGATATACTGCAATAATTGGATATTTGTACTGTTTCTTAATTTCTGTATTAGGAGGGAAACCCGAAAGCAGCCTACTAAATTTAAACATTATAATATTGCCTATAGCATATTTTGTTGGAATAATCGATTTATATGTTTTTTCATCAAAAATGTAATCATTGGGACGATTTGCTGAAAAATAATCAACAATCTTATTTTTTATAAGTCCTTCATCGATTAGAGTCTCATCAATCTCAGTAACGGAAAAAAGAACTGCAAACTTATAGGATTTCAAAAACTCATCTTTCTCGACGTGTCTCACTACCGATTGTGCTCTTGCTATTCCTTCTGAAAGCTGATTTTCTTCATCTTCGATATCAGATAAGTCCAAAACATTTTTACCTTCAGATACTTTTTTACTTTTCTCAAGTCGTACCACTTCGTTTTTTTCCATTTGTTTCAATAGTTTTTTTCTTGCATATTTCGGATAGCTTTCACTTACAGTTGAAGAAAGAATTTCAGGATAATTTGGATACACTTCAATATCTTCTGTTAATGTATTTGAAAATTTTTCAGTCATTTGTCTCACCTATCATATTTGTATTTTGAGGATAATTATCTTTCAACTAATATTGTGACTAGTGACATACATATACTAACTTACAATTGCAACGAAAATTTATAGTGAAAAAGGCCCACAGGTAAAAATCACCCGCTGGTTCACCACCAACAATGTAGAAAATGTATTTTATATCTCGAATGCAATAAATCTTCTAATTTCAGGCCTACGATTGCGTAAATCGAGTAGTAAACGATCTATGCCAGTAATAGGTTGGGTTCGTCTATCAAGACCCTGAACCCTAAGTTTTCTAAGGTCAGTTCTTGACATTGTTCCCACTCCATCCTCTTCACTCCAATAGTTTAACTCGAGAATTTCCTTTACCGGGACATTAATTAGACTAACAGCAAGTGGAGACCTTCTTAAATCCCCAACACCACCTCTACCAGGGGCCTTAAGAACAACTTCATATGTCTCACTGGTGTCTGTATTCCAGCCATTGATCCATGCCGAGTTGAGGTCGAGATCTCCCATTATTTTAGCATCTCTACTGAGTAATCTCCCTTGTGGGAATAGTTTTACCCTAAGAGATGTAATTCTGTTTTGATTAAAAACTTCAATAAACTCATCGTCGCTAACGTCCCGATTTGTGATTACATAATCAAACGCAGGGCCATAAATATCTTGGTACCCTCCATTAATCATTGTGGCAAGTCTCACAAGTGCTTGCTCTCTGTTGAGATTAGTAGCAGGATATTCCCTATGCTGAACAAAAAATCTTTGCTCTTGTAAATCGAGAGCGAAGTACGTGTTTAGATAAGGAGCAACATCAGGTACATATACGTTTTTATCATCATCTACGGAATTGATATCTGGTGAGTATTCTTCAGCTAAACATCCACAAATGATACCAGCTTGGTAATCAATTTCACTCGTGATGCAATACTCAAACCCTTGTTCTCCTGGTATTTTAGCTAAGCCTTGGAGATATTGAAACAATCTCCCCCCACCTTTGGCTAAATCTCCAGAATAAATCACCTGATACACTCTAAAATCCATATGCATATAGGCCTATCTCCTCTCGCCGGTAGATAGGCCTATTCTATCATGTCAATACGCATTTTGTCACATTTTATCTTTTTTAGTAAATAACAGCATCCTCTGCATCTATCCAGATATCCAGCCCATTTTCCATTTTGACTCTAATATCTGTCCCAATATCATTTTTTGAAATAGCTAAAATCGTGCCTACTATTCCATATATTTCAGGGTTACTGTTTGAAATAATTTCAATTCTATCATTAACCGCCATCTCCATACCTCCTGATTTATTGTTACAGGAATTATTCTCCATTACTTGTTCAACTCCTTCTATATTCCGATAATTATTTGTACTTAAACAAAATTATTCCACTTCCTAACAAAAATATCCCCTGCCAGTAAGCTGCAGGGGATACATAATCGATAATATCATTTTAAGGCCTATTCCAGTCTACAGTGTATGTGAAATGTCGAAAATAAGAACGAACTTCTTCGAAATATTTCCTCAATTACTCTTATCTTGTGTAATCAACATTCCTGCCCTATGCAGTACCGTCAGCAAGCTATAAAAATCATAACTACGCTTGGCAGTAGTGTCCACAATGCCAGCAGCCTTAGCTGCCTCGCAGGCCTTCACAGCCCACGATGGAATCTCCGGCATGCAGTTGTGCTGCTCCAGTTTCTTGATCGTTTCAGTTTGCTGCTTCACCGTCGCCTGTAGTTCTTCAAATGCCTTGTCTTCCTTTGTTGTCATTGAATCGTCGCCTCCGTTCATGATACATTGCATCTCTGCTTTGATGCCAGGGATGAAGTTGCGCTCAGCCGCAGCCTTTGTATTTCCATCCCCCATGAAATTTGATCCTGGGCAGGTTTTACTGGACTTATCTTTCACATAATCACCTAACCAGGCTCCAGACGAAGTGTACCAGGCATGATAGACGATATGGGAAGTATCGATAGGGATATTTAACTTAAGAGCTAGACAGGCATATAGGTGAAACACAGCTTGTTTTTGTGTTAATGTCATCGTATCCCCACCACGATCAAAGTTTCCGATGATCTCTATGCACAAAGCACCTGTATTGGCCCCTTTAATTCCAGCAGGCGTCTTATTCAAGTCTCGATCCAAGCTGATGGCAATGTGTCCATCCTCAAGTACGGTTATGTTTTGCCCTGTACCGGACCAACCCTGTGACAAATGGAACATTCTCATGCCCTCAAGACATTTCCAGACATCTTGTTTAGCTACTCCATTGACAATCTGACGAGTAGAGTAGTTAGGCAATGCTGTATGATGAACCTGGAGTTTGTCTATACTCCTGGTTATTTTTTGCTTGTCGAGCCACCCTTTGAATTCAGATGGCCCCATCAGCAAGAAATTTCCCTTTGAAATCATGGCTGATCAGTCCCTTTCTTCACCTGCTTGACCAGTTGATTACTATAAACGGCCACGGCACCACACAGCACACCCTGGACGATACTATGCGGACCGAATCCCAATAGCCAGATTGTCAGGCCCACAGCAACAAGCGTCACGGCGTAAACAATGCTCCAGTCAGGCACCTGCGGCGTCTTCTTGAGTATATATCCAACACACCAGCAAGCAGCCAGCACCAAAGCCAATCTTGTATCAAGCATTCCACTGATAATATCCCAATTCATAATCACATACCTCCTAGCTTAATGACTGTTACAATAGCTCCGATGACTATGGGAATAAGAGCACCAGCAACTGTACGCCAAAGCCATTTATGAGCTTCTTCAATGCGATCCAGCCGGTGGTGTGCAGACTTCGCCGATTGAGCAGCTGCAGTAGCAACATCCCTAACATTAATGGCTGAATCAAGCTTTTCTTCAATATTGTCTATTTTGGTTTCGACTCTTGTTATACGCTGCAATGTTTCTACTTGTGGATCTTGCATCGTTTTCTCTCACCTCCGATCAGGAAATTTTTCCTGAGCAATTTGGACTGCAATTCCTACTCCTCGTTCTCTTTGAAGCGGATGTCTGCCAATGCATTACCTACTGCTATATCCAACCCCTCAAGAATTTCTTTCCCTCGTGCTGGCTGAGTAGATATTACAGCCGAAATGACTTGAGTTAACTCTTCAACCGGCTGCGATAAGTCTAATTGAATATCTAACGTAGATTTTATCTTTGCCACGATCCTTCTCACCTCCTTTGAAAAGAAAAAGAAGGCTCCTGAATGGACGCCTCCTCTACTCTCCTCCATAAGTTTTCAGTAACCATTTACGGCCCAATTGAGTGAATCTACGGTGATAAATGACCTTCCCGTTATCCAAAACCTCTTGTTTAATTTCAACATATCCGCAATCTGCATATTTGCTGTACAGTAACCAAGTGTCATTTTGTCTGAATTGAATCTTTCGATTACCCAGATCATTATTCAATGCAATCGCTGACTTGAATCCAAGTTCTTTGGCGATCTCGGTGGCGGTATAAGTCTTGTTAACGTGCATAAGAATAGCATTCGTTCGCTCAGCCTGGACTCTGGCAGCGCGTTCCTCCTTAAGCTTTGTCAGCAGTTCGATCCCAAAGTCAGGGTTATTAAGAATGTTGTCAATTACATTGTCTGTAGCGTAAACTCCATGTTTTTGGATTGAAGGAAGAATGTCTTCATATAGCCAATCTTGAAACGCCTCTGCCTTCGGCTGACTAGATTGTCCAAGCACACGATTTAAAGCAAAACTTGTCACAAAAGCCTCTCCTGCATTGTTCATTTTTCGGACATTCCGATTCAGAATGTCCGAATTTTTCACTCGAAATATATGAGATTCTTTGCAGAACTTCAATACATTATTGGTCGCCTTTTCCCCTTGATATTCCAGTATTACAGCAATGTCTTTTGCACTTATTAGAAAATCACCTTTGAAATCAATCCCGACGTCTTCCCTTGTCAATATTGTCACTTCATGCTGATTTTCAAAGACAATCATGCCTTTGCTCATTCTTCACCACTCCTATAATTTGTTTCGAAACGTAAAATAAGCCCCTGAGTTATCAGAGGCTTTCATACTTGTATTTTAGAATCATTTTGTTGCTGTTGTAGTACGGATTTAAAGATTCCCCATCTTTGTAAGGATGTAAATCTTCTCTTCCAGTTAAGACAGAGGCTTTACTGTGTCTAAGTATATTTCATTTTCGGCACTTTACTGTGCAAAAAGGATTCCATACACACCATGTCGAATTATGGAATATTGGAAGGGAGAGGGGATCATGTCAGATAAACATGTTGAGCATAAACACAGTAACTATTCAGTCGAGAAAAAATCCGCTAGATTGGTTGAGCCAAACAAAATTAGTGGTAGTAGTAATAAAAATGATTCCTCAAAAACATCAAATGGAGGTAAAAAATGAGTGATTTCAATAAGCCCGCAAATTCGCCAAAGCAGTCTAACTCTCCAGTTGGAGAACAAAGGTCCGTGGACAAGCCTAGCGCTCGAATTTCTTCTGCTGATCCTAAGAAGAAGTAAGTTATTCCTTATGTTGTGCATCCTCTATAGCTTCAGGATCAAATATTTTAATATAAACTCCTGTTTTGGCATCGTATAGAATCTGAATCACAGGGATAGTATGTTCCTCGACCAATTTAGTGAAGAAATCTACATCTTTCAAACTAAGATAGCGTTCTGGCTCAAAAGTCCGGGACGCTTTCACTATGTTTCCAATAATAGGTTTTTCCTCTTTATTTATTTTGCCAATCTCCACAACTTGACTATCATTTTTCCCGAAAACTTCATCCCAAACTGAAGGAGTTTCAGAAAACGGTGCTATTCCACGTTTTTCGCGAATTTTATTTATCAATGTTAAATGGTGTTTGTAAATTTTTGTCGCCCAAATCCAACCCATAGTGAAGCTAACAACTACACTAAGAACTAAAAAGACTGCTAAAAAAACAATATTATTGGATTCCCTTTTCAATAAATCTAGTGACCACACAAAGTCCATTTTTCCAAAATAGCGTGATAAAAAAATGACGCCATTATATATCAGCAATGTTACAAAGGAAGTCGGCAACCATAAAAGAGCAGCTACAGCCGTAAATTCTCCGGGAGTGTGTTTTACTACAGGGTTAATTCCAAAAGATTGAATCCAAAAATACAATAAGAATCCTGGGAGAATAAACACTATTGCTCCAATAAAGTTCTCCAATTACTTCACCTACTCCAGTTCATACTTAGAGCCCTCCATACTAAGAGGGCTCCTGTGACATTACATATTTTACTTATTAGCTAATGCTTCATTAAGTAGCTTTAGATCATTTTTGACTTCAACTAATTTTGACTTTGCATCATCCAATTTTGCTTTGTCTTCTTCAACACTTTTACTGATGTGATCAAGAATGTTTTGATCATCACCAGCTGCACTAATTCGCTTGTCTACTCTTGAAATAGCTTTTTCATATGAATCAATATCACGTTCCAAGGCAACTACCCATTCAGCTGCATTGTCTCTTTTTTCCTCTATCAGATTCTTAGGCAAATGTGAATATGGGTTGCTGATTACCACTTCGCTCTTAGCCTCAGTATTAGTGCTAATGTTAGGCTCAGCATTCGTTCTGATTTCAATCGTTTTCCCGTTCACCACAAGATCAGCTCCCAATGAATCGGAAACAGCGCGAAGGGGAACATGAGCTTTACCATCAACGACAATCGCGCTTTCAGACAACGCAGATCCGTTCACACGCACATTATATTCTCCGTCCACTGCCTTTCCGATCAAAGAATTAATTTGTTCTGCAGCAGCTCCACCAGCTGTTGCAAGAATTGCTCCCAGTAAAACACCGACGCCCAAGTACATCTTTTTGTTCATTGAAATACCTCCACCAATAGTCTGTTTGTCCTAATAGTAACATTGGAAGATATTGTCGTAAACCAGATTGTCCAAATTAATCAATAGGGATGTTAACCGTGGCCACCGTGCTACCACGGCTATAAAGTTTAAGATTTCTTGTGCGATTATCAAATTCAGCATTAATAACCATATCCTCAAATATCTGCACTCTAATGTTGGAAATTTGATCTCTGATATTTCGTAATTCTTCATCTAGACCATCAATGTGATACTGTTTTAGGCCCTGCACTTCCGTGGCGTCATCAAAATTCACTGGCCCCTGAAGATATGTGTAGTCATCTCGAGATCTGATGTATACTCCACCCATATTACCAATACGTATACCGTTCGAATCTGCATAAATCTCTCCAGCAGCACTACCTCTATCTGAAAATACCAAGTGGCCACCATTAGAAGTTTGTCCCAGAGAGATTGCCTCTTCTCCACTAGAATTGTATGCTGTAAGACCACTAGAATTAATTTCTATCCTTCGTCCAGTTTTCGCCGTGCGAAACAAGGCTCCTGTAATAACTCCTCCTTCTATTTCATTACCAATTAAAGCACTTGTTCTAATAGTAGTAGATCTAATATTAGAAGCGGTAAGGTTAGAGGTAGTAATATCTGATGACTGCATCTGTGAGTTGTCTATTTGCCCGGTAAGTTTGATTGAGCGAGCTATAACATTGCCCTGCATATCTACCCGGAACGGAGCGCTATTGTAATCGTCATGACCAGCACTGATTCCGTTGGTATTGATCTTGGTCACATTGTTACCTGATCCAATGACCAAAGAAACGAAATTGCCGAGCTGCCCGACAATCTGTTCTGCTACAACCCCATAGGCCGTAATAGCCGTTCGAGCCGTTTGGCCTCCGTCTGTGGTTAAAACTACTCCGTTTGAGGTCATAATGACCTGATTCAGTACATTGGTCTGATCTTGTAGGATAATCCCTCGTTGATCGTATTTGATTTCCGTTTTAGAGTTGTTTATGTCGATTACGGCCTGCTTCGCAAAGGACTCGAACACCTCCGTCCGGATTTTCCCGTTACTGAAGAGATTGTTAACAATGTTCTTATTCCGTTCCAGATCCGATATGATATCCGCATAATCTCGAAGATTGATGTTGGAAATAGTCGGTTCTGAATGTTTATCTCTACTGTACGGATATTCTGTAAGCTCTGTGATCCGGGCTTTTAGCTTGTTCATGTCCATTCCAGGATCAATACACATGACCGTATCGCCCAAGTGCGGATGTGGCTCTGTGTTGTCTATCTTGAATAAATCGGCTGTCGAAACAGTGAGTTCCAAGGAGACAACTTCTTGCTCTCGTAGAGCCTTTCTTGTAGCTTTGAGCAAGTCCTCAGCCTCTTCAATGTCTTGCTCAATGATTTCCCCATCGTAAAACGGGACCGAGTCACTGGCCCAATATTGAGCGTAAGGGGATATCAAATAGTTCACAGCCAGCTTACCGTTTACAATGGTACCCGGCACCCCTGAAAGTAAGCTGCGCTCCTCATCAGTCAAAAGAGAAGCGTCCATTCCTATAAACGTCCTGCCATCCTTCATCTGCGCGAACATGCGCGTTACCAGTGATTCTCCTTTGTCTTTAAAGGAACTGGAGACAATGTTCTTCTTAAGCCGGTACTGTAGTCCGTTGTCTGCCCCGATTTTCTTACGGAGGTTGATAACGAAATTATCAGGCTCCACTTCACATTCATACATTTGAACAATCTTGTTCAGAGCTTCTAAACACGTCCCGCGTCCGAAATCCTTCACATCATGGAGATCAAATGTGTCATGTATGGCAAAAGTGAATCTCCCTCCTGTTGCTGCAGTAATCAAATCAGTGAGTTGCTTGATATGGATTCCATAGGCTTCCGCAATATAAGAGGCATATGGAAATTTAAAATCATTCAGCTTGAACATGACATGGTTACAATATATATTTGCCGTCAGTTTCCGTCCTTCACGCGACCGGCTCCGGGACTGAATGACATAAAATTGACCACGCTCATCTTGAACGTGGCCCTTGATTGCTAGCTTCTCGCGATAATCTTCGCTAGTCATCGGCACCATGAAAGTTAATTCATGGTCACTGTTAATGCGCCTGCGGCGTTGAATATCAAAAGAGTCTACTAATGTCCCGACCCTTCGCATATTTTTATCAAAGACTTGCATAGTAGGAGTAGGCATACCAAACCTCCATTAGTATAAATATTTGTCACGGTGTGTAATCCGGAAGAGAATCGTCCGGCCGGTCTCCGGGTCTGTCCAGGTGATATTGTTACGACCGAGGTTAAGGTCAAAGAAATCACCGTTGTATAGATGGGATACATTCTGCCCATTCCGGGTTATCTTGAATTTCCCTGAGTCGATAGTAATTACATCGCCCGGAGCAAATACGTCAGTCAATTCAATGTAGTCCGTATGAAATTTGGACAGTTCCGCTGATAAATTTCCAGCACCAGACATAGGGACAACTTGTAGGCTAATCTCGCGGATAAAGTCCGCAGCGGCTACACGGCCCTCCCCGGACATCTCAGCAGCTTCCAGCACGTATTCACGTATGAAGTCGGCTTGTACTGCCCCCTCCCCGGATAACGAGGCGGCGGCGGTCATATCCAACACAAACTCCAATACGTATTCGGCAACAGTCCCCGGCTCGGTCGTATTAAAGGCCATTAAGTTAAATCCATTGTCGCTGTCTGCGCCCTCCGTCTCCAGTTTGCGAGAATAAATCTGCCCTGTGCCGGAAAGATGGGCGGAGAGGTCTAGGGTGACCCCCTCTTCACTTCCCGCGTTGAAGCTTAAGTTGTTAAATCCTCCACCGAACATAGCGCCCTCCTTTTCCCGATCGCTTGGGATTATGCGAAGACTACACTTGTAATGGTCTTATATTCATCCGTGGTAATTTCGCCAAATGGGTTGCTGTCCGTCTTGACGGCACCTTTCAACGCCTCAGCGGTTACCCATTTCCATTGATAAGCCATTTGCCAAAATGTCATATTACTCAGCTCCTTTAAGGTTAATTAACTCTAATTTTGTAGCAGCCAGTTCCACTCCGAGATTGCTAATCATTTGCTGCTGCTGAATACCAGTCAGTTTCGCCGCCGCAAGTTCCTGGCCTAATGAGCTGACAGCAGCAGTCTGCTGCATAGCCTGTAGCTTGACCGCAGCTAATTGCTGTCCAAGTAGCTCTGTTTCGGATGGTTTAGCCGTCCCCTTGACGATCAGGCCACCGTCCAGCGCTGTCTCGATCTCCCGTTGTTCGATAACTGCACCCTCCGGCATTGGATTAGTCACAACGTCCTCATACACAGCATCCTTGACAATTAAGCCCTCATCATCGTACTCCGCTGGCGAGACTAGGACACGCTGAATCTGCTCATCCCAGGGGCCGATATTGATTACTTGGCCATCTAATATGACTACATCTTTTATCATTTTACGGCCCTCCATCCTGTGTTACCCGTGCCTGTTTCTTTGATGTATAGCGTTTCTCCAGCGTATCCATCCGATCTAAGGTATAACCTTCCAACGGGCGCCGTAACTGCCCCTTCTGGGCTACCGCTACCAATCGTCGGAGCGGCGTGCCTAAGATACCGCAAACTTGTCCAAGATCCATCTGCATTTAGGAAAAGGACATCGTCTCCCCGAAACCTTAATACAGCTTGATCTGTTGAGTCAGTTTTTCGTCTTATATCAGTTGCTGTACCTTCCCAAGTGGTTCCGTTTTCCGTTCTTACTTGGCGGATAAATAGTCCTGACACGTTATTCGTCATAGCCGTCCCAAAGTAAGCAGTATCCAAACTACTGCCTACTGTATCTCCCAGCTTCCCCGCATTCACTGATAGAGGTCCTATCATCATGCCACCAAAAGACGTTATATCCTTTGACCATGGGTTCCACGCCGATTCCGTCCTACTCCGGCTCCAAGTTTCGCCAGTAGGTGTAGCTGTATACCTTTGAGTAATATATGCTCCAGCTACAGCGACCACAAGCACACCATACATTTGCGCCCCCGTAATACCTGGCGGAGCGTTTGTAGATGCTCCATTAGTATATACATATACTCCCATTTGAGTAGCTGCGTCCCAATTTGTTGGTATATTTCCACGTGGGACATGCCCGCTGTTCGCCAAATCATAGGCAAACTTAACGGAGTTAGCCGTCGCAGCCAGCGCTTGAGACGCACTGTCTACTCCGTTATATAGTTGCGTAATCCCCTTTTGAGTAAGTGAGGCATCCTGTGTCTTGTTAGCTACTTCAGTTGCTAGATTCGCAATGTCAGTGGCCAGTTCAAGAATATTTTGCATTCCAGAGTCATGGTCATAAGCGGTATAGTTTCGAGCGACTCTTGTTCCTGACGGCCACGCACGCGGCGTACCCTGGAATCCTCTTACACAGCCCATCAGTATATCGTCCTCAATGCTAGTGTATGTGATCGTTTCAGCTACATCTCCGTTGCCGATAACTGCAATACCTTCGCCCTGTAGCAGCACGGCAGCATTTTCTACTGCGATTTCTGTTTGAGTATCGGTAATCAGTTCTGTCAACTCAGTTTTTGGGCTGTTGACTACCGCTGCATACATCTTCTCCACTCTTCATCACCCCTCGTCTACTTTAATTTGTCCTGCAAGAAACCGCAGAGTATCATTGGTCTGCACAGTACGCGGCGTCTTAACTGCTCCGTGATACAGTAAGTTCCCTCCGCTCGCCGCTGTCCTAATCCCGATATGCGTCACCAGTCCCCAATCAGCGCTGGCCGTGGGAAATGATATGTCTGCTGCGCTCTGCACAATCGCCTTGCGGTCAGCCAATGTTGGCGCGCTGAAGGTCACTACTCGCCGTGCATAGCCTCCACCGCTTACCTCAGCCCCCGTATCCCCATCGGTAGGCGCTGAGGTATATAGAGCAATATACAGCGTAGTCGGTGATGCAAAGGTCACTCCACGCAGCGCTGCATTAATACACGCCTGTTTCCAGTAGTTGCTTTTGCTTAATAATGCATCTGCCAATCTAAAAACCTCCTAATCCACCTGGTATTCATTTCTGATTGTGAAATTACGAATGGTGTTACTCCCGATGTTGGTTAATACAATAATAGGACTTGCCCTTTTATCTCCTGTAGAAATTACACTTACTGTTTGAGGTGACTGAGTAATCGTTACTTCGATGATATTCTCGTCACTCTCCGGGAATGGACGCTCCCCCATTTTTATAGGTATGGTGAGTTCCCCATCGAAAAGGATTTTTTCAATATCCAACGTACCAGCATAGCGTCCGATATATCTCCTTCCTGGGAGATCAGCAAACGTGAATACGGTATCCCCTTTTTTAGCATTAAAAAGAGCCGCAACTTGAGCGACTCTTCTATGGTAATCAAGGGTAGTATCGTCTGCCATAATGACACATTCCAGGTTGATTGTCCGAGCAGCATAGGTGCTACCAAAATCAAGTTCGCCGTCTCGCTCAGCAATTTCAAGACTATAATCCTTTGTCGGTGGCAGCACAGGAATATCATGTCTCTTTAACCCCAGTCCGATTGATTTGAATGACACGCCATTCACCGTTGCATCAATCATTATGACTTACCTCCCCTCGCTTGCAATCTCCTCAGAAGATTGTCTCTCTCCGTCCAAAACACCTTTGCCGATGATTCGTCCGCAATGTAAGTGTCTCCTGAATTTATTGCGAACTGATTACTAATTTGCTGCGGATTCGATCCACCCGAAGCTAATGGCAGAGAGAACTCGGGCATTGAGAAATTGAGAGAAGGCATCCTGAAATTGATAATTTTTAATAGATTACTCTGTTGCTGATCGTTTAGATACATCTCCCCCGCCCGAGCAATAACGGGGACCTCTGCTCCTCTGTCTCCTTGGACTATGCCGCCTGAATGAAATTTTTGGAGTTTGCCCGTGTCTTTCTTTATTTTATATTTTTGTCTAAGCGCTTCGTTCTCTGCATGAGCCGCAGCTTTTTCTTCCTTACTACCGCTGTACCATTTGTCTATGTTGGCATTGTAGCGTGCTAGATCCCTATCTTTTTCAGAAATCGAATTTGTAGTAGTATCCAACGAAGTTGAGATTGAAGTGTTGCTTATTTCAGACATCTTAGCAAGATAGTCAGCTATAAATTGATCCAACTGGCGTAATATTTCAGCGTTTTTATTGGATTCAGCGATTATTTGGGCATTATTTAGGTCTTGGGCCTTAGACCCTACACTATCGCTATATTCGTCATATTTACTGGCGAGTTGGTCGTAATGCTGTTTGGCAGCTTCGATCTGATCGCTGTAATCCTTTTCGCGATCCGATTTTTCGTCTTGAAGCTTTTTCTTCTGGTCTTCCAGCCCTCGCTTAGCCAACGTTCGGTTATGCTCCCGCTGCAAGTCCTCAATGTCCTTTTGGACCTGCTTTCGTTCAGCGATTCCCTCTGGACCAACAGCAGATTCGAGCAGTGCAAGTCGTGCCTGTTTCTCAGCCATCGCGCGTTCGTAGTCTTCATCTTCATTGTCCGTTTGCATCTTGGCTAGCAAATCGTCTATGGCCTTGATCTTGGCATCCTGCGCCTCGACAAAAGCATCGCGTTCAGCTTCGATTCTCTTAACTTCTTCGTCACGATTCTTTTCTAGTAATGCCTTCTCTTTTTTTGCTGCTTCCGCAGCAGCCTTTGTCTGAGACTCAAGAAGCTGCTTTTTCAAGTCGTGGACCTGCACATCTATCTCCATTCGCTGTTCAGATCCTTCTTTATAGAGGGCCTGCATTTTTGTCCACGCACTGAGCTGATCCGATACGGATATTTCCTCCATACTCTTGTAATAGCTGATTCGTTTTTGGAAATCGGATAAAAATTCATCCTCTAATGCCTTACGCTTCTCGTGAATGTTTTTTTGCAACTGAAAGCTTTGTTCAGCAGTTCTATCTCTGTCATTACTCATGCGGACATAAGCATCATATTCCATCTTAAGAATGGCGATTTTGCTTTGTCCAGCCATCTCCAATTTCGATATTTCTCTATCTATCCATTTCTCACTATTCTGATACCGCAAATCGTTATATTGGACACTCAGATCATAAATCTGCTTTTGAACCTCTCTCTGTTGAGCTGGTCGTAGATAGGACTTCTCCTGTTCCTTGGTGTAAAAATCAAGACTGGCCTTGACCATCTCGATTTCTTGCTTATTTGCTTGGCGCATACGTTCGGTTCGGCGTTCAAGATTCTCGACATCTTCTTGATATCTAGTGTCATTGAGTTTTTGCACGTCTCGGACGTATTGCTTCATTCCGTCCTTATCTTCCAACAAATACTGCTTGTGTCTTTGACCTAGGCGTTTGTATCCATCAATTTGTTGATCTATAGTCCACTCGCTACGTTCGGCGATATACCTAAAATTTTCCAAATCTTCTGAGTAAGCTTCTTTGCGTGCAGCAGCAGCCTTTTCTGCTGCTTTATCAGCATCACTCTTGCCTTTGTTTTTCTTGCCTGAATCAGAGCTTACACCAAAATTCTTATCCGTATATAGATTACCAAGTGCTTTTATCTTGTCGTCATAGACTTTCATTTCCTTAGCATATTCACTGTAAATATCTTCTATCTCTTTCTTGTTATCAACCTTTGTCTTATCCGAATCCAACTGCATCTGGAAGGGTGCTTTAAGAATACCTCTTATTCCAGTCATGCTATTAAGGTTGGATTGCATATCAGCAACTTCTTGAGGACTGCGTGCCACAACCCCATTTAACCTAGCTTTTAAATCTGCTAAGCTTCTGATTGCCTGAGCCTCTATGTCATATGCTTTTAATCTCTCGTCAGTCTGCACTTTTGTGATGAATGCGGATTCTTTTTCTGATTTAAGATCATCAATTGCTTTCTGCACTTTCGCCTTACGTAAAATTTCAACAGCATCGGTTTCAAATTTCCATCCATCCGCAGTCTTATAAATAGCAGAAGTCAGTTCCGGATATTTTAAAATGAGGGCCGTGGCTGCATCTGCATTAAGGGATTGTCCTTTTGACAAATCACTTAATAGATTGTTGATTTCAGAAACGGACTTGCTATTGCCTTCAATTTGTTCTCTTAGGTCTGCCAAGGCTACCTCTTGAGCCTTCGTTCCTTCTGCCGCTGTCCCTGCTTTCCCCGCAAATTGATCAGTCTCTATAGCAGCTTGGCCCAATTGCACGGCTACTTCAGCGGCAGAAGCAGCAAGTTCACGATTTTCTTTTTCTAGCCCGTTCACTTTTTCTTCTAACAATTTCACGGAATTAGATGCTTCATCCAAGCTTTTAAAAGTAAAGACGCTCTTGAAGAATTCGCCCATTTGGGACACCAAACTGTCTCGTACTTCTTGTAATTGCTTTCTCGCTTTATCCAATTCTTCTGTGTTTTTTTTCAATTGATCATCTAATTCATTTTGTTTGCCTGTTAATAAATTTTTACGAGCCTCATTTTGCTTCTCGATGAGCTTATTCAACGCATTAACTTGTACCTGAACTGCTTCATCGGTGTAGCCAGCTGCTTCAAGTTGCTTCGCACCTTCTTTTCCAAGGGTGATGACAAGGGCTTTGGACACTTCTTCGAGTTGCTTCTTGACTTGCGTCTCTCTTTCAACAGAACCTGAGCTTAATTTAAGCGATTGCTCTAATGAGCGGTGGGCACTGACTAATTTAGGAAGCAACTCTATCTGACGTTGATATTGGCTCACCATCTGTTGAGCTGCCGCGTCTTCATCCTTCAGGTTTTGCATTCTTTCTCGGGCAGCTTTTTCGGCTTTACCGCTTTGCCAAACGACCAGTGCAATTGCTCCAGCCAATAATGATAGACCAGCAGTAGCAGCGGCCATTGTTACTGTAGAAACGGCTTGTGCTCTAGTTAGAGCTGTGGTTGCTACAGCTGATGCTTGTGTTGCGGCAGTTTTCTGAACAGTAGATAGTATTGCACCTTGAGAAGTTACAATGTTTACTTCGTTTGCAGTTGTATTAGCTGCTACAGAAACTGTTTCTGCTGCCTTAGCTGTCGTCAAGACTTTTACAGCGGCTACTACATTCATTATTGGCCCACTTAACGACCTATAGGCGAGCAATAATCCCCCTATTGCTGCTGTCCCCTCAAAGACGCCTGTAGGAACCTTGGTGAGTCCTATCAGTAGTTGATCTATGGCATCAAGAACATCCTTAATTGTTCGGCGAAGCCCATCATCTCCAGCATTATTGAATATTTCTAACAACGAAGCTCTAGTTTGCACCGCCTTTCTCTGGATGGTGTCCATTTGAACCTTGAGGTATTCCAGTGTTGATCCGCTCGAACCGATAGAAGCAGCTGTGCCTAGTAAAATATCGCCAGCGTTTAATGAAGCAGCTAGTTTCGCATATTGATAGACCCCACGCGAAATATCCGCGTAAGACTTTGTCAAATCATAGTTTTTATCTATGACCTTAGTAGATAAATCAAGCAGAATATCTTCCGCTCTCCTCCATTGTTCTTGACCATCCACAACCTCTTTGGTTGCAACACCCAAGCGCTCAATTTCGGAAACGGCTTTATCAGTACGTATTGTACCGAGTACCGTTTTCCACATGTTACCCAGGTTCTCACCACTGAGCGCCGTGTTACGGACACCCGCACTGATAAGACCATTCATGAAGTCGAATGACACACCTGTTTCCGCAGCAATCTTACCAGTCCGCTCAAAAGCTGCGCCTAAGTCACGAGCCGGCGCCATCGTGTCATGCGCCACTTTCGACCAGGAATCTAACACTCTTCCTCCGAGCACCATTGCATCATTACTGTCCTTGACTTGGACCCCGTATTGAGCAAAAGTAGACTCCATTGATTTTGTTGCATCTTCAAGCGAAACAAGGTCCACAGTGGAGAGCATAGTGGATTTGCGTACCATCTCCTGTACCACTCCAGCATCCTTGTACATCCGTCCCCATAGACGTGCTGATTCAGTCACATCCATGATTTCTGCACCAAGATCGTGTGCAGTTCTAATAAATTTGGTTGTCTCGTCATGAAGCTTCTGAGTATTCATGACCATTTCTTTTGTGCCTTCGTTATATTCCAGGAAGTAATGCTCGTTTGTCTGGATATATCCCGCCATATTGGATTCTATCCCTACTAATCCTTCTTTAAGGGCTTCCTGTACTTTGTGCATAGCTGTATACGCCGTATTAAATACGAGTGCATGGGTAGCCATATCTCCTACTCGACTCATCCAATTAGGAGTTGTACTGAAGGTTTGCTTCATCTGTGTTTCAGTTTGACTTAAAGAGCGCCGAATCTTCTGTTCTTCCTGAAGAACCTTCTCCCGGACTTGTGCCTCTTTTTGCTCTCTGGCACGTAACGCATTCACCCAAAACTTTTCATAGTCCTGTGCGTTCTTACGTGCCTGCTGCGCTTCTTTCTCTGCCAGTTGAGATATCTTCATCCGTATGGACTGTTCTTCCATTAAGACACGTTCACGCGTCCTGTCGTCAGTCCCAGCCCCTGAAACCTTTGCTGATATCTGACCTGTAGATGATGCTTTATTCTGTAAAGCCTCCATACGCTTCAGGTGTTCACGTTCCTGCTGTTCTATTGCATCCTCGCGCTTTTTTACAATTGCCTGCTGCGCCCTCAGCTTCTCGTCGGTTATCTTATTAGCCTGATCCAATTGATTCTTCCGGGCCGTATTTAATTCAGCCTGTGCAGTACGCTGCCTTACAAGCGCTTCCGACTCAGCCAGAATCTTCTTTCTTCTATCTTCAGCCGAAAGAGCAAACTTATCCGCACTGCTGGCTAAGGACTTAAAATTCTTCTCACTGATTCCTAATTCAGCATTTAGAAGTTTAAACGATTCTGCATTGGCTCTTGCTCCACTGTCGATAACCTTGAATGCCGGTAATATCTTACTTGTATCCAGACTAATCCGAGCACCAACTACATCTTTACTTAAATCTGCCACCTTGTTCACCTCGCATATGGTTCAGGAAATTTTTCCTGCCCTGAATACAGAAAAAGAGGTCTCCTGCATGATAGCGGAGACCTCTACTTTATTTATGGAAGAACCCAAGATCAGATAATGACTTGACCTTCTTCGGTTTTTTGTTCTCGACTTTGCCGCCGTGAAGAATGATTTCGAATTCCCGTTTTCTGTTCTTGGCCTTCATGAGTGCTCTGATCTTCGGAATGGTCATATTTGGCCATTCCGAATCAGATATCCCCTCGCTGATGCACAATGCCCAAAGCTCCAACCAATCCGTTTCCCGATCATCCTCAGTTTCTTCTTGATCTTCCTCATTATCAGATTCGTAATCTTCATCAGGCGGAAAGGACCCTTTATAGAAATCGTTCCAAGAGGACATCTAACTCCTTAATACCCTCTTCATTTACATTCTCGTATTCTTCGTCCGTCAATCCTTCAACCAATACAAGGTTAAAGGCTTCCTTGTGCAAAGCCTCAATCTTAGGCCAATCAACCTCAGCTCGATCTTCTGTAGCTTCCCATTTATCGCGCCCGATAGAAAAAGAGAACTTATATTCGTTGCCACTCATGAGTTGGCGCACTTGGCGTATCAAAGCAATAGTTCCGATTTTGACGTGTTTTACAATACCTTCACCAAGCGTAATTTCTGAGCCGATATTAAGAGTCTTGTCCAACTGCGTGTCCTCACTCATTAAATTGCCTCCTCAATGTATGTAACCCTCTGCTTGATTAGGCAGAGGGTTTAATATTAATTTGATTAGATGCCGAAAATGATTTCAACTGCATATCCGTTAGGGTTTTCAAGGGTTTTGTCTGGCTCCATAATTTCCAACGATAGTGTATTGCTGGTTGGTTTTTTTCTTTCCTGAGACACATCCAACGTGCCGCCACCAAGCGCTTTCCAAATTGTTAATTGGCAAGGAACCTCTTTTCCATCCCGGTCATCTACCAAGGAAAAACGGTGAACCAGCTTGAACGGCTTGGGACGGCGCGTGCCACTCAGCATACTTCTTGTCGAATTCTCCTTCGACCACTTGAAAGTAACGATAATCTGCTTATCATCATTGGCAGCATCAGATTTAATAACTCCATCTGCAGTGATTGTATACTGTTCTGCTGTTGGTGTGGATGCTACACGCGTAAGCTCCATCAATTTCCCTGTATCCTTATCTTTCAAGTAAACCTTGTCACTGGCTGCAACCAGCGTACCGCTGAATTTAGCAGGAGCTTTTACCTTGTATCCATCTGTTGGATCAAGAAAACCTTGTTCAGTTTCATCAAAGCTGACTGTGCCTTTCTCAGATTCGGCTCCCTGGGATAACTCTGCAAGAATATCCGAATAACGCGGAATTTCGATGCTAGCCTTATCAGCCAGATCCTGCGCCGTGTAGTGGAATGCATATCCGCTGTCGCCGCCCATGACCTTCTGCCAGTCGAATTGTAACTGCAATGTTACCTTTGTGATCTTGTCATCCAGAAACTTCAGCGTACCTCCAGTCTCGTATACCTGGACTGTTCCTACTCCGTCAAAAACTAATGGTTCCATAATTCATCCCCCTCAAAGTGAACACAAAAAGAACTGGCCAGATTATTTGACCAGTTCCCATAATCGTTTATCAATTTCTTCGATCCGTTTGTATTCCTCGGTATCACTATAGCCCTGAATTGGTTCCAAGTTACCCATGATACCCAACTTCTTAGCAAGGTTGATCTTCTCGGTGATCAGCTTTTTCAACTCCGAAGACTCTTTGTTGAGCACCGGCGGCTTAGATGCTTCTTCAGACATTTCATCACCTCAATTCGTTCTCAAGTAATCTACATCGAATATTGCCTTATACCCTTTAGCTCCCTGAATATCAGTTGCAAAATCAGTATCGTAGGCCAATACACAAAGATAAGACCTGAATCCTGGTACAGTTAATCTTCTTTCGTGTAGGACCTTGAACGCTTGCTCAAACATCAATTTAGCTTCATAAGATGTTTTCCCATAAAAATCAATGCAGAACTTGCCTTCAAAGACCAGCGGATTAGTCGCATACCGCCCCGGCATGACGTATTGGCAGATATGTGGAACTGTATCCTTACTAACTGTTATCTCTGGCTCCATACCCTTCGTGAATCGCTTAACGATTTCCTCAGAAGGTGATGAAGGAGAAAGCTTTAGCAGGGACATAAGCTCCGAATCTGATTTTAGCGCGTGCTGCACGGCATCAATAAGTTGTAGCCTCACTCCTTCACCTCCACGAAGTATTTATGATAAGGGAACTCAGTTATTACATGACTGATTCCCTCCAGAATACGATTCCGATTGGATTGGATAGCAACTCGTAGGAAGTATGTCGGCGGCGTAGCCTTGAATGATGGATCAATATCGCCTCGCTCTGCCAGTTCCTCCAAGTCAACACCAGCATATCCGCCCTTCGATTCTTTAATCGTTCCATCAATCGCACGGTATTTCCCACGAGTTCGTCCAACGATAACCCGGCTTCCTTTGGATCTTATCCGGTTCCATGCATCACTCTTCATGTAGGTGACAAGGCCGGGATTTTGGGTGCTGTCTGCCATTTTTGAGCCCTTGCCAAATTGCTCGAGCCATGCTTCCCAGTAATCTGCTGTAATATTGCCTGATATCATCTGATTTGCTAAGACGAACATATGCATTTCCAAATGATCACGAACTGCAGGATAATAGCGGATACCACTCTTTGCAGTAAGCAAGACAAGTTTTGTCAAACCAGTTATTTCAACAGTAAGCTTATTCTCCAAATCTTTCGTGGCCCGAACTGAATCATATCCCGTAATCATCGCCGATCCTCCGAAAGCTGAACATGCAGCAAATTAGGATACTTGATCCTATCTACCACATCCACCTGATATGTCTTGCTACCCATCACAATCCTATCGGGGGAAGATAGCTCAGGATCTTGAGGGTCCTTAACATCCACCGTAGTCTGCATTTGCAGAACGAAAACAGTGCTAGGTAATAACCCAGGCTCCTGCTGTCTCAACTGCGCAGTTACATACTGTGCAAAGCAGACAACGTCAGAAGCTGCAGTAACAAACTCTGTGCCTATCGGGTTGTCGTTTTCACCAAACAATTGCTGGTGTCTTTGAACTTCGACAACAGCAATTGTTTTTACCAGGGAGCAGTAGTTGTCCTGATCAACTGTTTTCCTCAGAGTTAGGACAAGGAATGTGTATTCCGTTTGCACCAAGGAACCACGATTCACAAGTGATTCAGGCGCAAACACGCCGTTATAGACGTATTCTTTACCCATTACTGTCGTTGCTTTAGTCTCCCTAGAGAGAATAACTGTATCCTCGTTTCCGTCCACCACGCAAGGAGTATGACGGTGTGAGAACTCGTAGAACATGTCGCATCACCTACCTAAAAGACCTATGTTCAAACTCTGACAGAAGATCGGCTATTTCTGGCGTGATCATGCTATTGCTGAAGTATTCAATACTATAGTCGAAGTCCTTCTTCGATTTAACATTGCTGTTCGGGTTCCCGACTAGCTGTCCTATGATCAGACCGCATGCCGCCTTGACTTTATCAGGGACTGTCTCCCAGCCGCTGATGTATGTTACCTCAAGTTCAGCGTAGGCCGATCCGAATGGAGAGTAGCCACACCAGACAGTGCCAATGTCCTTATCGATATCAATAGTGCTGATATCGGCAATAGGCTCAAAACCTGGAGGACCGAAGAAATTGCCCATTAACCCCTGTTTCGCTCTAGCCTTCACTTCTGAAACCTCTACAACCGGGAAGTAGGACAAATGCCCTCGCTGTTGATTGGTAAGCGGTATACGTTCCGCGTAAGTTTTAACTCCGATTTCACGCCTGCATCTGCCGTCGATGATCGCCGAAGCTCGGATGATTAGTGCCTCGGTTAGTTTGACTCCTGCCGGTACATAATCAGTATCAGTTAATTCAAGGTACTGACTCATTCTATATACCCAGCGTTAGCCAATTCATCTGCAAGCTCAATAGGGACCTGAGCCTCTCCATCCACAAAGTTCACGACAGTGCTCTTGAAATGTATTGTGTGAGCACCTTTCTTCTGACTCGGTGTACCTCGAAGAGACACTTTCCGAATAACGGGCTCCGGTTTCTCGATTTTAGTTTCCATGAAGGCTTGTTTGGCAGCGTTAAGTGCTGTCGTTTGAGCATCAAACTGACTCGGCTCTGCGCCATCAGTACTAACCAATGTTTCCGCTGCAGTAATAGCTTCCTGGAGTGAGTCCGCCGATTGTTGTGGGAACTGCCCATCGTCCTCACCGATCACCGATTTTTCAAGCAATGCTTTACTTTCAGCGATTGCATCCTTCAGCTTATCAAGGTTAGATTTTGCCATTCTATCATCTCCTTTCAGTAAAAGAGGCAGTCATCTGACCGCCTCCTGAATCTTAAATTTTATTAGCCTACTGCTGCAATTGTAGGGCGCTCAATTGTGCCGTAGGCATGCGCATAGCTTGGACCCTTAGCAACAGGAGCTCCATACTTGATACCCACATATTGCTCTTGAAGGCTTCCTGTTGTACCGAGTTGGAACAGGTAGATCCCTTTCTCACCTACATAGTGGTATTCGATCATAGGCTCGGTCACAATCGCAATGCCATAGTCGGTGTTCGATGCTGTTGTAGCATTGGTGGAAGAAGTGATAAATGGTTCCGGAATGATCGGCAAGAGTCCAGCGGCAGTCATAATAGCCAGTACTTCCAAACCAGCGACAGTTGTCTTCTTGATGTTACTGATTTGAGTTTCGTTGTTGGCTGCGTTACGTTCTTCCTCTTCCAAGTAATGGTGGGCTATTGGATGAATATAGATAGCGGTTGGCATAAGTTCATACAACTCACTCGCTACCATAGCAGCGATCTTCGCACGAATAGCCGAGACAATGGATGCTGTCGGCCCAACAGTGAATGTATTCGTGATTTGGGTAGCAATCCCCACATATTGGAGAGTTGCAGGCACTGCCAGGCCTGTATCAGTCCCTCTCCAAAGCGCCTTACCATGAGCAAGGCCGATACCGTTAAGCATATCGTTCAAATCTTTAGCCTTGAGTTCGGGGAAGTTGTTTTGTTGCTGTCCCAGCGTAATATCATAATGACCAAAATTCACTTGGTTTGTCAGAGCTTTGATCTTCACACCATGCGGTGTGCGTGTATTGCTGGTAGCCGTAGCCGATAGATTGCGAGGATCGACGAACGCGCCGCCATTAACTGTATTTTGTTCATAGTAAGTCGAAATGTCGCCTGTTGCCGGTACATAATTCAATCTTCCATCCAAGATAGAAGTCCGGCGCAATACATCTGTAATTTCCTTCTGAAAATCATCTGTGATGATTGCTCCCGGACCTTGAAATTGAGTAGCAGCAGCAATTTCGACGAATTGCGCTTGTCCTACGCGGTTATTCATATATTACACGCTCGCTTTCTTGGCAAATTCCTCTTTTGCCTGCATTTTAAGTTTCATTGAATCGGAAGAAGAGAGATTCAAAGCGTCTACCGAGGCACAGAAGGTCTTGTAATCAGGCTCTTCAGCACTTCCTGAGAAGGTTGCTCCAAATTTGGAGAGCAAACTTGCTGCGCTGAATGTTTTTCGATCCGGCTCAGGAGGAGGCGTACTCCCTGCCTTCAGATCCTTCAATTCCTTTTCCAGAGCATCCACCTTGTCCTGAGCAGCCTTCAAGTCAGCGGCAGCTTGTTCTTCTGCTGATTTTTGTTCCGCTTCGGCACTAGCAGCCTTCATAGCAGTAATATCTCCTTTAATAGAGCCCACTTCCGTAACCACGCTTTTCACGCTGGCTGTAATAGTCGTCATGCCTTCTTGTAGAGCCTTCATAGCATCTTCCATAGCTTTGATTTGTTCTGGTGTCATATCTACTTCCTCCTTGTTTTGTTTCGTATTACGAGCAGCAAAGCTCGTTGTTTTATAGGCAGCGGCATCCGCGAACAAGATAGCTGCCCCTGTGCCGCAAAACTCCATTACTTCGAGTACATTCTCCGCGTCAGTAGCATTCTGTACAGAAGCTTCCATTTCGAGTGATGCCCCAAATTGATATTCACTCCAGTTGTACTCGGCGGCTAATCCGTTGTAATAACGAATCGTTGCAACTACATCCGGGAAATCTTTGCCGTAAATGTACCCTTCAATCCAAGCATATCCATCCATTGCCCGGTATGCCTTTTCGATGACCGCCACCTTGAACCGAGGATCATGGTCAGACATGCCGTTGACATAATCAATGTTAAGTGCCATACCCACAAACGTATGAAGACACTGGTCACAAACACTGGATGAAATACGTATCAACTTTCCCCCAGCTCCATGAGGTGAACCCTCACTTGGTTGATCTACTGCAAATAACGTACATTTGAAAGGTACTTTATTCGGATGGCTACCTGCATCAGACATCTTAAAATCTTGAACACGCATTGTCTGTCTACTCATTTTCAACGTTTTAAGCACTTAGGTTCTCACCTCCTCTCAGAGCAAAATAAAAACGCCTACTCTTCAGTGGCGTTCGGGTCCGACTCTTCTATTTCCTTATTTGGTGGGGCCTTTGCAGTTGCTTCATTCAAATCCACTACCGCTGCTTTGCTCGGTTGCAACAGAACCTCACCGTGTTTATTAGGCAGCGCCTTACGTGCAAGGCTGTCACGCACCTCATCGGGAGTGATTGTCCTGCGATCCAAGTATATTGCATCAATATCAGCTTTCAGTTTTTGATCTTTGAGTGATGAAGCATAGTGATACTTAAATTCAACTACCCCACCAAGATTAAAGATACCGTCTATGATGTGGTTGTTAATATGCTCTACAATATTCTCTGCTATCGCTTCTACCGTGTCATTCGTATCCTCGTCTTCACTGTCCGCTGTACTGCGATTGACATCCTTGGTCTGCCCTAGCTTCTTTGGAGAGAGGTCAAACGCAATAGCTACAATTTCAATTAAAAACCGTTGCCACTCAAGATATAGCGCCTTGTCATCAATAGCTCCAAGATCTAGGATGCTTGGATTTTCCCCACCGATTATGGGGTTTACACCTCGTCCCAGCACTTCGTTTTCCCAATAAGAACGAAAAGCCGAAACAGCCTTACTATCCGCACCCTTACCTAGGTTTATCAATTTCTTTGTAGCCGTATTCGAAGCCTGTTTTCCTGCTGATCGGTGAGCAGTAATGAAGCTTTCTACCGTTTCCCAGACCGTTTCAAGTGGAGATAGACCAAAAGGAGTGTTCGTCCTAGGATTCATTCGGATATACATGAGATCAGATGATTTCAAATGTACATACTGACCATGCACTCGCTGCGCATATCTGTATGAGTTTGGCTTTCCGTCCCATTCTGGGTATAGATCAATCGAAAATGAATCTACGGGATACATCCTGAACGGCCTGAGTGGATCGCCAGCCCTTAGAATCTCCGACGAACCAGCGCTGCACACTAGCATATCTTCAACTATCTGCTCAATCCAGGACCTAAATGAATCGCCAGGATTCGGCTTCAGCAACGAACGCTCGATAATCTTGCATATCTCCCGATACTTCTCGGTGTCATTTTCATCAATAGCAGCTACAGACCAGTTCAGTTTTGTGATCCCGTTCTTGATGACGTTTATCGCACGGCGAGGTATCGGTGATTCTGACAATGTCCGCAGATTTGTTGGCGTTCTCTTTGGAGCAGGTTGGTTGTTACCCTTGCTCATCATAATACCAAAAGGGAAAGGATAGCTTTCTGTCTGCCTATCAGGTTCGTTCTTCGGCCTACCTGCTGCAATCCAGTTAATTACCCATTGCCTTAAACCCAAGTCAGTTCCTCCTTTCCGACAAACAAAAAGAAGGCAGGAAAATATTCCTTACCTTCTGTATTTGTTCATATTTCCATGGATAAATAATAACACCGAGTCGTTACGGTGTTACTGCGGATTCGGGACCTGATTCCCATTCTCCACACTTTTCTTGCTGAATTCATTTAATTTAAAACTGCTTGGATTGTGTTCAGTGATTTTCCCTTGTCTGTCCACTTCAATATAATTTAACATTTTAACAGAAGGGTCTCTACGCTGTACTCCAATCCATTTATATACATCAAATCTCCAAACTTTCTCTTGTCCTCCATCAGAAAATGAAATTTCTATATAATCTAAGTTCCATGCAGGCCCGTCATTATCACACTCATTTTCCTCAACATAAATATAAACACTCTCTATATCTCCCAAAAAGTAATCTGATCTTAAATGGAACGTGAAAGGATTATATTTTTTCGCCTCCATATTATCAACACCTCTTACACTCAAGAACCAATCTCCGTTCACTTCTCTTGCACCCTTTAATCTTATAAACACATCCTCATTGGTACCTGCTCCATACTCAGGATGAGTCTTCACGGTTGCTCTATAGATAAATGAATCTGCCATTAATCTCCCTCGCTTTGTTTTTTATTATCATTTGTTTTTTATTATCATTTGTTTTTTATTATCATTTGTTTTTCCCACTAAATTATTCACCAAAAACTCTAAGCATAAGTTTTGTACATTACACAAAAACCCTCGCATAGGCAAGTACCCAGAACATAAATGTTAATTTGTAATATGCTGATCTATAGGCCAATAAAAGGAGTCGATGGTAATCATGTCTTACTTTCAAGAAAGATACGTTAACGAGCAGTATTCGAAATATATGAATTTCAGACAAAATAGACGAATCTTGTTAGATAACTCAACCGCCAAAAACGTTTACCCATACGAAGATGGTTTTATGATTTATGCTTGGGGTTTTTATAGAATCAACCCTAATGAAACAGTCGAGATTAGCATGAGTCCTGCTCCTGGACAGAAAATAATAAGCGGAGGATACTCGGTTAACAGTCCACAATATTATCCAACTATTTTTTCTAACCTTACCGTTTCTCCATCAACATATTTAATCATTATGAGAAATAGTCACGCAGTTGGCATAGATATCGTTGTTACGATAGTTGCTAAAAATTGATCATTATAAGAAAACAACCATACGCCCCGTTTTGTCGAAATGTGCAATAAACTTATAATTTTTATGGGAACATTGTTGTAAAACGAAACATATTTTATCCAAAAGCAAACCCCGTTACACCTTTTCGGTCATTGTATATAGCGTATCGCTTCGAATCCTGTGTATGATTGCTTCTATCCTCAGCCTCTTCGGTATGTTGTCCTGACTTCTCTTTCCATTTGTAGTTTTCTGTTTCCTTGATTTCATTTTTACACTCGCGATTCACATATATATTTGGGCGCCCTGTCCCCGACTTAACTTTATAGAGTATAGATACCTCGCGAATACCAGGGCCAATAGCGTTGTCAGCTGCTTTCACAGGCAAATCATTCATATTGTAGGTACTGATGTATTCTGGCTGTGATGGATCTGCCCATATTTCTTCGAAATGATATTTGTCATCCATCTCTTTATATCGTTTTACAAGGCAGTCTTCCATAGCACCATTGTCGTTCACTACAAGTACATTGACATGTTGAACGTATGACTCTTCAACAATGTAATACTCTTCGCCTATGCAGCCTATGACAAGCAATACAGCCGGATCATTCCAACCATGATCCATGCCGCCAATAAACCGGCTAAAGGTAATATCTCTTATGCTTCCGTCTGGATAAGTGACTTCGTATAGGTGGATGCTTTCATCTAAACAGCGAATGTCTACAACATGAGTGCTTCGCTTGAATTCGTCGTACACCTGTCCGTGGAAGACGTTGAATTTCGCCCTAATCTCTCTATCCACATATCGCTCTGGGTATGTCTCGATCATCCGTTGAATATTACGCTGCAGCTCAGGGATTGGGTTATCTAATGAAGTCCAGTAGAAATTACACCATTCAGGATCGTTCATGTACTGCTCTTCTTCCAACCCTGCGTCTACCCATTGTCCTCGCAGGACAATATCTTCTGCGAACCAGTTAATACCTTCTGGTGTGGTTGTCCATACGCTCCAGCCGCCTTTATCCGCTAAGGCATAAGAAAGGTATCCAGTCCATGTTTCGGCCTTCATCTTACTCGCTTCATCCAACCAAACGCCGTCCAAACCTTTACCAACGAGAGACTTAGGATTGTCCGCTGATTTAAATTGAATAAGGACCCATCCCTTTAACCATACACGGTTTTTGGATAGGTCCCAGCTTTCAATCATTTCTTCTGGTAATACATCTGATAATTCTTCTTGCTGAATTTCTGACATTGCGTATGTTGGAGAAACACACCAATACTCAAGGCGCGGCTTAGGCTTCTTCATCTTTTTGATGTTCTTAGGTGGCTTATAGGGGAGTCCTTTCCCTCGTTCCATATCGGCCAGAATGTTATCAAAGAATTTACGAGCACCGACATTCGTCTTCCCGCCGCGCCGACCACAGTTCAGCACATTATTGCGGACGGTACTCTCCATAACTTCTATTTGTTTAGAATGCGGCGTCCAACCTTCGAAAGGATCAATGTCCAGCGTCAGAGACATTAGACCACCTCTTCACATTGATTTCGGTAGGTCTATCTTTTTCTCCATTCTTCAATTCTTCGATTTCCATTTTGGTCTTCTCAACTTGAGCCTTCATTTGAGCCAGTTTCAATCGGCGCTCATCCTTTTCGGGAACAATGGCAAGGAATTGTTTTATGGCACCTCTGATCTCACGCATAACAACCGTTTCAGCTTTAATAAAACTTGCATACTTGTCCCAAGCAAATTGAATCTCCCACTCCTGCTCGAATGAGGAATCCCCCTGTTTTTCCTTTTTAAGCTCTTTCGTCAGATCATCCTTGCCCTCAATGAAGAAAATTCGTTGAGCCCAAATGATTTTTTGGAATCCTTTCGTGATGTCATACCAGATCATATCCACCGGGTCAATCTGCTGAGCTAAATCGAGTATTTCAAGATATTCTGGGTCCTGTGGTTCAAACTTACGGAATAGCCCGTGAGTTACCGCTTTCTGATTTCCTGGAGGACCACCTTTACCACCCCGATTCCCTTTGGCGTTTCTGTTGCCCCTCGGAGCCCCGGGTCTGCTATTGTCTAACTTATTCTCCCATTGATCGAGCGACTTCCATTTTCGAACTGACTCAGCGCTGATCCCCAGCTTTTCAGCAATCTCTTTTGGCTTCAAAGTCGATCCGCTATCCTTCCAGATTTTAAACGCCTTTTTCCTATTTGGATTTTGCTGTCTACTCACAAAATTATCACCTCTATTTTAACGATTGAGTTGGAATTCCTATTTAAGATCAGTATTGATCAAACGTTACGAATGAGCTGTCATCGTTAGCTATCGTTCTCTCTACCAGGCGGGCCCTAGCCTCCCATAAACTTCTTATTTAATTAACTTCAATATATATTCTGTGTAATTCATAATTTGGTTGAAGATGTTGTCACTACTCGTTTTCTACTAGATTGCCTACTATTAATTCATCATTGCCTGTTTGAAGTGAATTAACTACAGCTCGAAGTCGTCTAAAGCATCGTCTAAAGTGTCCTGAAGGATGCCGATATACCTCAAAGTCACCTTTTCTTCGGTGTGATTGAATAAATCCATTAGTAACGCTATATCCTTCTTTTCGTTGTAAAAACTGTACCCAAATGTTTTTCTCATTGAGTGAGTTCCGATCTCTGCAAGACCAGCTTCTTCGGCAGCTTCTCTTATGATTTTATAGGCCATATTTCGGGTGATGGGTTGTCGTTTCATCTGCCCTTTCCTTTTTCTTCCTTGAAACAAATACTCCCAATCCAACATTCCTGAAATGTATCTATCAAGGTCCCTGCGTAACGACTTGCGTATCAAAACCTTCTTCTCCTTCCCCGTCTTCCTCTCGCGGATCGAAATATGTGTCCCCTTCACATCCTTCACTGTTAATGGCAATATATCCGAAATACGTAAACCTGTATTAATCCCAATTTGAAACAAGATGTAGTTGCGCTCATTTTTATCTTTCAGATTCCTCTTGATCATTTCGAGTTTTCTGGGATCGCGAATTGGTTGAACAAACTTCATCGCAGCATCTCCTTCCAAGGAAAAATTTCCTGAACAAAAAAAGCAGTGGCTTTACGCCATCTGCTCTAAAATCTAACTCCAGCAACCGTCACTATCCCAATATTCGTGACTGCGCTCTCTGATCATTACATATTACCCACCCCAAAAAAAAGACGGGCTTATCAGCCACGTCTATAAAAGATATTTGTTCTTTCTGTCACTTAAAAATGTCTGATATTCAAAATACGCTGTTTCGTGAACAGAATCCCAAACATCACGTCTAACTAAAATACCTTCAATAAGCTGTTCAAGCAAGCTTAACTGCCTAGTTGAATCAATACGTTTCTGTAGACTAGTTATAATAACAAATACAAACACGAAAGCAAGTGTTGCCACAAAGAAATTTGAAATGCCCACTATTTGCTTATCAGAGATATAATCGATTACCAATATTAATTTTAAATTTTCTATGATATCAATAATCATTTCCTTCACACTGTTGAAGTACATTGGTAGAGCAAAAGTTAACAGAGAAACAGCAATGCTAATTACATTCATCTGCTTATTCTGCTCTACGATTGTTCTGATATCTGATTTAATTCGAAGCAAGTTCTGACGTGATAAACATCGTAATGTAGCTTCAGTTGTCTCTGTAGAAGTTACTATCCCTTCTATATCCTGTGCTTCCTCTATCCCCTTAAGCAGGTCCAAATACATTGACAAATTTCTACTGGCCTTTTTTCTTTTCCGTATGAAATATTCCCTCCCAGTGACTCAATATTTATTCTTTTATCGTCATTTTATAAGAATTGCTAAAGTTCATCTTTCTGAGACCTAATGTCTAACTCAACCAGACGCTCTAGGTCAGCAACAGTCCGCATTTGTATATGTCCCGTCTAAGGTCTCTTATGCTCTGCAGGCTGCTGCATTAATCAAATCTATCGGTATGACTCTGTTTTACATGGTTACCTCCAAATGTTCATTGCATAAAAAAGCATCCAAAAGGGCGCCTTTAATGGTCGATTCCATATTTGCTGAACTCTCTAGCTTTAATCTTTTCTTCAAAATCAACACTTTTCAATAACATGTTTCTATGTTGATGTTCTTCAGAGAAGAGTAATATTACTTGGTATTCTTGACTCGATGTATTAATAAATACAATCTCGGCTAACTCTTTTTTTTGGCTTTCTTCCAAACTAGAGTTTTGAATATATTGAAGAATATCAAAAAAAATTGAAAGATAGTCATTTAAATTGGTTCGATATGCTTCTTTTATTTTTCTGTAATTACGACCCTGTAATATCTCCAAAAAGTAAGTCTCTCCCTTGTTATTACCCAATCTTTGCTTTGCATCCTTTTTTACAGACAACATCCCATTTAACGTATTTAAAATTGTTTGAAAATTCATAAGCTTTTTTTGATCTTCCAATTCATTCGCTGTTCGAACCATTTCTAATTTTTGATTTTCCAACTCTGTTATTTGCATTTCAATAGCCTTTGTTTGAAGAGACAGTTCTTTAGTTTGCATCTCAATGGCTTGCCTTTGGAGCTCTAATTCATTTGTCTGCATTCCTATAGCCTTTCTTTGCTCTTTTAACTCTTCTCTTTGGACTGAGATGGTGTAAATAAGTCCCGCAAAAGCAAGGCCTGAGAACAAAGCATTAACTGCCCCAAACATATCTCCAAATGTCCCAGCTTCTAGTGCCGCTCTATTATACCATTTTGGTATGAGATACCACGAAGTAGCCCACATAGCGACAACAATAAAAAACATGAGCATGATATATCTCTTTTTCATCTGACCACTCCCCAACTAATGCTGATACGACAACTTCCAGTATCAGACAATAGATTACGGTGGTCAAGCTCATTTTTGTGTTGAGTTGGTTTCACCTTTGGGCATGGCTCAGATAGGCGTGTACGCTCACTCAGTTGTTGTTCTCAGCCCTCTTCTAGGCTCATTCCTGTAATTCGGACGTTCAGCAGGAAGGTGGCTCAGAACGGCTCGTATTTCGTCATATGAGAGCAAAATAAAAAACACCACGATGGGTGCTAAATTTTCTTAGTTTCTTTAATCTTATCTTTAATAGCATTTATACGTTTAGTTTTCTCAATCTTTGTTTTATAGAAAGGATTTTTCTTCTCATGTTTCAGTTTCAGTTTCAGCTCCTTTATTCTCGCCTTCTTTCTTTTTCTAGTACTGAGATGGAACTCGTTATATAATCGGCCATAACTGCCCTTAACATTTTTACAAAATTTCCGATAGGATAAGGCTTTGTTGACTGATGGATCTTCGAATACGTATTCTTCTTGCATACCTTCTTCAACCTTAAGCCACAAAATAAGATCATCATATTCTAACAAATGAATCTTATTATAAATTTCATTGGAAGCTTTTTGGATTGCTTCTTCCCACAATTCAGGATACTCGGTTTCTGGCACCTCTCTATACTGCTCTTTACCGTTAGGATCAATACCGTACATTTCTTTATTATATTTTATACTCAACCTTCCTTCATACTGAACAACTGTACTGTACAAATGGTTGTATAGCTCAACCAACTTTTTCTCGGTTAAAGCCCTTTTTGTAGCGTTTCTACTTTGAAACCACTCTTTAATGAGCAACGCTCCCGTAGTAAGGATTGCAGTGGCTACTGGTATTGTTAACAAGCCAGTATAATCAATTTCACCCATTTAAATAACCCTTCCTGATGTCAAATATAATAGGACTATTTTACATCCTTTGGATAAACAGGTCTACAACAGAACTGTCGAACTTTATCCCATCCCCCCACACACAACCTTTACATTTCTCCGGCTGCTTCGGTTCAGGTGGTTTCCGTTTTACGTTTTCTTGCCATGACGACCTTCACTCCTGTTCCTAGCTAATGTGGATCGCGGTGCTGTCATTTTAACGAGCAATTTGATGATCTTCATAATAATCACCTTCCATCATGAAATATAAAAAAGCCGATCCACGAAGGAACGACTTTAATTGATGACCAGATTTATACAAGCACAGCAATCGCCGCTTTGACATGTTCAGGAACCACTCGTCCGAACTTGTCAGCAAGGTTACCTCCGGTTGTCTTGATGACCAATTGCTCGTATTCAGAGCCTACCGGTACAACAGCATGTCCATATGCGTGTTGGCCGTTGAATTTGATTACCTTGCCAGCCGCTGCTTCTTCGGCTGTATTTTTGGCATCTACGACCTTGAAATACCCATCCTTGTCCAAATATGCGTAACCACCTGTAACTACTGCACTTGCTTCTGTACTCATGATTTATTCCTCCTGCTCAATTCTATTTATTTGTTGCTATGTAAAGTGTAAGATGGTTCCACTACTGCTCCGCTACGGATTTATACCGAAAGAAAAACCGCAAAGGCATAGCCCTCACGGTCTAGTTTACTACTGGTATCCGAAGTCCGATCTCTCCTTCTTGATTCCGACCTCGGCCATAGTCGATAGTCACAAAGTCCAATGTTCGGTTGATCTTCAAGCTATTTGCAATGTTTGCTATGGCCCTGCGCCTTTTATCCGCAAATGTTGTTGCTGAAATACCCGGAATATCCTTACGGTATCCTCTCTCCATATATTGTTGAGCTTTGAGATATTTCATGCCGTCCAGGAACAGAAGCTTTGCAGCAAGTCCTTCATGTGGATCTCGCATGTTGTTAATTGCAAACTGGACGTTATTCGTGATGAAGAGATAGAACTTATAATTTGTGTGTCGCTTGTCCTTAAGGATTACTGCATTAGCTGTTATGTCTGCTGTCAACTCATGTCCAGTGTCTCTTTTGGCTACAAAACCCTCAGCAGAGAGTAATTCATAGGCAGACATACCATTTTCGATCTGTTGCAAAGCAAATTCATAGTTCCTGATTACGTCAATCATATCCGCGTATTTTTCTAATAACCATTTAGTTTTGCGTATATCGTCTCTTTCAAGATCATCAAAGAAATTTACTTGAATAATTTTTTTATTATCTTCTACATCTTCGCTTTGACTGTCTACTCGATTGTTTTCTATCAAACCATCATCCCCTTTATCTACTTTATTTCTAGCATTATTTGACGCCATGAAAATGTTAATTTATTATTCATTTAGGAATTTATTGAATGGAGTGATTTGTTTGCCTCAAACCCCAACAATTGATTTTCTAACAAAAACTTTAGAAATAGAAAGGAAATTTATAAGGGACTTGTCTATACCTAAAATTATGATGAGTAAACTGACATTATGGCTTCTCATATCTTCAGTTGTCACAGTAGCTACAGCTCTATTCCTTATTTTTTATAGCCTAGTGCCCTCAGTTAGCGCTATATGGCCTGTACGGACCTCTCTATTATTAGCTTCGGTAAGCATGGTTCTTCTACAATTTTCAATTTTTTTCTCTCATTCTGTTGCTAGAAAAAGACATCCGAAATATGCTTTATTTATTACAAACAAGAAAATTAATTATAGTTTCGATGCAGACTTTATTTTTGCATTCAGATGTGACTTTATGTTGGAACTACTAGGAAAGCCACAATTTCAGAGTATAGAGATTGATGAGTTAATTGATTACTTTTCAAAGAAAAGTGAAACAATTAAATTCAGACGATGGGTTCCCGTAACATTAACTGGTTTAATAATGTTCCCCCTATGGAGTGAGTTTATTGGTTTCAAAATAGACAATGGTTGGGGGATGATCATTTTCTTGTTTATACTAAGCGGCTTTGTTGCTTATTTTTTTAATATGTTATACTCAATTCTAAGAGCCACACTACTTTCAAAAGCTATAAAATATGATGAGTTAGTGAATGTTCTAAGTACAGTGAGATCCTTGATGTAACCAAATCAAGGAGGATACACTTGTCGTTGGAACTGATATTCCATTTACAAAAATCTCCATCATATAATATAATGTCGTTAGTGTGGAAGGGTGGCCGAGTGGTTTAAGGCGTCTGACTGATAATCAGATAGACTTTCGAGTCTCAGGGGTTCGAATCCCCTTCCTATATACACCTTATACTCCAGATACTCTAGCTCATGATGTTTTCGCATTATGGGCTATTTTTATATATCCTCCTCAAAGCTTAAAGCCGTAGATTTTAAAAAATATTACAAGCATCCACACAAGAGGCCATAAGGCTATGTTGGCTATTGCGGATTGGATATCGGGTATCTCTTTGTCCACTATTGTCACAACGCATAAGCTAACGACTCCAATCGTCAGGTATATGCCCAACATCCAAATCAACACGGTCAGCACGTTATATCCTCCTTACGGGTAGAACCCCAGCCCTACCCGACCATTTTGTTGGGTTCAGCAATATGGTTAATCCGCGCTACAATAATCGTCGGAGCTAGAATAATCTATGTCATCCATCAGGCATAGGTCGCAATATCCATCCCCTGGTTTTAATGTTGGATCTTCTCTATCGCACTCAGGACACTTCATTTATTCTCACCTCTCTATTTGGGTAGGGTTATTCCCCTAATGCCTTAAGCGCCAAATCTCCACGATCACGCCATATTTTTGACGGTATTTCCTCTACTTCTCCGGTTTCATCATAGGTATGTGACCATACATAATTATTTTTGTTTGCATAGAACTTAAGCGTCCTTTTTTGGATGGCTATGGTCTGTTGTGCCTCGTGAAGCGATCTTGATAAGGCGCTATATTTGTTAAGCAAAGATTCATATTCCCCACGACTTACGCATTCTTCTTGTAATCCTTCATAAGCAAGCCGTGCTAATCCCGTTTCTTTCCGTGCCTCTTCTAGCTCCTTGCGAAGCTGATCGTCTGTCATGTGCTTTGGATCAGTATGTGTCATGATCGCTGTCCCCCTCGCAAGAATCCGACGCGATTCATGTCTAGGAATATATTCATGCTTACCAGGTGGACATCGCGATAATAAGCCCAAGCCTCTGAATCATTCGTTGTAGCCATTTCAACTTCTTGTGTAGTCTCGTTAATCAGTACGTACACAAGATCGTGTTTCACTGTACTCATGAGTGTTTTTCCTCCCCTAAATTGACCCAAATCACTGCACCTTGCGGATGCTTGTACGGAATGGGTTCGTCATATAATCTCGCGTTCGTCAGTACCCAAGCATACGGGGTCTTGTAGTTGATGTTTTGATAGGGCACTTGATGCTTGGGCATGTTGTTGTGCCAAGCTTCGTATGTTAATGGCAGGCAATCTTCAAGCTCAACCTCTCCGTACACCATGCCGCTGCCGCTCTTGATTATGCCTATCCTTCCGCGCTTCGTGGTACGGCTGCCGCGTATCTCCCATGTCTTAGCGCCTGAGAGTATCATGTCAGCCCATTGTGGCTTGATTATCAGTCCTTGCACGTTGTATATCCCTCCCTGTTAAGGCCCTAAAACCTCAACCTATTGTGAATCCTCCTGATTTTTCCGCCCAATCTGCAAATTTTTCATACTCTTCGATCCAAGTATCGTGAATTTTCTGAGGCCACTTCTTTTCCCATTCCGGTGCATCGAATAGCACGTCATTGTTGTAGTGGGAATCGTCCAGCGTCCGTTGAATCGCGACAAAGTTTCTTGTCATGCGGGCCATTACCTTTGCTTCGGCCGAGGTCACACGCATGCGGCTGTTGGACAGCAGAATTGGATAGTTATGCTCAGTTTTGAACCGCTTGTCTGTCTTTGCGCTGTATGCCCATCTACCGTTTTTGCTCATACACGGAAATAAGCAACCAAAGGCATACTCTATTAGCGCAGGCCAAGCAACGACACCGAGCCTAAAATCACCGGCCTCGGGATTGCGACGCATGAAATCATACGCCATACGGTTATCACTCCTTATGGGTTGGGGGTTAAGAGGCCCGTAGGCCCCTATATCAATCCTCTTCGTTTTCTACTCGTTCCACCTGGCCGACATAGTAGTTTTCAATAGTGATGTCTACTTGTGACATAGGGCTTAAAAATTCTGCTTTGATGCCTGATTCAGAATAAACGTAAGCTTCAACAGTGACATCCGTTACAACGCATATACCATCCTCGTATTGGTCTTTTACAACCGCTATGAAGTCCTCCATACTCGGGAAATCAATAGCTCTCCCAAACGCGAATTCTTGTTCCTCGGACCAGATAATCTCTTTTGCCATTCGTTATTTCTCCTTTATAGGGATATAGGGTAAGAGGCTGCTATGCCCTCATCTCTTCCGAAGCAGCCTTTGACCAGCACGAATGACAGAATTTGCTGCCTTGTGCCTCTAGCTTTTCAGGAAACGGGAACACTCTGCCCTTCCGGTAGACATCCCGTGTGTCTTTGCCGCAATTGTCACAGGCTTCATATTCGATTTTCGAGGCACTGAAGCTTGGTTCAAACTCCACTTGAATCTCGAACTCTTCCCCACACTCTTCGCATTCCCAATCAGTGGTGTTGTTTGATGATAATCCGTCACTTAACACATCCGTCATATCGTTTTCTGCTCCGCAACATGGGCATTCGACTGTTTGGCACATCTATATCTCTCCCTTGGTTTATTGGTTTGGTGTAGTAGGGGATGTGTTATATCCCCTCTATCCCTCGATTGTTGATTTTTCGGCCGGTATATCAACTATGCCGTGATCGTCGTATACGTCGAAGTACTCTCCGCAGTATTCATGCGTGCGCTGTCTCAACTTCAAAATCCTCTTCAACGTTTTGCAGCGGTAAATTTGCATCCTTGGTACCTTCCGTCAATCCCTGTGAATGGCCCACGATACCATCGGGATAATCTACTGTGCTTGTATATGGCTCTATCATCTTTTCGCAAATAATAAAAAGGTGCTTCCTTTACTTCCTTGGGTGTCATGCTGTCTCCCTCCTTTATCTCTTATATCTTCAAATAACTTATAAGTTCGTTGTTATATGAAATAACTACATCTCAATCATCGAAGTATCCATATCCAAACTGTATTTGATGCTTACTTTCAACTCGAACAATGTCGTTAATCATGGACGAGAACACCACTATTTGTTTTTCATCCATCAATTCAATCAATTTAATTTCTTTCGCTTTTAAGGAACGCCCAGCAGAGGTTGATATGAGTTCAATTACAGGATTAATTGATTCACGCTGTCTTTGCTTTTGTTGTTCCTTTTGGCGCTGCGCTTCCTGCTTTCTGTAGTACTCATCCCAATCTTGTTCATCAAACCAAAATCTATCTCCATGAAGATGCGTGTAATATTCGATCCAGTATTGAAGCTCATCTTCATTGATTTGAATGCGATCATGACATGTATCGCATACTCGCATGGCATTAGTCTTTACACCTCGACCGCTACGACCTCTCGGCATTACATGATGTGTTTGAGTGGCGGCGCGTCCACAGTTACATTGGCACATTCCTTCTGTTTCCTCTTTAATCTCATTTACAACTTCAGGAGGAAATTCTGCTCGATCAGCACGAGAAGGGCGCGAATGGTGATGAGCAAGTATGCCCTTCTTCCAATCCGGAACTTGCTTTTTGACTTTCTTACTGCACCCAAGGCCACTATATGCCTTCTTCTCTTTTGGTTTCTTTTCTGGTTTCCAGAATGTCTGATGGGACATTACTCCTCCACCTTTCCAGCGCTTTGACTTCGCCCTTACTTGTATTTTGAACCTAAATCACTACGCACCCACTACGGATTTACAGGCTCTAACAGTCCAACACGTTCTAATACTGCATAATGCTTAATCCGTTCTTTTGTTGTTACGGAAACCTTTTTCAAGGTGAAGCTTGCATAGAAGGAAATAGCCTCCTGAACCTCAATCGGCTGCTCCTCAAGTTTGTTCAGATCAAGAGTCTTCATTATTGAATCCACCTTTATAATGTAAGAAATTCACTATATTTTTGCTCGAATTGAAACTTGAGTTCAGGAGGTAACGCGCTTATCGCCTCGCTCCAGATGATTACTAAAGGATCATCTTTTGAATGGTTCGATGCGACCTCCTTATACCTAACAGAAAGCGCGGTTGTGAATTCATCTGCCTCTTGTTCGGTCACATTCATCCATCCTTCGTTTTTTATAAAGTTCCATTACAACGTTACCTGTGCCGATACATTGTTACTGGCAAGGAAAATCTTCCTCACCCATTTAGAATTCATTTTATTCCTTATCGCATTTCGTATATTTCATCTTTATACAATCATATACGATATCGAATATCAGGTCAATACATCTTGAAAAATAATATGCGATATCGTATAATTCTGATTGAAAGGGTGATTTCAATGTTTACAGTGAAGCCGAACTTAATGGCCCTGTTAAAAGATAAAGACATGACTCAATTGCAACTATCTGAGCTAACTGGTATACCTCAAGGGTCCCTGAGTAGATTCGATAAAAATAGTCGTCATGAGTCCGCTCATCTCTTTAAAATCGCTAGGGCGCTAGGAGTATCAATTGAAGACTTATTTGTTGTTGAGGAGCAAGAGGATAAATAAACCTCTGTGCTCCATTTTTATTAAATCGGGTTGAGCAGCCTCTCAAGCCGCATAATCTCTTTCTGCTGGTACTGAATCAAATCAACGGCCTCTTCTAGCGCCATTAACTTCCAGTCATAAGCTGGGTATGGTACTTGGTCTATAGTAGTCCCGTACTTCCTAAGGCCTTTCTCGTTTTGCTTATCTAACAATTCAATGATTCGCTGTGTCACCTCTGGTCGATTTTGGGTGGGTTTCATTTAATGATGTCCTCCATCTCTGGCAACAGCAACTCGTCTCCCTTAAATCGCATTTCTGCTTGGTTAGGATCGGATGCTGGCCCCCAATGTCCATTTGCTTGCAAAATCCTCACTACATCCACTGCATATGGTTCATCTGTATTGACTACCAAATAAGTATTCAATGGCACCTTTCCTTCCAAACGGCGCGACTCTTGAATCTTCCAAAGTAGTTGTGACAGTTCACTTTTCTCACGATCATCAAGATGCTTTTCAACATCCTCATTTTTTATTACGGTGAATTTCACTTGCATTCCGGCCAGTTCTGGCATTCTTCTTCTCCCCTTCTGCTCGTTTAATGAGTTTGTTAATAGCTCGTTTCAGCTCCGATTTTTCCTTCTTATACTGTTGGATCAGAATGAATTCTCCGTGCTTTTTTACAAGTATATCAATGCGTAAAGTCGGATATTTTGCTTGAAATAATTTCAATTTAACTTTAAAGGTCGGGGTCACTACACCCTTTATATCAATTACTCTCTGGCTGTCGTCCAAGTCAGTTATTAGGAAGTCAGCAACATAAGTAACTTTGGGAGCCTCCTGCAGAACGAATTTAGGCTGGCAAACGAAGTCTTTGATCTCTCCATACTTCCGCTGCCGAAGAAGTTCCTGGTAATACTCTCCCTCGGCTTTGCTATCAAATCGAACCCCCGTTATGTCCAGGTTGTACCTTTTTATAATCCATTCCTCAAACAAAGTGCCGTCCTCGGTCACTACGACCTTCTTCGCTCTATATTTGTTCATTGGCCTGACACCCGATAAGGCGCGACTGCATGAATGCTCGAGGTTTCATCTTCACTGTAAATAAAAACGGACTTCCTTTCCCCAGCAAAAGACAGCGTTACAACGTCTCCGTCAATGGCTTTTAATGCATCCAGGACATATTTGGCATTAAGCGAGAGTGAAATGTCTGGTCCGATATATTTGATTGGCTCAATGTTCTCACTTGCCTTGCCCATCTGCTTGCCTCTTCCTCTAATGTTTATCTCTTGGGAAGTCACGCTCAATGAAACCGCATTATTTTTTTCTTCTTTGGCCATGGTATTGATCAATTCAATAGAATCCAGAAACTCCTGTCTATTTACATCTATTCTTGTGCAGTTATCTGGAACAATCAGCATTTGCTTAATATCTGGGTATGCTCCCTCCAACACGCGAGAGTAAAAGGTGAACCTTTCTGTGCGAATAAAAGCATACGTTACTCGACCATCGTTAGCTCTCGAAAACCCAAACTGTATTTCATCTTTGTCATTTACGATCTTTTGCAATTCAACAAGCCCTTTGGCTTCAATTACGGCACTTCCCAAACCATCTGTTTCCATATCGCTTTCAGTTTTCGAAAGTCGATGTCTATTGGTTGCCTCCATTCCGATCTTTCCATCTTCTAGATAGACATGAACTCCCGTGATAATAGGAAAGCTTTTCCCTTCAACATCTGCGGCAAATATCGTTTTCTTCAACATCTTGCGGAAGTCTTTACCTGTAATTTCAATGTACTCATCATCGTTGATCGTCGGGCATGGTGGATATTCTTCAGGGTCTAGCCCAGACATTTCTATTTCTTTATTGCGTGAAGTAATGATTACATCGAATTTGTTTTTAGATTCGATCCGAATTTCTCCATTTAATTTCTTGATCATTTCCAAAAGCAATTTTGGGAGAACTGTTTTCCCCTCACAATCAATTTTCACATGTTCTTCAAGAATGTATGAACGAATCATTGCCCGATCATCTGTCCCTGTTATAGTCAATCCACTTTGATCAGCTTCCAAAAGGAAATAGCCGAGAATCGGCATAATACTCTTAGATGATACAGCCTTACTAGCATCATCCAACGCTTCAGACAGTAATGCGCTGTCCACTACTATATTCATAAGGCTTTCCCTCCTTCTTGGCATTTGGATTGCATGCAGGACACGGTCCCAGCATTACAATAGCTCCCTTGCGTTGATATGCCACTTGGCTACCTCCACATGTTCTGCACATCTTAATCCCTCCGTCTATTTCTACCACCGACCGGCAGTATCTTCACAAATGGTTCAATCCGTTCAATAATCCGAGCTGCTTTCTTCTCGTCCTGAGCTCCCTTGGCATTAGCAAAATGGTTGAATAGCTCTTTCATAGTTAGATTTGATGTGTAGATGGTCGGCAATCTCTCCATACGTCTCTGGAGGATCGGGCTAATTACTTCGTCTCTTACCCAACCACTCATAGACTCCGCTCCGATATCATCAAGTATCAACACCGGCACCGTCCTGAGAGCATCAAGTTTCTTCGCTACACTTTCTTTGGAGCCAATGGCATCTTTGACCTCTTCGATAAAATCAGGTACGTAGACCATGAGAACATCCACATCACATTTAGCAAGTTCTTGAGCAATGGCTCCAGCGACACGGCTTTTTCCAACTCCCATCGCCCCATAAAGATACAAGCCCTCTACGGTCTTACCTGGCACAAACTCACTACAAAACTTTACCGATCCTGCTATAGCTGCCATCCTCGGACCATCTGGCTCGATATCATCAAAGGTAGCATTCAAAATATGCTCTGGGATGAAATGACTCTTAATTCTCTGCCCTATGCCTTGTTGCCTTTCATAAGCCTTCAAGAGATCACATTTACGAAACCTAAAGACTAGCTCGCTGCTGTTGTCGGCGTTTGGCTCCTCAACACTCCTATGCCCCTTCTGGGCGTTCTGGCAGTCTTTTAAACCGGGACATACACTGCATGCATCACAATAGGCAAGATGCTGTGATATGTCCCTATAGCGCCGTGGACTGATTAAGTCTTCTGTTCGATCAGGATACTTCTGCCTTAGTCGCTGTACTTCCGGGTGACTATCAATTTGCTGGATGACTGCAGCTTGACGCTCGGAAAATCGAGAAGGTATTAGTGCCTTTAATTCTTCCTGAAAACTTCCCACGCTGTCAGCCTCCCTGTTTTGCTCTTAGCTCAGCAAGCATTTGTTGTAAATCGCCTTCGGTGTACTGTTCAGTTGGTTTAAGCACGAAGACATCTTCCTGTTCATGCTCCACCGCATCAGTCCTTTCAATGGCAACTTGACGTGATGCATGCAGCGAGAAAATTATGGTCGTACAGTAGTTCAAACTTCGAATCTCATCTCGCTTATGCTTTGGTTTGAATTTGTCAAAGGACTGGTCGATGCCATCTAAAGCAGTTTGGAGAGGGATGCTAGCAGCTTGTAATTCATCAATGCTGGCTTCGTCAGCCATCGTGATATCTAAGCCCCTGCCTCTGCGTTGAAGGTACTTGCTGGCAACTGCCTTGCGATAATCTAATTCCGCGGATAATATTTCAGCCTGTCCAGAGTCGGTATCTGTTTCAGGAGTGGCAGGAACGGCACCTTGCCGGGAAGACGGTATCCCCTCATCTTTGGAATTGACTTCAGCCTCGGGCAGTAAACAACAACTACTATCTTTTTCTTTTTCTTTTTCTAAATCTAGTTCTATATCTGTTCCGTTACTGGGCGTTACTGTAACGTTACTTGAAGCGTTTCCTGTAACGTTACCGTTTCGACCTTGTTTTTTCGAGGTAGGTTCAAGTAGCCTTTGCTTCTCACGGAACCTGCGAACCCTATCATTTGTTTGAGCTCTTACTTTGTCCATTCCATCCACATTCTGATGCTTCTCCCAATTCGGAAGAAAGTAAGCTCCTTGTTCAGAGACTTCCAACATCCCGAAACGTTGAAATATAGACAAAGCCATTCGTATCACCGGAAGAGGACGCTTGATAGCTGATATCAACATATCTTCCGTATAGGGGATAGTTTCGGTCAACATGATGTACCCACCCATATTAGCTTTACCTGTCATAGCTAATAATTTGAGCCATATAACAATGATCGTATCTGCTTCAGGCATATCTTCGATGAGTTCAATTTTTTCGTCTCCAAACATATTTACGCTGAGTTTAATCCACTTTATTTCAGACATGATTCAGCCTCTCCTTGCTAAGCATGTGCGCCGATCAATAAAAGTCTTTCCCTGACTTCAGGCCAAAGGTACGCTTGTCCACCTTCACCATTTTGATCTTTGCAAAACCACTTGGAGACCGTTGGTTTCCCATAAGTCACATAATTCCTCAAATTCTCTACCCATCCAGATTCAGTTCCTGACATGCGTCTCGGCTTGGGATAAAGGGGAATAGGTTTCGGCGGATCGAATTTTCTCTCACCTATTCTTTCTCCAAAGAAATAAGGATTACCCTCAGTCTCAACAAGCCCCAAACGTTTGGATTCTTTCATAAGAAACTGAAAGTTTCTAGACATCCAACCGATTTCATATAGGTATCTTAATATCTCGTTAGCCAATTTAATTCTTCCATCCTTACCAGCACGCTTCGCCTTTTTGTTCCATTCTTTCAACTGCTCATCCGATGGAGTAAACCGTGATTTAGGATTTTGGTGTCCTGATCTTCTAATCAATTTCCTAATTCTGTTTTCAGGCTTGGAATCCAGATCAAACAATTCAAATGCAGCCAAATTGGTATAACAATCTTTGTTTACAATCACCCACCACATGTTGTTGATGTTGTGATAGACAGTTCCACGCATTAGCCCTTCCTTATGATCTCGGAAGTACTTAACCTCTCCATTGCTAATCCGCACACCATCCTTGTCAAGCGCATTGTAATTTGGAAGGTTATCAGAGCTCCAGTGTCTACTTGGTGAGTTAAGTTCGTGGAACACCTTATCAAACGATGTTTTAAGCTCCGGCTTAGAGTCACACTTAAAACCTTCGCCTAGCAAAAAATTCTCAATATGTCTGCGCTCTACCAAGAAGCGCTTCTGGAGCAGATAAGGCATCTTTTCAAATTTGTCAAAGTCATACCTTCCGCCATTGGGGTTCTCCACATTTATTTCTTGGTAGAATTCGATTCGAGCACCGATGTTATATTTTTCAGCTGTGAAGAGAAGATCTCCCTTGCTCCCAGTAAAATGATCCTTTGAAAGAATGGCATAGTCGCGGTCTATCCGTGGGTCTGAACCAATGGCGAACCCTCTACCTTTCATCATTTCAAGCATGCTCATAAAGACGGGATGAGATATGTCTTTATCTCCTCTGATAGCGATACTGGTTTGCCATGATGTAAAATCTTTTTCACCCTTCATGGGTCATCCCCCTATTTTCATTATTTAGTTTTCGTGTTATACTTCCGGTGAATTGTTAAACAAGTGATCGTGTTGGTAGCACGATTAACTCATGGGATTTTTCTGTTACTTTTGCGGAATACCGATCTGCAATAGTAATTACAGAAAAGTCCTTCTTCTTTTGGGTCTGGGTACTTTTGCCCAGAGAAGACGATACGATTACACAACTTACAACGACCTAATTCCTCTCCGGCTACCTTATAACCAGAAGGTGGCGACCATTCCAACCCCTCATACTCAACGTTCTTCTTAATTGATTTTTCGAGACGTTCCAGTCTGCTGCTTAAAGAGACAATGTTTTTCTGGATACCATTTTTACTGACGCCGAGTTCATCAGCATCAATGTAATCCTCGTACAAATCTCTCAATTCCCTCCGTAACACTCTGGTCCGGAGTAGCTTGTCTGCACGGATCAGCATGACCTCTCTTTCCTATCAATATTTCGTCTGATTATGGTATACTGCAATGGCTTGTGAGACCAAAGCTGAGCTAACTGGTCAAGTGTCATAATCTTCAAACCAACTCACTCCTTAAATGTAGTCCTCCGGACGAAAATCCCGAATGAAGTCCACTGCGTCATCAAAGTCAATTCGTCTGATATGGCTGTATTTCACCACCTCAAACCGACTCTTGAGTTTACTCCAGACCATTCTCCGATACCGACCGACAGTATCTTTGAACTTGCCATCAGTCTCTTTGTAACGATCCTTTGTTAGAGCAATCGACTTTTGATGGACAAGAGTCTGCAATTGATAGCATTCCGCGTCAATAAGCGTAACGCTGTCCCTGACCTCCTGAACCATCATCTGTACTTCTTCAACCTTTTCCGTTACGTCTAAATGCATTTGCTTGATCCCTTCTACCAAGCCGCGGATTGCCATCCCCTGAGCTTCAGTCAATTGCATCTGCTTCTCGACCACGGTCAGAAAATCAGTCTGTTGATTAGAACTAATAAGTGTCATTTCTCTACCACCTTCCTAGAATTAATAGCAGGCCGCAGCTGCTCAATAAAGGATTCCAACATATCAAGGCTCTCTGATAAACGCTTCTTCTCAGAACTGCTCGCGCCTGAAATGGCCCCAAGCATAAATGAAGTAATTCCAACCTTCTGAAGAAACTGCTTTACATGAATGCTGACCTGTATCGTATTGCTGTCAGCTTCGAAACGAAGTTTCTTCATTTGGGCCGCTGCCTGCTGATCGTCAAAATCATCAGGCTGCTGAAGCTTGATTGTCTCCAGTTCTTCTTTAGCCCTTTGATAGCCCATTTTAAGCTCGTCCACTTTCACGCGTTCGGATTCCAAGTCTTGTTCCAGTTTGGACTTCCAGTAATCATCCCGTTCCTTAATCTTTGCAGCAGCCTCTTGATCCTTCTTCTGAAGGAAGACGTTTGTCTCTTCCTCATGACGTTCAACGGCAGCAGCAACGGCCTCTTCCAATTGATTTGCCGGAACAGCATCCTTGTATTGTTTCTGCAGGGCGCTTCTTTCTTGTTCTGCTTGCCTAGCTCTCTCCTCCGCCTCACGAACAGCAGCCTCCAAACGCTCCTTCGTCTCGACGTAAGCCCTATGCGTGCTTATTAATCCTTCGTCAAGCTGCTGAATGATTTCTGGTGTGGCATTATCTTTGATGTATTTGGCCTTGTCATACTGTCGACCTGATCCAAAACCTGCTTGATCCGCTACAATGTCTCGTACCTGCCCAGATGGTTGGTCAGGCAAATTCTCCTTACCTGCCATCCGTTCTTTTGCCTTGATACGCTCGACCTCTTCCAAGCGCCGTGCCCAGTCCACTCTTTCGGAAAAAGTGAACTCCTTGCGGTGCTCATTCTCAGAGATCTCAAGGCGGAGCTGGTGTTCGAAATCTTCAATTTCCATGACCCTGACTGTTACTTCTTCACGGCCCAGGAATTGATGCGCACGCAATCGACGCTCTCCAGCTATTAACTGATAGTCTGGGGTCACCAGTATTGGATTGATTAGTCCATTTTGTTCAATATCTCGCGCAAGCTCTTCAATGCCACCGAAATCTTTACGGATTCTGTCATTGACTTTGATTAAGTTAATGTCTATTTGCAATACATATCCCTCCTCTAACTCTTTATTTAGGTTGATCCGCTAACCAGTTCTCCAAAAAATTGCGAGTCTCCCTAGCAGGAAAGTACCATTTACTGCCTACTTTCCGTTTCGGAAAATCAGGATGAAAGAAAAACTGTTCCTGAATAAAATTCCAACTCATGCAAGTACGTCGCTTTAACTCAGTTGCATCCCAGAACACATACTCAACGTCAGCTTCTTTTAGAACTTCAACTATTTTCTGTTTAATTAGCTGAAGCGCTTCTTTTTCATTTACACTGACTGTTAACACCTTCTATCACCGCCTTCTCTTGCTAGTATGCTTTTGTTTAGTTCTTGGCACATAATCTCCGGCGGGTTAATCCAAGAAGTAATCAATAGACACCCCGAAGTAGTCTGCGATCACTTTGATTTTGTCAAGCTTCGGGGTATAATTTCCGACTTTCCAATTGGATAAAGTAGATGTGGATACACCAGTATCTTTAGACACCTGATAGGGTGTTTTTTTTGACTCGATCAATAGCTCTTGAAACTTTTCGTACACTGAAGTAACCTCCTTTCACACAGACCTGTTGACACATAGCTAAGTTTTCTTATATAATCCATAGTGCGACCTAAGTTATAAAAGAAATCTTAGTCTTATTTTGATTTAACTTAGTATTCTAAGTTATGTTTGTATGTTAGCATAGCTATCTAAGTTAGTCAACCTAAATAGGCTTAGTTTTCTGACTTTATTTTGTGATCAAAAAAAGTGGAGGAAAACTTAATGTATGAAATATTTGAAAAGCTATTAAAAGAACGTAACGTCACAGCTTATCGTGTTGCAAAAGAAACCGGAATCACGACAGCCACACTTACCAGTTGGAAACAAGGTAAATATACGCCTAAACAGGAAAAGCTCCAGAAAATTGCCGACTACTTTGGTGTTAGCCTTGACTTTCTCTTAGGTACGGCTGAAAGTGATAAATCTACAGAAGAACTTCAGTACCCTGAGTGGGCTACACCAAAGGATGTACGCGACTTCAAGACAATCTTAGAAGAAGATCAGCCAGTAATGTTTGACGGTATTCCGATCTCAGAAGACGATAAAGAAAAAATAAAGCGAGTTATGGAAGCTATGTTTTGGGACGCAAAAAAGAAGAATAAAGAAACTTACGGTCGCAAAAAATCCGAGGACTAATCTATGGACCAAATCGTTCAGAGACTTGTACGAAGATTCAAAACTAACTGCCCTTTTCAAATTGCAGAAGGACTTAATATTCAAATTTGGCAGTGCGACCTTGGAGAAAACACACGCGGTATGTACTATCGCAAACTTCGACGCCGTTTCATTGCAATACATTCAGGATTAAGTGAACCTTGGCAGAAATTTATCTGCGCCCATGAGCTGGCACATGACCGACTACACCCCGGCATCAGTAGATTCTTTTTGGATGAGAGGTCATTTTCTAACACCGGGAAATATGAAAAGCAGGCAAATCAATTTGCCGTTAAGCTGCTCACTTCTTCGGCCACTCCAGAAACAGGAGAGACAAAAGAACAGTTTTTGCGTCGGTGTTCTATCCCATCTGAACTACATATATTCCTATCTTAACTTGCGCTTCCACCGCTGCAAAGCGGTTTAACATATACAAAAACAGGAACACACGTTCTTTCGGAGGGTTAATAATGGCTAATTACAAAAAGTTGAAAAGTGGATGGAGATATCGGTTAAAATACACCGACCCTTTCACACGGGAGCAACGGGAAAAATCAGATTCGGGCTTTAGAACTAAACCTGAAGCTGAGTTAGCAGCTGCCGATTTCTTAAAAAAACTTCAGCAAGGCTATGAGCAGACTGACGTGACCTTAGTGGACTTTATTCGCAACTGGATTGACAAATATAAGAAAGGTGTTGTACGAAAAAATACAATTAGGCAGCATGAAAACAATTTAAATACACACATTAAGCCCTACTTTAAGATGTTGATGCTTAAGAATTTAAAGCCAGATATGTATCAGGATTTCTTGGACCACTGTCTCGGAAAGGGATTGAGTCGGAGAACTGTAGAAATAATTAACACAACGGTATACGGGGCGATGGAACGCGCAGTTATACAAGGTAAATTAGAGCGAAACCCTTGTATGGGTTCTGTTATCAAAGGCGATAAAAAGAAGAGTTCTGTTGAATTCATTGACTCGGGGGACATACCTAAGTTTCTGCACACCGCGAGGAGTTATGGTTATATACACTGGATATTTTATAAGACACTGATAGAAACAGGTATGCGAAAAGGGGAAGCGGCAGCTCTAAAGTGGTCCGATATTAACTTTGATGAAAAAACGATCCATATCGACGAAACTCTTGATTTTCAACCTGATGAAGAGGACGAGTTGTTTGGTGATACCAAAACCTTCAGGTCAACACGCACGATCGCATTCAGCACTACACTTACTAATGATCTTAAGTACCATCGTGATTGGCAAGATCAAAACAAGGCTAATTTAGGCGAATCTATGTATAGGTATGACCTGGATCTAGTTCTATGTCGCAACGATGGGAAACCTATGCCCAAGTCAACTCTGTTTAACTCATTCAAGGCTATTTTAAAACGGGCAGAACTGCATGACGATTTACGTATCCACTCTCTCCGTCACACTTACGCTGTACTCATGCTTGAAGCAGGTGCAGACATTAAGTTTGTGCAGGAGCAGCTGGGTCACGGGAGCGTGCAAATTACATCTGACGTGTATGCTCATATTTCAAAAAAGCTGGAGAAGCGCAGCATGGATAAATATGAACAGTACACGGCCTCTATTCTCGGTTCAGATTTGGGGGATAAAAGGGGGATGCCTCAGAAGAATTAACGCTCCCTTCTAAAACATCCCCCGAATTAATCCTCAAAAATCCTTGTTACTACAGCATTCTTACTCTTAATACAAGGACAGATATTGATCGCGTTCCCATTGGTGAACTTGAGTTCTATACATGTCCCATTCAATTTCCTTAAGCTCATAGAAATATGCGAGCGCGTGATCTCCCAGCGCACTTGCAATTACTTCACTACGCAGTAGCTCGCCGAGCGCTTCCTTCAGATCTGCAGGCAGGCTTGCAATGCCTTCCTCCACCAGTTCTTCCTCTGTCATGACGTAAATGTTACGGTCAATCGGAGCTGGCAATGTCAATTGACGCTTAATGCCATCCAGACCTGCTCTCAGCATTACAGCCAGTGCCAGATAAGGGTTAGCAGCCGGATCTGGGTTACGAACCTCAATCCGAGTGCTCAAACCGCGAGATGCCGGAATTCGAATCATCGGGCTACGGTTGCTAGCAGACCATGCCACATAGGAAGGAGCTTCATAGCCTGGTACAAGACGCTTGTACGAGTTCACAGTAGGATTCGTAATTGCCGCCATCGCACGAGCGTGCTTCAACACTCCTGCCATATAATAGCGTGCTGTCTGGCTCAAGCCAAGCGTATCGCTTTCATCATAGAATACATTAGTGTCGCCTTGGAACAAGGATTGGTGACAGTGCATTCCTGAGCCGTTCATGCCAAACAATGGCTTAGGCATAAATGTAGCGTGCAGGCCATGCTGTCTCGCGATAGTCTTCACGACCAGTTTGAACGTCTGGATCTGATCCGCAGCCTTGATAGCGTCTGCATATTTAAAATCGATTTCATGCTGGCCTGGTGCCACTTCGTGGTGGGAAGCCTCAATCTCGAAGCCCATCTCTTCCAGTGTCAGAACGATCTCGCGACGGCAATTCTCGCCCAGATCCGTCGGAGCCAGATCGAAGTATCCACCCTGGTCATTCAATTCTTCTGTTGGATTGCCCTTCTCATCTGTCTTGAACAGGAAGAACTCAGGCTCAGGTCCAACATTCATGGAAGAGTAGCCCATTTCTTCGGCTTCCTTCAACACTTTCTTCAAGATCCCACGTGGATCTCCAGCGAACGGCTCACCATTAGGCATATAAATATCACAGATTAGACGCGCCACGCGGTTTTGCGTAACCCAAGGGAAAATCACCCATGTATCTAGATCTGGATACAGATACATATCAGATTCCTCAATGCGGACATAGCCTTCAATCGAAGAACCATCAAACATCATTTTGTTATCCAGTGCCTTCTCAAGCTGACTCAGAGGAATCTCTACATTCTTAATGGTACCAAGCAAATCCGTGAACTGCAGACGAATAAAACGAACGTTTTCTTCCTTGGCAATACGGAGAATGTCTTCTTTGCTGTAACTCAATGTAACCTCTCCTTTTCTCTCTTATCATGTAATGGAGTATAATAGCTAATTATTTATTAAAAAACCTGGACAGCTCACCCTGAATCATGGAGACCTGACCTGGTCTCTTCCCTGCAACGAGCTGCTGCTTCAGCAAACGGTGCAGCTGCGTATCTGACAGCTCCCGACGCTTGACCTCAGTATCAGCCGTAATTACCGTTGCTTCCTCAGATTCTTTGGAGACAGGGTTCATTACCTGCTTAATGCCTGCGATATTAACCCCTTTCTCAATCAGTGCTTTGATTTCAAGCAAGCGCTCTACATCATTGAATGAGAAAAGGCGCTGATTACCGGACGTACGTGCCGGAACAATCAGACTGTGCTGTTCATAATAACGAATCTGCCTCGCTGACAGATCTGTCAGCTTCATAACGATTCCGATTGGAAATAAGGCCATATTTCTGCGAATTTCGTCACCCATCGTTCATCAACCTTCCAGTGATCTTTTCTTCACCTCATTGTACATTTATCTGATGTAAAATGTCAATGATATGTTAGGTAAACTCACAGTAAATTGCGATCCTTCATCGTTTGCAGTGCCATTAGAACACCAAATTTGACGTGGGAATAGGTAAGTCCTCCTTGCATATAACCGATATAAGGCGCTCTAATCGGCGCATCCGCGGATAGTTCCAGGCTACCTCCCTGAATAAAGGTCCCTGCCGCCATAATGACAGGATGCTCATAGCCAGGCATGTCCCAAGGCTCCGGCACCACATGACTATCCACAGCTGCAGCACGTTGTATCCCCTGTACGAATGCAATGAGATGCTCAGCACCTGTGAAAGAAACAGCCTGGATGAGGTCAGTCCTTTGCTCCTGCCAGCCTGGTTTGGATTCGAAGCCCACTTCCTCGAACACAGCTGCTGCGAAAACACTTCCCTTTACAGCTTGCCCGACTAAGGTAGGCGCCAAAAACAAACCCTGATAAATATGTCTCGTGGTCCCCAGCATAGCCCCAACCTCTGAACCAATCCCTGGTGCAGTCAAACGATAAGCCGCCAGCTCCACATATTCCTTTTTACCACATATGTAGCCTCCGGTCTCTGCTATTCCGCCCCCCGGATTTTTAATTAACGAGCCCGCCATCAGATCGGCACCAACATCCGTAGGCTCTTGCTTCTCCGTAAATTCTCCATAACAGTTATCTACGAAGACTACAACGTCTGGTTTCATTTCCTTCACCTGCTGAATCATCTCAGCAATCTGAGCCACTGTGAAGGACGCCCGCCAGTCATAGCCCCGTGAACGCTGAATACCGATGACCTTTGTTGCCGGGCTGATCGCCTGCTGTACGGCTGACCAGTCAATCTCGCCATCTGCCTGAAGAGCCACTTCCCGATAACGAATTCCGAAGTCTGCAAGTGAGCCCGTTCCGTCATTCTCGTGACCAATAACCTTGTGTAAAGTGTCATATGGACGCCCCGTAATGTACAGCAGCTCATCGCCAGGACGGAGCACACCGAACAACGCTGTTGCAATTGTATGCGTGCCAGATGCAAAGTGCGGTCTAACTAGGGCAGCTTCTGCCCCGAATACATCCGCATACACAAGGTCGAGCACCTCTCGCCCACGATCGTTATACGCATAACCCGTCGAATTAGCAAAATGAAAATCACTCACCTGATGCCGTTGGAACGCCTCAATGACCTTCCACTGATTCAGGTCCACAATGCTGTCAATCTCCCGTAATCTCCCCTGAATCTTCTCCTCTACCCGTTCCTTAACCTGTTCAATCTCTGGTGAAAAATGAACCATCCTTAACCTCAATCCCCTTTTTGTCCCTCAAGCTGACGAATAGTATACCTCTTCATGTCATTTTCTTGACAGTCTATATTGTAAATAACTTTCATTTCATGTTATGCCATTGTAAATTCTCGCAAAGCATAGCCGTATTTTTCATACTCGCTTTTCTGCAATCGAACCTCATATATCACATCATTCTCTTCATATTCCGTCCGAATGACATCCCCAACGCGATAGATGACCGACGTCAGATCTCCTCGCTCCGCTGGAATTTTGTACACAATGGTATCCCCAGTAAGATGCTCCTGAATCATCTCCCGAACCTTCAACAAATCCGCTTCATCAAAAGCACTTAGCTTCACGTATTCAGGACCTGCCGGAAGCATTTCCAGCTGCTCAGGTGAGCAAGCATCCTTCTTGTTGAACAACACCAGCTGCGGTTTGTCTGCTGCACCCAGATCCTGCAGGATGTTCTGTACCACCTTCATCTGATCATCTCTCATGTCAGACGAAGCATCCACCACATGGAGAATCAGATTCGCCTCATTAACCTCTTCTAGCGTCGCCCGAAATGCGGCCACCAAGTCATGTGGAAGGTTCTGAATGAATCCAACGGTGTCCGTCAGTACAATTTCTTTTCCACTTGGCAGTTCCATATTTCGAGAAGTCGGATCAAGCGTAGCAAAAAGCTGATTCTCAATATATACATCCGCAGCAGTCAGCTGCTTGAGTAATGTTGATTTCCCTGCATTTGTGTACCCCACCAGTGCCACCTGAATGACTCCGCTTTTTTGCCTTCTCTCTCGATGCAGCCGGCGATGCCGTGTAACCTCTTCCAATTGACGCTTTAACTCCCCGATCCGGTCACGAATATGACGTCGGTCTGTCTCCAGCTTGCTTTCACCAGGCCCCCGTGTTCCAATTCCCCCTCCAAGTCTGGAGAGGTTTTTACCTTGTCCCGACAGACGCGGCAGCAGGTAGGAGAGCTGGGCAAGCTCAACCTGTATGATCCCCTCACGCGTGTTGGCCCGCTGCGCGAATATATCCAATATGAGCTGCGTACGATCAATGATCTTGAGGTCCAGACTTTCCTCCAGATTTCGCACCTGGGCACCGGACAGCTCCTGATCAAAGATGGCCGTAGTCGCACCAAGTGTATCCGCAATGGCCCGCAGCTCCTCCACTTTCCCTTTACCGATGAACCATTTTGTATCCCTTGTCTCCCGGTTTTGGCTCATTACACTTAATACTTCTACCCCCGCCGTCTCCGCCAGCTTCACCAGCTCATCCAGAGAATATTGGGGATCGACACCAGTACGCTTCACTTCATCCGTGATCAGGCTGACCAGGACTGCACGATCCTTAATATCTGTTTGTGTGTCAAAAGTTTGGTTGCTCATCTATGCTTGTTCAGCTCCTCTTGCTGCAATGTTCGTTTCAATTTCAATATCCGCGCAGAAACCGACCTTATCCAGGTCGGCTCAGGCTTTAGAGATATGATTTTTATTTTGGCACGCTTGACCCATTTCTGACCCTCATACATCCTATACATCGGTCATATTACTCCGTTTAATGATACTACACAGTTACAGCAAATTATTACTATTACCTTGAGATTATTAACTGTATCCTTATTACTCATACGCCCAATCACTACTGTATTCATAGAACACTTGTGCCCAAACCCTTATTATCGCCTAATCGTTGGATATTTTCAAATCCTCCGGACGTAGCGTCATCAATTCCAGCTTGCCGGGCTGACCGCTAGCATACTGATTCAATAATCGAACCGCTTGATGACGAATAGAACGTTCAATGACATTGCGAACATAGCGCGCATTACTGAACGCGTGGAGACTTTCCTGCTTTGCAGACATTAAATGCTGCTTCATTTTTAGTATGCTTTGGGGGAGCAAAATATAATCCCGATCCTTGGCCATCAGCTCACAGATTTGAATCAACTGGTCCACTGTATAATCTGGGAATTCCATTTGAATGGGAAAACGCGAAGGTAATCCGGGATTCGTATGCAGAAAGAAATCCATCTCCCCGGAGTAGCCTGCCAGGATCAGAATAAACTGATTTTTCTGATCCTCCATCGCTTTTACCAAGGTGTCAATGGCTTCCTTGCCAAAATCCTTTTCTCCGCCCCGCGCCAAGCTATAGGCTTCATCCACAAACAATATGCCGCCCATGGCTTTCTTCACTAAATCACGGGTCTTCTGAGCTGTATGCCCGATATATTCCCCAACCAGGTCCGCACGCTCCGCTTCAATCAGATGCCCCTTGGATAATACACCAAGCCGCTGCATCATCTTGGCAACGATCCGGGCCACCGTCGTCTTTCCCGTGCCTGGGTTACCTTTGAATATCATATGATAGACGTGTGCATCGCTCAGCAGTCCTGCGTCTGCACGCATATGCGCAATTTGCAAGAAAGCATAAATTTCAAACACCAGTTCTTTGATGTTATCCAGACCAACGAGCTGATCCAGCTCTTTGCGGATCTCCTGATACAGAGCATGCTGTGGCAATTCCTTGGCAGGTAGCGCTGCAGCAGCAGCTTCTATAGAATTCTGAGGCTCCTGGCTGCGTATTACGACATTGATCTGCCTGGAAGGCCGTTCCGCAGCTTGTTTACCTGCTGCCATTCCCCGTCCGTTCATGCATCCATCACCTCGACATTTGATCGGGTACCGTCCCTTTAATCAATGTATTCAGTGGTGCATGTCCATATTAGCAGTTTTGTTCATGACATGAGGCAGGGCGCAGCCGATTCAGGCTCGCACCACCTATGATCCAAGAAAACATAAGTTCAGACAGCTAGCAACATGCGCTGAAGGGTCCATTTCGCATAAGCCAGCACCTCTCGTCCCTGATGCACGATCGGAGAAAGAACCTCTGTATCGGTAAGAGATAATTGTGGATTCTTATAATCAAGGGCACGCGCAATCTCCATGGCTCTGGGACCGTGGTAAGTATGCGTGACGATAATGGCCGTCCTATAGCCATGGTCTTTCATAATCTGCTGACTCAGCAGTAAATTCTCATACGTACTGGTCGCATCATTTTCAAGTAGGATATGCTCCTCAGGAATGCCATGCTGGATCAAATATCGTTGCATCCCTTCTGCTTCTGTATAGCGAAATGACGGATCATCCAGACCACCACTTACAATCAGCCTCGGAACCTGTCCACTCTCATATAGCAGCCTGGCCTCTTCTAGCCGTTCCTTCAGACCAGGGCTGGGAGCATCTCCCCACATTGACGCTCCCAGCACGATCCCTACATCCGCAGTCACAAGATTTGCTGTGCTCTCAGCCGTGTTCATTCTCCAGATGAAGCTGCTGGCCCACAATGCACCGCCAAGGAGAATGATCACAAAAATAATACGCCAGCGCTTGGTGCGCGGCCTCGTAGGGGATGGTTCACTTACGTTAACTATGGAGGAGCTGTGCTTGCGCAATAAGTTCTTCATTGCCTCCTCCTGAACTCTCCATTGTGAAACCACTCCGCACGATGCTGAAGCGACATCTTGAAATAAGGAAAGACATGTGCATCAATGGCCTTGAGCAGGTCGGCAGCGGTGCGCTCCGCAAGAGCAGCATCTTCTGCAGAGATATGTCCCTTCTCAAGGGCCTCCTCCAGTTCATCTTCGTCTACCAAAAAAATCTCGCCATTGCTCAGGACAACCACATCCAGGTACAGATCATCAAACCAGGGAACCCCCTGATCCGTGACTCCTTGACCGCGGCAGGTATCAATATACCATTCAACAATCTGTTGCTTATCATCGAACATCGCCGTTACTACATAATGCTCATCTTTAGGATAATATTGCAGCCAAGAATAGCCTTTGTCTGCAATACAGAACGTATGACTGCCATACGTCTTCCATAATGGCTCCTTCAAGTTCAGCATTGTGTATAGAGTCACGTACCCGGTGAACGCTTCACTCTGAATATACCGACAGGTGAATTTGCGATTCGTAATGCGGCGCCAATTCGCTCGGTCTCCAAATTTACGCTTCATATAGACGTTCCTCTCCAACATTGGTACCTCAAGCTTACCATATTTGCACAATACACTCAAAGCGGACGCTTGTCACAAAAAAGAAGGCTACTAGGTATAAGTACCTTAGTAGCCTTCCTATCTTCGACTTCATAGTTCAACTTAGCCCCCGAAGCCATTCCCCTGATTCCCATTTCCGTTACTTCTTCCGTTACCATTACCATTTCCGTGATTGCCGCTATTCTCTAGCCCGGGACTGACCGTTGCATCCGGAGTCCCCTGAACAGGCTCATTGGATGGATTCGTGCTCCCCGGGTCTACTGGAGGAATCTCTTGCTGATCACTTGGAACCTCGCTATCGGAACCAGGAGTCACAGGATCAGTCCCATTCGTACCCCCTGGCTGATCTACACCAGTTCCGCCTCCGTTATTCGGGTCCTCAGGCACTCCCGGCCACTCCGGGTTACCAGGCTGTGTTCCATCACCTGGAATAGGGTTCTCAGGGTCCGGTTCGAGATCACCAGGCTGCTCCTGTGCAGGTGGTTCAGCAGCTGTAATCTGAACGCGAACCGTATTGGACGGATCAGACTCATTGCCTTGCGCATCGTAAGCGACGACATAGTAATCAAAGGTCATACCCTCAGGTACATCAATATCCTCTGTATTGGTAACTGACAATCCCTCAATAATCCCCCGGAAATCCGATTCGGTCTCAGCCTTCCGGTAGACACGGTATTGTACCTGCTCCGTCTCGGACGAATTCCAAGACAGGTTGACAATTTGTGTCTCAGGGCGATAATCTGCCGCAAGTCCGCTAACCGGGGACACCAGCGGCTCTTCTACCACGGGTTCCGGCGGCTCCAGTCCATCCGGCTTCTCGAAGGAAGTCACTGGATGACCTTTGAGCGCCTCGCTCATGACACGACCGAAGAACTGGGCTGTCAGACCACTACTGTTCTTGAGCATATGGTTACGGTCAGGTTGATCATACCCCATCCACACAGCTCCCGTGTATTCAGGTGTGTAACCGACGAACCATACATCCCGGTTGCCGCTATTGCCCGAAATGCCACTTTGAGTTGTACCAGTCTTACCTGCAACTGGCCAATCAATCTTAGCTCTTCTGCCTGTGCCTGTATTCACGACATCCTGCATCATCTCAGTCATGTAGTAAGCCGTTGCTGGAGACATGACCTCGGTCAGGCTCGATTCATGCTTATAGCGCACAGAGTCAGAGCTATCCCGTATTTCCTTAATGGCATAAGCGGGCTGATATTTCCCCTTATTGGCAAATGCGCTGTACGCCTGCGCCATTTCGAGGGTGTTGGTCCCTTTCTCCATACCGCCCAAGGCGATGGCCAAGGTCTTATCATTTTCGCCCATTTGAATTCCCAGCTTCTGGGCGAACGTATAGCCTGTGTTCACACCAATTTCATTCAACAGCCATACCGCTGGAATATTTTCCGATTTGGTAATGGCTTCCTTCATACCTACAGTTGACGAGTATCCATGAAGGTTCTTCGGACAATAGTTACCGAAGCACTGCTTCTCATTGTTCAGCAGGGAGTTGGAATTGAACTTGCCTGTCTCCAGTGCAGGTGCATAGGAGACGATCGGCTTCAATGCCGAACCAGGCTGTCTGCGAACACTTGTAGCCCGATTCAGATTACCACGCTGATAGTCACGCCCCCCTAGAATAGCAGCCAGAGAACCGTTCTGATTATTCATAATAACCATGGAGCCCTGTACAGGCTGCTCGTCCCTGCTCTTCTCGAACAAATCATCGTCCTTGAAGGCCTTTTCCAGCGCAGTCTGCGCCTGGGCATCCATCGTCGTATAGATTTTGTATCCACCGACAGTCAGATCATCACGGGTAAGCCCCGTCACATCCTCTGCCTCGTCCAGAGCATATTCAATGAAAGGCTGGTATTTCTGCTCTCTTGCTGGAGGCTCGTATGCATAATCTACAGCCTTGGCCTCATCCATCTGCTCCTTGGTGATATAGCCTTGCTCCTGCATCAATGTAAGCACGACAGCTCTGCGATCCTTGGATTCTTGCGGATTCGACAATGGATTGTATTTGGATGGTCCTTTTGGCATTGCGGCCAATGTCGCCATCTCCCACAGCTCCAGCTGATTGAGGTCGCTCTTACCGAAGTAGTACTCCGATGCTGCCTTGATACCTACCCGCTGATGACCGAAGAAGATCCGGTTCAGGTACAGAGTCAGAATTTGATCCTTCTCCATGTCCCGTTCTAGTGCCATCGCAATGGAGACCTCGGTTGCTTTACGGAAAAAGGTTTTGTCCCGGGTTAGGAACAGGTTCTTGGCGAGCTGCTGCGTGATCGTACTACCACCCTCTACCGCAGCTCTTGCTACAACGTCCCGCACGGCCGCACGGCCGATGGCCCAAATATCGACGCCCTGATGCTCATAAAATCGTTTATCTTCAGTAGCTACGAACGCATCCTTCAATAGCTGAGGTATCTCATCCCCCTCGACGGGATCGCTTTTTTCGTATGATAGCTCTGTCATCAGCTTACCGTTTCGATCGTAGATCTCCGTAGGTGGATTCACCGTTACTTTGTCCAGGTTAGCCTGGTATAGCTTCTCCCCATTTACGGTCAAAAACAGATATCCGGCCAGTGCACAGAATACCGCAAAGGCTGTTGTAAAAAACAGCGTCCACATCACACGTTTGCCTGTAATCTTCTTTTTCTTAGCCTTCGGCTTCGGGTTGGCAGGTGTTCTGGGTCTGTTGCGATTTCCGGATCTGGACAATGAATCATTTGACATTACCCTGACTCCCTTTCGCTATACAAAATATGTCTCTCTCTCTGCTACTCCAATCCATGTCGATTAGCACAGACAATGACTTCCGAATGAAAAGAACAACCTTGTTTCAGGTTGCTCCGGATTCATTGTTATTCTTTTAAACGCAATGTGAAGCTAGAAAGTTTCAGAAATGACCTACTTATCCCTCGTTGCTGGAATCCTGCTGCTGCATCAAGGAGACATTGCGCTGTGGCGTGAAGGTCGAAATAGCGTGTTTGTAGATCATTTGCTGACGTCCATCGGAGTCGATAATAATTGTGAAATTGTCAAAGGCCTTAATAATCCCACGTACTTGGAATCCGTTCACCAGATACACAGTTACAGGAATCGTTTCTTTGCGCAGTTGGTTCAAGAACGTATCTTGGATGTTGATGGACTTGTTCATTTAGCCGTACCCCCAATTATCATTTGAGTTGTTCTGAAGTATATTCAAGGTCTGTCCCGTACTTTCCTGCAACAATGTCTCGGATTTTCCGAGATGTCTCTTGAACAGATGATGCGTGCGTGACATCAATCCATTCAATGTCCTTCATGTGCCGGAACCAGGAAAGCTGCCGTTTTGCAAAATGGCGGGTGTCTCTTTTGAGCAACGTAACTGCTGCATCCAGAGTCATCTCACCACGCAGGTAGGCTGAAATCTCCTTGTAGCCCAGTCCTTGCATGGATATTGCATCACTTCGCACACCACGCTCCATTAGCGCGGACACTTCTTCTACAAGCCCTTGCCTCAGCATACCGTCGATGCGGTCTTCAATACGTTTATATAGCATTTCCCTATCCATTGTCAAACCCACAATGCACAGATGATAAGGAGATTCCTTTGTTTGTGCCGCCAGAAGGGAGCTGTGCGTCTGACCGCTGACATGGTACACCTCAAGAGATCTGACCACTCGGCGAAGATCATTCGGGTGCAGTCGCTGTGCGCTCTCGGGATCAATTTCTGCCAGTTTGGCATGAAGGGCATCAGCACCATGTTGCTGCGCAAATTCTAGTTGCTCCTCCCGGAAAGCCTCATCAGCACCCACCTCGGAGAACTGATATTCATAACATACCGATTCTACATAGAGTCCCGTACCACCTACGATGAATGGAAGCTTGGCGCGACCTTGAATATCGTGAATCAGCCTTCGGCATTCCGCCTGAAATTCCGCCACAGAATAAGGGTACTCTGGCTCATGAATATCGATCAAATGGTGGGGAATGCCCTCCATCTCCGCTTCGGATATTTTCGCAGTACCGATGTCCATATGTCTGTAGACCTGCATGGAATCTCCGGATATAATCTCACAGCCGAAGGTCTTGGCCGTGTCGATGCTTGATTTGGTCTTGCCAACCGCTGTTGGGCCGACCAGCACCAATAGTGGTGGCTTATGTAGCGCTGTCAATGTTAATCACTCCGTACACTGTTTTCTTCTGTCCGCGTGTCTCCGCCTCAAAGCCAAGACGTCTGAACTCAGCACTGCTGCGTTTCTCCTTTAGAATAACCGTCTTTCTCGCTACCCGGCAAGCTTGCTGAATGCTGACTTCGCTCAGCGGATCTGGATTGGCGTAACTACGCAACGGACCGATGGAATCTGAGTCCAGCAAGGGATCTCGGAACATTGGATCAAAATAGACCACATCCGCGCTGCGATCCTCCAATTGGCTGAGCCATTCCAGATGCCCCGTATGGCGCACATCAATTCTCCGTAGCGCCTCATCAATCTCGGGTACACCCGACTGATACTCACTCATCCCTTCACGCAAAAGAGCATACACCGGGAAAGAGCTTTCCAGCGCAGTGACTTGTCCGGTGCGACCAGCTCCCATTGAGAGAACCAACGCATCGGAGCCCATACCCGCTGTGCAATCCAGGATCTGATCGCCTGGAGCCACTCTCGAGATGGTCAGCAGTGGATCTGATTCCTGCTTCAGCACGCGCTTGGCGCGAATGAGCCCCATGCTGGGATGGAACGACATGGGTGTTCGGCCCGGCCGAATCAGCCGTACAGCTTCGTGCAATATAACAAGCACGTCCACAGCTTCATGGACCTCCGCCAGCCTGGCGATGGACAAGCGCCCTCTTGGTGCATATTTGAGCTTATGCGTATACGCGAACTCCTCTGCTCGCGCAATGACCGCGGGGGAAGGGTTGTCCCCCGTAGTCACGATCATATCTTGAATTGGATTATAACTGCTCACTGGCATACTTCCTCGCTATATCTTGCTGAACTGTTGATATTGGCACATACTACATAACTCGCTTGAACATCTTCTCCAAATCATACGTCGAGAAGGAAATCACGATGGGGCGACCATGAGGACATGTATACGGCTGCTTACAGGCCGAAAGACGCTTCAGCAGCACATCCGCCTCCTGTAACGTAAGCTTCTGGTTAGCCTTAATGGAGGCTTTGCAGGAGCACATAATCGAGCTGGCCTCGCGCAGCTTGGCAAGGTCGATGGATTTTTCGTCAAGCACCCACTCTGCCATCTCTTCAATAACATCCTGCACCTCTCCCTTGGGTAACCAATAGGGATAAGAGGTTACGCGGAACGTCTGACCGCCGAAATGCTCCAAATGTACCCCAACCTGAGCGAACCAGCTCAAGCGGTCCTTAAGTTTGTCAGACTCCGATGGGGTGAATTCCAGCGTAATGGGCAAAAGCAGCTCCTGCGAGGCCTGCTCAGGCTTACCAAATTTCTCGTAATAGTACTCGTAATTAATACGCTCATGAGCCGCATGCTGATCAATCAGATACAGGCCACTATCATTTTGCGCAATCAGATAGGTTCCATGATGCTGACCAATGACACTGAGCTCAGGAAAAGCCGGAATTTCAGGTACAGATCCCGCTACCGATGATAGCTGCTCTGGTGTCCAGCTCATGGAAGCACGATTCGAACTGGACCCCCGACCTGACTGATAGCTCCCGGCTCCGCGGCTTGACGTCTCACGTACGATGCTTCCATTGCTATAAGCTGTCGGCGCCACGCTTGCATTCTTAACCACTGTACTCGAGGCCATCTTGGAAGTCGTTGAATCTTTTACTCCAGCTATACCTGAAGCATACTCCCTATTTTCCGGCTTCTTTACAGCATTTTGTGCAGCTGTCTGCTCTGTTAGGTCAGACTTGTCTGAATATGCCGATGCCGTATAGACATTGCCAGATTGGCCTGTGTCCTGCTTATTCATTGATGACAATGACTTGCCTCCATGCGCCGTATCTTCGGACTGTAATTCTGTTCTTGTGCTAAGTTGTTGACTTGACTCACCGCTGAGTTGCTCGCTGAGAGCCGATTCGGAGCTGGCTGCAGCATGCCTTCCTGACGTCTTGGAAGCCTGCTCAGGAATGGAATTGAACGCTCCCTCCTGTTTCGTAGCTTCAGCGATCACATCAGGTGCTGGGGCATCGAGTTCTTCGTCCTCAGCTACCAGATGTGTCTGGCTACTAGCTGCTGCCTGCTCGATCGTCACAACTTCGGAGGTCTGCTGTAACGCCGAAGACGAATCTGGCAAGGTACTCGCCCCCTGCTCTGCAGACCCGAAGCGAAACTGCTCTTGGATGAAGGCTCTGCTGGTAGGACTGCCAATCTCTCGCTTCACAGCCTTCGGAATCAGCACTTCCCGATGCAAAGCACTCCGTACAGCCTGCTCCACGAATTGATAGAGCTCGGGCTCCTTACTGAATCGCACCTCCAGCTTGGCGGGATGTACATTCACATCCACCAATGATGGATGCATGTCCAGACACAATACCGTAAGCGGATAACGGTTAATAGGCAGCAATGTATGGTAAGCCTTCAGCAAGGCTTGATTCAGACCGTAGCCACGAATATAACGACCATTCACAACGGTTGAGATGGCATTCCGACTGGAGCGAGTCCACTCGGGGCGGCTGACATAGCCATAGAGTCGGTAATCCAGACTTTCATCCTCTAGCGGAATCATAGCCTTTGCAGCGGCTGTACCGTAGACTGCGGCGATGACCTGCAGTAAGTCACCATTTCCCAGAGTCCTTAGCAACGTATTGCCGTTATGACGCAGCGTGAACGCAATCTCTGGATGTGATAAGGCCATACGATACAGCACATCCGAGATGTGGCCCAGCTCCGTCTGAATCGTCTTCATATATTTCAACCTGGCCGGAGTATTATAAAACAGCTCTCGCACTATGAAATCCGTTCCTTGCTGTGCAGCCGCTTCCTCATGGGTCACCAGCTTACCGCCTTCAATAACGATTCTGCGGGCCTTGCCATCATCTCCAGAGGCTGTCAGGAGTTCTACCTTGGATACGGCAGCTATACTTGGCAAAGCCTCTCCACGGAAGCCCAGACTCGTGATCTGGAAGAGATCCCGTCCGTGGATGATCTTGCTCGTCGCGTGTCGGTAGAAGGCTGTCTCCACATCCTCCGGGTCGATACCGCCACCGTTGTCAGTTACACGAATGCTCTGGAGGCCCCCTTCTTCCACGGATACTTCCACTCGAGTACTTCCCGCATCAATCGAATTCTCCAGTAACTCTTTGACTACGGATGCAGGGCGTTCCACGACCTCGCCAGCAGCAATCTGATTCGCGATATGCTCATCAAGCACTTTAATTCTAGCCATAGCATTACCTCCTTACAGCTCAGGCAGACTTATACAAACAGTAGCACAGCACCATGTTCGATTACGACAGCTCCGTAGCCCTCAGCTTCAGCTCATTTAGTAGCTGCATCGCTTGCAGAGGCGTCATATTCATAACATCCGCACGCTTGACCTGCTGGATAAATTGCTCCACAGCAGCATCTTCACGGGACACAGTCTTGACTGGTGTAATATCCTGTTCGCCAAAGAGCGAAAGTTGGTACACACCCTTGCCATCTGACTGCGGCGAATGTTCCTTTGCTATTGCTGCTATCTTTTCTTCTCGATCACTTTGCTGGTCCGGATGCTGAACATTAGATTGATCAGTGTACGTGTTATTGTCTCGGCTAATATGCTGATGAGGATGCTGATTCTGTGATTCATCTTGCCGAGCTTGTTGATGTGTAAACGGGCTGTTCCAGGTCTCGCTCGCTTTCATCTCGGACGTCACAGAGACTTCGCGCAACGCGAGCCCCTTCTCCGTCTCCTTCAGGTGACTATCACCTTCGGAAGGCTTATAAGCCTGTGCATCACGCTCCACACCAGCGGTCACCCGTGACGCAGCATCCTCAAAACCATCCAGAAGACCATTGGCACGCTCTATAATGGATCCAGGAAGGCCGGCCAGGCGAGCACAATAAATGCCATAGCTGCTGCTTGCAGCCCCCGCCACCAGCTTGCGCAGAAAATGAACCTTGTCCCCACTCTCCTGCACCGCCATAGAATAGTTGCGCAATGAATGAAGGCTCTCCTCCAGATGCGCCAGCTCGTGAAAATGAGTGGATACCAGTGCCTTACACCCGATATGGTCGTGCACATATTCAATAACAGCCTGAGCAATAGCCATCCCTTCACTAGTCGAGGTCCCACGTCCCAGCTCATCAATAATAATCAAGCTGCGTGGGGTGGCCTTTTCGGTCATGACCTGAATATCCGCCATCTCAACCATAAATGTGCTCTGACCACCAATCAAATCATCAGCAGCACCGATCCGTGTGAATATTCGATCCAGCAGAGGCACCTTGGCCTGCTCTGCTGGAACGAAACAGCCAATCTGAGCCATAATGCTGATCAGTGCGACCTGACGCATGTAGGTGCTCTTACCAGCCATATTTGGACCGGTAATCAGCAATATACGTGCCTTGTCCTCTTCCAGCCTGGTCGCATTAGCAATAAAGCCAACATCCTTCATTACCGCTTCCACGACTGGATGACGCCCCTGCTCCACAATTAGATCATAGCCATCGTTGATCTCAGGCTTAACGAATCCACGCTCACTGCTGACCGTCGCCATGGATTGATAGACATCCATCTCCGCAATTCGCTCCGCCAAGCTCTGCAGGCGGGGAATCTCTTCATTCAGTCTACTACGCAAGGCAGCAAACAAACTGTACTCCAGATCGACCATCTGATCCTGAGCTTCCAGAATCAGAGTCTCCTTCTCCTTCAGCTCTGGTGTTATGTACCGTTCTGCATTTGCCAGCGTCTGCTTCCGTTCATAACGTCCAGCTGGAAGAGAGGCCAGATTCGATTTGGTTACTTCTATATAATAGCCGAACACCTTGTTATAGCCGATCTTGAGAGAACGAATGCCTGTCGCTTCACGCTCCTTCGCCTCCAGCTCAGCAATCCACCGTTTGCCGTTCGTGCTTGCCTCCCTCAGCTCATCCAGCCGCTGATGATAGCCCTGCTTGATCATGCCACCTTCCCGCACCGATACAGGAGGTTCCTCCATGATAGCTTGTTCGATCTCCTGATACAGATCTGTACATGGGTCCAGATTGCTGGCAATCTGCTGCAATGTGATGGATGGTGAAGCAGCACACAGTTGCTGAAGCTCAGGAATGCGCTCCAGAGAAGCACGCAGCGCGATCAGATCACGGGCATTGGCACTGCCAAAGGCAATACGTCCCACCAGACGCTCCAGATCGTAGATCTCCTTCAATTGCTCACGGATATCCTCACGGAGAATGAACTGGTGATATAGCTTGTCCACGGCCTCCAGACGATCCTCTATCGCTTGCTTCGAGATTAGTGGCTTGTCAATCCAGCGTCGCAGCATCCGAGCTCCCATAGAGGTCTCGGTTCGATCAAGGAGCCACAGAAGCGAGCCTTTCTTGGAGCGCTCACGCACAGTCTCTACCAGTTCCAGATTCCGGCGGGTGAACGGGTCCAGAATCATGAAATGGTTCGGTTCATAGGATGAGATCTGGGTCAATTGACCTAAGGAGCGCTTTTGCGTCTCATGATAGTAAGCCACCAAGCGTGAGACGCACTGACGACGCTCCTCAGGCATACGGGCCCACACAGGCTCCCCGAATTGGCTTCGCACGAGATCGTCCTTGGATTTGTCCCACTCGGTATAGACGATCTTCCTGCTGGTAGGGAGCGTTCTAGAGGATATAAGTGTCAGCAGTCGAGCATCCCCGATAATCTCTGATGGCTCATAAATATTAATCTCATCCATCAGCCACTCCTCGGCGTACGGTACCGAAGTAACGTACAACTCACCAGTGGACAGATCACTCGCGCTTAGGGCCAACATCCCTGAAGCCTCTGTCACACATACAACGTAATTGTTGGCCCGATCGCCGAGGTTCTTCCCATCCATCACCGTTCCTGGTGTAATGACCCGTACGATTTCGCGCCGGACCATCCCTTTTGTCACAGAAGGGTCTTCCATTTGCTCACAGATCGCTACCTTATAGCCCTTCTCAATCAAGCGCTGAATATAGTTGTCTGCAGAATGGTAAGGCACTCCACACATAGGAATTTTGGCCTCGCCGCCTCCTTCACGTCCAGTCAGTGTTATCTCCAGCTCCTTGGAAGCCAGAACGGCATCATCAAAGAACATCTCATAGAAATCACCCAACCGAAAGAAAAGAAAAGCATCCTGCGCCTGTTCCTTAATCTGTAAATATTGCTGAATCATTGGCGTATAATTGGCCATGACAACCTCCAAAATTACATCAATCTGTATACTGTCTCCAATATTGCTATTCCAGCATTTTGCATAATTCGATTTTAAGCACTTTCGGATACAAATTATTGACAAATAAAATCAATTTGATCAATAAATTGCTGGATATAAGTCGTTTCTTGGATTTATGCAAAATGCCCTATATCATCTATTCGAACAATCCTAGAGGTTCATTATATCAAAAAAGCCAGCTCAAAACATGTCAACTGTTGCTAGCATGCTTCCGTTGTGTTCTCTTCCCTACGTAGGAAGCCGCCATAGAGGACGAATATCTCTCATCTCATCCCAATGACCGCCTGAACGCAGCTCCCGAAAGAGCGGTCCTGTAAAGGGCTCATAACGCTCATAATCTACCACCTTCTCCATCCCTTGCAGCAATGGTTCCAAGCAGGTATACAAGCGGTCACGATCAGCTGCATAAAATGCGGCGTGGATCTCTTCCTGGTCCAGTGGCCTGAGGTGTAACTCCTGATAATGCTCCGCAATCAGGTACGCTGCACCAATGACGCCTTTGGCCAGCAGGGGTGAAATCAGAAAGCTGGGCAAGGTCCGATACTCGAAGCCTCCATGCTCCTTCCGTCTGAAATCCCCCAAGATACCATACCGCGGGCGTCTCGCTGTGGATTTTGGGTCCTCCAAGGTGGCAATAGGTAAAGCCAGATAGTTATCCAATGCACGCAGTAGCTCTGCCTCTAGGCGTACACGGCTAAAATGCAGATGCCCCCCTAGAGGAAGACCTGGCTGTGGCATGGCACCAGCTCTCCACAATAAGGAACGATCCGTGATTCGAGAAGATGCTGCTGCAAGTGCCTTTCGTAAATGCCGCAGTAACCGTTCAGGCTCACTGCTGGGTGCGGGCCTGAGTTCTGCAATCGGAAAAAGTGTGCGCTCTCTTCTCGTCACCGCATCACATCCAGCTTCCCCCCACCGCTCCAGAAATCGTGAGGCAGGAACCACCTTCCCTTGGTCACGTCGGACCAAGATGAACTCCGGGTCCATTCCTACAAGGGCTCTCCCGTACCCGGCAATGTCACGTTCAGCCTTCTCCTGCGCATGAGCAGATTCCCTGGACTGATACATGCGTTGCAGACGTGAATCTTCCGTCCATGGCGCCTCCCTTACGGACCGCACCTCGTACCCTGCGTCCATGGCTGGCATCAGTATTACCTCACCGCTGTCCAATCCCAGTGTGTACAACGTTCGGACAGCCGCTCGCTCCAGCTTTTTCATCAAGACAGAACTTATCGACTCATCCTGCCCTTCCACGGCCATGATCCCCATACGTGCCGCAGTTCCTCGTCTGCTCACCTCGAGAAGCTCCAGCTCACGAATCAGCACAGCGTAGCCCAGCGCGAAGCCCTTCGTGCGGGATGGCTCCCAATTGGCTCGAATACCACTGCGCAAAAGACGTGCAAGCTTCTGCTGTTCGCTTAGCCCTGCATACAGAGAAGGATCTCCTAAAGTCTTCACCATTTGCTCAGCTCCCTCACTCGCGTCACGACCTCGTCTTGCCCCCTTTAATTCCTCTAAAAAATAAAAAGGAGGGCATCCGCCCTCTACTTAGCCGCTGTCGGCGCATATATTATCCCATAGTCACACGCAAGGGCATCATACAAGGGCTCTGTACCATCACCCCTCTGATCTAAGCGCCAGTCGCTCTATATGCTTCTCTCTCTACAGCTCATCATCCAGCAATTCGAAGTCGAGATCCTCTAACTCGCCTTCATCGGAGAGGAATTCGTAATCCTTATCCTCCTCATCGGCAGTGTCATACACACGTACAACGACCTTGGTCTCAGCGATTAGCTCTACTGCGAATTCACGCTCTACACGAATCACGACACTGTTGCCTGCCGAGGACACCGTCGCTTCCACACAGCTAGGCTCCTGCGTTGCATCCGCAGACACCTCCACTGTAGAAGCCCGGTGCTTCGGATCTACATAAGACAGACCAACCTGCTCTACATACGATACCGTTTCCTTCGCCACATCGGTTTGAGAGTTTTTGTTGTAGGAATACCATATGTTAATATCATAGGTTCCCACAACCTCAATTCCATCGCCGGCGGAGACCGCTTCATACTGGTGGTTGATAATCCATGCCCCCAGAATGCTGGTCGGATTATGTGGCGGAGTCACGGTATGTGTTACGGTAGAGAATTTGCGACCTTTGCCGCAGATCGCTTTGGTAATAATTTCTCTACGATGTTGTTTATGACTCAATGACATTCTTGAACCTCCTCCATACAATCATTCCATACATATGTATGCAGGATGTGGGCGAATGTTGAGTAAATAGATATAGAGAAAATGAGATTATTTATCTGGAAGCACTCCTAGGAAGGAAAAGGAGAAGCGCGATGCTCTGTTGGAGCAGGAGCCTTATCCTTTTTGGCTATCTTCAAAAAACGCTCCAGCTCGCGGTTCAGCTGCAAAATAGCCGAGCGGACCTCGAACTCCTCACGCGAATTTGGCAGCTCCATTTCCTTGAACTTGTTCCCTACCAGTTCGGATAGCTTCTCCGTTCTTCCGGTATAGTGCTCCGTGAGGACATCCTTACTGAGCTGCTCGAACAATTCAGCCATCAGGTCGCCCTGTGGCATATGCTCGTACATCTGCGAGACAAGCTGAAGCATATATTGAATGGATTCCAGCTGCTGCTTTCGCATATAGAAATAGATCTTCCAATCCTCTTTTGGATTAATCACCTGATTCTCCAGGGAACGTCCAGCCTCCGTGATCCCTTTGGCAATCGCCATCTCAGCATCAATAATCTCCTGACCATTCCAGACGAAGCCAGGCTCGCGCAATGTCCGGGAGATATTACTGAAGATGATGGAAAATGTCTCGTCAATATGATGCCGAATCTCCAGCATCGTATTATCCGTACGCGGCATATAGATCAGATTCACAACCATTGCTGAGCCCAGTCCAATAAGCAGAAGGTACAGCTGGGTCAGCAGTGTATGCGTGTCCACGACCCCTTCGCTGAACACCCGGAAGACAACAACCGAGCCTGTTACAATCCCTTCCTTGAAACCAGCCCTTACAATGATCGGGAAGGCAGTCAAAATATATAGCGCCAGCACCCAGTAATGCAGACCAAACAAGAGAAAGAGTACGCTTGCAAACAATAGGCCTACCACTGATGCAAAAAATCGGGCCGAAATAGAGCGGATACTCCTTTTACGGGTTACGTCCACCCCCAATATCGCCAGCAACCCGGCCGAAGTCGCTCCATGTACTCCGAGACCGTCTGCGATGAGGACAGCCATTAGCGCTGCAATCGCTGTCTTAATCACCCGAAAACCCATGCCATTCACATAATCCCTTCTGAAAGTCATTTTGATGCATTTTCATCATACATCATTTTTTTAGAAATAACACATTCGCTATTTTCATGACTATAATCTCATATCAGCATTAGTTCTATGCGTAACGATCACTCAGCCAGTGCTAACAAAAAGAGGACTTCTCAGGATATAGCCTCCTGGAACCCCTCTCTTATGACCAACTTATGCCCTATATTATGGTTCATCATTGTGGCCTGCCCGCCAGCAGCTTGCGCTCCAGATAGGCCACCCCCTGATACATCAACGTAGCCACCACCGAAATAATCAGGAGACTGGACATCACCAGCGTGAAATTGAACACTTGAAAGCCATAAATAATCAAATATCCCAGTCCGCTCTTGGCTGTCAGGAATTCACCTACGATGACACCAACCCATGCCATACCCACATTCACCTTGAGCGAAGAGATAATGGTAGGAAAAGAGGCGGGCAGGATGACCTTCGCAAAAATATCGCGTTTGCTCCCCCCAAGTGTCCTGACCACCTTAATGTAATGATCATTGACTTCCCGAAAGCTGTTGTACACGACAAGCGTTGTAACGATGACCGTGATGGACAATGTCGTCATCAGAATAGCCATGAAGCCTGCTCCAAACATAACTATAAATATTGGACCGAGAGCCACCTTGGGCATGCTGTTAAATACAACCATGTACGGGTCCAGCACTCTGGAGAGGAAAGGTGACCACCAAATGAGCACTGCCAGCAGCGTCCCGAGTAGTGTTCCCAGCAAGAAGCCCGCGATGGTCTCCCCAACAGTCACGCCCAGATGACCCCAGAGCTCGCCGCTGAGTGCATCACCGACAATCTGAAGCACCACCTTGGTGGGGTAGCTGAACAGCAGTACATCAATCCAACGCAGTCGAGCTGCGATCTCCCATAGGGCAAGGGATGCAAATAATATTACGAGTTGCACGGACAGCACACGTCGGGTTAACTGTCGACTACGTCTCAGATGCTCCCGGTGCAGAGTCTTCAGCCAGGATGAATCCCGCTTCACAACGGATTTCTCCATATCTGTCACTCCCTTCCGCCCGAGTCTTCCAGCTCGGCCCAGATTTCGTGGAACAACTCGTTAAAGCCCGGCTGCTCCCTGGCATAAAACGGTTGTGTATCGCGAATCTGCACCGGTACCCGGAACATGCGTCGAAGATGACCAGGATTTCGGCCCAATACAATGACACGATCACTGACTGCGATCGCCTCCGCCAGATCATGCGTGACCAGAATCGCTGTCTTGCCCCGTTCACGGAGCGTCTCGGCAATCAAATCCTCCAGCTGCAGCTTCGTCTGATAATCCAGAGCCGAGAACGGCTCATCCAGGAGCAGAAGGCTGGGGTTGGTCGCAAGTGTTCGGACCAGTGCCACGCGCTGCCTCATCCCACCGGACAGCTGCGATGGGTACAGCTGCTCTGTACCACCTAGTCCCATGCCCCGCAGCAGGAGCTGTGCCCGTTCCTTCGCTTCCTCGTCCACACGGCCATTCAATTCGAAGCCCAGCAGCGCATTATCAAGAATCGTCCGCCAAGGAAATAAATAGTCCTGCTGCAGCATATACCCAACCATGCTGCTAGGGCCCTCCACCGCCTTGCCGCGGAGCAGGACCTCCCCCGTAGTTGGCTGCAGCAGACCCGCAATCATGGATAGTATAGTCGTCTTGCCACATCCGCTGGGGCCTACAAGACTGATGAATTCGCCGGCAGCGACCGATAGATTCAAGTCCTCTACCGCCAGAGAGGCCTCACGATCCGTCACATATACATGGGTCACATGTCTGAGCTCTACCATTCGGTTCAAGGCAGGTCGCCCCCTTTCAGCGATGATTTATTCGGTCGAAGCAGCTTGCAGCGCATGACTGTTGTCTACAATCTCGGTAAGTGGTACCCGACGCTGAAGCTCTCCAGCCCCGTCCAGCACATCCAGCAGATTATTCCACTCTGCTTCGTCGATTTCCGGGCTAACGGCGTATGTCCCCTGCTCCTTGTACCGTTTGACACTGCTGACCACAATTGCTTTGTCGGTATCCTTGAAGAATGGCAGGATCGCTTCGGCAATCTCCTCTGCTGTATGCGTGTCTACCCACAGCTGGGCTTTGTGTACTGCGTTCGTAAATTTCTGAATGGCCGCTGGATGTTTCTTCATATAACTCTGTTTAGCCATGTAGACCGTATACGGTAATTGTCCACTCTCTTCTCCAAAGGAAGCAACCACCTTGCCTCGGCCCTCCTGTTCAAAGATCGAAGCCTGTGGCTCGAACAGCTGCACATAATCGCCAGTGCCTGAAGCGAACGCCGAAGCAATATTGGCAAAATCTATGTTCTGAATCAGTTCCATATCCTGATGGGGATCAATCCCCTGCTTACGCAATGTAAATTCTCCCGCCATTTGCGGCATGCCGCCTTTGCGTTGACCTAAAAACTTGGACCCTACCAGGGAGTTCCAATCGAAGGATCCTTCAGCATGTCGCGCGAACAGGAAGGTCCCATCCGTCTGCGTTAGTTGTGCAAAGTTCATGACAGGGTCCTCTGTCCCCTGCTGCGCTACATATATAGAGGTCTCTGCTCCGATTAGCGCAATATCCGATTGATTGGATAATAGAGCCGTCATGGATTTATCCCCTCCGGGAATCGTCGTAAGCTCTACATTCAGTCCCTCTTCTTCAAAAAAGCCCTGACTCAGTGCCACATACTGCGGTGCATAGAATATTGTCCGCGCAACCTCGCCTAGTTGTATCTCGATCCCTTGCTGCTTTGGCACGCAGCCACCGAGCAATAGCCCGCACAGCACTGCTGCCATTCCCGTCTTGATCCAGCCGGCTGTTCTCATCCCCATTCCTCCCAATTCACCTTCGATCTTTCTACATAACTATGCAGATGTTTCAGGAATGGTTAATCGCAGACACCACACTACATCCACCTTTCTACAATGCACACCGCACTTAATACATACACTACACTATCCATTCATGCACATATCCCGACAGGGATTATCATGAATGCTTAAGTTACAAACTGTGCAACAATGTCTCCTTCTACTGGGGCAAGCTTCGCACAGCGATAACGACAAAAAAGCCCTCCTCGGGAGGGCCTTTCGTATTATTAGGTCAGCCAGAAACTTCTGGTTGGCCTATTTTTGTAGGTAGAATAAGATGGCGGTAGCCGGGAGAACGCAGGGCCTTTTGGGGAGAGTTACCCCGTCACAAAAACTGTTCTCCTACTATCTCCAATGACCATGTTTGAGCTGGTAGGGGCAATAGACCCCGCATCACAAGCGAAGCTATGGGTTTGGAACCATCGTAGGAGTGCCGGCAAATACGATTTAGGAGGTTGTTATGGAGCCTGTAGTGGGAGTAGATGTAGCAAAGGGATTCAGCGTGGTACAAGCATTTTTAAAGCGGAATGAGTCTTGGAGGAAGGCGATAAGCATCTCCCACGAGAAAAGTGGGTTGGAGCAATTGGGTCGGCTTCTATCCGAGTTGCAAGCACAGACTGCAGTCGCCAGTGGTTATTCTGGAAGCAACCGGTCACTATCATCGTGGACTTGTCGCCTACTTGAAACGCAGTGGATGGACATATTTCATCGTCAATCCCTTACAGGCTAAGCGGGCGAAGGGTACTCGGTTAAGAAAGGTGAAGACGGATGCGGCAGATGCTTGGCATTTAGCCGAGATGTATTACCGGGGAGATGTCACCCCGCACCGGACGTGGGAAGAGGGCTATACGGAACTTCAGCATGTGACGAGGCAGCATGAGTTTGTAACGGGGATGTTTGTACAAGCAAAATTAAATATGAGGGCCTTGCTGGATCAGGTTTTCCCGGAATATGAGAAGGTTTTTAGTAACCTGTTCTCGGCGACATCTCTACACGTGCTTACTCGTTGCTTGGAAGACCAAGCAGAGGATCTTCATGGAGTCATCCAAAAAAACGCAGGAAAATCACATTCTAAGAAGTGGGCAGAGGCGAAGACAGAACACCTCAAGGAAGTATTGTCCCGATGGAGTGAGGAGCCGAGGAGCCCTACACAAACCTCGGTTTTAAGCAGTATAGTAAGCTTAGTTCTAGCATTCACAGAACAATTGAGTGTACTGGAGAAGCAAATGGATGAGCTGGCAACGGTTCTTCCAGAGGTTGAACTCATGAAGAGTATACCGGGAATCGGAGATAAGTTGGCAGCCGCTATTGTCGCAGAAATCGGAGATGTTCGGCAGTTTAAAGAAGCCAAACAACTGGTGGCTTTTGCAGGGTTAGACCCCGGCATATTCAGCTCCGGAAAATTCACAGCGACTAGCTCCCGAATAACCAAACGAGGCTCCAAGAGGCTTCGTAGAGCGTTATATTTAGCCGTACAGTGTGGGATTCGCGGAAGTACTAATCTAAGAATTCGGGAGTATTACGAGAAAAAAAGAAAAGAGGGCAAGCCGTACAAGGTGGTCGTGATCGCCTGCGCCAACAAGCTACTACATCACGTGTACGCCATCCTCAGCAAACAGCAGCCCTTCAAACCTTGACCCATAATTATCCAGAACCTTCACGCCAATGAGGGTTCTTTGTTGTGCTCAAAAATAGTATACCAAGAAGAACGTGAATCACCAATACAAAATCCTTGACAAGTATTAGCTGGTTTTTGTGCTACATGCAGCCATGACAAGCGGTGTTATCCCATAGTTGCTAACAAGCTTAATGGGATCGCAGCAGCATACATTCGTTATCGTTAAGAACGATTTCGGTCTGATCAATTTCATTTCGACTAGAGCTTATAAATCTCAGTATACTTCTGCTCCAGATAATCAGCCAGATAATCCGGATTCAACTCCTCACCTGTAATAGCTTCGATCAATTCGGAAGGCGTGCGGCTCTTGCCGTACACATAAATTTTGTCCGTCAGCCACTCCTTGATGGGCAGCAGCTCACCACGCGCGATATATTGATCGAATTCTGGCATTTCCTTACGCAGCGTCGCCAAAATTTGTGCGGCATACATATTTCCTAAAGAATACGAGGCAAAATATCCAAAATCACCGCCAGACCAATGTACGTCCTGTAGCACTCCCTGACTGTTGCTTGGAGGTGTGAGCCCCAGATACGCTTTGTACTTCTCATTCCATACTTCTGGTAGCTTACTGACCTCAAGACCTTCGTTGAACAGCATCTTCTCGATCTCATAACGGATAATAATATGAAGATTGTAGGTCAATTCATCAGCTTCAATCCGGATCAAGGAATTCTCCACCCGATTCACTGCCAGATAGAACTGCTCCATCGTCACGTCCTTCAATTGCTCTGGGAAATGCTTCTGCAGATCGTTATAGTAACGCTGCCAGAATGGTTTGCTTCGGCCAATCATGTTTTCCCAAAGACGGGACTGCGATTCGTGAATCCCCATCGAGGTTCCTTCAGCCAGCAGCGTACCTGCCAGCTCCTGCGAGATATTTTGCTCATACAGCGCATGCCCTCCTTCATGGAGAGAACTGAAGATCGCACTGAGGACATCATTCGGCATGTAGTGAGTCGTGATGCGAACATCCCCGGGATTCAGTCCAGTAGCAAAAGGATGTACACTCTCATCAAGTCGTCCCGCTTCGAAGTCGTAGCCCATTTCCTTGAGCAGGAACAGTCCGAATGCTTCTTGCTGCTTGACATCATAGTCCTTATGTAAGAAATCGTGTGTCGGCTGGTACGGAGATGCCTGAATACGCTCCAATAGAGGTACCAGTCTTTTCTTAAGCCTTCCGAACACATCGTCCAGCTTCGCAACCGTCAGCTCAGGCTCGTACATATCCAGCAGCGTATCATAACGAGTATCCTTCACGCCCCAGTATTCAATAAATTCCTGCTTGAAGGCTACAATCTTCGTAAGGTAAGGCTCAAAGCCAGCAAAGTCGTTATTAGCCTTCGCTTCTTCCCAATAGCTCTCGGATTGCGCAGCGAGAATGCTGTACTCCTTGATCTTGTCCGCCGGAACGGAACGATTACGCTCATATTCTGTGCGGCATTCTTCAATCAGTCGTCGATCTGTATCGCTAAGATCTGCCATGATTCCTGGATCCGCAAAATACTCCAGCAGCTCGCCCATCTGTGGCGACACCTGCAGCTTGAAGCATTCTGTAGTGAGCATTCCGATCGTCTGCGAGCGGATATCGACTCCTTTGCGGGGAGCTCCCGTTCTTAGATCCCAATGCATGAGTCCGATTGCCTCCACATAGCTTTTAATCTTGCGAACCAGTTCCTTCAGCTCTTCGAGCCGCTCAGCTGGTGCTTGTGCCATGCTATCCACCTCATTTCATTTTTTTGCTTACTACTTGATGATACTTCTATAGTTACGTATAATCAAATTCAATTCCGCTTCAAAAGCTAAATTTTGAAATAAGTAATTCACCGCTTTAAGATCACTTGTAAACGTAGGAGGAATGAACGTGAATCAGATCCAGCAAATACTAGAACATAACAAAGCCTTCGTGGAAAAAAAAGAATACGAGAGCTTCAAGACTGGCAAATTCCCCAACAAAAAAATGGTGTTAATCACTTGTATGGACACCCGTTTGGTAGAGTTACTGCATAGTGCTATGAATTTTCGTAACGGAGACGTTAAAGTCATCAAGAATGCCGGAGCGATCATCTCTCAACCCTTCGGAAGTGTCATGCGGAGCGTGCTGGTAGCCATCTATGAGCTGGGCGCCGATGAAGTCGTTGTCGTCGGACATCACGAATGCGGCATGGCTGCCTTGAACTCAGATGTCATGATTGGACACATGCTGGAGCGCGGAATATCACAAGAGGTCCTAAGTACGCTAGAAAATTCAGGTATCAAGCTTAAGAAATGGCTACGTGGCTTCGAAAATGTCACAGAAGGCGTGACAAGCACTGTGGGAGTCATCAAGAACCATCCGTTACTACCTGCGGAAGTGCCCGTGCATGGCATGATTATTCACCCAGAGACAGGTGAGCTTACCTTAGTAGTAGACGGTTATGAGCAGGAAAAAGCATAAGTTCCCTCTATACTTGAGAGACCGATTTCAGGAAACATATGGAATCGGTCTCTTTATGTTACATGAGCAATTCAGAGCACAAGTTGTCAAACCATACAGTTTCAGTGTACACTTTTATATAAGCCTTTTGCATAAATCCAATTCATGTTTTTCAAGAACAATATTTATGCACTTCAATATTTTGCGTATATATATTGTGCTTGATGGCGCTGTAATGGGTTGAGCAAAATGCTGAAATAAGTGGCTGCTCGTATGCAGCAGACCGCTCAGCCGCCGATTCAAATGTACAACATGTTCGCAAATTGGATGAAGGAGACTATTCAATATGAATTTGCTATCCTATGGTTTATTAGGATTGCTCGCTAGACGGGAATCCTCGGGCTACGATCTGATGCTGGAGATTCAGCCTTTTTGGCAAGCCAAGCACAGTCAGATCTACCCGTTGCTATCACGTATGGAGAAGAACGGACTTCTGTCCTCCCGTTGGATTCAGCAATCGGACAAACCCGACAAGAAAATGTATTCCATTACAGACAAAGGTATTCATACTTTGCAGCAATGGACTCAAGAGTCTGCAGCCCCACCCGTTACGAGGGATGAGCTGAGTCTTCGCCTATTCTGTCTATGGCTTGCTGATCAGGGCAGCGCCGTCCGTATGCTGGAAGAACGCAAACGGCATTTTACAGGACGCATTCAATATTTCGAAAAGATTCTGGAGAACATCCCGACAGATAATTTGCATTTCGGCAGCCCTTCCTTCGGCGATTTCATTCTGGTGCAGAAGGGTCTCTTGAATGCCAAGGCTGGTCTGGAATGGTGCCAGATGGTGCTTCGCATGCTCGCTACGGGTGATGTAAGAGCTGATAACAATCCGTTCTTGACGCTCAACAGCTAGTAACTTAATCGGAATTTGGACCTGATTACTCCCGAGCTAATCTGCCATTCAGAACTGTTTCAGGGCACATTAGTGCTCTACGGTTAAAAAAGAGGCATTGAATTACTCGTTCGTATTGCACGCATAAAATTATCATTTTTTTAATAATTATTTTTGAAACCCTTCTCCAGCTGATTCGTATAACATGTGTAAGCGGCTGAGTAAGATGATTAATTTAAATTAAATGGAGGTATTCGATATTAATGAAAGCATTCTCACTTAAAAAATTCACCATGATTATGATGGCCTTCACCTTAATCTTTGCCTTGGCTGCGCCTTCCACGGCAGATGCTAGACGAGGCGGCTTCAAATCCGGAGTCAAGAGCTACCAGCAGACACCTAACAAAGCCAACAACAGCAGTAACGTCAACAAGAGCGACAGCGGCACGAACAACACGAATGGCGCTGCTTCCAACACGGCAAACCGTACTACAGGTGGTGGCATGTTCGGTGGTGGCGGACTCATGAAGGGCCTGATGATCGGCGGTATTGCAGGCTTGCTGTTTGGCGGACTGTTCGCTGGTATGGGTGGACTGGGTGAGATCCTGGGTCTTGCAGTGAACCTGCTCGTTATTTATCTGATTGTGGTAGCTGCATTCGCACTGTATCGCAACTTCAAAAATCGCCGCAAAGTCAATGATTCTCACCAAGGACGTTGATAAACTATGGTTATAAGCATGGATGAAATTATAAACGCGGTCTGCCTTCATATGGCTGAACGCAAGCAAGTAAGCCCGACCGATATTTCGGTCGAACTTAGCTGGGATGAGGACACAGGCTACACTGCTGAAGTATGGGTTCATGGCAGAAGTCAGTATCTGGTCGAGTCCAACATTACTGAAGCTATCCTGAGATACGTGCATACCGAATATCAGATTCGGGCCTATCGTGAGGATTTGACGCTGCATCTGGATGAAGAGATCACAGCTCATATTCGCACGTAGTCTGAACACCGAATAGATATACGCTAATAGCAAAGGGGATTCCCGCTGGTTCCATGAACCGGGGAATCCCCTTTTTGCACATAAGCTAAAATCAGACCCATCTTTTCTGCATCGCTGAATTTGATTGTCTCTAATGTCCAAAATTCAAATGGCACTAGTGATGAACGTTATCCAATCTCACGTTTCGAATCAACTGCAGTGCGGACAGCCCGGACAGCAGCTCATCGACCGATTGCTTCACATCGTTGTGCCCAGTCGCAATTCGTAGCTCAGGGTGAGTGGGTACCTCATAGGGTGCGCTGACTCCTGTAAAATTCGGAATATCTCCACTTCGTGCCTTCCGATACATTCCCTTAGGATCACGACTTTCGCAAATATCAAGGTCACAATCCACATACACCTCGCAGAACGGAATGGGACCGATGATCTCTCTGGCCTGGTGACGATCTACTTCGTAGGGTGAAATCAGAGCACAGATGGTGACTACTCCCGCATTCGCTAGTAGACGTGCGACTTCGGCTGTCCTTCGAATATTCTCTGCTCGTGCCTCGGCAGTATACCCCAGATCACGATTAAGGCCTTGGCGCAATACATCCCCATCCAAGAGGGCCGTTCGAATGCCCTTCTCATGCAGGATATGCTCAAGCTCTGTAGCAAGCGTTGATTTGCCTGCTCCGGGCAGACCCGTTAACCAGATTACAGCTGCTGTATGCTTGTTAAGCTGTTCCTTGTCTCGTCGTAGAAGCGGCGTACGAGCCTGTCTCATGCCTGCTGCACCTCCCTGTCCTCCCGCGGTATCGGTCGACCAGGAATCCGCTCTAGCAGTCCTCCGCCGAATTGCTCACCAATCGGATGCCCCTTCATATGGATATATCCGATGTGACAGCCGCACATCTTCATGCGGCAGCTTCGCTCAGTAGCCAATCCCTCAAGTCCGTTCCGGTAAAGATGGCCGATGACTTGCCGATCCTTGTAGCATCGTTTGACATTCCCATTCCCCTGCACGTAGAAGACCGTCTCTCCTGCTGCACAAGCCTTGCCCTGACTGGGATAATCCTGTACATTCCACCCAAAGTAAGGATCAAGGGCGGTTAATTCCTCAACCTCCGCGGGCGTATAATAGTGTGGGCGGTCTTTGAAGGCATTCACCCACATATAGACCTCCTTCGGAAGCTGGGCACGGAGGGAGCGAATGGCTGGAAACGACTGACGAATCCCCACCGTTCCAACACTGAGTCCAAGCCCACGGCTGTGGATGGCTTGACATTGAGACAGAAAGTGGTCTTCCTGTGTCTGACCTGGATGATAAGTCGCCCAGAATGACATTTTCCCTGGCTGCAATTGCTCCGTCCAGTCCAGCTTCACTGATAGATTCGTCTGAATGGATAACTTCTCGATATGAGGCATATGGGATAAACGTACCAGAGCCTCGCGATACCAGGAATGAATCAACGCCTCGCCATAGGGATTAAAAAAGATCGACAGCGTATGCCCCTGCTCCTGCTGTGCTTCAACCCAGTCTACAAATTCCGCCAGCTGTCTGCGATCAAGCATTAGTGTCTCCCGCGAATCCTTCGTCTTGCTGAAGGGACAATATGGACAAGTATAATTACAAGAGGATAGTGTCCCTCGAAAATATAAAGTCGCCCTCATGCGTGTACATATCCTTCCATTCGGTTACGAACATCGGATGAAATCAACCAATCCCCAATGGCATCCGAGTAGCCCATGCCCTCCTCTGTCAGCCGAAGAACGTCCTCTTCAATATATGCAACTCCTGTACCGACCAGCATCGACAGCTCTGGTACGTGAACGAAGGGTTCTGCGCCAAAGCGCTCACTATAGGCTGCAAGCTCCAGCCCCTCTGCATGGAGAAGTGCCTTCAGGATGAAACGACGCTGCCGCTCCTCTTCATTCAAGATGAAGCCGTAGTCCACGGCGTCATGTCGCTTGGCTGCCACATAATCTGCAAGAATATGCCGTGTTGCTGCAATGCTCGTACCGTATCTGGAAGCGTAATGAACGCCCTGAGTATACGAGCGTGCGCCGCAGCCCAGACCTACCATTCCTTCCTCCTGACAGCTGTAGGGAAGCAGTGATTTCGTGGTACCTGCACCCTCACGTGCAAAGCGTCGCATGGAGAACTGCTTATAGCCAGCCTGCAGAAGCCCTTGACTCGCGGCCTTGTATAGCTCAAGGCGAATATCCTTCTCTAGACCTGTCTGTCCAGGCTTGAGAATGGTATTCTCACGAATATATAGTGGGTAAATAAAAATTTCACCGGGATTGTACGACAGAGCCTGTTCCAGCGAATACAGCCACGACTCTACCGTCTGCCCAGGTAGTCCATAGATCAGGTCTACATTTAGTAGCGGGAAACGATACTCTTGTAGCATATCCAATGCCTGTCGGACCAGAGCGGGCTTTTGCGGTCGATGAATGGCTATGCTCTCCTCTTCTACAAAGCTCTGAATGCCCATGCTGATTCGATCGGTACGGTGCTTCTTCAGCACCTCCAGCCGATCGGGAGTAACTGTATCTGGTGAGGTCTCCACCGAAATGGAGACTTGTTCCGTATCCAGCCCCATCTCTTGCTTGGCAATATGGAATACCCGCTCCAGCAGCTCCGCTGACAGCAAAGTAGGTGTTCCACCACCAATCGCAAAGCGAGAGAACGGACTCCCCTTCACAAATGGAGCCCATTCACGTGCCTGACGCTCAAGCGCATCCACGTACTCCACATGGACATCAGCTCTTCGATCCGGGAGCGTGAAGAGATTGCAGAAGCCGCATCTCGCACCGCAAAACGGGATATGCATGTACAAAAAATAGCTCTCCAGCTTCTCCTTACTCCATAGGGTGGATAATGGAATCGGTGGATTAATCTCATGATATGCCGTTTTATGTGGATAAGAGTATAAATAAGAACGATAGGGGGCCTCCCGTAGTCCTGCCTCCCATTCGATCCAGTGCTGCGGCCAATCTGCTCTGTTCATTCGCTGTGGCCTCTTACTCTGATGTGTAGAGCCGCCACGATTCATGGACAGAGCCGGTTCCTCGGGCACGGTACTCATTAATGCTCCCTCCTCTCATTTATGCTCCATCAGGACATCAAGCCCCTGTTCATACTTCAATCTGCTGTCTGCTGCACGATATTTCTCATCACAGGAAGAATTCGCGATATGGCACATTCCAGACGACCTCGTGTGCTAGCCGATGCCCTTCATAGCCATCCTCTCCGTAGGCCGTTCCATGATCCGAGAACACCATGCAGAAGGTCTTGGAACGTCTGCGCATCGCCTCGAACAGTGGCCCCAATTGCTCATCCACATATCGAAGCCCCGCTCTCTGGGTCTCGATGGAATCCTTCTTCGCACCCGGTACAAAATAATGATTGGGGTCATGCAGAGCCGACACATTCAAAAACATAAATAGCCGCTGCGCAGGATCAGCATCAGCTAGAAGCTTTAGCGCATGATTTACTTGATGCTCCGTGGATCTCGGGTTCGTTACACCGAAGGTCATCCGCCAGTAGCTTTCCATAAAGTATGATGGCAGTACCTTGGCCAGCTTGTTCTTTTTGGTGAAGAAGATGACACCACCTATACAAATGGTCCGATACCCTTCCTGCTGTAATCCTGTTACCAAGTCAGGGGCATCAAACAACCAGCTATGGGGGTGCGTGGGCAGTCCTGTATTTTTCGTATGAAACAGCCTTACATGTGAGGCTTTGTCGGTGTTCGCTGGCGTCGGTAGAAATCCACCGAAGAAGGCATGGTGAGCCGCATAGGTAAAGCTTCCTGGTGTATGTCTCTTCTCCCATGGGCCGTCCGCACACAGGTTTGGACAATGCTCCTCCTCCAGCTTGGCTACATCATAACGCAGCGTATCCAGTGTAATCATCAGGATGTCATGGGTACCTACAATCTCATTCATATCTGGCATTCGGCACCCTCCTTGTCATTGCAGTTGTCAATCTTACTCTATATTTAATGCGCCATTTCCCACGTATACGTGTCCATGCCTTCATAGCGAACATGATACAACAGATCACCATAAGGATTCATATCCACCACGTAGGGTGCGCTGCCGTCCGCAGGAACCAGCACATCCACTCCCGCTGTCGTGGAATGTGGAAACGCCGCAAGAGCTTGCTCGGCTGTTGCTGCCACCTTCTGCAGGATAGGATTGGCTAGCCCTGCCTCCTCAGGCTGAAGACGTTCGTTGCGCAGGTGAAGATTGGTGATCGGTGTTCGACTTGCACGTAGCACGGCATGGCAGGCCTTGCCCCGGTGTACTAGCTGCCGGACATCGAAAGCTTTCCCATGAACGGAAGCTTTGGGAATCCAGCGCTCCACATGTACTCCCTCGTGACATAGCCAGTCCAACAGTCGCCCGATGCTTGCTGCGTCGGTATACTTGTGTAGGCGGCCAGAGTTGTAGAATACGAGCTCACCTCTGCTTTGCTCCATTCCAATCGTCGTCTGGGCAATTTCTTTCCCCGTCACCGGATGAAATTGATAGGCAATCACACCCGAAGCAGCAGAGCCGCAGAACAGCTTGATGAATGCGCGATGCATGCCTGCATTCTGCAAGCTCTCTCTCAGCTCCTCGCCGCTTCCTGGAATCACAACATCCGCACGATAAGTCTGCGCAGAAGAGCTTAGTAAGTGCCCATGCAGCGATTGAGGGACTCTCACCCCTGCTGAAGACAGACGGGTACTGGTGCAGCGCTTGTCGAACATGACTGGAATGTCCACAGGATCATTGATCCAGTGATGCTCAGGCCATAATAGCAGCATTTCCGAGCGAAGCCATGCCAGCAATCGGCAGTAGCCTTTGAACCACTGCGCAGGATACCAAATACGCCCTGGATGCGGCTGCAATGATCTGGCCTGCTCTGCCGAGAGCATTCTTCCTGTAGCCAGAATGCCCTTCATGGGTAGCAGGCTATCGTCGCCTATGCTCTCTTCGGCGCCTAGAGCGATAAGCTCCATTTCTACACCAAAATGATCACCTGGGGCATCAAGACGCAGGACCGGGCCTCTGGTGCTGGCAGAATGATTAGCATGCACCGCCATCAACTCAGGCATTTCCGACAGGTGTCGACCCCTACGCTTCCATTCCAGCAGTTCAAGGTAGCTCAGCACTATGGGTGGTTGCAATCCGAGACTGGCTCTGGCTTGTTGAATACCGAGTATGCGCTTATTGCCTGAATTACCGATGACAATGTAAGGTACATTCCTCATCCAGGCGATGTTGTCCGCATGAGAGCTGTCTGCATAGATGTTAAGCATCCCCTCGTCTATCTGCCCACATGTCGCGCGATTCATGATGATCCCACCTTTGCTACGTTCATCAGCTACATTCACTAATGTCTATGGCACATCCTATTCGGTCAATGCCGGATAACGCCAATCATCCTCATCAGACTCTTGCTGTTCACTTATATCTACAGACAGTCCAGTTTGTTTCCATTTGAGCAGCATCTCATCCGACATGTAATGGTAGCTTAGATTCAGATGCTTGAGCTTACGCACACCCTCGCTTGCCAGCAGAGCCTCAGCTCCTTGATCCGATAGCGTGCCCATGGAGAGGTCAAGCACCTCCAATTGACTCAGCACCGGGGACTGTGCAGCAGCGATTGCAATCTCGTCCTGTAGCTCACTATCCTTGAGCCCAAGATAAGTCAGCTTCGGAAAAGGATTCTGGTTCAGAAATGGTAAGATATCCTCCATTTGTCCATCAAAGCCATAGTCCTCAACCCCAAGATACAGCTCCAGCTTCCGTAGCTCCGGTAGAGAGGCTGCATGGATTTGATGAAGGACTCTTTTTGGAAGTCCACCACAAATAATGACGAGCTCCTGTAAATGGTCATGATTCAGCGGGTCAAGTTCCAGATCTGTACTTCCCTTGACCGTGAACGACTCCAGCTGGGGAAAAGCCTGCAGCAGCGGCCCCAGATTCGCTTGATTGATCCAGGATACCTCACATTCCTCGTAGCCCATGTCTCCAATAAACAGCTTCTTTAATTGCGGGAACTGTTCCTTTTGTGCAATCAGCTCTTCCACAAAATCCTCTGGGCCCTGCTCATAGGCTCCGCCCCAGTCACCAATGATCAATGAGGTCACCTCTGTGCTCTCCGGCTTCCCCGCCAGCTCACGAACCAGGTCCACCATTACTGCTCCACCTTCATAGGCTTCATAATCCAAGGATAACTTGATTTCCATCGTGAATCCCTCCATTTATCATATGAAAAAGGCCTCTCTTAGTGTAAATGACCGACCTGCTTCTCGTCAAAATTTGACAATTCACACTATATAGATTGAACTGAAGATGTTCAGAGCTCGGGTCCGCGCAACTATGGTGAACGTTTGGACCTCCAGCCGCTTTCATGCTCATTTAGCCCGTTCTACAACCTTGCCGCAAATAGCACTTGAAATTTGCAGAACAAAAAACGGTGCTACCGACTATCGGCAACACCGCTAATATACAGCAACAGTTATTATAACAACTGCATATTACAACTTATTGGGAAACACGAATTGGAGTATGGTCCTCCAGCAAAGCCAGTTTATTGATAATAACGGACTCTCCCTTTCCAATTCCGCCTGTTAACAGTGTCTGCGAACCGGCTGTTTGCCCGATCTTGACCTCTTTACGTACAGCTGCCCCTTCTTTGGCAACATACACATAATCATGCTCATCTACGTGCTGTACGGCAGAGCTAGGAACCAGAATCCCGGACTCGGCATCATGATCTGCGAAGCTGACAGCTGCCAACATCCCTGCCTTGAAGCTCATATCAGCATTATCCACTTCAATCTTCACCGGGTAGCCTTTTCCATTCTGGCTTAGCGGGCTGATCGTCTTGACCGTCCCTGAGGTTACGTAATCGAAGGCGGTAGCTCGTACCTGAACTCGGTCGCCTGGCTTAATCTGATTAATGTCCTCGGATGGCACATAGATCAAGGTATTGACCTTGCTCAAATTCGTCACTACTAATGCCGCTGCCTGAGGAGATACCATCTCTCCCGTTTCCATATTTCGGGCCCCTACTACACCGTTAATTGGCGAGGTAATGACGCTGTCCTTCAGGGCATTTTGTGCAATATCCTTGTTAATCTGTGCCTGCTTCAACGATTCCTGACTTGCAGTAATAGCTGCCGTACTGCGTGATACCTCAAGCTGATGCTCAGCATTTCCGTATCCGCTGGAGGCATTGCTAAGTGAGCTATTCGCATTCGCATAGGCTTGACGAGCTGTCTCCAGCGCCTTCTGGGCCGCGATGTGCTGCTGCTCGGCATTCGCTTGTGCGTTCTCGGCATTGCTATGTGCCGTTTCGGCAGCAGTCAGGCTTGTTTGAGCCTGCTCCAGCTGGGATTTTGTAGCCGCTCCCTCTTCGAACAAGGTCTGGATTCGACTAAGATTCCGCTGCGAATCCTCCAAAGCCTGCTGGGTCTGCTTGACTGCATTTTTTGCCGTGGTCACTCCATTCGTACTCTGCTTAACGGCAGACTCGGCTTGTGTGACGGCATTGCTAGCCTGGCTGAGCCCATTGCGGGATTGAATAACACCGCTCTTGGACTGCACTACCCCTGACTGTGCTTGGACCATGCTGGATTCATGCGAGACGGTCGCCGTCTCTACACCCGCTGCTGCTGCGGTAGCTGCTGCCTCGGCTTTAGCCACATTATTGCGCAGGTCCTGATCCTCCAGCGTGAAGAGCACTTGTCCCTTCTTGACCTCGGACCCTACATCGACTTGAAGAGCCGCCACGCGACCGGATATTTTCGGTACGATGTTTACCGTTTCGGCAGGTGTAATCGTGCCCGTATATTGGCTTCCGTGACCAAGGATGCCTTCTTGCGACTGGTACACCTTCACAGGCACAACCATTTCCCCTGCTGCTGGCGTACTTGTTGCGCAGCCCGACAGGAGGGCAGTTGTTACTATTAGGACAGGCAATGCCCGCTGCATTTGCATTTTTATCATAGCTATTCCCTTCTTTACTGATGATCATAATCTGTTGTACGACAGACAGGCGTGGTACTTCATAGCCTTTCATCTGAATGCCGTATTGTGTAACGCGTTGCTTAGAATCCGTAATGAACATACCTACTTGCAAAGCCGGAATTAAATCCATCATTATAATGCGTGCTTATGAAGCCTGCTCACGCTGCTTACGCTGGCCGATGAACAGCAAAATAAGCGGTATCGCGCAAAATAACGGAACCGATGAGATCAAGAATGTATCCGCAATGCCTCGTGATGCAGCGTCCAACTGAATCAGTTTGGAGACCGTAGAGGTCCAGCCACTGCCCAGCATATTCTGAAAAGTGTGAGCCGCATCTGCAGTAATCGACTCGGATACATGCTGTGCATGCACTGCCGATCGGCTCTGCATAATGGATGTAAAGACCGCAATCGCCATCGAAGCCGATACCGTACGCACCAAGTTAGAGGCCGTGGAGGCGTTGGCTACCTTGCTTGGATGAACGGCGTTCATCCCTACTGTCGATAGAGGCATCATACAAATGCCGATTCCGATGCCGCGTAGCGCCATGACGGTCTCTAGCCATGCATGGGATGTATCTGGTGTAAGCAGATGCAAGTGATAGGTCATGAAGCTTGTGAGTGTCAGGCCCACCAGTCCGAGCGGCACGATGCCGTATTTATCGAATAGACGTCCAGCAATCGGCATCATGACAGCCATCGCCACCGCTTGGGGAATGAGTATGATACCTGTCTCAATCGGTGAGACACCCTGAATATTTTGCAAGAACAACGGAGTCAGGAAGGTCCCGCCATACATCCCCATCATGACCAAGCTGGAGGCCACTACGCTAATGCTGTATTTAAAATTTTTGAACAATGAAATCTCAATCACTGCGTTCTCCTTGCCACTCTCCACATAAATCAGGAAAATCAAGGACCAGACAGCTATGAATAACAGACCTACGATCTTGAAAGAAGTCCAGCCGTCACTCTGTCCGTTGGATAGAGCATACAGGAGTGTTCCTGCACAGGTCGCAGCAAGTACAAAGCCGGGCAGATCAAACGCCCTCGGCGTCCCCTTCTCTGGCTCCTTGATCAGGAAGACAACTAGTAGAATCGCCAATACCGTTACAGGCAGACACACGATGAACAGGAATCTCCAGTTGACCCACTCGATCAAATAACCACTGAGCGTCGGGCCTACGGCAGGAGCAGCCATCGCTGCAATCCCCCATATTCCAAGTGCCATACCGATCTGATGTCGTGGAATGATCTTGTAGACAATTGTCATGCTCAGCGGCATGATGACGCCTCCACCCAAGCCAGCCAGGACGCGTGCCGCAATCAAGGAGCTGTCGCTCCACGCCAAAGCACAAATAGCCGTTCCGATCGCGAAGATGCTCAGCGCAAGAATGAGAAATTTCTTGTAGCCAATCTTCTGCTCCATGTACCCGGTAATCGGAACGATCACTCCCGAAGCCAGGGTATAACCAGTTATTACCCATTGAATACGGGAGGTTGTTGAGCCGAGATCCGTAGTCAGCTTTGGAATCGCGACATTAATCAGACTGTTATTCAGGATAGCGACGAACGCTCCGAGTACAATGGCCATAAATGCCAGCCAGCTTTCCTTGTCAGCACCTGGTGGAGAGGTTGTGATTTCCGTATCAGCCACGTTTACCCCTCCTATTTTGTATGGATTTTCACTTCAACGTTCGAGCCAGGGATTAGCTTCATGCCTTCGGGAACGTTCAATTCAATTTCAATGGGAATTCGCTGTGTTACCTTATTATAGTTACCACTCGTATTGACGGAAGAGATCAAGGAGAAGACGGAGTTCGTAGCCTGGCCAATGGTTCTGACCTTTCCTTGAATCGAACGGTTGCCTGCTGCATCCAGCGTAACGTCCACTAGCTGCCCAGCCGCGATGCGACTAATGTCTGTCTCTTCAATGTTCGCTGATACGTACAAACTATTCATGTCGGCCATCGTCACTACAGCCTGCCCAGGTGTCCCCATTTCATGCTCCTTGGCATGCACCTTGATGACGGTGCCACTGATCGGGGCATGGAGAACGGATTTGTTAATCATGCTGGAATCCAGTCCACTAACGTCCTGCTCTGCCACAGGCTCATCCTTGAGCAGTTCGTCGCCTTCTTCCACATCAATATGTGTAATTTCCGCTGAGATCAAAGGCATAACCTTGTAGGCATCCGCCTGAATTCGAGCATCCTCACTCTTCACAAAATGAGAACCCTGATACCAGTAATAGAATCCGATTGTTCCGCCGCTGAGAATCAATAAAATGACTAACACCGGCAATATTGTCTTCTTGCTCACTGCCTTTCCACTCCAGTTCTATATTTATTATGAAAATGTAACATTAACAATTTGAAATATTTTACATTTTTACCTAATCAACATGTCCCTCATCCCCTTATTTGCTCTACATCATGTACGATCTCCTGTGTTCTGACTGTCCTTTACACTAGTCATGAAGAACCATATTACAATTTTAACATATGAAACTAATGATATATTATATAAGTATTCTTCAAATAATCAATAACAAAATTTGCTCAATACCAAAATATTCTGTATGAATCGCAACAAAAAAACGGTTGCTCAAGCTCGGCGAAATACCGCAAAGCCTGAAACAACCGTTATATGTACTTTCAAAATAACCATATTGGATGAGCTCAAATACCTACTCAGCTCAGCAGCCTACCTGGCCCTTCCCCTGCGGATTCCACGCGATTCAGATAGCTCATTCGCCGGGACACACACGATGCGCATTGGCATTCGCGGCTGTTCCGCTGGACATCCTTCAAGGAATCTCGCAGCAACGCTACATAATCCATAGCCTGATTCAAGGATTGGCGATGCGTAAAAAAGGTCAATCTGCGATTCTCCAGCAAGCAGAAGACTTCAATGCTGGAAGGAAGCCGACCAAAGGCATAGTGACAAAAGACGGTCACCAGATGGCGGTAAGCCTCAACAACCGCTTCATGGTAGCTGACCAAATATTTCTGTACCAGCATCGGCTGGCCTTGATCAGCCTGCTGCCACATCGCTTGAATAATAACCGACAGCTCAATTGCCAAGTCTGGGATTGGTGTACGGAATTGCTCGTATAATAGGACGGGTACGCCCAGGTCCTGATTCGAGGTCCCTACTTTGTAGATTCCCGCAGTGATTTGGTCCTTCATCTCCCAATAATGCGTTACGGATTCGAAGCCATCTGGCCGCTTGGGCCACCATTTCTCCAGCATATATTGAAGCGGAATTTCATTCCTAACCTCAGGGCGCAGGTGATAGTACTCACTAAGAGCGTGACCAACCGCGTATTGCACATGATGCTCCCAGTCCCAGCTTTGTCTGCGGTTCGATTTCTGCTCCGCCTTCTGAAGCCGATAAGGGCAACGCCACAAATGCTCGATCTGATAGTCCATCAGCAGCGGAAGGGAGACCGATTCCTGATCAGCATTCTTCATCCAGCTTCACTCCCCTCTTGACATGTGTCATACCGGTTCTTTGCTATGTTGTACGTACTGACGTCCAAAGGAGCGGCAGATCTCCTTCTCATCATCCCTTGGATTGAATTCAAGCTTCAGACTCTCCTGCACCACAGTAGCTCCGCGCTCCTTGATCTTATTTTCGAGCAGATCTACAGCTCCACAGAATTCCGCATAGGATGTATCTCCGCTGCCGAACAGTGCAGTGCGCGTACCCGCGAGATCCACTTCATCCAGCTCCTCGAAGAAATCCTCAAATTCATCAGGAAGCTCGCCGTCGCCCCATGTGTACAATCCCATAATGTATCCATCATACTCAAGCAACTGTGAAGCACTGCACTCATGGGATTCCTTCAATACGACTTCATGCCCTTCCTGGCGAATCCCCTCCGCAATCAGCTCGGCAATCTCCTCGGTATTTCCTGTCATGCTTGCGTACACAATGATAAATTTCATCTATATAATCCTCGCTTTCTGGTCATGATCCATATTCTATATCCATCATATTTGATAATGATTCTCATTGTCAAATATAAAAAACGAAGCATTATTTCTCAACAAGTAAAAAAGCCCGCCCCTACAAGGCGGACAACATGAAGAACCATATTATTTGCTGTTGAGACTTGGTTCATCATAACTGTATTGGAGTGGAGCTAATCATAGAGTCCCCAGCTCCAACTTTCTTTATTTAAAACGATACTTTACATAATCCTTCTGCTCTGCATCACCATTGAAAGTAGCATATACAGAACTTCCTAAATAAAGAGGGACCTCTAACTTATTCATATTTGGCATAGTCCATCCGTCTATTTCTATAAATTTTTCTTCATCTTTGTAAATAGTCTGGATTTCCCCAGCTACAAAATCATGGCTTCCATAGTTTCTTGCATCTATTACCTTGCACTCATAAGCAAAATAGGCTTCTTTTAATATTGGAACATCCAGCTTCATACCATTATCATATTCGATGTTATACGCAGAGAATTTGTCCACATCTCTCCCACTCCTGGTTCCTACAATCTGAATGAGTTCAGCAAGCTTTGCTGGAACAAAATTAATACCAAAATTACCACTGTTCATAATCAAATCGTATGTATATGCTTCTTTTCGTAACGAAACACCATAAATAAGGGGAGCATAGCCTATCGTTGTGTGGAAACCAGCCGCCATTATATTGTGTTTATCCTCATGTTTAGATGTCACAAGGACCACCATACCAGGGTATGCATGTCCTGAAACATAATCAATCGGTTGTCTCATTTGTAATCCTCCTGTTCTCCTGTTCGATCAATGTATTATTTGGTAACATAGTGAATTGTAAGTTGATGTTTATTGATCATCAATCATCAATGTTCGGATTTTATCGCTTAAACAACAAACAGGAAAAATAGTCGTCTATCTCTTCAGGAGAGGGAGGAGTACACAGAGAATGACACACAAAATTGATCCACGTATTTTGCGGACAAGAAAATTGTTAATGGATGCTTTTATTAAGCTCATTCTAAAAAAGAACTTCAAGGATATTACTATAAAAGATATTACGGATGAAGCAACTGTCAATCGTGCAACTCTTTATTCCCATTTTCATGATAAGTATGATTTATTGGATGTTGTCATTAAAGAAGCTGTAATAGACAGCACTTTTAAAAACCTTGACTATCTCGATAAATTAAATAAAGAAACTTATGTAACGATCTCCCTTGCATTAGCTGATTTTCATACAGAGACGATGGAGAATTCACACTTAAGCCCCCAATGTAGTGGGAGCTATGAAGCATTTAGTACAATGGTTGAACAAAAAATCAAAATTGATCTAGAAAACTTATTTTTTTCTCTACTGCTTAAGCCACAATCTAATCGTGATCCCGAAGCGCTCAGGGTGGGTGCAGTCATATTAAGCAACGGAATTTACGCAGCATCTGTAGATTGGAAAAAGAAAGGGTCTTCCTCGGCAGAACAATATATAGAAAAAGCCTTACCCTTCCTAGTGACCGATCCTAGTGACCGAAATTGATCATCTACATCGTTAAGTTCAGTACAAGGATTCTGCTCTCCTTTTCTCCTCCATCGTCAGCAGCGAGCTACATTCATATACCCACGTCCCGTTGTCAGCGACCTTCAACCGCATGAGCCCATTTGTCCGCATAACTTCCAGCTGCTGCTCTGCTTCACCCATGTCCAGCTCCGTCTCAAGGGCCACGTCTGCTGCCGTTAGTAGATTGTCATGCTGCTTTGCTAGTCGCAGAATGGTTTTCTGCAAGTCAGCTTGCCGCGCTTGTCGTGCCTTCCTCCATAAGCCATAACCAACGAGTGCGGGCACCAGGCCGTTCAGCGTCCAACCAAGTCCTACGGACACCTCGTACTCCAGAGCTGCTATACCATAGATAACAGTGACTAGACAGCCATACGATAGGAGAACAAGTGCAATTTTGTGCATGCTGCTCTGCATCCGTTTGACACCTCCTTCACAGGACATTTATCCGCACATTGAACCTATACCTTACCTTAACCGAATAATGTCAGCTTTAATCAACAATAGTAAGAGATAAGCGCTTCGGGTAGCGTGCTTGGTCAAAATTGTTGTACAATAGTGTCCAAATGACTGTTGAAGGAATGATTATACAATGTACGTTGCAGACGGCTGGAAAGACTATGAAGTAATCGATACGGGAGGCGGCGAAAAGCTGGAGCGTTGGGGTGACATCATCCTGCGTCGACCGGACCCGCAAATTATATGGCCCTTGACCTCTGAGACGAGCGAGTGGCAGCAAGTGCATGGTCACTATCACCGTAGCTCCTCCGGCGGCGGCAACTGGGATATGAAGAAGCCCGTTCCTGAACGCTGGACCATTGGCTACAAGCAGCTCAAATTCCACATTAAGCCTACGAGCTTCAAGCATACGGGCCTATTCCCGGAGCAAGCAGCTAACTGGAGCTGGATGATGGACAAGATCTCCGCAGCAGGAAGACCTATCTCTGTGCTGAACTTGTTCGCTTATACAGGCGGTGCCACAGTTGCCGCTGCAGCGGCTGGAGCAAGTGTCGTGCATGTAGATGCAGCGAAGGGCATGGTCCAATGGGCAAAAGAAAACGTGCAGCTCTCCGGCCTGTCAGATCGGCCTGTTCGTTTTATTACGGATGACGTATTCAAGTTCGTACAACGCGAGCAACGCAGAGGCAACCGTTATGACGCCATTATTATGGACCCTCCATCCTATGGACGAGGACCAAGCGGGGAGACCTGGAAGCTTGAACAGAGCCTTTATCCGTTCCTGGAGTCGTGTATGGAGATTATCTCGGATGAGCCTCTGTTCCTGTTGATTAACTCCTATACTACCGGAATATCGCCATCCGTCCTCCACAATATGCTGAGCATGACCATGAAGCCGAAATACGGAGGTAGCATCAGCACAGGCGAGATCGGTCTGCCCATCAGTCGTTCTGGTCTGAACCTGCCTTGCGGTATTCTGGGCCGCTGGGAGGCATAATCGCCATGATGCATGAATCTGGCCTCAGCTCAGGCATTTCCGTGCTCTATGAGGATAATCATGTTCTTGCCGTGGAGAAGCCAGTCAATGTTCCGACACAGGAGGATGCCAGCGGTGATCCCGATCTGCTCAGCCTGCTGAAGGAGGATCTCAAGATTCGACACCAAAAGCCTGGTAACGTATTTCTCGGCTTGATCCATCGCTTGGATAGACCCGTAGGCGGCGCCATGATCTTCGCCAAGACCTCCAAAGCAGCATCCAGACTATCGGAGGCAGTAAGAAGTCGCAGCTTCCATAAGCGCTACCTAGCAGTCGTACATGGCACGCCGGCTCCACAAGCTCGCCTGAAGGATTATCTGCTGAAGGATAGCCGTACGAATACGGTACAGGTCGTTAGACCAAGCCAGCCTGGCGCCAAGGAGGCCATACTCGATTATCAAACTCTGGGTCATGCTAGTGGGCTGAGCCTTCTTCTAGTAGAGCTACATACTGGCAGACCTCATCAGATTCGAGTTCAGCTAAGCAACATTGGATGTCCACTGTATGGGGATCAGAAATACGGGCAGCAGCTTAACAAGCCCGGACAGCAGCTGGCCCTGTGGTCATTGGAGGCTGGTGCTCCTCACCCTATTACGAAGGAGCCCATGTTATTCCGCTCCATGCCGCCACTTGCTTTCCCCTGGAATGAGTGGCCAGCGCAGTTGTACGAGGATCTGTAGTCTTGGCCCTCCCCATCATGCTATGGACCTGCAACCTCGTGGAACAGACAGCGGCAGAACAGCTTTTTCGCTGAGTTGAGTTGAGTTGACGTAGTTTCTATATGTCTCAACTGCAACAAAAGGTCGAAGACAGATGCTCGGACAAGGAGCACCTCTTCGACCTTTTATTTGTATGGCCCATAAGATCCATTTACTAGGAAGTAACCTTCCAACTCTCTTATGCTGTTGTCTAACCACACAGACTCACAATACTGACTTAAATACGGACTGACAGTACAGTCTCATAATTCATTCTTATGGCACATTTTCCTTGCATTGCTCACTCCCAGTGATTCAGTTAGGATGATGTCGCCATCTGCGATTTCTTGGCTGTTGCACCTTCCTCTTGTTTACGCGGATTCGTGTTCTTGATAAAGAAGGCCAGAATCAATGACACGGCGGACAGGATAGTCGCCACTAAGAATGCATGGTTAATTCCATAAACTAAGGCTTCATTTTTGATCATAGACATGGCACTCGCATCTGTTGGGGATACCTGTTGTGTCAGAGCAAGCTTCTCACCGTATGAGGCGGATTGAATGGTCATAATCGTGACAAGCACAGCTGTACCAATCGAGCCCGCAATGGTCCGCAACGTATTAGACATAGCTGTACCATGTGCATTTAGTGTATTCGGCAACTGATTGAGAGCCGCTGTCTGAATGGGCATCATAATCATGGACATACCGAACATTCGCACGGTGTAATTAATCATCAGCTCTGTGTAGCTCGTGTCCATCGACAGACGTGAGAATTCCAGCGTCGTAATGGTCATAATAAGCAGACCAACAATCGACAACCAGCGTGCTCCTACTTTGTCAAAGATCATGCCCGTCACAGGGGACATAATGCCCATCAGAATGGAGCCTGGGAGCAACAACAGGCCAGATTCCAATGGAGTGAAGCCTCTGACATTTTGCAGGAACAGCGGCAGCAGAATCATCCCAGCATACATAGACATGGTTACAATTACGTTAATGGCTGTCGTCAAGCTGTACATGTTATATTTGAAAATGCGAAATTCCAACATCGGCTCAGACGCCCGCAGTTGGCGGCGAATGAACAGCAGCAAGGAGATGGCCCCAATGATCAGACAGCCATACACCGGTAGACGGTCCCAGCCATCCGAAGCGGAGCTGAAGCCATACAACAAGCCCCCAAATCCAAGTGTGGACAGCACGACAGACAGCTTATCCAGCTTGGGATTCGACACCTGTGTAACATTTTTCAGGAATAGTGCACCAATAAGTAAGGCAATGACCGACACGGGCAAAATAATCCAGAACAATACGCGCCAATCATAATTTTGTACAATATATCCGGATAGGGTCGGTCCAATCGCTGGAGCAAAGATCATGGCCACACCCACCATTCCCATGGCCTGCCCGCGCTTCTCAATCGGGAAAATATTCAGCAGCACCACGGTCATGAGCGGCATCAAGATGCCCGCACCGCTAGCCTGCACGAGTCGTCCAATTAGAATAACAGCAAAGTTAGGCGCTAAGCCGCACAAGATAGTTCCCAATGTAAATAAGACCATCGACCCGAGAAACAGCTGTCTGGTACTGAATTTGGCCATTAAATAAGCCGTAACCGGAACCAGAACGCCGTTTACCAGCATAAAGCCTGTAATGAGCCATTGTGCCGTAGGGGTGTCTATGGATAAATCACCCATAATCTTAGGTAACGCTACATTAATAAGGGTCTGATTCAACAACGTAACAAATGCCCCAATCAATAAAGCAATCACGATTGGTGCTTTTTTTATAGTCTTCATCTGGTCATCAACAGCTACATCTGCTTGATTTCCCATGTTAATCCACTCCTTTAGCTGTAAGCTTCGATATAATCTGCTGATGGATATCTAATATGATGTCCCGGTCCTGCACTGGAATATCAAGAATTCCGGAGACACGGTCCATCCACATCTTCTCAATATCATTTCGGATCTGCTCACCCTCGCTAGTAATCCGAAGTGTAAGTGAACGCCGATCATTCGGCAGCCGCTCTCGGCTGATGTATCCAGCCTTCACAAGACGCTCAACCACTCCACTCATCGTGCTGTTGCCCATGTGGGCACGCTCAGCCAGCTCGGTCAGGCTAGTATTCGGGCGCTCCAGCAGTACTGACAAGACCAGAAATTGCACAGGCGTCAGGCTCTTCTGTTCTCCTTGCTCCCAGAATACCTGCATGAAAGCATGGTGCACTCTTCTGAATGATTGAACAATGCGGTACACCTCCCTATTCCTTTCCATGAATCCGTCCTCCTCTAGATTAAACATACAAATCGATTAAACATACAAAATCACAATCATTCGCATGTATATATTTCGCTTGCATATATTTCATATTAATATATTTCGCATACGAACTAATAAACACATATTACACTTCTGATATGTAAAAGTCAACACAAACAAAAGGCCACCTCCTTCCATTTCACGTGGAAGAAAATAGCCCTTTGGATATCCAGGCAGCTTGTCAGCTGCCGCATCACAAGCTCTATTTCTTTTTAATCGTCAGCATCACGACAGACATTGGAGGTAGCACTACATCAAGCTGATGTTGCTGGTGAAAGCTATAGTCTGCAAAGGTTACTGGCTTTACTTTGTCCAATTCGGTAAACGTATTATGATCTTGCATAGATGAGCTTGTCAGCACAGTTCCTGCAACATCAATATCCGATTGTAATCCCCTCAACTCCACATTCACTTTACTAGAGGCATTCGGATTAAGATGACATAAGCTAATATGGATGTGGCCTTCTGCATCCTCAGAGGAAGATACCGTGAATTCCGGCAGCTTCTCGTCGTTAAATTCATAATGACTGTGCTCGACCGAGGTTGCCAGCACCTTTCCATCCTGATGGACTTTGAACATCTCAAAGATATGGTATGTCGGTGTCAGCAGCATTTTATTTCCTTCTGTCAGGATCATGGCCTGTAGGACGTTCACCATTTGCGCAATATTCGTCATATGAATACGCTCATGATGCTGATGGAAAATATGAAAATGTAGACCAGCTACGAGTGCATCCCTTAAGGTGTTCTGTTGGTACAAAAAGCCCGGATTGGTGCCTGGCTCTGGCAAAAACCATGTTCCCCATTCATCAACGATCATTCCAATTCGCTTGTTCGGATCGTATTTATCCATAATGGTAGAGTGTCTTGTAATCAGCTCATCCATATGAAGTGCCTTTTTCAGCGTCTCGAACCATGCTGCTTCATCAAAACCAAGTGCATGCTGCTTCTCTTCCCAAGAGCCTGGAATGGTGTAATTGTGCAAGCTTAGCCCGTCCATAAATGGTGCAGCCTCACGCATAAGCACTTCTGTCCAATGGTAGTCGTCAACGTTGGCACCACCAGCGATTTTGTACAGTACATTGTCGCCATAGTTACGCACATATGTCTGAAATTGACGATACAAATCCGCATAATATTCAGGGCGCATATTGCCGCCACAGCCCCAATTCTCATTACCGACCCCAAAATATTTCAGCTTCCAGGGCTGCTCTCTCCCATTTTCTTGGCGCCAGTTCGCCATAGGAGATTCTCCATCGAACGTCATGTATTCTACCCACTCGGACATCTCCTGTACCGTTCCACTGCCGACATTACCGTTAATATAAGGCTCTGCACCGAGCAATTCACATAATCGAAAAAACTCATGTGTGCCAAAATGATTATTCTCGACGACTCCGCCCCAGTGCGTATTGATCATCTTCTTCCGTTGCTCCTTGGGACCAATACCATCCTTCCAATGATATTCATCCGCAAAGCAGCCACCAGGCCAGCGAAGCACAGGAATATTTAACTTTTGTAGCGCTTTCAATACATCATTACGAATGCCATCGGTGTTAGGAATGCTTGATTCTTCTCCCACCCATAGTCCCTCGTAAATACATCGCCCTAAATGCTCCGCGAATTGTCCATAAATATGTTTGTTAATCGTACCTTTGACCCAATCTGTATGTACCAGAACAGAATTTCCCATGTAAATCCCTCCTGTTTAATCATATTTTCAGATTGAGCTAAAATTAACATACGGAACTGCTTTTGTAAATAAAATACTGAAACTTTTTATGTTTATTTAAAACAAATACATCACAAATAAAATAGCTTGAAATTGATATCCTGAGGATGGTTTCCAAACTTTTTACCAAAAATAGTGGCTCCACCAACATAGCTTGCGTCTTCTTTTACTTCAATACGTAACACCCACCGATCACACAAGGTATCGAGATCAGCAACTGACACTTCCGACATTGGATCTCCATCAATGTATGTCCCATGCCCTGTAATTCGAATCGTTTTCAATAATCCATATTGATTAATATTGTGTGGCCACCAACTCGGTGTGTATTTTCCCCTTGTATCCGCAAAATCACCGGGGCTCCTCCATGTCCCAAGCTCCAGCCCATTCAGTGTAAAAGTAATATCCGATGGCCAAACATCGTTCGAGAATGGAAATTCAGATGAAAGCTCCAGACTGATCTCGAATTGCTGTAATTTTTCTTCCTTATTCAAAAAATTAGCAATGCTATATTGGACAAAGCCTTGCGTAAACCAAAGAATTTCTGCATCCACTCGCTTGGGGTCCATGAAGAACTTAGGCTCATCGACACGGCCTATGAATTCTTTATCGGTCGCCAAGCCACAAGTTGGCTTGAGATCATAATCTGTGTAATGACCGATCGGTACTGACGTCTCGTAAGATGCAAAGGAATGAAATATCTTCTTGGGGAAATTAATCTCAATGTGATCCACCTTGAGAATTGAAATCTTCTGCAGACCTGATTTACCTGGTACTTTCTCTGTTCTAATGATTCCAGCATCCTCCAGCTTTTGAACATGTTTAGCCACAATAGGACTGCTTAGCTCAAGTTCCTGCGCTAATTCTTTAATATTCATTTTGTTTTTCGACAATAACTGAATGATCTTGATTCGGACTTCACTTGCCAAAGCCTCGTACACAACCAAAGAGGACACATCAATGTCTAATTGCATGCAAACTCATCCTTTGCGATTTTTATGTAAATTAATTATATGATAAAATCCACTCTCTTCAACTTAACATATTTGTTGTTTTAATTCTATTAAAATACAAATTCAAGGCTTTAAGTTAATATATTAGTTAATCAAATGGGTATTATATTGAATTAGATTTACAAATACGTTTGACATGTTTTCTAACCACAAGTATACTGAACCTCAAACAACCACCTGCTATAATTATCCATTTGCAACACAAATCTGAAGAGGAGGAACAACTCATGAGGAACAGAACAAGTTTACTACTGGCATTCATGTTGTTAACCGTAACTTTGTTAGCTGGATGTGGAGGAACTGACAAGAACACCATCACATTCTGGACCCCACTAACGGGTGATGATGGTGCTTACATGGACCAGCTGGTCAAAGATTACAATGCAACCAACCCTGAAATAAAAATAAAACACGTCATCACCGCTGACATGTACACCAAGGTCTCCACCGTTTTAAATTCGGGAAAAGGCGTGCCAGATCTAGCTCTCATTCATGCGGATCGTGTTCCTAGTTTCGTAAAGCAAGGATTGCTAACTCCCTTAACCGAAGTATTGAAAGCGCAACCAGAGCTTAAAGAATCAAATTATCTTCCCCAAGCGTGGTCAGCAGGTACGATTGATGGCACACAATATACGGTCCCCTTGGACATTCATAGTAATGCGATGTACTACAATAAAGATTTATTAAAAGAATATGACGTGGAATATTTCCTGGATGATCATGTTGTTACCTTCGATGAAATGCTATCACTACAAGGAAAATTAAAAGAAGGCGACTACGTCGTTAATGACGCTCTAATCAGTTGGGTACTGTTGGCTCAAATCCAGAATCTCGGCGGCGATGTAGAGCAAGACGGTCAACCTACAGTCGATACACCTGAAATGCGACATGCCATCGAAGAAATCAAAAAAATAAATGATGCCGGCTTAATGACCCCATTTGGTGAAGATGGATATTTGATGTTCCAATCTGGCAATGTGTTGTTCTCTACGGATGGTACTTGGAGCTCAACCGGACACGCTGCTGTCGAAGGTCTTCATTTTGGCGTAACTAATATTTACTCTTTCTCTCCAGATAAATTTACGAACAGAGCATCCTCTCATCTATTTTCCTTGCTAAAAAATCAAGAACGGACGACGGAGAAGGAACAAGGCATCGCTTCATTCCTAGAGTTCGTCCGTGAGAATTCGATTAAATGGGCCGAAGCTGGTCAGATCGTCGCGAGCAAGCAAGTCATTGAAAGCCCCGAATATGACAAATTCATGCAGTCCTTCTTTACCTCAAATGAAGCAGAGACCCATTCTCTTCATATTTACACGTATGAGTACTATCCATATGTCGCCGAGGCGTTAGACACCTATGCGCCTGATCTTATTCGTGGGAACATTACACTGGATGAAGGATTACAGAAGGCACAGAAATATGTAGAAGACAAGATTGCAGAGACCGTACAACAACCAGCCGAGACAAAATAGTATGTAGCGACAGGACGTACCATGAGTAATAGCCTTACAGAAGGAGAACTACCGCCTATGAAAAGGAAACTCAACTGGTCACCTGCATTTTTTGTAGGTCCCCACATTATTTTGTTTGCTTTGTTTATATTAGTTCCTACGATCTATGGAATTTACGCTTCGTTCACCAAATGGAATTTGATGAGTGATCCTGTATTTGTAGGTCTTGATAATTACAGAACCATTTTATTTGATACCTCATCCACCTTTCATTTTCAATTTTTGAATGGACTTAGAAACACCTTATTATTCGTGCTATTCACCGTTCCACCACTGATTATTATCCCCTTGCTTGTAGCCGTAGCTTTAGAGCACAAGAAAGTTAAAGGTAAAGGCTTTATTCAAGCGGTGATCTACATTCCCGGATTGGTGTCTATTTCTGCTGCGGCGCTCATCTGGTCTCTGATCTTCAACAAGCAATTAGGCATTGCCAGCAATTTGTTTGGTTCCGATGTAGCTTGGGCTACTCATCAACCATACGCTTGGATGATTATCGTAATCCTCTCAGTCTGGGGAGGCGTAGGCGGAAATATGATTATTTATCGTGCTTCAATTAGTGGTGTTGGTGAAGATCTATATGAATCCGCAGCACTGGACGGAGCTGGCTCCATTCGAAAATTTTTCAGTATTACGGTACCTTCCATTCGTTTTCCGTTGATCTATACCTTTGTGATGACTACAGCGGGGGCATTTAACGTCTTCGCTCAGCCCTTGATGATGACTAAAGGGGGGCCGAATGAGACGACAGCAGTACTTATGATGTTCATTCGGAACTTAGCCTTCGGTAAAGGGGAATCTATTGCTGGAATGGCGTCTGCTATGGCTGTGTTGCTTGGACTTGTCATATTAATCGTTTCGGCGCTGCAATATTATGTCATGAATCGAAATTCGGATTAACTCACGAGACACGGAGATAAGCGAGGCTGCGAAAAAGGTAGGTGCCGATCATGTTGAAGAAAATAAGCATTTCTAAATGCGTATCGTATTTATTCCTAATTACATTATGCGTCATTTGGGCGTTTCCCGTTATATTTGGCATTACAACTTCATTCCGTTCACAAAGTGAAGTCGTATCTTCCGGATTTCGTCTCCTGCCCGAAAGCTGGACGGGAGAGAATTATATTCATATTCTAACGAATACCTCAACAGCTCCCATTTTACGTTGGTTATTCAACTCAATTTTTATCGCTACTCTTCATACCTTACTGGTCGTGATTGTCATCTCTATTACGGGTTACGGCTACTCTCGAATGAAGTTTAAAGGTAGAGATGCATTATTTTTCACATTGCTAGGGATCTCTCTCTTCCCGGGTGTTGTGAACTTAATCCCTTCATACAAAATCATTGATATGCTCGGTTGGGTAAATACCTCTTGGGCCATGATTGTGCCCGGACTAGCAGGTATGGGTAACATCTTCTTGGTTAGACAATTTATGAATGGAATTCCGAAAGAATTGGATGAGTCTGCACATGTGGACGGTGCCACTCATTTTGCAATCTACACTTCTGTTATTTTACCACTAGTAAAACCTATTCTGATCGTGTGTGCATTGTTCTCCTTCACAGGATCTTGGAATGATTTCTTATGGCCTGTCATCGTATACACGGATGTGGAGAAAATGCCTGTTACAGCAGGCTTGCTGCTGCTGCAAGATATCTATGGGAACTATCGGATGATTGGACAGCTCATGGGCTCTGCAATGCTAGCTATTATCCCTACCTTATTGCTATTTCTATTTGCACAGAAATACTTCATACAGTCAATCAATTTGAATTCTGGCATTAAAGGATAATGAACAATCAAATTTATATAATAGGAGCTGTTAACATGCTTGAAGTCAATCTTAGAAATCCTCTAATCGAACAAAGAGCAGACCCCTTCATTTATAAACATACGGACGGTTATTACTACTTCACAGGTTCTGTTCCTGAATATGACCGAATCGAATTGCGTCGTGCTCAGACGCTTGAAGGTCTCATTGATGCGGAGAAAGTAACCATCTGGGTGAAGCACAGCACGGGCTTGATGAGTGCAAATATATGGGCACCAGAGATTCATTTTATAGATGGTAAATGGTATGTATATTTCGCCGCTGCCCGTACTTCAGAGACAAAGGATGGATTATTCGATCATCGCATGTTCGTACTCGAAAATGCATCAACGAATCCATTGGAGGGCAATTGGATTGAGAAAGCTCAAATCAAAACAAAATGGGATTCTTTCTCCCTGGATGCGACCACCTTTGAGCATCAGGGCAGACGATATTATGTATGGGCCCAAAAAGACCCGGACATTCCAGGGAATTCGAATCTATATATCTCTGAGATGGAGAATCCTTGGACATTAAAAGGAGAACAAGTATGCTTATCCATTCCTGAGTACGATTGGGAGGTCCGTGGTTTCCTAGTTAATGAGGGAGCAGCCATACTTAAACGTAATGGCCGAATATTCATGACCTACTCTGCAAGTGCCACCGATGAAAATTATTGCATGGGCTTATTAACAGCAGATGAACATAGTAATCTACTAGATCCGGCTTCATGGATGAAATCACCTGTGCCGATATTTACGACTTCACTCGAAAATAAACAGTTTGGTCCTGGGCACAATAGCTTCACCGTAACCGAGGATGGCAGGCACGACTTGCTCGTGTTTCATGCTAGAAATTATACTGAAATCGAAGGTGATCCGTTATATGATCCTAACCGTCACACACGAGTACAACTAATCCATTGGAATGAGGACGGCACACCACATTTTGGCATTCCACGTGCAGATACCATTAATGCGTGAATAAACAATCCTCTCCTGGTAGAGCATCATGTCTATGGCATGAGGCATGCTCTAACCAGGAGAGGATTCTGCTTGTCTAGTCATCTATGTATGTATCGAGCCGATCATATGCTGATCTATGATCAGGATGTAATTTTCCCAAGAAGATACAACAATACATTCTGATTGTGAACGGAAATTCTGCTTAACACCGATGACATAAATTCATCACGTACGCTAATTCCTCGCTGGGCTTCCTCACGACCTTGAGGCGTGCTTAGAATCCATACAATTCTCCGATCCTGCTGATCCCGCTCTCGGTTAACTAACCCGTTCTTCTCCATTCGATCAAGCAACATCGTTACCGCCGCGGGGGTTGTCTCCAAGTAAGGAATGAGCTCTGATGGCTTCATTCTGTCATGCTCCATTAGCAGCTCTAACACCGTAAGCTGGGCTTCTGTCAATGAAGGAGCCAATTGTTCTTCCATATGTGCCTTGTAATCCTTCGTCAGTCTTGTCCACAGTCTGGCGAACTCCGATGCTTGCACACATTCACCTCCCGAACCAAATTTGGCTTGTTCTTTCACCGTACATGGCTAAAGAATGAATTAGAGCTTACACTATCATATAGACTCTACTCTATTTCTAAAGCCCATCCATTGCTCCTATAACACAAATTCGCCGTAAGCGGCCATATTCCTGCTTATCAACCATTTCATGGACCATTAATCCGATATGTCATGACATTAATTCCATAAAAAGGTTTCTTCCTGCCGTAATGAAGTGAATTATACGCCTAAGGAATAAATTCCTGACTGTACAGTAAAGAGCCAACCTATTCATACAGGTTGGCTCTGTTCTAGACACATACATACTACCGCTTTATTCAACTGCCTCTGAATCTACCTCAGGCCAGAATACTACATCTACAACCGGGTCTTTCTTGTCAATTGACACAAGCTGCTTGCCGGTATCCTTGCGATCTGTTAACGGAGTTTTTTCCGAAAGGAATGTAGTAACAACTCCATCTCCAGTGATCACCTGTACCTGAATAGCTTCCTTGCAGTGAACCGCAGTTATTAATCGTGTACCGTTCGATCGTACTCGCTTGCCTTCCTTGAATTCGAAGGTAGCAATTCCTTTGCCACCTCTACCCTGTGAAGGATAGTCCAGCAGCAGTGAGCGTTTGCCGTAACCCAGATCGGTTAGGACAAGGATCTCACCTTCATCCTCATGAACCCAAAGCGAGGCTACAACCTCGTCTCCATCGGCCAGCTGAATCCCCTTCACGCCAGCGGATACACGGCCCATCGGGTTAACCTCGGCTTCCTTAAAGCGAATACTCATACCACCCCGTGTAATGAGCATAATATCCTTCGAGCCGTCACTCATCGTAACAGACAGTACCTCATCATCGCCCGACACCTTACAAGCAGCAACAGCACCAGAACGCTTCGTGGCGTATTCCTTCAGCTCGGTACGCTTCACTTGACCCTTGCGGGTAGTGAATACCAGACTCTTGTCTGCCTCATCCAATGACTTCACAGCAATGACACTAACAATCCGGTCTTCCTTGGTGAGCGGAATGACGTTCACTATTGGCGTACCAGGCTCCTTCCACTTGTACTCCGGAACCTGATGGACTGGCAGCAGGAAGTATTGCCCCTTCTGGGTAAATATCAGCAAGGAATCCAGTGTGTTCACATCCAGGAGCTGATGAATGTAGTCACCATCACGCACACCTGATCCACTACGATCTGCTCCCGAGCGAGTGAAGGACAGCTGACTCGTACGTTTCACATATCCATGTCTGGATAGTGACACTAATACATCCTCAGCACTAACCATGACTTCCAGATTTACCTTGATCTCCTCAACCTGGCTCTGGATATCCGAACGACGATCTATGCCGTACTTCTCCCGAATCTCCAGCAGCTCTTTGCGAATCAGGCTGACCAGCTTGCGGTCACTCTCCAGAATACCTCTCAACTGAGCTACCTTCTTCTGGATATCGCTCAATTCCTTTTCCAGTGAGGTGATTTCCAGATTGGTAAGACGGTACAGCTGCAGGGTAAGAATGGAATCTGCCTGCCGTTCACTGAAGCCGAACATCCATTGCAGGTTATTCTGTGCATCCTGTCGATTCTTGGAGGCTTTAATCGCCTCAATGACCTCATCCAGTATATTGAGCGCCTTCACCAGACCTTCCAGCACATGCGCACGATCCTCGGCCTTCTCAAGGTCAAACTGAGTCCGATGCGTGACCACTTCGCGCTGATGCTGAATATAGGCCTCCAGAATAGGCTTGATCCCGAGCTGGTGTGGAGCCTTGTTCACGATCGCAACCATATTGAAGTTATAGGCTACCTGCAGATCGGTCTTCTTCAGCAGATAAGCGAGAATTCCATCGGCATCGGCATCCTTCTTGAGCTCGACGACAATACGCAGACCATTACGTCCACTCTCATCACGCACCTCGGCAATACCCTCGACCTTTTTCTCCAGGCGGATATTTTCCATAGCTGTAACAAGTCGTGATTTCACAACCTGGTAAGGGATTTCGGTAATCACAATCTGTTGCTTCCCCCCACGGAGGGATTCGATCTCCGTCTTGGAGCGAATATAGATTCTGCCTTTACCGGTACGATAAGCGTCACGAATGCCCTCTTCTCCCATGATGAGTCCACCTGTCGGGAAATCCGGTCCCTTGATGAACATCATGATGTCTTCCAGTTCGATGGAAGGCTTCTCCATAACAGCTATGCAGGCATCAATCACCTCGCGCAAATTATGGGTTGGGATCTCCGTAGCGAAGCCAGAGGAAATACCGCTGACACCGTTCACCAACAGGTTCGGATATCTGGAAGGGAGAACGACGGGTTCTTTGGCAGTATTGTCAAAGTTATCCTTGAACAGCACCGTACGCTTCTCAATATCACGCAACATTTCCAATGCGATGGGAGATAATCTGGCTTCTGTATACCGCATCGCTGCAGCCGGATCATCATCCTGAGAACCCCAGTTACCGTGTCCATCCACCAGCACATGCCCCATCTTCCAAGGCTGTGCCATCCGCACCATACCCTCATAGATGGAGGAATCCCCGTGCGGATGATAGTTACCCATCACATCGCCGACCGTCTTGGCCGATTTGCGATATGGCTTATCGGGTGTATTGCCTGAATCGTACATAGCGTACAGGATTCGACGCTGCACAGGCTTCAAGCCATCGCGCACATCGGGAATAGCCCGATCTTGAATAATGTATTTGGAGTATCTGCCAAATCGGTCTCCAACGACTTCTTCCAGAAAAGCCGGTAAAAATTGTTCGGATAAGCTCATCTAAAACAGCACCTCTTCTGCATGTCTCTTGGCAAACACATGCCCTTCTACAAAACTACTACAGCCCTTGAACTATATGAAATGATAAGCGAGACTAGCTGTACATCTTACTCCTCGAAGGCGGTAAAATCTACATTTTCCACAATCCAGCGCTTGCGCGGGTCTACCTTGTCGCCCATTAGTGTAGATACACGGCGTTCAGCCTTAGCGGCATCTTCAATCTGTACCTGTAGCAGTACCCGTGTCTCGGGATTCATTGTTGTCTCCCATAGCTGATCCGGATTCATCTCACCCAGACCTTTATAGCGCTGCAGTTCGAAATTACGCCCGAATTCCTTGAGGTAATTCTGCAGTTGCTCATCGCTCCAGGCGTAACGTACCGTCTCCAGCTTGCCGGATTTGCGTGTAATCTTGTACAGCGGCGGCTGAGCTATGTACACCTTGCCTGCATCAATCAGCGGCTTCATATAGCGATAAAAGAAGGTAAGCAGCAACACCTGAATGTGAGCACCATCCGTATCCGCGTCCGTCATAATAATGATCTTGGAATAATTGCTGTCTTCTACCGCAAATTCCGGTCCAATCCCTGCTCCGATAGCAGCCGTAATGGCCCGATATTCTTCATTTTTCATGATATCTGCAAGCTTCGCCTTCTCTGGATTCATCGGCTTGCCCTTTAGCGGCAGGATGGCCTGAATCTTGGAATCACGCCCCTGCTTGGCTGAGCCGCCTGCCGAATCTCCTTCGACGATGAACAGCTCGTTGCGCGAGAAATCCTTCGATTGTGCCGGGGACAGCTTACCGTTCAGATTCGAGCTCTCACTGCGCTTCTTGCCAGAACGCATCTCATCTCTAGCCTTGCGTGCTGCCTCACGGGCCTTGGAGGCCTGGATGGATTTGCGAATCAGCGTCTGGGCAACCTGTGGATTCTCTTCGAGGAACCGCTGCATGCTCTCTGCTACAATCGCATCTACAGCACTTCGTGCTGAGGCACTACCGAGCTGATCCTTGGTCTGCCCGACGAACTCTACCTCAGACATCTTGACGCTAATGACAGACATCATGCCCTCGCGGAGATCATTTCCCTCCAGATTCTTCTCTTTCTCCTTCAGCATCCCCGTACGACGGGCATAATCATTCATAACACGGGTATAAGCCGTTTTGAATCCGGTCTCATGTGTTCCTCCACCCCGTGTAGGAATTGAATTGACGAAGGAAGCCAGTGTCTCGGTGTAGCCTGTATTATATTGAACAGCTACCTCGACCTCAATATCGTCCTTTTCAGCCGAAAAATGAATGACATCATGCAGTACGTCCTTACCTTCATTCAGATACGCAACAAATTGACTAGCGCCACCTTCATAATAGAACTCGTCAGTTCTGCCACTGCGCTCATCCTTGATGAACACTCGAAGCCCGGAGTTCAGGAATGCGATCTCTTGCAGTCGCTCCGCCAGTGTATCGTAATTCAGATTAATTCCGCTCTGGAAGACCCGAATATCCGGCTTGAAGGTAACCTTCGTTCCAGATTTCGACGTATTTCCCAGAACTTCAAGTCCTGTCGTTGGCTCGCCCACATGCTCGGTGCCCTGCTCATCCACCCAATATTCGAATCTTTGACGGTGAGCCTTGCCTTCCCGGTAGATTTCTACCTCAAGCCATTCGGATAATGCGTTCGTTACAGAAGCACCGACACCATGCAGACCGCCGGATTTCTTATAGCCGGAGCCGCCGAACTTGCCCCCTGCATGCAGAATCGTAAAGACTACCTGAGGTGTGGGAATTCCCATCTTGTGCATTCCCGTCGGAATCCCTCGCCCATTATCCGTGATGGTAACTGAGCCGTCCTTGTGCAATGTAATTTCTATACGGGAGCAAAATTTGGCGAGATGCTCATCCACCGCATTATCAACGATTTCCCATACCAAATGATGCAGTCCCGAAGAACTGGTGCTCCCGATGTACATGCCCGGCCGTTTCCGTACCGCCACAAGCCCTTCGAGAACTTGAATGTCGTCCGCGCCATAATCCGAGCTGCGTTTGTCTTGCCCGGATTCTCTGGCGAACAAGTCGAGTTGGTCGACCATTCATGCTCCCCCTTTGTCTAATCATGACCGTGTTTTGCTTAAAAATGCAAACAGATGTTTTCTTTTACTTTGTCCATTTTAATTCAATATATCCCGTTTCGTAAAGACGGTGAATGATACGACTAAGCCGATAATCCCCCAGACCCCAAGCACCGCAAGGGAAAATAGCAATGTCATCCCTTCGATTGGAGGGGGGTCACCAGCCAGATAATCCGTCAAGCCGAGGTTCACCATGAACAGATACTTTGCACTTTGCCACGCCGAAGCCATATTCGTCAAGATGGTTCCTGAAATTAATGCAGCCATCATCACCACAATACTTGCTGCCGTGCTTCGCACCAATACGGACACCATGAAGGCCAGAATCGCTACGACCATGCTTACGAACCAGATCAATCCACTTTGCAGCAGCATGTATTGCCACTGTGGAATAGCCTGCACCTGCGACACATCTACAGTAGCACCACTAATCTGGAATCCTGTAAAGACCGGCATACCGAACCCGCCATACCCGAAGAACAACCCTGAAATGACGTAGCTCATAATAAAGACCGACAACACGATCAAGGAGACAAACATCATTAGCGTAATCAGTTTACTCAGCAATACCTTCCATCGTCGCACGGGACGGGTTAGCAGCAATTTGATCGTGCCAGTCGTACGTTCCCCGGATACAAGGTCTGAAGCAATGGCCATAATTAACAGCGGTATAAACAGGTTGACGGAGTTATCCATGAACTCACGCGTAAAGGTCACACCATTGGGCTCACTCGGATTCACGTCATGCTCCAGATAGTATTGCATTTGCTGAATGAAGATGCTGCGATATTTCTTCCATTCCTCAGGAACTCTGTCACTGCCCAGCGAATTCTGATTATCGGTAATAGCCTGTCTGACCTCAAGTCGCCAGTCGCCACCGAATTTCTCCCGATTATTCTGAGCCACCTTCATTTGCGCATAGGTGAACATGGGCACTAATACGAGCAATATGAGCAGTATAACGTAAAACCGCTTTTTCTTGATAATCTTGATCGTCTCGTTCTGTACGAGCGGAAGAATGCTACTCAATGACTTCACCCTCTGTCATCTTCAGGAACAACTGCTCCAGAGTCGGATTGATTTTCGTAACGCCTAGCACGGATACACCTTCGGCTACAAGCGTCGTGACAAGTCCAGGAATCATCTGCTCATCCATCTCGGCAAAGATGGCAGTGGGTCCCATACCGGCTATGATGCTATCATCCAGTACTTCATCTGGCCGATCCAGCACGCTGACACCCGCAGTTGATTGCAGGATGGCTAACCCTGCTTCTCTTGGGGCAAGCTGCCAGCCCGCCAGCCCTGAGTTCTGCGCTACTAGCTCCTTGACGCCTCCAACCGCAAGCACTCTCCCCCGGCTGATAATAGCTACACGATCACAGAGAAGCTGAATCTCACTCAGCAAATGACTGGATACGAATACGGCCATACCTTGTTCTGCCAGCTGACGGATGAAGATCCGCATTTCCTTAATGCCCTTGGGATCGAGACCATTCGTCGGCTCATCAAGGATAAGCAGTCTGGGCTTGCCCAGCAGAGCTTGAGCAATACCCAGTCGCTGCCGCATACCAAGCGAATAAGTACTCACCTTATCATGGATTCTCCGATCCAGCTGTACCAGCTCTACAACCTCCTGAATTCGCTCCGCTCCAATGCCTGGCTGCATACGTGCAAAATGCTCAAGATTTTCCCAGCCCGTAAGGTAGCTGTACATTTCCGGATTTTCGACGATGGAGCCAACATACTGCAGTGCTCGTTCGGGATCACGGTTCACAGGATATCCGCAGACACTGATCGTGCCGCTCGTCGGCTTGATCAGATCGACCAGCATCCGAATCGTCGTCGTCTTCCCCGCCCCATTCGGACCCAGAAAACCGAAAATTTCACCTGCTCGTACGTCGAAGGTAACATCATGAATAATCCATTTAGAGCCTATCTTCTTTTTCACGCCCTGAACGGACAGAATTACTTCATCAGAAGCCTGAGATCGTCTGTCCCTCATATCTCCCGCATCACCATTTAACATCTCTGCCTCTTTAGATATTATCTGGTTCATGGCTGTGCCTCCTCCTTCTTCGACAGCGGTGCAGGACCATATCCTTGTGCAACTCGCTCTGCTATCGCTTGATATCCATCTCCATTCGGATGAAAATGATCAGAGGACAGATAAGACTGCAGATTTTGCTGAAACAAGTCGAAGCTAGGAATCAGAACCATGTTCTGATGCTTGCTCATTAACGCTAATATAGATTGATTCCACTCCGCTACAACTGCATTTCCTGGCACCTGATATTCCTTCAAATCCCCGAAGGGATTATATAGCCCAAGGTACACAACCTTGGCATTTGGATTTATCGTATGCAGCTTCTCCAGCACTTGCGCAACTCGCTCCTGGGCAGCAGGAAGTACCGCTCTTAACTGTTCGGCTGTCGGTGGTACACCTGTGCCTTCCGTAGCCTGTACACCTGCAAACAGATCATTACCACCTATCGAGAGCATGATCAGATTCGCTTCCTTCAGCACATATGACGTTCCTGGCTCATCGAGCTTGGTCAGCAACCCCTCTGTCGTAAGTCCATTAATTCCAAGATTGTTAATCAGACGGGCACTACGGCCCTCCTGCTCGTTCAGAATCTGGACCGTTCTTCTGACAAAGCCATTACCTGTATCGTCACCCGTACCCTTGGCGAGCGAATCACCAATAGCTGCTATTCGAATCTCGGAGGCTTCATCTGCTCCGCCTACCGGGTTCGCTGACGGTGCTGTCTGCTGATCCGGGGTAGGAGCTGCACCTCCTGAGGATGGATTTACGATCGTATTTATTGCAGAGATGAAGCCAAATAACAGCAGTAGCGTAGCCGCTGCCGACACAGAACCTACCGTGCGCCAAATCCAAGTTGTCGAATTCACTTCCATTCCCTCCCGAAAGCTAATGTAATTAAGATATAGGTTCCAGGCATATTTTGCAAATACTACACCCTGCGACGGCAGGATTCGTCCCTCGCAAGCTTGTATTACGTAAATTGAATTGTGATTCATGTATGATGGATTTTGAATAATTTAGGGGATAATAGCTAAAGAGTATGGACAGAAAAAAGCGGCCCCCTGTCAGGGAACCGCTCCTTCAAATGAATTCTTATTTTCCAATGAACTCCTGTACCCAATAGCCGTTGTAATACCCTACACCGATCATCGTGAAGTTCTTGTTCAAGATATTCGCCTTGTGTCCAGGACTATTCATCCAGCCCTTCATGACTTCTTCAGGCGTTTTTTGACCCATGGCAATATTCTCGCCTGCGTAGGAATAAGTGACCCCAAATTGCTTCATCATATCAAATGGCGAACCATAGGTTGGTGAAGTATGAGAGAAGTAGTTGTTCACACTCATGTCCTTAGCCTTCTCAACAGCAACCTTGGTCAGGTTGGTATGCACTGTCAGCGGACCGAGTCCTGCCTTGCTCCGTTCTACATTAACCAATTCCACTACTTTGGCTGCAAACTGGGACTTGTCCTGTGTGTTCCCGCTGGCGCTGCTATTTCCACTCGTGTTGCCGCTTGTTCCCGTCGATGGGGACGCTACAGGCTTGGTTGGCGCAGTCTGTGGCTTCGTAGCCTCTGGAGACGCTGTGGTCGTCGTAGCAGGCTTGGTTGGCTTGCTGGCCTCTTCCGTCTGCGTGCTAGGCCATTGAACCTCCCCCTTCTGTACGACTACTTTATATCCATTATTTTGGAGCCAATTTTGCAAATATGAAGACAGGTCCTCCGGTGAAGATCCTGTTGCTGCCGAAGCAGGGGCTACCAATGCGGCCGACAGAGCCACCGTCATTGAACTAGCCATTAACATCTTTTTCCATGTGCGTTGCATTCCGTCAACTCCTCATGTGAATAAATTTGATTACAAAATGATTACAAACTTGTCATGTTTACTGTGTCAGTATAGCACGAATGATGGCGGATAGGGTAACTTAAATACTGGAAATCAAATGGCAAAAAAAGAACAGCTCTAGGCTGTTCTAACAGATCAGAAGCTAAATAAGCTTCTTGCTAATTCGGTATCCATGTTTTTCAAATCCGATGTGCTCATAAAAATCCAGAGCATCCGCATTACGTTCCCGGTTCGCTCCGGTTACGAGAAGACTGCTACCGCCTTGCTCACGCCCCCATTGCTCTGCAGATGCTACCAGGCGCTTGCCGATTCCTTCACCACGGTTCTCCTTGCAGACAATCAATAGCGTAATCTGTGCTGCAGGCTCTGGATAAGCATGACTTTGAACAATCTGTGCACCGACAGCACCTACTACCTTGCCGTCCAGTTCAGCAATCATCATCATGGCATGAGCGTCTCCCTCAATGGCTTCCATTCGTTCGCGCATCACACCGCAGGTCATCGGATAACAAATCTCCCGCATTAATCCGGTGATACATTCACTGTCATCAAGCTTACTGGACCGTATCGTAAGCTCGGGAGCCAAAACGTTGTTAGACATGGTATACCTCCACTTTCAGCTTATTTACAGCTTGCTTAGCTGTTTGACGAGCCGTCTCCACTTCTTCCGCCGTACTCAAAGCAACCGCCATACGACGGCCAACCTTGGTCTCTGGCTTGCCAAATACCCGCACCTGAGTGCCTGGTATGGCGAGTGCTTCCTCCAAGCCACCAATCGTAAAGTTAGTAGTTGAGCTCTCAGCCTTCAACGTAGCTGACGCCCCTGGTGCGATCAGCTTCACATCGTGAACAGGCAGGCCAAGTATTGCGCGTGCATGGAGAGCGAATTCAGATAACTCCTGACTTACCATCGTGACCATTCCTGTGTCATGAGGTCTTGGTGACACTTCACTGAAGACCACACCATTCGGTGTCAAGAAAAGCTCTACTCCAAAGATGCCATAACCGCCTAGCTCATCAGTAATAGCTCTGGCAATTTCCTGCGCTTCTTGCAGCTCTTCTGTCGACATGTAGTGAGGCTGCCAGGATTCCACATAATCCCCGTCTTTCTGAATATGGCCGATCGGCGGACAAAATACCGTTCCTGATACCGAACGTACAGTCAACAATGTAATCTCACTGTCAAAAGGAACAAAGGACTCGACGATGACTCTTGCAGTCTTACCCCGCGCGCCCTCAAGTGCTGCTTCCCAGCAAGCCGCTGCTTCCTCAGGCTGCCTGCATACCGATTGACCTTTGCCAGAAGAGCTCATGAGTGGCTTGATCACACACGGTGTACCAAGCTCATCAACAGCTGCCTGGAGCTCGTCCAGACTATCAGCAAAACAGTAATCGGCTGTCGGCAAGTTCAGTTCCTCTGCTGCCAATCTCCGAATGCCCTCACGGTCCATCGTTAGACGAGCAGCTCTCGCTGTAGGAACGACATTGTAGCCTTCCTCTTCAAGCTCGATAAGCGCTTGTGTAGCAATCGCTTCAATCTCCGGGACGATCAGATCGGGCTGTTCAAGGCGAATCAGAGCCTTGAGTGCATCAGCATCCTGCATGTCGATACAATGTGAACGATGAGCTACATGCATCGCAGGAGCATTGGCATAGCGGTCAACCGCAATACATTCGACTCCAAAACGCTGTGCTTCAATGATGACCTCTTTACCGAGCTCACCACTGCCGAGCAGCAGCATCTTTTTGGCTCCGGATGAATATGGAGCACCCCACATCTGTTCCTTCCCCCTCTGACAATATAGCTCTAACATCTTATATTTTCAGGGTTCAGGCCCAAGATTGCAATAGTGCTCCGCTAATTTATTTACAAAAAACGCGATTTTTTTACGATTTTTTTTACACAAATCTGAACTGTGCTTCGACAAGCCCGCGATAAACACCTTGTTTTTTCATTAATTGGTCATGATTACCGGATTCGATGATCTTACCATGGTCCAGTACGATGATGTTATCGGCATGTCGAATGGTGGACAGTCGATGCGCTACCATGAAGGAGGTTCTGCCCTGAAGCAATACCTTCAACGCATCCTGAATTTTCAACTCAGTCTCGGTATCGATGCTGGCCGTTGCTTCATCCAGAATCAGAATTCTGGGATCAGCCAGTAGTGCCCTGGCGAAGGACAGAAGCTGCCGCTGCCCCATCGACAGTACATTGCCTCGCTCCTCTACCTCTGTATCATAGCCCCTCGGCAAATTGATAATGAAATCGTGCGCATGCACAGCTTTGGCCGCCTTCTCAATCTCCTCATCCGTTGCATCCAGCCGCCCGAAGCGTATGTTGTCACGTATCGTTCCCGAGAAAATAAAGGTATCCTGCAGCACGATACTGATCTGGCTCCGAAGACTCTCTACCTTCACATCACGGATGTCCAGACCATCAATCGTCAGCTCACCAGAGGTGATGTCATAGAAACGACTCAACAGATTAATGATCGTACTCTTGCCTGATCCCGTATGTCCAACAAGAGCTATGGATTGCCCAGCCTTTACATCTATTTGAATCCCTTTTAGCGCCTGTCTGCCTGGCTCATATTCGAAGACCACATCCTTCAAGCGTACATCACCGCGAATGGTTGGCATCTCCTTGGCACCTGGCTTGTCGGTAATCGAGGGCTGTTCATCCATGAATTCGAATATTCGCTCGGAGGAAGCCATAGCCACCAGCAGCTGATTATACATTTGACCCAAGCGATTGATAGGCTCCCAGAAGTTACCCACATATGTCGCAAAGGCTACCAATAAGCCCACCGTGAGCTGATCTGTCTGGATGAGATAGGAACCGAACCAGAAGAGGATCAGCGTACCGAAGCCGCCGGTGATATCGATCAGAGGGCCGAAGCCTTGGTTCATCGCGGATGCTTTGTCCCACGATCTCTTGCTGGAGTTGTTCATGCCGTCAAAGTAGCTCATGTTCTCCTGTTCCTGTGTGTAAGCCTGAGTAACGCGAATGCCCTGAATAGATTCATTGAGATGGGAGTTAATCCGGGAATTTTTCATCCGCACCTCCTGCCAGGCTCTGCGAATTCTAACCCTCAACTTCGTCGAGATAATGAACATGATCGGTACAGTCAGAATGACGGCGAGACCCAGCTTCCAATTGATGAGCAACAGAATAACAATAATGCCCAGCAACTGCACGCAGTCGATCATTACATTAACGGCCCCATTAGTGAACAGGTCCTGTAAGGAGTTAATATCATTCGTCACCCGCACCAATACAGAGCCAGCAGGTCTTTTATCAAAGAAATTGAACGATAGCTTCTGAATATGCCGGAACAGATCGGAGCGCAGATCATAAATGACCCGCTGCCCGATAATGTTTGTGTATTTAATGCGATAAGTATTGGCTCCCCATTGAATGAGGATAAGTATGAACACTGCCGATGTAAGCAGGAATAGTAGACTGACGCTGGGCTGAAGAGGAGACGGTGGTGCGATTGCACGGTCAATGGCCAGGCTAGTAAGATAAGGCACCGATAGCTTTGTCACCGTTCCAAGAATCATCATGACGATAATCAGCGGCAGCATTTGCCTTGCATAAGGCTTCATGTACGCGAACAATCGCTTGAATTCTACCCAGTTAAAGGGTTTGTCAATTACGTTGTCGTCTTGGTACACGAATCGCTCATTCTGTGGCCGCTGCTCTGGATTTCCGGACGGCTTGAAAGAGCCGCTGCGCGGGGAACGTTCTGTCTGAATACTCATGGATTCACCTTTTCCGATGCAGCTTGCATCTGTGCAATATGATCAGCATATTGAATGTGATACACATCCTGATAAGGTCCGGGCTGTTCTATAAGATCCTTGTGAGTGCCGCGTTGCACGACTCTCCCCTCCTCCAGCACCAGAATCTCATCAGCATGACGCAGGGAGGAGATCCGGTGGGCGATGATAAAGGTCGTACGGCCCTCCATCACCTCGCGGAAGCCGCTCTGAATTTCGTGTTCTGTCTCCATGTCCACTGCACTCGTGGCATCATCCAGCACGAGAATCTTGGGATTCTTAAGTAAAGCCCGTGCAATCGCAATCCGTTGCTTCTGCCCCCCTGACAGACCAAGGCCGCGTTCACCCACCACAGTATCATAGCCCTCGGGAAGCTCCGAGATAAAATCATGTGCCTTAGCGAGCTTCGAGACACGAATGATGTCCTCCATGGTGACATAGCTCATGCCATAGGCAATATTATTACGAATGGAGGAGGAGAATAGGAAGGTCTCCTGAAAGACCGAGGAAATCTGGGAGCGCAGATCCTTGATCTTAAGCTCACGAATATCTATGCCATCGAGCGTAATTCTCCCCTTGCTAACATCATAGGCTCTCATGAGCAATTGAATTACAGTAGACTTGCCCGAGCCGGTACCTCCGAGAAGGCCGATGACACTTCCTGGCGGTGCATCAATATTAATATCAACTACAGCCGGCATCTTATTGCCGTACGCAAAGGTAACCTCCTCGAATTTGACATGTCCGTGGACCTCCGCATCCGCCAACGAACGCGCAGCTGGCGAATCCTGGACATCGACAGGCTGATTCAACAGCTCTAGCACACGTTCACCCGATGCCTTGGATTGAGTGTAGTTGTTAATATGAAAGCCAATCCCCCACATGGGTCCGATAATGTACCAAATCAAGCTAAAGAACGCAACCAGCTCGCCCAGAGTCAGGGTGTTCTGAATCACGAGATAGCCGCCGGCACCCATAAGGATGACAATGCTGAAGGTAGCCAGCAGTTCCATGACGGGAAAGTAACGACTCCATAGAGTAGCGGCTGCAATCTGATTGTTCTTGTAATACTCGTTGCGCAGGGAGAACTTCTCAACCTCATAGGATTCTCTGGCAAAAGATTTCACGGTCCGAACACCTGTGATATTCTCTTGTACTGCTGTTGTCAAGGAGCTCAGCGCCAGCCTCATGTCCTGAAAGGTGGGGTGGATTTTGGATTCAAAACGTAGAGCTACGAAGGTAAGAAGCGGCATACTGACTAACGTAATGAGTGTCAGCTGCCAATTGATGGACAGCATCATGATTGAGCCGAAGATGACCATCAGTAATACATTCAGGAGCTGTGCGAAGCCGAAGCCGATAAAGTTACGGATCGCCTCCAGATCACCTGTCAGACGTGACATAAGGTCGCCAGTCTTGGCTGTATCGTAGTAACGGAAAGATAAAAATTGAAGCTTTTCGTAGCAGGCATTACGTAGTCGATAAGCGAGGAAATTACCGAGTCGTCCACCGAAGAAGCCGTGCAGGAATTGCATACCTGCCTTGAGGACCACTACGCCTAGTGCAGACAAGGCGAGAATGGGCACTGCATCAAACTCTCTTGGGACAATGACATCATCAATCAGCAACCGCAGCAGGGTAGGATAGACTAACCCGAGCGCAGTCGCAATAGCAAGGCAAAGGATCGAAAGCAGCAAATAATGCCTTCGTTCTCGGAAGAAGCCCTGCAGTTGCCTGAGAACGTCCATGAGTTTTCCCTCCATCATGTTCTTTAATGAAATGAAGTACATCAGCCTTATGAAGTTTAACACCGCTTTCACAGAGCGGCAAAGAGGATATCCCGGCAAATTCCGCCTTCACAGGCAATAGTTCCCCATTCCTGAAAATAAATCGCTTTCTTTTAATGGAATATGGGAGATAACTCGCACTTCCACTCTTATTCATTCATAGACATAAAACACCCCTGCCAATGGCAGGGGTGCCTCCTATCTACCTTTGCTGCATTATTACAATAATATGCAGATTTATCAGCACTATGCTGTTGAAGATTTTGAAATGGACTTCTTTCTCAATGGTCCATTTAGTGGCTAGTACCCGAGGCGAGCTAGCTAGATCAATTCCTCCAGCTGTCTCAGCTCTGCAGCCAGCTTCCGCCAATGCCCGGGCTCCTCTGCTCCCGACATAGATTGCTCCATGCCTTTAATGCTATCCGCCACCTGTCGCTCAAGGTGCGTAGCCTGACTTTGTCTCTCCTTGCGGATAAGCTCTGTATAATGCTCATACAATCTGACCTTCAATCGGTTCGTCTCCGCAGCGATTGCATCACGAAGCAACGGCTCCAAAGCCTGCTGAAGAGAACGACGTCCCTGGGATTCGAAGAAGTGCTTGGGATTCTTGAACAAAGACCAATAGCTCTTCCAGTCGCTGCCGATCTGCAACGCTACATCCTCCAGCTCTGGTACAGACCAAGCGCCGGCCTCTGGAGGAATGCAATCCAGACCGTCCAGTTTCCCATTAAACTCCTCGCAGCAACGTGCTGCTTCATGATGAAGAAGCTGCTTGCCCGCCTTCTCAATACGCAGCGTAGTTGCAAGCAATTCCTGACTTAGTTCAATCTCCAGCATACGAAGCAGCTCTCGCCCACATGCCGCGAAGATCGCTCGTAGATCTCCTGCGCCCTCTCTGAGCACGGACGGATGAAACGCTCCCGATATGAACTCGGGAATACGGTAGCCCATTCGCTGCCGCACATGGTAAAGTAGTTCCTCTCCCTCTCCCTCCAGCTCTGTGACTGTGCGCTGGGAAGCCCATGCTGATGCAATTGCAGACGTCTCAGTCTGAACTGTCTTCAGCGTGAGCAGCTTCTGCTCTCGTGCCTCGATGCCTTCAGATGCGGCCTCAGCCCATTGCTCCATGCGCTGTCGTAGCCGCCCGATATCCTGCGCAGCCGCACGAACCGACAGTCCTGCAAGCTCCTGCCCTGCAAATGATGCAAAGGCTTCCTCAAACGCCGCAAATCCAGACTGCTCATACTTCTCTGTATCAGCTTGCGACTTGCCCTGTAGTGCTAGCAAACTCGATACAGGATAGACTCGGGCCTGACGAATCCCTGTGCTACGGAGCTCTTGCGAGACGTGCTGTACAACGGCTGCCAGCTCTTCCTCCCCTGAGGATAGATCAGCAGCATTGACAACGAAGAAGGTCTGGTCCATAACAAGGGCATCCTTCACCCTGCCCAGTTGCATCAGGAACTGCCGATCGCCCTGGGTAAAGGCGTGGTTGTAGTAGGTCACAAATACAAGCGCATCAGCGTGCTTCATGTAGTTAAAGGTAACACCCGTATGACGGGCATTCACGGAATCGGCTCCTGGCGTATCGACCAGGACAATTCCTTGCTGGGTCAGAGGACAGCTATAATACAGGTCAATACTGTCTACGAAGCATGACCTGCTCTCTTCAGCTACATACTGCCTGTATTCGTCCATACTAACCACTAGCTCCTGCCCCAGATAAGGACCTATATGATCCCAGCCTGCAGCTGCAGCCTTAAGGAAGCTATAGTGAGGCCGTCCAGCAGGGTGAACACCAGCAGGGGTCAGGCGCTCTACCGCCAGCCTCCAATCTGACGTACCTGGATCTTCGAGGCCTAACAAACGAAAAGAGTAAGCAAGGTCCTCATGAAAGGCCTCGGCCGATTTCATCCGAATAGCAGCCGTTCCATGGTGCTGACCTGCTTGCAGATCTGGAGCCATAATCCGATTAATGGCTGCCGTCGTTGGATGTGGAGATACCGGCAAGACGGACTCACCAAGCAGAGCATTGGCGAATGAAGACTTGCCCGCACTGAATGCACCAAATAGCGCGAGAGTAAATTTCCCTTGCGATAGAGTCGTTGCACGCTCCATTAGGGCCTGCACCAAGGAATCCAAGGCTGGATATGGAGCAGCAATATTTGCAGCAGCTTGCAGTTGTCGGGCTGCTTGCTCTAAGCGCTGCAATCTCCCGCCATCGCCCGGACTGGCTACAGCTTCAGCGCTCTCATGTATAGTACCGCGTACGGATGCTGCTACGGATTCGACCCTCCCAGCATGTATGTGCTCCTGGGCCGTTATTGCTGTCAGCACCGCTTCATCCATCGGTCGAACGTGCGGCATATGAGCTGGTGGGCCTGCCACTTCCGGTAGGACAGCCAGCAATTTCGCCTTGTGAGCCTCTGCCTCCAATTGGTGCTGGGTGTATCGCAGTGCGCTAGCTGCCTTCTGCTCTGCTATTCCGATTTGTTCAGCAAGCTCCTCCTGTTCATGAGTTGTCTTTTGCTTCAGAGAATCGAATATTCGTTCAGCCAGCCCTAGAGACGCCTGTCGATAACGAGCAATGATCTCAGAGCGCAGCTGCTGGCAATAATGGATTACATATTCTCTGGATATAGCCGACTCCCTAACCTGCTCCTGCACAAGCTTGCTATCAATGACCGGTGCTGCAGCAGCAAGCTCCTCCTCCAGCTCTGCATTCCATAGCCCGTGGCTTTGTCCAAGTGAACGGACCAGTGTCCGAACATGCGGAAGTAGCTGTCCTTCAGCCTGTTCCCGCAGCATGCGTGTCAGCTGCTCCAGCCTCTCTTCCTTTACACGCTCCGTCTTCGCCTGAGCGAACAAAAAGCCCGCCTTGAAGCCAGGTCTTCTAGTATCCAGATATTCAGCAGCTACGTCCCTCAGCTCAGCCGGGGTTAAATGTGCCTGCTCTAATATCGTGTCAAGCGCTGATCTGAATTTGGACCGTTCCCGATCCGTAAGCGTTCTCAGAAGTTCGTCACGCTCCTGCAGCTCAGCTAGCGCCTGCTGATTATGCTTGACCTGCTCCTCACCACCAGCCTGCTCCAGCAGAGCTTCCCGCTCCTCCCTTGTTCGCTCATCCTCGGCCTGCACATGTCTTTCTGCGAGTGCATGCATTGACGTCAGCAAGCTATAGGAGACTAACGATTCCTTCTGAGCAATCAGGGCGCGAATAAGCTCAGGAATCTGGTCCCATTGGTTATAGGGCAGCTCTGGCTTCATCAATGAGCTGAACAGCAGATCAGTATAATGAACTTCCCAGGCCTGAAAGCTCTCTTCAACAGATGAACGATATTTCGCAAACGACAGCTCCTGCTCCCGATGCTTATCTACCTGATTGACGATGAGGTACAAAGGCTTGCCCCAATCCGACAGACTCTTGGCAAACGTAAGATTGTTCTCAGACTGAACATGATTGTAATCCATCACATAGAACACGACATCTGCCAAATGCAGAGCCGAATCCGTTGCCAGAGCGTGACCACGATCGGTTGAATCAACTCCAGGCGTATCCAGCAATACGCCGCCACCCTCCAGTACAGCAATATCCTGCCATACTTCAATGGAGCGATAATCTCCACCATTCTTGCAGTAATCAGCCAACTCTGACGCATTGACCTCAAGTGGCGTGTCTACGGACAGGGATGTGTCTACAGCTACAGCAGTTCCTGCTGCCCCAGTTGGCACGGCCATCGCTGCCTGAGCTCCATAGATCAGAGCGCGCGGCTGCCCCTGGCGGATCGCTACAACATTGGCACTGGTCGGAACAGGACCTGAAGGCAGCACCTGATGCCCACAGAGGGCATTAATCATGCTGGATTTACCCGCAGAAAAGTGACCGCAGAATGCAATGGTCAGCTCCCCGGCCTGTGCCTTTTTCAACAAATCTCCTACTGCTCCTGCGGCTGTTGCATCATTCGCTTGACGAAAAAAGTCCTGTAAGCGTTCCATGGCTCCGGACACTTCGTGGATCATTGGTTTCATTAGCCCGGTTCCACTCCTTGTCGAATTCATCTAACCTATACTCGATTTGCAGCTTGCCATTTATTACTTTAAATTCATTCTATTGTAGCACAAAACAGCAAAAAAAAAGCAGGTCGGAAACAAGATTCCGTCCTGCTCATGTATCACTTATCCATAAGGATTGGTCCAATCCCTCTGAAGATCTGTTGCTGCATTCAGCATGCTGTACTTCAAGCCACGTATTAGTTGACCGTCTCCAGCACTGGCAGCAGTATTTCAAATACTTGACCGTGCTGCAGGATTGTAATACCGCGTGACTTGTCCTTCATCACGACAACCTCAGGCTTTTGGGACATACGCTCCAGATAATGATCAGGTACATCACCTGAATGACTTACTGTAATGCCTTCGAGCTCGGTCTCTTCGTTCTCGGACAGACCACGATCCAGCACTTGCTCAAAAACGTCGGAAAAAGCTTCAAAATTGTCAGTATACACGGAAATGCACTTCATTGTTTGTCTCATCCTTTTCTAATCATAAAATTAAACGGTCTTGCGGGCAGATGCAGGCTTGGGAGAAACCTTGCTCTTCTCCTTATCCTTCCTGCTCTGGGAGGTTTTCATACGTTTCTTGCCTTCCCGGCATACTTCCAGCAATGGACAGACCGGGCACTGGGGATTCTGAGCTTTGCAATGGTACCTTCCAAAGAAAATCAGACGATGGTGCGTCTGGGTCCACTCTTCGCGCGGCACACGCTTCATTAGCTTCTTCTCCACTTCCAGTACGCTGTCGTCCCAGCCAGCGAGGCCCAGCCTCTTGGAGACACGCTCGACATGAGTATCTACCGCAATGGCCGGAACGCCAAAAGCATTGGATACCACGACGTTGGCCGTCTTTCGTCCTACACCCGGTAGCTGAACGAGCAATTCATGCGCTTGCGGCACCTCACCATTGTACTGCTCCAGTAGAATGCGGCAGAGATTCTGAATGTGCTTGGCTTTGTTGCGGTACAAACCAATCCTTCTGATATCCTGCTCTAGCTCCTCAAGAGGAACCGCTACATAATCTTCAGGTGCCTTGTATTTACGAAACAAATCCGCCGTCACTTTGTTAACAGTCTCATCCGTACACTGTGCGGACAGCAGAACCGCAATCGTCAGTTCAAAAGCGTTACTGTGATTCAGTTCACAATGAGCATCAGGAAACATGGTTGCGATCGTATCCAGAATATGACGTGCTGTGGCTGTATTCACGAATCCTACCTCCTACCAAAAAAAACGCCTTGATACGGCAGCAAGCCCGCATCAAGACGGTCATTCTAAATAATCCTCCAAATCAAGGAATGATTACTATTTAGGGCGCACCGCCAATTATTGGCCCCGATGCGCCCTAATAGTGTAACATTAAATGACAAGGATTGCACCTAAAAACTCAGTTTTTCACACAATTGCAGCATTTTCCTGCTACTCCTGTGTCATGGGATGTTCTAGCTCTACATGCCCCATCAGACTGTCCAGTGCCTTGCCATCAACGAGTAGATCCAGTGACTTCACTTCATCGAACTGGAACATCGTCTGCTTGAAGGCTTCGATGGCCAAGGCTTCACCACCCGAACCGAGTCGAGCTTCATCCGGAAGCGCGATATCGAAGGTCAGCTTGCCTTGCTCGAACTTGATCTGGTGAACAACAATCTGATCCGACCACAAGGTAAGCTGGTCCTCAGAATCGCTCTTTTGCAATGTCTTGAAGGACTCCATATACTTCTCCAACTGACTTGGATAAGTAATCTCCTTATTCGTCTCGATTAGCTGCATTAGCTGCGTATCCGTATAGTACGTTCTAATCGTTTCGGTCACGACCTCCTGCTCCCCAGTACCTTGCTCACTGGCAGTCGGGGTCGTATTCGGAGCATTCACTAGACCGGGATCGGTAGCTTGTCCCTCTGAATCATTACCCGCTTCTTGCTCTGTCTCCTGCTCAGTAGCTCCCGATACCTCCTCCGTGGGAGTCGCAGGTGCTGCCGGAGGAGCTGCTTGTCGACCAGCACAGCCAGCACTTAAAACTACTACTGCTGCAAAAATGCAAATTAGCCAGACTTTCATCTTCACTGTATCCGCCTCCTTCCTCACCGATGTGCACTCTGCTGATCTCTCATCTGACTGACTGAGCGATGGCCTGTGTGCGTTCATCCTAATTCAATCCAAGATATTCAGCGATGGCATCAGCGATGCTCTTGGCTACCCGATCCTGGAATGCTGTTGAGAAGAGCGCGGCCTCATCCTTCGTATTGCTTAAATATCCAGCCTCCAGCAGAACTGCAGGCATCGTCGTCTCCCGTATAACGTGGAAGTTACCATAGCGGATTCCCCGGTCAGGAAGTCCCGTTGCTGCCGCAAAATGCTTGTGCATTACATTCGCGAATTCCTTGCTGTCACTCCGCTGATAGTAGGTCTCTGTTCCACTGGCCGTAGCCGAGGAAGCACTGTTTGCATGAATGGATACGAATGCTGCGGCATTCATGTTCTCAGCTATTTGTACCCGTTCCTTTAATGCCAGAAACGTATCATTACTGCGGGTCAATACAACCTCAATGTCCTGATATTTACTGAGGGCCTGCTCGACCTTCAAAGCCATGGTCAGGTTGAAGTCCTTTTCCCGTTTCTTGTTCTTGCTCACAGCACCTGGGTCCTGGTCTCCGTGTCCTGCATCAATAACCACGACAGGCTTGCCATTCGGACCGATTGGCGTTGAAGTGCCTGTATTCGAGTTCGTATTGCCCAGATCCACGACAATCAGGTTGGAGCCTTCATTGTAAGCTCTATAACTCATCGACTCAGTCAGATCCATTACAACACGTATGGTAGACGGATTTTCGCTGAATAGTGCATACCGTATTTGAGATACCTTCTCATTGGACCATACATCCAATTGCCCACTGAGCTGTTCATTCAGCGACTGCATGCTTCCAAAATTAGCTGCAAAAGCCGTATTGGGCAGATCAATGACAATCCGGTCTGGTCCTGCCATCGTGAACGTGGACGGTTGCACCGTACCATTGGTTGTGGAAATAATCAGCTTGTTGTCACTGAAGCTGATTCCGTTCACCAGTGCAAGACCCTCATTCGTGTCTCCCGGCACGACCTCTGTTCCATCTGTCCCATTATTTCCTGCAGCTGGCGGGGTTACCTCACCGTTTCCAGAGCCGCTGTTCTGGGTAACTAAGTATACGGATTTACTATTTGCATCCCAGCTCACATCCACACCCATTTGCTCCGCAATAAAGCGCAGTGGAACCAAAGTAATGTCGGAGCGTATGAGTGGAGAAGCAATCAACGTCTTGCTTTGTCCATTAACGGTAGCAGTCTTCTTGCCAATGACCAGCTCAATATTCGTACCGTCTTTGGAGATCTTGACCGTTCGAGATTGCTGATTCCAATTCACATCATAATTCAGGTTCTCAGAGATCACACGAATGGGAACCATCGTACTGCCATTCACGACCTCTACTTTAGCGCCGCCTGGGACACTGATCCGCTCGCCGTCAAGGTAGATTGAAGCACCACCTGATGCTGCGTGCCCGTAGCCCGGAATCGCCCACATGAAGACAAATAGAAACAATAAAAAGCTAAATTTCTTCATCCTTCACCCCTACCATTCTTGAATTTTTGCCACATGCTCCGGCTAGTGTCCCGATAATGCATGCTTGCGCAATATCGGACAACCTTTTAGACGTTCCCCACTTCCAAAAGTTGCGAAACATTTCTTTTTTCCCGGCAAAATATTCTGCTTTAGCACGAAAATTTGTCGAAATGCAGGATTGCGCATAGCGAAATAGGACTATAGATTCACGCCCAAAGTGTGATCCTTATGTCAATGAATACAAAAGAAGCCACACTACAAGAGGCGAATTCTTGTCGCATGACTCAATGATTCGTACATATTTGGGCTCAGTTTGTAGGGAAAGAATGTCGCGGGAGAAGCTACGGGCTCGAAAGTTTCTTCCAGTCGCTGTTAAAGCCGGATTTCTGATTAACTAGGATGGGACCGTGGAAGTAATCCGGCTTTAAAGGCGAACACTTCGTTCCTCCAGAAATCTTTCGCCCCTCCGCTACATCGCTGCACGTAACAACACTTAGAATGAATGGAGTAATAAAATTTCTTTATTTCTTGTCCTCACTCCTTTGAGATTCTGTAGCTACCGCTGCTTCCTCGATTTGTATACCTGACTCGGCCGTAGCCTCGTACTTTGTTATCAGTTCTTCTAATTGACGAAATCCTACCTCCTGACCTACCAAACCTTTGTAAAAATTCATTGCTAGGGTAATATAATCAGGGTATTCCCCTAATAATTTATCTAATTCATCAATATATTGATCATCATGCCTTAGAGACTCAGCCTGAATTAAGTCCTTAATACAATCTTGGACGTGGCCTAAACGTTTATATGACTGATATCTCCCTATATAGTAATTATAAGCCTCTGGTTCCATATCAATTGCTTGATTATATTCATTTATCGAATTATCTAATAGTAAATTCTTTATTTCTGTTTTTTTCTCCACTTCGCTTAACTTTAAATAGCATAAGCCTCTAATATAAAATATATCTGCTGACTGCTTAATAGAACTATCTTTTGTTAGGTCGATATATTTACTAATCCAATTTATTGATTCTCTATAATTATCAGTATCTTTCGTTTTCAAACCGAGTTTAAGATAACTATTACCTATATTCCTTAAATACACAGCCTTAGATTGATCATTATTGACAGCTTTTAAAGCCAACTTATACATATCTATAGCAGTTATATAATTTTCATTTTTATCGTAACAATTGCCCCATATATTATAGTATTGAGAGCGAATAAAACTTGCTTCAGCTCGCTTGCGACCACATTCAAAGAACTCTATAGCCTTGTCATAGTCCTTATTTCTATAATATACCCCACCAATTTTAAATAACCAATCACTGTCAACAATTTCCGATTGAAGTAGTTCTTCCTCCATTTCACGAAGCTTGACTGGATCATAAGATTCTTCATTTATCATGTCGATAACTTCTTCCGATATCCCTAATAGCTTATCTTCATACTTCAGTTCCGGGATCAAATCCACCGTTCCATCCTCGGAAATAATGACAATTACACATTTCTTGTCATCATCGTCCTTCAGTTTATGTAAGTAACGATGTGCTGAATTGTAACGTGCACCGCGACTGGCATCACCTATATCTTTTTTTGATTTACCGTCCAGAATAACACCAATTGCATGACAGTTACCATCTGTATCAAAAAAAATCGCGCCATCTATAGACGTTAAAAACTTTATATAGTCTGGATTAATAATACTAGGCTCGATTAGTGTAGACTGTTTACTAAGCTTGCTCAGTTCTTGCTGAGCTATCAACTTCTCCGTTATAACGACCATAGTGCCATGTTTTTGCTCACGCGCTTTGCGAACGACCTGATCCAGCCTATCTATTTTCAGCTTAATTTGATCATTATCCGCTTCATGTTTCCAAAACTCTCTTTTTAAAAGGCTTGTAAACTTCTCAGAACTGTATCCTTCCTCTCCTAATCTTGGGTTTTTAAAAGATACAGATACTAGTTCAGTTTCGATTAAGCTAAGATTAGAACGATAATATTTCTTCTCATTTTCAATATGCAGTTCACCTTCAATTTCAGATTCTTCATGTGTTCGTACCAGCACAAGATTATATTTGGATAACCCTGTGAAGTCGAGTCTTAGTGCCAGAATATCTCCTTGCAAATTCCACTTCACTTCTCCTAGCCCGTATATTTCGTTTTCATCAGCGATTAGGTATAAGTCCTTCTCTACATTGGTGAGTTCCAATAGTTTGCGTATTCGCTTAGCATCTTCAAGACGAATCCGATCTTCCTCTGTGAAAGTAACTGTAAAGCGAACAATAGATTGCTCAGTGATAACGTCTTTATTCATGAACAGTATGGATCCAAATGGACTGCTACTTTCATAAGTTAACGTAGAAATATCATCTATTTTTTCCAGTAAGCTGTTGATGTAATATTGGTTAGTTAGCTGGTTTTCAAACTCACTTCCAAATTTACCATACACAAAATTACACTGAAAGTAATGCTGCATTTTCCCGAAAAACAAGCGCGTTACCCTTCTGTTAAACTGGGTTCCATCCTCATTGTACTTTCGCACAATAGTATCTTGCGTTGTAAAAGTGTAGTTATTTATTTTAATAGATTCATCGTAAAGAGCGAAAAAATCATTAAAAAAATAATCCAAAACCATTCTTAAATAGGATAATTCCGGGATATCGTAAAATATCCTACGTGTTTGCTGATCGACATTTCGTATTTCTAGTATGTAACCAACTGAACAAGTCGATTTCTCATCGTTAAAAGGCATTTGATTCACATACAGTATACGTGTGTCGTTGATTTGATTTTCGCTATTTAAGATTTCTTCACCTTCAGTATCATGAAAAGAAGCCGTTGTTTTTTCTCTGTTAGTTGCAATCAACTGATTACCTTTGTTGTTCCAATCTTGATTCAGATATTTTTTGATCTTTTCGTAGGTATTCCCTGCTTTTGTGACATCTATTTTGAGTTCAGAGTATACATTCTCTATCGTTTGCAGTACATCTTGGGAAGTAGAAGTCGAGTTTTCACCATTACTTACGGTTTTCTTAATACGAAACGTTTTAATAGGAGAAGAAGCTTTCTCCTTTTCATAAACAAGAGCATAAATTTTAATGTAAATACGTTTATTTAATTTTTTTAGTATTGCTGTTAACTCGTTATATACAGTTTCATTTAATAAACGCAGCTTATTATCATTGATTTTCACAATACCCCACCATTCCCAATATTATCAAAAACTTCTTAAATAATAACACAGAAGAATTGATAATTCTGCTTCATTCCAATAGAAAACATTAATGAATTAGTTTTTTTATATGCTATCTAATTTTTCTACTACAACCGATTTTTAATAATAAAATCAGCCGTGCATCGTACTATCGGAGGGTTGGAGGATTTCTGGAGCAACGGAGTGGTCGCCTTTAAAGCCCGATTTCCACCGCTATATCTTTAATCCAATCAGAAGTCGGGCTTTAACAGCGAGTGGAAGGAACCTCCGAGCCCGTAGCGGCCACAACAAAAGCATCTCCTTCCCCTATGTTAATACTCGGCTATTATCTATGTGAACAGGCAAAAAAGAGACGCTCATAGGCAACCATGCAGGCCCCATGAACGTCTCATATTCTTTACAGTCTGTCGCTGTCAGTCAGCCACTACTGCAACCCCAAGTACTCTTTAATACCAGCTACAATTCCGTCTGCTATCCTCTGCTGAGTGTCAGGAGTGAATAATACAGCCTCATCATTGACATTACTCAAATATCCAGCCTCCAGCAGCACTGCAGGCATCTTTGTTTCCCGAGTAACATGTAGGTTTTTCACCCGTACACCGTTATCCTTAAGTCCTGTTGCTGCTATGAGGTGCTTATGCAACACATCGGCAAAAGCTTTGCTATCCGCTTTGGTATAATAAGTCTCCGACCCGTTAATCAACGCGTTTTTCTCCGACTTCTCCAGGCTGTTCGCATGAATGGATACGAAGAGATTCGCATTAACCTGGTTCGCTAACGAAGAACGGTCCTTCAGCCCTGGATAAGTGTCACCGTTACGGGTAAGCACCAATTCAATATCAGGGTCATTCTGCAATTGCTGCTGCACCAGCAGAGCTACAGCCAGATTGAATTCCTTCTCCTTGCGTCCGGTCACACTCGACGCTCCAGGGTCTGAACCACCATGTCCTGCATCCAGCACGACAACATGGCGCCCACTCTCTCCACTAGGCGTTATAATCGGACCTTGCTTGTCCTGCAAGGAAATGACAATGCTGTCGTCACCTTCGTTCGACAAGATGTATTCCTTAGCTGTGTTCAACTGCAGCACAATGCGTGCCGATGATGTACTTCCTTCGTTAAACATGGCAAAACGAATCTGCTTCACGGCAGGATCATCATAGATCTCCAATTCTCTGGAGCCGCTGCTTCCGAGCGGGAATGCGTCCTTCAGCTCGCCTGCAAAACCTGCTCCCGCAAAGTCTATCACAATACGATCAGGTCCTGTCATCGTGAAGACACTCGGCTTCAGTCCGGAATCTGTTCTTACCGTGAGGCGATTGTCACTGAAAAGGATATCCCTAATCAACTGTTGCTCATTCGTGTCAGAGGTATCCGATGTGTCATTATCTGCTGTCGCACTCCCCGTATCCGGTGTGCTTTCATTGCCTGGCGTCACTGCTGGCTCAGAGTTCACTGGCGTCGTAGGAACTGGCTTCTCGTTATCCACATTACCTGAGCTCACAGTACCCTTTCCACCCGCTCCTGAGCCTGTATTGCTCTCCAGATATACGGTCTTGGTAGCATTATTCCAGTCTACCTTAAGACCCATCTGCTCACCCACGAAGCGCAATGGCACCATGGTGGAATTGCCCCGCAGCAGAGGCGGTGTATCCAGGGATACTTCTTCTGACCCGACGTAGGCCATCGTGCGTCCTACATACATAGCCATTTCTGACTGATCCTTATGTATCGTAATTTTGAACTGCTCCGGCTCCCAATTGAATTGGTAGCCCAATTGCTCACCGACCACACGTAGCGGAACCATCACTTTCCCGTTCACCATCTCAGGACCCGCGTTGGCTCCCGTATCAAGCCGTTCTCCGTTCATGAATAATGACGTACCTGCCGCCGCAGCCTGATTGTATACAGGTAGTAACCATACAAAAAAGGCCAGGATTATCATCCATCCGTATTTTTTCATTTCCATATCTCCTTCAATCTGTAGTTCGTCTCGACAGGACTCCAAAATATGGATTACACCTATTACATAATTAGACGCCGTTCGCCTTGTAAATGTTTCGGTACAATTCGAGAAATTCCGCATTTTTTGTAATAGCAAAAACTCCCCCGTTCTATCTTGCGAACGAAGGAGTTCATCTACCAAGAGAGCTACTATGCTTGAAGGCCTAATTTAATGAGAACAAACATAACAAACTTATGGCTGTTCTCCAGGCTGTTCACCCTATTCTCCCGATGAAAGACAGCTTACTTATACAAAAGCACGTGCTTCACGGTCACGCTCATAGGAAGAAATCTTGTCTTCATGCTGAAGCGTCAGCCCGATGTCATCCAGCCCTTGCAGCAAAAATTGTCTGCGGTGCTCATCCAGATCAAAGTTGATTTCCAGACCATACTCGTCCGTAATCTTCTTTTGCTCCAAATCAACATTCAGGCGATATCCATCATGCGCAGCTGTACGCTGGAACAGATCCTCGACCTGCTCCTCCGAGAGCTTGATCGGCAGAATGGAATTCTTGAAGCAGTTATTATAGAAAATATCCGCAAAGGATGGAGCAATTACACAGCGAAAGCCATAATCCAGAATCGCCCAAGGCGCGTGCTCACGAGAGGAGCCACAACCAAAGTTCGCGCGTGAGATCAGCACGGAGGCTCCCTCATAGCGGGACTTGTTCGGTTCAAAATTCGGATTCACATTGCCTTCCTCGTCAAAGCGCCACTCATAGAACAAAAATTGTCCGAACCCCGTGCGCTCGATTCGTTTCAAAAATTGCTTGGGAATAATTGCGTCTGTATCTACATTGACCCGGTCTACCGGAGCCACAATTCCGTTTAATGTCTTGAATGCTTCCATTGTACGTCTCCTCCCGTCAACTAGCTGACTACTTCCTGCTTGAATTTCCAGTCACGAACATCGTAGAAACGTCCATGGATTGCTGCTGCGGCTGCCATCGCCGGAGATACCAGATGCGTACGTCCACCACGGCCCTGGCGTCCCTCGAAGTTACGGTTAGAGGTAGAGGCGCAGCGTTGTCCTGGCTTCAATACATCCGGGTTCATTGCGAGACACATACTGCAGCCTGCATCACGCCATTCGAAGCCCGCTTCCTTGAAAATCACATCAAGACCTTCTTGCTCTGCCTGAATCTTCACGCGTCCAGAGCCAGGTACGACGATTGCTGTTACTTGCTCGGATACCTTGTAGCCACGTGCGATCTCAGCCGCTGCACGCAGATCCTCAATCCGACCGTTCGTACAGGAACCAATAAATACATAGTCTACAGGAATTTCAGACATTGGAGTCCCTGGTGCCAGATCCATGTATTCAAGCGCCTTCTCAGCGGCTTTACGTTCATTTTCGGTTGGCAGGTCTGCCGGGTTCGGTACCGCGGAAGAAATGTCCGTACCCATGCCCGGGCTGGTTCCCCAGGTTACTTGCGGAATCAATGAATCTACATCGAACTCCAGCACGGTATCGAACTCTGCTCCTTCATCCGTTACCAGTTGACTCCAGGCCTCGACTGCCTTTTCGAAAGCTTCGTTCTGAGGTACATGCTGACGACCACGCAGATAGTTGAATGTCGTCTCGTCAGGAGCGATCATACCCGCTCTTGCACCGCCCTCGATGGACATGTTGCAGACGGTCATGCGCTCTTCCATGGACAGCTCGCGAATCGATTCACCTGTATATTCAATAACATAACCTGTTGCGAAATCTGTACCGTATTTGGCAATTACTCCAAGAATCATATCCTTAGCGGTTACACCCGGCTTACGCTTGCCGACAAAGCGTACTTCCATCGTCTTTGCTTTGGCCTGCTGCAAGCATTGGGTTGCAAGTACGTGCTCCACTTCACTGGTACCAATACCGAAAGCCAACGCTCCGAAAGCACCGTGTGTGGACGTATGGCTATCACCACAGACGATTGTCTTACCTGGATGCGTCAACCCAAGCTCAGGACCCATAACGTGAACAACGCCTTGGTCAATCGTATCCAGATCATACAGTGTTACGCCAAAGTCACGACAGTTGGAAGTCAGCGTGTCGATCTGCTGCTTGGAGATCGGATCTGTAATATTGAATCTGTCCTTGGTAGGTACGTTGTGGTCCATCGTTGCAAATGTAAGGTCAGGGCGGCGTACCTTGCGACCGTTCATGCGCAGACCCTCAAAAGCCTGCGGAGAAGTCACCTCGTGCACCAAATGCAGGTCAATGTACAGGATGCTAGGCTTATTGTCTTCCGAATGAATTACATGATTGTCCCAGATCTTTTCAAACATCGTCTTTTTGCTCATTCTATTCACCCCTGTTGGATTCGAACATGTAAGAAGGCGTTAACCCTTCTCTATAGTGACACTAATATATCATCCCCATGTCCATTGTTCCAAGATATAATATCTATGAGAGCTATAGCCTTAGCCTATAAAGACAACCTAGGGGAATGTCACCAATTATTTATCTGTAACCTCTTCCTATGATAAGGTGCAACCTTCATTAAATTGTAAGTGCCCCATATATACAGCAACCCGAAGTGCTTACACACTGGCTTTTGTGGCTATATAGTCTTCGTAGCACATATGCAGCTATGATGGTCTTCGCAGCTCATATTATATATAATAGAAGTATTGGTGTGAGAAACCGCATTTCTAGAATATAAAGGCAGGTTAAATATGGAATTCAGACAGCTTCAATATACGTTACAAATTGCAGCGGAGCGGAATTTTTCAAGAGCTGCAGAGAAGCTTCATATCGCCCAGCCCTCCCTTAGTCAGCAGGTGTCCAAGCTAGAGAAGGAACTGGGTGTTGTGCTCTTCCAGCGAAGTACGAGCACCGTAGAGCTTACGCATGCAGGTGAGACCTTCGTGAGACAGGCGCAAAAGATCGTGGATGGTATGGAGCTGCTGCGGCGTGAAATGGATGACATTTCTCAGCTACGTAAGGGAAAGGTTGTCATCGGCAGTATGCCAATCACAGGCTCGCACTTGCTGCCACATGTACTGCCTGCTTTCAAACAGGCATACCCGGACATTGAGATCACACTGCTGGAGGACTCGTCCATGAATCTGGAAAAGAAAACAGCCAGCGGTCAGACGGATCTTAGTCTGCTCTCCCTCCCCCTGAACGAGCCGTCCCTATCCTATGTGCCCATTGGAGAAGAGCTCATTGATCTGGCAGTTCCTCCCCTGCATCCTCTCGCTGAGCGTGCTAACGGTAGAGAGCCGCTTCCGGTACGTCTGGAGGAGCTGAAGAATGAACCCTTCGTCGTGCTCAAGAAAGGACAGGGCTTCCGCAAAATTATGGTCGATCTATGTCAGCAGGCAGGATTCGAGCCGAAGGTCGTATTTGAAAGCAACAATATTGAGACGGTTCAATCTCTGGTAGCTACAGGTATGGGCATTACCCTTGTTCCAAGATTCATTGCCAGAGCTGCCCGTAGCGAGTTCGTTCCTGTCTATCTGCAGCTCGCTGAGCCTGCGCCAAGTCGAACACTTGTCATCGCATACCGCCAGGGGCGTTATTTGTCGAAGGCGGCAGAGGCATTCATTGATACCTTCAAGGACACCGTGGACCAGCTCTCCGTTGGCTTCTCGTTCCGCAGATAGGACGAGTAGACGGGAATTTTGACTAATTCGGCTCACAGCTCTTAGCACGCATGAAACACGGTTCTGCAAGGCTGAACTCCAGCCCGCAGAACCGTCTTTTGTGTAGCTTGGTAATGATATTACACCACTAATATCAGATCAAGGCTCCAAGCCCCAGATCAGCGTATTGTTCAGGTACAATGGAGTCTTCTCCCATTCAGTATAAGAAGTCTTCGTTGAATCGTAGGAGAAGTCATCGCTCTCATTGTAGTTAGACCAATCCGACTTGTTCACACGGATCTGAATGTCGCCAGAATTTGCACCAGGCTCCAGCGTTCCTGCTCCCGAAGCGAAGGAAATCTCCAGATAATGATCGGCACCCGCTACCGCCCCTGACAGTGGCACGAAGGTTCCGCGAACATTGCCGCTACCCACCGCCGCATAGTCACAATGGAATTCTTGGGACTGTCCGCCTTCAACGGTGTAGTAATACCGGACCTTCACGTCGCTGAGATTAACAGCCTCCATTCCATGATTCGTCAATCGAAGATTGAAGCGAATCTGGTTGTCACTCGCATTGGTATCACTGGTTCTGTATTCAACCTTCACATCGCCCACAGCCGGTTCAGGTGCGGCTGTAGGGACAGCGCGAACCTCCGCCGAATCAGGACTTGTGCCGATGGCATTTACAGCATTCACTACATAGAAGTATGGAGTGTCATTTACCAGTTGAACATCTGTGTACGTGCTGTTGGTTACTGTTGTCACAGTCGTATAAGGACCTCCAGCTGTTGTGGAGCGTTTGACAGTATAGCTATCAGCTCCAGTAGACTTGCTCCAGCTCAACGTCACCTCTTGATCTCCAGCTGTTGCTTTGAGATTCGTTGGTGCTTTTGGAGCAGCTGGTTCTGGCTCGCCAATTCCGCCATTAATCAGACGATCATACTCAGCGTAAGCGGTAGCAATGTCTACTTGTGACCAGAAGCGGTGGTAAGTGAATTCTGGCTCACCGTTCTCCCAAGTTTTTGTCACTGGGTTCCAGGAGCTGTTGTACAGATTCTCAAGGTAAGACCATTTTGGATCTTCCTTCAGCTTCGGACGGATGTCGACAAAGCTTGCATAGACGCCATTCCCACCTCTGGCAGGATCAGAAGGAATGGTGTTGTTGCCTGGCAGGATGTTGCCTTGGCCACCTTTTCCAGTCCAGCCAGCCGGGAAGAATACTTCTTTCTCGAAGTAACGGGAGTAAGAACCGTTTTTCTCCTTCGTTACGATCCCGATGCCATCATTGTAATCCCAAGCTACATCCAGCAGATCCTTGGACAATTGAGCAGCCTCGTTACCCAGAGCTGTATATTCGCCATTTTCAAGCTTCGTGGCAGCTGCAAAGAATGTAAGCGCTTTAACATAGCTTCCCAGTACACCAACATCTTGACCAGGGGATTTGGTAACTACACGAAGATTCGTGTTAGGTGCATGGCTAGCAAAGCCTTTCCAAGTAGCAGGCTGACCTGACCACTCCAGATTGCTTGGCAGCCAGAATTCACCTGGAGCCGACGTTGTAGCTACCTGAGCATTTTTACCGCCCAGAATGCGGCTGCCGGCTTCATTCAGATAGTAACCGTCATTGTCTGTAACCGGACGCTCGTTAGCAAATACATAGTCCATTGACCAATCGACCCAGTTCTGAACAACCTGCTTCGCCATCTGGAAGTTCTGACTGGACGTATCGCCGTTTTTCGCCATGATGTAGTACAGCTCAGCAATACGCTCTACAGGCCAGGCCTGCATGCCGAACCAGTTGTTGGACGGCGGATCTTTATAGACAGGAGCAAATTCATAAGCCATATCATAGAATGTGCTTGTTCCAGCAGGATAAGCTTTGTAGTCACCGCCATAGCTGTTGGTGGCTCCGCCTGCAATGGCGCCCTCATTGGACTGCAGCCATGTGTAGAATTCTAGCTGACGCTCCAGTGACTTCTCCCAGTCCGCTTGGGCTGTAGGCGAGTTCGGTACCAGACCGCCGTTCTCGTCATCCGAGAGAGCGTAAGCAGCTACTACGTTCTGATAGCCTTGGTGCACGTGGCTGGCCCCGATTCTCCAAGCCCAGTCTCCATCTTGTCCAAGACCTCCACCCCAGGCTGTGTACCAGGACATCAGGTAGTGACTTGCATCCTTCCCGTTGCCTGCCTGTGGTGTGCCATCAGCAGCACTGCCAATGACCTGGAAGTATTTATCGTACATGTTGTAGCGAAGGAAATCGCCCATTTTCTTGGCTTTGCCCAGATATACTTCATTATCGTATCCCAGTTCCTTCGCCCAGAACATCGCCTGCACAGCACGTGCTTCCGCATCGGAAGCATTCGTGTAACGCCATTGAGCTGCAGGAGCTTGAGCTTCCTTCGTGAACAGGGACATGAAGCCTTCCCCAGTCTTGCCGAAGCTTCTGTCGTCCTGTGAAGGGTGCGGTACAGCCTCGAATACGGATTCCTGCTCACCACGCTGGAACGTATTCACATACGTTGCTGTATGACTCGGATTCAGTAGATTGCCGAAGCCATACCAGTTGTCCACATCCAGCAGCCAGTGCATAAGATAGCTTTGGTTGCTACCATACGTAGCCTTCAGCTCGGCATCAAGCGGATCTTTTCCCGCTGGGTACTTACCGGACAGTTGACTAGGATATTGATCCGGAAATGGATTCTCTGCAGCGTAGGTAGCTGGACTGTTCGGATTGTATTTATTTTGGCTCGGTTGTTCTTCCTTGCCATCCCCTTCATTGATCGGAATAATATATTTCTCCATATTATCCCATGCATCTTCCAGGTGGCTCCAATCTTCCGTATAGTATCCATACAGCACTTCCAGCCACATCCAGTAGCTGTAAGCTTCCGAGGTTGTCATGTGCCCGTAGTCTGGCGCCTCACTAATCAGAGTCTCAATAGAGTGATAGGGAATGCCTTCAGCAGAGAAGTAACCGCTCGAAGGCGATTTAATCTGGTCATACAGTTGCAAGAATCTTGTTGCTTCCGATGAGGAAGCTACTGCTTTTGGTGTGGAATCTTCTGCAGCCGCTGATGCGGTTGCCTGAAAGGAGCCGAACACCATAGTTAAGGACAGTGTTGCTGTCATGGCGATGGAGAGAGGCTTTTTCCATGTAAATCTCCTCATACCCTAATCTTCCTTCCCATTATGAATTTTGGAATGATCAAGTGTGAAGCTTGCTTCTCTTTGGGCAAATGATCTATTGAGGCGGAACAAGAAGTAAGGTGCACAAGCACCATTGCTGGCTCTGCCCATTCAACTGTTCCAGCTCTCTTATTAATCCAGCTCCGTTCCCCATGTCAACTCTTCCCCGACATAGAGTGAAATCCGATCCCAATCTCCAAAGCTGAGCATATTTCCGTTGTATGAGTAGTCATCGGACTCGTTATAATTCGTCCAGTTCGCCTTGTTGAAGCGAATCTGAATTTCGCCACTGTCTGCTCCAGGGGCAAGTACACCCGCTCCAGAGGTGAATGAGATCTCCAGATAATAATCCGCGCCGGATACTGGCTGATCCAGCTTCACGAATTCTCCCTTCACATTGGAGCTTCCCAGCACAGCATAATCACAGTGGAATTGCTGTGCCTGTTCACCATCTACTGTGAAATAGTAGCGCAGCTTCACATCCTGAAGTGCTACAGCTTCATCGCCTGTATTGACAATTTTCAACGAGGGACGAATCTGATTGTCTGAAGCATTGCTGTCATTATTGCGATACTGTACCTTTAAAGCTCCGACCTCAGGCGCAGTAATTTCCCGTGGCGCCCCTTGCACCTGAACCGAGTATACGCTCTCGCCTACACTGTTCAGGGCAGATACCACATAGTAATACAGCTGACCATTAGTCACTGCACGATCTGTGTAGCTCTTGTCCGCAGTAGCGTCCAATTCGCTATAAGGTCCCCCGTTCACCTCTGAACGATAGACTTTGTAGCTCTGTGCATTCGCCGAAGCTCCCCAGGTAAGCCGGACTTCTCCATCGCCAGAAGCCGCCTGAACACTGCGAGGTGCTGACGGAGCTGTCGGTGTACCCGGTTGACCGGCCCCTGGCTGCTCGCCGAATACGAGCTGGCCTGCTTCAAATACCGGAATATGCAGGGCCTTCACAGGCGTTGAGCCTGTTGAAGCGATACCTTCGAATGAGTAATCGTTACTGTTATCCCAGAAGCTGGTATGCTGAGGTGCCGACAGACGGAAGTTAACTTCCTTACGATACGCCGACGGTCCACCTGGATAGATCTTGGTTCCTGTAAAATCCACCTCCGTATAATAAATGTGATTATCCGGATCATGCGGCTGAAGCGGAGATACTGTACCACCCTCATTGTAGCCCGAGACCGTCACCGTGATATCATCCGGACCATAACCAGCAGCTACGGCTTCGCTCAAGTCAACATAATAGCGGAAGCTCATCTGGTCACTGACTCTCGCAGGCCAGCCAGAACGATTGTTCAGCAGCGCCTTGATTTCGACAAAATTATTCCCGCTTGCATGTACTGCCGCCTCAACGAACATTTCATCCTCGCGCACCTCTGGTGTCGGGAAATTAGCCAGTGGCTGTTGACCTTGTCCATGCAGAAGCGCCATCTTCGCCAGGGCCCCCGTGAAGCCTGCATTATAGTCCGTAGCCACCTCATTCGACACATAATCGGAGATGTCGTCAGTAAAACCATCCGTCCTGTCCGGACCGCCTACTAACGCGCCGTACAACACATGGCGGTTCTTGTCAGGCACAGATTCACTGTCTGTCCAAGAGCCATGTGAGGTCCGGTGATGCGGATGCTCCGGCGGATTATTGCCAAAGCCGACCACATAGCTGCTATTGCGAGGATTATCGCCAAGCATGTACAAAATCTGGCTCTCGGCAAACTCGCGCGCGTTATCTTTCTTCCCATCGTCCGTAACCCAATCAGAGTATACGAAAGCCAGAAACGCCTGACTCGCTGCATGGCGCAATACGCCCCACTCGTCCACATAGGCTAGTCCACCTGGCGTATAGCTGATTCTTTCCCCGGTTCCCTCCACACCGGTGCTCCAATATTGGATATTCTTGTCGATTATGTTCACAAAACGGGAATCTCCCGTAATTCTTGCCAGCAGCAAGGATGCTCCAAGATGCTTGCTATCCCATGAATGAGCCCACTTATAATCCCAGTAGCCACTCTGGTTGCCCCACAGACTGCTGGCAGCAACGGCCTTGTCTAGATAAGTCTGTTCGCCCGTCGCCAGGTACAGCCAGGCTCCGCCCCAGCTCAGCTCATCTCCGTAACCGCTCCAGGAGTTGTAGAACCCTTGGGCATCCGTAATGCTATCCGAGTACTTACCGCGGTACTGATCCGCAAATTGATACAGTTCTTTGGCGTGCCGAAGCAGCTCGGCAGAATAAGCAGGATCACTCTCCTTGAATATAATGGATGCGGAAGCCAATGCAGCTGCCGTCTCGCCCGCCAGATCAGAACCTGGATGCTGAGCATCAATCTTGTAAGCAGGTCTGTCCATCTGCATGACCTCTGCAGGTCCCCACCAGTTATGGTCGTCCTGTCCGTTTCCTACCTGGCCATAGAACTCATTAGGTGCAGTATGCGCTTTCATAAAGTAATCTGTCGCCCAACGGATATTGTCGAGAATCGCATCAAGCTGGCCTGTCTGCTCGTAGCCATCACGATACTCATACACGGACCATGCCAGCATGGTGGCTGAGTACGCCATTGGAAAACCGAATTTGGCATGATCACCAGCGTCGTGCCACCCTCCGGTCAAATCAAGACCTACGTCCGCCCCATCCATCATTCCGGAATCGCCGCGCCATTCGACACGATTATTCTCCGGCAAGGCTCCCGAACGCTGTGCTTCATAAAAATAAATCGACTTCTGCAGTGCCTCAGCGTAATTATAATCTGTAGGAGCCGCTTGAATTGCACCAGGAAAGGAATATACTCCCGCACCAATTGTAAGCGCTAACATAAAACGAACTGCTTTCTTTCCAGAAAGCTTGCTGCGTCCTCCCATGCTGTTCTGTGCCTCCTTCTCATGATTTGGGTGAAGCTGTAGAGCCTCCTTTCCGTCATGATTCAGCAACACAAAAAGCCCGTCACCTCACTTTCATCTGAAGTAAAGGACGCGCTGCAGTGAATGCCCTGTCTTACTCTGGCCCTGCATTCAATATAGCACAATAAGTAAAAAATATCCATTCTTTTACTATGATTTCCTTTTTTATTTTTTCGTCTAGGCCGTTTACTTTCAAAAGCCTGGTACAGACTGCAAAAGGACTTATTTTCTCCACTTTTCCAGCCTGTACTCTTAACACCATACGTTCAGAGGAGCGAGACCCTCGAATGATTACTTCTTCTTCTCCACGAGCCTGAGCACGTTGGAGAATTTCATCTGCAGCAATATCTCGGTGACGATCACTTCATTCATCATATTCAATACCGATTGATTAATCTTGAACAAATCCTGATTGGTTATCTTCTCAGGCGACCTTGTCGTCGAATTCAACGTACCCAGAACGAACTGGATCTTCTCGGCCTCGGCATTCATGATATGTGCAAGTGACATCTCCTCTAGAGCGATCGAGGCCAGCAGCAAATTTACGGCTTCCTTCTCAGTTACCGTTATATTGGGGGTAATATTCGGTATTGTAGGCTGAGACAAGCTACTCCCTCCTTTACTTTGATCTTTCCCAAGTCTGGCATCACTGAACGCTTTGCTCTGATACTAGCCTCTTCGTCCAATTTTGACCATAGGGTGAAGCCAGGGAGAAACGTCCATCATCAGCGAACGAACAACCATTGTGGGAGGACTCGCAATATGCGTCGCCTTATATACGGCTGTTCCCCCCGTTGCAATACGCCGCTTCTGTGAGCCTTGATTGCCTTGCAGTGTGCGTATTCTGGTGCCAAGCTTGCGCGAGAGTAAGTACCACCTTTGTGTCTCACCGTTCAGCAACACCGAGAAGCGCGGCATAATCGTATCCGTGAAAAATTGCAGGGGCATCAGCAAACGCTTCATGGACGCTTCCGAATCTACAGGAATTCCGTTTTGCTCAATCGCCTGTGATAGTCTAGACACTGCATCCACATAGTGATCCAACGATTGAGCAACTTCCTTCAGCTCCTGATGGATCATGACTATTCCTCACATTCAACTTCAATGTGGCAGGCAGTCGTCTCCAATTCCATCGCATTTTCCATTTTTCTCAGCAACAGCCATTCCTTCATGACTACTACATCAATTACTTTGAACACCTGCGCATTGAAACGGATAATCTCTTTCGTCGTCGGACAGCCTGGAAAATCCAGATTCTTGCCCACAAAGGCTTGAATTTTCTCGGCCTCGGCATTCAATATATGAGAAATGGCCGTTTCCTCCATCGCGATGGACTTCAGGAGATCAATGACAACTTCTTCTTTGCTGGGCCTGAACCGCTCTTCTGGAATTTGCGGCATGCTCATGATAATCCCTCCTTGACTATACCAGTAGTTATACAACCTACGTGATACAGTATGCAGGAGAAAAGAATGTGTTCCTGCCTAATCTGACTGTCGCCCAAGGAACTCTACAGTGCCCACACTATAGATCCTAGTAAATCCTAGTCTGCAACGTAAAAAAATCCTGCCACTGAATATAAGCTATCCAGCAGCAGAACTTTTCTCACCATTAAAATGATTACATTTACATATAAAAATGTTACATATACTAATTAGTATGTTTTATTCTAATAAGTTATTTAATCCAAGGAATATAGTGTCGGACGTCGATCCTCAAATACTGGAATACGACCTCGCACCTCCGTGACGAGACCTGGTGTAATGCTTCCGCGCACGATTCCTTCGGCTTCGCCACCCTCAGCGACAATCTCCCCCCAAGGGTCAATAATCGTCGAATGCCCGAAAAATTCCGTCTCTCCCCCGCGCCCCACGCGATTGCAGGCCAGCACGTACATTTGGTTCTCGATCGCCCTCGCAGTGAGCAGTGTACGCCAATGATGAAGTCTGGGATGCGGCCACTCCGCCGGAACAATCAGCATATTCGCACCTGACAAGGCAAGCGAGCGAGCCAGCTCCGGAAAGCGGATGTCGTAGCAGATCGAAGCACCTGCTCGAATGTGCCCGTCCAACTCAAACTGTACTTGCTCCGTACCCGCCTGTAGATACTTCTCCTCATCCATAAGACGGAACAGATGAATCTTCGAATAAGAGGTTACCGTGTTGCCCTCACGATCGAATACATACATCGTATTGTAAATCTGTCCGTCCGCGCGCTTCTCCGCAATAGACCCCGCCACCACATTCACAGCATGTGTACGTGCAAATTCGCTGACCCATGCTCGTGTCTCCTGACCCTCTGCATCAGCCAGCTCATGAATGCGATCTAGGGCGTAGCCGGTATTCCACATCTCTGGCAGCACGATCAGATCTGTAGGGCCGGTCTGCACGGCCTCCTGCATCAGCTTCTCGATATGACTCCGATTGTGTTCAGGATTACCAAGCGCGATATCCGCCTGAATAAGTGCAATATGGACCTGTGAATCTCCCAGTTGTGACATCATACGCCTCCTTTGTCTACAATACTCCCGATATTCGGTTCTCATGTAACGTAGTGACCTTATCATAGCCGCTTCATCCAGCTCTGTGCAACCGTGATTTCATACAGATAGCAGGTTAATCCCCCCTATACAACCCGGGAATATCATGATAGATTAAGCTTTAACGAAATTCAGACCCCATAATAAAGGTAGTGTGAAACCGATGAACCTGAACTCAGTCCAGCATCATATATCCGCATTTCCAATCCCGACTGCTTCGGTCATGAACGAGTTGCCTACGCAATTCTTCGCCACCCTGGTTCAGCAAGTGAACCGTGAGATTGCAGCAGGTCATGATGTCATCAATCTGGGACAGGGAAATCCCGATACGCCCACGCCGCAGCATATTGTCGAGGAGCTTCAGATTGCCGCCACGGAACCTCAATTCCATAAATATTCCCCGTTCACCGGGCATGCTTTCCTGAAGGAGGCCGTCGCCCGTCGTTACTTGGAGGATTATGGCGTAGTGCTTGACCCCGAGACCGAGGTCGCCATTCTCTTCGGCGGCAAGACGGGACTTGTACAGCTACCGCAAATCTTGCTAAATCCCGGAGATGTATGTCTCGTGCCTGATCCCGGCTACCCGGATTATTGGTCAGGTGTAGCGCTTGCTCGTGCGAAAATGTCATTCATGCCGTTGCTGGAGAGCAACAGCTTCTTGCCTGACTATCAGGCTATTTCGGAGCAGGAGCGTGAGCTGGCCAAGCTGATGTTCCTCAACTATCCGAACAACCCGACGTCTGCTACAGCTCCGCTGTCCTTTTACGAGGATACGGTTGCTTTTGCGCGGAAGCATCAGATCGTGATTGCTAGTGATTTTGCCTATGGTGCCATCGGCTTTGATGGCAATCGACCCGTAAGCTTCCTGCAAGCTCCTGGTGCCAAGGAGGTCGGTATCGAATTCTATACATTATCCAAGACCTACAATATGGCAGGCTGGCGGGTTGGCTTCGCGCTCGGAAATGCGGAGATTATCTCCAAGATAAACCTGCTGCAGGATCATATCTACGTCAGCCTGTTCGGAGGGATTCAGGCGGCAGCAGCCAAGGCCTTGACAGCCCCACAGGGTTGTGTCGCTGAGCTGGTCGGACGGTATGAATCACGGCGTGATGCCTTCTTTGGTGCATTGGAGCAGATCGGCTGGAAGGCAGACCGTCCCCAAGGCTCATTCTTCAGCTGGCTGCCTGTTCCTGAGAAGTACAGCTCATCCGAGTTCGCAGAGCTGCTCCTCAAAGAAGCCAAGGTGGCCGTTGCTCCAGGCGTTGGCTTCGGTGCGCATGGAGAGGGCTATGTTCGGATTGGGCTGCTGAGCTCGGAAGAACGGCTCATTGAGGCCGCTCAGCGTATCGGAAGGCTAGGATTGTTCGGCTAAGGTCTTTCTGCTTCGGTTATGGAGATGCTAAGGGCGCGGTATTCGTGCATGGAGAGGTAAAACGGCTCGGAATTCGTACATGGTGTAGCTGCCGGCATGGTTTCGGGCGTCGTGACGCTGCGGGCTCGGAGGTTTCCTTCGATCGCTGTTAAAACCTGATTTATTCATTAGATAACAGAGTTAGCGGTGTAAATAAGGTTTTAAAGGCGAACACTTCGTTTCTCCAGAATTCCTCCGACCCTCCGCTACTGCCCTTGCTGATGCTATAAAACGTGATATCTATACTGCACAATTGTTAGCTAGCTTTTGGTGCGAACCCCAAGCTCACATGATTTTCCCGGGACATTCGCATCTTAGATTTTGTCGAATACATGTCGAATGTGAACAGAGTTTGAACACGTGGCTAGGAAAGCAGCACTTGTTCTCTTTAATTCATACGGTTTTACGTTAGAATTAGAAGTATCGGCAACTTGGTTAAGTCACTTTTCGCTGTCGCACTCTACTTGAGTGCGTGGATTGAAACAGGAAACCTTCTTGCAGCGGGATGAGGATTGGCGGAGGTCGCACTCTATGTGAATTCGTCGATTGAAATGAGTTACAGATCGTTGCCGTGGATTCATCCGGACGTCGCACTCTACTTAAGTCGGTGGATGTTCTTTACCTTACTAACACCATTAGAAGGTGTAACTTCCTATCAACTACCGAATTATTATTAAAACACGCTAGAAAAAATGGCTTCTTCTTCCCTTTGAACTGTGACCCGTAAAATGGACACCTTGAAAAAGTGACCTCTTACGGGTCATTTGTGTTTGAATTGGAACATTAAGAGAATTGTAAGGTAACTTTCATGGGATTAAGAGCGGGACCTTCAAAGATCTTTAGCGAAGAAGAGAATGCTAAATCAGCTTTTGCTGTATACTTTATTGTTTTTACGATGATTATTCTATTTTTGCAAGACATTGATACCGAATTCAAAGATCCACGTTGAAACCTTTTAAGATGAAATGCCATGTTGTTAACCTTATAACTATAATGTGATGTCGTTAAATAGAATGAAGGCAGGAATAACCTGCCCCTAAGCATGCTCAAGGGTACAATCATCTTACACAACGACAAGCAAAAGCCACCGAGGCTTCCAACCTGCTAACGGTGGTTTTTTGCGCTATACGAGTGAATCTAGTACACTTTGACTCTGTACGTATAGTTTAATTTCTTAGAGGGGTGAGCCAATCTGATGAAGCCGAATGTTCAACGCTTGTTATTCTCCGGATTAAGTCTGCTGATTCTTTCCATCGTTGCCACTGCGCTAGCTTTTTACTTGGATGGCCAAAGAGGTGAAAACCTTCCGTTTTCATTGTCGCCCAATGAATCCGTATTAGTCTTTGTCGTCGCTGCTTTGTTTTTAGTGTATCCCCTTGTATTGCTCGCATTTGCCTTACCTTTTTTCCTGCTAAAATCCTTTCAAGTCCGCTTCTCTATTCGTGCATTGATTTATCTGCTGACGGGCATAGTTGCCATGCTTATTCCTTCGATTTTACACCGCTATGGCTATTTCTATCTCGGAATCGCCTTGCTCTTTGCGGGGTTGGACTTTCTGTGGTCAAAGCAAGGGAAAACGAAATAAACAAATTCTTTAGGTTGTAATTCCTTCTCTTATTTTTCCTATGTAGATGAAAGGAAAAATAAATCTGAAAGAGATGCAACATGGCAAACTATGAATACTATACGTGGAAACTTATCCCGGCCTCATTGAGGGAGCAAAACATTATCAAAACATCGCTTAGCAACATCAAAACAGAAACGATTTTGCGGCCAGTAAACAAGACTGCTTACGTTGGTATCAATGGCGGGTTTTTCGAAGCGACTGACGGATACAGCAGCCCTCCTACCGGAGGTGCTTCTATCGTTTATGTAGCCGGGGAAGAAAACCAAACGGTCACTTATAAGGGCCGAACATTGAGTAAGAATTACATGTCGAACACCTCAGTTAATGGGAACGAGATTTCCCGAAAGTCTGCTGTCTTTTATCGGGATATGAACGGTAACCTCAGAGCCAGACACCTTTACATTAAAAATGTAAATGAGGTGTATCAGTACTATCCGAAGTCCATAGTGGAAATGGTTATTGGCGGGAATGACTATAATTTGGAAAGCTGGGGTGGATCCTCTATTAAAGGCGAGCTAGGATAATACCTCCCAATTAATAGAACGATCTTAGCCTGGAAGAACAATGATGCCTATCTCATTGCCGGGCATGGCAGTGTACCATTTATGCGAGATATTATGGATGATCTAGGGCTTGATGCGGTTGACTCTATTATGCTGGACGGATCAGGTTCTACACAAATGCAAGTAGGTAGCCCCCTTAAGAATCCAATCGATAGTGATCGCTACGTTTATAATATGATTCGTCTTAAGAATACCTAAATAACTTGAAAACATAAGTTATTTGAAATTGCCTAAGTGGAGCCCAATACCCCACCGGGGCATTTTCTCACTACACATATAAAAAAGAGAAACGCTACAAGAGCAGTTCGTTGTATATTATTTAGATCTACACTGTTTTATTAATTTCACTAGATGGACTAGCTATTGAAAGAAAAACATGTATATTTGTGCTGAGATTCGTATGTGAAGCATTAGGCCTTAGTTAACTGGAACAGTAATAAGGGATTAATGAACATTAATATAGTATCTTGGAAAGGAAGCAAAAAGACGGGACTGTCAGCACTTTTGTAACGTAACTTTTTCCCGATTATTACCGTTTAACCATTTTAAAGGAGGAATGAATTTGAATACATTTACACGCCGAGTGTTAGCTGTAGGGATCGTTGGCCTTATGCTTGTAACGGCCTGCGGAAAAGAAGCTAGCACAGATACTTCTAGTACGAATCCAGAAGCCAGCAAGCCTGCAAACCAACCACCTTCAGATCCCCATACTCAGCAAGACACCTCAAACGATCCTGCTCCAGAGCAGCTCATTGATCCTTCTACCAAAGAGTTTAAGGAAATTACAGAAGCTGAGTTCAAACCAGAGGTATCTATTGATTTTGAAGCGTATAAAAAGAGCTTTTTTAATGAAGAGATTATTACCAAATTAAAAGAAACACTTGAAGCCGTTATTGCCCAGGATAAGGAGAAATTTCAGACACATTTGCAATCAGGGTACAATCTTGACTCACTATTTTTTGATGACAAAGATGCTCAATATATGTTTTATGATCTGGATATCCTAGAGAAATTGACAATAGACGGTCGCGAGCGCATCCATGTAGGCGTTCGATATGCAAAAAAATCATCAGACGGCTCTGTCTACAATACAGGAAATACCGTTTTCTTTACTAAAAACCAAGAAGGACAATGGGGAATTGCCAACATCGATTAAATCAGCTACAAGGTTTATGCCGTCTTTGCTGTTACATGTATAGTGTCCTTCCAAACTGTGCCTTCAATTAACCACCTAACCAACGTCTAGGACTAGCAGATGTTGTCGATAATACCGCACGCGGCGGGCCGCTATCTCAGCCGGGGATACCTGAATGATCACAGGGGACGGCTTCTCCCGTTTTATCATGCGTTGTAGTTTTTAGACTAATCTCCCTACGTCATTGTCGAACGGAACTAACTCATACAAGTCACGAACATCACAACCGATGGAATCGGCGATTGATATGGCAATTTTGAGTGGCATCATCCTCTTATTTTCAATAAAGTCGTAGACTCGTTCCGGTTTTAAGAGCAAGTCTTTTGCCAGCCATTCCGCTGACTTTCCGGATTCCATCAATCGTTCATTCAGTAAGCAACGTCCTAGTTCAAATTTCAAGAAGCGCTGACCTCCCGCATAAGGTAATATTTATCCTAAGCGTTGTCCATTGTCAGTATGAATATACTTCATAAAGGGATGAAGTTCCCCGTGCGTCTGCCCAATTTGTTGGGCAAGTTCCATCGTAGGCTATCGTTCCCCGTTAGCGTAAGGACCTTGTTTCGTTCCAAGACTTTACTGAACGTAGCAACAATGAACCGTACTTAATCATTTCAAAAGACTCTCTCATCTCGTATTGGTTGAGACCTTCTTTCATTAATCAGATACTCCCCAAGGAATTCCTCCTTAACAAAGAAAGAGTAGCGGCTTAATGCCCACTACTCTTTACTATTCCGACCTGATCCGTTGCTAGTTCCTAGTTCAATCTAGCATGCATCTTCCAGTGACGGACAGTAATTTAGGAAGAACATTCCTTGTGTTGGGTTACTTTCGCCAGGGCATGGCCATGACAAAGAAAAGTACCACTATGGGTGCTTTTTCTTACTCTCTTTAATTGCAATAACCGCAATTACCAATATAAGTAACGCTACTGTACTTAGGATTATAAAGAAAAAATAAACACTCTGGTTCAAAAAAGTAAACACAATCACAATTAAACCAAGAACGGAAATCAGCTTATAAAACATTTTACCAATGTTCGATAATTCTGTATCATGATCAAAATAATTCTTACCCGAAACAACAAGTATTGAGAGTGCAAAAAAGATTAAGTTTATCAATGTAACCAGGCTTACTAAAGTAGTGAACAAATACAATTTAGGATCCGTAAATATAAAATCAATTAAATACTCGCGTGAATACCAGCGGCTTCTTCTAGGTGGAGGGATAACAGTACTAAGGTAGTATGTAAGCCCGCTAAGAAACAATGTAATAAAGAATTTTATAATGTAGCCTTTTTTTTGAGTAATGAAATGAAAGTATTTTATAATGTAGCCTTTAATTGATTCGACCAAAAGTATTCCACGCTCCTACATCGTTTCCGTCTTATATTAGGACGTTATCAACATCTTACTTCCTTTGGATAATTCGGTCTACTACAGAATAGCCTGCCTGCCCATCCTCTCTATACGTACCCTTTGCTTTTCTCTAGCTGCTTTTGTTTGAATGACGGCTTCAGTTTATGTTTTCTTGCCATGGCGACGTCCACCCCTTGGCTAGTGATCATATTTTGCCCCCCACTACTAGAACTCCACTTATGGTCAATATCGCGCCCTTGGATCACTCCAAGCAAGTATCCACTTCGGTGCGAACCCCAAGCTCACATGAAATTCTTGGGGGATTCGCACCTCAGATTTTGTCGAAAATGAGTCGAATGTGAATGAAATGTGAACACGACTGTGTTTTAAATCGTCTAAATGCCTCCAATGTAATGGATATACGGTATAATAATTTCTGGGTACAGCGTGTTTACGCTGCTTTCTGCTGTCGCACTCTACATGAGTGCGTGGATTGAAATCACATACTCATCGTACAATATAAAAAACGACAATGTCGCACTCTACATGAGTGCGTGGATTGAAATCTGGATCTCGCATTGAAAAACGAACATTGTACTGGTCGCACTCTACATGAGTGCGTGGATTGAAATTTAACGGGGTGTGGACAACATTTCGGGCTACCCTGGTCGCACTCTACATGAGTGCGTGGATTGAAATCATGATATGAAACCAAAGCAATTTATGCTTACTGGGTCGCACTCTACATGAGTGCGTGGATTGAAATCTTGGCGTTCCAGAACGTTGACGTCTTTGACCAAGGTCGCACTCTACATGAGTGCGTGGATTGAAATAAAGGCTGGGTTCTTAATGGCCTGATCCGGGCGGTCGCACTCTACATGAGTGCGTGGATTGAAATCATGACACGATCAGTCAGCTGATTAACCTCAGTGAGTCGCACTCTACATGAGTGCGTGGATTGAAATAACTTTACTCTGCATTCGATTCAATGTCTTACTTAAGTCGCACTCTTCATGAGTGCGTGGATTGAAATCCGAGTGACCGCTACCCTGAGACTGCTCAGCACATGTCGCACTCTTCATGAGCGCGTGGTTCAATGTCTCTTTTTACGTGGAAACAGATGACGAGACGATAACCGCAATCTTGGTATAGAAAGAACTTACACGCGCCGATGCAGCGGAGGGTCGGAGGATTTCTGGAGAAACGGAGTGGTCGCCTTTCAAGCCCGATTTCGACTACACTCGCTTTGATCCATTCAGGAAATCGGGCTTGAACAGCGATCGGAAGAAACCTCCGAGCCCGTAGCGATTCCCTCAGAGAACAAAGTCATTTAACAAAATCATTTAGGTAGCCTATCTCTTTTAAAGCAACAGACGCTTTACCAACCCCCTCCGTTCGTGGTATTCTGTTACCAAATAACTTGAAACGCTTTGACGGGACCAGTAAGAGTACATGCGGTGCTCAGAGAGTAAATTCCACTGGCTGAGAGAATTTACCATCCGTATCCTCCGAACCCTACCCCCGAGCGGCCTGCACAGCAGGACGTTACCTGACGTTACAGGCAGAGTCGGATGATATTCATCATCAATAAAGGTGGTACCGCGGAAGCTAGAACTTTCGTCCTTTGCATTGGCAAAGGATGAAAGTTTTTTTGTGTTATGCCCACTTTCGTATGTACTCCCTGCCTCAGTGGAACAGTATACAACATTTCAGTAAGCTAGAAGGAAGTGGTTACAATGTCTTCGCGCGTAGTGGTCAAAATTGGTAGCAGTTCCTTGACAGAACCAGAGGGTGGCTTGAATCGCGCTGCAGTCGAATTTTTTGCGGCAGAAATAGCGCAGCTGCGCTCGGCTGGGCATGAGGTGCTGCTCGTCACATCCGGGGCGGTCGCAGCAGGTTTTCGGGAGATCGGCTATCCGACCCGTCCCAAGCAATTGCACGAGAAGCAAGCAGCAGCGGCTGTCGGTCAGGCATTATTAATGCAGTGCTATCAGCAAGCCTTCAGTAGACATAACATCACCACTGCCCAAATTCTGTTGACCCGAAGTGATTTTCTCATTCGCAAACGGATGAACAATGCCGGCTTGACTGTCGAAGAGCTGCTGCGGCAGCAAGTGGTCCCTATCTTCAATGAAAATGATACCGTCTCTGTCGATGAACTGAAATTCGGGGATAATGACATGCTGTCCTCGCTGGTCGCGAATCTTGTCAAAGCCGCTCACCTGGTCATCATTACGGATACCGACGGACTGTACAGTGCAGACCCCCACAAAAATCCAAATGCTGTCAAATATGAGCGAATCGGTGAAATTACAGCTGAAATTCATGCACTCGGCGGTGACTCAGGTTCATCTGTAGGTACAGGTGGCATGCGTTCCAAGATCGAAGCGGCCAAGGTGGCCACGCGCGGAGGTGTTCCCGTCTTCGTAGGCCGGGTAAAGGAGTCAGGTGATCTCATGCAGGCTGTCATGGGCAGCGGCAAGGGAACTTATTTTGATACGACACTCTCCTCCCTTCCAATGAAGAAGCAATGGCTGGGCTTCATGTCTACACCGCTCGGCTCCGTGCATGTGGATGCTGGGGCCGAGAAGGCGCTGGTATATGGCGGTCATAGCCTGCTGCCGGTCGGGGTAGTCCGAGTAGATGGTACCTTCCATGCGGGGGATGTGGTGGAGGTCGTTGGGCCGGAGGGCAAGATTCTGGGACGCGGCATTGTCAATTACGATGATAGCCAGCTGAACAGTATCGCAGGTCTCCCCAGCGGGGAGATCGTGAGCAAGCTCGGCTCCATCCACCGCCTGGAGGTCATCCATCGGGATGAGTGGATTACATTATAGAATGAAGTATGGATTAGGTCGCAATGGCCTGCTAATTATACAAATATAAGGAGGATTACAAGATGACCGATGTATTAGGCAGTGAAGTTACCAAGAGTGAAGTATTGCACAAATCGCGGCTGGCAAAAAACACTACAGCGACCTTGAACCTGTTGACAACAGAGCAGAAAAATCAGGCTCTATTAGCTATGGCAGACGCACTTGTGCGGGAGCATGAGGCGCTGATTGTCGCCAACCAGGAAGATCTGGAGCGCGGACGCCAGAATGGCACCTCAGAGTCCCTTCTCGACCGTCTTAAGCTGACGGAGAGCCGGATCGAGGGCATCGCAGAAGGGCTGAGACAGATTGCAGCATTGCCAGATCCTGTAGGGGAAGCAATGGATGAGTTCGAGCGTCCGAACGGCCTGCATATTCGCAAAATCCGCGTACCGCTCGGGGTCATCGGCATCATCTATGAAGCCCGTCCGAATGTAACGGTGGATGCTGCCGGATTATGTCTGAAGACCGGTAACGCTGTCGTCTTGCGTGGTGGCTCCTCCGCTCTATCCTCCAACCGGAAGATTGTTGAGATTATGCATACGGCACTTGCCTCGACGGCTGTTCCGCCTGAGGCTTTACAGCTTATCGAGGACCCTAACCGCTCCTCGGTAGATGAGATGCTCAAGCTGACAGGCGTGTTGGATGTCATTATCCCGCGCGGGGGCAAAGCACTGATTGATAATGTCGTGCAAAATTCCAAGGTACCTGCAATCGAGACTGGTGCTGGCGTCTGCCACACGTATCTGGATGCCACCGCTCCTGTTGAGCTGGCTGCCAGCATTGCCTTGAACGCGAAGGTACAGCGCCCATCCGTATGCAACTCCATGGAGACACTGCTGGTGCACCGTGACTATGCTGCATCTCACCTCGGAGCGCTAGCACAACAGTTCGTCGATGCGGGTGTAGAATTGCGCGGCTGTGAACAGACAAGACAGTTTGTCCCGAATGCCCGTACAGCTACCGATGAGGATTACGCTACCGAGTATAACGATTATATTTTGAATGTGAAGGTTGTCTCTTCATTAGATGAGGCACTGGAGCATATCGCACGCTTCGGTACCATGCACTCCGAATGTATAGTTACTGCGGATACGGCGATGGCGGAGCGCTTCCTGCAAGAGGTAGATGCTGCTGCGGTCTATCATAATGCTTCTACTCGTTTCACCGATGGCTTTGAATTCGGATTCGGTGCCGAGATAGGCATCAGTACACAGAAGCTGCATGCACGCGGACCTATGGGACTGCCAGCGTTGACATCAACCAAATTCATTGTTCATGGCAACGGGCAAATTCGCGAATAACAAGTACGAAGAATAGATGCTGCATGTTTCGCATGTGCGGCCTCGATCTCCGTCATACAGCTTTTCACGATAGTAAGTGAAGATCAGTTGCCGAATTTGTTCTCTGGACCTGATTCCATTCTCCTATTGGACTGTACTATTGCATGGATAGCCATTACAATCGAAGGATGCAGCACTATTTTCAAAATTTAGGCAGGGGGTACCACCAATCATGTGTGAAGCATCTTCCATTAAACCACTCATTGACAGTAAAGTCGCCTTTATGGGCGCTGGATCATTAGCAGAATCACTGGTACGCGGCATGATCAGCCGCTCCGTTATTCGTCCCTCGGACATTACCATGATGAATCGCAGCAATGCCAAACGTTTGGCAGAGCTACAGGAGCGATATGGTGTAGAGACCGTTGGCGATGAGCAGGCAAAGGATGAGCTCCTGCGCACCAGTCCAGTGATTGTACTGGCAATGAAGCCTAAGGATGCTCGCGCATCGTTGCAGCATCTTGGCCCATTGCTTTCTGAGCATCAGCTCGTAATTTCGGTTATAGCGGGTCTCTCGATTCGCACGATTCAGGCCTTGCTCGGACGCAAGCAGGCGATTGCGCGAACGATGCCGAACACCTCCAGCTCGATCGGACTGGGCGCCACTGGCATTACCTTCTCCAAGGAGATTACCGATGACCAGCGCAGCCAGGTCATGATGATGTTCGAGTCCGTAGGTACCGTCAGCGTAATTCCTGAGGACAAAATGGAAATTCTGACTGGGATCTCGGGTAGCGGCCCAGCCTATGTCTACTACCTGATGGAGGCGATGATCGCCGCAGGAATTCGTGGCGGACTCTCTCCACAGCAATGCCAGGACCTGACGGTGCAGACGGTGCTTGGCGCAGCACGCATGGTTCAGCAGACTGGTGAGGAGCCTTCTGCTCTTCGTACCAAGATTATGTCGCCCAATGGCTCTACCGTAGCGGCACTTCATGCATTGGATGAGGGGGATTTCTTCGAAAATGTCATTGCAGCGGTGAACCGCTGTGCCGAGCGCTCTCGTGAAATGGGTGCCGAGCTGGAGGTGCATGAATGAGCTATTGCCAAGCTACGTACCGGGTATACGACGACCACACAGATTTTAACAAGAAAGCTCAGTCCATCGCAGTCGGCATGACTGTCGGCAGCTGGACCGAGCTACCCCAAGCACGTCGCGAGGCTATGAAGCAGCATCTGGGTGAAGTCATAAGCGTCGACATCCACGATGAAGGACCAGGGCAGCGTTATGCAGATATGACCATTGCCTATCCTGATATCAACTTCAGTCGGGACATTCCAGCGCTGCTGGTCACTGTTTTTGGCAAAATCTCAATGGATGGCCGCATTAAGCTTACGAACCTTGCTTTCTCGGATGCGTTCCTGTCGGCCTTCCGGGGACCCAAGTTCGGAATCTCCGGATTACGCAATGAGCTCGGTGTCCATGATCGTCCCTTGTTGATGAGTATTTTCAAATCCGTGATTGGCCTCGATCTGCCTGAGCTGCGTGAGCAGTTCTACAAGCAGGCCCTTGGTGGAGTGGATCTGATCAAGGATGATGAGATCTTGTTCGAGAATGAGCTGACGCCGATTGAGAAGCGTGTAGAGGCTTGTATCCAGGCTGCGGAAGAGGCTCGCAAGGAGACGGGTAAAAAGCTGCTGTACGCTGTGAATTTGACCGGTCCGACCTCCCAGCTGCGCAAGCAGGCTCTCAAGGCCATTGATGCTGGTGCGAATGCCCTGCTCTTCAATGTGCTGTCCTATGGCTATGACGCACTGCAAGAGCTAAGTGCCGATCCGGACATTCAAATACCAATTGCGGCACATCCAGCGTTGGCGGGGGCTATGTACCCTTCTCCTCACTACGGCATCTCGCCCTCAGTCCTGCTTGGTCAGCTGATGCGACTTGCGGGCGCGGATCTGGTCCTGTTCCCATCTCCGTATGGTTCAGTGACCATGCCACGTGATGAGAATATGGCTATTCGGGATGAATTGGTTCGTACGGACTTGCCTCTGCAGCCAAGCCTACCTGTTCCCTCTGCAGGGATCCATCCAGGCCTGGTGCCTCTGATTCTTCGTGACTTTGGTACGGATGTGGTCGTGAATGCCGGTGGTGGCATTCATGGACATCCGATGGGCACGGAGGCTGGTGGACAAGCCTTTGTTCAAGCGATCGCAGCTGCTGGGCAGTCGATCTCGCTCGCGGATTATGCAGAGTCACATCCAGAGCTGAAGGCTGCTCTTGAGCTATGGGGGGGAGAGCGTTGAGCCTTAAGCGCAAGCCAGTCATTTTCTGTGATTTTGACGGCACCATTACCATGAGCGACAATATTGTTGCGATCATGAAGCATTTCAGTCCTCCTGGCTACGAGCCGATCATGCAGGATATTCTTGATCGTCGCATCACGCTGCTCGAAGGGGTAAGTGCCATGTTCGCACTGATCCCCTCCTCTCGCAAGGATGAGGTCATTGATTTCGTGCTGGGTCAGGCAGGCATACGTGAGGGATTTGACACGTTCCTACAATATATTCGCAGTCAGGATATTGAATTTTTCGTGACGAGTGGCGGAATGGATTTCTTCATTCAGCCGTTGCTTGCGCCGTTCGATATTCCAGCCGATCATATCTACTGTAATAGTGCGGACTTTACGAAGGAAGCCATTGAGATTGTCTGGCCACACACCTGCCAGCCACCATGTGAGAACGGCTGTGGCATGTGCAAGACAACAGTCATGCGACGTTATCCGCAGGAGCACTACACGCGCATTCTTATTGGAGATAGCCTGACTGATTTTGAAGGAGCCAAAATAGCCGATCTCGTCTATTCACGTTCCATTTTGACGACCAAATGTCAGGAGCTTGGTGTTCCCCATGTTCCTTTCGAGACGTTCCATGAGATCGTGAATGATCTGACAACTAAGCTTGAGCAGGGAGTGCTGTAATATGAGTCTATCTAATGTTCCAGCTGAGGACAAAAATCGTGTGCTTGAAGAACTGGCGGATATCAAGGATCTGTTCGCTGCACGCAACTGGTTCCCTGGCACCAGCGGCAATCTGTCTATGCGTGTAGGTGAGTTCTCACCCGAGAGTTTCCATTTCGCAGTCACCGCCAGTGGCAAAGACAAATCCAAGCGTACACCAGAGGATTTCCTGATCGTAGATCAGAATGGCAAACCAGCAGAGACCACGGGTCTGAAGCCTAGTGCGGAGACACTGATTCATTGTGAAATCTACCGTCTGACGGGCTGCGGCGCTGTGTTCCATGTACATACGGTGTTCAACAACCTGATCTCGGAATATTACGGAGAGCAGGGTCATGTCCCTGTGCAAGGGATCGAACTCATCAAAGCTTTTAACATCTGGGAGGAGAACGCAGCCATTCAAGTTCCTGTGCTTCCTAACTATGCGGACATCCCTTCGATTGCACGCCTGGTGCCGGATGTCCTGAACGCTGCCATCCCTGGCATCCTGCTACGCAATCACGGTATCTATGCCTGGGGGCGTGATGCCTTTGAAGCGAAGAAGCATTTGGAGGCCTTCGAGTTCCTCTTTGAGGTTGCTTATCGCCGTCTACTACTTGAAAAGTAAGTCATCAAGCTCCATAATACCCAGCCCGCCGAGAGGCCATGTGCTCAACATGCTCTCGGCGGGTTATTTTCATGATGCAGAATTTTAGCTTTATAGCCCTTTTCCATATAGCTTTATAGCCCTGTATCTAGCTTGCTGTGCTCTTTGTGCTCAGTCCACTCTGAACCACGTACTCACTCTAGCTTAATACATATACTTACTACTTTGTTTCAGAGGCTATCTTTACTAATTCTAGCTTCTGCTCCTACAGTACTCATAGGTACTCTCTCCTACTCCCTCTCCCAACTTATAGATCTACTAACCACTTCTCAGAGAGCTTATAGACTCCCTCTGACTGATCAAGAGAATGAACGATTACGTCTCGTTATAGGTCTTATTACTGAACATAGCAAAAAAGGGGGTGCAGCAGCATGAATGATCGAGAGATTTTTGAGATGTACAAAGAGCATGTATATTATTTCTGCTACTATTTGTTGAAAAATCAGGCAGATGCAGAGGATGTATCCCAGGAGGTCTTCATAAAAGTCATTCTGGCTGATCGAACAAACGTGCGAAATATGAAATCATGGATTCTGCGTATTGCAGCCAATGAGTGTAACCGTGTTATGAAAAGGCGCCAAACGGGCTGGATGAAGGAGATTCGCAACTATTTGCTCTCCAGAGCTCAGCATTCCAATCAAGTGGAGGATCATCTGGAGCATAGAGAAACCAAGCAAGCACTTCAAGGGTTATACAGTCAACTACCGGATAAGCTCAGAATGGTCGTCATTCTGCGATATTTGAATGAATTGACCGTGCCAGAGATTTCTCAAGTCATGAATATACCCGAAGGAACCGTAAAATCAAGGTTATTCAAAGGTCTGAAATTGCTGAATCGTATGGCTGATTCCCAACTAAAGGAGATGATTACAAATGAGTCCATTTACCAAAAAGGATGAACAAGTGCCTCAGCCGGATTACGATCTGATGTGGGCAGCCATAGAAAAAGCAGCATACAAGCGGCAGCAAAGTCCGAATGCCTACCCAATGACTCGACCTCAGCGTGCCAAGCTTGTTCCGATCAGCCTGGTATTCTGGTGCGTATTGCTTATCGGTATTCCGGCATTCGCCGGTGTAGCTATCAATTGGGATAAAATCGGCGGTCGGAGCATAACCAATGCCTTAAATCATGGTGTTGGCCAGCAATATGATCTCAAGGCATCAAGTTCAGGAGTTACTATGCATTTGAACGGGGTCGTAACGGATGGAGACAAAATGAAAATGCTCGTATCCTTGGATACTCCTGACGACCTAACCTCTTATATCGGATTTGCCACCGAGAACAATACCTTGACTAGCCAATCCAGTGACAAGATCAAAGTAACGGATTCTTTGTTTTACGACCCTGACAGTAAAAAGCTGATTGGTATCTATGATGCACCCGATACACTACAAGATGATACAAGAGACTATCGGTTCGAAGCACAGAATCTCGTATTATATGCAGAGCGGAAGCTTCCTTTGCAAGCCCAACCACAGTCTGGGGATACGATCCAAACGGGTGCCGCGCAGTACCCTACTATTCAGGTCGAGTCGATTCGGCATACCTCTAGCCAGACGATCATCCGATATAAGGTTGCTGCGGAGCCATCTGACTTAGGACAAGGCAATCCACAGCTGGTTGTAGTTATGGATGGTCAGGAGAAGAATGCTATCCCAACGCACATGCCCAGCACAGGATCGGACGTATATATCGAGCAGGTATTCGATCTGTCCGAAGCAGAATGGAAGCGCGCCGATTTACGATTTACTTTTACAGAAGAAGCACGTCGGATTACCGGGACTTGGACATTTGATTTTGAGGCAGATGGTAAAAAAGCAAGTGAGGCTATGTATACGAAGAAGCTACAGACTAGCCCTGAATTCCTGGCAAAGACAGGTCTTACTTTAAAGGAGCTAGTAGTTACACCACTAAATATACAAATCCATATAGACCAAGAGGATTCGCTAAAGAAAGGAATCGTGCATTATAACACGGCTCAGTTGGTTATAGGTGATAGAATCATCACTGGCTCGATTGTAAGGGGGGGTTCCGGAAGCAATCAGCATATATTACAATTTGAATCCCCAGAATGGTACAAGGATTGGTCTAATGTGCCAATGCAACTCATATTGAAGGATGCTGTCATGGAAAAACGGGATACCTCAAAGAATTGGGCTACGCTGAACACGCCGACGGCAGAAAAACAGTTCACTACAATAGATGTGGACGGCATTGAAATTCAATTTGCGTACTACATTGATGGCGAGGAATTGATTGTGGAGTCCTCCTCTCATTCCCCTAGCTTCAAGAGGGTTAGTCAGACTACGTTACGCATAGAAGGTACAGAAGTAGTGCCTGAAATCCTTCCTAGAGGCATGGTACCTGCTGAAATATTCATAGATCACTACAAAAATGTGCCGTTGGACGAAAAAATTGAATTGAACCCTGGAATCTACAGATACAGCGACCCAAGCCGGGATACGGAATTAGACCTTTAATTTATCTAAGCAGCCCGAAAATAGCTTAAACGATAAAGAATCAGGAACTTGTCCTCATCGCGAGGAAGAACCTGATTCTTTATACCTTCTTACGATCTTAATGCAAAACGGACTCGTCTGAAGGCTTAAGGCGCTTAAAGGCAAACACAAGCATCAGCGCAGCTAAAATGGAACAAATCATGTACATCGTAGAATAGGAGAAAAAGTCGGCGATCGGTCCTAGGAGTATTCCACCCATGGACACACCTAAATCAGCCATTGCAATAAATAAGCCTATTAAAATATTTCGATTCACTTGAGGTAACACGAAACTCAAATATGTAGTTAAGGTTGGATAGATCAGGGCTTGAGCCACCCCTAAAAAGAACGCACCCACATAAAACAATAAAGCACCTGCGACGTTTGATAGACTTATACATTCTACACCTATCGCAAGAATCAGCATGATCCCCATTATAAAAGATGTATGCCATTTCCCATCGGATGGAATCTTTTTCCTTAGGACAAATCGAGTAATTACAATGATTCCTGCCTGAAGCATAAGGAAGATCGCCGCACTACCGTTATGAATTTGCCCCGCATATAGCGGTATAAAAGTGGTTACCGCCCCAAATACAAGAGAAGCAGTAAACATGATAACACTGCATCGAAACAAATGGGGATTTTTGATCAATTGGCTATAAGACGACAGCATCCCCGTTCCTAAGCTCTGTTCTTTCTTAGCCAGTTCGGCTTCCTTTGGTCCAACCTTGGTACTAAAACCCGTGATCCCAGTAAGTACAGCTATGCTAATCATCGCCATTGCAAAGTAGTCAATGTCCTCTACCCTCCACATACCTACCGCGAGCAACGGTCCAAAAACTCCAGGCATGGACGCACACAGTGAATACATGGATATGCCTTCAGAACGTTCTTTTTCCGGTAACTCTTCTATGATTCCAAGCTGTAGCGACATGGAGAAAAAGGCAGTACATACTCCTTGTAGTACCCGAGCAAAGAAATATCCTCCAAGACCCGCAAAGGTATAAATGAGCAGTGCTAGACCATTAATCACTAAGATGACACGCAGCACCTTAATCGGTCCATAGCGCTGGATTACTTGGCCGGCCCATGGGCGAAAGACCATGGTCGTCAGCAAATACGCCCCCATAACAACCCCTATTGTTGTATTGGTAGCGCCTAAGGAATCACCTTTTAAAGGTATGATCACATTCAAGATTGAATTGGCGCTGAAGTACAACAGTGTCAGCAAATAAAGTCGTAGAAACGGTAATGATAGTGCTCCCTTCACTACAAGGTCCCCTTCCTTATCGATACCATTACAGTGGGAAATAACTATACGTCATGCCAGTACCTTTCGCAAAAGCTCTTTGGCGTACGGAGACTGGACATGCTTCAATTCAGAGGTTGCGACTACCTCTTCGATTCGACCATTGCGGATAATCATGATACGATCACATAGGTAAGCAGCGGCCTGAATATCATGGGTGATGAAGATATATCCCATCGCATAGGTCTCCCTTAAACGCTTCAGCAATTCCAATACCTGCATTTGGACTGAACCATCCAGTGAGCTTATAGCTTCGTCGAGTAGAATACATTCCGGTTCGGTGATGATTGCTCTTGCAATACATACTCGCTGCGCCTCACCACCGGATAACTCATGCGGGAATTGGGCCAGGTAAGAATCATCTAATCCAACTTGATGAAGCACCTTACCCATATCTTCAGACTGTAGAGAGCTCCCCGTAATGCTCAAAGGCTCGAGTAGTACTTGCTTTACCGTGTAAAACGGGTTCATGGAAGAGGTATAATCCTGAAAGACTGCGCTGATGGCTCCACGCCGCGTTCTGCGATCCGTAACAGATTTGCCCCCAAAAGAGATCATGCCGTTATCCGGCTTTTCGATACCAAGCAGCAATCTCCCCAGTGTGGATTTTCCGCTACCACTTTCACCAATGATGCCGAGGCATTCGCCTTTTTCCCATTCGAAGTTCATATCAAATAGCACCTGATGTTGCGTTTTACGTAACAGACCGTTCTGCCGATATGATTTATTCACATTCTTAACCTTTAGCACGCTCCGCACCTCCCCCCATTAATTGGTTGTAGTGGAGATTAAGCGCCTGCTTGGAGGACACAAGATAACGGGTATATGGATGACTCGCTCCAGCAAAAATATCTTCTACTGAACCCTGCTCCACAATCTCCCCGTCTTTCATCACCATCACGTCATCTGCAATCCGTCTAACCACGCCTAGATCATGTGATACAAAAATCATCGAGCTGCCGAATCGTTCACGAAGCCGTACGAACTGCTCCACAACTTCGTAAGCCGTTACAGCATCCAGCGCCGTTGTTGGCTCATCGGCAATGATGACATCAGGCTCAAGCACAATGGCAAGAGCGATCATCACCCGCTGAAGCATCCCTCCTGACAATTCATGCGGATAGCGACGCATAATCACACTCGGCTCCTTAAGGCCCACACTTGACATGGCAACGGCAATGCTGTCCACCATCTCGCTACGCCGCCAATTAAAATGGACGGACAAAATCTCGAACAGATAGGCTCCAATCGATCTGGAAGGATCAAATGCACTCATGCCATTCTGCATGATCATACAAAGCCTTCTTCCCCTGTATTGGCGTAAGTCTTTCGTAGAGAGTTCCGACAAATCTATTCCGCTCAGTGCAATCCGTCCCGACTGACGAATCCCGGATCGATTAAGTCTTGTCAGCGCCTTGCATGTCAGTGACTTTCCACTGCCACTCTCCCCGACGATCGCCAAGCATTTCCCCTGGACAAGGCGGAAAGAACTGTCGGGAACGAGCACTTGTCCCGTTCTGTCATCCCATATTTTCAAATGCTCGACCTCAAGCACAGTAGTCATAGAATCAGGCCACCTCCTTCTTTCGCAATCCTGCTAAGATCCCGCCCGATCGCACTTTAATATGCCTTCCTCCCGTCATCAGCTTCGGATCAAGCGCTTTCTGTAGAGAATCCGAAAGAAAGTTAATCGCTGACACGACCAGAATAATGGCTACGCCTGGAGCAACCATCAACTCAGGACGAATGAACATGACTGCTCTCGCTTCATTCATCATCATACCCCACTCCGCATGCGGAGCCTGAATACCAAGGCCTAGAAAGGACAGTCCTGATATTTGCAATATCATGGACCCAAATGCGCTACTGGCAATCACCGCAATATCCGGCAACGCCACGGGTGCAATATGTCGAGCCATAATACGAAAGTTGCCTGAGCCCATGACTTTAGCAAACTTAATATAATCGGCGTCGGCAAATTGCATGACTGAAGTTCGAATAACGCGTGCAAACCAAGCCCATTTCATCAGCACAAATGCCACTAAGATATTCGTTAGCCCAGCTCCCATCATGCCGATGATCGCAAGTGTCATGACATAGCCTGGAAACGAAAGCATGATATCGCATACCCGCATCAAAAAAGCATCTGTTCTTCCCTTGAAGTAACCTGCGACAAATCCGATAATTATACCAATACTTGCTGAGGCGGCAAGGGCAGCGAGTACCCACAGCACGCTGGGACGTATACCATAGATCAGGCGCGAAAGAATGCATCGACCCAGATGATCGTTACCCAGCCAATACTGCCAAGACGCTCCAGCGAATCGCAGATCCATATTTACCTCGTTAGGGGCATGTGGAGCTATGAACGGTGCACAAGCTCCTATAAGCAGCGTGGCTCCTATGAAAACAAGCGAGAGAGCCGCTAGCCTGTCCTTCATTAATCGTACAAGCAGCTTCATTTAGAACTCCCTCCTTAGCTGAGGATTCATCACGGCATTAATCAAGTCTGACACTGTATTGAACAGCACAAAAGCAACGGAAAGTATCAGCACATATGCTTGGATGATCGGAAAATCTCTACCAAGTATCGAATTGACAGTGAGCGTACCCAAACCAGGCCAGGCAAAAATATTCTCGACAACAACAGTGCTGCCCAATATGACCGGAATCGCGAGACCAAACACGGATACCGCAACCTGTAATGAATTCCGTAGCACTTGCAGGGTTATGCGGTACTCCGACAATCCGTTGGCTCTACCATACAAAACGTAATCTTCATTGAGATTGCTGAGCATGGAACTCCGAATCGTGCGGAAGTAGATACCTGCGTAGCCGATGACGATCACTGCAACTGGCAAAATAAAGCTGCTATAAGAGTCCATTCCATTCGTAGGCAATAAGTCAAGCTTAACAGCAAAATACCATATCATGAGTGAGGCCAACCAATAAGCTGGCATAGATGTAAGCAGGAAGGAGAGGCCCCTCACTGAAAAATCCAGCCATTTACCTTCCCTTAAGGCACATGCCACACCAAGTCCAAGTGATAAGATAATAATGATGAGCGAAGATACGATGGTTAATTGTAGCGTGTTAAATAATGCTGGGCCCAGCAACGACCACACTGGCTTGCCCGTTACGTAAGAGTTGCCGAAATCCAGTTGCAGACAATTTTGCAGCCAATCCCAATATTGGACTAGAAACGGACGATCCATTCCAAGTTCCGTTCTTGTCTTCGCAATCAGCTCTTCGGTTATTGTCGGCACGCCTTGTGCATGTAGAACGACCTCAACCGGATCCATTGGCGATAATTGATTAAGCACGAACGTTAGAAATGAAATGACCACAAGCAATGGAAATGCAACGGCTATGCGTTTAACGATATATTCAGCCATAATTCCTGATTTTCACCTCACATTCATGTATGCTCTACAGTTGCAGCTTATTTAAAGCTGAATTTCTCAAAAGGAAGTTCAAATTGTGTTTGCTTGAAAGAAATCCCTTGCAACTCCGAAGGCGCAACTACCGTAACGCTCCCGTTGGTAAGTGGAATAAACACGGCTTCTTCATGGACAGTCGTGAGAATATCCCTATAGAGCTGTTTCCTTGTCTCCTCATCCGAGGAGATCATGACCTCATCAATTTGTCGATACAATTCCTCCGCCTGTGGAATACCACTCGTCGTATAGCGATAGGAGGATTCCGCTGCAAATGCAGTAATCGTACTTTGCGGATCATAAGCGAGGCCCCAAGTCTGATTAAATAGAAGATCATACTCGCCCGTCGATCTCCGGTTTGCAATGGAAGTCGACTCTTCCCCGAACAGTTCCAGATTCATACCGATTTTGAGTGCTTCACTCTGTAGCAGCTCCGACTGCGCCTTTTGGGAGGATGAGTTAATATCGTAATACAGCTTCATGGACAATGGCTTGCCGTCCTTCATCCTTGCTTCGGCTCCACTCGTATTCCCCCAGCCTGCCTCTGTCAAAAGCGCAGCAGCCTTATCGGGATCGTATTCTCTCTTCGGAAGCCCAATATCTGCATAATTAACATTGGATGAGAACAATGTATCTGCGGGAGTTTCCGTTCCACTGAATATGGTGCGTGCGATCGTCTCGCGGTCAATAAGGTGCCAAATGGCTTCCCGTACCGCTTTTTCATGGATTGGACTATCATTATGACTACTGTTGGCCACAATCATTTTCGTGTTCATCGGCTCGCTACGAACGATTTGATAAGCTCCCGAATCGACAAGACGCTGCATCGCATCCACAGCAACGCTATCAGTACCTCGGTCATCCGTGAAGACAAAATTAACCTCGCCTTTCTGCAAAGCCAGTAATGTCGTCTCTCCTGCAGGTAGTACCTTTGCTGTAATCGTCTTCAGCTTTGGCGCTCCACCCCAGTATTCATGATTCGCCGAGAAACGAGCAAATTGTTCCGTCACATGCTCATCAAGCTTATAGGGACCCGTGCCGTGATATCCCGCTACGCCATCTTTTGTCTCTCCGTTCAGGAAATCCTTTGGTGAGAGAAAAACGTATGGGCGTGTCATTGATAACTCAAGCAACGTCGGATAGTATCCTTCCTTCAAAGTTAGCTGAACAGTATGCTCATCAATGACAGCAACTTGATCCAGCTTGGTAGATAGCTTGACCCAGGCGTGCTTGTCTGCGTTCCGCTGGACGGCTTCAATGTTTTGCTTAACAGCTTCGGCATTAAAAGGCTCTCCATCATGGAACTTTACGCCTTTTCTCAAATGAAAGGTGTATATTTTACCGTCATCTGATATTTCCCATGATTCAGCAAGTAAAGGCTTGATCCCATCTGCAGTATTCTCCACAAGCGATTCATACACCATTCCTTGTGCTGCCATCAAGCCAGGATACAAGTGCGGATTCATATCGTTAATATCTTTTGCGGTGGCAAAAGTCAGCTCAGCTGCCTTCTCCTCAATTCCCTTACTGTTCTTCCTACCCTCACCACATCCAACTAAAAACGCTATAAGCAGCATGGATGCTAACAGCATAGCCAATCTATTTCTCTTCATTAAAATCGACACTCCCCTTTTATACAAATAGTAATAATTACTATTAATGAACTTCTTGATTGTAATAATAACTATTATCATTTGTCAATTCATTTTTGTTCGATTTTGAAATTTTAAGAACAACACTATCGACGTACTTTCACAGAAGACAGACCGCGTTTAGTAGGAGTTTTTCTTGCGATAATCGAATTGTTCAGCTCCGCTGAAAACTTATAAACTCTATTATCTTAAAAAACAGTTGACGATTTTCCAATATATTACTATGATAATAGCGAGATTAATAGTAAAAATTACTATTTAATTCAATGTGTGGTCGTTCCACACGATGTCGGGAGGTTCGTCGGATGAAGTTGGAGATTGAATTTGTTAAATGCAACACCGCTGATAATATGACAATTCTCGTCGTAAGTGAGTTGCCCCCAGTACAGCTTGCTCCTATTGCCTCCCAATTAATGAGTTACGGTCACCTCTACGCCGAACAAGTAGGTTATGTTGAGGGCTCTGCACATCATGGCTGTGCCGCCAAGCTTCAGATGGCAGGAGGTGAATTTTGTGGAAATGCTTGCTTGGCCTTAGGAGCACAGCTGGCATCAGCGAGAATGTTGCTTCCAGGTGAAAGAGTAGAGGTCATGCTGGAGACTTCGGGCTCATTACGGCCAGTTACATGTGAGGTTGAAAAACTATCCAGCGGATACCAGTGCGAGGCAAGCACACCTATTCCCAAAATAGTAGAGTGCTCCTCCTTCGCTTTTGAAGGTCTCCATCTTGAAGTGGGTATCGTTCGATATACTGATTCCTTCCACCTCTTGATCGACCTTGAGCAATTCGAATTAGATGCTCCAGCTGCCGAACGTTTGGCAAGGCTTGCAGGTGTCGTTACAGGGGCTGATTTAGTAGGCGTTATGCTGTATCGTCCTTCAACGCATGAGCTAAAACCACTCATTTTTGTCCCTACCCTTGATAGTCTTATCTGGGAGCAAGGCTGTGGCTCAGGTACAGCATCACTTGGATGTTACCTAGCGTGGAGCACACGTAAATCCATTGATATCCCAGTGCTTCAGCCTGGCGGCATCATTCATACGAACGTATGCTGGCATGAGAAAAGCATCAAAAGTGTCCACATTAAAAGCACGGTCGACATTGTTGCCCAAGGTAAAACCTACGTCAATATCGCTAATGAACATTCATTTCTGAGGAGGTAATGGATTGTAATGGATCAAATCTTCCGTCCACTTATTCAATTCCGGGATCAATTTGAGCTGGCTGCTGCGAAATATGACGGGACCCTAAGACACAGCCTGGAGCTTCAGCAGACCATTGATGACTATTCCGCCTTTATTATTGATGAATCTAACCAACGACTTTGGAGAGAGCTCGGAGAGCAAAATAGGACTGAGCTTCGAGAGATCGTAAACCAATTACGAGATACATCAGCTCGCTGTGTAGCCATCATGGAGAAATATCGAGCCCTTAAGCTACTTCATGACGGTGATGACAGGAACGACTACTTTCATCATATCGAGAGCTCTATTAAAAATGAGTTTGGCTGCTTTGAAGTATCTGCCGATTCCAGAGTGTTGCTGGTTGGATCAGGCTCCTTTCCGATGACGCCACTACTGATAGCCAAACAAATAGGAGCTGAAGTTATTGGAATCGACCTAGATGCTGAAGCAGTTGATTTAGGCAGGAAGGTCATTGAGCGGCTGGGACCCGACCTACGAATTCGACTAGAGCATCTATCATTGGAAAGCTTGGATGATATCCATATGGCAACACACATTATTTTCAGTTCAACCGTATCCGTCAAATATGCCTTACTTGATTGGCTGCATGATGTCACTTCTCCTCATGTTGTCGTAGCCATGAGGTATGGAGACGATCTGAAAAGCCTCTTCAACTACCCCATGGAAGAAACAGATTCACAGAAATGGAAGCTCGCCGATAAGGTGGCTCAGCCTAGGCGCATATTCGACGTGGCTCTATATACCAAAATAGTGACATTGAATCCCGTTGGAGGTGCACGTTCATGAATCTCTTTGGTAATGTCCTTGTGGCAGGAACAGGGCCTGCAGCCATACAACTAGCCATATTATTCAAGCGCTGGTGCAAGAGCCATGTTGGTATTGCGGGGAGACACTCTGTTCGTTCCGTCCCTCTATTCGAAGCGTTGCGAGAAAGTAATGGACAACTTATCGTCGAAGTAAGTAGTGTCAAGCTGGAAGCACTCACTGGTGAAGAACGGGTGGATGAATTTTTTTACGGATACAAAAATGTGAAAGGTCCATGGGATACGTTGCTGTTGACTGTGACCGCGGATGCCTATATACCGGTGCTAGCACAGCTCCAGCCCGAGCTTCTGGAAAACTTGCGTTGTGTGGTGCTTCTGTCCCCGACATTTGGGTCCAATGCACTTATCCGTCAGTATCTGAAAGAGCAACGCTGTAACGCTGAGGTCGTCAGTTTTTCCACTTACATTGGAGATACGCGTCTCATGGCGGACAAGCCTCCTGGGCATGTGCTGACCACAGCAGTCAAGCGTAGGGTCTATGCAGGGTCTTCTACGCAGGCCTCCCAATTCGTAGAAGCATTCCTGAATCTATACGCCCAAGCAGGTATCGAGCTGATCGGAGCGAATTCAGCACTTGAGGCGGAGGCACACAACATCTCCTTGTACGTTCACTGTCCATTATTTATGAATCCTTTTTCTCTTGATACTATTTTCAACCCACCTGACACTTCAAAATACGTATACAAGCTATTCCCGGAAGGGCCCATCACACCGACTCTCATCCATGAGATGCTCCTCCAATGGAAGGAAATTTCAGTTCTTTCCCAGAAATTAATTCTGAAAGAAATCAATCTGCTGCGTTTTATGGTTGACGATAACTATCCTGTCCGACCAGAAAGCCTCTCACGACAGGAGATTGATCAATTTACAGAGCTTGATTCCATCCATCAGCAATATTTGCTTTACGTCCGCTATGCATCACTACTTATCGATCCATACTCAGAGCCCAACCAACACGGTAAATACTTCGATTTCTCGGCGGTCCCTATTCGTACTGTCTTCGTAAACCACGATGGTGCCTGGGATATTCCACGCATGCCAAAGGAAGACTATTATCGAATTAAAATCATTCAAGGTATCGCCCGAGGCGCCAAGGTCCTATGTCCAACTGTCGATACATTCATTGAGCGCTATGAGCAATATCTAGTGAAATCTAGTCGATTACTGAAGGAATATCCGCTATCTGACGACTTCATACCGAAGTCCTTCGAAGAAGATATTAAGAGAATTTGCATGGAGTTGCCACTATCGGATTAGAATAAGGCTTGAGTGTTGAGAGATTGGTGTCATGCGAATAGCCAGGGAATGAGCAGCTCATCTCCCCGGCTATTCGCTATGCATTTTCCATTTATTTTTTTAATTCCATACGAAACTGTACGATAGCTGATCTGATCCATTCTCGCCCGTTAGAATACGATCGTTCCTCAAATAAAGTTAGTTTTCCCTCATCCCACTCATACTTTAATCGTAAAGAGGAACGAACCTCTGGAGGAATTTTAACTTCAATATTCTCATTTTAATCCCTCTTAACTTTATTAGTAATTATTACGATTAGTTATTCGTACAATTCCTCTTCCTCTTTGTCAATCTCTCCATTAGTGCCGACCCACTGAACACACGGTTCCTACATCATAAACTCACAGAAATACCCGCCCTCCTCATTGCAGTGGCCTTCATTTTGGTGCAATGAGATACCCAGTCTTGTGGCCAACACAAAAACACCTCCAATCTGTCCTCCACATCTTACGATATGGAAGTAGTTCTTGAAGGTGTCTAGATCTATCTCATGGTAATGGGAATGCTACATTATCACTTTACAGGGCGGTCCAGCGAAAATGTCTCTCCCAGCTTGGCATATGCATTGCCAGCCAAACGACTGACGGGCGCCAGCGCTTTGGCCTGAATGTAGGTGTTCTGATAGACGTCCGTGGACAAGTGATACTGTACCACGCGACCGATCAGGAGATCACAGGCTGGCAGCTCCGGCGTGCCTCCAAGCGCAATAGCCTGCTCCAGGACACATTCCATTCGAATTTTGGCCTGCTTGAGCCCCGGTACCTGAATGGCTCTGCTTGGAATCGTCTCCAGACCCGCTGCCTCTACCTCGCTCTCGTCGGGCTGCAGCGGCGCGGCTGTGCGGTTAGCAGCCTCCACATTGTCCTCGTCAGTGATGTGGACGACCCATTCTTCGCGCTCTATTGCGTTTCTAGCCGTATCCTTGGACACCCCCTGTACTCGCTGAACAGAGACAGAGATGAGTGGCGGATCTGAGGAGACGATAGAGAAATAGCTGAATGGAGCAGCATTCACCACACCCGTGCTGGAGAGCGTTGTCACCCAGGCTACGGGCCTTGGAATGATGCTTCCTGTAAGTAGCTTATAATTTTCACGATCGGTCAATGTGACCGGATCAATCGCAATCATCGACATTGTATCTCTCCTTCGTTCAATCCGCTTGTAGTATGAGCATTATCCACAGTGTAACATACCACGATTCGATTGGACATTGCGTGATGTTGATGAGTGGCTAATGAGTGGCCACCGATTGAAAGGAAAGAGAATGACGAGTGGACGAGGAGAGCATTACGAGAGATCGTGCCTGTCTGTCCCATGGTGACCTCGCATACTTGCTTGATTCAAACAACTGCCAGGCACAGACGCTCTATCGACTGGACGTACGGCGAGGCTTATCCGTAGAGCCGCCGCTCTGCTTCTGTAACAGCTTGATTCCACCAACTATGAGCAAGATTGAGACGATAAGGGTCTTCAAATGCCTGTCGATGCGATCCGATAGTCTCCATTCGGGAAAGCGTATGTCGAGGGAAGGAACAACTGCATTTGTCAGGATATAATACAGCCCAAGTAACAAGAGACTTGCACCAATCCAGTGCCGATACAACTGCCAACCTTCGAATATGGGCCGATCTTCTAGCTTCTCACTCCCATATCGACTAATCAACTGCAAGCTATCAAAGAAGCTATAGCACCATACGATCGGGATGAGGAACAGGAAAACGGACAATCGCAGGACATCCAGCACGTAAATTCCGCCCAGAAACAGCACCATAAGATGCAGACCACGCTTTTGCAGACCTAGGTACATATGTCCTGCTCCTGGCAGTACGGAAAGGATCATGCCCAGAATCTTGCTACGCTTACCATCACGGCGACCCTGATTCAAATCCTCAAACACCGTCTGATCGTTCAATACTTCTCCGCTTAGCTTCATATGGACCAGCTTGACCGCATCAAACATCGAATACAGCCAAATCACTGGCATCAATACGAGAAAAGCCAGAAAACCATCGGTATAAGCCATCAGACTATCAATGAATAGCAGCATGGCCCCCAGCCCAAAAAATGCCAAAAGGAAGGACAGACCTCTTTGCATCAGCCCGAGGTAAAAATGCCCCAGACCAGGAATGAATGACAGCAAGATCGTAATCAAGCGTTCATGGTCTCCTCCATGATGGTTATGAGAGTAAGGCGGGGACATCGGTACAGCTTGCATACCTTGAACCCCATTTTGATCCCCTACAGTGTGCAGCATCTCATCTGCTGTGTAAGGACCATACTCTGGGCCAGCACCAACAGGATACGCAGACCCGTAATAAGGTGGATGCTGATTCATAGCGCTCCCTGGCTTGTAGGTCAATAACACAATTAACATATGTAGCATGCAGAGGCACCATAGTAAGAACAGTGCTATCAGTGCTGCTAGAAAATAACCCCCATCATTTGCTACAAGTGATAGGAAGACACCGCCTCCCAAGCCTGACATCGTCAGACTAAAGTAGATAAAAGCTGCCAGTCTACGATTCCAGTATAAAAAGCCCAAGCCAGGAATCACATTCAACAAAAATGCTAGCAAGCGGCTACGCTCCGACGTTGGCATTGCGATATTCCTCCTTATTCATTATCTTATCCTCTTATCTCAGCATTTACTAAGATTCAGGGGTATCTTTTAACGACCCTGCACGCGGTCCAGCCAGCCTGTCGCAGCCTTCATGACTTCTTCACTAACCGATTCAGCTGTGTGAAAATCAGACTGTACGCGCAGTGACTCTGCGGGGGAAAGCTGATCAAAGGCCCCGGTATAGGAGCATATCAGTGTAATACTGGCTGCGATGGCGTAATGAGCCCATTTTCGGTGATACCAGCGCTTCCCCCTTTCGTGACGCGGAATGACCTCAGAGATCTTAGTCATCTCAGTGATCTCGGTGGTCCACGTGGTCTCAATAACCTTAGCCTGCTTCTGAACCGTCATAAATTCGTACTTGTCGGCCATGCCAGTAGTTTCGTCCAGTACTGCAGCTTGGACCAGTCCGATAGCCGTGGACGCTTTCTCAACATAGAGAGGAGTCTCAGGCAGGTGCCCAGTGCCCTCAGTTCCCACCATGTCTGTGGTAGCTGGTAGGCTAGCCATTATTCGATCCGCAAAGGCGGTGATATCGCCCAACTCTGGCAGCACATCCGCTTCCTGCTCTAGCTGCCTCAGGTAGGCTGTCACCACTTCTTCCTGATCCATGAGCATGCTCTCGAGACGATCTTCCTCCTTCGCTGATGCTTGCCCCTGAATATAGCTTTTCCAGTCGTCTGCTGATGTCTTGTATTGATCGCTCATGCCCACTCCTCCTCTGTCCAGTTCGCACGTATCCACTGTCTGGCCCTGTATAAGCGCGATTCTATCGTCTTCGTGGCAACCTGCATTTCCTTTGCCATCTGCTCATAGCTCTTACCCTCTATGTAAAACGCCGTGATAATCTCCTTGTGCTGATGAGGCAGGGCAGCAATCCTCGCTGCGAATTCGGTCATTCTCTCCTTCTGAAGCACTGTCGCCAAAATATCTTCGTCATCTGTAAGAAGCTGATCCCAGCCTTCAAGAGGGTCCACCAGCTCTGCAGGTCTGCGACTTCGTTTGCGCTTGGTATCAATTGCTTTACGTACCGCGATACGGGTAAGCCAAGTCTTGAAGCCTTCGTCTCGGTATTGGGAGAGAGAGACAAAGACTTGGACAAATACTTCCTGAGCTGCATCCTCGGCTTCCTTCTCATCATGCAGCACGGAATAGGTCACATGGTACACATGTCTGCTAAAATGATGCACCAGTTCCCTGAAGGCCGTACGGTCCCCTTCACGAATCCGGTCAATCATATCTTCTACTTCAATCATCCTCTCCCCCTTCCCTTATAGATAGACGCTCCCTGATGCGTGTACCCCTGCATTATGTATGATTTTTGTTAAAAAAAGACCGACCAGACATTCCTTCGTGGAATACCGGTCGGCCTGTAAGCTTATTTTAGATCATAGTACTATTATAAATTTTCAGCGGAACTGATCCATTCGACTATCGCACGAAAGACTTCAGCTAAACACGGTATGTCTTTTGTGAACGTACGTCCGATAGGCGTTTTTCTAGATCAGCACTAGCCTCTGATGCTTCAGCGACCTCCGCCTCTGAACTTCTGGGCATAGGCCTTGGCATCCTCCGGTGTACGAATTCGATTGCGATTCCATTCGAGCAGAATGCGATCAATGTAGCGGAAATGTACTTTACCAGTAAAGACCGCCTCCTTCAATGCTAGCAAAATCAGCTCTTCAGGATATTGATCATGATCTATCCAGCCGCCAATAGTCTCGTATTCCATCGGAGACAGTGGTCGGCCGAACTCCTTCTCGAAAATCGTGAACAGATTACGTTCACCTTCGTGTGCACCCGCTGTAAACAGGTCATCAAGCTCGGTTGAGTCCTTTGTAGGTCTCTTACGCTGCTGTTCGTTGTAGAGATAGGTAGCAAGCTTATGGTATACCCCTGCCAGGTTATAACGCTCATATTGTACGTCTGAGCCTTCATAAGCCACGCTATCAATGCTAATCCAGCCTTCGTGGATCAGCTTCTGCAGCAGCTTACCAATCCCGTCAGCCGTTAATCCCATACGACTCTGAAGCTCGTCGAGTGTCGGGAACTCATTATGCTCCTGCTGGCGGAAGGCCATCAGCTGTAGCAGCAGCATGGCCTCCGTATCCAGTAGACGCAGGCTACGGTAATAACGCAGTAGTGCATGGGGAATCTGAACCGTTCCGTCCTCCAGCACGAGCGCTGCGCCTTCTACCCATGCAGACTGCTTATCCTGTTGTCCGTGCGGTCCATAGTTCATCATCAATTATGGGTACAGGCGGTATAGCATCCGCGGGAAGGCAATTGTCTCACGCACATGCTCCAGACCGCAGATCCAAGCTACTGTCCGTTCCAGACCCAAGCCGAAGCCCGAATGCGGCACCGTACCATAAGTACGCAGATCCATATACCATTGGTAAGCTTCGCGTGCAAGATTATGCTCTGCAAAACGCTCATCCATCAGCTTCGGATCATCTATACGCTGGGAACCACCAATAATCTCGCCATAGCCCTCTGGAGCGATCATATCGGCACACAGCACGACTTCTGGACGATTCGGATCAGGCTTCATGTAGAAAGCTTTGATCGCAGCCGGATAATGGGTAATGAATACCGGCTTGTCGTATTTCTCGGCAATGGCTGTCTCATGCGGAGCACCAAAGTCTTCCCCCCAAGGAATATCAAAACCCTGTCCTTGCAGGAATTCAATAGCCTCATCATAAGTAATGCGCGGGAATTCACCTTGGATATTCTCCAGCTTGGAGATATCACGTCCCAGGGTCTCAAGCTCAGGACGACAATTCTTGAGCACCGACTGAACGACATGACTTACGAATTGCTCCTGGATTTCCAGGCTTTCTTCAAGCCCAACGAAGGCCATCTCTGGCTCAATCATCCAGAATTCAATCAAGTGACGACGTGTCTTGGATTTCTCAGCACGGAAGGTCGGACCGAAGGAGTAGACCTTACCCAGTGCCATGGCTGCAGCCTCCATGTACAGCTGGCCACTTTGTGTCAGGAATGCATCTTCATCAAAGTATTTGATATGGAACAGCTCTGTCGTTCCCTCTGCAGAAGACGGAGTAAGAATCGGTGGGTCCACCTTCGTGAATCCATTTCCGTCAAAGAACTGCTGCACAGCCCGGATAATCTCTGCACGGATGATCATGATCGCGCGCTGCTTCGGCGCACGCAGCCACAGATGTCTGTGATCCATGAGGAAGTCTACACCATGCTCCTTCGGTGTAATCGGATAATCCTCTGTAATATGAATGATCTCAACGCCCGTAACCGTCATCTCGTAGCCGGATTTGCTACGCGGCTCTTCGCGAATAATACCTGTCACATACAAGGAGCTCTCTTGGGTCAAGCGTTTGGCATCATCCCATACCTGCTCAGGTACTTCACTCTTCACAACTACACCTTGAATGTAGCCGCTTCCGTCACGAAGCTGCAAAAATTGAATTTTGCCGCTGGAGCGCTTGTTATGTACCCATGCACCAACGCGTACCGTCTCGCCTACATGACGGCCCACTTCCGAAATTGTACTCTTTAACGTCATTGTCTATCTCTCCTCATAACCGAAAATAAGAAAACCTCTCTCGCAGCCTTTCCAAGGAAGACAGACTGCGTGAAAGAGGTAGGTTTTCTTGAAAAGCAGCCCTGCCCGTTGACAAGGACAGGAGCCACTTGATCTTCATGCTTCGTATACCGTATATTTCCTAAACCAGACGGAATGTATCACGTGCGATAACCAGCTCTTCATTCGTAGGGACAACCAGTACCTCTACTTTGGAGTTCGCTGTAGTAATACGGCGTGGCTCTCCGGAGCGAATGTTGTTCAGGGATTCATCGAGCTCAATACCCAGGAAGGTAAGCTCCTCCAGCACTCTCTTACGAAGTATAGCAGAGTTCTCCCCGACACCCGCTGTGAACACGATGACATCAACGCCGTTCATAGCTGCTGCATAGGAACCGATGTATTTGCGTACACGGTACGTATACATGTCAAATGCCAGAATGGAGTTCGCGTCGCCCTTCTCTACGCCATCCGTGATCTCACGCATGTCACTGCTGATTCCTGAGATGGCAAGCAATCCGCTATGCTTATTCAGCATGGAGTTCACTTCATTGACAGTTAACTCTTCCTTATTCATGACATAAGGAACGATCGCAGGGTCCAGGTCACCACTACGTGTACCCATCATCAGACCTTCAAGCGGAGTCATACCCATAGAGGTATCGACGGAATCCCCGCCTTTAACTGCTGTAATACTTGCTCCATTACCGATGTGGCAAGTGATGATCTTCAGATCCTCAAGCGGACGGCCGATGAACTTAGCCGCTTCCTTGCTCACGTAGTCATGGGATGTTCCGTGTGCTCCATAACGGCGCACCTTGTATTTATTGTACAACACTCTTGGGATCGCGTACATATAGGCTTTTTCAGGCATCGTCTGATGGAAGGCTGTATCAAATACAACCACCTGTGGAATACCTGGCATATTCGACTCTGCAGCGTTGATTCCCAGCATGGATGGCGGATTGTGCAGTGGAGCCAAGTCAAACAGACGACGGATCTCCTTCTTCGCCTCATCTGTCACGAGAGCAGACTCCTTAAATGCCTCTCCACCATGCACTACACGATGGCCAACCGCATCGATCTCATCAATATTAGCGATTACGCCATATTCTTCACTAGTGAGTGCGTGCAGTACCTTACGGATTGCAGTCGTATGCTCCAGAATCTCACTGACCTCAGTAAGTTCATTTTTGCCAGTCGGCTTATGGGTCAGAATAGAAGAATCCATACCGATCCGCTCAACCAGACCTTTCGCCAATACGGATTCATCTGTCATGTCGTACAATTGATATTTAAGCGAGGAGCTACCTGCATTGATTACTAGAATTTTCATATACGGTCACCATCCTTGTCATACTTGAAGAAGCCTTCTCCTGTCTTAACGCCCAGATTTCCAGCTCTCACCATCTTCTTGAGTACGACGGAAGGTCTGTACTTCAGCTCGCCGAATTCACGGAACATACGCTCCAATGCTGCAAGTACGGAATCAAGACCGAAGCGGTCTGCCATCTCCAGTGGACCGTGTTGGAAGCTGTAGCCGATGCGCATTGCGTCATCAATATCCTGAGCAGAGGCAACGCCCTCTTGCAGGACATGAGTTGCTTCGTTAATAAGCAAGCAAATAATCCGGCTGGTTACAAACCCCGGAGATTCATATACCATGACGCCGTTTTTCTCAAGCAATGTCTCAACGAAATACTTCGTATGTTCAAAAATCCCGTCCGAAGTCTTCAGACCACGGATAATCTCAACCAGATCAATGCGGGATACAGGATATATAAAGTGCATGCCAATAACGCGTTCTGGATATTCCGTTACACTTGCAAGCTCAGTCAAGCTCAGCGTAGAAGTGTTACTTGCCAGGATGATGTGACTAGGACATACATGGTCCAGCTCCTTGAAGACGACCTTCTTGGCTTCCAGATCCTCTGTAATGGTCTCAATAACCATATCACAGCTGCTCAGTTCAGCCAGATGTGTAATCTTCTGAATGCGGGACAGAATCAGCTTCTTCTCCGCCTGGGTAATTGCCCACTTCTCCAGTTGCTTGTCCAGACTTGTCTCAATCATGCTGTAGGCATGTTCCAGTCGCTCTGTAGTTTTCTCAAGCAGCAATACATCAATACCTTTGGCTGCCAGCATTTCGGAAATGCCTTGACCCATAGTACCGCCACCAATGACGCCGATTTTTTTAAATTGCATGGTCTTCTGCTCCATCCTTTCAAGGCCTATATCGTATATTGTATCCTTCCATGTCGAAAAATACATTTGTAAGACCCAATAGATAATAATATCTTAGCACGGAACAAAAGTAAAAAAAAATAACCAGCATAAAAAAATTATGCTGGTAGAAGGGTATTTTCACGAAATTGACATCTGAATTGCTCCCCATTGAGAACTTCTTCACGCATCAGAATGTCAAGAGAATTGTCGAATATTGGCCGATGCTGCTCCAGTAGCTCCAATGTTCTTGTATGAAGAGCGTTCAGAATTTCACTATTCTCACGCATAAGCTCCTGCTTGGTCATCATTTCCATATTAATAATCCCTAACGAAGTCAGTCCTGAGGTCATCATCGTCTGAACGATCTGGATCGCTTGCTCAAAATCATTGCTGGAGCCTGTGCTACGACCACCGTAGTACATCTCCTCTGCTGCCGCTCCAGCTAGCGAGATCATAATCTGCTCCTCCAGAAATGCCTTTGTGTACAGGTAATGCTCCTGCTGCGGATTATGACGGACATATCCCAAGGCTTTACCACGTGGACTCAGCGCCACCTGCTTCACGCTGCCGGGACGTACAATCTCGGCCATAATTGCGTGGCCCAGCTCATGGATAGCAACCCGCTTCTTCTCCTCTGCGGTCGATTCCCGATCTGTTTTCTCACCCATCATAACCTTGTCAATCGCCATGGACAAATGCTGCTGGTCAATGACCGCCTCATTTTGCCGCATCGCATAGATCGCCGCCTCGTTCATAACACTTTCCAGCTGCGCACCGGAGAAGCCGTAGGCCTCCTCTGCAATTCTGCTGAGATCCACATTCTCCTTGATTGGCTTGTTCTTCGCATGCAGCTCCAGAATATGCTGTCTGCCCTTCTTGTCAGGTAGATCCACCTGAATATGACGGTCGAAACGACCAGGTCTCAGCAGGGCGCTGTCCAGCATTTCCTTACGGTTCGTAGCAGCTATGAGCAAGATCCGCGGCGTCTCGGAGGAATAAATCCCATCCATTTCCGTAAGAAGCTGGTTCAGCGTCTGATCGTACTCCCTTTGCTGACCCCCCTCACGCTTGCCTCCAATAACATCAATCTCGTCGATAAAGATAATGGCACTATCCTTCTTGTCTTTGGCGGCACGGTTGCGTGCTTCGCGGAATAGATCCCGAATCCGGCCAGCACCGACACCGACATACATCTCAACAAATTCACTACCTGAAGCCGCGACAAACACAGAGTTCGTATACTGTGCTGCAGCCTTGGCCATCAGCGTCTTCCCTGTTCCCGGAGGCCCCGTCAGCAATATCCCTTTAAGTGGACGAATGCCGAAGCGGGATATTTCCTCATGACGCACCAGAAAATCCAGCGCCTCGCGAAGCTCCTGCTTGGCGCTCTCCTGACCACCGATCTCCTCGAAGGTCAGCTTCGCAGGACCAGCTTGCTTGCGTTTCTTATCCTGAGCAGCCCCTACAGCAATCCCCCCACGCATGTGAAGCATCAATAGCAATCCTCCAACGAGCGCTCCTGCCAGGAGCAGAGGGAATATATTAATTCCGATAAAAATCAGAAATATAAGCACTACGGGAACGGTACCAATCAACGTCTCCTTCACCCATCTAGGCATTCGGCCACACCCCTATCTTCTGCGATTCACGAGGTAAAATGATATATTTACTGGCTTCACCATTTTGCAGACGAATGTAGACGTTCGTATCATCCATATTGGTGTCAGCCTTGATCATACCCTGCTGCAGTCCGTTAATGGTTGCAGGAATATCCGTATATCTCTTGCTATCCATAGCTTCTGCAATAGGGAACATCGCTTGAGACCACAGCTTGTCCAGCTCCTGGTCCGAATGATCCTTAATGTCCAACTTCAGTCGCTTGCTCCCGAGCACAGAGCTGCCGTCCTCCTTCACAGCCTGAACGAGTCCACGAACATCTGTATCGGGTTCAAGATCAAGTTTCAAGGTGACCTCGGATTGGTTAATATCTACTTGAGCACTTGTTACACCAGGGTATTGGGTAACAATCTTCTGCAGTGGTTGGTGCACAGCTACTTGGCGATACAGAAACCAGCCACCGAACAATACGGAAGCGGATAGTACTGCTGCCAGCGCTATAGGTACAATGCGAAGTTTCAAATTAACGTCCTCCTCTCAGGTAATACAAGATTCATTTCTATTTCTACTAAGTATACAGTATGGCTGGACGACTCTGCATCTCTACACACAGACTGCACATAACAGTAGACTATGTCAGCGATACGACCACTCCTCTTCCATCAGCATCTTCCAAGCACATCCTATAGACTCTTCTATTTGCATAGCTCCGACTGTGATTTTTAAGTTCTGATAACAACGCATAACAACAAAAAACAAGCAATCATAACTCTTGTCTCTCAAACAAGTGCAGCATTAGTATATACTAGAGTATATCACACGATATATCAATTAGCTAAAAGCAAAGTATGTCTATTTTTCAAAATTTAAATGTGAATCTCTTAAAATGGAGCAAATAGAAAAAGAGTTGCCCCAGAAAATCTCAAGATTTTCTGAAACAACTCTACTCCGTACAGTATGGTAGGCTCTTCCATTCCAATTAGCTCGTTCGCTACATAAGACTCTGTTCATCCATTTGACAACGAATGCTTACCTGACTATTTGCCTGGAAGCGTATATCCTTGCCCCACCTCAGCTCCGTCCTGAAAGCGATAGAATCGGTAGCGATAGCTGTCGTTCTCCCGGTACATGAGCTGCCATACATATTGATTGTCGTACACGCCAGGCCGGAGGCTAATGATATCCACATTCGGCAGATCACTCTCGATCCGCGCCCGCATTTGATCCTCATTTATACCCTCATTCAATAGCTCGGTATGGACGGAAGCATCCTGTTTTACCGTATCAGGTGCGTTCTCCACCGGCTCGAATGGAACCCATACCATCACCTGCTGACTGTCGGCATTCGTGCCCTCAACGACCCAGTAGATGGAATCCCAGACAGATTTCCATGAATTATTTACAGACACGATCTTCGCATCCTGCCGTGCCTTCTCCACTGCTGCATTGCGCTCGACACGCTGGTCCTGTGTAACATAGGAGTAATAAGCATAGATGCCTGCGAACAGCCACAGCAGGACCAGAATGATGCCTGTGAGCCATTTCCTCTTGTTCTTCAACCCGAACTTCCTTTCCGGATAAAAAATAGATTAGCGCGCCAGCAGCCCCTCGAACGCTGCCTGGGCTTCATAACGAATTCGCTCCTCATCCAGTGTGAGGCAGCTTCCATCCTTAAGCACTTGCTTGCCATCTACCCACACATGCACAACGTCCTTGGCACTCGCAGAATAGACTGCATGCGAGATGAGATCCGTACGAGGCAGGAAATGTGGCTGATCCATGTCCAGCGCAATAAAGTCTGCCTTGTTGCCCGCTGCCAAGACTCCTACTTCCTTCAGCCCAATCGAAACTGCACCGTACTCTGTCGTCATCCGCAACGCCTCAGCTGCCGGTACGGCTGTAGGATCGCCAGACACACCTTTATGAATAAGCGCAGCCAGACGCATTTCCTCGAACATATCCAGATTGTTATTGCTGGCTGGTCCGTCCGTGCCCAAGGACACCTTGACGCCTGCACGAAGTAGATCTGGCACTCTGGCTACACCGCTTGCCAGCTTCAGGTTGCTGCCTGGATTGTGAGACACACCCACGTCATACTGTGCAAGCACCTGAACCTCCTCGTCGTTCAAATGAACAGCATGGGCGACCAGCGATGGTCTGGAGAAGAAACCAAGCTTCTGAAGATGCTCTACTGGACGTGCACCATACTCTCTTACATTCTGCTCTACTTCTGCGAGCGTCTCTGACATGTGTGTGTGGAGCGGAAGGTTCAGATCATGAGCAGCCTGAACGAACTGCTCGATGAAGGCTGGTGGACATGTATAAGGAGAGTGCGGAGACATCATCGTTGTAATGCGTCCGTCCGCCTTGCCATGCCAATTTTTTGCAAAAGCAACCGCTTCATTAAGCTTCATCCGCTGCTCTTCCTCTGAACATAGACCGATGGCTCCACGCATCAGACAGGCACGAATACCGGACTGCTCAGCGACTTTGGCGACCTCATCCATGTGATCATACATGTCCAGGAATGTCGTCGTACCTCCCTTAAGCATCTCAAGCACCGACAGGGAGGTACCCCAATATACATCCGTAGAGGTGAATTTCCCCTCCATGGGCCACATTTTTTCCTGCAGCCATTGTTGTAGCACCATATCATCTCCATAACCACGCAGCAACGACATAGCCGCATGACCATGTGTATTCACAAGTCCAGGAAGGAACAGCAGGCCTTTGCCATCGACAACAGGAGTATTCTCTTCTCCATCGGGGATGGTCGGTCCGATATATGTAATTCGGCTATCCTCTATAATCATACAGCCTTCAATGACACCAGCATCTTGCCCGTTCACTGCAAAATGTCCGTTTTTGATCATCCATTTATTGCTTGTCATGTTCCTTCTCTTCCTTTCCATCCTCCAAATAATAAGCCAGGCTCAGCAAATCTGTCGTAAAATCTGTCGCGTGAATACGAATGTGCCGTGGAGCCTTGAGGATCGTAGGCGCAAAGTTCAGGATAGCTTCGATGCCGCTGTCAATCATCAGATCAGCAACACGTTGTGCTTCAAAATCCGGCACAGTAATAATCCCGATTCGGATATTTAGCCGCTCAACCGTCTCCTTCAGCTCTTCCATAGGCTGTACCTGCAGCGTGTTAATCTTCGTTCCAACCTTGGTAGGTAGAGCATCGAATACGGCTACAATCTTCATATTGTCCTTCAGATATGCATTATAGTTGGACAACGCTTGCCCGAGATTACCTGCCCCAACCAAAGCTACGTTAATCTGCTGATCGATTTTGAGTATATGACGAATAATCTCAATCAGATAGGTGACATCATAGCCAATGCCCTTTCGTCCAAAGTCACCAAAATACGCAAGATCCTTGCGGATCTGGGCCGGATTCAGATCCAGCTTCTGGCCCAGTTCCTGCGAGGACACCGTAGAGATTTCACGCTTTTGCAGCTCATTCAAATATCTTAGGTAAACAGGGAGCCTACGAACGACGGCTTCCGAGATTTTATCCGATTTCATACTTGCTCCTCCTAGTCACAACGGTCTGTATAACTTTACATTCTAATTTGAACAAAATTTATCCTTGTACCGGCTCATGAAGCCAATCCGCGATTCGCGGAACCATCTGCGTAGTTGGCATATGCTCCATCTTGGGTCCTGGAAGTGAATACAGGAAATGCTTCCCGTAATATGACTCCAGCACTCGCGTATCATAGAGAATGACCACGCCACGATCCTGTCCTGTTCTGACCAGACGACCAAAGCCCTGCTTGAACCGTATGACAGCCTGCGGCACGGATAGCTGCATGAATGGATTCTTGTTCTGCTGACGCAGCAGCTCACTCTTGGCCTCCAATAACGGCTGATTGGGCGGCTGGAATGGCAGACGAACGATGGCAAGGCAGGTCAGTGCATCCCCAGGAATATCGACCCCTTCCCAGAAGCTGCTTGTACCTAGCAATACGGCCGACTTGGCCTCCTGAAATCTGCGAGTTAACCTCGAACGACTTCCACTGTCTACACCCTGACCGAGCACCGTAATGTCACTGGCTGCCAGCGATTCTTTGAGCGGCTCATGCACCTGCCGAAGCATACGATAGGAAGTGAACAGCACAAGCATTCTTCCTTTGGTTGCCTGAGCTGCCTTACTCAGGGACTGCACCAGCGTACTTACGAACAACTCATCACCGATGCTACCCTTGACACTTGGAAAATCCCGTGGGATGACGAGAAGTGCCTGCTCTCTGTAATTGAAAGGAGATGGCAGCATCGACGTAAGAAGCCTGCCGGTGTCAGCCGCTTCCTGTAGCCCTAATTGGTCTATCATGTACTGAAAGGATTTGTCGACCGAGAGTGTCGCAGAAGTTAATACCACACTGCTCTTCTTATCAAAAAACATCTCCTTCAGCTGACGACTGACATCCACCGGAACTGCATAAAATTGCAGGGATTTACTGCGGAACTGACCGCTTGCCTCCAGCCAGTATACCGTAGTCTCATCCTCCATTTTCATGAAGAAGCGTAGATTCTCACGGAAGCCAGCCAGATCCTTGAACAGTCCCTTCAGATCAATCATGAGGCTCTCTGTGCCGAAATCCTCCAGCTCATCCTCCACTTCCTGTAGTAGCCTGTCTCCTTGACGAATGAGCTCGCCGAGGATCAAATAGATCTGCTGCTCCAGTGCCCCAGCATCTGACCAGCCCTTGGGCTTGTCAGATGGCTTCAGGCGTGACGAGAATTGCCCACTCTCTCCCGGCGAGGCATCCGAGCGCTCAGGCAGCATTGCGAATAGCATCTCGCTCAGCTTATCCCATGCTTCCTTCGCCTCCACAGCCTCACCATACATGCTGTCAATCGTGGAAGACCAGCCAGTGGCCTGTTCCATACCGGATTGATTCAGCATTTGCCGTAGCGCTGGCAATTGACCTGTCTTACTATCCTTGAATAGTCGGGTCAACGGATGAATAAATGTGAAATATTTCATATGAAGTCCCAGGTGCTTGCCTGCTACCTCTTCCAAATGGTGCGCTTCATCAATGATCAGATGCTCATAGCTGGGCAACAGCTGATGACTGGCCTTCACATCCGTGAAGAGCTTGGAGTGGTTCGTTACGATGACATCTGCTGTACCTGCTTCGTGGCGAGCACGATGGTAGAAGCATTTACGGAACCAAGGACAGGATCGGCCAAGACAGGAATCCGAATCACTTGCTACCGTCTCCCAGAAGTCCCCTCCTCGACTGCTAAGGTTCAGCTCTTCATCATCGCCGGTCTCCGTCATCGTGAGCCAGACAATCATCTGTGCAGCTGTGATCAGGTCCTCCTTGGGTGTCGCGAACTCTCTCTTATTTATTTTATGTTCAAACTTCCGCAGACACAAATAATGCCCACGTCCTTTGAATATCGCAGCCCGGAACGGAAAGTCCATAACCTGTGTCAGCAAGGGAATATCACGCTCACGAAGCTGCTCCTGCAAGTTGATTGTATGCGTGCTAACAGTCACCTTCTGGCCTGTCTTCACACTCTGATATAAGGCTGGCAGAAGATAACCGAGAGATTTCCCCGTACCTGTACCTGCCTCAATCAACAAATGCTTATCCTTCTGAAGGGCCTCCATCACAGTAGCGAACATCTGGTTCTGCGCTTCTCTCTCCTCATATTGCTTCAAGGTGGACCGCATACGCTCCTGCACGCCTTCCAGAAATTCCTCAAAAGTCACACCGCTGAGGGGACTAGCTTCCTCAGGGTCTCTAGGTGTCGTTATGTCTGTCCAGTCCTCAACCTTGAGTGCGAGCTGACGATAGAAGCTATAACCGTTCAGATCCTGATCTGTCTCGCGTTCACGCTGTTCACGTACGCCTTCAAAAAACCAGCTAAGATCACTGTCCTCATTTTGGAACAGCTCACACAGTCGCTGAATCGTAATGAGCGGCAGCGCCTGCAGATCCTCTAGACACTTAATGAATACCTCGGCGGTTGCCTGCGCATCACTGTCGGCCTGATGTGGCCTGTCATGCACGAGACCAAATTCCGAGGATACATACCCCAACTGATACGAGCCCAATGACGGAAAGAAGATCTTCAGGAAATCCATTGTATCCAGAATACGTCCTTGGTAAGGCAAATAACCACAGCGATCAAGCGCACTTTGTAAAAAATTGAAGTCAAAGGCCACATTGTGCCCGACCAGCACCGTATCATTTAATAATGGAACCAGCTCAACCATCATATCTTCAAGCTGCGGGGCATTGGCTACATCTTCATCTGTGATGCCAGTTAAGCCCGTAATGAATGGTGGAATCGGCTTTCCCGGATTTACATAAGAACCGTATATTTGGGAGATGCTTAAATCATGATCTATAATAGCAAGCCCGACTTGAATGATATCATCCGTGGACTGGGTTCCTGTCGTCTCAAAATCCAATACTGCAAATTTCATTTCAACCTTAATCCCTTCCATCAAATGAATTTTCTTTCCACCCATAATTAGTATACATCGGAATGGACTATGGTTCGATAAGCATACCAAAAGTTTGAGCTATTGAACAGGCAACAACAAAATAGAGCGATGCAAGGCATCGCCCTTAATGGTTCAGATTCAAAGAAAATCAGGCATGGAAAGGTTCGCCAAAGCGTAAAAGATCGGAGTTGGTTCGGCATGCTTCCATATTCTGAAGCGCCTCTTGCAGAGAAGGATCATAATTTAAGGCCAGTTTGAAGTATTGCAGAGCTGCCTCGACATTGGAGCTCTTGGTCTCTGCACAGCCGAGTGCGTTATAAAGGACAGCCTTTGTCTTTGCATCGCTGGTAAGCTCCAACGCCTGACGAAGCCCACTAGCAGCCTCCTGGAAATAGTCGTTATACAAATTAGATATAGCTCTGTACATATGTGCCATCAGACTTTGTGGGTATACAGCAAGCACCTGGCCAAATTGCTCCGCTGCCTCCCTGTACATCGTCAGACGGAAATATCCGATGCCACGAGTACACGCATCAAGCGTTAACTCTGGATAGGCATCCACATCCGAATGTACAGGACCAGCGTTGTGCTGCTGCTGTACTGCACGCATATCACTCATCTTCTCTTCAAATGCTAGCCATTGATCAATCATGGAGTCGCTCATCCGACGCAGCAGCCCCCATTTATACATCAATTCTTCCTTTCGAGGGCCTTGGGCAGAAGGGTAATATTTCATGATTTCATCTAACATGTCGTTCATCTCTGCGAATACATGCTTGAACATACCTATGCACGCCACCCTTCACAAGATGATGGAATTCACGTCGTAAGGTGACCAGATGCAGATCGGCGACGTGTACTCACATTTTTCGCCCAAAGCCCTCGTTTCATCCGCCCCTCTGCTGTTACATGATGGTAGCGTGTACTTCCTCATGCATGGTCTGTACAGCACGGTTCTTATCATCAACGAATACTACCGTTGGTTGGTATGATTTGGCTTCTTCATTGCTCATACTGGCATAAGATATAATAATGACATTATCTCCAGGCTGAACCAATCGAGCTGCTGCACCATTCAGGCAAATGACGCCACTGTCCTTGGGACCACGGATGACGTAAGTCTCCAATCTGGCACCGTTATTGTTGTTCACAATCTGGACCTTCTCGTTCTCCAGCAGATCAGCCTGCTCCATCAGCGTCTCATCTATTGTTATGCTGCCAACATAATTCAGATTGGCTTCCGTGACCGTTGCCCGATGAATCTTGGACTTCATCATCGTTCTATACATGGGACAGAACCTCCGCTTTTTGTAATCTCATATTGTCAATCAGGCGAGTACGGCCAAAATGAACGGCAAGCGCCATAATAACTTCTTCCTCAATTTGTTCCAATCGCTGCGTTAGATCCAGTGGTTGAAGAGACGGGAAAGTCAAAATTTCAACATAATCAATCCGTGCTAATGGTGATTGATTAATCGTCTGACGCAATATTGCATCAAGCTCCCCGACTGTCGAAGCTTCATGCTCTGTTACAGCCTCTTGGGCGGTGCGAAGAGCCTTGGATAGCGCAAGCGCCTGAGAACGTTCCTCCGGGCTCAGATAGACGTTTCTGGAGCTTAGCGCCAGTCCATCACCCTCTCTGACAATTGGACACGGCACAATAGTTACGTTCATGTTGAGATCCAGCACCATTTGCTGGAGCACGGCCACCTGCTGCGCATCCTTCATACCAAAGAAGGCTTTGTCAGGCTGTACCATGTTGAATAGCTTGGCAACAACCGTGGTCACGCCGTCAAAATGACCTGGTCTGGAAGCCCCGCAGAGGCGGTCTGTCAGGTCGCTTACCCGAATTTTCGTACGAGTAGGCTGAGGATACATTGTATCTACAGTCGGCATAAACAGAATATCTACGCCTTCACGCTCTGCGAGAGCAGCGTCGCGTCGCTCATCCCGCGGATAGCTGTCAAAGTCTTCATTAGGCCCGAACTGAATGGGATTCACAAATATGCTGATCACCACAATATCCGACTGCTCTTTGGCAGCTCTCATCAGGCTGGCATGCCCCTCATGCAAGTAGCCCATCGTTGGGACGAAGCCTACGCTGCGCTCTTGCACTGCTGCTCCGTTAGGACGGCGAAGCTCACTTAGCAGACGGCGTAATTCCTGAACATCCTTTACAATCCTCATTTGCTGCTCACCTTCTCTGGAGTCTTCTCGCTCGCTACTTTACCGTAGAGTGCTTGAACTACGCTGTCATCAGCCGTAAATACATGCTCCTTGGCTGGAAAGCTCCGATTTTTGACTTCATTTACATATTGCCCAATACTTTGCTTGATCTGCTCGCCAATGTCGCCGTAAGTCTTCACGAAACGCTTAGGCATATAATCGGACGTATATTTGAGGACATCGTGGTACACAAGCACCTGCCCGTCGCAGTCTCGGCCTGCACCGATTCCAATGGTCGGAATTTTCAACTCTGATGTAATGGCAGCCGCTACTTCTTCAGTTACGAGTTCCAGTACAATACCGAAGGCACCAGCCTCTTCCAGAGCCTTGGCATCTCGCATCAGACGCTCAGCATCCGCAGCATCCTTGCCTTGAATACGATAGCCGCCAATCTGATTTACGGACTGTGGTGTCAGACCGATATGTCCAAGCACAGGAACTCCTGCCTGTACCGTAGCACGAACCGTGTCCGCAATCTCCGCGCCGCCCTCCAGCTTGATCGCATGGGCATGTCCTTCCTGCATTAGTCTGCGGATCCCCTGCAGCGCTTCTGTTATACCGCTGTGATAGGTCATAAAAGGCATATCTGCGACAATAAATGTATGTTCAGCTCCACGTGCCACAGCGCGCGTATGGTAGACCATATCGTCGAGTGTCACCGGAATGGTGGAATCGTAGCCCAGCACGACATTCCCTAATGAGTCACCTACGAGAATGATATCGACGGCGGCCTCTTCCGCAAGCCTCGCGGAAGGATAATCATAGGCTGTAATCATGCTCAGCGGAATTCCATCCTGCTTCATTTTTTTCATCTTCACAATATTCAGTGGTTGTGCTGCCATTGTTTTGTTGCTCCCTTCAGTTCTTTTTTTGGCAAAGCAAAAAAACCTTTCAACACGTAATGAAAACGCGTTACAAAGGTCCGAACAGCCAAAAAAGAGTCACTCGCGATCGTCCCTTCTGTCTCGGTCCTGTTCGGCTCAGAGCAGAATCCAACGCGGGCCAGCAAATGAAGTATGTTGGTCAGCTTTGTAATGGATGGGCAATGCCCCGGAGTGCAGTTCGGCTCAATCCGATACCGCCTCCGTTACATTATAACAAAGCATGTAGCATAAATCCATCCTGGAAGTAAGTTACATTTTGTATAAAGTTACTCTTGATTCATTAAGCCTTGAGCTCTATTTCTCCCGAAAATACAGGCACCACTTGACCATCATCCAGACGCAACAGCAAGGCACCACTCGTATCCAAGCCCATAGCTGTGCCTTCAACAGTCTCTCCTCGGATGACAGAACGAATTCTACGCCCAAGTGATACCGAGAGCGCCTCCCAAAGGGCTGCAATTGGTGTGAATCCCTGCTCTGCATACAGATCATACAAGCTCTCTAGCTCAGACAAGATCGCCGCGATCAGCTCCGTGCGATTGATGACCTTACCTGATTCCAGTCGTAGCGAGGTTGCTACGCCCTTTAGCTCTTCTGGGTAATCCTCTGCCTCCAGGTTCACATCAATTCCAATCCCTGCAATGCAATACCTTAGTCGTTGGTCCTCAACAGCGGACTCCAGCAGAATACCACATAGCTTACGACCATTCACAAGCAGATCATTCGGCCATTTGATCTCAGCCTGCACACCTGTGCATTGGCGAATGGCCCGACATACAGCCACACCCGTCACCAGCGTAAGCTGTGAAGTATACTGAAGCGGCTGTTGAGGTCGGAGAACTATGCTCATCCAGATGCCTTTTCCCGGTGGCGAGAACCATTTCCGACCGAATCGCCCGCGACCTCCAGTCTGCTCCTCTGCAAGCACAGTCAATCCCTCAGCCATCCCGGACTCCGCGAGCTCCATGGCCACCTGCTGCGTCGAAGCTGTACTCATCAGCACACGTAGCTCTTGCCCGAATCGCCGAGTGTCGATGGCTGTAGCCAGCTCTCCCTGCTGCAGCCACTCGGGACGGCGCGACAGGCGATAGCCAAGGCGAGGGGATGCATCAATTTCATACCCCAGCTTGCGGAGCTTGTTTACATGCTTCCAGACCGCCGTACGACTAATGTCCAGCTGGCGACTAATATCCTCTCCGGAAATATCACTGCCTTCCGAGTCCAGCAACAGGCGTAGCAACTGCTCATGCTTGTTCATCGTTCATCACCCGCTTCGCTTCTTCAATTAGAGCCTCACGCTCATTTTTTACTTCCCCACAGGCTGCCTTATACAATAAACGAGCCATGAGCTGTCCCAGCCAAGGTCCTCCACGACGCTCCAGTATAGCCGCCAATTCCCCGCCGGTAATCTCCAAATCCTTCAGTTGAAGCACCGGGGCTGAGCTCAGCCATTCCTGCCCACGTGTCGTGATTAGCTCCATATGACTTCGGGCTTCCAAAGAAAGCTCACGATACTCAGTCGGCATCACCCGTTGCACCTCAAGCCAATCCTCTGCTGCTACAGGTCCATATTTTAGAATCAAGCTGATCCACAGCCGATGCAGCCCAACTGCTGGTGTTGCTTGCTCCATGATTGCATTCATTATTCCGTGCTGAAGCGAGGCCTCCATGCGTAGCAGAGCGATTGCACGCTCTCGCACTTCATTCGAGCAGGTCCACCCTCGCAGCACTGGGTCTAGCTCTTCTGCCGGTAAACGTGTAGACCATGCCAGCATGCCCCAGCGCAGAGGAGGTGCCAGCTCATCCAGACGTGTCAGCAGAGCTGGATCGACCTGCTCCCATGGTGTAGGGACCTTCGTATAGCTGAGCAGGCCAGAACGTCGAAGCAGCTCAAGTCCTCTTAGAGGGTCTGGGCCTTCCAGGAGCTTCTCGATCTCGGTGCGCACACGCTCCATTGCAATATGCTGCAGAAGTTCTCTTTTGTGAAGCAAGGCCTTCCACGTGTTATAAGCGATACTGAAGCCAAAGTTCGCCGCAAATCGCACACAACGAAGCATGCGCAGAGCATCCTCCTCGAATCGCTGCTCAGCCTCGCCTACACAGCGAACAAGCTCCAGACGAATGTCCTCTTCACCTGCAAAGGGATCGACTCTTGTGCCATCAGGCCGCATTGCAATAGCATTCATCGTAAAATCCCGTCTTCTTAAGTCCTCGATGATCTCCTTGACGAAGGCTACATCCGCAGGTCTGCGGTGATCCTTGTAGTCGGATTCCGTTCTGAATGTTGTGACTTCATAAGGGTTGCCCTCAAGCATGACTGTAACCGTCCCGTGCTGGATCCCCGTAGGAATGGCATCTGGAAAAAGATTCAGTACCTGCTCAGGCTCCGCCGCCGTCGTTATGTCCATATCATGCACGGGGCGCTTTAGCAGCTCATCGCGTACACAGCCACCTACAAAATAGGTCTCATAGCCTGCTGCTATCAGCGTATTCAACACTTTTAATCCATTGCTGACCATATCGGGGTCAGCGTAACGCCAACCATACATAGCGTTCCCACCTTTACTGCTGTAATCCGCAAGCGTTACTACCGATATTAGGAGCCTGCCCCATCAAGCCTGAGCTTTCAGCTATGGCAGATGTGACACATGGCAGGTCGGGTTACTTTTTTAGCCATTAATCGGCTTCAAAGCAGACGTCTCAAGTCCCAGTACCCGGTAGTAAATATCTTCATACTGCTGAGTGATTAATGTATCGCAAAATACGGTCCGTGCGCGTTCAAGGCAGGCTTCTCTGAAGTTTGCCGCGAGCTGTTCATCCGTCAGTAACTGAATGGCATAGTCCGCCATGCGCTCTGTATCGCCAATTCCGGCCAGGAATCCAGTCTCTCCATGAACGATCAGCTCAGGAATTCCACCAGCCGTCGATCCTACTGTCGGTACGCCGCAGGCCATGGCCTCCAGACCAACCAATCCGAAGCTCTCCTTCTCCGAAGGAAGCAGGAGCACATCTGCCATCGAGATAACTTGTGCAATTTCGTCCTGTTTGCCAACAAAGAACACCTCGTCCTGCAGTCCGAGCTCTTCAATCTTGCAACGAATTTTCGGCAGATCAGGGCCTTCACCTACCAGCAGCAGCTTGGATTTCACCTTTTGCTGTACTCGGTAGAAGATATCCAGTACATCGCTGACACGCTTCACCGGTCGGAAATTCGAGATATGCATCAGAATCTTCTCATCTGGCCGTGCAAAATCCCTCCGCAGGGAAGCCGCATCTCTCGGGAAGTACACCCGCTTGTCCACAAAATTGTAGGTCAGATCAATCGGACGCTCGATATCCAGCACATCAATTGTCTCTGTAATCAAATCCTGCGATACAGCCGTAACCGCATCACTCTGGTTGATAGCCAGCCTGATGAGATCCTTAAGCGATTCATCCTGAGCCAGGACCGTAATATCCGTACCATGAAGGGTTGTTACTACCTTTAATTGATCTCCGACCATCTGCTTCGCAAGAAAGGCACATACCGCATGTGGTACCGCATAATGGACATGCAGAACATCCAGGTTCTTCATTTGCGCAACCTGCGCCATCTTGGTAGCCAATGACAGATCATACGGAGGATAACGAAATACGTAATAATCATTGACTTCGACTTCGTGATAAAAGATATTCCGATGGAAATGTCCACCTAATCGAAACGGAATGCCATTCGCGATAAAATGGACCTCGTGTCCACGCTCGGCCAAGAGCTTACCTAGTTCTGTAGCAACTACGCCTGATCCACCCAAAGAGGGATAACAGGTGATACCAATTTTTAATTTGCGATCCATGTTCCAAGGTCACCTCTTTTTCCTACACTTAAATTAACTTCTATATGTACCATCCTTGTACGAAACAATGACGGGTCTATTCCCGAAAAAAATCCCGCTGTAACGTTCAAAAGCGCTACCCGCGGGAATGAAAATGTTCAACTACAATCGGTGTTTTGCAGGCAAACCCTTCCGCCAGCTGAATCAGCGAACGCTGCCCGAGTAAGGAATCTCTGGCACGCACGCGCTGTAGATACCCCTGGTTCAGAGGTGTTGCGACTACATCATCACCTTCGGCAGGTGCATCGAATTGGGAGCGATAGCACATCAGGCTCTGCTCCTTGAGCTCATAATGCTCGGTTACATCTACGATGACATCGGCCTGTCCAAGGTCATTGATAAAGTAATAGTACAGCTGTTGTACATGTACTGCTGGCAGCTCTGGCATATACCGACGCAGCTTCGCGTTGAAGACAGCCTCATCGACCAGCTTACTGCACATCACATGATCCGGATGCCTGTCCTCCCAGTATGGTGCAAACACGATGGAAGGAGCATGACGGCGAATTTCTGCTGTTACTGTAGCAATATGCTCTGGTGTTATGTACAGTCCCCGATCGGGCAGTCCCAGATTGCTTCTTGTCGCCAGTCCCAAGATCCGCCCGGCCTCGTCGGCTTCCTTCTGCCGAAGTTCTACAGTCCCGTTAGAGGACATCTCGGCACGAGTGAGGTCACAGATTCCTACCCGCATTCCTGCCGACACATGCTTCGCAATTGTACCTGCCATTCCAATCTCGGCGTCATCCGCATGAGCACCGAATATCAAGATATCCAGACTCATGCGTCCCCAGCCTCATCTACACCAGGCTTGTATTTATGAACCAGGTTGCGCCAAGCAAAGTCTCCCCGATCTACAGCCTTTACGAGAATTTCAGCAGTCGCAATATTGGTCGCAAGCGGAATCCCCTGTACGTCACACAAACGCAGCAAGGCCGTGATGTCAGGCTCGTGCGGCTGGGCCATAAGTGGATCGCGCAGGAAAATGATCAGATCCATTTCATTTTGTGCGACAAGCGCACCAATCTGCTGATCTCCGCCTAGTGGACCGCTCATGAAGCGGTGGATCTTCAACGAGGTCACATCCATGATACGTTGTCCGGTTGTACCCGTAGAGTACAGCTCATAATCCTTAAAGACATGCTCGTAGGCTGTCACAAAATTAACCATTTCGTCTTTTTTTCTGTCGTGAGCGATAAATGCAATTTTCAGCATAGATGTGTACCCTCTCTCATCCAGTTAGATACTAATCAATAAAATGCTCAAATCCATACACCATTCCAGTGCGCTCCATTACCTTTTGAATCCCAATCTTAACCCCTGGCATGTATCCAGCACGTTCGTAGGAGTCATGACGAATTTTGAGCGATTGCCCATAATCACCGAACACAACCTCCTGCTGAGCGAATACACCTGGTAATCGAACACTATGAATACGGAAGCCCTGATAGTAGCCTCCGCGCGAGCCTTCAATTGTCTCTTCCTCATGCGGATTGCCCTGACGGAGCTCCTGACGCTGCTCGGCAATCATCTCCGCTGTCTTCACTGCAGTTCCGGAAGGGGCATCAAGCTTGTGATCCCCGTGATACTCAATAATCTCAAGATGCGGGAAATATTTAGCCGCTTGGGCAGCGAATCGCATCATCAGAATGACGCCAATGGAGAAATTGGGTGCAATCAGCCCACCGATCCCATGCAGCTTGCATTGCTTGTCCAATTCTTCAATCTGCTCAGGCGTGAAGCCCGTCGTCCCCATGACAGGACGTACACCATGCTGGATGGCAAGCAGTGTATGCTTGTATGCGAATTGTGGGGTTGTGAAATCCACCATGACCTCCGCACCACTGCTTGCCAGTGCCGACTCCAGATCTTCTGTTACGAGCACTCCGGCTGGTTCTAATCCAACCATCGCTCCTGCATCCATCCCAACCTCGGAACGACTCACTGCAGCAACAAGCTCAAGCTCATGATCCTGCAAAGCCAGCTTAACTACTTCTCTTCCCATACGTCCGCCGGCTCCTACAACTGCTACTCTAATTTTATCTGCCATGTTTGCATCTCCTTTTGCTGCTGTCTGGAAGTCGTTAGTTTCATCTTCATCAGGCCCGAGTCAATGGGGCTCATGTCCGGTATCCGCCTCTAATTTGCGACGGTGCATATCTACTAGCAGACGATTCAACCTCTCCTCATGAGGAAGAAGGGCTTGCGCCTCCTGAATCGCACGAATAGCGTCATCGTATCGGGATAGCTCTCCATAGGCTAATGCCGTCAGTACAAGCGCATCCCCGCTTAAAGGGTCTAGTCTTACAGCCTCCATCAGGAGGGATAAGGCCAAATGCGTAATCGCCTGATCATGGCGCTGATCTCCTTCAAGGAGCCTGCGGGCCTCTGCTGTATATTGCCTGGCTTCCAGGGCGTGCAAATGAAGCACATATTCCTCTTGCCCGGGCGCCAGCTGTATAGCTCTTCTTGCGCATTGAACAGCCTGATCCAGGTGATTGCTGCGGGCATGAGTGACGGAGCATCGGTAGTGATGGCTGGCAACATGGGGTTCCTGGGCAATAGCCTGTTCAAAATAACGGATTGCCGCTTCAAAATCGCTGTTCAATATGCATTGGTATGCCTTCTGAATGCAATCATCCGCCTTCATGCTGCCGCACCTCCGAATTCCGGTTTAGTACAGCATATGTAAGGATAGCCTAATCGGTGTCCTTTTTGGTCCAGCGATTTGCGTCGCGTGTGTTGAATTTGTGCATCACTTTATCGTGGGCCTGTGTTAGGTCAATGCCAAGGGAATTGGCAAAGCAAATGGTGATAAACAATATATCCCCAAGCTCCAGTTCAATGGAGTTATCTGCTTCGTCCGCCTTCTTCGGCTTCTCACCAAAAGAATGATTCACCTCGCGCGCGAGCTCTCCCACTTCCTCCGACATGCGTGCCAGCATAGATAAAGGACTGAAATATCCTTCTTTGAACTGCGAAATATACTGATCAACTTCACGCTGCATGTCTGCAAGTGTTTTGTCCATGAATCCAATCTCCTTTTAGCAACTCACTATCACTATAGAACGAACAGTTGCGCCAAAGCTCCAAATTCCAATAAGAGCTGCTTGAACTGGTCGTTACGAAGGTTTATCCATATGTTATCGTAAAGAAGATTTGAAAACAAATATTTTTTATCTTCCATGAACAAGGTATACTATGTAAGGTTGCCCGGAAAAATATTCTAAAGGCAACGCCAAATTATTAACAGTGAGGGATAATATGAAGACGCTAAAGTCTCTGGAGCCTTTTAAAACCATACTACCAATCGTGCTAGGTGCTGCTGTATTTGCTTTTGGAATCCTGTATTTCATCATTCCTAACAAACTGATGGAAGGCGGAGTAACAGGCATAACACTATTGCTGAACTATGCCTTTTCCATCTCGCCATCCCTGTCCACCCTTCTTCTTAATATACCTCTCTACATGATCGGGTGGAAAGTTCTCGGCGGAAGACAGATGATCTACACAGGGATCGGCATCGGAGCGCTAACCTTCTTCCTGTGGCTATTCGAAAGAATGATCAAGGCTGGCTGGATCGAGCCTTTTGCAACCGAGCATGATATTTTACTAGCTGCATTATATGCAGGTGTAACGCTGGGGGCCGGGTTAGGCATCGTATTCCGCTTCGGCGGCACTACTGGCGGCTCTGATATTATAGCCAGAATATTGAATCGTCGGTATGGCTGGAGCATGGGACAAATTATGCTTGGCATTGATGTCATTATCATCGGGACCTCATTACTCTATATTCCCAAGGAGAAGATCTTGTACACACTGGTTGCCGTCTTCATCGCTTCCAAGGTCATTGATTTTATTCAGGAAGGGGCCTATTCGGGCAAAGCCTTCATGATTATCAGCGACCATGCAAATGAGATTGCCTCTATCATTACCAAGGACATGGAGCGAGGGGTAACGATCATTCCGGCAATTGGCGCCTATTCACAGCAGGCCAAGTACGTCGCTTATTGCGTTGTCTCCCGACAGGAAATTCGTCGCTTACAGCAAATCGTGAAATCTGTCGATCCGCGAGCATTCATGATTATTAGTGAAGTTCAGGATGTCCACGGTGAAGGCTTTAGAGAAGAGTAATGAAAAAAATTGCCCCAAGGCTATAAGACCTTATTGTCTCATCGCCATTGGGGCAATTGCTGGTAGAACACCTATTAGCTCCTGAAGCGTGGCTTCCAGGGGCTTTCTCCATTATACTTGCGATAAGCTGCGTAGCTTAGTGCGCAGGATAGCAGGATGGAGATGGCCAGCATGGCATTGCGACTGTCAGCTATCGGGACAAAGCTGGCGAAGGCCGATGCGTCCTTTTCTCTGCCGAATAACACGTTTAACGTCTCACTTCCGCTGCCCATGGCAGACTGAAGTGCAGAAATATCTAATGGCTGCCGATCCGCAACTCCCCGCATATACGACATCCAGGAGTCCATTCGAACCACCGCAGCAGAAGACCCGCTCACAACGACGGCTGTACGAATGGTGGCATAATGCTCCTCCATAGATTGAAGCTCTGTTGATACTCCGCTTTTACTGCCTTTGGAGAATTGAGTCTGCATGGCGTTCAGATCTTCCTTTAATATCTTGAAATACTGCTGCCAAAGTGGATTTTTCGGATGAACAAGCGTGTCCGTAGCCAACCTCAAGCTGGCGGCCACGCGAACGGTCTCCTCCTGGGAAGCCTGTACAGACCGTAAAGACTGCTCCAGATCAAGAATGCTACCTGACAGGGCGTGAACCCCTTCCATCGTAAGCTGTTGCTGAACATCTCCGCTGGCAAAGAGACTGCGAATACGTTCAAGCTCCTGCTGTACCGCGCTAATATCACCATCAGATGCATATCTATAGAGCAGCTCTGCCCGCTGATTCAATTCTCTAATCGTAGCTTCTTTCGCACCTGCGATCTGAACGCCAGCGTCCGCTATACCTTCAGGAAGCAAAAGAATGCTAGCAAGAAGTATGCTGACAGCAACAGCACATAACTGTTTGAATCGGTTCATCGGACACCCCCTTATCCTTAGCTTATGGACAAGAGGAAGCGACTAGAACTACCCACGCAGGGAGACAATCAGAATATGCCCCAGTGCACAGACGAGTGTGTGTTCACCTTTTTCCTAAACGTACGTATTCTGTTGAACGTGCTTGAAGTGTGTTGTTGTGCTTGAGCTATGTTGAGCTGGACTGTCGCACCTACTCCAAAATATCAATGATACTAGCGCTGCAGTTCCTCTTGCCGAACGCCGCGCACACCCAGATACCTGAACAAGCCCCCAAGCAGTACACTTCCAAGCGTCAGCAGGAATGTAAAATTGCGTACAGCCGGGACATGATCATGCAGCGTAGCAGGTAGCCAAGGGAAAATCCCATATGTATAATCCATCGTATCATTCAGGAAGGTCCACCCTGCTGCCAAGGCCAAAGCCCCCGCTCCAAAGGTAAAAAAACGCACATACAGCAATACCTCTACCGCCATAATCGTGTGTGAGGCAACGAGCATCCAGTCGGTAGGCTGAATCATTCCTCCCTGGGCTGCCCCAGCAAAGATAATCGCAGATGCCCATACACCGTATTTCACGCTGGTCACTACCGCAAGAGCTTCCAATACTGCACGCAGCGCCCTGCCAAGCAAACGTTTGGGAGGATACAGTAAAAATAACAAGGCTGCACAAAAAAATAGACTTGCTGTCGGACTATCGGGTACAAAAACTAACAGCCAGCCGGGGTATTCCTCCCAAGTATAGCGAAGCTGCGCCCCGTACCATACATACCCATACACAGTGCCTACCAGATTACAAATGAACAGCAGCCACAAAAAATAGCGATTCGTCAAAAAAGCCCGACTCCATAACAACGAAATTGACAACCCATGTTCCCCCTCCGGCATGGACGTGGACCTCATAAACAGATCCAGCCATGTAGACACTTTAAAAAGCCAAGAAAACGTCCTTCGACGCTCCTCCACAAAAAAACAGACCGCACTTGGCGGAAGGATTGTTGCAAGCAAGGTCCGACTCACTTCGGCTCACTCAAAACTTATGTACGATATCTAAAAGTGTTTCACCATCTTGAAGAAACCTGACCGCATATACGGTCAGGCTCTGTATTCTATTCTACTGTGGCTGCTACTTTTAAGCAAGCTTGCAGCTTATCGAATCATCGCTTTCAGTTCATCCGTAAGATTCCGAAAAGCTACCTCGTCTTTGGAAGCTAGTGCCTCGTCAATGGCCAGGTACAGCTTCTCACTACGATACTTTTGCAAAGCATCATCAAGCACCATTTCAGCTGACAGTCCCAGCATGACTTCATAAGTAACTTTCATTTTATCCATAGGATGCACCTCCAAACTAGGGTTCAAGGAATTTGATATTGCTTGCCTTTCTCGACATAATTCTGTGCCGTAAGAGCCATTCGCTCCAGATCCGCCTCTGTCAGCTCGCGCACTACTCGTGCCGGGGAGCCTAGTGCCAGCGTATAGGGAGGAATCTTGCTACGCTCCGTTATGATGGAGCCTGCCCCTACTAAAGCATATTCACCAATCTCTGCGCCGTTAAGTACGATAGCCCCCATGCCAATTAATGTACCTTTGCCGATGGTGCAGCCATGGATAATAGCAGAATGGCCTACCGATACATCCTCTGCCAGCACCAGCGGCTGATTCGTGTTCACATGACCCACGACGTTATCCTGAATATTGGAACGCTCCCCAATGATTACTGGCGCCATATCTCCTCGAAGCACCGCGTTGAACCATACTGAGGATTGTGCAGCGATGGTGACATCCCCTACCAGCTTGGCCCCTTCGGCTACGTACACGGTAGAATGAACAGAAGGCAGATAGTCCTTGTAAGCAATCTTCATAGAACTCACCCTTTCTACATTTGGATGAGATTCTAGCAACCACCGTCAGGAATGTCAACACAGCTCGATACCATAGCTTCGAACGGCTTCCCTACCCCATGCTGTCATCTGGATCGCACCTTGCTCCTGATCCGTTGACCTGAGCATCCCCAAATGCATCATCATTCGGAGAAGACGTCTAGTGAAGATATCCTCTGCTGTGTCATAGTAGAAGGGCTTGATATATCCCTGTACCTGCTCGTACAGCTCTTGACTGGATATCCACTGCTCTGTGCATGTACAAATCCAGTAGACCAGTGAGAACAGATTCGGGATAGCGCCTTTATACAATCTTAACCAAAATCTGAACAACTGTATCATACTGTCTTCAAGCGGTATATCCAGCGTTTCCCGTCCTGCATCTGTCAGGATCAGCAGTCCGTTCCGTTCCTGAATCAATCTGCGGTGCAGTGCATAATCCAGCAGCAAAGCCAGACGATCAGGGTAATGCCTGAACGACCTCCCGTATCCAAACCGCCAGCCTCCCTTGGCTGTAAGCTGCTCCGCAATATGCATATGCTCTATGAGCTGCTGTTGGCTTCTTCTGTACATGACACCTTCTGCATTCAATGTAATCTCATGACCATCTACAAATCGCAGCATGAGTCTCAGATCCTCAGCCAGCAGATGACCTTCATCCCGGTATGCCTGTGGGGGGGGCAGGCTTGTCACTGCCGCTCGCATGCTTTTGCTGATTGTATGCCGAAGTCGCTTCTTCAGATCCTCCGGCATCTGATACAGGTAACGCGTGTTGTGCGTCGAACCGTTGAATAGCCAGCCCGAGTTACGCAAACGGGACACGACCGCTCGGGGTGTCTGCTCAGCACCCTCTTCCGCGTCTCCAATAGCTTGACGGGCTGTAGCCAATAGCTCCTCCATGCTCAGGTAGGGCCTTTCGTCAAAAAGGAGACTGTTCAAAAATCTGCGGTCTGCTGCATGCAGTTCCTGCACCTGTTGCTCGAAGAAATCCCTTCCTCCCAGCTTGCTAAGAATTCCCTGAATCAATTCGTGCTTGGAGTTAGGCTTGCATTCACAAGCATAATGATCGGCAATTCTGTTCAATTGTCCAATGTCCGCAAAGGTGAGCATATCTGCAAGGTTCAAGGGTTCCACCGCCTTATCTTCGTCCTGTCGCTGGAGAATGGATTCTAGCCTTAGAAGCAATGCTGTCTATGCACATCTTTGACGAATTTATGCTCTCTTAAACGTAAAATAGAGTAAAAAGAAAAAAAGGCTTCCTTCAGCCGCAGGGCTGTAAGAAAACCTTTGAACATTTCTTCCTATAGCAAGTGCTATGCCTAAAGCAAATGATCTGTGCTGTTGAACAGCACCTTTACCCATTCCAGATCCTCTCTTTTGATAATCGTAAGAGATAGATTCCCAATTCGTTCACTCACATGCTCGGGGTACAGTCTGGAATACAGCTGGGCAAGCAAAGCACCATGCGATACTATAAGCAAGTTTTTGTCCTGATGTTTATCCCATACATCCTGCAAAAAATGCATTCCACGCTCAATCAGAGCTGCCTCCGATTCCTGGCCAAGATTGAGCAAATGCCATTCCTTGCCCCAACGAGCTTCCCGCTCCTCCTGAGTCAAGCCCTCAACCTCGCCATAAGCCCGCTCTTGTAGTCGTTGGTCTGGCTCCAGAACCGGAATTTTCAGTATTTCGCCCAAAATTTCTCCAGTCTCTCTTGCTCTGGACAAGTGACTTGTAACAATAGCGTGCCATTCAAAAGGCTCCTGGAGTAGCCTTTCTCCTAGCAAGCGGGCCTGTCTTCTGCCCTCGTCATTAAGTGCAATGTCACTTTGCCCCTGAATCTTACCCATTGCATTCCAATCTGTAAGACCGTGTCTGATCAAACCTAGCAGCATTGTAGTTCCTCCGTAGTTCGATTAGTTCAGCTTCTGTATTCAGAGCTCACTGCATACTTGGCATTTGATCTCTTGTTCTTTGTTCACCTAGCGCCTCACTCGGTGCACCCAACTGATGGACACCAGAGCCAGAGCCACCGCGAGTACAGACAGCACCATCCAATATTGCGGATACGTAGGAATCAGATTCCCTACGATCGGTTCCATAATGCCAATATGGCCTTCGGGAACATGCACAATAAAGCTTGATGAAGCCGAGTCTGATCCAGCCACACCGGTAGGCATCAGGCCTGATGGTTGCAGGGTTGTCTCTGTCGGTCGGACGGTGCGTCCGCTAAGGTTCAGCACCAAAAAACTGCATAAAAATAGGGCGAGAAATCCTGCAATCCAGAGCGATACATGCCTGCGAAGTGCAGGACTGATTCTGGAACGCCGATTTTCGCCAGGAACTAGCCATGGAGATTCTGCGTAGATCCGCTCCATGACTCTGCGATTTACTTGCTCTGCTTGCTCTTCAGTTACTTCATCTACGAACTCTTGAACAGCTAAGCTCTTCACTTGGCCCAAATCTTGATCTGCCGAACAGTGCTCACAATCCGCCTGATGGTCCTCAGCCATCTTGCGGCGCGGGTCTTGCTCGGACAAATGATCTAGCTTGCCGAACAATTCCTTAGCCTCCCTGCATTTCATCGGCTCTTCAGTCCTTCCCTTTCCTCAAATACGGGTTCAAACAAATAAGGCTCCAATTGGTTCTTAACACTTGAACGCGCCCTGAATAAAAGAGATTTTACAGCACTTACCGTCTGTCCGAGAATCTTTGCAATCTCCTGGTAGTCCAGTTGATCATATTCTCTGAGAATCAAAGCGGAGCGTTGCTTCTCAGGCAGATTCTTGATCGCTTCCCGTACCATCTCGACCTGCTCTGTACGCAAGATCGCCTGCTCTGGTATCAGATCCGTAGGTGCAACTGGCACATAACCACTTTCCTCTAACGGTACACTTCCGCTCCGCTGCTTACGCAGTTCGCTGAGCACCGTATTCCGTGCAATTGTGTATAGCCAAGTTGAGAACGATGCATCCACTTCACGGAAGGTCCCGAGGCTCTTGTAGGCCTTGTAAAAGGTCTCTGAGCACAAGTCCTCTGCCATCATCTCCAGGTTGGAGCTTTTTAACATATGATATACAAAAGCCAGAATTTTACGCTGATACCTGCGCATGAGTTCTGAATACATTTCCACATTGCCTTGCTTAATTTCCTGAATCAACTGGGAATCTGTCATCATCCGAGTGAGAGCCTCCTCGCCCCTAACATGCCTGTTCCCCGTTCGACTCTATATATGTATTACCGAACAGGTTATTAAAAGTTGCGGTCAAGCCGCATATTTTTCTGAAAACAAACAAAACAACATCATCAACAAAAAAGAACATCCGTCATCATCAACAAAAAAGAGTATCCGTCCGTCAAAACACACGAAATAAAAATAAAAAAAAGACCAAGTTCCAAAAATACCTAGTTCATTGTATCACAAAAAACCAGTGGTCAAAAGCTCCAAACAAGCCCGAAAATCATGAAAAAATAATGTGAACAATCAGAAACATTTCCAAACCCTTACTGTGCCTCATCCCAAAGGTCTTTTGCTCAAGACTTTTATCATGTAATTTAGCAGAGAGCTTTAGTATAGATTTGGGGAATGACCTAAGCGTGGCCTTAGAAGAAATCTTCAGCTTAGAATATAGTTCGAGTTCTACCTCGAACTATACCATATGCTTTCTCAAGCCTGTGAATTCCTTAGTATGATTATCGGATTTTTACAAATCTTTTTTAAGACTCCTTAGAACAAAAAAAAGACCACCTAGGCCAAGGCCTAAGTGGTTACTACTATGTCTCAAGTAGTTTAGTTAAAGGATAGGAGTGGAGAGAAACCATACTGTACTTTTATTATATGTATCCGTTTTCATTTTGTCAACACTCTTTTTTTAAGCGTTTTCTTTTTCCTTAATATTGAAAATCGGGTCCCGTATAGGCAATGAATGGACGGGCCGACTGCCCTCCATCCACCCCCGCATGAACCCGAGATGTCTAGCTAAATAACAACATGATGGCCTTGGGACTGCAAGAGCTCCCTTGCCCGGCTCCATGCTTCTTCCTGTCGGAAGGACAGACGCAGGATGCCAGGCACATCCTCCCTGCTCTCAATAATCTGCATGTTGCTCAGATTGATACGATGATCGCCCAGCAATGTCGCAATCTGACCGATGATACCAGGCGTATCCGGGACATCAATATACAGATCGAACGTTGACGTGATCATTCCTTTACGGCGCTCAGGTAATTCACTACGGAATGCTCCGGCTGTCGCAAACTCCTGCTCAACCCCAGAACCGTCCTGGCATTCCAGCAGCTCAGTAAAACGTTCGATCTGACGATTCCAATCTCGCAGTAACCGCAGTAGTACCTGCCTATTGCTGAGCAGGATGTCCCGCCAGACGATAGGATCACTGGAGGCAATCCGCGTAATATCCCTGAAGCCTCCAGCAGCCAGTGTACTGTAGAGTGGATTTTCCTCATCATAAGCCCGCACCTGATTCACGAGTGAAGCTGCGATAATATGCGGTAAATGACTTATTGCACCTACGATATCATCATGCATGACAGGCTCTACTGTCACAACCTGCGCTTTCGTGTGGCCCAGCAGCTCCTTCAAAGCGTTCACAGCTTGCTTAGGCACCTTTGCGTCAGGACACAACACATAATAAGCATTCTCGAACAGCACCGAAGAAGCTGCCGTTACCCCTGAGCGCTCCGAGCCTGCCATCGGATGCCCACCGATAAAATAAGCCCCTTGAAGATTCGTCTCAGACGCCAGACGGGTAATCGAGGATTTAGTACTACCGACATCCGTAATAATACAGCCCTGCTTGAGAGGAAGCTCTGCCAGCCTGAGCAAATAATGCTCCAGCAGACTTACTGGCACGCACAGAAAAATAAAATCGGCATCCTCGGTTGCTTCCTCCAACGACAGAGTAGCCGTATCCACGACGCCTCGTGTAATCATGGGGTCAATGAGTTCTGGCATATGAGCGTGGCCGACGACGTTGATTCCCGGCTTCCCCTTAAAGCAAAGACCAAGTGAACCGCCAATCAGCCCCACTCCAATTATAGCTATTTTCATCAGAATCTGTCCTATCAGTTATTTACGCTTTAACTGCTCCCAGTACCTCTTCAAGCGCATGAATAAAGGCTGCGTTCTGCTCTGGAGTCCCTACCGTTACGCGAATGAATGTTGGATGTTTCTTAAAGCCTGAACGGATAATAATTCCTTTACGCAGCAAAGCGTCAAAGACTTCGGATGAAGGGCGTCCTACATCCACCATGACAAAGTTCCCGTGCGCCGGGAAAGTCGCAAGACCAAGACGCGAGAATTGCTCCTGCAAATAAATAATTCCGTCAGCATTCTTCTGACGGCAGTGGTCAACAAAGGCCTGATCCTGAAGTGCTGCTCGTGCTGCAGCTTGTCCCAGGCGAGACGTGTTGAACGGCTCCCGCACCTGATTGATCAGCTTGATCACGGCTGCACGTCCAATTCCATAACCTACACGCAGAGCAGCAAGTCCATAGATCTTGGAGAACGTACGAAGAATGACCAGATTATCGTATCGGGATAGCAATTGAATGCTATTGGGATATGAGGCATCGGTTACATACTCGAAGTAGGCTTCGTCCAGTACGACCATTACATGCTGTGGAACACGGTCCAGGAAAGCAGTGAGCTCATCCTCGGTAACAATAGTTCCTGTAGGATTATTCGGATTGCACACCCAAATGATTTTGGTCCGTTCGTTCACACGAGACAGCATCGCACTCAGATCATGAGTCCCATCCTCCAATGGAACCTCAATGGTAGCGGCTCCTTCGATATCAGCATTGCTCTTATAAACGGAGAATGTCGAATCTGCCATGATCGTCTCGTCGCCTGGCTGCAAGAAAGCACGCGCAATCAGAGCAATCACTTCATCCGAGCCGCACCCGAAGATAATCTGATCAGACTGAACACCAACATGCTGAGCCAGCTGTGCTGTCAGCTCAACAGCACTCCCGTCTGGATACAAGAACAGCTGTGATAGCTCATTTTGAATCGCTTGGGCTACTGTAGGGGAGCTTCCATAAGGATTCTCATTGGAGGCCAGCTTGATGACCTCGCTCAGACCCAGCTCCTTCTTTACTTCTTCAATCGGCTTGCCCGGCTTATAGACCGGAAGACCGACAATACGCTGTTTTGGCTGCATGCCAGTTTCCCCCTTCTAGATGCATCATTGCGCGTACGTAAGCACGTACGCGCAATGCAAAAAATTATACTCTCAATTGTGCCACAAACTGACGAATTTGCAATAGTCCATTCTGTCTGCTACCAGACTCGCGAAGCAGAGGAATAGTCTCTTCAATCTGCCGCACGATGGCACTGCCCACCACGACGCCATCGCACATTTGCGAGAAGCGCTGCACTTGCTCCCGTGTAGAAATCCCGAAGCCGACAGCAACTGGAATATCTGTGAAGCTCTTGACCTTGGCGATGAAGCTATCCACTTCATTATGGAAGGAGGACCGCTCACCCGTTACACCAAGCGAGGATACACAATAAATAAATCCGCGTGCATTCTTCACGATCTTCTCAATTCGCTGATCGGATGTCGGGGCTACCAGCGGCACGAGATGGACATCGGCCTCTTCCGCCATCTTGCCCATGACTTCCGCCTCCTCGATGGGAAGATCGGGAATAATCAGACCACTGATATCATGCGTCCGAATCGTTGCAAAAAAGGTCTCCAATCCCATCTGTAGAATAGGATTATAGTAGGTGAAGAGAATGAAAGGCAGCTGTGACCCGGCTTCTCTCGCTTGCTTGGCAACCTCCAGACACGAGTGAATCGTAATTTGGCTCTGCAAGGCCCGCTCGGAGGCACGCTGGATGACCGGACCGTCAGCAAGAGGGTCCGAATAGGGAACTCCCAGCTCCAGAATATCTGCCCCGGCCTCCTCCAGCTCGTGAATGATATCCAAGGTTGTATTCAGATCCGGGTCTCCGACCGTCAGGAAAGGAATTAGCGCTGTTCTCCCTTCACCGCGCAGACGCGTGAAGACTTCATCCATTCGATTCATGACGGCTCTCCCCCTGTATACTTAATGATCGATTCTACGTCTTTATCACCGCGTCCAGACAGGCAAATGACTACAACATCATCACTGCTCAGTTGTGGTGCCAGTTTGATGACCTGAGCAATAGCATGCGAGGATTCCAGCGCCGGCAGGATTCCCTCCAAGCGGCACATGAGCTGTAAGGCCTCGATAGCCTCATCATCGGTAATCGGTACGTATTCTGCTCGTTCAATATCCTTCAGATAGGAATGTTCTGGACCGACTCCCGGATAGTCCAGACCCGCCGAGATCGAATGTGCAGGCTGCACTTGCCCGTATTGGTCTTGCAGCAAATAGCTCATGGAGCCCTGAAACACGCCGTGTGTCCCTTTTGTCATCGTAGCCGCATGATACTCTGTATCGACACCTTTACCTGCTGCCTCTACTCCGACCAGCTTCACAGTCTCATCCTCCAGAAAAGGATAGAACATGCCGATGGCATTGCTACCACCTCCGACAGCAGCTACCACGACATTTGGCAGTCGGCCCTCTGCCTCCAGAATCTGACGGCGTGTCTCATCGCCGATAACTCGCTGGAAGTTACGAACCATCATCGGATACGGATGCGGTCCAACAGCAGAGCCCAGAATGTAAAAGGTATCATGCACATGGCTAACCCAGTAACGAAGCGCTTCATTACCGGCGTCCTTGAGGGTCCGTGTCCCTGAAGTGACAGTAACGACCTCTGCACCCAGCAGACGCATGCGAAATACGTTCAGCTGCTGGCGAACGGTATCCTCCTCGCCCATGAAGACTTTGCATTCCAGCCCAAGCAATGCAGCCACGGTCGCTGTAGCTACACCATGCTGTCCTGCACCAGTCTCAGCAATAACCTTGGTCTTGCCCATTCGCTGTGCCAGCAGTCCTTGTCCCAACGCGTTATTAATCTTATGCGCACCTGTATGGTTAAGGTCTTCACGCTTCAGGTAGATCTTGGCTTGTCCGAGATGCTCACTGAGACGCTTCGCGTAGTACAGTGGCGTCTCCCGCCCCGAATAATTTTGCAGCAGATCATTCAGCTCCGCATTAAATGCTGGATCATCTGCATACTTCCGGTAAGACTCCTCTAGCTCAAGCAAAGCATTCATCAGGGTCTCAGGTACAAATCTGCCCCCGAACACCCCAAAGCGTCCGTTCATATCAGGATATTGTGTCAAGCCGCTTCACCCTCTCCACAAAACTTGTAATTTTCTGTATATCCTTCATCCCATCTGTCTCTACGCCACTAGATACGTCCAGTCCGTCAGGAGCATATAACGCTATGAGCTCTGTGACATTCTCTGAATGCAGGCCTCCGGCGACGAGCAGTGTAATTCCATGCTGCTGTGCCCAGTCCTGATAAGCAGGAATTCTGTCCCATGCAAAAGTTCGCCCCGACCCTCCCCCATATACGGGGTCATGTGTATCTAGCAGTAGAGCATCTATAGTCCCGATATAGTCATCCAATTGGTTATGTACAGATGCTTCTGTACCATCCGTAATAGGAAGTGCTTTGATCACCCTTAGGTCCAATTGTTCCTTAACTGCACGGCAAAATTCAGGACTCTCCTGCCCATGTAGCTGAATAATATCCAGCGGGGCTGTGTGAAGCAGTTCCCTCAGCTCTTGCAGCTCGGGATTAACAAATACGCCGACACTTTGCGGCGCAGCTTCCGTCTGCCATTCCCTTAGAATAGGGATCAGTTCGGCCGCCTGCTGTGCTGTGACCCGACGCTTGCTTGGCGCAAATACGAATCCGATATAATCCACTGGTAAATGTACCATAGATTTTAGCACTTCAACGCTTTGAAGTCCACAAATTTTTACGGCCGTCCTCTCCATGCTATTGCTCCTTTCTCTAAGCTCATAAAGCATGATCCCCAATACTATTGCGTTGCATTGCTGTTATCATTAGCATTACTGCGCTGCTTCTGTGTTGTTTCTGTTCTGCTTTCATTCTGTAGCTGTAATCGCCACTTTTCCTATTGCTGTAGCTTACCTTCCATTAATTCGAGCACAGCACGTCCGATATCCTGCTGACGCATGAAATATTCCCCTACCAGTATCCCCTGTGCTCCTGTTCCTCTAAGAAACTCTACATCCTGCGGCCCAGCTATGCCACTTTCACTGATTAGTGTTACATCATCCGGTACCAAGGCAGCTAATTGCTCCGTCGTCTCCAGTCTGGTCTCGAATGTACGCAGATCCCGGTTGTTCACCCCGATGAGGGTAGCTCCATCCACCTCTAATACCGTCTCCAGTTCTTGACGATCATGAACCTCCACGAGTACATCCATACCTAGTTCACGGGCTGTGCGATGGTAGCTGGCGATCTGCTCTGGTTCCAAAATGGCCGCGATCAACAGAATTGCGTCTGCTCCCAGCACTCGTGCTTCATAGATTTGCAGCTCATCAATAATAAAATCCTTACGAAGCAACGGGATGCTGACGGTATTTCGAATAGAGCGCAGTACCTCAGGTCCCCCCTGGAAATATTCCACGTCCGTAAGCACCGAGATGCAATCTGCACCAGCCTCTTCATAGGCACGGGCAATGTCCAACGGATGAAAATCAGGGCGAATCAAGCCCTTGGAGGGTGAGGCCTTCTTGACCTCTGCGATCAGGCCCATAGGCCGTGTGCGATTTTGTGAGAGCGCAGCCTCGAAGCCCTTGGTGGCAGGTAACTCTCTAATCACTCTTTCTGCCTCTGCGATAGAAAAGCTTTCCTTAAGTCTCGCAACTTCTTTGTGCTTGGTGACGACGATTTGATCAAGATACATGCTCATATCCTCCTGTTGCCATAATTAACTGCTGTAGTTTTTCCTTTGCTTTGCCTGTATCAATGACCTGTGCAGCGGTGGCTACACCTGCCTGCAAAGAATCGGCCAGACCTGCGACATAGATGCAGGCACCTGCATTGGCCAACACTACATCACGATACGGTCCCTGCTCTCCGTTCAGAACACGGTGGATGATAAGCGCATTAGTAGCTGCATCCCCACCCAATACCTGCTCCAGAGGATATGTGCTAAGCCCCAATTGCCCGGGATCTATATCGTATGTCAGTATATCTCCATTCCTGAGCTCCGACACCGTCGTCGGGGCTGAAATGCTAATCTCATCCAGTCCTTCATGACTGCATACAACCAAAGCCCGTTTAGAACCTAGTCGCTGAAGCACGGCTGCCACAACATCCGTCTTACTCCGATCATAGATACCAAGCAGCTGACGATCAGCCCCTGCCGGATTGGTAAGCGGACCAAGCATATTGAATACGGTTCTGACCCCAAGCTCACGTCTTGGAGCAGCTGCATACTTCATAGAAGGGTGATACAACTGAGCGAACAGGAAGCATATACCGACATGCTCCAAGCACTCCTTCGCCTGCTCTCCGTTCAGATGAATATTCACACCTAGAGCTTCAAGTACATCTGCGCTGCCAGCTCTACCACTAGCCGAACGATTACCATGCTTGGCGACTCTCACAGAGGCTGCTGATGCGATAATAGCAGATACAGTAGAAATATTAAATTTATGAATACCAGATCCCCCAGTACCACAAGTGTCAAGGAGCTGACGCTGCTCTACCTGTACGCCTTGTGCATGCCCACGCATCGCTTCTGCGAAGCCTGTAATCTCCTCGACCGTCTCCCCCTTCATGCGCAGTGCTGTCAGCAAGCCGCCAATCTGAGCGGACGTGGCCTTTCCATTCATAATGTGCTCCATCATGCTCCGCGCTTCGAACTGGCTCAAGTCCTTGCCTTCCAGTATGTGGTTCAGTCCGTTCTGCATCAAGTGCTCCATGTTCATTGCCTACTCCTCCTCTTCTCAATTTGTAATCCTTCTTATGAATAATGCAGTGTCTGCCAGCGACACCTTTGTCTTATATGCTTATTGCATGCATGTCATCTGAATCCAATCAAGGAGCGAACAAGTAATCCTGATTCAGCACATCTCCCAATCTAGCAGGCTGTGGGAACATTTCTTCAGCTGTTCGAATCGCCTTCAGCATCGCCTTGGCCTTATTGATGGTCTCCATATATTCACTCTCTGCAACAGAGTCCCATACAATCCCCGCTCCAGCCTGTACGTAGGCTCTGCCCTTACGGAATACAATTGTCCGGATCGTAATACAAGTATCCATATTTCCCGTGAAGCCGAGATAGCCGATCGCTCCAGCATAGGCTCCTCTGGACTCACGCTCAAGCTCCCCGATAATCTCCATCGCTCTCAGCTTCGGAGCGCCCGAGACGGTTCCAGCTGGGAGGCAGGACAGGAAAGCATCAAAGAAATCCTTGTCCTTGGCAAGCTGTCCCGATACGTTGGACACAATATGCATTACATGTGAGTACCGCTCGATCTCCATGAATGTGTCACAGGTGACCGTGCCGAATTCAGACACTCTGCCCAGATCATTCCGCCCAAGGTCCACCAGCATCAGATGCTCTGCCCGTTCCTTCTCGTCCTTCAGCAGTTCCTCTGCCAAAGCCTGATCCTCTGCCTCTGTGCTACCGCGTGGTCTCGTGCCTGCAATGGGTCTCGTCTCTACGCGGCCATGATCGACCTTGACCAGCGCCTCTGGAGATGTACCGACGATGATTTCCTCGCCCATTTTCAAGTAGTACATATACGGAGAAGGATTCATCGTCCGCAGTACGCGGTAGACATGCAACGGCGATACCTCGGTATCAATATGGAAGCGTTGGGACAATACCACCTGAAAGATGTCCCCTGCGCGAATGTATTCCTTGGCCCGCTCCACATTCCCTATAAATTGCTCCTTCGTCACATTGGAGTGGATCGTTCCCAGCTCTACATCACCAGGTACTGTAGCTGCGCTGAACGGGTCCTCCTTCACAGGCTGCCGCAGCTGCATGGCCGTCGCTTCCAGCTTCCGCTCTACAGCGGCATACGCCCGGCGAATCTCATCATCCGTTGCACCTTCTGGCACATGTACATTGCCTACTAGCAGCATCTGCTGCTTGACATGGTCAAATACAATGATTTGATCACAGAACATGAAGCGAATATCATCCATATTAAGGTCATCCACCGCATGAGCGGGTAGCTTCTCATAATATTGAAGGAGATCATAACCGAAGAATCCGATGGCCCCTCCGGTGAACGGCGGCATCTCATCCAGCTTGGGGCTGCGGTATTTCCGCAGCAGCGTCTTGAGCGCCTCAATCGGCTTGCCGTGCACCTCTTGCTCCCTCCCTTTGCTGTTGATGACAAGCCGTCCTTTTTTACCGGAGATCATCAGAAAAGGGTCTTTGCCAATGAAGGAATAGCGAGCCCATTGCGCCCCACCCTCCACACTTTCCAGCAGAAAAGCATGCTCCTGCTCCGCATAACGGCGGAAAATCCGAATGGGTGTCTCCATGTCAGCCAGCACCTTTTTATGTACCGGGATCAGATTGTATTGACCGGCCATCGAAATTACAAGCTCTACATTAGGGGTCAGCATTTGATCGCTTCCTTCCTTCAATTCAAATATTTGCACTGCGACTTGTGATGGATAATATCTGGGCAAATAAAAAAGTCCCTACCGTAAGGTAGAGACTGTTGTCGTTAATGGATGTCGATTGCCGCCATATTTTGGGTAGTCCGATACTTGACATTAGAGTAACATCTATCGACGCCATTCTAATGAAGCAAGACTGCTCGAGGCTATATAGCTCCAGAGACTATAGAATGGCCCAGCTTCGCTGAACACGTAGTACTCTATAATCCTCGGTGAACTCATGCCTTTAGAACCCTTCGCAAGTCTATTCGTCTTACACCGATCCCGTTCAAACACACAACAGGATACTGCTGTATTGATCTCATAGACAGACCTTTGCGAAAAAATATGGACCTAGCTTATCTCAACTCTTCTCATCTCGACTCAACTGACTCTACTTCACTCAACTTAGCTATCCACAGTATATGGAATTATTCTTAGCCAAATTAGACTGTCGTGATCTGACCAATAGTTCATCACATCACTAAACCAGCTTCACTTGGGCACTCTAACTTTCACTCATCTATACTAGGCGCTTCCGCGCTAGCACTCATCTGCTTATCTAATAACCTAACAATCCTGCCTAGCTTGCGTTACATACTCATCTCATGCTGAACTCATCTGAACTATAGGTACACTATAGCGTAAAATGACACTCCTTGGCAACTCCCAAATTCATGAGCTGCTCTTGGAGGACGACAAGTCTGGTCGCAGGACCTTCGCGCCGCGTAAATATACGTGGTTGATCTCACGCTGCGTCTTGTTCGTATTGATCTGAACCATAAAGCGGATACAACGCTCTAGACTTCCTTGCACTGGTATCTCAACAGCGCACATCAGCGGGACGAGCTCCCAGCCCTCCAGCTCCCGAATGGCCTTGGCGGGGAAAGCGGCATCCAGATCCTGTGTCATAGTGATCCACACATGGCAGATCTGCTCCGGCTGAATCTGATTCCGGGATACAATATCATTCAATAGCTCTGCGGTCGCTTCGAGAATCTCGTCCGCATTGTTCGAGCTTACGGTCGTTGCTCCCCGAATTCCTCGATTATACACGCTTACTCCTCCTCTCTAAGCTGCTCGATGACCTCTCTGACCATCTCTATGGAAATATCCTTCACAATATCCACACGCCCCATCGCCCGTGGCACTACGAAAGTGACTACTCCCTCTTTGAACTTCTTGTCATGCATCATGGCGGTCAGCAGCTGCTCTGTAGCCAGATGCTTGGGCAGTACAGTGGGCAGCTTCAGTGCCTTCAGCATGCTCCGTGTCTCCACAGCGAGGGACGGGTCAGCTCCCAGACGTACGCCGAGCAGAGCTGAACCTACCATCCCGATTGAAATGGCCTCTCCGTGCAAAAATTCTCCGTAGCCAGCAATTGCTTCAATGGCATGACCGATCGTATGTCCCAAATTCAGAATGGCACGCAGTCCCTCTTCTCGCTCATCCTGAGAGACAACAGCTGCCTTGACTGCACAGCCTTGGCCCAAGCCATATTCAAGCGCATCGGGCTGAAGCGCCAATAGCTCCTCGGCATGCTCAAGGCACCAGTATGCGAAGGCTTCATCCCAAATCAGACCATGCTTCAGCATCTCCGAGAGTCCGGCTGACACCTCACGAGGAGGTAGCGTCAGTAAGGTGTCCACGTCATACAATACAAGCTCGGGTTGGTGGAAAGCGCCAATCATATTTTTAGCCAAAGGATGGTTAATGCCTACCTTGCCCCCTACGCTGCTATCATGCGCAAGGATAGTCGTCGGCACCTGGATGAACTTGATGCCACGCATGAAGCTCGCAGCCACAAAGCCCGCGAGATCACCTACAACTCCGCCACCTAGTGCGATGACCGCTGAGCTCCGATTCAGTCCTGCCTCCAGTGCAGTAGTGATAACTTGCTCATATACCGTCAAGGACTTGGAGGTCTCTCCAGCCTTCACGATCGAAGCAACTGTCGTGTACCCCTGCTCCCGCAGGCTGTCCTCCAGAATCTTCAAATATCTCGGAGCTGTATTATCATCAGCTACAATGAGTAGCGGGCTCTTGCTCGATATACCATGTTGGCGGAAATAATTGCCGGCCTCTGGCAGTAGCCCTCTACCGATATAGATGGGATACGTGCGTTCTTGATCCAATTGAACTGTAATGGTCTGCATCTTAGTAGCTATCCAGCTGTGCCTGATATGCTTTCATATTGGCATGCATCTCTTCAATGGAATCTCCGCCGAATTTTTCGAGCAGGGCCTTCGCAATCTCCCAGGCAACCACATGCTCCATGACGACACTTGCAGCAGGTACAGCACAGGCATCGGATCGCTCTACCTGAGCGGTGAAGGCCTCTTTGGTATCAATATCCACGCTTTGCAGCGGCTTATACAGAGTAGGAATTGGCTTCATAACTCCGCGCACAACGACAGGCATTCCATTTGTCATACCGCCCTCGAATCCACCCAGACGGTTCGTTCTACGATGGTAGCCTTTGTCCTCCGTGTACAGAATCTCATCATGCACCTGGGACCCGCGGATAGTACCAGCTTCGAAGCCGATCCCGATCTCAACACCCTTGAAGGCGTTGATAGACATCACTGCCTGCGCAATACGAGCGTCCAGCTTGCGATCATATTGCACGTGGCTTCCGAGTCCAATCGGAACACCCTCTACGATGCATTCTACGATGCCACCGACTGTGTCGCCTTCCTGCTTGATCTGATCAATGTATGCTTCCATCTTTTTCTCAGTCTCAGGGTCCGTTACACGCACCGAAGAAGCTTCCGTCACCTCAATCAACTCATCAATTGGCATGTCACGGTATGGTGCTTCAATCTCACCAATTCGAATGACTTGACCAGCCACTTTGATGCCGAACTCAGCCAGCAGCTGCCGTGCCAATGAACCACACGCCACGCGAATGGCTGTCTCACGAGCACTGGAGCGCTCCAGTACATTTCGCAGGTCCTTCAGGTTGTATTTCATACCCCCATTCAGATCAGCGTGTCCAGGACGAGGACGATGCACGCGACGCTTCTCTTCGTCACTGCCCTCAATCGGCTCAATGTTCATGATTTTCTGCCAATGCTTCCAATCCTTATTCTCCACAATGATGGCTACTGGTGCACCTGTCGTATACCCGTGACGCACTCCGCCAGCAATGGTAGCCGTATCTGTCTCGATCTGCATGCGCCGACCACGTCCGTATCCCTTCTGTCTGCGCTGCAGTTGAAAATTAATTTCCTCAAAATTCAATTTCAAATTACTAGGCAATCCTTCTACAATCGCTGTCAGTTGGGGTCCGTGTGTTTCCCCTGCCGTTAAGTAGCGTAGACTCATATTGCGCGTTCCCCCTTTAAACTGTTAAACTGTGCATCGCTAAAATCCGTTAACTCATTATAGTACAGCCAATGTGCTTTGACAAGAAATGCCGTGCCTGTGAAAAAACACACGCCGGCTCTCCTAAAGAGTCACGCGTGTGTTTCCCCAAACCTTGATGCTAGGCCTTTTTCCGATAGAAGAATGTCTCGGTAGCCTCCAGGTTGTACTGTCCTGGCGAGAATATCTGCTCCGTGCTGCCTACGAACAATACGCCCCCTGGCCGAAGACTCTTAGCGAATTTCTGATACAGCAGATGCTTGGCCTCTTCTGTAAAATAAATCATGACATTGCGACAAATGATTAGATCATACCCATCCTCAAAGGTATCTAGCAGCAAGTTCTGCTTCTTGAACTGCACAGCCTTCTTGAGCTTCTCATCAATTCGATACACCATGCCATCAGGCTTGAAGTATTTGCTAGCCACTTCCTTAGGTACATCCTTGAGTGACCTCTCCAAATACTTGCCTTCCTTCGCCTTCCCGAGCGCGCCGTCATCAATGTCTGTGGCATGAATCGTAGATTCCGCAAGCAGACCTTTTCCATCCAGAACCATAGCTAGGCTGTAAGGCTCTTCTCCTGTCGAGCAAGCTGCACTCCACAGCTTCAAGCGACGTTTTCCGGCAAGTAGCTCCGGCAATACAACATCCCGCAGCACTTCCCAGCGATTCGGATTTCTCCAGAATTCAGACACGTTGATGGTCATCCGATCCAAAAACTCATAGAAAAGCGGCTTTTCCTTCATCATTGCCTCATAGAAGGAGACAAAGGTCGTGTAGCCGTTCTTATTGCGGAGTGTCGTTAGACGCCGCTTCATCTGGGCTTCCTTATACTGTGCAAGATCAATACCTGTGCTTGTCTTAACGTTGCGAATGAACGCTGCGTAGTCAGGATCAGGCTGACTTTGTTCTAGCTGACTCATGATACCCATCCCTTACATGTATATTCTCCTAGATCCAGGTCGCCACGCTTTTCTCATACTGTACCAATTCTGTTGGAGCAAAAAAATTCGCAATTTCGCGCTCGGCACTCTGCGGAGAATCCGAGCCATGAATCAGGTTGAAGGGCGTATGGGCGGCAAAATCTCCGCGAATCGTCCCTGGCAGTGCCTCAGTTACACTCGTCTTCCCGATTAGCATACGGGACAGCGTGACGATATCGTCTCCCTCCCACACCATCGCAAAGACAGGGCCGGAAGTGATAAAGCTAACGAGTTTCTCAAAAAAAGGCTTGCCGACATGCTCTGCATAATGCCGCTCCGCCTGTTCTCTAGTAACCTGAACAAACTTTCCAGCAACCAGCTTGAAGCCTTTGTCCTCCAGGCGGCTGATAATTCTGCCGATTAACCCCCGTTGAACTCCATCTGGCTTAACCATTAGAAACGTGCGATCCATAGGCTCACTCTCCATCCGAATACGATTTCAGTATGTTATCGACCGAATCAATTTCACAACTTATTCATAGCCATTATGAAATTGATTCAACTTCCATTGTATTCTAACAGAAACCATGTAAACGTTTAAAGTACTTTGTCATCTGTTTAATAAGTTACGATAAACATGAATTCATGCTTCCCATTCATCTGTCAATACGTACGTCTGGTCACGAAATGGGCAATGTCTCGCAGTGTCTTCTTGACCTTCTGATCTGGTAAAAGATCCAGGGAACTCAAGGCTTTCTCTATATATCGGTCAGCCAGCTGCTCCGCTTTAGCCAATCCTCCGCTTGCTTTGATCAACTCAATCGCCTTCTGAGTGCTGTAACCGTCCTCATGAGCTCGAATCAATTCAATCTCATCTCTGAGCAGCCTACTAAGCTCCGGCTGCTGCAGCGCATAGATCACTGGCAGTGTAATATTGCCTTGTCTCATATCACTACCAGGCGGCTTACCAATCTGTTTTTCTGTTCCGCACAGATCGAGAATGTCATCCTGAATCTGGAATGCCATGCCCACATTGTACCCATAGCTATACAGCAACGAACCCACTGCCGGGGAGGCATCCGCAGCCATTGCACCAAGCTGACAGCTTACCGCGATTAGTAGCGCTGTTTTGCGGCGAATGCGCAGCAGATAGTTTCGCACGCTCTGTTCTGTATTGAAGAAATCTCGAATTTGTTCCATCTCGCCGATGGACATTTGCACCAAAGCCTTGGAGAGCACGCGGTGAATATCCGGGTTAGGTAGCTCCGCCACCATAGCCAGTGCCCGTGCATATATGTAGTCGCCAGTATACATCGCTATCCGATTGTCCCACTTGGCCTTCACCGTTAGCTGCCCTCTCCGGGTCTCGGCATCATCAATGACATCATCATGAACGAGCGAGGCTGAATGAATTAGCTCCAGTGGCACAGCCACGCGCTTCAGCCTTTCCAGATCATACGTGCCAAATTTGCCCCCCAGCAGTACGAACACAGGACGAAGCCGCTTGCCGCCTGCCTTGAGCAGATGCATGGAAGTCGCCCCAATCAACGGCTCATGCGTATCAATGCTACGGTAGAGCTCATCCTCGATGTAGCTCATATCTTTTTTTAATAAACCGAACAATTCCAATCGTTTCATTCTTTCACCCGTATCAGCATATTGTCATTCCATAATTCCAGGTTAATCTCTTGCGGAAGCAGACCCATCTCATGTGCATAACGTAGATACAGCTCAAGTCCACTTTGTTCTCTCTTGCCAAAATCATAACATAGATTGGTGAAATATTGCTTCCAGTATGTTTCTGTTCCGCCTATGTCCTTCATGGCCTGCTCTATGACCGGAGTCAAATTCTCCAGACTTTGACGCTTGCTGGCATAAAAAGCCTCCACGATCTCCGCGACAGCCTCAGGTCTATGCTCGGCGACTTCACGTCGGACAGCCCATACAGCAAAGGTCATGCTATGTCCCGTCCACTCCTTCCATAGAGCGCCAAGGTCAGTCACTATATAGTCCTCGTTGGCCCAGGAAGCACGGATCGCATGATCTCCGATTAACAATGCCGCATCAGCCTGTCTCATCATTGTATCCAAATCTGGCTCACAGTCAAAATATTCCGGCTTCCCACCCAAATACCTGCTCATGAGGATCTTCAACAAATTAATCGAGGTTGCTGATGTATTTGTCAGCGCTATCCTTCCGTTACGGATATCCTTCAACGGCTTGCGTGAGAAGAGCAAAATGGATTTCACCGCTCCGTCCACGCTGACAGATAATTGTGGAAGAATCAACAGATGCTCCGCCGCAGATGCGTAAGCAAAAGAAGACATAGCGCTCATATCGAGTAAGCCCTCTGTAATTCTGCGGTTCAGCACTGCCGGAACCTTCGTTACTAGCTCAGCCGATGTCCGAAGTTGCTCTGTATGAAAATGATGGAACACTGGCCACGCATTCGTATATTGTATTTTACCGATGAACAGAGGTTCATGATTGTCCTTGGTCATCTGGCTCACCCCATCTCGTATACAGCTTATGCTCTATGCGAAGACTGTCCAGCACCTTTCCGACAAGGAAGTGGACAAGATCTTCTATGCTACGTGGTTGAAAATAAAAAGCCGGCATGGCCGGAATGATCTTGACGCCAAGCTGTGCCAGCTTCAGCATATTCTCCAGGTGAATCGCATGAAGCGGAGTTTCGCGCGGTACCAGTACAAGAGGTCTCCCCTCCTTGATCATAACGTCAGCCGCTCTGGCCATCAGGTTATCTGAGGTCCCGTGAGCAACGGCAGACAACGTGCCCATGGAGCAAGGCATGACAATCATTGCATCCACCAGGAAGGAGCCACTAGCTACCGAGGCACCAATATCCGTTACCGGATGATATATAAGAGAACCGGGACGGTCTCCGAACATGTCGTTCAGTGTTCCTTCCCGGTCAGTCACATTCCAGCCAAGTTCTTCCTTCAATACGCGCCAGCCGGCATTAGAGACCACCAGGTGCACCTCGATGCCAGCATCAAGCAGCGTCTCGATTAGTCTGACGCCATAAATACTCCCGCTTGCACCTGTAATACCCACAACGATTCTCTTGTATGCTGCTGCAGCCATCATAATTGTCGCACCACTAAATCCAGGAAGGTAAAGACAAACACAACAATACTCAGCGCACCATTCATAGTGAAGAACGCCGTCTGCAGTCTGCTCAAGTCTTTAGGTGTCACAATGTAATGCTCGTAGAACAGGATAATGTAAGATAGAATCATGCCCGCCAGATACCACCAGCTCAGATTGGCTGCGAAGAACAGCACCACAAAGCCAATCGCCGTTACGATATGAAATGCCCGAGCAATATGAAGCGAACGAGCAACACCAAATCGTGCAGGTATCGAATACACACCTTCACGCTGATCGAACTCAATATCCTGACAAGCGTATATGATATCAAAGCCTGCCGTCCAGCAAGCAATGGTCAGATAAAAAACAAATGCAGCCCAATCAACCTGCCCGGTTACAGCAACCCAGCCGCCAAGCGGCGCCAGTCCAATGGTCAGACCCAGTACGACGTGACAGAGCCAGGTAAAGCGCTTCGTGTAGGAGTAGAATACCAGCATGAACAGCGCAACAGGGAACAGCTTGAAGGCCAGTGGGCTCAACTGGTACGATGCCCATAGCAACAAAGCAAGGCAGATCAGTGTAAAAATCAGTACCTCGGAGGACTTCAAAAGTCCTGCCGGAATTGCTCTACCAGCCGTACGCGGATTCTTGGCATCAATAAAGCGATCAATCATCCGATTGAAGCCGAACGCTGCGCTTCGAGCGCCGAACATTGCGAGTAAGATCCAGCCGATCTGCGCCCAGGTAGGCAATTGATTGCTTACTACAAAGGAGCCCAGAATCGCTCCCATAAATGCAAAAGGTAGAGCAAATACTGTATGCTCGATCTTGATCATTTCAGAGAAAATTTTGACTTTTTTAAACATGCTGACTCTCCTTAATTCCGATATGCAATGCCGCAATTCCTCCAGTTAACGGATAGGCTTTGACCTCTTTCAATCCGATCTCGCGGAAGATGCCGGCAAGCTCTTCCCTTCCGGGGAACAGTGCCAAAGAATCAGGAAGCCACTTGTACTGCTCGTATCTTTTCGCGAACCATTTGGCCAAACGAGGTAATACCTTCTGGAAATAAAAATAATACAGTCCCTTGAATGGCTGCCAAGTCGGCTTGGACAGCTCCAGGCATACCACTTGTCCACCAGGCTTGACTACCCGATGCATCTCACGAAGCACCTGATGAAGATCAGGTACATTGCGCAGTCCGAATCCAATCGTGATATGGTCAAAGGAATTATCTGCAAAAGGAAGCTCCATTGCGTTCCCCTGCACAAGCGTAATCTGCTGTTCACGCGATGCTTCCTTAATCTTTCGTCTGCCTACATCCAACATATTGTGGCTGAAGTCCAGTCCATGGATGTGCCCTGTTTCACTTGCATACGCCAGTGACAATGTCCAGTCACAGGTGCCGCAGCACAGGTCTAGAGCCGTGTCCCCTGGCCTGACCTCCATTTTCTTCATCGTGAATTTGCGCCAAGCCTTGTGTCGGCGAAAACTCAGGACATCATTCATAATATCGTACTTACCCGCAATACTCTCGAAGACCTCATGAACAAATTGTTCTTTCGGCTTGGTCTGACTTGAACCCACTGTATTCACCTAACCTTCCCTTGCAACCTGGCGATGATAATGTACGAGAGACAAGAACGGATCGATCATCCGCACAATATCGGAACGGATATCGGATTGTACCACACTCCAGCGTTCGATCTGCTCCAAGGCTGCATCCAGCTTGCCGAGAAGACCTTCTCTCACTTTATACTTCACTATAAGCCTGTCCCAGGATGCTCCATCCAGCTGACCATCAGCCAGCAATCCCCTGTCCTCCGGCGCTCCGGAGTTCTGGATAAGCCAATAGGCATAGCTGCACTTCGTAAGCATCTGCTTCGAGAGTGTCGTCAGCTCCTGTCCAATTGTCTCACATACAGCAAAGGACTCAAGCAGCCCTGCCCACGACTCCTGGTCAGCGACTGCAACCCTGCTCCCGAACGACTCGAACAAGGTCTTCTTCAACTGGACGCTCGCCCCCAGGTACTCTTGTGCTGTCAAGTTGTCTTGTCCCATCTTGGCATACAGCACCATCTTATCCTCATTCACCTGACAGACCGCACGGCTGAGGCTGGATATCGTCTCTACTTGTCCTGCATGAGACAACAGCTGATAGAAGCGGCTGCTGAAATAGTCCCCCGCAAGCACCTTCAGCTGCCTGGAGCGCATCTCACGCATCCCGAGTGTCCCTGAAGCATCTATCATGTCGTGGGTATCGAGACCCATCTGTACCAGCGAAGTGACGAGGGGATAGAGCTCCTCATATCCGTCATTCAGACCAGGATTCTTCTGTAAAAACAGAAACAACAGCCTGGCACGGCTGTCTGGAAAATCAGGCATATCCGTATGTTGCTGTATCATATCGTATTCCACGTATTTCGTAGCCATCTGGGGTATGCAGTACGGTTTCATCCTTAGCCTCCGAGCCTAAACTTTACTGTCAATTAAGATATCGCAATACTGTCTATTATATCACATCTACACTTTCAGTGCGACTTAAGAACCTTTATAACTCGCTCTTTTTTCGTTCAGTTCTGCTTGGAGTCCCGCATCCTAGTCATACGATGAAAAGCTGCTACGCCACAGTAAGGTATCTGTCACTCTGAAGGTCCGCTTGAGCTCCTCACTCAGTTCGGCTCTGTTCCAGCTACGGAGCTCGGTAAGAGACTGCTGCGGCCATTCATTTCGGCGTATGTCTGCCGCCAGCAGCAGATGGCGTCCTCCAGTCCAGGCATCCTCGGCCACAACGCGCAGCAGCAACTGCCTGACATTGGTCGTACCATAGAAGCAAAAGGCCGCTGCCTCAGCCATACTTCGATATACAGCCTCGGGCCCCATCCCCTGGGCTTCTAATTTAAGATCAAGCGTCAGCACCTCCTCGTCCCAAGACACTCGCATGATCGGCACATCCAGAGGAAGCACATTCATTTGGTCTACCAGGTTGTCTTCATTAAGTTCAATCCGCGGCTGGGGAAGTAGTACCTCCTCTGCCGACTGGTTCAGGCTGCTACCAATCTCAAGCTGATAGAGGCTGGGGAGCAGCACCGCAGCTGCGGCAGTGATAAGCAGGGAGCCCGCAAGCGTGATCCAGGGTTTCATGGGACCTCTCTCCTGTCTGTACAATTGGCTATATGTTCTATTATCGAATGGATATTGAATCTATAATCTTGGCTGCAGAGCTCCGCCCGATAATTCGTCCATACTTCATTGTACATAAGAAAAAAGCAGGCTATGCCTGCTTTTTAATCCTCGGTATCTACTTCACCGTGCTTAGTCAGCACGACAGCCTTGCCGCGAATCTTAATCGCCGAGGTATGCTCGGTGAACTGGACGATCAGAATTTCACCCTTGTCCAGCTTCTCGGAATGATGTAGCCGTGTATCCTGGCCCCGTGTCAAGCCGAAGACCTGACAGCCGTTGCTTTTCGCCTTGATGACGACATATTCATTGTTGTTGGGCGTAGTGTTCTCCATTGCCGATTCCTCCCGTTCTCAATATCTATATGATGGGATAGGCCCATAGGCTTTGTCAACTATCGGCAGCCCTTCTTCGCTGCTCATTCATCTCAAATGAAAAGGCTGTGAATAAAAATTCACAGCCTCTCTCTGCGTATCGGAAATATGTAAGAAAAACATCTATTGTCGTACTATCACAGCAGACAGACCACCTTTAAGTGGAAGTTTTTCTTGCGATAATCGAATGGTTCAGCTGCGCTGAAAACTTATAAATTCTATTATCTAAAGAAAAACATCTATTGTCGTACTATCACAGTAGACAGACCACTTTTAAGCAGAAGTTTTTCTTGCGATACTATTTAATTCCGTCCTTGAGTGCTTTACCCGGCTTGAATGCTGGGATTTTGCTAGCTGGAATTTCGATCTCTTCTCCTGTTTGCGGGTTACGACCTTTACGGGCGGAACGCTCACGAACCTCGAAGTTACCAAAACCCACCAATTGCACCTTGTCACCGGATTGCAGAGCCTCAGAAATCGTATCAAACAGTGCATCCACTGCTTTGGTTACATCCTTCTTGGACAGCTCAGTTTTCTCAGCAACTTGATTGATCAAGTCTGTCTTGTTCACGTTATTCACCTCCTGAATCCATTGTGTATTGCTGGAAATGACGATCTGCAGAACATCCGTCCTTCAGATCGCTGCTAACGAAGTAGTATCAACTCTTTCCGTTTTGCCGTCAAATATACGTATAACCGCTTATTTTTAGTTAGCAATGCCCAAAATCGCTGATAGAACAACATACTTAGGCCGGAACAAGGTTTATAGTAATACAGAAGATCAACAATTTCAAGTACGACGGCGATTCAAAACATAAAAAGTGACTGCAAGCGCCAGCACGAGCACCGTTCCTTTGATAATGTCATGCGCAAAATACTGTACATTCATCATGGTCAAGCCATTCACCAGCACGCCAATGAGCACAGAGCCAAAGAAGGTACCGATAACATTGGCCTTCCCCGCCCCCCATACAGAAAAACCTACGAATACAGCCGCGACAGCCTCCATCAGCAGAGGAGCACCAGCGTCAATCTGACCTGAGCCGACACGCGATGCATACAAAATCCCGCCGATCGCAGCAAATATACCCGAAGCCACGTAAGCCAGTGTACGCACACGGTTGACCTTGATCCCCGACAATCTTGCAGCTTCTCTGTTACCGCCAGTGACATACATCTGGCGTCCATACTTCGTATAGGTCAGGAAAATATGGACGAACAGTACAGCAATGATAAGTAACAGGACGGAGATCGGAATCCCCAGCAGCTTGCCCTGTCCCAGTAACAGAAATCCTGGAGACATGGAGCCTGGAGCCTTACTGCCATCCGGAAATTGCATGTTATTGTAGATGGTATAGCCCTGTGCGTACGTCTTGTGGAGACCACTGATAATATACATGACCGCAAGGGTCGCCAGCAGATCGGGAATGCGCAGCTTGACGATAAGTAGAGCGTTCATTAGTCCTACGATAGCACCAATTGCCAGCGAGACAATAATGACGATATATACGGGCTGCTCATACCAGATCATAAGCGTAGCAGCCGCTACCGTCGTTAGAGATACCGTCGAGCCCACAGACAGATCAAAGCCATCCACGATCTGGGAAAGGGTAACCCCAATGGCCACGAAGGTTACAATCGCAATGGAGCTTAGAATATCTGTCAAATTGTCATATGTGAAAAAGTACGGTAGTGTGATCGAAAAATAAATGAATACGGCAGCAATAACAATAACAGCCCCGTATCTAAAAGATGCGTTTAACCATGTGTCCTTCATGCCTTACTCCTCCCTACTGCCGCTGGCATACAGCAGCAGCCGTTCCTGATCCGTCTCACCTCTGGCAAATTCCTTCACAATGGCGCCATCGTACATCACGGCAATTCGATCCCCGATTCCGAGGCCTTCTGCAAATTCACAAGTCAGATAAATGACCGCCTTGCCAGCAGCAGCCAGCTCACCAATCAGCTTGAAAATGTCGCTTTTTGCTCCAATATCGACGCCCTTGGTCGGCTCATCAAATACGAACACACTTGCTCCCGTATTAAGCCACTTGCCGATGGCTACCTTTTGCTGATTGCCACCACTCAAATATTTGACCTCCTGCTGTATAGATGAGGTCTTGATTCCAAGGGAAGCGACAAGCTGCTGCCCATGAATACGCTCCTTCACGCGATTCACCCATCCGAACGAACTAAGCTGCTTCAGCATCGGCAGACTAAGATTACGCTCAACAGATTCATCGATCAGAATTCCCTGCTTGCGCCGCTCCTCTGGAACAGATACAATCCCTTGCTCGATCGCATCAGCAGGCTGCTTTATCCGCACCCTCTGACCAGACAGCATAATAACTCCTTCATCTGGTAGGTCCGCACCAGACAGCAGTCGGGACAGCTCGGTTTTCCCAGCTCCTACAAGACCGACTACCGCAAGCACCTCCCCCGCCCGCACCTTTAGATCGACTCCACGGACCTTGACTCCTTGCTTGAGACCCTGCGTCTCAAGAACTACATTACCTATAGCCGTATCCGACTTTGGGAACTCCTCCTCAAAGGTTTTGCCAAGCATGTGCTGCACAATGCCCGCTGTATCTGTATCTTGGGTAAAGCCTGTCCATACCTGCTGCCCATCTCGCATGACCGTGACGCGGTCGCTGTGCTCTATAACCTCAGGAAGGCGGTGTGTAATGAGAATACAAGCTACCCCTTCCTGCTTGAGCTGATGCATAATCTGGAACAATCGCACAGTCTCGCTCTGACTTAATGGCGCCGTAGGCTCATCAAAAATAATAACCTTAGCGTCATGGGTTAGGATGCGCGCGATCAGCACCATCTGTTTCTCTGCTAGCGCCAGATCCGCTGCCTTCTGCTGAAGGTCCAACTGAATTCCAAGCCGCTGCAGTGCCTGCTCAGCTTGCTGTCTCATCCCCCTGCCACCGAACCACAGCCCGCTGCCACGCGCGGAAAGTTCATCGAGCATGATATTTTCAGCTACTGTGAGCTGAGGCACCAGGACCGAATCAACCTCCTGATACACACAATGAATCCCCGCTTGCTTGGCCTCAAGTGGATCACGAATGCTCAATATTTGTTCATCCGCAGCAATTGTCCCGCTATCAGCGGTATATGCTCCTGATAATACCTTCATTAGCGTGCTTTTACCTGCACCATTGGCACCGAGCAGTGCATGTATCTCTCCACCACGTACGGAGAAATCCACTCCCTGCAGTGCCGGAACGCCCGAGAACTCTTTAGAAATTTCTTTCATCGTGAGCTCGTACATCGAATTACCCAAGGGGACCACCCTCCTGACTTTAGCCTTACATACAAGAACAGACGCGCCGTAGCGCGCCTGCCCGAACTTTCTGTCCTATCTCGTGCCTACGAAAGCCTTCTAAACTAGCTATAAAATGCTCCCGCATGGCGCCCCAACTCTGGTCACTAGTACGACTTATTGCGCAGACTCATATTCGCTCATCCAATCCTTCTTGCCTTGCTCACTTTGCCCCCATCCCTCTACATATTGAGAGAGTTCACTGGTGGAGATTTGCTGGTCAGGAAGGGCATCACGATGCACATACACGGGCTCCAGCACAACCTTCTCCTCCGGGTTGTCTCCATGGAGCTTTTGATATGCGTATCGTACCTGAACTCGTCCAATATCTGTAGGATCTACAGCCGCTGAAGCTACCCAAGGATTGCTAGGATCCTGGATCATTTGCAGATCCTCGTCGCTCATATCAATGCCATAGATCTTGATCTCATCGCGTCCAGCCTGTTGAATCGCACGTGCAGCCCCTTTGGCGAACTCATCCCAAGCAGCCCATACGGCTGTAATTTCGCCTTTCGGATATTGCTTCAGGACAGCTTCCATTTTGGCCTGTGTGTCCAATGCCGGGTTTTGTGCGGAACCAAAGGTCGCAATCTCTTTAATGTCTGGATTCTCCTCCAGGAACTTCGCATAGGACAGCTGTCGACGCTCCATTGGCGCAAAGCCTGCTACCCATACCTTGACAATGTTCCCTTTGCCGCCAATATCCTTCTTCATCTGTTCCAATGTCAGCTCTGCCATCTTCTGATCATCCTGTGACAAGACGACGGCTCCTGGCACGTTCACCGCTGCATCGAACACGATTACCGGAATCCCACGCTCTACCGCCTTCTTCAGACCTGGCTCCAGCAACGCATCTCCATGATCTGTCAGAATGGCATCAAATTGCTGTGTAATAGCACTATCCAGCAGCGAAGCCATCTTCGCTTTGTCATTATCTGCTACGAACTTAGTAAGCGTACCTCCGAATTTCTTAACCTCTTCTTCTACCCCCTGCACGTATTGCTGTGAGAAGGTACCTGTATTAAATTCCATAATTAACGCAATTCGTTTGCCTCTCAGATCTCCAGGTTCGGAGGAGCCTGCTGTGTTAGAGCTATCCCCGCCCCCGGCCGTCTGTGCGCTCTGACCACATGCACTCAGTATAACTACCAGCACCAGCATCAAGGATAATCCCCATACTTTTCTCTTTGTCTTCAACATCGTTCTGTTCCCCCTCGTCCTGCTTGTCCTACCCTGTAGGTGATTACATATTCATTCATGTTTATGAATTATTAAATAATATATCGCTTTAATCCGACAATGTAAATAGGTTTTAAAAGTTTATTTTTAAAATTCTAGCTATTCATGGTTTAGCTTAAAAAAGTCTAACAAACACAAATAAGGCACCTCAGCCATTGGCTTGAAGGCACCTTATCGTTGTCTCTATTTTCTGTTGCAAATTAGGCGATCTTGCTCAGCATCTGCTTAAAGAATAATAGCAATTAGACCGCCAGAGCCCTCATTAATAATGCGTCCCAGCGTTTCTTGCAATTTGTATCTGGCATTGTCCGGCATCATGGCAATTTTCCCCTGAATCCCTTCACGAACAATGGAATGGAGCGAACGACCAAAGATATCCGATTCCCAGATTTTGATCGGGTCATTCTCAAAGTCCTGCATCAGATAGCGCATCAGTTCCTCGCTCTGCTTCTCGGTACCGATAATCGGAGCGAATTCAGATTCAACATCCACCCGAATCATATGAATGGAAGGTGCTGTTGCCTTCAGCCTCACCCCAAAACGTGACCCTTGTCGGATCAACTGCGGATCATCCAGAGCCATCTCAGATAGTGAAGGTGCTGCTATACCATAGCCTGTAGTCTTCACCATCTCCAATGCTTCCGCGAATCGGTCATATTCGCGCTTGGCATGAGAGAAATCCTGCATAAGCTGCAGCAAGTGGTCTTTTCCACGAATCTCCACACCAACAACCTCGATGAGAATCTGGTCATACAGTTCGTCTGGAGCATACAGGTCAATCTCAGCGACGCCTTGCCCCATGTTCATCCCGCTTAATCCGGCACGGTCAATGAAGTCATATTCCATGAAATGCCCTACGACTCGATCCACATCACGCAATCGCCGAATGTCCTTCACAGTGTCTCGCACTGAGTTCTCATAGTTGTTCCGGAGCCAGTGATTCTCACTCAGGACCATCACCCAGCTCGGAAGATTGACATTCACCTCATGCACAGGAAATTCATATAATACCTCGCGAAGCACGCCTGTAACATCATCCTCAGTCATCGTAGCTGCACTGAGTGTCATGACAGGAATATCGTACTTGGCTGCCAGTTCACTCCGCAGCTGTAAGGTCTCCTCGCTATTAGGACGAGTGGAGTTAATAACAAGCACGAATGGCTTGCCAACTTCCTTTAGCTCCTCAATGACCCGCTCCTCGGATTCTACATAAGAGCTGCGAGGTATCTCGGCAATCGTTCCGTCCGTCGTTACGACGACGCCAAGCGTCGAGTGCTCCTGAATGACCTTACGTGTTCCGATCTCCGCTGCTTCCTGGAATGGAATCGGCTCCTCGAACCATGGTGTAGAGATCATACGCGGGCCGTTCTCGTCCTCATAGCCCTTCGCACCCTCCACAGCATAGCCTACACAGTCCACCAATCGCACGTTTACATCCAGGCCCTCTGCTACACGTATCTGTACAGCATTGTTGGGTACAAATTTAGGCTCTGTTGTCATGATTGTCTTGCCCGCGGCACTCTGCGGAAGTTCATCCACTGCGCGCACCCGATCAGCTTCATTCGCAATATTTGGCAAGACTACCGTTTCCATAAAGCGCTTGATAAATGTTGATTTTCCTGTACGAACGGCGCCGACGACTCCCAGATAGATATCTCCCCCGGTGCGCTCGGCAATGTCTTTAAAAATGTCTACTTTCTCCAATGAAATCCCCTCCTCAAGATTCTCCGAAGGAAAAATGCTATAAGAGCATCCGCTTCGTGTTCGATCAGAAGACTTGGTACCCAGCTGCGGCAGAGCAAGCCTGGAAGTCGTCCGCCGCCGAGCGTCATGGCTGATAGAATCGGTCATAGCGGCCTACACTCGTACATGCAATTGGACTGGTATCATCATATGTATCAGGCGGTGAAGATATGACTGATAACTCTGGCACGAAATCATTCCTCCTCTTCACAAGCCTGTGCTGAACCGCCACAGTCATTATATGCACGTGTAGCGCCGAACAGACCTGTATCGGTATGAGTTTTAATATCCATATCCAGTGAGGCAAACAATTAAGCAAAAAAAAACGAATCCATAACGGATTCGTCTCCAGGTCCACCTTGGCCAAAAGCCAATTCTCTTAAATAATCATTTTACCACAGGCTGTCATCGTCCTCCTGTTGCTTCTCCAATTGTCTGCGCACCGCAGCCTTTAACGGGTCCTCTGGTACAGTGACTACCAGCGGTCCCCAAGCTCTGGCCTGGCAAGACAGACGTTGACCCTCCTGAAGCAGTGAATCTAGCTTACGCCTCTCTGCTTCGGTCGGCACGCCTGCAGCCTCGGCCCACTCTGGGGCAATAGTCACCTTACACATCAGACAGGAAGCCTTGGCGTCGCAGCGTGAGGAAATATGAACAGCAGCCTTGCGCGCGGCTTCCAGAATAGTTGTGCCTGAGCGAACTGCTATACGTTTGCCAGATGGCATAAAGCATACCTCATGACTCATCAGGATAAGCACCTCCCAGCAAAGCTTGTATTAGAGCCAGTTGAGCAATCGTCTGAGATGATCTACGTGTGCATCAGACCATACATTCCGTGCTAGCAAGAGCTCCAGCAGGTCTCTATGCTCGTCCGCTTCCGTATTCATGGTTTTGGCAATCGACTGATACCGATCCTCCCTGCCACGCAGGAGATTGAACAAGAGCTCGTGGGCCAAGGGCATCAGACGGACGGAGTAGTTACTGATCGTTATCCCGGGGGCAGCAGATTGAAGCACCTGTTCAATCTCCACCCGATACAGAGAATTTGTCGCGTACACCTCGAAACCTCCGACCAATTCCAAGGTCAAGCCTTCCAGCTCATAATGACTTAGCAGAGATAAATAAGCCTCGCTTCTGCTCAGCTGTTGCTCGTCCAGGGACCGACCAGGTGCGTGCCCGTGCAGTTGCTTGGCTGCGCGAAGATCAGCATATACATCAATATCATTCGGGGACTTGTCCAGCTCCACGCCTTGTAGAAGTAAAGAACAACTTCCTCCCAAGAGCCAGCAAGAGGACGAAGATGACCACGCGGCAGCCAGCTGCCGGATGGCTTCATGGAGCTGTGGCATCGAGGTCAGCCTCGCAGACAGATCAAGCCTTTTCATCTGCGCTCCACCTTTCTTAACCAATGTTCTATTGTTATCGCAGCCTGAACGCGGGTTTCACAAAAGCCCACGAACCTAAGAAGTTCGCGGGCCCCTTGCAGCCAGGCAGCACATTATTTTTTCATCATCATTTTCATCAAGGCTTCCATGTTGGAAGGATTCATACCGCTCTTCTTGACAGCCTTTACGATATCTTGAATGGTACCTTCCGATACTTGCAACTTAGCCATGGCCGCCACCTGCTTAATCAATTGGCGTAGCTGAGCTTCGCTCTGCATCGTCTCCGAATTCACCTTGCTAGCCAGCTTTTTGACGGCGTTCTCGGAAATGCTTTTTCCGCTCTTCTGATTGATAGCCTTCAGTGCATCCTTTGGAAAGTTCTTGCTCACAGTCTCCCCTCCTCCGACATTGCTCAGATTAGTGTATGAGCTTAGTCTGGAAAAGGTGAATGCCCCTGTGATCAGGAATTCCACTGTTCCCAAGTCTTCAAGGGCATAAGTTCCATCTCGGTCTTGGGATCTCGACCCATCAAGGCCTCTACAGCCTCACGGACATCCTGTCCTTCGAACAGTACTTTGTATAACTGATCCGTGATCGGCATCTGAACGCCAAGCGATACTGCAATGGCATGGGCAGCCTGAGTCGTACGAATTCCCTCAATGACCATGCCCATGGTGTGTTGTACTTCCTCTAACGGCATACCCTTACCCAGCATAGAGCCTGCTCTCCAATTACGGCTGTGCTGGCTGGTTGCTGTTACGACGAGATCACCGATTCCTGCGAGACCAGCAAAAGTGAGCGGATTGGCACCCATCTCCACGCCAGCACGGGTAATTTCTGCGAGTCCTCGTGTCAGCAGCGCAGCTTTGGCATTATCCCCGAAGCCAAGTCCGTCAGACATTCCTGCACCTAGCGCAATGATGTTCTTGAGTGCACCAGACAGCTCCACACCAATGAGATCACGATTGGTATAGACGCGGAAATACGAGTTCATGAACAAATCCTGAGCCCGTTGCGCAGCCTGATCCTCCAAGGAAGCAACTACAACCGTTGTTGGGCATTTACGAACAACCTCTTCAGCATGACTGGGACCAGACAGCACAACGACATGTCCTTCCTCGCAACCAAGCTCATCAGAGATGACCTGTGACATGCGCTTGAGTGTCTCCGTCTCAAAGCCCTTCGTCGCATGAACGATGAGTGTATCTTGCCCAACATGGCGAGCAAGCTCTCGTGACACCTGGCGCATGGCTGAGGAGGGAGCAACGATGAGGACAGCCTTTGCTCCACTGACCGCCTCCCCCATCTCAGTCGTCGCCCGAATGGCTGGGGACAGCTGTGCGGAAGGAAGATAGCGGCTATTCGTATGGAGCATGTTGATCTCCTCAGCCTGTTCCGCGTTTCGGGTCCAGATTACAACTTCAGATCCATTGTCGGCCAGAACCGCGGCCAAAGCAGTTCCCCAACTACCTGCTACCAATACCGCAACCTTTTCCGACTTAGACACGATGATTCCCTCCCTTGGAACCAAGCTTGTTCTCCTGACCCTTCATCAGCTTCACGATGTTGGTACGATGTCTCCAGACGGCGAACAAACAGATGATCACGCCAGACCAGAACAGGGGCCATGAGTAGCCAAGCACCAGCATCATCCAAGGAGTCAGAATGACAAAAATCAGAGAGCCTAGCGATACAAAACGGGTAATTACAATCGAGAGAATCGCAATGACACCAGCAAGCAGAGCAGGAATGAGCGCAATCGAAGCCAGCACCCCAATCGCAGTGGCAATTCCTTTGCCTCCCCGAAAGTTGAAGTAGATCGGCCAATTATGCCCAATAATCGCTGCTATTCCTGTGAGAGCAGGAAGCCATTCGGAGTCTCCACCCAGCCAATGACCAATCCAGACAGCAAGCACGCCTTTAAGTACGTCCAGCACCAATACCATGATGGCAGGTCCCTTACCCAACACTCTAAGTGTATTCGTCGCACCAGCATTACCGCTGCCATGCTGTCTGATATCGACTCCCTTCAGCAATCTGCCGAATAGAACACTAAAGCTGATGGAGCCGAGCAAATAACTGATTACTATTGCAACCGTCTGTAGTAGCAAGTTGTTCTCCCCTAACTTTCGTCAGACTTGCGCCGGGTAAAGATCCGTATTGGAGTCCCTTCAAAATTGAAGGCGGCGCGAATTTTATTTTCCAGGTAGCGTTCATACGAGAAATGCATCAGCTCTGGATCATTCACGAAGACAACCATCGTCGGCGGCTTCACAGCCACTTGCGTCACATAGTTCACGCGTAAGCGACGGCCCTTGTCCGTAGGTGGTGGTGTAATAGCAACCGCATCGGATACCACATCGTTCAGCAGATGCGTCTGTATACGCATTGCGTGCTGCTGAGCCACATTCTGCACTACAGGAAGCAGCTTGTGCAGACGTTGCTTGGTCTTCGCTGACAGGAACACCACTGGTGCATACGTCATGAACAGGAAGTGATCGCGGATTTTGGTCTCAAACTCCTTCATGGTTTTGTCATCCTTCTCCACGACATCCCACTTATTCACGACAAACAGTGAAGCCTTACCTGCTTCATAAGCGTAGCCGGCAATATGCTTGTCCTGTTCGATAATACCTTCTTCACCATTAATGACAACGAGTACGACATCTGCACGTTCAATAGCACGCATGGCACGCATAACGCTGTATTTCTCGGTTGTCTCATACACTTTACCACGCTTACGCATCCCTGCAGTATCAATAAGTACGTACCGCTGACCATCTTTCTCAAACGGAGTGTCAATAGCATCTCGAGTCGTACCAGCAACATCGCTGACGATGACTCGCTCTTCACCGAGAATGGCATTGACCAGAGATGATTTGCCGACATTCGGACGGCCAATCAAGGCCACACGTATAACATCATCATCGTACCCATCATCCTCCAGCTCAGGCAGCTTCTCTGTAATCGCATCCAGAAGATCACCGATTCCTGTACCGTGGCTACCGGATACGCCGATCGGATCACCGAAGCCGAAGCCATAGAATTCATAAATCAAATCACTTCGCCCAATGTTATCCACCTTGTTCACAGCGACGATTACTGGCTTGCCTGATTTGTACAGCATTTGAGCGACCTCTTCGTCAGACTGTGTAACACCGCTTTTGGCATCACACATGAACACAATGACATCCGCTTCCTCGATTGCGAGTTCAGCCTGCATCCGTATGGACTTCATGATCTCATCTGTACCATCAATTTCAATGCCGCCAGTGTCAATAATGCTGAACGGCTTGCCATTCCATTCCCCAATTCCATAGATCCGGTCACGGGTAATACCTGGCTTATCTTCTACAATAGCCAGACGATCTCCAATAACTCTGTTAAAAATAGTCGATTTCCCTACATTGGGTCGACCAACGATCGCCACAACGGGTCTTGCCATAATTCAACTCCTCCTGTCAGTATCGGAAGTAACAACAATCGGCGAACCCTCTGGGTCCGCCGATGGTGTACCTAATGCCTATTCTAACCTCATGGGTATTGCTTATTTGAATTTGCTGAGCTTGTCGCCAAAGCGCTCGCCAAGGGTCACGCTCATGCTTTCGTTATGGGAGACACCTGCACTGTTGTTTTCTCTTGGTGCACGAGTCTTCTCAGCCTTAGGTGCAGGAGCAGGAGCTTCTTCAGTCTCCTTGATGCTCAAGCTAACACGCTTCTCAGCCGTGTTCAGGTCAAGGACCTTCACTTGAACCTCTTGTCCTTCTTTCAGTACTTCATGAGGAGTACCAATGTGCTTGTGAGAGATCTGGGAGATATGCACCAGTCCTTCAACACCAGGAGCAATTTCAACGAAGGCACCGAAGTTCACCAGACGTTTTACAACGCCAGTCACTACATCACCAATGTTGAATTTCTCAGCAGCCGTTTCCCAAGGACCTGGTTGAACTGCTTTCATGCTCAGGCTGATTTTGCCCTTCTCAGGATCAACCTTCAGAACCTTAACCTTCACTTGGTCACCTTCGGACACTGCATCGGAAGGCTTGTCAACATGAGTCCAAGCGATCTCGGATACATGCACCAGACCATCAACTCCGCCTACATCAACGAAGGCACCGAATTGAGTCAGGCGTTGAACCGTACCCACGATTTCTTGACCTTCTTGCAGCTCGGACATGATTTTGTGCTTGTTAGCTTCGTACTCAGCTTCAAGTACATCTTTTTGGGACAGGATCACTTTGTTATTCTCACGATCCAGTTCCTTCACTTTAACACGCAGAGTGCGACCTTTGTAATCGCTGAAATCTTCTACGAAATGACGTTCTACCATAGAAGCAGGAATAAATCCACGTACACCTACGTCTGCTACTACGCCACCTTTAACAACGTCAGTAACAACGACTTCGAACACTTCATTGTTATCGGAATAGCTTTGCAGCTTTTCCCAAGCGTTCTCGCTATCGATCGCACGTTTGGACAATACAAGCTTTTCCTTGTTGTCGTCGATGCTTACGACCTTAGCTTCGATCTCTTGGCCTACTTGTGGAGCTTCCTCACCTGGCTGTGCGGAAGACAACTCGCGGAGCGCAATAACACCGTCGTATTTATATCCAATGCTTACTACCGCTTGGTTATCTTCTAATTTTACGATTGTTCCTGTTACCGTATCACCTTTTTTCAATGATACCATTTGGTCCAGTTCATCTTGATTTGACACTTCTTGATTTTTAGTTTCTTCCGACATGTCAATACCCTCCTCAATTCAAAAAAGCCATTTATTTAAACCTGCTCGTAGCAGAGTTCAAAACATTCATATATCAGTATTCTTCCAGCGAAAACAGAAAACATGCACCCGCTACTCGCGGGTTGGTTGTCCTGTCTCCTTCATAGTGCGAATGCGTGACATAATTGCTTCCGTAGCCAGCTCCAGTGGATCACCCTCTGTCGAGCTCTTAAAGCTCTCAAGGTCCACGGGCTGCCCATAAATGACTTTCAATTTACGGAACAATTTGTACTCACCTACTATGGCGACAGGTACAGCTGCGGCCCCACTACGAAGTGCGAAGCTTGCGGCTCCTTTTTTGACAATCCCAGAAGAGTTACGAGAACCCTCCGGAAAAATGCCCACCACATTGCCATCACGCAAAATCTGAATGGCCAGCTTAATGGATTCCTTACTGACGCCACCACGCTTCACCGGAAAAGCTCCCAGCTTATCAATCAGTGGGCCTAGTACTGGAACCTCGAAGAGCTCAGCCTTCGCCATAAAATGGACTTTGCGCTTCAATAGTATACCTACCGTCGGCGGGTCCAGATTACTGATGTGGTTGGAGCATAACAGTACGCCCCCCTGTGCAGGCACATTCTCGGCTCCTACAGCCTCAATTCTGAACAGTAAACGGTACAGCAGTCGTAAAATACCGCTGCATATGGTATAAATCATGAATTAATCTCCCCATCCTATCGCGGTTTTGCAGTAAGATACAATCGTATTGACTACCGTATCGAAGTCCATATCGGTCGTATCGAGTTCGATAGCATCCTCACTGCGACGCAGCGGCGAAACCTCGCGTTCCTCGTCGAGCTTGTCACGTGCAGCAATGTCACGTTCCAGCTGCTCCAGTGTGATGTCTGTCTCCCGCATTTCCTTGAATCGGCGGAGAGCTCGTTCCTTGACACTAGCTGTCATAAATACCTTCAGTTCGGCATCAGGTAGCACTGTTGTACCAATATCCCTGCCATCCATGACAACTCCCTTGCGCTCTGCCATCTTCCGCTGACTTGCTGTCAGCTGCTGGCGCAGACCAGCTATTCGGGCGTATTGGGATACGACACCAGTAACTTCTCTGGAGCGTATAGCCTCTGTAACGTCTGTTCCATTGCACAGCACCTTTTGACCGGAAGGATCAGGTATTAATTCAATAACCAATTGCTGTGCACGTTGAAGCACAGTGGATTCATCTTCAGCCGAAATATTCTGCTTCAGCATGTACCAGGTTGCAGCCCTGTACATCGCGCCGGTATCCACATATACATAGGAGAGAATTTCAGCCACTTTCTTGGCTACGGAACTCTTCCCAGCCCCTGCTGGTCCGTCTATTGCAATGTTTATTTTCCCGTTTAGTTCTGTCATTTGGCTTACCAACGGGGCACTCCTCCTCAAAGCTGATCCTCAAGAAAAAAGCAGGCATTGCCTGCGACGTGAAAATTATACCACAGATCGCTTGCGCATGCAAAAACACAAGTGTTATAAAATTCATAGATTTTCATCATTCTCCATCATATGCTCCAGATATTGCTGATCTACAGGAATGCCTTCAAGCTCGCGCAGTGGGGCAAGAAGCCCGTAGGTAAAGGGAATATGCAGCAGCACCTGCCAGACCAGACCAACACTGAGCAGGCAGCAAATGACGAGGAAAATGAAGGGGATATTCGTGTTCTCCTTGGACGAGCCTCGCTTATGATCGTCTGATGTCATGTAGGTCCCTCCACATGGTCTTTTGATGTCTGCGAGTTAGTGTACCAGAGCTCTATGTATTTTATTCCCATTCATTTTCAAATATAGGCCATTTACGATTGAATATCGTCTATTTGTCTCGGAACACTAGCTGGTGCTCGAAGCAGTACTTGATTATCTTCTGCCTTTCCATATCTGTAATTGCTTTATAGGCAAGCATAATCTGCTGTCTACCATTCTCTAATGCGACCGTCCTGACAATCTCTGCCTTGAAGTCCGCGTGCTCACGTGTGCCATTCTGATAAGGAAGCAGCAACCAGCAGGTAAGCTGCTGTCCGGCGCCCAGATCCTTTCGTCCCGTATCGAACGATACGCCCCCGCCTCCAACATCCATCGTCTGAGCAACGAAGCGATCACCGAACTCATTCTGAACCGCCAGTTCAAGCTTGGACTGTACTCGCAAATAGCTGCGACGCTGTACTGAGGATATTTCATCAGGAAGAGGCTTGTGCAGTCTTACCAGCCGCAGATTATCCTGTTCGAATCCGAGCACATGGGTAATAAAATAGTGTGTTTTGCCATCCTCCTGAATGTATTTCACGGATAGCTCATCACCAAAATGAAGCTTACGAAGTCTACCGTTGTGAACATTCATAGGTACATCGATGAGGATGCCTTGATCCGTAATGTCGTGAATTCTTGCTTTGTATTCCTCGTCGCGTTCACGCTCGTCAGCAGAGGCTATTTGAATGTATAATGTCTCGTTGTGTTTCGGATACACGATCTCACCGTCCTGAAAATGATGGCAGCATGTGCCGCTATACCCGATTATAGCACGCACGCCCCCGCTAGGAATTATAAAATAACTATAATTTTAAAGAAGCGTGACATAGCCATGAGCTATTAAATGAATATGATTAAGCCCATTTATCAATGGGACACAATCCATCGAAGTTATCCGAACAGTCTTCTCACAACTGGATGGCTCCTCTGGAACTCGGATCGAATCCGTCTTGCCACATTGTAGCAGCGTTGTACAGAACACCTTCGAATTCAGCCTCTTCGAGTACTGCTTCGCTCAGGTTGACTCCTTGCAGGTTGGCATTCCTGAACACCGCCCTACTGACATCCATATGACCTAGATTCGCGTTGGAAAGATTGGCATTTTGAAAATTAGCGCACTTTCACAGAAGACAGACCGCGTTTAGTTGAAGTTTTCTTGCGATAATCCAATTGTTCAGTTCCGCTGAAATAATTCTATTATCAAAAAAAAGGGCTGAACAGAGTATTTCTCCGTTCAGTCCCTTAAGCACATTCAATATTACATGCCTTCGCAATGGCATGTACATCCTTCACCAAGCCTAAATACCATCTGTACGCTGATTAGGCTCATCAGAATCCTTCACTACCTCAATACTTTCCTCAAGACCGGTATCTGCATTCAGGTAGATGCGATACACCGACCCATTAATTCGACCGCCAAATTCATGTGTCAGCACTTGCTTGGACATTTCATTTTTGATCAGAGACATCCGGTGGTAGGATTCCTTGAATTCCGGATTCAACTTTTTACGTGCTTGCTCTATCGTCAGCTTGGCCTTGGGAATGATACGCTTGTCGCTGTGCTCGTATACATAATCGGCAGCCTGGACGCCTATTACCTCTCCATTATCAAGCGCTGTGCGGACCGTTACCTTCTCCGGATAAAGGAATACATTATCCTTGACTGGAACGAAGGTGATATTAGCAAGATTATCGTACTCATCGTATGCGACAGGGCTCATCTCGCCATATTCCTTATTTCTCAGGAATTGCTTACCGGCTTCAATCGCCTCCTCACGCCCTGCCTTCTTCTGTCCCACTTCACGGGTGTACGTGTAAGAGATCAGCAGCCCGCCATTGCGAGTGAAATCCATCGACTTCGCATTCCCTTTACCCAGATCAATCTTGGCCGTATAGGACGGCCACTCCGTATTTTTTCCGTTCTCTGTCACCTTCACTGATTCAGGCTTGACATCCGCGAATCTGGCAGACTTCTCCTTGACCTGCTGCGCAGTGATCGGCAATGCATTTAGCTTCTTCACGGAACGCTTCTCATACATGCTGGAGATGGAAGGTCCCCAATCAAGCTCTGGGTACTCCTGCACCTTTTTGTCTACAGTCTTGAATCCATCAATAATCGTATTATCGGCTGATTTGTTCTCTGTGGCCATGGCAGTTTCGACATCCATCCAGCGCAAGTGATTGGAGAGCACCTTCTCCCGTACCTGCTGCATATCCTTGGAGATTTCTTTCGAATTCTCATACAGTGACTTGAGATTCTTCATCTCTCGCTCATCCAATGGCTCCTTGCTCAGATCACGGATCGAGGTTTGATAGGCGAAATTGGACATCCGCGACAACAGCTCCTCTGCGTGATTGAAGGGCAACAGTGTGAGCGGAAGCTGATTGACCTCATTTTGCGCCTCACTGGTCAGACGCCATACATTGAGAAGACTCTTGCGGTGCATGCCATGTGAAGCCGAGTTGACAGCAAGCGTATTCCCGAGCTCCGTATGAAGCTGGTCCATATGGTAAGACAGATCATGAAAGGCTCGCTGGTACTGATTCTCTGCCTTCAGCAAGATAGAGTTCTTTTCCTTGTTCTCCTGATAACCCCACACGGCTGTACCAATCAGTAATACAGTCATGATGGGGAACATTACCGCACTCAGACGCTTATACATGATTCGCTCTCCTTTCATCAGGTACACTAACCATAGTGTGACAAGTTAAAAGGAAGGTTATGCATCTTGGTTATACAGATTCTTCTTCGATGATAAAATCATCCACGTTATCACACAGGCAACGCTTAAAGCCTGTCTCAATCCGGTCTGTCTCCTTGTGCCCTCTGAGCACGAATTTCTCGCCACAGCAGGGACAGTAGATTTTCACCTTTACACGCACAAAAAAAGACACCTCCATTAGCAGAATGATGACCCTCTTCTGCTAAGTGTGTCCATTTTTGTCACATATTAACCTCTTCATCCCGCTTCACAAAACGGTGAGGTGATCTGCTGTTCGCTCGTTTGATTTTCCCCATGCCACGGTACCATAGGAAAGCCATCAATGGAATGATGAACCAGATCCAGTTGTTCACAACGGTATCCAAAATAATATCATAGACCCCGTGCCAGAACCAAGGCAACAGCAGTGCGACCGTGAGATATGAACGAGTCCTCTTGGTCTCGCAAAATTTAGCCAAGCCCATATAATAACCCATCATGACTCCGAACATCGCATGACCAGATACAGGCAACAGCGATCGCAATAGCAGCGTTCCCACTGAAGGCTGCCCTGCCCATACATAGAGCAGATTCTCCGCTGTCGCGAACCCGAGTGAGATGGCCGCCGCATATACAATTCCATCATAGGGCTCATCGAATTCCGTATGATTGTAGATCAAGTGGACCAGTACGAACCATTTAACGACCTCCTCCACTCCAGCGGATACTGCAAAGGAATCCCAAAATGGATGAGTGCCGAGCCAAATAGAAAGCCCACGCTGAATAATCATAATTGGTAGCACGATCAGAAATCCCAGCAGAAAAACTTTAATCACCATATGAAGAGGCTCTGAGTCGTACTTGTCCTTTAAGTAAACATACGTAAGCAAGGCGATTCCTGGCGCTGTGGCTACGGCTAATAAAGAGAACACAAGCACCGAATCATCCCCCCGCAAATGAAATCTATATCTAATGTCATGTCGTAAAAATTGGCCGATTCTGAAATCAGAACCGGCCTACTCAGGTCTACGGTAAAGCAGATGTGCAAGGCTTCGTTCCACCACCAACTCGTGCGAACTCATTAGCCTGGCAATCAACTGCGACTATCAAAATGCTCACAGATCATGCTTACAGCATTCTCGGGCATTACAAGCTTGCCGTATTCCTCCAGTACTGCTGGTGTGAGGGATGATCCCTCACCGAATTCAGCCAACACAGCAATAAGCGCACCATGCTTGGCTTCCTCCACTTGCTCTGGTTCGAGATATAGAATCCATTTTCCTTTATAATGATACAGCTTGCCAGCTTCGGTAACATTGCCCGCCAGCATATGTGCCGCCTCAATTAAGACCTCGAAGTCATTAAATGCATAAATAATGGAATCGCTTTGCTCCAGCGTTACTTCCATTTCATAAATTTCTTCAGGCAGATCGTCATCCTGACCCGAGCCGTATTGAGAGTGATCATATTTCCCTCGGGTAACAATAACAACCATGCCCTGGGCCGGGAGCGCGAACACTTCAACCGCCAGAGGACCCGTAGCATCAAAGCCCAGTTCACTATAAGCCTGGTCCATCATTTCGGTGAACAGCTCATGAACTTTAGGCATTTCCTGCCACATATCCTCCTTCTGGATGCCTCGTTCGCTAAGGTCATCAAATGTAAGGAAAATCCGTATCTTGTCCTGACCTAATCTTTCTATTTTCATACTGGATCCTCCTCTGCAACCGAGTATTATAAACAGATTATGATGCAACAAAGATACCTGTGATAAAAATGGTTCTATGTAGCTATGTTATCATTTTATACCCTCAAATGCACGCAATAAAAACGACAAAAAAAGAATCATTTACCCGGCGAGAAAAGCCGCGAAATGATTCTATACAGCCTTCTTGATGTTAGATCCCCGGTATGGCGGTGTTCGTCTCTTTGAGAATCATCTCAACTTCCTTTTTGACATCCGGAGTGGAACGTATAAATTCTTTGATCAATCTCAGATTGGTCTCTTTGTCTAGGGGCTGGCTCGTTTTGCTATGGCTGGTATGTGTCTCATGTCTCTCATGCTCATGGGCGACAGTATGCTCATGCTGATTTTTGTCTCGGGTATGGCCCTTGTCCTTCCCCAGATTCAGATTATCCAGTCCTGCCATTCCTGGCAGAGCTGCATCCATCAGCTTCGTTCTGGCCTTATTCATCATGTGGTTCAAATTACGCATATTGCGACGCTGGACTACGGAGCTGGCCACAGCACCAAGAACCACGCCCATAAAAAATGACGATGTCTTCACAATTTGCTCCTCCTTTTTGTGATAAGATCGACGTTAGTGTTGACATTAGGGCATGAACTCATGCGGTACAGACACAGATAATTTCAGGAAAGCGAGAGTGACATCATGCGAATCAGACTGACGGTCCTGCTGCTGACTGCCGTGCTTCTGTTGGGCGCCTGCAGCCAGACAGAACCTACAAGTTCGCCAGCAGACACAGCCTCCGGGGATTCCACATCATCGCAGGAACAAAAGTCTCCACAGACTAAGGTGGGCACAGAGGGTGATACGTCACAGGGAACGGAACCTGCCGCGAATGCAGGTAATGACAACACTCCTGGAGCTTCCACGGATGCCACAAGCTCGGAGAACAGTTCAGCTAATGATGGGACTGCTGAGGGTAACGCGCCCATTCCAGTCACCTACCGGATGAACAACAACTATGACATTGTGCCAATCGATGAAGGGACCGAGCGCAAAGTGGTGCTGCTCACGTTCGATGATGGACCGAAGGATCTGGATTTGATCACCAAGATGCTGGATACCTTAGACAAGCACGAGGCTAAAGCCATCTTCTTCGTGAACGGCTACCGCGTCAAAGAGAATCCCGAGCTGCTGAAGCTGATTCATGAGCGCGGACAAATTATTGGTAACCACAGCTATGATCATATTGTGCTCAAAAATGAGTCCGAGACCAAAGTCAAACAACAGATTGAGGATGTACAGAAGTTGGTACAGGATACAACAGGTGTAACGCCTGTGTTCTTCCGTCCCCCGCATGGTGCAGGCGGGGATGTGGGTCGTAAGGTTGCCAAGGAGAACGGTCTACTCTATATGACCTGGTCTAACGGTTCACTGGACTGGACCATGAAAGCGACCCACTCCAACAATCCTGAGACATTAATTAAAAATGTCATGGAGCAGCTTCACGCAGGCAGCAACATCCTTATGCATGAGCTTCCATGGACAGCCGAAGCATTAGACACGCTGTTGACCCAGTTGGAGGAAAAGGGATATAGCTTCGTGGACCCTCGCAGCATTAAGCTGGAGAACTGATAGTGTTAAGTTTGTTTTATGAGCAATCCGCCTCTACGGGCGAACCAAACGCGCTAACAAACAAAACTAAACAAGCCCTGCCCTTGAAGGTGCTTTTGGCTCCTTACCCAAGGACAGGGCTTGTTTGATTAAAAAAAATTTATATACAGCGTCTATTCTCCGAACATTTCTGGCAACAAGGTTTTTACGGGAGGCGCTCCCTGGATTCCCCACCATACTAGCACTGCTGTGATTAGCATGAACAGTGTGCTCAGAAAATTAAGAAACCATTTGCTAACGCGAAGCCTTCTGGAAGGGAATAACTCCGCACGCGAAGGGTAGGCATCCGGCAGTTCCTCGCTTCCCTCCTGTTCAGCAGTCCGTGAACGCTCCATGCGAGTCATCGGTTGTTTATTATGTATATCTAGCACAGACGAGTCTTTAAGCGATACGCCTACAACAGGCGCTTCATGCAAGGTCAAAGGCTGCAATGCTGCTTCACCCGCAGCTTCTTGTAAAGGCAGTCTTTGCCGTGCTGCCAGATGTCGTGGACGCGGCTTGCCCCACAACTGCTTGAACCGATCGAAGCGCTGACTACGCTGTATTTTGTTCCGCTCTACTCTGCTCAACTCCTGATTCATGTCTCCCTCCGAAAACGCAGTACCAGCCCAGAGATCAGGTCAATTACAAAATGACACAAGATTGGGGCCCACAATGTATCTGCTTGAATGTATATGTACCCAAGACCGTAGCTGCTCAAGAATACCCAGCCAGTGGGGATCCAGTGCCGCAAATACCGAATGTGGATCAGCGCAAAAATAATACTCGTCCAATAAGGACCGAAGGCATGTTGTATCGCTCCACGAAACAGAAGCTCTTCACAAATCGACACGATTGCCGCAATACAGACAATATGCCATACAGGACGATTTCGGAACAGCATTCGATTGATACCGCCATCATCCATAGCATCCTCTGGCACCACATTAGAGATTAGGAGATCCACTACCAGCATGACTGCAGCAAAGCCTAGCCCCCACCAGAGAAACCGCAGATCGCCAGGCAGGTCAAAAAGAACGAGTAGATTACGTCCCTGCAATAGTACCCACACTGTTCCAATCAACAAGGTCAGGAACTGGGTCAAATACAGATTGATGAGCAGCATTCGCTCATTCAAATCATGAATTTCAGGCTGCCTGAAATTCAGCTTCCATTTCTTTTTCATATTGTACACGTAGTCCTCTGCTAAGTTATTCATTAAGCATCATAGCCAATTTTACCACTTGATTCAAGGCACCAGACTCCTTATATTAGCACATTTAGGCCCCTGTAGACTCACTAGATTTAAACTCCTCATGCCCTATTGACATCTCCATGTCAGGCATGATACATTATGAAAAAATTAAGAGTATATGACAGACATCGATGGAGAGAAGACACTGACATTGTCCCTCAGAGAGTCGGTATTTGGTGAAAGCCGACGGCAATCAGTATGGTCTTTAGCGCTCCTGAGTTATTGCCCCGAATGTGGATTTTGTATATCCAGTAGGCGCAATCGGTTGAAATCCGTTATCTTTCAGGTCATTTGACCGTTGAGGCAGTTATTGTGAAATAATTGCGAATTAGGGTGGTACCACGACAGCTCTCGTCCCTTACTATGGAGATAGTATGCGGATCGGGGGCTTTTTTTGTGCAAACTCCGAACCAGCGTATCTCCTGGGAGCACAGCGCGGCGTGCTTTACCATGTTCCTTTGGTACGGTAATGCGGTGCTACTGAAGTGTGGTTGACTGACATAGTTCACAAGTAGGATCAATTAAGAGGAGGATTCACATGTACAAAGTATTAGTTTCCGACCCCATCAGCGATCTGGGAATTCAACAGCTCATGGACGCAAGTGACGTCACCGTCGACAAAAACACAGGACTCAGCGAGGATGAGCTTGTTGCGATTATTGGCAACTACGATGCCCTGCTTGTGAGAAGCCAGACACGTGTAACGGAGCGCATCATGGCCGCAGGCACCAACCTAAAGGTCATTGGACGCGCTGGTGTGGGCGTAGACAACATTGATCTCGATGCCGCTACGCAGCGCGGGATTATCGTCATCAATGCACCGGACGGCAATACCATTACAACTTGTGAGCATGCGTTCGCTATGATGATGGCTCTTGCCCGTCATATCCCACAAGCATACGCCAAGACAGTCAACGGAACTTGGGACCGCAAGAGCTTCCTCGGCGTTGAGCTCCGCAACAAAACGCTGGGTGTACTCGGCATGGGACGAATCGGAAGTGAAGTCGCCAAACGGGCCAAAGCCTTTGGCATGAACATTCTCGGCTATGATCCATTCTTGACAGAAGAGCGTGCCGAAAAACTTGGAGTGAAGCTCGCAAGTGTGGATGAAATCGTCAAGCATGCTGACTTCATGACAGTGCATACACCACTTACGCCAGAGACGCGCCACATGATCTCCCGTCCGCAATTCGAGGTTATGAAAAAAGGCATGCGCATTATCAACTGTGCTCGTGGTGGTGTAGTAGATGAAATGGCACTTGTAGAGGCTATTGACGAAGGCATTGTGGCTGGAGCTGCATTTGATGTCTTCGAATCTGAGCCACCGGCACCGGACCATCCTTTCCTGGGGCATCCAAACATTATCGTTACGCCTCACCTGGGAGCATCCACGGTGGAAGCTCAAGAAAATGTAGCCATTGACGTATCGGAGCAGGTGCTTCACATCCTGCGCGATGAGCCGTTCAAGAACGCCGTCAACATGCCGCCAGTTGCACCTAGTGTCATGAACAAGCTGCAGCCTTATTTCACGCTTGGAGAGAAGCTTGGTAGTATGGCAGCTCAAATTATCAATGGGCCCGTAAGCGAGATCCAAGTGGATTATGCCGGTGAGCTATCCGAGAGTGATACACAGCCACTGACGCGCTATATTATTAAGGGCGTGCTGCGCCGCCACCTCGGCAATGATGTGAATATCGTGAATTCCATGCATCTGGCTAAATCCAGAGATGTGAATTATGTCGTATCGAAATCCACAACGACCAAAGGCTTCACGAACCTGATTACCGTAACGCTCAAGAGCCAGAGCGGTGAAGAGCACAAGGTCGCTGGAACACGCTTGAACGGCTATGGAGAGCGAATCGTCCGTCTGGATCAGTTCCCGGTGGATGTATCACCAGAGAAGCACCAAATTCTGATCTCCCATAACGATAAACCAGGGATTATCGGACGTGTTGGTACCCTTCTGGGGCAAAATGAAGTAAACATCGCCGCCATGCAAGTAGGTCGTAAAGTAATCGGCGGAGAAGCTATCATGATTCTAACGGTTGACAAGGCTGTTCCGAAGGACGTACTGGTACAGCTGACCACACTCGAAGATCTAAACATGGCTCAGGAAATCGTGCTGGAATAGAAACATACCATTTCTGAAAAGACAGCAGTAAATGACATCATAAAGCTGTACAGAAATCCACGCAAAAGAAAAGCCTGCCAAACGAGGATAAATCCTTGCTCGGCAGGCTTATTTCTGTGCATATTATTAGCGGCTCTTCTAAGAACTTGTTCATGCTTGTTTGCTGTTGTTCCACGATGAACAATATTATCTATCAGCTTTCAACAAAAAACGTTCTGTTGCCTACACCATTCTTCAAGTAGGAAGGATCATTGTAAATACAGAGCCTTGACCAATACCACTCTCGGCTGTTATTTTACCATGATGGGCTTCAACGATGGTCCTGACAATCGCCAGGCCAAGGCCAGTGCCTCCATCCTCCCCTCTTACCCTTGCCTTGTCTGCCTTATAGAAGCGATCAAAAATATAAGGTAGATCCTCCGGTGGAATGCCAACTCCTTCGTCCTTCACTCGGATTCTTATAGCTGAGCGCCGATCTGTCTCGGTCTCATCCGCATGGATGACGATTCCCCTTCCAGCCGGTGTATGCCGGAAGGCGTTGTCCAGCAGATTCGTCAACACCTGCTCCAGGCGGTCTTCGTCAGCAGCAGTGAGCACTAATGGGCGATCTCCTGATTCATAGACGAGTTCTACCTCCCTCTCCTTGGCTCGTACCAGGAACTTGCGCTGTACCCGCTGAATAAGCTCATGCACGTCCACTTGCTCCAGATGCAGGTCCATATGCCCAGCATCCATGCGAGTCAGGTCCAGCAAATCCTTTACCAATCTGCCCATTCGCAGCGATTCATCATGAATGACCTGTACAAGCTCCTCGCTCTCCTCCGGGGAGGAAGCCATGCCATCAAGCAAGGCCTCACTGTAGCCCTGCATCATTGACAGTGGCGTTCGAATCTCATGCGATACATTCGCCACGAAATCCGCACGCATCTTCTCCAGTCTGGCCTCCTCGCTCACATCACGCAGTACAGCGACGACACCTCGGATGCTGTTATCTGTGTACAACGGCGCCATTTGCACAGACCATACATTTTGCTTCACGTGAACATTAGCAGATGCGTCCTCCCCATGCTTCAGCACACTATGGAATAATGGACGAAGCGGTTCAGGCAAGGCTGTGAAGCTCTCACTCTCCTCCTCCGTCTCCTGCTGCTCCCAATGCAGCTCACGCCAGCCATCTAGCAAATCCTGCCCTGGCGGGTTCGTCAGGACAATCTGTCCCTCACGATCAAAGGTTAGCACCGCATCCGTCATGCTGCGCAAAATGCTGGAGAGCTGATTTTTCTCTTGATTCAGGCTGCGAATCGTGGATTCCAGCTCTTCGGCCATATGATTGAACGTATGGGAGAGCACTCCGATCTCATCGCTATTCTCTAAAGAAAGTCTTGTCTCGTAATTGCCCTCTCGAATCGAATTCGTCGCCTGAATGAGCTGCTGCATCGGCTGCGTTATCTTCGTGAACAGGAACAGAGCAAAAAATGTCGTAAGCAAAAAGCCGACGATACAGGTGTAAGTGAACAGTCGCTTGATCTCGGCCGATTCATTCACAGCGAAATTGGTATCAATATATGGCATCAAAAACAAACCAAGAAAGATGAGCACACACCCAACCAAGAAAATAATCGTCAGCCATAGTTTCCCTACGAGGGATCGCCAGAAATTCACGTTACTTGGGAACCTCCAATTTGTAACCGACTCCCCATACGGTTGTAATCATGCTAGCCGCTTCCGGTGATACCTTATTCAGCTTCTCCCGCAGACGCTTCACATGGGTATCTACTGTACGTAAGTCACCGAAGAATTCATAATTCCACACATCCTTTAGTAGCTCCTCGCGCGAGAAGACCTTGTCCGGAGAGATCGCCAGGTAGTGCAGAAGCTCATACTCCTTCGGCGTCAAGCTAATCTCAATTCCTCCTGCCGTGACCCGATGGGCATCGTTCTCAATGACCAGGTTCGGAAATACGATGCTGTTGCTCGGGGTCGCTTCCTTGGTTAAGAATGCCGTCTCGGAGGAACGACGTAATATGGCCTTTACCCTGAATATAACTTCACGTGGACTGAACGGCTTCACGACATAATCGTCCGCCCCCACTTCAAAGCCCTGTACCCTGTTCATCTCCTCACCCTTGGCTGTAAGCATCAGCACAGGCGTAGCTTTGACCTGCCGCAGACGCGTACATACCTCAATGCCATCCATGCCAGGCAGCATAAGATCCAATAGAATAATGCTGTAATCATTCGAAGTGGCTTTGCGTAAAGCCGTCTCCCCATCCTCGGCTTCCTCGATGATGTATCCTTCCTTCTCCAAATACATCTTCAGCAGCCTTCTGATACGCTCCTCATCATCCACGATCAGGATGCGGTTACCTTGATCCGACATCTAGAAACAACCCCTTTATGCGCTTTGCAGCCCTTACGCGCTTGGCCCCCATTACCTTGTCCTGAAAGCAAAATCCGTAAGCGCCATCATGAATTTCACGAAATGTTTTATATTTTGGTAATCAAGCCACTTTCTCTATTTTACTATTTTCCCGGCTTTGGTCAAATCCCGACCCACAAAAAAACAGAGGGGAAGCAACTCACCTCTGCTTGGAATGATCGCAAGCAACCGAAGCTGCCCGCATTTTGGCTTCCTTACTGCTTATTTCTATTTCGCTTTTTTGGATTTGGCAAGCTGGATCAGACGGTTAATCTCATCCTTCGTGAGTGGCCGGGTCAGGCCACGCTTCAGGTTTTGCAGTAGCAAATCTCCAAAAGCAATACGCTTGAGACGCAGCACCGGGTGACCGATCGCTTCGAACATACGGCGAACCTGACGGTTCCGCCCTTCGTAGATCGTAATCACGATGACTGCTTCTTTCCCGTCAGGGTCAACGTCTCGATATTCCACCTCAGCAGGAGCTGTGATACCGTCCTCCAGTACAATACCTGCACGGAGCTTGTCCAGCTCGGTACCATGCGGTACCCCTTTAACGGTAGCCAGATAGGTCTTGGGTACGTGATGACGTGGGTGTGTCAGCAGATTGGCGAACTCGCCATCGTTAGTTAGCAGTAACAGCCCTTCGGTATCATAGTCCAGTCTCCCAACTGGATACACACGTTCCTTGACGCCCTTCAGATAATCAGAGACGATCTTGCGACCTTCCGGGTCCGATGCACTTGTAATTACACCCTTAGGCTTATTCATCATCAGATAAATCTTCTTCTCTTGCTTAATTGGCTTGCCACTTACCGTAATCATATCCTGATCGGGATCAGCCTTGGTGCCCAGCTCCTGGACAACAACCCCGTTGACCTCAACTTGTCCGGCCAGAATCAGTTCCTCACATTTGCGTCTGGAGGCAACTCCTGCCTGTGCCAGAATTTTCTGTAAACGTTCCATTATCGTTATTTTCACCTCATGCTAATGATACCCAGCAAAGCGGGAAATCACAAGCTAAAAAACCAACAAACAAATAACGATAGCTGCGATGAAGCCAACCACGTCCGAGAAGAGGCCTACCTTCAGGGCATATCGCCCATTGCGGATGCCTACGGCTCCAAAATATACCGTTAGTACATACAGTGTCGTGTCCGTGCTTCCCTGAATTGTCGCAGCGATGCGACCAATCATGGAGTCAGGTCCATAGGTGCGTATCAGGTCTGTTGTAAAGGCAAGCGAGCCTGTTCCTGTCAATGGACGGAGCAAGCCCAGCGGTAGCACCTCCGGCGGGACGTCCCATAGTCGAAAAAGCGGAGCGAACCAGCTCAGCATATAATCAAGAGCACCCGATGCCCTGAAGATGCTGATCGCTACCATCATGCCTACAAGATGGGGGATAATGCCGATTGCCGTAGAAAAGCCATCCTTGGCGCCTTCAACAAAGGACTCGTATACTGGGACTTTTCTGACATAGGCATATAGAGGAATAAAGGCCAGAATACATGGAATGGCCCAGGTGGATATGAGGGTGATCACCTGCAGCATGACGGTATCATCCTTTCGTAGCTCTATGGGCAGCAGTGCGTCCTGGTGGCGGACGCCGGGTCATGCGCTTGCGGTACCAGCGGTCCGCCGCAATCGCAGCTACCGTAGCGACCGCCGTAGCAACGAGCGTTGTTCCGACGATCTCTGCAGGATTGGCAGATTGATAATTAAGACGTATAGCAATCATCGTGGTCGGAATTAGTGTAATGCTTGCTGTGTTCAAGGCCAACAACGTACACATGGCTGGAGAGGCTGTCTGTTTGTCCGGATTCAGCTCCTGCAGCTCCTGCATAGCCTTGATCCCCATAGGCGTGGCTGCATTTCCCAAGCCCAGAAGATTCGCACTCATATTCGATAGAATGTAGCCCATGGCTGGATGATTCTTGGGAACGTCAGGGAACAGAAAGCGAACGACAGGAGCCAACAGCCTGGACAGCTTGCTCATCAAACCCGCATCCTCTGCCATCCTCATCATTCCCAGCCAGAATACCATGACACTTATTAATCCAAAGCATACTGTAACCGCTGAAGCGGCACCGTCAAAAGCAGCCTTCGTTACGGCCTCTATGTTCCCCTGTACTGCTGCGAAGCCAATTCCAATCAGGATCAATGCCAGCCAGATCAGATTGATCATGTCTGCACCCCCCTTTTACTTAATGCCTCCCTTGGCAACAACTCAGTTCCTGAATATGTCTCTTATAACATCCCGCCATGTATCTAGCCAGGTCAGATTGCGAGTGTTTGACATGAAGGAATTAACCGTGGCATTGCTCTTCGTGTCCGGAATAAAGCTACCCTGCTCATATATAGGCACCTGCCCGATCACGTGACCATCCAGTACAAGCTCGACTCGACCACGCAGTCCAAAGTCAGCTGTTCTCTGTGAATCTGCGGCTGGCTTATTCAGCACTAGCTTGGTTACCAGCCTCTCTTCCTCGCCATCAGCTAGCGGATAAGTGAAGGATGCACCTGTCACGAAGGTATAGCCTTGAAGCGGTGTATTCTTGCGGGTAATCTCCTGTAGTGGATAATACTTGAAGCCGTAATCCAGCATGTTGGCGTGATCATTCCAATCGTCTCCATCGTTGAGGGTCACCGCTGCAAGCTGCCTGCCATCCCGCGTAGCTGAGCTAACCAGGCAACGAAATGCCTTTTTCGTATATCCCGTCTTCACCCCATCTGCACCCTCATACAATCGAAGCATTTTATTCTTGTTCAGCCAAGTATAATCCCAGGGATCATTGGGGTTAGGCGCTTTCTTGTCACGTGTGCCTACGATTTTGCGGAAGGTAGGATTATGCAGTGCGTAGGCGGTCAGCTTGGCCAAATCATTGGCGGTAGAATAGTGCCCTTCTGCATCAAGACCATGTGGATTCTGGAATTGTGTGTGATGAAGTCCCAGCTCCGCAGCCTTTTCATTCATCATAAATACGAAGCCCTCTTCCGATCCACCCACATGCTCTGCAATCGCTGTCGCGGCATCATTCCCGGAGCGCAGCATTAGACCATATAGCATATGCTCCAGTGTCATCTTCTCCCCCAGACGCAGGAATAGAGAGGAGCCTTCTTTGGCAAAAGCCCGGGAGCTGACCGTCACGTCATCCTGCAGATTCCCTTGCTCAATGGCTACGATCGCTGTCATAATCTTCGTAAGGCTGGCAATCCGTAGTTCCTTGTCGCCTTCTTTGGCATAAATGATCCGACCGGAAGTCACATCGATCAGAGCAGCAGCTTGAGCATGTGTTGACAACGGTGGCGGGTTATCATTTGCCGGGCGACCCTCTTCAGCCCATGCAGGTTGAACCGATGACATGACCAGCATCAGACTGCACATCACTACAATGGTATGAATCCATTTCTTCTTTATCATCGGGGCACTCCTCATCTTTCCTGTCATTCGGGAACTCCTTCCCTCAAGCCATATCTTGTACCATCTTATGTACAAGTTGTATCGAGTATGTTATGAGTTTTGCAGCTGAAAACTTATAAATTCTTTATCTAAAAAAAATCCTCTCCGCTCACATCGGCCACAGGGCACATGTTATGAGCGAAAAGGATTGTATACGAATGCATTACAGATAGGTTGGTCCTTGATGATGGGTTGTAGTGTCCGTTACGGGAACCTGAGGAATCAACTCAGACTGATCGCCTGCGGCATATCCGTTATTTCGGAACATGGATTGAATTTTATCCACCAGGATAGGCGTTGCATCAATAATTTTTTCGAACAGATGCGTCTGGTTATCCAACGGCACAATCTGCGCACCATGGTGACCTACGACCAAAAAGGCGATCGGGTGGATCGAGACGCCACCGCCGCTACCTCCGCCGAACGGATGACCTTGTTTGAGCCCGCTTCCGGATTCATGATGTGAATGAGAATGCGAGCCATACTCCTCATCCTCGCCATTTACATTAAAATCACTACCACCCGCCGCAAAACCGAAGCCCACTTTACTAATCGGTAAAATGACGGTACCGTCTTTCGTCTCAACTGGCTCCCCGACGATCGTGTTAACATCAACCATACCCTTGATATTTTCCATTGCAGTCTGCATTAGACCTTGAATAGGATGCTCTGACATTCAATATTCCTCCTCAATATACAATCCTTAATACGATGTACTTGCTCGTATTATGCTTCAGAGGAACGCTGAATATCCATATAGGTAAGTTTCCACAAGAGAAATATATATCATTTCTTCGTATCAGCATGGGAATGATTGTTGGATGCTTACGTGCCATTGGCTACATAATCCTTGGACATGAAAACTTGGGTCTGATTCGACCTTCATATTGTCGGCTCAGGCCGCTTTCTTCTTTCTTTCCCCGCAGACATCACTTTTCTCCATACTCTGAGCCCTCCCGGTGTACGGGATATTCGCCACAGCAGCAGGAGCATCGCTTTCAGCAGAGAGCCACTAGACACATGCAATTGCATATGAAATCTCATACTCAGTCGATAGCCCCCCTTCCATAGAGGTACAACAAAGAGGGACGGAGCGTGGTGAAATTGCAATAACGTACTCAGCCAGCCGACCAACGCGGATTTGATCGCCCAGAGCACGCCTGTCGAGGTAGCTGTATGCGCGCAATCCGCCAGCCCGATATTAGTGGACCAGTCCAGCTTATTCACGTGAAAATGGGCTATCATGGACATGGCCCAGCGTCTCAGCGATTGTGTACCTATAAGCAATTTTTTATATTGGTCATACCATTGCTTAATCTCATCTTTATCGATGGATTTCTTGCTGATCGTAGATTCATGCATGTGTAGATTGCCGTTGCGGTCAACTCGGAACAGTAAACCCTTCTTGACGCCCAGCATTAGTACAGAAGGGACATCATAACGGAATCGGATTACACCATACAGTGCTCTAATTTTAATATGCAGCCGATCATCCTGATCATGCTTGACGAATTCTACATCAATATGTATGCGGGAACACAGCACTGCTATCAGCAAACCTAGCAACACTACCGCTGCACCGATGATCCACCACCAGAACCACACGAATGACTCCCTCCTATCCCGTCCAGTTCTTACCTCAGGCAAGGTTGTATAAGGGTAGTATGAACCCAATGAAAGGAAAAGATTCAGACGCAAAAACAGGGCATCCCAGCTTGTTCAGCTTGAGAGCCCTGATCTTAGCAGCATTATTCCTTTTTCTTATGCTAGCCCGATTTCAATCACACCTGACTTGTAAACCTAGTTGCGTTATTAACGCATATCTTGATGGTTATACTTCTGTATCCGGCTCGACCTCTTCGAAGGTCAATTGATCTCCCAGCTTCTCGAATAGCAGCTGCGTCTCTTCCTCCAACTGATCTGTATCCTCGAACAATTCTGGCTGCGGAAGATCCGAGAGGCTTGCCAGTCCAAAGTATTCCATGAAGGCTTTGGTGGTTCCATAGAGAATAGGTCTTCCGATCGCATCAGCTCGTCCAGTCTCTTCTATAAGCTCTTTGTTCACCAACGTATGTATGGCTCGTTCTGACTTGACTCCACGAATTTCTTCAATTTCTACACGTGTAATCGGCTGCCGATAGGCCACAATCGCTAGTGTCTCCAGCGCAGCCTGTGATAGTGACACACGAGCGGGAGAATACGCTAGCTTCTCAAAGAATGGCGCGTGCTCAGGCAAAGTCGCCAGCTGATATCTTCCAGCAAGTGTAATCAATTGAATCCCCCTGCCGGACTGCTGCATATCGTTCCTCATATCCTCCAGACAATCCTTGACCAGCTCTGGACGCTGCTCCACAATCTCGGCGATCTGCTTCACGGCAAGCCCTTCTTCCCCTGCCAGAAAAAGCAGTCCCTCAATAATCGATTTCAGCTTCGGGTATTCCATCGCCCAGTAATTCCCCTCTCCACTCCATAACAATATCCTCAAACACATTTTCTTGGAAACACACAATTTGCTTCATTTTCATCAGCTCCAGAATCGCCAGAAAGGTCACGACGATCTCATGGCGCTGCATATCCTCATGCATCAGCTTGGAGAAGAGCACCTTTCCTCCCCGTCCAGCTCCTTGCAGCACTCCCATCACCTGCCGAATACGGTCCTTCACAGAAATCTCGTCGCGATGAATACGTGTGACGACAGAACGCCGTTCAGACTTACGTAGAGCCCGTTGAAAAGCTGCGATCAGGTCTGAGACATGCAGACCTTGCACAGGGTTAGCCGGAACAGAAGGCATGTATGAGCTGAGATCCTCCGGCTCCTTACTGAACATGAGGCTACGCTCCCATTCGCGTTCATTCAGATGCTGTGCGATTCCTTTATACTTGCGATACTCGATCAGTCTCCGTATCAGCTCCGCACGCGGATCTTCATCGTCCTCTTCATACATGAAGTAATCCTCTTCGAAATCTAGAACCGGAGGCTTCGGAAGAAGCAGCTTGCTCTTGATGGACAAGAGCGTGGCCGCCATTACCAGAAATTCGCTCGTGATTTCGAGCTCCAGCTCCTGCATGCTGTTCAGATAAGCCATATACTGGTCGGTTATTTCACTGATGGGTATGTCCTGTATATCAATCTCGGCTTTATCAATTAAATGCAGCAGCAGATCGAGCGGACCCTCGAACGTCTCTAGTTTATATGTTACCACTGTCAAAAGTGCTTCCTCCCGCCAAATTACTACTTCCGGCCTGTCCTAATTTACTGTAATGTCGCTTTTGGATTCGCAACAAGCCCATAAGGACCCTTGCCGTGAGTTGCCCCGATTGCTGACAAGTCCCCTGATTGCAGGAGCTTATTCAGTAGACAGCACAATGTCCGGCAAGCTATCCCATGCAGCCTTAGCAAGCCAGTAAGCTTCTATTGAAGCTGCTTGCTCAAATTTGCCATTTCAATGGCTGCGACAGCCGAATCCCAGCCTTTATTACCAGCCTTGGTTCCTGCACGTTCAACAGCCTGCTCTATATTCTCTGTAGTGACCAAACCGAAGATAACAGGCACACCTGTCTTCAGGTTGATGGCAGAGACGCCCTTAGCCACTTCATTACATACATAATCATAATGTGTTGTAGAACCGCGAATGACCGTTCCCAAGGTGATGACTGCATCATACTTTCCACTCTCAGCCATTTTCTGCGCAATCAATGGAATCTCGAATGCACCTGGCACCCACGCCACGTCAACCTCTTCATCCATCACACCGTGACGGTTAAGCGCATCAAGTGCCCCACTCAGGAGCTTACTCGTAATGAATTCGTTGAACCTTCCTACTACAATACCATATTTTAAGCCTTTAGATACAAGATGACCTTCAAAATAATGTGCCACGCTTCATCAGCCTCTCTTTTTCATATTAATTTTAGATCTGCTCGTTCTGCTCTAATGCGTCAAAAGTCAACAGGTGCCCAAGCTTGGCCTGCTTGGTATGAAGATAGCCCGTATTGTTCTCATTCTCCGGAATTTGGATTGGAACACGCTCTACGACTTGCAAGCCATAGCCTTCCAGTCCTTTTATCTTGCGGGGATTGTTCGTCATGAGACGAATCTGCCGCACCCCCAAATCCCGAAGCATCTGTGCACCGATGCCATAATCGCGCAGATCAGCCGAGAAGCCCAGCTTCAGATTGGCGTCAACTGTATCCAGTCCTTCTTCCTGAAGTTTATAGGCTTTTAGCTTATTAATCAAGCCAATACCACGGCCCTCCTGACGCATATACAGCAGCACACCTGCACCCTCCGCTTGAATCTGTTGTAGAGCGGCAGCGAACTGCGGCCCGCAATCACATCTTAAGGAATGGAAGACATCTCCTGTCAGGCATTCAGAGTGCACTCGCACCAGCACAGGCTTGCTTGGATCAATTGTCCCTTTAACCAGTGCCAGATGCTCCTTGGAATCAAGCTCATTCGTATAGGCTACCGCATGAAATTCACCGAACTCGGTTGGCATCTTCACAGATACCTCCCGCTGAACCAACTGCTCTCTGCTGATTCTGTAGCTGATAAGGTCCTTGATGGTAATTAGCTTCAATCCATGCTTCGTAGCCAGCTCAGCCAGATCCGGTAGTCTTGCCATCGTGCCATCTTCCTTGATGACCTCGCAAATGACCCCTGCCTCTGCTCCGCCGCTAAGCCGCGCCAGATCAACAGCAGCCTCCGTATGTCCGGCTCGTCTTAATACGCCGCCATCCTTGGCAATCAACGGGAACATGTGCCCAGGCTTCCGGAAATCCTCCGCCCCTGTAGTATCATCAACCAACGCTCTTACCGTCATCGCCCGCTCGACAGCGGAGATGCCAGTCGTAGTAAGCTTGTGATCCACCGAAACGGTAAAGGCCGTCCCATGAAAATCCGTATTCTGAGCTACCATCGGCTTCAACTGAAGTTGATTCGCACGCTGCTGTGAAATAGCTACGCAGACGAGACCGCGACCTTCTGTAATCATGAAATTAATGGCTTCGGGCGTTACCTTATCAGCCAGAACTATGAAATCCCCCTCATTTTCACGATCCTCGTCATCCACGACAATGACAATTTTGCCTTGGCGCAGATCAGCGATCGCATCCTCAATGCGATCCAATTGAATGGTGTCATCCACAATAATCCCTCCTTCAGATTACTCTATCTGTTGTCAGTCTCCTGACTTTCCTGCTCTGGCCGACCCTTTTTAACAAAAGCCATGCTTGGACAGGTACTCCATGTCGATGCGGCTGCTTTCCTTCTTCGGTCCGCTCTCATATCTGGCATGTAGCAGATGCTCTACATATTTCCCCAGAATGTCGCACTCCAGATTCACAACGTCACCATTGTGCTTGCCCTGGAGCGCTGTAGCTGCCAGTGTATGCGGGATGATCGACACAGCGAATAGATCCTGCTGCGTGTAGGCCACCGTCAAGCTAATCCCGTCAATGGTCACAGAGCCCTTGGGAATCAAGTATTTGAATAATGCTGTATCCTCAGGCATGAGCTCGAAGACCACCGCATTCTGATCCTTATACACCCGGATAATCTTCCCTGTTGCATCTACATGCCCTTGCACAATATGTCCGCCAAAGCGTCCATTGGCCAGCATGGCCCGCTCCAGGTTCACACGGCTGCCAGACTCCAACAAGCGCAGACCTGTATGGCGGAACGTCTGCGGCATGACATCCGCCCCGAAGCTGCTGCCTGCAATCTGTGTGACGGTCAGACATACACCATTCACCGCCACACTGTCACCCAGCTTAAGATCATCCATAATGACAGCAGCCTGGATGTGCAGCACCATGGCTTCTCCGTTACGGGTGATCCGAGTCACCGTGCCGACCTCCTCCACCAAGCCAGTAAACATGCCTCTCCCTCCTTTCCAGCCACCGTACCGAGTGCACGGGACTTTGTACAAATGAACCGTAAAACACAACCGTAAAACACAGAAAACCCCTAACGGATGCTCCGCCAGGGGTTTGAGAGATATCAGATCATTTTCAATCATTCACATTATCCATAGGTCAACAGACCATCCCAGCAGGAATAGCGTTGCCTAAATAAGCCTTGCTCATTCGAAAATGAGTAGACTACATTGTGAAATGAAGCACATCGTAGCTTCTATAGGTATGTAAGTAACATGCCTGCGTACACGCACTGTCTCATACAGCAGATGTACAAAGAGCTATTCTGTGTCCGATCTCCTTCTCCCATCCAGACTATACTGTCGGTCCCGGAATTGCACCAGGTCCACCTTCTGCTGTCTTACAGACAGCATCCGGGTCACGGACTAAGGCTACTCACGCTTCGTAAGCATAAGAGCCATCACCGCCGGTAGGGAATTTCACCCAACCCCGAAGGAAACTTACATGTAGTTGTACAAGCGACTTACGGCAATTCTGTTGAACTGCCATCTCAGAACAAAATGAATTGTTCAAGAAATTATATCTAAACTAACACTAGACTGAAAAAAATGCAAGCCAGTCTTATAAATGTGTTCCTACACCACCGCGTGCTTGTTAGCTTTTTACACATTCCACTGCAAAAAGGCTACTCGTTGATCACAAGTAACCTTTCGCCATGCAGGCAGTCCTTTAACGCTGCATTTCCGTATATTTGTACATTAGCTCTTTGAACCAATGCTTATCATTCATCTGCAAAGCCAGGTCAATCAGAATTTCAAGATCCTGTATGTCCAGCTCAGCAGTATCATCAAAGGTAATGACAGCTGTTGCCGAAGGAGCCTGCTCCATCCCCTCACGCAAATCATAATCAAGCCGCAAATCTACGGTCCCATCCATGTACTCACATTTCAGAAAATAGATAATTTCACACATCAAAATAGGCCGAACCTCATGCTCCAGTACACAGTCCATTACCTTGGCCGAATAATGCTGGTTCGTCAGACTGAATTTCTGTGCAGCTGTCGGACGTTCTCGTCCAAAATCGTTTGTAAATTTCAACTCTATAGGAAATAGCCGCATGACCTTCGCCAGTTGCTTTCTTGTAATATCAATAATCTCAGCCTTGTTTAGCGTCAGCATTAATGCACCTCTCGTAATTCCAGTTTGTCCCATTTCAAGTGAATCATCGCTATACTTAAAGTAGCCCTTACCGCTATATCGGAATTTACATCACCATTGTTTAATTGTGCACGTGAAAAATATGTTCATTTTACCGCATAAAAAAGACCTTACTCCTGTCATTATCAGGACCAAGGTCTTCTGGTTTGAGATGGACTCACATAAGTCAAATCTCTTATTGTCATTTAGTAACGAACCTCATATTCACAGTGCTCATCGCCGTTAACATTGCATTTAATTTCGCGAACATGAACTCTCCGTTTCAGAATTTGAGTCAAGGCACCCTCCATGATCGCCCCTTCCAGGTCACACACCATGCTCTCTTCCATCTCGGGCAAGCCTGAGCAAAAGCAATCCTTCACTGCGACTACCATACGATGTTCTTCCTTTACGACAATCTGAGGGTCTCCGATCTTCAGCTCGCGAAATAAATCCAGCAATTCTGTCACCGATTGGACAGGGAGGCTTTCGCCTATTTTTCGACCCACTGTCACCGTTGTACCCTTGCCCTTCATAGGAAGTCCTTGATACATGCCAATCAGGCGGATCGCCCGATACAGCTCAATTGGAAGTGAATCGCCCATTCGGGTTCGCGAGATTTTCTTCAGGTCGGCAAATGTATATTCTTGTACTGTATTGGCTTTACTCATAACGCTCCCACCACCTAGTTTGAATTATGTACACCGCAAGTAATGCACACATGTACAGCTGATTTTTCATTTCTCAGAAACACTAAATTTTAAATATATGCACATTATAGGCCTGGGTGATAGAGTCACTTGTGATTGAAATCACGAGAATTTGGATAATACAAGGCAACAAAAAAAGTACAGATCAGAACCATTCTGACCTGTACTCTCCTATATGCCTAACGCACATGTATTCAAATTAAACCTCTACAACCTCAACTGTCTCCATGCGATCACGGCCTTGGAAAGCATCAACCAATTCCATACCTTTTGTCACTTTACCAAATACGGTATGTTGACCATCCAGGTGAGGCTGTGGCTGGTAACAGATGTAGAACTGGCTACCACCTGTGTTGCGTCCAGCATGAGCCATTGCCAGCGTGCCGCGCTCATGTTTGTTCGGGTTGATTTCACAGTTAATGGTGTAACCAGGGCCGCCTGTTCCTGAACCGTTCGGGCAACCGCCTTGTGCTACGAAGCCAGGAATGACACGGTGGAATACCAATCCGTTGTAGAACCCGGAATTTGCCAGTTTCTCAAAGTTAGCTACCGTATTCGGTGCTTCATTGTCAAACAGATCGATCAGCACTTCGCCGCCGTTCTCCAGCTTGATTTTTGCTTGTTTTGCCATCTATGTTCGTTCTCCTTTCGCTCTTCAGCGTCAATAAAGTCCAAGTACTAGTGTACTATGAAACCGCACAGTTAGCAAAATTTTCACATCTTTTTTACGATCTATGCATCATCGAGTATGTCGAATCCGTCACATCCAGTCTGTCGAGGTGATCATCTATGCTCACAGTTAGTCTCTAGCATTGGGATAGCGCCTTCTTCGGCACCAGATCATTACGCACAATATCCTCAAAGGTCTCACGGCGTACGACCAGCTCTGCGTTACCATCCTTCACGAACACAACGGCCGGACGGCGCAGTCGGTTGTAATTGCTCGCCATCGAATAGTTATAGGCTCCTGTAGCCGCTACAGCCAGCAAGTCTCCAGATTGTACCTGTGGCAACTCCATATCCCAGATTAACATGTCACCACTCTCGCAGCATTTCCCGGCAATGGACACCGTCTCTTCATCCGAATCATTGGCCCGGTTGGCCAGCATAGCCTCATACTTGGCCTGATAGAGCGCAGGTCTTGGATTATCGGTCATCCCGCCGTCTACTGACACGTATTTTCTGATGTCCGGAATATCCTTGACACTCCCTATCGTGTACAGGGTGGTACCCGCATCCCCTACAATACTGCGACCTGGCTCAATCCAGATCTCAGGCAACTGCTTGCCAATCCCGGTAAAATGAGTGTGGACCGCTTGGCTAATGGCCTCCACATATTTGGCAACAGCGAGCGGCGTATCCTCTTCTGTATAACGAATACCGAAGCCTCCGCCCAGGTTAATGACCCTGAACTCCGCACGCAGCTGTTCGTACACCTCACGAGTAAAATGAGCCACCCGCTCTGCCGCAACCATAAATCCGTCTACCTCGAAAATTTGCGAGCCGATGTGTGAATGTACACCTAGCAGGCGCAGCTGGCTTTTTTGCAAGGCAAGCTTAACCGCCTCGTAAGCCGACCCGTTACCGATGTCGAATCCGAACTTGGAATCCGTCTGTCCCGTAGAGATGTACTCATGGGTATGAGCCTCGACTCCCGGAGTTACACGGAGCAAAATATTCGCCTGTACGTTCTTCTCGCTTGCAATCGCCTGCAGCAAATGCAGCTCAGTCTCATTGTCTACGACAAAGCAGCCGATTCCGGCTTCCAGCGCCATCTCGATCTCTTCGGGAGTCTTGTTGTTGCCATGAAAGTGAATCCGCTCTACAGGGAAGCCCGCCTGCAATGCAGTGAACAATTCCCCGTCGGATACGACATCCAGCGACATGCCTTCCTCGGCAACCAGTGCACACATGGCCACCGTACAGAATGCCTTGCTCGCATAGGCGACCTGAAAGGACAGCCCTGTAGTGCGGAATGCACTCACGAACTCCCGGCAACGCTGACGAATCAATTGCTCGTCCATAATATATAATGGGGTGCCGAATTGTTCCTTCAACTGAACCGTATCGCAGCCCCCGATCTCCAAATGTCCCTGTGCATTAATTTGACTTGTACCATGTAAAAACATACCCTGGAGCCTCACTTTCTGGGAATCCTGTCTCATTCCATCGAAACATTTACACCAGTATAGCAAAAATCCGATGAATGGGTATGGATTTTTATGCAAATCGTTTGTACTTGCCGTCTTATTCTCTTCGACGCTCACGAGGCGGCATTCGCGAGCTATCCCGTGTCTTGTTGAAGGAAGGACGATCTCTGGAGGTCAGCATCGGCCTACGAAGTATAATTTCCGCCATAGCCTTCGCATTGAACGGAATGAACGGCCACATATAGGATGAATTATACGAACGGTGTGTGATCAGTAGGATCAGAATCAAGGTAACACCTACTACGAAGCCTTTAACCTTGAATACCGCCACCAGTACCAGTAATACGAGGCGAATCAGCCTGTTGGCTAGACCCAACTCATAGCTTGGCGTAGCGAACATCCCGATCGCAGCCACGGCCATATACAGTACCACTTCATTCACGAAGATGCCCGTCTTGACCGCAATGTCTCCGACCAGAATGGCAGCAATCAGACCCATCGCAGACGCCAGCGGTGTCGGGGTATGTACAGCAGCAAGACGTAGCAGGTCCACCCCAAACTCAATCATCAGAAACTGGGCAATTAGTGGAATATGGGTATTGTTCTCGTTAGGTCCCAAAAACTCAAGACCTGGCATGCGCACCTCAGGATAGATAACCATCAGCATCCACAATGGCAGCAGGAACAAGGAGGCAAATATCCCCGCAAATCGAATCCAACGTAAATAGCTCCCCATAAATGGTGTCTGCCGATTCTCCTCTGCATGCTGACACAGATCAAAAAACGTGGTCGGCATAATCATCGCACTTGGCGAGGTATCGACGAGAATGACTACACGCCCCTCCATAATATGCGAAGCCACCGCATCTGGTCTCTCCGAGTAACGCACTAGCGGATACGGATGCCAGCCTTTATTAATAATCAGCTCCTCCAGCTGCTTGTCTGCAAGTGGAATACCATCATTATCAATCTTTTTGATTTTCTCGCGGATCGAATCGACCATCACTTTATCAACAATATCGTCGATATACGCAATACACACGTCCGTCCGCGTCCTTCTCCCCACCTGCATCACCTCGAACTTCAGACCCGGATCACGCAAACGTCTACGGATCAAGGCTACATTCGTCAGCATGGTCTCCGTGAAGCCGTCTCGCGCACCGCGGACGACACGCTCCAATGACGGCTCCTCTGGCCCTCTGGCTGGATAGCTGCGTGTATCAAGCACGATGGCAGCCATTCCGCCTTCCACGAAGATCGCGCTCATCCCCGTCATGACACTGTTAATGACTGACGACAGCTTGTGCTCCTTGGTGACCTGGATGTGAGGAATATAATATTCGAAATAGGAATGGAGCGCATGGGAGGATACCTGCTCCGGCGTCAGATAACTTAGTCTTTTCAGAATCTCGGTCAGGATGTTATCCTTGGCGAACCCGTTAATGAATAATATGCCAGTCGGTGTCCCGCCAAATGTCATCTCCCGAAATACGACATCAAACGTCTCTCCGAGTCCAAGGACCTTTGTTAGCGTCTCTTTGTTCTCCTTGAGGCTTCTGGATATATCATCTTGTCCCTGCCAGTAGATGACGGATTCCTCGACATTGGCCGAAGTCTCCTCCTCTTTCTTGCGTTCATCTTCTTTCTCATGCTGACGCTTGTGCTCGGCATAAGCAGCATCCAATACAGGCTCGTCAGTATGCTCCTCCTGTCCCCTTCGCTCCATTTTGCGCATCGCGATCATGCTCCTTTCCAAAATCAATCCATATGCCTGACCATTATCGGTAGTAGACGAACCAATCGAACAGCGAACCACATACCTTGCCGAAGACCATAGCCATGTATAAACCAAAAATGTATGGCATCATATTCATACGCTTGGCCAAAATCGGTAGCACATTCAGGACCTCTGTCAAAGCAGCTGCCAGCATGCCGACAAATACCCCGCAGAACAGTCCCGGCAGCCATGTTACCCAGACGGGTGCATATCCCGTCAGATTCCAGAAATCCCCGATCGTACCGGCAACCGAGCCGAACACCATGACACCCTCGTACCAATGAGCCTTGTCATAGGATCTTGTGAGCTGGGCGAGACGCGGGATAATGTTCAGTACGATAAAGAGCGCCACCACTCCGCCGCCAATAGCTATACCAGAGGCTAGTCCAAGCAACAGCTGGAGTCCCCAGCTGACAAGCGTCATCATCATGACGTATCCGCATCCTGCTTATGAATGCGCTCATATTCCTCGGCTACGACATACTGATCCACGTTCTGCTGGTACAAAAACATTTCCACCTCCAGCGGCGTAGGCTCCTCGTTCCACTTTTTCTTGAACAAATGGTTGAAAAACACGATCATCCCTGCTCCAATGCCTATAGAATAGGCGATCTGGAATACATGCGGATTCGTATTCTTCTTCCCCGTAATCATTTCTACAATTCGAACATGTACAGCCTGCATGCTGACGTCCGCATGAAAATTCATGATGGTCAATGCCGAACCGAAAAATAGCAGCACCCAGACGATAACAAACAGTATTTTCGAAGGCTGACGGGGCTTCTCCACCAGCTCCACCAGAACATGCGACTTCCCCATGGATTCAATCACTGCGCCCGGCAGCTTTTGCCGAATAGCAGCAATAATCTGCAGGATGTCAATCAGGATGAGGTTGCCCTCATTCACTTGAGGACGCTTCAATGTCAATTGCAGTAAGGGCTTCTCCCATTGCGGGTCGGTTAATAGCTGCGCTACGTCCCCCAGCCGCAGCTGCTGTCCGGGTGATACCTGTACACGAGTACGTAAGCGCAAATAGACAGTTGGCGCATTGTAATTCTCCATGCTGTCCCTCTCCCAACATTTTGAGATGTAGTCATAGTATGAATTGCTTCCCGTTTTTTATCCCGTTACGCAAAAAAAGACAAGGCACCTTAAGTGGTTATATCCTTGTCGACTTGACAGGGGTATAACCAAAGTGCACTTGTCTCAGCTATGCTTATTGTGCGATCTGCTCTTTGATGGACTGCAGAATCTTTTTTTCCAGACGGGAGACCTGCACCTGAGAGATGCCCAGACGGGCCGCCACCTCTGATTGGGTCTGATCCCTGTAGTATCGTAGATAGACGATAAGCCTCTCTCGCTCGGTAAGTCCGCCTATGGCCTCGTTCAGGGCCAGCTTCTCGAACCACTTCTCCTGAGAATCATCAGCAATCTGATCCATGAGGGTGATTGGATCACCATCATTCTCAAATACAGTCTCATGAATAGAGCTCGGCGGCTTGTTGGCTTCCTGGGCGAATACTACCTCTTCTGGCGATACGCCAAGGCCATCTGCGACCTCCTTGATCGTCGGTAGCCGATTCAGCTCCTTGGAGAGCTCGTCCCGCTTTTTACGGACTTTATTGGCCATTTCCTTCAACGAACGACTGACCTTCAAGGTCCCGTCATCCCGCAGGAAGCGTTGAATTTCCCCGATGATCATGGGTACCGCGTAGGTAGAGAACTTCACGTCATAGCTCAGATCGAACTTATCCACGGACTTGAGCAGTCCGATACAGCCGATCTGGAATAGATCCTCGGGCTCATAGCCGCGATTCATGAATCTTTGTACTACAGACCATACGAGACGGATGTTGCAATTGACGAGTGTATCTCGGGCCGTATGATCTCCTGCCTGACTGAGAGCAATCAGACGCTTGACTTCCGCATCATCCAGATAAGTTTGCGCACCACGCTTCATTTCAGCATCCATAGGTCCAACCCCTAATTATACAAGGCTTTCTTAGATTCAATCCTTTTCTTCATACGGATCGTGGTTCCTGTGCCTGGCTGACTGACGACCTCAAATTCATCCATGAAGTTCTCCATGATCGTGAACCCCATACCAGAACGCTCAAGCTCTGGCTTCGATGTGTAGAGTGGTTGCTGTGCTAGCTCCAGATCCTCAATGCCTAATCCCGAATCCTCAATGATGATGGTTACCACGTCGCTATCAATCGCTGCCTTGATCGTCACTATCCCTTCAGGATTGCTGTTGTAGCCATGGATAATGCTATTCGTCACGGCTTCCGATACGACGGTCTTCAGGTCGCTCAGCTCATCCATGGTCGGGTCCAGCTGGGATACAAAAGCCGCCACCGTGACGCGGGCAAAGGCTTCATTCTCGGAGCGGGCAGCAAACTGCAGTGTCATGAAATTACTTCCCTGTGCCTCCCTCATGACACCACCTCCATTTCTGTAAGCGCATTGTCTTCCTTCTCATAGCAGGGCATGATTTTGAACAGTCCCGACATCTCCAGCAAGCGATACACCGCAGTATTCGCTTCACAGATGGCCATTTTGCCACCCTTCTGCTTGAGCAGCTTGTAACGGCCCAGAATGACACCCAGCCCGGAGCTGTCCATGAATTGAAGGTGCTGTAAATTCAACACGACATGCTCACACTGCTGCCGCATAATCGCTTCATCCATCTGAACACGTACCTGATCTGCCGTATGGTGATCGAGCTCACCTGATAAACGAACGATTAACACACTGCGATGGTGCTCCATATGCAACTGCAAATCCATGCTTGTTCACTCTCCTCCCTGTCTTAGGACAAGGATTTCTCCACTTTAGAAGGGGAATCCTGCATGCCGACAAAACTAGAAGAAAACTCCGAGAAATCAACAACACTGCGGCGAAAATCTACACGGGACCGTAATGTTCCTACCCCGATACCCATCAATCGACGAATCCGCATAGAACAACAGCGATCTACAAGACATCCGTTGCAGCTGCTAAAGACACCTGACGATTCAATTCGTATGATACCGATTGTTCTGAAAGTCTCAAATGAGGACTACGAGAACAGCTCAGAAGTAGTGCGCTTGAATAGCTGCCACCAATTCGCCTTCTGAACATCCGTATCCGAATAGATCTCGAATTCCTTTAGTACTTTGTCCTTCTGATATACGACCAGCTTGCCGATCGTCTGACCTTTGTGAACAGGTGCCTTTAGATGTTCTTGAAGCTGCACCTCATGACGTATTCCTTCCGCTGTGCCGTCTCGTTTGACGAGCACACTATACGGCTTGTCTGCACGGATCTGCAAGGAGGATTGCGTGCCCTTCTCAATCGGTAGTGTACCGATGACTTCGCCACTCTTGACGATTGATTTCATTGTATATTGCGTGAAGGCGTAGTCGAACATGGATGCAACCTCACTGTTGCGTGTCTTCGTATTCGGTTCGCCCAGCACCACAGCTATGACACGCAGGCCATCCTTCACGGCTGTAGCCGAGAGGCAGAATTTTGCCTCCGATGTGTAGCCCGTCTTCAGACCGTCTGCACCCGTATAGAATCTCACGAGCTTATTCGTGTTGACGAGCCAGAAGGGCTTCTCGGACGTCTTGCGCAAATAATCCTGATATGCCCCCGTGTATTTGGTAATCTGCGGATACTTCAATAGCTCACGGCTCATGACGGCGATATCATGCGCAGATGAATAATGCTCGGCAGAAGGAAGTCCATTGCAATTCGCAAATTTAGTATCCTTCAGGCCCAATTGCTGCGCCTTCTCATTCATCTTCGCCACAAAGGCCTGCTCCGAGCCTGCAATCTTCTCGGCCATGGCCACAGATGCATCATTACCGGAAGCCATCGCAATGCCTTTCAGCATCTCATCGACAGTCATCTCCTCGCCAGGCTCCAGGAAGATTTGCGAGCCTCCCATCGAAGCAGCGTATTCGCTCGTCCGCACCTTATCCGTCAGCTTCAGGCGTCCATCGTGCAGCGCCTCCATCGTCAGCAGCATCGTCATGATCTTGGTAATGCTCGCCGGGGGTAGCTTGGCATGACTATTCTTCTCGTAGATGACAGTACCTGTGTCAGCATCCATCAGAATAGCTGAGCCTGCGCTAGGTGCCAGCTCTACTGCTGAAGTCACATTTTCCCGGGAATCTACTGCAAGCACTGCCGGATTCAGCGTAGACAGACCAATGGCAGCGGACAACATGAGCGATATTCCTAACTTCTTCACTTCGGTTCCCTCCTCTGGACATAACCCGTGAGCTGCACAGAATTTGGTCTCTGTCTGCTCATACGGGTGCTGCTAACCATTGTCGGCAGAACTTGTGAAAATTATTCCAGTACCACGCACAAAAAAGAAAAGGTGCCCCGACAGGAACAAGCACCTGTAGGACACCTTCGTGTATCTATGTTCAATCTATGTTCAACGATCGAATTAGGCTGCAATTACATCTTCGGGATAATTCCAAGTACCAGCTTCAGGAACTTCTCACGGACCCGATCAGCTGTCTCCATGACCTCGCTATGGTCCAGCGGCTGGTCGAGAATTCCCGCTGCCATATTCGTAATACAGGAGAAGCCCAGCACTTCCAGGCCAGCATGACGTGCCACGATTACCTCTGACACAGTGGACATCCCCACGGCATCAGAACCGAGCGTGCGCAGCATTACGATCTCTGCAGGCGTCTCATAGTTCGGCCCCAGTAGTCCTGCATATACACCCTCCTGCAGCTTTACACCTTGTTCCTGCGCTACTTCATGAGCTACCGCGCGCAATCTTTTGCTGTACGCTTCAGACATATCCGGGAAGCGCACACCCAGGGCATTATCATTTGGCCCCATCAGCGGATTGGTACCTGTCATGTTCAGATGGTCACTAATGACCATCAGGTCTCCAGCTTCATAGGACGTATTCACGCCGCCAGCAGCATTGGTGACAAGCATGCTCTTGACGCCCAATTCCTTCATGACGCGGACAGGGAAGGTCGTGAGCTCTGGCTTGTAGCCCTCATACAGATGGAATCTGCCCTTCATCATCATCACTTTGCGGCCCCCTACGGTGCCGAGCAGAAGCTCACCAGCATGTCCTTCTACTGTGGACACCGGGAAATGCGGAATGTCATGATAAGGAATGCTAATGCCATCCTCAATGAGATCTGCCAGAATTCCCAGACCTGAGCCAAGGATCAGGCCAATCTCAGGATTGATGTTGTTGCTGTGCTGACGAATATACGCCGCTGCTTCTTGGATTGCTGCTTGATTAATTGTAGACATATGTATCTCTCCTTATGCTGTTATTGTTAAATAGAACGAAGCGCTTCAAAGGCTAGACGATCCTTTCGCGGAAGCGGAATCTGAACCTGTGACCAGCGCCTTGACCAGATCAGTGGGGTCCAATTCAACATGAAATCAGTTTCGAACCAAGATACTAAGAGCTTTACCTAGGTCTTGAAATCCCCAACATGCGCCGAATCTGGTAATGCCGTGGAGGATTTACTGGCCCGCGGATGGAATTTTTCATAGATGTCCTTCATGTTCCCCTTGGACGTATGAGCATACATCCGTGTCGTGGATACATCAGCATGACCCAGAAGATCCTGCACAGCTCGCAAATCTGCTCCGTTATGGACCAGATGCATCGCGAACGAATGACGCAGGGTATGTGGGGTAAGCTTGTCCTCCATCCCGAGTAGAGCTGCATGCTTCTTGAGTATTTTCCATAGACCCTGACGGCTTAAGCGTCCCCCGGCTGCGTTGATGAACAGGGGCCGATGTGTATCGCGCCCACTTGTATCCAGCTCTGTGCCTAGATTATGCTTGTCCAGATAGCGTTCAAGCCATAAACAGGCCTCCCGGCTAATCGGAATGATTCGCTCATTCCCCTTGGAGTCGGTACAATGTACATAACGTAGCTCCACATGCACATCATTGACGTTCAACCCTACCAGTTCGGATACACGCATACCTGTAGCATACAATAACTCCAGCATAGCTCTGTCCCGTAGTCCTTGAGCTGAGGAAATGTCCGGCGTCTCCAGCAGTTTCTCCATATCCTCAGTCGTCAGGACGACCGGTACCTTCTTCTCCTTCTTGGGCGCCTCCAGCAGGACAGTAGGGTCTTGTAGAGTCACACCTTCCCTGATCAGAAAATGAAATAAGGCACGAATAGCGATTAGACTACGGGCCACAGTGGCAGACGCCTTGTCCTTCTTCAACCCATTCAAGTAGGCCGCCAGATGCAGACGCCGTACGTCGTCCGGCTCCTCAATTCCCTGCTCGTCTATATAGGACAGGAACGATTCCACATCATGCTGATAAGCTTCCCGTGTAGCTGCAGACACTCCTTTTTCCTCCACCAGATAATGGATGAAAGGCTGTATATATTGCTTCATACTATCATTTAACGCTCCTTGCCCGAAAATTCATGCCGTAGCCAGTAGCTACTCCCCATACCAGTAAAAAAAGCGAAGTCGTTCCGATAATGGAGACGGCTCTTCCTTGGCTGGCAGTTCATCAATGAACACCTTGATCGCATTTCCTTCCGGAATTCTGTAATGATCGACTGGTGAAATCCAGTCGCTTACCCACTGCAGCGCCAAATAGAGTACAAGCGTCAGACAGCAGAATACACAGAGTAGTGCCAGCGTTCTGCAGGCCCTCCTAATAGACAATATCATTTTCACAGCCCCCTAGGCAATGGCTTCCTTCTTCACGGCATGCGCGAATACAGGCTATCACTACACTATATGATCAATCAAATCAGGTTATGAAAGGGCGTGCCGCTTCTGGCAGGCAGTCTACATGGGCAGCAAAAAAGCTCTCCCGAAATATCGGTGAGAGCTTGGCTCTTCAGTTTCTTGAGTCTTAAGCAATCGAATACTCATACAATTCTGTTGTCTACCTGAATAAGTCGGATTAGTCAGTTCCATCCTGCTTGTCATTCTTGCTTTTACAGCGATAGCAGATGCCATGGAAATCAAGTCGGTGATCCAGAACTGAGAAATTGAATTCACGCTCCAGACGCTCCTCCAACGGCCCCAGCCAATCTTCCCTGATCTCATCCATACTTCCACACTGTACACAAATCAAATGATGGTGATGATGCTTGGAGGTATCGCCACGCAAATCATAGCGCGCAACGCCGTCACCAAAATTGATCTTCTCAACTACATGCAGCTCGCTTAGTAGTTCAAGGGTACGGTATACGGTTGCCAGACCGATTTCAGGAGCTTTTTCTTTGACGAGCATGAATACATCTTCCGCACTCAGATGGTCTTCTTCATTCTCAAGCAATACTCTTACCGTGGCTTCCCGCTGAGGCGTTAACTTGTAGCCCTGCGATTGCAATTGTTGTTTAATCTTGTCGATCCGCGCTTCCATTGTCTCCCTCCCCCTCAGAGATTTTGTGCGCACTGCCCAATTTTCACTTCTACTATTATAGGGGGAAAATTCAAATAAAGTCAAACACTTTGCGCACACTCAAATCTTCAACAAAGCGGTCAGCATTGGCGTGGTCCACTTCATCATTACCGGGGTCACCCAGGTCTCGAAGCAGGCACTTCCGATGAGCAATACGATCATGGAGGTCGTTACCAGCGAATACGATGTGAAGGGGCGCAAAAATCCATTCGATCTGCCTGGCATAAACACGCTATCTTTAATCATTTGAATCGAAAAGTTCATAGCTGCTACGCTGCATACCAGCAATGCAGGAATGACCAGCAGATTATGTGGTGCTATAGATACCAAGGCAAACAGTAGTCCCTTCCATGAATACTGCCCGACCAGAAATCCGACAGAGAAGCCGATCAAGGCTCCCTTCAGAAAATTCAACACTAGAATACCCGGCAGCCCAATTACAGACAGGCCGCATACCCATATGATCGCTACCCATTTCAAATGAAGAGCGGCGATATCCCAGAAGGAAGCAATCGTTGCTGCCGTGCCAGAGCCAGACATCTGATTCACCGTAATAAAGAAATTATTCAGATATCTCCCCAGATCCTGCTGCTGCTCCAGCGACAAGGCATTTACCATGAGTGCCCCAAATACGACTCCTACCAAAAATAAGACGGCAAAGAAGATATAGAACGTCATTCGTTCCCGGAAAGATTGGATCATCCGTTGCATCGGCTACCTGGCCCCTTTCGTCTGCTTATTCTAAAATATGAACAAGCAGGGTAGCCTATGACTCTTGTTATTTAATCCATGAACTCTTTCATTTACCAGGGCCACCAGCGATCTTGCCGTAGGTACCTCCACCACCGTCTACGACCTGAAGCCGTCCTTCGCGAGCCTTCACGATCTTCTCGGCTACATCCGCTCCCGCAACGTCAGCCATTGAGGCTTCGTCTGCGGCATGCAGTATATTCATTTCTGTTCCGAACGCTGTCAGGAGCTTTGCAAGCTTCGCCTTTCCAAGACCTGGAATGAATTCTAGCGGCACCTGGTACCGATAAGGAGGACGGGCGAAGAATTCCTGATTCTGTGGTTGCTTCTGATCCGCAATGCTCACAATGCGGTCCCAGACACCCCGGACGAGCTTCTTCTTGCCGCATGTCGTACAGCAAGAGCTCAAGTCACCCGTATGCTCTACCATCGTCCCACAAGCAGTGCAGCAGGTCCTGTGATATTTTCCGAGTCGCGGATTCAGCCCGTAATTGGCCACAATCGCTCTTCCTTCATACCCTTGCAAGGCCAGGCGAAATTCCTCGAAGCTCGGCTCACGAAGCAGCAGCTCATTGTATTCACGACCGATTTTCCCAAGCGAATGAGCGTCCGAGTTCGTGAGAAATGCATAACGGTCCAGCTCCGAAATCATCCCGGCCATAGCCGTATCCGCGGACAGTCCCAGTTCTACGGCATGGATCTGCTCCAGATCCAGAATCTCAGCCATCCGCTCAGCAGAACTGCCATATATCCCCTTATGAGGGGTAAATATATGGGCAGGAATGAACAGCCCTCCGCGTCCGATGACCTCCTGCTGAATCTCCTTTGGCGGAGCGTAGATGCGTTGAGAGCTGAGATTTACATTTTTCATATGGCGGCTCATCCAGGCAGTGAAGTCCTCCATGATCGCAACGGTAGGAAAATAAGCAAGCACATGTGCCTCTGGACGTCCGGCCTCTCGAATCTCCATCTCAGTGCCTAGCAGGATAACTGTATTCCTATAAGCAATCCCCCCACCAGGTAGCTCAGTCATGTCCCCCTTATCCAGGCTATTGTGTATATCCATCTGTACAGCCGGGGAGTGGCAGTCAATGACGCCAGTGAGCTGGATACCTTTTCGCTCAGAAGCTTCGTGTGCGATGTTGGCAAAGGTAAGGTCTCGACTGCCGCTAATCTTGACCGGAATCCCTCGTTCGGTACGACCGATATGAATGTGAAGATCGGCATAGGTCGTCTGCAGCCCGGTTGCGGTTACTTTATCATTCTTGTTCATAACTATATTTCGCCTCTTCCTGTAGTTAAGAGAAGCTCCCTGTCAGCATGCGCAACTGCCAAGCATACACCGCCATGATGGTCTTGGCATCACTGATACGCCCTTCCTTAATCCACGTCAAAGCTTCCTCCAACGTAATCTCGGATACCTCCAGGAACTCATCCTCATCTGGTGACATCTGTCCTGGCTGAAGATCCTCTGTGACATAGAGATGGATAATCTCATCAGCAAAGCCTGGTGAGGTATAGAACGACTGGAGCAGTTGCAGGCTGGTGGACGTATAGCCCGTCTCCTCACGCAGCTCCCTTCCTGCGGCTTCCAGCGGGTCCTCGCCGGGATCGAGCTTGCCAGCAGGAATCTCTACCTCGCAGCGCCCTAACGGCTGTCTATATTGATCGACGACCAGCAGCTTCCCTTGATGCAGCGCGAGTACAGCAACAGCTCCTGGATGCTTCACCACTTCACGTGTAGCCGAGCTACCATTCGGTAGCCTAACAGTATCCACCTGTAGTGATATGATTTTGCCTTGAAATACAGGCTCAGTGGATATAAAGCTCTCTTCCAGCTTCGGATTCGAATACACTACGCTGGCGTGGGCTGGAGTGAGACTGTCCGAATTCGCGTTGGATACGGTCACGTTGGATATGATTGAGCTGGAGCTTGAATTGTCGGGATTAGTTGGGTGATTGGAGCTTGGCTGTTGGGACTTCATTGGGATAGTATGCCTCCTTAATAATTAAGCTAGGCTCTTGAAAGAGCCTTTATTGTTAACAAACCTTAAATAACAAAAAAATAACAAAAAAAAACTAACACTTAGCTATTATTAGTCGCTAATCGAATTTGTAGATTACGTGTATATCATTCTCTCAACCTACATATGATCTCATTATAGCAGATCATAGTGCGAAGGAGTTGAGGGGCATGACAACACACCGGGCCACACAAGCCTTGTTCATTGTAGGTAAAGGCTGGGAAATTCGAGCGACGCTTCGGCAGTGGCAACGTGCGGCTGGAAGCGATATGACGCTCATCGAATGGCAAAACTGTCAGGCAGCGCGGAGCAGCTCTGGACATATGGATAATAATGTATTAGAATACACAAGGAACACACGTTCTTGTAAAATGACTTTGGAATGAGGATAAGAAGGAGCTTTCAGCATGGAACATTTGAACATTCGCAGCTACATCAAGCAAGGACTTGAAGCCTACTACGAGCGCTACAATTATATGATAGAGGATAACTTTTGCCGCTGGATGCACCCTGATGTTCCAGACGAGATGAAGGTCGAGAATGCTACCATTTCTTCTGATCAGGACTGGGCGAGCTGGAGGATGATAACTTCCATGGTTACCCGGGAGGATATTGCACAATTGGAGCATGAGTTTGGCTTGACTTTTCCTGAGTGGTATCAGGCATTTATTTCCACTTATCATCATTACTTTGACGTCGTTCCCTCTCAAGGCCTGGATGACCCGCTGGGTGACATTAGAAATATGTATAATCCTGTCCTCTGCAAGCTTGGGTATCTACCATTCGCCTGGGATGCCGAATATGGCAAGATTCGCTGTATAGATCTGAGCGCAGCTCCGAATGAAGATGAGTGTGCGATCTATGAGATTGAGCATGAAATTCTGTTCGATCTGGACGAGCTCGTGGCTGAGCGCAGTAGTCTGCAAGACCACCTTGTGCAGCTATATCCGAATTTCAAAGCTTACTTTGATCATACATTCCTTGAAGATCGTCACTGAGAGCTGATTATACCATTGCCATGTAGTACAAAGTACAACAATGATTCGTATTCGCAGTCGATACATAGAAGATATGGCCTGAATCGGAGATGCTCCCAATCCAGGCCATTTTTATGTTCTAGAGCCCGTGTCTCATTTACCTGCAGTCTCACGGATAATGGCGACCACAATCTCCGCTGCCTTGACGATATCATCTGCCTTAATTTTTTCTTGAGTCGTATGAATATATTCATAACCTAACGCAAGATTAACTGTAGGAATACCCAAGCCATTAAAGACATTCGCATCAGACCCGCCACCTGAGACAAAGGTTTCTGATTTCAGTCCAATGCCGCGAATCGCCCGTTGTGCAAGCTGCACCAGTTCATCATCCTCCTTGAACTTATATGCAGGATAGGCAATCTCACTGCGGAATTCAGACTGTGCTCCGTACTCCCGACAGGTCGTCTCCAGCGCGTCACGCATTTGCTGAATCTGCTGACTCATCTTCTCCTGCACATTGCTACGTGCTTCAGCGTATAACGTCACCAGTTCACATACAACATTAGTTGCTCCGCCACCTTCGAATTTGCCGATATTGGCGGTCGTATCCTTATCAATCCGGCCGAGCTTCATGGCACTGATAGCCTTGGAAGCAACCTGAATAGCGCTGATTCCATCCTCAGGATTTACCCCAGCATGAGCAGACTTGCCAGTAATCGTCATCTCAATGTTCGCTCTGGTAGGGGCACCGATGCAGATGGATCCTACTTCGCCATTCGAGTCCAACGCGAATCCGAATTCCGCATCGAGATCCTCAGGCTTCATCGCACTTGCACCAATCAGACCAGATTCCTCGCCCACCGTGATCACAAATTGAATCTGACCATGTGGAAGCTTCTGCTCCTCTGCGACGCGAATGGCTTCGAATAATGCAGCTATTCCCGCTTTATCATCGGCTCCCAGAATCGTCGCACCCTTGCTACGAATCCATCCATCTTCACCCAGCTCTGGTTGTATTCCTACACCTGGAGCAACTGTATCCATATGACAGGTAAACAGAATTTTCGGTGCTTGTTCCGTGCCTGTTGCCTTCCAGGTCGCAATCAGATTGCCTGCACCGTGCCCAGTACGTTCCTTGGAATCGTCTTCCTTCACCTCTAGACCCAACGCCATAAATTTATCCTTCAGCACCTTCGCAATTTCCTGCTCGTGCCTAGTTTCACTATCCACCTGTACAAGTTCCATAAATTCACCAATCAATCGATCTTTAACAACCATACTAACTTTCCTCCCTACTCGGATTGCGTTACAATAGTATTAACTTCAACATTCCATCTTCATTATAAAGGAGTTACACATGCAGCACAAAAAATGGTTCAAAGTATTTGTATACGTCATGCTAATCGCTATGGTCGGCTCGACCCTACTGGCAGTGCTGGAGCCTCTTATATTTAGATAACCAGCAGTAAGATGACAACACAACAATACTAATAACAGCAAATAAGAGCGAATGCTTAACACAAATTGGCAGGCTGCATTTAGAAGCAGACTGCCTATTTTGTGCTGGTATTTAATTACAACCGACCTTCTCAATCTCAACTTCAGATCATTCTGCCAGTGCATGCAGAGCCTCAGGCTCCTGAACAATCAGACTAACATACTGACTAAGCATGCAGTAGGCCTCCAGCAATTGTGGACCTGCATCACCACCCAGTACAGCAGCTCGTCCAGTATATATCACCTGCTCCAGCAATTGCTGGAGGAATAGGAGATTGAGTCGGGCAGCCTCTGCCGACCGCTGCTCTAGTAGAGCCAGATCATCCAATGTGAGCTGAGACAAGCCTCGAAGCAGTAGCTCCTGACACCAGCTATGTATCTTATCACTGAGCGAATGCATTCCCTGCACGACTTCACCTCACTCCTATTCTTCATTTATTTTCTGAGCATAGTCCTGCTTTGCTAGTCTTAATACTGAGACTGGATAATAACTAAAGATTGCTCTTCTATCCAGTTCAGTAGATCCGAAGCTACAGATCGAGCTTGAGATTGACCACCTGCGTTCCCTTCAAAAAACTGATCGGATAGAGCTTCTGTCCCTGTATTCTTACGAGCGTGTAAAAATGCTCCAGCTCCTGGGTGCGATTATCCTTCTCCAATGCTTGGATAGCCGTCTTCCATTCCTGATCATAGGGAATCGTCATAGTCACCCTGAGTTGGTCCGTATCTTCCCCAATCAGAATCAGCTCTTGTGCCAACTGATCAAAATAACGATCCACGATGCGTTCAAGCTTCAGCACAACCAATTGCTCCGTTCGGGCAGCAAATAGTTTTGGCTGCCGTGAGGCTCCTTCCAACTGTGAAATACTTTTGAACAAGTCCCCCTCTAGCGGAATCTCCTCAATTCGATTTCGTGGCAGCAATTCAAGCACTGCCGAATCCGACGAGGATAGCCTGTGGTCGCGATTTACTTTCACTTGCCTGAACTCCAGCTGCTCTCTGGATAGACGCTCCATCGTTAATCCCGGTAGCCATGGGGCAAAGGATGCATAATGCACTTCGAACAAGAACTCGTTCTTTTCATAGAACACCGGTCGAGCATCGGTATAAGTATATATACCTTGATCATCTGGACAATAGAAATAGTAAGTAATCCCCCGATAGCCGGAACGAGTCTCCCAGGGCTCCGCTCCCAATCCATACAGCTGCAAACGAGGCACAGTATGGTAACGGGAGCGATACTCCCCGGCCAGCTCGGATAATTGAGGTAATGACAGCTGCTGTTCCTCCAATAGCTTGAGACTCAGTTCCAATCGGGTTATGCGGTCCAGGAGTACCCCCATGGAGCTCCGGATATGTCTGTTGAAGAATAGTTCTAGATCCCCCTTCAATCCACGCAACTGCCGTTCTACTTCAGGAAGCTCCCCGCTATGGGCTGTCACCGCGGCAATCTCAAGCCTGGCCAGCATACTCTCTGGCAATCTGGCTAGCCCTGTCAACAGCAGCTCCTGAAGGAGTCTACGGCACTCACGAACTGCCTGCATAGAATAGCGGACAGAATACAACGAGGAATTCAAGGCTTCGATATCCTTCAGACCATGCATTCTACGATAGCGCAGCAACGCCTCTAGTCGAAGCAGGTCTCCCTCCTTACCCTTAGCTGAGCACAGAGCCTTCGCCGGTTCAGGCTTTCCTGTGAAGGATACCTCTACTTCTCGTCTGGCTAATCGTACTGTCAACAAGGAGTCATGCTTGACCTCCAGTGGCTCCTCATACTTCAACCGGAACACCACTTCTTCCAGAATTGCCGGCTTAAAACCAGCAATCAGAGATTCAGGTTCCGGGGTCAGCAGCCAGCTAAAATCGACCTTGGGTTGAACAGCTTGAGGGGACGGTGTTGCATGGGTTGGTTTGGTTATCTGGGATACTGCGTTCGCGTCAGTCTCCATTGGAACCTGTGCTGAGATTTGCGCATCCACCATGCTACTATCCACCTGCGAAGCCGTTCCCTCCGGTTCCTCACGGCTCTCCATGAGCTGCTGCTGATAATATAATACGGAGATTAGAATGTGCTTGCATATAGCTTCAGATGGGCAACTGCATTCCCACTTCTCTAGCGTGTTATACAGCTTACATGTCGTTCCATCATCAAGCTGGCAGCTCACCGACGCAGGCAGAAAGGTATAATCAGCACGGGTACCCTTGGCTATTTCCTTAAGAGCGCGGTTGTACAACCCTTTATTGGCATAACGGATCAAATAATCCTCTGTGCATAGGTCGATAAATTGATTAAATTGCAACCTATAGCCAGCATCATCCATACGCCATCCTCCTCCTGTTCGCCGCAGCTACACCGCTGCCTTGATGCGCTTCCTATACTGCTCTCACCGAGCAGTTGCTCTTACCGTCCTGTAGCACGCAAAATATCATAGATGGTCTCACTGTACACACGAGCGGGTACACGCTCTAGCTCCATAGCCTCATCCCTGTAATAGGAGTGGTATTTATTGTGCCGATTGCGATAGAACTCCAGCGAGGTAAGTGTAATATCCTCCAGGCCCTCATAGTACACAACACTGGTTCCACTGAATTGCAGCTCGGCAATCAATTCGCCGTACGCCTTGTACATCTCGTGGTAGAAGCCACCATCTGCAGGGGCACCTTTATACCAGCCATATTTCTCAAGCGTCTTGGGAAGGGCTGTTGGAGAATACTCTTCGGCAGGCAAATGAGCATACTCACGCGACTTCCTCTCATCCTCTGCGACAATATATACGATTCGCTCCAACTGCTCGAAGGGCTGTTCAATTTCATAATCCTGAAGCTGAGTCTTCCAGGCCTCAAGCTGCTCCTGATCAAGCTCCAACGGGTGCACGAGTCCAATCCGGACATCTGCCTCCAGCTCGTACTCCTCTTCATCAACCGTGTTGAAGGTTCCGTCGTCCATGTATCGGAAAGTATCCTTGAGCTGTTCGTTCTCATAGACGCCCCACACGAGTCCTACGGCAAAGTGATGCATAATCACATTGTTAACGAACAAATCCGTCCATTCTTGGGCAGACCATAGTCGCTGTTTGGACAAGGATTCTTCCAGCCGCTGTGACTGCAAAGTAACCATCGTCTTCAGGTCCTTCTTGAGCTGAGTGAAGCGGGTCTTTGCTTCCTTAGCCTGCTCGGCATCATCCTTCTCACCTGGTGCAGGCAGACTCTTGACCACCTTACCTGTCTCTTCATTCAGTACGCTCAATTGATAATCACGATTCACCTTGACGAGGAAGGATCGGGCTCCATAGCTGAGACGCTGTGTACCTTTACTATCAAAACCAAGCGCTGTAATGAGTCGATCCTCCAGCTGCTCCTGTGTCAAGCCGGCATTCTCTGCTGCCATCTGCAGCGCTTCCGTCGCCGCCGTCTTTACCTGACGATTCTTAATGGTACGCCCCAGCTTGTCGATGGTCATCAGGGCAGATAGATCCTTGACGTAGGACATCACCTTGACAGACTCGGCTGCAATAGCCCCTCGTCCGCTCTCAGACCAGCCTTTGATTTCCCTACTTAGCAAATCCACCAGCCTGCGGTCTCCGAACATTGCCCCCAGATACAATACCCACTTCTCTTTCGCAGGAGCCCCCATCCGAAGCCATTGCTGTATAAGCTCACTGCTGAAGTCTGCCAGGGAGGCAGCTTGCACGTAAACATTCATCTCCTCCAGCATTTCATTCGGCCCTGAGTTGTATTCCAAGGATTGCAGTAGCACATATACCTGAATGTCCTGACTCAGCGGCTGACCATCAGTATCCTTGAGCAGCGGTAGATCCGCCAGCGAGAGCCAGCTCAGGCGGGACTTCTTCTTCTCATCCGCCTGTCTTGCCAGAGCAGCATGTGCATGTGCCGGACCTTGCCCTGCCGTATCCAGTAGCACCTGAATAAGCTCGCGCAGAGCGCTATTTTTCTCTTTCGACAGCAGTTCGGTGTACGCATCCTTGGCCTCAGGAAGTCGACGTATCAGATTCAGCACCTGCTCCTTGATGCATGATTTTTTACTGGCAAGATACACATCCTTATACAACTGAAGATCTACTCGATCCGTGAAGGCCGCAGTGATCTGTTTGCGGAGTTTTTTGGACGAATCATTCAACCCCTTCAGGAACACCTTTGTCATTAATTCAGCTGGCTGCTGCTCCCATGATGACAGCATGGTGTTCAGGAACAACTCTCGTGCATCCGTAGAGAGCTCATCATATTTTCCAAGCACAGCCTCTGGATACGTGTGAAGCAGACGCTGATAAGCCTCTTCCCCCATAAAGTTATAGTCATACGTATCGCCCGTTACTCCGTTCAGCCAGACAAGCGCTTCAAGCAGCTTCTGGTGATCTACCTCGGGATGATCTGCGTAGGTCTCCAGTAACTTCTGTCCGTCAAAAGCATAGGATCGGTATAGCTCCGAGACACATTCCAGTGTATTGACGCCCTTGTACGAGATTAGGCTCGCAAGACGACGAGTTGCCTCGGACTCCAGCGGCAGGAAGGACAGTGCAATGACGAGTTGCTTGCGGTTCATATCCTTGTTCAGTCTGTTGAATAGTCCATGGTTCTGCTGGTCGCCCCAATATTCCTCAAGAGTAAGCTCACCTTCGAGATAACGAGCCAGCATCAATCCAAAGCGTCCGCTGAATGCCTTATTTCTCAGATGAGCTATAATAGCCTGCTCTACGGTTCCAGCACCTTTTGGAAGTAGTTTCCCCTGGTCGGCAAGCACGGTATGGATAATCAGCTTCAAAAAAGGATTCTCCAAAATCTCGTAAGCCCGATGACTCTCCTCCAAATGTCCCGGGATCATGTCTAGCAGCTTTCGCCAAGTAATCATGTTGTATTTGAACGAGTCTGCCAACTGCTCGATGAATGAAAAGGGTTCATCCGTAGGCAGCAGCCCCTCAAGCAACTCATCTGGCTTGGAGGAGTTATAATCCATCCTCAGTAGATGGCTGCGAACCTCCAGTGGGCATACCTCATGCAACAGTCGTACTGCTTCCAGCAGTACCTGATCGATCTCCTCTTGACTAGCCAGTATCCTGTCCTTTCCACCATGGAGGTTGCAGCGATACAGGAGAGCAGCAGTTATCAGGTACAACGTATCCATCAGTGTAGTCCTTGGCAGCAATTCTTTGGCATTCACGCTGCTGTCAGGGAAATGAGTAGCAACTACTTGTGTACGACGCTCTGAAACCCACTCTGCATTCAGATCCGCAGTGGTCGCATTATGTCTATCCCGGTAATCTGCCCGCCGTAGAATTATTGGCTCCATCGCCGTATGTAACTGCTTGCGTAATTCGTCTGCATCCTCAGTCACTACCAACCGCAGCCATTCCGGAATTCTCTTCAGACCCTCCTGCGCCTGATCCGCATTAGCTTGATAGTAAAGTCTCAGCAGGAGCAAGGCTTGTATCAATTGATGCGGAGTGACCGCACTACGAGCACGCATCTCACTTTGTCCCAATTGTTTTTCAATCAGCCTGTTCATCTCGGCTTCTCCAAGGTAAGACGAGAGCTTGTCCATAATGGGCTGCATTCGTTCCATACGTTCTGCTCCATTCTTACTCGTCTTGCCCAGACCAACTGGATAGATCTGATTACGGAAGATGACAGGAATCAGATATTCTCCCCAGCTAAGACCTTTATTCGTCAGGATCACTGCGGATAAGCGAAGAGCTTCATCGCTGGTCCCCTGCTTGAATAGCTTCTCCAGGTGATCTATTGTGCTGAAAGAAAAATTGGAAATTGAGCTGAGCCTTGGAACTGTACTTTCTTTGCCCATTACATAATTTCGAATCTGCTCGATATCCTGCTTCGTCAGGCGATTATCCTTCCCGTACAGCTCCAGTGTCTTGTCTACTAATGATTGCTCCGTTAAAGTTTCCTTTAGCATAATCTAGCCCTCCCATTCCAATGATGATTCATATAGCACAAGTAACCTCGTGTAATCTAACGAATGACGCCAGCAACCCACTCCGCCAGCTCGTTCGGTGTAATAGCTGCAACCTCGGCTCCGATATTGCTCAAGGCCTGGGCAGCATTCCGGTTGTATACTGCTTCACCGCTGAAATCCAACGCTGTTAACACGAGTAGCTTTGCTCCCGCGTCTACAATATCCTTGCAGGCCTTATACATATATGGAAGCGGGTAACCTTCCTCCAGATCACTTACCAATACAAAAATCGTCTTGCCCGGGTTATCCATAAGACGTTCCGCATAACGAAGTGCCTTGGTAATATGCGTCCCCCCACCAAGCTGGACACTCATCAGCAGATCAACCGGGTCCTCCAGCCGATCACTGAGATCCACCACCTCGGTATCAAAAATAATCAGATGCGTACGCAACGCATTCAGACTATGGAAGATACTCGCCATGACTGCACTATAAATAACAGAATCCAGCATACTCCCGCTTTCATCGACAGCAATGACGATGTTCCATTTATTGTAGGTCAGGACACTTCCATCAAAATAAAGACGATCAATGACGAATCTGCCGCGTTTTTTATCATAGTTTTTGAGATTTCGGGTTATGGTCTTCTTCATATTCAGATTACGCAGCGACTTTACGGGACTGCTCACATAGCGACTCTTCTTGCCCAAAATGCTGGAACGTACCTCAAGCTCCAACCGGCGGCGCAAATCCTCTACGACTGTACGCACGATGTCCTTAGCGCTACGTAGCACCTCACCCTTCATGCGACCTTTGAACTGCATAATATTTTTGAGCAGATTCATATTGGGTTCTAGTGACTCCAGAAGCTTCCGATCCGTCAGTAGCTCTGACAGGCCGTAGCGCTCCAGCGCTTGCTTCTCCAATACCTCTACCGTTGTCTTGGGAAAAAGTGTTCTGATCTTGTGCAGCCAATCTGGTACCGTTAATTGGGGAGCTCCTTGTCCCCCTTCACGACGGAAGCCCTGCTCCTCGCTATATTCACGATCATACAGATAGCCCAGTACCTCATCCAGCTCCGTATAAGAGTAATCATCATAGCTATATTCTGAATTCTGCGACAGACTCTCTTCTGCCGAGGCTCCCAGTAATAATCGCCATCGATTCAGTAGTTCTGTCGACCCTGACTTGGCGTTTGCCGCTGTAGAAGTACGCTGTATTACTCCATCATCTACTTCGTGTTGATCAGCATCCATGCGGTGAACTCCTTTCGCAATGCGTCATCAAGGGCCTGAGCACGTAGCAGCTCTTGCTCCTCCACACCCGCTTCCTCCAGCAAGGCATCCTGTGAATTCAGCATATGTGCCACACGGTCTGCAATCAGTGAGGTCTCCATAGGAGTGAAATAGGTAAACGCAAGCCTTAATTCCGCTACCATAGCAATAAACTCCTCATGCGGAAGCTCCTCCAGAAGACGATTGACCTCGATCAGCAGCTCATCATCATACAAGAACACATCACGCCCAGCCGTGAATAGTCCCTGTAGATAGAGCGCAGACTTCTGGACCTGTTCTGGTGTACCACAAACATATCCTCTCGTTCGTTGTGCGATCTCTGCTCGGCTACGATCCCCTGCAGACACAGCTAGCGCCATACATACGCCCTCAAGCAATGGCGGCAGCTCCTCCTCCAGTAGCGTTGTCAACTGTTCTCTGAACCTACTATCAAAAAGCACATCGGACGCAGTGGACAGCATCGCAAGCAGCTTTAGCCCCTCAACGATGTCGTTGTGCTCATCGGGTGCTGTCCCTATAATAGCAGGCAATCTGTCTACCGCTAAACGATATGCCTCAACAAGCAGCTGCGGAAGCTGCTCATCATCACGAAGGCCCAGCAGTACCCCATGCTGTTGAAGGCGGTATAGGACACGCAGCGTCTGGCATAACGACAGTAGACTGCCATCCATGCGCAGTGCAGCGCGTACGAGTCCATAGAGACTGCTCGCGAGCTCCTGCAGTCCCATGAGAAGAGCGTGCAGAAGCAGATCTGCCAGCCGTCCACTATGATGCCCCGGTATCTCTGTCGCTGCTTCTTCCAGCTTGCGTACAGCTGCGGCCTGAAGTGTACCGCCAAATATCGAATTCTCAATTAATCTTGCCTCAATCAATGCTGAGTAGGAATATGTCCATGTCTCGCGCACAAGGTTCATGTTCCGATTGCCCAGCCAATCTGGGCCTGCCTTCTTCTCGGCGAACTCCGGCACCAGAAAGCTCACACAATGCAGCAATTGGCTAATCCGTCGATGGTCAGGTCGCGCGTACAAATCCAGTGTTTTCTTATGTCTGGCTGTCGTTTTAATCTGTAGCTTAGCCGCAGCAGCATGACGCTTGAAGTCCTCCACAATGGGAACAAGCCAATCATTGGGCGCAATCTGACCAATCTTGTCTCCCGTTAACAGCTCCTTCAGCCTCGTAACGGGTTCAGACGTGGCGATCGAATACTCACCCTTGACGAAGGCGGATAGCACTGCATCCAGGAGCTCATAGACTCCTCCCTCGTGTTTGCTGCGCAGGTGAGCTAATCCCTGTAACATCGCATAAGCCTCAATAGCATCACTGGTAGATACATGCTGCTTCTGTTCACGTAGCCTGTGGGTCAATGCTGTCAGCAGCTGCAGCGATGTACGTGTATAGGGCTCTTGTCTCGACTGCTCAATATGGGTCCATGCCAGCTCGTAATAGTTCACATATGGCATACCACTAGCGTAGCCATTCAGTCGATCGGCTTCGGCAAAGGTATAGATCATGGGGTACATCTGCTTCGTATACTGAACTGAGCTCACAGCGCCAGAATCATGAGTCGCCAGGGCTGCTTCACAATTACCAGCTGTGGATTCAGATGAAGATGTAGTAGCGGTTGTCTCAGCTTCCTCAGACACATCCTTAGACAGATCCTTAGACAGATCTTTTGACACATCTTTTGACACATCTTTTGACGCTTCTTTAGACGCAGTCTTACCCACTTCTTCTGCTTGCCTTTCCAGACCTCCGCTCTCCTTCAGTCCTCGATCCAGTAGACCATACGTATGAAAGCCACCCGTTACCACCAGGACCCGCTCATAATTCTGAACAGCCTGACTGATGTGACGCCTCATGTTCTGCTCCCGCTCTAGCTCCCCTTCCTCCTGAAGGCGCTGTATCGTATAGCACATACGCGATAAGGTGCAATAGGTGAATACTTCACGGGCAAAATCAGTCGTACGGAGCTGTAGACCACGAATCTCGAACAATCTCTCCCACAACTCATCGAAGCTCCGACAATTCAGACTCTCGCACAGCGTGTCCATGAATGCCGAGGAGGTGAGTAGCGTCTCATCTTGCAAGGATGACCTGTCTCTGCCTTGTTCTTGTCTTTGTCTCTCCTTCTTGGCGAGAATATCAGCTTCAGACTGAGCTTTCAGGAAATGCGGGCGAACATTCAGATCAATGAAATGGACAGGAATGTTCTGACGCACAGCCTCCCTCATCGCCACGTATTCAGGAGAGTAGCTCAATAGCGGATAGTAGAAGGCCGCCTTTTCCACATTTGTCTCGTACATACAATACAGACTTACAGGCGGTACAGTTGCCTCATCCGTCAATACTTGAATTAACGGGTCTGCACTCTCAGGGCCTTCAATTAATATAATTTGGGGCTTATAGGCTTCTATTGCTTGCAATAAATGAAACGAGCAAGCCGGGCTATGATGACGTACCGGAAAATACACTACGTTAGATGACAAATTAAATACCTGCTCACGGTATAGCAGATCTAGCTGTTCCATAGATACACCCGACTCCTCAGAGGCTAGCGCAGAGAGATCGTCCATTGTGGAATGGTGCGACATAGTCATGGAAATGTTCGAATCCGTAAAATGCTTGTCCGTCCTGCTATCCGCCTTCGCGACAGACATCAGCGAATCCATGTTCTCGCCTCATAGTAAGCCTTCCATAGCTCGTCCTCTCTGGCACGTTCCTTCACGACCTTGCTGAAATAACCCTTGAGCACTGACAAATCCTTGTCGCTCTCCTTAGCCACCGTTCCCAGCATATTCTGCACAAGTCGATCCATGGTAACAGGTCGATCCTCATAATAGTAGGAGGTCATGGCGCTCTGCACATAGACAGATACAGCTTCTGCCGTACTCAGTGTCGCCTGTGGCATATCCAGCTTGTAGCCCTCGCGGCTTTGGCCCTTTCTCAGCTCCATGAAGGTCGTAGCCAGCAGCTCCACAACATCCTGCTCAATCTCTACTTCAACACCATTATGCTGAAGCAGATTTTTGGCCTGAGATTCGATAATGTATGCTTCCATCTTGACATTGCCTATTGGATGGATCGTCTCAAAGTTGAATCTCCGCTTGAGTGCTCCGCTCATCTCGTTGACACCTTTGTCACGAATGTTCGCCGTAGCAATGACATTAAAGCCAGGCTTCGCGAACAATACGCCACTTTCCAGCTCCGGTATGCTGAGCACTTTGTCACTCAGGATGCTTATGAGACTATCCTGTACCTCGGAGGGACAGCGTGTAATCTCCTCAAAACGAGTAATCATCCCCTGCTTCATTCCCTGGTATAAAGGCGACGGCACAAGCGCAGCCTCAGACGGTCCCTGATCGAGCAGCATGGCATAGTTCCAGGAATACTTGATCATATCCTCCGTCGTTCCCGCCGTACCCTGTACTGTATTCAGACTGGTGCCCGAGATGGCCGCAGATAACAGCTCACTCAGCATCGTCTTGGCCGTCCCTGGCTCTCCGACCAGCATCAGTCCCCGATTCCCAGCCAGCGTTACAATAGCCCGCTCAATCAATACATCGTTACCGTAAAATTTGCGTGTTATCCGAACCTCTTGTCCATCCAATATGACAGGCTTGTCTCTGCCTATAATGAAGTCTCTCACATACATAGGTGACAGCAGCCAATTCGGCGGTCTTCTACCTGTATCCTCCTCGCGCAGAGCCCTCAGCTCCTGCTCGTATAGTGTCTCAGCCGGAGGCTTGATCATCTCTAGCATGGTTGTTCTCCCTTCCGCGAAACAGATCGTATGTTCTCATGTTTTCATCATAGCATAGCGCCCTAAGTCCAAGCGACACTACCCGCCAAAAATGGTTGATTCGTCCCCTTCTGCTGCCATTTTGCATGAGTCATTGGACTTACATGGGAAGCTGGTAGGTATAAATGTGAACACCTATTTTTGAATATCTGGAATTATAGCAATTTATACTGAGCTCCAGTGAACTGTAATGGTTTGAAGTAATCATTATTACTCCTTCCTGAGTCTATGTATGATTTAGAAATCTAGTCCGTTTCAACAAAAAAAGGAAGCCCAGATACGCTGTGGACTTCCTCACAATCTGATCTATGAATACATACTGGGTCTGTCTATGAATGATTTCTCTGAATATCGTAGGGAAAATTGCGCACAAAGTGCGGCAAAATGTCCTTTGCCACCTGTTCTACGCTGATGTTCTGACCCAAAGCACCTTCCAGCGAGGTTACTCCATAATCCTGAATACCGCACGGAACAATCCCGCTGAAGCCGTCCTGCTCCACACCTTCCTCCACATTGAATGCGAAGCCGTGGCTGGTAATGAAGCCTCTGCGGTGCTTACAGCGGTTGAACTTGACCCCGATCGCGGCGATCTTGCGATCTCCGATCCATACGCCTGTGTAGCTTGCCTTGCGTGTCCCTTCCAGACCATACTCACCAAGCAGGTCGATAATGACCTGCTCCAGCGATCGCAAATATCCGTGCAAGTCCAGGTCTTGTCCATAGCCGAGCATCAACAGTGGATAGCCGACCAGTTGTCCCGGACCATGATACGTAATATCGCCGCCGCGGTCAATCTCAAATACCGAGATTCCCTTTGCCTCTAACTGCTCTGTGCTCAGCAGCAGGTGCTCAGGATGACGCTGCGAGCCGATAGTGTATGTTGGAGGATGCTGCAGCAGCAACAGCGCTTCCTGTCTTGAGCCTTGGTCAAGCGCCTGCACAATATCCTTTTGCAATTCCCATGCTTCTCCATACGGCATTGTTGGTATATAGCTGACTTCAAGCGGACGTCTGTTCACAGCCTGTACCCTTCTCTCTTCAGCGACACGAAGAAGCCGCGCGCCTTGTTCATCCGAATACTGCCCAATTGAATAAGACTGACTACATACAGCTTTTTTTTAATACAGCTTGGTTTCCAAAGAATAGCTCTCCAGGTTCTCTTTCACACGCTGCAGGAATCGTCCACAGATGACGCCATCCAGAATACGATGATCCAGAGACAGACAGAGGTTGGCCATTGAGCGAACCGCAATCATGTCATTTATAACCACAGGCTTCTTAACGATGGATTCAAAAGTCAGAATCGCAGCCTGTGGATAGTTGATAATGGGATACGACAGGATGGAGCCAAAGGAGCCTGTGTTGTTCACCGTAAATGTCCCGCCCTGCATATCGTCCAGCTTCAGCTTGCCCTCGCGGGTCTTGCGCGCCAGATCATCAATTTCACGGGCCAGCCCTGCAATGTTCTTCTGATCTGCTTTCTGGATAACCGGAGTCAATACGGAGTCCTCCGTGCCGACTGCCAGCGAGATATTGATATCCCGCTTCACGATAATTTTATCCACGGCCCAGAAGGAATTCATGATTGGATAATCCTTGATCGCATTCACCACGGCCTTCAGCAGGAAGGCCAGATAAGTAATATTAATGCCTTCCTTGCGCTTGAATTCATCCTTAATGCGATTGCGCAGCATAACCAGATTCGTCACGTCAACCTCGATCATGGTCCAGGCATGCGGAATTTCTGACACACTCTGGCGCATATTACGGGCGATTGCATTGCGAATCGGCGTCACATCAATATAATATTCACTTCTGCCTGTAGGATCATCCTCAACCTCAATCGTAGGAATCTTCGGCATCTCCGTCAGATGAATTCCGCTGTTACGAACAGGTATTGCAGCATCACCGAGCGTAGCAGTTGCCTGTTCGCTTGGGACGGAGGCAGTACTGTTGACATTGGTTCTTGGTGCTTCCACAGCTATGCCCGCTGGGGCTGATTTACTCGCTTGCGGAGCAACTGTATCCTTGCGCTGCACATACGCCAGTACATCCTTGCGGGTAATACGCCCACCAATCCCTGTGCCTGTGACGTTACTCAACTGAATTCCGTGCTGAGCCGCCAGCGATTGAACTACCGGAGAATAGCGATGACGCATTGATTGATCAGCACCGTTCTCAGCTTCCAGCTCAGCAATGACTGGGCTATGCTCAGGCTGCTGCGCAGACTGGGCTGCTCCGTGTCCCTCTGAAGTCTGGATACGACAGATGATCTCATCAACTGCGATCACTTGCCCCTCCACAGCCAGATGCTCGCCCATGATTCCATCTACCGTAGAAGGAATCTCCGCGTTTACTTTATCGGTAATGACCTCACAAATCGGATCATATTGTTCCACTTTCTCACCAGGCTGCTTGAGCCATTTGGCAATGGTAGCAGAGACGAGTGATTCCGCTAGCTGCGGCATGACTACATCAGTCCACTGCTTGTTGTCAGACATGTTCTTCAACTCCTTGATTTACATCCATCAGCTCTCGACTACACGGCTTCACGCCGCACATTCGTGCTAATTGTGATGTCACTTAAGGGCCTCTCTCGTACTAGCCTAGTACAGAGCAAGCTCCTGCATGGCTTCCTTCACCTTGTCCTTGTTCAATAAAAAGAACTTCTCCATCGGCGGGCTAATCGGCATTGCAGGTACATCTGGCCCGCACAGGCGAGCGATTGGCGCATCCAGATCAAAGAGACATTCCTCACTGATAATCGCCGAGACCTCTGCACCAACTCCGCCCGTCTTGTTGTCCTCATGGACGATCAGTACCTTACCTGTATGACGAGCGGCTTCAATGATGGCATTACGATCAAGTGGCTGCAGGGTGCGCAGATCAAGTACATGAGAAGTAATGCCCTGCTCCTTCTCCAGCTCCGCAGCTGCTTCCATCACGAATTGCAGCGTACGACTGTAGCTGATGACCGTAATGTCATCCCCTTCTCGCAGCAGATTCGCTTCCCCGATCGGAACGATATAATCGCTCTCAGGCACCTCACCCTTAAGCAGCTTGTAGCTCTTCTTGTTCTCAAAATACAACACAGGGTCAGGATCACGAATGGCTGCCTTCAGCAGTCCCTTGGCATCATAAGGCGAATACGGCGCTACAATCTTCAGGCCGGGTGTTCCGAAGAAGATGGATTCCGGGCACTGAGAATGATAGAGCCCACCGAAGATACCACCACCAATCGGCGCACGGACCACGATCGGGCAATTCCAGTCATTGTTCGAGCGGTAGCGGATTTTGGCCGCCTCACTGATGATTTGGTTCGTTGCTGGCAGCATGAAATCGGAATACTGCATCTCTGCAACAGGCTTCATGCCGTACATGGCCGCCCCGATCGCTACGCCAGCAATTGCGGATTCAGCCAGAGGGGTATCCATAACCCGCATCTCCCCGAATTGCTCCATCAGTCCCTTGGTGGTCGTAAAGACGCCACCCTTGACGCCAACATCCTCACCGAGCACGAACACTGTCTCGTCCTGCTCCATCTCTTCCTTCATTGCCAACCGAATGGCATCAATATATTCCATTACTGCCATGTGCTATTGCCCCTCTCCGCTGCTGTCCGCATACACGTGCAGAAGTGTATCCTCAGGCTGAGGAAACGGCGCCTTATCCGCATATTCGATAGCATCCTTCATTACCTGAAGCAGCTCTGTCTTCAGCTCCTGATCCCGCTGTTCATCCCAGATGCCAGCATCAATCAGATACGTCTTCATTCGCAGCAGTCCGTCCTTCTTCCAATTCTCGTCCACTTCTTCCTTGGTCCGGTAAGCCAGATCATTGTCTGAAGTGGAGTGCGGGGACAGACGGTACATCATGGCCTCGATCAGCGTCGGACCTTCGCCACGAATGGCTCGCTCACGTGCTTCTTTGACTGCCTCATAGATTGCAAAGGCATCATTGCCGTCCACGCGAATACCTGGGAAGCCGTATCCAAGCGCACGATCGCTAACCTTGCCGCTGAGCTGCTTGTGCACAGGCACAGAGATTGCATACTGGTTGTTCTCACACATAATAATGACTGGCAGCTTGTGGACACCAGCAAAGTTACAGCCCTCATGAAAATCTCCCTGGTTACTGGAGCCCTCACCGAAGGTCACGAAGGATACAATGTCCTTCTTCTGCATCTTCGCAGCCAGAGCAATCCCCACGGCATGAGGAACCTGCGTCGTTACCGGGCTAGAACCCGTCACGATCCGCAGCCTTTTGCTTCCGAAGTGCCCTGGCATCTGTCTGCCGCCACTGTTCGGGTCCTCTGCCTTCGCAAAGGCAGATAGCATTAGTTCACGAGCGGTCATCCCTACCGATAGGACGAACCCATAGTCACGGTAGTAGGGTAGAAAATAATCGTGCTCCCTGTCTAGAGCAAAAGCCGCCGCTACTTGTGCAGCCTCCTGCCCGATCCCGGATACGTGAAAATTGATCTTGCCTGCACGCTGCAGCAGCAGATTACGCTCGTCGAACGTACGCGCCAGCAGCATGAATCTATACATTTCAATAGCTTGCTCATCTGTCAATCCTAACTGCTCATGCCTTTGCTTGCTGTGCACAGCACTTTTTGCATTCATGGAGACACCTCCCGAGTTATACAGCCTGCATTCAAGTACTCATACCGTCTTGTCTTAAAACCTGGTACTAAGACTTGGCTTAACCCTATTATAATCGTTTTCTTCCGAAAAAGAAAACACCTGCTTTAGCATTTTGCATCATCCGATTTCAAGGCTAGATTCCAATCGCTTTCCCATCTACTGCCTGCATCGCTTCTCCCAGAATTTCGGAGAGCGTCGGATGCGGATATGCGAGCTGGCCGACCTCCCATGGTGTAGCATCAAGCAGCTGTGCAAGTGCAGCCTCGCTGATCAGGTCCGTTACGTGGGTACCGATCATATGCACACCAAGAATATCATTGCTCTCACGGTCAGCTATCACCTTTACGAAGCCATCTTTGCTGCCGTATACAAGTGATTTGCCAATGGCTTGAAATGGGAATTTGCCCACCTTGATCTCACGTCCAGCCTGCTTGGCCTGTTCCTCCGTCAGCCCCACACTGGCCGTCTCAGGACGGGTATACACACAACGCGGAATCATGTGGTCAGGTGTGTGGTGAGCTTGTTCTCCGGACAGATGATGAACCGCAGCAATCCCTTCATGGCTGGCAGCGTGGGCAAGCTGTACCCCTCCAATGCAATCCCCGATCGCATAAATATGAGGCTCGTGCGTCTGATAATCCGCATTAACGGCTATGAAGCCATTCACGACGCGGATATCTGTATTTTCCAATCCGATATTTTCTACATTGGCTTGTCTGCCGACAGACACCAGTAGCTTCACCGCGCTCAACGTCTGCGTCTCCTCGCCCTGTCTGATGTCAATCTGGATGCCTTCCTCGTCCTTGCCGTAGCTATCTGTCAGAAGCTCACAGCTCGTCAGAATCTTAACCCCACGGGCGCTTAGCAGGCGCTGCAGCTCCTTGGACACATCCGGATCCTCAGCAGGCAGCAAGCGCGGAGCAGCCTCCACAATGGTAACCTCCACCCCAAAGTCATTCAGCATCGAAGCCCATTCCACACCTATGACGCCGCCTCCGACAATAATAATGGAAGCTGGTAGGGCATCCATCGTCAACGCTTCATCACTGCTCATGATATACTGTCCATCGGGTTCAAGTCCTGGGAGCTGACGTGGTCGGGAGCCCGTGGCAATGATCAGATTGCCTGACACGACGGTCTCCATCTCTCCATCCTCCAGCTCCACGGCAATGGAACCGCTCTTCGGCGAGAAGATCGAAGGCCCAATGACGCGCCCTGTTCCCTTCAGTACCGTGATCTTGTTCTTGCGCATCAGATATTGCACCCCTTGGTGCAGTTGCTGAACTACCTGCTCCTTGCGTTCCTGCACTTTGGGGAACACAAGCGTAGCACCCGCAGTCTCCACGCCGAAGGCAGCACTTTCCTTGACAGTCGCATACACCTCTGCACTGCGCAGCAACGCCTTGCTCGGAATGCATCCACGGTGCAGACAGGTCCCTCCAAGCTTGTCCTGTTCGATGATGACGACCTCCTTGCCCAATTGGGCTGCGCGAATCGCCGCCACATAACCACCAGTTCCTCCACCAAGCACCGCCACATCACAATTAATCGTCATAGCTTCCTCCGTTAATTACATATTTGAATGCATTGATATCCATTATTCCATTCGGTATTTATGAAAATTTTAACCATTTACAAATCTGCGCAAACGAAAGAGACACGTATGATTGCTGCTCATGACAGCGGAGCGCTGGCAATCGTCGTGTACAGTAGCTTCTATCCGTTCTTATTATCCTTACGCTTCCTATGTAACATGGACTATTCATAAAGGGCATCCTTGAGCTTACTCGACATGCGCGGCGTCCCGGACTGTGCTCGTACTGCCTTCCGTAAACGCTCATTACGTTGCTCCAGCTCCTGAATCTTGGCAGCCATTTGAGCAATCAGCTCTCCTGCCTGTGGACTTAGCTGCCCGTTCTGCCGAAGCTCCTCTATTCGAGCCGTGTAATCCTTAGCTTGATCTGCCATGACACATCACCTTTTCTGTTGTTCGTATCACCTTACCTTACCATGTGGCAAAGTGTCATAGCAATGAGCAATCCATATATGGAGTCTCTTGACCATAAGCACCAGAAGACCGAAAGCAGAACCCCCCGGGGACTTTCGAATACAATACAGGATAGGTTAGGCGTATAGCAACAGCACTGGGATCGATCACCATTGTATGATTTTATCTGGAACGTGAGCTTGCGGTATGGTAATCTATAATGGCGTTTTCTTCGGATAGAGGTTCGCAGGTTGCATATTAAGCCTTGTATGTCTTGTTGTTAGGAAAGAGAGGAGAATCGTATTGTCTAGAGGACGTATTACCGTAATTACGGGTCCCATGTTCAGTGAGAAATCCGGAGAACTGATCCGCCGCTGCCAGAAGCTTATGAAGTATGGGCGTCGCAAGGTAGTAGCGTACAAGCCGGCAGAGGATAACCGGTATGCCGAGGATGAGATTGTGAGCCGCATTGGCTACAGGCTCCCTGCTATCTCTATTCCTCGTAAGCTGACTGAGGAGACGGTACAGCAGATTCTGGTCGAAACGAAGGATGCGGATGTGGTTGCCTTTGACGAGGTGCAGTTCTTTAGTCGTCCAATCATGCAGCTTGTGCAGGAATTGGCCTATTGCGGAAAGCATGTCATTGTCGATGGTCTGAATATGGATTACAGAGGTAAAGAGTTCGGCTACATTGGTGGCCTGCTCGCCATGGCCGATGACATTGAGAAGCTAAGCTCATTCTGCGCAGTGTGCGGCAGTGCTGAGGCGAACTTCACACAGCGTATTGTGAACGGTGAACCTGCAAAGGTAGGTCCGATCGTCATGATTGGCGATTCCGAGGCTTATGAGCCACGTTGCCGGGAATGCTTTGTTCCCCCCCACAAGGTGGATTGCAACTAACAGACACCGACGGAACGGTGGCGATACGTTATACATAGCCCGGAGATGCCAGGGACAGCCACCTGCATCTCTGAGCGGTATATACGAATCGAAGCCCATCACCAGACTATTAAAAATCAGCTTGCAACTACAAGGGTAGCATATCCCGACGCTCTGCCTGAGGCTTGCAGTTCTTGCATACGCCCCATATTTGACCGTTATCCCCAGCATAGAAGGTAAGCTTCTCTTCCTTTTTGCAAAAGCTGCATTTCTGCGTCTTCGGTGCCTTCTCAGGCTTACGCTGGAATTTCACCACGTTAGCTCCACGCGCATCCTGATCACGGTGACTATCCTGCGGATTTCTGGTCCGCTGCAGAAAAACCACAATAGCAGATATCATGATAACTCCGATTAGTACATACCATATGAAGTTCCACATGGCCACGCTCTCCTTTGGCAGATTGTTGTTCCCCACACCATTACCTTCCATAAATTGTGACATTTCACAATCTCATGTAAGCGCCTACCTCCAAAGTAAACCATTTGAACCATCGGTGTCAAATCGCCCGTTATCTTCCCTTATACGACGCCTAACCAATAGCCAACGCGAATGGCCCGAGGCCAATATCGGTCCTCGGGTAACATAAGCAGTCCATCTCTTAAATTATGTCAGCAATCAGACCTTCGCACATTCAGGCACCCTGTTCCTCCTGACGCGCTACATGAGTCAAGGCACGCAGTGCCGCCTCAATCTCTAATTCAACAGCTGCAGCCACGGCATTCGTATGCGGGTCATACTCGGCCGCCAGATCGCTATCCGCGAAGCCATCAATAGCTACGATGGCACCTGCTCGTGCTCCACGCAGCGTACTGACGATGTATAGTGCTGCTATCTCCATCTCTGCTGCCAGCGCACCAGCCAGCTTGAATTTACGATGCGGTATGTCTTCCACTCCGGTAAAGAAAGCATCCAGCGTCACGGTAATGCCTTTCCCCACCTTACACGCTGTAAATTCAGCTGAGCCGACTGCCTGGTCAGGCTCTGCATTTCCAGCAGCCGAATGAGCAGCAGACCCGACAAGCGCTGCAGCGTACAGAGCCTCCGTCACCCCGCTATCCGCTACAGCCGGAAATCCTTCGGGTACGAGCTGTCGTGTCAGTCCATCTGTTCGTACTGCTGCCGTGCTGACAATAACACTGCCCGCAGGGTATTCCGCCGTGTAGGAGCCTGCTGTACCAACGCGGATGAGCGTCTTCACGCCAGCGCGGATAAGCTCCTCGAAGCATACCGCGGCTCCTGGTGATCCGACACCATGACTGACCACGGCAATCTTCACCCCTTCATATGCACCGACAAAAGTTCTGTATTCACGACTGAATGCCAGCTCACGTGCATTGTCCAGCTTGCGGGAGATTTTCTCCGCACGTGCAGGATCACCACATACAATGGCGTATGGTGGAACATCCTCGGAGTGAATTTGCAAAATAGGCATTAACATAGCTCAATCAAACTCCTTTTTCGTCCATTCATCCTCTGGGATCGGCAGGTCCTCCCCCGAGAAGCGCTGTTCCTTGAACGGATCGGCAAAATGATGGAAGCCATTATTCTCCCAGAATCCGTTGCGATCCTCCTTCATGAACTCCAGCCCTCGTACCCACTTGGCACTCTTCCAGAAGTATAGCTGAGGTACAACCAAACGCAACGGATAACCATGCTTGGGGGTTAGAGGTTCACCGTTATACTTGAAGGCCAGCAGCACATCATCGTGCAGTAGCTCCTCTAGGGGAACATTCGTCTCATAATCATGGTCTGCATGAATCATGACATACTTGGCATCAGGCTTAATCCGCAGCTCTTTCAGAAAGTCAGAGAAACGAATACCCTCCCACGGGGTATCGAACTTTGACCAGCGCGTCACGCAATGAATGTCGCTTACGATGCTCACCTGTGGCATGGCCAGCAGGTCTGTGAAGGAGAAGCTGCGTTCTTCCTCTACTTCCCCGAACACCTTCAGATCCCAAGTGGTCATGTCGTATTCTGGCACTTCCCCTTCGTGCAGAATCGGAAATTTCTCTGTCAGCACCTGTCCTGGAGGCAGGCGGTCACCATGCTCTCGGGCGACACCCGGCAGGGGTGTCTTCGTTTTTTTCAGTCGCTCAGCCTTGTTATGCAAGCGGCTCCCTCCTTAGTCCATACATCGTTGATTGCTATGTGTATCTGCACATCTTTAACCCTTGATCCTCATCCCTTGGTGCTTGGCTGTAATCCGCTCATCCCAATCTCCGTCAAGCTTAGCGCGAGCTGCCGCCTGCTTTCAGGGCATCCTGTGCATAGGTTTTGTCCTTGAAGAAGAACATCGCCAGCAAGGTCACGATATATGGCAGCATCATCGTAAAATGTGTTGGCAGCGAGAAGCCCTGCAAACGAATGCCGAGCGCATCCATGAAACCAAACAGCAGACTGGAGGCCATAACACCCAATGGATTGGATTGTCCGAGCATCGTTGCTACAAGGGCAATGAAGCCCCGGCCAGCGGTCATCCCCTCCGTGAACATCGTCACCTGACCCAAGGACAGCTGTGCTCCGGCCAGCGCACAGAGCACACCACACATCAGGATGGCACCGTACTGAATACGTCGCACCTTGATCCCGATGCTTTGCGCAGCGACCGGATTCTCACCAACAGAGCGCAGACGGAAGCCGGATACGCTTTTGAACAGATACCATTGAAGCACAATGGCAAGAATGATGCCTAAGTACACTAGTGGGCTATGCCCGGAAAATACAGTTCCAACCCAAGGAATATCCTGAATGAGCGGAATATCCCATTTCGGCAGACCCACCATGTTCTTGTCATAATAGGCACCCTTTACATCGAAAATCGCGCGAAGTGCGAACGTAGTCAGTCCTGCTGCCAGAAAATTAAGCGAGATCCCGACAACAATCGCATTCGCCTTGAGATTAAGGCTAATAAACGCGAACATCGCCGAGAAGAGAACTACTATTATAATAGAAAAGATTACAGCAAGCAGCACATGACCAAATAGATAGTTGCCCAGTATAGCGGAGAAGGCGCCGATCAGAATAAGTCCTTCCAGGCCTACATTGAATACGCCAACCCGGGAGCACAACGCTCCGCCGAGCGCTGCCAGCAGGATCGGTGTGACCATCCGCAGCGTCGAGTTGAACAGGGAGGCATCAAACAGTTGTTCCATTGGACTTCTTCTCCTTTCTCCGTTTCAGGAATGCGTACCCGATCTGGGCCGATACGAACAGTGTCAATGCCGCCTGAATTACACTTCCTACCTCTAGCGGCACATCGGTGTTCCGCTCCATTCCCATTGACCCCGTCTGTAGTGCGGCCAACAGAATGGCTGCGATAGCCGTACCAAGCGGGTGGGATCGAGCCAGAAGTGTAGCCATAATCCCACTCCACGCATAGCTCGCCGAGGAGAAGGAGCCGTCAATGAAGCGATATTGGGTCCCCAGCACTTCCCCAGCCCCGGCCAATCCGGCCAGTCCTCCGCTCACAATCATGGTTAGAATCATCATGCGAATCCGACGGACGCCTCCATAGGCTGCAAAGGAGGGATTACTGCCTAACATGCGGATTTCATAGCCGATCACGGTTCTCTGCGTGAACCAATAGACCAGCAGCGCAGCAACGATTGCTATGATGAATCCGGCATGAAGTCCCATCCCTTGGAACAACTTCGGCAGCCATGTCACCTGCTCCAGCATGGGCGTCTGCGCCATGGCCGCTGAGCCAGTCTGATCCTTGAACGGATAGGCTACCATATAACCGCTGAACCATAAGGCGATATAGTTGAGCAGCAATGTCGTGATGAGCAGATGCATGCCGAAGCGGGCATCCAGCCAGCCGGCCAGCAGGGAGTACAGACCGCCAGCGATCATGCCTGCTGCTACTGCTGCAATGCAGACAAGCCAGCCCGGTCCCGGCACATATAATGCGGTCAAGGCAGCGCTAAGACCACCAAGAATCATTTGTCCCTCTGCCCCCATGTTGAAGAAGCCGGCGCGGAACGCCAGAGCTACTCCAAGTCCTGCTAATATAATGGGTGTGGACCGGGCGAGAGTATTCGTGAAGAAGTAGAAGTTACCGAAGGCACCCTTCCACATTTCTGCATACGTTTCAATTACAGAGCCTCCTACCAGAAGGATAGCCAATGCTCCAGCCAAGAGGCCGATGAGCACAGCCAGAAGCGGCTGTACCAGCCCGCGAAGACTGTCTTTCACACGATTCATATCCGTTCTTTCCCTCCTGCCATCCACAAGCTGATCTGTTCCTCCGTAGCAGCCTCTGCCGTCAGCTCACCAGCAATCTCACCTTCGTACATAACCAGAATCCGGTCGGAAAGCTGTAAGATCTCCGATAGCTCCGACGAGACGAGCAGAATACCTGCTCCCTCATTTCGCTTACGCAGCAACTCGGCATGTATGGCTTCCATCGCGCCAATATCGACACCACGTGTAGGCTCAGCTGCAATCAGAAATGGAGTGTCCTGCGCGAATTCGCGAGCTGCAATCAGCTTCTGCAGATTACCTCCCGATAGAAACTGTGCCTTCGTGTCCACTGATCCTGTCTTGATGCCAAATTGCTTGATCCAGCGCTCGACCATCTCGCGAGCCTGTCGCGTTCTTACGATTCCCTTCAATTGTAGCCGATGATGATGCCCCATGAGACCATTTTCGCGAACAGTGGCATCCTTTGCTGCCCCCCACATATAACGATCCTCCGGGATATGCGCCAGACCCTGCTCCCGAATGCGGCGGACCGGCCAATTCGTCGTATCCTGACCTGACAATCGGATCTGTCCTTGCTTCGGCTTGCGCAGTCCTGCGATCACCTGAATCAGCTCGGATTGTCCGTTACCAGAGATACCTGCAATACCGACAATCTCACCCTGTCGAACCTCCAATTGAATATCCTTCAGGGCCGACTGATCCTTGCTGCCTTCCAGTGTCAGGTTCTTCACCTGCAGGACGGGTTCACCCACGGTAACTGGCGGCTTCACGATACGAATCAATTCTCGGCCTACCATCAGCCGTGAGAGCTGCTCCACATCGGTCTCACGCGCATTCATCGTTCCCGTCACCTGCCCATCTCGCAGCACGGTAATCCGATCCGCTACCTCCATGACCTCCTGCAGCTTGTGCGTGATCAGGATGAAGCTCTTCCCGAGCTGTGCGAGCGACTTCATATTGGCAAGCAGCTCCTTCACCTCCAGCGGGGTAAGTACGGCTGATGGCTCATCCAGAATGATGACATCTGCACCTTGGTACAGCACCTTCAGGATCTCCACACGCTGCTGCATGCCAAGCGGGCATTCGCCTACTCTTTTCCACGGGTCCACAGGCATGCTGTATTGTTGCCCCAATTCTTGCACAAGCTGCGCAGCAGCCTTTCTGTCAAAGGCCCCAGCCTTGGCTGGCTCGCGACCAATCACGATATTCTCGGCTACCGTGAAGGAAGGAAACAGCATAAAGTGCTGATGCACCATCCCGATTCCATGCGCCATTGCCTGAGACGGGCTGGAAATGCTGACCTCACGGCCCCGGACTCGAATCGTTCCCGAGGTGGGCTGCTCCATCCCGTACAGCATGCGCATCAGCGTTGTTTTGCCAGCACCGTTCTCGCCAACGAGAGCATGAATCTCACCTTCACGTAGTTGAAAGTCGATGCTCCGGTTCGCAGTGAATCCACCGTACATCTTTGTAATTTTGTCCATCTCCAGCAACATTTCTGGGATTCGCTCCTCTCGTACTCAGGCTTGAAATAGCAGCAAAACCGGCTGCCTCATTGGGCAGCCGGCGAATCACTCTATGGCTGAAGCTTATGGCTGCAGCGGATCTTTCACGACGATTTTACCAGATACGATATCATCCTTGATCGCTTTAACCTTGTCTACAACTTCTTGTCCAACAAAAGCGTTCAGTGGGGTCTCGCTATCACGCGTTACATAAGTAAGACCCACTCCATCTTCTTGCAGTCCGTAGTTCACAGCGCCATATTGAAAGTCACCTTCGACAAAATCCTTCACGGTCTCATATGCAACGGTATCTGTGGATTTCAATTGTGAAAGGACAATATGCTCTGGATCTTCAACGGTGCGGTCCGTATCCTGACCGGAGGTGTAAAAGCCCTTCTCCTTGGCCGCCTCGAACACTCCAAGATCGCCTACAGCAGACGCTCCAGCGATGAAGTCAGCCCCTTTGCCGAATTGCACCAGCGCCAGTTCCTTCGCTTTTGCCGGATCATTGAAGCCACCCACATAATTCACCAGGAACTCAGCGTTCGGATTCACAGATTCCAGACCTGCCTTGAAGCCCTCCGTATATTTCTTGATCAGGGGAACGTCCATCGCCGCAATCATGCCGACTACGTTAGACTTGGTGGACAATCCAGCCGCTGCGCCGAGCAGATAGGCTCCTTCGTATTCGCGGAAGCCGACACTACGGACATTCGGCAGATCAATGGTCGTGTCAATGATCGCGAATGGCTTGTCCGGATTCTCAGCAGCTACCTTCTTAAGCGCATCCTCCGCCTGGAACGTAGCTGTGATGATCAGATCATAATTCTCAGCTACTGCTGCACGCAGATTTTGCTCAAATGCTGCTGGGTCTGTAGACTCGATCGTTTTGGCATCCACCTTGAAGTCTGTACCCGCTTTTTTGAAGCCCTCATCCATTTGGACGAAGAATGGGTTGACCCCGATTTTCTCAGGAAGAACGAGTGCAACTCTCAGAGCTTTGCCGCTATCGTTTCCACCTTCAGCCCCTTGAGTGGATTGTTCGTTTTTTGTAGCAGATGTGCCACAAGCTGAGAGCAAAATGGCCAATATAAGGATAGATAATACGAACGAAAAGCCACGCTTCATTTTTTATAATTCCCCTTTTCGATATTCTTTGTTATCATCCTAGCGGAAAATGTCGAGCCTTGTCAATAAATCTTTGAAGGTTTACACTTCATTCGTAGATTTTTATGATTTTGATCATAGACAACTTCCAATTCCGTGCAATTTCTTCCTGATTTCCTCATTGACAGCATATCAGGTTCATGCTAAATTCAGTGCAATTCTGATTCCTAAATTCGATATATCCAATCCGTTTAGTAGGATTATATCGTAAATGTTCTCTTCGGGCTATCCCCACTTGGGTGCCAGCATACATAATTCATATCATAATATTTTATTAGGAGGAATCACGCTTGAGAACCTTATCACGCTTCACCCTGGCAGCCTTGGCTGCTGCACCGCTTGCTCTTGGCAGCTTCAGCCTGCCCGCTTTCACCCCTTATGCTTCTGCACAGGCGGCTACTGTCGTCTCGAACCCACAGGCTACGATCCACAGCGATAGCGCCGCTGATTTTGCCCAGTTTCTGAAAGTAAAGCTCAATATCGAACTGCCTGCTCAGCCAACCCAAGGGGATTTTATGCTGGCATTGGCAGCAGTTGCTCTGGATGGAAAGGTTTCCGCAGTAGATGGCACGGCTCCCGAATTCAGTGATCTTACTACGGGTAGTGCTCTATATGATGCGGCTGCATCACTATACAATGCGGGTGTGCTGACAGATACTGAGGTGAAGGCTGCTGACCGTCTGAACGCTCTGGATGCAGCTCTGATCGCCTTCAAAGCCTCCGGCTTGAAGGAGCTGGCTTACACCTATCCCGATGCTAAAGTCGCACGGACTTTAAGCCATGCCGGCATCAGCAGTAGCCTGGTAACAGGTCAAGCCGCCCAAGAGCTGGCAGCTGCCATCGACACTGGACTTGTCCCCGAGAGTCTCTATCCTGCCCTTCGTGAAGGTGGAACTGCTAGCCGAGAATACACCAATACCCTGCTGGGACGGATCCTCGTGAGTCAGGGCAAATACAAACACAGCATTGGCCGTACGAACGATGCAGATATTTATTCGAAGCTGTACGCCGCTTACCGCTCGACTGGATTGGTTGAGGTACCAGAGCTGAGATCCATTCTGGATCAAGCACTGCTGACAGATCTCGTCACAGGCTACAACCTGAAGGACAGTCGATTTGATTCCAATTTCATTGATGATTTGACGCTGACCTACGGTCACGACGATATCAAGCATGCTGTCCAGCTTGTTGGCCTGCTGCGCAGTGAGGGCATTGATGCGGCCGTTCAGCTCCAGCCGAAGACATCCGCCTTCATCTATCTGAAGGAATGGGGCGAGCCGAAGGAGACACCCGATTATAAGGTAGTACAGATCGAGAACGGTAACTATATTGCATATGCGAAGGAATACGACATTCAGTTCGAATTCAAGAATACGGCAGACAAAGCCCGCTTCGATCAGATCATTTCCCAATATGCCAAAAAGAATAGCGATTCCACTGCGAAGCTGATCTATGGCTCCTGGTGGCAGCCGCTGTATTATACCCATACTGCATTGAACGGCTATCCGGTCATTGCTAACAACAAAATCTCACTTGGCAACTATTACGGCCAGTCCTTCTCACTCAAGGAACAGACCGGGGCGATCGCAGATGGTCTGCGCAAGCTTGCACCTGATGCGACCGTATCAAGCTACACTTTCTGGGTGGACCAGCCATTCTTCAACTACCTGAACGGTGAATCCGAATAACACGAATAGCAGAACAGGGCTGCACATCCGTATCTATCTACTTTGCGGATGCTGCAGCCCTTTCTTTACCTGAATATCTTTCTTAACATGCGATATAAACTAAACCTGCTCACAGTTAATCCAGCATTTTCATGCTCATCTACGAATAAAGCTGCTGGCTGATTGTCGTTTGCTTCTCATTGGTACAGATAATGCTGCCCGATACAGACTTGCATATCTTTTTGATTCGGGTGGCTTCATCCACAATCTGATCCACACTCTCATACTTACACTCGCTGTTCGTTACTACGGCAATGGACATGGATACCAACGGAATGGGCCGATGCTGGCCGGACCGACCTTCGCCGAGTACGTAGTTATTCTGCAGATCCTCCCGATTATAGAATGCTCTCTTCATCTGTTCAAAATCAGCTATGACGTCCTCTGATACTTGACGATAATGATGATGGTTCAGCATGGCTATGAAGTCATCTCCACCAATATGACCAAGAAATGCTTCGGGAAGCACATAATGCCGACGTAATAAGTTGGCGGTCTCCTGAATCAGCTGATCCCCCATTTTGAAGCCATAGCTGTCATTATATGATTTGAAGAAATCCAGATCTATGTACAGAACGCTATAGGAATCACATTGGTGAGTCTGATGCAGACGGTCATCAATGATACGGTTTCCAGGCAGGCCTGTCAGCGGATTCATGAAGATCGCCATTTCAGCCCGTACATCAGCAACAGCCAGCAACAGACGGCGGATACTCACCGCTCCGCTTAGACTTCCTTTCGAGGTCACCAGCACCAAATCGTACAATTCCTCCTCTGTGCGATTCATAGCCTGAATACTTACTTCTGTAATCTGCTCGGCATAATCTACGACAAGCGGTCGTACGTTCATGACCAGGCTGACCGGACGGCCCATGTAGAGGGTATATCCATACTGTGAGCCGATCTGTTGAAAGAAGCGGGCTCGCATCATCAATGATGGAACACCATCCTCTCCCATGATCGCAATTCCTTCCAGATTAGGTTTCATCTTAAATAGACGATACACAATATCGCATTTCGTATCTGGCGCTACTACAGGAATGGTTTCTGCTATATCTCCAATTTGCGTAAATATACCGTTCACCTTCTCTTTGTCATAGCTAATTAGTTACTCTTATCTGTATTTCTTAACCCCGCTTGGCCAAATTCAAGCTTTGGGAACTTTAATTGAGGATCTGGTCGGCCCAGTGCATACCCTTGTCCATACTCAATGCCTTCACTTCGCAAAAATTCAATCTCCTCATCTCGTTCGATCCCTTCGGCTACGATATAGGTGCCCGAGCCAGCAGCGAACTCCTTCAATAACCTGACAAGGTGCTGCTGATCTGAGTGGACATCGGCGTATCGAATCAGAGCTCTGTCCAATTTGATGAAGTCCGGCTTCAAGCTAATAATGGCTTTGAGACTGCTATAACCAGAACCGACATCATCAATTGCAATTCGGAAGCCTTGTGCCCGATAGTTGGACAGAATCCGTTCAAATTCAAGATAATCATGGACCGCCTGCTTTTCGGTGAGCTCAAGGACAACCTGCTCTGGTGACAGACCATGTACGTGAAGGAGATTGACCGTCTCTCCACTCCGATAATGGGAATCAGCCAGCACCTGGGGATGTACATTCAGAAATACGACGGCCTCCTTCGGGTCTCTATCTGCCGGAAAGGAGGCTCTGAAGCGTTCGATAGAAATTTCACGACAAAACCGTTCGAAGGCAAAGACCTGATCGGTATGACCGATGAACTCATAGAAGGATTCTGTGCTGGGAAAACTGCTCGACAGAGGCGGTCGATTTAATATCTCGTAGCCGAGGCAGCTTCCATCCTGCAGATTCATGATGGGCTGAAAAAATGTCGTGAGCCGATTGTGACTCATAATCTTATGCAGCTCAGAGAACTGTCGATATGTAATCATTGTCTTCCGGGCATTATTATGAACATAGGTAAGAAAATTGGTGAACTGATTCGTATATGGGTATATAGAAACCCTTTTCTTCATGAAAATGCATCCTTTATGCCTATAGTGAGGGCGGATATATAGCCCCATGGTATCATTTGGTTGCACAAAAATCATCAACTGCACGTAAAATCTTGTTAATCTTATGCCTTAATAGAGTCGCATAAAGCTTACCTTCCGTAACCTCGCCCCCTTCATCATGTGAAAGCCCTAGGAGGAATAAGCTTCTCCTGTGACAGAATAGAAGAGCTATATGATTTTCTGTATCACTTGTTTGCCCATGACAGCTCATCTTCTTCATCAATCTGGGCAGCTTTCAAGTCCGTAATTAAGAAAGTTACTCATAGATTTCTGTGAAAGAGGATGCTATTCTAAAAACCAATTCGATAAAATAATGCATAAATCGACAAACGTTGAGGAGGGACCTCTATGCGCATACACTGGTTCAAAATACGAAAACTTCAACCAACATTGTTAATTATGCTAAGTCTGCTTGTTTTGATTCTAATGACACTAATTAGCATTGTTGTCTATTACTCAACTTCTAGACTGATTTCTTCAAAACTAAGCGAGTATTCACTGTCTGAGTTGGAACAAATGAATTACCAAGTGAACCAACGCATGACCTCAATTCGGTCAGCTGCACTATCTATTGTTATCAATCCAGAAGTGGTCTCAATCCTTCAGCATTCCAAGGGATCGGATCTATATCAGCAGATTCGCAACAACGATACCGCCACTCGTATTCTATCCAATGCAGCTTATTCGAGAAACGATATTAGCGAAATCATGATTGTAACCGACAGAATGGATATTTATAACTACTCTAATCCGAATGGCTTTTATGAGCTAAGTCGCGCCGTAGAAAAAAACTTTTGGTCCTATGTAGAGTCACGTAAAGAAGGATTTATCCCCCCTCGCAGCAATGATATGCGCAGCGATGGAACAGACACAAAAATTATAACTTACTTCCATGAAATCACTAAAGGCGAAACTCGATTAGGCTATGTCTTCATCAATCTGCATTTCAGCAGCTTAAATGATCTATCGGGGCTACGTTCATCGAATGGAGACCTAATTTATTTTGCCGATGAAAATAATGAGATCTATGATACTTCCGGAGCTAAGCTGTCTGATAGGGCTACTCATGATATCGTAACTTCTTTTGCAGATCAAAAAAAAGGATATACACTCACTTATCTTGGCAATCACAAATACTTAAGCGTTTTCAGTTCACCGAACGACTTCAATTGGCGAATTATTCGCTTTAAACCCTATGGTGACGTAGTTGAAGGTATGCCCGCCCTCTTCACACGATTATTGCTTGTTGCTGCTTGTTGCTTCGTACTCGCGGTAACTGGTGCGGTATTATTCTCACAGTCAGTTACTCAGCCTCTAAAACGGTTGATTCGACAAATGAATAAGGTAGGCCATGGCAACTTCAATATTGAATTAGATTCAGAATATACTAACGAAATTGGACAACTGAATGAAAAATTCTTAATCATGTCTTCAAAAATTCGAGAATTAATGGCAGACAGTGAGCGTGAGCAAAAGCAACTCAGGGAAATGGAACTTCGGGCACTTCAATCCCAAATCAATCCTCACTTTCTTTACAACACGTTAGACGCCATTAATTGGATGGCGATCCGACATCAAGCACCGGAGATTAGCAAGATGACTGCAAACCTCGGAAAAATATTCCGATTGAGCCTTAATAAAGGCAGAGAGTTGACATCGGTGTCCGCTGAACTTGCTCACTTGGATGCTTACATTCATATTATGCGTCACAAATACCAAGACCGCTTCCATTACGTCCAGCATGTCGATCCCAGCATGCTTACTTGTGAGACCATCAAAATTATACTGCAGCCCTTAGTCGAAAACTGCTTTGTTCACGGCCTCTCAAGCAACAAGGGAGCAGGCCTGATCGAACTCAGAGGTATCTACTGCGGGGATGACCTGATTTTTCATATCAAAGACGATGGAGTTGGGGTGAACCCTGAGATGTTAAACGAGGCGCTGAAACAGGGTTTGGGGTCGGTTGGATACGGTATTCATAACGTAAACGAGCGGATTAGACTTCATTATGGTCAGTCTTATGGCCTAAGCTATCTAGACGTAGAACGGGGAACACTTGCACAGATCAGACTACCTCGGCGATTGTTTCAAGAAATGGAGGAGGACACACATTGAGCGAATTACGAGTGCTACTTGTAGATGATGAAGACTTTGTTCTGGAGGGATTAAGAGATGCCGTTGAATGGAGTGACTACGGTATGCAGGTCATGGGGTATGCCAATAACGGAAAAGAAGCAATAGATATACTTTCAGATTCCGCAACTCCGATTGATATTGTCTTTACGGATATAAAAATGCCGATCATGGACGGCTTCGAATTAACCCAGTTCATTAAAACGATGAAATACCCGTGTAAAATTGTGGTGCTCACAGGACATGACGAATTCGAGTTTGCCAAAAAGGCAATTTCTTACGGAATATTTGAGTATCTTCTAAAACCCATTGAATTAGATGCGATCCTGGAAGTGCTCGAAAGGCTGACTGAGACTATCAGCGCAGAAAAGGAACGAATGAATGAGACCGCATGGGTAGAGAACAAGTTGCAAGAAAGCCTGCCTCTTTTGCAGGAACAACTACTGTTCAGCATGTTAAAGGGCGACTATGAGCCAGAACTGATGGAATTTATAGGCCTGCCCATGGAGGCTCCCTATTACCAGGCAGTGATTGGCTATGTATTGCCTACTCTTACAGCGGTGCCTAATTTGGATTTGATTCGACAGAATGTGTGCACTGCGGCAGAATCGTGCGGTGATCCTGTCGCACTACTCTATAATGTCAGAGGCATTATTCTTCTTATGTCTTTTACAACGCCTGAAGATGCAGTGCAACTTCAACTAGTTTTGAACGAAGCTTCCCAGGGAATTCAGGCTAGACATCATGTATCTTTTCAGTTTGCTTACGGCAAGCTATGTACTGTTCCCTACCACCTACCCAAATCCTTCCAGGAGGCTCGTGAAGCAATGAAGCTAAGGCTATTCTCCGTTGAGGAGCCTACGGCCGGATGGGAAGAATCCTTTGTGAACGATCAGACTTTATTCCCGGACAAAGAACGTCAGAAGCTGTTAAATGCAGTATACGTCCGTAACGAAGAATTAGTCGAGCAGCAACTGAATCGTCTTCAACAAGAGTACAAAAAGTCAGAGACCTTATATCCGGCTGGTTATATCCATAAACTAAGCAGCGAATTAATCATGCTGCTTTCCCTGATTCTCTATGAGCTTAATGAGACATCCAGTTCTCTGGCCTCTGAATACGTCAGTGCTTTTCAAAATATCCGAAAGCATAGTCATCCTGACGAAGTTTTCCCACTAATCAAAGCTCTGTATAAACGTTTGATAGATTACCTTCCCGAAACTACGGACAAAAAGAATCGTCAGACTATTCGCGTGTGCCTAGATTTTATTGAAAGTCATCTAGATTCGGAATTACGACTAGAAGAACTTGCTCAAATGGTATTTCTTACGCCAAATTATTTAGGTACCTTGTTCAAAGAGGCTGTAGGGATAGGGTTTACGGAGTACGTTACTCAACAGCGGATGGAACGGGCTAAAAAACTGCTGCTGTCACCAGGTAGCCGGGTATACGAAGTGTCACAAAAGGTCGGATACAAAAACGCACATTATTTCAGTAAACTTTTCAAAGAATACACCGGAGTCAAACCATCACAATTCAAGTGATGTTCTAAGGAAGTCATTTCTCCGTTGAAATGTGTTCGTTTTCGTAGTTCTATTATCTACTTAATGAAAGCGCTTTATAATAGAATCTAAATTGTAAGCGAGAACATTATACAAAAGGAGATCAATCTTATGAAATGGAAAACTTGGTCAATCGCCGTTCTTTCCGTAGCCTTACTTATGCTCTCAGCTTGTTCGAACAGCGGGAATGGAACTGCTGATACAGGTAACGGAAAGGAAACCGTGGAACTGCGCTTCGCCTGGTGGGGATCGGAAGACCGCCACACCGCTACTCTTGAGGCGATCAAGATTTTTGAAGAAAAAAATCCGGGTATTAAAATCCTCCCAGAATATTCGGGTTTTGACGGATACGAGTCCAAGCTACAGGCTCAGGTCGCAGGCAACAGCGCTCCCGATCTGTTCCAATCGACCGGAGATATCAACAACCGGCTTGGCATCGACGCCCTTCTGCCTCTGGACGATACACTGGACAAGACAGGTATGAACACAGCCGTCATGGAATCCGTAGCCATGGATGGGAAGACAGTCGGTGCTTACATCGGCCTTGCCACAGATGCTTACCTATACGACAAGACATTACTTGACAGTCTCGGCATTGAACCTCCGACGCCTCCCTACACCTGGGATGACCTAGCAGCCAAGTTTAAGGAAGTCTACGATAAGTCAGGCGGCAAAGTCTATGGTGCTGTCGATTCATCTGTTGCCTTTGACGTATTTAAAACATTTGGTGTTACTGCACTGGATGCACCTGAACCGTTCCCGAACGACGCAACAGCCTACACGTTCACTGAGGATCAAATTAAATCCTATTACCAGTACTGGGCTGATCTTCGCACCGTGAACGCGGTAGCACCTCCTGATCTGTCGGCAACTTCCGACGATTCTGCCAATTCGTTGATCGTAAAGGGAAAAGTCGCTTTCGTTCCCATTGCGTCCAGTTCGTTCAGCCGTTTCCAGAGTCAGACTAAAAATACATTAGATATGGTCATGATGCCTCAGAGTGCCACGACCCAACGAACCGTGTTGCCGGGTACAAGCCAGTTACTCTCCATCAGCACGACCACGAAGCATCCTGAAGAAGCCGCAAAATTTCTCAACTTCTTCGTTCATGATACCGATGCAGCCAAAGTCCTGAAGACAACACGTGGTGTACTGCCTACCGAAGAGCAGCAAGAAGCGCTACTGTCGACCTCGGATCTGTCCGAAGGAGACAAGAAGAACATCGCATTAATCCAGTCAATTAACAAGCTTGAAGGCGTAACCATAGCTTTTCCTCCGAATGGCCCACAAGTTCTGAACTGGAAGGGTCTGATTGAGAAAGTCGGTCAGGAAATCGCGTTCGGTAAAGTCAGCGTCGATGAAGGCGCAAAAAAACTAATGAATGAAGTGAACACCGCATTTGGCGGCAAGTAATAGCAGGATCACTGGAGCGGGCATAGCTCGCTTCAGATTTCACTGCTTTTCCACGTCAGAAAGGAGTAGGAGCCCATGGAAACCATACGAACCTCATCGGCCCTTATCAACCAAACTAAGAAAAAACAAAGTCGCTTCAAGAAGCAAGCTTGGGTTGCCTATTTGTTCTTGCTGCCATGGCTCATCGGATTCTTTGGATTGACACTTTGGCCATTTCTTAATTCGCTGTATTTGTCTTTAACCGAAACTACACTGCGAAGCTCGACCTTTGTCGGACTGCAAAACTATATCCAGATGTTCCAAGATCCACGCTTCCTGAAATCTATGGAAGTGACGCTGACATATGTCCTTCTTTCTGTTCCATTGAAGCTTGCCATGGCACTGTTTGTCGCTATTCTGCTGTATAAAGCTTCACTTGGCATGACAATATACAGAACCCTCTTTTACCTGCCTTCCCTGATCGGCGGAAGCGTCGCTGTTGCAGTCATGTGGCGCAATATTTTCGGAATGGACGGTTTGCTTAACAGCTTTCTGAGCCTACTTGGTATTGCCGGAAAGGAATGGCTCGGGCAACCTGATTATGCTCTTTATGTTTTGATCATGCTTGTTGTATGGCAGTTCGGATCTTCAATGGTTATTTTTCTAGCAGGTCTAAAAAATGTCCCCGGAGAACTATACGAAGCGGCCCAGATAGACGGTGCAAGTTCGTTATCCCGATTCTTAAAGATCACACTACCGATGATCTCGCCCATTCTTCTGTTCAATTTGATTCTACAGACGATTAGTTCTTTTCAAGTGTTTACTCAAGGTTATATCATCACGAAGGGCGGCCCTATGGACGAAACTTTGTTCTCTGTATTGTATATTTACGACCTTGCTTTCAAGCAACAGCGTATGGGTTATGCTTCTGCTGTTTCCTGGAGTCTGCTTATGCTGATCGCGGCCGTGACAGCCATCATATTCCTGACCTCCAAGCGCTGGGTGTATTATGAAAATGACGCGAAAGGAAGTGGGAAATGATGCAGTTGAAGCCCGCCATTATCGGCAAAAATCTCCTACTGATTCTCATGTCTTTTACGATGGTCTATCCCATCATTTGGCTATTGCTCGGCAGTTTTAAAGCCAATGATGAAATTTTCACAGTAACAAGCCTTTGGCCAACTCAGTTCCATTTCAGTAATTATGCAAAGGGCTGGGATGCTGTTCCGGGTTACACCTTTGGCGATTTCATCATCAATTCGCTAACCATCTCACTTTTATCGGTAGTTGGGTGTATTCTCTCCAGCTCACTCGTTGCCTTCCCTTTTGCAAGGATGAATTTCCCGTTGAAGAAACTATGGTTCTCCATTCTGCTTGGAACCTTGATGTTGCCTACGCAGGTGCTGCTGATTCCGCGTTATGTCATGTTTTCTAATCTGGGTTGGATTAATACGATTCTCCCACTTGTTTTGCCATACTTTCTGGCCAGCAATGCCTTTTTTGTATATCTGATGATTCAGTTTTTAAGAGGGCTGCCCCGGGATTTAGACGAGGCCGCTCTGATGGATGGCTGTGGTCCCTTTCGTACATTCTTCAGCATTCTGTTACCGAACTGTAAGCCAGTACTTTACACCATGGGAATTTTTTCATTCCTATGGAGCTGGGATGACTACTTCGACCAACTGCTCTATTTGAACGAAGTGCGTAAGTACACCGTGCCTTTGGCTTTGCAAATGTTTGTGGATAACGCTGCTCAGATCAACTGGGGATCTCTGTTCGCCATGTCCATCGTAGCTATTATTCCCCCAGTCATTATCTTCTTCATTGCGCAAAAACACTTTGTCGAAGGCGTTGCAACTAGCGGTATTAAATAAAAGAAAGACATGAGGATATTATGTACTTACTTAGTTACTTTAAAGAAGAAGCGGAAAGTCTATTTCTCGCAGAGAGTGTGGACGGCCTATCTTGGACAGAACGAAACGGCGGCCTTCCTATACTGACATCGTCGATTGGGACTGGACAAATCCGTGATCCCTTTATTCTTCAGGACAAAAGCGACAGGTTCCATGCGCTTTGGACGGATGGCTGGAACAGTCTTAGCATCGGCTATGCAACAAGCCTCGATTTGAACAACTGGGAGGACATGCGACTTATTCCGCTAATGCACCAATGGCCAGATACTCAGAACGTATGGGCGCCGGAAGCCTTCTATGACTCCGTTCATGACTTCTACCGGATTATTTGGTCCTCCACCGTAAAGCCAGGTCCACGAGATCATCGAATCTGGTCCACGACCACTCGTGATTTCAAATCATTTACGGAGCCAGCCCTGTTTTTCGACCCTGGATTTAACGTGATTGATGCTTCGGTTGTGACAGTAGATGGCGACCAGCTTCTACTATTTAAGGATGAGCGGGGACGGAATGAGCCTGGCACCGACTTCAAAGCGATTCGTTCATGCCGAATGGAGATTACATCAGATAAAGTTGTTTTCGGTCCACTCTCGGATCTGCTAACTCCTCCCCTCTTGGAAGGACCGACGGCTTACATGCTTCCGGAAGATAATCAACTCCCGTGGAAATGGGTTCTCCTGGCAGATGGCTTTCATGAGGGATGTTATGCTGCTTTCGGATCCAATGATCTAGCCAGCTGGAACCGGCTCTCTAAAGATATAATCCGACTTCCTGCCGGAATTAGACACGCCTCTGTACTCTGTCTGATGTAAATATGAAGAAAGAAGGCGCATAATCTATGAAAAAATATGCTATATGTGGAGTCAGCAACCGCGCATTAATCATGTTTATAGAACCCATGCTTACCACTTATGCGAAGGAACATCAGATCGTCGCCTTGCTGGATCGTGATCCCCTTCGTTTTGATGTAGCAGTAGCTCAGTTTCCAGCTTTGACCCAAGTGCCGACCTACGTCCCGGAGGAGTTTGAACGGATGCGGCAAGAGACGGGCGCAGATACGATCATCGTTACTAGCAGGGATGATACTCATATTGATTACATCCTTGCTGGTCTCAAGCATAACCTGGATGTATTGTCCGAAAAACCGATGGTCACAAACGCTGCGGATGCGGTAAAAGTGATGGAAGCCGAAGCACGGAGTAAAGGAAAGGTAACGGTCTTGTTCAACTACCGTTACAATCCGATACATCTTCGGATCAAAGAAATGATTCGGGACGGCAAGCTTGGCCGAATTACCTCTGTTGATCTGAACTGGTACGTGGATACCTTTCATGGCTCCAGTTACTTCCGCAGATGGAACAGGAATCGAGAAATCTCGGGAGGGCTTTCCGTTCATAAATCAACGCATCATCTTGATCTTGTGAATTGGTGGCTAGACCAGCAGCCAGAGGAAGTGTTTGCCTTCGGAGCCTTGAACTATTACGGTGCAAATTCTGAATATAATCCTGCTCAAGTGGATGGACGCTACTGTGAAACGTGTGATGTCCGTGAAGACTGCGCTTATGTTATGCGTTGGTCGGCGGCAGATGTCCGTGACGACCACCTGCGTGCGGAAGACAACACCACACCTAAATACACCAATTACCGGACAGACGCATGTATCTTTGATTCTGAGATCGGGATTGAGGACACATACACAGCTTCCATACGATATAACCAAGGTGCACTCCTGAGTTATTCCATTAATTTCTCAGCGCCTTATGAAGGATACCGGCTAGCAATCAATGGTACAAAAGGTCGAATTGAAAGTACGGAATACCACGAACCTAGCCGGATCTCTTTTCCGATTCCACAACAAACGATTGACTATTATCCTCTATTCGGAGCCAAGGAAATCATTTATGTGGTCCGTGGTGAAGGTGGGCATGGCGGCGGTGATCCAGTGTTGCTTAATGACCTGTTTGGGCGACCGGACAAGCACCGAGGTGACGATATCCTTGCTGGATCGCTAGCAGGAGCTTGCTCTATTGCTGCAGGTGAGGCAATGTGGCGGTCCATTCAGGAACATCGATCCGTGAAGATCGAAGAGTTGCTTGCTGGATCGACTGGAATACGTCCCATAATCCATTCTGTCTGACCCCTACTGGTAGAAAGCATGTGGTACAGTTCGATAGATAATCCTCCCCCAATACCCATAGAACTGGGTATTGGGGCTTTATTTATTGTGGACCATCAAAGGCGGCTTGCAGTTCAGCCAGGTTGAACTTCTTCATGCTCATGAATGCTTTCGTTACTCGCTCACGCTGCTCTGCCGTACCCTTGTTCATAAAGTCATCCATATTGGCAGGAACTACCTGCCACGAAATCCCGTACCGATCCTTGAGCCAGCCGCACTGCTCGGCTTCTGGTACAGCAGATAAAGCCTCCCAATAATGATCAATCTCCTCTTGAGATTCACAGCGAATCATAAAGGATATCGCTTCATTGAAGCTGAATGCGTGCTCCATGGCACTATCCATAGCCGCAAGCCAGGTTCCCTCCAGCATGAAGTCGGTGAACATGACCGTACCTGCTTGATTGGGCTCCTGACCAGGTCCATAGTGCTGCAAGGAGCCTGGGGTGGAATGCCGAAAGATGGAGAGGTAGAATTCGCGTGCTTCCTCTGCTCTGCCAACATTTTCACCAACGAACATAAATGAAGGGACAAGCGGAGGACGGGGTTCGCCCGCGGGATTCGTCAGCATCAACTGCCAGGTAACACCATATTTATCCTGTATCCAGCCGAAGCGCTCACTGAACGGATACTTGTCCAGCGGCACTAGCGGCGTACCTCCATCGGACAGCTTGGACCATACCTCGTCCAGCATAGCGCTTGCGTTCGCTTCGCGGGATGGATCAAAATTGACAATGAAGGAGATGGACGGGTTGAGCTTGAAATAAGACCCTGCCGAGATTGCCTGAAAAGGAAGTCCCCAGAGGGTGAAGGAGACGAGATCACAATCACCTGAGGGCGTATTCTGCAAGAGCGTTGTATGGGTGACCTCTGAATTCGGAAATATCGAACAATAGAACGCTGCAGCATCGGTCGCTTCTCGATCGAACCACAGATGTGGAATCAGTTTGTGACGCTGTGAATCGTTTTTAACATTGGACATGATCTTTCCTCCTCACGAATTGTATAAGCTGATTGTAGCATGATCATTATGCATGGCGAGAACGATTCTTCCTCCTGCGTTGTCTCCACTTCCCAACTACCAGCAGCAGCAGGGGCAACCCGAGCATGTTGATTGGTAGCGCGATCGGCACCCAATAGTTGATCAGATAATTGGTGGAGGCTTGCGATACATCCTGTGGAATCAAGGCGAACGCAAACATCACCGGGGCAAGGATCCATATTAGATTTCTCCAGTTACGAATATTCAGGAACTTGGCTGTTCCATAGCAGGCAACGAAGAAATAGACGGACAATTTGATGAAGACACTCGCAATCCAGACCACGACAGGCACAGCATCAAAATTATCAATAAAGCCGAAGAGCGAGATTTTTCGAGCCAACTCAAAAAAAGGGTACCACATCGTCGAGGCCAGCGTACTCCCAATGGTACAAATTATAGTTACGGTCGTAACGAGCACCATGAAGCTAGCCAATAGTACAGCCCAGAATACGTAGGAAGACTTATGCGGCTGCTGTTTCACGAACGAAGCCAGCATTAGATATTCTATGGAGTGTCCCAGATAGGACGCAGGGGCAAAGGCTCCCTTCACAATCTTCAGCATGCCACTGTCTGCGTAGACCGGTAGGATCTGACTCCCATGAACATTAAAAATATTCGCAACTAGCACCACGGCTACCATGATCAATATGATGGGACCCAAAAATTCGCTGCATCGTCCAACTCCTTCAATCCCCCCTATGTAGGTCACATATACAATCAGAAGCACCATCAAGGCAATGATCGCTTCTTTAGGTGTCTTTTGCAGTAGCATGACTTGAGCCAAATCAGAGAACTGACGGAGCACAATCGGAATGATGGTGTACCACTGAATAATGTACGTGACAATCACCAGCTTGCCGAGCCATGACCCCAGGATCTTCTGACTGGACTCTACGAGAGTTAGAGCGGGCTGCAGCTTGGATGTCTGGGTAGCTAGTAGGGCTACGAGCATGGCGATGCCACAAGCAACAATTATAGACATCCAAGCATCCTGAGAGTCGACCTGCAAAGCAGGTGTAATGGTCATCACCAGGCTCATCCCCAAGTTCATCGTCATGATCATCCAGAATACCTGAATACCTGTTAGCTCCATCTTCACTGTTCATTCACCGCCTCTGCTTCGTTAATCATTTCGAACTACCTGCATGTGCAGGCTTTTCAGTCTTCCCGGTACGTACAATCTTGATCTTACTCACCACTTGCACAGGGGTCGTCGGGTACACATCGATCCACTGAGACTTCAATTTTTTCCAGACGTAAGGCCGCCTGTGATGTAAGATTTCACCTAATCCGAAGATATCGGATTTCAGTTCATTTTTGATATGCCGAAGCAATCCCTCCATGTCCTGCGTGATCTGTGTGGAAAGCAGCATTTCAATCTTTCGCATATTCTCCTCCTGGGTTACGTCCAGACTGGAGTCGTTATCCACAGCTCGCACAGTTGACTTGAGTTCAATTCGGAATTCAGGCATACCGTCCCGGATATTCAAGTGTATTTTTTTCTTGCTGTCAACGAGCTCCACTCCGATAATGCCTTTATATCTTTGACTTTCCGGCTCGACTCTTACTGTAAATCTTGTCTTGTAGTTCTGCTCAGACCACCAGCGTAGCAGCTTCGCTTCTTCCCCTTCGAGGAAGCCCACCAGCCTATTGCCCTGATACATTGCGATTTGGTCAATGATGAACGTCCTATTGGAGGGGTCCTGCTCCATCACCCGAATCCCCCCTGTGATCGCTGACCTTCCCTCGGTTGCAAGTGCAGATGCGTATTGATCAATTTTCACACCAAAGCTGATGTTATTGGATTGAATCTTGGCCATTCCGATACCGGAAATCAGCTCAGGAAGGTACGGGGTTGACAGAACTTCTTTGGCAGTTGCCCCTTTTGCTGTTAGTACATAGCTGTTGTACCGGCTTTCAGGCAGTCGGGTAAAGGTATCTAACACCTGATTCACCCCTTTTCGGGCGTATCGTTCCCCAAAGACAATGACGCTCCGGTGCCCAAAATGAATGGTACGCGACATTTGCAGTTGCAGTTTACCTAGAATGTCAGATGAATTCCTGCCTTTGGAGGATAGGACAATAATGGGCTTTTTCTCTTGTCCACCAGACTTTACAGCACTGGGAATTCCTGTTGGCAATGCGATCTGAACAGTGATCTCCAACTGCCCATCCTCTGTCAGATCAACGCCGCTCGCCATGACAAGCGCTAATTCATCCATCTCTTTGCGGTCCCAGCAGCCCGTAATCATGCCCGGAATCAACAATATCAGTAAAAAACGCAGGACTAATGGTAATCGGGCCATCCCAGTTCCTCCTTAATCCATTCGATGCTTACTGTAGTGATGTCGTTTGCGTAGCACTCTCCATGGGGCACGGATAATAGAATCAGCCAAGCCCGCCCATTGAAATGGCGCAATCGGTGTCATATAAGCTGTCCCGAAGGAGCTCATGTTGACCAGATGAATGAGTACAGCTAGCAAGCCAACCCCCACCCCATATAAGCCAAGGGTTGCCCCCAGAATCATGAGCGGGAATCGGATCAAGCTAATGGCTTGACTCATGCCAGGATTGGGAATGAGAAATGAAGCAATCCCGGTCGTGGCAACCACAATGATCATAGGAGCAGATATGATGCCAGCCTGAACCGCAGCCTGTCCAATAACCAGTGCTCCAACGATACTGATCGTCTGACCGACCGGGCGTGGCAGGCGAATACCCGCCTCGCGAAGTGCCTCGAAGGTAATCTCCATTATGAGTGCCTCCGCCATAACGGGAAATGGTACGACCTCCCTGGCTGCTGCAAGGCTAAGCGCAAGAGAGGTCGGAATCATTTCCTGCTGAAAGCTGGTTATTCCTATATATATGGCAGGCAGTGTCATCGCTAAAAACGCAAACATATAACGCAGCCAGCGAAGCATCGTCGCGAATATGAAGCTCATATAGTAATCCTCAGCGGTCTGGAAGCCGAACCAAAAGGTGATGGGCAGCACAAGCGACATGGGTGAACCGTCGATCAGCACCGCGACCTTCCCTTCGATCAGAGAACCAGATACTACATCTGGCCTTTGTGTGGATTGAATCGTCGGAAAAGGGGAATAGGGATGATCGTCGATGAGCTCCTCCATATATCCTGATTCCAGCACACTATCCATATCAATCTTGGAGATGCGCTTCTTCACTTCATCCACCACGCTCTGTTTTGCATAGCCTTCTATGTATACAATCGCGATATCGGTATGTGACAGACTACCCACACTCATTCTTTCCATCTTAAGCCTTGGGGTACGTAGTCGTTGGCGCAGTATGGCAATGTTGATGTCCAGCTTCTCAATGAAGCCGAAGCGAGGTCCGCGAATGATTGCTTCAGTCGTCGGCTCCTCCAGATTCCGGTGCAGTTTGTTGCCAATCTTGAAGGCATAGGCTTCTGAGAAGCTTTCGACGAACAGGATAATTTCTCCCTTGACAATCCGTTGTATAATATTCCCCATATTGCGAATCATTTCTGGCTGTACCGTGGATGCCAGCTTGTGACCTAGCAGTTCATACAACTGGGCCGGACTCTCGACATGGGATTGGTCCTGTAGCATTAAAGGCTGCAAAAAACCGATATCCCACATTTCACTATCGACCAATACATCCAGATAGATGGCAACTCCAGGCATTGATCCAAGGACCTGCAATCGGCGTATGACTAGATCAGAGCAATTAGCAAATTGTTGCTTCAGCAGATCAATATTCTCATCCATCTGGGAGGAAATATCCACATGTATTGCAGATTCCAGTCCCTTCAACTTTTTTTCGAAAGGATCTTTTTTACCCCGTCTCATCCTTCTCACCCCCTGTACTCCAAGCTCAAGCTTAAAATGTCCTTTTTTTACTAATTTATGCAGAGGCAACAATCAGCTTAACTTCAAATAGCCCCACCAAAGGGTGAGGCTGCCGCTTAACTTCTATCGTAAACTTTTCCTTGGCTGAACATCATTCATGATGATGGAGTCAGAGTATGGATGAAGGGCAAGCATGTGTATACTGAAATACTGATATATTTCTGTTTCTGTTCAATCTCGTAGAGAGTGGTGAGCTGATGCGAACGGTTGGAAAGGCGATCGTCCTGGGGCTTTTGCTGGTGCTTGCTGGCATGGTCATGTATTTTGTCGTTGGTGCAGGCAATTAGGAAAAATATTTGTGTGCAATGGCCTCGGCTGTTCTGGTGGCTAATGCTTGTGTGGTTAGTGTCGGATTCGGGCCACCAATGCCATTAAAATGCACACTATTATCCGCAATGAATAGCCGTTTGACCTGGTAAGCCTCACATTGACTATCCGTCACAAATCCCATTCGCATCGTGCTCTCCAGATGTAGCATGAAGGAGAAAGGCGTGTCGGATCGAATAATCGTTCTCGCTCCCGCCTTCCGCAAGGTCTCTGAAGCGTATTTGGCCAGTTGGTCTCGTCGCTGTAATGTCTTGATGCTCGGCCTGTAATGAATAACCGGAATCGGGCCATGCTCGTCTTTCAGAATGGGGTCAATGCCTACTCTGTTATGGTACTGTGTCTCGTCATCGGTGAGCAGTAGCATCGTCATCGTCCGGTTGTAATTCATCATCAATTCCTTCAATTGCGGGCCGACAACTCTGCCCCGAATATCCCATGGCTCCCCCTGCACAGGTGGATTCAAAGCATCATAGCCCGCTTCACTAAAACCATAGGTCAAATAAGACATTAAGCCTGGACTCAGACAGGACACTTGGAAAATCCCCGTTCCCGGAATGTCCACTCTGGCGCCCGAGGTGTGTCCAGCATATGGATAGACATCATTCGTGCCGAGGATCCGCATCAGATCCTGTTCATCGAAGACGCCTCCTACCCAGTCAAAGCAGTGATTTGTAAGCCCCCTACCTACCCATTCATTATGCGGCAGCTCCGAATTGAGCCATAGGCGCGGCGACTCGATGCAGCCAGCAGCCATGACGACCGTCCTGGCTGTCAGCTCCCCTATCTCACCCGTCCACGTATCCCGAAATTGTACACCTGTAGCCCGAACTCCACCTTGTGCATCATGCCCGGTCAGAATCTTGAAGACATACGAATTGGGACGAATGGCTACATTTCCCGTCTTCAATGCAAGAGGAACGTAGCTGACCAAGGTGCCACGCTTGGCAATTCGATCTACGGAGGGGCCAACACTACAGCCATTCACACAATTCCCCTTCAAAGTGCAGCCTTCCATATGGGATAATTGCTCCAATGAATAGTTCGGGTCCATGAGATGCTCATTGACCGGCAATATAGCATTAGGGTTGGGACGATAGCCAGGTGTAGTCACATTCAGGGTGGGATTCAGCGTCCAGCCTGCTTTTTTCGCTCCATAATAGAATAGCTCTTCCTTGGGAGTCGTTGGTGAAAATTGTACTGGCAGCGTTGCCTCCACACGCTCATAGTAGGGCATTAGCTCACGATAGCTGATGGGCCATATTCCATCAACCGCCGCCGGAAAAGCACGAGGGGATTGACTCCAGTAATGCTGAGTCGTCCCACCAACTCCAGCAATTTGCCAGATCGCTCCTTTTTGCGGCGTCACCCGATTCCAGGGAACACGACTTCGATCAGCTGGGCCAAAGCGAAATACGCCAGAGATCTGATCGTTCATATTGTTCTCATAGGCGTTATAGATGTCCTTATAGATGCCTACATCCAGATCTTGATAACTGGAGCTCCATTCACCGCCACGGTCACTATTGGGATGCGGCCATTTCTTGTTACCAATCCAGGGACCTGCTTCAAGCACGAGCACCTTTAACCCCAGTTCCCCAAGCTCCTTGGCAACTACGCCTCCTCCGCCTCCAGAGCCAATGACAATAACGTCCGTTTCGAAAGCCGAATCAGTTGGATACAACGGTGGATGTCCCCCCTTCCCGAACGATCGTTAGCTCATACCCCATGAACACACGGTAGCCCGGCTGTACACCAGGATATTTCACCTGTGTCCAGCTTATCGGAAAGTATTCCAGTCTTCGCTTGGTAGGCGTCAACAATCGAGTGCTTCCATAGGCGTTCCACTCCGAATAGTTGCCGAACATCAGTTGTCTGTTCAGGATACTCACCATGAACCTGACCCAGCCACCATTATAGGTGTACGGTAGCGGTAAGTCACCCAGGTCGATCTGCACCTCTTCCAGCATAGAAAGCACACGAATACGATCCATTGGTGTTAACGATGCAAACGGGCTAATATGCCAAATCTGTGGATTCGGTGGGCACTCTGTCTGCTGTGCTTGTGTATACTGTACAGCTCCGGAATTGAGCAGATGAGCCGTTGGTCTTGATAGCGGTATAACCGACGGCCCCAGGCCAATCACCACCGAGAAGGCATGATCCAGCTCCCAGATCATATATTCGTGAATACATAATTCAGCTGCTCCAGGCACCTGTTCAGCCCCATAGACGGCGAGCGCTGGCGTGTTCGGAATAAGTGCTTCGGCCAGTGCCCAAAAGGTTGTGACAGTACAGACATCGACGCTGGCAGCATAAGCTTGAGCCGGATGCATATTCATCCTTTTCCCCTCCCTAACGGTCCAAGCATAGACGAGCCGATTATGAAATAGCGTGATTAGTAATAACTATTCCAGGGAAAAAGGATTATGCTTCATACTATATCCCCATCTCTACTCCTAACTCTACTTCTGGTGCTATTCTTCTGCCAGCTCTGTCCAAAACGGAATACGCTTGATTCTATCAAATTCGATGAGGTTGTATGGCTTTTCCCCGAACTCTACCTTCAAGTATTCCTCAAGATTCTCTCCATAGTAGATGATGTCTGTCTGATACACAGAAAATACTGGGTTCCCTGCCTCCGTGGGAGTGGAAGGAATGTAGCGGTGAGAGTAGATCGGTATGAGTCTCGGCACGCTCCTGCATTCATGGATGCAGATTTCCTTTGCAACAGCTACATTGTCGGGCTTGCTCCCCCATGATGGATGCCAAAAATTATTATGCTCGACATCAAACAGCATGCCGTCTAATGGCCACTTCAAGCGGGTACGGAGGTTATGGACATTCGTCTTCGTAAAGTCCCGCCAGTTGGGGAATTTATCGCCACTAGGCAATGCATGCTGCAATAGCTCCTTCAAATCTGGGGGGAAATCTATCTGGTATGTAGTCTCAATCAGCTGAATTTCATCCTGTGTCAGACCCTCTGTCAGTTGAACTCCATGTTCTCGTAGTCTGTTGCATATCTTCTTTACATTCATTGTCGTATGTCTCCTAATATGGATATAACTAAATTAATCCCAATCCATGAATAATCGCACATCCCAACAAATACATCCTTCTGATAGGTGCAGTGTCCACAGCTCAAGTACATGATGTGAATTTCCAATACCCTGAAGGACCATTCCTCCATGTCATCTAAGCCTTGGAGCATGAGTTCCAGCAGGATCACATCCTATTCGGATGAAGTCGCAAGCTGGAGTTCCAGCTCGATAAAGCGGGACAATGGTTTTTCGTCTTCTATTACAAGCACACTCTTCATTAGTATGCTAGCCCTCTCCTGCTCCAAATTCCGCTTATCATCAAGCTTTTACCGTAGTACACAGTATAGCGTATGAACTCCTAAGTGAAAATCCTCTCAATTAGATTCTATTCTCTATATTTTTTATAGATGCGTTGACACTGCGAGTAGAGCGTCATATAATGTGGATATCAAAAACATATGAATAATTGCTCATGTGTTATTTTATTATTTAAATTCAACTCATCATTTCCACACTATGACTCATGTTACACCTACATACTAAAGGAGATGAATCTCTATGTCTGGACAACACCACGGGCACGACCATGCACACAGTCATAATCACAGCAGTAACAAGAAAATACTTCTCTTCTCTTTCATCATCATCACGGGTTACATGTTCATTGAGGCTGTTGGAGGATTTGTAACGAACAGTCTGGCCCTGATCTCGGATGCTGGTCACATGCTGTCCGATTCCATTGCACTTGGAGTTGCCTTATTGGCCTTCACCTTCGGGGGTAAAGCTGCAGATGCCACGAAGACCTTCGGCTACAGACGATTTGAGATTCTCGCTGCCGTACTAAACGGTGTCACACTGATTGGCATCGCATTGTACATTTTCTATGAAGCAATTCAAAGATTCGCCAACCCGCCAGAGGTCGCAACCGTTGGCATGCTGATCATTAGTGTTATTGGGCTGCTCATTAACATTCTGGTGGCCTGGATGATGATGAGTAAGAGTGATACCGAGAAAAACTTGAATATGCGTGGCGCCTACCTGCATGTCATCAGCGATATGCTGGGGTCCATTGGTGCGATTGCGGCAGCGTTATTGATGATGTTCTTTGGCTGGGGCTGGGCTGATCCGCTTGCAAGCGTGATTGTTGCGGTGCTTGTGTTACGCAGTGGCTTCTTTGTCACCAAATCATCCCTGCACGTACTGATGGAAGGTACACCGAAAAGTGTAAATATGGAGGAAATTGTGCAGACGATCCTGCAGGTGGATGGGGTTCAAGGCGTGCATGATGTACACATCTGGTCTATTACCAGCAACTACAATGCTTTGACGGCGCATATCGTCGTTGATGGAAGCATGGATGTGTATGGAACGGAAGCTCTGATCCACAAGATTGAGCATATGCTGGAGCACAAGGATATTAAGCACGTCACGCTCCAGGTGGAATCCGAGAAGCACATGCATGATAGCTCTGTTCTATGCACCCTCAAAGCCGATGCCCCGGATGCGCATGCCCATCATAATCATTAAGAGAATACAAGGAAGCCAGTGACACACGAGGTGCTCGCATAATCAAGCGACCGCTCGTACTGTACACTGGCTTTTCCTTTAAGAGAAACAGTCTTTTGCATGGTACTGTTTGCCTTTATTGTATTTGGAGTAGAGACAGGCAAGTAAGAGTACTTTCCCCGTACTTAATTAGGAATAGTATACTTGTTCTGCTTTATATAAAGTATGCTCGATAATTGGGCAGAGATCAGCATCCACTTTGTAAAATTTAATTCGAAAATATAAACTTTTCAAAAAGTTCTTTATATTATTTTTTTGCTTAAAGGCAAGCAGAAACTCTGAGGGCTTTTCCACATCATCAAAGCTTTGAATCCACTCTTCTACAGCAGTCTGACTAAGCATTTTTCTATTTAAAACACTGACTATAGATCTTACCATTCTTTCATCTTCCCCGTCGGAATACACTCGATCTGTTATGGTCATCTTTTCGTAAACCAAATCGAGGATGGCTAGGAGGTCATTCTCATTCAATTCAGAACATTGGGCCAAATCGTCTAAAGCGTCTGCTGCATGGGCTATCGCATGAGCCCAGCCTTTTTCTTCGTCATACCCACGGTAATCTCGCTCTTGCTGTATATTGTAAAATACCTTCTCCTTTATCAGATGAATACGCTCACCTGAGAGAAATGGTAATTCTTTATGCCTCATCAAGAGGAGTGGTATCACTAGCATAGAGAATGATCGGGTAAAGACTGAATCTGTATTTGTTTCACCAAGCCTATACAGCAAATGGTCATCATCCAAAACAATGGATAAGAGTTGTTCGAGTTCATAGGTTGTTAGCATATTACCCGGAATCCAGTTGGATAAGGTTGTATAAATGAGCTCATCACGTAGCTGGGCATCCAAAGAACCGATATGCTCCATCATTTCTTGTATCAATTGGAAAGTGTCTTGGGGTGGTTGATAGCTATTTTCTTTGATTTCAATTAACTTTTCCTTCAAATTCATTTTTCACACTCCTACTATAATCCATTCACTTGGTAGAACACTACACAAGCAACTATTTAATATTCCCTAAGTACAGTCAGGAATAATCATTCTGCCCAGTTGTTACTCATAACTGTGCATAAAACAATTGAAACGCGCATCAATGCGCGTTATAATATTTACAGAGGTGAGTAACAGGAATGAAGGGTTATTCTTCAAGAGAGATAATTAAAATCTTGAAAGCTAGTGGATGGTACCTTGTACATACTGTGGGCGATCACTTCCAATTTAAACACCCTATAATTAAAGGAAAGTTACAATAACCCATCCAGTTAAGGATGTTGCAATACACATCATGAAAGACATTGAGAAGAAAACGGGGATGAAATTTTAACCTTCTTCTCTTAAACTAGAAATGGAAATTAATTGCTAATACAGAAAGGATGATTAGTGAATGAAGAAGAACTACACCTATCCTGCGATTTTAAGTTTCTCAGGAGAGCATATTGAAATTTCTTTTCCCGACTTAGAGGAAGCTTTATCACAAGCTGATACTATTGAGGAAGCTGTCAAACGAGCAAATGAAGTATTAAAACTCACTATTGAAAGTCGGCTAGAAGATAAAGAAGAAATTCCCTCTGCTACACCTCTTAATGAACTGGAGCTCACTACTGACCAGCGTACAATCGTAGCTACTGTTAATCTAAACGAAAAAATTAGATACGTGAGCAAAAATCTAACGATCCCAGAAGACCTGAATACAGCTGCAATGGATGCTGGCCTTAACTTCTCCCAAGTACTGCAGCGTGCACTTCGTGAAGAACTTAGTAACAAGTGATAAGTCACACAGTAGACCCATCGACTATTTGTTAGTGGGTCTAATTTTACTATAAACAACCTTTTAATTCCTCGCATAAGCTCATATAAAATCAATAAGACTTTCTAGCAGTCTAACAACCACACCTACACAAAACCACGGTTTCGCTAGCATCCCCCCTGTTCCACACGATCTATCTCCCACAATAGTAATATTCTCTTTAATCCTTCTCTTGTATTATTACTACTCGCTAGGCTCTTCCCATTCCGTATCCAGCACTAGGACGCCACTTCCTTCATTGGAATCAATTCGCTTAACGATCTGATCCGCAGATAGATAGAAGCTCTTACCACTCTTGTTGTCAGCCATATGATCACTCCCATGTGCACTTAAAAAGGAATATCTTACCTAATCTAATTAGGAAGAAAATTCTGCACTTTAACCATTTCTTTCGAGCATATCCGTCAGGTGCTGTAGCTCCTCCTCATATTGCCGCCTATCGAATTCCAGCGGAGCAAGCTTCGAATAATCCCAGTGCCCGCCCGCTGATTCCTCATTTCTATATGGCTGCTCATAGTCGCTCCAGACAATAGTATCTTCATGTGCAGTGATCTTGACCAAGAAGGGCCAGCAGCTCGGTATTCCGCAATTGCAGCCCAGAAGCTGTATCTTGCCTTCCATGTTGAATCGATCGTCCTCCGTAAGTCTGCCTAGGAAATGTCCTTCAATGTCTATCAAATCCTCGATGTCTAATCCCTCGTACCCGCCAGCAATGTCCGGTTCAAACTGCATTTCATAGCTTTTTACCCATTCAATGAACGGTTGTTGATTCACGTAGATATTTAAGACGGTATAATCCGACTCCTGTGAGGGCTCTACTTTAAATTGTATTACGTCCATCTGCTCAGCTCCATTAGGATATTAGGCCGCATACTGGCCAATCCAACTCTATCTGCAAATACTATAGCAAGTACTGTCCCCTTATACATTTCCTAGTACTTAAATCTCGTGGCACCTGCAATTCCTCATATGAATAACTTTAGAGGTCATGAATGGGGATCACATAATATTGATACTCTGCTACAATCTCGAATCATGCCGATCAGCGAGATGCCCTTCATAGCTATGTATGTCACACGTGTAGCTTCCGAAATGCGACTGAGATAGTTCCTCGTCCAGATTTCCGTATCTCCAAAGGCATCGGCCAAACACCTAACCATAAATTCGATATCGCGCTCATTCGCAATCCGCAAAGTTATATGCCGGGACCATAGCGTTCACATTGGCTTCTGCACCATCCGAGCTATACCAGCTGAGAAAACCAATCAGCTCATCATTGAGATGACATAGATAAGCCTCATCGCCATCCTTCTCCTTAAGACTATCAATGGCCTACTCTTAGGCTAGACTGGTCTAATGTCTTACAATGCTGCTCTAGCTCACGAATAGGTTGAAAGTGCTGGTCAGTGAAATCATTCATTTTGGTAAATTTATAATTATACATGGATATCAGTTGTCCTCATTCAAAGTCATGCTTGTCGCTCGATAATAGATTCAATAATTCGCTCATGTTATGATCTATTTACCCCACAGACTCTCATTGCTTTCCCCGAGGTAATCATAGACATACAGCAGCTCTTCTCCATTGTTCTGTAAGTACAGCTTGCTCGTGAACTCGACTTTGTCAATCTCCTCATCATAGGAGATCTCTTGCGAATATCCGTGGATGACGATCCATTGCTCCTCAGCATTGATTTCAGTGACTGAAAAATCAGCAACAGTTAACATTTGTCCATTCTTCACGCCGATCTCTTCCTTGCCATCCACTAGCCGCAAAGAAACATCCTCTTGCTCCTTACTGGTCCAATCGCCATAGAAGCGCTGAATGAATTCTTTCTCCTCTTCTGTTGCAGCAATATTTGTAGCTTGGCCTACCTTAGCTTCCTCTTGTTCTGTGTCCGCAGCACCTTCATCGACCTGTTCTTGTTCACTCTCTAATGCTGGACTGGACAAGGTAGCATCCTGTACCTTCACTTGTTCTGTGTTGTTAGCATTGTCAGGGTTAGCCTCTTTAGTACAACCAGCTAGAAATAGGCACAGCAACGATACTCCTATTAACAACAATCTCATTCTAGGTCCTCCTGAATCATGTCTGTGACTTCAAATTCATTATCCAATGATCTTACCATATATAGTTCGTCAAAAGCTTCAGCATAAGAAGGAATCTGCAGGTTCTTCAAAGTGCTCTTGATACCGATCTCAGGGATTTTCGCCTTCCCTTGTCTCTGTTCATTTCGATGTATAGATAGCTCATAATCCGGCTGAAAGTAGTAACCAACCACTTTAAAATCATGCTCCTTGGCAGCAGCGATATATTTTTGTCGATCAGCCACTGCTGGATTGGTATTATCCACTACAAATGCCTGCTTCCCCTTCAAGGCTGCTTCGACAAATATGTGCTCACGATACCTCGTCCTCAGCATATCCAGATTGATCCTCATATGTGTGGTGAAGAATCGTTCTTTATAGAACGTGGACTTTCCCGAAGCTTGGATCCCAATGAAAATAACGCATTCCATAATTATTCATCCTTCGTGATATAGACGTGTTGATCAATATAGTCCCGCTGCTGGCTAAAAATTGGTGTATCCAGGTCAACCTCCCACTTGCGGCGGATGGCTTCACCTTTATTATAGTCTTGCTTGGTAATGCATACTCCGCGCTTCTGCCAGATCGGTAGGTCATTCCAGTTAATACCCTTTTCGACGAATAATTTGTCCTGCAGTTGCTTCCCATTCAGACCCTGAAGCTCCTCATGCGCGAAATGTGCCTGCGCAACCATGGAAATGCTATTCTTGGTAGCATCCTGCTGTCTCCACAGAAAGTAATTGGTGACCTCATCCTGAGGAAGCACCCATGCCCTGCTATCAAAGGTAGCCAGTGGCTTATCTGGATGGGTCTTCGTGATCACCTCATTGAACTTGGCTGTCGCCATTGAGGCTGATATGGATACGATCTTTTGCAGATTATTCTCGAACCAGGATTGCGTAGTTAACTTATCATAGTTGGTCAGCAGGATCGAGATTTCATCACTTTGGTGGTAGATCAATTTACAGCCCATAATGTTCTGCCCTAAATACTTGCACGTCTCCCAGAATGCCTGCATAAGCCCTTCATCAAACGGTTTGTTCATCCCACGAGTATAAGTGTGGAAGTGCGAGCCGTCGATGCGGATTATTACCGGAAGTCTTTGCGGTAGAGTCTGTCTGAAAATATTCTCATAGCCCTTCATTCGATTGCCAAAATCATCTTTATGCATGTGGATCTCCTTTTTTGCTTGAATAACTAGATTCTAATATCTGGACCATTCAAATATGAGTGTAAAGCTGCTGCGAGCTGCTTATGATTGACTCGTTACTCACAGATCCATGCTCAATCTGATCATATCCCGACAGTGAATTCCGTTCTCATAGATTTCTTCGTCATAATGTCTTACGAAAAAATCCCGATCTATTCCCGTAATTCGGAACCCACACTTCTGATAGAGAGCTAGCTGCTGTATGCTAGAATTCCCGGTTCCGATCTCTAAGGTTGTGGCTTCTTGCTCCTTCGCCTTGGCTATTGCCTGCTCCACAAGCTGTCTACCTATCCCTTTTCCCTGATGATCTTCTCGCACGGCAATGTTTACAATTTCAACGGTCTCCGGTCTGGTTCTAAGCAGTACTAATACTCCAATGATCTCCTCCAACCATGTGGCGACATAACAAGTACCTCTACCGACATATTCTCTTACGATCTTCTCCGATGGATCTGCCAGAAGTAATAAATCTAATGGTAGCTCCTCGTTGTCCTCTACTACATGAATTTTAACATTCATATTGATCTCCCCTTGGTTAATCGCAGTGTCTGATGGCAATCATGCATAGTCATTGCTCCATCGCTTCTTAGCTTCATTGCTTTTGTGCCCAGCCCTCGTTACTTCTATGTTTGTCCAGGCCCACTGTAGCAAATTCATCTTGAGGCTCAGCCTTTACAACTCCCAAGCCTAGCAGCACTTTATTAATAGCGTCTTGCTCCTGTACATACTGTAGAGTCATCGCTGAATTTCGATACAGCAATCCATTCTGATACCCGGTTCCACCAAAATATTCAGCTTCTATATAGCCAATATCCATCTCACGGGAGAGCTCACTCAGCAACTCTAACATTGTGTCTGTTAAGCAGTCGAAGCCTTCAATGTCGTTAGCTGCGCACACATGAATCTCATCATATAGCTCATCGGTCAGCGGGATCAATAGCATCCCTTCCTTTAATGTTGCTAAGCATATATTTTTATAGGGTAGCATTGCTTGAATACTTGGGAAGCTAGACTCCCTTAAAATGAATCCTTGTATCGTATAGGCCATAGCGTAACTCCTTTTTGCATGTTATCCCCACTGGGGCGAGTGCATCCACAGTACTCTAACCTGAATTGGGCCATAATCTTATGTATGAATGATCCCTTCACGCAATACTATGATGGGTCGTCAGTAGTTCAAGCATTAAAATGTCCATCTATGATCTTCAGGTAAGCATTCATCACACAGCAGTTCTCCATTTACTACCGCTCCATTATTTAATTCACTTATTGGGTTTGCTTCTTCTCGATTGGTAACCCAATTATTACAATTGTTACATCTCCCACAATTCATTTTCGTCGTATCTAGCACTGTTGTAGAAATGCTTTCCCACTTCATTTTTCTATTCGCAGACCACATGATATCCTTACCGATTACTCTAGAAATGGCCAAGTTGATTTCATCATAATTCTGTTGATATTCCTCTTCAGTTAATTCAATGAAGTATGCCGATTTAATAAGCAAGGTCTTTTTGTTCACTTTTTCACCTTCAAGCGTAGAATGGATGGTCTCTAGCATCTCGAATATTTAGATCATTAGCACATATTATAAATCTTGCTCCATCCCGAGCGTATCACGAATAGCCCTCTGATATGGCTCCCATTCAAAATAGAAGGGCCCTACATGGATCTGCTTCGTATCTGGCTCTAACCTGAAATCCTTCCAGATGACAAGGTCACCTTCTCGATCAATTTTCACTGAGATGTAACCACACTCTTCGTCCCCACACCAAGGACATACAAGGATGGGATATCTGTAATACATTTGCGGATGTGGCTTTTCCAGCAAAAAATATTGAATCAGTAGCTTCTGATATTCTTCAACTCCCCATCCTAAGGACGGGACCATATCATGCTTTTTAAGTCTTTCATAAAGGGATTTTCCATCAATAATTATATCTGCAAATTTCGTATTCTTATTTCCTTCCTTTTCAGGATCAAGCTCCTCATAGCGACTGGACGGTTGGGTATGTAGATTATTTATGGTTATCATTGGATTCTCCTCGGTGAAATCTCTCTGCTCTTCATTTCCCCTGCTTGCGTTACTTCGTTCTACTCAGAGGCCTTCTCATATAAATAGCTACTTCATCGTCATGGTTACGATTATTCGAGTACAGCGAGATGTCTATTCCTTCAATCTGATAACCACAGTGTCTGTAAAAATGAATAGCTGGAACGTTCGTATTCTGTGTCTCAATCGTTGTTGCCCTGAACCCTTTTTCCTGAGCCATATCATTTACTTGATCGATCAGCAGCTTACCGTATCCCTGTCGTTGGTACGTCTTATGCACCTGGACATGCCAGATCATGAGTGTGTTATTCCAGTGCTGCGGCTCTGCAATGACCAGGGCAATGAGACCTCCATCCCTATATGCACCGACTGAATATCCCAGCTGCAGCATTTCCTGATAGCGTGCCAGATCCTCCTCGTCGTTCATTTCTACTTTCTCATACACAGCTTCCAGGTCGATCAAGCTTAGATGCATGCTGAAGGAGCCTTGGGCTTCCTGTGTCGTAAGCTCATATTTCTGAATGGACCTGTAGCCGAAATTACCGAGTTCAAGCCAATCCGCAGGTGTCAATTCCTTGACTGCTCTAATCTCCATTCCCATCACTCCCCTGCTGATGTTTGCGGGTCTCTTACCTTTTCAACACAGTTAATTCGTCATTAATGCTCCATCGTCATTTTCACTGTAGGGATGTACCCTTTCTCCAGAGCGATTCCAATCAAGATAATTAGAATGGAGATTCTTTAACCAATTTAAAATCTTTGATCGAACTTCCATTCTCCATCTATTTTAATAATAGAATATGAAGTTTGATCAGTCTCTCCATTTTCCCATGCCCTAGTGACATGGATATTTACATGGTCGGCACTGACCTTCTCAACTTCATCAAGTTTACATTCATTAAGCTGTAAGCTGTGTTTATTTATATCAGCAATAATAGTTTTCATTTCTTCAATTGTTTTGGTTTCGGTTGTATCTCCTGAGCACAACCAATACACTTGTTTGACAAAATCATCTGAAGAATATGCGCTCCACTCATTAATATGATTAAAGCTTTGGAAATACTTATGTATGGTCGTGTCGAGTTCAGCAATTCCCGTATCTGGTTCTTGAACGACAACGACGGCTGCTTCACGAGTAGTGCACGAGCATAAAAGAATAACCATGATCACACTGAGAAATAATAACTTCAACTTCATCAACTTTCGTCTCCTTATCTATTCACTAACACGATTAAAAGTATCATCTATGCAATAAAATAACCGAATCAAATTACGCTCCCTCATAGCCTGATCAACAGCCTCCTTGTAGGCCTCCTAATTGACCGTTCTGTTTCACTTGTCGATCCAATATCTCTTAATTACGTTCCCATCCTCTTCAATAAAATCTGTATCTGCAATTCCCCCATTACTAATAATAGTTCGTGCTGAAGCCACATTAGCCTCATCACACACAACAAGAACTTTTTCTATCCCTAAGGCTTTTGCTTCTTTCAAGGATAAATACAATAATTGAGTCGCATAGCCTTTTCTTCTCTCTGATGGACGTATTCCATATCCAATATGCCCGCCACTACTGATCAAAAATTCCGTCAACTCATGTCTTATGTTTACTGCACCTAAAATTCTATGGCTTGGCGCAACTAACCAATACGTCGAATTTGAAACCCAGCCTTCCTTAAAGTGTACCCCTCTTTCATTATCATTCAGCCATGTTATCATTTCTTCAAATGTAGATGGATCTCTACTAACAACCCAGGGAACTATCATTTCGCCACTTTGTATCCATTCCTGATAAAAGTCCAAATATTCATCCTTCAAATGCATTGAAGGTTTTGATAGATATATTCTCTCCATATATTAATCCTCCTACTATATTTGTTAGACGAAGTAATGGCAATGCAACTCTCTTACGCTAAGGATTGCTCCACCTCACGCCCTGCCTTTTTTCATCTAAACCTGCTTTGGGTGTATCACGAATATGAATTTTGGCAAAAAGGTAACCATGTTCTCCACAGCACCTCCAGATCACGAATTAAGATTTTTCTGTTGTAGTGTGCTTCGTTGCTCTTTATGGTGTGGCTTAAGGAATCTGCTAAATAAAAATACTCTTCATCGTAGCCTACCACCGGAACGAAATGTAAGTAGCGCTGTTCAGGAAATACACGAATCAAAAGGACAACTGGTATAACTGTACCATCCAATAATTTCCCAGGGAATTTTTTGTATATTCGATTACCATCGCCTCTGGGATCTTACAGATGTCTATTTTGTCTTTCTTGGGCATGTTCCAATCCAATAAACGATACTATGCACAGCTGTACCAATAAATAAATGAACTAATAAATATGTCCGTTATATTACTCTGGAAATAAGTTCTGCCTTACTCGGCACTTATAACATTACAATGGAAATCGAGATATAGATATAGATATAATTAGATAGTATTGCAAAAATCAAAAAAAATCCTAGTTTTTACATGATACACTAATACAACGGAATTCATCATCCACTTTATTCTACAATATCGCATTTTTTCAAGGAGAACTCCATGATTAAATCCATCTTCGCAACCGACACACTAGAGGAACTTACGAAGCAGATTCAAGCGGCTTCTGACGTGAACGAGCTTCGGAAGCAGCTACTCCCAGAATACCACCGGCTCTTCCACTATACGAACATTATTGAATGGAATGAGCTTGTACGGGTGTGTGAGGCCTTGGCCATCATAGGCTGGGGTCAAGACCTGACACCTGTAGAAGCCATCGCGGAAAAATGGATCAACGGTGCTTATTATACGGAGTTGCGCACACGTACCTTCCAGCAGCTTGAGGGGTCTACTCGCGGCTGGAGCAAACACAAAGATAGCTATGTCATCTCTGATGGCAGTGATCGAACAGATTATGGAATGCCAAGTCTGGACTCCCAGAGAAACCGACTTCCGAAGAATCCGTTGCGACTAGTACGCTCAGGAAACTATCAGCGCTCAGCCCAACCATTCATTGATCGTTTGAGTTCACTGCGAAGTCTGCTGGATGAGCATATGCGCCCAGAATTGTACGGGGATTCTTTTAGCTACCTCGGCATCTCCTGCTATTTTAGCCATCATGACGAAACAGAGCCTTCACTACGTTATGAGTATTTTCATGAATCAAGTGACGTTCCGGAAGGTTTTGAGCAAGGACACTTCATCAGGTCAAAATATGATGTTGGAAAGCTATCCACCCGTAAAGAGGAGCTCAAATTGGAGATCACACGTCATTTTACAAGAGCAGAGGGTGAACTACTTTTAGAGGAGCAACAGAAACTGTTCCAGATAGATCTGCTTCACATCATTGATGTACTGGAGGAGAAGCTTCGCAAGAAAAAACTCAACTACCGCGTGGATCTACTAAAACAGGATGCGGAGCAGATTCTGGATCAATGGATACACCTCAGTGACATCAGATAATTGTTGTACAGTTGTACATTTATAACTTTGCCCAGTGCAATGAAGCTCCATAGAAAATGAATATTTAACGCTGCATCGTGAAAGGAAGCTTGTTGGATATGTTAGAGAACGCGGTTATGATCGGCAGGAATATAATTGAAGAAAATAAGGATCAGGTTCTCCCTACTTTTGCTTACTCTGTATTAGATAATTATATTGCTGGAGATATCGTTAGCGACGAGGGTTCCTTATTGATTGGGACTAACTCGGGTATATATGTAGCTGTGGGAGACGAACAAAATGATCACTTTTCTGACCTACTGGTACAAACATTTATGCAGAGAAAAAATTCTAACCAGAGATTCACTCTATTCTCTCCGACCCAGGCATGGGATGACAGAATTAATGAATTATTCGCGGGAGAACTAAGGTCACTACAAAGGTTCTCTTTTCGTTTTAATGAGAACGACTTTGGAGGGAGAAGCATTTTAAGCTTAGCCAGCGATTTTCAATGTAAGCAGATCCATGAGGATACCCTCCGGCACAGTAGTGATTTTAATGAGTCATATGTAATCAAATATTGGGGCTCAGTAGAACGTTTTTTGAAAAAAGGCTTCGGTTACTGTATAACTCAGGGTGACATCTCAAGCATCGTACATGCCAGTGAATGTATCTCCATTTTCTCATCGTCAGCGTTTGCAGAAGTGGATATTGCGACAAATGATCAGTTTAGAGGTAAAGGACTGGCTCAGTTTGAAGTGCACCCCTTAGAATAGACATTGGAAAAACCCCTTGGTTTAACCGATGAATTTCTAGGGGGTGCATTTTTAATGGCTATTAAAGGTCAAAAGTTTAAGACGTATTCCGAGGAACTCAAGGTGGAGGCAATTCGCCTGCACGTAGAGGAAAAGTGGACGTATCGGCAGATCAACGATCATTTCGGAATCCAAGATCAGGGTCGGATGAAGCGTTGGATGCGAAAATACCGTGAGAAAGGTGAGTTTGGTCTATTGGATCAACGAGGAAGGCGGAAAGAATATTTAGATCAGGAGCGATATGTTCAGCAGTTGAAACGGGAGAATACGATGCTAAAAAAGTGTTTGGAAATCTGGATGCGGGAGGGAAAGAACAGCGCTTCAAGCTCATTGAGCAAGCAGCGGACATCGGCCAAGTAGCTGAATACTGCCAACTCCTTGGCGTCTCTAGAAGTGGTTACTACGCATATTTGAAGCGGAAGAACAACGACCCAGACGCCGGTGCTAAACGACTCATCCGCACGGTGTATAAACGCTACGAAGGAAGGTATGGCTACCGGCAGATCCAGCTGTTCTTGTGGCAGGATGAAGGTGTATGGATGAATCACAAAAAGGTGCTGCGCCTTATGCAAAAGCTCGGTCTTCAAGCCAGCATTCGCCGGAAACGTCGATTTAATATGACATACCAGGCTGCCGAGCGTGTAGCTGATAATCTGCTTAAGCGAAATTTCACAGCCGAAAAACCAAGCCAGAAATGGGTGACGGATGTGACTCAATACCGGGTAGGCGAACGCTGGTTGTATCTCTCAGCAGTCAAAGACCTATTCAATAACGAGATTGTGGCCTACCAACTTAGCGAACGTAACGACAATGAGCTGGTCCTCCAGACCTTTGCCAAGGCATTTGCAAAGCAAAAAGACGTGACCGGATTGGTCGTTCACAGCGACCAAGGGTTCCAGTACACGTCTCATGCTTACCACGACATGCTGCCAAAGGTTGGCGCCCAAATCAGCATGTCTCGCCGGGGCAATTGCCTAGACAACGCCTCCATGGAGAGTTTCTTCTCGCATCTCAAAACGGAAGGACTCTATCCCTATGATATACGAAATCTGGCAGAGGCACAAAGACGAATTGAGAAATACATACGTTTTTACAACCGAAGACGACCACAGCGTAAATTAAACAAACTGACGCCGGTAGAGTACCGACGCCAGTTTCTAGCTTAGGTGTTTTTTCAATGTCCACTAAATGGGGTCTTGACCAGTTTAACGCAGAGGCTTTTATAATGGAGTGTCTACAGCGAGAGTTAACACCAAAGTGGGACTGTGATATTCATAATACGGCCTCTATTCGACTGGCTGGAAAAGTAGGTTTTGCAAATCCAGAAAGATACTCTGTGTTCGTAAGAAAGTAAGCCAGTACCCAACCTAAAAACCCGTCAATGATGCTTAGACGTTCTAACCATCATTGACGGGTTCTATTGTTCTATTGATGAGCAAAACTCAAATATAGACTGAAATGTATATTTCAATGTTATGCGTTGAAGCTAATCCTTTCAGCTCACCTTATGCTCAATTCTCAGCTTGTCAGCAACCATCGCGATGAACTCGCTGTTCGTAGGTTTGGACTTGCTGATGTTGATGGTGTAGCCAAACAGGTGGCTGATGGAGTCGATGTTACCACGTGTCCAAGCTACCTCAATGGCATGGCGGATGGCACGTTCAACGCGGCTTGGCGTTGTTTTGAACTTCTCTGCAATGGCTGGATACAAGGTCTTCGTGATGGCACCCAGGATCTCAATGTTGTTGTACACCATCGTGATCGCTTCACGTAGATACTGATATCCTTTAATATGCGCAGGTACGCCGATTTCATGTATGATGGAGGTGATACTCGCATCCAAATTTTTGGTTTTGCCCATTGGAACCACGTTCGACTTCAGATTGGAGATCGAGGCTGAAGCCGAGCTTACGGATTGCAGGCCCACCAGCTGTCTTACGCGGTTCGCCAGTACCTCCATATCGAATGGCTTGAGGATATAATAAGATGCTCCTAGTTGGACAGCTCGCTGTGTAATGTTCTCTTGCCCAAAAGCTGTCAGCATAATAATTTTGGGCTGAGGAGAAAGATTCATCTCGCGCAAGCGCTCGAGGACACCAAGTCCATCCAGATGAGGCATGATAATATCCAGAATCAGCACATCAGGAACCTTATGCAGCTCCTCAATCCGCTGGAGCACTTCTTCACCATTAAAGGCGATACCTGTTACTTCCATATCTTCTTGATCCGATATATATTCAGCAAGCAAATTCGTGAACTCCCGGTTGTCATCAGCCAACAGCACTTCGATTTTTTGCAATGTGCTTCCTCCTTTATTCTCTGACAGGAATTTGGGTTATCATGTATTTTTCTTCGGAGTATATAGTTTCGACATTACTTATTGAATTCCTTCTGTCGAAAATTATTTTTATTTATTTTTTTCGCTAGTTGTTTTATAATAAATAATTTATTTGAAATTTCGATCTTATCTGTAGCATTTCGACAAAAAAAATCTTAAGGCATCAGCTCGCCTTAAGATTTTTGAGCGCTCCTTGCTTGTGAGTAACTACGCCTGCGTCCTGTAGCATCCATTCGATGAAGCATCCATAACCGGACTTAGGATCATTCACGAATACATGAGTCACAGCCCCGATGAGCTTGCCATTCTGGATAATAGGGCTACCGCTCATACCTTGTACGATGCCACCAGTCTTTGCAATGAGATTGGAGTCAACAATTCGAACTACCAGACCCTTCGTTGCTGGTGAGCCTTGATTGGCTACATGAACGATTTCTGCCTTGAAGCGCTGAATGGACTGACCGTCTACAACCGTCAATATTTCAGCTGGACCTTCCTTTACTTCCTCTGCCCAACCTACCGGTATGGGTTGCTTATACAGGCTATGCTCAGGCTGAAGTGCCATTTTACCAAATATGCCGAATTGCGTGTTACGTTCAATCGTCCCTAAGACCTTATTATTCTTCATAAAATGAGCTCGTTTTTCGCCCGGCTCTCCATTTTGGCTCTTCGAGATGGAGGTTACATTCGATTGTACAATTTGACCACTGCCTACGACAATTGGGGTCTGCGTATTCATGTCTGTAATGACATGGCCAAGTGCCCCATATACACCGTGATCAGGAGCAAAAAAGGTCAGCGTTCCTACCCCTGCTGCAGAATCCCTGATATACAAACCTAGGCGCCATGCCTTGTCCTCACGGTCATAAGCCGGCATCAGTTTAGTCTGTATACGTTCACTGCCACGTTGCAAAGTAATTTGAAGCGGGATATGCTGTTTTCCAGCCTGCTCTACTGCCTGAGATACCAACATCAGATTATCTGGAACTGTACCGTTAATACGTGTGATCCGATCTCCAAGTCGGATGCCAGCAGCTTCACCGGGAGATAATGGCTCTTTATCGCCTTTGACCAGATGATGTCCTACGACCAGGATGCCGTCAGATTTTACCTTGACACCAATTGTTTGTCCACCAGGATACACCTTTATTTCTGGCAGTCGGCTTAGCTCGGCTCTTCCACTGGAATGTTGTAATAATAATTTCGGAATGGTCCCCCACGTACTCGCACTATGAGAACTTGCTGCGGCAGATGCAGTACCGTGCTGGGACATGAGGATACCCACCATACATAATAGCAGGACAAGCAAAAGACCGGGCAGGTTGTTCCTGAAGTTGAAATTCAATGGCTGTCACGCTCCCTTTGCTTCTTTCGCTTGACGAGAAAAGGTCGTCGCCAATTGCGTACCTATAAGGTAACCTCGCCCCCAGGCTTTTATTACTGTCAATCATTGTCCCGGTGCCTGTTTTCCTCCTTTTTGGCTGCAGCCAAATTGAGCATTTCTTGCGCGTGATGTAAGGTTTTTTCAGTGATCTCGACACCGCCCAGCATTCGGGCCAACTCCTTGATTCTGCCCTGCTCAGACAGTTCCTCTACATGCGTCATGGTGCGATTATCGGATATGTTCTTCTCGATTAAATACTGACTGTCAGCCATGCAAGCCACCTGCGGCAAATGTGTGATGGAGAACACCTGACAGATCGAAGACAGACGGAACAGCTTTTCCGCAATGGACTGTGCCGCTCTTCCGCTGACTCCGGTATCAACTTCGTCGAAGATTAGCACTGGCACTTGATCGTGCCGAGCAAATATACTCTTCAGCGCCAACATAATTCTGGACATCTCGCCACCAGAAGCAATCTTGCTGAGCGGCCGCATCGGCTCACCCGGATTGGCCGAGATCAGGAACTCTGCATTATCAGTTCCCTGCTTGGTTGGACGCAATCTTCGTCCATTCCATTCATAGCCTCTCGGATCCTCCATAGGCTCAATGCGTACTTGCAGAGATGTTCGTCCCATTTGCAGATCCTTGAGCTCTTGCTCGACCTGTGCCGCTAATTCTCCAGCGATCATCTTTCTAGCCTGTGTAAGTTCATCAGCAGTGCTTAATAGCTCATGTAGCAATTCGTCGCGACGCTTAGTTAACTGGTCAAGCCGCTCATCTTTGTTTTCCAGCGTATCCGTCTCCTGCTCAATTTGCTGGTAATATTGCAATATATGCTCAACACTTTCGCCGTACTTACGCTTTAGTCCCATAATCATATTCAGTCGCTGTTCGATCTCCTGCAGTCGAATTGGATTGAATTCAATATTCTCCTGATAGGATCGGAGCTGAAAGGCTGCATCCTCCAGTTGGTAAAAAGCAGATTGAATCTGCTCCGCAATGGGCGCCAATTCCTTGCTGTCATACGAAGCAATATCCTGTATCATGATGGCTGCATGACTTGCCGCGTCTAATCCACGACTATGCAATAGATCGTACGCTCCTGCCACGGCTCCCATCATTTTCTCACTATGAGATAGCTTGACCCGTTCTTCGGTTAATAATTCATCCTCACCGGATTGTAGCTGAGCTGCAGCAATCTCCTCCAGTTGAAAACGATACATATCAAGTAATTGAAATGACTTCTGGCTAGAAGCCTGTAGCTCCCTAAGCTCCCTCTCCGCCTGTACAAAGGACTGATATTGCTGTCTATAGCGCTGCTTCACGGGTCCGATGGTTGGCTCTCCGTATGTATCCAGCAGCGCCAGATGGCTGTCAGGCCGCAGCAGATTCTGGTGCTCATGTTGACCATGAATATTCACCAGCTGCTCGCCAACTTCACGAAGCATGCTCAGATTCACCATTTGTCCGTTAATCCGGGATGTGCTCTTGCCTTGGACGGTAACTTCCCTTCTTATAAGCAGATGCTCCTCGGGGGTGCCCTGTATACCAAGATGCTCGAGTGTATGCCAGACCGGATGATTGGAGGGCAGCTCGAACAGGGCCTCCATCTCCGCCTTCTCACAGCCGAAGCGAACCAGATCTGCAGTCGCCCGCCCGCCTGCGATTAAGGCTAGAGCATCTATAATAATGGATTTACCTGCGCCGGTCTCTCCGGTAAGAACATGAAAGCCCTGATGAAAATGAACATCTACCGATTCAACAACAGCCAAATTACGTATGGACAATAATACCAGCAAAGTCTAGTCCTCCTCTAGCGTGTCAGGAAATATAAGCCATAATCTGTTCCCGGACAGTTACACTATTCTCATCTGTACGGCAAATGATCAAAATCGTATCATCGCCGCTGATCGTTCCCATGACCTCAGGCCATTCGATATTATCCAGCAGAGCTGCAATCGAATTTGCCGTACCCGGCAAGCATTTCATGACGATCAGATTTCCCGTAATATCAATATGCAGGAAGTTATCTACCAAGGCCCGCTTCAGCTTATGTACGGGATTGTAACGCTGGTCCGTCGGAAGCGAGTATTTATACCTGCCATCATCCATGGGGATTTTGATGAGCAGCAGTTCCTTGATATCTCTAGATACCGTTGCCTGCGTTACCTGAAATCCTGCAGCACGCAACGCATCCACCAGCTCGTCCTGTGTCTCAATCTCTTGATTCGTAATAATCTCTCGGATCTTGATATGTCGTTGGCCTTTCATATAATTCCTCCCGTGTTCATTCTGTTCTACTCCGTATCATACATTTCCAGGTCATGGTCCTCCGCAAGGACTATTCGCTTGATGCTTTCCTGATCTGTATCGACATACAGGATTCCCGCACAGCTGGGATAGATCAGCATGAGCGACAGATACTTATCCCTCATCTCTGGTCCGCTCCATTCCATCGGCTGCTTGCGTCTTGAGGTCTTCACCATATATGTGTCGTCATCCATTACAGCTATGTAATCCATATATAGCCGACTGTGCACCGTCTCCTTGTCGATAAGAAAAGCGAGCGGAATCCTCATCTTGCCGCCTACCACTTCATAACCAGCCTTCTCCAGTATATCGACCGCAGGCCCGGGCTGAATCTCGTTATTAAGGGGAATCGCTTCCATCTGGCGTCGTCGTGGCTGCTCCAGCCAGTATCTCAGTCCAACATAGCCCCAGATCAGTAAGCCTGCTGCTATGCACACCATGAGTATTGAATCATAACCCGTGTCCATTCGACTGTATCCACCTTTTCAGCTTAGTTAGCAGTCGTGCTTGCTCATCTTAGTTGTCAATCTGCGACCTCGTCTTTCCAAGCGCTTCTATTCAAGCTATGTCCAGATGTGATAGAGAATATGTGATCGGATGACATCATTGGTATAATTATTCAGCATTATGCACTGCGTTTTCTACCATATCCTTATACGGATGACTTTCTTACTAATCTAGCTGCCCACCTAGTATTCATTCTAGGCAGTTCGTCCGAATTCCTTGTTCTCTTGATTCATATTATAAGCGAACATGCGTTCTTTTATCAACCACCAAACTGAATTGCTTTTTTCTTTAGACGGATTGTCAAGCCAAGTGCGACAGTTCCTCTGAAAAGGATTCGTGAGCGGTCCTCCAGTCCAGACATTTACGTGGTCTTTGGTTGATCAAGTGCAGAGCGTTTTCCAGAGCTTCATCCGTGATTTGCGCGAAATCGGTCCCCTTGGGGAAAAACTCTCGCAAGAGGCCGTTGGCATTCTCATTCGAGCCGCGTTGCCAGGAGGAATACGGATCTGCGAAATACACCTGTACGCCATGAGTAGCTTCCAAGCTGGCGTAACAGGCAAACTCCTTGCCACGGTCTGCGGTAGCGGTTTGAAATGCATGGGTAGGATACTGTGAGGCCGCTACACCAAAGGCAATCTCCATGGACAACGCGGTACGGTCTGGCATCCGAATGGCGGTGTACAAGCGGGTTTTGCGTTCGATAAACGTGGCCAAGCAGCCCTTGCTTTTCCCACGGCCTGAGACGACTGTATCGAGCTCCCAATGGCCGAAGGTCTCCCGGGAACGAACCACTTTCGGACGCTGAGAGATGGCCTTACCCACAGCGAACTTGCCGCGTGTCTCTGCAGGTCTCTGCCGTTTACCTTTGTGCCGTAAAACCGTAAGCACGCCTTTTACCAAACGGCCTGTATACAGCCAGCGATAGATCGTTTTAAAACATACCATCGCTTGACCCTCCTGACGCAATCGCTCTACGGTTTGCTCCGGAGACCAGGTCGCCTGAAGCTTTTCTTCGATGCGACTCGCCAGTTCTAGATTCCACTTACCTCCGGAAACTGACGCCTTACGGCGCTGGACATAGCCCTCTTGCGAGTTCTCCGCGCAGTACGGGTGTTCTGCTGCATTTCGGCGGAGTTCACGGCCAATGGTGGCATGATGTCTGCCAAGTTCCTTGGCAATCGCTCTGGTACTTTTCCCCTGCTGGTGGAGGATTTCTAGCTTGCTTCGCTCGATTATGCTAAGATGTGTGTAGCTCATGGTGGATTCTCCTTGTGTGAATGTGGTGTAGGAACCTTCATTCTACACGAATCCGGCCATGGGCTCTTTGGTATATTTATTTCCAGTAGGTGTCGCACTTCATATTACAATCCGTCTTTACAAAAAAAGAGCTCTCAAGAGCCCATAACGAGAACCCTTGAGAACCCTTGTTACTTCGTACGTGAACCACTTGCCTGAAAAGTCTCACTAGCTTGCCGGATAACCTGATCAATCAGTTCCTTTCGGTCACGAACTGCAGTATTCTGAATAATTGCTTCATCATTTTCTGCAATCATATCAACATCTGTATCAGAAGTAGCGTGAATCCCCGAACCCTCACCCTCCGTTAGATCCTCCGGCTCCAATCTCCAATGAGCAAGGAATTCGATGTTACCTTCGCCGCCAGTAATCGGTGAGAAAGTAAGACCTTGAAGTGACAATCCAAGCTCAGAAGCATAATTCAGAATCGTTGTCAGAACCTCACGGTGCGTCGCTGAATCACGCACGACACCGGATTTTCCAACCTTCTCCCTGCCCGCCTCGAATTGTGGCTTGATGAGAGCCGCGATATCCGCCGGGCGCTTCAGCAGGTTCATGAGTGGAGGAAGTATGATTTTTAAGGAGATAAATGAGACATCAATACTCGCAAAATCAGGAGTTGGGCCCGTCAAATCCTGCGGCTGTGTATATCGGAAATTCGTTCGTTCCATGACGCAGACCTGCTCATGATTGCGCAATGACCAATCCAACTGATTGTATCCAACGTCAATGGCATACACATAGGATGCGCCGTGCTGAAGCGCGCAATCCGTAAAGCCACCAGTAGATGAACCGATATCCAGCATCACTCTTCCATCCATTTGAAGCTGGAACTCCCGAATGGCCTTCTCCAGCTTCAATCCCCCACGACTGACGTATGGGTGTACTGCACCCTTTACCTTCAGCTCACTATCGCGTGGAACCTTCATTCCTGCCTTCTCGATCCGTTCTCCTCCAGCCAGCACAAGCCCGGCCATAATTGCCGCCTTCGCTTTCTCACGGCTGTCATAGAAGCCTTGCTCGACTAACAGAATATCTATACGTTCTTTTGGAACTGACATATTTAACCCCTATTCTTGCTTATACTGACTGCCCGTAGCCGAAGGTCTGGGTTGTAGCAAGGGATCGTATTTCTGCACATACTGACTCAACTGTAAGTCCTGCTTCAGCCCTTTGCTCCTTGATGGAGCCATGCTCTACAAAGCAATCCGGTATGCCCAGCAAACGAATATGCATATCGAAGCTTGCCTGTCTTGCATAGAATTCCAGCACAGCGCTTCCCAGACTACCCGCTTCGGACGCTTCTTCGAGAACTACCAGCTTCGTTCCCTGGCGGGCAAGCTCCAGCAGAAGCTCCTCGTCCAGTGGCTTGAAGAAGCGGGCATTAATAATATGCACCTGTAGACCCTCACGCTTGAGGATGTCAGCAGCTTCCGTCGCAACCTGCAGCATCGGCCCTGCGGCGATAATTGCATAACCTTCGCCTTGCCGCAGATACTCCCATGAACCGATTGGAATCGCCTTTAGCTCCTCATCCAGCGGGACGCCCAAGATATTAACACGAGGGTAGCGATATGCGATCGGTCCGTCATTATAATCCAGAGCTGTCTTCATCATGTGACGCAGCTCATTCTCATCCTTCGGCATCATCATGACCAGATTCGGAATATGGCGCATGAAGGCCACGTCATAGACCCCGTGATGAGTCTCTCCGTCAGCACCGACGAAGCCTGCACGGTCAATCGCGAACATGACATTGGCATTGTGCCGACAAATGTCATGAACGATCTGATCGTAAGCGCGCTGCATGAAGGTAGAATACACCGCATAGACCGGCTTCATTCCCTCCATCGCCAGAGCTGCACACATCGTCGCAGCATGCTGCTCGGCAATTCCCACATCAATCATCCGGTCGGGAAACTCCTTCGAGAACGGCACCAGACCTGAACCGCCTGGCATTGCTGGCGTTACTGCGACAATGCGTTCATCCTGCTTCGCAAGCTCGATAAGTGTCTGACCAAATACCTCGGTATACATCGGGTTCCCCACAGACTTGAGCACCTGACCAGACTCGATCTTGTAAGGCGAAATGCCATGCCATTTATGCGAATCTGCTTCCGCTGGCTTGTAGCCCTTGCCCTTAGTTGTCAGGACATGTACCAGCACAGGGCCATTCACATTATCCGCTTGGTGGAAGGTCTCAATGAGCTTAGGCAGATCATGACCATCTACCGGGCCTAGGTAAGTGAAGCCCAGCTCCTCGAACAACACGCCTGGTACCATCATGTATTTCAGACTATCCTTGACCCGTCCAGCGGACTTGGCGAGCTTGCCCCCAATCGCTGGAATACGCTTCAATAATAGCTCCAGCTCATCCTTCGCTCTTAGATAATGCCGGTCAGATCGAATCTTGCTCAAATAATTATGCATAGCCCCGACATTCGGAGCAATGGACATCTCATTATCGTTAAGAATGACCATGAGCTTCTTGCCTTCGTGACCAATATGATTCAGGGCCTCGAAGGCCATACCTCCTGTCAAGGCTCCATCGCCAATGACAGCTATGACCTTGTTGTCCTCGCCCTTAAGGTCACGGGCCAACGCCATCCCCATCGCAGCAGACAGGGAAGTACTGCTATGCCCAGCCTCCCATACATCATGCTCACTTTCATTTCGCTTGACGAAGCCGCACAATCCTCCATGCTGACGAAGGGTATCAAAACGGTCCATACGACCCGTCAGTATCTTATGCACATAAGCTTGATGCCCGACATCATAGATCATTTTGTCCTGTGGACTGTCATAGCAATAATGCAGGGCGACCGTGAGCTCAACCACTCCCAGGTTCGATGCCAAGTGCCCTCCGGTGACAGACAGCTTCTCCACCAAAAATGTCCGGATTTCCTCCGAGAGAGAAGCCAACTCATCAACAGACAATGATTTCAAATCGCTTGGTTGCTTTATGTGTGGAAGCAGCACGCGAATCTCCCCGCTTTCCTTCAAGTAGTCGAATCTGTTAATGTTGCCTGATGTAATACATAATCCATATTATATCACACAAAAATGTGCGACTCTAACAGCCACGACTCACGCTTGAGGCTATTCACTCCCCAAGCTTAATGATCGCGCTTCATCAGATAGTCCGCAAGCTCCAGCAGGCGCGTCGGATCTGGGATGCCAGCCTCCACAATCGCTGTCTTGGCAGAGTGCGTAAGTCGCTCGACTTCCGCCGCTGAGGCATCTAGCCCAATAAAGTAAGGATAAGTTACCTTTTGCTGCTTTACATCGCTTTGTGTTGATTTGCCCAGCTTGTCCGTGCTTCCGGTCAGATCCAGGATATCATCCTGGATCTGGAAGGCCAAGCCGATATCACGCCCGAACGTTCGCAGCGCTTCCAGCTGTCGGTCATTCGCACCACCTATTCGCCCACCCGCGAGTAAAGAGAAGATAATCAGATCCGCCGTCTTATGCAGATGAATGTACTGAAGCTCTTCAAGGCTTGTAATCCCTTGATCGCCAGACATATCTGCAACCTGACCGCCGACCATGCCACGAGCTCCGGCCATTTCAGACAGCTCCTCTACGATCGCGAGCAGCACATCGGCCGATACGCCAGCTTGTCTGCCTGCCTGAATAATGCAATAGAATGCATGTGTAAGCAAGGCGTCGCCAGCCAGAATAGCGGCAGCCTCTCCATATACCTTATGGTTCGTAGGCTTGCCACGGCGCAGATCATCATCATCCATGGCAGGAAGATCATCGTGAATCAGCGAATAGGTGTGAACAACCTCCACAGCACAGGCTACTGGCATAGCAGCCTCCTGACTACCTCCAAAAGCTTCTGCTGCGGCTAATACCAGCACTGGACGCAAGCGTTTGCCGCCAGCCATTACGGAATAATGCATGGCTTCCTTGAGCAAGACAGGAATGTCCCAATGTGCAGGGTAAATATGCGGCAATGCGCCTTCGACCGCCTCTGCGGTCTGCTGTAAATAATGCTTAAAGGACAGCTGCGTACTCAAAGATTCTCACCCTCGCCCTCTTCGATGTTCCCACCGAACGGCTTTCTGCGCAGCTCGCCGTCCTCCTCTACGATCATTTCAATCTTGCGCTCGACCTGCTCCAGCTTGGTACTGCACACTTGAGATAATTTCATGCCCTGCTGAAAGAGCTCAATCGCCTGCTCCAACGGCACATCTCCGTGTTCAAGTCTTCCGACAATATCCTCTAAGGCGGCCATCGCCTCTTCAAATTTAAGCTCCGTTTCCTTCGCCACTGCTCTTCACGTCCTCCTTCATTCCCCAGACCTGGCAGTCGAGCTGCCCGTCGCTCAGCTTAATTTTTACCATGTCTCCTGGTTGTACATCGGTAAGTGACTTGATGAGTGTACGTTCTTGCTCGTCATACACCAGACTATAACCCCGGCCCATGACCTTGAGCGGGCTCAAGGCATCAAGATGGCGGATATGGGCCCCCAGTCTGGCTGTCTGCTCCTTGGTTCCGGAACGAATGGCCTGCTCCAGTTGGCGACGCAGACCATCTAGCTGCCGTCTTGCTCCCTGCACCTGCTCGCGAGGGTTATGCCGCTCCAGCGCATGCCTCAGACGCGCATTTTGCTCTACATGAAGTCTCGCACGTCCTTGAACCGCACGACGTAGTCGTTCACGCAGACCGTCGATTCGCTCAGCATGCTGCAGCATATACCTGCGCGGGAATACCAGCACAGGCGAACGCTGCAGTCGCTGCAGCCGTTCACGCTCAGCCCTTGCTCGGCGCTGCACTGCCGTATTCATCCGCGACACGAACTGACGCACTTGATCAGATAGCTCACGAATGTCAGGTACAGCCAGCTCTGCTGCTGCTGTAGGTGTAGCAGCCCGTAGATCTGCCGTAAAATCAGCTATCGTAAAATCCGTCTCATGTCCTACCGCAGAAATGACAGGAATTGTTGAGCTATAGATTGCCCGAGCTACGATCTCCTCGTTGAATGCCCACAGCTCCTCAAGTGATCCACCTCCGCGTCCCACAATCATGACATCGGCTTCAGCCAGTCGATTCACCGTCCCAATCGCCTTCACAATGGATGGGGCCGCTCCCTTACCCTGCACCAGAACAGGGTACAGATGCACCGCTGCCTGTGGATATCTGCGACGAAGTGTAATCAGAATATCACGTACCGCTGCTCCAGTAGGTGAGGTCACAACAGCAATAACAGCCGGAATACGTGGCAGAGGACGCTTTCTCTCAGGGGCAAATAGCCCTTCCTCCTGCAGCTTCTTCTTCAGCTGCTCATAGGCAAGATACAGACTACCAATTCCGTCCGGCTGCATATGCGTTGCGTAGAACTGATACTGCCCGTCACGCTCATAGACCGATACGTTACCGCGAGCGATGACCCGGGCACCTTCCTTTGGCACGAACGGCAGACGCTGATTGTGAGAAGCGAACATGATCGACTTGATCCGACTGCTCTCATCCTTCAGCGTAAAGTACATATGACCGCTGGAGTGGTGGGTAAAGTTGGATATCTCCCCGCGAATCCACACATCGGACAGCATGGAATCGGACTCCAGCTTCATGCGTATATATCGATTCAGATCCTTGATCGAGAAGATTTTCTGCTCTCCCATAGTCAGCCCCTTATTTCAGGCCGCTTGCACGACGAGCCGCAATCAGGGTGTTCTGCATCAGCATGGTAATCGTCATAGGACCTACTCCACCTGGTACTGGGGTAATTGGACCAGATATCTCTTGTACGCTCTCGAAGTCAACATCGCCAGCAAGCTTGCCATTATCCAGGCGATTCACGCCCACATCAATGACAACCGCACCGGGCTTCACGAAGCTCGCATCGACGAATTTGGGACGACCGATCGCAACGACGAGAATATCCGCCTGCTTGCAGAGCTCCTTCATATTAGCTGTGCGGGAATGGCACATCGTAACAGTGGCATTCTCACGTTGGAGCAGCAGAGATACTGGCTTACCGACGATATTACTGCGTCCGATGACAACTGCATGCTTGCCAGCACAATCAATACCTGCACGTTTGATTAGCTCAATGACCCCTGCCGGTGTACACGGCAACAGACTATCATCCCCAATGACCAGATTACCGACATTGATTGGGTGGAAGCCGTCGACATCCTTTTCCACAGCGATTGCATTAATGACCGCCTTCTCATCCATATGGGCAGGCAGCGGCAGCTGCACGAGAATCCCATGAACTTCCTGCTTGGCATTCAGCTCAGCGACCAGTGACAATAAATCCTCCTGGCTTGTCTCAGCTGGAAGACGATGAACCTCCGAATGATATCCCAAATCTAGACAGGTCTTCTCTTTGCTACGGACATAGACCTGGGAAGCAGGGTCTTCTCCGACGAGCACTACAGCCAGCCCCGGTTGCACGCCTTGCTCCTTCAGCTTTGCTGTTTCTTTGGCGATATCGCCAAGAATCTCCTGAGATACTTGTTTGCCATTAATAATCGGTGCTGCCATGGTGTACACTCTCCCTCGCAAGATATCATCTGATTGTAAATAGGATACTCTTGAATGCTTGAATGCCAGTTTACTCGTACCCAGATCAATGCATATAGCTCTATGGGTCTACCTTGTACCTTGATTACGTGATGACCATCCAACCATTAAGATCTTCTGCTTTTAAGTTGCTCTAGCTCTTGAATAATACGACCCAGGACTCCATTAACGAACTTTCCGGATTCCTCGGTGCCGAAATGCTTGGACAATTCAATGGCCTCATTGACCGCTACTTTGGCAGGCACATCATCCATAAAGACCATCTCATAAGCCGCCAATCTGAGAATCTGACGATCCACACGAGACAGACGGCTAACCTGCCAGCCCTTCAGGTATTCGGCCAACAGCTCATCGAGCGCCTTGCGGTGCTCCCATGCACCTTCGACCAGCTTTTGTACATAATCACGCAGCTTCGCTGTATCGCTCAGGACCACTTCGGACTCATTGTCCGCTGCAGCTTCCTGTAGTAGCATCTCGATGGCCTCTGCGGCGCTTACTTCGTTCATTTCCATATGGTACATGCTCTGTACCGTCAATTCCCTTGCCAAACGTCTCTTCATACATTGCCTCCTGAGCATCTGCTCTTGCATTGATTTCTTGCCAACCTCTTGTGAAGCATAGTTACACATCTAGTATGTTCCAACTCACATGCCTGCTCCCATGATACCAAGCATGCTATACAAAAAAACCTGTAATAGCTCTCTCCATGGTTCAAGGGGTACAATGTAGCTGCGGCTCAAGCCTTCTGGAGAAAGCGTATTACAGGTCTCATTTGAACGGACGCCATCGGTCATTCAGCCATTCACCAATCACTCTCCACGGTATGAGAGAGCCCAGATGGGTATCGCTTCGTCTGCCTAGCGTAAATCCTATGAACACCAATAGTACAAAGAACAGCATATCCCAAAAACCAAACCATAAATAAATAAAGCCGAAAAAAATTCCTGCTACAACGCCTATGATTCGGCCCTTGTATTGATCCCATACTTCCTTCCACTGTATCAGGGAGATCACCTCTATTCCACCCGGCTCTTGAAGCTTGGAGAAGCTGTGACATTAGCTATGTAGACAGACACACTCGATACGGGAATACCAGTAATCTCTTCTACATGGTCATGTACACCCTTCTGGATATCCGACGTCAATGCCGGAATAGACATGTCACCATCCACTACTGCACGCAATGTAATATCCAGACCAGACTCCACCACCCTGATGCGCGCCTTCAGATCACTTACCCCGCGATGCTTGGCAGCCGCCTTCAGACACAGATTCTCAATCGTGTCCATAGAGATCTGGATATCTCCATGCTCTGTACGCTGATCGATCGAAGGGGTAGAAGACTTGTCCCGACGAATGGAGATGTAAAAGAAGCGAAGACTGATCAGCAGCAACACGCCTGCAATGACATACCCTGCAATCTGGAGGTTGTACTCATCTATATAGCTTAGACTAAAGCCGATATTCGTTCCGCTTAGGAGGAAGATGGCTGCAATAGATATTACCCCGATGCTCAAGCTGTAGATGAACAGCAGGAGCCTGTCAATAATTTTAGCCACAAGAGCACAGCCTCCTTAAAATTAGAGTAAACCCTCGACCCATAGGTCGGGGGTTTTCAGTGACAATGCTTATTTGACCCGTCCAGTCAGATCAGTCTCTTCCACTTTCTCTACAGCCGATTTGAATTGAACGTCATGGATATGCACGTTGACCTCCACTACGTTCAATCCTGTCATGGTCTCAATCGAACGCTTGACGTTATGTTGAATCTGAGCAGCAACTTCTGGCAAACGGTTCCCGTATTCGATAATAACGGAGACGTCCACGGCTGCCTCACGCTGACCCACTTCCACTTTAACACCCTTGGACAGATTCTTCCGTCCCAGAAGCTCTGCGAATCCGCCTGCGAGTCCGCCACTCATCCCTGCTACACCTTTAACTTCTACCGTTGCCAGTCCTGCGATCACCTCAATGACCTCAGGGGCAATCTGAATCTCGCCAATCTCAGTACGTTCAAATTCAGTTGGCACAGTGCTCATTCGCTCAACACACCTTTCGGGAACATAAGTTCATCGTTCATGCGACGCATGTACTTATTATTCATACTATATCATTTGGTAAACATTATGACAAACCTTCGCACACAAGCAATCCCGGACTGCTTGCAAAGGCATAATACCGCCAAATTACCGGCAATTTTTTTAAAAAATGTAGCTTTGCCAGCTATTCAGCGATACTAGTTAGCCCGATGCAGCTTAGACCTCATTTTCCTCCAGGAATTTGATATCGAAGTCGCCCTTTTCAAAGGTTGGATGCTGTAATAAACGCTGATGGAACGAAATAGTCGTCGGTACACCTTCGATGATGAACTCGGACAAGGCCCGCTTCATCTTGGCTATAGCCTCGTCTCTTGTGCTTCCCCATACGATCAGCTTCGCAATCATGGAATCATAGTAAGGAGGAATGCTATAGCCCGGATATGCCCCACTATCTACCCGTACACCTGGACCACCTGGTGCGAGGTAAAAGTTAACTTTACCAGGAGCCGGCATGAAGTTACGATCCGGGTCCTCCGCATTAATGCGGCATTCAATGGACCAGCCGTTCATAACGACATCCTCCTGACGGAAGGAGAGGACATTGCCTTCAGCGACCGAAATCATTTCCTTGATCAGATCGACACCAGTAATCATCTCCGTAACTGGATGCTCTACCTGGATGCGTGTATTCATTTCCATGAAGTAGAAGTTATTATCCGGACCGAGCAAGAATTCAAGTGTCCCTGCACCAGAGTAGTTAACAGCCTTGGCTGCACGAACAGCAGCCTCACCCATGCGTGCACGAGTCTCCTCATCTAGTACCGGACAAGGGGCTTCCTCAATCAGCTTCTGACGGCGACGCTGGATGGAGCAATCACGCTCTCCCAGATGTGCGACATTACCATGCTTGTCAGCGATAATCTGGATTTCGACGTGCTTCATGCCAGTCAGGAATTTCTCAAGATACACACCTGCGTTCCCGAAAGCCTTCTGGGCCTCTTGCTGAGCAGTCGTGATCTGCTGTATGAGCATTTCCTCATTATCAGCAATCCGGATCCCCTTACCGCCGCCACCTGCTGTAGCCTTGATAATAACTGGATAACCAATATCCTTTGCGATCATAATCGCTTCATTCATATCCTCTACCAAGCCATCAGAGCCAGGTATAACAGGTACCCCAGCATCCTTCATTGTCTGCTTGGCTACTGCCTTGTCCCCCATGCGAGTAATCGCGTCTGGAGAAGGACCGATAAATGTAATATTGCAGGATTGGCAGATCTCAGCAAAATCAGCGTTCTCAGCCAAAAATCCATAGCCTGGATGGATCGCGTCACATTCTGTCAATGTAGCTACACTCATCAGATTGGTAAAATTCAAATAGCTATCCTTGGACAAAACAGGTCCAATGCAATAAGCTTCATCTGCGAGTCTGACATGCAGTGAATCCTTATCGGCTTCGGAATATACAGCTACTGTAGAAATGTTCATTTCGCGGCACGCACGAATAATGCGAACCGCGATCTCACCGCGGTTCGCTATCAGTATTTTATGAAAAGTCATGATATTTCCTCCTTAGAGCATTGATATCTCTCTGCCCGTTACAGACGCTTACTCAGGCTTGACCAGGAACAACGGCTGACCGTACTCCACCAGTTGACCGTTCTCCACCAGAATCTCGACGATCTCGCCCTTCACTTCAGCCTCGAGCTCGTTCATCAACTTCATGGCCTCGATAATGCATACTGTAGTCTTCTCATTCACTTTGTCACCAGCACTCACGTAAGGAGCTGCTTCAGGGGAAGCAGAACGGTAGAAGGTACCGACCATTGGCGATACGATCTTATGTAGGTTATCATTCGACTCAGCTGCCGGGATAGAAGCACCAGTGGCTTGAGCAGGAGCCTGCTGTACAGGTGCTGCAGTCTGAACGTAAGGAATAGCTGCAGGTGGAGCTTGCACAGTCACAACCTCGGAACGCCCAGGCTTGCGAATCGACAGACGTGTTCCTTCATTCTCAATCTCAAGTTCTTGCACAGAAGTCTCGTCAACCAGCTTGATCAACTCTTTAATCTCATTCAAATTAAACATATCAATTAATCACTCCTTCAGCATTCTGCTGGCTCTGTCACAGTCTTGTCCATTATGGCGTTATCCATATTGGAGCCATGCAACTGTGTCCCGGATCAACACCGGTATGTACAAATGGAGAACGGCCAATGACCGCTCATCGCGTAATGGTTGCCAGTATAACACGATAGCTTTATGTATTATATCACAATAGTTCAAAATGGAAAGAGCCCGGGGAAGAACCCGCCCCGGGCACCTCTGTGGAGGCTGATCTGGTTACTCGGCCACATACTGTACACTGATTTTGTCCTGTGTTACATTCAATTCCTTCATCACCCGATCCACAATACCTACAGCCTGCTTCGCATCCATCTTGTCACTCAGGACAACGACCTTGTACTTGTCATTATCTTCCTCCCGTACGACGGCACTGGCGTATTGCTGCTGCAGTTCCTCTTCGATACCGGTAATCTTGGCTTGCTTATCCTCCAGAGCCTGAAGCTCACGCTGTGCTGCGGCTGCATCCTCCGAAGCCTTGTCATTCATTGCAGCTGTTAACTTTTCATGCTTCTTCTGGTTACTCACATCCCGCTCAAGCAGGTAATCGTCAATGACAGCTGCGGCCGTCGGCTTGGCGTTCTGATCAGCTGCTACTTCTTTCAGCACCTGGTCATCTGTCTTGGCTGTCGCTTGCGGCTGCTCTGTTGTAGCGGTACTCTGCGGCGTAGTCTCCTTATCTGTTATCGTTGTCTTATCTGGCGCGGTTGGATCCTGAGTCCCAGCCGTGCTTGGCGATTCGCCTGCTCCCTGAACTTCTGCTCCTGTTGTGCCATCTTCCTGATTGGTCGACGTGATTCCGTCCGTTACGACTTCATTAATAACAAGTCCATCCGGAGTGGACGAATCACCGGTTGTTGTCTCTTGTGCAGCCGAAGCATTCAGATCCGTCACCTGCTCGCTATCAGCCACGGGAGGGTTATCAGGGGCAGGGCTTTCTGTAAAGAGATAATACGCAGAGAGCACCACCATGAGACTGAGCATGGACACCAACCATATTGTTTGTCTTTTGTTATTCATTCCTTACTTCCTCCTGTCATTCGTTATCGTTTACAACATTTCTAGAGCATTTTAGGTGCGATTGGCTTCCTTTATCGGACTTCTAATCACACCACATGACACAAAACTGTGCCTGCATGGATCACATGTCTTCTTAATCCTTAATATTCGTCAATCCTATTCAAGATAAGTGCTCTTATGGATGCCCTATAGATCATCATGTTTGGTCAAGAACCTGGCTCACCCTGCTTGCGAGGCACTACGGAGATTTTGTAAGTCGGTACATTCAGTCCCTTTTGTACGGCATCCGTAATCAGTTGCTTGACGATCCGGTTCTCGGCTCCCTTCGCCACCACCAGAACGCCGCGCACCTGCGGCTTGATCTTCTTCGTAATGATCGGGGTATTCCCCCCTGTGCCTTCATAGGTCACGATCTCACCGTCTCTTGTGTACTGCGTCATATGTCGCTTGCCACCATTCGAATCCGTCTCCTCTGTCTGCTGCTGTGAATCCTTGACATTGCGCTGAACCACTAGCTCCTCAGTGGAGTCGACAGTGACCATGACATCTACGGCCCCTACACCTACTATCTGCTCCAACATGGACTTCATGTTATCTTCGAATGTCTTTTCCATCGCAGCGAAGGGATTCTCCTCCGTCACAGAAGGCTCCATCACCGCGGCAGACCCTGTCTGATTAGGGGGCTCACGGCCTACATTCTCCAGATCAATCGTCTTGACATTCACGAAGGAATAGAACAGCATGATCGCGACCCCGACCAGCCCCAGAATGAGCAGCCAGCGAAACGTGCTGGAGCGCTTGGCTCCGCCAGGCCCATCCCCAATCCATCGCTGTAGCCAATTCTGCCATTTCCCCACCTTCTTCACCTCCCGATTCGATCTACTGCTAGAGCTGTGATCCGCCTTGAATTTGTACCATCCCGCGCTTCAGTCCCCAGGTCCGTTCCAGCCAATCCGCGAGCCCCTGGAGGTCCTCATCATCTGAGGTAGCTGGAGTGGATTCTGTCTTTTCTTGGCGCCCATCCATTTGTACTCCCCTAGCATCCGAAGACTGGGCACCTGATGTGGTACTCTCCTGTGCTTGATCAGAGCCAATGGTCGAAGTGCTCACCTCAATCTTGATCTTCTCCACCGGAGCAATGGCGATGGCCGTATCCTCCTCGTTTGGGGCTAGCGATTCCGTCCCTCCCGCAACTACACTTGCATTGGGGGGGACACCAGAACCGTGCCAATTGGTCTCACTTGCAACGGTTGTGCCGGCATCTGAACTCACAGCTTGGGTGTCTTGTTTATCCAGGCTCCCCCTGGGTGCGCCGACTGACGATGTGTGATCCATTCGTACACGAACAGCGGTAATCTCCGTCCCGGTCCGAACCCCCGTCGCTTTGTCCTGCACTGGGGTGAAGGCTACCTCGACCGCTTGCACCCGCTGGCCTGTGTGCTCCTCCACCTGCTCCTTCATCATGGCTGCGACCTGCTTGCCTGCCCAATCGAGCGCCTCCTTTTCCTGTGTCTGATACAGCTTCTCCCCCTCTGCTAGAATCTGCTCCAGCGAAGGCTGTGCCCCCTGTTGGCGTTGCCCCCTGTCCAGCTGGGCACTTAGAACCTGCTTCAATTCTTGGGCACCCCGGAACTGTAGTAATTCAACAATCGGCGACAGCAGTGTGAATAAAATGAGTAAGCTAAGCACCAGCTTCACATAGCGCTCCATGGATCGGCTCGGCAGAATCAGATCTACAAAGGTAGCCAGCAGCACAATCAGGATCACATGCTTCAACCATTCGCCGAGCCAGGACATCGCTTCACCTCATCATGACCGTCAGATTGCCTGCGGTCAGCATTATCGTAATGGCCAAAAAGCACATCAGACCTACGGCAGCTACAGCTGCGAATACGTGCATCATGCCTTTTCCAATAGACTGCAGACAGCTTACGATCGGGGTATTTCCGAGTGGCTGCATAATGGCCGCCGTAACACTGTAGATCAAGGCCAACGTCAGAATCTTGATTGCCGGAAAGGCACACAGGAAGAGGATAATAATAACGCCCGCAAGGCCGATGGCATTCTTGACCAGCAGCGAAGCTGTAATTACGGTGTCTGTTGCATCTGCCAGAGCCTTACCGACCACAGGCACGAAGCTGCCAGTGATGAACTTGGCTGTACGTAATGTCATCCCATCCGTTACAGATGAGGTCCAGCCCTGCACAGAGATTACTCCAAGAAAGATGGTCAGCAGACCGCCGAGTAGACCAGCCCCGATCGTTCTCAGTAGACTCGCCAGTTGTGTCAGCTTGTACTTGTCTGTCAAGGAGCTAACCAGATACAACAAGGCCGAGAAGAAGAATAGTGGAAAAACAATCATATGAATGACATTGGCAATCGTATGGATCATGAACACAATCAACGGGTGCGTTACAGATACAGTTATGACATTGCCCATAGATGCCAACAGTGTGAATAACAATGGCAGCATGGCCAGCATAAAATCAGTCATCATGTCAATCGCTGATTTCGCATATTTAATAGCCACCGTGAAGCTGTTAATAGCAATGATCACAATGACCATATAGCATAGAGAGTAAGCTATTTTACTGACCTGATTTCGTTCGAACGCCGTCTGTAGTGTCTCAAGTACCATGCTCATAATACTGAGCATCACGATCGTAACCAGAAGCTTCGCATTCACCGCGATTTCTTGCCACAGAAATGCTCCTAGCGCTGATAGTGCACCCTCCAGCGTGAACTTATCCTTGCCGGGCAACAGCATATCCATGAAGGAAGGCGTATGCTGCTGGGGGAAAAAACCTCCATACTGCTTCATGAGCTGGTCCCAGTACCGCTCGACCTCATCCTTGGGCAGGCTCTCTGCCTGGCTTCTGACCCATTCATTCACAGCCGAATCCGCAGGACTGGCCTCCAGAACTGCCCCGGACCACAGCGACAGGAAGAAGACGCAGATGATCACCCGTACTCCTACAGCAGCGTATCTCACAATCAGCTCTCCCTTGGGTGCAGACAATCACACCGGCATAAGCTTCAGAATCGTCTCGATGATGATTCCGATGATCGGCAAGGCAAGCACCATAATCAACACTTTCCCCGCCAGCTCAATCTTCGAGGCAATGCTGTCCTGTCCCGCATCCCTCACAATCTGGGCACCAAATTCTGCTATATAAGCAATTCCTATAATCTTCAAGACAGTCTTGAAATAGATCATGTCCATGCCTGAGGAGCGAGCCAATCGTTCCAGCATGGCAATCACGCTACCGATCTTCCCGATCAGCATGAGAAATATCAAGATTCCGGTCGCGGTCGCTATCAGAAATGCGAACATCGGTTTTTGCTCTTTAATTGTTAGAATGAGTACCGTAGCGATCAGTCCGAAGCCGACAACCTGAATGATTTCCACAGGCTTCACCTACTGAAACAAAAATATGGATTTAATCTCTTGCAGCAGCTCATCAAGCAGCCGGACCACCATAAAGAGAACAACCACAAACCCGATTACAGTGACCCAATGAGCCATATCTTCCTTGCCCATCTGCTTGAGCACGGTATGGATCATCGCAATGATGATCCCGATTCCCGCGATTTGGAATATTGCGTTAACCTCCAGATTCATTCGAGCACCTCGCTAATACCAGCATTTTGCATCCTGGGAATAGTCCTGCTATCAGGTACAATATATAGGCGAACTTACACGTTTCGATATATATTGAGGGATTGACGATCGCTTGATCTGTGAAGATGCAAAATGCTCTAATACATCAAAATGACGATTAATGCTCCGATCAGCAGCCCCATATTTCTGCTCAGCTTCTCATACTTCATCTGCTCACTTTGCGCCGTCGCCTCCTCATGCTTGAGCTGCTGTACAGCTAAGGTGATATGTCTTAGTTGATCCTCTCGGTCACTAAGACCCAGGCTATAAGCGAGCTGCAGCATCGTATCGCGCTCTGGGTTCTTCATGCTGGTGCTTCCCCAGCTCTTGTGAATCGCCTGATGCAGACTGTCTCTGGCCGTCAGCCCTGAGGCGGGCTGCATGGCATCTGCGGCCTGTTCGAAGAGCTCTCGCAAGGGCTTGCTCATCGGCATGGCGGCCTTCTTCAGCGCTTCCGGTAGAGGAGTAAGGCCATAACTAATCTCAGTGACCAGACGCTGTAGTCCGAGGATCATCTCCCGGATCTGTCTGGGCCGCTCAGCAAAATGTCTTGCCCGGTGCCAGCCGGCGACCGTTGCCGCAAGCATGATCAGGATCGCTCCCAGCAGCTTACCCATACCCTCGGCCTCCTGGCGGTGACTCAGCAATCGTCATCATTCGCTGCTTAGCATCCGCTATACGGAAGGACACTCCCCGGCTCGTCCGCTCAAGCTGGACATACATCTGAAATATCTGCTGAGTCGTCACGCTGGCAAGCCCTGGCCTTGCAGCTACCTCGGCTAGATCCCTGCCGTGAACTGAGGCAATGACACTGATCCCCGCATAGAGCGCTTCACGTACAGCATCTGCATCCTCAGGACGACCGATCTCATCTACGATCAGCACGTCAGGAGACATGGAGCGAATCATCATCATCATGCCTTCTGCCTTGGGACATCCATCCAGCACATCCGTTCGGGGCCCGACATCGAATCCAGGAAGTCCCTTGTAGCTGCCTGCAATCTCGGATCGTTCGTCAATGATGCCTACCTTCATTCCCATAGGCACCCCTCCCTTACGGCTCTGCCAGCCTTGACTCAGCTGTCTTGCGAGATCACGCAGCAGTGTTGTCTTTCCTTGCTGTGGAGGCGAGATGATTAAGGTATGCAGGACTCGCTTCGTCTTGGTATCGAGCAGGTACGGAAGGATTCTGTCGGCTACGCCCGGGACAGCACGTGCAATACGGATGTTAAAGCTATTGATATCCCGCAGATGTTCGACCCGACCTCCACCTAGTACAGTCCTTCCAGCCAGCCCGACCCGGTGACCGCCAGGAAGTGTAATGAATCCTTTTCGCAGCTCCTCCTCCAGCGTATAGAGAGAATGGTTGCTGATCAGATCCAGTAGCCTGTGTGTATCCTCCCGTCCTGGCTTGTACGCCTCCGGTTCCTCGTGTGTTGTTCGGCCATCCTCCGTAACAAAATAATGCTCACTCCCTGCATTTATTTCCAGTGGCCTCTGTTCCCTCACCCTGACTTCCTCCAGACGCTCAAAGAGCGTCACTGGAAGCTTTCTCAGCATCATGTTCAGAGGCTCCGGGATAAAATCGAGCCATTGCATTACCATCCTGCTTCCTCCTAACCCAGTCTGCTCTAGCTGACTTCTATCTCTTAAGACAAGTCTATGCTTGGACGAAGCGATTATGACAGGATTCAAAAGAGAGAATATAAGTGCACGTAAAAAAACAACGGTAGCTCTGAATTGAATCAAAGCTACCGTTGCATAAGCACGAGATCATACTTTCTGGGGCATGCTCCCAATCTCGTAAAATATTCAATTATCGTTGTAATCTACTATCTGCGTTCTTGTGGTCCGCCTACGCTAACTTGCTCTTCGGTATCGAGATTGTATGCTGTATGAAGCGCTCTGATCGCATCATGCAGCTTCTCTCCATCAATGACACAAGACACCTTGATCTCCGAAGTACTGACCATCTTAATGCTGACGCCAAGCTTCGACAATACTTCGAACATACTAGCTGCTACACCAGGATGGCTTACCATGCCAGCACCTACGATAGAGATCTTCACAAGCCCGTCCTCCGTTGTCACCTCACGGTACGGTACCTCTTGACGAATACCTTCCAGAACCTTGACAGCTGCAGCCTGATCCGACAGTGCCACTGTGAAGGAGAAGTCTGCTTTCCCTTCCATTACACCGCTTTGGACAATGATATCCACATCGATCTTGGCATCCGCCAGCGCTCCGAATACTTGAGCCAGCACACCGGGCACATCCACTACTCCCAGGATGCTGATGCGCGCTACATTTTTATCATATGCAATGCCGCTAACCACTACACCTTGCTCCATGACTGCTTCCTCCTTCACAACCGTTCCTTCATTATAATTGAAACTGGACCGCACTATCAGCGGTACCTTGCTGTGCTTGGCATATTCCACAGCACGAGGATGCAGGACTGCTGCTCCGAGGTGGGCCAGTTCAAGCATTTCATCATAAGAGATTTCCTGCAGCTTGCGCGCAACCTTTACAATCCGCGGATCTGTCGAATAGATGCCGTCTACATCTGTATAGATTTCACACGCATCTGCCTTGATGGCACCGGCCAACGCAACGGCTGTCGTATCTGATCCACCCCGTCCCAAGGTGGTAATCTCGCCACTCTCGGACTGACCCTGGAATCCGGCCACGATGACAATCTTGCCTGCTGCCAGCGCTTCAAGTACACGTGCTGGCTTAATATCCAGAATGCGCGCACGCCCATGCTCGGATTCAGTTACAAATCCAGCCTGCCAGCCAGTGAATGAGATCGCTTCTCTGCCTAACTGATGCAGGGCCATAGACAACATGGCAATGGAGATCTGTTCCCCGGTCGTCATCAGCATATCCATCTCTCTTGCAGGAGGATTCTCATTGAGCAGCTTGGCTTGATCGATGAGATCATCCGTCGTATCACCCATAGCAGACACAACCACTACGCACTTGTGCCCTTCATCTTGTTTTTCCGCAATGCGTTTGGCAACACGCTTCATTCGCTCCGTATCTCCTACAGAGCTGCCTCCAAACTTCATAACATACAAAGACAAAGCTATTTCACTCCCTCAAACTACACATTATGCAGTGTTTTCCAAGCTGTACCCCGAGCGAATAGACATCCACGGGCATAACTTTAATACAGTATAATACGAAAGTATTACCGTGTTCCATTGTTTTTTTACAGAAGTGTTTATCCGTATCACATTATCCATGAGGGTCATACATCTCTGTTTAAATAGGCCGAAAAGCTTATACTAAAAAACCTGCCTTGAAGAAGGCAGGTCTAGAGTAATAATCAACTATGCACGGGAGATGTATTTTCCGTCACGAGTATCAACGAGCAGAACATCGTCCTGGTTAATGAACAGTGGAACCTGTACATTCAGACCAGTTTCAACCTTAGCATTCTTGGTTGCACCAGTAGCTGTATTTCCTTTGATACCTGGCTCAGTCTCAACTACCTTCAGCTCCACGCTGGTAGGCAGGTTGATCCCGAGGATTTCGCCCTGGTAGCTGACGATATGAACGTTCATGTTTTCTTTGAGGAAGTTCAATTCCCATTCCAGCTGCTTGCTGTCCAGTGTGAATTGATCGTAAGTCTCGTTGTCCATGAAGGTATGCTCGTCTGCACTTGCATACAGATAGGATACACCACGATTCTCGATTTGAGCACGTCCGATTGTCTCACCTGCACGGAACGTACGCTCTACTGTATTACCATTACGCAGATTCTTCAGCTTGGAGCGGACAAAAGCTGCGCCTTTACCTGGCTTTACGTGCTGGAAATCCAGCACGGTAAAAATGTCACCGTCTACCTCTACGGTAAGACCTGTCTTAAAATCGTTAACGTTAATCACTAAAATACCCCTCCTAAGGTGTCCATCAATACCCTCTGCACCACTTTATGTTGCTGAGGTTCACTGCCATATTTACACAATGGTAAATTCCTTGCTTGAGCTGGTCAATATGCGAATACCATTATCGGTAATGACAATGTCATCTTCAATCCGCACACCACCGAGTCCTGGCAAATAAATGCCTGGCTCCACTGTTACCACCATGCCTGGCTTTAATACATCATCACTCAGCTTGGACAGACGTGGGGATTCATGTACCTCCATACCCAAGCCATGTCCGGTACTATGCCCGAAATATTCCCCGTACCCATGTCTCGTAATGACATCACGGGCCAGAGCATCCGCTTCACGCCCTGTCATGCCTGCACGGATATGCTCCAGCGTGTGAAGCTGTGCCTCCAGCACGACATCATAGATCTCCCGCAGCTTAGGAGCAAGCTCACCTGTTGCCACTGTACGAGTCAGGTCAGAGCAATAGCCGTCCAGCAGTGCCCCGAAATCGAAGGTAATCAGCTCATTCTTCTGCACTGCCTTGCTGCTCGCTACGCCGTGAGGCAATGCCGAGCGCTCGCCTGAAGCAACAATGGTGTCGAAGGAGGAGGAAGTGGCCCCACGGCTTCTCATGAAGAATTCCATCTCGAGATCGAGCTCACGCTCCGTAATTCCCGGCTTGATCTTGGGAAGAATATGAGCAAATGCAGCATCAGCTAGATCTGCAGCACGCTGCATCAATTCAATCTCATTCGCATCCTTGTACAGACGCAATCCCTCGACCAGGCCCGATACCGGAACAAGCTCGATTGTCGCCAGCTTCTCGCCATATGCAGTGTAGCTGCTATAGCTTACATGCTCCTGCTCGAATCCCAGCTTGGTAATACTACGTGCTGTAAGCAGCTCTCTTACCGTATCCATGACCTGCGGTGCATGCTCAACCACCTGAAAATCAGGGGCTTGTGCAGGAGCCTGTGTCATATAGCGGAAATCAGTAAGCAGAATACTGTCATGCTCCGTAACCAGCACATAGCCTGCTGATCCGGTAAAGCCGGTCAAATAGCGACGGTTCACAGGGCTTGCAACTAGCATAGCCTGTACATTTCGTTCACTCATAGCGTGACGAAGCTGATTCACACGATTGTTCATGATCGGTCAATCCTCTCTTTTCGGTCTTGCAAGACTTACAGATTCCCCAAATTACCAAAAGCTATTTTACCACACGATGCATATGCTTGAGAAGTTTTTGTTCTTGCTCACGCTCGCTTCCTTATATACATACATCCTAGATAAGCTCTTCATCCCATCATTCAGAGCTTGTTAGTTTGTCCGTATCACGTACTCGATCATCTGTGAACTCCACTGAAATGGTGTAGCCAATGAATAATCCCCAGATTAACATCAGGCAAAAATCTGTGAATATCGAATCCCAGGTGGAGCGGTTAACGGGCGACATCATACCAAGCTTGGGTCCAGCCAGCACAAACAGGATTGCCCACCATACCACACCGTAAATCAGACCTGGATACGGCCCTTTCAAAGTCTTGATCGTTAGTGCATACAGGAGAGAGGCCAGCACCGAGAAGGCGATGAAGAACAATAGGCCCGTAATCTGTCCAGCACCGCTGACAATAAAGGAGTGGCGAAAAAAAGGCTCAGCCAGAAACCCCGGCTCCACCCGCGTAAAATGCATGTAGTGGCTTAACCAGCGTACACAACCCCAGATGACCCCGGCGAAAAAGCCCGTCAGCATGGAGAAGCTAACGACCGAGGTTTTTCCTTCCGACACCTGATTGGCAATACCCATGCGCCGCTTATTTCCATCATGCTGCCTGCTTCCGATCTGCTGTCTATGCTCCATTAGTTACCGTACCTCCTGAATTGTAGCGACATCGTTTTTTGTAGTATGTTCATCGGCTAGAAATGTTATTGAAAATTCGATACAATAAATGCAGACACAGCATTTTTACACACTGCTGATCGTAAGATAATCATTTCATAATCAGATAGGGAACGCTGATAACAGCATCCCGGAATGGAAGGTGAACCGTTTGTCTCAGACATCCAAACCCGCCATCTACGGTGGTCAGGCGGTGATTGAAGGTGTGATGTTCGGCGGCAAGCGTGTCAACGTCACAGCCGTACGCCGCAAAAATGGCGAGATCACATATCTAGAGGTACCGCGTAAAGAGCAGCCCTTGCTGAACAAGCTTCGCAAGATTCCACTATTGCGTGGGATTGTCAGCATCATAGATTCCAGTGCCAAAGGAACACGACATCTGAATTACTCAGCAGACGCCTATGCAGATGATGAGCTTGATCCAGAGGAGCGCGCGGAGCAAAAAGCTAAAGAAGAATCCAAGTGGAGCCTGAGCATGATTATCGGAGTGGCTGCCGTCGGCATTCTATCTTTTCTATTTGGTAAAATTGTACTGACGCTCGTCCCAGTCATGGTTGAGGAATTTCTCTTCGGCAACCTGTTCACAAGCCAGGTGCTTCATAACATGTTGGAAGGTGTCATTAAGCTGATCTTGCTGCTCGCTTATCTGTGGGGAATTTCTCAGACTCCGATGATTAAGAGACTGTTCCAATATCACGGTGCAGAGCATAAAGTAATAAGTGCCTATGAAGCTGGCGAAGAGCTTACACCTGAGAAGGTGCAGAAGTACAGTCGACTTCACTATCGCTGCGGCAGTAGCTTCATTATGTTGACGGTCATTATCGGTGTTATTGTGTATTCCTTGTTCCCTTATGACAACATCTGGGAGCGGATGGGTCAGCGAATATTGCTGCTCCCGCTGGTGCTTGGTCTGTCCTTCGAGCTGCTGAGAATTACGAATGCTCTTAGAGACATTCCGGTGCTTCGTTATTTGGGATATCCTGGCCTGTGGCTGCAGCTGCTCACTACCAAGGAGCCTAGCAATGATCAGGTTGAGGTATCCATCGCTTCCTTCAAGCGTATGCTTGCCTTGGATGCGGAGCTTGAGAAGAATCCTGTGCAAGAACAATGGAGTAGCTCATCTCTCGATCCTGTGAAAGGGTGAATCAATGATGATCAGACATGCGGTGATCTTCTATGTAAGTATTGCACTGGCAGTCTGGGGGATTGCAGACGTCCTGATTCGGGGTGATTTCGGTTCATTAATGATGCTAATGATTCCGATCGCCATTTTTGGTGTCGTATTTCTGCTGTATAAGTTCCCTCCAGGCAGTCGTAGACGTAAGAAGATGCCCAAGGTGAAGCCGTCCGCACGTACCATGGCTAAGGTAGCGAGCAGTCGCAAGGCTCAACCATCGAAGAAGCGCAAGGAATATCCTTTCTACGTCATTGAAGGCCAAAAAGGCAAAGAAGACGAGGACATCCCTAAATATCACTAGCATTCATACAAAACGGTCAAAGTCAAGCACTCTTAGAGTGCTGAGCTTTGACCGTTTTTTGTTAAGAACATGGAATTTATATGGTTGCAGCGAAGCTGGACAATTCGATACTCGATGATCGCAAGCAAAACTTCAGTTAAACGCGGTCTGGCTTCTGTGCGTCGATAGACGTTTTTCCATGCCTATAGTTATGGCTATGCTTATAGCCCTCTCGATCACCATGGTAATTGTTATGACGATGGTTATGGCTATTTCATTGCGAAAGCCGAGTCCTTCAGTAGCTGGAACTTCTTGAACTGCGTCTGGTAAGCAGCAACGCTCCAATTGCGGAAGAAATCATTGCCTGCGTGCAGGCCTGATGCATACAGCTGCTCTCCCTGTTCAGGGGATAGATTGAACTGCGTCGTGCGCACACCCAAGGCAGGAATCTTGATCGTACGGTAGCGATTCTCCTGCTCGATATATCGCTCATCGTGTGCAGACAACATCGTGTCCACAATCGCCTGTAGCATACTGAGTGGTCCACGAATGAAGGCAGTCTTGGTCTCGTTTTTCCCCACAATCTGAAAGCCTACTGTAGGTATATCCTCCGCTCGTTTTCCCTTCGCTGCACGCTCCTGATCGAATAGCCATAGCGGCAGGTTGCTGAGAATGGCTCCATCGACCACATAGACGAATTGATTAGAGAACTCCTGCCCTTTGGCCAGCTTGGTATTGAGCCGGATCATAACCGGATCGAAGAAATACGGAATACTTGTGCTCATCCGGATGGCCTTCGCTACCTCAAACGAATGCGGCTCTAGCCCAAAGCGATTCACATCATCAGGGAGTACTAGGATGCGTCCGTTGGTAATATCGGATGCAATGACCCGCAGCTTGCCTGGTGGAAGATCTCCAAAGGTTCGAATGCCTTTAGCTCTAAGTAACTCACGGACCCAATGTTCTAGTGCCTCTCCAGAGTACAGTCCCTTTTTCAACCAGATTCGCGCAGCGGGACCAACCCATTTTACATTGAACAAGGGAGAACGGTACAGCAAGCTAACGAATGGCGTCTCCAGAATTAGCTCCTTCATTTCCTCTCCAGTGTACCCCGCGGCAATGAGGGCAGCGACAATCGCACCAGAGGAGGTACCGGCCAATCGATTGAATACAACTCCGTTCTGCTCAGCTGCCCGAACCGCACCAGCCAGCGAAATCCCTTTCATCCCTCCGCCTTGAAATACACCATTCATAAGCATGATAAATAACCCCCGTTCCCGTTGTGATACATGTATATGGGAACAGGGGTTGTTTATATGCGAATCATTTATATGCGTAATTATTAGTGCAATGGCGCAAGTATAACATTAGAAGCGACTAGGGTACTTGTGGAGATCAATACTCTCCGGGGTGTCCATGTAGCTTGCATCTGCTCTGACAACGACCGTGCCTGCAATCATATCATGAAGTGAACGCTTATCTTGCCTGAAGATAACCATGAAGAGGCTAACAATATAACCAATACCAAATGTAAAAACATATGCAATTCCCGCTACGAGTACCCGTAATAGCATGTTACCAATGTTAGGCGACTCAAGTGTCGTGTACTTGGCAATTCTAATACCACAGATGCGTTTTCCAATCGTTCTGCCATTCCAAAAAACAGGGAGCAACAAGGCATACAGGAAATACACCAGATTTACTATATTTTTAATAGTTTCATCTCTTCCACTGCTTTCCTCTATGACTGTTCCGGTGTATCCTTCCACAAATCCATTCATGAATCCGCCAAAAAAGCCCAGACCAAAGGACAAGGGAAGTACGATTATCAACATATCCAGAGCAAATGCCCCTAATCGTATCCAAAATCCAGCTTCTCTTTTCATCTCTATTAATCCTCCCCAATCTTTTCATCAAGTTCCACACTCAGGAAGCTGGAATCTGACCATCTCAATGTAGCCACTACGACCAAGCAAGTCAAGGAATTTATTGTAAAATGAGCTTTGGAACTCCTAAATCGCCTCAATCATTCAAAATCAGATTTGTACAACCCACGCTATTGGCATCATGGATTGAGTTATTACTAGCCAAGAGTACACATAAAAAAACTGCGCTTCGCTGTAGGCAATACCTACACACGAAACGCAGTTTATTAGTTCTAAGCTTAGTATAGATCCACATGATTTTGATCACAAATCTTAATGCATAGAACCTTGCTGACCTTGTCCTGTCACCTTCACACGCTTGATGAAGAAAGCAACGATCAGACCGAGCACAGCAAGCAGCAGCGCGAACAAGAAGGCACTTTGAGCACCTGCAGTATAGGCCAGTTGTTCGGTTGCCATCGCAGGATCCGTTACACTATTCAAATAACGAGTCTGCCCTGCCGCCAGAATACTCACGGCAAGCGCTGTTCCGATCGCTCCAGCTACCTGCTGTAACGTGTTCATAATCGCTGTACCATGTGGGTAATATTCAATTGGTAATTGATTCAGACCATTCGTCTGAGCTGGCATCATAACCATCGAAATCCCGATCATCAGGAAGATGTGCAGTGCTACAATCAATCCGAATGGGGTTGTGTTATCAATACCCGACAATACGAACAGGACAATAGAAATTACAGCCATCCCGATAATAACAAGCCAACGTGGGCCGAATTTGTCAAACAATCTTCCCATAAATGGAGAGAGGAATCCATTCAGCAGACTTCCTGGTAGCATCACAAGACCCGCCGCGAGAGCTGTAGCCTGAAGTCCCTGTTGCAGGAACATCGGCAAGATCAGCATGGTGGACAGCATCATCATCATACAAATGAAAATCAGCACCAGACCAATCGTGAACATCGGATATTTGAAGGCGCGCAAATCCATCAGCGGTTGTGGCATGCGAAGCTGACGAATCGCGAACCAGAGCAGCGAGATACCACCGATCACAATTGCTGCAATGACATTCGGACTTGTCCAGCCCGCAGCCCCGTCACCGTGGCCGCCTGCACTACTGAAACCATACACAATTCCACCAAAGCCCAGTGTAGACAGAACTAAGGACAGCACATCAATCTTTGGCTTGGTCAACGTCGAGATATTCGGCATGAACAGCAGACCGAACAGCAGGGAAATAACAAAAAACGGCAGAGAAATCCAGAAAATCCAATGCCAGCTAAGATTCGCAAGAATAAGACCAGATACGGTAGGACCACTAGCTGGCGCGAACATGATCACGAGACCAATCAGCCCCATGGCAGCTCCCCTTTTCTCAATCGGGAAGATCACCAGAATCGTATTGAACAGCAGCGGTAGCAGCAATGCTGTACCAGTCGCCTGCAGTACGCGTGCCACCATCAGTACTTCAAAGCTTGGGGCTATAGCAGCAACTATGGTGCCTGCAATAGAAAATATCAATGATGTCGTGAACAGCTGTCTGGTTGAGAACCATTGCAGCAATAGTCCAGATGTAGGAACCAATATCCCCATGACCAGCAGATACCCTGTGGTCAGCCATTGAATAGTAGTAGGACCTACCTCAAGCAGTCTCATGAGTGGAGTCATGGCTACATTTAGCGCCGTCTCACTGAACAGTCCCATAAATCCACTGAGCAGCATGGCGAATAAAATGGGCAATACCTTATATTGTTTGTTATCTTTCTCTTGTTGTTGATCTTTAGTAAGATCGGCATTCATGGTCGCTTCCACGATCCATCCTCCTCTATCCAATGATAAGTCAAACCAAATAAATTACGCTTTAAGTTCAACCTATCTCTCTGTAAATATTCTGTGTAATGCCAAAAACTAAGCCTCTTGCGCAGGAGTCCTTGCCACTTTGACCAAGAATTCGGCCGCCGTGAGTAGCGGTGTCTTGTCCTGGCGAGTCAAGCTAATAATCAAGGCTCCCTCCATGAGGGAAATAATAAGCAGGGCAATCTCCTCAGCTTGTTGATCAGAGAAGCCGTCTTTGTGTAGACTTTCAGAAATAATCTCTTGCCAATCCACAAATACAGCCTGAGATGCCTCACGCAGACGCGGACTGACACAGGCCGTCTCTACAGCTGCCCACAGGCTGAAGGGCATGAACCCGGTATAGCCGTTGCTCTCCGCTTCATCCGCCATGGAACGAATAAAAGCCTGAATCGCATCGGCAGTATTGTCGTACTTTGCAAAAAACTCCTCAAACCGGCTCTTTATGTGTAGATTGGTCTGATGAATGCATTCATGAGCTAGCTCTTCCTTGCCCTGAGGGAAATAATGGTATAGGGAACCCTTTGGCGCCTGACTTTCCTTCAGAATCTGGTTCAGACCTGTAGCATGATAGCCTTGTGAGAAGAATAATCTTGCGGCTGTATCAATGATTAAGTCCTTCGAGCTATTTTTTTTCACACACACACTCACACCCTTAAAATTTAATATAACAATTGGTCTACATAACTATATCATGACAAGCGGCTAAAAAGTCAAGAAAAAAGAAGGAACCGCCATACGACGAATCGTATAGCGGCTCTGAATCTTGCCACTGCAGGCAGCTGCAGAAGCAGCTATGGGCTCTATTCCCCGATGATAATTACCTCGGTCTCCAGCTCAACCTGGAATTTCTCACGGACACGCTGCTGTACCAATGCGATCAGATCAATATAATCTTGGGCAGTAGCATGGTCCACGTTCACAATGAAGCCTGAATGCTTCGTAGACACCTCTGCACCACCAATTCGAGTTCCCTGAAGATCACAATCCTGAATCAGCTTACCTGCAAAATATCCTGGCGGGCGCTTGAACACACTTCCGCATGAAGGGTATTCCAACGGCTGCTTCGATTCTCTCGCCAGAGTTAGCTCCTCCATCTTGGCACGAATGAGCGCCGGGTCCCCAGGAGTCAACTGAAATGTCACGTCGACAATAATGTCTCTTGTCTGCATGAACCTGCTATGACGATAAGCCAGCTCCATTTCATCCTTGCTCATCACCACGATCTCACCTTGCTCAGTCACGATGGTAGCACTGATGACTACGTCCGTCATCTCCCCTCCGTAAGCACCCGCATTCATGTATAGAGCCCCACCGGTAGAGCCGGGGATACCACAGGCAAATTCCAGTCCCGTCAAGCTTGCTCGTAGCGCGGCCCGCGAGACTTCAATAATAGAGGAGCCTGCCTGTGCCTTCATAATGCCTTCATGGATATCAATTCCATTCAAATGCTGAAGAGACATGGTCACACCACGAATCCCGCCGTCTCTGACAATCATATTGGAGCCATAGCCAAGGATCGTCAGCGGAATGTCATGTGCCTTCGTTCGCTGAACAATGGTTGCGACCTCCTCCACCGCGGTGGGGAACATCAGCAGATCCGCTGCACCGCCTAGGCGGGTATATGTATGCTTCGAGATAGGCTCTGCGTATTTTGTGTGTGCCTCAGGAAAATCACTAAATACTTTTTTGCATAAATCTTGATAGGAATTCATCATTTCAACCACCTTGTTAAGTTCGCATGGAACATTATATCATACGCCGCATTCTCATCCTATGCACAAAGTAATACATTTGAACGTTTGCCAAAAAAACAAATTCCTGACTGCTTCAAAGATGTATAATAGAAAATCATATGGGAAAAGGGATGTCTAATTTTATGCTACAGGTTCTGAACCAACGATTGAATCGTATTATGCCCCTTATTACACCAGCCAGCATTTTGATTGGTGTGCTGTGTGGAAGTATGCTTTCGCCTTATACGTTTTTATCTCCATGGCTGTTTGCATTCATGACCTTTGCAGGCAGCATCAGTCTGAGCTTTCGTGATTTAGTAGGCGTTCTGCGGAAGCCGCTGCCTCTAATTGTATGTCTGTTTATTTTGCATCTTGCCATGCCGTTGGTCGCCTTGGGGCTAGGTCATCTCGTATATCCGACAGACGCCTATACCATTACCGGAATGGTGCTAGCCGCTGTGATACCAACCGGGATTTCCAGCTTTATCTGGGTGTCGATCTATCGTGGCAATATTGCACTCACACTTAGCATCATTCTGATTGACACGTTGCTTGCTCCGTTTATCGTTCCAGGCATTATGTCATTATTGCTCGGCACGAGTATCCAGCTGGATTCGGCCGCTATGATGGGCAGTCTGTTCTGGATGATTGTCGTTCCTTCTCTGGTCGGAATGATGTTAAATGAATGGACCAAGGGTGCTATTGCACCGATTTGGGGACCTAGGCTGAACCCTTTCTCCAAGCTGTTCATGGCTGTTGTTGTTGCCATTAATGGCTCGGTGGTTGCACCCTATCTCACGAATATTGACTGGCCGCTCGTCGGCATGGCCCTCGTCATTGTTTTACTGGCAGCCATAGGCTACTTATTATGCTACTTGAGCTCTCGCTTACTGAGATGGAATGAAGCCGATCAGGTAGCTCTTATGTTCAATGGGGGAATGCGGAATATTAGCGCAGGCGCTGTACTCGCTGTTACGTTCTTCCCTCCTCCAGTTGCCGTTCCGGTTGTGCTGGGAATGGTCTTTCAGCAAATGATGGCTTCCTTGATTGGCTACTTGCTCGGTCGCCGTACAGAGCTGCGACAGGCTGCCAACAAAGCCACCGTAGCATAGTTGAACACAGTGAAGCAATGCACTATAAGTGAACATCGTTATGGAACAACTGAGCTTCAGCTTCTCAGCAAAAACAGCAGCGAAGACCCAAGCATGTCGGGTGTCGCTGCTGTTTTTGCTATACATTTTATTGATAATAGGATTTGAGAAGCTCACTCAGACCGAGTGGATTTTTGCGTAAATGCTGGGCACTGAAGAAAATGTCTCCCTTAACCTCAGGGTAGCTCTCATTCCATGCTAACTGATCAATAATTTGCTGAGCTGTCTGCCAGCCCTTCTCAGGCGTACCTAATTTGTACGGGGCATGACCAATATACAGCTTGACATTCGTTCCCTTCACTTCCCCAGCCCACCAGGATACCAACGTATCATAAGGTGCAGCCGCGAAGCCAATACTCCAATAGACCTGTGGAACAACATAATCAATGTATTCCTGCTTGATCCAGGTACGTACATCTGCGAAGGTCGTATCGTATGCCGTTACGCCTGCCTTTGTGTTCGAGCCTGTGATATCTACCGATTTATTCCGCCATACACCGAATGGGCTAATCCCGAATTCAACCTTCGGCTTGCTGGCATGGATAGATGCACCTAGCTCTTTAACGAACACATTGATATTGTTCCGACGCCAGTCACCCTTATTCGAGAAGACGCCATTAGACTCCTTATATGTCGCCTCATCATTAAAGCTCCCGCTGTATGGATAGAAATAGTCATCCAGATGCACACCGTCAATATCATAATTGTTCACGACCTCCATGATCGCATCAATAATGTGCTGACGCGCTTGCGGTATTCCTGGGTTAATGTACAGCTGGCTTCCTGTATTCACGATCCAGTTCGGGTGCTCGTTCACCACATGATTGCTAGCGAGTCCCGTCTTGGCACTGGTCGTATTAGCCCGGAACGGGTTGAACCACGCATGGAACTCCATCCCTCTGGCGTGTGTTTCTTCAATCATGAAGGCTAATGGATCATAGCCAGGGTCCTTCCCCTGTGTGTTGGTCAAGTACCTACTCCAGGGAACTAGCTTGGAGGTATAGATCGCATCACCGCTTGCCCGTACCTGAACAAATACCGCATTGATGCCCATAGCTTGCAGATCATCCAGTAGCGCTGTGAATTCCTGACGCTGCTTCTGAGCACTATTCTTGGCTGATGCCGATGGCCAGTCACCGTTAACAGTCGCTACCCAGGCTCCCCTCATGGAGGAAGAGGCTTGTACAGCAGGTGTTGGACGTGAGCTGCCAGAATCCGTAGATGGAGTAGCCGTATTTCCCGGCAAAGAAGGAGCTATGCTTCCTTGACCTGACCCGGATTGCAGTGTAATCCATCTTGTCGAAGCATTCCAATCCACCTGTAGACCAAGCGTTTCCCCTATGAAGCGCAGCGGTACCATCACTCGTCCATTTCTAGTCTGCACAGCTGAATCCAGTGCGACGGGGCTACCATTCACCAGTGCAGATCGATCCCCCCTGCTCATCATGAGCTGAGTGTCGTTCCCCGTAATGATTACTGTCTCCGTGGCTTGCTGCCAGTCTACAGAGGCACCTAGTCCGTTACTTATGACTCTAAGAGGAACCATCGTTACATTATTGCTTGTTATGTACGGCGCCACATCGCTATCAAGCGTCTGTCCATCAAGTGCCAGTTGGATATCCTGAGCTGCCGCCGATATTGTCGTCTGTGCGAATATGCTGGATAGCAAGATTACGCAAATCATCCAAGTCTTGAACCATTTCTTGTACATCTCTGACCTCCGAAACATTCTATTCAGTTCTACAGCCAACAAGAGTTGTCTATAAAGGATAGACGTTCCAAAGGATACGTTGGTTGCGGTCTTCCGCAAAATAAAAAAAACGTCTAACGACGTACTTTCACAGAAGGCAGACCGCGCTTGGTTGAGGTTTCTTGCGATGATAGAATTGTTCAGCTCCGCTGAGAAATTATAAATTATATCATCTAAAAAAACGTCTTCAGACGTCAAGAAAAGGCAAGCAGACTCATGTTCCGTTGCAATAGCTTGTGATTCCTCATCAGGATTCCTTGGCAAGCTCCTCCTGAATATGACGAAGATCCTTAATTCGGCTATCATCCTGACGGAAATACTCCACAAGCGTCTCAATGCAAGTAATGGAGTTCCAGCTTAAGTGATGCTCAATTCCTTCGACGTCCCTATATATATGCTCCTCATCTACACCGATCAGTTCCAGAAATTCTTCTAGTAAATGATGGCGATCCACCAGGCGCTTGCCGACCTTCTTGCCCTTGGGAGTCAGAATCAAGCCTCTGTATTTCTCATATATCAAATATTCATCCTTATCCAGCTTCTGGATCATCTTCGTTACCGATGAAGGGTGTACTTCAAGACCTTCGGCAATATCCGAGACCCTTGCGTACCCTTTCTCATCAATCAACTTGTAAATTCGCTCCAGATAATCTTCCATGCTTGGTGTTGGCATTTTCTTTCCCTCTTTTCAGCGTTGTGCTGCTGTTACATTGCTTAAACCATGATACATGTTCTCAACACTCATTGGCAAGTCCTGTCACCCTTCGCTCACATGTATTGCCACGTTTGATCCCGCTAAATCAGCACATTCTAAGGATGTCATCCTAACCATTCTGCATGGTCAAAAAAAGGAGGGGATAAAGATCGGAGCAACCATAACCGAGACTCGTCCAGCTCGAACGTTAAAGCCCACCAAGCCGTTTATTCCCGATCTAGTTTATTTTGAGCCAGATGCCCTGAATTATCCCAAGGGACAGCATATTATGAACTGGGTCCAGGCACAAAATATTCCTTATCAGATGACAACCTCTCATAACCGAATTACCAACCTGCCGGGCGAAACAGATCAGGAGAAGTACCGTATGGCTAAAAGAACGCTAGTTGTGGGCCTCCGCAAGACGTTAACCTTTGACCAGTCAAAGCCCTCAGCAGAATATGCCATTCCGATCTCCACAGGTTGTATGGGGCATTGCCATTATTGCTATTTACAGACAACCCTAGGTGCCAAGCCTTATGTCAGAGTGTATGTCAATACCGACGATATCCTACAGTCCGCCAAGCAATATATTGAGGAAAGAGCACCAGAGATCACACGCTTCGAAGCAGCTTGTACATCCGATCCTGTAGGTCTGGAGCATATTACTGGCTCTCTGGGGGATCTGATTCAATTCATGGCCAAGGAAGAATTCGGTCGTCTTCGGTTCGTAACCAAATACCATCATGTGGAGCCGTTGCTGGGTCTGCAGCATAATGGACACACACGCATTCGTTTTAGCGTCAACTCGGACTACGTAATCAAACAATTTGAGCCGGGAACCTCACGCTTTCATGAACGTATTGAGGCCGCAGGTAAAGTAGCCGCAGCAGGCTATCCATTAGGCTTTATTATTGCCCCTATTATCTGGTATGACGGATGGGAACAAGGCTATGCTGAACTACTGGAGCGCCTGGCAGATACATTACCTCCTGAAGCCGAGCGGGATCTGACCTTCGAGATGATTCAGCACCGATTTACGAAGACCGCAAAGACCGTCATTGAGCAAAGATATCCCAAGACCAAGCTCGAAATGGATATCGAGAAACGAAAGAAAAAATGGGGGCGCTGGGGGCAAAATAAATATGTATACCCGGATGAACAGCAGCAGGCCCTGCGAGAGTTCATTACGGAACGGATATTTGAGCATTTTCCGAAGGCAAACATTGACTATTTCACATGATACTTGATTATTTCACAGGGTATAGACATTTATTCTCTAAATTTCAAAGAAAAAAAGAGGGTGTTCCGATTCTTCATTCGGGCACCCTGCTATCTACTCAACCTTATATATCGTTGTTCACTTAAATTATACATAGTAGTAGTTTGCTGTAGAGTCTTTACTCATATGAACATAATATTTGTAGTCTCATATAGCAGCTTGATCATCGTTGTCTCAGACTACAGCCGCAGCCAATTGGGGGTCACGCGCTGAAGCAGAATACTAAGGTCTGCCCAGTGGTCTGTAAGAAGCAAGAGCCCTGTTAGCACAAGCATCCCTCCGCCCAGCTTCATCAACCATGCCCCATATCGTCCCGATAGCCGTGGGCCTGAGCCCGCATATGCAGCGAGAATTAGAAAAGGGATGGCGAACCCTGCCACATAACAGGTCATTAGCCAGAACCACTGCTGATGCTCTACAGCAGCCAGGGCAATAATCGCAGCCAGCATCGGACCGATGCATGGTGTCCACCCTGCAGCAAAGCCGATCCCGACCAAAAGTGAGCCCACATACCCTACTGGCTTGATTCGTAGAGACACCCGATAATCCCTCATGAATAGATGAACCCGAAGCACATTCATGGCGACCAGTCCCATCAGGATCATACAGATCGCAGATATCCAGCGAAGCGTATCGCGGTACTGCCCGAACCAGTAGCTGAATAGACTTGCACTTGCGCCTAGCGAATAAAATACAGCCGAGAAGCCCAGGATAAATGCCACCGCATGAGTTAGCATCCTAACACGTCGCTCCTCCATGGCAAGCGAATTCTGCCCCCTATTCCCAGTTGGAATACCTGATATATAGGATAAATAGGCCGGGATAAGTGGTAAGCAGCATGGAGACAGCGCAGAGACGAGTCCAGCCATAAAAGCAATGCCCCAATGAATATCCGGCATATACCTCCCCCTTCTCGGGACTAGGTCGTGAATCCTTTCTTACCAGCCATCACAGTAATCAGCATGGCAATCAACATCAACACAATGGTTGCTCCAGGAGCCAAGTTCCATATGCCTGCAATCAATAGCCCTACTACAACAGCAATCTCGGCGAAAATGACGGACAGGACCACCGATGCCTTAAAGCTGCGGGCAATAAGAAGACTGATTGCCACAGGCACCGTCAGCAACGCCGATACCAGCAATGCCCCTACAATCTTGATGGCTGTGCTAATGACAAGTGCAGTCATTACGGTAATGAGCAAATTCAGTATCTTGACCGGAAGACCACTAACAGCCGCCGCATCCTCTTCAAAGCTCAGGAGGAACAGCTCCTTACGCAGCAGGAAGACGACAGTTACCACAATGACCGTAACAGCACCGACCACATAGACATCGCTCGTATTCAGCGTGTAAATGCTACCGAACAGATAGCTCATGACATCCGTATTGTAGCCCATCCCCAAAGTGAAGAACAGCGAGGCTAGGGCCACACCGCCTGACATAATGATCGCTATCGACAGCTCTGCATACGTCTTATAGGCCTTGCGGAGCTTCTCAATGGCGAAGGCCGCAAGCACCGCGAAGATGAGTCCCATGATTAATGGGAACTTGTCTAGCAGAAATCCAAGTGCTACCCCGGCAATCGTGACATGCGCCAGCGTATCCCCGATCATGGATAATCTGCGCAGAACAAGAAATAGACCGATCAGCGGGGCTGTAATGCCGATGAGAAGCCCTCCGATCAATGCTCTTTGAAAAAAATCACTCCATAAAATGTCCACTGCAACGACTCCTCTAATAAATGAACCGGATCTGGTAGGTCAAATCAGCGAGTGCTGCAAATCAGTCTCCCTGCAATCCAGTGCTTCATGTGAATGTTTGACATAGAATCCAATTTTGCCATTCCTGGCTGCAGGCTGATCCCCAAGGTACCCCTGCATACGCTCCATATCATGCGATACCATCAGGAAGGTCATTTCATGGTGGGCATGCATATGCTTGATTAGTTCAAAGAAATCATCCTGCGTCTCCGCATCAATTCCTACGGTCGGCTCATCCAGAATAAGCAGCTCAGGTCTGTTAATCAGAGCCCGGGCAAGAAACACACGCTGCTGCTGGCCTCCAGATAGCTGACCTATACGCTTGCTCGCCAGATCCTGGACACGCATCGTCTCCAGTGCATCATCACACTGACGCTGCTGCTTGCTGCCCACACGCCGAAACATGCTCTTGTTGTTGTACAGTCCAGAGAGCACCACTTCACGGACCGTCGCAGGGAACAAGGGATTAAAAGCGTTCTTCTGCGGCACATAGCCGATGCGCTCCCAATCCTTGAACTTCTGGACAGACTCGCCGAAGAGTCGAATCTCTCCTTGAGTCACGGGCAGCAAGCCTACGATCATGCGCAGCAGTGTTGTTTTCCCCGCACCATTCGAGCCGATGATACCTACAAAATCACGCTCACGGACCCCATAACTGAGCCCGGAAATGACCTGCTGGTCCCGATAAGAAAAGGATACGTCCTTTAGCAGCAAAATATGATCGTGACAATCTACTGCGCTATAAGCCATGACAACTCCTCCATCTTGATTCCGCTTTTCGCTTTTATTGTAATGCAGTGACCAGATTATTCAAGTTGTTCTGCATAAGAGTAAAATAATTATCACCATTCGCCGCTTGCTCTTTGGTCAATCCTTCCACAGGATTCAGCACCATTGTCTCTACACCAGCTTCACTCGCCAAGGTCTGGGCAAGACGATCCGAGACCAGCTCCTCGAAGAAAATATACTTGATGCCTTCGTCCTTGACCAACTGTGCCAGACGTACAAGATCCTGTCCACGCGGCTCCGCCTCTGGTGACAGTCCCATGATCGAATGCTGTACCAAGCCATAATCACGGCAGAGATAGCCGAACGCCTGATGAGACACGACAATCTCATGCTTTGGCAAAGAAGAAAGCTTCTGCTCAAATTCTACATCCAGCGCTACCAGCTTTTCCTTCAAGCCCTCGTAACGTTGCTCATACTCTACTTTATGCTCTGGATCAGCTGCAATCAGTTCGTTTTTGATATTCTCGGCCATAATCAGTGCAGATTTGGGACTTACCCACGTATGAGGGTCTACATCATGTGTTCCATCATGCTCATGTGCTTCCTGTTCGGAGCTACTTGCTGTGCCTTCAGACGTCTCGTGGGCATCATGCTCGTGCCCATGCTCATCCTCGTGCGCTTCACTTACAGAATGCTGATCTCCAGCTTGTCCAGCAGCCCCGTGATTATGTCCATCATCTTCGTCCGTATGAATGAGCTCAATGCCTCGACTCACTTCCACGGCCTTGACCTGGGAGCTCTTGTCGATGCCTTGCAGGAAATTAGGCACCCAGCCTTCAAGCCCTGCACCATTATACAGGAACAGCTGTGCCTTGGACGTATTCATAATGTCCTGACTCTTCGGAGTCCAGTCATGCGGCTCGACGCCTGTAGGGAGCAGATTGATTACATTCGTGTCCTCTCCGCCGATTTCCTTCGCAAATTCATAGATCGGATAGAAGCTAGTGACTACATTTACCTTTCCCTCCTGAATAGCACCTTGAGTCTGGCTACCACAACCAGCGATCAACAGGAATGAAAGTGCTGCTAGCGCAACCCAAGCTACTCTATATGCTGCAGCCTTGCGCCGCCAAAGCTTCAGTATGCCATTCTTGTTATGTGATTGCCGATGTTTCTGTAGTTTCTGTTCTTTCAATTGTTGCCGTTGTTGCTGTACTTGTATTTCGTTATTCATGAACGCTCTCCCGCCTAAATCGTAATGGTTACTATTCGGATTATAGAAAACCACTCCGTCGCTGTCAACCTATAATCCTTGATACCACCATATCAAGCGATCATTAATCTGCAGCGCAGCCCAGCCTCTCGGCTAGTCCATGCGAGTAAGGAGAGCATTGAGCATTGAGCATTGAGCATTGAGCATTGAGTATCGTTCTCTAGAAGTAGAGTTCTTTTGAGTATAGAGCTGTTTTGAGTATAGATTTTTTTCGAGTAATAGAGTTGTTTCGAGTATAGAGCTGTTTCGAGCAGGGAGCCTGCCAGTCAGGTAGTACGCGCCTCTGTTCTAAGACACAATCAAAGTAAGACCGACAAGGAATTATGATTCCCTGCCGGTCTTCTATATGTGAACATATGCTTGATGCTACTTGATTTACTTGACAATCGCACCATTCGGCATCGACTCTGGTACCGTCGCGAGGGTCAGCTGATCTCCGTGAGAAGCAGCGAGAATCATCCCCTGAGACAGCTCTCCGCGCAGCTTCACAGGCTTCAGATTAGTTACACAGATAACCTTCCGTCCGACCATATCCTCCGGTGTGTAGAACTTCGCAATGCCTGAGACAACCTGACGTTGCTCATACCCGAGGTCCAACTGCAGCTTCAACAGCTTATCAGCCTTCTTCACTGGCTCACACGCGATAACCTGAGCTACACGCAGCTCCACCTTTCCGAAATCCTCAATGCCGATCTCTTCCTTCACCTCTGGAGCTTCTACAGCAGCAGCGCCTGCCGCTGAATCCGTCTTGGCTGGTGTCGTATCTGCAGCAGTTGCCACGGCACCGCCACTCATTGCCTCCACGATATAAGCTACCTCCTCAGTAGCGTCCAGACGCGGGAAGATCGGATCTCCCTTATGCAATTGCGTTCCTTCTGGAATCTGGCCAAAGGTCTTGCCACTGTCCCAAGCCGTCAGCTCTCCTTCTGTAATGCCGAGCTGCTCCCAGATCTTGCGTGGGGCCCGAGTCAGGAATGGCTGCAGCAGAATAGAGGCGATTCGCAGGCTCTCGACCAGATGAAGCATAACCGAAGCGAGCTCTCTGCGCTTGCTCTCATCCTTGGCAAGAGTCCATGGCTGTGTCTCATCAATATATTTGTTACTGCGACTGATGAATTGGCCGATCGCCGTCAACGCCACGGAGAATTCCATATTCTCGAGCGCTTCCTCCACCTTCTGATAAGTTACGACCGACAGGTCCTCCAGCGCCTGATCAAAAGGAGTCACCTGCGGCTCATAAGCCGGAACGCGTCCTTCGAAGTATTTATCGACCATGGCTACTGTGCGGTTCAACAGATTACCCAGGTCATTGGCCAAATCCGAATTTACACGCTCTACGAAGCTCTCTGGTGTGAATGTGCCATCCGCTCCAAAAGGAACCTCACGCAGCAGATAGTAACGAAGTGAATCCAGACCATAGCGGTTAATCAAGGTCACAGGGTCAACTACGTTGCCCTTGGACTTGGACATCTTACCATCCTTCATCAGCAGCCAGCCGTGAGCGAACACCTTCTTCGGCAGCGGCAGATCCAGTGCCATCAGCATGATCGGCCAATAGATCGTATGGAAGCGCACAATCTCCTTACCTACAATGTGCACGTTAGCTGGCCAGAACTTATCATAGAGCTCTGTATTCGAGGAGCCATATCCCAGTGCAGTGATATAGTTGGACAAGGCATCAATCCATACGTAGACTACGTGCTTCGGATCATTCTTGACCTTCACTCCCCAGTCAAAGGTCGTCCGGGATACCGCCAGATCCTCCAGTCCAGGCTTGATGAAGTTGTTAATCATTTCTTTCTTGCGCGACTCCGGTTGGATGAATCCTGGGTTGTCTTCATAGAATTGCAGCAGTCGATCTGCATACTTACTCATCCGGAAAAAGTAACATTCCTCTTTCACCAGCTCCACAGGATGACCGCTATCCGGGCTCTTCCCGCCAATGACATTCCCGGCATCATCCTTCACGACATCAACTAGCTGTGTCTCCGTGTAATAGGTCTCATCCGGAATGCTGTACCAGCCCTCATATTCACCCTTGTAGATATCTCCCTGCTGTAGCAGTCGATCAAAGATATCCTGAACTACCGTCTTGTGACGCTCCTCGGTGGTCCGGATGAAATCATCATTAGAGATGTCCAGTGTATGCCACAGCTCCTGAATTCCTGCTACGATGCCGTCTACGAACTGCTGCGGCGTCTTGCCAGCAGCCTCGGCCTTCTGTTCAATCTTCTGTCCGTGCTCATCTGTACCCGTCAAATACCGCACATCATAGCCCCGCAGTCTCTTGTAGCGGGCCATTGCGTCACCAGCCACCGTTGTATACGCATGACCAATATGCAGCTTGTCACTTGGGTAATAGATTGGGGTTGTAATATAAAATGTCTTGTTATCCGCCATTTCAATTCCTCCTGGCATAATATTTGCGCTTCATGCAGAGCAATCAGCTAGGTTCCATGCTTATGGGCCACAAAAAAGACCCCCGCCCATTATAAGGGACGAGAGTCATCTCACGTGTTACCACCCAAATTCCCCGCTGCTTCACAGCCAGCAGGCTCCATCGGTTATTCAACCGTCCATTAACGCTGGATCACGCCAACCTCTTACCTCAGCTTTGCTGAAGCTCGAAAGCGGTTCCTCCGGGACCATATTCAGGAATCTAACCAGACCGGTTCGCAGCTAATTCCGGCTCTCTGTGCTGGCAGGGTTCTCCTTACTCATCCGTTCACAGGATTATGTTATGCATCTTGTTCACCATCATTCTTTGTTAACCATCATTCACCATTCTATACCAAAATATAACGAAAATCCAATCATCATGTCAAGGATAACGATCATGTATCAGACAGTTCGCCTTGCCCAGCCATTGTCTCGATGCGAGGGGGGACAGGATCGAACCCACCAGGATGAAATGGATGGCATTTCCCAATGCGCTTCAGAGCGAGCCAGCTTCCTTTGGCAGGGCCATGCACCTCTACCGCCTCAAGCGCATAGGCAGAGCAGGTTGGATAGAAGCGGCAGGTCGGTGGCTTGAGTGGGGATATCGCTTTTCTATAAAAGTGAATCGGAGCCTGAACCAATCTGCGGCCCATATTATGCCTCTTAGCAGACGGGCTGGCACTCATAGGATTAGCATCCTGTGGATGCGAAGTAGCGCGTTCCTGATTCGAATCGAGCTTATGACCTTCTCCTGCGGAGCGTGCGCTGTTCACCCTATTCCCTCCATCTGTTGTCTTTATTTCACCTATCATTCTCTCCATTATAGCACGAACAACTACTCTGCAAGAAATGGACAACGATGAAACGTCCTCCAAGGTATAACTCAAAAAAACAGCCCCTTCTGAGAGCCACCGACATTACGCCGATGGACCCACATCGAGAGCTGCTTCCTCATTAGGGTTGACTTTTAACGGTAAAGTTATTGCAATCGGACAGCCTCATCGGCTCAAATCCTACTAGTGCTTGCGCTCAGGCAAAGGCATAATCAAGAGATTGACAGGCAGATTGCTGCCTGCTGCCGCTGTAAAGTAGATCTCAACGGCCTCTTCAATCACACCCGTCCGATACAGCACAGTATTCTCGTGCGGCGCCTCGACAGCTCCGTTCGTAGGCAATCCGGTGATCTGATTGTTCACCATGGCGAACCCGGAATATTGTCCACCACGCGGGTTGAACGTGATTAGAGAGTATGGAGCTACTCGATCGAGCTTGATTTTGTATACTACACCAAAGTTACCGGCATTGGACGTAGCTGAGCCATCCATACCATCATAACCGCTCAGATTCGGGTCCAGATTGTTATCACCAATAGCGATACGCTGCTCGGTAGTACCCACTACATCTGTGTACTCATAAGTGCGATCTGCACTCATGTAGGTACCACGGTTATGAATTCCATCCTTCGCCAGCATCGGCAAATAATTCAGAGCTTCAATCGGATCAGCAGACTCCTCTACTACAACTACTCTGTACTGGATCGGTTGATCCGTGTAGAGGTCAGACAGCAAGGAGATAACTTGGTCCGGCTTGATCGGCAATGCATTCAGATCCTGCAGGATGATGTGGCTCTCACCTGGATTCAGCACCAGACTGGAGCGTTTGTTGCCTGTCTGCATGGATTCGAAGTATTTGCGGATGGACACTTTTCCTGCCGCTGTAGCGAACGGGCTTGGTCCTGCAAAGCCGGAATTCTCGATATTCATGTAAGCTGGCACGATGTTGTTATTCGTCGCAATCACATACATTTTGACATTGCGGCCTGTCTCGTTCACATGATGCACCAGAATACGCTGGCTACCTACTCCTACCTCTTGATATACAACACCATCCTGGAACACACGCTCCGGACTATTCGCACGAATCAGCATCCGTGGCTGCGAGGTAGACGTCAATGGAACTGAACTCATCATAGGAACTTCACTACCGTTAAAGGTATATTTGTCGCCATAAGGTGTGAAGAATTTGTTGAAGTCATCTTCGTTATACAGCTCTTCATCTGTAATGGTAATTGAGGTCTCATAAGTACCTGTAAGACCATGCTTGTCTGTAACCGTCAAAGTAATGGTAACCTCACCCGGCTCGAAGAAAGCCAGCTTGTTGTTCTTCCATTCACGCTTGGTAATGGCGTTCTCATCATCCGTACTGAGGTCAGTGATGGTGATTTTCTCCCCCATCTTATATTCCTTCTTGTCGGTGGTGAACATGGCTACAGGCGGCTGATTCGGCGGCTTGACCGTGATGGTCACAGAGTAAGGCTCACTCCATTGACCAGCTGCATCCTGCACAGCATATGTAACGACGTAAGTTCCTGGCTCCTGAAATACGTCTTGACGTCCTTCCCAGCGCTCATTGATAATCGCATAACCTCGCGGAGAGGAGGATTGTGTTGTATAAGCCACTTGTGTCTGCTCAGCATAAATCTCCGAAGGCGTAACCTTGAAGGATGCTGTAGGAAGTGCAATCAGGTTCAACGTAACGGTCTTGTTCACAGCATCAACCGTATACGGAATATTCAATGCTTGTGTAATCGAGGTCAGAGGAACCATAAAGACATTATCCTGTTGGAAAGAAGGGCCCTTCATCGTCTTTTGAACTCCATTAACCGTGTATACATTGCTATCTGTCTTGAAGCGAAGCTCGTCACTGCCTTGGCGAATGACGGTTTCTTTCGTTGCTGCATCATAATAGAATTGCAGACCGACGCGGTCTACCAACGAGCGGATAGCCACATAGGATACTCCATCCTTGACCATCATTGGCTTGGTAGCCGTATATTCAATGCCATCCTGCACGATGCGAGCGCTATTCATATAAAGAATCAAGTTCTGCGGTGCGCCAACAGTTCCGGTCGTTCCTGGAGTGTACACTTGATCCGTAACATCGGTACCAGGTACAGAGGTCTGATTATCAGTATCTACAGGTGGAGTGACAGGAGTCGTAGCATCTGTCTGCTCTACAGCATCTACTGCGGAATCTGCAGGCTGTTCTGCCTGATCTTCATTGGTATTCTGATTATCACTTGTTACAGAGTCGCTGATATCAGCAGTCTGCTCGAGACTGGATTCGGTGACTTGTGCTTCTTGCGCTCCCGCCGGGAGTACCGCAGCTACCTGCGCTAACACCAGAACTGTGAGCATCGTCCATTTCTTGAGATTCATTATTTGTCTCCTTCTAATTGCAGTTTCTAGTCTTTCCCGTAAAAAGTCATACTATTAGACGCCCCGTTGTTCGAAAAGTTGCTCCGCTAGCATACAAAATTAGTTAAAGAACACAATTTTAATTACTTGAGTTCACATAACTCAACATTTGTAACACCATCGTAAAATGAATAAGAGCTCAACAAAACAGATTTTGCCGTCTATAAAGTCTGAAATCACAAGAAAAAACGCCGTAAACCCTACTACGGCGCTTGTTACACATTCATGATATACATATGGATATATACGAAATTGTTGAGGTGAAGACAGCGGATTCCTAAGTGTTGATTTACATATATAATCGTTACTTAGATCAAAATTACATATATCAAAGTTACATATAAGATGAAGCGATTTGTGCAGAAGTCTCAGCTCTGCCCTCCTCAATCAGGCGATAAGCACGCTGTACTTCCTCTTCTGTAGGTGATGGGACACCTTCGAGTGGATATTCCTTACCAAGCATCTCCCATTTATACACACCCATTTGGTGATACGGCAGAATCTCGAATTTCTCAACCCCTTGCAGAGTTCCGATGAAGCGCCCCAGATTGCGGAGATCATCTTCATCATCATGAATACCTGGTACGAATACGTGTCTGATCCACATCTTACGTCCTTGATCCGATAGCCAGCGTGCAGTCTCCAGCATGCGCTCGTTCGATTTTCCCGTCAGCTTAATGTGCTTCTCATTGTCGATATGCTTGAGATCAAGCATCACCAGGTCCGTCACTTCGAGCAGCTCATGAATTCGATCCGCATCATTGAAGCCGTTGGTATCCAGTGTGGTATGCAAATTCCAGCGTTCCTTCACAGCTCTGAACAGCTCTGCGACGAATTTGGCCTGCAGGGTCGGTTCCCCACCCGAGACGGTGAGACCACCGCCAGACGAGCGATAGTAGCTCAGGTAAGGCTCAATCTCGGCCAGGACCTCCTCCAGTTCCATTGGGTTTCCTTCGTTCAGTGCCCACGTATCCGGGTTGTGACAATATTGGCATTTCAGCAAGCATCCCTGCATGAAGAGCACGAAGCGGATGCCGGGACCGTCTACGGTCCCGAAGGTTTCTAGTGAGTGAATGTGTCCTTTTAACATGTTGCATCTCCCTTTCTGCATCCGCTTCTGCTTCAGTTCATGTAGGTGTTACATCGATCCGTGGAATGTACGGTTGATCACGTCAAGCTGCTGTTCGCGAGTCAGCTTGATGAAGTTCACCGCGTAGCCCGATACACGAATCGTCAGCTGCGGATAATTTTCCGGATGCTCCATAGCATCCATGAGTTGTTCACGGGCAAATACGTTGACATTCAGGTGATGCGCATTGCTTCCAAAGTAACCGTCCATCATAGATACCAGGTTGTTCTTGCGGATTTCCTCTTCCTTGCCCAGTGCTTTTGGCACGATGGAGAAGGTATTGGAGATACCGTCCAGGCTGTGCTCATATGGCAGCTTCGCTACAGAGCTCAGGGATGCCAACGCACCTTTCTTGTCACGACCATGCATTGGGTTCGCACCAGGTGCGAATGGTTCACCTGCTTTACGACCATCAGGTGTAGTACCAGTCTTCTTGCCATATACCACGTTGGAGGTAATGGTCAATACCGATTGGGTAGGTAATGCATTACGGTATGCTTTATGCTTGCGGATCATGCTCATGAAGGACTCAACAAGCTCTACTGCAATGCTGTCGACGCGATCGTCGTTGTTACCATAGCAAGGGAACTCGCCTTCAATCTCGAAGTCCACTGCGATGCCTTTTTCATTGCGAATCGGTTTTACTTTAGCGAATTTGATAGCGCTCAGGGAGTCAGCGGCTACCGACAGACCTGCGATACCACATGCCATCGTACGCAGAATATCACGGTCGTGCAGCGCCATCTCAATGCGCTCGTAGCTGTACTTGTCGTGCATGTAGTGAATGACGTTCAATGTATTCATGTACAATTTGGCCAGCCATTCCATCATTGGCTTGAAGCGTTTCATAACCTCTTGGTAGTCCAGCACTTCGCCAGTGATTGCAGGGAATTCAGGACCTACCTGAGCACCGGATTTCTCATCCACACCGCCATTGATTGCATACAACAGGGCTTTAGCCAGGTTAGCACGAGCTCCGAAGAATTGCATTTGCTTACCAATCTTCATAGCGGATACGCAGCAAGCGATACCGTAGTCGTCACCATAGATCGGACGCATCAGATCATCATTTTCATATTGAATGGAGCTAGTCTCGATGGATACTTTAGCACAGTATTTCTTGAAGGCTTCAGGCAGCTTCTCGGACCACAGTACAGTGAGGTTCGGCTCAGGTGCAGGTCCCAGATTGTACAGGGTATGCAGGAAGCGGAAGCTGTTCTTCGTTACTCGAGTCTCACCAGTGACGGACATGCCGCCGATGGATTCAGTTACCCACGTTGGGTCACCACTGAACAACTCGTTATAGTCAGGTGTACGCAGGAATTTCACAATACGGAGCTTCATGACGAAATGGTCAACCAGCTCTTGTGCTTGTTCCTCAGTCAGTACACCTTCTGCCAGATCACGCTGAGTGTAGATATCCAAGAAAGAGGATACGCGTCCCAGCGACATTGCTGCACCGTTCTGCTCCTTGATGGCAGCCAGGTAACCGAAGTACACCCATTGGAAAGCTTCCTTGGCGTTCAAGGCTGGCTTGGAGATATCAAGACCATGCTCTGCTGCCATTTGCTTCAATTCATTCAGTGCACGGATTTGCTCGGAGATTTCTTCACGCAGACGGATAACATCCTCTTCCATCGCGTCAACTTCAAGACTCTTCAATTGTCCTTTTTTGTCTTGAACCAAGAAGTCTGTTCCATATAGTGCTACCCGGCGATAGTCACCGATAATCCGGCCACGGCCATAAGCATCTGGAAGACCTGTGATGATCCCAGCCTTACGGGCTGCTCTCATTTCATCTGTATAGGCATCAAATACACCCTGGTTATGAGTTTTGCGAATATGGGTGAATATGTCAACAATGTTTTGTGGTACTTCAAATCCATAAGCTTTACATGCATCGATCATCATCCGAATGCCGCCGAATGGTTGCAGGGAACGCTTGAATGGTGCGTCTGTCTGTACACCGACGATTTGTTCCTTGGCTTGATCAATGTATCCTGGTTTGTGGGAAGTAATGGTAGATGGAGTGTTCACATCCACATCCAGTACGCCGCCGTTAGCCAGTTCCTTCTTCGTCAGATCGGAGATAATATCCCACAAAGCTGTAGTATTTGATGTAGGTCCCACAAGGAATTTCTCATCTTCATGATATGGTGTAATGTTCAGTTCGATAAAGTCATTTACATTGACTTCTCTGGACCATTTACCATTTTTGAAACCGCGCCATCCCGATTGTTGCTCTTGTAATGTTTTCTCAATCACCGACATGTGAATCCCTCCGTTTAGTTGTCTGTTATGACTTCGGGCTTTGAAGGTGTGATACCCGTTGTCAACGATCCCGCCTTCATGTGCCTGTTTTCACATTCCTGGGAAGGTGAATACATGGTTCAATCAGCAACCTTAGTGTGTTCGGTGGGATCTGTCTTACAACTTCATTGTAGATTAATGATACAGTTGAGTATGTGATAAAAATCACAAATATTAAAAATTCCTCCCTTCACTTACGTAACAAGCTCAGCTCCCCTTTGCAGGAGAGCTGAGCCATCTGGTAATGGCTGTATATAACAGCATTACCCTTGTATTATTTATTGAAACGTCCGTAGAAGGCATTCCGGTATACATCCGCTAGTTCCGATACAAGTGGAAGCTTCGGATTCGCTGTTGTACATTGATCCTCAAATGCACGGTCAGCCAGATAATCCACACGGGATTCGAAGTCCTTGGCATCGAAGCCAAGCTGCTGGAACGACTCCTCGATTCCAAGCGTCTTGTTCAATTTGCGGATCGCATCAATCAGGCTATCTACGCCTTCCTCTGTCGTGCGTGCAGGCAGTCCCAGAATGCGAGCGATCTCTGCATAACGCTCATCCGCTACGAAGCTTGAATATTTCGGGAAGGAAGCGAACTTGGTCGGCTTCTTCGCGTTGTAGCGGATGACGTGCGGCATCAGGATTGCGTTGGTACGTCCATGCGCAGTGTGATATTGACCGCCCCATTTGTGCGCCAAGCTATGGTTAATACCCAGGAAAGCATTGGCGAACGCCATACCTGCCAGTGTGGAAGCATTGTGCATCTTCTCTCTAGCGAGCTTGTCGCCAGTCAGAGCGGATTGCTCCAGGTATTGGAACACCAGTTGGATCGCTTTGATTGCCAGACCATCGGTGTAGTCGCTTGCCATGACAGACACATAAGCCTCAATCGCATGTGTCAGAACGTCCATACCTGTATCAGCAACAGCTGTCTTCGGCAGAGAGTATACGAATACCGGATCAATGATCGCTACATCTGGAGTCAGCTCATAGTCTGCGAGCGGATACTTGGTGTTGCCCTGCTCCTTGTCAGTGATGACCGCGAACGATGTTACCTCCGAACCTGTTCCCGATGTTGTAGGGATTGCTACGAACTTGGCTTTTTGGCCCAGACGCGGATATTTGTAGATCCGTTTGCGGATATCCATGAATTTTTGCTTCAGGTTATGGAAGTCAGTATCTGGATATTCATAGAATAGCCACATGCCCTTCGCGGCATCCATTGGCGAACCGCCACCGAGTGCGATGATACAGTCAGGCTGGAAGCGATTCATCATATCTGTTCCACGCTTCACAGTCGTTGTCGATGGATCTGGCTCTACTTCAGAGAACACTTCGATAGCTACAGGCGTCTGACGCTGGCGCAGATAATGAGTCACTCTGTCTACATAGCCGAGTTTGACCATCATAGGGTCTGTTACGATCGCTACCCGAGTGATGTCAGGCATTTTAGCGAGATATTGCGTCGAATTCTTCTCGAAATAGATTTTGTCAGGAATCTTGAACCATTGCATATTCACGGTACGTTTAGCCACCCTTTTCACATTGATCAGATTGACAGCCGATACGTTCGACGAGGTCGAGTTACGTCCGTAGGAGCCGCAGCCCAAAGTCAGGGATGGTAGATTCGTGTTGTAAATGTCGCCGATTGCGCCATGCGTGGAAGGCGAGTTGACGATGATCCGGCCCGTCTGCAGGCGGTTCGCGAACTTCTGAATGACTTCATCATTGTTCGAGTGGATCGCCGAGGAGTGTCCCATACCTCCGAATTCAACAACTTGAGCAGCGCGTTCGATGCCCTGCTCTGCATTTTTGACACGGTAGCAAGCCAGTACAGGACTTAATTTCTCAGCGGACAGCGGGAATTTGGTGCCAACACCCTCCAGCTCAGCTACGAGAATCTTCGTTCCCTCTGGAACAGTGATCCCGCACAGCTCTGCGATTTTCATAGCCGATTGCCCTACGATCGCAGGGTTCACTGCACATTTCTCCACGTTCATAGCTCCGCCAGTGAGCTTCGCAGCTTCTTCTTTATTTACGAAATAGCAGCCGTTCGCTATCATTAATTGTTTTACTTGATCATAGATGGGTTCTTCGATAATGACAGCCTGCTCGGAAGCACAGATCATACCGTTGTCGAAGGACTTCGACAGAATCAGATCAGTTACGGCCTGCTTGATATCTGCTGTCTTCTCAATAAAGCAAGGTACGTTACCTGGACCTACGCCAAGTGCTGGCTTACCGCAGCTATATGCTGCCTTAACCATCCCGGAGCCACCGGTTGCCAGTATCAGTGCAACGTCAGGGTGATTCATGAGGGAGTTCGTTTTGTCCATGGAAGGTGCTTCAATCCATTGAATGCAATCGGCAGGAGCTCCATGCTTCACTGCTGCCTCAAGCAGGATACGGGCTGCTTCCTTGCTACATTCCTGAGCGGATGGATGAAAGCCGAAGATAATCGGATTCCGTGTCTTGATGGAGATGAGCGCCTTGAACATGGTTGTGGATGTCGGATTCGTAACTGGCGTAATCCCCATGATGATGCCGACTGGCTCAGCAATTTTCTGGAAGCTATCAAAATCATTATCTTCAATGACACCTACTGTCTTGTCATACTTGATGTTGTGATAGATGTATTCTGTAGCGAACATGTTCTTCGTGATCTTGTCTTCATAGACCCCGCGGCCAGTCTCTTCCACAGCCAGCTTAGCCAGATACATGTGCTTATCCAGTCCCGCAAGAGCCATTGCCTGAATGATCTTGTCGATCTGCTCCTGATCCATTTCCATGAATGCTTGCTGTGCCTTGTTCGCACGATCAATCAGTTTTTGGATGTACTGCTCTGCCGTTGGTTCTGCTGCCTTCGTGACTTCATTTTTTACAGCCATGTTCCTCATCCTCCATGTTTATAGTAGTTGCTCTCTCTTCTACGCACTGATCGTAACACAGGAAGTTATCTTATTATGTGATTTTTTTCACAATCTAATTCAATTTTGATCTTTTTTAGTGAAATGGTTCACAAAGTTTGAAAATTCGCCACTTTTCACGCCAGTTCTTCCCACCCAAGTTGAACTAAAGGGTATATAATTAATTTGAAATACTGAAGTTGCAGATACATGATTTTAATTCTGCATTTCATTACAAAGGGGAAATGGAACATGAGCAACCCTAACTTACAGACATTGAACAAAGGCAATACTGGATGTATATCGGATGTGAATATGAATCGACTGCTGTCCGTGATGAAAGATCGAACAGTTCCTGAGGGCTCTCATTTATTCTGGGAAGGCGATACCTCAGATAAATTGTTCTATATTAAACGAGGACGTGTGAAGATCACTAAGACTACCGATGAAGGCAAAGAGCTGATACTGTACATGCATCAGGATGGGGATCTGATCGGTCAGGCTGACCCGTTCTTTGGCACCAAGCATACCTTCTCCGCCGAAGTGCTGGAGGATAGTGAGGTAGGCGTACTGGATCATACCGATTTGGAGCTATTAATCTGCCAGCACTGTGATTTTGCTATTGATTTCATGAAATGGATGGGCTCCCATCACCGCATCACTCAGACCAAATTCCGTGATCTCATGCTCTACGGTAAGCCAGGAGCCCTGTGCTCAACTTTAATCCGTCTTTACAACACATATGGTGAGCCTCATGGCGATCATGTCATTATTAATAAGAAGATTACCCATACGGACTTATCTAATATGATTGGGGCTACGCGGGAAAGCGTGAACCGGATGCTGAGCGATCTGCGCAAGAAAGATGCCGTGGAATACGAAGGTGGCATGATTGTGATCAAGGACCTGGAGCATCTTCAGGGCATTTGCCACTGTGAGCTCTGCCCGAAAGAGATCTGCCGAATCTGATTCAGTCTCATGCTATGATTATGGATACTTGCACTCGTATACGCTACATCCCTTGAAATTAGATCCCTTCTGGCGATTTGATCCATAGCTTAGAGAAATCTAGGTAGCCGAAATTCGTAGTATTCAAGCCCTGCAGCCCTTGATAATAAAGGGCTTTTTTGCTTAGGTGGCAGCCGTACAGCAGCCAGTTATGCTCCTGTATTCGCCCTTCCACCTGATACAGCAGGTCATGCCGCTGGGCCTCAGGATATTGTGAGTACCCCTCCAGTATTTTCTCGATCGTCTGAATACGTGCATCGTCCAATAAGTGATGCAGAGAATTGAATTGGGTTTTGAAAAAATTGATAAGTCCCCATTCCCAGTCCTCCTCTAGCATTTCTTCAGCCAATACGAGGTCAGCCTGCCCCAGCAAAAATGCGAAATCTATCGTCTCGAAGGGAACCAGTGTCAGGCAAATACCGATCTGTTCACAGCGCTGGCGCAGCCACTCGGCCTCCTCAATGGATTCTTTCTCCAGCATTTTATAAGCCAGACGAAGCTCTTCCCCCGCATATCCACTTTCCTGAAGCAGCCTTCTGGCATCCTCCAGCTTATTGGGCCAGCCATTTTCCGAATTCATAGCGAGACTCCTCCACGGCAAGAAGCTGAAGGCTGGAGACAAGCGGCTCCCCCCTAATTCCTGCATTTGCAGTACAGGGTCATACACGCAGCGAATGGCCTCACGAACGCTTGCTCTATGCTGCGGCCCCTCCCTCCTGAAGTTGAAGACCAGATACCTGCACCCACCCGATTGGTATTCAAAAGAAAGCTCACTTGACTGCTTCACCTCCGCCAAACTTCCAGTTCCATCGTGCGTCACATCCCGGTCTGCCAGCTGATATCTCCGATCCTGGACAGCTACATCAGGCAGGAACCAGATGTTAACTTCATCAAGCAGCGGTCTGTACCCGAAATAGGAATCGTAGGCGGTGAGCCTGAGTGCCGTGTTCGTAAGACTCGTAATGCAAAAGGGTCCTGTTCCAATCAAGCTTACCTGGGGGTCCGAGCCCAGAGGCAGTATGCTCATCGTGAAGCTTGCAGCACAATGCAAAAGCATTCGATTGGGCGAGGCAAAGATCAGACTCAGGCAATGGCCCCCATGGATCTCCACACGTTCAAGCTGTTCTAATTGCCAGGTTCCAGAGCCATAGCTCGCTTGCAATCGTTCCACGGTATACTTTACGTCTTCAGCCGTGAAGGATTTACCGTTATGAAATTGGACTCCCTTGCGCAAATAGAAGGTCCAACGCGTGTAATCATCATTATGTTCCCAGAGATGAGCGAGCTTGGGCTGAAAACGCATGCTATTCGCATCATAACTGATCAGTGTACTGCATATTTGCTCCAGCAAATAGGCTTCGAAAGCCGTGTAGACTAATGCCGGGTCCAACGGCTCCAGTCTGCGATATCGGGACATCTGGAGTACATCGGCTCCACCTGATGCGGTCATCTGACGGGTCATGCCCATCTCAGCATGGAAAGCAAGCCATAGTTGCTCTCTACGACCATCATCCAGCTCAGATCTGCCTATCAGATCAATCGCCGCCTTAATATTTCCCTGCTTGAGCTTGGTGTGAAATGCATCGGTAATGACCTCATTGGGGGTGCGAAGTAGCTGAAGGCGCGATATATGTCCCCTTCCACGCCCTGGTGTCCAGTGAATGTAACGCATATCCTCTAAGCGGCGAAGGATGATCTTCACGTTGCGAGACGAACAATTCAATAATTCGCTGAGCTGATCAATCGTGACAGGTATGGCTGGATGGCGTTGCTCATCTGACATTCTGGGTCCCCCCAGTGTGTGTGCCAATTTGATAAAATGTGCCTCGTAAGGATCCATCTGTCCACCCTTTCGCCAGGAATAAAAGGTGAAATGATTAATCTCATGTTTACACTTTTATTGCCCTCTTTTCTCGTTACAATTATATACATTATTAAGCAGAAGGAGAAGCCTTACGTCATGTCACATCCATTGCGTCACATTCATCCATTGGCCTGGACTATCATTATCGGCACCATCTTCGGCAGACTTGTTACATCCATGAGCATCCCTTTTCTATCCATCTACTTGATTCAGGTGCTTGGCACCTCCGCTACAGAGGCCGGATTTACGGTTGCTGTCAGTGCACTCGCAGGGGTATTGGTAAGCTTTCATGGCGGCTACGTCTCAGATCGAATCGGACGAAAAAAAGTCATGCTCATCTCCGTATTCGTCTGGGCATGCGTGTTCTTTGGCTTCGCTGCAGCAGAGCATCTGTGGGTCTTCTTTGTTATGAATACCTTGAATGGCTTGTGCCGTTCGGTGTTCGAACCCGCTTCACGTGCATTGCTGGCAGATGTCACGCCCAAGGACAAGAAGCTGCTCGTATTCAACCTGCGATATTTTGCTATTAATCTAGGTGTTGTGTTCGGTCCGCTCCTTGGCGTGGCACTAGGCTCCGCACAGTCCACATTTCCCTTTATGATCGCTGGATTGATCTATATTGTGTATGGTGTGGTCATCTTTATCCAATTCAGATCCCATGCGGTTCCTGTGGCTGCAGCTGAGACTGGCAGCTCTCCGAGCATTCGCGAAGCATTACGCACGACTAGCCGTGACAAAGTGTTCTTGCCGATTCTAATCGGCACGGTCTTCTGCGTGCTTGGCTACGGTCATTTCAGCTCAACCTTGGCGCAATATCTCGCTACCAGTCCGTTGTTCGAGGACGGCACCCGCCTCTTCTCCTACATGCTGACGCTCAATGCGATTACCGTCCTTGTCGTTCAGTATCCAGTGGTCAAGGCAGCGAGTAAATTCCCGCCTGTTATTCCCCTAATCCTGGGTAATCTTTGCGTAGCCGCCAGTCTGCTCGTCTTCGGTACGGCAAGCGGGTTAATGATGCTGATGCTTGGTGTCGTCTTGTTTACCGTTGGTGAGGTGCTCATGTTCACGATGATGGACGTACTAATAGACCGCATCGCACAGCCGGAATGGCGCGGCACCTATTTTGGCACTATTGGCTTCAACAATATAGGCAACGTGTTGGCCCCGATACTGGGAGGTCTCCTGCTTGATGAAGTCGGAGTACATAACGGCCTACTTATCTTCGCCCCACTTGCATTGACGACAGCTCTGGGACTGCCCCTGCTGCTCATAGCCCACCGACGCTTGGCTAGGCGGGAACACGCAGCTGCCTCATAAGTGAAGTTTGTTTACAGTGCAGCTATAAGAATTTAAGATCGAGGATTAGCTTACGTAAAAACTAAAGGTGTCCCAGTCAGCCATTCTACGGCTCTTGGGACACCTCTTTACATCCACCTCCATGATATGAGATCGGTTCATTACTTCGTTGGTTCATGTCGAAGCGGTGAGCAAGACATATTTAACTCGAACTTGCTACTGACTAGCGCATGGATACCATCCCTATTTTGCCATCAAGAGATAGACCAAGAGTGATGACTTCCCCCCGGATCTGGACAATATCATGGACATGCTCCAGACTCCAGCCTTGATCCTCAGCAAAGCTTTGCCATTCCTTCAATCCCCATGTAGCAACTATCCCCGGATGCACTACCTTCTGTCGATTACCATGCAGATCAATATCCATTGCGATCACATGCCCATGCTCTACCATCACTGTAACGTTACCGTATGTATAATGGACCATCGTCGATTTTTTACTTACTTTTGCAGCGGGCAATTCAGGCTCCCCCAGACTGCTCACTACGACAGCCTCGGGCTGTCCCACCTGCAAGGCATGGATGCTGTTAAGTCGTATGACATCCATGAGCTCTACTTCGAATGATGGTGTCCATTCATGATTCATCTCACTAATTCCCCCGCTTCATATATTTGAGCTAGTCCAGTACTGGAAGTACTGGATCATGTCTATGTCCATACTTCCCACCGTAAAAGAGACCTTCACACAGCATATCTGCTGAATAATCGGAATACAATGGGGTAATACTATAACATTGTGAAAATATGACTTTTCCAATATTCTCGACAAATAGGTACTAAGATCCATGTGCAATTAGTTTAATTCAATACAAATAGTTCTTAAGTCTAAATAACTAGTGGATATAGTCAATAAGTCATAGTATTATATATCCATAGACTCAAATCCGACATGACAAAGGAATGATTATTATGGAGTTACAGACAATGAACTGTCCTGAATGTGGTTCCATATTTCGTAGAAATCCTCGCAACCTCTGCCAGAACTGCAGCTCGGATAAGGACCGCAAGCTTGATTTCTGCACCGATTATTTATGGAAGCATCCGCAGGCGACGACAGAGGAACTAAGCAACGCCGCCGGGATCGAATATGCACAGGTTGCTCATTGGGTCAAGACACGCAAATTTTCTTATACATACGCTAATCTGACCTATCCTTGTGAATCCTGCCGTCATCCGATCGGTGAGGGACGACTTTGCCACAATTGCCATCAATCAATCACAGAGACTGTGCAGCAGATGGCTAGACGACTGCCTAGGCGCCATACCTTCTCCATCGCCCAGCAAGCACGCTATTAGCTATAGCACCTCTGATCGTGTATTAGAGAAATCCACCTAGATGACTGAACGTTATCATTTCCTATAGTATGGCTCGCAAAAAAGCCAGATCCTCCAGCTTACATCGCTGCAGAGATCTGGCTTTTATAGTTCACATACTCTTTACATACTTTTCATATACTCTTCTAGCCCATCTTGAGGCTTTGTCCGAGCATGATTTCAGGTTGAATGATCTGAGGAACGTAATCGTTAGCGGAAATCAGTCCTACACTCGCATTTCATCTGCTCAAGGTACTAAGAACGAGACTTGCCAAGTTTGCTATAGGAGGAAATATAGCTATAGGCCATACCCACAAAGACAGCCCCACCTACGATATTCCCCAAGGTAACGGGAATCATGTTGTGCAGCCAGCCTGCCAATGTAATGGTCTCGGGATGGTTAGGCAGCACCCAGGCTACAGTCAGCAAAGTCATATTCGCAACACTATGCTCATAGCCGCTCGCGATAAAGGCAAACAGACACCACCAGATGAGTACCAGCCGGGCCGCCTCACTCTTCGCACGAGAAGACATCCACAAGGCAAGACACACAAGCCAGTTACACAAAATACCGCGGAAGAACAAATCCGTGTATGGCAGACTCATTTTTTTGGCAGCAGCAGCAAAGATCAGATGATCTTGGGGAATTCCCCGAAATAGTCCGGTCCCAGCAATCAGATAGGACAGTAGCACAGCACCTGCCAGGTTACCAATAAAAACAAGTCCCCAGTTCTTCAATGTATCCGTCACCGTCGTGCGTTTGGCAATCGTACTCACCGTGAGGAACATATTATTGCCCGTGAACAGCTCTGAGCCAGCAAATACAACCAAGGTGAGAGCAATTCCGAAGGATGCCCCCATAATCAGTGGCTGAAACGGGGACTTTATGGCAGCCAGTGGAGCCCCCAGAGAAAAGATTAAGATGATTCCCAAGCCTACATAGGCGCCAGCAAGCAGCGCAGCGACCATATACCTGGGCCAGCTTTCGTTCATTCTTTTGACTTTATTTACTGCGGCTTCTACCATCGTCTCCACGTCGGGTGCAAACATGGGACACACCTCCTAAGTTACGCTTCCAATGCTAGTCTACGGCCTGCTAGGCCAAAATCATGATCTGATCCTGCTCCAGTCTGACCGGAAAGGTGCGAACCTGTCCCTGATCGGGTGCCTGCACCTGACCATCCTCCAGATTAATCTTCCAATCATAGAGCGGATCATAGAGATAGTGCCCTGAGACGATGCCTTCGGCCAATGGGCCACCTTTCGGATGAGGATTACGGTTCTCCACTGCGTAGATCTGTCCGTCGGATGTACGGAATACAGCAATCTCTACATCTTTCAGTTGGATTACACGTCCGATCATAGGAAAGAACTCCTCCTGACGTCCTACCGCGCAGTACTCTGTTGTGGTTTTCAAGGTCCTTCGCCTCCTGTATTAATGTACTATTGTGACTCACTGCTATGCGAAGCTCTCAGAAGCTGCAAATCAGCATGAGAGCTTCGTATAAGCAATCAGTAAATTAGTTAATAGTTTATAGTTAAAATTAGTTAGTTAACCAGATCGCGATCTCGTGTACGAGCTATTACATCACTGGTTCTTTTTTCTCGAAAAGCACTTCACGTTTCTCTGGATTGTTCAGGATCTTCTTCCATGGGTCCTCTACCTGTGCCAGCGCGAATTCGATTCGCTCAACCAGTGCCTTGCGGTTCTCCAGATCTTCCACGGTATGAGCTCGAATGTCTTCAATGCCAATACGCTCCACCCACTCCGAAGTCCGCTCCAGGTAATTCCCTGTCTCACGGTAATACTGCATAACTGCCGCACAGATATCAATCAGTTCCTGATCTGTCTTCACCTTGCAGAGCGAGTCTGCCAAGCGAGCCTTGATACCGCCATTACCACCCACGAATATTTCCCAGCCACCGTCGTTACCGACGATACCGATATCCTTGGTGCAGGATTCTGCGCAGTTTCGCGGGCATCCGTTGACAGCGTATTTGAACTTCGCTGGGAGATCGAGCCGCTCAAACTTGCGTTCGAGAAGGGCTCCCATCGCCATTGAATCCTGGGTACCGAAGCGGCAAAATTGCGAGCCGACACAGGTCTTGACTGTACGAAGCGATTTGGCATACGCATAGCCGGAAGGCATATCCAGCTCTTCCCATACCTTCGGCAGATCCTCTTTCTTCACGCCGATCAAATCCAAACGTTGACCGCCAGTCACCTTAACTACCTTCACATCATATTTAAGTGATACATCGGCAATTTTCTTCAAATCTTCTGGTGTTGTGACCCCACCGTACATTCTTGGTACGACAGTATAGGTTCCGTCTTTCTGAATATTGGCACTCATACGTTCGTTTACGAAACGCGACTCTGCTTCATCTTCGTGGGTATCTGGATTAATCATGCCGAGGTAGTAGTTAAGCGCCGGTCTACACTTCGAGCATCCTTCAGGCTGGGACCAGCCCAGTACATTCATGACCTCACGCGATGTAGTCAGCCCTTTGGCCTTAATCTCAGCTACAATCTCATCGCGGCTCAATGATGTACAGCTACAGATGCCTTGCTTGGCAGCACTTTCGAAGCCATCACCAAGCACATATTGCAGGATTTGCTCCACCATCGGCTTACAGCCACCACATGAACGGGTAGCTCCTGTACAAGCCTTGATTTCATCTACTGTAGTCAGTCCTTGGTCTGTAATAGCCTCTACGATTGCCAGCTTGGTCACACCGTTACAACCGCACACAATCTCATCATCAGGCATGGTAGCTACCGAAGCCGAAGCTGCTTTGTGTCCAGCGCATCCGGTTCCCATAATGGAGCCGTAGATCTCATCATTCATCTCTGTTCCTTGACGCACGAGCTTCTGCAGATTAGCCGACTCCGTCACGTCCCCGAACAATACCGCTCCGACAATTACATTATTGCGCAGCAACACTTTTTTGTAGGTACGTTTCCATTCATCCTTCGCAGTAATTACGGTATGCTCTGGGGTATCCAGGAACTCACCTGCTGAGAAGACGTCCACCCCGGAAATCTTCAGCTTCGTGGATACGACAGATCCTTCATAGGCTTGAGTCTCTGCACCACACAAATGCTTCGCCAACACTGCACCTTGCTCAAAGAGCGGTGCTACCAGACCGTAGCATACACCACGGTGCTCTGTGCATTCGCCTACCGCGTACACATCTGGGAGAGAGGTTCTCATGTAGTCATCCACGACGATCCCGCGATTCACGTTCATTCCACTTGCTACAGCTACGTCTGTATTCGGCTTGATCCCTACGGCCATGACAACCAGATCGGCCTCAAGCTCACTATTGTCACTGAAGCGCAGTCCTGTCACCCGTTCGTCACCAGTCAGTTCTACAGTCTGTTTACCCATTGCAAATTTGATACCCTGACGCTCAAGCTCTGCCTTCAGCATCAAGGAAGCAGCAGGGTCCAGCTGACGCTCCATCAGATCTTCCATCAGATGCACAACGGTCACGTCCATGCCCAGGTTTACAAGCCCCTTCGCCGCTTCCAGACCAAGCAATCCACCACCGATTACCGCTGCCTTGCGATAGGTCCCTGCTGCCTCAATCATTTGTCTACAGTCAGCCACGTCACGGAAGCCAATGACGCCTTCACGCTCGATCCCCGGAATCGGGAGCATGAATGGCTTCGAGCCGGTTGCGATAATCACTTTGTCATAGGCCAGTGTCTGACCCTTGTCTGTAGAGATGGTCTTGGCTTCGGCATCAATCTTCACTACGGTAGTATCCGTGTGAAGCTGGATACCGTTATCCTTGTACCAGTCCCAGTCGTTCAGAATGATATCCTCAACCGTCTTGCTTCCTTCCAATACGTAAGACAACATGATCCGGTTATAGTTAGGGTACGGCTCGCTACCGAACACGTGCAGGTCATATTCACCGCCCAGCTTGATGATCTGTTCTAATGTACCCACTCCAGCCATCCCGTTCCCAATCAGTACCAGTTGCTCTCGTCTCTTGCTCATACTGTAGCCCTCCTTAGCAATGCCCAGCCTGTCTGCTGCTCTCTCTTATGGACTGACAATGCCTGATATCTTATAGTTCAATTTTAAAATAGATAAAATTTTAACTTTGTGATTTTGGTCACAAATATTGTACTTTTTTTCACTTCAATTTTTTGTGAAAAATGTCGCATTTTTCATGAGTTGCTCGAACTGTTCAGTTCCGCTGAGAACGTATAAATTCTATGATCTTAACAAAAAAAAGAAGGCCCCCCATTTTGAACTCAGGTTACCTTCTTTTATGCTACCTACAACTTGTCATTCTTCATTTACTTTACTTGTCTACTGTACCCAATCCTCAGCCCATGATTGAATCTGATCCATAACTGGACGCAGTGCCTGGCCTTTAGGCGTAAGCTCATATTCGATACGAACCGGAGTCTCTGGGTATACATGTCTGATGAGGATCCCTTCGCTCTCGAGGTCCTTCATCCGCTCCGATAGCATCTTGTCACTCATGCTGGGAATTTGATTCGATATATCCTTGAACCGCTTAGGCCCATCCATTAGCGTCCGAATGATCAGACCATTCCAGCGCTTCCCCAAGAATGAGAAGGCTGTCTCAAAGCGGGGACACAAATGGGTTGGATGATTGTCCATAATTTTATTCACCTCTTTGACAGGTCTGTTGTTAACTTTCAATTAGTTAGTATATTTCAGTTTAGCATATTTTCATCAAATTGAAAATGACCTGGTCCCAATTAATTGTAGGACATTGCTGTAGGGCATGAAAATAACGAAAGACAGGCGATTCCCGGAGTCGCCTGTCTTTCACCGTATCATTACAGTAGCATGCATGTATCCGTCAAAGGCTGCCTGATGGGAGGTACACCGTTGATCAAGCTACACCTTCCTGCGGGTCGCATCCTACTCTTCCGGACGCTCTACGAAAACACATGTGGAAATGTCATACGAGTACCTCGCCAAAAGGGCGAACCGGTTCGCTGCGTCCATAAGTTTGCTGCGGGTGATGCACAGGGTACGTCCAGCGAATGCCGTTGGCAATAACCTTCAGAATCTCGGGGTGATAGAACGTTGGATACGTCTCGTGCCCTGGCCGGAAATAGAAGATCTTGCCTGCCCCACGCCGGAAAGTACAACCACTGCGGAATACTTCGCCTCCAGCAAAATTACTAATAAACACCAGCTCATCCGGAGTAGGAATATCGAAGAATTCGCCATACATCTCTTCCTGCTCCAGAATAATCTTCGCATCAATGCCCTCTGCAATCGGATGCGAGGGATTTACTGACCACAGGATTTCCTGCTCGCCAGCTACTCTCCATTTCAGATCACAGCTGGTGCCCATCAAGGCCTTGAACGGCTTGGAGAAGTGCCCGGAATGCAGCACCACGAAGCCCATGCCTTCCTGCACCTTGCGAACCACCTTGGCGACAACCTCGTCACTTACCCGATCATGAGCCATATGCCCCCACCAGATCAATACATCCGTAGAATTCAGCACTTCATCCGTTAGCCCATGTTCCGGTTGGTCCAATGTTGCTGTACGGATTGCGAAGCCTTCTCCCCCAAGCCCCGCAGCGAGTGCATTATGCAATCCATCGGGATAGACACGCTGCACGGCATCGTGTATTTTCTCATGAACAAATTCATTCCAGATGGTTACGTTAATCATAACTTATCCCCCTAAATATTGCCCCTGTTGTCTCCCAAGCTGTTATACCCACCACATCTCGCCTAACGGTTCATTCATGAGCACCTGCTTCAGATTGTGAACCGCCTTGGTGAAGCCTTCCTCGATGGACATCAGTCCATCTTCATGCTCAATGCTGACAACATAATCATAGCCTACAAGACGAAGCGCGCTCAGGATATCCGCCCACGTCTTGATGTCATGCCCAAATCCTACTGTACGGAACTGCCACGCACGCTCCAGCATATTGGTGTACGGCTGCATATCTGTCAGGCCGTATTTGTTGACATTCACTGGATCAATGACGGTATCCTTGGCGTGGAAATGATGAATCGCTCCTTCGCGGCCAAGAATTTGTACAGCCTGAACCGGGTCAATTCCCTGCCACCACATATGGCTTGGGTCGAGATTGGCACCAATCACTTCTCCTGCAGCTTCCCGCAGACGCAATAGCGTAGCAGGCGTATGCACAGAGAAGCCCCCATGCAGCTCCAATCCAATCTTGATATGATGCTCGGCTGCGAACTTGCCTGTCTCCGTCCAGTAAGGAATAACTTTATTCTCCCATTGCCACTTCAGAATCTCCTGATAATCGTTCGGCCACGGAGCTACGGGCCAGTTCGGATACTTCGCGTTCTCATGATCCCCCGGACAGCCGGAGAATGTATTCACGACAGGTACTTCCAGCTTCTCAGCCAGCAATACCGTGTTGATAAAATCTTCATGATCCTGCTGTGCCAGATGCTTTTGCGGATGCAATGGATTCCCGTGACAGCTTAAGGCACTGATTGTCAGCCCACGAGATTCTACGGCCTTCTTGAAATTCTGAATCGCTGTATCATTACCTAGCAATGCCGCCGGATCACAATGCTTCTTGCCTGGGTTGCCACCTGTTCCGATCTCTACAGCCGTTACCCCCGTGGATGCTGCAAAATCCAATGCTTCTTCCAAAGATCTGTCCCCGAATAAGACCAAGAATACGCCAAGTTTCATAGAATAATCCTCCCCTGTCGCTATGGATAAAATTTCAAAAACTATAATGTAAAGTTCAATGGATCATGCATATATTCAGACTGAATGGGATTGCCTTATCTTGAGTCTCTAATATTACATACGTATGTCATGTTAAAAAAGTTTCCTTTTATGCATAAAAAACACATTTTTACGCTTTTTTAGGCACCTATTAAGTGAGATTTTCCTCGTATGCCGCTCGTTTGATTTCAATGTCTACCTAGACTTCAACCTTCGCCAGAATCTCATTGCCGTAATACAAGGTCTCATCCGGTTCGAAGCGGCTATCCAGGATGATGTGCTTCCCTTCCAGTGAGGAACGCTGAAACGCATGCATCGCCTCCAGAATGTGATAGGCAAGCTCTCCACTCGTTCGCGGCTGCTTACCTGCTCGCAAGGCTGTGACCATCTCCGAGGCCCCCAATCCGCGCTCGTTGCGAGAGCATATGAACAGTGGCTCCACCGTCTCCCACTCGTCCGCACCGAAGCGTCTGACCTTCACATCACCATTAAACGTATTGGGATCAGGAACGCTCATTGTCCCTTCTGTACCATAGATCTCAATGAAAGGCAGCTCCGAGGCCCCCCGGATATCAAAGCTGGTAATGACGGTGGCAATCGCCCCGCTCTGAAAATCAATGTTACCTGCCAGATGCGTCGGAGTCTGTACCCGAAGCGGGGTTCCTTCCTTCGGCCCGCTGTGGATCATTCGATCAGGAATCTGAATTCCGACCGTGGAGCTAATCCGCCGGATCGAGCCAAGCAGATTCACAAGGGCTGTTAAATAGTATGGACCCATGTCAAACATAGGACCACCACCCGCGGCATAGAAGAACTCAGGATCATGATGCCACCATTCCGGGCCGCTTCCCATAAAGAAAGCCGTGGCTGCAATCGGACGTCCGATCATGCCCTGCTGTATCGCGCTCCGTGCCGTCTGAATACCTGCTCCCAGGAAGGTATCCGGTGCGCAGCCGACCAGCAGACCTTTTTCTCTGGCGCATTCAAGGACTCGCTTGCCATCCTCAAGAGATACGGCCAGCGGCTTCTCGCTGAATACATGCTTTCCTGCCTCCAGCACAGCCAGATCCGTCATGGCATGACTGCCAGGAACGGTCAGATTAAATACCAGCTCAATGGACGAATCTTGAATTAGCTCATCCACTGTGTATACGTTTGCAACAGAGAATTCCTCTGCTCTCGCTCTTGCACGATCTGCCAGCAGGTCAGCAACAGCTACGATTTCGATGTAAGGACTATGCTTCAGATTTTCGAGATATACGGCACTAATGTGACCGCAGCCGATAATGCCTGCCTTTACTCTCTCCACTATATTCTTCACTCCTCAGATGCCAGTTATATGAGGTGTACAATCTACTCTCATGGTATTCTGTACAGCCCTCGAATAAAATGAATAATATGATTAGAACATGAACAATCTGGCCAATATTTATCAAGTAACCGTGATTATGATTCCGGGATAAGGACAGATATCCGGGAATTGGATCATGGAAGCAAAGGAGTGCTTACAATGTCCCCTAATGAATCATGTAAGGTGCTGACTGCCGGATTTTCTTTTCACCGCAGACCCTATTATTCAAGCCAGCCCGAAGGCATTCGTAATTACATGCTGCGCCTGCAGACGGACGGTAGCTGCCGAGCACGGATAGGTAGCGATATGGTCGAAGTGGTGGCTGGAGATCTGCTGCTCCTTCATCCTTCAGAGCCTTACGAATTGACAATTGACAGCGAAACGGATGCGACAGGGGACACGCTGATCGAGAGCAGTGATTATCACATCTTCTTCACGGGGCCCTGGGCTGAAGCCTGGTGGAAGCAGCGCAAACGTCCAGCCAAGATGCGGGTAGAACTAAACGAATCCCTACTGAATATATTTCGCCAGATTGTCATGGAGCAGCGTCGGATATTCAACCCTTACCCTGAGATTTCGGAGTATTACATGCGGATTCTCTGTCTCGAGATTGACCGACTGTTGGCAGAGCAACCTGTTGCCTCCCAGCACGGCTATCTGGCCTTCCAGATCAAGCATTACATTGAGGAGAATGCCTCGACTGCCTTTAAGCTGGACGACGTTGCAGGCTACCTCGGCATCAGCGTATCCCGTGCCGTGCATTTGTTCAAGGAAACATTCGATACCACCATCATGCGATATGCGCTGGAGGTTCGGCTCAATATGGCGCGAGAACGGATTATTTTCAGCCCGATGTCCTTGGAGCAAGCGGCTGAATCATCCGGATTTGCGAATTATACTTATTTCCACCGCGTATTCCGTGCAAAATACGGGATATCACCAAGCCAATACCGCGCCGAGCACCGTGAGCAGCTGTAAGCTCCCTTTCCCATAAGTTAAACAACTAACGCAAGCAATAACCAAAAAAACGTATGACAATGGGAGACTTGCTCTCATTATCATACGTTATTGAGGTGGGAATCATCCGGGCTTAGCGGGATTTCTGTTCAATTGCTCTCTTGCCTCCGCCACGATCATGGCCAGATCCTCATTACCGAACATGGACAGCACACCAAGGACGGTATCATCCGGAATGTCGCCAGCCTCCTCGCGAGGTACTGTCAATTCCAGCACTCGCTGCAGGCGCTCATTTTTCTCCTGATGCGGGTACGCTTGCCGATACAAGACCTCGGGGTCTAAGCCCTGATTCACGCACCACTGGGCAAAGACAAGAATCATCATATCCTCTTCCTGCCGATATTGCTGGGCTATCACTTCCTCCATTGAGGAAGGCTTATTGCTGTCATCCATCGTACTTCTCCTCTCACTTCCTACTGTTGGCTAGTGACCAAATCGTATACCAACTTCAGAAGCGATGCAACCGGAAGTAGCATTCTTGATACAACTACCGAAATGCTGGACCCCTTCCCTCAGGAGCAGCACGAGTAATGATTACTCCGCTGTTTTAATCCGAACTGGACGGCTCTTGATCTTACTCTCACGTCTTTTCTTCACATTCCAGCCGTAGAGCACTACAGCAATGACAACAAGAAGCTCGAAGCCGTATTTCACGACAGGATTCACGAACCAGTCATGAAGAAGCGGCTCGGCGACGATCATTTTGGCAGCGGTATACGCAAGTACAGCAGCCCCGATGGCAATTACATAGGGGAAGCGGTCGGTAAGTTTAAGGATAATCGTGCTGCCCCAGACCATAATCGGTACCGAGATCGCCAGCCCCAGAATGACCAGAATCATGTCACCATGCGCAGCCCCTGCCACAGCGAGCACATTATCCAGCCCCATCATGGCATCTGCAATAATAATCGTACGAATCGCAGCCCACATCTGATTTCCTGCCGAGATTTCATGCTTCCTTTCTTCAACGAGCAGCTTATAAGCGATCCAGACGAGCAGCAGCCCTCCGATCAATCGCAAGCCGTATATTTGCAGCAAATACGTGACCAGTAGCGTAGCAATAACACGAATCAGAACGGCCCCGACCGTCCCCCAGAAAATCACCTTCCTTTGATCCTCTTTCCGTACATTACGCGCAGCAAGTCCAATGACAATCGCATTGTCGCCAGCAAGCACCAGGTCGATAATTACGATGGACATGAGTGCTGTCCAGAACTCCACAGACATGAAATCCATGCGCTCCCCACTCTCCCTCATTTTTTTGTTATACTTAGCTTTGCGACTCGCATTCATGCATGTCAGCATTTTGCAGCATTTTCGGGATCTATGCGCAACACTCATGCAAAAAGGCGCTTGCTCCTTGAACAATCAGGAACGGCGCCTTTTGAATTCACATCAAAAAGACCTTTACCCGAATGTTCAAGATTCCAGGCAAAGGTCTCGCTTACAACGTCACGTTGCCAATAAAGCCGGGGCAAATTTACCCGTCATGACGACTTTATTGTCTGAGCTACTCCCCTTTGGGATTATTCTATGCGGCATATTATAGCATTCATGACATAAACAAGGAATCGGCACTTACATTATTTTTTGAGCACGATCGTAAGTACTTAATTAAGGCTCCTCCAGAACTTGCTTTACTTTTTAGAAACTTGTTTACTTCCTCAGAACTTATCTAGAACTTAGTTCATATCTTATTTATAGCATGTTCAGGACTTTATCGGGGACTTGTTGGAGAGTTATTAGAGACTTATTAGGTATTCATTCGTTGTTAATTAGGGTTTTATTCTGGAAAGGATTTATTTATGAAAAAATGGATTTTTGTGAGTGGATATATCCTGCTACTGCTGGTGACATGGTTGGAGAGAGAGCGCTTGTGGACATGGACTGAGCAGCAGGCATCCTGGCCTGTATTGCTGTTGGTCTCGTTCCTGTTCGCCCTGCTCCCCGTCTTTCCTTACAAGCTGGTGATCGCGGCTATCTCCTATACAACCGGCCCATGGCAAGGGGCTCTCATCTGCTGGACCGGAAGCTCTTTGGCTGCATTTGCCGTCTACGCAGGGATTCGCTATTTTTTCCGCGCCAGCGGACAGGCATATTTGCAGCGTTCACCTGCCCTATCCAAGGTCAACCGAGTCATGGAGGGTCACCCCTTTGTCTCTGTGCTGCTGGCCCGGCTCTTTCCGCTCATCCCCCAGACGGTGGTCAATGTGTATGCCGGGGTAGCTCGCTTTCCTTTTCACAGCTTCGCACTTGGTACATGTATTGGTAAGCTACCAGGTGTAACTGCCTATGCTTTCGCTGGCGGTCTCTTGGCCACCTACCCACTCGCTGGTGTCTCACTTGCCCTGTTGTACCTCGGGATTAGTATTGGCATCTTCATGCTGGTGCGCAAAAAGTTGTACGGTAGCTAGCTAGTTTGGTCTCAGAGGCACAATTCGAGTATAATTTAAATTAAGGATATTTCCCGATAGGAATTATCCGCGGCTTATAACATGTCTTCAAGAACGGAGTGATTATAGATGGATATCATTAAAAATCCCAACGATACAGAATTAGCTACCTTTGCAGGTGGATGCTTCTGGTGTATGGTATCTCCCTTCGAGGATCTGCCAGGAATCAAGAAAGTCCGTTCTGGCTACACAGGTGGTCACACAGAGAACCCCACTTACGAGGAAGTCTGCTCCGATACGACAGGTCATGTCGAGGCTGTCCAGATTACCTTCGATCCTTATGTCTTCCCTTATGAGAAGCTGCTGGAGCTATTCTGGCAACAGATTAATCCGACAGATGCTGGTGGTCAGTTCCATGATCGCGGGGAATCCTATCAGACTGCCATCTTCTATCATAGTGAGGAACAGCGTCTTAAAGCAGAAGCCTCAAAGAAAGCACTTGCGGACAGCGGACGATTCGATCAACCAATCGTTACACCGATTGTACCAGCCTCTGTCTTTTATGAAGCAGAGGAATATCATCAAAACTATCATAAGAAGAATCCAGGGCACTACAAACGCTATCGCAAAGGCTCTGGACGTGAGGACTTCATCGAGAATCATTGGTCCGGCAAGCTGGACAAGTCCAACCTCCAGGAACGGCTGACACCGCTGCAATATGAAGTCACCCAGAACAATGCTACCGAGCGTCCCTTCCAGAATGAATTCTGGAACCACGAAGATGAGGGCATCTACGTGGACATCGTCTCAGGTGAAGCCTTGTTCAGCTCGCGGGACAAGTATGATGCAGGCTGCGGCTGGCCTAGCTTCACTCGCCCATTGAGCAGCTATAGCATCAAGGAGAAGACGGATCTTAGTCATTTCATGATTCGCACCGAGGTCCGCAGCCGAATCGGAGACTCCCATCTTGGCCATGTATTCGATGATGGACCTGGCGAGAATGGCTTGCGTTACTGCATCAACTCCGCTGCGCTGCGTTTTGTTCCTAAGGACAAGCTGGAGGAAGAGGGCTATGGAGAGTACGCTTCACTATTTCAGTAAAGTGCTTTTTTCAGAAAGATACTTTTTTAGTAAGATACTTTTTTAAGTAAATTGTTTTTCCAGTAAGATGCTATTCCAGTAACTAATTCATGTACAGTGTTACTGAATTTACCCGGGGAGAAATCATCCTTGTCAACGATATAGCTCGAATTGCTGTTAATACGCACAATTAAAGCCACAGGATCTTCATTCAACTTCAAAGTCGGATGATCCCCTGTGGCTTTGCTTTGCCTGTTGCTTACCTCTAAGCCCTCTTATGAACCTGGGCTCGCACCTCCGGTAACGATACTTCCTGTGATACTTCCTGTAATGGTTCCATCACTGACATTCATCCGTGGCCCTTCTCCTTCCGATAACTGCAAGCCAAATCCTTCTCATCTAACGGCTGGGCACAGATTTTACTTAGTTGGGAGATACAATTACGGCGATCCGCGTTTGTCCACGAATGGGAAGGGTAATATATATCTAAGCTCTATATCTACCGTCCCTTAGGAGCATTGATTCAATCTCATTTTTCGTAACCTGAAGGAAGAGACAGGAGGAATGGTTATGCCGTGGAACAAGCAGGATTACCCCCCATCCATGAAAAATCTGGAGGAACGTGTGCGCAACAAGGCGATCGAGATCGCCAATGCCCTCCTATCGAACGGCTATGAGGAAGGGAGAGCAATTGCGATTGCAACGGCTCAGGCTGAGGAATGGAATCGCAACCATCCCGCATACGAGACGGATGAGCCCATTCATGTCGTTCCCCACGAGGAAGGCTGGGCGATTAAGGAGCAGGGACGAGATCATCCCTCTTCTGTGCACCATACCAAGACGGAGGCCGTTCAAGAAGCCAAATGCTGGTCTGCAGACCAGAGCATACGGGTGATCATTCATGATCAGCATGGTCGCATTCAGGAGTCACGCCATTTCAGTAAGTGATGTATACACATACAAATAGAGGTGCTCCTGATCCATGGTGGCATCAAGAGCACCTCTATGCTTGATCTGCTCTATTATTCGTTCATGCTTATCGTCTGTCTGCGTACCCTTCCCATTCTCATCAGTCCAGAGCATTCGCCTGAAGTCCTAAACAATGCTCTCCGGAACATGGGGCACTGCGGTTACTATGCGGTTAATTCGAATCGCGTATAGCTCCCCACAATCCAGGCCTAGCTGTGCGCTTGCTGCTTCAGAGTTACTTTAGGAGCAACAGTTGGCTTCGGTAGACGGAAGGTGACGGTGATGGTGATAATCTTTCCTGCCACCCATACTGCAAGAATCGTATATAGTGTCTCCTTCATCGGTAAATATAACAGCGAGAGAAGAAGTACGATACAGTCACTGGCAAAAAATACATTCCCCAGCTTCCAGCCTCTCCACTGACTAATGAGGAGGGATAAAATATCATCGCCCCCAGTAGCACCGCCAAATCTCATAACCAGACCCGCACCGACACCTGTCAGTAAGCCTGATAACAAGGCAGCTACCGCCAGATTGCCTGCCAGATCGATATGCAGAGGCGAGTATAATTCAAAGGCAGCGTAGAACCCAGAGAACATCAAAGCTCCGACCAATGCGGAGGCCATGAACTTCCAGCCCTTCCACAGCCAAGCGACAAGCAGCACTGGAATGTCCAGCAGCAATGCCGTCCAGGCAGGTGACCAACCGAAGGCGTATTTGCCCAGAAGAGCTAGGCCAACGAATCCTCCTTCAGTTAAATGATTCGCAAAATTAATATGGTAGTAAGCAAATGCAAGAATGAGCGTGCCCAGCATCATAGCCAGCATACGTCGGGCTAGAGGGGCGAGTTGACTAACAGTAATTGAACTTTGGTTGGGTATCCTCATACAGGCTTCCTCGGTTTCTCGTAAGTTTGGTGTAACTACCGTTCTTACGGAAGCCGAAATGGATGCTTAGCCTGGAGGACTTGGTCCTTCGCATTTCACAATCCCCTCTTCCGTAAAGTCGGTCAGAATGGCTGACGTCATCCACGAGAAGAAGCTAAGTATAAGAGAGATCATACCGTTTCCAGATCGTCCTTTGGGGAAGTATCCTTCGGGGACACATGGTATCCTGATCCTTTCTGCATGTTATTTCGTCACAACTGGTCGGTTAGCCGAACCAGTCCCTGTAACAATTCTACCACAGACGAGCACCTGTGAAACAGCCCTGTTATGTCAAACCTACGTAAAATGGACGATATGCATAGTCGACGATATACATATCCATGGTAACGAATGTTGCAGAGCCCCTAGACGGCAGAACATTCTACACAACCACAAGATCCACACGAAGTAAGACTAAAATCCGCTGGCATTAACAATATATGATTAAAAGCTTTGGTTATGCGTCTGGCAGCAGATGCACGGAAAATTGTGTAACAATCCCGAAGATGCGGAAGATAAATGCAGAAGATAAATACAGTTGTGCAAAACTGGACTTAGGTTGGGGATACAACTGGACTAGGGCACGTTCTCCCTTCACTTCATTTTTGTTAAAATTCTGGATATCTAGCATGTATCATACGCTTCAAACCATATAGCACGAGCTTATATAACATAGGGAAGAATGTGTGGAATCAATCAGCGGAGACAATAGATTGCTCTCTGCCCATGAAAAATGGTCCATGTGTATTTCAATAGTGTAGAATCGGACGAGTAAAATGATGGCGGGTAACGCTCGAAGCGCACCCGCCTTATTCTGTACATCAGTTTGTGAAATTCGACTAATGCATCATAACGATTAGTGTCTGTCCTCCGTTATTCTATGCTCGATAATAGCTCCCTCTGTCTCGTTGGCTTTTTTCTTTCTTCTCTGCTCTATATGAACCGTCGTCTGCTTTGCTCGATCAAGCCCTTCCTTTGCCCTTCTGCCTGATGAACCTACACTTCCCCGACGATTAGCGATGAAGACTCCACCGAGGATCAGCACCAGTCCACCCAGCAGATTCCAACCGATATGCTCGCCTAACAAGGCATAGCCCCATACCATCGCTGTAGCAGGCACCAGATACGTTACGGAGGTCGCGAACTCTGGGCTACCCTTCATCAGCATGTAATTAAACAGAATGTACGCTACACCCGAGCCAAGGACGCCGAGTCCCAATAGCGAAACCATGACCTGAAGTGACCCTAGCGATGCTAATGAAGCTATTGACGGGCTCTCCAGCACCAGCGCAGCCAGCGTACTGCTGATCCACGCCCCTGCCAGGGTAGCTACCGAAATCTGGTACATATCCATACCTCCCAGAAGCTTGCGCGCAAGCTGGGAGCCGATAGCGTAACACAATGTCGCCGAGAGCATCACCGCAAAGCCTATTGGATCTGCAGCAATGATCGTATCCGAATTAATGCCGAGCAGTACTAAGATGCCTGCAAATGCAATCCCCATCCCCAGCCATTGCTGTCTGCCGAACACCGCTCCAAAGAACACCAGACCTACAAGCATCGTCCAAATCGGAGTCGTCGCATTCAGCACAGAAGCCATACTGCTGGTGAGTCTCGTCTCGCTGAAAGCAATGAGTGCCCAAGGCAACGCCATATTGATAATCCCCACCAGCAGAGACCCGCCCCAGTTCAGCTTCTTCAAGTCAAATGGCCTACGTAGCAGCACCATCATTAGCACGATGAACAGCATGCCCAGCAAGGAGCGGAGGCTGGCTATCGTCCACGGACCCATCTGATGTGCCAATAGCACCTTGATGAGCATGAAGGACGCTCCCCACACAAGACTTAACAAAATAAGCGCAGTATACAGCCGGCGCATCTGATCATTCCTTCTTTCATTAACAATTGTGAACTCCAACAGACATGACCAACCATACCTTATTTTGCTGTCCATGGGAAGCATGTGCCTTCAAGTGTCTGTGTGCACTGCATTTTCCATGAATTCCTCGTTGCTGGAATGTATGAACTCCATTATGATGGTTATATTAAGAACATATGTTCTCATACATCTAAGATCGTACCCCATGAAGGAAGTGAACGATGTTATGAAGCCATCATCAGCACCTCCCATCCCTACACATGAGGATGACCGTCTGGTGAAATCCTATGTCTTGTATACCTTGATGCTCGATATGCTGGCAAAGGATATTGCCGTCTTGAAGCATTCCTCCTCTACACTGTACCTCTCTGATCTCTACACTCGCGGACTGGATCGCCTGCAGCAGCATATCACCCACGAGCTGACCTCCACCCGACGGGATATGCGGGCAAGAGGGATTAAGGTTCTGGAGGAGCAGCGAGGTCCTGCTGGCATTGAAGTGCATTACCTGTGCCGGGGATATCGGAGATTCTTCTCCATGCTCCCCCGCTTCGCCAGAAGTGAGGTGCGACGCGAGCTAAGTCGCCTGTTCCAGATTGTACATTAATCGGACCCTGCAGATGCAATGGCTAGGTGGGTACTCTCTGCTCGACTCTCTAAACAATCCCTCTAGTCCAGCCCCTCAAGCCAAGTACCTCAAGCCGAGTGCCAGTGCAACATCCGCTCATAACCCGGCTGTGATTCGTTTCGCACGGACAGCTGCCTGTTGCAGCAGCTCTGGCTCGTCTATCGTCAACAGCTGGCGTTCTCTCATCAGCACACGACCATTTACAATAGTGGTGTGCACATCCGAACCACAGGCCGCATAGGCCAGTAGGGAGAATGGATCATGAAGGGGCTGCAGGTGCGGCTGCTGCAAGTCCAGCAGGATGATGTCAGCCAGTCTCCCAGGCTCCAACTGACCTCCCCTTGTTCCAAGCCTGAGCAATTCTGCTCCTTCGGTTGTAGCCATGGCTAGTGCTTGTCTGGCACGGAATCGGGCGGGGTCTCCACTAGCCAGCTTCTGCAGCCATGCCCCCGCACGTACCTCGGCAAACATATCGAGCGTTGTAGCACTGCCTGCTCCGTCTGTCCCTAGACCGACGCTAACCCCTTGCTCTAGCAGCTCGGTTATAGGAGCAATTCCGCAAGCCAGCTTCAGATTGCTCACCGGATTATGAGCTATTCCACCACCACGAATAGAGCGAAGCAGGTGGATATCCTCCTGCTGCAGATGCACTCCATGGGCCAGCAAAATATGATCATGATCCAGTAGACCACAATCGTGCAAATACTGTGTTGGTGTACAATGATACCGCTCCTGAATGATCGCGCTCTCCTCCAGAGTCTCAGCTAGATGAATATGGATCGGTACGCGCTTGGATTCAGCAAGCTTCAATACCTCCTTCAGCATATCCGGAGGGCAGGTATAGGGCGCATGGGGTCCCATCATGGTCGTGATTCGTCCCTCTGCTTTGCCGGACCAGCGATCGATCAGATCAATCGCCTCATGTATTCTGCGGCCCCCGTCGTCCTCCAGACCAATTACTCCCCTGGTAAGCGATGCACGGATACCACTCTCCTGTACAGCCTCGGCAATTTCATTCATATGAATGTACATATCAGCAAAAGCTGTCGTACCCGACTTGATCATTTCAGCAATCGCCAGCTTGGCTCCCCAATAGATATCCTCAGGCGTCATCCGCGCCTCGGCTGGCAGCATCTTGCGATCAAGCCAGTCCATCAGCTTCAGATCATCGGAGAAGCCCCGCAGCAGGCTCATCGGTGAATGCTGATGGGCATTGATCAGCCCTGGCATAGCGATCATGCCACGTGCATGAATGCACTCCCCCGGCTGCTTCGAAAGCTCTGGCCCCATCGCCTCTATTCGCGTGCCCTTGATTGCAATATCTCCTTCATATGGCTCTTCTCCAGGTACCATACTCACAATGAGAGCACCCTTGATCATAATCGTATCGCTTGCCTCTGTCATCATTTTCATTTTCTTCATCCTCCTGGCTTATCACATGAGTACTACTTCACCAGAAGACTACAACTTTCCCTTACGTCAAGGTCAAGAGACTTTCACTCATCAGGAGAAAAGAGCTCCGCTGCGCGCCTGACCATAATGAACAGGAACGGCATATACCATGTAGACAGGACCAGCGACACGCCGGGTAATCGTTACATATCCATGCTGCTCAAGCCATTCTGTCAGAAACGAAGGCGTCACATAGTAGGCTGGCTGCTTGTCCAGATGATTCGCCAGTGGATCTGACATAGAGCTAGACAGAGGATCTGTCATAAAATTGGGCTGAAGGCTTGGCTGAGGGTTGGGCCAATCATTCGATAGATAATCCACCGGACGATCCTCCAGACGCCCTGCTTGATCAGCGACTACGATATCATCTGAAAGCGCTGCGCTCACCCAACGTTCTGGCTCCTGCATCACATCTGCAATGCAGATGCGGCCATGCGGCTGGAGCACACGGCATATTTCCCCTAAAGCAATGTATTTCTGTTCATCAGCCAGATGATGCATAGCATAACTGCTCACCGCAAAATCAAAGCTCCCGTCTACGAACGGGATCCGCATCAGATTCCCCGGACGGACATCAATATGTGGAAATTTACGACGACACTGCTTCAGCATCTCTGTAGACTGGTCAATACCGGCCATCATTGCCCCTTCTGCTGCAAAAAGCCCGGCCAGATTGCCGGTCCCCGTCCCCATATCAATTCCCTTTTCCCCGGGCTGTGGCTGAACGCGCTCCACCATGAACCGCAGGGTATCCGAGTAAGCCGGATGACCGCCACTCTGCAGCTCCTCTTGCTTCACCAGTTCATCATGTATGGCTGCGCGGCTATCAAAATCCCAATTGTCCTGCCATGAATTCCTCAGCTGGCGTTGTCGCTTCAAGCCACCAGCCTTCGCGAACCAGCTTCCCCACTCAGGGTCTTCGCCCGTCCGCAGGCAATCAATCATATAATCAGCGGCCTCCAGCTGCTGCTTGCTCTCCATCCAGCTATCGAACATCGCTGAACGCTGAAGCTCCAGTGTATGCAGCGCCTCCTCCCGCCGCCCTTGCTCTAGGCTGCCCAGCAGCTGCTTGACCTGCTCCACCGACATCCCAAATTCGCGAAGCGAGATAATCATCCTTAGCCGGGTCACATCACGCTCACCAAACACCCGATAGCCGTTATCCGGGTCCTTCTCAGGAGTGATCAGCCCCTTCTCCTCGTAGAACCGGATCGTTCGTGTAGATACGTGCAGCTCTGAGGCCAGCTCCTTGATTTTCCATCTCTGACTCATTCCTACGCTCCTTTCGCCAGACTGCCCTGTCCTTAGTTCTCAAGCACAAGGCTCTCTATCCAGCGTCTGTCCTGAGTCTCATTATAGAACATTAACGCTACGTAAAGGCTATAACAGGCGAGCTGTCATCAGCTCGGCAAAATCAATCCACTCAAAGCCATCCTGCGTATCGACTCTGAATTTTCGCTGATGCTGGCTAATGGCTGTAACCGTGCCTTCTGCGCGATGAGCAGGACCACGTTCGGTGAATAGCTCAATCTGTATCGGCAGCCCATCATGCTCCGAGATCAGGATATAGCGAAGCATCTCCTCCAGTTCATCCTCATGCAGAAGTGGACGAGACCTCTTGTCTGCCCTCCCTGCCTCCTCCAGAATACGCGCCCGATGCTCAGGCAGCATCATCCGGCTAGATTCCCATAGCCCGTTATTTTGCAGCTTTTTGCTCATTTGTAATGCCCCCCAATCTTCAGCGATCTTTCCAATGCCTGACCCGCATAGGTCAGAGAGGATGCCCGAACGATAGCAGCACTGCCATACCGCTCCTTGATGCGATCGGTCGCTTCCTCAAGGGAGCGCACCCGCTCCTGATCCTCGAAGAAGGAGATCTGATAGACCCCATCCTCGACGAGATCACTCAGGCTGACACCCAGACGACGTACAGGCATATGATCCCAGAACTTATAGAACAGCTCCTTCACGGACGCAAATACTTTATTAGTGCTATTCGTCGGATCAAGCAGCTTCCTTTGCCGGGAAAATCCCGTAGGTGCCTCATAAGGGCTGCACATGCAGCTGACATTCACCACCTGCCCCATATAGCCTTTACGCCGACTGTCCCGGCATACTTCCTCCGTCAGCTCCAGCAGAATGGTCTCAATTTCCTTCGGCTCCAGATAATCCTTGGGCAATGTCATCATATGACCGATGGACTTCTGAGGGGTACGAAATGTGTACGGGGCGACTGGACTGTCATCCAGCCCATGAGCACTCCGCCACAGCACCTCTGCCTGAATGTCTGACTGCTTGCCAAAATGAGCCCGTAAGCGGGACTTCAGCACAGGAAGCGGCGTACGGGCGATATCTCCAATCGTATGCATACCCAGTCTGGCCAGATGCTTCGTCATGCGCGAGCCAATACCGAACATCTTCTGCACGGGCTGAGGCCACAGCAGCATCTCAAGCCCCGACTTCGGTAAGCGATACAAGCCGCTCTCGTTCTTCTTCGCCCATATATCCGTGGCCATTTTAGCCAGAATCTTGTTGGAGCCCATTCCGATCCGTACCCACACTCCCGTCTTCAGAAGTACCCTCTGCTGAATCTCTCGGGCAATCTCTAACGGATCACCGAACAATCCAAGGCTTCCGGTCACATCTAGGAACTGCTCGTCTATACTGAACACCTCTACCAGATCTGTATACTGCCTATAGATATCAGAGATGGCCAAGGACACATCAATGTAATACTGCATCCGCGGTCGAACAACGACGAGCTCCGGGCATTTCTTCAGCGCTTCCCCAAGACGTTCTGCCGTTGTCACGCCAAAGCTCTTGGCTATCGGGCAGGCAGCAAGAATAATTCCAGATCTTCGGGCAGGATCACCTGCCACCGCAAGCGGCTTATGCTCGCAATCCAGACGTGAGGCTTTTTCTACGCTAGCGTAAAAAGACTGACAGTCTGCCAGAAAAATGATTCGTTCATTTTTTTTAGGCATGATTATGCACCCCTCTATAAAATCACAGCAATGAGAACATACATTCTTATCTAATTATAATCAGAACATCCGTTCTGTATACATTATAATTTCTGGAAGCACTTATGTATTGAGTTCACTCTTCCCATCAACTATTATATAAGCAGTCACTTATGTATGAAGGAGGGATCAGGTGAAGACCATTCAAGAGGTCGCTGAACAACTAAAGCTGTTAGCTGATAAGACACGTTTGACGATGCTAGCGCTGATGAAAGAACGAGAATGGTGTGTTTGCGAATTTGTTAATATTTTAGAGATATCTCAGCCAGGAGTTAGCCAGCATTTGCGTAAGCTCAAGGCCCAAGGAATCGTCAAGGAGGATAAACGTGGGCAATGGGTATATTATTCGTTAAATGTAGAAGACAAGCCTTATATTCAAGACGTGTTGAAGTATATGCCTGACAACAAAATGATACTTGCTGCCTTAAATAAAGAATGTGTTACATCCGTTTGTAAATAGGGGCTCCCCCTCGCCTCAAATATAAGCATATACTTATATACTAATCAAAAGGAGATATCCATTATGAAACAAAAGACAATCTACTTCTTGTGCACAGGCAACTCATGTCGTAGCCAGATGGCTGAAGGATGGGCTAAAAAATACTTGGGAGACTACTGGAATGTATATAGCGCTGGGATTGAAGCTCATGGACTTAATCCAAACGCTATTAAGGCTATGAAGGAGGTCGGTATTGATATATCTACTCAAACATCGGATATTATTGATTCCCATCTGCTGAACAGTGCTGATCTGGTTGTAACCTTGTGTGGAGACGCGGCAGATAAGTGTCCAATCACTCCTCCACAGGTAAGACGTGAGCATTGGGGTTTCGATGACCCAGCCAAGGCACAGGGAACGAATGAAGAAAAATGGGTTGTATTCCAAAGGGTTCGCGATCAGATTGGCGAGCGCATCCAAAGATTTGCTGCTACAGGCGAATAGGAATAAGCGCATACCAGTGTTATACCAGTGTATGACTACTAGGACGGCTTTTGCTCCGGGAATATTCGGTTAGGACTTATTTTCAATTGTACTTCTATTCATAGAGTTATATATTAAGATGAGCATTTAGTAGATTTGAGGTTTTCGTTGTTCGTTGAACATCTAGGAGGGTACTTGTGGTTGGTATTGTTTTGTCATGCATAATATTTCTGATTACTCTGGTGCTGGTGATCTGGCAGCCCAAAAATCTCTCGATCGGATGGTCTGCCTGTGGAGGAGCACTGCTCGCCCTTCTGGTTGGCGTCGTCGATCTACAGGACGTCTGGGATGTAACCCAGATGGTCTGGAATGCCACGCTGGCCTTCGTCGCCATTATCCTGATTTCATTGATTCTGGATAGAATCGGGTTCTTTGAATGGGCCGCCTTGCATATGGCCAGCGCAGCGAAAGGGCATGGGGTACGAATGTTCGTGTATATCTCGGTGCTAGGCGCTGTGGTAGCGGCCTTTTTTGCCAATGACGGAGCCGCTCTCATTCTGACGCCGATCGTGCTTGCCATGGTGCGAGCGCTGCGACTGGATGAGCGACAGGTGTTCCCCTTCATCATTGCCGGGGGCTTCATTGCTGATACGACATCACTGCCTCTGGTCGTCAGCAATCTCGTCAATATCGTATCAGCTGATTATTTCGGGATTACGTTCATGGAATATGCCGGGCGGATGATCGTCCCCAATCTGTTTTCGCTCGGAGCCAGCATTCTTGTGCTGTACCTGCTCTTCCGCAAGGCCATACCAAGACAATATGACCTTGCTCATCTCAAGCCGCCAAGGGAAGCGATCCAGGACATAAAGCTATTCCGAATCTCCTGGTTCGTGCTGGCAGCGCTGCTCATTGGCTATCTTGTCAGCGAATGGCTACGCATACCCGTCTCACTCATCGCTGGAGCGATTGCACTACTGTTCCTGCTCATCGCTGGCCGAAGCAAAGCTGTACCGGCACCAGAGGTGATTCGGGGAGCGCCATGGGCGATCGTATTTTTCTCCATTGGGATGTATGTTGTCGTGTACGGGCTGCGTAACGCGGGATTAACCGATGCTCTGGCGCATATGATCCAAATCGCCGCCCAGGAGGGATTGCTAGCAGCTACCATGAGCATGGGGATGATTGCTGCCGTCCTCTCCTCCGTGATGAATAATCTGCCGACAGTGCTGATTAATGCGCTTGCCATTGATAGTGCATCCGTCACCGGAACAGTCAAGGAAGCACTCATCTATGCCAATGTCATCGGTTCGGATCTGGGCCCCAAAATGACTCCGATCGGCTCCTTGGCCACGCTGCTCTGGCTCCATGTGCTCTCCTCCAAGGGCATCCGCATTTCGTGGGGTACCTATTTCAGGACAGGTATCGTACTGACGGTGCCGACCTTGTTACTGACACTACTGGGACTATATCTCTGGCTGGCATTTTTGTAAAATCAGCAATTACAATGCAAGGATTGACATGCTGCCAAGCCATGAGGGTACAAAAAGAATCAGATATAAGAATAGCTATACTCCCAAAGGGAATCATCACATTCTTGGTACAAAAAAAAGATACTCTAGCAGGCTTGCTTGCCTTAGAGTATCTTTTTTTGTGGGCGATTCATTAGCGCTTACCATTACCATTACACTTATCGAAACATCCCCCACAGCTTAATCAGATGAAAGGTGTTGTTCGGATCAATCCGCTGCCCAATGACAAAAGAGACAAGCTGCTCCTCTTGGGCTGGTGTCAGCTTCTCATGCAGAATGACTGCAGAGCTCTTCACCAGTCGATGTACTGTGGGTCGATTCTGGAGATCGGCCTTCGTGACCCCGTCCATCAGCTTCTTGATCCGTTCCTTCACGGCTGAATTCTTCATCTTCGTCTTCACCCGCTCTACCAGCTGCGGGCTGATGCCATATTGTTGATAGCTCACTCTGTCCACGCCTCCCGTCAAAATTCAATCATCCTCAATATATGACGGGAAGAACGTGAATTTGCCTAATCCATAACATCTCCCTGAAAAATCTGCTCCTGCTGCAAATAATCCCGCAAGGGAGCATAGGAGGAGGAGGTCCAGAAATCCTTGTCCTCTATCAATTGAACTGCATCCTCACGTGCACGCTCCAGGATCTCGAAATCAGCTACCATATCCGCTATACGAAATTCTGGCAGACCGCTCTGCTTGGTCCCGAAGAAATCTCCAGGCCCACGCAGCTCCAGATCCCGCCGGGCCACCTCAAAGCCGTCATCCGTCTCGGTCATCACCTTCATCCGTTCCTGACCTACCTCCGACTTGGGATCGGCAATGAGCACACAATAGGAGCTATGCGCTCCACGCCCGACACGTCCACGCAGCTGATGCAGCTGAGAGAGCCCAAAGCGCTCCGCATCCATAATGATCATCAGGGTCGCATTAGGCACATCCACGCCTACCTCAACTACGGTGGTAGATACGAGCAGCTGGATTTCATTCGCGTAAAAGGCCCGCATGACCCCTTCCTTCTCCGCAGCGCTCATCCGTCCATGCAGCAAGCCTACACGATAAGATGGGAAGACCTGCTGCATCTGAATATGCAGGTCGATGGCATTTTGAACATCCAGCTTATCCGACTCCTCAATTAATGGGCAAATGAAATAGGCCTGCCGCCCCTGATCAATCTCGCGCGAGATGAAGCCAAGAACCCGATCCATCATATTGTGCTTCACCCAGTAGGTGGAGATTGGAATCCGTCCCTTGGGCCGCTCGGAAATCGTCGATACATCCATATCCCCGAAGGCCGTAATAGCCAGCGTACGCGGAATCGGTGTGGCCGTCATGGTGAGCACATCCGGATTGTAGCCCTTGCGACGTAATATACTGCGCTGATTCACACCAAAGCGGTGCTGCTCGTCCGTGACCACAAGACCAAGCTGGCGGAAGTAGACGTCCTCCTGAATCAGCGCATGCGTACCGACGATAATGTCCGTAAGACCCATTTGCAGGGAACCCAGCAGGTCCTTGCGCTTACGCCCATTCACACTGCCTGTCAGCAATGCTACGGTTACTCCGAACGGCTCGTACATCTTCTGTAATGAGCGCATATGCTGCTCAGCCAAAATTTCCGTCGGCACCATCAGTGCACCCTGAAAGCCGGAACGAACGGAAGCATACAGCGCAATCGCTGCGATAACTGTCTTCCCTGAGCCAACATCCCCCTGCAGCAACCGGTTCATGCTGTAGGGCGAGCGCAGATCCGCCAGAATCTCCAGCTCTACCCGCTTCTGCGCATCCGTCAGCTCAAAGGGCAGACTGCGTACGAAGCTGCGAATCGTCGCATTATCCGCCGTATGTACCACACCGTCTGCACGGCCACGATTGAGCGCCCGGAAGGCCTGCATCTTCATCTGGAAGAGAAATAGCTCCTCATACACCATCCGGCGCCGCGCATCCTGCCCTTCCTGATTATCCTGAGGGCGATGAATGGACGCAATAGCCTGCTTGCGTGGCATAAGTGCATACTTCGTAATGAGCTGCTGTGGCAAAATTTCAGGGATCATCTCTCCGTACTGCTCCAAAGCCTGATTCATCGTCTTTCGCATCCAGGATTGAGTAATCTTGCCCCCTACCGAATAAACAGGCTGAAGCGTGCCTGAACGAGACGTGCCTTGATCAGGGAATTCAGAGTCTGATACCGTGAGCTGCATTCGCTTCATATCCCACTTTCCGGTTACAACAATCTCCCGCCCCGCCGTCAGCTGCTCCTTCAGAAAATGACGGTTGAACCAGGTAGCACTGAACATCCAGTCCTCTGCCATCAGCTTGCATGTGAGACGGGATTTGCGTCCATAGCGCTGCAACACAGGAATCCCTATAATCTTGGCCTGTACCGTGACTTTCTCCTGATCCTTGGCCTCAATTAATGAACCTAACCGATAGTCGTCATATCGGTAAGGATAATATTCCAGCAGCTCCTTGATATTGGAGATGCCAAAGGCGTGAAGCTCCTCTTCCTTAAGAGCACTCACGCCGTGGATTTGTTTCGTACGTATTTGATCCAGATTCAGCATACCTCAGACCTCATCTCCTGCAGGCCACGCGTAGACAGCAAGTGTACCAGGACCCACATGGGTGCCAATGACAGCACCAATCTCACTGTACTGCACCTCTTCCACAGCAAAACGCTCACGCAATAGCTGAAGCAGGGTATCGGTAGAGGCTTGATTCGCGGTATGGCCTACAGCCACATTAATTTTTTGTCCCTGCAAATCAGCTTCTAGCATCTCGACAATACGCAACATCGCTTTTCTCTGTCCTCTCGCCTTCTCCATCGAGTAGATGATCCCTTCCTGGTCGATGGACAGAATGGGCTTGATGTTCAACAATGTGCCGATCATAGCAGCGGCTTTGCCGATCCGGCCGCCCTTCTGGAGATACTGCAGCGTATCTACGAGGAAAAACAAACGTCTTTGCTCTCCCATCCGCTCCAGCTCACGCAGAATAACATCTTTGTCCGCTCCATTTGAAGCCAGCTTGGCTGCCTGGACAACCAAGGCACCATAGCCGAAGGAAGCGGATTTGGAGTCTACCGTAGTTACAGCTTCTTCACGTTCCAACATGGTAACGGCCAGCCTCGCGGATTGGTACGTGCCACTCACCCCGGAAGATAGGTGAATAGACACAATATGAGCATCAGGGTGCTGCTCCAGAATTTCGCTATAGACCTTGAGAAACTCCGCAGGAGATGGCTGGGATGTGGTAGGCAGCTCTGCCGCTTGAACGAGTCGTTCATAGAACTGTCCGGCAGACATCTCCACTCCATCGAGATAGGCTTGGTCACCGAACATGACTGTGAGCGGCACTACATGAATTCCCCACTGCTTAACCAGGTCTGCAGGTATATCAGCCGTGCTGTCCGTTACGATAAATGTCCGGCTCATCCGTCCGTCCCCTCTCTGCAATCAGATTGATATCAGGATTCTACCGAGAACAGGTATGAGTAGATCGGCTGACCTCCATCATGTACTTCAATGTCGATCCCCGGATACTCTTGCTCAATCCAGGATACGAGCTCCTCGGTCTCGGCTGGGTCGCTATCCGAGCCTGTCAGCATCATCACAAGCACCGCTTCATCCACACTGCCGAGCATCTTGGACAACAGCTCACGGCAGGTAGGAATCAATTGCTCCTCGGTAGCTACAATCTTGGAATTGTGAATCCCGATATAATGTCCGGCCTTGATCTCCATCTCATCAAGTACCGTGTCACGCACTGCATATGTCACCTGCCCGGATTGCACCCGGGTAACTGCCTCTGCCATATTTTCCAGATTTACACCGAAGCTCTCTTCCTCCTGGAAAGCAAACGCAGCCGCAATTCCCTGCGGAATGGTCTTGCTCGGAATAACGAATACCTGGCGCTCATCCTCCAATAGCTCACGTGCCTGCTCAGCAGCAAGAATAATATTAGAGTTGTTCGGCAGGATGTAGATGTACTCCGCCGCGATGGAACGAACCGCATTCACGAAGTCCTCCGTGCTCGGATTCATTGTCTGTCCTCCAGACAGCACTACATCTACGCCCATGCTTCGGAAAATGTTCGTAATGCCTTCACCCGGCGATACGGCAATGAAGCCATGCGGGGCCAGCTCATGAGCAGGCAATTCGGAAGGCTCCACCGTGCGGGCAGGCTCTGCCGGAATTTCGGCGAACCATTCTGGCGCAGGAGCCACGTCCATACCCGCTGTTAGCAGTTCACGGTGCTGCTCGCGCATGTTCAGGATACGAATCTGGGTGATCTCTCCATATTGGAGTGCCAGATTAAGGACCTCTCCTGGAGCCTTGGAGTGAACATGTACCTTGACGATATCCTCATCCGCAATGACGATAATAGAATCACCATTCACTGATAACGCTTTCTCGAATTTCTCCTCATCAAATGGCTGTCCATTCGATTCGCCCAGATGGCGATTGATGAAGAACTCCATATCGTACAGGAACTCAATATGCTCTGTCTCCAGCTTGGCTTGCGCGGATAATGGAGCATCATAGGATGGAGCCACTACCGATGTCGGTACAGAGCCTGCTACTGGCGAGACCGCTGAAGCTGACGTTGTCGATGCAGCCGTATGGCGAACCTGTCCTGTAGCTGTCGTTCCGCTGGAGAGATACTGCATGAATCCTTCATAAATATATACAAGCCCTTGTCCACCAGAATCAACGACACCCACCTGCTTGAGTACAGGCAGCATCTCCTGTGTCATGGCGAGCGCTTCCTTCGCCTTGGACAGCACCTCTGCCATGAGCTCCGGAATATCATTGGCCCGACGGGCATAATATACGGCATGCTTGGCAGCTTCCTTCGCAACGGTCAGAATGGTTCCTTCTACGGGCTTCACCACTGCCTTGTAGGCAGCATCCACACCGCTTTGCAAGGCGGCTGCGAATTGCAGAGTATTCAATTCCTCGTATGGGGCAGCGTAACGGCTAAACCCGCGAAACAACTGAGACAGAATTACCCCTGAATTTCCGCGAGCCCCCATCAGCAGGCCTTTGGAAAGAATCCCCGACATCACACCAATCGATGCAGAATCTCCTTTCGTGATCTCGGTTACGCCTGCATTCATTGTCAGATTCATATTCGTTCCCGTATCACCATCAGGCACCGGGAATACATTCAGGGAATTGACGTGCTCGGCATGCTGTTGCAATTGTTCCGCTCCGGCTAACACCATTGCGGTAAAATCTGTTCCATTCAAAGAACGCTTACTCAATGAGAATTCCCCTTCCTCGCTTTATGCATATCGTCCTCAGGTATACACCAAGTGGCCGTATCGTCGATCTGATTATTACTTAGAGCAAAATGAAGCCGCCGACATGTGGGCAGCACATGTAATAAGACCAACATCTATAGCCCGGGTCATGCCTGGCCCAGGCCGGTAAGGCTTTCCATTATTAATATGTCAATTTGTCACCTGGAGTATGATGGACTACTCAATATTGTACTATAACGTGCAATAGAAATAAATAAAGTTTTTGGATATATTGACGAAGGTTTTTTAACTATGATATGATACTCAAGTATTGTTTTGTTGAGAGTAATACAACTCACGAATAAAAAGCAACTGGCCTCTGTAAGGGTTATTTTTAGAATAGGAGGTGGAATCTATGTCTCGTAAATGTTATGTGACAGGTAAGAAACCTGGAAGTGGTAACCACGTTTCTCACGCTAACAACCGTAACCGCCGTACTTGGGGCGTTAATGTGCAAAAAGTTCGCATCCTGGTGAACGGTAAGCCAAAACGTGTATTCGTTAGCACGCGCGCGCTGAAAGCTGGCAAAGTAACACGCGTATAAGACAATTAATATGTATAAGCAAAAGGCACCTCGTCATGAACGGGTGCTTTTTTGGTTATATCAGAAAGTATGGACCCCAGCGCCCCCTGCTCCCTGATATGGAAAAGACATACTGCAGAGCACAGGCTATCACTGGAGTCATTCAGTCTCCCTTGAGGATATCCCTGATCAGCAGTAGTTTGGGATATCAGCTCAAATGGACATGAGGCATGATCCCGTGTGTTCACCCGTTCTCGGCAGCCCGCCCGCATCTGCAGCCTGTACAGGGAACATGCCTGTATGTGCCACTTTGCATGTCCTTCAGTTTTTCTGAAATGTATTCAGGATCGCCTTCACAAAACCTCCCAGGAACTTCGGCAGCTTGATTGTATAAAACTTCATGCTTCACCCTCCCCATCATCCTCATGCATCATTCATCCTAGTCTATGCACCCGATTGCAAGTTGTTGCCCCATAAAAAAAGGCTACATGAGAACACCCTCATGTAACCATATCTATGCATCAGTCTTCAGGCCTATGACTTTCTAACGGACAGTATTGCCTGTCAGCTTATACCTTGGCTGCCCAGATCTCGATCTCAATCTTGATCTCTGGCAAGCCTAGCTCCGATATGTAGCCAATGGTCATCGCCGGAAAGGTCTCGCTGAATAGCCGTCCCCACTCAGCATATAAATGCTCCCAATCAATCTTGTCAACGGCCCATATATTCACCTTGATGACATCGGAGGCAGTTAGCTGCTCAGATGCAAGCACCATCTGAATGTTGCGAAACGTATTGCTGATCTGTTCATTCATGGACTTAGGGAATTGTCCCTGTGAATCGACTCCTACTTGGCCTGAAGTCACGAACAGCTCGGCATTTCTAGGAATGCGGGTGATATGCGTGTACTGGCCGACAGGCGCTGGCACACCCTCTGGATTCCGTCGTGTTATTGCTGTGTTGTTCATTATACATCCACCTCATCAATTTGGATTGTCCTGCTTGTCTTCTCTAATAGCCCTGAGATACATCTGTAATTGGACAGACTGATCCCATTGTCAAAATTCTAGAAAAAGACAGCAATAGAGTACCCATAGCCAACAGCTAACGAGTGTAGTGTTCTTTTCTTCATGCCTGGGCAGCTCCTCTCCGCAAATTGATAAGGATATTAAATAAAACCCTGCCAATGATTTTAGCACACTACGAGTTGAACAGCAAACAAGCCCTTGTCTACAGAAGGTAGAACAGGGCCTGTGTGCATCGGACATGACACTCTCGTGGAGGTGTATGAGTTAAATTTATACTATTCAAATATAATATTATACCGTCTCATGAGAAAGTGCCTTCAACCAAAAGATCAGAGTACTCGACCCTCAGCATGTGCGCGGATCGAAGCAATGGCAGCGGCACGATCCTCTCGTCCGAATACAGCACTGCCAGCCACTAGAACATCAGCGCCTGCCTCCGCTACCAGAGCTGCGGTGGACTCGGCTATACCGCCATCCACTTCAATATGTACGTCTGGACGCCCCAGCTCGTTAAGCCAGGAACGTATTTGTCTGATTTTTCCGAGCGTGCCTGGAATGAAGGATTGCCCTCCAAAGCCAGGATTAACCGTCATCACCAGCACCATATCCACATCATTCAGTACTTCCTTAATGACATAAGGGGAAGTTCCTGGATTCAGAGCCACTCCACACAATGCGCCCTGCTCCTTGATCATATGCAGCACTCGATGCAGATGCGTACAGGCCTCTGCATGAACCGTCACAACATTAGCTCCAGCCTTGATGAAATCCGTAACATAGCGCTCTGGCTGCTCGATCATTAAATGAACATCAAGCGGAAGATTGGTATACGGGCGGATCGCCGCCGTAATGGCTGATCCCAAGGTTATATTAGGCACAAAATGACCATCCATAACGTCTACGTGAATCCAGTCTCCACCTCCAGCCTCAGCCGCAGCTACCTCACTGCCCAGTCGGGCAAAATCTGCTGACAAAATCGATGGCGCGATCTTTACCATACTTCAGTACCTCCGCTTCTTCTCTTTCATTTCCTCCATGAACTGCACATAGCTGCTATATCGGCTGCGAGCAATCTCTCCGCTCTCAACAGCATCTCGGACCTTACAATCCGGTTCATGGATGTGTGTACAGGCTCGGAACTTGCAATCCGCCGACCGCTCTGAGAACTCCCGGAAGCATACAGACAATTCCTCCACGCCAAGCTCAAGAAAATCTAACTGGCTGAAGCCAGGTGTATCGGCTACCAGACCACCATGATCGAGCGGAATCAGCTCCACATGTCTGGTCGTATGCCGTCCTCTGCCCAGCTTATTGCTAATTGCGCTCGTCTCCAGAGCAAGCCCGGGTACAAGTGCATTCAGCATGGAGGATTTACCAACACCGGATTGCCCGGAAAAGACACTAATCTCTCCGGCCAGCATGGCTTTTAGTTCCTGTGTACCTTCTCCTGTAATCGAACTGGTCACCAGCACCCGGTATCCAATCTGCTCATAGAGCTCTCGTACCGTATCTAGAGCAGTGTCATTCTGTACCTGTTGCTCCAACAAGTCACGCTTCGTGAGACAAATAATCGTATCCAGCCCTGCATGCTCAATGTGAACCAGGAACTTGTCCATTAATGGGAGGTTGAGGTCAGGCTCACGCAGCGAGAATACCAAGACAGCGAGCGTCGTATTGGCTACAGGGGGACGAATCAGTTCTGTGCTTCTCGGATGAATCTCATCGATCATCCCTTCCCCATTCTCGGTATGAGAATACATCACGCGATCCCCCACCAGCGGCGAGACTCCTCTTTTCTTGAAAATTCCTCGCGCACGGCACTGAGTCACAGGTTCGTTCGGTAGAAGAGCTCCTTGCTCATCCACAGGAGCGGCATAATAATATCCGCTTAGCGCCTTAATAATCCGGCCTTCAGGCATATATCAGGATGTCCTCCTTTTGTTGAGTCAGTCGGCTCAGGCAGGATCTAGAAGAATCCTGCCTGAACGATGTTGTAGCCTATCAAGTATCGTTGTTGCTGGTGTTGCGTTTTTGTCATACTTTTAATTATTACCATTTCCATTTCCGTTATCATTACCGTTGCCATTTCCATTCCCGCGTCCCACATGCTGGCTTGCCTGCTTGATTGTGCTATTCGCTCCATTACCGCTATTCATGGCTGAAGGATCAGTCGTCTCGCCACCATTCTCCCCACCCGTAGCATCCGGTTGCTCTGGAGTAATTGCAGGATCTGCTTCTTCCTCTACAGGCGGTATCTCTGGCTCCGTGCCTGCAGGTGGAGCGACTTGTGGCATTTGAACGGTACCATTCTTGGCATCAACGTAAGTTACGATATAGTTATCTACAAATTTGCCATCACGTGTCACAGAGACGACCGCATCCTTGTTCGGACGCAGCAGCAGATCGACGGTGACAATCTGCGTGGTATTCAGGGTTCTTGTTCCCCAGTCCTGATTATCGCCACGGGCATCGGTAACAGTCACTTTGATCTTGGCATTCTTGCCTTCCTCTGCTGGTACTAATGGCAGCTGGAATGGCACCTTGATCGCTTCTGGCGGGTATCCTGTACTCACATAGATGGTAATCTCAGAGCCTGGGGCCACGTCCGCACCTGGTTCGAATGGCCATTGCTTCGTAACCTTGCCCTGCTCAATCTCATAGCTAGTCTCTTCCTTCACTGAGACAAGCTTAAGCTTCGCATCACTCAATTCCTTCTCCGCTTCAGCTCTGGACTTGTTCGTAAGATCAGGCATGGCTATTGTCTCAGAGCCTTTACTTACGGACAGCGTCACCTGTACCTCATCCGGATTGAATTCCTCATTTGCTGCAGGAATCTGATCCGTAACGGTTCCTTCATCTGCCGAGTCGTCAAAAACCTGCTTTTGCTTGATACGATCCTCGGTTATCCCCTTGGATACCAGCAAGCTGACTGCATCGTCATAAGATTGCCCGGTTACACTAGGCATTGGCGTGAGCGGCTTCTCCGTACCGACAGTCACCTGGATAAGCGAGCCTTCCTTCACTAGCGCCCCCTCGGGCTGGCTCTGCTTAAATATAATTCCGGGCTCAATCCCTTCCTTATACTCCTGCAGAACCGGATCTGCCAGCTCCAGGCCTTGTGCGGCCAAAGTCGCTCTCGCTTGTTCCTCGGTCTGTGTAACCAGATTAGGCACCTTGACGTCGGAGACCTCAAATGCCTTATCAACAACGATGACCAGCACGGCCATGAGCGCAAGTACTACAAGCGTTAGCGTGACCCAAAAGGCCAAGCGTTTCTTCTTCTTCGGCTGCTCAAGTGCTGTGTCCTCTTTCATTTCCTGCAATGAATCCCGTCCTCCACCGTTCCGTTGGGACATGCCCTGCTGATGCGGCTTGATTGCCGGGATAATTCGGGTCTGCTCCACGTCCTCTTCCACGTAGAACTCTGCTTTAGGTTCGTTCCTGCGCTCTGGCAGCAGACAGGTCTCCAGGTCAGCTAGCATCTCATCAGCCGACTGATAGCGTTCATCCGGATTTTTACGCATTGATTTCAGAATAACGTTCTCTACACTCTGAGGAATGAGCGGGTTCACACGGCGCGGCTCCTCGAATTCCTCCTGTAGATGCTTCAGTGCCACACTGATCGGGCTTTCACCCAAAAATGGCAGCTGGGCCGTGAGCATTTGATACAATACAATACCTAATGAGTACAAATCCGATTTCTCGCCAGTCGTAATGCCCTTTGCATGCTCAGGAGAAAAATAATGCACTGAACCGACAACAGAGCCTGTCTGTGTAATGGTCGTAGAGGTTACTGCTCTAGCGATACCAAAATCGGTTACCTTGACACGTCCATTCCGTCCAATAAGAATATTATGCGGCTTAATATCCCGATGAATAATCTGGCTTTGGTGGGCATGCTCAAGTGCATCACAGATTTGCGAAGCGATTCGAACAGCCTCATCCACTTGTAGCGGAGCACGCTCTTTGATAATTTCATTCAAATTCTGCCCCTCTACATACTCCATTACAATGTAATGCACCTCATCCTCCTGGCCAACATCATAAATACTGACCACATTAGGATGAGATAGGGACGCAGCAGACTGGGCTTCCCTGCGGAAACGACGAATGAACTCTTCATCATGCACAAACTGCTGACGGAGCACCTTGACAGCCACATAGCGATTCAGCAGTATATCCTGGGCCTTGTAGACAAGCGCCATGCCTCCGCCGCCGACACGTTCAATGATCTCATACCTTCCGCCCAACAGATGTCCGATCATCATTCATACCCCTTTTCATCAGCAGATGCCTCGGGACGCGGCTGCTCGAACAATGCAACCGTAATATTATCGTCGCCCCCCGCAAGCAATGCCAGATGAAGAAGCCGGTCCGCACGTTCCTCCAGCGGAATATCACCAGCTCCTACCACCTTGCCAATCTGTTGTTCGTTCACCAGGTTACTCAATCCATCGCTGCACAGCAGCAAGACATCACCTTGCTCTAGGCTAACTGCATCAAGGTCAACTTTGACCTCTGCATCTGTGCCCAGGGCACGCGTCAGTACATTACGACGCGGGTGACTCCCGGCCTCTTCTTTACTAATTTGCCCATTTTTGAACAATTCGTTCACTAGTGTATGGTCTTCCGTAATCTGCCGGACCTGACCACCGGATACGATATAAGCACGACTGTCCCCGATATGCCCTATGACACCTCTAGTATCATTCAGCAGCACGGCAACTACGGTTGTGCCCATGTTGTGATATTTATCATTTTTGGCAGCTGTCTGATAGATCACTTCATTCGCATGAAGAATGGCATCACTGAGCGCAGCTGACAAAGATTGTTCCGACAAGCCCGTCTCCAGCGTGGCCAGATCCGCAGCCAGTGTCTCAACAGCGAGACGACTAGCCGTATCACCTGCAAGGTGCCCTCCCATGCCATCAGCTACGATACCCAGAATGTAGCCCTGCTCCAAATGTCTGATCCAGGCTGAATCTTCATTAACGGAACGAACGCGTCCCACATGGCTGACATGAACTGTTTTAATCAAATGAACTTCACCCCAACTCCATATGCTTAGCCCGAAGCTGGCCGCATGCCGCGGCAATATCGTGGCCCTGTTCGCGACGGATGGTCACGTTGATGCCCTTCTCTGCCAGCTTGCGCTGGAATTTGAAAATGTCATTGCGTGAGGTACGGACGTATTTACGCTCAGGTACATGATTGACAGGAATGAGATTCACGTGGCACATCATATCCTTCAGCACATCTGCAAGCTCCTCTGCATGCTCCTCTCGATCATTCACGCCGCCGATCAAAGCATACTCGAATGTAATCCGCCGCCCTGTCTTCGCCAGGTAATAACGGAGTGAGTCCATTACGTCCTGGAACGGATAGCGACGATTCACTGGCATTAGCTTGGAGCGTAGCGCATCATTCGGCGCATGTATTGAGATCGCCAGATTAATCTGCGTATCTTCATCTGCAAATTTGTAGATATTCGGTACGATTCCGCTCGTAGACACCGTAATATGACGTTGCCCGATGTTTAGTCCTTTTTCATGAATCATCGTTCTGAGGAACGTCATGGTTGCTTCATAATTCTCGAATGGCTCGCCAGAACCCATGATAACAATGCTGCTGACACGCTCATCCCTGGTATCCAGGATTTTCTGTGCCTGGACTACCTGGGCCACAATCTCGCCAGCGGTCAGATTCCGTTTCAATCCACCCAGAGTGGACGCACAGAATGTACAGCCGATCCGGCAGCCCACCTGTGTGGTGACACAGATGCTGTTACCGTAATTGTGCTTCATAATAACCGTCTCAATCGCATGATCATCATGCAGCCCGAACAGGAACTTAACGGTTCCGTCCTTGGACTCCAGTCTTGTTATCTCCTTGAGCGTCACAAAGCTGAACTGCTCTTCAAGCTTCTCCCGCAGTGCCTTGGATAGGTTCGTCATTTCATTAAAATCATTCACACGCTTGACGTATAGCCAGTCGTAAATCTGACCTCCACGAAACGCCGACTCTCCCTGGTCCACAACCCACTGCTGCAGCTCCTCATAGGAGAGATCATATATAAAAGGTTTTGTCATATGTTATTCACACCTGTTCTTCCATTCATTGAATTCCTGCCCGTCTGACTGTAATCAACCCGTGCAGTTTAATTTTTCATTCTTCCTATTTTAGCACAAATGAAAGAAGCGGTAAAAAGCTTTCAATCGAGCCGGTCTGAACAAGGCATGAATGTCCTTGGCCAGACCTGCCCTTCGTGCTGTATAGGTTCAACTAAAGAGTCTTTACACTGGCCACTCCGACGACAGAACCACATTCTGATCGCCGTTATCCCAGGTTTCTTTTGATATCCTTGTCATCATTTGTCTCTCCGTGTCATGTCCGGTCCAGCAGCACAAAAGCCGCCGGTTATAGATAGCCGACGGCTTACTAGACAATTCCACGGCAATGCAGCCCACAAGTTAACGGGAAAACGCTTGTCTGCTTTAATAGCATCTCAGCCTGTTTCAACTTCCACAGGTGACCATGGCCTACTTCATTCGTTGCAGACGGGCTATGTAGAAGCCGTCACTTCGAAAATGTTGCGGTAGTATTTGCAGGGAGCCCTCCTTACGCAGGGCTTCAGGTACATGGCTCCAGATGGAAGAGTCATCAGGCATAAGCCTGAAGTCCGGATGCTCTTGGAGGAATCGTTGAATCTGTCGCTCATTTTCGTTCGGTTCAATCGTACATGTGCTGTACACCAAAATTCCACCCGGCCTCAGCAGTACGCTCGTCTGCCGAAGCAAGTCAGCCTGTAAGGCGACGATATCCTGTACGTCCTGCTCGGATTTGCTCCAGCGCAGGTCCGGCTTGCGTCGAATAACGCCAAAGCCTGAGCAGGGAGCATCGAGCAATATTCTGTCGAAACTGGACCCGGCATATCGTACACCAAGCTCCTGGGCATCCCCGGTCACTGCCTCAATGCTGTCCAGACCCAGCCGCTCCGCCTGCTCCTGAATAAGCTGTCGCTTATGTGGGTGGAGATCATTGGCGATAATGGCGCCCCGATCCTTCATCAACTCTGCCATATGCGCTGTCTTCCCACCAGGTGCAGCACAGCAATCGAGCACATGCATGTCAGGCTCCGGCGCTACAGCCTCTGCTACCAGCATAGAACTCTCATCCTGCACAGAAAGAAGTCCGTCCTGGTACCAGGATGTAAGCGCCATATTGCCTCCGCTTCTGACTACAATCCCATAAGAGCTAAGCTCGGAGGGAACAGCATCCAATCCCGCTGCCTTCATCTCCTCCAATAGTCGCTCCCGCGATGTCATCGTCGTATTGACTCTGACACTGACCACAGGCGGCTCATTGTTCGCACGACAGATCTGTTCAGCGACCGCCTCACCATACTGGGTAATCCAGCGCTCGACCAGCCATTCGGGATGCGAGTGCTCCAGAGCAATACGACGGGCAGTCGGTAGATCCGCCGAAATCTGCAGCTTGTCCGGTTCACGCAGCATACTGCGCAAGACGCCGTTCACCATGCCAGATATACCCTGATGTCCTCGACGCTTGGCTATATTCACAGCTTCACTGACGACAGCATGAGATGGAATCCGGTCCAGATACACTAGCTGATAGACACTCATGCGTAGCAGACAGCGGACCCAAGCCTGTAGCTTGGCCGTCCCCTTCTGTACAAAACGATCCAGCAGGTAGTCCAGTGTAAGGCGCCGAGCTATCGTGCCATACACCAATTCTGTAACGAGACCGCGGTCGTTCGGCTGTAAATTAGCCTGTTGCAAACTGTTGTTCAACTCCAGATTACTGTATGCCCCTTCGTTCTCCACTCCGAGCAGAACGTCCAGCGCCACCTCACGAGCTGTGCGTTGCCGAGAAGTTTGCTTGCCTCCTGTCTGCTGTCGGTTCCCCGAGGAAGGCTTGTTCCCAGAGCGCGGTTTGCTCCCTTGCTCTGTTTGAGCCTTGCGGTTGCCCCCGCTCATGACAGGACCGTTCCCATCTTCATTTGTCCACCACGAGCAAATGAGCCTGCATCCATAACCTTCTTGCCCGCAGGCTGAACCTCGCGCAACCAGATACTTCCATCTCCAGTTCGCACCTCAATCCCATGCTCATTCACTTGCAGAACCTTGCCAGGAGCATCCGATTCCGTATACGTGTGTGAAAGGCTGGAATCAGCGTCCTGTCCATGAAGTGAAGATTGTGGCGGGGCAGCAGCCCACACCTTGAACACCTGTTCATCCCACATCGTGTAGGCACCAGAGAACGGAACGAGACCACGAATGCGATTATATATAGCCAACGAGGAGTCACTCCAGTTGATTCGCTCGTCTTCCCGTGTCAGATTGCGGGCAAATGTTGCGTCAGCATCGTTTTGCGGAGTGCGGCTGTTGGTTCCCTCTAGCACCGACGGAAGCTGCTCCAATAACAGCTTGGCGCCTGCCTCGCTCAGCTTGGAGAATATCGTACCTGAGTTATCCTCCAGCAAAATAGGTACCTCGACCTTCGCAATCATATCTCCCGTATCCAGCCCTTCCGCCATATACATCAAGGTGACTCCCGTTACCTCTTCCCCTTGAATAATGGCACGCTGGATCGGTGCTCCGCCCCGATAGCGTGGCAGAAGCGAGCCATGCACATTTAGACAGCCATGGCGTGGCATGTCCAGAACAGATTTGGGCAGAATTTGTCCATAGGCAGCCGTAACAATCAGATCCGGCTCCCATGCTGACAGCTCCTCCACAGCCTCCGGGTTACGCAAGCGTACAGGCTGCATGACAGGTAGACCATGGCGAAGAGCCGCCTCCTTCACCGGGGTTGGAGTCAACACCCGCTTGCGTCCTTGCGGCTTATCCGGCTGGGTTACAACACCCACCACTTGGTAGCCCTCAGCAAGCAGTGCCTCCAAGGAAGGCACTGCGAACTCAGGAGTCCCCATAAAGACGATCCGTGTGGAACTCTTCATCTGGATCACCCCTATTTGCGGCTATTTGGTCCCGGCTTCTCCGGAGACACCGCGTATATTTTTTCAGCAATATCCGTAAACAGTACCCCATTCAGATGGTCGATCTCATGCTGGAAGGCACGGGACAGAAGACCTGTCGCCTTCACAGTAATCGGTCTTCCTTCACGATCCAGCCCTTGTACCGTCACCTGCTCTGCACGGCGCACATCACCGTTGAAGCCTGGAATGCTCAGGCAGCCTTCAGCTCCAAATTGCTCTCCATCCTGCTCTATAATGACCGGATTGATCATTTTGATAAGGCCATGCTCGTCACCGGCATCGACGACGATCAATCTTTTGAGGATACCTACCTGCGGCGCAGCCAGTCCTACTCCCTCGGCGTCATACATCGTATCAGCCATATCATCCAGCAGCTTCTGAACGTTGCCGTTAATCTTGGTAACTTCCTTGGCAACCTTGTGCAATACATCATCAGGCTCTTTTACAATCATTCTAATCGACATAACTTAAATACACCTTCCTCTATCCTCAGCAATTTACTTAAAATATCTCTGTTCATTCATATATATATGCAGCTCATGAGCCTACATTAACATTTGTGGGTCTACATCAAGACTGATCTGAAGCTGTTGTGCCTGTGCGGCCTCTCCTAATTCATCAGCCGTTCTGCGCGCCAACTCGATGACGTCGATAGTCCCACGCCATTTTATCATACATTGGAATCGGTATCTATTCTTGATTCTCGGTATGGGCGAAGCTACGGGACCCAAAATATCCATAACATCAGCTGTAAAACGATCCATATTCCCGAACCAACCAAGTCGCCGCGCCTTCTCCTGAAGCAGTGCCGTGTAGTTCTCCGCCAGACGGACAAGCACAGGCAACTGCTCATGCGTGAAGGTAACAAGAATCAGCCGGCAGTAAGGGGGATAATGCAGATTACGACGATGCTTCAGCTCATCACGAATGAAGGAGGCATAATCGTGTCGGCTCGCATGAATGATGGAGTAATGATCCGGTGTGTAGGATTGTACAAAGACCTCACCAGGAAGCTGATGTCTGCCTGCTCGGCCAGCCACCTGTGTCAACAGCTGAAACGTCTTCTCTGCTGCACGGAAATCCGGCAAATTGAGTGCAGAATCAGCAGTGATTACTCCTACCAAGGTGACGTCAGGGAAATCAAGCCCCTTGGCAACCATCTGCGTTCCGAGCAGGACATCTGCCTTCTTCTCCCGGAAGCTCGTCAGGAGCTTTTCATGGGAGCCCTTCTCCGTGGTAGTATCCACATCCATACGAATGACGCGAATCCCGGGGAATAGCTTGGCCAGTTCCTCTTCCACCCTCTGCGTCCCTGTCCCGAAATATCGGATATGCTCACTGCCACAGTCCGGGCATACCTCGGGAGCCTGAGCGGCATATCCACAATAGTGACATCGCAGATTGTGCGAGCGCTGATGATAGGTGAGGGAGATGTCACACTCAGGACAGCCTGCCACATAACCACAGCTGCGGCACATCACGAACGTAGAGTAGCCACGGCGATTCAACAGCAGTACCGTCTGCTCCCCCCGTTCCAGACGCTGGGCAATTCCCTGATGCAAGGAACGGCTGAACATGGAGCGATTGCCTGCACGTAGCTCCTCTCTCATATCCACGATATGAACCTCAGGTAACGTATTGCCAAGCGCACGCTGATTCATTTCCAAGAGAAGCGGAGCGAATTCGTCATTGCTCTGGGAGCGGGCTGCATGGTAGCTCTCCAGCGCTGGCGTAGCCGAGCCCAGAATTACAACCGCTCCATGCTGATGTGCACGTGTCACAGCTACATCTCGCGCATGATACTTAGGCGTCTCCTCTTGCTTGTAGGAGCCCTCGTGCTCTTCATCCATAATAATGAGACCAAGCCTGTCGAACGGAGCAAATACAGCTGAGCGTGCACCGATGGCGACCTTGACACGTCCCTCTCTGATTTTACGCCATTCATCATAACGCTCCCCGCCAGACAAACGGCTGTGCATGACGGCCACCTGATCACCAAATCTTCCCTTGAAGCGCTCGACCATCTGAGGAGTCAATGAGATTTCAGGTACAAGCACAATCGCTTGCCGTCCTTGTTCAATACAGCGGCTAATGCTCTGCAGGTAGATTTCAGTCTTACCACTACCTGTCACTCCATGCAGCAGAAAAGAACCATGTTCATAGGATTCAAGTTGTCGTATCACACGGTCATAGACTGCTTGTTGCTCTGTAGTCAGTTGCAGTGGACTTGAGGGCTTGAAATGCCGACCTTTGTATGGGTCACGGAACACCTCAACATCCTCAATCTGCAGAAGTCCCTTGCTCTCCAGTGCCTTAACCGTTGCAGCCGAGGTGCTAAGCGAAGTCAGAATCTCCTTGAGCGACAGCGGCAGGAACTCACGACGCTCCAGCAGGAAGCTCAAGACCTCCTTCTGTCTCTGCGCTTTCTTCGAAAAGCTGTCCAGCGCAAGTTCTGCTTCGCCCGGGGACACGGCAAGATTGACAGCCTTCAGCGTCTTCTTACCTACCTTATCCTTGATGACCTGATTCTCCTGCAGGACTCCCCTGCGTAGCAGCGACTTGATTACTGTGGCTTCACTCGGAAAATGGCGACTGAGCTGCTGCAGCGTCAGTTCGCCCTTGTTGCGTACAAAATGTACAATGTTGCGCTCAACCGGATCACTCATCCCATCATCTGCAAGCAGCACACCTGCTTCTTCGGCATCCGGGTCTGAGTCTGGCTCTGCCCAGGTCACATAACGCTCCGCTTTACCTTTTAACGCAGTCGGAATCATGGCTTGTAAAGCTACAATGTGATTGCAGGCATAACGTTTACTCATCCAGGCCCCAAGCTCCAGCAAATCCATGGATAGCGGGGGGACAAGATCCAACAGCTCCTGAATCGGTTTCAGCTTGAAACGGGTCTGCTCCGGCTTCGGCTCAATAGATGTTACAAAGCCTTGAACTGTCCGCTTGCCAAAGGGTACAGCGACTCTGCTGCCTGGTTCAATCCAGGTGCGCAGTGTCTCTGGGATTAAGTAATCAAAGGCACGGTCAGTGGCCTTCGCAGGAACATCCACGATGACTTTAGCAATATTCATCTGACTCACTCCGATCGAAGCCGCTCCGCTGCAATAAGTAACAGACGCCGGGCAATCTCCTGTTTGGACATGAGCGTCAGTTGCTCCACCAGACCATCCCTGTCATAGATCTGCACCGCATTGGTATCCGTTCCGAAGCCAGCCCCTTCCATCGTCACATCATTCGCAACGAGAAGGTCACAATTTTTACGAGCAAGCTTTCCGCGTGCATTCTCCTCAAGCTGCTCCGTCTCGGCCGCAAAGCCTATCAAATATTGATGTTGCTTGTTCTGTCCCATGGTCTCCAGAATATCAACGGTCTTGACCAGCTCCAGAACAAGGGTATCTCCATGCTTTTTCATTTTGTGTGCAGCAGCCTCCTTCGGACGAAAATCCGCAACCGCCGCTGCCATAATAACAATATCACTGTCATCCCACTGCTCTTTAACCGCCTGATGCATCTCATCGGCCGATTGGACCCGCTCCGGTACGATCCCGACAGGCAATGGCGCGGTGGTATGGGCAGCGATCAGATGCACATCAGCTCCCAGCTGGCGTGCGGCACTCGCGATGGCGAAGCCCATTTTGCCAGATGAATCATTCGTGATGTATCGGACCGGATCAATCCGCTCCACCGTCCCCCCGGCAGTAACGACAACCTTACGACCTTCCAGCGGCTTCTGTTTCAAGTCTATGCCCTGTTGTTGCTCGAAGAAACGCTCCACTACCTGCACAATGGTCTCAGGCTCCTCCAGACGACCCTTGCCAACATAACCACAGGCCAACTGGCCTTCTCCAGGCTCAATCATCATGACGCCACGCTCTACCAGCGTCTGCATATTCTCCATGACAGCAGGATGTGTATACATATGGACATTCATGGCCGGCGCTACCATAATCGGAGCAGTCGTCGCAAGTAATGTCGTCGTCAGCATGTCATCTGCGAGCCCAAGTGCCATTTTGCCAATGGTATTAGCCGTAGCTGGTGCCACAAGCACCAAATCTGCTGAATCAGCCAAGTCGATATGGGATATGACTGAAGCATTTCGCTCGTCGAACGTATCTGTATAGACAGGATTTCGGGTTAACGATTGGAGTGTGAGCTCGGTGATGAACTGACGGGCCGAGTCAGTCATAATGACATGTACGCTCGCGCCCTTTTGGGTTAATTTACTGCATAGCATGGCTGCCTTATATGCCGCAATCCCCCCCGTGACACCCAGTACAATGGTTTTCCCCTTGATCATTACCAATTCCCCCTGACAGAAAAAAATAACAACCTTGCGGTTGTCAAAAAAGTAGGCTGAACGCCGATTTCTTTATCTGTATTTAAAAGCCTTCTAGTCCTCGGTACGCTCTACCCGCACATGATCATTGTAGATCTCTTCAAGCGCCACACCCACGTACTTGTGGGATTTCGGTTGCTTCAGCTCTGATTTCTCTCCCTCACGCAGCAGACGCGCACGACGTGAAGCCGCTACGACCAGTGAGTATTTACTGTCAACTTTATTCATCATTTCATCAATGGACGGATACAACATGATAGTACACCTCTTCATGGTTAAAAGTATTTTGCTGCTATTTGCAGCTTGCTACAGCTTGTTACAGACGTACTTTGCAATGCTCGGCAGTGATAATGGATTCAATCCGCTTGCAGGCCAATTCAATCTCGTCATTTACCACAGCATAATCGTAATGCCGGATCAGATTCATCTCATCCACAGCTACGGACATGCGGTGATCAATGACCGCTGAGTTCTCTGTACCTCTTCCACGGATGCGGTCCTTGAGCTCATCCAGCGATGGTGGCAGCAGGAATACAAATATCCCCTCAGGGAAGCTTTCCTTCACCTGCAAGGCTCCCTGCACTTCAATCTCCAAGAAGATATCCTTGCCCTGATTCAATGTCTCTTCCACGAAAGCACGCGGTGTGCCATAACAGTTCCCAACATACTCAGCATGCTCAAGCAACTGACCATTCAAGATCATGGACTCGAACTCTTCGCGGGTCTTGAAGAAATAGTTGACTCCGTCCTCCTCACCCAAGCGTGGCGAGCGAGTCGTCGCCGATACGGAATACGTCAGCTCCGGAAGTCGCTTCCGAAGTGCGTTGCCTACCGTTCCTTTGCCAACCCCTGACGGGCCGGATAATACAATCAATAGTCCCTTAGCCATATTACACTCCATTTTATTCATCATTGTCATCATCTTTGGTGGATAAACGATGGGCAACCGTCTCCGGCTGCACCGCAGACAAAATGACATGGTCACTGTCTGTAATAATTACCGCTCTGGTACGACGTCCATAAGTCGCATCAATCAGCATATGCCGATCTCTGGCCTCCTGGATAATGCGCTTGATCGGCGCCGATTCCGGGCTTACGATCGAGATGATGCGATTAGCCGACACAATGTTACCAAAGCCGATATTGATCAATTTAATAGCCATAATCCGGATTTTCCCCCTATACAAGTGACTGTAGCCGACAAGCCTGCAGGAAGCTACTCAATATTCGCAGCTTGTTCACGAATCTTCTCAAGCTCCGCCTTTAATTCCACAACCCGGGTGACCAATTCCAGATGATTCGCCTTGGACCCGATGGTGTTCACTTCCCTGTTCATTTCTTGAATTAAGAAATCCAATTTACGGCCAGCGGGCTCGTCCGATGACAGAAGTCCCTTGCATTGACCAAAATGGCTTTGCAGCCGGGTCAGCTCTTCATCAATGTTACAGCGATCGGCAAATAACGCAATCTCCATGCCTAATCTGTGCTCATCCAGCGAAAAGGAACCATCCTGCAGCTCTGCAAGCCTCTGCCGCAGCTTGATCCTGTAGTCCGCCACCACCGTCAGAGAAAGTTCGGCAATCTCGGCATGCAGTCCCTCCAGACGCGCAATACGGGACTGCAGGTCACGTACCAGATACTCGCCTTCCCTGCGTCGCATCGCCACCAGCCCGAGACAAGCCTCTCTGAGACCCTCGAGCAGAAGTTGGCTCCAGGCTGCATCATCCTGCTCTGCGTCCTGACCTTCAGCAGAAGTGAATATATCCGGCAGAGCCAATAGATCGCTAATACCAAGTTGCCCTTCCATGCCGTAGCGGCTGGCCAGCTCTCTGGAAGCCTGCAGATAGGCCTCAACAGCCACGTGGTTCAGTCGAACAGGCCGTGTCTGTTCCTCTTCCCGCTCGCGTTGAATGAATACATCGATTCTTCCGCGCTTGACGTGCTGTTGCACCTCTTTTCTCAAGCCGTCTTCAAACCGGGTCCATTCCTTCGGAATCCGCAACGACACCTCGCAATAGCGATGATTGACGGATTTGACCTCGAAGCGTACCTTGTAGCCTCCATAATTGAGGACGGCTTGACCGTATCCGGTCATACTTAATGACATCGGCATCACATCCATTATTCTATTGTAATTGATTATTATGGACGAGACAAGGGGGCCGGACGGGCACCTGTTTTTTGCCATACATAGTCAGTCAGCTCAGCAGTCATTTCATAGAACATAAATGGTGTCATGAAGTAGATGCCGTTAAAGTGCTCCAGAGCGGTGTCCAGCAGCTCCTTGGCGATCTGAACTCCCATCGCCCTACCCTCGCTGCCCTCCAGTCCTGACATACGCTGGCGGACCTCCTCAGACAATTGAATGCCTGGTACCTCATTGTGCAAGTATTCGGCATTCCTTCCACTAGCCAGCGGCATAATGCCAAGGAAGATCGGCACCTCCAGATGCTTCGTCTCCTCTTTGATCTGGACAATCAGCTCTCTGTCATAGACAGGCTGTGTCATAATGTAATCCGCACCTGCAGTTATTTTCTTTTCAAGACGCTGCACAGCCTTATTCAAATGCTTTACGTTCGGATTAAACGCTGCTCCGACCACAAATTTGGCCTTTTGCTTAAGAGGATTACCTGAGAAGGCAACGCCGTCATTCAACTGCTTGATCATACGAATGATCTCAAAGGAAGTCATGTCATATACGGAGCTTGAACCCGGAAGATCACCGAAGCGCGCAGGGTCACCCGTAACGGCAAGCACATGGTCAATGCCTAAGGCATCGAAGCCCATCATATGCGATTGCGTACCAATCAGGTTACGATCCCTACAGGCGATGTGGATCAGGGGACGTACTCCTACTTCCGTCTGGACAAGCTGACCAAGCGCCATATTGCTCATTCGAGTCACAGCTAGTGAGTTATCTGCCATCGTCAGAGCATCCACTCCAGCTGCCTTCAGCGCCTTGGCTCCCAGCATGAATTTGCGAATATCCAGATCTCTCGGTGGATCTAGCTCTACGATTACAGTATGGCGTTCCTTCACCAGCTCAACAAGCGAAGGCCCTCCTGGGGGAATGATCTGCTCGGAATCCGTGACCTTGTTTGATTCCGGCTCAACCTGAGCGAGCTCATCCACCGTAATAGTCAGCAGCTTCGGCTCTGTTGCTAGTAGCGGAGCCGTGTAGCTCTTAAGGGCGCCTGCCACCGCGCGAATATGATCAGGTGTTGTTCCGCAGCAGCCTCCGATTATGCGTGCACCCTGCTCTGCAAATGTTATTGCACATTCTGCCATATATTCAGGTGTAGCACCGTAGATATATTGTCCGTCCACATAATCTGCCAACCCTGCATTTGGATAGACGGACATCGGGATCTCCAGTGGTCCATCCAGCGTCTCCAGAACGCTCATGATACCTTTGGGTCCGGAATGACAGTTGAAGCCGAGTACATCGGCCCCCTCCTGCTTCAGGATGGAAAAAGCCTGACGAATACTGTAGCCATCCGTAGTACGACCGATCTGATCTACACCGAATTGGCACACAACTGGCAGATTGGTATATTTACGAGCGCTCGCAAGCGCAATTCTCATTTCCTCAAGCTCGTAGAATGTCTCCATGAGCAGTCCATCCACACCCTCGGCGAGCATGGCCTCGATCTGCTGCTCATAGTTATACTGTAGCTCCTGATTCGTGATATCGGGGCGTTTCGCGCCGCGAATTGAGCCTACAGCACCTAGCACATAATTCTCCTGTCCCGCCGCCTCGCGGGCCAATCGGATTCCTGCGCGGTTAATCTCAACCACACTGCTCTCCAGACCATATCTGGCAAGCTTATATCGATTCGCTGAAAAGGTGTTGCTCTCCAGAACCTGAGCACCTGCTGCTACATAGCGGCGATGAACATCCGCTATAACCTCTGGTGAGCTGATGTTCAATTCCTCACAGGAGCTGCCTACCGGCACACCAAGCTGGTACAAGTAGGTTCCCATAGCCCCATCCCCAACTAGCGCACCGCGGTTCCAAGCTGTTCTCAAATCCCCTCTCATGCCTTCACTCCACCCTGTCACGTTGTTTCATACTAATGTATCACAAACCGACAGCAAACATAAGACATCGAAGTGAAAAAGGACCGAGATCGCTTCGGTATTGTCCGAAATATCCCTGTCCTCTTGACTGTGTTGTCCCCTATAATATTGCCTAATTCATCGACTGTCTGAGTATGTGACTCATTTATTGTAGCTTGCCATTCACCGGGCTTAGAGCCAGCTCGTAGAATACGCCTTTCTTATTGATCTTACCAACGAGAGTTGCTTGTCCTTTGCGTGTAAATGTATACTCATTGGCCTTGACACTCACGCTGTAGCCCGAGAGATCCATATTGAAGAGCTTCTTCGCAGCTGGTGAAGCTTTCGTTATAGCCTGAGCCGGAGTGTATTTCGGTTCAGCAAAAACCTTGTCAAACTCTGAGGCATTCTGCCAATCCACCTGAAACGTAGCTGCCTCATAAAGTCTACCTGTCTTGGAGCCAATTCTGACACTGTTAATCTCGTTGGCATCCTTCAGTACCCAGTAGGAGCTACCACTGCCCTCATCTCTGAATCTGGTGGCATACTGAAAGTTCACCTTGCTTCCGCTCAGCTCCTGAACGGCCTGCTTTCCGCGATCTAGCAGCGTCTTGGCCACCTTACTCACAGGATAGTCAGCCGTCATTGTAATTCTGTTGTCACTAGCTACATCTACATACAGCGACGAGGCTCGCTCTCCTGAGCCCCAGAATACCCAGTAATCCTTCGGATTGTTGTCCTGATAAGGTGACTTCACACGCCAAAAGGCTTCGAACTCCAAAGGCTCTGCAGGATTGAAGTCATGGGCGCTGCTCTTCACCTTTTGTCTTAGCGAGGCATCCAGCACCTTATCCACTGTCGAGATCTTATATCTGATAATCGTGGACTCTACCCGATTCTTGATCTTGCTATATTCAACCTGAAGCATAGCTGTTTCATTATTCAGTTGCCCTTCAACCAGCCACGTTGATCCCATATCCGAGACACTCTCAAAGGTAAAAGGCTCGTCTGTCAGCTCTGCCACAGCTTTCTTCAGGCTATTCGTGACCGTAGTCGTCAAGGAACCCAGCTTTTTCTCCGTTCCGTTATCACCGACCTCGGATGCCTGCACAACGCTTTCTGTTACCTGGCCAGGCACCGCCGCCAGCAGCATAATTGCAGCCAGGGATGCTGTAACCCATGTCCGTTTGCCCATCTCATGACCTCCCTTGCTGAATTACCCAAGGATGTACCCTTGAATCTACTTAATCTTTTCACCCACTAAATCTATGTACGAAACAACTGAACAAAATGTTGCCCGGAATTCTTCGAAGATTACAAGAAAAGAAGGCCGATTCAGCCTCCTTTTGCCTTTATACTGCTATTATCTGTTATATATTCCCATGATATACAATGGTAGCAGGGCCCGTCATATATACACGATCATTGTCCGTGCTCCATTCAATATGCAGATCACCACCAGCCAGACTGACCAGTGCTTCCCGATCAGCATAACCATTCATTACAGCAGCTACCAATGTCGCACACGCTCCTGTACCGCAAGCCAGTGTGGGCCCTGCACCACGCTCCCATACCCGCATATCCAGACGAGAACGATCTCGTACGGTGACAAATTCCACATTGGTCCGATTCGGGAACAACTCATGAGACTCCAGCAGCGGCCCCCAGCGATGCAGATCAAAGTCTGGAGCATCCTCCACAAAAATCACCGCATGCGGGTTCCCCATGGATACACCTGTAATATGAAAGGTATGCCCCTCTACCTCGACGGGCACATTTTTGATCTGCTCCATATCCAGGGTCATCGGGATGCTTAATCCGTGGAAGACTGGAGCCCCCATGTCTACACGAACCTGATCCACCTGCCCGTCCACAACAGTAAGCTTGACATGCTGGACTCCTGCTCCGCGCGTCTCTACCGTAAGCTCTTGCTTCTCGGTATGGCCTTGATCGTACACGTACTTCGCCACACAGCGTATGGCATTGCCGCATTGCTCCGCCTCTGACCCATCGGAATTAATGATCCGCATCCTGAAGTCCGCTTGCTCGGAGGGCAGTATATATACAATACCATCCGCTCCGATCCCAAAATGGCGATGGCACAAACGTTGAGCCAGCTCTGCTGCGTGCTTAGGAAGCTCCTGCTCTCCATAGATCACTATAAAATCATTTCCTAAGCCATGCATTTTTGTAAAATTCACTTTCTTCCACTCCTTCACAACGGTGCTGTCCGACTTTAAGTACGGATGGAAGAACAACTCCCCATCGTATATATATCGCTATCATAGCACGATAGTAAGGTGTGGGGAACTGTCTGCTGCTTTCTACTTTTAGTGTCTACTATTTGCTATTCACTTTATTCTACATCATGTTCTAGGTTACTGAACTCTAGACCAATACGCCATGAGCCGTCGGCCCATGGCGTATCCCATATTTGATGCAATATTATAACGACTAGTTTAGATCGGGGTTCGCAGATCGCGTCCCGTATAACCGCTGGCACTACGCATTCTTTGATTGCGTCGTCCACCCCAGACACTTCCTATGCCCATAAGGAAGGTAGGAATCCCTGCAGCTACGATACACAGTGCCCATTCTCTCAAGCCAAGCGGAACCGTTTTGAAGATCGGCTGCAATGACTCGGTGTACATTACTATGAGCATCAGCACGATGGATGACAGGACAGCCAGCACGAGATATTTATTTTGGAACGGATTCCGATGAAAGATCGAGCGGGAGCTTCGGCAGTCAAAGACATGAATCAACTGTGCGAGTACTAGGGTAGCAAATGCCACGGACTGGGCAAGAGCAAGCTGTGCCGGGTTCTCGGGAGCAATTCGAAGAGTTACCCAGAATGCACCGAGCGTACACAACCCGATGAGCAACCCGCGACTGATAATTTTCCACCCCAGTCGACGTGCAAAGATATTCTCCTTGGCCCCTCTAGGCTTGTGCTCCATTAAATCCTTCTCCGGCTGATCCACGCCCAGCGCCATTGCAGGCAAGCCATCCGTCACAAGATTGACCCACAGAATCTGGATGGGTAGCAACGGCAACGGCAGTCCCGCCATCACCGCGAAAAACATCGTCAGAATCTCTCCTACATTGGAAGCTAGCAAGTAACGAATGAATTTGCGGATATTCTCATATATATTGCGCCCTTCCTCAATGGCTGCAACGATGGTGGAGAAATTATCGTCTGACAGCACCAGTGATGCCGCCTCTTTTGTCACATCCGTTCCGGTCACACCCATCGCAATTCCGATATCCGCAGCCTTGATGGCTGGTGCGTCGTTCACACCATCACCGGTCATGGCGACAATATGATTGTTGCGCTGTAGTGACTTGACAATTCTGAGCTTGTGCTCAGGAGATACCCTTGCATATACAGACACCTGATCCACGGCCTTATCCAACTCATCATCACTCATGCCGCTCAGCTGGTGCCCTGTCAGCACCTGCGAAGATCGTCCCATAATACCAAGCTGCTGCGCAATGGCATGTGCCGTCGTCCCGTGATCTCCAGTGATCATGACCGTACGAATGCCTGCACGCTTGCACTTCGCTATGGCATCTCTAGCCTCACGGCGCGGAGGATCAATCATACCTGTCAGACCCACGAAGATGAGCTGTGTCTCCGCTTCCTCCGCATCCGCAAGCTCCTCCTGCAATCTTACATCACGATAAGCAATGCCAAGGACACGCAGTGCCTGCGATGCCATCTCTTCATTTGCCTTCATCACCATGGAGCGCAAGGTCCCCGTAAGAGGAGTCTTCTGTCCATTCCATAAAATATAGGAGCAGCGCTCCAGCAGCACATCAGGAGCCCCCTTACAATACAAGGAGCGACTCCCACCCTCATCGCGAACCAGTACAGACATCCGCTTGCGCTCAGAATCGAAGGGGAATTCCTGCTCCCGGCTGAAGGATTCCTCAAGCGAAGAACGGGTGATGCCTCCTTTGGCAGCAACCGTAATGAGCGCTCCCTCTGTAGGATCTCCCTTCAGATCCCAGACTAGCGAATCCTGCTCCTTGTCCTTTTTCTTGCCACGTTGGGAATCCAAAGGTACCTGAACAATCTCGGCATTGTTACATAAGGCCGCTCCTTTCAGCAGGAACTGTAGGGCAGGCTCACGCTGCAGGTGCACAGGTCTGTCCTCGCGCATAATATGCCCGGCAGGATCGTAGCCTTCACCGCTTACCGTAAGCGGGTTCCCGCCAAGCCATAGCTTGGTCACCGTCATTTTATTTTGAGTAAGCGTGCCTGTTTTATCTGAACAGATGATCGAGGCGCATCCTAGTGTTTCTACCGAAGGAAGCTTGCGCACAATCGCCTTGCGCTTGATCATGCGCTGGACTCCCAGCGCAAGTGCGATGGTGACGATCGCCGGAAGTCCCTCCGGAATCGCTGCTACTGCCAGACTCACCCCGGCCAGGAACATGCCAATGGCAGGCTGTCCATGCAGAATCCCGGCTACTACCACGACTACGGTTAGAGCGAGAGCGACACCAATAAGGATTTTACCGAGCTGCTCTAGCCTGTGCTGAAGTGGTGTCTCTTGTGCCTCCGTATTTTGGATCAGATCGGCGATCTTCCCCATCTCCGTAGACATGCCTGTACGAATAACGACCCCTTTGGCTGTACCTCGCGTCACCATCGTTCCCATGAAGCTTATGTTCTTCAGATCCCCTAGTGGAACCTCCTCCGCGGCAATTAGCTGACTGCTCTTGCTTGCAGGCACCGATTCTCCGGTCAATGCAGACTCCTCTACATCAAAGCTGTTCGTCTCCAGCAGGCGCACGTCAGCAGGAACTCGGTCACCACTTTCCAAAAGGATGATATCACCCGGTACCAGCTCCCTGGCAGGAACATGATGCACTTGTCCCTCCCGCAGCACCTTCGCAGATGGGGCAGACAGCTGCTTCAACGCTCGCAAGGATCGCTCTGCTCTGAACTCCTGTACGAAGCCGAGTAGTCCATTTAACACAATAATGGCGATAATCGTAATTGCATCCAGATATTCACCTAGCAGGCCCGAGATAATGGTGGCCCCCATCAGCACCAATACCATAAAATCCTTGAACTGATTCAGCAGCAGAGTAATCGGCGAGATCTTCTTGCCCTCGCTGAGTTCGTTCCAGCCCACTTCCTTTCTTCTGAGCGCTGCTTCTTCATGCTGTATTCCACTCTTCAGATCCACTTGAAGCTGCTCTTGTAACTCCCCGACATCTAACTGATGCCACCCCGTATGATTCATCGTCTCCTGTTCCCTCCCGGTCTAATAATCCGGGCCCCGGCCCTCTGCCGGAGCCTGATGTACCAGTCGTTTCCCCATCTGACCACCTGCTGATCAGCACAAGCACTGCTCCTTCTCTAACCGTTGAAGCTACTCCTTACCTATGGCGCCATTGGTCTGGACCCCAGCCAGCGAGCCCCCAGCAAGTCCATAACTAGATAAGCCCTAGGCGCAAACTAGCTCGGTACACACTCCAACTATGCTTCGAAGGGTCGGACAGACTCCTAAAACTAATCTATTCGGACAGGATCCAAAATATCACAAGGCTGCCTTGATGATGTCGAGATGCATTTCTGCATCATGTCCACTGGTTTATGCCAAACGCCTATGTATGATAGAATCTTATGTGAGCATTTTGCATAAATCCGTCAAACGATATCCAATCCTCTATGTATAGATCGAATTGCTTCTATTCGTCTAAATATTGCCCTATATAGTGGTATTAATCGAATTATGCAAGATGCTAGTGTATGATAGTGTGAGATCTCATGATTGAAGACAGGAGAATTGACAATGGCATTAGATGGAATCGTTACACGTGCACTGGTTGCCGAGCTACAGAGCTACATAGGAGCACGTATTCATAAGATATACCAGCCCAATGAACGGGATATTGTGTTGAATTTGCGGGTGAATCGGGGCAATGATCGTTTGCTTCTCTCGGCTAATCCGACTTATCCGCGTGTGCATCTGACTGACCGCACATTTACCAATCCGCCTGAGGCACCCATGTTCTGCATGCTGCTTCGCAAGCATTGTGAGGGTGGCTTCATCGAGCAGATTCGCCAGATTGGCATGGAGCGTATTATACACATAGATATCCGGCAACGAGATGAGCTTGGGGACATGTCCTCCAAAAGGCTAATCATTGAACTTATGGGTCGACACAGTAACATTGTGTTGGTGGACCCAGCCACAGGCACCATTCTGGACGGGATTCACCATGTTACTCCAGCCATCAGCAGCTATCGTGTTATCATGCCGGGCTTTGCCTATGTAGAGCCTCCACAGCAGCATAAATTGGACCCTTTAGCTATCGGTGAAGCAGGATTTCTGCAAGCACGCCGGGAGCAGCAGGAGGAAGAGGCTGCCCGGTGGATTGTGAATGCTTTTACAGGAATTAGCCCACTTGTCGCTTCCGAGATTGTCCTTCGAGCCTCAGACTTGCCGGGTCAGCAATCAACCACTACTCCAGCTGTTACCCCGCCTGCAAGCGAGTCTTCTGCGGAGCACACGTTGGGTGAGGATCGCGGATCTTCTGCCGGTACGACCACATCTGCATTTGTAGCACCAGAGCAACTGTGGCAAGCCTTTAGTGATATGATGGAACAGGTACGTGAGCGTCACTTCACCCCTGTCTCGGGACTGCTGCATGGTTCGGACAAAATGGTCTTCTCCGCCATACGACTTACGCTGACAGAGGAGCATCCATTCGAGTCCATCAGCGCCTGCATGGAGGATTTCTATGGTGAGAAGGCGGAGCGGGATTCCGTCAAGCAGAAGGTTAGTGATCTGCTGAGATTCCTACAGAACGAGCGGAACAAAAACATCAAGAAGCTAGACCATCTGAACAAGGATCTCGAAGAGGCTGAGGATGCCGATCAGTATCGCATATATGGTGAGCTGCTATTCGCCTCCTTGCATCAGCTTAGCAAGGGAGACAAGAAGGTCACATTGATTAACTATTACGATGAGGAGCAGACTGAGCTCACCATCGATCTGGACCCGCTGCTGACGCCTTCTGATAACGCACAGCGTTATTTTAAGAAATATAACAAGTACAAAAACAGTCTTGCTGTCATTCACGAGCAGCTTGCGAAGACACATGAGGAAATTCGATATATGGATAACCTCTTGCAGCAGCTGGCTCATGCCTCCATGAGTGATATCGACGAAATCCGTGAGGAGCTGATTCAGCAGGGCTATCTGAGGGATCGCGCCAAGAAAGGCAAGAAGAAGAAAAAAACAGATCGCCCTACGCTGCATCTGTTTACCTCTTCAGAAGGCATTGACCTGTATGTCGGCAAGAACAATCTGCAAAATGAATATGTCACGAATAGGCTCGCAGGTCCAAACGACACCTGGCTGCATACGAAGGATATTCCGGGGTCCCATGTCGTCATCCGGGCGGAGCAGTATGGGGAGGCTACTCTGGAGGAAGCTGCGCAGCTCGCCGCCTACTACAGTCAAGCCAAGCAATCCAGCAGCGTTCCCGTAGACTATACACTCATTCGTCATGTCAAGAAGCCTAGTGGTGCCAAGCCCGGCTTCGTCATCTACGATAATCAGCGCACCCTGTTCATCACACCCGATGAGCAGACCATCAAGCAATTACCGGTTCGATTGAAGCAAATGTAATTCTGAACTGAGGCTACCTATGATAAAAGGGAACTCCTGAGCTATGGCTTCAGGAGTTCCTTTTTATGTGTTTCATTATTCTTATCTACTTTTGCGATAACTGAACTAACGCTAATCAGACCCAGACCGCTTATGCTGGCGCAATTGCTCGATAATATCCGCAGCCACGGTCCTACTGCCCAGATCCCCATGGAATACAACACCCTGGCGCTCCCCATGGTAGTCCGAGCCAGCTGTCGGGATCAGGCCGTACTGCTCTGCCATTCTGGCATATCGCTCCTCGGCAGCCGTGTCATGATCCGCATGATACACTTCGATACCAATAGGCCTGTGTTCTTCCAGTAATGCCTCTACCAATGCGTCATCCGCATAGAGCCCCGGGTGTGCCAACACCGGCACGCCACCAGCAGCCCGAATCCAGTCACAAGCTTGTCCCGGACTTACACGTGGTACTGACACATAGGCCGCAGCTCCTTCGGTCAAATAGCGGTCAAACGCATCGCGCATATCGCTTGCGTATCCCTTGTGAACAAGTGCATCTGCAATATGCGGCCGTCCGATGCTTTCGTCCGGCTCCAGCGGCCTGCCGAGCTGTGCAATGACTTCGTCCATCGTGAGCTCCACACCAAGCTCGCGTAGCTTCTCCACGATCCGTTGATTCCGCTGCCCTCGAGTCTCCCGTAGCTCTTGCAAGCGCTGAAGCAGCAATGGGTCCAGGTAATCTACAAAATAACCAAGCACGTGGATGTCTTTTCCTTTCGCTCGCGTACTGATCTCAACGCCCGGAATGACCGTCACCCCGTGCTCCGTTCCGGCCTCAAGTGCCTCCTGGATACCCGATACGGTATCATGATCCGTGATGGCCACCCCCTGCAGTCCCTTGACCTTCGCCCTTCTGATCTGCTCTGCTGGTGTGTTCATCCCGTCAGAAGCACGGGTGTGTGTATGCAGATCATAGCGACCACTGGAATGCAACTCATGTCCAGTATCCACAATATTAGCTGCCATCGGTAATTACACCTCCTGTGGGCTGATGCTGCTGCTCACGCTGGATTCCGGATTGGCGCCGCAAATAAGATAGGAACGTCACTGCTGGAATCGGGAGCAGCATGGATTTGTGATGAATCACGTAGAATTGGCGCTGGAAGGAGATATTCGAGATTTCAATTACCTTGAGCAGCCCAAGTGCCACTTCATGCTTTACAGAGGAAGGAGACAAGAAAGTGACCCCTAGCCCCGCCTCAACAGCCGATTTGACCGCACCCGTACTGCCAAGCTCCATGATAATGTCCAGTCTGGTGGGTTCAATCTGATGCCGAGCCAGCTCCTCTTCCATCACCTGTCTCGTTCCTGAGCCCTGCTCACGCAATACGAACGGATACGCAAGCACCTCCTCCAGACAGACAATCTCCAGCTCAGCTAACGGATGTCGGGATGGTACAATTAGCTTCAACTCATCCTTCATAATCGGCTCTACAGCGATATCCGCATGCTGGACCGGAGCCTCAATCAATCCGAAGTTCAGCTGGTTTTTCAGGATATCATCCATGATCTGTGTTGTGTTCATAACCTTCATAACAATGCGAATATGCGGGAACTCCTGTCCGAAGGATCCAAGCAGACGAGGAAGTACATATTCGCCAATAGTCAGACTAGCTCCAAGCAGCAAACGTCCCTCCAGCATGCTTGTGAAGTTCGACATGGACTCGTCAGCCTCCCGCAAGAGGTCAATGCTTTTTCTGGCGTAGGGCAGCAGCGTTCTCCCTGCCTCGGTTAGTTCAATCCTCTTGCTGGAGCGCTCCAGCAGCTTGGTTCCGAAATGCTCCTCTAAGGACTGGATCTGCATAGTGACGGCTGGCTGGGTCATATGCAACGCCTGAGCTGCAGCCGAGAAGCTTCCTCGCTGGGCTACGGTATAGAAAATCTGAAGCTGATGAAAATTCAAAGCTACCGCTCCTTCCTGTGTGTTCTATTGTACCTGAAAAAGAGACCCTATCACAAAAAAACAATCCTTTTCATACTGCGCGCAAAGACTTAATTGCTCATATAAGCTAAAAAAAGAACATGCATCACGCAAGTCCACTGTGTGCTGCTAAGTAGACATGCAGAATGCTGTTCTTCGGCTCTTACTATCTGCGCTTACGATTGTTCTTGATCAAGGTCATACGCCGGGAATGACGCAGCCAGGAATAATAGGACTTCAAATCCCTCAGCTCGATCGTCTCCGACATCCGTCCCAAAAAGGTCACAATAATCATCTTGTGGAGCGGGTTACCTGCGATATCTACTTCTCCTGGCAACTCAGCAAATTCCACAACTACGACAATATCCTTATCGATTAGAAATACATCCTGCTCATTGCGGTAATAGGCAGTCATTCTGCCCTGCTTCAGACACTCCCATAACCAACGGGCAATATGATCCACATCATGCTCGCCACTGACTAAGCGATCTGAGTAACGCATCTTGGCATGGTTCGTAATCACAATATCTGCTACCTTTTTGTCGCTTACCGCGATGAAAAATGGCTCATATGTACTCCAACGTTGCATTAATTTGTCACGAATGGGTTATCCCCCCCACTAGATAGGTCTTTCTATCTAATTGTCTAACCAATATATTACATCATAAGTCCCGGTTTCACAAGCCAAAAATTCTCAATTTGCATAAAAAAACGGGACTGATCGCCTTATTTCGACGGCAAAAGGTGGTTCAAGCTTCGTGGTTATGCAGTAAATTACCCAAATAAAAAACAGCCCGAAGGCTGTTTCTGAAAGATGCCACCATTACATTCCGTAAAAGCTGGTCTCATCCGTAGACTTGCTGTACTCGGTCTTGATCTCATTGCGGAAGGAGCGTTCGACCTTGCGTACATAGGACAGCCTGCGAATGTTTTTGAGCGTGTCCTCAGCTCGATCGGCATTCATATACATCACTACATAGTGAAGACGCTTGGATATGTAGTGCACACTTCCGTATTTCTCAAGATTTCGGGCTGCCTTGACATCGCTCACCCAGATAATATAGCCTGTCCGTTCGGCAAACATGCTTGTCCTCCTCTCCTCGTGTCAGGGTGAATCCTGCGCCGTAGCGCAGGACCTTAACCACATGAGCATTTACCTCCGCTGCCGCAGCCGCCTCCCTTAGGCAAGGGGTCGTTGCCGGGAACCTTAATCGTATCCGATACCGAATAAGCAATCATCTCCGACATTTCATGCAGGAGCTTGTCTAGTGCCTTCTCGGCCTCTTTAAAGCGGGCAACCTCTTCGAACCGTTCGAGCTGCTCTTCAACCTTCTGTACTTCTTCTCTGGCAGCATGATAATTCGGATGGAAATGGCCAAAGCGCTCTGTCTCCTGAAAGAGCTCCTTCTTCTGCTCCAGCTTGCGCACCCATTCAGCAATGTCCGGGTTCATCTCCACACGTTGCTTCCAGTATAGATAATCCGCCACTTCGGTGGATTCATTAATCATATCGCCTAATTCATAGGCGTATATCAGCACGTCGGTCAGGTTCACCGAATCCAGTTCAACTACGTCCATGAATATTCATCTCGCTTCTATGCCTTATTTCTACAGCTTGGCTGTAGCCTCCTTCATCATATCACATCCGTCTAATATGCAGAAGAGCTTTTCACGGGTCAAAGAGGCAATAGCAGCTTCATTTCTTTCCAATCTGCCGGAGACAGCACAGCGAGGCTGGAAGGCATTGCGGTCATAGCTTGTTCTTCTGAACCTGGTAAGCATGAGTTGGACAATTGTTCAGATAACTCGGCTGTACGAAACATCCCTGTTACTCTCCAATCGCTCCCCCCTGTGATCGCTTCTGGCAGCCACTCCTGCCTTCCCGTAGCAGTCTCCAAGCCGACTGCGCAGTCCCAACGAATAGCCTGCTCCAGCAGCGCTCTAGCTGTGGAAGCATGATAGCTCCGCCACTCCTTATACCAGGATACGGGGACAGCCTCCAAGCCCGTATAGTCTCTCTCTAACTCTGGAAGGATGGTATCGGCCTCGTAGTAATGCAGCGTCCGCCCAGTATACACTAGCCCCGAACGCGATCCTGGCGAGAAGGCTCGAGCTTGCGTTTCGTCCGCTCCCACTTCATGAATCAACACTCCATAGTCATCATCCTCAAGCTCTGTGAGCAGCGGGATCAGCTGTGCAGAAGTATCTTCTCCCTGTAAAGCACGACGAGGAGCCAACCCGATACTAGCCAGTCTACTGCGCACTCGCTCCTGCTCTCCTGCGGGCACAATAAAGTCCAGCTCCCCAAGCCTTTGCATGACCTTGCTTAGCTCTGGATCAGCGGCAGCTCGTTCTGCATCATCTAGCGATTGACAGCGCAGTAGAGTGACGATCTCTAGTGAGGTTCGCGCTACAGCAGCTGTCCATTGCTCGATAGCCAGCTCCACGTTTTGTGGAAGTTCAGTTGCACTGTAACCCCTCAGGAATGACATCAGACCAGAAGAGGTCATGCCGCCTTCAATGGCTTCCGCTATTCGGTCTCTACTCAGTCGATAAACGCACATCGCACCATAGCTAATTGGCTCAGCACAGCATTCCAACCGCCAACGAGTATGCAGTCCAACCTCCGGTGGCACCAGCACCTCAAAATCTGGCTGAATAAAGAAGCTCCCCCGATCTGTTTTCGCGGATGAGACTTCTTCATACCTGTGACCGATTGTATGGCGCCAGCGAAACGCCAAATCGCCATCAGCTGTTATCCCCACATCCATGAAGCCAAAATCAGCTAGAGCCAGCATCCATTGCTTTGCCTTGTCTGTAAGCAACTCTGCTCCATTCTGGTGAAGGCCTACCTTGCTCATCCATTTCTCCAAAGGAGGCCAAGCATACCACTGACCATCTGTGAAGCTATCCGTCTGTAATAGCTGTCGAATATGCTCCATGATAGCGTCAGCTGCACCATAACGCTCCATCACGACAATCATGAGCTGCTTCTCTGCCTCTCCCGCCGTCAATCGAAGCCAGCTTGCCAGTCTACGCTCATCCAACTCATAAGCACCCGTCTTCTTGTCCAGCAGCCCCAGGCTGAGTAACACATCCAGAAGTACGGCAGTATGTACAGGATATAGCTCCTGATGCGCGTATTGAAGCCCCAATCCTTGCAGACCATCTGGCTTAAATGGAGACATCTCTGCCAGCTTGCCGAGCACACGCTTATGGACCGTCCCCTTGGCAGTTAAAGGCACGCCATCAGGTGTCATGCGAGCTAGCACGTGAAGCAGACGATAGACAACAGCCTCCGTCGCTTCCGCAATGACCATTTCTGGCTGAACTGTCCGTTGGATGGTAGACTCCTCCCGCTGAAGCATCGCAGCATAGAGCATTTCAAGTCGTTCAGCAGGAATATAGAGCAGTCGCTCTCCCCACGTCTTAATCACCGCCTTGAGCCATCCCTTGCGCCGCAACCCTACAATTGCCGCTCTAGTCTCGGCTCCGCTCAGTCGTCCTTTCATGCAGAGCAGCGGGTCCCGTTCATTCATAGGCTGCCCTGCAAATGCACGGAAGCATGCCATGAGTACAGCCTTCTCCCGTTCCGTACAAGCAGCTTCTGCTGCTGGCTGGGCTGCAGGGTCATTCTGTCGCATGTCTATGCCTCCTTTCGACTATCATGATGTATAGCATATTCATAGCCCTGCTCGATCAAAAAGAGCTGTCTACGAGCCGCAAATTCACTCTCCTTGCTATCTGCTGTGACAAGTGCATAGAAATAAGCACGGTTATCATCCGCCTTGGGACGCAAAATGCGCCCTAATCGCTGGGCTTCCTCTTGTCTGGAGCCATAGCTACCCGACACTTCAATCGCCAGAGCGGCGTCTGGTAAATCCACAGCAAAATTCGCCACCTTCGAGACAATAATGGTATTCAGCTCCCCTGTACGGAAGGCTTCGAACAGCCTAACACGTTCAGACTGCGCCATGGACCCGCTAATGAGAGGTGCTCCAAGCTCTCTGGACAATGCCTTAAGCTGGTCAAGGTACTGCCCAATGACGATGGCTGGTTTGCCAGCATGCTGCTTTAGTAATGCCCTTACCATGTCCAGCTTGGCTGGATTCTCGGCAGCAATTCTGTAACGATCCTTACCTTCTGCCAGGATATACTGCTGGGCACATGGCTCCGTCATCGGAATACGAACTTCCACACACTCCACCTTGGCAATCCAGCCTTGTGCCTCCAACTGCTTCCACGGCATGTCATAGCGTTTGGGACCGACAAGCGAGAAGACGTCGCGTTCGCAGCCATCCTCCCGTACGAGAGTAGCTGTCAATCCTAATCTTCTGGTGGCCTGAATGTCCGCGGTAGCACGGAATACTGGAGCTGGGAGCAAATGCACCTCATCATAAATAATCAATCCCCAATCCCGTTCACTGAGCAGCTTCATATGCTCAAATGCAGCTGCCTTGGAGCGACGGTGCGTAAGAATCTGATAAGTCGCTACAGTTACAGGACGGACCTGCTTTCGTTGCCCAGAATACTCACCGATCTGATCACTCGGAATATCCGTCTTGTTCTTCAATTCATCCATCCACTGTCGTACCGAGGTCGTGTTCGAAGTTAATATGAGCGCTTCACATTGCAGTCGTTCTAGCACCGCCATCCCGATCACGGTCTTTCCTGCACCACAGGGAAGAACCAACACACCGTTACCTCCGGCACCACCCGTTCCAGCGAAAGCTTCTGCAGCTTGCTTCTGATAGTCTCTGAGCTCAAGCGCTCCTCCTTCCCCACCCAGTTGAAAAGAAAGACTGGTCCCCTCGTGGTACCCCACCAGATCCTGAACAGGATACCCGAGACGTGTAAGCTCTTGCTTCAGCAGCCCACGATATTGCAAGGGGACAATTGCACAGGACGTACCAGAAGGACTTGATGAATCCGAGCTAGACCACTCTAGCTCATAACGCTCCAGGCCCTGACACTCCTTGATGAAGCTGTATATCTTCGGATCATTACATTGCAGCAGTATCTCTCCCGAAACTCCCTGCTTCAATATCAACTGCCCATACCGTGATATGTAATTCCTGATGTCCTCCTGCAGCAATATGGGAATCTCCCATCTGGAGAAGGCATTTAGACTTTCAAGGACCCTGTCAGCTGTCCACCCCATAGATGCTGCGTGCCATAGAGACAACGGAGTGATCCGGTATGTATGGAACGTAACAGGGCTTTTGACAAGCTCAGCGTAGACCTGTAGCTGACTTCGTGCCTCATCTGATGTCGATAGCCCCATCTCAAGCAATACTGTGAAGTCACGCTGCACGATGCAAGGCTTATCCTCCCTCATATGTACCTCCTGTGAGCAATAAAATATTGACCATAAATTAACCAACATAAGAAGTCATGCATCCAAACACAGCTTGCGGAACAGCCGTTCATAAACAAGAAGCCCAACCTGAGCATCAGGTTGAACTTCCGTGGCTACCGCATGTGTGATGATGGGTACATTTGTCCTTAATGGAAATGCTGCTCCGAAATTTTACTCAATGCTTCTCCTGCATTATCCGCAAAAATATCACGGACTGCCAGGTCACCAATAGAGACAATGCCAATCAGACGGTCTCCCTCTGTAACGGGAACACGGCGTATCGCTTGATCCGCCATGAGCTCCGCAGCTTCATCTACTGTCATGTCCTGAGAGGCAGTGCGAATTCCAGTAGTCATTACGCGTTCTACGCTTGCAGAGCCGGGATGCTTGTCTGCATAACCACGGATGACCAGATCTCGGTCTGTCACCACACCTACCAATCGGCGTCCTGCATCACTGTCGACGACAGGAATAAATCCGGTATCATGATCACGCATCTTCACAGCCACCTCAAAAATATCATCGTTCGGCGTCGCTGTTACACAATCCTTGGTCATTACTTCTTGAATTTTCTTCATAAGGGATACCCTCCTTTCGTTCAGTAGCGTATCCATTTGATCATGAAGTCATTCGTGCTTATGAATATACTCTCTTGCAAAGCTTGTAGCCATCGCTATGAACAGCCGGACCCCGCTCAGCATGACATCCTCATCAAAATCGAACTTGGGATGATGATGCGGAAAAGAAGCCCCCTTGTCCGGGTTACCTGCTCCAACAAACATGAAGCAGCCGGGCAACTGCTGTAAATAATAAGCAAAATCCTCGGCAGGCATAATCTTGGGTGTCTCCTGCACCTGCTCTGCACCAAATATGGACGTGGCCTCGTGGAAGAAGCGCGCAGCTTCTTCTTTATTATTTACTACTGGCGGATAGCCCATAATATATTTAATTTCAGCCTTTGTATTATAAGCTGCTGTGATCTGCTCTGTTAGGCTATGCAGCCTTTCTTTCATCAAGGCTCGAGTATGCTCATCGAACGTCCGCACCGTTCCGCTCAGCTGACAGCGCTCAGCAATTACATTTTGCGCAGCACCGCCCTGAATCGTACCGATGGTCAGCACTCCAGGCTGCAGCGGATCAATGGAACGACTGACGATGCTTTGAAGCTGCATGACGAGTGCTGCTCCGGCGACTACCGTATCATTCGTGTGCTGAGGCATGCCGCCATGACCGCCTTTTCCATGAATATCGATATAAAAATCATCCGCCGCCGCCATCATAGCCCCTGCGCAGCTGGCCACCGTTCCCTTAGATAACGGAGTCCACAGATGAATTCCGTAGATAGCATCTACACCGTCCAGCGCACCATCCTTGATGACCTGAAGTGCCCCGCCAGGAAGCAACTCCTCGGCAGGCTGAAACAGGCAGCGGATCTCGCCTGCCAGCTCATGACGATGCTGTGCGAAGTAACGAGCCGTTCCCAGCAGCATAGCTGTGTGCCCATCATGTCCACATGCATGCATAGCTCCGTCTACGGTTGAACGGTACTCGCAATCCTTCTCATCCTGAATCGGCAGAGCATCCATATCGGCTCGAAGCATCACGACAGGACCTGGTCGATCCCCGCGAATAATCCCGATGACCCCATGTCCTCCAACATGCTCGCGTACTTCAATCCCCCACTCCTGCAGATGTGTTGCCACAAAGGCTGCTGTCCTGCTTTCGTGAAAAGACACCTCAGGATGTCTGTGCAAATGTCTTCGCCAACTGACCATCTGCTCCTGCAAACCCTCAAAGCCCGCTAGTTCCGTCATGCTACGTTCCTCCTTGATCCACTCTTCCTTGCACTATATGTATGTTCATGCGCGCCGCTCCTTGGCAGCTTTTCTTTCATCCTATTGTACCAGAACATTCAAGCTTCTGATACCTAGACAGCACAACCTGATTGCGCACAGGCAGACTAGCCTTAATACGCTTGCAGAAGCCCCCCAAAAATACTATGATGGTAAAGAATACATGAGCGCTCGGCAAGTAAGTCGAGGCGTTCACCAAGGGGTAGCTAAGATGACACAAACGAAACCGGTGCGACGTAGAGGTACGCCCGATTTCCAACTGCTAATACTGACATTACTGCTGGTCGGTTTCGGCGTAATCATGGTATTCAGTTCCAGTTCGAGCGTTGCCCTTCTGAGCGAAAAATACAACAACGATGCACTCTATTTTGCAAAGCGCCAGGCAGGATTTGCTGTGTTAGGCCTTTTCGTAATGCTTGTTGCCATGAACATCCGAATGGAGAAATACAAGAAGCTATTTGTACCTTTATTCTTCGTTACTGTTCTTCTACTAATACTGGTATTGTTCATGAGCAAGCTGAATGGGGCCAAGAGCTGGTTCAACCTGGGATTGTTCGGCATACAGCCTACTGAGCTTGCCAAAATCTCAATTATCCTTTACCTATCGGCATTAATCGCCAAGAAAGGTGAGAAATTTCGAGATTTGCGTACGGGGTACATACCTGTAATGGTTATTGTTGGCTTCGTGGCCGGTCTGATTATGCTCCAGCCGGATTTAGGGTCTTGCTTCATACTGGTAGCAACCTGTGGCCTGATTATCTATACGGGCGGAGCCAGTCTCAAGCATATTGTAGGCTCTGTACTGTTGTTCGTTCTAGGGGCAGGAATCGTGTTTGGAGCCGGGTCACTCCTTAGCTCGCTGACTCCCAACGATCAGCCGGGCGGTGGCACTAATTATAAGGTGGGACGGATCGAAGCCTTCCTTGACCCGAAAAAAGACCAACAGGGCTCAGGCTATAATTTGCTGCAATCGCTAAGAGCCATCGGTGAGGGTGGCGTGACAGGCTCTGGATTTGGACAAGGTATCGTCAAGCTGCACTATCTCCCAAATCCATTTAATGACTTCATCTTCTCGGTCATCGGTGAAGAGCTTGGCTTTATTGGAACTACGGTGTTTCTGCTCTTATATCTATACTTCATCTGGCGAGGTATGCTTGTGGCCTTGCGTTGCCATGATTCGTTCGGCACCCTTGTCGGCACAGGTATAATGGGACTGATTGCGATTCAAGCCTTCATTAACATCGGCGGTGTTACCCAGACCATCCCGATGACAGGTGTTACTTTGCCGTTCATCAGCTATGGGGGGTCATCATTGCTTGTCATGATGCTATCTATGGGAATCATGCTTAGCATTTCCCGGGAGAATTCCAGGCAGAGCATACAAGAACGGACGACCGGAGTTCAGATACGAACTCAGACCCCTTCAACACCGTTCGAGCGTAAGCGCGCTAATCGTTCACGCTGAGCCGCTGAGTACACATTTCTCCACAAAAAGACTGACGGATTAATAATCCGTCAGTCTTTTTTGCAACCCAGCATGCAATGTTACATCAATTATAATGTCTCGTTTACTGGTTGGTGCTATCATGTAGCCCTTGGAACATACACCCCGATTCACAAATCAGGAACACTGTATGCCAATTAGAGTTCATCTTCCTTGTTGAATACTACGCCTTCCACCTTGACGTTAACCTCAACAACCTTGAGGCCCGTCATGGTCTCAACCGCTTCCCGTACATTCTGCTGGAGCATACGGCAGACCTCGTGGATCGGTGTTTCATAGAGAACCATGATGCGGAGATCAATGGCGGCTTCCAGCTGACCAACTTCAACAGTCACGCCTTTTTGAACATTTTTGCCGCTTAATCTTTTCGCCCATCCATCAGACAATCCTCCCGACATTGCAGCAATGCCAGGCGTCTCCAGCGCAGCAAGTCCTGCGATCTTGGCGACGACATCGTTGGATACTCGGATACTTCCGCTCTCTAATTGCAGTTGTTCTGCCATGCCACACATCCCCCTTCACCTTCATACTCGTATTGTAAATCCTTCCCCACTGCAAATGCAAACCCTGTTATGCATCTCTTTGTGAATATTTGGAGAGCCTATCCCCGTACAGCCTTTACGTGGATACAGTGTCATACATCGTTTATCTTTTATGTCGTTCTGGTTATATTAATTGAGCAAGGATTTACATATGAAAGACTCATCTATATAAACGAGGTGTACACAACATGTCCAAGCCGTTGTATTCCATTCTTCTCATTGTATTTTTCCTGCTGAGCGCTATTGGTCATTACGCAGGATGGAGCCCCATTATCCAGTTTATCCTGTCTGCCGCATCTGTAATCCTGGTAGCGGGCTTCCTTGGCAAAGCAACCGAAAGTGTAGCCCACTATGCAGGCCAGCGGCTGGGAGGATTTCTGAATGCCACCTTCGGGAATGCTGCCGAATTGATTATTGCCATCTTCCTGATTCGTGAAGGTCTGTATGATATGGTAAAAGCAAGCCTCACAGGCTCGATCATCGGCAACCTGCTGCTCGTGCTTGGTGCTAGCCTGTTCGCAGGTGGCTTGAAGCACAAGGTTCAGAATTACAACGTTTCACTGGCTGGACTTAGTGGCTCTCTGATGGTGGTGGCGGTCATTTCGCTGTTCATTCCGGCTGTATTTCTGAAGACTCACTCCATTACTGATCAAGACACCGACACCCTCAGCCTAATCGTAGCAGGTGTGTTAATTGTGGCCTATCTTGCCTGGCTGCTCTTCTCGATGATTACTCATAAGGATTATTTATCGGATGTAACGGATCAGAAGGATGAGGAGCTCCCACATGAGCACGCTCCTGCCTGGAGCAAGCGAACCTCCATTATCTATCTGGTCATTGCCACGATTATGGTTGCCTTCGTCAGTGAATGGCTGGTAGGTACACTGGAGACGTTCACCACACAGTTTGGCTTGAGTGAATTATTTGTGGGGGCCTTCCTGGTGGCGATCATCGGGAATGCAGCGGAGCATAGCGCAGCCATCATGCTCGCCATGAAGAATAAGATCGGTGCATCTGTCGAGATTGCTGTCGGTAGCAGCCTGCAAATTGCTTTATTTGTGGCACCCGTCCTGATCTTCATTAGTTATTTCATGGGAAATACCATGGATATTGTGTTCACCACCATTGAGCTCGTTGCCATCGGGGTATCTGTATTCATTGCCAAATCCATCACGCAGGATGGATCGACTAACTGGTATGAGGGACTGATGCTACTGGCTGTCTACTTCATTCTGGGTGTATCCTTTTATCTGGTATAAAGAGGAGAGCCACTCTTCTCATAAGCTGAAGCTGGCCTGCCTGCTACGAATAAAAAAAACGTCCATCGCCGTTCAATTGCATCTTAAAAAAGGCGGCTCTCTAGAAACAGAGAACCGCCTTTTTTTATAGTCTGGAGCTAGGACCTCAAAAAAAGCATGCAGGTATGATCTGCATGCTCCTGTATCGCTTCAGCAGCTACAAAGCTACTCCTCTTTGTTGTTCATTGCTTCATACAGAAGAGCCAAATTGCGTTCCAGCTTGCTCACCAACTGTTTGCCCGCATGCTCTGGAAGAAGTCCTGCACGAACAGCAAAGTCTACCTCCTTGGAAAAACCATACATTTGGGTATCCAGAACTTCCTCATAGAGAGGGCAGTAACGGGTAGCCAGATTCTCCATCTGTACTTCAATAAGCTTCTGTATTTTATCCGCATCTTCCTGAAGAAGACTGATTGCTTTCAGGTGTAGCTGCTCTTGCAAATCAGATGAAGTCACATTCTTCCCCCCTCTGTCTTGGTATAACCTAAAGACATCCTGTCTTTAATATTAGACGAATTCAGGCGCCAATACAAGAACCTCTGCTTAAAAAACGTCCCACAATATCCGTACAGACAGGGAAAAGCATAAAAAGCAACATTTTCGTAGGCACTGATGTCCCATTATTAAAACAGGTGCCGCCCTATAAGGACGACACCCGTAATGCACTAGTATAACTAATTCTGAAGCTACACAGATCGATTCTGATCGTTCTAGTCAGTCACGACTTGAATTTCCATGCCGTGCTTGGCAAATACCTCTGCCATAGCTTGCTTAGCCTCATCTGCATCCGGTCCGTGCACATGGAGCTCGTAGCTGTGGCTATTCACCAGTGTGGTGAACAATCCCAGAATACTCTTCACATCAATGTACTTGTTGTCCGAATGAAGCACGATGGACGATGTGAACTTACCTGCGGTCTGGGCGATTTCTACTACTGCTGCATTGTTACTGGACATATGAATCCCTCCGATTTAACTGGATTACCTTGTTGTATCATATGATTTATTACTCCATTCATGATACATTGAATCCGCTTTCTCAGCAAGAAATTAATCCTATTTCAGCTGATCCGGATTCAAGCACTCCAACTCCGGCAACACGAAGATGCCATCCTTGCGAATCAGGACGTCGTCAAAGTAGATCTCTCCGCCGCCGTATTCAGGACGTTGAATGAACACCAGATCCCAGTGAATGGAGGAGCGGTTGCCGTTATCAGCCTCTTCATAGGCCTGACCTGGCGTGAAGTGCAGACTGCCGGCGATCTTCTCGTCGAAAAGGATGTCCTTCATTGGTGTCAAAATGTACGGGTTGAAGCCAATTGCGAATTCACCAATGTAACGTGCACCTTCGTCTGTATCCAGAATTTCATTCAGCTTGCTACTGTTGTTGCTCTCTGCTTCAACAATTTTTCCGTTCTCGAACCGGAATTTCACATTGTCGAAAGTCACACCATTGTACAGAGTCGGTGTATTGTAGCTGATCGTACCGTTAACCGAATTACGGACAGGAGCAGAATAGACCTCTCCATCAGGAATATTGCGCTTGCCTGAGCACTTGATAGCTCCAATATCTTTGATCGAGAAGGACAGGTCTGTTCCCGGTCCTGTAATACGCACCTTGTCTGTACGGCTCATCAGGTCAGCAAGCGCGTCCTGTGCTTTATCCATCTTGGCATAATCCAGCGTGCATACATCGAAATAGAAGTCCTCAAAGGCCTCTGTGCTTGTATTCGCCAGCTGAGACATACTTGCATTAGGATAACGAAGAACTACCCATTTAGTATGCTTGACACGCTGTTCACTATGGATCGGATGCGAGTACAATGAGTTGTACAGCTTCATCTTGTCCTCTGGAACATCGGACAGTTCATTTACATTTTCGCCTGCGCGAATACCAATGTATCCGTGCATTTGCTTCATACGCTCCAGGTCCAGCTTTGCCCATGTCTCAATCTGCTCACGATTGGCATTGCGCAGCATCACTCGTTGCACCCTGCGGTCCGTCAGCTCAACGAAGGCATTTCCCCCACGCTTAGCTATTTCCTCAATGATGGCGTTAAGCAAATCCCGCTCCGAACCGATCATCTCTACCAAAATATTCTCGCCTGGCTGAACATCAACAGAATAGCCGACGAGTGTCTCTGCCAATTTTAAAATTCTTGGGTCCTTCATTAAGCTCTCTCCTCTATGCTTGCTTTGTCCATTCATTCCTAGGCATTTTGCAAGCTTTTAATTTACAGCGTTAGCCGATTATGTAATCACCTGCAAATGCACATTTGAACACAGGTTAATTCTTCATTATTTATTGTATCACGTTCTTTCACACAACTTAATACCCTTCAAAAAAAACATCCGTTACCAATGCTTCTCCCTGTTCCGGATCATTCTTGTAGCTTAACTTCGTCTCGGAGGACAGACGCAATGGCAGACTGGTTGCCTTATCAATGGTCATGTGATAGACGGCGCGCACCTCGGCATCCTTAAGTCTGTTCAGCATCTCGCTCTGCTCCTGCTTGCGGGTATGCTGAATCTCCTGGCGTAGCTCATCTTTATGAACGGTGGCTACTGCATCCATTTGCTGCAGTTGCTTCAAATAATGGGTCTCCATACTCTCCATCTCCGTAGTCAATTCATCACGAAGCATTTGCTTGGCGTCGGCCGGAGTCAATTCAATCCGAAGCATTTTGACACCGCGGGGAGAACCGCTTTCCAATGATACAAGCTTATTGTAGCGGTCCAGCTGACTTAATTGATGAAATGGATTGAATCGCCCCACCGTCCCATCCCACTCCCTGCTGCCCAATGAATTCAACTGCCACTTGCCTTGTGCTCGCCGCATCATTGATTTTGGCCCGCCTTTATTTTCAATAGAAAAAGGCTTGTGCTCGCTAGACGTCTTGTGTCCGGGGGAAAGCGTTGCTTCCTCCGACGGCAGTATTGTCCGAATCTCGACGACATCATGCCCACGCAAAGAACCCTCATAATGTATCTGCTGCTCAAACAAGCTACTGTTAGATCGCCTAATCGCGGCCATTCCGCGGAAGCTCATACGTTCCTTACCCGCAATCCCAGCTGAAGCCATTCTGTACAGCTCCTGCGGCGTGTGGCCCTGATCTGCATTCAAGCAGCCCTCTGCCAGAAGTGTACAGATGATGATCACTGCGTATATTCGCCATCCTCTCATATCTACCGCCTCCCCAAAATCTAGGTTCAGCACAATAGGCTTCCCTACTCCCCCCGCTTATATTCAGAATTACAGTCTGCAAGCTGTGCCCTAGCAGGGTCGGGAGAGGAATAGGCCCTTAGAACAGATTTGAGCCGCTGATGCGACAAATAAGCCCTCCTGCACGCAGCCATAGTGGCAACGAGCTTAGGAGAGCTTACAGTTCATGAGTTTAATTCGGTTCCAATAGCTATACATCTGCTGCATATCATTCGATCTGGCCCATAAGCTCAGCGTCCAGATTCTCAAGCACCGTACGATTGCGCCCCTGCTTCTTGGCATCGTACAACGCCATATCAGCTCTATAGAACAGCTTCTCTATGCTGACCTGATCGTCCATCCAGCTCCATTCCGCAATACCGCAGGAGATGGTAACCGACGGATCCGTCTCTCCTGGTACCTTCTTGCGGATCGTCTCGGCCACCTGAAGAGCCTGGTAAATACCTAACTGAGGCAAGTAGATGGCTAGCTCCTCACCACCCCAACGGGCACTGAGATCCTCACTGCGGACACTATCCTTAATAATTCCGCTGACAATTTTCAGCACATCGTCGCCCTTCTGATGTCCAAACGTATCGTTAACTCGCTTGAACTGATCGATATCAATGAGAATAAGAGATCCACAGAAATCCTTCTGCTGGTGCTCCTGAATGACCTTGTCCAGATAATGGCGTACGTGTAATCCTGTTAACATATCCATATTAGCCAATCTTCTCACCTGTGCATGCAAGGAAGCATTCATGAGTGCGAGTCCGATGTGCGTCGAGAACATCTGGAGCAATTTATAGTTATTATACGAGAAATAATAGGGCTGTGTATGCGTCAGCATGATCGAGCCTCGGACCTTGCCGCTCATGAGCAGCGGAACACCAATCATGGATTTCGAGCCCGTCTCGTTCATTAGCTCGGACACAATCGCAGACTCCTTGCTATAATCGGAGACGATCACCGGTTCACCAGAACTCTGGATATGGCCTGAAAATCCTGAATCTCCATATAGAACTCTATTTTCAAAAGCCCTCACGTTGCAGCCAATGATTTTTGAATGTTCTCCATTCTCTTCAAGCTGCACAATGCAGCAATTCTCGGCCTGAAAAATGGACATAAGCTCGAAGATGGCAAAATGAACGATATCAGTAAGCTGAAGACTCTGATTCAGGCGTTGGACCAGTTCGTTGATCAATCTGAGCTCCTGGATGAGCAGGTTGGACTGCTCCAGCAGGTTAGCGTTCTCAAAAGCTACTCCAGCTGTGTCCGCCATCATCGTAATCAGGCTGATATCCATTTCGCTCATTTCCTTCTGCCCTGGCGGCAATTGCAGATGCACAACACCATATGTGCCCTGCTTGCCCTTCAATGGAATGCCTAGCTCGGTGATCTCCTGACCATCCACCTGCCCCACTGCAGGCTGGCCACTGACAAAGGCCTTCACGCTGACATTGCTGCTCTTCTGATCCAGAAGTAGCTGCTTTACCCGCAGATTGAGATTCTGCCTCTCCTGAGCCATATACAATGTAATCTCCACATCGGGGAACATGTCCGATATACTGTCGAACACCTCATCCAGCACTGCATCCACTTCGATCTTGTCATGCATGCGCTTTACCAATTGAAATAGAATAGACGGCGTCTTGGACGGGCCACCCACCGTATTCTTCGAATGCAGAAGATCTGCAACGAACAGATTCTCGAATTTCTGATAGAACACGCTACGGTAATGTAATGCAGCCGTCTGAAGTGAGTCTGTGCTAGGACCCGGAGCAACGCTGGTCGCCTGCGCTGGTATCTTGAAGAGCAGAACAGCAAACAGGTCATGATGAACCCGGGAAAATAAGGGAACACCGTAGACGACGTTGCGAATACCACCCGGGGATTCTTCAATCGTGTGCTCACATGCACCGGAACTCAGTACTCTTGACGCACAGGCTTGATATACCTCAGTCTCCCATGCGCCAGCTATCTGTGCACTTCCGGTGTTAAATACGGCTGTGGAGAATTTCCGTAGCCACTCTAATCCTTCAGACTGCCTAATCCAGTCTGTATATGCGGTAAGCAGCAGATTATCAATGTATGGAAAATCCAAAGGCGTAATGTCCATGTTTTGCAGCCAAGAAAGAAAATCCGGGCATTGCCCGTCTAACAGCGGCTTTATTGGATTGGTCTTGTTACTCACGAGGACGTTGTCATCCGCTGATGGAAATTCTGACATATCGGGCGCTCCTTCACAGCAATGATATAACCCTCCTCCTGTACAAATTCTCAACAGAAGGCTGGATATCTTGTACAACTCCTTCTAGCGCAATTCTGAAAGGCATCTAACACGAAGACGCAATCGAGGAATGTAGACATGCTCTATTTTACTCCTTTCCCTTCGCATTTGCATCCATTTTTCAGTGAATTGGCCCAAATTTTTAGTCCATTAGACCTATCGACATTTTTTGACGTTTTCTTTTTTTAATTTTCTTGACATTACCACTACGTTTCATATAATATTTATTGTTGATGAAGACTGGGTGGTATACATTACTGCTCCGGTCTTAAATTTGGGCGAAACGGTTGTGTCACCCTCATCTGTTGTGTTGCTAACAGGACAGCGGCTGAACTTTCCTGTCAGTTGTGCATGATCTGATTTACATGCCAGACACTCTAGAGCGCAAAGAGAGCCCGACTCAAATTTAATTATGAAGGAGTTAACTCTATAATGGCACGTTACACTGGTCCTAAATTTAAATTAAGCCGTCGTCTCGGTATTTCTCTGAGCGGCACTGGTAAAGAATTGAAACGCCCTTTCCCACCGGGACAACACGGTCCTAACCAACGCAGAAAAATGAGCAACTACGGTATGCAGCTGCAAGAAAAGCAAAAGCTGCGTCACATGTACGGTCTGGGCGAGAAGCAATTCCGCACACTGTTCAACAGAGCTCAAAATATGCAAGGTATTGCCGGTGAGAACTTCATGTTCCTGCTCGAAAGCCGTCTGGACAACCTGGTATACCGTCTTGGATTCGCGAACTCCCGTGCGGGTTCCCGTCAATTGGTATCCCACGGTCACGTGACTGTGAATGGCAAAAAGGTAGACATCGCTTCTTACCAAGTATCTCCTGGTGATGTTATCGGTCTTCGTGAAAGAAGCCGCACAATGGCTTCCATCAAGGAAGCATTGGAGAACCGTACACACCTGGCTTCTTACCTGGAGTACAACGATGCTGCGTTCGAAGGTAAATACATCCGTTTGCCAGAGCGTGCTGAGCTGTCCCAAGACATCGATGAGAAGCAAATCGTCGAATTCTACAACCGTTAATTTGTAACTAGAATTACCGAAAGGAGAGTCTCAAGAGCAAATCAGCTCTTTGAGGTTCTCCTTTTTTTCGCATTTATGAATAGTACACTACATTGCTTGCATCAAATATTGTATTTCCCCTGCCTTTTTTTACAATTATAAGCGTTCTTGAATCGTCAGTTTTCAAAAGACAGGCTTATGTGCTTATGGGTCGAACCCATATTTTTGTGCTATAATAGTGCCTGTTAAAAGGAGGAAGACTTGATGACTGATGAGAACAAAAAAGTCCCTAAACGTCAAGTATCCCGTTGGAGGAAATTTTTCCGCGGACTGGGCATAACCATGAAATGGCTATTCGTTATAGCCTTTATGGGCATCCTGTTTGCCGGTGGAGCCGTATCAGGCTACGTCGCTTCCATCGTTAAGGATGACCCCGTGCGTTCTAGGGCTATGATCGAACAGCAGATAGGCGAAAATGCGATTACTGGCTTCGCATATTTCAATGACGGCTCACCGATCGGACAGCTTCGTACGGATGAGGACAGACGCCCTGTCAGTCTGGACCAGATTCCTCAGATCGTCATTGATTCTGTCATTGCCATCGAGGACAATCGTTTTTATGAACATAAAGGTGTAGACATCTCTGGAACACTTCGCGCTGTCAAGCAAAGGGTGCTGAACGAGTCCGTTCAGACAGGCGGCAGTACACTGACCCAACAGTTGGCACGTCGAGTCTTCCTGAGTCTTGATCAGACCGAGGATCGCAAGGTAAAGGAAATCCTCCTGTCCCTGCGTCTGGAACGATTCATGACGAAGGATCAAATTATGAGTGCATATCTGAATAAAGTCCCCTTCGGTAAAGGCTCCAACGGATATAATGTATTCGGTATCAAGGCTGCCTCCAAAGGTATTTTCAATATTAATGATCTGAAGGAGCTTAACATCGCTCAATCCGCTTATCTGGCAGGTCTGCCTCAGCTTCCGACTAGATATTCTGCTTATAACAGCAAGGGTGAATTCGTTGAAGAGAACTTCAATAGGGCGATGAATCGGCAGAAGCTCGTGCTGAGCCGGATGCTGCAGGAGAACAAGATTACACAAGCTCAGTATCAGGAAGCACTGGCCTTTGACGTCAAAGGATCGCTAGCCAAACGCACCGTCAAGGCATATAACACCTATCCTTATCTAATGTTGGAAACGGAACGCCAGGCAGCACAGGTGCTAATGTCTGTCATGAACAATTCCGAGCAGACAGCGAATGCAGACACGCAAGGCAATAGCAGTGAGCGCCTGCAGGAAGCTATGGACCAACTCCGTACAGGTGGTTATCGCGTCTACACTACAATCGACAAGACGGTGTATAAGGCGATGCATACGATCTCGGAGAACGCTAACAACTTCTCTCCTACAAGCAAGACCAAGGGAATGGAACAGACGGCAGCTATCCTAATTGATCATAAAACAGGCGCCATCCTGGGAATGATCGAGGGACGGGATTTCAACGAGGAACAGATGAACTACGCTACGCAGATGGTTAGGCAGCCCGGTTCAGCAATGAAGCCCATTGCAGCCTTTCTGCCAGCTCTGGATAGTGGAGCAGTTCAGCCAGGAAGTGTCCTTGATGATTCCCCTATTATTCTGAAGAACAGCTCGAACAGCTATCATATTCCCAAGAATTCTAACAATCGTTATGAAGGACTGGTCACAGCACGCTATGCGCTGAATAAGTCGATGAATACCGTAGCGCTCAAGATCTTCAACGAGAAGGTTGGTATTAAGGATGCTTGGGATTTTGCCAAGAAGCTAGGGATCACCACCATCGAGGATAGTGATTATCAGGCGCAGACCGGGGTACTGGGCGGCATGAAATATGGCGTGACCGTTGAAGAGCTGACAAATGCTTATGGTGCGATTGCCAACGGCGGACAATTCAATGATGCCTACATGATTGCCAAGATTGTCGACTCTAACGGTAATGTTGTATACAAGAAGGACCACGAGCCTGTTCGCGTCTTCTCACCACAGACAGCCTATCTGATGACCGATATGCTGAGAACTGTCGTGACTGAGGGTACCGGTGGGCTGGTAAAGCGCAACTTCAAGCACAGTAATATTCCGATTGTAGGGAAGACCGGAACGACGCAATCCTATACGGATGTGTGGTTCGAGGGCTTTACACCAGATGTTACTCTAGGCGTCTGGGTTGGCTACAAGTATCAGGAGCATAAGCTGGAGACAACAGCTCAGAAGGAACGTGCACGGCGTCTGTGGGCCCAGATTATGAATGAAGTCGTCGAGCAGCGTCCTGAGCTGTTCACTACCAAGTCATTCCCTGTCCCAGACGGGATCGTGACCAGAACTGTATCGGCTTACAGCGGTAAGATTCCGACTGCTATGACAGATCGCTTTGTGACTGACAAATTCAACAGCAAATTCGTTCCTAAGGAACGTGACGATGGTATTTCTAGAGCAAAATATATTACCTTCAATGGTGTCAATTACATCCCTAAAGATGGCACTCCTGACGATATGCTGAAGGAACGTACAGTAATCAAGCGTGAGAAACCTATCTCGGAGCTGATTAAGGAGCTGCAGAAGGCCTTGCCTTATGTCAAAGGACGCCGAGATATCTCCTATTATCTGCCGCAGGATGCTACGGCGGATATGCCGACGGATGTCGACCCGAGATCTGATGACGGCAGTGATCCATCTCCTCCATCCAATGTAAGTGCGGGGACGAAGGACGGGAACGCCATCATTACGTTTAGCGCAAGTCCAAATAAGGATGTCGTCGGCTATAGACTCTACCGGTCTACAGGTGGAGATTTCAGACGCCAAGGCAAAGTCGTCATGGCAGATGCCAGCAAGGTGTTCACGGCAGGCACAGGCAGCTATTATGTTACAGCTGTAGACGTCGCTGGTCGAGAATCTGCGCCTAGCGCTACCGTTACTGCAGGTGCTGCTCCACCGCCTGACAGCACACCACCTGACCAGACTGGTGAGCCTGTAGTACCTGCTGGACCTCCTTCAGCTCCAGCCGCACCTCAAGTGCAAGCAACGGCTAATGGCATCTCCCTGTCCTGGCAGGGAAATGCCTCTGCTGAAGGGATTCAAGGGTATAACGTTTACTATAGTGAGGACGGCAAAGATGCCTTTAATTTCTTAGGGACTGCTCAGAGTACCCATTTCAATTACAACTCACACAGTCTGAATAAAGGCTCATTCCGAATCAGCGCCATCAACGCAGCGGGTGAATCAGGACTTTCTCCTGCCACAAAGACTCCTTGATTGGTGAGGCGTAGATAAATAATAAAAAAAGAAACCGATCCTATGATTCGAAATGGTTGTGATCTCCATTTCATCATAAGGAAGGTTTCTTTTTTTGTAGAGGATAGAATTAATAAGTGTTCATATCAGTCCTCGATCGTCGATAGATCTCCTGTAGGCAGGTTTAGCTCCCAGGCCTTGAGTACACGTCGCATAATCTTGCCAGAGCGTGTCTTGGGCAGCTTTTCCCTGAATTCAATCTCACGGGGAGCCGCATGCGCCGAGAGACCCTCTTTTACAAATTGATATATCTCAGCCTTCAGCTCTTCTGTCGCTGCATAGCCCTCACGCAAAGCTACAAACGCCTTGATTAGTTCCCCCCGGACAGCGTCAGGCTTGCCGATCACCCCAGCCTCTGCAACCGCAGGATGCTCTACCAGCTTGCTCTCTACTTCAAAGGGGCCGATCCGTTCCCCAGAGGAATTGATCACATCATCAATCCGCCCCTGGAACCAGAAATATCCATCCTCGTCCATATAGGCAGAGTCTCCAGATACGTACCAGCCCTCAAAGCGAAAATACTCCTGATACTTATCCGGGTTATTCCAGATCGCTTTCATCATGGAGGGCCATGGGGTTCGAATCGCCAGATGTCCCATATGATTCGGTGGGAGCCTGTGCCCCTGTTCATCCAGAATAGCAGCCTCAATCCCTGGTAATGGCTTACCCATAGAGCCAGGCCTGATCGCCATCTCAGGGTAGTTGCAGATGAGCTGGCCGCCCGTCTCCGTCATCCACCATGTGTCATGTATGCGCTGACCATAAGCCTTCCAGCCCCAACGAACGACCTCCGGATTCAGTGGCTCTCCGACGGACATGACATGCCGTAGACTGGTCAGATCATATTTATCCAGAATATCCGCACTCGCACCCATCAGCATGCGAAAAGCGGTCGGTGCACTGTACCATACCGTAACCTGATAGCGCTCAATCGTGCGGTACCATTGCTGAGGGTTAAAGCGTCCTCCTCGAATGACATTGGTTGCTCCATTCAACCAGGGTGCGAAGATTCCGTAAGAGGTTCCTGTCACCCACCCTGGATCAGCTGTGCACCAATAGATATCATCCTCACGCAGATCAAGCACCTGTCTACCCGTGTAGTAGTGCTGAATCATGGCATTTTGGACATGGTACACTCCCTTCGGTTTGCCTGTCGAGCCAGAGGTGTAATGAATGATCAATCCGTCCTCCCGGCCCAGCCACTCCGGCTCCAGCTCATAGGAAGCCTCACCCATCTCGTGCTTCCAGTCAATGAGTCCATCCTCTATATTCACATTGTCTCCTACTACAAAAATATGCTTCAGGTGTGGCAGCTCCTCACGCCGAATACGCGGTAACAGCTCAGGTGTCGTTATGATCGCCACTGCGGAGCTATCCTCCAGCCGATCCTTGACAGCTGTCTCCATGAACGCTTCGAATAACGGTCCGGCGATGGCCCCTACCTTCAAAATTCCTAGCAAGCCAATAATCAGCTCCGGTGAACGTGGCATGAACACAAATACACGATCCCCGCGGCCAATCTGAAATTTACGCAGTACATTACCTGAGCGGTTGGATTCCATACATAGCTGCATAAAGGTGTAGGATTCCTCACGGACATCATCAGCATAGAGCAGCGCCGTCCTGTGCCCCCGCCCCTCATATACGTGCCGATCAATGGCTTCATGTGCCATATTCACCTTGCCTGTCTTATACCAGGTGAAGTGGCGTTCTATCTCCTCCCACTGAAAACGCTTGCAGGCTTGTTCATAATTGCCCATATTGGAACCGTATACAACACTTTCCATTGATTCATTATGCATGAATTCTCGCCTCCTCACGACTGATAAATGAGATGCCTCATCTTGCTCGTTTATTTTGGCTATTGGAAAAATGTGAACTTTTTATGTCTAAATCAGTATAGCATAGCACACTTGTGACCGCTATTCTTTTCAAAGAATTGTTTTTTTGCTATAAAAAGGGGAAGACAGGTAAATCCGACATCATTTCGAGGAAAGGAGCCTGTTCATGCAGCATACGAAAATATACCAGCAGCAGCAGCTTCCGCATGCCGAAATACCATTGGTGGTGGAGGGACCGATAACGGCCGAATATTTGGAGGGACTTGAGCTCCATGAGCAGCTTGATGCCTTCCGTAGACCACGGGAGCAGCATGAGGCTTTGATGGAGATTGCCGCTCTGCCAGAAGGAAGAGTCATTATCGCCAGAACGGATTCAACCATTGTCGGATATGTCACCTTCCATTATCCTGACGAGCTGGAGCGCTGGTCGGAGGCCAATATGGATGACCTGCTGGAACTGGGAGCCATAGAAGTAGCTTCTGATTATCGCTCCACCGGGATCGGTCGTGCACTCATCCAGGTAGGCTTTCGTGAAGGACAGCTCGATGATTATATCGTATATACGACAGAGTATTATTGGCATTGGGATTTACAAGGCTCGAAGCTATCCGTGTGGGACTATCGAAGGATGATGGAGCAGCTCATGAAATGTGTGGGGATGGTCTGGTACGCGACCGATGACCCTGAGATTTGTTCACATCCTGCGAACTGCCTTATGGTCCGTGTGGGGCCGAATGTCTCATTATCCTCCGAGGAAGCCTTTGATCGGGTTCGTTTTCAGCGACGTAAAATGTATTAGCCATACATGCGCTTACAGCAAAGGTTGGTGGTGAAGTGAACCTAGTGAACCTGCACAACCACCACCAACCTATTACCTTCGCTTGAAGCAGGAGGTCGCTTCTGTTTCAGTAGGTAGCTTCCGCGATCAGCACGCATAGCAGCTTAGTGGATCGGGAGATGCTTGAGCATGTAATCTACAATGGCATGTGAGCGCCGGGATGCCTCTACTGTGAACTCTGCAAAGCTGGTATGGGCTGAGCCATCCGCCTTATCCGACATGGATCGGAGAACGACGAATGGGATGCGGTGCATATGGCATACCTGTGCCACTGCTGCTCCCTCCATTTCTGTACAGGCCCCTTGCATCTCCTCATATAAAGATGCTACCTTTTCCACATTGGCAATGAACTGATCTCCAGACAGCACCTTCCCAATCCGGTAATTGGCTCCGAGAACCGAACATGCTTGCTCTGCCAATTGAATCAGCGCGGGGGCGGCTGCAAATTCCGAGACCTCCTGATAAGGGATAATCCCTTTCGCGTATCCAAGCGGCGTGACATCCATGTCATGCTGCATACAGGTCGATGAAATCACCATGTCACCCACATTCAGCTCTGGGTCGACTGCACCAGCCACTCCTGTAAAGAGAATGGTCGTCGTCTGAAAGCAGTCGATGAGAATCTGTGTAGTCACCGCCGCGTTCACCTTGCCAACACCTGATTTGCAGACGACCACTCGCCGCCCCTCAATCTCTCCCTCGACATAGATAATTCCTGCCCGCTCAACTCGATTCTGTTGTTCCATTGAGGACAGCAGCAATTCAATCTCCTCATCCATCGCTCCAATAATTCCTATCACTTCACTCATGATTACGTTCTCTCCTTTTCCCTGCTGCATCTATTGAGCGACTCTTCCAAGGTCTGATTTCGAAAAAAAAGCTCCCGTAAAGGAGCTTTCTTCCTGCTTGATCCCTTGCACGCAAAAGATCAAGTCATATATTGTATCTATAGGTCTAATCTAGTCCACAGAGCTTACAGACAGACGCAGAATCGTCTCATGCGGCAAAATTACGCGTGGATTTTCCACATTTTCCTTCTTCATCAGCTTAGTCAACAGACGCATTGCTACCGCGCCAAGATCATACATCGGCTGCGCGACTGTCGTAAGCTGCGGCCGCACCATGGAGGCCATACGAATGTTATCCACACTAATGATCGAGAAATCATCAGGCACCTTCAAGCCTTCATCCTGAATGCTGTGAATGGCACCAATAGCCATTTCGTCTGTAGCTGCGAAAATAGCGGACGGTTTTTTCTTCAATCCAAGAAAATATTTCATCGCTTCCACGCCAGATTCATAACGATAGTTGCCAATACGCACCAGGTCCTCCTGGTACTCAATTCCAGCTGTTTCAAGCGCCTTCTTATAACCTTGGAAACGCGCATAGCCGTTAGCAGGATCTTGAAGGGTTCCACTGATCATCGCGATCTGACGGTGTCCGTGACGAATCAGTGTGCTGACTGCGTCAAATGCTGCAGCTTCGTGATCGATATCCACGGATGGATAAGAGCCCTTCTCGTCGCTCGTTGCACACAATACAATAGGCACAGCGGACGTCTGAAACGCTTGAATATGCTCGTCCGTCACCGTACCTCCCATGAAGAGCAGTCCATCCACCTGCTTCTCTAGTAGCGTATTGATGACGCGGATTTCCTTCTCTTTACGTTTATCAGCGTTACACAAGATAATATTGTAGTGGTACATGTTAGCTATATCCTCGATACCACGCGCAATCTCCGCAAAAATCGAATTAGATATATCCGGAATCACGACCCCAACGGTCGTGGTCTTCTTACTTGCGAGTCCCCTTGCGACAGCATTCGGACGATAGCCGAGGCGCTCAATAGCTTCGTACACCTTCTTGCGGGTCTGGGGCTTTACGTTAGGGTTATTGTTGACTACGCGGGATACGGTCGCCATCGACACGCCTGCTTCGCGAGCAACATCATAGATCGTTACCGTCACATTCCTTCTCTCCATTGCCGATAAATTTTCGTTGCAGTTCTCCAGGTACCGTTATGTATTTCGCATCTACCATCCGAATCGGTACTGCCAGTATAATCATATCCCGGAGTTGCCTATGTACCATACTGCATAGAATAATGAGATTCAGTGGAATTTTGAAGCAATGTGTGCAAAATACTATTTTAAAACATGATACGACAAAAACCTTAATTGCGCAATGACAGGCCTTCTCAGACCTGACTCAGGGTGTCTTGAAGCGTTCCAGCTGTAATATCCGAATGGGAGGTATGCCAGACGACTGAGCCATCCTTCACAAGGATAACCTGAGGTGATTCATGCTTCACTTGAAGTACCTCAGCTGCCTCCAGAGACACTGGACGATCCTCAACCACAAGGATGATACCGTATTCAAAATTGTCGTTGGCGGAACGCAGATAATTCTCTACCTCTTGATGCGCACGGGCACTGATTGGACAGCGTGTGCTGTGTTTGAACACAAGCACAGGCTTGTCCGAAGATGCGTCCAGTACCGCGTGTAATTGCTCCGAAGTGTGGATCGGGTTCAAAGTAGCCATTGGACATGCATTCCTTTCACTGATAGTCATAATTACATGGTAACAAAAAGTGCATGCAAAATCCAATGATGGCCATGAAAATTTTCATGAAAAGTATCAAGCGTCAGTTAACAACGGATCATTGGTGCAATCCGGGAGCTGAGCCAGCCTCTCTTGAAGCTGTGACTTCCACGCCTCGTCCCCACTTTGGGAAGCAACACGATAAAGATCCAGCAAGAGATTAATCCTGTCCTGCCTTGCGGCTTCAAAGCGCTGTTCCCAATGCTCGCCAGGGGCATCGGTCTCATCTGCAATGAACAGACGTATGACATCCGCCAGCTCATTCCGCTGAGCAAACGATATGCTTTGCCGGGAGGGAGACTTTCCAAGCTCCGCAATCAAGGCTTTCATACGTCCGGCAACCTGTGGCATGATCTCGTAACCACAGCATTCCTCACATACATATACAGGAACATGTCTGATTCTGACCTTGCGGGCATAGATAATCACTCGTAACTCCAGACCCATCGCCCGCCCGCAACTACAATGCTTGCGCATTTTCCAATACACCCCATTATCTAATTCTACGCCAATACATTTGAGATTCGACCTCTGGCCTTCATTTCCCTGCCTTTGTACAGAAGTTGAACAAATTGCCATACTTCGCGAAAAAAACGGATAAATTATCGAATTCCAGCACGGAGCCCTGTCCGTTTGGTGTATTACACGTCGAATGTTATATTAAAAGCATAAAGCAGAAGAAGGGATGTGTACACATGAGATTGGCTGGAAAAAAAGTAATTGCACTGGTAGATGAAGAATTCGAAGATTTGGAGCTGTGGTATCCCGTCCATCGAGTTCGCGAAGAGGGAGCAGAGGTGCATCTCGCAGGTGAGAAGAAGGGCAAGACTTACATCGGTAAATACGGGGTCCCTGCGGAGGCAGAATATGCATTCGATGAGCTGGATAGCCGTGATTATGATGGCATTCTGGTACCTGGCGGCTGGGCGCCTGATAAGCTAAGACGCTATCCGAAGGTGATCAGCCTTGTTCAGGAAATGCACGCTGATCGCAAGATCATTGGCCAGATTTGCCACGCTGGCTGGGTGCTAATCTCTGCCAAAATTCTGAATGGTGTCACTGTAACCTCGACGCCGGGCATCCGCGACGATATGGAGAACGCAGGCGCCATCTGGAAAGATGAGGCTGTCGTCACAGACGGACATATCGTCTCTGCACGTCGACCGCCGGACCTTCCGCCCTATGGCAAGGCATTTTGTGATCTGTTAGCAGCCAAGGACTAATCAAGCTACCAGTACGTTGACCGGATCGAATATATGTGTAGAATCGCACAAGTGAGGAGCCCTGTCGACCAGCGCCAAGCTCACTGTTCGCTCGAACGAAGTTGATAAGCACATAAAGAGCTAGCTCAGAGGCAGAACTTTGTTCTTCAGAGCTCCGTTGAGGCATTTGTAGCAATCTGTGGGGCCATATAGGCTCATCTGTTGCATTCAGAGGCATTCTAAGCTCAGTGAGGCTCCGTTGTAGTGCTTTCTGACCCCGTGTAAGCTTTCCTGAGGCTTTGTTAAGCTTTTGTCTAGATGGCGTTGAAGTTTGCTACTATTGTCCCCTGCAAAGGCCTCTGCGTCACTCTGACAGGCTCCTGTAGGGCTGGACGAACTTTCATCACAACTCACCTACTTGTATGCACTTCACATTCAGCTCCAAATGATAAAGGGACGTCCGCAATTCATTCTAGCGGGCGTCCCTTTCCTATTAAGAAGCTATAGCTACATTGTGATCACACTCAGTCATGTTCAGCTCTGCCGAGTCAATCAACCATTGCTGTTCGTTATGGTACCCATTGCCTTCACAGCTAGCCGAGTGATCACCCAAGTAATGCTCTGTTGACCCGCGGCTGGCCGCGTCAGCCCTTGACCTGGTCGACTACAACCAAGCCTGCTGCAACGGTTAATTTCTCCTCAATCTGCGCTGCATATGAGATGCCTAAGCATTCCTGAGCAATCACCTTCGCCTTGGAGGCCGTAGTATTCAGCACCCGATGCTTCACACGAAGTAGAGACTGTGGCGACATACTGAGATTATGAATCCCAAGCTCCAGCCAGAGCGGAACAGAGCGCTCGTCCCCAGCCATCTCCCCGCATACACTTACCTTGATGCCAGCCCTGTGCGCTGCCTGCGCTATCATTCTGAGCATCCGCAGCACAGCAGGGTGATAGGGATGATACATGTGGGCAATTTGCTCATTCATGCGGTCTACAGCGAGTACATATTGTACCAGATCATTAGTGCCGATGCTGAAAAAGTCCGCTTCCTCCGCAAGCAAATCCGCTATCAAGGCTGCCCCCGGCACCTCGATCATGATGCCCTTTTCCATACGCGGGTTGAAAGGAACACCTCGTTCCTCAAGCTCCTGCATCGCCTCCGCAAGTACCTGATTGGCTTCACGAAACTCCTCTACAGAAGAAATCATCGGGTACATCAGGCGTACATTACCAGCCGCACTCGCTCGCAAAATAGCCTTCAACTGCGTCTTGAATATATCACGTCGATCCAGGCTGATTCGAATAGCGCGGTAGCCCAGGAACGGGTTCTCTTCCTCTTGAAGCGGTAAGTAATCCAATTGCTTGTCCGCTCCGATGTCCAGCGTGCGGATGACAACTGGGTGAGAGCCAGCCTTCTCCGCCACACGTCTGTACACCTCGAATTGCTCATCCTCATTCGGAAAAGCAGGCCGATCCATATAGAGAAACTCGGTTCTAAACAATCCAACACCCTCGGCTCCGTTCTTCAGGGCCATCTCCAAATCCTTAACTGAGCTTATATTCGCAGCCAGATGAATTCGCTCGCCATCCTTCGTTACAGAATCGACAGTTGCGAGCAGTTCAAGCTGTTGCTTCTTACGAAGCTGCTCTGTACGGAGCTTCGTATAACGACGAAGTGCCGTCTCTCCAGGATTGACATATACCTTGCCGTTGTCCCCGTCCACAATCATCATATCCCCGGTCTGAACAGGCAGATTGTTGTTGCTTTCCAGTCCTGACACGAGTGGGATACCGAGGGCACGCGCCATGATAGCGGAATGGGAGGTCTTCCCGCCGATCAGCGTAACAATCCCTAGGACGTGCCCCGGATTCAGATGGGCGAGTTGAGACGGCGACAACTCCTTAGCAACCAGAATATATGGCTGCGTGTCCTTCGGCAGGGTCACCTCAGGGGCCCCCAACAGATGCTTAAGCAAACGATTCCCGACATCCTTGATATCGAGCGCCCGCTCCTTCATATATTCATCGTCCAACAGATCGAACATCGTAACAAAATGATCAATGGCTTCCTTGACGGCTACCTCAGCAGCCTTATATTGTCGTTCAATGATGCCGCGAATTTCATTCATGAATGCAGGATCATCGAGGATGGCCAGATGAGCATCAAATATGCTTGATTCCTCCGGCCCCACGATCTCACGGAACTCATCCTTTATGGAATTAATCTCATCCTTGGAGGTCCGTATCCCTTCATACAATCGTTCAAATTCTTTGGCAAGGTCCACCGGGTCCATTCTTTGATCGGTTAAGTCCCACTCCCAGCTTGGTAGAACGAAAGCATTGCCGATGGCAATCCCCGAGGCAGCTCCTATGCCGTATATCATGTTTCAACCCCTCCAACATTCCTATCATACAGTACAACAGACATGACCGACGCTTGCCCCTTCTTCACCGTCTTGAACGGAGCGAAGCTCCATGATTTGATTCTGTCCGGATTCGTTATCACCATCGGTGTCACTAGCGAAGGCGCTAGCTGACGTAAAGCCTGCAGATCGAACTTGATCAGCAGTTGTCCTGGCTCTACCTGATCACCAGCAGCCACCAGGGCCGTAAAATGACCCTTGAGCTGTGATGTATCAATTCCGATATGCAGTAGCACTTCGATGCCGTCGAGTGTCTCGATCCCGATGGCGTGCATGGTCGGATACAGATGCATGACCGTGCCGTGCACAGGCGAGACCAGCTCTCCCTTCTCTGGAATGAAAGCTACACCGTCACCCACGAGCTTGGCAGCAAAAATCTGATCAGGAACTTCATGGATCGGAAGCATTTTTCCTTGTACCGGAGCGTTGAACAACACCTGCGTGAGATCACGCTGCAGTAGCTTGGCAATCTCCTCCCGAATGAGCTCTGAATACGTTCCGAAGACGACCTGCACATTGCCGCCTCCCAGCTTGATCAGACCTGCCGAGCCCAGTGCTTTCATAGCTGTCGTATCAATAAGCCTGTCATTATGTACAGTCAGCCGTAGCCTTGTGATACAGGACTCCACCTGCACGATATTCTCCTTGCCTCCAAGCGCCTCCAGAATCAGCGGTGCACGGTAAGGAATGCTCCCCGCCCAGTCCTCCAGTACAGACCCTTCCTCCCGACCTGGCGTCGGAATTCGGAACGTACGGATGGCCCAGCGAAACAACACATAGTAGATTAGTCCGTAAGCGATGCCCACAGGAATGAGCAACCAGGCATTTTCTGACAAGTGGAAATTAAGCACATAATCGATAAAGCCTGCCGAGTAGGAGAAGCCATGCCTTATATCCAGCTCGTAGGTCAGCCACATGGCCAGCCCTGACAATACAGCATGCACTAGAAATAGATAAGGAGCTGCGAACAAAAAGGCAAACTCAATCTGCTCGGACACCCCTGTCAAAAAGCATACGAACGCTGCCGTGAGGAACGTCTTGCGAATCTTCGGCTTCAAATCCTCACGAGCCTCCTGAATGATCGCAATGGCTATCGCCGGAAGCGCAAACATCATAATAGGGAATAATCCTGACATGAAGTAGCCTGCTGTCGGGTCTCCACTGAAGAAGCGAGGCAAGTCACCCTGCACGATATGTCCAGAAGGCGTCTCATAGGTCCCAACCTGGAACCAGAATACATTATTCAGCAGATGATGAAGCCCAAATGCCACAAGCACCCGATACAAAATGCCATACAGGAACAGGCCAAAGCCCCCCATATGCTGCTCCAGATCAGCCAACTGTCCCAAAAGCCCCTGAAGTACCGGGGCAATGCCCAGCATCAGAAAGGCAAACAGGGCAGAGAAAAGCCCGATGACCAATAGCACGAAGCGTGAACCGCCAAAAAACTGCAGTACCTCAGGCAGCTTGATGCTCTTGAACCTATTATGCGTGACCGCAGAAATAACGCCCAAGATAATGCCTATAAGGGTGGCTGGATGTACCAGTCCTTGCCCGAAATATTTTGTAACCTGGTCATAGATGGCCATTCCGGCCAAAGCAGCAAGCCCCGCTTGCCCTGCCTGATTCGACATGCCGAGAGCTACACCTACGGCAAAAAAATAAGGCAGAAAGTAAAAAATGCCGTTCCCGGCCGCCTGAGCCACCTCTGCAATCAGTGGCATTCCCCATTGGTTCCAAGGCAGACTCGCCAGACTAAGGAGTATGGCAGCCGCAGGAAGCACCATGGTTGGCAGCATAACCGCGCGGCCCAACCGCTGTAAGGATCCTAGCCAATTCATGGCTATCCTCTCCTTTCTATCCTGATGGTAAGCGGTCGGCTGTCATTTGTCAAAAATTTTCAAAGCAAAACGAACCCGATGAGACATCGGATTCGTTCTGCTAACATCCAAGGCGACTCGATCGTCCGAGTAACAGAGTCTAGGGTCGATTCGGGCGGGTGATCGCCTCCTCGACTTTAATGCAACGATCCATTATGACCTGCATTCCATGGCCCGCTGCAATCTCGGCTGCCTCTTCACTTATGATTCCCTGTTGAAGCCATAATGTAGAAGCCTTCACCTCGACGGCTTCACGAGCGACATCCGCACAGAATTCACTACGGCGGAAGACATTCACCATATCAATGGGTTCTGGAACCTCTTTCAATGATGCATAGCAGGTCTCCCCGAGAATAGTCTGCCCTGCCGCAGTGGGGTTCACCGGGATGATGCGGTAGCCTCTGCTCTGCATGGCCGCAGCCACCATATAAGATGTACGGTCCGTCTTGTCCGACAAGCCGACTACAGCAATATTACCTACTTGCTCAAGAATCTGGCGAATGGTATCACGATCAGGATTTGCATATGTCATTCTTCATCACCTCCATAGCTTGGCGCTGGGACTCTAGCTATCGCTTGACGCCCTGTGCCTGTTACATCCTCTCTATTATCTCACAAGGAAAGGCTTGTCACTATGAATTATTGTGCCCGAATTATTGTACCCACTCAACATCGGCTCCAAGCGCAAGCAAATGATCAAAATATTGCGGGTAGGATTTGGCCACATGATGTGCATCCTTAATTCGTAACGGTTGTGCCGCTCTCAGACCGACCACAGTCAAAGCCATAATGACACGATGATCGAAATGCGCATTAATCTCCACCCCACCTGGAACACCTTCCGGGGTACCGTGGACAATAATTTCGGCCTGACGCTCTTCTACATGTGCCCCTGCTTTCTTCAGCTCGTTCAGATAGTCCGTAATCCGGTCACATTCCTTGTAGCGCAAATTCTCTACATTGTAGAAGCGGGAGGTGCCTTCGGCAAAGACAGCCGCCGCAACCATTGCCAGCACAGCATCCGTCGCCGCATCTCCATCGAACTCTACCGCCTTCAGCTTACCATTCCCCTGAATACGCACCACGTCGTTCTCATGTGTCAAAGGAACCTCCATCATCTGCAGTACATCAACAATAGCACGCTCACCTTGCTTGCTGTGCTCCATGAGCCGCTCTACAGTTACGTCAGAATGAGTAACCGCTGCTGCTGCCAAAATGGCTGCACTGCCCGGATAATCCCCTTGCACAGTGTATTCACGAGCCTTATAGGACTGACGGCCAGGGACGTCGAAGGACATGTAATCCTCACTGGCATGGACTGTGATTCCTGCCTGCTCCAGCACCTCCAGCGTCTGGCCAATGACCACTTTGGATTTGAGGTCATGCAGCACTTCAATGTGACTGTCCTCCTCCAATAGCGGCGTCAAGAACAGGAGTGCACTTAAATACTGCGAGCTGACGGAACCCGATACACGGATATGACCGCCCTTAGGCTGACCTCCCCGAATACGAATAGGCAAGCGTCCTGCCTGATGCTCCACCTCTACCCCCATCTGCTCCAAGGCCTCAATCAGGTCCAGATGAGGACGTTTGCCGAGCGATTCAGGGTATGTGTTCACGAAGGTCACATCCGGCAGCAGCGCTGCTGTCCCCATCAGAAAGCGTAATACAGCCCCTGCGTTGCCCACATTCAGTTCCGTCGCAGGATGGGGATTACGTCCAAAGCCTGTAATGACGATCTTCTCGTCATCCTCTTCCAGCACAGCTCCCAGGTCCGCAATACAGCGGCGCATAGCGTCACTATCCTCACTGTGTGCAGGGAAATGAATCGTGCTCGTGCCTTCTGCAAGAGCAGCTGCGAGTAAATAACGAGTTGTATAGTTCTTGGAGGACAGCGCTCCGAATTGACCCTTCAAGGAGGGAGTAGGTTTTACGATAACATCCATATACAATGCGCCCCTTATTTATAGTTTGGTAAGCCGTGGAATGAAGTGCTCCGTTGACAGCACAGACATGGCTTGGATATCATAAATGCCATGAGATATATCACAACCATTTGCGAAAAATAGCAGTGAAATTATCTCAAATGACATGAAATCAAACGAAATGAGGTCCGAACGATGACACAGATTGCCGAAATCGAGCCCTCTGTATTACGCCAGCGTCTCCAGGCCGGCGAGCGTCTGCAAATGATTGACGTCCGCGAGGATGAGGAAGTAGCAGCAGGCATGATTGAAGGAGCGAAGCATATCCCCCTCGGGCAAATTCCGGATCGTATCACGGAGATTGAGAACACGGGTGAAATTATCTTCATCTGTCGCAGTGGCTACCGTAGCGAACGTGCCTGTGAGTACCTGCAGCAGCATGGTTATAATGGCTGTACCAATATGGTAGGCGGCATGCTGCAATGGAATCAAGAGCAATAGGTTCGATACAGCCTTCTATAGTCTCACAAAAAGAAGAGCGGTTAAGCCGCCCTTCTTTTTCATGGGACGCTCCACTTACTCCCCTAAAAGCTTAGACGCGGTACTGTGTTAAAATGTCAGAAGCTACTTCAGCAGCGCTACGCCCTTCTGTGTTGATCGTGACATGAGCGAATCGATAAGCATCCTTGCGCTCTTCCATCATCCGTCTAACCTTCTCCTCAACATTACCAGCTAGTAAAGGTCGCTCTGTGTTTCCTTGAATCCGTGCGACAATCGACTCCAACGATGCGGTCAAGGCCACTACCAACCCTCCTGCAAGCATAGCCTCACAGTTGTCTGGACGGAGTACGGCTCCCGCCCCTGTAGCGATAATCTGATGCTGGTTCTTCACGACCCGGCACAAGCAATCGCACTCGGCCTGTCTGAAGTAAGCCTCACCCTCGTCGGCGAAGATGTCCACGATCGGTCGCTGCTCGGTACGCACGATCTCAGCATCAATGTCGACCAGCCTGTAATTCAGCCTCTGAGCCAGCAATTCAGATACCGTGGATTTCCCGGTGCCGGACAGCCCGACTAGAATAATATTCGAAAATTGCTCTTTATGACTCACTGTGACACCTCTTTTGGCTCTAAACTTTTCATATCATACCACAGGCCCGAAAGATTAGACAATCCACCGACAGGATACCATGAAAAACCCTGCCGCCAAAAAAGCAGCAGGGCCTAGTTTTAGTAAGTCAGAAGTCGGGAGCTATTCGCCCCTGGCACACTACAGCTATCCTAGCTGTAAAGCAGCCGTATTAGAACCATTGATGATGGAATACGCCTTCCTTGTCCACACGCTTGAAGGTATGGGCTCCGAAATAATCACGTTGTGCCTGAAGCAGGTTCGCAGGCAGACGCTCTGTACGGTAGCTGTCATAGTAAGCAAGTGCGCTGGAGAAGCCAGGTACAGGAACACCATTAGCAACGGCAACAGAAATCACTTGACGCCAAGCGTCCTGATAGGATTCTACAACATTTTTGAAGAACGGATCCAGCAACAGGTTTTTGAGTGCAGGGTCCTGATCGTAGGCATCCATGATGTTTTGCAGGAAGCGAGAACGGATAATGCAGCCGCCACGGAAAATCATTGCGATTTTGCCGTATTTAAGATCCCAGCCGTATTCATCGGAAGCTGCACGCATTTGAGCAAAGCCTTGAGCGTAGGATACAATCTTGCTGGCGAACAGCGCCTTGCGAACATTCTCGATGAACTCCTTCTTATCTCCGGTGAACGCTGGTGCGGTAGGTCCGCTCAGTACCTTGCTTGCCGCCACGCGCTCTTCCTTCATAGCCGACAGGAAGCGAGAGAACACGGACTCTGTAATCATGGACAGCGGTACGCCGAGATCCAGCGCGTTTTGGCTTGTCCATTTACCAGTACCCTTCTGTCCGGCAGCATCCAGAATGACATCTACCATAGGCTTACCTGTCTCTGGATCATACTTGGAGAAGATGTCAGCGGTAATCTCAATCAGATAGCTGTCCAGCTCGCCCTTATTCCATTCGGAGAAGATTTCATGCAGCTCTTCTGCACCTACGTTAAGTACAGATTTCATCAAATGATAAGCTTCGCCGATCAATTGCATATCACCGTACTCGATTCCGTTATGAACCATCTTCACATAATGGCCTGCGCCATCCGTACCGATATATGTACAGCAAGGATCACCGTTCACTTTGGCCGAGATCGCTGTCAGGATCGGCTCTACCAGCTTGTAGGCACTTTCCAGACCGCCTGGCATGATGGAAGGTCCGTTCAGTGCACCCTCTTCACCACCGGATACGCCGGTACCGATGAAGCGAATGCCTTTGGCCTCCAGCTCTGCGCTGCGACGTTGAGTGTCAGGGAAGTAGGCGTTACCGCCATCTATAATAATATCTCCTTCGTCCAGATGTGGCAGAAGTTGTTCAATCGTAGCATCTGTTGCCTTGCCAGCCTGAACCATGATCAGAATCTTGCGCGGGGATTCCAGGGAATTCACGAATTCTTCAATAGTGAACGTGCCTGTCAGGTTCTTGCCCTCCGCTTCCTTGAGCAGATCATGTGTCTTCTCGGAGGAACGATTATATACCGAGACCGTGAAGCCTTTGCTTTCAATGTTAAGAGCCAGGTTTTTGCCCATTACGGCCAGACCAATAACACCAATTTGCTGTTTTGCCATCTGGTTTCTCATCCTTTGCACATATATTTTTTTATTCAAGCATTTGCATATGCGCATGCTATTACATTACATTTTAACGTTTTTGCGTGTAGAAGTGAACCCCTGCCTGTTACAGGACTGCTTGTACAACTTACAATGCCTCTTCGAGACCGGACTTAGTCGTATTTTGTATTTTCAAAGACTACTTATACTCGCTTACGCTAACCAGCGCCTAAGTAAAGCTTACTTGTACTGATCCCTCCCCAAGCAAAAGAATAGCTGTCGGTCATCCCGACAGCTCTCCAGTTGAGTTCATGTGCTTGTGCCTTTACCTGCTAAAGCGTTCCTTGCTCATCCTTCCAGCATCATAAGCTGTCTGGCTAACGGAACCAGCTCTGTGCGGCATCGTTCTGCCTTGAGATCATCGCCTTCCCGAAGCGCAACCGACAATCGTTCCAGATGATCGTCAATTTCCATCGTCAGTAGCTGCAGCCGCTCTTCCCCCTCGCACGAGTTGAACATTTCCTCCATTTCCTCGGCAGACAGAACGGGTCCCTTCTGGAACAGAATGCGCTGCTTGAAGCCTGTGACCTCAACGAGACGAATCACTTCTCCGAACAGAATGTTCTCCACCAGAATATGATGATCCTTGAACCGTTTGACGACAGCATGTCCGCGTGTCACCTCGATCAGCTTTTCCAGCCATTCTGCCAATTTTGTATCCCGAATCATGTAATCCCCCGCCAGCTTATAATCGCCTGTCCGAAGCTGTTGGAAACGGAGCTTGACGAGCTTGCGTCCTGTTCTGACCGAGAGCACGAGATAGGATTCGTCCTCGCTCCAGTACAGAGAGTACCCCTCCTGAATAAGGTCCTTGATTAAATTGTGGATGTGCCGGCGGCTAAACCGGAGCTCCAAATTGCAGTATTCCACTTCGCAGCCCTTATTCACGGCAATCCCTCCTTCTTAAGGTTCGGATCAGCCTCGGCTGCGCAATGGCTGCTCAGTCTGATCGTATCCTTGCTCTATTTTATACTTCATCATATGTAAGGGTACTTGGTTATTTGACTAAATTTCAGCAGCTTGCTGCTCATATGGCTATATATTCTATGACTAAGCTGCCTCTTGTTCTGAATTCCAATGATTCATGAAGATAGATCCAGCGCTGAGCCTTGAACTTCATCATATCTTCAGGCACGGAGCGTCAATAAAAACTATCGCATATGCTATACTTATCGTTATGAGCTGCTACCAAAACACTGAACAGACACTGAATGATCATCACGCGAATTGCTTGATGTGACAGGAATATACAGGAGGTACAGGATGACATTTCGTGGATTTGAAGAGAAGGATTTTGATGTATTTGAAATTCCCGGGCTTGAAGCCAGAATGGAGGTACTCATCGAGCAGGTCAGACCTAAGCTTGAGCTACTTGGTCAGGAATTGACTCCCTACATGACCGAGCTGACTGGCGAGCAGATGTATCCGCACATCGCCAAGCACGCACGTCGTACGGTGAATCCGCCGAAGGATACCTGGGTTGCCTGGGCAGCTAATAAGCGCGGCTACAAGGCCTATCCGCATTTTGAAGTAGGTATGTTCTCTACTCATGTCTTCATTGTCTTTGCCATAATCTATGAAAGTCCCAACAAAGTAGTGTTCGGTGAGCAATTGAAGTCTCACATTGATGACATTCCTGATATCGTTCCGGGGCATTATTATTGGTCCATGAACCATATGTCTCCTGAGGGAACTCCTCAATCAGACACGGGACCAGAAACACTGCTCGAAATAGCCGACAAGCTGAGCCGAGTCAAAAAATCCGAGGTCGTCTGCGGCATTCGCCTAGAGCGGGGTGATGCGCGCCTGCGTGACGGACAAGAACTATTGTCTCTCATTCAGTCCACCTTCAAGCAGCTGCTGCCCCTCTACAAGATGGCATTCACTTTGGCAGATGACCTCGCCATTAGCTGATAAATACAAGAGCTCCTATAGCTACAGCTATGCAGTATCAAAGGCACATCGACATGATCAGCACCTCGGCATGAAATGAAGCTTCCGATTGTGGGCTCCAACGAATACAGCCCCTGAAATCGCGCTCTAGCGACTCAGGGGCTGTTCGTAATGAGACTTCCATGAAGATCGTCATGAGGTTGAGAACGGTCTAGGATGGATCACTGCGTCGTGGCTTGCGAAGAGGATTTCGGGCTAATGCGAAATGACAGCAGAACAAGAGCAGCATCCCTGCACCTGCGAGCAGAAACGGTGAGGCATGGCCTGCCCGATCCCACATCAGACCAGAAATGATGGGACCTACGACCAGACCAGAACCCTGTAACGTCAAAAAGAAGCCCCAGATCGTGCCACGCTCGCTCTTGGGAATCAAGCTGGCAATGAAAGCATTCCAGGCTGGCAGGATGAGTGCGTAGCTGAACCCGATAACGCCGACCGCAATAAAAATATGCGGAAGAGCTTTAACCTGAAAGAACACCAGCAGGGTAAGACCTGCCAGCATGAATCCAATATGCAAAAACACCCTCGGGCCAAAACGATCCACTAGCCGCCCACAAGGAATAAGCGTGATAGCCGTTACCGCCCCACCAGCTACGAGCAGCACGCTATACATGTTGGGAGATAGACCGAGATCGGTGCGCGCGTACAGCGTCAGCACAGGGCTCAGCACACCGATGACAAAGGATTGCAGAAACAGCGCCGGATAGATCAACCGATTCACGTGGAGATGATGCCGCACGAAATCCAGCGTTTCTCTAATACTGTCCATGAGCTGATCCACTCGCCCACCGCCGTCCGAACCCGATACTGTCAATACAGGCTTCCTGCCAGGCAGCAGCATGGAGACCAGCAAGGCAAGAATGACGCTTCCAGTCAACACCATGAACACGACTCCGTATTCGTGGCCCGAATGAGAGGCAATATAGTTCATAATGATGGGGCCAAGGCCTGTGCCGCTCAGGAGAGCGATCTCCAGCGTACCCATCGCACGCCCGTTGCTATTGGTCGGCCCAGATATTTCAGTCGTACCCGTCATGGCACAGGGCCACAGCGGAGAGGTTCCCATGCCCAGCAACAAGCAGGCCAGCACCAGCATGAGTGGTGAGGTGAAGAAGGCCAGCATCAGGACCGACAGCAAGGTCACAATAAAGGCCGCGATCATCGTGCCTCTGTAGCCGATACGCTCTGCAATCCAGCCTGCAGGCGCCCGGAACAGATTGTCACCCAAGTACTGAAGCGAGAAGGCGATGCCAATGACACCTGCAGATAGCCCCAAGGAGTCTCCCATATATATAGGAAGGATCGATACCAGCAAGGACCCTTTCAGAAATTCGACCAGAAATACCAGTATCCACAAAGACACAAAAAATGGAGACCAGAGCCTTCTGGCATTTGCCGTATGCACAGCACTCATCCACTTCACATCCTAAGCAGTTTAATTTCACAATTGTTTGCTTGCATTCCGTTCTCATTTTGCTATACTCAATTTTGTTTAATAATTAGGTATTGTATCAGGAAGCACCTTATCATTTCAAAACTATAACTCACACGCGAAGCCGGCAGACTGCCGACAGCGTCAACAAGAAAGGTTGTGACAGCACTAATGGATCATCGCCAGACCCCGCTTTTCTCGGCTCTAAAACAACATGCGGAGCGTAATCCGGTACAATTTCACATTCCAGGTCATAAGAAGGGACTAGGCACAGACCCGGAATTTCGAGAGTTTATTGGAGATAATGCTCTTTCCATAGATTTGATTAACATTGCCCCGCTTGATGACCTCCATCAGCCAACCGGGGTTATTGAGCAGGCCCAAAAGCTTGCAGCCGATGCGTTCGGAGCCGACCATACTTTCTTTAGCGTCCAAGGGACAAGCGGAGCGATCATGACGATGATTCTGTCCGTGTGCTCACCGGGTGACAAGATTATTGTTCCGCGTAATGTGCACAAATCAGTAATGTCTGCGGTTATTTTCTCGGGTGCTAAGCCAATCTTTGTGTCTCCTGCACAAGACGAGAATCTCGGTATCGACCACGGCATTACGACAAGCTCGGTCCGCCGCGCTCTGGAGCGCCATCCAGACGCCAAAGGCGTATTGGTCATCAATCCAACCTACTTTGGCGTGTGTGCCAACCTGAAGGAGATCGTCGATCTGGCCCACAGCTATGACGTCCCCGTACTGGTGGACGAGGCACACGGAGTGCTTATTCATTTCCATCCCGAGCTTCCAATGTCGGCCATGCAGGCCGGTGCGGATATGGCAGCTACAAGCGTGCACAAGCTAGGCGGCTCCATGACACAGAGCTCTGTACTGAATCTGAATACCAAGAACGGCTATATCAATCCTTACCGGGTACAGACGATTATCAGTATGCTGACAACCACATCCACTTCATACATCCTGCTGGCATCGCTGGACACCTCGCGTCGTAATCTCGCATTGAACGGCTTTGAGATGGCGCAGCAGACCATTGAGCTTGCAGAGCAGGCTAGACGGGCTATCAACGAAATTCCTGGCCTCTACTGCTTCGGCAACGATATTCTAGGCTCGGAGGCAGCATATGATCATGACCCGACCAAGGTCACCATCCACGTACGTCACCTTGGCGTAACTGGCTATGAGACGGAGAACTGGCTGCGTGAGCACTACAATATCGAGGTTGAGCTCAGCGATATGTATAACATTCTGTGCCTGGTTACACCTGGTGATACACAGGATTCTATAAATATATTGCTGGAGGCACTGCAGGCACTGTCTGATAAATTCTATCCAGATGGCCAAGTCAATGAAATGATTGTGAAGATTCCGGAGATCCCACAACTATCCCTCATTCCGCGTGATGCTTTTTATGCAGATACTGAGGTGATTCCATTCAAGGAATCGGCTGGCCGAATCATTGCTGAATTCATTTATGTGTATCCTCCTGGTATTCCAATTCTGCTTCCAGGTGAAGTCATTACTCAGGAGAATATCGACTATATTGTCGACCATGTTGAGGTTGGCCTCCCTGTGAAAGGTCCCGAGGACCGCTACATCAATCAGGTCAAGGTCATTGTCGAGGCTGATCCGATTTTCTAACTGTAAGATGATCATTGTGCGAGCAAGACATAGCACCACCAAAGATTAGAGCAGCCGAGAGCTGCTCTTTTTCTCGTAAAGGGTTAGGGCCGCAGTTAATTGGTTCAATTCGAACTGTTGAATGTGCCTGCAATTGAAAATTTACACTTAAATAAAAAGCCCCCGCTAAGCGGGGACCCTAATATCCGGCCTCTGTAGCCGGTCATGGGATTATTCGTACTGAGCAACGAGCTCGTTGTACGCTTCTTCCACACGTTTCCATTCTTCTTCATCTTCAATATTATAAAGCATCATCTCTTCGTTCTCTTCTTGTAAACGAAGAATAATGCCGTCTGCTTCCGGATTGCCGCGTTCGAGTAGCAGTGCATAGACCTTGTCTTCAACATCAAAAGTCTCTACCAATACCATCTCAACATCGTTACCTTCTTCATCCGTCAGAGTGAGCACCATTTCTTCATGCTCGTGATCATGATCATGGTCGTGTCCACAGGATTCGCCGTGTTCATGCTTGTGGTCAGTCATGGATATACCTACCTTCGGTTAATATTGTCCTTCATGTGTATGGTAACATGTCAGCCAAGTAAGGTCAATTTTTGCCAAGTATCAAGATTCAAGCGCTGTAATCACCTTTTCAGAGATCAGCACGAACGGTCCATCCTTGGACTCCTGAATATAGAACCCTACCCGATACTTCCCTGCTTTCTTGAAATCATAGGTGAAATCAGCCGTCCTGAACCAGAAGTTATCCTTCTGCTGGTCCTTGATCTCCTGGCTCTGTATGTCCTTCACATTCCCGTCCGGATCAGCAATCGCGATCTTCACAGCATATGCATTGGTCTGCAGACTGTCTACCTGCGAGAACACATTGAACTTCAGCTTACCTTTATTGACATTGCCAAAAGGGGTGTCCCCTTTGAACAAAAAGATATGCACATTCGGCTGTTCAAATATCACTTTGCCGGTAGCCGGATCAAAGCTGACGATACCATTAAAGTCACGAAGCGGTACGTAGGTCTTGCCCTCAATGACGACCCCACCGTCCTTCGCCTCTTCCCCGTTGATTATTAAACGCACCTGATCCTTGCTAGGCTCAGCCGCGAGCGTAGTTCCACCGAAGAGTGAAAACAACATCGCCATGCACAGCACTTTTCTCCATTTCATCCCGTTATGTCCCTCCACTCAACATCTGTTGTTGTACATTTATACTGCAAAACAGGCCACAAGTTGCGCTAGCTGTCCACAAAAATGACACTTTTGACATCTTCACTTGGGAACAGCAGAACAGTCATGCTACACTGTCAATATAGACCGCTGACTAGCTGGTCCAAGGATCAGTTTGCAGCTTGTATTCCAAGGTTATTTTAATGGAGATTGATGGTGCAGAACCATATTATGAACCTATCCATTTGAGGGAGGATATCGACGAATGAAACTGCAAATGCTGGGAACAGGCGGAGCCTTCGCCAAGACCTACTTCAACAACAATGCACTGCTGGACAGTGGAAGCGGCAAGCTGTTAATAGATTTTGGAATTACAGCTCCTCAGGCCATGTATCAGCTCCAGATCCCATTAACTGAGCCGGACGCGGTTCTTATTACACATATTCACGGCGATCATGTAGGCGGGCTCGAAGAGCTTGGCTTCCGCATGAATATTGTACATGGACGCAAGCCGATTCTGTACATAGCAGAGAGCCTTGTCCAGCCGCTCTGGGATCATACGCTGCGGGGCGGCATGCATCAGGATGGATATATCGAGCGCATTACGGATGTATTCGATGTGAGGCCACTCACCCCCGGATCTCCAGCCGAACTTGTTCCTGGTATTAGCGTCGAGCTAATATCTACTCGCCATATTCCAGGTAAGGATAGCTATTCCTTGCTCATCAATGAAAAAATCTTCTACAGTGCAGATATGACATTCCATCCCGAGCTGTTAGAGAGACTCGTTCGCCAGCAGGGATATCGTCTGATCCTGCATGAGGTGCAGCTCATCGGCCACGGTGCGGTGCATACGACGTTGGATGAACTCCGCTCTCTTCCTGAGGATATTCAGGAGAAAATCTTTCTGATGCACTATGATGATAGCATGGAGCAGTTCCGTAACCAGGCGGGTGTCATGAGGTTCCTTGAGCAACACCGGATGTATGATACAGATGACATGATACGCTAGACCGCCTTTACAGACTGGTCGTATGTGAGCACCAAAAGCCGCAGCTCCCGTTCAGGAGACTGCGGCTATTTTTGTATCGCTAAATGTACTGACACAGCACACGTAGTACTCAATCAATCATCTTGAATTTTTGCGGCTAGCTCGCTCTATCACTTAAATCCGTGCTCAAACTGATTTCGTCGTGCTCTAAAGCTCCTTTCGCATCCGTACGTGCGGAATACCCGCATCATCGAAGGGCTCATCCGATATCGTAACATAGCCCAGCTTCTCATAGAAGCCGAGAGCCTGACATTGAGCATCCAGCAAGGCAAATTGAAGCCCCAGCTCTCTAGCTCGCTGCTCTAGCGCCAACAGGATTACGCGCCCATAACCCTTGCTCCGGTGCTCCTGCAATACAGCTACCCGCTGCAATTTCGCTGTAGCGTCATCATAGTAGATAAGACGGGCTGTTGCAACAGCTGTACCACCCTCTAACACGAGTAAATGGTGGACCTGATCCCCTAACTGGTCGTACCCATCAATCTCTTCCTCCAGTGGAACGTGCTGCTCCTCCACGAAGACCTCCTTGCGGATCTTCAATGCCTCTTCCAGTTGCTCTTGTGTAGAAATGCTTACAATCTCTGCTGCCACTTCTGATCCTCCCAGCCATAATCAGTAAATTCAATAAGTTGTTTGTACTATGATCAATTACTTTTACTTTGATCAGCTACTTTGACTCCTTAAAGAAACCGTATATCGGGCATTATAAATGGCTGGGGCTGAAGATGCAAAACATCCATCATAGGAGACAACAAGTTAGCCTATAGAACCTCCTCAAGTCTTCGTGCAAGCTCATCATCTGGAAGCGGATTTCGATGGGTATTTTCGAGATAAATATATTTCTCGGTCTCCGGCATCAAAAAATCCTTGTACCAGCGGAACATATCCGGGCTATCCCCCTGAATGCGCACAAAGCGGCGGGCCGTATCCGCATGGCCAATTGTATTGTCGATATTCGTCAACCAATCGGCTCGGTAGAAATGCTCCCAGCGTCCCTGTGCAGCATGCTCCAGCGCCTGCTTGCCCTCGCTGTAGCTCCACACTGCATGAGAGGCTTGTATGAAGGAGCGCGGGTTATCTCCCGCCTTAAAGTATTCGTATGCCTGGCACAGATATGCCAGCCCTTGACAGCCGCTCCGATGCAACTGCAGCTGAACCTGCAGCTGTGTCTCCAGCCTCCATCGCTCATCTGGCGGTAGCTGCTCCAGAATCTCAGCACATTGTCGTTCCAGACGCTCCCAGCGTGGAATGGCCTCCTCTGCCTTGCTGCGGAACCAACGCACCTGCTCCAGCAAGGAGGGAGCTTCGACTGCCCAATTCAGGCTGTCCTTGCCCTGCTGTTGTCCGCGAAGCCAGTGCCCTATGATATCCCTCGCCGCATGATGATAGAATTCATCTCCTGCCCGGTCATCCGCGTGCGGACCGTACTTGATCGTGCTGGAAGCATACTGCTCATATAACGCTGCGATCTCATGCTGACACACCGTATAATTGCGGGCAATAAAGGCCTCCAGATGCTCGCGCTCACTTACCTTCCCACGCTGCCACAGCTCAGCGACTAGGTCCAACATATATAAATGAGGTAAAATATTTCCCGAATTCACCAGCAGATAATCGCTGGCTCCTGCTGCAAAGGCTTGTCCCAGCTCATCTGCAATAAGTGATGATGGTGCAGGGAACATGGTCAGATGATTGGAGGCCTGCAGATCATGAAAGGTCACATGATAGTAGACGCCATGATGCCCCTTATCCTCCGGCGCAGGCAAGGCGGCTACACGATGATTGGTAGAGCCATGTCGTCTGGACACCATCTTGCCATACCCATTGTCCGCCCATATTTTGATCACGCGATGAGGAACCTCAATATGCCCTTGCTTATACAGCTCCGCAATCTCTCCATACATCGCCATACAGCAGACCGGATGCTCTACATATTCATGCAGCATGTCATACTGCTTGCGAACAACACTGGAGATCAAGGCCCCTCGTGCGGCAGGTGTATCGAAGCTGGGATCATCCTCCCAGAACGGCTTGTCCCCCTGCCCCCGGAATGACAGCACCCAGAGGATCTTGTCATGCCTTTGCCGCTCGATCGCCTCCCGCCAGAGCTGCTCGAACAGCTCCGGATGCTCCTTATAACTCGGTGCCTTGCCAGGGAACGCACGCAGGAACATTTCTGCTCCAAGCGGCTCCGCGTGATGATGCGTCACCCACAAGCCCATATCGACCGCCAATTGATGATGAATACCCGTTCGTGGTAAATCGGTACCTGGAATGACCATGTTTCCTCCACAGCGCAGTAATGCCTCGAAGACTGGCAGCCATACCTCCTCGCCTGGCGGGTATTCTTCCTTCCAGCCGATCAGACAGACCTCGTCGTTCACGAACCAGCCGCGATACCGTACACAGGGCTGTTCAGATTCATAATCCTCCGCAGCCACTTCAATCAGCTCCCTAGAGAGCGGCTCCAGCTCGGACCAGAACCAGAAAGGATCTACACCAAGCACTTTGTGGCTATAGCGAAGTAGCCCGTAGATTAGTCCCAACTCGTCTCTTCCTACGATCTCCAGTACCGTTCCATGCGCCTCTTCTCGATAGTGAAGGCTGTACGACTCCGGCCACGAAGGGCAATCGTCCTCACCCTCTGCATAGCGGACAATAACGACTGGCGCTCCTGTCCCTCCTGCCGCTTGAGTCAAAGGTGGTGCTCCAAATACCGCTTGATGATCCCTCTGAATCATCCGCCAGACATGCTCAATGGGCTTGGTGTGCTCTACCTGTATATCATATACGCTCGCTGCTGAAATTCGCAGATTTGAAACCCCTTTCAAATCTAGTCATCTCCTCTCCTCTTAGGGACCATAGACATCTTGTATGTCATTCTGGAATGCCTGACTCAGAAGCCATATTATGTAGTAATCTATCTACTCTGGAAGCGCTCTACACAAAAATGATATCACAATGTACTACGCAGCAGCAAAGGTTAACATGCTTAAATGCAAACAAGCCTGCAGCTCATACCACAAGCTGATGTCGCAGCATGGCATGGTGCAGGCGAAGCTATTTACATTCATAATTACGTCTTGTGAATACTTGCCTGGACGATCACTCGTTGCTTACCGTTCGGAGTGCATGTGATCAGTGTCAACATGGCCTCATTCTCCCGATCCGCTAGAACAGATAGGTCACTTGGCTCGACGATCGTAACCCGATCAACGATGTACTCGAACTTCTCTGTAGCTGTAGAGGCCAGGATGGAATCACCCACACGGACCTCATCCAACCGATTGAATAGCCTTCCCTCCGCTCTGGCGCGATGTGCCGCAATCGCTGCATTACCACCAGTACCGACCGGTGCCGTCTCACTCATGTGAGCGGCGGCGTAACGCATATTCGACTGGGTCGCTCCTTCCAGCACGGGCAGCTTCAGTTCGATCACTGGGATCTCCAGAACAGCTACCGGGATATCACCATTAACAGCATTGAATGCATCAGAATCCACAAGTGGAGCCTCAGCTACTGCATCTCCCTCCAGCATGGCGGAGACGTTCGCAAATTCATTCACGAGGGATGGCTTGAGCTTATGCTGCCCAGCCTCCCATTGCTCTGCCTTCAGCATCAGTTCATTCTGCTTGTGATCGTTGAACCAGCGCATCAGGGAAGGACTTAGCATGATGAGCACTCCTAGTACAATCAAGCCATATGGCAGCAAGCGCCGCATTGATCTCCATCCTTTCATGAGTACATCACAATTACAGGTGGTATCGTATATAGATTAAACTTAAGATGTTAAGAGTTCGGGTCCGTGCAACTACAGCGAACGTTTGGACCTCCGCGCCTCATTCCCTTTCTCCATTTACAGGTTCAATCTAAATAGGCTAGATACCTCTATTATACTGTCTGTTGTCTAATTGCTCAAAAAAGCACCTCCTGCGGGTGTAGCTCCCCAGGAGGTGCATGCTGTACGGATTATCTGCTACCCGTCAGCGTCTGTTAACTCTTGTACGCCAAGTCATCCAGACTCCTAGTAGAATCACTAGCAGTCCCATCAGTTGCAGTGGCAATGAGCTACCTTCACCCGTTTGTGGCAGCATGCCCTTGACTGAAGCATTTTGATGTGGGGCCATATTCGCGTTATCCTCGTCCGTGGACTGGTTGGCAAGGGTATCCCCCGCTTCGCCCAGTTGACCATCCTGATCCTCAAGACTATGGTCGCCTTCGCTATCCTCCGCATCTGCTGCCGGCTGCGTGCTAGTCGTATCTGTCTCACCTTCTGCAGAGCCTGGATTCGTGCCCCCATCTTGATTTGACGTGCCACCAGGCGTGGTAGGCGCCTCCTCAGAGGTGTCGTTCACTGGAGTTTCTGTAGGAACTGTGGAGTTCCCCGGAAGCTCATCCCGATCCCGATCCTTATCTCCCTTGGATCCCCCACCACCTGGCCGACTTGGCTCTTCTGGCTTCGGCGTTTCAGGAGTTGGCTGCTCGGGAGTTACCGGGGTGGCTGACTCTTTGTGGTTCGTGACCACGAGCTGCTGTACCAGTAATCCATCCACCCTAACTCCTTCTGTCGTGATATTCACATGTCTGACTGCATTCGCTTCCAGGACATAACCCTGCGGAGCTTTGATCTCCTCCAGTGTGTACTGCCCAGCCTGCAGCTTCGTGAATACCGCTTTCCCGAAGGCATCTGTAGTTACAGTCTTCGATTCCAGCTGTTGTGATGAATCCTTAAGGAGGAACGTAGCTCCTTCGAGAACCAGATCCGATTGTGCATCATCGACCTTCAGAATTTGAAGCTCGTATTCAGGCGTCTGTGGCACTCCTGGTCCACCTGGACCCGGCCCCGGATTGACGGGAATCTCTGGCTCAGGTGTCTTCTTGTTCGTCATCGTAACTCGCTTCACACCGCCCGTCTGCAGCACAGCGCTATCAATGACGATCGTATGCGGACGAGTATCCAGCTCATACCCTGCTGGAGCGGTTGTCTCCGTCAGTGTATACGTACCATAGAGAAGCTTGGTAAAGCTCAGCTGCCCCAGGTTATCCGTTACCTTCTGTCCGATCAGGCGGCCTGAGCTATCATGTAAATCGTAGGTGGCATCAGCCAGTACGAGGGATGCATTATCCTCGTCCACCTTGGTGAGCGTGATAGCCCCCCGCGCAATGGACCCGGTACCTGAACCATCCGAGAAGCGAATGACAACGCTATACTCCGTCTCCTTCACACCCGACGTGACACCGTCTCCTACGAAGCTTACTTCATTAGTGACGGGTTCCCGGTCTGCAGTGACAGCAATTTCGGAGGAATAACGAAGTACATAAGCCGTATCAATGCTTCCATTGAATATCAGCTCGAAGCTCTCCTCATCCAAGGCTCCTTTATGGAATACTACCTCGTAATCCGTTCCTGGAGTGAGTAATGCTCCAGAGGTGACTGTTCCGTTAGCTGCTACATCTCCCTTGTAGAGCTTGAACGAGTCACGCACCAGTACCTGATTGGCGCTCGGTGTATCAATAATACGAGCGTTCTCAACGAGAGACTGTCCTTCATTAATCTTGATCTCCCAGTCAACCAGATCTCCATTTCTGGCCCCTGTCTTGCTGACATAGACTTCACCACGTGGAATCGTAACCTTCCGATCCCAGCTCCACTCAGCTCCATCAGTGCCAGTAACGCCCGCAGTATTAGGAATCTCTTCCGCTACCAACGTGTTGTCCAATCTGGTATTCAGTGTAATCCAATACGGAGTGGAAATATCACCCAGATCAATGGTAAGCAGATTCGCATTATAGCTAATCTTATCTGGACTCAGAGTAATTTCCGCTCCTTGAAGCACCTCACCATTGGCCTGCACTTGAGCATGATAGACTTTGACTGAATCCAGATCCAGCTTTTGTCCTTCCTTGAGCTCATCCTTGAATAGAGCACCCGGAATAGCAAAGCTGTTATAGTTGACGATTACATCCCAGGTCAGTCTCTTCTCACGCGCATTGTACTGACCATTTTTGTAGCCATTATTTATTGTATAGGCATTAGGACGGAAAGATGCTTGCAATCGTACCGGATCCGTTGATTGCGATGTTTTTTCTGTCCAATCCAGCAATGCAGTATTACCGTAGACGGATTCTTTTGCATCAAATGCAATCTTATAAGTAATCGTATACGTATCTTCAAAAGTTCCGGTGAAGCTAAGCTTAAATCCCTTGTCCGGTTCACTGTCATCCAGTGTATAAGGAAGAACCGGATCGCCCGTGGAAGTAATGCTCAAGGACCCTGGCAGATACGTCAGACCTCCGCCTGTAAAAGCATCATCAATGACCAGATTGGACATCGACCACTGATCCCGATTCACTACGATTCTCCACGTTACTTCCTTAGCACTATAATCCGTTGCTGCAATGGATTTCACCCCGATGGAGCTACGGAAGGTATGTGTTGCTGTAGCCGTTGTTTCCTTGCCAGACAGCTCCGTTACCACATCATTAGTCACCGTGTGGTTCTGGAACACACGATCTGTTGCCTTCGTCTGGTACTGAATGTTATATGCAGCCTGCACATCGGACGTGAACTGCAGGTCGAATCCATTCTTCCCATTAACTCCGACGACAGGAGTCACCTGATACAGGCTGGCCAGCAATTCATCCCCTGTCAGGGCATCTGTCACCTTAAACGAACCCGGAACGAGCTCCATGTCTTCCTCAAAACGATCTTCAAGGAAAGCATCAGACTGTGGAATGTCCTTCTCGCCGTAGTTGTATTTCAGAGTCCAGGTCACCGTCTGCTTGGCATCATCATACGCCCCTGCTTCTTTGGTCACCAGCTTCTCGCGTTTGATATTGACCGTGTCATTCTTGCGCGCAACATTGCCTTGCTGACTGTTCAGCTCGGCCGCATTGGTGAAGCTAGTCTTTTCTTCATCTGTAATCCAGGTAGAATACACAACCCGGTAAGCAGAATTCAGACTGGTGTCATTAAATGCAATCCGGAAGGCCGAGCCGTCCGTCTCTGTCGTCAAGGTGTAAACATTCGCTCCCGAAGCTACCTCTGCACCAAGATCCGGTGCACGATCCACATTAGGTAACAGCTTGTACACCCGAATGGAAGCAGGATCAAGCTCAAGACCTGCTGGAAGCTGGTCCGAGATCTCTGCATGCTGGATCGTATCCAGAGAGGTGTTCACATCCAAGGCCCAGTCGATCTTGATGTCCTTGTCTGCGACTCCATCCTTCTCCAGCGGTGTGCCTCTCCATGGCTGGAAATTCACGAGGGCCACATGATCTCCGCCCCGTATAGGGAAGTAGATCGGCACCTCCACGCTGCCTCTGATCGTCTGGGTGCTGAATTCTGTGTTGATCTGCAGCATGCCGCCAACTTCCGAATAGTTCTCCACCATACTGTTGAACGTCATCGTCACATGACCTGCAGTATCCACTGTAAAGTCACCAACGCTCAGGCCACCGTCCATCATCAGCTGACCGTTAATGCTGCTGTAAATGACGAATTCCTGCGGAATATCAAATTCAAACGTGTCTCCACTCTTATAGGAGTGACCATTCTCTAACGCCCATTCGTATTCGAGCCTTACGGCATCGCCGAGCTGTGAGCGTTCAACCCGGTCTGGATTGTATACAGCATCAATCACAGTCCCGCTGGGATCCTTCACCGTCACCTTGGTGAGCAGGCTGTCAGCCTGTCCCATCGTAGTCTGCAAGGCACTTACTCTCGCCAAAGTGTTCGAGTCACTTGCGCTCTCTTGCGATTCAGTTGCTCCATAAGTATCACCTGTTACAGATGCAGTTCCTGACGGAATTGCTGCTTCGTCCGCACGGACTGATACCGCTCCATTACCGACGATCATCTGGAGAAGCAGCATCCAGGTCAGGAGCATGGCTATAATTTTTCTGTTCATGCTATGAAACATGTCACCCTCTTTTCTTTTTGCTTGTGCTAGTATAGTATAATCTATGGATTTTGTCCGACTTCCCCCTCTCTAGGCTAACAATGGACATTATACTTAACATACCTTTACAAATTCTGGACAGGTCCCTGTTTTTAGTTCATTTCATTGCGAAATACAAAAAAAGCCAGCCTCTAATCCGGCGTGCCGGATCAGGGCTGACTCATGGATAAAGATATGTCTTTTTGCCATTTCTCGTACCAATGTGTAATATGAGGACTAGGCTCCAGCCCCAGTTCCTCGTACATGCTGTTCTTAAGTCTGCTATAACACTGTATAACCCGTGTGTTCAATCCCTGGGTTGCATAGATGAGCATGAGTGCAAAACCAGCTCTTTCCTCGTGCGGAATAATCTCCACAATCTTCCAGTAACATTGTTCCTCTTCCTTGATCAGACCCTGCTCCCGATACCAGTTCGCAAGCGCAAACGATACATCAAGCCAGACTTCCTTTAGTCGCTCTCGCTCGGCTTCCAGCCACCAATAATCATACATAGCCAGATAATGTCCAGTGTATCCGTTCATAACCGCAACATAATCATGTACTACACTGGCTGAGGGCTCAGTCAGTAGAGCCTGCAGCTTCTTCCATTCATCTACGTCCAGCAGGACATTCTGGAGCTGCAAAATATAACCCTCGGATACGGTCTCCAGCCGTACATGATCCTGATAAGGCCTTAAGGCTTGGCGCACATGATACACTGTGTTATACAGCTGCCCTAATATTTTGTCCAGCTCGTGCTCTGGCCACAGAACTTCAATGAGCATCGACTTTTGAACGGGACGCCCCCGATGCTGCAGCAGGTACATGAATAATTCCTGTGCCTTGTTGGTCCGCCACTGCAGTAACCGGAGCTCGCCACCTGCCTCCTCGATCATCACCTGCCGGAATAGCTTCATCTCGATGATGCGGGGACCACTTGGCTGCTTGGGAGGCTCGACCATGATCTGCTGGCTTCTCATTCGATTCTGTATCCGCTCAATCGTCTTGGTCAGCCGTTCTACACTAACTGGCTTAACGACGTAATCTAATGCTTCCAATTCATAGGCTTGTACAGCATAATCATTATAAGCCGTAACGAACACGATTGAGATATTGGGCTTATGTATAGCAATTTGCTCTGCTAGCTCCAGACCATTGATCTCTGGCAGACTAATATCGAGAAAAAGTACGTCTACATCCAGTTGTAAGACGTGCTCCTTTCCCGCATGAACATCAGTATACTTGCCAACAATCTCAATGCCTGGAATATGCAGCAGTTGCCTTTCAAGGAAGTCAATTGCCAGCTTTTCATCATCAATAATTAGTATCTTCATTCGCTCGACAGCTCCCTAATACAAGAAAAATATCCTTTCATGAATATGTATTATGCTATTCGTGAATAAGAAATGCCTTAAATCTAACTATACTCTTCGGAGTTATACTTGCCAATAGATAATAATATAAAGGGGAACAGTTGCTGAATGTCGAGTTTCAATCCCATGATCCATCAGCAGAAGTTTACTGGAATCTATCTCAAATATGTAACGGTCATTATTGTTACCTTTGCTCTGCTCCTCGGAATGCGCTGGGCATGGTCACAGATGTTCCCAATATCCGAGGATTATCATCCCGTGAATGGTGTTCTGGACCTGCGGCATGTGAATCTGGGGGAGGACCCTGCTCTCTATTTAAATGGAGAGTGGGATTTCTATCCTGGAGAACTGCTCACGCTAAGCGATATCCAATCTCAGGCATATACCCCAAGTGCCATGAAGGTGCCGGGTGATTGGGGAAATATCATGAACCTGGACAAGGAGCGCTCCTACGGCTACGGAACCTATCATTTACGCATTCTCATGGGCCCTTTGGATCAGCCCGTTGCCTTCTGGTTCAGGGAGCTGCAGGCAGCAGCCGAGGTGGAGATTAACGGGGAAACGACCGGAATTATGGGTAAGGTGGCTACGACAGCTGAGGAGTATATCCCGCACAAGCTATCCTTCAGTCCTTCCTATTCGATGAAAAAAGATTCGACCAATACTGTTGAACTCGTCATTCGTATGGCGAATTTCGATAGTCCTGGCAAGGGTGGAATCGCTGCTCCTGTACGGTTTGGATCACAGGCCGCTATAGATTATGTTCGCTGGTATTCGATCGGGCTGCAAATCTTCATTTTCCTCGTGCTGGCACTTCACGGATTGTATGCTTTGATTCTCTACTTCATCAGTGCTGGAGAGCGAAGTTTGATCTATACCTTCATGCTAACGCTATGCACAGGCATTGCCATTCTGATCGGACATGATAACATCCTGCTGTTATGGTTGCCCATTGATTACTCCTGGGCCTACAAGCTGAGAGTAATTCTGCTATTATGGCAAAATGTATTTATTCTATTGCTCTTCAGCAGGTTCACCAGCAGACCGACCTCGACAGTGGCCTTGCGAATATTTATTACAGTATGTGCTGTAGTTACTGCGGTATTGCTGGTCACCCCTGTATCCTTCAGCTACGGGATTGTACAGTATTATATCTTCGATGCGCTGTTTTACATAGCATTTATATGGCTCGTCATGATCACCTGGAACATGCTGAGCAAGCAGCACATGGATCGCGACATTGTATTTCTCATCATCAGCATATGCGGCATGGTGTCTAATCTGATATGGAGTGGAGAAGAGTCCGCCCGGAATATATCGACCGTATATTATCCTGTCGATCTGATTGTTGCGATTACGGGCTTCTCTACATACTGGTTCAATAAATACTTCCGGCATGCGAGAGCCAATGCGAGGCTGAATGAGCAGCTCCAGATCGCGGATCAGCTCAAGGATCAGTTCTTGGCGAACACTTCCCATGAGCTTAAGACTCCTCTACATGGCATTATGAACATTGCCCATAATCTTGCAGAGCAAGAGAAGCACAGGCTGAGCACGAACAGTATGAAGGATATGAAGCTGCTCATTACGATTACTCGCCGGATGTCACAATTAATTGACGACCTTCTTGATGTGGTTCGCCTGAAGGAGCAACGCATTGTGCTGGAGAGGCAGCCCCTTAAGGTACAATCCATTGTGACTGGAGTTGCGGCCATGCTCAACTTCATCACGGAACGCAAGCCCATTGAATTACAGATTCAAATCCCAGATGCGCTGCCAAGTGTTATGGCCGACGAGAAAAGGCTCGTGCAAATCGTACACAATCTATTGCACAATGCTTTGAAGTACACTGAGAAAGGGACCATTATCGTCTCAGCCGAGCTACAAGCTGGTCAGCACGGCGATCAGATCCTGGTCTCTGTCCGTGACACGGGCATCGGAATGAATGAAGAGCTTCAGCGTCGGATCTTCCTGCCTTACGAGCAAGGTGGCTCTGGAAGCGAAGGGGAACAGGGAATGGGACTGGGGCTCAGTATTTGCAAGCAACTAATCGAGCTTCACGGGGGGACACTCTACGTCGAGTCAGAGCCTGATAAGGGCTCCGTATTTACCTTTAATCTGCCCGTAGCTACGACCAGTGACATGACATCTGATAATGCTGCATTGTCCGAGCATGTGGAGGCTGAAGCAGCCTATCGACAGGAAGAGCTTGCAGCAGCAGGACTGACAGATACGGATGTTCCCTTGTTTGCCGATGCTGCCTCGCAGCAGGGGATCCTAGACGGCAAGGTGCAGCCCCTATTGCCTGCAGGTCATACTCTTATTTTAGCTGTAGATGATAATCCCATTAATCTGAAGGTGCTCGAGAGCATGCTGTCCTCCGAACCTTATAGCATCACAGCGGTAGCTTCGGCACGAGAGGCCCTCGAAATATTGGACACCAGACCATGGGATTTACTCATAGCGGATGTCATGATGCCGCAGATGTCAGGGTATGAGCTGACTCAACAGATACGAGAGCGTTACTCTATGTCAGAGCTGCCCGTCTTGCTGCTCACAGCCCGTACCCAGCCATCAGATATTTATGCAGGCTTCTCTTCCGGAGCAAATGACTATGTTACCAAGCCAGTGGATGCTATGGAGCTGAAGTATCGAATCCGGGCGTTAATCTCGCTGAAGCAATCGATCAATGAACGCCTGCGCCTTGAAGCAGCTTATCTTCAGGCACAGATACAGCCCCACTTTCTGTTCAATGCATTTAACTCTGTCATGGCGCTGAGCTATATCGACACAGACAGAATGCGCAAGCTGGGAGATGTATTTGCCTCCTTCCTGCGCATTAGCTTCAATTATCTCAATACGGGCGAGCTTGTGGAGCTGTCCCATGAGCTGGAGCTAATCAAATCCTACCTCTATATTGAGAAGGAGCGCTTCGGAGAACGGCTGTCTGTCGTATGGAATGTGGGGCAAGCCATTGAGCTGATGCTACCGCCGCTCTCCATACAGCCTCTTGTCGAAAATGCAGTCAGACACGGACTATTAAGCAGATCCGCAGGTGGGACACTGACGCTTACCATTGCCCGTGTGCAGGGAGGTATTAAGGTGGAGGTACAGGATAATGGCAAGGGCATGACAGAGGAGCAGGTACAGCAACTACTGACTGCATCGATGCATGAGAAGAACGGCATCGGCATAGCCAATACGAACCGGCGTCTCATTCATTTGTACGGTCAGGGCTTGTCCATCCTGAGCGAACCGGACGTAGGCACGACGGTGTCCTTTGTTATTCCACAAGGAGCTCGCGACTAGCCCAGGGAAGCGAGCTACACTCTAATCATAGCCATGAAACCATTGTAGGTTAGATACTTTTGTATTTTAGATACTTTGACCGAATCTGAAATTATGTTTAGTGGTCGGCGAAGCGTAGTAGTTAGCGGAAAACGGGGAAGTCCTAGAGAAACGAAGTGCCCGCCTTCAAGCTTGCTGTTCATCTGCTTAAGATATTGGTTCAAAAGAACAGCAAGCTTAACAGTGGTCGACAGGGCTCCCCGCTTGCAGCAGTTCTATAGATTCGTTTAAGGTGCTAGTAATATTAATAAGCACCCCCATCCAGATCAGGTCAGTCCCAGATCATGGTTGGAGATGCTTATTTGTGTTAGATCACGGTAATTGTACCGAAGCACATGTACATCCCACAATTGTAGTTGTAGGTGCCTGGCTGCAAATCCTCCACCGTGAAATAATTGTCCTTGCCCTCTAGGTAGAGCAGCATCGACATATCCGGGGAGGTAACATCTGTAATGCAGGTAGATGACGTCGTTTTCTTGAAATTAATCTTGGTAGGAACACCCGCCTCGACTTCAATATTGCGAGGATAGAAGCCATCTGATTTGACCTCTACGGTCACGATATTGTAATTCTCATGATCGGCATCCGTAAGGGCAGGCTGTACTTGACTAGCCGACGTGGGCAGACTATTTCCTTGAAAATACACCAGTGTAACGCCACCCGCAATCAAGGCCACGCAGACAAGCGTCAGGATAGGCCATGTGTTGGACAGGAACTTTTTCATATGGAGTACCATACCTTTCATGGTTGTAGTAGTTGAATCTTGAGATCTATCAAAATTCTCTCATATATAAGCATAGACAATTTATATCATATTTAAAATGACTCGTTAGGGCTAGTCCCTCTTCTTATAGAACTCTTTTTTGCAGCATAACGCAAAGGAAAAATTATCTGCACCGTTGTCGTCAATAATATACCGCTCACTTCTGACGACTGAAGCCACTCCATAGTGGATCATTTTCAGCTCATACATCGCTCCGATTGTAATCGGCACATGAAATCGATTCTCTATAATTCTGACATGGGTGGCCTCTTCTTCCTCGCTGCTTAACGCAATCCACTGCTCTTGCTGATTCATATCTGTTCCCCCTTAAGATGCCGCGCACTTGCATAGTCCCAAATCTCGCATCAGAATGCCTCCATTTTATCCAGCACAACGTTCAGCAATTCATGAATCTTGTCGCGCAGCTCCTGCAATTCACCGTAATCACAATCATCCATCGTCAAATAAAGGTACAGCTCATTAAACCGCTCAATATTAAAATCTCGCATCCTGCCCATCTCCCCACTCCATAAGTCAGTCACATAAAATGCATAGCGAATCGATTGAAACGAATGTCGATATTCTCGCAATGTCGATAATAGATGTCCTCAGGATCATCACAATGAAGCCGCGCAAGCTTGGCCGGACTTATATATTCCTGGAAAAGCCGTTCCAGTGCAGGCACTCGATCCACCGTATATGCCTTCACGAACTCCTCGCAGGATGCATATCGGGTGAATCGGATCTTCTGTTGCCGATAATGAATGAGATACCGATGAATCTGATCCTCGCTTGCCCCGATGCAATCCATCAGCAACTGTTCGATCTCATGCTCAGTCGTGAACAGAAACTTCACAGTAGCTATCAACTCCAACGATTTATTGTCAATACCCAGTAATTGAATTACGTTCTCCATACTTCCTAGCCCCCTGACTAACCTTGCGGCACAAGCGAATAAGCAGCTCTAATTTGAGAGGATATCCAGTCAAAAGACTGTCCCTTCGTCGACATGCCAGAAGCAAAGCTATATGTTAAATATATAATGTCAAAACAAAAAAACAGGAACGTTTGTTCCTGTTAATCATAACAGAATCTCCCTCGCCAACCGCCGATGTTTCGGTAGATAAAAGACTAATTTTCAGCTTGTCTCTTCCGCACACAAAATCAGAACCACCCGTATAACGGGTGGTTTGCTCTGCGGCTGAAAGCCTTTGTTACTGGCCAGCCCTAAAAGGGCATTGAATGATTCGCCAACCGCACTACTTTTTCCGCTACCCCTAAAGGGGTTTTTTCTATCTCTTCTTTCGATTACCTTTGGTTTCTTCTCCTGTAAATGGATCGATGTATTCTTCCATTGTTATTTGTTCCGCGACGATATCTTCCTGCAATTGTTTGCGGATATATTCTTCTATCACTTTCTTGTTTCTTCCCACCGTGTCCACATAAAATCCTTTGCACCAAAATTTCCGATTCCCATACCGATACTTCAGATTGGCATGTCGATCAAAAATCATTAAGCTACTCTTTCCTTTTAAATATCCTATAAAAGCGGACACACTTAGTTTCGGTGGAATACTCACTAGCATGTGAATATGATCCTTACACGCCTCTGCTTCAATTATTTCTACGTTCTTCTCTCGCATAATTGTCGCAATATTCTACCTATATCTTGCTTCAACTTTCCGTAAATGACCTGTCGTCTATACTTTGGGGCAAACACAATGTGGTACTTACAATTCCATTTTGTATGTGCTAAACTGTTCACATCAGATGACATCTGTATCCCTCCTATTGTGCGATAAATTCGGTTGGCGAACCAAATTTATTGTAACACCAGGAGGGATTTTTTTAATACATCGCTGAAAGCTCTCCCGAACCATACGCATAGCGTATGGTTTTCTTTTTACAAAAAAAGAGAATAAAGCCTATGCTTTATCCTCTCAGGTTCAACGAATAAATCTGGTTCAACGTATCATGATTGAGAAAATCAATCTTGAAGCGGTTCAGGTTGTAGCCGGCAGCTGTGATACCAGTATTGTAATGGTCGCAGATCAGCTTATATTCAACATCTCCCAATTGTCCCTTCTCCGCATACAGATCTCTGGCCATCTTGAGCATGCCGCTATTACGAATATTAGTGGGAGTAAGCCCCTTCCGGCCGTAATACTCGGCCAACGTTGCAATTCTACGGTTAATCAGGGCAGGGTGTGCTGGAGCATTGGCATCCCTAGTTCGTACATTCCTGGCGGGCCGTACCACATAACTGTTGGTGACGAGTTCGTTATAGTCCTTCTTGATCGAGGGGCTGACGATACCATTGTTCTTCTTGTATTCCTTCTCCTGGTTGGCTATACGAATGATGTCATACAGCTGCTGTGAGATTGGAATGGTCCGCTGCCGGCTTACACCCTTGTCATCTTCATGCAGCAGCACGGTAAGTGTGTCCCCATGGACATCCTGTACTTGCAGATTAAGTAACTCACTATACTCCCGACCATAGACTCCCTCGAATAACGCCTGAACCACAATTTTATCCTGAAAATTAATGGCCCCATCTACCATATCATTCAATTCTTCTTCCGAAAATATGGTCTGTACACGGGTATCTACAAAAGTGCGATAAAAATCAACAGATTGCACCTCATCAAAGGGGTTGCCCGAATCCTGCCTTAATCCCTGAATGATTGCCCACTTTATGTACAATTCAACGATCCCCGCAGCTTGCTTCACCGGATTTACCTTCTTTGATTGAAGCAATGTCAGGAACTGCTTAATGTGCTCCAGCTTGAAATCATAAAGATCCATGCCCAGCGCTTCTTCGAGTGGGGCTACACGCTTGAAAATACGCATAATCTCCTTCGAATTATCCATGTTCTTCACAAAGTTTTGCTTCATTTCCTCGTTGTACAAGGGATGATCATATATCTTATTCACGGCCTTCGCCCCCTCCTGCTCTATACTGTGGATATCATAAAGCTTTGACTGACTTTCGTCAATAACATAAAAATAGTGTTGAAAGATTGATAGGTCTATATTACTATGAAGGCAAGCTCGATCCTATCATTTGTGAAGGAAGGAGGTATTAACGTAAAAATATGAAAAATAAAAGAACTGGTTTTTCTATACTTACCGAGCAAGATCTATACTATGACGGAATCGATCATTATTATGATGAACGCTTAGTGTCACCTTGTATGCTAGCTGGTACTGAGGATTGCACTCAGTATATTCTCAAGGCCACATCCAAGGAAACGATGATTAACAAACTGGCAGAACCTGCCTCATAAAGCTGAAGCGGAGGGATTGTTATTCTTTTAAGCAAGCAAGTACATATTTTTAGTGTAGATACCAGCGCCTTCTATAATGAATCGGAATTACGAATACATAGGAAGCAGTTACGTAACTTCAGATTTCGTATGAAGCTCAAGGAACTAAGAGATCGGCCAACGACAGATGACCTAACCAGATGCAAGGCAGTAGAGTATCTGACAAGAACTAATAAGCGACTAGAGAAATATAAAAAAGAACTTGTTGAGCAATTCAAGCAGAACGACCAGGTCAGAGTCATTCGTCCAACTGAAGTGGATGAGCAGAATCTAAGAAATATAATATCCATCTTCGAGTCTGTCCTGACAAGAACATTGCAGATGGAAGTGAATACTCTTTCTCGAGAAATCATTGTGGTTCAGACCTATTATTTTGATATCTTGCAGGATATTATCAGGCATGGCTTCTGGTATCAGGATGAGCGTTATGTATGCTTTACGGCTTCAGCAGGTCAGATTCGAGAGAAAAAGACCATCTTCATTCGTGAGGCTACCTTAGAACAATACAGAAGCTCCCTAATGTGCGGCTTGACCAGTGAGCACATTAATCAGCTAGGCGGTATCAACATTAACAAATATCTTGCTTACTTGGCTTTATGCAATAGTGCCACAGAAGAATGGCAAGCCTTTGACATTCGAAAGTGTATTGTTGTGGACGATATGTCTACAACCATCCGCACCATGGTGGATTACATTTCAGATCATACCTACTCCATTGATAGGCAAATGATGGACGTGCCGATTGAGCACACCGATGGCTGCGGAATGATCCTGCCCCGCAAAAGCTCAAAAGCCATGATGATCCGACTGCCGTGGGTCAAAGGCTTGCTCATGCCGTTTCCATTCGATAAATTCATCCGTGAGCAGAACAAGAAGGCCGGTCATAGCAAATATGGCTTAATCAAGGATATCTATGGGGTCGAGCATGATATTCTGAGGGAAAACATCGAAGTCATTTTCACCAAGAGTCAGTTCAAGATGTGGAAGTACTACTCCTCCTGGGAAGAGTATACCAGCCATTACCTTACCCATAACTGCCAAGCAGGCATATGCAATCTGGAGGAAGATGCTATAGGTCAAGCCAAGCTTAATTATCAGATACTACAAACCTTGACCGACATCACGGATGCAGAGCTCAAGGCACTGAGCAGCAAGACAGCTGCAGATATCCATAACATGGGTACCGACAAAGCTACGATGCTGAAGATCATGGGTGTAGTGCCGCATAACCGCCACAAGAACCCTTTTCAGCAGGCGCTCGAATATTATCCCGATCTTCTGAATGATGCCTACAGCAAAGAGACGATCAAACAAGTGAAAAAGAGTCTGGTCAGGCAAGCACGCTCGGGCAAGCTTGATGTGGACGGTAAGTACACTTTCATCAGCCCCGATCTCTATGCCTTTTGTGAGCATCTATTCCTTGGAGAGCAGAACCCACTTGGGCTGCTGGCAGACGGAGAGGTCAGTTGCAACCTGTATCCAGACACCACTGAATTGGACTGTCTACGAAGTCCACATCTATATCGAGAGCATGCCGTCAGGAGGAATCTTGTATCACCAGCTAAAACGGTGGTTCATCACCAAAAGCCTCTATACCAGTGTTCATGACCCCATCAGCAAGCTGCTGATGTTCGATAATGATGGTGATAAAGCACTTGTCTGTGCCGATCCTACATTAGTCACCGCTGCCAAACGCAATATGGTAGATATCTATCCGCTGTATTATCCAATGGCAAAGGCCGATGCCGAGCCCATTCATAGTGACAGCATTTTTGCAGGACTCAAGGCGGCGTACACTGGGGGTAATATTGGAACTATAAGCAACAATATCACCAAGCTTTGGAATAGTGATCCTGTGAATCTGGATATCATCAAAATCCTATGTATGGAGAATAATTTCACCATTGATTATGCCAAAACATTATACAAGCCCCAGCGTCCGGAACATATGGAGCAGCAAATTCTGAGTCACACCAAGCAAAAAGCTCCTGCTTTCTTCATTTATGCCAAGGATAAGGAATCAGGGAAGGTAGAGGCAGCCAACAACAGTGTGATGAATCGGCTGTTCCAGATGATACCCAATCCGCGAATCAGCTTCCGGCAAGCAGGTATCGGAAAATTCGACTACACCTTATTAATGAGATCCAAATGCGGAGTGGTATTAGATGAAGCAATTATTCACACCTATCAAATGCTAGATCAGAACAAGAAGCTGCTGCTTGCGAATCCAAATGAAGCTGAGGCAACAACTCATCCCTTGTTGTACCAAAGAATTAGAGGAATTATTTTAGATACTACTAGTCACAGTCCCTACGAAGTCACAGACATGCTGGTGGAGTATTTATATAAACATAAAAATAGTAAATACAAGAATACACTATGGTCTGCCTTTGGAGATATCCTGCTAGAGAATCTACTACGCAATCTGAATAAAATCCATTGTTGTGAGAGTTGTCATACAGAGTTTGTGGTCACAAGGCAGCGTCAGGTCTACTGCGAGCCTTGTCATGACCATATTCGCAAGGAGAAAGAGCGTGATAAAAAAAGAAAACAGCGTAATCAAAAACGGTCCCCACGAGTTGAAAAGATGTCCTTGTAGCGCTGTTGCCGCTTAGCATAAGGACTTTCACTATTTTTATTTAATTAACCAAAACGTCTTTAAGGGAGGAAGCGGTGCACAGCCCTCTCCCTCCTCTTGTCCCATGATACAAGCAATCACTGGATGACCCTTTTAGCCGGCAAAAGGGTCATCTGTGTTTACATAGATACCTTCGATGGAGCTTGCAGATTATTACTGCCTTGCCCCATCAAAGAGGTGCCTACATATCAGTGGGACCATAATATGCGTTTCTCGGGCAATCCTGATATCCAATATAACGGACCCATCAGGTAACTGCGTATCACACGAAAAAGGAGCGTGAATATGGACACTATGTCTATGCAAGGGCAGGTGCTGGAACGATGACATTGCTTCAAGGTCTGGAACACGCTCGCGGCCAAATCATGAGTACATTGATCCGCTCTGAGGCATTGCGTGCTGCACTGGCCTATCCAGAAGCAGACATTGCAGAAGCCAAAGTAGCAGTAACAACAGAATTGACCACGATAGATCCGGAGCTTGCGGCGGGGTTGCTCAACAAGTATATCTTTCCGTACCATTTCACACCAAGCTCCGATGATCCACCGCGTAGCTACCTTACCTTTTCTTTCCGGGAATTCAAGCCCTGGAAGAATTCTCATCTTACTGGACTGCTTCATTTTAAAGCTCACGTACATAAAAACCTTATCTTTACAAAGCATTACCAACTGCGCTCAGACCATATCGCAAATATTCTGCAGAAGATACTCCAACATAATCAGGAGCTCGGGCTTGGGAAGCTGGAATTTCTGAAGATGAATGAAATGACTGTGCAGCCTGACTACTCTACCTTGTCGCTACAATATCAATTTTGGAGCATCCGAGCACCTCTATGAAAGCAGAACAGATGAAGCCAGATCGACTGCAGCTATTCCTAGGTCTTCCCTTCCTTGTAAAAGAAGCTGTACCACTGCACTCACCTAGCATCGAGGAGGTCGGTAGCCTTGGATACATGCAGTACTCTATTTACCTGATGCTGTGCAGCTTTCGTAAACAGGATATTTTGCAGCGGTTATATGGTATCTCCTTAGAGGAATTACACACGATTGCTGACATGGACGACTATGAGGTGCTGACGGATCACCCGGCCGTAATACGCGATATTGCTGAGGCGCTCTCCTTTTTCACGCGGCAGCAGGTGAGCTTTCATTCAGAGACTGCCTCGTTTAGAGTCCAGGAGCATGTATTGGTGGATGCAGAAAATTATCAAGCTATCGCCAAAGTCATCGCTTGCCTTAATGGAATCAAAGATACCACTGAGCAAGCTAAATCCTTTCCCTCAGAGCGTGCCCGCCGTATGTATGAGCAGATGATGGCTTTTGAAGAAGCTATTCACAGTAAAGACGAAAGTGGTCTGGAGTTGAAAGACGTTCTGTCCATTCTCTGCTGTGCCGGAGATAATGGTCTGAATATCTTCAATATTGGCCGTCTCACCGTATATCAGGTATTTGAGCAATTCGAGCGCATGAGTATCAAAGATCGGTTCAAACGGCTATTGCCAGTATGGGCCAACGGTTATCTTGACGAGAAGACCGAATTCGAATGGATTAAAGAAACCGAGTTATAAGAAAACAACAACTATAACAGTGAACAACTAGGAGGATTTTATTTATGCTTAATCTTGATCGCTACGGTTCCCGCAACAACCTTAACCTGCAAATTTTCGACTTCACGACGAATAAGCCTATTATGACTTTTGACTATGCTACGACTACAACGAACGAATTTGCCGGGGAGACAGTCTATGCCCGCGGTGGTGATGGCAACCCATATCGTATCTCCTGGAACGGTGACAAAACTTCCAAGCTGACGATCGAAACACAAGTCTTCACTTTGCAGCACCTGTCCATGCTCGCCGGAGAGCCGATTGTAAAAGGTGAACATGCTATCTATCGCTCTCAGGTCGTAACTGTCGCAGACGGCGGCAGCGGTACAAAGACGGTTACTCTCTCTAAGGCACCCATTGGCGGCACAAACGCGGTGGCTGTGTATAGCTATGTGAATGGTGTAATTGCAGAACCGCAGACTATCGAATCTGTTCAAGATACTGTGGTGACTTTAGCCCCCACTTCTACTGTTAAGGTTGGCGAGGAGGTAGAGGTATACTTCCAATTCAATGCACCGGATACGGCCAAACTGTCCTACACGGCAAAAGGCTTCCCGAAATACGCCAAAATTGTGGGTGACACGATCTATGCTACGGAAAAAGGCGGCAGCGTAGTCTCTTCCCAGCAAGTATTCCATAAAGTTAAGCTCCAGCCTAACTTCACCGTCACCTACTCCCCTACTGGTGATCCAGCGTCACTTAGTCTGACCTTCGATCTCTTCCCAGTCAGCATTGACGGGGCCGAGGTCATGAAGGACGAGATCCTGTACGAGGACTAATATCCTTAAATAGCATTAAGCGTCCACATGTCTGACACGCAGCTCTAGGCAAATGCCTCCAAGTCAGCCTTCATAGGCGGGACTTGGAGGCATTAATAGTTAACCACGCTATAGTTGGCACCCATGTAAGCTAGTGTTCAGGCGGCATTACCCTAATTACGAATATAAAAGGAGGCTTCCCTACTTGGCTAGATTGACAGCAACGGAATTAAATAAACTCGGCTCCGGGCTTGAGGAGAAACAAACGATTCAGGTCCTGGGTAAATATGATGTCACAATCCATACCAGACTGCGCACTACAGGAATTCAGCGAGTGCTCTCAGTGTATCTTGAACTTCTTCAGGGTCTGAAGGCTGCGAATAAGCTGGATGATGAGATGATTGCCGGTACCCTTAATATACTATACACGTTGATTTTGCGTGAATTCACGGACCTGCCTCTCCCTAAAAAAAATGATCTTAACCCTCTTCTCCGTGCTACTAGCAATCTGATTGACACAGGCATTATGGAGGAAGTGTTCCAGCACATCCCTGATTCCGAACTGATGAAGGTGAAGGATCAGATGAGCAAGGTGCAGAGCAATATGGCTGAAGCATTAGCAGAGATGGCGATCGTTCAAGACTCGCGTCAGAATACGGATCACACGGAAGCTAAGCAGCCGCACTAAGGAGGAGCAACGAGGATTCTATGGAGCTATATAAATATGAAGTGGAGAACTTCCTGGGCTATCTGGATACGTTAAAAACGGATCGTGTACAATCCAGGCACAAAGTTCGATTCAAAAAATGGCTTGCTGAACACTATGACCAGCTGTTGTCAGACTCGCATGACATCAACATGGACTATGCCCTTCTCGACGAAGACGGCCAGCCGCTTGAGCAAGACGGACGCATAACATTTCGTAACGATCCTGAACGCTTGCAGGAGCTTAGGAAGCTCTATCACGAGCGAATCGTCATGGATGAGACACCTGAGCGCAAGGATATGCTACTAGCGATCAAGCATGCCGTCATCCACTGTGGTCCAGCTGAATTCGAGGGGATTGCAGCCGATTGGTATGATCGATTCTGCGAGATTGTCGAGGACATATATGCTGATGACATCGCTACAGATCATGCTTCAACTTGCACAACTAATCACGTATCGGCGGAACAGAGCCCCATCGACGGAATGGAGAAGAGATCCTAATGTCTCTTCTTTTTTCTATTTCTTCCGTAAGTGATGCTGCGAGCGTTTTGCATAAATCCAGCTAACTGCTGACACAAGTATAAAAAGGAAGTGACATTAACCATTGCCTACACCACCAAATATGGATGCTCTATTTGAAGAGGCCTTGCGCGAAAATACGCGACGGAATGAATTTAACAAAGCAAAGTCGGAGCTTCAGGCCTTACTCGATAAGGAAGCATCCAATTACAATTTCCTGATGCGCTCTCTTACAGGCATGTCGAGTCTGCAAAGACGTTTAGACAGTACAGGCTTCTCAGACGAATATAAACAACAAATTGCCGCTATCCAGGCTCAGATGGAAGGGATCGACAAGAAATTCGGCCAAGGTAGCTTGGGCGGAATGGTCATTGGCAAGCTCGCTCCCCTGATCATACCTGCCCTAGCAGATATGACTCGTATTACGATCGAGCTCGACACCCAAATGAATGAGCTCAAGCGTGTGCTGGGTGAGTTCACCAATGTAGATCAGATTTTGCAGAACAGCGCCAAGAGCGCTGCAGAGGTCGGAAGATCCATGAAGGAAGTGAACCAGACAATCCTGGAATTCAGCCGCATGGGCTTCGATGAGAGTCAGGTGAACAACCTGGCCCGTACCGCCTTGATCATGCAGAATATATCGGATATGTCTCCCCAGCAGACAATTGAAGCCGTCTCTACGGCAGTAACCAAGCTAGGCACGGATTCGTCCAGCAGTCTTAGTGTAGCAGATCAATTATTAGAGGTAGACAGGTTCAGCCTCCTCATACAGTAATGTATGCAGTTCAATTCGGCCATATCAGAGGAAGCCTAGAGGTAGGTAATTCTGAGGAAAGACATGCTTGCTGCTCCTAGCGAATGAATACGCCTTAGGGAATCGCGGCACATGAATCCGCAACGACTACACGCCGAAGCCCTGCTCCGCAGGGACAAGATATAGTCTGAACTGCACCGATAACCTGACGCAGAAAGTGCAGAGGAAGGGTCAAGTGTCAAGACACTTTCAAGAAGCACCCTTCCCGCTGTATCGTCATTGATACAGTCCGTAGGATGTGACAGCCATCCGAAAGTAACAGCCTGTAACCGAAACTTTGCTGTCACGACCAGCGATCTCACAGCCAGTATGTCATCCGCTGGCAGTACGGCCCAAACCTACGGTGGGGATCATTCCCTTGCCGCCTAATCGAGTGATCGGTTAGTGAACAGTCAGCCATATCGGGAAACGTCTGGGGACAGGTCATCCCGAGGAAAGAGCTAGAATTGAGTGAACTCATAATTGCCTACATACATAATAATCATCGGCATACAGAGGGTTGAACTGCGCATCAGATGTGCGGCCTCTACTCTCTCACCTTTTCAGCAATCCGTAACGACTACGCGGTGGATCTGGTGACAGATGCATCCTACGCTGACTATCTTGGTACTCGCTCTATGAGCGTCTGTACGAAGATAAAGATAGAGTCTGGTCTGCATCTATAATCCCCTTGCCCTTACCTGGCAAGCTACGAAAATGCAGAGGTAAGCAGAAATGACTTACCCCCTTGAACGTATTCAAGGAGTAACAACAACGGTATCCATGGAACAGCTATTGGGCCATACTACAGCACTGGCAACAGCTACACAGGAAAGCGGCTCAGTGGTCGGTAAGCTTGTTGCCGCCTAGCCAAGCGATTGGCCAGTGAACACCTTGCTATATCGGTGGAAGCGTTGAGGAACGTAATACCGAGGGAAGATAGCAGTTATTGCTATCCCCGTAACGACTACACGCAAGGCATCTGCCAGATGGGAGAACTCCAGAACTACAGGTACAGCTCATCCGACAGATGAAGATATAGTCTGAACTACGCTATAACCGAATGACATGAAGGCGTAGAGAGACGGTCAAGTGTCAAGACACTTTTGAGAAGCACCGTCTCCGCTATACTCTCACCGTATAGTCAGTAAGGCATGATGGCCTGAAAGTAACAGCGTGGACGCACTGAGTACAATTTATACACGTATAACCTCTCTTAGTACTTCCGAAGAAATACTGCGCAGTGTAGGAGTATCCATGAATAACGCGCAAGGCGAGGCCCGCAGCGTGACAGCTATTCTAGACGATCTAGCTGGTAAGTGGAATACACTCACCAAGGAACAGCAGCAGTTCACAGCAGAACAATTCGCTGGTTATGGGAAAGGTGATCAATTCATTGCATTAATGCAAGAATACGGGACCTCCCTCAGAGCGACCGAGACTGCAATGAATTCACAAGGCGCTGCCGCTCTTGAAAATGATAAATATATGGGCTCCCTGCAAGGTCGCATTGATCGCCTGAAGGCTTCGTGGGATGGACTTGCTTCCGCTGCCGGGAATGCTGTGTTGTCTGATTCCGTTATTGTATTGACCAGCAGCATCACCAGCCTCTTGACCGCACTAACCAAGGTTGTAGATACGATTGGTCTACTGCCATTGCTGCTTGGGGCTGGTGGCTTTGCTTTTGTCAGCTTCAACGGTACTATGCGCAATGCAATAATACAGGCTACTGCAATGAACGGAGTGTTAGCAGGACTGCGAGGCGGTATCGCTGCACTTGGTGTGTCTATAAAGGGCATGCTAGCCTCAACTGGCATAGGCCTTCTTCTTGTTGGAATCGGCATGATTGCAGAAGGACTCATTCATGCGTTTGCTAAGGCCAATGAGCAACAAAAGCAATTCTTTGATAATCTTGAGCAGAATACAAATCAACGAGTATTAAACTTAAATGAGCTTGTTAATTTAGATATTGAATACAACAGTGGCAATAAATCAGAAGAGGAAAAGTTACAAATTAGACAGCGAATGGCCGAGTTAATGCCTGAGATCATTGCATATTTTGATGAAGAAGGCGCGGCCGTTTACAAAACAAAAGAAGAAGTTCAAAAAATATTAGATAAAGAGAAAGAAAGACTCGCTGTTCAAAAAGAAATTCTTGCAAATTCGGTTACCGAGAGTCCTGAGCTTAAAAGCGCTGCAGAGAACATTTCTGAAGCAAACCAGGAATTAAACCAACGCAAGCCAGATTTGAGTACTAAGAAAAATGCAGTAGATATCATCAATTATCTTGAAGACTATAAAAATAGCAATCAAGTATCTCTAGAGCAGATCATTGATGATCGTGGCATGATACGCAATAAAGAAGTAGAAGAGCATATACGAGAGCTTTCTAAAAATAATGGTCTTGAGCTTACTGGTCAGATCTCACTTCACTTGAATAGTGATAACTTTTATACCGAAGCCGCAAGGGTACGAAATGAATATGCAGAAGTATCTAACACTTTCGAGGGTCTAAACACAAAAATAATAGAAGGCCAGAAAGTTTTTGCAGATAAATTTTCAATTATTAATGAGACGATTACTGATAAAATTGGCAATCAAAATGCAAACCTAATTTTGGGTTCTCTCAGTGAAGAATATATTAGTTCCATTGATATTAGCGAGAGTAACGTTCAAGAAGTTGTTCGCAACTACCAGGGCTTAACACGTTCTATAGCTGATTATATAAATAAGAACAAGATAGACCTCAATCAGATTATCGAAACGGGGAACTTTGATAAGTTAGAGCAAGCTCTACAAGCTTCTGGTGTCAGCGCCAATATGGCTAGCAAAGTTATGGATTCATTTATTACTTCTGTAAAAAGTGCTGACAACACAACAAACTTGTTTGACTCCGAAATAAATGATTCATTTAAGAAGTACACAGAACTCAAGACAGAAACAGATTTGTTAAATCAAGCTCAAAAAGAGTTACAGGACAGCAATCATTTGTCAGCCGAGACTATCCAAAAGCTTAATAACGTTTTTCCTGATTTCATTAAAACGACTAAGCTTACTAAAGATGGTATCCTCGAATATATTAGAGTTTATAAAAATAGCAAAAAATCCATATATGAGGAAGAATTAAGCGATACAAGAGTTACTATTGAGCAGGCTAAGTTGCGTCTTGAAGCGCTCGAAGCAGAGATAAGGGCGAGAGAAAAAATACCTGCACGCATTCGCGAACTGTCTGCGCAACTAGAGCAGGGAAATTTATCTGAGGAGACCGCAGATAAACTAGCTGCCAGATATTACAAAAACGCAAGTAGCTCTGAGACAATTAACAGATCCAATTATGATTATATAGGGGAAACGGAAAGCGAACTCAAAAAGGCACTTCAGGAAGAGAAGGAGAATTTAGATACCTTACTTGCCAAAGCTAACCTTAGTGAAACCATAGTCAACAGTCTATTCTCAACCTCCGACAAAGCTACCAAACAGCAAGATAACCAAAGAAAAGCAACTGAAAAAGCTAATGCAGCTTTAGAGAAACAAAGAGATTTGCTACAAAACATCAAAAACGAGCTTGCCATCCTGCAAAATGAAAGAAATCGTTTAAAGCCTGGATCAAGTGAATATCGTAAATCGCTGGAACAGGAAAACAATCTGATTACGAAACAAATCGATCTTCTGAAGAAGAGCAAGGATACTACTGCAACAAATGATACCACTCCAACGCCAAGTGCTGCCTCAAGCCAGGGAACTACATCTTCTTCACAGGTAACAGGAAAATACGCTAATCTCATTAACAAGCATGCTGCCGCAAACGGAATTGATCCGAAGCTGATTCAAGCCATTATTCAGGCAGAGAGCAGCTTCAATCCGAATGCCACCTCATCGGCTGGAGCTCAAGGCTTGATGCAGCTCATGCCAGACACAGCAAAACAACTTGGTGTAAGGAATGCCTACGATCCCGAGCAAAACATCAAAGCAGGCACTAAATACTTTGCTGACATGCTCAAAATTTTTAATGGAAATGTCAGAACTGCTTTATACGCCTACAATGCAGGCCCAAACCGTGTAAAACAATGGGATCGCGACGGAAGGCTCGGCAATATTCCTTATTCTGAGACTAAAAAATACGCAAATAATGTACTTAAATATTACGGAGCAAATACAACAACCAGCACTGCCAGTAGTTCGAGCAAAGCGACCGACACATCCAGCAATGATTCCACCAAAGACTCCAAACAGCCTGACACCAAGGAAAAAGTTTTTACCGATAAAGATGTACAAATCAGTTCATTGATACAGGAACTTGAGAACAACCGAGCCGGAATCATTCAGGATCTCGTGCGTGAATACCAAGACAAGCTCCAGACAAAAGACGACGAGGCTGCCAAATCTCAGGGAAGACAATCAAGATACAGCCAAGTCTCTGAGGAATGGCGAAAAGAAGAATCCTCTCAAATCAAGCTACTAGAAGAGAAGCAGCAACAAGTAGAACAAATGAATAAAGAACTCCGTCGACTTGTGCAGGAGAAGCAGATCACTAATGGTGAATTTGATAGACAGCTTGCCGAGAATTCCACGCAGTGGTGGGAGTTGGAAAAACAGAAGCAAGATAAATATTATGCGGTCATTGTCAGCAATCTGGATGAGTACCAGAAGAAGATCGACGAAGCCGGTTATGAGCTGGAACTGTCCCGTTCCAAAATGTCGATGCTGGATGAAAATTCACCGGAATATCAACAAGAGTTACAGAAGCAAATCGGACTCCTGGATCAGCAACGAGAAGCTACATTTAAGCAAATTGATGCTGTCAATCTTCAGCTTGCCAATGAGAAATTGAGCATCGCCCAGAAGGAAGAGCTCTCCCAGCGACTGAACGACTTGACTAAGCAAACGCTGGACTACAGCAACGCGATCTACGCCATCAAGGAGAGCGCAGCTGACAAGATTATTAGCAATTATAAGAAGCTTATCGAGCAGCAGAGAGATTTTGCCCTACAAGCCATCGAGGATCAGACCAAGGCCGAGAACAAGCGCCACGAGCAGCGTCTGAAGAATATTGACGAAGAACATAAAGCTTTCGAGAACTACATACGTAACGAGCTAGAACAGCTTGACCGTAACGCCCAAAGTGAGGATTACGAGAGTGAGCTGAAGAGTAAGATTGACGAACGTCAGAAGCTGCAAGATCGCTTTAACAAGCTCCTGCTTGACACCTCATACGAAGCCAAAATGAAGCGTCAGGATCTTCAAGCTCAAATGGACACTAAGGACGAGGAAATCGCCAAGTTCAAGGAGGATCGTGAGCGTGAACTGCGTAAGCAAGGACTGAACGATCAACTTCAGGATCGACAGGACATTGTGGACCAGATCAAGGACACCGAAAATGATCTGAACAAATCCATCCTGGATAACATTGATAGTGAAAAGACACAGACCGAGCGCAAATATAAGGACATGCTTGAGGACGAGCAACGCTTCTACCAAATCAAGCAGAACCTGATGAGTGAGGACAGCAATGTAGTCAAGACGCAGCTTGAAGCGCTCAAGGGGGGATACGCTACCTTCTTCTCTTTCTTAAAGGAGCGCGCATTTGAGACAAGCCAACAATTCCAGAATATGATGAATAGCTTCCAGTTGGACAAAACCCAGCTGGATAATTTCCAGAACCTTGATAGCCAGATTGGCACAGGCTCCGGCAATGGAAGTGGCAGCGGCGCAGGCAACAATGCTGGCTCGTCCAAGACAGATGAAGCGGCCAAGGCCGCAGCTTGGCAGGATTATCTGGAGAACAAGCTCAAGGCTGAAACACTTCGTGAGAAAATGGCCAAGCTGGACAAGAATAGCGACAAGTACAAGCAGTTGGATAAACAATTCCAGGCCTTGTATAACGCCAATGAAGCTTACCGGCAGAAACACGGATTCCCAGATAAATCCTATGACGAGCTCAAGAAGCTTAATCTGTTCTCCGCTGAACAAGGCGGGGTGACAGGCTCGGGTTCATCTTGGCAGCAAGGCAAATTCGCACTCCTGCACGAGAAGGAAATGGTGCTGAACAAGGCGGATACAGGAAACATTTTAAATGCAGTTGGGGTAGCCCGCTCTATTATGGACAAGCTCCAGGCACTCACCCCTGCCTCCATCTTCAAGACGATGAATCAGCAGAGCTCCTCCACCAGCACCGACCAATCTATCGCCATTGATCAGGTTATCATCCAGGCCAATGACAAGGATAGTGGGTCCAAGCTATGGCGTAGCTTCGAGGCAGCACTGAATACGAAAATGAAAAGCAGGCTGGTCTGAGGAGGTTTCACCTCCTCTCTTCAGCTGTTTTTTAGAAAGGAGACCACATTGTTAGGAGATATAGATTATTACAAAAAGCCAGTCACACCGCAGCTCTTCCTCTGCAAGCCGGATCGGACGATCATCAGCAAGCTAAGCGAGGCGTACCAAATTTCCAAAGCAACCAAGCTCGCGGGAGTGTACGAATTAACCTTCTCCCTCCCCTACTTCATCGACCAGCATCATCGACTACTGCCGAATCGGCATATTGATATTGTACGGGAGCGATATCTTATCAAGGTCGTAGAAGGCTCACAGACCGAGTGGTTCTTCATTCATACTCTAGCTGACGAGGTGCAGGAGGACGCGGATACGAAGGCGGTAAGCTGCTACTCTATCAACCAGCAGTTGGCTGATAAGATGATCAAGGAGTACTCAGAGGAATCCAAGCAAGCGGAGGAAATTCTGCAATTTTTGCTCACGGATACGCTATGGTCTGTGGATTATATCGATGCGGATTTCAAGCTGACCTACCGGGCCTTTGATTTCCCCAACTCCACTGTCCTAGAGTGCCTGGGTGAAGTTGCCGAGACCTACAATGCCATTCTGGAATTCAATTCGGAGCGGCGAACCGTCTCCCTGCGCAAGCCGGAGCTGACGGGCATCAACAAGGGGCTGACCTTCTCCTGGAGCAAGTACCTGAAGTCAATGAACCGCAGCATCCAGACGGACGAAATGGTAACCCGGCTGAAGGCCTTCGGCCAGGACGATCTCGGCATTCAGGATGTGAACCCGACGGGCCAGAACTATATCGAGAACTTTGGCTATTGGATCTACCCGTTCGAACGAGACACACACCGGCGGGTGCTGCAATCCAGCCATTATATGAGCGATTCCCTTTGCCACGCCCTGCTCGACTATGCTGCCCTACTGGAATCCAAGAAGGCGCTCTTCCAAGCCTATCTCAAGGAACGTCAAGGCTATGAGCATAAGCTTAACGAGCTATCCGTGCAGTTGGATGCACTCCTGAAGAACGAGTCTGTAATTACGGATACGATGCTGTCACAGCAATTCGATGGCAAAATGTTCTTCGAGAAATACCAGCATAGTGGCAGCTCAAGTCGCAGCTTCAACCTGAATAACGGCTTCCCTTATGCCGCCATGATCAAGGTCGAGGATGTCACGGGAATGACCGTATCCCTGAATGGAGCCAACCAGGGCATCCAGGCTGGAAAATGGGTGCTGCTCGGCAAGGTACGCAACCAGGATACTCTGCAAATCACAGTAAGCGGCGGCAGCTCCAGCGTCTATATGCAGGTATGCACCATTAGTGTCACCGAGTATGAAGAGAACAACAAGACTGCGATCATTGAACGCTATAGTCTGGATAATAAGGAAATGCAGATTACCCAGAAGAAGCTGGAAATGGGAGCCGAGGAACAAAAGATTACAGAGGTGAGTGGCCGAATTACCCAGCTGCAAAGCCAGACCTCCAAAGAAGTCAATTTCACGGAGGCTCAGCTCATCGAGCTGGGCGAGTATATCATTGAGCGCGAATACGTCAACTCCAGTATTATCGATGCAGAGGACCTGCTGAAGGAGGCCGAGGCCAAGTTCAAAGAGCTGCATACACCGCAGCTCTCCATTGAGCTGGATGTCGTGAACTTCCTCGAGATCGTGGAGGAGCAGTACAACTGGGATAAGCTGGTGCTGGGCGATTTTGTGAATATTAAGTACGAGCCGCTGGGCATCCAGGTTACAGCCCGTATTACAGAGATTAACTACGACTATGAAGGCTCCAGCATCAGCATCGTCGTCTCCAATGCCAAGGATGTCAATGACGAGACGAAGCGGCTGGAGAAATTCCTGAGCGAGGTCAAGAACACCAGCGTTACCGTAGACTCCAACAAGTTCAAATGGGGAAAGGCAGTCTATGACACTTCGGAGATGAGCCAGCTATTCGAGAATTTCTGGAATAAGGTCACGAATGAGGTCAACATGGCGTCCAACGAGTTTGTGGATATTTCCCAAAAAGGGATAACGATTACCGATCCGAACGATCCGCAACGTTTCCTTCGTGCTACCCATGGCGTGCTGGCGCTTACTCGCTCCGGTGGACTACGTTACGAGACCGCCATTTCCGCAGATGGAGTCATCGCCGAACAGGTACTGGGCAAAATCATCCTTGGTCAGCGTGTCGTCATTGGTGATCCTGATGGATTATGGATGACAGAGGGTCCTACAACCACCATTACGGATCGCTGTGGACGTGAGGTGGTCAAGTTGGGACTGACGTCCACCCAGCCTGATCGTTTTGGCGTTATTTTCAACAATTATGCGTCCACGGATTGCGACGACAAGAGCATTGTCAACCATGTCGGGATGGACAGCGCTACTGGCTTTTACATTGATCAGAGGAATGGTAGCAGCTTCGAGAAAAGGCTCTGGACTGATGTTCAGGGAACGCTTCACGCGCAGAATATTCGTGTCAAGGACAGCATTATCGCGGACGGCTCCATGACCATCGGCACTGGCTCCTCTGTCTTCAAGGTAGATGCTAACGGCCTTCGGTTAGGAAATGAGTCCATGTCCAGCGCTCCATTCCGTGTAACACCTGACGGCGTCATGTATGCAAAAGGCGGTAAATTCCAAGATGGACAGCTCATCGTCGGTAGTGGAAGCCGTGTGGTGCTCATTGATAGCAAAGGGATATCTGTAGGCGGAGAGGACATTGATACCGCACCAGCAGCCATCTATATCAATGGCAAAGCAAGATTCCGGAATCTGGAATTGACTACACCAGACGGTAAATTTCTCGCCGACACCGCTAACCGCAGATTTGACCTGCTGGGGTGGGATCTCGTTGGTGTAGGTGCCATTGATGCCTCCCTCATCTCCGCGAATATGATCACTGCGCAGGATGGAATCATTTCTACGATTCGCGCCGGTTCACTCTCCACCCTCACCAATGCTGCGGCCACAGACTGGAGCAACTATATCCGTATCCAAGCGAATGAGGCCAAGTGGATTACCGGTCAAGTGCTAGGCCAAGGTACACAGCGAGTGCTGGAGGATGGCCGAAAGCTGTATTGGAAGGACGCCTCCCAATTCGGCGAGATGACCGCCGAGGTGACCAATTGGCCCGTAATGGAATACTCCATGCAGGAGAAGATTAAAGCCAAATTCACGTTCACGGGTGTTGGCGATCAGGCTTACCCCGTTATTTTCATGGGGGAAGGCGATCTTGCCGGAAATGGTGTTGGGACTCTGGAGAAGCCTGCGGACTCCTTCAACTTTGTGTACAAAGCCCGAAATAGCGGACGGGAACGAAGCGTAAGATTAGACGATCTGGGTCTGCGCCTATTTGTGGATGGGAACGATATATCGCAGACTGCACGAAACATCACCCTCTCTGCTCAACAAGGATATGTGAAGCTTATGAATCATAACGCATCCATTACGCTGAACCCTGACGGCTCGATAGAATTCACAGGTACTAGATATGATTTTACATAAGCAAATAGGGAGCTTACATAGTTTTAGTGGTTTGCATTATTTTCAAATTCCTCAGACCTCATTTCTAATTAAGGAAGGGGGTGATTAGCATGCCTTCTATAGCAACTGTGGGATCAGAGATTCGTAAATTCACTGCCTATGACTTCATCCAATGGGTTCAAAAAAATAGAGACGGTGATGAAATTGATGATGATACAGCAAATGCTGAAATCACTGGGGAAGTTACAAACGGTTCATCCAAACTATTTATTGAGGGAAGAGCCGCTGCCCGTTTAGGAGATCATACTTCTGAAAATGCAAGGGCGTTAAACCGGCCTGAAGGCTCCAGATGGAGCATTAAGAACCCTACATATGGCAATGGCATTATTACGGAGAACGTCTCTACTAAAGTGTATGTCGAAGGGCAGCCTATAGCATTTATTGGAAGCATGGTGACATCTTTCGCCGACAGCGAAGAAATTCCGCTGGTTACAGGCAGCACAAAGTGTTTCACAGTATTTTAGAACGGTGGTGAGAAAAGTTTGATAAAAAATTCGCTCTATTTCTCCTATGCCGGCATAAGGTCAGATTTCTATAACATTATAAATGTCAACCTGGCCTCTGGCATGCAGGAGGACATCTTTGCGGCAACAAGATCGATCCGTGAGGTTACTGTGAAGGGCCGAGATCGGCCCTATTTTCAGCATACGGAGAAGGAGCCTCTTAGCATAAGCGTAGCCTTTGCCTTTGAGGACAAGTGGAATGAACAAAGGATTCGAGAGGTCGCCAGATGGTTAACAGAGCAGGCGTACTATCAGCCTCTCTTCTTTTCAGATGATCCAGAGAAAATCTATTATGCCTTATGCGTGAATGACCCTACGATCATCCATAATGGATTGAATGAAGGTTACCTGAATCTAACATTTCGCTGTGATGCTCCATACGCCTACTCTCCTCTCTACACGTCTCCAGTACATCCATGGAGATACCAACCGTTCACAGTACAGGTTCAGGATACCGCTACTGGGGAGAAGAACAAGATACTTGTGGATGCTGGCGGAATCCGCTTGAATCCAAGCAAGACGATGCTGACAGAGTTCAGAAGCAAGAAGCTCTATGAAATTTAGTAGCCAAGCTATACAAGAAAGGAGAAACGATACATGCCAACAACGACCCATAAGCTCAAGCTGAAGCGAACCATGTTCGAAACGGACGACTTCGAGGGCATGGTCAATGACATCTCAGCCAACTTCCAAAAATTGGACGATGTGTCAGATGACTATGTAGATACTTTACCTACTCAAGGCACCTATCCAGTGTCTAAGCGCTTCTATCGTACAAATCCGGTATCTGGCCAACATATCGGCTGGGTGAACACACATGCCGGAACAAGTGCACCAACATGGGGCAAGCTCAAGGCTTACTCCAATGGGGACAAGGTTGTGCCTGCCGTGTTCAATGGCCATATCTATACATGTATTCAGGCAGGTTATTCGGGAGTGACAGAGCCAATCTTCCCTGTCTCGACCGGGATTCAATTTGGAGATACACGTGGAGCAGTAACCTGGCAGGCCACAACACAATATAAGGTGGATGATATTGTGTTGCCTACCATTGATAATGGAAGATTCTATGTCTGTCTACAGGCCGGAGAATCTGGAGATGTAGAACCCACCTGGTCTTTAGTAACCGGGCAAACGACCTATGACAAGAATGCCTCCTGGGCCAGCTATCGAATGACCAAGTGGCAGGAGTCTGGCGCTGCCTCTCACTTCAGACCCTTCGGAAAGATTGATTAACTATGCCCACATTAAAATCACTAACGAACCGTAGTGGCATGTACACCTATCCACCCGTAATCCTCCCTGTGATCACCGATGGAGCGATCAGCAGAATGGATTGGACACAGTTCTCCCCGGAAGGCTCTTCCATTACGGTACAATGCCGGAGATCCGATGATGGCTTCAACTGGACAGAGTGGGCAACTTGTACAAACGGAGCCCAAATTCCTTATATTCATGAGGATACACCGCTCTACAACACCAGGTTATCGTTCCGTGTCATCCTACAGACGAGCGACTATGCAGTGCAGCCTACCTTTCAGCCAACTATCACCTTGTCGATTGAGCCCGTCATGGTTTTCCACAATAAAGGTAATCTCGCCAGTCAGCCTGAACTCTGGATTACGAAGGTTGGTAATGGAGACTTCAGCATGACGAACATCTCCAACAACGGTGAAGTTTTTCAATTCGATAGCCTTATTAACGGAGAAACTGTATACGTCAATAATGAACAACAGCACATTGAAAGCAGTCTACCGGTAACCTATCGTTATCAGAATTTTAATGACAACTACCTATCTCTACCCCCGGGAAAAAACATATTCCGAATTAGTGGAGATGCAGATATTCAATGGAGATATCAATATCGGATTATATGATTAGACCCATCCACGAATCGAAAAGGAGGTGAATGAATGCCTGAGCTTCATCATTTATTGGAAATCAATGACCCAATTACCTTCGTCACTCGTAAAGGTACGCCTGAGGACCCCCTCAAAACACGTGCCGATTCCTTGCTCGTTATGAACGGGATGATTACGTTGCTGGAGTTGCCCTCCCCCGCTCATGGCGTGACAATTGCGGGCTTAACAGAAATCAAGCAAGATGTGTATGAACAGCGTCCATTCCTGCAGGAGCATGAATTTCTGGTGCAATATCAGACAGGAGCCGTACAGGTTCATCCTTCCCACGAGGGTACTCTGAAGCTGTGTAGATATATGGGCCGGGGACTTATTATGTACCCTGCATCTCGGATCTACGCTATGGTTCAGCGCAATCCCGATATCGTGCATACTTTACAGGATATTGTAGATGAGATGCATAAGCGCCTGAATGAGACACAGCTAGCAATCGAACATCTGGAGCAGGTCATTCGCGAGTCCGAGGAAGCTACTGACACGGCCAAGCAGGCTGCCGACAATGCTAATATCGCTGCGGATGAGGCCAATTTGGCCGCAAATCGGGCGAAAGATGCCTATAAGAGCACTCGACTTGTATTCAAGGAGCCCGTCGAGGACCTGCTAAAGTTGGTTGACTCCTATCCATTCCCAGAGGTGGGTTGGACCGTTCAGACTTATGGGGACGGTAAAAGATATCGCTACGACGGAAATCGCTGGATCGAAATTGATATATTTGGCTCTAATCTTCAACCTGTCAATGCGCTCAAGGATGGGTTGATGTCGGTTGCTGAACATCTAAAATTGAAGGACATTCCGCTGGAAGTCCAAGATCGAGTAATCGTGTTCACTAAGGAATCCCATGTCTTTGAAGAGATCATTAAAATACCACATCCTTTCCCTTTCAATGGAGAGATTATAGATGTGAAGGCCTTTTGTGGTGTTGCTGGAGAGACGGATAGCGAGATTGATATCGAGAAATCAAGAGATTTACAGAATTGGACTAGCATCCTCAAGAATAAGATTCACTTTAAGCCGAAGCAACATATGGACGATCAGTCCAAAACAATAGCCACCAGACAAGTGCAAGCAGGCGATGCATTTAGAATGAGCATTACAAAAGCTGGCTTCGATTTTCAAGACCTAACCATACATATCATAATTAGAACTTAAATTATAGGAGGAATTACTCTATGTCAGGAAATCCAATCGTTAGCTGGTGGAATAGCACCCACCAGGCAACAATCGTTCAACCATATAACTTTCAAACCATCGATGCGGATACGGATTCGGCTCATCATACATTTAACATTTGGAATAACCGATATGATGCAGCCGACCCAACTACTAAAACCGATCTGTCCAAAATGGAAGACTGCGTAATCACTACAAGAGATATGGATAATGGCACGGGCGATATTCCGGGTAAAGAAGTCGAAGTTGTAAAAAATAGTTGGTTCCATGCCCAAGTGGATAGTCTTGATGAGACTGATCTTGATCTGGACACGAGCAAGATTGGCAAGATTGCTTCTAAACCGATCGGAACAACTGGAAGCACGACGAAGAATTGGGATGGGACTCTCTACCCTACTCCTCAAAAACCAGGTGTACAAGAAATTCTTGGTGTAAGCAACAATGGCAATCCCGTGGATTCCGCTGGAAACTATGCAACAGTAACCGTAAAATGCAAAGTACCGTTTGACGCAGTTAGTGGACGACAACAGTTCAAATTAAGTGTTTATTACAGATACGTTTGATTCAATCTGAGGCAGGGCTGAAGTTATCTTCGGCCCTGTTTTTTTATACTCACAATACAATGGAGGGTAACTATGATCTTCGGAAACAAACTACATGCGCACTCCCCTGTTCCACATCAAAGCAAAATCTGGGTGGCAGAATACTATGATGGTACAAACATGTTGGAATATGACGCTAAAAAAAAGAAAAATAATAACTTTTATGACATCGATAAAAGTAAAATCATCGCTTTTGGTCTGATCGGTGATGGTGATCAGCTATTTTTTAATGTTGCAAATGGAGTGTTTTCTATTAAAGGTAGCTCCTTTCAGATCGCTTATAAAACCGGTGACGCGGAGTATCCTTTGACAGGCCGAACCTTTCTATATAACGATCTGATTCAATATAAAGATGCGTCCACCACCGCAAATGTTAAATACCATGATCACAGCGGGTCCCTCCCCTCCCGTATTGAACAATACAACTTTGGCTATAAGAAGCAGATGGATTTAGTAAATGCCAACATCAGCTTTCAGTGTGTGTGCTCCCTTCCCCTGAATCAGCCAGCTTATTTCCAAATTAAAATCTCCAGCAGCAAGGATTTGGATGGAAAATTGATAATTCGCAGAGATGGAATGATCGTAGATGAGATCCATGCCCCTTTACTGGGGAATATGAGCGGAAATATCCATTGGGAGCTGAGGTAAAATGTCGACGAAGGTAATTGGATTTCCCATTGATCTGTCTAAGGGAACATTTGTGAATACAGAGTACATAGATGGAAAGCTACAGTTAAAGTCCGTTTCTAAGGATATAAACGGCAACACAGTTTATATGAAAGAAGGTTCATGGGAATCAGAGGTAATTTCAATCGGGGATAAAGTGACTAGTTTTGAAAAAATAATCAAGAACGTAGCAACTTCATTAAGTAGCACCTATAAGATTTTTACAAAGTCATCCCAGAACAACTCTACATGGACAGATTACGTTGAAGTTGAGCCGAGCAACAGTTTGATTCTAAGTCCAACGGGTCTGTACGCCCAGGTTAAAATCGTCTTACAAACTGCTCCGACCGAGACTACATTTCTGTTGGATGAATTTGTTGATGGTAAATATGACACGGAGTATGTAGATTCGTCGTCTGGAAGCTTAAGATTAAAAAGGTCAATTGCACTGAATGGTGTAAATGATGATTCGTGGACTGACGAGGGAAACATAACCATAACATCTTTCGCTAGAAGTAAATTAAGTAAGATAAATTCAATAGCTTTACAGCATTGAGGTAATGAATTGGTTTATACAGAACAAGAGCAATATAAGAATGTAGAAAGTTGATTAACGAAAGTACAAGTGAAGGAGGTCAAGACTCTTGGCATCTATAAAAGAAGTAAATGCAATTCCTAAATTGACATCAAATACATTGCCCGTGGGAGCCGCGACTAGTAGTAGCATTTACTCAATTTCTTATGATAGCTGGTATGCATTCAACCAAATAAGTGATCAGGGTTGGGCGTCAAGTGGTGTTTCCACTCCTCAATGGCTGAGCTATATGTTTGCTTCTCCAGTTACTATCGCTCAGTATAGTTTATCATCAAGAAATTCGGCAGTTTCTACCGACATTTCACAGACACCTAAAGATTGGATATTTGAAGGCTCTCATAATGGTGTTGATTGGGTTAAACTTGATGAGAGAAATGAAAATATTAATTGGGGACTAGCAGAAAAAAGAACTTTCACTTTTGTCAATACTGTCGCTTACAAACATTACAGAATATATTGTACAAGCAACAATGGATCAACATTAGCCTATGCTATCAATGAACTAGAGATGTTCGAATATAACTTCCTTGATAAATTTTTGTTCGCATCTGAAAATAAGTACCACTCAGTTAAACAAACAAATCTTAACATCAGTACTATCCCAATTATGACATCCAATACAGCCCCTAGTGGAGAGGTCAGTGCTAGTTCTCAATATAGCACAAGCAATTACTTCCCTTATCTTGCATTTAATGGTTCAGTGTCAAACAATCTTGACGCTTGGATTTCTGGTAATGGCGTTACCTCTGGATGGTTACAATATAGGTTTAGTTCTCCCAAAACCATCATTAGGTACTCGATTACTTCAAGAGCTGATGTCAATAATGGAGACCCAAAAACATGGATATTTCAAGGCAGCAATGACGGACAAACATGGATTAATTTAGATGAACGTATAGATGAACCAGTCTGGAGATCAGCAGAAGAAAGAAGCTATGATGTTAAATCACCTACTTCTTTTTTGATATATAGAATCACTGTATCTGCTATCAATCGAACGGGTTCTGGCAATTACGTTTCCATCGGTGAACTAAAATTGTATGAGGATAATTCCTCATTAACGGAGCTTATTAGTGACACTAGAAACAATTTCGAAAATTATGGAATGGATGTTGGAGCAGGCATAAAACTCAATAGAAAAATGAAATTGAAGAATTACATAGTCCAGACAAGTTCGCAGCTAGGAAAGGGTAATGTGTTTAAGCAAACAATTGATACAACAAGAACTCCAATCCAAAGTGCATCAATAACATAAGTTTAGAAAGCACTGATTCCTACCCATTATCTATAAAATAAAGATTATCTATGAAAGGAGATAATTTAATGACATCAGTAGGAGATCAATTAAACATTCCAGAGTCAGGCTGGAAAAGATATGACGATATGCACCCTACTCTAAAATATAATGGCCCTTGGAGCACTGTCTCTAATAATGCAGATGTGCATCTTGGGACAGCCCATTATATGGTATTAAGTGGCCCCAGCACAGGCTCAATAGAATTTCATTTTTATGGCTCAAAAATAAGACTTATAGATTTACATTGGACAGATAGGGTTGACAACGTAACTGTTGATATTGATGGAGTGGTATCAACCTATAACCCCAATAACTCAGCCAATAAATATCAAGTAATTGTGTTTGAAGAACTCCATTTACCTCTCAAACTTCACAGAGTAAAGTTAACAACTACAAGCACAAGTAATAATTTTTCACTTGATGCAATTGATATTGATTCGGATGGACGCATGCTACATCCAGACGAAGTTACAGATCCTATTGAATTGTCAGTTGGCAAGCGTATCCGATGTAGTTATAGAGGAATTCTGCCTCAACTAACAGGTGTATTTACAGGTCTAGGGCAAGAAAGTTTTGATTTCCTTCCCACTTCGAGTAGTGGCATTTCATTTCCCTACGGTGATTTTTATTTGATTATGACTGAGACACAGGATAAAAAGAAAATGCTTGTTTCAGACAGAAATATCCAACATTTTGTTTCTTGGGATACAATTAATAGCGCTGGAATGGTATCAGGACTTCAGCTAGAAGGTCAACAAGTGTTAGTGAGTGCTTTGCCACCCATCACAGCTAATGAAGCTCCCTATGGAAAGGCTTCAGCCAGTAGTATATATTCGACAACATATGATGCTTATCGTGCCTTTGATAAAACGGGTATTGCATGGCTTATGCAAAATCAACGGTGGAATGGTTCATGGGTTCGTTTTGATTTTGTAAACTCTAAAATAATTAAAGCTTATAGTTACACTCAAGATATTACACCTGGAACGGATTCTCCAAGAGCATGGAGAGTCGAAGGATCAAATGATGGTGGGTCTACTTGGACAGTACTGGATACTCAGACAAACCAAACAGGTTGGACTACTGGCCTAAGAAGACAGTACTCTATTCCAGAAGGCAACGCAGGAGCTTATACCTCATATCGAATGGTTTTTACAGCCAATGGCGGTGGTGCTTATATCCGTGTCAGAGAAGTTGACTTTCTTGAAGAAGTAACACAGTTAAGCGATACATTAGTAAGATTGATGAGTGGTGGTGCTTCGGCAGAAGACACTAATAACGAATGGGATAGATACATTGTCCATTCCACATTAAACAATACCATCACAGCAGGAGACGATCATATTTGGAATTGGAGCGGGGCAGCTTCTTGGACTTCTACGACAAATAATGTCGGACCAACTTATAGAACAGGTCGGGGTGGTATTAGTGGTGATGTATCGGCAATTGTACACAACCCTTCGAATTATTCAGCAGCAGCCCAGGGAACTGGGTTCAGGCCAATTCTAGTAATTCCTTATATACACAAAACAAGAACCCTTATAAAGACCGAAGGAAAACATAAAGCATATAGGGATGGACAGTGGACTACTATATCAACGGTACTTCCTTCGATAGTTACTCTTTTAAATGAAGGAATGAGTGATTTGACTGTCTTAGATAGGAAATCATCAACGTTTGCTAAGAGTATGACTAGTAAAAGTGAGCTGGGTTCAGGAAAAGTGTTCAATTCAACGTTAGACTTAAAAAAGTACATAGAGATCACAAATTTATCTATACAATAATAATTTCATGAGAAAGGAGGATGTTCTATGGGTATGATTTCAAAGAAAAATGCTATTCCTAAAATGACATCTAACACAACTCCTTCAGGTGTAGCAAATGCAAGTAGCAATCACTATACTTCGCAATCTTATTTTGCATTTGACTATAATTACGAATCACTCTCGAGTGCTTGGACAACAAACGGAATCACTACTGGCTGGATTACATATCAGTTTTCCAACCCAATAAAAATAGGTAAATATTGTATATACCCACAACAAACTGCCTTAACCCGTGCACCAAAAAATTGGACATTTGAGGGTTCAAATGATCGAGTGGTCTGGGACACATTAGACACGCAAATTAATGTAAGTACCTGGGCAAATAGCGTAAAAAAAGAGTATATTATTTTGAACCCCAAGCCCTACATTAATTATAGGCTAAATATCACTGCCAACAATGGCGATGCTCAATATCTATCTGTTGGAGAGTTGGAGATGTACGAATTTAATCATTTTAATAAAATCTTACTTTCATCTGATAACCGTCATTATGCAATTGAGCAAACGGAAGGACTTGGTACACCTGTTATACCTGTGCTAACTCAAAACAACGATGGAGTCTATATTATTAGTGCAAACCAAGTAAATGACGGAGAAGCATATCAAGCATTTGACAGAAAGAATAGCACTCGTTGGGGATCAACATCTGGTACGAAGGGGTGGTTGGCGGTTGATGTGAATGTTCCTGTTTTACTTAGTGCTTATACTATTTCTTCAAGAAACGATAGCTTTGCAACTCAAACTCCTTCAGCATGGACATTTGAAGGCTCAAATGACAATCAAAATTGGGAGATCATAGATAGCAGAACAGGGCAAAATTCTTGGTCACTAGGAGAGACAAAATCATACTATATAGCTCCCGTAAAAAGTTATCGCTATTATAGACTTAATATCACAGCAGCTTCAGGCTCTTCAACTTTATCAATAGGTGAGTTTCAGATATATAAAAGAATATCTCCCATTCTAATTTCATTTTCGGAAAATACATTAAAAGAAGAACATTTTATAAAATACGGAATAGACACTGTCTCCCCGTTTGGCTTTAACAATCATTTGAATATGATAAAAAATATAGAAACTATATCCAAACCTGATGTCTTAGGAGAAAAGTTCACACATACCATAGATATGTCGAATCGAAGAGTGATTGGAATATTGCTGTCGTAATGAAGAGATAGTTTTTAATAGATAAAAATAGTATAGCAAGAGGTGATCCCTATAAAGGCATCAACGGAAACACTGATACCCATTATGACATCCAATATTACCCCTAATGGCGTGGTTGACGCTTCATCAAGTATTAGTACCACCTGGAGGTTGTTTGATGGTAATCATGGTACTGAATGGATATCTGCTAACCAATATACTCAGTGGGTAAGCTATAAATTCACTAATAATACAGTCATTGTAGGATACTCAATAACGTCAAATGGTGCTGGATCAGGGCAAGCTCCGGCAGGCTGGATTTTTCAAGGCCTGGAGGCTAGTGGTGCATGGGTGAATCTTCACTCGGTAAGTGGAGTTACTAGAGCATCATGGCAAAATGAACCTAAAAAAAAATACAGTTTCAACAATAATAATGAGTATGGCACTTATAGAATAGTTTTGGACAAAGGTACTGTTGCTATTGCCAATAGAATATCCCTAAGTGAGATTGAAATGTTTGGCTTAGTGCCTGACTATAAATCACTTATTTTTCAAAATGGCATGTTTTTTTATTATAGAGATGCCAAATGGAATAGCCTTGCACCCAGTGCTACAGAACAAGATTATCTTTCCTATGGTATGGATGACATTTCTATAGTTCCTGAAGAGGCTTGGCAAGAATTTATGGGCGAGGTGGAAATATGTTATTTTACAGATGATACTAATGTTTTCACAGTATCTTTTAATGTCACAACTGAACCCTTCACGCTCGGCGATGAATGGGCCAATAAAGAAATCCAAATCATAGAGTACACAGACGATCCCAATCAAACAGAATCTTCAATCACTCTGGAGACGGAACCTTTCACCTTGTATGACGAGTTGGGAGATAATGTAGATGTGTTGTACTATACAGACGATCCCTCAGTTACAGATCCCAAGTTAAATATTACGGCCAACTACTCCCCACTCGATGAGCTTGAGGGAGATTTTGACGTAGTGACATGGAGTGACTCAGATACAGTTCCGAATATCGAATCATCTTTTATTCCCTCACCACAGGTTGTAGTACACACAGAACCATATACTGTTTATGGCGATCTGCTTGCTGTAGTCAGCAAACTTACATCTGAGAATGGCAAGTTAAGATTTGCGGTATCTTTCAATGGTCGGGAATGGAAAAGTTGGCGATATGGTGAATGGAGAACTATTGATATTCATGATCTGCCTGCCTTTAAGCAAGATGGGATGAGTCATTATGACCTGAATCGAATGAAGTCATCAGAATTAGCGAAATATGATTCTATTCAATTGGCTTATTATATTGAGGACAATATACATAACTCAGACCAAGGAACATCTCTAGATGCCATGCAGTTAAAAGTTGATGCCGCAACAGACACTGCTAGACTAGAAGGCTTAGTATTCAACGTAGTCAATACCAAGGCAACCATTCAGTTATCGCTTTCTGGTAATAAGCTGTCAGGTAAACTCGAAGACAGTGATATGGGCAAAATCCAATATCGTATCCTGCTTAATGGTGTCCCTTACTTCCCATCTGACGGACAATTCACGCCTCTTGCCCCTTCCCCATTACACATTGATTTTAATGTATCCGAACGTGATATCAAATTCAATCAATTGAATACGTTAAAAGTGGAGTACCGTGATTATTGGGGTGATACCGATGACCGGGAGATTTCCTTCACCGGTGCCTACTCTGGTCTGATGTTTATGGACGAATCAGGAGAATATTTATCCGACACCTTCGGTGGTATTCTTAAATATCTTGATTTCGATGTCATCTTTGCTGGTCAGACTACGATCGATCAGAAAGTCTTGATCAAAAATCAGCTTGGATATCCCGTAGATGAGTTGTTACTTAAAGTAAATGAGTCGAAACTTCCTGAAGGTGTGCAAATTGAACTGTCACGGCAACAGTCTCCTTTTCTACCAACGAACTATATTACATATGGATATACTGACATGGATCAGACACAGGAATTTTACGTTCGCATTGTAACGGATCTGAATGCAAAAACGATCCCTGATGGGATCTTTGAGTTAAAGCTTAACGCCAAACGAACAACATAATCTCAATACAATGAGGTAGGAAGTGAGCCCTTGAATGATCAATATTATGATCTTATAAGTGAAATATTTATAAAATCCCCTTCCAATCGCATGGAGGGGAGATTTATTTTATACCGCCAAGAAGATGACTTAATTAATGCAGAGTTGCTAGTTGCTTATGCGGACCATTCCGATATCCTCTGTATTTTAGATGCAAGAATTCAACGCGAACACCTTATTAATGGGTATTTGAACGTTGTATATGGCAAGACAGCCGAAATAGCGTGTTCAATCGAAGCGCGAAGTTTACATTCAATAGATGGGACAGTAGAAGTACTTCCGCATAATCGAATGCTAGGCAAATTTGAGCTATTACCAGCACCAAGAGTAACCAAGGACTTGCTTCCTATAGCAGACGCAACGGTTCGTAGCAGAGCAGATTTACAGGCCATGAACTATGGAGAGACGCAGTCCCTAATGGTGGGATCTTCCTCAGTCGAAGAGTTCGAATCCTTCGTTCATTTTGGAGAACTTCAAGCAGTCGTCCCAGATCTCAATCAACTTGAGAAAGCCACGCTTAAGTTGTATTATAGCGGGTCTTTTGTTGAAGGAACATCCATTACCTTGTATCAGCCTGCTTCAATCTGGCGCGAGTATGGTATTACCTATCTGAACAAGCCGAGTGGCACTGAAATGATCATTGATCAGTATATTGTCAATCGAGAGCAGCATTGCATTGAACTGGATCTGCTTGATTTAGTAAAATCATGGCAGTTTGAAACTAGAGATAACTATGGTTTTATTATTAAATCAAGCAGCAACTATCCAACCTACTTTAGGTCCAGAGAGTCTGATAAGTCCCCTACTCTTCAGTTGCGTTACATAACTACCCAAAATTATAGTTTTGGTCGTGGTATCGTAGAGTCTGAATTATTTGTATATGGAGCAGGAAGAGCTGACAGAACTGCATATCTAAATGTACCGAGCTATAGAGGACTAGACTCATTAGAATCTACGCTCTATGTCCATAAATATGAAGACTTCATGCAAGACGATCGGGAAGCAATACTTAACGTAAGTAAGCCCGAGTTACATGGAGAACTGAAGGTAACCTATTATACTGAGAATGATGTTGATTCGTTTATTGGCATAGCCCGTAAATTCAAAGCGGACCAGGACGCAACCGTTACAGTGTCTAATCCGGACCTCAGTGCGTATATGACGGTATCATCTTACAAAAATGTACACAACGAGATCACAGGGAACATCCGAATCACAAGTCCAGGAAAAGCTAGCATAGACAGTACGCTAGTCGTAAACACACCTGACTTAAATGGATATATAACGGTGTCGCCTTACCGCAGAGAACACAATGCCCTCGAATCAGAAATCACCTATATCGCTCCTGAGCATGATGATTTCATCTGTGAACTTGTAGTTAACCAGCCCGATTTGAGCGCATATCTAACTGTCAGAGCCGTTGATGAGAGCCGGATTGAGGCTTTCGTAGATGTCCCTTATCAGAGCCATATGGAGTCGGTATTTAACATCAGGCATCACAAGCAGATTAGTTCTTTAATTGATGTACGACAAAAGACGAGTATTGAGGGCACCATCTCAGTAAGCAATCCTGATCTATCAGCTTTCTTATACCCTCGAGTAATGGGATTCAGCGGGATCGAAATGACTGCAGATATTCGGCAGAAATATGTAAGTAATTTGGATTGTGTCCTTATGATAAAAGGTAGAGCCTCCGGTACACATTGGTACATATTGTAATAACATTAAATGATGAGGCCACTGCTGTTATCTGCTTCAACATAAGAGTAGGTCAGCCAAAGCAATAAAATGTCCCCTTGTAAAGGACAACTAAAAAAAGGTTAGTCGATTTCAAGCTGCTGTCTGTGTCGTGCAGGCGGCAGCTTGTTTAAATTCCATTGCCCCTGATCAAAATTCGATCATGGACGGAACGTGAAATCCGGGCGATTTTGCAAAGAACATGTAACTTGCGCTGGAAAGGATATGTATTCATCATCTGTTGAATAAATTCGAATTTTCGCCCCGTGCTTCGTTATTTGAGCTCTCATCATTCTGGTTGTACCCTAATGGCTTTGGCACTGACATTTGAACGAGAAGAGGAATTCACATGTATGATAAACTATTAAATCTAACCGTTGGTATTGTGGGAGCTATTGTCAGCTATGCCTTTGGTGGATGGTCCGAGGCACTAGCTCTGCTAGTTATTCTGACTGTGCTGGACTGGTTTACTGGGCTGGCTGCAGCCGTCTATGAAGGTTACAATTATCCAGAACAAGCCCATACTGGCCTCAGTTCACGTAAGGGCTTTTTTGGTATTTTGAAGAAAGTGCTCATGTTCACAGTAATTGCAGTACTGTACCGAGTGGACAGCTTACTTGGACTGAGTGGTAGCCTAAGTCTGGCTGCAGGAGCAACATATTTTTACCTTATGAATGAATTCATCAGCTTACTTGAAAATTATGGACGCCTGAACCTTCCGCTACTGAGCAGGTTAGACGAGCTGTGTCTATTCTCAAGGAGAGGAGCAGATTATACTCCAAGCATGAATGAACTCTTTTCAGAATTACTACCATAGAAAAACAAGAGCTCCACCTGAAGTGGTAGAGCTCTCTGTGTTATTAAATGCAACCCCTGTATCAGCGTGAACAAATCAGTTGCGATTGCCTGAGTGATCCATTTGTAGTTGACAACGTTGATAAACTCCGCTATTATATTACTTACCGTTATATATCTGATCTGTTAGCTCAGCTGGGAGAGCACTATCTTGACAGGGTAGGGGTCAGTGGTTCGAGCCCACTACAGATCATTGCCGGGAACCCTTACGTAGTAAGGGTTTTTTCTTTTTTACTATTGAATACAATTCGTTTGATCAGTTGACTGACGCAAAAATGACGCAAAAATTCATCTAAATCATTGTCAAGTCTTATCAAATAACGTAACGCTCCCTTTCGCAATTTAAAAAAAAAACTAAAAAAGAGCACTCCCAAATGTGCCCTTAAGTGTCTCCGGCATGCAGCCATGTACCCACAATTTCACTGAGAAGGGCGTACACTCTCATAAATTTTAGGGTAAAAATAAAATGGAGGTTTGGAATTGAAAAATGGGAAAGATGCCCTAAGTGGCGGCAATGTTGTAAAGTCATACAAAACCGGTGATACAACAATTGATATATGTGACGATCATATCGTTAAAACAAAGCACGAGGTAGATGAAATCATAAAAGAGATGCATCGGATAGCATGGAAACTCCTCACTGAGAATTACAAAGAAATGAAGAAGCATTAATTTCTTGAATTAGTAGTAAACCAATTAAGTATTTCGTGTTTATTTAATCGGATCTGTTGTCCTATGCGCACATGTGGCATTCCTTCTCCAATATAAGTTCTTATTGTTTTATCACTTACTTGAAATAATTCTGCAGCCTCTTTTACGTTTAGGTATCTGTCCTTTAATTGAAGATTATTAAGTGAATTGAATGTGGTATTTTTTAAAAGAGATTCTAACTCTTCTTTAACAATAATTCGAATAACATCAAAGAAATCTTGAGGTATATCTATTTCTATTTTGGACACCTTACCAAGCTCCTTCAGTTTTTTTTGAGTTTCATATTCTTTGTCAAATGATTCGAGTATCTTGGCTAATGAAATGCCACTGTTTATTTTATGAGCCATTTTTATTTTCTAATTTGCGCTTCTCAATCCACTCTAAAAAATCCGTCTTCTGTGCCCTTCTAGAATTTCCAATTGCAAAATTAGGGATCCCACCGTGATCCTCTTTAATTCTAAACAATTCATAAATCCGGGATCTTGAAATACCTAAACACTTCGCAATATCAGTAGCACTGAGAATATCCGGTAGAGCTCTTAAAGATATTCTTTCATTAGCGATAACTCTTTTCTCTTCTTGTAAATCGTACTCACTATCATTTAGTATTCTCTCTCTATAGCGTGTTTCTACTTGCTCATCAATATAACGCTCAATATCTTTGATAACATTTTTAAATAAATCTTGTTTATTCTTCATTCTCAAGCTCCTCTGATGCTGCTTGTACACTAACATACTTGCCCTCACGGATCGCCCTTAAAATCGCTTTGGCGCACAACTCATGAATGAAGTCCTGAACTTCTTTTGGAAACTGATTAATATGCATTAGAAAAATACAACTCCTTCGAAAAATATCCAATCATGATATGAATGTAACGCTCTATAACTCATAATTAAACCTCTTATTAATAAATAATCTATCGCCCCTGACTAGCAGAATGTTTCCGACGTTTTCTGATTCCACCACAGAGTATACGCATGTGATAAGATAGTCACAAAAGAAATTAAATCAGACTTAATTTCATCCTTATGAGCTATTTTAACTTGTACATCTTGTCCTCTGTCTATTTTGAAAAGTATGGACCTAACAATGAATATTCCTTTATAGATTTGGTGATTCCATCAAAACCTGGGAAGAGAGATGCAGCCGAGTAATTAATGGTTTTGAGAGCAGAAACTAACATTGGAGCCTGGGTTGTTGGTAATAATAGTTTAAACATCATTGGGTATGAATTCCCTTGGTATTCTTCATTATTGGATAAGATTTTAATAAGCAATTCATCTAAGGGGGTCCTATCTATTTGATTCAATAATTGGATTTCCCCACCAGGTTTGCTTACACTTGTATCTTCCCATAAAGTCAATATCCCTTTCTGTGCCTTTAAATTTTCATTACCGCTATAGGGAGGATTTATAATGCTTAGAGGGATTTGCTTAACAGGTCGATTTAAACTAGTTAACTGAGCTACATCTAAAACCCACATTACAAGATGGTCACCTTCAATTAAATCATTTTTCAATGCATTTATAGCGCCAAAATATAATGAGACAAATGGGTCTAAGCTCCAGTCAAGAAGTCTTGTCGGCAATCCGTAATGCTGCGCCAATGCCGCCAACTCATGAAATGATTTCGGAAGCCAAATATTCAATAGGTGAACATTGGTACCAAATGGTAGGCTCATATTATAACGTATTTCATCATTATGTGGGATCCTAAGTCCATTTCTGTCACTGATTACAAAGAAATCAAACAACACCTGATACTCAGCAAATCTTTGTGCATACTCAGTATTTTTCGCAAACGTTTCTTTATCAATATTAGGTTTTAATAAATCCCATAAATATTGGTTGTTTTCTTCTCGTAATGCAGTTGGAAGTAATTTGTATTTTGTTGTTGACTCTCCCCGGAATATATAATTGTCAAACAATAGAAAACTATACTTACCAAACGGAGACAATTCATTAAACAATTCTTCCGCTGATTCAAAAACAATAGTTTTTATGACTTCCTTATGACTATCCATGCTTAAAATCACTCATTTCTAATTTTAATCACTCAAGTTTCAATAAGACTTAAAGTGTTTTTTGTCTTGAATAGAGTGTAATTAGATGCCGCTATTTTGTAAATAACTCAGAATGTATAATATTAGCATTTTTTTGCTTTTTTTCTTTGCGTAAAACTAATTTCGACTATCTGGAAAATGAAAGACCCTACTGATATCAATCAGTAAGGTCTAATTGAAATATATTGATTCGGCTTCTATGCAAAACCTGACGGCCATTTTTTTATTTCATTTTGGCTTATTGTGAGGCACTAGTGCCGCCACCAGTAGGAATATTAACCGTAGCGACTGTTCTGGCTTCGCTGTACAGCTTGAGATTTCTCGTAGCATCGTCGAAATTAGCGTTCACGACAAGATCTTCTACAAGTCTACCGTGAATATATGATAACTCTCTCCTAAGGCTAGCTATCTCTTCAGCTAAGCCATCAATTGAAGAAATATTCAACCCACTAACAGTTGCATCAGTAAAGTCAACTGGCCCCTGCATATAGGTCATATCGTCAACGGATCTTATATAAACTCCAGCTATATTACCTATCATTAAACCATCTGGATTGCCATATATAGAGCCGCATGGGCTGCCATTATCCATGAACAACAATCCGCCACCATTTGATTCCTGACCAAGGGTTAGCGCCTTGCCTCCGCTTGAAGTATAAGCAGTAAGCTCATCAGAATTAATTTCAAGCCTATGTCCTTCCTCGGCAGTCCGGAACAAAGCGCCCGTTATAACTCCGCCGATGATCTCAGCTCCCGTAATCTTTCCGCCCTCGATTTCAGATGCTATGAGTCTTCCGGTAAAACGGTACTCCCCGGCAATAGGATCAAAATAGAGAGAATCAATGTAGCTGCCTGATCCGTCACCACGCTGCATGCGGAATTGATCAGCATTCAGAATCGTTTTGGCCTTTTTGTCATAGCGTTCAATAACGACGCCCTCGTCAGGTCCGATTTTCACACCGTACATCCAGCGGTCTTTGCCTACTGTAGTGGTCTGTATACGGTAAATCGTGTCCTGGATGCCTTGTATGTGATTGGCTATGGTGACTTTGCTGTTGATACGACGTTGAGGAGAATACGAGTACTGGATAATTCGTTGCTGCTCATTGATTCCTAATTCCTCATCGACGATATTTACTAAATCCCCAAGCTCAAACGACTCCAAACCCTCGAATTCAGGCGAAGAGTTCAGTTCTACAATATCCACCTCGTAGGCTGTCAGAACTTCGCCAGATTGCGCGTTTACGTCCTTTACAATACCAAGCAGGTTTTTCCCGAATCTGAACTGTCTGCCGCGATCCTGACCCCGTTGCTGCAGCAGAGACACCGTGTACTTATCGAACTGTAATTCCCCGCCTGTCAATGTGGCTATCTCCAGTAACACAGCTCTGGCGGTTGCACCCTCTTTGAGGTCCATTGTGATCCATCCACCGAACTCCACCGTGCCGACTGTAAACCCTGTACCCTCTAGGGCCATATTAAGTAAATCCGCAGGTGATCCCGTGTGCATGAATCCAAGATCGAATTTAGTGAAGAGCAGATCATAACTGACTTGTTCACACTCAACCTCAATATACACTCCATCATTTTTCGAACGGGTACGTTTGTGATGTACGATATTGAACCATTGGCCCTCTACCTCAGCCAAGTTATTAATAGAGATGTACTGACTCTTTTCATCGTCCATGTAGACGCTGAAATTGAGCGTGTAAGCCCCGTTGATTTGTTCAGTTATCTCGTCATTGAAATAGTCCTCCAAGATCGCCACAGGCTGCTTTGATACGTTTAAAATAGTTATCATTGTCTTCACCATCAGCCCTTACATTCAATGTATTTTAGAATCACATCTTTGAAATTGTTCATGCAGCAGAATACCTCACTTGCCAGTTTTTCGCAGTCCTCTTGCAGAGCTGTCTTTCCAGTACAAAGTTCCGAACGTAATTTCATATGTGTTAAGTTTGAAGCGGTTCTTGTTCTGAACTTCTCAAGTACTTGATTCATTTCGTTTTCAAGTGCAATCTTATCCATACCTTCAACTCTCCTTAGTTTTAATGATTACTTAACCTGAATGTAAATATTGATTAAAGTTACCCCCCCTTCATGAAAAGATCCCCGCGGTGTGCACGAAGGGGCCACGCCGGTCCCCCGCGCCCTATGTTTAACTTTGATGGTAGGGGGGCTATATCCTACTTCATCACAATAAGCCGCTATACCATCATCAGATATCCTTCATTTGTATACTTGAGAACGTTCGATAAAAAGTTTATTTATGAAGTCATAGACATTTATCCCTGGTTTAGAGAACTCCTTTAATCCAATACTATCTCTGCTTACATCATTTAGTTGAATCACTAATGAACCGACATAAGCTTGGATGCCTTTATTTTTGTTGTTCAGTTCATTAAGAGCAGCTAGTCCTTTCATCATTTCTAAACGCTGTTTTACCAGCGACTTATACAATGATCTCGCTTTTATCTCAATGCCATTAAGCTGATCCAGTTGCTCCTCAACCTCTTGAATTATCATTGATTGAATCACAGGATTGTTATGATTAGATAAAACATCTATTAAGTCCTTGTTCTGCTGCATTCTCTCTGCCACTTCCTTTATCTGGTCATTCACTTTATTGATCTCGTCGCCAGATGTAGCCTCAAAATACTGATACTCTAGCTCATCCATGATCTTTTTATCTTGATCTAGCTTTTCACGTAATTCACATACTCTGTTCGTCACTCGCTGCAGTACACTTTGTATTTTCTCAACTAGTTTCATTTTATTAGCCCCTTCATGATCTCAATTAATTGATTTGTACTTTCTAAGCATTGCTTTAGACTTTCCTTGTACGGCAACCCGTCCGTATTGCAAATTCTTTCTTTAGGCAGTGGCTGCCCATCCCAATCAATTCCTTTCAACCTTTTGTCATTCGGGTCTGTCGTACAAAATGTTTCCTCATTCGCAGGGCCGTTGGTTAGACAAATTTCGTATATAATAATCTTCTTGTATTCTTTTACGATGAAATCGCTATCCATACCAATTGCCTTGAGAAATGGTGCCTTGCTATCCTCAATTTCAATATTCCTAATCCGCTTAGGGACGATAAACGACAATGAACAATGCCTTAAAGCCGAACGCTTCACCTTCTTGTATACCGATAACCCAAGAGGAGTGTTAGGGATTAATCTGAAATAAACACCATTATCTGTAACCTTTATAGTGAGATTCTGGTTCGTTGTACCAAAATGCTTTTCATAGTCATGCTGAAGAGTGATTCCGACCATCTCATCAAAAAAGACTGATTCCTCATTTGTCTTTTCCACAATGAACGGTTCACTCTCCTTATTTGGAGAGTCAACATAACAAGAATTGAACGGCATAGCCATACCATATATTGCTTTTATCATTCCACACACTCTTTTCTGGTTTGATTTCTTACGGCCTTTTTTTATAATAAAGTCTAAATCCAAAACTGCTTTTTAGTTTTAGCGAACGAAACGGCGGGCTAAACTTGGTTACGAATTCCAAATGTTCTGAGCACTTTTTTTATTTCCTAGCCCACTCGATGACCATTTTTCTGATGATATTTCTTCGATTTCATTACAAGACTCCACCTTTTTCATTAATTTGTTGAACAGACTCTCTCTTGTGTGTATTTCACTTTCATCACTAACCGACATCGCTAGCTCAAGAAGTTCTTTTTTCAGATCGACGATTAAAACCCTGAGGAGCAGTAATTGCTGTGATTCCATTTCCCTCATCCTCGTTTCTTAGTAATGAATTGTGCATAACTCTTTGCCTTCTGTAGAGCTGATTCGAAAGAGACGTTCTCAACTATGATTTTCTGGGCATTAGAATACAACTTTCCTTCTTTCCAGGTTTCACGCCATGCGCTCCATTTCTCTCCCACAGGCATTATGAATACATGAGTTGTCCGATGTAGTTCACAAGTATAGATTTCTCCTGAACACAGCGTGAGGAACCCAGCTACCTTCGCCATCTTGTCCATTTGTTCTTTCTCGGCTTCGTAGATCAGTTCATCAGCAGTAGGCAATGAAATCACCTTCTCGTATTTAAAGTTATGAAAAAAGGGGATTAAGGGGACAGATTCAACAAATTCAGTAGTATCAAGGGTTTGTCATGCGTTCTTTTTCAGAGATTAGTTTCTGAATAAGTTCAGGATTAAGTCCCTTAAGCTATTTCCCCTGCATCAACATTCAACTGAATAACTCTTTTTGGTCTGCCTTTTCCTCGAATGGTCCGGACACTAACAAGTCCATTTTCTTGCATTTTTTTCAACGCGGTTTGTAATTCACCACTCTTCACAGTTCCCTTGAATAGATCGTTAATATCTGTCAAACTAAGCCCTTCTGAACAATCCTTCAATCTTGATATTATCTTCGTGATTATTGGATTGTCTTGGACTTGTTGCTCACCAAAAATGAATACAACAGACTTGTAGCAATACTGCCAAACCGCCAATGCCGCTCTTAAATGTTCCGCTCTTACCAGATGCGACTGGTCCAGCAAGGCATATATACAGGCAATACGCATTAGATAGGGTATAACTCGGCTTGTAGCTGCCCCAATTACGCCGTTAGCGTCCTTTTGGATAGGTTCATAGATTCTTCCCCATAACTCTGCAGCTGCGCTGTCACGCTCCATAGGGAGGAAGTTCCCGTTGTTGTCCTTCGGCATCCCATTGATTGCATAGTCCAAAGTATTTTTGATTCTCTCAACGATTGGGCCAACATCTACTTTATGAAATTCCCCACCACTTGGTAGAGACTTCGATTGCTGAACATACAGCCACAAGAAGCGATTCACGAAACCATTATGAATTTCGTTCCCAGTAAGAAGTTTTCTAAGTTCCTCCGGTGTTATATGTCCTAGAATTGATATATGTGTGTCAGTAGCCTTCATTGGATTCTTGGTAAGAGTGCGAATGTCCCCGCTACCATCCCAAGCATTTCGTATAATTGCCGATAGCGTATTCCCGTCTCGGCGCAATACATTTAATACGGATCCGAATTCACTTTCAATGATCAGCAACCGTTTTTCTTTAACACCTGGATCCGTTATTACTTCTTCATATTCGCCTGTCGGCTTCCTCTGTTTACCTGATCCCTCGTAAATAGCTTGCTGCTCAATCAGTTCATCTCGAACGGCAAATATCACACCTTCCCCACTAGAGAGTCCTGATTTTTTCCGCGAATTAAATTCTACATCGACGGCATTCATTAGCTTCAATACCGGTTCCAGTGATGTTCCTTTCTTGCCTCTGAAGGTTGCACCAACGAGAACTGAGAACAGTTTCATCCTATGCTCACCGCCAGAAACCACAAAGTGCGGTCCAGTTCCTACCATGTTTCCGAACATCGTCAGAAAGTTGATAAGCAATGCAGCTGGATCTGCTTCAGTGTGTGGATCTATTAATCGGACAACATCTCCTGCCAAACCATGTAATGCCATCTCGCCAAGTTTTCCGTCCCATTCAGCTGCCGTATCAAATACGAACTCATATTCTGACTCGTCAACATTCTCAAATTGTGATAATCTGTTGTTAGATGATTTTCTTACCGTTTTCGACATGTCATTATTTCCTTTATATTGTGCTTTCACCCCTTCCAAAGCTTTCGTTATTGTTCGTGAACGGTAATCTTCCCGTTCCCACTTTTCGCGCATTAGGCCGCTTGCTCGGAACAATCGGTCTATTTGCTCTGCGTTCTTTGTGTAAAAAGCTAACATATTACATAGTGCCTGTTCCGCTTCGCTCCAGCTGTTGTAAGAACTCCAACTCCCAGAATATAATTTCTTAAACTTTTCACCATTTCTAGCGCTTTTAGCCGCTTCAATGATTACCTGATCTTCTAATCTCACTTCTGATTCCGCGACAACCTGTTTAATTGATTCTTTACTTTCGAATAAGAGATCATATAACCATGTCAATTCACTTTGACGCTGTTCAATCTTTTCTGGAGTCTTGGCTACATGGTCGCCAGTTATAACGAAGAAGCGACCTTGTTCGTACATTTCGAATTTGCCTGTTCTATTTCTCGGTCCTGGTATTCTCCCCTTTACGATGATATGAAGGCCCTTTTTGCTTTGGCTGCGCTCTGTGTAGCTGTTTAGTGTTTTAGCAATTTCTATAATGTCCTCTTGCACTTTTCCATCCACTATGCAGTTATCAATATCAATCCCGGTAAATGGATCGGATTCCGCGAATACATAACCAATACCTGATAGTGCGCTTTTACTCTTTTCGTAGACTGTTAATGCTTCCTCAAAGCTTGCCCAGTTGTTCGGTTCGGTTGATGAAGCACGTTCACCGTCCACAGTATAAGGGACTTTAGTCGGTTTGGATGAACCTTTACGCTGCTCAAGCTTCCAAACAACCCATTGATCTCTTTCTTTCAGTTCTGTAGGAATCTTATCAATGTTCATGAACTCCACCGCCTAGGCATGTTTCGTTTCTTGTAGTTCACCGCGCAACCAAGATTCAATTACATCACGATGAAACAATATCCTTCCACGAACCCTAGTATGAGGAATCTGTTTTTCCCTAGCCATGGTATACACAGTTGTTTGGGACACTCCAATCAACTCAGCTGCTTCAGTTACAGTTAATGTTATTTTTTTCATTTATTCGATCACCTCTTTAAGCTTAGTTTTTAATCTCTCAATTACTTCTTCCTCTTTACCAAAGCTAACATGATCTATAGAGAGACCATAAGCACATAGCAACCTATTGATAGAGGCTAGATTAGCTTTACCACTATTTTGTTCCCAGCGCTTCATGGTTTTCTTTGTAACCCCAGCTACTTCAGCTGCTTGATCCAGTGATAAACCACTGTTTAAACGAGCCATCTTTAAAGTTATTTGAAACATCCTTATCGCCCCCCCCTAAGTCACTATTCGCTGAAAATTTCATTTTGGATTATCCAATGAAATGATTAATTGGCCATCTTCATCAATCCAGTGGTCAGACAAGATAGCCCCATTTCTCATACGAACTAGCACAGACTCAAACTGTGTTATTAGATCAATACCATCGTGAACTGGGCATATACAGAAGCTTAGGTTGTTTTCCTTCTCTTTGATCAATTCAGCAGACTCTTTAATTCTAAAGAGAACCGACTCAAACATTTCACGATCATTGATATACAAATCTGAAAGTATCCTCCCTACAACAGGCGTAAGTTCCTGCTCAACATCAAAATCTGTCATCTCGCCTTGTTCAGCCTTATTTATCACCTCCAAACATTCTTCGATCGGTAAAGCCCCTAAATTTTCTTGTAGGTATTCTGCATAAGTTATTCCCATTACTCATCTTCCTTTCTTTAGTCTGAACAGTAGTAAACTGCAGCCGCCTCTTTGGGAAATACAAAATCGAACGTTTTTTTATGTCAACGATAAGTTTGTTAATAGAGACTTCATCAACTTTATTCCCACATCCGCCAGAATTACATAACCAAGACATGAATTTTTACTCCAAAATCCACCAATGCTTAAAGTGTCATTTAGTCCAGCCTGGCAAGTCATATTGATGGTGTTAATCCTTTCTGCCCTCACATTTATACATTTCAGATGTCACACTTCGGGTAACGTATTCCTCTTCTAATGGAAGATAGTTTCTGTGAAGTATTAGTTCAAAATGATTCACCTAGTATCACCTTTTCTGAAAATAATGTTCTCATCGCTTGTGAAAGGGTATATCCTTGTCACACCTCCGTTTCTTCCTTTCTGTAAGAAAGAATATCACACAATCTTACTAAATACAAGATAATATTTACTAATTGTAAGCAAGATGATATTATCTTTAGTAAGAAAGGGGTATTTATTATGAATGACAACAACAAACTTGGAGAAATGATTAAGACTGCCAGAAATAAAAAAGGCTTAACATTAGTGCAATTAGGAAAGATACTCGATTATTCGAACCCTTATCTATCACAAATTGAAAATGGAAAGCGGGAAAAAGCTCCTTCACCGGATTTTCTCGCTAAATTAGTAGAACCACTTGATTTGTCCTATCCTAAATTGTTGAGTGCTGCAGGCTACGAAAAATTAGCGCTTCAGTATAGTGCTTTTCTTGAACACACATTAGCTGATGTTGAAAAAATTTTACTAAGCCTCCCATCAATGAAGAAAGAAGATGTATTAAAACTTGAAATTGAATACAAACAATATTTTGGTGAGGATTTTTCAATTTCAAGAAAGAATTTAGAAAAGTTAGCCGACTACTCTATTGTCAATGAAAAGGCAAGGGAACTGATAAATGCCTTATTTGCTCTGTCCAATACCTCAGTTCCTCCAGATCAGTCTGCCATTGACGATTTCTTTGAAGGAAATTCAGGTTCTGTGGAAGTAATATTTAGAGAAGATCGATATGAAAAAACAGTGGATTCTAACGGAGTTGTGCATACCACTGTGATCTCTAATGAGGAACTTACCCAACGTTTTTTTGACATTAAATATTTACTAGAACATAGAAAACAAGCATTCTATAACGGCCATGAATTAACTGATGAAGATCGAAAAAGAGTACTAGGAATGCTCGATATCCTATTACAAGAAAAGTCGTCAAACCCTGCAAAATCCGAAAAGTGAGAACCTAAGTATACGTTTCACACTGATAAGGACTTAATCCACCACTCATTCAAATAAAGTCTTGGAAAAAGTATCCCCTAAATCGTATACCACACGTGTGATTGTTATATAAATCCCCTTTTCCCCCTTACTCAGAGGGAATTGTTTGTATGAGCAAAGGAGTGAATAAGGTGTCTAACATTAGAAAACGCGGAAAGAATTCGTGGGAATTTACTGTAAGCACAGGGAGGGGACCCAACAACAAATATGGCAGAGAAACTAAAACTATAGAAGTAACCGAGAAAATGAGTCCTAAAAAGTTAGAGGTTTTCCTGGAATTCGAATACGCAAAATTTAGGGAAGAGGTGAAGAGTGGAAACTACATAAAGCCAAGCAGAAAAACTTTCGAAGAGTTCGTCCCTATCTGGAGATCTCATTATGCAATCTCAAAACTTTCTCCAACAACACTCGAAGCTTATGAAAGTCACATTGAATCTAGACTTATTCCAGCCTTTGGACATTTAAATCTTGATCAAATAAAACCAGGTCACATTCTGGATTTTCTAAAAGAGCTAGAGAGTCCGGGAGCTCGTTTGACCAAACCTAAGCGGAAGAAAGAAGATGTGAACTCTTCGGCTGAGTTAGCTACACTAGACTTTGGAACAATCGGTTACATTTATCGTGTACTAAAAAATATTCTGACTAGAGCAACGGAATGGCAAATGATACTTTCTAATCCTATGGAGGGAATAAAAAAACCTACTCCGCCTATTGAGATAAGAAAACAAAAACAGTTAGATCAAAAGAATAACCCGCAGTATTATAATGAAACTGAAGCACAAGAAGTTGTAGACGCCCTTTATCGTGAGTCCCGAAAGTGGAGATTGCTTATATTAGGTTCAATGCTAGGTGGATACCGAAGAGGCGAACTTATAGCCTTAGAATGGCCCCAAGTATATTTTACAGAGAGCTGCTTTTCAGTTGAAAACAATATACCATTAACTAAAAAAGGAACAGCCATTGAGAAAGATCCAAAGTCTGTAAGTTCTATCCGAACAGTGGATATGCCAGAATGGTATATGGATGAAATGCGCTTATATTTTAAGGAGTGGGAAGAGGAGAAAGAAGAATTAGGTGATAAGTGGCTTGGAGGCGAACGGAAATTTGTTTTCCATAATGGCACCGGACAACCTTATTATTATAAGCATCCTTCTCGGTGGTGGGAACGATTCTGCAAGCGTAATAAGTTACGTTATATAAAGTTTCATGGTCTCAGACACAGTATGGGAACTCTCCTTATTGAAGATGAAGATGAATCAATGATTGATCCTCTACTAGTGGCTATTCAAAAAAGGTTGGGCCATTCTAGATTGTCTACAACTTCAGATATATACGTCCACCTCACCAAAAAAGTCAGACAAAGGACCACGGTGAAATTCGATAAATTTTCTCGTAAGAATCAAGATTCAACGCAACCTAAACATAGACTATAATTCCTTCTACTGCCCACATTTTTTTGTTCTAATTATTAAGTTTGAGTCTATAGGTAATACTTTTAAAACAAACGTAATCCTATAGAAGGGTGACTGCCATGAAAGAAAAAAAGGAATTAAGAATTGTGTCTGAGGTAGTTGTTGATAAGAATGGAAATGTCATTGGATATGATCCAAAGGATTTTCCAATCATAACGAGAAGGTGTAAACTCATTACTCTTTTTCTTAAAACGGGTAAGCATTACAGATTTATTGAACCAGAAGACCAATAGTGGAATATGTTTCAGTTGACGCAAAATTGACGTAAAAAATGACGTAAATTCATAAGAAATCGTCGCAAAAGTTATTAAGCGAATTACTGAAAACCTTGATTTAATGCGATTCAAAGCAAATGCTGGTAATAAAAAATAACCACCTTATTACTTTGACAGGGTAGGGGTCAGTGGTTCGAGCCCACTACAGATCATCACTGAAAAACTCTTGTGTATCAAGGGTTTTTCTTATTTCTAGGTACTTTGTTCATGCTCAAATAAGCCCTCGAAATCGTCATTTGGTGCCGAAATGATACCGAAAAGTACAGTCCCCCTTGACCCCCTTAAATCAGCCCAAGTTACTCACCTTCACGCCCCACCCATGTCTAAGGATTTTTCTTGATTCTTAAGCTACGGCGTTTTCGTTCAAGCGAGTTATGGTCGAATTTTTGTTTGAAGTTTGGCTCAATGGCTCTCAAGAATTCAATGATTTTCAACAAAAAAATTAATAATGCCAACAACTATTAAGAATGTTGCTATTAATGCGAAAATTATCTTTCTGAACTTCTTCATAGGCTACCTAACGTCCTCCTGTAATTTCAGCAAGTTATCGCTTGGAGTGTTTCCGATATTATTAACTACTATATATCTTTATTGGCTTATTTTGCAATTAAGATAGTAATATATTCCTAGGTCTGTTAAGCTATATAGGACTGTCATAAATTAGGGGGATATACCTTTGAAGAAACATATTTTTCTCTGTCTAGCCTCAGCTACAATTATCTTATCAGGCTGCGGCTCACAAAAAGCGAGCACTGAACCTTCAAATGCGGCTTCTGCTCCAATCTCGGCAGAGTCCTCAAATTCTGTCGTAGAGAAAGTACTCACCGACAATGAAAAAATGGCGCTGGAATACATTAATGTCTTTCTAAATGGCTCAGATCAAGAAGCCAGAGAGGCTTTTATTTCAAACAAGATCCATCCAGATGTGCAATCATTATTTCAACTGGTGGTAAATGTCCAAGTTCCTGAGGTTGATAAGCTGAACGATCCCAAGGTTATTGAATCAACTGAGTATACGGACGCTGAAGGCGGGAAAGACACAGCTATTCTTATCCAAGGAAAAAAAGGAACGAATCCAACCAGTGAGCTAATTGTCCTATTCAAAGACAATAAGATTACATGGGGTATTCACTCGAATGACGAGGACTTCGCTAAGCTAAGAAGTAGCTTTAAAGAACCGATACCCGAGACTGCAGACGAACCATCTCCGGAGAAAAAACTAAGCGAGATACGTAATTACATCGTTGCAGATCTTTGGAATGCTGGCTTTGTTGATGTAAGCTCGTACATACATACAGGCACCAGTAGCACAGGTCAAAACCTGGATGTAGAATTCACTGTGGATCTGTTAGGGAATTCCATGGCTAAGAAAGCCGAATATGATGAATATGTAAAAAACTTAGACGAGAAGTATGCTCAAGCTAAGAAAATATGGACAAAGCTCTCTGAGGAAGCGGATCGTTTATATCAACACATTCAAGATAACCCACCGAAGGCAAATGATCCCAACTCTAATTTTGACACTGGGAAATTCAAGCAGTACATGAGCGCCTTTACTGATGAAGTGGACAGTTTGAACAACTGACATAGTACATTACTAAAACAGCCCTGCCGACCATCGATGGTTAGCAGGGCTGCTTTGATTTCATGGGGTTGTCCATTTTTAACCTCCCCTATGTAAACGGACCCATTTGCCAGTCTAAGTGTAGAAGTACTTGAGGGACTTGCTTGTGCAATTTCCAAATGAACCGAGCCTATAAGAACTATAAAAACAAAAAAACACAAAACCTTTTTCAATACATTCCCCGCCTCTATTGAAAAAGCCAGCCCCAGACACGCCCTCCGGTATCACAACATTCTCCAATGAATATCGTGACCTCCAGAGTACGTAGCCTGTGACTGGCCCTTCGTCTCATATCCTACAATCTACACATACATCTCAGCATGACCTTCGAACTCTGGCAGCAAATACTCCAGCGCTTCCAGATCATCCATGCCGACTGTGATGAGACGTGCCGACGTACCAGCAGGGATTGCGATCAGCATCATCCCGAGCAGACTTTTCACATCTACAATTCGTTCACCGTTCTCATCTCTATATTGAAGTGTAATCCTTGCTGCAAAGCGGGAAGCATCCGTACAAATACGGATCATGTCCTCTCTGTCCAGATCACCTTGAATGATAAACTCATGTACCCTCATAACTCATGTCTCCTTAGCTCTTTATGCGCTTCGTCAATGTGACTAATATTATATCGTCAGATAGGCGTTATAACATTAGTAACATATCACGATGGTACATCAGATGCAATCATTCAAGAAAGGAAATGATCCTCCATTTGTCCAATATCGTATGCGTTCAGAAGCACGAGGGTTATGTGGGGCATGGTATTAGATCAATTGCTGTCTGCGCTTCAAATACACATACAATATCACACCAGACACAGAGCAGATCGCCGCACACAAGCCGATGAAGCCGTATCCTGCCTGCAGTCCGCGCAGCAAGCCAAGCTCCGTTGTCTCACCATACGCAGCTTTGAAGGCATCAATGACCCAACCAATCACATAGTTGCCGATGACACTGCCGATTCCCATGAGCGTAACCGTGAATGTAATTGCTGTATCGCTGCCATGAGGATATCTTTTGGCAATCAGCGCCATGACTGTTGGGTAGATTATAGCAATACCTGCGCCAGATACCGCAAATAGGAAGGCCATCCCTTCTCCACCAGCAATCGCCACAAATGTGCAGATCGCCGAGAAAGCGGAAAACAGAATAAGCGAGAGGACGAATCCGATCCGGTCAGTCAGTGGCCCAAGCAATAATCTTCCTAGTGAAAAGGTCAGAAAGAAAGCTGACAGCATACCCGAGGCTTTGACCGTATCCCAAGCGTAGGCCTTCTCCAGAAAGTTGACGAGCCAGCCTCCCACCGCCATTTCGGATACGACACCGAACGATAGGATCATAACTACAAGCCACAGAACAGGATCACGAGTAAGTTGCTTGAGCGATACCCGATCCTCATGTGGCAGATCATCACCAGGAAATGTACTTCGCAGTGCCGCAATAATCGGCAACAGACACAGTGATAGCGTAACCAGATACATGCCACGCCAGTCCAGCACATGTCCGAACACGGTCAAGGACATGACCCCGGTCGCCAGTAGCGGTGCAACGGTTGAACTAAGACCGTAGAAGAAATGAGAGAGATTCATCATCATCCCCGTATTCTTCACAAAAATTCGCGCGCCAAGGATGGCCAGTGCGATCTCCAGCATGCCGTTCCCGATATACATAAAGAAATATGAAGAAGCAAAGAGCGGATATGTATGAGATAAGTAAATAAATACTCCTGACAAAATCATGGACGCAAAAGCAAGCACGCTCACTGCCTTGATCCCCCATTTGCGGACCAGTATAGCCGTGAACGAGCAAGCAATCAGATATCCCAACGCATTCAGGGACAGTAACGTTCCCAGTTGCTTCTCATCAAGATAGAAGTCGAACTGAATACGCGGAATTGCGGGCCCTTTTACATTTTCCGAGATCCCAAAAACTATGAATCCCAAAAAGATGGTAGCCAGTTGCATGGCGTATAGCTTATTGAACTTTCGTGCCTGTGGTTCGGAATTCAAAATAAGTCCCTCCAGTTGTCCTTAGATATTACCATCTCTTCTCAATTCGCTCCATACGATACGTCAGACTTTCCAAGGCCACAGCAATGAGTCCGGCGACATATTCACTTGCAGTATCTCTGCGAATGATGAGGTTCGGCAAATGCTCTTGCGGGATCATAGTCTGGCAGTCTTGCGTGAGTTCATCCAGCATAGACTCGTCCATCGTGTCGCCAGTAATTACGATTGCAGCCGGATTGATAATCGCGATAATAGATACCAGCGTCTTTCCGACCAGCATGCGTAAGCCCTCTCTTGTATTAAGCAGACGTAGCTGCTCCTCCCTCGACACACCAAAGGGCAGAAAGGACACCTCACCTCCAAAATGGGTACTACCCGAAAGTGGATGCCCCTCAATCATGAAGCCTGCCCCTGGAAAATGATATTTTGGAAAAGTTACGACTGCAAAATTCGTCTCCTCTGCAAATTGCTGCTGATTGTACAGACCATACACGGTCAGGTTCATATCGTTGCCAATGATCACTTCCACATCAGCGTACTGCTCCCTGAGCCGTGGACCTAGCGGCTGATCAACCAGCTCAGGGACATCACAAAGACCAATAACACCGTTATGCGCTACACCTGGAATGCCGATACCGATGGCCTGCACATGTTGATATTGATTCATTAGCTTATCGATTATAGCTTCTACGATAGCTAGCGTAATGCTCTCCATAATGACACTCTGCTCATCTATAATCTCTCCATTCAGATTGGCCAAGGTATGCGAGATCGAGTGTATGCCACCTTCTGTACGGATGATTAGACAGAGGACACTACCGTAGTCTGCGTTGAATTGATAACGACTTGCAGGTCTTCCTCCGCTAGATTCATCTGGGCCAAGATCAATAATCTCCCCTGTCTGGAGCAATTCGTTCAGAATTGTGCCGCAGGTAGCGATGCTGAGCTTCGTCAGGCTGGCAACCGACGCTTTGGTACCCACACCAATGGAACGCAGCGTATTCTTGACCAGCTCCACATTAAGCCGCTTCACCTGCTGCGTATTATGCGAGATGGGATTCATATTGCTGGGCAGCCTCCTTTCTTGAACTATTTCAGCCTTTCTCAGTTTCATTTAGTTTTTAAAAGTATTTTAATAAATGAAGTGTAGATGGTACCTTCAGAAAAGTCAATGCTTAATGTTGATATCTAACGCCAATATGAAAAAAGCAGACCTCGCCTTAGAGGCGCTGCCTGCTTCAACAAATGCATTCAATCGTGCTGCCCGCTCCGATCCGGGATGCGCAGCCATTTCCTCAGATATCCTGAAGATTTTCACTGAAAGCTCCATTCCATCTGCTGGGACTGACTACACACCCCTAAGCTGCCGATTGCTGTGTGTATATTGCTATTCTGAAATTCGCTCAGCCATAGAACCATGACTGGCTATTCATCTAGCCCTCTCTGACAGTCCTTACACCCAGAAAGCCTTAGTGATGATAACGAGCAAAATGAACAGAACCAGAATGGCACCAACTGATGTCCATCCGCCATAGCCTTGGTTAACTTCTCCCACGTTAATTCCCCTCCTTTCTCTAGGGGCTTGATATAGATTATGTAGGATGCCGAGCCAAGGACAGGGCACTATGACAAAAAACAGCCTAATCAGGCATTGGCTCACGTGACCCGTAGGCCACATAGTCCAAAGGCCGTACTCCTTGAGCAGGGCATTTGCTATCGCTGACCATTAATAAGAGACCGCCTCGCAGGCGATCCCTTGCTCTAATGCTTTTGCTATGTCGAACTAAACTCGCTTTGGGAGAGCTTTGAATCCATTACTATATTCGTTAACTACATTTAGTTAAATTAGCTTCATCGGCCACTTGGCAACATTATCACTCATTGATAATGGCAGACACTACACCTAGCCTCTTCAGTTCGTAAATGTATGCCGCCCCAGTGACATTACGGCTGGACGATTGATGCTCCACTCGGAAGTGGCAATCGCCGGATTGTAATAAAATAATGATCCATTCGTCGGGTCTACTCCGTTCAGGGCTTGCCTCGCTGCACGATAGGCGCTTTGGTTGGGAGCCAGACGATATTGACCATCCTGTACTGCCGTGAACTGTCGCGGCTGCAATATGACATCTGGAATCGAGCTTGGAAATAGATCCGATTGAACACGATTCAGAACAACCGCTCCCACTGCTACCTGCCCTTCGAACGACTCCCCTCTCGCTTCACCGTGAATGATGCGGGCCAATTGCTCCAATACTGTCTGCTTCACCTCACCATAGGAGTCCATTTTGGCCTGTGTTGCAGATCCCACGACACCATCTGCTGTCAGACGGTGATCCCGTTGAAATTGCTTGACGGCCGCCTCGGTCTTGACACCAAAGTAGCCTGTAAAGCCTGCATGAAAATATCCGAGCGCATGCAACTGCTCCTGCAGCTTCAATACATGCTCGCTCTGCATTCCTTTACTTAGTGCTTGGGCTTGCGCCGTATTGGGCATCACTAGCAGACTGCACAGACACAGAAGCGTCAACATGACGATCCATTTTTTCATGAGCTTATCTCCTCTTCTTCCTTTTGATACATTCGTGATCAGACTCATGCGCACATTCCTTCCAATTCGCATGAACCATCTGCCACATCCGTTGCAGTGTAACATATCCTTTTCCGCTGGATAACCTTCCATAGTCCTAACCTGCCTACTCCAATTTTCAGGAACAAGTTCCCAGCTTAACCTGCTTCGAAAATGGGTAAACAGCATGTCTTCGCCTCTTTAAATTCAGCAAACAACGATTTATATTTATAGGACTACGGTTACATTTTTGTTACTTTATTCACGGGTCATAAAATACTTGCATTTACATAGATATCTATGTATCATACAAATATGATACATTTTAATGCCGCATCCCTTATAGGGAAAACAAGAGATGCCATGAACAAGCTGATTGTAGCCGAGCTTGAGAAGCATCAGATCTTTGATATTGTCCCCTCTCATGGAGATATCCTGCTTCATCTCTACCAAGAGGATGGATTGTCCATCAAGACACTGGCTGACAGGATTCACCGTACCCAACCAACTGTGACAGTCCTGGTAGATAAGCTACAAAAGTTCGGCTACGTTCAGCGAATCAAGAGCCATCAGGATAGTCGTGTAACGTTAATTCATCTGACGGATAAGGGAAGAGAACTGGAGCCTGTATTTCGAGACATTTCAGACACCTTGAATCAAGCCATTTATGGCAGTCTAAGCCCGGCCGAGCAGGAGCAACTGGAAGTATGGCTAGGCGATATTTTGCAGCGTTTATCGACATAAGATGTGCGCTGTCTTTTTTTAACGAAATACATTGATGTCTATGCAATTAATGATTATCATGCGGCATAATGCACGCGCCACAGGCCATTCGTCGAAATGAGGTTGAACGATCATTGCGCAACAGAAGTTGCAAACAAGCACTTCAGGATTGAAGGCATTGGCCCATTTCAAGGCAGAGTCGCCATGTTGGATAGCTATGCAAAATGCTCATATAATATAGTACCTATATTCAATTTAATGGAGGAATCTAGATGAAACATGTAATCGTATTTGCACACCCGCACACTGACAGCTTTAACCGAGCCATTCTGAACACTACAGTTCAGGCCCTGGAGAGTAACGGGCATGAGGTCATCGTTCGTGACCTGTATGAACTGAATTTTGAGCCTGTACTGACTTCTGCAGACACAGCCGCGATGAGAGCAGGACAGACACCTGAGGATATTAAGACCGAGCAAGACTACATCACGGCAGCAGACATCGTGACCTTCATTTATCCGATCTGGTGGACAGGGCTCCCAGCCATTCTGAAGGGATATGTAGATCGGGTATTTGCCTACGGCTACGCATATGCTTATGAAGAGGCAGGCATTGCCAAGCTGCTCAAGGGTAAACAAGGCCTTATCATTAATACGCACGGAACACCGAAGGAGGTATACGACTCCATTGGCATGACGGATGGTCTGAAGATTACGTCCACGACTGGTATTTTTGATTTTGTCGGTATTGAATCCGTGGACCACCTTCTCTTTGGTGGAATTGGTAGCCTGAGCGAGGAAGCCTATGCTGATATTTTGAGCCAGATCAAAAACCGTATCAGCACACTGTTCCCTCAATAAGTCGAGCAGCTCATGAAGAAGCAATCTCCTCAGACTGCACTATTCAGCATTAGCAGAGCTTGATCAGTTGCACTAACAGCTACAATTCATGAACAAGGAAACAATATAAAGAAAAAACAGGGCTCAGAGGTCAATCACTGTATCATATGTGATATGACTCTGGCCCTTTATCTTCTTACAGAAACATGGCAAGGCTTCCCCTCTACTTGGCAACAGCCTCGGCACTGAAGCGCTCGAATCTGTACTTGAGTAGTCGCTCAGGCAGAGCCTGCAAGCGTTCCTCGTCTCTGGAGGCAACCGCCCAGTCGATTAGAGCATCATAGTCCGCCTCTTCTTCTATCCGTCCAAGCCAGATCGGGCCTTCCGGTGTCTGGATGGACACGACATTCGCAATGTCACACGGGCCAAGACAGCCGGTAATCGTGAGCTGTACGGATTTCAGCAGCTTCTCTTCCTTCCATCTACTCTTCAGCCGATCCATGGGAATACCTGGCTTGCCCTTCTCCGTTCGTCCGCAGCAGCAGCCGTTGCAGACCATCACTTGTCCTAATACTCTTCGTTTCGTTGTCACCTGTTCCATTTGCCCATTCACTCCTGTCCAATTGATTCCCCTCAACACACAACAACACCCCTGCATCCTTATCGGATCAGGGGTGTGTACATACGGAAATAAGCCTGCCAATACTGAGCTACCACAACAGGAGCCTCAGCATTAGGCAATCCTTCCTCCGGCATCTGGCATAGCGGGGCTTTCCCACACTAGCTACGAGATGCTATGTACACCGTTCCTTTCCTCGAAGGGGGTGCTGCTATCGACTTCAGGTAGGTCTTCTGGCTCCCGGATCTATACACAGTCTCCTGTCTTCCCCGGCCAATTGGCAGAGTGACTTGTCTTGGAGTTGTGCTCCCCGGTTACAGCGGCGGGACCGCTAGGGATTCTCACCCTATTCCCTGTTACCCTTTGTGAGATCACAAAGGCACCTGAATTCTAAATATGTTCTAGCTATACAAGCTATGCCAACATTCCACAAATCTTACGTAAGCTGAATCTGTACAGACTGGCCATGAGCTTATTCTGCAATCAAGATGGCACAGTCGCTGTATAGCTAACAGCTAATGGTATTGACACTTCTCCTCATTATATAGAATGATTCCAGCCTTGACGAGCCCCATTTAGACTAAGAGTTCAAAGCTACCGCTTCTGACATAAATCATACGCATTAGCTGACGTTCGTAAATTGACTTGTGTACAACGATGCATAGAACCCCTTACGCTCAAGCAGCTCTTGATGCGTACCCTGCTCGGCAATTCGGCCATCCTTCATAACCAGAATCAGATCCGCATCCTGAATGGTACTCAAACGGTGGGCAATGACGAAGCTCGTTCGGCCTTCCATCAATGTCTTCATAGCATCCTGAATATACATTTCGGTACGCGTATCCACGCTACTCGTCGCTTCATCCAGAATCAGAATGGCAGGATCGGCCAGAATCGCTCTGGCAATCGTTAATAATTGACGTTGCCCTTGGCTCAGATTACCTCCAGCTACCCCCAGATCCGTATCATAGCCATCAGGCAGACGTGAGATAAAAGCATCAGCATTCGCCAGACGTGCCGCCTGTACCACCTCATCATCGCTCGCATTCAGTCGTCCAAAGCGGATGTTTTCCCGGATGGAGCCCGAGAAGACATGCGCGTCCTGCAGCACCATGCCCAGTTGTCTGCGGAGGCTATTTTTGTCCATTTCCTCAATCGGTATATCATCAATACGAATACTTCCGCTGTCGATATCATAGAAGCGTGTCAGCAGATTGACGATCGTAGTCTTCCCAGCGCCCGTAGGTCCCACAAGAGCAATCTTCTGCCCTGCCTGCGCCTCAAAGGATACATCCGTCAGTATAGGATTGTCTGCACTATAGCTGAAGCACACCTTGCTGAAGACGACATCACCCTTTAGCTTACTAGTGCTGGTCAACTGGACCTGTTCTCTAGTCTGCGCTAGAGCATGGGATGGCCTACTCGCATGCTGGATCACACGGTCCCGATCATGATGACTGTCATGATGCTCTTCCCGTTCGGTCTGTCGCTCATCATACTCGGTCTTCATATCCATAATCTCGAACACTCTTTCCGCCCCGGCCACTGCGGATTGGATCAGATTATACTGGTTGGCAAGCTCGGTTACGGGGCGACCGAATTGTTTGGAATAGTTCAGGAAGCTCACAATGACACCGACCGTAGTCCAATCGTGAAAGGCCATCCAGCCTCCAATAGCTGCGATCAGCGCAAAGGTAAAGTTATTCACCAGGTTCATCACAGGCCCAACCATACCGGAATAGATCTGGGCTCGTTTACCTACTCTGTTGACCTGCTGACTAATGTTGCGAAAACGAGTGATCTCGTCCTGCTCGCGCCCGTATTGCTTAACGACCTTCTGACCACCGACAATCTCCTCGATGTATCCGTTCAGATCTCCAAGGTGGCGCTGCTGCTCTTTGAAATACTTTCGGGTTGCACGTGTAATCTGACGGGTAACCAGCAGCACCAGTGGAATGCTTAGCAGCGTCACGGCTGTAAGCGGAACATTCAAGAGCAGCATAATAACCAATGAGCCGATCAGCGTAATCACACTATTCAATAGCTGTGTAACGCTCTGATTCAGGGAGTTGGATATATTCTCAATATCATTCGTCGCCCTGCTCATCAGCTCACCATTACTGCGAGTGTCGAAGAACCGCACAGGCAACAGATGATATTTGGCGAAAAGGTCTCGACGCAGCTCCTTGACCGTTCCCTGGGAGACGCTGGACATGACATAGGCCTGAATCCAGGTCAGGGTGCTACTCAGCAGGTACACCCCTAGGATCAGCAAACATATACGCACCAAGCCGTTATAATCACGTGGAATAATATAATCATCAATGGCTCGCCCGATGAAATATGGGCCTGCAAGCGTGGCCAAGGCTCCCAGCAGCGTAGCCGCATACACCATAAATAGTCCCGCCCGCTGGCGGCCCAGATAGGTCCAGATCCGCTTTAGCGTAGCGATTGAATTCTCCGCACGAACTACGGGGACCGGACCTTGCCCGGGGCCAGGACCACCACCAGGTCCTCTACCGGGAACGAACATTCTCTGGGCTGGTGGCAGGCCTGCCTGAGCTCTATTATCGCTAGCTTTGTGCTCCGTTGGCTGTGACATAGCCATGCCCCTCCTCCCTATGCTGTGATCGGTAGATGTCCTGATAGATCGAGCTTGTTGACAGCAATTCTTCATGTGTCCCCTGCGCAGCAATCCGCCCATCCTCCAGCACGAGTATCAGGTCTGCTCCAACCGCAGTAGACAGACGCTGTGCAATAACAATGCAGGTCGTATCCTTCATCAAGTCCTCAAGAGCTTCCTGGATACGCGCCTCCGTCGCCAGATCCACTGCACTCATGCTGTCATCAAGGATGAGAATGGAAGGGCGCGTCAGGAGCGCACGAGCAATAGAGAGTCGTTGCTTCTGCCCCCCGGACAGGTTGACGCCCCGTTGTCCAAGCTGCGTATCGTAGCCTTCAGGCATATTCGTAATAAAATCATGAGCTTGTGCCGCCTTTGCCGCCGTGATTACTTCCTCATCCGTTGCTTCCGGACGACCATAGCGAAGATTGTCACGGATCGTGCCGCTGAACAGAAGTACCTGCTGCATGACCATCCCGATACTCCCTCGTAGATGATCCAGCTGCATACTCGGTAACGGTGTCCCATCGATTCGAATTTCACCTGCACTCACATCATAGAAGCGTGGAATAAGCCCGACCAATGACGACTTCCCGGAGCCTGTTGCACCGACAATAGCTACAGTCTGGCCAGGGTCTACCGTGAAGCTTACGTCCTTAAGCACCTGTTCACTCCCTGCCTCATCGTAGGCAAAGGACACATGCTCAAATTCAAGTCGCCCTCTGCGGATCACAGCTGTTGCTGCATCCGGCTCCTCTGTAATTTCAGAGCTGGTCGCCAGTACTTCATTGACACGATCCGAAGATACCTTGGCTCTGGAGATAAAGGCCAGCATACCGCCCAACATGAGCATCGACATCATCAGTTGTGTCATATAGTTAATGAAGGCGATCAAATTGCCGACAGCCAGCGTGCCGCCCCAGTGCTGCAGTCCACCGAACCACAGGACCGCCACAATACTGGCATTTAGAACCAGAGTAAGGACAGGCAGATTCAGCGCAATGAGCCGTACCGCCTTGATTGCAGTCCCAGTGTACTCATTATTCACTTGATCGAAGCGGTCTTGCTCGTAATCTGCCCGAACGAAGGCCTTGATGACCCGAACACCGAGCAGACTCTCCTGTAGCACCGTATTGACCCCATCCAACTTGGATTGCATGGCCGAGAATAAGGGAAACGAACGCTTGATGAGAAAAAACAGGATCAAAATCAGCACAGGCACCGATACCAGCAGTACCGAAGTTAGGCTCGGACTAATTGCAATCGCCATAATCAGACTTCCGATCAGCAGCATGGGAGTACGTACAAACATACGCAGGATCATCTGGGAAAAGTTCTGTAGCTGCACCACATCATTAGTTAACCGGGTAATCAGTGAGCCAGTCTTCAGACGATCGAGATTACGGAAAGACAACGACTGAATTTGTTCGAACAATCGAATGCGCAGATCATTACCAAAATTCTGTGAGGCCATGGCAGCAAAAATATTACAACCCACACCCCCCAGCAGACCAATGAAGGCCACGCCTATCATCAGCAGTCCGTTCCGCTGGATGTGTGCGATATCTCCCTTCATAATCCCGTCGTCCACGATGCTCGCCATCAACAGAGGCTGCAATAGGTCCATCGACACCTCCAGCACCATTAACAAGGGCGCCAGAATACAAAAAAGCCAATAAGGCTTCATGAACGATCTCAATTTCCACATACTAGCGCTCCTCTTTCTCTGTATTGGAGTCTTTATCGCTACGGGCAGGCTGCTGCTCCAGCCATTCCATCAGCTCTTGTCTCAGCTTGCCGAAGAGTCGGTTCAGCTCGGCCAGTCGCTCAGGCTCATCCCAGTAGTCGAGCTCGGCATCAGCGATGCAGCGTACCAGCTTGCCGCTCTCTGTGTCTGGGTCCTTCCAATCCGAATCCTTACGATCCGTAATGCTTCGGAACTCCGGACGCTTGGGTACATGACTCTCCGCGGGATGACACTGCTCATGCTCCAGAAGGAAGGCCGCTCCCGCTGCAGTGATAGAATAGACCTTCTTGTCATTTTGCTCCTCCATGCTGATTAACTCACGTTCCTGCAGCATTTGCAGCACTGGATAGATCGAGCCTGGACTTGGAATATAGCGTCCACCCGATCTGATCTCCAGTGATTTCATCATCTGATAGCCATGCATTGGCTCGGTGCGTAGCAGATCCAGTAGGGCGTATTTAATTCTACCCTTCCCGAAGAAGCGACGATTGGAATGCATATGTCCATGACGCAAGTAACTCACCTCATTTCAAATAATAGCTCAGGAGTAACCACTTCGTACTTGACTAAATCAAATTGGAGCGGGAGTCGCTGCAAGCGGGGAGCCCTGTCGACCGTTGTTAAGCTTGCTGTTCTTTGATCGAAGAGAACACCACAGTTGAACAGTAAGCTTAAAGGCGGACTCGTCGTTTCTCTAAGGCTTTCCCACTTTCCGCTAACGACGACGCTCATCAGAACTTTCAATCTGCATCTGATTACGATATATCGTAAAGCTAATATAAGATTACTGTATACGATATATCGTTATAATGTCAATATGTTCATATCAGAACTCATATCGCTGATGTCTGGGCATAGAGAGACGAGGATGACAACAGCCTACATCTACAACATCTACATCTACATCTACATCTACATCTACATCTACATCTACATCTACATCTGCATCCATATCTGCATCCATATCTACATCCACATTAACATGGACTTGAAGACTCGACACCAACATCAAAAAAGCCGACTCAGTAATCACCACAGTGATCCCAAATCGGCTTGGTCGTTATCATATTCAGTCAAGATTCTAGGAGATCTCGTATCCTACGTTGAGTTGTATATTTCATCTTAACCAACCAGAAGCGCATGCACAATCCCTGGTCCGTGTACCCCGATGGTCAGATCATTCTCAATATCAGAAGATCGGCTAGGCCCGGATATAAAATGTATACCGGCTGGCAGCTGCTCACGCCCGGCCTCATCAAATGTCGTAAGGACCTCTCCCAGCCGGGTCACCAATCGTTCCACAGGAATGATGACAATTAACGCTGTCGGTAACAGGCTCACCGATCTTCCCTTATCCGCCGAGGATAATACCGTTACGGAGCCGGTGTAGGCGACGGCGTGATCTGCTACGACGATGCCAAAGTCAGCCTCAGCGGCTCGACTCATCCAGGCTGTGTCTGTCTCCGTATTCCATACGGAGATTTGGGAATGGGGTAAGCGCTCCTCCAGCATCAAGGCAGCCAAGGTGTCTTGATGCTGTCTTACGATATAGTGTGCGTTCATCTGCTCCGCCAGCCTCTGGATGTATCCCCCCACCTCTGACCAATCAGTGAGCCGCTCAACCTGACCACCTACACTCAGAAAGTTGGATGTGAATTCAGCAATGCGTTCCTCCTCGCTCCATTCGAATTCCTGCCAGAAGGCAGGTGAGCCTCGAAATGGATGACGAGGAGGCTCCGTCACGCGCGGTCGACCGAGTCGGTCGGCAATGTGCTGCATGAACTGCTTCTGTCTGCTTCTGGATTGCTCCTCCATCTTCTGCAGCCATTCCTGATGCTCGCTATTCACGCTTGCCACCTCCCTTCTCTGCTTGTGCTTGCTGAATACGCTCCTGCTTGATCTGCTCCATGCGCCTTAACGTCTCTTGCTGCATTGGCCGGGTGTGTTCACGCAACTCCTGCTCCAGTGTCTGCCAGCCTTGGCGGAACGAGCGATCCGCAAGTGACGGAGCGACACGATAGCTGTTCCAGCCCTGAAGCGGGCCCAGTCGCAGCGAGATACCACCCTGCCGGACCAGCGGCTTCTGGCCGAGCTGACCCAGTCGAACAGCAGCAGTGAAGCGCCGTGAACTTGTCATGACAGCGGCAAAGCCCTTCATGCCGAGAGACTCCAGCTTGTTGCCGTGTCCCTGCTCCACCTTGCGCCGACGCAGGTATACCAACATGTCATGAAGCGGAATCTTGACCGGACAAGCTTCATAACAAGCTCCGCATAGACTAGAGGCGCTCGCGATATCATTCCATTCATTCACGTTGCCATTAAGTGCAGGTGTCAGCACTGCGCCTATTGGGCCGCTATAGGTCCCGCCGTAGGCATGCCCACCGATATGGCGGTACACAGGGCAGGCATTCAAGCAGGCACCACAGCGTATGCAATTCAGTAGCTCCTGAAATTCCGGGTTCCCCAGCTGTAGAGAGCGACCATTATCGACGATGATAATATGCATCTCTTCTGGCCCATCTGCATCGTCAGTCCTGCGCGGTCCTGTAATGCCTGACATATACATGGTCAGCTTTTGGCCAGTTGCCGAACGAGGCAGCAGCGTCGCCATAACCTCCAAATCAGCCCAGGACGGTATGATCCGCTCCATGCCCATTAATGTAATCTGCGTCTTCGGTAGTGTCGAGACCATACGCGCGTTGCCTTCATTCTCGAACAGCACCATAGAGCCCGTCTCTGCAATCGCGAAATTACAGCCCGTCATGCCAATATCGGCCTCCAGAAATTTCTCCCGCAGCTTTTTGCGTACAAAGCCAGCCAGGATCGTCGTATCCGCCTCCAGCGTCTCCCCGGCCTCCTTCGAGAGTAGCTCGGCGATCTGATAGCGATTCTTGTGAATAGCCGGAATTACAATGTGGGAGGGAGGTTCATTAGCAAGCTGAATGATGTATTCACCAAGATCCGTCTCTATTGCTTCAATATCTACAGATTCGAGTGCATGATTCAGGTGGAGCTCCTCCGATACCATCGACTTCGACTTCACGACCGTTCGTGCTTGGCGGCGTTTAGCTATATCAAGGGAGATCTGCACAGCCTCAGCTGCATGCTCGGCGAAATGGATATGAACCCCATTCGCTCGTGCCTGCTCTGTGAACAGATTCAGGTAATAGTCCAGATGAGCGATTGTATGCAATCGGATTTGTCTGCCGCGTTCGCGCCATTCCTCCCAATGACCATGCTGCTCAGAGGCCATTTTCTTGCCATTGCGCAATCGTTCGGTCGTGAAACGTACAGCCTTGCGCAGAAAATCATTATTTAGCGCTAACTCTGCGCGGTCCTTCACATCCTCGGTCATCATTTTGCCTGTACTCACGACTGCACCCCCTCATACAGCAGCTCTGCAAGATGCATGACACGCACCGGCTCATTGCGATAGCGCAGATGACCCGCAATATTCATCAGGCAGGCCATATCAAGGCCTACCAGTACCTCCGCTTGGGATTCCAGGATATGATCACCCTTCTCCGTGACCATAGCTCCCGATATATCCGGCATCTTCACCGCGAAAGTACCACCGAAGCCACAGCAATCCTCCGCAAATGGCAGAGGTACCAGTTCCAGATCCTTGACGGAGCGAAGCAGCTCCAAGGGCTCGTCCTTTACTCCCAGCAGACGGCTGCCATGACAAGAGGGGTGATAGGTCACCTTATGTGGAAATACAGCCCCCAGATCCTTTACATCCAGCACTTTAATAAGAAACTGTGTGAATTCATAGGTCTTCCGTTCCAAGTCCCGCGCCTTCTCCAGCCATTCAGGCTCATCCTTGAACAGCTCTGGATAATGGTGCAGCATATAGGTGCACGAGCCGGAAGGAGATACAACAAAATCACTATCCTCGAAAGCACTTACAATTGTTCTTGCTGCTGTCCTTGCTTCGTCCCAATAGCCGCTATTATAAGCGGGCTGACCACAGCATGTCTGCACTTGCGGGAATTCCAACTGTACGCCGTAGCGCGCGAGTAGTCTGACCATCGCGTCGCCGACACGGGGATAGACTGCATCGCTCAAACAGGTAATAAACAGGGATACTTTCATCATCTCACCTCTCTCATCTGCTGCCGCCTCGTAGCCCTGATATAGCAGGAAGCCATGCCCATTACCGGACCTGGCCTCCTGTCAGTAGCCTGGACAGCTCTCCGGATTTAGCGCCGTCTCATGCCGAGTCAGGCTCCACGATACACGGAGTGACTCTAACAGCATAAGCAAGCGAACCCGGAAAATGCCCCTATACTGTCGTAACGGTTATGGACCGTTCCTTCAGCCCGGCAAGTATATCTTCGTGTATTCCTTGATCTGTAACAATCGTATTCACTCGCGAGAGATCGGTGACATGCGTCAACGCTTGCTGTCCGAATTTGCTGGAATCCGCCAGCAGAATAACCTCGTCGGCAATTTCAACCATCTTTTGCTTGATTCTCGCCTGCAGCTCATTGGATTCACTTACACCCCGCTGCAGATGAACGCCCTTACAGGATAAAAACACTTTATCCACGTAATACGTATCCAGGGAACGCTCCGCTAGAGGCCCTACGAAGGACAACGAGCGCTGGACCAGCAGTCCGCCTGTCGAGATCACATCAATTTTATCCTTGGTGCTTAGCTCAGTCGCTACACGAATTGAATTCGTAAGCACGGTCAGCGGCACATCCGGCAGCTTGGAAGCCATATACCAGGCTGTAGAGCTTGCATCCAGCAATATACGGTCCTTGGGACGGATCAGCTGGATCGCCGCTTCCGCGATACGACGCTTCTCTTCCGCATGCATGATTTCACGCTCGGAAAATGGAATCTCTGGCTGCTCCTCCTTGATGCTGACGGCTCCTCCATGGGAACGCCGCAGTCTTCCCGCCTCCTCAAGCCGATCCAGATCACGGCGGATCGTCTCTTCGGTCACCTTGCACAGCTCGCTTAACTCGGATACACGTATACTTCCTTTTTCATTGACCAGCTGTACGATCAGCTCATATCGCTCTGCAACCAGCATTCCACTCACTCCAACTCTGAAATTTGCAATCCGGCCATATCCAAGAACCGCCCATAAGCATGCTCCCAGGCTTCAATGTCCCTAGGCTCATATTCCGTGACGGGGAAAGAATGACGGATCACACGACGCGCCTCCCAGATGTCGGAGAACACACCCTGTGCCATCCATTGTACCGCTAAATTGCCGATTGCGCTCCCCTCTGCCGGACCTGCCCATACGATTTTTCCAATCGAGTTCGCAGTCCACTGGCATAGCAGGGCATTGTGTATGCCACCGCCGACCATATGCAGACCATTGAATTGCTGTCCCGACACCCTTTCCGTCAGCTCCAGAATATAGCGATACTTTAAGGCCAGACTCTCCAAAATGCAGCGTGCATACGCTCCTGGTGTCTCCGGCGCAGCTTGCCCCGTCTGCCTGCAATACTGCTGAATGCGCGTGGTCATGCTACCCGCTGCCAAAAACAGATCATCATCCGGGTCGATCAAGGCAGCGAACGCAGGTGCCTGCTCCGCCAGCTGAACCAGCTCAGGAAAGGAATATACGCTCCCTTCACGATCCCACTCCCGCTTCAGTTCCTGCAAAATCCAGAGGCCCATAATATTCTTCAGCAAGCGGTAGGTGCGACCCACACCACCTTCATTGGTAAAATTATAGCGGAAGGCCGTCTCCGTAATCACTGGCTGCTCTACTTCTGTGCCCATGAGGGACCACGTGCCGCAGCTCAGATAGGCGAAGGAGCGTTCCAAAGCCGGCACAGCAGCTACTGCAGAGCCTGTATCATGCTCAGCTGCTGCAATGACAGGTATAGAGTCTATTCCCAGATCACTGCCGATGCTGTGACGCAGCTGACCAGCAGCAGCACCCGGGTCTACCACAGTGCCGAACCACGAATCAGGTATTCCCACCCGACCGAGCAGCTCTCGGTCCCAATCGCCTAGACGCGGATTGTAGAGCTGCGTGCTAGTTGCATTGGTGAACTCATTAAGCATCTCGCCCGTCAGGAAATACCGTAACAGATCCGGAATCATGAGAAAATGTGCGGCTTCATTAACCATTGGTGAACCTGCCTGCTGCATAGCCACCAGTTGATAGATGGTATTGAACGGCAGAAACTGAATCCCTGTCTTCTCAAAAATATACTCGGCACCCGCCTGAGAGCAGACCTGCTCCATCACTCCCTGCGTGTGGGGATCACGGTAATGATAGGGATTACCCAACAGTTCACCGCTTTTCCCGATCAGCCCAAAATCCACCGCCCAGGAATCAATGGCAAGACTCGCTGGCTGTACCCGCATATGCTTGGCCTTGAGCAATCCTTGTAGCAATTCGTGATACAGGCGCAATATATCCCAATGCAGACGGTCGTCGACCTTGACCGGATCGTTGGAAAAGCGATGAATCTCCTCCACCTCGATGCGGTCGTCTGTCAGACGTCCGAGGATCGCTCGGCCGCTGCTTGCTCCCAGATCATAGGCGAGTACATTCACCAGCTGGCACCGCCCTTGCCTCTGGCAGTAATCTGCTGGGCATAGTCACTAGACAAATACGCCTTCATCGGATCTGCAGGCAACCCCTGCTCCTCGCGAACAGCTCGCAGCAACGGTGTCACATCGAATTCGAAGGCTTGACGGACAGCATCCTCGGCTGCAAGCACATCCCCGCGCTCCGCGGCTTCCGCTACCTCTGCATGATTAATCAGCAGCGCCTTCGCATATTGAGTCTGTACGTTCAATACAGAACGAATCATGGCCGGAATCTTCTGTTCAATATTATGGGATTGGTCGATCATATAGGCAATATTGCTCACAGTATCCTGAATCGCCTGATCCGAATCTCCAGCTGCATCCAAAATTTGATAGAAGATCAGGAACAGCTCATACGGATTGATCGCACCAACAATGAGGTCGTCATCAGCATATTTATAGCTGTTAAAATGGAATCCACCCAGACGCTGTTCATCAATCAGATAGGCTACGATATGCTCGATGTTCGCTCCCGGCAGGTGGTGACCTGTATCAACGAGCACCTGTGCCTGTGGTCCAAGCTTGAGCGCGTAGTTGAAGGCCATGCCCCAGTCAGCAATGTCTGTATGATAGAAGGCTGGCTCAAATGCCTTGTATTCGATCAGCATGCGCATCTGTGGAGTCAGTGCATTATACATGGTCTGGAGCGACTCCAGCATCCATTGCTTGCGCTTGCGAATATGCCCTTGCCCCGGATAATTCGTACCGTCCGCGAACCAAAGGCTGATATCCCTGGACCCCGTCTCCTTGGCCACGTCTACACACTCCAGCAGATGCTCGGTGGCCTTCTTGCGAATCGCTGCATCCGCATTCGTCACGCTACCCAGCATGTAATCGTCTTCCTGGAACAAGTTCGGGTTGATCGCACCGATTTTGAGCCCCAGGCTCTCTGCATGACTGCGAAGCTGACCATAATCGTCGACTTTATCCCAAGGAATATGGATCGCTACTGAGGAACACAAGCCTGTTACCTTGTGTACCTGGGCCGCATCCTCCAGCTTCTCGAACGGATTGCGTGGCACCCCTGTCTTCTGGAATACCTTGAAGCGCGTCCCTGAATCTCCATAGCCCCATGATGGGGTCTCGATCTGCAGCTGCTTCAGCTTCTCCTTCACTACATCCAGCTGAACTCCTCTGGCCTGCTGTATTTCTTCAAATAGTTGATATGCCTTATCCGACATGCTGAAGTCCTCCTCTGATTATCGTTCTATATGACCTGGAGCAGCGGATGCAAGGAAATATTCGGAACTGATTCGTGTAACCATGATCCGTACGTCCTTCATTTCCATCCGCCACTCCTGCATGTGTATGGCTTGTGTATGGCACAACGATTCATTACTACATAATAATTCATCATTTTATGAATGCTCTGAGAATAGCTTGATCCCCGGAATCTTGTAGTTATCTCACCGCTCAGGACGTGACTTCCCGCTGTATCGACATGTTAGCGTGTAAATGCCGCTGGTACACCGCCGTCAATGGTCATCATGCAGCCCGTCGTCTTCGCTGCTTTGGAGGAAGCGAAGAAAGCAACACCCTCTGCGATATCTCTTGGATAAATGTTGACCAGAAGCGTCGTGCGTTTGCGATAGTGCTCCTCTAATTGGTCAGGCTCGATGCCATAGGCCGCAGCTCGTTCATTTCTCCAGTTGGAGTTCCAGATCGCGGAGCCTTGCAGAATCGCATCTGGCAGAATGGTGTTGACCCGAATGCCAAGCTCTCCACCTTCAGCTGCAATACAGCGTGCCAGATGTGCCTCCAGCGCTTTGGCAGAGCTGTAGGCTGTTACATTTTTGCCAGCAAATACGGAGTTTTTAGAGCCGATGAAGATCATGCTCCCGCCCAGCGCCTGATCCTTCATAGTCTTGAAGGCCTCGCGTGCTACCAGGAAGTAGCCTGTACCGAGCACATTCATATTCAGGTTCCATTCTTTGAGAGATGTCTCATCGAATGGGCTGGAGGTGGCGAGTCCTGCATTGTTCACGAGGATATCCACACCGCCATAATGAAGTGCTGCTTCAGCATAGGCTGCTGTAACCTGCTCCTCATTCGTCACGTCCATCCGTACAGCCAGAGCACGATGCTCTCCAAATTGGGCGTTGATCTCGTCGGCAACCTTTTGAGCGCCCTCCAGGTTCAGGTCAGCCAGCACTACATGTGCGCCTTCCTCGACCAGGCGACGTGCCGTCTCACTACCGATTCCGCCTGCGCCGCCTGTGATCAGGGCCACCTTACGGGAGAATTCAGCTTCAGCCGGTGCCAGAGACAGCTTGTATAGCTCAAGCGGCCAATATTCCACGTTGTACGACTCATTCTCGCTCAGCGATACGAAATTACCGAGCGCCGTCGCACCACGCATCACCGCAATGGCCCGATGATACAACGCTCCGCTGACCTTCGAGTTGCTCCAGTTCTTACCCGTATTGATCATGCCGATCCCCGGAATCAGAATGACGCGTGGAGCTGCCTCGAACATGACATCTCCTTCATGCTTGTTCCGCTCGAAGTAAGCCTTGTACTGCTCCTTGTATGCAGCAATTCCTTCGGCCAACAGCTTTCTCAGACCTTCTACGTCGCTGGCATCTGGAGTCCAGTCAATGAACAGCGGCACGACCTTCGTATGCACCAGATGATCCGGACAAGCTGCTCCTACTTGCGACAGCTGCGGCGCATCCTTACCTGATACGAATTGCAGCACGTCGTCCGCATCGTCAAAGGTCAGCATCATCGTCTTCTCGTCGCTGACAGCTCCGCGAATGAATGGCATCAGGGCCGCAGCAATATGGCTACGCTCCTCCGCTGGCAGTGGTTTGCTCTTGGCTCCGCCGAAGAGTTGCTCCTCATTTACACGTGCCTCGATATACGCCTCAGCCTTGTTAATCATCTCGATCGTCTTGGCGTAGCTTTCCTCAGCCGTATCGCCCCAAGTAACCAGACCGTGCTTCTCCATCAACACAAGCTCTGCCTGCGGGTTATTCCGTACCCCTTGAGCGATCATCTTCGATAGTGTAAAGCCTGGACGGATGTAAGGCACCCATACGAAGCTATCTCCGAAAATCTCACGCGCGATCTCCTGGCCATTATCCGCACAACACAAGCTGATGATCGCATCCGGATGTGTATGATCCACATGCTTGAACGGCAGGAACGCATGTAACAGCGTCTCAATGGAAGCACGAGGATGCTTCGGATCTACCATGCAATTCGCCAGATACGCAACCATATCCTCATCAGACATTTCATCTAGCTCGTATAGCGGACGAACATCCTCCATCCGAAGCCCTGTGAAATTACCTTCCTTCATTGTAGCCAGATCAGAGCCGCTACCCTTCACATACATGACTTCGATATCGCGACCGCGGAAATCCTGAATTACCGTCTTACTGGAGGTATTGCCTCCACCCCAGTTACATACCCGGCGGTCTGACCCCAGCAGATTGGAGCGGTATACCAGCTGTCCCAGTCCCTCCTGGATCCCAGATGCCTTCTGTGCGTCCCACAAACTCTGTACCATACCCATACCTCCGAATATTTTTATTTGTTAGCGTTATCATGAACTTAAAAAGACTATATCATCTTTGTTTGTCTTTGAAAACACAAATAAACAAAAATATTCAAAGTGATTTTATTCTCAAACTCAAAATAAAACCGTAACAAACCTCACTATGGTTCATTACGGTTTTATTTTTTTTCGTTTTCTCTGTTATTCACTTGGTTAATTACAGAATTTTACGAAACATTGCAATAACTTCATCCTTGGTAGGCGTAAAAGGATTTCCCGGTGCACAGGCATCCTTCATTGCATTGTCAGCCAGCAGCTCCAGATCGACTTCATTCACACCCAGCTCAGACAATGTGGCCGGAATGCCCACCTCTTGTGACAACTGCTTGATGGACTCAATGACATAATCCGCACACTCCTGATCCGTCCGCTCTTCAACATTCAGGCCTATCGCTCTTGCAATCCCGCGGAAGCGGTGTGGCACATGCTTGGCATTCTCCTCCTCCACATAGGGCAGTAGCATCGCGTTGCACACCCCGTGAGGCAGGTCATACACGCCGCCCAGCTGATGTGCCATCGCATGTACATAGCCAAGACCAGCATTATTGAACGCCATACCGCCGAGAAATACAGCATAGACCAGTTGCTCTCTCGCCTCCAGATCATGGCCATTCGCCACGGCACGCGGCAGGTACTGGAAGATGAGCTCCACGGCAGCCAGAGCCGTAGCATCTGTGACAGGATAAGCTCCTGGCGTGACCAGGGCTTCAACGGCATGCGTAAGCGCATCCATACCTGTCGCTGCTGTCAGATCTGCCGGCTTATCGACCATTAATTCCGGATCGTTGACCGAGATGGAGGCAAGGCTATTCTTGTCCACCATGACCATCTTGACTTTCCGTTCCTCATCCGTAATAACGTAGTTGATGGTGACCTCACTGGAGGTACCTGCTGTCGTATTCACCGCAATAATCGGGAGCGATTTATGCACGGATTTGTGAACGCCTTCATAATCTCTGATATGTCCACCATTCGTGGCAATGATTCCTATGGCCTTCGCTGTATCCTGTGGTGAGCCTCCACCAATAGAGATCAGCGAGTCGCAGCCTTGCGACTTCAGGAATTCAACACCATCATGTACATTTTTACAGGTAGGATTGGGTCTTACATCACTATAGACTGCATAAGGAATAGCAGCTTCATCCAGAATCGTTAGTACCTTGCCAGCAATGCCGCTCTTCAGCAGAAATGCATCAGTAACTACCAGTGGCTTGGAGAGCTTCATCTCCTTGAGGCTAGGTCCAATCTCTTGCAGGCAACCTTTACCCATCACATTCACGGGCGGAACGTAAAATACATGCGTACTCATGGTTATCCTCCTCTGACACGATTATAGGCCTTTGCGTATACAATGAGCCAATTCCCATCATAGACGGGCCCGTGCTGGATGACTGCGAACAAAATCATAGTCGGGTTAGCCATTCTGGGCTACTGTAAGTTGCCTACTCATTCGCAATTAGGACAAGTGCACAGCGAAAAGAGGCCTTAAATCTCGCTTTTTTTGGGTAAAGGCATAGGAGTGTCTCCGTCTACGGACATATACTATCCTGAGTATCCAAAGTCCGCATAACTTACCCGGAAGCAGGTGATTGACTTGGCGAAAAAGGGGCATTCCGGCAAGAAAGCAGCTCCTTCACAATCGAACGGCTTACAGTTCCTGGACGATCTTTCGGCGGATGACCTGGCCATTCTCGGCTCCTTTTTTGGCGTACTAAGCGACATGTTTGATCTGCTGTCCTTGATCAAAATCAAGTATAGTAACGAGAAAGGGCCTATTAATGCGGATCTGTATGACATCACGCTGCTGGACGAATGGAATAGAAGACGGCAACGTTGAACATAACCCCTTCATTTACGTGGGGGCTCACGGTGGACAAGCTTGTAGCGAGGCCTGAGGATGCGATTTGGAATTATTTATAATCCTGATATGTAAAATTTGATTCATTGGCTGAATATCTATAAACAATAAATTGCTTTTCGTCGAAAATGATAGTATGAGCATCGGAAAGGAGGCACACTGTAATGCATGAGCATGATCATGAGCACAATCATTCCGTACTGGATCATCCCCAGGCAGTCATCCTCAAGCTGGTTGATGAGACCATCGTATTCGGATGGTTACGACCGCTACCAGGAACGGATCAATGGATACTGTATGACGATCATAATATGTATCAACTATCCAATCAGGATATCAAGAGCGTTACCAAGGTTATCGTCTAAATGGTGGGATATTGCCGAAGCTGAGCCAGCGCTACTGCAGTCCCCGAATCAGCCCGAATATGGCAATCCATAATACAATGCTGATGAGGATTCCCCAAAATATACCTTTAAAAAGCTTCATCTCACCAGTCAACCTTTCCTGAAATTTATGCAATTATAGCACGAATTCCTCTTAAATCTAAAATGCCTGGCCCTGACCTTACGCATCATGGATCACGCAGCCTTGCCAGTCGGGCCAAACATACTTCTGCTCTACGATACATACATATGGCAGCCACAGGGCCTACAGCTTGCTTAGGTCCTGTATCCACTTCCTCCCTCTAACTTTGCTGTTCTGCTTGCAAGCATGATTGCCAAGTAGTCGATTGGCGCGGTCTGCAGCCTCTCACACACGCTCCAGTTTCTTTTTTTTTTGAAAATAAGATATAAAAAAAATCACATTCCCATAAAAAAGTAATGAAAATTTTCCGAAAACATTGTATAATTAGTGACATAAAGATGAGAGACGGTTCGCTGTTCCGGGGGTTTTTACGGATTAACTAATTGAACGGAGGAATTCGATATGCCTACTATCGAGAAAGTGCAATATTTGAAATCATTACTTCCACGCGAGCAACAAGGAATTAGCCATTATGTGGAGCATGCTCTGGAATCCATTGATCAATTGGTAGAGGAGCACCGCAAATTTATCGCTGCCCAGGCACTATATGGAGAGAAAGTGGTCGGCCGCGAGGAGGAACTCTTCCGGACCACCATTTATGACATCAAGCATCAGCTGCTCGCTACGCTAGAGAAGACGGTAGAGGACTTCATGCATAAAGGCGACAAGAATTGGACCAACCATTACAAGGATGGCGTAGAGTAATCGTAGATCAGAGTAACCACACAGTAGCAACAGAGTCAACAAAAGCAGCATGGTGCCTATTCGGCCTCATGCTGCTTTTGTTATTGTATAGCAGGAACAACTTCAGATAACACATGCTAATTACCTTGCCCTCTTAAAGATCGCACCACAAATGTATAATGACGCTTGTCCAGCCTACGTCCATCCTGCAGCACCACTTCATTCGGTCCATGACTGCGTAGTCTGCAGGCATACGCCAGAATTCGATCTCCCTCCCAGATCGTCACGACCGATTGAAAATACACCGCATTATCAAATTGCAAGGATTCCTTCATGATATAACCCACCACATGCGGAGCCGCAACAGAAGGCAGACGACGTTCCTTTAACGGTAGGGCTGCCTGAATCGTCAGAATATCCTGAAAGGGGATCTGAAGCATACGCGGGGCAAGGACCACACTTTGCTGTGAATAATTAATATGCTCCAAGGTTCCCCGTAGCTTGCGCTTGCCCTCTGGTCCGCAGGACACAATGACATGGCGGCCGATCCAGTGGCGCATGTGCCCCCCTCCGTTCGTCATAGGTTCTGAAGCTCCCAGTTAATCGGTTGCTGCTGCTTGCTCAGCAGGAACTCATTCGTCCGCGAGAATGGACGGCTACCAAAGAATCCTCGATGTGCCGCGAAGGGACTGGGGTGACTGGATTTAATGACCAGATGCTTGCTCTCGTTAATGAATTCACCTTTTTTTTGTGCATGACTGCCCCATAAGATGAACACTATTGGCTCATCACGCTCATTGAGCGCTGCAATGACGGCATCGGTGAACTGCTCCCAGCCGATGCCTTGATGGGATTGAGGCTGTCCTTGGCGTACCGTGAGTACATTGTTCAGCAGCAATACACCTTCTTCTGCCCATGGAATGAGATAGCCGTGATCAGGAATAGGCAGATCAAGGTCCGACTGCAGCTCTTTATATATATTTTTCAGTGAAGGTGGTACTCTGACACCAGGCATCACCGAGAAGCTGAGTCCATGAGCCTGTCCTGGGCCGTGATATGGGTCCTGTCCCAAAATGACGGCTTTGGTACCCGAGAAGGAAGTAAGCTTAAGCGCAGAGAACAGATTCTCCTTGGACGGATATACCTGATGAAGCTTGTATTCTTTAGCGAGCGTATATCTCAGATCGTTAAAATAGGGTTTGTTTATTTCCTCATGCAATACCTCATCCCAATCGTTACCGAACACTTTCATTCTCCCCTAACCTGTTTAAAATCATGTACGTACGGGCTGTCCATGCGCTCCAGCAGGAGCCAAGCACAAAAGCCGACCCCGTGAGTCCGGAGCCGGCTTCGTTACTGGATACTCTCACAGGAAATACCGTTCAGCAAATAATCAATACTATACCATTTTTCGCCTGTACATACAACAGCACAAGACTATATACGGCCCAGTATCTCAATTCCTTGTCGAATCTGTTCATCCGAAGGTGTCGAGAAATTCAGACGGAAGGCATTGCAGGAAGCTGTCGCATCGACCAGGAAGGCGGTACCAGGCACGACTGCTACGCCTCGTTCAGCCGCTGTCTTGCAGTAGTCCAGCATGGAGATCCCGGACGGCAGCTCACACCAGAGGAAGAGTCCTCCATCTGGTCTCGTGTACGTGACAGACTGCTGCATGTGGGCTTCCAGACTCTGCTCCATCAGGTCGCACTTGCGGCGATAAATATCCCGTATATTGGCGATATGGCCTGCATAATCGTATTCTGTCATGAATTTATGAGCTAGAATCTGAGGAAGCATCGCTGTATGCACGTCCTCCCCCTGCTTGGCGACCACCATCTTGGAGACTACCTCATCTGGGGCCAACACATAGCCGACACGAAGACCTGCCGACAATATTTTGGAGAATGAGCCCACATAGATAACCAGTCCCTCCTCGTCCATGGACTTGATGGTCGGAACATCCTCACCACGGAAGCGGAGCTCTCCGTAAGGATTATCCTCCAGAATCATAACCCCGTAGCGTCGGGCCAGCTCATAGACCGCTTTGCGCTTTTCCAGTGATGTCGTGATACCCGTCGGATTCTGAAAGCTAGGGATCAGGTAGATGAGCTTGACATTCTTCTCGGTCTGAAGCGCCTGCTCCAGCAAGCCGATATGGATGCCATCGGTTTCCATAGGAACCCCTACCAGTCTCGCACCAGAGGAACGAAATGTATTCAAGGACCCAATGAAGCTGGGACTTTCGCAAATAATGGTATCTCCCTCATTGCAGAATACTTTACAAGCGAGCTCAATACCCTGCTGCGCGCCGGAGACGATCATCAGCTCGTCCATGTCTTTACCGCTGGCAAATCGGGTGTGCAAATGATTCTTCAGGACGTCGCGCAAAGGCGCGTAGCCTTCTGTAATTCCATATTGCAGAGCAGCTACTGGCATTTCTTCCAGAATGGACTGTGTATAGGCCCGGATCGCCTCGACCGGGAAAGTCTCAGGTGCGGGATTGCCCGCAGAGAACGGAATGACGTTCTGACCTGATGTGGCCTTGAGAATCTCGCGAATAATGGAGGGTTGCATAGCTGTGAAACGGTTGGAAAATGAATAATTCAATGGCCTCGTGCCTCCTGAGCATATGTATTGAAATTCCGTCCCTGTGTACGGCTAAAATTTATTATATTATACACCAGAGCATTTTGCATAAATCCAAAGAACGACTTCTAATCAGCAAGATATGGATCAGGGTGATTCTTCCTGTCCATATCTTGTATTCCAAAAGTGATTGAAATCGAATTATGCAAAATGCTAACCAAAGAAATTCACACCCAAGACTTCTCCCCACCGAGCTTGACATGTCCTATCTTTTCCATAAAAAAAGCCTTCCTAAGCAAGTACAAAGCTCAGGAAAGCGTTCTACGATTTCAGCTATCTTTAATAGCTATCTTTAATAGCGACTTTAATTAGCTATCTCCTATTGGTGTTACCGCTGACCGTATTGCCACTGCCACCCTCAACACTGACGGAAGTCCCAGAAGTATCGGTGATATTATCCACAATGCGATTATTGCTGGAGTTCGTCAGGCGAATCCCGAAGTTGCTGAAGCGGGAGTGCGTCTCCATCCGATTGCGGGAGATCTCATTCCCATTCGCGCCAGACAGACGAATTAGCTCGGGGCTGAGGGAAGCATCTGTCTGCTGAATAATGTTGCCCTTGATCGTATTGTCATTCGCCTCAATCAGCATCCCCTGAATACGAGAGTTCACAATCGTGTTATTCTCGAAGGTATTATTAGTTGCCCCTGTAAGTACGAAGATTCCGCGTGGATAGTTCACGATTCGATTATCTTTAATAATATTGTTCTCGCCACCATTTGGAATCCGAATGCCTCCATAGGTGTCTGATTGCTGTACACTGTTCACAATTTCATTATTCGTAACCGTAGCACGAGCTGCACGGGACAGATTGATTCCGCTACCACCGCTTGAGTTCGTAATCTTGTTACCTGTGATGGTCACATTTCTGAATTCACCCACAGGGAAGCTCTCATGTCCGGCTGCGATAGCATGTCCACTTGTGCGATCGAACACACTGTCCTGAATCGTTGAATCCTTGGTCCGACGAAGGAGAGCGCCTATTGTGGTGTCTCTGATCTCCATATTGGACAACGTCAAATTGCGGACATCCACATCCATGTTAATGCCCCCGACTTGTCCCAGACCACGAGCTGCACGGTTCGTGCGATCTCCATCAATCGTAAGCTTGGACACACTGACCTCCAGATTATTGGAGCCGGAGCGCAGTACCGGATTCCCCACCACGTAGCTGCTTACATTACCTGTCTTCTTAATAATCGTTCGCCCTATTCCATCCCCTACCAGATTCACACCAGCGTGGAAACGAAGACCGTTATCGACGTAATAGGTGCCTGCGGGAATATAGACCGTACCCTTTTGCCCCTTGTCATAGAAATGCTTCATCGCGGCGTGAAAAGCAGCCGACTGATCCTCCGTCACCCCCGCACGTGCCCCGAAGTCACGCACATTGACCTGCTCTGCTGCCTGAATCTCGCTTCCCGTTCCTGGCACATACCATGTAGCCGCCAACAGAGCTACACTTAATACGGCCATCCAACCTCGCCTCCAACGAATACCTGCCTTCATTTTGTGTCATCCCTCCATATTAGATTAATTCATTAGAAACCGCTTACATAGATAATTATAACAAATAATTAAATTTAGAACATTTATACAATTAATTATCACGGGGTTTATTACAAGCCACCTGTTCTCACAGACAAATAGCAGTGCCCCTACATATAGGTGGCACTGCTATGATTTCTAATCTCATAGGCCTTGGTTGACTTTCCGCTTTTTATTTTGCCAGCATCGTCCGGTTTCTACCTTGGGATTTGGCCAAATACATAGCCTGGTCAGCCTTGTGTAGAAGCTGCTCAGCAGACGCAGCATCATCAGGGCAATGTGCTACACCGAGAGATATCGTAATTCGTGAAGGAATCGGCGCTGCACTGCTCTCGATGTCTTTACGAATGATCTCTGCCAGCTCGAAAGCTTCCTCCTTAGCGCAATCCGGCAGCAGCACGATGAATTCCTCTCCGCCAAATCGGAAACACGCATCTGTCGGACGTACATTGCTCAACACCTTATCACTCACATGCTTGAGCACTCGATCACCAACCAGATGACCATAGGTATCATTGATCGGCTTGAAACGATCCACATCGAGCAGAATCAGCGAGAAGGAAGTGCCCGCTTCCAGCCATTGCTGCATCATTTGCTCAAGGGATCTGCGGTTCAGTAGCCCGGTCAAGCCATCTGTAGCAGCATCCTGCGCAAGCTGGTCCTGTTGCTTCTGGATATCCGCGACAGCCAGAAATACCGCCTTCGTCAGTAGATCAGCCTCTCTATTCCAGTGTGATTTGGCTTCAGGCAATACCACCCTTTCCTTGCCGAGCTTGCTCATTAAATCTGCAAGATACACGAAAGGACGGGCCAATTGACGCGCAATCAGAATGACACCGATGAGCAAAATCATGAATGGCAGACTAGACACCAGAATTTGGGTGTACAAGTTGTCCATAAGCTCTTTTTGGATTCGCTCCAGCGGGGATACCGCCACCACTCCCCAGCCATTCGAATCCACATAGGAGTAGCCAGCGATCATCTGCCGACCGAGATGGTCCACTGTGAGCTGACGTCCACTTTTGCCCTCTAGCAGACTTTGCACGACCTCCTCCTGGGCCAGATCCGAACCAATCACCTGCTTGTCTGGATGATACAAGACACGGCCATGAGCATCCACAATGTAATAATATGAACCGGAATCATCCACAGAATTGTTGCCAAAAATACTTGATAAAATATTGTCCTCCTGTAAATAAAGCGAACCTCCAACGAATCCGGTATAATTGCTATTTTGATCAAATAAGGGCTGGCTCATGAACACAATAAGTCTGTGCGAGTTGGGTGTTACATAGGGAGAAGAAATATAGGGCCGCTGGGAAAGCAAAGCCTCAAGTGCATATTTCGTGGTGAGATGCCCTCCGATCCTCTGGGGATTATATGGAGAGATTCCACGGATCTGCCCGTTCTCATCTATACGATACAGGGAATTGAAAAAGTTGCTGGAATTGCGCATGAGATTCAGATAGTCAGCGAGCTGCTTGGCAGTCATGCCTTCCACATCCGTGAGTGAATTGGCACTATACTGCAGACTTTCCCTCATGGAGATGAACAAGGAATTCAATGTCTGGGCCTTGCCGCTGGCATTATTATAATTCAAGCGTAGGGTAGTCTCGATTAGCGAATTTTTCTTGGACACATAGGAGCCTGCCAGAAGGATCGTAGAGGTGAGCACTACGACAAGCGTCACAAGGCCGATTAGCAATGATGTGAGACTAAGCTTCTTGCGCTGGGGAAACATGGCCTTCATTGGACTAAACAAAAGACACCCTCCTAGGTTCGGGGAACCAACGTTTCATAAATCCATCATACAACAAAAAACGACAGTCATCGACCATTATACTTCCTGTGATGGCTATAAGGAGTAGAAAATTTCGAGGAATACAATGTCTTCCTCCAGTTATGCGGCTCTCTTGTCTGTATGCATGTTGGAATATGGATGATGAAAAAGCTATAATGTTGTTCATATGCACAATACATATGTTGACAGTAGCTACTATTAGATGAACCAGTGGAGGGGGCCATTCCTTGTTCCAGCTTTCGGAGAATCAGGCACAAGATATTGTCGATAAGATGATGAAGGATATTCCTTACAACATTAACATTATGAATGCAAAAGGGATTATCGTGGGTAGCGGGACTCGGGAGCGGGTGGGCACCATCCATCAGGGTGCCGTTAAGGCTCTGTCCACCGGACACATGGTTGAGGTGTGGGAGGATGGGACCAACGAGAAGCAAGGAACAAACGAGCCGATTTTCATAGGACATGTCTGCGTCGGAGTCATCGGAATTACGGGCAATCCTGATGAGGTACGCCCCTTTTGCAGTATTGTCAGAACGACGGTCTCCCTGCTCATTGAACAGCGCACCATGCTGGAGCATCGTGCGGAGGAGGCAAATCGCAAGAAGGCCTTTGTGGAGCTGCTGCTCTCCCATCATGGAGCCTATTCCCAGAAGCTGAGAAAAGAAGCCACAGCCTATCAGCTGGATCTCGTCATAAAGACAACGGTCCTGTATGTGAAGAGTTCCTCACTAGCTAGCGAGGACTCTATACTGCTACTATTCAAGACTGCCTTTCAGGTGGAAAATGATACATGGCTCCTGCTAGTGCAGCAGCCTGAGGATGTGGATAAGCATATTCGAAGACTGCTCCTTGATCATCCAAGCATTCGGATCTCCAGGGGACGGCACGAAGCCAGTATTGCAAGTAGCTATGCTCAGGCTAAGGCTGCCATGTCCATCCTGTTCGCGCTATGGCCTTCACAGCAGGTAACGACCTACGATGAAGTGGAGTTCCTCATCCAGTGGGGTCAGGCAAGGCTTGTTGGCCCTGCCCATACCACTCACAAGCTGGAGGATACACCGGAGCTGCTGGACACACTCCGAAGCTTCATTCATCACAATGGAAGCATGTCTCTGACCGCCGAATCCCTGAACATACATCGCAATACTTTACAATACCGTCTGAAGCGAATTCATGCCATCACCGGGCGAGATCCACGCGATCTACTACAGCTCACCGAGTTGATCTATGAGCTACTGCGGATGCATCAATAAGTAATGAAGCGATTGGAGGTCAAGCCAATGAGTCCACATGTCATCGTTAATGATTTTCAATCCAGAGTTGAAGCAGTCAGTGAATCCTCTTCTAGCATGAGCTCTCGCCGAATTGCAACACACGCGCAATATTTTCGGCTGTACGCTCTACATTTTCGGGACCCTCGGCCAGCAAATGCTCTAAAGCAGAAGCTCCAGGGACAATCCCAAAGATCGCATCAATGCCCTCATTATACAACGTCTCGATTCCGGCACCGACATAACCCGCCAGAGCAATTACCCTCTTGCCTTTAGCTTTGGCGGCTCTCGCTACGCCGTAGGGTGTCTTCCCGAATTTGGTCTGGAAGTCAATTCCGCCCTCGCCTGTGAATACGACATCAGCCGTAGCTATTTTATCGCTAAGCCCGGTGTATTCGATGACAATATCAATCCCTTTTTGTAATACCGCCTGCGTAAAAATCAACAGGCCTGCACCAAGACCGCCTGCAGCACCAGCACCTGGTACATCCAATACATTCTTACCCAGCTTGCGATTCACGACCTCTGCATAGTGAGCGAGATTGGCATCAAGCTGCTGCACCATGTCTGGTGTAGCGCCTTTCTGTGGACCAAATACAACCGAGGCCCCTGTAGGACCACAGAGCGGATTTGTCACATCACAAGCCACGATCAGCTGTACCTCCTGCAATCGCGGGTCTAGTCCAGTGAGGTCAATGGAAGACAGACGACCGAGACTTCCTCCCCCCCATGGTAGCTCTTCGCCTGCAGCATCCAGGAAGCGAGCCCCTAGCGCAGCAGCCATTCCTGTGCCACCGTCATTTGTCGCACTTCCACCAATCCCAATAATGATCTTGCGGACACCACGATCCAGACATTCGCGTATCAGTTCGCCTGTACCGTAAGTAGTCGTAATCAGCGGATTACGAGCTGACTTTTCCACCAGATGGATACCACTGGCTGACGCCATCTCGACAGCAGCTGTCGTTCCATCTCCCATAATGCCATAGGAAGCCGTTACCATCTGACCCAGCGGACCCGTCACCTCAGCATACAGCAGCTGTCCGTCTGAAGCATCTACCAAAGATTGCACCGTTCCCTCACCGCCATCTGCCATCGGCACATGAATATAATTGGCTTCAGGATACACTTTCCGTAGTCCTTTCTCCATGGCTACGCATACTTCCTTGGCGGTCATGCTCTCTTTAAAGGAATCAGGCGCCAGTACAAAATTCTTGTATTGCATTCTCTCTCACCCCATCATTAATGTAGACACATTACTGTCAACAATCCCTGTATCTGTATAGTCTCACTCAATCATCATGTCATTGTTTTAGCACAGCTTACGTGGCTTAACGTAGTTGATTTAGCTTATTTAGCTTATAGCTGACTCAGGTTATAGCTGACTTAGCTTGGTTATCTCACTTGGCTACGTGGCTCACATCGCTTCACTACAGTAAGAAGCCGTATACTACGGTAGCGACAATCGTCATCGTTCCGCCCACAATCGCCTCATAAGGAACTACACCCATACGTTGCTTGATCGACATCTTCATGCTATCCGCAGTTACGTGGAAATAGTTGCCTTGTGGCAGGGAATCAATAACTGTAGCACCTGTGTGTACCATTACGGATGCAGCTAGCGGTGATGTCCCCATATTCAGGACAGCCTGTCCGAAGGAACCCGTAGCTAGAATTACACCGGTTGAAGTAGAAGCTGTGGCAGCCGCCATCAAAATACCCGAGATCGGCGCAAGGAATGTCCCGGCGATACCTGATCCCTCAATCAGAGCTACGACCTGCGTGGAGAGATCCGAAGCAGCGATGAGCCCAGCAATCCCGCCAGCACCGATCAGAATCAGTACGGTTGCCGTCATTTTATTGAGACCAGACGCGCTATATTCCAGCATCTTGTTGCCCTTACCCATGGCCAGCAGCCCGATGATTCCCGCGATTGGCAGAATATACAGAGCATCGACCTTCATATTGGATAACAGCTCAATGCCAGACAGCGAGCCAATAGGATTGATCATTAGTAGCACGATAGCAACCAGTGGTGCCACAATTGCTCGCCCCAGTGGTGGATAATCATTATTCTCGTTCTCGCTATATTGCGCTTCATCCCCCGACACCATGGTTCCCTTCTTCTTCAGCAACGAAGCCACAATGACTGTAACTGCGAGACCGAAGACTGCCGGCAAAAGCCCTGCGAGCATCACATGACTCAAGTCAAGCTCGAACCCGCGAGCAGCAGCAATCGTATTGGGATTAGGTGAAATGATGTTGCCTGCCTTCCCTCCACCCGAGAGCGCTACCAGTAATGCCAGCTTCGAGATCCCCATTTTATTGCCGACAGACAAGGCAATGGGCGCCACAATCAATACAGCGACAGGGATGAATACGCCTACAGCTGTAATTAGCATCGTAGCCAGCGTCAGTGCCAAAATGGCCTTGCTCCCGCCAAATTTCTTCACAATCGCCTGTGCGATCGTCTCAGCCGCACCGGATTCCATCATGACTCCAGCCAGCACGCCAGCCGCCAGAACCCGCAGTACGGTTCCGATTACACTTTGTGTACCGCTTACAAGAACGCCTACGGTCTCCTCCAAATTCGCACCACCGATTAATGCGCCTGTAATCGCTCCCAAAAATAGAGCATATACGGGGTTGAGCTTCTTCAGTATGAGAATGATTGCAAGCGCCAACCCTGCCAATGCACCATACCATCCAATCATTAATCCTTCCATTCCTTGCAGCCTCCTAGCTTGCTCTTGTTGAACACGCTTTCAGTATAAGAGTTTGCGCCACAAAAAAATATTGATGAAAAGACGAAATTGATTGTGCATTTGCACAACCAATTCTCATCCAGGTACATTAGAAGCTCTCTAATGAATCTATGCAAAATATTGATGAACACTGCGGATCGTAAGATCAACCAGGCTGCGAACATACCCCTCGTCGAGCGGATCACCAGTAACCAGCAGACGATAAAAAATCGGGCCGTATACCAGATCAATAGTGACTCCCACATCAAGATGCTCTGGCAGTTCTCCGCGCTCTATTCCCCTCTGTAGCAGCTGTCCTGCCTCTTGGCGACGGGGCTGGATATAACGCGAACGTAGCTCCGTTGCCAGGGCTGTGTCGAATTGTCCTCCCCCGATCAGCTCCGTAATAATCTGTCCTTCACGACTTGTCATAAACCGGACCAGATTGGATACATGCAGTAGTATATCCTCGGTGACCTTACCTGTATCGGGAATCGGTAATCGGGCCGAAGCAGCATGCATGAAGCCATCCATCACCACCGCTGCTTTATTCGGCCACCATTTATAGATCGTTGCTTTGCTCACCTGCGCCTGCTCCGCAATCTTCTCAATCGTTACTGCACCGAAGCCATGCTCCAGCAATAATTCGTATGACGTATTGAGAATCGCATGCTGCGTCTCCAGATTGCGCGGTCTTCCTCTTTTGCCGCTCATACCGTACATCCTCCTTCAATTCTTCGCCAGTCGCTGATCCAATACGGACTCGATTTCTTGGTTAGCTCAACTTGCTCAGTGATAAGTAGATCTACTTGCTCGGTGATATTGGAATGCTGTTGTTCTCATTTGACTGTAGTCTCCCGCGTGGCGTAGTGGCTTCGGTCCTTAAAATCATATGTGTAGTATATCAAAAAATCAGCCTATTTACAAAACGAAACGTTCAGTATATTATTTACTCATACAAATTAGTGAACTAACCGTTCATTAAATCGAGGAGGTTATTCTCATGATTAAAAAGCATGCCCCCCAAGAAGCAACGCTCTCTAACGGTCTGGTCTTCCTGCTAGCAGCCGCATGCGGGCTCATCGTCGCCAATCTCTATTATTCCCAGACACTTGTTGGTCCGATCAGTGCAGCAACAGGCTTAAGTGCCGAGACTGCCGGATTCATCGTAACTATTACCCAGATCGGATATGTCATAGGACTCCTGTTCATCGTGCCACTCAGTGATCTATTCGAGAATCGCCGTCTTGTCATTACCGCCCTAGTCGCTGTTGTATTTGCTCTAATCGGTGCAGCTCTGGCTCCGAACGCAGCGTTGTTCCTCACCTTCTCGCTGCTGCTCGGCTTAGGCAGTGTCGTGGCCCAGATATTAGTGCCTTTCGCCACCTATCTGGCATCTGAAGAACAACGAGGACGTGTCGTTGGCAATGTAATGAGTGGGTTACTGCTAGGGATTATGTTCGCACGGCCTGTCGCCAGCTTCGTAGCGGATGTCTGGGGCTGGCAGTCCGTATTCTGGATCTCTGCCGTAGCCATTGCCGTGCTCGCTATCCTCTTGTCCCGTGCCCTTCCTACCCGCAAGCCGTCACCATCCCTGAGCTATAAGGGGCTGATCGCATCACTCTGGACCTTGCTGAAGACACAGCCAGCCCTGCGTCGTCGTGCAGCCTATCAGGCCTCTCTATTCGGAGCATTCAGTCTGTTCTGGACAGCAGTTCCCCTGTATCTGACGGACCACTTCGGCCTGTCGCAGCAGGGGATCGCATGGTTCGCACTAGCTGGAGTAGCGGGAGCGATCGCTGCCCCTATAGCCGGAAGACTCGCAGACAAAGGATGGACCCAGCCATTGACCGGTTTGGCATTCATCATCGCCATTCTGTCATTCCTGGTCGCCTACCTGAATCAAGGAAGCTCCACGTTTTCCCTCACACTCCTTGTCGTTGCTGCTATTACGCTGGACATGGCCGTATCCGGTAACCTTGTACTCGGACAGCGTACCATCTATTCTCTGGGCAATGAGACCAGGGGCCGACTCAATGGGCTGTTCATGGCCATCTTTTTCCTGGGCGGAGCTGCTGGTTCTTTTCTTGGAGGATGGTCTTACGCACATGGCGGCTGGGGACCTACAGCCCTTATAGGCGTGGCAATGCCATTCATCGCACTGCTCTACTATCTCACGGAGCTGACTCCCAAGCTCGTTCGAGGGATCAAAGGTAACTAATTGCTGGAGCCATACTTCAACGAGAAATAAGCCTGCACGAGTAGTGCAGGCTTCCTTTTTTACTATCTATAGTTATCTTACATACTACGTTATCATTACATACCAAAGCTATAATTACATACCAAGAGGACAATAATTACAGACTACATACTGAAATCATATTCAGGCAAGGTGCTACCTAGAGGGAAATCTCCCCACACGTTCGCAGCTATTGCCACATAGACAGGCTTAATAAATCATTCGCCGCTCACGGTCCTCAATACCGCTCTTACGGTAGAAATACGTATTAATTTGGTCCCTCCATTCCTTGGCATGCTCCACTTGCTCCTCCAGCCTAGCCTCCACCTGCTCGAAATAAGTCTGCTTCATGCGTCCCTGTAGCTCCCTCCAAGTGGACAGCAGCGCTGCTGCTCTGTCCGCACCTGCGAAATGAGTATCATAGATATGCTGAATGACGGTTGTGCCTGACTTCAAGCGGTGCTCATAGGGAACATGGTGGAAAAATAACAGCAGCTCATCTGGACATCGCTCCAGTGACTCGTAACGCTCGGCATTCGCCCCCATATACTGTGAGCTATAGCCGCTACCAGAATGGACTGTGCGGTCAACTCCAATCCCTTTGCTGTCTGCGTAGTGATATGTGCCCCACTTCGAGTATTCATATCCGTCCACGTTGGGCCCATAATGATGATCCGGATTCACCATCCAGCCTACTCCGAGCGGGGAAGTATATGACTCGTAGATCGGCCACGAATCCATCAGCATCTGCGTGATGGCACTGACCACGAGTTCATCCAGGCCAAAAACTAGCTTCACCCATTCCTCCGCAATGGCCTCTGCACTCAAGTCAGGATTCCAGGCAAGCCGTCCATAGCCATACAGATTCGCCTGTGCCAGCAAATGTCCGGTCCAGTTCCAGTCTGCGCCTACGTTCGTCACGGCCGCTATCCCATTTCGTGCCCGCTCCCATAACGACCCATCCACCACATGCTTAACTGGAGCATATTTATCTTGTGCACACGTATCGAATTCCAGAATCTCCTTCCACTGCGGTACCAGATAGCAGACATGTCGCTGCTGCCCGGTATATTCCTGGGTAATCTGAAACTCCAATATTTGATGAGTATGCTCCATGCCGCCGAGCAGCGGTGACACAGGCTCTCGTACCTGAAAATCCAGCGGTCCATTCTTGATCTGCAGCACGACATTGTCGTGGAACTGACCGTCCAGCGGCTTAAAATGATCATACGCCGCCCGAGCCCGATCTGTTGAGCGATCCCGCCAATCCTGCTTGCAATTGTATACAAAACAGCGCCAGATGACGATACCGCCGTATGGCTGGAGCGCCTCTGCCAGCATATTCGCCCCATCCGCATGATTGCGTCCATAAGTGAATGGACCAGGGCGATTCTCTGAGTCTGCCTTGACCACAACACCGCCAAAGTCCGGGATGAATGAATAGATTTCTGCAGCCTTTTCCGTCCACCACTGTCGGACTGCAGCATTCAGGGGATCTGCCGTCTCAGGGCCACCCAACTCCAGCGGACTGGCAAAGTTAATGCTCAGATATAGCTGAATACCATAGATTCGGAACACCTCCGCAAGCTTCGCAACATCTGGAAGATACCGCGGAGTGATCAGCTGTGTCTCCTGCTGATGGACATTCACATTATTGATACAAATCGCATTGATGCCGATAGAGGACATTAATCTGGCATAATCGCGTAATCGTTCCTGATTGGCCGTGAACTGATGCTGCTCGTACAGAAAGGACGGACCTGCATAGCCCCGCTCAATACTGCCATCCATGTTGTCCCAATGATCGAGCATTCTCAGACCGTTGACCGGGACAACCGCCTCATCAAGCGTATCCAATGGTCGGCCTGTTCCCATAAGACGTAATAGATGATACACACCATACAGCACCCCGACAGGCTCCGCAGCTCCAATGGCAATGCAGCGCTCAGCAGGACATGTACGGATGATAAAGCCTTCTGCTCCAGTAGATTCACGATCTGTTGAGGTAAATAACTCCGCCGGATAACTGGAATCTTCCCCAAACATTCCGCTGAAGGTTCCCAGCGCAATATGCGGCTGATCCGTTGTAGCGCTGCTCATCTCGGTATGAACATCCAGCATGGATGTAATCCCCCGATGCAGCTCTGTAGCGGCGGCCTCTATGGTCGCATGCGGCTCGCTGACATGGATGACACCACACCAGGAGCGATATTGAGCCGCAACAGCGATAGGCAACGACGATTTGTAGCTTAACCAAGCATCATAGCCATGTGCCTTCATGTGCTCTAATGGCTCGGAAACAGGGTTAGTCATCATATGTACCCTCCTCAGGATTACCAGATTGATAGCGTGATAACGTTGCTCGGACGTTCGATAAGAGCATGGTTCATGGCTCGGCATATCAGGATCAGGCTTTCACAATCCATTTGAAACGCTTACACAAATGAAGTCACAAAGAAGCTCCTTGTATAGAGCCTCCTTGTATGTTGGTTACTACTGCTATTCATTTCTGTTATCGGATTCTGTTATCCATTTCGCAAGTATTCAGATAGGCTAATCCTAGCACTGTCCCTGCGGTAGAACTATGGTCAAATCGAACGACTATTTAGCCAAATCAAGCCTGTTGCACATACAATGGACAATATGATGGCCAAGAAGCCTTAGACTGATTTCTTCATAAAGCCATTGCTTGCTGCAACCAGTAGGCCTGTACACACAAGCATGCCCGCACATATGACGAACACATATGCATATCCGATATAATCAGCGACCAGCCCCATCCCTATGCTACCGATGACCGCACCCAGATCTGCCATGGATATAAATAACCCCATCCAGATTTTGCGAGTAGTCTGGTGAAGAGCAATGCTCAGGTAGGCTGCTAAAATAGGATAGATATGAGCCATCCCAAAACCGATTGCCGCCGCCCCCATGTACAGAACAATCGATTTTCCCGTCCAAGGTGCCATAACCGTGCATAGTAGTCCTAGGGCCATGGAACCGAGCAGGACGGCGATAGAGCGACTATGCCAGATACCATCCGAGGGAAGCAGCTTGCGGAAAGCAAAGCGCACCAGCACAATAACACCAGACTGAATCGCAAAATAGACTCCAGCGTGGCCTACTCTCGTGTAGTCAACGTATAAAGCAAGGAATGCTGTGGTAGCACCAAATCCTGTGGCTGCCATTGTCATCACCACACTGCTCATGATAAAGCTCCGATTGACGATAGCCCTGCGCAGTGCATGCGTTTTTCTCCCCGAGGGCTGCTTACTCTCATGTCTCTGCGACGGCAAACGATGTGAATTACTCCCTAATGACAGCCGGCTTGTGAGACCTGTCAGCCACGTAATAACAGCTGCCAGCAGGAGGCTCATCATAAATCCGCGAAAGCCCGCATGCTCCCAGATCCATAACGCAACCGCAGGTCCCATAACCGAGGGCAGCATACCGAACAGCAAATATAGGGATAGTCCCTGTGCCCTTTCACGCTCAGGTAGAGCATCCACTACAGCAATCTGTAAAGTCAGAGAAAAGAAAGCTGCTATCGCCCCCTGCAATCCCCGGATCAGAATGAGACCGTATGCTGTCTGATCGAGCCACGCATAGAGCAGCACCACCAGCAGATGACTGAGCAGAATCCATTGCAGCATACGCCGAGTTCCAACTCGTTCAACAACGGCCCCTGCCCATGGACGCAACAACATGCTGACCAGAAGATAGGCACCAAGCAATACACCTATCGTACGGTTATCCAGACCAATACTTTTACCATACAAAGGAAGAACCACCTGCGTGAAGGCATTGACACTGAAAAACAAAAATGTAAGAGCATATAGCCGATACATGCCTGATGAGATGGACTGAGAGTCCCCTTCCCGCTGTGAACGCCTACTCATACGCTGCCCTTATTTCAAGCGGATGCTGTTGAACGGATGATCCCATCGACTATCCGGGAATGTCACATTGTCCAGACGATCATTGTAGACCGTGTATTGGCGAATATACGATAAAGGAACAATGACCGCTTGCTGATGAATGGTGTCTAAGATCGCGTCATATAGCTCCTGCCTTTCCTGCTCGTTAACAGATGCCAGCACCTGATGTATTTGCTTGTCCAGTTTATCCTTGTCAGGTATATTCGTGTGAGCTTCCGCCACCCCAAAGGTTGGCTCTGCCACAGCGTTTACCAAAGTATGAGGATCATAGGGCACGCCCGAGTTGAACCAGAAATTCAATTCGTAATTTCCTGCTCGGAAGCGCTTGGTCTGCTCGGCTAGCTCTATTCCTGTCAGCTTAACCTTCACACCAATAGCCGACCATTCCGCTTGCAGCGCCTCACCCATGGCCTTTTGAATCCGATCTGTCGTATCGTACATTAATTCAAAGCTGAGCTGCTCCCCATTCTTCTCGCGCACACCACCTGGAGCTGAGAGCCTCCAGCCTGCCTCCTCCAAGTAGCTTTCAGCTTTGGCCGTATCATAGCTGAGTGGCGCGTAAGTCCGCTTCACATACGGATAGTCTGTGGTGATCACCTGATCAGCCACCTGTTCTACATCAGAAGTAATCCCTTTGACCAGAGCTACCTTGTCAAATCCATGCTGTAAGGCCAATCGCACACGTATATCCGCCAGCTTCTCGTTCTGCGTATTGATAATTAGATTGCGTGTTCCTACTGGCCCAGACAGGTCCGTCTTGTACCGTCCATCATCACGAAGTCCGGTAAAGGAGTCCAGACTAATGGAGCCCTCGCCAAAAATCAGATCCAGCTCACCCTTCTCAAAAGCCATCACCCTCGTCTCCGCGTCGGGAATAATTCGCACGGTGATTTTGTCCAAGGCAGGCTGTTCCCCCCAATAGTTGGGGTTCTTAACAAACACACTATACTCATCCTGCTTGTATTCCTGAAGGATCCAGGGTCCCGTCCCAATAGGTGCCGCTATATGCTCCAGTGTGTTGTCATCCTCGGGAAAGCCTGCATCAGCCAGGAAACGGAATGGACGAACCGTTGTCAAATCCTGCAGTACAGGATAATACGGCTCAGACATAACAAGCTTCACAGTAAATTCATCCACAACCTCGGCCCGCTCCAGCAATTTTGCAGTTCCCAGCCAGCTATGCGTGGTCTTGTTTTGCAGAATGGCATCCATATTACGTTTTACACTAGTCGCATTAAATGGTGTGCCGTCAGAGTAAGTCACATCCTCACGCAAGAAGAATGTATACTCCTTCCCATCTTCACTGATCTTCCAATCCTTTGCCAGATGGGGCTTGATTTCTCCGCCCTTTCCATAAGCAACCAATGGTTCATAGATCATCGACTGTGAGAACAATTGTGAAGGATAATAGGCATGCGGATTGGACGGCCCAAGATCCCTCATCCATGACACGGTAATGGATTGCTCACTATTTTCGTTCTGTACCTCCTGGGTATTAGCGGTCTTCTCCCCTGTATTCGAGCATGCTGCTGTCACCAATATTACAGCTACGAGCATCAGGCTGATCCATAATTTATGATTTCTTGTGCAGTTCATTGTAGCTTCTCCCCCAGGCTCTCTATTGATAATGAAAATCATCTTCAATTTATAGTATGGGGTTTGCTATAATTGATCAATGACTGGATTTCTGATTTTTCATAGCACAAAATTCAGCTCCTGATAACAGAACACTTTGTTCAGCCAAGAAAAGGAGATGTATGGGATGAGTTATTCTTCTAGTAAGGATGCAGTCTCTGATCGAACAAGCCTCGATGGTGTCTATTTATATATTCCTGCAAACATCTTTAACATACAGCAACTATCCTGTGAACAGGTCATACCGGCTCGCCCGGGAACTCATAGAATTATTCTGTTCAGAGCACCCCACGGAGTGCTGCAATTAAGGAAGCATCTAATACAAGCTGACTATAATCAAGCCTACTTGTTGGCTCCCGAAGCACATGCAAGTATCCGGTTCGCTCCCTTCTCCAACTCAGATGTGAACAGCCCTGGGTTAGAATCGGCAGCCCCAGAGCTCGGAGCTGTCATTATTGAATTCTATGTCTTTCAGCCCGGAATATCTCAACCTGCCATCGAGATCCATTCCTCCCTTTCTTACGAGACCCGAATCGATATTGCTGATGAAGCCAAGCTGCTTCAATTGCTGGACCTTCTGTATGAGTCGCTACATGACCAGTCTGAAATATCCGAGGTATCCAAGTTAAAAGAACAGATTCATATGCAAGAGCTGATAGTGCTTCTTATGGAAAATCGGGAAAGAAATCAGACCGTCTCTGACAGCATACAGGCTGTTGAGCAGACCATCGCCTATATTGACCAGCATTACTATGAGACGATCACAGCGCAGCAGCTGTATCGCATTGCTGGCGTGGCGAAATGGCAGTATAGCATGCTATTCCAGACACTTACTGGAAAAAAGCCTCTGGATTATCTGGCGGAGACACGCATTCGTCATGCTAAGCAGCTGTTGCTGCAAACAAACGATACCCTCTCACACATCGCGCAGTCTGTTGGCTTTAGGGATGAGAGCTATTTTATACGAAAATTTAGGCAAATCGAAGGAGTAACACCGAGGCAATACGTTGCATCAACGTCCAGGCAGCTGTTCGTCAAATCATCAGCCATTACAGAGTACAATAGAGTGGTCGCTGTGGGTTATTCCCTTGGAGACATGCTGTCTCTGGGGGTGCAGCCGATCGGGGCGGATACGGATATTATCGGGAAGCGAGCTATTTACAAGGATCAATTAAGCGGTGTGCAAGATATTGGCCTGCTGGGTGAGCCGTCCAAAATACGCAAGCTACAACCGGATCTTATCGTGCACAGCGGCTTTCGACAGGAGTGGATAGATGAGTTGGCTCTGATCGCGCCTACGGTACTAATCAATCGCTATGAGCCTGTATACCAGCGGATTATGAAGGTTGCCGAGTTATTTCAAAAAAAAGAACAGGCTAAGCGATGGGTTCAGTTCCATCAGGTAGCTTGCCAGGAAATGTGGCATGAAGCAGCTCGCTATATGGATGTAGGACAGACTGCCACGGTATTCTCCATGGTCGAGGGGAGCCTGTACGTTATGGGAATGAAAGGCTTCTCGCTAACTGTCTATCACACAGGAGGGCTGAGGCCTTCTACCAAAGTACAGGAATTGATTAATGACGGAATACCTTTCCGCCTGACGGACATTGCTTATTCCCAAATCTACGAAGCAGATATTTATTTCTTGTTGACTGACAATCATCCGCTGACTCGACAGCAGTACCATCAAATGCTGCAAAGTGATTACTGGAGAACGCTTCAAAGGGAGCGAATGTTCTACTCCGAGAATAAATGGAACTTCGATGATCCAATCACCATGGATAAATTGTTGCTCGAAATGCCCCAACTGCTACGAAGAAGCAAAGATAAGAAATATAGTCATTGAGCTTGCAGGATTCTCTCCTGCAGGCTTTTTATCGAGCCTACCGCTTCCCTTCGTTCACAATGGCATGACACCTCCACGCCATATCATCCCGTCATTCGCTGGAAGAAGGAAATTCGGCCTGTTTTCCTTTCAGCTCTTGTTTCGACATACACTACATTCTCCTTATAACGGATTTTTTACAAAAAATTTCAAAAAAACCTCTTTTCGAAACTATAATTCTATGATACTATCAATTTCAGATTCGAAGGGTTTACAAATAATTACTTTTATGTATCAACGAACCTTAACCCCTTCTTCATCCCAGCTCCGCACCCATCCGATCCTTGAAGGGAGGAGTGCCCGGCTTACTTGCCACGACTCTTACTCCTGTATTCAGATTCACAACTCTTCTGCACCTTAGTTATTCCTCTTCACGCGTTACTTCACTTTTCTTCCCGTACCTGCTAAAGATGCTTCGTTTTAGAGTGACCGTCTAGCATTACTGATGCTAGATCGGCAGATTAGAGACAACTAATTTTCTTTTGGGAGAGTGTATAAACCATGCAAATGAAAAAAACGACTGCACTTATAGCAGGAGGTACGCTGCTGTTCAGCGCCCTTGCATCAGGTGCGGGTGCTGCGCCTTCAGGCGACAGCCCATTTGAGTTAACGCCAGCCTTTGTAGCCGAGGTTGCTAATGCCCCGAAATCCGCTTCTAATGAGGAGAAGGTATGGAATTATCTGCAGAACTCCTCCAAATCACTCGGCTTGAACAGCACAGATGTACAGAAGCAACTGAAAATCATTAATCATGAGAAGGATAGCAACGGATTGAATCATTATCGTCTGCAGCAATACATTGATGGCATCCCGGTCTATGGCGCAGTACAGACTGTACATTTGGATAAAAATGAACAGGTTACTTCCCTTCTCGGCGCCACGATCACCAAATCCAATCAAAATATCCCTGGCGGGACAAGCCCCAAAATCAGCGCAACAGATGCCGTGTATATTGCAGAAGCTGAAGCTTCAGAGCGTATATCCAAGGAGCTTAAGCTGATTGATAAGGAACAGGCAAGCGAAGATTCGGTCGCCGAGGAAGTCGTGTCGGATGAAGCTGTATCGAAGGAAGCCATCACAAATGATGCGGTAACAAATGACGTCTACGCCGAAGCGAGTGCAAATGATGGGAAAATTTCACTTTCAGACCCTGACGTCGCCGAACACGCTGTGAAGCCTACTGCAAAGCTGTACATTTATCCTGAAAAGGATTCTGCACGACTTGTATATATGACAGAGGTCAACCTGCTTGAGCCTGTTCTGCTTCGCACACGCTACTTCATTGATGCCCTGGACGGAAGTATTGTGTACCAGTACGATATCTTGACCATGGCTACCGGCACAGGAAAAGGCGTATTGGGTGATACCAAGTCGTTCACAACCACACAGTCCGGCAGCACCTATCAATTGCGAGACACGACCCGTGGCAATGGAATCTTGACCTATACAGCGAATAGAAGAACTGTCTTTCCAGGTACGCTGATGACCGACTCTGATAATGTCTGGACGGATGGAGCGGCTGTCGATGCCCATGCCTACGCTGCCAAGGTATACGATTACTACCTCTCTAAATTCAATCGCAATAGTCTGGATGGAAGAGGGTTCCAACTCCGTTCCACAGTCCACTATGGCAATGCCTATAATAACGCTGGCTGGAATGGCGTAGGGATGGTGTATGGCGATGGTGACGGTGTCACGTTCCGCCCGTTATCCGGAGATCCTGACGTTATTGGACACGAGCTAACTCACGGCGTGACCGAATTCACAGCGAACCTGGAATATGTCAATGAATCCGGAGCACTCAACGAAGCCTTCTCCGATATTATTGGCAACGACGTTCAGCGCACGAACTGGCTGATTGGCGACGAAATCTATACGCCTAATATTCCTGGAGATGCCTTGAGATCCATGTCGAACCCAACACTCTATGATCAGCCAGATCACTATAGAAATCGTTACACAGGCACATCAGATTACGGCGGAGTTCATATTAACAGCGGTATTATTAATAAAGCCTATTACTTGACAGCAGCGGGTGGAACGTTCAGCGGAGTCACCGTACCTGGAATCGGCCGTGACGATGCTGTGAAAATCTACTACAACGCCCTTGTATACTATCTGACTCCAACCTCGAACTTCTCAGCAGCACGGACTGCACTCGTGCAATCGGCCCGTGACCTGTACGGCGCGAATTCAGCTCAGGCCAGATCGGTTGCTCTCGCATTCGATGCTGTCGGGGTTAACTAAATCATGAACTGATCTTGAACTGATCTTGAACTGATCTTGAACTGATCACGAACTTATTAACGAATCATGAATTATTCAATAACCAAGCATTAGTCAAAAAGTGTATAAAAACAGCCTGTAACCTGTGGGTTCCGGCTAGGAATCTACAGGCTTACAGGCTGTCTTCTATTTCAATTTCTTCAGTTTCTTCAGTTTCTTTATTGCAGGCGGCATTACAGTTTCTCTACTGTAAACAGGATAGCAGATGCATTTATCCCTTGCGTTCTATTTACAGAGATGCGTATTGTTCATAATATTTTTGTAAAGAGGAATTACGTTCATCATTTGGATTGAAACTGTGGCAAATGCTGTTGATGCGCCTCCAGCATTTCATCCAATAATGCCTTGGCTGAGTCCCCGCTTTGCACCAGTGGATTGAGCGTAAATGCCTGCAATGCGGTACCATAATCCCCAGTAACAGCCGCTTCAATCGTAAGCTCCTCCATAGCCTTCATCACCTGAAGCAAGCCCCGCTGCGCCGGAGGGAAGGAACCAAAATGAACCGGCTCGGCACCATGAGCCGTAATCATGCTCGTGATTTCGATAGCACTTTCCTTAGGCAGATCCGGGATCGCACCGTTATTGCGTGTGCTGACGACCATAAGCGTTCCTTTATTGTTATAAATAGAGTTAATGATCTCACAGGCAGCATCACTGTAATAAGCTCCACCCCGTTGCTCCAATTCCTTAGGCTTGTAATCCAGATTCGGATCCTTGTAGAGCTCGAACAGACTTTCCTCCAGACGCTTGACGACTTGGCCGCGTGTGCCTTCTTTTTGCGCCTCCTCCAGCTCTTCCTTCAGCATCGCATCTGTCATGTAGTAGTACCGATGGTATGGACAAGGCAGCATTTCCAATTGCACAAGCTGCTCATGCAGGAAACGCATGTTTCTAATATTCTCCACCATCTTCTCAGGCTCGGCATCAGGACCATACATCTTGTCGATCGCTTCTCCTGTAAGCTCCTGTCCGGCTTGATCATAGATCTTGTGCCAGTGCAGGTGATTAATGCCCGCGAATTTGAAGAACAGCTCTTCCTCCGCTTTGCCCAGCACGGCCGCTTCGGTCTTCGTAGCCATGATCGGGACGTTGCATAAGCCGATGACCCGTTCCCACTGTCCATAACGGAGCACTGCCTCGGTAACCATCCCTGCTGGATTGGTAAAGTTGATCAGCCAGGCGTTCGGACACAGCTCCTTCATATCCTCCACAATCTGCAGAATCACAGGAATCGTACGGAAGGCCTTGAACATCCCCCCTGCTCCATTCGTTTCCTGTCCAATTTGCCCATGCTTCAGTGGAATCATCTCATCCTTGATACGAGCTTCCATCTGACCTACACGGAATTGCGTAGTGACAAAATCTGCATTCTGCAGCGCTTCACGACGATTCAACGTCAAATGTACCTCGCAATCGATCCCTGCTGCCTTGACCATGCGTTGTGCCATCGCCCCTACAATTTCCAGCTTTTCCTTACCCTCTTCAATATCAACAAGCCATAATTCCCGAATAGGAAGTTCTTGATAGCGCTTAATAAAACCTTCAATAAGCTCTGGAGTGTAGCTGGAGCCGCCGCCAATAGTTACGATCTTTATTCCGTTTTTCATAGGTCACCCTCCTGAAATGGTATTGAATCTCTCTACACTCCCAATGTAATGTATGTAATGCATTACAGGTCAAGCACTAAATTCAACTTCATGAAATAACGGTATGATCTGCTTTGTAGCCGCTTCCCGAACTGTGTTATGCTTGATGCTGAGGTGAACACAGATGCCAAACATTCAACAAATCGCCCGCATGGCAGGTGTATCAACAGCAACCGTCTCACGGGTCTTGAATAACTACCCCTATGTAAGTGAGACCACACGTCAAAAGGTACTCATGATCATGGAGCAGCTGGACTATGTCCCCAACGGAAATGCGATTACGCTGAAAAAAGGAGCCACCCATCTTATCGGGATCATTTCCGTCACCTTCAGTCCGCTGCTTATTAGCTTCCTTGATGCGTTTAATCTGGCGGCGGAGAAATACGGATTTAACATTACGCTGTTCATTACTAATGGAGACGCAGGCAAAGAGCATGTGGCCCTTGAGATGCTAAAGCGCAAGCAATTGGATGCGCTCGTATTTGTGCTGCGGACAAATGAATGGGAGGTCATTGAATCCTATACGAAATACGGGCCTATTGTGACATGGCAGCGGCTTGAGAATGAGCGTATCCCCTCCGTATTTATGGATCAGTATGACGCCTATGCGACAGGACTGGAGCATCTGTACGCCAAGGGATATCGCAATATTCTCAATGTCTATCCGATGTCCACAGGTCTGAATACGCTGGAGCGTAGACGTGCTTACGCTGATTTTGCACATCGACGCCAGATCACGGCAGATGATTTCCCTCTCTTTCAGGACAAGACCTCCATTCAGGACGGCGAAGAGCTTGCCTCATGGTGGGTATCACAGACGCGTCGGCCTGATGCTATTTTCTGTGCAACGGATGAGGTGGCTGCTGGCTGCATAACCACTCTGCACCGAATGGGAATATCCGCTCCAGGAGAAGTAGGAATTATGGGCTTCAACAATACGGAGGTAGCGCATCTGCTGGATCTGACCACCATTCATTATCCCGTTCAGCAGCAGGCTGAGAATGCATTTATCATCATACACAACATGCTGAATGCCAGGCAGGAAGCTGTGGCTCCCCTGGAGTATCGCCTAATTGAACGGCATTCAACATAATAAGGCATAATACCGATGGTATAGACTTTTTCACCTATAGCTTGGCGAACCTCTTCATAGTATTATCCGAAGTCGTCTGCGGTCGCCTGCTTATACCATTAGTATCATGCCTGGAATTAATGGCTATAGCTCTGTTGTCATTATCAAAGGAACGAAGAGCGAAGCACAATTCGCCTGCCGGAACCGAGCGATGAGCTGTCTGCTCCAGTCCCTGCTATAGGCTGGATGTGAGCTCAGAAATAGCTCTTCCAAGTGATTAAAAGCCACGTCATACGGTATCGAAGGATTATCTCCGTTTACTGACATTTCTTCCCTCCCTCAAAGTCGCTCGTCCTCAAGGTGCCTCCTCCCGTTTAAAAATGCTGAAATCGCCAATCCTATCCAGTAAGTACATACAATAATTTGGAGGGATACAAGTGACTTTTCCAGAACCGCTGTGGCGAGATTCCATCGATTTACCGGCGTTCAAGGCATTAGAAGAAGATGTGCAGGTGGATGCTGTGATTGTAGGCGGCGGAATGGCAGGTATCACAACGGCCTATCTGCTAGCCAAGGAAGGCGTCAAGGTCGCATTGCTGGAAGCCGACACGCTGCTAAACGGCACAACAGGGCACACGACGGCCAAGATCACTGCACAGCATGATCTGATCTACGATGAGCTGATCCAACATTTTGGAGCTACCAAGGCCAGACATTACTACGAGGCTAATATGGCAGCCAAGCAATTTATCGAGCACACGATTCGGGAGCAGCAGATTAATTGCGAGCTCCTTACGCAAGATGCATATTTGTATGCGACGACTGAGCAATCTGCACATAAGCTGGAGACGGAGTACAAGGCTTATGATCAACTGGGTATTACAGGCGAATTGGTCGACAGTATCCCCTTTGACCTCAAGATATACAAAGCGCTTAAGATGGACAACCAGGCACAGTTCCATCCTCTGAAATATTTGAAGCACCTGGTACAACAGTTCGTAGAGGCTGGCGGTCTTATTTTCGAGCACACCACGGCAGTCAATGTAAAAGAAGATGGTGAACAGATCGCCGTTCTTACCCGTAATGGACCGAATGTAACGGGAAGCCATGTCATTGCTTGCTCCCATTTCCCCTTCTACGAGGGAACTGGGCTGTATTCGGCAAGAATGCATGCCGATCGCTCGTATGTCCTTGCATGCAAGACCAAGAAGCCCTATCCGGGCGGGATGTACCTGAGTATCGATCAGCCAAGCCGGTCACTTCGGTCAGTACAGCATGGCAATGATACGCTGGTGCTCATCGGAGGCGATAGCCATAAAGCTGGGCAAGGAGAGGATACGGAGACACACTACCAGGCACTGGAGAGCTTCACTCAGGAGGTGCTGGGACTGGAGAGCATCGTATTTCGCTGGTCAACTCAGGATCTGGTGACGCTGGACAAGCTGCCCTATGTCGGTCCGATTACCTCCTCCCAGCCGCGGGTCCTGATCGCAACCGGTTTCCGTAAATGGGGAATGACGAATAGTACAGCAGCTGCTCAGCTTCTCAAGGATCTAGTCTTGGGTAAAGACAATCCTTATACCGATCTGTATACGCCGTTGCGCTTCACCCCCGATCCGAGTCTCAAGACTTTGGTCAAGGAAAATGCGAATGTCGTCAAGCATCTGATCAAAGGGAAGCTGGAGACGTCGGAGATTATGCCGCAGGATCTGGCAAAAGATCAAGGGGCCGTCATTACGCTGCATGGGGAACGAAAAGGAGCCTACCGTGATCAGGAAGGACAGCTTCACATTGTCGATACGACCTGTACGCATGTTGGCTGTGAGGTGAACTGGAATGCCGGAGACCGGACATGGGATTGTCCTTGCCATGGATCGAGGTTCTCCTATACGGGGGATGTTATCGAAGGCCCGGCAGAGAAACCATTGCAGCGAACGCATTATGATATGCTGGACAATCTAACAAGCCCGGAATCAGGTTATTAGGACGTTGAACATATTAAGTGATTAATGTGAGTGCCGTGCCTCCATCACCGGTCTGCTGCTGATGCTGATTTGACCAATTCATTAGCCACATGACGGATGTATTCAGCCGTTATGTGGCTATGACTTAATATCTCAGAGTTTTCAAGTGCAAAAGTCGATTTACTAAATTGGATAGAGTAGTGCTCCAACAAAAGCATCCCCAGCACCCGCTGTGCCAATCGATCGAACGGGATCGCTTGGAACCTGAACTGCGTTTACTCCGCCGGAAATATATGTACCTGCCTTACCAAGCGTTACAGCAACACGCTTTGCACCCATCGATGCAAGGAATCCACTGCAGCTTCTCTGCCTGTAATTATTTGAAGCTCCTCCTCGCTTTTCCAAAGAAGAATGGTCAATGTTGTATCCCTGCATGTTTAGTGCTTGATTTACAGTTGTTGTCGGGAATGAAATAAATGAAAATCAAATTCCATATTATAAAGCTCAAACAAAAGCAGCGGTAAGCCCGGAATCCCGGTTTGCCGCTGCTTGTACTATACTTCAACTCTTCTGCTTAAGCTATACGTCCTAGAAAGTCCGGTAGAACAGCCTTGCACTCTCCTTCTCAGGAATCGGCAAGCGTAGCGATACGGGCAGCATCTGGTCGGAGTGTCTTGATCATATCCGCAATACCGCGGCGATGCCGCGGCTCATCTTCCGCTACAAGCACGTGATACATAGCATTTCTCCCCTTCCGTAATCAAGTTCATCAGACGGTTAACATCGTTGGCCGGTAGCTTCAATTCCCAACGCAAGAGCGCCGCACAATCCGGCGTTGTCGCCCAAGGTTGGAGGAACGATATAATTCTCTATATCGTCAAGAATTGCCGGGGACGCGACATATCCGTTTAAGTTATGGGCGACTCCCTTGCGGATAATCGGAAACAACTGCTTCTGATGCATGACCCCGCCGCCAAGAATCACTTTTTTCGGCGATAACAACAGAATAACCCCCGAAATAGCCTGCGCCAGATAATAAGCTTCCATCTCCCATGCCTTATGATCGCCCGGCAGCTCGCTTCCCTTCAATCCCCAGCGCTTTTCGATGGCGGGTCCGCTGGCCATGCCCTCCAGGCAATCCCCATGATAAGGACATAAACCACCGAAGCTATCCTCTGAATGCCTCCGGATCATCACATGCCCTCCTTCCGGATGGACTAGTCCGTGAACCAGCTTGCCTTCCGTGTATACGCCGACGCCGACACCTGTCCCGATCGTATAATAAACGCAGCTATCCAATCCCTTCGCCGCCCCCCACTTCGCTTCGCCAAATACTGCTGCGTTCACGTCGGTATCGAAACCGATCGGCACCGGGTAAGCGCGTTTTATATATCCGATGAAGTCAAACCCCGTCCATCCCGGTTTCGGCGTCGTGGTCACATGCCCGTAACCTGGGCTGAAGTGATCCAGATTGATCGGCCCGAAAGACCCGATTCCGATCGCCTCAACACTTTTGTCCCGAAAATACTCCAACGCCTGCTCAAGCGTTCTTTCCGGCACCTCCGTCGGAAAGCTGATCCGGTCCAGAATTTCCCCTTTTTCATTCCCGACTCCGCATATGAATTTTGTGCCTCCCGCTTCAATTGCACCAATTTGCATGTTTGATTCCTCCTGTATTGTAAGTGTTTCCACCATCATTTTACCTTTTAGACAAACGTTTTACCATATTGTTTTTTTGTTATTCCAAAAAAACAATTGTTCTTTGGCAAATAACAAATGTAAACGTTGACAACTTAAAAGTTTATGCTATGATTTGTTTGTAAAACGTTTTACTAAATGGAGATGACGCTATGAAAAAAGTATTTTACAAGCCAGAAGGCGGATGGGTCGGAGATGTGATTCCGTTCTACGACAATGGAGAGTACAAGCTTTACTATCTTCACGATCAAAGAATCGACGGAGATTATGGAAATCATACGACGTGGAACCTTATCACAACCAAGAATGGCCTGGATTTTGAAGATTACGGAATATCTCTGCCCAACGGAAATGAATCTGATCCTGATCGGAACGCTTATACCGGTTCAGTGATCAAGGACCCGGACGGCATGTATCACCTGTTCTACACCGGCCACAATCCCAACGCCGAGTTTTGCATTGATGGAAAGCCCTTACAAGTTATTTTGAAGGCAACCGGAACCGATGGAGTCCATTGGACGAAGGAGGCAAATTTCAAGCTTTATGGAGACGGAATCATTTATGAGCAGTTCGATTGGCGTGATCCGTACGTGTTCTTTAACGAAGAACGACAAGAGTACTGGATGCTCGTTACCTCAAGGCAAGTGAACTCTTCCGAAAAGAGAGGTGGGTGCGTTGCCCTCCTCACGTCCAATGATCTGGTGCATTGGTATTATCAGGAGCCATTTTATAGCCCGGACAAGTACATCACTATGGAATGTCCGGATTATTTCAAAATGGGAGATTGGCACTATCTCGTGTACTCAACGTTCAGTGAAAAGTTTGTAACACATTACAAAAAAAGCAAAAGCATCGAAGGCGTGTATACTTCCCCAGTCACGGACACTTTTGACGGCAGAGGATTTTACGCGGCGAAAACAGCCTCGGATGGTGAACGAAGATACGCTTTCGGGTGGGTTCCTTCCAAACAGGCTGCAAACGATTACGGTGACTGGGAATGGGCAGGGACCCTCGTCGTTCACGAGATTTATCAGAACGATAAAGGTGATTTGCTCGTAAGAATGCCTCAGTCGATCTACGAGCATTTTAATACAGAATTAGCTGCCATTTCAGGAGAAGAGAACAACTGTCGACACGCAGAAACCGGATTCGAGCTCGAATCTCCCGATGGACTAGCTTACTGTATATTGAATGAATTGCCTTTCCAAGTCCTGATCGAAGCTACGTTTACAGACTGGAAAGAGGCAAAAGACTTCGGGATCGCGCTACGAACCGACACAGCGCTCGACACCGGCTATTTCATCAAATTCGATCCATTCCACAATCGGGTCGCCTTCGATATGTGGCCAAGAACCGAACCCGGCTTTTTCCAATGGCAAATTGCCGGGGATAGACCGCAAATGATTGAGCTCGAAAGACCGCTTCAGTTCTCACAGCTCGACCTGATAACGGTAAAGCTGATTATGGAGGATGATATCTTGTGTCTGTATGTCAACAATGCCATTGCGATGACAACGCGGGTCTATAACTTCAAAACCGGCCACCTCGGTTTTTTTGCGAACGAGGGGTCCGTTCAAGTCCATGATGTCAAAATCAAGACAGCAGCAAAAGATTAACCTGTTGCACAAATAAAAGTCATCAAATCGATTTTTTATGTCCGAATGGAGGGTATTGAAATGAAAAGAAAGAGAAAAATATCAAAGGTCATCTCACTTCTAACTATTTTTGCATTGGTTGCAACCGCTCTCGCCGGCTGCGGCGGATCGGGGAATGAAACCAACAAACAGGGAGCCTCGTCCGATGGCCAAGCTACTAAAACGATTACATGGCTATCAGCTCGTCCGGCGGACGGAGCGATCGTGCAGACGATGCGCGAACTGGCGAGCAAGTATGCGGAAGAGCATCCCGGATTCGAGCTGGATATTCAGGTGACGTCTGATCGACCTTCTTATTTGACCAAGCTGAGAACGCTCATCGCTTCCGGTGAAGCTCCTGAACTGCTCGATATGGACGCTGATCCGTACGCCCAGCAATTGGCGGATGCCGGAATGCTGGTTGACATGAAGCAGTTCCTGGATGAACAAGGGCTGTACGATCAATTCTACGAGCCTGCGCTGAAGTACCAGGAGCTTCCAGATGGAAGCCTGTACCTTCTCCCTTTGGAGTACCAGCTGGAGATGACCTGGTATAACAAGAAAATTTTCAAAGAAAACAACCTCAGTGTTCCCAAGACCCTCGATGAAATGCTGACGGTTAGCAAGAAGCTTAAAGACAAGGGCATTACACCAATCGCCGTTGACGGCGTTGACGTCTGGCCTTTGCTGCGCTATGCAGCCATGGTTCCGTTCCGAGCCACCGGAAATGAATTTGCCAGAAATCTGAGCCAAGGCAAGGCCAAAATGACCGACGAGGTCGGCATGCAAGCGGCGAACTTTGCCTATGAGATGGGCCAATACTTCCAGGAGGGATTTGCCACTACAGATTATACGACGGCCAAGAACATGTTCCTCAACGGTGAAGCTGCCATGTATAACATGGGTACTTGGGAAATTCCGTCCTTCATTGACAATAATATGCCAGATAACATGAAAGGCAACGTGGATTATTTCTATCTGCCAACCATGGCCAACGCAAAAACACCGGATAATGAGTTTTTTGGAAACAGCGGTATCGGTCTTGCTGCCTCGGCTGACAAATTCGATGCAACTACCAAGGATTTTCTGAGTTATGTCTTAAATAATTACAGCGACATCTATGTAGCCAAACAACAGATGTCTCCGCTCAAATTTGAGATTAAAGACGAGTCCCAATTCTCCGATCTGTACCTGAGAATTAAAAAAGATATGGATAACTACGGTACAGAATTTGCCAAGCCTTGGGATACCTTGCTTGACCCGAATACAAACTCCGTCATGAGTGATTTAATCATCAAGCTGATGATGAGAGCCACGACACCGGAAGAGTTCGCTAAAGAAATTGACAATACGATTGCCCAAAACGTCACCAACTAAATGTAACGTTCAAGGCACAACCCCACCCGGCCAGTTAAGTTCCGGGTGGACCCTTCACTTTATCTTTCAAAAAAACTTACGGGGAGATTCCATATGAATGTGCTCAAGGACAAGAAGGCATGGTTAATTTTCATCGCGCCAGCCTTGCTCTTTTATTTGGGAACCGTCTTTGTCCCGATTATTCAGTCGCTGAACTACGGCTTTCAGGATTGGAACGGCATCAAAGACGCCGAGTACATTGGGCTGGGCAACTATATCAAGATGTTTCATGATCCCTACTTCTGGAATTCTGTGAAAAACAACCTGGTGTACGTCGTGATCGTAGTACTAATGCAGGTGTTCATCGGATTGTTTTTCGCATTGTTGCTCTCATATGTCAAAAAAGGGGCAGGCATTTTCAGAACGCTGTATTATTTGCCGGCTGTTGTGGTCACTGTCGCCATCGCACAGATGTTCCGGAACTTCTATTCCCTACAGCCACTTGGTCTGCTGAACATGTTTCTGGACTGGATTGGGCTGGGCCATTTGCAAACCGCCTGGTTATCCGATCCGAGCACCGCATTGATTGCGGTTTCCATTCCAGAGGGCTGGCGCTTTATAGGGATGTACATGGTCATTTTTTACGCAGCTCTGATTGCGATTCCGAAGGAAATCGAGGAGGCTGCAACCATTGACGGTGTTAATGGTTGGCAGCTGATCCGCCATATCAAATTGCCGAGTATCAAGCCTGTGTTAAGTTTGGCCCTTATCATGTGTACCACTGGTGCACTGAGAGGCTTCGATATTCCTTATATCATCGGTGTGCCGGGTTCGACGACTGAGTTGGTTACCACTTATATGTACAAAAAAGCGTTTGCTACCAACCAATTCGGATATGGGAGCTCAATCGCTGTATTTATCGTGATCGAAAGCCTTATTGCTGTTCTTATTATCCGGGCCTTATTCAAGTCCAGGAAAGGAGAAGCATAACATGCAATCCAAAAAAAGAGCTTTATCTTTCCTGTTATATTTTATCGTTATTGCCATCCTGATCATTCAGATCTACCCGGTTGTCTGGCTGATGCTGTCCAGCTTCAAATCGAGCATCGAACTGACGACAAAGCCCTTTTCGCTACCGACGGTATGGTCGTTCAACAACTATGCCGCTGTATTCCAGGATAGCGCTCTGCTGCTTTATATCAAAAATACGGCCATCGTGACGTTCAGTTGCCTGCTGCTGATTATCTTATTAAGCTCAACGGCGGGATTCGCCCTAGTAAAAATGAATTTCAAGCTGAACTCCAAGCTGCTGCTGTTCTTTACGGTTGGTATCATGATTCCGATTCAAGTTACCTTGATCCCGTTGTTTATCATGTACAAGGACTTCGGGCTATTGAATTCATATCTGGCACTAATCCTTCCACAAGTCGGATTTGCCCTGCCTTTATCAATTTTGATTTTCACCAGCTTTTACAATTATGTGCCCAACGAATTGATCGAAGCAGCTGTCATCGACGGTTGTAATATTTATCAAGTGTTCTATAAAATCATTTCACCATTAACCATCAATACGACGATCACGGTCGCATCCATCAACTTCGTTCTCATTTGGAATGATTTTATTTTCTCCAACACTTTTACGAGCGACAAGCAATACAAAACGATTGCCGTTGGTCTTCAGGAGTTCATTGGAGCATTCGGGGCTACGGATTGGGGTCAGACGTTTGCAGCCATCAGCATTAGCATCATCCCGATTATTTTCATTTATTTATTCCTGAACAAATACTTGATGGCAGGCGTTTCTGACGGAGCCGTTAAAGGATAACCATAATAAGGAGAGATCAACCATGCAATCCATGAATCAACTTTTTGGCAGAATGGAAGGAAAAAGCAGATCAATTACGGCAGAAAATCCCCGTGGACTGAAAGGGCAAGGTGGAAAGGCAGTAGGTCCTCTGGGCGTTGCCCGCAAAGGCAAAGCCTTCATCTCGCTTGCCCAAGGAGAAACCGCTACGCTTGTCGATATTGAAGGTCCCGGTATTATCCAGCACATCTGGATGACTGTAACCGACCAGACCGAGACTGGCTGGTTCGTGTTGCGCGACCTAGTATTGCGGATGTATTGGGACGATGAAGACACCCCCTCTGTGGAAGCTCCGCTGGGCGATTTTTTCTGCAACGGCTTTGGTACCAGAGCAATCGTCAATTCCTTGCCAATCGTGGTCAATCCGGTTGGTGGCATGAACAGTTACTTTGCAATGCCCTTTCAAAAAGCCGCCAGAGTAACTGTAACCAACGAGCATACTCAAGAGATCGAGGCGTTCTTCTACCAGTTTGATTATACGCTTGTCGATGAGCTCCCGGAGGATACGGAGTATTTTCACGCCCAATTTCGCAGAGAAAATCCGACCAGGCTCAAGCAGGATTATACGATTATTGATGGAATTAAAGGAAGAGGCAAATATATAGGCACTTATATGGCTTGGACCTCTTTATCGCGTTACTGGTACGGCGAAGGGGAAGTGAAATTTTACATCGACGGCGACCGGGATTGGCCGACCATCTGTGGTACAGGCACAGAGGATTACTTCGGCGGCGCTTGGGGCTTCGTGAAATACGACAACGGCAACCCGGTACAGGAACAGACCTATTCCACTCCTTTCATGGGATTTCCCCATTTCCAGGTAAATGACAACACAAGATCGCATATTTACGACGGAGCTGCTTGTCCGATGCGCGGCTTCTATCGTTGGCATATACTTGACCCTATATTGTTTGAAGAGGATCTACGGATCACCGTTCAACAGATCGGTCATGATGGAAAAGCATTATTCGAGAGAAGCGATGACGTGAGCTCCGTATGTTATTGGTACCAGAGTGAACCACATCAAGCCTTTCCCGCTCTGCCTGGCGTATTGGAAAGACGTCCGCGTTAATTAGAGGAACAGCCGCAATACAAACAAGTAGAGGTATAAAAAAATGGCTAATAAAAGGGTTACCTTAGTTCAAGTTGCAAAAGATGCAGGTGTATCTCCCTCTACGGTTTCTCATTTTCTAAACGGAAACTTTCAGAAAATGAGCTTAGGGACAAAAGATAAAATCAGTCTCTCGATCTCAAAGTTAGGTTACCAGGTAAACCCTGTTGCGAAAAGTCTCATTACTGGCAGAATGCACACGATTGGGCTCGTATTATCCGACAGCACCTATGATGGCTATTTAGAGGATCTATACTTCCTCCATTTTGCCCAAGTGATTAAGCAGCGGTTAAAAGTGCTAGGCTATAAAATCATCCTTCTGGACTTTGAAGAAATATTCACGAATGTCCAGATGGTTGATGGAATCATTGTTAAAGCGACAATAGAAACCGAAAAATTCATGCCCAAATTAATGGATCTTAACCTACCGGTCATAACTGTGGGGCGCCACAATTTATCTTACGGAGCACATGTACTGCGTGTTAACGACTATCAAAGTGGTCAGATCGGAGTAAATCATTTATTATCGCGTGGGTATAACAATCTAGTGATGTTGACTTACCCACACGGGCAAGTTCCTGGGTTCGACGATCGACTAAACGGTGCCAGCGATATCTTGCAGCAAAATGGAAAACTAACGACCGTAATTACTGGAGATATGACGGAAAATTTCGGTTACGATACTGTGGTACACCTAGCCAGAACCAATCAGCTACCACAAGCCTTGTTTTGTTTAAGTGACATTTGCGCTATCGGGGCCTTGAAGGCCTGTAAGGACTTGGGCCTGTCTGTTCCAGAAGACCTTGCTGTTCTTGGTGTCGATGATATGCCCACCGTCTCCGAGTTACTGAGTTTATCGACCATCCGGCACCCCATCAACGAATTGGCCGAGGCTGCTTCCAAGTTGATGATAAAATCCGTCGAGACCAAAGGACAGCACATCGGACCGGTAGAAGAAGTGTTTCCTACGGAATTAATGGTTCGGCGCACTAGTTGATTGCGAGATACGGACGTGACCAAGTCTCCTTGCATTTGAATTAATGAGCACACCATTCAATTACGCTAGTCTGGTCAAGACCTTATTTAGTGGACATTGAAAAAACAACTGGATTGCAAACTGGCGTCGGTACTCTACCGACGTCAGTTTTTTAATTTACGTTGGGACCTTTCTTTGTTATAAAATCGAATGTATTTCTCGATTCGACTTATGCCTCGGCAAGACATGCTGATTTAGGCGCCAACCGGTATTGAGTGATGTCAGTCACCCATTTCTGGTTTGGGTTTTCCGCCGTGAAGTTTCCATGGAATGCGGAGAAAAGAATTGGCACGCAGTAAAGCAGTCATTGTATCAAAGCTCAAGCTCATTAACTTCGTTTAACGTTGGTAGTGATGAAATAGCGCCAACCTTTGTGCAGACTATTGCAGCTACTTTATTTGCAAGCCCTCTACCAAACTTGTTCCAATATCCATACAGAAAAAATCGTTGAGTACTTCTCCTATACAAATGATCTTACTGAAAACCACCTAAGTGGTTTCCCTTTCCAAGAGTGTAACCGGAAGATACCGTTCCTCGGCTTCATGATCAGCTTTCCCATCTATTTTCTCCAGCAATATCCGGATAGATTCCTGCGCAATTTCTTCTATGGGCTGGCGTATTGTAGATAATTCAGGTAGAAATGCCTGTACGTTATCCGAGCCATCGTATCCAATGACCTTAATATCTTCGGGGACACGTATTCCTTGTCGTTTAGCATACTGCAAAAAAGTGGCTGCGATTAAATCATCACTGGCAAATACGCCATCCAATCCTGGATTCTCCTGAACAATTTGATCAAATAAGTCGATGTACGCTTTTTGATCAAATGACTTGTGATTCTCGTATACTTTTGCAGCCATACCATGTTCCCTCATCACGTCCTCGTAGGCTTGCCGTCTCAGGTTCGCTGGTGTCTCCAACTCAATTGGCCCGTTGATGTGGATAATGTCCGTGCACCCACGACGAAGCAGCAGTTCTGTAGCGAGCTTTCCACCTGCATAGTTATCGGAGCCGACAACAGGAACTGATGGTGACAGGTAACGATCAACTGCGACGACCGCCAGCTTATTTTGACTGTAGTCGCTAATTCCTCTGTTATGAGAGCTCACTATGACTCCATCCACCTGATTACGCATTAACATTTCGATATATCGTCTTTCGTTATCCTCACTTCCAAGGCTATTACACAGAAGCACTTTATAGCCCTTTGCTGAACAAATGCTCTCGATGTGAAAAGCTAATTCACTAAAAAACGGATTATTAATTGTCGGTACGATCAATCCAATCAGATTCGTCTTTTTATTAAACAGCGATCTAGCAACATCGTTAGGAAAATAATTCAGTTCCCTCATTGCACCAAAAACGGCAGCTTTCGTTTCCTCGCTAATATAACCTCTATTGTTCATCACACGTGATACAGTTGTTTTTGAAACGCCTGCTCTTTCTGCGACGTCTCCAATCTTCGGATTCAATTTCATTCACACCGTCCTATTGTCAAAATTCCTCAAGTATTCGTTACGCCAATCATAACCTATTCCTTTACCATTAAACCACATTTACCGCTTTTATGAAACCGGTTGACATATGTTATCCGGTTGACATATAATTGCTCTCGAATCAGGGTCTTCTTAATCAATGGCGACTACAACATGGAAGCGCAATCTTGGGAGGAGTTATGAACTTGAAAAACACAACCGTTATCACAAAACAAAAAAACAGTTGGATTCATTATGTATTCAGAAATTATATTCTTTACTTATTTTTGCTTCCCGCTTTGATCCTGACCATCATCTTCAAATATGTGCCCATGTATGGTTCCATCATCGCATTTAAAAACTTTAGTCCAATGAAAGGCATTTGGGGGAGTGATTGGGTAGGTTTTGAGCATTTTTCTCGATTTCTGACGTCACCTAACTTTTACGACATATTTCTAAATACTTTTAAATTAAGCGCTTACGGGTTGATTCTAGGGTTTCCTATCCCGATCGTGTTGGCACTGATGCTGAATTTGCTGAAAGGGCAAAAACTTAAAAAGAATGTTCAGTTGATCCTATATGCTCCCAATTTCATATCTGTTGTTGTTATTACGGGAATGCTATTCGTCTTTTTATCACCAACGGGACTTGTCAATTCTATGGTTACTCTATTTACCGATAAACCCATCTCTTTTATGTCAGATCCTGCCTACTTCCGCACCATCTATATACTATCCGGGATATGGCAAAGTGCTGGGTGGTCATCAATCATCTACGTGGCAGCGCTTTCCAATGTTGATCCGCAGCTACATGATGCAGCTACTGTGGATGGGGCCTCTCTGCTGAAGCGCATTTGGCATATTGACCTTCCTGCCTTGAAGCCAGTTATGGCGGTGTTATTTATATTATCTGCAGGCGGTATTATGTCCATTGGTTATGAGAAAGCTTTCCTGATGCAGACACCATTAAATTCTCCTACCTCGGAAATTATTGCTACCTACGTGTACAAGGTAGGGCTACAATCCGGTGATTATGCTTATTCCACAGCTATAGGTCTTTTCAACTCCGTAATTAACGTGATTCTGCTGGTATTCGTTAATGCGGTTGTAAAGAAGCTGAATGAAGGCGAAGGCCTGTATTAGAAGGAGGACCCATGAATCTTCAATTATCGAAAAAAGACCGTGTACTGCTTGGGGTCAATTATGTCATCCTTGCTCTTTTCGTATTAATCATCCTTTTTCCACTGCTCTATGTCCTGCTCGCCTCCTTTCTCAACCCCAACGTGCTCATCACGAAGGGTCTGGCGATCAGCCCATCGGATTGGAGCCTGGTGGGCTACGAGAAGATATTAGGCAACGAAGCTATGATTCGAGGCTTCTTCAACTCCTTGCTCTACTCGGCTGCCTTTGCTGCTGCAACTGTGATCGTATCCGTGCTGGCAGCTTATCCATTGTCTATCGAAGGATTTGTCGGTAAAAGACTTTTTATGATCTTATTTCTAATTACGATGTTTTTCAGTGGCGGACTGATCCCTACCTTTCTGGTCGTGAAGGATTTGGGTATGCTGGATACCATTTGGTCTATCATTTTGCCTAGTGCTGTCAGCGTATTCAATATTATATTAGCCCGCACCTATTTTATGGGTCTTCCGAAAGAGCTCTTCCAAGCAGCCCAGATTGATGGAGCATCAGAGCTCGGTATTTTTTTCAAAATCGTCCTTCCACTCTCCAAACCAATCGTGTTTGTACTCGCGCTATATGCTTTCGTTGGACAGTGGAATTCCTATTTTGATGCCATGATCTATTTGGAGAGTAACCGGCTATACCCTCTTCAGCTTGTTCTTCGGTCCATCCTCGTCCAGAACCAGGTGGACCCAGGTATGATTTCAGACGCGCTCGCCCAGGCAGAACTTAAGAAACTGTCAGAAATGATCAAGTATTCTTCCATTATTGTCTCAAGTCTGCCACTTATGATTATGTATCCTTTCTTCCAGAAATATTTCGAGAAGGGTGTTCTTGTAGGCTCTATCAAATAACCATAAGCAAGGAGAATTCATATGAAAATCAACTTTAAACCTGTTGCTCTCTTCGCTTTATCTGTAGCTGTCCTTGCGGGGTGCGGTGGCAATGCAGGCTCGTCTGCTTCTCCAGAGTACAATCTGCAGAACGTCACATTCCCCCTTCAAGAGAAAGTAACGCTGAATTTCATAACCCAAAGCTCGCCGCTTGCCCCTTCAGACCCGAACGAGAAGCTGATCTATCAAAGACTGGAGGAGCACACGGGGGTCCACATTAATTGGAAGAACTATACCTCTGATTCATTTACCGAGAAAAGAAACCTGGCCGTCGCAAGCGGGGATTTGCCTGATGCCATTATGGACGCTGGATATACGGACTATGAATTGTTGCAGCTTGGAAGCGATGGAACCATTGTCCCGGTAGAAGAGCTTATCGAACAGCATATGCCTAATTTGAAAAAGGTGCTGGAAGAAGCACCTGAATACAAAGCGATGATCACTGCACCTGATGGTCATATTTATGCCTTCCCCTGGATTGAGGAGCTTGGCTCTGGCAAGGAGAGCATCCATTCCGTTAACGGTATGGCCTGGATCAACATGGAGTGGCTAAATAAGCTGGGTCTAGATATGCCTTCGACAACCGAGGAACTGAAGAATGCACTGCTTGCCTTCAAGCAAGATGATCCGAATGGTAACGGTGAGGCGGATGAGATTCCCATGTCCTTCATTATGAACAACGGTAACGAGGATATGAACTTTCTGTTTGGGTCCTTTGGATTCGGTGACAACGGGGATCATACGGTCGTGACCAATGACGGCCAAGTGCTGTTTACCGCAGACCAGGATGGATATAAGGAGGCGATCAAATATTTCCATGAATTGTATGCAATGAACTTAATCGATGAAGAGTCATTTGAACAGGACTACAATACTTACTTAGCCAAAGGACAGGATCACCGCTACGGCCTTTACTTTCAGTGGGACAAAGCTAACATCACAGGCAACAACGATAAATATGAGCTACTTCCACCTCTGGTTGGACCGGACGGCAAGAGTAACGTAACACGAACGAACAATTTCGGGTTCAGTCGTGGCAAGATGGTGATTACCAGCACGAATAAAAATCTGGAATTAACTGCGAAGTGGATTGATCAGCTCTACGAGCCGATTCAATCTGTACAGAACAATTGGGGAACATACGGTGATGAAACGCAACAGAATATTTTCAAGTTCGACGAGAACAAGAACATGCTAACTCATCTCCCTCTTGAAGGAAGCGCACCTGTTGAGCTAAGACAAAAAACGAACATTGGCGGTCCACTAGCCATCCTGGATGAATATTACGGAGTGTATACCACTAAGCCTGACGATGCCTCCTGGAGGCTTGACCTTATGAAGGAGAAGCTTGTTCCACATATGGAGGCTGATCACAATTATCCGCCGATCTTCTTCTCTCTTGAAGATCAAAAGCAGCTGTCCACGATCGAAACGGACCTATTTGCCTACGTGAACCGCAAACGGGCGGAATGGATTAAAAATGGCAATGTCGATGCGGAATGGAATGAATATTTGCAAGAGCTTAATAGACTCGGTCTGGACAAATGGCTGGCTATTAAACAAAAGGGATACGACAGTTATACAAATTCCTAAATAATGGAGGCCACATAATGAATAGCATAGAATTAGTGAAATATAGACCAGCATGGCACTTTTCTCCGAAGGAAAACTGGATGAATGATCCTAATGGTCTTGTCTATTTTGAGGGAGAGTATCATTTGTTTTACCAGTATCATCCTTACGGAACGACATGGGGCCCTATGCACTGGGGGCATGCCGTTAGTACAGATCTGATTCATTGGGAGGAGCTCGGTATTGCTTTACACCCAGATGACAACGGAACCATATTCTCCGGGAGCGCCGTCATTGACTGGAATAATACGACTGGTTTTTTCCCGAATAAGCCAGGCATTGTAGCCATATTCACTAGCCATAAGGACGGAATCAATGGAGGTCCAGCTGTTCAAGCTCAAAGCTTGGCCTACAGTCATGATCAAGGGAGAAGCTGGACGAAGTATGATGGCAATCCAGTCTTGCGTAGTGAAGGCAAAGTCGACTTCAGAGATCCTAAAGTATTCTGGCATCCACCTACTGAACAATGGATCATGGCCCTTGCTACTGGGCAGACTATAACCTTTTTTATCTCTTCTGACTTGAAGGAATGGACACTAACCAGTGAGTTTGGAGATGGAATCGGTATACATGATGGCGTGTGGGAATGCCCTGATCTTTTCCCGTTAACGATTGAGGGCACGAACACGACCAAGTGGGTGTTATTGGTTAGTGTCGGAGATAATCCTGAATTGGAGTCAGGCTCACTAACGCAATATTTTATCGGTTCCTTTGACGGAATCACATTTAAGCCCGACGATGAAAGTATCCGCATCCTTGACCATGGACGTGATAACTATGCAGGTGTGAGCTTCTCAGACATACCTAAGCAAGATGGACGGCGCATATATCTGGGTTGGATGAGCAACTGGCGTTACGCCAATCAAGTTCCCACATCGGGCTGGAGAGGCGCAATGACCGTACCGCGTGTGCTTGAACTAAAGCAAGTAAATGATGAAACCCTTCTTGTGCAAAGACCTGTTGAAGAAGCTGACAGCTACTTCTCGCAAGTACATTTGACTAGTTCCGATCTGGAGATCATGGATGGCACGCCAAAGGAATTTACTTGGGGATTACATGCCCTGGATTTGAACGTACAATTGGATATGGGCTCCGCCCACGTATTGGAACTCATTATAAAGCACGCTGATCAGCAGCAATCGACGATCACCTACTCTGCAACAGATGGCACCTTTACAGTAGATCGAAGAGGCTCTGGGCAAGTAGCTTTCTCAGAGATGTTTGCCAAGCCTCAATCCGTTAAGACCATTCCAGGAGATTCGCTTGAGCTTCGTTTAATGTTGGACACCGGCTCCATGGAGCTATTCATGAATGGCGGTGAGCATGCGTTAACCAGTTTATTGTTCCCCGAAAGCACATGTGAGAAAATAACCATTCAAGCAACAGGGGGCTCCATCAAGCTAAGAAAATTAACCTTGTCGGCTCCAGAAAATATGTCCATTTAAATCATTCCTCATTAAGCGAGACACTTTCTTACGTTCTACCTAGCAGGTTGGACAAATCTAAACCAAAGAAACGACTTTAGTCTAATGGAAGTTAGAACTAAAGTCGTTTCTTTGGTTTACTGTAGTTATTTCATCGACTCGGACAGCTCTGTGAAAATAACGCCTAGTGCGTAAGCGCCAGCATCAGGATATCCCAGACTACGATCACCGACTGTGCCTGCTCGGCCCATGCGTGCCACGATATCTTCCGTTTTCTTCGCTCCCTCGACGGCTGCTGCTGCACCTTTGGCAAATGCGGTTTTGAAGTCATCGCCAGACTCCGCACTTTGCGTCCAAGCATCGGCACATGGAACAAGTGCATCAATCAATGTCTTGTCTCCTACAACGGCACCACGACCGAAGGAGCGCTCTCCTGTCGACTGAATACCTTGAACCGCCGCCTGCATCATTTCGGCAAATGCAGCAACGCTCAATTGCTGTACATCCCCCACAGCCTTGCCTGCTGCACGGAAGGCCGAGCCCCAGATCGGGCCAGACGCACCGCCACAATATTCCATGATCACAAGCGAACAGGCATCGAGGAACGAACCGATGTCTTTCTTCTCTTCATGAATGATGTGATTCCACTCGCGCTTCAATTGACGGAAGCCCTTGGCCACACTCATGCCGAAATCGCCATCACCCGCATGGGAATCCAACTCACAGAATGGCACTTCGTTCTTGATGATGATTTCGCTCATTTTATCAAGCAGGTAGACCATGTTATCCAGGGAGAATTGATTGTTGCTAATCACCGCAGACGAAGCAGGCGTCTCCACTTCATAAGATACCGGAGCATCCTCAGTCTGAGCCGCCTCTATTGCATCGGAATATGCCACTTGTGCTGCAGGAGGACCGGATACTTTGAACGCAGGAGCTTCACTTTCCTTGAACAACAGAGCCTTCAGCTCTTCGTCCAGCTTCAGTAGGGTAAGAGATGCCCCGGCCATGTCGATACTTGTCATGTAGTTGCCTACAAACGTCGTAGCCACCTGTAGACCTGCATGCCCTGCAAGCTCCCGTTGAACAGAATTGTTCAGCAGGTACAGCTCCTGAAGCGGTGTTGCGCCAAAGCCATTCACAAGCACCGCAATCTCGGCAGATGCATCCTTGTCCAGCTTCATATCTGCCAGTAATGCCCCGACCATCCGGCCTGCCAGCTCATCTGCGGATACGATTTTCTCACGGCGAATGCCTGGTTCACCATGGATACCTACACCGAATTCCATTTCGTCCGCTGCAATCTCGAATGTCGGGGTACCCTTGGCTGGAACCGTACAGGATGTGAATCCAAAACCAATGCTACGCACATTCTGTGCTGCTTTCTCCGCCACTGCTTTTACCTCTGCCAGACTGCGTCCTTCTTCTGCTGCTGCTCCGGCGATTTTGTGAACGAGTACCGTACCAGCAACGCCGCGGCGACCTACAGTATATAGGCTGTCTTGTACAGCAATGTCATCCTCAACCCGTACATACTGTACGTCGATGCCATCTTCCTCTGCCAGATGCGCCGCATTCTTGAAGTTCATCATATCTCCACTATAGTTCTTGATGATCAAGAGTGTACCCTTGTCGCTGGCCGTGGCCTTGATCGCCTGATACACCTGGATTTGGGAAGGAGATGCGAACACATCCCCACACACTGCTGCATCCAGCATGCCTTTTCCGACGTAGCCCGCGTGAGCCGGCTCATGTCCACTACCGCCGCCACTGATGAGACTGACTTTATCAGCCTGGATCTCTCTGCGCTTAATCACTTTATATTTCTTCAAAAATTCAAGCTCCGGGTGCGCAAGCGCAATCCCGTTGCACATCTCCATGACAACATTCTCAGCCTGATTGATTATTTTTTTCATTTTTTCCCCTCCCGGCGAGCTTTGTACTCCCGTCCGATCCGGTCAGCTGTTGCAATAGCGCCAGCAACCTCAGGAACTGTGATCGGGAACGGCATCGAGTGAATGGATTCCTCCGGAATACAAGCAATCTCTGCCACCTTCAGCAGCTCTTCCTGGCTGATCGTATCTACTCCGATATCGGCCAGACTGACTGGCAGGCCAACTTCAAGACAGAAGTCGAGTACCTGATGCAGTTCCTCGGTTGGAGCATTTTCAAGGACGAGCTGTGCAATGGTTCCGAACGCCACCTTTTCTCCGTGGAAGAAATGATGTGTGCCTTCCAGAATAGTCAACCCGTTATGGATCGCATGGGCTGCAGCCAGACCACCACTTTCGAAGCCAAGGCCAGACAACAGGATGTTGGTCTCCACGATATTCTCCAGCGCTTGGGTCACCATGTTGCTGTCACTGGCTACCTTGGCCTTCACGCCATCGCTCAGCAGCATTTCATAACACAGCTTCGCCAAGGCAAGCGCTGCATTCGTACCGAATGCTGACGGTGTGTAGCCTTCGCGGGAACCCATCGGCAGACTTGCATTCACGCGGGAATAAGATTTTGCTGTTGCTCTTGCTTCGAAATAAGTAGAGAGTGCATCTCCCATACCAGATACCAGGAAACGTGTTGGAGCGTTGGCGATCACCGTTGTATCCACGAGAACTACACTCGGGCTTTGTTTGAAATAAGCATAGTCATCAAAGGCACCCTCTGGTGTATACAATACGGCGGAGTGGCTTGTCGGTGCGTCGGTTGCCGCAATCGTTGGGCAGATAATCAACGCCTCACCCTCTGCTACACATTTAGCCGCATCAATCGCTTTACCACCACCGAGGCCAATGGTGCAGGTGCAGCCTTTGTCCTTCGCAATCTCTTGCAAGCGTGCGACTTCCTCACGAGAGCATTCTCCTCTAAAACCGCTTTCAACAAAAGTAATATTGAACTTCTCTGCGGTTGCATCCAGCTTCACCTTTACGCGCTGAACATCATCCGGATGGGCAATTAGCAAGGCAGAATTCCCGAAGGATTGTACAAAGTAACCCAGGTTCAACAGCTCATCTTCGCCCTGCACATATTTGGTTGGACTGATAAATGCTTTTCTCATATAGATATACGCCTCCTGATCTGATATAAAATCAGAAATATGTTTAAATTTTAATCGCTTACAATAACCCTAATATAACGCAGGATATGGACGTTTACAGTGGACTTTTATAACAAATAATTATAATTTTCAATCGTAATTTTTTGCCTTTTCACACATTCGTGGTATGTTATTGTCATGAGATGGTTGCATATTGACCTCCCATACTACATTACCCATCGTTATTCCATCTTAATATGTACAAATTGCTAACTTTTAACGGCCAAATTCATGGATTCAGGTTAGCTATGGAGGTCGCACCTATGATCAAAGAATATCTACATATTCATAAAATTCTGGACCTTAACAAATGGAAACGTCTACAGGACTCACTTGCAACGGTGACCAAGCTCGCAATACTAACCGTGGATTATAAAGGTATTCCCGTAACCAATCATAGTAGCTGCCAGGCCTTCTGCCAGAATGTTCGCCAAGATCCCGAGCTTCTTCCCTACTGCCAAAAATGTGATGCGCGCGGCGGTCTAGAAGCCGTTCGACTCAATGAACCCTACGTCTATCTTTGTCATTTCAATATTATAGATATTGCGATTCCCATTACGATCGATGGTAAATATATCGGCGCCGTGATGGCGGGACAAGTGAAGCTCGCCGACCCCGAGAAAGGGACTGAACTGGAGCAGATCGTCACTTCCAAGAACGTGCCCCTGCATGCCGGAAAGCTGGAGAAATTAAAGAGTGACTATGACCAGTTGCCTGTCATGACCTATGATGAAATTGTGAGCATCTCCAATATGCTTTCCCTGCTCTGCAGCTACATTGTGGAGGAGGCGCTGAACAAGCATTTGCTGGTCGAAATGTTTGAGAAAGCCTCAGGGAATCAGGAGTCGTTGAACCTGTCCACCATTCTGCCCGGCTACTCCATTCGCAATATCGAATCCATTAAAAAAGAGATGACCAATGCGATTGCAGATGCCTATCTCAAAAACAGCCCGAGCGATACCGACATCACGAGCCCGGTGCTACAGCCTGCTTTTGAATACATACACAGTCACAAGAGTGAACAGATTACGCTCAAACAAATGGCCGAGCTGTGTCACCTGAGTCCAAGCTATTTCAGCAGGTTGTTCGCTAAGGAGACTGGCGAGAACTTCACAACTTATCTGGCAAGGCTGAAGATCAAGTGGGCCAAGCAATTGCTAGAGGTCACCGACATGCCCGTCGCACAGATCAGTGATGAGCTGGGATTCAATGAATCAGGTTATTTTATCAAAATCTTCAAAAAGTTCGAGGAGATCACGCCTGCCCTCTATCGCAAGTACATTCAGGAGAAATCTGTTCGGTAGGGGTCTACAGTCTTTCCCCAAAAAAAGCAGTGGCCCACGTTCCCCCTGCTCTATATGCGAATACTAGTACTTTTATCAACAAAAGAGCTCCACCGGCATTAGCTGGTGAAGCCCTAGAAAGCACAGTAGCTCTATGACAGGATTTATATTAATACTCACTTACCTCAAAGGTCAGCACACGATCATACAAAATGTAATCCTTACGACTGCTGAATGGACCTTTGTTATTATCATGCTTATTGATGGCGTAGGAGGCTTTTCCTGATCCGGCCTGCTTTGCTTCGTACCAGGCAATGAAGTCGTTTACTTCTTTCATGCTCAGATCGAATTCCTTCTCCAGCCCAGTCGTCATTGTGACTACCAAGATAGCTCGGTTGCCGGATGGTTGTTCTGGCACTGTTGGTTCCTCAGTTCCAGGTTCCTCTGGATTCGTTGGTTCCCCTGTTCCTGGTTGCTCAGTTCCTGGCTCTCCCGGTGTTGTCGGTTCCTCAGCTTCTGAATCTTCTGGGGTTGCTGAGGCTTCATTAGAAGGAAGAAATTCCACTCCATTCACAATTGGAATGACGTTAAAGTAATATGTTATCCCATTCGTTAGCTCTGGGATAACAAGACCCTCAAATTTGTCCTTCGTTACTGTCAGCGTTTCGGTATACTTTCCAGGTTCTGTACCATAGCGTACCGTATAAGAATCGGCCTCGGGAACCTGATCCCATGTCAGTGTTGCCTGACGATCACCGCCAGAAGCAGTCAATGTAGTTGGATTTTCAACAGGAATATTATATACGTCCCATTCCAAGACTTTTAGGGTTGGGTTGGTCTTTACCGAGTTCCATACCACCATTTTCTTTACGCCTTCTATAGATTTGGCAAAAGGATAAATTCCATTATCCCCTGAAATGGTCTGCCTGAATCTGGTGATTTCTTTGTTTGCGGAATCATAAAATATAAAAGTTAAAGTATATTTGTTATAGTTTTCTATATATAGTTTATATGCAGTAATATCAACCGGAGTAGAAAACTGATAGATCAAAAAATCATTCACAGTCCGGCTTTCGATTTCAGAACGCAAATTAAAAAAGGTTGAGAAATCATTATCCGTAACAGTACTCGTTTTTCCTATGGGGTTAGTCGGATGGCTTCCTGTCTGAATAACCTGACCTCTTAGCATCCCAACAGGCTCAGCGCCTGCCGTAGCAGGAAAGAATGCCAGAAACAACGATACTGTACACATCAATGACACGAGACTTTTATACATTGTATTCCCCTCTTCACATGGTATATGAATGTATGATAGACAAGTTCTGAATTACTGTCTAAACATATACTTGCTGATCTATAAAAATATACTGTAATTTTGCATATTTGTTTATAATGGTTTTCAAACGAACGCACAAAAACTCTGACAGCGTTAGCCGTCAGAGCTCTTAAGGTCACTTCTAAATATCTCCTGTAATCCTCCAAACGCCTCTTTTTCTTATTCTTCGTCCTCGTCGACTTCGTCATGCACCTCAGGTGATCACAGACACTAATGCTTATGTTAACAAAAAGCTTAGTCATAAAACGAAAGCTCATCTTGACGTCTTCGATCCAAAAATTCGTCCCCAATCCGTCCCCAACGGTAAAAAAGTGCTTGTTCCCAGTGTTGTAGGTTTCCGACTAAAAAAAGAAAGAATCCCTTGAACTTCAAGGGATTCTTTCGATAAAATATGATGCCGAGGACGGGGGTCGAACCCGTACGGTAGTCACCTACCGCAGGATTTTAAGTCCTGTGCGTCTGCCAATTCCGCCACCCCGGCATAAAATCATATATGCTTCCGCTTATATCCAAAGCAATAATTGGAAGGCTTTTAATTCATATCCGTTTTTCGGTCACCAACATATCTTACGATAATTTAGAGATGTTTGCAAGTGTTTTTTCAGTCCTTTGAAAAATCCTGTATTTGCGGAGACCCTGAGACATTTATCCAACAACAAATTCAAACTTCACACAAAAAACAACCACGCATATCCTGTTACGCTTAAACACACAATAATGCTGTCTTTCATTCTGATCTGTGAGGAGTGTTATGTATGCGTGAAGGGTTAGTTCCAACCGTTCTTGGTACCGTTGTGTCTGCCTCGGGAGCCGTACTGCTTGCAAGCAAGTACAAGCTCGCCGCCACTGGCATTCTTGGATTTGGTCTGGCCCATTTGGTGCTGGGCACCATCGATTTGGTTGAACACCGAGTTGAACACAGATAAGCACGAAAGACCTGGCCGGAGAGGTACAACTTCTCCGGCTTCATTTTGATTCAAGATCAAGAATGGGGTTAATAGCATCATATAGCGAATCGTGAAGTCAGCGAAAAATTACTTCATGTTGTCTCACTTATTACTTGTCCCCAATACAGGCTCAAGTGTTGGCTCACTTACAATATCACTTGAATCACAAACAGTTCTTTTCGAAGAAACGAGGTGTATCTAGATGAGCAAAGCTTCTGATCATGAGAATGACAAGCCATTGGAGGAGCGAGCTCCAGGCTTCAATGAGCTCCCTGATGTAGACCCCAGCCGTCCAGCAGCAACCGATATGATTGACGAAGCCGTCAACAAGGGAATGGAGAAGCTCGCAGAGGATTTTAGTGGCAAGCACACCCAGCATGAAGCTGAGGAGGAATAATGCCCCCTTAGGCTTACTTATCAACCAGAATGGGTCTCGGTTGCTACATGGCGCCACAAGCGCGTACAGGCATCTACAGGCTTTATAGGAGTTTATAGGCAGGCACAACGGATATACCAGCCTAGCCCTCTTTTAGACAGCAAAACACCGCCACAGACATTTGAAGTGCACCCCTTAGAATAGACATTGGAAAAACCCCTTGGTTTAACCGATGAATTTCTAGGGGGTGCATTTTTAATGGCTATTAAAGGTCAAAAGTTTAAGACGTATTCCGAGGAACTCAAGGTGGAGGCAATTCGCCTGCACGTAGAGGAAAAGTGGACGTATCGGCAGATCAACGAGGAAGGCGGAAAGAATATTTAGATCAGGAGCGATATGTTCAGCAGTTGAAACGGGAGAATACGATGCTAAAAAAGTGTTTGGAAATCTGGATGCGGGAGGGAAAGAACAGCGCTTCAAGCTCATTGAGCAAGCAGCGGACATCGGCCAAGTAGCTGAATACTGCCAACTCCTTGGCGTCTCTAGAAGTGGTTACTACGCATATTTGAAGCGGAAGAACAACGACCCAGACGCCGGTGCTAAACGACTCATCCGCACGGTGTATAAACGCTACGAAGGAAGGTATGGCTACCGGCAGATCCAGCTGTTCTTGTGGCAGGATGAAGGTGTATGGATGAATCACAAGAAGGTGCTGCGCCTTATGCAAAAGCTCGGTCTTCAAGCCAGCATTCGCCGGAAACGTCGATTTAATATGACATACCAGGCTGCCGAGCGTGTAGCTGATAATCTGCTTAAGCGAAATTTCACAGCCGAAAAACCAAGCCAGAAATGGGTGACGGATGTGACTCAATACCGGGTAGGCGAACGCTGGTTGTATCTCTCAGCAGTCAAAGACCTATTCAATAACGAGATTGTGGCCTACCAACTTAGCGAACGTAACGACAATGAGCTGGTCCTCCAGACCTTTGCCAAGGCATTTGCAAAGCAAAAAGACGTGACCGGATTGGTCGTTCACAGCGACCAAGGGTTCCAGTACACGTCTCATGCTTACCACGACATGCTGCCAAAGGTTGGCGCCCAAATCAGCATGTCTCGCCGGGGCAATTGCCTAGACAACGCCTCCATGGAGAGTTTCTTCTCGCATCTCAAAACGGAAGGACTCTATCCCTATGATATACGAAATCTGGCAGAGGCACAAAGACGAATTGAGAAATACATACGTTTTTACAACCGAAGACGACCACAGCGTAAATTAAACAAACTGACGCCGGTAGAGTACCGACGCCAGTTTCTAGCTTAGGTGTTTTTTCAATGTCCACTAAATGGGGTCTTGACCACATTTCTGGGCGGTGTTTTCTCATATATTACAATTAATCGCTTACTACTACAATTAAAGGCTTTTCGATACTTATTCCTACTGTAACAAAACGTTTCTACTGTGTTTTAGATTTTCACTTCAGATATATGTAGTCTGCAGCTACTTCCAGGAACAGAGCTATCGTTGTTCGCTGCTCCTTTACGTCTTTCCGTTAGCTACTGTAGCTGCACAATGTTTACTTATTAGTCCTTCTAGAATAGCATTGAAATCCAGCCAATAATAGATACCCAGAGTACCGCACTGAGCAGCAATCCCCAAATAATCCCGGTCGTAAAGCTGCCTTCCTCCGTTGATCTGGCAGGATGCATGCCAAGACGCATGCCAAGCTTAACCTTTATTGCATTCCAGTTCATACAACCCCCTCCTTAAGTTCTATTTCGACATATATGATCCGATTATTTAGACCTATAGGCACATTCGTTCAACTTTTTTATAGGCTCTTGCGACGAATATCCCTATAATAGTACAGGACTTTCCTCTCAACTCCCATTATGTCCCCTACATTTGTCCACAACTGTACCAAAAGTCATACTTGTTAAAATTTTAATAAAAGCTGTTCAGTATTGTTCATGAGGCCGTCATATCCTGATGTCAAAAAAACACTTGACGAATGAAATGAAAATGTTGTATATTAATTAACGCCGCTGTTTGATGTTTCCTAAGAATAATCAGTAACACAGCATAGCATTGAGGGCCCTTAGCTCAGTTGGTTAGAGCGGTCGGCTCATAACCGATTGGTCGGGGGTTCGAGTCCCTCAGGGCCCATACATAGCAAATCCTCTCCTGTTCATTCAGGAGAGGATTTTTGCTTTATCTCATGTTTTTTTGTTGTGTTCACCATACAGATTTCGTCCATTTAACCTTTTCAAAAAATAATCCTTCTATAATATCTTCAATCACGGTATGAAGCGAACGCCGTAGCGCCCCCTACGTGACTGATAGATCTCTACCGCCTTGGGGTCCTGATATCCGTACATCCATCCGTCCTCCTCAAGACGCTTGGCCAGGCAGCCGGCCTGGAACTTTGTTGTATAGAGCTTACCGAAATAAATCCACTGCATGAGCGTCCCTCTTTCGCTACAAGTTGTCCCCGCTAGTGTGCCCGGCTTGTCGCAAAAATAGCATTATCTCCAATGATTCCCTGTCATACATATGCTTTCTTAGCATTTAGCATCAATAAAATGAGCTTCCTTAACGGCATAGGTTTCCTTACGGTATGAGTTTCCTTACGGTATGGGTAGATCCCTTTTGGCTTTATTAATTGCATATGGGAGATGTCCATGGGTCATGAAATCATCGCTTCCCTGGCGTCCAGAGCTTCTTCTTGTCAAGCTGGCGCTGGCGATGCTCCGAGGGCGTGACCGTATAGGTCTGCTTGAAGGTACGGGTAAAATAGTCCGGCTCCATCCCTACATGAAGCGCAATCTCCTTCACCGTCATCTGCTGCTGATGATCAAGTAGCCATGTGGCAGTTTCCATGCGTATTTTTTTCAAATACTGATGTGGTGTCATGCCCACTCGCCCTGTGAACAGCCGCACCGTCTGCTTCGCAGAATAGCCAATGTACGCTGACAATTCATCAAGCGAGAAATCTCGCTCCAGATGATCATGCAGAAATGAGGTAATCGCTTCTACCACACTATCCGGCTGACGTGTCGGCACGATGTCCGTTCTCTCCGCTTTCTGCAACCGATGCAGCTCCACGCAGAATGATAGCAGCAGCTCAGCAGACTTCCACAGCTGAGGACGCTCCCCTGTAATCTCCCACATCTCCTCCATTCGTGCATACAAGGAATCCACCTCGGTCAATGGCATACAATAAGGCTGCTGCCCGAAGCCTAATTCGGCCATCCATCCCTCTCTTCGCTCCGTGAAGGTGACGAATCCCAACAGCCAATGCTGCTGATCTAGCGCCATGTATTCATGCGGCAGTCCAGCAGGTATATACAGCAGACTGTGCTCGGGAATAGCCGACCATTCCTCCTCCCCATAGATTCGAAATACCCCACTTCCCTGGAGCGAAATCATGCATTGCATCGCTGAGAAGCCCTGTGGTCGCGTCATGGGCGCTTGAGGCTCCACCCCAATAGTATATAGCTGAATCGGCATCCCTTCCGGGCTTTGCTGATACAGATTGATTCGTAGTCCCAGCTTCTCCACTGTATTGCCCCCCTTGATAACATGTCCTTTTTGTGAGGTTAAATGTCCATTTATCACCTATGTATTAACTCTCTTTGTCTATATAATCAGATGTGTTATTACAGTGATCTTACCATGACAAGGAGTCTGATGAAATGATCCGTATCGAACCCTATTGGGAAAATCCAAATATTCTACAGGTGAATCGCGAACCGGCCCGCGCTGCCTTCATACCTTATGATAATCAGGCCGATGCCATCTCCAGAAAAAGAGGGTATTCACCTTACTACCAATCTTTGAACGGAAGCTGGAGCTTCAGCTACAAGGCAAGTGTTCATCAGGTTAATGAGCCTTTCTATGAGCAGGACTTCGACACCTCCTCCTGGGATCAACTGTTGGTGCCGTCCTGCTGGCAGACGAATGGGTATGATCAGCAGCACTACACAAATGTAAACTATCCAATTCCATTCAATCCACCTTACGTTCCGAGCGAAAATCCTGCCGGATTGTATGTACGTAGCTTCTATCTATCCGAGAAGGAGACCACGAAGCAGCAGTATATCGTGTTTGAAGGGGTCAATTCCTGCTTCTACCTGTGGGTGAACGGTCAGTTCGTTGGTTACAGTCAGGGCAGCCGTATGCCTGCCGAATTCCGAATCAGCGACTATGTACAGGCCGGCGAGAATAAAGTCGCAGTCATGGTGCTGAAATGGTGTGATGGGACGTATTTGGAGGATCAGGATGTGTGGCGTTATTCCGGTATCTTCCGTGATGTCTACTTGCTAAGCCGCGAGGATAGCCATGTGCGTGACTTCGAAATCCTTCAAGCCTTCAATGAGGATCTGACCTCCGTCAACTTGCATGTTCAAATTCAAGCGTCTGACTTATCGACAGACGAGCTTCCTGTGACGGCCACACTGCTGGACCACAATCGAAGCTCTGTCGGCACTGCACATAGCAAGCTGACGAAGGATGGAAGTCTGTCCATAAGACTGAACAATCCAACACTATGGAACGCCGAGCAGCCTTATCTCTATGAGCTGATTATTCAGGCTGGGGCGGAGACCTTCGCTCATCATGTTGGCTTCCGCACCGTATCCATTGAAGATAGCGTGTTCAAAATCAACGGCGTTCCCGTCAAATTAAAGGGCGTGAACCGTCACGATTCTCATCCGGTCCTGGGCGCTACCGTCTCCATGCGGCATATGAAGGAAGATCTGATGCTGATGAAGCAGCATAACATTAACACGGTTCGTACATCGCATTATCCGAACGATCCGCGTTTCCTTGATCTGTGCAACGAATATGGCTTCTATGTCATTGATGAAGCAGATCTGGAATGTCATGGGCTCATTCGCGCTTACCCTGGTAAGGAAGAGGCCTTCCACATGATCTCTGCTGACCCTCTCTGGCGTGAATCCTTCTTAGAGCGGGCTGAGCGGATGGTAGAACGGGATAAGAATCATCCGTGCGTCATCATCTGGTCTATGGGGAATGAGTCCGGTTATGCAGACAATCACATCGCAATGGCTGCCTGGACCAAGCAGCGGGATGCCTCAAGGCTGGTGCATTACGAGGGAGCCGCTGAGCGCTACAATGGCGACAAGCGCAAGGATGTCCTTGACATGGAAAGCGAAATGTATGCCTCCACAGAGAAGGTTCAGGCTTACGCCGAGGACCCGAATCAGACCAAGCCATTGTTCCTGTGTGAATACAGCCATGCGATGGGGAACGGCCCTGGGGATCTGAAAGAGTATTGGGATTTATTCTACCGCTATCCAAAGCTCATGGGCGGATGTGTATGGGAATGGTGCGATCATGGTATCCAGCAGACTACTGCCGATGGTACCAAATATTTCGCTTATGGTGGAGACTTTGGAGAATCGCCACATGACGGCAACTTCTGTATTGACGGATTGGTATCCCCTGATCGCAAGCCACATACAGGTCTGCTGGAGCTCAAGCAGATTATCGCGCCTGTCCATACGGAGCTGGTGGACTTTGCAAAAGCAGAGATTCGCATTCATAACCGCTATGATTTCACGGATCTGTCCAATGTCATGCTGCACTGGAAGCTGGAGCAAGCTGGGCAACTTATCGCGCAAGGTCTACATTCAGAGCTAAACGTTCAGCCCGGTGATCAGGCTGTGATTCAGCTGTCCTATTCTCTGGAGGAGCTGGTGCAAGAGCAGGGTTCGGTCTGGCTTACACTCACGTATCGGAGCAAGCTGGAGACGGCCTGGTCAGTACCTGGCTACGAGCTTTCCTTTGCTCAATTCGAATATGCCGCACAGCAACAGGCTGTGGCACCGATGGTCTCGTCGTTACCGGAATGGCCACTGGAGACTGTGGAGGAAAATGGTCAGCTGTTGATTCGTGGTCGTCATTTTCATTACACCTTCGAGCTTGGACTCGGCACATTCACTTCGATCTCCAAGCAGGGTGTGGAAATGCTCGCTTCACCGCCGAAGCTATCCGTATGGCGAGCTCCAACAGATAATGACATTAACATTAAGAAAGATTGGTTGAGCTGGCAAATGCACGAGCTCCACACGAAAATCTACAGTTGCTCATGGAGCCGCACCGAGACAGGCATCATTGAGATTCGCGTCTCCTACGGACTTGGCGGTAGCATTCGTCCGATGCTGATTCAAGGCCGTTCGGTATGGACAGTGGACAGTCAAGGCCTAATCACCTTCTGCACGCAGGCGGATGTGAACGAAGAGGCTCCTTATCTGCCGCGCTTTGGTCTTCGTCTAGAGATGCCGAAGGGTTCGGAGGAAGTCGAGTACTTCGGCTATGGACCACATGAGGGCTATGCTGACAAGCATCACAGCACCCGTAAAGCCGTGTATGAGACCACCGTTGACCAACTGTTCCAGAACTATGTCATGCCACAAGAGAATGGCGCACGCTTCGGTACAGGATGGGCAAACGTAACGAACCTGCTTGGTATGGGACTCCGCTTCACCGCTGAGGAGGATTTCTCCTTCCAGGCGCTGCATGTGACTCCAGAGCTGCTGGCCAAGGCAGAGCATACCTATGAGCTGCAGCCGATTCCGGAGACTGTAGTCCATATCGATTACAAAATGAGCGGTGTCGGCTCCAACTCCTGTGGTCCAGAGCTGCTGCCAGCCTATCGCTTGTCCGAGAAGAACATTCGCTTCACTTGTCAAATTCGTCCTGTATTCAAAGAAGATGAATAAGGAGCGACATTGTGGATGAACCCCGTTCACCGAGTTACTGGGTTACTGGGTTAATTTCAGGCATATCATTCACTTGATCTGTCAGCAGAAAAAATGTTAGACATCCACTAGTAAAAAGCAGCGGGAGACCAAGACTTGATAAAAAAAGTCTTGGTCTCCCGCTGTTGTCATTATACTAACGTTGCCAGTTAGTTCAGCATGGTAAGATACGGCTCTCCGTGTTGTCTTTAACGGCAAGTATTTCGGCTTCTTTTTCGTGTCCTGATAGCACGCAAAAGAGAGTTACACCAACAACGCTGCTTCACGCTATTCGTTCGCCTCTCCTTTCTCAGAGCTACTTTCCTCAAGATCAATTAAACCCGCCGTTAACGCGAATCGTCTGTCCCGTTATCCAACGGGCTTTGTCACTGACGAGCAACTCCAGCGCATTCGCAATATCCTCCGGTTCACCGAGCCGTCCGAACGCGTTCATTCGACGGAACGAATCGACCAACTCCGGCGATTTACCGTTGAGGAACAAATCCGTTGCCACTTGCCCAGGCGCGATGCAATTGATGGCGATGTCCTTGGGACCAAATTCCTTGGCCAATTGACGTGTCAGCTGCTCGACCGCTCCTTTCGTTGCTGCATATACGCTGTACGTTGGAAGCATGGCACCCGAGACGGACGTCGAGAAGTTAATGATGGTTCCGCCTTGCATCATATGCTTCATCGCTTGTTGGCAAGCAAAATAAGTCCCTTTCACGTTGAGCGCGAAATGCCGATCAAAAATCTCCTCCGACACGTCCGCAATCGCATGATTTTCCATGATGCCAGCATTATTAACCAGTATGTCCACACGCCCGAAACATTCTAGCGTTTCCGAGAACAACATTTCAACATCGTCCACCTTACTTACGTCGGCTTGGATTGCAACTGCTTGGCCGCCCAATTGTTCAATTGTCTTTACAACCTCGTCCGCTTTTCCTCCGCTCGAGGAATAATTGACAGCCACCTTTGCTCCGGATCGTGCTAGTTGGATGGCCACTGCCCGCCCAATTCCTCGCGACGCCCCAGTGACGATCGCGACTTTTCCATTCACACTCATTTCCTTTCCACTTCCTTTATCAAGTTATGAATCTAACAATCATACGCCAGACTTTACAAATTCATTATAGTAAGTAATCGTATCATGCCGTTAGACCATTCCTGTCCGGTCCTTGCCTAATTCTCTTTCATCTCCTTATAATAAAAGTAAATATCACCTCTCTAGAAAGGATGGCCTACATAGACAATGGACGAATCGCTGCGGATGGAACAAGCCTTGCAGCAATTGGCACTTTTAATACGCCGCCATGCTCCCAATAGCGGAACGCATCGGACAGCTGTTCCTAATTTATCCCTGATGCATGCTACTCATTTGTCGGAACCGTTGGAATCCGTCTACCAACCATCCATTTGCGTCGTGGCGCAGGGTGTTAAGACGGCTACACTGGCTCGTGAAACTTATCGATACGATCCTTCGACATACTTAGTCACTTCCGTAGAATTGCCGATCATAGGTAAAATCGTCGAGGCTTCACCCGAGACTCCATTTTTAGGCTTGAAATTGAGCTTCGACACCGGTTCCATCCTGGAGAATGTTGAAAAAATGAATTGGCCGGCTTCCGTTTCGGCGGAAACCGGCCGAGGTATAGCTTTAAGCCAAACGTCTCCTGCGTTGCTTGAAGTCATCGTGCGGCTCATGCAACTGCTCGACACGCCTGAGGACATTCCAGTTCTAGCACCGCTTATCACCCGCGAAGTTCTGTATCGAATGCTTCAGGGCGAACAGGGTGCGCTCCTTTATCAACTAGCGACCAGCGGTAGCCATTCCTATAACATCGCTCAAGCAATCCGATTCATTAATCGTCAATATGATCGCCCTCTAGCGATCAGCCACCTCGCAAAATCCGTGAATATGAGCACATCGGCGTTTCACAAGCATTTCAAGCGCGTCACAGCGATGAGCCCACTGCAATACCAGAAAATGGTTCGTTTGCAGGAAGCCCGGCGGTTAATGTTAACGGAATCTCTCCTAGCCTCTGATGCGGCGTTCCGCGTCGGCTACGAAAGCCCCTCCCAATTTAGTCGTGAATATACCCGTATGTATGGCCAAGCACCGATACGGGATGTTCAAAAGTTTCGCGGTTCCAATAAAGACTCCGAAAAGATTCAGATTTAAAGAAATTGCAGAGAAAAAGACCGCCATTGAAGGCGGTCTAAAAATTTATTATTTCTGCCCCGACAATAAGTTCTGCGGACATTAAGATTACATCTGATTAGACAAATGTACAATCAGTTGGACATCCCAGTTTCTCAAAAACTGCGCGCGCGGCAGAATCTACCGGCAGGAAAACCTCAACTTGCGGATATAAGCGGCCGCCTGCGGAGATCGAAACCTGTCTGTAGCGTACGGGAATAAGGTCTCCGGAGCTTTCCATTCTGGCTAGAATTGTTTGTGTTTGATCAACATTTCCCCCTACATCCGGCACACTCAGATATTCGGACGCGTTATATTTCTGAACTCTATCCAGCAATTTTTGATACCACGCATCATAACGCGAGAGCATGTGCTCACTCTTAAAGGCTTGTATTCCGTTTATGATGTGCTCCTCCCACTGCTGAAACGACGCCTTGTCAAACGTAGAGCGGGACCGGATAGGAAAACCAGAATTAAAATGTAAATCGACCCTATTCATTAAACCATCATATGAACGGTCAAGAGGAATTTCGAACAATTGATGAAAGGGCTCATTTAATCCCTTGATGTCCTGAGTATGTGTTACGACCATGGCGGGAAAAGGAATACTCCTCATCGTTTGCTGAGCCCACTCTATTGCACGCTCCAACGATCGTCCATACAATTCGGTCTGAATTGGAAGATAACCAGCTGCCATAAGTAAATCGTTACGCTCGTCGGATGTACACTCAAGATATTCTGCAATATTTATTATCGTCTGGCGGGTCGGTATGCGGCGGGTACGTCCAACCAGCAGATTTTTATACGAAGGAAAAGCCTCGTCGTTCAGCTCTTGTTGAGTAAATCGTTTTAAGGATGGTTGAGGTCGATCGACAAGCTTTTGCTGGCGTTTTATCCGCAGGGCTTCAATTTCTCCCATTACGATTCTATGTCTGGAATTCTCCGTATCTATCCCCATCCTCTCTTCCCTTCTCTTATGAAGTGTAGTTCTGCACTTGGGCCGAACCTTTATTTAAAAGTATACTCTTCATTGAAATGAAGGTCATCTAATGACCATAACCAACATGGAGGAAAACCGATATGATTCGTACTATTGTTGTTGATCCGCATGCCCCGTCTCATTTGGCCTTCAAGGAAGTTGATGCCCCGCAGCCTAATCCATGGGAAGCGCTTGTACAAGTGAAGGCCATCTCACTCAACCGCGGTGAAGTGAGTGACGCTAAAAATCAGGAAATAGCTAGTCGTCCTGGCTGGGATTTCGCCGGGATAGTCATCGAGCCGGCAGAGAACGGCGCAGGACCGCAAAAAGGGGCCAGGGTTGTTGGTTTGCTCCCGATGGGAGCCTGGAGTGAGCAAGTGGCTGCTCCCGTATCGTTGTTGGCCGAAATCCCAGACAAACTCACTTTTACGGAGGCGGCTACCCTCCCCGTAGCAGGGCTCACGGCTCTTTATGCACTTCAAAAAGGCGGCATGCTGCTTGGCAAACGGATTTTCATTACAGGCTCTAGCGGCGGAGTTGGGCTATTCGCCCATCAGCTTGCAGTCCAATCCGGCGCATACGTTGTTGGTACGGCAAGCACGGAAGAGAAGGCTGAGCTTGTTCGGGAGGTAGGAACCGACGAAGTGATCATTGGATATTCCGCAATTTCATCAGCCAGCGAATTTGGGCCGTACGATCTGATTATCGATTCAGTAGGCGGCAATACACTGGCGGCGTTGCTGCCGCAGCTAGCGCCCCAAGGAATTTGCGTTGCGGTAGGATTTTCCTCTTCAAATACCGCAATGATCGATATGAAGAATATGGTGACCAGTGGAGGAAAAACCTTGTACAGCTTCTTTTTAGGTGAGGAACTCACTCGTCAATCAGCCGCGGATGATCTGAGTTTGCTGGCCCGGCTAGTCACAAATGAGCGGTTATTCCCACGAATCGAAGTGGAGGCGTCTTGGACCGAAATTGACACCGTTGCCCGTAATCTTATGGAACGGAAATTCTCGGGCAAAGCCGTGCTTCACTTAGATTGATTATATAAGCCTATTAGAGCTAATTCCTTCTAAAACATGGGCTGTGCTAGTTAAGTTATTGTCTGTTTCCCTGGTACTCCCCTTGTTATTTGCGAGCTTACCTTATAGTTGCTCTTGACTTGCCCGCTTTGGCCGATACGGAAAAATAACTCATCTCAACGGGTGAGACGGGCTTGGGATTCGATTCTTCCGTTATATTCTCTGACACGCCGTCTTGGCTTTCATCCAAGAAGTCCCGGCGGTATCTTCCCTCCTCCAGCTTCATGTCGATAAAATCGACGACCTGCTGTAGCGAGGCGATTTGGCTGACGATATTTTCCCTGTGGCTCCTTATGTACTCTACCAGCTCAGGATATTCTCCGGGATCTGTGTCGGCTGAGACTGCCAAAAATGGCCGCATTTCCTCCAGCGGCATCCCCGTTTTTTTCAGGCAGCATATCAGCCGGATCGTATTGATGTCTTCCTGCCGGTAGATGCGATGCCCGTTGTCCTTCCGATCCGCCCGAGGTAGCAACGCGATCTTTTCGTAATAACGAATCGTATCCTCGGAAATTCCTGTTTGCTCGGCGGTTTGCTTGATTGTAAAGGTCTGCTCTGCCATCATCCTGTTTCCTCCCGGAGATTGCTTTTTTGTGCATTATACATCTTGGAGCTAGCTCCAAGTCAAGTCCCTTATTCTTAGAACAAAAACTTTGTTTACGTTCCTTGACTTAGAGTCGACTCCAAGTTATAGAATATGCGCAATCAGGGGAAATATCCCACCATCAGGAGGAGTCCTACAATGAACACGAACCAACGAGATCATATCGCACTGATTACTGGTGCAAGCAACGGAATCGGGTTGGAATTAACATGGAAGTTGTTGTCGGAGGGCTGGCAGGTGGTTGCTTTGAACCGTTCCGACTTTCCTACCGATGATATGAGAATCCAAAATGCCATCAATAGTGGATGGCTCCGCATGTATAAAGTAGCGGATCTTGCCGATTATGCCAGCTTGAGACGTACTTTGGAAGAGATCAAACGAAAAGAGCAGCAGATCGACATCTTGTTCAACAATGCGGGCGGAAGCTTTCACGAACTGAGCTATTCGAAACAAGGGCGTGAGAAGCATTATGAACTGATGACGGTCGTTCCATATATCATTCTGATGGAATTAAAGGAGCTCTTAAAAAACGCCGACTTAAAAACGGTAATCAACACCTCATCTTCAACACTAAACTATGTAAAGAAGTTTAATATCGAAACCCTTGAACGCCCCAAAACCTTCCGCAAATTGCTTGGTCCATATGCCACTTCAAAGCTGGCGCTTTCGCTGTGGACTCAGGCTATCGCACCGCAGCTTGCCAAAGAAGGCATTAAAATCCGCAGCGTAGATCCGGGTGGCAATAATACGCTAAGAAAAGGGAAACCGTCGGGTTTACCCAAAGTGGTTGAATTGCTAATGAAGCTGTTTTTCTCTCCACCGATCCACGGTGCGAACAAGTTGTATAAGGGGGCCCTCGGGGAACACTGTAATGAGACTGGCGTGTTTTTGCTGAAAGATCAGGTTGCAGATTTAAAATTCAAAGATCAAGCGCACAACGTTTTGGATAGAATTAATGCGATTTACACACACGAATTTCTTGATGAGCGCGTCTAAAGCCGCGCTCTTCGTTCATCACCAGATCAATATGTAAAAGGGCCTCACCCGGTCACTAGCTGACTGTTGGGAAGGCCCATGCATTCAAACAAATTACTTTATGACATTACATACTATTGATATCGTTCTATTGATATCGTTACTTCTTCTCTGCCAGAGACCCTTGAAGATCTGCCGCACTGAAATCCGGTTTGGCCTCGATGGAGGTATCTCCAGCAGCCTTTGCCTTCTCCAGCGCTGCATTGTAGCGAGCGTTCAGATCTGCGATATCTTTGTCCAGATCGCCACCAGCGAAGATAAAGCGGTTAAAGATATCGACCTTCTTCATTCCCTCTACACGCCCTTCTGTAATGATCAGCGGAGTAGCCGGGTAGATACCGTCATTGGCCGTTGGCAAGAAGTTCTCGATGCCAGCAATATCAGGTGCCTTGGCAGTTGCTGCTACGGAAGGAATTACGGATAGGCCATAGCCACCCTCTTGGTAGGCTACCTGTACTTCATCACTATACATCCATTCAATGAACTTCCATGCCGCTTCCTTGTTCTCGGAATTCTTGCTCAATGCAAGGTAGCTACCGGAAATGACCTGATCTGCACCGTTCACCTGTCCGTCAATGGTAGGCGGCATAGCTGCTGCCCAGCGAATGTCTGTCGGGAATTGGGTCTTGTATACAGTCGGCTCTACAGAGTGGTTGAAGTACATGCCGATCTTGCCTTGCGCAAATTGCGCACGCAGTGGATCGATATCCAGCGATTCCGAGCCTGGCAGCATGCTTCCATCTTCTTTAATCTGATGCAGCGCCTCAGCTATTTCTTTATACATACCGAAATCAAATTGTCCCTTTTGGAAGTCATAGCCTTCATTACCTACATTCTTACTTAACGTCGTAATCGGATAGGCAATCCGCTCAAAACCGCTTGCACTCTTGAAGTTGCCCGCGAAGCCATAAGCACCGGTATCCTTACCTGCTTCTGTGATCTTCTTGGCATCCTCAACCATTTCCGCAACGGTCGTCGGAGGACTGTCGATGCCTGCTTTTTCAAACAGGTCCACATTGTAGATCAAACGCCAGAATTGACCGATATTCGGCAGGGTGTAGATCTTGCCATCGACCATATTCTTCTCCTCAATCAGCACGTTAGCGAAGCGCTCCTTCATCTCAGGCGAGATGTAATCATCGAACGATTCCAGATACCCACGCTTCACCCAGGTTGGTACGTTACCAGGATCGACCCGCAGAATGTCTGGTGCTTGATTACTTGCGAAGGCAATGTCCACGGACTGTGAATAGTTGTCCGCCATCACCTTCATTTCAATCTCTACATCTTTATTCAGTTCCTGATATTCCTTAATCTTGGCTTCAATAAAATCGGAGTCATGTCGGTCAATGGTCCAGTACACCAGCTTGGTCTTCTGTCCCTCCGTACCACTGCCTGTCTCAGGAGTAGCTGTCTGTCCCGAGGAGCATGCAGCCAGGGAACCCACGAGCAGCAATGAAGCTCCAGATAACAACCATTTTTTCATACCCATACCTTTATTTCCTCCCCTTTTGTAATCGCATTCATTTACAACTAAATCATAATCCAATGTCCTCTGATGTCGTGAAGGAGAAAACAACTGTTCAGGGGAGAGAAAACCATCATTCTAATGGGTAGCCGGTGATGCGTATTTTGCACGAAAATCCGTAGGCGTCATCCCGGTGTGGCGCTTGAACAGCTCCGTGAAATAAGGACGATCCTCGTACCCTAGCGAGCTGGCAATATCCTGCACCTGTAGCCCCTCCAGGACAAGCTCCTTAGCCCGTTCCATGCGTTGACTCGTAATATACTGAGCGAGAGTCATCCCCATTTCCTTTTTGAACAGATTGGAGAAATAGCTTGGACTTAAATGCACCACCTTGGCGCAATCCCCCACGGATAGATTCTGATGCAAATGGCTCCGTATATGTGAAATCGCCCGCTCCACAAGAATGCGGGAGTCACTAACCTGTCTCACCTTCAGATACTCGCAACCCTGGCGGCACAATTCTCTGATCTGGCTACGCAGATCCTCGAAGGAGGTCGAATTATTCATGTCGGACAGCTTGCGATCCAGATCATTCTGTTCCTCCTCGGATACTTTCTCTGAGAATGCCCGATGGATCGAATGGGCCAATTCCAGACAAAGTGTCTTCACATGAGCTGGATCCGGACGTGTCGGACAAGCGATCCATTCGTTCCATATCTGCTCCAGCTGCTCCTCTGCCTTTGGCAAATTGGAAGAACGTAGACAATACAGGAGCTCCTTCTCCTTCTCATAGGAGTAACGAAGATGACCCGCTCTGCTCTCGGCCTCTTCCTCGAAGCAGTAGACACTGTTGCCCCCGGTCAGGAAGGTATACGCCAGCGCCGTCACTGCCTGTCTGTAGGACATGGCGAGCTGGGACGTCTGCTTCACCTCCGTACCAACACCAATGGAAATGGTCTGATAGGTGTGGAGATGTACATTTTCACGGCAATGCTCTGCCAGTTGCTCCATCGTTAATGCCTCGCATGGATTCACCACGATCACAAGCTGGTTCACCTTCTCACGGAAGACAATGCCCTTCGTGTAGCGGAAGATGGTCTCTTCTATAATATTCTGCACAGCAAATCGGATCAGCTCTACCTCGTTGACGGGCAGCTCGGCGGTACGATCTGCGAAGAAATCAATCTCAGCGACCATCACGCCAAAATCCTGATCCTTCATTGTAATCCCATAGAAATCCCATTGCTGCTGATGACGATCCTGCTGAATACCGTAGCGAATTGCAAGCCGCATGAATTCCTGTCTCAAGTACGGAAGACTTTCACGCAGCTTCTTCTCCATGCCGCGCATCTGCTCTACTTGACTGCGTTCTCGTTCGATAATTTCCTTAGCCTTCAGAACGGACTCCAGTACCTGCTCCTTCGTGAATGGCTTGACAATGAAATCGAAGGCTCCGAGCTTCACAGCTTCCTGTGCGTAAGCAAAGTCCGTGTAGCCGCTCAGGAAAATCAGCTTCAGGCCTGGTAGCTCATCTTGTAGGCTGCGCATCATTTCAAGTCCATCCAAAAACGGCATGCGAATATCCGTTAGCACGATATCCGGCTTCACCAGCCGGATCTGCTTCAAGCCTTCTTCACCGTTGCTGGCCGTCGCAGCTACCGTGATTCCATGCTCCTCCCACGGAATACGCTGGGATAACCCGCGCACCACCGTCGCTATATCATCAATAATGCAAATTTTGATACGCTCATCAAATGTCATGATTCATCCTCACCTTCCAGTGGAATCAGCAAGGTAGCTACAGTAGCCTCGTAAGGTATGCTGGTGAAGTGGATCGCTGCTGCTTGTCCGTAATAGAGCATAATGCGGTTGCGAATGTTGGACAGCGCATATCCTCCACTGCCACCTGCTTCTCTCAAGCTGGCATTAAGTTGGTCTGCATCCACGCCGATTCCGTTGTCCGTTACTCTAATGATCAGAAAGGTCTCATCTGACGTGACTTCAATATGAATTTGTCCTTGCTCCCGTTTCTCCTTCAGACCATGCAGGATGGAATTCTCCACCAAGGGCTGGATGATAATCTTCAGCACAGGCCTGTTCAACAGCTCAGGCGGGGCAGTAATAGTGTATTCGAACAAACCCTCGTAGCATTGCTGCTGCAGACTCAGATACTGACGCACATGCTCTAGCTCTTTATCCAGCGTAGTTATTTCCAATCCATTATTCAGCCCCAGCCGGAACAGCTTGGACAAGGAGATCAGCATTTGCTTCACATCCTCATACTCATCCATTTCGCACTTCCAGAAGATCGTATTGAGTGTGTTGTACAGGAAATGCGGATCAATCTGCGCCTGAAGCGCCTTGATCTCTGCCTTTCTTTTTTCCTTCTCCGTAGCCTTAACCTCTACAATCAGACCATTGATCCGGTCAAGCATCTCATTGAATTTCTGACCAGCCTCTGCAATCTCATCCTGGAAAGGGCTTTCAAATCTGGCGTTGAGATCCTCTTCCCCCACACGCTTCATCGTGCGTTGCAGCTTTTGTAAAGGTGTGAGCAGAAGGCCCGACAGGTAGGCGGCCAACAGTAGCGTCAGGAGCGTACAGCCGGCTATGATCAACAGCACCATCCATTGGATGTTACGTACAGGCTGCAGCAACCCCTCCTTGGAGAGGTAGCTAATGAGCACCCAATCTCTGGCGTAACTGGACTGGGCGTAGCTTACCAGCATGGTTCCTGCATCCGTATTATATTCAAATTCACCCGCAGGCTCCGCGCCAAGCTTGTCAACAAAAGAATCCGATCGCGTCCACTCTGGACGATTCTGATCGCCGATGACGCTGGTGCCATCCTTTTTAATAAGCAAAAAGCGGGTGGAGCCATGATCGGCCCCTCCGCTAACGACTTTCTCCAGCATGGCTTCTTTTACATTAATGGTCAGAAATACATCCGGTACATAATTCTCGGTCAAGGGCTGAAGAATTAATGAAATGACCCGATTTCCCCCTACGAACAGCTCATCCTGATGATACTCAATCCAAGGTGATGCCGGGTCTTCCTTAATCCGCTGATACAGACGGGTAGATTCGAACGGTACCCCGGCCTTGCGAAGCTTGCTATTGGAGTAAAAATCGCCATGAGGCGTACTAATCAAAATGGAATCAATCGTATTCTCGGTAAGCTCCGCCTGCGTGAACTGGCCTTGCAACAGAGAAAAATTCACAAAATAGCGCTCTGTATTATTCGCCTGAATATCACGAATGGTCTGCTTGAAGGTCTCACTCAGCATCATCGTAGATGAGGCGACAATAATCTGCTTCAGCTTCTGATCCAGGACATTCACGGACTGGCTAATGACATTTTTGTTCAGCTGCGATGCATTCCGCTCCATAGCGCGGGCTGCAATCACATATGCGCATATACCAGTCAAGGCTACGCAAAATACGGTTAAAATCGTGAACGATACCCAGATACGTTTCTTGAGTGAGGTTCGGTATAACCAGGCTTTGATCACAGCTTAACACCTCTTCACCGCAGATTCTGCCTGCTTGCTGTAGCTATTAGCCTTTGACAGAGCCTGCTGTCATCTGCATGAACGTTTTGTTCGCAGCGACATAGACCAGCAACATAGGAAGAATGGACAAGCACGCTCCTGCCAGCATCAGCTGGGATTGAGCCGCATCGCCTACACCGTATTTCAGACTCGCAAGACCTACGGTCAGCGTCTGCAAGCCTGGCTGTGTCATCGTAAAGACCAATGGCAGAATGTACTCATTCCACGCTCCGCGGAAGGTCCATAGCGCTGTAACACCAATCGCAGGCACCAGCAGCGGCAATATGACTCTGTAATATACACTATAGAAGTTGCATCCGTCAATATAAGCAGCTTCGTCCAGATCCTTCGGAATCGCCCGCACAAAACCAATGAGCATGAAGAAGGCTGTCGCGTGAGAGCTGATCAGGATAATGATAACCGCCCATAATGATTTTTGCAGATTCAGAGCTACCATCAGGTCGAACTGCGGACGCAATACGACGGCACCGATGGAGATGAACAAGGTCGATGATTGGAGAATGATATATAGACGCTTTCCGATAAAGTCCACCCTTGCTACGGCATAGGCAGCCATCGTACCGACCAGAATGGTGCCTGCCGTCGTGAAGAAGCTGATGAACATACTATTCCACGTAAACTGTGCAAAATTCGCCGAATTCCAAGCCTGCACATAGTTGTCCCATTTCCATGCTTGCGGCAGCAGCGTAGAGCCAGTAGATAACTCCAGATTGGACTTCAAGGAACCGAAGAACGCGAGCAGGATAGGAAACAGGGCAAAAACGGCTACCGCCAGCAGGAAAATCCACAGGATAATATTTGCGACAAGCTTCCGCACTTTGCCAAGCTGTGCACTGGACTCCAGTTGCTGTTCAGTACGACCAGCGGATGGATTGGCTGTATTCATGGTAGATTCCCCCTTCATTAATAGACGTCATTTAATTTCTTGGAAATGTAGAAGTAAATCAATGTAATCACACCTACGATGACTGCTGTGGCAAAGCCGACGGCACTACCATAGCCGAATTGTTGAATACTGGAGCTTCCACTGGAGATCGGGAAGAACAGCTTGTACAGATAGAGATACATAACCTCTGTACGTCCATAAGGTCCACCCTCTGTGAGGACCATAATGCTCTCATAGCCCTTCAGAGAAACCGTAATAGCGAGCATAATGATCATTTGCAGCACAGGGCCCAGCATGGGCACAGTGATGCTCCACATTTTCCGGAACGGCCCTGCTCCATCAATGGAAGCAGCCTCATACAGATCCTCGGGAATATTCTGCAGACCTGCGATGAACAAGAGCATGTAGTTCCCGATCGCACCCCAGATCGCAATAATAATGGAAGTCAACAGTGCATATTTAGGTCCAAGCCAATCGATGGGAGCGGATACAATTCCGTAGTTCACCAGCAATTGGTTCACCATACCGTTGTAGGAGTTGAACACAACATAGAATACGATGGCCATAACCGAAGCACTTACTACTGTAGGTAAGAAGTAAATGGCCCGGAGCAGCTGTCTACCTTTCAGCGCACGGTTCAAGATGACCGCAAGTATGAAGGATACGGGGATTGTAATAATCAGCTTGCCCCCTGCATAGATGAAGGTGTTCAGTACAGCATGCCAGAACTCGGTATCTCTGAACAGACGTGCAAAATTATCCAGACCGATGAACACAGGCTCGCCAAAGCCCTGATAATCATAGAACATGTACTTCAAAGCCCAGATGATGGGATAGACACCGAAGATCAATGTCAGGATCAGACTGGGAGCAATAAACGTCCAAGCATTCAGTTGGCGTTTGCTATGGTGCATGGGTGATTCCTCCTCATGGTCAACTCAATTTCCTTATCCCCATCATAAGAGTGACTTGTCAAAAGGAGTTATGGAGAATACCACTTGCCAAGGGGGAGAAATTCACTTTTTCAGCGTATTTGCTTTTTTCAGTTGCTTTACCCCCTTTGCTCCTTACATTTATCCATCCCTTACTATGTAAGACCCACGATATAATCAGATCAGAACCTTTATTAACGAATTCTATAAAGGAGGTTGGAGCTTTTCATGCCTTCCATACACAATCGTATTCCCAATGCTCCATTTGGCTGCTACGAGAAGTCAGAGCTGGAGGCCATCCGTACTCGCGTCCGTGCTTCGGCATCCATGCAACAGGAATACGAACGACAGGTGTCTCTGTCCGAGCAATTCCTGCGGGCGGAGGAAGCTTCCTCCTTACAGGAGCTTGGGTCCTTCCGCACGGACCCGTTCGTGTTTCAAACACCGGTTACTGCGGCCTACCTGCATATCGCCATTCATATCGTCGGTCCAGGCACTGCACGAATTCGCGGCATTCAGCTCACTCATTCCGAGCGCGGACTGGCAGTAGAGTTGGCATCCCCTTATCTGGGTCAGGACCTGACGGGATGGCGAGCTTCTCTCCCTGAAGGGTCATCTATGCAGGCTGTTCCTTACCTATCTACAGAAGCCTTCGCGCAGACGTCGGGTATTACACCGTCAGGTGGGACTGCCGAGGTTGTCAAGACTAGCTGTCTCGAATTAGTCAGCAATGGACCAGAGCCGATCGTACTGGCGTATGAACAGCCAGTGTCTGTTCTAGGGGATCAATATTACAGTGTGCAGACAGCACTTAGCCTTCTTCCCCCTAGCTGCGCTGCAGTTCAGGTCGAAGTATCGTTCACCAATGAACAGCATCAGCCCGTGGCTTCACCTATGCGCTCTCCCCTATTCCAGCGAAGCACCTGCACGAACTGGGCCTATCTCCTTGAGGCAGCTGGAGCAGATGCTAACCGCTATATGATGGAGGATGACCCCCGCCATGCCAGATCTAGCGCGAACAAGCTGCTCTACATGCTGGATGATATGCTGCAGGGGATGGAGATTTTCCGGGCCACAGGCTGGCACGATGACGATGTATACGGGGCCGTTCACATCGGGCGCGGGCTTGCTGTCATTTCCATTATCTATGGGCAAATTATGGGTGCAGACGTACTAGAGCAAGAGGAAAAGCTACGGATACATGAATATCTGGGCTCCATAGCCACTATGATGATGGACACCCAATATTATCGGTATGATCTGACCGAATTCCCGGATGAAAAAGGCGGCATGCGCAGCAACTGGAATGCGGATCGAGCTACGGGACTTGGAGTATATGCTCTAATGTTCCCGCAGGAGAAGGACGCCGATAAATATCTGGAGCACGCCCGACGCGTTGTGGATTGGCAGCTTGAGCACGTAGTTGATGCTCGCGGAGCATGGCCTGAGAACATTCGCTATCATGGCGCTGTCTTGCACCGCTATTTTCTGTTCTTCGTATTGTTGAAGCGGCTTCGAGGGATTGATTATTTTGGCAACGAGCGTGTACAGGATATGTACCGCTTCCTGATCGGCTCGGCTATTACCTTTGACCGTTCTGTCAAGGTAGGAGCGGATGAACATCCACGTCCTCGTATCGTCACTCCAAGTGTTGGCGATGCGAATGTCCATGAGCAATGGTGGCGTCTGATGGCTTATGCTGCGCCGCAATATAGCGAGGTGAATCCTAGCCTTGCGGGTGAAATGATGTGGGCATGGCAGCACGGAGGCAAGGTTGTACGAGATAATGGTGCTTTCCCCTATCCACTTGCCGCTCTGCTCTATCCGCAGCCTGAGCTGCAGGCACAGGCTCCCACGCTGGGCTCGGACTACTATCCAGACATGGGCTATGTTATATTCCGAGACCAGACAGATGAGCCTGATAAGAGTCATTATCTGCTCTACGAGGCTTCACCCTTGACGTATCATGCCCATAACGATGAAGGACACTTCTCGATCTGGGCTGAGTCTGTGCCGCTGACACTGGATTCGGGAACTGGCGGATATTATAACGGAGATCGTCATTGGTATCTGTCGAGTAGCGCACACAATGTCGTACAGTTCACTGATGCAAATGGTATCCTGCAGAATGGACCATTACGTAGTACTTGCGATACGGTCTATTTCTCGGAGGAGCTGGATTACGTATCGAGCACAATTCCTGACGAGCTGGCCCGCTCTTATCGGCGGCATATAGCATGGGTCAAAGCGGACTGGCACGTCTACCTCATCTGGGACCAAATAGACAGCGACTATGATTCCGTATGGAATCTGCATACGCTCAGCGAGCATGCGGATCTGGCAGCCCAAAGAATTACGGCTTACGGTCTGCAGGAAATGTGTCTGGATACTATGATTGCATCCCCTCAAGCTCCTGTAATCACTAGTGATGTTGGTGCCATCGGCGGTGGGTATGAGCTGGGAGCTCAGCAACACTTCAGAGTGCATGGAACTGCGGGACAGGATTATATCACTTTGCTGCATCCGAGAAGGCAGGGTTCACCACCACTTGTGGTTAACGCTTTACATGATGTGACGCTGCCCGAAGGTATTCACATGTACCAGCTCCGTTCTCATGACGGACGAGAACTCGTATATGTGCTTAACGCCAGCAAGCTTGGACAAGAGGTTCCATTTGCACTCGAAGGGAAGTTCCGCCTGTTAACAGCTGAACGAGACCAACATGCCTTTGACAATCTCTATACAGCAGAGCGCAAGTTACCGATTGGAGTCAATCAAATTCATATTTTCTCAAAGGAGGATGTTCAATCATGAGTAATATTGGTGTATGGGAGCAAGCAGAGCCTGGGGTACAACGCAAAATACTGAAGGCAGGCAAGGACCTGATGATGATGGAGGTTCATTTTGAAAAAGGAGCTGAAGGCTACGAGCACAGTCATGTGCATGAACAGATGAGCTACTGCCTGAAAGGAAGCTTCGTGTTCCGAATCGACGGCAAGGAGTATGCCGTATCCCAAGGCGATAGCATCGTCATACCAAGTGAGGCCAAGCATGGAGTCACCTCCCTGGAGGAAGGCTCGGCACTCTTGGACGTGTTCACGCCTTTACGTGAGGATCTGCTGAAGCGCTAAGGCAATCGGTGGTACATCGGATGCAAAGATAAGAAGTAATACCATATTAAATAAAAACAAGAGACAACGCATGTTCTTCTGACTGCAAACAAAGCTACCAATGCAGGTGCTTTAAATAGTCATGAGTGAACGCTTGTCTCTTTTTTGCTGCATGCGGGTCAGCGATAGCTGCTTACTCGAACTTTTATTCGAACTTTTATTGATAATTCATATGACTTACATTCGGCCATTCCTATGTTATTCGCTGTTGACTTCTCCACCTATCTAGCCACGTGGCAGCTTATCCGCATATCGTCCGCGCAGTTCTGTCAGTCGCTCCAGATTGGTGAGCGCATGCTCCTTCTGCTTCAGTCCAACTGCTAGCACGAGCTGCTCCATCAGCAATAGCGGGGTCACCATAGAGTGGAACTCTCCGAGCTCTCCCCGACTTACATAAAAAGACAACGACACAGGCAGTCCATACAACAAATCTTCGCGGTCAGTCACCAGCATCGCCCGACTACCAGCTTCTCTAGTATAGTCAAGGATGACTTCCGCTTCAGGCAGTAGCCGGGTGAAGCACATGAGCAGCACCACATCTTCTTGGTTCATGTGCATCAACGTCTCCAGCAATTCATGCCCACCTTCAAGGCGAATGATGCTCATACCGAAGCGGGACAAGCGGAAGGACAACAGCTCAGCGAGTCCAGCGGAGGGACCCGGTGCATAAATATATAATCTCCGTGCTTCGGTCAGAAGTGCTGCGGCCTGCTCCAGCTCCCCTTGCTTCATATGTGATAATGTATCCTGCAAATGTTGGACAGAAGTCTCCAGCATCTGTACAGGCAAGCTGTCTGTATCGAGTCGTGAGATGGTCTTGTTCAGCTTCAGTGCAGGGGTGGTATCTGCTGAGGTGCGCAGCCGGATTTTGAACGCCTTGGCATTATCGTAACCAACTGCACGCCAGAAGCGGGATACCGTAGCAATACTGACACCTAGCCTGTCAGCGATCTCCTGCTCGGTCATGAACAGCAGCTCCTCCGGGTGACGTTCAATAAAGTCTGCAATCTTCAGATGTCCTGGGGATAATTGCTCCTTTTTGGCAAATAAGTTCATTGGTTAAGTTCTCCTTTTCCTGCTGTGACTCCAGTATAACAGTTGTTCAGACAGAAAGTAGGTCGTTTATGTAATATTTTTTTCATTAAATCATGTGTCTTGTAATAAAAATTACATTTGATTTACAAATGTCCTTCCTTGCGTTAATAATCCGCCTCTAGACTGTGGCTATAATCGTTAACTTTCAGAGGAGGCAAGTATCGATGAAAAAAATAACCGAGCGTTACACACTCACGTCCTCGCAAAAAATGATGGTGTTTGTACTGTCCATGTCACTGTACGGCTTGTCCAACATGTTCACAGAGCTGATCCCGAAGCTCCAGCTTGGCCCCATCGAATTGTCTGTCGAGTATTTCGCCTTCATTCCACTCACGCTATGTATTCTGTTCCATCCCATGATTGCGGCATTGGGAGCCGCTCTTGGAGAGGTGATCTTCGGTGAGCTGATGCTGGGTCAATTCGGCGGACTGGGTGAGCTGGAGAAATTCATTACCTTCTCCTTCGCCATGTACGTTGCTGGACGTATGGTCAGTGACCCTCGCAATCGCAGACAGGTAGGCATCGCGGCGATTACGGGCGTTATCATTCACCAATTTCTTAGCTCCCTGGTCGATATCGGCAAGGTATGGATCGGAGTCGAGGAGCTAGAAGCCGTGCCTGGACTAGCAGAGAGCGTAGTTGTTATTGAAGGTGTAGGCTTCCTGAATGATGTATTGTTCTCAGGCGTCCTGTTCGCGTTACTGCCCACACTCTATCTTGTTCCTATGCTTTACGGGAAAATCGAGCCTCTGCTCGGCATCAAGCCGCGGAATCCTGGTATGAAATACGAAGGGATCAGTATCTTCCGTCCGAAGCTGGTTATCATTGGGCTTGTGCTCTTTGCTCTGGCATTTGGCGCAGAATCCCTATCCGAGATGGATATTAACTTTGCGGCATGGGAGACAGACTATGCAGATTCTCTTGGCACCACTGCGATCTGGATCAGTCTAGGTGCAGCAGCATTAATTGCCGCCATCACGATGCTGATTATGCGGAGCAGACGCAGCAAGAACAAAGCCGTCAGCGATCTGGAGAGCCCACCTTATGCCTAAATCCGAACAAGCTATCTCTATTCAGCAGGTAACCTTTACTTATCCTGGCTCTGAGCAGCCTGTCCTGAACGAAGCCACCCTGGAGCTGGCACGCGGTAGCTTCACGGCGATTATCGGGGGCAACGGGTGCGGCAAATCAACGATGTGCAAGCTCTTTAACGGTCTGATTCCCCAGTTCTATACCGGGGATTTCTCCGGTGAGGTTCATGTACTGGGTACCTCGGCAGCAGGTCAGGCTGTAGCTGAGCTGAGCAAGAACATCGGCTACGTCTATCAGGATTTTGATAATCAGCTAGTACGGCCTACTGTGTTGGATGAAGCCTGCTTCGCACCGTTGAATTATGGTCTTCCCCACTATAGGGAGCTAGGCGAAAGAGCCCTTGCGATGTGTGGTCTAACAGGACTTAATGAGCGGTATATCTGGGAACTGAGCGGCGGGCAAAAGCATCTACTCGCCTTGGCCGGGGCATTGTCGATGGACCCGGATATTCTGATCGTGGATGAGCCTGTCTCTCAGTTAGACCCCCAGCATGCCAGACAGATCTATGAATGCTTGTCCCGCCTGCATCGTGATCATGGCAAGACCATTATTGTAATCGAGCATCATACGGAATTTATCGCTGATTTCTGCGAGGATGTCGTGCTCATGGAGCAAGGACGTGTCGTATGGAAGCTGTCGGTCAGGGAAGGACTGAACCAAATTGATGATCTACAGCGACTTGGGATTCAGCCTCCTGAGGTCACCCGCGCAGCCATAGCTGTCGCTGAATATTGGGCAATTAACACCTTAAAGCAGACTACATTTACTTCCAAGGTGGAGATCTACACTCCAAATACTGAGGCAGCATTACAAACAGAGCGCACATCATCCGAAAAGCTGGCAGCCGAAGCCCTGCTTAAAACTCCAGTTCAGAAAGGTGAGCTGTACCCGGTGACCGTCGAGGAAGCGGCGATGTATTTTTCAACGCAATACCCGTCCACGTCCTCGGGAACAGATTATCATCACACCGAAGCGATTAATATAGGTGCAGATGATGCTACAGCATCACCGCTCATGAGCAGGAGTCTACAGACACCAACAGGCTTAAGGGCTTCGAGGCAGATAAGTTCCCTGGAGCCCATGCCAGTAGACATGCCTACTGTCACTCAGGCTTATAGTCACGCTACCGCAGCCACACCTGTAGTTGAATTCAGTCATACGAGACTAAGCTATAGAGGACTCAGTAAGCAGGAGCACGAGGTTATTCGCGGGCTGAACCTCACTATGTACGAAGGGGAGCGTATCGCACTGGTCGGCAACAATGGTGCAGGCAAATCCTCGCTATTGAAACTCATAGCAGGAATCAGCCTACCGCAATCCGGCAGTGTTAGCGTGCTGGGGCAGCTCACGAACCGTTCCTCCTTGGAACGGCTCGCTGGTCAGGTGGCCTACATTTTCCAACAGCCTGGTGAAATGTTCATTGAAGACAGTGTGCATAAGGAGGTCTCGCACTTCATGCGAGCACGTCGTATGCCCGATGCAGAGCAGCACAGCCAGCATGTTCTGGAGCGCTTTCGTCTGGGACCGTTGCAGGATCGGGATGCTCGTCTTCTGAGCGGAGGACAGCAGCGTCGAGTGACACTTGCGATAGGGGCAGCGATGAGGCCCGCTCTGATGCTGCTGGATGAACCGACTGCCAATCTCGATATGGCAACCCGGGAAGAACTGATTGCAACCTTGGCAGAGCTGGATCAGCACGTACGCACCACCGTTATTGCCACGCATGATATGCAGCTCGTTACCGAGTGGGCCACTCGTGTTATCGTGCTTCATCATGGTCAGGTCGAGGCAGACGGCCCGCCAGCTGATATCTTCGCAGATGTTGCCCTGCTGCGCCGCTGCGGACTTGCACTCACACAGATTATGGAGCTATCGCACCGGATGGAGCTGCCTTCACTCTGTTCAACAACAGAGGATTTTGTGACTACGCTTCTCTCAAGGACTCTCACAAAGGAGGATGCTCTCCATGCAGCTTGTCCGCAACTGGCTTGATAAAATATCTCTTGAGCGCATTCAGCTGGAGCTGATGAATACCGTGTACGGTAGTGGTCATGCCAGCCTGTCACGGCTTGATCCACGGGTGATGCTTATCTGGTATCTGTTCTTCGGGATTGTACCCTGGTTCATTCATAACGGCACGGTGCTGCTCGGGATGTTCTTCATGATGGTGACGACCACCATTCTATCGCGAGCCGCCCCTTTCATTATTATCATTCTCTGTCTGGGCTTGGTAGGGCAGGTCGGCTGGATGTTCATCATCTCGCTATTTTTCGGTGGAAATCTGGAATCGGCCATGCCTCTCCTGCTACTGACGCTCAAGCTGTCTATTGTCTCACTGGCAAGCATAACCGTCTTCTCTGGTATGGACCCAGAACGGATTGGGGACGGGCTGCTCGCGCTAGGAATGCCCGCTGCTTTCTCTTTCAGCATGTCCTATGCGTATCGCATCCTGCCAGTGCTGTTCGGTGAATATCGCAATATTATGCTATCCTACAGGCTGCGTGGACAGGTACCTTCCCGACCGGGATGGCTATACTGGCGGTTTGCAGTGTATTATATGAGGCTGCTTATGGTCTCCTTCTTCCCCCTCATGCTGGCTACGGCCAAACGATCACGCACAACCGTAGAAGCTCTGGAGACTAGAGGGTTCTCCTATGGCATGAAGCATCCTGCTTCCACTCGCCTCAAGCTGGCCCATTTAAAAATTACGGTACGTGACATAGCTTTCCTTAGCGGATCAGCTATATACGTCGGTATGCTTTTCTGGCTGGGCGGACAGATTAACATTTTATAATAAGGAGTGTCACAAATGCGCATTGATCTTCATACTCACGGCAAATTGTCCAAGAAATCCGATTTCTCGGCAGCCTATTTTACAGAAATGGTGACTGAAGCCAAGGCCAGTAGACTAGACGCACTCGCTCTGACCGAGCATTTTAATACCCGTAATTTCTATGATGTCTATGAGTCTTTGGATCGCCTTTATCCATATAATGGGGAATATTATGAGGCAGATGGTCTACGTATCTTTCCCGGCATGGAGGTAGATATTCAGGAGGTAGGGCATATCTTGCTCATCGGGCAAAAAGAGCACATTCTGGCAGTTCGCAAGCTGCTGGAGCCTTACACAGCTAAAAACTCGTTCATCCCGTTCGCAGATCTACTGGATCTGGCGGAGGCTTGGCCGTTGCTCAAGATCGGTGCACATCCCTTCCGTAAATCCACCCCACTCTTTTTACATGACCGCAGTCTGCTCGCACGCCTGGATGCCTTTGACCTGAATGCCAAGGACATGTATGAATATGGAATTCAGCCCTGTCGTGAGCAGGTAGAGCAGTTCGCAGCGTCATTCAACAAGCCAGTCACAGCTGGCAGTGACACACATCAATGTCTGCAATACGGTAGCGTCTTTAATGTGCTCGAACGTCCCTGCGCCTCTGTAGCTGGGCTCAAGGAATTAATTCTGACTCAGAAGTATCATATTGAGATCTCTTCAGAGCTGCCTCTACGTGTCAAAGCCTCTGTTATGCTCAAGAAGCTGATGAAGCGTCTGGCCAAGCTGGAAGCTGGGGCGGTAAAGGAAATGCAGGAAATATAGCACGCACAAAAAATGAGCCCGAAGGAATAACCCCTTCAGGCTCATTGAATTTTCACAACCTATATGATGTGTCGAATTACTTACCGAAGGACGATGGATCTTCGCGCCATGAACGCAGCAGTTCCAGCTCTTCCTCCTGAATAGCCCCTGTGCGCAATGCTACCTGCATCAATGCACTGTAATTCGACAGTGTATCCAGCTTCAAGCCAGCTTCTGCGAATGCTTGGGTAGACTTATCCAGCTCATAAGTGAAGATCGCCAGCACCGCCAGTGGCTCTGCTCCCACCTGCTTAATAGCCTCTGCAGCCTTGATAGAGCTGCCCCCGGTCGAGATTAGATCCTCGATGACGACGACCTTCTGCCCCGCTTCGATGCGGCCTTCAATCTGATTCTCCTTGCCATGGCCTTTGGCCTTGTCACGTACATATGCCATTGGCAGCTGCAGCTTCTGTGCAACCCATGCCGCATGGGGAATACCGGCTGTTGCCGTTCCTGCAATGACCTGTGCTTCAGGATACCTCTCCTTGATGACTGCGGCGAATGAATCAGCAATCAGCTCTCTAACCTCTGGATGGCTCATCGTCAAGCGGTTATCGCAATAGATCGGGGATTTGATACCTGATGTCCAGGTAAATGGCTCCTGTGGTCTAAGCGCTACAGCCTGAATCCGAAGCAAATGCTCGGCAATACTCTCGGGAATCGCTGCTAATGTGGTCATGCTTGTACCATCTCCTCAATAATTTGTAGGGCAGCCTGTCTTGGCTCTGCTGCTCCTGTAATCGGACGGCCCACGACAATGTATGTACTGCCGCCGGCGATCGCTGATCCTGGTGTCGTGAAGCGGGACTGGTCTCCAATGTCACTTCCGGCTGGACGTATACCTGGCGTTATTGTACTGAATTCAGGACCACAGGCTGCTTGTATTGCTGAAGCTTCCAATGGGGAAGCTACGACACCCTGCAGTCCTGCCTCCTTCGTCAACACCGCATAACGCACTACTGTATCTTCTACAGTACCCGGTATACCAATCTCTTCATTCATCACCTGCTGATTCGTGCTGGTCAGTTGGGTCACTGCGATAATGATGGGCATGGACAAGTCTGTGTTCTCCTCCAGCGCAGCCTCAGCTCCTTCGCGGGCAGCCAGCATCATGGCAGCGCCTCCGGCTGCATGAACGTTGAACATATCTACGCCGAGGTGTGTGATGCTGTTCGCTCCACCACGTACTGTATTAGGGATATCATGCATTTTCAGATCAAGAAAAACGGAGTAGCCCTTAGCCTTAAGCTCCTGCACGAAGGCTGGACCTGCCGCGTAGTAGAGTTGCATACCTATCTTCATGTAACAAGGAATTCCCTCCAACTGCTGAACCAGTTGACGGGCTGGCTCTGGATTCGGATAATCCAGTGCAACAATCAGCCTTCCGGCCATGCGCTTGAATTCATCGGTCATGCATTTATACCTCCTGTTGCTCGATTTCAGCTCATTCCAGTGCACATTCGGGGTTTTTACCCGTGATAAAGGACATCCATCAGACGGTGCTGAAGATGTCCTCTCATCATTCGTTACTGTGTTCAAGTACCTTGACCGGATACTTTGTTTCTCTATGGCTTCCTCGCTTTCCGCTAACGACGTACTTTCCAGGTCAACCTGAAACCATATCCAGTCGTGGTACTAATGTTGTAGGAAGCTTATGCTCTTTATTCTATCCGCTAGCTCAGAACAGGCATCGCCTCGGAGGAGAAGTTCAAGGTCTCCAGCATACCGAGCAATGCTTTGACCGTATCCAGGGACGTCATGCAGACAATACCGTTCTCCACTGCCTCACGGCGGATACGGAATCCATCACGAGTAGGCGTCTTACCTTTGGTCAGCGTGTTGAACACGAAGTTCGCTTCGCCCGTACGGATCAGATCCAGAATGTTCGGTGTACCCTCACTGAGCTTATTCACGATGGTAACCGGGATATTAGCGGCCTGCAGGGCAGCAGCTGTTCCGCCAGTTGCGTAGATCTTGTAGCCTAGCTTGTAGAAGCCGCGCAGCAGCTCTACTGCCTCTTCCTTATCCTTATCAGCCATCGTAGCGATGATTGCACCCGTGGAAGGAATCTTCATGCCTGCACCTACAAGACCTTTATACAGTGCCTTGGCGTATTTAGCGTCACGTCCCATAACCTCACCTGTGGACTTCATTTCTGGTCCGAGTGTAGGCTCTACGCGGCGCAGCTTGGCGAAGGAGAAGACCGGTACTTTGACCGATACATACTCACTCTCAGGCCACAGGCCATCCGTGTAGCCCATATCCTTCAGCTTCGTACCGAGGATCGCTTGAGTGGCTACATTCGCCATCGGAATGTTCGTAACCTTGCTCAGGAAAGGCACTGTACGTGAGGAGCGTGGATTGACCTCGATGACATACACTTCTCCGCCATGAATGACGAACTGAATGTTCACCAGGCCAATCGTCTTCAATTCCTTAGCGATACTGATCGTGATATCCACAATCTTCTGCTTCGTAGCTGCATCCAGATGTTGAGGCGGGTACACCGCGATCGAGTCACCAGAGTGAACACCGGCGCGCTCTACGTGCTCCATGATCCCAGGAACGACTACCGTCTCACCGTCACAGATCGCATCGACTTCCACTTCTTTACCCAGCATGTAGCGGTCAATCAAGACCGGATGCTCAGGATTGATCTTAACCGCTTGCTCCATGTAGCTCAGCAGCTCTTCATCTGAGTATACAATCTCCATCGCACGTCCACCCAGTACGTAGGATGGGCGCACCAGCACTGGATAGCCCAGACCTTGTGCTGTCTCTACTGCTTCATCTACGGAAGTTACTGTACTGCCCTTAGGCTGTGCAATCTTCAGACGAGTCAACAGCGCTTCGAACTTCTTGCGGTCCTCTGCTTCATCTATACTCGCAAGGTCTGTACCCAGAATCTTGACACCTGCCTTGCTAAGCGGTGCGGCGAGGTTAATCGCGGTCTGTCCACCGAACTGCACGATCACTCCAATCGGCTGCTCCTGCTCGATGACGTTCATGACGTCCTCGAAGAACAGTGGCTCGAAGTACAGACGGTCTGATGTATTGAAATCCGTCGATACCGTCTCCGGGTTGTTGTTAATAATAACGGCTTCGTACCCGGCTTTTTGAATGGCCCATACCGCATGCACCGTGGAATAGTCGAATTCGATCCCTTGCCCGATCCGAATCGGCCCGGAGCCCAGAACGACGACCTTCTCCTTCCGAGTCTCTGTTACTTCATTCTCAGTCTCATACGTGGAGTAGTAGTATGGCGTGGTTGCTTCGAATTCCGCCGCACAGGTATCTACCATTTTGTATACAGGGCGAAGATTATGTGATTTACGGAATTCAGTTACCTCTGCCTCCGTCTTATGCCCGGCACCCAGTGGCGATGCACTCCGCAGCTCAGCGATGGAACGGTCCGTGAAGCCCATGCGCTTCGCTTGGTACAGCGTATCGTAAGTGAGCTCTTCCTCAGAAGCAAGCTTTTTCTCGAATTCTACAATGCCTTCAATCTTGTCGAGGAACCACCAGTCGATGCTGGTCAGGTCTTGAATCTCCTGCTGTGTATATCCACGTCGGAATGCTTCTGCCACCAAGAACATCCGCTCATCATCTGGCTTGTTCAGACGCTGCTTCAGCACCTCGTCGGAGAGCTCTTCCGCTTCCTTCAGATGAATACGGTTCACACCGATCTCCAGGGAACGAACAGCCTTGTGCATCGACTCTTCAAAGGTACGGCCAATCGCCATGACCTCTCCAGTCGCCTTCATTTGTGTGCCCAGCTTCCGATTCGCCGATGTAAATTTATCGAATGGCCAGCGTGGGATTTTGCTGACGATATAGTCCAGGGTGGGCTCGAAGCAAGCATAGGTCTGCCCAGTTACCGGATTCACGATCTCGTCAAGCGTATATCCGAGTGCAATCTTCGCTGCCATCTTTGCAATCGGGTAGCCTGTTGCTTTGGATGCAAGCGCAGAGGAGCGACTCACACGAGGATTAACCTCGATAACATAGTATTGATAGCTATGTGGGTCCAGTGCGAACTGAACGTTACAGCCTCCCTCGATATTCAGCGCGCGAATGATCTTCAGGGAAGCGGAGCGCAGCATCTGATACTCACGGTCAGACAGCGTTTGGCTTGGAGCCACTACGATGCTGTCACCTGTATGCACACCGACTGGATCGAAGTTCTCCATGTTACATACGACGATACAGTTATCATTACCGTCACGCATAACCTCGTATTCTACTTCCTTCATGCCAGCGATGCTCTTCTCGACCAGACATTGTCCGATCGGGCTATAACGAAGGCCGGAGGCTACGATCTCACGCAGCTCTTCCTCATTTGCACAAATCCCGCCGCCTGTACCACCGAGTGTATAAGCAGGGCGCACGATAATTGGATATCCGATCTCATTTGCAAAATTCAGCGACTCCTCAAGCGTAGTAACAATCACGCTTTCAGGAACTGGCTGCTCCAACTCGCGCATCAACTCGCGGAACAAGTCGCGGTCCTCTGCTTTCTCAATTGAGCTTAGCTGTGTACCCAGCAGCTTCACATTCTCGCTCTCAAGCACACCTGCACGAGCCAGCTCTACAGCCATGTTCAATCCCGTCTGTCCACCCAGTGTTGGCAGAAGACCATCTGGACGCTCCTGACGAATAATCTGGGTTACGAAATCAAGTGTAATCGGCTCGATGTATACTTTATCAGCCATATTGGTATCGGTCATGATCGTAGCTGGGTTGCTGTTGATCAGGATGACTTCTACGCCTTCTTCCTTCAATGCTTGACAGGCTTGCGTGCCTGCATAATCGAACTCAGCTGCCTGCCCGATGACAATGGGGCCGGAACCGATGACTAGTATTTTTTTGAGATCTGTATGTTTCGGCATGAATTAACGGGCTCCTTTCCCGGCAGCTGCGATGACTGCCTGACGCGGTTGTTGAGGGTGATTAAGCTTGTGCTCCCGGATCATTTCCAGGAAGCGGTCAAACAGGTAGCTGCTATCGTGCGGCCCTGGGGCTGCCTCTGGATGGTACTGCACGGAGAAGGCTGGGAAGCGTTTATGCTTGAGTCCCTCCACCGTTTTATCGTTATTGTTGATATGTGTAATTTCCAGCTCTGTTCCCTCTACGGACTGCTCGTTTACCGAGTAACCGTGGTTCTGGGAGGTGATGAAGCAGCGTCCGCTCTCCAGTTCCTTAACCGGATGGTTGCCGCCGCGATGACCGAATTTCAGCTTCTCAGTATCTGCACCTGCCGCTAGGGCGAAGAGCTGATGGCCGAGACAAATGCCGAAGATCGGATACTCGCCAAGCAATTCACGAATAGTATCTACTGCATGTGGCACATCCTTAGGGTCCCCAGGGCCGTTGGACAGCTGAATGCCATCCGGGTTCAGTCTGCGGACTTCATCGGCAGTCACATTGTGAGGCACGACGACAACATCACAGCCACGCTCGTTCAACTCGCGCAGAATACCACTTTTTGCGCCATAGTCGACCAGTACAATGCGCTCACCGTTACCAGGGCTGCTGTACATATGTGGAGTCGAGGTCATCGGTACCTGATTGCGGAGCTCAGCTATTGTCGTGTCATTCATCATTTCCAGCAGCTCTTCCACGGACTTGGAGGAGGTTGTCAAAATGCCTTTCATCGTACCGTGATGACGGATGATGCGGGTCAGCATCCGGGTGTCAATGTCGCTGATCCCGATAATGCCATATTCCTTCAACAGAGCGTCAACGCTGTATTGTGCTCGCCAGTTACTTGGAACAGGCTCATAGCGGCGCACCGCAAAGCCATGCACATAAGGACGGACGGATTCAAAATCATCACGTGTTATCCCGTAGTTCCCGATCAACGGATATGTCATCGTAACGATCTGACCACAATACGAAGGGTCTGTAAGTACCTCTTGATAGCCTGTAATTCCTGTGTTAAATACCACCTCGCCCGTCTTTTCACCTTCAGCACCGAATGCTGTGCCGGTGAACAGCGTGCCGTCTTGAAGCAATAATCTTGCCTGCATTCCGTCTCACTCCTCTAATTGATCTTGTCTATTAAGCATTCTGCACATATCCTCGCCCAGCCATCTTTCACTTGGCGATTGATTTAGCAAAATGAGTATTATTGTTCTGTTTTTGCGCTCCAGACGATCTGACCATCTACCCAGGTAGCAACCGGCCAGCCCTTCAGCTTCCATCCACCGAACGGTGTATTGTGGCCTTTGGACACGAAGGTCTCTGGGTCCACTGCCTGTTCCTGCTCCAGATCGATCATAGTCAAGTCAGCAGGTGCTCCCTTCGCAAGTCGTCCCGTCTCCAGTCGGAATACCTCTGCTGGGGCCTTTGTCATTTTTTGCACCAGGAATTCGAGTGTCCACAGCCCAGTCTCCACGAATCTCGTATAGAGCAGCGGGAAGGCTGTCTCGAAGCCTACGATGCCAAACGGAGCAAGCTGCATTCCCTTAGCCTTCTCTTCTGCACTGTGCGGTGCATGGTCCGTCACGATCATGTCGATCGTTCCATCCATCAAGGCCTCAATGCAGGCCTGCACGTCGCGTGGACTGCGTAATGGAGGATTCATTTTCCAATTGGCATCCATTCCCGGGATATCCTCTTCTGACAGAATCAGATGGTGTGGACATACCTCCGCAGTCACTCGAATCCCAATCTCCTTGGCCTGGCGAATCAACCTTATGGATTGCTCCGTGCTGACGTGGCATACGTGATAATGTACACCCGTAGCCTCAGCGAGCAAAATATCCCGACCGACATGAATCGCTTCGGATTCATTCGGAATACCCTTCAAGCCATGCTTGGTTGCAAACGAGCCTTCAGCAACAGGTGCTCCCTCTACAAGGGTGTTGTCCTCACAGTGGGCGATGACTGGCATGTCGAGCGCCTGTGCACGGTACATGGCATCCTTCATCATCTGCGCGCTCTGTACACCCACTCCATCATCGGTGAAGCCAATGGCTCCGGCTTGTCGCAGAGCTTCGAAATTTGTCAACTCTCGTCCGAGCTCACCCTTCGTAATCGCGGCGTATGGTAGTACTTTCGCCAATCCAGCTTCCTTCGCTTTGTTCAGAACCAGCTCCACAATCTCCGGGCTATCCGTGACTGGACGTGTATTCGGCATACAGGCGATTGTTGTAAATCCACCCTTGACTGCTGATCTGCTGCCTGTCTCAATCGTTTCTTTATGTTCGAAGCCAGGTTCACGCAAATGTACGTGCATATCGATCAAGCCCGGGATGACCAGCTTGCCGCCAGCATCCACGATCTCCGCGCCCTCCTCCGGACTCGGAAGCTCTTGGCCGTAATATACGCCCTGAATTTGCCCTTCTACTATCTGTACCGCTCCGTTAACCTGCTCACCTTGCTCATTCAACAAGCTTGCATTTATGATCCATTGGGATGTCATGTGCTTCGATTCCTCCGCTTCAAGTCTCTGATCTTTCATCCTTACAGCTTCATAGCCCGTTCCATGACGGCCATTCGAATAGGGACGCCGTTCGACATTTGTGGAAAAATCAGCGATTGCGGACTTTCCACGACCTCGCTATCAATCTCCACATTCCGATTGACTGGAGCCGGGTGCATAATAACCGTATTCCGATTCAGACGCGAGGCTCTCTCTGCCGTCAGACCATATTGCTCACGATAGTGCTCTGCAGATTTCAGCATGCCTTCTGCATGTCGCTCCAGCTGTACGCGCAGCATCATCACAACATCACTGCGCAGCGCCTCCTCCATGGATACATAAGCTGCATGCTCAGCCAGCTCTGGTGCCTGCATATTTGGAGGTGCACAGAAGCGAACCTGCGCTCCGAACTTTTGCAGGGCCCACAGATTCGAGCGGGCAACCCGACTATGCAGGACATCTCCGATAATCGCTACATTCAGACCTCTCAGCTCACCAAATGCTTTGCGCATCGTGTACAGATCCAGAAGGCCTTGCGTCGGATGCTCGTTGTTCCCGTCACCTGCATTGACCAGCGGGACACTGACCGTCTCAGCCAGCTGCTGGAGAACACCTGCCGGCTTCAGCCGGATGACCCCAGCATCAATTCCCATAGATTCCAGTGTACGAACTGTATCATATATGGACTCGCCCTTCTCAACGCTGGAGGCTGCGGAGGCGAAGTTTAGCACCTGAGCTCCGAGACGTTTTTGTGCCATTTCGAAGGAAAAGCGGGTGCGTGTACTGTTCTCGAAAAACATATTCGCTGCGAATTTGCCCTCCAGCACGGGAACCAGCTTCTGCTCCTGCCCTTCCCAGTAGGCTGCACGATCCAGAATGGATTCAATCTCGTTACGGCTTAATTCCTTGAGTCCCAGCAGGCTGCGATCTTTGAGTTTGGTTTGGAGTGCCATCATTCCTGTTCCCCCCGATTCTGGATAATCACGACTTCATCTTTGCCATCGGTCTCCATGAGAGCAACTTCGATCTGCTCCGATCTGGAGGTAGGAATATTCTTTCCAATATAGTCAGGACGAATCGGCAACTCTCTATGTCCTCTGTCCGCCAGCACCGCCAGTTGAATCATACGTGGTCGGCCGCAGTCCATTAATGCATCCATCGCAGCCCGGATCGTCCGCCCCGTGTACAGTACATCGTCGAACAGGATGACTTTCTTGTCCTGGATGCTCACTGGATGGCTCATCTTGAGCTGCTCCGCGCAGTTCTTCTCGACAGTCGCGCTACGATCATCCCGATAAGGCGTGACATCCAGCTCACCCCAAGGAATCGGTGTTCCCTCGATCTCTTCAATCTTGGCTGCCAGCCGCTCTGCCAGATATACACCGCGTGTGCGTATTCCAATGAGCAGACAGTCTCCGATCCCTTTGTTCTTCTCCAAAATTTCGTGGGCAATACGAGTTAGTGCACGGCGTATTGCCGTCTCATCCATAAGTACATGTACTTCACTGCTCATGCTTCCAGCCTCCTCGGGTATCCCTTCCGATATGGTCCCGTGACAGATACAAAAAAAACTCCTTGCCTAAAAGATGGCAAGGAGTTCCTACGACAGAGTACACCTGTCGCTGATCTCATCGGATACAACAAAGCATACCACCGCAGTGGATGCAGTTGTTCCATTCACGTTACCTTGCCAGCCTCACGGGACTGATTTAAAGGTGCTATTCAGATTTCCTTCATGCATTATGACATACAGGAAATGGCCTGTCAACACCTTGCCTGCCGGAGCACCGGAAGCATTTGCAGATTATGAAGTTGTTGAGAGCACGAATCCTTTAGAAGTAAGTTCTGCACATTGCCCAAAAGAAAAGCTGTAATAAGATTCCACACTTACATCGGTTCATTGTTATTGCTTGTAAGTAACCTGAAATTCACCTGGAATGTAAGCCATCTGATCTTCGTTTATAATTATACAGCTTTACTGCATAATTATCCACTCCGATTTTTTTAAGTCTTCTTCCATTTCATATCCTTTAAGCTCAATCCATCTCCACAGTGAGTTGAATGTCGAGTCATCATAGATCTTTGTCCGTATCGCAACCAAATTGCCCAAAGCGAAAAAGCCTCTCAATCCACTTCATGTGGTACGAGAGGCTTCTTTTATCCGATATGCATACTGCTGAAGTTGATCCCAGAGCTTCCGCACAATTGCCCAATTATACATGACAATATGAGCTTCCCATAAATGGAGACAACTCACTACATGTTGTTATATAGGGTAGATTTGATTACTCGACACTTGGAGAGGACGATATTTACTGCTTCTAATCAACTCTAGTCCACTCCGTTTCACCAAATGGTTTCTTGGCCCCAGGAATTACTAGTTTGTTATCGTTAACGGCAATCTCGAACACATGACTTGTATTTTCTACCGAGGTAGTTTTATAGTCTGGGGGAGTTGCTAACGTCCATAGCTCATACTGGAGTTTCAAGCGCGTATTGTTGCTAAAGGAATACGTCCCCGAAAATTCATAGTAATCGTTCTCGCCTTCATAAGTGCCTCTTGCAAATGTGCCGTCTCTAAAGAATTCCATGTACCCATTTGGAATTCCAGCAGCTTTCCATCTTCCAATAATGAGGGTACTTGAATCCAAGCTTGAACTTACCTTCGGCGCTTCTTGTACTACATCTTCTGAAGGTGACATCAAGGATTGGACCGGCTCCGGTTGCAAAGGATCCTCAGGTTGAGTAACTGAGGAATCAGTTGCCTCTGACGAATTGTCTTCAGCATTCGGTGGATCTGTCGTCTCCGACGAATGAGACTTTGTAGTTGATGGAGTTTTCTCGGTTGAAGATGGCTGCAAGGCATTCTGCTTGACCTCTGCATTCTCATCATTTTTAGTGTCTGGTGAAGAATCCGTCGTGGATGAACTGTCATTCGTCTGTAATAGCTGCGGCATGGCTGAAGTAATGTATAAGGCCACTCCTAAAAATAGTACAGCGAATACAGCTACAGAAATAGAAAACACCTTTAATACTTTCATTCCAAACCTCCATCATGTAAATAGGTACAAATATTAACTGCATGCCGCCATAGCCGATGCGGAATAGGAATGACCATTCTTTTTTTGGGTGATCTACTTCCTTAACAAAAAAACACCCCAACAACTTAGCCAGCAGGGTATCACCGAATGCATTCATATGTATTATCTCAAGTATAATAATCCATTGGGTCTATTTTGTAAATAAATATAGTAATTTATTCCTGATTCTTATAGACTATACGCAGTTAATAAGTGAACAAGGGGCAATGATGAAGGTTCTCCCTCTTTTTGTAAAATGTAAAAAGCACCCGCTACTCCCGAAAAGGAAGAGTGAGTGCTCGAAAAGCCAGCTTTATATCAGCGCATGCAGTGCAATATTGGACTACCTGCTGCGTAGAGAAGCAAGTACATCTTCTATATCCTCAGGTAGAGGAGCACTGAATTCAAGGTATTCTCCAGACGATGGATGAACAAAGCCAAGTACCGCTGCATGCAGTGCCTGTCCATCCATTCGGATCCCCTTGTTTCGCCCATACATAGGATCGCCCACCAGTGGATGACCGATGAATTTCATATGCACACGAATCTGATGCGTACGCCCCGTCTCCAGCTTCAGCTCCAGCAGCGTGTAATCGCCAAAGCGCTCAAGTACCATAAAATGAGTCACCGCATGCTTGCTGTTACGCTCTGTCACGGCGAACATCTTGCGATCATTCGTATCTCGTCCAATCGGGGCATCGACCGTGCCTTGATCGTGACTGAGATTACCGTGCACTAGCGCAAGATAACGCCGAGTTACGCTGTGATCCTTAAGCTGGGCAGCGAGCGAGGCATGAGCCTTATCATTCTTGGCTGCCATGAGCAGGCCGGACGTATCCTTATCAATTCGGTGTACAATACCCGGGCGAAGCTCACCATTAATACCGGATAAATCCTTGCAGTGGTACATCAGAGCGTTCACCAGCGTACCCGAGGAATGTCCAGGGGCCGGATGCACCACTAGCCCTCTTTGCTTATTCACCACAATGACATCTCGATCCTCATAGACGACCTCAATAGGGATCGGCTCAGGCTGTAGGTCTACAGCTTCAGGCTCGGGAACAGATAGCTCAATATGATCCCCGATATTCAGCTTGTAGTTGGACTTAACGGCTTGACCGTTGACAAGGACTTTTCCATCCCCAATCCATAGCTGCACCTGAGAACGAGATACATCCGGTAGCTGCTCCGCAATGAATTTATCTATACGTGTCTTGGATTCTTCTGCGATCCATGCCAGCAGCTCCTGCACAGTAGATTCATCAATCTCATCTGTAACATCACTTTGGTTATGGTTATTCTGTTCCATCATGCTGCCCCGTTCCTTTCGCTTGCTCCTGAAGCTTTGTTCGTCTCGAATCCAGAATGGTATCCAGAATAATTAATCCAACTCCGATGCAGATGGAGGAATCGGCTATGTTAAAGATCGGAAACGTATAGCTACCAAAATTAAACTGTGCGAAGTCCACCACTTCTCCCATCAGGGCCCGATCCAGGAAATTCCCGATTGCACCACCCAGCACAAGACTTAATCCCCATGGTAACAGCCGTTGCCCACTCTTAAGAGCTTTTCTCATATACCATATGATCGCAATCACCACAACAATGGTAATGATAATGAACAGCCAGCGTTGGCCCTCAAGTATTCCGAATGCCGCGCCGCGATTCCGATGGGATGTAATCAGAAAGAAATTGCCGATCACTGGGATTTGTTCCCCAAGCTCAAGTCTTGTAGCTATTAAGTATTTGGTGCCTTGGTCCAATAAAAAAACGAGTAGAGCGATTACATAGTACAGCACAGCGATATGTCATCTCCGTTCTTTCTAATTCCGTATTCATTTCTTGCCAATTTCAGACCCGTTCATTGTAGCATAATCGCCCAGACTCAGTCCACGCACCATCTATTTCACTGACCGTATTTTTCCTTCGCTAAAACCATGGCTCTCGGCGCACCCTATTCCTATATTGGAAAGGAGGCCACTTATGTCCCTGTTAGACACGGAGCAGCTGCATTGGCTTCAGAATGAGTTGCTTGACCGCAAACGCAGCATTGAGCAGCGTCTGGAGCATAATGATCATTACGGGCTTGAGCATACACATCGTTATGAGACCGGAGAATTGTCGACCATTGATAATCACCCAGGCGACGTCGGTACTGAAGTATACGAGCGAGCCAAGGATGTCTCCTTGACGGAGCATGATGAGTTCATGCTGGAGCGGATTGACTCTGCCTTGCAGGCCATGAAGGAAGGCAGCTATGGTAGCTGCGCAGAATGCGGAGCAGCGATTCCGTACGAGCGATTGCAGGCCATTCCCTATACCATCTATTGCGTGCAGCACTCCCGGGAGGCGCAAGCTTCAAATAACAGACCTGTCGAAGAGGAATTTTTGTCCCCGCCATTTGGACGTAGCAGTCTTGATGAGCACGAGTATTCAGGCTTTGATGGGGAAGACGCATGGCAAATTGTCGAAAGCTGGGGTTCCTCCAACTCCCCCGCCATGGCCGAGTCCAACGAGATTACCCGTTATGATGACATTGAGATCGAAGCAGGCGATGACCTTGGTGGCTTCGTTGAAAGCTATGAGAACTTCGTCGCTACCGATCTATATGGTCATGATGTCACGGTGATTCGTAGTAAGCAGTATCAGGATTACCTGGATAAAGGTGAAGGCGTTCCTTTACTGGAGACCGAACACGAGGATGAAGAGTAGCACCTGTGGCACCTATATCACCTATTGCACCTGTAACCTAATGTATACATGCTTATATCTCATTCTTATCAGTTCAGTGCTTTAATCGTACGGCCCTAAGTGAGTGCATCTATCTCATAGGGATAATTTGATGCACTCCCAATGCTGTTAATAGCTGGTCAACTCCAGCTGCCGCTGTACGATGCGGACGATATCTGCAATGTAATCCCCGATAATGGGGAGATTCAATGCTCCTAGTACTTGCAGTATATAAATAATGGTCGCCGCAAAAAAAGTGAAGCCGATAGCAATGCCGACGCCTCGGAAGGTACCTGACAACAGGTTCAACCAGATCAGACGCAGAGGACGATTGAGCAGCAGGGCATAGTCGGCTAAGCGAGCATATTCCATCCTTGTAGCCGCACTCCTGATGACCGCCTTCGTGACAGTTCGTTTATCGTGTTTCCCACGGAGTGCATGACGGTTCATGGATTTTCTCTGACGCCGAGTGGTCATCCCTGTGCCTCCTTCATAGCAGCATTAGTCGCTTCATGACCTCAAACAAAGCTAAAACAAAGCTAAAAACAGACTTAAAACAAATCACGAGCCTAGAAGTCATAGCTTCAGGCTCGTGATTTGCTAATCATTACCTATATTGTGTTCCCATGCTTGCTTGATTATTCAGCAATGTGAACGCCGATTGTTTTGCCGCCCGCCTCAACGCGCTCCATCGGCTCAGCATGACCAAATTGCACATCTGTAACCAGTACGTTCTCGCGCAATACGGCATCAAAGGCCGTGATCGCTGTACGAAGCTCATCATCGACATCCAGCGTCAGAGCTACATATTTCTCGATCGGCAGATCCAGCTTCTTGCGGTAATCCTGCACAGCACGAACTACCTCACGAACCCAGCCCTCTTGCTCCAGCTCAGGCGTAATATCCGTATTGAGCGCTACTGTCAGGCCATAGCCAGAAGCCGATGCAAAGCCTTCCTTCGCTTTCTTCTCCACCAGCAGCTCCTCAGCAGTCACCTGCAGCTCCTCACCATCTGGAGATACGATATTCAACAGGCCCTGCTCCACTACCGTACGAGTCTCGGCTGCAGACATGCCCTTGAAATGATTTTGCAGGAACCCAACGTTCTTACCGTATTTCTTGCCTGCTACCTTGAGATTAAGCTTGAGTGTAAAATCAACGAACCCGCTGTCATCTGTCTCTGTACGAATCTGCTTCACATTGATCTCATCCTTGATGATCTCCTCATAATCCGCCAGATGGAAATCATTATCCAGAGATACAATCAGCTCAGATAGTGGCTGACGGGTCTTGAAGCCCGTCTCATTACGCACGTTCCGAGCGAGTTCAACCACACGGCGTGCCGTCTCCATATCCCGTTCCAGCTCCAGATCGATCAGCTGCTCGTTGGCTGCAGGATAATCCTCCAGATGCACGCTTTCCCCACCGCTCAGATTCAAATAGATATCTTCTGCAATCATCGGCATGAACGGCGCAATCAGCTTCGAGGTCGTCAGCAATACCTCAGTCAACGTGCGATAAGCATCCAGCTTATCCTCTGTCAGGCCACTACCCCAGAAGCGATCGCGGGAACGACGGATATACCAGTTGCTGAGCTCATCCACGAAGCCCTCAATAGCTTTTGAGGAATTCAGGAAGTCGTTCACAGCAAGCGCCTTATCGACCTGCACAATCAAGCTGTTCAGTCTCGACAGAATCCAGCGATCCAGCTTGTGGGCAGACAGCTTGAATGGATGCTCTGCTGGGTTGAACCCATCAATCGTCGCATACAATGTCAGGAACGCATGGGTATTGACGAGTGTGTCCACCATCTTGGACTTCGCCTCACCAACAATTCCCTTGGAGAAACGTTTGCTGTTCCAAGGAGCGCTATCAGCCAGCATCGCCCAACGGAAAGCATCCGTTCCGAATTCCTCAATGATCTCCCAAGGATCAATCACATTTCCTTTGGACTTGGACATCTTCTGTCCTTGCTCATCCAGTACATGGCCAGTCGCCATAACAGCCTTGTAAGGCGCTTTACCTGTCAGGAGTGTGGACACCGCCAGCAGACTATAGAACCAGCCCCGAGTCTGGTCAATTCCTTCGCAGATCATATCTGCAGGGAACTGCTGCGCGAAAATCTCTTGATTTTCGAACGGATAATGCTGCTGCGCGAATGGCATCGAGCCGCTATCGAACCAGACGTCGATGACTTCTGGTGTCCGTGTCATCACGTATTTACCGCAGGAGCTGCGAACCTTGATCTCATCTACAAATGGCTTGTGCAGCTCAATATCCTCAGGGACGTCGCCAATCGCCCGCTCCCGAAGCTCTGCGATGCTGTGCGGCGCGAATTCTTCACCGGTCTCCTCACATTTCCAGATATTCAGTGGCGTCCCCCAATACCGGTTACGGCTAATGTTCCAATCCACCAGCTCCTCCAAGAACTTACCGAAGCGCCCTTCACGGACGTGACCCGGATACCAATCCACCTCATTGTTGTTCGCAATGAGCTGCTCCTTGATGGCTGTCGTCTGGATGAACCAGCTGTCCATGGCGTAATACAAGAGCGGTGTATCACAACGCCAGCAGAACGGATAGCTATGCTCATATTTTTCCTTGCTATAGAGCAGCCCCTTATCTGTCAGCATACGCAGGATATCAATATCGCAATCCTTCACGAAGCGACCTGCCAACTCAGTGACTTGCTCTGTGTAGCAGCCTTGGAGGTTAACCACGTTGACGAAGCCAATTCCGTGCTCACGAATGACACGATAGTCATCCTCACCATGCGCTGGTGCCATATGAACGACACCTGTACCACTTGAATCAGTAACGAAGGAGGCACCCAGGATTGTACTTCCACCCGTCACATCTACATAGTTGAATGGTGGTGTGTAGGTCTGGCCCACGAGCTCCGAGCCCTTGAGTGTGCCAAGCAATTCATACTCGCCGTTAATTACCTTCTCCACGAGATTCTTCGCAACGATGTACACTCCATCCTCTTGCTTCACGCGTGCATATTCCATATCAGGATTCACAGCGAGAGCAACGTGACCCGGGAGTGTCCATGGTGTAGTCGTCCAGGCCAGTACATATTCGCCGCTCTCATGAAGCTTGAACTTCGCCGTGGCACTGAGATCCTTGACGTCTTTGTAGCCCTGTGCCACCTCGTGGGAGCTTAGGGTCGTCTGGCAGCTCGGACAGTAAGGACTTACGCGATGACCGCGATACAGCAGTCCTTTGTCATGGACTGTAGCCAGAATGTTCCAGACACTTTCAATGTAATCGTTCTCCAATGTTACATATGGATTATCCAGATCCGTCCAGTAGCCGATGGCTTCCGTCAAGTCACGCCATTGCTGCTCATATACGAAGACACTAGCCTTACATTTCTCTACGAACTTTTCGACACCGTATTCCTCGATCTCATGCTTGTGAGAGATGCCCAGTTCCTTTTGCACGCCCAACTCAACAGGCAGTCCATGTGTGTCCCATCCTGCTTTACGCACGACACGATAGCCCTTCATTGTCTGGTAACGACCAATGAAGTCCTTGATGACGCGGCCCAATACGTGTCCGATATGTGGCTTGCCGTTTGCTGTAGGAGGTCCTTCGTAGAATACGAAGTTCGGCTTTCCTTCCCGATTGCTGATCGACTTACGGAAAATATCCTCCTGCTTCCACTTGTCGAGCACGCGCAGATCGCGTGTTCTGGCCTTTTCCTTGATATCTACTCGTTGCATCCTCATCTTCTTCCTTTCATCTTCAAATCACACTCTGGTGAGTCCAAAAAAACAACACCAAAAAGCCTCGCCCCATAAAGGGACGAGGCTCTGCTCGCGTTACCACCCTGATTCCGACATCTGTCACTTCACCCTATTCTATAGAATGATGAGTAAACAGATCAAACCGGCTCTCTAATCCCCGCCTTCAGCAGGGAGCCACATGATAACGTATGGCATACGGTGACCGCTTACACACGCATAACGCGCTTCAGCTCACTTCTCGGGGAGGATATTCGATCATGCCTTGAACGTTGGCTTGCACCGAAATGCCAACTCTCTGCTGAACAAGCTCATGACGTACTGATTCCCGTCTTGGAATTTATCGTTTGTGATACAGTTGTGCTACAAATATGTCGCAATGCAGATAATATACTCTGATTACCAGCAAAAGTCAACCGCACGACGAATGGAGAAATTAGTAAATCTCCTTCATCTCACGCTCGCGATCAAGAACTTCACGTTCACGATTCTCCAGAGCTTCCCAACCGTCCTGGCTGAGCAGGTCGAGCTGAGCCTCCACCAGTGTACGGAACCTGGCACGATAGATCGAAGCCTGCTTCTTGAGCTCCTCGACTTCAAGTGCGATCTTGCGTGATTTTGCAAGTGCGTCGTTCACGATCCGGTCAGCGTTCTTCTCCGCTTCCTTCACGATGAGCTGCGCTTCCTTCTTCGCGTTGTTCTTGACCTCGTCTGCTGCTTCCTGAGCTACGATAATCGTCTTGCTCAGCGTCTCTTCAATATTCGCAAAATGATCCAGCTTCTCCTGAATGGACAGCAACTCGTTTCTGAGCTCCTTATTCTCGCGAAGCACGATATCATAGTCTTTGACCACCTGATCCAGGAATTCATTAACCTGGTCCTCATCATAGCCGCGAAGTCGACGGGCAAACTCCTTGTTATGTATGTCCAATGGTGATAATGGCATGATGTCCACCTCCTGTGAATTTGTCTTCTTGGGCATGCCAGAAGATTAGTCGTAAGACGCCATACAATGCGGACTGTCATGCGCCCGTGCATTCCTGCCTTCCTACACTCTACTGTATGCATCGGAAAATTCGTGCCAACTTGTTAGCTTAATCAATTCGACACAGTGTTCGAGAATCCTGCAATGATTTATACAAATTTCCCGATTTTCACACGCATTCTGCCTTTTTTGGTGACACCATCTGTCTCCAGCAGCCTGAATCGACCAAATCCATGAAAGGATACCACATCTCCAGCCTTCAGCATACAGGAAGGATTCTCCTCCTGCTTCCAGTTCACCCGACAGCGTCCTGCGCGAATTGGTGCCAGTACCTTACTCCGGCTCAGGCGGTACACGTCACTCACAATTCCGTCCAGACGTAAAGAGGCCACCGTAAGGTCCATGGTCTCATAGGCGGTCTCTGTCTTGATCAACTGATCAAGAGGAAGCAGCTCTGTTCGAACCTGTACCCGGTGGACTTGCCCTAGATGGGATGTAATGAATGAACTGATATCCGATGTCATCAATACATGACAGCCTTCATCCCGGACATGAAAATCGCCAATCTTGCCCCGCTTAATGCCAAGGCCAAGAATAGCACCCATATAATCACCATGCTCCAGCTCGGACAGCTTCTTATCCTCTGATGAGATGGAGAGCACTACGACTCCCATATCCTCATCGTCTAAATAACTGTAATCCGGGGCGATTAGTGCCCGCTGTCGTTCGGCTCCGTCGTAGCCGCCGTCCAGACGGACCTGCACATCCCCGTTTCTGGATGCAATGGTGCTCAGTATGTAAGCCTGCCGAGGATCAAGGAATTCGCTGAGCTTGCGCTCATGTAGCTCACTTGCACGCTCGATCCACTCCGAAGCACGATCTATGAAGTCCTTCTCATCAGCGTGGAAGTGCTCATATATCTCCGTATGCATGACATCCTCCTACACAAAGTAACGCAGGACGGAGATCAGACCTGAAGCAGCAAAACGCAGCACAATCAGAGCAATGATCGGCGAAATATCAATCATACCGAAGATCGGAGGAATGAACCTGCGGAAAGGCGACAGATAAGGCTCTACAAGCTTCGCGAGCAATTCCCCAATGAAGCTCTCACGGGCATTCGGAAGCCAAGACAACAGCACGTACACAATAATCATATAAGTATAAATTTGAAGCAATAAACCAACAACAATCTCAATACTCAAAACGCAATCACCTCATCCTATCTAGTTCAGATTCACTATCGGCTAAAATTTCAGTAATCGAGCCCTGAATTTCCACCGTGTCTGGCGTGCATAAGAAGATATTATGCCCTACCTTGGAGATACCACCGTTCACGGCATAGACGGTACCGCTCAAAAAATCAATAATCCGCAAAGCCTGATCTTTGCGTATACGTTGCAAATTAACGACGACGGAGCGATGAGAGCGCAGATGGTCGGCAATCTCCTGGGCTTCATCATATGAGCGCGGCTCGTAAAGGACAACCTTCACATTCTTCTGGGAATGAATACTGACTACATTGCTTCCTCTTTGGTTCTTACGCTTATCAAAGGCTGGAGTTTCAAGTTCTTCTTCCTGTAGCATTTCCCGCTCAACAACCTGCTCTTCCTCCTGCAGGCCCAGAAAGTTCATAAACTTATTCATTACGCCCATACTAGCCCTCCTCTTTTCCTACCAGGACAGATCCCAGACGCAGCCAGGTCGCACCTTCCTCAACGGCCACTTCAAAATCATTGGACATGCCCATGGATAATTCAGTCAAAGGCTCGGAAGTCAAGGCTTGTCCGTTCAGCTCATCCCTAAGATCACGCAGCCCGCGAAAGACCGGACGGGTCTGTTCGGGGTCCTCCTCATGCGGAGCCATCGTCATCAGCCCAATCACCTTCACATGCTTGAGGTGGGCTATATCCTTCAGGAAGGGCTGTACCGCTTCCGGTGCCAATCCGTACTTGCTCTCCTCGCCCGATATGTTCACCTGCAGAAAGGCTTGAATCTGCATGTCCAATCCTGAAGCTCTGCGTTCGAGCTCCTGAGCAAGTGATATTCGATCAAGAGAGTGAATATACTTGAATTTATCCACAATATCCTTAACCTTATTCGTCTGTAAATGGCCTATAAAATGCCATATTCCCCGTTCGCCAAGCTGCTCCCACTTCTCAGCAGCGTTCTGCCAGCGATTCTCACCGACATGCACAAGCCCACTGTCCAGAACAGCAGACATGGCTGGGACAGCCACATATTTCGTGACAGCAATCACATTCACATCATGACTGGCTCGGCCGCTCCGACTACAAGCTTCGCCGATTCGGGCCTGGACATCCTTTATTCTGTCTTCCAAGGACACAGGAAGGTTCACCTCTCTTCAAAGCCTATCCAGCTAGCCATCCTTCCCGTCATGCCATTCTCCTTGCGATAAGAGAAAAACAAATCGTTCCTGCAGCTGGTGCATAAAGTAGTACATTCGATATTAGACGCCAATATTCCTGCTTTCATCATAATCTGTCGATTGCATTGTTTCAAGTCAAGCATCGTTTTTCCCGCATCAGTAGGGTAATATACCTTCTGGTTCCATGAACCATTCCCCCCCGATTCTTCCTCCAAAACCCGTATATGACGCATCACATGCTCATCTACCTCATAGCAGCATGAGCCAATGGAAGGTCCAATTGCTGCGCGCAGATCGGCTCTCGATGTGCCGTATTGCTCTTCCATAGCTGTAATCATGCGCAATGCGATCTGACCGACTGTGCCCTTCCAGCCTGCATGCGCCAGACCTACGACTCGTTCTACGGGGTCCCAGAAATACAATGGGACGCAGTCAGCATAAAAAGAAGTCAGTAGCACACCTGGTACATTCGTAATCATTCCATCAGTATCTGCAAAAGCAGAAGCACGATCCCGGAAGCCCTTGCCCTTATCCTCAGCTGTCACGACAGCAATGCTTGTTCCGTGCACTTGCTCGCCACATGTCCAGGCCTCTGGTTCAAAGCCAAGACGACCTGCAAGCTGTATACGATTATTAAGCACAGCTGCAGGATCGTCTCCCACATGATAAGCACAGTTCAGGCTATAGTAAGGCGGTCTGCTGGTTCCCCCGCTCCGTGTCGTGAATCCAGCCTGCAGCCGTGCATCCTGTGCCCGCCAAGCCTCAAGATTCATTAAGCGCGGTACGGGACCTGACGAAAGTTCGCCTCCGCTCGTTGCTCCTGTCCATTCTTCAATCACAAATGGTTCCAATTCATTTCACCTCTACAGCCCAGTGTACCAAAATCAGCTCCGGGTGTCTCTACGTACCTTTGCGTTCCCATCGTTCCACATAGTCCCCTTGGGGTGTACGCCGTCTCTCCGTTTGAACCCCTGCCAGCTCCTCTAGTCGCACCAGGATGACATCCGTCCCGATCTTGACGATATGCTGCCACGGAATGACCAGCTCGCTCCCTCCACCGAACCAGCCTTTGAACACACCCGCTGCTGGTACAGTAATCGCCTCAATACGCCCGTATTCCAAATCCACTTCAAGATCGCCAAGCTGCCCCAGCCGCCTGCCATCCATGACATTTATGACGTCCTTCGTCTGAAATTCGGATATTTTAATCGTTCGCATGACAGTCCTCATCTCATCCACAGCCTCACATCCTTTACTTTGCAAGTATATGAGGGAGAATGTAAAAATGTCCTGTCCCACTAAATTTTATGCAGCAGTTCATCAGCTTTCAAGATGAAAAGGGCATCCTTCAAGATTCCCGATCTTGAAGGATGCCCTGATGGAAGCCATTTGAGATGGAAGCCATTTTATTTAGGATTTCACATGCTTTTGCATTTGCTGGATTGCCGACTTCTCAAGTCTGGATACCTGGGCCTGGGAGATGCCGATTTCATCAGCTACCTCCATTTGCGTCTTCCCTTCAAAAAAGCGCATGGACAATATCATTTTCTCACGCTGGCCCAGCCGTTGCATCGCCTCACGCAAGGCAATCTCCTCAATCCAGGATACATCCTTGTTCTTGTCATCGCTGATCTGGTCCATCACATAGATAGGATCACCGCCGTCGTGATAGATCGGCTCAAACAGGGATACAGGGTCCTGTATGGCATCCAGCGCGAAGACTACATCCTCCTTTGGAACATTGAGCACCTCGGAGATCTCAAAGATCGTCGGCTCTCTGGAATTCACAGTCGTCAGGTTATCCCTGACCTGAAGTGCCTTGTAGGCAATGTCTCGCAGGGAACGAGATACCCGGATCGGGTTGTTGTCACGCAGATAACGCCGAATCTCTCCAATAATCATAGGAACAGCGTAGGTCGAGAATTTTACATTCTGGGATAAGTCAAAATTATCTATAGCCTTCATCAGCCCAATACAGCCAACCTGGAACAGATCATCCACATATTCTCCCCGGTTGTTGAAGCGCTGGATGACGCTGAGGACGAGCCTCAGGTTCCCGTTAACCAGCTTTTCCCTGGCCGAGCGTTCATTGTGTTGCTGTAGAGCTGTGAATAATTCGCGCATTTCCACATTCGTCAGTACAGGCAGCTTGGCTGTATCCACACCGCAGATTTCAACTTTATTACGGGTCATCGTGTCTTACCTCCCAAGGAGCAACATTAATGTACATTATCTCCTTGAGGTCCAATTTTATTCGTCCCTCACACTCGTTCATGGACTCTGCTTCACTCACTTCATAGCTGTCGACGGGCGGCGGTATGCAATTGATAGCGCTACACCATTTTATTAAATTCCTTGCGCAGTCGACGAATGATTCTCTTCTCCAGCCTTGAGATATACGATTGGGAAATCCCAAGTAGATCCGCAACATCCTTCTGCGTCTTCTCCTCACCATCCTGTAATCCAAAGCGTAGCTCCATGATGAGTCGTTCACGATCCGTCAGCTTGTCGAGCGCCTTGTGCAGCAACTTGCGGTCCACCTGCTCCTCAATATTGCGATAGATAGTGTCATTTTCTGTACCAAGCACATCAGATAACAGCAGTTCGTTACCATCCCAGTCGATATTTAGCGGCTCGTCAAAGGACACCTCTGTGCGAGTCTTGTTGTTCCGTCTCAAGTACATCAGAATTTCATTCTCGATGCAGCGTGATGCGTAGGTCGCCAGCTTGATCTTCTTCTCCGGATCAAATGTATTCACCGCTTTGATGAGACCAATCGCCCCAATGGATACGAGATCTTCGATATTAATCCCCGTATTCTCGAACTTACGGGCTATATAGACAACCAGGCGCAGATTGCGCTCAATCAGGACAGCACGTATCGCCGAGTCTCCTGAGGGGAGCTTCTGTAGCAGATAGTCCTCCTCCTCGCGGGTTAACGGCGGGGGAAGGGCCTCGCTGCCTCCGATATAGTAGATTTCCTCCGTCTTCAAGCCCAGCAGGAACAGCACCCGATAATACTGCAATTGAATAGACAGCTTCCATTTGACAGGCAACACTTGTAAACGCATCAAATTCCTCCTACCTCAGGATTTAAAGAAGCGACGATTAGATCAGGATGAATGACAGCCCGGTAACGACCTTCAGACGACAGCGTACCGCTGTCCAGCCCGATTAATACCCGCTTGCTTGTGGAACGAAGGCCGTTCATCGTCACAGTCACCTCATCAGGCTTCAGAGCCAGCATGAACGCCGTGCCTTTGTTAATGCCTCGATACGGAATCAGCCGTAACCGATCCTGCCATCGGAACTCCTCTTCGCCTAGCTCGGTGACCAGGTTGTCCGCCTCTCCATTCTTCAATTTACGCTCCCATGATTCTGGAAAATAGGTGCTCCATAGCGAAAGCTCCATGATCATCACGGGAATTCTCGTCAGTGGGTCAACAAGCTGATTGCCCGTATCCAGCAGGCCTGTACAACGGACAGATACACCATCAATGCTGGCCTCTACCTCTCCCAGATAGCTGCCAAGCTGTTCAGAGCGTTGTCTCGCAGCCTGAACTGTCTTGAAGATAATCATCACCACCGCGAACATGCACAGCACGAACCAGAAGCCAATCTTCAGCTCAAAAGATAATCCCCCCGAGGCTGAAAACCAGATCCCATTCATGACCTCACCAGGATTCTGTACTAGATAGTGCGTCCCCAGAATACCTCCAGCCGCTACAAAATTCACGATATAGAACGCCCCCAACGTCCGTAGGAAGCGCTGTAGTCCCCCGAATCCAAAGGAAATCAGAAGCATGATGACAGACAGCATGAACTTGATCAGAAAGGTAAAGGCAAACGTAAGCGGCGGAAAAAACATCATTACGACATAAGCGGCACCTACAGCCGAGGACAGAAGCACCCTCCACCATGCTGGCCGCAGCTTTCTCATCCAGGCCGTCACCATAATCAATACTGCGTCGATTACCAGATTGACCAAGAAGATGAGATCCAGATACACTACCAATCGTTTCACCCGCCTGTGCAATTTACAGGATACGGTTAAGTATAAGAGGAGTGAATTTCAAAGTCTGTCTAACTTTGTAGGCATGTGCCCAACTAATTTTGTCGGATGAAGGGGGCGGGGGGCTACGGGTTGGAGGTTTCTTACGATCGCTGTTAAAACCCGATTACCAGATTAGACAAAAATAATTGGATGAAATCGGGCTTTAAAGGCGAGCACTTTGTTTCTTCAGAAATCCTCCACCCCTCCGCTACAGCATCGCAGTTATTAGGTGGAGTACATGGCTAGTTAGCTGCTGTCGGATGAACTTGCGCGAATAAATTCCTTATTTTTCATTTATAAGATTATTATGACTAGAGGTTTCGCAAATCACGTGTTAAAGTCCTAAGTACACTTGTAACATTCAGAGAGAAAAGGGGAAGATTGTGAATGAAGAGAAACGCGATAGTATTTGCAGCTTTAGCACTCATACTGTCAGGGACTATGCTGTTCCCTGCCGTGTCGTCAGCAGCCGAGGCTGACACCACTACTGATCCCTTCGGTACAAACATCGAATCGGGAGCAGAAATCTCTCCAACAGACGAAACGGTCACAGATGAGGAATTGTATGGGGATTTGGATCCAGAGCTTGTACAAGAGTATATCGAGTACATGGATTATTGGGATCAACTCGGTCAGCTCGATGTTTATGAAGACAAGGGAATAGATACATTCAACAATACTCCTGAACTTACGAATGCCACTCGCAAACAAATTTTTCTAGACTTGAATAACACAATTGTCCCTAATTACACTAAATACGTATCCGGACTCAAACAAATCCAACCGGCTCATCCGAAGCTTGCCTCCATTCACCAAAAGCTTATCCGCGGCTCATACCTTCAGCTTGAAGGTATGATGCTCTACAAAAAAGCAGTATCCAAAACGAAAATCAACTGGACTTTGTATCATCAAATCAATCCCAAAATCGCGGCGAGCAAAGAGCTGATGTATCAGGCCGGAGCAGAGATGTATGAATATTCGGCCAGATTTGAATAGTAGCTTGCTGCGGCCAGAATCAAATATTGACGAAAAAGAACCGGTGCGCCCGGTTCTTTTGTTTTTTTCATAGATACTATTATTTACTCCAGATATCGACGGAATCATATCTTTGATTAACCAACGTTCACTCTTGATTCTAATCCGTCACCTACGTTAATTGCTTGACATCGCCAAGGCCTGATCCAGAACTGCCGGACCATTCCCTCTGCCGTAGGCCACCGTGTCGATGACATCGACCGGAATGCTGTACGGGGCCGCAATTTCAGTTACAGCATTTTTACGCATGCGGACCTGGGGACCGAGCAGAATCGCAATTACATGGTCGCTGATGCCCGACAGCTCATCCTTGATTGTGCTTTCGGGAATGGCTATAATGTCGATTTCGAGAGATCTTGCTTCCGCTTCTTTTTTCATCTTGGATACCAGAATTGAAGTAGACATGCCGGCTGAACAGGCAAGAATAATTGTTTTCATAGTTAACGCCTCCTGATCCGATTTTTTCATCATTCAGTTACTTGTACTCTTCATCCAAATCAACGGTAAGCGAACGTTCAGCGATAATTGACTTGTACCAGTAACCGGATTTTTTCAAATGCCGGCTGCGGTCGTTCTCCAGGTTGATTTCAACCAGTCCATAGCGGTTCTTGAACGCATTCATCGGGGATACATTATCCGTGAAGGCCCACAACATGTACCCTTTGCAGTTGGAACCGTCCTCCACGGCTTTGAGTGTATAGTACAAATGCTCGCTGATGAAGGAAATCCGGTAATCATCCTGAATGATCTGCTCTTCATTTTTGAATATCGCCTCGTTCTCGATACCCATTCCATTCTCGGAAATAAACCATTCGATATTGTTGTATTCGTTTTTGATACGTATGCCCATATCATAAATAATTTTAGGGTAAATTTCCCACCCACGCGATTTGTTCATTTTCTTGCCTGGAAGATCAAAATGCTCATAGTAATAAGACGGGTGAAAAGGTGCATTTTCATTCCAAGCCTTAGTCTGCGTCTTTACTCGGTGCGGATAATACAAATTAATACCCGCGTAATCAATCGTGTTATTTTTGATGATAGCCAGTTCTTCCGGTGTAGACTCGAATGTGATATCATGCTTATTCATCAGTTCGAACAATTCCTCGGGGTATTCCCCTTTGATCAGAGGGTCCATAAATACCCGGTTGTAGAACAGATCGTATACATGGGCTGCATACTGATCGTGCGGCGCGCTTGAGCGGGCATATGTTACCTCGGGATTGAGAATGGCGCCGATCTTCGCACCGTTTTTGCCATAGCCTTGCTTCTTGAACAATTGCACGCATTTGGCGGTTGCGAGTGTTTTATTGTAATTCCACTGCATCCACTTGCGGGTGTTCTGCTCATAGGGATAACGCAGCGCATCCAGATAGACGCGGGTCTGCACTACAATCGGCTCATTAAAGGTAAACCAGTGCTTGACACGGTCGCCGTAGCGTTCAAACACCTTTTTCGCATACTTCACGAATAGTTCAACCACATGCTTTGATGACCATCCATCATATTTATCCAACAGATACGCCGGCAGCTCATAGTGCTCCAGACAAATCATCGGCTCGACACCACTCGCTATCAGTTCGTCAATGACCCGTCCCACGTAATCCGCATAGGTTTCGTCTACAATCACATTTTCATAGTCGGTTAAAAAACGGGACCAGTTAATAGAGGTACGGAAATGCGTCAGTCCAATCTGCTTCATAAGTGCGATATCTTCGCTGTAGCGATTATAGAAGTCGGTCGCGCCGGCCGGACCATATCCGTTATGCCAGACATGGCGGTCATTGATATACCACCTGTCAAGATAAGAATCCTGCCCTTCCTTCTTGCCGCTCCACCCTTCTGTCTGCCAGGCGGATGAAGCAGCCCCTATTATAAAATCAGCCGGGATGTTCATTGTATGCTTAGCCATTGATTACTCCTCCTTAACTCCGCAATTTTTCTACTTACTCTGCGGTCCGCTTGTTGGCAATTCTGACGAACGGCAGATAGATTAATATTGCAACCGCAATACACACAAGCTGGGTAATGACCGCCCCGATGCTTCCACCTGTTGACAGGTAGGCATTAATAATCGGCGGTGTGGTCCAAGGCACCATGACGACCGTACGGCCGGCAAAACCAAGCAATGTCGAGAAGTAACCGATGGTGCCCGTAACAAGCGGCGTGATAATGAACGGAATAGCCATAATAGGGTTCAACATGATCGGAAGCCCGAAAATAACCGGCTCATTAATATTAAATAGTCCCGGACCCATTGATAGCTTAGTAATCTCCTTCATATCCTCGCGTTTGGAGGCGATCAGGATGCTGATAAGCAGAGCCAGAGTAACGCCGGAACCGCCGATGCTCATGTAGATGTCCCAGAACGGCATCGTAATAATATTAGGGATAGGCAGCCCTTGCTCATAAGCAGTCATGTTAACGGTAATGGCTCCAAGCAGCAGCGGCTCGCGAATCGGCTTTACCATCTGATTGCCGTGGATGCCGATGACCCAGAAAATTTGCGCAACCAGCATCAAGGTCAAGATACCCGGTAGACCTTGCACAACCGTCTCCAGCGGTTTTTGCACCACATTATACACGGCATCATACAAATACAGGCCTGTAAACATATGAAAGAAAAATCCGACGGCCGAGAACACTGTTACGGTAATAATCGTCGGAATCAGCGCCGAGAACGACACGGCCACATTGGGGGGCACACTTTCCGGCATCTTAATTTTGAGCTTATCCGATTTGCCCAGCTTACTGTACAGCTCGACAGACAGGATAGACACAAAAATACCAAGAAACAAGCTTTTCGTATCTGTAAATTGACGCGCAATCACATTCGTAACCTCTTGCATCTCACCGTTCACCATCAGTTGAAGCGTTGTTGGCGTAACGGAAACAAAGCAGATGACCGCTAGCAATCCTGGAAAAAAATTCTTCTCTCCGTTAATTCTACCTAATTCCAGACCAATCATAAAGATGGCGAGTATGGTCAGAATATTTAAGCTGGCATAGTTGATCGCGGTAAAAATCGGCTTGTAATCCGCCAAAAATGCAAACGGGCGAAAATGAGCCAACCCGTTCGTCGGGTCCATCACCATATTGGATATAAGGACCGCGAAAGCGCCTACAATAATAACAGGCATCAGTGTGATGAAAGCAGATTTGATAGCCATAATATACTTAAAATTGTTAATGGCGTTCGCTACTGATGTAAGGCCATTAACAACTTTATCCTTGAGTGCCATCAGAAAGACCTCCCTCTACGATTTCGACCCCAATTGCTCAATACGTTCATACAAGTCCACAAACTCGGAGGCCATGTCGTGAATGGAAATCGCATTCATCAAATGATCCTGGGCATGAACCATCATGACGGACACCTCCATCTTCTCCCCTTCTGCTTCCTTCCGGATTAATCCGGTCTGAATTTTGTGAGAGGATATCAGTTCTTTTTTTGCAGCTGCCAGCTCCTCTCTTGCTTCAGTGAACTTGCCTGCTTTGGCAAGCTCAATCGCTTCCATCGCCGAGCTGCGGGCATTGCCTGCGTACAAAATGATCTGAAATACAATTTCAGTCTCATCCAGAATCTCATCACCAACGGAATTGTTTATTTCTTTTTCGCTCACTCTTATGGTCCCTCCTTCAGAGCAGCCCTGATTTAGCAGCACCCCTTACTGTAGCTGTTGGCTGTAAATTTATTATAAATTGCAATCGTTTACAATTTAACATAAGCTTTTTCCTCTTCTTAACGGAAAATAACTATATACAAAAAGAGGAATATCCCTCTTTAGAGAATCGGGATATTCCTCCATACGTCGTTTCACTGGATTAAATCTTATGCATGCTCATGGAGAACTCGAGCAAAATCCGAATACGTCTTACATTTAATCAGCTGCTGGACCAGAGCTTCGTTATTCAAAATCGTAAGCAAAATATTGTACATGCTCTGTACATCCTCCGTTTTACTGCGCTGCATGCACAGTACGCATACAAACTGCACCGGCTTGCCGTCCCAATCAATAGGCTTCAGCAGCGTGCATACAGCCCAAAAGGTCGAATCAGCAAACGGCTCCATCGGATGGGGAATCGCTACAAAATTGCCGAACGAAGTGGGAGACATCGCTTCACGCTCCAGCACAGACTCCAGGAACGGGCCTTTGACAAGCCCCGCCTCCTTAATCCTGTCTACCATAAACGCCAGCACTTCCTCCTTGCTGTCCATTTTCTGCTGAAGAAAAACGAGCTTTTTCCGTATATAATGGATAGCCGGCAATCCAGTTTCCGAGATAGCTTGCTCAATCTTGTCTACGTCCGTGCCGCCGAGAAACGTATTGACATGTATGATCGGTACCGATAGCTTTTCGGAGACGGGTATCGTGCTGATTACAAAATCCAGCGAATCGAGCGGCATCTGCTTGAGCTTGTAAAATTCAGTCGTACCGACAATGTCCAGCTTGGAGCCAAATACCGATTGCAGCTTGTAGTAGAGCAATTTAGCGCTTCCCCTGCCCGATGCGCATACGATCAGGCATCTCTTAGGAGTGTTCTGCTCTTTTTTTCGCTCAATCGCGGCACCGATATGAATAGCAAGGTAGCCAATTTCATTTTCTTCAATTTCAAAGCCAAGCCGCTTCCTGATCGTTTCACCCGCCAGTATCCCCGCTTCAAAGGCCAACGGATAATTGGATTTGATCTCATCCAGCATCGGATTGCGCAAATTCATCCCATATCTGAAACGGTTAATGACTGGTTTGAGGTGCAGACACAATGCCACAAGCAGCTCCTTGTCATGGCGGATGCCTAGTTGCATTCCTTTTTCAATATGATCCAATATTTCAACTGCCAGGTCGTATATTTCGCCGTCTATCATCCCTTTAATTTCCGTATCGTCCATATTAGCCGCTACAATCGTTCTTACACCAAGCAAATGTACCGCTATATACGCAACTTCAGCGAAAGGAAAGGAATGATTCATCTTGCGCTCAAGACTGGACACTATCTCAGATGCCACGCCAAATTCCTTCTGCGCCTCAATCTTTTTCATTTCTTGCGGATAAAAAGAGACATACCTTTCATCCCGTATCCGCTTACAAGCTATTGCGATATGAATGACCAGATTGTTGAGCGCAATATCGGATAATATAATGTCATTGACTTCAATGCGTTCAAGAATAACCTCTCTGATTAAATCCATTTCTTCATCAGAAAGAATGGATGGAGAATGCGTGCTCTCGGGTGCAATCTCCGTACGGCTAAAAATATAATCGGACATGCAGTAGCGTAGCTGAGTCTCGCTTCCCTTGATTTTAACACCGTAATGGGGACGATTCTCCAGCGTCAAGCCGTAATTCTTCAATATTCGCCGTACTTCCCTGATGTCATTTTGTATCGTTGGACGGCTTACAAACAGTAGGTCAGCCAAGTCTTCAAGCCTGAAATATTCCTCCGTCAACAGCAACTTCCTGATCAGAAAACGATGTCTGCTCTCGGATGATCCGCTTACTTGCTGCGGTGTAGCCGCTTCATTTTCTTTCAATTGCTTCAGCAAATGTCGGAAACGCTGCTCATCATGGATTTCAAGCTGATATCCTGCTCCCTTTAGCGACTTGATTGTGGCTCCATGTGTGGACAACAATGCGGATAATTCCTTCAGATCCGTCCGAATGGTGCGTGATGACACATTCAACAGTTTGGCTAGATACTCACTGCTAACAATTTGCTCGGAAATCAATAGGTGAAGAAGATGAAAAATCCGCAACAACGAAACTCCTTTCAATATTAGGATCGACTGTATCCTTCAATAAAAAAAAGGAATGTCCTGCAAGTAGAATACTACTTGGGGACATTCCTGCTAATTTATGTTAGTCATTGTTGTTCCGCGGACGGTTGCGCAGGAAGGTCGGGATATCCAGCTGATCGCTCTGCTGGTTGCCGAACGGACGCAGGTTGGACGGACGCTCTTCCTGTTCTGGCTGACTTGCTGCCGGCTTGCGGGAAGGAGCAGATGGAGCTGGCTTGCCTTCGAAGCCTGTAGCAATAACAGTTACTTTAATCTCTTCTTTCATGTCATCGTCAATAATCGCACCGAAGATCATATTCACTTCCGGATCAGACGCAGAAGTCACGATCTCGGCCGCTTCATTCACTTCATACAGAGAGAGATTAGCGCCGCCTGTAATGTTCATGATTACCCCGCGTGCCCCTTCAATCGACGTCTCCAGCAGTGGGCTCATAATAGCCTTGCGCGCAGCCTCGGCAGCACGGTTCTCGCCTGTTGCCAGTCCGATCCCCATCAGGGCTGAACCACGCTCAGTCATGATTGTCTTCACGTCAGCGAAGTCAAGGTTGATGAGACCCGGTACAGCAATCAGATCAGAGATGCCTTGTACGGCTTGACGAAGTACATTATCTGCCTCGCGGAAAGCCTCCAGCATTGGAGTCTTCTTATCTACAATCTCCAACAATCGATCATTCGGAATGACGATCAGGGTATCTACCTTTTCCTTCAGGCCTTCGATCCCTTGCTCGGCATGTGTAGACCGCTTGCGACCCTCAAAGGTGAACGGGCGTGTAACCACACCTACTGTCAATGCTCCGCATTCCTTTGCAATCTCAGCGATAACTGGCGCAGCACCTGTTCCGGTACCGCCGCCCATTCCGGCTGTAACGAACACCATGTCTGCCCCTTTCAGGGTATTCATAATCAGATCACGGGACTCCTCAGCAGCCTTCTTGCCCACATCAGGGTTAGCGCCAGCACCCAGACCGCGAGTCAGCTTATCGCCGATTTGCAGCTTATGCTCGGATTTGGCCAGATGAAGTGCTTGGGCATCCGTATTGACCGTAATGAATTCAACGCCTTGTACTCCATTATCAATCATGCGGTTGACAGCATTGCTACCGCCCCCACCGACGCCTATCACTTTAATTTGGGCCAAACTCTCCATTTCAAAATCAAATTCCAACATACTATTCCCTCTCCCCCTCAATGTGCATGGCTAGCTCGTCCATGTATGGCACTCAACCGTTATATAAATTCACTGAACATGTTTTTCAAACGTTCGATAAATCCCGGTTTTTGCTCTTTTTCCGGAGCGGGACTGCTCTTCGTTCGATTGGCCGGCTTCTTGGCACTTACGTTGCCACTTTGGCTGCGCACACGATACTGGCGTACCGCATTTTGCAAAATACCGACTCCGCTAGTAAAACTAGGGTCACGAACACCAATGAAATCCGGCACTGCAATCCTTACCGAAGCAGCCAGCTCACCTTGAGCTACTTGAAGTACACCTGGCATGGATACAGTTCCTCCCGTAAGTATATAACCCCCAGGAAGCTCCGTGTAACCAAGTCGTCTTACTTCGGCCTGAACCAGCTGGAATATCTCCTGCACTCGAGGCTCGATGATCGCAGCCAAGTCCTGCTGATTAAATTCCTTGTCCACATTACTACCGATGCGCGTTACCTTGAACAGGACATCTGTAGCCGCATCATCATAATTGGCACAGCCGTATTTCAGCTTCACCTTCTCAGCCTGGTCGGTTAACGTTCTCAATCCATAAGCGATATCATTGGTTACGAATTCGCCACCAATCGGCAAAGTCGATGTAGCCACAATACTACCTTCCTCAAAGATCGCAATCGTGGTAGACCCTGCCCCAACATCGACAAGTGCTGAACCCATCGTCTTCTCATCCTTGGACAGAGACAATTGTCCCGTACCAAGCGGAAGCAGGACCAGATCAACAATACGCAAGCCACTCTTCTCAACACAACGCAGTAGGTTATGTATAGGCGTCTTGGCTCCTGTTACGATGGTAGCCTCTACCTCAAGTCTTACCCCAATCATGCCACGTGGGTCCTGGATGCCCTCCAGACCATCCACGATATATTGCTTGGCCACTACATCAATAATTTCTCTCTCCGGAGGAACTGCAATGACTTCCGCAGCCTTCAGCACCCGTTCGATATCCTCTTCACCGATCTCGCGGTCCTCATTAGAGACCGCCACCACGCCATGGCTTGTCTGCAGGCCAATATGATTGCCAGTGATACCCACGTATACTTCAGTTATCTGAATACCTACCATGCGTTCCGCATGATCAACTGCACTGCGGATCGATTGCACGGTCTGATCGATATCTACGATTGCACCTTTGCGAATTCCTTCCGAGTCGGCAGATCCAACTCCAATAATATTAAAGGTTCCATTATTCATTTCACCTATAATAGCCCGAACTTTGGATGTACCGATGTCCAAACTAACAATGATGTCATTGTTACTCAAGTCTGTGGCACCTCCTAACTCCAAATGATTTGTCATCTCTAAACATACCTCTACAAATATTCAACACTATTTATACGATCCCTCTTTTTTCTACAAATTTTTTCGGTGCCAACTTCTGGCCAAAGATATAAAAATTTCAAGAAAAAAGAAGGAATACCGAGCTAGAGCTCATAAAACTCATTTTATCATTTTTTCAGATCACTGAGTAGTGGCATTTTCGAAGCTACCATCTTCCTCGCGCGGTTTGAAAGGAACATACGTATCCGCTTGAAACATAGTGATCATTCCTGGCTCTTCCGTCTCAATGACCTGATTCAGATAACTAATCTTCTTCTCAAGTAATGATACAGCTGTCAGCACTTCGAACTGGCTCCGGGTATACATTCGAATACGATCCGGAAAGGAAGGAGTAGGGTCTGGTAAAATCTCTGAAATATCAGCAGTCCACTCACTAGGAATGTTGGCTAAAGTCTGACTAAGCTTAATTTTAATGGGATCATCGGATTTCCATTGTGTCAGAATGGGCTTCTCTACAGCAATTCCACTGCTGGATACCTCCACGCTTGTCCCGTTCGAGAGAATGGCTCTAAGTTCTCCATCTGTATTTACCTCGTAGGCCACTGTAGGGTATTCCTTGATCTGAATGCTAATCTCCCCTGGGAAATGCTTGTCCACATTCACCATCTGGATGGATTGAATCTGCTTCAGGCGACTAATGATCTCTTCCTTACTGGCACCAAAAAATTGACCACCAATTTCCAGACCACTCTGCTCCAGCAGCTTGTCCTGCGGCGTAAACGTACTTCCCTGAAATTGAACCGCTGTAATCTGGCTTAATGAGGACCTGAAAAAAAGGACCGCTAGCAGCACGATAAATAAAAAGAAAAGGGTCCAGGCTATTTTTCGACTTGTATTCCTTTTTGGCCTGCTCTCTCTGAGTGCAGGGATCTGGGCTTTATGCATATGAACTCCCCATAGAAGCCTCTCGTCCCCTCCGACAGGGAGGGGACGCTGCAGGCAATGTTAATTAGCAAAATCAAGCTCCTCCGGTACAACAGACTGACGACGCATCTTGGCTCCAAGACTCTGGAATAGTAGTTCAAGTCTATCATAGCCTCGATCAATATGATGGACCTGCTCAACGATTGTTCGTCCCTGAGCAGCGAGACCTGCAATCACCAATGCGGCTCCCGCACGCAGATCCGTTGCCTCGACAGTAGCACCGTAGAGACGGGGAACTCCCCGAATCAAGGCTGCATTCGCGTCCACTGAAATGTCAGCACCCATGACGTTCAACTCGTTCACATGCTTGAAGCGACTCTCGAATACCGTCTCCTTCATGATGCTGAAGCCATCAGCCAAGGACAACAGTACCATTACCTGAGACTGCAGATCGGTTGGAAATGATGGATAGGGTGAGGTAACAATACGGCCAACAGGCTTGGGACGGGTCATACAGCTTACTTTTATTATATCATTGCAAGCATTGATTTGAACACCAGCCCGCCGGAGGACGTGCAGGAGCGACGAGATATGACCCGGATTACAGCCTGTAAGTGTCACGTTGCCACGAGTTGCTGCTGCCGCAATCATAATCGTGCCTGCAACGATCCGATCAGGAATAATCCCGTACGAACAGGATTGTAGCGATTTTACACCAGTAATCGTAATCGTATCTGTCCCTGCTCCAATGACCTGAGCGCCCATTGTGTTCAGAAAGCGCTGAAGATCCTGAATTTCCGGCTCCCTAGCCGCATTGGTAATCGTCGTCCTTCCTTCGGCAAGTACCGCTGCCATCATGATATTCTCTGTGGCTCCTACGCTTGGGAACTCCAGATGAATATCTGCACCAGTCAATCTTGACGCACGACAGGTAATCTGCTCGCTCTGCTCGATAATCTCTGCTCCGAGCGCACGCAAACCATCCAGATGTAGATCTATCTTGCGTTCTCCGATGGCACACCCACCTGGCTGGTATACTGTAACTTCACCGTATTTGGCCAGGAGCGGTCCCATCAGAAAGATGGATGATCTCATCTGCTTCATCAGGTCTTCCGGAATGACGGTCGTGGATAACGTTGAAGCATCTACCTTCACTGCCTGCTGTTCATAGCTGACATTGCAGCCCAGGCGTCCGAGAATGCCAATCATCACCTGGATGTCCAGCAGATTCGGGACGTTGCGGATTTGCACTTCGCCGTTGGCAAGCAGGCTTGCTGCCAAGATCGGGAGCGCCGCATTTTTGGCACCGTGAATGCCAACAGTTCCGGACAGAGGATATCCGCCCTCAATAACCAGTTTATCCAATGTATCACCTCCGAGTTCTACCGCTCACCCACCACGAGGTTACTCCGGCTCAAGGAGAATGCCGGCATGAGATGATATTTGCTTTGAATATGCTGCAAAAGGGTAAGCACGTCCTCTGCTGTCGCTAGCCCGGTGTTGATTATCGCTTTGGCGCAGCACAGCCTCAATGGACTGAGTTGTATGGACACATCTGACCCTGGGTCCGGCTTTCATCCGAGTTCTCTTATCAGCGTAGCTTACTGGTCCCCCGTCCAAACAGAAGCCAGAGAAGGCTGTGCCGAGAACAGCGTTCATCTGTGTCCAGGAACTGTCAGCTGCTTCCCCAACCGATTGAGCATGGCGGAGATCTAAAGGTCGGGCGTTAGCCGGCAGCCCGGGTGGTGGTCACAATGTATAAGGTATCTTATGACAGGATGACGCCACGTGTGACAACCGCCCAAGTCTGTATTTAGTTCCTTGACTTCCCTGCTATTCTCACCAGCTCCTGTACCAGCACCTCAGCAGAATCCGGTTTGCCCAGCGTAGCGGAGGCCGTCGACATGTGAGCCCGTCTGTCAGCATTGTGCATGATATCCGCGATTTCATCGAATAGCTTCTTGCCAGTAAGCTCTGGCTCACGGATCATGACAGCCGCACCTTCCTCCTCCAGTCTGCGTGCGTTCGCCTCCTGATGATTATTCGTCACATTTGGCGATGGAATGAGAATGGACGGGATACCCAATGAGGTAATCTCCGACAAAAATGATGCCCCTGACCTACTCACAATCAAGGAAGTGCAGGCGAGCACCTCCGGCATATTATGGATATAAGGAAGAATATGCACATAGTTAGGAAGAGAACCAATCTTGCTGCGTACTTGCTCTGTCGTGCGCTCGAAGTAGCTTTCACCCGTCACATAAACAAAATGTACGTCCTTCAATTTCGAAAGTTGCGGAGCCATGTCAATCATGGCGTCATTAATTGCCTTGGCACCTCTGCTGCCTCCAACTACGAGCACCACAGAACTTTCCATCGGGAGTCCCAGCGTAGCAAAGCCACGGTCCCTGTTCGCATGTCGTACAGTAGTTGCACGTGGATTACCGGTATAGACCGCATGCTTGGCTTTTGGAAAAGCTCGTTCAGAACCTTCAAAGCTTACAGCTACCGTATCTGCATAGCGGCTCAGGAATGAATTGGTTAATCCAGGGATGGCATTTTGCTCATGAATCATGCTAGGAATGCCGAGTCTTGCTGCTGCATATACCACCGGACCACACACATAGCCACCCGTGCCGATAACGACATCCGGCTTGAATTGGCGCAGCAGAGCCTTTGAGGTCCGTACTCCTTGGAAGAAGCGCATAATTGTTTTTACATTTTCAAAAGACAAGCTCCGGCGAAAGCCTGTAATATCGATCGCCTCAAAATCTATTTTTTCCTGGGGCACCAGCTTGCTTTCCAGCCCCCGTTTACCGCCAATATACAGGAACTCCGCATCAGGAAATTCCTCTTCAATCTGTCGGGCTACAGCAATCGCCGGGTAGATATGTCCTCCAGTCCCGCCGCCGCTTAACACCACTCGCATGAGATCACCTCGTATTACGTGATAGACTTAATAATATACCCAGTGCTGTCAGCATCAAGGTCAAAGAAGAGCCGCCATAGCTAATTAACGGTAGTGTGATCCCGGTTACGGGCATGAGTCCGATGACGACGCCTATGTTAATCACGACCTGGACCGCGACCATTCCGACAATTCCAACAGCCAGCAGACTCCCGAATGTATCCTGAATAGTCATCGCTGTTCGCATGCCCCGCCATATCAGCATCAGAAACAGTAAAATAACGATACAGCCACCAATGAAGCCCAGCTCTTCTGAAAGTATTGAAAAAATAAAATCTGTCTGTGGCTCGGGCACATAACTGTACTTCTGCCGACTCATACCCAATCCGAGTCCCCCCAGTCCGCCAGGACCGATGGCATATAAAGATTGAATAATCTGATACCCCGCACCTAGCGGATCGGACCATGGGTCCAGGAAAGCCGTAATCCGCTTCAGACGATACGGCGCTGCCGCAATTAATGCTGCAAAACCTGCCACACCGCCAAGCGCCAGCCAACCAAGCTGCTTGAGACTTGCCCCTGCAGCAAAAATAATCAGCATGGACGCACCCAGCATAACCGTGCCCGTGCCCAGATCAGGCTGAAGCATGATAAGACCAAAGGCAAGGCCTGCAAGTCCCATAGGTGGGAGTAGTCCTTTAGTAAAGGATGTAATGTTATAACCAGGTCGGCTCAGCCAGCGCGCCAAAAACACAATCATCCCAAGCTTCATGAACTCGGAAGGTTGAATGCCGAAGGAACTAATGCCCAGCCAGCTTCGAGCTCCTCCCCGCACAACTCCAATGCCCGGAATCAGAACTGCAAGCAATAGCAGAAAGCAGACCAGGAGCATGGGCTTCGCGAGTTGTCCCCACAGCCGATAATCCATTCTTGACGTGAACCACATCGCGATCAGACCAAGCGAGGCGAATAGCAACTGTCGTTTGACAAAATAATAGGAATCTCCATATTCACGAAAAGCCAACACTGCGCCGGCGCTATACACCATCACAAGGCCGATCGCAAGCAGGGCAATAATGCAGACGAACATCCATAAATCCGGAGCCGGACGCGATTGCTTCATATAGGAGGCCACCCCTTGCACCATAAGTAGGGGCTTATCCACCCCCCTACTTACAATTTATGCACCGCCTCTTTAAAAATTCGTCCCCGCTCTTCATACGACTTGAACATATCCCAGCTTGCACAGGCTGGCGACAGCAATACGACATCGCCTTCAGTAGCCAGACTGGCAGCTCGGTTCACAGCCGTCACAAGGACAGACGCGGCATCCTCCCCATTATCGACGATCTCTATACGTTCTATGCCTGCTAGCTTCGCGACAGAAGCCAGCTTTTCTCTGGTCTCTCCCAATAGTACGACCCCTTTTACGCCTTCCTGCAAGGCGGGTAGGAGCTCCATATAATCGGAGCCGCGGTCAAGCCCCCCAGCAACGAGTACAACTGGCTGGTTGAAGGATGTGAGAGACATGAGTGTAGCTTTGCTATTTGTAGCTTTGGAGTTATTATAATAGACTGCACCGTTCTTCTCGGCTACGAATTCCAGACGATGCTCCACTCCGCGGAAGCTTGCCAAAGGCTCACTGAGAGCCTCTAGCCTCGCACCAGCCGCGATGGCAATAGCACATGCAGCAAGAGCGTTCTCAACATTGAACACCCCTGGAATGCCAAGCTCGCTAACCTTAATAATGTTATGCTCTTGTCCTGTAGAGTCGCGATACACTACCTTGCGCTCCAGATCACCCTCAGCACCGTCAACATAAGGCGGGCTCACGAATACCCCCTCCTGCAATTGCTCGGACCGTGAGAAAGGCAACAGCTTGCCACGCACATGCGTAATCAACTCTCGACATACCGGATCATCCCAGTTCAGGACAGCTGTATCCGTGTCACGCTGGTTCTGGAACAATCTTGCCTTGGAGGTAACATAGTCCTCCATGCTGCCGTGGTAATCCAGATGCGTCTCTGCAACGTTCAAGAGGCAGGCTATAGTTGGCCTGAAGTCTGTAGTACCCTTCAACTGGAAGCTGCTAAGCTCAGCAACAATCCATTGATCTGAAGTAACCTCTTCCGCAATCTCACACATCGGCGTCCCGATATTGCCAGCAACTACAGGCTTTAGACCAGAAGCCTCCAGTAGCTTACCTACCCATGTGGTAGTTGTAGTCTTCCCATTAGAGCCTGTAATGCCAATAATCGGAGCCTTGGTAAGATGGTATGCCACCTCAACCTCCGTTACCAGTTCAATACCGAGCTCCAAAGCCTGCTGTACAGGCGGAGCTGTATAAGGAATGCCTGGATTCTTGACCACCAGCTGAATGTCAGAGTTAATCAATCCCTCGGGATGTCCTCCGCATAAAACGGAAATTCCCAAAGCCTCTAATTCCGAGGCTTCGGGACACTGTTCTCTCTCTTTCATGTCATTTGCAGTTACAATCGCACCGGCGCGATGCAAGGCTTTGGCTACTTGCACGCCACTTTTGGCCAGTCCAAGCACAACGACCTGCTGGTCTTGATAGGTATGTGGATGATTCATTAATTACAACCCCTTGCTGATATAGAGTCCAATTCCTGCAAGTACAATACCAACCGCCCAGAAGGTCATGACTACACGCCATTCAGACCAGCCTGATAATTCAAAGTGATGGTGTATCGGGCTCATTTTGAACACGCGCTTGCCTCGTGTCTTGAAGGACACTACCTGAATGACTACCGACAGCATCTCGATCACGAATATACCGCCAATAATCAGGAACAGCAGCTCACTCTTGGTAACAATGGCTATAGCGCCAATCGCCCCGCCGATCCCGAGCGATCCCGTATCTCCCATAAATACCTTAGCCGGGTGCGCATTATAGACCAAGAAGCCGAGCACGGCACCGATCATCGCAGCAGCACAGATGGCCGCAGGCAAAGATGTGGCTTGAATAGCAATCACCGCATAGGCACCAAAGGCGATGGCACTCGTGCCTGACAGCAGCCCGTCCAGACCATCTGTAAAGTTAACTGCATTGCTGATTGCAAGCATCATGAGGACAATGAATGGATAGTAGAACCATGCTCCCCAGTCAAAGGACCATTCAGTGCCTGGAACAGCAATAGCCGTACTATGACCATTTTGAATTAGTAGCCAGCACATCAGTCCTGCAAAGAACAGCTGTCCAAATAGCTTCTGACGTGGTGTCAGGCCAAGGGACCGTTTGAACACGATTTTAATATAGTCATCCAGAAAACCAATCAGCCCAAAGCCAAGTGTAGCGATAAGCAATACATAGAAATCCGTGTTTTTCACACTTGAGAATTTGAGAAATGTAAGTGTAAAAGCCAGCAGAATCACTACGCCCCCCATTGTCGGCGTTCCCGTCTTCTTCAGATGACTCTGTGGTCCATCATCACGTATCTGCTGTCCGAACTTCATCCGCCGCAGGAGCGGGATCAGCAGGGGGGCGGCGATCACCGCCAGTATAAATGATACGCCGATCGTAAGTAGCAACAATTGAATATCCATGGTAGTCCCCCTTTCTTCTCCTTAGTTCTGTAGCGGAGCGTTGATCAATGCATTCACAACGATCTCTAATTTCATGCCACGTGAGGCCTTTACCAGTACAATATCCTCTGGCTGTAGCTCCTGCAGCAAATGATTAATCAATACGTCCTTGTCGGTATAGGCTGCTACATCTGCCGTGGCCATCATTTCCAGCGCCCCTTGCGCGATGAATGCACCTAAGCGTCCGTACGCGAAAAGCTTCGCAACTCCGGCATCAGCAGCATACCGTCCAAGCTGTGCATGATAATCCTCTTCTTGCGGTCCCAGCTCCAGCATATCGCCTAATACCGCAATCTTGCGGCCTTGTCTTGTATAGCCTGCCAGGGTATCAATCGCCGCCTTCATGGAGGAAGGACTAGCGTTATAAGCATCATTCAGCACCATCAGGCCCGTATCACTTGTAAGTATTTCAATACGCATGCCGGTTAATTTCAAAGAAGATAATCCCTGACGAATCTCGGGCAGCCCTAGAGTAAAGTGTCTGGCAACTCCGATTGCTGCCAAAGTATTCAAAACATTATGATGACCAAGTAACGGAAGCTGTAATTTTTCTTGCCCCATAGAATGTGCAGTAAAGAGAATTCCCCGCTCCTGAGTCGTAATTGCTGTCGGATAGTCATCATTATTCTCAGAGCGACCAAACGTATACAATTGAAGGTTCTCTGGTTGCTCCGTATTAGCCTCCTTCAGCACCTGTGGAAGCAACGGCTCATCTCCATCCATAACAAGCAGACCGCCTGGCTTCAATCCAGCTATAATCTCCAGCTTGGCTCTTGCAATCTCCTCCCGGGAGCCTAACTGCAGCAGATGTGCCTCACCGATATTCGTAATCACTGCCACATCCGGCTGGGCAAGCTCAGATAGGAGACGGATCTCTCCACGACCACTCATACCCATTTCAAGAATAGCGATGTCCGTATCTTCCGGCATTTGCAGAATAGTAAGCGGAAGGCCTATATGATTGTTCAGATTCCCCTGTGTCTTATGAACCTTGTACTTCGTAGACAGCAGCGCCTCTATCATATCCTTCGTCGTCGTCTTCCCATTGCTTCCGGTGATTCCCACGACTGCAACCGGAGTACTCTTCAAATACGCAGATGCCAACTGCTGCAGCGCCTTAAGCGTATCGTCTACCAGTATGACCGGACCTGTCGGCATATTGGGATGACCCTTTTGCCACAGTAAGGCAGCTGCACCAGCCTGTAAGCACTGCTCTCCGAAGGTATGCCCGTCAAAATTCTCTCCTTGAAGAGGAACGAACAGCGCTCCCTCTACCGGTGTACGTGAATCGGTGAATACACCGCGGACCACAGCGTCCGCTGCACAGCCCTCTACGACTGTGCCGCCGCACATGTCGGCAACTTCTTTTATAGTTCGAATTATCACTTCAGTTTGCCCCTTATCGCTTCTTTGGCCACGATGCGATCATCAAAATCAAAAGATGTCTTACCAATGATCTGATACGTTTCATGACCTTTTCCCGCAATCAATACTACATCTTCCGGGCTTGCCATTTCAATAGCTTTAAATATAGCTTCTCTGCGATCTTCAATCATATCGTAGATTTCCCGGGAAATCCCAGCTTCCAACAGCCCCTGCTCAATATCTTTGAGTATGGCCGCAGGCTCTTCGGTGCGAGGGTTATCCGAGGTAACAAATATGTGATCACTGTAGCGTGCAGCGATTCCACCCATTAATGGACGCTTGGTGCGATCCCGATCCCCACCACAGCCGAATACACATACAATCCGTCCCTTGGCGAATTCCTTGACGGAGCGCAAGACATTCTCCAGACCGTCTGGCGTGTGTGCATAATCAACAATGACTGCAAACGATTGCCCGGCTTCTACTGCCTCTACCCTGCCATCAACCCCGGGAACAGATTCAAGACTTTTGCGAATTTGCTCCAATGGAACACCTTCCAGCAGGGTTGCTGCAATCGCCGCAAGGGCATTATACACGTTGAATTTCCCAACCATCCGCAGTTGTATGTCTGCTTCTCCCCTAAATGTGCTTACATGAAAAGAAGTTCCCTTGGCGGTGATCGCAATTTGTGATGCTCTGATATCAGCGCCTTGTTCCAATCCGTATGTAATTACTTCTGCAGCAGTAGCCTTGCTAAAATATTCAGAAGCTGGATCGTCTGCATTTAGGACAGCATACTTTCGACTATTCGGATCTTCACTGTAGGCATTCCCCAATCTGGAAAACAAAAGCGCCTTCGCATCACGGTACTGCTCCATTGTATGGTGATAGTCCAAATGATCCTGTGTAAGATTGGTGAAAATAGCTGTTCGGAAGTCCGTCCCCTTGACTCTGCCTTGCTCAAGCGCGTGGGAGGACACTTCCATAACACAGGACTTCACTCCCTCGTCTACCATTAACCGCAGCTTCTTTTGAAGATCCACCGCTTCTGGTGTTGTTCCAGACATCGGTACAGTCTTGCCATTGTAACGCATCTGGATGGTGCCAATCAGTCCGGTAGGCACTCCAGAGTCTTGTAGTATTTTCTCAATTAGGTAAGAGGTTGTCGTCTTGCCATTAGTACCTGTAATGCCAATCATATTCAACTGACGACTGGGTGATGCAAATAATTGGTTCGACAGGATCGCCATCGCAAGGCGAGCATCTTTGACTAGCAGTTGCGGAACCTCGATATCCAGTTCACGCTCGACAACTAACGCTGATGCTCCCTTACTAACGGCCTGTGCCGCATAATCATGCCCATCTACCGTGAAGCCAGGAAGGCATAGGAAGAGATCTCCTGGCTGAACGAGGCGTGAGTCTGCCTGTACGCCATGACACTCGACATTTCCTTCACCAATAATGCGGGCTGTTGCTATAGCTGAGGCCAGAAATTGTAACTGCATAATCAATCTTCCTTTCCAGATTCGTCACCAGAGTCGCCAGAATGCTCATCAGCATGTTGCCCCATATAGATGCGAATGGTCGAGCCTCGCTCGACTCTTGAGCCCGCTTTCGGGGATTGGCTGATGACGGTATTCCCAGAGCCTGATTTGACGAGCATGAAGTTCATGTTCAGCTCCTCATAGAGGTCCTGAACGGAAGCTCCAACCAGATTCGGTACTGTATCCATTGGCGTCTCGCCGTATTTGTATTGCTTTGGTATTTGCTGCTCCCGTTGTGGAACCTTCATTACGTGCAGAGCATCCTCAAGAATATTTTGCACAATTGGAGCGGCTACAACACCACCAAATTGAATGCCAAGCGGATTATCGACAGCCGTATAGACTACAATTTGCGGGTCATCTGCTGGAGCGAAGCCTATAAAGGATACGATATGCTCCGAAGTAGAATACCGTCCATTGACTACCTTTTGCGCGGTCCCCGTCTTGCCGCCAACACGGTATCCATCAATAAAAGCTGGCCGACCTGTTCCCTTGGCTACTACACTCTCCAGAGCCTCCCGTACCTGTCGAGAAGTATCCTCCGATATGACCTTGCGAACCAGTTCGGGCTCGATGCTCTCCAGTACCTCACCGGTCTCTGGATGGATCCAAGCCTTTGCAATGTGCGGCTTATAGAGATTTCCACCATTAATAGCTGCCGATACAGCTGTGATTTGTTGGATTGGGGTTACAGACACCCCCTGTCCAAAAGAGGTAGTAGCAAGCTCCACCGGACCTACCTGAGCTGGCTTAAAGAGAATCCCGTTACTTTCACCGCTCATATCAATGCCTGTCTTGCTGCCAAATCCGAAGTCACGAATGTACTTAAACAATGTATCCTTACCCAGCCTTTGACCGAGAGCGACAAAGCCAGGGTTACAGGAGTTCTCGACGACCTGCATGAACGTCTGGCTACCATGACCACCCTTCTTCCAGCATCGCAGCCGTGCACCTGCCACCTCAACATACCCAGGATCGAAGAAGTGCTCATTCTTCAAATTCACTTTCTTTTCTTCCAGTGCAGATGCCAGCGTAATGATTTTGAAGGTAGAGCCTGGTTCATAAGTCATCCAGATGGGCAGATTGCGATTGTACACTTCCGGCTCATATTGCTTGTAAAGAGAAGGCTCGTATCCGGGTCTGCTAGCCATCGCCAGAATCTCTCCTGTCTTCGGGTCCATCGCAATAGACAGGGCTGAGGCAGCCTGAAACTTCACCATAGCCTGATCCAGCTCACGTTCCATGATCGACTGAACAGACTTATCAATGGTGAGCTGCAGCTTCAACCCTTCCTTGGGCGGAATATATTTCTCCGAGGAACCAGGCATCAGTCGACCGCCGGCATCAGACAAATAGGCAATGCTACCATCGATCCCCTGTAGCCGTTCATTATGGCGCTGCTCTACGCCTGTAAGGCCTTGATTGTCAATACCCGTGAAGCCCAGAATGTGGGCTGCTAGATCACCGAATGGGTAAAAGCGCTTGTTGTCCTCTGTAACAACGATACCCGGCAGCCTTAAATCACGAATTTGTTGAGCTTTCTCCATCGTAATTTTCCGGCCACCGGGCTGTAGTTTTTGGCTTGATTGTCTCTTGGTTATCAGCTTATATACGCTCTCTTCGCTCATTTCCAGGATAGGAGCCAGCTTCTTCGCCGTCTGCTCCGGGTCCTTCACCTGCACTGGGATCGCGATAACCGTAGGCGAAGTAATATTATACGTAAGAGCTGTGCCCTGCCTGTCTACAATTTGGCCGCGTTTGGCTGCAAAGACAATATTGCGCCTCCAGGAATCTTCAGCCTTCGCTGCCAGTTCCGTTCCCATGCCCAACTGAACATAAGCAAGTCGAATCAGCAAGGACGCGAACAGGATCAATAACCCCGCCAGCGTCCATAGCAATCTTTTTCTTAGTCTAACATTGGAGACCTTCACACCGTTCCCTCCCCGCTTGAGATCCATTAGCTCATGACTTGTCTACATCATGACTATTCGAATCTCAGCGGGTTTAGAACATTTGTCCCTACTAGATAAAACCACCGAAGAGCCTGCTCTTGAAGAACCTGCTATTAAGGAGCAGAGGTGGTACTAGATGCCTCTGATTCTAATTCAACCCCGGATTTATCCGCTGAATCCCCAGGTGCATCTGTATCCTCTTCCTGCGTCTTCCCGTCTGTCTCCCCATTCGTATCTTCAGATAGCTCTGGAACGACGCCTGTCACCGTCTCCTTTGCAGGCTGCAGCAAGAGCGAGAGCACCCGCTTATCCCCCTGCTTCTCTTCTTTCTGACGAATGACATAGCCTTCTCCATCAATCTTCGCACTAATCTTCATCAAGGTCAGCAGCTCCAGGCTGTCTCGTAATGACACTCCTGTCAAATCCGGAATCTCCATATTGCCGCTATCCTCTGTAAGCAGATACATCCGCTGGCCCGGAGTCATTAGTGCAGAAGGCGCTGGATATTGACGGACAACGGTAGAACCCTTACCGACTGTCTCATATGCTACACCTTGCTGTAGTAGCATATTTTGGGCATCTTTTCTCGTCTTGCCTGTTAGCTGTGGAGCATTGAAGGGCTTGAAGGCTTTCGACGTCTTCTTCTCGCCTTCTCCCTTGCTACCAGTCTTAGGCACGCCCATATACTGCAGGGATTGAGAGACAATTTCTTTGAAGATCGGAGCAGCTGCCGTACCGCCCCCAACATTGGCTACACGCGGTTCGTCAATTACGACCAGCACTGCTATCTTCGGATCATCTACGGGTGCAAAGCCGATAAATGACACTACGTCCTTGTTCTCATCATATTTTCCGTTAACAACCTTACGCGCCGTTCCTGTCTTACCCGCTACACGATAACCATCTATGTATGCGTAGCGCCCAGTACCGATATCGCGGTCAGCTACTACCTGTTCCAGATAACCGCTGACATCCTTCGCGGACTTCTCGGAGATGACTTGACGGATTACCTTTGGTTGAATGGTTTGTATTGCCCCAGTCTCTGTATCTATAATATCTTTGACCACGTGCGGCTCCATGAGCTTACCGCCATTAGCAATGGCTGAGATCGCTGCGAGTTGCTGAATCGGCGTTACCTGTACAAGACCATGACCATAGGCAGCAGCAGCCACTTCGGAATCATAGACTAGCTCTCGGATTGGAGATGGCACCTCAGCAGGAAGATCAATTCCTGTCTTGCTACCAAAACCGAATTCATCAATATAATGGCGGAGCTTCTCCCGACCAAGCATACGGAAGCCCAGATTGACAAAGGCTATGTTACTTGAACGTTTAACCCCAGCCAGATATGACATGTCTCCATAGTATCGACCGTTATCACTGATACGGAAGCCACCTATTACGGTTCTCTGGGAGACAAAATGAGCATTCGGGTTGAACATTTTCTCCTCCACTGCACCGGCAAGCGTTACAATTTTGAAGGTTGATCCCGGCTCATAGATCGACTGAAGAGCATGATTAATAAAATTCTTCTGATCCTTGGTCTCACCATACGTATTGGGATCATAGGTTGGCAGATTGGCCATGCCTAGAATCTCCATCGTCTTTGGATCTGCTGCAATCACCGTCATACTGATCGGGTTGTATTTGGCAAAAGCCTCCTCCATTGCCTCTTCAATATAATATTGAATCTTGTCGTCGATTGTCAGCCTTAACTTTTTACCATTGACAGCTGGCTCATAGACCTGCTCCGAGTTCGGAAGGCTAACTCCTTTGCGATCCCGCTCGTAGAGGAGCTTGCCGTCTATCCCCTTCAGCTCATTATCGTAATAGGCCTCAAGGCCAGTTACAGCATTTCCCTCCTTGTTCACATACCCCAGCACATGGGCAGCCAAGTTGTTCTGTGGGTAGAAACGCTTGGTCTCCTTCACCGTAAACACGGCGTTAAGCACTTTGTGTTTCTGCTTCAACTCTTCATTGAATTCGTCAATCTTGCGTGCAAGGGCTGGCTCAATCTTCCAGCCCTCCTGCCGTAGCTCACGATATTCACGATACTCCCCATCCTCTTTCTTGTTGCGCACATGCTGTTCGATTTCGGACTCCGGCTTGTTCAGTAACGTATGGAGACGAGCTACGACTTCATCCTCCAGATTGTATTCCTGAATGATCTTCGGATTCACTACAACGGTATATGCGGGAGCATCGGTAGCCAGGACGTCATTGTTACGGTCAGTAATTGTTCCCCTGCTGGCCTTAATTACCTGATCTTTCTGGATCATGGTCTGAACCTGGTCCTGCCATTCCTCTCCATTTACCACCTGAATCCAGAACACGCGAAACACCAGCACGAGAAAAAAGAAGGTTACACAACCCAGAATTAGCAGGGAGCGTAGCTTTACTCTTTTCAACATGACATTCAACCTTTCTATCCGCTGCTATTTACTATTGCTCTCAGTAGATACGCTTGGTGTCACATTTTGCTTCACACGAATGGGCAGCTGCGTTGGCTCTATGTAACCCAGTTCTTTTGCCTTTGGCAAAACCTGATTCTCAAGCTTCTCCTTCTCCACCTGAAGCTCGGCTATGGATGTATTCAATGTACTGATTGCTACATCTGCCCTATGAATCGACGTATTAAGTTGATACATCTGTGCATAGCGCCCAATTAAAAATCCGGCAACCACTACACAGACCACAATCGTCGTCAAATACAACAGCTTCTCCCGAATCGGTAGCTCACGCCGCCGGGTTACAACCTTCGTCGTCTCCCGGTAGCGCTGCTGACTCGATCGCTGCTGCTCTTCTTTTTGCTTGACAGCAAGATTTCCGCGCGTATAAGCCATCCAATCGCTCCTTATCTTAATCATATTTTCTTCAAAATCACAGTTTCTCCGCCGCACGTAGCTTCGCAGAACGAGAACGAGGGTTCAACTTCAACTCCTCCTCGCCAGCCACCAGCGGCTTGCGATTGACCAGCTTCAAGATTCCCTTGCGACCACATACACACATTGGGAAATCCGGCGGGCATGTGCACTTCTCCAGATAACTTGCAAAAATCTGCTTGCAAATCCGGTCCTCAAGCGAATGGAAGGTAATCACAGATATACGTCCACCAGGTGCCAGACAATTGACAGACTGATGAAGCACATCCTCTAGTGCCCCGAGCTCATCATTGACAGCGATCCGCAAAGCCTGAAAGCTTCGCTTCGCGGGATGGCCGCCCGTTCGTCTGGCAGCAGCAGGAATTCCTTCCTTGATCAATTCAACCAGTTGACCGGTTGTCTCGATAGGGGTATGCACACGATACTCCACAATCCCTTTCGCAATTCTTCTGGAGAATTTCTCTTCACCGTATTGATACAAAATGCGCGCAATCTCCTGCTCGCTCCATTCGTTCACGATGTCTCTCGCGGTAAGAGGACCATCCTGATCCATTCGCATATCCAGCGGAGCATCGTGATTATAGCTGAAGCCTCGATCGCCTTCATCAAACTGAGGTGATGAGACTCCAAGATCCATCAAAATGCCGTCTACCTGGGGAATCCCATTCAGCATTGGCACATCCAAGCGCGCTAACTCCTCTTGCAGATGTCGGAAGTTGGACTTAACCAAGGTGACTCTGTCCATATACTCCGCAAGCTTGTGCTGTGCATTTTCATGTGCCCAGTCATCCTGATCGAAGGCTATAAGTCTTCCCTGTGGACCTAGCTGGGACACAATAACAGAGCTATGCCCTGCCCCACCTAGTGTACAATCCACGTAAATCCCGTCCTGCTTAATCTGCAGAGCATCCGTCGCTTCTTCCTTGAGTACGGTAATATGGTGAAACAAGCGTTAGACCTCCAGACATTATAATTCAAAGTTAAAATCAACCAGTTTCTCGGCAATCTCATTAAAAGTATGCTCTGACTCGTTGAAATACTGCTCCCACGTCTCCTTGCTCCATATCTCTACGCGCGAGGATACCCCAAGCACCACACAATCCTTATCCAGCTTGGCATATTCGCGCAGATTTCCAGGCAAATGAACCCGGCCTTGCTTATCCAGTTCACATTCGGTTGCCCCCGAGAAAAAAAAGCGACTGAAGGCGCGTGCATCGGCTTTCATCATCGGCAGTGCTTTTAGCTTCTGCTCCATATTGCCCCACTCTTCCATGGGATATACGAATAAGCATTGGTCAAGACCGCGGGTAACGACAAATGAGGCTCCGAGAGCATCACGGAATTTGGATGGGACGGTTAAGCGTCCTTTGTCATCCATGCTATGTTGGAACTCCCCCATAAACACCGTTTAGCTCAACTCCTTACCCCAATCTCCCACTTTGACCCACTTTCCACCACCTAAGCATAATAGATTCGTTAAAAAAAATCAAAACCCTTTATCTACGCAAGCTCCAAAAACAAAGAAAAACTTATAATTTTAAATAATAAATGGTAAATAATTATTTTTTTGCCAATTCTACACCATTCATCTTACTTCGACGTCGCGCGTAAGTTATTGTTAAGTTAGTTACAAATAAATCCAGATAATGGTGGGAATGAAATGAATCGTAATAAAAGTTTTTTAATTGTTCTTCCATGTTTATTGCTTTCTTTTTGGGCAAAGGCACTAGAAGTAAATAAACTACATTAATTACAAGAACAATTCAGTAACAGGACAGGTTCAGCAAAAAAGCTATTGGTGTTGGGCTGCTGTTACAAGCATGCTGGCAAACTATCTGGGCGCGAATGCAACTCAATCACAAATTGTTACAAAGATCTATGGTTCAGCAGTTAATAAGACAGGCACTGTAATCGATATGAAGAATGCCTTATCTAACTGGAATATAAGATCAACAACCATTCTTAATATCATTTTGCGAAATTATAAGTAACATTGATAAAAACATGAACCTTAGTGCTGCCATCGCTTGGACGGATGGTAATGGACATGCTCTTTTAATAAAGGTCTACTATCAAGACACAAATAAATCAGTTCGAAATGTTTATTACATCGATCCCGCTGACGGGACAGGATATATTAAAAATTACAATGAATTTGTAAGCAATAGTGCTTGGGATTGGCGAAACACCTTGAGCACCGTTTATGTGAAGTAAATAATTTATAATTGTAAAACAAGAGTTATCATTTTGCGTAAAGCATATTTTAAGGAGGGTAACATATTGAAAAGAAAATTTATTTATACACTATGTATTGTGTTGAGTATATTTTTATTTAACTTTGATACGGATTCCTTAGCCCATGCTGATGAAGAAATTCCCGGGCCTCAAATTAGGAAAGAAATCGAAGCAGATTTTAGAGCAAATTACCTAGATTCTCTAAATGCCGTGAAAGAAGACTATGGTTTAACTGAAAACGAAGATTTTACTGAAGCCAAATTAAGCGACGGAAGAGCCTTCTATACGATTTCTGATGATGTATATAACAGTGATACTAATTTTAGCGGTTATGTATTTTCAATTCGTGTTAACGAGCAAGATACTGGAACCATTTATAGTAATAATGATTCAGGACAGTGGAAGGTATCGAGCATTAGCACTTTTGTATATCCTGAAAGCGCAATTACGGCGGTTGAGACGAATCTTCACCCTGATTAACAGCTAAAGCTCATTGATGACATACGATACGGCCTCCATGCCTTACTGATTGAGGGGGGAGATCAAGAACGAGCTATAAACCTAAGTACTACGGATAAACTTAATATCAGCAACCTTAACTCCAACAAGACCATTACAAAATCCTTGTTCGACCAGAAAATTAAACAAATCAAGTCAGAGCGATCTAGCCCAACAACTAAGGATGGTGCAATCATTATGGGATCCGCTTCATTTGATTTTAATGAGCCTGTGACAACCACTCCCTCTACTCCGGCTAAATTGTTCGTTATTGGTATATTTGCTTTAGTACCGATCATCATCATTGGTTTTAAAAAGAGAAAAAGCTAAGCACACATAAATAAAGCGACGATATCAAAGGACTCCATGTCCATCTGATATCGTCGCTTTATTTATAATACTGTTTACTCCAAATTACGCGTTCCAGCTATCCAGATATTTGATCTGCTCTTCGCTGAGCGTATCAATGCCGATGCCCAGGCTCTCCAGCTTGAAGCGTGCCACCTGCTCATCAATCTCATAAGGCACATTCACGACTGTTGCTTGCAACTCGTTATAGTGATCGTTCACATACTTCAGACCAAGTGCTTGCAGTGCAAAGGTTGTATCCATAATCTCAGCAGGATGTCCGTCAGCAGCAGCCAGGTTGACCAAGCGACCTTCGGCAATCAGATACATTTTGCGTCCGTCCTTGAAGGTATACTCCTCGATATTACGGCGCACCGTCCGTACAGAGCTTGAACGCTCCAGCATTGCTGGCTTGCTCACCTCTACATCGAAGTGCCCTGCATTGCTCAGTACAGCCCCATCCTTCATGACATCAAAATGCTCTCCAGAGATAACTGCTTTATTCCCAGTAACCGTAATGAAGAAGTCACCCTGCTTCGCAGCCTCTACCATCGGCATGACATGGAAGCCGTCCATATGCGCCTCTACAGCCTTGATCGCATCTACTTCCGTCACGATTACATTGGCTCCAAGCCCCTTGGCACGCATCGCTACTCCCTTACCGCACCAGCCGTAGCCCACAACGACTACCGTCTTGCCAGCAATGACTAAGTTGGTAGTACGGATAATGCCATCAAATGCAGATTGCCCGGTACCATACCGGTTGTCGAACAAATATTTACAATAGGCGTCATTGACGGCCACCATCGGGAACTTCAAATTACCTTCCTTAGCAAGCGCCTTGAGGCGGATAATACCTGTCGTAGTCTCTTCAGCTCCACCACGAATGGTAGCAGCCAAATCTGGACGTTCGGATTCCAGCAAAGTCACGAGGTCCCCGCCATCATCAATAATCAGGTCCGGCTTGGTCTCCAAAGCCTTGATCTGCAGCGCCTTGAATTCTGACGGATCAGGATTGTATTTGGCGAATACTGTAACTCCGTCCTCCACCAAGGCTGCACATACATCATCCTGTGTAGATAGTGGGTTACTTCCGGTAATCGTTACTTCAGCACCGCCGGCCTGCACCACTTTGGCAAGATAGGCCGTCTTCGCTTCAAGATGAAGACAGATCGTTACCTTTAAGCCAGCGAACGGCTGCTCAGCTTCAAATTGCTTACGAATCCGATTGAGCACTGGCATATGGGCTTCTACCCAATCAATTTTCAAATGACCTTCACCCGCAAGTGAAATATCTGTGATGATGCTATTCTGGAGAGATGCCGATGTCATAGTACTGCCTCCTTTGAAAATATGGACATCCTCGCTCAGCAAGGATGTTCCCTTACAAATACACCACTCGGTGAAGATGTTCCCAGTCCAGCTCAATATCCATAAGCTGTTCAAGCAACTGATTCCCGTAACGGTTCATATACAGAAGTATATTATACACTCGCTCCTGTGGACGCTCCAGCGGAAATAGCGATGCACCCATCAGATTCCACTGGTTCAATGCTGTCTCATGCTTGCGCTCCAAGGCTTCTTTCACTTTTGACTCCAAGTACGACAGTTGCTCTTCAATTTTGGACTGGTTCGTTGCGCCCACTCGCGCAAGACCTTTCTCGATGGTTGTGGCCCGCTCAAGCAAGGGCTCATATAATTCACGGAATTGACTACGTACGCGTCCGAACTCTTCCTCCATTCCGTAATCATCCTGAGCAGACAGCCATTGCTGCTTCTTCTGATCCAGCCCATACAATACATCTCCGAAGGTAACATCGTACCTGGTCATATGCTTGTGCACGACTGGCTCCACAAGTGTGTAGGACATGCGTGGAAGCAACGGTGGCATTTCCATACCCATGACCTCAAAGGCTCGGCGTGTCAACGCCCAATAAGAGATTTCACCATTGCCAAGCACAGTTCCTAGCACTGGAAGCAAGTAATCCTGCATTAATGGCCGTGTGAGGACATTGTTGCTGAATCGTTCGGGATGAAGTCGAAGCTGCTGAAGCAACTCCTCCTGACTGAACACCACTTGACCACGACGATCCATGAACTGATCCCGTTGCCTAAACAGTAATAGTCTTTCTCCTTCATGAATGTAAAAGAGGTTCACCCCTCCATCTACTACATCGGCTTGTGGAGAGTAGCCACGCTCGATAACCTGTTGTTCAGCCTGTTGATAGGCCTGATTCAGCGCTTCATTCTTCTGAATTATACGTTCGAACATGGTCTGCTCCAGCCGTCTCAGCTCTGGATCTGCCGAATCGAGCAGAATGAGTCCATATGGACCAAACAGCATCCCCAGAATCTTGGCAAAAGCTTCGCTTAATGTAGCTGATGCATACAATAGGCCCTGGAGGTTCTCCAGTAGCTGACCCTTATGCTCAGAATCCGGTAAATTCTGCTCCAGATCACGTAGAAGCTGCGCCCACTCCTCACTGGCAATTTCCACTTCGCTCACCTGACTACGGCCAGACGGCTGGGCAGAAAGCGCCAGCTTAAGCGGTGATGAGGTTCCCGACATAACGTAGGTCTGGTTAACCTCATCCCAGTCGTGATCCTCACCTGCAATCCAGAATACAGGCACCACAGGGCGTCCGAGCTTCGCTTCTGCTTCTTTTGCTGCTTTGATAATCGTGATAGCTTTGTAAATAACTAGCAACTGACCGGATAAAAGTCCGCTCTGCTGGCCTCCTACGATGACCAGTGTCTCTGGCCGCTTAAGGCGGTCTAAAGACGCCTTAACAGCTTCATGTGCATTGTGACGAGTATTATATAATTCTAGACAGCGCACAACCTCTTCACGGTTCATGCGCAGCTCAGTAGTAGCATCCAGACGCTTCGCTCGAAGTGCATAGGTATCCGTTTGACGTATGTCGTATGTATACAACTCCATTGCCTTAACGGTTCCTCGTGCGTAATCTTCAGCCAGGATCGAGCCTGCACGAAGCGCCTCAGGAACGATATTCATGAGTAGGCCTCCTATTCTGCAGCTAACCTATTTGATTGTACCCAATACAACTGCCCTACGTCAAAAGAAATGATGAACAGATTTTTTATTTATGAAAAAAAGATACCCAGCCGCGCAAAGCAGCTGGATATCTTATATAGAGCTAATTAATTTCTCAAGCTTCTGATCCCAGCCCTGTAGGGCGTCAATCAAGCGTAAGGCTCAGCCACAAAATGACCTTTGGATACTTCCACCAGCTTAGAGTTCTCAAGGTTGAACACCTTTTTCTTCCCAGCCAATGGATCATCATTGTCATCTCCCGATTCAATACCGTCTTCCGGCATGAAGATACGCTTCTTGTTCGCTTCAACGTCCGGGTCTGGAAGAGGAATAGCGGATAGCAGCATCTTCGTGTACGGATGGACAGGATTGGAGTAGAGCTCTTCACTGTCAGCCAGTTCGACCATCTTACCCATATACATAACCGCTACACGGTCACTGATATGCTTAACCATGGACAAGTCATGCGCTATGAACAGGTATGTCAGTCCAAGGCGCTCCTGAAGCTCCTTCAGCAGGTTAACAACCTGAGCTTGGATCGATACGTCCAGTGCGGAGATCGGCTCATCACAAATAATGAACTTTGGATTCACGGCCAAGGCACGTGCAATCCCGATCCGCTGGCGCTGTCCACCGGAGAATTCATGCGGGTAACGGGAAGCGTGATCCGGGTTCAGACCTACAAGGTCCAGCAACTCCTCAATACGCTTCTTGCGTTCTGCGCGCGAACCAGCCATATGGTGAATATCAAGCGCTTCGCCAATAATATCGGATACTGTGAAGCGTGGGTTCAATGATGCATAAGGATCCTGGAAGATCATTTGCATGTCACGACGCATCGCTTTCATTTTACCAGGTGACAGCTTATAGATGTCTGTTCCATTGAAGGAAACACTTCCAGCCGTTGGTTCATACAAACGCAGAATGGTACGGCCAGCAGTGGACTTACCGCATCCAGATTCTCCAACCATGCCCAGTGTCTCGCCTTCACGAATGTAGAAATTCAGGTCATCTACGGCTTTCAGCACCCGACCCTTACCGACGTTAAAATGCTTCTTCAATCCACTTACTTCGATTAAATTTTTGCTCACGATACGGTCCCCCCTGTCGCCATTGGATGCAAATTCAGTCAAATCCCTCGTACAAATAAGTGCCTGGATCTTACGGGTTATGTCTGACTTGATATGCTCAAAAATCCCCGAATAGCGGCCCTTAGCAGCTGAAGCACTCCGATCAACGATCCAGATTGACCGATGTGCTACCAGCTTCGGACACAGACATACTGGGATATAAGATTAAATGAGGATCAACAGCTGACCTCTTGAAATATACAGGTATATCTCGTGAAGAGATCATACCACTTGGCAGTATAGTGCCGCCACTCTATTTCTTAACGCTTAAGCTTAGGATCAAGCGCATCACGCAGACCATCACCAAACATATTGAAGCACAGCATAATCAGTGCAATCAGAGTAGCCGGGAAGAGCATACGCCATGGGAAGTACATCCATCCAGTCAACGCAGATTCGATCATGGAGCCAAGCGATGCTTGTGGGGCTTGTACACCTAGTCCCAGGAAGCTCAGGAACGCCTCTGCGAAGATCGCTTGTGGAACCGTCAATGTCAGAGTAACGATGATCGGCCCTACAGCATTCGGCAGCAAATGACGGAAGATCAGACGGTCTGCACCAGCACCCATGGAACGGGAAGCAAGCACGAACTCGCGGTTCTTCAATTGCATCATTTCGCCACGCACAATCCAGGACATGTTAATCCATCCCGTCACACATAATGCGACAATAATGGTGATTACACTTGGCTCCATCACGACCAGCAACAGAATTGTTACGAGCAGATAAGGAATGGAATAGATGATCTCAGAGAACTTGTTCATGAACTCATCCACACGTCCACCAAAGTAACCCATAATACCGCCGTAAATAATACCGATCAGCAAGTCAATCATAGCAGCCGCAGCACCAATAATCAGGGAAATACGAGCGCCCATCCATGTACGAACGAACACGTCACGTCCCAGATCATCCGTACCGAACCAATGCTCAGCTGAAGGCGGCTTATTCGTATTCAACAGATCATTCGAATAGAAATCGTGAGGTGAAATCCATGGACCTACGATGGAAGTCAGGACAATCAAGGCAAGAATAACAAGGCTTGTCATGGCTACCTTGTTCTGCTGCAGACGCTCCCATGCATCACGCCAAGCCGAAAGACTTTCGCGCTTGATAACCTCTGAATCGTGCTGATTCGCTCCAACCTGGCGGAAGTCATCTGGCTTCAGCCCTTGCTTGTTCACGTTTAGTTCATGTTCAGTTGCTGACAAAGCTTAGCCCTCCTTCCTGCTGGTTAGCTTGATACGGGGATCGATTAATGCATAAGCGATATCCGTAATAAAGCGAGCCAACATCAGTATGGCACCGTAGAAGATGGTAACACCCATGATCATAGTGTAGTCCCGAGTTGTAATACTCTCAACCAGAACCTTACCAATTCCGCCGATTCCAAAAATTCTTTCAATAACGATAGAACCTGTAATAATATTTGCTGTCATAGGTCCAACGTAGGTAACTACAGGCATGATCGCATTACGAATCACGTGTCTGAACATGATTGTAATGGCATTCAGACCTTTGGCCTTAGCCGTCTTGATGTATTCTGCATGCAGAACCTCAAGCATACTGGAACGTGTCAAACGAGCGATAAACGCAATCGGCTGTGCCGTCAAGGCAGCTACTGGCAGGACATAGTCCAGTGGACCTTCAAAGCCCATAACATTGAACCAGCCGAGCTTCAGTCCGAAGAAATACTGGATCAGTGATGCAAGCACAAAGCTTGGAACAGCGATCCCTAATACGGCGAGGAACATCGCGAGATTATCAATCAATTTACGATGGTAGAGTGCTGCAAGCATACCGAGTGCAATACCCAGAATGACAGCCACCACAATCGCTACAAGCCCGAGCTTCAGTGATACCTGGAACGTCTGGCTAATAATATCTCCAACATTTTGATTCAGCTTCTTCATCGAGATTCCAAAATCACCAGTTGCGATATCACCCAGGTATTTAAAATACTGTTCATAGACAGGCTTATCTAAACCATACTGCTGCATCAGGCGAGCCTGAATTTCGGGAGACGTTGCTTTTTCGCTCAGAAATGGGTTGCCCGGAATGGCTTTCATCAGAAAAAACGTAGCCGAAATCAGAATAAACAAAGACAACAGCATGAATAAGAACTTGTTCGTTAAATAACGTAGCATTGCCCGTCTGCACCTCCCTATTTTTTAGTCATAAGTACAATTTTATCGAAACAGAATTAGGTTGTCTAATCCTATTTGTTTTCAAGGTTACAAGAAACTGGATATAAATAAGGCACACAAAAAAATCGGGATATATATGGAGTAACCACACATATATCCCGAAGCGTCTATCCAACTTCAGAAGCACTTCATTTGTTATTATTGAGTCAGGTAAGCTCTAGTAAAGTCAATAGCTCCACTGAAATCAAGTGCGATTCCTTTTACGTTAGGCTTGGTCAAAGAAACGTTAGTGTAGTAATAGATCGGAGCTACAACTACATCATCTTGAATCAGAAGTTTTTCTGCTTTTGCAAATTCTTCCATACGTTTCGCTTGATCAGTTTCACTACGTGTAGCTTTGATCAGTGCATCATATTCTGGGTTGGCATAACCGGAATCGTTATTTCCGTTGCCTGTTGTCCACATATCCAGGAAGTTGATTGGATCGTTATAGTCAGCAGACCATCCAGCACGTGCAACTTGATAGTTCAGTTGCTTACGGTTTTCAAGGAATACGCCCCACTCTTGGTTTTGTGTCTTCACATCAACACCAAGGTTACGTTTCCACATGTCAGCTACAGCCAAAGCGATTTTTTGGTGCGCTTCACTGGAGTTGTACAGCAATGTGATTTCTGGAAGAGTAGTGTAGCCTTCTTCCTTCATACCTTCTTCAAGCAATTTCTTAGCTTCTTCTACGTTCTCAGTGAAGTAGCCGCTGTCTGCATGCTCTTTACGGAACTCATCGGATGCACCCTTGATACCTGGAGGTACGAATCCAAATGCAGGCAATTGTCCACCTTGAGTTACATTGTCAACGATAGGCTGTCTTTCGATTGCCATCGCGAATGCTTTACGGATCTTAACATTGTCAAACGGTTTTTCAGTTACGTTGAACATATAATAGTAGGTACTTGCGATACCCGTGATTTTGAACTCGTTAGGAAGCTCTTGCTTCACGCCTGGAATTTGATCCGTAGGGATCTCACCGTTAGGATGTCCAGTGTAGTCAAGCTGACCACTTCTGTAGGAAGCAAGTTCAGTAGCACCACTGTTAACAAGAGACATAGAAATTTTGCTCAGCTTGATGTCATCTTTGTTCCAGTAGTTTTCGTTTTTAGTAACTTCGATCTTTTGGCCTTTAGTCCACTCAGTCAGAGTGAAAGGTCCATTTACAATCATGCTATCTTTGTTAACTGCCCATTGCTCGTTACCCTCAACGGATTTGTGAACTGGGTAGTATGTGTAGAAAGCAGTCAGACCCAAGAAGTAAGGAGTTGGATTTTCCAAAGTTACTTCGAGTGTGTGCTCATCGATTGCTTTAACACCCACATCTGCGAAATCAGTAACGCCTTGTTTCAGGTTGTACGATTCAGCATTCTTGAGGTAGTACAACTGATAAGCATAAGGAGGAGCAGGAGCTGTACTTGGATCAAGCACACGCTGCCAAGCAAATACGAAATCATTAGCAGTTACAGGATCACCATTGCTCCATTTAGCATCTTGACGAAGCTTGAACGTGTAAGTCAGACCATCAGGGGAAATTTCCCAAGACTCAGCTGTACCTGGTTGTTCTTTACCGTCTGCACCGATTCTTACCAGACCTTCATACATCGTCTTCAGCACTGTGTTTGTTTGGCTATCTTGTGCTTGAGCCGGGTCAAAAGTTGGTGGTTCTGCACTCAGGTTAATGCGCAATACCTGGTCAGCTGCAGCTACCGGTTCAGATGGAGATGTGTTGCCTTCAGGACTTTGTGCACTGTTCCCGTTGTTGGACGAGCAAGCTGCAAGCAGCGAACCCAGAGCCAGGATCAGTGTCAAAAGGACTAACGTACTTTTCCTTTTCATCTAGCTTTTCCCCCTAAGTGAATGTGGTATATGTTTATAGATTATACAACCACCGGTCAAAAAAATCTACATTTGATCCCTTAATTTCGAGGATTTTTTCAAAAAAATGCGACTTTTTTATGTAATCCGGCACATCTTATGTCATTTATGTTCACATCATATTGAATATGTATCTAAAAAGTCCAATAATAGTAAATAGAGCGTAACATATGCTTGTTCCAATAAATGTTATTCTCCACACGGCTCTGAATAATCTTGTCCAATTCACCTCACCTTTAAGGCGGTTCTGAGCACCGCCAATGAATCCCATCATAATTATTAGCAGCAGCAGGATTAAGTAAAAGCCAAATGATGAATTGAAAATATTATTGAATAGTGCCGCTACAGATACGACCAGGAAGACAGTGGTGATGTCAAACGCAGTAAGTAGTGCTTGTTTTTTATCTTTTTTGAGGGTATACACTGTGAAATACACGATCAGAAAAGGAAAAAAAGGAAGCAAACTCAATACAATGAAGGTATTGTGCAAGAAGTCCATTGGCGTCACCTCTCTTCGATTTGTATTCCCGCTATCAGCTCAAGGAGCATACGATGCGAAGGTGCTGCTATTCCAGCCTTGGCTGCAAGATGTACAAGCCCGCCGTTAATGGCCATAATCTCTGTCTGCCGTTCATGAAGTACATCAGCCAGCATAGAGGATTGATTCGCTGCTGTAGCACGGCATACACTGAGCAGTTCCTCCCACCAATTTGAGCTAGTTGCAATTCCATTTGCTTGATAGATAATAATTGCTTCATTATATAGCTCTTTCATAAGCCTGATTCGTCGTTCAGATTGCAGGAGCTCACCATTCGTAATTCTCCAAATAGCTGTAAGTGGGTTAATGATGGAGTTGAACAATAGCTTGCGGTAGATGGCTGTATCGATTTCATTCGACATGTGCGAGGAAAATCCTGCCTCATTGAATAAGGCGATTAGTGCTTGATCTAATTCATCTACCTGGTCAGCATGCTGTAGCAAGCTTGAAGCCTCTTCAGCTTCGCCCCTAGCTACATCATTTCCAATCTCTGTCTCCCCCGAACCTGCGTGGACTACTGTAGTTGCATCTAATCTTTTGGCCCCTTCCGTAGTCACGGCTGGTCGAACTCTAGCCCAGGGAAGTAAGCTTGCAATTTTCTCGATATGTCCAACACCATTTTGAAAGCATATAATATGTAGATTATTAACAGCCTTATTCATGCTCGCAGCTATATTTTCTACTGCTCCTTGCTTGGTAGCCAGCAAAACAACTATTGGAGTTGGGCTGACCTGACCATGCGCATTGCCATGAGTCCTGTTCCAGTCTTGCATAGGACGGACTATCATTCTATCTCCAGCATAACAGTTCTGCCTTCCATCCTGCTCAATTACAGTAACACCCTTTGTTTCTAGTGCATGAGCCTGCTCCAAGGTGCGCACCCACAAGGTAACTTCATTCCCTGCACCTACTAGTCTACCCGTGAGTAGTAGTCCCAATGCACCACCACCGATAATTTGAATCTGCATTGGATTCCTCCATGTCTATAATAAATTTAACGAATGATACGCCCCAAACCCAGTCTCAATGGCATATGCTATTCGTGTATTTAGCACAATCGTGTTCCTGAGTGGATGACATGTTATTCTTCTTACTATACAACATAATCGTAGTCCAGGGAAAAAGGTCTACACTCAAATCACTTCAGATTGACCACACTAACAATGTATACTATAGCGTAATATAAGAAGATACACACACGCTTCAGCTATTTTTCAGCTAAAAAAGAGCCATCTGCTCGCATAGTATATGCAAGCCGACAGCTCTATCTTACCTTAAATTCCTATACTCACTACTCGATTCGCTCCAGATTGCCATTAGCATCCATTTTGAAGCGAGATTTCAGCTCTTCCTCTTCTTCACTGAGAAATGCAAGCTTACGAGCACGATCCATGATCTGGATTAACGCTTTGTAATCATCGTTAACGACTCTATAATCCGTCTGCACTTCGCTGACCTCTTTGGATAAACGGTCATTTACCCGGCGCAGTTCGCCTAACTCTTCTTCCTTATCCCGTAGCTCCTTCTCAAGCACCTTCACTTGTCGCACCGATTCCTGATAGTTTCCTTTCCACTGACGCAAAAATCGCAGAACTGCATCCATAGAAAGCGTGTCTTCATTCATCGAATCCAGCTTGTACTTGCTATCCTCCACCAATCCGTCATAGGAGGCTATCTGGGATACAACTACAGAGCTCTGCTTTCTGAGATAGCTTCTTTTCTGGCGCTGTGCCTTAGCATTACTGATAGCTTCCTCATATCTCTTGCGAACACAGCTGTTCCAGCGGAAGCCGCAGGCTGCAGATGTTCTGGCAATCCTCTGCCCTACTTCCTCAAAAGCGGCCAACTGTGTCCCGCCTTCGCGAATATGGCGCAGAGTGACTTCAGCCAAAATAAGATCGTCCTCTGCACTCCATGCATCTTGTCTAACTGCTGTCATGCCAATGCCCTCCTAACAACATCATAAATAACCATCTTCATGAACCGGTACCGTCCCGGTATGTGAATGAGGTATAAAAGCTGCTCATTTCATTCCTATGCCTCTCGTAGAGTTCATAGAATCTATTTGATACTAAAATGTATTTCCAAAATGAGCATGCGCCATACGTTCATTTTCAATTTTGGTCCTTTCATGCGAAAAGTTCATGGTTTCAAGCGCACGACTTATGTTTTACAATGGATGAAGGCTATATTCTGGGCTACATTCATATACATACATACAAGCCATCATTTAAAGGAGAAGAGCATTGACTACTACTTATTATGTGAAGGGAATCAGACTGGTAGCTATGGCATTACTGGTCTATGTTCTTTGGGGCACACCCGTAGACGCTGCTCCTACGAGTGAGGAGACGAGGCGAATTCTGGAGGACAGTCTCTCGATCGTTGAAATGGATCACGAGATCGAGCGGATTAGCAGTGAACAGGAGCAATTAATCCAGCAGCAATCCCGGCTCAGTGTGCAACTAGCATCTCAACAGGAGCAAATTCAGTTACAGCAGGAGCGCGCCTCTCAAGTGGTGCGTGCTTATTATATGGGTGATCGGGATCAGTTGCTTCAGGCTCTTCTTGAAGCTGAGAACCTACACCAGCTACTAACGTTATACGATTATTACGATCTGATCATGAGTCGTGATCAAGAGGTGCTAGCGGCCTACCAATCCGATTATCAAGCTTTGCGCCGGACAGAACAGAATACCGCTAGGACCGTTGCAGAATTAGTAAATGTAAAAAGTAGACTACTGGAACAACGAGAACGACTATCCAGACTCAAGGATCAGGTGTCTGCTCAGATCGCGAATAGCTCAGATCCTGAAAATATCAGGCTGTTAGCCGAGGAAATGACAGCTTATTGGGAAAATATCGGGCTCTATGAGGTTAAGCGTCACTTTCGGGCTCTTGCCAGTGCCATGCAGGACCTTCCAGCATTTATCCAAAGTCAGCCTGGCGCCATTTCCACCAACGGCAGAACATATCATATAACCTTGCAGGAGCAAGCCTTTAACCAGTTTCTCAAATCCAAAAGCAGCTTGTTCCGGCAATTTGGCTTCACATTCGGTCAGGATCAAATCACGGTACAGGGGAAAAGCGGCTCCATGAACCTGCTGATCGCTGGCTACTATTCAGTAGAAAATAACACACAGAATGCAATAGTTTTTCATGTTGAACGCTTGGTCTTTAACGGATTGGAGTTACCGGAGTCAACTCGAAGGGCGCTTGGCGAGGAATTCGATCTCGGATTTTATCCGCAGCAACTAATCTCTTATGTTAAAGCAACCGATGTTCGGATTATACCCGGAACTATGGAGGTCACCCTCGAGCTTAGCTTGTAGGTTGTTCATTAAGCTTTTTGAGTTCTGATCCGTAAATCTTCATTTAAATTCGGAAAAAGCTATAAGGAAAAACCTTCAACGACCTGTCTCGGTCATTGAAGGTTTTTTCATATCCATAATGATTATTATAATAGATCTGCCGCCAGTTGAGCCAGCTTGGAGCGCTCACCTTTCTCAAGGGTAATATGCCCGCTGATCTCCTCCTGTCTGAATCGTTCCACTACATAGGTCAATCCGTTGCTCGACGCATCCAGATAAGGATGGTCAATCTGCTCAGGATCTCCCATCAGAATGATTTTACTGCCCTCTCCCACACGAGAGACGATCGTCTTGATTTCATGTCGGGACAGATTTTGTGCTTCATCTATAATAATGAATTGTCCTGGAATCGAACGACCGCGAATGTAGGTAAGAGCCTCGACTTGGATGCTGCCAAGTCCCATGAGAATTTTATCAATATCTCCTGCCTTCTTAACGTCAAAGAGATATTCCAGATTGTCATAGATCGGCTGCATCCATGGCCGAAGCTTCTCCTCTTTCTCCCCTGGCAGGTAGCCGATATCCTTCCCCATTGGCACGACGGGCCTAGCAATCAGGAGCTTCTTGTACTTATGCTCATCCTCGACCTTCAACAGACCCGCTGCGAGGGCGAGCAAGGTTTTTCCCGTACCGGCTTTTCCCGTAATCGTAACCAAAGGTATATCGTCGTTGAGCAGCAGCTCCAGCGCCATTCTCTGTTGAACATTGCGGGCTGCAATTCCCCACACTGGCTCATTACTCAGATAGAGTGGCTCAAGCTTGCTTCCCTCCTTGTTCACCCGTAATAGAGCCGATTTGCCTGTGCCCATTTCATCCTTCAAAATGACAAATTCGTTAGGATACAGCTTGAAGGACAACTGCAATGGTGCAATGGCCAATTGCCGGAATGAATAGAATTCATCAATGATTGAAGGATGCACCTGAATGGTGAGGCAGCCAGAGTAAAGCTCTTCAGGACCTGCCGTCCGATCCGATAGAAAATCCTCCGTCATGAGCCCAAGTACATCAGCCTTGATGCGAACAAGTACATCTTTGCTCACAAGCACTACGGTTTTCGGCTCAGCCTGTTCCTTCTCTTCCATCTGATAATTCAAAGCAACGGCCAGAATTCGATTGTCGTTGGACAGTTCTCCGAACATTTCTTGTACCTTCAAAAAGCTGCGGTGATTGAGCTCCACCTTCAACCTGCCTCCATGTGGAAGCGGTACGCCGCTATGCAAATGACCGCTCTCCCTTAGAGCATCAAGGAGACGGGATACGTATCTGGCATTGCGTCCAATCTCGTCAGCATTGCGCTTTTTCGAGTCAATTTCTTCTAAGACCACTGCGGGAATGATGACTTCATGTTCTTGGAATGCAAATATAGCTTTAGGATCATGAAGCAGGACATTGGTGTCGATCACAAATATTTTCTTCATAGCTATCCCCTCCAAAGCGGCATCTGTTCCAGGACGCACATGCTGATCATGCACGGACAATCATGCGCTCCATACATATTAATATTCCCGGCGGACACAATAATTGCAGGTTCCCGTTAAAATTGCCTCACCTCCTTTTCAGAACAGGGAGGAACATACGAATCAGATACAAGTAAAGGAGGAGTCTTTGTGAAAGTCTATGCATGTATCATGCTGCTCAGTCTAGTACTGACTGCCTGTGGTGTATCCAGACAAGAGCAAAATATTAGAGAGCACAGTGTGCCAAATGGCCCTGCAGCTCACCCCGTAGAAGATGTGGCCCGCCTGCCACAGGAGGCCAATGCTACTGAGCAGGCTGATCATCTAGCCAAAATAGCTCGCAGAGTCAACGGGGTGGCGAATGCGAACTGTGTAGTTCTTGGCAATACGGCCATCGTCGGCATTGATGTGGACGGAAAGCTGGAGCGTGCCGATGTAGGCACCATCAAGTATTCCGTAGCCGAAGCCATTCATAAGGACCCGGATGGTCTCAACTCCCTTGTCACGGCTGACGCCGATATTACCCAGCGCTTATCAGAAATGGCTGCAGATATCCGGGCGGGACATCCCATTCAGGGATTTGGCCTGGAGCTGGCTGATATTATGGGACGCTTAATTCCGCAAATGTCTACAGATACTCAAATATCCGAGAACGAGCCACAGATGAATAAAAACGAAAAAGCCCAGTGATCACTCACTAGGCTTTTTTCATGGCAGAAAGAACCTGGGCATCCAGCTTCCGGGCTGCACGCTCATCTTGAACTCTTGTATATTGAGGCGGCGAAGCCAGCTCCATGCCATAAAACAAGGCATTGCGAACGGCCTCAATCGTAATATCAAAGCAACAAATTTTAAAAGGTACATCCTTCAACGGGTCCTGCACAACACTGGCACGCCCGTTAATGGCATAGATTGTCCCTTCACCGAACACAGTCACTGTGACCAGCGGAGACTTGTGCATGTTGTGAACAAGACGCGAATGATGATCCACAGCAATACGTAATGTGGCAGGGTTCACCGCATAAATCCAGGAGAGTACCGTGGAAGTGGGTCCTCCACTATCCGCATCAATCGTATTGATGATGACGAAAGCCTCTTCCTGCAGTTGATTCCACAGCGTATCTGGCAAATGGGTGACCATCTCGGACATCTACGTCCCTCCCTCAGCACCACTACTCTTACTTATTAAGAAGTATATCACAGAATCATAGTATCATTCAAAGGCTAGAGTTGTCATGTATTGCTACCAGCATCTCCACTATCATCGGTTCCATCGACATCCTTCTTGATGTGCGTTCCATCGTATTCCGCCTTGAGGGCTTGCTTGGCTTCCTCCAGCTTCTCTTCGTCAATGTATACATACGGACTTCGCCAAGTACCAGCTACTGGATTGTATGTGACATTATCCTTTGATATATTCCAATAGGTAGAGACAAGGTTCTTCATTTGCGCTGTCTCAATGTCCATCGTCAGGTTTTTGTCTACAGCTTCAATGACATTCCCGAACTTCGTAAGTCCATTAAAGCTCTGCATCTGATCAATCAAAGCACGAAGCACCTGGTTCTGACGCTGGTTGCGTTCAAAATCATCAGAAGCTGCGGTACGCGGTCTGCAATTGGATTTGCGATATCTTACAAAATCGAGCGCTTTATCACCATTCAAATGCTGCTCTCCGGCCTTCAGATTGATGTCAGTACCATCTGCTGTATCACGATAGCACATGTTCTTGTCCACCGTAACGCTGACGCCTCCCAGCTCATCTACCACATCACGGAAGCCCTGGAAGTTCAGAACGGTCACATAATCAATTTTCAGCCCCATATACTCGCTGATCATCTTCTTCATTTCTTCCTCAGCACTCACACCTGACTCTTTTTCCCGTGATTTGAAGACCGGATAGTATTCATTCAGCTTGCGTGATCTGTACCCATCTAGCTCGAGTTTTGTATCACGTGGCAAAGATACCAGCGTCGCTGATTTTGTCTTCGGATTCAATGTAGCTACCATAATCACGTCCGTAAGGTAGGTCTGATGCTTCGGACGATAGTCCGTCCCGAGCAGCAATACCGTCAGAGGCTTAGCCTCTGCTAATTCCGTCTGTGGAACGGGCTTATTGATTCCTGTATCCAAAACGGCCTCGACCTTGTTCATGATATAGTATGCGTATAGACCTCCGGAAATCAATCCAATGATCATAAGGAAAAGAACAAATTTCATGAAGGAGCGAAAGAAGCTCTTTTTCTTTTTTTTGCTTGCTTTGGCTCGTTTTCCAGCTCGTTGACGTGGAGGCAGATTATTCTGGGAGTTGCTCATGATTCAACACCTTTTCGCTTAAATAATGAGGACACAAGATCTAGCGATATCATATGAATAAACAAACGTCTATCTATCTATTCTCACAGGAGACAGACGGTAGTTAGAAATTAATAATACAATTTTTAATCTCCAAAAAAACGCGAAACGGCGAAGCCCCGGAAGGGACTCGCCGCCGCGGCTGACCAGCATTTGGAACAGATGCTCTCTCTGGCCAAATTGCCGATCTGTGCTATTATGAATTCGCTTGTGCCATTTTACGTTGCTTCTCGGCACGCTCACGCTCACTCTTGTTGAGAATTTTCTTACGCAGACGGATGGATTGTGGAGTAATCTCACAATATTCGTCATCATTCAGATATTCAAGTGCCTGCTCCAGTGAGAAGATACGTGGTGTTTTCAACTTAACCGTATCATCCTTGGTAGCGGATCTCACGTTCGTCAGCTGCTTTTCTTTGCAGATATTCACAACAATGTCGTTATCACGAGTATGCTCACCAACAATCATACCTTCATAGATCTCAGTACCTGGCTCAAGGAACAGAATACCGCGGTCCTCTACTCCCAGCATACCGTAGAATGTGGAGGTCCCATTCTCAGTGGAGACTAGTACGCCTTGATGACGCCCGCCCACTTGACCGCCAACCAGTGGTCCATAGCTGTCGAATGCATGGTTCATTACACCGTAGCCACGGGTCAAAGTCAGGAAGTTCGTGCTGTAACCAATCAGGCCGCGAGCCGGAATCAGGAACTCCAGACGTACCTGGCCGCTACCATTATTGATCATGTTCACCATCTCCGCCTTACGCATACCCAGGCTTTCCATGACAGATCCCATGCTTTCTTCCGGAATATCAATCAAGAGGCGCTCGATCGGCTCCATCTTCTTGCCATCGATTTCCTTAATGATAACTTCAGGCTTGGACACTTGCAGTTCATAGCCTTCACGACGCATATTCTCAATAAGAATACCCAAGTGAAGCTCACCACGTCCGGATACGATAAAGGCATCTGGGCTATCCGTCTCGTCAACACGCAAGCTGACATCAGTCTCCAGCTCTTTCAGCAGACGATCACGCAGCTTACGGGAAGTAACCCATTTACCTTCGCGTCCAGCAAATGGACTGTTGTTCACCAGGAATGTCATCTGCAGCGTAGGCTCATCAATTTTGAGTACAGGCAGTGCCTCTGGTTGATTCGGATCAGCAATCGTCTCACCGATATTGATATCCTTAATTCCAGCAATCGCTACGATATCTCCAGCGCCAGCTTCTTCAGTCTCGATACGCTTCAATCCCTGGAAGCCGAACAGCTTCTCGATCCGTGCGGATTTCTTGCTACCGTCACGCATCATGACTGCAACCGGTTGTCCCTGACGGATAACGCCACGGTTCACACGACCAATGGCAATACGGCCAAGGTATTCATTATAATCCATCAGAGTAACGAGGAATTGCAGAGGCTCATCAACCTTCTCTGTTGGAGCCGGGATATGATCTACGATCATCTCATAGAGAGCCTGCATGTTCTCATCCTGCTTCTCAGGGTCCGTACTGGATGTCCCGTTCAATGCGGAAGCATAGACGACAGGGAATTCCAATTGATCATCATTGGCACCGAGCTCGATGAACAGATCCAGTACTTCATCAATCACCTCTGCCGGACGAGCGGCAGGACGGTCAATTTTGTTCACAACTACGATTGGTGTCAGATTCTGCTCAAGCGCTTTGCGCAATACGAACTTCGTCTGTGGCATACAGCCTTCATAAGCATCAACTACGAGTAGTACGCCGTCAACCATCTTCATAATCCGTTCCACTTCGCCACCAAAGTCGGCGTGTCCCGGGGTGTCAACAATGTTAATCAGATAATCTTTATACGTAATGGCTGTGTTCTTCGCCAAAATTGTAATTCCGCGCTCCCGTTCGAGATCATTGGAATCCATGGCTCTTTCCTGTACCGCTTCGTGCTCGCGAAATGTTCCGGATTGTTGAAGCAGCTTGTCGACGAGCGTCGTTTTTCCGTGATCGACGTGGGCAATGATCGCAATGTTGCGAAGATTCTCTCTTGCATGCATGGTTTGTTCATTATCCTTTCCTATGTCAAATAATGGTCTATATATCTCTATATGCTGCGGATTTTGCACGACTGTGCAGACCCGGAACCATTCACTCACAAAACAAGCGCCGGGGAAACACTCCGACGCTGCACAATATCCCTTATATTATAGTTGAATTTAAGGATAAATCAAGAGTTTTCAATTACCAGCCCTCGTTTACCAGATCCGTTTGCCCCCTCGGCGAAGGATAAGCCACAGACCACCCGCGATCAGTAACACCGCCAAAATGTAGCTGATGCTCGTCTGCAGCAGCGTAAAAATCAAGAAAATGATGGACAGAACCCCGCTCCATATGCCAAGAGCAAAGGCCAGACGAGGACGTTGAACCTCAGAGACAGCATACTCCAGCAGCCCGACCGCAACACCAAGCAACAAAAACGGCCATAGGTATGTCATCAGACCCCAGCCCCAGGTGTTGCAGAGAAAGAACAAAACCCCGTAGACGGTCAGAATCCCGGCTGGTATGAGTGTGTAAGCAGGCAGAAGTCGGGACATGTAGAGAATGTGCAGCACGATTCCTGGAGCCAGAATGAGCAAAGGCCAAAATGCCTGTCCAAGAAATGCGAACACCCCCAGCTTGCCAAGCAAAATAATAAGCCCTGCAGCGACGATGGCTATACCGATCAAGCGTTCTTTTCCGGAATTCATATATTCACCTTCTTTTGTGAGATTCACTGGGAAATGGATAGCGACAAAGCGCTCCCTAACTGTGTTGTTATGATTAGTTTAGCTGATGTTCTCCGAAAAAACTACTTCATCCGGCTTTTTTCTTCATAGCCATTTTCTGCGGTTTCATGTTAACGTGTTATCCCCTGCCAGGGCTCCGGTTCGACGTACGATCTGCTCATGAATAATTTCACTCAGAATCATTAGACTATTATGAGGTCATGCCTGTTCTTTTACGGTATTGGTAATATATACCTACAAATACTAGCAGGCATGCCAGCACCAACGGTAAAAGTGGATGGGACGCGTAGGCTAGCTGCGAGAGCCAGTAGCCCAACTTGGGATCCTGAAGTATCATCTCGCCGGATGTATAGGCAAGGATGGCTGAGCCGGCCATGACGAGCGCTGGATAGCGATGTAGCAGATCCGCAATCAGGGTACTGCCCCATACAACAATTGGGATACTGAGGGCAATCCCAATAACTATTATGGAGAGGTCTCCACGGGCAACCGCAGCAATAGCCAGCACATTATCAAGGCTCATCACAAAGTCAGCTGCTAGAATAATCTGAATTGCTTTTCCGATGGTCGCCGCCTCACGCACCTGTTCGGCATCGCCATCATCAAACAGCAGCTTGAACGAGATCCAGAGCAATAGTAGCCCGCCTGCAGCCTGAATATAAGGGATTCCTAGCAGCAGCACGGCTGCAAAGGTAAGTATACAGCGTAGCAGCACGGCCCCCATGGATCCCCACCAGATGGCCTGTCGACGCTGCCCGGCTGGCAGGTTCTTACTTGCCATCGCAATGACGACGGCATTATCACCGCTAAGTACTAGATTGATCATGAGTATTTTGGCAAGTAGCAGTATATGCTCCATTGTATAATCCCTCCCATCCTAGCTCTATGCGGAAGGGGGCCAAGCTATGCTTGACTGGGTACACGTAGAGGACTATAATTGGTCCATTTAGTAGGCATTAAATAGGGTTACAGAGTTTAAAAAAGTAGGTCAAGGAGTGAATGAAGTGGAGCTATCCTGGCTACAGTTTTTAGCTATGCTACTAAACGTCGTATTTATTGATCTGTTACTAGCTGGAGATAACGCTATCGTAATCGGGCTCGCTGCTCGCAAGCTTCCTGCAGATAGCCAGAAGAAAGCGATTATTTACGGAACCACAGGCGCTGTACTTATTCGAATTCTAGCCACCATCGTGGTGCTATGGCTTTTGCAAATTCCGTGGTTGCTGCTCGTGGGTGGAGCCATGCTAATCTGGATCGCTACCAAGCTGTTGCATGATCAGGAGGAGCATGCGGATATACAGGCAGGTACCACACTGTGGCAAGCCGTTCGTACGATTGTTGTGGCTGACGCCGCAATGGGACTGGACAACGTCATTGCTGTTGCTGGAGCGGCGCAGCAGCATTTAATTCTTGTAGTGCTTGGTCTCATGATTAGCGTTCCCATCGTCGTATGGGGCAGTACCCTCTTTATCAGACTGATCGAGAAATTCTCTTGGATTATCTATCTAGGAGCTACCGTACTTGGATATACTGCAGCGCATATGATTACACAGGAGCAAGGACTCGCCTTTATGTTCGTAGGTCACCCGGTATGGCAGAACCTGTTCATCATACTAATCGTCGTTGGTATTCTCGTTACGGGCTACTTGCGCAATCGTAGACTTCGATTACGACAGCACAACAGCTCCTTTTCTTGAGCAGACTAGAGGGTCTAACTTCTCAAGATGAGGTCATATACTCAAGCAAGACTAATAGGCCGCCGGTCGCACATTGCGAACCGTCGGCCTTATTTTTATCCTCTCATGCTGAATGATCTGAAGAGCATACTCGACAGGACTCCTGCTTTCAACAGCTCTACACTCCCATACTTGCTCTGGTCAAGTACTAGAACCAATCCTCGTTGATGGCCTGGTCATCCAGACCTCTCACATCTTTGCCTGCCTCCAATGTGATCGTTTCCGTCTTGGCGACAGCCTCCTCGATGAGGGTTGGTAGCTCCCGCAGGCTTGCTTCGATCTTCTCAACCACCCACAGATTGGGATTCGTTGCCGGAGATTTGGGTATGAACAATGTGCAGCAATCCTCATACGGCAAGATGGACAAATCATAGGTGCCAATATCTTTGGCTTTATCAATGATATCATTTTTGTCCATCATCACTAAGGGGCGCAAGAGCGGCAAATTCGTCGCACGTCCAATAACATTCATGCTCTGCAGCGTCTGACTTGCCACTTGTCCGAGGCTATCCCCAGTTACGAGGGCGAGAGCCCCTTCCTTCTCTGCCAAGCGAGTAGCAATACGCAGCATGGCTCTCCGCATCAGCGTTATGATCAGATTTTCCTGACGTGTCTGCGTGAATGCCGTCTGCACCTCTGTAAATGGTACCAGATGCAGACGGATGTGTCCGGCATAGCCTGACAGCACCTTGGCCAGATCAATGACTTTTTCCTTGGCTCGCTCGCTTGTATAAGGATAGCTGTAAAAGTGAACACACTCCACCTCCAGACCACGACGCATAGAGGACCATGCCGCTACCGGACTGTCAATCCCGCCGGACAAGAGCAGCATGGCCTTGCCGTTCGTCCCCAGTGGATATCCACCAGCCGCAGGGATGACTTCACAGAACAGGTAAGCTCCTTGCTCACGCACCTCAAGACGAAGCTCTACATCCGGCTCTCTGACATTCACCTTTAGTCCTGGACAAGACCGAAGCACCGGGGCACCTATCAGGTGGTTAAGCTCATGAGAGGAATGAGGGAACTCCTTCCACACGCGCCGAGCATTCACCTTGAAGGTGGCTTCTTCAGGCAGATTTAACTCCTGCATAAGTGCAACGGCCTTGCTTGCAATATCCTCCACGTCAAGCTTCGCAAGCTTGACCGGACTGATCGACGTAATGCCGAATACCTTTTGCAGCACCTTGATCATCTCTTCTCCAGATTCACCATTCAGTACGATATAGAGACGTCCGAATTCACGTTGGATGACAGCCTGCGGAAAAGCCTGCAGCAATGCTCTGACATGCTTCAGCACAGCCTTCTCAAAACGAGCTCTGTTCTTTCCCTTTAATGTGAATTCCCCGAATCTGAGTAATAATAGATCATAATTCATCTTCTTTTGTTCCACCCTTCCCATCCCTTCACTCTCTCCGACATCTGCTTCAGTGCTGTAATCAGCTCTCCGATATCAGATTCCGTATGCTCCTCCCCGAAGCTGATGCGAATGCCTTGCGACGCAAGCTGCTCGCTTCGTCCCATTGCCAGAAGCACACGACTAGGCTCCGTGGCACGTGAAGAACACGCTGATCTGGTTGACACGAGCACACCAAGCTCCTCCAGCATGTGCAGCATAACCTCGGCCTTCATATGCTCATGTGAGAAATGAACGATATGTGGTGCTTCCTGCCCGCTGTTGATGTGTATGCCCTGGATACCCTCCAGCAACTGCGTAATCCGGTCACGGTAGTCTGAGCATCGCTTGGCAAAGCTTTCCTGTCTTTCACCCGCTAGTCGAACAGCCTTGGCCATACCTACAATTAAAGGAATATTCTCCGTCCCGCCGCGCAAGGCACGTTCCTGCCCACCTCCCGAGATCAATGGAGTAAGCAGAACTCCTTCACGAACGTACAACAGCCCAGCTCCCTTTGGCCCACGAAGCTTGTGAGCGGATATACTGTATAAGTCGATACCGCTGTTTCCAAGCTGCACAGGTAGCTTTCCGAAGGCTTGAACACCATCCACATGGAATAGTACTCTGGGAAAATGTGATTTTAACAGCGCTCCGATTGCTTCTACCGGGTTTACGCGGCCAGTCTCATTATTCACCTGCATTATGCTCACGAGTATGGTATCCTTGCGGACCGCGTTCAGTACTTGTTCTGGAGAAATATGCCCCTGACTATCTACACCAAGCACCTCGACCTCGAATCCTTCGCTTTGCAGTTGAAGACACGCTTCATATACCGATGGATGCTCCGTCGCAGATGTGAGGATATGACGTCCCCGGGATGCATGTCTCCGTGCTGCTCCTTTAATGGCCATATTGTTACTCTCCGTTGCTCCCGAGGTGAACAATACTTCTTCAGGCTTTACACCAAGCGCACGCGCGCACACCTCTCGTGACCGCTGTAGCAATTTATGAGCTTGATCTCCATATTGATGAATGGAGGACGGGTTCCCGAACTGCTGCAGCATGACCTCCGTAATGGTCTGAATTACTGATGCATCAGGAGGTGTCGAGGCTGCATGATCAAAATAAAGCAAAGGCTTTGTCTCCTCTCTACGCCAACCAACACAAATAGACCAACAGGAGAAATCAGGCAACGGAGTTATCCGCGCGAAAATATCCCCATATTGATCCTTTGGCTGATTACTTGTGCTCTACCTAGTCAGATACTGGCAGATATTGAATTCACCCTATGATTAGCCAAGAAGATACTTGCTACGAGCATCCTGTATCTTGGAAATGTATTTCTGAGTCTCTAGTGGCAATTGACCGAGCACGCTCATCAGTTCCGCATCTGTGGACACTCCCAAGCGGTTAACCCGGGTTGGTCCTGCATTGTAAGCAGCCAGAGCCATTTGCTCCTGCCCATTGAAGCGCTTGAGCTGATAAGACAAGTACCTGGTACCTGCATCTATATTCTCCGCTGGATCGAAGGAATTGCTAACGCCTAATCCCTGTGCCGTAGCATCCATCAATTGCATTAGTCCCTTGGCCCCTGCCGATGACACAGCGTACGGGTTAAAGGAGGACTCTGTATCAATGACTGCCTTAATCAGTGATTCTGCAACTCCATATTTACGACTGGCATCGGAGATCAGCGCATCATAAGCAGTTGGCTTCGTCTCGCCTTCCTCTACACCAGTAGCTTGGAATAATAAAGGATTGTAGGCTGAAGCTCCCTTGGATGGGCCAATATGAAGCCAAAGCAGGCCATCTTCTTCCGTGACATCTCCTTGAATCGTACTTTCCGAAGACTGCGCTGCAGCAGCGGCAAGGATATTGGAGAAATCCGTACTGGTGTCAGATACCGAATTAGCCGTAGAAGTATTGTTATATTGTGATTCCAACAATGTCTTCGTCACGTGAGGGTCTATTTGCATGTCCCTTGTCCCAACTTTCTATATGGCATTATAGCCTATCATACACCGTTTTACTAAGCTCTGCCATAAGTATTTGTCGAAAAAAGAGGCTCGAAAGCTCATTAAATGAACTTTCGGAGCCTCTCACGCCAATTTTCTACAACAGCTAATGAGTTATTACTACCTTATGAATGGAAGAAAAGCAAAATAACCAATCGTGGCTAGCACACCAAGACCAATGGACCAGCCACCTGACACCTTGCGTCCTTGCGAGTAAGCATAGAACCCCAGAATTACTGCGACAGGGCCCAGGATGACGGACCACATGAACATCGCAAGAATCCCCAGAGCAACTCCAATATAACCCGATACTCGTCCTGCATCAGAAGTTCTATCCGTGGTATCTGACACTCTGTTGGAAGACACCGGGGCTACCTCTGCTGCATACTCCTCTTGATGATCCATACGAGGATAATCTACTCGTTTTCGGTCCTCATGCTTGTGTGTATGCTCCACAGGCTTGGGATCATCACAATTTTTTCCTTTGAACTCCATTTCAAGCACCTCCTCAGCAATTAGACCGCTACTGCTAGATCAGGAACAGCATTACTTTCTAGGCTTGAATGTGTGACAGCAGGTTGCTGCGGAAGTCTCCGCACGACCTTCCTGTTCTGTGCCAAAGCTTTCACTTGCATACTCTTCCTTGAGTCTGCTCTTGGCATACTCATCGATGTTGATCAAGATCGCTTCGGCATTACAAACATTGTCTTGTCCCCAATAATTACAGTTCGACACACTACAGCGTACGTTTGGGCGAGCTTCATGATTCATTTGTAGGATCACCTCATCAATAAGTATCCCCCCCTTTTCATCTGCTATCCTGCTCGCAGTATGCCAGTTGATGGAGAGCGACACACAACACAAAAAAGACGCACATGCTCAGAGAGCTGTACGTCCTTTTTTCATGCAATATATGATTGGATTTATTTATATGCGTCTCTTGGCAATAATGCAAATTTCATTTATTGCTTCATGTGTTGTCCTAAGCGCGACGAGTCTGCATGCGACGCTGAGTCAAATAGTCACTTTCATAATAAGACAGGTCATCACGAAGCTCTTCATACACCTTAGTTACGTCCATTACAACGGAACGCACCTCTTCAAGCGGCTTTTTGCGGAAACGAATGGCATCCTGCCCTGTATAGGCATATCTTCCATCCTCTGCATACGTCTCATTCTTGGGATAGAAAAAGCTGTTTACACAGTCGTGATAAACATTATATAAAGCCTTCTCAGCAAAATCGACATCAAAATTAGCGCGGCGAAGCACGACTCCCAGCTTCTCATAGGACACTTCAGAGTACACGAGCAGATGTCTGAGATCCGACAAGAACCCTTTGTAATAATGAATTGTTTCCTCGTCCTGATTCACAGTCAGCTGCGGAAGCGCATTATCGTTCAGAAATAATTCCAGACGCGCAATTGCCGTTTTAAGCTTCTCCTGAGAGGACTCACATAATTTTTGAACATTGACTGCTGACATAGATACAGCTCCCCTTTGATCAGTTCCTTAATTGCATTCAATACATTAGCTACCACTCAATGGTTACCCGTTAACACCTATGGCCAAACCTAATTCATTTAATTTGCTCTATAGGCCTTGCTTATAATCAGTTCTAATCCTACCACAAATCAGGGACAAACGGTATAAAAAACTACAAACCAATCCACGCTAAAGCAAAGCTAAATAACTCAAGCACAGGAGGCATTGCATATGGCCCGTTCCACATGGGGAAAAGTGGCAGGAATCGCTGCGGCAGCCGCTATATGTGCGGCACTGATTACCACCTTGAACACGAGTCCAAGGGAGCGTCACGCTACACCTGCAAAGCCGCAAGCTACAGGGCTGTCCGCAAGCCCTCAGCAGGAGCAGAAGCTGAAAAGAATGACGCTAAGCCAGGATCTGCAAGCAACCGAGCAACTGTCACGACAGGATACCAAAGCCCATCTCAAGGAGCTACTGAACTCCAGACACGATCATAACACGAAGCACATGCGTGATGTTGCTGGCAAGCTGCGCAAGACACATGATCATTTTCATACCCTGATCTGGATGGATCTGCGTCATGGCAAGGAATCCCATATCACGGAATCCAGTGGGAAGCTGAGCTCTCTAACGAGCAGCAAGGAAGCAAGAGAAGCACTAAGTGCTGCCAAGAAAGCACTACACCAGGGCCGAACCTACGAATCAACAACCTTTGCTGCAGGCGACAAGAACTATTACATTATGGCCGTTCCAGATCGGGATCACACACATGGAGTCATAGCTGTCATGGACCACAAAATTCTTGCCAAGGTCAGGGATCATCAGCGCAACAATCTGCGCATGATTCCATATCCCAAGGAGGGCGAGTACAAAGTTGAGTCTGTTCTTCCCAACACGATGAAAAATATGACCGTCAAGACAGGACACGACAATGCAAATGCGAGCCATTTTTACGAAAATGAAATCGTCGTTCGCTTCCGCTCCGAACCAACCGAGGAACATATGCAAAAGATTATGACCGCGCTGAACTGTGACAAGGGGCGCAAGCTGGGCAACAATTATGTCTTCAAATCCAAGCACCATAACTACAAGGAATTAAAGCATTATTTCACAGTGAACTGGGACCCTCTGTACACCGAGCCGCATTACCTCTATATGACGAACGAAACTGTAACCGAGCGCCCAGGTTTTCCTAATGATCTACTCTTTTCTGAATATCAATGGAACCTGCCAGCCACAGAGACAAACAAAGGGTGGAACCTGTCGCGAGGCAGCAAGGACGTGATTGTAGGGGTAGTAGACACCGGTGTGGATCTGGATCATCCAGATCTTCAAGGGCAACTGCTGGAAGGCTATAATGTCGTTGACTCCGCTCAGAAGCCATATGATGATGTCGGACATGGTACGCATGTAGCAGGAATCATATCTGCTCTCGTGAACAACAATGAAGGTGTGGCGGGAATGACCTGGTACAATAAAGTACTCCCTGTAAAAGCACTTGACCAATCTGGCTCCGGGACGACCTATTCGGTCGCCGAAGGCATCATCTGGGCTGCAGATCACGGTGCAAAGGTCATTAATATGAGCCTCGGCAATTATGTCGACTCCGAGTTCCTGCATGATGCAGTTAAATACGCGTACGACAAGGACATTGTGCTGATTGCCGCCACAGGCAATGATAATACGGAGCGGCCCGGCTATCCTGCGGCGTATCCTGAAGTATTTGCGGTATCTGCTACCGATGCCAATCAGGAGCGTGCATCCTTCTCCAATTATGGCGATTATGTCGATGTCATGGCTCCTGGCGCAAGCATTGCCAGCACCTATCCAGGTAATCAATACGCCGCCTTGTCAGGGACATCCATGGCTAGCCCTCATGTAGCTGCATTGGCTGCGCTCATCCGCTCTCACAACCCTAAGCTTAAGAATCATGAGGTCATGGATGTGATGAGGCAGAATGTCATTGATCTTGGTGAGCCGGGGCATGACAAATATTTTGGCTATGGACAGATTGATGTCTATAAAGCACTTGTAGCCGCAGAGTCCAAGAGCAGTGCACTGCAATTCTGGCCACAGCAGCTCCGGGACAAGCTGAATGCCATCCTGCGGAGACGTTATTAGAAGACCTGCACATAGAAGGTAATTAGAGGGATGACACGTACACAAAATGTGTGCAGTATCGCTTATGACTAACATAGCGAACTGCACCCCTTTTGTTTATCATATCATTTATCCATTAATCATTTATCTAGATCTTCTACAGCACATGCATTTGTTCGGGAGGAAGCGGCTGTTGATCTTCATTCAGTAGCTCGCAAAGCAGCTTCAGCCCCTCCTTTAGCTCCTCTTCGCCCGCAAACGAATAAGATATCCGAATTTCCTTCATTCCCGTCCCTCCAGCGTAGCATACCTCACCTGGCAAAAAAGAAATTCCTCGCTTGTCAGCCTCACGACTGAGCCTTCCAAGGTCCGTATCATCAGGTAGCTTGATCCAGAGGTTCAGTCCTCCCTTGGGAGTGACCCAGCTAATACGTCGCGGAGCGTGAGCAGCCAGAACTGCGACTGCAATCTGTAGGCGTCGGCTTAATAGTTTCCTCAGATTCGAGACATGGTTGCCCCATTGCTTCGTCAGGAACGGCAAGAGCGCTTTTTGCGTAAGTAGCGGGCTGCCCAGATCGGCTGTAGATTTCGCAGCAATGAGTCGTGACAATACACTGCCTTGGGCCGCCATACAGGCGATACGACAGCCTGGAGCGAGGATTTTGCTAAAGCTCTTAATGTAGACCACATGTCCCCCCTGATCAAAAGACTTAATGGGAGGTGGAGGTGGAGAGTCAAAGTATAGCTCGGAGAACGGATCATCCTCCACGATCAGACAATGATAGCTTGCAGCCAGCTCCAGAAGCTGCTTGCGACGAGCCAGACTCAGATTCAGACCTGTCGGATTATGGAACGTTGGATTCGTGTAGATCAGCTTGGGCGGATGCTGGTCACATAGACGTGTCAGCATATCCAGCTTCATGCCCTGCTCATCCATAGGAACCATGATAATTTTTGCGCCCCGACTGGTAAATACATCAATAGCCCCCGTATACGTAGGAGCCTCGACATAGACGACATCCCCTGGCCCGACAAATGTTCGTGCTACCAGGTCAATGCCTTGCTGCGCTCCGCTCGTAATCAGCACTTGATCTGCCGACACCTGTATCCCCTTTTGCCGCAAAATTTCTGCAAACTGAGCCCGTAATTCGAGATCTCCCTCGAAGGCACCATAATGAGCCATCAATTCCGGATTGTCCGACAGATGTTTGTAGGCGTTATCGACAATATCCCGTACAGGCAACAGCGAAGGATGAAGCGCCGCCAAATGGAACGGATAGCGAGAATGAAGCTGATGATTGAAATTACGCCACAGCTGTGCTCGGGGCAAATAATCGACGAGTGTCATTTGCCAGGTCTGGTCTGCTTCCTCCTTAGCAGGGGTTGCTGGTGCTGAGGCTGCTACGAAGCAGCCTTTTCCCTGACTGCAGGTGATCAGATGCCCTGACTCCAGCTCAGCGTAGGCCCTGCTGATGGTCACCTGACTGACAGCAAGGCTGGCAGACAGCTGACGGACAGAGGGCAAGCGTGTACCCGGCGCAAGCAGACCCGAGCGGATGCGATCTGCGATCGTGCCTGCAATTTGCTTGAACAGCTTGACTGATGTACCTGATCGGTTAAGCTCAATATGCATGAATCTCTCCTCCAGCTGAATACTGTTAGCTTTACTGTTATACTGTTAGCTTTACTGTTATACCACTTTCCATGTATGATACTACAAATTTAATCTATACAGAGCGGGTATGCCGAAAATTGATGTGGTTTGGAGCGTAGTATACCACGGCATAGAATAGCTGTCTGTTATAGGAACCATAGGAGATGAAAGCAGTGAAGGACAGATTTTCGGCTTTGGCCAACAACTTGGGCTCATCCGCTGTAAGGGACATCTTGAAGCTGACGCAAGGGAAGGATATTCTATCACTGGCTGGCGGACTACCAGCGGAGTCCTTTTTCCCAGTAGATGCGCTTCGTGAAGCTTACGCAAAAGTGTTCGAACATGGCGGAGCTGCACTGCAATATGGACTAACAGAAGGATTAACGCGTCTGCGCGAGCAGCTTGCGAGTCAAATGAGCAAGGATGGAATTGAAGCTCAGGCGGACCAGATCATCATGACTACCGGATCACAACAGTCGATTGATCTGATTGCCAAAATTCTGCTTGATCCTGGTGACCACATTTTGGTGGAATCCCCGACCTATTTGGCAGCCTTACAGGTATTTCAATCCTATCGTGCCTGTCCGACCATGGTAGATACCGACAAGGATGGAATGCTTCCTGACGATCTTGAAGCGAAAATTATCCGTCATCGTCCAAAATTTATCTATGTCATTCCAACGTTCTCCAATCCCTCCGGGCAGGTGTGGAGTATTGAGCGTCGAGCCAGTGTGGTAGAGCTATGCCGTAAGCATGGGGTGCTGATCGTAGAGGATGATCCATACGGCAAACTGAATTTCCATCAGCAGAAGTACCCTTCGCTGTATGCGCTAGATCAGCAGTACGGTGGGTCAGGTAATGTGCTATATACTAGCACTTTCTCGAAGATGGTGGCTCCGGCGCTGCGCTCTGGCTGGGTCGTTGGTGATCTTGAGATTATCAAAGTCATTGCCAAAGCCAAGCAAGCCGCTGATCTGCATTCCAGTCTGATCGACCAACGCGCTCTATCCGAGCTGCTCGCTTCCTTTGATCTCAAGGCTCACATAGCCACGGTATCCGCGGAGTACTACAAGCGTCTGCTTAAGCTTACGGACCTTATCAAGTCTCGTCAGTGGGAGGGAATTAACTGGGTTGAGCCACAAGGCGGGATGTTCATGTGGGTGCAGCTCCCTGAACACATTCAATCTGATGTCCTGCTGCGTCATGCAGTGGAGGCGGGAGTGGCCTTTGTACCAGGACAAGTATTCTATCCCGATGGATCAGGCACGAACCGAATCCGCGTAAATTTCACCCATACAGATCCAGGATTGCTCCCTGAGGCAGTCGAAAGACTAGACCGAGCGCTTCGTCAATATGCTGCGGCAGAAGTACTGCAATCCTAAACAGCGCATGTGAAGTCAACCGACTACGGCAGAATTAAAAGCATCAGGACACCACATAGCTTCAAGATACCAAAAAGCCTCAAGATACCAAAAAGCTTCAAGATACCAAAAAGAACCTTCAGACTTCAGCAGCAGCGAAGTTTGAAGGTTCTTAAGCTTTTGGCTATTAAAGATACAGTATGAAGTATCTCTCATGAAAGCACGTAGAGCGTGCAAGGTTGCAGTTAGGAAAGTCTTCCGTAAGCCGGGTTCTGTGCTCGTTGTGGTCCTAACGGGAACTACCCTTCCACTATAAAGCGACAATCATCTATCTAGGCCATCCATTACTGAACAGCTCCAGCGACCAACCCAGACACACCTCGGGCTAAGGCTGCTTCCGTGAAGAAGCTGTGTCCCATTAGGTCTTGCTCCAGATGGGGTTTACCAGGAATGAAGTCACCAGCATTCCTCGGGGTCTCTTACACCTCGGTTCCATCCTTGCCTGTGCCGCCATGAAGCGGCCATCGGCGGTCCATTTCTGTGGCACTATCCTTCGACTCGCGCCGACTGGACGTTATCCAGCATCCTGCCCTGTGGAGCCCGGACTTTCCTCTCGCGGCTGCCGCCGCCAGCGATTGTCTGTCAAACTTTCCGTACAACATTACATAGTATACAAGGATTCACCCCTCGTTACAAGTCCTGTTACAGTAATTCTGTTGGATATTCCAGCAGTATTTACATCAAGGGATAACAGAGAGCTACATAAAGACAAATGGCTCTGTATTGATCTCCGATGCAAGTACCTCCGTCTCATAGCGCTGACCAGACAGCTTCTCTCCTAGCCACTCTGCCAGCTTGGACTTCATAATTTTCTCCGTGTTATGTCCTGGATCGATAATAGTCATTCCTGCCATGAGTGCATCATGAGCCGTATGGTAATCAATATCTCCTGTGACAATAACATCGGCTCCCTTGAACTGCGCCTTGCCCACATAACGACTGCCAGAGCCTCCAAGAACAGCCGCCTTCTTGATCGTCCTGTCCAGATCACCGACCACACGAACCTGATTTACATCAAGTCCCTGTTTGACTACATCCACATATTCGCGAAGCGTCATGCTCTGCTTCAGCTTGCCGACTCGTCCCAGCCCAAAGGCTTTACCCTGAAGCTCTACATGATACAGGTCATATGCCACTTCCTCATAAGGGTGAGCCTTGATCATCGCTTGCAAGACTTTACTACGTGCTTGAGCTGGCACAATGGTCTCCACCCGAACCTCATCTACCTTTTCCACACGGCCTACCTGACCGATAACTGGACTAGTGCCCTCTCCAGGCAGGAATGTGCCTGTACCTTCCACATTGAAGCTACAATGACTATACTTTCCAATATGTCCGGCTCCTGCATTGAGTACAGCATCCAGCACCTGCTGGTGGTGCGTCTTGGGCACGAATACTACCAATTTATACAGCTGCTCGGTATACGTAGCCTCCAGCGCAGAGCTGCTCTCAATGCCAACAGCCTCAGCCATCCAATCATTGATTCCGCCCTCAGCCGCATCCAGATTGGTATGGGTGATATAGACTGCAATGTCATGCTTTATTAATTTCTCGTACAGCTTTCCGACTGGCTGATCGGTATTCAACGACTTGAGTGGTCTGAAAATAATCGCATGATGGGCAACGATCAGGTCCGCTTGAACGCGGATAGCCTCCTCTACAACCTCATCATTGACATCTAACGCGACCAGTACACGCTTGATCTCTTTTTGCAGACTACCCAGTTGAAGACCAATCCGGTCATCAGGAACCGCCAGATATTTGGGAGCCAATTGCTCCACGAGGCCGATTACGGTTTGTCCCTTGGCAAACATGCCAGCACCTCCTCTAATTGTTGAATCAATAATCGCAGCTGCTCCTTCTTCTCCTGAGCCGCTTCCTGGCCCGCGAGCTCCAACTGCTGTGTCACATGCTGAAGCTTGGCAATCTCTCCCTGCCATTTGCGAATGAATACCTCATTCACCTTATGCAGCAGAAGTGGCCCCATGCGAATCATGAGGTCCTCATCTACCCGAACAGAGCAGCCAGCGAGTGTGAAAGGCTTGTACAAGTCAGAATGTGTTGTGCTAATTGAGGTGCCAGGTACCGCAGTGAGGATTTCATACACTTTACCGTCTTCCTCCAAAATGTGCTCATTTACCAAAATCCAGTTATGGCGAATGAGCCATTTGCGCAGAATATCCTCACCTACATTCGGCTGCAGAACCAGTCGTTGAACGCCTGCCAGCTTCTCTTTACCACTGTCGAGGATATTCGCGATCAGTGCACCACCCATGCCTGCGATTGTAATAACATCCACTTCATCCAGCTGCAGCACAGCCAAGCCATCTCCCTGCCTGACATCTATACGGTTACCGAGGCCTGCATCCAGCACCTGCTTGCGTGCTGCCTGAAGCGGGCCAGCATTGACCTCACCAGCCACCGCGCTCACTACCCTACCACTCCGTACGGCAGCCACCGGCAGCAGAGCATGATCCGAGCCGATATCTGCCATACGGGAATGTGGTGGTATTTGCTCCATAATATACTGCAATCGATCCGAGAGTTTCATCCGTTCACCTACATCTTCTAGAATGTACTATTGACTGATTCTCATCTTCTTGTTTATTAATTCTTGCCTTTCGGGGTCCCAATCATTTGCAATACCTGTAAAAAAAAGATAAAATAAAAACACAGTCGAAGCAGAGCAAGGGATTTCTTTAGATAATAGAATTATTACTTTCAGCGAAGCTGAGCAATTCGATTATCGCAAGAAAAATTTCAACTAAAGGTGGTCTGGCTTCTGTGAAAGTACTTCGATAGACATTTTTCTTACAGAAAACAAGACTTCTGCCACACGTCCATAGTCCGAAAAAAAGACCCTCTGCAGTCTAGCCCGCAGAAGGTCCGCAACGTTCTCTATTCCAGAAAATCCTTAAGCCGTTTACTCCGGCTAGGATGGCGAAGCTTGCGAAGGGCTTTGGCTTCAATCTGGCGGATCCGTTCACGAGTAACGCCGAACACCTTGCCTACTTCCTCCAGGGTCCGTGTACGTCCGTCATCCAATCCGAAACGAAGACGCAATACATTCTCTTCACGCTCCGTCAACGTGTCCAGCACATCCTCCAGCTGCTCCTTGAGCAATTCATAGGCTGCAGCATCCGCAGGAGCAAGCGCCTCCTGATCCTCTATGAAGTCTCCAAGATGGGAATCGTCTTCCTCACCAATCGGTGTCTCCAACGATACAGGCTCTTGTGCGATTTTCATAATTTCTCGTACTTTCTCAACACTCAATTCCATCTCAGCTGCGACTTCTTCAGGTGTCGGTTCACGCCCCAACTCCTGCAAGAGCTGCCGAGAGACACGAATGAGCTTGTTGATCGTCTCCACCATATGAACAGGGATACGAATCGTTCTTGCTTGGTCTGCAATAGCACGGGTAATGGCCTGACGAATCCACCAGGTAGCATACGTACTGAATTTGAAACCTTTGCCATGATCGAACTTCTCAACAGCCTTGATCAGACCCATGTTACCTTCCTGAATAAGATCAAGGAAGAGCATTCCACGTCCTACATAACGCTTGGCGATACTGACCACGAGACGTAGATTGGCTTCAGCCAGCCTGCGCTTCGCTTCTTCATCCCCGTTCTCGATTCGTTTGGCAAGCTCGATCTCATCATCAGCTGACAAGAGTGGTACGCGTCCAATCTCCTTCAAGTACATACGAACAGGGTCGTTGATTTTGATACCTGGAGGCAAGCTCAGATCATCATCAAAGTTGAAGTCATCATTATCATTGGAATCTGGATCATCACTTGGACGCATTCTGGCGATGTCTTCGTCGTTGTCATTCACGACATCAATCCCCATATCACCCAACTGCTCATAGAATTCATCCATCTGTTCGGGGTCTTGATCAAATGGCGATAATTTTTCCATGATATCCTTGTAGTTCAAGGAAGATCTCTTTTTACCTAATTCAATTAGCTGATCCTTTACCTGATCCAACGTTAGTTCCGTTTCTAGTTCAGTATGTTGATCATTCGCCATAATTCGACTCCCTCCTCCCTAGAAACATCCGGCCTACTCCTTATTGTCTCTCTAGGGCTATAATATCACTTGCTATTTGTGCTGCCAGCAAAAAATCACCAGAACGCTCTGCAGCGATCATCTGCTCTCTTTTCTCATTCAACTGCTGCTGCAGCGGATATTTCCTGACCTCTCGGATACAATCATCCAGCATGGATGGCTCCCAATGACCTGGTGTGTCCATCATCGTAATCGAGCTTACAGCCTTCTCCAGACGATCATCTTGAAGCGAGGACATGAACCTGCTTGGGTCAGGGGGTTTACCTTGTGCATAATATGCATACAGATAAGCAGCAATAGCTGCATAATCATCGATATTGAAAGCATCTCCCAGATTCTCTTCTACATACAGGGCGGCATCGGCATCCTGAATCATCCAGGACAGCAATCTTCGCTCAGCTGCATGATAAGCAGGGAGTACTTGAGGGGTTGGTATTTGGGCTTTTTTATGCCTACCATTATTCCACCTTTTGGCGTTATTATCCCCAGGCAACTGTTTTTTTTGCAGAGATTGCCTCAGCAAATTGCACTCCTGCTTAAGAGTCTCATAATCGACATTCACTTCAGCAGACACCTCTCGCAGGTATACCTCGCGTTCCGTAGGCGAAGATAACGGGGCGATAACCTGAAGTGCCTCCTTGGAATAAGCGATTCTTCCCTCTTCTTCTAGGAGTATATGGTTTTTTTTCAGATATATAAGCTTAAATTTGACGGTTGAAACGGCCCCATCAATAATCTGACGCTTAAAGCGATCACTTCCATAACGTCTGATGAAATCATCCGGGTCCAACCCATCACTCAGCAGGGCCACCTTCACCCGCAAACCGACTTCCTCTAGGATCGGAAAGTTCTTCAAGGCAGCTGCTTGTCCAGCCGAATCTCCATCATAGCACAAAATAACCTCTTCACACAGACCCTTTAGCATCAAAGCATGATGTTCAGTAAGTGCTGTGCCCATAGCCGCGGTGCCCTGATGAACACCTGCCTCCCAAGCTGCAATCACATCACCGTAGCCCTCGAATAGTACCGCCTGACTCATCTTGCGGATAGCAGGCTTGGCTTGATGCAGATTGTAAAGGGTTCGGCTTTTGTTAAACAATCGACTCTCGGGTGAGTTGAGATATTTCGGCTGTCCCTCCCCCATAATCCGTCCGGCAAAAGCAACCGTCTTGCCGTTGCGGTTCCAGATGGGGAACATGACACGATCCCGAAAGCGATCAACATACCCATCTCCTTCATGACGGGCAGACACCAGGCCTCCTCTTTCCATCTCCGCCAGATCAAAGGATCTCTTCTCAAGAAACTGGACTACAGTATCCCATCGGTTGGGGGCATATCCTATCTGGAATTGATCAATGATCTTGTCCGTAAAGCCTCTTGAACGAAGATAGTCCATAGCCGCCTTGCCATGTTCGGTATTCTTCAATAAGAAATGGTACAGCTTCGCAGTCAATTCATAAGCCTGCAATAGTCTTTCTACCTCAGGATGTTGGTGTGACGTATCACGCCCCTGCCAATCCCCCAGGGGGATATGACTTTCCTCTGCCATGGATCTGACCGCTTCGGGAAAGGATAGTCCTTCGATTTCCATCGTAAATTTGATGGCATTGCCTCCCATACCACAGCCATAACAGTAGAAAATTTGGCGATCAGGCGTCACCGTGAACGAAGGGGTCTTCTCCGAATGAAACGGGCACAGACCTTTCATGTATTTCCCCTGCTTGGTTAAATGCACGTACTTGCTTACCGTATCTACGATATCATGCTGCTGCAATACCGCCTCAATAATCTGCTCCGGTATACTGCCATGTCCGGCACTCATTCCAACCACCTTCATCTCTATAGCACCTAAATTATTATTCGCTATTCCTGTTCATTCTCCTGCAAGAGTTGTAAAAGTTTTGTCAATTTATGTTGAAAAGCCTTTCGGTCCTCCACAGTGAATGGTCGCGGGCCTTTGCCAAAACGGCCTTGCTTCCGCTCCTTAGCAGACGTATGACGACGATCCAGCATAAATTCAATGGTCTCATTCTCATAGGATGTTCCGCGAAAGGATAAAGCATAGCAGCGCTTAGCCAAAGCCAGTGCTGCCAGACCATAATCATTGGTTATAACCATATCCCCCTCGTGGATATTGTTGGCAATGTACAGATCCGCGCTTTGATCACTACGATCTACCGTGACAATGCTCACCCCAACTCCACCCTGCAGAACATGATCATATGAAGACACCATGATGACCTCAATATTATAATGTCGTGCCGTGGATATAATCTCTGCCTTAACCGGGCAAGCATCTCCGTCAACGACGATTCGGGTGTTATGATTCACGCAGCTCGTCACCCCTCTAAGGCATGAAGTCACACGATGCATTAATTTCATAAGAAAAACGACTATCGACATGCTTTCACAGAAGACCTACCGCATCTAGTTGAAGTGGTCTAGCGATGATCGAATGGTTCAGCTACATTGACAACTTATACATTCTATCATCTTAAAATACGGAACGGCTGCATTATATGATGCGCAATCGTTCCGTATCTTATATCTATACCCAGTAATTCTTCAATTACACACGGCTTACCACACTAACTTGGAGAAATCTGCAAATTGCTTGAGATCTCCATGAATGGATGCCAGTAGTGCAAGTCGATTCTCGCGTATATCCTGATCCTCTGCCATGACCATAACAGCATCGAAGAAGGAAGTAACGGCTGGAGTAAGCTCAGCTGCGAGCGAGATTGCCTTGCTTGCATCATGCACTACCAGCGCAGCCGTATAAGGAACATGCAGCTTGCCCCATACTTCATATAGATCCTTCTCTTGTTGCTCTGTCAGCAGCTCAGGCTGGATCGTCGTGCGTGATGCTTTGGCAGCAAGATTGGCCAAGCGATTGAAGGACTCAACAGTAATCTTGAAGTCCTCCTGCTCTTGAACTGCAGACATCAGCGCTTGTCCACGAGCAACGACCGACGCGATCTGGTCGAAGCCAGCCGCGATCACAGCATCCACGACGTCGTAACGCAGTGTCTCGGAGAGCAGCTTTTTCACACGCATACCAAAGAAATCCATGAGATCTTTACGAATTTCATCGCTACTGCGTTTCATATGCCCGAAATCCACATGTACGTTCAACGCTACCTCGAACAGATCGCTCAGCTTCAGAGCCAGTTCACAGTTCAGAATAATCTGAACAATCCCGGCAGCCTGACGACGCAATGCATACGGGTCCTGTGAGCCTGTAGGAATGATCCCGAGCGAGAAGCAACCTGTGATCGTATCGATCTTGTCTGCAATGCTGACGATTGCGCCAGCCATTGTTGTTGGAACCGCATCTCCAGCAAATCTTGGCTGGTAATGCTCGAAAATGCCTTTTGCAACATCCGCCTTCTCGCCAGCCTTAAGTGCATAATCCTGTCCCATAACGCCTTGCAGCTCAGGAAATTCATAGACCATTTGAGTGACCAGGTCGAATTTGCAAATATCAGCTGTACGGCTTACGGATTCCGCGTCATTGGAGGACACATTCAAACTCTGTGCCAACGTATCTGCAATCTTGCGAACGCGGCGCACTTTATCTCCGACCGTACCAAGCTCCTCGTGGAATACAATGCTCTCAAGCTTGGACAGCGCATCCTTGATAGCTAGCTTCTGATCTTCTTCATAGAAGAATTTGGCATCGGAGAGACGGGCACGAAGCACTTTCTCATTCCCTTTAGCGATGACATCAAGTGACTCGTTTCCACCATTACGTACCGTAACAAAATAAGGAAGCAACTCACCCTGCTGATCAAATACCGGGAAATAACGCTGATGTTCACGCATGGAAGTAATCAGTACCTCACGCGGGATGTTGAGGAAAGCCGGATCGAATGTGCCAAATAGCACGGTCGGTGTCTCAACCAGGTACAGCACTTCCTCTAGCAGGTCCTCTTTGATGGAGATATTCCAGGATTTCTCTTTGGCCAGCGCCTCGATCTGGTCCACGATCATCTTCTTGCGCACATCAACGTCAGCTACAACATGCTGCGCACTCAGCGCCTTTGTATAAGCGGATGGCTCAGATAGTGTTACTTCCGTGCCCAGAAAACGATGTCCGCGCGTTACATTCCCAGCCATTACACCTGCAATCTCAAAAGGAACCACCTGCTCTCCGAACAATGCCACCATCCAGCGGATCGGTCGTACGAACTTGAAGTCGTAGTTGGCCCAGCGCATGAATTTTGGGAAAGTCATGGATTGCACAATATGACGCAGTCCATCTGCAAGAATTTCGGTAGTGTGAACACCCTTGCTGCTCTTGGTCGCATAGATATACTCTACGCCGCTCAATTCTTTAAAGGTGAACTGCTCCGGGTCTACTCCCTGACTGCGGGCAAACCCGAGCGCCGCTTTACTCCAGTTGCCCTGATCATCCAGCGCAATCTTTCTGGAAGGTCCTTTTACTTCTTCTTCAATGTCTTCTTGCTTCTCGGCAACATCATGCACCAGCACAGCCAGACGGCGCGGAGTAGCGTATGTCTCTAGGGTACCATGCTCCAGACGAGATTCCTGTAGCCATTGCAGCATGCGATCCTTCAGCTGCTCTGTTGCTGCAGGCAGGAAGCGGGCAGGTACTTCCTCCAGACCAATTTCAAACAGAATATCCTTAGACATGCTCTACATCCCCTTTCTTCAACAACGGGAATCCCAGCTTCTCGCGTTCCTCCATGTAGGTAGCGGCAATTTGCCGTGCCAGATTACGGACACGTGTAATGTAGCCCGTACGCTCTGTAACGCTGATTGCTCCGCGGGCATCCAGCAGATTGAAGGTATGTGAGCACTTCAGTACGTAATCATAAGCCGGGAACACCAGATGCTGTGCCATAGCCTTGTTTGCTTCTTCCTCATACATATTGAACAGGGTGAATAGCATCTTCACATCAGATACTTCGAACGTATATTTGGAATGCTCATACTCAGGCTGATGGAATACATCACCATAAGTTACGCCTTCCACCCACTCTAGCTCGAATACATTCTCTTTTTCTTGAATATAAGAAGCCAGACGCTCCATACCGTACGTAATCTCTACAGATACTGGGCTTGTCTCAATACCCCCTACCTGCTGGAAATACGTGAACTGCGTAATCTCCATCCCATCGAGCCATACTTCCCAGCCAAGACCAGCACAGCCCAGCGACGGATTCTCCCAGTTGTCCTCAACAAATCGAATATCGTGCTTCAGCGGATCTATTCCAAGGCGCTTCAGACTCTCCAGATACATCTCCTGAATGTTATCCGGTGAAGGCTTGATAATGACCTGGAATTGATGATGCTGGTACAAGCGGTTCGGATTCTCGCCATAACGACCGTCTGACGGGCGACGTGAAGGCTCCACATAGGCCACCTTCCATGGCTCCGGTCCCAACGAACGAAGGAATGTCATTGGATTCATCGTGCCTGCACCCTTCTCGGTATCATAGGGTTGAACGATAATGCAGTTCTCAGCTGCCCAGAAATCCTGGAGCGTCAAGATCATCTGCTGAAAATTCATAGTACACGCCTCTCTTCTGTATATTGTATTTCCTTATGTACAGACGACATCTATGGCAAGCCGGACATGAAAAAGCCCCCGCCCCTCTACGTCTGCACAGACGTAGGGACGAGAGCATTGCTCCCGCGGTTCCACCCTACTTGATTATCAGTCCACTTGACTGACAATCCGCTTTTCAGTGTTATTGTTAAATCCACGCTCCCGAGTGCCATCACAGCTTGCTCCTACCGGGCTTTCACCATCCCCAGCTCGCTAATAAGAAGCCACAGTCTGCTACCCTCTCGATCATAGCATAGCCATTTCACTCAAAGTGAAATGAGTTTCCTATACAGCACCATACAATATCACATTGCACGATACCCAGATAGAAACATATTACTACTGAATATCGTATTTATCAAGCTGATCCAAAAAATTTCTAGTTTTGAGCTGCAAGCCTAGCTGCATATCCATAAATTGTCTCATGACCTGTTTGATCTCTTGCTTGGTGGAATCACTGATATTTACATTGCCCAATCTCGTTAGATCCAACTGCGCATACAACCGCAGTAGCTTAAGCGCTTTGGGTGACAGCTCTAGTGAAGCCGGATCAAAATGACGACAGGACCGACAGAGCACACCTCCAAGACGGGGGCTAATGAAGATGGGTACCTCCTCCAGTGCTCTTCCGCAAGAGATACACGCATCCAATTGAGGACCGTAGCCGGCAGCCTGGAGGATTTTCATTTCGTACATATTCGTCACGGTTAACGGGTCTTTTCCTTCAGACATGGCTGAAAGACAAGCCTTAAGCTGCCTGAACCAGAAGGCGCCTGTCTCTTCTTCCTGCAGTACACGATCCAGCAACTCACATACATAAGATGCATAAGCCGCCTTGACAATGTCCTCACGAAGCTCATGATGGGACTCCAGAATCTCTCCCGAATTCAGCGTACCCAGTCCTGTATTACGGAAGAATACATATGAGGCATACGTAAAGGGCTGTGTTAACGCTCCATGGCGGCTTTTGGGCTTCTTGGCCCCACGGACGAGTACCCCAACTTTGGCTCCGTTCTCGGTGCAAAGCGTAATAATTTTATTTCCCTCACCGTAGTCCATGCTACGGATGACGATTCCTTCCAACCTGTAGAGCATAACTGTTCCCCCAACCATTGCCTAACAAGCCAATCATTCATTGACTTCGTCCTCTTCGTCCAACTCTGCATCCACGGCACCCTGCTCAATTGCTTGAGCGTGCTTGTACAATAAATACGCATCGACATCTCCAGTCATCGTAAAATACTGCCACGAAAAATCTCGCATTCGTATTCATCCTCTCTTTTCGGAAATGGCGCCCGAATTAACGGAATGGCATTTACGAAATAGGATGTTCGCTGACAGTCGTTGTATGTGTTGCAATTATTGGATGAGCTTAGGCATCACGGTGAAAACCAAGATCACGCAGCACACGCTCCTGATTGCGCCAGTCTTTCTTCACCTTAACCCACAGCTCCAGGAAGATCTTGGACCCGAGCAAGTTCTCGATATCCTTGCGCGCTTGCTTGCCCACTTCCTTCAACATGGCTCCCTGCTTGCCAATGATGATACCTTTTTGTGAATCCCGCTCCACGTAAATGACGGCCGAGATTTGCACGATCCCGTTGTCCTGCTTACGCATATCCTCAATAATAACAGCGATGGAATGAGGAATTTCCTCACGGGTCATATGCAGAATCTTCTCACGAACCAGCTCCGCAATTACGAATTGCTCGGGATGGTCAGTCACCTGATCATCAGGATAATATTGCGGTCCTTCCGGGAGATATCTCGCAATTTGCTCCAGTAGACGATCCACGTTATTTCCCAGCTTGGCAGATACAGGTACAATCTCGGAAAAATCATACAGCTTGCGATATTCTTCGATTAGTGGCAAGAGAGCTTCCGGCTCAATCCGGTCAATCTTGTTGAGTACCAATATTACAGGTGTGTTCACCTTCTTAAGCTGCTCTGCAATAAAGCGGTCTCCTCCGCCCATGCCTTCCGCAGCATCGACCAGGAACAAGACAGCTTCCACCTCGCCTAGTGTATTAAAGGCTGTCTGATTCATATAGTCACCAAGCTTGGACTGTCTCTTGTGAATACCTGGCGTATCCAAAAAAACGACCTGACTATTCTCTGTCGTGTATACCCCATGAATTTTATTACGTGTCGTCTGTGGCTTGTCGGACATGATCGCTATTTTTTGGCCAATGACGTGATTCATCAGCGTTGATTTACCCACATTTGGTCTACCAACAATGGCAACGAATCCAGATTTGAATTGCTTCTTGGACATTTATTTTCCTCCTGAAAGATCATGCTCTAAATTAATACCTGTAAGCAAACTGGCTCCAGGCAAAAGACTCAATCGTTGAACTCTTCGTCTACTCTTTGCCTAGATCAGAAGGTCCGAATGCATAAGGAAGCAGCTCCTGCATCGTGGTCTCACGCATCTCGCCCTTCAAATTACCCAGAATAACAGGCATATCCGGCGCACATAGCTCTGCCATGACCTGACGGCATACACCACATGGAGCAATAGGCTGCTCCGTATCTCCAATTATAGCCATCGCCTTGAAGCTACGTGCCTTTTTCCCTTGAGCCATCGCGCTGAACATGGCTGTACGTTCGGCACAGTTGCTCGGCGTATATGCAGCATTCTCAATGTTGCAGCCATGATGAGTATTTCCGTCCGCATCCAGCAGTGCAGCCCCTACTTTGAAGGAGGAGTAAGGCACATAGGCCTTCTCACGGGCAGCCCTCGCTTCTTGCATTAACCCTGACCAATCCATCATTATTCTAACCTCCAACTATAAAAAAATTAACGTAAAGATACAAGTTGACCTGCAATGTGCATTACAGGTTCAAAAAACACGATACAGCCGACAATAACGGCAAATACCGCAGCCATGAGCACAGCCCCGGCAGCGGTATCCTTGGCGATTTTGGCCAAAGGGTGAAACTCCGGGCTGATCAGATCCACCGTGGTCTCAATGGCCGTGTTGATCATTTCCGCCACCAGTACCAACGCCATGGCCGTGATGACAAAGAGCCAATCTATTACAGAAATATGTAGGATGTAGCCCATGACGCCGACCAGCAACGTAGCCGCCACATGGACTCTCATATTGATCTGGGTGCGAAATGCGTACACAATACCTTCCCAGGCATGGCGAAACGTAAGCCTCCATGATCGTTCTCTCATTATCTCAACAGCCCCACCTGAGCCAGCACAGCCTCTTGCTTGCCCATCATCTCCGCTTCGCTCGCTTCATCCTGATGGTCGTAGCCGAGCAGATGGAGAAACCCGTGCACGAATAAGAATCCAAGCTCTCGATCCAATGAATGACCGTACTCTTCACTTTGACGCTTGGCCGTCTGCACCGAAATGATAATATCACCCAGCATATCGGGCAACTCCAGCTCTGCTTCAGGTTCCAAGCTGTAGATAATATCAGGCTCCTCTTCCAGCTCCTCATTCATGGCAAAGGACAGCACGTCTGTGGGCCGGTCAATGCCCCGATATTGCCGGTTCAGCTCGTGAATTTGTTCGTCAGTCACAAAAGTAAGGGCCACTTCCCCTTCTGCTACACCTTCAGCCTCTCCAGCACGCTCCAGGAGGGTCTCCAGCGTGGAGATCAGGACATCTGTTATTTCCAGATCATCCTGTTCGCTATTCCATACCAATTGCAGGCCCATACATAACGCTCCTTTTATCGTTCATTTGAAGCCAATCATTCCACCATAGCGGGCTAAGCCGCTGTGGTGTATCTATCATCCTATCCAGACACCAGCATGTCAATGAGTACACATCCCTTTCCATCCAGCTTCTAGGAATAATTCTCTATGACTGCCGGTTTGCACGGTTTACACGATTTGTAAGATCCGCGAGACCTTTATAGCTAGCTACTGCTACATTTACATGGACACTCTATTCGCTGCTCGCTTTCTAGCTCTGCTTGGTCTCATTAGCCTGGCCCGGCTTACCTTCCGGATACTCGATTCTGGAATGAAATATTCCCATGACCGTCTCCTTCAGTGTCTGAGCTATGATATCTAACTCTCGCATCGTCAGATCACAGTCATTGAATTGATGGTCATCCAGCTTACTCTTGATAATCTTCTCAATCATCGACTCCACTTGCTCCACTGTCGGCTTGCGCAAGGAACGAACCGCCGCTTCTACACTATCAGAAATGCCAACGACCGCCGCTTCCTTGGATTGTGCCTTCGGCCCCGGATAGCGGAAATCGTCCTCAGTGAAATCAGGCTGAATGCCCTGCTCCTCAGCTTGTCGTAACGCCTTGTGATAGAAATAATGGAGGAAGCTGGTCCCGTGATGCTGCTCGGCAATGTCACGAATCGGCTTAGGAAGCTTGTAATCCTTCTGCATCTCCACACCGTCTCGTGCATGAGCAATAATGATGGATTTGCTCAGCTTCGGGTCCATGGAATCGTGAGGATTCTCCATTCCATTCTGATTCTCTATGAAATAAGAAGGACGCTTCGTTTTTCCTATATCATGATAGTACGAGCCAACACGGCACAGCAGGCCATTCGCCCCAATCGCTTCGGCTGCCGCCTCCGACAGATTACCAACCATAACGCTATGATGGTACGTACCTGGTGTCTCTGTAAGCAGCTTGCGCAGTAGCGGATGGTTCGGATTCGACAGCTCTACCAGCTTAAGCGCAGATAGAATGCCGAATGTTGATTCGAAGAATGGCATCAGCCCAATGACCAACACCGCTGTAACCAATCCACCAGCGAAGGCGCCTGCTGCGGCGTATAATGTTGTGGTCTGTGACCAGCCTCCCTCATCAATCCATGCAAGAGCGAACACGGTCAGACTGCCGAAAATACAGCACATAATGGCTCCCTTGAAGAGTGCTGATCGCTGACTAACCCGGTGGATCGTGAAGATGGCCGTCAAGGAGACAACAATGGCAAAAAAGCCGAAGTTATAATCGAAAATTTGATTTTGATGGACATTGAGAATAATGCTGGATAATACACTGAAGATGAGAGCACTCACAAAGGCAAGTGAACGGTCCAACAGCAGTGTAATCAACATGGCACCAATAGCGACAGGAGCAAAATAGCCCAAATAGGACCGGTCATTGTTCTGTACAATGCTAACTAGGTAGAGTGAGCCGATCGTAATAAGGAAAATGATTACCAGCATGAGAAGTTGAGCGTTATTATACTTGAATTTGGGAGAGTCTGACTGGCGTATATACATGACCAGACCGCCTGCCAGCAGGCTCGACAGCAACAAAAGTCCCAACTGCGGCCAATAATTGATCTCGTCCTTAAGCAGGTTGTTCTCATCTAGCAATGCATAGGTCTCAGGCGTAATTCGCTCTCCTTTTTGGACAAGCACCTCACCTTGTTTAATGAATACCGTAGGTGTATTCTCTCTGGCCTGCACCTTGGCTTCCTTCGTTGCTTCATCATCATAGAACTTATTAGCTGTGATGGCGAGTCGGGCAAGCTCCTGCACGACCTCACGCGAAGTCCTGTCGCTGAGCGTACTGGTGCTTACCAGCTCGGCTACCTTCGCCCTCGCACTTTGCGCATCGGTAATCTGATCATTCATGAGCCGAATCACAATCTCACGGGTAACTGGCTTCATGGCAGTAATTTGCTCGGAAGTCAGCCTTGGAATCTTGATGAATGTCTCCTCACTGATGCGATAAGTCTGCTCCTTCGTCCGCTGCAATACCTCGTCCAGTAGCTTTTGCGGATAGGTATCTGATTTGGCGCTATTATTCACAAAATTCTGTACAAAATCGCTGGCACGCTGCGGAATCTCCTGCTTATAGATCCCGATTTTATCCTCACGTGATACCTGGTCGTCCTGATTGAGCCGTTCAATCCGATCCAGGATGGATACCACGAAATTCTCATTGCGCATCGGAACAATCGTATAGATCGACTGCACACGTTCGGCAGCCTCTTCTTGCGCCTTCAGGGTAGCCTTGTTGTTCGGCAGCTGCATCGGAGCTACGATTTCTTTCTCGCTTGGCATGTTCACCTGAATATCGTAACGCTCCGGTAACAGTCGTGGAGACAGGCTTACGAAGAAAAGAAGCATCAAAAATAAAAACAGAAGATAGCGTGTTGCCACGCTATACTTCCATCCGCTTGTTCTATACTGGAGCGCTCTGTCCTTCAATGGTTCTTTCGAGGTCATTAAAACAATCCCTCTCTATACTTGATTTTCAACAGCACGGTCATAGGCCACGATGATTTTCTGCACGAGAGAATGCCGGACCACATCTTCTTCGGCGAATTGTACGAAGCCAATCTCTTCGATTCCACTAAGAATGGACTTCGCCTCGACCAGACCTGACTTTTTGCCCCGAGGCAAATCAATCTGCGTTACATCCCCGGTTATGACCATTTTGGACCCGAAACCTAGACGGGTCAGGAACATCTTCATTTGCTCCGGAGTTGTATTCTGGGCTTCATCCAAAATGATAAAGGAATCATCCAGCGTACGACCACGCATATAGGCGAGTGGTGCAATCTCGATCAGGCCGCGTTCCAGTGCCTTAGCCGTCTGATCAGGACCCATCACATCGTATAGTGCATCATACAGCGGTCTCAGATACGGATCGACCTTCTCCTGCAGATCACCTGGCAGGAAGCCTAGGTTTTCTCCCGCCTCGACAGCGGGCCGTGTAAGCACGATTCTCTTGACGGAGCCTTCCTTCAGGGCAGCCACAGCGAGCACTACAGCCAGATACGTCTTGCCCGTACCAGCAGGGCCGATCCCAAATACTACATCACGCTTCTTGATCGTCGTGACATAATGCTTCTGTCCGATGGTCTTGACGCGGATGGGCTTGCCACGGAATGTGCTCGTAATCTCACCCTTGAACAAATCCAACAGCTGATCGACACGATGATCCTTTGCCAGTTCAACTGCATACAACATGTCACGCTCAGTCAGTACATAGCCGTTACGAATCAGCTGCAACAGCACATCAAAGAGCTGCCCCAGCATCTCAACCTCACGCACACCGCCATAAATCGCAATCTCCTGCTCGCGCGAATCAATCTTGGCTGTCGTAACGCCTTCAATTATCTTCAGAAACGAATCCTGCGGTCCGAAGAGCGACTGCCCCTCCCCCGCATTGTGAAGTGCAATGCGTATGCTGCCTTGTTGTTCAGCCAAATATCCTCAATCTCCTTGGTTATAAACTATCGGAAGTTCTTCCGTGATATACTGCTCAACTTCAAATAATACTTTCATATAAACTTTACCATTCTCTCTCTTCTCATGCAAAATTTTTTGTCCTAAAATTTCAGTTCCTTTGCCATATTTGGCTATAATCTGCTTTTTGGCATGCTCTATACCGCTAATCTTAGCCTCTGCCTCACTCACTACATGAGTGGCCTTCTGCGACTCCATAACGCGTTCAGTCATCCATCCAACGGGCAAGCGAAGATCTCTCCATGTAAGCGGATTATGCTCCGTTACGGTCTCATAAGCAGCATATGGCTTCTGGCCATAACCCCACATCTGGATGGCACGATTCCCGAGCACCAGATACAGTTTATCATAACTGTTCCCTGTATAGCTCTTTCTATGCTGCTCCAGAGGAATCTCGATCTCATATTCATGCCATACCATGCCCTTGACCTCACCCTTGGCTACCACCATCTGGGCGTGTTGCTCGTCTCCGATCATGCCCGAAATCAGAATGTCGCCCTTCTTGACACGGGTGTTCCGACTAACCACAGGTCTGCCCTGCTCTGCATAGATCTCGGTAATTACTGCATCTGCCTTGCTAATTAAATGACGTGGACTAAGAAGCTTCGTCGGTTCAGGCTTCTCGGCTTCCACAATCTGAATAATGACCTCCGTACCGCGAATTTCCACACCCACCCACGAGGTGTCCGGAAGTCTGCGCATGAGGGCCTGAGACAGCTTGTCCTGGCTCATGAGCCGGAATTTCCATTGATAAGGGTACAGACCTTCGCTTTTGGCAGCCTGCAGCACCCGGTCCGCTGTAAGCCGATCATTGCCCCTTACCTCCACATTCCACACTAACGAGCTCATCAATACCAGCACCAGAACAAATATACCCACACCGGCTGCAAAAAAAGCCCTCCTACCCAGGCGTGACAGTTGAAACGGAAGCCCCCTGCGTTCATACACATGCATACGGGAGCCTGTCCGCTTCAAAAGGGGACGAAGCCGAAAGAAATCCGGCAGAAGTACCCTCATGCTGCTCATTTGCTCACCTAAGGAAACTACATCCCACACATGTATGCCCTGCACGGTCAGCAGATTCACCAATTCAGCAATTCGTTCTCCCTTGACTACAAGTCGAACATGGCCTTGAATCCAGGTTAAGGTTGAATTCTTCAAGGTTCATCCCCCGTTCTCTCCATGCGTATATGGATAATCTCACCCTCTATACTTATCTCTTCTGGCAAAATAGAGGTGATCACAAGCTCCCTGCCCTCGATTCTCAGCTTCCCGTAAGCATGTGCCAGCAGAAGGTGCTCAGATGTGAAATCCATCAGGCCCTTGTGATTCTCGATATACAGCTGTCTGCTGCCAATTAAGATGACGCGGGGCATATCCAAAAGAATGTCCTGAGGCAAATCCAGAGCCTCACTGGTCCATTTCCGCAGCCTGCGGCTGAATCGGGCCATTAAGCAGCCTCCCCCTTCCTGTACTGCCGCACGATGCTGTAGTTGCTTGATCGCGCTATGAAGGGAACTCAGACATATAGTCCCCTTCCATACACCCTATTCACAGACGGTATTTTTTATGTAAGGTGTACGCAAAAAAGCTGTATGTCTTCGAGAGACATACAGCTTTTCAGGTACTGATACAATGCGATTGTATGCAGTTCAATGCAGTTCAATGAGCTCGATTCCATGCACTGCTTAACGCCCATAAGCTCCAACGGCTTCACTCGTGCATAATAGAGCATGCTTAAGCACTATCTTATGAGCGGTAACCGTCATCAGATCGCAATTTTGTGGGGAATTGCAGCTTTAGTACAGGATTAATCTAGAGCATGTTGCGACGATAACGCGTGGATCTGCGCTTCGACTTCGGAGGTGACAATATTTCGGACCAAATGATTCCTTGTCTGACATCATCTGCAGACATTCGACGAAATGTGCTGCCACTGCTTGCAGACTCCGATAGTTCCTCTGCCGGTTCAAAAAGATTGGTGCTTGAAATCCGATTCAATCGCTCATTCAAACGTGCTCGCTCTTCTTCCATTTTGCGCAAACGGTCATCCAGAGTGTCAACCTCGCCATTATGATGGCCCATGGATAAAGTATCCCGTTGAGTAGAACCCGTGTCCGTACGTTCATTCACGTCTCTACGCCTTTGATCATGCTCACGCTCATAGTCATAGTCATCATAGTCTTCATCATCATCGTCCCAGGAAGAATCATACCCGTCATCTTCATCCGGGTCATACTTGCGATCCTCCCCGTACCCTCGACCTGTCTGCGGCCCATTGGGATCGGCGTGAGAAGGCGATGGCTGAGTTGGTCTAGTTGGCTGCTGTGTAGATTTGGTCGCTCGACCAAGAAGCGAGAACAATCCGAAAAGAATCGCTGCCACAATATAAAAATTATCAAATATCCAGCCTATCAGGTTCATGATTCACCGCCTCACTTACGGTATCCGCTTCAATTATCTGTTATTGTTCGTGGAATCCCTGTCGGAGTCTTCATTAGGCTTACCAAGGGCTTCACGCATTTGCGTATCTGCCTCAAGATTTTGCATATTGATATAATCCATAACACCGATATTTCCACTACGTAGTGCTTCAGCCATAGCAAGGGGCACCTCGGACTCGGATTCTACGACACGCGCACGCATCTCAACGACGCGAGCCTTCATTTCCTGCTCTTGTGCTACGGCCATCGCACGGCGCTCTTCCGCCTTCGCTTGCGCAATTCGCTTGTCGGCTTCTGCCTGCTCTGTCTGCAGGAAGGCGCCAATGTTTTTACCTACATCCACATCCGCGATATCGATAGACAGAATCTCGAACGCTGTACCTGCATCAAGCCCTTTAGAGAGAACCGTCCGCGAAATCAGATCTGGATTCTCCAGTACGTCCTTGTGAGAGTTAGAGGAACCTACAGTAGTCACGATTCCTTCTCCGACCCGGGCAATGATAGTTTCTTCGCCCGCACCACCAACTAATCGGTCAATGTTAGCGCGAACGGTAACGCGAGCTTTAACCTTGACTTCAATTCCATCCTTAGCTACAGCCGCAACGACTGGAGTCTCGATAACACGTGGGTTAACACTCATCTGTACAGCTTGTAGTACGTCACGACCAGCCAGATCGATAGCTGCTGCGCGTTCAAATTCCAATGGAATGTTAGCACGCTGTGCAGCAATTAGAGCATTTACGACACGGTCTACATTACCACCCGCCAAAAAGTGACTCTCCAGTTGATTAATATTGAGACCAAGACCTGCTTTAGTTGCCTTGATCAAAGGATTAACAATCCGGCTCGGCGTAACCCGACGCAGCCGCATCGCAACCAGCGTAATGATTCCGATCTTTACACCCGAAGCCAATGCGGAAATCCACAGCATAACCGGAAAAAAGCTAAAGAAGACACTAAGGACAATAATCACCAGCACAGCAATCAGCAATATTCCGATGAATCCACCTTCGAACAATTCGATCATCCTCCAAGTATAAATACATATTTTTTGAAGCCTCACCGCTTGGAATTCAGCCAGAGTCTATACAATCATCCAGCATCCGCCCTGCTTAGACTAGACCGAATCTGTCACCTCAGCAACGACAACTCGGCCTCCCTCCACTTTAATGACGACGATCGGTTTGTTCGCTTCAATAAAGCCACCTTCAGTCACCACATCAATACGCTCACCATCAATACTCACTGTACCTGATGGACGCAGGGGAGTAAGACTGCTACCTGTCTTGCCCGTAAGCGCGTCACGATTCGTGACCGATGAATAACCACGATCGGCTGTCAGGTTCTCACTAAGTATAAATTTATTCCATACCCCGCGGTCCTTAAAGGCAATCGCCACGATCACAATGATTACCGACGCAGCAGCTGTTGCAATACCTAATGATAAGAGTGCATGCGATGTATCATAGGCAGCGCGTACCACTCCTGTAATCAAGCTGATGGAGCCCAGCAACCCGAGAATCCCGTAGCTTGGCACGAATATCTCAATCATCAACAGCACCAGACCAATGATGAACAACAGCCATGTCTCGTAGCCCGCAAAGCCAGCCGCGTAATTACCGAAGAAGTACAAGCCAAAGGCGACGATGCCCACAATTCCTGGCACACCAAAGCCTGGTACCAGCAGTTCAATCACCACACCAGCAATACCAAGGAACAACAGCAGCACTTGTACCCATGGATTGGTCAAAAATTCTGCGAACCGCTCCAAGGAAGTCTTGTTTACCTCGAAGACATCGTCGGTTCCGTATCCCATCCACTCAATAACTTCCTGTCTTGACGAGGCAATGTGATCCGCGTAACCAGTCTTCAAGGCCTCTTCACTGGTCAAGGCAATAATCTCGCCTTGTTGCTTGACCTTGCCGATCTCATCCATACGAACTTCGATCTTGGTATCGACCATGCCCTCAGCTATCTGCGGGTTGCGTCCATTCGCTTCAGCTACAGAGGCCATATCACTCTTCCACGCTGCAATCAGCTTAGGGTCATCAATATGATTTCCCAGCCCATCGACCAGCGCTGCCGCTCCAATCATACTGCCCGGCTTCATGACAATCTTGTCTGCGCTAAGGGCTATGTAACTGCCTGCCGATGCGGCATTACCCTGTATATAGGCTACCACGGGAATCTCGCTGCCCTGAATCAGCTCACTAATTCGTTCCGCAGTGTCGACCCGCCCGCCAGGCGTATTTATCTCCAATACAATCAACCCAGCCTTGGATACTACAGCTTCACTGAATCCACGCTTCAACACGTTCTCTAGCCCCTGCTCAATCGTCTGTTTTACGGGGAGTACATAGACTGCCCCCGTCTCAGCGCGTTCTTCCGTAGCAGCCGCTGGCTGCACCATGAAGGCGGACATCAGCAGGATACCTAAAGTTAGAAAAGACAAGCTCAGCCTGAATAGCTTCCGTTGGTTGAACCTAGCCATTCTTTCTACCTCCTTTCCCACCTAGTATATACAGCTTACCAGATTTTTCACCTGAACATTCCGCAAATCCCAAAATGTATCTCCCTGAATAATACTTCACTCTAGTACCATACACTCTTGGGATCTGCCATGCACATTTTTACGCAGCAAACGTATTCAGGTTTCAAAAAGTTGACACTTCACCTACCGCTCATGTCACACCTTGTCTGAACAGGCAGATTACCACTTGTTGTGCAACAGCATTACGTCTGTGTCATAAAGTGCACTTCACCTCTTTATACATGTATGTGCGCATAGAAAAAACACCCCCTCAGGTTCGAGGGAGTGTTTAGCTTCTTTAAATTATTGCAGAAATTGTTGAACCGATTGGTTCACGAGTTTACCGTCCGCGCGCCCCTTTACCTTAGGCATCAAGGCGGCCATTAATTTACCCATATCGGCTTTCGAAGAAGCACCGGTTTCCTGGATGGTCTGCTGTACAATAACTTTAATTTCTTCTTCGGTAAGCTGCGTAGGGAGATATTGAACAAGAATCTCGATTTCTGCTTTGGTACTTTCCGCAAGCTCGTCACGGTTAGCTTTTTCAAATTCTTGGAGGGCATCTTTCCGTTGTTTGATCTCACGACTCAGAATATCAAGCACTTCGTTGTCATCCAGATCACGTTTCAAATCTATTTCAAGATTTTTGATCGTAGAACGAACCATTCGAATGGTGGAGAGTTTGAACTTGTCCTTACTCTTCATCGCCTGCTTCATATCTTCGTTCAATCGTTCGCTCAAATGCATGGTATTTAGCTCCTCCTAGAACTTTCTCTTACGAGCAGCCTCGGACTTTTTCTTGCGCTTTACGCTTGGCTTTTCATAATGCTTGCGTTTCTTCACCTCAGCCAATACGCCATCTTTAGCGATGGAACGTTTAAAGCGACGAAGTGCAGCATCAATTGTCTCGTTTTTGCGAACTTTAGTTTCAGACACCAGTTTTCCCTCCCTCCGACCAGACCGTCCAAGAGCAATAACACGGTTCATCACACCTCATTATAGGTGAAAATTTTGTCCTGTGTCAACCTTAACTGTAAATAGATTTTGAATGTACCCCAGAACACATTCAGGAACGCATTCATACCCTTCTTTTGAAGCCAAATTATTAAGCGTTTGGAGGGCGTAACTAAGCGTGTGAATCCGAGATTCCCGTCAGTGCACCAAGCTTTGCCCCACCCAGAAGATGGTAGTGAATATGGTGTACTGCCTGTCCGCTGTCCGGACCACAGTTATTAATCAAGCGGTATCCTGATTGCTCCACACCAAGCTCACGCGCTACCTGCTGTGCTACGCTGTGCATGTCGCCAATCAGCGCCAGATCTTCATTTGTTACCTCGTTCATAGAAGCAATATGCTTCTTCGGAATAATCAACACATGCACTGGAGCTGCTGGCTGAATGTCATGAAATACAACCACATTGTCTGTCTCCATTACTTTTTTGCTCGGAATTGTACCTTCAACAATTTTACAAAACAAGCAATCCATCCGTCTGCCTCCTAATATCAAAATCATTCTATAGCTATCATACCGGAAATAGAGCAGGCCCGTCCAATAAAACCCAAGTAAAGGACCCGCCTGTATAAACAGAGCGGGCTCACGCTTCCACGATATCGCTGCGCTTAAAATACCAGCATCAATAGTAAGGCAACAGACTAATAGCAGTCAGCACATACAGTGGCAACACAAGCTGTTGGAAGCGGCGTCTGCCATATCCGTACGGATATCCACCAAAGCCAAAGCCCGGGTAACCGAAGGCACGCATGCCACCGCCGCATCCACAGCCACAGCCACCGTGCATGCCTGGCGCCATGTTTGTTGATTCATAGGGCATATTTGCATTTTCGCCACCTACGGGCACGGCTAGATAGAGATTCTCGTCGTCAACATGCTCGACAATACCGTCATGAATTCCGCCATCTCTCGTCCACACGCATACATAGCGATGCATGTGCTTCTTGCACAGCCCCTTGGCATCATCCTTCTCAGCCGCAGCTGGAGATGTCATTCCCGGCATCGGGGCATTAATGTTAGTTGGCATGGAGCCTTGGGCAGGGCTCACTACAACCGGATTGTTATTTTCCATATCCTGCATTCCTCCTCATAGCTTCTGCTGTATAGTATTCAGAAATAGGCTCTTTGCTACTTGAAATTCAGCATTGACCTATAGACACAGGGAAGCTAATACGCAGCGCTGTACTCCTTAGCTATTTCGAGGAGATGAAAACGTTACATCACAAATAAAACGCAATAGTAAAAATAGAGAGTCAAAATAACTGAGATCTTATCTGAGTAGTAATTAGTGTTCTTAAACGTGTCGAATTCTTATTGAATTACTTATTGAATTCTTATTGAATTCTTATTGAATTCTTATTGAATTCTTATTGAATGCTTAATTGAGTCTTACTAAGAACATACTTAGGTCATTAACTTAGGACTTAACCTAGACCGTATTAAGCATGTGGACATGAAGAAATCACAGCCAGTTAAATTGGTTAGGATAAAAAAAGGCATCCCCTTTCGGTCTTCGGAGACCGGGGCAGCATCTCATCAATTCGGATGGATCTGCCCTAGGGAATGCAAAGTATAGTATGTCGGCTTAGCTGTATTATAACAGCACCTTGAATCTGTCTCTGTGAAGAATATCACGTTACGAATGACGTTACGAATGAATCGCTACTTACAGCGTCTCCATCACTACTCTAGAGCCGCCACCCTCTCGGTCAGGTGGAAGCACTACAATTTTGCGTGGAAGGCGCGCACGAAGCTCTGGGACGTGGCTGATGACACCGACGGATAGCTGATCATGGTGCAGCTTCTCCAGTGATGAAATGACCGTATCCAGCAGCTCTGGGTCCAGTGTGCCGAACCCTTCATCGAGAAAGAAGAACTGAAGTGGATATTGACCACGCAATTGAATCTGGGCAGAAAGAGCCAATGCCAAGGCTAGCGAGGTCAAGAAGGTCTCACCTCCCGATAGTGTGGACACAGGCCGCTTCATCCCCCCATTCGCATCATCCACAATGACGAACCCGCCTCCTGAATCGACTTCCAGCGCGTAGCGTTGTCTCGTCAGAAACCGAAGCCGCTGTGAAGCCGACTGGCTCACTTGAATAAGCTGCTCCTCGGCAATGTATTCCACAAAGGCATTGCCTCGCAGGCAGCTCTGCAGCTTGGACAGCTGCTCGCTCTCAGCGACAAGCCGCGTCCGCTGATGCTCAAGCTCCTTCCATCGAACATGGCGAAGCTGAATATCTTCCCAGTCCCGCTCTGCCTTCGCCTTCTCGCTCATCGCTGTTTCATCACGTTCACGGGCTTCCCTCAGCCGGGTCTGGTGTTCTTGCCACTGCTCCTCGGTCAGTTCAGCACCAGACAGACGCTCCTGAAGATGTCGTACATGTGTACGCACCTCTTTCTCCAGCTCTCGATGATTCAGCACCTCCTGACGATGCTGGTTCACACTTGCTTCATCCAGAATAGAGAATAGCACCTGCTGCTCCGTGGCAAAGGAAGACCTCCCAAGCTGCTCATTCCATTGCTCCTCGGCACTTGTTCTCCGTTCTACAGCTGCTGTTGCTGTCTGCCTTGCCAGCAGCAGTGTTCTGGAGGTATCGTGCTTACGCTCCTCGGATTGCAGCTTGACAGCGCGATTGCTTCGAGACTCCTCCCGGAGTGCCTCAAGACGGGTGCGGGACTCCTGCAACAACTGTCCTGCATGTCCATCACCGATCCAGGAATGAAGGCGGCTGGACTTCTCCTTCAGCAGCTCTTGTTTGCCTCCAAGCTCCCCATCCATCGTAATAAGCTGCTTGTCCAACTGGACCACTTCGTGCTCCAGTTGCTGCACAGCAGCCTGCTTCTCTTCAAGGAAGCTCACACTGGTACTCAGCCGTTTTCGAATATCCTCAGCTCGTTCATCTCGCTCCTGCAGCACACGATATTGCTCCTCAGTCTGCTGAATCGACATTCCAGGATGCTCCTGTTGCCAACTGGATTCGGCATTCGTCCGGCGTTCGAAGAGGGTATTGCGCTTGCGCTCAGCCTGTATGTAAGCCGCTTCGACGGCTTCGCGCTCGGCAACGGCTCGTATGTGCTTCTGGTGAATAGACTTCTCGCGATGCTGAAGAGCTGTGAACTGCTCCTGAAGCGTCTGGGTATAGCTCTGAAGCTCCGTCAAGGATTCCTTCAGCTCGCTCAGTGCAGATTGGCAATCCTCGACGCTACGAATAGCGTCAGCGACTTCGCTTGGGCTATTTGTCCGTGCAGAAGCTACATCGGTCACTGACATGGGCTCTGCTAGTGCTGCTGCAGCCTCTGCTGTATACGACGGTAGCTGCAGCTGTATATTCCGATACTCCTGAAGCCGCTGGCGTAGCTCTATTCGCAGGTCCTGCAGCTCGCTACTAAGCTCCTGAAGCTGCTCTAGCTCAGAAGCGACCTGCTGCTCAGCAGTTATTACAGCTGCTGGTGCAGGATGCTCCAATGAGCCGCACACTGGACAGGCCTCACCCTGCTGCAGGCCAGCCGCGAGTCTGGTAGCGAGTCTATGGAGTTCCTCCTCCTGCCGCTCCCTACGCTGGTGCTCAAGTGCTGCCGATAGGGCTACTCCCTCATCCTTCATACGCTCCTGCAGGCTAAGCCAACGTTCTACTTGACTGGACGCAAGCTCAGCAAGCTGTTGATGGCTGGATGCAAGCTCTGCAACCTCCTCTGATAACTGCTTCTCTACGGCCCTAGCACGCGCCACAAGCTGCTCCTGTGTTGTCAGTTCCCCTTCGGCTTCATGAAGCTGCTCTGTCCATGTCCGTAACTGCTGCACCTGTTGTAGGGCAGTTTGAAGGAGCTGCCGCTCTTCGAACTTTACCTCAACCTGCTCCAACTCCTGCTGCAGCTCCTTCTGACGGGCAGCTCCACGAGCGTACAGCTCCCGTTCACGCGTAAGCGTGCTCTCAAGCTGCTCTCTTTGTTGCCTGCCTGCGGTTAACTGCTGCACTACTTGGTCACAACGGATCGAGAGCTCCTCGACATCCCGTTGAAGCGCCTGAGCCTGCTCCAACTGATCTATACGAACGAGTAGCTTCGGTTCCTCCTCCGTGAGCGCCCTTTGCGCACGCTCATCAGATTCAGCAGCTTTAATTGCTGCCTCCTCAGCTTGCTGCGCCGCCAACTGAGCTTCACGGACGCTTCGCTCCTGCTGCTCTGCATGCTCAACCGAGCGTCTCCACTCCTGCAGCACAGGCAGTAGCGAAGCCGCACTTTCTGCCATGGCCAGCCGCTGCTCCAGCTCAGCAATCGCCGACTCACGGGAAGCAAGACGTTCAAGCTCGACCTTGCGCCCGTCCAGTTCGACAATCAGTTCACGCAGCTTGCGCATAGCCTCTGCCTCACCTGATAGCTGCTCCAGCTCAGAGCGGATCTTCGCAGCTGCAACTACAGCTTCCTTCAGTCGTCCCTCCGTCTCCTTGAGCGCTTCCTCTCCTGCTTGCCCAAGCCCCTGCTGCTCAGCCTCCAGCGTTCTCAAAGCTGCCTCACTCGCCTTCACGCGCGTGCTAAGCTTCTGGGCAAGCTGGTCGCCATAGCGCTCCAGGTGAAATAGCCTCTGAAGCATCTGTCTGCGCTCACTGCCCTTCAAGGACAGGAACTCGGCAAATTTCCCTTGTGGCAATACTACGGCTCTCGTAAAATCATCCATCTTCAGACCGATGATATCCTCAACGCACCGTGTAACATCTGCGAGCTTGTCTGCGAGTACCTGATCACCCTCAGGCGTAATGGAGACAATTCGGCTCAGTGTATTGCTGACCGATACACCAGATGTCCGCTTAAAACGCCGCTCCACCCGATAGCGCAGCGGTCCGTCAGCAGACATCAGCTCAAAGGTGAACTGCACCGAGAGCGAATCCTCGGCATGATTCATGATGCCCTGTGTTCCATTAACTGCTCTCTCTACCTTCCCGTACAAGGATAGTGTAATAGCATCCAGTAGCGTTGATTTCCCACTGCCAGTAGGCCCGAAAATCCCGAACAGACCTGTCTCGGTCAGCTGCTCGAACTGAATCTCCTGCGTCTCCCTGTAGCTTTGTAGACCTCCAACTTTTAATAGAATCGGCTTCATGACGGTATCCCCTCACCGCTCTCACGAGCTGAATCCTCTGAAAATACGGCTTCACGGTCCGCATCCTCGTCCACCAGTTCCAGAAAAAGTTTCACAAGCACGTCTTCCGCTTCAGCCCCCCCAGTCTGTCGCTGGTAAAAGGAGCGAAACAGCTCAGGCAAGGGTAACTCAGAGCGCTGCTGCTCTACCATAGAGGTGACCATCTCGGGATAAATCGGGCGAATATGGATAATGCCGTCCCTGCTTTTGCGTAGACGCTGAATATCCCCCATAGACATCGCTTCGGTCAAGGTAACCTCCAGATCAATGTAGGCCGTCTTGTCCAGCCCTTCATCAAGCCAGCGATATACCTCCTCCAGACCTCCCTTAGCCCGCCAACGAACTAGCGGACGACCGCTCGTCAAATGCAGTTCCTCAAGCTGTATAGCCTTTCCAGGAGAAGCATCAATAATCGTGACCGATTTCGCCTGCCCCGCCTCCGAGAAGCTGTAGGCCAATGGAGATCCGCTATAACGAATTACTCCCTCACCTTTTACATGCTGGGGTCTGTGAAGATGCCCAAGCGCAGTATACTGGGCACCAGTAGCCAGGGCTGAGGGATCGACAGTATAGGCTCCTCCGACCTGAATGGGTCTTTCCGAATCCGTCTCAAGCCCGCCTAGCACATAAATATGGCTCATTGCCAAATTCACGGTGTCTGGTCGGAATGACGCTGCCATGTGAGACATTAATTTACCTACTCGTGTACTGTAGGCCTCACGCAGCACTCCCTCATCCCCTTCCACGGTCAGTAGCTCGTTCAATCGAGCCTCTGACGGGTAAGGAAGGGCCGCCAGCAAAGCAACCTCATCTGTACGGGGCACATGGATTCGAAGGGCCTCCGAGCCAGGCAGACCTACTAGCTCAATGCCTCGGCGTTGGACAAGCGGCTTAACGGAAGCCACGCGCTCCGGCTGGTCATGATTCCCGGCAATAACCGCTAGCTGCCGACCATGATCCGTCAAACGCGCCGCTGCTTCATAGAACATCTGCTCGGCAACTGCCGGCGGATTCACGGAGTCGTATACATCGCCAGCCATCAGAATCAAATCCACCTGCTGGTCATCAACGATTCGAACGAGCTCCTCCAGAAAGGCTTCCTGCTCCTTTACACGACTCCGTCCTTCCAGTGTCCGGCCTAGATGCCAATCTGCGGTATGCAATATTCTCATGCGGGTTCCTCCTTTCGCACACACTTGTACTTATTCACCTGATTTTTATTTACTGTATTTATTCACTTGTACTTGTGCACTGTATTTATTCACTTGTACTTGTGCACTGTATTTATTCACTTGTGCTTGTCCATGTACTTATTCACTGTTATTATTCATGACTTGCATCTGAACGGACTTCTACACGTACGAATTCACCTGTCTCCAGGAAGCACAGCCAGCACTCAGCTACAGGCTTATGCAGGATACCCTTCATCACTCTGGCATACAGCTCTAGCTGAAAGCTATACTGCTCAACCAGCCTGTCCATCGTTCGATATTCAGAGATCTGATCGGTCTTATAGTCAATCAGGACCAGTCCCTCTGAATCCTCAAACATACAGTCCACAATCCCTTTTACCATCACCTTATCATTCGTGATCTCAGTTGATCGTGAGGATAAGGGCTCCAGATCCCCACGGTAGCGGGACATACGTAGATATTCGTTTACTGGTAGTGCGTAGCTGAACGGTTGTTCTCTCCAGACCTGCTCCGCCGTTAACATTCGCTGTCCAATCGGACTTGCAAAAATACGTTCGAGCACCACAGCATCCACCACCGCTGCATGCTGCTCCAGCAAAATCTCCGCGTCCACAAGATGCCTCCGGGTAGCCTCTATGCTTTCTTGTGTGATAGGCCCTTGCAAGGGAAGATGAAGCAGCATGGTATGGTAGACTGTGCCTCGTTCCGTAGGACTAAGCGCTTTATTCTCCATAAATCGGGGTCTCCGAAGCTGCAGTGATGAGGTCTTTCCCGCACTTAAAGGAACAGTTGCCTGACGAACGGATTTACCAGCCTCAGTCGTCCCCCCCTGACTCAGATTCTCCTGAGCCAGCTTATTTGTAGGCGAATCCTCAGCGGGCGTGTCAACCCTGCCTAGTGAATCAATAGGTTGCTGCCGATCAGCACCTTGCCATTCCTCCCAGGTTACAGATAGCTGCTCCTGTACATCGGCTGTTCGCTTCATCTCCGTAGCTGAGGTACTGGCTGCAATCTGCCCAGCTAGCGCATACGGATAAGTCCAGGTTAGCGCTGCTAGCGTATTAGCAATCTGGGCTTGTTCCAGTATTTCCGCTGCTGTGCTCTTTTCTTGCACAGCCTCCTCTTCTCCCCCGTACTCTACTGTTCGATACTCTTCTGTCTTATCTCCTGTTACAGCACCATGTTCTTGTTTATCCATATTCCCTGTTCCAATGACCTGACCAGCGCGTAACGCCCTTATTCTGCTCTCAAACGCTAGGTCCACAACCTTGTCTTCTACTGCGTCTGTGCTAACACCCTGATCCATAAGCAGCTCATCAGAACGATGTACATGAACCTGCCAATCTCCTTGTAGTAGAGCTGACGGAAGTGATGACGCCCCTGGTACCTCATGCTCCAAGCCGACCGTTTCTCTTAGCACGGCGGCAGACGGATGACGAATTAACGCTGGACCCAGCCAATCAAGATAGCTGCGAGCAGAAGCGAGCACATAGTCAGGTAATACGGGGGAATCATGGCCGCTCACTCCAGACCATGCGAGTACCCGTGCAGCGAGATCACGCACCGTTCCTATCATAATCAGCTTCTCGCGCGGGCGAGTCAGGGCTACATACAGCACCCGAATCTCCTCGGCAAGCAGTTCAAGCTGCAAGCGGCGCCGAATCGCCAGATGGGCCAGTGTAGGATAGCTTACACGCACCTTCTCTGCTACATATTTCGGACCAAACCCCAGCTCTTTATGCATCAGGAATGGCATGTTCAGATCCTGCCGATTGAACATCTTCGCGGTTCCTGCCACAAAGACAATCGGGAACTCTAGCCCCTTACTTTTGTGAATCGTCATGATGCGTACAGCCTGATCTGTATCCGTCTCCGTAGCGACCGCACCCAGATCACCGCCATGCTCACGCAATCTGTTCAGGAAGGTGAGGAACCGGAACAACCCTCGATTCGACGTGGACTGCTCATATAGACGAGCCCGATCGTATAGTGCCTTAAGATTGCTCTGACGCTGCATACCACCGGGAAGCCCTCCAACCCAGTCCAGATAACCTGTCTCCTGATATAGTCGCCAGATCAGCTCACTGAGACGCCCTAGTCTTGAGGCTCGTCTCCATTCTTCAAGCTGGTGCATGAAGTGTCCAAGCCTGGATTCCTCTATCGATTGCTTATGCGCATCGGTCTGCAGACCAACAGCAGCCTCCACAATGCCCTGTGTCTCAGGTGGGGACACAGCTAGTTGGACTGCATCGTAGAAGGAGCCTGAAGGCTGCTGCAATCGAATGCGCGCCAGCTCTTCCTCTGATAAGCCCACAATCGGCGAGCGTAGTACAGCAGCCAATGGGATATCCTGTCGTGGATTATCTATAACCTGCAACAAGGACAATATAATCTCCACTTCAGTAGCCTTGAAATACCCCTTCGTCTGCTCGCCTGCGGCTGGAATGCTGGCTAGACGAAGCTCCTCCATGATTAGCGGAGCCCACAGTGCAGCAGAGCGAAGCAGGATAACTATGTCACCGTAACGTGCAGGACGCATGGCCTTCAACGCCTTGTCATACACCGGAAGAGCAGGAGCTGTATCTCCGATCAGCTCCTTGATTCTCCGCACAATTAGCCTGGCCTCCAGCCGAGCTGTCTCCAGCTCAGCCAGTTCCTCCTCGTCCCTGGTCTCTGCATCGCCCTCCTCGCCAGATGAGGAAAGACCGCTGGAGCCAGAACCATAGCTCTCTTGTGAACTCATCCGTTCAATCAGCAGCAGCTCTGGCTCATACTTTTGCTCCAGCGACATCAGTTGTGTGACTGCCTCTTCCTGACCATTCTCTGCTTGTTCGTACTTTTCTTGTCCACTCCTATCTTCGGCTAAACCAGCTACAGCTGAAGCCTCCGGAAACGAAGCACCGTGGACCAGCATAGCCCGTTCATCGTAGACAATCTCAGCGACCTCTGCACTCATAATCTGTGAGAAAACTAAATTGACTGCATCCACTACCTCACGGCGACTGCGGAAATTACGAGCCAGATCAATCAGCAGACCCTCATTCTCCTCCAAGCCATAGCGATGATATTTATCAAGAAACAAGCCTGGCTCCGCAAGTCGGAAGCGATAGATGCTCTGCTTGACGTCCCCTACCATGAATCGGTTCCCAGGCTGCTCTCGCGCCAGCAGACGCACGATATCCTCCTGTACAGTATTCGTATCCTGATACTCATCCAGCAGGACTTCATCGAACAGAGCGCGATACTCAAGTGCCGCATCCGATGGCAGCAGCTGTCCCGGTGTGGAATCGGGATGTCGAAGAATGTGCAGACAATAATGCTCCAAGTCATTAAAGTCCACTAGTCCTCTGGACTGCTTCTCCTGACGGAAGCGCTCAGCGAACGCCTGGATCACTCTCGTTAGCTCCTCCATCAAAGGTGCCGCATCGTGCAGCTCCGCCAAAAATTGCTCGGGTCTGCGACCGAACAATGAGCTCTTGAGCTCAGTTATTGTTTTTTTTGCACTATCGCGCAGAGCCTTTACACGCTCCTGTAGCATCTGATCCGTCTGGTCCTTCTTTACGGGCTTCAGTTTGCCAAAAGCAATCTCCTGAAACGCATCATACAGAGAGTCCCAAGGCTCCTGCTCTACCTGCTGCAGCAAATCTCGCACCATATGCAGCTCTTCCTCAACTGTCACAGCGTAGGGAGCCGGTCCACCGGGCTGTACCGCCGTTTCCCTAGCTTGCTCTAGCAGATTAGCTGCCCCACGCAAGGACAGAATGGCATCCTGCTGAATGCTCCTTACCCATGCGGATCTGCCAAGCTGCTCCAGATCTTCGGTACGGAATGCTGCAGCCATACTGCTTAACCAATATTCCGGCCATGGGTGGCTTCGCGAAAAATCATACAATCGCTGCACCAAGCCATAGACAGCATCGTCAGTCCGTTCACCGCTGAACCAATCGACCATACTCCGAAAGGCACTGCCCTCCGGGTGTAATCCATACTGCTCCTCGAAAATCTCCTCCAGTAGCTCCTGGCGCATAATTTCGGTCTCATGCTCGTTCATGATGCGGAAGCCAGGGTCCAGCGGGATGGATTGATAATGACGACGAATCACTTCCATACAAAAGGAATGGAGCGTAGTGATCGAGGCTCTGCCCAGCAGAGCAAGCTGACGGCGGATATGCTCGCTATTCGAGTTCTCTTCCAGCGATCGCTCCAGCGCTTCACGAATACGATGGCGCATCTCGGCTGCAGCGGCCTTGGTAAAGGTAGCTACTAGCAGGCGATCTACGCTATAGCCCGATTCTGGATCGGCTATTTTGCGAATAATCCGCTCCACCAATACTGCCGTCTTACCCGAGCCTGCCGCAGCCGCCACCAGCATGTCCTGCCCTGAACGGGAGATGGCCTCCCACTGATCATCACTCCATATGCTGCCTTCCGGCTTCGGTATAGATTGCTTCGTCATTTGTTCCCGCCTCCTTTCTGCTCGATCATGCTCCATGCCTGCTCCTTACCCGGTCTGCCCAACCATTTGTAGCCGTTGCTCTCCAGCGTATCATCGAATTGACATACAGGCCTGAAGGAGCAGAAATCGCAGGCTGTCTCTTGTTGAATCCGATAGGGCTCAATACGTGTCTCTCCATTGGTCATCCTGCTCCCGATATCGCGAATATTATGTCGCACGGCAGACAGCAGACGATCCCATTGTCCAGGACCAGCTACAGAGGAGCTGCTGTAAAAGGTTCCGTCCGCTTTGATTGCTACAGGTAGAATGGAGGAATAACCTTTGTCGAGTAGCATATCCATTTTGCGAATAACGCCCGGATCAGCCATCAGCAGGCCTTTCATTTTGAATTTCTTCAGCATCTCCTGCTGTGCCTGCTCCTCACGTAGCCCATTCGCTGCCTGCAAGAGCGGATTGTGCACATGGAAGTATAATGTGCCCGCAGGATAAGCAGGCTCTCCGAGCCACTGCTCGGCGTGCGTCAGCAGCACATCGAGATAGGTCAGCATCTGCAACGACAGGCCGTAATAAACTTCATGAAGACGAAGGTCTTTTTGGCTTGATTTGTAATCAATCACTCGCAGCAGAAGACCCTCTTCTCCTTCAGCCACATCGACCCGGTCAATACGCCCAATCACTTCCATCACGACCCCGTTGTCGAGCTCGAAGCGCAGAGGAGGAATCTCCTTGCCCGGTCCAAAATCCAGTTCTAGTCCCAACGGCTCAAAGCTTCCTTGTCGGGCGTGCTCCCCCAGAATTACGGATGCACGACTTACGATGTCCTTTAGCTTGCGGAAGATATAGCCGTACCGCTTGGAGCTGAGCAGAATTTCGCCCTGCAGACGGGGAGCCAGCTGCTCCACCGTATTCTCCGCCTCTTGTCTGCACTCCTCAGCACTCAGGCTTCCCCAGCTCTGGTTACGCTCCTTCAAGCTTGTAGCCATCATGCCAAGTGCTGCATGGAAGAGCTGACCGATATCTGGCGCCTTCAGTCGATACACCTGTCTTTCCTTAAGCTTAAGTCCGTGCGAGGCAAAGTGCGAGAACGGACAGGCGACGAAACGTTCCATCCGAGAGACGCTCGTTCGTAGCGTATTTCCATACAGCTGGCGACTCGTATCCTCAAGCAGCGTAATTGTGTGGTTCGCATAGAATAGCGAGGTGAGCAGCTGGCGCAGGCGTGAATAATAAGGCCCGTCCGAAGCAGATGACGCGAACCAATTGTATACGGACCACCATAGGTCTGCGATGGATTCTCCCCGCATCCACTGACGCAGCTGCATAACAAGCTGAGGTAGTGCATCCGCCGGATGCGCCGCAAATGTGGCCTGTAACGCCCATTCGCTGCCAGGCAACGGTCCGGCAGCCAACGGCTGCTCCCGCAGACTACGGAACATGCTCCGCAGCTGCCTGATATATTCAGAGGGTAGCAAAGGCTTGCCTTCATCATCAGCTACGGGGTAGCTAAGCCAGAGTCCTCTCCCAGCAGCTGTCATCGCCGTGTATGCCAGGAACCTCTCATCCAGCAAGCGCCGATTCACCTCGGGAGCTAGCTGGAGACCCAGCTGCGACAGGCGTGCCCTTTCCTGCTCAGACAGTACTCCATCCTCCTGCGGAACAGCAGGCATAATCCCTTCGTTCATCCCCAGCAGAAAAACATGCTGAATATGATTCACTCTGGATCGGTCCATACTTCCTAAGATGACCTGATCAAGCGCAGGCGGAATTAAGGCCAATCGGTATTCGGCCAATCCCGTCTCCAATATGGATGCGAACAGCTCCTTGTCCCACTGCTCGTCCCCCATCATCTGGGCTACCTGATCCAGCAGCTCCAGCACAGCATCCCAGATCTGACGGTGCTCCCGAGCCGCCTCAGGGTCCCCTTCCACTTCGGCCTGCTGAATCAGCAGATCCAGCTTCTGCCCAATCTCGGCTTCCTCCAACAGCAGATACAGCGCCTCACATTGTGCAATTACACTTTTCGCCCGCTTCATCCGTCGTTCAAACGCATGCAGCGGGGTCACAATGGCCTGTCGACATAGTTCCATTCGCTCCAGAAGCTCATCTTTATGACGGCTTCGCTCCTGCTCCTCCATGTCCAGCGACAGGCTCGGAACTGATTTCCACGGCTTGCCGTCCGTCCAGCGTGAACCGTGAATGCCGCAGGCTAGGACATAATTCTCAAGCTCGTCCATTAGAGCCCGATTCACCGGGCCATCAGATGGCAGCAGCAGCTCTGTCTTGATGGCACGGAACACATCCTCATAGCGCCAGCCTCGCCGCACGATATCCAGCGAAGCCCGCACCAGCTCTACGAGGGGATGATGCAATATTCCTCTCTTCTCATCGACGAACACCGGAACCTCATATTTAGCAAACAGCGGCTGTGCCAGATGCTCATAATCGGCAGGATTCCGCACAAGGATAACCATATCCTTATATCTGACGCCATGCTCACGAGCCAGACGTCTTATTTCCCGAATCGCACCCTCCAGCTCTGCACGCCGATCTGAGGCAGCATACAGCCGAATATCCTCTATCGGGTCTGTAAATGACCGTGCTCTCGGCTGCTCAAAGGCTGCTTCGAGACGCATCAGCCCTGAGCCAGGCAGATAGCGAGGCGGAACCTCAGGACGCAGCACTTCTGTATGCTGTTCAATGCCCAGCTCCTCTGCCATCCCTCTGAGCTTGGTGTATGTTATCGCCGTAGGGTGGAACATGTCCAATTCATGCGGAGAACGCCCTGTCGCATAAGTAGGGTCTAAAGTCAAGGAGACCGTAAATTCCTCTGCTACAGTCATCAGTTCACGAATGACCTGGTACTCCAGTGGAGTGAAGGTACGATGTCCATCCAGCCAGATGCGGGCGCCTTTTAGCCACTGTGAATGCTGGATCTGTCCGGCTAGCCGTAGCATCGTGTCCTCACCGTCGAGATACAGTGGAGCCATTTCCTGCTCGAACTCCCGATAGATCAAGGCGACGTCCTGGAGCTTATCACCTAAAATCGGCATATCCTTCATCGCCCCGACACGCCCTAATTGCTCTGTCAACGATTCACCCTCTGCACTGTATTGCTTGTGCTCCGTGAAGAGACGGTTCAGTCGATCTACGAAGCCGAGCTGGTCTCCTGAATCACGGAAGACACGCAGCTCTTCCTTGTGTCTGCGCAATATTTTATATAAAAGCATCTTCTTACCCTCTTCGCTTACCGAAGCAATGGCCGAGCCACCTGTCTCCTGAAGCACCCGATGAGCAAGTCTCCGAAAGCCGAGCACCTGAGCACGCACGCTGCCCTGTACGCTACCACCGGACAGCAGTTCATACTCCGTATGGAAGGTTATCTGCTCCGGCACCAGCAGAATGAGCGGAGAGCCGACAGGGCTATCCTGCAGCTGTGCATCAATTTCGCGGTGAATCCGGGTACTCTTTCCGGTCCCGGCACGTCCTATCATCAAACGGATCATGCTCCTGTACCTCCTAGCCATTTACGTCTTGATCCTATATTCAGACGGATTGTCCGTCCCTTCCAAGTATCAATCATGTGCACAGTATAGCACAATACGCCCGAAACAAAGAACATACGTTTGTCACAGCCTCGTGACCAGCCTGTATGCCAATACCGAAAAGCCCATGCAACCATGCATGAGCCTCTCCAGCTTTAACCAATTGAAAAACATTAATTTACAGGCGGCAGACTATCTCTCAGGCCTCTACGGATCAGATTAGCCGAAGGCGGCTGCATTCCTAACTCCCGTGACCAAACAGAAAGCTGCCCTATGTGGTGTATCTCGTGAGCAACAATGTGGCGCATAATCTCCCCCCACATATGCTCCTCTACACTACCATCATGACGATGGTTAACAAATACTTTGTGCTCCAGACCATCATGCCAGTGTTCTATGAACGGACAGACATCCTGATGGTATCTGGCATCAAGCGCCATTACCTTAGCCAACGTGCTATATTCCTCAAAGTCCTCTTCCGTGTCAGGCTTGTCCTCCATGACTCTGATCCAGCTCCACTCTACATCCACGATATGGAAGAGCGTCTTCAGAATCCCTCCCACTCCGCCTGTACGAGCTCTGAGCAATTCTTCTTCATCTAGCGCTTCACACCAACGATACCATTCTTTGCGCACCTGCCAATTGTATAAAAACCACGTCTTCATGCACGCTCAACCTCCTGCTTCCCTGAGATAAACGGTACATCTGAGGTCAATCCGCTCCGACAGCTAACAAAAGCTACAGAAGGTGCTTGCTCCGAACCTCGAAGATGGCGAATTTCAAATAATGACCTTCCTCAACACCCAGAATCTGAGGGTGGTCCTTACCTGCCGCACGCCACTCGACCAATCTCAGAATTTTGCCTGCATCCTCAGCCGCTTCCTTGATCGTACTCAGAAAGAGGTCAGGTCTCATGTGGAAAGAACAGCTGGCTGTCACCAGATATCCTCCCTCGTTCACGAGCTTCATGCCGTGCAGGTTAATGTCCTTATAGCCGCGACAAGCGCCTTTGACAGCATTGCGTGTCTTCGCAAAAGCAGGGGGGTCCAGAATCACCACATCAAAGGTCTTGCCTCCCCCTGCGGTAAGTGGCTTGGACGTATCAACCTTCTGACCGCTTGCGCGCGCTGCACGTTCCTCGGTACCTTTCACTTGATCTCGCAGATACTGAAATGCATCCTCCACGACAAACTCGACTCTGTCCTCAAAGCCGTTCAGCCGTACATTTTCCCGTGCACTCTCGATCGCATGCTCGGAAATATCGAGGCAGGTTACCTTCTTGGCACCATGCTGGCAAGCATTTAACGTAAAGCTTCCTGTATGTGAGAAGCATTCCAGTACAGTCGCTCCATCCCAATAAGGAAATTCCACACGCTTGCCACTCTTGTTCACCGGATGCTTTACAAGCTGACCGTTCTCCTCCACATCCTGCAGAGTAATGCCACTTCTTGCGCCCCAGCCTGTCATCAATGGTGCGATGGCTGCACGATTCTCGCGCTGATCGAAGAAATATCCGGTCTTCTGACCTTCCACAATGTCTACCTTGATCTTCAGGCCATTCTCTGTCACGGTCACATAACGCGGGCAGTCCCCTAACAGCGGGCCCTTCACCTGCTCCAGACCCTCCAGCTCCCGAATGGATACATCACTGCGTTCGTAGATGGCAGTCGGCTGCACGACCTCCGCCAGTGCATCTCGAATCTCATTCCGACGCTGGTCCATGCCCAGGGTCAGCAACTGCACCACCAGTACGTCACCAAAGCGGTCTACGATCAACCCAGGTAGGAAGTCCGCTTCGCCGTACACCAGACGATAGGCATCTCCATCCTTCAGGAAGCGTTCACGATGCTGTAAGCACTCTCGAAATCTACGTACAAAAAAGGCTGTATCCATCGCCTCAAGTGGTTGATAGGACACGACGCGGACCGTGATCTGGGATGCTGGATTATAATAGCCTGCAGCCAAAAAGCGCCCCTGATGATTCATTACACTCACGAGCTCTCCAGGGGACGGATTCCCGTCGACAGAGGCAATTTCATTTTTAAAAATCCATGGATGAGCTTGTTCCAGCCGTTTCTTGCGACTGCGCTCTAATATTACGGAAGGCAAATGTGTTTCGCTCCTTTTTTACAAATACCAGACTAACTAACTTATTCATTATAGCTCAATTGCAGACAGGCATCTACTTTTCGCTTGCTGCGGCATATCATTCCACCTGCTTTTGGTCTACTCATCTGCAGGATACAGTGATGGTCAAGCCGGGCTTGTCATGTCTCCGCCCGCTACCTCATATATGTAGTATGAAAAACATCTATCGGCATGTACCAGGCTGATCCTCATCAATAGAATCGGGAAGGAGTGGACACGCTTGTTCTATCAGATCATCATGCCACTGGGCTGGGGGCTGTTCGTATTTCTTGGAGGAATGAAGATCATGGAGTCAGGGCTGCGAAAGCTTGCCGGCCCTATGCTCCAGCGAGGGCTTCAGCACGCCACAGCTTCTCCGCTGAGAGGATTGCTGGTCAGTACAGGTATAACTGCTCTATTGCAGAGCAGTAGCGCCGTGACTGTCATCACCATAGGAATGGTTAATGCTGGCTTACTCACATATGGCCGTACGCTTGGCATTATATTAGGCACTAATATTGGTACGTGTCTTACCACAGAGCTGATGGGTTTGCAGCTAGGCACGATTGCTTTGCCTCTGCTGGTATTATCTATCCTAAGCTGGATACTTGCTGTGATATGGTACGAGCATACCGGCAGAGGCTTGGGCCTACAGTTTGTCAGTCTCGCTATCGCTGGCTTTGCACTCATCATGACAGGCATCCGCATCATGCAGGCCATCGGGCCCTGGGTCGAGGAAACGGGGATGTTCCAGTGGTTTCTGACACATGCAACTCAAAATATGTGGTGGGCATTTATTGCAGGAGCCTGTCTCACGGCCATCATGCACAGCGGCGTTGCCGTTATTGGCATTGCTATGAGTCTGGCGGCCACGGGAGCGCTACCGCTGGATGTAGCCATTGCAATCGTCATCGGCTCGAATGTCGGCACCTGCGTTACCGCGTGGATGGCTTCAATCGGAGGTAGTACCTCCGGCAAATTCGTGGCCTGGACCCACATTCTGCTGAATGTTGCTGGCGCGCTGATCTTCATGCCCTTAATCCCGTGGCTACAAACAGCCGCAACTCTGATCTCCAATGAGGCGGGAGCGCAGGTCGCCCATGCTCAGACCTTGTTCAATCTGATTAGCTCATTATTGGCTCTCCCCTTATGCTACCTCCCGATATGGAGTCGACTGGACCAAGCTGGCGGGCCGAAGGATACACTACCTGTGATCAGATCGTAGTCCATGTAGTCGTGAACATCATCATCAAGATCATGCCCGATCTTTGATAATCGGCTAGGACTCTTGCAATTGCCCTGACTCCCGGCGCCGCCAACTCATGAATACCAAGGACAATGCAATGAATGTGAGGATCATCCCAAGCACTCGGAATCCTTGGAAGCTGAAGTTACTCCCCATTACGCTGCCAATCAATAATGAAGAGAGAATGGTACCCAGATATCTTGATGTATTAAATATTCCAGATGCTACCCCTATAACTTCTTTTGGAGAGCTATTGAACAAGGCCGCTTGCATACCAACACTGTTCAACCCGTTACTAATACCGAACGCAGCTAAAGCCGCACATACACTGATAACCGGAGAAGTTTCATTCAATGTGACGATCCATATTGAACCAAATGTCATCAGTATGCCGGACACGAGCAACGCTGGTCGAGGTCCTGCTTTATCAATCCAACGTCCTGCCATTGGAGAGGTAACGAGTGAACACAAGCCTAAGCTTAGCATGAGAATGCCTGTATGGAACTCGCTGACATGGCGTACCATTTGTAGGTAGGAAGGAAGTCCGAAAAAAAACGAGTAAAAAAGTGCATTCACAAGCAGGAATTCGACATTCACCCAAGTCATCGCAGGATATTTAGCAAATGTACGCAAAGGAATAAAAGGTGACTTCGCCTTGAGCTCATGCCGTACAAAAGCTCCCAGTACAACGAAGCCCATCAGCGTAACACTAACATTACTTAACGAAATTTGAGCAGAAGATTTGGCTGACAGCAATCCAACAAGCAAGGCAATCAGCCCTACCGTGAACAATAGAATCCCTTTCACATCCATCCATTGAGACCATTCACGAAAGGACATGCTACGTGCAGCGGATGATGCTGACGGCTCGTCCTTTGGAATATGGCTCCAAGCCAATAGAAAGCTTGTCACCACGAACGGAATATTAACGAGAAAGATGGCAGGCCAACTCCACCAGTGAATGATGATCCCGCCTATAAAAGGTCCGATTGCTGCCGCTCCAGAGAGGAATATGGACAACACTGACAACGCAGTCGCTTGTTTCTCCGTAATGTGAATTCGCACGAGGGCCATTCCAACCGCAACCATCATGCTTGTGCCAATGGCTTGCACTATGCGGAACACGATAAGCCATCCAAAATTCGGCGATATGGGAGCTAATAAAGATGCAACGAAGGATACAACAAGTCCAGTAAGAAATATCCTCCTCCGACCCAATAAATCACTGGCTTTTCCCATGATTGGTTGAGCTATTGCGCTTGCTATGTAGAAAGAAAAAATAATCCATGAAACCACTGTAAATCCAAGCTGGAACTCGTTTTGTATCCTTGCAATAGCAACCGAGACCATTGAAGAATTTAAGGGGTTCAGTAGTACCCCCAGTCCAACGGAAATCATCAACCACCTGCTGCGATCACTCATTTTGCTCCCTCCAATATCTTATTCATCTCATCTTACTTGAGATTCATTATTCATTCCAAAGCATTTTATGTTATGATTTCATTGATTTGAAGGAATGAATGGAGAGTGCAAATGGAACTTCTTCAACTGCAATATTTTATCGCAGTAGCTCGTCTGGAGCATATGACTGAAGCTGCACGCAGTCTGTACGTTACTCAGTCATCATTAAGCAAAACGATTCAGCGATTGGAGGAGGATCTGGGCGTCCCTTTATTCGATCGAATAGGGAGAAAGTTGCGATTAAATGAGTTCGGTAGTAGGTTCCTTCTCCGTGCAGAAAGAGCGTTGTTTGAATTGCAACAGGGTAAGCAGGAGATTAGCGATTTGTCCAGCCCAGAACATGGCACACTGGAATTGGCGGTGACCACCGCAAGCAGGTTACCCCATATTCTGCGAGAGTTTCGGAAAAGACGGCCCCATATCCAATTTCATGTTCAGATGCTGACTACACAGGAGATGGTTACACGCCTTCATAGAGGAGAGGTCGATTTCTGCTTAGCCTCACCTCCTATACAAGGAGAAGACATTGAATGTCAAATCGTGTTCATCGACCCTATCGTTGTGGCTGTTCCAAAGAGCCATCGGCTGGCAGATCGAAGCAGTGTATCCTTGAGTGAGCTAAGCGATGAATCGTTTGTTGGTGTTAAGAGAGGTTACGGTACTCGCGATCTGGTAGACTCCATATGCGAATCGGTTGGATTTTTACCTAAATATGTATATGAGGGGGACGAACCTGCAAGGCTAAGTTCTCTTGTAGAAGCAGAAATTGGCATAGCCTTTATACCAAGCACGGCTAGGAATTCATGGGAGCACATTAAATATCTCAGTGTAGAGAATGAGGAATTGGTACGGGAGATCGCTTTGTTATGGCACAAGAGTCGATACATTTCGCGGGCTGCTCTCGAATTCCATGAGGTAGTTGTAGATTATTTTGAGAAGATATCCAAACAGACGAGTGGAGAAATACAGCGAAATACAGTAGATTAAGCACCCTTGATCTACTGTATTTCTAATGTGACTCTTAATCAGGATACATGAATATCCAGTTGGGACAGTGCTTTTTGCAAAATAATATCGTTATTATCATAGCCACCGCTCCGTTGCAGAGACCAAGCCTGCTCAGGGCTGTACCAGTCTACGCCTTTAATCTCCTCAACCTGAGCCTGCAACTCACCGCTCAGCGCCTCCACGAGATAATAATGCACTTCCTTATCGACTTGTCCATAATCAGGATGCTCATACGTATAAGCAATCATATCTACCTGATTGATGATCTTTCCAGTGACGCCCGTCTCCTCCAAAATTTCACGAAGAGCAGTCTCCTCAATGGTCTCTCCGGCCTCCATTTTCCCTTTGGCCAAAGACATTTTCCCGTAACGATCCGTGATCAGTTGAACCTCAAGCTTCCCATCCACATGACGATAGACCACACCACCTGCAGATATTTCCTTTTTTACGGCTGTCATATCATGCCCTCCTTGTGCAAACAAGGATTTTATCCTCCAGCGGAAGACAAAATCCTTGTCCGTTAATGTTGTCAAGCAATAATAGCTTTACAAAGCCGCTGCACGCAGACTGCTGTCCACGACACGAATGAGCTTGCCCTGGCTTTCATTCACTCCAGCTTCTGTAAGCAGAACCTGACATACCTGACCATTCAGCTCGGTAGATCCCTCGAACACGATATCAATGTAATTGTCGCTATAGCCATGTACCCTGCCGCTATTTTTCAAGCCCTTCGGTTCTCCCTCAGGAATGACCTCCAGCACCTGTCCTACGAATTTTTGGGCATAAGCCAACTGCATTTGCTCTGACAGCTCGATCAGTTCATGCACACGAGCATTCTTGACGTCCTCGTCAACCTGATCCTCCATACGAGCCGCAGGAGTACCTGTACGCTTCGAATATGGAAAGACATGCATTTCGGAGAAACCAATCTTCTTCATCAAGTTATAGCCATTCCGGAACATTTCGTCCGTCTCGCCCGGGAAGCCTACAATGACATCGGTCGTGATCGCTACATCAGGCATCGCCTTATGGATCATTAGCATCTTGTTGTAGAACTCTTCTGTTGTATATTTACGGCGCATACGCTTCAGCACCGTATCATCTCCGGCTTGCAGCGGAATATGGAAGTGACGCACCAGCTTCCGGGAACGCTTCAGAACGTCCAGCATTTTCTCGTCAATCTGACTGGCCTCAATCGAACTAATTCGAATGCGCTCCAGTCCATCTACTTTTTCCAGGTCCCACAGCAGATCAGACAGATCGTAGTTCTCCAAATCATCACCATAGCCACCCGTGTGAATGCCTGTCAGCACAATCTCCTTATATCCAGCTTCTACAAGCTGATGAGCCTGGGCAATAATGCTACTGGCCTCCCGGCTGCGGGACAGCCCACGTGACCAAGGAATAATGCAGAATGTGCAGAAATTGTTACAACCATCCTGAATTTTCAGAAAAGCACGCGTACGGTCTGCGAAATCCGGGACATCCATTTCCTCGAAGACACGAGTCTTCATAATGTTGCGTACCGCATTTACGGGCTGGCGGGACTCCTGAATCTGCTTGACATAAGGCAAAATCTTATCCCGATCCTGTGTACCTACAACCAGATCAACACCTGGAATGTCCAGAATTTCGGCTGGCGAGGTCTGGGCATAGCATCCTGTTACTGCTACGATCGCATCCGGGTTACGGCGAATGGCACGACGAATGATCTGTCGACTCTTCTTGTCCCCGGTATTGGTTACAGTACAGGTGTTAATCAGATAGACATCAGCTGTCTGCTCATCGAAATCAACCTGATCATACCCCTCTTGCTTGAACAACTGCCATATCGCTTCTGTATCATAAAAGTTGACTTTACAGCCCAATGTATAAAATGCCACGGCCGGCATGTCAAATCCCTCCCATTTCTCCTGATTCATAAAGTATACAAGCAAGTGCAGTCATCCCTGCTGTCTCAGCACGCAAAATGCGCCGTCCGAGCCCTGTCGATTGCGCACCTGCCGTCTCTGCTTCTACGCTCTCTTGCTCTGTAAATCCGCCCTCTGGTCCGATCACGAGCAAAATATGCGGAGCCGGTGCACCGTTATCTCTCTCCTGCATAAAGGGAGCAATCACGTCACGCAGCTGGCGTCCGCTTTCTTTTTCATAACAATAGCATACCAGATCATACCCCGTAAAAGAGGCCAGTAATTGCTTCCATGAGAGCGATGCTGTCAGCTCCGGGATCCGATTGCGGTGACTCTGCTCTGCTGCTTCCTTGGCAATCTTGCGCCAGCGCTCCAGACGCTTTGCTTCCTTCTTCCCGTCATACTGCACAACCGTCCGATCAGACAGAAACGGAACAAAGGCATACGCCCCAAGCTCCGTGCATTTCTGAATGACCAGCTCCATCTTGTCACCCTTTGGCAGACTTTGTGCAACTGTAACCTGCACCTGCGGCTCGGATGTCATATCCAGCTTCTCTATAATTACAGCAGTCACACTCTCTGCCCCGATCTCCTCAATCTCTACCAGAGCTTCACGTGATATTCCGTCACTAACGATAAATTGATCTCCAGGCCTGCTCCGCATCACTCTGGTGATATGACGAGCATCCTCGCCTTCCACAACGACGCGATCCTCCAGAAAGTGTGCCGGAGGGATGAAATAACGCTGCATTGCTTGTGCCTCCCTACCTGCTTCAGTCACGTTCATTACGATGCTTCCAAAAATATATCATACAACTTTTGTGGATGGATGACCAGTATTTCGAATCATTCGGCGATTGCCTCAACAAAAAAAGGGAGCCGCTAGGCTCCCCCTACTCCAAACAACATGATGGCAAATCTGAAAAATTGATCGGCAATCACGTTAATCATGGAATACAGTGGGTCAATCGTAAAGGCGCGCACAGGTGGCAGCACCAGAATTAGCAGAAAAATAAAAATAGAGTATTGCTCGAACTGCTGCAATCGGCGACGCAGCGGCCCAGGGGCCACATCCTCCAGAATCCGGTACCCATCGAGTGGTGGCAGCGGAATCAGATTGAACAGGAACAGCAGGATATTCAACGTCACCATATAATTAACAAAAATGCGAATGGCCTCAAATGCATTTGGATTAGCTTCACTAATCGTCGACCATAGCCCAGTGGCTGCAAGTCCTACATAGAACAGTGTAGTCACAAAGGCCAGTAACAGGTTACTTAACGGTCCAGCAGCGGAGACCACGATCCCCATGAGCCGGGGATTACTGAAGTTATCGCGATTCACCGGGACAGGCTTCGCCCAGCCAAAGCCCGCAATGACGAGCAGCAGCGTCCCTAGCACGTCCAGATGCACTGCCGGATTAAGCGACACCCGCCCCAGGAGGCGGGCCGTCGGGTCTCCGAATTTATTCGCAAAATAGGCGTGCGAGAACTCGTGAATCGTAAATGCAAACATGAGTGTCAGCAGTACGAATGGTAATTCGGTCAATGAGAACCTGAATATGGAATTCAAGAAATCCATGGATTACCCCTTTCTCGCTACGAACGCAATCCAGTCCTCGTCCCGGTGCTTATCCTCGATCTGGAAGCCAGCTGCAACCAGCGCTTCCTCCACGACCTGCTCCTTGTTCTTCCAGATCCCTGAAGCAATGTATACACCGCCTGGAACGAGCGCCTGGTACACATCGTCAATGAACAACAGAATGATCTCAGCCAAAATATTCGCGACGACAACCTGAACCGGGAGCTCGACCCCAAGCAACGGATCTTGACCATCCAGGACAGACAGCAGGTCGCTTTCCTTAACTGTAATCTGCTTCTCCAGCCCATTCAAGCTGGTATTCGCCAGTGCACTTGACACCGCTACAGGATCAAGATCCAAGGCTAATACGTGCTTGGCACCGAGCTTCACTGCACCGATAGATAGAATACCGGAGCCTGTACCGACATCAATGACCTCTTCGCCACCCTTGATGACCGACTCCAGCGTACGCAGACACAGAGATGTGGTAGGATGTGTTCCTGTTCCGAAGGCCATACCCGGGTCCAGCTCGATAATCTGCTCGTTGCTACCAGTTGGCTCGTAGTTCTCCCATGTTGGTTTAATGGTCAGGCGCTCAGATACACGCTGTGGCTTAAAGTACTGCTTCCAGGCGTCAGCCCAGTCATCTTCATTCACGGTCTGTTGCTCGAAGCGATAGTCCCCAGGATCAATATCGAATGTTCTCAGTTCTTCAATTCGCGGTACAAGCTCTCCCTGAATATCATTCAAATCTGTCTCTTCAGCGAAGTAACCCTTAATGACAGCCTGCCCCTCAGGAATATCGTTCAGCGGTCTTTCGTACCACTGTCCAAAGGAAGTATCACGCTCTTTGTTCAGCGTCCCCGATTCTTCAATGGACACCCCCCCAGCTCCGGCTTCATGCAAAAAGTTGGAGATCATCTCCACCGCTTCTTCTGTTGTATGTATGGTTAATTCATGCCATAACATGTAGTTCTACTCCTCCTCATTTAACAAGCATCCATAGTATTGTACTATACTTGCTGTCCCTAGCACAAAAAAAGAGAGGACTGCTTATGGTGCAGCCCTCTCTAGCCCTGTCCCTCATCAATCCTTCAAGCCCTAGTTGTAGCAGCATTCTAGAGATCGCTGAGCTCAGGTTTGTTCATAATGCGATCCTGTCTGCGGTCTGCCGCCTCACTACGACGAAGTGCTTCGACATCATCATGATCGGCCAGCTCTGCCGAGAATTCTACGTCCTCATTCTTCGCGGACTGTAGTTTCTTCAGTTTGTCAGTCTTGGTTAGTACTCTGTCATGACGTTTATTTCTGGACATGAAGCAGCCTCCTTCGAGATGGAATGTTAATTTTCCTGATTTTATTTTCCTATTTTGATTTTCCTGATTTACTTTTCCTAAACCATGCCTCCGGTTTGTTCAACGATCTGCAATGCCTGGTGATGAATGGATTCATCGACGACGGCCGTTAGCAAAATATCCTTCCCTGTCGGTCCTCCCTGGCCGCCGTCACTCATCCCGCTCGCCGTAATATCAGCTGCAGCAAGAATGGATGAGGAGCTTCCGTAAAAATCGGCACCTGATGTTAAAGAGGACAGGCTACTTACTTTCCCGGAAAAGACAGGAATACCTGAGCTCATACCTGCGCCTGGATAACGACTGAACCGGTCAATGGACATATCGACGACTCGCAGTGCCTTCAGCTTGTTAGCCGCCTCCTGCGCCTGTTCGGGTGTGTTGAAGTATGCTAGAATATTTTTCTCGCTCACAAGCCATCCCTCTTCCTGTAATGTCCGACAGTTCATTTATGCCCTAGTACAACGCGAGCATAGCACCACCAAATGCAATCATACTGCGTGTAATCCTTTCGAAGTAAAATTGCAGAATGCGTAGGTCCTAGCTTCTGTAGTGCTGAGCTCCTGCCGCCTCACTTTAGGGTGTGCACGGCATCGTTTCTTATGCATGGATGCTTGTCTTATACGGTATAACGCAATAAGCCAGATCACTGCATCCTTTAACGGATCACAGCAATCTGGCTTATTCACATATCTATTTATTTGTACTCATTAAAGTCATACAGACAGTAACAGTACTTTAGAGCATTACAACGATCGTCTTCAATTCAGAGCCTTAATCTCCACGGAATGCGCGCTTCACCCGGTCAAAAAAGGATTGTTCATTCTCGTGTGTCTGCTCTCCACTTAAGGAACCGAACTGACGAAGGAGATCCTTCTGCTCATCACTAAGCTTGCTTGGTGTTACTACGACTACCTTGATATGCTGGTCACCCTGACCTACACCACGAAGTCTTGGCACACCCTTGCCTTTCAAGCGGAAGTACGTTCCAGTCTGTGTTCCGGCAGGAACCTTAAGCTTGACCTTCTCCGTAAGCGTCGGAATCTCGATCTCATCCCCAAGCGCTGCCTGAGCAAAAGTCAACGGAATCTCACAGTAAATATCGTCGCCCTCACGCTCGAAGAAATCATGCGATTTCACGCGAATAACGATGTACAGGTCACCAGCTGGACCACCACGCAATCCGCCTTCGCCTTCACCTGTCATACGTAGCTGTGCACCGTCGTCTACTCCCGCAGGAATGCGAACATGTATAGTGCGTTGCTTGCGGACCTTACCGCTGCCGCTGCATGTCGAGCATTTGTCCTTGATGATCTTGCCTGTGCCACTACAGTTGGAGCAAGCACGACGATTCACCATGCGACCGAACGGCGTGTTTTGCACAACCTCTTCCTGTCCTGTGCCACGGCAGACCGAGCACGTCTCAGGATGAGTCCCAGGCTTTGCACCGGAGCCATGACAGGTATCACAGCTTTCGGTTCTAGGAATTGTAATATCTGTCTCCTTGCCGAAGACGGCTTCCTTAAATTCAATCGTCATGTTGTACTGCAGGTCATTTCCCCGCTGTGGTGCGTTCGGGTCACGACGACCACCGCCGTTGCCACCGAAGAACATATCGAAGATATCCCCGAAGCCACCAAAATCACCACCGCCAGAAAATCCGCCGCCCATTCCCTGGTTAGGATCTACATGCCCGTATTGATCATAGCGCGCTCGCTTCTGACCATCGCTAAGCACATCATAGGCTTCCTTGACTTCCTTGAACTTATTCTCGGCATCCGGTGCTTTGTTGACATCAGGATGATATTGACGGGCCAGCTTGCGGTACGCTTTTTTGATTTCGTCCTCGCCGGCGCTTTTATTTACACCAAGCACCTCATAGTAATCACGCTTGTCAGCCAACATTCCACCCCCATCCTAACGCACTGATTGGCTAACCCATGTATGGCATGGAAAAAGCAAAGTCAAAGCACGGGAGGTCCCGGCTTTGACCTTTCCATCATGACATGGCTGCTCAGCACGTTATATTTATGCATTCGGCATGATGCGACAATTGTATGTGTTCACGAGCTTCCTGTGAAGTTAACGTTCACGCCCTTTTGTTCATCATGCCATTTTTTAATTGTAGCTTACTTCTTATCCTGATCATCATTAACGACTTCATAGTCTGCGTCTACGACATTATCGCGAGCAGCGCCTTCGGAGGATGCGCCACCCTCAGCAGCTTGCTGTGCTTGTGCTGCTTGCTCATAGAGCTTCACGGACAGCTGTTGCACGATTTCTGTCAATTCTTCTGTTGCAGCCTTGATGTCGTCAACATTGTCGGTTTCGAGTGTTTTTTGCAGCTTGTCTTTGGCTGCATTTGCCTTCTCGATCTCGGAAGCATCGACCTTATCGCCAAGATCCTTGACGGTCTTGTCTACTTGATAGATCAATTGGTCTGCGGAGTTCTTCGCCTCAACAAGCTCCTTGCGCTTCTTGTCTTCTTCCGCATGCAACTCGGCATCCTTCATCATGCGTTCAACTTCCTCGTCGCTCAGACCGCTGGAAGAAGTAATCGTGATTTTTTGGCTCTTGCCTGTTCCCTTATCCGTTGCAGATACGTTCACAATACCGTTGGCATCGAGATCGAAGGTAACTTCAATCTGCGGAACACCACGTGGTGCTGGAGGGATGTCTCCCAATTGGAAGCGACCCAGAGTCTTATTGCCAGCAGCCATCTCGCGCTCACCTTGCAGGACATGAATCTCTACGCTTGGCTGGTTGTCCGCATAAGTAGAGAACACCTGAGACTTGCTTGTAGGGATTGTTGTATTGCGGTCAATCATCTTCGTGAATACGCCGCCTGCAGTCTCAATACCAAGGGACAGAGGTGTCACGTCGAGCAGGACAACATCCTTAACGTCACCAGTCAATACGCCAGCTTGAACAGCCGCACCCAGAGCTACAACCTCATCCGGGTTAACGCCTTTATGTGGCTCTTTACCTGTCAGCTTCTTGATTGCCTCTTGCACAGCAGGAATACGAGTGGAACCACCAACCAGAACGATCTTGTCGATCTCACTAGCATTCAAGCCGGAATCGCTCAATGCTTGACGAGTAGGGCCTAGTGTGCGCTCAACAAGATTCGCGGACAGCTCTTCGAATTTCGCACGAGTAAGGCTCAGCTCCAAGTGCTGTGGCACGCCGTCTACTACTGTAATGAACGGCAAAGAGATCGTTGTCGTAAGTACTCCGGACAATTCCTTCTTCGCTTTCTCTGCAGCATCCTTCAGACGTTGAACAGCTGCTTTATCCTTGCTCAGATCAATACCTTGATCCTTTTTAAATTCACTTACGAGGTAGTCGATGATTACTTGGTCAAAGTCATCACCACCCAGTTGGTTGTCACCACTGGTCGCCTTAACTTCGAAGAAGCCATCTCCAAGCTCGAGAATAGATACGTCAAACGTACCACCACCCAGGTCATATACCAGGATAGTCTGATCTTCGGATTTCTCCATACCGTATGCCAATGCAGCTGCTGTAGGCTCATTGACGATCCGCAATACTTCGAGACCAGCGATCTTGCCTGCATCTTTTGTTGCTTGACGCTGACTGTCATTGAAATAAGCTGGTACAGTAATAACAGCTTGGGTTACTGTCTGACCCAAATATGCTTCCGCATCAGCCTTCAGCTTTTGCAGAATCATTGCGGAGATTTCTTGTGGAGAATACTCTTTGTCTTCAATCTTCTCCTTATGGTTGGAACCCATGTGACGCTTGATGGAGCTAATTGTACGGTCTGGGTTGGTGATCGCCTGACGCTTTGCAGTCTCACCTACGATCCGCTCGCCGTCCTTCTTAAAGCCAACTACCGAGGGAGTTGTACGGGCGCCTTCCGGATTTGGAATAACGACTGCCTCGCCGCCTTCCATGACAGCTACACAAGAGTTGGTAGTTCCCAAGTCAATACCGATTACTTTACTCACAAGAATATCCTCCTTCTATAAGTACCATTGGTCTTCTGACCGTAGTTTTGTAATTCATCTATGGAATCAAGTAAGTATTACATGCTAACCTTCACCATCGCAGGGCGAAGTACTTTATCCTTCAGCATGTAGCCCTTCTGTACCTCTTCAACAACAATGCCTTCCTCATGCTCATCACTTTCGACCTGCATGATGGCCTGATGAAACTCTGGATTAAATGGCTGCCCTACAGCCTCCATCGCACGTACACCCTCTGCTGTGAGGACGCTCTCCAGTTGACGGAAGATCATACTTACACCCTTCGTGAAGGATTCTCCTTCATCGGATTGTGGAGCACTAGCCAGTGCACGCTCAAAATTGTCTAGGACCGGTACCAACTCGGTAACCAGCTTCATAGATGCGTACTTCGCAAGCTCTTCCTTCTCCTTCTGGGTACGGCGGCGGAAATTGTCGAAATCCGCTTGCGTACGAAGGAGACGTTGCTGCTGCTCTTCCAGTTCGGCGGCTAGACGACTCTGTGCGCCAGCTGTCTCAGCTGCAGGCTCCTCTTGTTGAGCGGCTTCCTGCCCTTGTGCTTGCACATCTTCGTTAACCGTTTCTGCAGCAGTTGCAGAAGCTTGCTCCTCAGTATTCACTGCCTCTTCCCCTTGAAACGTTTGATTGTCTTTCAAGATGTTTCACCTCCTTCGATCACTTGCTGCGAGTAAGAATTCAATCATTGTACGGTTACTGTTATTTGAAGCGTTGACTCAACATATGGGTAAGATCCTTGGAGAGTATACCCAGAATATTGATGACTCTGGCATATTCCATCCGTGTCGGGCCCAGAATGCCAATCGTGCCAAGAGCTTCCCCATCTATAGCATAGGTAGCCGTAATGAGGCTACAATTGGAAAAGGCCTCGTGATGATTCTCCGTGCCAATTCGCACCTGAATGTCTGGAGCACCCATGACAGGGGTCATCATTTTCAGGAGCGTAGGAGTCTCCTCCAGTAAATCCAGAATATCCTTCACCTTGTCTACATCCCTGAACTCAGGCTGTGTCAGCATATTCGTGGCACCACTCAGATATAGACGCTGATCACTCTCGTTCTCAAGTGTCTTATCCAGCACATCAATGACGTTCTCGATCTGGGAGATATGACGCTCCATCTCCTGGCCGAGCACTGTGTGCATTCGTGTCTTCAACTGGTAAATGGGCGCGCCCGCCAGCTTGGCGTTCAGCATGTTGACGATATTTTGCATATCCGAGAAGGACACACCCTCCGGTATCGAGATCGTCTTATTCTCCACTTGGCCAGTGTTAGTCACGATAATGGCCACCGCTGAATCCTCATTAAGGGGCAACAGCTGAAAATGGCGCAACGAAGTATGAAAAACCTCCGGTCCCAGCAGGATGGAAGTGTAGTTCGTCATATGCGACAGAACATTGGATGCATGCTGGATAACCTGCTCCATAGCATTTAGTTTTTGTGCATAAAAAGCCTTCAGCTCTCTCATCTCTGCAGATGCAAGCTTGCTGAGCGGCACCAGATGATCCACATAATAGCGATATCCCTTATGTGAAGGAATCCGTCCGGCAGAGGTATGGGGCTGTTCCAGATAGCCCTGCTCTTCCAGGTCCGACATCTCGTTGCGGATGGTTGCCGGGCTGAAGCCGACATCTTCTCTCTTGGATATGCTGCGGGACCCCACCGGCTCAGCCGAACGAATATAGTCGTCAACTATAGCATTTAGTATTAACCTTTGACGCTCGGTCAACATGCGAGTTCCTCCCTTGCTGTCCAAATGATGTAATGTATTTTCTTCAAACCAAATACAATATCTGCATCCACAATCATCCATAATCATTAGCACTCACTCAAGTTGAGTGCTAAGCGATAATACAAAAATACCAAACCGACCTGATTGTTGTCAAGTCAGTTCAGTACTTTGAGTACAGCTATTTCATCACAAGCATGCTGCTTGCTGCAATGGATGCAATCGGTCCACACTTTTTCAGGAAAGATATCCTTCGTCACTACCGCGAACCCGTTCTTAATGAAGAAAGACACCTCGTAGGTCAGAGCCATAATCTTGGGAATCCCCTGCTTCTTCGCCTCGACGATAAGCTGATCCACAATCTTGGAGCCGATGCCCATTCCCTTATGGCCTTCGGAAATACCAAGCGAACGAATTTCCACCAGATCTGTGCCCAGTCGGCAAAGAGACCCACAGCCAACCACTTCGCCATCAACCTCGGCCACCACGAAGTGTTCAAGTTGACGATGCAGTACCTCCCGTGATCGCGGAAGCATAATTCCTCGCTCTGCATATCCGCTAATCATCTGATATAAAGGTTCCACATCCTCGGGAACCGCACTCCGACATATGACCTGCTTGCACACCGATGACATCCGCTCTCCTCCTGACGCCTGCTGTAAGATACGAATAAATATACAACATGACGTATAGAATTGCAAGCGAGGAATTAGATGTTTTTTTGAATCCATACAACATCAAGCTATGAAGGTTATGCAGCATCTTACAGCCCAATACACCTGCCTTTACACGCGCATGGCATAAGCATGTGGCAGCACTCTCGGCAGACTGAATTCCAGTTAATCCATTTCGCATACTTCTATATAATCTGTTTAATTATACGCTCTGCGTCTTGGAGGCAGCACCGATGAACTCAGCAAATACATCATTGCCAAAAAGGATGCCCTGTGCGCTCAGGCGGTATCCGTCTGTAATCGGCTCCAGCAGACCTCTTTGCAGCATTTTTTGGAGGGAAGCAGAGAACACCTCATCCATGGATTGACCAAATTGTTGCTGAAAACGACTTATTGAAGCTCCTTCATGCATCCTCAGGCCCACCATCATGAAATCCTCCATAGCCTCTTCCATATCAATATCGACGCTATCCAGTCGTGGCAGCCGCTGCATTGCAGCTTCATTATAGGCATTAACTCCCTTAATGTTAATATGACGCAGGCCTGCCGCATAACCATGCGCACCAGCTCCCAGACCATAGTATGGCTCGTTGCGCCAATATGTCATGTTATGTCTGCTCTCATAGCCTGGCTTGGCAAAATTACTGATCTCATACTGCATGTATCCGGCTGCCTTCATCCGATCCATAAGCAGCTGATACATCTGGAGCTCGTCATCCTCATGCGGGAGCGGTAGCTGGTTCTTCTGAAAGAGCGTATGGAAGAGGGTATTCTCCTCCACCTTGAGGCTGTAGATCGAATAATGTGGCAGGCCAAGCTCAAGAGCCTTGGTCACACTTTCGTCCAGCATTTCCACCGTCTGATTCGGCAGGCCGAACATGAGATCAATGGACAGATTGTTCAAGCCGACCTTCTGGGCATTCTCAAGACTGCGGTAGACATCATCCGTATTATGAATACGTCCTATACCTGATAGCAGCTGATTCTGGAATGCCTGCACCCCGAAGCTGACACGGTTTACACCGCCTTCCTTCATGACTGCGAGCTTCTCCAGGTCTGTAGTACCCGGGTTAGCCTCCATAGAAAATTCAATATCCTCGGCCCAATTCGGGAAATAAGTCCGAACCGATTTCAAGAAATAATCCATCTCGCTAGGTGTAAGCACCGTCGGTGTGCCGCCACCTACGAAGATGGTCTTGATGGTCCCTGGCGGGTGCAGTTGTACCGTCTGCTCCATTTCGCGCGCCAGCGCTCGCAGATAATCCATGACAGGCTGGTCCTTCAGGACGTAGGAATTGAAATCACAGTAAAAACATTTATTCGTGCAAAAAGGGATATGAATATACACGGCCTGTGGTGCAGACGCATGCTGTCCCTGTTCAAAAGCTGACATATTGTTCACTCCTGCTGAACCAGACTCCGCCAATCAAGAATCGGCCCGTATATTTGGAAAGGGAAAGCCTGAAGGCTTTCCCTTGGTATATTGGCTACTCATCAATTTTCAGTACGGCCATGAAGGCTTCCTGAGGTACCTCTACATTACCAACCTGCTTCATCCGCTTCTTGCCTTCCTTCTGCTTCTCCAGCAGCTTACGCTTACGGGAGATGTCACCACCGTAGCACTTGGCAAGTACGTTCTTCCGCATTGCCTTAACCGTCTCCCGGGCAACAACCTTCGTACCCACAGAAGCCTGAATCGGCACTTCGAACATCTGACGTGGAATGAGCTCACGCAACTTCTCACAAATAATGCGTCCGCGATGATATGCACGTTCACGGTGCACAATGAAGGACAACGCATCCACTTGCTCTCCATTCAGGAGGATGTCCATTTTGACCAGATTGGACTGGCGATAGCCTGATAGCTCATAGTCAAAGGAAGCATACCCCTTCGTGCTTGATTTCAGCTGATCAAAGAAATCGTAGACGATCTCGGATAGTGGGATCTCGTATGTGATCGTAACACGAGTCGTATCCAGGTACTCCATGTTCACATACTCACCACGCTTGGACTGACACAGCTCCATAACTGTTCCAACATAATCGTTAGGAACGATGATTCCCGCCTTCACGTACGGCTCCTCAACATAATCAATACGCCCAATCTCTGGATAGTTCGAAGGATTATCAATCTGAATCATCGAGCCGTCCGTCAATTGAATTCGATAGATAACGCTCGGTGCCGTCGTAATAAGAGGAATATTGAATTCCCGTTCGATCCGCTCCTGAATGACATCCATATGCAGGAGGCCAAGGAAGCCACAGCGGAAGCCGAAGCCCAGGGCGCTGGAGGTCTCTGGCTCGAAGCTCAGGGAAGCGTCATTCAACTGCAGCTTCTCCAGTGCTTCACGCAAATCATTGTAGTCTGAGGTCTCGATTGGATACAGTCCACAATACACCATCGGATTGATCTTACGGTAGCCTGGCATCGGCTCGATAGCTGGATTCTTGGCATCGGTGACCGTATCCCCGACACGCGTATCACCGACATGCTTGATTCCAGCCACGATGAAGCCAACATCACCGACATTCAGCTCGTCCACAATACTCATACGTGGCTTGAAGGCACCAACCTCAATAACTTCGAAGGTTTTGTCCGTTGCCATCATTTTAATCTTGGAGCCCGCTTTAATCTTTCCATCAACTACCCGCACATACACAATTACACCCTTGTACGGGTCATAGTGTGAGTCAAAGATCAACGCCTTCAACGGCGCATCAGGATTCCCTTGCGGAGCAGGGATTGACTTTACAACTTGCTCCAGAATCTCCTTGATCCCAATCCCTGCCTTAGCAGATGCTAGAACTGCCTCGCTCGTATCGAGGCCAATAACGTCCTCAACTTCCTGCTTTACCCGGTCAGGGTCCGCACTAGGGAGGTCTATCTTGTTAATGACTGGCAGAATCTCCAGATCATTATCCAACGCCAGATACACATTTGCGAGCGTCTGAGCTTCGATCCCCTGAGCCGCATCCACTACGAGCAGAGCACCCTCACAAGCCGCAAGGCTTCGGGATACTTCATACGTAAAATCGACGTGTCCTGGTGTATCGATCAGATTCAGGATATATTCCTCTCCGTTATCTGCCTTATAAGTTAGACGTACCGCCTGCAGCTTGATTGTGATGCCGCGTTCGCGCTCCAGATCCATCTGGTCGAGCACCTGTTCCTGCATTTCACGAGAGGTCAGAGCACCCGTATACTCAAGAATACGGTCCGCCAAGGTTGATTTTCCATGGTCTATATGTGCAATGATACAAAAGTTTCGTATTTTCTGCTGTCTTGCCAAAATGTCTGTCATGCCTTACCCCCACACCACCTAGTGTCAATCGCTTCATTATACCAGTTGAAGAGTAAGGCTTCAATATGAACAGCTCAAGGCTTCTATTCCGTCACTCCTTCGAACATGGAGACGACCAGATGAATCCCTTTCTTGGATAGCCTTTGCAGGAGACCTGCGGTCTTATCCGCCATGACGTCAACCGAGGCTTGCTTGCTCTTCGCGACAGGAACAAGTGGAACAAATTTCTCTTCTGTCAGGCTCGCATCAGCTATCGTCTGCTTGATCGGTACCTGTGGTTGCATCGCTAACGATTGCTCCGTCGTCTGCGTTATCGGCTGCGACTGCCCCCGTGCTGCTTCCGTTGCTTTTGGAGCTGTCTCGGTGATCACTGTCTGACTCAGGGTACCTTGTTCCCGAGCTGACTCTGGCTGGTCCCATGTAGGTCCGTATACCGTGCGCATCCCCGATCCAGCCAATTGCATCCCCAACAGCATGCCCATGCCAACCAGACAGGTAAATACGATAGCCTTGGTTCTGAAGCGAGCCATGATTATTTCCTCCCAACATAACTTTGCTTGTTTTTTGAACAACCTCACTTGACATAGTGTAAATATGCTGATGAATTTCAGCTTATGATTCCAAGCCATGAGGTTAAGTCATGAACCTACTATTATCCGCTCTATATCTATCTGCTCGTTAATGTTTGTCTGTTCCAGGCGCCTCTGGAAGAGGCTCGCTCGCTTTCACCGCGGCCTGATCCTCCCAATACACTTCTGCAATCGCATCGGCCAGCACCTCGGATGTGCGCTTTAGCTCTTCATCATTGTTATCAATGCCACCAACCTCCACCAGGATGCCATTTGGGGACAGGGATTGATTATATTCGCCGTTATTCCCTCCCCCTTTATCCTTGCCCCAGATTCCTCGTGAGAGGCCCGGATACTTTTGTTCGAGCTTCGCATGTATACGATTGGCAAATGCTTCATTTTGCCGCCAGTTCTTATTGTCATGACCGATGATAAAATAGAGCTTGGCATATCCCGTGCCATTAATCGTCGCAGTAGTCTTGGCATGGCGTTGTGAATCACGATGGATGTCAATCAGATAAGTAAGCTGCTTATTCATGCTCATCGCTTCCTTCACGGTCTGGCGTGAATATTTATAAGAATAATTCCAGTTGTAATCCTGGATTGTCGTCACATAGTCCTCCTGAGCATGGAACGTACCGACCCCTTGCTGCTCCAGCCTTTTGGCTACATAATCCCCCACTCTGTTCACTGTGGCCTTAGGGGAGGCGGAGTTCGGATTCGTACTTGCTGAGCTAAGCAGTGGGTTGTACGCTTCTCGCGGATGTGAATGGTAGATTAGTACTTCTTTGGTTACAGGGCCCTTTGTCTTGCTAGAGTCAATAGATGAAGGGTTCTTGACTGGGCCTGATCCATCTGCCCCCTCTGTACCTCCGCCCGTGCCTTCTGAACCACCATCACCAGCACCTGAGCCACCTCCATCAGGACCAGCAGCTTCACCATCCTCAGCATGTGATGAATCGACCAAGCCCGGATCTGGCTGATAATCCTCCGGTGCCTCCACCTGTAGATTCCCTGAGCCGGAGCGCAGCAGGACCGGATTCCCTGAGGCCATTCCAGGAATCTCCCTGGCAATGAGGCTTTTGGGATCCTGTGGATTTACACCGGTCAGCAATTGAAATGCAAATGTGCTTACTTGCTCTCCAGACAGGACGGATACCTTTTTATCTGCACTTAGATGGGGAATCTCCATACCTAGCATATCTGCAAAAAAATCAGAAGGAACTGACGACGCAAAGCCTTTCATAGACGAGACGGGAGAGGATTGAATGCGCTGCTCCACCAGTCCTCCGAGACCTAGCAGCACAAATAGCACGGCTGTACCAACCATTAGCGCAATCAGCGTCTGCCCCATACTCAAGATTCTCAGCCCTGTACTCTTCCATTTTGCAACGTTCCAGATTTGATATTTGCTCATCTCAGGGATGTCCTCCTTCCATTTAAGCCCTACCAGGGAATCTCTCATACTTCAACTCTATGAACGAATGGAAGATACTAGAACAAAATAGGAGAAAAAAGACCACATTTTCTCCGGAGAGAAATGCGGTCCCTTGTGTCTTGATCGTTCATCAAATACGTAAGTAACGCTCAACTACTCAATGCGTATAAGCGGCAACATTGTCAGGATCGACCGCTTCATGCAATGCGGCATTCAATCCCGTAGCTATAATATTGGATATGTCCTCAATGAACTTGTCCACTTCCTTAGGTGTCACGATCAGGTCATGCCCGAGCGGCTGTAAGACCTCCTTCACCAGCATGAGACGCTCCTGCTCGGAGATCTCGTCGAGCATACCTAGAATAGCTCGTTTCGTGTTAGCACCGAAATGAGACTTCATTAATTCAATGGAGTCATTCACGATGGTCGAAGCATAGCATACTGTTGGTACCCCAATCGCGATACATGGAATGCCCATGATGTCTTTCGTAATTCCTTTTCGCTTATTCCCAATACCAGAACCGGGATGAATGCCAATATCCGCAATCTGAATGGTCGTGTTGATCCGTTCCAGAGAGCGGGAAGCAAGCGCATCAATTGCAATCACCAGATCAGGACGAGTACGTTCAACGATGCTTTGCACGATTTCACTGGATTCGATGCCTGTGATGCCCAGCACCCCTGGTGCAATGGCACTGACTTCGCGGTATCCGGGGCTGATCTGATCAGGCACCAATTCGAAATACTGCCGCGTGATCATGAGATTCTCAACTACAAGAGGCCCCAATGAATCCGGTGTGACATTCCAGTTACCGAGTCCAACCACCAACACCTTGGCCTTCGGTCCAATCCCTATCTTGGTCATGAATTGTTCCATCTCTCTAGCAAGCACCATAGATACCTGATCCTGAAGAGGTGTATCACCCTCCCGCAGTTTAGGGACCTCCAGCGTTACATAATGCCCCACGACCCGACCAATTTGACTGGCCCCTTCTTCATTCTCTACATCCAGCCTCGTAATTCGAATATCGTCTTCATTCTCCACCTGCTCCCAGACACCCGGTATAGACTGCTCACGGCCCTTGCCAGCCAGCTCTTTCGCTTCTATGGCCAAATCCGTCCGAACGGAGTATTTCTGCAAATCCAGCTCCATCATTATCCTCCTCTATACACATGTTCCTCTTATTGTGCTGGAGAGATGCCAACTTTATGCATCATTTATTAGACCACACATTAGACTACACATTAGACCGTTCATTAGAACATACATTAGGTCGTCTTCTGCTCCCACCCATACGTTTCTTGTTTTGAATAGCAGACTTCCTTATAATCTGAGGTACTAGGATATACCTTGATCGAAACGTCAATCTTAACAGCGGTCGATAGGGATCACCGCGTGCAACAGCTCTATACTCAGATTTAATGCGATCAAGGTACAAGGACAAAGATCAATAAGAAGGTGAGTCTTGTTGAAGCGATTTGAGGATGAAGTAGGCTTTAAATACAATTTCTATGTTATTCTCCGCCGGGGAGAGCAAGTGGATGTCAAATGCAGACAATGTGATGGACATGCGTACATTTTGAGCAAGAACGATCAATTGGAGTGGCGCTGCACACAGTGCTACACCCGACAAGTGGAGCAACCTTTATATCAGTATTATGCCAAGAAGGTCTGCACCAGCTGCGAGCGCTGGTTCAATGTACAAATAAAGGATGAGAAACGTACCCTGCACAAATCGGCTCATGTGCCCTGTCCTCATTGCGGATGGATTCAATTATGTGAGCTACACCGCAAGCCAGCGTATCAAGGATGTTACCCGGACATTCGAAATGGGCGCGATCCTATCTTTCATCTCGAATTATATTTTCTGGACTATGTGCGCGGCAAAGTCGTATGGGCCATGAATCGAGCTCATTTGAATTATCTAATCTCCTACGTGTCGGCGGATTTGCGGGTAAGGCGCTATGCTACGCCTCTCAGGACAGCATCTCACACCATACCTGCCTATATGAAACAAGCCAAGAATAGAGCTGATGTCGTTCGGACGTTGAAGAAGCTGCAATACAAATAAGAGCAACGACAGCAATAACAGGGCGTCCAGAATTAGCAAAAGGCCGTATCATCCATTGAAATAGGTTTTTCACAAAATAATAGTTGAAAACATCGTCCATATACCGCATAATATATTTTTATCGCATAAGCCGTGAGAAAATACAGATCATTGGTTGAAGTAACGTACTTATCCATGTTTTGTATTGCATTTTACATAGGCTCATGCTAAAATATTTTAAGTTGTGAAACGTTTGTGTTCATAGTAATGCCTTTACAGGAGGTGAATGGAATGCCGAACATTAAATCCGCTGTTAAACGCGTAAAAACGTCTGAAAAGCGTCGTGCGTTGAATGCTTCGCAAAAATCCGCGCTTCGTACTGCAGTTAAAGCTGCTGATACTGCGCTGGCTAGCAACGAAGTTGAAACTGCAGCTGCTGCTTTCAAAGCTGCTTCCACAAAGCTGGATAAAGCCGCTACTAAGGGCCTGATCCACAAAAACGCTGCAGCTCGCAAAAAATCCCGCTTGGCTAAAAAGTTGAACGCTCTGAAAGCTCAAGCGTAATGCGCTTCTTCATATGATGATGACAAAAATCCTGACCAGCCCGTGCTGATCAGGATTTTTTGGTTGTTTCTATAATTTTGCTATAGAGGCTCGATTGCACAGCACTCCTAAGCTGACTGACCCGTTCCTAGCTTCAGGAACAGAAGCTCAATCCCCAACACTTTATCAATCTGACCGCTCTTCATACGATAGTCCAGCTCAGCCAGCTCATGAAGCATGCTGCTAAGCTGCTGTAAGCTGAAGCGCCGCGCCTGCTCTCCAGCGATCTTCACCGCATAGGGATGAAGGCTCAGCTGTCCAGCAATCTGCTGTTGCGAATAGTTCTGGCGCATAAGCTCCTTGACCTGGAGCATGATACGGAATTGCCTTGTAATCAGCGCTGCAATCTTGATGGGCTCCTCCCTCTGTTTCAGCAACTCATAGAAGATCGCGAGCGCATTCTGAATACGCAGATTGGCCAGCTCCTCCACCATAACGAACACATTTTGTTCCGTACTTCGTGGCACAAGCTTTTCAATATCAGAGCTGCTCACAGTCCCGCCCCGTCCCGCATACAGACAAAGCTTATCGATCTCAGCAGCCAATGTCTCAAGCCCAGTGCCTGCATAACGAATTAGCAGCTCCGCTGTACTTGTGTCCAGCATGACCTGCTGTTCTTGTGCCTTATGACTGATCCATTGCAATAGATCATCACTACCAAGCGGAGAAAAGTGCAGTACCACACCCACGCTCTTGAGCTGCTTCACAAGCTTCTTACGCTCATCCAGCTTGTCTGCATAGACCACAAAGACGATGACGCTATATTCCGCTGGCTGTTCAATGTAGCTCAGCAAAGTCTCAATCCGGTGCTCGATCTTGCTATTGTCCTTGGCAGCCGACAACAGATTGGAGTCACGCACGGTTATAAGCTTGCTCGGCACGAGAAACGGCGCCGTGTTCGCTTCCTCCACTACAGCCTCAATCGGCGTATCCGTCAGATCATATGATGCCACCGCGAACTCCTGGTGATCTGGCTCAATCATTTGCTCCTTCAGCGTATCAAGGAACTGCTTCATCTGATATTTCTCCGTACCATACAGCACATAGATCGGGGCAGTTTTTCCTTTGCGAATAGCCTGCATCGCTGATTTAACATCCATTCCAACACCCCCACCGATTTATCCTACCAGATATCAGCTGTTGGGGAAAGAGCGCTCGCACAACAAGTCCCATATGTACAACGACTATTAACGTAATTTCACAAAGGACTGACCGCTTTTGCTGCAGGATTCTTACAAATAATGAATGATTCAGCCCCGCTGAAAGCTTATAAATTCTGTTATCTTCAAAAAAAAAAGGCCAGCCGGGAGCTTCGCCCCGTGCTAGCCAATACAGCATATTTGTAGCTCTTTCACCTAGATAATCATCGAGTCTTTGCGTAATTGTACCATTACTGACCTGCCGAACGAGGCACGGTATAGGTATATTTGCTGGTAATCCCGTCTTGCTCTGTCTCATAAGTGAAGGTCTTGCTATCGTCAGACCAGTTGCCTGATACCCATGTTCCGTTCAAGGTTCGGACCTCCATGGATACTTTGCCAGCGCCACTATTCGTCAGTTGATACACGGTAAGCTTCTTTCCTTCAACAACAACTGAATATTGCCCGTCTGGCGAATTCGTTGCTGCCTCTCCGCTGCTACTAGTAGTTGCTGAACCTGTATTGCCCTTGGTTGCCCCGGTATCACTAGAGCTAGGAGTACTGCCAGTATTACCAGCACTTCCAGAATTTCCAGTGTTGCTGGATGTATCCGTACTTCCGCTAGCTGGACTATCTCCTGTAATGGACATCATGAGTTCAGGATCCTCGTTAATTTGAATTTCCTGAATGAGCATATCATTATGGCTGAATTCCTGCTGCTCAGAAGAAGCCATGTCTCCGTTCAATTCTGGATTAGCTTTTGGTGCCTTATCCATAGGAGGTTCATCTGCATGGGTACTCTCTGCTGGCTGATCCACCTCTTGTGAGAGAAGTGAACGACTGTTGGCACTCGACTCTTGCTGGGAGGATGAAGCAGGGTCCTCTTTCTTAGAATCTGTGGAGTCAGAGGCCGCCGGCCTGCCACTCTCCTTGGAGCTTGGTTCTTCGCCTGTACGAGAAGACCTTTCGGCTGGAGAATTATCTTCTGCTGAGGACTGGGCTGGTTGCGATTTATCATCCGATGGCGGGGCTTCATTTTGTGCAGGCTGATCGCCATTTTCACGCTCCACAGCTTCGCCCGTTGAATCCTTGGCCTTCACGCCTTCATCTGCAGGTGACGTGGAATTTATATCGTCGGATACGGAGGGCTCCTGTGCAGATCCACTTCCGTTACTCGTCTCCGTCAATCCTTTGTCTTCCTGCTGCAATTGGCTTGACATAACGTCTGCATTTTGGAGTTCTTGAGGTTGGTAGGTCATCACGACGATTCCAAGTACAGCCGCTGCAGCGGCTACGCCGATCGTAACTCGTCCACCTGTGCGATTCCACCATGGAAGTGGTCTGCTACGTTTCATACCGCTTGGCTCCTGCTGAGCAGACATTGGTTTCATTTCCTGCAATGTACTACTCTGTTCCTTGCGAGCTTCGTCGATCGCATCCAGCTGAGGCATGATAGCATCGACCAGACTGAACTTGGGCGTGACGGCAGGCAGCTGCTCTAGCTCTTGGGACAACGCCTGCAGAATTTCGAACTTCTCTGCACAGTCATCACACTGGGCTACATGCTTCAACAGCTGTACCGTCTCATCTTCGCCCAGATCGTGATCAACATAACGCTGCATCCAGTCCATCACATCATCGCATTTCATCCTGATACACCACCTTTCTGATATTCTTGGAGCAGCCCCTGAAGCTGCTGTCTTGCACGGTACAAATAAGATTTGACGGTATTCAAAGGCAGATCAAGTGCATCGGCAATTTCGTTGTAAGAAAAATCCTGAAGATAACGGAGCACAACAACCGTACGATGATGCTCGGGCAGCAGGTTAATCGCTTCTCGAACATCCTGTGCCATATAGGTCGTTAGCACCTCAGCCTCCACGTTTTGCGAATCACTAAATACTAATTCATGCTCATCCATGGACACCGATGGCTTTGTGCGCCTGAATTTGTCAATACATATATTCGTCACTATGCGCTGCACCCACGTCTTGAACTGGGCTTTCTCTTCATAGGAGTTGATCTTGGAATAAATCCGGATCAGTGCCTCCTGAGCAGCGTCCATAGCATCATGCTCATTATTCAGGATATAATAGGCAGTTCGATATACATGCTGTTCTATTTCTCTTAAAAGGGTAACTAGTGCGTCGCGATCGCCAGATTGAGCAGCTCTGATGAGCTCCTGCTCTACCACAAGGGATCCCCCTCTCCTTGTTAATATTACAGACGGATTCAGATTTTAGATTGTTGCACCCGAACTCTGTATTTTTTTCATTTTGTTAAGAGTAATTATTGGAAATACCTTGGCTGCCGAGCTTCATTTTTTGGGTTCCCACATTGGCTATACCTGGGGTTCTACACATCAACAAGAGGCTTCTCTGATAAGAACATACTGTCGATTGCAGTCCAAAGAATTAGGCCCCAAGAACAGCCTGGATCAAATGAGTAGCAAACTTACAGGACCTATGTATGAAGGGACACATTTCAGGACCCATGAACTAATAGTAACATATGTCGAGAAGCTCAGTCAGTCTGAGCCGCACTCTATTATATTCCAGCTAGCTCAATATAAAATAGCATATTATCCGAAGTAAATGGCCCTACGGAAAGCTTATCTAAGAATAACAGAAAAAAGAAGACTAGTCACCTGTGACGAGCTTGAGCAGCATATGTCCGCCAACTGATTGCCAACTGATCCGCTACCTTTCCCTAATCGCGACATTTCTACTACAACTACTGTACAAGCTTATGGCGGTATTCCAGCAAGCCATCCTTGGCTCTGAACTGAACCTCCCCCATAAGATCCGTCCTGAAAATACGCGAACCATAGGCTTCGATTCGCTTCAGCACCTGCTCATTTGGATGTCCATATGCATTGTTGACCCCTGCTGATATGACAGCATTGCGAGGCTTCCAATAGGAAAGCCACTCCATACTTGTAGATGTCTTGCTTCCATGATGAGCAACTTTCAGTACATCAATCATGTTTGCTGGTATCATCGTATGCCCCTCCTTCTGCATCAGTGCTTCAACCATACTCTTCTCCACAGACGTTACCGTATCTCCGGTCAAGAGGAAGGAGGCTCCCCCCATTTCAAGGTAGAATACTACGGATTCAGCATTCTGTTCTTTTCGGGTAGGTACCTCTTCCCCCCGCATGTCAGGGGCCAAGAATCGGAGATTCGTATGAGAATCTGGTTCCAAGGTAAGACCACTATACGCTGAATATATAGGAATCTGTTTGGCAAGCGCCAATGTAATCAGTTGGTCAGGAGCTTTCCCCGTTAATGTTCCATTAAATATAAAAGCTTTAACGGGGATCTGCTCCAGCACTGCCCTCATCCCTCCAGCATGATCTTCATCACCATGAGTAACGATCACGGCTTCCAGTTGATGCACACCTCTTTGCTTTAACAGAGGTACGACCGTTTGCGCTCCAACTTCATAAGGCTTTTTCCTCTTTCTCCAGGCATTTTTACCCTGCGCAAAGTCCATCGTCCCACCGGCATCGACCAATATATGCTTGCCTGCTGGTGTCGTAATCAGAATACTATCGCCCTGCCCAACATCCAGAAATTGCACCAGACCCGCACCGCCATAAGTCGGTGTCTGATATCCCATCACCAGCAAGATAATGAATGATAGCAATGTGAGTGTTAGACGGATATAAGCGCCTTTAGTCATTCGACTTCTGGCATAAGCAGCCGCAGGTGGACGCCATGTCACGGACCATTCCGGGACAGCCGCAAGCGGCAACGATGACATGGTATTAGCTGCCCCTGCATGTGTAGGCCGGCGGGAATGGAACAGAGAGCGAACCCATCCATATCGCTCATTGGATTGGGAGAGAGGAGCTGTCATATCTTGACTGTGCGAGTTCAATGATCTGCATGCATCGATCCATCTCATCATCTGACGCAGCAAAACATACAGGATTACAAAATAAGCACAAAGCCAGGGAAGAGAAACGGAAGGCCAGATGTTAACTGCTCCACCATAACCGTTCACCCATTCAATGATGACAAAGCTTAATTCATTCAGCTTCTCGGCGGGCCATACCACAATCACCGCAGCTGGTTGCCACACGAAGCCAAGCAAGAGGGCTGCAGCACCTAAAGGCATCACTATGGAGGTTATTACGGGCACCAAGGCAAAATTCGCAGCAAGTGACAGCAGAGAGAATTGATTAAAGTAGTATATGGTTAACGGAAAGGAAACCAGTTGAGCGGTAATCGTCACCGAAGCAGCTCCTCCAATGCTCTCCTTCCAGCTACGGAACAGCGGCCTCAGAATAGGACCGTAGATCATTAAGCCAGCGGTCACAAGAAAAGAGAGTTGAAAGCTTACACTAAGAAGGAAATAGGGTTCCCATAGAAGCATGACGAGAGCAGCTGCACATAATATATTCAGACCATCCTTCAGAATCCCCTTCCTGGCTGCATATAGTCCAAGCATCGCCATTATGCCTGCTCGAACAACCGATGGTGATCCACCAGAAATCAGTACATAACCAGGGACAACCAATAACATCAGCAATAAAGTATGCTCACGTGGAAGCCTAATCAATTTGCATAAGAAGGATAGTCCCGCTGTAAATACAGCAACATGCATACCAGAAATCGCTAGCACATGTGTCAATCCCAACTGAGTGAATTCATCATATACTCCGGCATCCATATCCTCTGTCACGCCAAGTACAAGGCTCTTCATATAGCCTGATTGAACAGTGCTTGTAAAGACTGCGTCCATCTGTCCGCCCAGTTTATTTCTGAGGGCATCATTCCAGCGTAGCAGTGTATGTTGATTCCAGCCTGATGGTGATGTAACGCTCGCTGCACTAATTCCATTTGCTTTCACGATCCAGTGTATTCTCTGCGTATGTAGATACCTTCTATAATCGAATCCACCAAAATTTCTAGCAGGAGAGGGTTGCTTCAAGGTCCCTTGCAAGCGAATCAGGTCTCCTCTTTGCCATTGGTTAGCAATGGACTGTTCCTCTACAGCTGCCAATCTGATTTGTACCAGGACAAGTTCACCTAAAGCTTGTGGTTGAGTCTGGCCAGCGGCCTGAATCTGGCTCATTTTCATTTGAAATTGCACCCGATCTCCATCTATCTTCAGCGCAGAGGCTATATTGCCTTCAATGCCAACGGCTTGATCTTCAACTACCACTTGAGCTTCAACTACAGATTTCCCCTGTTCGGTCGCCGAAATGGCAGCCTCCAGTACAGTATGATGCAATATAGATGATATCTGACTGGAATTGTGGCTGTCATTCCATTCCCAGTATAATCCGGCAATCGTCAGTGTTACCCATAGCAATAAGCCTCTTTGCACGGGGACACGCACGATTAGTAGTACTGCAACCAGTACTATGGACAATCCGATCCAGATCAGGAGCAGCTCACGTCCAGAATACACACAAGCGATTGCATTGCCAACAATCCAACTCACGGTCACGCATACCAAGAGTCTTCGTTGCATGGTACACCTTCCTTTCTTATGCTGACGATATCTATGCAACAAAAAAAGGAACCTCCGGGCGACATATCGTCGCTCAGAGGTTCCTCCTCTAATATAAGTAGCAGTGTATTCTTGCATCCTACAGCCCTTTGCCTGTAGTCATACAACTTAGCCTCTCGTTATCTGTCTAATCCTGAATCTTCATCAGAGTCTCTTGCGGAGGGTGATAGTCCACTATTTGCCGAAAGGCAATCCCTTTTTGCTCCATTAGCTGCTGTACCTTCCGCGTATCCTTTGGATATGGCCTGTGATAGATAACTTCCACAATACCGCTATTCGCCAGCATATTGGAGCAGGTCCAACATGGCTCATCCGTCACATATACGGTCGACCCTTCGCGGTCAGAGCGGTCTGTGAATAGTAGCAGGTTCTGCTCAGCATGAATTGTACGGATACACCGCTGTTTCTTCACATGCTCCTCATTCCCGTCAACCATAACCAATTCGATTTCCTCCGAAATCATACAGCCAGCTTCCGAGCAATCCGGCACGCCAGAGGGAGCTCCATTATATGCTGTTCCGAGTAGCTTCTTGCCTTGTACCAATACAGCACCTACATGACGGCGTGAGCACCTGGAGCGTGTAGATACCATATAGGCAATGTCCATAAAATACGTATCCCAATCTTTTCGTATCGTTAAGCTCATATTCATTCGCTCTCCTGTAACAGGAATAGATATACATCATCATCAAGTCAAGCCGTAATTACAGACCGACGTACGGCTTCATCTTCTCCAGCATTTTCGGACCAATTCCCTTCACATTTTCCAGATCCTCAACTTGTCTGAAGGCACCGTGCTGTGTCCGATAATCCATAATAGCCTGTGCTTTTTTCTCGCCTATGCCCGGAAGCTCCATCAACTGAGCGAGCGACGCTGTATTCACATTTATTTTGCCATCTGCAATAACATTAACACCCTGCTCTGTAGGAGAAGTTGCCGTTATCGTAGCCGTGTTCTGTACAACTTCTTTCGCTCCCGCTGCTTCACCAACTACCATAGACGGAGTCGGGTGCTCACCCTTATCAGAATTATTGCCTTCTTGAGCTTTGGGTTCTATCTGCTCCTCGGCAGTATTCATGCTTGAGGTTACCGACGGAGTGACCGATGAGTTCTGCGACAGAGACCTGGCTTCCGCTACAGGCAATCCGTTGTCGGAGGATTGTTCAAGCTGCCGCTCAAGTTGCTGATTCAGAGGCTTCCATACTTCCTCATGCGGCTTCTCGCCTCCAGAGAATAAAATAAACCCACTGCCGAGTACAGCTAGTACAGCAGCGGCTAATGTCGTTCCTCGCTTCAAGCCTGTCATCCTTTCTCGTCCTCATATGTAAGTTCCATCCTGCAATGTCCAGTCTATAGTCTGCTCCCTTTTTCAATCCAATCCTGAATTCCTTCATAAACGTGACATGTTGGCCAAGACTGGATGCATATACTCTGAAGAATGACTCTGCCTACACCTTTACAGTATGAAAGGAGGACGTTGAACGATGAAAGTGGGATTTATCGGGACCGGAAGCATGGGAAGCCTGCTCATTGACGCCTTTATAGCAGCGGGTGCTCTCACACCGCAGCAAATCATGGCGAGCAGCCGCACCACGACTAAAGTCTTGGAACTAGCTGAACGCCATCACGGTCTTCATGTCTCATGGAGTAACCGTGAAACAGCCGACTTCAGTGATATATTATTCATTTGTGTCAAGCCCCTTGAATACAAATGTGTCCTGGATGAGATTAAGGACCTCATATCTCCTGAACAAATTGTTATATCCATTACAAGTCCGTTACAGCTTGTTCATCTTGAAAAGGAGCTTCCCGCCAAAATCAGCAAAATCATACCCAGCATCACAAATCTCACCAGGAGAGGGTCCTCTCTCTGTGTACACGGTGAGCGAATGAGTGAACAGGATTGTGCTGTCGTCGAGAAGCTGATGTCCTTCATCAGCAGGCCTGTACGTATTCAAGAGCAGCACACCCGTGTCGCTTCTGACTTCGCCAGCTGCGGTCCTGCGTTCCTTGCTTACTTTCTACAGGAATGGATTCAAGCAGCCACAGAAGCAACTGGTGTGGATTCACAGACACTATGCCTACTGGCTGGAGAGATGCTTATCGGTACAGGCAAGCTATTGCAAGAGGAGGGATTCACTCCCGCTGAGCTGCAAGCACGGGTGTCCGTACCTGGCGGCATTACAGCGGAAGCGCTCCGTGTCCTCAGCATGAGTCTGGACAGTGTATTTCCTGAACTGACCCGGACAACTCACACGAAGTATGATGAGGATGTACAGAAGCTTGATGCCCTATTCGGCGACAGCTCCATTAACCAGCAACGATATTGACCAGCTTGGCTGGAACTGCGATGATCTTGCGAATCGTCTTGCCAGCAAGCGCCTCTGTCACGGACTCCAGTGAGAGGGCATGCTCCTCCAGTCCTTTGGCATCCAGCTCCTTGGAGACCGTTGTACGCTGTACAATTTTCCCGTTGATCTGAATGACAATCTCCACCTCGGCGTCAATAGCCCAGGCTGCATCATACTGCGGCCAGGCCACATACGTGATGCTCTCTTGATGCCCCAAGCGCTCCCACAGCTCTTCAGCAATATGCGGAGCCAGCGGGGAGAGTAACTGCAAGAAGTTCTCCATCGCGGCACGAGGCAACGTCTCAGCCTTGTATGCATCATTGATAAAGATCATGAGCTGGCTGATGGCGGTATTGAAGCGCAGATGCTCCATGTCCTCTGTAACCTTCTTCACAGTCTTGTGCCATGTGCGTCTGAACTCATCACTGCCGATTTCGTCAGTAATCTTGTCATTCAGCTCACCAGCGTCAGTAATGAACAGACGCCATACACGAGAAAGGAAACGATGGATTCCCTCTACGCCCTTTTCATTCCAAGGCTTGGTAGCTTCCAATGGACCCATAAACATTTCATATACACGTAATGTATCCGCACCGTAGGCGTTAACAATATCATCAGGGTTAATAACATTTCCACGGGACTTACTCATCTTCTCATTGTTGTCGCCCAGAATCATACCCTGGTTAACGAGCTTATGGAAAGGCTCCTTCGTCTCAACCACACCGATATCATACAGCACCTTATGCCAAAAACGAGCATAGAGCAAATGCAAGACCGCGTGCTCAGCACCGCCAATATACAAGTCAACAGGCAGCCATTCGCGCTGCTTCTCCTTGGAGACAAGCTCCTTATCATTGTGTGGATCAATGTAGCGCAGGTAATACCAACAGCTTCCAGCCCATTGCGGCATCGTGTTGGTCTCACGCCGTGCCTTCATACCCGTCTCTGGGTCAACAGTCTCTACCCATTCCTTCACATTCGCCAGCGGAGATTCTCCCGTTCCCGACGGCTTGATCTGCTCCACATCTGGCAGAACAAGTGGAAGCTGATCCTCAGGGACCGTCTTCATTGATCCATCCTCAAGATGGAGCACAGGAATCGGCTCTCCCCAATAACGTTGACGGCTGAACAGCCAGTCACGCAGACGATAGGTGACCTTGCCAGTTCCTACGCCTTGCTCCTCCAGCCAGGCAATCATGGCTGCAATGGCTTCTTCATTCTTCATGCCATTCAGGAATTCCGAGTTCACATGCTCTCCATCGCCCGCATAGGCTTCCTGAGTGATGTCTCCGCCAGACACGACTTCTACAATATCGAGATTGAACTGCTTAGCGAATTCCCAGTCACGTGTATCGTGTCCAGGCACAGCCATAATTGCCCCAGTACCATAGCCAGCCAGTACATAATCAGCAATCCAGATCGGGAGCTTCTTGCCGTTAACCGGGTTAATAGCATAAGCTCCTGTGAATACACCCGTCTTCTCCTTGGCCAAATCCGTACGTTCCAGATCACTCTTGTGCGCTGCCTTATCCACGTATTGCTGCACCGCATCCTTGTATTCCGTTGTAGTAATTTGCGCCACAAGCTCCTGCTCTGGAGCCAATACGCAATAGCTTGCGCCGAAAAGTGTATCCGGACGAGTAGTAAATACTGTAAGCTGTGCATCATGTCCATCGATAGCAAAGGTAACCTCTGCTCCTGTGGACTTGCCGATCCAGTTACGCTGCATGTCCTTGATGCTCTCGGACCAATCAAGCTCCTCCAGATCCTCCAGCAGTCGCTCAGCATATGCCGTAATCTTCAACATCCACTGACGCATCGGCTTACGAATGACCGGATGACCTCCGCGCTCACTCTTGCCGTCGATAACCTCTTCATTTGCCAACACCGTGCCCAGGGCTGGACACCAGTTCACCGGAACCTCAGCCACATAGGCCAAGCCCCGCTTATAAAGCTGAATAAAGATCCATTGCGTCCATTTGTAATAATCCGGGTCCGTCGTGCTGAACTCACGATCCCAATCATACGAGAAGCCCAGAGACTTAATCTGACGGCGGAAGTTATTGATGTTCTTCACGGTAATGTCCCGTGGATGCTCTCCAGTATCCAGTGCGTGCTGCTCAGCAGGCAGACCGAAGGCATCCCAACCCATAGGGTGAAGTACATTGTAGCCCTTCATCCGCTTGTATCTCGATACTATATCTGTAGCTGTATACCCTTCTGGATGGCCTACATGAAGCCCTGCGCCCGAAGGATACGGGAACATATCCAGTGCGTAGAATTTAGGCTTACCAGCCTCTTCTCCGGTACGGAAGGTATGGTTGTCCTCCCAATAAGTCTGCCATTTCGGTTCAAGCTGCTGTGGCTGATAGCCGTGCTTCGCCTGTGTCGTGTCGCTCATCTTATTTCCTCCTCCAACAATGTACACTTACTCTTGTCGCATGACAGGCCGTACTCACTGAAATTCAGAAGAAATTACGTCTATCGGACGTACTTCCCCTGAAGACAGACCTCATTTAGCGAAAATTTTTCTCGATGATCGAGTGGTTCAGCTCCGCTGGGAACTTTAAATACCCTATCATCTATAAAAAAAACCTCTACATCCCTAGCGTGTTCATCGCTAGGGACGAGAGGTTGAATTCCCGTGGTACCACCCTAGTTAGCGTCCAGCGTGCTTCGCTGTTCGCTCCCTTTACACCTGATAACGGCGGTGCGCCGATACGATTTACTAACTGTGCACAGTGAAAATCTGTGCCTGCGTTGACCGTATATCTCCGAGGTGAGTTCATTCATTACTGACAATCGACTTGCACCATACGCCGACTCTCTGCTATGTCCAGTGTGAATTACTAATCCTCATCATGGATTACCTATGCTATAGTGCTTCACGTTAGACAGCACTAATTTTCGCCTTATTATAGTTGAAAAGTATCCATAAAGTCAATCAATTCGATCACTTTACAGCAACAAAGAACAGACGAGCCGTCTCTTCATCCGGCTGCTTCCATTCGAAATCCGCATACATATGTACTTCGCGAAACCCTGCCTGCAGGAGTGCACTCTTCATCCAATCAGGATCATAGGCACGCTGTAGATGAATCTCCTCGAACCGCTGGTACAGATCCCCGCGCTTGTCGTCCGTTCTGGCAAAAATGCTCAGATGATGCTCAATCTCGCAGGTAGCGTCCTCCAGCTCACAGGTCCATATATAAGAAATGGATTTATCATCCAGCACAAAGGGCTGCTCTTCATCATAACGCCTGAACGTACGGGGATGGTGCACGTCAAAGAGGAAAGTGCCGCCTTCCTTGAGACCAGCATAGGTCCGGGCAAAGGTAGCACGAATATCATCCTCCTGCAGCAGATAGTTCAGGCAATCACAAAAGGATATTACCGTATCAACTGACTCTGGAAGCGTCCAGTCCCGCATATCTTGTTGCAGCCAGCGAATACTCCCTTGCCTGAAGAGACGCTGTCCTTGCGGGGTGTTTTCCATCTTCTGCCGAGCTACGGCGAGCATATCCGAGGACAAGTCAATTCCCGCAACCTCGAAGCCAGAGTGGACCAAGGGAATCGTAATGGCACCCGTACCGCAGCCGAGTTCGGCCACCGTGTGGGGCATTCCAAATCGATCCCAGGCCTCTCTAGCAAAACGAAGCCAGTCCGGATAAGGCATATCCTCCATTAATTCGTCATACACATAGGCAAATTTTCGGTATGAAGCCATATTACACCGCACTTTCTATACCTTCTCCAAGCTGGTTGGCTTGGGGAGCTTCATTTCGTTTCATTGGCATTCATCATACGGAAGGCCCAATCCTCATATCAGCGCCGTCAAGTCCAAATGGTGCTTCAGGATGAACCGCTGATTCTACAGCATTCCTCTGCCTGCACATTATTCGCACTTCATGTCAACAGCTGATATTTCAGATCGAGCCTAAAAAAACAATACATACATCTCCTGTATGACAGTGACTGCGTAACCGTAAGTTATGAATCCTGCCCTTTGCCTTCCTTCTTCGGCAGCCTGTCCTTCAGGTAAGTCCAATTCTCCTCCTGAACGACGATGCCTTCTTTCATGAGCTTGCCGATCGCTCGCTTGAACGCCGATTTACTAATTCCAAACCGTTGCTTGATGATATCCGGAGGAGTCATATCGGAATACGGCATACCGCCACCTGGACGTTCCTTCAAGAAAGCAAGCAGGCGTTCCGAGTCTTCATCCCTGCCAATTTCCTTGCGCGGAGCCATAGCCAGATTAACTCTTCCATCCTCCCGTACGTGCGTAACCCGTACTTTAACCTGCTCACCAAGACGAAGCAAGCGGCTCCGTTCGGAGGAGTGGATCATACCAATGGCTCCGAATCCAAGCACCCCACCATCTACCAGAACAAAAGTCCCCATCTGTAATGGCTTGTACACGGTGGCTTCGACCCAGGTATTTACCCAGGATTGAGGGGCATGGAATGCCCGCGGTGCCAGCTCTTGTTCACCGGCTAGCTTTGCCCGTAGACGCCCTTGTTTGTCATGCTCCATAATCGCGAATACATAATCACCGACCTTCGGATGAAGATCCTTGTTCTCAGGTAGTTCACGGATTGGTAGTAACAATTGGCGTCCAAGGCCCATCTCCAGGAAGCAGCCCAGGCGCGGGTGAATATCCGCCACCTGTAGCTTGGCCATCTCGCCTAACGTCAAGTAAGGCTTTTTCATCGTTGCTGCAATGCGATCTTCCGTATCATAGAAAATAAAGACGTCCAGACGCTCCCCAATCTCAATCTCGCGGGTCAGTTCTGTGTAATGCAAGAGCACATCCTGAGCACCAACGCTTAGAAAATACCCATAAGGGGAGACCTCACGGTCTACCATAATATTGGCATAGGTTCCAGCTGTCAGCATCATACGGTCTCCACGACTTTGGCATCCGACCAGAGCCGCTCAATATTATAATATTCACGTTCGTCCCGGTGGAACACATGTACGATGACATCGCCAAGGTCGACCAACACCCAACGTGCTGAATCCATACCTTCTATTCCCTTAACTACGCCTCCTGCTTGCTGCGCTTGCTTCTTAATCTCGGTAACAATCGCCTGCACCTGAGTGTCAGAATTACCGTGGCAAATTACAAAATAATCTGCTACAAGCGAAATTCCACGCAAATCCAGTGCTACGATATTCATTGCCTTCTTATCATCTGCCGCCGCTACTGCAAGCTGCATAATTTGATCCGCTGCTACTGCCATTCACACGCCTCCAATAATTATTTATTGATGTGCTGCTTCATATTTAAACGCCTACATGCCTGAATCATATATCCAGCCAATAGTTTTCTTTTATGTTACTTTAATAACGAACACATCCACATATTCATGGACTCTCTTCCAATTCACTCGATAGCCATTAGTCATCATTTATTATCGTTATGGTCTTTAACTGACTTAAGCTGGAGCAGTAGATCATTCCGGGTTAGCACCGTCTGTGGATAGATGACCTTCCCTTGCTGCAGAAGATGTGAGATGGTGTTATCCAGTCCAGCTACGAGAGCCTCCTCCAGGCTGTGCTGAGCCAGCTCACGAATCCGTTCCACACCTGGAAAGTCACGACCAGGCTCCATATAATCAGCCAGACACACGATCTTGTCCAGCAAGCTCATTCCAACACAGCCTGATGTATGCCAACGTATGGCATTCAGCACTTCAGAGTCCTCTACGCCATAATCACGCCGGGCTACGATATAGCCTACCTCGGAATGCCACAGCTGCTTCTCATGCTGCAGTAGCTCCCGGTCAGCCTCCGGACTGTCCATAATGACAGCCTCCATGTCCTTGACTGGCCAGTATTTGGCTACGTCATGCAGGATCGCTGCCAGCTCCGCCTTCTGTGCATCTCCACCATAGCGACGGGCCAACAGGACAGAGGTCTCCATAACTCCAAGGGTATGCTGCCAGCGCTTCTGGGGCATTTGTGCAGAGACCTTCTCCATTAGCTTCTCACGGCTGTAATTCATACATACGCCCCTTCCTTATATATTCATGCACGGATTCAGGGATCATATAACGCACGGAGTGCCCTGTCGCAAGTCGTTCCCGAATATCTGTAGAGGAAATATCCACGACTGGCATATCAGCAAGTAGAACCTTGTTATGCAGGAAGGGAGGCAGTAAATCCAGCGCCAACTCGAACCCGGGTCTTCTGAGCCCGATAAAAGTTATTCTGGAGGCCAGCTCCTCAATTTGCTCCCACGCCGCGAGATAGTTCACCATATCCGCTCCGATGATGAAATAGAAGTCCTTGTCAGGATGAAGCTCCTGTAGTGCCCGAATGGTATCGATCGTGTAGCTTACTCCTCCACGCCGAATCTCCAGATCCAGCACCTCAAATGCAGAATTACAGGCCACGGCCTCCCGTGTCATAGCCAGACGCTGCTCTCCAGTTGCACCTGCTGCCCGCTTATGCGGTGGAATATGAGAGGGCATGAACCAGATTTGATCTAGTGCGTAGCCATCTCTCGCCGCTTCAGCAGCCAGCATATGACCGATATGAATCGGGTCGAACGTACCGCCCATTATACCGACTTTCATAGCATCACCTTTGTCTGTCATCTAGTTCAGTATTTTGCAATGCAAAATTACTCAGTTAGGAAGCTGGATCTCCTTGTGATCACGGGATTCCTTATACAGAATAATCGTCCCGCCGATGATCTGCACGAGCTCTGCTCCTGTGCCTTCGACCAGCTCCTTGGCGATATCCTGCTTGTCTTCCAGACAGTTATTCAGAATGGATATCTTCATCAGCTCCCGCTTCTCAATGGCATCATTGATATGGCGGAAAAGATGCTCGTTGGTTCCCCCTTTGCCGACCTGAAAGATCGGATCAAGGTGATGCGCCATAGAGCGCAGATATCGCTTTTGTTTACCAGTTAACATAATTATTGTACTCCTTCATAGCTTCGTCTGCCTCCAATAGTTGCCCTGGACAGACTGCTTTTCATTTAAGCTTGTTACATATATAAGCACAGCCTTGTACACGTAGATCATTCAATACTTTAGCTATCACTCAGCCTGGTTGCCCAGAGATTGTAGCAATGCCTCACGCATATGAGGAATCGACGGAGTCTGTCCGAGCCAATGCTCGTAGGCAATCGCCCCTTGGTAAATGAACATACCAAGACCACCATGAGTCTTGCAGCCACGCCCCTTGCTCTCCAGCAATAAACGCGTCTCCAGCGGATTGTAGATCAGATCACTGACCACAATTCCCTCAGGAATCCATTCAGTCGGAAAAGGTAGCTCGTCTATAGCTGGGTACATGCCTACAGAGGTTGTATTGATCAAAACATCGACCTCGCGAACAAGCCGCTCAGCGTCCTCCATTCCATAGCCCTCTACCTTAACTGCTCCGTTCCACTCTGCTGCGAGGCTCGCTGCTTTATCCACGGTCCGATTCACAATATATACGGTATCCGGCTGCTCTGCAACCAAAGCATCCAGCACACCTCTGGCGGCACCACCAGCGCCGAGCATCATGATCTTCAACCCCGACAGCTGGGCTATGGCCTCTTCCTTCAAAGATCTTACGTAGCCGACTCCATCCGTATTGTACCCCTTCAGGCGTCCCTGCTCGTTGACCACGGTGTTCACAGCACCAATCCGCCTGGCTGCTTCATCCAGCTCGTCCAGGTAGTTCATGACCTCCACCTTGTGGGGGATCGTTACATTTACACCTCGGAAGCCTTGCACCCGGATGTCACGCATTACATCACCAAGACGTTCCCGAGTCACATGAATGGCAACATATTCTCCCGGTATGCCAGCAGCGTCCAGAGCCGCCTGATGCATGAGCGGAGAGCGAGACTGTGCAATCGGATCTCCTAATACACCCAGTTGGACACGATGCTCCTGCCCCGACTCCGTAACCCTTTTCTGCATACCATAGCCCCCTGCTTTGCCAGTATCATTTCTGTAATGCTTATTTATTCTGATCATTTATCTTCATCATTTAACTTGCTCATTTGCCTTGCTCATCTAACCTATGACTGTGAACCGTCTTATATCAATGATGGTCGCATCAGCACACGGATTCCTCGCGGCGCATGAATAGCCACCACAGCTCCGCTGCTGCCGTTTACCTTAATCCATCCGAGTCCCGAGATAAACAAATCTACATCGGCACCCTTAGGTACTCTAAATTCATGTCTCGTCCAAGCAGGCATCTCAGCCAATTCAGCCGTATGGGGAGGAGATAGCATCTCACCCTTATGGTTAGCATACAGCTCATCCGCTCGCTCCAGCTTCGTCCGATGAATCTTCAACGCACCTGAGATATACGAGGTGAACGATTGATGCGCACCCTCAATGAAATCAAACCGAGCCATCGCGCCATAGAACAGCGTCTGTCCCGCATCAAGCTGATACGCAGCAGGCTTAAGCGGCTTATCTGGCATAATAGCCCCCAGATCACGCTTCGATACAATCTCACTGAACCGCCAAGGGTACACAATCCCTGGAGTATCAATAATGTAATGTCCGTCATCCAGCGGAATGTTAACCATATCCAAGGTCGTGCCTGGATAGCGCGAGGTCGTCAATTCCTGCTCCAGATCACTATAATCCTTAATCAAGCGGTTAATTAAAGTGGATTTACCCACATTCGTTCCGCCTACAACATAGACGTCTCGATTACCACGCTGCTCGGCAACAGCCTCAAGCAGACGATCGAAGCCCTGATTCTTCTTGGCGCTGCACAAGACAATTTCGGAGGTCCGAAGTCCCTGCTCCTTGGCTTGCTTTTGCACCCAGTTACGCACCTTGTTCCAGTTGGTCACCTTGGGCAGCAGATCAATTTTGTTAACTGCCAGAATAACTGGATTACTGCCTACAAAGCGTTGTAGACCAGAGATCAGACTACCTTCAAAATCAAACAAATCAACGATGTGAACGACTAGCGCGTCCTTATCACCAATCTTGCTAAGCAGACTCAGGAATTCGTCCTGGTCCACAGCCACAGACGATGCCTCATTATAGTTCTTGATACGGAAGCAGCGCTGGCAGATTACTGGCTCGCGCTCCATGGTCTTCTCCGGAATATAACCCGGAAGCTCGGGACTTGCAGATTGCAAAGCAATTCCGCAGCCGCTACAGCGCAGCTTAACGTTGTCCCTCTTGGATTCTGTCATTTATTCTTTTCCTCCTCAAGCCAAATCCCTTTCTTACGTAGCTGTGTCAGGGCAATCCGCTCCAAGCGCCGATTGATGCGAGTCGTCCAGCCTTCATCCTGTTCCGAAATAGGCAATACGAGGACAGTGTGCAGCTTCATGCGGTTACCGCCGAACACGTCTGTCATCATCTGGTCGCCTACCATAATGGTCTGCTCAGGTGTTAGCTCCATCAGCTTCATCGCTTGGCGGAATGCCTTGTTCGTAGGTTTTCTTGCGCCATGAATGAATTGGATATCCAGTGGCGTAGCAAATAGTGATACACGATTCAATTTATTATTGGACACAATAATAAGCTTGAAGCCGGCCTTCTTCACCTTCTCGAACCATGCAATGAGCTCGGGAGTTGCGTTAGGTGCTTTGGCTCCTACAAGCGTGTTATCCAGATCCGTGATAATACCACGGTATCCTTGGGCGTATAGTCCCTCTAGATCAATGTCAAACACTGTATCTACCCGCAATTTGGGCATGAACAATTCAAACAATTCGGTCACCTCAGCTTCATACGACAAACTATACCATATTACGGGAGCTTAGTAAAAAGCCGCTTACGAAGCGTAAGCGACTCCTCACTTGCTATCCATTCACATCTGCTTGATGTGCATTGCTTCCAGGAGGACCTGACTGTCTTCCTGCTTTCCGAAGCTGGGCTGCGTATACGCGCACCAATCGCCAATCGTCTTCAGACACCTTTGCAGGGCTGTATCTGGCTTGCTCGAACAGCTCCAGCAGCTTGTTCAGCACAACCGCAAGCTCCTCTGACTCAGACTGCCAGCGATTGACGGCTTCCCTCAGCGTATCGTCAGGCTGTCGTCCATAGCCTCTTCGCTTCATATAACGTAGCCATCGCTCCGTTTCTACTACTACTTTCTCCGCAGCATTCAGTGGACGCCCCAGCCGAACATGAAGCATGTAAAAATGTATAAATATCCGGTTGCGCCACAGAATGTACCCTGCCCATAATACCAGCACAGCAACTGCCACCCAAACGATGCCTTGCGGAATGCTTGTCTCATTGTTTTGGTTAGCAGGTACCTCCTGCTGCGGCTCCTGAGCCTGCTCCTCTTCCTCCAGCTCAGGTGCTTGAACAGGCTGTGAGTCCTCGCTTTGCGTCAGCAACGGCATATCAAATCCAGGCGTAGCTTCTACTGGTATCCAGCCATACTCTTCGCCAAAATAGACTTCTGCCCAGGAATGGGCATCTGCATTCGTTACAGAATAAGCGATCATATTCTCCTCTTGAGACGCAGATGCAGCTTGCTCGTTAAAGGTAATCTGGCCTGGGGCATATCCCTTCACCCAGCGGGCAGGAATCCCCAAGGACCGTGACATCATAACGATCGAGGTCGAGAAATAATCGCAGTAGCCTTCGCGAATATCGAATAGAAAGCCTTCCACAAAATCCTCACTGTTGCTACGCGACAGATCCGGATTGTTCGTGTACGTGTAGTTTTGCTGCAAATATTGCTGCAGAAGACCAACCTTCTCATATGGTGTATCTGCTGACTCGGTAATGGTCTCTGCCAGCTCGGTTACCCGGTCGGGGAAGCTCCCGGGCATTTGCAAATATTCTTCAAGATCACGATTGCCATAGAGCTCACTAAAGCTCTTGGAGCGGAGCTCCCGCTCCGGAATAACAGGTACCTGCGAGATCAACGTATACGTCCGTGGGTACCGATTCGTACGACGGGGAGAATTCCAGTGCAGCTCGCCTTGTTCTTCTTTCCAGCTAAGCCAGTCTGTATTTGTAGTGCCGTCTATCGATTCGACCCTGTTAATGGCAAAGGCACCGAACAGCACCGGATAGGAATTCTCATTCTGCATCATCACTGTCTGAACGACTGACTCTGTCTGGATCGAAGGAGTCTCTCCAAGTCCGAGCTCCTGGTTAGCCGCAACATCCTCAAAATCAGCCCGACTACCAGCATTGTCTGCCCAGCCAAGACCGGTATACACTCTCCGGCTCTCTCCCCTCCAGTAGCTGCGCTGATTGGTGATGACTGTCATAACAGGTGAGTAGTCAAAATTAAAGCCGCCCCCCAGACGATTGTCCTGACGGCTGTATCCGGATTCCGAATTCATCTGCTGTACTGGTGATCCCGTCACCCCATTCCCACCTGCCGTACCTGTTCCAGACATATTTCTCCAGGCTGTATAGGGATCCATTAATGAGGGAGGAACCTCAGGCATATTAACGCCAGCCACAATGACCAACGAGAAAATTATCGCAATATTGGCGGTAATCTTGAACGGATAACGTCGCAAATTGCGCCAGCCCTGCGGGTAACGCTGTCTAAATTGCTCAAAATGCTTGGTCACAAGCCAGCCCATGCCGGCAAAAAATATCCAGGCCACTTCCTGCCAGAGCACGAATGGTGTGAAGGAATCCAGTACCCCGAGAGCAACAATATTCAGGCCGATAAAAACGAGAATACGCTTCTTATTTGTGACTAGCATCGGAATGAGCTCAAGTAGCAGCCAGGCAATCATCGCATACCAGATGTATGGGGTGACCATACCTGTAAAATATATAACCTGCTCCAAGGCATTCCCGTCACTCAGCATAATGGAGTAGTCACTTAACGTTCTGAAGAGGATAAATAGCAATGCAATTGCCTTCAGGAACAGCTTCCACCAGGAGCTGAAAGGAAGAAGTATATTGATCACTGCGACAGCAATCAACGTCTTAAGGACAATCGTGGTGGTCTCCTCAAACCATAATATAGAAGCAAAGGACAGCCACTGAAGGGCGATGACCATGATCCACAATATTGCAAAAGACAGATACCAGTTCGACAGCATCAGTCTTATCCATTTATTCATCGTCCCCCTCCTCCCATCACAGCAGGTAACTCTTCAAGAGAGGATACTGTATAAGCCTTAATGCCTCTCATGCGTAATAATTCCTTCCACTCCTCTTGAGATGAGGTTGCACGAGAGCCTCCAACATGTACATGGCAGGGAATCATCCCACGTGTGTCTGCCCAACGCAGCAGCTCCAATATCCGATCATCTGTACACGGGCTAATCAGCACCATATACGACCCGGATGGAAGCAGATGAAGCTGCTTTTCCAAGGCAATCTGCAGGTCACCGTTCTCCTCCATGTCGACATCCACGAGATGCTGTATCATTTTCTGAATATCGTTGATATTCTCACTTGCCGTGAACACCTTTAGTCCGTTACCTGCCACACCCAAGCCAATACGCATTCGCTCACGACCACCATAATCCAGCAGTGAAGCCGCGCAGGAGACAGCAAGCTCGAATTGATCTCTTGAAGCATAATGCGTAGCCAGTTGATCCAGAATTACGATGGTTTTCGGAATCGTCTCATGCTCATATTCTTTGGATTTCCAGCTACCCGTCCGGGCTGTTGCATTCCAGTGAATACGCGATAGCCGGTCCCCATACACATAATCACGAACTCCGTTGATCTGAGTCGTCTCTCTACGGGTACGAATGTGGGTGGATTGCTGGCCAGATCGTCTAGTCTTGTAGTCATTCAGATCCCAGTGGGGAATGAACGCTGTCCGGGGAAGGACTCTGAAATCCCCCGGCACCTTAAGACGTCCCTTATTCTCCAAGAGACCAAATATATCCTCACTGACAATCTCGGTCTCTGCAAAGGAATACCTTCCCCGCTCCAAGGACGGAGTCTGATAGGAGAGATGCCCCTCCCCTTTCATGGATGGAATAATACTCTCCTCAAATGACCATGTCTCGCCTGTATGACGGTGCAGCACCTCTCTGACAATGACATAAGGCAGCGGCAAAAATCCAGGGATGCTGACATTGTGTCTGACATGCACCTGATCCCCCGCGTGAAGTAGATCATCATATTCCTCTCCAGAGGACAGTCGCCGGACGCCTGTGGCACGACTTACACTGCTGAGCCCCGAAATCCACAAATATAAGCCCAACAACGTAATCATGGACAGCAGCATAAAGGATGTCTTGCCGCCTTGAAACAACACATAGAGGAGACAGACCACCCAGATCAGAATAAAAGTACCTACTTTAGCGTTAATATAACGTAACTTGGTACTGAATTTACCCGTGCTCATGTTCACAATCTCTCCAGCTGTACGGGCACCTCAACCTGCCGCAGAATTGAATGCAGCACAGCCTGCGAATTTGCGTGATCCATGCGAGCCTCAGGGCGCAGCAGCAAGCGGTGTGCCAGCACATAAGGAGCCAAGGTCTTCACATCGTCAGGAAGCACATAGTCTCTCTCTTGCAAAAAGGCATAAGCCTTGACTGCCATAACAAAAGATAGGGCGGCACGAGGGCTGGCCCCAAGCAGCACGGCTGAATTTTCACGCGTAGAACGAACCACTCCCAGCAGATAGGATGCTACATCCTCATTCAGATAGACATCACGAATCTCGCGCTGAATGGCTGCGATCTGCTCCATATTAGCTACAGGCTCCAGTTTGTCCACTGGCTGGCCTTGCTGATGGCTGAACAGCAGATTTCTCTCTGTCTCTTCATCTGGGTAGCCCAGACTGAGCTTCAGCATGAATCGATCCAGCTGCGCTTCAGGAAGCATATACGTACCTTCGAAGTCAATTGGGTTCTGGGTGGCACACAGCATGAACGGGGATGGTAGTGGATATGTCTCGCCATCCACAGTGACGCTCCGTTCCTCCATAACTTCCAGCAGGGCAGATTGTGTCTTGGTTGTGGCTCTGTTAATCTCATCGGCAAGCAAAATATTCGTCATGACCGGACCGGGTCTAAAGTAGAATTTCTCATCCTTGGGGTGGAAAATGGATACCCCTGTAATATCACTTGGCAACAAGTCCGGGTTACATTGAATCCGTCTGTAATCGCCTCTCATGGACTTCGCCAATGCTTTGATCATCTGAGTTTTGCCAGTACCCGGCACATCCTCGATGAGTACATGCCCTCCCGCAAGCATCGCGGTCATGAGCAGCTGTATTTCAAAAGATTTACCTAGTATGCATGATTCTAGATTCGTACGGACTGCAGAGATCGTCTGCAGAGATTCTTGGCGAACGGGCATATAATCGTGTACCTCCTAAAATATCAACATGCAGTCCGTTCACAGGACGTAAACGATTCAACTGCTATTCTATTAAGAGCATTCATTAAATTTATTGAGTTTATTGAGTTTATTGAGTTTATTGAGTTTATTGAATTCATTGCATTCATTGCATTCATTGCATTCATGAGTAAGTGCATTAAGATGTTGGACTCTACGATATAGCTCTATTAAAAGTAGTTTCTATTTATTATTGTACATGAACATGAAGCGAGAGTACACTTGCCACAGCTTCCAGATTCCAGTATTCCTATGATTTTCTCTATAACTTTCAATTTCTCATATCTATGTACAATACCCAGTGTAGCTAACAGCAAAACACCCCGGAACTCTGCTCCGGGATGTCGGCATTCGCTTATTAGATGATGAAGTTTTGAATTCACGACCTGATCTGCAGGTCGCTGCAGAAACCGATGTATACGACATGTAAATGTTATGTTCAGCTAAGACAGCTTTAACCTTTGGGCCGAACGACCAATGCTGCCAGAAAGGAGAAAATGATCGCAGAGGAGATACCCGCACTCGTCAGGCTGAAGATGCCGGTAATAACCCCCATCCATCCTTGTGTCTCCAGCTCTGTCAGTGCTCCGTGGACGAGTTGATTACCGAAGCTGGTAATGGGCACGGTTGCTCCAGCCCCTGCGAACTTAATTAATGGGTCATAAATGCCTACTGCATCTGCTACTGCCCCCGCTACGACAAGCGAACTCATCGTATGGGCAGGAGTCAGCTTGAATACATCAATTAAGATTTGCCCCACGACACAGATCGCGCCACCTACTAAGAAAGCCCATAAAAATTGCATATTATTGTCCTCCTGCTTCTAAAGCTACAGCATGTGCAACACATGGAATACTGTCTCCTTGCTGATACGAAAGTGGCGATAAGAGTGCTCCTGTAGCAACAACCAGCACTCGCTTCAGTTCCCCACTCTGCAGACGCTTGAGCAGATGCCCATAGGTCACTACTGCTGCACAGCCGCAGCCGCTTCCACCCGCAATAACTTGCTTCTGCTTCTCACGATCAAAGATCATGAGCCCGCAGTCGTTAAATTCCGTCGCTTCGGTATCCATCCCATGATCCTTAAGTAATTCCTTCATTATAGGCAGACCCACAGATGCAAGGTCACCAGTCACAATCAAATCATAATCCTGAACACTTCTTCCCGTATCTCGAAAATGAGAAAGAATGGTGTCTGCTGCTGCTGGAGCCATAGCGCCTCCCATATTGAACGGGTCCTTAATCCCCATATCCTGTACCCTGCCTATGGTCGCACAGTCAACAATTGCACCATTGCCGGTGGTACCAACGACGGCACAGCCTGCCCCAGTAACGGTATATTGTGCGGTTGGCGGCTTCTGAGAACCGTATTCCGTAGGATAGCGGAATTGCTTTTCTGCCGTACAGTTGTGACTGGAAGTACCCGCGATGGCATAATCTGCGCCCCCTGAATCCACAATAAGGGAAGCCAAGGCAAGGCTTTCCATCGAGGTGGAGCAGGCACCAAATACGCCCAGGTAAGGGATGCCTAGCTTACGTGCAGCAAAGGAACTGCTAATAATCTGGTTCAGCAAGTCGCCGCCCACAAAAAACTGAATATCATCCTTGGTCAGATTGGAGTTGACCAGAGCAAGCTGTGAGGCTTGCTCCAGCAAGCGGCGTTCAGCTTTTTCCCAAGTTTTCTCATCAATCTCAAGGTTGTCATACACATAGCTGAAATCTGCGGCAAGGGGACCCTCGCCTTCATCAGGGCCAACTACAGTAGCGCTTCCCGCAATCCGCGGACGTGATTCGAATTTCCAGGTCTGCTCACCCAATCTTTTCATAAGTGGTTGCCTCCTACACCTAGAGCTGCATAGACAAGTCCAATAATGAACGCAGCGACCACGCCGAATACAATGACGGAGCCCGCAAGCTTGAACATACTGGCACCGACACCAAGTACCAGACCCTCTGACCGATGCTCAATTGCAGCTGAACACATGGAGTTGGCAAAGCCCGTTACAGGTACGGCTGTCCCTGCACCCGCCCACTGTGCGAACTTGTCGTATACCCCCATGCTGGTCAAAATGACGGAGATCAGAATCAAGACCGCAACGGTTGGATTCCCTGCATCTTTTGCCGTCATATCGAATCCGGCCATAAAAGCACGGAGAATGGCCTGACCGATAAGACAAATAAAACCACCTACTAAAAAAGCACGGATGCAGTTCACCAGCACCTTTCTGGAAGGCTCATACTTCTTGGCAATTTGCTGATATTCTTCCTCGTGGAGAGTCAATTTGGGCTTAATCTGTTGTCCAGCATTGGAACGCCCTGTTTTCACAGCCATCCCCGCACCTCCTGTATCGTATTTAAATAAAGAACTAAAGGACAATCTTTCTCCATGTTCATTATTTGTCGAGGGAGCCCTTGTTATGATTGGTAATTTCGTGCTGATCACCACTTCTGACAAGCGGATTCAGCATGGACATTTATACATAATGCTTTATACTTAAACATAATAACTATCCGGTGGTTAATTAATGAGGAGTGATTACATACATGGATCAGCACACTTTAGAGTTGTTCAGAACATTGACTGAATTCCCTTCTGCACCAGGGCATGAACGAGAGCTCAGAGCATGGGTAAAAGACAAGATGTCATCCTACACCAATGAATTCGTACAGGATCATCTGGGAAGCCTGTTCGGTGTTGTAAGAGGCGATGAAGAAGGACCTCGCGTCATGGTAGCGGGACATTTTGATGAGGTTGGCTTCTTGGTCAACGGCATTACAGATACTGGCATGATCAAATTCCAACAGCTCGGCGGCTGGTGGAGTCAAGCAGTCATGTCTCAGCGACTTCAGGTCATCACGCCAAATGGACCGATCGAAGGCGTTGTGGGCTCGACGCCTACACACCTGCTCGATGATGCCGCGCGCAGCAAACCTGTTGAATTGAAGCACATGTATCTGGATATCGGTGCAGATAGTCGTGAGGAAGTAGAGGCTTTGGGAATTGTGCCCGGGACATCCATTGTTCCAGTAAGCAAGTTCACACCTCTGGCTAACCCCAAAAAAATAATGGCCAAGGCTTGGGACAACCGCTATGGTGTCGGCCTAGCAATTGAGCTGCTTGAGGCTGTACATAAGGAAAAGCTGCCAAACACGTTATATACGGGAGCTACTGTGCAGGAGGAATTGGGGCTGCGAGGAGCAAGAACGGCGGCCAATCTCATTCAGCCGGACATTTTTTTCGCACTTGATTGTAGTGCAGCTAACGATATGACCGGCGACAAAAATGCCTATGGGCATCTCGGTCACGGGGCTTTACTTCGCGTGTTTGATCCTACCATGTTGACCCACCGTGGGTTGGTGGAATATGTAAAGGATATGGCAGATACGCATCGTATTAAGTATCAATATTTCATCTCTCCAGGTGGAACAGACGCTGGTCAGGTTCATTTAAGTGGTAAAGGTGTGCCTTCCACTGTCATTGGCATATGTGGTAGATACATCCATACCTCTGGCTCCATTATTCACACAGATGATTATGCAGCTGCAAAAGAACTGATTATCAAGCTTGTGAAGCATCTGGATCGCACCACACTCAATACCATCATTGAGAACTCGTGATCATGCCGAGATCATGAGACTCACACAGCCACAATGATCAAAGCCATGCTCCTGGCTCGTCTATCCTGAAAAGGGATACGTGCCGCAGAGCATGGCTTTGGTGTGTTGTCACTACTAATTCATCAAACGGATCGAAAAATGTACGCGACCGTCACCAGTAGCAGCGTCAGAGCAATGCAAATGTTCTCGACCCTGGCTCCCTTCTTCGTTCCTGTGCTCATCAGGCGGAAGCGAAGGCGCAGATTCAGGGGCGGTAGTGGCTTAATGCCATTATTGGTCAAGGAATCCGCAAGGAGATGCACTACATAGGCTATACCACCTGCCAGCCAGATGCTGTCTCCATAAGCGGCTGTCGTGCCATACAGCAGCCCTGTCCAGGCTCCCGCTCCATAGAGCGTATGCGTCAGCCCACGATGAGGGACAATCGTGCAAATTACGAGCAGACTGCCCGCAATATAATTCCACGGACTATAAGCACCACCGTACCAAGCGAACCCCGCGCCTAGCGCAAACAGAATGACCTTCCGTAAGGAGCGGGAAGGAATCCACGCCACGACGGCCATAATCCCTGCCAGAATCCAATCCCATGGGTAGCTGAATACACCTGCCATGAACACAATTACAGCACCGATTAGCGTCAATATCTGTACCCAACGCAACAGCTTCCGTGGCATCGTCCTGCTGAGCAAGAGCGAATTCGGTTCATCAATATCCGGCAGCAAGGATCCAATCACAGCCGCTGCGGCAGTGGGCAATGTTACATCATAGCCTTGTAGCACAAGCACTGACCAGCTAACGCCAGTACCAATAATAATATGGGCTCTTCCCATCATGATGTCATGCATCCTCTCTATTCATCTGGGCAGCCACAATGTCAATAATGGATGTTACCGCTCCATTCCCTCATATATTGTATAGCAAGTCATTGTAGGGAACAATAGTTCGCATTTCTTATTTTACTATCAGCTTCGCTGAAAGCTTATATAATCTACCATCTTAATAAAAAGAGGCAGCGACACCCCCAAGGGCTCACTGCCTATCCATGATATGAACATTATAGTAGCTTTATCGTCGAATTAGATGTGTAGCTTCAATAGTGGCTGCTGAAGCTGAACTTGACCATCCGCAGCAGGCTTCACCTCAGCATAATCGGCCGAGTTCGTAATAATGACTGGCGTTACCGTATGATAACCAGCCGCCTTGATTTGCTCCAGATCAAATTCCAGCAGTAGATCGCCAGCCTTGACCTGATCCCCTTCCTTAATGTAGGAGGTAAAATGCTGTCCATCCAGCTTGACAGTGTCTACTCCGACATGAACGAGAACCTCTGCTCCTGTCTCGGAGACAACAGCCAAAGCATGCTTCTTCTTGAAGGCCACAGTAACCGTTCCATCGAATGGAGCCACTACCCGTCCTTCAGAAGGTTCAATCGCAATGCCTTGCCCCATGGCGCCGGATGAAAACGCTGGATCGGGCACTTCAGACAGAGATACTACTTTACCTTGGATCGGGCTGAGCACTTCTTGATTCGCGCTGGCTACAGGAGCCGTCTGATTGGATGGTTCAACGGACTTGGTAGCCTTGTCTTCCTCTTCCACCGGATCTTCGAAGCCCAGAATATAAGTGAGCGCCGCTGAGATAATAAAGGATGCCGTAATACCCATAATCAGACCCGGGAAACCTTGTCCACCTGGTCCATAGAAGATTGGCAGTGTCAACAGTCCAGGTGCGCCGGAAGCGAACGCCTGTGTACCCGCTTGACCAATGATAGCACCCCCGACAGCACCACCGATAATACCAGCGATGAACGGACGCTTCAGTGGGAGCGTCACACCATAGACAGCAGGCTCGGTAATTCCGAACAGGGCGCTCAGTGTAGCGGAACCCGCCAATGTTTTGAGCTTCTTGTTCTTGGTCTTAAGCATAACCCCGAAGGATGCGCCGGTCTGAGCAAATACAGATGCTGTTGCTGCAGGCTTGATGCCATCACGTCCATGCACAGCCACGTTGTTGATGAAGATCGGAACCAGACCCCAGTGTACTCCAAAGATAACGAGCAACTGCCAGCATGCACCCATAATCGCACCAGCGATCAGTGGACTGAAGCCGAAGGCAGCTACCAGACCGGAAGCAATAGCATTACCAACATACACACCGAATGGTCCAAACACGATCAGCGTAAGCGGAACCATGATTACCAGAAGCAGCAGTGGCGTGATGAAGTTCTTCACGCTCTCATGAATCAATCGGTTGAACAGCTTCTCCAGCTTGCACATTACAATAATGGCGATAATAATCGGAATAACGGTGGATGAATACGTCATCATAATGACTGGAATCCCGAAGAAATCAGTTGCTACACCTTCTGTTTTCAAAGCCATGATGGACGGATACAATAATGATCCGGCTATGGTCATTGCAATAAAAATGTTTCCTCCGAACTTCCGAGCAGTTGTAACCGCTAACAGCACTGGCAGGAAATAAAATAAAGCGTCGGATGTACCATACAGAATCGTATACGTGGTCTCTGTTGTCTCCAACCAGCCCAGATTGCTGGCGATCAGCAGCAAGCCCTTGAGAATACCCGCACCAGCCATAACTCCAAGCAATGGAGCAAAAATACTGGAGATAACATCAACGATAGCACCAATACCTTTAGCGGATTTGCCACTTGGCTCCTTAGGTCCGTCATCCAGCAGCTTGGTAATTTTTCCGATGGCGCTATAGACCTCAGGTACCTTGTTACCTATGACAACTTGAAACTGTCCGCCATTTTCTTTGACGGCAATGACCCCATCTGTTCTCTGCAGACCTGCCTTGTCTGCTTTGCTATCGTCCTTCAGTACGAAGCGCAGACGCGTGGCACAGTGTACGAGAGATACGACGTTCTTCTCGCCACCTACCAACTCAATAATTTCCTTTGCCAGTTTCTCCTGACTCATGCTGTACACCCCCGTGTGTTATTAGAACAGGTGGAACCGATTTTTGAGCACACAAAAAACCTAAGCCATTGGCGAGGGGACACATGTAGTCCTATTCCTCCCATGACTTAGGTTTTGCCTGCATAACCAGTAACAATCCCAGTTAAATCATTATTCAGTTCCTGTTAGACATATCGTAAACGACAGCCTTGAAGATTGTCAACAACTATTTTAAATTCATATAACAACTTGATAAAGCGCTATTTAATCATTCGCAACCTCAGGCCCACGTGTAATCACTCGCTGAATATGAATCATTAGATACAGCTTTTCCTCATTCGTTAGAACATGATTATACTCATTTTGAATAAAGACATTGATCTTCTCCACACAGGCTGCTGCCTCAGGATGCTTATCCCGAATGAGATCATAGAAATGGTCATCATGGTTATCATAATGCGTGCCGTTGAATATCCGCTGCGAGAAGAATTTCAGATGCGTAATAAAACGAAAGTAGCTTAATGATTCCTCATCCAGCTCCATTTTAAAGTGATATTTGGCAATATTCACAATTTGCTGAATGAATTTGGTAATATTCATCGTAGTCGCTACTTCTTCGTTCATCTCCGCATTAACGAGGTGAATAGCAATAAAGGCCGCCTCATCCGGAGGGAGCTCTACGCCCAGCTTATGCTTAATCTGCTCCAGTGTCTTGAGACCCAGATTGAACTCCTCTTTGTAGAGCTGCTTGATCTCCCACAAGAGGGCATTTTTAATCTCTATTCCCTGCTCATAACGTTCCATGGCAAAGTGAATGTGATCTGTCAGCGACACATAGATATTCTCATTCAGGTTCCGGTCCTGATCACGCTTGGCGTCACTGATAATTCCTTCCACGATCTCAATCAACTCCAGTGGTACTTCCCGCAGCAGCATCTTGAAATTATCGGTGGTCTGCTTATTTTTCAGTGCAAATACCTTCTGGATCCGCGTCTCATCAACCTGATCTCCGGGCTTCTTCTTAAACGCAATTCCACGCCCCATGATGACAGCCTCTGTACCGTCCGTTTGATATACACTGATTACGTTGTTGTTAATGACTTTGGCTATTTTCATGCTGATCCCCCGTTCTCACTGCACCAACCGCCCCTTATTCATCTGGGTCTCGGGATACAAAAAAAACCTAAAGCAGGCCAGAATAAAACAGGCAATATTGCCGGTCCTCTGACAGCTTAGGTTTTGCCTACACAGTCAGCACCATGCATGAGAGTACGCATAATACCCGTATAGTAACAATCCCAATAGTAAAGATGGATTCGCGTCAAGTATAGCCTGAAAACAGGGATATGTCAACGCTTTCAACCGAAATAAGCCTGCCGCAGCCTTATCCCCTCATTCCGAGGAGAAAAAAGGACTCCGGCAGACGATTATAAGACATCAGGTAGTCGAGATGCGGTTACTTTTGTTCGAGATCGGCTCCACGGGATGCAATAACTTGCTTGTACCAGTCGAAGCTCTTCTTCTTGATGCGCTTCAGCGTACCTTGGCCTTCGTTGTCACGATCGACGTAGATATAGCCATAGCGCTTCTTCATTTCACCAGACGACGCACTGACGATATCGATCGGCCCCCAGCTGGTATATCCGATAATTTCGACACCATCCTGAATGGCTTCTCCCATCTCGGCAATATGACGCTGCAGGTAGTCGATTCGGTAGGAATCATCCACTTCTCCGTCTGGAGTGACTGTATCCACCGCTCCAAGGCCATTTTCCACCACAAATAGCGGCTTTTGATAACGATCATGCAATTGGTTCGCAGTAATACGGAAGCCCTTAGGATCAATGGTCCAGCCCCATTCGGATTTAGCCAGATAAGGATTGGAGACCGAGCCAAACACATTACCACTGGTCATCTTCTTCACGACCTCTGGGTCGGTACTGGTTGTACGGCTGGAGTAATAGCTAAAGCCAATGTAGTCTACTGTGTTATTCTTGAGAATGTCTGCATCACCAGGCTCCATCGCTATATTCAGACCGTGGTCCTTGAAGAAACGCTTGGCATAACCTGGGTATTCCCCGCGGGATTGCACGTCAATGAAGAAGTAGGACTCGCGGTCCTTCTCCATACCCTGGAATACATCCTCAGGATTGCAAGTATACGGATAGAAGCTTCCTGCTGCCAGCATACAGCCGATGATGGCATCTGGTATGAGCTCATGACAGGCTTTTACCGCAAGCGCACTTGCGACTAGCTGATGATGTGCTGCTTGATACTGAATTTGCTTCACATTATCGCCTTCCTGGAACGTCAGCCCTGCACCCACGAATGGCAAATGCAGCAGCATATTGATTTCGTTGAATGTCATCCAGTACTTCACTTTGTTCTTGTAGCGCTCCAGCACCGTACGCGCATATTTCTCAAATAAAGGCACCAGCTCGCGACTTCTCCAGCTTCCGTACTTCTCTACCAGACTGACTGGCACGTCGAAGTGAGCCAATGTAACCACCGGCTGGATTCCATGCTTCAGCAGCTCATCGAACAGATCGTCGTAGAACTTCAGTCCTGCTTCGTTCGGTGCAGCCTCTTCACCTGTTGGATAAATCCGGGCCCATGCGATCGAGACACGAAGAGCCTTGAAGCCCATCTCTGCAAATAAAGCGATATCCTCTTTATAGCGGTGATAGAAATCAATAGCTTCATGTGACGGATAAAATTCTCCCTCAAGTGGAGTCAGGGATGGAACATATCCTTTCATGATATCTCTTCTCTTCTCGCCTGCTGGCATAAGATCGACAACGCTCAGACCTTTGCCATCCTCCAGATATGCGCCCTCAACCTGGTTCGCAGCCAAGGCACCTCCCCACAGGAAATTCTCAGGAAACACAAAATTGGACATACTAACTCTCCTTCCGAATAGTTCAAATTCGCTACCGTATAGCTTGCCCTTTACAACAAAAAAACCCGAACCAGCCTGTATGCATTAGTAGGCAACGCAAACAAGCCGGATCAGGTTATGCCCTCTTACGGTAACATCCCTAATGATACAGATTATGGATTTGATAAAACTCTAGCAAAAAAACAGCTAGCCTGTCAAATACAATATGTCTCTGATGTGCCCAAGTGATGTCAGGAAAGCGTTGGTTCCAGCACAGGACCTACGTCTTTTTGCACATGCAAACCAAACATTTATCTGCAATAATTGTAATCAGTACGGCTGAATTCGGGTATATATGGATAATGATTCCACCCCAATATACAGTCAAGCGGAGATGGAGACGAGCATATACCCTCTTGTTATCTTACATAACCTCTTACATCTATGTTATACAATCCATCTAATCAATGTAATTATATCTACCTACAATATGACGTTAATCTATCTTGAATACAGTAGTGATATTGACTTCGCCACGGGCTTGAAGCAAAATCGGTTCAGAATACATGATGCTACATCCAGAAAATAACCGCCAGGTTATGAAGAAAGGACGCTGATGCTTGTGAAAAATACTTCAAGACAATCGCTGATGCTCGTCAAAGCATTTACACTCACTTTCCTGTGCCTGCTATTGTTCACCGGCTCTCAGGACTCCACTTCTAGTGCTGAAGCGGCCCTCAAACCCATCAATCCGAATGCCTCGGACAGCTCTCGGCAACTATTAGCTTTCCTGTCCGATATATCAGGTGAATACCTGATTACAGGCCAGCATGATTATCTGGAAAGCCCAGACGAGCAGAAAAATCGTCTTGGGAAAATCAGCGGTTCAATGCCTGGCTTGCATGGATATGAGCTTGGTGCAATCTCCAATCAAAGCCCGACAGTAGCTGCTTCCCAACGAAAAAGTGTCATCCATTCAGCTATCCAGTGGAGCCGTTCGGGCGGGATTGTGGTGATGACCTATCATCAGCCTTTGCCGGGTACGGCACCTACTTGGAAGAATGTGCAGCGCAAGATTAGCCAAGCTGAATTCGATGCTTATGTGACTCCTGGAACTCCTCAATACCAGCGGCTAATCCGCGATCTGGATCAGGTCGCCGCCTCCTTGAAGACACTCAAGAACGCAGATGTACCTGTCTTGTGGAGACCCTATCATGAGATGAATGGTGGCTGGTTCTGGTGGGGGGAGAAGGATAATTTTGATGCCCTATGGGGCATTATGTATGATCGCTTCGTCAACGTTCACCAGCTGGACAATCTATTATGGGTATGGAATCCTAATGCTCCGAATGCCTATTCTCTGGACTACGAGGCGTTCTTTCCTGGTACGGCGAAGGTCGATATACTGGCGGCCGATATCTACGAGCATGATTTCAAGCAATCCTACTATCAGGAGCTGCTTGCACTCGCAGGGGGCAAACCGATCGCCATCGGTGAGAATGGGGGACTCCCTAGTCCCGAGGTACTCAAAAATCAACCGAAATGGGTATATTCCATGACTTGGGGCAGCTCGCTTACCCAGGACAACTCCACTACGGAGATCCGGACATATATGAGTCAGAGCAAGACACTCACACTACCACAGCTAGTGGAGAAAATGAAGCAGCACCGCGAAAGTGAACACAAGCGTTAAGTAATGTGCGAAGTATGCGGTGCAGCTCCTTACCCATAGCCTCAGCCCTGAGCCCAGAATTCGTGTTCTGGACTCAGGGTCTTTTTTACATGATGTAGTCCAGTTATTTCAATGTCACATATCCCATATTAAAAAAAGCCCTACTCGCGTATCGCGAATAGAGCTGTTGGATACGATCAGAACCACTTCTACCTACTTCAGAGCAAGCATTTGCTGTACAAATTCCTTCAATTTCTTGCTCGTCTGATTGAGCTGCTCGATACTATTAACAAATTCATTAACCAGTATCGCCTGATCCTGAGTCGCTGCTGTAATCTGACTGATCTCGACCTCCATATGCTTCATTGAGGCCTGCACATTGACGAGCGATTCTTCAATGCTCGCAGCCGCTTGCTTGGTGTGATCGGATAGCTTCCGCACCTCACCTGCGACAACGCCAAAGCCACTTCCCAGGTCACCAACACGCGCCGCTTCGATCATCGCATTCAGCCCAAGCAGATTGGTCTGCTCTGAGACCTCACGAATCACACCAGTCACCTTGGTGACACCTGCTGAGTTCTGGACGGCTAGCTTGGAATTGCGCAGCATCTCCTCCGAGGTGGCGGATAGCTCCTGCGAGTGGGCAGCTACCTGCTGAATCCCGCCTAACAGCGAACCGATAATTGTCTCGGTCTCCGAAATGAGTGATTCCAGCGTATGATGACTATCCAATGAATAGTTGACGCCCAGTATTCCAACGACCTGCTCGTTCTCCTTAATTGGGATAAGAATGGCATCGAAGGGTCTACCTTTAAGGTCACCGGGCATCCGCACGACGGTTCTAGAGTCACGATTCGTTAGCATCTTGAAATTCTTATAGTCATTATGCAGCTCGTCGCCCACCTTCACTCCGATATCAAGCGACTGGGCCTCCAAAAAATACAGCACCTTCTCATGATCATTGATGGATATCGAGACATCATCACGAAACATCTGACTTACAAATGGCATGCTATGGACCAAAGCTTCAAGCGTATTCATCTTCTTACCCCCAGTTAAAAAATGGAACACTCCTAGTTCCTATATCGGTAAAAGAAAACGATTTATAAACCATTTGTTAATAAATTAGTATATAAGGAGTTTCATAGGTGGTTCCGCCATTTCATAGGGAATAGGAATGAATAGTTGTTACTGAGCAAGGAGGGCTACCTAGGGAATCAGAGAGGAAGTATCATTCTCCGCCGTGACGTCCTGTCTAAGAACCCACATAAAATACAGTGCTTTGGCAGCTTGCTCGCGGGTTACCCCGAGCCTTGGCTCTAACTCCGTACCATTGGTCATCTGACCTCTAGCAATCCCCTTCTCCGAGCGAATTAGCCCCAGATCATAGGCTCCCTTCAGCTTGACTAACAGGTGCGGCTGAGTATTCTCCGTATCCGTCAACTGCTGCCAGGACACCAGTGGATAATACATGGCTCCCCGCGCCCCTGAATCCAGATTTGGATCATAATCCGGGTCCCCAGGCACCACTGTCGAGCCGTTAAAGTCCGTCATGAACCTTGGCTTGTCGATGAACCTGGACTGGTATGCATCATACAGCATAGCTCCCATCAGCTCGCGAGATAGCTCTCCATTGCTATATCCGGCCAATACTGAAGGATTCACATTCATGAGTCGGGTAAGACTATCCGCGAACTCCTCCACACTGATCATCGCTCGCGGGTTAAAGTTACCCTGGTGGTCTTTGTTCATGACTCCTAACTGTAGCAATTTCTCAATCTGATTCCGGTAATAAGCCCCTTCCCCAGTGGTAGTGTCCTTGGCCATCTCCGGGAAAATATCTGTCCAGTCAGCTGTCGTAACCGCCAGCTTCACATGATCTTTCAGATGAGATGAAATATCGGCAGCGACGGAATGGCCTGCCTGTGCCTGCTTCACCAGATCAGTTACAACCATCCGCGCCAATTGCTTGGAGAGCGCCTCCTTGTAATGTGTACCGTCAATCTTCTTGGATGGATGCCCGTTGGCGTAGCTTCCGTCATTGGTCTTGCCAGGCGTCTCTCCGGCTTCAATAGACATGAAGATTGCTGTCGTAGCTTTGACGCCAATCTCGTTGTAATATTGCACACTCTCGGTGTTCAGATCAATGAGTGTGATGCTCTCTTCGGCCGCAATACGCTTCAGAATGTCCGGGAACTTACGATTCGTGAAGGAATTGCTGTACACGTAATCCTGGGCTGCATCACCTTTTATTCTGGAGACGGGAGTAATCAGCACAGGGACCATGCCTCTTGCGCGAATCGCTGGAAGGTAGACTTCCTTTATATATGTCTCATACATAGCCTCTGTAGAGCCTCGCCCATAGCGTCTGAATTCATCCATGCTCTCGTCATTATGTCCGAACTGGATCAGTACATGGTCGCCAATTCTGCCGCTGAGCAAGATATCGTTCAAGCGCCCTTCCGCGTATGCATTTTTGAACGAACGGCCACCCATGGAATAATTAATAACTCTGACCTTGCTGGGATCAAACATGGTATCAAACACCTGGCCCCAGCCGCTCATCGGTGCCTCGTCGAAGGTATAGGACTTGACCGTCGAATCCCCAAGGGTAAAAATGGTCGGAAGATCCCCTGAAGCCCGCTCCTGCGCTGCAATAGGCTCCAGTACAATCTCTTCAATACCTACCTTCGTGCCAACGCGATTCGGCTCAATTTCAATATCCAGGTATTCTCGTCCGTTGACATAGGCAAAGGTCCAATCCTTCCCTCGTGCCTCGGCCTTGAATTGCTTGGGTACAAGCTTGGCCGCATCCCAATGTCCACCAGACAGCAGACGACTCGCCTGCATGCCTGAGATCGATATTGCAGTATCCGCCGTGTCTGAGGTAGTCCTCACATATACATTATAAGCACCTGGAGGAGCTGCAATTCGAAAAGTCATACCGTAGTTGTTATAGTTGTCTTTCTCGAATTTTGGTTCCGCATAGAATTCAGGCTCTGTGATGAAAAAGCCTGTTCCATCGGAGGTAATCGTATCTGTATGTACCTCTCGTGGTGGGAGGGCACTGGTGTGCTCGACAAATCCGTAGCCGACTGAGGCGTTATATAAAGGGGCACCCATGTGTGTATCATACACTACAGACTGGTAACCAGGCTTGGTCTGGCTGGCAAAATTGAACCGATACGAATCAGCAACGATAGCATGACTTCCCTCCTGTATTGGCTCATTGGCGGCAGCTGCTAGCTTGCCATAACCAGAAGTCAGCATCGTAGTTAGAAGCAGTGATAAGGAAAGCAGCATGGTCCAGAATCCTTTCATCTCAATTCTCCCTTTCTCCTTACGCATATTGCGATACCGCTTGATAGTTCTCACGCGCGCTTCCTCCATTATGACTTTTTATGTAAGCGATTCCAATGATGATTTCTCTCTATTTTTTGACCATTTGTAATACTAATTGCTATCGTATCTGTCGCATAGTATGTATAATTATGGAAGTACACTGGAACTCCAAACCTAGAGGGAGGCTAAAGCTTTGACTTACAAGGTTGCCTTTCCAGACATGATGAGCACTCTTCATCTTATTGGCTTTCATTTTCGGGTAGCCGAGCCTGGTTGGACTTATCCCAATCATCATCACAAAATTTTTGAGCTCCTGTATTGCTATGATGGTTGCGCCATTCAGTATATTGATCAATGCTCGATTCCATTTGGCAAAGGAGATTGGCTGGTAATTCCGCCTGGTCTTCGCCATCATGTCGTTAGCTCCGATGCAGGACCCTATGTTTATCTTTCCATTCATTTTGACATCGATGACCTGGAGTGTCGTCAGTGGTTCCAGGCGCAGCCTCTGCAAGCATGGAATCATGAGCAGCCCCCACGCCCCGAGTTCAGTCGCCAGCTGGAGCACCTGGATGAATTCATTAAGAACAGCATTCTGGCGACGACAGCATCCACCCACTATCCGGAGAAGGTTAAAGGCTTCTTGCTGATGAAAGAGAGACTGCGGCTCCACTCCACCATCCTCATGATTCTAAGTGAGATGATGACTGCACAGCTCCAGCAGACATCGGTACCTGCACAGTCCATCCAACAGAAGCATTCCCTCTACGAGGTAGAGACAGCACATTGGATCGAGCAATATATGATGAACAATCTGCATTCGTCAAGTCTTTCGATACAGTCAATGGCGGACGAGCTCTGTCTAAGCCGCGTGCAGTGCCACAAGCTGTTCTCCAAGGTATATAAGATCTCTCCAAGACAGTATATGACCAGTAAAAGACTTCAACATGCCAAGCACCTGCTTGTCTACTCAGACTTGAAAATTCAGGACATTGCGGAGCAGCTGGGCTTCACCTCCCAGAGTCATTTCAGCAGACAATTCAAGCGTTGGACGGGCATGTCTCCACTCCAGTACCGACCTAGATCATATACAGGTCCAGCTATTATTAATTCATCCAAAGTAGGGCCAATTTCCGAGAAGGATGTATATGAATAACATAAAAGACAGGCCTCTGAATGAATCAGAAGCCTGTCTCTTCATAATGTCGGATACCTCCTCCGCATGTCACGCCTTTCGCAAACTTCGAGAGAGGGAGCAATGGTATGTCTAGAGCTCCAACCCGTTAAACCGCCTCAGCATTTCGGTAAAAGCTTGCAAATCCGTATTCGTCCAATTTTTAATTCTTTCGTAGAAAATGGACTCCTTTTCTTGGGAGACACGAATCATATTTTGCTGTCCGGCATCTGTTAGGGATAGAATAACTCCCCTGCCATCCTCAGACGACGCCTCTTTTTTGACATACCCCAAAGCCTCTAGTCGCTTGACAAGCCTACTGACTGCGCTCCGATCCATAGCAATTGCTTCTGCTAAGGCTGCCGCATTGGTCGGCCCGTAGGAATAGAGCCAACGTACAATGTGGAAGGCAGCTGGCTGCAAAGAAGAGTCATACCGGGCGGCAGCTTCCACATGGAGTGCATGAGAAGCACTGATCAGCGCATTCAGCTGTTTACCCAGATCCAATTCCAATTGAGCTCTCGACACAGGGAAAGATTGCTCCTCCTCCATCCTCGTTCACCTTTCCTTCGTAAAGTCACAACAGAAGTATAGTTGACATATATCAATCAAATTAATATAGTGGATATATATCAATTATATTATTTTAAAGTCTTGCTTCTGTTGCTGATTCTTCAATCTCTTCTTCCCCTATTTATTAAAATTGTATCACACAAAGGAGCATGAGTATGAGTAATAAACCAATAGCTGTCATTACAGGCGCAACGAGTGGTCTTGGAGAGCTGGTTGCCGTTCAGCTAGCCGTGTGCGGCTATAACCTCATCCTGACGGCAAGAAGCATGGAACGTGCAGCCGCCACTCGAAAACGAATCTATGAGCATGCTCCTTCAGCTCAGGTAGATGTGTTCTACGGGGATTTATCGGTCATGCGTGACGTAGTTCGCGTAGGAAACGAGATCGCCAATGCTCACCCTAGAATCGACGTGTTATTAAATAACGCTGGCATTCATGCCTTTGAACCTCGCATCACCTCCGAGAGGCTTCCCGAGATGATGGCCGTGAATTATTTGGCCCCATGGCTGTTAACGCATCTGCTAAGGCCTTCCTTGCAAAAAACGGGCACAGCCAGGGTCGTCAATGTCGCTTCCGAAGCTTCTCGTCGCCATGGCGTGCTGACCCTGCCCGACGACTTAACGGACACCACTCCGTTTACAGCCCGAGGCTCATCTGCTATCTATGGCAAGACCAAATTGTTAAATATCATGTTCACTGCGGAACTGGCTCGGCAATGGACCGGAACTGGAATTCATGTGAATGCACTGAACCCCGGATTTAATGTTACGGGGCTTGGTCGTGAGCTCAAATATGCGGGTATAATCGAACAGATTCTGAGATTCCTTCGACTCGGTAACCCGCAAAAGGGGGCCGCAATCATCACACGCCTGATTATGGATCCGGAATTCTCCAGCGTCACAGGTGGATATTTCAATGTTGGAAGCGGAAAATCTATTAAACCAGCGGAACCTGGGGGTAATGTCAAATTGCAGAAAAAGCTATGGCAGGCTACACAAGAGCTGCTCGTAGAGCATGGTTACCTTCACCACACGTTCAAGTGAAGCTGCACCAACACTAGGCCTAAGCCTGACATCTACACTACAGCAACGTAATAAACATGGCCTCATCCAGATGACAGACCCTCCTGATCATCGGTCCAGATGCAAAAAAAAAACGGCAGTTGAACCTATAAACGATTCACTGCCGCTTATTGCAATTCGATGAATTAGATGACACCTTGTGCGATCATGGCATCTGCCACCTTCGTGAAGCCAGCAATATTGGCTCCTACGACCAGATTGCCAGGATGACCATATTCATCCGCCGCCTGGACAGCCGAAGCATAAATATTCTTCATAATTTCATGAAGCTTCGTGTCCACCTCTTCAAAACTCCAGGAGTATCTCATGCTGTTTTGTGCCATTTCGAGAGCCGATACAGCGACACCACCGGCATTTGCAGCCTTGGCAGGTCCGAATAGCACGCCAGCTTGAAGGAAGATATCGATAGCTTCGAGAGTAGAAGGCATATTGGCTCCTTCTCCAATCGCCTTGACCCCGTTAGATACCAGCAAGTTAGCTGAATCCTCGTTAATCTCATTCTGCGTGGCACATGGGAGTGCAATATCACACGGGATAGACCAAATTTGCTCACAGCCCTCTGTATACACTGCGTTTGGATGCTCCACCACATATTCGCTGATCCGTTTACGTTCCACTTCCTTCAGGCGCTTGACGGTCTCAAATTTAATACCGTCCGGGTCGTAGACATATCCGTTTGAATCACTACATGCCACGACTTTGGCTCCCAGCTGCGTTGCTTTCTGGATCGCATATAGCGACACATTGCCTGATCCGGAAATGACAACTGTACTTCCCTCGAACTGAAGTCCTTTGCTTTGCAGCATCTCGTTTACGAAGTAGACCGTACCGTAGCCTGTTGCTTCTGTACGGGCCAAGCTACCGCCATACCCGATTCCTTTGCCTGTCAGGACACCCGCTTCGTTGCCGCCGCGAATTCGTTTATATTGTCCGAACATATACCCGATCTCGCGAGCGCCGACACCGATATCTCCGGCAGGTACATCGGCATCTGGTCCGATATATTTGTACAGCTCCGTCATGAAGCTTTGGGTGAACCGCATAATTTCTCCGTCCGATTTACCTTTTGGATCAAAGTCCGATCCACCCTTCCCTCCACCGATCGGCTGGCCAGTCAGTGAATTCTTGAAGATCTGCTCAAAGCCAAGGAATTTAATGATGCTGGCATTCACAGAAGGATGAAAACGAAGACCGCCCTTATAAGGTCCGAGCACGCTATTAAACTGGACACGGAAGCCACGGTTCACTTGTACAACTCCTTGATCATCGACCCAGGGTACGCGGAATGTGATCATTCGTTCCGGCTCTACGATTCTTTCCAGAATACCGTGTTGTATGTATTTTGGATGCTTGGCAATGACAGGAACAAGCGATTCAAGAATCTCTTTGATGGCTTGATGAAACTCGTATTCATGAGGATTTCGTTTCACTACGGTTTCATATACACTCTGAATATACTGCTTAGCTGATGCTTCGGCCATTGTTGTTCATCCACCTTTATCATTTAAAATAGTCAGTAGCCTGCAGGATCTCTTGGAAGGAATGAAGCTCAAGAACTCTGCAAAGCGTTACCGCGTTGAAATACAAAAACAGACCTATGAATCAATTAATTTATTTAATTCAACATATTACTTGAAATATCCACCAGTCGGCAAGAATTATTTACACGACATGTTAAGTTTTATTTTTTCATAGTGATAAATTTTATTTTTCACACTTATTAATTACCGCTTATTAAGGCACAACTTTCATGGCGGAGCACGTGTAATCATCAGGGGTGCAGGTTGAACATCATCGAGCAAAAATGGTCACAATACTGCCATAACTTACTATGATGCTAAATCATTATGCAGTCATTCTGGATGTACCTGAGGCGGGTACGATCATCTGCATTGGACTTCTTTACATGCTGCCAGCACTTCCACTGTTCTTCCCATGATTTCAGAAATTCTATCTATTTGTGTTACTCGAATATAAAAAAACACTACTGACAACAGCGTGTCAGTAGTACTTAAACATTTTCTCGATCTCTTGTCGTACGCGCTCACGGAAGGACTTCGGCTCCAGCACCTCGATATCCCCTCCCAGGGTCAGGATGTAAGGGAGCAGCTCTTCAGCCTGTCTGACTCGAAAAGTGACCCGAATCTCATCCTTCTCCTCCACCAGTGCTTCCATGTAGAAGCTTCCTGATTCTAAGATCTTGTCGATCACGCTCTGATTCACCCTTACCACTACGATTACATGACGATCATCCGGCGGACGGTAATGATTCAGATCGAACCCTGTCGGGAACGCGAAGCCTTCCTCCAGCAAGGTCAACTCCGTCATTCGGGACAATCGGAAATGGCGAAGCTCCTGCCTAAAATTACAATGTGCAATCAACATCCAATGTCCCCGAACAAGCGCTAACCCGTAAGGATCAACCTTTCGCCAGCTTTTCCGATTCCCGTCTGCTTCAGACAGTTTCTTTACATACCCGAAGCTTAGTTTACGCCTATTTATAATCGCATGCCGAGCTATGGTTAGATAATCCTTTTCCTTCCGACCAGTTACTGGCTCATCAACATGAATGAGCCGCATTGTCTCACGTATGCGTCTTGATTCCACTCGTACGGGCTCAGGCAATACCGCTTCAATTTTACGTCGTACGGATTGAGCTACACTTGCAAAATCGGCATCCAGCCTCTGATCCATGAAATCCGTACCCATGAGCAGAGCAACAGCCTCTTCTGTCGTAAAACCGATCGGGGGTAAAAAATAGCCTTCCAGCAAAGAATACCCCTGTCCCGTAGTCCCAAATATCGGAACCCCCGCCTCACTTAATGCTTGAATATCACGGTAGATCGTCCGGACGCTTGTCTCGAATTGAGCCGCCAGATCCTCTGCTCTCAGCATTTTACTCCGCTGCAACTCTAGCGTGATAGCAAGCTGTCTTTCGGTTTTATTCATTGTCTTACTCCCCCGTGCTTCAAGGTCTAGCCTATCTTAATTATTCTATCACACAGGGCCACTCCATGATCATCACGCCATAGGCTGGAAGGTGCACCCGTCCACTAATCTTCTCTCCAGTGAGTAGCTCCCTGCGAGGCTCATGTAGTACAACTTCTGCGGAATCAGACCCGTAATTGAGAAGAAATACGTAGCGCGCATCCTTCCCTTCGCGAATGCCTATCTCCACTTGCTCCGGCACCTCAAGCCATTGTGCCACCGGCGAGGTCAGCTCCAACCTATCTATCAGCGTATCCACAACAGCTTCGTTAAATGCCGCTCCGTAATACCAAGCTGCTCCACGCCCATGTATGCGCTTTGTCATAGCCGGACTACCTGCATAGTAATCTGAAGCATAGGTAGCCACGACCTCTACGTTTGGATCTTCTAGCTGCAAAATGTCATTAAAGGCATCGGCAACGGTATCCCGGGAAGGGCCATCGCCCTCCCATTTCAATACCGAAGGCTGCACCGTGCCTTTAATGAGTGTAAAATCACTCACGGATATTCCGCACAATGCAGCTACAGGTCCCGGGAGCGGCTGCATACGAGCATGACCATGCTTATTTTTGTACCCGGTTCGGGCACCGAAGATGACTGTACCTCCCCCCGCTACATACTTCTCCAATAGCTCCGCCGCCTCATCGGTCATAATCGCCGCATGCGGATAGATCAGCAGTCTATATTTCTGTAATGCAGTCAGGTCTTGATCCCGTAAATAGACCACATCTACCGGAATATGCCGGTACTGGAGCTGCTTGTACCAGGCGTTGACACTACGGGCTGTAAGAGGACCATGCCAGACATCGAATTCTCCGTCCCACTCATTATCATAATCCCGCAAAATCGCTACATCAGCCATATATTTCGTACCTGCAAGCTCGTAGCCGATCACTCCGAATTCTTGCCCTACTTGGGTAGCCTCCAAGACGCGACGGTTAGGCCTGTTGTGGTAGTCATTCAGACCATGCCAGTAGATTTCTGTCCCTACGGTCGCTGTACGCCAGCGGAAGTACAGGACAAGATCAGCTCCATGCAGTACCGACTGATATGTCCATAGCCGTAATTGACCAGGTCGAGGGGACGGCATATCAATCCGGTTCACCCATCCCCCAGGACCAGCCTGCTGCTCCATAATGCAGAAATTACCCGATATGTCACGCACAGCGCTTAGATTCAGGCTCCATTTCCGGTCAAGTAGTGGCTTATCCTCCTGCCCCGGGAAGATCGTAGAGAATTGAGGATAGGAATCATAAGAGAAGAAATCCAGCATGGACTCGGTCAGTGCATGACTGTCCAGATGTCCAAACATACCATTGGTCGTAATCCAGTGCTGCGGGGCGAGCTCCCGAATGATATCTGCCTGGATCTGAGCAAATGTAATCGCATTATGGGAAATAAACCGCTTCTCATCCAGCGTATGATGTGGGTTAGGCGAGTCAGCCGTCGTTTTACGCGGCAAATATATTTGCTCCCAATCGCTATAGGTCTGACTCCATACGACGGTTCCCCAGGCATGATTAAGGGCCTCCAGCGTTCCATATTTCTCCTTCACCCAAGCTCGAAATGCCACATGGTCTGCTTCAGAATAGAACACATTTATTTCACAGTTGAACTCATTGTCGATCTGCCAGCCTACAATGGCCGGATGAGCCTTATAATGGTTAGCCATCTCTCGGGTAATTCGCGCGCACAGCTCCCGATATTTCGTACTGCTGTAATTATAGTGACGGCGCATACCGTGCTGATAAGGCACACCCTCAGACGTTGCATTTAGCACTTCTGGATACCTGTGTGTCAGCCAAGCTGGTGGTGTTGCTGTTGGTGTACCCATAATGACTTTCAATTCGTACTGATGGGCCAAGTCCAGAACCTTGTCGAAGAGCTCAAATTGAAACCGGCCCTCCTCCGGCTCCAAAATGGACCAGGCAAATTCAGCAATGCGAATATATGAAATATTCATGCTCCTCATTCGCTGAAAGTCATCCTCCCACAGCGCTTCGGACCAATGCTCCGGATAGTAGCAGACTCCTAATTGCAAAGCATCTAATTGAATGGATTTAGTCATGAACATTCCCTCCGTTCTCCTGATGCTACCATTTTAGAATGATTCCTTGTAAGCGTATATAATGAGTTTTTGACTTGATATCATTTTTTTGTGCTTCAAAGCGCAGTATATACCAGACAGAATGATATAATAGATTGGTTCCATAACAATAATTTCTCATTGCGAGGTACACATCATGAGGGAGCATTTATTCTTTCCACCCCCTTCCATGCAGCATTACATCTGTTATCCAGACTTTATTGGCGGGTACAAGGACGATCCGACGCATGCCGTTCAGCGGTCGCCCCAGACGAATGACCTGAAGCTGAATCAGCTGTACAATCTTCACTTTATTCTTGATGGAAGCGGCTATGTGACCTGGTCCGGCACACGCTTTGAGCTTGGTGCAGGAACCGGATTCTTGTACGGACCTGGTCTTTCGCAGCACTACGAGGCAGCACCTCATGATCCTTGGAATATACGTTGGATTCACTTTGCCACGCATGGTATGGAAGCACTGTTGAGGGCACGGGGGCTTGGGGAAGTGTGGCTGTTCGAGCTGGAGGATATCTCTGCGGTGAACCAACGGATGGAGGAGCTACTGCAGCTAGGCAGAGCATTTGACCTTGATCAGGAGATCCGTGCCTCTGTCGTACTCTATGAGCTGTTGTTGCACATTATCAAAGGCGCATCGCCGCTCTCATTTCCACGAGATCCGGCCATTCCTAATATTTACGCCGCTGCCGACTATATTCGGTCCCATTGTACTCAATCGTTATCGGTTGCTGACCTAGCCGAATTCACGGGATATAGTGTCCCCTACTTTAGCCGCAAGTTCCACCAGTTCATGGGTAAGACAGTCACGGCATATGTACTTGAGTCCCGAATTCTGCATGCGAAGCAGCTACTGGTCTCAACGAATAAGACAATTAAGGACATCGCCTTTGCTTCTGGCTTCTCACAGAGCAGCTATTTCATTCAGTGCTTCAGGAAAGTCGTTCATATGACACCAGAGCAATTTAGAGCGAGCTGTAGGCCTTGATGGATGGGTGACGGAACTAGAAAGAGGGCTCATTGGATCAGAAAAAGGAAAATACGACCTAGATGTGGACAACAAAGAGGACAACGACATGGATCTCGTTGCCCTCTTTTATCTAATGCAGTCTAGTTATCCATTGTTGTCGAGTATGACCGTTTGAGTCTCTGGAGACCACTTCACATCTATCCCAAGCTGTTCTGCCACAAAACGAAGAGGAACATAAACTCTGTTCTTGTTCACATAAGGTGCTGCATTCAATGCTCCAGTGCTCGCTACTTGACTAGCTTCTTTAAGTGTAAAGCTCTTGGAACCAGGATTAAGCTGGATCGCACGGTTATCCTTCACCAAGCTCACAGTGCGGCCATCCGGCGAAAAGGTAGTTTTGTAGCCAAGTGTCTCAGCAATTTGCCGTATAGGCACCATCACACTGCCGTCTTTGAGCTCTGGAGGCGCATCAAACTTGATCTGCTCTGTTCCGAGCATGACCTTAATGCCAGATGGACGATCGTTGACATCTACTGATAACGTAGTAGGCGCAATTTTCCTAATGACGTTATCACCTGAGTCAGCCACATAGATGGTTCCATCTGATGCGATTGCTACGTCCTGTGGGGTGTTAAAAAGTACGGTGCGCCCCTGAACATTCTGCAATCCGACTTCTCCAGATTGACTGCCGGCTATCGTTGTGACACGTCCATTCTTGAGATATCTCACGACATGATTGAGAGAATCTGCGATAAGAAGGCCTCCTGATTCATCCAAGGCGATCCCTTTTGGAAAATAAAACGCTGCAGCATGAGCAGCTCCATCCTTGTAACTACCCGTTGCATATAAGGCATTCTTACTATAGACGGAGATCCCCCCGGCTGAAGGAGCACCCGCAATGGTTGTCACCTCGCCGGTAGCAAAATCAATATAACGAATCCGTTGATTTCCCGAATCGCTGACATATAAATTCCCTTTAGGATCTAGCACAAGCCCTGTAGGCTCATTAAATAACGCCTGATTAATCGGACCGTCCTTGTAATCCCCGGCTGCAAGTACAAGACCTGGATGATGCTCAACAACCCTGGATGATGCAGCCGTCAACGTAGATGTTGTACCATCGGACGTAATTTTGCGAATGACATGGTTGAGTGTATCTGCTACGTAGATAACGCCACTATTAGTTACAGCAATGCCCTGTGGCTGATAAAAGGTAGCCTCAGTGCTTTTACCATCCTTCGCACCGATTTTGCCATTTCCAGCGATCGTAACAACCGCTCCTGAAGGAGCGATTTTACGGATAGCATTGTTACCACTGTCTGCCACATAGATACTTTTGTCAGAGCCATAAGCTAATGCGGCTGGAGTATTGAACAGGGCACTTGCTTTACTGCCATTCAGGAGAGCACCCAAGGGTTGCCCTCCAGCATCTCTAAGCACAGAGGATGAAGGGCCCGCATAGGTGCTGACAGTACCCGAGCTCAATCTACGAATCTTATGATTGCCAGTGTCCGAGATGTACAAATCGTCACTCGCGCCAATTGCTATACCTGTTGGTCTCCTGAAGGAAGCTGTAGAAGCAGCCCCTTCCTGCTCACCATACATTCCGTTACCGGCACTTATATTAGTCTGATCCATCATGCTGTTATTAGCACTGGATGGTGGAGTAACCTCATCGGCTTGTACGACATTCAAGCTAAAAGCAAGAGCAGAAGCCGTGAATGCAAGAGCTGTTCTTCGTAATAAGTTCATAGATACTCCTTGTGAGCTGATTTTCTGAAATATGGGATTAGGTCATTACTTCGTGAAGGTAAGGACTGGAGGCAATCCAGGATTAGGATCATTTAACTCCAAAACAACCTTCCCAGTCTTATCTACGATCTTCACATAGGACAGCTTGAGCGTCCCATCTCCAGTCACAGAGAAAGGGATCGTAGCCAGCACTCCATCCGAAATTGTGATGTTGGAGGCATTTCCGAACTGGGTTGCTGCATAAATGATCTCCTTCTTGGTCGCTGCAGAGCTACCTACTGTTCCCATTTGGCTCTTAACGAGGTCCACACTATTAGTAGACGCAAAATAGGATTCATTCAAGAAACGATTGTCTGGATTCACAACTTCCAGGTTATTGTCACTGACAAAGTGAAACTCTGTTCCGTAAAAAGCATTTGAGCCCGTAAACCGCTTGAAGTGAATGGACAGGTTGAAGCCCTGTGCTGTTTTGTCTTGAACCAAAGTGATATCGGGCGTAACCCGGGAATTAGAACGATCTGGTATAGCAGGTGCTGTTGTGTTCGTGTTCGTATTCGCGTTCTGTGTGCTCGGAGAACTTGAGCTTTCGTTCTTCAGCTGCTGCTTGTTCTGTTGATAGCTCGCAAGTTGATCTGCCGATAACTGAGAAATATACATTTTTTCCGCCTCACTCTGAAGTTGCTCAAGAATTGACTGATTAGCCGCATTAAGCTCTTGTTGGATGCTTAGCAGCTGCTGCATCGTTTCGCCCAGCTTGGCTTTGATTTCAGACTGAAGACGCAACTGCTTCTGCTCCGCTTCTTTCCGGAAGGCCTCCAAGCGCAATAACTCCTGCTCTTTTTGCTGAGCAACACCTGAATCCACACCTCCTAGCGGATTGATGGATTGAATAGGATTCAAGCGAATCTTCTGATCTATATTCGGGATTTCTCGATTGACCTGATTAAGAATCTCATTCATCGCGTTCGATTGAATCTTGCCAAGTCGGACAGCCTCAGAGGCAATATTGGATACCAGGTTATTGATATTCATCAAGTAGGTATCAAGATCTTCTTGTCCCTTAATACTGATGTCAGATGAAATACCGCCGCGTTGAAGTGCTGGTTGAACTTGTTCTCCCAAAGAACGCTGCAATTGTAATCTCAGCTCGTCATTCTCTGAAGTAATAGCAGCAGCACTGCTGATCATGGCTTGTAGGACAACAGGATCCGCCTGATTGGCGAGCTTCGTTACATCCACTACAGATACGGCATCCTGTAGCTGCGCAGGCAGAGACAGGGCATTAACATTCAGCTGCTGCGTCGGTGCTATTAGAATAGGTGATGCCGGAGATAGATAATCATCGAAGCTTGCAGCGACAAGACCTGAGGCCACGAACACCGATAATGTACCATCGGACTGTATACCAACATAAAATTGAGTTCCCTTGACACGAAGTGTGGAGCCTGGTGTCTCAATGGTGTCCTGATCGGCTCCACCTAAAGAAGCCACAGAGCTCCACATCGATCCATTCCAGAGCTTGATTGAAAAAGTATTACCAGACGCACTCTGGCTAAGCTTAGTGATGGTTGCATTCGAATTGTGGCCCAGCGTTCTTTCTGATTCCGGTTGCTTGACCTTGATCGTAACACTTCCATTGTCACCCGTAATAATCTGATCTCCCTGGGATAGCTTCATATTGTCAAAGGCCGGTATGGCTTGGGCTCCTCCTGCTTTGGTCACACTTACCTCACCTTTCACAGAAGCAAGATAAGCACCTCCGCTCTCAAATGCCGCTGCGCTCACGCCATAGGAGCCTGTTATCAAGACTGATATGACCAGGAAGAGCATTAAAACACGAGGTATTTTGATCATTAGAATATCCCTCTTTTTCACATAGGAGCGTGTTAGACTCACTGAAATAATTGTTGTACTCGCTGTGTTTGCTGTTTCATGAATTCAAGTTTTCTATCTATATTGCCAGCATGAGGATCTTTAGCCTTCAACTCCTGTAGTATGGCTGTGCCTTCTGCAAAATGACCATGAAGCACTAGAATATCGGATCGCAAAGCGTCAGCCTTCCATACATGGATATCCTGATCTGGAGCAACCGCACCGCGATAGGTATGGAAGCCACTGGCAGCTTCTTGTACATGCTTCAAGGCATCCGCCAATAGCTGCTGGGCTTTGAGCGTCGAGATATGGGCTAGTTGAAAATGAGCGTCAGGATAGTCTGGATGAACGGCCAAAGCTTTCATGAAAAACTCTTCAGCCAGCTCCAGTTGGTTCCGTGATCTATGAATCTTACCTAGCAACATATAAATCTCTGCGATACGTCCAAATTGTCGATAGGACTTCCCTAGTTCAATTGCCTTCTCAAAATAGGCTACTGCTCTTGTCTTATCCTCAGAGCCCATTGTTTCTCGCCCAAGGAAATACCACCATCCTGGATTCGTTGGATCCTCCTCCGTCATTAATTCTAAAAGCTTGATATTTCTGGTCGCCTTGTCTTTTTGGGTCTTGATCTCTGGCTTATACCCATCATGATACAATCGAATGCCAATCGGCTTATGCAGAACATTCGTGGTAAAGATTCCTTCTTGTTCTGTAGCGATTTGCTCATGTATACGCCCGCTATAATAGATACCCCTGTTCATCTGAAAAAAACGTGGAACAGAGTATTCCTGGATAAGTCCACTTTTCACGTAATTCATAAGACAAGGCTGCAATGCCGGAATCAAGGCATCCATATTGTGATAAAGACCTGCAGCCAGACGAATAAGGTCATTGTCCTCCTCGTGAAGCCATTCATCCGCATCGAGCCAAAATACCCAATCCGAGGTGACATGCCGCAGAGCTTCATTGCGAAGCTCTGCAAAATTGTCATTCCATTTCAGCGTAAATACCTTGACCTGTGGAAAGGTCTTCAAGATGGATAAAGTCTGATCTGTTGAACCTGAATCCACAACGATGATTTCATCCACCGCATGGAGAATGCTCTGTATGCACCTCTTTATGCTGCGTTCCTCATCTTTTACGATGATTGCGGCAGAGACAGTAACTCTGGGAACGGATAGAAGCTGCTCGATCTCTTCGCTGACTGCCTCACTGTGATTTACGTTCTCCAGCTCACGTTTCATAAAAGGCATCCATTTCCCCTTCGGATCGAGAAATAACGCACGGTCGAACAGTCGTTGTGCTGCTTGACCTTGATTCTGGTTCATTAATGCTTCTCCCAGCAGCAGCCACCCTTGACCATCAAGCGGGAACTCCTGCACATGCCGCTTGGCTATTAACTCGGCGGATTCATAAGATTTTTGCAATATTAAGTCTGAAATCTGCTTATGCCTTTGATTCATGGCTATGTCCCTTCTAGTCGGTTTCTACAACGAAATTCACTCTGTCTGAGGTAGTTGAACATATTTGACTTCCGAGACTCCCTGCTCGTCCTCTACCCTGATAGCAACGACCTGTGAAGATGGCATCTCTCCAGAAATGTAAAGGACATTCTCCTCGATCCAGGCATTAGCTTCACCGCTAGCATTGTCCTCAAGGGTATAGGAATGGTATTCAGAACCCTCGTGCATAAAATAGGCTTGAAGGTCGACCTGACTGAGCTGGCCGCTTGGCGGAACCGACTCCTGAACAATCGTATTCACAGTAGGATCTTCATTTTCAACAATCCCTTCTTCCACAGACACATTTTCATTTGAATCTTCTACAAGCTTGTCTTCATTGGGATCTACTAAAGGCACGTACTCATTCGGGTCAATGGAAATTGTTGTCTGTCTTAACGTCACTGCTGTTTGGTTCTCACCGATTAATTCCACTTTGTTGTATGCGGTATTTCCTCGTTCATCAATGGCTGATACGGGAATCTCCATCGGTTGCACGATCATACCACTCAACAGCAACTGATCTCCTTCGATCCATGCTGTAAACGACTGACTTAGGTGGCTCATATTGCCCAAGGCAAAAGAGAGCATCTCGTTATCCCGATCCACGAAGTACTCATTCAGATCAACCTGAGTTAACGGACCACTTACTTGCACCGCACCATGAGACCTTAGCGCCTCGGGCACGAAGTCCAGCTTGCCTTCCACATCCGCATACAGTCCTTGCGGATCTGTTGCTCGTACCGTGAAGGTAGTCGGGAGAGTCGGAGTCCCTCCTATGTTTAAAATACTTCCCTGCAAGTCCAAATTCAGACCGCTCTGTGAGCTCGGCTCCTGGACAATTGCATAGGACAGCGCATCTCCATTCGGATCCTCGAACCAGTATTCCACAGGGAGGTCTGCTGGCGTAAATGTATCATCGTTCGGGTTATACGTTACTAATGGCTGGCACATGATGAGCGGTGCTTGGTTCTCACCGATTAATTCCACTTTGTTGTATGCGGTATTTCCTCGTTCATCGATAGCCGATACAGGAATCTCCATCGGTTGCACGATCATACCACTCAACAGCAACTGATCCCCTTCGATCCATGCTGTAAACGACTGACTTAGGTGGCTCATATTGCCCAAGGCAAAAGAGAGCATCTCGTTATCCCGATCCACGAAGTACTCATTCAGATCAACCTGAGTTAACGGACCACTTACTTGCACCGCACCATGAGACCTTAGCGCCTCGGGCACGAAGTCCAGCTTGCCTTCCACATCCGCATACAGTCCTTGCGGATCTGTTGCTCGTACCGTGAAGGTAGTCGGGAGAGTCGGAGTCCCTCCTATGTTTAAAATACTTCCCTGCAAGTCCAAATTCAGACCGCTCTGTGAGCTCGGCTCCTGGACAATTGCATAGGACAGCGCATCTCCATTCGGATCCTCGAACCAGTATTCCACAGGGAGGTCTGCTGGCGTAAATGTATCATCGTTCGGGTTATACGTTACTAATGGCTGGCACATGATGAGCGGTGCTTGATTACCTGTGGGCGAAATTACTCGATAATCTATGTTTCCTAACATGTTTCGAACATCGTCCTTAGCCACAGTAGGCGGAACTATATCCAAATAGCTCACGATATCTCCGATATCTACAATACCGTCTTCTCCAGCATCCACAACATTCACAACAAAAGGCTGAACAAGCGTGCTCTGCTGATTGAATATATTCAAATTAAAAAATGTACTGCCCTCTTGCAAAGGTTCGATGCTCAGAGTGTTATCTGCTTCGGTCGAGATTTTAATGATATCGTCTTGATATTGAGTACCTATGTAATTATGATTTTGATCAAGCTTGAAGTTTACCTTTTGATTGGAGGACAGAGTTATACTCGTCACCGGCTCCGCATATGGCGCCGCTCTCACTATTTGACCATATTGAGACACTTGGGATGTTAATATCATAGCTAGGGAAATGACAGTAGTTGTTTTCTTTTTAAGATTTCCCTTTTTACGGTGTTTTTTCATCGCTGACCTCCAATTTATAGTTCTTTACATATATCGACAGCAAACACCTAGGTATTAAGACTTATACCCGTTTTATACAACCTCGTTTACCAATGATGTTTTATTAATGAATTAATTACATAATATAACATCTAGAAATTTGATTTGTAGTCATTATAAGGACTAATTTGATATAAAACGTATAAAAAAAGGATAAGGGATTCCTCCCCTATCCTTGGCAACTCTTTTGCAATTAGCGATTTCACTCCTTATTAAGTTACCTAGAACATATTAAATTTCAGTTACGCTAAAATAGCATCAATGGCCGCTAGCTCCTCTTCGGTGAACTCAAGAGCCGACAACGCACCGACGGCATCCTCGATCTGACTGACTCTACTTGCTCCGATGAGCGCAGAGGTCACGCGTCCGCCCCGCAGTACCCAAGCTAGTGCCATCTGCGAGAGCTTCTGGCCACGCTGCTCAGCAAGCTCTGTTAACTTTTTGACCTTACCCATAAGCTGCTCATTAAGATCCTCTGGCTTCAAGAACGGACTTGATCCTGCCGCACGCGAATCTTGAGCAATTCCGTTTAGATAGCGATCCGTCAGGATACCTTTTTCTAATGGAGAGAATACAATTGAACCGATCTTCTCCTCTTCCAGGACATCCAGCAATCCATCCTCGACACCTCGGGATAGCATAGAATATCTAGGCTGATGAATCAGACAAGGCGTTCCCAGACTCCTCAATATGCGCGAGGCCTCACGAGTCGCCTCAGGACTGTAGTTGGATAGACCGACATAGAGGGCTTTACCTTGGCGAACAATTTGTGCGAGCGCATTCATAGTTTCTTCCAGTGGAGTATCCGGGTCCGGGCGATGGTGGTAGAAAATATCAACATAATCAAGCTGCAGCCGCTTTAGACTTTGATCCAGACTTGCGATCAGATTCTTCCGAGAGCCCCATTCCCCATAAGGACCGGGCCACATGTAGTAACCAGCCTTCGTGGAGACGATAAGCTCATCCCGGTATGCAGACAGATCGGTCTTAAGTAATCGGCCAAAGGTCTCTTCTGCCGAGCCTGGCGGCGGCCCATAATTATTCGCCAGATCAAAATGGGTAATCCCCAGATCGAAAGCTCTGCGAACCATAGTTCGCCCATTTTCAAACGAATCATGTCCCCCGAAGTTATGCCATAGCCCAAGTGAGATGGCTGGTAGCTTCAGTCCGCTCGCACCAGAGCGATTATATAGCATTGTGTCATATCTTCTATCATTTGCTTGGTATGTCATATTGAATCCCTCCCTTGTGAACTAAGGTCAGTTTAACGATTATGACGGATAGTTCCTATAGCAGTAAGGGTGTTGTTTATGGAATAATGTCGTTTATAGACGATAGTTATAATTACATTTATAGGGATGAGTATACATTAGTAGTGGAGGCTAATATCTTCACTGGATCTGATTTCAGGTTGAATGATCTGGGGGAGTAACGGTTAGCGGATGCACGACTCTATAGGCACATTCGATACATTCAAGACACTAATAATAATGCTTTGGAGCAGTGCCTTTGACTTTTTTGAACATTCTGGAGAATAATAATGCGTCCTGGTACCCTACAGATCTCGCTACCTCTCCAACTGAATACCGCTTTTTCCTCAGCAACTCACACGCTTTATCCATTCGAAATTGCAGCAGATATTGCTGCGGAGGGACACCAACAGCTTCTCTGAAGATCGTAGAGAAATACTTGCGGTCCAGCCCCAGATATGCGGCGATGTCCTGAATGGAGATGGCTTCATGAAAATGCGCATGAATGAATTCAATCCCCTCCACGATGTATACGTCTTGCTTTCTGGGGGCAGAGATTCGTTCAGCTGTGTAAGGGACCGTCTCCACAAGAACTGACAAAAATCCATACATTAAAGCTTGAAGCTGTAGATCAGACCCTGTCTCCTGAGTGGAAGCTTCTGTTAGCAAATCATACATTCCTGGCATGAATCTCAGATCCATCGGAAATACAGGCTGCTCTGGAGTAAGTCGGGTACGGTTCAACACGGAATTGACCTGCTCCCCATGAAATCCGATCCACGAATACACCCAAGGTGTGTTCTGATCTGCTACATAGTAAGTCAAGACATCTGGATATATGAGAAAAGCCTCTCCAGCTCCCAATGTATAGGTATGCTCCCCAACCTGAACCCTTCCAGAACCTTTGTGTATAAAATGAATCTTGTAGACATCGCGCACCAAGGGACCTACAGCATGTCCAGGCACACACTCCTCCCTTCCCCAGTACTGCAAATGTATATCCGGGTCCGCACGGTAAGCTGGTTCTGCATTATAATGATATGCTTTCAAGAAGTCATCACCTCCGCTAAATACGGACATTATACCATAAGGAAGTTTGGATTTAGGCCGCTTCACAATCTCCCCTTTTTTAACAGGGATCTAACATGATATATTCTCTTCAGTAACACAGCCCCATAGATGAAAGGAGAGGCGCAACTTTGCACCGTTATATAGTAATTAAGAGCCACGAATCGACCTACCCCGACCCGATCATCCTGCAGGCACAACAAGAAGTGCTATACGGAGCAGAGGATACAGAATACCCAAATTGGATATTTTGCAAATCTCTTCTTACTGACAAAGAAGGATGGGTGCCCAAGCAAATGCTAACGACACCCGATGACTCTGGCATTGCAAAGGTTCTTCAGGACTACTCTGCTCATGAGCTTACCGTGCTCGAAGGAGAAGTGTTGCTTGGGCTGAAGCATTTGAATGCCTGGACCTACTGCAAGACAGAGAAAGGGGAGCTGGGCTGGGTCCCTTCTTCCTGCTTGAATACGTTATTATAGTTTAAAAATGACAGAAGAGAGGGCCACCAGTTATCTGTGCGGACCCTCACCAGTATGCTCAATGCTCAATAATATCGGTACTTAAAGACTACTCAGATGCTCATGAATCAGCTTCCATTCATTCGTGTGATCCTTTATGAAGACATTCGTCGCCCTACCGCTCCCTGACACTCGCTTGCCATTGTGCAGTCCATGGTAGTGATATGTATACACACATGTTGCCACATTGTCATCTGTTGCGATCCATTGTACATCCTTTGCAGTATAGACCTCTTCTTTAATCGTGTCCCATGCGGCTTCAAAATATTGCTGAATCTGGGCCATCGTCGTACAAGTCTGATCCGTGAACCAGTATATCGCATCTTGATGCAGCACCTTTTGAACATTCGCAAAATCATGTGAATTCGTAGCCTCTATATATTGTTCCAACGATTCTTGGTAATTCATGTTGTGGCACTCCTTTAGCCTCTAGTTTTATGTTTTCTGTTCGTTTCCTAGCGCCATTACTACCGTTCTCTACGGCGTAACCGTCGTTTCCAGCCACTGCTGAACGTGTCTGACAAAATGCCTGGTAGCTGGTGAGGCATCCTTCATCGTATGAACGGCTATGCCCAAAAAGCGGTAGCTGGGCACATCCAGTTCCATACAGTGCACATGCTGGGCACGTCCCTGCAGGACAAGCTCCGGCAGTATACTTACACCCAGACCATTCTCCACCATAGCGATAATGGCATAGTCATCTTTGGAAGAGAACATGATGTTGGGCTTGAGCGAGGCCTTCTCCATAATCCGGCGGACATCATAATCCGAGCCCTCCCTTGGGACAATAAACGACTCCGACTCCACCTGAGCCAAAGGAAAATAAGGGAGATGACCAAGCGGATGCTCCATGGACACGATGGCTAGCATCCGTTCTTTTCGTAGCGGATACACGTCGAAGGCTTCGCGAGAGGGAATCGTGATAAATCCGCAATCCACCTGACCCTCAGCAATCCAGTTCTCAATCTCCTCGTAATCGCCCTCCATCAGCTTGAATTCCACACGGGGATATTGTTTCTGGAATTCCTTGATCATTTGAGGCAGCCAATGGACGGACACACTGGTAAAGGTGCCAATGCGAACCGTACCTGTCTCCAGTCCGTGAATGGAGGCGGCTACCTGCTTCAATTGCTCATTCCAATTGAGCATTTCCCTTATGGGCTTAAGTAGCTGCTCTCCGTTGGAGGTCAATCTTACTCCCGACCTTCCGCGAAGCAGCAGTGTAAAACCCAACGCCTCCTCCAGACTGCTAATGGCATGGCTCACCCCTGACTGGGTAAAGCCCAACACATCAGCCGCTTTGGTCAGACTACCCAACTCTACGACCTTCATAAGGATCGTATATTTATGAATACTCACATTACACCTCATCTCTACATCTCTACATCTCTACATCTCTACATCTCTACATCTCTACATCTCTACATCTCTACATCTCTACATTATGATGCAATGCTCTAAGCGGATTAGCGACCCACCTTCGGGCTATTTTTCCATGAATTTTTCTCATGCTAAGTATAACAAACCTTCAATATTCTTGTATTGAAATCCGAGTATACTAGAGAAGGATTTCAGAGAAACCTACGTCTGAAATACATATTTACTCCCATCTACTACATAGCTCAAAGGAAGCGTATAAAACAATGAATGCACAAAAGGCCAGTATGCTAGTTCTGCTTGTTACCCTGGGATGGGGCTCATCCTATTTATTCATGAAAATGGGGCTGGGGTCCATTGAGGAATTCAATCTCATTGCACTTCGCTTCGGGATCGCTTTCCTAATTACGGGCGCCTTATTCTTCAAGCGTCTGAAGCAAATCGACAAGACGACTGTGAAGTATGGCGCCTTGTTAGGGCTGATTCTGTTTGGCGTGTTCGCATTCATTACCTTTGGTCTAAAAACAACCAGCACCTCCAATGCTGGCTTTTTGGTCGGTCTTACGGTGATTTTTGTCCCCTTACTCCATGTCCTCTTTTATCGCAAACGACTTGCCGAAAATCATCTATTGGGGGCAATTATAGCGATCATCGGAATTGGATTGCTTACGCTTAATAGCGATTTACGTGTACATTCTGGCGACGTGCTGTGCATCGCAGGGGGAATTTGCAATGCCTTGTACATCCTCGTCACAACTGCTGCGGTCAAAAAGACCGATTCCATCAATCTCGGCATCGTCTCACTAGGGTTCACAGCGGCATACGGGCTTCTCTTCTCCTTCATCTTCGAGTCGCCTGCCCTGCCTCATACACCTAACGGATGGATAGCCATTCTGGCCCTTAGTCTGATTTGCAGTGCCTTTGGCTTCATAGCCCAGCCTGTAGCCCAAAAATATTTGGCTCCAACGCAAACCGGTCTGATGTATGCCATGGAGCCTGTATTCGCGGCCCTGTTCGCCTTTCTTTTTGTCGGGGAGATACTAACCATGCAGGGATATATCGGAGCCATGCTAGTGCTGGCTGGCGTATTCATTTCTCAATGGCGCAGTCACCGAAAAGAAGCATTAACTCCATCAGCCTAAGTAACATTCGAATGTCGGGGTATTGGAATATCTGAAACATCTGAAAATCTGAAACATCTCAATATCTCTAAGATCAAAAAAAATCCCGATGGATAACCTGAAGTGCACCCCTTAGAATAGACATTGGAAAAACCCCTTGGTTTAACCGATGAATTTCTAGGGGGTGCATTTTTAATGGCTATTAAAGGTCAAAAGTTTAAGACGTATTCCGAGGAACTCAAGGTGGAGGCAATTCGCCTGCACGTAGAGGAAAAGTGGACGTATCGGCAGATCAACGATCATTTCGGAATCCAAGATCAGGGTCGGATGAAGCGTTGGATGCGAAAATACCGTGAGAAAGGTGAGTTTGGTCTATTGGATCAACGAGGAAGGCGGAAAGAATATTTAGATCAGGAGCGATATGTTCAGCAGTTGAAACGGGAGAATACGATGCTAAAAAAGTGTTTGGAAATCTGGATGCGGGAGGGAAAGAACAGCGCTTCAAGCTCATTGAGCAAGCAGCGGACATCGGCCAAGTAGCTGAATACTGCCAACTCCTTGGCGTCTCTAGAAGTGGTTACTACGCATATTTGAAGCGGAAGAACAACGACCCAGACGCCGGTGCTAAACGACTCATCCGCACGGTGTATAAACGCTACGAAGGAAGGTATGGCTACCGGCAGATCCAGCTGTTCTTGTGGCAGGATGAAGGTGTATGGATGAATCACAAGAAGGTGCTGCGCCTTATGCAAAAGCTCGGTCTTCAAGCCAGCATTCGCCGGAAACGTCGATTTAATATGACATACCAGGCTGCCGAGCGTGTAGCTGATAATCTGCTTAAGCGAAATTTCACAGCCGAAAAACCAAGCCAGAAATGGGTGACGGATGTGACTCAATACCGGGTAGGCGAACGCTGGTTGTATCTCTCAGCAGTCAAAGACCTATTCAATAACGAGATTGTGGCCTACCAACTTAGCGAACGTAACGACAATGAGCTGGTCCTCCAGACCTTTGCCAAGGCATTTGCAAAGCAAAAAGACGTGACCGGATTGGTCGTTCACAGCGACCAAGGGTTCCAGTACACGTCTCATGCTTACCACGACATGCTGCCAAAGGTTGGCGCCCAAATCAGCATGTCTCGCCGGGGCAATTGCCTAGACAACGCCTCCATGGAGAGTTTCTTCTCGCATCTCAAAACGGAAGGACTCTATCCCTATGATATACGAAATCTGGCAGAGGCACAAAGACGAATTGAGAAATACATACGTTTTTACAACCGAAGACGACCACAGCGTAAATTAAACAAACTGACGCCGGTAGAGTACCGACGCCAGTTTCTAGCTTAGGTGTTTTTTCAATGTCCACTAAATGGGGTCTTGACCATAACCATCATCGGGATTTTTTTGATGAATCATTTCTGAAAGCAAGCAGCAATGCTCTGTAGGCCCACACACCTTAATACAGTGGCGAATATTCAAAATAATCGAAATCGACATGATTCTGACTCGGTTGCCCTTGGCTGCTTGCGAACAAGCCGATATACGTTCCAGAGAATCCCCCTGCTACATCAACACTCAGAATTGTCCCGTCAACATGCTCCAATAGCGGATTCCACACCTCTGCTTGCGTGGCAAAGTAGAAGCTGTAATCCTGTCCCCTTGCTTCAACCTTGAGATACAGCTTACGGTTCGACTCTGTCGACCCGACCAATTGCTCAGCGAGCGTTGTGCTCATTCCTTCAAAATGCCGTACCAACCGTACAATAGACCCTTGCTCATTACGAGTATACTCTGCACGGTATTGGGCGTCATTGTGCTGCAGGATGACCAGACCTGCCACCTCATGAACCGATTGCGGAGCAAATTCAAGCACGGTCCGCGCGGAGAATTGAATATGCTGCTGACGTCGCCCAACGAAGCTTGGATTGACGAATTCCGTCATTGTTTCGGGCTTCAGCTTCAGTCGCAAGTATCCCGGGCGTTCTGTTAATGACCAGAACTCACCTCTTGGTGTACGGATAAAGTTCCATGTCAGTCCCAACTGCTCACTGCCAAAATGATCGCAGACAGGCTGGGACGGCCATCGGTGCTCGGGAAGCGAAGGACGCTGCATTTCCAGCTCAACAACGCCCTTTCCTGGATTAACCACAGGCCAGCCTTCCTCCCAGACAAATGGCACCAGGAACGTTTCACGCCCCAGATTTCTGTAATAACCTCCATAGGGACGCGATCCCAGACACACCATCCACCATTCTCCATCCTGCGTCTGCACAATGTCCGCATGGCCTACATTGGTCACAGGATGCTTATTGCCCAGATGACGATGCGTAAGAATCGGGTTGGACTTACAGCCTTCATATGGCCCCTTTATATCTGTACTACGCGCCACCGTCACCGAGTGGGTATGTCCAGTGCCCCCCTCAGCAATGATTAAATAATAATAGCCGTCGATCTTATACATATGTGGCCCCTCCTGGGCATGAACATACTTTAATGCACCGTCCCAAAGACTATACTTCTCTCCAACCAGCTCACCCTTGCTTACATCGAGCTCCTGCATCCAGATCTCCATATGCTTGGGATATTGCTGCCCCCCAGGAGGCTGACGGTTTGCCATGATGTAGCATTTTCCATCGTCATCAAAAAAGAGCGATGAGTCGATTCCCGGTGCATCGGGAAGCCATACGGGGTCTGACCACGGTCCGGCGGGGTCACTCGCTGTCACATAAAAATTCCTGCGCGCTCCGGTTACGCTTACAACGAAGGTGGTGACCATATAAAAGATTCCATCATGATAGCGAAGCGTTGCGGCATAAATCCCTTTAGAACAAGGAGTTCCATCCAGATCAAGCTGGGATGGTCGGTCCAGCACATGCCCAAGCTGACGCCAATTTACCAGATCCTTACTATGGAAAATGGGAACCCCCGGAAAATATTCAAAGGATGACGTAATTAGATAATAGTCCTCCCCGACTCTGCATATCGAAGGATCAGCATAACACCCCGGAATAATCGGATTATGGAATGTGCTCATTTCATCATCAACCCCTATCTTTTATCAGGACAATAAGATTATTATAGTGCAAAAAAAGCTATATTTTTTTCGGTTATATGTCCATTTTAGCCTTATAATTTATTATGATTGTCCTTTTAAATCTGCTATCGAGCGAAGGGTGTATGAATATGACAGAGATTCTGGGAACCAAATATGCGATTGCGGAGAACGAATTCACGATTCAATATCTCTACCAGACCGGACCTGCATCCATGCCTAGGTCACATTCACATTCAACGTATGAAATCTATTACTTACTGGACGGGGAGCGAGTGTTCTTCGTAAACGAGACCGTATTCACTGCCCAAAAGGGAGAGCTGATCCTGCTTCATCCTCATGATATCCATCGGACCACAAGCTCAGATGCATTAAAGTGCGAGCGTATTTTGATTAACTTCAGTGAATCATTTATCACGACAGAGCTATCGAGATGTCAGGTTCCGCTACTGCAAAAAAATGCTGTTAGTCCTTTGATTCATTTCCCCATTGATATGCAAGCCGCAGTAGAAGAGCTGCTGCAAAAGATGCTACGTGAATGTGAACTGGGCTACGAAGCTGTTGAGACCTGTGTTCGTGCCCTATTAATTGAATTACTGGTTCACATGCGACGCCATGCTGTTAAGGAGAATATGAAACAAACGATAACCGCCCATCCCATGCATCAGAAGATGACTGAAGTGGCTGGCTACCTGAGCGATAACTTCCATAGTCAGATCACGCTGCATGAGGTCTCCAAGCTTTTCTACATCAGCCCTTCCTATCTAAGCCGTACGTTCAAGAAAATTACGGGCTTTCAGTTCAAAGAGTATTTGCAGATCATTCGCTTGCGCGAGGCCAAACGTTTGCTTAGAGAGAGCAAGGCACCCATCTCACAAATAGCCGAAAGTACAGGCTTTGAGCATGTCGCCAATTTTAATGTGATGTTCAAAAAAATAACGGGAGTCACCCCCAGCTATTATAGAAAGAGTAATCGGTGACAAGGGGTTACAAAGAAAAGCTCTGCCGGCAACTAGCCAGCGGAGCTTTGGTCACTTTTTATAGAAGATTAGGTGCGTAGTTTGTATTGCTCAGCATTTGATTTACGATATACACCAGGTCATCATCGTTTACGTTCCCATCAACGATTTGATCTGCGCTGTGATTGATTGTATCTGTATCGGCAGCTGCACGTCCAAAATAAAACCCATCGATCGCAAGATCAACCAGTGTGTATTCGCCAGAATGGTTAACATCCTGAATGTCAGCTAGTTCTACGGTTACCGTATCACTTCCGCATGCATCACCCTCCAGATCCCATTCAATGGTTGTATTCGCTATCCGACAGTACAACGCATCCACATCGCCAGATCCAACAGCCTTAGCTTTGAAGTTCAGATTCAAGAATACCTTTTCTCCAGTAATCCCGTATTGCTCTCCTTGACTAGCTACGATGAAGCGAATGTTGTCATCCTCATCCGTTGTCGTATTGTAGACCTTGAAACCCTCCACTTCATCAAATCCCATGTATTCGAATCGTTCTGTATCGTACTTTATTTTGAAATCTTCTGCATAGATGTCACTGACATGATCAAGAGAAATAGCCGCTTTAAATGCATCTCCGACTTTCACCGTATCTTCTGCGATCGTAACATTCAGTACAGCCTCACCTGCAACTTCAGCCTGTGGGGTTGTGGAGGCTTCCATGGAGCGCTCTGATTCAACTCCGTTTACTGTAGCTGTTACAACAAAATAGTATGTTGTCCCATTGGTAAGACCTGGGATTACATAATTACCATAAGCATCCTTGGTCACGGACACTTCGTCTGTATACTTACCAGCTTCTGTACCAAAGTAAACGGTGTAGCCGGTAGCTTCTTCGATCTCATTCCAACTAAGAATGGCTTGTGCATTCCCAGAGGCTGCCTTTAATTGGGCAGGTGTATTCATAGGCACAATGTAACCATCATCATCAATATCAATGGCATCAAGAGAAGTAAACTTTCCTGACTGAATGGATTCGATGATGACATCATGCAGTCCTTTCTCAAGTCCCGTCTTCTCAAACACAAGAGTCAGTGTTTTAGCGTCATATGCTTCACTGTATTTATAAGGAACACCGTCGATTTTCACGGAAACTTCAGTAGCATGGTCCTTTGTACTGGAGAAAGTTAAGAGCCTGATGTTGCTTCCATAGAATTGAAACTTAATGTTTCTCCCTACTTCTTTAGTTGAGGTCCCTGTAGATTGATAATAGGCATTGTCCTTCCCCCGTGCCATGGTAGATTTAACGTACCTATCATCATACCGCTGCCATCCATTCTCCGGGCTAGCAATGGCTTGTCCAACTGCTGCAGCATATATAGTTGCTGTAGACAAGCTTAATACCAATGCACACGCTAAGCTGAATAGTAAACTCAACCTTCCAATAAAACGCTTATTCAATGTGTACTCCCCCTTTATATCAAACAACGCTTAAAATAATCTATAACCCCAAGGTCTGTCTAAACAATTCCTTGCTAATCTATAAATATATCCTATAATCTTGAATATTTATTTTTCATTTTCTTTCATATATCTTTCTGGAATTCCTTCAACTCCTCTTTCATATTTCACTTCACTTACTTGAACACACTCATTTTTGACCCCATTTTCATATAGGACCATATGATTAGACATTAATCTTTCTCTCTTTTTGATACAAGACATAATTCGTTTGTGATAACCCGTCTAAAACCGAGACTTTTCCTAGTAATTTGGCTTCGTTCCAGATCTAAATCCAGCTACAACCCATACATAACTACGAACGAAAAATCCTACTAAAGAACTAATTAATAATCGTCAATTTATTATTTTTTATTACATAATATTTCATGTATTGACAAAAGAATTGCCATGACATAAAATTCCATTATCCAATACAAATATTGGGTGTAAAACGAAAACAAATCCATTAAATATTAAAGAAAGGAGTACATGGTTTACATTGTAATTATGGATGGCAAGTAAACATAAATAAACGATGAAATGGGAGAGTGTACAATGTTTATGAACAAGAAAAAGATCATTACAGGCGTTATGGTATGCACGATGGCATTTTCTGTGGCTGGTGGGGTAACGTTGTTCCAACCAATCAGTACAGTATCCGCTGCGGATGCTTCAGGGACGACTGCTAGTATGTCCGATATTCTAAAGAATCAGCTTGCTGATGGAGGATGGAAAAAGGATTATTCGGAGACTAGTGGGGAATGGGCCAAATCGACAATTGATAACAAGGCTACTTATTCAGAAATCAGAAGACTTGCAAGTGAATACAAGAAAACAAAGGATTCCCGTTATTCAGATGCTGCGATCAAGGGCATCAACTTTTTGCTCAACATGCAGTATTCCAACGGGGGATTCCCGCAAGTCTATAAAAGCTCAGGCTATCATACACACATAACCTTTAATGATGACGCGATGATTAATGTACTGTACTTGTTGGATGAGGTGGGCAGCCGTAAAGGTGACTTCTCCTTCATCGACAGTTCCTTGGCTTCTCGCAGCCAGGCTGCTGTGGACAAGGGCGTAGACGCGATCTTGAATTCGCAAGTCGTGGCAAACGGTAAGCTGACAGCATGGGGACAGCAACACGATTCCAAGACACTCAAACCAGCAGGTGCACGAATCTATGAGGTACCTTCCCTCTCGGCTGGAGAGAGCACTTCTATTGTAAAGTTCCTGAAGACAAGACCTTCCAACTCCAAGATCTCAGCTTCCATCAAAGCTGCAGAAGCCTGGTTTGAGGAAGTCAAAATTACAGGCTACCGCTATGAGCGTAAGAATGGGGATAGCAAGCTCATCAAAGACTCCAGCGCTTCAGCACTGTGGGCACGCTTCTATGAAATTGGAACGAACAAACCGATTTTCGTAGGCCGTGACGGGGTAGTCAAGTATGATCTTACCGAAATTGACAAGGAAAGAAGAGGAGGGTATGCCTGGTATGGCAACTGGCCATCCAAGCTGTAATCTTTCTGCATAGCTCATAGCTAACTATGTTAACGTAAACAAACCATAAGCTAAGCGTGTGCACGGTGCTAATAGAACTCTCAAAGTTCCTATAACATTCATTTAATAAGATAATCGGGGACTGGTCGATTCTGTTTCATTGACTTCTTCGGCCAGATCCCCGCTTTCATTCATTAACCTTTATATACCACATTACCTAAATCACAGTACATCACATGATTAGTACTTCTTTCTGAAAGCATGGCTTGCAATTATGATCTGTTGGATTTGCGAGCTCCCCTCTACGATTTCCATGATTTTTGCATCTCTGAGATATCTTTGGACAGGGTAATCAGATCCTACACCATTGGCTCCGTGAATTTGAACAGCGTCTCTTGCCGCATTAAACGCAGTTCGGGAAGCAACATACTTGGCTTTAGCAGTCTCCATTACAAACCGTTCGTCCTTATTTTCTCTTAAATAGCTGGCGTGCAAACAAAGCAATCTAGCACAAGTGATATTAACCTCCATTTCTGCAATTAGTTCTTGTATGAGCTGATGATCTTTCAAAAACTTATCTCCCTGCTTGCGCTGAGTAGCATATTGTACACTGGATTCCAGGCAGGCCTGCGCCAAGCCTACACATCCCCATGCTGTACTATAACGCCCATGAGATAGTCCATAGTTAGCGACATGAGATAAGCCAAACCCAATTCGACTCAACAGATTATCTGAAGACACTCTACAATTATCGAAAGTTAGCTCCGCCAACATGGAGCCTCTGAATCCTAGCAGGCCTTTAATCGGCATCGTGCTAAACCCTGGTGTATCTCTTTCTACCAGAAACGCTCCTACTCTTCCTTTACACTTGGCAAATACAATGTACAAATCAGCACTACCACCGAAGGTGATCCATTTTTTCTGTCCGTTAAGGATATAGTCTGATCCTTCCTCGATCGCCTCTGTCTGTAAATTTTTTATGTCACTACCGACACCAGGCTCTGTCAGTGCAAAAGCAGCGCCTACCTGACCCGTGGCCATCTTTGGCAGCCAGTGCCTTTTTTGTTCCTCTGTTCCCCACTTCAAGATGGCGCTGGACACCATACCTTGAACACCGAGTAAATTTCTTACATTAGAGCAACCCCGTCCAACCTCCTGATGAAGCAAACCTGAACTAATTAAATCCAGACCGGCACCGCCATATTCGCTAGGTAATTCAGTAGCCCAATATCCTTTTTCAACCATTTTTTCTATGATGCTCTTCGGGATATACTCCTCTTGGTCAATCTGAGCAGCATACGGCTTAATCTCTTGATCGACAAAAGCTTTAAACTCTGCCTGCTTTTCTTTATGAGAATGACTAAAATCCACTATGACCAGCTCCCTCAGGTTTTCTGTTGTATCAATTATTCTTTCGAAATACATTCACTGCCAAGTCAACCGTCTTACTTTCCCCGTTAAAATTCAATCTGACCTTGGCTCTGTTATGATGGTTGTCCAATTTCATAATCCTATCTTCCATACCTAATAAGGGCCCTTCTTCTACATAAAAGTTGCGATCCTCCATCAGTACTCGTGAGGAACAAATGATCCCAGATTGGTCAACAAGATTCAGAATGGTCTCGATCTCTTCAGGATCAATCGCCGTCCAATAACAGCCGTCCTTACGAGGAATGCCCGTATTCAAAATTTTAAGAATATAAGGAATCTCCATAATTCTATAGTAAATATCTGGTTGCATTGTTGTCTTGATCAACACATAGCTAGGAAACAGTAACCTGGCAACTGCCCTTGTGACTCCCTGTCTTCGTTCTAACAACATTCTTTTGGGTACTAACGCAGTACAGACTGATTCATTAAATAAAGCATGGATGCGATTCTCTACCATCATTTCTTTATCGGCTTGAACAAAAAGAGCGTACCATTCCACGTTAACACCCTCTGTACTGTATTCTTTTTTAATTCAACAAATCGGGACAACAGCGACTGGTTACATTATGATTGTAAATCAAATAAAAGGATGAAAACGTTATAAAAATCATATCTTGAAATATAATTCAATTAGACACTTTTTATCATTTTTTATAGTTATTTTTCCATATTATCAATAGTTGCTAGAATATCGTGCTTCTCTAAATTTTTTAATTCATAAAAAAACGCGTAAAATGGGCGAAATTAAAAACAAGCCACGATGAAGTGGCCTGTTCGTCATCACGCCTCATGTTCTCTTATTATCTCCTTTACCTTGTACAGAATGACTAATATATTTCAAGTTACCCCTTCTGTTTATAGAATTCGTGATACAGCTTCATGAGCGCCCGCTTCTCGATCCGTGATACATAGCTGCGACTAATGCCCAGCTCCTTCGCAATCTCACGCTGCGTTCGCTCCTCTCCACCCGTCTCTAGACCGAATCTTCCGATTACCACTTCTTTCTCACGGTCATCAAGAATATCCAAGTTGCGGTAAATCTTGCTCTTCTCGATTTTGAGCTGAACCGTGTTGACCACATCGTCTTCCTCTGAGCCGAGGATATCAATTAATGTAATTTCATTACCTTCTTTGTCCGTCCCAATTGGATCATGCAGCGACACATCTTTGCGTGTCTTCTTAAGCGAACGCAAGTGCATTAGAATTTCATTTTCAATGCACCTAGCCGCAAACGTTGCCAATTTGGTGCCCTTCCCGGTCTGAAAGCTCTCAATTGCTTTAATCAGTCCAATCGTACCGATGGAGATCAAGTCCTCCAGATCCTCTCCGGTGTTGTCGAATTTCTTGACAATATGTGCAACCAGACGCAGATTATGTTCAATGAGCATATTACGGGAATGAGCATTGCCTTCGGCCATCAGCTTCAGATGCTTCGCTTCATCCTGTTCGCTGAGCGGTTGGGGGAAGGCGTTATTCTTGACGTAGGAGACGAGTAAGGTCAGTTCCTTAATAAACAGAGCAATTGCAGTAAACAATCCGGGCACAGAGGACACCTCCTGGAAATATGCATGAATCTGTCTTTTTCCATCACAGTATGGTCTGTTTATTGTATGTGGGCGGCTGCCCATCTGTGCCTGTACTGCTTATAAAAAGCTATGGACTTGTTTACTCTGTGTTAGCGATGTGTTGTTTGCGAATCTCACTTTAATATCAATTTGTTAAAATCAGTTATGAAGTATTGAAGCTCTTGTGTAAGCCATGTCAATTTGTTTTCTTCACAGAATAATCTAATCACCAGTTCATTTTCTTGCACGCCAATCGCGATTTCAGTAGACAAATTTTTCACTTTACTACCGTGACTATCCTTTATTCTATTTAGCTCCTCCTTCATCCTTGACTGTGAATCATACAGTCCTAGATAATTAAATATTGGGATGTTGATTGTTCCTAGGCCGTAAATCTCTTTCAAGATCTGTTTCACCTTTTTATACTTGCTTTTCGGCTCCCCATGAGCTAGTAAGGCAGCAAAATTAATGTTCTTCGTGGAAGCCAGGGTAATTAGCTCATTAATCACTTCGGAATCTGCATGTTGATCACGAGGCAGACTTAACGGCAAAATATCAATAAATGCACCTACAGTATGATAATAATTATGGGATTGATATTTTCTTCCTGTATGCATAAGTGCAAACGGTATGGTATCCAGATCGAAATTGAGTTCTAGAACTTTCAAAAATACTTTTATTGATATTTCCCATGACATTTCTGCTACAGATTCGCGAATTTCTTCTGTCAACGGTATAGAAATAGTCGTATGGGTCCAGGAGGCTTCCTTATATTTTTTGAAATACGTTCTAAAGCTTTCTTGAAATTGCTCTAGATTGAATCTCTCAATTAGTTCCTGTTCAGATATACCCTGTGGCCCCTGCACTACCTCGTTGACATAATGCTCATACTGTAATGGATTAGGTTTCCTTAACTCCCCCTGGTTATCATATGCTTGCTGTATCTGTTCATGTAGTATTTCGACGCTCATTGCATCAAAAATCAAATGACTAATAGGCAAATATAGCTTATAGTGACTGTCCGAAAATTTAACCAATATAACTTTATATAGCAATTTGTTGTACAGATCCGTGTTCTCCAAATGTTCAGCATACATCTCATAAATATATTGATGGACTTGCTCATTCTGTTCTTGACTTGCATTCGATAGATCTAAATAAGGTATGTTAAGTCCATGCACTAAGCTATGTTCCTGTAGCATAACTTGATGTTCTGATTGGATGAGAACACTTCGTAATAATCCTTGTTCATTCACGACACTTGCAATGCTTTTACTTAGTAGATCTACATTAACCTCATCGTCAAAATCCATGATTGTCCCGCTAAATGTCTGATTGGTTTCCAGCAGAATTTTCTGTATTGCTGTTATTGGATATACCCTTGTAATCTTGTGATAATTTGCAATCGTATCACTGAATTCATGAAGTTGGCTGGTAAGGGACTCCTTCCATTCTGATAAGCTCCCTGCACTCTTCAATTCGCCTGTATTACTCTCTGCTGCAGATTCGCTTTTCTTCAAGCAGTTATTACATATATCACGCACGTTCTCGTAGTAGAATATATCTTTAATTGAAATGTGAATATTGTTCCTTTTTAATTCTTTGTGTATCTTGGCAATGCGAATGGAGTCTCCACCAGCTTCAAATAAATTATCCCTTGCACCCAGCTGCTGCAGACCCAGTATATTTTTGCAAATGCCGATCACCAACAATTCGGTCTCATTATCAGCTTCTTCATATGGAATGCCTGTATTTATTAGGCCATCCATTTCCGGTAATAGATTCCGATCAATTTTACCATTGAGATTGAACGGTAAAGATTCCATTCGGATGAAATACGCCGGTATCATGTAGTTAGGCAACTTCCTACCCAAAAACTCACGTAAGTTATGAATGGCTATTACTGCTTCAGCTACATAATATGCACATAGATACTTCGCCCCGCCGATATCCTTGTCCACAATAGCAACCTGAGATACGCCTGGATATTGTAATAAATTCAGCTCAATCTCACCGATCTCTATTCGATATCCTCTGATTTTCACCTGATGATCCATTCTTCCTAGATATTCAATGTTTCCATCAGGTAACCATCTGGCCACATCTCCTGTTTTGTAGAGAACCTCCTCATCCTGGTAAGGATGAGTTATAAATCTTTCTCTTGTTAGTTCTTCGTTGTTCAGATATCCTCTTGCCAAGCCCACACCTGCAATACAAAGCTCGCCGTTCACTCCTATAGGCACCATTCTATTGTGAGTATCCAGTATCAGTACTTTATGATTGGTGATAGGAGCTCCAATCGATATCTTCGCCTGTTGATCCTGCTGTAGCCTGTAAGTTGTCGTACAGACAGTATCTTCTGTTGGTCCATAAGCATTGATCACTTCTACCCTCCCGAGTAGATGTGAGATTTGCTCATACTTGAGTTCACTTCCTGCTGTAATTACTCGTCTCAATTCATTTTCTGTCTCTAGCTCAGCGGCTACAAATGGAGGTACTGTTAAGGTTGTAATTTGATTCGCTCTAATATATTCGTTCAGCAAATCTGAGCTGAGCAACGTCTCTCTACTTGGTATACAAAGTGTGTTGCCAAGCAATATCGACATGAACAGCTCCCATGAGAATGCATCAAATGCAATACTTGCAAATTGTAGGATATGTTCATCGTTTCCGATGCCAAGATCACTTTCGAACCAATGCTTCAAGCTAATAACACCTTTATGCTCTACCATTACTCCTTTTGGTCTCCCGGTCGTCCCAGAAGTATAGATCACATAAGCCAAATCATGAGACTGATTGATGTTGATAACTTCGTCATGTGGCAGCGCATACAACTCTTCATCCTCTAGATCAATCACATCTCTGATCTCAAGCACATAGCTCTGTACAAGCTTATGGGTAGACAGCATAATCTCGGCTTTACTGTCCTGCAAGATATAATTGATTCGCTCTTCAGGATAATTCGTATCGATAGGTAAGTAAGCCGCACCCGCTTTTAGGATGGCAAGTACACCTACCACCATCTCAATGGACCGATCGATCATAATGGATACGATTGAATCTATACCTACACCTTTATCCCTAAGTAATGTAGCTATGCTATTAGCTCGCTTGTTGATTTCACCGTAGCTTATTCTATCTTCACCGCACGTAACAGCTACTTTTTCAGGGTTCTGAGCAGCTTGGTACTCAAATATACCTTGAATTGTATCCTCTTTTGGGAGACTCATGTACGTATTGTTAAAGTCAATTAATATCTCCTTTCTCTCATTGCTCCCTACAATCTCAATTTCATCAATTTGTATGTCCGGATTGCTAATAACTTGATTCAGGATATTCAGAAAGTGATTTTTGATTTTACAAACTTCCTCTTCAGCGTATACGCCATCATTATAGTCAAATTTAACAACCAGCTCGTCTCCTGGAATGACTTTGATATTAAAGCTATAGTTCGTTTCCTCGAAAATCCGAGTTGAACTAATTTGGAGATGCATCTGTTCCTGTAGATCCTTATTAATCGTATCTTGATCAACTGGATAGTTTTCGAAGACCATCAATCCATTGATCAGGCCTGTGCCAACCTCAGTAAGCTTTTGAACTTCTGCCATGGAGCAGTATTGATAAGGCTCGCTCTCATTAAAGTCTGATCTTATCTTCTGTAGCACATTCTTGTAATTCTTGTCATGCGTAGTGTTCACTCGTAGTGGGATCGTGTTGATGAATAAACCGACCATTTCATCAATTCCATCTATTCTAGTTGTTCTACCCGAGACAATAAAACCAAACACAATATCGCTCACATTGTTATATCTTTGCAACAGGATCGCCCATACACTCTGGAAGACAGTATTAATTGTAGTATTATTGTTTTTTGCCAACGCTTCAATTTGTCTGGTAGCGTCTTTGTTCAGACTTAGAATGACCTCCTGCGGTTGTCCATGGGTTACTGTTGATTTCTTGAACGGTATTTCGATTGTAGTATTATATCCCTGCAAGTAGGTCGACCAATAGTTCAGCGCTGCCGTCTTGTCCTGCGTGCCGATCCATTTGATATAGTCCTCGATAGGTCTCACTTTTCTCGCTTCTAGTGCAGTATTCTGCAAGAGATGATTGTAGATATTGAACAGCTCACTACTGATAATTCCAAAAGACCACCCATCCAAGATGATATGATGATTACTCAAAATTAAACTATATTCTTCATCGCTCATCCGGACTACAGCGAGTCTTATAAGAATATCCTTGGACAAGTCAAAGCCCTGCAGCCTGTCCTCCCTTACCAGCTGTTCGATATAAGCTTCTTTGTCGCCTTGGAAGTCCCTGATATCCCGATACGTAATTCCAGCTTCTCTGGATTTGTACACGATCTGCATGTTTTCTTTGAAGTTACTGCTGTCAAAATTTGTTCGTAAGACATCATGACGGGCAACTAATTCTCTAAAGCTTTGGTCAAATAACTCTTCATTCAGTACACCGGTTACCCTAAGCTCCATGTTGACATGATAGTACTCACCTTTATCTGCTATCGAATGGAAAAGTAGTCCTTCCTGCATCGGAGTTAGCGTATACATCCGCTGTATATTCTCGATGCTCATATGATAAGGCGCCAATTCACTCCATGATATATTCTCATCTGTAAGATCAGCAGCTGTTGTCTCTACATGATCCAAGGATACACAATGATCAATGATCTGGGTAAGACTGTCAAGATAACACTGCAATAATCCATCAATAGTTAAATCCTTGAATTCCTCTCTGATATAGCTCAAGGTTAGTGTGAATTGTCTATGAAGAATCATGGCTGATATATTCAAGGGGTACAATCTGCTGCTGTTCTTGCTTACCGAATCTCCTGGCCTCACATCAGCAAGTGTAAAGCTTTTGCCCGCGATATTCTCGTCGAACTGTCCCAAATAATTAAAGCTTATGTCAGGGGTACGGGTATTTTTTAATTCAAATGGTGATAAATATTTCAGGATACCATAACCAATTCCTTTGTGAGGGATTCGTCTCAGCGTATCCTTTGTATCTTTGATCACATCAGATAGATTATCCCTCATGTGTAAGACCACAGGATATTGACTGGTGAACCAACCGACGGTCCTTGTTACGTCTACATTTTCTATAATCGACTCTCGTCCGTGTGATTCAAGATTAATTAGTATCCGATCAGTCTGGTTGTAGCTAGCTATAGTGACGGTCAGGGCGGCTAGCAGAATATCATTAATTTCGGTAGAATATGCTCTGTTTACTTTGGTCAATAGCTGTTCAGTATGTGCCTTGTCCAATACGATTGTCTTTGTTCTGATCTCCGCACCCACTATGCTTGGGAGGATGCTATCTTTGCTCAGCTCTTTAATCCCCCATTGATCTAAGCTGTTCCAATAATGGAGTTCATTTCTAATTGCAGGCCCGCTTGCATATCGAGCTTGCTTAGAGGACCATTCCTGAAAAGAAGTTGTTTTCAAAGGTAAACTTTGAGCTTGTCCATTATAAAGTGTTTCAAAGTCTTCTATGATAATTCTCCATGAGACGGTATCCACCACCATATGATGGATAGATACCAGCAAGTAATCTCCTTTGTCCGTTTTGAACAATCCTAATTTTACTAACGGACCTTTCGCTAATTTCATGCTAGCTTGAATTTGAGTACATACATCGGAAATATATTCATCTGCAATATCCGTTCCTCTAAGATCATAGATTCGTAAGTCGTATAGCTTATGGTCGATTTTTCTATTGATTAACTTTTTGTCAATATAGGTTGCTCTTAAAAGATCATGATGACGAACAATATGATCAAATGCTTGCTCAATCCGATCGTCTCTAAAACCATGTCTGCTGAACAACAGTAATTCCTGATTGAAATGATCCTTATTAATATGATCATGCTCTAAAAACCATTGTTGAATCGGTGTCAATTGGACCTCACCAGACACCTCACTCTGATCTACAATCAATTGTATCTGTTTGATATGAACGACCAGGTCTTTTATTTTGGGATTATTCATCAAATCCTTGATTTCAAAGACATAGCCTTGATTGCGCATTTGAGCGATCGCCTGGATGGCCTTTATAGAATCTCCGCCTAGCGAAAAAAAATCATCATTAATACCCATATTCTTTATACCCAGTACTTTTCCCCACACCACTGCAATAGATTGTTCCATCTCATCTCGAGGGGCGACATATTGCACCCCAGTATCTATCTCTCCATGGGGTTCAGGTAGTGCCTTGCGATTTACTTTTCCGTTAGGAGTCAACGGTAATTGCTCCATTCGAACGAAGTATGAAGGAACCATATAGCTAGGCAATGAAGCAGATACGTGATTGCGCAATGCTGATATGGACAACTCTGCTTCACTAACGATATAAGCACATAAATGAGCTTGCCCGTCCTCTCCAGCTCGGGCTACTACAATCGCATCCTGAACCATTTCGTGTAGCCTTAATTGGCGGACAATCTCGTTCAGCTCGATCCGAAATCCCCGAATTTTCACCTGTTCATCGATCCTGCCCAAATACTCAATATTACCATCCGGCAGCCAGCGAGCCATATCCCCTGTCTTATACATTCGTGCACCCGCATCATACGGATGTGGCACGAACTTCATATCTGTTAATTCGACATTATTCAAATATCCCCGAGCCAATCCATCTCCAGCAACGCATAATTCACCCGCTACTCCAATCGGTAGCAGGTGATTATGGCGGTCGATAATAAATGCACTTGAATTGCTGATCGGCCTTCCGATTGGAATGGGATTACTGAACAGTTCTTCTATAGCATAATAGGTTGAGAAGGTTGTGTTTTCTGTTGGCCCATATCCATTAATTAGCTTCAGAGATGGATACATCTTTCTTACCAGATTAATGTGCTCCCATGACAATGCATCTCCGCCTACAATTAAAGTCTCCAGCCCACTAAATATGCCTACGTTCTGCTGCACAAGCTGGTTAAATAGTGGGGAAGTCAGCCACATCATCGTAATTCGATGTCTCCTGATTTCTTCTCCTAAGCTCTCTGCATGTAAGAGTATATGCTCCTCAACCAACACCAAGCTGCTTCCATTCAGCAGAGCCCCCCAGATCTCGAAGGTGGAGGCGTCAAATGCCATGGCTCCCGTCTGCAGTATCCGATTCTCTCCGTTAAAATTCGCATAATTGGTATTCTTCACCAGCCGCACAACGCTTTTATGCTCGATCATAACGCCTTTGGGATTTCCCGTAGAACCCGATGTGTACATGACATATGCCAAATCCGATGGATTGTTTACCTGTTGTGGATTTTCCGTGCTTTCTGCGGTTGCATCCTCGGTAATCTCATCTAATAGCACCATTTCAATAAGCTTCTCAAGGCTATGTTTTAATTCCCCTATATAGGTTGATCGAGTCAGGAGCAATCCCGTATTGGAATCCGCAAGCAGCGTCTTCATACGTTCTACTGGATATTTCGGATCCATCGGAACATATGCTCCACCAGCCTTCAGAATCCCCAGTATACCAGTGATCATCTCCACCGAGCGCTCACCCATGATACCTACTAGGATATTTTCGCGCACACCTTTTTTTCTTAAATAGTGTGCTAAACGATTAGCTCGCTCATTGAGTTCCTGATAAGTTACATGTTCATTTTGCCAGATCAATGCAGGATGGTGCGGCACCCTCTGGGCCTGCTCCTCAAAAAGTTGGACAATGCTCTTCTCTCTTGGATAATCGCCACCCGTATGATTGAACTCATAGAGAATCCGATCCTTGTCTTGATCATCCAGTATCTCTACATCCTCGATGCTTATACGCTGGTTAGCTATGATTTGATCCACGATGGCCTCAAACGCAGCCGATATCTTCGCAATGCTCTCCTCGGAGAAAACCTTCTCATTATATACAAAATTAATTGACATATCCGTATCCTGGTTGACAACTAGCGTTAAGCTATAATTCGTCCCTTCAATCAGATGGTGGGGCAATACAAACACAGAATTTAATATTTTCAGATCATTACTGCGCAAAATTTCTTCATTTAACTTCTTTTCATCAATAGGATAATTTTCAAACACGAGCAAGCTGCTAATCAGATCACTTTTTGCTTCACACTGATTCTGAATTTCCGCAAGACTAAGATAATCATGCTTGCCGTTGTTCAGCGTGATGTTGCTTATATGTCTAGTCAGCTCTTGGAAGTTGATATGCTCTGAGAATTCCACGCGCAGTGGGAGCGTATTAATAAATAGCCCTGGTATAACTTCAACACCTTCAATTTCAGCATTTCTTCCTGACACTACGTATCCATAAACAATGTCATTCCTATTGTTGTATTTGCTAAGCAGAACTGCCCAAATGCTCTGAATCACTGTATTCACTGTAATTTTGCTTTCCTGCGCAATGCGGGTTATGCAAGACGTTTTTTTCTTGTCCAGGACCAACACCATTTCCTGATTGCTGACTTCATTCAAGTTATTATCTTTGGCGAAAGGAATGGTTGTGATTTCCTCATGTCCTTTTAAGTAGCTCTTCCAGTAGGCCTTAGCCTCGCTTATATCCTTGTTCTTTAACCAATCAATATAAGTGAAATAAGGTACTACTGGGTTCAGACTAGCTTCAATCCCATGCTTCAGTTCGTTATAGATTTTAAATAACTCAATCAATATGAGGCTGTTACACCAACCATCCATAAGGATATGGTGCAGATGAAAGATCATACTATATGTATTTACTTCCATCCGTACCAATACAATGCGTAATAATGGATCTTTACTCAAATCAAAGCGCCTCATGCGATACTGCTTAATTAACTGCTTAAGCTCTACTTCAGCAGCAGCGCCGTGTTTTTGAAAGTCGATGTATTCAACCTCTGCTTTTCTTTTTTTATACACCACCTGCATGTTTCTATGAAATGAAGAATAATCAAAAACCGTCCTCAAAATGTCATGTCGCTCAACTACGATATTAAAAGCCTGCTCCAACATATCCAAATCAATTTGGCCTTCGACCTGGAAGCAAGATAATTTGATATACGTATCTTGTTCATCTGCCAAAGCATGATAAAGCATACCCTCTTGCATAGGAGCAAGAGGATAAATATTCTTAATATTGTTCAGTTCATCTTTGTATTGCGACAATTCCTGCATGGTTATGTTTTCTCGTGTGATATCGGTAATGGTTAATTCTGCATCTTCTTTGCTAGTACAATAAGTAATCATACGAATGAGATGATCCTGATACGTAGCTAGCAGCTTCTCGATCGTGTCAGCATAGAAATCATCTTCGTTATAGAAAATGGAGATGGTTAATTGGCCAGCCTGAATCTTGGCTTCAATGTTCAAAGTATAAGTGCCCGCCAGATTACTAAAGGGGTATTCGATGTCATCTAGACTCAGGATTTCAATTGCAGGTCCCACCGCATCCTTGTCCCATTCCCATAAATAATTGAAACAAATTTCGGGCTCTACACGGTTCAGCTCATCGTTAGATTGGTATTTAATAATCTCATAGGATCTACCCTGGTCAGGAATCCGTCGCAACATATCTTTGGTATGTTTGATCGTATCATCCATTTGTGCGTGAGCGGTTAGTATAACAGGGTATTGTGAACTGAAATTCCCTACAGTTCTACTAATGTCCATAGCATTGAATTGTTGTTCCCTGCCCTGCGTGATCAAGCTAATTAGCGCTTGTTCCTCTTTCGTCCAATCATGGATGGTGTAGGCAAGAGCAGCTAGCAGTATATCTAAAGAATTCGTATGATATGCTTGATTCGCCTCTAACAGCATACTCTCGGTAACTTCTTCACTAAGCTCTAGGACTCGTTTGCTCAACTCCATGCCAATTTACCTCTTTTCCTTGGCAATTTTTTGATGTCTGCATCACGCAAGCTTCTCCAATATTCAACCTGTCTCCTAACAGCATAGGAACTGGCATACTCATCTAATCTTGCTGCCCACTCCTTGAAGGAGGTTGAATTCTTGGCTAGTTTTATGCTTAAGCCCTTTTCAGCCTGCATATAAGCATTTGAGAAATCTTCAAGCAGAATTCTCCAGGATACCTCATCGACTAATAGACCATGGATAGCAATAAGCAGCTTGTCCCCTTCATCCGTCTTCAACAAGCCTACTCTAATCAATGGTCCATTTTGCAAATCTATACCGCCTCTAATCTCATTACATTTCTCTACAATCTCCTGCTCTGATACATTCTCAACTATGTTGACATCATACAAACGCTCCTGCAGGTCTCTAGAGATCTGAACCATAGCTCCATTGTCATCCTTGAATCCCATACTTAATGCATCATGGTGAGTAACCAGTGTATCAAGAACTTTTCTTAGCACATCGACCCTAAAACCATCCGGTCTATATAGTAATTTAACCTGGGTCCAAGGATGTTGATCCGTGAATTTCTGTTCAAAAAACCGCTTCTGAATGGGTGTTAACTTCACGATCCCAGCCTGTAACTCTTGATTACGATCCGTATGCTGCTGATCAACAAATGCCACCAATTGCTTAATAGTCGGATTTTTATATAAATGATCAACTTCAAAGTTGTAGCCCTTTGTCCTGGCGCGGGATATGAGCTGGATCGCTTTAATTGAATCTCCACCCAATTGAAAGAAGTCATCATTAATACCAACTGGGCTGATATCCAATGTAACCTCCCATATACGAGCCAGCATTTCTTCTGTTTCATTCCGTGGTGCTTCATAACCTTGCCCGGCAACCAATCCGTTTGTAAGCGCTACCGTTTCGTTTTGTGCGTACTCCATATCAGGAATGAAGCTCTTGGTTATATCCTGGTCCATACTTGTAAAATCCCTGAGTCTGAGGCCTGGTCCGTCAGGATCAGTGGGTTGGGTAATTAACTGTAAGATACTTTTATACTGCTGTCCCCATGTACGAATGGTCTCTTCTTTAAATAGGCTTGTTTTATATGTCATCCCCATATTAAACAGCCCATTCTCCTCCAGAATTTCAATCACAAAATCAAAGTCAGATAATTTACTTTTATAGTCGTAGGTTGTGAGTTCAAGGTTGTCTATTACTAATACTCTTTCATCCGTCTTTTCATAGACAAACCTTACGTTAAGAAATCCTTCTCTGCTATGTTTGGCCTTTTTAATGTGGCTTGCCAACACATTGAACGGGTAGTACATATGCGAATAAGCTTCCAGACAGCTTTGTTTCACTTGCTTCAGGAACTCTGAGAACGTACTTTCATCGGCAAGTTTGTTTTTAAGCACAATGGTATTCGTGAACATACCTATACTTTCATTAAAGGACCCGTCTGCTCGATTCGTCACAGGTGTCCCAATACATACATCTTCGCATCCCGTTAGTCTCTTAAGTAACACATTAAATGCAGCAGCTAACAGCATAAACAGAGAGCATTGATTACGTGAAGCCACTAATTTCAAATCATGAACCAACTCTGAACCAACACTCATATAGACTGTATTTGCAGCGAAATTTGATTCATCACCTACTGGAAAGTCGGATGGCAACTTCAGTACGTTAACATCTCCAGATAATTTGTTAAGCCAGTATTGTTCACTCTGCTTCTTTTCTTCCGATACCAAATATTGAGCTTCCCATTCAACAAAATCTCTATACTGCTTATTTACTGGAGGAAGGACTTCATTAGCATATAAACGCATGAACTCTTGCACGAATATGCTCATAGATATTCCATCTGCTATCGTATGATGAAAATTGAAAATCAACGCACTTTCTTGTGGCCCTCCAGCGATCAAGATCACCTTAAATAGAGGTGCCTCCTTAAGGTCAAAGGGAGTAACTAATTGTTCAATTAGATTCTCCAGTTTCTCATCGGAACCTTTTTCAAAGGTCTGAATTCTAAAATTCACACGGTCAAGGATCTCCTGCTTAAATGCCCCATCTTCAATAAATAGGCGTGTTCGTAGACTTTCATGTCGCTCAACAATTTGATTAATTACCGCCTCAAATTTTTGAAGATCCAGCGTCCCCCTAACCTTCAATACAGCCACCAGATTGTAGGGGTCATCTTTTCCCATTGAGCTTAATGTATATAATCGTTGTTGAATAAGCGACATGGGAGATATAGATTCCAATTCTTCATTTTGGATGGAGTGAATCCCCTGAATTGCGCGTTCCTTCATCGGGGGCTCACCAAAGTACCCAGCCTGGCGCATTTCTTCGATCGTCCTTGTTATGGCAGTAAAGATATATTCAATATCCTCATCCGTGTGCTCTGTTGAGAAGAAGCAATTCCGCCCCTCCCACACATACACTCCCTTTTCCAGCAGCCCAAAGAAAAAGATCTCGAAATCTCCCCGGAATACAAATCTGAACAACGAGCCAAAATGGACTACCTTAATAGGAACAAGATTTTCTTCGAAAAAGTCATTTACCCGGTTCACAAAATCATTGGTTTTGTTATTCAATTTGTCATACAATGTGTCCTTATTTTCCGTTATATAGGCTAATGAAGCGTTAGCAGCTGCCATAGCTAGAGGGTGATGAGAAAAAGTCCCTGCTACAAATGTTCTTTTTTGCTCACACGGTGGAACTGACGTATCACCAAAGCTCCACATACCGCCATCAATGCAGTCCATGTATTCAGACTTTCCAGATACAATGCCAATCGGCATTCCCCCGCCAACGACTTTTCCATAGGTTACAATATCAGCCTGAATACCAAAATGCTCTTGTGCTCCCCCTGCGCAAATTCTAAAACCAGTGATAATCTCATCAAATATTAAGGCAATGCCGTTTTCTTCGGTGATTCCCCTTAATTTCTTAAGAAAATCCTTGGGCTGAACATCAGGCCTTCTGCTTTGAACAGTCTCTACTAGAACTCCGGCAATCTCACTTGCATGAGTCCTTATGAACTCCAGCGAGGCCTCTTGATTGTAATTTAACATGATTAAATCACTAACCGCACTGTCCATAATGCCTGGTGCTAACGGAATGGTCGTCAGTTCGCCATCCTCTCCAATGGAGGACAATCCAAGCAGACCATCATAAGTACCGTGATAGGAGCCTGCAAAAGTAACAATCTTCTTCTTACCTGTACTTGCGCGAGCAATTCGTACGGCTACCATGTTAGCTTCTGTGCCGGAGTTATAAAAAGCTACTCTCTCCACACCAGTTAAGTGCCTAATCTGATCCGCAACACTTCCTGCCAACCTACCCATCGGTCCGAGTGGCATTCCTCTATCAAGCTCTTCTGTCAATGCTTCACGAATAAAGCTTGGATTATGTCCGAGCAGATTCACACCGAACCCCATGGTTAAATCCACAATTTCGTTCCCATCAATATCACGTAGCTTGGAGCCCTGTCCCGTATCAGCTACAATCTGATAGATCATTTCCTTCATTACAGGTCTGAAGCCCGCTACATTCCTATTATTGGCATATACTTTTCTATATCGTTGAATGTTCTCTTTTGATTTTTTAGAGAAGCTTGTATATTTGTTTTCTATATTGCGAATATAAGTTAGCTGCAGTTCATTGAAGTTCTCATGATCAATCAGCTCAAGTTTTTTGTAGGGAACATAGTGACTCTTGGTGTCGACCGTCAAAGGCACAGCATTTGAGCTACTTCCGCTGGGCTGTATTTGCTTTGGGCTCGGCAGTTGGTTTCCTGTCGTGATTACAGTCTTTGAATTCGTTAAATTCTTTAGTACATGAAGCTGCTCTGTCATCAGTTGCATCTGTGTATTCATAATATTTTGTATAGCAGCCATATGATCGAGCGCTCCTGGAGATTGGCTTTTCACTTCGCCCGCGGCTACAGGATTATTCACAGGTTCGATCACCGGGAGAGAAGCAGTCATCTCCCCTGATACAGGATCAGCATCATTGCTACTGTCAGCTACATCTTCAGAACAATCGGTATGCTGGCTAATATACTCAGTGATTTTCTCTACGGTATCCAGGTTCATAAAGAACTCATTTAGCGCAATGGATAGATTGAACTTATTCGTAATTTGCTTATTTAACTGAATGAGCACCAAAGAATCAAAGCCGAGTGTCAGTAGACTCAGATCATCCTCGATTTCTTCAATTCTGAGCCCTGTTAGAATCTTAATCATTTCCTTTAATTCTGAATTAATTTGCATTTTGTAATTAGAATGTCTTTGATCGCTCTCATGTGTAGCCTGATGTAGCTGCTGCTGCGAGTATTGTGAGAGTTCAGGCTTATCTTTTATATCCATAGCTGTTCCCGCTGCTTGCTCCTGTATAACCGTATTAAGCTCCATTCTACTGACCTCTTTCCACAGTTCCTTCTTTTGAAATGGATAGTTGGGAAGGTTAACTTTCCGTTTGGAATAGCTTGTATAAAAGGTATTCCAATCCAGATCTATACCGTTCAGGAATAGTGTAGACATCGAGTTAAAGAGCTGAGTATAGTTGTCTGCTTCTCTTCTCATGGAAGGTAGAAATAGAATATCACTGTCGTTCAGACACTGATTAGCTAATACGCTTAGTGTTGCATCTCCTCCAATCTCAATGAAGAGGTTGACACCGAGTCGTTTGGCCTCGTTAATAGCTTCCTGATAATTCACTGTTTTGGACAGGTGCTCTATCCAATACTTACTTTTCCCAAGCACTTCTTCCTTCTCAAGCTGTCCCGTAATGCTGGATATCATAGGTATGTTCATCTTGGAGAAAGTAATGTCCCCAATGCTGTTCTCATACATGCTTTCATAATCCTTCATTAAGGAAGAATGGTATGGATGAGGAATATTCAGCTTATTAAAAAATACTCTGTGTTTGGCTTGCAGGGTATCAATAACGATATCTACCTCATCGCTCCGCCCCGATATTGTGACATTTCCAGGTGCATTGATCGCGGCAATCGTGACATTCTGACATCCACTTTCCTCCAATGCCTCCTTCACATATTCCACATTGGTAAGAATAACGACCATCTTGCCTTCAACATCTATGGCCTCCATCATTTGTCCACGTCGTGCAATCATCTGGATTACATCATCCAGATTGATTAACCCTGCATAGCAGGCAGCCGTATATTCCCCTATACTATGGCCAATGATTACAGCAGGCTTGATGCCAAGCGAACCCCAAAGCCTGGTCAATGCATACTCGATTGAGAAAATTGCTGCTTGGGAGTATAAGGGTCTATTTACCAATGTCTTGTCTTCCCCATAAATTCCATCCAGAATCGATAACCCCAGTATCTTTTCAAACTTTTCATTACACAGGTTCATGGCCTGTCTGAACGTATTGGATGTGGAGTAAAAGTCTTTGGCAATACCTTCATAAATCGAGCCTTGGCCCGTGAACAAAAAGGCTATCTTCTTGTCTTTAGCGGTATTCTTCCGGTTCAGGAGCTCATCGCCAGGATGATTGTTTAGGAAAAGGTCTATTTTATCTAGCAACTCTTGCTTGCTTCGCCCCACTGCCGAGAACCTTTGCTTCAGAAAAGATCTACTGACATTGGAAGTATACGCTATATCTGCAATAGAGCTTTGATCCTGTTGTAATAGTTCCTTCACGGAACTTGCATATTCCTTTAATGCTGATACATTCTTGGCAGACAAGGTCAACATATGAGCAGGTAATTGGTCTAGTTGCTTCCTGTTGTCCTGAGGCGACTCCTCAAGAATGACATGCCCCAGAGTTCCGCTGAACCCAAAAGAACTAATTCCTGCTCTTCTGGCTCCTTCTGATTTGTGCCAATCCATGAATTTGTCCGCAATTTTAACCGTGCCCCATGATATGTTCTTATTGGGATTTTCATAATACATGTTAGGTAAAATCTTCTTATTCTCTAAAGACATAATGACTTTAATCAATCCCGCTATGCCGGAAGCAGCTTCTAGATGCCCAATATTGGGTTTGACAGAGCCAACCAAGATCGGACTTTTTTTATTCTTGAAGACCTCTGAAAGCGATTGAATTTCAATCAGATCACCTAACTGTGTTCCCGTCCCATGTGTCTCTACATAATCAATATCATCGACGGTTAATTTTGCATTATGTAGTGCCTGCCTGATTACACTTTGTTGGGCCAGTCCGTTAGGAGCTGTGAAGCCATTTGACTTGCCATCTTGCCCGATAGCGACACTCTTCACAATCGCAGAAATCTGGTTCCCTGCTGTGTTGGCATCTTTCAACCTTTTAAGTATAATGACACCACAACCCTCACCTCTACCAAAACCATCTGCTTCGTTATCAAATGCCTTGCATTTTCCATCCTTGGACAAACCACTGAATTTGGAAAGTCCTACAAAGGGCTCTGGCGTGAGCAATAGATTAGAACCCCCGACAATGGCCATGTCGCATTGATTATTCCGCAAGCTGTCCACTGCCATGCTTAAGGCTGAGAGAGAGGATGAGCATGCCGTATCACAGGTAATGGCTGGTCCTTTGAAATCATAAAAATAGGATAATCTTCCCGACGCTGATCCCAATGATACTCCTACTGTGGAGTAGGGGGTTATATCATTAGTGCTACCTGAGAATAATTCGGCTTTGGCATATTCATAAGCGCTTATCCCTACAAATACTCCTGTCCTACTTCCTCTCAATTCCTCTATATTGAGCGCTGAATTCTCCAGAGCCTCCCAGCTAACCTCTAACAAGAGTCTATGCTGGGGATCCATGGATGCAGCTTCTATAGCTGATAGACCAAAATGAATATTGTCAAACTCCTTTATATTTTCTCGCAGAAAGGAGGCTTTTTTTGTAATCATTTTACCTTCAGCTTCAGGATTATTACTGTAATAGTGGTGGAAATCAAATCGATCGGATTTAATTTCAGTGACCGTATCCATGCTGTTAGCCAAAACATTCCAAAACCCTTCAAGGTTCCATGCATCACCCGGAAAACGACCCGAATAGCCGATTACAGCAATTTCATCATTATCTTTTTGGTCCTGAATGATTGTAGATAGCTCTTCTATTTTGGCTGCAGCTTTTTTAAGAGCCGATTTATACTTATCAATCTCTTGCCCCATACACTCACACCCTTTTACAGTAATTACAGTCCAATGTTATGTTGCGCTTGATTACCTCGAATAAATACTTTGAAAGATTTCATGAAAAATAACGGAATAAACAATACACTCATGGCCATAAAGCCTGTAAACACTATATATTTGATCGGGAAAAACTCACCTAATAAACCTCCAATAAGCATACCCACAGGTGCGAGCCCCATGGTGAGTGTCCCTTTTATGGAGGATACCTTGCCTCTCATTTCCTGAACCACTGTCAATTGAATAGTCGATTCAATCAACACATTAACAATTGCACTGAATACACCACCGATAAATAACAAGCAGGTCATGAGTGCAAAACCATTCATCATGACTGCAGTTGAAAAGAATAATCCTGAAAGTATTCCTGATATCGTAAGTACCATACTTTTGTTTTCCGGCTTAATACGAAATACAGATGTATACACCATCCCTGCCAGCATGCCTAACGTAAAGATGGCAATGGCAATACCATATCTTACTTCTCCCAGATTCGCTGAATTCTTAAACATCGGTGCAAGCAACACGATACTTATCGTTGAAAAGAAGTTGGAGAGACCTGCTAACACAATCAAGTCTCTAAGCCCTTTCATATTCCAAATATACGTAACCCCATCCTTCATATCATGCCAAAAGTTGTACTTCTGATCTTGGTTCGTTGATTTGGGAATTTTCATAAAAATTGCAAGAATAAATGATACGATGTAGGATATGCCATTACATAGAAATAGAATCGGTGCGCCCACAAGATGAAACAGCACGCCCCCGGATGAAGGCCCGAGTATTTGAGAAATGGCTCGTAGCATGCTTAAGTTGGCACTGGCTTGTACAATTCGAGATGAGGGAACAATATCAGGGATTGTTGATGTAACTGCAGGATTAAAAAATGCAGCACATGTACCCAGGATGATCCCTGCGGCGAAGGCCATCCAAATTTCAAGGACTCCAAATATAGCAGCAATCCCTACAAAAGTGATGCATAGGCCTCGAATGAAATCCATCAGCAATATCATTTTTCTTCTGTCTGTGCGATCCACGATAACTCCTGCAAAAGGAGAGATCAGAACCTTGGGCAGCAAGGCAGTAGCCATCAGGGCTCCCATCAACCCTGGTGACCCTGTTTTGTAAAGAATCCAGAAGGTCAGGGCAATTTCATAAATAGAATCTCCCAAAGCAGACACCAATTGTCCTTGCCAGAGTAAAAAGAAATTCATCGACCACAACCGTTTTTTGGGTTCGCTAGTGTTCTCCATTTTTCCTCCAGTCGAGAGCTAAAACAAAAAGAATCGCGTTCAGTTGGAGAGCTCATGCTCGTCACTCACTAGACACGATTCATTTGTCCAAGACCTATTCCTGTTATCATGCGGCTTTAAAATTAGACTATGCTACCTCGTCATGCTTTCACTAGACTATGCTCGAAGCTTGGATAGGAGTAAAATCCTTGACCTGTTTTCCTTCCATGTGTCCCGGCTTCTACCATTTTGCGAAGGAGCGGACAGCAACGGAATTTGGAATCCTGATAGCTTTCGTATAGAACGTCTAGCGAATGTACAACGGTATCCAGACCTATTAGGTCAGCCGTCTCAAGTGGTCCCATTTTGTGACCAAAGCACTTTTTGAATATATCATCTACATCCTTTGGCTCCGCAACCTGATCCTGCACGACGAATGCCGCTTCATTCATCATCAGATGTGATATGCGGTTGGACACAAATCCTGGTAAGTCATTCACCACAATAGCCTCTTTCTTCAAGGTAGCGAGTAGCTCAACGGTTGCTTCAATGGTTGCCTCCGAGGTATGGTACCCCTTGATCACCTCTACCACGGGCTTCATTAATACTGGGTTCATATAATGTGAGCCAATGATTCTATCTGGTCTTTTGGTAAGAGAAGCAACCTTGGTAATCGAAATACATGACGTATTAACGGCAAAGATACAATGGTCAGGGCAGATCCGATCAAGCGTCAAGTACACGTCCTTCTTGATCTCCCATTTCTCCGTTACATTTTCAATAACATAGTCCGCATTCTGTAATAAGTCATAATTATCGGTGAAGCATATCCGGTTCAGAATCGTATCCGGCTTCTCTGCCTTGAAATCCTTGTTGTACAAGCTTTGAAAACGAATGTTGCCGGCAACTCGCTCTTTGGCTTGTTCCAGAATCGCAGTTGAGATATCAATGAGTATTACCTCATATCCTGCCAATGCAAAATTATGAGCGATGCCCGTTCCCATAACACCCGCGCCTATAACTCCAATTACTTTCATGTTAATATCCATTCCTTTCGCTCCCCCAAGGCAGAAATCAAGCAGATACTCTCTAGCCTCAAGTCATTTGTATGTTGCTTGGATTAGTGACCTAGTACACCGCTTTTATTTGCTACGAGAGCAGAAATAGCATCAATGGATTTGAAATTGTTCAGATCCAAATCATCATTATCAATTTCAATTCCGAACTCTTTTTCAATGAACACAACCAACTGCATAGCAAAGAGAGAATCCACATCTCCTATAGCAAAAATATCATCATGATCTTCAATATCCTGGCTTTTAATAAATTGGCTTAACATTTCTCTGATTCGGCTTTTAATTTGTTCCATGCGTAAGCACCTCATTGTATTAGTATTTTTATTACAACGCTTTTTCCAGTCGCTGAAACTTCTTGTAAGTCAGAAACTCGTTATCCAGATTGATAATCCTTGATATTTTGGTAAGAGAATCATCCAGACTAACTTCAACAAAGCTATCTATTTCCGACTCTCCTAATTTTAGAATGGAGGCATTCCAATTCATGGGACTTGCCATGTTTTTGATAAGCTCATTCTTTAGATCAGGTGCACTTTGGATGAAGGTCTGGGTAAACACAGATAGTATCGGCACTTCAGCCTCACGAACGGGAATCGTCTCAACAAGATCAACGAACATATTTATGCCTCTAGCTGCGTAAGGAGAATGAAACGCGTAAGGTGTATTTATCAATGAAGCTTTTATGGCACCTTCTTCCTCAGCTCTCTTCAGCACCTGATGGATGCTATCCTTGATCCCCGACACAACCAGACATGTATCATTATTCTCACTTGCAATGAACACCTCATTCTCTGCGTTACAATCAACGATAAGCTGGTACACCTCCTTATACGTCTGCCCTACGATAACCCCCATTCCATAGGAATCCGAGCTGTCCTTGGGGTATTCGTATATCGTCTGAAGCATTCGTAGGCCATCAGCAAAAGAGATAGATTTCGCGCAAGCCATGGCTGTGATTAGGCCCATACTGTACCCTAGCATCACCGCTGGCCTTACCCCGGAATCAATAAATTGTTGATAGATGATATAGTCACACGTATAGATGGCGATCCAATCATAGAACAAACTGTCCCATTCTATATCCTGATGCTTCATTAGGTAGCCGTACAGGTCTACTCCAATCTCCTCAAGCACAATGGAACCGTAGCGCTTCAGGCTTTGAAGCTGCACATTATCGAATCTATCCAATAGATCCTGATATTGTGCACCTACGCCTTGGAAAAGAAAGGCTCGCTGCTTATTCATTAGCAAGTTCATAATCAACCTCATTTGGCAATAATTCGCCTTCAATGATATTCATAATCTTGTCAGCATGATCATTAATAAAAAAATGACCTCCCAAAAAATAATAAAGCTTGCTTCTTTTCTCACATAAATCATCCCACATCATCTCTTGTGGACCATCAATCGTGTCGTCTATTCCATGCAAAACGGAAATACCACATTCTATATTTTTGGCCTTCTTCTGAAAATCATAGTTTTCCATCATTCTGATGTCATTCTTGATCACTGGCAAATAGAACTCCATTAATTCCTTGCTCTGAGTTAGCTCTTCTTGAATGCCACCAAGGGCAATGAGCCTTGCAATAAATTCATCATCAGGCATATAGGAGGTAATATGCATGTTGTCCTTCACAATAGGAGACTGACGTCCTGAGAAAAAAATATGCTGTGGCTTCCGCTGCCCTTCGTCGATAACCTTGTAGTACAGCTCGTAAGCGAGAAGCGTCCCCATGCTGTGTCCATATAATGCATACTCTTCCTTCTCGATGCTGTCTTTTATCAGTTCATAGATATCATCAACGGCTTCTGTAATATCACGATAAAAGCCCTGACCGAACCTTTCCCCCCTCCCCTTTAATTCGATCCCCTCCACCTCTAAGGAATGGTTAGCAAGTCTACCCCAATGTGAGTATGCACGCTTGGATCCACCTGCAAATGGTAAACAAAATAATTTCATGGTATCGCTTCCTCCGAAGTACGACATAGCAAGAAAACATTGTCTTTAGTTAATTAAAGAGTTGATCTCAGACAAGATGTCATCTACTGATGGTTCGTCACTAGCCGACGGAACAGCGTCCTTCTGCTGCTGTAAGCTCTCGACCTCTGTTAACAAATAGCTATTCAGTTTTCTTAAGGATGGGTAATTGAAGAATATCGAAATATCGACCTGCAAATCCAGCAGACTCTTTATCTGGTTTCTCAAAGAGAAGATCATCAAAGAATCTACCCCTTGCTCCGCAAAAGGGGTATCTACAGACAATTGATTTACATCCTCAAATCCGATAATTTTAGCCGCTGAAGTGTGCAATAGGCTTAATAAATACTCGCTTCTTTCTGATGGACCTAAAGCATGCAGGCTGGCGACAACATTTTGCTTGGAATCCTGATTGTCTTTTGCCTCACTAGCCGTATGGCTATTCATGATGAAATTTGTTAGGAATGCTGTAACTTCATCCACACCCGTTTTTTGGCTAAATAGCTCCCAATCTGCATCAGCAACTACAATCGAAGCCAGATCCTTAAGGAATACCTTGTCGATCATTTTCCTGCCAAGTTCTTTGGACATTCCATATATGCCCTTGTTCCCAATGTTCTTCAAAATGTCACTACTACTCGTTGCCATCCCGGCTTCCTCCCAAGGTCCCCAGCATATCGACAATGCAGGTAATCCCAGGCTTCTTCTGTATTCTGCAAAAATGTTCATAAAATAATTAGCCGCAGCATAGTTGGCTTGGCCCATATTTCCTACGATTGAGGAGATAGATGACATCATAATGAAGAAGTCCAGATCCTCTTCCTTTAATGCATGATGTAAATGATAGGTACCCGCTACCTTAGCTTTGAATACGTTCTCAAAGCTTTCCCAGGTCTGATCTCTGATCATCTTATCATCAATAATTCCAGCAGCATGAACGACTCCTCTAATCGTCATGTTGTTCTGTCTAAGCTGTTGTACTACAGCAATTACGTCTGCTTCGTTGCTCACATCTGCTTTTTCAAGCATGACCTGAACACCGTTTTCTTTCCAAGAGTCCATCACTTCAAGCATGGTAGCCGAGGCTTGATTTCTACTTAATAAGACGATGTTGCGAGCACCCTTCTGAATCAAATACTCTGCATAGATCTGACCTATCGATCCAGTCCCACCCGTGATCAAGTATGCGGCTTCATCATCAGCTCGAAGCGTGATTTCCTTATGCTGAGCCAGGCTTCTTCCACCTCTAATCAGCTTAGGAATGTATCTTTTATGGTTATCTCTGAGCACGACCTGCTTGTCCACACCATGGAGAATTTCACTGATAATCTCATCGATATGGTTCTCTAACATAGGAATATCCGAATCAATAATGCCATTCCACAGTCCTGTATGCTCAAGTCGAATAACCTCGCTAAATCCCCATAGTGGTGCTTGATATACGGATGTAGGTGTACCACCTGACTGATGCACATTATTGGTTATTACTTGTATCCCCATGGTCTGCGTGTAATTCAATTCTGTAATGGATTGTACGATATGCAACAGACCACTAGAGTCCTCTTGGACCCTTCGCAACAACTCATTTGCATCAAGATTAGCCAGTCTAGTCTCATTAGTTGTACTTAGATAGATGAGTCTATATTTTTCTTGTTGATATTGATTTGCGATACGCTCCAGAAGGTTCTTAACTTCGTGCTTATTCGTGTACGATACAAAAAACACATCGTTCTCATGCTCTACATACTTGTCCCCTTGAATAACTCGAACAGCAGACATGCCCCTACCAGTGAATTGTTCAAAGAAACGATCAACGACATCTGCTTCATTTCCGAACAAAATGATTTTTTCATTCAGATCTACTTCTAGCTTTCTTCCCGTTCTTGCTTGTTCCATCCACTTTACATCGTAGACCATGCGATCCCCACTACTATTCATTTCCTTGAGCAGTGTGTCGCGCTCTGTGATCTTGGCCATGATGCGTTCAATTTCAAAAACAATTTCTCCCTTTTCGTTGTACACATCAATATCGCCTACAACGCCAGATTGCTGGGAATCGTCTACTTTAATATGACACCAGAAGCTCTCAGCTTCCCTGTAGTAGTATTTAATTTTCCCTAAAGAAATAGGAATGGCCGTCTTTAAGGCATAATCTTCACTTTGCGAATTCATTCTCATACTTAATTCGGAAATGAAGAATACGGATTGAAAAATCGAATCGATTGTGCCTGCATACACGATATAATCTTGACCATTCGGAATGTCTTTTTTGGGATCAATATAACAAAGCCCTTCAGCTTCACCTTTCCACACCTGCGAAATTCTCGTAAAACCCTCACCTAATTTGAATCCGAATTTCCTCATCACATCATAAGCATTAACTCCTGAGTTCACTTCAGGGTACTGGGCCTTTAATTCAGTAATAGATACCCGTTTCTCATGCCCCCGCTCCTGGGACATCACAATATTTCCCTGACAATGCTTCATCCAATTCTCGTGTTGTGACTGCTTATCTGTGCTGACCAGCTCAAATTTCATTTGCTCCAGATCGGTATCTTCAATTGAAAATTGCACTATCCGTTTTTCTTCCTGGACAGCTGTTAAGGGCGCATGAAACTCCACATTCGAAATGGTGCAGCTCACTGGATCTCGGAAATCCTTTGCAATCGAGATCAGCATGGACATATGAGCAGCAGCAGGCGCTATTGCGGTATCGAAAATAATATGTTCCTGCATAAAATATGGATTTCCCATCGTATATTCGCTTTGATATAGAACTCCATTTTTTAAATAAGGCGTTCTAATTCTCTGCCCAATAAGCGGATGATAATCCGTACCTGCACTGCTCGTTCTACTGGCTTCATGAGAGCACACGGGCTGCATCCAGTAAGACTCCTTATCAAATACATACGTAGGTAATGCTACCCGATTGAAACTATGGTCAAAGCTTGTCGCAAGACCCTCCCATTGAACATCTACACCATGGCAATACAGTTCCCCTAGGCAGTATGTGATTTGTTCCCAAGCATTTTTCCTCATATCCAGAGAGTTCAACAATAGCCGATCTTCATTAAGAGTCAATCTGCCAAGCGTACACAGCATTTTGTTGGAACCAATTTCAAGGAATATGGTATTGGGTGTATCCTTCAATTGGGACATCGCATGGTAGAAATCAACTTTATCCTTGATATGATTGGTCCAATACTCCGCATCTAATATGTCTTCTTTGTCCATTACTCTTCCGAGGGTAGCGGATATATAGGTGAGCTTACTTTTATTAAATTTCACTTCATCAGCAACATGTCTAAATTGCTCTAGGATCGGAGTCATAAGGTGAGAATGGAACGCATGAGACACTTGCAATCTATTTACATTTAATTTTCTCTGCATGGCTTCTGTCGTTACTTCTTCAACAGCATCCACATCACCAGAGATCACGATATTTTCTTCCGCATTATGCAGAGCAATAGAGAGTTTACCTTTATAATCTTGCAACAGTGCTTCCACGGTAGCATGATTCGCAAAAATAGCGGCCATGGCCCCGCGCCCCGGAGCTGAATCCATGAATTGGCCGCGCACCGCAACCAGCTTTACCGCATCCGCAAGATTCAATATGTCAGCGGCAACGGCGGCTGCATATTCTCCCAAACTATGACCAAGGACAACTTCAGGTGTAACCCCTATGCTTTCCCAAAATTTCAGCAAGGCATACTCGATAGAAAATATAAGCGGCTGGGCATAGAGAGTCTTCTCAATATCTCCGCTAGAGTAGTTGCCACTATAGAGCATCTCCACTAACGATTGATTTATAAACGGATAAAATAATTGATCGCATTCGTCCAAGGCGAACTTAAACGGAGGATTGGATTGGTACAATTCCTTGCCCATATTCAAGTACTGCGAACCTTGGCCTGTGAACAGAAATACGAGCTTTATATCCTGTTGGACATCAAGTTGTTCATTCTGTCTTGTGGAGATCCCATCCTTGCTGTTCGTATCCAAATATGCCTGAAGCCTGTTCATTATTTCTTCTCGACTTTTACCTGATACCGTAAACCGATGAGCAAAATCAACCTTCCCCTGGTTGTTGCTATATGCGTAATCTTTGAGTGCAATATGCGGGTTACGCTGTAAATGTGCAAGATTGCTTTTTATGTTTTCATATAATGCATGTTCACTTTTAGCTGATATTTTGATGATAGAGATCGGCTCTGCATCGTTAGTATGCTGCTGCTCTATTCGGGGTGGTTCCTCCAAAATGATATGGGCGTTGGAACCCCCAAAGCCAAAACCGTTTATTCCGACCCTTCTTAAGCTTCCTTCGTTCTTCCAGACTTTGTGTTCCGATATGACGGAGATCGGTGATTTCTCCCAAGGGATATGTGGATTAGGCTCGTTAAAGTTGAGATTTGCAGGAATCATCTCGTTCTTGAACGTTAGTAGCACCTTTATAATGCTAGCTATACCTGCCGCCGCCTCCAAATGCCCAATGTTGGATTTAACAGAGCCAATCTGAAGGGGGTTATTCATCGTTCTATCTTTGGCATAGGTATTCACAACAGCCTTTACCTCTATTGGATCGCCCAATTTTGTACCTGTGCCATGCATCTCCAAATATTCAATATCAGAATGCTGTAACCCAGCATCTTTTAGCGCCTTTCGAATTACTTTTTCCTGAGCTTGGCCATTGGGAGCCGTTAACCCATTGCTCTTTCCGTCCTGGTTGATCGCTGTGCCCTTTACAATCCCAATGATATTGTCTTTATCCTTCTCAGCATCACTTAGACGCCTTAAGATCAGCACTCCGCCACCTTCTCCCCGTCCATAACCATTTGCTGCAGCATCAAAGCTTTTGCTCTGCCCGTCAATGGAAATAGCCTCTAGCTTGGAGAAGCACACATGAACGGCTGGCGAAATCATCAAATTCACAGCACCAACAACTGCGGTATCCACCTCACCAGATTTAATCGCTTGGCAGGCCAAGTGAAGTGCCGTGAGTGAGGAAGAGCATGCTGTATCCACACAAAAGGATGGTCCTTCAAAGCCAAATGTGTACGATATCCTCCCGCAGGCAGTACTAAAAGTTGTCCCCGTAAGGGAATAGGCATCTATTTTACTCAAATCCCCTGATTTGTAATGAGCAAATGAATATTCCTCTCCTGCTATACCGATGTATACACCCGTATTGCTTCCATAATATTGAGCAATATTGATGCCACCATGCTCAAAGGCCTCCCACGTCAACTCAAGGAGTAATCGCTGCTGGGGGTCCAATGCTTTTGCCTCTTTGGGCGATATATTAAAAAACTTCTGATCAAATTCATCAATCGGTACATTTAGAAAGCCGCCTTTTCTTGAATACATCTTCCCAGGCACTTCTTTATCCGGGCTGTAATAGCTATCCACATCCCACCGATTCTCAGGCATCTCACAAATGCCATTAATCCCGTTGATTAAGACATCCCAATATTCCTCTGGGCTGTTGGCTCCTCCAGGAAAGCGGCAGCTCATCCCCACGATCGCAACATCCTCCTTGGATCGAGAAGCTTTGTTGTCTTGGGCCGGGTCAGCACTCTCTGGGCCTAAGTCTACTGGGTGTAGGATGTTATAGACATAATCCGCATATAGGTTGATGTTGGAATTCTCAAATATGGATGCAACTTCAATATCAATTCCGAATTGCTTCGATACCTTCTTCGTAAATAGAGGGATATCAACAGATACCAGACCCAGGCTGATGAATGGTTCGGTATAATCCACAACCTTTTCGTCCAAAATATCTTCCACTATATCTGCCAAATATCCAATAATCTCACGCTTTGTAAAAGATTTCTCTGAACTCATTGTCTCATCTCCTTATGGGTTCCTTTCTTAGAACCAGAACAAAGAAGCTTCCAGCACCACAACGGGTAGGAAGCTTCTTAAATATGGGGTTACTACGATTCCACTACTCTATGCTCTTCAAGGATTCAATCATATTGATCTGCGACACTTTTCTTCGAAGTAACAAGTTGGACAAAATCGTGAGCACAAATGCAAGGCACACCGATATGAGCAAGACAAGCAGACTTAATTGGTTAGGAATCTGCTGATGTGTACTGGATAAGCCTCTGACAACCAGATCGTACATGTACCCACTTATAGGCAGTGCTACCACAATAGCAAAACTGGTCAGGATGATATTTTCGAAAAATATAAGCCGATGTATTTTATGTTTTGGATAGCCTAACACCTTTAAAGTAGCCAGCTCACGATTTCTTTCATAAATATTGATAGAGGATATCGTGTACATCGCTCCAAAGGATAGAACTACAGCACTGATGATAAACATAATAAAGATAAAACTATTTTGCTTCATAATATACTCTGCCGATTGCCTTAAATCATTCTTATCCGAGATCATATCCACCTGCTGTACTTGCTCGAAGTAGTTGCGTACGGTTGTAAGCTCTGTCCCACTACCTGCCTCTACCAATAACGACGTTGGCGAATAATCAATGCCGAAGCTACCTAGATAAGCTGGTGTACAGTAGAATGAAGGATTCGAGTACTGAGTAGAAATTTGCAAGACTTCCATATCGACCGTTTTATTAGATAACTCTGGCGTGGTGAACTTGATCTGAATGGTATCACCTTCTGCAATGCGGTACTTATCTGCATACGATTTGGGTACCAGTACCCCATTGTCTTGCAGTGCCAGCTCATTACCATGATCGTCGAAGAAATGAATAAGATGGTTATCCTTCTCAGTAACTACTAACGTCGCATTCTCGTTACGATTTCCTTGAATGAGCTCCACTGGGAAGGCTGACAAATCATAGCTGCTCTTAATACCTTCAGGTAGTTGTAGCATCTCTGGTGAATTTCCTCTGGTGTAGTCAATCTTTAAATCATAGGTGTTTACCACTTCAATCTGATCAGCTACTTGCTGTAAAGCCATTTGAGTACCAAAAGCCGTAATTAACAAAACTGTGCTTACGACAACTCCAGCGGAGCTCGCCAAAGCTTTCCCTTTGTTGAGAAATATATTTCTCAGTATAAGCTTGTAGCTGTAAGGGATGTTTTTCCAGGCTCCCGGAAGCCTTTCGATAAGCAGCCTTTTCATCTTCTTAGGCGGCTTTGGACGCATCGCCTGTGCCGCGCGTTCCCGCAAGACAGCTCTACCACTTAAGTAACAGGACAGGATTCCAAATGCACTTGAAAAAAGAATGGGTGGAATCACGGAAGTTAAGGATAAGGAGAAGGCAATATCAGGTAGCGAGTAAGCTCTCGCATTCGATGCTCTCACTAATGGAATGAATATACTGGCAGCCGCAATACAGCCGAGTATCGACCCTATAATTCCCACTAATACTGGATAGCCCATATAATGCAGCATAATACTCTTGTTCTTTACACCCAGTGCCTTCATGATCCCGACTTGATTCCGTTGCGAATCAATGATCCGTGACATGGTAAGGAATAGAATAATAGCTTCGATGATAAAGAGAACGAGCGGTATTACTTTGCTCATCAGCTTATTATTGTGAATGGTTTGTTGTAACTGAGAATAGCTGAATGACCGTTCCTTGCTAACTTGACTTAGATAAGGGAGTCCCTTGGACTGCTCTTCCATTGTTCTACCTAATTGATCAATATCGTATCCGTCCTTGGCATCAATCAATATCTCATTATAGTACGAGCTGCCTGCTATGAGAGGCAAGGCTGCTTCAGACACGTACGCAAATCCTGAGGTTTTATGATCCTGTATTTCATTTTTCTTGGCATATTCCACATTCTCGCCCAAAGCACTGATTATGAACAACTCATTTTTGTTATTCACACTTAACTGGATCTGATCGCCAACTTGATACTGATGCTCTTGAGCGTAATGGGAATCCAGCAAGATTTCATTCGCTTGGTTCGGAATTTGGCCTTCAATGATTGTAGGTGTATTGATTTGATTATGCTCAGGAATCGAATACAGCTTTACAGTAGCTTTCGTGCCCTCAAGCATCTGTGTTGCGTCCAAGCTGTAGCGTCCTTCAATTTTGTTTACACCCTGGATTTCACTCAGGCTTGCCACAGCCTGCTTGGAAATGCGTTCATAGTAGACATTCAAATCACTTAAGTTATGCTCCTCAAAGTAAGCCTTCGTATAATCACTAAGATCATCACTTAACGTGACCAAGCCTGCATAAAAAAAAGCGCCCACCGCAATAACCAGCACAAATGCAATAAATTGCCCGATGGATTGCCTGATATCACGAATCAATTTTATGAATAGCTTCATCATTACCACTCGATTCCTTCAACGTTCTGCCTGTTAGGATTCATTGTCACGCTTTCAATCTTTCCGCTCTTCACCTTAATAATTTTATCTGCCATGGGCGCGATCGCTGAGTTATGTGTGACCAGTACAACGCATTTCTGCGTTTCTTTGTTCAGGTCTTGAAGAAGTTTTAGGACGGATTTCCCCGTAACATAATCCAAGGCGCCGGTTGGTTCATCGCACAGAAGAAGCAACGGATTTTTGGCAACGGCTCGCGCGATCGCTACGCGCTGTTGTTCACCACCCGAAAGTTGGGAAGGGAAGTTCATCATACGATCCTTTAGCCCCACTTTGTATAGGATGTCTTTAGCATCCAGATGATCTTTGCATACCTCCGTGGCAAACTCAACATTCTCTAGCGCGTTCAGGTTCGGAATTAAGTTATAGAACTGAAATACAAAACCAACCTTCTCAGCGCGATATTCCGTTAGTCTTTTCTCGTTGAATCCCGTAATATCCTGGTCACCGACCCACACTTGTCCAGCCGTGGCTGTATCCATACCGCCTAGAATATTCAGAATTGTACTTTTACCTGCACCACTAGCACCCAAGACTACAACGAATTCTCCCTCCATGATTGAGAAATCTACGCCAGCAAGTGCCTTAATTGTCACCTCTCCTACGGAATATTCTTTCGTCACAGCTTTGAATTCGATAAGCTTTTTCACTTCGTACATCTCCTCGTAATGCTTTTATGAACCTGGTTTGACTCGATTTCCAATGGTAAGGAGATGGATAAGTCAAACTATACTAAGGGAATTTCTTTGACAGAGCTACGTGAACAATACCTCTCCGTTATCACTTTAACTTATAATTGATTTGTTGGGAATATAATCAAATTCCACAACCAATCATATCATACTTATTTGAGACGTACAGAGTTTAGAATTGAATTTCTTAACCATTTTGTGAAATACGTTAATTCAGATAATCCTCATATCCACTTTCCAGATGAGCCTTAAAGGAGTTCAAAAAGCGCAGTCCATCTGCACCATCAAAGAAACGATGGTCGAAGGTTAACGTGATCGGGAGCATTTTTCTAACTACAAGCTCATTGTTCTCGGTCACAACCACTTTTTTATCTGCGCGGTAAAAGGCAATGATAGCCACCTGTGGATAGAAAATAATAGGAGTGGCAAATCCGCCTCCTATGGCTCCCACATTACTTATAGTAATCGTTCCCTTTTGAGAATCTGCAAGTAACATCGTTTTGGATCTGGCTCTCTCCACGAGTGCATTAATCTCCTGAGCCAATTCATCAACCGACTTCCCATTAACCTGATGTATGCTTGGAATAACAACGCCATCCGCAGTATCCACCGCTATTCCGATATTATGTTCTGAGAACAGTTTCAATGAGCCATTGAACTCATTTGCGTTGAACATAGGATGCTGATGAAGGGTCTGGGACAATGCTTTTGCGAATATGGGTGTCAATGTTAAGTCTAGTCCCTTATCTCGATGTAATCGTTCCTTATAATTCAGCAGATTTGTTATATCTGCTTCAGCATAAGCCGTTACATGAGGGATGGTTTGCATGGATTTTGTTACGATTCGCGCTATCTCTTTACGAGTGGATGTCATCTTCACAATTGTCTCGTCGCTGGAATCCTCTAATGCTGCACTAGGGTATGTACCTAGATTGATACCGAAGTCATTCCATGACTGCTTCTCGGCCTGGCCCAGGTCTATATTTAACCATTCATTATTCATCACGTCCGAGGTTCTCCTACTGTCTTGATCAATAACCAAGATGACGTTGTCGACAGTGACGACATCACCCGGCTTATAGGGGAGCCTGTCGATTACTCCTGCTACTGGTGAAGGCAACACGGTAGTTACCTTATCTGTCTGAACTTCAACAAGCGGTTGGTCTTCAGCAACCAGCTCTCCTTCTTTGACCATATACGCAACGATATATCCTTCATACAATCCTTCTCCAAGCTCGGGAAACAAAAATTCATATTTCATATATCTCACCTCTTCAAGGAAACTAACATTTGATCTATTTCGTGAACAATTCGATCTGTAGAAGGTAAATAGTAGTCCTCAATGGAGAACTGTGGAATAGGTACATCAAAGCCTGTAATTCGCTTTACCGGAGATTTCAATTCACTGAACATACGCTCCTGAATCACAGCAACTAGCTCCGCCCCTACACCGCCTGTCAATGCAGCTTCATGTACAATCACAGCCCGCTTCGTTTTTCTTACAGATTGCTCTATCGTCTCCATGTCAAATGGATATAGCGTACGAAGATCCAGGACCTCAACATGAACACCGTGCGACTTCTCAAGCTGCTCCGCCGCCTGCATCACGTTCCAGATCATGGCCCCCCAGGATATGACGGTGATATCTTGCCCTTCTCTTACGATACTCGCCTTGCCCAGAGGAATTGTATATCTATGCTCGGGGACATGATTGCGCACACTGCGATATATTTTCATAGGCTCCAGAAAAATGACAGGATCACTACCTTCCGAAGCCGCAATAAGCAGACCCTTCGCGTCATAGGGATTACTAGGTATCACAACTTGTAGCCCTGGTGATTGAAATAACAGCGCTTCGATGCTTTCCGAGTGCAGCTCGGGGGCACGAACTCCAGCCCCGTAAGGAGCTCTTATAATTAACGGCACCTCATATTTACCCTGAGTGCGCATTCTCAGCCTTGAAAGATGTGACAGAATTTGCTCTAAGGCAGGATAAATGAAGCCAAAAAATTCAATTTCAACGATAGGCTTAAGACCATTTAAGGCCATACCAATTGCACAGCCTACAATGCCTGCTTCGGATAAAGGAGTATCCACTACACGTCGATCACCAAATTTGTTGTACAAATTCTCGGTAACACGAAACACACCACCGTTTATACCGATATCTTCTCCTAAGAGAAGCACCTGATCATCACTGGCCAATAACATATCCAAGGCTTCATTTAGTGCCTGAACAAGGTTCAATTCTCTCTCCATACTAAGTCTCCTCCGTAACATCTATTGGTGATGACTTTGCATAAATTCATTAAAGTTGTTTTCCTGCTCTTGGATATTCCACGGCTTGCTAGAGAGCACATGGTTAAACATATTTTTTGGATCAGGCTTTGGAATATTAAGTGCGAACTGAATCGCATCACCTACCAAACGTTCCGCTTCACTACGGACTCTCTCTCGTACACCTTGCTCCAGTATTCCTTGCCTTTGCAGGTAGGCCTCTACTCGCAAAACAGGATCTCTCGGTTTCCATGCTTCGCTTTCCGCTAGGCTCCGATACCGGCTTGGGTCATCCGAAGTTGTGTGCGCGCCATAACGATAGGTTACTGCTTCTATTAGACAAGGGCCCTTCCCACTTCTGGCAGCCTCCAAGGCGTTTTTAGTTGCTGCATACACAGCAAATATATCATTGCCATCCACCCGAACATTTTCCATACCATAGGCTATAGCTTTTTGGGCAATCGTTTCACTAGATGTCTGGCGTGATAAAGGTACACTAATTGCGTAGCCATTGTTTTGGCAGAAAAATACCACTGGCGCCTTGAATACTGAAGCCATGTTCAGCCCTTCATGGAAATCTCCTTCTGAGGTAGCACCATCGCCAAAGTAAGCAATAGAGCATGCGTTCTCATGCTTATATTTACTAGCCCATGCAGCCCCGGCTGCTTGAGGGATCTGTGTAGCTATAGGCACATAAGGAGGCAGGATATTCCTATTGTCAGGCGGTATACATCCTTCAATTCTCCCCATCCAATACCAGATTATTTTCACCATCTCATAGCCGAATGTTAACATTGCGGCATGATCCCGATATGTAGGAAACATCCAGTCCTGCTTCGAAAGAGCCATGGCACTTCCTACCTGACTTGCCTCCTGACCTTCAAAAGGGGCATATGTACCAATCTGACCCTTGCGCTGCATATTCACCAGCTTGCGATCAAACACTCGATTGATTACAAGAAGCTTGTACATTTCCATGGCCAATTTTTCATTGATCACCATATTGTCATCCAGCAAAGTACCGTCGAGCTCTAATATTTGGAATAGACCCTGTTTTTCCATTTAATCCTCCATACATTAGATTTATAAGCAAGTTTCACTATCGGGGGCTGCTCACGGTGCTTATTCAGCGTGAATAGCTTCTGACTGTGCATTCGACAAGATCTTGGACCATTGTGCCTCATCTAGTCCATGCTGACTAATAAATGCGTAGACTAATCTCTCGATGCCAAATCCAACGCAGCCTGTTGACATCCATTCCGTCTCACCGCGCTTTATATTGAACTGCTCACCAAAAAAGTGATCATGAAAATTAAAAGAAGCTGCAGCAATGGTTCGATCAGGTCCAACCTTTAAGCGCAGCTCATATTTGAGTTCTTGCATTCTCTGATTAAATATTTTCGCTGCCGTATCCTCGCTGCAAAAGAAAGGATCACTGGCTACTTCGCAATGCCCCTCTAACCCCAGCTTTTCGAGAAGAGAGAACGCTGCTTCCATAAATTTGTGACGACTATCCAATACAAAATCCCTGGACCCCATAAAAACAATTTCTCGGATAGAAAAATCCCATAGTCTTTCCAGGGTCCGATGATATTTCGATTCATAGCGAAATGATTTTCCGATAGACGTTATAACACGATTGTGTGTCTCAGCATGTTGGGTGTTTTGGAACTGATAGTATGTGTGGTAGCACATGGTGGGGGGTAAGCAGTAATCGACGTTTTGACAGTAGGGAAGTAAATAAGAGCCAATTCCATGATTGGACTTGTAGTCCTCTAGGAAATCACGATAGATATCAATATCATTATGCAGCCGTGTAACGAACATCAAGAAATGGGGGAATGACTTGAAATATCCGCATTTCTCAAGGGCTTTGGTAGAGATTAAGGTAGGATATCGGTATTCGGTAGCTCCAAAATGAGATATAGTCATATCTTTAATCATCTGATCCAAGGTATCCATTAAGTGGATTAACTTTTCCCCAAAGCAGACCTGACCCTCGCCCATTTCAAATACCATTTCTTGTTCCAGCATTTTATCAAAAAGCTCATCTTGAAATTGGGGCACGTTATCACTTGATTTCCATACGACTCGTGGAGGTAATACTTTTTGAAGTGCAATTTCATTATCAATCACGGAGGTTATTTTAGTCTTAATTCCCTCTGGGTCCGTTCCTGGTTGCAGAGTAACTTCTACACCATTAATTGTTGTTTCGCCTGTGATTAATTTAAAATGATGAATGTTCGAGGATATAAAAAAAATTCTCTTTTCTAATTCTTCAGTGTGTTTTATGGCCAAGGGCTTATCCAATAGAATAATATGAGTGTTTTCCATTGTTAGAAGCATTCCTTTCGTCTCACTGGAGTGGATAGTAGTTGGATAACTATATCAAAAAAAATGGATAAGGAATGAAACTAGCAATCCCTCGTCCATTTTAAAATGTAAAAAATATCCTTTTTAGCATTAAGACATAGCTTCGCCACGGATCTACTTTTTCTTAGATAGATCATTCAAATGAGACTATTTTCACCAAGAAAGATCAACGTGCCTAAACAACGATTAATCTTGTACGAAGTGATTATGTGCATCACAGAAGCTTTAAAGAAACACGGAAAATAATCCGTTTTGGGCACTTGGCCATTCAATTGGAGACTGCCATCAGACTTTTGTACAACACTCTAATCGCAAAAGGGCAGCCTGTTACTTCCCAATTATGGTGTACATTTGCCATTATATTCTCTCACGGATGAAATGTAAATATCTAGACGAAGAAAGCAAAATTGGAGTTTGGATGAGTCTTCCTTACTCTTCCAGACACTCAAGCCTCTCTGTTCATTACACTGGCAACCTCTCTCTTATTTCGATAGGCTCCAAAGTAAATAAGAGAGACAAATACCGCACCACCCACGATGTTTCCTAGCAACACTGGAACAAAATTTGAAAGATAATCTCCCCAGGTCAGGCTGCCTGCGAAGATGGCTGCCGGGATAACGAACATATTGGCCACCACGTGCTGGAAACCGATAGCCACGAACGCCATGACCGGGAACCAGACTCCTGCGAATTTCCCTAAGGAATCCTTACTGCCATTTGCGATCCAGATGGACAGACATACGAGCCAGTTACAGCCAATCGCCGAGATAAAAGATTCCATAAATCCATCCTTCACCTTCGCCTGAGCAATAGCCAGGGTCTTCGTCAGAAAGTCTCCTTCTGTGAGTCCCACGACATGTCCAAAGAAAAATGCGACAAAGATCGCACCCACGAAATTCATGATGAGCACAACAATCCAGTTGCGTAGTACATCATAAAGGCGGATTTTGCGTGCGAACCAGGCCATTGACATCGTCATCATATTGCCTGTCAACAGCTCACCTCCCGCTAGTATAATGAGCACCAGTCCTAACGGGAATACCGATGCACCAATGAATCCAGCGATGGAGCCCCATTCCTTAGGCGCGGTTCCAATGACTCTGATGTCGAGGAGAAATCCAAGTGAGATGAATGCTCCCCCTAGAAATCCAAGGAGAATCAAGGACAACCATGTGAGCTGTGCTTTTTTCACACCTGCCTCTGCGGTGAATTCCATAATTTGTTGTGGTGAATTATATCCCATGGCTGACCTCCAGATTATATATCATGAAAGCACAAATAACCCTCATGAAGTTATGCTCTGTTATAGACTCTCTTCAAGCTAGTCGTGGCACTTGAGGAATCTGGTAAGAGATGACTTCCATGCTGGTTAATTTCCCTACACAAACTATAGGGGAACCAAACAAGCTGGTTACCGGGTAGTTTAGAGTAAAGACAAGTCCTTGAATGTACTCCAAACGTAATGCATAAGTACGATGCGTTGTTCTTCTGCAAAATCAAGATTATTCCAGAATTCAGATTTTGTCAATAATGTGACATGTAATTCGCAAGAAATGTTCTTATATTTGCCTCTTTACATCTACGATTCTCTCAGGATGAGTATAGACATTGCAAGTATCATTACGAATGAAACCTACGGTCGTAATACCTAGCTGTTCTGCAAGTTCCAACGCCAGCGCTGTTGGCGCAGACTTGGAGAGGACAATCTCGCAGCCGATCTTCGATACCTTCATCAGGATCTCAGAAGATATCCGCCCACTGAATACAATCACCTTATCTTTGAGGGCTAGACCCTCTTTCAGACAATGACCATAGATTTTATCCAGAGCATTGTGACGTCCAATATCGCATCTAGCCAGCAATATCCCCTGTGAATCACACAAGGCTGCATTATGCACCCCACCGGTGCGGTGGAACAGATCCGTCTGTGCGAGCACCTCATGCATCAGCTTGAAGCACTCTTGGAAGGACAGCCTGATATGAACATCCTCCATACTTTTCGCTGTCCGCGCATCGTTGAAGAATACAAAACCAGGACGGCTCATGCCGCAACAAGAAGTAATGTAACGCTTGGTGTACATCTGCTGATGTAGGAGACTGAGGCGCTGAGTTCGAACATGAACAAAGCCGGCCTCCTCCTGTACCCATAACTCCTGAATATCTCTATAGTCCTTAATGATTCCTTCTGACGCTAAATATCCAACAGCCATGTCTTCTATATACTCCGGCGAGCATATCATTGTGGCCAGCTCCTCCCCATTCACTTTCACAGTGACGGGGTGCTCGGTCACAATCAGGTCATCCGCTGTAGCTACTTGGCCATGTTCATAACGAATGACACGCTGTGAACGCTGTAGTGGTAAACTCATCGCATCTCATCCCTGTTCAATATTTTTTTCAAAAAGAAATACAGACACGGCTACATCCTCATCCACTTTAATATCCGAGAATAAATGAATCAGCCTTGAGCCGCATAGCTCTTCCATCCCGTCTGGAACATGATTCTCATAGAGCTTCTTGATCATATGCGTCCTTGCGCTGTGCACCATCTGTACCCCTTCTGTGGTCTTGGCAATGAATTTCTCCGTTGGCGTAAAATTCCCGTACATCTTCGTAATTGCCATATTCTCCACAAATGTCGTGTGAATCCGCTCTGGACCCTTCCCAAAGGTATCTTTTCTAACTTTTCTCACAATCTCGTTAAAAGCAGCTTCTTTCTTCATGCAAATCCTCCAAAGATAAGAAATGAATAAATCCTATTTCATTGCAGAAGTGCCGATCCTCAAGATGCAGTCTTGTTTTTTTGTCATGTAGTAGTATAATCTAATTAGTCGTAAAATTGTCAAATATTTTAGGATTGATCCATTGGTAGGTCATTGCTAATGAATTACTCCACTTTAAATGTATGGTCCGAGGTATCGGATTTTACATTTGGGGTGGAGTTTTTTTATGGTCATTTTTGCGAAAAAGGAAATGGCATACAGTCAAGATTATGCATAAATACGCAAGACTCTGTGCCAAGAAATCGTAAAGGAGCATCTGTATGAACGAGCAAACGATCAAGGTCGTCGTGAATGGAGGCACCTATGAGGTGTCACGAGGCGCAAATGTCATCGACGTCATTAACTTTGCCAATATCGCCCATCCACAAATTTGCCATGTTCCCGAAGTTGATCCCATCCAGACCTGTGACACCTGTATCGTTGAGATTGACGGGCAGCTTAAGCGCGCTTGCTCCACCAAGGTCCAGGCAGGCATGAGCATTATCACCAATTCACCCTCGGCTAAGGCTGCACAGACCGAAGGCATGGATCGGCTGCTAGAAAATCACATGCTATATTGCACGGTATGTGACAACAACAATGGGAATTGCAAGTTGCACAACACCGTCGAGATGATGGAGGTTGAGCATCAGAAATATCCATATCGTCCCAAGGTAGCCCCCTCTGAGGTAGATATGTCGCACCCCTTCTATCGCTATGATCCAAATCAGTGCATTGCTTGTGGTCAATGCGTAGAAGTATGTCAGAACCTCCAAGTGAATGAGACCCTGTCCATCGACTGGGAGGCAGACATTCCACGAGTGATCTGGGACCAGGGCTCTTCCATCAATGATTCTTCCTGCGTGAGCTGTGGTCAATGCGTTACTATATGCCCATGCAACGCTCTAATGGAGAAGTCTATGCTGGGTGAGGCTGGATTCATGTCCGGCATAGGTGAAGAGCTGCTGAATCCGATGGTTGATCTGATTAAAGAAGTAGAACCTGGATACAGCGGTATATTCGCGATTTCCGAGATGGAAGCTGCCATGCGTGAGACCCGGACCCGCAAGACGAAGACCGTCTGTACCTTCTGCGGCGTAGGGTGCTCCTTCGAAGTCTGGACCAAGGGGCGCAATATCCTGAAAATCCAGCCTTCCCATGATGCCCCGGTGAACGCCATTTCCACCTGTGTGAAGGGTAAATTCGGCTGGGACTTTGTCAACAGTGACCAGCGCTTGACGACTCCACTCATTCGCCAAGGGGAAGAATTCGTAGAAGCTACCTGGGAGGAGGCCTTCTCCCTGATTGCTGATCGCATGGGTACGATCAAGAAAGATTATGGCTCTGACAAGATTGGATTTATCTCCTCCTCCAAGATTACGAATGAAGAGAATTATGTCATTCAGAAGCTGGCACGTCAGGTCTTCGGTACGAACAACATTGATAACTGCTCCCGGTACTGCCAATCCCCTGCTTCGGATGGCTTGATGTCCACGGTAGGAATCGGCGGGGATGCGGGAACGATTCAGGACATCTCTGCTGCAGGCTTGGTTATTCTGATCGGCTGTGCACCAGCGGAAGGACATCCCGTCCTGGCAACTCGCATTAAGCGAGCACATAAGCTACACGGGCAAAAGTTGATCGTTGCTGACTTGCGCAAGCATGAGATGGCAGAGCGCTCCGATCTGTTCATCCATCCAAAGCAAGGGACGGACTTCGTCTGGCTTACCGCAGTGACCAAATACATCATTGATCAAGGCTGGCATGACCTGAGCTTCATTGAGAATCACGTTAATTTCTTTGCAGACTATGAGTTGGTGCTAGAGCCATACACATTGGAATTCGCAGAGCAAGAGACCGGTATTTCCAGAGCAGAGCTGATCTCGATCGCCGAAATGATTCGTGATGCGGATGGAACTGCAATCTGCTGGGGCATGGGTGTCACTCAGAATATCGCTGGGTCGCATACCTCCGCAGCTATCTCCAACCTGCTGCTGACTACAGGGAACTATATGCGTTCAGGCGCCGGGGCCTATCCATTGCGAGGACATAACAATGTCCAGGGTGCGTGCGATATGGGGACGTTACCGCCATGGCTGCCTGGCTATCAGCACGTCTCCAATGACGAGGCACGAATGAGATTCGAGGCAGCTTACGGAACACCGATCTCTCCACTTCCAGGCAAAGACAATATCAAAATGCTAGATGACATTGAGCGTGGCGAAATGAAGGCGATGTATCTCGTAGGTGAGGACATGGCCTGGGTCGATTCCAATGCGAACCACGTTCATGAAGTACTGGAGAAGCTGGACTTCTTCGTCGTTCAGGATGTGTTCCTGTCTACGACCGCTCAGTTCGCAGATGTAATCCTACCAGCAGCACCTTCATTGGAGAAGGACGGTACCTTCACGAACACCGAGCGCCGGGTTCAAAGACTTTATCAAGCATTGGATTTGGTGGGCGACTCGAAGCCTGACTGGTGGATTACCACACAAATTGCCAAAGCCATGGGCTATGACTGGGGCTACACACATCCATCCGACATTTTTGCCGAAATGGCCAGCCTGACTCCATTCTTCTCCGGGTGTAGCTACGAGATGCTGGAAGGTTGGGGAAGCTTTATGTGGGGCTCGGATACGGGAGAGAGCACGCCGCTGCTCTACACAGATGGGTTCTATTTCCCAGACAAAAAGGCTCGCTTCTCACTGGTAGAGTACGTTCCACCTGTAGAGTATCCGAAGGAATACGATCTCGTCTTGAACAACGGGCGCCTACTAGAACATTTTCATGAAGGCAATCTGACCAAGAAATCGAAAGGGATCAATCAGAAATTCCCTGATGTATTCGTTGAAGTATCACCTGAGCTTGCCCATGAACGCGGCATCGAGAGCGGGTCTCTGGTTAGACTGGAATCACCATACGGGGCGATTAAGCTCAGTGCATTAGTCACAGACCGTGTTCGGGGCCATGAAGTGTATGTGCCCATGCACTCCAACAGCCATGAAAGTGCGGTCAACCTGCTAACGGGTACCGCGCTGGATGTACGCACCCGGACCCCTGCTTACAAACAGACCAAGGTGCGTATGCAGATTCTGAACGTGAAGGGCGTGAATCCTCTGCCTCCGACCAATCCACGCTACAAGAAGCGCAACCCGCAAGCAGGTGTTGAGGTAGAGCGGAAGTGGAACCGACCTGACTTCGTATCGTTGGTCAAATAGAATACCAGAGGAGGCCATTCAACTATGGCAAAACCCATCTCCATCGTCAAAAAACGCCTGCTGACAGAGGAAGAACTGCAGGAGAGGACGATTCTTCAACTGAAGCAGCAGCTCGCTGAGAGCAATGAGGCACTAGAGAAATCATTATCCATCTTAAATGAGCTCCATAAAAGCGGCATACTTGAGGCTGCCGAGTCCTTGCTGCAAGCAAGAGCCAATATCGCCGAGATTGCCCTCGGGCAAGTGTCACGCCCTGAGGTAACTAACCTGATCAATCACGGAATGGCAGCAGCTGGTGCACTGACCAGCCTCGATCCTGCTCATACCAAGAGTCTCATTGATGGGCTCAAGTCCGGGATTACCGAGGCACAGACGACCACTGCAGCCTCCAGCAAGACCAGTCTGTGGTCGATGTCAAAATCGCTTCGCGATCCCGACATTTTACGAGCGCTAAGCTTCGGGCTCAGCTTCCTCAAGGGGCTAGGACGCTCACTTAAAAATCCGAATTCGCCGCATAATTAGTCTCTGTCGGATTAAGCTAGATTTGATCCCCATCCATGGGTATTATAGAAATCCCCCTTTATCGCGTCAGTGGCAAGGGGGATTTCTATAACGCTCCTGTAATTCTGCTATTATGCTTCGATTCGCATTCACTTCTTAAAATCTATCTATTTCTTCCTCCAGCCTGATCCTATCGTTATAAACCAACCTCTGTCGCTTCGGTAAGAACATATCCCGATGAAAATGACCAAAGTACCACTGCTTATATGCCGTTCTGCTCTCCACAGCATCGAAATATGCATGCAGCTCATCCAATTCCATATGTATGCCACAGTGCTCCGTAATGTAGCTAAGGGCACCCGTCGAGCATGTATGTGTCAGTATGTAGTCTACCTGCCAATTGTGCTTTTCCAAATTCTGCAGACCCTCTTCATACTCTGCCTGTGATGGCATCTCCCGTCTCCACCATGACTTCCCTTCCTTGCGATATTCAATATCATGGGATGCTGCTCCCCCAAAGGTAAAGAACGTCTGTCCTTCTATGGTAAATACCTGGCCTCGCATCAGATTGAACTCCTCCCCGGGCCTAATTCTTTACCTGCCAGATGCCGATATTTAAAATTAATACCAATATCGTTATCGTAATTACATAAATTTTACGCAAGCCGGGGCTTACAAGCAATACATAGAACAGCTTATTAGCTCATATGCAGTATGAATGATGCCAGGGGGAGCACGTTAACGGATGAATACTTTGTTTATGCGTATTTTTTTATTTTTTTCCTGTCTTTTATTAGGAGCAGGGGTCATATTAGGCCTAACGCTGTATCGCACCTCGGCACAGCTGGTGGAGCAGTCCATGGGGATGCAGGCACAGGCTGTTGCTGAACGAGCTGTACAATTGATCGATACCGCTCAATATGCACCGCTTAGCACAGGACAGAGCAAGACGAGTTATTACGAGGTACTGCGCGATCAGCTAAGTCAGCTCCGTGAGGCTAACGGACTTAAATATTTGTACACCCTTGGTGTACGTGAGGAAAATGGCTCTCCATCGTATTATTATGTCGTCGACGGTGCAGCTGCGGATGTGAGTGAGGATGATTTCTCTCCATATGGTTCAATCGAAGAAACGCACTATGAAGGCATGCTACAGGCCTTTAGCCAGAATGAAGCTGTCCGGGGCGAGCTCACAAGCGATGAATATGGTGCTACAATTACAGCCTATGTACCGATCCATGGCGAGAGCGGAGAAGTCCTTGGCCTGGTGGGGGCAGATCTGGATTCGACCGCCGTCTATGAGCTGATGGCACAGAACCGGCTTACGATGATCTGGACTGCACTGGGAATTGTCTTGCTCAGTGTGCTGCTGGTCTATCTGTTTGCTCATATCCTGACCCGCCCGCTGGTAAGACTCAGACAGAACATTGCTCAGGTTGGCCAAGGTGACCTGACCGTCAATGTGGAGCTTGGCTCCAAGGATGAGATTGGACAGCTGGCATGGGAGTTCAAGCGTCTGGTCACCGATACACGTGAAGTCATGAAGGGGATTCGCCAAGACTCTGATTCTCTGCTTCAAGCCGCTGAAGATGTATCGAGGCATTCACGAACTACCGCAGAGGCCAGTCAGCAGATCGTGGTGCATACTCAAGATTCAGCCAAGGGGGCCTCCGAGCAGGTCGCACGAGCCGGTGAAATTACAGCCTCCATGGAGGAGATTACACGTAGCATGCAGCATATCTCTCAGGCCGCCTCAGTCGTTGCGGAAATATCCCGAGATACGACCCATAATGCTGTGAACGGACAGGAACAAATCCATACCGCAATCGGCAGCATGGATCGAATCCATAAAGCCAATGCCCAGATGGCCAGCTCTACATCACAGATGGAACTGTATTCGGGCAAGATTGAGTCCGTAGTGCATCTTATGAATAATATTGCCTCTCAGACGAAGCTACTTGCCTTGAATGCCAGCATTGAGGCCGCACGCTCGGGAGAGCACGGCAAAGGCTTCGCTGTCGTTGCCTCGGAGGTTCAGAAGCTTGCAAGTGAATCCGAGCATTCGTCCAGGCATGTTTCCGAATTGATTGCAGAAATGACACGACAAACGTCTGTATTGGCTGACCATATGGCTGCCAGTACCACTGAAGTACAGACAGGGCTTGCAGTCATTCAGGAGGCAGGCAGATCCTTTGGTTCTATTCATGCAGGGGTCGAGAGCATGGACGAGCGACTGCATGAAGTCTCTGCAGCCTCGGAGCAGCTATCTGCAGGTGCCGAGGAGGTATCAGCAGCCATTGAGGATATGGAGCTCATCTCCCGCGACTCCTCCTATAGCATTCAGGAAGTGTCCGCTGCGACAGTGAGTCAGCTGCAATCTATGGACGAGATGAAGGGCTCGGCAGAATCGCTGCGTGAGCTATCCAGTAGTCTGAACACGCTAATCAGCCGCTTCAAAATTTAAAATTGAATACATTCTCGTAAAGACGACGACCCACTCTCTTATGTCCCATAGCTGCGATGTAGTGAATTGTCGTTTTTGTATCTATAACTTCTATTTCTATTTCACCTCAAAAGCGTCCCGAAATGCTCCGATCGTCCGTCTATCGGCTTTACGGTCCAGCACTGCGAATTCAATACGTTCAAACAAACTACCATAATTCTCATCTACAATGACCTTACGGAACCACTCTGCTACCTCCACCGGGTTATGACGGAATACGCCGCATCCGTATGCTCCGAGAATGATTGTATCCATTCCCTGCTCTGCCACGACCGCCAGAATTCCGCGAATGCGGTTCAGCATAACTTCTGCGATGCGTTCTACATTCTCCGATTCACGCTCACGCACGACACCTGCATTAACAGCTGGAGCAGTGATCATCGACACACAATATGGCTCCTCCAGCAGCCCTCCATCATCTGCACGAAATACGGGTACCTCTGGAGAAAAGATCATGTAATCCGAATAGAGGCACGTGCCTAAGCGCTTGTTGAACTTATACATTTCCTCCATCTGTACGATGGAAGGATACAATGCTGAGGAGCGTGCAAGGCTTTCTTCCTGAGCCTGACTTCCTCCGAGAAAGCCGCCACCAGGATTTTTGGCAGAAGCAAAATTAAGGCACACTACATGCGCTCGCCCTTCCTTTGCAACCAAGCGTTGTGCTGCTTCCAGTGTTGTCTCTGCAGTCACATGAATATGAACCGTATATTCTGTTTTGTCAGCGGTTCTGATTGTCGCTTCCATTCGTTCTCTAATGCTCGGAAGCTCATCCGGTGCATATAATTTTGCCTCGGCAATCGTCTTGGCTATTTGCGCCTGAATTTGAATCACTTTTCCAGCAGGGTGGGTATAGCCACCCTCCTCTATAATCTTGAGCGTTTCCTCTGCCCAACGTGATCGAATCACTCGTTGATGATGGGTCTGACTCATTTGGTATCACTCCATTCTAGATATAATTTGAACCTAGCAATTGATATTAATTAATTGTTATTAACAATGTGATAATAATAATAATACATCAAGATAAGAAAGTCAATATCCTTTAACCGCTTCAGCCCTTACAACTTGGAGCTTGTGCTCTTTTGTTCTATACCTTAAGTCAAAAACAAAGTGATTATTTCCCAGGAAAAGATCCTCAAAAGCTAGCAACATGCTGCAGTGAGGTACTGTGAGGTACTGTGAGGTACTGTGAAGTACTGTGAAGTACTGTGAAGTACTGTGAAGTACTGTGAAGTACTGTGAAGTACTGTGAAGTACTGTGAAGTACTGTGAAGTACTGTGAAGTACTGTGAAGTACTGTGAAGTACTGTGAAGTACTGTGAAGTACTGTGAAGTACTGTGAGGTACTGTGATCTGTATTGCATACTTCCAGCTTACAATAATCGAATTGTTCGGCTCTGCTGAAAGCTTATACACTCTATGATCTTTAAAAAAACAGCCTGATCCAAAGGAGTGATTCCCCTTCGATCAGGCTGTTTGTCAAATTATGGAATCAGATGAACAAGTGAAGCTCACTTCTCACTTCTCCTCCATGTCCAGACGAAGACGCTTCAGTGTTGTGTGCTTAATTACCCATTGACCATCAAACTGAACAAATGTCTCATGGTAATGCCCATAGCCACGGAATGACTTATTTGGGTTCTCTGCTGGGAATTGAACCAAATCCTCCATCGCAGAGATGACCTTCGCTTCATTCTCCGAGACAAACTCAACCTCTACACTGTGAATATGGTGCACGGAGACAGAGACATCCACCAAGTCACGAAACACCTTTACAATCGTATCGCGTCCTTCCAGGAGTGGTATGGGATTACCCTCCGTGCTGAAATCAGCTACTGCATCAGGAGCGAATACCTCACCCAGCTTGTCCCATTGCTTCGTGTCGATGTAGCGACAATATCTTGCCTTGGTATTCCTGATGTTCTCCAAGCTGATCAGTTGTTCGATCGCGGTAACAGATGATGAGTTCATGATTAGTCCCTCCGCAGTTATATTCATATTAATTCAATATTCCATATTGTACCATTATTTTAATGATGCTTCAATGAAGCAAGGATGAACCGTATCGGATCTGCTGTAGTTGCAGCATATAGATAGGCCTACCTGAACATATGAAGGAAGCCCTCTCCACTAGCGGACGGGCTTTTGTAATGCATACAGCTCCTCTTCCAGATTAAGCATTTGCTGATCGATAACCTTGCGGGCATCGTGAATCGCACGATTATACACGTAAGGTGACAGCTCCTTCAGCATGTAGTCCAGCAGATTCTCGGCTGCAAGCTCTCCAATCTCCTCCGAACGCTCCATTTCAAAGTAATGCTGCAAGCTTGCAATTAATTGGAGCTTCTCTTCTCGTGGAAGTTGTAACGGAATCATAGGGGCATTCTCCTTCAGTGATTTTTTTGACATTCTGGACTATCTTTGTAATTTATTCACTTTACCTTGTCTTGGGCATTCAAGCATTTCATTACTCTCTCTACCATATTCATTATAATGCTGCAAAGCAATAGCATGTTGTCAGTCTTCCTCTATGAAAGCATAAATCATGCATTTCTCAACAAAAAAACCTTCTGTCCCCCCATTCAGGTGGACAAAAGGCTTCTGAGCACTTTCTCAGATCAAAGCAATAGCCAGCAGCGTGAACAGGCTTAAGGTTAAGATAGAGCTTCCGTAGCCATAACCATACGGATAGAACCCTGACGTGTTGACCCGACCCTTATCTTCCTTATCCATTTGTAAGTACACGTTCTCGCGGTCTACATTAACGATGACACCCTCATAATGCTGACCATTGACGGTTATAACCCGTACGCGCTTGTTCATGCATTGCATACAATTGTAATAGGCTTCTACCACTGTATCACTCCTCTCCGTATACATTGCTAGTGTATGGAAAGGAGTGCCTGACGGTAACGGCTATGAACTATATGGCGCTTGGTGAAAGGCCTGCCAGAATTCTCCCTTTGTATTAATAAGGCTACGAATCTGAATGAATGGAATGGTAAAGGTCGGAAAGCCAGCGGCATAGGGTGCAATCTCATAGGGCTCAAAGTACAGATGTAGTGCATCCTCTGTGACATAGAAGGGCTGATCCTCTTTTATACCTGTGTAGCTATCCGGGAATACGTAAGCATATTGCGGGTCGTTGCGAATCTGCTCTCCCACGATCCTGCTGAGCTCCCGTACATACGGACTGCCAGGCTTGAACAAATCCTTCAGACTATACATACGTCCATTACCCAGGTTAATGATGGCGTAGATCAATGAAGGCATACCATGTGCTGCACCAAGCGGATAGCGGTACCCTGTGAGCTCCAGTTGAAGCAGGTAATAGCGGTAAAAGGAGACCTGGAAGTCGCCTGTATACGTATAATCCAGTTTTTGATCCGAAGGCACAGGCTTGACCTGCGACAGCTCCTTGAGCCTGCGATTGAGCCTCTGTGCAGCGGTACGGTCTTGAATTCCCTCCACCTGCGGATAGTACACGAGATAGTCAGGGTTCGGATGGTACTTCTCCTCTCGCACGGCATATGGCGGTGCAAGGGGAATTAGCGTATTTTGCTGCCAGATGAGCTGACCTGTGCGCGTTACATAGCTTAATCGCTGATCTATGAACGCCTGAATCAAGCCATGCGAGACCAGCTTCACGCTCCCCTGCCCTCGAAGTCGTGGATAGCCCGGAGCCGGACGCCCCGTCAAGTCAATGAAATACGTCTCCTTGCCGTCAGTTGCAGATGCCAGTCCATCCTGATACGATTCCAATTCTGCATAGATGAAGTCTGTCAGCCTTCGCCCATTCCAGTCCGCAATGGCATAATATGATCCCAGGAAGGGCTGCGAAGGATCGACAGCCCTTCCCAAAGCCAGCCGTCCTGCATCCAGATTGCGAATATCGTTGTATTCCGGCTGCACAATGTATCTGCCCTGTCGGTCGATGACACCATACAGGTACTCTCCATCCTCTGACGTATTTACGATAGCCCTCCCTTGCTGAAACGGCATCGCGAACGTAAATGTAGGCTGAATCACGACATCCCCACGCTCATTAATATATCCATATTTCCCGGCTTCCTCCTGCTGGAAGGACATTAATCCGTCCGAATAGGGACCGACACTTGGATAGCTATATTCGTGCAGCTTGGTTCCATCCTTCTGAATCAGTGCATAAGCCCCAGCTGGCAACTTCACAATCGCACGATCCTCTTGAAAATCATAAGCCTCTTCATACTGAGCTGGAATGACTTCGTGGCCTGCGCGGTCCAGATAACCATAACGTGTCTGCTCCTGACCACCTGCACCTGGCACCTGAATCGTGTCGCTAAAAACAGCTCTGCCATTTTTGACTGCGTTAATGTACGAGTAGGCTCTGCGGGTAATAATGTTCCCCTGTTCATTCATTAATCTGTAGCCTCTGGCGTCAGAGACGACGGCAAGACCCTCGAAAAAGGGACCGATTGAGTCATACACAGGCTGGACCACAAATTGAGCTGCTGCATTGATCAGTCCGTATTTATTGTGCTTGCTGACCACAGCCAAACCATGCTCAAAATCTCGGGCATCATCAAATTGCGGCTGAATGGTAAGCTGTCCCGTCTGGTTCATATAGCCCCACTTCAGACCCTCTGTCGTCTTGAGTGACACCGGATATAAGCCCACCGTTCGCCAAAAGCCCTCCTGATAGCCAGCAGTCAGTATCCATTGCTCCAGACCAAGCAAGCGACTTCTGGACGTGGCAGACTGTGACAGCGTTAACGTCCTGCCCACGGTATGTAGCGCTGACTGCAGTGCTCCAGTACGGAGCTGCGCATCAGCCAGATAATAGCCGTACACAGGTTCATCCGGATAGGCTTGCTGTAGCTCTTCATAGTAGCGTATGACTTTCGGAAAGTACGCCGGGTAGGCATCCTGAGCTGCCACAAGCCCGCTGCCGGACCAACGGAAAATATCAACACGATAGGCCGATTCAGTCTCATGAAGCCATAGAGCCAGCTCCGCCACTCCATCAGAACCATGTCCGCCAGCGATGTCCTCCACATCCATATGACTGAATTGGATCGGACCTGGTGTAATATCCCTAAGTCCCGCTTCATCGTAATCGTAGACCGAGAGCAGGCAACGATTAGTATGAGTACGCCAGCCTACAAGCAGCTGCGGCCGCCCTGTACCAATCAATGGAGCAGCGGTGAGTGCAGATACTGCATATCCAGGTCCAGCGAGGTGACCTGCCTGTCTCCAGCTACCACCGTTATTCACCAGCACCAATACATACAAGCTGCCATTCCAGCGATAGACCGCGGCAATATCTGCCTGCCCACTGCCCCTGAGATCCGCAGGCAGAATCGCAGCTTGACCATCAAGTCTCTCCACGTTCATCAGTTCACCGCCATGAGGCACGTAACTCATGACAAGCTCTGACCATGACCATTGGTTTAATGTCATATTCGTTCTCGCCCCTTCACATACATTCATCGCCTAATCGTATGCAGCGAATGGACAAATATGCGAATAAGCCCGCAATTGTTATGACAGGCTGATCAGAGACAATATTCAAGTATTAAAAACAAGTTGTTATAAGAATTAATCTTATAACAACCTGCCTGTATCAAGAAAACTTGCTGCTTGAGCAGTCCTCACAACGTGCTTACTTGTATAGTGAAAACGTACGAGTGAGAATGGGAACGCTTCACCTAAGCTTTGGCAGGAGCCTCTGCATCAATGGAGGTCTGGCCCCCTGCATTTCCTTTAGTGGCACCACTATTCATACTGCCATTCTGATTATTCTTGTATTTCGCCCAGTAGGCCGTCAGGATTGGCACCAGAATGGAGGTCACGATGACTGATGCTGCTACGAGTGCTGTCGCAGATTGTGCCGCTGGCATGAATTCTGGCTTCATCGTCGCGACGATCATTGGATTGGCTACGGCTGCTCCTGCTGTACTGGAGGCTGCAAGTCCTGCGGTCCCATTCCCGCCACCAATGAAGCGATCTGCGAGCATCAGTGGAATGCCTGTTACAATGATAACTGCTATACCAAGCAAGATACCGAGGACACCTGTCTGAAGGATAACGCTAAGGTCAATCGAGCTCCCCAGCGCAAATCCGAAGAACGGAATCAAGGTCTGTGTAGCTTTGCCGAAGAAGGTTCTAAAATCATGATCCACATTCCCTAACAGGAAGCCTACGAGGAAAGGCAGTACTGCCCCTACAAATGCATGTGGCTCGAATACCGCCATACCTGTACTTCCCAGAATCAGCATCGTTACGAGCGGTCCAGATTCCAATGACATCAGTACGAACGCGCCTGCTTCTTCTTTGGAGCCATATTGATTCATGATGGAGGCATACAGCCCGCCATTCGTCATATCCATAGCCGCAATCAAGGCCAGTACGGATAGTCCGGCGAAGAATCCGGTCTGAATTCCGCCTACTGGCAGGAACTGGGCAGCAATGATAGCCACCACCCATGCCACCGCGATCTTGGTTAAAACAAGCGTACCCGATTTGCGCAGCACTGTACCCGTAGCCCTTACATCAATGGAGGCGCCCATACAGAAGAACCATACGGCCAGAATAGGCACGGTACCTGTCATGAGTCCATTCGTAAAGGAACCGAAATAGGCACCCGACGTTGGCCAGAAGGTATGGATTATGGCCCCTATGAACAGCGGCACCAGCATCATGCCGCCAGGAATCTTGTCAATTTTCTTCTTAATGTTCATACATTGATCTATCCTTTCTGTATGCTCCATCCCATTTGTTCTTTATAAGATGAAGCCAAGCTTTAGTTAAAGCGGTATCATTTTCGACTTAGGCCAAGCTCCGGGATCAGTCGTGCGAACAAATCATGATATTCCTTCAGTTGACTACCGAAGCTCTCGCTATCTCTAACCATTAATCCCAAGCCATTTTGTCGCATTCGTTCCCGAAAGATCGGGTCCTCGGTCGCCTGCATGAATGCTTGCTCCAGACGATCCGTAATTTCCTGAGGCGTTCCCTTCGGAACGGCCAGCCCCCTGAGTGTTCCAATGAATTCAAATCTTACGCCAGTAGCCTCATAAAGAGTCGGTACCTTAGGAAGCGCTTCCGAGCGTTCAGCCGTGTTCACAGCCAACGTACGAAGCTGCCCTTGTTCAACTAGTGATTTCACTTCGGCAGGGCTAACTGGAACCGCATCCACAAAGCCGCTAGCCAAAGCCGATACTGCTGGACCGGCCCCTTCATAAGGGATGTGTGTAAACGTAACGCCGCTTTCTTTCTCCAACGTGGCAGCCGCTAGGTGCCAGATACTACCTGTCCCGGCGTTTCCCATCTTCACCTCTCCGGGATGTGTTTTTGCATACTCCAGAAACGCCGCAGCTGTCGTCCATGGCGCATCTGCACGAACCGTGATGGCAGAAGGATCAAAATTCGTCTGGGCAATCGGCTCGAATTTCTCATAGGTAATGGGCAGCAATCCCATATGGGGCAGCGTCGTCAGCTCAGCCACCAGATACGTTACCGTATAACCATCTGGTCGTGCATTTGCTCCCTCCATAAGCCCGATCGCTCCGCCTCCCCCCGTCCGGTTCACCACGATAATCGGCTGATCCAGATACTTCTCGGCAGCCTCAGCCAGTGCTCTGGCCGTGATGTCAGTCCCACCACCGGCAGCATAAGGCACGACCAATGTGATAGGTTTGTTGGGAAAGGAAGCCGCGTCACGTTGCACAGCATCCGAAGAAAATTTGCTGCTGGGTAGCATCATTATAACGATCATTAGCAAAACGATACCTGCTCCTGCAATTACTATATACTTTCGCCATCCATGCCCTTTCACTGCCATCCCCTCTTTTCTGTAGGGTCACCTCCGTCTCTTCATGGTCTGCTTCATGAGGATATCATTCCCTATGGGCTCTGAATCCTGCAGTCGACATTCGTCAGGCGAAGCGCTTATCTCACCTGAAGTGTACCGTAAGAGACGGTGTGCAATCTATCGTATAATCTTATTCCTGATCGTCAAAAACCCCGGCGTTATCGGCATTTGGAGGATCTGCATATCCGCTGGAGGATTTGAAGGTCTCTCTGTACTTGCCTGGTGTAACTGATTTCTGCTTGCGGAAGGTGCGAATGAAGCTGTTCTCATTCTGGTATCCGACCAGCCCGGCAATGTCTGCAATCTTCAGGCTAGAATCCTGCAGCAACTCGCAGGCTTTTTCAATCCGAAGGTTCGTCAGATAATCATAGACGGTGCTTCCCGTCTCCTCCTTGAAGATACTACTGACGGATGAGATGCTCATGCGCACAGCATCAGCAATATTTTGCAGACCGATATTCAGATGCAGATTGTCCTTCATATATTGGATCATTTCCTGCACAAGCTTGTACTCTCTGGATTCACTATGAGCGGTCATATGACCAGATAAATACACAGCTGCTTGTGATAACATAATCTCAATCTCCGAAAGGGTCATGGTCCCTACCTGATTCGTGCTGTAGTGTGCAAGCTCGGACGGCAGCTCAATGCGCTGCAGCTCGGTGAGCTTCAGTAGATCCTGAACCAGCATGTCAGCTGAGATATAGACAACGGACGGTTGAATTCCGTTTTTTCGAATATACTCAGCCCACTGCTGAATCCAGCTCACACAGGCCTCCATATCACCAGATTTCAAGCTGGTATTCATACCGATTCGCCAGGAATCATCCAGAATGCTGCGTGGGTATTCGCCTGTCGGATAGGGAAGGGTCGCATATTCCATAATCGTTCCATAGCCCTCATACAGTCGATAGGAGAGTGCCTCTCTGGCTTCCTCATAAGACTGGTTAATTTGATACACATCCGCTACCGGACTGCCTACTCCAATTGAGATGGTCACATGCAGGTACTCCTGAACCGTCACAATCATGCGCTGCGCATCCTCCAGTAACGAAGGCGCATGTTCTGCCTCTCTTGGCTGAACCACAATGACATAATGATCCTTCTCCGCGGCAATGCTGACTGCTCTCCAGGAGGACATTAGCATTTCCAGAATAATATTATGCAAGGCGTACTTGAGCAGCATCTGATCCTCTTCCCTGTACTCATTGGTCCACTGCCAATAACGGTCAATCGACAACACCAAGACAGAGAGTGGTCCTTCCTCCCAATCCTGGAAGTAGTGCTGCCATTTTGTGCGAACCTCCTGTAAGCCAATGCTCTTGTTCAGGATGTCCTGCACATATTTGGAGCGGAGCTCAGGCAGGCTGCGTTCAGCCACAAGTGACTTCATCTGATATTCGCCCACCCATTTACCAATGATTGGCTCCAGTTCATAGAGATTCACTTGCCGACTCCCACGCTCCCCCGGATTCAAGAGCTGCTGGATTCTTCTGACCGGTCGAAGGGCCGCATAATTATAGTAATAAATCGCTGAACACCCAACCACAATCGAGAGCAATGATAAGAAGAGCATCATGTTCCGGGCCAGATTCACACTTTTCAACATCTGATCCATCGGCACCAAAGATACCAGACGCCATCCTGTCACATCCGAGAAGGTCTGATTCGCCATGTAGGCTAGCCCATCTACCTCTACATAGGTGAACGGGTTCACGTCAAGCTCACGAATGACATGCTGCATGTCTTCCAAAGGCACACTTGTATTCAGCTTTGGGTAGATCAGCTCATGATCCAGATTGAACACATATTGATGGCTGGGGAGATGCGTGTACATTTTGGAGAAAAAACGATCATAGTCCATGTTCACCATAACTGCACCAATGATGCGGCCTTGATCTACGATGGGTCTCACTAGCGACAGCAGCTCCACCTGCCCGGGCGTCTGCGCTTCACCGGTCCATCTCCGCTCAATCAGCAGGGGCTTGCTGTTAATTTCTTGAATCCACGGAATCCAGCTTTGATCGGCTGCATCGCTCCAGCGTGATATATAGCCCTCTTCGCTGGAGAGCAGAGCCTCTTCCTGAAGGGAGATAATATACGCCGAATGGATGTCCTCTTCGCTTGATAGTGCTTTCAATAAGGAAAGCTCCTGCTCGGATGAAGGAGGCATACCACTAGACATCGCCTGAACATATGAAATGACGGCTGGCTGAAACGCCAGGTCTACGGCTTTGCTATCTGATTCCCTGAAGGCACGATTCGTGACGTCCAGATTAATTTGAAGCAACTCCACATTAGGGGTGTTCAGCTCTGTATCCATACCTTTTCTATAGTTGTTATACGAGAAGAGGCCGATCAGCGTAATGAGCAGCGAGACGGTCAGCGTCAGAAGCAGGATTAGCCTGGTCTGCTTATTCTTGAACATGAATTTCAACTTCAAACGAAGCATGGTGTATCTCATCCTTCCAGCCTTGAGCATGTATTGCAATTGCATAAGCATACTGCACTTTTTATTAAAGAATGCTTGCCTGTACGAAAGCATAGACATCGCAATGCAGTATACGAAAAATGCATCATATACTAACTTACACACACAGTATCTCTCATCCTGCATTGTAAGACATTAAAATTTAAATATCAGTGTGCTTTTTAACAGATTCTCCCCTTCTGCCCGCTCATGTCATATACAAATAGTTACTTAACACTCTGGCGCGTCACATAACAGCGAATCATCTGCCCGAACGTCGATAAATCTGTCTGAATCCTGACCAAATGCTCACAAACCCGGCCATTTAGCCGATATTAATTATGACTGGCAACATCATTTCATACAGACTAAAGAAGGCGATGACTTGGACATTTACTCCCAATTTATACGAAAAACAGTTCTGAATTATATTGTTGGATCATTCATCGCCGTGATGTTCACGGGCTTGTTTTTTATATTTGTAGCTATAAAAATGCCTGTAAAAGAAGCACTATTCTTAATGACCGTTCTGATGCTGTCCTTAGTAATAATGATTACAGTGGAGCTTGCTGTATTTTTTCGACATCTGTATCCGATTCACAGAATTTATCGCGAAGGCTCAATTCCGTCCTATGAGGAGCTGCGGAAAGCTTACATTCAGACCCATCGCCTTCCGTTGCTGGCGATCAAGCGCATTGTACTGCCACATATGATGGGGCTGATGATTCCTGGAATATTGTTGACGTATCTGTCCATCTATATGAAGTGGATTCATGTTCCCTACAGCTATCTGGTGCTTGCCATTGTCTGTGCTCCCGTCGTAGCAGGTATGCATGCATTTATTGAATTCTTCCTGACGTCTCATGCGATCATTCCAGTGGTCAACCACATTCGCAGCATGGCTTACAACCTCTATGGTAAGGATTTGTCTCTAGAAGGCTCGGTTCTGATTTCGGTCCGCAAAAAATTTCTGTATAGTGCCTTTCTGATCGGCACCTTTCCATTATTTCTGTTCAGTATTGCAGGCTATATCCGTCAGGACTATCTGGATCAATATAACTTTATGAGCTATTGGGAATGGACGACTATCTTCCTCGTAGCAGGAGCGATCTTCTCATCCTTCGGTGCATGGGTACTGTCCAGGGACATACAGCATCCGATTCGCAACATCACAGCCTCCATGAGAATCGTTCAGCAGGGGAAGCTGGATCATCTAACCCCCGATATTTATTCGGATGAATTCTCCCAGCTGGTAGCCGGCTTCAACCACATGGTCAGAGCCTTGAAGAATCGGGAGGATATGACCAAGCTGCTCATTCAGAGCTATTTTACTACCCTTGCTACTGTGCTGGATGCCAGAGACCCCTATACGGCAGGGCATTCCAAGCGTGTGGCACATTATTCCCATGAGATCGGCAAGCTGGCTGGCTTGACAGACCAGGAATTGGATACCCTTCGCAAAGCTGCGCTGCTCCATGACATCGGCAAGATCGGGATTCGCGATACCGTGCTGCTCAAGGAGGGCAAGCTTACCGATGAAGAGTTCGAGATTATCAAGCAGCATACCGTGCTAGGTGAGAAAATCCTGCTGCAGATCGAGCCAGCTGATGCGATGGTTGAGATTTTGCCGGGAGTACGCTCTCATCATGAGCGCTACGACGGGAACGGTTACCCCGACCGTCTGGCGGGGAACAGCATTCCTGTAATGGGCCGCATTATCGCCATCGCAGATGCTTACGATGCAATGACCTCGAATCGTACCTACCGTCAAGGAATGACGGAAGAGAAGGCTCTGAGCATTATGCTGGAAGGAAAAGGTACTCAGTGGGACCCGTATTTTACAGGTCTGTTCATTGCCAACTTTGAGCGGATTCGATTGGAGCATGAGGATAAAGGAAGCTCTCCTACGAGTAAACATGCTACAATGTAGGCAAAGTGGCATTTTGCATGTGTACGCATCACAAATATAGGTTCAGACGAGCCTGATTTGCTAGAGCCTACCGGCTCTCTTCGTGTCTGCTGACTTTAGCTTGAATGCTGCAGCATGCCCAAAATGCCAGATTCTATGAGCATGAGTAGCTCGTAAAGGGCGGTGTGAATGTATGATTTATCTAATCAAATGGTTGTATAGCTTCGTACTTCCCCCGGGATTGTTCGTGATCTTATTACTAGGCATCAGCATCTGGATATGGAAAAAACAACGCCGAGCAGCTATTACGCTACTCGGCGTTACCGTGTTGCTGTATGCTTCCATGATTCCGTTGACTGGTGATCTGCTCGTTGGTACCCTGGAGCGGCAATATGCTCAGCCACAGGAAGCTCATGGTGATATTATTGTCGTACTTGGTGGTGGTGCCACGCAAGGTACTCCCGATCTTGACGGGGAAGGGAATATGCTGGGATCAGCAGCGAATCGACTGCTAACCGCAGCAAGACTATATGAACAGACAGGCCTGCCGATCCTGTTCTCTGGCGGTCAAGTATTCCCGGACAGTGGGAATGAAGCAGACATTGCCCGTAGACAGCTGCTCGGCCTGGGAGTTCCTCCGCAGGACATTTACACAGAGAACCGCTCCCTGAACACAGAACAGAATGCTAGCTATTCAGCCATCTTGCTTCAGGAGGAAGGCTTTCAGCGGCCCACACTGATTACTTCAGCTTTTCATTTGCCGCGGGCCGTTCTACAATTCCAGCGGGCAGGCATAGAGGTGACGCCCTTCCCGACAGACTATCTCGCAAGCCAGCCGCAGCGCTGGTATGCAGGCAAGTTCTCGCCATCACCCGGCGCTTCATCCGTGATAGGAACTGCCTTAAAGGAGTATTTGGGTATAGCCGCGCTGAAGCTGAAGGACTAATACACATGGACCCGATTAAAATGTGTGCATAGAGCCGCTGCAAGCGGGGAGCCTTGTCGACCACTGTTAAGCTGCTGTTCTTTCGAACGAAGTTAATGAGGTATTGTATGAAACCTGTAGACAATTAGTCCAGAACTCCTGCGCGTGGCGTCACGCCGAATGCTTTTGCCAGGTCTAGGAGCTCCTGCTTCGTGATTCTTTGCTTGATCTCGTGGTGGGCAATCAGCATATAGATCTGGGCTGCCTTCTCTACAGTCTCAATCAGTCCAAAGGCTTCATCAATCGAGCTTCCTGTGCCGAAGATCCCGTGCTGTGGCCACAAGACTACACGATGGTCCTTCATCTTACCTGCCGTAGCACGCCCGATCTCGCTCGAACCGGGAACCATCCAAGGAATGACGCCGATTCCGTCCGGGAATACCACTACACATTCGGTGCACATCTCCCACAGCGTTCTCGTCAGGAGGCGTTCGTCCAGATCATGAATGAACGTCATAGCAATGACATTGGTCGCATGCGTATGAATCACGACCCGGTGTGTAGGATCAACCTTCAGTCGCTCAATGTGGCTCATGAAGTGCGAAGCAAGCTCACTCGTCGGCACACTGCCGTTGCCGAAGCCCCACAGAATCTCCAGCTTCTGTCCATCAGACGAAACGCGCAGCACTCCTAAGTTCATCTCGGGCGCAGCCAGCATGTTCTTGAAATATTTCCCCGAGCCTGTCACCACAAAATACTTGCCCGCCAATTCAGCTACTGGAAAAGCAGGCTCAATTGTCCGAATTACATGATGGATGTCTAAGTAGCTGCTTACCGTCTCCTCATCCAGCAGCCAGCTGATATTACCGCCGTTCCGCTCGTCCCAGCCCAGACTCCACATATCATATGCGATGCCAGCCATTTCCTGAATGAACGGTACGTCGGCAGCATTCACTTCCTTATAGCTTACTTGTCCCATCTTGATCCACTCCTTAAATCTTATATTTTAAAAAGTAAAAATAAATACAGATAAACAATACCTTTTTCACTTTCATCCTACTGCTATATTTTTGTTCAGTCAATAAAACAACACACATAAATTCGTTTTTATTTTTATTTTTCTTTATTTAGTTCTGATTTCAGACAAATTTAATTCTAGAAGCTCGTGTGAATGCACCCGATTTACAACTTTATCCTTTTCGGCTTACAATACAACAAGCAATACCGCCAATAAGCTGTCGATTGCATACGTTATGCAGTTGTTATTAACGCTATGGAGTCAACCAGTAGCAATCCCGAGAGACGGAGGAACGAACATGGATATGCGTCGTATGGCTGTCACACCAGTGCAGGTGCCCTGGATGATTAGCCCATCCTACGACTTTGCCACCTATAGAGGAGATGATCAGCAAGAAGTCGCCATACAGATGATGTGCGGGTATAGTAGTAAGCACTTTGAGAAGACCCTTTCGGAGCTGTCGCTTCAATATGATGGGGACATACCTGATGAAGGATACAATAAGGCCGGAAACGCCCTTGTAGAGATTACCTTTGCCCCAGTGCTCCTCTTCAGCGTGTATAGCAAGCTTCGTGAATGGGAGCGATATGACTACAGTTACTTCGAGCCATATACTCGTGGGGAGCGCTCATTGCAGGAGGAGTGGAACTTTACGGGAATGTGTCCCAATCCAGGCTTCTATGAAGTGATCGATTCACCACTAGGGGCTGTCTACGGCTTCAGCTCCCCCAAGATCAGACATTGGGTGCTGAGCGCACATGATTCATATATAGACGTGCTGGCTCACAGCTTTGAATGGCAGGAGATAGGCTCACAGTCTGAAGCCTGACGGATGAAGGTTCATAGCCATTAAGTAATACACTAGTATGAATGAAAGAACAGCAAGCTTAACAGCAGTCGATAGAGCTCCCCGCTTGGAGCGGCTCTACACTTACATTGGATACGGCCAATACAATTTAGAATGTTATAAATTAACAAAAAACCACCTTCCTCCAGAGTCTTCCCGACCCCGAAGGAAGGTGGCACACCTGCTAACCACCAATATGAGACATCTCCACTTTGCCGTGAGACGTGCGGCCCAGCTCCCGTTCAAGCGAGTACTGATCTGTACGTCCACTCCAGATGGCGTGAACCTGCTCCCTTAGCATGGCATCATCAGCCTCTGATCGCAGTAGCTTGCGCAGATCATGTCCTTTAACGGCAAACAGGCACGTATACAGCATCCCACTCGCAGACAGACGGGCGCGGGTGCACGTGGAGCAGAAAGCATCCGTTACGGAGGAGATCAGTCCAATCTCTCCACGCCCATCCACGAATCTGTAACGAGAGGCTACCTCTCCAGGATAATTCGGAGCAATAGGCTCCAGCGGCCATTGACTTCCGATCCGATCCAGCAGCTCCTGCTTGCTAACAACATGCTCCCGATTCCAGCCGTTCGTATTCCCTACATCCATATACTCAACCATTCTGAGGATGTGGCCCTCATTTCGAAAATATTCAACCATGGGCAGTACAGCGTGCTCATTCACACCCTTCTGCACAACCATGTTGACCTTAACCTCAAGTCCGGCGGCAGCTGCAGCAGCAATTCCCTCCAGTACAGGCGTTATGCGGCTTCGACGGCCATTCATATTCAGGAAGGTCTCATCATCCAGCGCATCCAGACTGACCGTAATCCGTTGCAGACCAGCCTCTCTCAGCTCACTTGCCTTATTGCGCAGCAGACTGCCGTTGGTGGTCAATGAAATATCCTCAGCATCCAGGGCAGCCAGACGCCGAATGATCTCTGTCAGATCCTTGCGTAATAACGGCTCTCCTCCGGTAATCCGAAGCTTACGTACTCCCAAGTCTATGAATAGGCGTGAGATTCGCTCAATCTCCGCAGCAGACAAAATATCCTTGGTAGGAAGGAATTCATAATCCTTATTAAATATTTCCTCAGGCATGCAATAACGGCAGCGAAAGTTACACCGGTCTGTGACCGAAATACGCAAATCTTGCAATGGCCTGTTATGCTGGTCGTATACAGTCATGATGTCCCCCTATCTACTGCAGCTCAGCTAGCCACGATGTATATATAGTATCTCTTAGATTATCATATATACCCGGCTGTGTCCCTCATAAAAACGCCGAGCCCGCTAAAAAGGCTACGCTCCGTCTAGCTGCAGAGTATTCAATTCCTTAATATTCGTTCTATAAGAGTAAGCTACAGACAGCAGCTCGCAGTCGCCAAGAAGAGAAATACACTGGCGCCTATCCAAAAAAAATACCCTGCTGAAGTTCAGCAGGGCCAAGTGTATATCAATTAGGGGGTTATTAATAATTACTATAGGCGAGGAAGCTTAAATAAAAATGAATGCTAAATAAATCTTTGCTGAAAAAGTACGTCTACCCCTGCTTACTACTCTTTCTGCGTAGCTTGCTTTCATTCCAGCCACCCTCACCGAGCTCTGGCTCACGTTCCAGAATATCCATAGCTTCGTCGTAGCGACGCTGCTTGAACAATAAGATCATGTCCTCCAGATCCTCACGATGGAGCAGGGTTACTCTATTCACACCAGCCAAAGTCTTGCAGGAATCCGTGTATCGTCCAGTGGTGATCACAATGGAGCGCTGGGCATGATAATAGTTAATAGACGTAAAAATTTCCTGAACAGCACTCAGACCTACTGGACTCTGCTTGCCATACCGCTTGGCCTGCACTACATTTCTTAGCCCGTGGCGATCTGTGAACACGAGATCTGCTCCGAAGTCACGGCTGCCAGTTGTCTTGAATACCTCATCATAACCAAGCTCTGTCAGCAAACGATGCAGATAAGCTTCGAATTCCGAGCCATCCTCCATACGATCAATATCCTTCATGGTGATTTTGCGCGGGTTCAGCTCTCGTAGTACGCGTGCTCTCCTATGTATGACCCACCGGATCAGCAAGCCTGCCAGGATGAGTAGCCCAATAAGGGCAGCCAAGCCTACAGGCGTATACAATATGTCCATCTTTCGTTCCTTTCTTCTGAAGATAGAAAATCATATGAGGATAAAAAACATATGAACATAAAAAGACAAATAAATCAATCAGCTACAATGAAAAACGTTCCCAGGTAAAGGAAGCGTAAAGCCACCATTTACACAGGGAACGTCCGGAATGAGCTTATTCTCGCTCCAGCAGTGCCTCACCAGCAATACCTGGCTGCGTCATCTGATAAGGGTCCAGAATGAGATCTAGCTCTTCTTCAGTCAAGACATTATACAGAAGGCAGAGCTCCCGTACGGATTTGCCTGTCTGAATCGCTTCACGAGCAATACGCGAGACGACCTCATAGCCCAAATGTGGATTCAGCGCTGTAATGATGCCCACGCTGTTATCGACATAGGATTTGCAGCGCTCCACATTCGCCTGAATGCCTTCAATACAATGTACCCGGAAGACCATGAAGCCCTGATTCATAATCTCCAGCGATTGCAGCAGGTTGTAGACGAGCACCGGCTCCATGACATTCAGCTCTAGCTGACCTGCCTCCGAAGCCAGACAAATTGTATTATCGTTGCCGATAACCTGGAACGCAATCTGATTAATTACCTCGCACATGACCGGGTTGACTTTGCCCGGCATAATCGAGGAGCCAGGCTGACGAGCTGGCAGGATCAATTCTCCAAAGCCCGCCCGCGGCCCTGAGGCCATCAAGCGAATATCATTGGCGACCTTGGACATATTCATCATGCAGATCTTCAATGCGGCGGATACCTCGGTATAGGCATCCGTGTTCTGAGTAGCATCTACAAGATGATCATCTGCGTGCAGCGGATAGCCAGACAGGTCAGCAAGCACCTCTGCTACACGCTGAATATAACGCCGGTCTGCATTCAGTCCGGTACCAACGGCAGTCGCTCCCATATTAATGCTCAGGAGATGCTCTCTGGTAGCCGCTAGACGCTTGATATCACGCCCCAACACGCGTGCATACGCCTGGAATTCCTGTCCCAATCGAATCGGCACAGCATCCTGCAGATGTGTGCGACCCATTTTGATGACACCGTCGAACTCCTCCGCCTTTTTCTCGAATGCATTGCGCAGCTCGCTCATCGTCCCCAATAGCTTATCCACCATAGTCAGGACAGCCAGATGCACGGCCGTCGGGAAGGAGTCATTCGTAGATTGCGCCATGTTGACATGGTTATTAGGACTCAGTTGCTGGTAATCGCCCTTGGTGAAGCCCATCAGCTCCAGCCCTCGGTTAGCGATGACCTCGTTCGTATTCATGTTAATGGACGTGCCAGCGCCGCCCTGAATTGGATCTACAATGAAATGATCATGCCACTGCCCAGCGAGAATCTCCTCAGCAGCCTTAATAATCGCTTCTGCCTTGGTATGATGCAGACGAGTTAACTCCGTGTTGACTGTTGCCGCTGCTTTTTTGACCATAGCCATAGCTTTAATCAGCTCAGGATGCAGACGCTGTCCTGTAATCGGGAAATTCTCTGCTGCCCGCATCGTCTGAATGCCGTAGTAGGCATCGGGCGGAACTTCTTTTGTACCCAAAAAATCATGTTCAAGCCTCATTGTCCTTCATTCCTCCGCTGTGGATTACTTCCGAACCTGGCCATTCGAGCCAAATCAACAATACTCGGGGCCAGTACCCATTATACGACCGAGTTACAGGTTATGCCAGTCGGAATATGAAGATGTTGGGTTTTACAGGGTATAGCAAGGTTAGTGATCCATCCCTGGATTTTCATTTGGTGTTCCATTAGGCTACTCCGTCATAATAGATCTGCGCACAGTCTCCCCAACTTAGGGTCTTCCTATCCCTTGTAACACTCTAATGGACGAGTATACCCATTGACGATGATGCCCATCTAAGCGAACCCCTATGAGCATCGGGGCAATTCAAGCAACAAGTGTTCACGCGTAAGAAGTGTATATGTGTCATGTAATGAAGGCATATACAAGAAGTGTATATGTTAGTATATTCCGAGCAGCGGTCTTGAAGTGGGTCTCAGTCAGTCCCGCCATGAAATAAGGCACTTTGGTAAAGATATGTTATTCACTAATGTTCACCACTTTCCTAATACCTTGACCAGATCAAATATGAGTGAGTGTAGAGCCGCTGCAAGCGGGGAGCCCTGTCGACCACAGACCATTCAATTCTGAAATCAAATTCGGTCAAGGTACCAGCCAGATCCATATTTCATGACCATTCAGTACGGTGCTATGGTACACTGTAACCAATTAGCATCCCGAGTCGGGATCACGGCTTGCATTTGTATAGCGAGACTATTGTAGGATAGGAAGGTCAGACGGATGGAACACTTACTGAACAGCAGCGTCAAGGATATTCAAATTAGTGGAATTCGTAAAATCGCCAACAAGGCTGCCAGCATTCCAGGGGTCATATCCCTGACGATTGGACAGCCGGACTTCCCCACGCCTTCGCATATCGTAGAGGCTGCTCAGCAGGCGATGAATGCCGGCAAGACCGTCTACACCCCCAATGCCGGACTGCCTGAGCTGAGAGAGGCAGCGGCAGCTTTTGTAGGAGCACGATACGCTCAGCATTATAATTCTAACGATGAGGTCATCATTACGAACGGCGCCAGCCAGGCACTGGACATTACGCTACGTACGATTTTGTCACCAGGTGATGAAGTCATCCTGCCAGGTCCGATTTATCCCGGATATGAGCCTTTAATTCGACTAAGCGGTGGCATTCCGGTTCTGGTGGATACCCGGGACAGTGAATTCAAGCTCACTGCAGAGCTGATTCAGCCTCATCTGAGTGAGCGTACTAAAGCCGTCGTGCTGGGCTATCCTTCTAACCCGACCGGACGTGTCATGACGCAGGAAGAACTGCAGGACATTGCTCATCTCCTGTCGGGAAGGGACCTGTTCATTATTTCCGATGAGATCTACAGCGAACTGGTCTACGATATGCCGCACGTCTCCATTGCTACGCTCGAAGGCATGCGTGAGCGCACCATCGTTATCAACGGGCTGTCCAAATCCCATTCCATGACCGGGTGGCGCATAGGCTTCACGCTGGCTCCAGCTGCGATTACGCAGCATATGCTGAAGGTCCATCAATACAATGTGACCTGCGCCAGCTCGATCAGCCAATATGCAGCGATTGCAGCCCTTACCGCTGGAGTGGACGACGCTCTTCCGATGAAAGAGGAATATCGGAGCAGACGCGACTACGTGCATGCACGCTTAACTGCGATGGGACTGCCGCTCTCAAAGCCGGAAGGAGCCTTCTATCTATTCCCATCCATTCGACACCTGAACATGGAATCCATGGACTTCGCTCTTCGCTTGCTGGAGGAGCAGCAGGTGGCCGTCGTTCCTGGAAGTGCGTTCTCTGTCTACGGAGAAGGCTATATTCGGCTTTCCTACGCCTGTGCACAATCCGTACTGGAGCAAGGTCTGGATCGACTGGAGAGCTTTCTGCAGCGATTGTAGGGTTGTATAAAGGTTGGGACTGTAGAGAATCATAAGAGGTGCGTTGCATCCAGCTAAAAAGAAACCTTGAAAGGAGAAGTGGTCAAGACCCCATTTAGTGGACATTGAAAAAACACCTAAGCTAGAAACTGGCGTCGGTACTCTACCGGCGTCAGTTTGTTTAATTTACGCTGTGGTCGTCTTCGGTTGTAAAAACGTATGTATTTCTCAATTCGTCTTTGTGCCTCTGCCAGATTTCGTATATCATAGGGATAGAGTCCTTCCGTTTTGAGATGCGAGAAGAAACTCTCCATGGAGGCGTTGTCTAGGCAATTGCCCCGGCGAGACATGCTGATTTGGGCGCCAACCTTTGGCAGCATGTCGTGGTAAGCATGAGACGTGTACTGGAACCCTTGGTCGCTGTGAACGACCAATCCGGTCACGTCTTTTTGCTTTGCAAATGCCTTGGCAAAGGTCTGGAGGACCAGCTCATTGTCGTTACGTTCGCTAAGTTGGTAGGCCACAATCTCGTTATTGAATAGGTCTTTGACTGCTGAGAGATACAACCAGCGTTCGCCTACCCGGTATTGAGTCACATCCGTCACCCATTTCTGGCTTGGTTTTTCGGCTGTGAAATTTCGCTTAAGCAGATTATCAGCTACACGCTCGGCAGCCTGGTATGTCATATTAAATCGACGTTTCCGGCGAATGCTGGCTTGAAGACCGAGCTTTTGCATAAGGCGCAGCACCTTTTTGTGATTCATCCATACACCTTCATCCTGCCACAAGAACAGCTGGATCTGCCGGTAGCCATACCTTCCTTCGTAGCGTTTATACACCGTGCGGATGAGTCGTTTAGCACCGGCGTCTGGGTCGTTGTTCTTCCGCTTCAAATATGCGTAGTAACCACTTCTAGAGACGCCAAGGAGTTGGCAGTATTCAGCTACTTGGCCGATGTCCGCTGCTTGCTCAATGAGCTTGAAGCGCTGTTCTTTCCCTCCCGCATCCAGATTTCCAAACACTTTTTTAGCATCGTATTCTCCCGTTTCAACTGCTGAACATATCGCTCCTGATCTAAATATTCTTTCCGCCTTCCTCGTTGATCCAATAGACCAAACTCACCTTTCTCACGGTATTTTCGCATCCAACGCTTCATCCGACCCTGATCTTGGATTCCGAAATGATCGTTGATCTGCCGATACGTCCACTTTTCCTCTACGTGCAGGCGAATTGCCTCCACCTTGAGTTCCTCGGAATACGTCTTAAACTTTTGACCTTTAATAGCCATTAAAAATGCACCCCCTAGAAATTCATCGGTTAAACCAAGGGGTTTTTCCAATGTCTATTCTAAGGGGTGCACTTCAGAAGTGCCTTTCAAGGTTTCTTTTAGTTCTTACAACTGGACTTCTATTAACAACACTTGTTCCGAAGGTTTTAGCATTGAGTAATTCACTTGGGTTGCTCGTGGGATGTTTTCTTCAATCATATCCTCTAAATAGAGCATAAGTGCTTCTTTCGCCATTTCAATTGCTTCATCTTTTGTATACCCACATGTTATACATCCTGGTAAATCTGGAAAAGTGACGTTTATTCCATCATCAGCAAAATCAAATAATGCAAAATACTTATATAATTTATCTTTCATGTACCCTCCCTTATTTATAGCCCGCTTGCTTCTTAGTCAAAAAAATAAAAGTCATCAGCTATTTCCCCATCAAAACTAAACAAAACTCTATGTAGTCCTATATTTTCGCCACGGTACCTTATCGGAATATCGACAACTACATGATTATAGTTGAAATCCGGGTAATTTGAATATTTAATGGAAACAGATTGGATTTTCACTTCCAAGAACTCAGGCGAATAATCAGGATTCCAGAAATTCTTCTGGCTCTTCCTTTCTATAGCTTTCTGTGTTTGCCCAAAAATTTTCGTAAGCCCTCTGCTCTGCTTGTTTTTCCAATTTGCGTTTTGAATCTTATTCAAAGAATTCTTGTACTAAAATGATACTAAGAGTCTTTGCTTCTGCAATGGCGGTCGAATAAAACTTATATACTTATTGAGATAATTTTTCTATCCACTCTTTTTTGACAAAAGCATCAGCTTTTATTTCATTAAAATTAATCTCGAACTCAGCATGGTCACCGATTGCATGGGGAACTCCAAAGGAAACGCCCAATGAATCATTCGTGATATATGTGTATATCCCTAACTCGTTCTGCTCACCGAAAGTGTCAGAATGATCCAAGTAATAAAGTAACTCAGAGTCAGAAAAACTATTAATATAATCCCTAGCTTGCGATTCAACATTTAATTCCGGATCATATGATATATATTTTGATTTTCTTAGAATCTCAACAAAATTATCATTTAATTTAACTAAATCTGTGATTATAATCCGCTTCTCGCTGTTCAAATCAATATTAGTTGTAAAAGAAATATTAAGAGGGTAAACACCCGATTTAGTATAACCAGTGCCTAGATACTGAATACTCAACAGATCTTTCCCACTGAGCTGTGTAATATAATCCAGTTTAATATCCATGTCTGGATTGTCATTAACATAACTATTCAGGGCTTTCAAAACGTCATTTTTTAATAGTGTATTTATTCTACTCTGTTTTTCTGAATCTTCTAAATTAACAAGCACAGGATAAAAACTCTCTATATTGTTATACGTATACTTTTCCTTTTTGAGATTTAAGATATTTCCGCTTGCATTCTTGTCCTCTTTCTTAAATTCTGTATCATTGGATTCCTTTGAGTAGTTATGATTTGCTAGCTCTCCACTAATCAATAGATCATTATTGACTATTCCACATGAAGCTAGAATAAGTCCAAAAATGAGAATCACACACAATTTCATTTTTTACACACCACCAATCAATAAAGCATTGCAATAAAATAATAATCGAAAGATTGATTGCCCTATTCTATTCTTTGGAGCATTACCTGATACTCCTCCGAACACTCTTAAAAGGACTCTGTCTCCACTTTCAGTGGTGCAGAGTCCTTTAATGTCTGAATATGAGAAATGCTTCCGAATACCTTCGAGCCTGCATATGCTGCTACACGCCTTCTAAGTGTCCTCTACATTCACACTTGATGGGTCCGCAGTCTAGCTACTTCAAGCTCATCTTGAATTGCAGGAATAGCTCGTTGTAATGCGCCAGCATGCTCTTGCCCAGATTTGCATAGACCTCCAGCTCTGAAGTCAGCTCCGGCTCCGGATAGAAGCGTGTATCCCCAGAAATATCCTCCGGCAGCAGCGCCAATGCATCCACGTTCGGCGTAGAATAACCTACGTATTCCGCATTCTGAGCCGCCACCTCGGGGTCAAGCATGAAGTTGATGAACTGATGTGCTGCCTCCACATGGGTGGCCGTCTTTGGGATGACCATATTGTCGAACCAGAGATTCGAACCCTCCTCCGGCACCACATAGTCCAGCTTCTCATTCTGATCCATGATCTCAGAGGCATCCCCTGACCAGACGAGACCGACAGCTGCCTCTTCATTAGCCAGCAGCATCTTGATCTCATCCCCTACGACAGCCTTGACGTTGGGAGCAAGCTGCTTCAGCTTGGTCAACGCCTCCTGCAAATGCGCCTCTTCCGTATCATTCAGCGAGTAATTCAGACTGTTCAGTCCCATTCCCATGACTTCACGGGCGCCGTCTGCCAGTAGGATGTTATTACGTAGTCGTGGGTCCCACAGATCGTCCCAGCTATTGAACTCGATGCCCTCCGTCAGCTCAGGATTGAAGACAATACCAACGGTGCCCCAGAAGTACGGTATGGAGTGTTGGTTGCCAAGATCAAAGGACAGGTCCAGAAACCGCGGATCAATATGCTTCAGGTTAGGAAGCTGGCTATGATCCAGAGGGATGAGCAGGTTCTCTTCCTTCATCTTGGAGATCGCATATTCCGAAGGGATCGCCACATCAAAGGATGTCCCTCCCTGCTCAATCTTCGTCAGCATCGCTTCATTGGAGTCGAACGTCTGATAGATGACCGTGATACCTGTCTCCTCCTGAAAACGATCCAGCAGTTCGGGGTCGATATAGTCACCCCAGTTGTAGATCGTAAGGGTATTGGCGCTTGTGTAGCCCTGATTCGAGTTCAGCCACGCAGCTACGCCCATAAGAATAAAGGATGCTGCAAATACAGCTACGAATACACGTACAAGTGACTTCATCTAGGAACCCCCATTTCCGCCGCAGGCTCCTGCTCGCGTCTAGCTTTATCTCTTGCTTGCTGGGTTCTGCGAGTAATGAAGTAGTAGCCGACAACCAACAAGACCGTGAACAGGAAGATCAGCGTAGACAAAGCGTTAATGGACAAGGCTACGCCCTGCCGCGCCCGCGAGTAGATCTCGACAGACAAGGTGGAGTAGCCGCTACCCGTGACGAAGAAGGTCACTGCAAAATCATCCAGCGAGTAGGTGAGGGCCATGAAGAAACCCGTAAAGATCCCAGGCTTGATGAAAGGCAAGATTACTTTCGTAAGCACGTCACGACGCGTAGCACCCAGATCGCGGGCCGCATCAATCAGTGTCGGACTCATTTCCTGCAAGCGTGGCAGAATCATGAGCACCGTAATCGGAATACTGAATGCGATGTGTGACAGCAGCACGGAGACAAAGCCCAGCTTGATGCCGATCATCGTGAACAGGATCAGGAAGGAAGCGCCGATAATGACATCAGGGCTTACAATCAGGACATTGTTCAGTGACAACAACGCATTTTTCACCCGTCGCCGCTGCATCCGGTCGATTGCCAGTGCCCCCATAATGCCGATAATCGTAGCAATGGCTGCCGAGAACAACGCAATCACAAGGGTATTAATGACAATAATCATCAATCTCGTATCCTGAAACACTTCACTATACCACTCCAGCGTGAAGCCCTCGAAGCCGTGCATCGTTCCTCCGCTATTAAAGGAGTAATACATCAGATACAGAATGGGTGCATACAGCACGACAAAGGTCAGGAAGAGATAGATGTTAGCAAGCTTGAATTTACCGCCCACCTCGCACCTCCCGTCCGCTGCCAAACAGCAGCATGAGTACAATCATCGCTACGATCAGGAAGACTGCGACCGTAGAGCCCATGCCCCAGTCCTGTGTGACAAGGAAATGCTGCTCAATTGCCGTACCCAACGTAATCACCCGGTTGCCGGCGATCAGTCTCGTAATCATAAATAGTGACAATGCAGGTATGAAGACCGCCATACATCCCGAGCGAACACCGGCCAGCGTGAGCGGGAAGATCACCCGACGGAAGGTCGTCCACTGCGAAGCACCCAGATCACGAGCCGCATCCAGCAAGGAAGGCTTCAGTCCCTCCAAGGCATTATAGATCGGTAGAATCATGAACGGGATGAAGATATAGACGGAGACGAAGACGAAGCTGAAGCTCGTGAACAGAATCTGCTGCTGACCCAGTCCGGCCACCTCGAACAAAGCGTTGATCGGTCCGTAGGTGCCGAAGATGCCAATGAAGGCGTAGGTCTTCAACAGCAGATTGATCCAGGTCGGCAAAATAATGAGCAATAGCCACAACTGCTTATGCTTGGTACGGGTCAACAGATAGGCCGCAGGATAGGCAATCAATAGTGAAAATACCGTCACCAGCAGAGCGTACCAAAATGAGCTCAATGTCATTTGCAAATAGACAGGCGTTAGGAAATTCGCGTAGTTCTGTAGCGTAAATTCCCCATTCACATCAAAAAAGGAATAATAGAGCACCAGCAGCACTGGCGCGATCACGAACAGCACAATCCAGAGGTAGTAGGGCAGCAAGTAGACTGTGCGTGTATTACTGGACATGCTGCACCTCTTCGTAGGCCTCCAGACGACGGTCAAATTCCTCTTCCGTCTCGCCGAATCTCATAACATGAATGGCTTCAGGATCGAAGTACAGACCAATCTCACTGCCCGGGTCCGCACGCTTGGTGGAATGCACCAGCCACTCCTGTCCGGAATCATCATAGCAGCTGATCTCATAATGAACGCCCCGGAACAATTGGGTATCGACCTTTACCCGCAGCTTTCCTTCGTTCACACCTGTAATGACCAGGTCCTCCGGGCGAATGACAATCTCCACCGCCTCATTCGGGCGCAAGCCACCATCCACACACTCGAACTGACGGCCATTGAATTCGACCTGATAATCCGCAATCATGCGAGCTGGCACAATGTTGGACTCCCCGACGAAATCCGCCACGAAGCGGTTAATCGGCTCATCATAGATGTCATTAGGCGTACCGCTCTGCTCGATCTTCCCCCGATTCATGACGAAGATCTCATCGGACATGGCCAAGGCTTCCTCCTGGTCGTGTGTAACGAAGATGAAGGTGATGCCCAGACGCTGCTGCATCTCCCGCAAAATATACTGCATTTCCGTGCGCAGCTTCAGGTCCAGAGCCGACAGGGGCTCGTCCAGCAGCAGCACATCCGGTTCATTAACAATAGCTCGGGCTATGGCTACACGCTGGCGCTGCCCGCCAGACATCTCGTCAATACTCCGCTGCTCGTAGCCGTCCAGATTCACGAAGCTGAGTGCCTGCTTTACCTTCTCTTCAATCTCTTTCTTGCCCAGCTTGCGAATACGAAGCCCGAAGGCCACGTTCTCAAATACGTTCAAATGCGGAAACAAGGCATAGTCCTGAAACACCGTATTGACCTGGCGCTCATTAGCAGGTACCTTGTTGACTAGCTTACCGTTCAAATAGATGGAGCCTTCTGTCGGCTCTGCGAATCCTGCAATCATACGTAAAATAGTCGTCTTCCCACAGCCGGATGGCCCCAGCAGTGTATAGAATTTTCCACGCTCAATGGTAAAGCTGACATCTGCTAGCACGGGCGGGTCATGATCATAGCTTTTGGTAACCCGGTCAAATCGAATAATTGTACGGTCTTCCATGTTAGCTCCTCCTATCCTCGGCCTTGCACCTGATGCTTCTCTTTTGCTGGTGCGTCTCTCTTGGATGATTACCCTGATCACCAATCCGTTAATAATCCGTATTACTTTGTACTGCTGTATCTTTCATATTCTTCTACTGTGGCTTTCCAGCTCTACTACTTTCCTTCATATACACTGATATGGCTTTCTTTCGAACGCTACTGCTGTGACTTCCATGTGAAGTAGCTCGTCACCGTCTCAATCGCTACAGCAATGGCACCCTCATCCGGTTGCAGCTTGGCATGATGCAATCCATAAGGCGTATCGACACCAAGCCAGAACATGAACCCTGGAATGTGTTCCAGGAAATAACCGAAATCCTCACCTGTCATGGCCTCCGTGCATTCGATCAGCTCCACTCCAGATCGCTCATCCAGCCACTGCATGAACTCACCTGTGAGTGAGGCTTCATTCCATACCTGAAGATAATTAGAACCATAATTGATATCTGCACGGCATTCGAAGCCTGTCTCTACACCATGAATCAGGGCTTCAATCCGGGATTTGATCAGCTTCATCGTATCTGCGGAGAGGGTACGAATCGTGCCCTCCAGGCGTGCTGTCTCCGCAATGATATTCTGCTTCGTCCCCCCCTCCACCTTGCCGACGGTTATGACGGCTGCGTCGAGAGGATTGATATTCCGGGATACGATTGTCTGTAGCTGACCAACAAGCTGACAGCCTGCCACGACCATGTCATTAGCTTTATGAGGATACGCCGCATGGCCACCTGTTCCAGTCAATTCAATGAATAGCTCAGACGTATTTGCGAAGAGAATGCCAGGACGAGTCGCAATCGTACCCACCGGATATTCTGGTGCAATGTGCAATCCTACCATTTGGTCTGGCTTCCACGCTTTGAACTCCTCGCTATCCAGCATAGGGAGCGCTCCCCCCGGACCCTCTTCGGCTGGCTGGAAGATTAGTAACAGATCGTCCGTCATTCGCTGCTTGGCAAAGTGCGTCAGAATCCCAAGTCCGATCGTCATATGCAGATCATGGCCACAGGCATGCATGTATCCGGGATGCTGGGACTTGAACTCCAGCCCCGTATCCTCTGTAATGGGAAGACCGTCCATATCAGCTCGATATCCGAATCTACGTCGCGGCGTTGTACCGTGCACCAGCACCAGTATGCCAGTACGCCATGTCTTGACCTCCAGATGCTCCTGCGGAAGCGTGGAAATATAATCAAGCAGGTACTGCTGCGTCTTGAATTCCTGAAAACCTGCCTCCGGAATCTGATGTAGCTCTCGCCGGATGCGAGTATATGTATGCAGATCTACAGCGGTCATCGTTGCACTCCCCTTTCGTAAATTCCATCATGCCTGAACTATATCTTACTGAATTACGTCCTACTAAATTACGTCTTACCTGAATTACGGTCTGTCTGGATTACGCTCCAACAGAACACAAGACTCGGCGCAGCCGCCGAGCCTTGTCCGTTATCTATTTCGAAAGAGCATAGCCACTCATGGATTAGAGGGTACGCAGTTCCTGCAGAATCTCTGTCTTGGATTTAGTCTTGTCATCGACCTGCTTAATGATACGGGCAGGCATTCCGGCTACTACGGAGAACGGAGGAACATCCTCAGTAACTACTGCGCCAGCAGCTACCACGGAGCCTTGTCCGATTCTTACACCCTCAAGTACAACGGCATTGGCACCAACCAGAACATCATCCTCCAGTACAACTGGCTGTGCGGATGGTGGTTCAATAACCCCGGCAAGGACAACTCCTGCACCCACATGGCACATTTTACCGACCTTAACACGTCCTCCAAGCACAGCATTCATGTCAACCATTGTGCCTTCGCCGATTTCCACACCAATGTTAATGACTGCACCCATCATGATGACCGCATTGTCGCCGATACTAACCATGTCACGGATGATTGCGCCCGGCTCGATCCGTGCGTTAATGCCTTTCAGATCAAGAAAAGGAACAGCAGAGTTGCGGCGGTCATTCTCCACCACATAATCTTCTTCCTTAGCGTTAGTGCTCTCAATTACAACCTTGATATCCGCCCAATCGCCAAATACGACACCTGTGCCGCCGGAAATAAAGGCTTGTACATGATCGCCAAAATCTGCTCCTGCCAGTTCACCCTTTACATATACCTTCACAGGGGTTTTCTTCTTGCTGTTCTTGATCAGATTAATGACGTCTTGTGTGTTCATTTCGTTAGACATTTAGGTTCAACAGCTCCTTCATCGCTAGTCATACACTATATTCCTTTATAGCATAAAAGAGAGGGTCCCGCAACGAACACCTTTCAGTGAACGTGAAGTCGGGACCCACTCAGGTGACCGTTCAGCTCGTATTTGGAATGGCCTGCTCCATGCCGCTTGCTTACCACTCAGATCATAACGCAGCCCTATATCTTGATCGAATTCGTATTCCCGATGTCGATCCTATTCCAGTGTGTTCAGCGAAGTATAGATATGGCCCTGGAAGCCCTCGGAAGGCTCACCTTGTGGAATGTTCACGACAACAGCGAAGCCTTGTCCATTGTTCTCAAGGACGATATATTGACGCGTCAGCTTGTGATCGCTACTGGTAGCCTTCAGCATGAGACTGGCATGCTCCAATGCGGACGGAATGTCAGAAGAGCTCAGCTTCTCTGCTGTGCCTACCTCGGACAGGGCCTGCTTCCCTTCCTGCTCCAGCGTATCCAGGCTGAAGTCCGTCGGCAACTTCGTAATCTCTGCGTAATACTCATCATCAATAGCCATCGCTACGCGGTGCTGATCCGGAAATAACGACATCGCATCGAACACGTACAGCGAGTAGCCTTCACCTTGGGCAAGCTCAGCCGTGCGAATCTCATCCGTACCTTCCAGCTTCAACGTAAAATCCTTGGTCGCCGGGCGATCACCGGTTACGACTGTACCCTCTTCTGAAGAAGCACCCGCTCCTGTGGTGCTACCTGCTTCACCTTCTACCACTTGAATTGATGTCAAGGTAAGCTGCTTCAGGGTGTCGTCTCCCTCAACAGCCTCTTCTGTATATTCAAAGGAGACAGCCTGTCCTTCGGTCAGCTCAGCAATGGACGCATCCAGATCCTCACTGAATTGAAAAGCCTTGGGCTCCCCATTTACTTCAATCTCTACCGTATGTGGATCAGCCTGTCCACTGTACACCCCGTTGCCGCTCAGTACTTCAGGGGTTACAGGCTCATTCTGCTCCTGAGCTGGCTCCTGCGGAGCAGGTGGCGCAGCCTGTTGTCGGCCACCACAGGCAGACAGCACAAGCACTAGGGAAGCCAATACAACTGCATATACGATCATATGTTTTTTCTTCATTTCAACACCTCCACCATATTAGACGAGTCTGAGCCGAAAAAGTTCCTTAGCCAAGCGAGTTAGCATCCTTAGCATCTTTTACCCTGAAAACGCCAAGGCCCCCCACCCAAATTATTCCTGTAAAATATAGTTCACCATTCTGGATGGCTCGGCTATAATGAACTTCTGTAAATCCCCTGTGATATCCTGCTGTCAGGCAGCTTGAACAGGAGGTTACGTTAATCTACGAATGGAGCTGTCAATGCATGAATACTCATCAACCATCCCGGCAGACGCTGGGACTGCTATACATGATCGGAATTGTCGCTATCTCCTTCTCGTCCATTTTCATTAAATGGTCTGAAGCAGAAGTGTCCGCTATGGCCATGTACCGACTATACCTAACCAATCTGATCATGCTGCCTCTGGCCTGGACATACCGCCGAGAGCTGTTCGGCCTTACCCGCAAGCAGTGGCTGTGGCTTGGGGCCTCTGGCATTATGCTTGGGCTTCACTTCCTGCTGTGGATGGCCTCCTTGCGCCTAACGACCGTGGCAAGCTCTACCGTCATTCTTACTCTGGAGCCGATCCTCGTTATGCTGGGGTCCTACTGGATCTTCCGAACCCGCACGAATCGTATGATGCTGCTGGGCATGTCCCTCGCAGTCCTAGGCTCCATCGCTATTGGCGCTGGTGATTTCCACGCTAGCGGAACTGCATTAACTGGAGATCTGCTATCCCTGCTAGGCACCATTGCTGTGGCTATTCATATGCTCATGGGCAAGCATTTACGGGATCATATCAGCGCCTTTACCTACAATTTCTGGGTATTTGCCATTGCAGCCAGCTTCCTGGCTGTCTATAACGTCAGCAACAGCATTCCGTTCACGGGTTATGCCTGGCGGGAATGGGGCTTGTTCCTGTTGTTAGCGATCGTCCCTACACTATTTGGACATTATCTGTTCAATTGGCTGCTGAAATATATTAATGCGACTACAGTCTCCATGGCCGTCCTTGGTGAGCCTGTCATCTCCTCCATTCTGGCCTGGGTGCTGCTGCACGAACAGCTTACTGTCATTCAGATGACCGCAGGTGCCGTGATTTTGGCAGGAGTCTGGCTGTTCATTCGCTTCGGTAATGATTTTAAGCCATCTGAAGGAACGATCTCACAGGCCAATTCCAAACCTCCTGCAGCTGTATAACAGCAATACAGTACCATCTCTATGTGCCATGCTACCAGCGCAGGGGCTCACATTCCTTCCATAGCATCCAGCGTCCATTCTCCCGTAAAGGGGCCGTGCCGATATCATAGTCCGTTGTGGTCACGCTCTGTAGATCCAGCACATGCAGCATCCCGCCATAAGTTCCCACATAGAGCTGGCTCTCGTCAGGGCTGACCAGCAGCCCTGCAATGGTGCTGCCTACAAAATAACGCCATTTCTCTTGCCCATTCTCGTCCAGCAGGCGCAGGTAGCCGTAAGCATCTCCTAAAATAATCCCCTCTTTCAGAGCTGCGCCAGCATAGACTCGCATGGACTCATCCACGAACGGCCACTCTTGCTGTTCAAGAGCTGTCTCTGCTCCAGTCTTCTCGGGGACGTTTACCGACACGGTAGCTCCGTTATAGAAATGACATGCATTGTACCACACCTGTTTGCCATCACGCGTGAAGATGCTGTAGTGCGGGTAGCTGATCTCTGGGGGAATCTCATAACGTGTCCCGCTCTCCACATGCATGAGCACATGGTCACTGCCCTGGCTGCCGCAAGCGATCCACTGCCCGTCTGGCGACACACTTCCGTGACCCATATCAATCCGTGTCTCCTCTAGCTCATGCTTTCGCAAGGAAGGTAGATCAGGTTCAACCAATTCGACCTGCCCATGCTTCACCAGGTACACACCGTGCATGGTGACCAGCAGCACCCTATGCTCCTCGCCAAATGGAATGACCTCTATAAGCTGCAGTTCAGGCGACGCCTCATCCGCAAGTGTCTGCACTCCTTCGGTCTCCGCTCTAATTTGGCTAAGTATTTCCGTCCATATATAGGTCCGCACTACAGCTCCTGTAATATCTCTGCCCTGTATCACACGAATGCTATGCTTGTCTACAAGCGCGATATAACGACCATCTGGAGAGACACCTGTGAAGCTCACCTGCTCAAGCTCGCTTATCTCCTCTATTGTAGCTATATACATTTTGTAGCCTGACCACGGCTGGCCTACCCCGAGAATCACGCGACCATCCTCCAGTTGGACCATAGGTCTGACCGATTGCAGCTGCTGCTCGAATTCGGAGGTTAGCGGCCATGATGCGGCTGGCAGCTCTTGACGCAGCAGCTCGACCTCTCCGGCAGCATTAGCCTCCTGAATCATCCGCAGCACCTTGGCTACCAGCTGTGAACGTCTATCCGCCCTTGGCTCCTGATTATCATCCGTTTCTGCCCAGCCACCTGCCATCCCTCTTCTTACGAACTCATTCACTTCCTTGGCATAACGTTTCCCCTCATTACGCCATTTTTCGGAAATGCTCTGGTCTAACCATGTCATCTTGCTACTCCTTCCTGACCGTGTTCCTACTTAACTACAATTTTAGTCTTCATTTACACACGATTCCTGACGATGAATAAAGAAAAGCAAATTTAAATGGAACATTATGGAGCATGGAGGACATCATGATTATGAACCGCAGAAAAGAACCTTTTCGATATACAATGAAAGACCCTGTAGATTTCGAGCTCCACATTCTCAGTATAAATGGAAATCCGGCACCTACCAAGCCTGTACCTGCCCGTCTGTATGATATTAGCCGCTCTGGGTGCCGCATATGGATACCACTGGCCCTTCATGTGAGCACCAACAGGATCGCGATCCGTCTGGACTTGCAGCTCAATCAGGACCCTCTTCAATTAGAGGGCGAGCTCCGCTGGGGACCACTGGAGAAGGACCAGAATTATTACGGTGTGGAATTTCTGATTCCCGAGCAGGAGCAGGACCGCCTGCCACGTGAACTTCGGATGCTGGCCGGTGATGGTCGCATTGTAGCCAAGTAATATAGGGTCAGGAGCATGTCCTACCACTCACAAGGTGTGCTATTCATCTGCTACATCACTTTTGTGAATTTGTGTACTCATCTTCGTCGTCTTTAAGCTCTTGGTCGCTTTGAATAGGTACAATTTGGCCTCACTACCGTCAGCCATGCTACAATAGGCACGAATACTTCATAATTGGTAAATGACAGGGGGATTCGTGATGAGTGAAGAAGTGGAAGCAATCGGCTGGGAGGCCATAGACGGCGCTCTGGAGCAAATCTATGGGGATCAGGAGCCCATGCATTATGCCAGCTCCATCCCTTACATGCTAGGAGGAAATGATCCGCTGAACGGAATCAGTGTCTATCGGGCACAGCAGCCCGTTCCCCACTGGCATTTTGTAACGTATGGCTTCTCTGACCTGTATGAAAAAGAGACTGATGACCCTGATTACAGCGGATACGGCTTCGAGCTCACGCTGCGACTGGTCCGACAGCCTGATGAGCAGGAGCCTCCAGCCTGGACGATGAATCTATTGCAAAATCTCGCTCGTTATGTCTTCGGCAGCGGCAATATTTTCAGAAATGGCGATCACATGGATGCGAACGGTCCGATTATGCTTGGATCGGATACGAAGCTGACAGCGCTGGGCTTCATCACAGACCCAGAGCTTAAGGAAATGGATACGCCTAACGGCAAGGTGGAATTCATACAGGTCGTGGGCATTACAGCGGACGAGCTTCAGGTTACGCAGGAATGGAATACACTTGGGTTGCTGCATACGCTGGCTGAATATATTCCATTCTATTTGACTGATCTCGGACGTGATTCCATACTGACGAAGCCAGCCGCATTGCAAGCCGTGCAGGAGGGCAGCGAGCGCGAAGGGTCCAGTACCGGATTTCTGTTCGTGGATCAGCTCGGCTGGGAGACGCTCCCCGGGCAATCCTTAGCTGATTCACATACCCTCACCTTGGGAGCGAAGCAGGCAGAGGTAGTCGGTAAGCTGCTACGGAGGAGAATTTTGCACAATCGATCCTTGACGCTTGTTAGCTCGGGTCTGCAGATCATTCTGGAGCCGGGTGAGCAGCCGCTTGTTACCGAGGAGAATGAGGAGATTCATGTGCAATTGAATGAAGCGGCTGTGAATGAACTGGCAGAGCTGCTTCAGCCTATCGCTGGTACCGTTAAGCTGTCTTCTTTCCCGAAAGTACAGGTTCAGGTTGTACAGACTCATATCAAGGATACAGACGGCAACGTCGTGCAGACGATTGGATAGTGTAGGCCTTTATATTGATATTGATATTTATTTTTATATTAATGCTGATGTTGCGGTTGATGCTACTATCACAATGGAGCATCGTACGCAATATATGTACAAGGATGCTTGCTTCTAGCGGGCTTCCTTTTTTGATGTGCACAGGCACATCCACACGCACATTCACACGCATGTTGATATCCACCTATGACTGCCTCTTTACTCGGCACATACACTTCCCTTGATAAACATGTTGTTGTCCCCACTAGTTATGCGGCTTAGGTTCCATGTTTCACCAATTGTGGCATGTTATAATGAAGCTTACAGTCTATTCTGGATAACATGTGCAACTCGGCTGGCAATCTGCATACGCTATAGTCCACTCCATATTTCTCATACTTAGCATGACGCTACTCATGACACTACATAAGAACTACAGGGAGAGAGCCTTATGAATGATAATGTACAGATTTTGCTGAACGAGACCTGGGAACACATGAAGCCCGTACTAATGAAAGAACAGGCACGCATTGAAGAGCTGGGGAAGCTCAGTTCACTGCAGGCGGGGATACACGACTATATCCGTGTCGGTTACCGTAAGGGGAAATTCAATTGGGCCGATGGCAAAATGTTCTTTGAGATCAGTCGTCCGTTTGATTGGAGTGATTCTGCGTATACATGGGATACCGCAATTGATATCACCGAGCTTACCGATGAGCTCATCACACAACAATGGCTGCCCGCCTTCAAGCAGGAGCTGGAGCGCCTGTTCTACGATAATGTTCATGGACCGAAGTATTTCGATTATCATCTGGAGCTTGTTCTGCACTTTGAACGACCCACGGGAAGTGACTCTTTGCAGTGGACAGAGCGCTGGATTCATGAGCCTAAGCTGAGTGAGCTGCAGAAGGCATTACATACTTTTATCCGTGACAAAGTACAAAGCGCTCCTCCCATATATCCGAAAGAAAAGGATCTGTTCCATTTTTCAAGGCAGCTGGTGAATCCAGAGGTATTCCCTGATGACCTTGCCACACTGAAGGAATTGTGCGAGCACCTAGACCATAAGCTGAAGCCTATCCCCAAGCTCTACGAGGACTGGGTACGCCATTCAGGCCTTGCCTTCCGCTTCTGGGCAGATGATAGGTTACTACCACAATATTACGATGCTGGTGGACTGTTTAACCGGACATTGACTCTGAAGCCGGATGAGGCACGGCCTGCAATAGAGCCTTCACAGCTGGACAAGCTTGTGTATGGGGCACTTCGTATCGGTATGACGGATTCCGGGGACCGCAGGCAGTATCTGGAGTACGCAGTTCAACTCGGCTCAGAGCAAGCACACAGCTATCTACAGCAGGGCAGTGGCACCATCGAAAGTCAGCGGCGTACAGCTCATATCCAAGGGCAGGCGAACGATATTTTACATACGATTCAGATCAAGCTGCTGACAGATACGGAGGAGAGCTATGCAGATGCATTGACCTATCTCTGTGACCTGCTGCGCCAAGGTTTTCCTGTGGAATACAGTCTCAAGCTTGGTGGAAGCAAGTCGAAGCTGCTATTGCCGGTGAAGGGTCTGGCGAAGTCGCCGCTGCACCGTTTCTTTGTAGGCGCCCTCCAATACCCTGCACTGCACCCATTGCTCTCAGAATACGCACAGCTTGCGATGAAGGAATTCGCCTGGTATGGAGATGTGGAGTCGGGTGAAAAGTCAGTAATGCCCGGATCGTATGCGGTGCTTGGGCTAGCTCTGCACAGCAAGGCATATTTTCCACTGCTGCAGCACTATATGGAGCTGGTCGATACAGAGCATCAGCTCGCCCACAATGCATTCGCAGAAGCCTTCATCTCAACGTATCAGCTAGATGAACAGCTGCTTCCGGTGCTCATCTCGATTCTGCTCGGCAGTGGTGAATCTGCCAGACCCGTTAAGGGACTCGCGGACCAATTCGACTCGCCAGAGCTGGCACAGCTGCTCGCTGACCACCTGAAGGCACTGGAGGATTATCAACGTGATCTGGTGCTCTATCTGATCTTTGGAAGTCAGAGCAAGCAGAATCGATTTCTGAAGCAGGTTGGGCTAAAATAAAGCATATCAGTTGCTTGAATCGAACAGAAACTGTCTCTCAAAAAAGGAGTTGTCCCTATGCAAAATACCGTATCCATCAGATGGCTGCTCGCCCGAATGTATGAGCCTGATCTGGTCATCGCAGATTGCCGTTTCTGGCTGAACGACCCCGCCGCCGGGCGTCAAAAATATGAAGAGGCACATATTCCGCGTGCCGTATTCCTTGATCTGGAGCAGGATCTCTCCGCACCTGTCACCACACATGGCGGACGACATCCATTACCGGAGCCGGAGGAGATCGCCCGCGTATTCGGCCGTGTTGGACTCAGCCAGGATGACCGGATCGTAATCTATGATGACAACAATGGCATGAATGCTTCCCGCCTATGGTGGATGCTCACTTATCTTGGTCATACCCAGGTCTACATTCTGGAGCAGGACTTCACCGCATGGCAGCAAGCTGGATTTCCGGTTACGGATGAGCAGCCTGTCGTCATTCCCAAGACCTTTGTTGCCCATCCACAGCCAGATATGATTGTAGATGTAGATTATGTTCGTGAGGTGTCGAAGAAGGCCGTGTCAGCCATGGTTGAGACAGCCGGACCTCAGGTGCTCATTGATTCTCGTGACCGCAATCGTTATCTGGGCCTGGAGGAGCCGATGGACAAGAAGGCCGGACATATCCCGGGTGCCTTGAATTATTTCTGGAAGGATGTTCTGAATGATAATGGTAGCCTGAAATCCTCTGAGGAGCTGGCGCAGCACTTTGCCGGACTGGATCAGGATGCTGAGATTATTGTCTACTGCGGCTCTGGTGTCTCCGCTTGTCCGAACGTGCTCGCACTCCGGCAGGCCGGATATGAGAATGTGAAGCTCTATCCAGGGAGCTGGAGCGATTGGATCTCGTATGAGGATAATTCGGTGGCGACGGGGGAAGAGGTGTAGGTCAGCTTGGAGTAGAGAAGCCTGCGGTGGACGCGGGCTTTTTTTGCGTTGTGGCGGTTGAGAAAGTACACGGTTTAAGGGGCTAAAACGGTTGGGAGATGCGTTCTACAATATATTCAACTCCACCCTTAGTAACAAAGCAACATTCGAAATCACAAGTGGGGACGTCGGAAGATAAACGATATGAGACGCTATCCGTATCCGGAAGCAGCATAAGATAAAACGACTCGCCGGCAAAACCCGGCGAGCCTGTATACGCAAGCAAGAACTTGAAACGTCTGCCTTGATTCATCAGAAAGCCTTTTATGACCGCACAAAATCTATGACTTCCCGATTGAATTTTTCTTTTTCCTCATAGAAAGGGGCATGTCCGCTGTTTTCAAAACGAACAAGTTTGGATGTCGATACAATTTCGTGAGCTTGCTCGGCGGCGGGGAACGGACACACTTGATCGTGAACGCCGTGCAGCATTAATGTCGGAACACGAATGGCTTCAAGATCGGAGCGAAGATCCTCCCTGCCGATTGCTTTTACCGTTTCGATCGTGGCATGAACATTTGCCTTCATCCCCATGTGCCATAACCAGTTTTCGATCCCTTGGGAAGGCAGTGTGTGGAAAAATCCTTTAAACATATTCGTCAGCGTTTGCGGACGATCGGATTGAAGCCCGGCGATCAATCCGTTTACCGCTTCTTCGGGAAGTTTGCTCAACGTCGAGGCTCCAAAAAGCATCAATTTGGAAACTTTATGTCCTCCATGCCTTCCCATATACCGCGTTACAACGCCGCCGCCCATAGAAAACCCGGCCAGCGTAACATCATTGAGATCAAGCTGATCGATCACTGCCTTAATGTCGTCTGCCATCCGATCGTAAGTGTACCCGTGCAGCGGATGATCGGAACGGCCATATCCTCGCAGATCGATTCCGATAAAACGGATACCTTGTTGAGGCAGGATCGATTGCTGATACTCGTAAATCCGGTGATTGACCGGCATGCCATGTACAAATACAACAGGTTTGCCTTCCCCGACATCTTCCACGTAAAGCGTGACGTTTTCCTCGACCTTAATATAATGACCATTGGCTGTATGCATCATGATAATTTCCCCCTTGAAGAAGTGGTTGGCTTGAGAACATCCTGATGTTATCATAGATTTATCCATTTCAAAAACGAAAAAATACGATAGAATCCATTTCCTTTTTCGATACCTAGGAGGAACAATCATGTTGGAGACTTTGGAAGGACGGTCGCTGCTTACCTTTTTGGCCGTATTGGAAGAAGGGAATTTTAGCCGTGCCGCAGAAAAGCTGGGTTATGTACAATCGACGGTGACTTCGCAGATCCAGTCATTGGAGCAAAGCTGCAATCAAAAACTTTTTCACCGACTTTCCCGCGGCGTAAAGCCCACTGAAGCGGGCGAACAATTTGCGCTTTATGCCCGACAATTTGTACAGCTGGGTCATTCGCTCGAAGAAGCCTTGGAAAATCTGGATCATCCTCGAGGCATGATGCGTTTGGGATCTTTGGAATCTTTTTTGGTCACGCGGATGTCCGATTTTATGCATGCTTTTTTCACAGAATACACCGAAATCAATCTGCTGTTGGAAACGGGATTTCAAGCGGACATCGTTGAACAAGTTCAGTCTCATGCACTCGATTTCGGAATCGTGCCGATGGACCCCCAAAAAGAAGATCTGATTTTCGAACCGCTGATCGAAGAAGAAATGATCGTCGTCGCCTCCAAAAGTCTGGCTCATGTGATCGAAAGCGAAGGCTGGGAAAATACTTCGGGGATTCAGATGGTTGGTTTCGGTTCCCGCTGTGTGTATCATACGGAAGGACTTAAACTGTTAAGCGAAATGGGGTTTCCTTCTGGAAGCCGTTCGACCGGATTTGCAAGTACCGAACTTGTAAGGCAGATCGTCACTTGCGGACTCGGCGTTGCTCTTGTGCCTAAAATCTCGATGGCTCGAGAACTTGCGGAAGGCAGTGTCGTTTCACTTCCCCTGCCTCGACAAGTAAGCTTCGTTCACGGAATCGTTCGGCACAAAAAACGTGTTTTGAATACGCCATCCAAAGTGTTTTATCAGGAAATTATTGAATATTTTTCCAATATAACTTCTATAAGACTGATATAATAAAAGGTGCCGCATACCCAACCGGTAAAATCGTTCCCATCCGTATGCTGCATTTTTCACATACAGTTTTGTGAACAACGTCGATGACGCGATGAACTAGACATCGGCGAATCCGATTGGAGCGACTGGATTAGCTACGAGGAGAACCCGGTGGCTACAGGTGAGAAATAAGAAGCAAAAGGAAGCGAAATGAGAACGTAAAGGCTGTGAGGAAATGGTTAAAGCAGTGGATGTACCCTCCTAAAAAAGATTTTTAGGAGGGTGAAAAATGAATTTCAAGCTAATTGATATGGATCGTTGGCCTAGAAAGCCTTATTTTGAGCATTATTTCAATCATGTCAAATGTACCTACAGCATAACTGCCGATATAGACATTCGTCTCTTGCGAGAAGAATTAAAACGCATGGACATCAAATTATACCCTGCGTTAATCCATATGCTGACCACGGTGGTTAATCGACACAACGAATTCCGAACTTGCTTAGATTCCGAAGGACGGTTGGGCGTGTGGGATCAAATGTCTCCAAGCTTCACCATATTTCATGAGAGGCATAAATCTTTCTCAAGCATTTGGACACCGTTCAACGAGGATTTTCAGACCTTTTATAATCATTATCTTCAAGTAACCACAAAGCACAAAAATGCGAACCAGCTATTCCCTGATACTCATGAACCACCAAACACTTTCTCAATATCCAGTATTCCATGGGTTAGCTTTACCGGATTTAACCTGAATATCTATTCAGGAGAAGCCTATTTGCTGCCCATATTTACTTTAGGGAAATACTTGTGGCAAGACACAAAATTAATGCTGCCCTTGTCCGTGCAATTTCATCATGCAGTGTGTGACGGTTACCATGCAGGCGAGTTATTCAATGAGCTTCAACAATTAGCAGAGGGATGCAAGAGTTGGCTGAGGGGTAGCTAACTCTATCACGGGATTCATGATAGAAACAAATCTCAGTAATTAGATCAGCTATACTGACAACTTACTCCGTCACTAACTTTAAAAAATAAGCAACGCAGCAAAGGCCCGTGGAGGACGCGGGCCTTTTTAGTCCCAGAAGATCCATTTACAAATACCCGCCAGCATTTATTCCTCCTCCCTTCTACCTGTTGTATTCTGGTAGTCACGAGGGCTGATCTTTCATAGACAGTGAAAAGAGATCGCCGCTTGATGAATACCTTCCTTTCAACTATGGTCTAGACGTGTTAAAAGGAATAAGCAAGCTCTTTAGCGCAGAAGGTTACGCTTGCTGACATTATAGAAGACATCTATATGCAGCAGGATGGGCCTGTTTCTTGTCACAAAGTCGAAAAAGAGTAGGTGCTTTTAAGCAGCAGCCGTTTCTCACTATTTTACGGGAGACGGTTGTTTGATTTTTCTTGCGTCTAAAGACATTGATTCACACAACAATCTCATCAGTATGATCTATAATAAAATTCAGCTAATGTATACACTTTTTTATTATCACCTCATGACATTTATTTCAAAGGAGTGTCTTAGTTGAAGCTTTATCATTATGATCTTGGCATCTATCCACTGGATTGGGAATTTGGCCTACTCTATATCGAAGAGTACAAGGCGAAGCTGTCTCACAAGTATGCGCAAAATGAACCCTTCTACCAAGCTGTAGCAGGAGAACTGACAGTCATCCTGCAGCAAATTGATGAACTGCTCGAAGTGGCTCTTGCCCATTGGAAGCAGCAATTCACCTACAATTCTGAGCTCCGCTGTCCGCCCATGATCTTTGCCCTTCCCTCAGGGGATCACAAGGGAAATGTCGTATTCGGCATCGTTTTGAAGCGTGAGGAGGATGGCGACACCATCGTGTATTCTCCGGTACAGCTACCACATTTGGAGGGGAATTAATGCCAATGCATCCGTTCCTGCTCAAAAGAATCTATGAGCCCCCTTATTCCTCTGATGGTCTTCGTATTCTGGTGGATCGACTCTGGCCCAGAGGGGTTGCAAAAGAGTCCGCACAGCTGGACTTCTGGATGAAGGAGGTTGCTCCCAGTCCAGAGCTACGACGCTGGTTCGGGCATGACCCTGCCAGATTCGAGGAGTTCCGTGAGTTGTACACACTCGAATTATCTACAGAAGAACTTCAGCCTCACGTAGCCCGAATCCTGGAGCTTGCTTCCGAGAAGCCAGTTACGCTGATCTACGCCGCCAAGGATGTACAGCATAACCACGCTGTCGTGCTACGAGGATTCCTGGAGTCGCTGCAGACAAAATAGGTTTTATATCGACATAAAATACTCACTTCATGTTCCTCTAATGCCCATTTTGTGTATTAATCTAATGAAAATAGCACTTTATAGCAATTATATAGTTTTTATGTAAAATAATTTCATTTTTTTAGTGCTTAATATCACAAATCGCTCCACCTCTACCGAATAATATAGTTATACACAAAAATAGAGGTGGGTTTATTATGAATAATTGGCTCCTGAGACCATTCACAGCAATCATGTCCCGTCTGAAGTATGCGCAAAAGTTTATCCTGCTTAGTTTTCTCTTCATTTGCCCCCTAACACTTCTAATGAGCAATTGGCTGACAGAGCTGCAGAAGGATATCCGATTTGCTGTCAATGAACAAGAAGGCGTTCATTACATTAAATCATTATTCCCGGTCATCCTGCAGATTCAGCAGCATCGCGGCCTAGCAAATGGCTATCTGAATGGTGATTCACAGACCAAGGCCAAGCTCGACGAGGTGGGTCAGGAGCTAGGCAACCTGCTAGCCTCTATTGATACAGAACAATCTGGTGCTGCCGCCAAGCTCGGTACAGAGGCAGAATGGAGTAATATTAAGAATGAATGGAGCTCGCTGCAGTCGAGCGTGACCACGCTAGCCCCGGAGGAAAGCTTCCAGCGGCATTCCGAGCTAGTTCAGTATACACTGGATCTCATCATTTATGCTGCCGATCAATCGGGGCTGACTCTCGATCCGCAGATCGACTCCTATTATGTGATGGATTTGATGGTCCATCACATGCCGGAGCTCATCGAGCTCTCCGGACAGGTGCGCGGACAAGGAAATGGAATTTTAGCTCGTAAGCAGCTGACAGAGGATGAGCGAATTAATCTGATGATTATGAAGAATCAAATTCTGAATACACTTGAAGGAATTCAGAAGGCGCTGACGAAGCTGGGAGAGAACAACGCTACCTCCAGCCAGCGGATCGGAGATACAGGCACGATTAACGTTCAATCCATTGAACAATTTGCAGCCACTCTGGATGATCAGATTCTGAATGCGACGACACTGTCCATGAAGCCGACTGATTTTTTCGCAGAGGGAACGAAGACGATTGAGACCTCTACGCAGCTATTTAATGTCGTCGTTGATGAGATGGATCATCTCTTAACCGAACGGTATACTTCGCTAAGTGACACCCGGACGCTCATGCTCATCATTGTGTCCGTAGCTGTACTGCTTGTAGCCTTATTCTATCTTGGCTTCTACAGTAATGTACGCTCCACCATTCGAACCTTGCGTGATGGTGCGGATAAGATGGCACAAGGGGATCTGTCTGAACGGTTCGACTTGCAGACAAAAGACGAGCTACGCTACGTGGGTGAATCGTTCAATAATATGGCAGACGCACTGAACACACTGCTGCTGCGCAATCAGGAAATCTCTGAGCAAGTGGCCGCAGCCTCTGAGCAACTGTCCGCACTAGCTGTAGAGTCAACCTCGGTCACCCAGCAGATTGCTAATTCCGTGGGCTCCATATCCGATGGGGCTGATACGCAGCAGAAGGTGTCGGAGGAGAATGCACAAGCCATGAATGAGGTAGCCGCTGCCATTAATCGCATTGCGGAGACTACCTCGGATGTATCGGAATCCGCTACGAGTATTACGCAAGGTGCAAGACTGGGCGAGGCAAAGCTACAAGAGACCTTCCGTCAGATGAGTAGCGTCCAGGAAGCAGTCCAGCAGTCCAGCGAATTGGCTGCACAGCTTAATCAGCATTCCAATGAGATCGAATCTATCGTATCTGTGATTATGGAAATCTCAGCTCAGACTCATCTTCTTGCCCTGAATGCCAATATCGAGGCTGCACGCGCTGGCGAGCATGGACGCGGCTTCATGGTTGTAGCCAATGAGGTTCGCAAGCTGGCAGAGCAGGCTACTCATTCAGCTCAGTCCATTACTCAGCTTGTCGGCAATGTCCGGACTCTGCTGGCACGGGTAACGACCTCTATGGAGGAATCTACAATCGTAACAGAGCAAGGAATTACCGCCAACAAGGAAGCCGTTGAAGCGATCGGCACCATTCTGCATTCCATTGGGCAGGTAGCCGAACATATTCAAGAGGTATCAGCAGCAGCTGAGGAAGTATCAGCAAGCACCGAGCAGGTCACAGCTGCGATTGGAGAGATGGTCGGCGTTACGAGATCTACAGCGGACGAGACACGCAACGTAGCCGCTGCAACCCAGCAACAATTATCTTCGATGGAGGAAGTTCAGGCTTCCTCAGAGATGCTGAGTGCAAGTGCGCAACAGCTGCAGGATGAACTGGGCAAATTCGTCCTTAAGCAATAAAAAATAGGCTGTTCTTATGGACATGCACCTTGCGACAAACAGATGAATCATCATGTTGTCGCTAAGGAAAGCATGCTATAAGACAGCCTTTTTTTCACATTCTCATCCCCCAATTTCGGCCAATCTACTAGCCCCTTCGACTTGGCTATTTCTGACCATCCGTGGCCAGCAGCCGGGCCAATCCGTCGAACATCCGCTTCCATCCCTCCTCGGAGGATGTGTGATACTCTTGCTTCGCTTGCTCGATCTCTTCGTCCTGCCAGCCTTCTTCATAAGGAACCACGATCTCCTGTGTGAAATTCATCTCACAGCCGGATTTCTGGGGCTGGAGCTCCACAATAATTGTGTCCATCGTATCGCTGAACTGGGGCATCTTGAAGGTGAATACGAGGCGCTTGGGTGGATCAAGCTCAAGATATTCACCTGTTGCCGTATAATCCTTACCCTCACGATGGTCTGTAATCTGCCACTCTCCCCCGATATAAAGTTCATTGCGGGCAATTTTGTTGGTAGCTTCCTGCGTGAAGAGCCATTTCTTGATTTGATCCGGGCTTACCCATGCCTCGTACAGCCTTTCCGCTGAAGCTTCGAAGCGTCGAGTCATATGCAGACGAATGGTTGTGCTTGAAGTTGATGCATGCGCCAATTGTCCTGCTCCTTTCCATAATCAGCCTTGCATTGATTACATTCCAGATTCGCAAATAATGACTTTCACATATGTACCGTTCCATTCTAGTATCTGTTAACCTAAGACCGATCATACAGCTCTGTTCAGCTACAGACATGGGAACCCATGTGTTGTACTACCTATGCGGTACTACTACGGATGCAGCTATGGATTCAGCTACGCAACTCCACTTTGTTCAGGATCACTTGTGTCATTCGCCCCATTCCATCTATTATAGAGCTTATAATCTCTACTATTAGAGCGTGTAATCTTACTTTAATACCAAGCGCGTATAATCTCATTTCTAGCGTACCCGATGTATTGAAGCTGTGACTTTGGCGGGCACATGCCCACTCGTTCAAGCCCTGTTGTGCAGAGCTTGCTGCTTTACTCTTATGTTGAACTGGAGGATTATGAATTATGAAATTTGCGAAACGTATGGACCCTTTCAGCGAAGGAATATTCAGTCGCTTGCTGGAGCTCAAAAAAGAGCGGCTGGAGCACGGACAATCGGTTATTGACCTGAGTGTGGGGGCACCGAATATCCCCCCGGCACCGCATATTATATCAGCCTTATGTGAAGCGGCAGCAAATGCCGAGAACTATATCTATGCATTAAATGACCAGACGGAGCTGCTGGAGGCGGTTAGTGAATGGTACGAGAGACGCTATCAGGTTGAACTTGACCCTCGTACGCAGATATGCTCCTTGTTAGGCTCGCAGGAAGGACTTGCCCATATCTCCCTGTCCATAGTTGATGAGGGTGATCTGGTCCTCGTCCCTGATCCTTGCTACCCGATCTTTGCTGATGGGCCGTTGCTGGCTGGAGCAGAACTATACTATATGCCGCAAAAAGAGGAGCATGGCTACGTTATCCAGTTACAGGATATTCCTGAAGACATTGCTGACCGCGCTAAGTTCATGCTCGTATCCTATCCGAACAATCCGACGACAGCAATGGCGCCAACACAATTCTATACGGATCTCATTGCCTTTGCCAAAAAGCATGACATTATCGTACTGCACGACAATGCCTATAGTGAGCTGGTGTTCGATGGCAAGCATGCGGGGAGCTTCCTCTCCTACCCTGGAGCGATGGATATTGGCATTGAGTTCAATTCCTTGTCGAAGACCTACGGTCTAGCAGGGGCGCGAATCGGCTTCTGTCTCGGCAACGCTAAGATCGTTTCCATGCTGAAGAAGCTGAAATCCAACATGGACTACGGCATGTTCCTGCCGATTCAGAAGGCCGCTATCGCTGCTATTACGGGTGATCAGTCCGAGGTGGAGCAGGTGCGAGCCATATATCAGGAGCGGCGAGACATTCTTTGCGATGGAATGGGCAGTCTGGGCTGGCACATACCTAAGCCTGATGCCACCATGTTCGTCTGGAGCCGAATTCCTGCCCACTACACCTCTTCGGAGCAATTTGCCATGGATCTATTGACCAGAGCTGGTGTAATCGTAACGCCTGGCAGTGCCTTTGGTCCTTCAGGGGAAGGATACGTTCGTCTAGCGCTGGTGCAGGATCATGCGCAGCTAAGACAAGCAGTCCAATCAGTAGCAATGAGCGGAATTCTTGACACGGATGGACATGGATTGGATGTGCGTCAGTGAACTAGTTTAGTACATTGACCGTATCTGATGTCAGATCTAATGATCTGGAGAACGTGGTGCGTGGTGTATAAGCGGACATCGACTTTATACTCACTTTAGATTCAGTCAACATACTAGCCAGTGATCAGGAGGACGATCTGTATGCTTCACCAACATTTTCTGCAATGGGCAGAACGCCAACAGGAGCACTTGCAAGCTAGTGGCATCGCAACGATTGAATTCATCCATTCTCAAGAAAGCGAGACTAGTGCTACTGCCGATCCTGCGACAGGGGTGCTTCATGAATCCAGGCTCTGCTTGGGCAAGATCGTCGTCTGGTCATCGCAGCAAATGGAATATGAAGTTATACACATCGAGTCCGAGGAACTCATCCTATGGACATATATTGATCATATTGAGAAGAATGCTGATTTTGGCGAGCTGCTGACAGACTACTGGCAAGCACTTCGATCCGGAGTACGGCCCTAGGCTGCTGCATAGTAAATGTATCGTACTTGGGCACATGGACTGATCGTGCATTCATTGTGGCCCAAGTTATTCTCACTGCACCTTATCCTGTAAGATAATCTATGAGCGAGGACATCTCTCTTACAAGAATTTACCCTGGAGCGCAAAGTCGAAGTCTTCGCACCTGATTTATAAACGAATCGAGGGAGGAATCCATCGTGAGAGATGACATTCAGCATGGACAATTGGAGCTGTGTGAAGGAAACAGGAAGCTGCTGCTTCACAACGGGTTAACAGAACAGCAGCTAACTGATTCAGACATGTACAAGCACCTATCTATAGAGGTTCGAGATCTTGGGAACGGAAACGTATGGCACAACCTGGGATGTGTCCACGTATCCGATATACCCTTTTACGTCTCATTATGCTTTCGTACGTCACACCTTGTGTGCGCGTATTTATCTGCAAATAGACCTGACTTCCCTAAGTCCTGGGAGGAATGGAGCGAAGAAGCTGAGCTTGCCAAAAAGCAGCTGCATGATCGCATCCTCATGGATATGCTAGGCAGACAACCAGATGTGCGACGCTCACATCCGTATCCCTACATAGAATATCAACTGGCTTGGGGGACTGTTATCTCCAGCTATGACCCCCGATCTGCTGCCTCCTCCATAGGGATTCACTATAACCTAGGGGACTCATTATGAACTTGGCATCCTTTTGAGTTAGCAAAAAATGATGTATAAAGGGGGATTATTTCAAGCAAATCTGAATTCCCGGGGCCGCCAGATTTGCTGGCCAAATTCGAAAGCTGTACCGCTCGATTCAGGATTGATTTCTTGTGAATGTCTTACATGCGAAAAGTGGGATTGCCCTAGCGAGACGAAATGTCCAGCTTAAGCTTGCTGTTCATAAACTTTTCTGTTTCGTTTCAATGAACAGCAAGCTTATCAATGGTCGACAAATTCCCCCACTTGCTGGCTCTACACGCATATTTAATCTAACTAAGGTACTAGATTAATTGCATCGTTGTGATGCAGGTGTTATCCCCCTCACGGGTAGAAATGTCCGCCTCAGATGTCTTGCCCTCGTGCTCTATCGTAATATGATAGGTCTGATCACGTGGTAGCCACAGATCGATAAAGCCATTAGACTGAGACTTCACAACGTCACGGTTCATCACGGTATTGCCGCTCTCATCCTCAATGGATATCATGAACTCCTGATCCTGGAGCTCTCCTTCACAGCCTGTCAGACTATGAATCTCACAGGGATGCGTCTGCTGAATATACGGCGCAATGGACACAAAAAACTCATCACCATCTACGGCATAAGTCTGGGTGTGCTCCTTGCTGTCGGTAACCGTCAGCTGATGTGAAGTGATGGAGGCAGATTGCGCATCCACTTGACCTGTGCTAATCTGCTGCACGAAGGACTTGATATCTCCCGTTACCACACTGGTGGTACTCGCCTCCTTCTGCTGCGGGCCCCCTATGAACAGATATGTGGCTACAGCAATCACCACAAGTCCAACAACTATTGAAATTCCTTTTCTCATATAGTTCAACTCCTCGTTCCTTATCTCTGATCTGATGCCCATGGGATGAGAGCATGGTATATATCGGCACACGATCTTCTCTCCTCCGTATCTAGAAGTGGCACAGTACGAAGGAATACGACATATCTATCCATTATAGTAAAGAAAGACAAGAATGCGTGAAATTCGGCATGGAAGTCACTCGATCTTCACATTTCGACCTATTGCTAGTAGAGATGGTATACTATTGCCACATAATGGTCACAACATTGCAGATATCTATCCGAGCAATAGACAGACCAGAATACAGATGAATCAGGCATACAATGAATCCGTGCAACACAACACCTGATCCGTGCCTGCTTGAACAGAATAATACAGACATATTAAATTCATACACTGCACTTGGAGGATGATTAATTTGAAAGTCTGGCTCTTTCTCATATTTTTCGCGCTCGCCTGGGCCTTCATGGGACTGGCCTTCGCACTGATTGGTGTAATGCGCAAAAGCAAGGCACGCCACTGGCCGTCCACAAACGGCGTAATTATCAAGAAAGGGCAATTCGCCAAAGATGTTCCCGACCGCTATCCTACCGTCCAATATCAAGTAAATGGCGTACAGTACGAATGTACCTCCTCCGTTCAACATCCCTCTGGCTTCAAGCCGGGAATTTCTGTGTCTGTGCGCTATAATCCTGAGCAGCCAGGGCGTGCGGTCATCAACACTATTGCCCAGAATGGCACTATCTTCGCAAGAATTGGCTATGCCTTCCTTGCGACTGGATTAGTTCTTGCATTGATTGCAGCCGCCTTTACCTGGAGCTCGATATAAGGAATAGTACATTAAGCTGTGTGTCTACTTAAAGCATAGCTCTCGATACTTGGGGACATGAAAGGAACCTCTCATCACAGAGCGGATGCAGTGAAGGTGCAATTAGCTAAAAAGTGCCTGATCCGAAGACTTATGTCCTCGGCATCAGGCACTTTTTCTTTTCGTCAAACGGCCCCGGTATTTTAACCGAATCTGATTTCAGGTTGAATGATCTCGGGGCCATAGTCGTTAGCAGAAGTGATTAGGTAGAATATTGCAGGATCATCGCTTCACGTGAATATTCATCATAGGCGACCCATAGCTCATCACCCGGCACTACGCCGTATACAGGTTCAATGGATTGGTAGATCTTATAGACACTACCACCTCGCTCCACCGAGATATGGGCCAGCGGACGCTCGCTTAAGGTCCCCTCATATTGAACATCTATAACCCTTGCAGCGCCTTGCTTGCCATTCAAGAGTCTCAGCTCCCGGGTATAATCCTCTCTTCTCATGCTGACAGGTATCACAGCACCCTCTTGCAACGAGAGCTCCTTGGGCACGAACATGCTGTTCGTCCTGCGAAGCTGTCCCGATCCGCCCAGACCGTTTCTCTGAGTAGTTGCGCCAAGGGCAGTATGGGCAGTATCGCCAGCAGACATGCTCACTTCCATCACCATGAGCTGACGGTTCTGAATCGTCATCGGATACCGCTCTAGCCGAATGATCTCTCCCTGCATCGTTACCATGTCAGAGCCCTCCAGCCTGGTTACTTGACCATAGCTGATCATTCGAATCAATCCACCGATGACAGCCAGCGTCGCTCGTTCTCCGACTCGGTACTCGAATCCGACAGGCTGCACGACAGGGACAGCGTATTGACGATCATTGGCCCTGAAATGAAGCAATAAAGCTTGCCCTCGGCCGACCTCGCCATATTTATCGATCCGTTCAAGGATTGCGTTGTCTATATTCTGACGCTCTGACTCTGCCGGGATGTCCCCTTCTGTGGCAAATACAGCACGGTTCCGCTTGCGATCATAGCTGATCAGGACAGAATCACCGACACGTACCTCGTTCAGGTACGATATAACCTTCTTGATCTCTACCTCCTTCATCCGCCCCTCATCCTCAAAGCTGATTCGAAAGGCAACCATCGGCTGATGATTGACCTCCAGCCCTGTCTCCTTCATGCTGACAATCGTTCCTTGTCGCATGACACCACGTGCCACTGCACGCGCTTGCTTACGTTGCGCCAGAATGGGAACGAGTACCAGTAATCCCACGGTGAAGACTGAGATTGCAATCCATACCACCCAATTGATCACCAATGCCCCACCTTCAAGCACATAGCTCCAAAAGCTCTGCAACGATATCGTATCCTTGCCTGCATACAACAGCTGTAGAGCCTGTTCAGCGGTTAGCTGCTGGGCCGTCGTCTGTCCCATATGCATCAACCCAAGAGTCTTCTCATCATTTACATAATAGAGAGGCCCGCTTCCAGTAGCTTTGAAAAATTGCAGGGTGGAAGCATTCAGCTCATTGTAGCTAAGCTGCTCGACTAGTGGGGACACATCGGCGAACTCGCCTGTTGATCTCTGCAGCACATAGCCGATGACCTTACCCTGAAGAGGGTCCTTCGCAGAAGAACCGACGATGAGCTCCTCCTCTTCATTCAGCGCGTACACCTTGGCTTGATATACAGGCTGTGGAGTAGGTACAACTCCCCCCCATTGATCAGTGGATGCGTTATAATATTGGGCTTGCTTTGGATAGCTGTCTTCTACCCGAACCCGTCTCGTATTATCCCTACCCAATTGCTTCGCAAGCTCTCCAGCGATTCGGTCTCTTTCGTCAAAATAAGAGGCCTTATCATCTTCTAGCCCCACCGCCGGAAGCCCGTTCTGATCCAGAATACCGCTGATGTAAGCCGTCCTGTCATCAATCAGGTCAGCCTCAAATAATGGAATGGCCGCATCCTGATCGAAGGTCCCGCTCACTTGGCTTACCCGCACAGGTCTAGCTGGCAGCTGCTCTACCTGATTTAGCATGATTTTGGCCAGCTTCCCTTCATGCACCTCAGCCATGAGCAGCTCTTCGCCAGAAGTCTCACCTGCAATAAGAATTCGGTCCTGCCACGTCATGACCCCAGAGGTCAGATAGCTGGGTACTGGCAAGGTGGACATCGCCAACTCACTGACTTCACCAGATGGATGGATGACATTCAGTTGCAAGTCCCTGCCCTCATCGTAGGTGACAATAATCAATTGATCCTTCTGATAGGATACAGCCAGCACTTCATGGACATTGGCCATGATCGTGGTCTCCTGCAGCCGTTGTCCCGTCTCTCCATCGAACATATGCAGCCGCATGCGGATTCGGTCCGGTTCATTTGTCAGTACGACTACCTTGCGCCCTTCATCAAAATAATAGAATGCCTCTGCTTCGGAATTCTTATAAAGGTTATCAATCTTATCCGTGTAATCATTCCACACAAAAATACTTAGCAAAATTACAGGGAATAGAAATATCAGGTTCATGAACAAGCGTCCAAAACTGAACTTACTATTCATTAGTATCTCTCCTTTCATCCACCTGTCAGTTCCCACACAGGTGAATCTTGAACAAAAACCATACGTTCACCTTTGGTCAAGCCTTATAGCCTGCTGTTCAGCTCCTTACGCAGCACACCTCTGACCTGATGCAAGGAAGCCGGAACCTCCCGCTCCAGCTCCTCTAGTGAAGCAAACGGGAACTCCTTCAGTCGGTGAGTTACATTGGAGCGAATATAACCCTCATTCGTAGGATGCTGCACAAGCAATTCCTCGTACACCTCTAGCAGACCCACTTCTACCACCCCATGAAGTGCCTGTAGAGCGGTTAGCTGGACAAAGGATTCGGGTTCCCCTAGTGCACGTATAAAATCCGTAACATACTCGGACTTGGTCTGTACCGGGCTTTTCCCTGCCTGATATAATGACTGTACCCGGAAGTCCTTATCCGGATGAGTGAAGAAAGACAGCACCGAGGGTAGCATATCCGTTCCCGCGGCATCCAGTATATAGCCAGCAAAGCGAAAGGTCTCGATGTCTTCGATCTGTGGTAATAACGCCAACAGCTCCTTTTCAAAGCTATACATCCCTTCCGGCATGGACCATTGAATGCACTGGACAGCTGGCAGCCAGGCTGCTTGATCCACCTCCTGCAGCCACCTGCGGATGACCGGCTCTGCCTCGGCAAAGCGCGACTTCGCCAATACCTGTAGCGCATTGTAGCGAATCTCTTCCGTACTCTCCTGACATAGCCGCAGCAAAAATTCTGCCGTGTCATCATGAATGACCGGCAGCTTGAACATGCCCTTCAGAGCCTGCATCCTTACATCGTCGCTAATCGTCGACGCATAAAGCTGCATCAGCACCCGGTCGTCGCCTCCACGAGTTGTTCCGAACCAGGAGCTGTTGTAACGAGCTATAGTCTCATCCAGCCAGCGCTCGTACCAGTCCAGAAAGCTCTCTTCATAGGTAACGAAGGTCTGGTGACTATCCAAATCCATATAGATTACTTTGCCACGAAGCTCTCCCGTAACGACTAGCATAGTCTCATAGCTGCAGCCCTGCTCACCAATATTCAGCAACCCTTGTGTCATTTCAGCTATGTATTCATCATATTCGGTATCGCTCATCTCATCCGTGTCAGCCTTCACAGTGTAATTAGCATCCTCGATGATCCCATCCAGCAGACTTGTAGATTGAATTCCTGATGGCTTATGGAGCCGTTCCAGCTCCATGGATTGGTTGGTACCTAAAGGGTGAACTCCATAATATGGGCCTGCCCCTCCGTTACCAATGTCTGTCAGAAATGCAGCATAGGACTCTGGTAGGATAATCCCATGTGCCTGCTCGAACTCCTGCAGTTGTGCACGGTGGAGTGGCGGATTTAACTTATAGCGATGGGAACTGGCTCCGAACACCTTGAGTTCCCGGTCTGCTTGCGCAGCAAGCGGAAGCTTAAGCCTAATTCGGTCCAATTGTTCTTTAAACATTTTTTCCACTCCTTTCCTCTTAATTATATTAAACTTCCTCTTAACCGTATAATCTTACTATAGACCTAATTTTCATTGCGGATATTCAAGCAACTGCTCTGATATAAATTACTAATGATAATTATTCACATCTGTATTATGATAATTATAACTTTTATCCAAAGTATTCCTTTTTCTATAATCCAACAAAAATATATGAGGTGATTAGATGTCTAATGAGCTGATCAAGACGTTGCAATGGCTGAAGCAAAAAGAATGGGTCGACCTGACACATACCTTTGGCCCGGATTCTCCCCACTTTCCCGCTTTTGCTGCGGCACAATTCACCACCCTGTTCGACCATGACCAGGGCTTCTTCGCCCAAAGCTTTACCTTCCCTGGACAGTACGGCACCCACCTGGATGCCCCGATTCATTTTGTCCGAGGCAAGCGATACCTGGAAGAACTGGAGCTGAAGGAGCTGGTGCTTCCTCTGATCGTCATTGACCAATCATCTGCAGCCGCTGCCGACCCTGATTTCACTCTGGGTATCGAGCATATTGAGCAATTCGAAGCACAGCATGGTATCATTGAGCCGGGATCATTCGTTGCACTGCGGACGGACTGGAGCAAGCGCTGGCCAAGTCAGGAAGCCTTCGAGAACAAGGATGCCGAAGGCAACAGCCATTCACCAGGCTGGTCTGTGGATGCACTGCGCTTTCTATTCACCGAGCGAAAGATCACAGCCGTCGGGCACGAGACCTTTGATACAGATTCTGCAATAGATGTCAGCAAGAACGGGTCCCTCATCGCTGAGTACTATGTGCTGGAGCAGGATGCCTATCAGGTTGAGCTGCTCACCAATCTGGATCGTCTGCCTGCGAAGGGAGCTGTCATCTTTAACATCGTACCAAAGGCTGCCAAGGCCTCTGGCTTCCCTGTTCGATCCTTCGCTATTTTACCGTAATCACAACGCATTAATGTTGTTCATTCAACTTATATTTTTTCAAGTTATATTCTTCAACTTATCATAGAAAGGATACTACTCATGCACAGCTTTCAGAGCCAGCCGTTACAGCAATCATTGACTGCCTTCATCACACAGCATCACCAATACAATGAAGCCTACGGCCTGTTCCCTGGCAATGAAATACGCTTCTACACGCAGCCAGCTACGCCGCAGATCGATGAGAGGATTCCTATGTCCCCCGAACTGACGGATTTCTACACACACTGCAAGATCAATGATCCTGCAGCGGAAGGCACCAAACGAATGAAGCACGCAACCATCGAGATCGGTGATGGTCCGTTCTTGGACTTTCCTGCGCCCGAGGAGCTATACCGTCAGCAGCTCGGCTACCGCTGGATCACCACGGCAGACCCGAACACACTGGTGACTTCTCCGCACTGGCCTGAGCCTCACGTCGTCATAGCCAACGCTAACAGTGACCCCATCATCGTCGATACCTCTGTCCCGGGCTCGCCCGTGTATGGAGCCATAGAAGGTGGTCAGGCGAAGCTGCTTGCCCGTTCACTCGCTGATTTTTTCCAAGCGCTAGCCATCCTGATTGAAGCTGCTCTGGCGTTCGATGGACAAATAACGGATGAAGACACCTACGAGGTCAAGCCAGATTATGTTAAGCTGATCAAGGAAAAATTGAGTCTCTTACTAGAGGAAGAGATGATCCATCATTTGCTGGATTACTTATCCATAAGTGAATAGTCCTGTCGGTCATCCAGCCTGCAACATATTGAATTCGAATAAAGGTGGCCACATGAAAATGATCTATGCTGCTTTATTAAGGGGAATTAATGTCGGTGGACATAATAAAATCAATATGAAGCTCTTAAAGGGTTCTTTTGAGCGGATCGGAATGAAGCAGGTCACCACCTATATTAATTCTGGCAATATTGTGTTTGCTTCCGATCCGCTGCCTACTACTGAGCTTGCTGTCCAGCTGGAACAGACCATCGCTGCTGACTTTGGCCTCTCCATCCCTGTGTTGATTCGCAGTCTGTCAGAGATGGAGCGAATCATCACCACCCTCCCTGACGAATGGAGCAATGGCGACACCATGAAGAGCGACGTTCTGTTCTTATGGGAGGAGATAGACGACAGCTCAGTGGTGGAGCAGCTTCCGCTTAAGGTCGACACGGCAACCATCCTCTATACACCTGGAGCGGTGCTGGTATCGATCCCCCGCGAGCTGGTGACTCGCAGCGGCATGAACAAGCTGGTTGGTACTCGCTTGTATGCCGCCATGACCATACGCAATGTCAACACGACACGACAAATATACAAGCTCATGCAAGCTGCTGCTCAGCAGGACCCTGCTGAAGACGAGAACTGAATATAGGGATATAAAACAAAGAAAGGGAGCCATACAGCTCTCTTTTCTTTGTTTTATATATTTTTTTTCAAAATGGCCTTCCGAAACTGAAACCTCTAATTTTCTTACGGCGTATCATTGTGTAATAAATCATCAAGGAGGCTAACACAATGTCCATGTTCAAAAAAATGCTCGCCAGTGTTGGGATCGGAGCAGCCCAGGTTGATTTGATGCTCCACGAGTCTCATGTTCGTCCAGGCGACACGCTCACAGGGGTCGTACGTATTCAGGGAGGACGGGTCGAGCAGCAGGTCGACGCCATCTATGCCTTCGTCAAGACCAACTACATAAAAGAACAGGACGACAAGAAATACAACGTGGAGGCCACCGTATCCAAGCATCAGCTTACGGGACCCATGCTGGTAGAGCCTGAGCGCACCTACGAGTTCCCCGTCTCATTCGAGCTTCCAGCGAATACACCTGCTACACTTGGCAGAACGCCTGTCTGGATTCAGACCGGAATGGATATTAAGGATGCCGTAGACCCTAAGGATCGGGATATGCTGCATGTTAGTCCGCATCCTTATGCCGCCGCCGTGCTGGCGGCTGTCGTGGATCACTTGGGCTTCCGGTTACGTGAGGTAACTTGTGAGTACGCACCAAAGTACAGCAGCTCGGGACAGCCTTTCGTGCAGGAATTTGAATTCGTCCCTACGAGTCAATTCCGCAGCGAGCTGGATGAATTGGAGATCTTCTTCACACCTTACGAGCAAGGCATTGAATTGCTGCTGCAAATTGATCGCAAGGCACGTGGGTTATCCGGCTGGCTGGCAGAAGCAATGGATGCGGATGAGCATTTCGTAAAAGTCAACTTTAGCAGCCGCGATATCGAGCAAGGCCCTCCGTTCATCGCGAGTGAGCTGCAGCGACTGATCAGATCGTACGTATAGGCTTTGGCTTCGGCTTCAACATCGACTTCGCCGAGGCAAGATGCTGCCACAGCCGTTTTTCATCACATATCCTAACATTCACAACGGGAGGACATAGGTCTCTCCCGTTGTCTTCGTCTTGCATCCCGCTCTATAACTGCAGCAATTACCAATTAGACTGTACCGAGCTCCGGGGATGATCCATCTGGACACTTGTTATGACTGCCACTGGTCGTGACTGCTCAAGTGCTGCAAGCTTCACATCTGTACTGGCATGGCCTACATCGCCTTAAAGTAGCGATAGATCTGCTCCAGTCGCTTGGACTGCTGACCATTCTTTTTCTCCATCGAGCCAAACTCGAAAAATTTCACCTTCTTGATACCGATATACTGAAACAACGCTCGCTTCATCAATACCTTGTGTGCATTATTCAGCCACAGCAACGGGTATCTCGTCGGTCCCTCCATCGTGGAAATGACTACGACAGATTTATTCTTCAGCAATCCCTCTGGCATGAGCCCTCCAGATTTGCGATAGGCAAAGTTCGTCGACATGATTCGATCTATGTAACCAAGCAGCATGGCAGGCGGACGTCCCCAGAAAATCGGATAGATGAACACATATTGATCTGCCCACAACAATTGCTCTCGATACTCCTTCATCTCCGGGTCCATATATAGATCTCGTCTCCGCTTATGCTCATTAAAGACCAAGCGTGGGTCGAAGTCCTCCTCATACAGATCAAGCACCTTGATCTCGCCAGCACGTGCATTTTCCGTCAGTCCCTGAACGGTCTTCTGCAAGAAGGCATAGTTCAGACTTTGATGATTGGGGTGAGTGTAGATAATCAGGGTTTTCATTTGGCACCTTCTTTGTTATCATTTGATAATAAGCTAACATAATATTCAAATGGTTGTCAATGGATAATTATCATTTGAAAATGAATTTACAACTTGAGGTGACTATATGAACGCCAAAGAAGTACTTTTCCAACAGACGGTGGCTTTCGTAGCCTCGGTGCATCAGGTGCATACCGAATGGACCAAGCTGTTCCCCATGGAGGGCATCACACCGCTGCAATACCGTATTATCGAATATTTGATGGTTCATCAGCCGTTATCACCCAGCCAGATTAGCGCATGTATGGATGTATCCATGCCGAATACAAGTCGTGAGCTCAAGAAGCTAACGGATAAGGGGCTGTGTGTAAAATTCAACGATTCTTCTGATCGGCGTAAGCAGTACTTTCGATTATCTCCAGCAGGCGAGCAATATATGGGACAGGCATTTGCATGTATGCAGGCACAGCTCAGTACACAGCTAGAAAGCTTGAGCGAAGCAGAGCTTGGTCGGATTACGGAAGCGATGCAGCTACTGCAAGCGACCGTGTTCAAGACAGTCAACTTGTCATCTTCTACACCTACGGATGGAGCTTCAGCTGAACATTTTTGGGGTTCGTAATACTTTCGCCATGTTCGTAGCCTCCCGAATACGGCAGAATGAGTACCAAGAGAACGATGCTGCATCGACGATTCGCTCTGCGGATTACAGTTGCCCCGCCTCGCTCCAGGCTATTGCCGTCCTTCCTTCTCTCTATTGATAAGATATAGGGCAGCAGCTCTCCTGGTCATTCCCCATCAGGCTATCGCATATCTTCCTTCTCATCCAACTGATATGGCCATAGATATGCGGGTTCCCTGATGTGGGATTATTATAAAGGTTATGCAAGCGAAAGGAGGCAGCCGTGACTCCCTGCTCTCAGTCATCCCAAGGACCCTGTTCCCAAGGACTTAGCAAGAGGTTCACAGGCTAATAATGATTTATGAATAACAACGATATTTTATTACGTAGACAACGAAAATGGGCTGTACAGTCAGGAAGGCACGAGCTTCCTCTTCCCTATATAGCAACTGCACTTAAGAATATAGAACAACTCGGCTTCACATGTTCCCCTGCCCTGATCAAGGTGCTCTCTACCCTGACTCCAGCTGCTTTCGTAAAGGAATACAAGCAGTTGGTCCGTCAACTCAAGACGCTGGTCGGCGCTAATGTTACTTACACGCCGTTGTTCCCACGCTTCCCGACTGATCTCATTGAAGAGGGCTATGCCAAGCTATACGTGCATAATCTGATGCATTATTTCGGGCTGGCTATGCCTGAGCGTGAACGCACTGCACGCCCGACCCTGATCGATCATCCAGAGCTGAAGGTCATTGAGCTCGGACATCAGGAAGATCTGCCATATCTCATCAGTCAATTAATTCAGGCAGGTACCTCCATATCGGCTACCGATCGGGAGGATATTGATCAAGTCATCGCTTCCACGGAGGATATCTCTTCACTCTTGCCTGCTCATATTCCGCACAAGGAAAATGCCAGCTTCGTTGTTGCTATGCTTCTCCGACACGGTAAGGCGAGTCCTGCGCAGATCGCTCCCTACTTCAAGACGGCTACGGACATATTGCGGCTTGCAGTCGCCCTGTCTGATGGAGATATCAGCCTCGCCCAGAATACCCGCTTCCGCAAGTTCAAGCGTAGTGAGCGACGCTTGTTGCTGGCGCTACTGGAGCAATGCTTGAGCATCACTGAGGATATGCTTCGCTACAAGGAGCCTTGGATTCGACTTGGTGAGATCCTGCATCCATCTGAATACAAGCAGCGTTATCCGCAATGCTTCGCCGCCTTTGATCTGTTGCGTAACAATCGTCCGTATGCTACCTTCGGAAGCAAGGTTGAACTGGCACTCCGCTGGCAACAGACCGATGATGCTCTGCTGCTGCTTGCGGAGCGTCCAGGCGAGCTAGCGCGTAGATTGGATCACCTGCTGCGCACACACCCGGAGCCCTATTTCGTAACCGAGCTATTTGGTGACGTCATAGATCAGATATCGACGCCTACACTGCTCCAGCTCATTACGCATTTTACGCACCGCAACGATGAACGGGCATGGCGAACCTTTTTTCCAAAAGGAAATACCGCCAAGGCCTACACCGTACCCAATCTTCTGCCAAAGCTGGATACCACACTATGTGCTACATTGATACATCTCATCCGTCAAGCCCTGCTGGATCGCTTCGCTGAGCTTCCATCACTGGGCAAGGTCTACATTGATGAGCAATTAAGACAGCATATGGTGCCATTCTCCCAACGCTCTGCCAGTAAATCGCTGCGCACACTCGTTCGCGGAAGCCGGGTGAGCCTTCCCGAGGGAAATACCGTGCGCTTCTTCCTGTGGTGGAAGGAAGGCGTCGTGAACGGCAAGCCGACTGGCCGCGTGGATATTGACCTGTCTGCAACGCTATTCGACACAGACTGGAACTACATGGATCATATTTCATACACACATCTAAGCTCACGGAAATTCAATGCTGCGCATAGCGGTGATGTCGTTACCGCTCCGAACGGGGCCTGCGAATTCATCGATCTGGACATCGAATCTGTGATTGGTAATGGTGGTAGATATGTACTTACCTCTCTGCATTCCTTCAATAGCCAGCCGTATTGCGATCTGCCAGAATGCTATGCAGGCTGGATGATGCGCAAGCGCCCAGGCTCAGGCGAGGTCTTCGAGCCGTCTACGGTGCTAGACAAAGTGGATATTACCTCCGATACACAGATTGCGGTTCCAGTCATTCTCGATCTGGTGGAGCGCACAGTCATCTGGTGTGATCTGACGTTCACAAGGGATGTAAGCCATCGCAACAATCTGGAGGGGCATCTGTCCGGCCTCGCTCTAACTGGATATACAATGGCGAACTTACGCAAGCCCAATCTGTACGATCTCTTCCTCCTTCATGCAGAGGCACGCGGCCAGCTCGTGGCTGCACCGGAAGAAGCGGACCTTGTATTCTCTGTTCACTCCGGCATCACCCCTTTCGATCTGGAGACGATTATGGCTCAATATATCGCTTAGCTTATAGGTATCTGCTCCATTCTCACCAGTACAAGTAAAGGGCTGCTCCCAAGTGCCTCAGCACAGGAAACAGCCCTTTTATTATGTACTCATGTCCCCATAGAGTTATGTCCTCTTGGAGCTACGTCCTCATATACTAATACCTTGAGCAGCTATACTCGCACTACCTTGGTACTCATGTACTGATAAGCCTTCTTCGTACAATCACTTGAGTACAATCACTTGAGTACAATCACTTGAGTACAATCTCATCGCTCAATCCTGCTACTCAGCGCTTCCCGTATGTTCGGGCCACATAGTCCAAATACTGCACTCGTGTAAGTCCACCTGTCCGACTGTTGAATTCGTCATAGGAGGTTTCTGCCGGGAAGCCATATTCCGCCAGAGCCCTGCCGCGCTCCACCTGATACACGGCATTATCCAGCGCATGGGACCAGCTCCTTTTCTCTGGAGCCCCAAAAAAATCCGAATGCAATCCTGCATACACGCCATGGTTCAAAAATTGAAGTCCCGACTTGAAGTCAGTCTCCGCAGCCAGCTTGGACACCGTGCCAAGCCCCCATGTCAGCTCATAATGCTGCTCCTCCCCTGTGAATCGGGCCTGCTGTCCATATCCCATTGGGAACAGCACATCATCCTCTGTCAAGGTCTTATGAGCTACGTATTCATAAGCACCGCGCAGGAATCGATCATCCATTACGATCCATGTCTGCTCCGATAACGGAGCGGCAATAATCTCCTCCATGGAAGGGTTCCGGCTCGTGGTCTTATATAGATAAGGCCGTACGAAAAGCGGCATGGTCATCACACTGTTCCAGATGCTCTCTTTGCCAAATAGCTTATCCTTTTGCATGCGGCGCAGATCTCCAATGACAAGTACATAACCATCGGTATGCAGGTCCAGCTCTACCCGGAAAATATCGCCCGGAGTTGCCTTATACTGCTGATTCTTCATATACTTGAGTCGCTCCAGCTTGCGTTCATAATCACCAGGAACAATCTCCGGCAGGCACTTCAGCCACGCTACGATCTCATCCTTGTCCTTCAATTGCTTGTAATTGGAGAATGGCAAGCTTACAGAATTCCTGTTATTCACAGCAGAAATATAGCTTGTCGAATCTCTTTCACTGATGCCTGTCGAGAAGGTAACCCCCTCTGCCTTGTAGCTGCTGACGCTGGTATAATTGAGCTTCTTCTCCTTGCCCCTAGCCGTCTTGGGCAATACAAACTGGCGCTCTCGGGTAAGTATCTCAACATCGGCCTCAGTATACGAAGCATTACTTACGCTGATTCGCTTTCTTATCACTTCGCCATCGAAGCATACCCAGAAGCCCTTGCGTAGCTCCGCCTGCTCCCAATGCTCCTTCAGCGGTTCCAGCCCAACATAATGACGTATTTCATTCGTCAGCCATGCTTCCATTCGCTACCACCTTCCTAGCCACTAACTTGACGTATATCATTATTGTTGCGTCACCTTGGCCAATGACTGATCTAGCCACAGCTCATACCAATCCAGAAAATTCAGCCTATCTTTATTACCAAAATATTGATCAGGATAAATTCCGCCGCTATTCCCGCGGTCATCTACCCAAATCTCTCCATAGGAATTCCCATTCACGATCAGGTTCATCGTTACACCGCAGCCAAAATTGCTGATACGCAGCATTCCCGCAGAGTGCCGATCACTGAAGTACTCCTCATCCTTGGCCGCACTCTCGTCCTCATCTACATCATCCTCGAACCAATCCACTTCCGGGTTCCAGGTCTCTGTATAAGGAAATTCCCCCGAGATATCATTCGGTAGATCCTTGTAGTCCAAATCTACATAGATGCCTTCCTCAGGCTTCTCCAGTCCATAATATGGTCCAGCCCCGCCTGCACCGATCTCCATCAAGAAGGCTTTGTAATCCTCCGGGAGACTTACATTCCAGTCGGACTCCAATTGCCGAATTTCTTCAGGTGTCTTGACAGGGTCCAGCTCATAATCATGGCAATCGGCTCCGAACACAGCAAGCTCCGTGTCCGCTTGTCTGAGCTGATGGAGCTTGGAGCTAATCCGTTGTAGCTGCTCTTTATACATCTGCTTCACCCATCCTCAATGTAATACTCTAGCTATATACCATCACGAACATACCACCACGAACAATAAATTTACCGAAAAAATTTCATGTTACAACCACAATACTTATAGTTTATCAGATTTCTAGCCTCCATGATTAGGGCCCCCAAGGACTACCTCGTTCAAGTTAAACGTTCGCAAACCTTACAAAGCCAATAAGCCCCTAGACCCACTCTCCTAGACGGGTGGTACCCGAGGCTTGAACATCATGCATGTAAGACATGAATGTGCTTCATATTTTATTTTCTTACGTTCTTGTTCTACAGCACTCTATTGCTCTTATGCCGCAGTGCTCTCAAGCAACGACAAACTACAGATTTACGTTTGCAATCGCATCTCTTATCGCGGGTCTCACAGGCTGGTTACGCTATTGTCTGTCATGTCTGCTTCGTGCAGTATTCTTCGAATTTGTGCTGTCGCTGCTTCCGGGTCAGACGCGGGCAGGTATAGCAATAATCCTGTCCTTGCACCCGATAAAATTGACAGCAGGCGCTCTTCATCACAGTTAGCCGGTTCGGTACCAGCGGCTCCAAATGAACAATCTTAACGGCAAATGGATTCCGGCGGCAGCCAAAAACCTGAGGTGCATCTGCCTCGTCCCTCAGCAGCTGGTAATCGCCCTTCACCCGTTCCCGCAGATCGGGCTCATCCAGTTCCTCGGCCAGCCACTGCTGCTCCCGATAGAAGCGGCTCGGCCATTGCCCCCAAAGCTGTGTCTCGGCAATGCCACTCACCTCGGCAAGCTGCTTCAGCAAGGGTGCCAACTGGCCTTTATAGAGGTCCATCCATTGCTGTCTGAGCCAGTTCTGCCTTGCTTCGGCGTCGAGCGGACCCACAGTTTCATCCCAGCGCTCCAGCACAAAATCCACTCTAGCCCGTCCATTATGCTCCCATAGACGCAGCGATAGATTCGGAAGAGAGAAATCAGCAGCCGTATTATATATAGATAACCCATATTGCAATGCCAGTGGAATGGCACCGACCCAGCCAGCAGTAAATGCAGCAGCTACTTGACGATCCTCCGCCCGCGCAATGCGGGTGTAGTGATCCAGGTAGTCTGCTACCAGCCTGGGGTCGAGCAGGTCTGTCAGTCTGTATAAAGCTTTGTCATTATGCGCCATTGCTCGCAGAGCTTCGTCCGGGGACAATTGATTGATGTCAGCACGGAGGGTAATCCCATACTCTTTACTAAGCCGCGTGTCCTCACATAGCCTCATGATCCTTCTCCTTTCGGATCGAGCCAATCCTCACCATTTCTCTATTGATATTGATTATCAATGAAATTATAAGAAAAAGCAGGGCCAGGGAACATGGACTTTAGCGTTCACTATCTGGACAAAGATGATGGGTATCCTGTGACCTCTGTACTTAATCAGAGCTATCGCTCCCTTGGAACTTGTATCCAATTCCACGCACAGTTGCGATGTAGCGATGGGGGCTGTCTGCGTACTCCTCAAGCTTACGTCTCAGATGATGAACATGTACCATGACCGTACGGGTATCACTCCAATGCTCCAGCCCCCACACCTGCTCGTACAATTGCTCCACACTGAACACCAGACCTGGATGACCAGCCATGTAGAGTAAAAGCTGCAGTTCTTTGGCTGTCAGGACGAGCTCCCTACCATTAAGCCTTGCCTCATTTCGGATGAAGTCCAGCTCCAGTTGACCATCGCTCCATATTCGTCTCATGGCAGCAGCATGCGGTCCCCCAGACATAGGTGAGCTTCTCAGCCGGGCCTTTACCCGTGCAACCATAATATCGGGGTCAAACGGCTTGGTAATATAGTCATCACCATGCTCCAGACCTGAAATAATATCCTCGCTCTCCTTCAGACTGCTCAAGAAGATGACCTGAATATCCATATTTCGCTTGAGGGTCTGTATCCACTCCTTACCGGAGCCATCAGGAAGCATAATGTCACAGATGATCAAAGCAGGTCTATACCCATTCAGGAGCCCCACTGCTTCAGCCAAGCTACTGGCCACACGGGTCGTGAAGCCCTGATTATGCAAATAAAGGGACACTAATTCGGCGATATCCACATCGTCTTCTACAATTAAAATATCGCGTTGCTCCTCAATCGCATTCATGTCTTGGTCCCTCCTCCTTGATCCATACAGGCAGCCTAAAATAAAATCCACTGCCTGCTCCTGGCTTACTGTCTACCCCGATATCCCCCTCATGATGATGGATGATCTCCTTGCAGATCGCCAGACCCAGACCAGATCCGGTATGCTGGCTATCCATAGCTGCACCGGGTCCCTTCACTTGGCCAAAGCGCTCAAAAATATGCTCATGCATGGACGGATCGATTCCAATTCCGGTATCTTGCACTCGGATTACGGCCATCAGCACAGCTCCTTCCTTGTTGGCCCCCTGAGACTCCTCTACATGGATGTGAAGGCTGATGGCTCCCGGAGGAGCCGTGAAGCGTAGCGCATTGGATATTAGATTGGACAGCACCTGCTCATTCGTACCGGGTCCAGGCGAGCGAAGCATGACGAATATGAGCCAGCTGGTGACAGCACCTGCTCATACCGAATACCTCGATCGGCAATCTCATATTCGTATTTATCAAATAGGTCTTTCATGAATGGAAACAGTTCAACCTCCCGCATATGAAACTTACTCTGGTTGGTCTCCAGCTTCGTTAGCTCAATCAGATCCAGTATCATTTGTTCCAGAAGAATGGAACGCTCATAGATTCGATTAGCATACTTGGGAGCATCCTGGGTAATAATTCCGTCTCGCAATGCCTTCGCGAAGCCCTTAATCGAAGTAATCGGCGTACTTAGCTCGTGCGAAATATTAGCCAGTAGACGCACCCGGAACTGCTCAATATCCGCCATCTTCCGATTGGCCTCCTGCAGATGGCTGTTACTCTGCAGCAAGGATTGCGTCCGCTCCTCCACAGTGCGCTCCAGCGAGTGATTCGTCTCCAGCAGCTGTGCAGACAGCTCCTCCTTCGCCTGCAGCGCACTAGAGAAACGGTAAGACAGATTGAGTGCCTGAGTTAACAGAAAAGCCAGCAGCCCCATGGACAGCAGGTCATCCGTCGCCAGCAAGCCCGAATAGAACAGCATATCGTTCAGGGCGAAGATCATGAAGATCAGGAAGCCCATTGCATTCATAAATGATCCCTTGCGGCGGCTAAATACCGAGCGGGCATACACATATGTCGTGTACAGCAGAATCGGGAACAGCGCGCCCCAAATATAGATAACGAGCCAGTAAGTATACACGCGTGCAGGCAACAGCAAAAACAATAGTGTACAGCCAAGCATCACAATCGCGGTCATCTGAGGTGCACGGGCGTGAGATTCCGCCGGATACTCTCTATGTATGAACAGCACCACAATCAAGCCGGTCATGGATATTGAGATGTACTCGGCCTTCACGGCCCACTCCCATGGTAAGGATGGTAGCAGATACGGGGCCGTAGTCTCGCCAAGCACGACTGTTCGTACGCCTACAGCTATACATAGCAAGCTGAATAGCAGCGCGGAGAACTCCTGTCTCCGATTCAGATAGACCAGCAGATAGTATAGCGACATCACACAGAATATTCCTACAATGAACATCTGGGCAGCGACACGATATATACGTAGCCAGGATATCCCCTCAGCCATCCCTATCTCCATCTCCTGCCATATTCCTGCATTACGCTGCGAAAAGTTGGAGACCTGAATAACAATCTCATTCCAGCCCTCCACTGGCTCAAAGTAGAAGGTCTTCGGGTAGCTTGCTGGCTGCATTGTGGCATGGCTCGTTCCGACGATTCCATTGCCGCCCTTCAGCTCGCCATTCACCCATAAGCGATAAGCTGAGGCAATGCTCTTGGGGTAAATGCCCAGCATCTGATGCTCGCGCACCAACTGCTCTGGAGCCAGAAAACGAAGCCGGTACGTAGCATATCCCTCATTGGGCAGATGCCCGGTCCCCAGCTTGTAAGCTGTCCAAGGCTGTGGAACAGATGCCAAGGCAGGCTGCGGGAGCGAAGGACTTTGGAAATCCTTTGGCTCCAGTAAAGCCTCCCAATAAAATTCCCACTCTCCGTTCAATTCCAGCGTAGGCTGCTGCTCTCCATTCCAGTTCGATAGATCTGTAGTGCCAGCCTTCACCTGTCCGAGGACAGGCTCGGCAGAAGCGGTAGATAGTCCCCACCAGGCTGAGCCTTGGGGCAGCATGCATAGGAGGATGACGAACAATATCGCTAAGTATGCAACTAGCGCTGCTTTACGGGCTTTCTTGCAGAGGAGTCTGCAATATTCTAGGATCGTCCGCGACGGACTGGCGATCTTCTTGTCAGAGACTAACACTTCCCTAGAAGAGCGTTGTATTGTATAGAATAATTCAAAAGACGGTTTACAAGATGAGGCACAAGATGGGTCATAAAATATACCCAAGGACTCGCCCTTGCCTTTGTCTGTATCCTGCATTGTTAGTTCATCTAGCATGCCAAAGCGATCCCCCATAACTGCCGTCGACTGACTATATCCGCTATGAGCTAGCTTCAGCCGTATTTTTTAGAACACATCGCTATTATATCAGGAGGTTGTAAAGATCGTATTAGCACTTTTTTGAATAAGTCGCTGCGAAGTCTTGAGCCCTTGTATGATTCCGTAATTTGAAAATGCCCCTTCCATCAGCCAGATACGGCTGTGTAAGGAGCTGTGGAGTTGCCTACTAACTGGTAACTGTGATTGAACAAAGAGCTTACTACCCATATTCCCAAGCCTACTTGTGAAGCCCGATGCACAAGCCCTAATGAAAAGCCGTGAGCTTATCCATCTAGACCCGACTGGGCTTTGGTTAGCAGCTTGCCATTCTGAAATGTGAACACAGCATTCGCACCGATCCCCCCGGTACCAAAATAGGAGTACACAGCCATAGTCGAGGACTCGCTGATCGCATTGCCATCACCGCCCATGATCGCGGCGACCTCCTCATAGGTCATACCAATCTCGACCTGTTGATACTGCCCCAATGTAATCCGAACGCCGTCCCCCTGATCCAACGGACCATTTTTGCCGGACTCTGTGCTTTCAGTATCTGCTCCCTCTATCACGGCGCTCGCGATGTCCTGCTCCTTCAATTCTTCCGTAAGCTCTGTAATCTTCTGATCACGCTCAGCCAGTCGTTGCTCCAGCTCTGCTACACGCTGCTCAAGCCTATCGTACTCGATCTGAGAAGGACTGGGAGACTCCCCACAAGCGGCTACAAGCGTGCACATTGCCACCAGGCCCGCTCCACCAAGCATTCTGCTCATCTTTTGTTTCATGGAAATACTGCCCCCTATACCCATTGCATTTTTTTCTCGTCTGTTATATTGTGTGACCTTTTTACTGTAAAAAAATAATCCATCCTAGTGTATCATGGCTGGATTTTTCTGTAACTGAGTCTCAGGTCTGCTTTACGATGTCCTTACGTACAATGTGACACCAGGAGGCACTGGCGCATGATCAAACGTAAAGACTTGTAGCGTAGTATCTATATCCGCCTGCAGATGGCTTACCTTGAAGAAGGCTATAAAGGAAACCTTTCCTTGAGACATTCCAGAGACATTCCAGAGACATTCCAGAGACACTTCAGAGACACTTCAGAGGCGTTCCTGATGCTACAGGATGTATTGCTACCTTTCCCCTCGCGAGTATTGCTTCATAGCCACACTCGACTCTCGAACAATCAGCCGTGGCTCGAATTCCACCCGCTCATACTCGGCAGGCTCCGGGGACTGAATACGCTTGAGCAGCAGCTCTGTAGCAAGGCGTCCCACCTCGCTGCCCATGATGGATACCGAGCTGATCTGTGGAGACGTGACGGTCGCCCACAGATTATTATCAATGCCGACCACCGCCACATCCTCAGGAACACGCACACCCAGTTCCTTAAAGCGGTTCACAATACCGATGGCTACCATGTCATTTACGGCGTAGATGGCATCCGGCATGAGCTTCAGATTATAGAAATAATTAGCAGCCTGCCGTCCGGTCTCGAAGGTGAAGTCCTCTCCAAAGTAGACCAAAGACGTGTCCACATGCGCCAATGACTGCTCGTAGGCCCGGTAACGCTCCTCAATCTTGTCCTTTGGCGCTCCGGCATAGGCAATGCGGGTCCTGCCGATCTGGAGTAGATGCTCCATGACCAGCCGTCCTTCCTGCCGCGCCAGACCGACGACATCCGCCTTCAGCTCAGGACTGAGCAGCTTGCTATAATTGATCACGGATACCGGAATGCTCGTCTGATTAATCATACTCTCGATCGTCTTCGGATAAGCCAGCGGCATAATGACCAATCCATCGACATGCAGCTTCTTGATATCTCGCAGCACCTCTAGCTCCAGTCTGGCATTCCCAAGGGTATTTATCTGCACGACCCGGTAGTCATGCTGCTTGGCAGCCTGCTCCACCGCCCAAGCGATGTCGGGAATAATGGCATTACGGATATCCGGCACCGCAAGCGCAATCTGGCGGGTCTGACGAATCTTCAAGCTTTGCGCCGATGTATTGGGCACGAAGCCCATCTCCGCTACCACCTGCAAAATATGGGCTTTCGTCTTGGCACTTATGCCAGTGCTATTGTTAAGCGCTCTGGATACTGTCGCAATACCGACTCCCGCATGCTTTGCCACATCCTCAATCGTCACTTTTTTTCTACTGGCCATGGCTACTACCCTCTCCACTCGGAATCGTTTCCTGCTATCACGGAAATTTTCACACTTTTCAATTAGTATATCATGAATTCTGATCGCTCTTCATCCGTCGCTCCAACAACGATATGGAATAAATTAAATTCCGCTAGTAAATACGTGTGTTTAAGCATTGTATTTTTCATTCGATGTGTCTAAAATGTGAATTCTCCACTCCTAAAACGATTGACACTTTATATAAATTGTGACATCCTTGTGTAGGAAACGTTTCCTATAAAATTTTTCTAATTTAATATTTATGAAATTATACACCTAGATAGGGAGATGACTTTCATGCAAGCATTGAGATGGCACGGAGTAAAGGATGTCCGGATGGAACAGATTGAGGAGCCAACCGCGCTAAAGGGAAAAGTCAAAATTAAAGTGGAATGGTGCGGAATCTGCGGTAGTGATCTGCACGAATATGCTGCTGGTCCCATCTTCATTCCGAAGGATGCACCTCACCCGTTGACACAGGAGCAGGCTCCGATCGTAATGGGTCATGAGTTCTCTGGACAGATTGTAGAGGTCGGGGAAGGAGTAAGCAGGTTCAAGGCTGGGGATCGTGTCGTCGTCGAGCCGATCTATGCCTGTGGTCAATGTGTCGCCTGCAAGCAAGGCAAATACAACCTATGCGAGAAAATGGGCTTCCTCGGTCTGGCAGGTGGTGGTGGCGGCTTCTCCGAGTATGTGGCGGCTGACGAGCATATGGTGCACAAGATTCCAGACAGCGTATCGTTCGAGCAAGGTGCATTAGTTGAGCCATCGGCTGTAGCACTATATGCCGTCCGTCAAAGCCAGTTCAAGGTAGGAGATCGTGCAGTTGTATTCGGTGCAGGGCCGATCGGACTGCTAGTAATTGAAGCACTGAAAGCTTCCGGTGCATCTGAGATCTACGCCGTCGAATTATCTCCTGAACGTAGAGCCAAAGCCGAAGAGCTGGGAGCTGTCGGACTGAATCCTGCTGAGGGAGATGTCGTAGACGATATTCGTCGTCTAACAAACGGTGGCGCAGATGTCTCCTACGAGGTCACTGGCGTTCCCGTCGTGCTGACTCAAGCGATTCAGTCCACGAAGCTGAGCGGTCAAATCATGATCGTCAGCATTTTCGAGAAGGAAGCACCGATTCACCCGAATCTGATCGTCATGCAGGAGCGCAACATTGCCGGCATCATCGGCTATCGCGACGTATTCCCAGCGGTCATCAGTCTGATGGAGCAAGGGTATTTCTCTGCGGAGAAGCTCATTACCAAACGAATTGCCTTGCAGGATGTAGTATCCGAAGGCTTCGAGACTCTGATGAAGGAAAAGAGTCAGGTAAAAATCCTCGTATCTCCGAATCTGTAAGCTTTTTTTTCAAACGAGAGGCAATCGACTTCAAGTACAAGTACAATAAAAAGTATGCCTCTATGGACATGAAAGCCGCACTGTGCATGCAAGCCCCTATATAATTGGCAGGTAGAGTAACGAGTCTTTCTACCTGCCTTTTTTCTATGATAGAAATCCTTGTCAAAAAGATCCTGCTTTGATACGCTTACATAATATTAGCTTCTTAATGAAATTATTACACAGTAGGAGGAATGAGCATGACTAAGAGACATACACGACGTTTTGCCACAGGACTTCTGGCTTTGACTGTATTATCAGGTAGTTTGACCTCTTTATTTGTAAGCGCTAACATTTCTTATGCCGAATCATCTATCCCATCCTATAAGCTGCTGACCAAAGTGTATGACGGAGGACCCGGTATCTATAAGGTCATCCTGAGCATCCATACAGAAGTACTCGCGAGTTCGATTGAGAAGGATAGCTTTAAGGTACTCGTTGAACGAACGTACCCACAGTTGAATCTGCAAACAGGAATCAGCTATGAAGCCTTCGACAGCAGCAGTCGACGAATCGAGCAGATCTATCTCTCTGACGAGCAAGGGAACGCGTCTGAGCAGGAAGCAGGTAATTACATCACGATTGAAATGGCTGTGCGGCCTGATGATCCTACTACCAGCCCGATTTATTATGATCTGTCTGCCACACATAATAAATATGCTAATTATCAATATACCATTATCCAGCAGCAGCCCTTGAAAAATACAGAAGGCAGTGAAGTTACTAACCTGACTACAACCAAACACAATCCTTATACTGTAGTTGAGCAAACAGTCGATGAATTTGATACTAGTGGAAAATTCAACTACACAGATGCGCAGCATGGAGATATTACCCTCACCTATGCGTCCTACAAGCCTGAAGGCATCGCACAAAAGCGGCCCCTGATTATCTGGCTTCACGGCGCTGGAGAGGGTGGTACGGACCCACGCATTTCTGTGCTGGCCAATGAGGTAACTGCTTTAGCTGAAGAGCCGATTCAGGGGTATTTTGGCGGCGCCGAGGTTCTGGTCCCACAGACGCCAACCATGTGGATGAATGACGGTAGTGGGCAATATACCAAGGATGGCAGCAGCATGTACACCAACGCCCTGCTAGCTTTGATTAAGCAATATGTTGAGGACAACAAGAATACGATCGATACAAGTCGCATCTATCTTGGTGGAGGCTCCAATGGTGGCTTTATGACCCTGAATCTACTGCTTGCAGACCCTGATTATTTTGCGGCAGCCTACCCTGTAGCCGAAGCTTACCTGGATGCCTGGTTAAGTGATGAGGACATCGCGAAGCTGAAGCAAACACCGATCTGGTTCACGGCTGCTGGACAGGATCAGGTCGTCAACACAGCTAAAAATACCACGGCAACCTATAAACGCCTCGTAGCAGCCGGAGCACCTCATGTTCATTATTCTTACTTTGACAAGGTCACAGATATCCGGAATGAGTACGCTTTGGCGGGGGGAAGCGTACAGCCGTATGAATACAATGCACACTGGTCCTGGATTTACGTATTGAATAACGATAGCACCAAGGATTTTGATGGCACGCCTGTGATCGTCAATGGCAAGGCTGTCACCCTGATGGAATGGCTCGCAGCCCAGCGTAAATAGTCCTCACCCGTGGCTGGCACCTATCTCCACAAGCAAAGGCAAAGAATCTCTCCAAGATAGGCTTTGTAATGCCATTCTTTGGATCGCATACAAAAAGGGGACAGGTATACTGTCCCCAAAAATACAACTATGTGCAAGATATACTGAATTGGGCAGACTGATCATGAAAACATCCACAACATTTTTTAACGTCTGCCGATCATTAGCTTTTTCTAAGTCCAATGAAGGTTACAGCCGTAGCGGTACAGCTCAAAGTAAGGATGTAGGTAGTTTTTCGCCTCATTTTTCCAGTGTCTGTATGAAAACATAAGTGCGCTCGTCGGACAACTCCTCTGAAAAACCATAGTTTAACCGGTCAAAGCTTCGAATGCCCTCTACGGCTTCAATCTGCCGTTCCGCCATAAAACGTACCATTTCGCCCCTGGCCATCTTGACCTGAGTTCCCTTCTCAATAACCTTTCCGTCTATCTGCTGCCCAAAAATACATGTGATAAACCGAACCTCTTTGCTCAAAAAAGGAGAAATGCATTTGCTATATTCCTTGGAAGCCAAATTCAGAACGCAGCTGCTTTCGGAAAGGAGCCGATCTGCGAGCTTTCTGCCCCAAAATTGATAGAGAGAGCTGAAGCCGGGACCTCCGAGCCTTGCCTGCATCTCCAAACGGTACGGAGCCACCCCGTCAAAAGGGCTCAACATCCCATACAATCCGGATAAAATCCGCAAATGTCGCTGAAGGTAATCCAACTCTTCATTTTCAAAAACGCCCGGGGCCATGTATTGATACTGGATGCCCTCATAGGCATAGATGGCCGGCGTCAAATTGCCCTTCAAATTCATATGCTGGATCCGCCCGACATTCAGCGCAGCGATAGCATCGTTGCACTTCCACAACGTTTTGAGTTCATCGTACGTAAGTTTTTGAAGCAAATTTAGTAGGTGCTCCGACTCCTCCATAAATTGAGGCAACCCGCGGTAAGGCATGTTATCCGTATCTACCTTCATCTTTTTGGCGGGCGATATTATGATTCTCATCTTGCCAATCCTTCCCTCAAATACAGTTGCATCTGTTATTCCTTATGACAAGTCCGCTACTTCTGCCAGTGTATGCTACTTCCATTGGCTAGCCCTGACATTGGAGTCAGCCCTCCTATAGCGGGCACGTCTGAATCATTCGTCTTGTTATGGCTGATCATCTCTGCAATCTTCATCTGAATAATGGGTACCACTAATATATTGAGGAGCACCAGAGACGATCCTGCTAGCGCCAGGGCCAACAGATACAGATTACGATTAGCCTTTGTACCTAGCACCTCCTGCAATCGATCACCAGGCCTGGCCAATGTGGAATGGCCGTGGAGCAGATTGTATGACAAGTAATAATAAGAGATGATTTCAACCAGCGCCATACAGTACGCCGAGACGACAGCATAAATGATCCATCCCAGGATGGGAATCCAAAGCGCCACTTGAGCCAGGAGATTTAATACAGTCCCCCCACTGGCACCACCAATCATCACAAGTACATATACCCACAGGAACTTCCGTGTCCCTACGCGCATAATCGACGAGAGCTTCATGCTTCCCTGAACGGCTAGAGCAGGCATAAAGTAAAGCCCCGACCGCAAGAAGGTCCAAACGATACCGAACAAGACAGCTATCACGAACACCAGTAACAAATCTCCCAGCGGTGTCCAATCCATTGCTGAAGGCAATTCGTCCTCTACCTCCAGAATCAGGATAAACATATCGAATATTCGAGCAAAATGGTCCTTAAGCATAATGAAATACAAGGTAACCAAAATAATCAGCGGTAGTGTTCGCAATAAAAGGTTATATTTCAGATAATCAACATACGTAGCCTTCAATCATAGATCTCCTTTACGTCATACTTCATTCGGATGTAGCTATTTAATAGTACGATCACCTTCACCATGAATCTTGTAGTCTGCGATCAGTGAATTGAGCTGTACCGCACTGTTCTTCACCTGATCAGACTGCTCAGTAACCTGGGAGGACTTCTCGCTTGATACTACCATATTTTCGGCGATATGCTGAGTAGATACTGCAGATTGCTCGCTGGCTGTTGCAATTTCATGGATGGCTCTCACCATGGACTCTACTGTATCCCGGACCTGCTGGGAGGTAAGATTAAGCTCCTGTACAGTATGGGTATACTCCACCGTATCCCGGAGATATTGGCCAGCCGTGTCCTCCAGCAGCTGGTAATCCCGTCCTACCTGATGCTTCATGAATTCCAGCAACTCCTCAGCGCTAGTGGACAAGTACTCCACCGATCGTACAACCTCATGTGTAACGCTCTGAATCTGGTCCACTGCGTGTCTGGAGCTATCAGCAAGCTTGCGAATCTCATTCGCAACGACGGCAAAGCCTCGACCTGCCTCTCCTGCGCGAGACGCCTCAATAGATGCATTCAAGGCAAGCAGATTCGTCTGTGCAGTAATCTCCAGAATCGACTGCGAGAGCATACGAATCTGTTCGACGGCCTTAGCCTGCTGAAGAGCTTCAGCCATTTTCTGGCTCGCCGTCTGGTACACTTCTTTCGCTTGCTGGCTGGATTCACCGGCTTCACGCTGCAAAGCCTCGGCCCTCTGACTTGTACTCTGTGCCGTCTCTGCGCTCTCATGAGAGCGGCTGGCGATGGACTCAATCGCGCTCTTTACTTGCTCTGCAGAGTCATTCATATTTTGCGCATAAGCACTGGTCTCCTGCATCGTGGCAGATAGCTGCTCTACTGTAGCCGAGACATCACGAATCTGTTCATTGAGCGCAGCAATATTATGATTCGTCTGATCACTGAGCCCACTAATATGACGAGACTCACGTACAATACCAGTAATGACCCCGGTTGTATTGCTTGTCATCTCCTTGATAGCACGGGAAATAACGGCAATCTCGTTGTTTCCCTGAAGCAGTCTGGGATCAAGCGAGGCTGTCATGTCCTTTTGGATAATCTGACCACAGTATTCGGTAATTATCTTCATCTGACGCTTGGTTCTACGAATGACCAGGAAGGAAATCGCAGCGAGCATGAGAACAACCCCCGTCATGACTGCAACGAGCAGATTCCTGTTCTTCGTTATTTCTTCCTGAGCCTCCCCATACAGCAGCGCTGATTGCTCGTTGTTGTAATCGGATATTTTCGTAATCTGTTCAACTATGGCTGTACTGGACGAGTTAATGCGTCCCCGTTCCTCATTATCATAGGTTCCCGTATCCTTCTTGACTGCCATAATACCTTCAATATCCTGATAGTATGTATCTATTGCAGCCTGCAATCGGTCATACATCCCCTGCTCTTCGTTGTCCAGATTCATTTGCCCGAAGCTGTTCAGGTTATTGCTTACACTGCCCTTGCCCTTCTGCACCTGCTCGTACTGTTTATCCGTATATTGCGGATTGTCGAGAACCTTCGTATAGTTCGCTCTCATGTTGTAGAAGTCTGCCTTGAGCTGAAGAATCACTGTCTGGTGCTGAAAACGGTCATTGTAGAGCGTGCCCGAATCCTTTTTCATCTCATTCATTCCTGATAAGCCCACGAATGTTAACGCTAACAAACCAACCAGGCCAATAATGACCATCATCAACATTGCCGTGCTGATCCTGATATTTAACCTTGTCTTGGAGCTACTGGCTCCATTCGTGCTTCCTTTTTTCATTTCCAAGTTCCCCCATTTATCTGTAAATGAAATAACCTATCTTGTTATATATCGGTTATTGGGGGCTTGCTCTACATATGATAATGACTTATCAGTGTTTCTCACTGCATAATTCATGCAAAGTATTGGATAATGATATGGCAATATTGCTATATAAATTTTTAAGGAGTACAATTTAAATAGTATGAAATTCGTAATTCACGTCATTTTCAAAAGATAGGAATGGTAGTATGAAAGACAAAATTGTAATGCCCCTCTGGACCTGCTGTCTGTTCATTGTCGTCATGAATACAACGATGTTCAACGTATCCTTGCCTGCCATTATACAAGATCTCGATATTACGGCTGATCTCGGTGCCTGGGTCATTTCCAGCTACTCGATCGGTTATGCCCTCTCCACTGTAATCTATAGTCGCTTGACGGATCGCTTCCCGCTGCGCAAGCTGGTCGCGACAGGTCTGCTGACCTTGGGATTAGCCTCTGTGCTTGGATTATTTGCGCATTCCTTCGCCATATTGCTGGCTACCCGCATTCTGCAATCCGCCGGTGCCGGAGTGATGGCGGGGCTAGGGCTAGTCATTGCCAGTCGGTATGTGCCAGCCCAGCGTAGAGGTGCTGCCATCGCCATGATCTCATCAGCTGGAGCCATGGCTTTCGGCCTGGGACCGATCGTCGGTGGTCTGATTAGCGAATATTGGGGCTGGAACGGGCTGTTCGCGGTTACTGTGCTTGTTCTCGCTGCTCTGCCTGTGCTCTTGTACTTTTTGCCCCAGGAACAGTCTTCCGCTGGCAGCTCCTTCGATATTATTGGCGCCATGCTGACTGTCATCAATGCTGCTTCGCTGCTCGTGGCCATCACGACACAATCCCTGCTGTGGTTAAACGTCGGAGTCGTGTCGCTCATCGTGCACGCCATTTATATACGTCGGGCGAATCATACATTTATTCATCCCCGGCTCTTTGCGGTGCTTGGCTATACAAGACTGCTGCTCATCGGCTTCGGTATCCTGATTCTGAATCTGGGCAACCTGTTCCTGATGCCTTTAGTGCTTGCCAACGTCTTCCACCGCAGCTCACTCATGATCGGACTGCTGATTGCTCCTGGTGCATTGCTATCTGCTGGCTGTGCCCGCTTCGTCGGCCGCTGGATTGACAGTCGCGGGGGAATACGCTTCCTGCTAATCGGACATGTGCTTCTAAGCGTTGTCCTGCTGCTGTTCATGCTGGAAATCCATGCTTCGGCGCTGATCGTGACCGTAGGGTATCTCATCTTCTCCCCTGCGTTCTCGGCCACGATGGCTTCCGTCAATAATGAAGCTGCCCGGTTGCTGCCTCGGGAGCTGGTGGGCTCCGGAATGGGCTTATTGCAGTTGATTCAATTTTTCGGCGGCTCCATGTCCGTAGCCTTCTGTGGTCTGCTGCTGCACAGCAAGAGCTATCTGCCATCTGCAGAGGCCTACAGCTATGTGTATGGCATCCTTCTGATCGTCGCTCTCGTCTCCTTCGGTATTGCCTTCTGGCATAGCAAGGCTGCAGCGTCAGTAACAAAGGCCGTGTCCAATCATTAAGGGACATAGATGATAGTCCTTCTAGCTCCTGGTACCTTGACCAGATCGAGCATGAGTATAGAGTCGCTGCAAGCGGGAGCCCTGTCGACTATTGTTAAGTTTGATGTTCTTTCAGACAAAATTGGAAAGCTATGAACAGCACGCTTGTGCCCTTAGGCCAGCATCTGCCAGCCATCCTACAAGCTGTAGCAGATTGCTGCTCAGGATACTGCTACAGCATCGCAGTGGCAAATTCATTAAAAAAAGCGAAACGCCTGGACCTGAACAGCCTGCGTTTCGCTTTTTTTTGATATCACCTGAGCTTGTAATAGAATGCTAGCCTATTCTTGGCCAATCATCCCCCATAACCTGTCTGTAAGCTGCTGTAGCTCATCCTTCATAGCAAGCCGTGCAAGCCAGTGCTCCGGGATCTGATCATAACCATAGTAAGCGCCAGCCAGTTGACCATATACTGCTCCGGTCGTGTCCGCATCATCTCCAAGATTCACAGCGAGTAGTGCCCCTTCCGCAAATGAGCTTGTACGATCAAATGCCCACAAAGCAGCCTCCAGCGAGCGAATGACATATCCGGTCCCTTTGATCTCTGGCGGCTCCCTGTGCTGATACGAACCATCAATGACGTCCTGTAGTCCGGGAGACAGCTCCTTCTCCCCAAGCCAGTCTCGCCATGTCGTGGACGCTAGCATCGTCTGTTTGTCTGCTCCCTGCATACCGGACACCAGCATTGCAGCCAGCACGGCGCACGCTTGTACACTTTCAACCGCACCGTGTGTCGTTAATGAGCTCTGCTCGGCATAGCGTATGGCCTGTACAGGCTGATGGGCATAAGCCATGGCCACCGGTGCCAGTCGCATAATAGAGCCATTTCCAGCCGTCATAGGGTCTGTCAGACCACTATATGCCTCGCCAGTATGCTCGAAGCGCTCCAGCGCAGTACGAGTCGCATTTCCGATATCAAAACAAATTCCAGTACTGCTCATATAACCGGTCCTGTACCAATTCACATATCTGCGCATCTGGTCCCCTGCATCGAAGCCACCACATCTGACCAGACTTTCCCCCAGACATAGCGCCATGGAGGTATCGTCTGTCCATTGACCTGGCTTCAGGTCAAACACACCTCCACCAACCATATCCTCCACAGGCGGAAAAGTGCCCGGGCTGCTGAACTCCACAGTGGTGCCTAATGCATCCCCTACCGCAAGACCGAACAGGCACCCATGATGACGATTCCGATTCACTGTATATTGAGTCATGTACATTCATTCCTTTCTGAAAATCGACATTCTATCCTATCTAGTTCACTTCTGTTAAATATACTATAAAATAGACCATACATAAGCTTTTTTGTAGGCAGGGCACATTCATTAGGTTTATGCCAAATGCTTATTATAATTACATTCATGTCAAGCAACTTGAGGTGTAGGATGTCGTGAAATGGTCTAAACAAATTCAAATCTGGAACGAGACGCCGCTCATACTGCTGGATATCCGTCATATCCGGATGAAAAAAGACGAAGAGCTTCGTTCCTATCGGTTACCTGCAAGCTCCTTCATCTATGTGAATCAAGGGGCAGGATTCATTTCCTTGAGCGGTCTGGAGATTCACCAAGTTCATCATCATGCGATCCACACTGGCAAAGGAGAATCACTAAGCATCCAGTGTTTAAATGAACCGTTGGACTATTACATGATTATGTACAAGTCGTTGCCCGATCCCAATCAGCTTCAGGAGAGCAGCGCAGCTGAATCGGAGCCTTTCTCTGAAATATATGCTTTCACAGCTGTCCATCCCCTGCGTCTTCTTCCTTTGCTGGAACGTATGCTCGAATGCTGGAGGAGTGGACGAGAGCTGGATAAATTGCAAGTGAAAGGGCTGCTGTATCAATATATTTACGAGCTTTACCATCAACGAGAGCTATCTCCACTCCCTGCCCAGAAGCCTGACCTGGCTGTGCAGGTGGCCCAATTTATTCAGCACAATTACCAGCAACAGCTGTCCATGGACCAGTTGTCTCAAGCGATGCATTATAGTACACATTATGTGGCACGAGTGTTCAAGCGCAGATACGGCTGCAGTCCCATGGAGTATCTTGCACGTACTCGCATTCAGCAGGCCAAGCATTGGCTTACTCACAGTGACCTCCCCATCCGGGATGTGGCTGATCGTGTCGGCTATAAGGATATGTATTACTTCAGTCGTCTATTTAAAAAGATGAATGAGGTCACTCCTGCTCAGTTCAAAATGAAGCAGTTGTCTCTGCAAGGTTCAATTCGTCCTGAAATGAGGTTCAAATCGTTCATTGCTTCGAGCGGATCAGACCGCTATAGTGTTATAAGTGATAATGATTCTCAACATGAAGCATGGAGTGTGAATGACATGAAATCAGGTCTTAAGCCGACCTTTGCAGCAATGCTGCTACTCTTTAGTCTATCCCTGATTTTGGCGGCCTGTGGAGCTACCGAGCCACAAGCACAGCAGTCGCAGGGGAATGCTGCGCAGACGGGTGACGCTGGCGCTACGGAAACTGCTGCGCAATCGACCAGAGTCTACAAGGATGCCTTGAATCGGGAGATAGAGATTCCTGTAGAGCCCAAACGTGCTGTGGTGATTACCTACGGTGGCTATCTGCTGCCGCTGGGTCTTAAGCCAGTTGCTGTAGACCAAGCAGTATTGGACTTGTATCCTGAGGATATGGCTGGTGTAGAGAGCATTGGAGAGGGACTTGGTAACCTGGAAGCCATCTCGGCACTAGAGCCAGACATCATTATTTTACCCGAATACTTTGATCAGGCTACATATGATAAGTATCAGGTCATTGCCCCTACCGTCGCTGTATCCTGGGGCGGTGATCCCGATGTAATCAACATTCTTGGAGACATAGGCGAGGTCATGAACCGCAAGGCTGAAGCGGACGCCTGGATCACCAAATTCGAGACCAAGCTGCAGGGCATCCGCGACAATATCAAAGTCAACCTGCCAGAAGGGGCGACAGCCATTACCTTTATTCTGTACAAGGGTGAATTCCTGCTTGGCGGCAAAGGCGGTACACTTGGCAAGCTCGTCTATGAGGACTTCGGCTTCCAGATGCCTTCACAGTTCGAGCAATATGCTGATGGTGGCGATGCCCTATCAATGGAGGAACTGGCTGGCAGCAACAGTGATTACTTCTTCACGCAGATGAATGATGATGAATTACCGGCCATGCTGGATCTGTTCGAGCAACCGCTCTATCAGACGATCCCCGCTGTGAACAATGATCGTATTATTAATGTCAGTCGTAACAAGTGGAACTACGGTCCCTATCTGGTTGAAGAAGCTGTTGATGAGCTCATTAAGCTGGTAAACGAGAAGATGGAATAAACAACCTAGGCTATAGCTGAAGAGAGCTGCCATTCATCACATAGTTGATTGAAGGCAGCTCTTTGCTTTTCCATTTTCTTATTGGATCAATAAATAAAGCATTATCAATGAATAAAGCATAATGAAAATGTTAAGACTCTTGTCTGGCTGTGTTTATAGCTTCCGTTACAATAATGTACGGATACTCTCCATTAGCAATCTTCCGCTTCCATTCCTGGATCATATCCTCGCGCGTGCGGGGCTTCTCCTGAACAACTGCCCCTGTAGTTACCTTAGCCATTCTCATTTCTCCTATGCCATGCATTATTGGATGTTGACCTTCGCCCCGGTTATGGATACATTCCCATCCATCTCCAGCAGACTGGTTTTACATTTAAGCCCAATCGCGTCCTTGGCCGTAATCTGTACGGTATTTCCTGCCTTGAGGGAAAGGGTACCATCCGCCTTAACACGAATATCTTTGGTACTGCGCAGCTCGATACCGTGATCATCCAGCAAACGAATCACTACTTCATCATCCTGACCCGTAATCAGAATTTCGTGCTGATCGAAAATAATAGCTTTACGATATTTTGTCATGAATAGCTTGACTGCTGGGTCTTTGATAAAATCGCCGCCCTTGGAGCGTCTACGAATGGAGTGGGTTATGATCGCCTCATGCTCTTTATTGCTCGGGAAATATACATCTACAAAATCGTACAATTCAGGCATGCAGTACCATCCTGTATTCCCCTCAGAGGTATAGAAGGTTGCATATGGAAAAGCGTGTGTCTCAGCTACAGCTGGCTTGTCCTTATCTATTTCGTAGAAAAAGACCTTCACATGATCCTGCTCCAGTCCAATGACCTTGGATTTCAATGTCATTCCCCGGATGCTCTCATTGAGAATCAGTTCCTGCTGCATTCCTTCCTTCGTGGTAAGGACATATTCATGCCAGATGGCACTATGGCGAATCATAGTCGAGGATTGCAGTACCCACAGCGTCATATTTCTGAACTGGGTCTCGTCGCCGATACTCAGACGCTGCCCGCTCATTCCTTTCGTCTGCACCTTGTAATACAGCAGATTGGAATCGTTAGGCTCAGCTTTTCTGGTAACCGAATAATTGTATGAGCTCAGCTTGCCCTTCTGCGTACCGTCAGGCAGACCGAAGTAAAACTGTTGCTTGCTCGTCAGTGGATCAGGAATCAGCCCCCAGCCAAAACGAGAAGCCATACGCTTCAAGAACTCCCAGTCCGTCTCCTCATACTGTAAAGTGAAGTTTTGAATTGTCTCGTCCCGTAGAGGATGTGTGCAGTTAGCTTCCTTGTATCTGGCCAAGATTTTATCCAGTACAGCCTTGTAGGGCATATTCTTATTCTGAAAAGACCTGCTGCGCTTCTCCTCATCAAGCTTGATGGTATAGGATACAGCCTCTGCCACAAGATGAGCTACATCCGCCACCATTTTAATGCGCACCTGACTGATGAGACCCTTGAACAGTAACGTTCGCTTGTCATCATCCTCCTGATAAGACAGCATCAGACCTGCACCTGTATCCATCGCTTCCACATATTTTTCTGGCTCTTCTCCTGTCAGCACCGCTGTAAGATACATTTTCGCATGATTATTGATCCGTTGAACCAGCTTGATTTTTGGATTTTTCAAGGGCAAGGCGCTGCCATTAAGATAGATGATTGGTATACCCATAGGATGATCCCCCTTCGAACGATGACTGCCACGTAGCAGCGCTGCATATATACTTCATGATTCTCTGGCTAGTTCACAGTATCTTCTGCTTGCAATGGATAATTCTCCATATATCGGATGATATCCTCAACTGTTTTGTTATATCCAGCTTCATTTATTGCTTCATCCAATTCATAGTTTGTTGAAAAGGTCTGATCAGTGTTTTGAAAATACAACCCAGCAACAGGAAATGGCTCGACTCCATCTGGCCCCCCTGCTCCAGTATTATGATAGGCGATAACAATAATATCATTTAAACCATCATGGTTAAGGTCTTTAATCACAACATCTTGTATTCCATCACCACCGTTCCAATTCACACTCCCGTAAAAAGTTGGGAATGTATAAGTAACCTTCTTTTGTCTATCCAAAAGGAAAAATTGATATTTTCGTTTATCATCTTTTTTTCCTACAACAGCTCCAAACGTCAACTGCCCCTTCCCTTCTATATATATTGGATATTCACGTTCAATAAAGTACTGATTTGAGTCCAGTTTGTTTCCAATTAGACTGGATTTAAGCTCAGTATTTCCAACACTTATGTTGTAATGACCATTTATTAGGCATAGAACACTCAATATAAAAATGATAAGGTTCTTATTCATAATCCCATCCACTCTAAACTTCCTCAGATCATTAAGAGTTCTTGTAAAGCTTAGTATTCTTTTTTAATTTTTCAGTGTAGTCATCAACCTTACCAGGACCGTTATATGATGAAACAAAACTTCTTAAATCCTCCTTTTGAAGATATTTAATTTTATTTCCGTTACCATCGTTTTTCAAAAAATTCACAAATCCCTTAATTTGTTCTTCATTACCTGTACTAAATTTCATAAACATTTCTTTGGCACTACTGTAACCAGTTGCTTTATAATTACTCCCTAAAATCTGGCACAAACCCATACTTATCGACTTATATGCTCTCTCTTCATTTTGAGACTTGGCAAGATCAAGAGCGGCGTATTCACTTGTTTGATTCTCATGTACACTCTTCCAATTTTCACTGGAGCTTTTTCTATATTTATGCCCTTTATACTTGGGGCTCCCATATGTAAATTGTGAAGTAGGAGAATCCACAAAGTGATGCACTTCAAATCTAATCTTTAATTTTCCATTTACAAAGCCTGATCCTCCTGATTCCACAAGAACTACTGCTCCAAGTAAATTGGGATCAACAGATAATTCCTTGCCTAACTGATTCATTAAATCTCCATATTTAGCTTTAAAGGCACTTACAGATCCAAATGAACTTTTATCCCCTTGCTCAGGAACAGTCGGGGTAACTTTAGGTGGGGTAACTTTAGGTGTGTCATCTTTACTCGGTTTATCCTCCACCGGTGCGACTGGCTTTTGATATTTCCCAATAATCGCCTGTGCCTCCTGGCTGTATTTATCCTTCGCTGCTTTTATAGCCTTAGGATCCTTGCTGAGATCTTTGCCGTCTACGAGACCATGATCATGAGCGGCATACCATTTAGCCGTCAGCTCATTCAGCTTGTCCGCATCAGCCTTGGACGTTTTCGCAATGGTACGAATCAGATCCAGCTTCTCACGAATGCCCTTTCCTGCTTGCTCGGCTGCCTTCATTTGCCGGATGTTACCCGTAGCCTGCCCCTCCATCCAGAGCAGGGTCTGCTTCTTCATCTGTTCCTGTGCCCACTTCGGCATATTGGCCATTTCCCGTAGCTTCGAGCGGAGGCCTTCGGCCAGCTTTTGCGCTTTGCGCATCCCTACCTCATCGCCGTTAGCCTTGGCAATATACCAAGCCTCCTTATACTTCCTCATCCAGTCCTGAGCCCAATCGGGATAGGTCAGCTTTTGCTTCTTCTGCTCCGCCACCAGGTCGAAGGACTTGGCCTTCTTACGAGCACTGGCGGCAGTTAATGCCTTTAGCATAGGTGTCGCACCAAAGGTAGGCTCTTTCCATTTCATGCCCTGCTTCACCTCTCTCCTGAACAGTATCTATCAGAACACCCTTACTTCGGAAATGCATGTATCAGGATATGCTGTGCCAGATTCTACTTCGAGAATGGTCAGCTTGATCCACGAGGTCTGTACGGGTTCGTCCAGCTCATACTTTAACGCATCACTATTCATTACAAGACGTTGCCCCTCGGAGAACTCCAATTGTACTCGCTTGAATCTATTATTAGCGAGATAAGACGCTTTCGATTTGGTTAACCCATTCAAGATTTCAATTCCATTCACCACTTGAGGCTGACCGAAGTCCAGCTTTACCCATTCCCCTACTCCATCGCCAGCAACACCCTCGCACCACGCCGTATTGGCGTTTCCATCTATAAGATTAGCTGGGTTATAGTTATTTCCTGATTGATCAGGCAACGTTGATGAAGCTGTGATCTCTTCTACAGGAATACTTGTCCGATATGGTGTAAAATCAGTCCTACTCTCGATCCTTTGTACCGGTCTCAGAGTATAGCCGATTCTGTTCAATACAGCCTGGTAACGAACAATATTATTACTTTTCCAGTCCCATTCCACGATCGGGCCAGATTCCTCAGCAAGCAAGAGCTTCTCACCATCCCAAGTCATGAGGGGGGCTTCAATGGAATCCACTGGGGGCTGACCGACACGCTTGGATTTACCCGTTGTCATGTCTACCATAATTAGCTCATTGTCATTAGTCCCCGCATATAACAATTGATCCTTGCTGAGCCACTGCTTCAGCTCCAAACCTGTAGTTACCACATGCTCATACTGACTCACAGCATAATCCCGCAAATTAGCAATGAACAGTGAACCACCTGTTTGTATAGCCAGCCTACGGCTGTCTGGTGAGTACACCACTCCGTAGATAGCGCCTTCTTCAAATTGTCCTTGATCAGTAGGAGACTTCAGCTCCTGCAACGTCTGATCCTGAAGGCGATATACATACAGCTTATTATCCAATTCGTACACGCAGCTCTCCAGATTAGGTGAGAATTGAATGTATTGATTGGGCACATCAACCTCCAGTAGCTTCTCTGCTGTGCCTAGATCGTATAATCCAACCTGCTGGTGATCTAGCTCATGCGATTGACGAACTAGGGCAATACGGCTACCATCTGTCGATATTCCTCCGAGATATAGCTCATACCATGGGTACTCTGCCCCGTCCTTCGCATGTAAGCTCCTGATTATGTCCTCTATCCGTACATAGCTGCTTCCAGTCGGATCCGTCAGGTTAACTAGCTGATCCAGGCTCTCACTATCATTTTCACCATACATCAATAGCCAAGGAGTGCCCTGTTGAATTGACACATCTGGATTGTTGGTGCCATTTTTATTATGACTAATAGTCTGTTCAACGATATTGGAAGATAGAGTCTGCTCAGCTTGTGCAGCTATGGATTCAGAGCTAGCTCGTTCCTTGCTTGTACACGCGCATAGAAGTACCAACATGAAGGTAAGACTTAGCAGCTTGACGGTCCGAACTCTCCCATTAGAACATGTTCCTTGGATCATGCGTAGCACCCCAAAATCTACCTGTTAGCAGTTATTGCACTGCTCGATATTTTAGATAATCCACATTGCTCTCAATCCACTGTTGAGGATATACCCAGTTCCCATGACCGTTTACGGTACTACTGATATCTTTCTTCTGACCATTTTGCAGATCTACCAGAAATACCTTTACCAATGCTTCATTAATAATGATCATTTTCGTAATATCCGGGGACAGAGTAAATTCATCATCTGCTGTTCCAATTCTTTTACTTTGTTCCGTCACCGTATCTAGCAAATATATATCCCTTTCATAGGTCTCTTCATTAGTATCAGTCAAATAGACAAGTTGATCTAAACTGTTCCATTGAACCATACTACTAATCATCTGATCTTGGAGTATACGCTTGGATTGGCCGCTCTTAATATCCATAAGCACCATTCCACCTTGATGATGAGGAAAGATTAACGTACTTGTGTCTGGCGAAATTTTGGCCAACTGATTGAGATCTTTAGCTGTAGTTTCATCTATGTTCTCTGTATCCTTCGGTCCACTCCACAATATTTGACTTGTTACTGCATCATAAACATACAACTGTTCCCCCTGCTCATAGAGATAGTGAGTCAAATCAGCAGAAATATCGAGCAAGTCTCCTGGCATCTCAAATCCTTTCACTTTTTTCCCTTCCCGAAGGTCGTAGATCTCCACGTCAGATTGCTCCTCGCCATCCCACCAACGATACACAGCCAATCTACTTCCATCCCTGTTCAGCTTTCCCATCGACAGGTAGGAGTCTTGACTGTCCTGACGCTCTTCATCCGTCTGTAATTCATTGACTAATTCCTGAACCGAAATATAAGATTCGCCAGTAGAATCATCCAATCTGGTCAAGAACATCTCATCCTCGCCAGGGCCTCCACCCAATGTCACACTTAGCAGCCAATCAGTTACATTTTCCACGGGGGCTACTGTTGTTTTTTCTATAGCTACAGTCGTTTCTGGCTGAGCCACTATATCCGTATTTGTTACAGGAGAAGCGCAAGCTGATAAGAATAAGGCAAACAATAAAACAGATAATTTTTTTATAAAATTCATACTGCACCGCTTTCAACTCGAATTACAGCTAATTTTTTATTGAGCCATCATCCTGGATAATTCTTCTGACAGCATTTACATAGCTGCACATTTTACGATTATTTGTCCAAGTGGCTGTTAATTTATTAATCCGGACATTTTTTTTCTTATTGTTTCGATCAATATTTTTAGGATTCGTATTACTTCCTGATTCATGGATGACCTCTCCATTCCCAATATAAATACCAACATGATCAGGAGGGCCGTCTCCACCCCAATCGAACAGAATGAGATCCCCAAGCTTTAAGCTGCTAACGTCTCCCCCAGACCTTAATTTACTATGGTCAACTTTCGCCCCACGTTTGATCTGCACCTTCGTGTTTGACCCAATATTGACATTCAACACCGTCAAATACACGGAGGATGTGAAGTCAGAGCAATCCATATATGGTGGCGGGTTATTCACATCCAGCAGCATTGTAGTTATCTTGGTATCCATGCAATACGGTATCCTGCCTTCAAATTTTTTGGCCAGTTCTACAATAGCCTTTCTCTTCTCTTCTGCGGTGCTATTGGAAGGAGCTGGCTTCGGCTGTTCTTCCTTCGGCTTATCAGGAGCTTTATCCGGCTTCGCGGGCACCTCGATTACGGGCTTGCTCACAGGCTTGGTAGCAGTCACCTTCGGCCACGGAAGAATACCATTAGCTACCTGATACAGGTATACCTCCAGAACCTCACGGCTGTAGCCCTTCCCGGCAAGACCATACTTCTTAGCAAAGTCGTATAATGCTGCATTAAGATCCGCATCCCATTCGTCTCCCAGTGGTAGCTTATAGGGGAAGCTGTCTGGAAATTTACGACCCAGCTTATTGAGGTTCTCACGAGCCTGCAGATTGCCGATGCCGTACTTCTTCCGCAGCTCAGCAGCCTCCTTCGCCAGCGCTGCCTTGTCAGCCACCGTAAGCTTGTGAGCCGCATCTGCATACAGGGCGGACAACTCTGCCAGACGATTGGCATCCTTATACGACATGGCTGTACTGCCCCTGATGAGATCGTTGATAAGTACATGATCTCGCAGCTTGTTCGCCAGAGCATGGATTTTATTTTGCCGCGCCTTGTCACCGGCTGCATGAGCCTCCCACCACTGGGCCGTATATTCATGCATTTGTGCTCTGGCCCAATCCGGCATGGCATCAATCGCCGCAAGCTGCTCACGCACCTGCTTCGCTTTGGCCGCCGCCGCTTTGGCCCCTTTCTGATCTCCAGCTGCTATAGCCTTATAGTATTCTGCCTTGTATTTAAGCAATAGCTCCTGCGCCCAGGACGGATACTTCTTGCCCTGCAGTTCCTTCATTAAGGACTCATATGCCTTCAGCTCTTCGGGTGGCACCTGAGCCGTCAACAGCTTCGATGCCTTCAAATGGAATTCCTCGTCTGCCTTCAGATAGCTTGTTTTACTAGACAAATTCAGCCCCTTGGTTGCCATAACCTCAACCTTCTTACCATGCAGGACCAGATCAACATCTGCCGTGAAGCTCATGTCATATCTACTATATACATGCATGCCGGTGGCTGGATTCAGACGAATGAGAAGCTTATCCTTCTGAGACGACAAAGCCAGCTCCTTCTCATCGAATTTGGCTTTTTTACCGGACCGAGTATGGAAGAGTTTGCGCTCAGGCTGCTGGATCTCATCCCCCGTAAGCCCCTTCTTACGGAGCGCTTGGATAACATAGGCCTCACTCTCATTGGCAGAGGGAAAGTATAGCTGCACCGTGTCACCGAGCTCTGCCACACACTGCCAGCCCACTCCATTCGCGGTATACATCGTTGGGTAGGGGAACCACGTACTGCCTGTCGGAGGCTCGGCATCTATATTGAAATGCAATCGAACAGACTCATTGGCCCTGTCAATAACTATTCCTTCAATAGCTGTTCCGCAGAGCGTTGGATGATACATCTTCTCATAGGATAGCCCTGCTTCAGGGACTAGCTCGTACACAAATGTCAGAAGACCCTTGGCTATTGTGCCTGTTGCACGGTGTATGCTCCACTCCTGATTCTTGAATATCACCATGTCCCCTGGAGCATAACGAGCGGAATCCTCAACCTCGTAATATGTATTGATTTGATTCTTGTTACGACTGCCCGGAGCTACCGTGCTTCTACGTATAGTGTAGTTAGCCCCCTCAAGTCTACCCTTCACTTGTCCCCTGGATGTGCCCAGCCAGAAGCGTGGCGCATCGGAGGTTACTTCAGGAATTAATCCGGTTCCTAGCCTGGATGCCATTCGCTGTAAAAACAACCAATCGCTCTCCTGATACTGTAGGGTAAAGGCACCCAACGGTCGTTCAGCATCCATCAGATCAATAAAGTCACCGTGAGGGTAGGCGTCAACCCGGTCACGAAACAGCTTGTAATACGTCATCCCTGGCTCCTGATAGCTGCGACTCATTGGCTGTCTGTCCAGCAGAATCGTATGAGAGGCCGCGCTCAGAGACATGGAGTAGACTCCATTGACCGACTTGACGGTCAGCTCGGTGATCAATCCCTTGAAGAAGCATGCTACTACTTGACTTCCGTCCATTTCATAGACCTCGACAGGCTCATCCTCATACATCAGCTTGTCGTAGCCTTGCTCATCGTCGTCCGAAATGACAGCGGTCAGTTGCAGTCTGCCATGGTCATTAACCTGGTGGATCAGATCGAGTTCCAGCAACCTGACAATAGGATAAGGAGCCTTGATTTTAATATTTTCATAGGTAAGTGCCTGCCCTGACAGCAGCCCCATCAGCCTTCACCCTTTCCATCCAAGGAGTTCATTCCTGGCCATCTGTATCAAATGAAATCACTCCACACCACATGCACATATTCGTAGAGCAGCTCAGTAGCGCTGGAGAATGATCCACCATAACGTTGTTCTTCCCATTCAACCAAGCCATCGAGACCGATGGTCTGCAGGGCTGCGGTATCAGGCGGTCCAACTGCCCCTGACTGGCAGCAATCACATCTGGATTATGCTTGCTGCTGCACATGCCGAATGCGGGTATATGTATTCCCGGCTCACAATCCCGAATACTTCCCTGCGCTTTGGAGTGAATGAACACCTGCCGCCCTGCTCCGGCTCGAAATACACCTGTTGCGCTCCCATAGCTGCAACGGACTGAAGCTCCATCTACGATATAACGATCATTCATCTCCTATACACACCCTTGCTATATTAATCCTTGCCAGCCAAGACATCCTGCTCGATTTGAAGCCGCTGCAACCGTATCCCCTTCAAGGGGAATCGAAGCATGCATTCTGCCACATCCAGATCTACGATGACCTCCGGAGCACCAGCTCCTTGAACCCGGCATACCTTATGACCACGAAGCTTTCTTTCATCCAGCACCATCTTTTTCAACGTACCATCCTTATTCCACTCACTGAGCGGGGACAGCGCATTAATAACCTCAGTGCATGCCATAAGCCAACACAATCGCTGTGTCCTGGTATGCTGATCAGCAAGGACTACTTGCCGCCATTCCAGGCTGGGCTGATACTGCTCCCAGATACACTTGAGCTCATCTGATAACATGTAATATGGATCATCCAGCCAATCCAGAAAATCAGCCTGTCCATCAACATAAAACTGAAGTGAGGATAGATCCTGCTCCTGTGCAATTGTGATGTGATTCAGCAGCTGTGCCTTGGTCAGATTGAGCGGATAGGCAACCTCCGTGAACCGCTCATCCTGTACTACACGATAGTACTCGATCTCCATCTCATGAATTCCACCTGTCTGCCAGTCTTTTAGAACCAATCCATCAGTTCTTCTTCCTTCAGAAGGGATTCTTCACAGATCGAGTAAATCACCTTACTGATTCCTTTGTACTCGCCAATTCTAATCTCAAGTTCCTCTTCCAGCTCCAGCTCTGCGAATTCAGGAAGCTTCACAGCCTGTCCTATACATTCGGCGCCTAGCCTCATTACATATTCATGAAAATCAGGAATACAAGCCCAGTGAACCTGCTCTACCTCCGGTTGGAGAAGGCGATCCATATACAGCTTGCGACGGGACTCTAGCTGTTCGCCAAGCTCATGCCAGCAGGTCCATACCCACCCGGCATCATAGCGATCTTCACATGGCTTGGCATCAAAGTACCAATTCCGGTCAAATGCCTGCACCACATAATCGTATTGTCGATGCAGCAGATAGGTTCGTCTCATGGAAAAGGTAATATAACCGATCGCTCCCTTGGTTCCTTGGTCTTGTTCAGCCTTGGCCAACTTGCATATGCGCCGAAAAGATTCGACAAATTCAGCAGACCTTTCCTGAAACTGGTTGCGATACTCCTCTTCCAATTTATGAATATAGTACTTCATATGTACATCTATGTAATGTTCGCGGAAATGATCCATGGCTTCTGCTCTATTCATAAATCCCCCTTTTTTCCTAGTATATAGGAAACGAAAAATCCTACAATGATAGGATAAGCCCATTTTTATGATAGTCTATGCATATTCATGTAACCCCCAGCATATACAAAAAAACGACACCCTCTATTAAGAGAATGTCGTTTGTTGTAATAAGCTATTCGGTTCGCCTGAGCTGCAGGCTACGCAGCTGCCTCAGCTAAATTAATAATCCCAGAAGAAACGTCCCTTCAGTACATCTTCTGTCAACAGCTTGTAGGTATCCTCAGGAAGCTCCTTCTTCATTTTCTCCAGCACAGCTTCCTTGTCACCATTGTAATCCTCTGACATACCGAAGATCGCTTGTTCTTTGTCACCGTCAAATTTCATGATGCGTTCCTTGCCATCCTCAGCAGTCCATGGTGTCCATGCCTCAAGATCACCTGCAGCACCCGTGCCCGGATTACCTGTGTACAGGAATTGCTTCAAGTAGGAATTCATCACAGCCGACAGCTCCAGACGTCCTTGGAGATTGTCCTCAGTGAAGTATCCTTGTGGGAAGTAGGACGCGATTCCGTCAGCACGACCTGTGTAGAAGTCCAGATCAGCCCCGTGCGGAGCACCCAGCAGCGTATGGAGACGGTCAGAAATCAGGCCCTCTTTGGCTCCCCATGCGAAGCGATATGCATATACCGAAGGTTGACCCTCTACAGCCGTCAGACGCTCTGCCACACGCTCGGCATTGAAGCCAGCATACATCTCGCTACCATACTTGAGAGCAGCTGCATATTGTGCCCCCTTAGTAGAATCGGTGAACAGGGTTCCGTCATTAATTGAAGGAGCGAAGTTCGGATCCCCGAAGGCAAATCCGGAGAATTCTGTCTCTAGGCTGCCCAGCAATACAGGAACCTTATTATAGTTGCCTTGATCCAGAGCATCAAAGCCTTCCTTTGGAATTACGGTACCGTCACGGAACAGATGCGGGAACGGCTCCATACGAATCGCTGTGCTACCGAATGCTTTGACAAGACGATCAGCCGAGAGGGAGCGAACGTACGCATCCATTTGGCTGGAGGACAGCTTGCTAATCCATGCCTTGGCATTATCCAGAGAGTTCGCTTTGCCATCCTCAAGCGCCAGCTGTGCGAGTACTTCCTTGGATTTGCGCTCTCCATCCTCTGGAGCTGCTGTGGTCAGACCGCCACTGAACGCGATAGCCTTGTGGTACAGACCTTTACCCAGCGGAGAAATCAGTGCCGCCAGTACGTCCCGTGCTCCGGCAGATTGCCCAGCTAGTGTGACGTTATTCTTGTTACCGCCGAAGCCTTCAATGTTGTCCTGCACCCACTCCAATGCGCGGAACATATCGAGTAAGCCGTAGTTGCCCGAGTCGTCGAGAGCATTGCCCGTAGCGAGCTGGCTATTCTTGAAGAAGCCCAGAGCTCCCAGTCTGTAGTTCACGGTGATAATAATGCTGTTGGTGCTGCGAGCCAGCTTTTCCCCTTGAAAATCCTTACCGGAGCCAGTCATATTAGCACCGCCATGGAAGAATACCATAACGGGCAGGTTCGTCTCTTTCGTGTCTGGGCGCCAAATATTCAGGTAGAGAGAATCCTCGCTACCCACGGTTTTCTGACCGGAAAGCTGCAGACTGTTCGAGGCAAACGTCTTGGCTGCACGAATACCTGTCCATGCTTCTGGCTCACGCGGTGCTTTCCAGCGCAGCTCACCTACTGGAGGTGCAGCATACGGTACTCCAAGCCAACCCATTGTGCTATATACATCATTGGTAACCCCATCAATCAGACCATATTGGGTCTGTTGGAGCGTATTATTTTGGAAGCCTGCATTCTGAAGCTTGTATACACCTGCATCCGCTGCATTCGTTACGGCAGTCAAACCAGTGTGTGCTGGAATTGATCCTGCCACCAGACCGAATACTGTAGCTACTACTGCTGTACGTTTCAACAACGCTTTTGTCTTTTTGCTCTTCATCAAGTGATTTCCCCTCGCTGCAATGTTTTGTGTGAATATATAAAAAAACCTGAATTAAGTGAACCTCCATAGCCATCACGTCAACGCTACAGATCTTCAGCTCAATTCAGGTTTTGCCATAAACGTAACAATCCTGATCGAATTTAATAACACATATATTGTAAAAATATACAGTTAAAATAAGTCCTATTCCATTCATTTATACAGGGTTTTGCCCGCCATTAAGCGGTTACAATCCTTTTATTAATTTCATGTTAACATATTAATAAAACGTTTGCAATCATAAATATACAAGCTCAACAGAGATAGTCATCTTCGTCGTCAGGCTTATTCTGCTGGCTTATTAGCACGATTTGCTCACCGTTGCTCCGATGCTTGATACTTTTCTTTTATTGGTATATTTAGGATATATTAAAACGTTTTTCTCAGTAATATCCGGTTACTAATTTACATAAACACTGATGATATTCATCCAATAGTCTGATAAATATCAGAACTTACAAAAAGGGGGGACGTCCCTTCCTGAATGGAAGGTCATCCCCTCTAGCACGCATTTATTTAGTAAGGATAAGCTCAAGCTGAACCGTGAACTCATTCTCGGTCTCAAGCACAACATTATGAGGGTTCGTCAGTCCGAAGTCAGAGAACGTAACCTTCGTTGTACCAGACAGCATCAGCTTGCCTTCATTGTACACGGCCTGACTTTGGAACACGACGTCCTTATCTACGCCCTTCACAGTCAATACGCCATTCATTTCAAATGGTACCGCGGTACCTTCAGTCCACTCTTGTGGCAGCTCCGAGAAGGAGGTCGCCTTGAAGGTCGCTTCAGGATATTGGCTGATGTCCAGGAAGTCCGCCGCCTTCACATGCTCGTCCCGCTGCTCATTACCAGAGCTGAGTACGCTCAGATCTACGGTGCCCTCACCCGTGCTGGCAGAAGGATCATTCACGTTCAACGTCCACTTTCCTGTAACCGCAGCATCCTCAAAGTTAACCGTCTCCCGGGAAGTCGTTACTGACCAGTACACCTTGGAGCCCTCGGCAATGTTCCAATCCCCATTGATCTGATCAGCTTGTACTGCTGTGCTTCCAGAGGCTGCTTCCGTTGATGTCGGCTGCGATTGAGCCGGAACTACAGATTGAATCTCTACATTGTTGCCCAGCGATCGATTCATGACGTTATAACCGATGATACCTCCACCGATAATGACGACTGCTCCAATACCTATAATCCATTTTTTATTGTTTTTCATGGAATTCTCCCCTTCACGTAATCTCCTCATCCTAGTCATATCATGATATTGAGATATCAAATTTTAGGACATGAGCAGATTGTAGCAAATGTTTGTGTCAGGAAGATGTCAAAATACGGTGAATGTGCTAATATCCGATTTTATTTTACGGTGATAATCACACGCTGATAGTGCTTCAACGGATGCTCCCCGTTATCTTGCACCTCTGCAATGATATGAATGGTATCACCCGACTCCGCATTGGCAGGGACGGTAAGGCTTACTTTCTGCGTATCGCTGCCTTCCAGCGCAATCGTATCCGTCTTCTCATCAGGACCGAGCTCACGAGCCAGGCTTAATTGTAAGCCGCCCATCACCACAGGCTCAGCCTTCGTCGTCACCTCACTATCCTGATAGGTGTCCGCCTCGAAATATCTCCACCATTTGTATGTCAATGTATCGCCATCCGGATCACTGCCCTCAGCCGTCAAAGTAACCTTCTCAGCCGGTGCTGCCGTGAGATCCAGTCCTTCCTTAATGGTCAGCTTCGGATTATGGTTAGCATTCTCATACTCCGGTGTAATCGCCCAATCGGCACGAGCCGCAAAGTCATCCTGAATATCATCGAACCAGCGCATCAGCGAATACTCTGCTTCATATTTCTTCGTAAAGATATCGTAATCCAGTACGTTATTTCTATACAGCTTATCGCTCACTGTACCAAAACGTCCTCCCCAGCCTCCGTAGCTTGGATCTTCCATGCTGCGCAGCCCGTTGTCAATCAGATAGAAGAAGGAAGGAGAATCGCCCTCGGAAATGAAATCATAACGCTTGTACTCTGGATTATTCTTAAGATAGGCCTCTGCTCCGCGCTGCTCCTCATCAAGCTCGCCTTCAATGATGTTGCCATCACCCATCAAAGCATACATACCCAGTAGCTTGCCGTGTCCATCTTTGATATTCGGGAACATCCAGTCTCCCTGCAGCTTGCTGTTCACTTCATCGGGATGAAGCTTCCACGCATAGGCGAAGTGCCAGAAGTTGGACTGGTCATTGATGATGCGAATATCCGGCCAATTCTTGGCAATATATTCATTATAGCTGTCATCTTGATCGAGAATAATGTAGAGGACTACTTTATTGCTGACCTTTTGTCTAATCTGATCCCACTCTGGAGTATCCTTGTACTTCTCTTCGATGGATTTCAGTGCTCTAGCCGTAGTATTCGTACCTCCCCAAGTCTGAACGTACAGATCTCTGGAGTCATCGTCCAAGAACAGATCCTTCAGGAACTCAGAGCCCTCCGTCTCCTTGGTCATTTCGCCTTTGTCGGAGATATTGCCGATTTTCGTCATACTCTTGAGCGTCTCAGGCTCAGGGTAGCCGTCTGCATGCTTGGACAGATTCGGATAGATTTCCCCGTAAGCATCCAGCATATCGTACAGCCACTTCGTTCCTGTCCAGCGGAACGGCTCAATGCCTGCCTCCTTGTCTCCGGCATAGTGGTACACCGAGCTAGTCAGCACGATTCCGGCTAGATCCATCTCATTGGAATATAACAAAAAGCGAATCACCGAGTTCATATCATCGACTTCACCATCTGTCGTAATGACTGTTCTCGCTTTCTGGGATTGCTGCTGCGTTGTCTCCTGCTGTGGCGGCTGCGGTACCTGCTGATTGGCCTGCCCCGGTGTACCTGCACATGCACTCAAGCCAACTGTCAGTACTGTACTCACAGCCAGCATATTCCACCATGTATTCTTCCTCATTCGCTCTACCTCTTTTCTTCGATTCTGGATGCTATAAGGATTATTTCCATGTATTCCTTCATTGTTGCATGAAGACAAAAAAACCTGAAAATAAAGCTGCCACTTAAGTGGACAAGCTTATTCTCAGGTTTTGCCTGCATACACAGTTACAATCCTTTAGTGGACAATATAGCACACCCTCTCAGGAATGTAAACGGTTTAATTATAAGTATTCCAAGTTTGAAAGAGATACACTCCTCTTCAAGCTTGGTTTATAAATTCCCAACAATTTCGATTCCATCCGCATGCTGTAGTGCTGCCCTAGCCCAATCTATAAAGGTACGTATGAAGCTCTGGGCTTCGGGATCATCGGGATGAAGAGATTCCAGCTCCTCAAAAATGCGAAACCAGACGTCCGCAGGAATCGGATTATCCCAGCAAGCGTCAAAAGCTTCATAGCCTTCCCCCGCATACTCTTCATCCAGCGGGTATTGCCGCTTAATGATCTGAATGGGTTCAGTAAAATCCTCATCATAAATAAATATTTGTTCAGCATTCTCTACCGCTAATCCTCCCCGCAAGGGGCAGAACGTATAACCAGTACCATTACGTGGCCCTTGGTAACGGAATCGCCAGATGTGATTCCGTTCAGCCTCTGATGATCCAGTCATGTGAATCCCTCCAGGTCTGTTACAGCCTGACCGCCCTCACCACGTCACGTGCCGCAGAAGGTCCGATAATTGCACATTGAATCAGGCGGCCCTGCGGTATATTCCTCCTGCGCTGTTGAATAGGCGTATGGCTTCGCCAGCACATCCAGCAGTCGTTCCATAACGCCATGATCCCCCTTCATCGCGGCCGCAAGCGCCTCCTCCACGCGATGATTGCGGGGAATGACCGCAGGATTACTGGAGCGCATGAGCTTAAGCGATTGTTCACGTGTCTGCTGCTGCATCGCAAGTCTGCTCTGCCAGCGTGCATACCATGACACGTATTCTGCTGCCTCAGCGAGTGCAGCCTCTACTGGCTGCTCCAGTGTTAATGCGCGGAAGGTGTTGGTATAATCTGCGTGATGCTTATGCATGAGCTGCAGCAGATCAAATATCAACTGCTCATCCGCCTCCTTGTGCTCATCATCGACGTGTCCATCATGCTTCGGCTCATCCTGCCCAGTGACGTTCCCGGTAGCAGTCTGTTGTCCATACTCAGCTGCTGTCTCAACAACCGATTGAGGAGCGAATATTCCCAGCTTGGCCCGCATACCTCGCAGCCAGTGCGCCTGATACAAGTCCGGGAACTCTGCCAATGCCTCCTGAGCTATTTTGATTCCCTCTTCCTCATCCTCATGAAGCAAAGGCAGCAGCGCCTCAGCTAACCTGGCCAGATTCCAGAGAGCAATATCCGGCTGATTGCCATAAGCATACCGTCCTTGCTGATCAATGGAGCTGAATACAGTCGCAGGATCAAATTGATCCATGAAGGCACATGGACCATAATCAATCGTTTCTCCGCTTAAGGTCATATTATCCGTGTTCATAACCCCGTGGATAAAACCAACCAGCTGCCATTGTGCAATCAGAGCCGCTTGCCGCTGGATCACCTGCCGCAAGAGTGCGAGATAACGGGGCTGACCTTCCACTGGTAACACATTCGAATAGTGTCGCAGCCATGTATAATCAGCCAGTGCTCTCAGATCCTCCACATCACCCCAAGCGGCTGCATATTGAAATGTACCGACCCTGACATGACTAGCTGCGACTCGCGTCAGGATCGCACCGGGCAGCTCCTGCTCACGCAGAATCGTCTCGCCAGTGGTCACAACAGCCAGACTGCGGGTGGTCGGAATACCTAGGCCATGCATAGCTTCGCTAATAATATATTCCCGCAGCATCGGCCCCAAGGCGGCGCGACCATCCCCTCCCCGGGAATATGGCGTTCGTCCCGAGCCTTTGAGCTGAATATCAAGTTGTTGCCCCGCAGGAGTCTTATGCTCCCCCAGCAGCAACGCCCGCCCATCACCTAGTCTGTTGAAATGACCAAATTGATGCCCTGCGTAGGCCTGAGCAAGTGGAGCTGTGCCAGCGGGCACCTCGTTACCTGCCAAGGTCCGAACCGCTTCCTCACTTCGCAACGCAGCCGGCTCTAGACCAAGGGTAGCGGCATAGCTTTCGTTCAGCACGAATAGCTCCGGGGCACGTACTGGGGTCGGTGCCTGTCTGGTATACATTAGCTCGGGCAGCTTGCCATAGCTATCATGCCAATTCCAACCAACACTCGCTTCTGTCTTCTTCTCTGTCATGGGAGCCTCCTTCTATACTAACAATGGACTCTTGCAAATAAGAACAAGCACTGCTAATCGCTCCTTATTGTACCCTACCTCAACCAAGACAACACATTCACTTCCTGCCTGAGCGTGTTCTACAGCAGGATTGGACGATAAGCCAGTGCTGTGGCTACCACCTCACTGGGTGATAAATCCTCCATGTAGATCAAATTCGATACGTCTGGCATCAATACATTGCGCTGTAACAGCTCCAAATAGTAATCCACTGCTTCCTCACCATAAGGCTCAAATTCCTGAATCCGCCTTACCAATTCTATTAATTCAACCTCTCGAATATCCGCTACCTGGACCGCAACTGCACCCATACGATAGTCCAACTCCGCACGCAAGCTCATATTTCTCCTCCATTCTCGTTTGTAAACTGTGATATGTATACAGTTGAACTGCATTTTGTGTTCTATTAAATGCTCCGTTAATGCTGCGCTAACAAAAACAGTCTAAGATAGGGTGTACCTTATCTGCAACAAAAAGAAAATTAAAGGATGGTATACCCAATGGGCATTCATACGTACTTCAGGTCCCTCAATGACTTGGAACGAATTATTCGCTGTCCTGGCAAATTCAAATTCGAGGAGCATAGCGTGTCCGCACACTCCTGGAAGGTGGTACAGTATGCGAAGACACTGGCTGACATCGAAGAGCAGCACGGGGTGAGTGTGGACTGGAAGAAGCTCTACGAGATTACCAGCAGCCACGACTATGGTGAGATTTTTATCGGGGATATCAAGACCCCTGTGAAGCATTATTCCATGGAGCTTCGTTCTCTGCTACAGCAGGTTGAAGAGGGCATGATTGAACATTTTATCGATGAGAATATTCCTGAGGAATTCAAGGCGATCTTCCGCAGACAGCTGCGAGAAGGAAAGGACAGCTCGGTAGAGGGTCGAATTCTGGAGGTAGCTGATAAGCTTGATCAGGTCTATGAAGCATTCGCGGAGCTGCAACGTGGCAACACGGAGAAGGAATTCATCGTGATGTACCGCCAAGCCATTATCAAAATCAAAAGCATTGAACTGCATTGTGTAGACTACTTTCTGGAGCATATCCTGCCCGATCTGGTACACGAGGGCATGCTGTCTCCCATTGATATCAAGCAGATTACTGAAGAAGCCCTCGCCCATCAGCCTTGACTGAGGGGCTTTTTGGCGTGCAAGCCAAGCCCCTCATCTCTAATCCCTTATTTAACAATCCACATGTCTTGGTAACCATACCACTAATCAATGAGCTATACTACGAACCGTTACCTTCTCTGCTTCCTTCTCCACCAACACTTGCTTTACCCATAAATATTACAGCTATTGCAGCCAATGCAATAGGCACAAGAGCGAGCAGGAATACATACGTAATGGATTCGGACATAGCCTCCACGATGACGCGAAGCACCTGTGGTGGAATCTGCGCACGCACCTCAGGCTGGAACACCTGACGCAAATCTCCGAATTGCGCCATATCCGCTCCACCCTGGCCTGCAAATGCCTCCGTAATTCGCTTGGTCAGCACGCTCCCCTGAATTGTTCCGAAGATCGTAACTCCGAGCGTCATTCCGAGCGAACGCAAGAACGAATTCGTAGAATTGGCAGTTCCGCGATAGCGCGGCTCCAGTTGATGAGCAGAGGCTGTTGGGAGCAGCGAGAATGAGAAGCCCACCCCGAACCCCGTAAGAGCCATATACAACGTCAATGCACCACGCGAGGTCTCTGGCGACATGAAAGCGAGCAGGAGCATCCCAGCGAAAAAGGCTACCACTGAAATGGTCATAAGACGACGGAACGTAGTTTTCGTCTGAAATATTCCCCCGATCGAACTCCCCGCCACAGAGCCCAGCATCATTGGGGTGAGAATAAAGCCTGCATTGGTCGCCGATCCACCATACACAGCCTGCACGAACAGTGGGATATAGACCGTCAGGATAATGAAGGTCCCCCCATATAGAAATGCCAGTGCTTGAGCCGAAGCAAAGAGCGGCCGCTTGAATAACCAAAACGGGAGAATCGGGTCCGATGCTCTACGTTCAGCCAGGAAGAAGATTATAGCAAACAGTAGGAAGATAGCGAACAACCCAATGATCACGGGAGAATTCCAATCGTATGTACCGCCACCCAGTTCCAGCGCGAACATCAGACTTACAACAGCAATGACCAGTGTGATGGCACCGATCCAGTCAATCTGCTGCTTATGCTGTGAAGTTGATTCTCGATAAAAGGGTATCACCAAAGCCAATGACAGCAATCCAATCGGGACATTAACATAAAAAATCCAATGCCAACTGATCGTATCTGTAATATAGGCACCAAGCAATGGACCGAGCACACTGGACAAGCCAAATACAGCTCCAATGAGACCTGTCATCTTTCCGCGCTGCTCTGGCGGGAAAATATCGAATATAATCGTGAAGGCAATCGGCATGAGCGCACCGCCACCAATCCCCTGAATCGCCCGAAACAGACTGAGCTGTGTCATCGACTGGGCGAATCCGCACAGCACCGACCCAACAAGAAACACGATTAAGCCAAAAACAAAAAAGCGCTTGCGACCGTACATATCCGAGAGCTTGCCGAAAATTGGCATCCCAGCCATCGTGGCTACCATATAAGCCGACGTAACCCAGATGAATTGGCTAAGTCCACCAAGATCGGCCACGATAGTACCCATGGCTGTCGCTACAATCGTATTATCCATAGCGGCCATCAGAATACCTAGCAGCAAGCTCGCTACGACCCACTTTCTATGCTGTTCAATCATTGCACACCAGCCTTTTCCTTCAATTTTGACTCTATTACATTTCAGGTATCCATTATATTGAACCCGGTCTACTATGTCACTGATTACTTATTACACCATAGTCAAGCTTCATAATCCTCTTCAGGCAGTATAGACAAAATTCAATGAACTTATGAACATGACGGCAGGCAAATGAAACAACGACAAACACAACAAGGGCATAAGGCTCAAATGCAACATCATTCAAGCCTTACACCCTGGCTGCTATTCATCGAAAGCTCATCCACTTCCCACTTCCATCAGCACCAAGCAATATAGCTACAGTTCCACCGCAACTCCGAAATGGTCGGAGACCACCTCACCACGGATTCCGTTCATGACGACTGTGGAGGACTTCACTTTACGCGCCTCGCGCGAGAAAATATAATCAATGCGTAGATCCTGCGTATTGCCCTCCCAACCACCAATAGATTTCGTAACTGTAGCTCCTGCATCCTTGATCTCAGCGGCAGTATACAAGTCACACCAGCCTTTGGACATCATGTAGTCATAGCCCTCACCTGAGAGTTCAGCTACATTGTTAAAGTCACCCATAAGGAACATGGCGTCCCCTGTATAATTTCGTAAAATAGCCTCTACCCGATCCCATTGAGGGCGGAACGGCTCTTCCTCATCATGCCACCATCCCAGATGTCCATTCACAATCCAGGTGTGGGCACCTTCAATTGTCGTGCTGGCGCCAAGTATTTTGCGGGTCTTGTAATTGTTATATACCGTTATGCCAGACACATGCTCACAGAAAGTCTCACCAATAGGTGTCCGACTAAGGAACGCCAATCCCTCATCATAGCGGAGCTTACCTGTGTGCACTGGGGCCCATGTCCAGTAATAATCAGCTTTGAGCTGCTGCTGTACAAGATATGCATAATTATTCGCTCTTATGGGCATAGAGGAATCTGTTACCACGAATTTCCCTAGCTGCTCCAACGGAACAACTGTCTCTGTCTTCATTTGATTGACCTCTTGGAATGCAATCACATCGAATTCATGCTCGTTAATGAAATCAGCCATGTAAGTAATCTTGGCCAATTGATCCTCTTCAAGCCAGGAGTGCGTGTTCAGTGTCAATAACTTCAAGCCGTCTCACCTATCCTTTGGGTGTGAATCATCTATATTCATATCGTACAAGTATAACACACACCCTTATATCAGAAGCGTATATCTCAGCATATCCGCTCCGAAGTTACGATAATCCATGAAAAGCTTGGCCTACAATCCCTAGTACATCCTGTAATACAGAATTTGCAGTACAGAACATGTATGTAGTACAGAGCCTGTAATACAGAACCTGTAGTACAGAACTTTTAGATTAGCTAGCTCAAGTAAGCTGCTTGATCATCCTTGTAGCTACTAGCTGCTTGTCTCCCCATGTCATATCAATCTGCTCTACTCCCATGAAGCCCTGTTGTTCCCAGAAGGAATACACTGCTCCACCATCCTCCTTCACCACATCAATCCTTATCCTTCTACTTCCTGTCGATCTCACATATTCCTCTATCACACTGTATAGCTGATATCCCAGCTTCTGTCCCCTGAAATCCTCATGCAGCATGAGCAAAGACAGATATGACTCCTCTATGTTCAGACTGATGTCCAGTACCCCCATGACGAGAGCTGATGAAGTAGTTCTGATGACATAGGAATCGAACCCGGCTTCCTTCATAGCTGCAAGCTCTGCAGCTACCCACTTTTCGCTGATCTGACTTCGCCCTAAGTGGGTGTTCAGAAAATCCTGGTTGGAATTATATACAGTAGCTATTGCTTCAACATCATGGTGCTGAGCACGTTCAACACTAAAATCATCCGATGCAACACTTTCATTAACTCCTTGTTAAGCGCACCGATTTTATTATTTATATAAATTTTAGATTATTTCCGACATGAAACTATACAAAACTACAAATTTTCTGTCGATATATATATTCTGTACAGTACTGTTAATCGTCCAAGGAGTGGAGACTATGACAAGCAAAGCTTTACCAAAAAAAGAAGGACAGTCCAAAGTGAAATACAGTATCCGCATGAAGTTAATAACCGGTTTTATGCTGGTCGTTGTACTGCTCGCCGGAGTTAGTGTGAATTCACTCATGCAGATCAATCAAATGGACGACAATTCCACACAAATCGACGAGAAATGGATGCCTCTAGTCGCGCTGCTGGGAAATATGAACGGCGATATCTCTGACGTGGATCGACTGGCCTTGACGCTGGCTATTCAGACGGATGCCGACGATATCGCACAGACCGATCAGACGCTGAGTGCTGTGCTGTCCAGGCTTGATGAGAGCAGTAAGCAATTAGCTGCGCTAATTGAGGGAGCTGATCCCGAAATTACCAAGCTTTTCGAAGCTTACACCTCTAATTTTAGTGCCTACAAAGCAGAACTACCTAAATTCCTTGAATTATCCAAAAACAATCAAAACGAGGAAGCGCTGGAGATCCACGAAAGAATATATCCAGCTTGGTACACAGCTAATGATTCCCTAGTTCAGCTAGTCGAATTAGGGGCTACGAACTCCAAGAAGATCACGACATCATCCTCAGAACTGACCAACTTTGCCTATCAGGCTATCCTTATAGCCACCATTATTGTGTCTATTCTGGCAGTCGGCCTTGCCATTATGATCTCGATCCTTATTTCCAGACCGATTCAGTTGATCAACAATGCTGCTCAAATGGTAGCCAACGGCGATCTGACCAATGAACCGATCGTATTGCGTAACCGTGATGAATTAGGGGTTCTTGCAAGCTCTTTCAATGAGATGACTAGCAACCTCAGACTCATGATTCAATCCGTCACGGATACAACGACCCAGATTACAGCCTCTTCCGAGGAGCTTCTGGCTAGTGCCGAGCAGAACTCAAGGGCTTCTCAACAAATTACAGAGCAAGTCGAGGAAATGTCGCTGAGCGCTTCTGAACAAACGAATGTTGCTGAGCGTTCTTCCCAGGCGATGGGTGAAATGTCGATCGGAACCGATCAAATCGCTCAATTGGCGCAAAGCGTATCTGTGGCTGCTGTCGATGCCGCTACACAATCTACTAACGGAAATGAAATTATTACTCATGCTGTAGATCAAATGAGAACAATCCGCGACTCTATCACCTCTCTTAATGAGCTGGTGACTGGGCTAGGGGTACGTTCCGCCGAGATTGGTTCGATCACGGAAGTGATTAATAACATTGCAGGTCAGACCAATCTGCTTGCTCTGAACGCTACAATTGAAGCGGCTAGAGCCGGAGAACATGGACGTGGCTTTGCTGTCGTCGCGAATGAAGTTCGCAAGCTGGCTGAGGAAGCTGCCGCCTCATCCCAGAAGATCACAGCACTCGTACAGTTAATTCAGAATGACACTCATAAGGCTGTGCAGGCTGTGCAATCGAACAGCCAGGAAGCCGAATCCGGAATTCAGGTGATTAACGAAGCGGGACAAGCCTTCGGACAGATTTCTGCGGCTGTCAACAAAGTAGCCAGCGAGATTGAAGAGGTCTCTGCCAGCTCTGAGCAGATGTCCGCCAGTACTGACGAGGTCGTTCGTAATGTCGATCAGGTAGCCGGGATCGCCAAGAGCTCGGAAGAGAATGTGCACAGCATCTCGGCAGCAACCCAGCAGCAGCTGGCATCCATGGAGGAGATCACTGCTCTTGCAGGCTCTCTGTCCAGTGTCGCCGAGGAACTGCAAATGCAGGTCAGCAAGTTCAAGCTATAAGGCTAGCTATAGGCTCAGCTACTAACAAGCTACTAACTTCAAATAGCCTTATCCCTTCATTCGGGTTAAGGCTATTTTCATAGGGCTCGAACTCTCCCATTGCAGGACCACACTACAATTTCAGACCGTTCTCTTTATCACGAATGTAGATATCGAGCGCTCTGATTCCACGTTGAGCAAGCTGAATAAACAGAATCAGCGCGTATATGCCCAGACCTCCGAAGACAAGGGTAAAAATAATACTGATCAAGGAAATGATACCGAAGCCAGCACTAACATTCATATAATCTCTCCTTTCTCTCCAAGCTTAATAGATAATACAATTATTGCCAACCCTTGATAATCATAATAAAATATGCAGGTAGAGTAGATTCACAATCTGCCCACAAATCGTTATACCCAATTTCATTCGACTTCATTATTTTTATGCGACTTCATTATCGTTTTGTTTTGCCACATTCCCAGCTATGAGGAGACTTACTTATGTTAACTACAGACAATTTATTTATGGGCCCGAAGCTGAAGCTAACCACTGCCCGAGCCGATGATATTCAGACCATGCTAACCTGGAATGAGGACCCGGAATATTTGCGTCATGTCGATACGGAAGCGGCTATCCCCTATTCAGAGAGACAATTGGAGGGAGAACAGGATTCCAAAGATCGCGAGGTCTATTTCCGCTTGAGAACCCGGACAGAGGATGAGCTGATAGGCTTCGTTGTTATTCACAGTATCGAATGGAACAATCGTACAGGGCAGCTCGCCATTGGGATTGGACTGTCCAAGCACCGCAATCAAGGCTATGGCACAGAAGCACTTCACTTGATTCTTAGATATGCTTTTTATGAATTGAACCTTGATCGGGTAGGCTTGGACGTCATCTCGTATAATGCCAAAGCTATTCGCGCCTACGAGAAGGCTGGCTTCCAGCAGGAAGGGTGTGTACGTTCTGCCGTGTACCGGGATGGACAGCGATATGACCGTATCCTAATGGGTATGCTGAGATCCGAATGGGAAGCACAGCAGCAGACTCCAGATAAGTAGGCTTAATATAAGTACAACTAAGTCAGCAATTCAGATACCCGACTCAGGATAAATCGAATCAAAGTATCACCCACTACTATTGACTCTGTAATAGCTTGGACTACAGATTGTCCTGATCCTCCCAGCACGGGAGCATCAGTATAGCTCGAAGTCCCCCTCCTTCCTCGTTCTCCAGGACAAGTCTCCCTTGGTGAGCCTTGGCAATCTGCGCCGCCATCGGCAGCCCTAACCCATGCTCACGGTGTGCCTGCGATTTGTTATACCTGGAGAACGGTAATTGCAGCAGCCAGGGAATTCGGCGCGCTTCAATACCTTGCCCATCATCAGATACCCTACAGCAGCACATGGTGCCTATCGCATCGGATGCTACATCAGTACTGTTCATCATTAACACTGCAATGGTTATATGACAGCCTTCAGGATTATGGCGAACACTATTGTGAACGAGGTTGGTAATTGCCCGCAGCAGTAACCTCTCATCTCCCAGCACCTGAACTCCTTCATTTGCTACCTCCAGGTCCACAGTATATTTCCCGTCAAGACCATTATTGATCAGCTCTGTCGCCACACGCCTTGCAATGCGAGAGAGACGTAGTGGCTGTCTATTCAAGGGCTGCATCTCGTATTCAAGCTTCGAGACCAGATTCAGGTCCTGCACCAGCTCCCGAAGATGGACCGCCTGCTGTCTAATGATCTCTGCCTGCCTCTGCTGCTCGTGAGGTAAGGCCTCGTTCTCCTCCAGATCACTGGCGTGCCCAAGAATCATGGACAGCGGTGTTCGAATATCATGAGAAATGCCTGCTACCCAGTTCGAGCGCGCCGCATCACGACTCTGGATGGCGTCCTTCTTGTGCCGCAACAGCCGGGAGACGTGATTAATCCGTTCCGCCAGATCAGCTAATATTCCTTTGGTCTCCAGACGTACCTCCCGATCCTCAGCTAGCGCCTGAATCCCTTCTGTTAGTGGACGAATCGACTGAATCAGGCGGGAGCCGATCCATAAGGAGAGCAGCACAGCGAGCAGCATGTTACCTGCAAGAATGAGTCCAAGCTTACTGATCAGACCCTCCACCCAGCTGACGGGAAGAATGTACTGGTATTTGGCGAGACTGTTCCCGGGATAGCCTATTACGACTAGTCCACCAGGATGCTCCCAGGAGAATACGGGATATTCCTGCAAATAGCCTCGCGACCACTTGGCCACATCGGTCAATGAATAGGCCCGCTGCAGATCATCCGGTAATTGATAGCTCCAGCCGATACTGCCATCCTCCAGCACCAGCATGGCCCATACATGCTGCTCAGACAGCAGCTCGCTAGCTGCTGGCCCGAGTGCGTAGCCCTCAGCTCCAGGCTGCAGTTGCTCAGACACCTGTCGCACGAGTGTTGCAGGTGCCAACTCTGTACTCATTCCCTTACTGAACCATACGACAAGTACGATTCCATTGAGCAGCAGCAGCAAGATGGAGATGAGTACTGTCGAGCTTATGAAGCGTCTCAGGATCCTGACGGTGCTTTCCACTCCGGCTCCTCCCCCCTAGTCCTTGTCTGCTTGTCAGCGTCATGCTCACAATTTGAAACGGCTTGATCCTTGTTGTAGTCAACGCACATCTTCTACAGCCCCGTCCTGCACTAGCAATTTGTATCCGAGACCTCTCACGGTCAGAAGATACTGTGGACTTGAGGGAAGCGGCTCGATCTTCTCCCGAATACGGCGAATATGGACCATCAATGTATTTTCATAGCCATAATAGTCGTCCCCCCACGCTGCTTGACAAAGGGCATCATTCGTTACGATTCGATTGCGCTGCTCATAGAACGCTGATAACAGCAACAATTCCTTGGCTGTCAGTGCATATTCCTGTTGGAGCACCCGAATTGTGCCACTCTCCAGATTGACCATTCTCTCTCCCAATTGAAATACAGGACGTTGCTCCCGAACTGGCGGAGCGTAGACCCTACGGAGAACAGCCTTCAAGCGAAGCAGCAACTCACGCGGCAAGAAGGGCTTGACTATATAATCATCGGCACCCAGACCCAGACCCAGCAATCGGTCCTCATCCTCTCCCCTGGCCGACAGAAATAGTACCGGGACATTGGACATCTGACGAATTGCCGTAAGCAGCGAAAAGCCATCACCATCTGGAAGCATGACATCCAGAATTACCAGATCCGGCTTCATCCGCTGAACCATTTCTAAAGCAGCTGTACAGTTCTGGGCGTGATAAATTCGTGCAAAGCCATCCTTGCGCAGAAAGCTCTCTATCATCCCTCGGATGTCCGGCTCATCGTCCACGATCAGCAATTTTTTTTGCTGTAACTCATTCATATATTGATCACCTGTATTACATCATACCGATTTTTTGTGGTCCGTACAGCTTATAGCAGCTTCTTCGCCGACATTTAAGATTGACGTAAGGTTGTGCTCAGGCTCCTGTCAGGGCCGTCAGCTACACTTGAACCATCTTCTTAGAGACCAACAAGGACAGGAGGAAGCACCGATGAGTCTTATTGTGTCAACACGAAAGCTGACCAAGCAATACGGCCGCACAACCGTGGTGGACCAATTGAACCTAGAGATTAGAGAAGGCGAGATTTACGGATTTTTGGGACCGAACGGGGCTGGCAAATCGACGACCTTGAAAATGCTGCTCGGACTGACACGACCTACAGCAGGAGAGGTACATATTTTCGGACAGGATCTGGCCCGACAACGCCAATCCATCCTTCGCCGAATCGGTTCATTGATTGAATCCCCCTCCTATTACAGCCATCTTACTGGACTGGAAAATATGAAGGTCGTTCAGCAGCTACGACATGGCTCCGATCAGGAAGTGAAGGATGCACTACAATTGGTCAGGCTGGATCGTCAGCAGCACAAAAAGGCGGGGCACTATTCGCTTGGCATGAAGCAACGGTTAGCCATCGCTATGGCTCTCGTAGGCTCACCTCGCTTATTGATTCTAGACGAGCCTACGAATGGACTGGACCCGGCTGGGATGCAGGAAATGCGTGAACTGATCCAGATTCTAGCCTCGCGCTATGGAATGACGATTCTTATATCCAGTCACTTGCTGAGTGAGATTGAACAGCTGGCGACCTCCGTCGGCATCATTCATCATGGCTCTCTTATCTTTCAAGGAAGCGTAGCGGCGCTTCAGGAGCGCAGCAGACCTGATATTCTCCTACGCACCCGTAACGATGCCGCTGCGCGGAGGCTGCTACATACGCACGGAATGAATACCCTCACAGATGATCAAGGGCGCGGTCTGATTCTGGGGCTACTGAGCGATGACGAGATTTCCCAGATTGTGCGCTATCTGGTCCATGCTCAGATTGATGTGCTGAGGATTGAGGAACGCAAGAAATCGCTGGAGCATATTTTCCTGGAATGGACCGGAAAGGGGCAGTCGATATGCTAATGCTGCTGAGGGTCGAATTTTTCAAGCTACGACGTCGAGGGGTTCTTCTCTTCGGCATCGGTATGCTCATCATTGAAGTAGGCTGGGCCTTCTCCGCCATTAGCATGTCTATGTCACGGAATCCACAGGTTGATGTATGGGCCTCCCTGATTCTGCTGGTAGCCTCCATGAACAGTCTGCTCCTGCCGCTGCTCTCAGCCATCATGGCCTCCAGGATATGTGATATGGAGCACAAGGGCGATACCTGGAAGCTACTACTAAGTTCGGCCATTCGTCCAGGGCAGCTATATGCTGCGAAATACCTCTGCCTCTGCAGCATCATGCTGGGGATATGTATACTGCAAAGCAGTGCGATGCTCCTCTATGGGTGGGTGATCGACAGCTATGAGCCTGTCCCAGGTGTGCTGCTGCTTCGTTTTTTCTGTGGAACCGTGCTGACCACGGCGACTGTACTCGCCCTTCAGCAATGGGTGTCCTTAGTCGTCCGTAATCAAGCATGGGCTCTCTGTCTCGGCATGCTGGGTGCTTGCCTAGGAATGACTGCCGAATTATTCCCAGCGTCGGTTCGTTCTCTGTGGATCTGGTCGTATTACACCGTCCTTAGCCCGGTAACCAGCAGCTACGTAGACGAGCAGCTGCAATTCATCATCCGGCATGTTCCAGATACTTTACCCACAATCATTGGACTGCTGCTTGGTACAGCATTGCTATACACAGCCGGCCACATACATTTATCCAGGCAATATAAATAGGAGGCGATAGAATCATGCTACTGCGCTGTATTACCGCAGAATGGATGAAGCAGCGACGCTCAGGAATATGGATACTTCTCTCGGCTCTGCCACTGGTGAGCGTATTGATCGGCTGCGCAAACTTCATGCTGAACCAAGGCGTACTGCAGCACGAATGGTACAGTCTCTGGTCTCAGGTGGGATTGTTTTACGGTGAATTCTTCTTTCCTATACTCATTGCCATCGGGGCCTCCTATCTGGGAAGACTGGAGCACAGCAATGAGAACTGGAAGCTGCTGCTGAGCGCCCCAATCCGTCGAGCGTCCATTTGGCTTGCCAAGCTGTTGATGCTTGCTCTATTCCTCGGATATGTCCAGTTGCTATTCCTTATCCTGTATTATGCCGGGGGAAGATGGATCGGACTTCCACCCGGGATGCCCGCTGAATGGCCCAGCTGGATATTCCGGGGATGGGTGGCAGGAATGGCGATCGGAAGTATGCAACTGGCGTTATCCATGCGTATTCGCAGCTTTGCTGTGCCCATAGGTATTGGGCTATCCGCATGCATCATAGGCTTGGGCTTGTATGTGCTCAAGCTAGGGCTGTTATTTCCTCACTCCCTGCTTACGATTGGGATGGGAGCGTTGAATCAGGAAGCATTAGCCACCGGCACTATGCTAGGATTTTACACGATGTGCATTCTCTACATTGCTGCTCTAAGTACCTTGGCAATCCGACGTCTAGGACGGGGGGACGTGGGCTGATCGCTTTTATGTTCTGCCTTGAGGCTGAAGCTGGCTCTACGTCCTACGTCCCTATTGAGGCAACAGTTGCTTGGTGCTATGCGATGGTATTAATCGCCTATCCCAAGAGGATTCGTGGAGATGGATACATGCTCCAGTGACTTCATTCGCCCGAGGAAGTCTGGCTCCTTCTCCATCAGACTCGAATGAACAGACAGATACTTCAGATTCTGCAATTTCTCCAGCTCTGGTGGCAGCTCACGAATGCCGCTATAGGCGATGTCCAGATATTCCAATCTGCTAAGCTCTCCAATCTCGGCAGGAAGACTTCGTAATGGCAGCTCCTCCTTTGGTCTGGGACGCCAGCCCGGAGTAGGGCGATCCGAGCTGCCGCCATAGATTCTGAGTTTCCTTAATTGCTTAAGGCTCCCTATCTCCCTCGGAATCTCGACTAGCTCGGCGGACATGATACTAAGCCTCTCCAGACCTGTCAGTTCAAATAAGGCCGGGGGCAGCTTGTCGAGATCCTGTTCAAAGACCGACAAATACTTCAACTGCTGCAGTTCACGAATACGGACTGGCAGCTCGGTAAGTCCATATCCCTGAATCTCCAGCCAGTCGGTCTGGTGCCGGATAGCATCATCCAGATAGCGATCGAATTCCTTGTGTTCCGGTAGCCTCAGGAACAGGCCCTGTATTCGCGACATAAGTTCTCTTCTCTCGCTGTACTCTACATTCAGAACTCCCATTCGTTCATGGGCAACCGAGCCCAGGAAGAGCGTACCATCCTCGTTCAGAAAGGTCAGATCCTCTGGAAGCGGCGAGCACCAATCATAGAGCCCGTGTACCGCTTCTGCCAGGATTTGACCTGAAGCCTCACAGCAACGATAGTAATAGAATTCTCCTGCTCCACTCATACCGTGGTCCAATAGGGATCCCTCTTCCCCATTTTCAATAGCTGCCATTACCTCCTCGTGTGTAACCCGCCGCACGTCCAATAGATAGGGCTGAAGCCTATCCAGTAGCTCTGGGGGCGGGGGCTGTATATTATGATAATCATCTCCGCTAAAGGTTGAATATCCCCCCACTCCTAGCATGAACTGCGGTGTACGCTGGATCGCATATTTAATAAGCTCCTTATAAGCATTTCCCTTCGGATCGGTATACATATTAATAAGATTCCTCCAAAATGAATTGAATTAGCTCGCACCATAGATTCCTTATTATGCCACAATTCCAAATGATGCCCAAGTTCAAAATACAGCATATACGCCTCTCTATTGCCTGTATCTAGTATAGTTACGACTAATTTTTATTTTGATGCTCCTAGCAGTTATACTATAAGTATAGACACGAATCTGGCAGGAGGCTAAAGAGAGTTGAGATCGGAATAAATAAATAGAGTATTTGTACATCTACTACACAACACATGAAAAACAGCTTGTCTTAGGGGCAAGTGCATGGAGGTCTGTCACATACATGTTCGCATTTATCGGAATTGCTATGCTGTTAGTCTACGCTTTATTAGTATTTTACATAGGCTGGAGCGGCTGGAGCTGGATGAAGCCTGTCGTATCTGCCAGATTCAGAATCCTGTACATCATTGCCATTATCTTTCTCGCCTCTTCCTTCATTCTGGGCAGATTGTTTGGCAACGCTGCATTCCTGAGCGTGATTGGCTCCTACTGGATGGCAGCCTTCTCTTTACTGATTATACTCCTCCCCATCGTGCATCTGAGCCTGTGGCTGATCCGTCTAACCCGCCTGCGCCATCATAAGCTGCACAAGTGGGCAGGTGCCGCTACTTTAGTTATCTTCCTTGGACTTATGAGTTATGGCTCGTTCAATGCATACAGTCCTGTCGTCCGTAATTATGAAATACAGCTGGATAAACCTGCGGGCGACCTGGATGATCTCAATATTGTCATGGTGTCAGACATGCACTATGGTGGTCTATCCGGAGCTGCACATGCTCGCAAAATGGTCGAGGAGATTCAGGCGCTCCAGCCTGACCTTGTCCTTTATGCAGGAGATATTATAGATGACGACTTAAGCGCGTATTTGAATAAAGGCATTGACAAGATTATAGCAGAGGTGAAGGCACCTCTTGGCGTATATGCTGTACTGGGCAACCACGACAAGGATAAGAACTCTACGCAGGAGCTGATCGAATCACTAGAGGAAAGCCACATTCAGGTGCTGCACGACAAGTCCATACAGATCGGAAATAATCTGACGCTGATCGGGCGCAAGGATCGTACCGATGATGATCGGGCAGAGCTGTCTGAGCTGATCGCTGGCGTGGATCTCACTCAGCCTGTACTGTTACTGGACCATCAGCCCTATGACCTGGATATTGCTGGGCAGCAAGGGGTTGACGTCATGCTCTCTGGTCACACGCACCGCGGACAGATCGCTCCATTTCATCTCATCACTGGGGCAATATATGAGAATGACTGGGGATATTTGCAGAAAAATTCTTTTCACTCCATTGTCTCTTCTGGCTACGGCTTCTGGGGACCCCCAATTCGGACAGGGAGCAGGTCAGAGCTTGTGCAGCTTCAGTTGAGCTTTAGGCAGCCTTGAACATACACAGCTATAACTTGATTCGCAGTCCCTCCCCATCGTATTTTGGTCTAAGAACACGACCACACTTACAATTTCAAAAGCCGATGCACTCTTAAGTTCAAGATGCAACGGCTTTTTTTGTTGCCTGCTACTTTAGTTACAATCCTTTTCTGCATACTCATGAAAACGAAAGAAGGATTATGCGCCGCTAATTCCTGAGCACACTTCCTTTCATCAGTTAAGGTTGATCATCCTTTTTGATTAATTCATGCATGAAATCATATTTTCCTCATTCATCATGCCCAACCACAAACTGCATACTGCCCGTTTTATAACCCAAAAACTTGAAACTTTAGCACTATAAATATTACAAAAAAACAATCCGATACATAATTTGTGAAAATAATACACTTTGTGGAGGTAAAGAAATGATTTGGAGTAACAAAATTAAAAAGCTGGCTTGTGCAGCTACTACACTTGCTTTGGTACTGTCACTTGGCAGCACTAGCTTGACCAACGCATCGGAGCTTGAGGTGGAGACTGTGAACACAGACCAATTCTCCAGTTCCGTCATTGATGCAACCTACGGAGAGATTCCTGCCCTGACGGAGGACATGTTGCTTACTTCCCTGGCTGCTGTCAGCAGCAGTGAATATGGAGTAGCCGGATTCGCAGCGGGCACCACTGGTGGAGGTGTCATTGCCGAGAGCAATTCCAAATACATCAAAGTATACAATGCAACGGATCTGGCTAAAGCACTTAAGAAAGGTTCAGGATATAAAGTTGTCGAGATCATGAATGATCTCGATCTGGGATGGAATGAGATTCCTTCTGCTGCCAAGAATAACCCTTTTGCCCAATACGCCACTCCGCTCACACATCCTGTGCTGAAGAAGACCGGTGTAAGCAAAATCAGCATTGACGGATTTAATGGATTGACCATCTTCTCCTCCAATGGAGCCAAGATCAAGCATGCGGGCTTCACGTTGAAGCGGAGCCAGAACGTAATTATCCGCAATCTGGAGTTCGACGAGCTGTGGGAGTGGGATGAAGCAACCAAAGGCGACTATGACCGCAACGATTGGGACTATATCAACATTGAGGAAAGCCATAAAATCTGGATCGATCACTGTACCTTTAATAAGGTATACGATGGACTAGTCGATGTAAAGAAGGGCAGCACAGGTGTAACGATCTCCTGGTCCGCCTTCCTCGGGGATAATGGGAACTCGAATAGCTGGGTGAACCAACAAATCAAAGAACTGGAGGCCAACCGCTCCAAATATCCGATGTACAACCTGCTTAGATCCCAAGGTCTGAGCACGAAGGATATTGCTGCAGTTGCTGCCAGCCAAAAGAAAGGCCATCTGATTGGTGCTAATGAGTTCGCAAGCGACAACAAGGATCTACAAGTGACGCTACACCATAACTACTACAAGGATGTTCAGGATCGCATGCCTCGTCTGCGCGGTGGCAACGTTCACGCCTACAATATCGTGATGGATAACGGCAATGCATGGCAAGCCAAAAAACTGATTACCTCGAAGATTAATAAGACTCTTGCCGATAAAGGCTTCCACTTCGGTGTAACGAGCAACGGCGCAATCTCTACTGAAGGTGGCTCTGTGCTCGTAGAGAAATCCGTCATTAATGATGTCTCATCACCTGTGCGAAACAATCAGAAGGATGCCAAGAAGAGCAACTACACGGGTAAAATTCAGGTACTAGATACCATCTACACCATGGATGGTGTTACCTTCCGCGGAGGCAGTGAAGATTCTAAGAGTCCGCTCTCTCCAGAGCCAGCAAATGCCATCAAATTTTCTTGGACAGGCTTCAGCAAGCTGCCTTACAGCTATACACCTGACGATCCTTCCAAGCTGAAATCCCGATTGATCAGCTCCAGCGGTGCTGGTGCAGGCAAGCTGAACTGGAAAGGATCGCAGTGGTTAGGAACTAAATAATTGTTGCTGATCTTTGCGTTGTTGCTACCTATGTATAAGCACCTTCACACTTTACCCGGACACAAGTTGGACGAACCTCTCACCTAGGCCATCCAAATCCGGGCGTTGTTAGCCCGGATTTGCTTTATCTTCTTTATGTCCTGATTTCTTTCTAGCATCGTTCTTGGATCAAGTATGTATTAGTTTCCTCATATGTCTTGTTTGTCATGGTCCTGTCAAAAAATAATTCAGTTCGTTATTAAATAAGGAAAATATACACTTGTATCTTATTATTTTTCATGACAGAATAAGGGTATTAAAATTATGATAACAACCATTTACTAAGTCAAAGGAGAATCAGAATTATGAAGAACCATTTATACAGGACGTCTGCAGCCGCACTTATATTGGCCGCGCTAACGAACACCTCTAGTCTAGACCAGGCTCAAGCAGCCTCGGTAGCTCCCATCTCGATCAATGGATCTACTATCTCACAAGAATCCAATAAAGCTATCTTACCAAGCGGTGAAAAAGATATTCCCTCAATCAAATCTGAAAGTGTCAGAAAAGATAAGCTTATTTACGACGGATCTGGGAATGTACTAGAAGATATTAAAAAGAGTGTTAATGCAAATGTAGAAAGCAATCTCTTAGGCATTGCACAAAATTTTCATATTTTTGCTAATGAAGCTTCCCTATTAACACATACAAACGGTAACGTAGCTATTAAAGATCTGAAGAATGGTAACTCCAACTTCGGAACAAATATCCGGGGCAATTCTGAATGGGATAGTATAATGGATATCAGCTATATTCAAAACTTCTCAAGTAACATTAGTCCATCTTCCATCGTATCAGCCCGTCCAAACAAATTCGTAGTTGGAAGCACAGCGGAATTAAGCCTGATGGACAATAACAATGCTATCGGCTTAAATGGAATGAAATTAGATCATGCAACGAATGCTTATCAGGATAAAAACTCAGCATACATTGACTTTGAAAGTGAATTCTTCAAATTAGCCGGCATCTCAAGAAGCCTGGCTGAAGATGTGAATGCTAGACAGGCTGTATTAAATAAATACGGGGACAGTTACACACTGGATCTTTCTAATGTGATCGCACAGAACAATAATATTATCTTAAATGTTAGTGCAGCTGAATTGTCAGGAAACGCAGGAGATTTGAGAATCATTGGCTTGAAGCCAGGAACTATTATAATCATCAACTTGGATCTGAAAGGTTATACCGAATACAATTTCGCTAAGAAAGTGATTTTAAGCTATGAGGGCGTTGGCGATCGTTACAACCACGCTGCAGTTGATTTTTCAGATGCCAATTTGCTGTGGAATTTCACAGATTCAACGAATGAATCAGGCTACACAGGTAAAATCCACCTTCATAGAGAATTTCAAGGTACAATCCTAGCTACGGGCGCGACATTAAGCGGCTCGTCCAACATTGATGGCTCCATTATTGTTGATAAATTTATGGGGTCAGGTGCGACTCACCGTTGGGATTTCCAAGGTACAAATACATCATCGACTGTCCCAGGAAACGATGGAGACCCTTCTACTCCAGGAGATAATGAGAACCCTTCGGACCCAGGTGATAACGAGAACCCTTCTACTCCAGGAGACAATGAGAACCCTTCGGACCCAGGTGATCATGAGAACCCTTCGGACCCAGGTGATCATGAGAACCCTTCGGACCCAGGTGATCATGAGAACCCTTCGGACCCAGGTGACCATGAGAACCCTTCGGACCCAGGTGACCATGAGAACCCTTCGGACCCAGGTGACCATGAGAACCCTTCGGACCCAGGTGACCATGAGAACCCTTCGGACCCAGGTGACCATGAGAACCCTTCGGACCCAGGTGACCATGAGAACCCTTCGGACCCAGGTGACCATGAGAACCCTTCGGACCCAGGTGACCATGAGAACCCTTCGGACCCAGGTGACCATGAGAACCCTTCGGACCCAGGTGACCATGAGAACCCTTCGGACCCAGGTGACCATGAGAACCCTTCGGACCCAGGTGACCATGAGAACCCTTCGGACCCAGGTGATAACGAGAACCCTTCGGACCCAGGTGACCATGAGAACCCTTCGGACCCAGGTGATAACGAGAACCCTTCGGACCCAGGAGAATATCCATGGCCTAACTACTAAAATATATTGTCTGATAACAAGCCCCGCTGTGAAAAAGTCGTTGTTTTGTTGCCTTGAGCAATAGAACAACGACTTTTGTGCCTTTACGTAATGGTCAGGGCCTCACTTCTAAGCTCATTTAGCTGCTGCTAACTTCATCATTCGTTCACATTTACAAAAATGGCTTTCAGAATGAATTGTTTTTGTTTGAAATACGGAACCATAGGCTCACCAGCCTTTCTTACTTATTTTGTTACCGTTTTTCAGTGCCATCCCTTCTCAAGGTTCTCTCTTTTTCTAGTATCTAGCAACGGATAACACTATTTTCATATAAAATAGGTCATTCTGATAGGACCTTCATCCATGCAAAGCTGGAAAGCTCACATAGTATGGCTGTGAAGGAGGAATGATCACATGAGAAAACTAGTTCATGCTTCACAGACTTACCCTCGCCTTACGGTGTATGAGGATGAGAATTACAGAGGGCGTAGCAGAGTATACACAGGTAATCTTGGCATTCGGAATACGGATGCGATCCTGGACGGAATTGAGAGCCTGCGCTTCTTCTCGACCAACAGCAATGCTACTCTTGTACTGTTCACGAGAACCCGCTTCAGAGGCAACTTCCGCGTGCTGCGTGGCAACCACAGCATCAGCGACCTAGAGGACTATATCAACGGCAATGATGTGGAATCTCTGATTGCCACCAACCAGCGACTTACACTTACCCAGATACGGAATATTCGCAGTAGTGGCGATTTGCCTTCTGGCTACCGTCTGATCTGACTATCATTCCTCAGATAACATCCTTCTTAACGGCTCCCTTTGGGGCCGTTCTTTTTTCGAATACATGACACAGCATTCCGGTTAATTCTACAGTTCTATGGGTATATATGAACAGGTACTATATATCCGACCTTATCCCCATACATATGCTCTTATTTCATACCTACGGCTTAATTTTGGCCAAAATTGGTCGCTAGGTTTTGCCAACGCTGATAGAGTTCCCTTAAAATATTCATATGTTGTTTACATTCCAGTCTACAAGAGGTGCAGAACATGACGAAAATTATGGTCCCCCCCGAGCGTCTGGAGGAGGTCTCCAAGCAATTTGCGCAGGCCCGTGAGATGGGGGCTGAAATCTGCGGACGTCTTTCCCAGCATATTCAGATGCTAGAGAGCGGCTGGGCAGGAGCAACGCAGGAGCGATTTTACCACGATTTCCAAAGAGCACAATCTCAAATGTCATCCTTCACTCAGACTGTGGCCTCGGTCAGCACCCAGTTGCATTCCATCGCTGTCAAGTTCAGCGAGACTGATGCCGAGCAGGGGGCAGGGATTGGCGCTCAGGCCGGGAATGCTCCGAATCCAGGAAGTGGTAATGCTGCTCCATCCGGTCCCGATGCTGTGGACCGCACAATTCAGGGGGCTTCGGATCTGAATGCGGTGCGCGGCAATCTATCCTTCTGGGGAACAGCTATCTACTCCGGGCTAGCTACCTCCCTGGTTCTGAGCAAAACTGTCCACTTCAAGACAAGCCTCAAAAATCCGACACGTACTGTCATTCATAATGCTGCCTGGGTTAAGGGCAAGGGTAATAATCCGTTCATGGCCAACCTTGGAAGAACATTGAATCGCCAATTCGCCAAACCTGGCTTGATCATGAAGGGACTGAAGGGCTTCGACCGACTCGCAGGCAAGCTACAAGTCGGCAAGCTGGGGCTTGGCTTCAGCAAGGCGAACAGCTTCAAGCAATGGACGCGCAATGTCATCGTGGGGGTCGAGAAAGGACGCTACGGGATCGCTACCAAAAAAATACCCGGCATGATCGCCAAGAAGCTGTATCCGATCAATGCGACCATGAATATTGTCGGTGAGGGCATTAACCTCGCTGGCAAAATAAAAAATGGCACCATCACAGGTACTGATGTTGCCGTGTCCGCTTCGAATGTAGCGATTAAGACCGTCTCTACCTATGGTGGTGCGGTTGTCGGCGGCAGCATTGGCGCTGCTATCGGTGGCCCCATCGGTGCTGCTGTAGGCTCCTACGTCGGAGGCACAGTTGGCAGCTATTTGGGCGGCAAGGCAGCGAAACTAGCGGAAAGTGGCATTCGCTGGGCCAGCAAGCTGTTCAAATAGTGCTAAGGCAGCTCTAACCACACATTTGATATACAATTGGCGACAATTTACCTGTTTAAATAATACGAAAATGTATGAAGGAGAATGACATGGAGAATCCAACCGTTGTACTCACACTGGAGGAATTAGGGTTCATGTTAACTGCGCTTGGCGCAGAGGACATGGCTTCAGGCCTCCTCAAATCCTACTATGGTGACCTGAGCGAGGACCGCTGGGAACTGCTCTTTCAGGCAGCTACACACAGCTTGATGTCCAAGGGCTTCATCGCAGACCTGAATGAGGAAGAGCAGCAGATCGAATTCGATCCTGAAATCGTCGGGATGCTCGCTCATATGGCCCAGAGCCGGAGCATGCTGCGAGGACATCGAGACAATCAGACGAAGGAACATACTTTGACACTTCATGAGCAAGAGGGTAAATACCTCTATCATGTATCCAGCAACAATGAGCTGCACTTCTTCCGGTGGTCCTCTCCTGATGAGTGGTATGGCCAGATTAATGAAGTGTTTGGGCTCCGCCCTCTTGCCTTCAGATCCGATCACCGAGGCGTGAGTCTTACCGAAGCACAATGGGAACAGCTAACGTCCCCTGGATTTACAATGAAGCTGACCTCCGATTGGAATGTTGGCGAGCAGGGTGAGCAGGTGCTATTGAATTGGCATAAGGACTTTCACAACAATGGGAACAGTCTCGATAATCTGAGCCGGATGATCTATGATGATTCCGATACAGATGGACCAACCGTCACAGGGCTACTCTTCCTTCTGCAAGGAAGCAATGATATCTGGGTGGTACGCAACACCGAGCCTGACATGCAGGCACCTCCAGCACTCCGCATCGAGAGCGTCACGGAGCCGGAGTGGAGGGCGCTGATCGCTGATTTCACCGAGCCATTCCGGCAGAAAACAGAGCTTCATGGATAATATCAGCTATCGCAAATCGCTAGCATTTTGGAAAATGATGGGCAGTATGCTATTCGTGGTTGTCTGTATATTACTTGTGCTGATTGTATTTTGGGATCGTGAAATATCCAAGATCCAGATTTTCTTCTGCATTAGCTCAGCGATGCTGGGCATTCCGTTCTTTGGCGGCTATCTTGTCGCATCGGCCAGCAAATGGTTACGTAAGGATACCCGTCTGCTCATATATGATGAGCATCAGATCACAGATGGTGTACGCTCAGTCCCCTGGAATGCTGTAGCCAGACTCGATTACAGAGGAGCGTCCTTCCAAAAATGGATGCTACCGAGGTTTCCCGCTTATATTTTTCATTTGAAGGATGGGAGCAAGTGGGAGGTCAGCACGTATTACATGCTGAATGATGAGGAATTCGCCAGCAGCATCAAGCTACTGCGCTCACTGATCTCACGCAACAAGCAGAAAAGCAAGAAATAATCGGATTGCACTCGTGCTCACACAGTAGCTTAGACCGTAGCTTTCACTTTAGCTATGCACCTCTCCCTCTCACATGGGTTCTGCATCTAAATCTTACACATAGGCCATTCACATTACGCTCATTTCCTGAACCATACACACACATGCCCGCAGCTGGACTTTATTCCAGACTTGCGGGCACGTCTTGTCTTATGTAATTCAGTCTTCCTCTATGACACCCAGCAATCTATTCTTCTCCTTGAAGCGCTCATTATGCGAGGATACATAAGCCTTCTTTGGGGCCTCCGGGTCGATGAACAGCTTGGCGCTGTTGACAGCCAGTACAGCATCGGTGATAGCTCCCGCAATGAGATTAACCTTGCTATCGTAGACAGCAAAGTCACCTGCTCCGAAAATCCCAGGCAGATTCGTATGCAGCTTGGCGTCCACGTACAGGAACCAATCATCCATGTTCAGCCCCCAATCTCGAATGCCACTGAAGTCGGAGGCTAGACCATGATTGACGATCACGGCATCTACCTGCAGGCTTGTCTGATCGCCGAATTCTTTGTGCTCAATATGGACCTGATCAATTGACTGACCATCTGAACTGCTTAACTGGGTCACCTCATAGGGAGTAAGCACGGCTACCGAGGAATTCTTCATACGAGCCACCTGCTTCTCATGACCGCCGAATTCGTCACGACGATGGACTACAGTGACCTGCTCTGCAATGGGCTCCAGTTCGTTGGCCCAATCTACAGCCGAATTGCCACCGCCCGAGATCAGCACCTTTTTACCACGAAAGCCTTCCAGCTCTTCCACTGTATAATGCAGATTCGTCACTTCATACCGCTCCGCCCCGTCCAGCTCCAGCTTAGCCAGCTTCAGAATTCCACGTCCGATTGCCAGAATAATCGTCTTGGTCCAATGCCGTTCCCCTGCTTCTGTGACGAGAATATAGGTCCCGTCTTCACAGCGCTCCAGATGCTTAACATGCTGTCCAAGCACAACCGTCGGCTCAAAGGTCTCCGCCTGCTGACGCATTTGTCCTATAAGATCATTGCAGAGGATCGGCGGTACACCACCCACATCCCATATCATCTTCTCCTTGTAAATGAGCATCCGTCCACCCAATTCCTCCTGAGCCTCCAGCAGCTTGGTCTTCATATCTCTCATTCCGCTATAAAAAGCCGCGTACATCCCCGCAGGGCCGCCGCCAATAATGGTCAGATCATATAATTCCAGATTCTCCGTCATGATGAAAGAGTCCTCCCCTGAGCAATTGTTCAATCCAGTTGATATTGATAATTATTATCATTGTTATGAACATCATATAGGGTATTTGGTCCATTCGTCAATTATTGGATGCGGCAGCTCTGGCAAAATGCACCTATTTGGCACGAACCGTATTATCAGCATAGGCAAAGGACTGCTCATGCCGCAGGAGCCATTCCTTGCGCCACAATCCTCCAGCATAGCCTGTTAGCTTACGGTTCGAGCCGATAACCCGATGACAGGGAATGATAATGCTCAGCCGATTCTTGCCATTCGCGTGGCCAACAGCACGGTTCGCCTTGGTGTTGCCGATCTGACCGGCAATGTCCTGATAGGAGCATGTCTCCGCGTAGCCAACTGTACCCAGCGCTGTCCACACCTTTTGCTGAAATCCCGTCCCTTGCACCCTATAGGGAACAGTAAAGACTTGCCGCTGCCCCTTAAAATATTCATCAAGCTGGATCGCGCATAATTGCAGTGCTCCTGGCGCTCCCTCTAACCCGCTCATCATATCTATCGACGCAGGATCATCAACGAACATAATGGAGAGCACCGCCTCCTCTGTACCTTGAATCTCAATAACACCGAGCGTTGATTCGTAATACAGCTTATCCACGTTCATCATATAGTGACCTCCAAAGGTAAAATGTAGCGTAGGCCTGCCAGCCTGTCCAGCGGGCGCCCCATGCCTCAAGCTCAACCATTTCAGGCTTATGCGGTAGGTTCAACTGGGCTTTCATGGCCTGATGCAGTCCTGCATCCGCTATGGGGAAGGCCGAAGGATCACGCAGACATTTCATTCGCACATAATCTGCTGTCCATGCACCTACACCCCGGATCGCCAGCAACCTATCACGTGCCTGCTGTGGGCCAAGCTGTAGCAGCTCCGTTTTGGACAATGAGCCTTCTGCGAGCTCCCGGGCAATTCCGATAATATATTCGGCCTTGCGGGTCGTGAACTTCAGCGGACGCAGATCCTCCGGCTCCAGAGCGGCAATCTCCGCTGGCTCCGGGAATAACCAGCACTGCTTATCATTGAAGTGGATAGCTCTTCCATACTGCTGCACCAGATTCCGCTTCATTCTATAAGCAAGTCCTAGGTGAATCTGTTGACCAGCCACTGCCCACACCAAGGCCTCGAACAGCTCCGGAATGCCAATAACTCTCAATCCGCTATAACGCGCAACCAATGGGGCCAGCAGCGGATCGTTGGTGCACAATTGATAATACGCCGTCAGATCCTTGTCCAGATCGAACCAATCCATGACATACTGCGCGGCTAGTGCCCGCTCAACAGCGCTCGGCTCCTGCTCTGGGAACGTTATATGAAGTGTGCGGGCGCCCGAGTAAGTAATCTTCAGTAGCAGTATACTGTCTGCTTTACCAGGTCCTAACCGCTCTGACAAGGGGAGTGCCTTATAGATGCATTCCCCCTGTATGGTATGCATAATCTCTTCGTCCGATCGACTTAAGAATACAAGGCATTCGCTATAGCTGAAATCCAGCGGCGGTATAATCTCGATATATTCCTGTCTATCAATCCATGAGGCTTGGGTTACACTCATTAGAATTCCTCCTGTATTCGCCTGGTGAGCAATGCTTCAGACGACGAAATGCCTTGTAAAAATGCGATGTGCTCTGAAAACCGCAATCGTAGCCAATCTCCAGATTGGAGCGCTGCGTATGCCTTAGCAGATAAGCCGCCTTATCTATTCGTATCTGCTCCAGAAATGTCCTTGGTGTCTCGTCCGTCTCTAGCTTGAACACCCTGTCCAGATAAAAAGGGCTCACGCCAACATGTGCGGCTACATCCTCCAGCAGGAGCCTCCGCTTGTAGTTCTGTATCAGAAATGCAGAGGCTTGGCGGACAAGAGTAACGCTTGGTGAATCCGCCTGATCAGGCTGACATCGTTTGCATGCACGATAGCCTGCTTGCTCTGCCTGCTGCATATTCGGGTAGAACTCCACATTCATTTTCTTGGGCTTTCTGGAGCGACAGGAGGGACGGCAGTATATTCTGGTAGTCTTCACTGCCGTATAAAAGATGCCATCATAATGACGGTCACAAGCCATAATTCGCTCCCACATCTCCTCAAATGACAGTACAGCCTCTCCCATGGTCCCCCTCCTCTTTGTGTGATGATTGATCCATCTGATGTGTATATTCTAGCAGGGATGAGGTCCGCGTGTGTCCTCATTCTTGCTCTTATGGTCTAGACACCTCATGCTCACGATGGCTGCCATCCATCTTCCTAGCTCTTCCATGATTAACTTGATAAAGGAACGTGTGTTCTATATAATATACTAAAAAACTACATCCGATTCCAGAATAGAGATCGGTAAGCGTTGCAGAGGCTATCGCGTTCTGTTACCAAGAGATATGCGGAGCATGTATTGTTATTGAGTTGTAAGTCGAATTGAAGTCGGATAGCAATTTTATGTCTGATTGAGTCCTCACGCTGACATGCACGCCGATATTCTTTATCCGATAATCATATGGAGATGATGATGAGATGGATGACCAATTTATTAGACAGCTGCGTAATACCGGAAGGCAGGACAAGGAGCGATCCGAGTTGCTGATTACAGGTCTGAAGGAGGAGCTACGGCAGCGCAAGCAGGAGAATCCACTTCAGCGCTGGCTGCGCAGCCGTAAGCGGCGGAAGAATACAGAGCACACCTTCAAGCAATGACCCGTACAGCGCAGCCTTTTCTATCTTAAATAAGAGCATAATTAAATAGTGCCATGTCCATGATCAGGCTTCCCATAAAGGGCGGATTGGATTAGTATAATCAGGTTCATGGACGATTTCCAATCACTTTTGCCACAGGAGCTGATTCAGTATGTTCAGTGAACAAGAAAAGGAAGCATTATACAAGGTCATCTATACCCGAAGAGATATACGAACATTCGTGGATAAGCCTATCCCCCCAGAGGCAATTAGCCGCATATTAAATGCTGCTCATCACGGCCCATCGGTTGGATTTATGCAGCCCTGGAATTTTATAGTCATCACTAACGAAGCTGTCAAAGCTCGTCTCGCCTGGGCAGCGGACAAGGAACGCAGAGCATTGGCCATTCATTATGAAGAGGATCGGAAGGAAGAATTTCTGAATCTGAAAGTGGAAGGTCTTATGCAGGCACCACTGACCATCTGCGTGACCTCCGATCCTACACGAGGCGGGTCTCATGTGCTGGGCCGGAATTCCATACCCGAGACGGATCTGCTGTCCACCGCTTGCGCGATCCAGAACATGTGGCTGGCAGCCTGTGTGGAAGGCTTGGCTCTTGGCTGGGTAAGCTTCTACAAGAAGAACGACGTTAGAGACATCCTGAGCATTCCACCCCACATTGAGCCTGTTGCCCTCTTGTCTATCGGATATACAGACCACTATCCCTCCAAGCCGATTCTAGAGTTGTCCAACTGGGCGAGTAGAAGGGATCTGCAAGGACTGATTTTCCATGACACATGGGGTCAAGGTCAAGCAGAAGACCTGATATAATCAGCATCCTGCTCAACCCGCTAGTACGCTAAGTCGCTGAGCGCTTCAGGATATTGGATATATGGAAGCTAGACACTTCTACGTTTACAGTGAGCACAGAAATTTAAATGTACATAATTACAACAAGACCAGTCACGGAAGTCCATGACTGGTCTTTGTTGTGTGGCCAAACCTTTTGCGTAAATTCCACTCCATAGCTGATCACAGTTGACGAGACTAGGTCCAGAGATTGGAGATTGGAGATTGAGCTTAACCTTGGAGCCTGTACTTAAAGCTTATACCTTAAAGCTTGAAGCTTGAATTAACCCTTTATCGCTCCCTCAGCAATGCCATGCATAATGAATTTCTGGAAGAAGGAATAGATGACAATTACGGGAATCGCCGTCAAGACAAGCGCCGCCAGAATAAGCGACCATTCCTTAGTGTACTCTCCAAATAACGCATTAGTAGATAGGATCAAGGTGTAGTCATTGGAATCAGTCAACATGAGCAAAGGTAGCAGAAAGTCATTCCATATCCACAGAAAGTCCAGTATGGCGATCGTGACCGAGATAGGCAGCAGCAGCGGGAAAATGACGCGGAAGAAGGTCTGCAGCTGATTACAGCCATCAATCACAGCCGCCTCTTCCAGTTCACGAGGAATCGACTTGACGAAGCCATGATACAGGAAGATCGCCATATTCACGCCCAGTCCGATATAGATCAGTGCCAGTCCGTAGGTGCTACCGCTAACATTCAACGTCTTGGCCATACGAGTCAACGGGATCATCATGGAGTGAAACGGTACGAGCATGGATGCGACGAACAGCGAGAAGATAAAAGCGCTTAATTTTCCCGGTGTTCGTGACAGCTTATAGCCCGCCAAGGAGGAGCACAGGATAATTCCCCCAATGCCTAGTACCGATACCACCGTCGAATTGATTGTGCTCTGCACCAGTTGAATTCGTTCGAAGGCTTGAATGTAATTATCAAAATTCAATGTTGTAGGTAGAGAAGTAAAGGAGGCGAACATCTCTCCCTGAGTCTTAAACGAGTTAATAATCGCCATATAGACCGGGAAGAAAGAGACCACAGCCCCCACACTCAGGAATACGCTGATCAGTATGGAAGACAGTCTGCGAGCCTTCATGCCTCCACCTCCCGCTTCTTCATAGCACCAATCTGGATGAAGGTAATAATTAATACTATTACGAACAAGATGACAGACTTGGCACTTGCATAACCATATCTGAAGTTGTTGGAGAAGGCCTCCTCATAAATGTTCATCGTAATGACCTGCGTGCTGCGTCCTGGTCCACCGCCTGTCAACCCATACACGACCTCGAATACCTTAAAGGCACCATTGAGCGTCAGGAAGAAGCAGATCGTAACAGCATGAGAGATCAGCGGCATCGTAACATGACGGAAGCTCTGCAGCGGTGTCGCACCGTCAATCAGCGCTGCTTCCTTGATACTTTGCGGTACACCCTGCAATGCCGCCAGATAGATAATCATCATATAGCCTACACCATTCCAGAGCGAGACAATGAGGATCGAGTAGAAGGATACACCCGGGTCACCGATCCATAGCTGATCAAGCAGTGCCAGTCCTGTCTTCTCCGCCAGCTGTGGCAGCACTTGCGAGAAGATAAAGGTCCACATGAAGGCACTGATAATAACACTGATCATATTCGGCATGAAGAAGATGGTGCGAAAAAATCCTTTCGAGCGAGTTCTCGTCTCGATCAATGTCGCCAGCAGCAGTGCAAAAGCATTCTGAAGCACGACCATGAACAGTACATATTTCAGAGTGAACCATAGTGAATTGACGAAATCGGGGTCCTCGCGCAGTGCCTCCGTGAAGTTCTCCAGGCCAATAAATGAATAATTCTGATTCAGTCCGTTCCAATCCGTAAAGCTGTAGTACATGCCTCCCAGCGTAGGAATGAGCAGGAATAAGGCATAGATTACAAATGCAGGCGCCACGAAAGCGAGCAAGGAGAGTAAACGGCGATAGCTACCTCCAGTCACACAAATCCCTCCTTCTCACGATTAACGGTTCACCTTGTTAAAGGATTTCCAAGCTTTGTCCAATGCGCTAATTACATCGTCCTGATTAATCTGTCCAGCATAGTAGGACTGGAGTGCTTTTCCGGCTTCATCCTTCACGGCTTGCGGAATCGTAGGGTCCTGCACAGATTTGCCTTCCTTCACATAAGCTGTTGCTTCGTCCACCCAAGGGAAGTTCTTATAGGTGTGAATCGTAGCAACTGGATTGAACTTCACGGATTCGAAGAAGGAATTAGACTCCTTGTCATCTAGCATAAAATTCAGGAATTCCTTGGCCAGCTCTTTATTCTTGCTCGCAGAGGAGACAGCCAGCGATGTCGATGCACTCAGGTTAATCAGCGTTGCGTCCGGATTATCGTTCAGTGGCAGTGGGGCTACGCCAATCTGAAGATTGGGATTGGATTTGAGAATCGTCTCGGCGTACCATGGACCTTGCAGCCACATTGCCGTTTTGCCTGCGGCGAAGGAGGCGGCACCGTCATCGGCGCTAGCTTCAGTAGCCTTCGCTGTTCCATTTGCATTAATCAGATCGAACACATCGAAGATTGCGGTCTTCATTTCGGCAAATGAGCCCTCATCCTTGCCCATCCGATCTACAAAATCAGGATTCTCTGTCTTCACCATCCCACCTACAGCCAACGGCAGTATGAGCTGAGGAACCCAAGCCTCCTTGTACGACAGCTCAAATGGAGTGATGTTGCTAGCCTTCAGCTTCGCAATCACCTCTTTCATTTCGGAGAGGGTCTGCGGTGGGGTTAAGCCTTGTTCCTCGAAAATTTTCTTATTATAGAGGTATCCCCATGACAGCGTTTCCAAAGGAAGGGCAATGATCTTCCCATCTACACTGGTTACTGACGGCTTGACATTGTCAAGTAGCTTGGAGGCGAATGGCTGATCTGACAGATCCTCCAGATAGCCTGCTTTATAGAAGGAAGGAGACTCATTCACGGCATGCAGTGCGAAAATATCAGGCCCATCATTAGAAGCCAGTCGAGTCTTCAGGATCTGTGCCGCATTATCGGCTGTAGGCATCTCCAACTGAACATCTACATTTACATTGTTTTCAGCCTTCTGCTTGGCGACGAATTTGGCAATATAGCTATCGTACTGCTCCTTGAAACGTGGCTGGGCAACGAACATTTTGAGAGTTACGTTCTTCACACCATCCCCGCCCTGGCTGGATGTATCCGTACTGTCCGTTCCCGTCGAGCCGCACCCTGCGAGTAAGCCTGCTGTCAGAATCGTACACAGCATTCCGGTCCAAAGTTTTCTCATCTTGATGACCTCCCTAAGCTTTTCATTGTGATGTCTTTTGCGTTTTGGTTACGCTTTCATTATAGCCGCTAGGGGATTCCTTGAAATTGGACAGTATTGTTCTCTTGGATTGGATATTATTAATTAGGCTTTATTAATCAGGCTTTATCCATTACGCCTCATCTCACCAGGAGCAATACCGAAATGCTTCTTGAAGACACGATAAAAGTAAGTCACATCCTCATAACCCACCATTTCTGCTACGGCCTTGATCGGCATATCCTCATCAGCCAACCATTTGCGAGCCTTATTCATGCGCTGCCGAATAATATAGTCATTCACTGTGCAATCGAATCTCTGCTTGAACATTTTACTCAGGTACTCCTTGCTAACATGGAAAGCTTGTGCAATTCCTTCCAGCGAAATAGTCTTGGCAAAATGCTCATCAATATAGCCCTGCACCTCATCCAGATTCAGTCTGAATCTCATCCGTCGCTGCTCCTGCAACAGACGTAACGCCTTCAGATAAGCCTTGCACAGTTGCCTGTGCACAGCATCCAGCAAAGCTGCTGCCTCCAGCTCGCCCTGAACTTGAAGCTCCGCACCCTCACGTAGCTCGCGGATCTCCGCCTCACATTCCACCTCGTTAGCTTGGCATAGCTCCTCCAGCTCCAGCCTTAGCTCGTAGATGACCTGCTTCAGGGAGTCGGGCGTGAGTGCAGTGCTGGCTGCTAATTCATCGTGAAGCTGGCGGAATACAGCTAGCAGCCCCTCCTCGTCCCAGTGCTTGAAGCCCGTGTGGAACAATCGCTTATAAGGAAGCAGCAGTGCCGTGACTCTGGAGTCATAGTTCAGTCCCACCGTTCGGACTAGGGTCTGCCGAATGTCCTCTCTACATTTGTTCAATACATGATTCAACTCCTGCGGGTCGATCGGCTTCAGCAAATAATCCACAGCACGATGCTTGATCGCTTGTCGTGCATATTCAAAATCATCATAACCACTAACGACGATCACTTTAGTGTCAGCATACCGTTCCCGGATAAGGCCCATGAGCTGAACGCCATCCATGGCTGGCATTCTCATATCTGTAATGACGATATGCGGCCGCATAGCCTCAATTTGTCTCAGCGCCTCCTCTCCATCAGCGGCTTCTCCGACCACCTCCATCTCAAGAGCTTCCCATTGTCCCAGGCTGCGGAACAGCTCACGGTTCCAACTCTCATCATCGACGATTAATACCTTGATCATCCAGCCACCTCCACAACAAAATGTACAAGCTTGTCACATACCGAACACGCAGCTCTGTTGAACCAAATGAATCTGTTCCATACAGATCACACAGAGAACGTAGGTAGATTGTGATTATCCATATGAAGTTCCCTTTCTGGTAGACCAAGAGTCCAAATGCTGATGGGCAGGAATATGAAGGTATACTGTCGTGCCCTGACCAGCGCTACTCTCCATGGAGATTCCATACTCCTCACCAAAATGCAGCCGAATGCGTGCAGCCACATTATGCAGCCCTATTCGGCTGCCCTGACGCCACAATTGTCCATCCTGCTGCTCAAGGCGCATACGCACCTCATTCAGTCTGTCTGCGCTCATACCAACACCATTATCGCGGATTGCTATCGTAAGCTTGCTTTCCTCTTTGTACGCCTTAATCTCCAGCTCCCAGGTACCTTGCCTAGGCTCTAAGCCATGAAAGAAAGCATTCTCAACCATTGGCTGCAGGCTAAGCTTGGGAATAGCGGCCTTGAGCTCTTCCTCGTCTATGCTCACCGTATAATGCAGCTGATGAGCGAAGCGCTGCTGCTGAATCTTCATATAATTGCCCAAATGCTTGAGTTCTGCACCGAGATTTGTCAGATCCTCCGGCTCGCGAATCACATATCGGAACATATCACTAAGTGATCTGACAATCTCATAGCTCTCCTGCGGCTGCTTGGCAAACAGCATGCTTCCGATCAGTTGTAGCGTATTCTGCAGAAAATGGGGATTAATCTGGGACTGCAGCGCTTTTAGCTCAGCTGTATTTTTCTCAAGACGCATAACGTATTCCTTGCGGACCTGCTCTTTGATTCGACGGGACATCTGATATAGTCTCCGCTCCAGCATACCGATCTCATCCGTGCGTGTACTACCTGGTCCTGTATTGCCATGAATGGGGTCCAAATCTCGCAAGGAACGTGCCAATGTGACAATGGGAGTTGCCGTTCGCCAAGCCAGAAATGCCGCTACCACTACCGCAAGCGTCGCTGCGAGAGTGCCTACCAGCAGTCCTGATCGCATGGTTGTCCAGGCGCTCTGGTTAATTACGCTGCCAGGAATCAGAGATACAATTCTAAGCCCAGTCGATTCTATTGCGCTGTAGAATACGTAATTCTCCCCCTCCTTCCTATATCCATCTTCAGGCTCAGTAATAAGACTGCTTGCTAGCCCTTGAGGTATCGAGGCCTCGCCGCGTGAGCGATATAATATGTGTCCATCGGCGTCGGTAATGAGTACGGTCATTTCATTTTGACGCCCCAGCAGCTCCAGTGTCTTGTCCACAGCATCCCAGCGAATATCCAGTGAGATTGCCCCCAGCTTCTCCTTGTTCTCGAATCGATTAATGCTGCGAATGAGCTGAAAGCGCCCAGCGTCCTGCGGGTCGGTACGAATAAGAACATCCTTGTGCTGCTCTAGCAAAATGCTGTATATATCCGGAAGCACGGCTGGAGTTCGCATCGAGCTGGTGGAGGCATTCACTACGAACAGATGGCGAGTGTCTTTGGCATAGAGCCTAACACCAAGCACCTGATTTCCGGCGGAGTAGTACATATTCGTGAGAGAATCGGTAATATCTCGTTGAGCCGCGAATTTTCTGGATAAGTCTGCTTCCTCGGAGGCTCTCAGGTAGCCATCTAGATATGGATTGATTAGCATGGAATAGATGAGCTGATTCCAATCTGCGAATTGCTCATCCAGGTAGGAGGCGGTCCATTTCATATTGGACAGGTTCGTTCCGATAATCTCCATTTCCATTGATCTGCGATTGTTCTCAGTAGCTACAATGGTCAGGATTGCAATGGGAATAACCGCTACCAGAATCATGGACATCAGAAGTCGACTTCGTATACTGTGCCGAAAGGGAATGCCCAGCTTGCCGCGCCATAACCTCATCACCTCTCACTCCCATCTCATCTTGATTGCACTGCGAATGACTTAATGGATACCTAGTTAATATTTTAGTTAAAAAGCTATTATTTTTATGTGTACGCTTACATTATAACTGTCACTTCTCTTTTTGGCGTTGGAAAATTGAGTGGCCTGCTATTGGACAATATTAATCTATATGGACCGATGCGAGAGGATGATAGAATCTCATGAAATGGCGCCGCTATTGCACTAAATGATTGACAGAGATAGAGGGCTTTGATACATTTTATTATTGATAATGATTCGCAATATCATTTACCCCATTTGAGGCATCGTACTCTGCATAGGTACATTCTGTGTAGGAATGCTAGTAATTTGACCAGATCAACTGTGAGGAGATAGTCGCTTCAAGTAGGGAGACCTGTCGACCGCTGTTAAGCTGGTTGTTCTGTGAAAAGGTACTAACTTATCGGTATTCTTATTTTAGGAGGCTTATATGAATCACAATCGCTATCTGTTACCGCTATTCATGTTGATTTTTGTCTGTACGATCATGCTGTCCGCTTGCAGCGGTGGTGGTGCGAGCACCACACCTACTGCGGCTACACCTGAAGCTTCACCCACGACAGCATCCACTACTGAAGGAGCCACGCGTACCTTCGATACGGACAAAGGACCTGTCGAGATTCCACAGCACCCGCAGCGTATTGTCACAGACTACTATGCAGGCGAGCTGCTGTCCGTTGGAGGTAACGTCATTGGCGCAGAGCCACTCGCCTTCGACAGTCCTTTTATAAAAGACAAGCTCTCAGCGGCTCAGGATGTCGGTGCGCCTATTAACGTGGAAAAGGTACTTGAGCTCCAGCCAGACCTGATCGTCGTAATGTACGATGAGAGCTATGAAGCTTTGTCGAAAATTGCACCAACGGTACATATTCCATACGGAACTACGAAGAATATTCAGGAAACCGTTGCGCTCTTCGGTGATCTCATGGGACAGCCTGACAAAGCTAAGGAATTCCTAGCCGAATTTGATAAGAAGGCTGCTGAGGGGCGCGAGCGGATCAAAGGAATCGTGGATGAAAATACAACGGTTGGACTCTATGAACTGACTGACAAGGGAGATCTGTGGATATTCAACGATAATGCAGGTCGAGGCGGGCAGACTGTCTACAATGCGCTTGGACTCAAAATGCCAGATAAGATGGCCGGACAGGATCAGACTGTACAGCTCTCCATGGAGATGCTGCCTGATTATGCTGCAGACTATATGTTCTTGACGTTCTATAATCCTGAGAATAACAGTGACGCGTTGGATAAGTTGAAAGATTCTCCTGTATGGAAAAACCTTGATGCGGCGAAGAATAATCGTCTATTCATCAATGATTTTGACACCTTTTATCGCTATGACCCGATTGCCGTCATGGCACAGATCGACTTGTTCGTGGACATGCTGATTGAAGGCAGCAAGTAAGGCAGCTCCAAATAATCTGGTAATTTAACCGTATCAAATGCAAGTATAGAGCCACTTCAACGTGGGACTGTCAACGCCATTAAGCTTGTTGTTCTTTGACCTGTCATGCACAGTAGAAGAGCAGCAAGCTTTACGGCTATACTCTGGTTTAATATTCTGGTACATATATTCTGGTACTTTGGTACTTCCTTTAACTCTCTATAGCTTCTCCTTTTCGCTTGCTACAGACCACCCCAGTATCACTCCCCATTCCCTCCGATTCACATCTTACTTGCAGCTGGAAAAAACTAATTCGTATTGAGCGAAAATCATCTATTTCTGAGATTAATCGCCCTGTCAGAGCAATTATAATTTCAAAAAAAATATTTTTTTAAAATGAGGCAACAACCCCCTGACCAAATTAAGCTCTTGCCATCTTGTCCCATTACACCACTAAAACTCACAAACCCTTGAACAGCTTACAATGTAGCGTTTTCCTAAAATATCGCATTGAGTCTTAAATGATAGCTTTAGCAGCCACAAAAACAACTTGAAAAATGTAAAAAACAACCTCTTGTAAGCGCTTAATATATACGTTATATTCCCTGACAAACTTGAACCATTTGGAAGGCTATGTTACGGTTTTTATAGCAAACAGCGATGATTTCACCCCATTCACTTCCAGAAAAGCTCGACTTGGAGCTTATGAGAGGTGAAACGTGTGAGATTTGCTAACTAACTGCTTGAAGAGGAGATGGTTGAACTTGATCAGAGGAATGATTTTTGATTTTGACGGAACGATTATCGATACGGAGACAGCTTGGTACACCGCTTTTCGTGAGGCTTACCAGGAGCATGGAGTTGTTCTTACCCTGGAGCAGTACTCTACCTGCATCGGCACAAGCCTGAACAGCTTCAATCCTTACGAGTATCTGATGACTGACCTGAATTTGCCCATTGATAAGGACGAATTCCGCACACTCGTACAGGCAAGACACGCTGAGCTGATGGAGCTGGAGCAGATCAGACCTGGCATCCAGCATTATCTGGATTCTGCGAAGGAAGCTGGATTGCGTCTTGGATTGGCAACGAGCTCATCTACAGCATGGGTCGAGAAGCATTTGGACCATCTTGGTATTAAGCACTATTTCGAATGCATACGTACCGCCGATCATGTCGCGAATGTGAAGCCTGACCCTGAGCTGTACGAACAGGCCCTTGCTTGCCTTGAGCTGACACCTAGCGAGACCGTAGCAATCGAGGATTCGCCGAATGGATCGCGAGCCGCGGCTGCAGCTGGTATGCATTGTGTAGTCATCCCTAACGAAATTACAAACTTCCTTGTATTCGACGCTCCGCATTACAAGACAGACAGCTTAAGCTCCCTCGATTTCGAGCATGTCATTTCCCGTGTATTTGCGAATAGCTCCAACATACTCGCCTAATAAGCTTCACGCGACTTTCGCGCGACAGACACTATTTCCATACAGCCTGCGGTGGAGCAGGACTCGGAAACAGTGGAGACGCTATTCGAGCATATCCTGTCCCTCTCCCCTGTCAGGCTAGCATTAGCAAGCTGAAGGAGGAACCCTATCTATGAAAGCAGTTCACTTTGGAGCGGGAAATATCGGCAGGGGACTCGTAGCTCCTATGCTGACCCAATCCGGATATGATGTTTGTTTTGTGGCACGCAATCAGAAGCAGGTCTCTCAGCTGCAGCAGCGTGGCAAGTACCGGGTCACGCTCGCGAATGACGACCGTGATAGCTTCATGGTTCATAATGTGACGGCTATCAGCATTAGCCATACGCAAGAGGTGGCACGGGCCATAGCCGAGGCCGATATCATCACGACCGCAGTTGGTATGTCTGCCCTCAAAGATATTGCAGAGTCGATAGCCAAAGGGCTGGAGTTCAGATTGAAGCATCGCCGTGACGCCGTACCTGTACAGATTATTGCCTGCGAGAATGGTCTCAAGGCAAGCGATCAGTTGAAGCAATATATTCTTCGTCATCTAAGACCAGCTTCAGCTGAGCAGCTGAAGTCCCTCATGGCGTACCCAAATACGTTAATTGACCGAATCGTTCCTGTTCAGAAGCATGCAGATCCGCTACAAATTATGGTAGAGCCCTTCAGTGAATGGGTCATTCATGATATTGATGCCATTCAAGGCTTACCGCGAATTGAAGGCGTACGATATGTGAAGACACTCGACCCCTACCTGGAACGGAAGCTCTTCACCGTCAATACAGGCCATTGCTGTGCAGCTTACTTCGCTTATCTGGAAGGCTGTACTACCATTCAGGAAGCGATGGGCAATCCATCCATCCGTGAGCGGGTACGTGCTGTACTTCAGGAGACTGGAGCACTGCTGGTGAGCAAGCATCATTTTGATCCGGAGATTCACGAGCGTTACATCCTTAAAATTCTACGTCGCTTCTCTAACGCCAACTTCACGGATAAAATCGAGCGAATTGGTAGATCACCACTGCGGAAGCTCTCTCCCCATGAGCGCCTGCTCAGGCCCGCACTCGATGCCCATGCCTTGGGACTTCCTACCGGCGCGATCGTCTCTGCTATAGCCTCAGCCCTCATGTTCGACACTGCGGAGGACCCAGAGGCTGTACGAATCCAGGAGCATATCCGTGCACAAGGCATCAAGTCCACAGTAACTGAGCTGCTAGGTCTTTCCAGTTGCCATCCGCTGCATCCAGATATCTGCAAGGAGTACCAGCGGCTATGCATGAAATATCCACATATGGCTCGTACCGGCTTTGAAGCAATGATCAGTGCATGGCTTCCCCCTGCCGTATCGGGCAAGTAACCTGGCCGTATACCACGCCTGGTTGCCATGAATGAATCAACGACTAACATCTAAGAGCTTAAGCTGTGCTTGAGACTATATTGAACTGATAAGACAATCAGCCCTTTCGTGTTCCCCGCAAGGAATTCGAAAGGGCTGATATGTTATTTCAATATGAACGAATGAGTTCGTACCGATATCATTTATCGGTCTAGTTATTCAACTTGCAGCTCATCTGGTAGGTATCATCTGCAAATTCGGCGAATGTACCTAACCTTATGTTGTCTTTCAAGTTGTTCGTTTACTTGGAGCTATTGTAGCTTGCCAGCAGCTCCTTGACCTTGGCTGGATCTGCCTTCAGCTCATTGCCTGTCTCTACAAGTGGGCTCAGTGTGGATACAGCCTTCAGCTTGTTGCCTTCGTAGAATTGCTGAATCTCATCCTGATTGATGGAGTACAGCACAGCTTTTCTCAGATCCTCACTGTCCGACACAGCTCTACCTTTCGTATTGAATAACAGATAAGCTACAGCGTTGCTCGGAATGGTGTTCAGCACCAGCTTGCTGTCCCCTTTGACCACATTGTACTTCGTCTCAGGAACATTATAGTAGTAGTAAATTTCACCGCTACGAAGGGCTGACAGAGCACTATCTGCATCGGCAATGAAGCGCAGCGAGATGTCAGAGATTTTAGGCTCATTCTCGGTTCCCTTCATGTAGCCAGGGTTCTTCTGGAATACAGCTTCGTAATCGTTCTTGAAGGTCAGGATGTACGGTCCGCTTGCATACAGTGTGTTGTTGTATTTGTCGCCCTCGGTCACGGTGTTCTGATCTCCATAAGGGATATCCTTATTGACATCGAAGGAAGCCACGTCATATGTGTTGATGCTCTCTACCTGCTTCTTGGATACAATACCAGCTGATTGGTGACCGAGATAGTTCAGCACCTGTGGGAATGGCTCTGTCGTAGTCAGCTTCACGACCTGGTATTTACCCTCAGCATTGTTGGCTTGCTTTTTATCCGCTACGAGCTGCGTAATACGACTATCCAAGCCCTTCTCCAGAGCTTCACGCACGCTGCCGCCATCATTGCTCTTCACAGCATCCAGCGCTGCTACATCGGTTACTACCTCTACATCCTTAATGTGCTCATGCAGTGAGAACGTACGGTGATCCGGTACAGAATCCTTGTTCTTCGCTCTGTTCAGAGAGAATACTACATCATCTGCACCGACACGCTCGCCGGTATCTACGGCTTTCTTATCTGTCACTTTGGCAAAGTTAATATCATCGCGCAAAATGAAGTAATACTCGGAGTTCCCATCAGCAATCGTAAAATTGCGGGACAGCGAACCATCGGAAGTAATCTTGTCGTCATCTGTCAGGTTGATCAGACGAACGTACATGTTCGTATTAATCGTATTGATGGAGCCATCATTCCCTTTGATCGGGTCCAGAGAAGTCAATGTGGACGCGGTCTGGGTAATAACCAGCGGGTCTTTGGCATTCTTACTGCTATCGGCAAAGGTGATATGCTCCCAGGCCAGTGCACGAGATTTGGACAAATGCACCGATTCCGGCTGCAGGATATCCTTGTTGATCGCTTGGCTCTTCAACGAAATGTACAATGGAGCTATGTAAGCCTTGTCGAACACCAGACGCTGCTCAAGCTTCTTATAAGTCTCTGTATATTGCTCTGGTGTCTGCGTGGAAGCTTCATCAACCAATGCATCAACGTCCGAATCTGCCAAAATGCTGTAATCGCCGCCTGTCTTGAACAGGGAACGGACCGCATAATCCGGGTTACCCGTTACCGTCGTCCAGCTGGACAGCGCAATATCATAGTTACCAGCGTCCTTCTGGGCTGTGAAGCCGCCGTAGTCTGGCTGCAGATTCAGCTTCACATTGAAGCCGTTCTTGGTCAACTGATCACGGATAATATTTACATCAGATTCACTGGCCGTCTGTGCCAGCAATTCAATCTCTACACCATTTGTATTAGTAGCAGTCTCTTCCGCCTGGGACTCGGTGTTACCTGCAACCTCTGATTTGGTAGCTACGCTGCAACCACTAAGTACTATAGCGAATACGAGTAGTAGCGATATTACATGTCTCAACTTCATGGTTGAACTCCCCCTATGTGTGTGTTCCTGTTTTTTATATTACCATTATCCCTATCATTTTGCTAGGTATAATTTCATTGACAAGCGGCGGTACTTTATGCAGCCCTCTTGAAGGCCGAATATTGCACGCTACCGCTAACTGAACTCCCTCTTGTACTGCCATTTTCCAAACAGACGTTTACTTCAACATGGCTTGATCCAATCACCTTCACATACGATACCTAAGCGGTCAGAACAACCCACCGATGGCTGTGATGCACGCTTTGCTCGAATTTCACATTGAACTGTCTACGAGGACTGCTCCATACGTGGGTCAAGCGCATCGCGCAGACCATCCCCGAGGAAGTTGAATGATAGTACAAGCGCAATAATCGCCAGCCCCGGATAGATGGCCAGGTAGGAATGACTCTCCAGATACGTACTGCCGAGCTTCAGAATGTTCCCCCATTCGGGAATATGCGGTTCTACGCCAAGACCCAGGTAACTCAGACTGCTCGTGGCAATGACAGCACTACCGATGGTCAGCGTTGATTTGACGATCATCGGAGCCATGGAATTCGGTACGATATGCTTGAAAATAATCTTCAAATGTCCTGAGCCAAAAGCCCGGGCAGCATCGACAAACTCAAATGTAGATACCTGGAGCACATTAGCTCTCATAGTCCGAGCATAGGTGGGGATGGCTCCCACACTCAAGGCTACAATCAGATTCACCGTATTCGCACCGAAGGCTGCAATAATAGCAATCGCCAGCAGAATGCCCGGCACCGCATACAGAATATCCAATGCACGCATGATGATATGGTCTGTGTAGCGTCCGAAATAGCCAGAAACGGCACCAAGTATACCACCGAGCAACAGCGGTATGAGTGTCGAGATCACACCGACGATCAATGAGATGCGCGCACCGAAGATAATACGAGAGAACAGACAGCGCCCGAAATTATCGGTACCTAGTGGATAAGCCAGGGACGGCTGCTGCAGAATCGCACTGTAATTATTTTCGATCGCCATGCCGTAATCAAAGGTGAAGAAGCTGCCTATCGAGATGTTGAACAGAAAAATAACGAAAAATGCACCAAGCATGGAGGTGGTATTTCCCGTTAGATGCTCACTGATCCGCTCCCAGCTCCCTACTGTATGAGTGGCCTGTCTACGAATTCTGGAGATTAACGACAGCCCCAGTACGAGAGCAAAGAGATTGCCTGTTACGGCTGTTGCCATCAAGGGAATTGCCAGCCACATCATCCAGCCCGGGATATGATCCCTCTTCACTGCGAGGGCAATCAGTAGCACGGCTGCGAGATAGAACACCGCCACGATGATCAGAACCAGCATGCCTGTAATAAAGGTATCTGCCACGTATGGCTTGAACACATTCAATCCGGATACGGCAATGACAGCCAGCTGTGTAAGTAGCATGTAGATTCCTATCGTGTACTCCGGCACTCGTTCCTTCTTAATCAATTGACAGGCGGCGAGAAAGATAAAGATATTGCCTGTAAGCAAGCTCAGCAATTGCACGTACCCCAGCAGGCGTAGTCTTGAAGAAATACGTCCCTCACGAAGCAGGCTTCTGCGGAGCAGAAGCGTAAGACCTGCCTGTAGGAGCGTGAACACACCATATACGATGCCAGCAATGAGAACAAAAGGACGCAGCTGTCCATCTGCAAAATCATAACTGCCTAACAACCAGATCACGGTCACGACGAGCGAGCATATCCCAGCTAGACTGGCTTGCTGATACTCTGACGAGGATTGAAGTGCGATGGCTGCTCTGTGCTTGGAAATGTGGAGCATATCAGCCAATGAAGTCACCTGCTTTATCAATATTGTTTCATCCGGGAACGAATTCGCGGATCGAAGAAGGCATAAGAAATGTCAATGATTGCATTAATAATGGAGATCGTAATGGCTATATATACGACACCGCCCATAATACCCGGAATATCGGGTATGAACTGCTTATCCACAATATAGCTGCCCAAGCCGCTAATGTTGAATACCTTCTCCGTCACGGCCGCCCCGCCCATCATGGCTCCGAATTGCAGGCCGATCACCGTGATGATTGGGATAATCGCATTGCGAACTCCATGACGCCAGATGACCTGTCGTTCTGTGAGTCCTTTGGCTTTGGCCGTCAGCATGTAGTCCTCGTGAATGACCTCCAGCGTCGACGATCGGGTCATCCTTGCTACAGCTGCTGTTAGCCCTGTACCCAGCACCGCTACCGGCATAATCATGGATAGCCAGTTCTGTGGATTATAGGTCGGCGGAAGCCACTGGAGCTTAATGGAGAAGTTCAGAATGAAGATCAACCCCTGCCAGAAGTTAGGAATCGACAGGCCAATCAATGCTATCAGCATAAAGGAATAATCCAGCAGCGTATTCGGTCTCGTCGCCGACAAAATCCCGATTGGCAAGGCGATCACGACGGCCAGCACTAACGATAGCACTGATAATACGAGCGTCACCGGGAATTTGCGAGCAATCGCTGAAGCAATCTCTTCATTACCGGCGAAGGATTTACCCAGGTCAAACATGGCAATACCACGCAGATAGTTCCATAGCTGTACCCAATAAGGCTGATCAAGTCCATACACCGCATTAAAATTAGCGATCTGCTCTGGCGTCGCCGTCACACCCAGAATATTCGCCGCCGGGTTGAACGGGGACAGGTACAGGATCGTAAATACGAGCACAGATACACCGAAGATAACGAATAATGTCATGAATAGCCGCTCTAGCATGTATTTCAGATAAGGATTGCTATACATAAAAAGAAGGCCATACATCAGCAGGCCTGGCAGGAAAGACAAAATGCAGAACAATGGGCGTGTCAGCAGCGACTGAAACGTAGCCGCATAAGTCGGCTTCTCCTCGCCCTGCTCCTCCATCCTTCGGGCAGCCTGCTCCCGGACCAATGCCTCGATTCGTTCATCAGCCAGCTGTGCTGCCTCCTTGGCGAGCACTGCCTCATCTGTAGTCCGCTGAAAGAACTGCTCCTTCAATTGCAGCTGTTCCTTGAATTCAGCAAGCAGCCGATCACGGATACCTGCCTCTAGTAGCTCACGCCTCGTCTCCTGCTCAACTGCAAAGAAGGGATGATTCCTTTTACGTCCCAGATGCACTATGCCAGCATAGAGATGAACTGGAGCACCAAGCAGGAATACGGCTCCTTTATACAAGGGGCTATGCAGCATTTTGCCAAAAGCTTCACTTATATTGCGACCTAGTAAACTGTGTTGAACTGCTCCCGATAATTCCATAGAACGACAAATCCTCTCCAAGATTGCTTGAAAGTCCATTCATAGCAGAACTCAAATTGACAATTCCGAGTATATTAGTATACTTAATTATTAGTCCATATTGTGGTGAAGTCAAGCATAAAATTTCCCAAGTTCATATAATTCGACATGGTGCAGGTGAGTGAGATGACCCCGTTATTAGAAGTGAACAATTTAAGTATATCTTTCCAGACAAGAGGCGATGAATTCGAGGCTGTGCGTAACGTCAGCTTCACGTTGAACAAAGGAGAAACGCTCGGCATCGTCGGCGAATCCGGTAGTGGAAAAAGTGTAACTGCACGCTCAATCATGCGTCTGCTTCCTTCACCTCCCTCCTACCTGAAGAACGGAGAAATTCTTTTTAACAGTCAAAATCTGGCGGAGCTGACCCAGCCAGAAATGGAGCGAATCCGTGGCAAGGAGATCGGTATGATCTTCCAGGACCCGATGACCTCGCTGAACCCGACGATGAGAATCGGGCAGCAAATTATGGAGAGCCTTCAGAAGCATCAAAAGCTATCCCATCAGGAGGCACGGGCACAAGCTCTGCAAATGCTGCAATCTGTAGGCATACGCGATAGTGAAGTACGATTCAACCAATATCCACATGAATTCTCCGGCGGGATGCGACAGCGAGTGATGATTGCGATCGCGCTGGCCTGTCGTCCTTCCCTGCTCATTGCTGATGAGCCGACGACCGCACTCGATGTGACAATTCAGGCGCAGATTCTGAATCTGATGAAGCATATGCAGCAGCAGTTTGGTACAGCCATCATTCTGATTACCCATGATCTGGGTGTCGTCGCAGGCGTGTGCGACCGCGTTGCTGTTATGAAACAAGGGGAGATTGTCGAGACAGGCACGACAACTGAGATCTTCGCGAATCCGCGTCACCCTTATACACAGAAGCTGCTGAACGCATTGCCCCGGCTGGACGAGCCCAAGAAGCCCAAGCCTGCATCCACAGTGATTTCCCGGGATGAGCGTCCACTGCTGGAGGTGAAGTCCCTCAAGCAGCATTTCAATCTGGGCAAAGGCAAGGTGCTCCGCGCGGTTGATGACATCAGCTTTCATATTCAGCGCGGTGAGACACTTGGGGTCGTAGGAGAATCCGGAAGTGGCAAGTCTACGACGGGACGTTCAATCCTGCGCCTGCATGAGCCGACAGGCGGAGATATCCTGTACCAGGGGATGGCAATTAATCGCTTCTCACGAAAGGATATGAAGGCGATGCGCCGGCATATGCAGATGATCTTCCAGGACCCCTATGCTTCGCTGAATCCACGATTGAACGTGCTGGATATTATCGGAGAATCAATGGATGTGCAGGGTCTGTCCGACAGCAAGCAGGAACGGCGCAAGCGGGTAGAGGAGCTATTGGATATGGTCGGCCTTGAGCCCCGGCATGCCCTGCGTTATCCACATGAATTCTCGGGCGGTCAACGCCAGCGGATCGGAATTGCAAGGGCGTTGGCAGTAGAGCCGCAGTTCATTGTCTGCGATGAGCCGCTATCCGCACTTGACGTCTCCATACAGTCTCAGATCGTCAAGCTGATGGAGGAGCTGCAGCAGCGCCTCGGTCTGACCTATCTGTTCATTGCTCATGATTTGTCCATGGTCAAGCACATCAGCGATCGGGTCGCTGTCATGTACATGGGCAAAATTGTAGAGCTGGCAGAGAGTGAAGAGCTGTATACCAATCCACAGCATGAGTATACGAAGTCATTACTGGCCGCTGTACCGATTCCTGATCCTGTCAGAGAAGCTGCCAAGAAGCGTCTGGCACCAGAAGAAGCGCGCACGCCTGACAACTACCAACTGGATCGTTCAGAGCTGGTGGAGGTATCCAAGGGCCACTGGGTAGCTATTCCGCAATAAAAGTACAGTTTACTGATGACTTTCAAGAGCGCTATGGGGATAACGAATCACGATAACGAACCCTATGAAAAGGCTGTGAAAAAGTATAGCATGACGGTAATATCTTCAATTCCTTGCAAACAAATTTAATGATATGTATAAATAATTATATGAATTTAAAATATTCAAATTTTCGTAACTTTCCAGTGATCTCAAGGCACTTTCTATAGGATATATTATAAAAAAATAACATTCTCGTCGTATATGATCCCACCATAATCATGTACGGTCATTTTACATATCCTCTCTCAAGTGCATTGCATTTCAGGAAGGGTGTAAGATGCTGAAAGGGGCTGCCTGAATTGACTGGTCGTGCACTACCGATTCTTCGTGTTGTAGGTATTTTTGAAGCTATATCCTATCTGCTGCTTGTATTTATTGCTATGCCGCTCAAATATGGATTGGATCTGCCGCAAATGGTCAGCTGGACGGGGATGATCCACGGTATTCTATTCGTGATGTACCTTGCAGCCATCTTGTTCGCACTGGTCGTACGCAAAATTACACTGTGGCAATCCTTTCTGGGCGTGCTCGCATCCCTGCTGCCCTTTGGTCCATTTGTATACGATCGCAAGCTTCACCGGGATCACAATCAGGCAAGCACCAAGCAAGCTGAAGCACACTAATATTACGCTGAAGCAGTAAGCCCAGAGCAATGAACTTTAGAGCAATAGAAATGAACTTTAGAGCAATGAACTTTAGAGCAATGAACTTTAGAACAATAGCAATAGCGTGATTAAGTAAAAGAGCACCTCGATGGACGAATGAATTCATTCGCGCATTGAGGTGCTCTTTTCATTTAGAGTGTTGAGTACATAAAGGAAATTATAGACTGATTAATTATAGTTAATAATTTCTTTTTAAAACTGGCTTGATAATTATTTTATATCATATTACCTTATCCTGGAAAGGAGGGGGATTATACGATGAAAATTACCATTGAAGAATTAACTGAATCAAGAGTTGCCTATTTCCGAAGCGTTGGAACGTATGGTGGGGAGCAAAACAAAGAATTAATGGAATCTTTCAAGCATTGGGCACAGTTGAATGGTGTATTGAACCAAGCTGCGATTCTAGGCATACCACAGGATAACCCTAAGGTTACTCCTAAAGAGGAATGTCGGTATGATGTTTGTGTGGTTGTAGATAAAGACTTTAATGTGGAACAACCGGCACAGGCTGGTAATCTTCCTGGAGGAAAATACGCTGTGTTCTTGCTTGACCATTCTAAGGAAGCCATCAGTCAATTTTGGGACAGCATTTTTTATGAAATCAAGAAAAATAATCTATCCATCAGAGAACAGCCCATTATTGAAAGATATACTCTACAAAGGATTGATAATCACTTGTGCGAGATTTTAGTTCCTATTCAATAGAACTGACCTGAATATCATCTTTTTTATTGAAGGAAGAATGTACAAGGCCATTGGATTTCTATAAAAAAGGTAGCGCGAACAGGTTAGAGGCCGAGGTTGTTGCTCACCTGTTCGCTATTTTGTACAACGGTATTTATAGTTTTGCTACTCGTTCGAGACTTTGCTTACCAGCCCTATTAACGGGTCCGAATTAAATCGACTACCCATTGTTACATGCATTGAATTCATACTCAAGACCTTGGCTGCAGACCGATTAGCCTGCGATCAGCCCCATATAGAGGAACTCGGAAGGCTTGGCAGGATTGGACGCAAGCCCTACAGTATCGCCTGCCCGAGGAATCTGGAGCTTGGATACCAAGGTCTCCATCGTCTTGTTATAGCAACTGCCACCTGTCTCCGTCACACTGAGCTCCAGAATGACCACCGGATCAAAGTTAATCAGCTTACCGGTATCAGTAACACGTAACACCTTCGCAGTAGCGGCTAGCGGCAGGCCACCGTGAGCAGCAAGCTGAGCATCCTTGGCTGAATTAAGGCCTTGATTGATCGCATCCCGATGCTCCTTCGATACGAAGCCCTTCATCATCAGCCCTGTTAATCCTGTATTCATGACGCGGTCGGCATGCTGCAGAGCATCTTCATTCTTTTTCTTTTTCCCGAACCATCCTAGCATGGCTGCACCTCTTTTCATTAGTTATAGCGTTTAGCTATGTTTCTGGCTTAATTCAAGTATAAACACCCGCGCAGCCTCACCACAATACATCTCGGGACATCCAATAAAACAGCAAAAATCCCTGCTTCACAGGGATCTTCGAGTTCGATATTTGGGAAAATAACGATATAAGCGCAATAAAAGTGTCACTTCCGGGATCTATACACCCCAATTAGGAGTAGAGTTTTGTGACTTCGTACAATTGATTCGTGCGATTGGTAAGTCTAGTCCATGCTTCCAGGCGCGCTGTGTCTTCTAAGCAAATACACCAGCTTGCGATAGTAGGTAGCGGCTTCCTTATATTTTCGCCCCTCCTCAGATATGGCCGCAAGCGCTTCATAGAGTTGCTCCAGTCGAAGCTCCTGCTGCGTCTCTTCATAGTATTCCAGACACGCAAGGGCCTGTTCCATGAACTGTTCATTGGCTCCGTGAGATAGAGCTAATTGACTCTGGTAAAACAGCAGCGTCATGTGCTGATCTCGGCTCAACGGCAGCTGTCCCAGCTCCTCCACCTCGGCTGACAATATAGGCCAATGCTTGCGGGCTAATGCCAGCTCACAACGGTAGATCGTAAGCGTGGGCCTAAGAAGCTGCCTCGTCTCCTCTGGCTCCTTCTCCACCATTGACTGCAGCCGCGCAATATCCTCTAGTGCCTTGTCATATTTTCCTGCCATCGTCTCCATAATAATGCGGTTGTTCATGATCGAGAGCATCACTTCACCAGCATTGGGAGCATAGACCAGATGAGCCTCAGCCATACTCAAGGCAGACAAAGCTTCCTTCAGCCAGCCTACAGCATAGCAATATCCACTATAGGCTACATACAGACCTGACAGTCTGTGGAATAAGCGGTCATCGTATACCCGTCGCAGCGTTTCATCGAACACATGCTTGGCCTGCTCAAATTGCTTGAGGGATACATATGCTTCCATTTTCATATTTTGTGTAGTCAGCCATATCTCTGTCCCTGGCTCCACCTTGCTCAATAGCTTCTCTACATGGTGCAATACATCATGATAGTGACCTTTCGAACGATAATGCTGTATTTTATAGAACAATAATGCTTTCTGGAGCGGTCCTGGCACGCTTACTTCATCCGGGCGGCCATACTTATCCAGGTAAAAGTTCAGATACGAGCTATGTATATATTCATAGGCTGCCAGATCATTTAATTGCTGATAGTAGACAGCCTTCATAAGGGCCGTGGTCAGCTCGATCGTCAGGGCAGGGGCTCGATCCGGCAGCTCGTGCACGTAGCTCTCTGGCACGAAGGAGGCTGTCTGGGATAGCTGTTGGAAGATGTCTTCCGCCTGAACCAGGACGGATTCGTCGGCTCGTGCTGCCTCTGTCAGATGATCCATTGGCACATTCAGCCTTGGAGCCAGCTGCTCCGCCAAATCCTCTGGTAATGGATAGCGGTCTGCCAAAATATTAGCAAAATGCGCCTGTGTAACCAGCCCGTCCACCAGTTCCTTGCGGGTAATCCCTCTTCGTTTGCATAAGTATTCTACTCGTTCCTTCAGCATGTGTGTCTGTCTCCTCCTCCTGACAAGCCTAATCAAGCGCTTCGCTGCTTGGGTGTTCTTGCTTCGCCATTGACATCTCACTGTGGTATTCTCCGCTTTATTATAAATCGCTTGGGCTCACTTTTCATGTCACATCCTAAAAAAAAGCTGCCCCCAGCAGCCAGCATTGGCCGTGAGAACAGCTTCTTCATGAACTCGATGGATAGGTTTCATATCTCCCACCCAACGTGTCGGAGTAACAGCATTAGCCCTTCAGCGTATAGAAGGCTTCTAGCTGATGCACAATCTCAGCCTTGTCATTATCTACTACAACCTGATATTGAGGCATGGAGGACAAGCGAGCAATCGGCTCTGGGAATTGCTGCTCAATTCCCGTTAGTTCGATGGCTTCGTTGAACTTGGCAGGATGAGCCGTAGCAAAGGTGATCGTGACCTCGTCTGGCTCCTGATTCGCCTCATACGCAGCAATACCACAGGCCGTATGTGGGTCCAGCAGGTAGTCATACTCGGATTGGTACGACTTGATGATCTCCAGGCATTGCTCATTGCTGGTACCATAAGCTGCAAAATCAGCCTGAACCTTCGCAAGATCCTCAGGACGGATGACGATAGCCCCCTGCTCCTTCAGTTGTGCCATATAGTGAGATACCTGTGCAGCATCCTCATCCAGCAAATAATACAGATAGCGCTCGAAGTTGCTGGCCACCTGAATATCCATAGAAGGACTATATGTGCTCTTGAAGCCACCCGGACGATATTCGCCAGTCTTCACGAAGCGCTCCAGAATGTTATTCTCATTCGTGGCAATGATCAGCTTGTTCACCGGCAGCCCCATCTTCTTGGCCAGGAAGCCAGAGAAGATATTGCCGAAGTTGCCAGAAGGCACACTGATGTTCACCTTAGAAGACGGACCGCTCTGCTCAATGTGCAGATAAGCGTAGAAATAATACACCGTCTGTGCCAGAATGCGTACAAAATTAATGGAATTAATAGCCCGCAGATGGTACTGACTCTTGAAATCAAGGTCAGCGAACAGCTCCTTGATCACGCCCTGGCAGTCGTCAAAGTTGCCCTTAACCGACAGATTCAATACATTCTCGTCCTGTACTGTCGTCATCTGCAGCTCCTGCACCTTACTTACCTTCTGATGCGGATGCAGGATACAGATCTTGATGCCTTCCTTACCACGTACACCCTGAATGGCGGCGGCACCGGTGTCCCCGGAGGTCGCACCCAGAATGTGAATGATCTGCCCCTGCTTCTTGGATACGTAGGAGTAGAACTCACCCATGAACTGTAGTGCTACATCCTTGAATGCGAAGGTAGGGCCGTGGAACAGCTCCAGAATATACAAAGAGTCGTGCACCTTATGCACCGGAGTCACCTCTGGTGTACGGAAGCTGGAATAGCTGCGACGCACCAGCTCTCTGAGGTCCTCACGCGGAATCTCATCATTGATATACAAAGCGAAAATTTCCAGGAATAGCTCCTCATAGCTCAGCGTCTTCCATTGTTCCAACGTAGCGGCGGTTACCGTCGGAATCTGTGCCGGCAGCATCAGACCCCCGTCATCCGCCAAGCCCATCAGTACGGTCTCGATAAAGCCTTTACCTGTTACCTGTCCTCTTGTACTTATATATTCCATAAACAAAGCATCCCCCATTGCTAATTAAATCTCGCTACTTAAGACCAGTGAAGTCAACGTTACTCTACATACTTTCTGATATTATAGAATAAGAAAGTCCACAGCACAAGAACTATATTCCTCCATGGAGAGACAAATTCACATGGTATGCTGTGACGTCCTCTTCTATTTCTGCGAAATTTCTGCGAACTCACATCGTGCCGAAGGCAGAAGCAAGACCATCACCTCATCCCTCAAGACCCTAGACTACACAAAAAATCCCTGAGCCGTAGCTTGCGACTCAGAGATTCATCTTGTTCAGGAGACCATGCATATCCTTACTTCATTGCTATTTCACCAGCTGCTGATGGAACATGGTCAGCATCGTACGCAGCTCTGAGATAGCCACCTGTCCTGGAGCAGAAGCTTGCTTGGCTGCGCCAAAGGTGACCGACGAGCCAAATAGCTCACCAGATAACCGGCTGATCACCCCGTTTGCCGCCATCGACATCGTAATGATCGGACGATCCGCGTACTGCTCCTTCATCGTGTTGGTAGCATCCAGCAGAGTAATCACATCCGCTGTGGAGGTTGGCATGACGGCGATCTTGGGCAGATCAGCACCAAGCTCCTGCATTTTCCGCAGGCGCCCTACCAGTTCATCCTTGGCTGGGGTCTTGTGAAAATCATGATTGGACATGATCACATGCACCTGATGTGCATGCGCCGTATCTACCAACAGTCGGACATCCTGCTCCGCACGGAACAGCTCGACATCGATCAGATCCGCTTGACCGGATTGTGCAATCGCCTGATTCAGCTGTACATAATAGGAAGAGCTTACCTCCTTCTCCCCACCCTCCTTCGCGCTGCGAAAGGTGAACACGAGTGGGATGTCTGGCAACAGGGCTCGAATGGTCGCCAAGGCTTCTCTGACACGATCTATGTCCTCTACCTGCTCATAGAAATCCACCCGCCACTCGACAAGGTCGGGACTCAGAAGCCGCAGCTCCGCTGCTTCCTCCTTCAGTCGCTCCAGATTAGCGCCTACCATGGAGACACAGATTTTCGGGATGCCCGTGCCAATGGTTATGCCCTTGATGGTTAGTGTGTTTGCCAAAATGACCTACTCCTTCTTCCTGATGTGGATGTGGATATGGTATTACGATTATGGTGGGTTCACCATTTGGAAAGCAATATGAACAAGTCTCCTATGGCCCACCGACACAGCGTGTAAGCTCGGTATTACGTACTCTGCGTTGCCTGCTGCTCCTGACTAATAATTTTGGAAGAGCCATACAGCTTCAGAATTGCCTGGGCGCGCTCAGCAATGGTATCTATTAAATGCTCTGGCTGTAGCAGCTTCATCCGCTCACCAAAGCCCATGACGTATTCCACAATCTCCTCTTCATCATTGAAATGAAGACTCACACGAGTCCAGAAATTCTCATCTGTTAATCTCTCTCCACTACGCTCTTCATGAAGATGTATATGCTTGACGAATTTCCCTGTAAAGGTAAGACGCCCCAGAATAGAGCGATGTGCCAGCACGTCGGCCTCATAGACAGGAATGCCCTGTACGAACTCATTCTTGCTCTGGTGCCAGTATGCACGCAAGGAAAATTCTGCTGGACGAACGATGGCATCAGAGGTGATCTGAACAGACAACATTCGCGACAATCTATAGCTGCGCAGTTGATCTGTCCCGGAGCTTGCTACCAAATACCATGTATTCCCCTTGGCGACCAGCCCGAGTGGAGCCACGCTACGCTGGATACGACTGCCGTCGGCTTTCTCGTATTCCATTTGTAGCTGAAGCTCCTGCCATACTGCCTCATACACAAGTGCGAACCGCTCAGCCTGCTCCTTACTCTCCACAGCAGGTGCCCAGGTGCCTGTGTCGATATAGATTTTGTCCAGGAACTGCTCGGCCTCACGCTTCATCGGTGAAGGAAGGGCATGCAGCAGCTTGGCGCGGACTTCATCCTCCCGAGCAGGTAATCCTAGTTGTCTCATAATTGTATCGGAAGGAACGATGAACAAGGACTTGATCTCATGCAGCCTCATCATTCCTAATCGACTGCGGAAATCCTCCATCAGCCGCCAGCCTCCATCCGGCCCGCGCTCCGAATAGACGGGTAGACCCGCCACACTTAACGCCTCCAGATCACGTATGACTGTACGACTGGATACCTCCAGACGCTCTGCCAGTTCACGGGTCGTCAGCTTGCCATGAGTCTGTAGCAGTAGAAGCAGCGCAAGCAGCCGATCGGCTCTCATAAGCTCCCTCCTTGGTGATTCGTATTATATATGACAATAGATGACATCATTATAGTGTAAAGTGAACGGTAAGACAACGAAAGGAGCTGGAACACATGCAACCATTACAAGGAAAAGTAGCTTTAGTAGCCGGAGGTACTCGTGGTGCCGGAAGAGGCATAGCCGTCGAGCTAGGTGCAGCCGGAGCCACGGTATACGTCACTGGCCGCACGACGCGTACGCAGATTTCGGAATACAATCGGCCCGAGACCATCGAGGACACGGCAGAGCTGGTGAACGAGGCTGGAGGGATTGGCATCCCCGTGCAGGTCGATCATCTACAGCCAGAGCAGGTGAAGGCTCTGATCACCCGCATTGAGCAGGAGCAAGGCCGACTGGATATCCTCGTGAACGATATTTGGGGTGGTGAGCTGCTCACAGACTGGAACGTCCCGGTCTGGGAGCATTCACTGGACAACGGGCTGCGTCTGCTGCGTCTTGCACTTGATACCCATTTGATTACAAGCCACTATGCCTTGCCATTGTTAATCCGCCATGCAGGAGGTCTGGTCGTGGAAATGACGGACGGTACCGCCGAATACAACCAATCACACTATCGTCTGTCGCTCTTCTACGATCTGGCCAAGACGGCTGTAAGCCGGATGGCATGGGGGCTAAGTCATGATCTGAAGCCGCATGCTTGCACAGCTGTCTCACTGACACCAGGCTGGATGCGATCCGAGATGATGCTGGAGCATTTTGGCGTCACTGAGTCGAACTGGGAGGATGCGACGGAGCAGGAGCCTCATTTTGCCATATCTGAGACGCCGTTCTATGTAGGTCGCGCCGTAGCAGCCCTTGCCTCGGATGACAACAAGGCTCGCTGGAATGGGCATTCGTTGTCCAGCGGCCAGTTAGCCCAAGTATACGGATTCACTGATAGGGACGGGTCCAGACCCGATTGCTTCCGTTATCTGGTGGAGGTGCAGGAGGCAGGAAAGCCTGCTCAGACTGAAGGCTACCGCTAGGCAGGCATTGGCGAACAGTACCTTATCGAATCTGATTTCAGGTGTGAATGATTTGGAGAGATCCTAATTAGCGGACAGCGGGGGAGCCTAGAGAAACGACAGTTGCCGACCTTAAGCTTGCTGTTCATCCGCTTTTTCAATTTCGTTCCAAAGAACAGCAAGCTTAACAGGGACCCACAGTGCTCCCCGCTTGCAGCAACTACACTCACATTGGATCTGTTCAAATCTGGTCAAGGTACTAAGAGGTCTGGGAATATGATGTTTGGTGTGAAGTATGTAGTGTGTAGTGTGTAGTGTGTAGTGTGTAGTGTGTAGTGTGTAGTGTGTAGTGTGTAGTGTGTAGTGTGTAGTGTGTAGTGTGTAGTGTGTAGTGTGTAGTGTGTAGTGTGTAGTGTGTAGTGTGTAGTGTGTAGTGTGTAGTGTGTAGTGTGTAGTGTGTAGTGTGTAGTGTGTAGTGTGTAGTGTGTAGTGTGTGTGTAGTGTGTAGTGTGTAATGTAAAGCTAACGCTCTGTCCTAAGCTCAGAGGGGGACAGCGATTTGTACTTCTTGAAGGTCCTGCTGAAGTAGGACACATCCTTGAAGCCAATGGCCCAGGCAATCTCGGAGACCGTCATATTGGAATGACGTAGCAGCTGCTCGGATCTATTGATGCGAAGCTGATTGATGTACTCCGAGATCGTCCTGCCCGTCAGGCTGCTGAACAGGCGACTGAAATGATAACGGCTCAGCCCGATCAGGTCAGCGAGCTCGCTGGCCGTAAGCTCCTGATCCAAATGCCCGTCAATATAGTCGAATACCGGAGCGAAGCGCTGCAGATTCCTCGTTCGAGTCTCATGCTGCGGGAGCTGACTACACTCGGTGACATAGCTACGAACCAACAAGGTCAGCAGGCGATACAAGGACGACTTGATCGACAGCTCATAGCCCGGCTCCTGCTCTCTGAACTCCCCAATCATGGCATCCATGCATCGGTTCAGATTGGCATCACGCTCAATCCGGTTCTGGAACAGAATCTGGTTCCGGGCGATCGGGGCTATGTATTTGGTCTCAATGGCGTCTGGCGACAGGCTATGCAGCAGCGCAATATCCACAATGAGCACATGGTATGCCAGCTCGTCGGATTGGCAGACACCCATATGCAGATCATTGCTATTTAGCACGACAAGATCCCCGCTTTTTACACGCAGAGGTACCCCATTACATTCAATAACCGCTTCCCCTGATACAAAATATTGCAGCTCCAGATGGGCATGCCAGTGGTGCTGGAATATAACCTGTCCTTTGGTATCGTAACGCAGTGAATTAAGCTTGGCTGGAAAATGGGGATCTGGCATATCCATTTCTTCTCGTAACGCTGTCATTCTGCTCACGTCCATCCCTCCTGAAGCGCACAATTATTCAAATAAACAGCACACGGCTACATAGCCTAGAGAATGCTCTCCCGCTACAATGAAGTCAATCCTCATGGAGTTGTACATCGTTTATGTCTACATTTGAAGCAACAAGCATACCGAAAGGAGCTGGTTCCATTGAAAAAAGTACATATCGGTGTCATTGGAGCAGGAAGTATATCCGACTTCCATCTTCGACCCTACCGTAATCATCCGGACGTCGTCATCGAGGCCATTTGCGATAACAACAAAGCACGAGCGGAGCAAGCAGCCACGGCGAACGGCGCTACGAAGGCTTATACTGACTACCGGGAGTTGCTGGCTGACAGCGCTATAGATGCCGTCAGTATTTGCACCTGGAACAGCACCCACGCCGAGATTAGCATCGCCGCACTAGAGGCGGGCAAGCATGTACTCATCGAGAAGCCGCTATGCCGCACCGTTGATGAGGCTATTCGTATACAGGAGGCAGTTCGCAGCTCCGGCAACATTTTGCAGGTTGGCTTCGTCCGACGCTATGATCCCAATGTTCAAATGCTCCGTTCGTTCGTCGAGGCTGGAGAATTCGGAGAACTGTACTATGCCAAGGCATCAACCATTCGCAGATTGGGGAATCCCGGCGGTTGGTTCAGTGATGTAGATCGCTCGGGCGGAGGCCCCCTGATTGATATTGGCGTGCATGTCATTGATCTATGCTGGTATATGATGGGCCGCCCCAGAGCCGTATCCGTCAGCGGCAACACCTATTACCGCTTAGGCAATCGCGCACATATCGCGAACCTCTCCCGTTACCAGGCTGCAGACTATGACGCTAGTAAGAACAACGTTGAGGATATGGCCAATGCCTTAATCCGATTCGAGAACGGCGCGTCTCTATTCGTCGATGTTAGCTTCTCACTCCATGCACAGCGTAACGAAAGCTCAGTCAAGCTATATGGAGATCAAGGGGGGCTGGAGATTGATCCTCAGCTGGTGATGGTCTCCGAGAAAAATAACACGATTCTAAATATTCATCCACAGACAGATAGTGCGACTTTCCAGGTGGACACCGCATTTGCGAATGAAATTGCGCACTTCATCGAATGCATCCAATCAGGCAAGGAGCCACTTAGTCCTGTTGAGGATGGTGTGGCGATTACGAAAATTCTTAATGCCGTCTACACATCTGCCCAGCTTGGAAAGGAGGTACATCTGTGAAGCTTGGATTAAGCAGCTATAGCCTGTATAACGCACTGCGCAAGGGTGAAATGGACATCGTCGGCTTCATTGATTACGCAGCTGAGCTCGGAAGTGAGCATATCGAAATTGTGCCCCTCGGCTTCGATCTGACAGAGCAACCCGAACTAATTGATCGGATTCGCTCTCAAGCGCTTGCCGCCGGGCTGGAGATATCCAACTATGCGATCGGAGCCAATTTCCTGACAGACCATGATGACGCTTACGAGGCGGAAATTGAGCGTGTCAAGAGCCAAGTGGATATCGCCGCTCGTCTGGGTGTCAAGCTTATGAGACATGATGTGGCCTCCAGTAAGGATGTCTCTATTGGACATTTTAACAGGCAGCTCGACCGCCTGGCCCACGCTTGCCGCACGGTAGCACGCTATGCTGCTGCCTTCGGAATCACTACAAGTGTAGAGAATCACGGATACTTCATTCAGCATAGTGATCGTGTCCAGGCACTGGTCGAAGCGGTGGAGGAACCCAATTACAAGACAACACTGGATATTGGCAATTTCATGTGTGCCGACGAGAACCCGGTGGTTGCTGTGCGCAATAATCTTCCCTATGCATCTATGATTCACATCAAGGATTTCTATCTTCGTCCTGCTCATGCAGATTCACCAGACGGCCCTGGAGAAGGCTGGTTCCGAACCACTGGCGGCAATTATCTGAGAGGGGCTATTGCCGGACATGGAGATCTGGATCTGCGAGAGGTGCTGCGCTCTATTAAGCAATCAGGCTATGACGGCTATCTGTCCCTCGAATTCGAAGGGATGGAGGATTGTCGCACAGGCTCCAGGATCGGCATGGCCAACGTTCGCCGGATCTGGAATGAGGTATAGGCGAGGGGCGCGTGTAGTTAGACACCGCGATAGCGGCGAACGAAACGGATGGCAGCCTCAAGCTCGATATGCGGCTGCTGTCCTGCTTCCCGCTCAATCGTCAAATATCCGGTATATCCAATCGCCTGCAAGGCTGCAAAATAGGCTGCAAAATCAACCGTCCCCTCCCCCAGCGGAACCTCCCGGAAGCCAGCTCCTGTCTCAGCCATTGTCGCGATCTGATCATGACTTAACTCCCCATATACCTCATAAGGATCAACTTCCCTTATTCGAATACCGTCCTTCACATGTGTATGAACAATATAATCTCTCAAGCTATATACGCCTTGGACGGGATCATCGCCCGTCACCATCACCATATTGGCCGGATCAAAATTCACCGCAACACCAGGTGTGTTCAATGAATCCAGGAACTGCTTCAATCGGTCGGCAGGCTCGGGTCCTGTCTCAATCGCAAAATATCCCCCAAGATCCGAAGCTGCGCGTCCCAGCTCATTGCATGCCTCCTGAAGCACTTTATATTCATCATGATTCGTGTCTTTGGGAATAATGCCAATATGGGTCGTCACGATCCGGCAATCCAGGTCAAGCGCCAGCTCCATGACCCGCTTGGATTGCTCAATTCGGCGCGGATTGTCCGCAGCATGTCGAAAGCCCCAGCCCCCATAATCGGCGCATAATGCAGAGATATCCAGGCCAAGCCCTGCAGCATATTGGCGCAGTTCCTTGCGCCGGTCCGTTGTCATCTGTACGGGGTCCATTTCCCCTTGGGTTGCCCAGATCTGAACTCCCTCCGCTCCTAGCTTCCGGGCTTCAAGCAAATCCTGATACACCCCTAGACCGAAGCTGTCCGAGATGACTCCTATTTTGTTAGCAAATGCTGCCATTGTCCTCACGCTCCCTGTTCAGAATATGATTAGCCATATAGCCTTCATGTCAACAAGTGAATGTGAATCGCGATGGAACTATATTCTATTTTAACTTTTCGTTGTTCATTTTCCTACTCATGTCCGGCACAAAGCTCGCTTGCATCTGCAAACGATGAGATCATTACATGTATGATTACATATATACGGATAGCAAAAAATGAAAAAAAAGGTGGTGCACCGTCGTTATGACAGTACACCACCCGAGACACAGCAACCTTATGAGCTCATAGGCCGCTGTTGCTATTCAATTATTTCAACAAAACGCATTCTGTAGATACAATGCCGTCAGGAGCTGCTATCCCCAGCAGTCTGACCTTACATCATGATCCGTTTGTCTTACAGCTCGTAAGCATCTACCATGACAGGCTCAGCATAATTCTGCTCCAGATCACGGCGCTTAGTCTTCACGACTTCTGGCGGCTCTACCGCTGGAGACATCGGATGAAGCAGCCAGGACTTCACGTAATGTGTATCCGATACCTTGAACAAAGGAGGCTCCTTCTCAAAGTCAATATTCATAGCATAGGAGCTTCTCAGCGCAAATGCATCACCTTTAGGAGGATGTAACAAGTCTGGTGGCGTACCTGGAATCGCAGTCAGCTTGGTGCCTCTGCTGTCTAGGTGCGGCATGGATGCAAGCAATCCCCATGTATATGGATGACGCGGATCGTAGAAAATCTCCTGTACTGTTCCGGTCTCGACAATCTGACCAGCGTACATAACAGCTACGCGGTCTGCCATTTTCGCTACGACGCCAAGATCATGGGTAATGAAAATAATGGCTGTCCCAATCTTCTTCTGCAGATCCTTCATCAGTTCCAGAATCTGAGCTTGGATTGTAACGTCAAGAGCCGTTGTTGGCTCGTCCGCAATCAGCAGCTTAGGGTCAGCAGCCAGTGCCATTGCAATAACGACGCGCTGACGCATCCCGCCACTGAATTCATGCGGATATTGATTGAAGCGCTGCTCTGGCAATGGAATACCTACCAGATCAAGCAGCTCAATGGCCCGCTTGCGCGCTGCTTCTTTATTCATTTTTTTGTGCTTGAACAGCACCTCTGTAATCTGCTTACCTACCTTGATTGTCGGGTTCAGAGAGGTCATCGGATCCTGGAAGATCATGCCGATCTCATTACCACGAATGCTCTGCATCTGCTTGTCATTCTTCTTAATGATTTCCTGACCGTCAAACATAATCTGTCCACGCTTGTACATTCCTTGTGGCTCAGGGATTAGCTTCATGATGGCCTGTGAGGTAACGCTCTTGCCTGAACCGGATTCACCTACGATCGCAAGTGTCTCCCCTTTGTTCACGTAAAAGCTGACTCCGCGGATCGCCTGCAGCTCGCCGCCACGAGTCTTAAATGATATAGCTAAATCCTTAACTTCCAAAAGACGACTCATATGTTATATCACTCACATTCATTATTTAATAAGAAAAACATCAATCGACGTACTTGCGTAAGAAGATAGACCACTTTAAGCAGTTGTTTTTCTTGCGATTATACAAATGACCAGCTTCGCTAAAGCTGTTAGGTTGTATAATCTAAAGAAAAACATCAATCGACGTACTTGCGTAGAAGATAGACCGCTTTAAGCGGATGTTTTTCTTGCGATTATACAATGACCAGCTCCGCTAAAGCTGTTAGGTTATATAATCTAAAGAAAAACATCAATCGACGTACTTGCGTAGAGGATAGACCGCCTTAAGCAGTTGTTTTTCTTGCGATTATACAATGACCAGCTCTGCTAAAGCTGTTAGGTTGTATAATCTAAAGAAAAACATCAATCGACGTACTTGCGTAAGAAGATAGACCGCCCTAAGCAGTTGTTTTTCTTGCGATTACAAGATGACTCAGCTCCACTGATGCTTGTGCATGCTGCTCACAGTTATATAGACACAACTTGCACAATTATTTAATTTATTCTACCCACTCTCTGACCTGACGTCAAGAATTAAACAGTGGATAAAAAATAATAAAAACAACGGATTGACAGTCGCACAACTGCAAATAAACCAAATATTAGGTGATGATACCTATCTGATACATTGCACGATCTCTTACATTCTATACAATAATCCCTATGAACGTCAAAACAATCTTTGACATGTAACATATTCACGTCATGTTTATTAACACTTAAAAACACATTCAGAAATAACAGCTCCATCATGTGCTCACCAACCAAATAATGACTAAATCCGGTTGAATGGAGACACAAGGTTTTCGTTTTTCAAAAAAATCGTTAAAATAGGATAGTACATCTAAGAATACAATGATGGTTTAGAAAGAGATTGTGAATCAGACTTCACGCTTTCGCTTGTACAATTTTCGGATCTGAAGAGAGGTAATGAATACACATGATTATTAAACCAAGAACCAGAGGTTTTATCTGCACAACGGCTCATCCAGTCGGATGTGCTCAGCAAGTACGCGAGCAGGTACAATATGTACAATCCCAGCCAGCCATTAGCGGACCGAAAAATGTATTGGTCATCGGAGCTTCTGCAGGCTATGGACTGTCCTCACGCATTGTAGCGGCCTTCGGGGCTAATGCAAATACAATTGGCGTCTATCGTGAAAGCTCCGCAGGCAAGGGGCGCACAGCGTCTGCTGGCTGGTACAATTCGGCTGCCTTTGAAGAGGCAGCTCAGGAAGCTGGCCTCAAATCCTACAGTATTACAGGAGATGCCTTCTCAGCTGAGCTGAAGGCTGAAACGATTGAACTGATTCGTCGTGAGCTGGGCCAGGTTGATCTGGTGGTATACAGTGTAGCTACAGCTCGCCGTACCCATCCAGCTACAGGCGAGACCAAGACTTCCGTACTGAAGACACTCAATGGGACCTACACGAACAAAACGGTTAATTTCCATACCGGAGAAGTAAGCCAGGTTACTTTGGAGCCCGCTTCGGAGCAAGAGGTTGAGGATACTGTATTTGTCATGGGCGGTGAGGATTGGCAGGACTGGGTTAACCGCTTGCTCGAAGCTGGAGTGCTCGCAGACAACGCCACTACCATTGCCTATTCATACATTGGTTCGGAGATTACGAAGCCGATTTACCGCGACGGAACTATCGGCAGAGCCAAGGACCATCTGGAAGCTACAGCTCTTACAATGACCAACAAGCTCTCTTCTATTGGTGGACGCGCCTATGTTGCTGTCTGTAAGGCACTGGTTACTCAATCCAGCTCGGCGATTCCAGTCGTTCCTCTCTACATCTCCGCACTGTATCGTGTAATGAAGGAGAAGGGGATTCATGAGGGCTGTATCGAGCAAATGTATCGTCTATTCGCAGATCGCCTGTATGCTGCAGACGGAACTCCGGTCGATGAGAAGGGACGCATCCGAATTGATGAATTGGAGCTGCGCGCTGATGTCCAGGAAGAGGTAGCACAGCTCTGGGCCACAGTGGATACAGACAACATCTATGACAAGACTGATCTGGAAGGCTATCGCCGTGAATTCTTCCGACTGTTCGGCTTCGAGATCGATGGTATAGATTATGAGGCCGAGGTTGATCCTGAAGTAACCGTTGCAAATGTTATCAATAAATAAAAATATATCATGAATATCCGATGATGCTAGGTTCATGCAGGCTCTTGGCCATGCCAGCTGGCATTATCATGACTACAACAAAAGGATGCCCCGCTTGTACGACTTCGGGGCATCCTTTTTGGTCTTGCAGTTAGCAAGGTACCAACAACGATCAAGCGGGCTCAACAGCAATGCAGATATCATAGTCAAAGCTATCTATTTCCTCTGGTGCAATGTCGAAAGGATTTACAGGCTGCAAGCGATTGGCCTCAATCCAGTATACTCCCTCTTCCGATATAGCCTTATAGCCACTGCCGGCAATCCAGGCGAATAAATCCTGATAGATCGTGTTCAGGCGCTCACGATCTCCCTCGAACCGAAGAATTACATACTCACGGGTGGGTACCTCCAGAAGCTCTACAGCATCCGGGAAGGAAGTATCATGAGACACCTTGACACCGACCTTAATTTTCATCGTACCGTCACCCTCATCCGTGTTCCACTGCGGAGAAAATACATATCCGATCTCAGCATCGAGGCGCAGGGGGTGTTCGTCAGGTAGCACGGCCTCAATACGCTTCCACTGTCTACGAACCTCATGTCCCAGCTTGGCGAAGGGGGCCTCCACGGTCAGTACAGCCGCCTTGAAGCCCTCCAGCTTCTTGATCTCTACATCTTCGCTTGTGATCAAATGAATCTCCTCCTATCCAAATGTCTTGTGCATTACTCCGGAAATGAAATCAACTGTGCCCAATTGCCGTCCAGATCCCAAAAATCAAAGAACTGCATGCCAGCCTCATCGTGCACCTCGGTTACCTTCACTTGCTTCTCCTGGAAAATCCGATGGGCTTCCTCTACATCCGACGTGAACAAATTGAATGCAGCGTGCTTGCACTGCGGGATTGTCTCTGACCGGAACAACGTAAGAGCTGTCGCTTGCGGACCAGCTTCCTTGAATCGAAAGCCGATATAGTTGGTATCTGGTGTCACGTAGACCCGATCCAAATCCAGCAATTGCTCATACCATTCAGCTGATCGCTTGAGGTCCGTCACCGGGATGAAGATGGTATCAATTCTCGTTACTAGTGCTCTACGTTCTGCCACGCCAAACCTCACCTCTCTTTCGACGAAAATACTCGGCTCCTGCCGATTATACCCCGTTAAATACGGGTGCGATGAATTAACGTAGGTATACACGAAAAATATACACCTGTTTTATATTTTTTTTATCTGGATGAGACCATACATACATTCCCGTCAGGGTCCTCGAAGGCGAATGATAGTCGATAAGCCCCCACCCGCATCTGTCTGAGGAAGCTGTCCTGCGAGGATATCTGTAAAAATGCATTAACAATTTGCTGTGCATCTCGCCGTCGGAAGCCTTCAACAATAGTTTGGAAAGCATCCCGCTCCAACAGCGTAGCCTTCGATATGGGCGCAACATCCAGATTTCCCTGACACGCGCGGGCTTGCAACATCTGAATTTTATGTCTGGCGCGGCTGCGGGTAATATGCACTGCCCCTTCGGTACCTCCGATTAGTCCAGCAGTCTCCTTTGCCGTGAAATGAAATACATCCATGAGGAGCAGCACCACCAGATAACGGGGAGACAAGCGACTGGCAAGCAGCTCCAACGTCTCCAGCAGTTCCATGCCATCAGCCATCTGTGCTCCCTGAAGCTGATGCTCAGGCAACATGTGCAGCGATACCTCCTTCAGCTTGCGCTTGCGGCACATATCAATCCACACACTTTTGGTAATCCGGTAAATGAAGGCTTTCGTAACAGCTCTGCTGCTGTCCTGCTTGAGTGCCCGCAAGAGGCGGAGTGCCGTCTCCTGATACACATCCTCGGCGTCGCCACTCCCTCCAGTAACAGAGAGGCTATACCTTCGGATATGCTCATGGTAGGTTGCCATCCATTCTTCCGTCCGACTCATGCTCTGCCCCCTCCGATCCATCCTATGACTGGGTTCGAATTTTTCCTTCTAATGATCATTTACCATAGTTTTCCTCTACTTACAAGTATGTATATACATTCACAAAGTCTATGTAGCTAAAAAAGCAAGGACTCCCGTACGGAGCCCCTGCCTAAGTCGAATCTTCCTTCGCCAGATTACTGGCCTACAGATAACGCCTCAAACAATACCTTCATGCTCTGATACGCTTCCTGTCCGCTAACAGCAGGCTTTCTATCCTCCAGAATACTGTGAATGAAGTCGTCTACCATGCCCGACTCCATGCCCCCGTCCTTCCGGAGAGGGAGCGCGACCGTCTCTGTTACAACACTGCCGTCCATATCCGATATCGTAATCGAATCCATTGTCTCCCCGAACAACAACGTGCCTTTCGTTCCATAAAAAACAGTCCTGTGCTCCTGTAGCGGATTGTTCCAGCTAACCTGTACGGTGCCCAGCACTCCTGCCGCAGTCTGCAGCACCAATGCCGCACTGTCATTCACTCCTGATATGCCCCTTACGCTTGAGGTCAAGGCATGCACCTTTGTAATCTCATCTGCCAGCATCCAGCGCAGCATATCCAGACGATGAATGCCGAGATCCCCGAGCACACCAAGTCCTGTCTCACTGCCATTCAGGAACCAGCTCTCACTGCCATCTACGCTCCACAGCTCTGGCCCGCCATGCTGAAATTGAGTCATCACTTGTGTGACCTTGCCGATCCGGCCGCTATCCAGCCAATCCTTGGCTCTTCGAAATACCGGGTGCAGCCTCTGATTATGTCCGATCGCCAGCACCTTGCCTGCACGTTCGGCCTCCTCAATCATGAGCTGGCACTGCTCCAGACTTACAGCCATCGGCTTCTCCACGAACACATGCAGTCCCCTGCGCAATGCATGCACCGCATCTGCTGCATGCAGCCAATTCGGGGTGCAGATGATAACCGCGTCCAAGGCAGCAGACCGAAGCATCTCCTCAGCAGTATCATAGACACCTGTCACACCATATCGCTCAGCAAGCTCCGCAGCCCTTGCTTTGCGCGTATCACACAATGCCGTGAGGACAGCCCGTGGGTGGGCGAGCAGCTCAGGAATATGCCGGGTAACAGCAATTCTGCCACACCCGATGATCCCAATGCGTAATTGCTCACTCATTGGCCTGTATTCTCCTCTCCATGGCTTGGATCTGAATTCGTGGCGCGGGGCTGTAGCGTATCCTCCATAGGAGTATCCGGCTCTGTCAGCTTCAGAATCTGATTGGCCTCCACATTCTCCAGCTCTTGTACTCGGCCACTTGGCCATTGAATAGTGAGCTTGTCCACCTTGGTGTGAGCACCTAGGCCAAAATGAATTCTCGGATCACTCTGAGCTCCGTGAGAATTGCCACCATCTCGTTCAATGGCAGTACGGATGCCTCCAATTTCAAAGATAGCTTTCGCTCCTACAGCATCCCGATTGCTCGGGAAGGTACCCTCCAGATCCAGCTTGATCCAGTGATTCCCCGTCTCATTATGACTCTTGTAGAGCTTCTGCTCCGCACCCTGATTGGCAAATACCATATCGAGCGTTCCGCGATTCCATAGATCTACGACAGCAACGCCACGGCTATCCAGATCAAAGGTAATGCCCACATCCTGAGCGACGTCCTTCATCGTCGTGCCATTATTCCAGAACAGAAGCTTTTTCTCATAGCCCGACAGGCTCTTGTCTTTGAATGGCGGCCAATTTTTCGTATCCTCTACAATCGTACCAGGCGTAGTCGCAAGGGTTCCAAGGTCGAACCAGTAGTCACGCTTGGTGCTATCCGAGATGAAGCCATTGGTCACCATCAGGCTGAAATTCCCACTGTTATCGGCATCCAGGAATCGTGCTCCCCAAGAGAAGCCTGCGAGATTGATGCCCATTTCCTCTGCACGATCCACGAATTTGCCGTCAGCATTGGCCTGCCACAGCTGGTTGCCCTCCAGAATATAACGGGACTTGCTTACATTGGATACATAGACAGCCTGATTACCGTCGTGGAAGACGTCTGCGAAATCTGCATTCATCCCTTTGTAAGTGTCATCGCCGATTCCCCGCTTTTGAATAATACGTTCGAAATCCTTTCCTTCGCGGTTGAGATACAGCACATCTGGACCAAAATCATTAGCGTTATAGATATCAGGCCAACCATCGTTATTCAGGTCTGCAGCCCCGGCAGCTAGCGTCCAGCCCGTATCACCAGTACCTGTCTCCTCCGTTACATCTGTAAAGGTGCCGTCCCCGTTGTTGCGCAGCATGATGTTCGTCCCGCCGTTACGTGCTTTTTCGAAATCATTATGCATAATCTTGGTGGTGGTCAGGTTGAACAGATCATGGTCTTCATGAAAGTAACCACCGAGATAGACATCCAGATACCCATCCCGGTTATAGTCCAGCGAGATAACTTTGGCAAAATTGCCCATAATGTTGCTGACTCCACTCTCCTCGGATACATCCGTGAAGGTACCGTCTCCATTGTTGCGGAATAGCTGGACAGGTCCCCCCCATTTGCCGATTAGCAAGCTGGGATAACCACTGTTATCATAATCCAGCCATAACACGGTCTCCGATACCCCAGTCTGATTGACGTCAGCAACACCCAGTTCCTCGGCTACATCCGTAAAGGTACCATCGCCGTTATTGCGATAAAGGGCGTTCTTGCTGCCACGGGCGGAGCTGGTAAAATAAATATCCATCAGACCATCGCCATCATAATCCTCGACAGCCACTCCCGCTCCTGTCGATGCCAGCCAGGGCATCACATGCTCGACCTTGGAGTCGAATACAGCCTTCTCATGCTTGAAGTCGATCCCTGCCTGCTTCGTGACATCCTCATAGCTGAAGCCATATTCGGCTACTTGGGACCCACCAGCCGCGCAGCCGCTTAAAGCTGCACCCGCCAACATGATCCACACACATGACATCGTGAAAGTTCTCCGCACAATGATCCTCCTTTGGCTCAATTTGCTCGTGTGAGGCTGCATTGAGCACTTGGGCTTTTTGAATCGTTCAATATTAAATCGCTTGCTACACTTGACTATGAACCAGTGCTAGTTCGAAATAAGCACGGTATTAAAGTGCTCCTTGTCCATTCGAAACTGAGCTCAGCTTACTTCTTACTCCTTGAATCCAGTGCACATAGGGGTTCTCTCCTGCCAAGCTCCGCTGTTGAATCCTATCCTCAACGCTCGCCTTCACTTCATGCACCAGCCGAATCGCCTCGGTTATCTGTGCCTGTGAGGAGGCCGTCAGAGCAGCTACCCTATGCTCGAAGTCTGGCGTCTGGAGCCTACGCGCCTCCCAGCCGAAGGATAGCCCCTGAACAAAGCCTGCTCGCAGCTCTTCAGGGATGTAAGCAGACAGAGCGCAGGTCCATTCCATGTCGTCGAACATGCTGTAGGCTGCCGCCAGTCCTGCTCCACTCATGGCATCGGCTTGATGCTCGGAGGGTAGCTTATCCACTTGCTGCATTAGCTTCATGGGGTTGAATTCGCATTGGAACCATAACCAGCGTCCCAGGCCTTGATAGCATACGGTCTCGCCAACGGGTCCAAACCGAGCGAAGCGGGCGATCGTCTGCGGCTTCGATGCGAAGCGCTCCATTCCCGTTCGGAAGCCAACTCCGTCAAAGATGATCGGGCCATGCAGAGGATCAAGACTCCCCAGCATACGCTCATAAGCCTGAGCCCGATATCCGTAGCGAGTCAGCAGCCACCAGCCCAATCCGACGTAGTATTGGTAAAGATAAGCGCTGGACACCTGGGCAGCATTATGCTCAAAGGCTCGTAATTCTCTGAAGCGAAACAGGCTGCGGGCACCTAACCCCATCCCCATGCCCTCATAGGCAAAGCCCCGGTAAAAGTCATTGAACCGTTCATCCAACCGAGTACGTACACGTTCGGGGTCCAGCTCCGCCTCTTCAAGTACGGTGTTGTAGCCTTCCAGAAAGGCTCCCAGAATGGTGGAGAACCGATCTACAAAACGGGGCGTCCCCGTCTCCAGCAGCGGAATTCGTCGCGCTACAGCCCCGTAATTCCGGCGCAGCCATTGCACACGCATCTCATACCCCCTTGGACTGGGCCAAAGCGACAATGTCTTCGAGCGTTCGGATGCTGCTTAGTTCATCTTCTTCAATTCGGGCGCCAAATTCTCTCTCCAGATACACTGACAGCTCCAGTGCTGATAAGGAATCGATCCCTAGCTCCCCGAGCGGAGTCGCGAAGTATTCGGCAGGCGTCAGCCCGAGATCGCCTTCTCCGCTCACGTCTTGCGCCAGCTCGTACAGTCTGCTCCTCAACTTCTCCTCTGATTGATTCATGCCTATTCCTCCTTGGATTAGTAAAGTCCTCCATCTACGCTGAGTACAGCACCCGTCACATAAGAAGCCTCGTCAGACAACAGGAAGAGCACCACCCGGGCTATCTCCTCTGGCTGCGCGAAGCGGCGAAGCGGTATGCCGCGCGTTACTCCCTTTCTGCGGCGATCAGTCAGATCACCTACCATTCCGGTGTCGACGTAGCCAGGTGCTACGGTGTTGACTCGTACCCCCAGCGGACCGGCTTCGCGGGCGAGTGCCTTGCCGAACCCGATGACCCCGGCTTTCGCAGCCGAATAATTGGTCTGCCCTGCTGTACCGCTTAAGCCCGACACCGAGGCCACGTTCACGATACTGCCCTGCTTGCGGGTCAATGAAGGCAAGGCTGCCTGCACGACCGGAAAAAGAGCGCCCAGATTTACCTCCAATACATCCTGCCAGCTCTGCTGCGGCATCGTGTAAAGCGGAGCGTCCCGAATCATGCCCGCATTGTTAACAAGGTAATCCAGCTCCAAGCCCCGAAGCTCCTCCAGGAGTGCTGCACAGTTCGTCGAATCTGTAAAATTGGCCCGAATTGCTCTTGCATTCTCCAGCCCGCCGCATTGCTCGATTAAGGACTCCGCAGCCTCGGCATTACTTGAATAAGTGAATACTACCTGTGCCCCTGCTGAGACTAGCATGCGGACAATAGCTGCTCCGATCCCCTTTGATCCCCCTGTTACAAATGCTGTCCTGCCCTTGAAATTCCGTATCTGTAAGCTCTGCTCTTGCTTCATATCATCCTCCTAACTCCATCGCTCCAGCCTGCAGGCAGCGTGGAAACCTCCATAAGCAGGCACTGCCTTGATGATGGATTGCAGTGGTGTCTGCAGGACTCTCTGCACAACAGGCATTCCCAACTTGGGATCGACGATTTCACAGTGTGCGGTAGCAGGTACCAGTTGCTCTCGCAGACAACGAATGCCAAGCAGCAGCTCCATCATCGCACTGGCACCCAGCGTGTGCCCCAGCCCTCCTTTAAAGGCTGCTATCAGGGGAACGTCTCGTTCCAGTCTGTCCATGGCCAGGGTGATTTCTGCAGCCTCGTATCGATCCCAGAGTCGGCTGCCGGAACCATGCGGAATGAGCAGATCCACCGTCTCCCTTTTCCCCTTTCTCACGGCCCCTTCAATAACAGACGCATAGGTATGTCTGCTAACATCAGGCAGCGTCATGCTCCATGAATCCTGCGCAAAACAGCCTCCTGTATAGCTGCACAGCGGAAGCGCCCCACGTAGTCTGGCATGCTCAGCTGTCTCCAGGATCAGTGCGCCTGCTCCATCACCAAGCACGGACCCGTCCCGCTTCGTATCGAACGGGCGAAGAGCTCCGGACGGTGAGAGAGCCCCCTTCTCATCAAGCCACAGATATTCAGTGACATGTGCATAATCCGAGCAAGCTACAATGACTACATCCGTGTCGCCCGAGAGCAGCAGCTTGCGACCTAGCTCTAGCGCATATAGCCCTGATGCACACGCATTATTGACTGTATAAGCCATGCCATCGACCCCGAACAATTGGGCGATATAGAACAGGTACGGAAAGGTCTGCAGATGAAAGAACGATTGCTGTAGCTTGGAAAAGGCAGGAGTTGTATCCGTCTGTCCTAGCAGACGATCAGCCAAGGATGTGACTCCCAAATTCTCATGTCCGATGACTAACGACACCCGGCAGGGCCTCGGCCACGCAAGCGAGTCGGTCCCAGCTGCTAACCCGGCATGCACCAGCGCCTGACGAATAACGGCGATCAGCATTTGGACATCGGCATCCTCTGCGAGTCCCCACCGCTCAAGCGCGGCGTGCTCGGATGGCAGCAGCAGGGCTTGTAATCGTTCCTGCTCTATGCCATAGACTGGATACGCCAGTTCATCACCGATTCCAGCCGTAGCATAGATTCTTCTCCCTGCCTGTGTGTCTCCCCTCAGAAGCGCTTGCCACACCTCTTCCTCTGTGCTGCCGCTTGAGGCTAGCAGGCCCGTTCCTGTAATGACCGCCTCAGGCCAAGCCTGAGATGGGTGCAACGAGTTGGACAACATGGCCACCTCCCTCCGCATAAGCCAGCCTGACCTGATGATCCTCAAGCTCTGATTTCATCCCAAATGGGCGATTGTTCTCACGTAATTGTTCAGCCTCTGCAGCCATACAGAGCATCAGATCTCCCGAACGCGGTACGAGGAGAAGCTCGTCGATGTCTGTCTCCTTAGCCATATCTCTCCAGCTGCGTTCAGCTGGAAGGGCCTGCAGCAGGAAGGCAGCAGCATACTCGCCAGAAGCCTGTGGGGGTTCTACATAATCAGTCAGCTTGTCAGGAATATGCACGTGTACGATACAGACGACAATCCTGTCTACCATGTTCAGCCGCAGTAAATCTGCCGCATATTGAAAAGCCTGCACCCCGGTACGTGATCCGCTAGACACCGTAACATTGACACCTGTAATGCCGAACTGGGCCGCAAGGTGCCCGCCTATGACATTCAGAACCGTCTCTGGAAAAATAGCTGGATTGGTGCCGTTGACTCCGAACGAGGCTGCATCCTCATCGAGCTGAAGAATGGCCTCAAGATTCGTATACTCCCCACCAATAATCATTCCCGTTCGTTCTGGACATTCAAGCTCAATCCCCTTCAGGGCTTCCGCCACAGCCAAATAAGCCATTCGTGAGGGGCGTCCCCACTTCCGGACTCCTGGCAGTCTGATCGCAGTCACCTCAGCAGGAATTCGTTCAAGCCGTGGGGACAGCGTAGGATTGTTCATGGCTCTCCTGAGCCATGGCTGGGCTAATCGTGTACCGGCTCCCGCCGGGGTCACCGCCCCGCTGCTCAGCATTAGTAGCTCCGTGCAGCTGCTTTTGCCGGAATTGCTCATCCTGTCGTTCTCCTTTCGGGAGCAGCTAGCACGATCGAAGAATTAATACCTCCGAACGCGTAGGAATTGGACATGACAATGCCCACACGTCCCTCCTGTACCTGCCTGTTAATAGTTAATTGCTCATGTATGCAGATGGGATCGATGTGCTCGGTATTGGCTGTTGGTGGAAATGCGCTGGTCTCTATGGTCTTCACACACATGACAGCTTCGATGGCACTGGCAGCCCCAAGCGTATGTCCAAGATGGCCTTTGATGGAATTGACCGTGAGCCGTTCGTCCCGATTCTTATCCATGAACACCTCCATAATCGCTTTGGCTTCCATTCGGTCATTAGCCATCGTACCTGTTCCATGAGCACTGACATGCGTGACCTCGTACGGAAGAACACCAGCAGCGCTCATCGCCTGCCGCATCGCCCGAACGGCCCCTTTCGCCTCAGGATCAGGCTGTGTAATATGATGCGCGTCGCAGCCCAGTCCATAGCCCAGAAGCTGCGCCCTCTGTGAAGCTCCACGCTTCTGGGCATGCGCTCGCGTTTCGAGCACCAGCACCCCGGCTCCCTCACCGAGAATCAGCCCTTGGCGATTCACGTCAAAGGGACGACAGCAGTCTGGTGACATCGCCCGCAGACTGGAGAATCCCGTAAAGGCCACCCACGACAGCGAATCCACTCCACCTGCAATCATAATGTCAGCCCGGCCGAACCTTAACTCATCCATGCTCTTGGCAATGGCAAAATTCCCGGCTGAACAAGCATTTGTGAACGTCCATAGCGGTCCTTGAAGCCCCAGCTTCGCCGCGGTATGAGCGGCAATCCGGCTCGGTCCACCTTGGACTGCTGGATTCGCACCTCGAAGAGCCTGCTCCAACGGCTCAATCTCGCCCATCGTTGTACCTACGCACAGACCTACACGATAACGAGACAGGTCTGCAATGCTTAGGCCTGCTGAACGTAGAGCTTCCTCTATCGCTGGCATAAAAATGCCAATAGTTCTTCCACCCCCATCGAGCAGGCTCTGCTGCTCGGGGGCAGGTAAATGGCGGATCTGACAAGCCATCTTATTCGTATGTGAGCTGACATCGAACAAGGTGAGTGGCTCCGTACCACACTTCCCCGCCAACAACGACTCCCATAGCTCACTCGTATCACGCCCGATCGAGGTATGTGTGCCGATTCCTGTAATCATTACTTCATCCATGAACCATCCACCTTTGCATGCATTTCCTAGCGAGTCCCCACTGATTCGGCTTGCTCCCAGATCACATTCAGATTCGTCATATCCGGGGCAGGGCGCTCGAATTGCTCCATTCCCCGTTCTGCCGACACAATCACCTCAGCCTGATCCTCACCTGCTTCTACACGATTGCGCAGCTCTTCATTTTCAGGATACTGCTCGTACCCTTCCTCCCAGATTTTGATACCTTCTGTAATCTGCCCCTTCTTGACCAAAGCATCACCCAATGCAAGATAAGCTCTCGTCCACAACTCCGGCGAACGACCCTCATATTGACGCGCCACAGCCACACAGAAGGACAAGTCCTGAATGGACAGATCGATTCGCTGCAGCCCTACAGGCCAATAGAGATTGTTGATTCCCCGGGCATAGTGAGCCATCCAGTCATACGGATTGCGCTCCAGCACACGATCGAGTATTTCGATGGCAACATATGAACGTTGTCCCAGCACTGCTGTTCCGATTGAAGGGTCCTGGAGCCTGTCAATGATGGCCATAGATTTTTGGATTTCAAGCTGCGGCACATCCTGAGCGTTGAGTCCCTCGACGAAGGATACGAATTCTTCGCTACGCTCCGTGTCCATCAGTTCCAGTCGCAATGCAGTGGAGTAAGCAGCATTCGATGGATCATAGGCAACCGCCTCTTTCAGATATCGCACAATCTCCGATTGCTCCAACTGCTTGTTACGAGATGCAGTAAGAGCATAAGCAAAGAGCTGGTCAGCCTCCTCCACACTTTGCAGCGGAAGTTGTGGTCTCTCCACTGTATCCTGTTGAGCTGTCGTGTAAGATTGCGTCTCCTTGGCAAAATCCAGCTGAAAGGATTCCCACGAGGCTTCTGAAGAGATCGCAGGCAGATCATATGGCTTTGTCCACCACCAGTAGCCGCCTGCCAGTAGCAGAATCAGCACAATTACGATGGATATTGTTATTTTTTTCATACAATACTCCTCAATTGGATAGAGTCATGTGCAGCCTTCCCGCAGGACACGAAGATGCTGGAATATTCCTACGTGAGTACAGCTCCGATCCCTGTCTGCAAGAATGCCGTTCATGCTTGTATGGAATGCCTCGTCCGTACTCTATGTCCGATCGGCCTTCCAGTACATTCGTTTGAAGCGGGAGGGAGGCATGCCTACCTTCTTTTGGAACATACGGCCAAAATGGGTCAGATCTCCATAGCCCACCGCATAGCACACATCTGTTACAGACTGGTCGGTCATCAGCATTTCCTTAGCCAGCTTAATACGCTCATTGATCAGAAATTCACGGAAGGTGAGGCCCATTTTTCTTTTGAACATTTTGGAAAAGTGCCACTTGCAAACATAGTTCTGTCTGGCGACCTCTTCCAGGGTCAGATCGTTATTGTCCAGATTTTCCTGAATATAGTTGATGGATTTGTTCCAGTCGATATCATCAGCTTTGGCTCCCGCTTCTGCTTCTGTAGCCTGCGAACCGGGGAGTGAGGCCAAATAATACATCAATAGCTGGATGATGAATCGAGCCTGCTTGTCTGCCTGTGAGATCAGAAACTTGGGCAGATGGGAAGGAAGACTAGACCAGTGGAATCCTGGCGGCCAGCTATCCCCCGAGCTTACCACCAGCAGCGCCCCTGCCTCGCCACCCTCTGCCATACGACTGGCATCCTCCCACGATCCAGCATACCTTACCGGTATATTCTCCCAAGACTGATTCAGTTCTGCGCCGATCATCTGGCTACTTTCCGAACACTGCTCCACATCCCATACAACAACCAAAGAACTTCCCCTCCTGCCGTGTTTATAGTGGTTGTACCAGTAATTTAATGATAGATTTTTCCACTCAAGGTAACTCGGCTTTTTTTACCCATAAATCGGCTTTTTCCCATTTTCATCAATTGGAATTACGTAGGAATACTGGAGATTTTGTCGAAAAAAAAAGACACCACGTTGGGTGTCCCTGTTTGCTAATGAGTCATTTTCTGTGCTTTTGTCTGCGTAGACATTATTTTTGTGCTGTAATTATCGCACCACGTATGGCCGTACCACTGTTCACTTCAACATTGACTTGAGCGTACCCCGCCTCCATCAGCAGGCTTCCCCAATCCGCTGCAGTACGGAATCCGAAGCAAGGGGTCCCCTCCCTCATTCCGGTAATCTTATAGAAGCCCGGCAGTAGCGAGAACAAAAATTCCTGATGCAGCAGCACATCATAATCTGCCCTTACACACTCGGAAATGATGAGCTGACCCTTGTCTGTCAGCAGCTCACGCAGATGACCAAGCACAGTCGATAGGGGGCTACCGCAATGCACGGTATTGACTGCGTAGATGAAATCATATGAGTCCTCATCTGCAGGGGAGAAACGATTCATGTCGAGCTTGCGAGAGCTGAATGGAATCTCGGGAAATTCGGGGGCTAGAAGCCGTCTGGCCTTCCCTGCGAGCAGCGGGCTCACATCTGTAAGCACGTAGCCAGCAATGGTCTGATGACGTAAACGAAGCTCCTCGACCAAGGCTCTTGCTGCAGACCCGTATCCCGCTCCGAGCTCAAGAATCTTCGGAGAATGACCAGGAAGAATGCAGTCTGCCAAGGATTCGGCTGCCCATTGATTGTGGACCGAGTACAGATCATGAGCATTATTGAAGTAGCTTTCCCACAGGGAGGTGCCCTGCGCGCCAAACATAACCTGCATCACCTGAGACTCACCGTTCAATATGGCTAGCCAGTGGTAGGCCACATAATCAATCATCGTCAGTGACGGCTGTATATGAAGATTCAGAGCCTGCACGTCCCGCTCCCGAAGGTCGAGACCTGATGGGCGGCCTGCGGTCCAACGATAGAGCTCTGCGCCCTCCCGTACCAAGTGTCCCTCCTGAACCAGAAAGGCAAGAGCCCAGTGCACAAGTGACCGATATGAATCCAGACAACGAAGCTGCTGCTCGGCCTGCTCCCTGGAAAATGTGTCTGTGTCGTGTAGGCCTACATGCTCTAACTCCTCGCGAATCCGACCGGCAGTATAGCTGGTGACAAAATCATAGGCTGCATGATATACATCGTTAAATAAAGTACGACTGTCATTCGTAATCATCATGCTGCTCATTCCCGGCTCACAATCTGTCTCGTCTCTACATCATAGTCAATGTACAAGAACATAATGCAGCCAGTCTTGGTCGTTACCTCGTGGGGCTCACCATGCCCCGCCGTCAGAAAATCTCCCGCATACATCACTTGGCCATCATCCATGATCATATCTCCCTCAAGCAATATTGCGATTTCACGCTGAGGATGATCATGCATCGGTATAACACTGCCTGGCTTCATTTTGAGCAAAAAAGCACGTCGCTCGGAGGAAGCCTCCTCCCACAGATAGCACATCTCCGTATTTTCGTAGATTCCCTCATGCCATTGCCGCTCTGCCGTTGGAATAATGGTATGCTCCTTAGACATGTCCCCGCTCCTTTCGGGATAGAATAACCAGCCGTGGGCTGTTCACCGTCAGCTCCGATGCATCGAATCCTCCATAGACCTGCTCTACATTCAAACCTGCTGTACGTATCATTCGAATCAATTCCGTCGCGCTATAAAGACGTAGCTCCAGCAAGGAGCTGCGCTGCTGATCGCCTTCATACCAGAAGATATGCTCACGCCAGCGTCCATTCACAGGATTAAAGATTCGTTCAGAGAAGACCGGACGTCCATTCATGTGGTTCCATGTATTTCTTAGACCCTGTAGCTTGTAATCACGGTTCTCCGTCTCCTGCAGAAATACTCCCTCTGACTTGAGCGCTGTGTAGACTTTGCTCAGAATCAGTTGATCCCCTGCCTCATCATCAATGTAGCCATAGGCTGTACCTACATTAATGACCGCATCGAAGGTCGCTGTAAAATCCAGATCTCGCATGTCCGTCTCCAGATAGGTTACCTTCTGATGTGCTTCAGCGGTTCGCCTGCGTGCTACTTCAAGCAGCTCCTTTGAGGCATCAATCCCTGTAACCCGGTAGCCTCTTCGAGCCAGCTCAATGCTTAATCTACCTTGACCACAGCCAAGATCGAGTATGGCTGCACCCGGCGGGAGCTGCAAAAGCTCTACAATGCGCTGTGCCTCAAAGGCTGTACGCTCTGGTGACAGAATAACCTCTGAGAACCTGACATAATCCTCACCAAAAAAAGCATTCCAATGCTCGCGTTCCCTCAATGTCATACCTCTCTTTCCTGAATGAATGGACGAGCTGGTCGTCTTATCTTGCCAGAAGGCGTCTTGGGCAGCTCACTCTTCAGCTCCAGCTCGTCAGGCCACAGCCGCTCGTCTCTTTCCCCACGCAGCAGCAGCCGATAAATCTCCTTGGCCTCCATGCCAGGCTCCGCCACCACCCAAGCCACAATCCGGGTTCCTTGTGGAGTCGAAGTCCCGAATACCATAGCCTCCAAAATCCCTTCAATACCTGTCAGCCACGACTCAACCTCAGCCGGATGCACGTTCATCCCCGAGCGGATCAGCATATCATCTGCCCTTCCATACACATGAAGCTCCCCATCCTGCCAAGAGGCCAGATCCTGTGTACATAACCATCCGTCTCTGAGACGGATGTCGGTCGCTTCCTTATCATCTAAATAACCAGCCATAACCCCTGGACCAGATACCCATAGCACTCCCGTGTTCGCCCCCATGCTTGCGGCTGTCACAGTATTCTCAGGCGGCTCAATCCGGATCTGAACTCCCGTGATCGGCTTGCCGACGCAAGCCAGTGACTCAGACTGTGCGATGTCCAGCAGGCAGCTCACCCTTGGCGAAGCCTCCGTCAGTCCATACGCATTACTCAGCGTAGCCTCTGGAAAGCCTCTCCTGATTCTGTCTACATGAGCTGGCAGCAACAGCTCACCGCTAAGCACAATGCGCCGCAATGTATCTGTATCATATCGGGATGCTCTTCCAGCCAGAGCAGCAGCTACGGATGGTGTCGTACACAGAATCGTCCCGTCATGCTCCTGTACCGACCTGACAATGGCGAGTGGGCCTCGTTCATGGGCGCGCAGTAGGATGGAGCTGCCATGATACAATGCCGGTAATAGCTCGCCAGTAATCGCCGAAGCATGGGCCAGGGAACGCACCATGACGAGGCGATCCTCTGGGCCCAGTCTGAAATAATCCAAAACACCAGCAAGATTGCCCCCTATATTCCGATAGCTCAGCATTACACCTTTCGGCTGTCCACCTGTGCCTGAAGTGAACAGCAGCATAGCGATCCCTGCTGCGAGACTGCTATCTGCATGCTGCAAGTCATAGTAGCCATGCTTGTTACCGAAATGGCTTGACACCGGCAGGAGTAGCTTACCCTGCTCGTCCAACTGCTCATCACGCAAATATAACGCAGGGCGAACACTGCCAAGAATTCTGCGGCATTGCGCTGGACTACGCACGAAATCAACAGGAACTGCCGTTAAGCCCTCCAGAAAAATGGCCAGCAGCAATGGAACCGCCCTCCAGCCAAGCCAGACGTCGAACGCCACACTAGCATGATTGCTGTCCCCCCCTTGTGAAGCACAGCCAGCCTTGCGCAAAGCTGCAGCGTTCCATTCCACAGCATCCAGAAGCTGCCTATAGCTGGTGGCACGCCCCCCCTCATGTATGAAGCATGTCCTGTCACCATGTCGCGCCAGAATAGCTAAATACGCTTTCACATCCCACGTAGACTGCTTCATGCCTATTCTCTATGAATAATCTGGTCGTAGAATTTGGCATCCCGAAATTCAAAGAGGGTCTCCTTTGTCTCCACGACTCGCGGGTCTGAGTTCAGTCGTCTCCGAACCTTTACGCCATGCTTGTTCACCAGATTGCTGTAATTCAATGTAATCTTCTCCACACTGCTCCGGGCAAAATGAGTAACGATCGCTCGTCGGAACAAGTCCTCCGACTCGTTATGGGAGGAGCCATGCAGAATATTGCCGTTGAAGATTACGACATCTCCCGGCTCATTCTCCACCTGCCGAATGCTGTAGCCCTCTGGGAGATCCAGACGCAGTCCATATGCATTCACCGTCTTCGGCACATTTGCTGGTGAAATGATCTCCAGTCGATGTGAACCCGGCACGACATGTAGGCCACCATTGCTCTCCTCTGAGCGGTCCAGGCTCACCCAGACCGCATAGGTCGTGTCTGGATAGGCACCAATACTGTAGTTGTCCTGATGAAGCGGTAGCCCGCTTGCCCCTGGAGCCTTGAAATAATAGCTTGTCTGACACGCAAGCATCTCCTCGCCAGTCAGACTCTCCAATGCCTCCATGGCTTCTGGCTTCAGGATAAAGCGAGTGATTCCCTCATGGTCTTTGTGATAATCCCGCAAACGAGGATACAGACTATTCAGCGGACGATTGGGCGCTTGCTGAATATGCCCCCCGGCCATAAGCCGAAGCCAGATTTTATGGTAGAGCTCATTGAGTACGTTCACTTCTTCAGGTGAGTATAGTCCCTTGATCACCAGATAGCCCTCTTGTTCAAAAAAAGACTTCTGCTCCTCGCTTAATGTCATAGCCTGACTCATTATTAATCACCTCTTCAGCACATGTTATCGTGGTCCTGATAGGAACGACCGGTAATATCACCTAGCCAGGTGACTGCCACATGGGCCCCGTGCCCGGAGGTAACGGATACATGCATACTAAGGCCTGTACATACCCCCGCTGCCCGAATTCCTGGTACATTGGTTCGTCCTTCGGCATCTGTGTTAACTATCATATTTCCGTTGTTATCAGATACCAGTTCGACTCCTGCGTGCTCCGCAAGCTGATAAGCCTTTCCTGTCGCCAGCAGCACGCGTGGAGCGCAATAGGCTGACTGCTCGGTGCGGATGATGAAGCCGTCACCCGTTGCCTCCAGCGCTTCAACAGCAGCTACCTCCAACTGAGCTCCGCTACGCTGTGCTTGCAGCTTTCCTGTCTCGAACAGGTCATATCCTGTCATGCCGATAATGCCATAATGGTTGGCAACCCAGGCATGATGGGTACCACTCTGGCTGTTGTCGAGCAATATCGTGCGTTGACCAGCACGTGCCATGAAATTCGCCGCGCTCGCTCCCGCAGGCCCGGCCCCGATAATAACAATATCTGCTTGTACTGTCTCCACTGTCCTCCTCCTTCCTACGGCTATGCACTCCTGTTCATCTCCGTGCATCCCGTCTGATGTCTATATCATAATTCGTACGAACCCATACGCTCTCGACGATCGTTGGCGTCCTATTCGGCTTTACTCGCTTGTATGCTCCTGACCATCTTCATCCGGTACACACGTCCTCACTTCACGATGTGGCAATAGCCTGATCCGAGGAAGGGACCATTCATCCCGATCCCGTATGAGGATGGCATCCCCTTCATGCAGCAGCACCTCGCGGGGAATCCCGTGGCTCAGGAACAGAACCGGGCTCATCGTAAGCCCGTAGGCTCCCGAATTCAGCACGGCTATAACGTCTCCAGGCTGTAGTGGAGGCAGCATGACATCCTCAGCCAGCAGATCAGCTGGCGTACACAAAGGACCTGTGATGGTTACGGGCACCTCGTCTGCTGCCATATTCCGTGCCCAGGCATAGACGGGGAAATGCCGCCGAAGCAAGCTACCTGCTCCTCCTGCTGCTGCGTGATGATTCGTCCCACCATCGGTAATGGCAAATTGCTTGCCCTGCGATTCCTTCGTATATCTCACGCTGGACAGATAGCTCCCGGCCTCCGCCATCAGAAATCGACCCGATTCCGCCAGTAATTCGATAACAGGATAACGTGAGCGGAAAGCATCTATCAGGCCGTAGGTTCTGGATCTGAATTCCTTCAGGTCCAGTGGTTGTTCATTTTCGTAATAAGGCACACCGAAGCCACCACCCACACCTACATAATCCAGTTCCAGAGCATGAGCAACCATGAATCGTTCTGCAAAATCAAGCACATATGACAGATTCGCTGCCAGTGTCTGCGCGCTCAGTATTCGGGTACCATAATAGGCGTGTATACCGGATAGACGGAGATGCTCCGACAATGCAATCATGGTAACGGCTTCATCCAGCTGCGTCTCATCTATGCCGAATTGTCGAGCCGTCCCGCCCATCTTCAACCGTGCACCATGGATAGCGGTCTGTGGATTAAATCTCAGCCCCACACCCACCCTGAGCTCCCTTTCTGCCGCAAGTCGCTCCAGTATTTGAAGCTCTTGAAGTGACTCAACAATGATATAGTGAATTCCTATGTCCAAAATACGCTCCAGCTCACCCAAAGATTTACCTGGTCCTACATACATCATCTGATCAGGAGTAGCACCCGCTGCAAGAGCCGTCTCCAGCTCTCCGGCGGAGCAGATCTCGAGCCCCAGTCCTTGTCGATGAATGTGACTCACCAGCGTTGGATTGGGGTTCGCCTTCAGCGAGTACATCAGTCGGACAGACGGATGCAGACTATCCAGAAGCATCCTGATCCGTTCATTAATCACCTGTGTATCGTAGACATATAGCGGAGTACCAAAGGTCTCCGCACATGCCAGCAAGTCCGACTTGCCTTCTGGTATATGATGCTTCATGCCACTCCTGTCCTCCTCCGAAGCCAGTTGTCCCATTTTGTCATCACTCCCTTTCAGTTACGGCATTGAATGCCGGGGATTTCCTCCAAGAGCTCCTTACAGCGTTGGATATAAGAGCTGCATTGCTCCGTGGATGAGCCTATACTCATGATGTATAGCCTCCCTTGTCCCTGTTGGTCCACTTTTCTCTTGCCCACACCCGGGTACGCGTACTTGCTATCTTTTTGCGCCTCACCAGCATCCATTGTCCGCACTGAATCCGCACAGGCTGGTGCAAATGCACATACTACAATGCCTAGTCGACGCTCTAGTGTATAAAGAATGGGCTCCAGCGCTTGTTGAAGCTCTGCGAAGCTGAAGGTACGCTCTCTTCGAAAATGAATCTGGCTGATCAAGGCATAGTCAGCTCGTTCGCTCAGCAGCTTGTCCAATAGCCCGACATGATAGGATGACATATTCAGCCTTGCATTGATCTCAAGACAGGGATAGATCGTGCCTTCCTTGCTGATCATGGCATCAATTCCTACCGGACCAAAGTAGCTGTCAGCTGCCAGCCTGCTTCCAATCCGCTCTCCCGTATCGCGCATGACCGCGTCCAGTTCCGCAGAAATACCGTGCGGGTACTGATGCCCCTGGTGAACTCCTTGTTGAACCAAGGCCCGAAGTAGTGTTCCCCAGCGCATATTTCCCTGAGGATCTATGGTGAAGGTCGCATTCAGATCACATTGCTTAGGGAGCCATTGCTCGATTACAAATTCAATACGTTCATGTCCATCACGCTCGGCTGACCTTCGCAGAAGTCTCATAATCTGCTCGAAGCGCTGCTCATCCTCCAGTACGATGATCCCTTTGCCGGATACACCCATCGCGTCCTTCACTACGAGAGGACCAGACTTCCACAATGAACGCAACTCATGGGCAGCCTGCTCCAGCTCCGTGAGCGTATGGGCTATGCTGCCTTGCGGCTGCCGAATGCCGAGCTCCGCGCAGATCCGCCTGGAATAGATCTTGCTATTGACCTTCTGCACGACCTCCGATTCGGGAGCCGCCAGCCGTAGATCACTGCGATGTGCAAGACGTTCCTCTGAGGGCGAAGCACCATGCGGCATAAGAGAGACGCTAGCCTGGCCCTCTGTAGTTCGCTGCTGTGTTGCCCATTGCCGAATCTGAGCGCATACCTGCTCGTCTGCCAGTAACGAGTCTGTGAGTGGCAAAGACGGAACACCATCAATCGTGATGAACTGTGGTACCGACCAGCCAAGCTGCTTCATATATTGGATAAAATCAGGGTCTGGTCTCCGATGTAGCAACACCAAGTCATGGGGATCAGCAAGCCATAACGCGAGCTCACTCAGACTGTTGATCAGTGACTCACTCCCAGCTGAATGCGTAGACAGCAAGGGTAGCGAGAGCAGCCCCTCCGTTCGCCAGAACCGCTCAACCTCGAAATTACCCAACCATACAAGCCTTCCGTTCTCTTCCAATCCTATCGATTCTCCAAGCTGATCTCGCAGTCTGCCCACGAGCATCCCTCGCTTTCTGACGTCTTGTTCAATCAGCTGTCATCTCCAGAACGATGCATCCCAATCCTCGCGCAGGGTCAGCCATATGAAGCACAGCATATCGCAATGTTGTTGCCGCCGAGCGAAGTGTATCGAGGGCATACAATGATCCTGCTGTACCCAGGTTCACTTCCTCGATCCCTGTAATGACGTAGTCCATGTGGGCCTCCAGCTCACAGACGTACTGCTCGCTCACAGCCTGAGTCAATAACGCGCACTCCTCCACTGGAATATCGAGGCGGTGAAGCACATCCAGCACAAAATCTACGGTACGTCTTCCCAGAACTGATCCACTGACCCTTGGCTCCGTCTGATCAGGCTGCATACAGGCGTAACCAACAACTCTCCAGTCTCCTTGCTCCGGGGAGATTCGGCAGGCAGCGATTGCATCAGCCATCGGGAATTCCCCAGAAGGCACATATTCAAGCTCATGTAAGCCCAGCTGCTCCATGCAGACCATCCATACGACGGCATGGGTCGAAGCAGCCCAATGAATGGCCATCACAGGACTTAGTGAACCGATATCTGCTATGGAGAAGGTAAGTGATTCATTCAAATGTAATAGCTTCTGCATATACAATGCGGCATTAATCTTATCCGTCAGCGGGTATGAATCATAGCAGCATACCAGATATTCAGGCTGTAGCTCTTCAGCATACTCTCGTCTACCGAGGCTGGCGAACAGTTCAGCTGCATATTCGCAGGGCTCCAGCCTGAGTTGAAGGCTGGCCTGTTCGGGACATTCGGTGTACGTCGTTTCTCCAGCTTGCCTGGATTGAACTCTTGACTGGACTCCTGATTGAATTTCTGACTGGACACTCGAATGGAGCTCAGGCTGGCCTTCTAACTGAGATGCTGGTGGAAGCCCTAATTTCCCCTCCTTCTGATGTGGTGACTGACATGTGTCACTAATCGAGTAGCTCATTCCCACACCCTCAGCCACAACAGTCGGATCACCGCTGAAGGACTGAATTACATGTCTATATAGCCGATGCTCAATGGATTGAAGAGGACGCACATGCCCGTAGTCTCTACATACAGCTGGCCAGGACAGGAAGACATTCGCCTTTTTGAAAAATTGCACAGCCGATCACCCCTCCATTGCCGAGACTAAGCATCGCGTAATATTCTCCCGGCTGCACTCGCTGCTCCAGCACAATCCGAGTGTAGTTCACCGGAAGATCGCAGGTGTTCAGGTGTCCTGACGATTGTATACCCTCGGTATAAAATTTCGTGGTATCCACACGCAGCAGACGGGCCATGTAAGACCACAGCTCGGGTGTAACATTATTGGGAATAATCAGACGCAGCTGAGAGAAGGAAATTCCTGCCTCCCGGAGCGTTCGCTTGATCATTTTCGCCAGATTCACAAAATAGAAATAGTTGGGCACTTCATCCTGCCGCGTCTTCAGCTTACCGAGCTGTAGTGTACGGATATCAGTCGAGCTATTGACGGCAAGCAGACGATCTCCAGAAGGAGACTTCGAGAGCAGCACTGCCGCTGCAGCATCTCCAGTAAGAATGTGGCCGCCTCCATAGCGCTGATCGGACAGGATGCATTTCTCCGATGCAAGGATGATGGCAGACGTCTCTGCCTCCTCCTGCTCCATCCACCGTGCTGCAGCATACAAGGCAAGCAGATACCCGGAGCATAGCTGATCCCGGAGCGAGAAGCAGAGCGCACGCTTTAGACCGTATTTCCTACGTAGATTCCCGAGCACGTCCTCTGAATGAGGAAAAGCGTAATAAATGTACGGCAGCAGCAGGTAACGTACTTGTTCAGGGTCAACCCGCTCCCGCTCCAGCAGTCTGCCCAAGACACCATCCAGCATCTCCGGACCAGATAAGCCCGCAGCGGAGGGAGCAGAGTCGATCCCATTCTCCCGGAGTCTGAGCACCTCGGCTGAACTGAGTGACAGCTCGTCCTGCAGTTCCTCCAATGAATGCCTATGCTCCGGGACAAATACGGTCGCACCGTTCACAGAGAGCCCACCAGGTTTCATGGAGAATCCGGGGTCTGCGCCGTCTGGATCGAGAGGACATAATCGAACATATGAGATACCTTTTCCATTTCATAAAAATTCAGATTCGCATCCAGGATATCCATATCGAGGATCATCTCCAATTCAATCAGCACCTCGACCAGATTGGTCGAATCCATACCTAGCTCTGTAAAAGCAGAATCAGCAGTTACCTCGGTCTGATTGCTAATCTGACGTACCACGTTCAGCAATGTATCCATCTCCAGCATGAATCTCACCTCTTCCCATTGATATAAAATTGTTGCAACAGACGCTCCACTTCATCCGCTCCGTTGCGGTTTGCCTGGATACAATCAGCCTTCGCAGACAGCTTCTGCATTCGTTCCTTCACCTCTGGATTGCCAAGCAAGATATCCATTAGAGGCTCCAGCCCTCCTTCGATGCTATCGGGCTCCAGCAGTTCACCAATCCCAAGCTCCTGGCAGCGAACGGCTGAGGACAGGTGATCAGTGCCCAAAGGAATGACAATGATTGGCACCCGATGGTGAATGGCCTTTTGTAAGGTACCGCATCCTCCATGCGTAATAATCAGATCAGCTGACCGGAACAGTACATCATGACTTGGAACCCCCTCCACCCAGCTGATATGCCCAGGCAGAACCTTCTCTCCCCCATAAGGTTTGTCTTCCGATACAATCAGCTGACAGGTTCTCGCTTCACAAACTCGGATAGCCTCCTCCACATAGCGCTCGGTAATCTCCCTGTACCCGTCACGATCTGCCGATGTAGTGCAGACGACTATTGTGGGACAATGGCTTTTCTCCTGACTTGGGCGTATCTCTCCCCATGTCTCAGGAATCGAGTCCTTGTTAGAGTCCTTGTTAGTATCCTTGTTAGCACCTTTATTGTTAGTATCCTCCTCCGTCGCAACTAACGAGCAGGGACCTACGAATACAGAGGGATCAGGCATGGCATTAGGCACAGGGATAAGCTCCCGCACGATCATCATCAAATGAAGATATGGCGACAGCCCTGCCAGATCACCTCGTGTTCGCGCCTTCTCCTGAAGAGGAGACAGACCGATTCGTGCCCGTGCCTCATCAGCAGCACTTCGGAACATCCGCATCATTCGCTCATGTACACGCGGCACTCCGGGCATCAGCTCGTCAGGCCAGAAAATTCCAGTCATGTAGCTGACCCATGGAATCTGCCTTTTCTCTGCCAGATATGCAGGGGCACATAACCCGGAGTCGCAGATCATCAGCTCGAATGTCTCCTCAGACAAGACCTCCTGTAGCTCCAGCAAGGTCTCCGTTATGAACTTCTGCGGATATTTGCCGTGACGTACCTCCACGAAGCGCAGACCTGCCCGCTTGATGACGGATTGGTAATGAAGAGGTGCCACAACGGTCACGGAATGCCCCCGGCTATACAGCTCAGCGCCTAATCCAAGCACAGGGATCAGATGACCAAGGAGCCACTGGCTGACAATCATAATACGTGCCATCGTCAGCCTCCCTGCCACTGATCCAGCGGCTGCAGATCCTTCGGCACGAACAGCCCGTCCCGACGAATCAATTCACCATCAAGATACAGCTCTCCTCCACCGTCTTTGGCGGCCTGTGAGAGCACAAGGTCCCAGTGAATCGACGAATGGTTCCCGTTATCTGCCATCGGATAAGCCTGTCCCAGCGCCAGGTGGAGGCTGCCTGCCATCTTCTCATCGAAGAGTACATTTCCCATAGCTGTGCGAATATGCGGATTTAGCCCCATGCCGAATTCACCGATTCGTGATGCACCTGCATCCGAATGAAGGAGGGATTGTAATCGCTCCGAGGTGCGCAGGCCTGCACAGGTCGCCTTCGTGACTATTCCCTGCTGAAACTCCAGCTTCACCTGTTCAAAAACGATGCCCATATACGTAGCTGGGAGGTTGAACGAAATGATCCCCTCAGCGGAGTCGAGAATGGGCGCAGTGAATAGCTCGCCATCAGGCAGGTTGTACTGTCCCGCTCCAATGAATCTTCCCATTCCGCGTATAGAGAAGGTAAGGTCTGTCCCCGGCCCGGTAATCTGTACCCGATCCGCTTGTTCTAACCGTGCAGCAAGCGGGGCACTCAACTCAGACAGACGCGTGTAATTGAGACCACATGCCTTGTAATAAATCTGTTGGCATTCATCCTCGCTCATCTTGGCCAGCTGAGCCATGCCGGGTGTTGGATTGCGCAGCAGCATCCAGCGTCCTTTATCAGCCATCGCATACTGAAGCGGCTGCAAGTATCCCTGCACATACCGTTCATATCGATCTACAGGAATATCACTCATCTCATACATATTAGCTTCTGATTTCAGCCCGATATAAGCATCCATGGATTGCAATCTTCGCAGATCGGTGTCTTTCCAGAACTCCAGCTGCTCGGGTGTGCTCTCATATATAATTCGCTTGAGCAAGCGTACTGGCATGTAACTGACAAAGGGCTCGGCCCCGATCTCATAGGCGGCGTGAATAAGCGCCTCGGTCAGCTCCTGCGCTTCACCAATCACCTCGATCAGCACACGTTCTCCCTTACACAGCGCAAGTGCGTTCTCCATGATGTGACGAGCCATATGGCTCAAGACAGCGCTACTCAAGCACTCACCTCCGATAGTTGCTTAAGCTCCTGGGCCAGCCGTTCTTCGGCAGCCAGTGCATCATGAATGTATCCGACCAGTCGCTGGCGGTAGTCACGCTCCGGCTGTCTTTTCCATTTCATAAGTACGCCGACTGCATAAGACCATTGATTGCATGCTTCCTTCAGCGCGCTGGTCCATTCAGGCTTCAGGTAGCGTTCAGGTATATTTTTTTGCTCGACGGCTGTATCCCACAGCACTCGAAGCTTCCTGAAATAATGCACATCGAATTCCAGCTGCTCCAGAGACTCCAACAGCTCAGCCCGCTCAGCTTGCTCCAACGCATCTGCGAAGTGGGCAATGCTGTCTAGCCCACCATCCTGAAGCATTTGCGTTGCTGATTGCGCTGCGAGCTTGGGGAACCATTCCAAGCCCAAGTCTGTCGCTGGCTCTTCCTGGTGACGGAGGATAGCTGCTCCTGCATGACCGCTTGCTTGGAGGGCCGGGAAGAAAATATGATTCGGGATTACAGCTTGGTAACCATCAAAATAAGGCGGCAGGCCGGTATCATCAATAACAGTCACCTGCGTATCGGTCAAATCAGCAAGTAGCAGCCAATGAATGACATCATGTTTGCCATGATAAGCCGAGAACGGCACATTGACCGCCTTGTAATAGAGCAAACAATAGCCCTCTATCTCGAAAATAGAGCGAACTAGATGCTGCAGCTTATCATCCTGTAAAGCAGGAAAGGCGGTTAACTTCCACGGATGATGGAGCACCGGTTCAGCTCTGCGTAGCATCAATCGATCGGAAACAGCATTAAATGGATCCAAAAATATCGAGACAGGATTCTTCTCCCCTTTCCATTTCATCACCTCTAGCGCACAGAGCTGGCGACAATCGAGATTGCGCTCGCTGCAGCCATATTCGTCTGGAATTCTCCAGTCCAAGCGGCCACGCTCTGCCAAGTACTGTACAAATGGAATCGAATTCATGGCTTCCCCCTCAAGGTTGGATATGAAGCTGGCTACAGCGGCATCGGTTGCATAGCCGATAGCAGGGATCGGGCTCCTTCATGCCTTCAATAGCCATCTTACGTACCAGCTGTTCAATGATCGCTAACACCTGGTCCATGGCCGCAGGGTGCTGGTAATAGTAACGAACCCCCTGCAGCTCATGCAGCACAGCTCCTGGCAACGCACTGACTGCCCCCACAGCCTGTGTATCCTGCTCTCCGCAGATGACATGCAGCGGTTCATTAGCCTCATGCTGCTGCCACAGTTCAGGCTGAATGGCATCAAGCTCCTGCAGCATGTCCCAGCCCAGACGCTGACCATGCAGGTACAACAGATGGGCACCGAGCGCAGACACATACTCCACCTGATCCATTCGAAAATCACTGAGCGTGTAGTAGTCATAGCCGGGGACGAGCTGCTGGGAATCAAGATTCCCTTCCTTCTTCAACTGCCGGAGCACATTGCTCTCGAACAAGCTGGATGACTGTGGAAGTGCTGCAATCGGTGGCGACAGCAGTATGACTCGACACTTAGTCCTCGTCTGCCTATGCCACGCTTTAGCAGTCCTCATAGCCACTACGGCGCCAAGGGCATGTCCGACCAAGATGATTGGCACCTGTGATCCCGCCCCTGCTGCCTGTGTAGGGACCATTTCTTGTAGCACCTGAAGTGCATCCTCCGTCATGGTGGAGATGCTCGTGTCACCTAGCTCGCCTGCACTATCCCCATGTCCACGATAATCGAACTGTACGATGCGGTACCCCTGGCCCGTCAGCTTCTTACGAAGCCCCGAGAACATGTAATTTTTCTCGCTCATCGCCTGCCCCAAGCCCGGCAGCGTCATGACTAACGCCCGTGTAGAACGAGAATCGGGCTCCTGAATCAGTCCGGCAAGCTCCAGCTTCTGCCCAAAACGAACCTGTCTCCACATGTACATCACCTCCTTAGAAGCTGAGCTTCGTCTTGTTCTTGTCCACTGGTATACTTCAGACCACAACACCGAGCTTTTGCATCAGCCAATCACTTGTCAGCCTCATCAACTGCTGCTCCAGCACCACGGAGGTGAACAGATGCCCTCCCTCTCGTACAGCATGGACGACGTGCCGCGCATCACCGCTATAGATCGGTACAGACCCCAAGTCAGTGCGCTGCATCTGCTCGAACTCCTCCTGAATCAGCGGGTCCTCCTCACCATAGATGAGGATGGATTCCCCAGCATACTTGCGGATCTCCGCCTCTGCATCATAGGTCGCTAGATCCCTGTAAAAATCCATCGAAATCCACAGCCCGGCCCAGGGCATTACCAGGACATCGCTGGCTTCAGGGTGACGAACAAAGCGCGGGTGTCGTCCATTGGGATAATTCCCGCCAAATTCATGAAATAGGGGACTCCAGAGCACAATATGCTGGACCGAGGTCTGGTTCGCAGCCAGCAAAGCGATCTTCGCTCCGTCACTGAAGCCCAGAAAGGCTAATCGTGTACTGTCGATCTCCGGGTGTTCTGCCATATAGCTATAGGCCTGCGAGACGTTCGAGAGCTTGCTCGATGTCGTCATCTGATAATAATGCCCGTCGCTCAGTCCCAGACCGATATAGTCAAAGCGCAGCATGGCTATTCCCAGCTCCGACAATCGACGTGCCAGCTTCACAGCCAGTCGATGCACCTCATAGCGCTCCCCGTTTTTACCAGGGCAGTAGATGACTGCTGGATATGGCCCTTCTCCTTGTGGGGGCAAATGAAGAATTCCTGCCATGCGTCCGCCCTTATCCTCCAGCTCCACATATAGCTCCTTCATTCCACGTTCCTCCTCCCTCGGCCGCCACTAGTTCTGCCTGAATCACCTTCACGCCGGATACGTCACCAATCCCCCGCAGCACAATCCTGTCCTGCATGCGATGTGCCACGCTAACGGTATATGTGACCGTATCTCCAGGCATTACGCGATTCAGGAAGCGAGCCTTAAGCACACTCCAATCCCGCAAGGTTGAAAGCCCTTGCCCCTCACTCAGCAGCAGCTCTGCCGACTGACACAATCCCTCCACCATGAGCATGCCTGGATAAATACTGTAGGCGGGAAAATGTCCCTGCAAATAAAAATCGCTGCTGCTAATATGCTTGCGGGTAACAATGCGAGCAGGCGGTTGTAACTGATCAATACCGTCCACCATGACCCATGGCTTGCGATAGGACAGCTGAGCTTCAGCGTTCAAGCTATCACCCCTTTTTCCTCACGACCCGAGATCGCGACATACAGTGTTGCGCAAATAGCTCGTTCACCGTTCGCCCAGACTTCACCGTGCAATGCTGCTTGGGAGCGTCCCAGGCGAATAGGCGTGACCTTGTAGCTAATCACTGCATTCCAGTCCACTCGACCATCAATACTGGCCTCTACCTTGCCCAGCAATGGAATTTCATGCGGCTGTAACGGATCCGTCTCCAATTGGACAAAGATGACTGCTGTCTGCGCCAGCCCCTCAATCAATACGGAAGCTGGGGGATGCTGTTGATCTCCGAGCACCTCACGGAGCGGCTCTGGATAGAAGCTCGCTTTCAATTCCTTGCCTGCCGCATAATCTGTTACGTGATCCACAAATCGGAACGGCGGCTGGTGGGGGAGCATGTTCACGAGGGCGGATCTTTCACGAATCTCGATCATCTTGGAATCATGCATGCCGCCCAACCTCAGCAGCAAGTGTAGCCACAGTGGTCATGGCATCCACATCCAACAGGGAATCAGGCACCTCCATGCCAAACTCCTCTTCAAGCAGCACGACCAGCTCCATATAGCGAAGAGAATCGAACCCCAGATCATATAACCGATGCTCCAACGTAATGTCCTCGGGCGGCAGAACGCCACAGCCCTCGCTGCTCAGCAGCCGAATTATCCTTTGCCCTGCTTCCATTTTTGCCTCTCACCTGCTTTCTGGACCTTCCTGGTCACTCTGCTGCAACATTGCGTTGCTTCAATAGTTCGTAATGTCGAATCAGTTCACATTATAGAAGCTGACCCTATTCACCGACTCGGCTTCCCATGTCTGAACTCAAATCCCAAAGCCGAGTGATCAATGAAGCCCAGCACCCATAATGGATACAAAAGGAGTGTGAGGATAAGGATGAGCACAAAACTTCATCACAATGATGAATCCATCCTGACAGTTACGATGCATATCGAAGCCCCAGCTGAGGCGGTGTGGTGGTATCTGGCAACCCCCACCGGCATGAACACCTATCTGACAGATGAGGTACAGGCTTCATCTGATTTCATTGATGTGGGTGATGACATACGTATTGTGATTGGAGATATGGTCAATGATGCGGTATGTCTGGACAATGAGACTTACCGACTATTCCGGCAGAAGGATCGATTCCGTTCTCTGCTTGCGGATGATTCCTTCATTGAATATGAGACCGTGACCGCCTTCCGATTGGAGGAAAAAGAGGGGATTACAACGGTGACTACAGAAATTCAGGGTGCCTGGCAACAAAACGAGCTGATGAGGTGGATTCGGGACTGCAGCGTGTTCGGCTGGAGACAATCCCTGTTCAATCTTAAGCTGATGCTGGAACTGGGCCTTGACCTGCGCTACAGCATTTTCGGATATCCTCGGCTTGGGATTTGCAATTACACAGCGGAGCCTGAGCAGCTAGAGGCACAGTCCCTTCCTGTTGGCATGGGTGGGAATTACATTATGGAGGTCTTTCCTGGAAGCCCAGCCGAACAAGCAGGCCTGCAGACGGGTGACATTATTGTAGCCATTGACGGCCAAGCGGTGTCAACGTATGGTGAGCTTGTACGTGCGCTCGGGAAATATGGAGCTGCTCAAGAGGTCTCAACGAAGTCTCCTGTACAGATCGATTATTACAGGGATGGCAAGCGTGGCTCCACCAAGGCTACTCTCTCTCTGGACAAGCTGCTTACAGGGCTGGTAGAGCCTACGGAGGAGACAGTTCAGCAAGTGACGGAAGGTAAACGGATATCGAACAGACCAGCGGCCCCTTAAGCACGGAGCTTAGGGGACCGAAGCTGAGCCGGTCCATTCTCACCCAGTCATGGATGAGAGGGATCGGCTTTGTGCCTTTTCCATAATGCGCCTGAGCCAGACCTCTGTTGGGCCAACGCTTCCCTTTTACGACGAATTTCTTCCCAGGAGGTCTCCTCGATATCCACCAGCCCCGTAAAGGTGTCATCCAGCGACAGGCGCACAGGAGTCTGATGTACAGCTCCATCACGGATGTATTCAATACTTGGCTCTGCCTGACGTCCATAGTACGTAGATATGGTTCTTACAAATGCAGGATAGTCCGGTGTAGCCACGCCATCAATCGCTGTAACTACATCACCGGTGCGCAGACCTGCCTGATCCATCGGACTATTCGGAAAAACAGTCAGCAGATAATTCCCTGCCTCCGGGGCAACTCCCGTCTCTTGTGACAGCTCCTCTGTCACCGTACAGTTCGCTACTCCCACCCGAGGATAGCTGAACATTTCGACCCGCAAATCCAACCCCAACTCCAGCACAGACTTGAGATTCATCAGCGAACGTCGCCATCCCATCTCCAGGCACTCACGAAGCCACTGGCCCGCAGTGCTGTCAGTAAATCCGCGCACCTCCAGTACAAGCTTCACGAAGGGTCCCTCCTGCACCAGCGTATAGGAGGTGGATACCTCATAGCGTACCGTTTCACCGTCCGGGTCCATGGATTCGTAGGTATCTGCGAATACAATATGATGGGGTGCCTCGCAGTGGATAACCTCCGTATCATTCATGATGTCTCCATAATTCAACTGATAGCGGTCACCCAGCTTAGGGGCCCCGTCCTCGCCAGTCGTGCTGCTGTAATAGGTCAGGTACGTATTTGAGCCAGAAGGAGTGGCCACAGACCACCACACCCGCTCCAATGGAGCTTCCAGATAAATGATGTTAATACTCCGATCTGATGCACATGGAATCATGATGATCTCTCCTCTGTTAAGATGTTGTATACGTCTTTTCCCCGTGTGGCAAGCTCACGCACAAGTCCTGGAAAGGTGCACAGCATATCCATAGAATCCAACTGCTCCTGTGCGACGGACTTCTCGGTGCGTGCCAGAGTCTTGAGGCAAGCGTGATACTGAGGGACAATGCGCTCGTCCCTGCGCGATTCATAGTCAGTCATGGCCTCCAGCCACGTCTTCTCCCCCTGAAAGTAGAGATGCAGCTCTTCAGCCAGCATTTCGGCCGTACAGACAGCATTATCAATACCAATTCCAGATATCGGGTGAAGGTGAGCTCCTGCATCCCCCACCAATGCCCATCCCGGTCCATAAGCCTGACGGACATAGCTAGGCAGTTGCGCTGCTCCTCGAACCTGAGCTGACAATGCTGCTTCCTTCAGCCGGGGAACCAGTGTGCGGATTGAGCCCAGCCTCTTCATGAATCGCTCACTCAGACTGCCTTCGCCGGAGCGAAATATGGCATCATGCGTCATCAGAGCAATACAGTGTCTACCCTCATCCATAGGGCTGCACAGAATAATGTCACGTCCGCTCCAGTACCATTCAACAGCTGGGATCGGAAGCGGAGCCACACCCGACAGATAGCCATAATACACACCCGGGTGGTGTTCATCAGATAGGAAGCGAGTGAGTGGCTTCAGTGCGGAGGCTAATGTCGATTGCCTTCCATCGGCACCGATTACGACCCGACCATGGACAACCTCGCGACGCCCTGCATCATTCTCAACGTTCACCCCAGTCACGGCTCCAGCCTTATCCATAACAGGGCCGATGACTTTAGTTCGCGGACGAAAGGTAACCAGCGGATGGCTCACAGCCTCATCCAGCAGCCACCGATCGAGCAGCTCTCTACGGATACATAATGAGCGCGGGGTGACCAGAATGTCTGATTCCAATATTCTTCCTTCCAGATCCACACGCATCCGAGTCATGGGAGGGATACCGCTGTCATCCATACGCCCCGAAATCCCAAGCCTCTCATAGATATCAATCTCACCTATGATATGAGAGGAGAGGACGGGACCAGGCTCAGTATATTTATCCAGTAGGAGCACCCGATGTCCTTTACGGGCCAATAACAAGGCTACTGCGGCTCCAGCTACCCGTGCTCCGACAATAATTGCTTCGTACATAGCTTCCTCCTTCCAGCCTCTGGCTTGACCAGCAGCACAGGGCAGATTGCAGACGAAAGGGCCATCGAAGATGGCCCTCCTTGCTGAAGAGATACGGAATCAGTTGGACTGAAGGCATCCGTAGATGGTGCCGACTTGGTTGTCCTGCTCATCATACAGCGGAATTACGCTCTCAGAGTAGAATGTGGCATCTTTTGGAGGCAAGCCCTTCAGAACTCCGATCATGTGGATTGGCTTCTTGTTGTGGAACTTGCCTTCTGGTGTCTCAAGCACCCAGTACAGGAAGGACTCTCCTTGAACACCATCAGCCATGGTGCGGTTGAAAGGAATCGTTGCGCTGGCCTTCATAGTCTCGCCTTGTCCTTCAAGTCCGCCCGTTACGCTGATTGTTGCTCCCGGCCAGATCGTCTTGGATGTAGCAACCAGGTTCACGTTTTTAATCTCAAGCTCTACCTTGATGCCTGATTTCAGACTGAACTCCGAATCATTCACTGTGAATTGTGTCGGAGCAGCTTGTTGGAAATGTAGCTCCTCTGTACGGCCATCCAGCAGCTCCAGGTATGTTTTGCTGTTGGAATTTTCAAGCGTCATGTTCATGGATTTTGTAGACATCAGCTTCATGGGTTCTTACCTCCAAGGTTTAGTTTTTCTGGTGTGTCTCCCGGGGACATCCTTATCATCGCATGAATCACGCTCGATCACTCTGCTTTGACTGGAGCAAAAATCTGGTTTTGTTGGGGTGGCCTCAGGACAGCTCTACGTAGCCTCGCAGCAACCGGCAGATGGACTCCACCGTTCGAAAGTTATTAAGCAATATCAGTTCATCATCCAGCTCAATATCAAAGACTTCCTCTAGTGAAGCCACCACCCGTATGAATGTTAGCGAATTAATCCCGATCTGAAATAAATCGGTCGTCTCTTCAATCTCCACCGTTGCGGACAAATTCTCTGCTACACACTCAATAACCTGGGCTCGCAGCATCTCTTCATTCATCTTGATCCCCTCCGTTTCTCGTAGATTGCATACGTACCAGGTGCTCCATTAGCAGTGGGACTGCTCGCTTCTCTTGTTCATACAAGGTACGGAACAATCCAGCCAGCTGCTCATATCTGGATGAATCCGGCTGCCGCTGGACCTTCAGGGATTCCGCCCTGATCTCCTTCATGACTCGTCTGGCTTGTGTATAATAACGCTTGGCATGCTGCAGCAGCGGGCTGTCCGCCAGCTGTTCCATGGCTTCGATCCGCAGCAGCATCCAGCGCTTATGCTGGGTCATCTTGTGAATCATAATATTCCAGAAGTCATTCTCACGCGGATCAACTCTACCTCCGTCTGCAAGACTGCTGAAGAACATAGAGAGATACAAGTTGACATAATAACCGCTGGCGTACGCATCTGGAGCAAGAGCAGCGGCCTGAATTCTGCCTCGATCCAATGCAAAATAAATAGCGCGTGTATCGAGCCGCTGCACACCCGTTGCGCGAGCGGCTGGCCAGACCCAAAAGCTTGACAAAGGAAACCCATAGTGCGTGAACCAGAGCTGAGATTCTGAATGCTCGCGGATTACCCCCTCCAGTTCCTGCTCACAGATAGCATAGCTGATACGGACAGGTGCGTAGGAGCGGCCATCTACCTCGAAGGCCAGTACATCGAAGACCTGGGCTGTATCGTCGTACCCGTAGATCAAGGCATCATGAACTAGTGCTCTTCCCTGCCGGTAGTAGCTGGAGCAGGGTACCCGAGACCAATCCAGGTAAATAATGACGTACTGTCCTTCATCAATAGCCTTACGAATCGCCGTGATGTGGGTCTCTCGGTCCGTATGGATAGCACCTGCACGGGAAGCATGCCCCCCAGCAAGCCTATGCTCATCAAGCACACCGCTGTATACCTCCAGATGCTCCTCGAACCGTACCATCGGCATTTGCCCCTCTGGCCTACCTCTGACGATGAGATTCACGAAATGGCTCAATCCCCAAGATCGCCATGCTTGTTCAGCCAGTACCGCACTCAGCCGTAAATTGTGATAGCATTCACTCTCGAAGCCCGGATTCGCATTCACGGGTAGTTGCTTCACTTGGCCGCTCATGAACGTGCACTTCCCAGATTCTGCTGTGCTACAGCGATGACTTGGGCTGCTGCATATTCCCCGGAGTGCGATAGTGAAGTCCATAGCCCCACTCCGTGCTGCTCAAGCTCACAAGCCGCATCCCCGTACAATTGGATATAAGGTCTTCCTGAGCTCTCATGGCGAAGCTCGACATCATGAAACTGGTATTTTCGGGTGATTATCTCACCAGCAGCCTTGAAGAACGCCTCCTTCACTGCCCAGCGTGCTGCAAAATGCTGGACAGGTGCGGCGTGGCGACGGCAATATTCGATCTCATGCGCCGTGAACACCTTGGCAAGGAAGTGCTCGCCACCTCGCTCCATCGTCTTCTCCAGCTCCCGGATGCTCTGGATATCCATACCGATGCCACAGATTATTTCCATGGCGGACTTCCTCCAATTCCGCTCCATTCGGTTCCCTTGAGCGTATCGTTCTTCAGCTTCGGCGCTGTATTGAGGCGACGACGAACACGCTCACCTTGACGGTTCATCAGCGTATTGTGGTTAATATTGACGCTTCTGGCGCTTACCCCGGTGAAATGCGTTACATGCGCATGACGAAACCGACTCTTCTCACGATTCTCACCTGATCCATGTACCAGATTCCCATGAAAGGCCACCGCATCACCAGGAAAAAGCTCAAGCTGAAGCTTCTCGTAGCCTTGGGGAAGCTCCAGCTTCTCCCCATATTCTGATAAGCTCGATTCGGCAAGCTCCGGCTTCAGCAAGCCTAGCTTGTGTGAGCCAGGTACGACATAGACACCTCCATTTGCCTCGTTGCTGTGCCCCAGCGATACCCAGATCGAGCAGGTCGTGCCGGGTGCTGCACCTACACTGTAATTATCCTGATGCATGGGGAGTCCACGAGTGCCAGGAGCCTTGAAATAATAGCTGCTAGAGATCGCTAGTGCTTCCTCAGCCAGCAACGTAGATGCAATATCGAATATAGCATCGCTCAGTAGCAGCTCTGCAATATCTGATCTCGTCAGATGATTGTCACGTAGACGGGGAAACAGACTTTCGACGGGATTGCCGGCATCCTGCACGATCTCTCCACTGCGCAGCAGATCAATCCACACCTGATGAAAGCTGTGATTGACCCGCTTCACCTGCTCTTGCGAAAGCACGCCACGCAGTACCGTATACCCCCAATCCTCATAAAACGATTTTTGCTTCGGTGTTACTTGATCGCTCATGTTATACCGTCCTCCATCCCAATTGATATGATGCATGCATTGCACCGCCAGCAGCGCTTGCTTTTGCTCTGCTCTGACCTTTAAGACATCTCATCTGCAGCTGCAGCAGGACGTCATGACTCCTGACGTCAGGAAGTGGCAGGAGCAGATAGCCCGCCCCACGGCAATGCAGCAGTGACCCATTCGGCGCGACAGGAGTCTGCAATTTACGTCGCAGCCTGTACACATATTGGCGGAGCAGATCTGGACTGGCATATTCGTCCCACAGTCCATGGACAAGCTCCTCGGTGGTTACGAACCGCCCACGCCTTTCCAACAGGAAATGCAGTAGGGCGCGCTCTCTTTCAGGTAAAGGGTGTAACACGCCATAATTATTGATGCTGCACAAATCCTGGTCATAGAACACCCCCTCCAGCAGCAGAATCGTTCTATTGCGCGTAGCATCAGAAGCATCTTCTGTTTGCCTCTCATAACTAATCAAGTCAACTTCGGTGTACACCACAACTTGCGGACCCAATGCCGCCAGCTCTTGGCTAATGTACTGATCTACATCCTCCGTGATGCACCACACGGTTAGCTCCGGATGATTCAGACATAGGTATCGGGCAGCCTCATACTCTTGATCATCAGGCTGTTCCACAAGCCAGAACAGTCGACTTAGTCCGAGTTCTTCTGTGCTCTGAGAGACAAATTCCCTCATGGACTCTGTATGAAGCACGGAATGTCCCTGCTCGTTCGCCCACTCGTACAGCTGTGCATAGTGATGAACCGAGCATACAAAAGCAAGCATCTGTCATACCTCCTTGACCTTTATTCACAGCTCAATTCAAGCATCGCGGCACCGAAGTCAAGCGAAGCAAAAATGAGCCGTATTCGATCTCCAGCTCTCAGTGCGCCGCTCTGCTCCAGTTCATACAGCGATACCAGAGGATCGGAGCATTGTAAATTCAGCTGCGGGTGCATATTTCTGCGGTATACATGAATCGTCGTAGCTCCATACAGCGAAGAGCATCTTGATTCACTATTCAAATCGCCCTTTATTTCGCTCTCCAGCCACAGGAGCAGGGAATCCGAAATATGATGAAATAGTATCCAGCAGACCCGCCCTTTACTGACAAAATCCCCTTCATCATGGCAGTCAGCCTGTCCCTGACTCAGAGGGCTGGTAGCTAGCCGTAACATACAGCGACCCGTCTCAGCAGCAACATGGTCGTAATCTGCAGATGACCAATGATGGGGAGCAGCTGTCGCCATTGATCCCAAGTCATAGCTCACTTGGTAGAGTCGATAACGATCAGGCCCCCCCGAGAGTATACAAGCCGCCCCCATACCGCCATATGGATACAGGGTTGGAGCGTGTATAGAGCGTAGCGAGTCCCAGGCGGCATCGGCTGCCAGCAAAATGCTCCGTCGACTTTTGCCCGTATGCAGCAAGGAGATTAATAGCTCGATCGCCCCGACGGTAGCTATACTACCTTGCTGACCAAGAGCAAGCGGAAAGCAATGCTTCAACCCAGACCCATGAAGCATATGCAGGACAGGCAACTCCCCAGGGTCTATAGCTGAACTTTGATGTGCATAGCATAGGTAATCCGGCTGGGGATGCACACCTGTATTCGAAGTATGCAGCGCTGCCAGCAGTTGAGTACCTATCCGGACCGTTGAGCTGGGCGATGTACTAGAACCAGGAAATACACTTGAATCCTTTGATTGGCTATATCTAAATCCGTCTGAAGCAGGCACTGCCGGAGACGGTATTTGTTCGCTATGCAACAGTGCGCAGATATAGCCATCAGGAGCAGAAGCCTGCTGCGATAGAACAGCCTGCTCCGAGACCGTAATCTCCTCCTGCTGTATTGTGGGGGATGACAGATAGATGTTCATGGCTTCTCCTTTCTGAAGGGCTCATATATGCTCCAAGCCTGTCACACACCGTATGGCGATCAGAACCATGCCTTATCGGACCTGTAAGAGCTTGTCCGATACATGGACATGGCCTTATCCGGTTCGGCTGCCACTGTACTGATGAATGGAGCAGCCCAGACTTCCCAGACCCACCGAGACGGTAAGATAATAGTCGCCCTCCCGCAGTCTTCCAGCCTGAATCGCATGCTGGATGTTGAACCAGATATCCGAGCAATGGAGATGTCCGAACTGGGCGATCGTGTCGGTATACCACAGTTCCTCTTCTTCCCCCATCATGCTGGCCAGGTGGCGCCAGGTGGATCGATTGACATTGTTGCCAATAATCATCCGCAGCTCCCGAATACTCATCCCTGCACTTCGCAAGGTATCCCGAATGAGCTGCCGGATGCGGAACAGATACGTCGTCTCCTCCCAGGCAAGTTCATGGACAGGCGAACGATAGCCCGCATATATGGATGGATTGACGCGGCAGTTGATCGCCAATAGCTCATGCTCTCCCGGAGAGTTACTTAGGTAGGCTGCTGCTGCTGCATCGCCGAGTAAGGAATGTGGAAGCTGCCGTAGAGACGGATGGTAAGCCTTATCCGCAGTAATCATCATGATTCCATCTGCTGCTCCACTAGATAACAGGGCTTCTGCTGTCATTAAGCCCACGTGTACCGAAGCACAATTGTGCTGTGAGAGCGAATGAATCGGAACCCCTACAGCCCCCTGAATTCGTACCTCCCGCAGTGGGTGCTCGTCCTGCCAATACGAATCGAGTGTACGGACCAACAAGATCCTATCCACTCTTCGACCAGTAGCCATGGCCCAGCGCAATAAAGGAGTGCATACCTTTGAGATCATGTCTGTCAGGCGCATCCCCTCTGCTTCCAGAGGAACTTTCTTGAAGCCGTATTCATCTTGGAGTCTTCTCTCGCGCTCTACCGAGAACTCCATTCCTATTTCCCGGGCAGTGGCCGCTAGCTCAGTCACTGATGCAGTGAACTCAGGAAGGTATAGCTGAATGGCCATAGCCGTCATCCGCTGTTTCTTCAGCATGTTCAGCACCCATGGCATGCTGAAGTATGAATGTAATCCACAAGTCGTTCTAATGTACGAGAATCATCTCCCCAGATTTTGTCTGGATCGAGCTCGACCTTCCATTCATTTTCCAACGTGATCATGAAGCTGATAAAAGCGACAGAGGACATGTCCAGCTCCTGTGATATATCCTGTGAATTTTCCTGTGACAGCTCCTGCGAATCCCCATTCGTAACGCGAGAGCTCTCAGCTTCATTGATACTGCGGAATTCGACAGTCAGGTTCTGCTGTCCAAAGTGTCCTTGGTCTGCATCGTTCTGTTCCCTCTCTAGCAATGCCCTATGCACGCTACGCCTGATGTCCTCCTTGTCTCGCGTTTCCAGGCTCATGCCTGCTTTCCTCCTCTCGACCTGTCTCATTGACATCCTCGCTTGCATAAGCCGTCTTCCAACCCGGGAGACGATCCGTGATTCGAATGTCATGTGGCACCTTATAGGGGGCAACTTTCCCTTTCAGGTATTTGCGCACATCTGCTTGGGTTAACATCGCAGACGTCACGAGCCAGGCCCTGATAATCTCACCCTGGAGCTTGTCAGGAGCGCCGGTCACCTTCACGCTGACTACGCCTTCCATTTGCTGCAAGGCATGCTCGATCTCCAGCGGATTAATTTTGCGACCCGCAACATTGATGTGCTTGCTGCGCCGACCTGTAATCATCAGTTCCTGACCGATTAGCGAGGCGTAATCCTCTGTTATATAGTAGTCATCCATCATTACTGGAGGTACAAGCTTTGCCCCATACTCGATATACCCAGCGAAAATTCCCTCTCCGCATACCTCAAGTCTTCCTTCCGCAGATACACGGGCTTTGACTCCCGGAAGTAGCATGCCGCAGGCTTGTGGACGCCCTCGTGTTAACAAATGCTCTGCCGCCACCGCTCCAGTCTCGGTGCTCCCGTATAGTCGCAGTACCCGCTGTCCGAATTTACTCTCAAATTGCTCCGCTTCAGCAGCCGACAGCGGTCCTCCGGCGGAAATGCCGAATTGCAGCGAAGCAAGCGCTTGCCGATCAAGCTGCTGTGCTGCGATTAGCAGCCTATAGAACGAAGGAACGCCGAGAAGAATGGTGCGCCCACCATTCTGGAGCTGGGCTGCTGCCCTTCGCGGTGTCGGCTGTCTGCACACACTCAAGGTTATGCCTCCAATCAGTGCCGCGAACAAGCCACCACTCAAGCCGTATAAATGATTTAAGGGAACTGTTGCCACAATGGTGTCGACCTGATCATAGCCGAACCAGCTATTGTACTTCTCCCCCTCTTGAATGATCGTCTTGAGGTTCAGACAAGCTACCTTGGGAAAGCCTGTCGTACCCGAACTGAGAAGATACAATCGTTCACTCTCATGTATTGAGCCAGCAGCTTCAACAACTGCCCCCGACAACTCGCCCCGGTCATTAATAGCACAAGAGCGCGCGCTGAATGATGAATCTGTACAAGCTTCCAGCGGGATTGACCGATAAGGTTGGAGGAACACCAGTTCTTGATTGTGATTGTGGTCGAGCTTGTGTCTTCCCTCGTGCTGGTAGTCAACTTTCTCCCCAGACGAATACGTCCATATCTGCCCACAGTCCATTGCCGAAGCCTTCAATGACTCGTGAAAAGAACTCACCCATAACGCTGGAACTACCCACCTCGATACCCCACTGGTCTCTGCCACACGCTCCACTTCCTCAGGCGTCTGCATGGCATCTACTAGCAGCACCGATCGTTGGTCCTCCAGCAGCTTAAGTAGTAGCAGAATGGATTCCAGTGATTGATCCATGACAAGCCCTACATTAGGACAGTTCCTTTCCCCAGCTTCAAGCATGGAAGGGAAGGTAGCCTCCTTCAAAAAAGCAAGCAGCTCGCCATAAGTCACACTTCGGTCCCCATCTGTAATCACGGTCCGGTGAGGCAAGCAATCTCGCAGAAGATTGGCAATGCGGCCCATCGTAATCCTCCTTTCACGCATGGTGTGCATTCATTATAGTTATCAGTTAACTATGGCATCTCGGCTTTTGTTGGAAGTGGTCGAATCCTAATGATTGACGACGGGATTAACGAAGTATGCACGTCTGATTCATGTACTTGGGTTATGGGGTTCGTTATGTTAAGAAATGAGCTGATCAGAGGACCGTACTTTGCCTTTGCCCAGATCAAATAAATGTTGGGTCGTTAAATCATTCAACTCAGCTCATATTCGGTCGAGGTGATTAATGATAGAAATAGAGAGGAGAGCACGGCTATGCCTGGCCTAGATTATGTATCGAGCTATATTCCGGCATGGCGTCCTAGTCTGAGCAGACATGCTACAGAGCTAGGAGTGGATACGCAGAGGCTAGCAGAGCTGCCGGATGGCCACGGACTTGATTGCATTGCTGTCGAACAGACGCTGCGAGTACATGACATGGCAGCAACCGCCGCTGATAGGCTGTTGCAGTCTGTTAGCGAGGATGAGCATCGAATCGGGCTGCTGCTATGCACCTCTACCTTCCCAGCCTTTACACCGGATCACTACGACGCCTTTGGACAGTTACAGACCAGATGGGGATTGGAGCATGTTCCGGTCCGCTTTGTTTCACAGATGAATTGCGCCTCCATAGACCTGCTTCTTCGCATCGCGGCGAACGCTTGCCGTCATCTTCATAGATCCGTACTATTGCTGGCTGCGGATAAAATGATTCTTCCTCATAGTCGCTATCTGCGAAACAGCACAATATCTGCGGATGCGGCTGCCGCCGGTCTGATAACCTACCCAGGACGCAGGAACAAGATCATAGCCTCTGTTCTTCGCTCAGATGCCACCCTGTATCACAGCATGCTGGCACCGGAGCATGAGTATGAATGGTTCCAGAACACCTTCATTCTCGGACTGGTGAAGGTGCTACATACAGCACTGGCAGAAGCAAACATTGCACCACACGAGCTGTCTCTTGTAATCCCGTCCAATATAAACTGTGTTGTCTGGGAGCAAGTGGCCCTCGCTAGTGGGTTACCTGCGAGCATGTTCTTCTACCCCACCCTGCCGTTGGTTGGACATGCCCACAATGCTGATCCGCTGTTGAATATTGAGGTCGCCCAGCAACAACAACGGCTGAGGCCAGGGGATTGGTTCGCGACTCTGACGGTAGGGATGGGCAGCACATTCGGCTGTACGATCTTTCGCCACTAGAGAAGTGTAAGTGTGCACTGAACCGAAAGGAGACGAATCCATGTCAGGATGGTACCTATCGTCACCAACTTGTATCACGTCCACGCTCGAAGCATCAGATATCGAGGCCCTTGGCTATGCCAGAGGTTATGAATGGATGATGCAGCACTATTTGCCCATGATGTGGCAGGAATACAACCAAGAGGTAACTGAACGAAGGGGTGCTGCTCTTGATTGCTCTATTTCAAAACGATCCGTTGGTACAGACAGCTGCTTAGCATCCACAGCTCAAGCAACGAATCTGGACGTACCTGCATTCGCTTTGGCTGCTACTGCAATTAACGAACTGCTGAGAAGAAACAATAGCGTCCGGATGCCCCTTCAGCATCTCATCTATTGCCCGGAGACGGCTGAGCCAGACTATCAGCTGACACCCGCCCTGTACTTCAAGAAGACACTGGGGCTAAAAGGGCTATTGCCATTCGCCCTCTCTCATTGCGGCTCAAGTACACTGTCAGGGACGCTGGAGCTGTTGGATTGGCTGGCTGATCCAGGGGGGGACAAGCGAGCAGGACCTGTGCTTTTTGTGACCGCTGCCAAAGAAACCCGCTCCTTTCCTGTGACTAAATCATCATCTTTCCCTTTGGGCGATGCCGCTGCGGCATGCATCCTGTCTCCCGTAAGCGGGGAATGGAGGATTATTCGCAGTCGCCATTACAGTCGTCCGCTATCTTCACCTGATCCTTATAGCTGGTCTGAAGCTGAGCATAGCCAGCAGCAAGAGCTTCTACTGGAGCAATGCAAATCGGAGCTAACAGCATTCCTGCTTGAATGTTCCCAGGAACACGCATCCTGTGATCATTCCTTGAGCTATGCCATCGTTCAGCATCTGAATACTGATTTTCTGGACTCCCTAAGTCAACTGCTTCCATGTCCAATCTACACCCGGCAGCGTGAGTCGGCTCACAATCTGCACGGTTCGGATAGCCTAATCAGTCTGCAGGAGCTAAGCGAGAACAACCCATGCACATCCGGTACCCGAATACTGATACTTCAAGCAGGCCCCTTTTCTCACCTGGGATTCATCCTGCTGGAGCGAACAGAGGAGTTGATGAGGAAATGACACGATTAGAGCCTTGCCCGAGAACGAATCTGGAGGCTTGCCTACGGATGCTACTGCGCAGTGACGGCTCCACAACCACACTGCTTGAAGCTCTGCTGAATACCGAGCTAGGAGTTCAAGTACTACAGCAATCGTCTGTCCCTGCCCACCAGCTGAGCGAGCACATTCGACAGCTTCTGAAGCTTGCTGAACCAGGCGAGCTGCTGAACCGCATCTCCCGCTTGGCTACACCGGAAGGAAGCTGGGTATCGCATAATCATGTCGTTGCGCGCTTGGATCGTATCCAGACGCTGCTGGGGCAGCTCCATGGTCGGAATATTCCGATTGGGCGGGCTCTTACTGGCAGCGGCAGTCTCACCTACCGGCAGCAGCTGGGATGGGGGGTGCGGATATGGGGGGAGAATGACGAACACAGTCATGCTCTCTTCAAGCATTACGTAATCCATACGAACGAAGGGCCTGCCATGTATATTCATGAGACCTTTCATCCTGCTTACGTACCAGTTCCAGCCAGTATGATGAATCCTTGAGGGCAGCAGATCTACATCAAAGGCAACAGCATCATCTGCCAGAGGTAACCCCAAAAACTCCTAAGCAGCTATTACAGAGCTTAGGAGTTTCTTGTCGCGCATATTACTGTAGTTCCATTAGATACATATAAGAGCTATTGGTTAAGCCGGTGCCACTCAGCAAGCAGTTCCTTCTCCTTAGCCGGATCAAGTACGACACCATCCTGTAGCTCAGCGCCTGAGAGATCTGCCCAGTGCAGTGCACTGCTTAAGGTATCCTCCAGCGATCTGAAGCTAAGTCCGGCAGCCATCGCCCGACGATTATCCACCTCCATGTAATGCCTGAATGCAGCAAAATCTCCCTGCTGCGGGAACCATAGAGGCATCTCACTCCATGCCCCTATATTCCGCTCATACAGGAATTCATCCGCAACCCAGGTGAGATCGGGATGCACCCCGGTAACTCGCATACATGCATCAATTATCTCATCCATCTTCCACGGTCGCTCAGGTCCTACAGCGTTGTACACTCCGCCTCTCCGCTGCTCAGCCATTCGAATGACCCAATCGGCCAGATCCCTTACATCTATGAATTGCTGTCTGGCAGCAGGTGAGCCTGGAGCTAGTACCTGTCCCCCCTGTCGAACCCGCATAGGCCAATACACGAATCGACGTGTAGGGTCCTGCGGCCCCACGATCAGACCAGCTCGAACATGCAATGCCCGCTCTCCCATGATTCGACTGATCGCCGATTCACTGGCCGCCTTCAAGGCTCCATAATACTTGCGGACATTCTCGGAATCCTGCTCTGGAAGAGGGGTCACCGGGGCATCCTCTCCAGTATGAAGCTGTGTAAAGTCACGATATACAGAAATACTGGAGATAAAGGTATAGTGCTCCGTACTTTCTGCCAGCTGCTCCGCCGAGCTCTGAACCTGACGAGGCAAATAACCGCACGTATCAAGGACTGCATCCCATTTTCTACCGTGTAGCCGTCCCAGGTCATGCTCCCGATCCCCTTGAATGTGCTCTACTTCCTTCCAGACATTCGGATTGCTTTGTCCACGATTGAACAACGTAACTTCATGACCAGCCTCCAGCGCAGAGCGTACCAGATGGTAGCCTACGAAGACTGTTCCCCCCAATATCAATAGCTTCATTCGCTTCATCTCCGTTCTGCCAGATCAGGCATCCGCCTGCAATTGCTCAATGTAGGTACTCAGACTGCCTACTGTAGCGAGATGCTCTGGGGACAGCTCCTCCATATCAAAAGCAACATGGCATACCCGCTCCAGATCAAGCAGCAGCGTAATGACAGCGACCGAATCAATGCCCAGTGTCTCAAAAAGTCGATCTGTATCCTGAATATCGGAGGGCTGGATATCCAGCTTCGTTCCCAGCAGTTCTTTTACCTGTTCCATCACTATAGCCATAACAAAATCTCCCCTTCCGGATGAACTCCGTTGCTAAAAAGTCATTCGTCGACGGCTCTCCATGAGCTGTGTGCCAAGGCTGTATATTAGCTCAGCTCCCTGATAGCCTCGGTAACTAATCTCCCTGGCTAGCTCACGAGCCTTACAGGCATACTCATCCTCCAGCATATAGATGGATAAGTGATACAGATGTGAAGCCGTCAGGGCACCAGGCCAGACATACTCTCCAGCCCCCAGCTTATGAACGGCCCGCGCGTTGAATTCGCGCTCAGTATGCGTTGGCAAGATGAGCGACGGCACACCGTACGTAAGTGCGGCCATACAGCTACCATGGCCACCATGGTGAATGAATAGATCGAAATCAGCGACCTGCTCATCAGGCAGTGCGGGTACCAGCCATATATTATCCGGCCAATCGGCGGCCTGCTCTGTTGTTAGCTCCGCGCTGGCAATGACGACAGTTACTGGCTGTCCCCCAAATGCTTGCAGGACCATCTCCAGCACGCGCCGACCAGACACGCCGGCCGAGTCCTCCATCCTGCCCGGATAGACCAGAATGGAGAGCTCATGCTGCCCGGCCCAATGCGGTCGAATGGACGGATGAAGCGGATAGGAGAGCGGTCCTGCATAACGTACGGTGTTGTTATAGATTCGATCCAGCTCAGGGATGCCTGGCACGATATCCACATCCCCCCTGAAGCACTCCTCAATGCGCTGAACGGGCGCGATGCCAAGACGAACAAGAACCCTGTTCAGCACAGGTGTAACACGAGGGAGATTACGTGGAGCTCGCCCCCAATACCACATCGGCTTGCCATCAGGATGGTAGCAGGACTGAACCATTGATATGGACGGAATGCCAAGAGCCCTAGCCGCGAGTAGCGTGTGAAGGCTCATATCGGCAATAACCAGATCAGGTCGCTCCTGCTCCAGCATTTGAATGCGATGCCGAATCCACGACTCTGTAAAGGCTTCATCCAGTAGCCCCATCTGGGCAAAATAATGGTCCACATTGTAGATTGTCGGCTGGGGTAGAAGAAGACTGTCCTCTGCTGGCATGAGCGGATCATCATCAACGAGCAATTCATAGCCCAGACGCCTGACCCATGCCATGCTCCCTTCGCCATAAATGGACATGCTGACGCGAGCCCCTTGCTCCTTGAACCTCTCAGCGGCTGGAGCATTTCGAACGATTGGACCAAGTCCGCCGCTTAAGCCAAAGAATATACTAGTCAAAGCTGCTTCCTCCCCTTCCCGGTCCATTGATGAGCATGTCGAGCGAACTCCTCAAGCTGCTGAGGGGTACCCAGTGGATAACATCCCGTCGCCCTGGCTATACGGTAACGATAGCCCTTCGCCATCAATTGATTATAGAGCGGGGCCACATAGCACTCACCCGCTTCCGGCGTCCATCGGGCAGCAGCCTCTCCAGCAGCTTGCACGAAGTCCTCCGCACGTTCGAATTGATACAAGCCCGTGCTGGCATAGGCAGAAATCACCTCTTTTTCCCTCACCTCGGCTACATAGCCGTCAGCTTGCACTCTCACATAGCTGTATGCCGGAGAGCTGGAAGGGAATACCGATATGACACCATCAGCCTCACCAGCCAAGCGGAAGCTGTCTGAGCCCAGCCGGGTATACGTATCGCAATTATAGATCAGCAGTGGTTCTGTTAATTGCATGTAAGGCGCCGCCTCCAGGACAGTCAACGCCTGACCGTTACGAACATCATCAATGCCCACTAGGACTGCATCAGGAACGTAAGCTCTGATCAGCTCAGCCAGTGGGTAATGCTCCAGATGCTCATTCAGGCAGACAAAGATCGTACCCGACAGATTCACATAAGGCTCCAGGCTATCCAGCGCCCAGTACAGCATCGGCCTTCCTGCTGCCTCTAGCAGCATCTTCGGCTGAGTCAAGCCCTTGCTCGTAAATCTGGAGCCTGCACCAGCCATGGGGATAACAATATTCATGTGATATCCCTACCCGCTAGCCTGTCCCTACACGCCGCAAGCTGAACCTCGGCAGCCTCCCAGCCCGAGAAGCCCCAGCCCAGATCGTCAATATAAATATGGCCGTAAGGCTTGCCGAACACGATCTCGTCATAGGGAATGCCATAACGCTCCAGCCAATCCAGCGTGAGCTTGCCGATCGAGGCTACCACTTTGCCTGTGTTCCCTTCCCTAGTGCGCATATTACGAGCCGTATAGATAATGACCTCATGGCCCTCGGCCTTCATGCGACGTAAGGCAGCAACCGCACCTGGCAGTGGTACCACATCCTCATAGCTCTGCCCCTCCCGCTTCAGACTGCATATGGTGCCATCCAGATCAATGACGATCCTCATGAGATTCCTCCTTTATCCAGCCGCGCCGTAGCGCATAAATCAGCATATCGTTCATGGCTGTCTTCGGGCATGGCGACGCATCAGGCGACTCCAGCACGACCTGTATAGCGCATCCTTGATCGCACAAATATCCCCATAATTTATGCAACTCTCCCTGCCCCTGTCCGAGCGCCTCATCTTTGGTTCTCCGGCTCGAGCGCTGGCGCTGGAGACCCGTGTCCTTCACATCCACATGACTATAATCCTTGAAATGTATCGCTGATACCCGCCCACCATATCTGTCCAGCAAGCTCTGCATACTCATGTCCCCTTCCGCCGTGTGAAGCGTATCCAGCACAAGCTGCACGCGTACGTCAGTACTCTCCATGAGTCGTGCAATTTCCTCCTCTCGGAAGATACAGTGCCCCCAATGCGGATGAATTGATGTATGAATGCCGTATTGGCTGTAGCGCTCTATGATTTCGCTCATTACCTGCTGCATTCTACGCTCATCCTCTGGTAATCGCTGTCGCACCATTTGCAGTCCGGGTCCAAGCACGACGGCTGGAATCCCTGCCTGCTGCATCAGACGTGCACGCTGCTCATGAAACAGATACAAGCCCCGACGGCGGTTCCACAGATCGAAATGGCCAAATTCGTAGACGGCGACAATGTCCACCTGGTTCCTCTGTGCTATCGCTCGCAGCTTGTCCGGATGCTGTTCATAGACTTCTAGCTGGGAACCACCGATCTCTACAGCTTTTATGGGAGTCTGTCCTGCCCAGTGAAGCGCCTCCTCCACTTGATCCTTCCACATTCCTACCTGATATGCCCATCTTATTCCCAGCATCCTCCCTCCTTATATCCGCATCAGAATAGCCTCTTGCTTGCATCTATCTTAAAAATTCTGTAATCCTGTATACTCGGCTTTTGCTGCACTCTGGTGAGCGCCAAGGCACTTTGGGGCACATAGTGCACTCAGGTGAGCTCTTAGCCACAACCGCCGGGTCAGGCCAGCTTAAGTACACGGTCAGGATGCCGGACTATCCAATCATTCATCATGCCTAGGCTTTGTTCCTCATGGCCAGCAATGCGCTCGAGCCGTATATTCATCCTGGGAACCAACGGACGCATCTCCTCCCGGAGCAGACCTCTGGCTACCAGATTACCGAGCACCATCCATTGTTGAGAACTTTCCAGGACTGTCTCTGCCACTTCTCGCAGACCACAAAGATTCAAGAAGACATGATAATGATAGCGACTGTAAGACATTTCCCGGATCATTTTGTACATCAGATTGAGCCAGTCCTTGCTGACAAGCTCAGCATGCTGCTCCAGCTCTCCGCGAAAAACAAGGAAGGTGTCGAGCCCATAGGACGCCCGCTCTTTGACCGGAATTGCAGACGTATCGCCATTCATCACCATGGCATTCATCAGAATCGGGGTGTAGTAATTGAAGTCCTGCTCTGCCTGCTCGACCTTCTCTCCTCTAGTGATGTAAAAGCAGAACAGTTCCTGATAATTCTGGTACAGCGTCCGGTAGCTATTCGTTGCCCGAATCAGGTCTTTCTTGGCGATCCGTCCAACATAGCGATAGTAGTGATCGCAGATCTCATAATGCTCTCCCGCATCACGAATCACCTCCAGCATGTGCATATCGTGAATCTGTCCCTTCAGCACAGGCAAATAAGATAATTCATATACATCAGCAATGACGCCGACAGTTACCCCCGTACGAAGGATCTCATCCACTTGCTCGCATAAGATTTCCCCGCTCTCGGCAGTACTCTCCACCCACTGTACACCATGATAGTGGCGGAGCTGCTCAGCAATGGGCAGATAGTAAGGCTCCATGATGGACAAGCCATCCTTTTCCGGCCAATAAACCATGCCCGCCTGTGACCAGATCAACTCGGTATTCACGCCCAGGCGCTTAAGCATGGCTGTGATAATAATATTGGTGCAGCTATGATAATTGCTATGGTAGGGCAAGTAATCCATCAGTATCCCTCCTGAACTCGGCTGTCATCGCAAAGATATGCATGAACAAATTCTCACTCAGCACCATGCAGTCTGGCGCTTCTCCGTCTGAGGGCAGCTTAAGGGCACAATGCCACATGCTCGGCTGGATGCGTGTATATTTGCCAGTCTGTGTATGCATGTATGGCATAGTAAAGGCGAGCATATCATGAAAGGCCGGCTCGACCGATATCAGATCGGACAAAGCCAGCTTCCCTTCATGTATGAGTCGACCATTCCTGAAAAATTGAACCACCTCGTACAGGTCTGCATTTTCAGACACACCAAGCACATGAATACACGACATTTTGTCTGTTGTTACGGGAAGCACAATTCGCTGATGGTCCATCTCCATATTGTCACCTGTCTCTCCTGAAGCAAGCCGGAATGGTACGTTATTCACGACATGGATTCCGCCAAATTGAACAAGCTCCGCTGCAAAGGAATTAGAGGCAATGGTCAGGCGACCTTCTGTGCGTTGTTCATAGGTGGTGAAGCCCTGATTATTAAAATGCTCACTAAGCTCCAGTAGCTCATAATAGACCATCATCCCGTGACCTCCCCCTTCAAGGTGTTACTCCGTCGGAGCATAAGCCAGCGGTAAGGAAGACCGAAGCAGATCGTGACGACAAAAGCTGCATAAAATGGAGAATTGGTAACTCCCTGAACTCGCAGAACAGCGTCCACCAATGCGATCAGCAAGGCTGCCGTAATCCGGGCCCAGCGAGCTTGCGGCGTCGTCTTCGGGTCGGTAATCATGAAGAAGGCGAACAATTGAAAGGAGGCACCGACCAACGGACCAAAGGCATAGTACATAGGTTCACCAAATAGCGTATGACGAAGCAGCGCGAAGAAGGCAAAGCTGCTGACGAATGCCACCACTGTATCCAGACGCTTGGCCATGGCTGCCGCAATGAAGCCCAGAATCAAAATGAAGGCCATCACATCCCATGAATTCGTCCACTGCTTGGGTGTGCTGACCACGTATTGTGGAATGAAGGTCAGCACGATGACTAGAGCGATATTGTTGGGATTGAAGATATGACTGCCGCCAAGTCGCAGAGCATGCTTACAGACGATTACCAGCACTGCGGCCAGGGCGTAGGGCCACAGCGTATACGAGCTAAGCAGTAGGCCAATTCCGATGCCCGATATAAGAGCGCTGAGTGGAAAAGACCATTTTTTGTACAATATCCGAACCATGATGAGCTCTACCAGCATCGTCGTACAGACAGACACGATAAGGCTGTCCCAGCGCTGATGAAAGCCAAGAAATTTCTGACCTGCAAAAGCAAAGCTGAACAAGAAGAGTAGCACGTAATAGCGAGCATCCTTCCAGAACACGATGTTGTGTGCAGGTTCACCGGGCTGAACTGGCTTGAAGGGACCTCTTTGATAATAAAATGGAAATTTAAAAGACATATCGTCTCTCCTTCACATGGACTCAATCAGCCTTCTATCTTATATCTCATATCTCAATTCCCGTACAACGGCATGAACTTCCGTTGCTCGGATCGGGTCCGGCGATACTGCGAAGGGCTGACACCCACTCTTTTCTTGAAGATTCGCGTAAAATGCGTTAGATCGGTATATCCCACTTCAAAGCAGACATGGGTAACGGCCTCCCCCCGCATTAGCATGTGCTTGGCTTTGTCAAGCCGTTTGTTAATGATGTAGTCCTTAAAGCCGATACCAGCGAATAATTGAAATTTTTTGGAGTAGTATTGCTTGCTTACATGAATGTGCGAGGATACTGCATCTAGCGACAAGGAGCTGTCGAACAAATTTTGATGAATGAAATCGAGAGATCGGTGGAATGAAGCATGTTCTTGTGAACGATCCGGTGTGCTCTTCGCGAGGCGAAGCCACTCATTGATCATGCGGATATGATGATCGTTGAGACTGCTGAAGAACACGGATGCCCCATAGGTGATAAGCTGATGAAGCGGCCATTGGTCCGAGAAAGATTCCTCTAGGGTCAAAAACACATTTAACTTGCTCCGATAGTGCCTGACAGCAGTAGCCGCCTCCTCTATTGTCCGAATAATGACCAGGTTGGCGGATTGGGATAACTGCTCCAGACATTGATGATTCTTGCCGGATGATGATGTGGTTACGAATAAAACCAGCAAATCCATTGGCAAATACCCCCTATGATGATAGATAATGATCATTTCGCATGTTCGACTGGCACGTCATCGCCTTAAAACCATACTTTCAAATAAATAAAAGTCGAAATATGCAAAATGTTGTAATTATAAATTTATCACAGAGGGAATTTAACATGTTCTGCTTACTTGGTTTTTTATCACTGGGTAACCAGAGCAGACCCGCTTTTGTATCTCTACAATAGGGCTTACCATGAAAGGAGCAATATCCCATGAGCACATACTCCTCCCAAAAAACGACCCTTAGGAGCCAGAGCTGGTGTAGAATTGAACGGACCGTCTCCAGAACACACGACTGATCCAGAACCACCCCAGTGATAACACGGCGGCGGCAAAAGCCATGCCCCAGGTAGCCTTGTCCAGCAGCCAGCTCACCGGAACGGTGAACACAAACAGCACAGGCAGCATATAAGAGAAGATCGCACGTGGCACCCCCCCGAAAAAGGAAGCCGGAACAAACAAAAATCCAAATAGCGAGAAAAACACCTGACTGACGAACTGCGCACGCTTCGCCCAGATGGCGATGGTGACAATCACCATGCACATGGAATACAGCAGGCCAAGACCAAGCAAAGTATAGATTAGTGCCAATCCCAACCTCCACCAATCGACGGTAGCCTCCATGTGCACCCAGCTGTAGCCGGCCACGATGGCCCCTGTCAGGAGATTCAGCCCAAAGCCAAGATTCGGCTCCGACAGGGAGATAGAAAATTGCGAATCCACAGGCTTGAGCAGCAGGAAATCCAGCTCTCCAGTCACAATCTTGCGTGGCAGTGACTGAAGACTGTTCACGGTGAGCATAAGAAAGATAGTAAAGAACATCTCGGAGAAGCCACGAAAAAACATCATTTCATATTTGGACCAGCCTGCGATGGATTGCACCTGACTGTACATCGTGTAGTAGAAGTAGACGAACAATCCGAAATTCACAGTCATTCCCATGCTCCACAATAGTAGCTGAGCAGGTGACCTCATCTCCCGAATCAGTGAGATCCGCAGATAGCTTCGATAAATTTTGGCATACCGCATGAGTTATCCCCCCTCAGCCTGGTATGAGCGCAATCCCAACCGCCACATGGCCCAGGCTGCGCTTCCCAGCAGCACAATCCAGCCTGCCTGATACATCAAGCCCTCCAAGATGGCCTCCGTCGTCAGACGCTCAGACAGAATATTCGCTGTGAATGAGACTTGATATGGGAAAGGCAGCAGCTGGAGCAGCCAGCTCAGCGATGCAAATACATCCGGCGGGAACCACATACCACTCAGGAACCAGAACATATTTCCGAAAAAAATAAAAATGACATGATAGCCCCTTACCCAAAAGGAAAGCAGGCCCATACAGAAAAAAATTAGAAAGCTGATACCTGTTCCCAGCACCATGCTCAATACTACATAGATGGCATGACGGGCAAGCCCCTCTGCAGTGATATAGTCTGCATAGATTAGACCAACCATGGCTGCTGCTGCGGGAAGCGCCAGAAACAACAGATGTACAGCTCGCCGACCTGCATGCATGTGTAACATGTACACGAAATAATGAAGTGGCTTATGCAGATGCTGATGCAGGCGACCATTCTCAATATCATCGGCCAGCTGGTAATGGAAGCCTTCCGCCAGAACGATATTTCGCAGCACTGCGACGAAGATCAGATAGGTCACCATGGCACGCAGGCTGTAGCCGCCAATCTCCGAGCCACCTGCTAGGATGGTCACCCACATGGCCAAGGGGATTACCAGTGTATAGAGGTTCATGACACCAGATACGATAAAATCCAGGCGGTACATCATGGATTCCTGAATCGCAAGTCTGCTCACGGTAACATATTTAATCCATGGCTTCATGGCATGACTCCCCTGCATACAGCTGTTCGATAGCATCCTCTACTGGCGGGTCCTCCACATTGATCTCCTGTGGTTGCCATTGACCGAGTGCAGTCAGAAATGAAGGCACTTCCTGACGCTCAACTCTGAAAATATACAGCCCATCCTGCTGCTCTGGATTGTCGGTATGAAGCTCCAGCCAGGCACGATCGGGCGGAACGGCGAACCTTGCCTTGACCCATTGCTTCGTTCCCATTCGCCGTTGTACTGTTGCCAGGTCTCCATCATAGATAATCCTTCCTTCATGGATGACAATGATCCGCTGACACAACGAGACAATATCCGCCATGTAGTGACTTGTCAGCATAATCGTCGTGTTCGATACCTGATTGTATCGTTTGATGAATGCCCTCAGACTGCGCTGTGAGGTCAGATCCAGACCGATGGTCGGTTCATCCATGAATACCATGCGGGGCTGATGCAGCAATGCTCCGATAATCTCCATCTTCATTCGTTCTCCCAGTGACAGATTGCGCACAGGCACGTTCAGCAAATGCATCACATCAAGCCCAGAGGCAAGCTCTTCAATCCGCTCTCGGAAGCTTCGTTCAGGAATGTCATAGATGTCACGGTTCAGCGTAAAGGAATCAACGGCTGGAATATCCCACCATAGCTGATTTCTCTGACCCATGACAAAACTGATCTGTCGTAGATAGTCCGCCCGGCGTCGAGAAGGCATATGCCCTAGCACATGAATCTCCCCTGAGGTAGGTGTCAGAATGCCAGAGCACATTTTGAGCACTGTGGTCTTACCAGCACCATTAGGTCCAATGAAGCCTACAAGCTCTCCCTCCTCAATGCGGAGATCCAGCTCCTTCACTGCCTGTGTAATCCGGTAGGAAGGCTTGACCATTCCCTTCAGTGCTCCTCGCAGACCTTCTCGCTTGACTGGTATTTTGTAAGATTTGCTTAGACCTTTTGCTTCCACTGCCAGTTGCATAGCTTCCCTCCTTGTAGGTTATCCGCTCTGCCATCGTAGCACAGGCTTTCTACGTACAATCGGCTTCAGGCGTGGGATCGAAGGACAACAAAAGCCAAGCCCCCCCTCCTGCCCTCCACTACAATGTATCCAGTACACTGCGCCTTGTCCGACCTGACATCAAACGACCTGTTGCAGGGTGAGGCATAGGAACAGCACGAGCCCACATTACTGCATGACCAGTGAATACACACAGGTGAAAGATATGAATGCTAAGGAGGAAACGTCTTGAACCAACAGCCCTTGTTCGAACGCGTGGACACCGTTTTTGTCGTAGTGGAGGATTTTAGGAAAGCAATTGATTGGTATAAGCATAAGCTCGGATTGAAGCCTGTTTTTCAGGCCGACGGAGCTTGTGCCCTGACCACAGGTGAGACAACGCCAGTAACGCTAATTGATGCATCCGTGCTGGAGGAGGAGCATCCGATCTTTAACTTCTTCACAGCGGATATTCAGATTGCACATCAGCATTTGAGCAGTCGCGGCATTCAAGTGGGCCCGATCAGAGATTATGGCAGCATGAGCACCTTCGACTTCCGGGATCTGAATGGTCGATTGTTGAACGTCTGCTCCTTCTGAGAACTGAACGGTACAGCAAAAAGGCATCCTTTCCCGAATGGAGACAGGATGCCTGTTGTGCTTCATGTCCAGACTATCTTGATAGCGCTTAATAACGCTCTATGGAAAAAGTCGCTTACGGACATCCGCAGGCCAGCTCTGTACCTCTCTACCATGTACATAGAGGAGTGCCTGAAGCCAGCGGTCGATGCCCAGCCCTACGCAGCCTGAATGAAGCTCGCCATGAGTAGGCTGAATATGATAAGCACCACACAGCACATCACCGCACAAATTAAAGGATGCGATCGCCGTATCCGAAGCTCCGTCCGGGGCTGCACGCAGCTCGTATTTCAAAGCACCGGACTGCTGGTAGAACTTCATAATACTATCCTCTTGGTAGAAGAAGGGGTCCGTAGCCGTCTCCAGATATCCCTTTAACCCCAATTCGTTGAATAACTCCCACACATGCTCAACAATGGTCTCTCTCATAGCCGTCACTTGTGAGGGCTCACCTACGAACATAATCTCTCTCATGCGGAACTCCCGCCCCCGAAAAGCCTTCACCCGTGCACGGTGCTCATGCCGATAGCAGCGCCCTTCCGCTGAATAGACCTCCAGCCCCTCGGGGATATGGCCCGTCTCCGCCAACTCATCGTACAGATGGAAGCACAGACAGGGCTGTAAATACAGGTTGCTGTGCCCGAAGAGCTCTACAGTAGAGCTCCTGCTCTCTGTCAGCTGGCGGTACTCCTCAAGGACAGCCCGCTCATGCGGGATTTCGGACAGAGCATATACATTCTGTGGATAGTGATAGGCATAGCCGCTGCGCATCATTTGCGGGAGGTTCAGAAAGGATGGATATCTGCGCAGCTCTGAGCCAAGGCGAAGAGCCAGATCGTAGAACAGCTGGTCCAGCGCCCGTTCAAGGAGCGCCTCATCATGCTTCAGCACCAGTCCACCAGACTCGCTCATTGTCGCCGTTTCCTTCTTAGTTGAAGTCGAAGGTTGGCGTTGAGCCGAGCGGGTCTGTGAGTCTGGGGTGATGCCTGCTGCTTGCTGTTCCCGGTTATCCCGCAGCACAGTTCGATGCTTGAGCCGGGTCTTTAGATTGTCAGCTACATACGCTTCAACATCCTCCCGAACCTGGTCCCAACGATCCCCACTGTAGCTGACTTCAAGCGCGTGCTCGCTTACTTGTACATCTGTTATATTCTCAGATAAAAAATAAACCGTGTCTGCAATCTCGGCAGCCTTCATACATTCCCTGCTGCTCTTTAGCGGATACGTGAGCTTCATGGCCTCTCCCCCTGATTGGTCTAATACTGGTATCGCTCGTGATATTTGTTCCGTCTGACCTCACTCTGCTGATCCTCCGTAGTTCTTCCTCTACCGCTCTGTCCCGCTTGTTCCCCTGTGCAGTTATCCTTTGTCAGGCTGTGAATGCGGCTGCTGCTTCTTATGAATGAACTGATCATAGTAAGGCGTGTCATGATAATGAAAGACTGAGGGCTGCGTCTCCATAATCTTGGAGCGGGTATTCAACCTACGCCGGACCCTAGAGCCACGGGTATCCACCAGATGGCTATAGTTCAGTGTTACCTTGTCGGTGCTCTGTGGGGCAAAATGGGTAACAAAGGAGCGTCGATACCGATAGCGGCTCTTGTTCTTGGTCGATCCATGATACGTATTGCCTGTAAAAATAACGATATCCCCTGGCTCCGTTTCAATCTGAATCGCCTTATATCCCTCAGGTACCCGCAATATCTCACTGCTATACGCATTCGTACTGCCTGCCACAACCTCGGCCGATGCCAGCTCAAGGCGGTGCGTTCCCGGAACGAAGAGCAGGCTGCCGTTCTCCGGATCTGCTCCATCAATGCTGACCCATATTGCGTAAGACGTGTCCGGACTGACTCCGATATGGTAATTATCCTGATGATACCCAAGCCCCCTTGTCCCGGGCGGCTTGTAGTAGAAGCCTGACTGGACGGCAATCGGCTCCTCGCCGATCAGTTCCTTGAGCACTCCGATAGCGGATGGCTCCATCATGAAGTCACGAATGCCCTCATTATCCTGATGAAAGTCCCGCAGCCGATTGGGATACAGACTGGCAAAGGGATCATGGGCCTGCTGCTTCACCTGCCCCGAGGCCAGCAATTGAAGCCAGATCGCCGCGTACTCCTCACACAGTCGTGTGAGCTGTTCCTGCCGATACACTCGCTTTACTACAAGATAGCCATTCTCTGTAAAGAAATCCCGTTGCTCCTGCGTAACGTACACTGTCATCCTTAAGCCTCCTCAGTCTTAATAGTGGCATACATTCGATACATGCCCATCCTCATCCCAAAAATCAAACAGCTGTACTGTCCCGTAATCCCGAATAGGCGTCGTTCGTATCCCTGCTGACGTCATTCGCGCATGTGCATCCTCAATATCCTCCGTATAGAAGTTAAAGAGGGGATATTCTTCGGCAACCGTATCCTGCTGCACCAGTGTAATTGGAGTCGTCCCACCGACCTGTAAAGTCGCAATGACATCTGTTCGCCATTTGACACTGAATCCGAAATGCTCCAAATACCATGCCAGCGTCTGCTCCAGATTTGGAACACGCAGGAAAACGGTATCTATTCGTTCCAAAAAAGCTTTCTCCATCTTAGCACCCCCGATATGCGTTATAAATTCACAGCCTGGCTCCAACTATACTCTGTCCACTCCCCAGCCTCTCTGCGATTGTTGGCACATCGCCTGCTGCCTGCCCGTTCAGGCCGATGTTGCTCCCACTTCCCACATGGCCTTCCCTATAAAAGCCGAGTGCGTGCGAAAGCCGAAACGGTATGATGCCCTTACACAAGGCACATGACTGCCCAGGAGGAGGTGATACCATGAGCAGCACTAACGCGATCAGCGTCATTATACCTGTCCATAATCAAGCCTATCCCTTATCCATTACACTCTGGGGATTCAGTCGTCAGGCTCCCCAATTTCGAGATTGCGAGATCATCATCGTCGACGATGGCTCCACCGAGCCGATCGAGGCCGTAGTCGATTCCTATCGAGACAGATTAAATATCACCTATGTAAGAATCCCTCATCGTGGTCGTGCTGCAGCTCGCAATGAGGGGCTCTGCCAATTGGACAGCGAAGTCAGCATCGCTGTGTTCTGTGATGCAGACCGTGTTCCACGTCCGGACTTCCTTGGGGCTCACTACAGGGCTCACTCGGACGGGCAGAATCAGATTGTCATCGGACAGGTGCGAGAGCTGTATCTGTCGCAGCCAGAGCGCAAGCGGGACATTCTGCTTCAGCAGCTCACACATGAGCAGCGAGACCGAATCCCGCAATATTGCCAACTCGTATATGGCCTCTTTGACCTTGAGGGACGCACTCGCTCAGCTATCCCATGGGTAGCCACACTCAGCGGCAACATGTCCATACATAAGGATGTGCTTGCACGAAGTGGCGGATTCGATGAGGAATTTAATGCATGGGGCTTCGAGCATATGGAGCTCGGATACCGCGCATATCGTACTGGCGCCGAATTCCGTTATGCCCAAGAAGCTGTAAATGTACATCTCGCTCATCCGCGGGACACCAAGGGATATGAGCAATACATGAAGCGTAGTCATGCACTCTTCGTCCGCAAGCATCCACAGCCAGAAATTGCTGGCTTCCTCAGCTATATGACGGGGGAGCTTAGTCTTCGGGGATTAGAAGCAATGGCAAGGGCTTTACCCGAGGAGGATGAGCGGCTTGTCGCTCCGGATCAATATGTACGAATCACTAATTTTTGAATGAACACAGAAAGAGGCAGCTACAAGGCTGCTGATCGAGAGGAGTTCATAGATGAATCAGAATACTGCCAGCAGCAGGGATGTCTACCCTGTTTTGCACCCATTTACGTATATGCCTGAGCACAGCTCTTCGGAAGGCCACCGCTTCGAGGATAGCTATCTTCAATTGCGACGCGGTCAGGGGGCATGGGTATATGACGAGGATGACCAAGCCTATTTGTACGCAACCACTGCTGTCCCCTCTGTAGGGCTATCACGTCCCGAGGTCTGTGAAGCCATTCTGGCCCAATACAAGACGTTAAGCTTCTCTTCTACCTGTGCGCAGCGGCATGGTCTGGAACAGCAGCTTGCTAGTCGACTGTTAGAAGTCTGTGGGGGCCACCATACCAAGGTATTTTATTCCACTGATGGCTCAGGTGCAGTGGAGGCAGCCATGAGGCTCGCCAGACAATACTTCATCGCCGACGGGCAGCCCAAGCGCACGAAGTTCATCTCCCTTGAAGGGGGTTACCACGGAACCACCTTCGGCTCCGGGTCTGTGACGCATCTGGGGATTGGAGCCGCTTTTGGTCCCGGCCTTAGCGGATGCGTCAGCGTACCGGCTCCCAATCTATACCGTCCGCCACTAGAGGGGAGCAGCGACTGGATTATCCGTTATTGTCTGGACCAATTGGAGGAAGCCATATTCGAGGAAGGCCCGGATGAGATTGCGGCCATTCTGCTGGAAGAAGTCCAGGGGGTTAATGGAATCGTCCCGATCCCTTCCGCTTACCTGACCGCTGTAAGGGATATTGCTACAAAGCACGGTATCCTGGTCATTATGGACGAGGTCGGCACGGGACTGGGACGAACCGGGTACTGGACATCCTCACAGAAGATCGGTCTCATTCCTGATCTGTTGGTGCTGTCCAAAGGGTTAACGGGAGGCTATTTTCCGATGGGCGCTACCCTGATATCCCCTCAGCTGGAGCAGCGACTGTTCGGGCAAGGAGGTATATTCCTGCATGGTTCTACGCAGAGTGGGCATCCCGTCGGGTGCGCAGCAGCCCTTGCTGTGCTGGACATTATGGAGAAGGAGCAGGTTGTTCTGAATGCCAGAGAACGGGGAGCATGGATTCTGGAGCAGCTGCGACTCCATCTCGCGGATCATCCCCATGTCGGTGAGATTAGGGGAGCGGGCATGATGATCGGAATTGAATATGTTACGGACCACCAGACAAAAGCACCTGCTGACTTCTCTCTTGGCATGCGGCTGACTTCGAATCTCCGCAAGGAGGGCATTCTCGGCAACTATTTCAATAACGTACTATCACTGCTTCCACCCCTGACACTGACAGAAGCCGAAGCCGAACAGCTGGTACTTGGCGTCACCGCCGCTACCCGCGCCCTGTGAGTAGAATGCTCATGAGCCCTACTTCACTAGGTAGCATTCAGAACATTCTACGAAAAAGGAGGTGAACCAGGCCTTGGTTCGATCAAGAATCACAGCAGAGCAATTTCTTGAAACGGCAAATGCAGAGCTGACTCCACGGTACCATACGATGATGGAGTCCCTGTGGATGACTGTCACAACAGGACAGCGGGCATGGACCCGTCAATACGAGAAGCACGAGCAAGACTACCAGAGCTATCTTGCCGCACCTGAGCTTCAAAAACAATTGAAGAAGCTGCTGCTCAAGCCTCGGAGCTCCATGCTGAGCTCACAGCTACACTGGCTAGCGCAGGAATCTGCAGAATGGCGCGGAGACTCAGAGCGGCTTAGGCAGATCAGTTCCTTATGGGGAGAGCTGTACTACAAGCTCAGCTCCTTTCGAGCAGAGCTGTACGGAATGAAGATGGATGAGCAGGCCGTAGGTAGGCTATTGCGTTCATTGAAGGATGGATATTTACGTAAAAAGGTATGGTACGCCGCCATGAAGGTAGGGGACCAGGTGGCTCCTGGCCTGATTCGACTTGTCAAGCTTCGTAATGAAGCCGCAAAAGCTCAGGGTTACGCGAACTACTATGAAATGAAGCTGAAGCTACAGTATACAGATCCTGCACTGCCAGGTGAATTGATCCGTAGATTAAGAAACGGGCTGGACCAGACTTATCTTGCTGCCAAAAGCCGGCTCGACGAGCGCTTGAGTGAAACGTATCAGCTGCAGTCGGAGCACCTCCATTCCTGGCATTATGCTCATCCCTTCGTCCAGACCACTGGAACACCAGACAGCTTGAAGCTGTCCATGGATGAGCATGTGGGACTTCGAATGGGCTCCTGGTTCGACGGGAGAGGACTGAACCTGTCTTCCATAATGCAGCAATCCGATATTCAGCTCCGTTCTGGTAAGCCCGCAGCCAATCTCTGTCTTCATCTTGATCGTGCGGGCGACATTCGCATATCCTGCCATCTATCCATGAATCAAAGGGGATTATCGCTTCTACTTCATGAACTTGGTCATGCGGCATACGAGCAGTCTATTGATCGTAAGCTTCCTTTTCTGTTGAGACAGCCTGCTCATCCATGCCTGAGCGAGGCTGCAGCGCTCCTATTCGAGCGCCTGGCTTGGGATGCCTCATGGTTACAGGATATGCAGCTTCATACCACCGCTGAATCAGATTGTCCAGGCTTGGCAGTAGACGAACTAAAGGCAGCACACCGTGATGAATTGCTGATTCGACTCTATTGGACAATGACGCTGGTACAGTTCGAGCAGCAGCTATATGAGCGGCCAGAGCAAGACTTGAACCGTCTGTGGTGGGATACCGTGGAAGAGATTCAACAGATTCGCAGACCAGCCGAGTGGAATTATCCGTTCTGGGCAGCAAAGGCTCATCTCACCACGTTACCAACCCAATACTATACCTATCTTTTGGGAGAAATCGCTGCATCTCAGCTTCAGCAGGAGCTGCTGAAGCAGCATGGGCACTGGTACGAGGAGAATGCTCTTCGACAGCTAAGACAACAGGTCTTCTCTCCAGGAGCATCTGTCCCTTGGAAGGAGCTACTGCCAGGTGCACAACTAGACCCGAGCAGCCTGATTCAGGAGTTACGCTAGGTTAGGTTAAAGGTCTATTACCATGCTATAGAAGAAAGGATGAACCCCATGCTGAACAGTGAAGTACGCACCTATTATTTGCCAGCGGATGAGCTGGATTATTATCGTAGACTGAAGCCCTCGCTGAATGATCAGAACTTCAAGCCCTCCCTCAAAGTCAGCCCAGAGCGAACAGATCTCTTTCATCGTATCGACAGGGTGAAGACTGAAGCCACTACACCAGAACAGAACGAATAATAGCATGAATACATGCAAGCACATCCCAATATGAAAGGAGACCAGCATGCCCGATCTGATGCGCTCACGCTTTTTTAATGCAGTCCGTTACGATTCTGGCACACATTCCATCCTTAAGACCAGCACAGATCAGGACAAGCTGCGCGATGAGATCAACTGGTACTTGCAGCTTCCATCTGAGTATCAGCACCTCGTACCAGAAGTGCTGGAGCATGGATTGCAGGAAGAGCCGTTCCTCAGATTGGCCTATGTTGGACTGCCTACACTTGCCGACCTGTGGGTGCATAAGCGCCTATCCCCCCTGCAATGGAATCAGGTGTGGGAGCAACTGGATGAGCTGCTCCTCGTATTCAGAAGCCACAGCGCTATAGTCACTGCAGAAGACATGGAGGATATGTATATTCACAAGACCCATGAGCGTCTTCAAGCTTTTCTTGAGGGATGTTCCTGGGCACAGCAGGTGTACGCTGCAGGCAGCTTCCGGCTCAACGGAAGACTGCTGTCCTGCCCCATCCGTCTGCTGGAGGAAGGTCGTCCAGATCTACGTCGTCTCTGCACAAGCCCCCAGCCAGCCTTGCTGCATGGCGATCTGTGCTTCAGCAATGTACTCTATGCACCAAGTACACGCAAGATGCTGTTGATCGATCCGCGAGGCCGCTTCGGTCAAGCTGGAATCAGCGGAGACCAGCGCTATGATCTAGCCAAGCTGCGCCATAGTCTCAGCGGCTATGATTACCTCGTCAGGGGTATGTACCGTCTGATCACAGCTTCATACGACCTGCATCTGGACATCCCACACCAACAGCTTCGGGAGCAGTTGCGCCGCGAATGGGACAGCAGACATGCCCATATATTAGAAAGCATCCGGTGCATTGAGTGTCTCTTGTATCTATCCATGCTTCCCCTACATCAGGAAGACTCGAAGCGGCAGCTGGCCTTGTACGCGACAGGTACTGCGCTGCTGCATGACGTCCTCATGCACCGTTGACCGAATCTGCGGTACGAAGGGAGAAGCTATGTCCAAAACAATATTGGTAAGAACCGACCAGCTTAGTCATTCGGAATGGCTTGATTGGAGGAGGCAAGGCATCGGCTCCAGTGAAGCGGCAGCCGTATGCGGCAAGCATCCGTGGCGCTGTAGCGTCCATGTTTACCTTGACAAGATTCGTGAACTGCCACACACGCCCGATACACTTCCGATGAAGCTGGGCCGCATGCTGAAAGGAACGGCTGCTGCTCTCTTTGCAGAGGAACACGGCTGGCGACTCATTCGTAAGAAAGCGATCTTTCGACACCCAGAGCATGAATTCATGCTGGCGAATATCGATCGCTGGATTGTCGGGCAGCACACAGGTCTGCTCTGCAAGACGGTTCGAGAATACGCCAAAGGTGACTGGGAGGATCGCGTCCCGGAACATATTCTGATTCAGTGTCAGCATCTGATGGCTGTTACTGGAGCAGACCACTGGTGGATTGCCCTACTGATTGGCGGACAGCAATTCAGAAGTATACGAGTAGAGCGTGACCAACGGTGGATTGCGAGGATCATTGCCAAGGAAGAACAATTCTGGTATCAGCATGTGCTTCCGGGCATTCAGCCTGCATGGGACGGAACGCCCGGCTCCACCGAGCTCCTCAAGCAGCTCTATCCAGCGGATCATGTGAGCCCCAGCCCACTTCGTCTGCAAGAGGAAGCGGATCATTGGGCCGATGTATATCGGTGTGCCGAATCCATGGAGAAGGCGGCTCTTCGCAGCAAAACAGAAGCCGAAAATCGCATAAAAGGAATGCTTGGCTCCGCTGAGGAGGGCGTTACCGACAGATATTTACTGGAGTGGAAAGCAATCTATCCGCGCTCAGGACGGCAAAGTCCGTATCGGCGCTTCAAATTGTCTAATCTAACCGATGATGGAGGTTCATATGAGGAACGAAAGCATTGATCGAGTGCGAGTTACGGTAGCCTGGTCTGACTACAAAATCGATCCGCGGTATTTCATACTACTATTTCTATCCACGTTCGCTATAGCTGGCCAGGTGTATCTCGGCTTTTTTCAACGCTGGGATGATCTTCTGGCTGCAGTCCTGGTATCCACCCTCACAGAGCTGCTCTTGTACAGAGTGTTCAAAAAGCATTGGGCCTTTCCCATCAGCGGGATCATTACAGGTATCGGTGTCAGCCTGTTGCTTAGCTCCCACGTGATGTGGGCATATGCCTTGACCTCATTTTTGGCAATTTCACTCAAGTACCTGATTCGCTTGAAGGGGGGGCAGATATTTAACCCCAACAATCTCGCTATGGTCATCATGCTAATAGCGCTCCCACAATTTGCAGTCAGCACACCCAAGCAGTGGACCAACGGCTTCGGAATCATGCTCTTCATCATGCTGCTAGGACTTATTGTATGTTATTTGGCTAACCGTCTGGACTCTGTGCTTACTTTTTTGGGGAGCTTCGCCCTGTTCGGGCTCATGCGTCATTACTTCTTCGGTGCTCCACTCTATGCTGCGCTGGGGCCCTTGATGGGCGCATCCCTGCAATTGTTCTGCTTCTTCATGATCACTGATCCCAAATCTTCACCCTCCACCCGGAGGGGGCGAATTATTTTTGCCTTTGCTGTAGCTGCGATTGATGCTTTCTTTCGAATTCAGCGAATTCCCAACCCTCAATTCTATGCTCTGTTCCTGGTCTGTCTGCTCGTAGTCGTTCCGCACCGTCTCTGGATGTCCAAAATCCAACGACAGAGTCTACAGCCATAGAATCATAGATTTGTTCCATACAAGCAAGCGTAAAAAATCTCAAGCCAAAAGGCCCCAAGCCAGTACCTCGATGGTACAACGCTTGGGGCCTTTATCTTGATGATTATCTACTGAGTAACGGACAGTATTCTAGATCAGATCGGATTAACATACAGCTTGCCTGGCGTCTCGATTTCAACTTCATTTCCGGCTGCATCACGTATCCGAATGACGATAACACCACCCGAGAGACGAAGTGTATTCGGCGTATTGTAGTAGGCTTCATATCGTCCTGGAGCAGCCTCGAAGAATGAGATTTCATTCCGTGCGCTGCTGGAGACCAGCGGTACCTCAATCCGGAAGGAAGCCTGCAGCCCCGGATCACTATCAAAGGTCACACGCAGGGCTTCCCCAGGTGTAATCCGCACATCCTCTGTCGGCGTCACATTGCGAATCTCTGGCAGGGCTTGCTCCAGATGGACTGTACGGGTAACGCTAGTCTCGTTGCCAGCCAGATCCCGTGCTGTAACGATAATCTGATTCTGCCCTTCTTCAATCAGCAAGCGATGACTGAAGCTTCCGTCCTCCTCCACCTGTACCTCCGCGCCGTTAATGGTCAAAGTGTGCAGGTAGTCGTCATGGACTGTACCCGTCACCCGTAGATCCCCGGCATTCGTACGTGTACCATCCACAGGCGCCGTGACCTCCAGCACTGGTGCTGCTTGATCCAGAATGACATGCACTGGTGCGGAACGATCCGTAAGCTTGCCGTCTACCAGAGCCTGCACGCTCAGTGCATTATCACCCGCTTGCAGCGTAATTGGCAGACTGAATTGCTGGTTCTCAACTGTCGTAGTGCCGACCAATTCCTCACCGTTGAAGAGCTGCAGCTCAGCTCCATCGGCCGGAGATGTCCCCGTGACTGTCAATGCCTCCTCAGCTGTATAAGTATCCGTGGCTGGAGTTACGATGACCGGCGCATTGACCGGATAGCGCACGAGCGCACGTATCATGTAGTTGCCTTCCTCCACAGGTGAGAGACTCCAGGTTCCGCTGGCACGCTGCCAACTGCGGAGTGCATTCGGGCTACTCTCGTCTGTCGCCAGACCCGGAGCTGCCGTTCCTGCTGGTGTCTGAATGTAGACAATGTAGAAGTCGCCCTCTACCGTTACGGGCTCCTCAAGCTCCAAGCGTGTCCATTCGTTATTCCGCAAGGCTGTTGCATCAAATGGACCTGCCAGCAGCCTTCCCGGTGCTCCACCTTCACCAGAAGCATCATATACCGCATACTGGAAGGCAGTACCACCTGGCTGCGGCCATTCTGTATTCCAGAACCGGATGGCAGCGCCTGTCACCTGAGCATGCTCCGATGCGGGAGTCATGCGTACAGCCCAAGCATTGCCTCCAGCATTGAAGGCACGTGCATTCTCTGGTGTACCGTCATCATACGCAATCTCACCCGGGAAGCCGATAAACGGCTTCAGTGCAATGGATACTTCCTCGGTATCATTACCCGAGACTGTAACCGAGACCGTGTCAGCATAATAATCCTGTGCCGCCAAGGACAGCGTATAGTTACCCTCAAGTAATTGCAGTGTAAAGCGACCTGCTTGATCCGTAGTCACCACAGGAGCAGCTGCATCCTCCAGCACCACAACTCTGGCACCGACGATCGGTTGACCGCTGCGCTCATCTGTCACCACACCTTCAAGGGTACCTTGAGGAATAGCCTCCAGGTTAAAGGTAGCTCTCGTCTCTGTACCGTCAGTAATGTTGACCTTGCGAGTCTGTGGATAATAGCCGTAGGCCTCTGCCTTCAGCGTATATTCTCCAGCCGTATGATGGAGCGTGTAGCGCCCAGTAGCCGGATCTGTCTTCACGGAGCGTCCGGTCTCGACTACTGTAACCGTCGCGCTGGCTGGAAGGCTCTCCAGTCCAATCTCTCCTTTGTCTCCTTCTGTGCTCACTGGCGTTTTGGTGGAGAAATCTTCCTTGCCCGTAATGGTAATTTTGTAAGGAACCTCGTTCTTCTCTTGCTTCTCTTTGTCAGAGCTCAGCTCCAGCACAATGTCACGCGTCTTCGCCACACTTGGCAGAGCCATATCTACGATCCGGAAATTATCAATGTACCAGCCCGTCTTCACCACACTACCGTCGGACTGTAGACGGAAACGAACGATGACTTCCTCACCGGTGTATGCATCCAGGCTATAATCGACAGGTGTCCATTTCTTGCCGAGCGTATTGTGCGAGAATTTGCCCAGCTCTGACCATGTATCTCCTCCATTACGAGAAATCTCGACATACCCATAATCGTATCCTCCCTCGATCTCGAACCAATGCGAGAAGGACAACGTAGCATGCTCACGATCAGTCAAATCAATGACTGGGGAGGCTAACCAGAAGTTGGCACTACTCTCGTAGGTACCGTCCAGATCCGTACCCCATACATTAGGCGGTGATACCGCTTCTACTGGACCTGGTGCTACAGGAACACCGCGCTCCCACTCATCCTTTGTTCCACCATGTGTCCAGCCATTGTCAGAGCCGGAATCAAAATTATCACTATAAATCACTTCAGGGAGACGAAACTCAACTACCGCAACGTTGGACCGTTCACCTACATTTCCACTGTAATCCTTCGCTGCAACCGTATAATACGTCGAGCCTGTGACCGTAATGACATCATTAAAGGTCAGCCCTGTTGTCGTTCCGATCGCCGCGTAGTCAGTAGCTTCATAGGTCGCCCGGAACACCGTATATTCCTTCACATCCTCGTCTTGAGGGGCAGTCCAGTTCAGACTTACCTGACCGGTAAAATTAACAGACGCTCGTAGATCCTGAGGCGCACCCGGTGCAATGTCGTCCAGTCTCTCTACAGCGAAGTCGTCAATATACCAGCCAGCTTTTTGGGTCGTATTATCACTGGTAAGAGTGAACATCAGCTGTACCTGCTGTCCCGCATAAGGCGTCAAATCTACATACTGCTTGCGCCAGTCGCCACTAGTACCCGTAAAGGTCAGCACAGGCTCGAAGGCGAAGTCATTCTCCTCAGCGGCTACAAGCACTTTGCCATAGTCAAAGTTGTTCTCAAAATCGTACCAGTGCTGGAATGACACGAGAGCTCCCTTCGCACTGTCACGCAGATCAATCGGAGGTGCAAGCAGGAAGGAATTCGCACCAGCAGCATAAGTACCGCTCAGGTTGCTAGCGAATACCTTGCTGCCCGAATAAGCTGATCCAGGGCCGCTTACCGGCTCTCCCCAAGCCCATGTATTTCCGGTCCCACCACTAGTGAAGCCGATTCGATCCGTCTCAAAATCCTGCGTATATCCAGGCTTCACGCCACTGGATACCGTCACCGTGTACACTTCGCTGGTTACGCTGTTATTTCCATAATCATTTACACGAAGGTAGTACTCAATCTCTCCTTCATTCAGAATGAACGAAGGTATGGACGCTGTGTATACTCCATCTGTGCTATTGCCCGAAATCCGTTCAAAAGGAAGGTACAGCCAATGTGACGAGCCAGCTTCTCTTACAAAGCCTTCGACAGACAGCACCGAGACGTTATCTGTCACCTTGGCCGTCAATAGAGCATCAGTCCCCTTAAAGACAACCTCTAGTGGTGTATGCTCCAGCACAGGCTCCTCCAGATCATCACCTCCGGTAACTACTCTACCGGATACACTACCCATTCCCTCCAGCACAGAGTTGACAGCATCTCTGGCATTGACAATCCCATGACCATAGCCGTTATTCGGTACCTGTGGATATTGACTATCCGTTCTTGGTACGGCTGTATCTATGATGATCTGTTCCAATTGATCGACCGTAAGTGAATGATTGGCTTGCAGCAGCAGAGCCGCAATCGCAGTCGTATGCGGTCCAGCCATTGATGTACCATCCCAATCCTGATTCTCATAACCACCCCCAGGGACAGAGGAGCGAATATTTACACCTGGAGCGGATACTTCAGGTTTGATCTCTCCATACGGAGATGGCCCCAGCAGGGAGAAGCTCGCTAAGTTACCGTTGATATCCGTTGCACCTGTAGCGATGGATTCAGGATAGTTCGCAGGATTCGCTACCGATCCGGGTCCACCCGGGTTGGTAGCGCGAGTATTTCCAGCCGAGAACTCAGGGAAAATCTGGGCATCCCGCCATGCCTGGACGACAGGTCTGAACCACTCATCCATACCTGCGCCGCCTCCCCAGGAGTTGTTCACGACATCCGGGGCCAGCTCAGGATGCAGATTCCCTTCAGCGTCTACTGGAGCCAGCAGCCACTGACCGCCATCCAGAATAATCGCATCTGTCGTCTCCGGGTTAAAGATTCGTACAGCCATCCATTTGGCTCCCGGGGCAACCCCGATGTAATTGGTACCGTTTGGTTCCGAGCCAACCATTGTACCCATCGTATGTGTGCCATGACCATCCGTATCCTGTGGCAATCTGGAGCCGCTATGAGGGTCATACCAGCTCAGCTCAGGATTGACGATATTGCCCTGGGCATCAATCCCGCGCCATTTGCTGCGCAGAGCAGGATGTGTATAGTCGACGCCGGAATCCAGGTTGGCAACGACGATTCCGGTACCGTCAATTCCACGCTCCCATACCTCTGGGGCATTGACATATTTAATGTTCCACCATAGCGTTGAGGGGTCCACAGCATGCTTGACTGTGCCGTCAGGCAGCTTGTCTGTTACAGCGCTTTTGCCTCCGTCCTGAACGGCTGCATCTGTCGCTGCCTCTTTGGCTGGAGCAAGTGCTCCTGCTGCCCCTTGTTCATTCGCTGACTTCTGCTCAACAGCTGAAGCTGCACCTTGAGAGGCCTTATCCTTCACAGCCTCTGCCTTCGTCGTTGCTGAAGCTGCCTCGACTGCTACCGGATCTGTCTTCGATGCAGCCGGAGTAGCATGATCCACTGCCTGTACAGGCTTGGCAGCTGTAGCTTGCGGAGCCCGATCGAGATAACGCGTCTCATTCGGCAGTAGCTTCTCTACCTCCGGAAGCTGTGCGATATTCTCCATTACTTCCTTGGTGCTTGTGATTGCAAGGGCATTGACGATGAAGTAGCTCTTATACTCCTTGACCTCCCCCTTTTCAAGCTCCTGCTCCAGATATTGCTCCAGCTCATACTGTGTCCGCGAAGCCGTATTCCGCAATGAGCTGATGACATTGCTGCGAACTGACATCTTGACTGCAGATGGCGTTAATTTCTGTAAGGTGGCCTGTTGCAGGCTATTCCGGGCAACCGACTGTGTATCTACCTGTTCCTTCATTTTGACGAGATAGGTGACATACTCCCCTTGATCAAATTGCTTGCTTAGCTTGGCATCAATGCGACTGGATGCGGCGGGCGCCGAGCTAGATTTCAGCTCAATCTTGTCGGATGCTCCGGCAAAGGCAGGCTGATACAATGTCACGGTAAGTAGGACAACCATTAGTAGTGCTACATGCTTTCGCAAAGCGGCGGCTGACTTGTTCACTCTCTCCACTCCCTTATATTTAGTGATTACTGCAAACCTCATAAAGTCCATATAGATTCCATATAGGTTCCAATAGATTCCAAGCTGTTTTCTAACGCTGATTCTAATGCTGATTCAAAGGTATCCCTTCCGTCGGCTGCGCCGGATGTACGCAGGGGTATATGTATCTGTCATTCACGCTGAACTCGCGTATCACCGGGTCAAACTTCTTGCTCCAAGCTTCTGTCTGTCGTTAAAGCATCACCTCCCTACAGTCATTGACTACTAAACACTTCTCGCAAGAACAAAATTAAAGTCCCCTAGCAGTGCTACCAAAAAAAATAGCTGAAATACAGACGCAATGAGAATGCAATAACTGGAGAAGAGTAAGTAAACCTTAAAATATTACACTGTTATGATAGGTTTACTAGGTTTAATGTCGTGAGATATAGCTGAGCAGGGGATCACTAGAAGCCCTTCATCAGAAATAACTGACATTGTCGTTGATGTGAACAGGAATAGAACCATTCTGGGATGCTGAAGCAGGTATGAGTGTGAAAGATGATTGAGACGGAACGGATAGGTAGGAGTATCTAACTGATATGCGGGTTGATCTTATCTTACAATGCCAACTCTAGTAGATAAGCGTGTAGGCGTTCTAATTCTTCTATATCTTGGGATAGATTAACAATTTTACAAGTATTATAATGTCGAACAAGAAAGTGCACAAGAGTTTTATTCAAATAATTTCAAAATAATCCTTTATATTCATTTCATTTGCATTTTAAGATAAGAGCAGGCCCAGTATTCGAGACCTATTGCATATTTGCGCAAAAACTGAATCATCATGTCATATACGCCGTGACAGCGAGCAACAAAAAAGCCAGACAACGAATGCTTGGTTCGTCATCTGGCTTGTATGGACTAATTTGAATAGACTTTTAGGGAACAATTTAGGTTGCTGTAGGTCGCTTTAGGTCGCAAAAATAGTGTCAATCTGCTTAATCTCATCAGCAGTTAGCTCTACCTTCAACGTCTTCAGATTCGACAGCACCTGATCGGGGCGCTTGGCTCCTGGAATCAGAGCATCAATACCCTCAACTGTCAAATACCAAGCCAATATGACATGAGCTACCTCTGCGTCTTTGGCCTTAGCAATGGCACGAACCTGATCCACCTTAGCCAGATTGCGTGCAAAAGCCTCCCCTTGGAATAGAGGGTTATTCTTGCGAATATCCGTGAATGTATCCCCAAGTCTATACTTGCCTCCTAGCAGGCCGGCCGCAAGTGGAAAATACGGCACGAATGAGATTCCATGCTCGCGGGTATAAGGCAGCAAATCATGCTCCGCATCTCGATGCAGTAGATTGTAATGGGACTGAAGCACATCCACATGGCCCTCCTTGTTCGCTTCCCGTAGCTGCTCAATGGAGAAATTCGACACGCCAATCGCCCGAATTTTGCCCTCATCCTTCAGACGCTTCAACTCCCCCACCGCTTCGTCCTTCGGTGTATGCTCATCTGGAAAATGAATGTAATAAAGATCAATATAATCCGTCTGCAATCGTCGTAGACTGTCCTCTACAGACTGCCTCAGGAACGCTGGAGAATTGTCGATGGCCATGTCCCCTTCTGCTGGCTTATGAGCACCCTTGGTTGCAATGACGACACGATCACGTCCTCCTTGCTCCTTCAGCACCTCTCCGATCAGCTCTTCCGAGCGTTCGGGACCATATATATAGGCCGTATCCAGGAAATCGACACCTTGTGAGAGCGCTGTTCGCACAATATTTCTGCCCGTCTCATCCTGTAAGCCCTCGAACAGATTGTGACCGCCTACAGCGTTGGCGCCCAGCCCGATCGGTAGAACCTGCAGTCCACTTTTTCCAAGCTGATGTTTCTTCTCTGTCATCTGAACTTCACTCCTTCAAGTTAGAGATTTATCCTCAGTGACTAACCTATCAACACTACTCTATTATACCCCCAACTCTACCAGCAACCAAATTACGGATTATCCTGCTACACTTTCAGACTTTTTCAAAAAAGGGTTGACATCTTCCACAGATTGCCATTAACATAAGATTTAACTTTTGAAAAGGGAGGCCGATGAACATGACCGCAGTCTATAACTTGCATACAAGACACTTGCTAACAGACGTACAATACATGCAAATGATTGAACATCATTGTCTAGTCGGCCTCTTACGGACGACATAATCGATGGCAGCCGGACCTGATTCGGAATGGCTGACTTCGAGTATCTGTGACATTGCTTCGACGCGCCTTCTGCTTGAATGGCGGACTGTCGGAGCTTGGACTTGCGCAGAAGCCATAGACAATATGTCTATGGCTTTTTTGCGTCTATTTATTATAACGAGCAGGCCTCTGGGCCCTGCGGCCGGAGGCTGGAAGCATAGAAAGGATTTTCAACCTATATGGATACCAACAAACAAGCATCAAAACATAGCATTCCAGCATCGAAACCTAATACTTCCACGAATGAACCGAATCTATTTCAGGCTGAGGGCGGGGCCTACAGACACGAAGTCAAGCTTCCTTCTGGTGATTTGACCGTTTATGCAAGCCAGCAGCTCTTCTCCTCCCTGGACTATAAAGTATTCGAGATGGCCAACAACAATCTGCAAATTCCGAACATTACGCATATGAGCTATACTCCGGACGTACATGTGGGTGTCGGTACTTGCATTGGTACAACAGCGGTATGGAATATGATGGATGGATATGTCTCTCCCTCCATCGTCGGCAGTGACATTGGCTGTGGCATGCGTGTCCATCTGACACCACTGCATCGGGATGATCTCAAGGACGTTAAGCTACGACGCAAGCTGGTGAAGACGATCGAGAAGTACTTGCCGATGGAGGCCAACCAACGTGGACACTATTCGGATATACGATTGGAGCATATCGTGCGCAAGGGTCTTCACGGCCTGCCGAACAAGTACATTCCAGATAGCTATACACCCAAGAAATCCACTTCCTTGACCCATGTGGAATCCAGCAAATTCAATTTTGATGAAGAGGTGCTGAACACAATCCAGGATATGACCTGGCACCGGGCACACCGCCAGCTCGGAACTCTTGGTGGAGGCAATCATTTTGCTGAGGTGCAAGCGCTGGAGATCGCCGAGGAGCAGCGCCATATTGCTGAAGCCTGGGGCATGTTCGATGGACAGATCGTCGTCATGATTCATTCCGGCTCACGCGCCTGGGGCAGCGCCGTCAGCCAGACAAGCTCAGCAGCGATTGCCAAGGCCATGCAGCGTCTTGGCATCGGTACAGCTGATCCGAATCTCAAATTCATTCCGCTGGACCACCCGGAAGGGCAGCATTATGTTGACATGCTGTACTCTGCGTTGAACTATGCCGTCGTCAATCGTCATCTGATTGCCTACTCCATTCGTGAGGCATTCCGGGACGTATTCGGACCAAAATGTGAATTCAAGACGCTGTACGACCTCATGCACAACTATGCCTGGAACGAGCAGCACGAGCAGTATGGTGATGTCTTTGTCCATCGTAAAGGTGCGACGCGCGCCCTTCCAGCCGGACATCCCGCCAATCCCAAGCCTTATCTGGAGACCGGACACCCTGCACTTATACCTGGTTCGATGGGTACGTCCTCCTATATTATGCTTGGACAGCCTGAGGGCGCAGACAACTTCCACTCCATCTGTCACGGAGCTGGCCGGGTTCGATCACGAAGTGCTACTAAGCGACTCGTACGTGTCGAGGATTTTGCCGCCGCACTTGGAGTGGGAACCGAGGATGAAGTGATCGTGAACCAGCGCTCGCTGGAATCAATCATTGACGAATCACCGCAAGCCTACAAAAATGTAGATGACATCATTGACAGTGTGACCGGGGCGGGACTCGCCCGGGTAGTCGCCAAATGCAAACCATTGGTCGCAGTGAAAGGAGCCAAATAAGAGTATATGAAGCAACAGACTACAATTATAGATACGAGAATAGATGCAAGGTTACCTCATAGTGAATGTCAGACCACCGACGAGCATCGGGAAAATAGTATGAAGGAAAGCAGAGGGGCTTCCTCCCGTTCGGGGCAGCAAGCTCCTACTCCAGTGGTCTACCGATTTGATGGTGACACGGACGGACGCATCACTGGCTATGCCGATTATGCCCGTCTGATTGACGGAATCAGCACCATTCTATTTCAGAAATATGGAGTTGCCTACGAGCTGTATGCCAGTAACGATCCGAATATGGAATATTGGAACCTGCTGGAGGAGGATGTGTGCAAAAACAATCCAGAGGTAGAGCATGTAGCACGCATCTATGATCGCCTTGAGGAGCGCACTCTCAAGTATGATGATGAGGGAGAGATGCCGGATTATGGCGTTCACCTGTCCATCCATAACAATGTATTCGCATATCCCGAATGGGGAGTGGCATTGGCAAGGGTTCCATTTTTCCGGGAGCATGGCATCTATAAAGAGGATTTCGTGTTCTCCATCGGAGATCAGCAGCTGCTTGATTTTCTCAGTAATGTCCGGGCACGGGAACGCCGTCAGAATATGAATCGAGTCACGGTCTTTACGGACACAACTCATGGAATCAATCGTAAGAGTGAGCCCGTCACAAGAGCGGTCAGCCGCGAGGAAGTCATCATGGACCCTGCCATCAAGCAGGAAATCTTCCGTTCGTTGGATCAGTTCTTCGAGGCGGATCGGACCTTCTACCGGACCTACAATATTCCATACAAACGGGGAATTCTGCTCTACGGACGCCCGGGTAACGGCAAGACTACACTCGTTAAATCCATTGCTGGTACCGTGAACGGCCCAGTGGCCTATTGGCAGATCACGGAGCACACCGACAGCGGCTCCATCAAGGAGGTATTTGAAGCAGCCTCGCGTCTGGCGCCGATGGTGCTCGTCATTGAGGATATTGATTCCATGCCGCAGCATTCTCGCTCCTTCTTCCTGAACACGCTTGATGGAGCGACGTCCAAGGAAGGCATCTTCCTGATCGGAACGACTAACTATCCTGAGAAGATTGATCCGGGACTGATGAACCGGGCAGGTCGTTTTGATCGTGCCTATGAGGTGGCCCTACCGGATGAAGAACTGCGCAGGAAGTTCATGGAATTGCGCGGCATCGGAGCGTTCGTGGCGACGGAGGAGGTCCAGAAGGCTGCCAAGCTGGCCGATGGTCTCTCGCTCGCTCAGCTTGGCGAGCTGTATGTCACGGCAGCACTGGAATGGCATGAGCAAGGACAGACGGACCTCTTGCGTATCATACAAGGCATCAAGGGAGAGCTCGATAAGGAGCGCAAGCAAGACTGGATGGCTCGCCCGGATGACCATCGTATGGGATTCTTTTAAGCAGTAATCAGCTTGATAAAGGGATACTTCGAAGCTGTTGATATTTCAACAGGTATAAGGCCAGCCGAGATCGTGTAAGAACGACCCAAAACCCCTCTGTATTGCAGGAGGGGTCTTGGCGTATCATGTACAACAGATGACATAACATAGACGACAGACTGTGGAGAAACAAGCTCATACCAAAAGCTGAGAACCAGCAATTAGTATGGATACTAACCCGTATTGATCACAGCACACTGTCTCTAAATGCAATAAGGTAGAATAACTAACGAAAAAGGATAAAGGAGAGTTCACATGATACACCTAGAGCGTTCCATGGGAAGAATACATCTGACATTGGATGCGATCCACATGGGTGAGGATATTGTAGTATGCATCAGTGGCGGGGATCGCCCTCATCTGGGCACAATTACAGCAGGTGCACGTCTGGAGCCGATTCGTACCGTTCAGCTGCAGACGCACAAGGAATTTTATATTACAGAGGAGATTGCTGTGCGTCTGCGAAGGCAGTTCCGCGGGAATTTTGCCATCTGCTGCGGTGCCCATCTGGAGCAGATTACGAAGGAAGAGATCACACAGCTAACGGAGCTGGGCATCCAGCTTGGGGACGAGCTCATCCAGCTCCTGAAACAGTCCTCCTAGCTACACAGTCACCACCGTATTCCACAGCACATACTGGAATGTACACGTATATTAATCGCATGCCTGCACGGGAAGACAGATCTTCATTCGCATACGATCCGGAAAACGCGATTGCCGCACATCTGTAATCTCGAAATCGGGTCCTTCTCTTCTGGAGTAGTTCGAATTCGGTAACCATACTCCATAAATATATCTTCGAATGTCCTGGGCCATGGCTGCCGGTCCATCTACCGTAAATTCGGCATACAAGCCAGCTGGTAGCTCCATACTGATCCAGTCCCCATCGTCCGGTGCAGGCAGCAGCTGACTTGTCTGTTCTCCAACTACGAAGGAGAAGGTCCCTTCATCTTCAAAATGACATGCAATGCCATAGCTGAAATCAGGGGCTGCTTTCTCTGGTATGCGCATAAAGTGGCCTTCCTCGCCGAATTGTCGATAAAAATCAGGGATATCTTGATAGTATTGCTCCTCCAGCAGCGTTGTTCGGTATTCGACGCCCAGGATCGGAATTGCGTCCAGCTCACGTATGACAGGCTTGTTCATAGCTATGTCCTCCTTCGTGTGTGTTCGATAATTCAGGAAATCAATAGGCTGCTGCCCTCGTCCGTTCCATGGGTCCTGTTTCCGGCGGAATTGTCCTGGAGTAATCCCCCAGTACTGCTCGAATGCACGGGTAAAAGCCTCCTGGGATTGATACTGCACCTCAAGCGCAATGCTCAATATTCCACGCTCGGTATGTACCAGCTCTCCGGCAGCCATTGTCATTCGGCGCTTCCGTATGTATTCCTGAATAGAGAACCCGGTAATGGCCTGAAATAATCGTTGAAAATGAAAGGGAGAAAAGCCTGTCGTTGCGGCTATTTCCTTCACCTTCAAATCCTCCTTCAAGTGCTCCTCCATGAATACCACTGCCTTTTGCATAAGACGATAATACTCCATATCTGACTCCTCCTTAATCAACAACCGGTATACTCTTACTTGTTCTTACTTGTTCTTACTTGTTCTTACTTGTTCTTACTTGTTCTTACTTGTTCTTACCTGTTCTTACCTGTTCTTACTTGGTCTTTCTCCCCTTCATAGCTCTACTCCTTTTATTCCCTCTATTCTCTCTGTTTCCTTCCATTCTACTAGGTATGAAGTTGCAAGTTTTGATTTATTGTGCTCAAATATATGCCCCCTGCAGCATCGCAAATACAACGCAAAAAAACCTGTCACCAGCATGAGGAAGCTAACCGAAAAAGTTAGTCTATCGTCATCTAATCACAGGTACTACTGGCAATACAGGCCGTATTGGCAGTACGGTTTTACGGATTTTGCAGGCACTACTCGGGGCTATAGCAAACGATACAATATCCACTGACAAGATCCAGATTGTATCGTTATTTAATCAATACACGGTTCGGGCTCAGGGCGCTGTTACTTTCCATCTGACATAGCCATCTCAACAGCTTCTTCCCCACGCAGCCTGCCCAGGAACTGAACAGCTCTTGGACTGACAGGGTTTCTCAGCACTTGAGCAGGCGGCCCTTGCTCTACGATGACACCACCATCCATGAAGATTACGTGATCAGCCACATCCGCAGCGAACTTCATCTCATGCGTTACGATAACCATCGTCCGTCCCTCAGCAGCGAGCTCCTTCATGACTTTGAGCACCTCGCCTACCAATTCTGGATCAAGCGCAGAGGTTGGCTCATCGAACAGGAGCACCTCGGGGTCTACGGCCATTGCCCGGGCAATACCGATCCGTTGCTGCTGTCCGCCAGAGAGCTGGTGTGGGTACACGTCGGCCTTATCCGACAGTCCTACCTTCTCTAGCAGCCCAAGGGCACGCTTACGTGCCTCCTTCTTGCCCTTCTTCTGTACCGTAACCTGCGCCTCCATTACATTTTGCAGCACCGTCATATGCGGGAACAAGTTATAGGATTGAAATACCATGCCTGATTTCTTGCGAAGCGCGAGCATATCCTTCTTGCTTACCTTCGAGCCTCGTTCAAAATGTAGAGATAACCCACCTAGCTCTAGCGTTCCCTGGTCAGGCATTTCCAACAGATTGAAGCAGCGCAGCAACGTCGTCTTGCCAGAACCCGAAGGGCCAATGATGACAAGTACCTTGCCTTTCTCCAGGGAAAGATCTACTCCCTTTAGGACCTCCAGCGAGCCGAAGGATTTGTGTAAATTATGAATGGTAATCATGAAGTTCCTCCCACCCGGTTGGCATGGCGACCTACACGCTTCTCAACATAGTTCTGAAGTGCCGAAAGTACTGTACTGAACAATAAATAAATAACGGCTGCTTCTGAATAGACCAATAACGCCTCATAAGTGGTTGCAGCGATCTGCTGGGATACACGGAACATCTCCAGATAAGCGATACCTGCCGCCAGCGATGTATCCTTCACGAGACTGATAAAGGAGTTTCCAAGCGGAGGAACCGACACCCTTGCTGCCTGTGGCAAAATAATACGTCGCAGCGCCTGCGTTCGGGTCATCCCAAGTGACTCTGCTGCCTCCCATTGACCATGATGCACGGACTGAATCGCCGCACGGATGACCTCCGAATTGTACGCTCCCACACTTAGACTAAAGCCGATCAGTGCGGCAATGAATGGGTCCAGTACGATACCTACCGTTGGTAAGCCATAGAAAATAATATAGAGCTGCACCAGGAGCGGTGTACCGCGTATGATCCATACATAGAATCGAGCGATTGCTATGAGAATGCTTACGCCCGACAGGCGAGCGAGTGCTGTCAACAGCGCCAATACCAAGCCAAATGCAAAGGATAGTATAGCGAGTGGCAGTGTAAAAGCAACCCCTGCTTTTAGCAGGGGCCAGAAGGAATCCATTAGAATTTGAATATCGCGATTGTCCATCTTTCATGACATCCTTTGAATAATATTCATCTTTGTCAAGAGGTTGCAATGCTTAATGATGTCACACGTTGTCACAGTGTATTGACAGCACTATCTTATTTTTATTATTCAGTTTATTTGGATACATCCGTACCGAAGTATTTCTCGGAGATGGTCAGGTAGGTCCCGTCACTCTTCATATCGGCCAAGGCCTTGTTCACTGCCTCTATTAGGTCGTCATTGCCCTTATTGAACAAAGCTGCACTCTCGGAAGCTTCCTCTACTTCATCTACAGCCTTCAATGGCACATCTGGACGCTGCACCTTCAGATCAAGGAAGGATAAACCGTCGTTCACTGTCGCATCTACACGCTTGGAGGTTAATAGGTCGATTGCCTGATTGAAGCCCTCTGTTGCTACGATCTCTGCACCATTGCTCTTCGCAATCTCAGTCAGGTTGCTCGTCAGAGATTGAGCAGCCTTCTTGCCTTTCAGATCAGCGAATTGCTTAATCTCGTTATTGTCCTCACTCACGATCAGCACCGCTTTGGAGACAATATAAGGATCGGAGAAATCATACTTGGCTTGGCGCTCATCATTGATAGACACCTGATTGAACACCACATCGAATCGCTTGGCATCCAGGCCTGCGAACATTCCGTCCCACTGAGTCTCGACGAATTCAGGCTCTACACCCAGACGCTTGCTGACTTCACGAGCGATCTCTACATCAAAGCCTGTCAGTTGGCCTGACCCATCACGGAATGTAAAGGGTGCATAGGTACCTTCCGTACCGATCCGCAGCTTGCCACTTGCCTTGACAGCTTCCAACGCTGACTGGGCTGTCTCCTGATTGCTAGCAGCTCCGTTATTGCTGCCTGCTGTATCCGTAGTCTGACCCGTGCTATTTCCGCATGCTGCCAGCACCAGCAAGAGAATAACCCATGTTACCGCTAAGAAATGTACCCTTTTCATATCTACTTCACTCTTTTCTCTATAAAGTATACCGCTGTGAACCCCTTGCATTAATCAACCAATCTGACGATTAACGAGGCAGCAATTGAATACTACACCATGTTACGGTAAAGCGTCAATTAAAAAATATAATAATTCCGATGAATTTAATGTATTTTAAAACATTCTATACAATCTCTACTTCAGGAGCGGTCAGTAGCCTTGAGAAATCCCTAAGCTACAATAGCTTTTCCTGAGAGAAATAGATTATTCACTTTCATCGTAGGCCCACGTACCAGCACAAAAAAACGTTCCTGAGCCTTGAAAGGACTCGGAACGCTTTCTTGATTACAAGAGTTTTGTTTACTTGTTAACTTTGCGAACTCGTCATCTTTGTTTGCTCGGTAATCCGACTATGATGTGATGTCACATTCATTTAGCCTGTTACTACATCGTACACAAGCTGCGGCGCTACCGCGTGATCAGCAATCTGAATGTGCTCCCGAATCATACGAATGACCTCATCGACCTCTTCGCGGTTAGCGTGAATCGTGACGAGCGACTCACCTTTACGCACCGTATCCCCGATCTTCTTGTTCAGCATGAGACCTACAGCCAGATCAATATCTGATTCCTTGGTCGCCCGTCCGGCTCCAAGCTTCATGGCCGCAGTACCAATCTCATCTGCGGTTATAGCAGCGACGACGCCATCCTGATCAGCTGGTACTTCGATCTGATAGGCTGCTTGTGGCAGCAGCTCAGGACGATCCACCACCTGTTCATTGCCGCCTTGATTGCGGATGAATTCCTTGAATTTATCCAAAGCCTTGCCACTGCGCATAACCACACGCAGCTTCTCCTCGGCTTCCTCCAGCGACGTTGCCTTGCCTGCCAAATAGACCATCTGGCTTCCCAGAGCCAGACACAGCTCCTCCAGATCGGCAGGTCCCTTGCCCTGCAAAGTGTCAATCGCCTCGCGAACCTCCAGCGCATTGCCAATAGCGTAACCGAGAGGCTGGCTCATATCCGAGATCACAGCCATCGTCTTGCGGCCTACACTATTCCCGATGCTTACCATAGCCTGGGCCAGCTCCTTGGCCTCCTCGACCGTCTTCATGAAGGCACCTGCACCTGTCTTGACATCCAGTACGATTGCATCGGAGCCTGCTGCAATCTTCTTGCTCATGATGGAACTGGCGATCAATGGAATGGAGTTGACGGTTCCCGTGACATCACGGAGTGCATACAGCTTCTTGTCCGCTGGAGTCAGGTTGCCACTCTGACCGATTACTGCAATCTTGTGCTCGTTGACCAGCTTGACGAACTCCTCCTTGGAGATTTCAACATGGAAGCCCTCGATTGCCTCCAGCTTGTCAATCGTTCCTCCCGTATGCCCGAGTCCTCGTCCAGACATCTTGGCGACCGGAATATCCAGTGCTGCTACCAGAGGAGCAAGCACCAGCGTCGTCGTATCACCAACACCACCTGTAGAGTGCTTATCAACCTTAATACCGTCAATTGCTGACAAATCAATCGTCTCGCCCGAATGCACCATCGCCATCGTCAAATCTGCACGCTCGCGTCCATTCATATCCTGGAAGAAGATCGCCATCGCGAGTGCGCTGGCCTGATAATCCGGGATGTCCCCATTGGTGTACCCTTGAATGAAAAATTGAATTTCCTCAGCAGTCAGCTCCTTGCCGTCCCGCTTTTTTGCAATAATATCGACCATTCTCATTGTCTGATTCTCCTAGTCGTGATTGAAGTAAGCCTACTCAGGCCTGCTCTATATTCCTTATAAAGAGATCGCCGTATCCAGCGCCACTTCCATCATCTCGTTGAAGGTCGTCTGGCGCTCCTCTGATGTCGTCTCTTCACCTGTGATCAGGTGATCGCTGACGGTCAGAATGGTCAGTGCCTGCACACCATGTCTCGCAGCCAAAGTATATAGCGCAGTCGTCTCCATTTCCACACCAAGAATGCCGTACTGCATCAGCTTCTCCACGACCGATTTATCATCGCGGTAGAACATGTCAGAGCTGAAGATATTGCCCACATGCAGCTTCAGACCTTTGGCTGTGCCGCGATCATAAGCTGCCTTCAGCAACGGGAAGCTGGCGATAGGTGAATAATCATAACCGCCGAATACATGACGGTTCATGCTGGAATCCGTACAGGACGCCTGTGCCAGAATGACGTCACGGACCCGAACATGCTCCTGCATCCCGCCACACGTGCCGACACGAATCAGATTCTTCACACCATACTCGGTGATCAGTTCATTGGCATAAATGCTGATAGACGGAATCCCCATGCCAGAGCCCTGTACAGAAATACGCTTGCCTTGATATGTACCTGTGAAGCCCAGCATTCCGCGCACCTCGTTATAGCAGGTTACATCCTGCAAATAGGTCTCTGCGATATATTTAGCACGAAGCGGGTCTCCTGGCAGGAGAATCGTCTCCGCAATATCTCCTGGTTTAGCTGCAATGTGAACACTCATGAAATTAATCCCCCTCAGAATAGCTGTAGCCTAATTATTAAATGTGATACTATTTTACAGGTTCAATCTATATAGGTGGTACTAGTGAATTTACCAGATTACATGTGAGCATAGAGCTGCTGCAAGCGGGGAACTCTGTCTACCGCTGTTAAGCTGGTCATTCTCGACCCTAGACTGCTATTTCAAGGCGCCCAAAAAGCTGGAGCCATGCTCAGGCAGCTTCACTCCAAAATTCTCTGCAATCGTGGCACCGATATCGGCAAAAGTCTGGCGCAGTGGCAAGGCTCCTTCACCGTCCGTAAAGCGTGGAGAATACACGAGTAAAGGTACATATTCACGCGTATGATCTGTTCCTTTATAGGTAGGATCGTTCCCGTGATCAGCTGTAATGATCAGCAGATCGTCATCCGTCATACGCTCGAATACCTCAGGCAAGCGGCCGTCATATTGCTCTAGCGCATCTCCATAGCCTTGCGGGTCACGACGATGTCCATAGAGCGCGTCGAAATCGACCAGATTCAGGAAGCTAATCCCTGTAAATGACTCCTCCAGCACCTGTACCAGCTTGTCCATACCGTCCATGTTGGACTCTGTACGAATCGAACGCGTCACACCCTCGCCATCATAGATGTCATTGATCTTCCCGATTGCGATGACTTCAAGTCCTTCATCCTTCAACTCATTCATGACCGTGCGACCGAATGGCTTCAAGGCATAGTCATGCCGATTCGGTGTACGCTTGAAGCTGCCTGGCTCGCCCACGAACGGTCTGGCAATGATGCGTCCCAGCATGTACGGATCATCCAGTGTAATCTCACGGCAGTATTCGCAGATCTCGTACAGCTCCTTCAGCGGTACAACATCCTCATGAGCGGCAATTTGCAGAACGGAGTCAGCCGATGTATAGACGATGAGCGCTCCTGTCTTTACATGCTCCTCGCCGAGCTCGTCGATAATCTCCGTACCACTAGCAGGCTTATTGCCGATGACCTTACGGCCTGTTTTTTGCTCGATTTGTGAGATCAACTCCTGCGGAAATCCATTCTCGAATACCCGGAACGGCGTATCAATATACAGCCCCATGATCTCCCAGTGTCCTGTCATCGTATCCTTGCCCAGTGATGCCTCTTGCATTTTGCCATAATAGGCCAGCGGCTTCTCTGCTACAGGCACGCCCTCAATCTCACGAATATTGGACAGGCCAAGAGCTGCCATATTAGGCATGTGCAGACCGCCGCGCGCGCTTGCAATATGACCGAGGGTATCCACCCCGAAATCTCCAAAATCTGCCGCATCCGGCGCTTCTCCGATACCAACAGAGTCCATAACGACTAGATGTATTCTTTTAAATGTGCTCATATCAACGGCTCCTATCTTTAGATGAAGGCATCCGCCTTCTTCATATAACTACAGTATATCCTTTTCTGGGCCAATCGTGTAGGCGTGTACCATAGATTTACTCATTTACAGTATTGTCTTGCTCGCTTATAATCAAGTGTTATACATAGAACACAGCTTTTACCAACTCATTTTCTTCCAAAATGAGCAGTTCAATGCACAAAGGAGCCTTCATCATGCAGTCAGATATTCAGGCATCCACTTTGGCAAGCTCAGTCGAGCACTCGCCGTGGATGCGTTTTTTTCAGCCTATTCGGCATAGCCGTGCTTTTACCCTGCTCTGGCTCGGACAATGGATTGCAGTCCTCGGTAGTACGATTACTCTGATTATTCTTCCATTTGTTGTCTATTCCATTACAGGCTCCTCCACCATTATGGGGCTGGCGATGACAACATATATGCTGCCCAATGTGCTGGTCCTACCCTTCTCTGGCTGGATCGTTGACCGAATGGATCGCACTCGGCTAATTCTGTTCACGAATGGGTCGCGATTTCTGCTGATGCTGGGAGCAGCGGTGACGGTGCTTACTGGACAAATGAATCTCTATATCCTATTTGCTGGACTAGCGGTGTACGGTCTGCTCGACGGTATATTCAACCCAGCGTTCTCTGCTTTGCGGGCGCAGGTATTTACACCTGACATTCGCAATGCCGCCAATGCCTTAACGCAGATTAGCATTCAGGCCGTACGCCTGCTGGGTCCTCCGCTTGGAGGGTTCATCGTCTCTGTAAGCTCACCCGGCGTCGGCTTCGCGCTTGATTCCTTGATGTATCTTGTGTCGTTCATTTGCTTTTGGCTTCTGGCACAGGTATTAAGCAAGCGGATCGGGACTTCGCAAGAGAGAACCTTAGCAACTTCGGCAACTTCAGCTCCTTCTGGTGCCTCATTCCTTCAAGAATTTCTTGAAGGGATTGCTGTTCTGAAGCGAATTCCTTGGCTGTGGATCACGATTCTTACCTTTTCGTTTCTGAACATCTGCTATACCGGCATTATTACTGTGCTTATTCCATGGTTGTTCAAGATCCATCATGGGTATAGCCCCTCAATGTATGGTCTTGCCATGGCAGGTTCCGGGGCAGGTGCAATTATCGGAGCTATTCTGTATGGAGCCAGAAAAGAATGGAGACATCGGGGCATTATCGCTTATTGTGGCGCTTTGCTCTCCGGAATTGCACTCCTGCTGCTGGCTTATGTCTCATGGATTCCCGGCATGATCTTCATTATGATGCTGGAAGGCTTCGGGCTCATGATGTTCATGATCATATGGGAAATCAGCCTTCAGGAGCTGGTACCTCCTGAAGCCTTCGGTCGCGTAGCCAGTCTCGACATGCTCGGATCGTTTGCTTTACTCCCTATTGGTTATCTTGCCGTAGGCGGCTTGGCGGATCACATTGGCGGTATCGCTGCTATACAGATCTTTGCCTCCATAGGCATGTTGCTTATCATACTAGTGCTGTGTGTCCCACAGATTCGGCGTTTTGACTAGTGTCTTGGTCCGAAGAATGAAACAAAAAATGTCCCGGGCATAAGCTCAGGACATTTTTGCTAATCACAATCAACTGTATCGTTGAGCCTCCTAAAGTAACCAGAAGCCACACTTATACTTCACATCTACATTACAGCGATCTAGCCGCGACTTCGTCCCATAGAACGGAACACCAGACTTGCAAGAGCTACCAGAATGATGGCCCCGATTAATGCTGGAACGATGTAGAATCCTCCCATGGCCGGTCCCCATTCTCCAAGAAGCACGCTTCCGAGCCATCCTCCGATGAAGCCCGCGATAATATTTCCGATGACGCCGCCCGGAATATCTCTTCCTACGATCAAACCTGCCAACCATCCAATAATACCACCTACGATTAATGCCCATAACCAACTCATGATTTCTCACCTCGTTTTGAATTTGTTATATCGCTGTGTTGTATTATTAACCAACCCTTTTGGTTTTGAACACTTGAAATTACATAGATGCTGCAAAGTCCAATTTGAGCCTTGGCATTTCACAACGGCTGCCAACCTCTTCCCTACTCCAGACAACCAGCTCTCAACAACTATCAATGGATGTGGTTATCTGTCAATTGAATGTTTAAAAGGTTACTTTCAATCCTAGTGTGTACTCTCAACTGAGGTAACATGCGCTTTGTCAACATTTCCATATTGGTAAATTTTGATACAACTACACATATTAATTAATATTTGGTTAACAATTTACCCGTAGACTACTCCTTAGACTTGTTTAAGGAGGATGTAGCACTTGAAGCAGACTATGTGGAAACGTTTTAAAAAGGGGACCATCGCGACCTTAATAGCGACCAGTGTGCTATCGACCAGTACCGCAGTTTTACCTCAGGCTGAAGTAGCCGCAGCAACGCCAATCAAGAATGTCATTATCCTTATTCCGGATGGCATGGCCAATGATGCAACGACGCTTGCTCGCTGGTACAAAGGCTCTGATCTGGCCCTTGATGAGCTCGCGAGCGGATTGGTGCGTACCTACTCCGCTGATGCTCCAATCGCAGATTCCGCACCTGCAGGTACGGCATTTGCAACTGGCCACAAATCCCATACCGGATTCGTAGGCGTGCTTCCTGATGAAGCCACGATGCCGGGTCAGGCCGCTATCGCGGAGAATGACAAGCGCAAGCCTGTAGCCTCGGTACTGGAGGCAGCCAGACTGGCAGGCAAATCCACTGGCATTATCGCAACATCCGAGTTCATGCACGCTACACCAGCAGATTTCTCTGCCCATTATCCCGACCGCTCCAATTATGATGCACTGAGCATGCAGCAGGTCTACAACGATATGGATGTCGTCCTGGGCAGTGGCAGCAATTATCTTACTCCTGAAGGACGTAAGGACGGTAATGATCTGCTCAGCACGATCAAGGAACGTGGCTACGAATATGTAACAACACCTGAACAGCTCAAGGCTTCTTCCTCGGATAAAATCTGGGGTATGTTCGGAGGCAAGGCTCTGGCCTATGAGATGGATCGCGATCCTGCGAAGCAACCAAGCCTGAGCGACATGACTAGTAAGGCTATTGATGTCCTCTCACAGAACGACAAAGGCTTCTTCCTGATGGTAGAGGGCAGTAAGGTAGACTGGGCAGCACATGCTAACGATCCAGTCGGTGTGATCAGCGATGTTCTTGCATTCGATGAAGCGGTGAACACAGCCGTTCAATTTGCCAAAAAGGACCACTCTACTGCGGTTATCGCAGTTACGGATCATGGCAACGGCGGCCTTACCATCGGCAGCAAGGCAACTACCAGCACCTATGACAAGGAGCCACTGGCTTCCTTCATCACTCCTCTCAAAAACGCAAAGGTTACCGGTGAAGGCTTTGAATCCAAGCTGAACGCCGATCGCAGCAACATTGAGGAAGCAGCTGCTACTTATCTCGGCATTACGGACCTGAGCGCTGAAGAAATCCAGACCATCAAAGATGCCAAGGCTGGCAGCATGAATTATGCTGTAGGACCTATTATCAGCGAAAGAGCTAATATCGGCTGGACAACAGGTGGCCATACTGGCGGCGATGTAGTTCTGTACACTTACTCACCAGATAACAACCGTCCGACTGGTGTCATCGAGAATACAGATGTCGCTAAGTATATGGCTAGCGTGTTGGGCTTGGACCTGAACGCAACAACGACTCGTCTGTTCGTAAATGCTGAGCAAGCCTTTGCTTCCAAAGGAGCCAAGACCAGTATTGAGGACAGTAAGCTGATCGTAACGAAGGGCAGCGATAAGCTGGAGCTTCCTTTCCACACTAGCGTAGCCTCACTGAACGGGCAATCTGTACAGCTTGAAGGGGTTATCGTGTATAACGGCATTAGTGTATACGCATCCCAACAAGCTATCGATCTGATAAAATAAGAACACAGCACTTCGTTCCCATCACAGCACATTAAAAGATTAGATAAAGGCCAGCCAGCAGTTCACTCCTATCCGGAGAAGCACTGCTGGCTGGCCTTATCTGTTGCTGCCATTCTTTTGGAAGTCTAATGCATCGAATAGCTAATGTTACGATTGTCGCTCGTATTTCTCATTTTACGATGGCTACTCATGCTGCTGAGATTGCTGATCACAATCCTGAGACAGCATCGAAATTACTCCTGAACTTCTTCTACTGCTGGCGCTGCTGGAGCTTCTGCAGGTTCAGCAGGCGTATCTGTCGGTATAGCCGGAGCTTCGGAATACCGCTTCAGAACCTCTGCAGCATTGTACACCATCACAGCCGCCTCAGCTCTTGTAATGGCACGCTGTGGATGGAAGGCCCCTGTATCATCCAAGGAAGCGATATTCCATATCAATGAACGCTGAATCGCTCCTTGATGCATAATGTCCATATCCGCCTCATCCTTGATCGGCTTCGGTACAATATTAATCAACGGTACTTGTCCTGTGCCCTCAATAGCTTGAATCAGGTAAAAAGTAAATTCTTCACGTGTCAGCACGCTGGAGGGCTGAATATCCTTAGGCAGCTCCACACCATTATAATGCGCTGACAGATAGGCATTCGTGTACCATACGCCATCCTTAACGTGGTCAAACACATCTTCGGCAAATGGTCCCTTCTCAAAGCTGATTGCCGCCAAGCTAAGGCCCAGTCCACTTGTTAGCATCTGAATACCTTGTGCGCTATTCAATTCGGCATCAGGGCGGAATTCCGCAGCCGAGAAGCCATGAATGAGACCTTGATCATGCAATGCCACGATTTTCTCCTTCCCTGGTGTCGCATCAATGTCGGTAAAGGAAGCAGCAGATGCCAACGATGGGACTACAAGAGCTACTGCTACAGACAGGGCAGAGACCGCTGCACTTAACGGGAGAAAATGGTTTTTGCGCTGAGTTTTATTCTTTTTCATACTTTCCACTCCTAGGATCATATTGGGTATATAACAAGAAGAATTTTCTTTTTTCTAAACTTACCGACGCACGAGAGAATGAATATGTTGCAAGTTACGCAGGAGAGAATTTCTGATCTTCTGCTATCATGTAGCTAGTAACCTTTGCCTGGGGCACATTGTGAACATCATATTTCGAAATTCTGTGTACCTGGGCTAATATCTTGCTTTCTCAAGGGAGGAATCCGAAGCATGAATACGATCGAGAAAAGAATACAAGAACTGTATAACTACGCCCCCAATACGGCAGCCCCCTCGGATCTGGAGGATTTCTGGCGTGATTCCCTCGCACAGGTTGGCTTTGAACCGGAAAAGGCTAGTGTTATTGAGGTGAATACTCCTTTTACAGGCATGAAGGTACAGCAGGTTATCTACACGGGCTCGGACGACACTCCCTTGCACGCATGGTATATTCGTCCCGCGGGTATGGAAGGACACAAGCTCCCTTGTGTGGTGTTTTTTCACGGCTATACCGGTGGCAAAGGCTACCCTGAGCAATATGCTTCCTGGCTGATGCTGGGGGTGGCTGTTATGGCAGTAGATGTACGGGGACAAGGTGGTGAAACGGGTAATCATATGAATGTTGGCTACGGGACAGTCAAAGGCTGGCTAACCCAAGGCATCCTGGAACCGAAGTGCTCTTATTATCACGCGATTACACTGGATGCATTGGCAGCAATTCATTGGGCCGCAAATCAGCCTGATATTGATACTGGCAGCATTGCTGTCTGTGGTGTAAGTCAAGGCGGTGGCTTGGCTCTGATCACCAGCGCGCTAAGTGAGCATGTGCAAGTATGTGTGGCCAATATTCCGAATATGTGCCACATAGACTTCGGCATCCTGCATTCGAACAGCTCGCTGGCAGAGGCTGCGGAGTTCGTACATCGCTTTCCCCAGCATTATGAACAGGTGCTGCGAACACTGAGCTATTTTGATCTCCTCCATCTGGCAGAGCGGATTCGCATTCCTACCATGATATCTGTTGGGCTGAAGGATACCGTCTGTATGCCAGAGACAATATTCCCCGTGTATAACCGGATTTCATCTGCTAAGCAACTCGAAATCTATCCCTTTACAGGACATGCCGTGGAGGCTTATCAGCAGCGAAAAAGTGCAGAGTACATCATGGAGCATCTAAAGTTATCATTTTGACCAAATAAATTGTGTATGATATATTTGCTATAGAGGTGATTAATCATATGCTTACTAAGCTTGGTATTTTAGACCAATCTCATATATTGGAGGGAGGTACCGCTCCCGAAGCACTCGCCCAGACTACAGCCTTGGCGCAAGAGGCGGATCGTCTCGGTTACAGCCGCTACTGGGTATCTGAGCATCATTCCATGAGAGCCCTGGCCCATTCCAGCCCCGAGGTCCTGATCGCACATCTCGCTGCGCAGACCAGCCGAATTCGAGTGGGCTCGGGAGGGATCATGCTGCCCCATTATAGTGCTTATAAGGTAGCGGAGAACTTCAGGCTACTTGAAGCATTACATCCGGGTCGGATCGACCTTGGCCTGGGCCGTGCTCCTGGTGGTCTACCGCTGGCAACCCGCGCCCTGCAGGAGGGCAGCAGTATGCAGCGTATTGATCGCTATCCCGAACAGATCCTCGATCTGATCGGATATTTTCAGGAATCGCATGGCTCAGATCACCGATTCCCGGGTCTTCTGGCTTCTCCTTCTGTACCGTCTATGCCACAGATGTGGCTACTCGGCTCCAGTGGTGACAGTGCAAGGCTCGCAGCCCGCATGGGTGTATCCTTTGCTTTTGCTCAATTCTTCGGGACTCCTGGCGGTGTCGAGAGCACAGCCTATTATCATGATCATTATGAGCCATCCGTGCTTGAGGAACGTCCTCATTCTATGGCTGCCGTAGCGGTGGTCTGCGCCGATACAGAAGAAGAAGCAGAGCGGTTGGCTTCAAGCTCGGATCTGTTCTTCCTTGGTCTGCAGAATGGAAGGGAACTCGGCTCGCTTCCATCCGTAGATACAGCAGCAGCCTATCCTTATACGGATTGGGATCACGAGCGGATTCGCCAATCGCGTGGCTGGCGGGTAGTGGGTACTCCTGAACAGGTCAAAGAGCGACTCATTCGTATTGCTGAACAATATCAGACCGATGAGCTGCTGATCGTGACCTCCGTTCACGATTTCGAGAGTCGTATCCGTTCCTACCGTCTGCTTGCAGAGGCTTTCGAGTTACCGTCTGATATGTAAGCGCACAGTACAGACGACATGGCAACTTTATCATAATAAATCAAAGCAAGCCGTACCCATCAGGAGATTCTCCGTGAAAGGCCGGCTTGCTTTGTGATTTTTAGCATATGAAAAGAATTGAATAGAGCGTATTATACGAAAATAATTGCAAAGTACATTGCTGGATCAATAACTGGAATGTTGTATAAGGTCTGCTGGAATATCAGCGTACAACCGCTTCTTCCCGATCTTCTTCCTCTTCATGAGCAGTGACTTTGTCCATCAGCGTAATCCAGGGATTAACATCACCCCCGCAGCTTTCAATATCGCCAAGCAGCGCTTCCATGGACGCATTCGTGTTCTCTGAGAGATCAATGACCAGACTGTCGTCTTGTACTTCGATCTTGCAGCATGTTTTCATTTGTAATAACCTCACTTGTTTATATTTCAGGTCTCCATGTGCTAGTACACACGACCTGAACCGATACGAATTATACTCCCGTTGCAGCTGATTTACAATACGATTCATCCGCTACAATCCGCTCGTAACAAGTGAATTGCCCGCGAGACCCTGTCTCACGGGCAAATTGCACATTTTTACATATTTGTGACAGCTATCTACGGCTAATAATTTGGTCAATCAGCCCATATTCCAGCGCTTCCTCAGCCGACATAAAATGATCACGATCTGTGTCCTTTTCTACCCGTTCTATAGACTGACCCGTAAGCTCTGCCAGCAACCCATTCAGCTTAATTCTGCTCTTCAACAGACGATCCGCATAAATACGAATATCGGATGCCTGGCCCTTCGCTCCGCCAAGCGGCTGGTGGATCATAACCTCGCTGTTCGGTAACGCCATACGCTTGCCTTTGGCTCCACCAATCAGCAGAATCGCTCCAAAGCTGGCAGCCATCCCCGTACAGATCGTAGATACATCCGGCTTGATGAACTGCATCGTATCATAGATGGCGAAGCCAGCCGACACTGAACCGCCGGGACAGTTGATATACATATGAATATCCTTCTCGGCGTCCTCAGCCGCCAAGTGCAGCAGCTGTGCCACGATCACATTCGCCATATGATCCTCAATCTCACCGGATACCATAATGATTCTGTCCTTCAACAGCCGGGAATAGATATCATAGCTGCGTTCGCCACGGCTGGTCTGCTCAACAACATACGGAATTGCATTCATAATAGACTCCTGTTCTACGCCGCACACCTTGCTCTGGGACTACCACTAACCTTATTTGCCTGCACACTTGCCGCTCTTGCATATCGGATAGAAGATCTTACAGCAGCACGTTGCTCCAGCACCTGTCCAGCCACAGCCATCGGGTCCATTCCATCCTGTAACCCAAGCTCTACCAGCCGTCGCGTGTCCCCTGTCCGAAAGGCAGCCAAGTATTGCTTCAGCAGCATAGCCTCCTGCGCACTCCCCATAACCTCGGCACCATAAGGATTCGACCGCTTATGCTGCTCCAGTGCGTTTCTCGCTCGGCTCAATGCAGCCTTGACTGCTCCCTCCGTCATATTTAGTAGCTCGGCAGTCTCCGGTGTCCTGAAGCTCCATACCTCACGAAGCAGAAATACCGTCCGCTGAAGCGGAGACAGCCAGCGAAGCAGACACTGCAACGCATGCTCGATCTCAAGCCCTAGCTGCTGTCCCTCTTCAAGTGGCAACGCCATTCCCTGCAGCTTATCTTGCAGCTTTCTTATCGTCTCACTGCTGCGCAGCTGATCCAGCCACAGGTTACGTGCGGTCCGAATCAAATACGCTTCGGGATTCCGAACGCTTACAGCCTGATTATCATTCTGCCTCAATAGCTGCAGACAAGCGGACTGCACCAAATCTTCGGCATCCCACATCGAGCCAGTCAGTGACAAGCAATATTTACGAAGTACGGGAATTAGCTCTTCCCATGCAATTGGTGTCGGCAGTTGGTATGGAATTACGGATTCGGATGTCACAAAGGCCATGAATCGGGGCCCCCCTTTGTTTAGTCCTTTATTGTCATTACGTATATACATTGGGTAGACGTATGAGTAGCCTGAAAGGATACGCATGTCGAAAAATTCCCTCCCTAATGCAGGCTGATATAGCCCGACCGTCAAGACTATGACATAATAGGATGAGTTCACCAGAGAGGAGAGTTGCCACCATGCCAGCTGTCAGTATCGTCCTGCTAATCGTATCGGCCCTGTCCTTCCTGATCGGAGGAGCTGCCATCTATAGTGCGCGTAAGCCATTTGATTCGAACAAAATCAACATGGATGTCGTACATAAACAGAAGAAGGAAGAGGAATCGGTTGAACAATTCCTGGAACGCATGCGTAACCGCTATAAGTCAACCGGAAAAAGGCAATTGATCTACGGCCTTATCTTCTTGGGCGCTGCGATCTTCTTCATCGTACAATAATGTACAGCAATATCTCATAGTGTTCAACTAAAGCTGTCCGCGATCAAGGTCACATATACAGAAGGTTAAGCTTGGCCCTATCCATCGACAGCACCAAAAAAAAGTGTCTCACCACCCTATCGGCGGCTGAGACACTTTCTTAAGATAGTTGAATTTATAAGTTTTCAGCAGAGCTGAACAACTCGATTATCACAGGAAAACTTCAACTAAACGCGGTCTGTCGTCTGTAAAAGTACGAAGATCCACGATTTTTTTATTAGAATGATGCTTTCTTAATTTAGAAATTAAAGTTGTCCGGGTCGGAGCCAAACCGCTCATTACGGTTCAGGCTATCGATCTTCTGCATATCCTCGGCAGACAGCTCAAAATCAAAAATATCCGCATTCTCGATAATCCGTGATTCATTAATGGATTTTGGAATGGTGATAATATCATGCTGGAGATCCCAGCGCAAAATAACCTGCGCGACACTCTTGTTATATTTACCAGCAATCTCCTGAACCAGTTCGTTCGTCAGCAGTCTTCCGTTGCCGAGTGGGGACCAGGCTTCTACCTTGATATTCTTGGAAGCACAGTATGCTCTTAACGGCTCCTGCGACAGCAGGGGATGAAGCTCGATCTGGTTCACCATTGGAGCAATCTCGGCATCAGCCAGCAGATCCTCCAAGTGGTGCTGATGGAAATTACTCACTCCAATCGCACGCACACGACCATCCTTATACAGTTTCTCGATTGCTCTCCAAGTCTCCTTGTACTTCCCGCCCACAGGCCAGTGTATGAGATAAAGATCCGCATAATCCAGCTGAAGCTTGCTCAGACTTTCATCAAAGGCAGCCAATGTCGTCTCATAGCCCTGGTCGGAGTTCCATACCTTAGTTGTAATAAATAAACTGTCTCGCGGAGCCCCAGACTCACGGATAGCCTGTCCAACGCCTTCTTCATTCTTGTAGACAGCAGCCGTATCAATGCTCTTATAACCCGCCTTAATAGCTGATTTCACAGCATGTACGACCTCGTTGCCATCCTGTACCTTCCATACCCCAAGACCTAGACGGGGCATCTCCACACCATTATGTAAAGTAGTAGTGTCCTGTAGACTGTTCACCATAAAGCATCCACCTCCAGATTTTTTCACGTTATTAGTATACATATTTTGGTTAGCTCTTGGCAACTCAAGCAGGGAGCATCCAACCATACACAAGCATCTTCCTTATCATTCCTAAATGCATAGACCATTGCCCTATTTGAGACACTGAATAAGGTGCCTAGACGCACCAAATTGTCACAAGGAGGGGAACTACCATGGCCAAACCGGATAATCGCGCCGATAATGTGCAGCATCTCCAGCAAAACATCCAGCATACAATCCAGAATCTACATGAGGCAGAGCAATATCTGGATGAGCACGCTGACGAGATGGATGCTCAGGAATACACACAAATCAACGAGAAGAACCAGCGGCGGGAAGCCAGCATTCGCAGCTCCAGAGCTGAGGTCAAGGATGAAGCCAGAAACAGCAAGTAACGTCTCTAAATAGCTGGCAATGAAGAGCTCTGGCCGACCACTTCTATTCTTCTTTAACAGTTGACTTGAACTACGTTGACCTGAATTACGAAGACCGGGCCTGATGCAGAATATGCAGCAGACCCGGGCTTTCCAATTTGTATCACATTGGTGGACATTTACGACCAAAGACTAATTTTCCGAAAAGGGCTGCGGCGGGATGTCAACAGCTTCACGACAATCAGACTGTATTTGTCGAACATTCTGCTATAGACCCCTTTATCCATGAATGCAACCCCTACAAAAAAGCCTGTCACCACATCACGCCAATTGGTGTACACTGCCTGTAGGGCTTGCAGAATACGAAGCGAGTATTGCTTCTTCTCCTCATCTGTCAGCCACTTCAGCTTATGACCTGCATATACATAATATAGGGAAAAGATATAATCATGGGCCGCAATGCCCGCTGGCGGCATCCGGTTCATGAATCGACTGATCATCTCGAATCTGTAGCGCTCCAGAGCCCCCTCGTGCAGATCACGAATGTACTCTGCTCTGGATGCTTCGGGCACACAGGCGATCCTCAAGTAGTTCTCTTCGAACTGGTGACGGAATCCCTCTCGAAGACGCCATTCAATATGCGCCTTTAGCTGCTCCGCATTTGTAACTTCCCATTGCTCTTCCATGTGCTCCTTGAGCTCGTTTTTACTTACGAACATCCGCTCTGGACTCTGGTGATAATAATCTCCGTCGGGATGGACTGAACACATTCCCACAAGAGCCCGACTACAGGCCTCTGCCAATCGGGAACCGTACTGGAGCTTTACATTCATCGCACATTCGCTCCTTTGTAAGATTTTCCTTTTAAATAGTCTTATATCTATATTGCTTCCAGCGCCGATAGACCTCCATCAACATGGAAGTGATGAACAAGAAGAGAAGGATACCGAACAGCCAGCTTACCGCGCTTGGATGTCCACGTTCTGCTGCCTGCGCCTCGGCAAGGGCATCACCCTCCAGGTACATATCAGCCAGTGGATGACTCTTGAAATAATTATTATTCTCTGTATGATAGCTCCACTTATCCAGCTCGAACCTGAGGGCACCGGTCGTCAGCGGGACGACTTGTCCTTCCACTGTAAAGCTGGTACCTGACACAATCGACTCTGCCTGCTGAGTGCTCAGCCGAACGGGAATCGCATGCTTTCCTAGTGCACCTATCACAATTCGGTCCGCTTGCGCAGCAGATTGCCTTTGCTTCTTCAGGTCTGTCTGATCCATATACTGTGTTGCTCCATTGTCTGTGGTCACGATATATAGATCGTCGAGCTTTCGTACATCCTGAAGTGTCATTCGGACGAGTGGAGCACCAGACGAATGTTCCAGCTCTGCGACACTGATCACCTCTCTATACTCCTTCTCCGTACCCGGAGTATTCTGTAGAGAAGAGAGGTATTTCAATACAGACACACCGGTATCCGCATGAAAGGAGATAGAGAACAGAAAGGCCAGGATTCCGATGCCGATAAGCCTGGTAGCATTATTTCGAACGGATGCAAACAGGAAAAACATAAGCCGTGGAATGGAGTCTGTGTAGCCCAGACTACGCCGGGCAGACCTTCTTCTCCACCATGGAGCTTGCTGCGCCATGGCCTTATTCACTTCATGATAGGAGAAGCACGCCTCCAGATCCTCTGGATCAAGCTCCATCAGCCTTTGATACGTCTCGCGAGCCGCAGGATATCGTCCGGTCTGCTGCTGGCATTGGCCTAGTAGATTCAGTGCTTCCCTATGATCGGAATTTCGACGAAGTATATCCGTTACAACCACTTCTGCCTCTGCTGCTTGTCCCAGCCTAATCCATATGCGTGCACGAATAAGCGCAATCTCCTCCTCAGTAGGATCAAGCTGCAAATATCTCGTGCAGTATTCCAGTATTTCTTCCTCCTGACCTGATATCTGAGCGAACCGAATGCGCAGACGCAGCAAATCTGGGTCCGCACTCAGGATGGCTTCAGCCTCCTCTAGCTTGATACCAGCTTGAGCTCTGCGACCGAAACGAAGAGCGTGGTACGCCTCCTCTCTCAGCTCCAAATACTGCTCCGCCAGCTCATCTTCAAGCGCCGCTACATAGGAGTATCCGAGATCAGTCTCATACATGGGATGGAAGGCATAGAGCCGTACATTCGTGTACTGCTCGGCAAATATATCCGGGTCAATCAGCATTTTTTCCTTCCAGCCGAATGCCTGATCCAGCATGCCCCACACCGAAGGCGGCACGAAATAATGCTCCTCCATAAAATCAAGTACCTCTTCAGATAGCTCCTCCTGAATACTTGCGTTCCACATGACATCCGCACTAAGCAGTGCTGCCCAATTCTCTACCCGCACACGCTCTGCCATCGTGTAATAGATGTCCTCCAGATGCTCCATGAAGGCTTCAACAGTGTCTATATTGTCTGACTCTACGTTCTCATCAACGTCCGCCTCCAGGGTATGAGCAATGGGACTGTAACTCCTGAGATCATCAGCGCGCTCCCGTCTGTCATGCTCATCGTATGCCTCTTCATCCTGAATCGGTTCTTGATGCATGTATGCATCAGCAACTGACGCATCCGGTACACGCTCCTGATATCCGTCATAGCCCTCGTCTGCTTGAGCAGTATCCTCTGCATCCCCACCATTAGGTTCAGGAGAAACATAGACGTGGCGGATCAAGCGAGGAACGACCAATTCAGCGTCCGCATCTTCACTCGTATAGTCATGCTGAGCAGTCTGCATAAGCCGAGGAACTGTGTAATCTTCGCTATGATCCTCAGCATCCGCCTCCGACTGCGATACCTCTTCAATCTCTTGATGTGGCCCTGCGAATCGCGGTACCGTCCGAGGCTGAGGCTCCGGCTCTGATTGGGAATCTGGGTCCGGGCCAGATCCTTCGCCAGCAATCTCATGTGTGGATGAGATGCCCTCCAGATGATCCTGCTCAGATACCGATGATGTTTCATCATCGGCAGTAGTTCCAACTGTCGCAGATTCACCTGAATCATCCGCATACACTGGGTCTTCTAGGTCTTCTAGGTCTTCTGGGTCTCTCTTTTCCGCATCACCGTTTACGTCATCTTCGATCTCATCGTCATCATCGTCATCTTCAATTCCATGTTGCTGACGCCATTTCGCTTCCTTCACAGCACGATCATAGGCTTCACGCAACCGTTGGTACCCTTCCGGATCGTCCTCAGGATGTGTCTGCTTCAACTTGCCGGCATAAGCCCGCTTGACTGCTCGGACATCCGAGGTTGGCTCTATGCCTAGCAGCTCCCATATGTACATCCTATATCTCCACCTCTCCAGATGATTATTTGCAGGCTTACGCCCACAAGCTCATGTTGTGAATCAGGCTATACCGGGAGGTGAGCAAGTGAACATGAGGTGGATAATACCCCAAGACCCTCTTTTCCTGTGCCTTATCAAATGCATATCCAATCGTAAAGGCCAAAATCACATCGCGCCAATTCGTGTAATCGGTCCGAATCGCGGTCATAGCTTTGATACAATAGGCCTCTCTTTGCTCCCGTGTCAGCCAGCCTAGTCTGTGGCCCCCGTAGGCTACATATATACCTCGAATATAATCATAGGCGGATATGCCTCCACTAGGCATGCGATGCAGCATTTTAAGGACTATTTCTAATCTGTAGAACTCTGTTGACATTGGAGGAACCCGCTCCATATATCCCTCTTGCTGCTGCCGCGGCATACAAGCGAGTCGCATATACATCTGTTGATATTCTTGCCGTATCCCGGATTGGAAACATCCCTCTATATGACGTTGTATGCTGACAGTATCCGCAATTCCCATCGCTCCAAATTCTCGAAGCAGCTCCCGTTTACTTGATATTAGCTGCATGGGATTCTGCTGGTGATAGTAGCCCATAATACTAAAATCGAACATACCAACAAGAGCCTCGCTGCATGCCGCCAGTGATCTGGAGCCATGTTTAATGTCTACAATCAAATGAATTCACCCCGTCACTATAGGCTGTATCTGAAGCCCTTCCAGCAATAATAGCATCGCTTCAACCAACTAACGCACATGAAGAGCCAGATCAACAGGAGCACTCGGGTGACTACTGTGTGCTCTCTCAGCCAATAGATCATGAACCCCAGCACAAGCACACCAGCAAAGACGGGCAATGTCTTGTAGACCAGACTGATCAACAACATTACAAACTGGTGCTTCAGCGTGCCATACAGCTTCCTCTTCAAGGTCGCTCTATGCAGCCACCCACCTTGCTTAACCAAGCCCCTTTTAGCTTCACGAATGGCCATCAAGGCATCTATATCCTTATGATTCAGCCTATAGGCCTCCTCAAATGCCTGACGGGCCTCCTCGAAGCTGTGTTGGAGCAGCTTACACTGGCCGAGCAAGTAGATTCCGTCAGGCTGATCTGGAAGCTTGAGAAGCAACTCTTTAAGCACTTGCTCTGCTTCTCCTATTCGTTCCAGCTTCAACAGCATGCGTGCACGAATAAGCACACCATCCACATCTTCTGGGCAAAGCCGCAAGTACCTAATGCTATAAGTAAGCGCAGCCTCTTCTTCTCCTTTGAGCCATAGGAACTGCACCTGTAAACGCAATCGATCTGGATCATCGGCAAAAATTCGCTCAGCCTGTTCCAGCTTCTGTTTGGCCTGGACTTGCTGTCCATTAAGCCAAGCGCGATAAGCACTTTCCCGAATAAATAAATACTTGTCTACCTGATCTGCAGGAACACGGGTCAATTGACTATATCCAAGCTCAGTTTGGTAGCCAGGATGAAAAACAGCTTCAACGAGCTTAGGGTAACGCTCCTTGAATTCATCGGGATTCAGTTCCTGCCTCGTGGACCAGTCAAAGCCCTGATCAAGCAGCCGCCAGACAGATGGAGGCAAAAAGTAATGCTTGTTAAAGAAACTGAGCACCCGCTCAGCCAATTCCTCCTGTTGAGATGCATCCCACATCATGTCGGACTGCAGCCATTCGGACCATACCTCTGGACAAACACGATCCGAAAATACATTATAGATGTCCTCCATCCGCTGCAAGAACAGCTTCAGATGCATCTGTGGAACTATCCTCGTATACAGATCTCGCGCTTCTTCCAGTTTGACCTGTAACTGTAATTCTTGTGCTGTGGATTGAATACCTGTGGCATTTAAGGCTACAGCTTCAGAAAGTAGCCTCTCTAGCACGGACTCCGCCTCTGCGACTCGTTCAAGCTTCAGCAGACTATGCGCCTGGGTTAACAAGATCTCCACATCATCGGGGCACCCCGTGAGGTACCGCTCACAATAGAACAAGACAGCATCTTGCTCATTCTTCAAGAGATAGAACTGAATCTGCATCCGTTGTAAATCCGGGTCACTCATATGATACTCTTCAGCCTGCTGAAGCAAGGTCTCAGCTTCTGTGCTGAGCCTGTTGAACTGTGCTATATATTCGCTTTCCTTAATATATAAGTACCTTTTCACCTGCGTTTCACGAATTCTCGTTAGCTGCCCCAGCAAGATATAGATTTCTTCTCGAAGTCTGAGATATGCCTCTCGCTCTTCCCATGGAACTGGCAACAATAAAGAATAGCCCTGTTCCGTGTTGTACGTCTGCTCAAAGCCATATCTGCTAATTTGGGAATAGCGTGCCTGGAATTCATCCGGTGAAGTAAGCATCGCATCCTTCCACCCAAAAGCATGATCCAGCAGGCGCCAGACGGGTAGAGGCAAAAAGTAATGCTCGTTGAAGAAGTCCATTACCTGCTCTGACAATTCGGCATACACGGAGTCGCTCCACAAGATATCGGAATTCAGCCATTCAGCCCATATTTCAGGGTTAATGCGCTCGGCAAAATCTGTATAGATTTCTTGCATTCTCTGCAAAAAAGCCTCTGCCGAGCTGCTCTCCAGAGCACTGACCACAGGTACAATACCATCGTCGATGCTCATCCCTGTATGCTTGGGAGCAGTAGACTTAGACTCCGTGTCCGAGCTGGCTGCGTCCATGCTTACTGTCCTAGAGGCGTCCGCTGCTTCCTCAGGCTGCATACTCCATTTTGCTACCTTGATTGCACGATCGTAGGCTTCTCGCAATCGCTGATACTCTTCCGGGTCATCCTCCGGATGCGTCTGCTTCAACTTGCCGGCGTATGCCCGCTTGATTGCACGCACATCCGTTGTCGATTCAATACCGAGCAGTCTCCATATACTCACAAGAAGATACACTAGAAATCCATCCAACGCTCAAGATGATCGAGCTGTTTCTTGAGTGTCGCTGCCGCCTTTTTGATCTCTGCATCATTTTGCGTATGAATCAACGCTTCGAACTGCTCCATCAGGAAAGCAATCTCACCACGCTTCTCTCCCAGAGCCTCCTCGTACAAGCGCTCTCCACGCGCCAGCAGCAGACGATTCTCCGCCCGATCCCGCGGATGAATCTTGATGTCCTTGAGTAGCTTGAGACGCTCCTCAATCTCCTCAGGAGTCATATGTCCAGGATTCTTCTCGATAACAAGCTTCTTCACCTTGCCTGTGCTGACCGTAGTGACTTCGACCTCCAGAATACCGTTGATATCATAGGTGAAGCGTACATCAATCGCCTGCTCGCCTGCCTTGTCCGTGGGTACTCCGACAGTCATTTCGCCAATTTTGATGTTATTCTCGACCCGGCGGCTCTCGCCTTGATAGATGCTGATCTCGATTTCCTTCTGCTGATCATGCAACGTGACATAGGTCTCTACACGACTGACTGGAATAGCTGTATTACGCTCAATGATCGGTGAGAAATGTCCGTGATCCAGGTGATCCCCCTTCATTCGCTTCGTCGTGTCAATACCGAGTGTGAACGGGCACACATCTGTAAGAATTACTTCCTTCAGCATCTCATTACGTTCCTTGAGTGCTACCTGTATGGCAGCCCCCATAGCTACGGCTTCATCAGGGTTGATCTGAGTATAAGGAAGCTTGCCGAACATCTTGCTCACGACTGAACGAACAGTCGGCATCCGTGTCGCTCCACCGATCATGATGACCGCATCCAGATCATCCGGTGTGAGGGAGGCATCGCGAAGCGCACGTTCCAATGGATGTCGCAGGCGCAGAATCAATTGAGACACGATCTTGTCGAAATCCGTCCGACTGACACTAATCTGATACTCCTGACCGGCGTGCAGGAAGCTCATCTCCCCGGCTGTTCCACTGCTGATCCCCCGCTTGCATAGCTCCGCCTGCTTGAAGAGGGCCGTTCGTCCTTTCTCGTCCATCTCCTGATAATCAATACCGACCTTCTCTACAAAATAGGACACCAATAGCTGCGTAAAGTCCTCACCGCCCAGATAGTTATCACCTGCGATGGACTTCACTTCCATGACGCCATCAAAGAACTCCAGAATGGAGACATCAAAAGTCCCTCCCCCGAGGTCGAATACGAGGAAGGTAGTATCGGAATCCCGCATATGCAGTCCATATGAGATCGCTGCAGCGGTTGGCTCACTTATTAGCCGTTCTACCTTCAGGCCTGCAAATTCGGCAGCCCGCATGGTCGCTTTGCGCTGGCTATCGTTAAAATAGGCGGGGACACTAATCACCGCTTCATGTACTTGCTGTCCAAGAAAGGCTTCGGCATCAGCTTTGAGGGATTGAAGTATGAACGAGGACAGCTCTTCGGGTGAGAAAGAGTGACTTCCCAGCTTGTAACGTTTCTCAGTCCCCATATAGCGCTTAAAGGTAGAGACCGTCACATGCGGATGAGTAATCAATCGCTCCTTGGCAATGGTGCCGACCAGAATCTCTCCATTGTTATCTACGCTCACCACTGAAGGGGTTAACCGCTCACCCAAGGCGTTCGGGATGATCTTCGGCCCCTCCTCGGTCCAATAGGCCACAAGACTATTCGTGGTACCCAAATCAATACCTATCATTGTCATACCATATCACCTTTTCTCTAGTTGAATCATATAATTTTACAGCATTGGAATAAGACTACTCTAGAGTATAAAGTTCGGATTCTACTATACTGCCTCTACGTAATTATGTAAGCATATCTGCATCTATAGGTCCTGTATGAATCAGCAATCCACATGACGACAGCTTCTCAATCAACGCAAAAAAGCCCCGCAGTTCAGCTCATACTGATGCGAGGGCTCTTCGTAAATAACCGTTCTGAACAATTTATCCTATCTTCGCATTAACGGAAAGAACCGGGATCTGGGTAAGTTGGCATTGGCGCCATTCCCATATTCGGCTCCCCTGCTTGAGTGGCCTCCATTTGTTGCATTTTCTTCGTATAGTCCAATACATTCTTGTTCACTACATAGGTGCGAGCGATCATATCATGAAGCGCTTGCTTGTGCTGAGTGAAGCCTGCCATAATATGCCCGACTCCCAGCGTTGCCACTGTAACCAGTCGACACCAATAGCGAACACTAGCCTGGCCAAAGGTCAGCGGATTCATCGCTTCATCTACAACTACAATCCCCAGCGCCATTTTCCCTACGGTTCCTTGAACCTTAGACGACTCCATCAAGGCGTAATAGAGCCACACCCCTAAGCTTAATGGAAGCGCAGCAAGAAAAGGGAGCATCATACTGAAAAAAACCAGGAGCGCACTTACAGCCCCGGGGTCTTCACCATCAATAGCCATAGCTAGCCCTACGGGTATAATCGACAGCGGAATAAGTATAATTGAAATAATCATGCCAAGTATAGAACCTGCAGTACCAATAATAAAAGAATCAATAACATAAGCTCCTAGTCGTTTCCAAAAACCTGCATGCATTGCTCGTACCTCCAGCATTCAATGATGTAGTCGTGTTATCAGCATAGAGCCATAGCACCGTAAAAGAGCCCCATTAGTCCAGATGCTCCGAGCCTCCAGGAGATACTTCCATTGATGAAGAAGCCTCCATCTGCTTGGCATACGCCAGTACATTCTTGTTCACTACGTACGTATGGGCGATCATATCATGAAGCGCCTGCTTACGCGTAGTGAAGCCTGCCATAATGTATCCGATCCCTAAGGTAAGTAAAGACACGAACTGACTCCAGAAGCGGGCGCTGGCTTGGCCAAAGCTAACTGGCTTCATTTCTGCATCCACCACCACGATGCCCAAGGCCATTTTCCCTACCGTCCCCTGCACCTTGGACGACTCCATCAGGACATAATACAGCCATACCGAGGCGACATTCGCCACAGAGGATAGTAAAATAAGTATGACCATCATAAAGACGCCAATCATATCAGACTCTGTTGATCCTAGCTTTTCTAATGATGCAACAATAAGGCCTATCATCCCTAGAAACAAAGGGCTCAGGACAAGCATGAATCCTAACACCGCCACAGTGCCTCCAAAATATATGATGATGAAGTCTATCACATAGGCTCCTAGCCGTTTCCAAAATCCTGCATACATTTCAATTACCTCCGGCATTCAATACGGGCCACCGTTCTGTACAACCACATGAGAAACGCTTCAAACACCTTCACCTTGATGTCAGGTCCATACCGACTTACTGGCGAAATCTGTCACATTGACTAATATAGTAGATTTAGCACAAAAAGAAAAGGTAGCTTTATCCAATCATTGGAATCAGGCTACCCTTGCCTATAGATTATTTGCCATGCTCCCCGTACACGAAAGCAGCCACAATCTTACAATGCCTGCCTGAATTGACTTAATCTTTTCTTAAAGCGATGGAAGGTGAAGCTGGCTCCGGTTGGGGAGACAGCGACGAATCGCCCATACGTAATGCACCCATCTGTGCAGCCTCCAATTGCTTCATCACTACGTTCTTGTCCACAACTGGTGGAATATTCTAAAAATCAATATAGTGCATTTGCTACAAAAAAACAGGCACCATTCTCCATAATATCGGAATTAATGGTGCCTTTACCTGTAGATCCAGCTGCATACAATTGTGTTGCATGTACTAAGCAGAGAATCATATTGTTTGGTTAGTATTTTACTATGCAGCTCAGGGCTAGAATTGGTCATGTAAGCTCTGGGCTAACATGGGTCATGGTCGGAACTATGATTCATACTCCGCTAAATGTTCATACTAGGCAATGCTTAATCATTAACTCTGCTTAACAGAAGCTACAGCGTGCTCCTCTTCAATCTCGTAGCGGTAGCATAGCACCTGATGTCCATTGTTAAGGAAGCTGTAGAAATCATCCTTCACAAAGCCAAACTTCTCGTACAGGCCGATGGCCTGAACCATCCGCTCACCTGTATATAGATATACGTAGGGCTGCTTCCACACGTGGGAGGATTGAACGCATTGCTGAAGTAAGGCACGAGCTACACCATGCCCCCTCCAGTCGGGATGCACAGCAAGCAGGCGGATGAATGGATAAGGTATCGGCGACTCGAATCCTTCGTAAGCCTTCGCTGCCGTCTCAAATAGCTGGACGGTTCCAATGATGCGATTCTCGATTTTGGCCACCCACAGCTCCTTAATCTCTGGATTATGGACCGATTCTCTGATCTCTTTGAGGTATTGCTCCCATGCCTCTTTCTGCTCATATGTCTCCTGATACTGCATATAACCTGCAACGAGTACATCGATAACAGCCGGATAATCCTCCTTTAGCGCAGGCTCAATGACTAAAGTGGTTGCCATATCTCTTCCTCCTCTCACCTATGCCAAGTTAACATATGGAAATTATAAAAATTATATCATAAGGCCTGTAACATATCTCATTCAATAAATCTATCATTCATTCGGAATATTCAATAAGACGCATGGGCAAGGCTGCCATATATGTGTCTTGTATCTTGTGTCTTGTGTCTTGTGTCTTGTGTCTTGTGTCTTGTGTCTTGTGTCTTGTGTCTTGTGTCTTGTATATATGTGTCTTGTATATACGTATCTTATACTTACGTGTCTTATGCGTTACATACTTGTTTTCTAGATCCGAGTCCTACATCTCACATATCACATATCACATATAATGCAAGTATCAACTGTGCTCATCCATAGTAGTCGATTTGTAGTCGATTTGTAATGACTATGCGTTCATGTGTAGTTCGTGTGTAGTTCATGTGTGGTTCATGTGTCGCCCATGCGCCTACCCTGTTACGACAAATGGCCTCGCCCATGACACGGACGAAGCCATTTGAAACAGGTACTTATACCTCTGCTACTGATACTGATACTGCTATTGCATCATTAGTTGGAGACTTTTAGCTTGATGGTTACACATACCCGAGGATCATCATTAGAGATTCCATCCTGGATCGACGCTTCATGCTCTTCCTCAACCACTTGCCATTGCCGCTGAAGCATAACCTGGAGCGTGTTCAGCTCTTGCGGATGAAGCCACAGCTGACGTAGGGAGTTCTCATCCTGAATATAGTCTCGTTCTGCCTTCCGCCCAAAGCGAAAATCAAGCAATCGTTTGACACCATTGATATGAAGGAACTTGAACTCGTAGCCCTCGCGTAGAGCTCGCTCCCAATCCTCTTTCAGCTCCTCCGCTGTCTGAAGACGTTCAAGCACATCCATTCCTGGCTCCTTCACCTTGGACAGCAAGGAATCCAGTTTACGGCTACGAAGAGCAGCAACGATCACCTCCACCGGCTCGCCGCTAGACAGCATGTTCTCCATCAGCAGCCCTACCGGAATAGAAAGACGTACACGCTCAGAATTGGATGGATGGCCTACACCGGTATCTATCTCGTTTGTCGTAGCAGCATTCGTTCCGCGATTACTAATATGATCACTATTACTTACTACACTATTCGGGTCGTCATTCAGATAGCGTGCGAACCAAGCATTGACATGGTTAAAATTATCTACGCGCAGCGATGGCTTGCCGCTCTTGAGCATCGAATGATTGCACCCTGGGAAGCGTACGAGTCTTGTCGTCCGGCCATGACGCTTGAGCGCCGTATAAAGCTCATCAGCCTGAGCAATCGGTGTACGCAGGTCTGCTTCACCGTGCAGTAGCAGTAGTGGAGTTCGGATATTTCGGACATGCGCCAATGGGGATCTGGACCAGAGCATCTCCAGGTCATCAATAGGATTACCCCCAACGACTCCCTCGACATAGGAAATACCAATGTCACTTGTACCATACAGCGTAATCCAGTTCGAAATGGACCGATGACTCACAGCCGCCCGGAATCGATTCGTCTGCGACACAATCCAGTTAGTCATGACTCCACCATAACTGCCGCCACCAACGCCCAACCGATCCGCATCCAAGAAATGATAGCGCTCAAGGGCAGCATCGACGGCTTCCATCAAATCCCGATAATCGCCCCCGCATACATCTCCGCGACAGGCTCGTGCAAATTCCTGCCCGTAGCCCATGCTACCACGCGGATTCACCCACAGTACGGCATAGCCTTGAGCCGCCAGTGTCTGTAATTCATGACTGAACGTTCCCGTGTACATCGCATGTGGACCACCATGAATCTGCAAGACTAATGGAACCTTCCCGTGTATCCCGGCATTTTCAGATGTCGCTACTGCCTCAGTTGGCTGCTCCGGCCACATGATCCAGCCCTGAATGGTCAAGCCATCCGTGGCTGTGAAGCTAAAGCGTTCTGGAGTAATGACCTCCAATTCGGCAAAATAATCATCATTCAGCCGTGTCAGTCGCTCTACTTTACCTGAATGCAGGTCTGTCCGGTAGAGCTCCGCAGGCAGCTTGTCTGTCAGTGCAGCTGTGATCAGTTGCGTCCCGTCCGGTGATAGGGTGTATTGGTAAATATCCTTCTCCCCGGACCCGGTTACAGAACGAACAACTCCATCCCTATCAATACGATAAATGTCGACAGTTCCTTCATGGGTCCCCGGTACATAGACGGCAAGGTCCTTACTTGCAGGATCCATCTGCGGTGCGCGGGAAGGCGCAGCAGACTTCATATCACTTAATGCCGCATTACCAAGCTGCATATCCAGTTCTGGTGCCAGCAGCTCCGGTCTGCCGCCAGCGACGGGCACAAGATATAGCCGCAGATGACTGCCGCTGCCGTAGAGTCGGTCACTTGCAAGCAGTGTCAGTTGCGTCCCGTCACCTGCATAGGCAATCTGCTCAATAAGCAGCTCGGATACGGTTATCTTGCGAGGCTGCTCCCCATCAAGGTTAGTCTCATAAATATCTGTAAAATACTGCAAATCCGCATCCAGTGTGGTGTCTTCCACTTGCTTCGACACGAAAGCGAGCTTATAACTATCAGGTGACCAGACTGGCGCAGTTGCATTCCAGGCTCCATAGGTAAGCCGTTTTACTTCACCGCTCTCAAGCTCATAGATGAACAAATGGGTGTATTTTCCGTCCCACCAGCCACTCCCCTCGGCTCTTGGTGTAGTACGATCGTATACTTTACCAAGCAGCGGACCTGTTCCGGTTTTTGGCGAATCAAGCTGTACAGCTCCATTATGCACAGACTCTTGCTGGTTGGATCGACTCAGCTCGGATGGAATCGGATGGGATTGGCTCTGACTGGATTGACCCTGATCAGATGGGCTCTGAGCAGATTTAACATGAGCAGCAGCTGTCTCCGCAGTCACTGCCGGACCTGAGCCGACCTTACGTGTGAAAGCCAGATACTTTCCGTCAGGAGACCATATGAATTGCTGAATGTTATGGTCTGGTGTAATCAGTAATGTCGGTTCAGTGGTGCTGAGCCCCTCCGATGCATCTACTGTCAGGGTCCACAGACCTTTTCCTCCTGCTTCCGTCCGTAGAAAAGCAAGCCTCGTACTATCAGGCGACCAGGCAGGGGAAGAATCTTTTCCGCCTTCAGTCAACGGTTGATCATGACCCTTCGCATCAATGAGACGAATATTCGTCGCGTAGGCATTATTTTCTCTGTCCACCGTCTGCTCGATATAGGCAATGCTGCCGTCTGCAGCAACCGTCGGCTGGCTTGGCCAACGATAGCCGTAAAGATCCTCCGGCATGATGGGGCGCTTCTTCATTCCTGCCACTCCTTCCTGTTATTGCAGCTTTTATTCTTTGACCATACGCGGGTCAAGCAGATCACGCAGCCAATCACCCAGGAAAATAACCCCCAGCACCGTTACCGTAATAGCGATACCTGGAAAGGTTGCCACCCACCAGCTTGTAGCTACGTATTGCCGACCATCGCTAAGCATACCACCCCAGGATACATCCGGAGGCTTGATACCAAGGCCGAGAAAGCTGAGTGAGGCTTCCATAATGATGGTCGTCGCCACGTTCATTCCAGAGATGACAATGAAGGAAGACAGGATGTTCGGCATAATATGCCGCAAGATCAGCCGAAAGTTATTCGCTCCCATGGCCTTTGCCGCGAGAACATAGTCCAGCTCCTTAACACCAAGCACTTCACTGCGTACGATCCGTGTATACGACACCCAGTTCGTTACGCCGATGACGAAGATGAGCGTCGTAATGCCCGGTCCGACGATCGCCATGACTACCAGCATGAACAGAATCGTCGGAATAGCAAGAAAAGCATCACCGACACGCATAATCAAGGCATCCAGCCATTTTCCATAAAAGCCGGATAGCAGCCCCAGCACAGCTCCGATGGCACCGGAGACAAGTACGGCACCCACTCCGACGATTAGCGATACTCTGGCTCCATATACAATTCGGCTCCACATATCCCGTCCCAGATTATCTGTTCCTAGCCAATGCTCTGCAGAGCCGCCATCCAACCAGGCTGGAGGCTTGAGCCGATTCAAGGGATCTACTGCGGCCGGGGCGTATTGGGTCAGCAGCGGAGCGAACAGGGCCAGCAGCGTGACCACAAATACCAGACATGCTCCCAGCATCCCCGTCTTGCTCGACCACAGCTGCTTCCAGACACTGTACCCCCTTACAGGCTGGTGAGCTGCAGGAGCTTCCGGCAGCGAGGTTAGGCGGGTAAATTCATTAGCTGCCATCGTACTCCACCTTTCTCTAGTTGAATTTGATCCGTGGATCCAGCAAGCGATAGATCACATCGGTCAAAATATTCGTCAGAACAACAATCAGGGCAATCACAAAGACTGCGGCCTGTACAATCGCCATATCATGCGTGTTCACTGCGACGACCAGCAGTTGTCCGAGACCGGGCCAAGAGAATACGGTCTCCGTAATCAGCGTGCCGCCAATTAAGCTTGTGAATTGCAGACTGATAATGGTAACCAGTGGAACCAGTCCATTGCGAAAGGCATGTCTCATGATAATCACGAAGTTCGACAGCCCCTTGCTGCGGGCCATACGGATATAATCCTGATTCAGAATTTCGAGCATGCTGGACCGTAGAAGTCGCGTCATCTGCGCAGCCAATCCGAATCCAAGCGTGAACGCGGGCAAAATCAGATGAGATACGCCACCCCTGCCAGATACAGGCAAGACGCCCCACATGACGGAAAGCAATAAAATCAGCATAATCCCGACCCAGAAATTTGGCATCGCCTTACCGATAACCGACAGAGTAGAGATCAACAAATCCGTATAGGTGTTGCGTTTCACGGCTGAGATAATACCTAATGGAATTGCCATGATCACCGCCAGCACCATCGCCGCCGCCGCAAGCTCAAAGCTGGCTGGCAGACGCTCCAGCACCAGGCGAAGAGCAGGCTCACCATAACGGAAGGATTGTCCGAAGTCCCCCTGCAGGGCATCTCCTAGAAATTTGACATACTGCACATGCAACGGCTGATCCAGTCCCAGCGCCTGAGTGAGCACCGCCCGATCCTCAGCCGTAGCTGTCTCTGGCAGCATCAAGGCAACCGGATCACCTGTTACCCTCACCAGAACGAAGACGATCAGGGATACGATCAGCAGAACCGGAATGACCTGTAGCAGTGATTTTACAATATATCTCCCCAAAGACCGGTTCACCTCCTATCCTCATAAGAAAAAAAGGAACGGCCGGAACAGGAATGTCCCGGTTCCAGCCATTCATGCAATTGTAATGTCAGCCATTATTGTGCAGGTGTAATCTCGTCCGCATAGAACATTTCATCCACACGCGGCTGGTAGTTCACTTTGGAGTTCGTACCGTACACACCTTCCATTTGGTACAAATAGACTGCTGGACGCTCTTCAGAGAAAATTTGTTGTACTTGCTGGTACTCTTTCTCACGAGCAGCAGGGTCCATATTCACCAGTGCAGATTGCAGCAACTTCTCTACCTCAGGGTTGTTGTAATCCGACTCACCCTTCGCTTCCTCCAGCATATAACGGTTGTAGTTATTGGAAGCATCGAACAGGGAGTTACCGATTCCGATCATGAAGATTTCCTTGAAGGACTTGGAGCTGTAACGCTCACTGAAAGCACTTGGTTCCAATACATCCAGATTGATCTTGAAGCCAACCTGCTCCAGCATAGCTGCTACAACCTCAGCTTGCTCCTTGTATACCGTAGATACAGAGATCGTCATCTCAGCTTGTCCTTCGGCATAGCCTGCTTCCTTCAGTAGCGCACGTGCTTTATCCTGATCATACTGTGTTGTCTTGTAGAGCGAAGGGTCCGCTCCGAAGTTACCTGGTGTCACGGAAGTACGGGTCACAATACCTGCTCCACCAGCAATGCTGTCTACCAGGCCTTGCTTGTCGATTGCCAGTTCAATGGCTTCGCGTACTTTAGGATCTGCTGTAATGCTTCCTTCGGTCTGGCGGAAGATCAACTGCAGTACACGTTGGATTGGCGCTTTGACAATCTTCTTGTCTGCTTCGGCTTCAATGCGAGCTACGTCGGTGGACGGAATGCCTGCCGCTACATCTACGCCGCCTGCCAGCAATTCAGATACACGAGTGGATGCTTCAGGAATGACACGGAAGACTACACTATCCCATTTAGGCGCATCGCCAAAGTAATTCTCATTCTTCACCAGCTCGACACGGTCATCCTTGTTCCATTTGCTGAACTTGTATGGGCCTGTACCCACTGGCTGCTTCAGAAATTCATCCATACCTTTTTCTTCAATATATTTAGCTGGCAAAATGCCTGCACCCATCTTGGACAGACGGTTCAGCATGATCGGGTCCGGTCCGTCTGTGATGATATCTACGGTGTACTCATCTACAGCCTTGACCTCAACGATATTTTTGAAGTAGCTGTTCTGCTTCAAAGCGCTGTCTTTGGCTACACGCTCAATTGTGAATTTCACGTCTGCAGAAGTGAACGGATCACCATTGTGGAAGGTTACGCCTTGACGCAGCTTGAAGCGCCATGTAGTGTCATCCACTTGCTCCCAGGATTCAGCAAGCCCCGGTACCTTCTTCTGCTCGCTGTCGTTCTTCACCAAATAATCAAAAACGTTAACCAGTACCGCTTCACTAGCTGTGTTGTTATTGTTGTGCGGATCGAAGCTCTCAATGTCCGTTGAAGTAGCAATCGTCAGCGTCTTGCTTGTCTCGCTACTGCCCGAATCCGTCGCTGCTGAATCTGTAGCAGGGCTTGTCGTTTGACCGCCGCAAGCGCTCAGGACGACCACCAATGCCAATACTGTTAACCATAAGCTAGCCCATTGTCTCTTTTTCATTTTGCACGCTCCTTCTGAGGTGTGGTATGTCTTGCCAAAAACTCTAGTGCAACAGCTGACAACAGGCCGACGCCGTAAGGCATGACCGATTCGTCGAGATCGAACATGGGATGATGAAGCGGATAACGAGTCCGTTCCTCATCATTGCCGGAGCCAAGACGGAAGAATACTCCCGGAATCTGTTCTCCATAAAAAGCAAAATCCTCACCGCCAGTAGACGGCTTGATACTGCTCCAGCCCTTGGCCCAGTCCAGACCGTTGATCGTATCTGTAAGGAAATCCACCATTCCGTCATCATTGACGACAGGCGGGTAGCCATCCCCATAGACAACCTCGTGTCCTGCTCCAAATGAAGCACAGACACCGCTGACCACCTGCTCAATCAGCTCAGGCATCTTCGCACGTAGCCCTGGTGACAGGGTACGCACCGTACCGATCATCTCGACCTCTGGAGCAATGGCTGTCCCCATGTAACCCCCGGTAATCTTGCCGATGGTCACAACGACAGGCTCCAGCGGATCTACCATACGACTGGCGACATTTTGCAGCGCCGTAATGACCTGAGCCGATACGGCTATCGCATCAATCCCTTCATGCGGCCGTGCAGCATGCCCTCCTTTGCCAAATATCCGGATAACCAAGGGATCTGCCGAGGCAAAGGCTACTCCTTTGGTTACACCAACGGTGCCTGTATCCATGCCTGGTGTCACATGTAGACCTGCAATTGCATCGACCTGCGGATTCTGTAGAGCGCCATCCTGTATCATGGCACGAGCACCGGCCAGACCTTCCTCTGCTGGTTGGAATATGAACTTAATGTTGCCGGATTTCGGTCTGCCCAATCCCGTGAGCAACTCAGCCGCACCCATCAGCATGGAGGTATGGGCATCGTGCCCGCACAAATGCGCTTTGCCCTCCGTTTGGGAGCTGTACGCAGCCGCTTTCTGATCCTGGATCGGCAGCGCGTCCATATCAGCCCGTAGGGCAATCGTCGGTCCGTCACTCTCTCCTCGTAGTAGTCCAACAACCCCTGTCTGTCCTACATTACGGGTCACTTCCAGCCCGAGACGCTCCAAATGCTCAGCGACGATAGCCGAGGTTCGCACCTCCTCATATCCGATCTCTGGATGCTGGTGGAAATCTCTTCGCCACGTCGTAAGGCGTGACTGGAGTGATTGCCCAAGCTCCAACAATTGCGTATGTACCATCTAATGTTCCTCTCCTTCCTGAGATTCCTTGGCGATCAATCTCGCATAGATTGCTTCTGCCGAGAACTTGATATGGTTCTTCATTCGCTCCCGTGACCGCTCAGGGTCATGCGCCTTCAGCGCTTCAAGAATTTCAGAATGGACCCCATAATTAATCGAACGAATCTGCTCATTGTAAGGCATCAAGTCGAGTGCAGGATTAATCTGGGTACGGATCTGGCGAACCGCTGATTCCAGATAGGAATTGCCTGAGGCTTTTGCAATTGCAAGATGGAACTTGACATCGAGCGCCCGGAACCACTCGCGGGTACAGTCTGGTTCGATGCTCTGCTGGATGTAATCCTCCAGCTGTTGCAGCTCGCCTGCGGTGATCCGCTCAGCGGCCAGAAAAGCGCCCTCAGGCTCCACGATGGTTCTATATTCGAACACCTGGAGCATGTGCTCCCAATCCCTCTTTATCTCAGCGATCGTCCGCCTGTGGGCATTGCCGGTAATCGGCAGGACGAAGGTACCGCCCTTGGCTCCAACCCGCTTCTCGATGAGCCCTTTCGCCTCCAGCACAGCCAGTGCTTCTCGAACCGTGATGCGGCTTGCATTGAATATCTCCGCCAGCTCACGTTCGGATGGAAGCTGCTCCTCACTCATGATCTCCTTGAGAATGATCGCTTCCTCCAGTTGCTCTCGAATGAATTCACTCACCTTGATGGAGGATACTTTCTCAAATTGGAATGGCAGCTGGTTAAGCATGTAAACACTCCGATCGTATAATGTCTAGACCTTATACCATTAGGCTTATACTCATAATATAATTCCGACTAAACTTATATGCAATAGTTTTTTTGTATATTTTTTGATTATTTTATTGAATAGCACGTATAAATACGAATATCTTGCTCTTCCTCAATTAACTTCTTCCTTCACAGCAGGCCTGGATAGCAGCCCCTGCTGCTTCACCTGCTCCAATGCCTGCTCCAGATCAGCCACGATATCCATTGGGTCTTCCAAGCCGACGGACAAGCGAATCAGACCATCCGTGATACCGAACTTCTGCCGTTCCTCCTGCGGAATCGAGCAATGCGTCATACTTGCCGGATGCTGCACGAGCGTCTCCGGATCACCCAGACTGAAGGAGATCATCGCCAGCTCCAGACTGTTCATGAAGCACTTGGCTGCCTCCATCCCTCCAGCTACTTCAAAGGATACGATACCTCCCATGTCATCCATCTGGGACATAGCCAGTTCATGCTGGGGATGGCTTGGTAGTCCAGGGTAATGCAGCGCGATGATTCCAGGATGCGAATCCAGAAATTCCGCTACGATGCGGGCATTCGTGCAATGGGTACGCACACGCAAACCCAAGGTTTTGAGGCCCCTAAGAATCAGAAAGGACTCCCAGGCATTGAGGTTCTGACCAAGATCCCCAGCAATTCTTTTCCGTATAAAATCAATGACCTCTGCCCTACCTACAACAAAGCCTGCCACTACATCTCCGTGACCGTTGAGATACTTGGTCGCACTGTGCACAACCACATCGGCTCCAAGCTCCAATGGGCGCTGCAGGCATGGCGTCAGGAAGGTATTGTCCACAATGACTGGAATCCCCTTCGTACGGGCAAGATCAGCAATACTACGCAGATCCAGTACCGTCAGCAGCGGATTGGAAGGCGTCTCGACATAAATTGCTTTTGTATTAGGTCTGATAGAAGCTTCGATCCGAGCGAGATCGGTACAGTCCACAAAATCATAGCTGATCCCAAAGCGTGGTCCCATCTGTGTGACGAAATTATAGGTCCCCCCATAGATATCCTTGGTCACCACCACATGATCTCCCTGCTGCAAAAAAGCAAGCAGAGCAGAAGAGATGGCAGCCATCCCGCTGCTGAGCCCGATAGCATCCTCGCCCTTCTCCAGATATGCTATTTTCTCCTCCAATGTACGCGTAGTCGGATTGCCGTACCGCCCGTAGTAGGTCCCCTCGGCTTGTCCTGCAACTACAGCAGCAGCTGTATCCGTATCAGGAAAAGCATATGCTACAGCTGGCACAATAGGCTGGGATACCGCCCTGGTCTTGCCATCAGGCTGTTGCCCCACATGAACCGCTGCGGTGTCGAATCTCCACTTTTTATCCATCTATAATCTCTCCATTTTCTGCAATTCTGTATTCTATATTTATAAAGGTATACATTATGAACCATTTCAAACTTTTTAAATACTATATATCTGCCCTGTTTTCACGTCAACAATATTAACGTCAAAAGCGAGAAAACATTTTTATCGGGGGACAAGAATGGACTCGCAAGTCGTACAGACATCTATACGCGAATACTTGGTGCATGCATCATAGTCCTTCCCCCACTGGCCGTCTACATTCCCGTCGTCAAAGCTCTTGAATAGCTCCTGCGCATAAAAAATATCCTTCGTACTGACTCGTCCATTTCTGGTACGACGAGAGCACGAAGGACTATCTTATGCAAGGCTAACTCATGTAAGGCTATCTCATATAACATGCTGGTTCATATCATCATATCGCTACGTCCGCCACTTCTTCGCCAGATTGCTGATCTGAAGGGGAGTTGTCCGGCAGCAGCCACCAACTAGCTGCGCCCCGGCAGCTACCCACGCTTCGGAAGCCTCGGTCATACTGCCACAGCTACCATGCCCACTCCATGTCTTGGTCGTTGCATCATAGGTCTCACCCGAATTCGGATAAATGATGACTGGCTTGTCGCTTGATTGCTTTAACAGTGTCACAGCTTCCGTCACCACCTCCATCGGAGCACAGTTCAGGCCTATGGCAACCAGCTGTGGCTCGTCCGCCATCAGTCTCGCACAATCCGTTAGGGAAGTGCCCTCACTGATCGCTGTGCCGTCTTGGAGTGAGAAGGACAACCATGCATAGGCACCAGGAAATTCCTTCAATAGCTGTATGAGAACCTGCGCTTCCTGCAAGGAAGGAATGGTCTCAAAAGCCAATACATCTGCCCCTGCCTCCAGTAATGCAGCCATCCGCGGACGATGAAATTCAGCTAACGTCTGATCAGACACCTGATAATGCCCAACATATTCAGAGCCATCTGCGAGAAAGGCACCATAAGGCCCTACAGAGCCGGCTACCAATGGGAAGGGGCGGTGCTTCGCATCGGTATCAAGCTCAGCCCACACATCGTCCCTCGCTTGTCGAGCCAGCTCAACCGTCTTCTTGATCAGTGCAAGCGAGTCCTCCTCCGTGAGCCCTCTTTGACGGAAGCCCTCGATACTCGCTTGATAGCTTGAGGTAATCGCACAATCAGCGCCAGCGCGAAAGTATTCAGCGTGTACCTGATATATGATCTCAGGCTGCTCTAATAATACTCTGGCAGACCATAGTGGATCATCCAGGTTACAGCCATGCTGCTCCAACTCCGTAGCTAAGGCGCCATCCAGAATAATTACAGGATACCGGCTTAGAATGGCTTCAATCGGATTCATTTTAAACGGATTCGGTTCAACCGAATTCAATTGAGCTTGCGTACTAGTGTTATCAACGAGATTACGATTAGTCATTAGCTTGTCCTCTCCTCTTCGTGCGATGCTGCACATAATATACGCCATAGCAGATCGCTATGAATGGAACTCCGCAATATAGCGCAATCCGCTGGGTAGGGTCAAATGCGATCCCAATGCAGGATGCCAGACAGAGCAAGAAAGATAGAATCGGTACTACCGGGTACCAAGGGGTACGATACGCCAGGTCTTGAAGCGCTCTTCCTTCACGAAGATAGGCTCTGCGGAACATGAACTGAGAAGCACTGATGCTCATCCAGACCGCAACGACGGCAAGACCTGAGATGGACACGAGGGTAATGTATACGGTATCTGGTGCTATGATGCTGGACAGCAATGCGAGCCCTCCGCCCAGCATACTGAAGATCATGGCATTGAGCGGCACACCGCGAGCGGTTAATCTGGCGAACCAGGGAGAGATCGTCTGCTTGTCAGCCAGCGACCACAGCATTCGTGCCGAAGCATAGAGGCCTGAGTTCGCAGCAGATAGTATGGCTGTCAGGATGACAAAGTTCATAATATCTGCGGCATAAGGAACACCTACGCGCTCCATTACGGCTACGAAGGGACTCTCCAGCACACCTGCATCATCCATGGGGAGCAGTGCCGACAGAATGATAATCGTACCAATGAAGAAAATGACAAGCCGCCATAGCGTAGTATGCATCGCCTTTGGAATGGTCTTGTGCGGATCAGCTGTCTCCCCGGCTGCAATACCGATCAATTCCGTGCCTGAGAACGCAAAATTCACAGCCAGCATCGTCATCAGGATGGCAGTAGCTCCGTTCGGGAACCAGCCAGAGGCTGTAATATTACCGAACCACGGTGCTGACGAAGAGTCTGCCATGGGTACAATCCCTACTACCGCTGCACCACCAATTACGATAAAAAGTACGATGGTCAGCACCTTCACGGAGGAGAACCAGAATTCAGATTCCGCGAATATTTTGACTGTCAGGGCATTCATAAGAAAAATTAGTAACGCAAATATCCCGCTCCAGATCCAGACACTGACCTCAGGGAACCAGCGCTGCATCAGTAAGCCGGCCGCTGTGAATTCCGAGCCAAGCGCCACGGTCCATGTAAGCCAGTACAGCCAAGCCACCGTGTAGCCCGTAGCTGGTCCTATATATCGAGAGGCATAGCTGTGGAAAGCTCCGGTCTCTGGCATATGCACCGCCAGCTCGCCTAGACAGAGCATGACGAGATATACGACCAGCGCACCGATCAGGTAGGATAGAATCGTGCCCAAGGGACCTGCCTGCTGAATCGTGTAGCCTGAGCTAAGAAATAGCCCCGTACCAATGACGCCGCCAAGTGAGAGCATGACCACATGCCGCGCCTGCATTTTGCGTTGAAAGCTACCTGTAGTTGGTCTATCCGTGTTCATTGTGTCGCCCCTTCGTCTATCTATCTGTAAATTTGAATTACATACTATTGCACGAGTTCACTACGTAGTCAGAACCATTCTCCGATCGCTGTGAGAGATGCCCCAATTCTTCATATCCTTTTTCCAAGGGGGGCCGCGTATAGTCTAAGCACGCAAAAAAGCACTCCTAAAACAGGAGTGCGCCATTAATTTCCCTAACACAACCGCTCCTATCTATCAGACTCTTGTGTCTGCTGGAATTAGCACAGTATCATAAGGATCTGTTGCTGAGGCTTAATCGGGCCAGTCCCTCCACCTCTCTGGATAAGTTCAAGAATTTGTATTTTAATATAGCGGGCATAACGTGCAGTGTCAACTTTTTTCTTCATCCTATCCCTTGAACATCAAACGGATCGCTACAATGAATAGACAAATAGACAACACCCGAATGATCAGCTTGGCCGGAATTCTGGAAGCGATCCGTGCGCCAATCTGACCTCCCAGCAAGGCCCCAATCGCCAGCCAGACGAAGGTTCCCCACAATACATGTCCCAATACAGCATGCGAGACCGTACCGACCAGAGAAGACAACAGAATCGTGAACATGGACGTCGCTGTTGCAATATGAGCCGGAAAAGCCAGAAACAAAATCATCGTCGGCACCATGACGGAGCCTCCCCCAATACCGAACAGGCTGGAGAGAAAGCCGACAAAAAAAGCAACGACAGATCCAAAGGTGATGTTGAAGGAATAGCTGTGCTCAAGTCCGGTAGCATCCACAAATATTCTGGAGGTGGTAGGCTTCAGAAAGCCTCCTCGACTACTGGTCGGTCTAAAATTAATCATAACAGCCATCAGCAGTAAAAAGAGACCCAGAGCTATGAAAAACACGCGACTGGCTACTACGCTCGTAGTCCATGCCCCAAGAATTGAGCCAGGGATCATGGCAATGGAAAAGATCAGTCCGCTGCGATAATCAATTCGCTTCTGCCTGGCATAAGAGATGGTGCTTGAGATCGCACTCACGAGCAGCACCGCCATCGCTGTACCTGAAATATTATATACAGGCAGCGTATACATGAATGCCAGTACAGGCACGATAATAAATCCACCACCAAGACCAGCGATAGCTCCGCTAATTGCAGCGAGCATGCCGATTAGAAACAGTACAAGATTCTCCATTGATGATTCTCCTTTTTCCTCTGCTTTCTCCTGCAGCTTCTATAATATAACCAGCCACCCGAAAGGCTACGCTTCCTTGCCGTGTCACATGCTTGATTACATGCTTGATTACGCGCTGGATGGAACACTGGATGATATGTCAGTCTAATACGATTCTGCTGTACAGCTATACGCAGCTAACACAGCTAACGTGGCTACCGCGTACCCAAAATTAGTCTGATATCATTCTAGCAAATGTCACTGTTGACACCAACCCTGCCACAACGAACAGACGAATAGGCATAAAGGATCGGCTGCCCGATTCTCTATGCCTATTCATTGTAATGAAGCCAAAGCAATCCTTTAATCAGTAATATTTAATCACTAAGCCACGGTTAATAATCCTTTGACCCGATCCTCAAGCCTCCGCTTCGCGCCCTCCACGATAGGGCACTGCTTGCTGCTGATGTTTCGGGGCCGTGGTCGGCTTGAAATTCTTCTTGAAATAGCTAATAATAGCGGACACGATCACTACCGACAGAACGGAGAGAATTCCCTCTAGCAGCCCTACAGAATAGAGACCGAGGAGTACAATCGTTGTATCCAGCACCCCATTGATCACACCCGGATTCCAGTTCCGCTTTTGCTGCATATAGAGAGCAAAAATGCTTACTCCACCTAGTGAAGTCCGATTCATAAACAGCACGGAGAGCCCCAGACCACATAGTATACTGCCAGCCACGGTGCCGACGAATACAGGCAGCTCAAATACGGGAAGGAATTTGTCGAGTCCTGACAGCAGCGTCACCAGCGTGACCGAAAGCACCGTATGCAAGGTAAAGTTCCAGCCCATTCTAACGATAGCGAAACCATAGAACGGGAGATTGATCAAGAAGAACACCCAGGAAAACGGTGCATTCAGGATATAGCTAATCGTCAGCGACAGCCCCGCTGTTCCCCCCGTCATAACATGGGAATGTCTTAACAGAACCAGTCCCGCACTCACCAGCACACAGCCTAATACCAAGTACAAATATTTTTTCACATCCAGCTTCATCTTCCATCCTTCACTCCTCATATGAACACAACAGTCCCCATTGGATTGCTGTATGCCATCAGTTGGCCGTTGCCATTGTTACGTATGCAGCTCTCTATTTATATTTGCTGACCACGCCGTTCAATTTGCATATTTACATGATATAATACGAAATAAGCAAAACACATGCTAAATAGCATGAATTTTGCGAGGTTCACCTGGTAAAATGTACGTTTTTCACTTTACATAATTTCATATTGAAGGAGCTAACACATGGATCACATCGATATGCAGCTTTTGAGATTACTTCAGGAGGATGGACGCATGACAGTCAGTGAGCTATCCAAGCAAATGGCACTAAGTCGGCCAAGTGTGACAGAGCGGCTGCATCGGCTGCAGGAAAGAGGTGTCATTGAAGGCTTCACGGCGAAGGTATCCCCTGCTGCTGTTGGGCGAGGAATATTGCTCATCATTCAGATCAGTGACCTGAAGGTGTCCCCAGTAGAATGGGAGAGCATGGTCGCCACGGAAAAGGATGTGATCGAGTGCCATCGGGTTACAGGTCATATCGGTTATATCATCAAGGCAGCCGTGCATGGAATGGACGAGCTACGTCAACTGGTGGACCGTCTTATGAACTACAGCTATGTCAACACCTCCATCGTGTTAACCTCCCCTGTTCCGCACCGCGCCATTCTGCCTGAAGCACCCGCCGAATAACGCTCACCGGTGCAGCGAGCGTCAGCAGATCACGTCAGCTCTGCCCACTGCCGCTCCTGCATCCCCCTCCCCTCCCTCTTGCTTGCCCAAACTTAGCTCAGGGCTTCCTTTGTTCTAACTCCATCGGACTCGCACTACATATGGATATGGAATACATCACACTCCACCCAGCCTATTGTGATGACACAGCGCCTTTTCATTACGGATCAGATTCCCGCAGAACACTTGAGGGTAAATATGGAACATGCTTATTTGAAGCCGTGTAGCCCATGACTTCATAGTCTTGACTGCGCGCTCTTCATCATTTTTTGTCCATGAGGAGGTCCCCTATGACCGTTATGAGCAGCGAAAAACCTGCTACAGCCATTCTTGGATTAGGCACAGCCCTGCCAGCCCATATTGTGCCCCAGTCGGATATTGCACAATTAATTGCCTCCAGTCTGCACGACCGTCCTGATCTGGCCCGATTCGCAAGACGAATCTTCAGAAGCTGTGGCGTAGAGACCCGATATACCTGTGATGCCAGCTATCTGGGCGAAGCCCAACATTGTCGTTATCTGCCTGCCGAGGATTCGTCTCAGGTCCCGACCACTGCAGAGCGCATGCAAAAATATCAGCAGTCCGCACTACCACTTGCGATGGAAGCAGCCGTAAAAGCCCTTGCAGACGCTGGACATCAAGCCGCTGAGATCACACACCTCATTACCGTCAGCTGTACCGGACAATATCTGCCTGGGCTCGATGTGATGCTGATCCGTGAACTGGGACTGTCAGCACGTGTCAATCGTCTACCTCTAATGTTTCAGGGCTGTGCAGCTGGGCTGAAAGCCATTCAGATGGCTAGGGATGTCGTTCAGGGATACCCCGAATCTCGTGTCATGGTTGTATGTGTTGAGCTGTGCACCCTTCATTTCCAGCCTGCTCTGAATCGGGAGGCTCTGTTCGCTGCTTCCTTCTTTGGTGACGGTGCAGCCTCTTGCATCATCGGTGCGCCAAGTGATCGCCATGAGCATTATCTGGAGCTAGGGAGCGGTTACGCTGTCCTGCTGCCAGATTCAACCTCAGATATGACCTGGGAGGTGGGGAATACGGGCTTTGACTTGTACCTCTCTCCACGTATTCCGAAGCTGCTCGCTGCTTATCTGGAGAATGAGCTGCAGAATTTGCTGCAAGGCGATTCCCTGCCTGAGCTGTGGGCCATTCATCCGGGAGGACGAGGTATCGTGGATGCGGTAGAGGATGTCCTCCAACTGACTGCAGCCCAGACCAAGTTCAGTCGGGAGATTCTGAGAACTGCTGGCAATCTGTCCTCAGCCACGATTATGTTCGTGCTGCAGGCCATGCGTGATGAGTTGAAGTCTTTGCAGCAGAATGCAACCTCTGGCGTTGCGATGGCCTTTGGTCCGGGCTTAACAGCTGAGCTGATGCGTTTCACGTATGTGCCCAGCAGCACGCCATCTATACGGGAGCCAGATCATGCCGTTCTTTAGAAGCTTGTCTGTTCGGGCTCAGGAAGAGGAGCTGATGGATGATTTCTCACTGGGGGGTGAGGAGCTACATGAGGCCCTGCGTCATTTGAGAAGGCTGAATCGTATTTTTGCAGCCCCTGGCCCCACTCTCGTCGGTGTACAGAAGCTGTGGAATGCCGTAGGCCGCCCTCCAAGACTCAGTATTCTGGATGTAGGAGCCGGCTCCGGTGATGTCAATCACAAGCTACTGCAGTGGGCTGATCGACATCATATTATGCTAAAAATTACACTGGTGGACCTTACAGCCGAGGCCTGCGGGGAAGCACGGATGTTATTTCGGGAGGAACCGCGCATTACAGTACGCCAAGCTGACCTACGCGAGCTTGAGGACGGGGCTGCGGATATCGTAACAGGCTCACAGTTCATTCATCATTTTGACGGTGAACAGCTCCTGGCAATGGTAGCTCATATGCTGAGGGTGTCCCGCTACGGGGTTGTTATTAACGACATTCATCGGCATCCGATAGCCTACACAGCAGTCTGGCTGACGACCCGTATCCTATCGAGAAACCGTTTTATTCGCCATGATGGTCCACTGTCGGTAGCGAAAGGCTTCCGAGCTGAGGATTGGGAAAAGCTGCAAAGACAGCTCCAGCATGAAACGATGAGCTACGAGTGGCGTCCCCTATTTCGGTACTCTGTCGTCATTCCTGCACACATGCGGAAATGACATGCAATCGTATTTTGTAGGCTAGCGGCTGACCGTTCACAAATGCATATACCATTGGAAAGGCAGGTGAGCAAGCGGATGTTGTACAGAGAAGTGATTGTAATAGGTGCTGGTATCGCGGGGAGCAGCTGTGCGCTACAGCTTGCACGTCAGGGATTTCAGACCTTGGTTCTGGATCGTGCACAGTTTCCCCGCCATAAGACGTGTGGAGAATTCCTGTCACCAGAAGCACGAGAAATGCTCGATTATCTGGATGTACACATCCATGCTCACGCCCCCGGGCCAAGCCACATGAGTCATGCCAGAATCATTTTGCCAGACGGCGGAAAGATCGAAGCGCCTTTACCAGGTAAGGCCATCGGGATCAGCCGTTACCATCTGGACCGCCTTCTGCACGCACAGCTGTCTGCTGCCGGAGCAGAGATCGTAACAGGGACGGTCCAGAATATTCGCAGGTTGGGTCCTCAGCGATATGAGGTGACCGTCAGACAAGGCCCCGAGGAGGTTCGATATGAGGCAAAGGCAGTCATAGGCGCGTATGGGACCAAGCAGCCTAAGAACTGCTCTGGCTCCGATTCCTTCCGGGATTCAACCGTCTATGTAGGAGTGAAATCCCATTACAGTGGAATAGATATTCCTGATCGGGTGGAGCTATATTTCAACGGAGGCGGCTATGTAGGGATATCTCCAATTGAGGAAGGGCGGGTCAATGTTGCTGCATTGCTGCCACTGCAGGCTGTTCGAGGAAGCGGTACATCTGTGCCAGACATTCTGTCAGCTGCCGCACAAGGTAATGCCTCACTGGCAGACCGGCTTGCCCAAGGAGTACCGATCAACGGTACTCAGGTCTCTGTGGCCCCTCTCCGCGTCTCTGTGCAACCACAGCCTTGGTCAGACTTTCCGCACGTCGGGGATGCACTGATGATGATTCCGCCTCTTAGCGGGGATGGAATGTCCATCGCGCTACGTTCTGCCCTGCTATGTGCACACTGGACCGAAGCTTATCTGCGTGGTACTGTTAATGTTATGGAATGGCAGCAGGGCTACACCAAGGAAGCCGAACTGGAATTCTCCGCGCTGCTAAGAAGAGCACGCCATATGCAGAAATTAGCTTTTGCCCCCATGAATCGACTCTATCCAGGCCTTGTCCGCCTTTTCCCCAGCTTGGCGACTCATATCGTCAAAGCTACCCGGCTGAGTGAAAAAGGATATCGGGTTGGAGCCGTCACGAATAAGAGGTAATCAGAACATGAGAAAGCTTATGATCTCCTGCCTGTGCCTGCTGCTTGCAGCCTTGATCGGGGCCTGTGCAGGAGAGGTTACTCCAGTGCCGCATGGCCAAGACACGAACGCTAACCGTAAGACACAAGAACAGACGTACGCAGGTGCACCGTTATCCTCAGTACCTTCAGCATCAAATGTAGCTTCGGCTCCGCGAGCATTGGAGCTGCATACACCGGATGGTGCCAGCTTGTCTATTGATATTCATGATCTGCCTATCTATGAGGAATATTTGTCAGAGCAACAGAACCCATGGACGGAATGGAGTCGCTCTACGCTCGTTAACCTTGATCTGGGTATTCCGTCCACCGGAACCTTCGCGCTACTCAAGTATAATTGTGGCAACAAGGCCTGCTCCACGCTACTCATCAGCATCAGCAGCGATGGAGTTCGTACTCTTCCGATGCCAGACGGTATCTTCCAGGATACTCAGCTGTCCCCCAATCAAGAGCAATTGCTGCTTCGTTACGCTGATCACGAAGGCGGGCTGGTCACACGCCATCGCATATTTGCCGTTGACCTTAAGCGCTGGGAGTTCCTTTCACCTGTGCTGACCAAAGATGCTGAAGAACTGATGGAAGAAGCAACTTGGCCGGTACGATCGTATGAATGGGTCGACAACGAGCAATTCAAAGCCGAGATCGCTTCATTATCAAGTCCATCCTATGAAGCGGTGCAATCCTGGTTCGAGGAAGAACAGCATGTAACCCGTGACGTTACAGTTCGAATAGAACAACGTCGATAAAATGAAGATGAATCATAACGATTAGCTGCGCTTTAACTTCATTTGTTTTCCTGATGCTGATTCACGCATGCATGGTGTTCAGACTTCGTATTATTATAGCTGCATGCTATATTCATAGGCTGTGACGCCGAACATCCGTTTAAAATGCTTGTTCATATGGGTGAGATCCACGAATCCACAGCCTGCCACAGCAGTATATACATCCCTGGAGCGTTCAATGAGCTGCCTGGCATATTCCACCTTGATGTTCAGAAAGAATTGATAGGGGGATATTCCCGTCTGCGACCTGAACTCGCGGATAAATTGATATTTGGACATCCCGAACTCCTGACTAACCGTCTCCAAATGCAGTACATCATGTATATTGGCATGCATCATGTCCTTCACGCGGCTTACGAACATCGTATCCTTGGCCCGATTCCATACTGCTTCTCCATCGACTCCAGACAGCGTATGCAATAGACGATACGTCAGGTCACTAACTAGCGATTCTTCTCTACCGCTATGGATCGCTCGGTTCAGGTTGAGAATATGACGTGCCAGACGGATATCATAGACGATAGGTGTGCTGAAGCGGAGCTCCTTGGCCCCCAGAATTTCAGAGCACAATTCAGGGTGGATGTACAGCATGACATAATCAATGCCCTCCCGATCGAAGGAGCTGCCATCGTGATACTGCTCACGGTTGAACAGCATGACTCCACTTCTATGCGAAGCCTGATAATGGCCGTCCAGATGATACTGCTGAATTCCCCGTAGCGTGACGCCAACGGCGTATTCCTCGTGTGCATGCTTTTTATAGGTAAAATCAGTAAAGCTGGCAGACAGCGAGAGAATATCTGCGGATTTTTTGTATTTGAACATTTCCATGTTGATGTATACCTCCACTGCTAGATAAGACCTGATACCATAATAGCCGAATAGACTAGAAAAACAGCCATTACCACGTTCAGAAGCTTGAGATGTCGATTCAGCATCCGTCTTAGCAGAGCCCCGAATACAGCCCAGCTGGTATAGGCCATGAAGCCGATTACCGTAACAAGCAGCACGAACAGGCTCAAGGCGATCACCGAATCATAGTAAGGCAGGACATATCCAGGTAACACGGTGAACGTGAACAGAATGACCTTAGGATTCACAAATTGCATGACAAATCCGGTAAAAAACCCGGGGCGCGCTCCTGAGCCTCCTTCGACATTGCCCATTTTATAGACGAGATAAGCCAGATACACCATATAGATACTTCCTACAATACGCATGCCATCCAATAGATATGGAAGACTCTCGCGGAGCAAATGACTTAGCCCCGCCGAGCTAGCAAGCAGGAGGCCAAAGGCCAACGTAGCTCCCCATACATAATTCATGGTTCTACCTGCCCCATAATGTCTGGCTGAGGATAGAATCACAATGTTGCTCGGTCCTGGGGTGAAAGTGACGACTATACAATAGATTATAAAGGAAATAAGATTCATGGTACCCTCCGGTTATGATGTTACCCGAATCTTACGCCAAGCGAAGAACTGGCTATAGTACATTATTGCAGCATAGGCTTCTTGCTCATAGAGCTTCATACAAAAAACAATGCAAAAAAACAAGAACCGACAGCAATTCGCTCTCGATTCTTGTCTATCCTTACTAGGGTCTACTGTAAGTAGCCCGTAAGCTTATTGATAATTCACATCTTCAGCAAAGTAGATGTCCCGCAAACGTTCCTTGATACGCTGAATTTCTTCGGCTGTTAATGGCGCTGTAGGCTGTAGCTTGAAATTTCTCCCCGTAACATAGCTTATATCCTCATCTTTATCCAGGTTATACGGTGTAACAGGAACGGGACTGCGGGTATAATCTGTAAAATCAATAATCGTCCACGCCGTGTCCCCATCCTCCTTGGATAAAATGATCCGCTGTGAAGCATTTTCAGTCCACAAGTAACGCAGATTCGCCGGGGAATGATTGGAATCCATAGCCGCTTGAATGCCGGAGCCTCTAAACATAAGAGTAAACTCCGTTTGGCTATTATTCGATCCGGCTAATGAGGTGTAAGCCTGTTTGAGCCCATCCACACCCACGATTTCAATCTCGCGGTCAGCCGGGAAGTGCTGCACGAAGTTTTGCCAAATCTGAGCCATATTGTTGTTGTTCGCTAGCGAATGAATATCAAGAATAATGGACATGTAATTCAACGTATTCAGACGCTGATAAGGATTATCCAGATATTGCTGTGCTATATACAGTTGTGGTGCTGCATCCGTTTCTGTCACGTAAGGATCACCTGGATGAAGCGTCCAGCGTGAAGAATCACTTGTATACCTTGAACCAATGGGATCAATCGTGATGGAGTTCATAAATACGGTACCGCTAATATCGCCAATCCCTTGTGCAGGAACCATAGGATTTTTCTCATGGGACCAGTACGGCATCAAAGGCGAGCCCTCACCGTACATCCCGTTCACATTATATTGTGTAGCTGACCATCCCATGGCAGAAGTAATTCTGTAGTTATCCTTAAGCCATTGGGTCTGTTCGGGATTGACTGTGAAGCTGGTCAGAGATCTTGGCAGATATTTGCGATATTGGTCCGTGTCCATGCTTTCGAACACGGATGGCGATCCCATTGTCCCGGACTGATGCAGATTATTGAGTGCATTATACCGATACATGTACAGCCATTCACCCATACGCATTTCCCAGATAGGAAGCTCGTATAGATTGTTCGGATACCCGTCCAGAATTCCGACTTCATCGTCGAATTGATCTACATACTCCAACACCTTGCTAAGCTGTGGTCGATTGGCATCTACAAACACAAAGCCATTCTCCATAGCCCATGTCACTTTAATGTTGGGACCAAAGCGATCCGCCAGCAGTTGACGGGTTTGTTCGATCTGTGCTACCGTTGTCGCGCTACCCTGTAGCATAATGGAAACAGCAAAATACTGCTTTTGGCTTGCTCCAGGTACTACCGCTAATTCCCCATCCGCTATGAGACTTACCCCCTGGGAGGCTGAATCCACCTTGATTTTGAACGGAATGACCGAGTTCACTGGGGGAATGAGATGTAGATTGGCGATTTTCCCATTCTCATCAAACACGCCCGTAGATTCCTCTATCCGAATCTTCAAATCAGATGGTAACGAGCCAGGGTCTATAACCTCTCCTTGAGCATTATGAAAGACGAAGGACATCCCCCAGGCAGCAGGATCTAGGTTAGCAGCCTCCGCAATGGTATACGTATCTAAATATACCGACCTGATTACATTCGGAGGCTCGGGTAAAGGCTCCTTCTCCTTCACAATCAGATGGGTCTGGGCTACCAGCACCTGATAAGGTTGGGCGATGGTTAGACGCATCTCTACAGGAATAGCGCTACCTGCTGACGGAATATGATTGGCATGTGCTATTCTGCCCTGATGATCGAACACGCCTAATGTATCACTAAATGTGTAGGTAACACTGGTGACACTGTCAGGGGGAATGCTGACCAATTGTCCATTATTGTAGAGCTCAAATGACAGCTGATACGAAGGATACGTATTCGTGTCATTCACCAGCTCAGGTGCCTTAATGACAACCTCATCCACAACAAAATCCCCATCATCATCCGGTGGCCCTGGATCTGGACCCGGTGGTGTCACCGGTGGCCCTGGATCTGAACCCGGTGGTGTTACCGGTGGATCTGGATCTGGACCCGGCGGCGTCACCGGTGGATCTGGATCTGGACCCGGCGGCGTCACCGGGGGTCCTGGATCTGGACCCGGTGGTGTTACCGGTGGATCTGGATCTGGACCCGGTGGCGTCACCGGGGGTCCTGGATCTGGACCCGGTGGTGTTACCGGCGGCCTTGGTGTCACTGGCCTAGAGTCACGATCCTTGGACCTCCCGGTGTCCGGATTCAGAGGCTTGACATTGGTGGCCCCAGTGTCCGGCTCCGATGGATTGTTAGGCTGATCCGTCGTTTCAGCCTCATCCCCTGCTCGTAAGCGCTGGGCACGATCCTTCACCTTATCCCCACCTAGCCAGATCCGATAAGCGACCAATGTGGCATCCTGCCTAGTCACATATTGCTTCGGATGGAAGTAGCTACTCGTATCGCCCTCTATTAATTCCAAACGCTCCATCAACCATACGCTAGTTCGTGCATAATCTGATATTTCCGATTGATCCACGAAGCTTGGAATACTGGTCATTTGGGTATCTTCAGAGACGCCAAAATACCTGGCATACCAAACGACCATATCCTGACGAGTCAAATTCTGCCTGGCACCAAATAATTGTTCACTTATTCCTTTCGTAATACGCTCTTCCTGCAATGCCTGTACATAAGGCAGAGCCCAGAGGGATACATCACGAAAAGAAGCTGCGTTGCTGTTATTCGATGTTCGCTGCAGGGTCTTGGCAAAAATGCTGGCAAATTCCTGACGCGAAATAAAATATAAAGGTCGAAAGCTCCCATCCTCATAGCCCGTAACATATCCTTGCGCAGCCATCGTCTCAATGGCATCCGCTGCGTAGGAATGCTCGATATCGTTAAAGGACCTGTCGGCATAAATAGTTGCACTATGTATACAGAGCAGCCAGACAGCCAGTAACCCAGCCATGTAATGCTTCATTTCTTTCAACTTTTTTTCATTACTCATTATTGGGAATCATTGCACCTCCTTACGAGTTCGCACTAAGCTGCTCTGCATGAGTCTCCATAGTAATGATTCTCTTGGGTTAGAACGGATTTTCATAACTTCCATACACCACACTGTATATACTTGAGTTATCGGAATCTTTTCTCCAGAATTGAATATGGAGTGTAAAAAAGAAGAAATAACACCTGTTTCCTCAAGTGGTTCGAAGAATACAAATGTTATTTCGTTTGTTATTTCGTTCTGACCTGCAGATATTTCCGCACGACTTTAGTCTTTTTTAATTTCAGATCCCTTATAGATATAATAGTGATCTTCTAAAATCCCATTTTGGGGGAAAGCCGCAGGATCTCTGTCTTTGACTTGACCAACCCATACTCGGTTAATCAATGTAGCCGTGCCTTCCTCCACGAGTGCTTCAGCCGTCATCCCAATCGAAGTTGACTGTCCCGTGCTAGGCCAGAAGTGAATTAGATAGACCTCATCTGTATTAAAATGATAGCGTCCATCCGTTGAGGTCCCCTCATAAAACTGCTCTGCCAGAGCTGCCGCCTCAGATCCCTTCATAAAAATCTGGATAGACTCCGTTCCGTTCCACCCGGTATGACCTTCGTTGGTTGGGCTAGCGTAATCTACGATTAGCGGCTCTGTATGATATACAGAATCCGTAATTGAATATGTATACACGCCATCCGTTACACTCTTAACTGCCACTCCCGTGTTGCTCCCTGTCAGGAAGCCGTTGAAGCCCCCATATACATTCGCGCTTTTGCTAATAGCAGCAAGAGACTTTGTCCGCTCCATGACGCCTTCTCTTCCAGGCACAGGTGTCAGCTTGAACGTCCTGAGCTCAGTCCCCTTGTACTTATCCCAAGTGTATTCGTAATAATAGCCTGCATGTGCTACACCGCTGGTCCAGCCTGCAGACGCTAATACGATTATCCCCATTAGGAATAGTAATGGCCATTTCTTCAGCATTATACCTTCTCCTTCTCCTGCGTAACCATTTGCATAATTCGATTAAGACGCATTATACAATGCATTATAGCGATTCACTAATTTTACTGACAGTTAAAATTTAGAAGAAAGGCATGCGCAAAAAAATAGTTCTCTCTTCTCCTCTATGTCCACTTTCAGTCCTTTGAATCAATATATGAGTCCTATTGTTGACAAAAATGGATTTAATCCTGATGTGCAAATTCATATCTGCAAATATCTGTCTCTGACACGATATGTCCGATCTGCGACTCAATGAATTCCAAGTCCCCCTCAATCGCCATAATGGAATGCTTTACCCCAGGCTCTACAACGATCAGCTCACCAGGACTGACGCGTTGTGTCACATCATTTATACAGACGCTGCCTGTTCCTGAGACGATGGTCCAGATCTCCTTTCGGAATTGGTGATCATGATAGCTGATCCCTCTACCCTCTGCTATAACAACACGTTTGGTCAGCGTCTGTAACCCATCTGCCGCCTTCTGATGAGATAATACCGTTTGTTTACCCCAGAAGCGTTCTTCAAATCGAGGGCCGATTTCAATCTCCGCCACCATATCCTTAATGCCTGTAGAAGATTGTCGATCTGTCACCAATACGCCATCCGGTCCCGCCACGACAATAATCCCAGGAACGTTCCAGATGCTTACTGGAATGTCCAATTCATTAATAATATGTGAATCAAATGAAGCCTCTGAAATAAATCCAGGTCCGCTAAGCTCAGAGCTCATCTCCCGTACCATCGAATCCCAGGTCCCCAAATCACGCCACTCTCCTGTAAATGGAAGCACCGAGATCTGACGTGTCTGCTCCACAACCGCAATATCAAAGCTAGTTTTTGGAATTTCTGCATAATTTGTCGAAATAGATGTGTAATCCGTGGGTAATTTCTTCTGTTGCAGTATATCCAGTAAAAAGCCAAGTCGGAACGAAAATACACCACAATTCCATAGCGCCCCATCACGAATTAAAGCCTCTGAGCGGATGAGATCTGGCTTTTCAACAAACGAGCTTACATGATAGAAGGCTTGATTAGGGCCAGCATTCGCCACGGGCATAATATATCCATATTTATCCGACGGCTCGGTCGGAACAGCACCCATTAATGCAAGATCGCTCCCGGATTGCTCCAGCACGGAAGGAAGCCTGCGCAGATGCTCAAAAAAATCATCGCCCGCATAGCCATCCACTGGCATGACACATACGATCTCGTCACGCGAGGCACCAGCTACATCATGCAGATAGGTCGCAGCAAGCGTTATTGCTGGAAAGGTATCACGTTGAGCAGGCTCTTCTATGACGACTACCTCTCCACCAATTTGCCTTCGAATGAGCTCAGCCTGGGTCCCACTGGTTGAGAAATAAGCTGAGGCAGCCAAACCCGCTTCTTCCAGCTGGCGCCATATTCTTTGGAGCATGCTTTCCGGTCGTTCTTGATGACGTAATATAGATAGAAACTGCTTCGGACGGTTCACATTGGATAAAGGCCACAGCCGCTTGCCCGAGCCTCCAGATAACAAGATCATTCGCAAAGACGAAACCACCTTTCCCATAATTGGATCATTTTTACTTATGCGAAGCTATTTATATTTAACATTTTTGCCGAATACATAAGTATGAAGCAGCGCAACAGTGACATGGTTGTGCAACGTATTTCAACTTGTGCACACAGGAGATGTTAGTCATGCCTACTAGAATACTCATCATAGAAGATCAAAAAAATTTGGCAGATATGATCGCCCTCCATCTTCAGGAGGAAGGGTATCATACCGATCTGATTTTTGACTACAAGCTAGCTCTTCCTGCCCTGATGCGTTTTAAGCCGGATATCATCGTGACCGATCTGATGTTCTCTGGACAGGCCGAGTCCTCGTTGATTAGCGAGATTCGCCAATGCTCCATGGTTCCTATACTTATCATCTCTAGTAACAATCTATTGAACATCAGGATCAAGGCTCTGGATGACGGAGCCGATGACTATCTATGCAAGCCCTTCAGTCTGATAGAGCTACATGCCCGCATCAGAGCCTTGCTGCGCCGATCTGGCAGCAGTCTGAATGAAGCGCAGACGGTAATCCCCAAGCACAAAAAGCTAAGAGTCTGGGTGAACGATTACCGCCATAGTCTGATCGTCGATGACCAGGAAATCGGAGTGACTCAGATCGAATTTGACATTATAAAAGAGATGTCCAGCAATCCGGGCAAGGTTTATACCCGCAGCGAGCTCATGGACCGCATCAAAGGGGGAGAAAGAGCCTACCTGGATCGCACCATTGATGTGCACATTTCCAGCCTTCGCAAAAAGATCGAGTGTGACCCAAAAAATCCGCAGCACATTCGTACGGTCTGGGGTAGAGGCTACAAATATGAGCTCTAGGTCCCGACCATCATCGCTTGCGCTTTCTCCAGTAACGATAAGGAAGCACACATGCTACTCCACCCAGTAGCCCGATGAAGAACAGGATCCAGCCAAATCGGTAGGCGGAGGCCAGAATGATGACCACCTCACCTTTGCCGCTACCGTTCGTCAGAAAACCGCTTGTCACCCCATTCACAGACAAACGGGCTCGCTGCTGCTCCCCCTCCAACCTGAACTCCCACAGGGGGTTGGGGGACTGGGTTGCACGGATCAGTACCTCCTGATGCGTCGGGTTATAGAGGGTGAAGCCGTACTCCATGGCACTCCATCGACTGGTCTGAATGCTCTCGGTAGCATTAGGAGCTACAAGAAAGGTATCCAGATCGCTCCCCTCAAACAGGGTGAATTGATCTACGGTAATCATCGCTTGATAAGGAATGATAGAATAATTTTTCATTTGAAATAATCCGGATTGCTTCTTGTCTACATTCGCCAAAATTTGAAATTGCATATAAGTGGCTCCCTTAGGGGCCGTCACAATCTGATCATAATGGTTCCATTGCTCCTTATCCCGCTCCTCTACCTCGTCGATGTATGAGGTCTGGAGAATCTGAGATTCCTGATTCAGGAAAATGATCTTCATATGCCGACTGCCAATTTGCTCTGACCGCGCATCTAACTGAACGGAATACTCTTGAAGAGGCTTCACCTCCATTTTATGAGATGCATAAATGTTCCAGTCACAGGAATAGCTTGCTGCATAGCGGATAGACAACTCCTTATCCTTCAAAGACAGCTCTGTTTGACCCGGACGGAAATCCGGTACACAGCCTACATTCGTTGCTACAGCTTCCTCTGTATCTCCCCCCGGCATCAACTTCACTTCCTGCCCCGCCATGCGGTGAATATCTGCAAAGGTGCTCAAGGCTGGGACCTGGCTATCCAGCTTTAGAGACAAGCGGTACTGCCCCTTAGGGAAAAATAGATCCTTGAATTCAATTCGTCCATAATTACTCAAGACACCGGGCACCTCTATGATCTGCTTCGAGAAGCCATCCTGATAAGGCACAGTCTCCATCACCTGCAGCTCTGATGCAGAGGTAGCCGGTAAGCGCCTATACGACTCATCCGTGTGAATCTTTCGGGTCAGAAGCTCACCTGTCTCCTTATTCATCCATTCCATCGTCAGCTCGCCTTGATAGCCTGAGGGCAAATCGGCCAAGATGGCTGTGGAGTATGTTCCTGATTTGACGACCTCCACGTCCCTGCTCAAGGCTCCCTTCTGGAAGCTGATTCCTCGTCCCATACTGAGCCGTGGCAGCGCTCGCTGTGTCTGTACATTCCCCTGCAGCTCAAAATCATTCTCGGCCTCCAGAGTGAAGAAGAGCTTGCCACGCTTCAATGCCTGCTCTACTGGAAACGACAGAATATCCAGCTGGTCCACAGGTACAATCGCAAATTGGTTAACGGCATTAAAGCCTTGCAGATTATACACCGTAATTGAAGAATCCCCCTCGGGGAAGGTATGCTCTCCCAGGTCTACCCATTGGAATTGGTTCAAGCCTTCATCATGAGTACCAATATCAACTACTCCATCCGGTAATGTAACCTGCAGCTTCCCGCCAGCTCTGTTCATCAGCACTCTGGCATACACACGTGAGCTCTGCTGCTGATCCAGCTTCTTGTGCATGGTGAACGAGTTAGGCTTGCTGTATTGCCCCAAATCTCGCAGCTGGATATCATGAATCCACCAGTAGTTTTTTTGCTGAGGACGTTGGAGTGTCAGCAGATCCATACGCATCCAATAGCTGCCGGGCGGCGATACGTACTCTCCATAAAATTTGACACTATCAAAATCATATCCCTCCGAGGGTGCAACCACATAGCTGACCCCCAGCTCACGCATATCCTTATCATAAAACCTCATCTTCACGTGCATCTTGTTCGTCCCGCGACCAGAGACCGTAATGTTGAACTGATACGGATTATTCTCCTCGGCCTCCAGCAAGCCCGATCTGGCCACCTGCCATATATTGCTCGGGTCCCCCTTCATGATCTCGCCCTGCAGCGTCGGTACATCATTTAATTCCTCACGAGGATTAGCTTGTACACTGAACAACTGTGGATTATCAGGCTTGAAGAAGGTCTCCGTTCGCAGCATGGAGTCAAAATCCAGAACGGTCTTCCCTTCAATACTGTTCATCTGATAAGGAGCCACATCCAGCTTCTGGGTAGCAAAGGTGACGGCAACTCCCGCATCCAACTCCATATCAAATGGAAAGTTCTTGATGTTCTGCGACGATAAGTACCACAGCCACTCCCCTGTCGAGGTAAAGGTCTTGGACCATTTCAAAAAAGCATTGCCATCCTCGATCGCATCAAAAGGACGCAGGTAATATTCCGCAGGAAGCTGGGATAGCAGGAGATCATTAAAGGACATGGCTTCCACGTAGTCGTCCTTGCCTACCATCTGGATGGTGTTCAGCTCTGGCTTTAATGCACTGAACAAGACACCGAAGCGACTGAAATCAAAGCCTGGTAGATGGCTATAGCTCTCCAGTCGACTGAACCCGTACGGGGTCACAATTTTACTCCGTAGAATGTTCATATATGGAGGTGCCTGGTCCAGATTAAATATAGAGAAAATATCATTGCTGTAGGTATTCTTCACTCCGCTCTGAGCCTGTAGCTGAGACAGGTGAAAATCCTGTCGCTTCTCCTGCCCCACATATTCGTCATGATAGACTAGCTGGTTGATCCCAAAGGCTGAAAACAGGTTACCGAGGCGGGAGCTTAGACCATGATCCATAACATATTGCAGGAAATTCAGATAATAGGTGATTCCGGGGTCGTTCCCTTCATGATGGAAAATTGTGTTTTTGGGGGAAGAATACACCTGAAAATCTCCAGTTGCTTTTTCGTTAGCCGTCTTCCCTTTATTCCAGCTTGGCGTGGCTACTCCGTTGTAGCTCTGGATCATATTGTCGGCAATCGGGAAATACAATGCCTTGCTGTCAAAGCGCTCCGGGTCTGTCAGCTTGTCAGCCATCTGGCTGTATTCCTGTGGAACTTGAACCGGTTTGTAGTAGCCCTCAATGAACTGGGTACGTAAGGGAGCCACATACACACCGAGACATACCACGACAATGACCACTGCCAGCCTCTTATAGGTACGCTGCAAAGGTGATGAGCCGAACCACTCCATGAACTGAATCACACCAAAGGTCAGCAATACCCCAAAGTTCAACGCCAGCAGTCCAATGAATTTGTTAGGATCACGGAATACTGAGCCGATCACGGGTGTCTTGGTGACCAGAATAACAAACCACTTCGCAATCGACGGGAACGTCGTTCCGGTCGCTGCAATCATGAACAAGATCGTAAGCAGTGAGAAGATCAATATGATCGGATTCTTATGCGATCTGGTCATCATAGCGTAGCCGATTAGCAGTAACAAAAATCCTCCGCCAATATAAAATACGGCAGGCAGTAAGGAGAAGGAGAACATCGGCCACCAATAGCTTAATAAGTAAGCTACATTCGATAGACCGCTGTTCCGGCTGAATAAGGACAACGTATCTACCACATTGATATTGTGCTGGGAAGCCTGGGCATTCATAAGGATGCTGCCCACGTAGAGGGACAACCAATAGAAGCTAAGCAGGCCAAAGAACACACCAAAAATGAGGCCCTTGCGTATAAAATTGCCGTATAGCGCCTGTATGTAAGCTCGTCCGGCTTTACGGTACGTCCAGGTCAGCTTGATCAACAACAGCATCACGAACAAGCCCAGATAGATCATCCCGAAGAAGAAATAGTGAATGGCAGCTGCACTGACCGTGAATACCGCAGCCAGCAGAAACAGATCAATCCAGTTTCGTTGGTACAGCTTGTGTGGATTATAGTTAGCAATGAGCTGAATTTGAAATTTAGGATCAAACGCACTAAAAAAGAAGCGCAGCATTAACGGAAACAAGCTATACCCACAGAGCAGATAAATGTGCTGGATGCGGAAAATAACCCAGGGATTCAGCGCATAAAACAATGCGCCGATCATAATAGCAAATATGCGGGTCTTCGTGAAGCTGGGTGAGTAGTATACGCTCACGAGACGCTTGGCAAAGGCATACATCGAAAATGCTGATGTAAAAAGTAAGCCCGTGATGAAGGATTTCAGTAGTATCGGCCCGCTCTCATCAAATAACAAGGACAGCCCATAGAACGGCAAAATATACAGGATACGGGGGGCATTGAACAAGGTGGAGGTGGACCAACGCTCGTTCCATACCCCCATGATTTCCTCCAGATAGCGATGAGAGGTGGCTCCAAAGGCAATATCACTGAACACAATTTGTCCTGGCTCATAGATGGGGGCAAGATAAGCAACTATGGCGATTAGCATCAACACCATAGCCGCCAGATCATAGCGGAAACGAAATATCCATTTTCTCATGCCTCTGCCCCCTCTCTTGAAATTCACACGATTCTGTCGGCTTTGAGCTTCCGTACTTAACGTCGCAAGCGGATAACTGCCTGCAAGCCTTGATCTGTATTGCGCAGCTTCAGACGTGCGCCGATCGTCTTCAGATATGCATCCATGTTATATAGACTGAATGCTTGCTCTTGTGGATTTTGGGAATAATCCGGCTGGAAATAGTTCCAGCGCATCTTATCATTAATACCACCGCCCGTATCCTCGATGATAATCATGATTTCTCCCTCCTCCAGCCGCGAGCTGACCTTGAGCATCTGTGCTTTACGCCTCGCTCGCAGACCTGCTCGACTTTTGTCCTGACCCTCTGTCTGCTCGATTTTTTTCTCCATCGCTTGCACTGCATTTTCCAGCAGTCCCTGAATCGTCTTATACAACAGCGGTGCTTGGGCCGCAATGGATGGAACAGGCTCCTGGCGCAGGACCACCTGGATATCCTCCATGTTCAACGTTCGTTTCGCCCATTTCAGCGACTCGGTCAGCACCTCATTCAGGTCTGTGAAGCTAATTCCGCTATGATCATTCATCTTCTCCTGCAGGTCTTCGCGCAGGGTGCGAACCTCCGTGAGTAGCTCACCCAAGTTGGATTCCTGTCGGAGTCGCCCCTGAATGAAGGTATCATTGATCTCCCGGAAATACTCGACCTCCTCATGGGTGGCTCCCTTTCCTTGACTGGAGGAGGCTTCAAAGCGATTGGCCAAATCATGATAGAAGCCTAGCAGCTTCAAGTCATCTCCACCCGTCAGCTGAGCCGTCTGCTCCTGAAGCACCTGCAGCCGCTGCTCGATATTTTGCATTAGCGGCAAATAGTACGTGTCCTGCTGCTGCCTAACATCCTCATCACGCCGCTGATCGCGTACCTGATTATTTACGATGGCATCCTTCACCGTTCGGTTACGGAACTGGACAAGCAGGGCCCAGAGCAACAGAAGCAGTACGGCTAGCACCATCCATAGCTGTGTGCGAAAGGAAGCGATCCGTTCAGGAATCTCCTGGCTGATATCCTCCACCGAAATGTACAGCGCCTCTTCTCCAATGCGGCTGAAGCTTATGCCGTAGCTCTTCTGGTCTACCTCAATGACGCCTGTATTGCCCTCCAGAAGTCTTCGGGTGACGTCCGTAATATCCGTGCGGTTGATCTCGGATTCAGTCCGAGAGGCCACAACCTTAAATTGATTATTGTAAAATAAGACCTCATGCTGATGGACCGGCTTGCTTCTAATAATTCCACTAAGCATGACGGCATCAATCGTGCGCACCATGAATCCACCCGTCTCGGCTCCTGGAATTCTGCAAACCATATACTGAACAGGCTGATGATCCTCCGTTACAAAAGGACTTACTGCACAGCCGTTCTGCAGCCACTGAATCTGCCGCACCGCACCTGTCATCTCGGGATTGTTCTGTCCAGCAATGACACGATACTGCTCGTCCAGCACGTAGAAGATCCCTGTTTGGCGTTTCCATCCCTCGGAATATTGACGATCTCCCTGGTTCAGCACATCTGCGCCCAGACTTGCCGACAGCTCCTTCAATTCACTCTCCCAAGCGGCATATCGCTCCGTTATATTGGCAGACAGCTCTTGTACTTCATACTGAAGTCGCTCGCTTTGTATGTCCGTCAAGTGATTGCTGAATTGCCGCATGACCAGCCATTGGAGCACGACAGCCAGGATGACCGTTACACACAGTACGATCAGATACGTAATCGCCTTCTGCCAGCCCGGCTTTAATAAAATCCATTGCTTCATGCTCCCTTGTCCTTTCCATTTTGTTCGAGTCGGATCAGAACCGCTTGAATCAAGCATTCCAATTCGTAGCTGACGAGTGGCAGTCGCGCGCATAGCAGCCGGGGAGTTCTGCGCTGGAGTGCGGCAAAGCGTGCAGCCGTCTCTGTCTCCCCATCCGTCAGTAAGATCAGTTCACAGGTTTTCCCAATATAAGTTCGATCCAGCTCCTCTTCGCTGAACTCACGCAGATCAATGATGTAGATCTCATGGCGATCATCCATATGCTGAAGGGTGCTGGAGACGGTCAGTGTCATACTCGCATGCCCGGCAGCGTGGTATTGGTGCAGCAGGAGCATGCCCTTCTCCCACAGCTTCTGCTCCGCAGAATCGAATCGTTCACAGAACTGACGGAGCGCCCGTTCTGTATTGGCGTCTTTCAAAAATGCCAAAACGCTGATATTATACATGTAGTACCTCATTCCTTGCTTTGTGATTGGAGTTGCGTATTTCTTATGACACCCCAAAACATTCTGTTTGTGGACGACAGCCCTATGGTTCTGTCCCTTCTCGAACGGACATTGATGCAAGAAGCATTCATCATGCATACCGCGAATACACCTAAGGAAGCACTACAGGTGCTGAAGGAACAACCGATAGACGTAGTAGTATCCGATCTGCTTATGCCAGGTCTGGACGGGCTTAAATTTCTTCGTATGATCAAGGAAGATTATCCACATATCGTACGGATTATTTTGTCAGGTCACTTACATACGCAGTCCATTTTGGCAGCGATTAATCAAGTTGGCGTGTTCCGTTTTTTGACCAAGCCGCTAGAGCTGGATGACGATACTCTCAAGAAGATACTGGATGAAGCGCTGAGTCAGGCTCGCCTTAATCGCAGCAACATGTATGCGGATCAGAACCTCGCTTCCAATTTATCGGTATTTCTGGACAGCATTCTTAATGCACCTTATCGGCCTTATGTGCTGCTGAATGATCGGCATACCGTAATGGCTGCACACGCGGCACTTGCAGATCTGTATCCTGTAGGCAGCTCACTTCGTGATCCTGACGGTGAAGGGCTACAGCTAAGCGCTCATTCACTCTTCATACCACATGACGAACTGGAATCGTCCGATCCAGACCTTTACACCGTAGATACGCTGAATGTAGGACATCTTTCCCTACGCCTTATCCGCCTTAGCGAGATCGCTTGAGCTACGGCTGCCGCCTCTTAAGACGGCGGCGCCCCCTATTACAGTCAGGCAGACGTACATCCACAGCATGCCTGCTGTCAATAACGGATGACGAACATAACGCTTAACATTCCCCCACGTATACAGCACTGGACGGAAGAAGTACCAGCGTTCCAGTGCCTTTCGCCATCCGCCCTCCTCCGATGACATCGTCCGATCCATCACCGAGAAATAATAGGCCTTTTTGCGTAATACATCCTTCAGATATACCTTTTTCTCGTCATGATAGATTCGTGTAAATACTGCACGGCGAATAACTCCACCGGCCTCCAGATAACGCAGTGTCGGCTGGATCTCCTCGAAAGCAATCTGCTCCGCATTGAACCCACCTGTCGATTCATAGGAGCTCATCCGCCAGAAGCGTGCCGCCTCTATGGAGCGTTTTCCCAAGGTCTCTCCTGCATTATTAATTACATTGCGCTCAAAGACCTTTACCTTCGAGAAGAAGTTATCTGCCTCGGTGTACGCCTCCTCAGGAATGACTAGTGCACCGGTATCCTGGTGATCGTCAAAATACTCCACGCCCTGCTGAATCAAATTCTCCGCCAAAATCATATCCGAATCGAGTACAAGTATGTAGTCGGCGCCCAATTGCCGGGCCTCCTCGACCGCCCTCACTCGTGCGACTCCGCGCTCTCCATGAGGAAGCTCTAATACCGTAACAGGCACTGAGCTCCCCGCAGCCAGCGTGTGAATGACCTCCACCGTTCGATCTTCTGAGCCGTCATCGGCAATCACGATGTGCAGATCCTTGTAATTTTGCCCCATACAGCTTCGCAGGCATGGTTCTATGTTCCGTTCATTGTTGTACGTGGAGAAGAGAATGACCGCTTTGTCCACTCTGTTCCGCCTCCTCTATCCATTGTTCCAGCAGCTTGTCCAATGCGACTGCCGTATGATCAAAATGAAACTTCAAAGCATACTGGTACGCCCGCTCACGAATGGCCAAGTATTCTTCGCCACCCTTCGCCGCTCGTTCCATTTGCTCAGATAGTCCGCGCACATCACCATGGAAGCATAGATATCCGCTCTTTCCGAAATCCGTAGCATCTACTAGTCCAGGCGAATTGCTCACAATGCTTGGAGTCCCGACAGCTGCCGCCTCGGTAATGGTCAGCCCCCAGCCCTCACGCAAGGATGGAAATACCAGCGCATGGGCACGACTCATCAGCTCCAGCTTAAGCTCGGCAGATACGAATCCGAAGAAGGTAACATCGGCTTGCGGCTGCCCCTGCTCATCTGGCTCTCCATAAGTCAATCCATATTGCTTCATAATCGGCACTAACTGTTCCTCTACATAGGCTTTGTTTGTTTTGCCAACAATCCAGAGTACAGCATTCGGATAGTTCTTCTTAAGTCTGCCAAAGGCTTCAACGGCCAGGTCAATCCCTTTATACTTCACAAATCGTCCAGCATACATAAAGGTGGGATTCGGCTCCTTGGTCAGAAATTGGTCACGTCCCCAGTGCTCAAATTCAATCCCCTCCGGCAACAGGTGCACCTGATCCGGGTGGAACCCCAGCTTCAGCAGGTCATACCGCGTAGAGGGAGAGACTGTAAGTGTACGATCCTTCCGGGCCAGCTTAAGCATCAAGGGCTCCAAGAGATAACCAACCACATGTAACGGGAATTTGGCATTCTCGAACCAGATTTCTCTCGTTAGCTGATGGATAAAGAAGATACGCTTGGAGGACTCCACCCAGAATCGGGTAAAGAATTGGTGAGTATTCGCCTGATTCACGACATAATCAATCGCTGTGCGATGACGACGATAATAGCGCATGGCATGAACAATGACGCTCGCTATATTTCCTTTGCGAATATAGGTTACGCCGTCGATGGTTTCTTCCTCAGGCAACCCCTCGTATTGGGGCGAAAAATGGATAAAGCGAACACGAGCTTGCCGTGAACGTTTGAGCATTTCATGCGTAAATATTTCCGCTCCCCCGCTTTTAGGTGAACGAATATCACGCCAGGATAATAGTAGAACGACGGTGATGTCGTCCTGCTCACATATTGTACTCATGAAGCGACCCCCTGATCTTGATTTTGGATAAATAGAAATAGGCATCCACCACGAAGTAGAGGGCCATGGCGCCATAGACCACCAATTGCGACAGCAAGAAATCCAAAGGCTCTCTGTGAACCATATGAAAAGCACTCAGTAGCACGGCAACTCCTGCTAATAAGCCAATCATAAATTTGCGTCTACCCAGCAATACATGCATGTGGACGAAGAACAATATGATGGAGAACAGCCAGTATACCCATCCGCCCCATGGCATAAATACCTCCGCCGCTTGATACGAAGGTCCGAATAACAACGGTATGGACCACGGGAAGACATAGGTTGTGCCTACAAATACACAAATAGCTGCTGCAACCATTAAACCTGCATAAATGGCTAATAGCTTGGCAACAGCTTGACGGTCATGACCCTGCGCGCCAAGCTTCGGAATAAATGCTGCGATCAGACTGTATGAGACGTAATACACCAATTGGCTATACTTGAGCGCAATCGCATAATTGCTGGCCTGCTCAGGAAAGAAATGCTGCACGTACAGCATATCGATGGAAATGCAAAACAAGATAAACAGATTGGTCATGAGGCTATCCGTGAAATCCTGACCTAGTGCTCTCCACAGCCCGGTAGAGATACGGCCCCTGTTGTTACCGCTGAAGGATACGCTTCTAGACGAGACGAACCATCCGTGAAGCAGTGACAATAGCATCCCCCCACAGCTGGCTAGCAGCAGTGCTTCCAGCTTCAGACCCCATGCAACCAGCACAAAAAACAGGCTAAGCTTGCCGAATACCTCAATATAGTAATTCACATTAAGAGACAGCATACGTTCCCTGCCCTGCAGGCTTCCCCGACAGGAGCTGACCAGAATATGAAGCCCAACCAAGCTATACAGCATGAACATTGGAAGGGATTCGACGCCTAATACCGAACGCAGCACTGGATGAACCAGCACTAGCAGAGCCATGGACAGCACCGTGAGCAGCAAAGGAGCCTTTAGTAACAGTGTCCCTAGCAGCAGATGACGCGGCGACTCGTCCGGGCCTCCTTTGGATACCAGCTTGGCGATCATCAGTTGTAGCGATAATCCCAGAACAGACAGCAGAGCAAACAGCGCTAACAGTGCATTTGCCTGGCCATAGGCTTGTCCGGTAAGGTACCAGCTCGCAGCAATGTGGAAGAAGAAGTTGAAGCCGTTCAGCAATACGTTGAAAATAGGAAACATTAATGGACGCAATCGCTTGTGTAACGTGGTCATCTCACCCGCCGATCGAGACGCCAGATATCAATCATCGAGCGCAGGAAACGAAGCGAATCCTTCAGCACGTCGATGTGCGATCCGTCCCGGTCAATACATTTCACAGGTAATTGCAATACACGCAGCTGCAGGCGCTTGGCAATATACATCATTTGCAGATCCAGCGCGAGCCCTAGATGCTCTTTCAGATACGGGAACATCCGCTTCACAGCCACGGAGCTCATGACTTTGAGTCCTGTCTGGGAATCAATCACACCTGCTGGCAGAAACGGCCGGGAGATCGTACGTTTGCCAAAGCTGACCACGGAGCGTAATAGAGAGCGATTCTCGGCTGTCATATCCTTGGTTCCAATTACAACATCGTAGTAGCCCTGCCTAACCACGTTGATGATTCTGGCGATGTCCTCAATAAAGAAAGAGTCATCTGCATCCACGAAGACGTAGTAATCCGCGCCGATCGAGCGCATTCCTTCCAGATAAGTACCTGCCTTGCGCGTATTGCGATCCAACTCCCGGGTCTGAAGCAGTGGACTGAAGTTCGGATTGATCCGGTTGACGGACAAGTCCGTAGATGACTTTAGCGCCCGGATCAACGTATTGGTCTCATCGTGGCTGCCATCATCAATGAGATAAATGGAGCCTTCCACAATCTGACTGCGTATAAAAGCCTGCAACCGCTCGGCAAAGGTCTTAACATGCACAAAACGTTGCTCCTCGTTATACACCGACAGAATGAAGGCAATATGCTGTCCCTTTCCCGAATACTCCGGGTAGAGCAGGCTTTGGATCTCGGACAGCATCTTCTCGTTGTCGTTAGGTTGCCAGAATAACAAGCGCAAACGACCGAATCCGGTAATCTGAACCATGTGCTGGTCACTGAAGGTAGCCGTTACATCGGTTACGATTAACAGTGGCATTTCTGGAAATCTACTGCGAATCTCATTCGAGACCCGCACAGCTTCCTCTGGCTCTCTGTAGTCGATCAGACAACAGGATGCATTCTCATACGCCGTAGCTTCATCTGGGCTCTCGCATTTAACATATTCATAGAAATAAACTACGTTGGGATAATCAATAGCCCTGTTGTTATCGCTGAAAATGGCTATAGGTCCCTGCACACATAACCTCTCCTTTTTCCTCCGAATTACTATAGTGTTGATTGTTCGTCAAAGGTAGTGTTCATGCTTATACCGTTGGCAAATGAATTGCCACGATAAGACAGAATTCTACCACTCCCTCTAGTAGCTCATACCTACTCCATAGCTATGACTACCCTTCTCTTGAACTAGGCCCTTAGTGCATATTAAGCAGGTGCCTAGCTTCATTTTACAATTCGACTTTTAAGAATGTTTGTGTGAAGTCGTGAAGCTTCCTTGGCATAACTTCATATTTTCTTAACAAAATAGCTGACATGGCTTGTACTATGTGGGGAGTAGAAAAATATAAAGTATTTCACATTTTAGAAAGGGAGAGTATTCGAAATCAGTTCAACAGAACTATATAATTGGAGTTTTTTTGGCTATTAATATAGTTCCAAAGAACTAAAATATAGAGGAGTGAGGATTTTTCTTGGTTATGTACGCGGAATATTTTCATGTTGGATTTTGTAGCATGGAGAGGAATTATGATGTGGGAGAGGCATTAAAAAAGCTCCGAATCAGCTTGGGGGGCCCTTGGAGAATTTAAACGGAATACGTTCATTTTAAATTAGATTTAATGATTCTCTCTTTTTAGATAGTCCCATAATCTATTCTTCTGTGTATAGATTAGGAAATTCAATACCATCAAGAAACTTTTTACTAAAGTACATTTCTAACATTTCATAAAAGTCATTACTGATAAGTGTAAAATATAAAAACTCGCTATTACCAGCAAAATAAAATTCACCTGACTCGGAAACTAGAATTTCAATCTCACTTCTAGGAAATGCCCCTAGAGTGGTTAGCTTCTGATTGATCAAGTTTTCAAACTCGAATAATTCCTCAAGTTCAATTCCCCCATAAGAGGGATTAATAACCAAGGTGGTCAAGCAACCAGATTTGACTACTTTTGACGGGGTCTTCACAACCAAGCCCCCAAATTCCTTTAAGATATTCAAAGCTATACTACATGGATGAATATCAAGTTCTTTATAAAAACTCAAGAAAGGAGTTACGTCAACTTTTCTTCCTTCAAACCAGCCGTTCTGCATAAATAAGTTTCTAATCGACTCACTTTTAAACATAAAACCAAATCTCCTTTTTTTTACTAATTCTCATTTGCATTATAGTTATATAGGTCATCTACTGTTCCATCAAATTCTACTATTCTAGCTGTTGGCGCATACAATAATTCGCAATTATCACATGATTCCTTAAAACGATAAATTTCCTGTGCATTTTTTTCAGAAGCACTTTTGTATAAGTTGACTTATGCAGATACTCTAAATTATAGCTCTTTAGCATAAGACGGTTTGGCGTGTAACTCATATCGCTAACCTCGCCCAGCAGGTGGTACTCGCTTTGTTTGACCACTCACACCCAGTAACAGAATTAAGTAATTCCTTATTAGAAGCTATCAAGCTATCTTAAGATTTCCCATAACCTTAAAAAAGCGCTGGAATGAATCACAGCGAAATACTTGTTATAATAATTATGTTACTAATTAGCATTTGGAGGAATTAAAAGTGAAGGCATTTGAACACCATCGTTGGAATATATGTGAAATGGAAGCCATTAATATACAGCAGGAATTGGCCAAGAAAGTTATTAAAGAAGATTCTTTCAATCAAATACACTATGTTGCGGGAGTAGACGTCGCTTACAGCAAGACCAATGATAAGTTAATAGCAGCGATTGTCATTTTAGAAACAGAGACATTAAAATTGGTAGAGTCAGTTGTTATTGAAGATACAGTTCAATTTCCATATATCCCTGGATTGTTTTCATTCAGAGAACTTCCTCCAATTATTAAAGCATTTGAAAAGATAAAGACCACCCCTCAGCTAGTTGTTTGTGATGGACAAGGTCTTGCCCACCCTAGACGGTTTGGTTTAGCCTGTCATTTAGGGATTCTTTATGATATACCTACAATTGGATGTGGGAAAACTAAGCTGTTAGGCAGTTATGAAGAACCCGAACTACATAGGGGAGCCCAGTCGCCATTAATCGATAATCATGAGATCATTGGTAATGTATTAAGAACACAGAATAATATTAATCCTATCTATGTTTCTATCGGCCATCGGATATCCCTAATCACTGCATGTCATTGGATACTCAAGCTATCGCCAAAATATCGGTTGCCCGAAACGACTCGGCTTGCTGACCAGTTAGTGAAAAAAAGTATGTTACTTAGTTGAAGTTTTCTTAGATAATAAAGAGAAGATGGTCAAACTTCGCCCATCTTCTCCCGTTACTTATATTACGCACAATAATGATTATTGTCCTTATTCCACATCAAAGTAAATCTTAGTTATTAGCTAGTTCTATGAACTATGTTGTCTGATGAGGCTCTAACTTATATCGGCTTCTATATTCCGGTATTCTATCACGAACAACATTATAACCCGTATTTTCCTCACTAATTTCCCATGTTTCTGCAATATCTCCAGCTTCATTATAATTTACTGTGCTTATATAGACATTCCTAATGACAACACTTTGTGATCTTAACTGACCATTCTTATAAAACTCTTTAGCTATACCATTAATCGTATTATGATCAGTCTCATTAAATTCCTGTAACTCACCTGTGGGATAGTAAACCCTCTCAATACCAGTCTTAAACCCATCTTCCACCTCAAATTCCCAAACAAGAACTCCATTGTGATAGTCTACTACTGTTCCATTAAACGGTACTGTTTTGTTCTCATCATGAAAAAAAATATATTCCCCCGTATGAATATCATCTTCGGTAAAAAGATCACTAAAATTCACTTTTTTCATACAACCACCTCCCAATATTTGTCTTTATTAAGAAATATATCAAGATGAACTAGTTATGGCCCACGGTATTAATTCCATCTGTTAAATAGCGACAGTTTTCACAACGGATTTTTGTTACAATGTTACCCACTCCATCTGATTTATATAAATCAATATTATGCAAAAAAAGTTCCGAAATAGTTGAGTCATTAACAGGAAGGTTCGCTTCTCTTCTTGCTTTTAATACTTGATCTAATGCTCTTATTTCTGAATGAGCGGCTAATCGAGTATCAGCAACCTCAGAAAGTTTAATCTCCCCACTAGCGATCTTTAACTCATACTCTTTAACTAGATTCTTTATAATGGGGTCCGCATCATTATCTATCCATTTTTGATATTCTTGTCTCATAGTTGCATTATTTTTGAAGTTCTGTCCAAAAAAAGTTGTATTCGTTAATGGATCGTGTATACCAGATAAGCATGGCCCCATTTCTTTTTTAGAAGTGCCACTTTCCAATATTTCTCTAGCACGATTAGAGGTATCTTCAGTAAGTTCCTTTTTAATATCCTCCACACTACGCTTTTTATCGTATGAACTAATTCCCCCTGTCCCTTCAGTCCCTTTATTTCCTGATGTCCCCGAATATTCACCATTCTTAAGCGCATCGATCTGGCGCTGTCTCTCAGGTGTAATCTCCAAGTCTGGCGTTCTAGATGAATTAGAAACATTTACGTGCGGGATCTCAAGCCCATTTTCAGTTGCATATCGACGATTTAAAAGCGTATCTGAAAATCCTTGGAAACCGTTCTGTACTCCTTGAGCAAAATCCTTTGCATTTTTAGCCAAAATGTTCAGGTCTTTGTTTAAGGCTTCACCAAAATCAACAACATGCTTGCCCAGATCCTTCATCTTCTTCCCAAGCACACTGCCTGCCTCGCTGAGCTTCTCCAGCGCCTTCTGGTATCCTGCTGCCGCTTTATCCATACCTTTCGAGATCCCGGACTTAATGGAAGCTGGGCTGATCTTATTGCCAATCTTCCCAATAAAGCCGCCTAACTGCTTGGCATACTTGTTGTCCAGTGCTCCTAAGGTGAACATGCCAATCCCGGCATCCATCGCTACGGTCTTCCAGTTAATCTTCTCCCCGCGCAGCAGTTGGTCCATAATGCTCGTGAAGGCGCCTTCTGCTCCAGCCATACCCATCTTACGGGCAAATGCCGTTCCGACGGCAGCACCCGGTCCGAAGATCGCACCACTTACCGCTCCGATGAAGCTGTCCTTTAGCCCGGTCAACGCATAGTCTTTCATGTCGCTAACCTCGCCCCGGGCTATATCCGATACGGCCATCATCCCGACGCCCATAGCGCCCCCAATCAATGCACCACTGGCTACTGCTCCGATCAGGATGGGGCCCGCTCCCAGTGTTGCGACGGTCAGTGCCGCCACAGCTGCGACAGCCACGACGACTGCTAAGCCAACCAGCACATTCTTCACCAGCTTGCCCCAGTTGAACGGCGGGTCCGGCTCCGGCTCTTCGCCAAGCTCAGGCTCATCGTCGAACGGCGGATAGCTCGTCCGGTCGCTGCCGTCAGCCCACACCTTCTCGCCCAGCAGGTGGTACTCGCTCTCCACCACCAGCCCTGCTTCGCTCTCTCCGCGGTAGACCAAGATCTGGCTTTCACTGCCCAGAATGATCTGCTGCGGCGTATAGAGCTCCAGCTCCAACTCGGCGGTCATCGTCAGCTTGCCAGGACTGGTAATCTCAATCCCCGTCTCGTCGTTCAGACTGACGAGCATCGCACCCTCCGGGTCCTTTTGCAGGTTCACATGGCTCGGCGCCAGCTTCAGCTCACTACCATGCTCGGTCCCGAAGTATCGCGTATTGGTGTCGCTTGTCTTGGCAGATTCACCGCCATTCTTGCGTACCGTCCCCACAATCAGCGCACCGGAGCCCGTTGCATCCGGGTAATACAGACTTGCCTTCGTTCCGACCTGTGGCAGACAGTACATCGCACTCCCCGTCGGCGGAGCGAACGGATACCAATGCGGCTCCGCCAAGCCATCATCCTTATCAATCTCCAGGCGCAGCTGGACCTCTTCGCCGCGAACTGCCAGCACCTCGCCCTCCAGCGAAATGCCCCGCAGAAGTGGATTCCTCAACGTCGCTTGGCGAATTCCATCCGGTCGGGCCAGCACATAATGAAAATGTAAATCACCCTGCTCCAGTTCCGCTCGCAGCTCACGAATGACGAACGGCTGCTGCCGGAATTCTACCTGCTCTCCCAGCGCATACCGCTCCGAGGTGGTAAGCTCGTATTCAAAGAAATCCGTATCATGCAGCCCGGAGGACAAGCCACCTGCCAGATGATAGGCTTTAAGATTCTTGCGTGCCGTGTAGGACACGTCCTGTGGTAGCTCCCGTGATGCTCCCTCTGGCATGCCGAAGTGCAGCTTGGGACTCACTGCTTCCAATATATCACAGACGACGACAGCCTGTAAGCGGCTCGCCAGACGTTGCAACAGCTCCCAATCCGTCTCTTCATATTGCAATATCGGCTCCCCGACTGCCTCGCCGCCTCCGGTGTGATAGATCATATCACTGCCCGGATAAGCCTGCAGCACTTTCCCGATCAAGGCGCTATACGTCTGCTGCTCCTCTGGAAAAGTCCGTTTGCGCTTCTCGACATCCAGCGCATACGAAGCACTCACGCCCTCGATGGTGAGTGTATAGATCCCCTGACGGTGCGTGACCTCAACCCGTTGCACCAAGCCTTTGAACAGGCTCAGCTCCTGTTCCCCTTGCTGCGCATACACATATAACGTATCGTCGGCAGCCGCCTGCAGTGCTGCGGATACCTGCTCGCTGTCTGGGCTTGTCCCTGTCAGGCGTATGCGCCCATGCTCCCCGGTCTTCCACTGGATATGTACATGCTCTAGGTGCTGTAGGGGATATGGCGACTGTACCCGGATGTGCTCATATCCTATCATGGTGCTCCACCTCCGTTCCCCTACTCATCTTCTTGTCCAGTCGTCATGAATCCGACGTAGCCCATATACATGCACTGCTGGTAGGATTCACTGGTCAGCGCTGGCTTCCCCTCCACCCGCGTTGTTTCCTTGGTATTGTTCCATTTCTCCGGAAAGATCGGCTTGCACGGCTTGCCCGATATTTGCTGCCCCTCTTCCGACACGAGATAGATCGTCTCCGTGCTTGGATTGTCCGGATTACCACAGATCCCGAAGTAGGAAATATGCTCAGGACCGTAGTCATCCTCATTCATCATGGGCCGATCCTTCACAAAGGCTCCGTGACTTACAGGCAGATTCAGCTTGCGCTTGTGACTTCCATACTCACACGCCATACAGGCTCCGCGAACAATGTAATATTGGCTTTCCCCCATCCGATTCATGCTCCTTTCTAAGACCTCTCGGCCAGCTTTAGCTAGAGCGTTTCACATGCTGTCATCTTGAATATCCCGATTAATAGTTCTTTGATCGAATCTGATTTGATGTCTAATGCTCTCAAGAGCGTAGTCGTAGCGGAGAGCGGGGAAGACCTAGAGAAACGAAGTGTCTGCCTTTAAGCTTGCTGTTCATCCGCTTGTTATCCCATTCAAAGAACAGCAAGCTTAACAGCAGTCGACAGGGCTCCCCGCTTGCAGCGGCTTTATACTCACATTTGGTCTGGTCAAGTACTAGCGCCATCTACGTTCAGCAAAAGCAGTCCCCAATCCGTCTTTTGCTTCCTATGCACGCCTTAAGCCAGTATCCTCACCGCATACATCCTGCTATGCCTCAAGTGACTCCACTTGTAAGGGCGTAAGAGTAAGCCCGGTAAAATCCCGCCGCAACATACTCTCCGCCACATCCAGACGCACGATAAGCCGCTGCTGGCGTCCTTCCTGGATGCGAAAGATAGGATAGTCTCGAACCGCTTCCTCTTGCAACACAATTTGCCGCAATACCGTTTGGTCCATGTTCCACTCACTGGATGAGTGCAGAGCATCCACGTAGGGCAGGAAAGGCACGACGTAATTCTTCATCACCTGCTGCTCCATATCGATCAGCGCAACAGGCTTGAACACCGTGTCTCGACCATAGGCCTGCAGCATGCGCATCAGACGCTCAGACATCAGCGGCAAGGCACTTTCCAGCAGATCAAGAAAAGTACTGTTCTTGCCTGACTTCATCTTCAGCATGAGCGGTCTTGATCCCAAGTGAGCAGGCTCAAGCTGCGACAGATTCCACAGATCTACCTTGTCCGTGATGTTCTCCAGTACTGGAACATCGGTATAGCGTGGGTCCTGCTTCAGGAGGAAATAATCCATGTGCCTCGCTCCTCCTTGTCAGCATCTGCCCTCTCCGCTTGATTGATGCTCCTCTTGCCGTCCACTGTCTTCACTGATTGCTTCTCACCTTGCTCCGTTCCTTCTGGATCAAGCTCGTCTTCCAGCACCCAGCGGCATAGCGGCTCGCTTTCATCCCGGTATTCACCCGCAAAGATCGTGAAGCCTGGCTCCTTGTCCAACTTCTGCAAAGCCTCACTGTGAACCAGAAGCGGAGCCATGCTCTGCAGGAAGGACACGGCTAGATGGTGATATTTCACCGCCTCAATCTGACCGATCTGCTCCAGGTCCATGACAGTCATCCGGCGGGCATAGCCCTTGATCGTCTGCTCCCAGCGCTCCATTCGGTGCAGCAGTGGCTGGAACACAAAGTCTGCGGACCACGAGGTCGAACACTCTACTCGATCCAGCAGCCAGTGCCCATCATAGGCATCCAGACGATATACTCCTTCTCCGCCCATTAGACGGGTGCGCAGCCAAGAAATATAGAGATAGCGAATTCTCCCCTTACGCCCTTCCTGCTGCAAAGCAGTGGCTTGCTCACAGACCGCTGCCACAGCAGCCAGCAATGATGCCTCAATCTCCTCTTGCTGTGCAAAAAAGTTCTCTTCAATTTGGGGTATGTCATCCACCCAGCGCTCCAGCACATGCTCCTGCAGGAATGCCTCCAGTACTGTCTCCCGATCCATCGTCTTCATTCGATATACACCTTACCTCCGCTCAACTTCACGTCATCCATAATGTTCAGCTCTGCGCCGCCCTGCTTGAACTGGATGCCACTCATCCCTTCCATGTAGATCTTGGTGCCACTCGTCAGCTCGATGTCTTCCTCAGCCTTGAGAACGATCTTCTTATCACTAATAATCTCTATCCCGCCCTCGTCCGTCAGACGCATCAGCAGCTTGTCATTACTAATGACCTCCACGGCACCAGGCGTGAAAACGAGTTGTTTTCCGTATTTTGTACTGATACTCTTCACGGAAGGATCGCCCCGTTTGACCGGATCGGAGGAAGAGAGGTCCACCGAGCTGGCCACGAAGGCGTGCTGCTCTACCTCATCCGGGAAGTACAGCCGCACCTGGTCGCCAATCTCGGGCATGACGTACCAGCCACTTCCGTCCGGGGAGGAATAGACCGTTGAATAAGGGAACCACATCGCTCCTGCTGCCGAGGAACCCTGATCAATATCCAGGCTAATTTGCACCTGATCCTTGGCCACTTGCTTGACCTTACCGAACAGGGATACCCCGGACAGCCCAAAGGCATAGCTTGTGCGACACTTCAGCCCCTCTGCATCCCGCAGCACATAACGGCTGACCACCAGTTGGCCCTCCAAATGAGTGCGAACCTCGGCCACATAGAGCTGACGCTGACGAAATACGACCGCGCTCCCCAGCTCCAGTACAGCATGGCTCATCACTTCATAGCTCAGGGCATTGTTCTCCTGATACCCGTTCACACCGTTGCTCGACAGTATTTTATATTGCTCCAGATTTTTCTGAATCCGGTAATTGTGTTCGTCTAGCTGAACTGGCGCTCCGAGATCAGGAATCCCGATAACATATTTCAGGCCTGGCTGCATGGAGATGGGAAGCAGAGGCGCATGCAGACGAGAGGCTACTCGTTTGATAAATGCCCAGTCTGTCTCCAGATATTGCACGACCAGTTCACCGACCGCCGCTCCGCCCGAAGCCGTATCTACGACCTCGGCTCCGTCGTAGGCCGATGTGATATGCGTGAAGAGTTGGCTATACGACTGCCCCGTGTTCTGAAATGAACGACGACGCTTCTCGATGTCCATACGGAAGGTGGCGCTGACGGCTTCGATGCTCAGTTCCCGTACCCCGTTCACCACTCGCACGGAAATGTCCGTAACCATCCCCTGAAATAAAGGAACGTTGGTATCTTCATCCTTCAGGCGCACCTCGATCCGTTCATCTTCATCTGCTCGTTCCACATACTGATCCAGATTCTTCTCGGATATGACGCCACGAATGCGCAAGGTCGCATGCTCCCCTGGTTGCTTGTTCAGCTCCAGATCCAGCACATGCTCGAACGCATAGGGCTGTACCAGCAGATCGGCGCTCGTATAAATGGTCTGCGTTTTACTCATAATTCCCCTCCTTTGCCTGGCTATTGTTCCTGCTATCCATCCCATCCTTCGTTACGTTGTTGGCCTTATGTATGTCCTTGCTGTCGCGATTTCTCCCGTTCCCGGCTCCGTCCTCGGTCTCATCCCCGGCTTCTTCCGAATCCGATGTCCGTATGGAGCGTACGATCTGCACAGCAATCTCTCGCCAATCCTTATGCTGACGATATGAACAATTGAAGCTGCCCATCAGCGTCTCCCCGGATAGCTCCAGATAGAACATTAACTGATAAAGTGCCTCGTCCATACCGGGGCTTTTGAAATCGAAATAACCGATTTTTTTGCCACGCACATCCTCCACTTTCTGCTCGTAGAAGACATTGGCCGGACTCATTTTCCGCAGCATATTCTTCATTCCACTCGTCAGCTTCTCGACCCACTCATTTTGCAGCTGCTGATCCACACGATTGAAGGTAAGATTGACAGTGCCCGTCGGATTCGTCAGAACGATCTCGGGACGTTGCTCGTATGGATATTTCAGCTTTTGCATGGATAGCGGCATCGGCTGAAAGCTGTCGGGAACCAGCACCCACAAGGCCTCGTCGAAGAATGCCCGTTCCGCGAACTTGTATTCCTCATTTCCGATTCGTATGGTCCCTTGCTCAATGCTTCTCGGTTCTGTCTGCTTCTCCAGCTCCTGCATCATGGCCAAAATCTCTTCATCCTTGAATTTCACGGTCGTCTCCTCCTCTAACTTCATCTGCTTGAACTAGAGTGTGCTAGGTCCGCTCCGAGCAAAAGAGTCCTTACGATCGCTGTTAAGTCCGATTTCCGTATTGGAAGAGATGTAAAGGTTGGAAATCAGGCTTAAAGGCGAACGCTTCGCTTCTCTAGGACTTCTTTTGCTCTCCGCTTTCGCTATTTGTACAGGTTTGCTAGCCCATGTAGTCGACTGAGGCGTTTGCGTACAGGTCCTAGATTAATCCACAATCATCCGATTGCCCCCACTTTGCCCGGACCAACGCACCTGACCTCGCCCACCTCGGGATACCTCCTGTAAAATCAATACCAGCTGCCGATGCATCTCCCCGTTCGTATAATCCCGGTATTCCCCGCCACGACTGCAGAGATATTGGAGCAATGCCTCTCGCTGTACCCGCTCACTATTCAGGCAGAGCAGCGCGAAGGAGGTATCCAGCGCTTCAGCCGATCGACAACGCAGCAGTTCCGTGGCGAAGCAACTCGTTATCTCCGGTCGTAAGGTGGGCTGCTCCCAGGCAGCATAAGGAGCGCGGATTGCACTCCAGGTGTTGAATTCAGTCGCCATGTCTGCGAAGTCCTGGTAATCCGAGCGTAGTGCGGCCCCTTCCTTTAGCTTGAACCGTCCTAGCTCTATCTCATTGGCAATTGATGTGGTACCAGGCTCTGACGTTAGATTACGCGGGAAATTCACATTTTCCAGCTCCCTGACCGGGTCCCGGCTCTGACTTCTGCCACTCTCTCCGTCTGCTTCCTCCGCACCTTTCGTCAGTATAATCTCGGCCTCACGAGTCACGAAATCATGCTGTGCTTGCTGCGCGTGAAAGCGTATCTTGAGGATTGACAAGCCATTCGCTGCAGCATATGGCAGCTCATAGGCCTGCTCCAGCAGATATAAATGTCCATCATGCTTAACAATCCCCCGACCGATTATCAAATGATCGTGCTCAACAGATACCTTCATACCTGCGATGATGCCATCCGAATATTCCTCATAGCGAATGTCGAGGAAGCGGCGCGGGTAATCCCGCAGATTCTCCAGCATCTCGGTCTTGAGAATTCGCCCCTTCTCAAAGCGTGGCGACTTATTCACCAGCATGCTGTTCCCTCCTTTCCAGTGGCCTAGCTTAACAATGTCGCTTTATGCAGCCAATACCTGCTCATAGATCTTCATTTTCTGATCCACGATGTCACCAAGCTTCTGCGTCTGCTCCTGAGGAAGCTTGCGACGGAGCATGTCCACTGCCTCCATAATGCCTGTCATTTCAATCGGGATTTTCAAGCTGCTAGTACCTTCACTCAATACTAGCTGTCCGCCGAACATCCGAGCATACGCCACTTCTGTTATGTCCTCGAACATTACCGTTCTACTCTGGAACAGGCGCTGCACGGTCACACTGGATTCATTGATAATCGTCTTGCTGGTCAGATTGAGCAGCAGCTGTACACATATCAACGCAAGGCCGTAATAGATCAAATAGTTGAGATATTTCATGATTTGTTGATCCTCAGTGCTGGTCATCTCTGCCGTCAACCAAGGTAATCCTGCAAACTCCAGGAACAAAAATGCGATCAAGCCGATCAACAAAAATGCGCGCCATAGCCAGTTCCTACGCAAAATCAGCTCCCCGTTCTGCCCTCGTGGGGCAGGCTGATGAAAGCTCTTATGCATATATCTCATAAAAGAGCGTAAAAAGATGCGTTGTAATGCCAACAACATAATCCCTCCTTCTTAGTTCACATGTTCTGTTCCGCTTACACCGATCCACTTAGTGCTGATCCACTTAATATTGATTCGTTAAATACAGACCCACATGATCTATCCGCTAGCTCCTTTTCCATCTTGGGCCTATATATGTTGACGGAAGCTGCTACTTCGTACCGTCAAAAAAGTCCAGCTCCGACAGATCATTCTCAAACGGACAGAACTGCTGCACTCCAAGATGCAGCTGATCCTGAATGCGAGCCACAGGCACCACGTAGAAGCCCCAACTGCTGCCGCCTGCGAATACAAAATACTTCGTCTCCCCGTTGCGGATCGTATCCGTCTCATCCTGTGGAATATCCTCTCCGTATTGACGGGCGATCTCCTCATAAGGAAGAGGACGATATTCCTGCTTACGTTCCCGGTACACGTGGCGCTGTCGCAGCGCTCCACCGCTGGAGGTCAGGAAGAACTCTACCTCTCCGACATGGGATGGTCTGGAAATGGAGCCACGGACACGATGGCCCTCAAGACCCGTAATAAGCGGCTTCTCCTGACCAGTATGAGCCCAAGCGGACACCGTGTAGGGAATGACTGGTACATGATTCGTAATGCGAGGCTCGATCATCCCCATCTTCTTCGCATTCAGATATCGAATAGCTCCGCGAAGGCAGGCCATCTTCAGCTCAGGTACCTGACTGGAATCCTCGGCACGCTGCCTGAATTCGATGCTGCGTCCAGGCACGAACTCCTTCAGCGCTTCACGAAAGACATCAATCCGGCAGGATTGGCCTGTCAGCTTGATAATCGAGTAATGCTGCAACCGTCCCGTCATATAGAATTCGTCCAGGAACTTGCGTACGATATTATAAATATCTGCCTTCACCAGCTGCTGGATCTCCCGAATGTTGAACACGACATCTGGCAGACCATACTCATCCCGGAAGCGCCCATTTTCCAGCACCGAGACCAGCCAGCCCTCCATCACCGAGATGTTCAGATCGGTCTCTCGTGACGCAATGTGCTCTGATTCGAAGCGGCTACGCAGCACCCCGGTCCGCAGGAAGAACTCCCGTTTCATATTCTCGGCCGCACTCCATAGCAAGTGGAAATTCCCAAGCACACGCTGGTACTCCTCCCGCGTCGCATGCTCGTAATGCTTGAAGGCCGTAGGCACAATCGCTTCTGCCTCCTGGTAGCGTGCCTCCAGATTCGCATACACTGCCTCCACACCATACTCGTCTACATAGCGATACAGATCACCCGACGGTATTCCGATGAGCTGATCAATATCCGTATCCGGCAGCCTCGTCTCTGTCGCGTAATAGCCTGCGATCACAATCTTGATGAACTGCATAATCCGATAGGTCAGATTGTTACCGCCAAAATTCGTATCCCCATTCTCATAGGTCGTGTGAATATCAAGCTTGTAGGCGATTCTGCCGTCTTCGATACGGAAGCGACAGGAGGACATATCCGTCGTTCCACCCCCGCAATCCAGCACAAGCGCCTGATATTCTGCACCATCGGCAAAGGTTCCCTTATCCATCTGCTCGGCAAGCGTGTTATATAGCACCGCCAGCCCTTCATCCAACGCATCCTCGGCTTCAATATGATAATCCGGCAGGATGTCTGTAAACATCGTGATGAATTGGGGCTTAAGCTTCACGGGTGTCGTGAAATGAAGATGCCTGAATCGGCATTTGAATTGCTGCTCAGCGGCGGCAACCACATAGCGGACGAATGATGCCAGAATCTCGCTGCGGGGGGCCGTTGCCGTATTGCCTTCAGCATCCATCAGTTCCTCGATCTTCTCGTAATCATTCACCCAGCGCTTGATGCCCCGTATTACGGTTGCTTTGCTGCCTGACACACCGCCGGAGCGCAACGCTTCTTCGCCGAATTCATATACAATATGCTCTGGATTCGAGCAATCGGCGACTCTGACTGCTGTTGGTAGCACCTCAATCCATGCACCATCCTTCCCACCACGTCCGGGAAAGACTACATAATTAATGGCATTCAGCTTGACACGGGCAGCAGAGGGATTGGATACATACGAATGATCCAGGTAAGCGCCTGCCGTCGTATTACTGGTTCCGAAGTCAATAGCGAGAATCGCATCCGTTGCCTCCGTGCCACGAATGGATAGCTCTGCAACAGGGACGCGTACACCGTGCAGATTAAGAGGCAGTAGTGGCCTGTTATCGTAATAGGCCCTGTACATATACTCTGAATCCTGCCTGCGCAGGAACCAGAGGCTATAGTTCTGGTTCGCTGTACGCCGCAGCTCCGCGTCGCTATCCCGCTCCAGATAGTACACACCGTTGCGCTGCTGATCCTTTACCAGATTAAGAATACCGCAGAGCTCGCCTGTCGCATTGGTCAGCAGCACATTGGATTCACCAAGCCAAGGCAGCTCGGATTCGATCCGAACCTGATCCAGTCGTCCCAGTGTGACCCCTTCATATAAAGTGATCTTCGCCGGTACTCTGATTCCCTCGCTAGGCTGTTGACTGGCATTGCCGTATTTGCGCAGGACCGTCTCCAGTCGCTCGAACCCACCGGGTTGGTGACGAGTGATATAGAGACGCTCCTCCGCATTGCGGAATCTGAGAATCATCCGGATTAGCTCGTCTCTAGACAGACGTTTTGCAAGGCCCTCCACCAGACGCTCCTTCTCACAAATGCTCCGTAGCTGGAAGCTTGTCATTTGCTCCAATTCCGCACTTGTATATTTGACGGCAGGGCGGACCTGTTCAGGTTCCTTTGTATGGTGGAGGCGATATGTATATGGTCCGTTCATCATGTCACAAGTCCTTTCTCTCCTGCTTGCCTTACTCTCCAGCTAATCAGTACAAAGAAATCGCATCCTGCTTCATCGTGTCATCCTCACCGACAATGCCGAAATGATGGCTCCAATAGATGCGCAGGTCAAATCGCGCAGGCAGAAATAAATCCAGCAGCAGCTCCACCTTGGTGCGATTCGAAATATTCTCCTCCTGACCGATATAGATCAGTAGCTCATCCCGGTCGTGGCAATGAGCATAGATAATGGAGCGTGGAAAGATCCGGCGCAGGGTCTGCTTCAGTAAGTGGACAGCCTCTCCTGTCTCGTACAGTCGCAGCAAGCCTTCGGCTATTGCATCCTGCTCATGGTCATCCAATTGCGCATAATGCTGCTGAATCCGCTCGCCGAAAATACCGTTCAACAGATCACGGCGCACGAACCGGATATGATACTCACGCCGATTCATACCCTGCATCAGATCTGCCTCAGCCAGAAAATGAATTACGACATCGAACAGCGTCTCCCGAAGCTCCGCATAGCCTGCATCGTCAGCAGGGAATAAATCACGAAATATCGCGTAGAATCGATAATACGGATTAATCTCTACGACCTGCTCCGGTACGGTCGCATTCAGATCCTCTAGACTCAGCTCCATATAAGGAGAAAAGCTGACCGCTGGCACAAAGCGCAGCCGACTGTCGTCCATCTGCTCCTTCCTTGCCTTGAGCAGCACATCCCAGATGTAATTCACGTCCATTCCCCTTCGCACTTGTATTCGGGAAAATGCATCTGAACCTCAGATACGAGGAAGCTCATCAGATCTGACAGTAGATAATAAGGCACACTGAGCGCTGCCTCGCTCCGCTGGAAGCTGAGCATCATCACCTGCTTGCCTTGCTCGGAACGCACATTATCACTCATGAACGGGTTCAACGCGTAGGTACGTGTCAAGCCACGATGCCCTTCCTCATGTTGGGCGTTGCCCATATCAACACTCCGAATGCCTTGGCTGACTATACTGTCGTCCATAGAGCCTCCATGGTCTGCTGAAGCATTCACAGACCTGTAGCCCGTGCTATTATTGCTGGACTCTGACACGAATCTTCCCGTAGCTATCCGCTCTGGTGGAAGGATTCGCACCCCTGTCAGACTCAAGCCTTGGGCAGCCTCGAACGAGTTCACGATGCGTGCAATCTCGGCCTTCGCTCGCACCGATACGGCCTGCTTGCTGGCATAGCGTCCGATGAAGCTGTCCTGCCGCTTGTTCGAGACCATCGGGTAGGTGTACCTGCTGAGGCGCGCAGTCATCGGCTTGGTGACCTTCAACACCTTCCACAGGCCGGATTTTTCGAGAGGTGTGACAATCGTCAGCTCCTCTGCTGATCTTTTCACATAACGGATATCCTCCGCCGCCGCATGAATCAGATAGCCATGCTCTGTACCCGTCTTACGCAAGGACAGCACATGCTCAAAGTTCACCCGATCCATGGCTGGAACCGGAAACCCCGTATTCTTCAGCTCCAGGCGCTCAATATTCCACAATGGAATGAGGTCAAGCCGTTTATACGGTTCGTAGTCTCCCAGCGAGACGAGAATCTCCCGAATCTCCTCATGGGGAGAGGGCTCTCCTTCTCCGCCAATCAGTATGCAATCCACAAATTTGTAGGCATAAGGGTGATGAATGGTCTTCCAGGGGATCCCGTTTTGCAGGAAGATATGGTACAGGTTCTCGATCTCTGTCACATAATCCACATTGCGCTTCAGCTTGATGGCGAGGGGGTAACGCCCCTCATCCGTGATCAGCGTTCCTTCAAACGTCACATTACTGTCCAGCAGCTCCTGAATCCGTTCGGTCTCCAACTCCAGAAATACACTGAATAGACGTAGCTCGCCGCCTTCCCGCACGACGGAGGCCACACCGCTAATGTCTAGCTGCCGCGGCTCTGCATCTGCAGGAAGCACCGGATAGAGGAATTCGTGAATCGGATCGTAGTCTTCGCGGGAGCTAAGTGATACATGGACATCGAATTTCTCCTCCGTATTCTCCAATTCCTCGAAGACTCGCTCCTCCAGCTTGCGAATCATCTCCTCCTGATACTCCACGAGATGCAGGAATACGCCACTCATCATATCCTTGAGCAGACGACGCTGCTCCAAATCCTCCATCTTGCCAAGTCGCTCCTGTACCAGCTCCTTCACCCGATAGGCCTCCTTTCGTAATTAAAGATTGTACAGGCGCTTCGCCTCTGCAGATGACTAATTATCCACAGCAGCTTGATTGTCCGAAGCTGCCTGCTTGCCACCTGTTTCCCCGGTACCCGTGGTTCCAGAATCGCCCGACTCATTCTGAGCCCCGGACGTCTGACCCGTTCCCGTTTGAGCAGGTCCGTTACTGGCAGCAGATGCAGCCTGTGCTCCCAAGTCCTGTGACCCGGCACCCGGACTTGCCGCTACATCGAGTCCAACTCCTGCATCCATAGACATGGCCTGACTTGCAGCACTGGCCTTGTCCTCGGCCTTGGCAATACTGCGCTCCATCGCCAGCACACTTTCCAGCTTGCCAATCTCCTGATAGATTTCCTGCGCCTTCGCGTAGGCATCCACCGCTCCTGCATAGTCCTCGGACTTCAACAGCCGCTCGGCCCTGGCCTCCAGCTTGCCCGCCTGGATCTCCTTGACCTCCTGATTGATTGCCTTCAGCTTACCCTCCGTATCGGCGAGCTTCGTCTGCAACTCCTTCTGCGCCGCCGTATACTCCGTCTCCGTAGCTGCAAGATTCGCTTGCTGGTATAGCTCAAGTGCCTCCTGATAGCTGCCGCCCTGGAATTTCAGGTCGGCTTCCTTCTGCAGCGCTGCTACCTTGGCGAAGCCATCCAACTGGTCAATCTTCTTTTGAATGTCCTCGCCTTGAAATGGTGGATACAGGGCCGAATCCTTCAAGGCTTTTTCATAGCTCGACTTGGCCTTCTCGAAATCCCCATCTGCTGCATATTCATCTCCGTCCACCAGCGTCTGCGAGACCTTCTGCTCTTTGCCATACAGATTTCTGTGTACCTTGTCATTAATCTTGATCGCCGCATTTCGGGCTTCACTATAGGATTTGACTGCCTTCAAATAATCGCCGTTGCGAGCGTATTCATCACCCTGAAGAGCAGACTCAACCATATCCTCCAGTGCCTGGGCTTTCTGCGCAGCCTGTCTGATCGCCATATATGTAGCACCACCACCCAGGAGCAAGAGGACGACGAGCGCAATGGCAATTCGTTTGATCAGCTTACGCACATCCCGTTTCTTTTCCTGAAATATTTTATTAACGTAGATCGCTGCCGCTGTATAGTTGTTGACCACCCGCTGCTGTTTGCTCAGCAGTACCTCCTCCAGCGTGTCGGTCATTTCTGTCGCATCCTTTGATTGCTCAAGCGCTCCCAGCATTTCTGCCAGTTCTACGCCCTCCCACATCCCTGGTGTAGCTAACAGAAGCACATCCCCGTCAGCTAGCTGTGACTTCTTGGAGAAGGTGCCGTGAATCCGCCCCGGCTTACCCACATATTCCAGCAGATTGCCACGCTCCTCATGCGTGCTGGTCGCTTCCTCCGGGATGCGTCCATCATCAGCCATCGACTGGGCCAGACTATGATCCTTACTGCGAAAATTCAAGCGTCCTGCACGAAAATGGTACAATCGCACATGACCGCAGGAGACGTAGACCATTTTGTTGTAATTGGTAACAATCATCAGCAGACTCGTCTTCAATCGAACTCTCCTGCTCTCGAATTGCAGCCATTCCTGAGCCTCCTGCAGAGCACGAGCCATACGCCGCCTTGACATGGAGGGCTTCTCCATGAAGTTCTCCAGCATCGTCTTGACTGCCATCTCGGCGCTTCGCAGCTCCTGATCCGAGTCAAGTCCATCAGCCAGCACGTAGCAGGCCATATCATCCAGCTCGATATAGGCAAAATAATCTCGGTTATCCAGATATGAGCCAGCCTCGGATACGAAGGCGGTCTGAAAATCACTGTTCTCCTTGCGCATGTATACCTCCGTCTTTCAGCTCAGCATTGCATCATCTGAAGCGAGCATCCATGAGAATGGATTGGAGCCCCCAGTCGAATCGATGCAAAATGCTCACCTAGCTGTCTCTTCACCCACCACTTAGCAGAATGACCGTAGCATTATCTTGATGCTTCAGCCCCTTGCGGTGTACAGCCTCAATGATCTGCTCCGCGCTGTCCTGCGGTGGCAGTCCCTTACGCATAATTGTCTCTAGCTCAATTTCCGTTAACGCTTCATGAATGCCATCGCTGCATACCAGCACATGATCACCTGGAAGGAGCTCAAGCGGTGTATCCGCAATCTCCATACTGCTGAATCCCTCATACCCCAAATAGTTGATGAGATGGTAACGGACCGGGCTGTCCTTTGCTTCCTCAGCCGTCATCTGTCCAGCCAGCACCTTCTCTTCCAGCAGCACCTCAGCTGTATGCTTGGAATTGACAGGTACGAACTCCCCGTTCCGGTAAATGGTAATCATGCTGTCACCCACTGCACCGTAATACAGCTTGTTCTCGACCAGTACCACGACGGCAAGCGTTGTGCCCCCCCCTTGACCATTCAGCTGCTGCAAGATATTGCGATTCACGACCCCTGCAGTCCGATCAAGATAGGTTATGATCTCCTCCGGTCTTGTCACCTTGGCGTATTCTTTCATGAATGTGGTCACCGCGAGCGTGCTCGACATTCGGCCATTCGCCATGCCGCTGATTCCATCAGCGACAAGCGCCAGCGTGCCTACCGGGGTGGTCATGCTGGCAAAGTAATCGTCCTGCTCACTCCGACTGCCGATTGTCTGACCATTCCCGATCTGTACGCCACTCTCCTCGACTGGAGGCGTCTGCTTCGGCCTGCTTCGCGCTATGCTCCAGCGCAGCAGCAGCAGTACCAGAATCAGCACGCCTGCAATCAGAACCACGGTATATGGACTTAATCCCTGCAATTCCTGCACGATCTCACTTCCGTCCTAATTGTTGTTCTCCCATTCAAAATGAGGGCCGCAGAGCGGAATGAATATGAATTTGCTTCGCCCAAGCTGAATGACATCATAGGCGGCTAGCTCGGCCGGAGAGTAGACCGCTTCGTTGTTGTGATAAGCCAGCCCCGAGGAATCTCCCGGCAGCAGGTAGAAATTGCGTTTCTTGGGATCGTAGACGATCACGGCATGATTTTTGCGGGAAATGGTATTGTCACCAATGACGCGGATGTGCATTTCCTCAGCCCGGCCAATGAAATTCTTCTCAGCCATAATCCGGTAATCCTGACCGATCTGAGCACCTTCTATGCATACCAGCCAGCCTGTGACCGGGTGAATGCCCACCGTCTCGCCAAGATACGGCATCGTCTTGTCTTCTCCACCAGGGGCACCCTGATTTTGGCGCAATGGCTCGGCTGGGGGTGCCTGATTCACCACCGAATTGCAGTAAGGGCACGTGGTTCCATGCTTTCGTGTGCTGAACATGTGTCCATTGGGGCATCTTGTCAAACTCATCTTCGTATCCTGCTCCTGTCTATCTCAGATATGTGTTTACTTGATCAACAAGCGGGTATTCGCGATGAACAGCAGATCTCCAGGGTGGATTGGCCGTGGCTCTCCACTCTCCAGCTTATCTGTCAGACTGCTGTTTGCCTCGCGTAGTCCTGTACCGTTTGCCGAATCGGTATCCTCAACGAACCATTTCTCACCCACCCGGTTTAATACGGCATGCTCACTGCTGATCAGCGAGGCATACTCACTGTCTGACAGATCAATATCCACTTCGCTGCTGGCGTGTATCTTTCCGATCAATAATGCGGTCTCGCCCTGGATATACCACTCCTTGACGGGCTCCCCCTCATCGTCCAACTGTACGAGCTTGGAGACTACCCGCTTCTCGGGCTTGGGGGCAGGTACTACTGTAACCATACTACCTACGAGATAGACCAGCGTGCAGAGTATGGCACCGGTAGCCACCCCGATCTTAAGACCAACATAGCCTGATCTGAAAAAGGTATAAAACGTTACAGCTGCCAGCAGTACGAACACAGCGATATCCAGTCCTATAATCCATCTGCTCCTGCTTGCTTGCACTGATTGCTTCCTCCATCTCTACTGTGCTCGTCGGCAGCTTCCCGTAAGTCCCTCTGCTGCTTCAACGTCGCTTCAGTTGCTACACTATTGCTATACCATCTGCCCGATGCTATGGATATTAACCTTGCATCAGGATCAGACACCGCCTGCTATCGTTTGCCAAAATAGCGGTTGAACAGGTCGGACACATCCATCGGGTTCGCTTCCTTCTTGGGAGCCTTCTTACCTGGAGTACCCTCGCCCGTCTTCGGATTAAAGCCGAAGAAGCGTTCAAAATCCACCTGCGTATTTCCAGGGTTGAAATCCGGCGCCTTCGCACGACTATCCGACTTCACGCCCGCCTTCTCCTCACGCTCCTGGTGTGGGCTACCCTTGAGCTTGGCATCGTATGCCTGCCGCGATGCTTCGTCACGCAGGGCCTCATAGGCTTCGTGTATCTGCTTGAACCTGCGTGCCGCTTCCGGGCTTCCCTGATTGGTATCCGGATGATAGCGCTTGGCCAACTGACGGTAGGCCTTCTTGATCTCCGCCGCCGAAGCACCCCGGCTGACACCGAGCAGCTCATAGTAATTGTCCATATGAATTGTCTACTCCCTCTCTGTCATTGGTCATCATGCTGTATACTCGGCAATACAACATGAGAGGCCTTGCGGCCTCTCATGTTATCGCCTTCCGGCTGAGCTTGCTTATACCGGATAACCGCCGTCAATGGTTGCCAGCTCGGTTTTGTCCTTCTTCTGTTTGATGTACAACGAGAAGGTACCTACACCCTCTTCATCTCCGAAGCTTTCGTTGTAATCTACAACGAATGCATTCGGGAAGTAGATTTTACGAACCACTTGGTCCGCAGCGATGACTTCCAGCGTAGCTTTACGGTAGCAATCCGCCTTCTCGGCAGGAACGAGCGACCACAAGGCCAGCTTCATCGTATCGTCTGCACTGTCACCGTCTGTAGCTGTGATGATCTTGCCGCTGATGCGCAGCGTAGAGCCGACATCTGTGGAACGGGCATTGGAATCATCTGGTGTGTCTGTGTCATAGACAACGGTCTTGATGTTGTCCAAGCCCAGCTCAATTGTTTCTTGACCTTCAACCTTCAATCTGAATCCCATGTGTTTGGCCTCCTTGATTCTCTTCGTTAAATGGATGTGAGCGGAAGGACCGCTCGATTTATGTATAAAGGCAAGCCGTGATAGCATTGCCTTTAACACCTTGGTTAAGGTACGGATCATGCTCTAACAGCGCTGGTCCCCTTCGTAATCATGACCTCCAGGTTCTTCACGTTACCGTTGAAGACCAGGTCGATGTGGCATAGATTGCTCTTCTCATCAATCACGAAGCTCATATCGTCTCCGTCCTGAATGATCGAGTTCACCGAACCGCGGTTCGACAGCCACTTGCTCTTCTGACTACTTGGATTGTTGCTGAAGAAGCGGACGATATTCTCATGCTTGAAATCACCGGTCTGATAGCGCAGAATCCGCTCTATATACGTGCTGACCAGTGTTTTGTAGAGAGAATCGAAGCCGTCCTCGGACAGCGCCATGCTTCTGGCCTTATAGACCGTAATACGACGGATATCCTTATCCTGCAGTTGAGCATTCTCCGAGGAGAATACGAAGCCAAAGTTCTTGCGGTTGATCGCATCCTTAATGCTGTTCGTGAAGCCTGTGATCTCCTTCGCCATGGTCGTTACGGTACGCAGACTGTTGTCTCCTGCTTCAATATCGAAGCGAACGCCAGGGAAGTTCTTGTTCACGGTTCTGAAGGATTCTCGCAGATACTCCGGACACTGATAAGCAGCGACAAGACCTGCAGCCACATAGGCAGCACCGACATAGACGCCTTCAATCCACAGCTTCAGAATGTCCTCTTTCTCCTTGGACAGGGTGACGCCTGTATCCGTCTGCATCATTTTGCTATCAATGATGACCCCCGATTTATCCTTCGGAATAATCGTGAAGTTCGGTACACACGGAATGGCGAACTCACTGTATTCCCGACGGACCAGCGGGGCGCACTTATCAATGTAGCGTTCGATGCCCGAGGTGGCCATGCTGTTGAACGTAGTGTCTTCACCCGACTCGAAGTTGAAGAACATCTGAATTTTGTATTCCTGAACGACCTGCATCAGCATCGACAGCGTCTCCATCGAGTAGCCTCCGGTCTTGACGACCTTCTCATTACCCTTGAAGCGCTCACGAGATACCTTCACCTTGCCGATCGATTCCATCTCGATCGAAGGTACAATACCGAACCAGATCGTGTCGGAGAAATCATTCTTGGAGTTAACGGTATTCAGATAGGTCTCCAGACGCGGAATATTGCTGCTCTTGACCAGCATATCTGGCTTGTTATTCGCGATAAGCATGGTAGGGAGCATCCCTTTGTTCTTGGTTGCATATTGGTCGAAGAACATTTTCACACCGAGAATCTTCTCTACCAATGGCTTAACGGCTTTGACAAAATCATCCTTGGCGTTCTTGTAGAACTCCAGGTACGTATTGTAATTCTGTACCTCGATAGCCGTATCGACCTTGTTCTGCACCGCTGGTAACGGTACAAAAGTGCGCACGACCAGATCCTTCACATAGTCGGATGGCGTCTCGGTAATCGAGCTGTAGTCATCTGCGAATACCTCAGTCAATCCGTTAGTTCCGTTCTCATCCAGCAGCATCAGCTCCGTGCTGTCTGCCTTCGGCGCTTCCACGATCTTCAGCTCGCCGCCCTCACCAATGGTCAGGACACCAATCTGAATGGCTTCACCGCTATTGTCCTCCTGCGCTCCCCCAAGGAGCAGCCGGGTCTTGATATCCTCAATGGCCAGCGGAAGCATAGCCATGACATTGTTGTAATTCTGACTGGCTTCCTCGAACATGCCGTTCAGCTTATCGCCCATATCCAGCTTCTTCGGGTCGCCATCGTCCAACTGCTCATATTGTCCGTACAGATAATGGATCTCCTTGCGTACCTGGCGGATATCATCCATGACCTTTTTCGGGGAGATCATATCGAGCAGATTCTCGAACTTGAAATCTACGTTCGTAATGCCCTGACTACGTTTCGTATCAATCAGCGTGAACAGCATTTTCAGGAAATCATTACTCTGATTGACCCGAATCTCCGAGATGCTATCCTCGTCAATACCCTCCGGCTTTTTAAGCGTATACACAACCTTCTGATTGGCAGCATTAAAAAATGAGTATACCGTCGGCGAGAACTTGTCCAAAAATTCATCAAAGCTACGGACCAGGAGGTGCTCGTTAATTTCTTTAATCTTGTCATCACTTAAGCTGTCAATGCCCTTTACATCCCCGACGATCGTAATCAAATCCAGCTTCTCTGGATTAATCTCCTCGAATAGCATCGTTCGGTTCGTTTGATAGATAATCTCCATAAGCAGTCGGCAATCTGGCTGGACCTACCCACAGGTCCTAATAGGCAGGACCTGACTTGCGGCCTGTCTTGCGCCTTCATGCCTCCTCCCCTCTCTGTGATTTCATAGAAAAGCTGGCCGAAGGTCCTTAAAACTAGTAAGTAAAACCTACTATTCCTTCTATTCCAGTTTCTTCCTCGTGTGAAATGTAATATAACGGAAGACCTATTTTTTTGTCAATTTCAGCGTTTTCTTCTTGAAACAGGGTAGAAATACTCATTTCACTACCTAATTACGAACATCCACTAGTTAATTAGAACTGAATCTATTGATGCACCTACATTTTATGGAACAATTTGCCGATAGTTATCTATTGTTCTTACTAAAGGATTATTTTGGAATAGAATATAGTAATTCTCACAGCAATTAATTACTTACTATTTTTAGATTCCTTTGTCCATAAGGGTTTTTGAGTAATTTAGGAGTACATGGGGTTTTATTCTACAGGAAGGAGAGTTTACAAATATGAAAAAGAGGTTTGTGACTATTTTACTGTTTTTTTATTTTTTCTCAGGCAGCATGATTTTATGGCCACAAGAGACTCACGCAGATACTGTCTCCTCCGGTTATGATGCTGTATTCGTACTGGATACCAGCTATTCCATGCGTGAAACGGATCATGACGAGATCGCCTCTGAGGTGATCAATATGTTCATGGACATGAGTGATGCGGATCGCACCCGAGTGGGCTTTGTTGCCTACAATCACCGGATTGTAGCTTCTAGACCTCTCACCTCCATTGCCGTGACCTCACGTAAAAATCAATTGCAGCAGGAGATCGCAACTCTCAATCGCTCAGGTTACACCGATATTGGACTTGGCTTGAAAAAGGGGGCCGAGCTACTTGTGTCTGGCACGCAAAACGGCCGACAGCCGTTTCTGATTCTCCTCTCTGACGGAGAGACAGACTTCGGGCCGAGCTCAGGACCACGAACCAAGGCGGCCTCGGCCAAGGATGTCAGCTCCGTTATTGATTCAGCGCAGCGTAACCAATATCCCATCTACACGATTGGACTTAACCATACGGGAACCGTTAACCGTGAGGAGTTGGAACGCATCGCTACTGAGACAGGCGGCAAGTCATTTATTACAAGCAGCGCGGATGATCTGCCTGAGATATTTAATCACATCTTCGCCGACCAAATTCGCTCCAAGCTTGTTCCTATAGCGGGAATTACAGCCACAGGAGCATTACAGGAAATTACGGTCAATATCCCGGATTCCAGTATGGAGGAGGCCAATCTCATCCTGCTCTCTGAGCATCCGGTGGGAGAAGCACAGTTGTATGCCAGTTCGGATAACATCCGGCGCTACCTGTCTGATCGCTATACCATTCTGAAGATTGAACGCCCCAAGCCAGGTCAGCTCAGTCTCAAGGTTCGCGGTCAGCGTGGTGATCTGATCAAAATCAACCTGCTGGGGAACTATCTCCTCGAGGCCAATGCCTATGTGAAGAGTACGGGCACTAATGTTACTGGGACTAGCGGCAATAGCGATAACGAGCTGTTGAAAGGAGCTCCCACGACCTTTTCTCTGGATATATTGAATCAGGAGGGGCAAAGGCTGGAGGATGAAGCGCTCTACAAAGCAGCCCAAGCAGAGTTAATCATTACAAATACGACTGCATCGGATGCTGCCCCAACAAGCGAGCGAATTCCTATGACACTTGCGAACAAGGGCTTCTCAGTGGATTATACATTTCCTCGTTCAGGCGAATATACGTGGCAGATTCAACTGGATAGCCCGCAATTGTACAGACATAGCACGATTCATCAAGTCACTGCCGTTAATACAGCTCCAGTCGCGGCGGATCAACTGAATGCTTCTGTGACGACGCAGGACGGCTTGGCGCGTGTTGAGCTATCGGAGTATTTTCAGGATGCGAATCAGGATAGCTTAACGTATACGCTGGCAGCTTCCGGCGAGAGCTCGTCGCTAAAGCCGTCTATCTCGGGCACAGCGCTGCTGCTCGCAGCTACGGGTCGAGACCGCATTGAGATTACGGCAACAGACACGGAGGGGGCTGCGACGACAGCGGTTCTTCAATTGCACGTTAAGTCCGAGTATGCAACGATACAGCTGATTAGCATCATTGCAGCCCTTGCAGCTGCTGCTGCAGTGGCCCTGTATATATTTTTGCGGCCCAAGCCGCAGTTCGCCGGTAGGCTCGAAGGTTACTTTTTGACAACGGCCAGTGGAATTGAAATTCCGGTCAAATCTTGGCCGCTTACCTCCTTCCCTGGACGTACCGTGACGCTGCAGGAGCTGTTCCGATTGCTGGATGTACATGAACCGCTGCCTGAAGCGGCCCGTATTACCTTCACAGCAGGCAAGGACGGCTCGCTGATCTTTAAGCACGATACTCGCTGTGCTGTCCAGCATGGCAAGGCCTTAATCGCGCGCAACAAGAAGCTCGTCCTGTTATACAATGACAAGCTTTATATTACCTTCGAGGATGGCGCCACCGAGATTGAGTTGCGTTATAAGGCTATCAAGCCCAATACCAATGTATATACTGATGGAATCCTGATTCAGACAGGATAACCTGCTCTAGCAGGGCGAATTGCAAGGGACAAAGCGTAAAATGTCAACAGAGCAGCGATTCCCCGTTATTGGAGAATCGCTGCTCTGCGTTTTTAGTCATTTGTAGCACAGTGGAGAGGACGGACTGATTGTGGAAAAGCGGCAGAAAGTCTAAGTATATCCTATGTAAAAATAAGGCTGACCCCAGCAGCCATTTCATACTTTTTGGGTCAGCCCCGAAAAATCAGACGTCGCGGACTACCTCTATGCAGCAGATATTCAGCACGCAGCGCCGCCTTGAACCATCGAAGGGAACGAAAGCGCTTATCTGCTTGCAGACGTAGGCCACGCCGGATGACGAAGGGCAGTGGGGACACGCCCATTCGCATAGGCTCCAGCTTGTCCTTGAACAGCCGACCAGGGACATCTGGCGGCGGCGAGCCATTGCAGCAGTAATACATCGTGGCAGCCAGACTGTATATGTCCGATACTGGCCCTTGACGGGAACGATTCGAATAGAACTCCAATGGCGAGAAGCCTGCTGAGGTGAAGATCGGATGCTCCTTGCGCTCATAGCGAGCAGCCGAGCCGAAGTCCAGCAGCTTCACCTGACCATCTTCACGAACCATAATATTCCCTGGCTTGATGTCACGGTGAATGATGCCTTGGGAATGAACGTAGTCCAGCGCATCAATTAACGGCAGCAAGGTGTTGTACAGGAAGGCTCCATCAGCTTGCTTGCCTTGCAGACGAATCAATTCATCCAGTGTATGACCCGGGCAGTATTCCATGACACAATAGGCCGTACCGTTCTCCTCAAAATGGTCGATGTATTGGACAACTCCCGGATGCTCCAGGCTATGCAGAATTTCAGGCTCCTGCAGGAAGTGCTGCAGAAACTCAGCATATTTCGGCTTCAGCAGCAGTGAGGGACAGCTGACCGTACGCTTGTCCTGACTTCGAACAGCCAGAGCGTTCGGATAGAATTCTTTGACAATGACCTTCTCCCGATCCTTCAGCCTTCTAGCTGTATAAATGATCGACAACTCACTGACTGACAGCACCGAGCGAATTTGATATGTATGACGAAGCTTTGTATTTCGGGGAAGTGCATTCCCTTCCAACTCCAGATTCATTCCACGTCCTCCCGCTTGGCGATTTGATGTTGACCTCCGTTGATGTTACCTCAAATTCTTTCATCCAGCTTCCGGGAAGTCAAGAGGAAAAATAACAGCGCTAAGCAATATTATCTGACAATCGCGCAGCTATCCGTAATCAGAGTTACATCAAGTGCAAGACTGTGTAGAGGGTCTACAACCCGAGCGGTACAGCTAACTCCGCTTCATCAATAAACGCAATGCCATATCAATAATTTACAGTTGGTACAATTGGGTGCAAAATGGAACCATTTATCCTTATTCTTTTTCGGCAGTTTAAGCTGAATTTTTTAGTGGGGGTGAAGTCTGCAGCATGATGACAGCTTGTGCCTCAACCTCCACTAGTATACAAAAAAGCTACACCCTCGGGCTTAAAGCCTCCGGGAGCAGCACCTGAATTTCCACACTTCCGCTCATTCGACATACTTGTTATGTTCTCTATCTATATATCTACATATTACTCTTGTCGCTTGTTCTATCTCTAGTTGTCTTATCCCAGCTTCGTATCGGGTCTCATCCGGCGCAGGGCTCCAGATTTTCCCCGGCTCTCCTTAGGCTGTATTCGCTGACCTGGGGGCTGTAAAAATAGGGCAATGACGAAGGATATCACGCATAGTACTGCAATTACTGTGAAGGTAGGCACGAAGCCACCCAGCCAGGCTGCCAGAAAAGATCCCGTTAGTGCGCCAAGTCCGAAGCCCTGATACACGATGCCATAATTCTTGCTCTGGTGCTTCAGACCGAAGAAATCTGCCACGATAGCTGGAAAGACGGTAATATTACCACCAAAGCAGAAGGCGATAGCCGCCACGCAGCCGAAGAACAGTCCGAAATTCAGTTGTACGGTACTCAGAACCCCTACACTAATGGCGGTAACGAGTAACGTACCTGCGATTACCTTCATACGACCAACCTTATCAGATAATGCCCCCAGAATAATGCGACCTGAGGTATTAAAAATAGCTACCATAGCTACAGCATTTGCGGCAGTCGCCACATCCAGACCCGCCAGACTGACACCGATGTCCTTCACGACACCAATGAGATACAGGCCGCTCATGCAGGCTGTGAAGAAGATGATGAACAGTAGATAAGCCTGCTTCGTCTGCAGCATTTCCTTAACCGTATAATTCCGACCGACCGCGGCTTGACCCGGAGCAGCTGCGGGCGCCACAGCAGCTTCGCGAATAAGGAATGAACCGCCTGCAATCATCACCGTCACGATCAGCCCCCAGAACAAGAAGGCCTGCGAAGGTCCCACCTGCTGTAGCAGGGCTCCGTTAATATATTTGAATAACAGACTTCCTGTGCCATAGGCCCCCACCGATACTCCTGAGATGAGTCCCTTGCGATCCGGGAACCATTTGATGAGATTCGATAAGGTCGTGATATACGCGGTTCCATCGGCATAGCCTACGACTACTCCTGCCAGCAGGTACAAGCCGAGCAGTGAGGACACCTGCGAGCTAAGCATAAGTCCGGCACCAAGCACCAGTCCTGCCGTGAGAATCAGACGTGACAGTCCCCAACGCTCCTGAAGCTTGCCAGCGAACAGCGTTGCGAACGCCAAGGCAAAGCTCGTAATGGAAAATGTAATGGCCACGGAGCTGAGCTCCCAGCCGAATTGGTCAGCGAGCGGTTGATTGAACAGGCTCCACGTATAAATAGTGCCCAGACCCATCTGCACAATAATCGTCCCAAGTATTATCAACCAGCGTTTGTCTTGCTTGGATGTCATAGCCATCTCCTCTTTCCGACAAAATTCGGTTCGTAAGAGGAATGCTTCCATCCCTGATTGCATGACTGCTGAATGCGGTATCATTTCCCGTGAAAATCTCGTCAATCATCGCTTATCCTGGATGATACATCATCACGTATCCGAATTCCTCTTACCTCCGCAGTATAACGCTGAAGCAAGAGCTACGACTGTCTGATGCATGAAATGCCACAAATCAGGAATGAAATGCACTCAGAGCTGCATCAACTGCCGGAACTCCTTCGCCTTGCTACGACTCACCGGAATTTCTGCCTTCAGATCTGTCAGTCGTAGCAGATAGGTATGATTGAACCAGGGTACGATCTCGCGGATTTTGGATAGATTCACGGTATAGGAGCGATGGCAGCGAAAAAAGACTCCCTGTGGCAATCGTCCATGAAACTCGGAAATGCTCATCGGCATTGTAAATTCCTCGTTCCGGGTGTAGACAAGCGTGACCTTCTCGCTAGCGACTGCATAATAGATATCATCAATGTCCGTCACAATGATGTTCTCATTCTTCCACAGATTCATGCGGGCAGATGCCATTCCGCCCTTCTCAGGTTGAGCCGTTCCTTTCGGAGCCGCCTCGGCTGTGGATTCAGGCAAGAGGGCATGGTCACGTGCATAGGTACTCTCCAGTCGAGCCAGCATCGCTGCGATTCGCTTCTCATCATAAGGCTTCAGAATATAGTCGAAGGCCTCCAGCTCGAAGGCTTGAGCCGCATGCTCTTTATATGCAGTAGTAAAAATGATATAGGGCTTCTTCGCGAATTTGCTGATATGGCTTGCCAGCAGCATTCCATCGAGGAAGGGGATGTTGATGTCAAGAAATATGGCGTCGATGTCATGATCCTGCAGGTATTTCAATACATCAAGCCCATCCTCTAGACAGGCAGTTATCTCCAGACTGCTGTGCGTCTTGATCAGGTATTCCAGCTCCTCGCGGGCTGGTCTCTCGTCCTCTACAATAATCGCTCTCATGAATTCTCCTTTGGAATGTCAAAATAAATCTCGGTACCAGGCGATAGACGTCGAATGGCAAGTCCTTCCCCATACATGAGCTTCACCCGCTGATGCACATTGTACAGTCCAATCTGCTGTGTAGGCACCTGCTCCTGATAGAGGTTGGTGATGACCTCCTCTGGGATGCCGATTCCTGTATCTTGAACACTGATGCGCACATGATTCTCATGCTCCTTGACGGATATTTTCACAGATCCTGGTCCTCTGTTCTTCAGAATCCCGTGATTGATGGCATTCTCCACGAGCGGCTGAATAAGCAGACTCGGGATCTGGACATGCACCTCATCCAGGTCGTACTCAACCTCCAGCCTGCTGAAGCGAGCCTTCTCAATCTCTACATAATCCTTGACCTGCTGCAACGCAACCTGAATGTCAATGCGCTCATCCGTCAGCTCCAGATTATAGCGCAAGAATCCAGACAAATTAATAATGAGCTCACGGGCCTTGTCTGGCCTCGTACGAGTCGTCGCAGCGATGGCATTGAGCGCATTGAACAGGAAATGAGGATTGATCTTTGTCTGCAGTGCCTTCAGCTCCGCTCTGTTCGCCTCCGCCTTGATCTGCTCCACACGAGATACCTCCATCAAGGTCGAGATGATCTGGGACAGACCCACAGCCATCGTCTGCAGCGGATAAGTGATACGGTAAGCCTTCTTGTAGTAAATTTTGAGTGTGCCCGTCACTTCTCCTCGTTCCTGCAGCGGAATGACCAGCAACGATTGGATTTGCGGAGTCTGATCGTCGGCAATATGATTATGGATAGCGATCTGACCACTGCGAATGACTGCTTTGGTCACGTCGCTGCCGATCTGATGACCATTCTGGTAGCGCTCCTCTCCGAAGCCTACATAAGCCAATACATTATGGGCATCGGTGATGGCCACTGCATCAGCCATGATGTCCCGCTTAATGATACTGCAGATGGTTCGCAGTGACTCACTGTTGATGGACCGGAAATACGGAAGTGTCTTATTCGCGATATCCAGAGCAAGCTTGGCTTGTCTCGCCGCGATCATCTCCTTCTCCCCCTCCACACTCTGCACGAGGAGCACGATGAAGCCCACACTGACCTGACCGATAATCATCGGCAGACTAATTCTGGACACAATGTCCATACCTAATGAATAAGGCTCTGCCATCATCAGGATCAGCAGCATAGTGAGCCCCTCACAGACCATCCCTACTGCGATCCCTGCAATCCAGCGTCGTTCTTTGGGGACACGTCGATTAATGACACCAGATACCAGCCCGGCCATGATACTCGTAATCAGACAGGGGATCGAGGTCACTCCTCCAATATCAATCAAGTAACGATGCACTCCAGAGACAAGTCCAGTCATGATTCCCACCCAAGGACCGAACAAAATACCACCCGACATGATTGCAATAATTCTGACATTCACGAGCGAGCCTTCTACTTCAATGCCTGAATAGGTACCGAACAAGGCGAACGCGCAAAAGATAGCCGTCAGAATCGCAAGCTCCCCAGGCGAATGCTTGTCCCGTTGCAGGGTCTCCTTGAATCGCGGAATACGGGTCAGGAAGAACAAGCAAATGAGCAGCAGTGCGGCCCGCTCGAACAATTTCAGCAGCATTTCCAATGTATCATTCACTACAAGGATGCCTCCCGGATCAACAATTAATAACCCGTCCCTGACCAGTAGTGTCGGGAACGGGCTTCTTCTGTACTCAAGCATAGCATGAACTGAACGCTAGGGACCAGCCTATTTTAGTTATGCTTTATAGCTATGCTAATATGATGACTTTTGTTTAAAAGTGAGATCCTTCTACATATTCTAGTATTATCCTTAGAGTATATTCGGTATTTGCTCACTGTGAAGAGCTTCTGACGATATGTTATTAATTACTTATCCTCTTGGGTACTCCAACCTTCATGCTTATGCCGTACCTCTGCTGATACAATCAGACCGCATTCAATCTGAATGCGAACCAGCTTTTGAATCGGAATGACTGTGTAATCCATAGCTTGCTCCAGCTGCTCGCTCAGCTCACATAGCTTCTCCAGCCCCTTCTGCCTCGCTGTCGTTAGTGCCCGAAGAGCTGCCTCATCTGCACAAGATTCTAAGGGGCCACGAGATAGGTGCTCTAGCTCGAATTCACAGGCACGAATAACCAGACCGAGAGCAAGCCCGTAATAAAAGGAGGCCACCTCAAGGTTAGTGAACAGCTGTGATACCGTCGCGGGACGATAGGCATCCGGGAGATTCTCAGCCCATTTCAGCTTGGCCGCACCGTCTTGCCCACCCTGCAGCAATATTTGCTCCACCAGCTTCGCGAATGGATTGTGTCTCTGAAGCAATCGACGTACATTCTTTAGAATATCCTCCAGGTTCTGCTGCTCCCTCTGACTCTGTTCAACATGCTGTCGGATGGCCTCAACCCTTGTGACCTCGCTATCTTTCACATTTTCTATCCGTGGATCAAAAAAATAAGGCAGCTCTGTTAGGAGCGTCACACAATCTCCTGTTCGCATCAGAACGTAATCTGCGCTGCTCGTTCCACAATCAAACGCCGCAGGATTGCCGCCATATTGCTCCAGATAATCGTAGGCCTGTCCGGCACTTAAATGATGATAAATCGCAGGGGCATACTCGATAACCGAGGGCGATTCGGGCTCCCCCATACTAATGGGTACCTGCTGTCTGCGAGTAGCCCCGTACAAAGCTTCGTATATAGACGGCATAGGCTCAGACAAATACCAATAAGCGCCCCCAAAGCCTGTATTGTGCAAGGAATACATGAATTTGGGCTTTGTTTCCTCTATAAGTCTCATGAGCACCTCTGTCTCAGGCAACGGGCTGTCAAACTCCAGAGCCTTATGCTTCACCGGAAAGGTCCATTCCACCTGCTCGGTGCCGACTGGGCGGAAATAATGGCGCATGTAATTGTACAGATTGAAGGGCCCCTTGAACCAGCCTTCATTCAATCTTGTCCCATCAGGATCAATGCATTTGATCATGTACCACGTATACCCCAGTTCCTCCCGCAGCTCTTGATCCTCTGCCAGCAGACGTGAAAAATATTCTATGCTCATGGCCCCAATGGGTTCATTAGGATGAGGGCATGCGAAGCATAATGCATTCAGTCCGCCGTTCCCAATGCACAAACCGAGAATGGGATGACCTTGTCTTGACACGCCCGCCTCGAAAACCTTGACCACATCTGGGTATTCCTCAGCTAACCTACGGGTACTCGCGTCCAGCTCATCCACCGTCATAAAGGCCTGATAATCAGGTACACCTTCCAGAATCCGCTTCATATCCACCATACGGTCCGTCTCCTTTAATCTTGTATCATGCGCACATAGTTGTATTCACTGAACCCTGTATATCCTACTGCCTCTGCAGAAGCTGGATCTCCCTTGACGTATTCATGTACCGGATTCATGCTTATCCACTCCGAGACTGGATAGATCGGCATATCGTCAGACAATATCCTCTGTACCTCTTCGTAATGAACTTTGCGTGCCGTTGGAGCAGTGAGCAATGCCGCCTGTTGGAGTGCCTCATCCAATTTTGCATTGCTATATCCCATAATATTGTTCGAGCCACTGGTGCTGACACGATTGGCAATGGCCCCTACATCCGGACCTTGATAGCCTCCCAGCATACTCATATCATAATTGCGGCCTTGAACCACTTCCTCCTGCCAGGCAGCATACTCCTTCACCTCGATCTGAACATGAATGCCTGCCTGCTGAAGCTGATCCTTAATAACCGTCGCCATATCCGAAAATGTCCCGTCCTGAAACAGCTTAAAGCTAATTGTTAAGTAATTGCCTTCCGCATCCGGCTTCAGACCTGCCTGCTCCAGCATTTGACGTGCTTTTGCCGGATCGTACTCTGGGAGCTTATACTGCTCACTCAGCGCCCATGCATACACAGGTGACAGGAAGGAACTCGATGCCTGCCCTTGTCCTTTCATTGCTTTGTTAACAATCTCCTCGTTATTCAGGGCGTAAGCTATAGCTCGACGGACCTCTGGCTGGTCAAACGGAGGCTTTGCCGTATTGAAGACGAGATAATACCTGGAAGGGAAGACTTTCTTGGTAATGTTAATATCCCCGCGTTCCTCCATGCGTGTGACTTCCGTGATGGGCGGATCTGTACCGAATATATCTAGCTCACCGTTGTAGAACGCCTGTACCATAGTATTAGGATCAGGCATAATGGAGAATACCAGACGGTCAACGGACGGAATTTGACCAAAATATTGCTCATTGCGCTCCAGAATCAGCTTGACTCCTGGCGTATATTCCTTGAATTTGAACGGCCCTGTACCGATAGGAGAAATACGGGTGCCTGAATCCCATTGCTCGCCCTGATAGATATGCTCAGGCATAATGAATGTAGCATACCACGCCAGATAGCCGAGGAAGGTTGCATCTGGATGCTTCAGGGTGAGTATAGCTGTGTGTGGGTCTGGTGTACGGACCGATTGAAGGCTGCTCAGATTGTCAACCGCTGCACCTTTTTGCTCCATAATCGAGTCCAGCGTAAATTTCACATCCTGCGAGGTGAACGGCTGTCCATCATGCCAGACGACTCCCTCCTGCAGCTCGAAAGTGATCTCTTTGCCATCCTTAGATACCGTCCATGACCTGGCCAGATCAGGAATGATTTCTTGATTATTATTTAATTTAATAAGACGGCTGTAGATATTTTGAGCAGGAGCATAGAAATAGTCATCTGGACGCGCATCTGGATTGAACGTCTGTGGCTCTCCCGGCATCCCAACAACCACGGTGTTACTACGGCCTGGTCCAGCTAACTTTTCATCTTGTCTAACTTCACCAGCTTCATCATTTTGGCCCCCACTACTGCAGCCTGTCACAAGCACAAGCATGCCAATTACCAGCCAATTGCGAATCGTCAATGCTCCCATCCTCAAGACCTCACTCCTTTTATTAGCTTTACATAGAGCCATTCAAGGCTATCAATCCTGAAAAAGTTGCAGTACAGCGGTCGCATCGTCACATGATCGTATGCTCCTGCTCCATCTGTCGGCTCAAGCTCATCCAATTCCAGCGGCAGACAGCAGCGCTTGCGTATAGGGATGCTTCGGCGTCTCAAACACCTCTTTGGTAGAGCCGATCTCCACGATCCGGCCTTGGCTCATGACTCCCACGCGATCAGCCAGCCAGCGGGCAGCTCGGATATCATGACTAATGAAGATCATACTCATCTGCTGACTGCGGACAAGGTTCACAAGCATTCGCATCATATCCGCCCGGATGGATACATCGAGCATGGAGAATGGCTCATCTGCAAGCAGCACCTGCGGCTGAAGCAGCATAGAGCGTAAAATGGAGATACGCTGTAGCTGACCGCCAGATAACTCATGGGGATAACGGTATATATACTCATGAGCAGGGTTAAATCCATATCGTTTCATATGGTCAATACATTGATGAAGCCTTTCGTCATCACTGGCACCGATTTGGTGAAGCCTTAGAGCATCTAGCAGAATAGCAGCTATGTTAAGCCGCGGATCGAAGGTATCAAATGGATTTTGGAAAATCAGCTGTACCCGGCGTCGGAACGACAGTCGATCTCTGCGATAGACGACCGGTACGGGTTCACCTCCCAGCTCAGTCCAGCCCGCGCTGGGATGATCAAGTCTAGCCAGTAGCTTGGCAAGTGTAGACTTGCCACTCCCACTCTCCCCGATCAAGGCAAGAATCTCTCCCTCGTACAGCGAGAAGCTAACCCCTTCCAAAGCCTTCTTCCATAGCAGCTTCTTCATGCTCTCCCTGCTTCCTCCACCCACCCACGATAGCAGACTATTCTTATTGCGTAATCGGAAAACCTTCGTGATGTGAAATGCCTGTAAAATGACTCGTCGATCTGATTCTTGTAATGTCGCCTCGTTATATTCCATGACAAGCCACCCGCCTTGTGCTGGAATACCACCGGTCCTTCGGCTGATATTCTAGACATGTGGAAGTTACATACGAACAGCGTCCAGCATATACGCAGCCACGAGGTGATGAATCCATGTCAGTCAGTATTTCAGGCATAGCCCCTTGCATTGGACGTGGAGTACACTCTTCGTCTATGCCGTGAGCGAAAGCCAGTGAATTTATCAAATCCTGTGTATACGGATGAAGGGGTCTCTGAAGCACCTCGGTCACAGATCCGTATTCCACAAGCCGTCCAGCATACATCACAGCTACGTTGTTGCAGGATGTCGCCACGACCGACATGTCATGAGTTATCATCATTCGGGATATTCCGTGCGCCCGCTCCATTTGCAATAGCATCTGCAGAATATACTCCTGCGTGATTGCATCCAGCGCCGTAGTGGCTTCATCCATAATGAGCAGCTTCGGTCTGTGCATAAGACCAAGTGCAATGGAGACACGCTGTAGCATCCCTCCAGATAGCTCGTAGGGATATTGGTAATAGACTGAGCTGGACAGCCGTACCAGACTCAGTAAATCCATGATGTTGGCATTGAGCTGTTTTTGGCTCAACCCGGGTTCATGCTGCCGTAGAATATCTGACATTTGCCATCCAATGCGATGCACCGGGCTAAGCACATTCATGGATTGCTGGGGCACAACAGCGATCTCCTTCCAACGGATACGAGCCAGCTGCTCCTCAGACATTCTAAGAAGATCCATTCCTTGGAACCGTATATCTCCTTCTACTTCCGTGGATTTTTGTGGTAGTAAACGCAGCACGGCCATGGCTAATGTTGTTTTGCCTGAACCTGATTCTCCCACGATTCCGATGGAATCCTGTTCGTCCAGCTTGAGCGAGACCTGCTCCACAGCAGTACTTGCCCTGGTACCCATGTGATAGGACACGTACACATCCTTTAGCTGCAGCAATGTCACCTCATCCCCTCCCCCATCTTGCACCTCACTGCCTGCTCTCCTGTCTCGGATTTAGCAGCCGCTGAAGACCATCTCCGATCAGATAGAAGGATAAGACTGTCAGCATGATCATCAGACCTGGAGCTATTGAAATCCACCAGCCTGTAGTCAAATAGGCCTGTCCGCTATACACCATCCGTCCCCAGCTTATGGCGCCAGCATCCCCTAGCCCCAGAAAGCTCAGGCTCGATTCCATAACGATGGCTACAGAAATATTTGTGGTGGTATTGACCAGGACAGGAGCTATAGCGTTGGGTAGAATATGTCTGAAGAGAATGGCAGCACGGCTCTTCCCAATGGCTATCAGGCTCAACACGAAGGTTCGCTCTCTTAGCGACAGGGTCTGCGCCCTCATGATCCGTGCATTGCTGGCCCAGCTAGTGAGACCGATAACGAGCATCAGATGGACCATACTTCCACCAAACATCGCAACCACGATCAACACGAGGAAGAAGGTTGGAAGCATCAGAACCAGATTGTTCAGCTCCGACAGCACGATGTCGATCCTTCCTCCGTAATAGCCTGCTAGCCCTCCAACGACGGTCCCGATTACAGCAGAGACGGATGCCGCCACTAGCCCAATCAGTAATGAGGTTCGTGCGCCATACAAAAGCATACTGAAGATATCCCGTCCTAGTCCGTCTGTACCCATCCAATGCTCACGTCCCGGGGGAGCGATCAGTTCATCAGCTAGAGCAAATGGATCATGTGTGGCCAGCCATGGCGCACCTGCTGCCATGCACAGAATGATGCTCAGACCCATCAGCCCCAGTCGAAGCTGCAGTATACGACGAAATTGCAACAGTACTCTGCGATGCAAACCCTGTGGAGATCCAGCTTGTCCACTTCGCTGAGAGGCAGCAATGCAGTTCATACAGCCCGCATGTCATGCTTCCCTCCTTCATTCTTCATATGGATTGACTGTAACGTATTCTGGGATCAATCCACGCGCTTACGATATCCATCAGCAGCATGGAGACGGCGACCGATATGGACAATATCAAATATAAGCCCATCAGCAACGGATAATCCCTGCGTGAAATGGCGTTCATCATGAAGCTTCCCATACCTGGCCAAGAAAAAACGATTTCCACCATAGCTACTCCTGTAACAATGAAGGCCAGACTCATCCCAAAGAGATGAATAGTAGGAAGAAGAGCATTCCGCAATACATATTTGCGAAAAATCCGACTCTCCTTCATCCCTGTTGCACGCAGCATGAGGACATAATCTTCGGTCATGACCTGAAGAGCGGAAGCACGGGCAATCCTAAAGAAATACGGCACATTACCTAAAATCAGGGTCAAGGCAGGTAAGCATAAATGACGTAATACATCCAAGACATATGTGAATCCCTCATGCTCGCTCCGCATATCCACCATTCCAGCCGTTGGTAGCCATTGCAGTGTGGATGCGAACAATAGAATACTCATCATGCCTAACCAAAATGTGGGGATAGCATCGAATACATACGTTAAGGCAAGAATGACAGAATCCTGTCTTGAGCCTGACCTACGCGCACAATACATGCCGAGGACAGTACCGATTATGAGCGAGCATATCACTGTAGTAAGTGTCAGCAGCAGCGTTGGTCCCACACGTTCACGAATCATCTCAGCTACAGGCCTCCCGCTAAGCATAGATTCCCCAAGGTCACCTTGTAGCAGATTGCCGGCATAATATGCCAGTTGTGTCGTCATGGGCTGATCCAATCCATATTTGTCGCGAAGAGCTGCTTCGGCTTGCGGTGATGGGTTATCCTTTCCGGACAAGATACGGATGGGGTCTCCAGGAGCCAAGTAGGTCAGCATAAAATTCAATACGATGGCAGCGACCACAACCAGCGCTCCAGTCGCCAGCCTTCTTGATACATAGGTAACCAAGTGTTCTCCTCCTTACGATCCGAAATGGATATAACGACAAGGTTCAGTGCGCAGCCCTTGCGAGGGTCGTCTGCAGCAGCCTTTTCTGTGCATAGCGAAATCCCCGACATTGTGGGCTGCCGGAGATTTCATTGTATGAAGATATGCACTTGCAGAAAGGCAAGCGTCCATTCTCGGTTACTCTACACACCCGAGTAGACGCAATACTTTTTTACATCCCTATAATAGTTCGGATACCAGCTTAAGCTGGGTGAACTGCAGTAAATAATCGGGTCCACCCGCTTTGGAATCTGTACCTGACATGTTGAAGCCGCCGAAAGGGTGTACGCCGACCAGCGCCCCTGTACATTTGCGATTAAAGTATAGATTCCCCACATGGAACTGCCTGCGTGCCAGCTCCAGATGGTCGCGATCACGGGAGAATACGGCCCCAGTCAGTCCATAATCTGTCCCATTAGCAACCTCAAGGGCTTGTATGAAGCTATCTACCTTGCTAAAGGCTAATACCGGTCCGAAGATTTCCTCCTGCATCAGCGCAGCAGTCGGAGGTACGTCGGCAAAGATCGTAGGCTCTACAAAATAACCACCCTCCCCGGCCTTGCCCCCACCTGCAACGAGCCTTCCCTCCATATGTCCCTGCTCAATATACTTTAGTATGCTGTTATAGGCCGCAGCATCAATAACAGGCCCCAGCGAGCTGCTAGCGTCCAGAGCATCTCCTACCTGAAGGGCCAGTGTAAGCTCCGTACAGCGTGCTAGCACCACATCATACACGTCAGCATGTACGATGGCCCGTGAGCAAGCGGAGCACTTCTGACCCGAGAAGCCAAAGGCCGAGGCCACAATTGCACGTGCGGCAGCCTCCAGGTCAGCTGAGTCATCCACGATAATCGCATCCTTGCCACCCAACTCGCCCACGAACCGCTTCAGCCATTTTTGCCCTGACCCTATCCGGGCGGATTGCTCGAATATCCGTAGCCCCACCTCTCTGGAGCCTGTAAAAGAGATGAAGCGAGTCAAAGGATGAGATACCAGCAGATCACCAATCTCCGCGCCACTTCCGGGGAGATACTGCACGACCCCTGACGGCATGCCCACCTCCTCAAGCAGCTCCACGAACTTATAGGCGACTACTGGCGTCGCGCTGGCAGGCTTCAACACGACCGTATTACCCGTCACGACGGCAGCCATCGTCATGCCAGCCATAATTGCCAGCGGGAAATTCCATGGTGAGATTACTACGCCTACACCAAGCGGAATATACTGTAGCTCGTTATCCTCACCAGAATACGGGATCAATCTCGCCGTAGCCCACGCATTCATGTCCAATGCCTGCCGTGCATAGTACTCCATGAAATCAATGGCTTCCGCAGTATCCGCATCGGCTTCGGCACGGGTCTTGCCCGCCTCCAGCATTAACCAGGCTGTGAACTCATGCTTGCGACGACGCAGAGCTGCCGCGGCTTTCAGCAGCAGTCGAGCCCGTTGCTCCACAGACACACGGGACCAGGATTCGAATACTACAGCTGCATGCTGAAGCGCCTCCTCCGCTAGTCCTGCATCAGCCTTGGAGACACGGCCTACGATTTCTGCCGAACGGGAAGGATTAAGCGAATCGAAGGTCTCTGTCTCAATGCGCCTGCCCCCCACGATCAGCGGATAGACCTGACCTATGTCTGTTCGTGCCAGCCTGACGGCTTCTTCGAGGGCCATGTGTTGTGCGGATAGCGTGAAATCCGTGAAGGGTTCTGGGCGATAGGGGATCATTGCTTATAACCACCTTTCCATGAATATGGATTACAAAATGATAGCAGGCCCCCGTTACCTACGAGCATACCTGCATTCCTGCTCGAACAATCGGCTTTTTGCCAGCAGGATTTCTGCTTATACAGCCCTTGACTTCCGGGCTTCTTCCTACCTAAATAATTGCTCCACACGATTGGCTGCGAAGTCCAGCTCCGCCTCCGTAATCACTAGCGGAGGAGCCAGACGAATGACCCGTTCATGCGTTTCCTTACACAGCAGACCTGTCTGCTGAAGTCGCTCACAATAAGGTCTTGCAGGCCCCTTGGTCTCCACTGCGATGAATAGCCCACGACCACGTACCTCAACCAGCTCAGGATGCTGGATCTGTCTTAACCGCTTCAGCAGCAGCTCTCCCAACCGCAACGAGCGATCAGCGAGCTGTTCATCTTCAATGACCTGCAGTGCAGCCACAGCTACGGCACTCGCCAGTGGATTCCCACCGAACGTAGAACCATGGGAGCCTGGCTCGAATACCTCCAGAATGTCCCGATTCGCTGCTACCGCCGAGACAGGGAGCACGCCGCCTCCCAGCGCTTTTCCTAACATGTACACATCAGGCTCGACCTGCTCCCAATCACAGGCAAAACGCTTGCCAGTACGTCCGAAGCCCGTCTGAATCTCATCTGCCAGCCACAGAACCCCATGCTCGGTACAGAGCTTGCGAACTTGCTGCAAGTAGCCCTGCGGTGGAATGATGATCCCTGCCTCTCCCTGAATGGGCTCCATCAAAAAAGCAGCTGTATTAGGCGTGATTGCCTGCTCCAGAGCCCGTGCATCTCCATAAGGGATGAGTTTGAAGCCCGGTATGAACGGGCCGAAATCCTGACGATAAGCTGCTTCCGAGGATAGAGAGGTTGCCGTCAATGTCCTGCCATGAAAATTCCCATGACATACAATAATCTCTGCTTGTTGATCCGCTATGCCCTTCGTCCGATACCCCCAACGTCTAGCTGCCTTGATCGCTGTCTCAACAGCCTCCACACCCGTGTTCATGGGTAAAATCATTTCCTTGCCCGTGTAGGCTGTCAGCTTAGCAAGCAGCTCTGCAAGCGGCTCGTTGTAGAAAGCACGTGAGGTGAGTGTCACACGCTCCGCCTGCTGCTTCAGTGCCTCAATGATCCGTGGATGCCGATGACCCTGGTTCAGTGCTGAATAGCCGCTTAGCATATCCATGTAGCGCCGACCATCCGGGTCCTCGACCCATACCCCTTCGGCCTTCGCTATGACGATGGGCAGAGGGTGATAATTATGTGCTCCAAGCTGCTCTGTCTGCTCCATAATCTGTCTTGCCCGCCCCATGCCACCCACTCCTTTCAACGCCTGAATATCGACTTGAGCACAAACGTCAGATTTTCCGGCCGCTCGGCCATTCGGCGCATAAAATACCCATACCATTCGGTTCCATAAGGTACATATACTCGAACCTTGTATCCTTCTGCAGCCAACTGCTGCTGTAATTGCGGACGAATACCATATAACATTTGAAATTCAAAAGCTTGGTTAGAGATCCCTTGCTCGTGGACATAGGTGCGAACATACTCCAGAATTCTTTCATCATGAGTAGCCACTGCGGCATAATGCCCTTGATCCAGTTGCAGGCGAATAATCCGCTTAAATTGATCATCCACCTCCTGCTTATCAGGGTAAGCGACTTCTGCAGCCTCCTTATAGGCTCCCTTGACCAGCCTGTAATTCGGGGCAAGCCGGGACAATCGTTCCATATCTTCAGCCGTTTTGCGAAGATATGCCTGTAGCACCAGTCCGACATGAGCTCCTCCGTACGCTTCGTATAGCTGCTCGAATATGGCGAGAGTAGCTTCGTTATGTGCATAGTCCTCCATATCAATGCGTACAAAGCCCCCGCAGCGCTTCGCCTCTCCGACAATCCTCCTCATGTGCGCGATGCAGACCTCTCCCGGCAGCTCAAGCCCCAGCTGTGTTAATTTGACGGATAGATTGGCCTGCACTCCCGTCCCGGCAATAGCCTGGATGCTCCGGATTGCCTCCGCAGCGGCTGCTGTTGCTTCTTCCTCACTCGCCACGAACTCTCCCAGATGGTCCAGGGTCGCCAGTATCCCCTGTTCATTCAATTCCCACACCTTCTGTAAAGCATCCTCCAATGTCTCTCCTGCGACAAAACGATCTGCCCCTAGCCGCAGTCCATGACTTCTGGCTAAACGGTTGGCTCTTTCACTTCTGGACAAATATAGCAGCGTATTGCGCAGCATGCTCTCCAGATCACCTCTTCTCCTCATCTGTTCATCCATCTGTCAACTGGTGTCAGCCCATCACCGGATTGCGATATCCTATGCCTTACAGCATATGAGGCTTCATGCCGATTTATTGCAGACCAGGCTTGTCAGCCTTCTGTTATTTGTCATTGCTGCATGGATTTATTGTGGAGCTTAATGCTTGTATTCAATATAAGTTGAGAGTAATATATACAAGATGAGTTGGTAGCAATCCATTTGTTAGCAATCCTTAAGGATTATTAGATTCATGTTGTAAGCTTAATAAGAATAGGAGGAATCATTGTATGTTGGGAGCTATATTCGTAGGCCTTGTTGCAGCGCTTCATGTGTACATATTTCTGTTAGAGACCTTCTTCTGGACGACACCACGGGCACGCAAGGCCTTCGCAACGACTCCAGAGTTCGCAGCGCAGACCAAGACGCTTGCTGCCAATCAAGGGGTATATAATGCTTTTCTCGCGGCAGGTCTGATATGGGGGCTGGCTCATCCGGTAGCTAGTACTGGACAGCAGATTCAGGTCTTCTTCTTGCTTTGTGTGCTTGTGGCCGGCTTGTTCGGAGGCTTGACCTCCAAGCGGTCCATTCTGTTCGTACAGGCAATTCCTGCACTGATTACATTGCTGTTGGTCTGGCTCACCTAAAGCCCTAGACAATAAAACAGGCGTCAGATCTACAGCCTGGTAGCTGGTCTGACGCCTGTGTAATTGATACAAGACTAGTATGAAATTTAATGACGTGAAAGAGATTAATGAAACGAGTGACCTAGCAGATCATAGCAAAGATATGCATTATGATCCAGCTCCTCATGTTGCTTAGACCATACTGTGGAGCCCCACCATTCAAAAAAATGAACAAGCCAGTTCATCCAATCCCTCTCCTTTACCTTAAATACCTTAGACTTGTTATACCTATAATTCCAACCTGTTTAGAAGGATTTTATCTTGTCTTGGGATATCTGTCAACAGATATCTCGTCCTTTTCAGATTGAATCCTGATATCCGTTGAATTAACAGACTTCACATGAACAACAATAGCCATGGCAAGCGCTTAGAGCTTCCATGGCTATTGTTGTAAATTATATTTATTCGTAGATACGATATAACGTCTGATCCGTATTAAGCAAATACTTATTCAAGCAATACTTATTCGAACGAATACGTAACGTCAGAATTGCTCGTCATATTAAGCAGATATGTCAATTGATCGCTAACAGACAGGTACACATTGAGCTCAGGAGCACCCAGATTAGGAACCGTCAGACTGAAGCGGCCCTGTTGATCCAGCTTAACACGTGTCGTCTGAATGAACGGCTCCTCAGGGGCAGCACCGTGAATGCGCAGGGTGAATGTCTCATTGGCATACTTAGTGATTGTACCTCTGATCTTCAAGGTATGGTCTCCTGTATACTCCACCTGAACCAGTGGATTCGGCAGATGATCTCCTGGCTGCTCCTCGCCCGGTGGTTGTTCTTCACCTGGAGGTTCTTCACCCGGAGGCTGCTCTTCTCCTGGTGGCTGCTCTTCTCCCGGAGGCTGTTCCTCTCCAGGGTCCGGACTACCATTCTCAACTGAGAAGAAACGAGTCTGATACGCGATTTCTGCGGACGAACCGTTCTTCTTCTTCAAGCCAGTAATACGAATATTGAACTTATCTCCATCCTTCAGGGACTTGATTCCATCCGGACGGAAAATAACTCCATAACCAGAGCCGTACCCATCGGGGCTCACGTTAAAGAAAGCCTTCCCTTGACCCGTTCCATTCTGATGCTGTGCTCCCAAGACCCAGGTGCGTTGATCCGAGGAACGAACGATCTCTACTTGTACACTGTTATTGGACGGCTTCGCAAAGACATCCGGGTTCAATTGTACAGACCAGGCTTGATTACCATTGAAGGCTTCAATAGGAAAAGCCCCTTTATTCGGATACAAGCTGTAATTGTAATTAACCCTTTCGGAACGGCTGGTATCCAATACCTGCATGCTACTGTAATGGCTTGCGTACGAGTTGTTTGGTCTAATCAGCGACGCAATGCCGAATCCAACCCGTTTCAGTTGCGGATTTAACACCCACCGACGATGGCCAAGATTAGCGATATTGCTGGAGTCGGAATCATCCATGTAGGCATGCACGCTTTCCACTGCAAGATTTCTGCTAGAGCTGTAAGAAGCATACAGATTGGAAGTCGAAGCTGATTTGGCACCCAGATCGAAAAATTCCTTAGTCATGCCTTCTGGCTGCGGAGGAAAATGGGTCAGGAAATCAGCAGTAGAGACAAGAACAGCTCCATGCTGGGCTTGACGGTTCAGAGCTGAATCAAGCACAAGATCACTTGGTAGCCCTGTAAGAAAACGATAGAAATTGGATGCATTCAACGCTTGCTCCAAGTAACGCTCGTTAACAGCACCTGCAACGAAAGGATAACGTGTGGAAGGCTCCTCTGTATACAAAGGACCAGACACATTATCATCCATCCATAAATTCCACTGCTGGATAATCTCTTGCTTGCTGCGCTCGGGCAGCAGGCTGTCTACTGAGCTGGCTTGTGCCACTGAAGAGTTCCAGAGCAGAAGCAGCATACCGACCAGCGGCAGCCCTAGCAATAGACGAAATGTTGTTTTGAGTCGAACCATGTAATTCAAATCTCCCTTCATTATGTCAATACTCAGTGTATATCGACATTTAAGGGAAAATTTGTTATATTATCTTTAAATTTTATTTGCTTGGGTGCTGCTTCACATGATCCTACATACTGCTTCACATCACGCTCAAAGCTCTGAGCAAGCTCTGACATGCAAAAAAACACAGCTGCATCCTGAGTAGATAGCACTGTGTTTTAATAGGTTGACTACAGATTACCAATGATTCTGAATGAACGAATCACGGCCTGACTTCTCTCGGTCTTCTTTGTAATGCTTCGGATTTTTCTTATGATAATCCTGATGGTAATCCTCTGCAGGGTAGAAGATCTCCGCTGACCGGATCTCTGTCACAATCGGCTGATCGAAGCGACCGCTAGCCGCAAGCTCCTGTTTGGATTGCTCGGCAAGCACGCGCTGCTCTTCATTGTGCACAAATATGGCTGTACGATACTGACTTCCCCGATCATGAAATTGCCCCTCTGCGTCCGTCGGATCAATCTGTACCCAATACAGCTCCAACAGCTTCGAATATGGAAAAACTTCATCATCATAAGTAATCTCTACGACCTCAAGATGGCCTGTCGTTCCTGTCTTTACTTCCTCATATGTAGGGTTATCGGTAGTGCCTCCCATATATCCAGACAAGATCCCATGAATGCCCGGCAGCTCATCAAATGGAGTTACCATGCACCAGAAGCATCCGCCGGCAAAGGTTGCCTTTTGTATCATACGATCGATCTCCTTCACTTCCAACTTGATATGGTATTTATTCTGCTTGGACACCATTGTACCATTTGGCTTCATCATTGTACCGTTCGGCTTCATCATTATAAGCGGATTCCATCCATAATTCCAAGCATGACCGTTCTCATTCATAGCACAAAGACAGGCCAGTCAAGGAGCATCTCCCTGGCCGGCCTGCCTTTACACAATAGAGCTTAAGCGATGGAAAGTCATTATTCTTCTGACTGCTTCGCTTCAGCTTCAGTGCCTTCTGCCGAAGCTTCAGGCTCAGACTCTTCCTCCGTCTCGGCAATGCGCGGTACGATTACTGAAGCGATTACCCCGGCTTCATCTGCCATCAAGGTAACCTTGTCAGGCAGCTTGATATCGCCCACGCTCAGCTTGTCACCAATATCGAGACCCGAGATGTCCACTTCAATTGCGGACGGAAGATCCGCTGGCAGTGCCTCGATCTCGATCTCTGTCTCCTGTACCTGCAATATTCCACCGGTCTTGGTGCCTGCTGCAGTACCTTGGAAGTCGATCGCTACCTTTACGCGAATTGGTTTATTTTTAGATATTTTCAAGAAATCAGCATGAAGGAATCTTCCATCCTGCTCCTGATAATCCTTAATCAATACGGGAATTTTCTTGCCACCTAGCTCCAGATCGAACATCTCCGTACGACCTGTACGCATGATCTTGCTGAAATCCTTGGCATCGACACTAACCGGTGTTCCGTCCATCTCTGAACCATACACCACTGCCGGAACGCGACCGCTCAATCTTAACTGGCGTAATGCTGCTCCTTTAGTCTCCGTTCTGTTCTCTGCCGTCAGTTGATTGCTCTTTCCTTGATTAGCCATGGTATTGAACCTCCTTAGGTATCCCTTACATGGATCATCGCCATCCTGTAACAAGACAGCATAGTAGCTATTATAAGCAAGCCTGCTAGCATTATAAGCATGACAAGCCATAAGTATACTTACCCTTTTTTCAAAAATTGACCCCTTATTCGCCTAAAAATATTGTTTTACGAGGTGAAAGAACGCTTTTGTCAGTCCCTACTTAACGAAAAAAAGCCGCACTAGTGCGACTTTTGGGTCAGGTCTAGAAAATAGTGTATGAATTCATCGTCCTTTATATACCCTTGCTTATGATACAGCGCTTGGGCTGTTGCATTGTCTGGAGCAGTGGATAGCTCAATTCCTTTGGCGCCTGTCTTCACCGCGAAGCCTCTAGCCTGCTCCAGTAGCAGCTCTGCGACACCTTGGCGGCGACGGTCCTCCCGTACATACAGATCATTTAGCACCCATACTCTCTTCATAGAAATAGAAGAAAAGCTGGGATAGAGCTGCACGAAGCCTACTGCTTGACTAGTAGCCGAATCTCTGGCAATGTAGATCACCGATTGCGCATGCTCCAGCCTCGCCAGCAAAAATTCTCGTGCTGCCTTCACGTCCGAAGGCTGGTGATAGAAACTACGATAATGATCGAATAATGGCACCAGGTCATCCAGATCATGAATGGTTGCCTGCACTGCCAAGTAAGACACGTTCATCCTGTAACCTCGCTCCTCTACAACAGCTTTCGAAGACTGTTCTTAGCATTCTACAATCCGTTTATGACCCATATTACACTGCGGTCTCTCGTACGATACCACTACGAACAAGCACCTGCATATGCTGCTCATCGGGCCGGATATCAATGTAACGATCCATCTCGATATCCTTGGCCTCCCACTGCTTCAGTCTGAGAATGTAACCGACTCTGCGCACATGAGGAGCTACTCGGATATGGGCCACTGCCCGCCCGTCTTCGATCCTCTCCAGCGAGATCTGCCCATCCTGCAGCCCGGTTCCCCACACCCAGACATTCCAGCCTTCATAAGACTGATCAGGACGCTCGTAGTACAAAGTTATTGTTCGATAGGGGTGGGGTGACGAGTGCGAGCATGGGTCTAGATCGAGGTGTGGATTCTCAGATGGGTGCAGCATGGAATGACAATCCTGCCCTCTATCTTCTATCGTAACGGGGTCAGCAACACGGACTTCTGCCGACAAGGCAACTTGCACTTGGCCTTCCTGTTCCTCGACGGTGACAGGATCCGTAGAAGGCATCGCATCATGAAGCACCATGATCGACCAACGCGGCACCGTAACACGATCACCACATACGATGCCCAAAGTGTCTGTGCCCGCCTGCCGCTCATTCACAACAATATGCCAGCATTCCGAATCTTCCGGCAGGAACATGGTCTGCTCACGATCCGACCCGTTATAGATGACCACAATATTTCGCCACGTATCCCCACCAGCGTAGCTGTGCAACCGGTAGGCCACGGTATGATCGCTCTCACGCAGCGTCTCCAGATGCTGCTCCACCAGCTCCGCTGACTGCAATCGAAATGCCGGATGACTGCGCCGAAGCAGGATCAGACCTGCATAGTAGTCAAAGACAGCACGAAAACGCGTCTTATGGGTCCAGCGAATACAATTAACGGCATCCCCGCTGCGATAGCTGTTATGATCACCGTACTTGGAGCGCAGTATTTCATCCCCTGCATGTATGAAGGGGATGCCCTGTGAGGTCAAGACAATGCCATTCGAGAGTAAAGAGCGACGCACTGTCTCATCCTCCATCAGTTGGTTCTGATCCAGTAGTGCATAAGGGTCCGCATCCCGAACGGCTTCCTCAGCAGAGCGGCCATCTCTCGGCTCACCCTGATCCCAATCCGGGAAGGCACAGTGCCCGCGCAGCTGCCGCACCGTAATAATCTTGTCCCACAGATTCAAATTATCATGAGCTGTGACATAATTGATGGATTCGGAAGGAGCCTTCGTAAAGTCATAGATCGCTCCCCGAACTCCTTGCATAATCTCGCCTTCTCTATCCCATGCACCTGTAGCAAAGCCGGACCCTTCTCCATCACTATCTCCCTTGATCGCTCCCCGAAAATGATCGTTGAATACCGCAAAACCCTTGCCTCGCTGGCTCCCCTTCAAGGTCTTTTCCTGAAGTGGTGATTCCCCGCCTGTCCATGGCTCTCCATAGATCAGCATCCCCGCGTAGACTTCTTCCCTCAGCTCTTTGGTCAGCTCTGCCACGGTCGGAGTGTCTATCAGCCCCAGCAGATCGAAGCGGAAGCCGTCAACATGATACTCTTCTGCCCAGTAGCGAAGCGAATCCTTGATATATCGGCGTACCATTGGACGCTCACTGGCCACTTCGTTACCGACACCAGAGCCGTTAGACCATTCACCATGCTGGTTTTGACGATAATAATAACCCGGTACGATCGGCTCGAAGGGACCTTCCTCCAAAGCATACGTATGGTTGTAGACCACATCCAATATGACACCGATCCCTGCCCTGTGCAGAGCCAGCACGAGCTCCTTGAACTCTCTGATTCGTACAGCTGGATTACGCGGGTCGCTAGCATAAGAGCCCTCTGGCACATTGTAATGCTGGGGATCATACCCCCAGTTATATTGCGGAGAATGGGCAGGGTCCGCCAGTTCATCAATGGTATGGCAATCGGCTATCGGAAGCAGATGTACATGAGTAATACCCAAATCCTTCAAGTGATCCAGGCCAATGGCCTCTCCATCCTTATTGCATAGACCTGTCCTTGTAAAAGCGGAAAACCGACCACGATCCCCTTCAAAGTCCGCATCCGGATCAGCCGAGAAATCCCGGACATGCAGCTCATAAATAACAGCATCTGTAGGATGTGCACAGTCAGGACGTCGATCCTCAGACCAGCCAGCAGGGTCGGTAGAGCGCAGGTCCAGTACAGCAGATCGCTGTCCATTCGCCGTGACCGCCCGCCCATAAGGGTCAGCGGCATAACGAATATCATGCTTGCCGAAGGTTAGCTTATACATGTAGTAATGGCCAGCCCAATCCCCAGCAACGCAAGCCTCCCACACACCATCATCATGTCGATGCATGGACCATTCCAGGCCACCCTCATCCTGTCTTACCTGCCCCTCTTCATCATAGCTTCCTGCATTCGCATAGATGACGAGCTTGACCTGATCTGCCGTCGGTGCCCACAGGCTAAAATGGCTCATCTGTCTTGTATAGGATAGACCCAGCATACGGTCTGTATAGGCCGTAGCCAGAGAGAAATTGCTTGTCATCGTATCACCACCAAGAAAATTGTCTACATTAAAAAGAACAAATTCCGTGTATAATCCTTCAAGCGGCTACTCGTCTACCGAGCTGTAAGTCCGTATTTACACATTACCCTATCATCAACTTATGCATGGACTATACCGAACTCCTCAGCACCAGCCCATCACAGCTCGGACAGACGGTAGGTTCGTTCCTCCACATGGAAGCTGTCATGATCCTCCCACCACACCTTGCCCCCATAGTAATCCTCGTTGGAGATCACTCTCGATTGGCGGAACACATACAGTATTCTCGTACCCAATGTTGTCTTGAAGTCGACCCCAAGTGCCCCTTGATCCACCTGCGTCACCGTAACCAGGTGAATGCCGTCGGGGGATGCTGCTTCAGCAACATCCTGAATAGATACCATGACCGAGGCCAGGAGATGGACGAGCAGTACCAGAACCATCATAAGTACAAATACCCCATACACCAGCCCTGCACCCAGCTTCTTCAAGCGATGCTCAGTGGTCTTTCTCAATAGTGGATACAGTAGAATCCAAGGCAGCACCATCCATGGGTAGGATATGACCCCAAGCAGCAGCATCAAGTAGATCAGAGCAAGCCATAGCTGTGGCACACGCCGCACTGTATTCTTTCTTACCCGCCACATCCAGGCCGTACACAAAGCTATGTACAGCACAGTAGATACCGTATCGAGCACCGGCCACATCCAGGATACATTCAGGAATCGAAAGAGTGCATACAATACTATGTAGGGCGCTGCCAGATTTCGTATTATTTTATCATACCATTGCTGTAACAATAAGGACCCCTCCTATAATTCTCCATATTATACCGTTCATTATGGCATAATTCCAAAATATGAAGTGTCTATATTGTTATTTTCAGCACATTTCACCGTTCCATGCCCTCAATTATCTGAGCAAACTATATCAAATCAGGAACACCCCTAGAATTAGTCACGGCAAGAGTCCAATTTCCTTCAGTCTGTCAGTACCGTCTTATTCGAATTAGCATAGGTGACAATATTGATGAAAATCATAGTCTAAAAGTGCCTTTCGAAGTGTATGTGAATCGGGGACGGATAAAAAACTCACCGAGGGAAAGATCTCCGTGAGAACCAACGTGTCTTTGTTCATAGACATGCTGTAATCGGTGCACATATGTCATGATGGTCAGAGAGCGTGCTCTCACTCGCTTAGCGTCAAACACAGTTTGTTTGACGACTATAGGCAATTTTTCCCTGTACATAGTCAATTCGTATCATATATTATAGTTTTATATATTGGGTAAAATTTACTATAAGAAGATATTTGGGTGACGGCAGATGAAAATATAACAGCAGTAAAAAAGTAACTGATAATATTAGATAATTTAATTAAAAATACCTGCTTATGACTGCTTATTCAATGCCTACTGACTCAACTGCTTGTGAGTATGTAGAGTAACCTTTAAACGGAGACAGGGAAATATTTAAAGCTACATTAGGGGGAACAATGGTACATCCAGCTTAGTCACGTCTCTTGTACCGACAGATTTGATTGGGTAGAGGCATGAGATAATAATGACTTAACTTTATTGTGATCGTTGATTGTACATCTATTCGAAAGGTTGTGTAGTTATGAAAGAGGGTTACAAGTTTGCCCTTGTGAAATTCACTCTACCGATTGTACTGATGCTTCTGTTGTTAACAGCCTGCGGGGTACCAGTAAAAGAAGAACTATATTCGGAGTCTCTCTCTGAGGATATAAGCAGCACCAACGAACTAACACAAGAAGAGAAAAAACTATATAGTACAGCCGTTGAGTATGCCAATAGTCAAAATACAGACCTATCATCTAAAACAGTGGGTCAAATCATTACTGACGAAAAAGAGAGACAGCGAAAGATTCAGGAAGAAGAAAAAAAGAAAGAGGAAGAACTCAGAAGAAAACAGGAAGAAGCAGAGAGGGAAAAACAAGAAAAAACAAAACTTTTAGACGAATCAGTGAAAGTAGACTTAATCAAGAAAAGTGTAACTTATGAAGATATTGATAAATGGATTTTTAGTGATATCGTTAAAATGACCCTGAATTTTGAGAATACCTCTAAAAGATCTGTTAAAGGTTTTCAGGGTGTTATCACCTTCAAAGACATGTTTGGCAATAAAATTAAATCACTTAACCTTAAGTACGATGAACAACTCTTAGCCGATTCCTCAACTACATATGATGGCTCTTTTGAAGTGAATCAGTTTATGGACGAAGATATTGAGTTGAGAGATACACCAATAGATAAAATTAAGGTTGAATTTGAAATGGATCAAATCATTTTTGATGACGGAACCACTATTAAGCGTAGTGATATCTAAAAAAATTCAGACAATGGTAAGAGGGTGGGTGTGGAAAGTTTCAAGAAGTAACATATTGTGAATCTGTCTCAAGTAGTCAGTTATTAAAAAGCAATTTTAAGCAACCTGAATCCGATATTCATATGTAAAATGCACCCCTTAGAATGGAAATTGGAATAAACTTCTGGTTTATCCGATGAAATCCTAGGGGGTGTATTTTGATATGGCCACTAAAAGATAAAAATATCGCCAAACAACCGAAATGGCAAAAGCCAGAAGACGGTGGATTCATAATCTCAAAGTTTTGATGCAATCCATGATTCTGGATGAAGCTACTCAATAAGGTACTACCAGGAAAAAGCAAAGAAAAACCGATCACTGGACATGATCGGCTATGATGAATAATTTGGTCAAGTCATCTCGCCCTTTCATTTTACGGAAAGGAATACACTGTATTGACAACCTAACCAGACGTTGAACGATTTGAAATTAATTGGTGCGCTTCAATTGCTCATATTCCGCCACGATCTGCTGATGCAGAGGATGATCCGCACCAATGCCTGTGTAGCGCGTAATGGCGGCTGCAATACCCTCGTTCTGAATAACTGCTTGCAGCTCTGCTACTTCCGGGTCCTCGTCATTCTGGAAGATGCAGGCCGCTGCCATTCCTTGCAAGAGATGCTTCGGATGAATACCGTATTCATAAGCTTGAAGCGCAGGGCGCACCAGACGATCATTCGGTGACAGCTTGCGTAGTGGCGAACGGCCGACACGCGATACTTCATCGGTCAAGTTCGGGTTACGGAATCGCTCCAGATTTTTAAGGATATACTTGTCGTGCTCTGCCTGATCCAAGCCAAATCGCTTCACCAGTACCGCACCAGTCTCCTCCAGCGCACCCTTCACAGACGCGAGTACCTGTTCATCCGCGATGGCTTCCTGAATGGTTGAGAAGCCTGCCGCATAGCCCAGATAGGCTGCTACGCAATGCCCGGTATTCACGGTGAACAGCTTGCGTTCAATGTAAGGCTCCAGATTGTCTACATAATGTACGCCACCAATCTCTGCATGGTCTGGCGACATTTGCGAACGATCAACCACCCACTCATAAAAAGGCTCAACCTGCACGTATAGCGGGTCCTCATGATGCTGAATCGGAACAATCCGATCCACCGCTGCATTCGGGAAGAAGATGACACCCTCAGCCTTGGTGCGTGTCTCCTCATCCAGCAAGGCGTACACATGCTCCTTCAGCTGCTGACTGCCACCAATCGCATTCTCGCAAGCGATAATGTGCAGTGGCTGCGCTCCAGCATTCAAGCGCTGTGAGATGCCTTGGGCAATGCCAGGCGCAATCGCTTTGAGGATATTAACGCCCACCGCCGTCGTCACGATGTCTGCTCCAGCTACCGCTGCAGCTACATCCTGAGCATTCTTTCCACTGATGGCTGTTACGTTAGTGACTTGCTCTGTATCCTTCGCATCATTAGCCAGTTCCACTGTATATTCATGACGACTGCTAAGCGCAGAGACAAGCGTATCATTGACGTCTGAGAAGATGACCTCATAGCCCGCTCGGGACAGCAACAGGCCAATGAAGCCACGGCCGATATTACCGGCACCAAAATGGACGGCCTTCATAGCTCCATCTCACTCTCGAAGAGCGCAATGATCTCTTCCGGTGTACTTGCAGAGCGCAGCTTGTTCATATTCTCATCGTCGGAGCAGACAACGGCAATTCCGGTCAGAATCTCCATATGCTCTCCACCTTGGGCGGCAATCCCGATCACCATATAAGCTTTCTCTTCACCAAAATCAACGCCTTGTGGAAATTGAATAATGGAAATACCTGTTGAATGAATGAAGGACTTGGATTCCTTCGTGCCGTGAGGGATGGCAAGCCCGTTGCCTACATAAGTGGAGACAATCTCCTCACGCTCCAGCATTTTGTCGATGTACTCTGCCGAAATATGTCCCGCATCAAGCAGGATCTGTCCTGCCATGCGGATCGCCTCGTATTTGTCAGGCGCCGTAGCGTTCATTTTCACCTTATCTGTTGTCATAATGCTCATAGTATGGTCCTCCCTGTCTCTAGTTTGCTGCGGAAGAATTCGGCCAGGCGATCAGATAAATACGATGAGATCTCTTCCCGGCTTCCCTTCTCCAGCAGCATGATTAATTCTTCTTGTAGTAATAATGCGCTGATCTCGCTCAGTACCTCCAGGCTCTCCTTGGGTAGCTCGCGCGGACCCAGCATCAGCAAGATCTGCGTAACCGGATCACGCGCCTCATCCAGCAGCAATGGCTCCTCCAGATGATACAGTGCAAGAGTAGGCCGCTGTACATCCGGACTTCGAGTGTGGAAGAGGGCTAACGGCGTATCAGGAATTACCTGACTTCCGTGCCGTTCACGCTCCAGCAGAAGCTCTGCGACAGCGTCTGGATTACGAACGGTTCCCCTCCCCACCTCGGAGGTACACAGCTGTTGCATGAGTTCCCTCAACGCCAAGTTCCGGTTATCCACCGGATAGATCTGAAAGTCCTCAATGATTCTTACGATTTCCTGTAGACTGTCACGTAGCCCCATTAACCATCCCAATCCTTGAGTAGGCTCCGCTGCTGCCTTAGGCTTGCCATTTTCCTTACTGAGCGTAATATGCTGTATAAAATGTCGCAGTCGATCGCTCTCCTCCTGCGTGAGGAGCGGGCTGATCTTGAGATATCGGTCTGGCTCCAGAGGAAGATCCACGGTTGAGATGATCAGATCGTAGTCCTCCTTAGGAATCCGGGCCGCCTCGTACCATGAAGCGCGGTCAATAATGCGAATTTGTGGCAGCTCCTTGCCCAGCCGAGTCGCAAGCAGCCGCGATGAGCCAATACCGCTTGTGCATACCACAATTGCTCTTACATCCCTTTGCAGCTGACGCAGCCGCTCCGCCGAAGCACCGAAATGCATGACCAGAAATCCGATCTCCTCATCCGGTAGCAGCACATCTGTCATTCCAACAGCCGCTTCCTTCACGGCCTCGAATAGCTCCTCATAATCCCGCCTGATCTGTTGAAGGAGAGGATTGCGGATGGCATTCCCTTCCTTCAGGCGTTTAATCACTGGTTCAGCATGGGCAATTAATCCCTCACGCAGTAGCCGGTCTTCGCTGTAATGCGTATCCGTCAATATCTCCACGCGCCGGATCAGCTCTCCAACGATCTCCAGCACCTCCAGATCGTCCAGCGGCAGCAAGCGCGTCGAGTCATTCTCTGCAAATCGGAACAGCTGCTTGAAATACTTTCGCTCCGTCTCGGACAGCTCCACTCCCAGCGCCTCCGATAGCTCTGTACTCATGCGTTCGACCATTGCAGAACGAACTCGTTCCTCTTCAGCCTCATGCTCCTGCTTGATCTTCAGTTCCAGTGTCTCTACCCGGCAGCCCTTTCGAATGCGGGCAATGGAGACGGATAGCTGGATCAACAGCTCCATATATTTGCTCTCGACCATACTGTCGAGCCACGGGCTATGCGGCTGCCATAGTGCATTCTCTACCGTAAGAAGGTGCTCGCGCCCGATGATCTCCATGAGCTTCTCCATCGCCGGAGATTCCTGCCCCATCTGGTCTGGACTGAACAGATCCGATTCATCCAGATGCTCGAGAGCTAGCTCCGCCATGGCCCGCCGGATATCGGATTCTTTGCCTGTAATCTCGACTCCGTATCCGCGTCTGCGCACAAGCGTAAGCCCTCGCTTCTCGATCCAGGACTGCAATTCATCCAGGTCATGACTGACCGTGACCACGGTTACCTTGAGGTCCGAAGCGATTGACAGTAGCTTAATCGGCTCCGGATCGTCCAGCAGCACGCATAATGCATAGATCTTTCGCTCCTCCGGCGTCCACTCCACAGACTCCACCTGGAACAATTGTTGCCTGAGCTGAGAAAGCCGCGAGGGATCGGCATCTAGATAGATACCGACCCCGGATTTCTTTTTGAGCTCGATCCCGTGGGATACGAGCTTTTTCTCGACTGCGCTAAGTTCTCGAAGAATTGTTCTTGTGCTGACATTGATACGGGCTGCAATATCTCCAGCCGTTACTTCTTTTGTCTGTTGCAGCAGGAACTCCAGAATTTCACGTTGTCTCTTGGTTATATTCATCGCTTCTCATCAGGAACCGGATTTGAGGCGCTCCACCAGTGCCTCATACTCGGGGCTCTTCAAGAAGTTATCAATCGAGATATGCTCAGCATTCGGTGCAACCGTCTTCGCACGATCTGTCAGCGTCTGCTGCGTAATGACGATATCCGCATCCTGTGGAATCTCACTGATCGCTGTATTCGTCACGACTACATCGACGCCAGCTTCTTTCATTTTTTTCCGCAAAATCGATGCACCCATCGCACTAGAGCCCATACCTGCATCACAGGAGAACACAATCTTGTTCACTTCGGCCTTCATGTTGTCAGCAGCGATGCCTGCTGCACGATCTGCTTCTTTGTTGTCATTTGCAACAATCTTATTGTCGGATTTGCCTTGGTTCTTCATTTCCTTCATTTTTGCAGAAGCTGCTTCCAGATCCTCTTCCTTTTGCTTACCTGTCTTCAGCAGAACCGCTGCAACTAGGAAGGACACGATTGCAGCTACAGCTACACCAGCCAGCATTGGCAGATATCCGCCTTTTGGCGTCATCAGGAAGTAAGCGAAGATACTACCTGGAGACGGGGCCGCTACAAGACCAGCACCTGTCATCATGAATGTAGCTGTACCTGCGATACCACCAGCCATTGCAGCGATGATCAGGATCGGCTTCATCAGAATGTAAGGGAAGTAGATCTCATGAATCCCGCCGAAGAAGTGGATGATAACCGCACCGGGTGCTGAGGATTTCGCAGTTCCGCGGCCAAACAAGCAGTAAGCCAGCAGAATTCCCAGACCAGGACCTGGATTGGATTCGAGCATAAACAGCACGGATTTACCCAACTGACTTGCTTGCTCTGTAGCCAGTGGCGTGAGAATACCGTGGTTGATTGCGTTGTTAAGGAACAGAACCTTACCTGGCTCGATCAACAGATTGACCAGTGGCAGAAGCCCTGCATTCATCAGGATTGCTACACCCGCAGACAAGAACTGACTGATGGCCTGAATGACAGGCCCAATCGCTACGTGCGCTGCCAATGCCAGCAGACCACCAATAATACCTGCCGAGAAGTTGTTAACCAACATCTCAAAACCAGACTTGATCTTCCCATCTACAGCCTTATCAAATTGCTTGATGACCCAAGCACCAAATGGACCAGCTGCCATTGCGCCGAGGAACATTGGAATGTCTGCCCCTACAATGACACCCATGGTCATGATTGCACCGACTACACCACCACGCTGACCATGCACCATGGTACCACCGGTGTAACCGATCAATAATGGGAGCAAGTAAGTAATCATTGGACCTACAAGCTTGCCAAGCTCCTCATTCGGAATCCATCCTGTCGGGATGAACAAGGCCGTAATCAGACCCCAGGCAATAAAGGCTCCCATATTCGGCATTACCATACCGCTCAAGAAACGGCCGAACTTCTGTACCCCTACTCGGATGCCTCCGCTTTTTTGGGACTTTGCGTCCACTGAACTCATATTGATACCCTCCTCAAAAAGTAAAATCTGTGCTCCAACATCATGACCTTTGAACTAGGTATTACGTCGTGCCAGATGAATGAAATAAAAAGCTAAATGCTTAACTTCTTAAATTCATGGTAGATGAAAACGGTATCTTCTACAATCAAATGAAAACCAACTGTCGTCATGAACCTTGATGACATCATTTAAATTTGGAGCACAAAGCTTGATACATAAGGATCGATTAAGCTTGAGCCGATTTCATTTTCAAAATCAAAGAGCATAACTTCCGGATATCAGCCTGTAGGGAGCAGTACCTATCTGACTGAAAGTATGCCCTTTTCACAAGCAGCTCATTTGAGACAAACGACAAATTTTGCACATCGCAAAAAAGCGTGCTGACAACCTTCCTTCGAAGGGTAATCAGCACGCTTGGTATGGCGTTTAGTGGTCGACAGGGTCCCGCTTGCAGCGGGTCTTTACTCACATTTAATCTGGTCAAAATATTAGTGCTTGTTCTAGCTCAATCACACGATTTCCGCAAGGTTCACACGCGCAAGGTTCAAGCAGTTGTAAATTGCGACTTATTGTTATAGGGATAGATATAAGGACTCAATAATCATACTTAGGCAACTCAAACACGACTTAAATATAACATATAAGTAACCCTAATATGACACTAGCCAACAAAATCGGACATAGTCACTTAAGCTAATCCATGCTCTCCAAAGTCGCATATTTCTCAAGCAACTCTCATGAAACTACATGAAAGCGAATAGTGGTTAACCTCAATCTGCTACATGGCTTGTATAGGCCTCAGGGCTCAGAAGCTTGGCTAAAGCCTCCTCCGCGCTATCATCCAACTCAATCTCTATCATCCAGCCCTCCTCATAAGGTGAGGAATTAACCAGCTCAGGAGATGCCTCCAAGGCACCATTCACTTTCACAATCGTTCCACTCACAGGTGCGAACAAGTCAGATACCGTCTTGACAGATTCGATCGTACCAATGCCTTCCCCAGCAGTAACTACGCTTCCTTCTTCAGGTAGCTCAACGAACACGATATCACCCAATTGATGCTGTGCAAAATCGGAGATGCCAACGAGCAATGTGCCTGCATCCGTCTTGCGCACCCATTCATGCTCTTCACTGTACAGATAGTTATCTCTTACCTCGCTCATGCTTCATCCTCATTTCCTAATGATCGTTGGTCATTTCAAGGTCTATGCAGCGTTTAATTCATCCATGCAGCATCGATTTATCATTCATTATCCAGTATCAGCTATTACACGATAAGATTACGCCAAGGTTGAATATGGTGTCAATATAGCTCACAAAAATGTCTGAAGTTATAAAGAACTTTGTCCTCCCGCTAGTGATTCGGCGCGAAGATCAGGAAGGATCAGCCATGAATGTGATTAATTTCATAGAATATGATAATTTTGTTGACATACATCTATGAATCGCGTATTAATGGTTATATAGGTACAGCATACACGAACCTGTAGCAATACACAAAATCATAACAACGTGACGAACGATGCGGATGAAGGTATAGGGAGAGATTATCAATGATCGAATATCTGGCATTAGCTAGTGTATTTCGATCAGGTCAGGCTGAGCCATTGTCGCAGGACCACAGGTAGCGCCGAAGGAGTAAGCAGCACCGTCTGTGAATCTCTCAGGCAAAAGGACCTTTACCGGACGCAACTCTGGAGAGAATCCACCACACGGTGGGTCACCCAAGGGGAAACCTGTGCTCGCATGGGGTAACTCTCAGGTATCAAGGACAGAGCCAAAGAATGATGGATCACGGTAGCAGTATGGCTCCGTGGCGCATTTTTTGGGCTGTCCTTTTTTGCATGACCTGGAACAACATGAGACGCTTAGGAAATGTAGTACGAATCATGATGATGAGGTGACAGACCATGGGCAAATTAAAGCAAACCTCGCTGTTCCCATTGTATGGCGAGCTACCAGGTGTACGATGTATTGATTTTGGAGGCTGGGAGCTACCAGTCCAATTCAGCGGAATTGTGAAGGAACATGAGGCGGTAAGGCAACAGGCTGGACTGTTCGATGTCTCGCATATGGGTGAGTTCACCGTGGAGGGAGCAGATGCCGAGCAATTTCTTCAGCAGATGACGACCAACGATGTAAGCCGACTAGAGAACGGTCAGGCCCAATATACGCTGCTCTGCTATCCCGATGGCGGAGTTGTAGATGATCTGCTGATTTACAAGCGTGGAGAGGGACGCTATATGCTGGTTGTGAATGCCTCCAACATCGACAAAGACTGGGAATGGCTACAAAAGCATCTTACCGGAAAGGTCAGTATGCATAATGTCTCCGATGACACCGCGCTCTTGGCGCTTCAGGGACCAGCTGCTGCAGATATTCTTGCTTCCATCAGCACACTGGAGCCTGCCAGTCTTCAGTCCTTTCGTTTCACCGAGGACGTTGAGGTAGCTGGACATAAAGCCTTGGTATCCCGAACAGGCTACACAGGTGAAGACGGATTCGAGCTGTATCTTCCCATTCAGGAGGCTCCGGGAGTCTGGAAGGCATTGCTAACAGCAGGTGAGTCTCACGGTCTGTTACCGGCAGGTCTCGGGGCGCGGGATACACTGCGCTTTGAAGCCAAGCTGGCACTCTACGGTCAGGAGCTGTCTTCCAGCATTTCACCACTGGAGGCGGGTCTAGGATACTTTGTGAAATGGGATAAAGGCGACTTTGTCGGGCGAGACGCTCTGCTCGCACAAAAGGAAAACGGCGTTCCACGCAAGCTTGTGGGTGTAGAGATGATTGACCGCGGCATCCCTCGTCCGCACTATCCTGTATTCGCTGAGGGAGTACAGATCGGCGAGATTACTACAGGAACCCAATCCCCGACGTTGAAGCGTAACCTTGGATTGGCCCTCATTGATAGTCGATACACAGCTGTAGGCACTCCGCTGGAGATTGAGATTCGCGGCAAGCTCCTCAAGGCCGAGGTTGTTCCTGCACCATTCTACAAGCGAAGCCACTAATCCCACTACAAAGTGAATCTGGAAGGAGCCTGTTGCTGCATGAAACCGCACCGTTATTTACCGATGACCGAGCAAGATCAGGCCGAGATGCTGCGCACCGTTGGGGCGGAGAACATCGAGGATCTGTTCAAAGATATTCCGGAAAACATCCGGTTCAGAGGAGAACTACCTGTCTCCTCCCGTCTGGACGAACGCGCACTGACTCGCCACATGGCTGGTCTGGCAGATCGAAATGCCCATACAGATTCCCATATCAGCTTTCTTGGAGCAGGCATCTATGAGCATCACATTCCATCTGTTATCAATCACATCATTTCCCGCTCTGAGTTCTATACAGCATACACCCCCTATCAACCGGAAATCAGCCAAGGTGAGCTACAGGCGATTTTCGAGTTCCAGTCCTACATCTGCGAGCTCACAGGCATGGCTGTGGCCAATGCCAGTATGTACGACGGTGCCACAGCGTTGGCCGAAGCTGGCTCGCTGGCTGCCGGGGCCACACGGCGCAAGCGTCTTGTCGTCTCGCGTGCCATTCATCCCGAGGCACGTGAGGTGCTGGCTACCTATGCACATGGTCTGAATCTCGACATCGTGGAGGTCGGCTGCAAGAATGGCGTGACGGATGCTGAGGCCCTTGCAGCAGCAGTGAATGAGGAGACCGCAGCTGTACTCGTGCAAAATCCGAATTTCTTCGGAGCTGTTGAGAATGTACGTGCTATAGCTGATCTGATTCATACGTATAAGGGACTGCTCGTGGTCAGCTCCAATCCGATATCACTCGGACTGCTGGAGGCTCCAGGCAAGCTTGGTGCCGATATTGTCGTTGGAGATGCGCAGCCACTGGGTATCTCGACCTCCCTCGGCGGACCGACATGCGGTTACTTCGCTGTCTCCCAGGCGCATATGCGCCGAATTCCCGGGCGGATCGTAGGCCAGACTACGGATCGCAACGGCAAACGTGGCTTCGTATTAACCCTTCAGGCGAGAGAGCAGCATATTCGGCGGGAGAAGGCAACCTCCAATATTTGCTCAAATCAGGCGCTGCTTGCTCTTTCTGCCTCCGTCTATATGTCCGTAATGGGCAGACAGGGTATGGCGGACGTCGCAACTCTGAATCTTCATAAGAGCAGATATGCACTGGAACGCTTGACCTCAATCCCGGGCATTGAGCCTGCCTTTACTTCTTCTACCTTTAATGAATTTAGCATCCGACTTCCAGAAGGCACCGACATGACCAAGCTGCAGTCCAGTCTGTTATCCGCTGGCTTCATCGGCGGGTATGATCTCGGAAAAGCCTATGCGGAATACAAAGACTGTATGCTGATTGCAGTGACAGAGCAGCGGACCAAAGAAGAGATTGACCAATTTGCTAGCACGTTGGAGGGATTGTTATGAACCGACCTGAACAAGATATGCCGCTTATTTTCGAACGAAGCCGTTCGGGCCGTGTCGCATACTCCCTACCGGAATGTGATGTCCCCCAGCAATCGGTTGCTGAGCTTTTGCCTGATTTTGCCTTGCGTAGCGAGCCCGCAGCGTTGCCTGAGGTATTTGAGGTGGATGTCATTCGGCATTATACCGAGCTATCCCACCGCAATTTCGGAGTGGATAACGGATTCTATCCGCTTGGCTCCTGTACGATGAAATACAATCCGAAGGTGAATGAGGATGTCGCCCGTTATGCAGGACTAGCCAAGATTCACCCGTACCAGCCTGAAGAGAGCATTCAGGGAGCTATGGAACTCCTCTACACTCTCCAGCAGGATCTGGCTGGTCTGACTGGGATGGATGCGGTGACGTTGCAGCCAGCTGCGGGAGCACATGGAGAATGGACGGGACTGATGATGATTCGCGCCTACCATGAGAGCCGGGGAGAGCAGCGTACCAAAGTGATCGTACCGGACTCGTCGCACGGTACCAATCCAGCCAGCGCTACGGTTGCGGGCTTCGAGACGGTGACGATCCCGTCTACTGCCGAAGGACTGGTAGATCTTGATGCACTCCGCACGGCAGTAGGTACAGATACGGCGGCGCTGATGCTGACCAATCCGAATACACTCGGCTTGTTCGAGACGCAGATAACAGACATTGCTGACATTGTACATGAAGCAGGTGGACTGCTTTATTACGACGGTGCCAACTCCAATGCCATTATGGGTATTACTAGACCTGGAGACATGGGATTTGATGTAGTCCACCTCAACCTGCACAAGACGATGAGCACACCACACGGCGGAGGTGGACCCGGTGCAGGTCCGGTAGGTGTAAAGCAACTCCTCGTCCCTTTCCTTCCCAAGCCACTGGTTGTGAAGGATGAGCAGGGCAGCTATCGTTGGGATACACAAGCAGACTCCTCCATTGGACGTGTCAAAGCCTACTATGGTAATTTTGGCATCCTAGTACGGGCCTATGCCTACATTCGTACCTATGGTCCATCTGGTCTGCGCAACGTATCCGAATGCGCCGTGCTGAACGCCAATTATATGATGCATCGGTTAGCTCCTTATTTCGAGCTTCCTTATCCAGGCATCTGCAAGCATGAGTTCGTCATGTCTGGCAAAGGCCTCAAGCAATATGGCGTCCGCACTCTGGATGTTGCGAAGCGATTGCTTGATTTTGGGTATCACCCGCCAACCGTATACTTCCCGCTGAATGTCGAGGAATGCATCATGATTGAACCCACCGAGACAGAGAGCAAGGAGACACTAGACGCGTTCATTGACACGATGATTCACATCGCCAAGGAAGCAGAGGAGAATCCTGAGCTCGTGCTGAATGCTCCATATACAACGACTGTCACCCGTCTGGACGAGACTACTGCTGCGCGGAAGCCTGTACTGAATTGTGCGTGTAGTTAGGTCTTCGGCAGCTTAAATCCCACCATAGAGGCGCTGCAAGCGTAAAGGTCTGTCGACAACCCTAATTATTATCATTGCAATGCCCAAGCATTGCAGAGTTCTTCTCCCTCATCCATCAGCAGGCCTATCAAGGGCCTGTTGATGGATGTTTTATTTTCATGTTTTGGGTGTGAACGTAAAAAAGCCGGTATCCTAGGATACCGGCTGCCTTATCGGCGAAAGGTTAGATGTTGGAAAAAGACAAAATTACAGACCTTTCAAAAAAAACGGATGCTAAAGCTTGCCAAGTAGCGAGCTTATGCTTGAATACCTTGTACCAGCTTCACGACTTGCTCAGCTGTCTGCATATTCAGCGCTTCTGCCGCCAGCTTCTCCATCTCTGCACGAGACAGCTTGGAGATCTGACTGCGAGCAGGCAGAATGGAAGTAGCACTCATGCTGAACTCGTCAAGGCCGAGGCCCACCAGCAATGGAATTGCTGTAGCATCGCCTGCCATCTCGCCACACATACCAGCCCATTTGCCTTCGCGATGTGCTGCGTCAATGACCATTTTCACCAGACGAAGGATCGCCGGGTTGTATGGCTGATACAGGTAAGAGACACGTTCGTTCATACGGTCTGCAGCCATTGTATATTGGATCAGATCGTTGGTACCGATACTGAAGAAGTCCACTTCTTTGGCGAACTGGTCTGCCAGTACAGCCGTCGAAGGAATTTCGACCATGATTCCGATCTGGATATCCTCAGATACTTCAGTTCCTTCAGCCACCAGCTTAGCCTTCTCTTCAAGAAGCAGAGCCTTCGCTTCACGGAATTCATCCAGTGTAGCAATCATCGGGAACATGACACGCAGATTGCCGTATACGCTCGCACGCAGCAATGCACGCAGCTGTGTTCTGAAGATGTCTTGACGATCCAAGCAGAGACGTACCGCACGGAAGCCCAGGAACGGGTTCATTTCCTTCGGCAGATCCAGGTAAGGAAGCTCCTTGTCTCCACCGATATCAAGTGTACGCACAACTACAGGTTTGCCTTCCATTCTTTCAAGTACAGCCTTGTAAGCATTGAACTGTACATCCTCGGATGGTAGCTTGTCGCGGCCCATGTACAGGAATTCTGTACGATACAGACCAACAGCCTCACCACCGTTGTCGATAACCCCCGCTACATCGTTCGGTGTACCAATGTTCGCAGCAAGCTCCACATGGACACCATCTGTTGTAACGGTTGGTTGATCACGCAGCTTACGCCATTCATCACGCTGTACATCATAAGCCTGTTGCTTCGCACGATATTCAGCAATCACTTCATCCGAAGGATTAATGAACACATCTCCGTCCAGGCCGTCAACGATGATCACATCACCATGCTTGGCTTCGGACATGATGCTCTTCGTCCCTACAACCGCTGGAATCTCCAGCGAGCGAGCCATGATTGCGGAGTGAGAGGTTCTGCCACCGATATTGGTAGCAAAGCCTTTGACGAATTCGCGGTTCAATTGTGCTGTATCCGAAGGAGTCAGATCCTCAGCAAGTACAATTGTCTCTTCACGAATCTCGGCAGGGCTCATGAACTTCACGCCCAGCAGGTGATTCAGCACACGCTTCGTCACGTCACGCATGTCAGCGGCACGCTCTTGCAGATATGCACTCTTCATGTTCTCAAACATTGAGATGAACTGGTTAGCTGTCTCATTGAGTGCATGCTCTGCATTGACCATCTCATCGCTAATTTTTGCTTTGACCGGATCAATCAGCTCAGGATCTTCGAGAATAAGCAGGTGAGACGCGAAAATCTCAGCCTTCTTCTCGCCCAGCTCCTGCAGCGTCTTCTCCTTGATCGCTTCCAGTTCGGTACGGGATGCTGCCAGCGCAGCATCCAGCTTGGCGATCTCCGCCGGTGCATCGGTTACTGTGCGCTTCTCTACAGAGTAATCAGGGTGCTCCAAGATAAACGCCTTGGCAATTGCGATGCCTGCAGAGGCCGCAATCCCTGAAATCTTATGCATGAACTTCGCCCAGCCCTTCCTTAACCATTACATCTTCCAAAGCTTGCAGAGCTGCTGCAGCTTCAGCGCCCTCACAGATGATGTTGATGGTGTCGCCTTGCTCAAGACCAAGGGACAATACACCCAGAATGGATTTCAGAGTTACTTTTTTGCCGTTAGCTTCAGCAAAGGATTCAGCACCACTGAATTTGTTAGCTGTGTTCACCAGAGCTGTTGCTGGGCGTGCATGGATACCGTCTTCGTCCGTAATTTTGAATGTTTTTTGCATAATCATCTTCCCGCCTTTTTTAAAATATATTATGGAGTTAATCATTAGGCTATGAATGGCCTTATATAGAAACTGCACCGCCGAAAGTAGCAGCTCTATAAGAGCTCTGCTCGAACGGGCATGTTTTCACAATGTTATTAACCTACTTAATACCTACTTAACGCGCTTAACGCGTTTTCCAAGTGAACGTAACAATATCTTCCTCACCAGCGACAAGCTCACCGGATTTGTTCAGCATCACGGCTACCTCTTCCGGCAGATTCATGAAGATTACAGAGGATACGCTGGATCTTGCTTGCTCACGAATAACGTCCAGATCGAACTGGATAATCGGCTGTCCTGCCGCCACCAGCTCATCCTCCTCAACGAGAAGCTCAAAGCCCTGACCACGTAGCTTGACGGTACCAACACCTATATGAACGAGTACCTCTTTTCCACCATCTGATAAGATGGTAACAGCATGCTGCGTCGGAAAGACGTTAGCAATCCGTCCATATACCGGAGATACGACAAGTCCACTATGAGGTATCACCCCAAATCCATCCCCTGTCATTCGGTTGGAAAATACAGGATCAGGTACTTGATCAAGGTTCAGCAGTTCACCCTGCATGGGCATCACGACAATCTCATGTAGAAGCTGCCGATCCTGCTGCATAGAATGCAAATGTCCTTGTAGTGGCTCAGGCTGACGTCCAGCCATGATGTCCTGCATACGGGATTTCAGGAGCTCCGATACAAGACCGTACACCACCTGAAAATGGTTCCCTATAATCTGGATGCCAGCAGCACCCAGTCCCTCCAGCTTAACATAGTGTACGACAGATGCGTCCTTGACTTCAACTCGCAGCCGTGTGATACAGCAATCCAGATGCTCAATGTTAGCCGGTCCCCCAAAGGCTTCCAGCAATGCTCCCGGAAGTGCTTCCATAGCTTCTTCGGATAAGTTCTCCGGGATATGAGGCCGTGAATTTCCGAAACGCTTGTGGAACATCAACGAGCTTTCCTCCTAGTCGTGTTGCGAGAACAGTTGCACAACGGCGCAAAAAAGGCATCAGTTAACAAAGTGACAGTTATAGCCTTTGGAATGTATCTTTCCCATTATAGCTATATCCAATCATACTTTAATCAACTCATGCCTGATCGAATCAGTAACACGTATCGTTATGCAATTATTCATGCACATTCAATAAATCTAAGAACAAGGCTAATTATAGCACGAAGCCTTCAGAGTTTGCAACCCGATGTCTCTCTTGTGCTTGGTGAGATCTTTAACCAGAGTACTCTTGCTCCTTGCGCTGTTGTAAACGCTGTAAATGCATAGTTAAATAGCTCACTTCCGCAGCATATACAGGCAATCCCAGCCGCTTCTCCATAATCTTCGTCAGCTTCCAGGCAAGCGTGTACATTTCAGGATACTCCGAGCTCATCAGCTTATCCAGCTTGTGCATTTGCTCCACCGCTTCCCCACGCCGGACACGCTCGATCACGAAGCGCAGATGGGTTAACAGGCGTGAGTAATCCAAGGAATCAACAGGAATATTATATTCCAATGCATCCTCTACAATCGTCACTAGATCCGTAATCAACGCTGAATGCTCACGCACCTGAGAAATATGTTGATTCGTCATCGCACTGTATATATGCAAAGCTACAAAGCCAATTTCATCCTGTCCCAAATCGATTCCAAGACGATCACGTATCAAATGAATTGCATATTCCGCCATTCGATACTCCTCGGGATAGATCTCTCTGGTCTCGTATAGAAAGGGATTATGAATAATGATACCCTGCTCCTTGCGCTTCAAGGCGAATGCAATATGATCCGTAATGGCAATATGAATATGTTCATTCAAAGGCACGCGAACCTGACCTTCGATATGGTGAATAACCTCACCGATGATCTCAATCAGTCGCTCGTCGACCTGAGGAATAAGCTGCTTGTACTGCTCCTGTTCCTCTTGGTTGGTGAGAATGAACATCTTCTCCACCGATTCCAACGATATATGGTCATTGGACTTTCGATTGAAGCCAATTCCCTTCCCGATAACGACGACCTCCTGATTATCAGGACGCACGCCAATAATAACATTGTTGTTTAATACCTTGACCACTTGTAGGCTGCTCACCATCCGCACCTCTTTTGCTCCAACTCTCGCACTTACAGGGTGTCTCGCTTAAGGTAACAAAATTTTCAGTAGAGGTCAATAGAGGTACATCTCGCAGGCCCCTGATTACGTCAGGAACAACGGACAGCCCGCCTGGCAGAAGGAAAGTCCTTTGCAGGGGGCTGTCGCCAAATTCATATCAAATTATGAATTAGTCCTTAGACCGACTAAGACTACTCTTCAATTCGACGCTTCCCTGACTCTGACGGAGCTTGCTCGGTAGCAGGCACTGCTGTTACCGTCGATGCTGCTCCATCAGTCGGCACCGTGAATGCAGGTGTACCCGTTTTACCTTTGGTAAGTCCATGGATCAGACTCTCCACATCAATTCCGGATACGCTCTTCAGCATCTCTGGGGCCGTGGACATCAGTTCCGTAACATAATTGCTCACTCTGGCAGCTCCAGCGCCATCTCCCTTGCCTGTATCAACGACGGTCAGCTTCTCAATAGAGGCGATTGGCTCTGCAATTTTGCCAGCCAGTTCAGGCAGCATTTTGACAATGATATCGAGCACGGCAGCCTCTCCGAACTTCTGGAAGGCCTCGGCAAGCTTTTCCTTCGCTTCGGCTTCAGCCAGACCACGCAGTCGGATAACTTCCGCATCAGCAGTACCTTTGGCAAGCTCAGCATCCGCGACCGCCTGACCTTCGAGCCGTTTTTGCTCGGCTGTAGCCTTGGCTTGTGTCTCAATGGAGTACTGTACCGCATCAGCTTCCCGCATTTTACGCGCCTTATCCGCTTCGGCAGCTTGCTCGACCGCGTAACGGTCTGCTTCAGCCTTCTTCTTCACCTCAGCATCATACTGCTTCTCGCGCACTTGAATTTCCTTGCCCTGAATGTCGATCTCCCGCTCCTTGCGCACGAGCTCGACCTTCATTTGCTCCTCGACCACGGTCTGCTTGGCACGCGCCTCTTGAATATGATAGGCCTGATCCGCTTCGGCCTTCGCCGTATCCTGATCCTTCTTAAACGCAGCGACCTTCAGTTCCTTATCCTTCTCAGCCTCAGCAATGTTGGTATCCCGCAACAGCTCAGCCTTTTGACCCTCTTGCTCAGCCCGCGCCTTCTGAATACGCGCATCCCGAACAGCCTCAGCTTCTGCAATCTCTGCATCACGTTTGACTGCTGCAATCCGCGGTTTACCGAGCGCATCCAGGTAGCCATGCTTATCACGTACATCCTTGATTGTGAACGAGACAATTTGCAGTCCCATTTTCTTCAAATCACGTGCAGCGACGCCCTGTACCTCTTGGGCAAACCGATCACGATTACGATATACCTCTTCTACAGTCATCGTACCCAATATCGCACGCAGATGACCTTCAAGCACTTCCTGAGCTTCGCTTCTCAGCGCCTCAAGCGGCTTGCCGATGAACTGTTCAGCAGCAGTAGCCACATCCTCTATGGAACTGCCCACCTTGATAATAGCAACTCCGTCTGCAATAACAGGAACCCCTTGCTCCGTATATACTTCAGGAGTCGTCACATCGAGCTTGTGTGACAGCAAGGAAATGAATTCGGATTGCTGAAAGATTGGCCAAATGAACGCACCGCCACCACGCACAATCTTGATTTTCCGACCCGAATCGTCCTCAGAGATATTCTTGTTTCCCAGAAAGGACCCCGTTACGATCATCGCCTCATCCGGGCCAACCGTCTTATAACGGGCCCAGAACGCAATACCCATAACCACAATCACAGCTACTACAATACCGGGAATAAGTATTACATCCATGTTAATCAAATCCTGCATGTTCTTCATCCTCTCCCCTATGTATTCGTCTTACACATTAAGATCAGAGACTACCAACACACCATCAGTGACTTCTATGACCACTACGCGGGTACCTGCAGCAAGCGGCTTATGCTCGAAGCTTGATGCTGTATGAATCGTATTTGCCGCCCCCAGCTTCACCATGACCTCTCCGAAGCCCTTGGCGGGCACAGGAATCGTAATCTCTCCAATCTTCCCGCCCAGCTCCTTCATGGAAAAGCCAGTAGATACTTCACTGTTCATCATGGGCTTCACAAATGCAAGGAACACCACCACAGCAACCAGGAAAGCAATCAACAGGGCTGCAACCAAGACGGCTGTACTCCCCAGGTTCGTGTATTTGCTTAGTAAAATACCGGCTCCGCCAAATGTCGTAGCCGCTCCTGCCAGTACTACAGGATTGAGCCAATCAATACCAGCCAGATCGAATACGCCATCAAGCCAGCTACCTAGCACATCGCCAATCAATACACTTACAATTGTAAAGAGCGCTCCGCCGATCAAGAATCCCCAGAAGACCGTTTCCAGCATAACCAGACCTCCTTTGTCCGTCGCTGATCTTATATCAATACATACGTATGTTGCCAATGCTAAGTTTCAGATATTTTCCTAAAGTTCGAATTATTACCCAGCTAATCCTCTGAATCCCTGAATATGAAATACTCATTCTGTCGCTTCATCATCTATATATCTTACCTAAAATGTAATATTACGTCTATGACTTTACGACTCATATCCACTCTACCTTCTCAATGAACGACAAAAAAACCGGCAGTCTTATCCAAGACCGCCAGTTCCTACAAGGCTACTTTGTTAAGCTGCTACTCGTTCCAGCTGCCATTGGGCGAGTAGTAGAACACAGTACGCATTGTAAATATGAAGTGTAAGTATACTACAACGAAGCTTGATAGATGCTGACTACATCCTCACGCTGCAGTTTCTTGAAGTTGCCGAATGGTCCAAAGCGCATCGCTTTGTCTGCCATCAGTTCAATGTCCTTGTCCGTAATATCGTAGTCTGCCAGACGACTTGGCGCACCAATCGAGCTCCAGAAGCTGCGCAGCGCTTCAATGCCTTCTTCAGCTACCTGACGCTCAGATTTGCCCTCAGCATTCACATTGAACACTTGAACAGCCATACGTGCGAAACGCTCAGGCTTCACGTCGATATTGTGCTTCATCCAGTTCGGGAACAGAATGGCCAGACCACCACCATGCGGAATGTCGTACACAGCAGATACAGCATGCTCAATATTGTGCGTTGCCCAGTCACCAGCCAGCCCCATATTCAGGAATCCGTTCAGTGCCATGGTACCACAGAACATAACCGTCTCACGCAGCTCGTAATTGTCGAGATCATCTACCAGCTTCGGCGCTGCCTCAATAACAGCACGCAGAATGGTCTCACACCAACCCAATTGTACCGGGGTGTTCGTATCCAAGTGGAAGTAGTGCTCAAGGACGTGTGACATCATGTCCACCATACCGTATACTGTCTGATCTCTAGGCAAAGAGAAGGTGTACGTCGGATCCAAAATAGAGAACGCAGGGTATACCAGTGGGCTACCCCAACCTAGCTTCTCCTGAGTAACTTCGTTAGTGATCACTGAACCTGAGTTCATCTCAGAACCCGTTGCGGCCATCGTCAGCACAGTTCCGTATGGAAGTGCTGCCGTCGGTACAGCCTTACGCTCAACGAAATCCCACATATCGCCATCATACTTCGCACCAACCGCGATTGCCTTCGTACAATCCAGCACACTGCCTCCACCTACAGCAAGGATGAAGTCAACGTCATGCTGCTTGCACAGCTCGACACCCTTATGTACCGTAGCCAGACGCGGATTGGGCTCGACACCTGCGAGCTCTGTAATTTCCACCTCAGCTTGCTTGAGGAAGCCAATGACTTCTTCATAGAGACCGCTGCGCTTGATGCTACCACCACCGTAGACCAGCAGTACGCGCTTACCGTACTTTGGAATTTCCCGAGTTAATACTTCAAGCTTGCCTTGACCAAAAATAAGACGAGTAGGATTATGGAATTCAAATGCTCTCATCGTGGATGTTCGCCTCCGATTCATTTCTTAATTTCACTTCTTGGTTCTACTTCTTGGTTCTACTTCTTGGTTCTACTTCTTGGTTTGTTCTTAACCAGCGTTCATGCCACGCACTCCTACATTATAACGCTTTTAGACACAAAATAACAAATCTCAGTATATTGCGCACGATTTAATGACGAAGTATTGGTATGCTTTTTTAGAAGTACAGCAATCAGGAATATTCAATAGATTGCACTGTATAAATGAACAACACAAAGAGCAAGCTCACTGCTTCTGCAGCAAAGCTTGCCCTTCGTGTATAACTTGATATATGGATTACCAATTATCACATCAGACAATCACACTTGCTCGCGGTATCCAAGGCTATTCAGGAAGGCTGCAAAGGCCTTCTGACCCTGAGCATCCCGTTTGAATACGCCCGCATGCTCCAGAATTTCGCTGAACTTCAGCCCAACCTCATTCTGGATGATCTCAACAGCCTGATCCTTATCAAGGCTGCTACCATGACGTTCAATCAGTGACCCGATCCACTCGGCATGCTTGTTGAGCGGATGGGTCTCATCCTCCTGAATTGCCGGCTCCAGCGGAGCACTGCTGCCCAACAAGTCTGCAATGCCATCCAGTTCTTCCTTAAGACGGCCCGGCAGGATCGCAAGACCCATGACCTCGATCAGTCCAATGTTTTCTTTCTTCAGATGGTGCATCTCACGATGAGGGTGGAAGATCCCTTCCGGATACTGCTCATTGGTACGGTTGTTACGCAGCACCAGATCCATTTCATATTCACCATTCTCACCACGGCGTACAATTGGTGTGACCGTATTGTGCGGCACTTGCTCACCATTCTCATCGGAGAAGGACAGAATATCTACTTCAGCATCGCTGTATTGCTTCCACGCTTCATAGAGCGCATTACCTGCCTCTAACAGCTGCTCAGGATTGTTAGAGCTTAGACGAACGACCGACATTGGCCATTTAACCGTTGCGGCCTGCACCTCAGGGAATGCGTCACTGCGATATACGGCTTCACGCTGAGCCAGCTGAATCGGGAAGGTATGCTTGCCCCCCTGGAAATGGTCATGCGTCAAGATCGAGCCACCTACAATCGGCAGGTCTGCATTCGAGCCGATAAAGTAATGCGGGAAGTCCGTCGTGAACGCCAGCAGACGGCGCAGCGTATCCTTTGTAAGCTTCATTGGCACATGATCATGATGGAAAATGATACAGTGCTCGTTGTAGTACACATATGGAGAGTACTGGAACAACCACGGCTCCTCGATCAGCTTAAGTGGAATGACGCGCAGATTCTGACGGGCAGGGTGATTCACGCGACCTGCATAACCCACATTCTCCCGGCAGAGCTGACATTTAGGATAGACAGGAGGCGGAAGCAGCTTCGCCATGGCAATCTCCTTCGGGCTCTTCTCCGGCTTCGAGAGATTGATGGTAATCTCCATGTCTCCGTAATCCGTAGGCTGCTTCCAATATACATTCTTATTGACCCGGTCCATGCGGATATAGTTGGAGTCAATGGATAGCTTGTAAAATTGATTCGTTGCCGCCTCAATCCCCTGCTCTGTCTGTGTCTGTCTAAAGGCACGAATGACATCCGATGGACGAGCCATCAATTGGCCCATAATCTTCGCATCCAGCAAATCACGATACGTATCTGTATTCTCAGGAATTAACCCCAGCTCGTAACCATAATCAATCAATACATCCAGCATCGACTGCGGACTGTCCGGGATATCTAGTTCCTCATGACCAGCATAAGGCTCGGAGAAGCCAAACTGCTCCAGCAGCAGATTACGGCTATAATCGTAATCCGTCTCTTCAATCAGTCCTTGCTTCAGAGCAAAGCCTGTCAGTCTATCAATAGCCTGAAGCGCGCTTTGCGCTCCGGCAGTAAGCTCCGTGTCTGGTGATGCTTGTGTTCCCTTCGCCATGATGGGCCTCCTTTGATTCTTGCGGTATATTACTCGCCGTAGCCGTCAGGATGGGACTGATGCCAGCTCCAGGCTCCGCTGATAATATCAGCAAGCTCGGTGCGGCTAGGATTCCAGCCGAGCACGGTCCGTGCTTTATTCGAGGAAGCAACCAGAATCGCAGGATCACCTGCACGACGCGCCTCCATGACTACTGGAATATCAAGGCCAGTCACCTGCTTCGCAGTCTCAATCACTTCCTTGACGGAGAAGCCTTGACCGTTACCGAGGTTAAATACATTGCTGTCGTTGCCCTCGCGCAGATAACCGACTGCGCGCAAATGTGCATCAGCCAGATCACTCACGTGGATGTAGTCACGAATACATGTTCCATCCGGTGTGGGGTAGTCATCACCGAAGACAGAGATATGTGGACGCTGCTTCAAGGCTGTCTGCAGTACCAATGGAATCAGATGACTCTCAGGACGGTGGTCCTCGCCGATCTTGCCGCTCACATGAGCGCCTGCCGCATTGAAGTAGCGCAGGGATACATATTTAATGCCCAGCACTTTGTCGAACCAGGACATCATGCGCTCCATCATCAGCTTGGTCTCGCCATAAACGTTGGTAGGCTCCGTACGGTCAGTCTCTTCAATAGGTACCTTTTCCGGCTCACCATAGGTAGCTGCTGTAGAGGAGAAGACAATTCTGGATACCTTGGCTGCACTCATTGCTTCCAGCAGGCACAATGTGCCAAATACGTTATTATCATAGTATTTAGCTGGGTCCTTCATACTTTCGCCTACCAGGGAATTTGCTGCAAAGTGAATAACCGCATCAATCTGATTCTCCGCAAACACAGTCGTCAGGAGCTCCTTGTCACGCAGATCGCCTTCATACAGCTTACCACCAAGAAGCGATTCCTTGTGTCCTGTCTGCAGATTATCAACGACTACAACCTCTTCACCCTTCTCAAGCAATGCTGCCACCGTATGAGAACCAATATAACCCGCTCCACCAGTTACCAAAATAGCCATTTTACAAATCCCCTTTCTATTAGTTACTGCATGAATATCACATGTATAAGAGTTTGTTTCAAAACAACAACGGCAACAAAGGATGAGCACTTGCGCTCCAGTGTACCATACATGACATGTGATGAATGCCATGCTAAAAAGATCATTTCATTGATGAATCCAAGCCTCGGCTATCATTCAGAATGTTACTTCGGGCATGCCCCTTACACTGATCAGTATATAGAACACACAGACGATATGTAATGTATTGATGTGTTATCCATATGGATAAATGTGACTTCACAGTTTATACTACAACATGAAGCGTACACACACAATTCAAGAGAATTGCGACCCACAGCTTCAACTCCATTTTATGAACATGTAAAAGCAAGGAGTGGTACCCGCCCATGTCCGCAGATTACTCGTACGCTATAGCCTCTAACCCGGTCTATTATGATCAGAGCAGACTCCATGTGCTATTTGCCGGGGAGAGCCAGACCCATCCTGGGCACTCGCTCGGTCCCAAGCTCTACGATTATTATCTGCTTCATTTCGTTGAATCCGGTCAAGGGGTATTTCGCACAGAGCAGCAAAGCTATTCCTTGCAGACTCACGACTGCTTCCTGATCCATCCTGAGCAGCTCGTCAGCTACGCTTCCAATCAGGAGGAGCCTTGGAAATACAGATGGGCAGCCTTCACGGGCAGCGCCTCTCACGCCTTGGTTCATCAAGCAGGCTTTACCACTGGAGCGACTGTATTCCGGGCTGCCGAACATAGCTGTATTCCTGAATGGATTAAGAGCATGCAGCAGGGCTTCAACACGCGCAAGAGCAGCTCGCATCCCGCAGCGATCGGGTATCTTCATTTAATCATGGCGGAAGCCATGGACCACTTGGCCGAGGAGCTGCCGTTAGCAGGACCTGAATCACACCTTCGCTCTACAGTCCGGCAGATGATTCAATACATGGGTACCCAATATGCCCATCCCGTGTCGATTGAGGATATGGCTACAGGCCTGGGATACAACCGTGCTTATCTATCCCGCATATTCAAGCAGGAAACGGGCGTATCGCCAGTGACTTATCTGCTGAAGCTTCGTATAGACAAATCCCGGCAGCTGCTCCGGGAACGGCCCGGACTCTCCATCGAACAAGTAGCGGCCTCCGTTGGAATGCAGGATGCCCTATATTTCTCCAGACAATTCAGCAGACTGTATGGGCAATCGCCGAGCGAATATCGGCGCTCGATTCTTGCAGGCTCCTCCTGAGTGTGCGAGCTGAGCTGGGGCCACGCTACGAATACATAAAGCTGGCCCGCTTGGACATCCAAGCGGGCTAATTGAGCTATTCATCTATAATGACTCTGCTATTCATCTATAGTGGCTCTAATGAAAGTGATTAAGTGATTAGGTCTAGAGTAACTCGAACTCTAGTAGCCATAACGATTGTAGTGTCGATCACGAACTCGTGACTACGTTGTAACAGGTACGCTTAGAGCTTACCACTTCTAATTAAGACTTGGAGCCCTCTTGGCCGGAGGAGTGCAGAATGGAATCGATCCGTTCCAGCTCTTCTGTCGAGAAATCCAGATTAGAGAGTGCTGCCACGTTCTCTTCAATCTGTTCAGGACGACTGGCACCTATGAGCGCAGAGGTTACACGTCCCTCACGAAGTACCCAGGCAAGAGCGAATTGAGCCAGACTCTGACCTCTTGCACCCGCCATCTGGTTCAAGGCTCTCACCTTGCGCAGCATCTCTGGTGTTATATTATTGGAGCTCAGGAACTGTGAAGCGCCTGCAGCGCGAGAATCATCCGGGATGCCATTCAGATATTTATTGGTAAGCAGTCCTTGCGCCAACGGACAAAATGCGATACTGCCCACTCCGTTCTCATCAAGCACGTCCTGCAAACCTTCTTCAATCCAACGGTCCAGTAAGGAATACTTCGGTTGATGGATGAGGAGTGGTGTTCCGAGCTCTTTCAAGATGCGAGCCGCCTCGGCAGTCTGCTCGGCACTATAGCTGGAAATACCTACGTATAGGGCCTTCCCGGAACGGACAATATGATCCAGCGCCATCATCGTCTCCTCAAGCGGAGTATCCGGATCAAAGCGATGGGAGTAGAAAATATCCACATAATCAAGTCCCATACGCTTCAGACTCTGATCCAGACTTGAGACCAGATATTTGCGAGAACCCCATTCACCATACGGTCCAGGCCACATATAGTACCCTGCTTTGGTAGAGATGACCATCTCATCGCGATATGCCTTAAGGTCACTTGCCAGAACCTGTCCGAACAATTGCTCAGCAGATCCTGCAGGAGGACCATAATTATTTGCCAAATCAAAATGGGTAATCCCCAGATCAAACGCTCTTGTCAACATATTCCGACCATTCTCGGCGTTGTTGATGCCACCAAAGTTATGCCATAGTCCCAGAGAAATAGCCGGGAGCTTCAGGCCGGATTTGCCTGTACGATTATATTTCATATGTTCATAACGATCTTCACCAGCTAAATAAACCATTGCTATCCCCGCCTCTCTCCACTCATGATTGTGTTTTCTTTCCTAGGGAACATCATACGCCCTTGACAACTTTTTTACAAGAAAACGATTACACTACCAACCTTCCAACCTCATGCATAATCTGTCCGATCGGTTCGGTTAACAACAGGTCCGCCCGATGGTCATACGGAGTCGGGTCCGCATTCAACAATACCGTGCGTTCTCCTTGAAAATAAGTAATTAAGGAAGCAGCCGGATGAACGGTCAGCGACGTGCCGCCAATTAACAGTAAATCAGCCTCTGCTATAGCCTCCACTGCATCTGATAAAGTCTTGTGGTTCAATTCCTCTTCATATAACACCACATCAGGCTTGATCATGGCTCCGTCATGCGGACAGACAGGCACGGTGCTCTCACTGTCCATAATCTCCGCAAGGGAATAAAAGCGTGAGCAGTTCATACAGTAATTGCGATGCACAGACCCATGAAGCTCCAGCACACGCTGGCTGCCAGCCTTTTGATGCAGACCATCAATATTCTGCGTGATAACCGCGGACAGCCTGCCTTCAGCTTCTAGCCTGGCCAGCAGTTCATGACAACCATTAGGCTTAGCATTCGGATGCAGCATCTTGCGACGATAAAAGTCAAAGAAGACGTTCGGGTGTTCGAGGAAAAAGGTCTTGCTTAGCATAACCTCCGGTGGGTAAGGCAGCTTCTCTTCATTTCGATACAGTCCTGCGGCTGACCGAAAATCCGGAATTCCACTCTCCGTGGACGTTCCTGCCCCACCAAAAAATACGATTTTGCTGCTGTCTGTAATCCATGAAGCTAGTGTCTGTTTTTTGTCCATACCAGCATCACCTCATTAATTGTCTCCATAGAATAACATGCAACCCTATAATTCATTACACAAAACCCTGCCGTACTATAATCTCATCATAGCTGTGAATGATTTCATCTGCATCCAGCAGATATGTGGCTGTCTCCGACTCTGCAGCATAGCCAATCTTCAACGCCGCTCCAGCAAGTCTGCCCATCTGCATGTCTCCATTCGTATCCCCGATCAGTACGGTCTCAGACGGACTGACCCGGAGTTGGGCGCAGGCATGAAGCATCATGGCAGGATCAGGCTTACTATGTACGACCTGGTCATAGCCTACCACTGTCGCAAAATAAGAATGGATTCCCAGCCAATGGAGATGCTCCTCCGCTTCCTTCGTTCCATCCGCCGTAACCACTCCCATGACAACCCCGGCTTGGTGACACTGTTGCAGCAAACTCAACAAGCCTGCCGGCAGACTTGCTGGCCTCTGTTGCCGGATTTCCTGGGTCGCCACTGAGGCCAACTCATGTACACGCAGCACCGCCTCATTCCAAGGCTTACCAGCTGCATACAGCTGCCAAGCCAGAACAGCGGTTGTCTCCTCAATCGATCCCATGGCCAGTGGACCACTGCGGTCATAGCCCATCGGCTCACCATCCGCATTATGAGTTGTACCAAGTACCCGGTGCTTCGAGCCTGTAAAGCTGCCCTTCAGCCCTTGAAGCTCTTGCTCAAGCATCTCCAGCAGCGTACGAGTCCAAGGTCCCCACATTTGCCAGAAGTCCAGCAGCGTGCCATCCTTATCGAACAGGACGGCTCTGCAGGGATGTCGTCTTCCTTTTACAAGCAACTCAGCCATTCCAATCTTCTCCTTAGAGTGGACATAGGTATTAGACAAGTCTTATTTTGAGGATGCATCAACATCGACAGTCGCAGTTAACCAGTCCATCATAACCTGTGCTGTGCGGCTTTCCTGCTCTTCTGCGGTAATCGTAGCCACGCCATCCCCCTTTTGCGGGCCATAGCTTCCATATTGAGCGTGATTCCCGCCTTCTACGGTGTAGTACAACGTACTATCAGGCAGATTAGCTCGTCCACTCTGATATTTCTCCCTATTGATCACCTGATCCTGTGTACCCAGAATGGATAGCACTGGAAGGGAGGTCGTATGCAGATCTGCCTTGCTGTCCGCATAAGACGCCAGAAGGAACAACCCTTGAATCTGACCGGAATGAGTCGCTGCATACCGGGCCGCCATGGCTCCGCCTAATGAGTGGCCCCCGATCACGAAGGATTCGTCAGGATAGGCAGCCAGGACAGCATTCGCCGCGTCAGGCTCCGTAAAAGCAAGGTTGAACTGCATTTTCACAATGACCGTATGATGCCCTTGCTCCGCGAGAGACTTCGCTAACGGTGCATAGCTCTTCGGGTCTACCAGTCCGCCTGGGTAGAAAATAACCCCTGTACCCTTGCCCGCTCCCTCTTCTGGCATGAAATCAATCCACTGCTCCGTCTCGGTCACCTTTACTTGAGCCTCTGCTGCACTGCTGATAGCTGTCAGAGCCACCTCGTCTGCCTTGTAGGGTGTCAACACCTTCCAAGCGCCCCAGCCAACGATAGCTACCAACAGGAGCAGTACGATCAGAAGCACCTTCCATACCATTCGGCGAGGTTGTCTCGCACTGTATACACTCATACCTCTACTTCGTCTTCTCATGCGAACCACCTTTTCGAAATTGTCTAGCGAAATACAAAACTCCAACGCCACCATAATCGCAGCTTCGGAGTCTAATGTCGTCTTGCAAAGGCCGGACCACCTCATGCTCACAGTCCAGCCCATTCTACTACCGTCTAGCCTTAGCCTCCCGGTAAGCCTTCATGTACTGCTCTGCCTTGGAACGTACCCGCTTCATATCTCCTGATTGGGTAGCCTCGGCCGTCAGATCTGAACCGATACCTACAGCCACAGCTCCACCTCGAATCCAGTCCCCAAGATTAGCGACGGAGACACCACCCGTTGGCATGAAATTCGCCTGTGGCATGGGTCCCTTCATTGTCTTGATAATGGATGGTTCATACACACTGCCCGGGAAGAGCTTTACAATATCCACGCCCCACTCCAGCGCTTGCTGAACCTCTGCCAAGGTCATAACCCCTGGCAAGATAGGCACACGATAGAGATTGCACAATCGGATCGTCTCCGGATTCAGCGATGGAGACACCACGAATTCAGCCCCTGCCATAATGGCAGCTCTAGCAGAGTGTGGCTCCAGTACCGTACCCGCCCCAATGATAGCGAACCGATCCTCATGCTCTGCGTTCCAGCTATAGATTCTGCTAAGGGATTCGATCGCACGCAAAGCTCCCGGAACTGTCAAAGTAATTTCAATCGCCTTGATTCCACCCGCGATAGCCTGCTCAGCCATTTGCACGACCTGATCGCTGGAATCACCCCGCAGCACAGCAACTACACCGCAGTCGACTATTTTTTGCACAAGTTGAATTTTTTTCATTACTTATTCTCCTTAGCACTTGTTTGATTGTATTCAGGACATCCCACAGCCTATACAGCTGATCCTATTCACGCTAGGTTAGACTCTTGGGTTCAATTATATAGGAAGATAGCTTGGATCAGGAACGCTAACTTGCCAGAAAGCCTTCATTGCAAAGGTGTTTCATACCTCCAAAGGAAGATGTCCAGCTTTCGTTAGGGTACCATTGGTATAGGGGCAGGTCAAATCTGGAGCCATCAAACGTGTCAACGTTTTGACACAAATATGGGATCTGAGAACGTTTTCTATTGTGAAAAAAATCACTATCCAATTCCTTTGGCTAGCGTATTTTGAAAGTATAAAAAGATGATTTCATAATTACTTTTCATTATGTATTGATGGGGGAATACCGAATGACTGTACATGACACCTCGCGCGGTGACACCGTGCTGATCGACCTGCGGTTGCTGCTGATTTTTTGTGTATTTATTGGAAATGCTCTTGAGCCGCTGCTTGCTGACATGCCAATAGCCCAAGAGGTGTACACGTGGATATTTATGTTCCACATTCCACTGTTTGTATTTGTCACAGGATATTTTTCCAAATTTAATCTGCTCGGTTCGGGCGGTCGCAAGGTACTATTACAAATTGGACTGCAGTATTTGATATTTCAGACGCTCTATTCCTCTCTTGATGCCCTGTTCTTCCATGTACCTGGCATTCACCATTCATTCTTTGCACCTTACTTGCTGCTGTGGTTCCTGGCTAGTCATATTTGTTGGCGGCTACTGATGATGCTCCTTATTCGGCTGTCTGTGACTTCACAGCTCGCTGTTGCCTTCGGACTTGGTATTATGATCGGATACCTTCCGGTGGACGGAATTTGGCTGAGCCTGAGCCGGACTTTCGTATTCATGCCATTCTTCGTCATTGGCTATCACTTCTCTTACGAGAAGCTAGCCGCATGGTGGAACCGCAAGGCAAGAGTGACGGCTATTGTGCTATCCTGCATGCTACTATCGGTATCAGGCTTGATCGCTCAAGTACTCCCCGCGGGCTGGTTATACGGAAGCATGACCTACCTACAGCTGGGTCACACCGATTGGTATGCTGGTCTGTTCCGTATCGGTATCTACCTGCTACAGATTGCTGCCTCTGTCGTTTTCCTCGGATTCGTTCCACTAGCTGCTGGCTTCTGGACGGATATGGGCAGACGGACTCTCTATGTCTTCCTGCTGCATGGCTTTGTGATCCGGGCGGCTGTGATCTCAGGGATCTATAGCTACATTACACTTCCCTATGAGGCATTACTGCTCATCGTTACGGCTTGCGGAGCGACTGCCCTGCTGACGCTTCCGACGGTGAGAACACTATCGCACGCCATTGTAGAGCCTCGGACAGATTGGTTATTGCGCTACATGAAGCCAAGCCTGCGCCAGCCAAGAAAGGCGTGAAAACAAATTAGATAAAGAATGAACAAGCCTGAATATTCATGTCTCACATATCATCTGGGAACTATCGTGACTTGCCCCAGGCATCTTTTCTCCTTGTTTCATGTCGCAAGGGAAGTGGTAAGTACAGGGTGCGTACAACAAACTTGTCCCAAGGAGTGATTTGTTATGGCACCCCCCTCAGACAAAGGCAAGATGACTAGGGCCGAGGCCGGAAGGCTTGGCGGGCAAGCCACCTCCAAAAAGCACAGTCGGGCTTTCTACCAGGGAATCGGCCGTAAAGGCGGCGTGACGACAGCAGAGACGCATACCACGGAGTTCTATCAAGAGATTGGCCGCAAGGGTGGAGAAGCCACTGCTGAGTCCCGGGATCGGGAATTTTATCAGGAAATCGGTCGCAAGGGCGGCAAAAAGTAATCCTCATCTCCATTTATGCACGTCACTGGGGCATATCCAGTTGACATGTCCGTTGAAGTCCCCATTATTTCTGGCAGTAGCCGGCTTCTGTGTGAGCCGGTTTTTTTGTGTATCCTCCAGCAAGGCCCATATAGCAAAAGCTGACTAGATGTGATAGACTCTTTAGAAAACATAAACGTTCATTAGCGCTCAACAGCGCTAAAATATACACCGATTGGGAGGATAAGTCAGCATGACAGCAAACAAAAAAATGCGCTCTGACATGATCAAAAAAGGCTTTGATCGTGCACCACACCGGAGCTTGCTGCGCGCAGCAGGAGTTAAGGAAGAGGATTTTGGCAAACCATTTATTGCCGTGTGCAACTCCTATATCGATATCGTTCCTGGACACGTACACCTTCAGGAATTCGGTAAGATCGTTAAAGAAGCGATTCGCGAAGCAGGCGGAGTCCCGTTCGAGTTCAATACCATCGGTGTTGATGACGGAATTGCTATGGGCCATATCGGCATGCGTTACTCTCTCCCAAGCCGTGAGATTATTGCCGATTCCCTGGAGACTGTCGTCTCGGCTCACTGGTTCGACGGAATGGTATGTATCCCTAACTGTGACAAGATCACGCCAGGCATGATGATGGGTGCGCTTCGCGTCAACATTCCGACGGTATTCGTCAGCGGTGGACCAATGAAGGCCGGTAAGGACAAGAACGGTCGCTCGATCTCCCTGACCTCCGTATTCGAGGGTGTAGGTGCTTATCAGGCAGGTAAGATTGATGATCAAAGCTTGCTGGAGCTTGAGCAATTTGGCTGTCCAACCTGCGGTTCCTGTTCAGGGATGTTCACAGCGAATTCCATGAACTGTCTTGCTGAAGCACTGGGACTGGCTCTGCCGGGCAACGGTACTATCCTGGCAGTCGCTGAGGAACGTAAAGAGTTCGTTCGTCAGTCTGCGAAGCAACTGATGGAACTGATCAAGATTGATCTCAAGCCGCGTGACATCGTAACGAAGGAAGCGATTGACAATGCCTTCGCATTGGATATGGCGATGGGCGGTTCCACGAACACTGTACTGCATACACTGGCTTTGGCACATGAAGCTGAAGTAGATTATCCAATTGAGCGCATCAACGAAGTGGCTAACCGAGTACCACATCTGTCCAAGCTGGCTCCTGCCTCTGACTATCACATCGAGGATGTACACAATGCAGGCGGCGTAAGCGCGGTTCTGAACGAACTACTCAAGAAGCCAGGAGCGCTGCACGCGGACTGTATTACCGTGACTGGCAAGACGTTACGTGAGAATGTGGAAGGCCAAGAGATTCTGGATACGAACGTTATTCATAGGCTGGACAACCCTCATTCTGAGCGTGGTGGACTGGCTGTGCTCTTCGGCAATCTGGCTCCACAGGGCTCCATTATCAAGGTGGGAGCAGTTGATCCATCCGTTGGCGGCTATCACCGTGGACCTGCGATCTGCTTCGATTCCCAAGACGATGCGCTGTACGGAATCGCTAACGGTCATGTGAAGGAAGGCCACGTCGTGGTTATCCGTTATGAAGGACCTAAGGGTGGACCAGGTATGCCGGAAATGCTGGCACCAACCTCCCAAATCGTAGGTATGGGTCTGGGGGCCAAGGTAGGACTGATTACGGATGGCCGCTTCTCAGGGGCATCCCGCGGTATCTCGATCGGTCATATCTCACCAGAGGCCGCTGAGGGTGGACCGATTGCCTTCGTCGAGGACGGAGATTTCATTGAGCTGGATCTGAACAACCGCACCATCCAGTTGGAGATCAGTGATGAGGAATTCGATCGTCGTCGTGCCAACTGGAAAGGCTTCGAGCCAAAGGTGAAGACTGGTTATCTCGCCCGATACTCCAAGCTTGTTACAAATGCGAGCAATGGCGGAATCATGAAAATCTAATCATAGCACCTTAGCATGAACAAAAAGCACTATAGCATACAACAAAAGCTGTTTCGGGCTTATCTAGCCTCGAAACAGCTTTTTTGTCTTACTTGGTTACTTGTATTCTACTAAATTAGCCCCGTGAAGTCGTGTTAGGCCGTGGTGCCTGTGCTGTTCACTTGGGCAGCAGTTGCCGATTCCATGTCCAAGATCTCATTGTCATAGTCTGCCCCCGCTTCTGCTGACTTGGATAGGCGGTTGGTTGTGCCACCATATCGACTCTTCAGGATACTGACCGGCATAACGATTCTCTTGGGGACCAAGGTCGCTCTTGCCGCAATTTCACCGCCTGATCTCTGTTGCTCTCCACGAAGCTCTCCCTTCCTGAAGCGTCTCTGTCCAGCAGGGTGAATGACCAACAGCAGCAAAGCCAGGTACCAGCGCGAAGCTGTAGCAAATAGCCCTTTTGGTAATTCCTCCACGATGAAGCCCAGCTTCTCGGCTCCCCTATTAATCATGCTTACACCATACAGTGCCTTTACATTTGTAAGACCCGGCTCCTCGGCAATCCGGGTTGCCAGAGCGGGAAGCTGCTGCTCTACACCGCGAATCATCTGAATAGCAATGTGGAGTGTGGATTTTGCGCTAGCGCCGATCTCATACAATCTACGATTGTCAAAATGCAGCTCCAACACACTGTCCCCCTTGCTTAACATAGAACCATCGCCTAGCTTGATCTCTTCTCCCTGATAGGAGCGCTGTCTGTAATGCAGTAAAGGAGTGTCCTTCGAAGCTGGCTGGAGATGGAAGAGACTGTGGAACAGCTTCTCATATTGGAACCATAGGCGAAGTATGCTTCTTTTTAGCCAACCTGCATCGCTCTGTCGCTTCTTCTCCTTACCCATGACTGCTTCAGCCTCCTCCATCTCATCAATTCTAATTCCCTTCATCCCCCGGTGCGCGGCTTCCTCCAGCAGCGTCTCGACAGCTAGCAGCATATTCTCTGGTGCCTGCGGGTCAGCCCCAAAGGTGGTCCCTCGATCATGCAGCAGCATAATCTCTCCTCCTCGCAGCTTCCTCAGCATACGTTCGGCAAGCCGATCAGCACCGAGTCGGAATCTCCAATCATAGAACATTGAAGACCAGAGCACGATTCTTTTTCCAGCTGAAGGGGAGAAATCAAACAGGTTAACCACTCCCCATGGAGGTCTATAATACATGACCGGCTGTCCAGTAACCTGATTAATAATCTGCTCCGTCCACTCAATCTGTCTACGCACCGTCTTGGGTCGCATTAACCAATTCGCCCTGTGCTCATAATTATGAATACCAATCAAATGCCCTTCCTGGTGCATTCTTCGCAATATCTCCGGATGCTCCTTGGCATGCATACCGACGACAAAGAAGGTCGCCTTCACCTTATAGCGTCGAAGCAGGTCCAATAGCTGTGGGGTGTAGACTGGATGCGGCCCATCATCGAAGGTTAATGCGAACGAATCCTGTATTTTCCCTCTACGTAGTACCCTGAACCCGAACAATCGGCTAATGACCAGTGGAATAAATGCATACAAAGAAGAAATGTACAATATCAACAACAGTAAGTTCTGCAGCATGAATATCCCCACTTTTCCGTTTTGTCTTGGCTTTCTCTAAGCATATGAACATGAACATACATAACACAGGTCGGTGATGCTGGATCATGCTCAAATTTGGGAACCATTCTCCAAATATCATCGTATATGTACACAGTTCAGTATTTTGAACCCTTTCAGATGTCCCGTGGTACTGGATAAATCACTAGATATACTACATAGTTTAGAAGAATCATGATAACCTATAGAGGATTTATGTTGCCCCATATAGTGTATTTTGAAAAATGATTTAGATGTATGATACAAATGCACACATGATTAACTATGAGCAGGGTGCTACTATAGGCTCATCAATTGATTGAGAAAAGGAGACGGAATCATGCTACCGTTATACAAAAAATACTGGCGCACCATATTTGACATCGCATTAATTGTCCTCACTGTCTATCTTATCATGTTACTGTTCAGTAAGTTATACCATTTGGCTGCTCCCGTATTTCTATCCTTCATCGTCTTCGCTTGCATTGAACCGCTGGCTCAATTCCTGCATCGCCGGGGAATGCGCAAAGCTTTCGCTTCAGCAATTTCCGTGCTGCTGTTCGCTGCTGTGCTCATCGGGGTCTTTCTCGGGTTAGGTGTCATTCTGGCGGTACAATCCATGAAGCTGGCTGATGACATTCCGCGCTATACAACGCTGATTCAGGATGCATTCCGTCAATCCAGCGTATTTGTACAGAGTCAGATCACGTCATTGCCTCCAAGCTTGACAGAGCGTCTGAATGAATACTTCGAGACGATCACCAGCATGCTTGGCACATGGGGGGCGAGCTTTCTTCGCTGGCTGATTGGATTTGTAGGCTCATCCTCTACCTTTATAGCCAATTTTGCCGTTGCTGTTATTTTAGCATTCTTTTTGAGTGTCGAGATTGATTTATGGAAGGTTATTGCCCGGAAAAAGACACCGCAAACCTTGAAAACAGCCTTTGATTTCTTCAAAAATCACGTCATCAAGGCCATTTTCTCGTATCTGCGTGCCCAATTTCTACTTGTCTCCATTACATTTGCGCTCATTTTTACCGGATTGCTCATTCTGGGGACAGGAAATGCCTTCTATATAGCTATCTTATGTGCTCTATTTGATCTTTTGCCACTGCTTGGTGTACCTGTAATTCTGTTGCCTTGGGCTATCTACCTGCTGATTGTAGGGCAGACTGGACTCGGTATTGGATTGATCGTACTGCTGGTTATTACGATGCTGGTGCGTCAACTGGCCGAGCCTAAAATTGCGGGCAACTCCATCGGTGTGACATCCGCCTATCTCATGCTGTCATTCATGATTATTTCCTTGTCAATCTTCGGTGTCTCAGGACTGATCATGTCACCAATTCTGTTAATCCTGATCAAGGAGCTCATGCAGCAGGGCTACCTTCAACGCTGGATTCATCTACCTAAGGATGAATTCGAGGAATCTCCCTTTTCTGGTCCGCCTTCAGGAGGTCCGACTAGCAGCTGATGAAGATCGGGCCAGCAAGTCCATCACCTGACCGAACAGTCGTGTTGCGTGATTGCCGACATTCTCCGGTCTATTCTTTACTAAGACTGCAACTGCATACTTAGGATGCTCTACTGGGCCGTAACCAACAAACCATTGATGGTTGCGGCCTTGTCCTGTCTGCGCAGTGCCTGACTTACCTGCCAGATGCCAACTAGCTGATCGTAGAGAGCGGCCTGTCCCTTCATTCACGGTATCCCGCATCCACGCCAACAGCTGGCGAGCTGTCTCTGGTCGCAACCTGCCCGGCGTAGCTGGCATCGCATGTGGCCCAAGCTCCTTGAGCACACTTCCGTCACGATACTTGACCCGACTGACCAGACGTGGGGAGAGGACCTGGCCTTCATGCAGCAAGGTTACTACCACATTCGCCGCCTGTAACGGGGTGATTATGACGTCCCTTTGACCAATAGCTGTCTGGACCCGTATCCCTTCATCCTCCAGGTCTGCGCCAGATGCATAAATGCGTCCCCCATGCTCATGCGCCAGTGGCTGCACGGTCGATATCCCAGGTATTCCGTTTGCCTGCCATCCGACCGCTTGACCAAGTCCTAGATGTCTGGCCATAGTTAGGATATCTTCTGAACTTACCCGCTCAGCGAGGTGTGCAAACACTGTATTGCAGGAACGGGCAAAGCCCTCACGCAGGCTCAGTCTTCCGTGACCTCCGGGGACAGGACAGGAAAGCCCATATTTACCAAAGTCCCCCTTACACTCGAAGACCTCATCCTCAGAAGTCTGATTCGCCTCCAGGGCAGCAGCAGCCGTCACAATCTTGAATACTGAGCCCGGAGCTGTTGCTTGTGTCGCATGATTAACCCACTGTCCCTGCTTCGGGTGGATATCATTTGGATTATAAAAGGGACTGGATACCATAGCTACAATATCCGCATTCTCTACGTCCAGTACGACTACCGCTCCTTCCCCCATCCTCGACTGCTCCAGCAGCCCCTCAATCTTCTCCTGTATGGGCAGATCAATCGTGGTCTGTAGCCGCAAAGGATAATAGGGATTATCTGGCTTAATCATACGAAGCGCGGAGCCCGGAAGTGTTGCACGCACCGGATCAACCAAGTGCAGCATGACCGTCTTCCCACGGCTCTTGAGCAGCGGCTCGAATGCTTTCTCCAGACCCGATGCCCCTATTGCAAGGGATGTCTTCTTGCCAGGATCATAGACGTATCCCAGCCACTGGCGTCCTGTAGCTGAATTGGCATATCTTCTCACATACGGAAGCACCTCTACAGCATCGCTGTGAATTCCACGAAGCTTATGGAGCTGCGCAGATTGCAGAGCTAACGGTTGGTTCACTGCATCTCTCCAGATAAACGGGGACTCCAGCGTCTCCCATTGCTGTCGCAGTTTAGTGACCCTGATCTTCAATATCGAAGCGAGTGTCTCTAGTTCTCCTTCGCTCAGCCGCTCATAGCCTCTCGGAAATAACACCGGTACCCAGATGCGTTCTCCCGTCAAGGGATGACCATTGCGATCCTCTATATGCCCTCGGCCATCATCCACCACAACCCCTTCCTGACGTTGTAAAACTGACAACTCGCCTATAGTCTTAGATGACAGAACATTCTGCCCGATGTAAAAGCCCGCCTGCAGCCAGCCCAATCTGGCTATGATCAGCATGAGAAGGCTACCAAAGAAGATCATGAGCGCTCGGATTCGCTGTCTACGCTGTGTATTTTGTAGATACTGTTTGCTTTGTTTGTGCCCTGTATGCTGTGAATGCTGTGAGTGATGTGAGTGCTGTGTACAATGTGAATCCGGTGTTCCTTGGATGCAGCAAGCTCTATTTTCCCGCTGCGCCGGTGCTCTCTGTCCCGCCATGGTGGGTCCTCCTTGCCGATCCCCTGGATGTGGAAGATAGTATGCCCTTGGAAAGCAGACACCATCCAGCTTATTCCTGTAAAGCTAAGACCGCTCGCCAAATATCACCTTGCCCAATCAAGTGTAAGTATAAATCAGCTGCTATGAGGTGCCCTGGTGGCCATGTTAAGCTTATTGTTCTTTCGAACGAGGATACGCCGTAGATTGAACGTCAAAGCTCTGAAGATGGCCTTCGGCAAGCATCCGATCTTCTGAACGCAAAAATGCCCCCTTGCCAGATCGACAAGGGGGCATCGCTGTAAAATATATACACTAATCTGTACTTGCTCAGGCTAAACGATGAACTTCGAAAGCGTCTCCTTGAGGTTGTTGGATACATTCTCCAGCTTACCAGACAAGGTTACGAGCTGATTGCCCACGTTCTCCTGCTCACTGCTCAGGGAAGCTACTTCCTCTGAGGTTGCGGAGGATTGCTCGGCAACAGCACTTACATTGCTCATGGCATCAGACAATACGCTCTGTGACTGATTCAACTCCTGAATCGAGCCCGTTACAGAATTAAGACGTTCTACGAAATCACCCATTTGCTGCTGTACAGAATTGAAGATTTCTGTTGTCTCCTTAACGGCGCCCATTTGTTCCCGGAACAATGGATAGACTTCAGACAATGCAGCTACCGTTTCGTTCATTTCAGACACAATGTTATCGACAATGTCCCCTGCCATAATAATGGACTGGCGAGATTGGTCAGCCAATTGCCGAATCTCGTCTGCTACGACCATAAAGCCTCTTCCGGCTACCCCGGCACGCGCTGCTTCAATCGTAGCATTCAAGGATAGAATATTCGTCTGCTTCGTAATATTCTGTAGCACATCAAATACCTTGAATACCGAAGCTGTCGTCTCCTTCAGACGATCTACCTTCGCTACCAATGCCTTGGTTGTTTCCTCGGTCACACGTGTCTTGCTCATCAGCTGCTCTAGCTGCTTGGTACCCTCTTCGCTTGAACGCTCTACGTGACGGGCAGCATCTCCCATCTCTTTGTTTGAGTCGATGACGAGCTCCATCTGACGGGAAATATTCTCCGTTAACGCATTTCCTTTCTCCGCTTCAGTTGCCAGGCTGGTAGCCCCATTCGCAATCTCTTCTGTCGCTACAGCGATCTCACGGGCCGAGACAGCGGTCTTTCTGGATGCATCACTAAGCTCAGAGGCTGTTCCCAGAACATCCTGTGCAGAATTGTTGGTAAGCTGCGCCAGGAGCGTTATTTGCTCCATCATTTCGTTGAAGCTGGCTGACAGCTGACCGATCTCATCCTGTGAATGATGCTTCGTGCGTACACGCAAGTCACCCTTCGCTCCCTGAAGCATCAGCTCTGTCAGATTGGACAATGGACGAGCAATCATCCGAATCATGACCAGACCGATCACTACAGCTAGCGCAGCAGCGACAATAGCAAATATCCAGGTCGTAATCAGAATACTTCTGGCGTCAACTACCAGTTCCTTCACAGGTACTTGTCCATTCAGTATCCACTGTGAGCTCCCTAAAGTCGTATAGACCGTCAGTGTGTTTACTTGCTGATCGCCGATATTCAGATTGAGATTCTTTGTTCCTTGCGGCTCTGTATAATCCTTTACGTAGTCGAGCTTCACTTCTCCCCCAGCCATATTGTCCAACGTAGACGCTACGACTGCCCCGTCTGAGGCTACGAGATCGACTCGGCCTCCTGCACCCAGGGAGAGACCACTCAATTGCTCCTCCAGAATACTTGTCTTCAAGTCCATGACGAGCACGTAAGTACCACCAACACCACTTACGTCGTTCATAGTTCTGACCAGTCTGAAGGTTTTGCCCTCACTATCCGTAGGAATCCAGCGTGCTCCCTTGTTTTGCAGCACCTCATCGAACCACGCTTCTTCACGAACCTCAACTCGATTTCCGGTTCCCATCGGATTCTTACTCTTGTCCTCAGGGTACAGATATAGGCTCTCAATCGCTTTGTTCGTAAAAGCGATATTAGCGAGTTTCTTGTTGATCGTGTCTGTATTTACGAAGACATCAAATGAAGTTTGGTTCGGGTCCGATATTTTCTTGAGCAAATCAGACATCTCCGAGTCGAAAAATACCTGTGTCGAGGTATCCAGCAGTCGCTCAAGAATAATATCCAGCTTGTCTGCTGTCTGCGAGATCGTTTGTTGATATGCATCCGCTGCATTTTTCTCAATGACACCGCGAGCTGTCATATACGACATTACGCCCAGACAGATTACGAAGAACATAATAGCAACGAAAAAGATAGCAAACAGCTTCATCCCGACCGACTTGACTGGATTTGCCTTGCGTATCATTGCTCCCATACCTTTGACAGTAAACGTTTTCATCCCGCGCGGTTGACGACCATTGCCCCCACCGTTCGCACTCCCTTGCGTACCCTGACTGTTACCTTTCTTGCTCGGTAGCTTGGCCAACTGTTTCTTGAATAGAGGAGACAGCTTGCCTGCAGCTTGTCCAAGCTTTGCTTTTGTAGATTCCCATGGCTTAGATGAGCCCTCTACAGCTTTTTGGATGTTCTGTGGTGCATTGGTGTCTTGAAACTTTTGGTTTTTGTTGCCCTGCTTGTTCTGACGTTTAAAACCCATTTCTCTCACCTGCCGAATGTGTTATATTTCTCTCCTTACAACATTTTCCTCTTTCACAGCTTGCCTGAATAATACACGTCCCCCTTCCTATTTTTGGCCGCACGCTAAATAAGCACATGCCGGATTATGCACAAAGGTCTTGCTTGAGAGGCTTGACCATAGTCAATTGCCAGCTGCAACATGCATTCAAACATAGTTTTGGGGCATTATGTAAAAAGCTACTCTTAATATATATCGTAATATTATGGTCGGATGTTAACACTTTTTACGTCCCACTAATAAATTTCTTAAAACTTTTTTCCTATTCATGAATAAGACCCTCTTATTCAAAGAGGGTCTTAAGCAGCACTGTTATAGGATAATTGTCTTATAACTGGCGATTTATACTATTTTTTCTTACGCATCATATCAAAATAAGATACAGGCTGGTCCACCTTCATTCGAATCGGCTGAAGTGGATGACGGGCAGCGTCAAGCTCATTGCCTTCTTCGTCCCAGATTTGTCCAACCTTTTGCTTGAAGAAGGTACCGTTAGGCCCAAAGAACTCGATCTCATGTCCAGGCTTGAAGTGATTCCGTTGCTGAACAGTAGCCATACCAGTTGCTGCATCATAGTCCAATACGAGTCCAGCAAAATCGTAAGGTACCGCCTTCTCCTCAGGCTCATAGATATGATCCTCATGATCAGGTGTGTCATAGAAAAATCCAGTATTCAGCGGACGATTAGCTGCTTTGTTAATCTCTTCAACCCATTCTGGCTTGAGTACGTAGTTATCAGGGTCCGCCATATACGAATCAATCGCTTGACGGTAGACATTCACCACAGTTGCTACATAGTGTATGGACTTCATACGTCCTTCGATCTTAAAGCTGTCCACACCCACATCAATCAGATCCGGAATATGATCAATCATGCACAAATCCTTGGAGCCCATAGTGAAGGCATTATCCTTCTCCTCGAACAGCGGCAGCTGCGTCTCGCCAAGACGGAAGTTCTGAAGGACTCGGCTATCCCGTGCTTCCTCCTCAGAGATCCACGTACCCTCTGGACGAGCGTCCTCGAACAGATCATACTTCCAGCGGCAAGACTGACAGCAGCCCCCACGATTGGAATCACGATCCGTAAAATGATTGGACAGGACACAACGTCCGGAGAACGAGGAACACATGGCACCGTGAATAAAGGATTCTATTTCGATGTCGACATGCTTCTTGATCTCCTGAATCTCTTCCATACTAGTCTCACGTCCGAGCACAACCCGTGGTAGCCCCTGATCCTTCCAGAACTTCACAGCTTGCCAGTTCAACGTGGATTGCTGAGTGCTAAGATGGACTTCCAGTCCAGGTACGAACTTGCGAGCTACATCAATGATCGCCGGATCAGCCGCAATAATCGCAGAGATTCCCGCGTCATGCAGGTTCTGCAAATATTCCTTAATTCCTTCGATATCTTCATTATGTGCATAAATGTTGGTGGCCACAAACACCTTGGCCCCATACTTTCGTGCAAATTCCACACCCTCACGCATTTCTTCAAAGCTGAAATTATCCGCATTCGAGCGCAGGCCATAATGCTGACCTCCGATATAGACAGCGTCTGCTCCATAATGAATCGCAAATTTTAGCTTCTCCAGATTCCCTGCCGGTGCCAGAAGCTCCGGTTTATCAAGACGGTTTCTCTTTCCTGCGTATTTAGGCTTCGTTAAGGTTGCCATCGTGTTGTCCACCCCTTTTTATTTTCAATTAATAAACCTGCTCTTTATAGAAAAATCCGAAGGACAGCTCCCGCTCCGGGTCCTGCAATCGCCTTACTTCATCCAGCCAGCTCTCATCGAACGTGTAGCTGTCAGCATCAGCAGCATAGGCATCTATGGCCTGACGATAAGCCTTGACTGCAGCACAGTTATAAGCGAGCGACTTCATAAGGCCTTCGATCTTGAAGCTGTGCACGCCGGCTTCCATCATAATATGCAGATCCTCGATAATACAGATGTCATCCGAGCTCATGATATGCGTTCCGTTGACATCCTCATAGATAGGGAACTTCTGATCAGGGCGCTCATCCGTCTCGATCAGGAACAACCCGCGATCCATTCCCAGATTACCATCCACTGGACGATTCTGATGCTTCATGTAGCTAGCCACCAGACTACGCTTGGAATGATAAATGTTCGTCATCCCATGCACCTGCACCTGGGCCTCGATCTGTAGATGAGGAATCATCCCTGTAATCTCATCCATATTTAGCTCACGTGCCAGTACGACGCGAGAAGCTCCCTTCTCGCCCCAGTAGTTAGCTGTGGCATAGTTCGTCGAGGTCATCTCGGCATTCCAGAACAAACGAATATTCGGAGCATGCTCTCTCGCAGCTGCCAGCACAGAGGGGTCATTGAATTCGATCGCATCCACGCCGTACTCCGCAAGCTTCTCGATATATGTCGGGATCGACTGCAGCAGATCGTTGGTCATCAAGTTGCTCATAGATACGTAGACTTTCCCGTTACGCTTGTGCGCCTCATCAACGGTCTCCTTGATTTGCTCCAGCGTAAAGCTACCCGGCAGGCGCATACCAAAGCGGTCATCCCCGATCAGCAGGGCATCTGCTCCTGCCTCCAGAAGCTGCCGTGCCTCCTGCGGTGTAGCTGCCGTAACAAGCAGTTCCGGTTTTTTTTGCATATTGTACAACTCCTATTGTGTCACATTTTTGCTAGCTTCGATATTGCGTAAATGTTCCTGATACGTACGCCCGAACAAATGCCCCTGCGTACCATCCTTCTTTGTCACATAGTAGAAATAATCCGTATTGGCTGGCTCCAGCGCAGCTTCTACGGCGCTTAGACTCGGGCTCGAGATCGGTCCTGGCGGTAGTCCGTCATACATATACGTATTGTACGGGGTATCTACCTCCAGATCCTTGAACAGAAGCCGCTCCTTCTGCTTGTCCAGCATATATTGCACCGTGGCATCAATCTCAAGCCTTTGCCCTTTCTTCAGCCGATTATAGATAACGCTGGCTACCATCGGACGCTCTTCATCCACCACAACCTCACGCTCAATCAGGGAAGCGACCGTCATCAGCTCATGTAAGGATTCGCCGCGTTCCTGCAGTTGTGCCTCCAGATCGGTGATGGAGTCCAGCTCCTTCTGGGTCTGCTGCAGCATTACTGTAACAATATCCTTTACTGTACTGTCCTTCTTCACCTCATAAGTCTCAGGGAACAGGTAGCCCTCCAGTTGATATCTCAGCTTATCATTCCGCGGAATCGAATCGGCCAGTGGGAGCTCGAAGGCAGCTGCATCATTGGCCAGCTTGAGGAACTCTTCCTTGTCCGCAATTCCTGCTTCCTGAAGTCGATCAGCGATCTGGATTACTGTATAGCCCTCAGGAATGGTAAAACGCAGCATTTCTTCCTTCTCAACGTCTCCTGAGGATAACTTCGTTATAATTGCATCAAAATCGGCCCCAGGTGTAACCGCGTAATTCCCCGCCTGGAAGCCGCTCCCGACATTATTCCATCTCACATATCCTTTAAAAACGAGAGCATTCCGAATAAGACCTTTCTCCTCCAGCAGGTCAGCAATCCTAGAGGAGCTCATCCCTTGTTCTATGGTAAAAGCAACAGGCTCGGACTTTGCTTGCACAGGCTGCATCATTTGCCACAGATACCACGCAGCTCCTCCCGCTAATAGAACAAGCAAGAGCAGGAAGAGCAATGCCGGTCTAGATTTACGCTTCAACAATCCCAACCCCTTCACAGCCAAAAAGAGCGGACTGGTCCGCCCTTTCAGGTTCATCTCAACAGGCTTTACAATTGGTCAAGCTTCTTCTGGCCGTCAAGCTTACTCCGGCAAGGTTACTTCGTCGTATAGCTCGGCAATGTCTTCCCATTCCTCATCATCCTCAATGGTTGTGAGTTCAGGCTCCCCATCACCGTTATATTGAACACGCAATAACTCATAATCCTCTGCAGATGCATTCGGTGCCTGGATCACGACATAGCCTTGACCCTGTACCTGGAATTCCGCTACTAGCTGATACATGACACTCTTCCCCTGTTCATCCTCCAGCTCGATGTCAGAGCCGAAGGATTCCTGAAGTCGAGACAGCCACTGAATATCTTCACGAGAGTAGGATGTCATGCGTCAGCATCCTCTTCCTCTTCTACAAATGTATTAAAAGTTTCTTCGACGATCTCCCATTCGGCGTCATCCTGGATGACAAATAGCTTGATATCGTCTCCCTCTTCTTCATAGCGGAACGCATATACATCGGTCTCATCCTCTTCAGGCTCGACTGGTGCAACCATCATATACTTGGCGTCGGAGCCATCTACCTCGAATTTCATAATGACCTCGAATTCCTCTTCGTTGCCATCTTCATCAGCGATGTAGATAATTTCCGGTTGCTCTTCTTCCAATTCCACTCGGTTATCAGCCATTGCGAAATCCCCCTCACCTTGTACTGTTAGCATCCAAATAATTTTGCAAGATCAAGCATGCCGCCATTTTGTCCACAACCTGCTTGCGCTTCTTCCGGCTTACATCAGCATCAATCAATGCACGCTCGGCAGAAACGGTAGTGAGCCTCTCATCCCAAAGGTGAACGGGGATGTTCAATACTTCGCGCAAATGCTCAGCGAACGCCATTGCCAGCTCTCCTCTGGGACCGATGGTTCCATTCATGTTCTTGGGAAGACCCAATACAATCTGCTCCACCTCATGCTCCTTGACGAGGGCTTCGATTCTGGCAAACTCACCTGCATCCTTGCGCCTTTCAATAACTTCCAAACCTTGAGCGGTCCAGCCGAACGCATCGCTTAGTGCGACACCGATTCTGCGGTCACCGTAATCCAGTCCCAGTAATCTCATCCAGTCTCCCTTAACGATGGTTGGCCAGATAGGAACGGACTAATTCTTCAATCAACTCATCGCGTTCTTTCTTGCGAACCAGACTTCTTGCATTGTTATGACGGGGAATGTAAGCGGGGTCCCCGGATAACAGGTAGCCGACGATCTGGTTGATTGGATTGTACTCCTTCTCCACCAGTGCGTCGTATACTGTCAACAAAATTTCCTGGGAAGACGCTTCTTCCTCGTCCCCTTTGACATTAAACTTGACCGTCTTATCCATAGAGTCCATGTTGACACCTCGCTTCCACAAAACATGTGTACATGTTATGTCCAGCTTTTCTTCTCTATCATACCATAATCAGCGCCCCGTAAGGAAATAAAGGAATTGGAAATCCATTATTTAGGGCAAAAATTCTTCACTTAGCCTTGGGACACCAGCTCTACGGCACGCTTCAAAGCTTCATCCAGCTTGGATACATCCTTGCCGCCCGCTTGAGCCATGTCTGGTCGGCCGCCGCCGCCGCCGCCGCAGACTGAAGCAATCTCCTTGACCAGCTTGCCTGCATGAAGTCCTGCCTGGACCTGCTCCTTCGGCACGGATACGACAAAGTTCACCTTGTCTTCCATTACTGCACCGAGTACGAGCACTGCCTCCGGCAGCTTGCCTTTCAGCTCATCTGCAATAGCACGCAATGCGTCCATATTCGTGGCTTCCACTCGTACAGCTAGCAGTGTTGTATTGCCTGCCTGCACGACTTTATCCGTCAATTGACCAGCCTCAATCGCACTCAGCTTGCCTTGCAGGGACTCGTTCTCACGGCTCAGCTCTTTCATTTGCTGATGAAGACCTTCGATTCGCTTAGGCACATCTGCAATGTTGGATTTGAGCAGGCTGGCTGAGGCTTTGAGCAGTTCCAGCTGTTCTTCCATATATGCATACGCATTACGACCCGTTACGGCTTCAATTCTTCTCACACCTGATCCAATACCGCTCTCGCCAAGCAGCTTGAACAGGCCGATCTGCGATGTATTGCTCACATGACATCCACCACATAGCTCAATGCTGTATTCGCCAACCTTGACTACCCTTACGATGTCCCCATACTTCTCGCCGAACAGTGCCATAGCTCCCATGGCTTTAGCTTCGTCAATCGGCTTCAGGTCAATACTCACGGATTCCTGAGCCCAGATGTGGTTATTCACCCGACGTTCAATATCTGCTAGCTCTTCCGCAGTAATGCTACCGAAGTGAGAGAAGTCAAAGCGCAGACGGGAGGCCTCTACCAGAGAGCCTGCCTGATTGACATGCTCGCCTAATACTTCCTTGAGCGCTTTGTGCAGCAAATGCGTGGCCGTATGGTTTTTCTCGATATCCTGACGCGCCTGACTATTCACCTCAGCCCGAACGGAGTCACCCACACGAAGCTCGCCAGCCTCCACCACGATCTGATGGACATGCTGTCCTTGAGGTGCCTTGCTCAATCCTTCCACTCGCGCCGTAACCGTGCCACCACGCAGGACACCACGGTCACTTACCTGACCGCCGCTCTCAGCATAGAATGGCGTTACATCCAGTACAATCTGTGCAGTCTGTCCTTCATGCAGCTGATCGACGAGAGCATCCTCATGGATAATCGCAACAACCTTGGATTCGGTCACCAAATCATGATACCCAACAAATTCACTTTTAACCGTCAATTCGGACAATGCTCCGCCCTGTACCTTCATGCTTCCGCTGTCCTTACGGGCAACACGCGCCCGTTCACGCTGTTCCTGCATGGCCTGATCGAAGCCCTCACGGTCCACGCCAAGTCCATGCTCGCTCGCATAGTCCTCTGTCAGATCGAACGGGAAGCCATACGTGTCATACAGCTTAAATGCATCAGCACCACTGATGGTCTTCAGACCGTTGCTGGTCGCTGCAGCACTGATCTCTGCCAGGATGGCCAGACCGTCGCTAAGCGTCTCATGGAAACGCTCCTCCTCCGTCTTGATAACCTTGACGATGAATTCGCGCTTCTCTACTACTTCCGGGTAGTATACGCCCATGATGTCGCCTACTGTCTCGACCAGCTCATACATGAATGGACGCTCCATGCCCAGCATTTTTCCGTAACGGACAGCCCGGCGGAGCAGTCTGCGGATGACATAGCCTCGACCTTCATTAGAAGGAAGCACGCCATCTCCCACAGCAAATGCTACGGTACGGATATGATCCGCAATCACCTTCAGGGCTACATCCGTATCCACATGCTCGTTGTATGTCACATTGGCAATAGACGCTGCTTTCTGAATAATAGGCTGGAACAGGTCCGTATCAAAGTTAGAGTTCACGTCCTGCAGGATGGATGCAAAACGCTCCAGCCCGGCACCTGTATCAATATTCTTATTCGGAAGCGGCGTATAGCTGCCATCCTTGTTATGATTGAACTGTGAAAATACGAGGTTCCATACCTCCAGGTAGCGTTCGTTCTCGCCGCCAGGATACATCTCGGGATCGGACATATCGCTACCGTAGGCTTCACCACGATCATAGAAGATTTCGGTACATGGACCACAAGGACCCTCACCGATATCCCAGAAATTGTCCTCCAGCTTGATGATACGCTCGGCTGGGAGACCAACCTTCTCGTTCCACAGCTTGTACGCCTCTTCATCCTCAGGATATACCGTAACCGACAGACGCTCTGGATCAAAGCCGATCCATTGCGGTGAGGTCAGGAACTCCCATGCCCAGGTCACAACCTCTTCCTTGAAATAGTCACCAATGGAGAAGTTGCCCAGCATTTCAAAGAATGTATGGTGTCTGCGTGTCTTGCCGACATTCTCAATATCATTGGTACGAATACATTTCTGCGAGTTCGCAATACGCGGATTATCCGGCTTCACACGACCGTCGAAGTATGGCTTCAATGGTGCCATGCCCGCATTAATCCACAGCAGCGATGGATCATTGTGAGGAACTAGCGATGCGCTTGGTTCAATATGGTGTCCTTTTTCTGCAAAAAACTCGAGCCATTTGGAACGGATTTCACTGGCTTTCATGTTCATGCCTCCACTATCAGAATTAAGATGATTGGTTCGTGCTGAATCAAAAATAGATGTGAAAATACAAAAAAACGCCCCTCCATACTTCAGGGACGAATTCATCGCGGTACCACCCTGGTTATCGACCATGCCGGTAAGCATGAACGATCGCCTTTGATCAGCTGATAACGGGAGCCTCCCGGCGGGGATGAGCCGCACTCCGAAATGAGCTTTCCGTCGTCACGCCGCACAGGCTCTTCCACCCATCGGGAATTCCCGAAGGAGCCTGCTCGCTGTGGAGGGTAAAACGACGTACTTGATTTCATCAACGTGTTATTTATTAGACAGCCCAGTCAAGCTGGAACGCTTACTGCTCCCAGCGCAAGCTTTGGGAAAACATTAATGTAAATACAAGTTGGTGCAATTACAGAAGGAGTAATTACACAAAATGATACATTGTCTAGTATATCCATCCGAAATCGCAGTGTCAATGCGCGTTACAACCACTTTTCACAAAGGATGCTACACCGTCTTCCGACGGATGTAGTAAGCGAATACATGCTGCACGATGACCTTCAGAATAGCCAGCACAGGAACAGCAAGGATCAAGCCAACAATCCCCGCGAGTTCTCCACCGACAAGCAACGCAAAAATAATCGCCAGCGGATGTAGGTGCAAGGATCGACCTACGACCTGAGGAGATACCACATTGCTCTCCAGCATCTGGCACAGCACATTGACGATGACCACATAGATGACCATCTTCATCGACACAGTAGAGGCCATAATGATGGCGGGAGCCGCTCCCAGAAAGGGACCCAGATAAGGAACAATGTTGAATACCGCCACCACACTCGCCAAGAGCAGTGCATAGGGCATACCTACGACCATATAGCCGATGTAAGCTAGCATTCCAACGATAATGCAGACGGCGAATTGGCCACGAATGTAGTTGCCAAGCGCTGTATCGATCTCCTTCAGCACATGGACAATCTCTTTACGATGGGCTCCAGGCAGGAACGAGACAATCGTGCGCTCGAACACATCGAAGTCCTTCAGGATATAAAATATGAGAAACGGAAGAATGAACACATTCAGTAACGCATTAATCATCCCCCCGATATTGTCCATGAACGCCGAGATGCCCGTCGTGAGCCGATCCTCCATTTGGAAGAACCACTGATTCATCCCGTCGCGAACCCCAAGTGGCAGCATACTGCCATCCAGATTGGTCATGAATCCCTGTGCATGCATCGTAATCTCTGGCAAATGCTCATTCAGCTCATCAAGCTGCTCAATGAACATCGGAATCACATTCATCAGCACCACACCAATCGAGGTGAGGAAGACAGCATAAATGAGCAGAACTGCCACGCTTCGCGGAACCTTGCGACCGCTGAGCATACTGACCACGGGATTGAGAACGTAGGATATGATCATGGCGAGGGCGAAGGGGGCTATTATTTTCTTCAGAAAGCCATAGGTTGTACGAAACAACGGAAGCAGTAGCCACAAGAAATATAAAATAACAAGCCCCAGCAGCACCATCATGCCATACCGAAACCATTTATTTTTCAGGTAAGATTCCAATCCCCTTGTCCACCTCTTTCGGACTTGCTCTGTCGATGACAGTATATGCGGGAAGAGGAGGCTTTAACCCTGATTAAGGGAGCTCGCATCTAAATTAGTTCAAGCTGTATTCTTTCAATTAGCTTTTCCGTGTGCGGAAATCTTCCAATCCCCGTTGTGCCATTTGCCATCGAACCACGTTCAGGCTCCAGGAGCAGATACCCCCGCTTTTGAAGTCTGTGAATGTTCTCTTGTACGATTTCGGTGCCATACATAGAGGAGTTCATGGAAGGAATGATCAATATCTTATTGTGAAACGCTAAAATTGACGTACTGAGCAGATCATCTGCGATGCCATTAGCTGCCTTGCTAATCATATTGGCAGTTGCTGGCGCAATAATCAGAAGATCACTTCGTGCCGCAAGGTCCAAATGCTGAAAGCTACTCTCCTGCTTAGCTTCAAACATGTCTATTGAGACTGGATTTCGTGAGATGCTCTGGAAAGTTAAAGGTGTAACAAACCTGGTAGCATTAGCAGTCATTATCACATGGACCTCTGCTCCACAATATTTCAATCTACTAACCAGCTCTACAGTCTTATATGCAGCAATTCCTCCACACACCCCACATAAAATAACCTTTCCCTTAAGCATATCATTCACCTTATTTCATTGAGAGATATATAAGAAAATGGTGTTGGTAATATAGCTCACAGTATAAACCTGATGATCGCCTCTAACCAGCGAGAATATCGGAGAAAATTGGCTTTTGAAGTCGAATAGTTCGACACTTTTGTGAACGTAATCACAAATTCATGTAAAAGACCGCTCTCGACGAAAAAATCGAGAGCGGTCACATACAGACATCATATTTAATTTGCAGTCACGAATAACAATTCAGCATCCGTTTAAGACGATGCATGTGCTTCCGGGAATTGCTGTGCGATCTCTTCGCCAAAGAACAGATCGTCCAGCGAACTGAGCGTTCCGTCTTCCTCTACCTGATACACGGACATCTTCTCGCCGTTGACAGTCAGCTCAATGTAGCACCCCCAGCAGTAAAACTGATGAGATCCGATTTTACCGATATCCCTCGAATTACAATTTGGACATCTCATGTATACTCACCCTATCCATTAACAGAATGTGTCGCTTTTAATCCAGGCGCTCTTCACTGAGGGGAGGGACCATAACGGCATGCTTACCGATGGACATCTCTTCAGTGACAGGCAACCATTTTCTTCCTTCAATTACATCAGTTACAAAGCCGTCGCTGATTTCCAGCCTTCTTATTGTATTGCCCATTTTCTGGTCAAAATAAACATCTGTAATTTGGCCCAGCAAGGAGCCTTGCTCTGTCAGCACCGACAGGGATCTCAGCTTGCTGCTGCCATTCAGGAATGTATGCTGTATATGGTCGGCTTCCAGCTTGCGGATGGCCTGTTGATTACGGATCATTACGGCATCCTCACCGCAGGCAACAATATCGTCCCAATGAACGACCTTTAGATGTGTGGTGAATAGGCCCTTGTCTTCAAGCTCGATCCCCTCGATCTTCCAGTCTGCTGTCAGCAGGAAGTCGTGGATCGTACCTATGCGACTGCCGCTCTCTAGATCGAATACGGCTAGTCCAATCATTTCTTGAAGCTTCATAATATACAGGGCCTCCTCATCCCTAATGCCTATTACGCAGCCGAGTCAGAATGGTTGCAATTTTTTCGGCTGTGTACTCGATTTCCTCCATAGTATTACCCAACCCAAAGCTAAAACGAATCGCTGATTTCAATACTTCTTCAGGAAGCTGCATCGCCTCCAGCACATGGGATACCTCAAGTGATCCTGAGGTACAAGCCGACCCACTTGCTGCGGCAATCCCCTCCATGTCCAAATTCATTAGTAGTGTCTCCGTGCTATACCCCGGGAAGCTGATATTTACGATATGAGGTAAGCAATATTCCTGATTACCATTCACAACGAAAGCTCCCTGGCCCAAACGTTCCTCCAATCGATTCAAGAACATCTGGCGCAAATACAGATCATGCTCCCTACGTAGAGTGAGGCCCTCGGATGCCAGTCGGGCTGCAGCTGCAAAGCCTGCGATTCCTGCCATATTCTCAGTACCTGCTCGTCTCTTCTTCTCCTGCAGCCCCCCATAGGACTGCGGTTGAAGTGAGACACCACGCCGGATGTACAGAGCTCCCATTCCCTGCGGGCCATTGATCTTGTGTGCAGATACACTGAGTAGGTCAACAGGCAGCTCGTGACAACGAATCTGTACTGCTCCGAAGGCTTGTACAGCATCTACGTGCAGTAGAATCCCTCTGGAGCGGGCCAGCTCTCCTGCCTCCACAATCGGCTGAAGTGTTCCTGTCTCGTTGTTCCCATACATCATGGTAATCAAGAAGGTATCTGGGCGAATTGCTGCTTCTAGATCTGAGATACGTATACGTCCCGTGTGATCCACAGGCAGATAAGTCACCTCGTAGCCCTTCCGCTCCAATTCCTCGCAGCTATGTAGCACAGCGTGATGCTCGATGGATGTTGTAATGATATGGCCAGACTTTTGATTCTGGGCCTCAGCTGCCCCAAATATAGCCAGGTTATCACTCTCAGTGCCTCCGCCAGTAAATACCAATTCCTCTGGCATGCACCCCAAAGAAGCCGCAACGACATCCCGTGCATCACCTACTGTACGCTTGGCTGACCGCCCAAAAGCATGAATGCTGGAGGGATTGCCAAATTGGCCGGTCATGATTCCCATCATGGTCTGCGCTACCTCTGGATGCATCGGGGTCGATGCGGCATGGTCCAAATAAATACGCTTCATTATATATGCCACCCCGTTATAAATTCAGTTATTTGAAGGAAGCTGCAATGATATGCATGCACTCCGACTGGAATTGTAATCCATTCTGTGCCTTCACTATATAAGCAACTATGAAAAAAAGCAAGAAAATATCCTGTAATAATTACAATAACCGGGCAGGAATTCATAATGAATCCTGCCCGGCTTAATGTATGCTATTACAGCCCTGTTAGATCATCCAATCTGATGAGATTGAAATCCCTGCTCGATATGGTACTTGACGCTGAAGGAGAGACCAGCAGCATTGGAATAATACATACTTGCTGCTCCTGCTCCCATTCAAGCTCGCGCAGCTTCAGGTGAGAGGCAAATTGAGCAGTTGTGTAAGGCTCTTCTTCGAGATATTCATCAAGCCAATGCTCATTCCAGATGTCCAGTAGCTCAACAGCTAATGATTGACGCGCTTGCTCATCCAACGTGTTCAGATTGTCCAGCAGCTGCTCCACAGCTGGAAGCATAGACTCCGCTTCTCCCTTATCTTCTGCATGGAGCAAGATATGTATACGATTGCCCTGCCACTCAGTATCACCAGTATAAGATGACTCTTCGGCACTGCAAGATCGAGTTAGTTCTGAAGTTAAAGTTTATCAGTCAGTTGAGATACGTCATTGTTAAAATATGTCCATTACTTTTCATATCAAAAGAATATCTGCTACTAATTAACAACCCATCAGGATTAAATTTATATGTAAGCTTTGTGAGAAGACCGTTAATCTTATCCTGATACACCAATTCCTTCTCATCTTCAAATAAGAGTATTGCTCCTTCTGCCTCTCTTACTTCCTGCTGGCTCATTCCCCAATCTACATTTCGAAATGAACGCTTTTTTTCAGTTTCTAGAGTTAAGGTCGAGGATGAATCTTTCTCATCTTTTCCTACTTCGCTTTCAGCTTCCTCGGGAGAAGTCACTTCTTTAATTGACTCAGAATGATCAGAAGCACCCTCTGTCTGTTTTGACAGTTCTAACTTATCTGAAGCTGTTGAAGCTGCTGCTTCCTGTAATTCAACTCTACTATTACATCCTGATAGCAATAACCCTATTACACAAATGATAACAACATAACAATTTTTCATTTTTCTTCACCTCTTAATTTTAACATACTGTTCTATCATCGGTTTCAAGATGATTTCCGTTTACATTAGAACCGCAATCTGAACCGTAATCTCAAATTCACTCTCAAATTCAAGCAGAAAAAAGCTGATCAAGTTTGACCAGCTTTGTTGAATCAGAGCATGATAGTTAAAACATTAAAGTCGTCCAGACCTAATAGTTGTGCAGACTCAATTACTTCTTCGCCATATATTTGCGAATATCGAAAGCAACCGCGGCTACAATAATGAGTCCTTTGATAATCAACTGCCAGTATGGACTGACGCCGATAAAGGTCAAGCCGTAGTTAATGACGCCAAAGATCAGCACCCCGGCCATTACACCAGGTACAGTACCGATACCGCCCGCAGTCGATACGCCGCCCACCACACAGGCCGCGATCGCATCAAGCTCATACATGTTACCATAGTTGTTGGTAGCCCCTCCCGTACGAGCAGCCTCCAGCACTCCACCCAGTCCATACAATGCACCAGCAATGGCATAGAGTGCGATCAGATTGCGGGCAACGTGAATACCGGATACATGGGCAGCCTGAATATTGCCGCCGATGGCATACATATTCTTGCCAAGTCTTGTCTTGTTAAAAATTACCCAGCATATCACGGCTACAGCAATCGCAATGAGCACAATGTATGGAATGGAGTAGCCCCCACCCAGATCAATATAGCCTGAGCCTATCGTTGTAAAGTCAGGTCTTAACCCACCAATCGGCTGGGACTGGTTGGGCTCCATGTCAAAATAGATGGAGTTCAGACCATATACGGCTACCATAGTTCCCAGAGTGGCTATGAAAGGTGGAACATTTAATTTTGCAACAATAATTCCGTTGACCAGGCCTACGAGCAGTCCTGCAATAATCCCGATCACAATCGGTAACCCTACCCATAGCTGGGGAAGATCAGGGAAGAAACGATTGGCATAGGTATCTATCTGGAGCATGGAGGCCGAGATAACTGCGGTCAGCCCTACGACCCGACCGGCAGACAGGTCTACCCCACCTGTGACCAGAATAAAAGCGGCACCAAGTGCAATAATGGCTCTAGTAGAAGACTGCTGTAGAATATCTCGTAATGTAGAAAAGGCCAAAAAATTGGGGTCTGCAATGGCAATCCCGATTACCAACAGGATCAACACCATAAAGATGGCGCGCTGCATCATATATTGCCGTACCTGTGTCATCACACGTGTATTCATTTCTATTCCTCCCGCTAAGCTTAAGCCATGCGCTGCTGCGCTGCCAGCCGCATGATATGCTGCTCCGTAGCCTCGGCGCCTTCCACAATTCCTGTGAGCCTGCCCTCACTCATAACCATGATGCGATCCGACATCCCCAGCAGCTCAGGCATTTCGGAGCTGATCATGATGATACTTTTGCCCTGACGGGCCAGCTCTGTAATGATGGTATAAATCTCGAACTTCGCCCCGACATCAATGCCACGAGTGGGTTCATCCAGCAGCAATATATCTGGATCGGTAAGCAGCCAACGGGCCAGCAGCACCTTTTGCTGATTGCCACCAGACAGGTTGCGAATTAATGTATTCACCGATGGTGTCTTCGTGCGAAGCTTCTGCGTCTGCTCGGCTGCCTCCTCTCGTCCTCTCCTCTCGTTCAACAGGCCCAGGCGATTCCTGTAGCGTCCAAGATTCGCAATAATCGTATTCTCATAGACCGATAGCACTGGAAAAATCCCTGTTACCCGACGTTCCTCCGTCAGAAGCGCCATATTATGCCGCTTGGCGGCAGCAGGTGAAGAGATCCTCGCTACACGACCATTGATGTGGATCTTGCCAGCAGCCAGCGCCCGCAATCCGAACAAGGCTTCGATCAGTTCTGTTCGCTGTGCGCCTACCAGCCCTCCGACGCCTAGAATCTCTCCCTTACGGAGCTCAAAGGACACATCCCGAAAAGAGTTCGGCTGCATAGCCGTCAGCCCTTCCGCTTTCATTATGACTTCACCAGGCACATGCGTCTTTTCTGGAAAACGCTCATTCAGATCACGGCCCACCATACGTGTAATGATCAGGTCCGTCGTAAGCTCGGCTGCAGCCCAGGTTCCAACCAATGCGCCATCCCGCATGATCGTCACCTCATCGGAGATCGTCAGTATCTCCTCCATTTTGTGGGAGATGTAGATAATGGATACCCCGCGACTGCGAAGCTCCCGGATGATGGTGAACAGCTGCTCCACTTCTTTACCTGTTAATGAAGAGGTCGGTTCGTCCATGACGATGACCTTGGAGCGGAAGGATACGGCCTTCGCGATCTCAATCGACTGGATTTTGGACACGGAGAGCGTTCTCGTAAGCGCCTTGGGGTCGATGTCCAAGCCCAAATCTGCGAACAGCCCCTTTGTATCCTCAGCCATCCGCTTCTCATCCACCAGCTTGAACGGACCTATACCCATCATAGGAAAGCGCCCGAGCCATATATTCTCCATCACTGGACGATGGGGTACGGGATGCAGCTCCTGATGAATCATGGATATGCCCTGCGCCAGCGCTGTACTAGAATTCGGAATGTCCACCACTTGCCCATTTAGCTTGATCTCGCCTTCATCCGGTCGATAGATCCCGAACAGGCATTTCATCAACGTGGACTTTCCCGCACCGTTCTCACCCATAAGAGCATGTACGGTTCCTGGTCGGACCTTCAGCGTAACCTGACTCAGCGCCTGCACACCGGGAAAAGCCTTGGAGATGCCGTTCATCTCCAGCAAATACGGTGATTCCATATTGTGTATCTCCCCTTCCGCTTCCCTTGCGGAGAAGGGTGCCGTGACTTCACGGCTCCCCCTCTCTTCGCGGTTATTGGGCGTCTGCGATATTGTCCTTGGTTATTTTCTTATAGGCGATCCATACGTACTTCCCATCCGTAATATCGAAGCCAGTGTTGTCCTTCGTAGGCGTCTCGCCCTTAGCCAGAGCCTCAGCAATAGCTACCGTAGCTGCCCCTTGATTCTTGGCATCGTTAAGCACCGTACCGAGCATCGTACCGTCCTGCAAAGCCTGAATAGCTGGTGCAGTGGCATCCACACCTACGACAGGAATGCTCTTGTCACCCTGGAAATATCCAGCTGCCTTCAGCGCCTCAATAGCCCCCAGAGCCATGTCGTCATTGTTCGCGAGTACGGCTTCAATCTTGTCACCGTGTGAGGCCAGGAATGCCTGCATTTTCTCCTGCCCTTTGACGCGGTCCCACATCGCGGTATCTACAGCCAATGCTTCGACTTCAATTCCTGCATCCTCGATCGCCTGCACGGAATATTTGGTGCGTAGCTCCGCATCCTGATGACCTGGCTCGCCCTTCAGCATGACATATTGAAGCTTGCCGTCCCCATTCTTGTCAGCCTCAGGATGTGCCTTCCAGTAGTCGACGATTAGTTGGCCGGAAATGGTACCGGATTCCTCAGCTTTTGCTCCAACATAATAGACCTTATCCCATTTGTTCATATCCTCAGCTACCGGCTCCCGGTTCAGGAACACGACAGGCACGTTAGCTGCCTTGGCCTTGTCAATAATAACCCCGGCTGCTGTGCGATCCACAGGATTCACGGCCATGGCATTGTACTTTTTAGAAATAAACAAATCGACCTTCTCGTTCTGGGTCGGCTGGGCATTCTGGCTATCGACAATATCCAGCTCAGCCTTGCCCTCAGCAGCAGCCTTCATCGCATTTCGGACTCCAGTCATGAACGTATCGTCGAATTTATAGATGGCTACCCCGACTTTGGGCAGTTCTGTGCCCGAGGATGTGTTTTGCGCTGCTGTATCTGTACCGCCGCTGTTCCCGGTAGTCGTACTGCCAGCACCTCCGCCGCAAGCTGCAGTAACCAGCATCAATCCTGTCATCGCAAGCATGGTCCATGTTTTCTTCATGTATAATGACCTCCCCTGATTCATTCGGCAATGCCGATGTCTTTATTATGAAAGGGTTTTCAGTATTTTCGAATACAATATCTTCATCTGTTATATAAAAATCTTCATTTATTGGTGGACCTGTCATTGAACAAAGGGAAATAACAGCTTCTGGTTATCCATCCAGAACATATTCTCGGTGCTGACCACTCTCGTCTCCAGCGTAATCTGTGGCTGTACCTGCTCACCATTCAGATACGCTGTCGCTTGTTGAACGCCAAGATAGCCTGCACTGAAGCCATTGTGAACGACCAGACGGCGTATAATTCCCTCCTGTAGCTGCTCCAGTTGCTCACGTTCACTCCCGAACCCTACGATCGGAATGCCGTTGTGGGAACTGCATTGCTCGGCAACACTCCGTGCAGCAATAATGCTCGCCGACTCATCCAGAGCGATCATCCCAATGGACCTAGCAGGCTCTGCTGGTGAATTGGCATTCGTCTGTTGATCCGGCTTGGCGCATTGAGCATGAAGCCATTGCTCAATATGCAGCTGGCACGACGCCTCATCCTGACAAGCCAACTGAGACTCGACTTGCAGCTGTGGATACTGCTGCTGGAGGATCTCCCGTACTCCTTGCTCACGCTCAGCGAGAGCATAGCTATCTATACTCAAGCCCGGATAAGTGTTTTGACCTGCATTTTGACCTGCATTTTGACCTGCATTTTGACCTGCATTTTGACCTGCATTTTGACCTGCATTTTGACCTGCATTTTGACCTGCGTCATGATCTGTTTTCTGATCTGTAATTTGATTTGCGTCTCGATCTGTATTCCGGCCTGTATTCTGATTCGTTTGTTGAGTCATTTGCTTAGGATTGGTTTGATCCGCGACCCGAGCCGTATCCTGAGTAATGCCAAGTAACAGCACCCTTCCCCTACCCTCTAGCAGCTCCCCCATGGCTTGCCCAGCCTGACGACCAGCTGCATGATGATCCATCGAAATACTGCTGGTAACTCCTTGCACATGTTGAGCATTCAGTGATATAACCGGAATCGTCTTGCCCTTCTGTCCTGTAATGGCAGCTACCTCGCGAATGGCTTGCTCCAATCCACGATCGCTTTCCGGATTCAAAATGATTGCCGTGGCACCCAACTCCAGAGCATGGGCCACTGCTGCAGCTTGAGCCGATTGCTCATCAACTTTGGCTTGTGAGTGGGCAGCATCGAATGCAATGATGGGCTTCGTATAGAGTGTTGTCGTGGCACTATCGGAATTAGCAGTTTCCTTCGTATTGCTGGCCTCTACCATCGCACCATGTTCTTGTGAAGAGTCCCTTGCGGCCGTGGTCATTTCCACCGTAATCAGCTCTGCCCCCAGCTCCCTGGCAGCAGATTCGGCTCCGAACTGTACCGCATCGGATACACTTTTACTCCCTGCCGGGGTAATGAGTGCAATACGATAGACATGTGGCTCAGCATCGCTAGATGAATAGCTACAGCTAGTCAGCAGCAGACCCAACATAATGAATAATGGCACCCGTACCCAATTGAACCTGAGCCTACTATCTACATTCCCTCTCGTTGTACAATCGTTTTCGCGACGGATGATCCCTTTCATTGAGAATGCTCCTCTCCTACGTCGTGGACGGGTCTGACGGGGAGTCGGATGGTCACGACTGTCCCTTCCTCCAATTCGCTGTCAAATGTCAAGCCGTAACCTTCGCCATACACCAGGCGAATCCGATCATGAACATTCCGAACCGCCACACCTGAACCGGCTCCGCTCTTAACCACAGGCTTACCGGTGAATAACCGCTTCATCTGCTCCTCAGACATACCCATGCCATTATCACTAACCTCGATATATAGCAATTGCTCATTGGTGTACGTACGTATTTGGATGAAGCCCTCATCGCCCAATCCCTCAATACCGTGTACAATCGCGTTCTCTACCAATGGTTGTAGAATCAGCTTCAGTGTGGTGCAATCCAATGTCTGCTCCTCGGCATCTATGTGGAATTGGAACTTCTGCTTGAAGCGCATCTGCTGAATCGTCAAATAATGATAGACATGCTCCAGCTCTTCGCGAACGGTAATGATAGTACGTCCTTGGCTTAAGCTTAGGCGGAAGAGCTTGGAAAGCGAGGTAATCATCGTGATTACTTCCTCGTTACGACTCATGCCAACCATCCGTACAACCGAATTCAGCGTATTGTACAAAAAATGGGGGTTAATCTGTGCCTGTAATGCTGCCAGCTCCAATTGGCGCTTCTGCTCCTGCTCCCGAATAATCTCATCCATCAGCGTCCGAATCTGACTGACCATAAGATTGAAACGTCTGGACAGCTGCTGCACCTCCAGCGGTCCCGTCATCGGCAGCTCTACATTGAAGTCTCCCTGCTCTACGGTCTTCATCCGGCGTTCCATTCGACGGATCGGCCTCGTTAACGTCGTGGATAGCAATATCGAAATGATAATGACCAGCACCAGAACCACGACCAACATGCGCAACAAATAAGCTGTTACCTCGTGACGGGTCGTCATGATCTCCTCCTTGTAGGCGACCCCAACAATTTTCCAGCCGATATTGGCGACGGATTTGACAGCATTCAAGCGCTGCTGCCCTTCCGCTGTATCCTCATAAGTGCCCGTAGCAACCAGCGCTTGCTCGATATTTTCCCGCTTCAGCCCCATGTACATGAGCTGCTGCTGCGGATGATAGACGATATTGCCTGCACTCTCATCAATAATGTACACGTAGCCACGCTGACCTAGGCTTACACGACGACTGAGCTCGTCGATCTGCTTGAAGTTGATATCTACCAGTAAAATCACCTGCTCATCCTGACCATTTCGCCGGACGGTTATGCCTTTGCTCATCGAGACTACCCACGGATATGAGCCTGCATACATATTCTGAATATGCGGCAGCGAGAAGCTCAGGTGATCAGGCACACGCAGCGCGGACTGGAACCAGCCCTGTTGGGTAATATGCGCACTGCTTCTCAATTCGCCAGCTGGTCGATTTTTGAGCAATTTCCCCTCCTGATCCAGCAAGGTGATGGATATGATATCCTCACGACTACTTAAGAGGGTGTCCAGTTGCTTATCTACCTGTTGCCCCTGCCAGTCACCGTCCGCCAGCATATGCTCCTCAATCGCACGATACACGTGGGACATGCCCCGGACGTAGTCCTCCAGATTGTAGCTGACCTGATCTACTATCTGCCGGGTTGCAAGCTCTGCGCTGCGCTCGGCAGCCCGTGTGAACTGGTTATACAGCAGCATCGACGTTACAGTTAGCACGATGACCATGAATGCGGAGAATGATCTCGTAATAATCGTACCGATGCTTTTCGCACCTATGAATTGTACCGGATCGGAGAATCGGCGGTTGATAGATCGCAGTAGCAATGCCCCTCTGTCTCCTAACCAGCGCTTCATATATGACGCTCCTCGCCTTCCGCCCGTTCTGCCTGCTTGCGGTATTCCTTGGGGGAGACGCCAACTTGCTTTTTGAAGCAAAAGCTAAAATAATTCGGCTCCGCAAAGCCCACCTCCGAAGCAATCTCGAAGGACTTCAGCCCCGTCGAGCGGAGCAGGCGCTTCGCCTCCTCCATCCGTAGCTGCATCAAATATTGCAGGAAGGTCAGCTGAACTTCTTTCTTGAAAATGCTGCAAAAGTACCCCTGACTGATATGGAGATGGCTGCATACCTTTTGAATGGACAATTCCGGGTCTCTGTAATGCGCCTTGGTGTACTGCAAAGCCTGGTCGATCATATCCCGGTAAGCATGCTGGCGACCGGAGGCGATCCGCCTCTGCACCAACTGACAGATATCGCGCAGTCTGCGCTTGGCCTCCTCCAATCCAGCCAGCTTGAGCAGCTCTGCGTAGACCTGGAAACCTGCCCCGAACAATTCCTCCAGCTCCTCACCCGAGGACAGGGTGGCTTTCCATACGGTCGTAACAACTTCAATGAGATAAAGCTGTATATCATGGCTACCATGCTGGCGGGTTACTTCGGCGAAGATCGTATCCAGAGCCTCTTCCAGCTCGTCCTCGGTGCCTGCCTTCAGGCAGCGGGTCAGCATTTGCTGCTTCAATTCATCAAACCGCAGCTGCCCGCCTGCTCGTCGCTCGACCTCATCAATGTAGATCAGTCGATCGGTACCAGGTACCAGACGATAATCCAGGGCCAGCATCGCATCCGTATAAGAATGCGTCAGCAGACCCAGGGAATCGACGAGCGAGCCTGCACCAATCGTAACTGCCAGCCGTAAATAATGATTCATGCTGCGCAGCACACGATCAAGCGCTTCCTGACGCTCCAGCTCACGCTCATTAAGGCCGTCCCGATCAATGAACAGCAATACGATCATATCCTGATGCCAGAATACATAGCCTGCACCGAATTCATTCCACACCTCACTCGCAATATTCAGGGCAGCGAATTGCTTAAGCTCTGCATCCTTCCATAGCACGATAGCTGTATCGTCGGCTTCCTCTCCCGTTTGTCCAGACCTCCTATCCGTCTCGTTCTTATGTAATGTCAATACAGAAATGCTGTATCTGAAGCCTGTGAGGTCAAGGTCCAGTTGCCTTGCTTTATCGTGTACGTAGTCCTCTGATCGCTGTCTATATAACAAGGAGGCCAGAAAATTTGATTGTAGCAGTGGAAGGCTATTGTGATAGTACTCTTTCAGCTTTCGTAAATTCTCCCTTTCTGCTACATCCGCAGCCATCTGTGAACGTAGACGAGTCAATAGTTCCGTCAGATGTCCTGCTGAGAAAGGCTTCAGCAGATATTCGTCTACGCTAAGGGATACTGCTTGCCGGGCATAATCAAATTCATCGTATCCCGTCAATATGACTAGCTTAATGAGTGGATTGTGCCTACGCAGCTCGTGGGCCAACTCCAGACCGTTCATGAAGGGCATGCTGATATCCGTAATTACAATATCGGGTTCCACCCGCTCTGCTAGCTCCAAGGCTTCCCTTCCATTCTCGGCAAGTCCCACAATTCGAAGGCCCAATGCCTCCCAATCAATCTCCAGCACAAGTCCTTCTCTTACATCCTCTTCGTCATCTACCAGCAATACCCGATACATGGGGATATGCCTCCCTTACCTCTAAAATGAATGAGCAGCGCCTGCTCCAAAATCATATGTGTGAAGTGCCCGGACATTACTATACAATAGATTCGAATTATTGTAACCGCTTACTTTTTCCTGTGTAAAAAACATGGATACGGATTCAACAACAAAAAAGACCCCTCTGTATAGGAGTCTTAGGAGGGAGCCTCTGGAAGGGATCTTTGAAAGGAATCTTGGAGTCATTTGGAGCCTTTGAAATCAGGATTCTGGAAGCCGTGGCTTCCATCATTCCATGATTCGCTAGAAACGTCCGTTTGCTGATCAAAAAACATCCGTTTGCTTCCGTAATGTCTTAAACCGTAAATTCTCGGCGACCTCTCCTCGATTGAATTCTGGGAAATAGTCGCTGCTTGATAGAATCTCTTTTTTCATTGTCTACTTGACGCGACTATGACCAATGAAGCTAGGTAAGGTTATCTTTTAGTACCCACTTACCTCAAAGGTCAGCACACGATCATACAGAATGTAATCCTTACGGCTGCTGAATGGGCCTTTGTTATTATCATGCTTATCAATGGCAAATGAAGCTTTTCCGGATCCTGCTTGTTTAGCTTCGTACCAGGAGATGAATGCATTAACTTCCTTCATACTCAGGTCGAATTCCTTCTGCAATCCGGTTGTCATGGTGACTACCATGATGGCTCTGTTGCCGGATGGTTGCTCTGGTTCTGTTGGTTCCTCGGGTTCTGGATTAGGCTGTTCGCCTCCATTCGGAGTTGCTGAGACTTCATTTGATCGCTTAGATTCCACACCACTCACTGTGGCAGTTACAACAAAGTAATATGTAGTCCCATCGGTCAAACCTGGAACAACGTAGTTTCTATATACGTCCTTTGTAACAGATACAGTTTCTGTATACTTACCTGACTCAGTTCCATAGTACACTGTGTAGCTCTCAGCATTTTCAACCTGATCCCAGTTTAAAGTCACTTGTCCATTATTAGTTGACACATTCAACTCACTTGGGGTATTTAAGTCTACTAGATAGCCAGTATTGTCCACGTCAATAGCATCAATATTTGTATACTTACCATCTGTATTAGTTATAGTTACAGTATGCGTCCCAAGAGGCAAATCCAAAAGCTCAAATGCTATCATCTGGTAAGTAGCGCCACGTGCTAGGTACAAACTGTAGGAATAATCAACCCCATCTACATTAATGTTAATGGATGGGCTTTCATCGTAGTAGGCAGAACCCAAAATTCTCATTTTTGTACCATAAAATTTAAATTTTGCATATGAATTTTTTGTATTTGTTAGTTTACCTGAGCGTAGGTAATAATTAGTGTTTTTATAAGTTGACCATTTACCTACATAAGCTATTTGACTGTCTGTGTCATCAAATCTCTTCCAACCATCTTCAGGAGCAGTTAACTGCTCCCCTACTGATGCTGCATGTGTACTTGTGACTGCAAATCCAAAAAATAAAATTATGGCTATTACCATAGAAAAATTCTTTTTCCCAACGTACTCCATTAAATGTTCCCCCTCGTTATGTATTTATCAATAACAAAGTACAACATCCCATTTCGAGTGTCTAAACATATACTTGCTGATCTATAAATAAATACTATAATTTTGCATATTTATTTTTTTATTGCATTTTATACAAACCTAAAATATATATTCCACTTTCTTACATGACAGCTCTTAATGTCTGTTCAAAACTCATATTGATCCAAAAAAAGTACGAGCCGTTGATCTTTATCGACTCTAGAGTGTATTTCTTCCATAATTCCGCGATACGTCCATTTCTCTTCGATATGAAGACGAATAGCTTCCATTTTTAATGCCATGGAGTACGTTTTAAACTGTTGTCTCATAAAAAATACACCCCCTAGAATTTCATCGGTTAAACCCAGTGGTTTTTTCCAATGTCTATTCTGAGGGGGGCACTTCACGTCAGCCATCAGATGGCCTGTTAACGATTGCTGATTTCGCTTTTCCGTGGATTTGCTCGTGGATCTGCTCATCGTACAATTCCTCCCTCCAATTGGGCATTCTTCCATTGATAACAGATAGCCTATACAGTCACAGGAAAATTATTCACAAGGCAAAGAGCCGATTCCCTTCTGTTGCCCAGGCGCCATCAGAAAAACCGACACTAAAACCTCATTAATAGACTCTTCTTCATAAGTGGCAACCTTTAAACTAAAACAATTTTCATTTTTATATTACAAACCCCTTATATTAATTTTTATTTTTTTGACGGATTGTCAAGCCAAGTGCGACAGTTCCTCTGAAAAGGATTCGTGAGCGGTCCTCCAGTCCAGACATTTACGTGGTCTTTGGTTGATCAAGTGCAGAGCGTTTTCCAGAGCTTCATCCGTGATTTGCGCGAAATCGGTCCCCTTGGGGAAAAACTCTCGCAAGAGGCCGTTGGCATTCTCATTCGAGCCGCGTTGCCAGGAGGAATACGGATCTGCGAAATACACCTGTACGCCATGAGTAGCTTCCAAGCTGGCGTAACAGGCAAACTCCTTGCCACGGTCTGCGGTAGCGGTTTGAAATGCATGGGTAGGATACTGTGAGGCCGCTACACCAAAGGCAATCTCCATGGACAACGCGGTACGGTCTGGCATCCGAATGGCGGTGTACAAGCGGGTTTTGCGTTCGATAAACGTGGCCAAGCAGCCCTTGCTTTTCCCACGGCCTGAGACGACTGTATCGAGCTCCCAATGGCCGAAGGTCTCCCGGGAACGAACCACTTTCGGACGCTGAGAGATGGCCTTACCCACAGCGAACTTGCCGCGTGTCTCTGCAGGTCTCTGCCGTTTACCTTTGTGCCGTAAAACCGTAAGCACGCCTTTTACCAAACGGCCTGTATACAGCCAGCGATAGATCGTTTTAAAACATACCATCGCTTGACCCTCCTGACGCAATCGCTCTACGGTTTGCTCCGGAGACCAGGTCGCCTGAAGCTTTTCTTCGATGCGACTCGCCAGTTCTAGATTCCACTTACCTCCGGAAACTGACGCCTTACGGCGCTGGACATAGCCCTCTTGCGAGTTCTCCGCGCAGTACGGGTGTTCTGCTGCATTTCGGCGGAGTTCACGGCCAATGGTGGCATGATGTCTGCCAAGTTCCTTGGCAATCGCTCTGGTACTTTTCCCCTGCTGGTGGAGGATTTCTAGCTTGCTTCGCTCGATTATGCTAAGATGTGTGTAGCTCATGGTGGATTCTCCTTGTGTGAATGTGGTGTAGGAACCTTCATTCTACACGAATCCGGCCATGGGCTCTTTGGTATATTTATTTCCAGTAGGTGTCGCACTTCATATTACAATCCGTCTTTTTGATTTTTTAATTTCTTATTTCTCTCTTTATTCTGTGACAATTGAAATTATTCTCAATTTTTGGATTAGCATGCCAATCATCCTTCATTATATAGGTCATTTGTCGTGTAAACTAAATGACTTCGTGTCATACCAAGGAAAGTGGTGCTCAGTCGATCGAGTTACATAAAAAAAGCCCGCAGACTACTCCTATCGGAGTCAGCCTGCAGGCTTAACGAAGTCAAAATTTGTTGATTTAATACAATTTATTTAACAGTAATATAGTAGGCAATCTTATCCCCTCCAGGAAGATCAGCCATTACTGTAACTACACCAGGCTTAAGTCCAATCACTAGCCCCTGACTATTTAAGTAGATTTGATCATAGGGTGGAGCACTAGCGATCCAAAAACCAGAGCCTGATAGATTTCTGGATTCGCCTACACTAAGAGTAAGATAGCTGTGATAAGTAGAACTTGGAGTAATTACACGCGAGTCCACTGATGAAGTAATTTGAGGACCTGCACTTGCAGCTGCAGCAGTATCGGCAAATGGGGTTGATCCCAAAGAGAAGCATGCAGCCGCAGACAAAAGTCCAACCAATATTTTTTTCTTCAACTTCTATCACCCTTTCATATTTGGAATACTTTTCTATTATATACCTTATAATTACTAAATTAAATAATATATTCATTTTTTATTTATTTTTATGTATTTTTGGTGAACTTTGTATTAAATTAAACGTGGTTTTTAGTGATTCTTCTTTTGATTTATTTATACATAGCAATAAAAAAGCAGGGATAAGCCCTTGAAATAAAGGATTTATCCCTGCTTCTATTTTACGAAAAACTAAATATAAAACATGTAAATGGGGTCATCTACAAGAAGCTAGTTAAAGCCAGCTAAAGCCGCATGGTTACAGGGTTTTCGAGGATTTACTTCTAGTTACATCTACAAGAAAAAATAACGATCTACAAAGCATTTTGCGGGTAATTTACGGGTAACTTTTTAGGCACTAAATGAACATAATTATCTAAATAGAGCAGTAAGGGAGTTTACCCTTACTGCTCTATTCATATGCTGCAAGAATTTCACCTAGCTCTACCCACTGATACTCTCCAACCTCATCTAGCAGCTTTACCTCTCTCCGGCTGCTGTTTAATGCAGTCACAACACCCGTTATCTCAACATCTTCAAAAGGACCAAACAGCTTCAGCGTAACCGGCTGCCGATGATTATAGGAATCAACCAGCGCCTGCTCGATCAACTGTACTTCCTGGTCATCTAGGATCGGCTTTTCCTTCCGCTGCTCTTCTATGTAGTGTCTTCTGATACGTTCGCTATGTTCTGGCAGCATGAATCGTGAACTGTCGAACAGTCCGTTCCCCTGAAGCTTCTTAGACATGGTACGCCTCCTGTGGTTGATAGTTGATCTTATTGTATGCGAACATATATTCCGGTATCAATGAAAAATAAAAGAAAATCCTTACTTCACCAGCCCCGCTACATAACTATGCGGATTCGAACAATACGTGTTATTCACACGTTGACACGTATAATTAATACGTGTATAATAAGAAGTGTAAGGAGGGTTGAGATGAAGGCATACAATTCGAGAGAAATTATCAAGATGCTCGAAGAGGACGGATGGTACATAATAGGAGTACATGGCAGTCATCATTACTTCAAACATCCGAAGAAGCCCGGCAAAATAACCGTACCACATCCTAGAAAAAGCTTTCCTCCTAAGACGCAGGCAAGTATCCTAAAAACAGCAGGGTTGTAGGGGCTCCAGCCCCTCCCCTCAAGGAGGTTAAATATATAAATGAGTAATAAAGATGTGTATCGCTTTTGGGCACTACTCGATAAGGACAAAGAAGGCGTATCCGTTCGCTTCCCTGATCTGCCTGGATGCTTTACTTCCGGCGATACAGCAGAAGAAGCAAATGCCGCAGCGCGTGAAGCTCTAGAAGGCTTCATCTATGTAATGGAGCAGGACGGGGACACTATTCCTTCACCATCAAGTTTAGACGTTATCCTGTCTCAAGCTGAAGTTGGAGAAGCTGCTTTTGAAGTAATGGTGTATATGCCGACTGTTCGTGATGCAATGGAATCCAAAGCCGTGAAAAAGACGCTCACAGTGCCTAAGTGGCTGAATGATGCAGCTGAAGAACAACACCTCAATTTTAGTCAGGTATTGCATGAGGGACTGAAGCGAAGTTTGGGTATTGATAAGCAACGCTATTGATGGCAATTCAATGACCTAATATTGACTCGCATCAAGATAAAAATAATAAAGTAAAACCAATTTGACCCACCGACCAGTATAGGTTAGTGGGTCAAATTAGTTTTTCAATCTTTATATGCCTATTACTGTAGCTGAAAAAGCAATTGGTCCTCTCACAAAAACCTCCGTATCTGAACTCGCAAATGTCTCCACAACAAGTTGGTAATGCTGCAAACCAGGAACTGCACCTTCTATTGCTATTACAGTTGCGATCTGACTTTCGGGTTTTGGTTGTAAGCTAATTGCTGCACTATATATCGGTATACCAAATCTTAGAATATAGATATTGGCAGGTTGCTTATTTAAAAAATGGCTTGCATAAAATCCAATACTAGCCTTCAACTCAACCCTTGCAGAATAAGAAGCCGGGTTTTGTGGATTAATATACACGTTTGTTGTTGCAATTTCTCTACTACCTCTAACTAAGATGCCAGGAAAAGTATTTGTGCTAATATAGGTAGATCCATAATCAATTATTGAAGCCATCTAAACAACTCCTTTAATAGTTATGGCGTATCTTATGAAATAAAAAAGAGAAGCGAATGGATGTATTGTCTGAGCAAGCAACACATTTCGTTTCTCTTAGGTTATCAGAACTAATCTAACCGCCCTAGCCAGCGGAGCTCTTAATGTCGGTTCTAAACTCATATTGATCCCTAAAAAAATACGAGCCGTTAATCTTGATCGACTCAGGTGTATACTTCTCCACCTGACCACCGTAGTCAACGATCTCCATCATTTGATCGCTAAGGATGTTGACTACGTATACCCGCGATTGGGATAGGGCTGCTGCAAGGAAATCATTATCGGCTTTTAACACTTTAAACATTGAATCCCCCTATATAATTAATCCGACTTGTCTTGATTTTCAGTTTTATCGATACCAAGAGCATCTTTAGCAGTATCAACAACTTTATTAAGAAATAATAAGAAAACATTAGTACTGAATCCACATACGAAAAAGATAAAATTTATACCTTGAAAACCTAAGATTCCATCAGTGTTATAATTAAAAATACAAATAAATACCACGGGAAACAGAATTGCTAGGACCATCCTGTATCCTTCGTTGCCTGTTTTATTATACATACCCACAAGAATATATGTTATAGCACCGATTGCTCCAATTGTCATAAATAATAGGAGATTAATAAATTCAGAGTTTATCAGATCACTGTTAACATTTTTCAGACCAAGCACCGTAATACCATATAAAAAGACTAGCAGTATAAATGTTTTTATTAACCTTCGACCATAGCTTCCATCGGTATCATTTATTCTTCTTTCTAAATGAATGATCTTGTACTGTAGTTTTAAAAGCTCTTGAGGAGAAATGTCTTCCTGCATAAGTTTGCTCTCTATTTTTGAGCATTTTCTCAAGTATTTATTTATGTTCTCTTCCTTTGATTCTAAATTGGTCCTTATCTCAATAACTTTGAGCGTTAGACCGTCGCGTGAAATATGGCTCAAAAAAGATATCACCTGCAATTCTATTTTTTTCTAAATATGATAGTACCCCTCCCTATAACAAGTAGTCAATAAGAACCATTACTTTCTTACCAATTTAGTTGCTTAGAAATAAAAGAAAACCCCACCATCTAGCAGTTGGTGGGGTTACAATCTCTCGGATCACTGGAGGGATTGTAATTCCATACTATTGATCATGCACGGTTTTCCAATTCATCAACTGGAATGAACCATGCTCTCTTACCGTAATTCCTTGCCCACATTATCTTTTGAGACTTGGGGTGCTTCCTCCAAGTTCTCCAGATACCATAACTACCCGTTCTTTCATTCCATACTAATTTATGATTCGGTTTGCTTTCCATTCAAAACCATCTCCTCTATATTTGTTGTTGTTGCCGAGAGATGGTTGCTTGTGCTACAATACCGCTGAATAGTTTTCTGTGTGTCGGTATTGTAGTGACCCGCACAATTATGCTTTTTTTTATTTTGTTGGCTCTCGACAACTTCGAGAGTTATTTTTTTTGCTCTTCATCTGGTCTCCTCCTTGTGATTTGTATATCTATTAATTTGACGCCTTCGTACAGAAATCCCGAAGAAGCTCATAACTTCAAAATAGGAGTTCCGTTGATTCACAACACATTGTTATTTAGTTGTTTCATTGTATCTATACATGGTGTTTTAGTAATGTGATGTTAATCATAATGCAGGGTGGAAAAACTCTAAAAAGACAACTAATTACAGCGAAAAGAGAGAGTATAATATTTTTTTTGGCGCAATTGATTATAAGAGGTTGGTAGCATTTTCAAACACTATGAAATTTTCCGACATATAGATATATCCAAAACACCTGCTAGGCTTACACCTAACAAAGTGTTTTGGACTTCCACAGAATCAGAAAGTTTATTGAATGATTTTCGACCTATGAATCACAGTCAGCAAACTATAAAAATCATAGCTACGACCTGATGTCGTATCGACAATACCTGCCTTTTTGGCAGCTACACATGCATCTTTTGCCCATGCAGGGATCCCAGACATGGAATTTTGCTGCTCCAGCTTGGCAATCGCTGTGGCCTGCTGCTTCACTGTCGCCTGTAACGTATCAAATAACTTCCGTTCTTCTGCTGTCATTGGTATATCCTCCTTGTTGGGCTGTTGCCCGTAGTAGTCTTGTAAATACTTCGTAGGTTCCACTACACCCGCCTCAGTGGCTGTATATCCATAAGACGGCGAAGCAGCCTTACGGATCTCGTAGTGCAGGTGCGGCCCCGTGGACTTGCCTGTGCTGCCCTGGCGTCCAATGACCTGTCCTTGGTCTACCTGCTGCCCAACCTTGACCGCTATACTAGACAAATGCGCGTACACATGCAGGTAACCCTTGTCATCCTGCACAGCAACCACGTTCCCCATATTCCCGAATCCTGAACCCGTGGCCCCCATCTTGGCATGCAGGACCTCACCTGAAGTGAATGCTTTAATCGGGCCGTAGCTGTCCTTAGGCTCAAGCACCAGATCCACGCCACGATGGAAACGTGGGACATGGTCAACCGGGTGCATCCTCGGGCCAAATGGTGATGTTAGCCGATACTCTTTAAATGGATTGCTCATTGTTTTTCATCGCCCTTCTTAGCAAATTGATATGCGCCGGTCGCACTGAGGCCGATAACAGATACCTGTATTAAATAGGTCTGTATCCAATCCGGGACCAAAACAAAAACGGCTGCAATCAGCACAGCCGCTACGTTAGTCCACTGTTTTTTTAGACCGAATCCCTTTGCGACTCCCACATAGGCCGCTACCAGAGCCGCCAGCGTCAAGATATCATTCTCCACGGTCTAGACACCCCCTAACTTAATCGCCGCCCATACAGCAGTTGCCACGGCCCCCGCCACCGCTGTAATTACCGATCCATAAAACGTCCGTCTGAACCACTTCTGATCATCAGCCTGGCTGCTTAAAGTCTTCAACGCAGCATTGGCGTTACGCAGGGCCTCATCTGCTGTGTCCTTGGCTGGTTCTAACTGCTCAATCTTCTGATTAGCCTGCTGAGCGAGTCGCAAGGCTTCCCGCGCTGTATCCCTTACATTATCTAGCGATGCCGCCAAGGCCGATAAAGGTTTTAAAGTCTCTTCAATCCGGGCCAGCTGCACGCGGATCTCCGTTACAAAGCTGTAATCCGTTTCAGGCACTTCTCTCACCCCTTCTGGTGTAGTTGTCATTCTGCTTCCCCCTTCAATATAAGAAGCCCCCAACGAGAGGGCACAAAAATACCGCTAACCTATTAGGCTGCGCTTACGAATTACATACAGTTGAATGTACCCACTATCCTCGCTGACATACCGATTTGCCCCATTGAGGAATTAGCCCAATAAAATCTTGATTGTATGGATAGCGCGCCTGCTGTATTGAATGCGACAGGTAGATTTACAGTCCGTCCCCCTGTGTCCTCGACCACTCGAACAGTCCTGGCTATTGCGTCATAAATAAAACTTAGGTTCGATCTGTATTTAAATCCTGGAGTCAGCGTGCCGTTGAGCGCGTAGGTGCATACATCAACATAATTGCCGGCAGCATCCACGAGCAGGAGTTGAGACGCAATATTCGCGTTTTGGTTGCTCGTGGAATTTGGACTCACCCCTGACCGGCAGCTAGCCGTGTCCGGTGCTGTGAAGATGATCTTCGATAGTCCCGCTGGAAGAGTTACTAAAGTGCGCCGCATCTCTTGGGAACCATCGTAAAAGTTGACATCGTACGACTGATCCGCATAAATTTCACGCGGAACTAATGCCATTGTCGCAGCATAGAGCTGATCTGAGGTCATGCTTGAGCTAGCTGTACCGCCTTTTCCAGTGATCGCGCTAGCCCATTTGGTCTTTTGATCACTGGAGAGTTGCTTTAAACTGCGTAACGATGTCCAACTTCCGTCAGCATTCTGGAATTTCACGTCGTCGCCTTCAAACCTTAGAACCGCTTGGTCCGTCGAGTCGGTCCGGCGTTGCAAGTCAGTAGCAGATGATGTCCAGTTATTGCCGTTCGTTACACGGGTCTGTCGGACAAAAAGCCCTGTCGCATTACCTGTGTTAGTCCCAAAATAAGCCGTGTCTGACTGACTACCTGCTGTCGTACCAAGAGTTCCCGCATCTACGGACAAAGAACCTGTCATTCTACCGCCAAAGGATGTCATAACTTGTCTCCAAGGGGCCCATGTAGATTCAGTGCGACTACGTTCCCAAATCTCTCCGGTAACCACGGCTGTATACCTTTGGGTGACATATGACCCAGCAACCGCAACCTGTAAAACACCGTACAATTGAGCACCTGTGATACCTCCGGGTGCATTAAGAGAACCTCCGTTGGCATAAGTGTATGATCCGTTTACAGTTGCAGCGCTATTAAAATCGTTAGGAGCCGCACCACGAGGAACAAAACCACTATTCGCCAAGTCATAAGCAAATTTAACGGAATTCGCGGTTGCAGCCATCGTCTGAGACGTGCTATTTACGCCGTTATAAAGCTGTACTATACCAGCTGCAACAGTAGACGCGCCGGGAATTGCCCCGATCTCATTATCGGCATAATCTTTGGCCTGCTGCAACGCGTCCGATAGGGCAGCTGCCGTAGGCACAAGTGTCTGCGAAGTGCTTTCCGTATCGTTCGTAAGCTGCACGATCCCTTTCTGGGTTAACGATCCATCTTCAATGTGGATGTTATCAATTGCGGTATAGGCATCTTCAATGCCCTGCTCGATACGGTTTAGATCAGTTTCGGTGACCGTATCATCGTATTGCCAGTCTGTTTTGCCGTTGTAGGGCATGTTATACCTCCTTTATGGACAATGTGTGCAGCAGCAGGGTATCCGAAGCGATAGGGACGTGGACATTGTTATCTGTAAGCATCTCGTCCGTGCTGGTCTTCAACTTGATATTAGTAACCAACGATACGCTTGATACCGGGATAATGTATTGCATGGCAACAGTGGATCCGTCCACACGCTTGATTGCAAAATCAGGCAGCTCCACGGCATCATTAAGCACAACTTTAGCAATCTTGCCATTCACGACTTCTGCAAGATCAGCTAATAATGTTGATGAAATCATTTAACGATCACCTCCGGCCCCTGATCTGCGAATGGAATTGTACCAATACCCCATGATCCTAATTTGGTGCGTCGAGTCAATGCTCGGTAGGACATCCTCTCATTTATCCCAATGGCGTCTTCAATGGATGTCTGCTGCTGGTAAACCATATTGGCGGGCTTGACCACTGACACAGTGCGTTCGACCTCGTTAAAAATAGGTGCGTTGTCAATATTCGCAGTAATCGTAAGCACCCGATTCGCATAATCCACTGAGACAATGGTCAAGCCTTCGCCCACTAGGTTATCCAGTTGCTGCTGCAGGTACCGAACAGTAAAAGGCGGTTTAGTGCTCATACGGTTGATCAGACGTATCTTCCGAAAATCTAGTGATTCAGTCGTGGGATCTGCTTGTATTCCAAGTTTTTGCTCACGGCGTTTAGTGGCCTGTACATCTGACGTCAGGATGAATTGGTTATTCCGTATTTGGTCTACCATGTCTGTGAGCTTCTGCATCTGCGGCAGCTCCGCTTCCGTTATAACCTGAAACTCTTCAATCTCCTGAAGCTCAGGTGGCAATGCCCTGATTAACTCATTCATTGAGTACCACCGTCCCCATGACCGGAATCTGGTCACTCGTAAGCGTCAAATTACCCGCCATGCCATTGATCTGAGTATTTGCTATATCTGCAATGCCTTTGATGTCTAGTATCCTAGCGTCGATCTGTGCTGTTCTCACAACGATTGTAGTGGAGTCTGCCCATGTCTCTCGAAGCGACAGCAAATAGTCTGATAGGGTAGCCTCCACGTCAGATTGCACGGAACCGATAGAGGATCCGCCTTCCAGTGTAATAGTCGACGATATGTTTATCGTGACTTCCGATACTCCCACAATGGTGACCGTGTGATCAATCGGAGCAAGCCCCATTCCTTCACCGCTATTTACTATCGGATCAATGATGGTCTGTACATCATCCACAAGCGCCGCTGAGGGCGCATTGAAGTCAGATGCGATGATTGTACACTTGACAGTGCCGCCTCCTTGCCATACCGGGTAGACTTTCGTTGCACCGACTCCCGGTATCTTGTTGATCTTCTGTTCATAGTCCGCTACGTTTCCACCGAAAGCCGGTTCGTTCATCTCCGCATAGTATCGGGTGCGCAGCACTTCATCAGCTTCAGCTTCCTCGCCAGGTACAAGCACATCAGACAGCTCAGCACGAACCAAACCAGATACATAGGTGACCGGGATGAGCTGCCCAAACTCCTGATTGCCGATGATCCCAGGCGTTTCACACTCCAAGCGATATACCCCCGTAGATATCTGCTGCACTGCAACATAGGTAGCCTCGTTGCTAGAATTGCTCAATGCGTACCTGGTCTGTAGCGGAATATCAATAAGCGCGTCACCTGAACCGTAAAACGTGCCCTTGCGAACTGCCTTAGTTGCTTGCTGACGATTAACGCCATACTCACCTGTGCGGCGTGATAGAAAGCTGCCCGTGGCTGTATCTGCATAATAAAGATTCACGTCAATGCTGAGCTCATAAAACACTTCAGCCAGCTTCTTCGCGGCTGGAGCCAAAGCGTTATAGATAATACTCCCCTCGCGCTTATCGTATTTATCATCAACAGTGGCAAGCATCTCGGTCATGATGTTATCAAAGGTGCGATCCTCGTACATTCATTTTCACCTCCTGCTCGAAATTACCGAATTCCGTAACCACGGTAAAAGTGGCCAGCACCTCGTCACCGCTGAACGATATCTGAAAGTCTCGCACATCAGATATGCGGTCGTCCTGAAGTAACGCTTCTGTCACGCATCTGCGCAGCTCGGACCTGACAACAGCCTGGGAAGCTCCTACAAATGGGATCCGCTCCATACCGTAATCCGTGCTGTAAACGAAGTACTGAAAGCGATCCGTAGACAATATCAAAATGACGGCCTGCTTCACTGCCTCCAGACCGTCAACGTAAGTGCCTATTCGTTTATTTGCAAAATCGACATGATAGGTGTAGCTTGGCTGCTGCTGCTCCGTAATCTGTTCCTCATTAAGAAGTGCACCTACAGGAATCATTCGGTCTCGACCTCCCCCAGCACAAGGTACTGATTACCTCCTTGGAAGCGTAGCAATACGACATAATCTCCTACTTTGTAGCTCGATCCCTTGAGAAGCACCAAGGCTTCCTTGGGCAAAGGTAACTTCTGATCGACCATAATGGCCAGTGGATCCGAAGCGGTTACCGTACCGTAATACACGCCTGCCGGGCTCCCTGCATCATTCGTAGTCTTGCTTAACATCTTAAGTGTGTCGGAAAGAGACATTTAGGTCACCACCAGTTTCAACTTCATTGTGTGTAGCGCCCCCTCGAATGAGTGGGAACACTCATCTACAGAAAAATACTGACTCAAGCCGAGCTCCTCAATTACAACCGGGACATAAGAACCGGCTCGAATACCAGGAGCGCCTATAGCATCAAGGGACAGGCTGCGTGTCTCACGGTTTTTGAGCTGGGCCAGCTGACTTAACAATTGGTTAATCTGAGCAGCGTTCTGCTTCTCGTCAGCCACCTGGTACAACTGTAGCTGGCCCCATCGGGCTGTATTGGCACTGTCCTGAGCGATGTAGACATCCCGTTTACCTGTCTTCTTGTTGCTTTGGACAATCTTTATTTTCGTGTAGGTATCGGAATCAATAGACCTTGTGTACTGATAATCTGACATCAGGCTATCGTCACCAATGCCTACATCTACCTTCAGGTCAGATAGATTCTGCACCATGAGCTTCCCGAAGTCGTCAAAGAAAATGAAATTCCGTCCGGAATGGATTAGCGTCAGGTCAAGAGCCATCCAGATCGTATCGAGCAGCTTTTTATTGTCTTGTATCAACGAAGGGATGACGTATCCTGTGTCCTGGAGTGTTCCAGTCTTCAGCCCGTAATCGGCAGCAATCCGCTTCACGACCTCGTTGGCCTTGGCACCTGCAAATACATAAGTGTCATTGCCCATTAGGTAGCGGATCTGATCGTAACATTTCACTGACACACTCTCGTCCCTGGACTCCGATATTTCGAATACGTAGCCGTAGAAGATGTTCCAATCTCCGTCTGTCACCTGGACAACATCCCCATTGTTTATAGCAAAAGACGGGTCTTGGTAGATCCCGCCTTTGATCATCGTAAATTCTAACGATGAGGCAGCTCCAATACGCTTGGTTGTCCAAGTCGCATCTGCAACGATCTGGGACACATCCCATACACGGCCATTTTTGTTATCCAGCAGGAGCTCCATAGGCGCTTCCTCCTTTCTATACTGGAATTTTGAGCACCTTCCCAACAGGCAATGCTTTTAGCTGCACATCCGTAAGGCCGTTGGCTGTCTGGATGGATCTCCACTTTGAGTCGTCCCCCAGTACCTTGCGGGAAACGCCGATCAACGTATCTCCGGTCTTGATGGTGTATGTCTTCGGCTTATTCCTGTTGTCGGGCCGCGCCTTTTTCTTAGCGACTGCGGTAGTGCTACCTGTAGGTGTTGCGGTGGTCTGCTGCACGACGACTTTCTGCGCCGAGTAAAATTTGTACTCCTTCAGCTTCAGTGAGAAAAATATGTCACCCACCGTGCCATTTTGTTCGGACCAATCGAATTGCTCGATACTGGCTGGCGTGTTAATCTCAAAAGTCGATCCAACAAAAATAAAGCGGATAGGGCGTTTGGTCCCCATCCACTTCTCTAATAAATCTCTGTAAAACGATGGTTCAAACACAGTGCCACTCGTAAACGGCATCGGACTCGCAGGGAAGAAGCTTTCGAAGCTATATTCCTTCAGTGCTGGGTCCTTGATTACATTAATTTCACCCAGCTTGGAAACGTCGAAAGTCTCACCTTTCCCTCCGGCGTTAATCTCGATTTTCCCCGGAACGATAGGAAGTTGAAACCCTTCCTCCTGGTTATTGTAGCTTAGGTATATCGCATACTCAGCCAACACCATACACCCCCGATGCATTAGAAGCCAGTTCTGTTTGCAGGTAGTCGTCAATGCGGCCAATGATCGTATCCATGTCGTAACCGCTGTTGTAGTTATTGGCACCAGTAAACTGAATGGATGGCTGAAGAGTTACGAAGTTTTGAATATTCTTCATTTCAGCCAGCTCTCTCAGCGTCTTCAGATCCTCGCTGGAGACATCCACAGTATCTTTGATCTTTCCGACCTCGCCGACCTTGTCAATACTGTTCAGCTTACTGTTGCCTGTACCAAATGCAGCCCCTGACCCGCCAGATGCCTCTTTAGCCGCTGCCTTTGCTGCAGTGTTAGCGGCAGATCCTTCGCTGTCTGCACCTACACCATCGCCCCAATTGTACCCAGTATCCCATGACTTTCCGTAGTCAAATCTGCCCAGGTCCCCAATGATGCTGTCGATATCCAAGTCATTGAACTTTTCTTCGTACTTGCCGTTACCGTACTTATTCACGGCCATAGTCGTCATGGAGGATAGATCACCTCGCCAGCCAGCCACAGTAGCCGCCATATTGCTGCCGAAAATCGTATCCATTGCTTGTGCGATACGCTCCAGCACGCCCAGGACATTATCAGCCAAATCGCCAAACAATTTGATTACAGCCCCTATTGGATCGTCGAACACATTCCCCAGGAAGTTGGCGATAGCCTGAAACCAGCCATACCAGTATTCGATGACGCCGAATACGATCTGCAATAGACCAATGAACAAATTGGCTATGAAAGCTCCAGCAACGGCCAGTGCTCCAACGATCATACCCGTCGCGGATAGTGATGTGCCTGACCACTTGTTGATGGCTCCGATCACAAGATAAAACAGCGCGATCAGGGCCACGATAGCAAGTATGATCCATGTTATAGGACTAGCCATTAAGGCAGCATTGAGCCCCCACTGTGCAGCTGTTGCTGCAATTGTGGCTCCAGTGGCTAACATTGTTGCAGCACCTCTTACTGCTTCTCTAGTGGCACTAATAGATGATAGTGTATTAACAACCACCATTTCTGCTTTCCACGCTGCTAGAGCACCAACAATCCCCCATACAATAGGTCCGATGATTGGCCAATTCTCTATGATAACTCCTCCAAGAGTCATAGCCGCTCCAGTGAGCTGGGATATGATATCCAGTCCTGTTGCAAGAGAATTGAAGAATGACTGGAATTTACCTGTCTCAAATGCTTCATTTAATCTAGCGATTAGCGGCGCTATCGCCTCAGCCGCAGCTCCTCCAGTTCCAGCTAGGGCTAAAACAAAATTCCGTTTCAACTGTTCAGCCTGAAACACGAGATTTTTTTGTAACGCTTCAGCTGCTCGGGCTGTAGCTCCTTCAAATCCCTCAAGTCCCGCCTGGCCTGCTTGCATCGCAAGTATTACTTTGTCCTCCAAGTCTTCCCACTGGGTCCCGAAGAGCTGTACGCCAATCGTGTTGCGATCCAAATCGCTGCCCAAGTTTCCAAGGGCAAGGAGAGTTGCCTGGAATGCTTGGTTTGCCTTATCGCCACCTGCAGCGATATTAGCAGCCATTTGATTAGCATCTAAACCTAATGCCTTGAACGCTCCTGAGCTGCCCTCAGATAGGTCTTGCATACGGATGAAACTTTCTTTTACCGCATCCCCTACCTTGTCCAAATTCCACGAGCTCTGACCCCCAGCTAACAGCGTAGCAACCATTTGTTCAGCAGTCATGCCAAGTCCTGCAAAATGTACTGCATACTCATTTACCGTATCCAACATGTCGTTTGCGTAGTTCCCTCCGCGCTGGAATCCCGTCGTAATGAGATCAAGTGCCTGCGTTTCGCCCAGGTCCTTAAAATTGCCCATGAGTGTACGCGTGACTTTTGACAGCTCACCTATTTCCGTCTGTCCCCTGGATACTTGTTGTACAGCATAAGCAGATTGTGTAAATGCTGTGGTTGCACTTTGAGATAAGCCGTTAAGGTTCTGCCTGACCGTTGCTACGTCACTGCTGATGCCAGCAAGGGATTCACCCCAACCAGCGGCGTATATGCTGTTGACTCCCTGAAGCATCGCTGTAGCCTGTGCGGGATCCGCTTCAGTCTGAGCCTGTAGGCTACCTTGCATCTGCTCCTGCCGTGCAGCTCCTCCCACAGTACCGTTGATTAGCGCAGCTCCACCAATTGCACCCAAAGCAAGGCCCATCAGTTTTCCGGCTCCTCCAAAAATGAAACCTCCAGAATCATCACCACCTGTGCCAGGACCAGGACCCCCTCCATTCTGTAACGCTTGTGTTAAGCGGTTTACCTCAACACGCAAACGGTCCATTGAAGTGTCAAGGCTCCCCATCGCCCCTGAGAGTTGACCATTTACCCTTAGTTGGACAGTTGCCTCGATCCCACTAAGATGAGAAGATATCTGGTTACGTATACGAGATGCGGCGCTTATTGCTTGCGAATCATCTACATGTACTTTTACATCAATGTTTCTCCCTGGCCGCTCTACTAATCGGCGAAAGCGCTCCATGCTTGTGATTGCGGTCTGTACTTGATTGTTGGTTCGCCTCAGTGGAGCACTGAATCTGTCCATCATCCTTAAATGGGTTGCAATAGTAGGCATAAGACTACCTCCTTCCCAACAAAAATAGAAGCCATCACAAGGATGACTTCTACATTATAAAAATACTATAATTCAACAATTCTGGTCGAAGGTTTCCTGTCTTTCAGGATTACCTCATTAATCATGTTGGATAATTTATTCATGTCTCCTGGAATGCTATCTCCTGTTGTCTTGTATAAAATCTCAATAGTAGAGGTTTCATCCTTGGAGTTAACGTATGAAAAAGTCAGGCTGCTGATTATTATGTCTTTTATTTTTTTATTTTTGGGCTGTGATCCAACGAGAAGCCCAACGGGACCTAAAACAACCCCTCCGATGATACTACTTGCTGCACTTGTCCGAAGCTCTCTTTCAGTTTCTCTTTCAGACCTGAATTCAACTACTTTGATTTGATCAATTTTCAGGATGAATTCATGTTCTGCATTAAGAATTATTACTCTATCATCTTGTAGCACCAAACCTAAAAGACCCTGCTTCTCTACAGGCAAACCAGTCTGTTGAAAGTATCCATGAACCGAAAAAATCGAATTGTAGCCATTCACCATTTTCGAAAACTCTTTTCGAATATTATTCCCAGAGAACAAACCCAACTGCCGCACCTCCCGACCCGATTTTCCTACATTCTACCACAGGAAATATCTATCAGGGTTATTTTTCCCTCCCTTTAGGCTTGGGCTTGTTCTGTTCCCGTTTTTCCTTCTCCACTTTTTCATTGATAGCGGCAATCACAAAAGCTTTCTCCCGGATCGGCAACGCTAAGAATTCACTCGGCCATTTTTTTAGTTGGTGGAGGACATAGTACGCATAACCTGCGTCCGAGTCCTCCTTTATTAGTTTTTTGCCTCTTCAACTAGATCTTCCATTTCAATATCAAATCCGCTGAGGGCATTAATCTTGGCAGACAAGGTGGCTACCTCACCAGCAAGCAAGACTTTCTGCACGTATTCTTCAGCGCTATTACAGCCGAGCTTTTTCAAGCTCTCCGCATCCCGAAAATTAGGATTCACGGTATTCCGAATAACCATCTGCAAGTTGAACTTCTGTGCATCGAATTCCACCTTGCGGCCCTTTTTGATCGTCATGCATGCTTTGCGTAAATCGTTAAAATCCGCATCTGTCATGGCCTTAATTGTAAATGGAAGTGGCTTCTTATCCTTCCCTACGAAACGATGCGAAACAACTACCTCATCAGTGATACCACCGTCCACTGGGTTAGCATTCAGAAATTCCTGCAAACTCATGATTTTATCCTCCTAGAGTAAGGGCCGATTAGGCTCCTGTAATAGTATTAAATTCATCTGGCATATCAACATCGCCGAACGTAAAGGGTAGTTCTTCATCAAGCATATCGTCAGTCGTGGCGTCAAACTTCGCAATCAGCAAGGAATCTAAGTTGCACTCCTTGACAATTACGGTCTGCTTACCTGTTGCTGACCCTGGTTGCTCATTCACGATCATCAGATCGAACCAAAAATCCTGGCCTGTCTTAATGTACCGAATCATCAATTTGCGGAAAACCGAAGATACATAATACACGGTTAATGTTCCGCTACCCGACCATCCTGCCCCCCGTTGAGGGGTGTTAGTCTTGCCAAGGATCGGGACGTCTACTTTGTTTTTCTCAACTGTAGCTTCTCCAGTTTTTGCATAGAAAAGCTCATGTACCTCACCTTCGATTGTTGCGTGGGCTGTTGCCATCTTTCCGCTGATCGCGTCTTCAACACTCATGAACATTTAAGATTCCCCCTTCCTTATCTGACGGTGATTTTAAAGTAGAATTTTTCACCGCTGTCTGTTGGCTGTACGGCTTGCTCTACTAAAACAGCGTCTGAGTCAGCTCCTTGGCTAACAGTAATGTCTGTCTGCGGATCAAAGTTTTGAACAGCCTCGATATTTTGCAAATTATTCATGTAATTGACACACTCGTTTTTGTAGATATTTCTACCATTCGCGTTATTGGTAACTTTCCCAATGTAATATTTAGCGAATATACTCTGGTAGTCGTTTCCGATTGCATCCAGAACACGAATAACACGATTTTTCCTCAAGATTTTGCCTCGTTTCGGCGTAAAGCTGGTCAATGTATTGATGTCATATAGCACAATAACAGTCCCGTCTGGCCGAGTCGTAAATACAAACTCACCCGCATCTACAGCAGCTTCAAGCTGCGACCGGGTATATCGAACTGTGACGTCCGCAGCATCCTGATATGCCTTATATGTCAGTGACTCATTGACATTTGCCCCAGCTGTAGCTCCTGCTACCCATGCCACAGTCTGTGCTGCTGTCAGTGTTGTGCCGTCTGCAAGGACGACCCCGTTTTTAACACTGATCACGCCTTCTGTGTCAGCGTTCGGGTACTCGGACAGCACGACCTGAATGTACTTGCCTTCAGCATCCCTCAGGCGATCAGCAAAGGCTACGTACACCGATTTCAGCGTAAGGTCAGTGTGAGTAAACCCAATCGTATTGAAGTTTTGGACCTCAATTGCTGTCAGGTAATCAGTGTGGTCACCATTGGCTATCGTCCCATCAATACCACCTGCAAGCGGGGCCCCTGCAGTTTCCGTCAGAGTTCCAGTGCCGCTGAAGGTTACCCAATTGCTAGCGGCCAGCTCACCGATTGCAGCAACGGTCTGTCGGTCTACCTCAGACCCAGCCAGTAGCGTAACAACATCAAACTTCGTGTCATCATCCACATTGGCTTCAATCACGATAGTGATGTCGTTCCCTCTCTCGCCACCATAAAGGGCTGTGACGATCAGATCACCGATGGTTACCGTCGCCTTGCTTCCAGTGTTTAATCGGTACAGCAGCACCCGCCGAGCGTTCTTGAGGGCTTCTTTAATCAAGATCAGCTTAGGGTCGGTGATATCGTATCCAAGCACGTCAGATACATCAGCCCCGGCATCAATGGCAATCAGTTGCTTGGATGGTCCCCAGCTCAGAGCAAGCGGTAAACTCACAATCCCCCGATCCCCAAGCGCACCAAGCGGAGCCGGTGCCGTCTCGATGTTGATATACACGCCTGGCAGCTTTTTATTCTGTGTAACCCATGTTCCTCCAGCCATTATCTAACCTCCTTCGCTCGGAACGCCTGCAGCAGCTTACGTGCTTCAGCGACCGTATATTTCGAATCATCATTCAGGATGGCTGCTAATACGTCTTTATCCACCCGCTCAAAGCGTTTAGATGCTAGCAGCTGTGTTTTGCTATATGCCGTCTCCTTCTTGGCGCTAACGGCCTTATCTGCCTTAACCTCACTCATTTCAGACTTCCCTCCTGTTCAAGATGCTGCATTTTCGGATCAATCGTTACCTGCTCCATTACAAGCAGGCTATATGTCACCATGAAGTGCAGCACTTCATCAATAATCTGAAAATTAATATTCTTCCCTGGGTACTTCCTGCCGTTGATGTCGATCCACGCCAGCGCACTCGTCAACTGCTCGCCCATGTCGTACATATCCTCATTGCTCCGCTCAGGAGCAAAATATCGGATCACAAACGGATGATCTCGACGATGCCGCCGCCCCAACTCCCTTGTATGTGCAGGCTCCAGCAGACGTACAAAAAAGCGAGGTGGATCAAGGTCCTGCTTGATCTCCTCGCCCGATATAGGGATGTCGGGGAATACGGCATCCAGAGCAGCATGCACAGCGTACCTCGCTGCATTAAATGTGATTTCCACCGCATCACCTCCCCAGGTGTTTCGTAATAAATCGTTCCAGGCGACGCTCTACGATGACTGGCAACTCGCGCTCCAGATCCTCCGTGGATAGAGTCAGCATGAATTGACCTTCAACCCACCCAACCGTTAGCCGCTTGCCGATTGTGGGAACGAACCTGCCTATAGTCTGCCTGTGGCCATACTCCACATAGGCTGCGTATAGCACCGAATTAAACACCTCAATTTCGGCGCCTGCAGACGTCATATTGATCTGGCTAATGGTCCAGCCTCGCCGTAATTCACCATCTCGGACAGGTGTCCGCAGTACGGCCTTTGCTAGTAACCGATTAGCCAATTCCTCTGTGCACTCTCTCAGAAACTGTGGCCAAGCACGTTCCATAGCTTTGAGGTCAGCACCAAATTGCTTGAATTCGGAAAAGTCAAAGCTACCCAGGCCAGCCATTAAGCCCACTCCTTGCGCGTCAGGTTAATTTCCTGATGCGTTGGATACGGAGGGAATGGCTCACCAGCTACGAAGCGTACAGGCTCATCGGGACGCGCCTTCCGCGTCACTAAGAACATGTCACCCTGCTGTATGGATACGTCAGGACTCAGGAACAGCTTGCCGTCATACTGGATATCATTCTGGGCCAACGTCTGCCCGTCTTTGCCCAGTCCAGTCTGAGACAACCGACAAGGCAATGCCTCATACTTCATGACCGCCGTCTGCTTGGTTTCCTTGCTGATAGGATCCTTTGCACTCTGGTAATGGTATACTGTGCAGGAATCCTCATATGTGAGCTCCAGTGCAGCGCGATATCGGGAATAGTTAATCATCCCTGCCACCCCATTCTCCGATAACGGCGTAACTCAGGAGCATAGGCAGTCACTATTGCGTCAACTGCTACGCTCCCCGTGCTGCCCAGCTTCACTGATGTGTCGCCTATCTTGGTTTCGATAGCTCCTTCACCCAGCAAAGCGGCCACCTCTGGCAAAGCAAAATCACGAACCTTCAGCAGATCAATGACCATGTTCACCCAGGTATATTTGAGCCCTGCCGGAATCGTCCGCTGTCGTGTGTAATTGGTGATGCGCTGCTTAATCTCATCCATGTACATCTCTATGGTGCTATCCAATCCCGTATTGTCTGGAAGGAGCTGCAGCCTGCGTCGAATCAACTCAAATACCTCTTCATCAAGCTTCATAACGGCCTCCTTACTTGGCCGCAATGGCCTCCTTGATTTTCTCCAGGATATCGTCCTTTTTAGACGCGTCGCCCAGATCAATGTTCAGCCTTACAGCATACGTCTTCAACTCAGGCACCGTCATTTCGTCAATGTCCTTATCTGGATCTGCTGCGGGCTCGTCTTCTTCATCCAGCACAATAACGTGCGCTTTAATGCGCTCATACTGGTTTGATGGCAATGAAAAAGACGCTCCCTTTTCGTAGAGCGTCCCGTTGTGACGTATCTGAATTCCCTTTACCTCAACCTTCACAGTCAATCACCCCTTTACAATACTTGAGCCTGGAAGACGTTGTCTGCCTCTGGGAAGCTTGGTAACGCAGTTGCTACGGCCTTGGTGTATGTGCTCACTGGGTCGGTGCCTTCCTCATAAACCATCGCCAATACATTACCGATCGTCTCCGTCCGGATGGAAGGATCACGAGTCAGGCGAACTTCTTCAGCCGTTGGACCGTAGATCGTATTACCCAGCATCTCAGGACCAAACAGCGCAATCTTATTTTCAGGGAAGTATCGTTTAGTGGTGTACGTGCCGTTCGCTTCCTGCTTCTTGTACTTGCCATCGTAGACTGCGATCTGCGGCAGTTCAAGCTGTTGTAGGTAACTGTTCAGTTCTGCACGACTGGCCATACGGCTGCTGCCGTTGACCCCATACAAGGCTCCCACTACCTTTGGATGCTTCACCACAGCACTAAGTACCTTAGTAGAGGTGAGCGCACGCGTCGGCTTCTCGTCCAGAGCTGCCGCCATCTCTGCAAGAATTTCAATAGGATCAGATGCCGGATCAGACCAGAGGTCCGTGCCACTCAGAACCAGCTTGTGGGCAGAAGGAACGCCGTAATCAATCGTCGCAGACAGGTTATTCTCATCCAGCGTCACAGTACCGTTTGCCAGCACCTCCATACGCATTGCTTCAACACGTGCTCTCACTCCAGCAATCAGCACATCAATATCGTTGTATACCTGACTCATCAGATATTCCTGTTCAGCCGCATTACGTGGGCTCTCCAGAGCGATAATTTCTTTCTCACCCATACGCAGCTTACGCTTGATCAGCGCCAGCTCCAAAGCCATCTTGCCAGCTTCTCGGCTACCAATTTCCGATTCAGTATCAAAGGCGTGAATGCTGGCAATTACCGGGATGCGATTAGCACCGACAATAGCGTCAAACTCCAAGGATTGGCGTTTGATCTCCGGGAACAGTGTCTCTCCCAGGAGTGCAGGGTACTGTCTGTTTTTCAGGTAGTTCAGAATCTCCTTCAGTGTAAACAATTCCAATACGTTCATAGTTGAATATCCTCCCTCTTAGTCGATTACACGACCTTTTTAAATTTGATGCCCTTCATGGCTGTCTTGGCATCCGCAGCTGGCGTTGCTGGCAAGCGTTGCTCCAATACCCATGCATCCACAAGCACAGAGCCCGGCTGTGGTCCTGTCGTAACATCCACATCGTTCATCAGCAGGCCAATAGCCGTAGCGTCATTAGCTGGGTATACGGTACCTGCTTTCACGATTTTCCGGCCCTTGGTATCCGGCGTTACGTCCGTGTCGTCAACCTGGTACGTAAACGCCGTATAATCAGCGCTGGCCAAGAAATTAACCTGCGTTACTATTTCTCTTTTCACATATGGCATATAGATACTCCTTCCTTAGCCCCAAGGATTTAGCGCGGCTGCGGGGGCTTTTCCGCTCTCATTTGCCGCTTGTGCAAAACCAGCACCAGTACTTGCTTCTCCACCGTTGCCGCCTGGGTCTCCACCTTCTGGCGGTTTGGCTCCCTTGAATCTTGGCTTATTACCGTCTTCTGGAACAAACAAAAAGCCTCTGCTTTCGCGCAGGGCTTTTACCTGGTCATCCAACCCACCTTTTACGGTTCCGGTGTCGTCCAGTTCGATCTTCGTTTTATCCAGCAGCCCTGCAACGATATCCAAGTCGTGAGCCTGGCCAGTCAATGCCAGTTTAATGGCTGTAGTCAGTTGCAGGTCCTTGACCTTAGCGTCGTACTCATCTTTTGCTGTTTTGTTCTCGCCTTGCAGCTTTGTAATTTGATCCTTCAGCGCCTGATTGTCGCCTGCAGATTTCTTCAGCTCCTCAAGCTGACTGGATACTTTATCACGATCCTGCTCAGCCTGCTTCTTCGCCTCTGACGCATCGTTGTACTGTGACTTCGGAACAAAGTGTTTCGGAAGCTCCTTGCCTGCTTCACCAACAATAGCGTCGATCTTCGCATCATCCAACCCTTGTTTCTTCAACAATTCACGTAACCAATCCATTTATCATCAGCCTCCATAGATTTTTATAGCTGCTCTCCAGCTACGGGAGCCAGCCGCTATACTCCGGCTGTGAGTACGCCTAGTTTTATGCCGTTCGACAGGGCAGAACTCCTAATTGCCTTTGGGTTTAACCACTTCATCCAGTGCGCGGACGATCTGCTCGGATATCCGAGTCACATCAATATTATCAGGAAGCGAAAAGCTAACATAAAAGGATGTGCTATTAGCAGGTTTGTCCTCTATCGTTTCTTCCACAACACGCTCAACCAGATTTCCATCCTCATAACGCTCTGTCGTAGTTACTGTTTTAATCAATTGGTTTGACCCTCCTCCACCAGTTCATACTCGGCCTCTAATACCTCGCGGGTACATATCTTCAGCGTGCCGTCACTCTCTTTGACGATGCATTCACCAAGCTTTGCTACCAAGACACTGTAAGCACCCCGGATGACCCGTAATTGTATGCCCTCGCTGGTGTACTCTACACTGATCGGCAGACCAGCAAAGTCAATGATTGCCTTGTGATTATCAGGCGTATTCGTAAATTCGATTACGTCAACGTATACCTTTTTCACATATCGTTGTGACATGATGCCTCCTTTTGGATATAAAAAAGCACCCTCGCTATTTGCGTGAGTGCTTCATTCCCTGTTATTTTTTAGAACACCGATTTTCTTCAGATGCTCTCGTAATTGTTCGCTGCCTTCCTTCTGCTCTTTATCAGACACTTCCCGATGACCGATTACCTTCGGCTTCGCTGGGTCGTTCCAACGTGGATCCGTGTAAGTTTTATCCTTGCTCATTTCCTCAGCTCCCTTAGTAGGATATGGTACGTGCCTTCGATTACCTCAATGCTGACGACCTCAAAGGGGTAATCCCTACCATACAATACCTCGAGCTCACCAGGATTATAGGTTCTCAGATCAGCACCCATAGCTGCATCTAAAATGTAGTAGTTGATCTGAGCTTGCGGGTTATACATGGCCCCTGCTGTTGTCGATAAATACTGAGGATATTGTATCACGGCTCCAGGGGCAATGTCCCGCATGAATTCCTCTATATCAGCTGATGAAGCCAAATACACAGAGCGTGTAAGATCACCAACGAATCGCGGAACCTTGCTGAGCGCATTGTCTAACTGCTGAACCCACTGCATTTCATCACTGTTGAGTGCTTTGCCTTCCCGCAGCTTCTCGTTTAGTGTATACGATTCACCGCCAATATAGCGGTTCACTGCCGCCTCTTCAGTCTGTGTGAGCTTCGGCGGTACTGGCACTCCCTGTTGCGGTGAAGCAGGCATATCAATTTCTTCAAAATCGGGCTCTGGTGGAGTCACCGTTCTGACTGCAGGCGGTGAAATTGGTTCTGGCACAGTCACTGGCAGCTGATCAGTTCGACGCTGCGGTATAGGAGTGCCTGGTGTACCAGGAATAACAATTTCCGCGAATTCAGGATCCTTCACCGGAACACGCCGTTCAGGAGCTTCAGTCTTAGGCACACGCCTAGCGGCCCACTCCTTATAGGAGATGTTAGCAGGCACTCTATAGGTCTTACCATCAGTCCCCCGTGCTGCACGCTCCTGGAGCTGTTCCTCAGCCTCTTCCTCGTCATCATCGAATTCAGGTATTGTCGTAGATCGGCAATACGCATGCAGCGGGGGATAGTTAGTGCCTGGCTTGGCCTCGCTGATCGGTATAACTTGACCGTCCATACTTTGGCATTTATCAGATGTTCGACTGTCCAGCGTTGCCACGAATCTATAACTTTTGACTCCTTGGGTCTTATAACCATCCATACGGGATTGACCGCTGAAATAAGCAGCCTCCGTCAGTATCAGCCGCTCTGCATTACGCTTACTTACGCCCATGCGATCAGCAAATGCTGAGATTGCACTATCAGACTGCTCACCTCGGATCAGGTTCTGCGTCAGCGTTGTCTCTAGCTCTGCTAGTAGCTTATCCCTATCACCCCATATTCGAGCCGAAAAGTTACGTCCGTCTGGGGTCCACGGCTTGGACAACACCTTGTCTAGCTGCTTGACGTCCAACTGTGCGAAGGGAATACCCTTTCCTGTTCCACGCTGTACCTCATAAATACCTCTGTAATACCCATCCTCGTATATATCACTGAGGACGGCAGTCGTACCCTTTACTTGACGAGCTGTCAGCAGCTCAACCTCTTGCTTGATCTTGGTCTGCAACTCCTCCAGACGGGAAATGTGCACCTTGGCACTGGCATTCTCCAATTCCTTCAGCCAGCGCTGATCTATGGCATTTTCTCGACCAGCTTTTATATAGTCGTCAACGCTCCAGTGGAATTCCTTCAGCTCATTCGCGGTTAGAAGTTTACGAGCTTCGGCCATGCTGATATCATTATTCTTAGCAAGGCGCCCATACCAGGCTTCTGTTTCCCGTTTGATCCGAGCCATAGCCTTGTCATACTCAGCATTCTGTGCCTTAATGTACTCCTCGCCCTTCTTCAGCTCAGCCTCGTTGAGCGATTCCATCCGCTTGGACCAGTATTCCTCCGACTTCATTCATCGTCACCGCTCTTTACAGGTTCGCTGGGTGGCATGCCCCCATATGAAGCAAATGCCTCTGCAGCAGTTACCTTCTCAGCCTCGATCTGCTTGAGCTCATCATCCGTATTCGTCGTCCATGGATGGTTGGCCACTATGGTTCGATTACTGATGACACCAACGCTATTCTTAGCGTTCGTGACTGCCTCGGTTTCGTTAATGACGATGTCGCGATTAAAAATGAACCCGACCTCTTTGTCGGAATAGTCAGCACCGTCGCTGTTTGCAATATGCGTATCAATAAACCACAAAAGCTGCTCCAGTGCAGCCTGGAATTCGGCTTCCATGTCATTCATGTCCATGTCCAAGTCGGCATACAGGAATTTCAACGCTATGCCGGACGCGTTGCCGATCTCCTGGCGCTGGGTATCCACACCTCTGCCGAATTCATAGATATTCTGCCGGAGCTCGTCCATATGGTTCTTGTAGGCTTCAGTGTCAATCTGCAGCGAGATGGTCTTGACATCACCCTCACCGTCCACAAATGCTACACGATACAGCGCGATATTCTTCCGGAATTCACCGGCACCAGTACCACTAAAGTTACTGACCACATAGGTGCTGTTCGGAAGATCCTCCAAGTTATTCGAGTTATCCGACTTCCTACGGTCATAGTCATTCACCTGCTGCTTAATCAAATCCAGCAGCGGTTGCTCTTCGTCATTGTATTTCCAACAAATGAACGGAAGGCGATCCCAGGTCATCGGCTTGACCTCTTCACCCTCTACATAGGAAAAGTGGGCCGTCTCTTCGATCAGCTTCAGCTGCCCGTCTTCTTCGAATAGCTTCATGCCGTCCATGTCCCACCACTGTATGCGGCGTATCACTCGCTTCGTCTTGACTACATAGGTCTCGACCTCATATACACGAATGAACGCTGCTAGCTCCGTATGAGCTGCGTCCCGCCAGATCGGTATACACTCCTCTGGCGGCAGCCTCATAAACGACAGTTCTCCTGCCTCATCGTAGTAGACCTGCAGCCAGCCTATCCCACAGTTAATAGCGTCCTTGCCGATATTCTTCAACATACGTCTGAAGCTCTTGCCAAAATAGCTATCCAGCTCATTCTGGTATGCCTTGTCCTCCGTCTTAACTACGAACGGCCTAGCCAACAGATAGCCGGTCTTCTGATCAACCAGCTTACGGACGAATCCGTGTGGAATCCGATTATCGGCCAGATTATGCACATCCATCAGACGGCCATCATCGCCAATTGTCTGACGTCGGCGATCCAGGATGTCATTCTTAACACGGTAGTACCGCTTGCCTTCCAGCATCCGATTGCGTTCATCGGACGCCATCCAGGTACTTACTTCCTCCCGGATGATCTCCTGCAATGACATCGGTGCATTGGCATCCAGGTTATCCAGAATCTCCTGTAGTGTGCTCATGTGCTTCCTCCTCTCCTATTTTCTGAAGGACACGCCGCCTCTTGACATGTCGTCCTCCAGTGCATAACGCGTCATATCAATACTGTGATTGTCCTTGTCTGGGTAGCCTGCCTTGAAGCCACCATTGCCGTCAGGCTCCAACTCGTACCCGTAGAATTCCCGCTTGGTGTTCGGGCAGCGTACCGGGTCAATGATAATCTCAATCAGATCCTGCAGGAACTTAATGCCGTACTCCACGGAATCGGGACCCTTCTTGGCCCCTTTAATCCGAACGCCATACCCTTTGATTTCAGAAATGGACTTTGGCTCAGCAGAATCAGCAGTCACCATCCCATTATTCGGGTTCTCTGACTTGATGTGATCAGCTAGAGTCCGATTGCTTAGCTGCATCTTATGCAGTTCGTGGAAGATATACAGCCGCTGGCGGGTCTTGTCATAATGCATAGTCCCGTAATGTGCGGGGTCCTTCGCAAAGCCAAAGTCAACACCGCGACGAATCTGGTCAAAGATACGGATCTCTTCGTCAGTGATCTCCCTGAATGTGAGATTCGTGAATATCTCCCCGCCGGTCCCCGTCACTTTGCCCAGATATTCATGCTCATATTTGGCGAACTTGGTACTCTTCAGATGCTCAGCCTCAACAAAAAACTGTTCACCCAGCCATTGCCGAGGAACAGTCTCATAGGTGCTATGGTGTACCAGTCGATCCGAACGCTGTTCTGTTACCTCAGCATTCACCCAGTTTCGCTGACTTTGCGGTGGATTATAACTGTAGAATACGGTGAATGTCTCGCCGCCGCGTAGAAACGTCTGATTGATAGTCCGAACAGCTTCCATGCCGTCAAACTCGTCTACCTCTTCATACCAAACATACTTGATGTATCCGTGACGCAGCTTACTTGACTTCACCTTTTTAGGCTTATCGGCACCCCGGAATATGATCTTTTGCCCTGTGGGTGTATACGTCAGACTCATAGGGCTGACACTGTCATGCCAAAGATGGGATACCCCTAGTGCTTCAATGGCCCATAGCAGCTGCTCATAGACACTCTCACGTAGGTTCTCTTTGACCTTGCGTAAGGCTACGCCATTCGCGTTCGGATCCCTCATGATTCCCAGGATGATTTCCAGGCTGATAAAGGACGATTTTGTGCTACCCCGGCCACCCTTAAGCCAATAGTGAGTGTACTGGTCCTCCTTCAGCGCATGGTGCACGCCGTAGAAGCTTGGTGCTATCAGCGAACTGAGCGCAGTCATGAGCTGTTAGGCCCCTTCGGAATATCATCCACGATCTGGACGGCCCCCTGAACGTCTATCTGCTGCTTATCAATCCACATACCGAAGCGCTTGCCAAGCAGCTCCAGCGCCTTCAGCTTATCGGCAAACTTCACCTCGCGCTCGACCATGTCAACGTCGCCCTTCATCGTCTTCACTTTGACTGAAGCTATAGCTGCACGGTCATCATCGCTGGTGTCTTCCTTCAGCGCCGCACTGTCCATATCGACCAACTTCGTAGGATCCAGAAAAGCAACACGGGCCAGTTCGCGGATAATCCTTTCTTGGTTGACGCCTGTTCTTCGGGATAATACGGCCATACGTTCGTCTATATATGCGCGAATATTAGGTTTTGTTAGATTCTCGCAACCTATCTCAGCCGCTGTCTTAGGGCTATAGCCTGCCCTGATAGCCGCCTGTGTGGCATTGAGGTCTATCAGGTATTCATCTGCAAATTTCTGCTGTTTGGCCGTCAATGCCATCACAGATCAGCTCCTTTCTAGAGAATATAAAGAGCCACTCAATTGAGTGGCTTGAATTTAGATCATTTTCTGTCTTTATCTTTGACTCTCATAGCACCTCTTTAATCCGCTAATTCAAATACCGCGTCTGGTGTCAATGTTACTTTATAGTCACTGGCATTCCCATTTGAGATATCTTTTTCAAAAACTATCTCTTCTTCCTTTGAGAAACTGAGAAAATCTATCAGTACTAAATAATTAGTTTTAGCTAATTCCCCTTCTTTGGTGATCACTAACGATCCTCTTTGAGAGCTAAAGTTCGTCCCCTCAAAAGATGGGCTGTTTACCAGCACAACGTCTATGTCCTTTAGATATACAACTGTACTGTCTGTCGCTTCCGATACGACACGTAAGGGTACATAAACCTTTCCGTTTGAACTGAATGGTGCAACTTGAAGTATTTTATCTACTCCGTTTATGTTTGTTTTTTTGCTCCCTATAGTGAAAGTTACATGAAGTCCCCCCTTAGTGCCTGTTACTTTTTTGCTCTTCGAATCATACCCTACTGTTAGCCCTAATTCAGTAAATAATTCTCGAAACGGGACAAAAGTAGTACTATTCTTATTAATTGCCCCTCCAGATAAAGCGAAACCGTCTACCACAACATCTCTTTTCCCCATAAATGCAGATGCCGACACAGGCATTATGGCAAACACCATTATTACAATAAGCGTTACAAATGATATTTTCTTCATCTCAGATCTCCCCCTTACACAAGTATTGATTATATTCTATATGAGGGATAATCTTCCTGCAAATAAAATAACCGCCTCACTAGGAAGCGGCTAAGACTTAAGGTTATGAATAATACCGGCATCAGGATTTGAACCTGCGGTCTCTGCCTTCCAAGGGCAGTGGGAACGGCCAAACTTCCCTACACCTGTGCAATATAAAAAGCACCCCGAAGGATGCTTTGTTGATTGCTAATCTATAATTATAATGCTGATCTCACCTAAATCTCTCCCATTTACCACAATCCCAACAGCGCCAATAGGTTTCCATTCCGCTGGGGATGGTCTTTCTAATATTGTCACAAGTCCTGTGCTACTTACACTGAAATATGGTTTTCCTCCATTTGGGAACGGATAATACTTGGTTCCGCTATAGTACGGCAACTGGTATGTCTCTCCTACTCTTAACTTAACTGTCCACGAAATATCATTTGTTGAGATAGCCCCGGTTGCTTTCTGGTTAATAGGATCAGCAGGATTCGCGGATGAAGTTGTAGGTAGGGATACACTTGACAGTAGTGCGGCGGATATACTGCATACTACGATTGCCTTCTTCATAAATAGGCGCCTCCAAAATAGTTTATTTTTAAGTAATCATCAAATGTTATGCTAATAATACAATATTTACCTTGAAAAATAGTTACATTTTTTTAATTTGTAGATGTGTAGAGTTTAATATCATTACACTGCATACAGCAAAAAGAGCCCTCCGCAAATGGAGGACTCACCTATACATCATGAAATTTCCTAGCAATTGAGTTCCCGTATTTGTGTGCCGCCCGGGAGGAGCGACCCCAGAGTTATCTTACCTCTGTACCCCGCTTCCACGCCGCCGCAACTGATGCAACATGTGCTACAGCTCCGCTCTCACGCTCTGTTCCGTGACAAGCTTCAACACTGATTCGACGTAGACGAGTCCTACAGCGATAAGGGGCAGTAGGAACACCCGGGAAGTTTTATTCCCTATGTTCCTACTGTAAGGGTGAACTACAGACGTCATGCAGACGCTATACAGACATAGCACAGACGCAAATTTTGAAGAATTATAGAGGAAATTGTTGGAGTTTATGATAAGCTGCTAGTACATAATATATTCAGGAGGCTTTGTTATGAGAAGGAAACTGCAAGTTTTTGTCTCTTCTACTTTTGAAGATTTGAAGAAAGAGAGGCAATCAGCAGTCCAATCCATATTGACATCTGGTCATATACCAGCTGGAATGGAGTTGTTTTCTGCGGGTGATGAAACTCAAAAAGAAATCATCAAAAAATGGATTGATGAGTCAGATGTTTATTTACTTATTCTTGGTGGAAGATATGGTTCAATAGATCCCTCATCGGGGAAAAGTTATACTCATTGGGAGTATCAATACGCGGGAGAAGTAGAGAAACCAAGATTTGCAGTGGTTATATCGGAACAGGCATTAGAGGATAAAGTTCGGAATGAAGGCACTAATATGATGGAAAAAGATAATCCCCAGTTATATCGAGAATTTAGAAAAGAAGTCATGGGAAGAATTTGTAAAATTTTCAGTGATGAGAGAGATATTGAGCTAGCGATTTTTCAGAAAATGAGTGAATATCTTTTGCGTGATGACTTGATGGGATGGGTACGAGGGAGTGAACTTCCTGACGTATTAGAGGTCGCCAAAGAAACAGTTGCACTGACTACTGAAAACTCCAAATTAAAACAAGAAATAAGTGAACTCCAAAAGCAGTTAACACAAAAACAAAAAATTAAAACTTACGATGGATTAACTTTTTTACAGTTACGAGACACACTTAGAAAAATAGAAATACTTTACCCAAAAGAATTTTCAACTGAGGGAAGCCAAGGTGGAAAAAACTATAATATTCTTGTTCTCTTTTATTCATATAAAGATAACTATGCCACGGGAATCACTAATCAGATAGGCATGAGAGATATTGATAGGTACCTATACTACCACCTTGCCCCTCAGCTGATGACATTCAATCTCATAGAGAAAGTCAAAGTTGCAGGTGCTAAATATGAAAAAATCCAGACGTCGAAACTTGGTTTTGATTTTCTAAAGGAAATTGAACTATATAAAATAAATAAGGAAAAAACAGAATCAGAAGCCTCCTCGGGTAAAGAAGAAACAGATTCTTCAGACATAATCAAGGTCGCTAAGGCAACTGCACCACAAAAAAGAAGAAGGAAACCAAGTAAAGCATCTTCCATAGAATAGATGAATTTAACCACAATGCTTAACAATTAAAAAAGTTACATCTTACAGAAACCACTTCATTAAGTGGTTTCTTGTTTTTTTATTTTTCTCTGCATCTACGAACTCAGCTACAAATAATTATTTTTATTTAATATACCTATTAACTTAAGAGTCTCGGCTATCGACTCAACACCGCGCGTGATTCGTCTATCGACCGATCGGTCTGTTATCTCACTGAAGCGGCTAACTGTTCCCCAACGGGCATTTCCACGGATAAACCGAAATTCAATTACCCGCCGGACGTTATCATCCATTATCATCTTAACAGCCATTTCAACGGCATCCGCCTTCTGTCGGTATTCGTCAAGGACCAGCTTTTCTTTCTCGGTTAGATCAGCCCGATTGCCGAGGATATCCGCCGCTTTCCTCATGCGTGCGTATCGGTTCAAGAGAATACGGGTAGCATGCATATCTGATTTGTTTGCTCTCGGGAACAGTTCCATTTGCATTGTAGCCCCCTTTTTCACTTCTGGACCGCTTGGGCCAAAGCATTATTAGCAAATGTAAGGATTTTGCATTCCCCACTTGATCCCTTAGCGGTTGTCCAGTATACTTTCCCGTCCCGGATATCTTCAACTCTCCTAACTCTACCTCTGCCGAGCACATATTCCTTCCCAACCTTAATTGCTGAAACCTTCAAACAAGATCACCCCGCAAATCACTAGGATAGTCACTATAGTAGTCAATATAGTGGAGCGAGTGATGATACAGAACGATATGTTGGAAACTAACTTGTCCGCCCTTTCAATCCCTTCTCTTTTATACTCCATAAAATATCTCCTAGTTATAAGGTAAGAGCTATTAAGCCTCAATCCTGAGTAGTTATCGTCATCGTCATCAAAAACGGCTTGCCGCCCGTCACCGCCGAGAAAACCCCCGTTGAATCAATTGTGATGATGCCCCATCCCTCCACGCCGTCAATTGATGGGAAATAGTAACGCCAGAACTTGATATCTTTGCTCACGCTTCATCGCTCCTTTGTGTGGTAGTGGATGTGTTATATCCCCTCTAAAGCAGCGTTGGTTGCACAATAGCTGTCCTGCACTGCGCTATATCTACGTACTGACTGCCCATCTCGATAATTGTGCATTCTCGGTTATTTTCTAAAGCAACCTCAAGTGTCGTTCCGGATCCCCCGAATGGGTCAAATACATATCCACCCACCGGAGCTCCTGCCAATATTCCAATCTCGGCTATTTTTTTAGGCATTACAGCAAAGTGAGCTTCGCTGAATTGTGCTGTGGCCACTGTCCAGACTGAGCTCTTTTCATTCCGCTCTGACATGTAATCCGCGAAAAGAACATACGCTTCGTCACCCAATCGGTGATACAACCATCTCCAAACAGAAAGGGGGTCATCAATCTGCCACACTGACCGCTTATTCCGGGACCCGTAATACTTCCTGTCCTTCCTGTCCTCCCTGTGCTGCTTGGGCTGTCCAGGAACATCTCCCTCGTTGACTTTCCGGGCAAAACTGTATGACTTGCCTACCGCCTTCATGCGTCCGTTTGTCTTAGCTCCGCCGTTCGCCCGATCACTGCCACGCTGTCCCTCGATATCCTGAGACAGCCGAGCAATGCTTGATTCCGCCATATGCTCTTTGATTGCATCCTTGTCGTAGTAGTACCGCTCGGACTTACTGAGCAAAAACACATACTCATGGGCCTTTGTCGTCCTGTCTCCTACGCTCTCAGGCATGGGGTTAGGCTTGGCCCATATGTTATCCATGCGGAGATACCAGCCGTCTCCTTGGAGCGCAAACGCTACTCGCCACGGTATCCCTATGAGGTCCTTTGGCTTCAATGCTGCAGGCTGGCTGCGTTTCGGTCGCTGTCTATCAGATTCGGCCTGCTTGTCTGATAGGTAATGCTTGCCATGCCAGCGCTCATTAAGCCCTTCGTCACGTTTTGTACCGGAGCTGGCGTAACTATCCCCGAAGTTGACCCACGCCGTACCGTCATTCCGCAGCAGCCGCCACACTCCCCTGAATACCAGGACCATATGAGCTACAAACATTTCCGGCGTAGGCTCCAGCCCTAGACACCCGGTCCACTCTGGCACCGTTATGGGCAGCAGTCCCGGCATAGGCGTGTATGTTACCTCCGGCCAATAGGAGGGCTCTAGTCCGTAATCACGTAGGCCCCAATACGGCGGCAAGGTCACGCAGGTATTAAATGATCCTGCCGCCAACGTTGGCATAACCTCGATGCAGTTGCCGTGTAGTATCATCTGTATCCGTCCTTTCTGGAGGGGGTTATGCTGTCTCCCTCCTTTATCTCTTGGATTTGCCCTTTCTCACTAACTCAATAGGCTTGCTATGGTCTCTCGGTATAGGCTTGCCGATGATCCTGGCTGCTTCCTCCGATTTCATCCGGTATGAAATCACTTCGCCCTGCCCCGGTCCACTTAGTTCGTTCTCGCGTCTTGGTATGGATGTTCCCACCACTATGACCTCCAATTCATTTGATTTCATCTTTCGTCCGGAAGTAGAAAGGTGCGTACCGATACGGAGCCGCTGCCCTGGCTACATACATGTATGCGGCTGGCTGCTCTCCGGGCTTTACCGGGCAAAGGAGCTGTAAGCATCTTGTATGACCAAGTAGCAGCCCTCCGGTCGGCATTGGACCATTGTTCCATGTCCCGCTATTCCCCGACTCATCAGGCACGTATACGGGTTTTCCTGTTGCCTTGGCCTCCGCTGCCGTCAGCCATCCGCGAACATCTGGCATACTCTCTTGCCTCCCATCTATCACTAGTTGCTCTGCCCCAAATCCGCACAGGGGACATTTATACTTGTCTTGATCTGTCTCGATCATGTCTGCAGCACACTCCAAGCAAACTACTATCATGGCGTGCCTGCTTTCATTTGCTCTGCCAGCTCCAGCAGCTTCTGTAGTTCTTCTTCTGATGCCTCATGCTGGTCTGCAGGCTGAACCTGCACAATCTCTATTGGCTGCTTGCCGCTGCTGCCCGTGTTCCCCTTGCCCTTACCTGGACGCTTGGCCTTCCGCATCTCCATGACAAGCTTAGGGAACTTGTCCCTGAACTTATCTGCACTCATTACATTGATGCGCCAGAAGTCATTCGTCACAACCCAATCCATTACCTCACGTAAAAGGTCTTTGTCAGACTGCTTGTCAAGCTCCACCAGCTTACGGAAGTCATCCGACCATTTCTGGAGGTTGGTTCGCTTGGTTAGATGCTCCAAGCCTTCCCTTGCCGCCATTTCATCAATTTTCCCCTTGAAGTAAAGTGCCATCTTGTAGTACGTGTTGTCTGGTCCGTATTTGAGTTCCTTTTTCCCTTTATCATCATCACTTGATGGAGGGGGAACGTCCTGAACTGCCGGAGGCGATTCGGGACATAACTCTTTATCTTTATATTGGTTATGGTTTAGGTTAGGGTTAAGGTCACGGGTGGACTCCGACCGCCGTCCTTCACCTGTCCTTTGGATGTCCGCTGGACTTCCTTCGGACTTTTGAGCAGCCGCCCTCATTTCATCACGTGACTTCTTCTTTCTAGCAGCATCCTTTTTTCGGGTGTCTATCAACCGTCCAGCATATGCATACCAGTCGTGAATCGCGTGCCCCGTCTCGGTTTTGTCTATGAATCCTACGTCTATAAGAGCATCAAAAAGTTGTTCTGACTCTCCAGGCCATTCCACTGCATCTGCAATGTCATCGGGCCCGTATTTGCTTATGTCACCATCCTGAGCAAAGTCCATTGCCCACCACCAAAACATGTGCAAGTGACCGACAGCTGCCGGGGTAGAGATCCCCAGTTTGCGGCAAAGCTTACGTGTTTTAGGATGCCTATCAGTGCCTTGGTGACTTTCAATCCATGCCAAATCTGTGACCTCCCTCCCGGCAACGCGTTTTTTTAATGGACGTCCGCTGGATGTCCGCTGGACGTACCCCACATGTCCAGTTTGCGTCCGTGGAAATAATACTGAATAAGTTCATTCCTTTTCTGCAGCTTCCAATCTCGCCCGGCTGCTGTGTCATCCACCCATTGATGACATGTTCCTGTTTCACTCCTTGGGCCGCAAAGATTCGCTATGTTCCAAGGCTCTGATCCGCTTCCATATTGGCTAGCGTTGATTAGGTGGGCTTTTTCAAACCACATAGCAGGACGGCTCCGGCCGCACCGCTCACATGTCAGATATCCCAAATGTTCGGATGCGCGCCGATCCACTTCCTCCCTCACAGCAGCGGTTATGGCCGTGTGATTTCCCTTCTTCTTCCGATTGCGCTTATGAGCTGGCTTGGGAGCAGGGTTAAAACCGTAGATCATTCGCCACCATCCCCTATATGCATGTCCACTCTCAGACGGAGCCTGAGTTCATGGATGTGCTCCTTTAGTGATTCGAATTCATTCCTCCAAAGCTGCTTCCGCTCAAATGCCGTTGTCTCTTCCTCACGATGTTTAATGATGTCCAGCTCGGGTTTCGTCTCCTTTTCGCCCTTTGGAGCCGCTACTTTTGCCATTGCATAGGCTTGTTTACGCGCTGCGTATTTACGCTTGTATTCTCCATCCATCCAAGAAGACACGCGGCCTATAAGCATTAGTGCTTTGGTGAAAAGCTCTATTTTTCGGATAAGAGCACCCGGCGAATCATCAGTAAATGACGCCGCTGTGTCCCTGTATCGCTGAATATCAATGATGTATTGCTTGATCTCGCCAATGTCCATAATCACGGACCCCTGTTTGCAAAATTTTTAACTTATGCTATAATTCCGTTGAATTGTTTAAACCAAATCGTGCGACCAACACGATTAGCCTACGGCCTTTTTCGTTGCCTTTGCTTTCCGCCATTGATCGCGGCAGTATCGGTTATCGAAAAGGCCTTCTTCGTTTCTAATCTGATACTTGTTCTCCTTAGTGATCTGCTTCCCACATCTTGTGCAGCAGCCAATCACTGGATTTGCTTCAAGTTCTATCTGCATGTCTATTGCACGGTACATGAGGTTCTTGGACATGTAATCCTCGAATCTCGCCACTCTGACAGCAAGGTTATCTATTTTCTCCTGTAATTCCTTCACGGACTTTTTCGCCTTAATGAGCTCCAGTTTCATGTTATACATCTGTAGCAGCTCCCGCCGAAGTCTCCGGCTCTCTGCCTGCTTGTCCATCTCCTATCCCTCCTATCAGTCCTGTTTTGCGGATCTCCCGCTCCAGCCTAAATATCTTGGTTGATATCCTGTTTAGCTGGTCCGTCACCGTGTGTGTGCTTCGATGCAGGTTAAGCAGCTTATACTTTTTCTCAATTAGTGGCCGCATGTCTTCGCGGAGTTTGTGACATTGTGCCTGCTTGTCCAATACCTGAATCTCTTGCTCACTCAGCTCCAGCAAATCCGTTGCAATTCTCTCACCTGTACTAAGCTGGTCTATGGCGGTGTATGCGGCCTCGAAATATGTGGCCCCCGGTGCCTTTACGTAACTTCTCTGTCCCAGGCGGTCTATGATCGGTACTACTCTCATGTACAAGGCTTGTCCCTCCTTTCTTGCGGAGCTCTGTTTCCAGCTCCTGAATCGCGTCATCGAAGTAATCCGTTTGAAGTTGCTGCCGCATCCGGCATAGATCATTCAGTCTCTTCCAAGCCGCTCTCCGCTGTTCTGATCTTTCAGGAGTCATGCCTATACCGCCTCCACTTTGAATTTATTGATAAAGTACACTTGCCCCTTGCCTGTGATCTTTGGTGTCTTATTGATTGTGATGTGACCGTCTGAATGAGTAATGCTGGTCTCTTTGATCTCGAACAGCCCCATTTCCATTGAGCGTTGAGTCGGCATGTTGTAGTCAGTTCCGTTCCTCCGGATCAAGAACCCGTTGTCTCGCAACCAGGAAAACAACCGCTTCTGGCCCATCTGGACCCCGTTTTGCTTTAGGATCTTTGCTAGCTCCCCAACAAGTATGCTCGTCTTACTGGCGGACACTGCATCCGCGAATAGCACCTTGGGCTTGTCCTGTTCAATCTGTGCTTGCAGCAGACGCTTTTCTTCACGCTCTTGCTTTAGGCGTGTAGCAGCTTCGATCAGTAGATCAGGGTTGTCCAGTAGTTCAGTTGTTGCATACATCCCTGTACGGCGTATGGATGGTAGAATATCGTCTGCTACCTTAGCTTGGAATTCTTCTGCGGCAGCGTTCTTGGCTTTCATTGCTAGGCGATAGAAGATATTTTCAGGAATGTAGTCTGGCTTTTCTCCACTAGTGGAGAATCCGAATTCAGAAAGATATGTTTCTACCCTTTGCCATCTGATGTAATTACCTTTGGTTTCAGTGAAGCCAAGACCACGCGCCACATCCTCAAGGTTTAATTGGGCTGTTCCTTTATCGTCGATGTAACCACGCACTCCGTGGATCGTGACCAATTGAGTCATATAATCATTCCCTTCTAATAATTTCCTCTCCCTGCTATGATGAAGGTTGTCCATACTTCATGTAACAGATGGGAGGTGATTGTTTGAATAAAGATAAACTGCTTGCCTTGCTTGCTGGATTGCCATTGAAAAACACCAAAAATTACGGTTATATCGTGCCAATGACAGATGTTTTCGACGTTTGTTTAGTTCGTGGTGTCGATAACACGAATTTGGTCGTCGCATGGATGGAAATGCTTGAGAAAGAAAAGCTAGTTACATTGGTTCGGATGAAAAATTCTGGATTTGAAGATTTGATTATCGGACTTACTCTTCCCGAATCCTCTTAGCGTCTTTGTGCAGCGCAATTGAAAATACGATGTTGCAAATTTCTCGCACTGAAACAAAATCACGATCATCAATTAACTGAAACAGCTCAATAGCTGTTTCTGAGTTACCCTTTCCTTGCAAAGACTCTTTCGATACCACCGTTGCAGCGGTGGTTTTTTCCTCTTGTGAGCTCATACGATCCCTCCTTCCTTTGTCGATGTATACTAAGTTCATATAGCGACCTCTTTTTCTATCAACTGCTGTTCATATTCAAGCAACCATTCGCTTTTAATTCTCCAGCCTCGTCCTTGCTTATAGGCTTTCAATTTCCCTTCCTTGATTCGGTTGATTACTGTGTACTTACTGACATTAAGGTATTCCGCAGCGTCTATTACATCCAGCGTTGGCCTTAAATCGGCTGATGTTGTCATGAGGCATCTACCTCAATGCGATTAGAGACAGCCATTTCCTTAACAATTGCGAAGTAGATTTCAGTGAGCCCGCCATTGTGATTGATCACAGTTAGTTGATTCATTTCGCTACCTCGCTTTCCATTCCCAACATCTTAGCGATAAGCGGTTTTTGCTTTTCACCAGAACGAGTTCCTTTGAGGATTTCAGACACGTACGTGACAGACACACCTAGCTCTTCTGCCAGGTCCTTCAGTTTGATATTGCGTTGAAGCATAATCTTCCGTGCCTCAGCCCCGAACTTTGTGTAATGTGGCATTCGATACCCCTCCTTTGTAAGAGTTTGTAAAAAATCAGCTTAATTCTTGACACCAGACAGAAAATATTCTAATATCAATGAAGAAGGCATAACCAAATAAACTTCGTTGGGGAACGATTTTTAAATGTGGTCAAGTGACCTCTGGTTTTTATTGCCTTTTTAGCTATACATTAAGCTGTTGAGATAAATATACCCGAATATTTTAGGGTAGTCAACAGTTTTCCCGAATATTTTAGTTTAAATTTCTAAAGGGAGAATTGATATGAGCATAGTCGAAAATATTAGGGTTTTATGCAAAGAAGCTAATACCTCCATACCAAAGCTCGAGAAAGGGTTAGGTTTTGGGAACGGCGCCATCTATAACTGGGACAAAAATTCACCTTCTATTGATAAGATGCAAAAGGTAGCTGATTACTTCAATGTATCAATTGAACGAGTGCTTTACGGATTTGAACTTTCGAGATTCGAAGGATTCGTAAGAATTATAGTAGGTTCGAAGGAAGTTGAAGAGGTTGCAAAAGCTAGTGGGGTTGATGCCGATATACTTGATGGTTTTTTAATAGGGGCTTGTACTAATCAACCAAATTTTGAGTTTGTGGATAGGCTAGCCATGTATAACCCTTACGAAGCTATAGTAACCCGTTCGGATCTAATTGAGGCCGCAGGCTACGAAACGGACAAAAAAAACTCAAATACTAAACTGTCCCCCTCTATCCAAGGAATCCAAACTGTTGCAGCTCACCATGAAGGAGAGGAATGGAACGAAGATGAACTCGCTGAAATAGAACGATTCAAAGAATTCGTGAGGTCTAAACGAAAGGGCAATTGATATGTCGACATACGAGAATCTTCTTGACGAAGCTCATAAACAAAGCATAGAAGTTTACGAGATGCCAATGCTGCACAGAAATAAAGGATTATACTCAGACGGTATTATATGGGTCAACAAGTACACTTCCGACACTGTTTGTAAGGCATGCATACTTGCTGAAGAGCTTGGTCACCATCACACCAGTTCAGGCGATATCCTTGACCAAAGAGATGTACGTAACCGCAAGCAGGAGCTTCGCGCCAGGCAATGGGCTTATCAGTGCATGATTCCCTTGGATCGCATTGTACAAGCCCACTATGCACGCATCTCCGGTCGTTACGATCTGGCCGAATATTTAGGAGTAACTGAAGAGTTTTTACAGGCCGCCATTAACCGATATACAGAGAAGTACGGCCAATCTGTAAGAGCTGATGAACGACATATTATACTTTTTGACCCTTTAGGTGTTTTTGAATTATTTTCAGGGATTGAAGAAGCGAATTAAACTTTGCGCTTTCCAGTCGCGAGGCTGTTTAAATATACCCATAAACAGAACATATGTTCTTTATATTCCATAAGAAAGGAGATGCACTGTGAAAAAGAAAAGGAACAATTCTAAAGGAGATTTACCACCAAATATTAGAGAACGTAACGGCAAATTTTCTTATCGTTACTACATCCCTACCACAAAAATAGTAGATGGTGTTGAGAAAAAAAGCAGTAAGGAAACAGAATCCCCCAGGTTTGACACAGTACAAGAAGCGGTTGATTTTGGCATCCTCATCGAAGCAAAGAGAATACAAAAGAAATTAAAGTACACTGAGGCCTTAACAGTGAGTGTTTGGAGTAAGACGTGGCTTAAAGCCTATATTACTGAGAGAGAGCCTGCGAAAAACACTATAAAAAATCGCGAGTATGGACTAAGTGTCTTACTGAAGGAGTTTGGTGGGTTTGCGCTCAAAGAGGTGACAGCAAGTCTGTATCAGGATTTCCTTTACAAGCTAAAAGAGGATGGAATGAGTCGAAGCACCATTACCAGTGTTCATACTGCGGCATCCCTTATGTTTGAACATGCTAAACGTAAAGACCTTATCGAATCTGATCCGACTGCAGATGCCGTAATACCTAGGGAGAAAAGAACAGCGCGTAAAATCGGTGAAAAAAGACAAGTCCTCCCCAAATTTCTTGAGAAGGACGAGTTAAAAAAGTTTCTTCAAGTTGCTAGGTTTATGCTGACTACCAACATGTGGGCTGTATTCGTTGTACTCACATATACTGGCCTGCGAGTCAGTGAAGCAGCCGGGCTTCAATGGGAAGACATTGATTTTGAAAACAGAACAATTGATATTAACAAGCAAATTTACGGCTCAAGTGTTATCCAATACTCCTTCATCCCCCCGAAAAATGAACAAAGTGAGCGTGTAGTGAGTTTCGGGGAGACAGTCGAAAAGGCTCTTAAAACACTCAAGAAATGGCAAAAGAATGAACGTCTATCAGCTAAAGCGTTCAATCCAAAGGACAACTTTGTTTTCTGGTGTCCCACATTGCCAGGATACCCCTTTCCAGTAACGAGTTTAGGTAAAATTATGCGTAAGGTACTCAAAGATGGCGAATTACCTGAAAATCTTACGCCTCACAGCTTACGTCATACTCATGTGTCACTACTAGCCTCGAATCCGCGGGTTGGTTTGCCAGAGATTCAGGCACGAATAGGACATAAGAGTAATTCAAAAGTTACTGAGCTGATTTATCTGCACGTAACAAAGAACCGCCAAATGAAAATTGCTGATGACTTTGAATGGGCCATCAACAATTAGGCGGTTGCGGGTAATTTGCGGGTAACTCACACTAACCTCTAAACTCGAAAACCCTTGCCACATAAGGCAATCCAGCTACATAACTAGCTCTTTGTTAGATGTAAAACATGTAATTATCAGCCTTCTCCTGCTCCTGGAAGGATATCAGATCCTTCAGCGTCGTGGAGTCCAGCACTTCTGCAATGCTATCGCGGATACGCAGCCACAGATCACGTTTTGCAGGATCATCCTCTTCCGTGAAGTCCACGGGAGAGATCGGTCCCTCCAGTACGCGGATGATATCTCCTGCCGTAATATCGCCAGGGTCTCCAGACAGAATGTAGCCGCCATAAGCGCCACGAATACTCTTAACCAGCCCTGCATTGCGCAATGGAGCGATCAGTTGCTCCAGATAGTGCTCGGACAGCTGGTTTTTCTCAGCTATACTTTTCAATGATGTAGGACCTTCGCCGAATTTGATGGCAAGCTCCATCATAATGGTTAGACCATACCTACCTTTAGTTGATATCTTCAAGGTGCCACCTCATTTGTCAATGTATTCTTATAGAGATGCATGGTATATAGGACACAACAGGTCCTGATTGCCATGATCCGAACATAACACTCCATCCATCGTAACATATTTGATGCTAATATGGTAACCATTCTTCACAACTACGCTACTCCTCAATCATGAGTTGTCGCAATTTTGTCTCTGTCGTAGTCTCGGCAGCCGGTGTATAAATACTGCAACGCAGATCATCCGGTCCATACACCTTCAACGACGTAAGCTCATACACCATTTTCCCAGCCTTGGCGTGGCGAAATTCCAGATGCACCTCCGGGGCATAGCTTACCTGACTCTGCTCCCACATACGATTGAATTCCGGATGGGTCTGTCTCATCTCCTCCAGGAACTGATCATACCACGCATCCTCCACGTATTGACCATAGTAGGTCCGGAACATTGCCAGAAAGCCACTGGAGAATTGCTCCCAGTTCACTGCCAAGCGGCGAAACTCCCGGCGTGTGAAAAGCAGACGGATCATGTTGCGTTCCTCAATAGGGATGCGGTTGAAGTCCAAAAACACATATTCGGCGGCTCGGTTCCAGCCTACAATGTTACATTTGCGATCCGAGACAATTACCGGGCAATATTGGAGCTCAGTAATGATTTTCTGCAACGATGGGCTGAGCTGAGCCATTTCCTGCGCGGCAGAATAGCCCTCCCCACCTCCTTCAAATGCTAACGAGTATAAGTATCTGCGTTCATCCCCATTGAGCTGCAGTGCGTTAGCCACACATTCCAGCACAGAGTGAGAGACCTGAATGTCCCGTCCCTGCTCCAACCAGGTATACCAGGTGGTGCTGACCCCTGCCAACTGAGCTACCTCCTCCCGCCGCAAGCCTGGGGTTCGTCTACGTATACCCGAAGGAAATCCGGCCGATTCTGGAGAAATGCTGGCTCTTTTTCCTTTAAGAAATGTTGATAATGCCTGTAGTCTTACCTGAGAATTCATGCTCTGCGCTCCTTCCTGTGTTCATAATAGCAGTATTTATACTAGGATAATCACTCTCTGGTAATAGGATATCTTAACTGTCATTATAGTCCTTAAGCTCACTGTTTAAAAGATCGAAGGAGGTATTTAGATATGGAAAGAGTCGTAATTACAGGGATGGGTGTAATTTCCCCTCTCGGAAATGATATAGAGACCTTTTGGTCGCATCTAACTCAAGGACAGTCGGGAATCCGGCATATTGATACATTCGACACCGCTAGGCATAAGGTGCAGATTGCGGGACTTGTTCCGAATTTTGATCCAGAGACCCTGTTGGGAGCCAAGGAGGCTCGTCGTATGGATCGTTTCTGCCATTTTGCATTGGCTGCCGCAGACCAGGCCATACAACAGGCCGAACTTGATCTCGACAAGCTGGATCGGGAGCGGATGGGCGTGTATGTTGGCTCCGGTATTGGGGGAATCCAGACCTTGATGGGGCAGAGCGAGAAGCTGGCCTCCCGTGGACCGGAACGGGTAAGCCCGATGCTCGTCCCCATGATGATCCCCAATATGGCTGCAGCTCTGATCAGCATGAAATATGGAGCACTCGGCCCAACGCTGGCTCCTGTCACGGCTTGCTCCATCGGGAATACGGCGATTGGTGAGGCATTTTTCAACATTCAGGCTGGTCGTTCCGACCTCATAATAGCTGGAGGCTCTGAAGCGGCTATTGCCGAAATTTCATTGTCCAGCTTCGCGAATGCCACAGCTTTGTCCACTTGTAACCATGCTCCTGAACAGGCAAGTCGGCCATTTGATAATGAACGTGATGGATTCGTCATGGCTGAGGGTGCAGGGATTGTCATTATGGAGTCCCTGACGCATGCGTTAGCCCGTGGGGCGCGGATTCTGGGTGAAATTATCGGATACGGAGCGAGCTCAGATGCCTATCACATGGTAGCTACCCCGGAGGATGGTAATGGCGCGGCCCGTGCCATGCAGCTGGCACTCAATGTGGCAGGACTGTCCCCTAACGAGATCGATGTCATCAGCGCACATGCAACCAGTACAGTCATTGGGGACCGCTCCGAGACAGCGGCCATTAAGCATGTATTCGGAGATCACGCTTACCACGTGCCTGTGACAGCCAACAAATCCATGACAGGGCACATGCTGGGTGCTTCGGGTGGCGTGGAAGCCATTGCCCTACTCAAATCGCTGCAAGAGGGAATCATTCCGCCGACCATCAATTTGCATTCGCCTGACCCCGCCTGTGATCTGGACTACGTTCCCCATAAAGCAAGACAGGCTAAGCTTCGGATCGGTATGTCCAATTCCTTCGGCTTCGGTGGACATAACGCTGTTATTGTGATCCAGAGATACGAGGAAGATGAGATCCTATAAATCCAGAAATTCAGTAAATCCAGAAAATCAGATGAACCCAAAAGAATTTCTTGAATCTCTTTCATCTCACTATTCACATCCTGTTCACGTCGCTGTTCAACTCACTGTCCATGAAATTTATTCCAAGTAATACCAGTCACGCGTAGAGCATTAGACTCTGGTGACATTTAAGCTGCAGGAATCACACGAACTGGTGGGGATGTTGAAGACCTTGGGGACCTTTGACTCGGTGGGACGCTAGAGACGCCACTGATAACCAAGACAAATTAGACACTTCTGTACACTGAACATAATGAGTAACAATTACGATAGCTGCTTGCCCTAGGCCACACCTCGGGCAACAAGAAAAGGCAAGCGCATCATGCGCTTGCCTTCCTCTATCGTTTTCACTTTCAAACTATTCTTCATAATATTTACTTACCGTGTTCTTATCGAATTATTACCTTATTCTTTCCGCTTATCCTGCCTTTCAGATCCAAATCCCCCCGTTCTACTGAACAAGTGGCATCTGTAAGCATCGGCACGGCAGTAGGATTAATCTTCTACCGGGAACCAGCCTGGCGTATGGATAATAGCATTCCACAACCCATCAGGAACAACCAGACGCTCTTGGCTTGATTTCGTAATAACCGTCTCAATATCCTCTTCGCGCCCGCTTTCGATTTTCTCGACCCAATCCGGCTCGATAATCAGCTCACGTCCGATCGCTAGCAATGGAACGCCTGTGTTGAGCGCTGCTGCTGCATCATCCGCTGTATAGATAGAGCCCACACCAATAACCGGAAGCTTGCCATCCACACGGTCCAGAATGTACTCGATGCGAGCACGTGTGTCTGCCTCACCGCGTCGTGGCTTCGACCAGAATTCGTTCAACGATACATGCAAGTAATCCAGATTTTTGTCCTTGAGCGCATCAATCAATGCATACGTCTCGGTCATAGTTATTCCTGGAGTTTCTGGCTCCTCCGGGGAGAAGCGATATCCGATGGTAAATGGCTGCTTCGCATACTTCGCAACAACCTTCTGCACCTCATCAATAACCGCGAGCGGGAATCTCAGGCGCTTCTCAAGACTTCCTCCCCAACGATCCTCACGACGATTGGAGTGCGGTGAGAAGAACTGCTGCAGTAGATATCCATTCGCACCATGAATCTCGACACCATCAAATCCAGCTTCAATGGCACGACGAGTCGTCTCACCAAAGTCATGAATAATGCTTAGAATCTCCTCATCTGTCAGCTCTCTTGGCACAGCCGAGTCAGGACGTTCGCTTGCCACAGCGCTTGGAGCAACAATTTCTCCAGTAGGACTTAGCTGCTCTGGTGTCTGTCTACCTGCATGGAATATTTGCAGAATACCATGCGAGCCTTGCTTCTTGATGGTCTCAGCCAGACGTGTCAGGCCAGGAACGAAGCTGTCATCATAGGCAGCGAACTGACCAGGGAAGCCAATTCCGTTCGGTGTGACATAAGTGGTTGCTGTAATAGCCATTCCCACGCCGCCTGTTCGACGTTCATAGTATGCAAGCTCTGCATCAGATACAGTTCCATCGGGATTGGCCGACATCGTCGTCATCGGAGCGAGCACAAGGCGGTTGTTCAGTTTAGTACCATTAGGGAGTGAGACAGATTCGAAGAATGAAGCGTATTTTGAATTCATGGGTATTCCTCCTGGATCAATGATAGATAGATTTCATAATTATATTTTGGACAATATAATTTTAGGCGTTATAATGAGTATATATCTAAATTCCTAATCGTGCAAATCGACTGTTCATTCATAGGCACTCAAAGAGTCCGCCAATACCAACCAGCAGGCAAAAAGAGCGTTACGCTAAGCATCGTAATATGATGCTCTGTATGTTACAATATATCCTGCAACTGCAGGACAACGTGTCTTATGGCTGTCTCGGACTCCCTTTTTTCTACTGAAAATGCGGTGAGTTGCTTGTATCAAGTTATACTAAATATAGAAAGTCTGGGTGATAACGATGGCAAAAGCCAATCAGGATACCCGTGTCGTCGTCGGCATGTCTGGAGGCGTTGACTCTTCGGTCACCGCGCTACTGCTGAAGCAGCAGGGATATGACGTAATCGGCATCTTCATGAAGAACTGGGATGACACGGATGAATTCGGTCACTGCACGGCCGAAGAGGACGCGGAGGATGTACGCCGAGTCTGCGAGCAGATTGATATCCCTTACTATACGGTCAATTTCGAGAAGGAGTATTACGATAAAGTATTCTCTTATTTTCTCGATGAATACAAGGCAGGCCGCACGCCGAACCCGGATGTCATGTGCAACCGTGAGATCAAGTTCGGAGAGTTTCTCAACAAGGCACTGGATCTTGGCGCAGATTATGTAGCTACAGGTCATTACGCACGTGTTATTGAAGAGAACGGCACCTATACGCTGATGCGCGGTGTGGACAATAACAAGGATCAGACCTACTTCCTGAATGCACTGAGTCAGCAGCAGCTGTCGAAGGCCATGTTCCCCATCGGGCACCTGCCTAAGCCGGAGGTTCGCAGAATCGCGGAGGAAGCGGGACTGTATACAGCCAAGAAGAAAGACAGCACAGGCGTCTGCTTCATTGGAGAACGTGATTTCAAGCAATTCCTGAGTCATTATCTACCGGCACAAAGCGGAGATATGGTGGATATTGTTACAGGCGAGGTTAAAGGCCGTCATGATGGCTTAATGTACTATACGCTCGGGCAACGTCAGGGGCTTGGCATTGGCGGATCTGGCAACGGCGAACCGTGGTTCGTGGCTGACAAGGATCTGACGAAGAACATTCTCTATGTTGTACAAGGCGATAAGCACCCGAGTCTATACTCCACAGGACTGACTGCTACTGGCGTGAACTGGATTGCTGGTGAAGCCGCTATTCCAGAACAGCCGCTCCGCTGTACCGCCAAATTCAGATATCGTCAGCCGGATCAAGGTGTAACCCTGACCTGGCGTGAGGATGGCACGGTGCATGTCGCATTTGATGTACAGCAAAAAGCCATTACACCTGGACAAGCCGTTGTGTTCTACGATGGCGAAGTATGTCTTGGCGGCGGCACGATCGATAAAGTCGAGAAGCTGCAAGAGCAGACTGTCTAACGCCGATAAGCTCCTGCACATATTAGGATTATTTTCCACAAGATAGTCTGTAGCCAATACTGTGCAGAAATGCCGCAACAACCACTTGCAAAACAAAAAGTAGACCTATCCCTTCACAGGGATGGTCTTTTTTTTGCTTCCTGCTCTTCCCTCACTTCATTATCCAAGCTCTTATTTCCGTGCAATCAGACAGGTTGGTGAGAAATCTCAATATTTCTCCGAGCATTCCTCCCTTGAATTAACACTGCTTAATATTTCGATGATATTCAGCAAATAATTCAAATTTATAGTAGTCGTATAGACGTCTAGACAAATGAGGGGAAGGAGAACCGATTGAATAGATTAAGCGCAAGTCTAAAATATGGAATTTTCATAATTCTACTTCTATGGACGCTGTTTCCGATCTATTGGATGCTCGTCATTGCTACTCAACAATCTTCAGATTTATTCACAGAAGTATCTCTATTTCCAAGATCAGTAACCTTAGAACACATTTTTAGCATTTTTAAGGAAGACCACTATATACAACCATTGCTCAATAGCTTTGTGATCACTGTCAGCTCTTTGCTAATTGTGCTCGCTTTTGGATTGTCCTGTGCGTATGTGCTTGGACGGAGAACCTTCAGAAGCAGTTATAAACTTTTCAAAAGTTCCCTCATGGTATGGATCTTACTGGTTCGAGTCCTGCCGCCGATTACTTTTGCACTTCCTCTATACATCATGATGAACGATGCAGGATTATTGAATACGAAAATTCCGATTATTATCGCACATGTCCTGATGAACATGCCACTCGTCATTTGGTTTATGATGGCATTCTTCTACGGCGTGCCGGGGGAAATTGAGGAAAGTGCGCGGATTGATGGTGCATCTGAATTTGAGATTTTTTACAAAGTGATGCTACCGCTTGTGTTACCAGGCATTGCTGCCGTGACGATTTTATCCTTCATGGCTTCATGGAATGAATACCTATACAGCGTCATCTTCATCCAGAGTCCTGACAGCTTCACGATTCCGCTCAAGCTCGCCACGCTGAACAGTGAACAGGAACTAACAGAATGGGGTAAGGTTGCAGGTGGCGGCCTAGTGTCTGTGCTGCCTGTCCTGCTGACTGCGATCTTCTTACAAAAACATTTAATTAGCGGCTTAACTGCTGGTGCAGTTAAAGAATAGGAGATGAGATAAAAATGAGAAAAAAAATGTCGTATATGCTGAGTACGTTGTTAACAACGGCGGTGATATTCACCGGATGTCAATCTCAAGAGCCGGCTATGGGGCAAAGTCCGAGCCAGGGAGCAGAAAAACTAGTTGTCGCTGCCAGAGGTGGCTCCCATGTCGATGCGATGAATGCAGTAAAAGAATCGTTCGAGGCCACGCACAATGTGAAGGTTGATATTATCGGACTGGAATCGGCAGATTTGAAGCAGAAAATATCACTCGATGCCAAAAATAGCAATGGAGCATATGACCTGATCATGGCAGACGATCCATGGATGCCTCAATTCAGTGAAGCAGGTATCTTTGCCAAGCTGTCTGACCTCGGAATCCAGGAAGATGCTGACTTTGAGGAGTCCTCTCTTGCGCTCGGCAAGTCTCCCTATGCTACTGGTGATCTGTATGCCTTACCTTTCTCGGGTAACGTACAACTATTCTTCTACAACCAAGAGCTGCTCGCTAGCCATAATTACGACGTTCCGACGAACTGGGCGGATGTGCTTGAGATGGCCAAAGCCATCCATGCTAAGGATGGGACTACAGGCTACGTGATCCGTGGTCAACAAGGAAATCCGATTGTGTCTGATTTCTTGCCTCTGTTCTGGGCGTATGGCGGTCAGATCTTCGATGATAACTGGAAGGCACAAATCGACTCCGAGGCTGGTAGACAAGCATTAGAAACGTACATTGGGCTGCTTGCTGTGGGTGAGAACTTTGAAAATACTGACATCGTTGGCTCCGTCTCGGAAGGTCGTGCTGCCATGGCACTAGGCTGGCCATCATGGTTCATCAAAGGCGAGACAGCAAGCGCAAACTATGCTGCGATCCCGGCCAAAGCATCATCTGATGCTCAATCCGTATCCACAGGTATGATTGGTAACTGGATGATGGGTGTAACTGCGAACTCCCACAACCCGGAGCTTGCTGCTGAATTCTTGACCTTTATCACGAGTAGCGACACGCAAAAACAAATGGTTGAGCATGGTGGCGTACCTACTCGGAAGAGTGTCTATCAGGATGCTGAGCTTGCCGCAAAGTATAAGCACTTCCCTGTCATGCTAGAGGCGTTGCAAAACTCGGTAGCCAGACCAAGAACAGCAAAATGGTCTCAAGTCGAAGAGGCACTCGGCGCTGAATTGTCCGCAGCTATTGCCGGCACAAAAACAGTGGATAAAGCACTGGCGGATGCCAACAAGGCGATGAATGACATCATGCAATAAGTGGGTTCATTCAAAATTAAAGGAGTGGAATGAACTTGGCTAGTAAACAAGGCTTTCAATGGGCGATGCTGGCACCCGTAACATTGTTATTGATTGGCGTGACCGTGTTTCCGTTTATCTTTACCGTTACCAACAGCTTCACCGATTATTATTACCTGGCAACCGATGACAAGCAGTTCATTGGATTCAGCAATTACATCAAGATCCTTCAGGATGAACAGTTCCTCCAAGCCGTCTGGAATACTATTAAATTCATGATCCTGGCCGTTTCTATTGAAACGGCTTTGGGCCTTGGAATCGCTGTACTTATTGAGAGCATGAGACGCGGACAAAAGGTGCTGCGGATTACAATGCTAATCCCATCTTTGCTACCACCGGTTACAGTGGCATTAATCTGGCAAATGATGCTCAGCAATCATAACGGTATTGTTAACCATCTGCTCCACTGGTTCGGTGCCGGGCCGTTTAACTTCCTGATGGACATTAACATTGCCTTCAATGCCATTTTATTCATTGATATTTGGCAATGGACACCGTTTGCCTTCCTATTGTTATATGCAGGTCTACAGTCGGTTCCACGTTCACAATTTGAGGCTGCAAAAGTAGACGGTGCAGGCAAGCTGCGGATTTTCATTCATATTACACTACCGAATATTATGCCTACCTTGTTCATGGTCATACTGCTACGGACGATAGATACGTTCCGGTTATTTGATAAAGTCAATATCTTAACCGGTGGCGGGCCAGCCAATTCTACGACAACAATTACACAGTACATTTACAAGCAAGGCGTGTACAATCTGCAGATTGGGTACGGAGCAGCAGCATCGGTAATCATGGTCATGCTGGTGCTGGTGTTCTCCTTGTTCTACATCAAGCGTTCGATGGGAGGAGCTTCATAAAGTAGATCTGGCGCTGTACTGCCCATTCTGTGTCATGTACCTATTGAAAGAGGTCATGCTGCATGTTACGGTGTCAGAACACGTTCAACGGAGCGGATTAAATGATCAGTCCGCTCCAATTCTAAGTGAAAACTACAGGAGATGAGGTTGATTCATTGGGAGGCTATCAACATATCAAGCATGAGCTGGAAACGATGATTGAAAGTAATATATGGAATGTAGGACAAAAAATTCCTTCCGAGTATGAACTGGCCAAGCATTTCGGTGTCAGCAGAGAGACGCTTCGCGCAGCAATCAAGCTATTGGAGCAAGATGGAAAGCTACTCGTAAGACATGGGGTAGGTACCTTTGTAATCAAACCACTGCCAAGTATCCCTAGTCGTCTCGAGTTTCTTCAGAGCATTGGAACGATGATCAAGCTAGAGGGATTAACTGAAACGGATCGTAAGGAAATGATCGGAGAAGTGGAATGCACCAAGGAATGGGCTGATGCGCTGAACATTGAAGAGGGCTCACGGGTTGTGAAGATGGAGAGAGTTCGGTATGCAGACGGAGAAGCTGTTGCCTATTCGATTAACATCATGCCTAAGGATCTGGTAGTAGGTGCTTTTGAACAAATAGACTTCTCTGGTTCCTTGTTTAACTTTTTGGAGGAACAGTGCAAAATTTATATTGCGAGAGCTGATACAGAACTCGTGGTTCCTTCCAAAAAGGACAAACATGCGGTGCGATTGCAGAATCATCAGGAGGAAACACCGGTTCTTCTCATGAAACAATTGCACTATGACCAGCAGAATCGGGAAGTGCTATATTCCTTTGATTATCTAAGAAGTGACGTCTTCCAGTTCTGGGTCCGCAGGGAACGTAAATGAATAGGAAAATCTGTATCCGGGTATCAATATCCTGGGCAACATCGTTATCTAGCACATGCTTACGCCCTTTATCCTGCATATGAATGGGATAAGGGGCGTAGTTTTGGCAGTATTCCTTGGAGCGCAGCCAGCTGAAAATACTGTTTCGTAGCGTCATTCAAACTACTTCTCCGCTACAGCTTTTCTTTCGATTCAGCTCAGGCTCCACATGCATAGCATGCCCAATCCGGCGGTAGCTACAGCCAGCACTGTCGAACCGATCACATAGAGGACTGCACGCGCGTACTGTCCTTTATCTAGCAGCTGTATAGTCTCATAGCCGAACGTAGAAAATGTCGTATATGCTCCGCAAAAGCCAATACCGAGTAGCCCCCACAGAACCGACGACAACGCAGCAGTCTCATGCAGCATGAATAGCATTCCCAGCAGAGCAGAGCCACTGATATTAATGAGGAAGGTTCCCCAGGGAAATGACGTTCCCCAGCGGCTACCCGCCCATAATCCAAGGCGGTAACGGCAAATTGCCCCCACAACGCCTCCCAGGCCGATCCACAGCAGCATCATACGCCCTCTCCTTTTCTGGAGGAGCCATCACGCAGCATCAGCCGTTTATTCATGTACATACCTAGGCGAATACCAAACCAGGCCAGCACTATCCCTCCGACCAGACTGGTTAGCATATATACTAGTGGCTCTATAATTTGTCCAAGCATGAAGAGATGAAGGATATCCACCGCGAAGGTAGAAAAGGTCGTAAAGGCTCCGGTGAACCCAGTTCCAATCATCAATCTTACTCGGGGAGTGATTCTGGAGGAACGCAGGGCTACCGTGAAGAACCAGCCGAGGAACAGGCAGCCCACAAGATTAATCGTCAGTACCGCTGCCGGGAACCCGTTCTCTGGCTGTGGAATAGCCAACTGTAGTCCATAACGCGCCCAGGCTCCTAACCAGCCACCCATCCCCAGATACACTATATCCTTCATTCGTTCGACACTCCTCTAGGATTGGTCCTGGCCACGGCGCCACTGCTGGTTTTGCTTGATTTTATTCTCATTTCCCTGTTCTGTCGCGGCGTAGAAGCTCCTACCAGCAAGCGAGTCGGGCAGATATTGCTGCTTCACATAATGATTTGGATAATTATGCGGGTATTGATACCCCTGATGCCCCAGCTTCTCAGCACCTTTATAGTGCGTATCACGTAGGTGAAGCGGTACCTCGGCTGATCTGACCTCGTCCATGGCACTCATGGCATTGGAAATAGCCGTATAGACGGCATTCGACTTTGGACTTTCGACGGCGAACAGGATGGCTTGTGCAATGTTCAGCTTGGCCTCGGGCCACCCGTTGTTTCGATAGGCATCCAGTGCACTGACCGCCTGTACCATCGCCTGCGGGTTCGCGAGCCCGATATCCTCACTGCTGGCCGCAATCAGACGCCGTATGAACGTCATTGGGTCCATGCCCAGCTTTTCGACGGCGTACAAGAACCAGAATAGAGCTGCGTCACTGGAGCCGCGAATACTTTTGTGAAAAGCAGACAGTACATCGTACTGCGTCGACTCATCTGCCCTCACAATCGGGCGACGAATGGATTCCTCCGCCACTGCAAGTGTAATATGAACCGTACCATCCTGCTCTGGTGGAGTGGTCATCGCTGCCAGCTCTAGCGCATTCAGTGCTCGCCTGATATCCCCATTCGCCATGGTAGCAATGTGCACAAGGGCCTCCTCGTCCGTGCTAAGCTGCATGAAGCCCAGCCCCTTGTCCTGATCCAGCAAGGCTCGTCTCATCGCCAGCAAGGAATGCTCCTTGTTCAGCGACTCCAGCTGGAACAGTGTAGAACGGCTCATCAAGGCCCCGTTTACATAATGAAACGGGTTCTCGGTAGTTGCGCCTATGAAGGTGATCGTTCCTTTCTCCACAGCTGGTAGCAGTGCATCCTGACGGGAGCTGTTGAAGCGATGAACCTCGTCCAGGAACAGGATTGTCTTGGTTCCGTACAACGCTTTGTTGCTGTGCGCCTGCTCAATTACCTCACGTACATCCTTCACAGAGGCATCGACAGCATTGAGCCGCACGAATTGTCCTTGTGTATGCCGCGATATGATGTGAGCCAGCGTTGTCTTCCCGCAGCCTGGAGGACCGTACAGCAGAATCGACGACACCTGATCGGCCTCAATCGCCCTGCGCAGCAGCTTGCCTGGCCCAATAATATGCTCTTGCCCGATATATTCATCAAGCTGCTCTGGCCGCATCCGATCAGCGAGCAAGCGCCCCTGTGGCTGAGCATCCTGTTGATAAGAGAATAAATCCATCATTCATCACTTCCTTACCTGATTCCCTTCATCATACCACACCCCGCTCCCGTTGAAACGTCCTGCCTCATTCCATAGGAAGAAGCTGTCCTAGCTGTACGATATATAAATTCTATTATCTTATGAAAAAAGCTATTGATGACGATCCCAGAAGAAAAACTGTATTCGCGAAAGTCTTCCTTACCACCCTATAGCTGCGCCGTCACAACGAGGATCTGTTCCTCCAAGCCGGAAGCCATGCTCATCAATGACAATCGCATGCGCATGCCCAGCTGCTCCAGCGTAATCCTCCATCATTCGGACGCTATGCCCAGCCTGTTGCAGACGATGCGCCACATCCGCAGATATGCGACCTTCCAGCCTCAGCTCCTGCGTTGCTTCCCCCCATGTTCTGCCCCATACCCAGCGTGGTGCATCTATCGCTGTCTGCGGGTCCAGACCATAATCCACGATACGGGTCAGGAGCGCTGTCTGCGTCTGCGGCTGGCCTTCTCCGCCTTGTGTACCGTACAGAATATAAGGCCGTCCCTGACGACAGGCCATAGCAGGCATGAGTGTATGAAACGTTCGTTTATTCGGCTCCAATCTGTTCACATGCGTGTTATCCAGCGAGAAGAAGGAGCCGCGGTTTTGGAGCAGAATTCCGGTATTTCCGCCAACTACCGCCGATCCAAATTCGAAATACAGACTTTGAATGAAGGAGACAGCATTTCCTTCTGCATCGACGACTGCCGCATAGGCTGTATCACTGCCTACAGGTTGACTATCCATAGACAAGGCACGCTCCATATCAATCGAGGACGCCAGCTCCATCGCATACATCTTAGAGAGTAATCGCTCCAGTGGAATTGCAGCAAAGTCGGGATCAGTCAAATAGCGGTTGCGATCCTGAAAGCTCAGCTTGAGCGCTTCTACCAGCAGATGATAGTACTCATAGGAGCCATGTGGAATGTGCCCAAGCTCAACATTCTCCAGAATTTGAAGTGCCATAATTCCCGCAAAGCCCTGTGAGTTAGGAGGAGCCTGATAAATATCCAGCCCACGATAGCTTCCACGCAAGGGCTCCACCCATTCTCCTGCATGTGCCGTAAAATCTTCTAATGTCAACATTCCACCCTGCTCTGCCAGCGAGCGCACAATGTCCTGTCCAATGGAACCTGTATAGAAGGCATCCCGTCCCTGCTCTGCAATCTGCTGTAGACTGCTTCCCAACGCTGACTGCACAAAGCGACTACCGATCGAAGGTACCTTGCCCCCTGGAAGATAGATCGCAGCCGTCTGTGGCTGTGACTGCAGCACCTCCATTCGCTCTCTCGTATGGTTATGCTGGTCTGGCGATAACGGAAACCCCTCCGTAGCATACTGGATCGCAGGCTGCAGCACCTCTAATAATGTCATGGAGCCATATTCGCGCAACACGGCATCCCAGCCATCAACCATCCCGGGAACCGTTAGGGCACTGCGTGCGCCCCGCTGAGGAATAGCCGCTTCACCACTGAAGCAGGCAGCAGAGACCTGCCCGCCTGAGCGGCCACTGGCATTGTACGCCCGAACACGGCCCTCGTGGGTGCTATAAGTGAGCCAAAAGGCGTCCCCACCGACACTCGTCATGTGCGGATACACTACCGCAAGACAAGCACTTACCGCCACTGCGGCATCAAAAGCGTTGCCCCCTTGCTCCAATATGCGTGCACCAGCTGCGCTTGCCAGGTAATGTGGACTGACCACCATTGTCTGCGTGCCTATTATAGGTGCTGTTTTCATAAGTCCCACATCCTCCCTCACTACTCCGTCTACATTCTTCTTACTGTTGTAAGCACAAATACATCTGGTGTAAATATATTCTGAGAACTTTGGGATCCGTGACTAACCATTCGCCGAACATTTGTGAGCGACAACTACTATTCATCCACTTCTATGCGGAATAGAAAGTGTATTGTCTGCGACAGATACCCAAAGATACATTATTGCATTGATACATTATTGCATTGATCATTTGTGCATTGATGTGTAGATGCGTTATACATAGGTATATATAGATGTACAGATACATTGGTGCATTGAAAATAAATAAATAAATAAATAAGCTTATAGATAAATAAGCAAAAAGATACCCGCTCAGCCACTAGGCTAGCGGGTATTTCTGAGGTCTGCCAATAGTTGTCCATCCACCATATACGTCATGCCACCATGAACTGATCTATCTAGCACCGAAATTATATATGCCTAGGAATTTGATCATAACTAATGTGAGTAAAGAGTCATATTCTTAAGCTCCATAACTTAGCCCTTGGTGACTAGTTAGGGCGCCTTATCCAAGCCAGCCTACAGCGATGGAGAGAGCTTGATTTCAACTGTCTTCTCGAATGGTGTCATAAGGTTGACCAGCACCACCTTGCATTGCTCAGGCAGCTTGGCCTCACGCACTGTCGTAGCCAGATGACCAAGCTCGCCGCCGCAGAGCTCGATCCAGTCATCCCCACATGAATAGCGAAGTGTGCCGCCCTTCCACAAGTAATGCCCCTCCGCGGTCTGGTGCAGTTCTCCCCCAGACAGATGACCCTCATCACCAAATACGAACGACAGCTGCACCATGACCTCCTGAGGCTCACATGCCGCCACGTGCAATATCCAGCCTGTCTCCGTTCGCTGCGTCTTGGCCTCGACCTTGAATGTCTGTTCATGCGTAAGCTGGCGGCTCTGATGCGGCAGCAAATACCATGGACTGATAGATGTATGTGATGTATCTGGCAATAGCTCGGCAGAAACTGGACCATAATATCCCTTCTTCTGCTGCCCAACCAGACGATAGCCTTCAGCTATACGGTCCAACTGCTGCATAGGGACATAGCCAGGATTGAAATAGGATGCTAGCTGTACAGCCAGCAAGCGCACTTCTCCATGCCGAAGCGCAAAGAATGAGGGAACCTCCGTCATTACGGTTACGCTCGTTACACCATCCCGGAACCGCGCTACAGGTGCGCCAAAATCCGTGTGAAGCCGGCTATGATAGATATGTCCGTGATGCCCAACTGCATCCATCTGTTCCAGATAGTCAGCTCGCTTGAACCATTCATTCAGCACAATATCATATTGAGTAGGCAGTAGCGCCCTTCCATTTTGAACAGTTGCAGCCGTGCCTTCTGCCCCTGCCTTATCCTCCGTACCTTCTATCTCTGCCTTATCCTCCATGCCTTGGCCGTCAATCTTTGCGTCAGCTACATTTAACTCCTCCCTTGTACCGCCAGCTTCCTGTAGTTCCGGTTCCAGCAGTAGACGTACGAGCGCATTGACGGAGCTTACGCCAGGATCTCTCAGTGATTGCCCTGCCCATTCAGCCATCCCGGCGAATAGTGGATCACTGTCGAGCCTCGCCAAGATCGCATACGGCAAATAGTAAGGCGCCAGATTATGCATATGCCCCAGATCCTGACGGCCTGAGTAATCCGTAACGATCTCACCACTCGGATGAACCAAGTACACCATCATCCGAAGGTTGAGCCTTACGGGCTCCATCAGGTCAGGACGATCCAGCAAACGTGCAGCATGAATAAGCATGATATCACTGACGGCACTGTAAATGCCATTGCTTCGTTCCGTCCATTCCCCGTCAGGTGTAATATCCATTCCTTCAGCCAACCACTGCTCCGCACGCTGAGCTGCCTCCTTCCACCCGAACAGCTGATACAGGAATCCAAGCGCTGCACAGAGCACCCAGCGATGATTCGGAGTATGGCAGCCTCCAGTCAGGAGGACAGGTATGGTCCGCTCCAGGAAGAGTCTCATATTATTCGTTACAGGCTGCATATCCTCCCATTCCTCTTGCAGCAGGAGCTGATATAGCTGGGCATATCCCACGACGACAAAGGCTGTATCCGGCGGGGAATGATAATTGGTCCAACCAGGAGAGATGGAGCCATCCTCATGCTGGGCACGCAGTACATACTCGCTGGCCAGGCACAGCCGCTTCAGCAGCTCTGCATCCCGGTAATATGCTGAATCCGGGTTAACCAGCGCTGCTCCCCAGTAGCACATCTCGGTTGGTGTTCCAGTGGTGTGATTAACCCAGGCCACTCCCGTCGCCGGATCAATCGTTCCACCATAGTAACGGCTCTCAGGATCCAACACCTGCCGGGTTATTCCTCTCTCAACCGCTTTGTCATTGCTGATCACCAGTTGCTTGTACATATACGCTTCCCTCCCAAGCTACATTTGCTGCGCAAGTATGCTTATAGCCTCTCCAGCTTGGCGACCAGCAAGCGATGACTTTCATGAATATCTTCCGGTGTACAAGCAGCCTTCAGCTCATACACCTTCACTTGAGACCGCTGTATCATCGGTAAATAAGCGTCATAGAAGTTCATATCCTGACTGTGGATGTATGGACACCAATGGTCGGACAGACCGAGCGTCTCGTGGATGTGGACACCCACGATGTCGTCCATCAGTCCCTCCATCTCACTTACGCTATCGTACAGACCAAGGCGGTCCATCATAATGGCATGCCCAGTATCGTACCAGATGCCTACCTGAGCCCCCTTCAGAGCTTGAATGATCGTCTTGGCCTCAGCCAACGTTGGAATCTGCTGTGGTCTGGAGCGGGTCTCAATACCAAAGCGCACGTTCCATCCTTTGGCCGCAACTCGACTACATACCTCATCGAGACTGTGAATGATCGTCTGTACATAACCAGAGCTAAGAGCTTCTCGCTGCTCCAGGAACTCCTCCCATTTGAGCCGATAAGCCGTGGAATCCTTGCCCTTCTCGTTATACAGCTGCGCCAGCTCCTGGCTGACATTCACCGGAATGGGTACCTCACCTGGATGCACGACGACGGCTTCGCCACCATAACGGTGAGCATACTCAGCTGAGCCTATGAGCAGATCGATGGCCCGCTTACGTCGGTCCTCATCCTGAAAGCCAAGCAATTCAGAATCGGTCCCATAGTCCGGGTCAGCTACATGTGGAAAGGTATTATGCACACTGGAAATGCCGATCTCCCCACGCTCAATCATTGGTTCAATGGTCGTCAGCATGTCTCTGGTAACATTGTAATTAAGCTCGATTCGGCGAAAACCAAGTTCGGCTATCTCACGAATCATGTCTGAGCCAACAGGATGACGCTTGATATTCCAGCAGGTGGAGAATGAGAATTCCCCTTTGTCTAGCCAGCCTTGGTCCTTAGCAGGACTCATACCTGCATTAGTACCTTGCTCAGTGATTGCATTTGTGGTACTTAGCTTATCCTGCATGCGCTTCGCTTCCTTTTTCGTTCTATATACATTGCTTTCTAGAGGCGCTCAGCTACTTTCTTCTGACTATGCTTGAACGCCTTGTCACTAGCTTAGACTCAGTTTCAGCCAATTGTTTATGTCTCATTGTAGGAGTCATTGACCCAGCATACAAGGCTTTGCCTAAGGAGATATGCCCATTACTATGTCTTTGAGTCTGTTTTGACTACGGTATGTTCCTGTAACTCAGCCTTTGACCGCACCCAGCATGGCCCCGCTGACAAAATATCTTTGCAGCCATGGATAGACGAGCAGAATGGGCACGGTTGCGAATACCACGGTAGCCGCCTTAAGGCTTTCTGCTGGTAACCTCGTTCTGTTCGCACCCTCCATTTGCGTCAGCTCGCTGACCATGTTGTTCTGTACCATCTGGAACAGCTTAAGCTGGAGCGGGTACAACTGAGGCTCGTTAATGTACATAAGTGAATCCTGGAAGCCGTTCCAGCGGCCAACAGCATAGAACAGCGCAAGTGTAGCCATTACCGGCATGGACAGCGGCAGGATAATTTTCAACAGTGTGTAGAAATGCGAGCTGCCATCAATCTCCGCAGACTCCTCCAGACTTTCGGGAATGCTATTGAAGAAGGAGATCAGAATGATTAGATTAAAGGGACTGACGAGCCCCGGCAAAATCAAAGACCACACTGTATTGAGCATATGCAGGTCACGAATCAGTAGATATTCAGGAATGATACCGCCGCTGAAGAACATCGTTATAATGATGACGTACATGAAGAGCTTGCGGCCCTTCAGCTTTTTCTTAGTTAACGGATACCCGGCAGCAATCGTGAACACCATACATAGCACCGTGGTAACGATTGTCAGAACTACCGTGTATCCCAGCGAATAGATCATGGATTGATCAGAGAACACCTTTACGTAGGCATCCCAATTAAAATCCCTGGGAAGCAGCCTCACCTCACCCGAGGTAATCGCCCGGTTGGAGCTGAATGAGATGGCAATGGTGTGCAGGAAGGGAGCCAGACAGAACAAGACGAACAAGGCTACAAAGGTAATGTTGACGATATCAAAAATCCGGTTAGAGGTACGTTCACTCATACGCGCACAACTCCTTTACTCATGCTTTGCATATTTGTCGATAGACCTGTTGACCTCACTTGCCTACTGTGTTTTACAAGATCCCCTCTCCGGTCGCCTTTTTCGAAATATAGTTAGAGCCAAGTACAAATATTAGCCCTACCACAGCCTGGAACAGGCCTACAACCGTAGCCAGCGTGTATTGCCCTGATTCCAGACCGACCCGGTACACGAAGGTACTAAGTACATCTGAGTATTCTCGTACAGCCGTATTACCGATAATATAAGGACGATCAAAGCCGATGCTGACCATTTTACCCAGATTTAATATCAAGAGAGTTACAATGGTAGGCTTGATGCTTGGCAACGTAATATGCCAGATTTTCTTCATCCGTGTTGCTCCATCGACCTCAGCCGCTTCGAACAGCTCCTTGTTGACACCGGTCAGTGCTGCCAGATACAGAATGGTTCCCCATCCCGCACTTTGCCAGACACCTGTGAACAGATAGGTCACAAGCCATGGATTCTTCTCCGTCAAGAAAGGAATCGAATGGAGTCCTATGCTCTCCAGCACACCGTTCACCATACCGGACTGATTACCGAACAATTGATACACAATCCCGCCGATGATCACCCAGGAAATGAAGTGGGGAATGTACAGAATCGTCTGCGACACGCTCTTGAACCATTTAAAACGGATTTCATATAGCATGATCGCCAAGATAATAGGAGCCGGGAACGACACCAGCAGATCAAGAAAATTCAGCATAAATGTATTACGCAAAGTCGTATAGAAGTCCCGCATGGCGAAGACCTCACGGAAGGCATCCAAACCGATCCACTCACTGCCATTAATCCCCTGAAACAGATTAAAATCCTTGAAGGCAATCTGCACACCATACATCGGTCCATAACGGAAAATCAGAAAGTAAATCAAGGGCAGCGACAGCAGCGCGTACAATTGCCAATACCGTCTAAAGTATGTCACACCGTTCTCCTCCTATCTGCGAAGACACGTGGTGCCGCCCCACGATGGCTGACGGCACACGCTCCTCTGTATGGATACAGCACTCTCTTTTATTTTGTGGATAGCCCCTGAACGGCCTCATCAAGCTCCTTCTTCAGATCTGCACCGCCCAGAGCCATATAATCACTCATTTCACGCTCATATACCTCTTCAAATTGCTCAGGCTTAGCCATCGTTGCTTTGACAATAATGACGTTGACCTTATCCTTAAGCGCAGTACTGTACTTCAGCTCCGCCTGAATCGGCTTGTCGAAGACAAGAGGACCTACTGTATCCGTGTTTGCAATATCAATAGATTGTCTCAACAGCTCCTGATTACGTTCAGGGAAGCCCATAATCCATGCTTTTTCATTCGTGGCCTGATCTCCGATATTTTTGCCGTTGGAGATGATTGCGAGATCACCTGCATTGAACAGACGGTCAATGGCCTCCTGGGATGCATCCGCTTTTACAACTGGGATCCCGTCCACCATGTCATAATTTTCGCCCTCAACACCACTGTAGATGTCGATGAGATTGTTGTCTGACGCCATCCAGTCCAGGTACTTGATAGCTTCCACAGCACGTTTGCTGCTCTTTGGAATCATGATATACAAGCCATTGGAGGCATAGCGGGACTTGATATGCTTGTTGTCTACATTCGGATTTGTGTAAGCATCGATAGGGAGCACCTTGCTATCCGCCACATTTTTGGTCAAGTTATCAATCGTTCCTTCCGCGTAGAACATGGCATCCACATCCTCTGACCAGAAGCCTGTATTGCCATTCTGAATGTCCTTAGCCAGTTGTGTCTTGTCTTCATCCAGACTGAAGTCCTTGCTCATCAGCCCTTCATTGTAGAGCTTGTTCATGAACTTCAAGGAATCCTTGAAGCCGTCATGCAATGGCAGCTCATAGCGCTGAGGGTAAGCATAATCACCGTTTATTGGCTTGATGAATGAGAAAATCAGAGGCTCGAACTGAGCTGGTGCCAATGTCATGCCCATAGGTATATTTCGGCTGCCAAGCTGACCTGGGTCTTTGTCTTTAAACGCTTTCAAAGTTGTGTATAGCTCTTCTGTCGTCGTTGGAGCCGGCAATCCCACCTTATCCAGCCAGTCCTGACGAATATAAGAGCTATAACGGCCTGTAATGGCACGTTTGCCCGGAATAGCGAATTGCTGACCCTCAACCTGTCCGAACTTCAGCGTATCTTCGCCAAGGAATTTCTTGAGATTAGGTCCATGTTGATCCAGCAGCTCTCCGACATCTGTCAGCCCCCCCTGCTGGGCATAACGGTAGAAGACACTGGAATCGTATACAAAAACAATGTCGGGAACATCGGTATTACTGGCCATCAGAACGTTCAGCTTCGTAACTTCCTCGGAGCGCTGAATCGGTACAAACTGTACATCAATGTTGTTCGGATCACCGAATCGTTCCTGCACCAGCTTCGATAAATAGTTATTGGTAATCGTGTGGGGCGAAGGACTGTTACCGCGATCAAATATTTCTACTTTCAAGGTGACGCGTTCTCCATTCGAAGCGTTGCCATCGCCCGCACCTTCATTGGAAGCGGATGAGCAGCCTGCCAGCAAGGACACTCCCATGACCATGGTAAGTGCCAATCCTACCCATTTCTTCAGACTCCCTTTGGTTGCTTTCAGTGTCATTCGTGTCATCTCCTTTGCCTTTGCGTGAATGATCGAAGCTTGCTCTGAGTATTCCACATAGACACTTTCATTGACAATAAACCTGTTTCGGAACAAGGACTGAGGCATTCATCCGATCTATGGTTTATGACAAGGTAATTAAGGTTCAGCTTGCTCTGCTATAGGATTAGACACGGCTTGCAGTGACTTCGTTACACCAACCATTCTCGGTGATAACAAACTGAAATCGGATGTCAATAAACCGCTTTCATATCCAGTTATTTCGGACAATTACGCAACAAGACGCATGCCTGCTGGCTCTCCCTCCTAATGGAGTGTGCCTGCATAACATGCGCCTCAATATTGACCCAATATGCATCAAAAATAAACGTCTTTATACCGACATTTCACGAATCGGCCATCGGAGCATCCCGTTTCGAACGCCGGTAATCCCCTGGCGTCATACCTATAATTCGTTTGAACACGCGCCCAAAGCTGATCGCATTCGCATACCCTACCTGTATGGCAATATCCTGCAGGGCTTGGTCTGTATTCAGGAGAAGCTTCTCGGCCTCCTTCATCCGCAGTGTGGTCACGAAGTCCACAAATTTCATATTGAATTCGGTCTTGAACAAATAGCTCGCATGCTTGCCAGAGACTTGGAATCGGTCGCTCAGATGCTTCAGAGACAGGTCTGGATTAGCGAACTGCTCCTCAATGTAGCTCTTCATCTCGTTAACCATCGCTTTGTAGCTCTTCGTCTCACTGACGGATACATAGATGCGGAACAGGTCTGTCAGTTCATCGAACAGCAGACTTTTGACATCGGCCAAAGTCTCTGCTGCCTCCACACGCTTCAGCCGTTCACTGTTGTTCTCTTCAGACAGCTCCTCCTGGAGTTGCTCGGACATCACGGCTACTTCCCGGCTCAGCATTTGCAGCAATGCTTGCATGAAGGAGCGAATATCCTCATCTGACAGCAGATTACGCTCGAACGCCGCGAAAATCTCCTCCAGCTGCTCTCGCCACTGACCGCTAGACATACGGAAGCGCTTGACGAACTCCGCAATCATTTGTAAATACGTATACGTCTCTAGCAACTGCTGATGTGTATCGCTGCTTTCAGCCAGAATGACATCACCGTTCATCAACAGCTTGCGGTGAAGCACGGCTTCCGCTGCCATATAGGATTCCCTAATGAAACCAATGCCTTCGGCAAGCGGACCCACCCCGAAGCTGAGCGAGATGCGAAGATTCTGCTCCACCCAGGTACGGCATTCCTCCGCAACCGTGCGAAGCTGCTTTGTCATGTCAATACTGCTGTCGGAGGACATGAAGATAATCGCAATCTGGTCCGCGCTGACCCACTCCGCCCAGCATTGCAGCCTCGCATTGCGAGAGAGCTCCTGCAGAACGTTCATCAGTGCGAACTTCAGCGTATTCTGATCCCCTCGGCTGTACTTATCCTGGAATACCTGCTCATAACGATTGATTTCACTGACCACGACAGCAAAACTGGGTTGCTCATCCATATCCGTGAGTGGCGATATCTCTCGCAGCCGCTCAGCGGCCTGCTCCAACCGTTCGCCACGTAGCAGATCATGGAATAGCTTGCTCCGCTGTAACAGCAGATTCTCCCTGCTCTTTTTGTCATAGTCCATCATATGGTTGATCAGATTCTCCAGTACACCATCAATCAGCTTCATCTCATCCATACGGGAGCCGGATTGCTCCATGGTTCGAATCTGATGCGCCTCGATCCGGTTCATAATAATCTGGATCGGCTTGTAATTGCGACGTGTGATGTAGACGATGTAGATAATGGCGATCACTACCGTCGCAATCGCAATAACCACCCATAGGTAGGAGATCACTGACACCCAGCCAAATAGATTCCCCGCCTTTATACCGCTTACAAGAGTCCAGCCCAGTCGATCCAGCTTCAAGGTATTCAGCTTTTGTCCACTTGCTGCTCCCGCCTGATCTGCATGTGCGTGATACACGAGCTGGCCTTCACGATCGAGAATGGTCATAAATGACAGTTGGCCATTGACCATGCTGTCGATACTCTGCTCAATACTGCTCATCTTCACATTAATCACCAGCACACCATCGGTACCGAAGGGCAGCGGCATCTCTTTGTTCACCGTCAATACCCGCACAGGCGTGCGCTGCACAAAGCCCGGATTAAATTCGCGAACAGGCTGCCAGCCTGGGGCGAGTGATCCGGATAGAATACGGTCAATCCATACCTTATCGGAGAAGGTCTCAACATCTCTCAAACCGCTCGATGTTAAAACGCTTTCATTTTTCTTGTCATATAAATAAATGGATTGGATGTAGGAGGAGGAGTTCGTCATTTCACGCAAGCTCTGCGCAATGGCATATTCAGCCTCTCGGCCTGAGCGTACATTACGGTTGAAATACCGCTTGTAGGCTTGGTTTCCCTCTACTGCCTCCAGCACCGACAATTCAATATCCCGAATCGTGCGATCCACGCTATCCACTAAATAACTGGAGGAAATTCGATCTGCCTTCTTGGTCTCGGATCTAGAAATATCATTAACGAACACAAAAGCGATAAAAATGAGTATAGTCACCGTAAGCAAAAAAATAGGGAAATATGATACCAATAATCGGTTGTACCAGGTACGAGACAATAGATACCACTCCTCACTCCTCGCCGTCATTGCAAGTCGGTTGCGGGTCTGCTTTTCCTCTGTTCGACATGCCTTTGGGGCTGGACTCGTGTGTAACGCTGTTCCGTCTTGTAGGTTCAATTAGTATGGCTATAGTATACCATAAGCCCACAGGACACAGGCAGTCGCGTAACAACTCGGATCACTGCTTTTACTCGTGCAAGACCAGCAAAAGACGCCCCTACAGGATGACCAGGGCGTCTTCAGATCATTGCTTCAAGTGCTTCTGCGTAATGCAACCCCATGCAGCCTAATTTAGCCTAATGTGGCCTCTTGTTGTTTGACTTGGAGTTGCGATACGGTGATATCGGTAACGAACATCAATCCGGCTAGATATCTCCGCTAAGCTAGCTTTGGTCCTTCTTCACCGGAGCCGCGAATAACCATTCATGAGCCGGATCATTATGGAACACCCATGTCCGTGTCGGACCAGCCATGACATTGAGATAATAGGAATCATAGCCTGGCGGAGCAGACACCGGGTGATATCCCTCTGGCACCAGAACAACACTACCATCCGTCACAGCCATCGTCTCATCCAGTGTCCTGTCATCGTTATATACCCGCTGCACGATGAAGCCCTGGGCTGGATTTATCCGGTGATAGTAGGTCTCCTCCAGATAGGACTCCTGTGGCAGGTTGTCACGATCATGCTTGTGCGGCGGGTAGCTGGACCAGTTCCCGCCTCGTGTATACACCTCAACGACCAGCAGGCTCTCAGCCTCTTTCTGCTCTGGAAGGATATTTACGACCTGCCGTGACATGCTTCCGCTACCGCGTTCCTCCACCCCTGTGTCGGCGGGAGTAATCAGTCTCGCTTCGTATTTGCCTTTGGCAGGAGCAAGACATACGGCTAGCTCTACAGGGGTATGCGCTATGATCTCATAGCTGGCTCCTGCTGGTACATAGACGGAGTATGGAGGGATACCTTCGAATACGGACATACGCTTGCCGATAGCCTCAAATGTTCTACCTGCCGCCTGTATATCAGCTATGCCAGATAACAATACAAGACAGGCTTCATGTCCCTCTGTCATCCGCGACAGGCTCGCACCAATCTGCAACTGGTATACTTCAAAGCCGACATATTGCCAACCAGCGCTCTCTGGGCTTACAGCCAGAATACGTCCATCCTGATTCGGCTCCGTAGCCTTAACCATCAATCGTGACATGTGCATGATCCTCCTCGGTTGGTTGGTGTAGGTTGGTTGGTGTAGATATCCTTCTCCGTCAAGACATCGGAGGCGCTGCTGCAAGATCAAGCACAGGCAGCTTCACAGGAAGGCCCAGACGATGTGATTCCTTGGCCGCCGCTGCGATCCGCTCCGCCTGAATGCCATCCAGACCTGAGCATATGATGGACTGGTCATGCAGGATGGCATCGGCAAAAGCCATAACCTCATCAATATAGGCCTGCTGATAGCGCTCCAGGAAGAAATGCAGCGGCTGATCACGTATGACGGAGGCAGCCGTTGACAGCTCCACCGTAGTCGGGCGACAATTGTCTGCTGCTGCGGCTCCCTGAGAGCCGAACACCTCCACACGCTGATCATAGCCATATACAGCCTGACGACTGTTATCAATCACACCGATGCTTCCATTGGCAAAAGTAAGTGTAATGATCGCAGTGTCCACATCACCGTGGCGCGCGAACATAGGATCAATGAGGTTCGCACCGCGCACATACACCTCAGTCACTTCCTCACCCATGATATAACGTGCCATATCAAAATCATGGATCGTCATATCCATGAACATCCCCCCTGATGAGCTGACATAGGCCTCGCTTGGTGGCTGGGGATCACGTGACGTAATCTTGAGTACATGCGGCTGGCCCAGCTCTCCGGCATCCACCAGCTGCTTCAATCGACGAAAGCTCGGGTCCATGCGGCGATTGAAGCCTACCTGTAGCTTCACTCCAGCCTCCGCTGCAATCCGTAATGCCTCCGCACTCTCTGTATGGGAGAGACTGATCGGCTTTTCACAAAAGATATGCTTGCCTGCTCTGGCTGCCTTCTTGATCCATTCTGCATGTGTATCGGTGGGCGTACAAATAAAGATGGCCGCAATGTCGGGATCATTCAACAATACATCACCATCGCGATGCAACTCCTGAATCCCTCTGGCCTCTGCCCATGTCTGCAATTCCTCTGTGATCCACGCCTCCGCAATCGCTTTCAAAGAAAATGCTGGCAAACGTAACAAATGATCTGCATGCAGCCTGCCAATTCGCCCAGCACCAATGATACCTACTCCGATTCTACTCGTCATCGCTCCATTAACCTCCCCGATGTATCGCCAACCACTATAGGCACAATATCATGACATCAGCAGTTCGCACGGTGCTTCAACAGCAATATAACGCTTCACCCAGCAGCACAATCGTCAAAGCCTGACCATATGCCATCGGCCCAAGGATAATATCCTTGTAATCCTCCTTCTTCTTCCCGATCCCGGTACCTCCAGATACTCCTTCCACGGTACCATCCTCGCGAATCCGTGCCAATACGGCTCTAACGGCCTTCACAGCTTGATCTGCATAGGAGGCAGGCAATAGTCCCTTGCGCACACTGTACAGCAGTCCCGCAGCAATTGCAGCCGAGCCCGAGGTCTCGGTATAGCTGTCTGGATCATCGAGTAGCGTATGCCATAACCCATCCTCATGCTGTAGAGCAAGCAGAGCATCCATCTGGGAACGCAGCGTCTGTTGCAGGTATTTCAGCACCCCTTCATCCAAATATGGCTGCATGAGTTCTATATACTCTGGCAATCCGAGTGCGAACCAGCTGTTACCACGGCACCAGAAGGCTTCACTGAAATTATGTCGCCCGGTGAAGTGCCATCCATGATAGAACAAGCCTGTGTTCTTGTCGTACAAATATTTAATGTGAAGAAGCAATTGATGAAGTGACTCTTGTCTCCAGGCTGCATTGTCATACTTCACCCCCATCTTCGCCGTGAACAGAACAGCCATGAAGAGTGTGTCGATCCAGAGTTCGTTCTCATGGAGTGTCACATCGTGAGCTGTTGCACCAGAGGTCACATGCTGATAGCCATCCTCCTCGGTTCGCGGGAGCTCCTGTATTAGCCAGGCTATCCATTCCTTGCTTAGCTGCTCCGCCTGATCCAGATCCATCAGAGAGAGCAGAGGGGCAGTCGTATTAATATTGCGACCTGGCAAGCCTTGGGCGAAATGCTTCTCCATCCAAGGCAGCGCATAGGCAGCAAATCGGTCATCCTCAAAATACTGCCCAATCTTGTTCAGGCCATATAGACCTACGCCTTGTGGCCAGTCCCATTCCTCCATCCCGAAATCGCGGGCAAAATAGCCGCGCCGTGCTGCGTCCGATCCCAGCTGCTGTAGCTCATCCTCATTGTTAGGCCGCTCCAGATTCATTAACTTTTGCATGACCCGATTCAGCTTGTCGATCAGTTCACTTCGTTCCAACGTGTTCTTCTCCTTCGCCATCATCCGTCTCACCATCACTTTGCTAGTATTCTTCCTGCACAATATTGTTACCGCTTACAAACCACTGTGCTCCCGGATGAATGCCCGTGCCTTCTGTGCATATTCGAGCGGATCGGCGAGTGCCGGGTCCTGCTCTGCTTCTACGACGAACCAGCCTGCATACTCCGAAGCGGCGAGTGCCGCGAAGATCGGTGGAAAGGTAATGCAACCATCGCCAGGTACCGTGAAAGCCCCTGCCTTGACTGCCTGCAGGAAGCTTAGTCCGTCCTGCTTCACACGCTCCACCACATTCGGTCGTATATCCTTCAAATGTACATGCCGAATGCGCCCCAGATGGCGCCGCAAAATGTCCAACGGATCTTCTCCCGAGAAAGCCAGATGGCCTGTATCGAACAACAGCGATACCTCCTGGGGATCAGTCATCTCCATCAGCCGTGAGATTTCCGTCCCTGTCTGAACGCCGGTGCCCATATGATGATGATACACAATTGTCATGTCCTTTTCACGTGCCAGTCTACCAAGACGTCCCAGTCCTTCTGTCAGCAACACCCATTCCGCATCTGTAAAAACAGGCTTATTCGCGAACAAGGGTGTCTCTATCTGCCCCTGTATACTGCCACCTTGTTCAGATACGACGATGACCTTGGCCCCCATAGCATGTAAGAAATCACGATGTGCCTTGAACGCCTCGGCTGTCTCCTCAAAGGGGTGAGTTGTCAGATAGCTGCTGAACCAGGCACTGGCAATCTCCAGCTTGCGGAGCTCCAGAGCACGGCGCAGGATGGCCGGATCACGTGGATACTTGTTGCCGACCTCACTGCCCTGATACCCAGCAAGCGCCATCTCGCTGATACATTGCTCAAAGGTATGTTCTCCACCAAGCTCCGGCATATCATCATTCGTCCAGGCGATTGGAGCAATCGCCAGCTTGACTGCATGTGCTTTGAACATCGTCTTCTGTCCCTTCTATATTATAGGGTGAGCTTGCCTGAGCAGACTATTCCACCTAAAATCAGATCCGTTATTGCATTAGCGAGGTCAAATTAAATTTGCGTATAAGCCGCTGCAAGCGGAGAGCCCTGCCGACCGTTGTTAAGCTTGCTGTTCTTTGATCTAAGATGATTAGTAGAACCGCAAGTTTAAAGACGAGCACCTCGTTTCTCTAAGACTTCCCCGCTTTCCACTAATGATGATGCTCACGAGGTCATTCTACCGACATTAAATTCGAACGAGGCTTTAGTAACGGCGTGCCTGCTTCAGACCTTCCTCTCGTCGAGAATGGGCATCCTGGATTGCCTTGCTATCGGATTCAGCAGCTGTACCGACATGCCACCATGCTCCATAGCCGTGTGTCATGGTCTTCGGCAGCACCTTGATATCAAGGAGCGTGGATACGGTCTGCTTACGCGCATCTGCAAGAGCTGCCTCCAGTTCACTTATGCTGGTAACCCGATAGGTTACTGCACCGTAGCCCGCAGCACTAGTCGCATAATCAATTGCCATGACGCTACCATTCAGCTTGCCACTGTCACTGCGGTAACGGAACTCGGTGCCTATGCTCCCCATCCCGTTCTCCATTTGCAAATTGTTGATGCAGCCAAAGCCTGCATTATCCAAGAGCACAATATTGATTTTGCGGCGTTCCTGCAGACTCGTCACCAGCTCCGAATGCAGCATCTGATAGCTGCCGTCGCCCACCAGCGCATAGACCTCTCGATCCGGCTGTGCCAGCTTGATTCCCAATGCCCCGGCAATCTCATAGCCCATACAGGAGAAGCCATATTCCATGTGATACGTATCCGCTATGGTCGCCTCCCACATGCGCTGCATATCCCCAGGCAGACTTCCTGCCGCGCCAATAACGATCGCATCCTGCGGGATTTGTTCATTCACTACAGCCAGCACGCAGGTCTGTGTCAATGTCGTACCTAGTGCCTCTGCATATTCCACAAGCTCGTGATCCAGATGACCAGCCACTTCAGGTACGAAGCTGCCCGACGAATAATCTGTGCTGGCAAGTCGCTGCCGTTCTTGCTGCCATTCAGCCTTCGCCTTGGCAATTTCTTCTCCGTAACCCGAGCGATAGCTCTGCACCTCCAGTACCGTCTTCAGGGCACGAAGCCCTTCTGCTGCATCACTAACAACAGGCAGCGCATCCAGCTTCGAGGCATGGAATGCCGAGGCATTGATCGTAAGGAATTCTACTTCTGGATGACGGAACAGACTCTTCGAGCCCGTAGTGAAATCCGTGAAGCGTGTGCCCACTCCGATAATCAGATCCGCTTCGGCTGCCAACGTATTAGCAGCAGCATTCCCTGTCACGCCTATACCACCAAGGTTATACGCATGACTGCTCTCTACCGCACTTTTTCCGGCTTGCGTCTCACCGAACGGAATGTCGAAGGCCTCAGCAAAGTCTTTCAGCTCCTGACCTGCATTGGAGTACCGTACCCCTCCACCGCAGATAATCAGGGGCTTGTGCTTCGTCGATATCAATTCGGCAGCAGCGAGGATGTCACGCGGATGCGGCTGTCGTCGCTCAATTCGGTGTACTCGTTTACGGAAGAACTCCACCGGGAAATCCCAGGCTTCACCCTGTACATCCTGCGGTAGTGCAATGGTCACTGCACCGGTATCAGCCGGGTCTGTCAGCACTCGCATCGCATTCAGCATGGCTGACATAAGCTGCTCCGGACGCGAGACACGGTCCCAATATTTACTGACCGCCTTGAACGCATCATTAACGGATATAGCCAGACTATGGGTATGCTCCATCTGCTGAAGCACCGGATCGGGCTGTCTAGTCGCGAAGGTGTCCCCAGGTAGCAACAGCACGGGAATCTGATTCGCGGTAGCTGTAGCCGCCGCCGTCACCATGTTCGCGGAGCCCGGACCGACCGAGGCTGTACAGGCCATAATCTGACGGCGTCGACTCTGCTTGGCAAAGGCCACGGCGGCATGCACCATTCCCTGCTCATTCCTTCCCTGGTAGACCGTCAGGTCTCCCGGGGCGCTCTCCAGTGCCTGACCGAGTCCCAGCACATTGCCGTGGCCAAACACAGTGAACACTCCTTTTACAAAGCGTTCGGCCCCGTCCTCATGCGCAGCATGCTGCTGAGCAGCTTCATTCGTCTGTGTATGTCCCTGATCCGTCTCAACATATTGGTTGTTCAAAAATCTGACCAATGCCTGCGCTGTTGTCAATCGAATCGTATCCAAGGAACTACCGCCTTTCATCCGAATTTGCATTAAGTGATTCCTAGCCAGCAATCCATCAGGCTATCAAGCTATCAATGGCCATCTAACACTGCTTCATCTTACTGCCAGCGAGCCGTAACCATCTTCTTGCGAGTATAGAATTCCACGCCATCCGTGCCATTTGCATGGAGGTCGCCGTAGAAGGAGTCCTTCCAGCCAGAGAACGGGAAGAAGGCCATCGGTGCGGGAACACCCACGTTCACACCCAGCATACCAGCCTCTATATTCTCACGAAAATAACGAACCTTGCCGCCGTCATTCGTGAAGATACACGCCCCGTTCGCAAAGCGTGAGGCATTGGAAATATCCACGGCCTCCTCTAAGCCTTTGACCCGGATGATCGACAGTACAGGAGCAAACACCTCTTCCTGCCAAATCTTCATCTGTTGCGTAACCTCGTCAAAAATCGTTGGGCCGACAAAATATCCGTCCCCTGCCACGGCCTGATCCTTGCGCCCATCGCGCAGCAATCTCGCTCCTTCTGCTACACCTTGCTCAATATAGGAGAGGGTTCTGTCTTTATGGCTTTGGCGAATTACCGGGCCGAGGAAGGTGTCCTCATGCAGACCGTTGCCAATCGTCATATTGTCACAGGCCTGCAGCAGTAACTCCAGCAGCTTGTCGGCCACTTCCTCCTGCACCGTCACGACGGAGCACGCCATACAACGCTCACCAGCCGAACCGAAGGCTGCGTTGACGATCTGGGTAGCCGTCGCTTCCAGATCTGCATCCTGCAGGACGATGGAGTGATTTTTGGCTCCGCCAAGCGCCTGTACACGCTTCGCATGAGATGTGCCTTTTTGATACACATACTCAGCTACAGGCTGCGAGCCGACGAAGGAAATCGCCTTCACATCCGGGTGCTCCAGCAGGCCATTCACGACATCCTTTGCCCCGTTGATGAGATTGAATACCCCTGCAGGCAAGCCCGCTTCCTCCAGCAGCTCTACAAGTCTTGCTGCCAGCAGCGGAGTACGCTCAGAGGGCTTCAGCACGAAGGTATTGCCACAAGCGATCGCAAGCGGGAACATCCAGCAGGGTACCATCATCGGGAAATTAAACGGGGTAATTCCCCCCACGACGCCTACTGGATACCGGTACATTCCGGATTCAATACCTGTAGCAATGTCCGGCAGCTGTCTGCCCATCATTAATGTCGGGGCTCCGGCAGCGAATTCCACACATTCAATCCCGCGCTGTACCTCACCATAGGCTTCGTTGTAGCTTTTACCATTCTCCAGCGTAATCAGCCGGGCCAGCTCCTCCCAATGCTCTACCAGTAGCTGCTGGTACTTGAACATGATGCGAGCGCGACGTGGCACCGGTGTGCTGGACCAGCCTGTGAATGCTTCCTTCGCTGCTGCTACGGCGCGATCCAGCTCCTCCCGCGTAGATAAGGGCACTTCTCCCAGTACTTCTCCGGTAGCGGGGTTGAATATGGTTTCGGTCTGCGATGCCTCTGCTTGCACCCATTGTCCATTGATATAATTCCTGAGCACCTCTACTCCCTGCTTCTCCATGTCCTCTCTCCTCCGGTTCGTGTATTGGTTATATAGGATCACACCAGCTCTGTTATCTCCTCATTCTCCTGCAGAAAAGTGTTCAGCTCTTCCAGCGTAGGCATGGCATCCGAGCAGCTATGCCGTGAAATGACGATTGAGGCTGATGCACTGCCACGCTTCATGGCCTCTCCAACTGTCTCGCCTGTCATGAGTCCGTAAATGAAGGCTGACGCATAGGAGTCACCAGCTCCGAATGTCTTCAGTACCTTCGTGCGGAAGATCCCGCTACGGTGTGACTGTCCATCTGACGTGTAAGCGATGGAGCCACTGCCACCATGCTTGATGACGACCAGCCTCGCCCGATGCCCGAACCAGCGTTCGGCTGTCACCTTATCATCCGATGCCGCTTCATTGAACAACTGCTCCATCCTATCGAATTCCTCCCGTGTACCAATGATGCAGTCGCATTTCTCGGCAGCTAGATTGTAGTACATGGCAGTCTCCGCATCCGACTTCCAGGTGTAGGGGCGATAGTCAAGATCAAAGAACACTGTAACTTCATGCTTGACTGCCAGCTCAAGTGCCAGAAATACCGCTTCCCTGGATGGGCTCTTCGCGAGCGCGGTTCCGGATATGAGCAAAGCTTTGGTCTGGCGAATGTAGTCCTCGGAGATATCCGCCGTAGTCAGCAGCAGATCAGCAACATTGTCACGATACATCAAAATGCTACACTCCTGCGGGCTCTTGATTTCGGTGAAGGCTAATCCAGTTACGGCTCCCGTATGATCATCTACAACCTGACTGTCATCCACGTGGTTCGCTTGCAGATAGCTCCGGATGAAGCGGCCCATCGGGTCGGAAGCAATTTTGCCGATAAATCCACTCTTCAAGCCTAGCCTTGCCGCGCCGATCGCAATGTTCGCCGGGGAGCCTCCTACATATTTCGTAAAAGTCATCGTATCCTCCATGGGACATCCTGTCTCATTGGCATTCAGATCAATGCAGAGACGGCCTACGGATACCAGGTCTATCGGGCGTGCAGCATCAAAAGCAAGCGGTCGTACCGGATCAAATGCAGGCTGCCCATTGTGAAGTAATACCTCTCCATTCATAGCGCTTCCTCCTTGAAGGTAGAATCAACTAGCTACTTAAAGAATCACGTGACATGTGGAAGTAGACCAGACTCATAATATATTTCTCCCAAGTAAATTTCTTGCACAATATCTTGGTTAACTACCTTGCTAATAGCTTGAATTTGGTAGCCAGGGTCAGGATCAAGGTCAGGGTCAGAGCCATGCTCTTGCTAAAGATTTTGGTTAACACCTTAGGTTAAGCGCTTAACCTAACTGTAAAAACTATTATAGTAGAGATGTAAGCGCTTATCAATTACATTTTTTAGAATCCTGCAAGTGAAAAATAGTGCGTAGTAGCGCATGAGGAAAAAGGTCCCTTTCTCCCGGAGAACAGTCAAATTAATCGGGAGCGGGACCTGTGGATTGACGAATAACGAGCTCTGGCTGAATCAGCACCTTATCCTTAGCAGCATCGGGATCAGCGATGCAGTCCATTAGCTGCTGCATGGATTGTCTGGTCATATCACGCAGGGGTTGAGCGATACTGGTGAGAGAGGGATGGCAAATATCTGCCAGCAATGTATTATCGAAGCCAACGACAGACAAATCCCGGGGAACATCCAGCCCGACGTAGCTGGCCTCCTGCAGTACGCCGATGGCCAACAGATCGTTGCAGGCAAATATGGCAGTTGGCCGTCTATCTGTAGGAATGGATAACATCGTGCGTGCCGCAGTCCGACCATTCTCCAGCGTGGCAGAGGTCTGGATCATGCATTCAGACTCATCTGGCTGCAGTCCCGCTTCGGTTAATGCCTCTATGAAGCCTTGCTCCCGCAAACGGCTACCAGACAGGCTGTCCGAAATAATCCCTAGCCGGCGGTGCCCAAGTGACAACAGATATTTCGTGGCCTCATAGCCCCCCTGATAATCATCAATGGTGACGCTGTTACAGGCTAGCGAACGAATATCCGCAGAGAACAGTACCGTCGGAATTCGGTCGGTCAGCAGACGGGCTACCCGCTCCGGCGGACCTGTGTGCGAGGCGATGATCAGCCCGTCTACACGCTTGCGCAGCAAAGACGAGATATATCGCTCCGCCTTCGTATCATCACGATCGGTACTACAGATCACCAGATCATTGCCCGCTTGCTGGGCATGATCCTCGAAATGACGGGCTGCTTCTGCGAAGAAGGGATTGGCAATGTCCGGAATCATCAGGCCAATTGTGCCTGTTCGCTGACTCGTAAGCGCGGAAGCCACCATACTCGGCTGATAGTTCAATTGCTCCATGATGCGCGTCACCTTCTGCCGTGTCTTGTCACTGATACGACCGTTATGATTCAGCACCTTGGAGACGGTAGCAATCGAGACACCTGCTTCTCTAGCTACATCGTAAATGGTTGGTTTGTTCATTATTTATGTTCACCTTTGCTTAAAATAACAGCTTTGTATTACTCCTTCTTTGCTTCTTCCGTGCCTCTACCGTGCTTCTACCGAGCCTCTTCCTTACTTCTTCCGTGCTTTTCTATATTTCTTCTAATCTTTTTCTGAATTAGTGATTTGACGCTATTATAAGTAATATATCTGGATATGGCAAAGACAGGCGCTCACTACGGAGATTGCAGCCTGTCTTTGCCATAGTGACAACGGAGTCGGCTCCAGTCACCAATATAGTGTTCTATCTTACGGATATCAACCGAGCCTGGTCATTCCCACGTGCTCAACTAGTCTTCAGGCCAGCCCTCCAGAACCATGTTCTCGCTATCTGTCAGATCAGCAGCTTGGGCATAATCCGGCAGAGCCCCGCTATGGAGCAGCCAGAGCTCATGCAATGCCCGCGTACAGCCTACATACAGTAGCTTTGCATCTCCGGCATTGCTCAGATAATGCTCTGTATCCGCATCGGCAACAACGACCGCGTCGAATTCCAGCCCCTTCGAGAGATAGACCGGAAGGACCGAGTGACCGCCTGTGTACTGCTTTTTGCTGCCGTCAATAAGATTCAGCTCCCAGCCCTGCTTGGCAAGCTCCGCATGCAATTCAACAGCCTCGCTTAATGTACGTGTCAGAATGGCAACGGTGCGGTAATCCTTCCCGGTCAAATGTCGCAACGCACGTTCCAGATCCGTACTGCGCTTCTGCGTCGGGTGAGCAATGACACGGACCGGATCACCACTACGAAACACCGGGATCGCAGTAATACCGCTCTTCACACCACGCTCCAGAATAATGTTCGCATAATCTATGATCTCCATAGTCGAACGATAACTGCGTGTCAGTGCATAATAAGCATGATGCTCAGCAGGAAAGAGACTGCTCATCTCATCCCAGGCGTGGACGCCGCGATACTCATGAATGCCTTGGGACAGGTCTCCCAAGATCGTGAAGGAGTGTCCTTTGACGAACAAATCCAACAAGGCAACATGAAATGGAGAGAAATCCTGTGCTTCATCAATGACGATATGGTCGAACCGCTGTCCGCCATCAATATCATGAATTAACGCATGGATGTACACCAACGCAGGCAGATCCTCCTCACGGATGATATTCTGCTTCAAATCCGTAGCCGTCTGCTTCACGATCGAGCGTGGAAGCTGAGCATGGATCTCGTCAGGGACACTCCCTCCCTTGACAGTCTTAAATAGCTGCTTGTACATCGTTAGCGGCTCATATTGTGGCCATTTTTTGGCATAGGCCTTCTCGCGCGTGGCTGCCTTCTTCTTACATTCCTTGCGCAGGGCTTCCGATTTCAGCTGCTTCAGCTCCATCTCAATCCAGCGATGAATCCGTGCCATGACGCGCTCCTTGCGCTTCGCAAGAGGATAATGTCTATATTCCTCGCTGAACCAGCGCTCAATCTCGGATCTGGTCAGCACGGCCCCATCCCACGGTATGAAGTCTGCCTCTGGTACAGCGTCACTCTCCAGCCCGGATAGCCATTCCTTCAGCAAAGTCATGAATCGGATCGATCCCTTGTAGCGTCCTGGCACCTCATCACTAAGCTTCGGACGGTTATTCGGCTCCTCGAACCAGAGATTCAACGTCTCACTTGCATTTGCAATCGGAAGCTCAATCTCAAGTAGCTGGACCGCCCAATCCGTGAACGTGCTCTGCTGAATATCTCCAACACCCAGTTCAGGCAGCACATCCGAAATATAGTCCAAAAACATATGGTTGGGGGCAAAAATGATCATACGCTCAGCCGCAACCTGCTCCTTGTACTGATACAGCAAGAAAGCAAGCCGATGCAAGGCCACGGTCGTCTTACCCGAGCCCGCTACACCTTGAATAATCAAGGCTGTATCCCGCTGCGCCCGAATAATCTGGTCCTGCTCCGCCTGGATTGTGGAGACGATATCACGAAGCTTGTTGTCCTTGTTCTCCCCAAGTCGGTATACGAGAAATTCATCGGACACCGCTGGTTGGTCACTATCCCGGTTGAAGGTATCCGCAATTCTCTCCAGCATTCGCTGGCGAATAACCACGTTCCGCTTCAGGTATACCAACCCTTCAATCAGACCCTCCGGAGCTTCATAAGTGGCCGGGCCCTCCCCCCCAGTAAAGGAGTAGAACAAGCTGGCTACTGGCGCACGCCAGTCAATGACCAACGGATGATCCCCTACCTCTTCCCGATCCACACCGACCTTACCGATGTAGAGCGGCTTTCGGCTATCCGTTCCCGATTCTTCAAAATCCAGCCGCCCAAAATAAGGCTCCTTAGAGCTCTTCGTCAGGGCAACTCGTCGTTCTTCACGCTGGGCCTCAAGAACCTGCTCCGTGAAGTCATGACCTGTATAGATCGGTATCCCTCGCAGTCGTTCCAGCTGCTGGTCCACTGTCTCCATGGTCCGCTTCAGTCGATCAACTTCTTCTTGATAGGCACTTTGAAAGCTTTGTGACATGTTTCAGTTACCTCCTAAGAATATTCTCTTATGGTCAATCGCTGACAACACAAAAGGATTACCAATATACCACATTCCTCCAACGAAAGCTATAAGAAGCCCAACATGAACCCGCTTTCCAGAACCCCGCAGTTCCCCATAAGAACAACCAATCAATTCCTTTTGGTGCTACATCATTTTTTCGGCAAGAGCTTTTGACTGTCCAGTGGTTTTAATACATTATCATTCTAAAAAAGATGCCGTAAGCTCAGCTAATTCCTTTGATTTAGTATGATGTAAATAGTGTCCTCCCTCTATGATTTGAATAGCTGATTTGTCACTATTTTTAACCATATCTTGATGAATCCTCAACCAGTTATCATTAGAATCCATGCTTTCTGTTGCCAAGAAATACATAACGGGCAGACTTTTAGGGTACTGTATCTCAGCCGTTTTATTAAAATTCTCCAGCATGGATTTGCCTTCATTCATTGTTGCTTTTGATCCTATATTTTTTAGAGACAAATATTTATATTGCTCGGCTAATTTATCTCCCACATCTGGAATCTTCAGCATGTCGGTGTTCATATTTGAGAGTACACGATACAGTCCCGATTTACTTAAAAGCTCAATGGCCCCCGCTATATTATCATCGGCTCCCCCTTGTGAAGGAAGGCTGCTATCAATTCCTATAAAGGCTTCAACCTCATTAGGATATTTTTTAATATACTCAAGAGAGTAGACCCCCGTAATTGAATGGCCCATCATCGTATACTTTTTGATTCCCTGCTTAACCAACACCTCATGTATTTCGTCGGTTATATTTTCAACAGATCTTTCCTTATCCGTATCATCACTTAGACCATATCCAAAGGGTTCTATCGCAATAACTCGATAGTTTTGTTCTAACTCACTAATCAGTTGCTTGAAATCAATGATCGGTGCAGCTGTCATATAGCCCGGTAATAAAACGATTGTCTTTTCACCTGTCCCGGAGATCTGGAAGTTCATGTTTTCTCCATCTATAGCAACAGTTTCGCCGTAAGAAGCTATCTTCTTTTCTTCACGACTTAGTTGAATTTTATTGTTAATAAACACTCCTGCAAAAAACAAGACAATAATGATTAGTATGGATAGTAAAATAATCCCCGTAATTTTCAATGTTTTTTTCATTACTTGCTCCTTTTTGTAGTAGCACCTGTTAGTTCTTTGACAATCGTTGAGAAGACTTCATCACTTATAACGTTTACTCCACTTTCCTTTAACACATACTGAGCAGCTTTTAATTTTTCAAAAAACGTCTCCATTGTATTTGGGAATAATGCTTGGATGAACCAGGTACTTGTTAATAAAATAATGATTTCAGCCATTTGTTCTGGATATGCTACCTTAATAGATCCATCCTCATTACCTGCATGAATGTACTTTACTATTTTAGGAGCCAGAATTTCGCATATTTGTGTGTTATAAATCGAGCTAAAAGTGGGATCGTTTAGTAAGGCTAATGAAGCTGCTGTCGATTGGGTAATATCCTCATTAAACATCGCTTCAAGTAAAATATTTTGAATTTTTTCTAGGCCACTTAAATCCTCTCGTTCATCAATAGAATCTAATAAATCCTGATCCGGTATAAACCTTTTTGCGATTCCTACAATAATCTGATATTTGGAATCAAAATGATGGTAAATCGCACCGCGAGTAAGTCCATCCAATCCGGCAACAATTTCACTGATCGAAGTCTGCTCATACCCTTTCTCAATAAATAAAACAGAAGCAGTGTCTAGTATTAAGTTTCTGACTTCCTTTGCTGTATACTTCTTCCTCAAATTATCCCTCCCCAAAAACATTCAATCGGTATGTTTTTATTCAATTTAAAGCAAAAGCATATAAATATCAATTCTTTTTTAATCTTTCTTGATTACTAGCACAGCTTATATCAAATTGTGTCTAAATATATTATTAATGAGTTGTGATAAACAAAAACCACTGACTACCTGATAATACAAAAAAGCCTCCGAACCCATACGACTAAGGTTCAGAGACTTCTCAAATGATCCGGTTGCGTTCAGACTACTGCATGCAGCACGAAATTGGCAAGGAACAGGATAGCAATGACATACAGCACGAGTGGCACTTCTTTACCTTTTCCCGCTGCAAGCTTCGCCAAGGGGTATGCGATGAAGCCAAATGCCATTCCATCCACAATGCTGTAGGTGAACGGAATCATGACCATGATCAGGAAAGCTGGAAATGCGTCTGCAAAATCCGCAAAGTTCATTTCCTTCACATTCTGCACCATCAAGCCACCGATAATAATCAGCACAGGAGCAATCGCACTATCTGGAATGTATGTCAGCAGCGGAATGAAGAAGAAGGTCAGACCAAACATGATCGCTGTCACGAGTGGCGTAACACCTGTTCGACCTCCTGCCGCAATCCCGGCAGTGGATTCCGCCGCGGCCACGGTAGGGCTTGTACCGAACAGTCCAGCAAAAATATTACTGATGGCCAGCGCACGCAGACTGCCTTTGAATGCCTCCGGCTTGCCAATCATCGCGGTCTGACCCGCAACAAGGCCAATGTTCTCAAAGACCACGATGAGCAGTAGCAGGAAGACGGCGATCCAGAACGCGATCGTAACGAAGCCTGAAGCTGTAAAGTTCGCGAAGAGCTCACCATATTGCCGCACAGTCTCCTCACTCTTCACAGCAGCCTGTGGGTGCACCGCGCCCAGCAAATACGCCAGCCCCGTACCTACCAGCATGCTGATCAGTAGCCCGCCTTGCACATTTCGAATAAACAAAATCAAGGCCAGAATCAACGTCACACAAGCGGTAATAACCCCAGGATCACTAAAATGTCCAATAGCAACAAAGGTCGTCTGATGAGCAATCACGATCCCGCTCTTTTGCAGACCAATGAAGGTCAGGAACAGCCCGATCCCAACAGTAATGCCGTGCTGGAGATTATGAGGAATCGCCTCGCTAATCTTGCGATATAGGGAAGTGAACGCCACGATCGCGAACAGCACACCCGTGATGGATACGACCGTCAGCGCTTCCTGCCAGCTCAGCTTCATGGAGTGAACAAGTGTATAGGTGAAGAACGCATTGATCCCCATCCCGGGCACCACAATAATCGGAGATTTACCACCAAAGGCCATCAGCAGACAGCCTGCCACCGAAGTAAGCAATGTCGCCAGCATAGCACCCTGCAAGGGCATGCCCGCATCGGACAGAATCGTTGCATTGACCAGAATAATATAGACTACGGAGAAGTAAGACAGCAGCCCCGCCGTAATTTCCTTCTTCCATTGGTGCTCGGGTGTGAAGCCAAGCGTACGGGAAAACATCCCTCGGTTCATAAACGTGCAGCCTCCAAATCGTTAACATAAGATGTCATGATAAAAAGCAAACATTACCCATCATACACTCCTTTCGCACCTTTCACAAGGCTTTCACAATAGTTTCAGATCCCTTTTCAAGCCCCCTCCAAAGACCACTCCACGCCCGACCTCCGACTGAATCCAATCATTCCAAAATCACAAAACAACGGACCTCTACCATTTGAGCAGAGTTCCGTTATTCTGGATTGAATTCTTATTTAGTTCGTTTCTGATGCGGCTAGCTTGGATGGTATCCTGTTATTAGTCCAGTTATGTCCTGTCCATTACCACACTATTCAGACAATACGATGTAGACAATATTATTTAAACAATACTATTCGGACAAAATTCGTTTCTGTCCTTCCAAGGCACGAATTGGCGCAACGTTCTGCGTAAATTCCAATGTCCCCAGATAACGACCATCTGCATCACGGACAGCGAAGTAGCGAATCAGGATGAATTTGTCCTTCATTGTAATCCAGAAATCCTCGGCATCCTTCTTCCCGGCTTTGAAGTCCTCCAGTAGTTTCTCCACGACATGTACGCTTTGTGGTGGATGACAATTTTGCACTGTACGGCCAATTACGGCTTTTGTACGGGCGAAGATCCGTTCCTTACCATGAGAGAAGTAGCGAACAACATCATTCTCATCAATAAAGGTTAGATCCACTGGCAGATGATTCATGATCAGCTCCAGCTGCTGCATGGATAAAATTCCTGTCTCAAAGCGGATGAAGCCCTGTGGAGTCGCACCTTCAGTCTGTGCTGTGCCAGCTTGCTCCGTAGCTGTCTGTGCGTGTGTACCGTCAGAGTCTGCTTGGGACCCTTCCGGCTCCGCCGCTCTGTGAGGAACCCATTCCTGCTCTGGGGCTGTCAGGCAAAAGCCAATTTCCGGGCTTTCATGGGCAATCTTGACCCATTCATCCTCAGTCAGCTTGCCGAGAGCCATCGGGAGCAAGATGTTCTCTTCCTTGAAAATCATCTCGTTGACCTCACGGATCGCTTGCTCCAGCGTGTCCACTACCTCTTGTTGATTGCCCGTATAGTTCGTCAGCATCGCTTTGGCACCCTTGATCATCGCCCGAATGCCGTCATCAATTCCCCACATCACCTTTGTTGGCCCAAAAATTCCGTAGCGCTCCAGGTAAGGGAAGAGCAGATTCTCCTTGCGGCTATAGTGCTTGTCGATGTCCAGCAGCAGATTGAGATCCTCCAGCAGCTTGTATCTGATCTCGTCACTATCCTGTCTGGCGAACTTGTCCTTGTGCAGCTCAATCTGGAAATTAACCAGCTTCTCAATTTCGCGATTTTCCAGCTTGAAGGTGTGTACCGGGTGACCTGGCTGCTCTTCAGGCTTCTCAGACCGGTGAATGTCCTGGATCGATCCCTTGAAGATCGCTGTATGCACAGAGCAAAGGCGTTGCACCTCGGATACAGGAATGCCCTCCTCCGTCATCAAGGCGTGTTCCAGCTCGGAAATCTCCGCCACCGTCACATCACCGACCGCCTCCTCGAAGCGAGCCTTGACCTCCTCGACACTTTTACCAGCATGCAGTTCCTTGATAATCTCCTTCAGCAGCTCCTGACGCTCCGACCGTTCTTTTCCCATCATTTCACGATTATTAATCAGTTCACTCATCTTCGCTCGCCCCTCTATTCTTCAAGTGCAAAGCCTTGCATGGCAAAGGCTTGCCGAACCGTATCTACATCCATCTTTTTCAGCCTCATACCTTTGTTCAAGGTCATGTAACGACCTGCCGTCTGCAGCATGCCTGGAATGGCGATATCACGAAAGCCCAGTTCCATCATGATGTCCTTCACTTCAGGATAACGCTCCACAAGGTGCAATATTGGCTCATTCATGCTTAACGTACGACCCATCTCATCACTCCTGGCTAGCTACCGTATTACGGCAGTCGATATAGGGTTTAACTTTGACTGTCTTTTGTGACTTGAATTAATTGCTTGATGGCTTGCATTCGTTGAGAACATTTCTCACTAACAACTTAACATACGGTGATAAGGTCGATTGTGATTACAATCACAAGTTTTTAGAAATCACAATTTGCACTAAACTGTCGGTTTCACAAGAATATAAGGCTTGGACATGCGGAGGTTAGACATAAGGAGGCCTGTTCGAATATCCTCTAGTAGCTTCTCTGTGTATTTTCTATGCTGACAAGCTTGCAATGTAATGCTATCTTTTTTAGCAATCATTTACTAAAGAAGGATGATTTGCGCTCGAATCCAAGTAGTATTCAAATAATAAAGAAAAAGACCGATATATGAACTGTTATTTTGTATTACACAATTTTCTAATACATACAGTCAGGATGGAGAAGATTAGGTTCTGTAATAGCTGTGGAAAAACCATCATTAAAAGTAGTCGTTTTTGCCATCATTGTGGGGCAGAAATATCAATCCCCGAGCTCAAAGCACCTCCCGAGCCTGTGGGTTCAAAGGAGAGTATTACTGATGTAGTGAAGGTTGAATCTGTTATACCGGTGGAGTCTACACCTGAGGATTTGATCCACCCTTCAGATACACATACCAAGCCCGTAAATGCTTCTAAAGAATCAGCAAAGTCTAATGAGGGGACAAATCGTCACGCTGTGCCAAGTAAGACCCCTCGATCAAAAAAGAAACTGATAGCTATGATCTTGGTCGCTACTGCTGCTCTAATCGTAATCTCTGGTATTGTAACGTCATACCTCTCACAGCAAAAATACACGCATGCCGCATCTCTGATGAGCAGCGGTAATTATGAGCAAGCCATAGAGGAGTTCAAGGATTTAGGAGACTATAAGGATTCGGCAGTGTTATTAGCAAAAAGCAATTATCTGTACGCAACGCAGCTCATCAAGAACAAAGACTATTCGCAGGTTAAGGAGATTATCACTGATTTGGAGCTTTATAAGCATATTCCGGAAGCTAGGCTTCAAATGGACTATCTAGAGGGGCTTGTATCCCTGAACAACTCGGAGTATGCAAAGGCAATCGAGGCATTTGAAAGAAGTGGAGATTATGAAGATAGTAAGCAGCAGCTCATCGAAGCTAAATATCAGTATGGAAAATATCTGATTTCGGGTAATAATTCTGCAAAAGCCCTACCCTTACTTCAAGAAATTAAAGAGCATAGGGACACTGGTACACTCCTTCATGAAGCACAATATTTAGAAGGTATCCGACTTTTCAAAGAAGGGGACCTGACCGAAGCCAAAGCTAGGTTGACTAGCATCGGAGATGACAATTACAAGGATACGAAGAAATATTTAAAGGAGATCGGACTATTAGAGCCTTTCCAAGGTACATGGCAATATGGCTCAGGCCAACAAGTGATATTCTCAGGATTAACTATATATACTGTCACCTGGCCAGGCACATACAAGCAACATGTGTATGATTGGAAGGTTATCATTGAGGGGAATACTGTAAAAAATAATGCTGCCTCAACATTTGTCATTAAAAATGGGAGTTTACATCAATACAGAACGGTTGACGGAGAGACAGACTTAACCGTTTTTAATAAATTAAGCTCCTCAACCACGCTTCCCACCGCCAAAAAATTGCTGGCTCCTGCCATCGGCATGACCGCTCCGGAAGTACGAGAATCCAGTTGGGGAGAGCCTTCAGACATCAATAGGACGACGACTAGCTTCGGTGTGAGCGAGCAATGGGTTTATTCGAATTACTCTGGCTACCGTTTCATTTACTTGGATGATGGCATCGTCACCTCTATTCAGGAATAACATGTTTACCCCAATAAAGCGAATATTCTTTCCCAGCAGACACAAACAACCACTTCACTTCCGAAGTGGTTGTTACTCATTTGACACGCTTGCCCCACAACTTGACTCTCCACCAACTAGAAGTTGCAATGCTTAGCTGGGCACGCCACATAAAAAAAGCCCGCAGACAGCAATGAAGATGCTATCTACGGACAGGCCCGTGCACAGGTGCAACCAGGCATTAATGTTGAGTATGCAAATGGAGTCTTGCACGCTAAGCCTTGCACGCTTAACCATAAGGAAGGCAAGGGCCCCCTAATTTAAGGTACAAGTTATAAGGAAGCTCTATGCAAGCAGTTCCTTCACCGCGACACTGACCATGATCAAGCCAGCAACAGGCGGTACAAATGCATTGCTTGCAGGAGGCTGCTTGGCTTTACGGATCGCTGGAGCATTCTCCGGCACGATCTTCTTCGTGATGTCCTCACGCGGCTTGATCGGCTCCTCCGTGGAAAAGACCACCTGAACGCCTTTCTTGATGCCTTCCTTGCGCAGCTTCGTCCGAATGACACGTGCCATCGGGTCCATCGAGGTTTTGGAAATGTCCGCTACCTGGAACTTGGTCGGGTCCATCCGGTTCGCCGCACCCATGCTTGAAATGATGGGAACCTTGCGCTCCAGACACTGCTTGATCAGATGGATCTTGTAAGAGATCGTGTCTGAGGCATCAATGACGTAATCCAGCTCGAATTTGAACAGCTCCTCATAGGTCTCTTCTGTATAGAACATGTTAAGAGCTATGGCTTCGCATTCGGGGTTAATCAGCTTCACACGATCTACCATCAGATCGGCCTTCTTCTGTCCAATCGTGCTGGTAAGCGCGTGGATCTGACGGTTAATGTTGGTGATGTCCACGACATCCTTGTCAATCAGGATGATCCGGCCGACTCCGCTTCGAGCTAGAGCCTCTACCGCAATCGATCCTACACCGCCTATGCCAAGCACAGCGACTGTGCTATTTTTCAACTTCTCAAGTCCTTCGGAGCCGATGGCCAGCTCAGTACGGGAGAACTGATTCAGCATACCCGTCGATGACCTCCTTTGTCATGCTGTAATATTAAGCCTTGCTTGCAGCAGGCTTCGGTGCGAGACGAATATGCAACTGCTCCAGCTGCGAATGGTCCACCTCAGACGGTGCGTTCATGAGCAGATCCGTAGCGCTCGCCGTTTTCGGGAAGGCAATTGTCTCTCTCAGGTTCGTGCGGCCCGTGAGCAGCATCACCAGACGGTCGAAGCCAAAGGCGATACCACCATGAGGAGGCGTTCCGTACTCGAAGGCATCAAGCAGATAGCCGAATTTATCGTTGGCTTCCTCTGGAGACAGACCGATTGCGTTGAACATTTTCTCCTGCACGTCACGCTTGAAGATCCGCATGGAGCCGCCACCGACTTCGTAGCCGTTCAGGACGATGTCATAGGCTTGGGCACGGATTTGTCCCGGGTCAGTATCGAACAGGGCCAGATCCTCATCCTTCGGACGCGTGAACGGATGATGCTCTGCTACATAACGTTTTTGATCCTCATCATAGCCGAGCAGCGGGAAGTCTACCACCCACACGAACTTGAATTTGCTGTCATCGATCAGACCCAATTGGCGCCCAATCTTCAGACGCAAGGCACCGAGTACATCCGCTACGACCTTCTTCGTGTCTGCAGAGAACAGCAGCAGATCGCCTTCTTCGGCTCCCGTGCGCTCTTTGACAGCTTCGATCTCTTCCGGCGTAAAGAACTTCACGATTGGCCCCTTGAATTCGCCGTCCTTGACTTGAATCCACGCCAGACCCTTCGCACCATAGCGCGCAGCATATGGTCCAAGATCGTCAATCTCCTTGCGTGTCCATGTTCCGCAGCCCTTCGCATTCAGGACCTTCACTTCTCCGCCCTTCTCAATGACCGAAGCGAACACCTTCACACCGCTAGTTGCTACAATATCGTTCATCTCGATCAATTCCATACCAAAGCGCAGATCCGGCTTATCTGAGCCGTATTTGCCCATGGCATCCGCATAAGTAATGCGTTGGAATGGCAGCTCCAATTCTACACCGACCGTCTCGCGGAGCAATCTGGCCATCAATTGTTCCATCATGCCCATGAGGTCATCCTGCTGAAGGAAGGATGTCTCAATATCGACTTGAGTGAACTCTGGCTGACGATCCGCACGAAGGTCCTCGTCACGGAAGCAACGAGCAATCTGATAGTAACGCTCAAGGCCACCTACCATCAGCAGCTGCTTGTAGATTTGCGGCGATTGTGGCAGAGCGAAGAATTCACCCTCATGTACACGGCTTGGCACCAGATAGTCACGCGCACCCTCTGGCGAGCTCTTTGTCAGGATTGGTGTCTCTACCTCAATGAAATCTTCTCCATCCAGGAAGTCGCGGAAGATCTTCGCAGCCTTGGAACGCAGCTTGAGTGTGTTATACATTTCCGGACGACGCAGATCCAGATAGCGGTATTTGAGACGCAGGGACTCATCCACCTCTACACCATCTTCGATGAAGAACGGAGGAGTCTTGGCTGCATTCAATACCTCGATCTCGGTAATCTGTACTTCAATTTCCCCTGTCGCCAGATTCGGGTTAATCGTCTCTGCGTCACGCTTCACCACTGTACCTTTGACAGCAATGACGTATTCACTGCGCACACGGTCAGCAATGCCCAGAGCATCACCAGAAAATGCCGGATTAAATACAACTTGAACGATTCCGCTGCGGTCGCGGAGATCGATGAACAACACGCCACCCAGGTCACGCCGGGTCTGTACCCAGCCGTTCAAGGTTACTGTCTCTCCAATATGCGCTGTTGTCAGGGTGCCGCATTGATGACTCCTATTCATGATCATTCTCCTTTAAAATGTATATTTTCTATTTAAATTGAACGTAAGCTTACATGTTAAGTTCAACTTATATAATCAGCCTATATCAGTGCATCCTTAAGCTCATCCAGACGAACGGTGCGTTGCTCTCCTGTAGCCATGGCTTTCAGGGCAATCTCACCGCGCTCCAACTCGTCATCACCCAAAATAGCTGTATACCGTGTGTGCAGTCGGTCAGCAGCTTTCATCTGAGCCTTCATTTTACGATTCAGATAATCGCGCTCGGCAGCAATCCCGGCTTGACGTAACAGGAACAGTTGCTTGGTGACCTCGCGTTCGGCAGCTTCCCCAAGTGGAATCAGGTACACATCGAGTGGCTTAGCCGTATCTGCTGCGATCCCCTGATGCTCCAGAATCAGTTGAATCCGCTCCAGCCCCATGCCAAAGCCAATACCTGGTTGATCTGGTCCTCCCAGATCTCCGACGAGCCCGTTATATCGCCCACCGCCGCCAATCGTATCAATGGCGCCGATGCCCTGCGCCTTGAATTCGAAGGCTGTCATCGTGTAGTAATCTAGCCCTCTTACAAGACGCGGATTCAAGGTGAATTCCACATTCATATCATTCAGATAAGATTGAACCTTGGCAAAATGTGTGCTGCATTCCTCATCCAGACTATCCAGAATCGAAGGCGCATCCGTGAATTTATCCTGATCCACCTTGCAGTCTAACACTCGGAGCGGGTTACGCTCGATGCGGGATTGACAATCCTTACACAGGGTATCCTTCATGGGAAGCAGGAAATCCAGCAGACGTTGGCGATAAGCCGCACGGCTGGACGCATTGCCGACCGAGTTCACTTCGACACGGACATCCTTCAGGCCCAGCTCCACACAGAGCTGGTAGCCCATAGCAATCACTTCAGCATCAATCGCAGGATCAGTGGCTCCCAGCGCCTCAATCCCGAATTGGTGGAACTGGCGCTGCCGGCCCGCCTGAGGACGCTCATAGCGGAACATAGGTCCCACATAGTACAGCTTGGTTACGTCGGGTTCGCCGTACAGCTTATTCTCGACATAAGACCGAACCACGCCTGCGGTTCCCTCCGGGCGAAGAGTCATGCTGCGGTCTCCCTTGTCCTTGAAGGTGTACATTTCCTTCTCGACCACATCGGTGGTCTCTCCTACACCACGAACGAACAGATCTGTCTGCTCGAAGATCGGTGTACGAATTTCACGGTAGTTGAAGCGGCGGCTAATATCCCGCACTTTCTCCTCTACGTACTGCCATTTCTCGACGGTACCGGGCAGCAAATCCTGCGTCCCTGTCGGTTTTTGAAAGGCCATTTCGTTTCCCTCCATTATCTCTGCAATTCAATATGAACAGCTTGCCATATACAACAAAAAAATCCCTCGCCCTGTCTGTAACAAACAGGGACGAGAGATTGTCGTTTACGATCACCCGTGGTACCACCCACATTCCGATAACGCACCTCGGATTCAGGAATCCGCAGTCCGTATCGCTCAACACGTGTAACGCCCGCACAGCGCAAATCAGCTACTAATCGTCACAGCAGAATACTGCCATACTTTTGTTCGCTGTTTGTTCTCGGGGAAGTCATTCGTCCGTTCATCAAGAGAGCTCTTCCAGCCAAGGAGCTCCTCTCTGTACTTGTGGGTGCCGGATTACTTGGTCCCGTCATCAAATCCATATTGTAATTATTTTTTGATTTTAATGAACTAAATTGTCAAAGTCAAGACAAAACAATCTACTTGGGTACATTTCAGTCTTATTTCTACATTATTCCACACTTTTTTCATTTCGAGTTCAAATGTTATCTGTTTCAATTTTCCTATGGACCTGATCCGTTATTAATACGACTAATTGGCTTCCCATGTAATTCCAAACGACTCCTGAAGGCCGGCTCTGCCCTCCAAAGTGATGTCTACAGCACGACTGTCCGGACGGGTACGAATCCACCCTAGGTCTAGCAGACGGTTCAGCAGCTTCTCTCCCAGCACACCTGCAACATGGTAACGACGCTCGCTCCAATCGAGACATTGGCGTGCTATAGCCCGGCGCGATGAGGAAGAGCCCGTCCATTCAATCCCGAAAGACTTAAGCCAGGTATAGCCCTCTGCTGTAATCTCGTAATTCCGCTCCTCCACTGCTGCTGGCTCCTTCAGAACTCCTTTTGCAAGCAACGCTTCACAGATGGCAATGCCCAGTTGTCCCGCCAGATGACGATAGCAGGTACGAGCACCGCTCAGTCGTTTTAACTGCTCAGACTGCCTCAGAGATCGAATCTGTACAGGTGGCGCCAAGTTAGCCATCGTTTCGACAAGTCGGGCCACTTCCGGTCCCGCTATCCGGTAATAGCGATGACGTCCTTGGGGCTCGACCGTAAGCAAGCCTCCCTCCACCAGCTTGGCGAGATGGCTGCTGGCCGTCTGGGGCGAGACACTCGCCATATAAGCCAATTCACCTGCGGGAAGAGCCCTTCCGTCCAATAGGGATTCCAGAAATATCGCCCTGCTCGGATCAGCAATCAATGAGGCTACGACAGCTATATTCGGATATGCATTCATATTTCGATCATATATGAAATATTTGCGCGTTACAATACAGATGATCTTAATACATAGCTATTAATAAGGAGAGATGAGCCAAATGAATTCCCACGTTAGCATCCAGCCCAACATATTGTATTATGGCATGCCAATCCTTTTGCTGAGCACCTCTAATGAAGACGGATCTACGAATCTGTCTCCCTTGTCCTCTTCTTGGGCACTTGGAGATTGCATAGTCCTCGGCATAGGGATCCAGGGACAAGCCTATGCGAATATTATGCGCCATCCGCAATGCGTCATTAATTTGCCAGAGGCAGGCTCATGGGAGCAGGTCGAACAGATCGCCTCTTATACGGGAATGAATCCTGTACCCGAAGCCAAGCAGCAGCTCGGATTTCGATATAGGAAGGACAAATTCAGCGCTGGAGGATGGACGCCACAAAAGTCGGACCAGGTTGAACCCATGCGTGTAGCGGAGTGCCCCCTTCAATTGGAGGCTGAGGTGCACCATATCCGTGTTCCCGAACATACGCCGTACATGGCTATTGTGGAAGTCAAGGTAGTACATGTGCACGCCCATCCACACATTCTGCGGGCTGACCATAAGATTGATCCTTTGAAATGGCAGCCACTCATCTACAATTTCCGCCATTATTTTGGTCTGGGTGACCAGAGAGGCGCGAGCTACCGCGCGAATTAACGAGATTGCAAGTACCAACTGCAGCAGCAGTGCAGTCACAGCACATATGAAACTGCAAGAGTAGATGTTATAGAGATGTTATAGAGATGTTATAGAGATGTTCTAGACTATCAAACGAAAGTTAGCGATCACAGCCTCCCGAGTGAACCGTTTCCCATCTGTGTCCAGCTAGAGACGTGGCTTGCGGCATAAATTGGAGGGCAGCTCAGAGCATGCCTAAAGCGCAGCTTGAGACGTAGCTCGTAGCTTTGGACGGACTGTGATCGCTAAATAGCACCAAAGTCCTACATATGCACATTTATGTGAATAAAGGTAACAAAGCATAGCTAACTAGCAGCCCAAAAATAAAAGCAATAGCAACACTTAACCACTGTGGGCGTCTATCTGCATCTTTTTCCAAAATCCCGGCAATGCACACCAACACGAGCACAATGATTTTCCCAGTTAGGCTCAGATATGGATTAACCAATCCCATAATAAAAGCGATTAGACGCAGTAAGCTTCCCCATAACAGTGGGAGTTTAAAATTCAAATAAATCAAACTCCGTTCATAGTAATTTGTAATTGTCATCGAAAAATAAGCGTTTGATCATACAATACATCGTTCCTTTTGAGATACCTTCCTTGAAAAGTAATGGGGATCGAGGTACCGTTCAAGTAATCCCCATTGCTAATATCTTTTACTGCATGAATATGAAGATGAGGCTCGGTACTATAGCCTGAATTGCCCACCTGAGCTAATACTTGTCCTGCTTGTACCGTATCATTTTTTTCAACAAGAACACTGCCCTTCTTGAGATGCAAAAGGACAATATAATATTCCCCGTCCTGGATGACGATCATATTTGAGGTTGTATCTCCCAATTCATTCGGTGCATTATCATCCACTCCATCTACTACTTCAACAACCACTCCCCCAACGGGGCTGTACACTGAGTTCTCATAGATTGGATAGGCTGCTAACGCCCCTGAATCATTTAAGATATGTTTTCTCGTACCAGTCGGAGTAAGCCTAGCTATATCAAGGGCGTATTTCATAGTTCGGTGATCATAATGATAATTCATAGAGGCGTTCATTCCACCATTAACCACTATGATGAATCCTTCCTGTAATGGAAACATAAGATCAACTGACTGTTTCTTATCTGGAGTCATTACTACATAAGACAAAATAAACAGCACGCAAATTATTGCTTGATATCCTGCTACTACACCATACAACGATAATAAAACCTTTGCTCTTGCTGACAAAGCCCCCGTTTTGGGTAAGGGCCTAAACAGACTGCGATGCAATAATGAATATAAAAAAGCAATCACACAGATCGGTCGAAAATAATAATTTAAATCGGACCAATCATTAATAAATAGAAGCATGAACAAATACGAAACAGTAAACAAAAAGTGAATATAATAGACGATTCGATGTTTAAATGGAAAGCAAGCTAACATATATAAAAGAATAAAGGGAATAATAAGTAATTTGATTGCCTCATACAGCATTTAGTAGCCCTCTTTCATAGACAATTGTTTTTGTACCTCCTCTTCAAACAAGCTGTCCGTTAATAGCTTCCCAAGAAACAAATCTATTTTTTTCTTTAGCCAGATTTGTTCTAACTCAGATTCTTCATGAATAAATAGGGCTAATTGAATCTCGTTTCCTGTTACATCAGTACAGTAGAGGGCCTCTGTCAAGATAGAAATGGATGACCCTCCTTTATTTCCAAGCACTTTCAATTTGGTAGAGTCCACAGGCCGCTCTAATAGACTTTTGAGGACTTCATGGATAGTATTAGGGACTAGGCTTTCATTTTGTATGGCCCTCATCAAATTTGCATAATCTCTTGCTGTTCCTCGGGGTTGCTTTTTGGACTCAAGTAGTTGCAACTCTCTAGTGTAGATTTTGCGTGTGTTCCATCGTTTGATTGCGGATAAATCATTTTTACTGCCAAATACATCATGAATGTTCATTGAATGGGTCATGTATTCTTCACGGCTCATATTTTTTATTCTTAACAGTGCTTCTTTAAAACCAATATTCTCTTGCTCCTGAAGAAAAGAACATATAAGTCCCGCAGATGAAAAAGGGAATAATGGATCATGTAAAGTTAGTGACAGATGCTGCAGATTGGAATTTATGGAATCCAGACCTAGCCTCTGCATTAAGTATTCCATATTGGCATTTGAACTGTGAATTAGCATCCCCCGAGCAATTTCAAACAGGGTGACCTTGCCCTCTATAATGCTATTTTGAGATTTGACAGACTCAACCCATTTTTCATGAGCGTGGCCATCAGATCCGGGAATGTAATAGCGTTGTAGTTCCTCTATAGACACGAGTTCATCCTTCTCCAAGGACTGGTTCACAAGCTGACGCGCAAACTCAACAGCTACGATTAATTTTGCTGTACTCGCCAGAGGTCGTTGCTCCTCGGCATGATAGCTAACTTTCTCTACTCCGTTTTTGAGCATATAAAAAGAGACTTTGTCTGGATTGTTTTTGAAATAACTCAGAACATCATGTTCTGTCTTCATCTGATGTTGCCGTTTTGCCATAAGAATCAGAACTACGAATAACAGAGCAATGATACTAAATGCAATAGTCACAATAACTATGAGCAACTTATAGATCACTCCTTTGCCGTGCCAACAGGAACAAAATCACATGCTTGATCACAATTTCCGACTGGAATTACTTTTCTTCTGGAAGCAACGTAATCGTACAGAAGACCTCCAATACCCAACTTACTGAAGATATATAAGAAAGGCGCTACAATCCATAATTGCGGAATTCTTATACTAATTTGATACAAGGCATCTATTCCTTTTTTCTCAGAGCCCGGCTTCCCAACTGAGACTGTATGCATTCTTTTCACCAGCTCTTCTGCATCCAGTTCGTAAGACTTGACTAGCACAGAATCTCTCAGACTAACAAGTTGTAGTAGCCTGAAGCAATCTAGATTACGTAACTTCACACTAATTTGGGTACAAATCGGACACCAGCTATCATAAAAGACAACTATTCGCATTTGATTAAGCTTCGCGGTCCCCCAGACCCTTGTTTTTCGCTTTAACGAAACGGATAGTTTTCTCGTTGTTTTCTTAATGTATGCGTGCATTGATCTATACTCGCTATCAGAAAACACAAGTAATTCCATGACGATCATCACTAGTGAGAATGTAAGCAGCCCCATCCCCATTCCAATGCCAGCATGAAATAAAATCATTGCGCTCACTATAAATGGCTTAATCCGTTTATTTGTAATCACAAAGGGAAATGCAATCTTAATGAGTATAGATAAATATGAAATAATAATTGTCAGTCCAATATAGTTATCCACCACGTCCTTCAAAATAGGCCTACTAAACTCCCTAACTTGAGAAATGTAGTACAATGCAGTTCCGTTTTGCCACATCTCACCCATAATCTGGTACATCCCTGAGAAAAAATAAACAATACAAAGCTGTATTATACAAAATAGCACTGCAAAATTATGAATGATTAGCTTGAATTTATGGAATACATCAAGTTCAGAAAAATCCCGAGTCTTCTCTCTCAACGCAGCATCTAAAGAAAAATAGGCTGTATTATTAGTGAACAATAGAAAGAACATATTAACTATCAGAAGGTTATCCCCACCATCGCTAATGGTAAATGACCGAGTATATATCGAATAAAAAAATACATAGGTTAAGAATGTGAATATACGCCCCTTATACCCTAACAAGTATATAATTGTCACTATGATTCCAAGATGATAGATTACATCAAAATACAAGATTGAAGAGCTCAGATTGTATAGTGACCACGACATTAATTTGAATTCGTCAGAATACATATTTATACCAAAGTCATGCCATAAAAAATATCTCTGCCAATAGTTAACAAAATAGTTATAGAGTATGATGAACCCAATGGCTATTCTTAGTAGACTTGTACCGATTAAGAACCTCTCAGTTAAAAAAAAGCTACGGTAACTGGACAACATCATCCACTACTCCCTTCCAGTCAAAAACAACTGTCGTCTCTTCAGGCTTGAAGGAGGAATCGTTTCGTTTTGAATACGGAACAGCATCTGCTATGGATGTCATAAACTGTACCTCTCTGATCTCAGCCTCTGAAAATTCTTTTTTAGCAAAGGCAGAAGCGTATCGATATAGAATGTTCTCAATATGCTCCGAGTCCTTCTCTAGTGAAGAATTTATTTTATTTTGTGCATCCTCTTTATCTGAATTTTTCTCTATTAATTTGTATGTAAGTTCATCTTTTCCTCCAATGTATAATTGATGAATGTACCCGCTCCCTATTCGGATAATTCTGTTATAGGGGGAAAATAGCGTTTCTTCATTTGTCCTAATCATGGGTTCGGTAACGTCGTACCATTCACTCACGTTGATTTCTTTACTGCCAATGTCAGTATATTTAACCCGAACATACAGCTTTAAATTTTGAGTCATTGGCTGTGGAGCAAACAGATGCCAATTCTGTTGAAAAAAACGCCCAACGTAATTATCAGTTACTGACTTTAACGCAACGGAAATGGGATTAATGGGTCCAGCATGGAGAAAAACCAAGAAAAAGTGTATCAGCAGGAGCATAGAGAGCAAGAATATTGTTGTATTCAAAAAAATAAATTTGTATTTTTGCTTCATTGAACTAAGCCTCCTATAAAAAAGGAGGAGCGCATATTGGATAAGCATCCCCTCCTAAAGTTATGTCTATTTATCAAAAATTACATCTGCATTGTCAACATCCGTTGAGGATACGCCTGTACCCAATAAGCTACCTAGACGTGTGACTTCTCGCAAGGCATCTTTATTGGCCTTATAGGCCTCTGTGGCTACAACCCATGCTTTTCTGGCAAGAGATGCTATAGCCTGAGGTTCAACTGAAGCTTTGCTGGCATTCTGAATATTTACATTTGCTACCGTGCTTACAGATTGGTAACCAGAGGCATAAGAAGCGGTCAAACTAAGAGTAGAGAATGCCGTGACAACCACAACAAAACTTAAAATCTTCCACTTTTTTTTCACACTTTTTCCTCCTCATATTTCCTAGAATAAACTTTTTGATGGGTAATGAATTGATTATTTCAATTTACACCATCTTATTCCAATGGTTATATTACCATTAAATCCAAATAATTTAAATATGAAATATAGAAATTTTAAATATAATCTGCTTTTGCTCAAAATTAGTTCATTGAAGTACCGCAAATATATCAAGGCCTCTGGAAATTCTTTTTTCGCAAAAGCGGAAGGATACCGATATAGAATCTCTTCTATTCGCATAGAATCTTCTTTCAGTAGAATATATTTTGTTTTGAACATCCTTTTTATGTGCATTTTTTCGATCAGCTTGTATGTAATCTCATCTTTTCCAGAGTCTCCTCATTCGTTCTGAGCATTGGCTCAGTACGTCTATCCATATCAAGCTGTTTGGGTTTCACCCTTAATAAGCCTCACTGTGGAGTAGGAGGAGCTCATTTTGAGAAACAGCTCCTCCTTTAAAGTTGCTACCTATTTATCAAAAATTATATCCCCCAGGCTACCCGAACCATCGACTTCAACGGGGATTTTCCCTGCCACTTGAGCTTGAGAAAAGAACACCATTTTCGGAGCACCAGCAACTAAGACAGCCTTGTCCCTAACTGACATATCGTCAACTTTTACAGAATTTGCAACAGCTTTTGTTCCTACAGATTGATAATCAGAGGCATATGAAGCCGTCAAACTAAGTGTAGAAAAAGCTGCAACAGCTACTAACAAGCTTAAAACCTTCCACTTTTTTTTCATCCCTTGTTACCTCCTCTTATTTTCCATAAATAGATATAAAAAATAGATTATTATCTTTTCAGATATTTACCACCACCTTTTTCCATTTACAATATTACCATCAAAAACCAAAAATTTAAATGTAAAAATTTTAACCATTTAAGGTTAGTTAACTGACATGACTCAGAGCTGTTTCATAGAAGTGCTTGAGATCAGATATTTTCCAGTTCTGAAAAAGTCTAACGTAGTAAATTTGCCAAAAAAAACAATCACAAGCCATCTCGAAAATTTTTATCTTGACTCTTTTGCTGTTGTGAAGCCTAATGACTATCTACTGCTCAAGAGCTATTGTTAGGAATAGACTCGCTTTCTATAAAAATTTGAAGAACACGCCGTTATTCAATCCTTTCACCCATAACTGTCCAATGACTAACATGAGCTCCGACAAGAAAGTGTAGTATTTTTACGAATCCAACAATTCCATATACCTCGTAGTGTTGATAGGCTCATTTCGAACCTGCTCATAGAAGTATTCGGTCCAAAAAGCCATTTTAGACGTTTTCTAACTATCACCTCGCTCACTACATTCGCAATTTTGCCACACTCCCTCTCCTGTTTCCCAAGTAGTTGGACCCCTGTTGACGGAAAAAAAAACACGCACTATGATTCAAGTGAAAGTATTCACAAATTCATTCCGGAGTGAAAGTGAATATTTTCACTTAAATCGTTCGACACCTAATTTATCTACTTTATCTGCTTATCTATTCTTCTACTTATTCCGTGATGACGGCAATGAGCCTGCACATGAGACTCGGCAGTTTGCCTCACGTAGCAGATTACCTATACGTAGCAGTTTGTCCGCACGTAAATAACAGCTTTTAATCTATGTTACTTCTAGCCCTATTCATTCAATTCATGCTATCGAGGGAGTGAGCATTCATGTCTAAAATTATTACAGCCAGTCAAGCAGCAACACTTATCCCGGATGGAGCCACCATTGCCGCAAGCGGCTTCGGTCTTTCCTGTTGGGCCGAAGAGATGGGCATCGCCATTGAGGAACGATTCCTGCAATCCGGTCATCCCCGTAACCTGACAGTCGTTCATGCCAGCGCAGTTGGCGATCGTCGTACCAAAGGAATGAGCCATCTGGGCCATGAAGGTCTGATCAAACGCTGGATCGGTGGCATCGCGATTGCATCCCCCGCTATGGCTAAGCTTATCGAGGACAATAAATGTGAAGCCTACAATCTGCCACAAGGCGTAATTACACAGCTGTTCCGTGAGATTGCAGCCAAGCGTCCAGGAGTCATCACCAAGGTTGGTATGGAGACCTTTGTCGATCCTCGTGTAGAAGGCGGTAAAATGTCAGCCTGTACAACAGAGGAGATCGTCAAGCTGATTGAGCTGGAAGGC